>NZ_JBMGQD010000001.1:4502500-5107500 GCF_049739565.1 Streptomyces sp. SAI-170
TCCGCTTCGGCGGGTTGTGACGGGTGGTTGGTCGTTGTTTGAGAACTGCACAGTGGACGCGAGCATCTGTGGCCAAGTTTTTAAGGGCGCACGGTGGATGCCTTGGCACCAGGAACCGATGAAGGACGTGGGAGGCCACGATAGTCCCCGGGGAGTCGTCAACCAGGCTTTGATCCGGGGGTTTCCGAATGGGGAAACCCGGCAGTCGTCATGGGCTGTCACCCTTGCCTGAACACATAGGGCAAGTGGAGGGAACGAGGGGAAGTGAAACATCTCAGTACCCTCAGGAAGAGAAAACAACCGTGATTCCGGGAGTAGTGGCGAGCGAAACCGGATGAGGCCAAACCGTATGCGTGTGAGACCCGGCAGGGGTTGCGCATTCGGGGTTGTGGGATCTCTCTTCCACGGTCTGCCGGCCGTGGGACGAGTCAGAAACCGTTGATGTAGGCGAAGGACATGCGAAAGGTCCGGCGTAGAGGGTAAGACCCCCGTAGTCGAAACGTCAGCGGCTCGTTTGAGAGACACCCAAGTAGCACGGGGCCCGAGAAATCCCGTGTGAATCTGGCGGGACCACCCGCTAAGCCTAAATATTCCCTGGTGACCGATAGCGGATAGTACCGTGAGGGAATGGTGAAAAGTACCGCGGGAGCGGAGTGAAATAGTACCTGAAACCGTGTGCCTACAAGCCGTGGGAGCGTCGGGCAAGCACTTGTGCTTGCCTCGTGACTGCGTGCCTTTTGAAGAATGAGCCTGCGAGTTTGCGGTGTGTTGCGAGGTTAACCCGGGTGGGGAAGCCGTAGCGAAAGCGAGTCCGAATAGGGCGATTTTAGTAGCACGCTCAAGACCCGAAGCGGAGTGATCTAGCCATGGGCAGGTTGAAGCGGAGGTAAGACTTCGTGGAGGACCGAACCCACCAGGGTTGAAAACCTGGGGGATGACCTGTGGTTAGGGGTGAAAGGCCAATCAAACTCCGTGATAGCTGGTTCTCCCCGAAATGCATTTAGGTGCAGCGTCGTGTGTTTCTTGCCGGAGGTAGAGCACTGGATAGGCGATGGGCCCTACCGGGTTACTGACCTTAGCCAAACTCCGAATGCCGGTAAGTGAGAGCGCGGCAGTGAGACTGTGGGGGATAAGCTCCATGGTCGAGAGGGAAACAGCCCAGAGCATCGACTAAGGCCCCTAAGCGTACGCTAAGTGGGAAAGGATGTGGAGTCGCACAGACAACCAGGAGGTTGGCTTAGAAGCAGCCACCCTTGAAAGAGTGCGTAATAGCTCACTGGTCTAGTGATTCCGCGCCGACAATGTAGCGGGGCTCAAGCGTACCGCCGAAGTCGTGTCATTCATACAATAGGGCCAACGCCTGTATGGATGGGTAGGGGAGCGTCGTCTGCCGGGTGAAGCAGCCGCGGAAGCGAGTTGTGGACGGTTGACGAGTGAGAATGCAGGCATGAGTAGCGATACAAACGTGAGAAACGTTTGCGCCGATTGACTAAGGGTTCCTGGGTCAAGCTGATCTGCCCAGGGTAAGTCGGGACCTAAGGCGAGGCCGACAGGCGTAGTCGATGGATAACCGGTTGATATTCCGGTACCCGCTGTGAAGCGTCAAACATCGAATCCAGTGATGCTAAGGCCGTGAAGCCGCCCTGGAGCCTTCGGGTGAAGGGGAGTGGTGGAGCCGCCGGCCCAAGTTGGTAGTAGGTGAGTGATGGGGTGACGCAGGAAGGTAGTCCATCCCGGGCGGTGGTTGTCCCGGGGTAAGGGTGTAGGCCGTGCGATAGGCAAATCCGTCGCACATTGAGGCTGAGACCTGATGCCGAGCCGATTGTGGTGAAGTGGATGATCCTATGCTGTCGAGAAAAGCCTCTAGCGAGTTTCATGGCGGCCCGTACCCTAAACCGACTCAGGTGGTCAGGTAGAGAATACCGAGGCGTTCGGGTGAACTATGGTTAAGGAACTCGGCAAAATGCCCCCGTAACTTCGGGAGAAGGGGGGCCATGTCTGGTGATCCGTTTTACACGGTGAGCTGGGTGTGGCCGCAGAGACCAGCGAGAAGCGACTGTTTACTAAAAACACAGGTCCGTGCGAAGCCGTAAGGCGATGTATACGGACTGACGCCTGCCCGGTGCTGGAACGTTAAGGGGACCGGTTAGTGACCTTTCGGGGTTGCGAAGCTGAGAACTTAAGCGCCAGTAAACGGCGGTGGTAACTATAACCATCCTAAGGTAGCGAAATTCCTTGTCGGGTAAGTTCCGACCTGCACGAATGGCGTAACGACTTCTCGACTGTCTCAACCATAGGCCCGGTGAAATTGCACTACGAGTAAAGATGCTCGTTTCGCGCAGCAGGACGGAAAGACCCCGGGACCTTTACTACAGTTTGATATTGGTGTTCGGTTCGGCTTGTGTAGGATAGCTGGGAGACTTTGAAGCTCACACGCCAGTGTGGGTGGAGTCGTCGTTGAAATACCAGTCTGGTCGTGCTGGATGTCTAACCTGGGTCCGTGATCCGGATCAGGGACAGTGTCTGATGGGTAGTTTAACTGGGGCGGTTGCCTCCCAAAGGGTAACGGAGGCGCCCAAAGGTTCCCTCAGCCTGGTTGGCAATCAGGTGTTGAGTGTAAGTGCACAAGGGAGCTTGACTGTGAGACCGACGGGTCGAGCAGGGACGAAAGTCGGGACTAGTGATCCGGCGGTGGCTTGTGGAAGCGCCGTCGCTCAACGGATAAAAGGTACCCCGGGGATAACAGGCTGATCTTCCCCAAGAGTCCATATCGACGGGATGGTTTGGCACCTCGATGTCGGCTCGTCGCATCCTGGGGCTGGAGTCGGTCCCAAGGGTTGGGCTGTTCGCCCATTAAAGCGGTACGCGAGCTGGGTTTAGAACGTCGTGAGACAGTTCGGTCCCTATCCGCTGTGCGCGTAGGAGTCTTGAGAAGGGCTGTCCCTAGTACGAGAGGACCGGGACGGACGAACCTCTGGTGTGCCAGTTGTTCTGCCAAGGGCATGGCTGGTTGGCTACGTTCGGGAGGGATAACCGCTGAAAGCATCTAAGCGGGAAGCCTGCTTCGAGATGAGGACTCCCACCTCTATAAGAGGGTAAGGCTCCCAGTAGACGACTGGGTTGATAGGCCGGATATGGAAGCACGGTAACGTGTGGAGTTGACCGGTACTAATAGGCCGAGGGCTTGTCCTCAGTTGCTCGCGTCCACTGTGTTGGTTCTGAAACCACGAACAACCCCACGTATGTCACAGGCGTGGTGCGGTTGACAGTTTCATAGTGTTTCGGTGGTCATAGCGTAGGGGAAACGCCCGGTTACATTCCGAACCCGGAAGCTAAGCCTTACAGCGCCGATGGTACTGCAGGGGGGACCCTGTGGGAGAGTAGGACGCCGCCGAACAATCATTGAAGAAAAGGCCCACACCGTACGGTGTGGGCCTTTTCTGCGTTTACGGCTCCACCAATCGCGTCTCGTACGCGAAGATCACTGCCTGCACCCGGTCCCGCGATCCCGTCTTCGCCAGAATGCGGCCCACATGGGTTTTCACCGTCGATTCCGCGAGATGCAGCCGGCCGGCTATCTCCGAGTTCGTCCAGCCCTTGCCGATGACCGTCAGGATTTCCCGTTCCCGGTCCGTGAGCGTGGCCAGGCGGGGGTCCGGTGCCCCGGGCTCGGTGGTTCCGGACGGGAGGTGGTGCACGTACGCGTCCAGGAGGCGGCGGGTGAGGCCGGGGGCGACGACCGCGTCGCCCGAGGCGACCGCGCGGATGCCGGACAGCAGGTCCTCCGGCTGGGCGTCCTTGACCAGGAAGCCCGAGGCACCGGCGCGCAGGCCGGCGTAGGCGTACTCGTCCAGGTCGAAGGTCGTGAGGATCAGGACGCGGGTGCGGTCGCCGGAGGCGGTGATGCGGCGGGTGGCCTCGATGCCGTCCAGGCCGGGCATGCGGACGTCCATCAGGACGACGTCCGGGTGGAGTTCGGCCGCTTTGCGGACCGCCTCGGTGCCGTTGGCGGCCTCGTCGAGGACCGTCAGGTCGTCCTGGCTCTCCAGCAGCATGCGGAAGCCGAAGCGCTGGAGGGGCTGGTCGTCGGCTATGAGGACGGTGGTCACTGTGCGGGTTCCTCCGGGAGATGCAGATGGACACGCCAGCCGTGGGCCGGGTGGGGGCGCGGGCCGGCTTCGAGGGTGCCGCCGTACAGGGCGGTGCGTTCCCGCATGCCGGTCAGGCCGCGGCCGCCGTTGCCGGCGGGAGTGCCGCCTCGGCCCGTGTCCGTCACCGTGACGGTGACCGCGCCTGTGTCGGCGTAGGAGAGGGCGATGGACGACGTGGCGTGCGGGCCCGCGTGTTTCAGGGTGTTCGTCAGGGCCTCCTGGATCACGCGGTAGAGCGTGAGCTGGCGGCCCGGTGAGATCTTCGGGTCGCCCTCGATCGTCGCTTCGACCGGGAGGCCCGCCGCGCGGACGCCGTCCAGGAGGCGGTCGAGGTCGGTGAGGGCGGGCTGCGGGGTGAGGTCGGCGGGCTCGGGTTCGTCCTCGCGCAGGACGTCCAGGAGGCGGCGCAGCTCGGACAGGGCCTGGCGGCTGGTTCCGGCGATGGCGTCGAGGGCCTGGCCGGCGCGTTCCGGGGACTTGGCGGCGGCGTAGCGGCCGCCGTCGGCGAGGCCGGTGATGACGGAGAGGTTGTGGCCGATGATGTCGTGCATCTCGCGGGCGATCCGGGTGCGTTCGGCGGCGGCGGAGAGGCGGGCCTGCTGGTCGCGTTCGATCTCCAGGCGGCGGGCGCGGTCCTCCAGGGCGGCCGTGTAGTCGCGGCGGGTGCGGACGGTGATGCCGATGGCGACGGCGACGAGGAGCGACATCGCGTGCGGGACGAGGTCCTCGTCGGCGGGGCCCCGTGGATGGCGTACGACGGTCAGGACCACCGGCGCCATGCAGACGGCCGCCGCCCACCACAGGGTTCGCAGCGGGCTGCGCAGGGCGATGTGGAAGACGACGAGCAGCTGGAGCAGGGCGGCCTGCAGGAGGGCGCCGGTCCAGGCGTTGACCAGCAGGGCCGGGGCCATCAGGAGCAGCACCGTGCGTGGGTGGGAGCGGCGCCACAGCAGGGGCAGGGAGAGCGCGAGGGTGAGGACGAGGACCAGGGCGTCGGGGACGTCGGTGCTGCGGGCCACGCGGGTCCAGCCGTCGCCGAGGAAGTCGATGAGGGCTGCGGCCGTCCAGAAGCCCGTGAGGTGCAGGTCCCAGACGAGCGGGTGGCGCCGGTCGAAGGCGCGCACCCGCTGCACGGTCCGCTGGAGGTACTGGGTCAGGGGCTCCGGTGTCTGGGGCGCTCGCGTCGTCTGGTCCTCCGGCACGTCGTCCATGGTCGCCGCCGACTCCTCCGTACGGAAGCCTGTTTCCGTCATCCGCCTCGTCGTACGGGACTTCGTGCTCGTCATACGTCCCGTCGCTTGAGCAGCACCGCCGCCAGGGCCAGGATCGCCGCGGTCCACAGGGTCATGGCGAGGAGGGCGCCGCCGGGGGAGGCCATGCCCGGGGCGGGGTCGGCGTAGGTGAGGGCTTCGAGGGCCTTGCCGGGGAGGTAGGGGGAGGCGTCGTCCACGAAGTCGTAGGGGAGCAGGGCGAGGACCTCGGAGAGGATCATGACCAGGCCGATCAGGGCGCCGATGCCCGCCGACACGGACCGCAGCAGCGAGCCGAGGCCCAGGGCGAGGACGCCGAGGAGGGCGAGGCCGGCGGCGTTGGTGACGAGGGCGCGGATCACGCCGGGGTCGCCGAGGGAGGCCGCCTGTTCGGTGTCGGCGAGGAAGGTCTGGGCGAGCGGGAAGGTGAGGAAGTTGGTGATCAGGACGGTGACGAAGCCGACGGCGGCCAGGACGGCGGCCTTGGACCACAGCACGGGCAGCCGGCGCGGCACGGCCGTCATGGTGGCCCGGATCTGACCGGTGGTGTGTTCGCCGGCCGTGGCCAGGATGCCGAGCGTGCCCAGGATGACCTGGGAGAACTGCATGCCGAGCAGCACCAGCAGGACGGTGTCGATGTCGTCGTCGCCGCCTCCGCTCTCGTAGCTCGCGCCGATGATCAGGCCGGTGCCGATGGTCAGGACGACGGTCAGGGCCAGGCTGACCCAGGTCGAGCGGAGCGTCCACAGCTTGTGCCATTCGGCGCGCAGCACGCGGGCGGGGGTGACGGCGACGGAGGCCGTGACGGTGCTCATGCGCGGGCTCCTTCCAGGTGTGAGGGGCCGTACTCGACCGAGTCGTGGGTGAGGGCCATGAACGCCTCCTCCAACGACGAGGCGTTCGAGGTGAGTTCGAAGAGGGGGATACCGTGGGCGGCTGCCGTGCGGCCGATGTGCTCGGCGTCCGTGCCCCGTACGTCGAGGGTGCTCGGGGCGGTGGCCGTGACGGTCGTGCCGGGGCCCCGCAGCAGCTCGGTGAGGGTCTGGGCGTCCGGGGTGACCACACGGACCGAACCCGCCCCCGAGTCCCGTACGAAGTCGGCGACCGTGGTCTCGGCCAGCAGGCGGCCGCGGCCGATGATGACCAGGTGGTCGGCGGTGAGGGCCATCTCGCTCATCAGGTGGGAGGAGACGAAGACCGTACGGCCCTCCGCGGCGAGGGACTTGAGCAGGGTGCGGATCCACAGCACGCCCTCGGGGTCGAGGCCGTTGACCGGCTCGTCGAGGATGAGGGTGTCAGGGTCGCCGAGCAGCGCGGCGGCGATGCCCAGGCGTTGGCCCATGCCGAGGGAGAAGCCCTTGACCCTGTGACGGGCGACCTCGGTGAGGCCGGCCAGCTCCAGCACCTCCTCGACCCGGGAGCGCGGGATGCCGTGGGTGAGGGCGAGGGCCATGAGGTGGTGGAAGGCGGTGCGGCCCGGGTGCACCGAGCGGGCCTCCAGCAGGGCGCCCACACGGGTCAGGGGCGCCGGCTGGGCGGCGTACGCCGTGCCGTCGACGGTGGCGGTGCCCTCGGTCGGGGCGTCCAGTCCGAGGATCATCCGCATGGTGGTGGACTTGCCGGCGCCGTTCGGGCCGAGGAAGCCGGTGACGGTGCCGGACCGGACGGTGAAGGAGAGGTCGGCGACGGCGGTCTTGCCGCGCCTGCCGCCGTAGCGTTTGGTCAGTTGCTGGGCCGTAATCATGCTTCGATGCTCGTCCGCGCGGGCGGCCGGGGCGTCGGACGGCGGCCGTATATCGGGTGAGCCCGTAGTACCTCGGTACTACGGTGGCCCGCATGACCGATTCCGCTGGTGAGAAGTTCGTCGTACGGGCCCTCAGGGCCGAGGAGTGGCAGCAGGCGAAGGAGTTGCGGCTGCTGGCGCTGCGCGACCCGGTCGCGCCGATCGCCTTTCTGGAGACGTACGAGGAGGCCGTGGAGCGGCCCGACTCCTTCTGGCAGGAGCGGGCGGCCCGCTCCGGTGAAGGGGCGTCCGGGGCGCGGCAGTTCATCGCCGAGGCGGGCGACGGGGACTGGGTGGGCACTTTCACGCTGCTCGTCGAGGAGGCCGGTTCCACGGACTGGGCCGGATTTCCGGTGGAGCGGCATCAGGGTCATGTCGTAGCGGTCTTCGTACGACAGGACTGGCGCGGTGGGGACGTGAGTACGGCCCTGCTGGACGCGGCCGTGGGGTGGGCCTGGGAGCGGGGTCTGGAGCGGGTGCGGCTGATCGTGCACGAGGACAACGCGCGGGCGCAGGGCTTCTATCGCCGGTCCGGGTTCGTGCCGAGCGGGGTGACCGTGCCGCTGCCGCAGGCGCCCGGGGAGAAGGAGCTGGAGTTCGTGCTGGAGCGTGCCGTCTAGACGGGGAGTTCGTCGTGCGGCCAGCGGGAGCGGGCCTGTTCGCGGGAGCGGACCAGGGCGAGGGTGTGCAGGCCGGTGTCCGCGCCGGAGGCCAGCAGCTCCGGGAGGTCGGCGAAGGGGGCCACGGCCGCGATGTCGTCGAGCACCAGCGTCAGTGGTGGGTCGAGCCGACCGGAGGATGACCGTTCGGCCATGCGCCGGCCGTGCTCGACCACGCCTGCGACGAGGGCCGTCAGGAGGGGCATCGCGCCCGGCTCGGTCCGAGGGTCCTCGATGGATTCGCCTACCACGTAAAGCGTTCCCCCTTCGTGGATGAAGGAATCCAAGGCGAGCGCATCGGTTCGGTTGGGAGTGCATGCCTCGCGGATGTTCACCGTGGACAGCGCGGCGAGGGCCCGGCCGGTCAGCTCCTGGGCCATGTCCCGGCGGTCGGGGTGCGCGGTGAGGGCGGCCTCCAGCTCCCCCGCCGAGCCGGGGGCGGCCTTGGGGTGCGTGCGGAGCGTCTTGACGGCTTCCTGGATCTGCGTGCCCTGCGACCAGCGGTGCACGTGGCGGATGGTGCGGCCGTCCAGGGCGGCGGCGTGGAGGTAGCTGCGCAGGAGCGTTTCGGCGGTGTCGCTGACCGCTTGGTCGAGCCGGGAGGTGGGGCGGACCGGGGTGAGCAGTGCGGCTGCTCTTTGTGCCGCTGTCTCCTTGGTCTCGCAGCCGGTGGTGGGGGACCAGTGGAGTCGTGCCGGGGTGTCGCAGCGGTGGGTGGGGTCGTAGAGGTGGGTGGGGCCGAGTTTTGATCTGGCGTCCTTGGTGGAGTGCCAGAGGGCGGGGTTCGAGGTGACCACCAGGGCGGGGCCTTCCGCGTCCTGGAGCGCCTGGATGGCTGTCGTCTCGCGGCTTTCCTTCGTGGTCGCCACCAGGGTGTTGGCCCGACCGCCGACCCGTTGCTGCTCGGAGGCCTGCGCCGCCTCCACCGGCGGCATCTCGGGTGCCGTCGGCTGCGGCTGCTGTTCCACTCGCGGTTGCGGCACCTCGTACTGCGGCCGCTGCTCCAGGGGTTCCTCTCGGCGTCTCCTCCTCACCGCTCTCCAGCGGGCCACCGTCCCGAGGACGAAGACGGTGAGGACCACCAGGATCATCAGCTGGCCGATCAGCAGGCCCCAGAAGAGGCCGTAGCCGGACAGGGCGGTCGCCGGGGTGTCCGGCCAGGCGCCGGTGATGTCGTGCGGCTCGGCGATGAGGTGGCGCATGGCCGGCGGGGTGCGGGCGAAGGTGACCGTCTCCGGCCAGGAGCCGTGGGCGAACCACGCGGCGAGGCCCGTGGAAGTCCAGGCCAGCACGGTCATGCCGACGAGGAACGCGAGTATGCCGAGCAGCAGGCCGTCGGGGATGCCGCCGCTCTGGGCCTCCCGCTGCTGGTTCTGGGCCTTCACGCTCTCGCCCCTCCCCACTCCTCCGCCGTCACGCCGTCGCCCCCTTTCACGCTGTCACTTCACGCTTCTACGCCACCGTCGACTCGGAGTCGCCGAGGTGCTGTTCCACGAAGGCGGCCGCGCGCTCCTCGGCCTCCAGTTCGGCGGCGAGGAGGGCTTCGTCGTTGAAGTCGGAGGAGGACTCGGTCATCGCGCGGTCGGTGAAGACCAGGGGGCGTTCGGTCTCGGTGACCAGGTGTTTGACGACCTGGACGTTGCCGTTGACGTCCCACACCGCGATGCCGGGTGTGAGGGAGGGGATGATCTCCACCGCCCAGCGCGGCAGGCCCAGCACACGGCCCGTCGCTCTGGCCTCGTCGGCCTTCTGGGCGTAGATCGTCCGGGTCGAGGCCATCTTCAGGATCGCCGCGGCCTCCTTGGCCGCCGCCCCGTCCACCACGTCGGACAGATGGTGGACGACGGCCACGAAGGACAGACCGAGCCGTCGGCCGAACTTCAGCAGCCGCTGGAAGAGCTGGGCGACGAAGGGGCTGTTGATGATGTGCCAGGCCTCTTCCACCAGGAAGATGCGCTTCTTGCGGTCGGGGCGGATCCAGGTGTGCTCCAGCCACACGCCGACGATCGCCATGAGGATGGGCATGGCGATGGAGTTGCGGTCGATGTGGGAGAGGTCGAACACGATCAGCGGCGCGTCCAGGTCGATGCCGACCGTGGTCGGGCCGTCGAACATGCCGCGCAGGTCACCGTCGACGAGCCGGTCGAGCACCAGGGCCACGTCCAGGCCCCACGCCCGTACGTCGTCTATGTCGACGTTCATCGCCTCGGCCGACTCGGGCTCGGGGTGCCGTAGCTGGTCGACGATGTCGGACAGGACGGGCTGGCGTTCGACGATGGTCTCGTTGACGTAGGCGTGCGCGACCTTCAGGGCGAAGCCGGAGCGCTCGTCGAGGCCGTGGCCCATGGCGACCTCGATGATGGTCCGCAGCAGGGCCAGCTGGCCGGTCGTGGTGATCGCCGGGTCGAGCGGGTTGAGCCGGATGCCCTGGTCGAGTGCCGCCATCGGGTCCAGCCGGATCGGCGTTATCCCCAGCTCCTGCGCGATCAGGTTCCATTCGCCGGCCCCGTCCTCGCCCTGGGCGTCGAGCACGACGACCTGGCGGTCACGGAAGCGGAGCTGGCGCAGGACGTACGTCTTCTCCAGCGCCGACTTGCCGTTGCCGGACTCGCCGAGGACCAGCCAGTGGGGGGCGGGGAGCTGCTGGCCGTACAGCTGGAAGGGGTCGTAGATGTAGCCCTTGCCGGAGTACACCTCGCGCCCGATGATCACGCCGGAGTCGCCGAGGCCGGGCGCGGCCGTGGGCAGGTAGACGGCCTGGGCCTGCCCGGTGGAGGTGCGCACGGGCAGGCGGGTCGTCTCGACCTTCCCGAACAGGAAGGACGTGAAGGCGTCGGTGAGGACGGACAGCGGATCCCGCATGCGTATGGTCCCTACCTTCGGATGCCGGTGGCGAACGGAAGCGTGTTCACGAAGGCCCGGTGGTGCTCGCGGTCGCACCACTCCAGCTTGAGGTACGACTTTCCGGCCGACGCCCTTATCGTGCGCTTGTCGCGGGCCAGAGCCTCGGGACTGCGCGAGGAGACGGTGATGTAGCCGACCAGGTTCACTCCTGCGGCGCCGCTGGCGAGGTCCTCGCCCCGCTGGTCGAGGCGCGTGTGGGCGGCGACGTCACGGGGGTCGACGGTGCGGTTCATCTTGGCGGCGCGGGAGGCCTCCGCCTCGTCGTTCGTCTTCTCGGTCAGCATGCGCTCGATGGCGATCTCAGTGGGTTCGAGGTCCATCGTGACGGCGACCGTGCGGATGACGTCCGGGGTGTGGACGAGCAGCGGCGCGAGGAAGTTGACGCCGACGGGCGTCATCGGCCATTCCTTCACCCAGGCCGTGGCATGGCACCAGGGCGCGCGGGTGCTGGACTCGCGGGTCTTGGCCTGGAGGTAGGTGGGCTCCATGGCGTCCAGCTCGGCCGGCCAGGCATTACGTTTCGTCATCGCCTGGATGTGGTCGATCGGGTGGTCCGGGTCGTACATGGAGTGGATCAGGCTCGACAGCCGGCCCTGCCCGAGGGGCTGGCGTACGCGGATGTCGGCTTCCTGGAGGCGGGAGCAGATGTCGGTCAGCTCGCGCGCCATGACGACCGCGAGCCCTGAGTCCCGGTCGACCTTGCCGCCGTGCGGGCGGGCCGCGCGGGCCATGGCGTTGGCCTCGGCGGCGAGTTCGCGGGTGAAGTGCATACAGGCCACGAGATAGGCGCGGTGCTGCTCGCTGCTGGTGGACACCATCGACTGGAGCTGGTCGTACGACTGCTGCAGCCAGGCCGGTGCCCGCTCGTCGCCGCGTACGGCGACGTCCTTGGCGTGGGCGTCGGGGTCGGCGGGCAGGGTGCGGGCGAGCATCTGCAGGCGGGTGACGAAGCCGTCGCCGTTGGCCACGTGCTTGAGCAGGGTGCCGAAGCGGTCGACGAGGGCCTCCTGGTCCTCGCTGTCGCGCAGGCCGACGCCGGGGCCCTCGATCTCGATGGCTGCGGTGACGGTACGGCGGTCCGCGTGCAGCAGCACGGCGATCTCGTCCGGGCCGAAGGGCGCGGCCAGCCAGGTGATGCGGCCGATGCCGGGCGGGGGGCCGACCTCGACCTCGCGGCCGTCGAGCCGGGTGCCTGCCTCGACGGCGCCGGAGCGGTAGACGGTGCCCCGGCGCAGGGTGCGCTTGTAGCTGCGGTTGATCTCGAACCACTTGTAGAACGTGCGCTGCTTGTACGGCACGTAGACCGCGGCGAGCGCGACCAGCGGGAAGCCCATGAGCAGCACGATGCGCAAGGAGAGCACCGGGACGAGGAGACCGCACATCATGCCGAGGAACGCGCCGCCGATGATCAGCGCGATCTCACCGGACTCACGATTCCGGCCGACGATCGCGTTCGGCCGGGCGCGGCCGATCAGATATGTACGGCGGGGCGTGACCGGATGGGACAGATGGGACTCGGTCGTCAACGCCCTTCACCTCCCGTGCGGTTGGTACTGCTGTTGCGGGTGCTGCTGGCGTGGGGCGTGTTGACCGGGCTGCTCGAACGGGGCGAGGGTGCGGCGGAGGGGACAGATCCGCCGCCACCGGGCGAGGTGCGCGAGCTGTGCGCGGCCATGCCGCCGGCGGTCTGGTTGGCCGGGCGGGGGGCGCCTGCGCTCTGCTGTCCGCCGCCGTTGCTGTCGGCGCGGGTGCTGTGGGTCTTGATGCCCTGGGCGACGAGGGTCGCGGGGGAGCTGATGACGGCGGCGGCCTTGCCCTCGGCGCCCTGCATGATGCGGTTGCTGCGGGAGCCGGCGATCTCGTCGCCGAAGCCGGGGACGAAGCGGTAGATCATCGCGGACGCGAAGATGGCGAGCAGGATGATGGCGAGGCCGGAGACCACGGCGGAGAACGCGTCGGGGCCGTCGTCGGCGGAGAGGGCTCCGGCGAGGCCGAGCACGATGACGATCACCGGCTTGACGAGGATGACCGCGATCATGATGCCCGCCCAGCGGCGGACGTGGCCCCACAGGTTCTTGTCGACGAGGCCGGCGTAGACGACGGTGCCGAGGAGTGCGCCGACGTAGAGCAGGGCGGCGCGGATCACGAGCTCCAGCCAGAGGATGCCCGCGGCGAGGATGGACACGAGGGAGACGACGATCAGCATGATCGGGCCGCCGCCGATGTCCTCTCCCTTCTCCAGGGCGCCGGAGAAGTTGCCGAAGAACACGTCGGTCTGGTCGCCGGTGGTGTTCGCGAGGACTTCGCTGATGCCGTCGGTGGCGGAGACGATCGTGTACAGGATCAGGGGCGTGAACGCGGACGCCAGCACCGTGAGCCAGAGGAACCCGATCGCCTCCGAGATCGCCGTGGACATCGGCACGCCGCGCACGGCCCGCTTGGCCACGGCCAGCAGCCACAGCAACAGGGTGAGGATCGTCGACGCCGCGAACACCACCGCGTACTGCTGGAGGAACTTCGCATTGGTGAAGTCCACCGTCGCCGTGTCCTTCACGGCCTCGCTGAGCTTCTCGATCGTCCACGACGCCGCGTCTGCGCATCCGCGCGCCAGCGAGGAGAGGGGGTCGAGGGTGGAGGTGGGGTCTACGGAGGGGCCGGTGGGGGTGCCGCTGTTGTTTTCGCCGTTTTCGCAGTACCGCTTGGCGGGGCCTGCGATGAGCCCACAGGGGTCGTCGCTCTTGGACGGGCTGGGTGACGGGGCGGCGAAGGCGCGGCCGGCCAGGAGTACGGCGGCCGCCTGCGTGGTGGCCACCAGGCCGGCGAGCCTGAGCGTGCGGCGCGGGTTACCGGGCATAGGTGAAGCCTCCGAACTCCTTGACCGCCTGGCCGATCTCGTCAGCATCCGACACCGGGTTGTCCCCGGGCACGGGAGTGGGGCCGGTTCTCTGACTGGTCTCCAGGACCTTCCAGTCGTTGCCGCTCCAGTTCAGCTCCACGGTCACGGTGAACCAGCCGTTGGTCACGGGGTTCGTCGAACTCTCACCGGCAAGCCCGAAGAGGCCGTTGCACCAGACTTCTACAGTCGCTGCGTCGGAACTGAAGGCCGTGACCTTGGTGCCCGCCGGCAGCGTTCTGTTGACGAAGGTGCTTCCTGCGGGAGCCGCGCCGTCCTTGTTGAGGCCGATTTTCGTGAGGAAGGCCGGCGAGTAGTCGGCGTCGAAGCCGGACTGAAGGCGCTCCACGGCGCTGGGATCGGCGATGGCCTGAACGATGGCGTGGCGTCGGTCGGCGTTGAACATGCCGTCAGAGCCCAGTGCAGCCGCGTAGTTCGCCGCCGCGCTCTCCGCCCCCTGTTGGTCATGGGCGAAGCCCGCTGCCACCGGGCGGGTTCCCGTCGGGGACGTGGGGGAGGTGGCCGGGGTTTTGTCGCCGGCGGTGTCGGATGGCGAATCGTCTCCTCCGCGGTTCGCGAAGGCGATCGCGGCGATGAGGAGGACGACGACGGCCACGACGGTGATGAGGCTGCGGGAGGAGGACCGGCGGCGGGGGCCGCCGGTGTAGGGGTCGCCCTCGGGGAGGCGGGTGCGGGTGCCTGCGTAACCGCCGGAGGCGTGCGTGTCGTGCTCGTCTCCCAGGCTCATGCGGCGTACGCCCCCTCGACGTCGTACCGGAACTGGAACACGTACGACGGTAGCCGTGCTGGTTCCCGCGCGGGCGCGGTGTGGTGACTCGACATCAGGGAGACGCAACCTCAGCCGGTGGGCACGACGGATGGGTGGGATGTGGGGGACAGGGGCGGGCAGGCCGGGCGCGCGTGCCCGTCGGGCGCGAGGTGCTACACCGCCCTACACCGCCATGCCGTAGACGATCGTGAACAGCGTGCCGAGCGAGCCGATGATGAAGACGCCCGTCAGGCCCGCGATGATCAGGCCCTTGCCCTGTTCCGCGCTGAAGGTGTCCCGCAGGGCCGTCGCGCCGATGCGCTGCTTCGCCGCGCCCCAGATGGCGATGCCGAGGCACAGCAGGATGGCGACCGCCATCACGACCTCGATCATGACCTTCGCCTCGTTGCCCAGGCTGCCGAAGGGGCCCCAGTCCGGAGCGATCCCGCCGATGATGGTGTTGATGTCTCCCTTGTCGGCCGCAAAGAGCATGTAAGTCACCGCCCCTGGTGGGTAGTTCCGTCGTCCCCTGCGGTGTGCAGAGGTCAGGCCCATTCTCGCCGACAATGGCGCCGCAGTATGTCGACTTGGCGTCATTGCTTGGCGGGTTTCGTACGAATACCTTGGTAACTCTGTGTATCACGGCAGGTCACGCCGGGCAATGAGGCCTGAGCGGAACCTGTCGGCGGTTCCGTCGTTGACCCCTTTTACCGTCGTGGCGGCGCCTCGTGACGATCCGTCGGGTGAAGGCTAACCCTGACGGGGGGTGAGGCCGTGCAGCAGGTGGTGGACGAGCTCTCCGACGGAGTCCAGGGCGGCGTCGGCCGGGAGGTGGCCGCCCGCGGTGAAGGCGGCCACGCCGTGCAGGGCGGCGCCCGCCAGAAGGGTGATGCGCTCGGGGTCGCCGGCGATGATCTCGCCGCGTGCCTGGGCGTCGGTGACCAGGCGGAAGAACGGCGTCATGGCGCCCTCGACGGCCGCGGCGAGCTGGTCGGAGATGTCCGGGTCGTGCTTACGGGCGTACATCAGTTCCAGCAGGGCCGCGTTGTCGGCGGCGAAGCGGAGGTAGGCGCGGGCCAGGGCGGTGAGCCGGGTCTCCAGGGGGAGTGAGGGGTCGTCGGCGCCGTGGACGGCCCGGGTCATGCGCTGGAAGCCCGAAAGTGCGAGCGCGTCGAGCAGGGCCTGCTTGTCCTTGAAATGGCGGGTCGGGGCGGCGTGGCTGACGCCGGTGGTGCGGGCGAGCTCGCGCAGGGAGAGCGCGGCGGCCCCTTTTTCCCGCAGGGTGTCCTCGGCGCCGGCGAGCAGGGCGGCGCGGAGGTCTCCGTGGTGGTAGGGGCGGGGCTCGGACATGGTCAGCATCGTAGCTGTACGTAGTCACTGACAGCTCGGTTCCGGCATGGCTGATGTTGCCGTTGACAGCATTGTTGTCGCTGCCTACATTGGCGGCATGTCCTCTACACGCACGCCGGCGTCCCGGCCGGCCAAGTGGAACGCCTCCCAGCTCCCCGATCTGTCCGGCCGTACGGCGCTGGTCACCGGGGCGAACAGCGGCATCGGGCGGGTCGCCGCCGCGGCGCTGGCCCGTGCGGGTGCGCACGTCGTGCTGGCGGTGCGCGATCCCGAGCGGGGCCGGAGCGCGGCCGCGGCCATGGGAGGCAGCACCGAGGTGCGCCGTCTCGACCTCGCCGACCTGGCCTCCGTGCGGGGCTTCGCGAAGGAGTGGCAGGAGCGGCCGCTGGATCTGCTGATCAACAACGCGGGCGTGATGATGCTGCCGCGGCAGGAGACCAGGGACGGCTTCGAGATGCAGTTCGGCACGAACCATCTCGGCCACTTCGCGCTGACCAACCTGCTGCTGCCGTACGTGACGGACCGGGTGGTGACCGTCTCCTCGGGCGCCCATCGCTGGGGCGGGGCGAAGAACCGCATCCGCTTCGAGGACCTCCACTGGACCTCCGGCTACACCCCGCAGGCCGCCTACGCCCAGTCCAAGCTGGCCAACCTGCTGTTCACCCTGGAACTCCAGCGCCGTCTGGCCGAGGCCGGCTCCGGGGTCCGTGCCCTGGCCGCGCACCCCGGCTGGTCCGCGACCAACCTGCAGAGCCACGCCGCCAACCCCGTCGCCCGGGTCTTCATGCAGCTCGGCAACCGCTTCATCGCCCAGCCCGACACCTCCGGCGCCCTCCCCACCCTCTACGCCGCCACCCAGGACCTCCCCGGCGCCGGCTACGTCGGCCCGGACGGCCCCGGCGAACTCCGCGGAGCCCCGACCCTGGTGGGCCGTTCCCCCGCGGCGAGCGACCCTGCGGCGGCGCGGCGCCTGTGGGACGTGTCGGAGGAGCTCACGGGCGTGGCTTTCCCGCTGGCGGTGGACGCCGTCAACTGACCGTATGGCAAGGTCGGTTCGGTGGACGCACTCAGAGATCGGGATCCGGCGCACATAGGCGCGTACACACTGCTCGCACGGCTCGGGGCCGGTGGCATGGGCCAGGTCTATCTGGCCCGGTCGCCCGGTGGCCGACTGGTCGCGATCAAGATGATCCGGGACGAGATCACCGACCACCCCGAGGCCCTGGCGCGCTTCCGTCGCGAGGTCGAGACCGTGCGGGCGGTGCGCAGCGCGTACACGGCGAACCTGATCGACGCGTCACTGGACGCGGCGCCTTACTGGCTGGCCACGGAGTATGTGGCGGGGCCGACGCTCGCCAGGGCCGTGGACCAGTGGGGCGCGCTGCCTGCCGACAGTGCGCTGCGGCTGTTCGCCGCGCTGGCCGAGGCGCTGGCGAGCGTGCACGGGTACGGCGTGACGCACCGGGACCTCAAACCGCAGAACGTGATCCTGTCCCCGCAGGGCCCGCTGCTCATCGACTTCGGCATCGCTCGTGGCGCCGCCGACACCGCCCTGACGCAGACCGGGCTCGCCCCGGGCACCCCCGGCTACACCGCGCCGGAGGTGATGATCAGCAATCAGGTCGGTCCGGCCGCCGATGTGTTCGCGCTGGGCGCGACGCTTGCCCACGCCGCGACCGGGCGCCCGCCGTTCGGCGCCGGGCCCACGCACGCGGTGTCGTACCGGGTGGTGCACGAGGGCATCGACATCGAGGGCGTGGAACCGGGTCTCGCCGCGTTGATCAGCGCGTGCGTGGCCAAGGACCCGGCCGAGCGGCCCTCGCTGGATGCCGTGATCGCACGCTGCGCGGTGACCTCCGCGCTGGCCGAGGACCCGTTCTACGAGCGGCTCAGCAGCGGAGGCGAGGCCGCGCCGCAGGATCTGCCGGCGGCGGTCGCGGCAGGACTGGTCCCGCAGCGGCCGCCCATGACGCCCCCGGCCTATCCGCCGACCGCCGGGCCCGGCTATGTACCCACGGTCGGACCGGCGTACGTGCCGACGCTGGCGCCCAACGCCACCGTAGGCACGACCCAGCCGCGCCGGTCGCGCCGTACGCCCTGGGTGGTGGCCGTCGCGGTCGCGCTGGTGGTGGGGACGGCCTCGGCTGTGGCTCTGCGGACGCTGGAGGACCGTTCGGGGGCGGAGGGCGAGGAGGCGGGCAGCGGCGGATCCGCCGCCGCGACCACCGGCCCGAAGAAGCCTCCGGCGTACATCCTGAACGACCGCATCTCCCGCGACTACTGGAGGCATTCGGAGGACCCGCAGGACGAGACCTTCGGCTCGGGCCGGTGCAACCTGATCGGTGGGGCCAGCCCGCCGAAGGAGCTCCAGTACGGCGTGAGCGACGCGGACGACCCCAGCGCACCCATCGCCACGGTCACTCAGCGGGCCCGGATCAGCTTCCGGTTCAAGTACGCCGAACTGAACGAGCACAAGCCCGACCCCTACTACGTCTCCATCGGCGTGAAACCGCCGCACGAGATCGACGCCGACACGGGCCGGCCGTACGACGTGATGATGGAGAGCAAGAACCTCGGCTACACCAGCAGGCCGGTGGACATCTATACGCACTGGAAGGACGGCGGGTACGTCGAACTGACCTATCCCGACGACTTCGAGAGCCATATGCCGAAGGGCGAGACGTATCCGGCCATCCCCCTGGCCAACGACCCGGGCGACTGGACCGTGGTCATGTACCACGTCACCGGGGGCCCCAGCGACTACGAGAGCCTTGCTTGCACCGGTTTCCAGGTGGGCAGCTCCTAGACTGACGCGGGCGTACTCCCGGCGGGTGAGGGGCGGTTGACGGTGCGTAAGGCGTGGGTCGTGGCGGGTGCCGCAGTCGCGGGCGGGCTCGGCTTCGTGATGCTGCTCGTGGTGGGCGTGTACATCGTCGCCGGGAACCTGGTGAACGGCGTCGGGGGTGGGGGGCGGGCGCTGGCCAAGGGCGCGGTGCCCGCCGCGTATCAGAGCCTGGTGCAGCGGTGGGGCAACCTCTGCCCCGCCATCAGCCCCTCTCTGCTCGCCGCCCAGCTGTACCAGGAGAGCGGCTTCGACCCGAACGCCAAGAGCCCGGCGAAGGCCGAGGGCATCGCGCAGTTCATCCCCGGCACCTGGGCCACGCACGGCGTGGACGGCGACGGGGACGGCGACCGGGACGTGTGGGACCCCCAGGACGCGATCCCCTCGGCGGCCTCCTACGACTGCACGCTCGCCAAGTACGTCGAGGACGTGCCCGGGGACGCCACCAAGAACATGCTCGCCGCCTACAACGCGGGGGCGTACGCGGTGATCAAGTACGGGGGCGTGCCGCCGTACAGCGAGACGCAGAACTACGTGAAGACCATCACGACCCTTCAGGCGAGCTTCGCCGCCCCCACCACCCGAGTAGCCCCCTCCCAGCAAGCCGCCGGCGCCATTCACTTCGCGCAGAGCAAGCTCGGGACGCCCTATCTGTGGGGTGGGAACGGGACGCCCGAGCAGGGGGGTCGGTTCGACTGTTCGGGGCTGACGAAGGCGGCGTACGAGAGTGTGGGGATCACTCTGCCGCGGGTGGCCAATGATCAGTACAACGCGGGGCCGCATCCGGGGCGGGACGAGTTGCTGCCCGGTGACCTGGTGTTCTTCTCGACCGATCCGTACAACTCGCGGGCCATCGATCACGTGGGGATCTACGTCGGCGGCGGTTACATGATCGACGCGCCGCGCACGGGGGCGGTGATCCGGTTCGACCCGATCGACACCGCGAAGTACTTCGGTGCGACGCGGGTGACGGCGGATGGCGCGAAAGCGTTGCCGACGGGTGTCTGAAACAGGGTGAACCGAGGGTGAATCCCTCCCCTGAGCTGCGGTGATGGGTCTCTCTTCGATAACGTCTGCGTGATCATTCAGTGGAGTGTGGAACGAACCAGTGGGGGCCGTGCGTTCCTGTTGACAGATCCAGACGCCAGTACGACGAAGGGGCCGCTGCACCATGGCTGGACTCGCGCAATCCGGGTCGAACCCCGACGTCGAGCTGCTCTACGACATCAACGGCCTGGCCAAGGACGCACCGCACTGGTTCGACAAGGTCATGGAGTACGTCGGTGAGTACGGTCTGCTGTTCGCCATGGTGCTGCTCGTGCTGTGGTGCTGGTGGACCGGGCGCCGCCGCGCGGACGCCGACGAGGCCGCCTCCTCCGCGGCCGCGCTGCTGTGGGCGCCGCTCGCGGCCGGGATCGCCGTCCTGGTCAACGTACCGATAAGAGGCTTCGTCGAGCGGCCCCGCCCGTTCCGCGACCACCAGGGCCTGGAGGTCCTGGTGTCCGGCAAGGACGACTTCTCCTTCGTCAGCGACCACGCCACGCTCACCATGGCCATGGCGGTCGCCCTGTTCGTCGCCAACCGCCGCTTCGGGCTCGTCGGCATAGGGCTCGCCCTGCTGGAGGGCTTCTGCCGGGTGTACATGGGCGTGCACTACCCGACCGACGTCATCGGCGGCTTCGCCCTCGGCACCGCGGTGGCCCTGCTGCTGTCGCCCCTCGCGATGGCCCTGCTCACCCCGCTGACCCGGGCGATCGGGCGCTCCCCGCGGGCCGGGTGGCTGATCCGCAGCAGATCGTCCCAGCAGGGCGCCCTGCTCCCGGGCACCCGCACGGAGCCCGCCTCCGGCACCGAGCGGGACCTCGCCGCCTAGAAGCCGGCCCTACAGCGCCTGGGGATAGGTGAACACCCGCTCCGGGTCGTACTGCTTCTTCAGCTGCGCCAGGCGCGGCGCCGCGTCCCCGTAGTACGCCTTGCGCCAGTTCGTCAGGGTCGGGTCGGTGTAGTTCTGGTACGCGGCGCCCGAGGCGTAGGGGCGCATGGCGTGGTGGGCCTCGGTGAGCCAGGACTGGGCCGTGCTGCCGGAGGTGCCGGCGCGCCAGGCGCCGATGTACTGGGCCAGCATCCGGGAGCGGCGGTGCACGAAGGCCGTCGCCGTCGGGGAGACCCGGTTGACCGCCCCGCCCAGCGCGGTCAGGGCGATGCTGCCGGTGCCGCCCCGCACCGAGCGGATCTGCGACAGCAGCGTGCGGATGCCGGCCGCGGAGAGGGAGCGGTCGAAGAAGTCCGAGCGGGCGGCGTACGTCTCACGGCCCAGCGCGCCCCGCGGGGAGCGGCCGGGCGTCGAGCCCGGCAGATGGCACTGGGCGTCGGTCGCGAAGGACGAGCAGCCCGCGTACACCTCCATCGCCTCCTCGTAACTGCGGCGGCGCAGCGACACGCTCGTCGCCGAGGCGCCGATGCGGTCGGCCAGGCGGTCCACCGCGTTCTGCAGCTCGCCGTAGGTGCCGAGGGAGAACGCCGCGACGGAGACCGTCGGGGTGCCGCCGGCCGCGTTCGCCAGGTGCAGCGACGACCAGATCTCGTCGGGCTGGCTCGGCCCCCACTCCTGCCAGGCCTTCACCACCGCGGCCGCCTTCGACCACGGCCAGGTCATGTACGCCGACACCGCCTGCGGGGCCGGGTGGGTGCGGAAGCGCAGCTCGGTGACGACGCCGAAGTTGCCGTTGCCCGCGCCGCGCAGCGCCCAGAAGAGGTCCTTGTTGTCGCGGGCGTTCGCGACGAGCTGCCGGCCGTCCGCGGTGACCAGGGTGGCCTGGGTGAGGCTGTCGCAGGTCAGCCCGTACGCCCGGGAGACCACGCCGTGTCCGCCGCCCAGCACAAGACCGGACACGCCGACCGTCGGGCAGGAGCCCGCCGGGATCGTCGTACCGCGTGCGGCCAGCGCCCGGTAGACGTCGATCAGCTTCGCGCCGGCCCCGACCACCGCCTCACCGCCGCTCGCGCGTACCCGGCTCAGCTTGGAGACGTCGATGATCAGCCGCCCGTTGCCGGAGGACCAGCCCGCGTAGGAGTGGCCGCCGTTGCGGATCGCCACGCGCAGGTCATGGGCCTTGGCGTACGACAGGACGGTGCGGATGTCGGCCGTGTGGGCGACGTAGGCGACCGCGGCGGGCTTCAGCCCGTCGAAGCGGGTGTTGTACAGCTGCCGGGCCGCCGCCCAGGAGGCGTCGCCCGGGCGGATCAGCGAGCCGTCGAGGTCGCGGGCCAGGGCGGCCCAGCCGGCCGCGGCCGAGGAGGCGCCGGTCGTCGTCATCGCCGTACCCGACGACAGCAGCGTAGGAGAGGCAGAGGCGGACGTGCCGCCCGGGCGGGCCGTGCCGGTGCCGCCGGTGCAGGCGACCGACGTGGCCGCCGCGAGGGCGGCGACGCCTCCTGAGATGAACGTACGCCGTTCCATGTCCGCCTCCGTGTCGCTCCGGTCCCTGTGGAACGAGACGGGCCCGCGGGGCGCCGGGTTCCCGCCCGGACGTCGCGCTTCCGCCGCGCTGTGGAAGGAGCCGCCGGTGCGGTGGGGCCGACTTGCTCCGGTACCTCCACGTGCCCTCCCTGTGAGCATTCCGTGACCTAACCGCACCGACCGCAGGGGTTCACCCCCCGTTCACTTCCGGCCATCGGCGGCTTCACCTGTTCTGCCTAATTTCGGCCTTACCCGGTGAGGGCGCGCCCAGTGCCGCTCACGCCGCTCAGACTTCGCACGCCGCCGATCAGGACGGCGGCTCCTGGAAGGAATTCCCGAAAGTGAAGCTTCAGCGCATGAACCGGCGGGCCCTCACCCTCGGTGCTCTCGCGGTCTCCGGCGCCCTGGCCCTCACGGCGTGCGGCTCCGACGACACCGGCAACAAGAGCGACGGTGGCAGCGCCGGCACGAGCGCCGCCGCCGGTGCCATCAAGTGCGACGACGCCAAGGGCCAGCTGCTGGCCGACGGCTCGTCCGCGCAGAAGAACGCGATCGACGCCTGGGTGAAGGCGTTCACGCAGGCCTGCAACGGCGTCCAGATCAACTACAAGGGCAGCGGCTCCGGCGCCGGTGTGACCGCGTTCACCCAGGGCCAGGTCGCCTTCGCCGGCTCTGACTCCGCGCTGAAGCCCGAGGAGATCACCGCCTCCAAGCAGGTCTGCAAGGGCGGTCAGGGCATCGACCTGCCGATGGTCGGCGGCCCGATCGCGGTCAGCTACAACATCCCGGGCGTCGACAACCTCGTCCTGGACGCGCCGACCCTGGCGAAGATCTTCGACAGCAAGATCACCAACTGGAACGACAAGGCCATCAAGGCGCTCAACCCCGACGCCAAGCTGCCCGACCTGAAGATCCAGGCGTTCCACCGTGCCGAGGACTCCGGCACCACGGACAACTTCACCAAGTACCTCATCGCCACCACCCCGGAGAACTGGAAGTACGAGGGCGGCAAGGCCTGGCAGGCCAAGGGCGGCCAGGCGGCCTCCGGCTCCGCGGGCATCGCCCAGCAGGTGAAGCAGAACTCCGGCGCCATCGGCTACATGGAGCTCTCCTACGCCAAGGAGATGTCCACCGTCGCCCTCGACACGGGTGCCGCCGCGCCGGTCAAGGCCTCCACCGACAGCGCCACCAAGGCCATCGCGGACGCCAAGGTCGTCGGCACGGGCAAGGACCTCGCCCTGGAGCTGAACTACAAGACCAAGGCCGAGGGCGCCTACCCGATCACCCTCGTCACGTACGAGATCGCCTGCGACAAGGGCAACAAGGCCGACACGCTGCCCACCACCAAGGCGTTCCTGCGCTACCTCGCCAGCGAGGACGGCCAGAAGGTCCTCGTCGACAACGACTACGCGCCGATCCCGGCCGAGATCATCGCCAAGGTCCGCACGACCATCGAAGAGCTGAGCTGACCCCGGTGCGGTCCGGTCCCCACCCGGGACCGGACCGCACCGTCCGGTGCACCGCCGCCCGGGGCCGCACATCGCGTACGGCCCCACGAGCCGCCCTTCGCGGACGGCTCCGCAGACCGGAGAACCCGATGGACACCACCACGCAGAACACCTACGTTCCTCCCCCCTCCCCACAGCCGAGCCCGGTCGAGCAGAAGCGCAACGCGCGCGGCGCCACCCGCCCCGGAGACCGCATCTTCCTCGGTCTCTCCCGCGGCTCCGGCATCCTGCTGCTCGCGATCATGGCCGCGATCGCTGTCTTCCTCACCTACCGGGCGTTCCTCGCCATCGGTGAGGACGAGGGCAACTTCCTGACCACCTTCGAGTGGAACACCAACCTCCAGCCGCCCGTCTTCGGTATCGCCGTCCTGGCCTTCGGCACGATCGTCTCCTCGGTCATCGCCATGGTCATCGCGGTCCCGGTCGCCGTCGCCATCGCGCTGTTCCTCACCCACTACGCCCCC
The DNA here is from genome assembly GCF_049739565.1 of Streptomyces sp. SAI-170. NCBI lineage: Bacteria > Bacillati > Actinomycetota > Actinomycetes > Kitasatosporales > Streptomycetaceae > Streptomyces > Streptomyces sp. SAI-170. The sequence continues at coordinate 4,526,534 of NZ_JBMGQD010000001.1, forward strand.
CGCCGGCTGAGCGGTCCCATCGCCTACGTGGTCGACCTGCTCGCCGCCGTGCCGTCCATCGTGTACGGCCTGTGGGGCGCCTTGGTCCTCGTCCCGCACATGAACGGCCTGTACGGCTGGCTGGACGACTACCTCGGCTGGACCGGCGTCTTCGAGTGGCAGGGCGGCGCGCCCCGCTCGATGCTCACCGTCGGCATCCTGCTCGCGATCATGATCCTGCCGATCATCACCAACGTGAGCCGCGAGGTCTTCCGGCAGGTCCCGCAGATGCACGAGGAGGCCGCGCTGGCCCTCGGCGCCACGCGCTGGGAGGTCATCCGCATGGCCGTCCTGCCCTTCGGCCGCTCCGGCGTGATCTCCGCCTCGATGCTCGGCCTCGGCCGTGCGCTCGGCGAGACCATGGCCGTCGCCACCGTGCTCTCCCCGAGCTTCACCATCGAGACCAGCCTGCTGAACCCGGGCGGCGGCACCTTCGCCCAGAACATCGCCGGCAAGTTCAACGAGGCGACGCCCTTCGGCCGTGACGCGCTCATCGCCTCCGGTCTGGTGCTGTTCGTCATCACCCTGCTGGTCAACGGCGCGGCCCGCGCGATCATCGCCCGCCGCAAGGAGTACTCGGGGGCCAACGCATGAGCCACGCAGCCGTCGCAACCGACAAGCGCCCCAGCACCCTGCGCGGGGCCAGCCTGCCCAAGTGGTCCCCCTGGGCCATCGCCGTGGGCTCCGTGGCCGTCGCCGTGGGCATCGGCCTCGGCGCCGGCCTGGACAGCCGTATTCAGTGGGGCCTGATCGCCGCGACTCTCTTCGTCCTCGGTACGTTCGCCATCGCCGCGCGCGTCGAGGGCAAGCGGCAGGCCAAGGACCGCGTCGCCACGTCCGTGGTGTGGGTCGCCTTCCTGCTCGCGATCGTGCCGCTCGCGTCGCTGATCTGGGCGACCGTCGAGCGCGGCGTCAAGGTCCTCGACGTCTACTTCCTGACCCACTCCATGGGTGTGGTCGCCGACTCCGAGGTGGGCGGCGGCATCTACCACGCCATCCTCGGCAGCCTGGAGCAGGTGGGTCTCGCCACCGCGATCGGCGCGCCGATCGGTGTGCTCACCGCGATCTACCTGGTCGAGTACGGGCGGGGCAACCTGGCCCGGTCCATCACCTTCTTCGTCGACGTGATGACCGGCATCCCGTCGATCGTCGCCGGTCTGTTCATCCTCAGCCTGATGCTGATGTGGGACATGCAGCCCTTCGGCTTCGCCGGCTCGCTCGCCCTGGCCATCCTGATGATGCCGGTGGTGGTGCGCTCCACCGAGGAGATGCTCAAGCTCGTCCCGAACGAGCTGCGGGAGGCGTCCCTCGCGCTGGGCGTGCCGAAGTGGCGGACGATCCTGAAGGTGGTCCTGCCGACCGCGATCGGCGGTATCACGACCGGCATCATGCTCGCCGTCGCGCGTATCGCCGGTGAGACCGCGCCGGTGCTGCTGCTGGTGTTCGGCAACCCGTTCATCAACGCCAACCCCTTCGAGGGCGCGCAGGCGTCGCTGCCGCTGTACATCTACCAGCAGTATCAGCAGAGCCAGTCCTCCGCGGCGTACGACCGTGCCTGGGCTGCGTCTCTGACGCTGATCGCGTTCGTGATGATCCTCAACCTGGTGGCCCGTGGGATCGCCCGCTGGAAGGCCCCGAAGACCGGTCGCTGACGCGGCCAATCGGCGACTGACCAAGACGTATCGGAAGTGAAGTAGACATGGCCAAGCGAATCGACGTAAGCGGACTGACCGCCTACTACGGGTCCCACAAGGCGATCGAGGACATCTCGATGACGGTCGAGCCCCGCTCGGTGACGGCCTTCATCGGCCCGTCCGGGTGCGGCAAGTCGACGTTCCTGCGCACGCTGAACCGGATGCACGAGGTCACGGCCGGCGGGCGGGTCGAGGGCAAGGTGCTGCTGGACGACGAGGACCTGTACGGGGCGGGGATCGACCCGGTGTCCGTGCGGCGTGAGGTCGGCATGGTGTTCCAGCGGCCGAACCCGTTCCCGACGATGTCGATCTTCGACAACGTGGCGGCGGGGCTGCGGCTGAACGGGAACTACAAGAAGAGCGAGCTCAGCGACATCGTGGAGAAGTCGCTGAAGGGGGCGAACCTCTGGAACGAGGTGAAGGACCGGCTGAACAAGCCGGGGTCCGGTCTTTCGGGTGGTCAGCAGCAGCGGCTGTGCATCGCTCGGGCGATCGCTGTCGAGCCGAACGTGCTGCTGATGGACGAGCCGTGCTCGGCGCTGGACCCGATCTCGACGCTCGCGATCGAGGACCTCATCGGTGAGCTGAAGGAGCGCTTCACGATCGTCATCGTGACGCACAACATGCAGCAGGCGGCGCGTGTCTCCGACCGGACGGCGTTCTTCAACCTCGCGGCCGTGGGGCAGCCGGGGCGTCTCATCGAGATCGACGACACCGAGCGGATCTTCTCCAACCCGTCCGTCCAGGCCACCGAGGACTACATCTCCGGCCGCTTCGGCTGAGCCGTCGCTCCCCTGAACCCCTCGCGGTGCTGCATGGCGGTGCCACCGCGAGGCAGAAGAGGGCCCGCCCCCTGGCTCCCGGGGGGCGGGCCCGTTCTCGTTCCCTGCGGCTGGATGCCTGCGGCGGCCCGTCGCCGTCCGGTGGGGGCTGACGTAGCGCATCCGGTTCGGTGGTGGGCCGGGGCCGGGCCGGGGGGTTGTCCGTCCTCGGTCCGGCGATCTGGTCGGCTACGGGGGTCGAACTGGGTTTCCGCCGGCCGCTGCGGGCGGACAACCCCCCGTCCCGTCCCCTCCCCGCCGTCCGCGACTGGCCGACGCCGACCGTGCGTGTGGCTTCCCGCCGTACGCGGCTGGCTGCGTTGCCCTCCGGCCGTGGTTGCTTGCGGTTGTACGGGGCTGGCGGTCGTGCCCTTAGGGGCGCGGGGAACTGCGCGACCAGCCGACGGCGGCCGGCAGTCGCATACGGCGGGAAGGGCCCACGTCCTCTAGGGGCGCGGGGAACTGCGCGATCGGCCCAGGGCGGCCCGCAGTCTCGTACGGCGGGAAAGGGACGGGTGGGTTGGCGCTACAGGAAGGCCAGGTGCACCAGGCCGAAGGCGCAGGCCGCGACGGCGGCTGCTGCCGGCATGGTGATGAACCAGCCCAGGACGATGTTCTTGGCCACGCCCCAGCGGACGGCGTTCACGCGCTTGGTGGCGCCGACGCCCATGATCGCGGAGGTGATGACATGGGTGGTGGAGATAGGGGCCTTGAAGAGGAAGGCCGTGGTGAACATGATCGACGCGCCGGTGGTCTCCGCGGCGAACCCCTGCGGAGGATCGAGCTCGATGATCTTGCGCCCCAGCGTACGCATGATGCGCCAGCCACCGGCATACGTGCCGAGGGAGAGCATCACGGCGCAGGCGATCTTGACCCAGACGGGGATCGGGTCGTCGGCGCCCTGGACGTCCGCGATGACGAGGGCCATCACGACGATGCCCATCGTCTTCTGGGCGTCCTGGAGACCATGGCCGAGTGCCATGCCGGCCGCCGAGACGGTCTGGGCGATGCGGAAGCCGCGCTTGGCCTTGTGGGGGTTGGCCCGGCGGAAGATCCACATGATCGCGGTCATGACCAGGTAGCCGGCGATGAGGCCGACCACGGGTGACACGAACATGGGGATGACGATCTTCTCCAGGACGCCCGACCAGATGACGTCCGTGCCGCCTGCGAGCGCCGCGCCCACCATGCCGCCGAACAGCGCGTGCGAGGAGGACGAGGGAAGACCGAAGTACCAGGTGACGAGGTTCCAGACGATCGCGCCGACGAGCGCGGCGAAGAGGATGCCCATCCCCTTGTCACCCGTGGGTGTCTCGATCAGGCCCTTGCTGACGGTGTGCGCGACCCCTTGGCCGAGGAAGGCACCCGCGAGGTTCATCACCGCGGCCATCGCGAGCGCCGCGCGGGGCGTGAGGGCCCGGGTCGACACGGAGGTGGCGATGGCGTTGGCGGAGTCGTGGAAGCCGTTGGTGTACGTGAAGCCGAGTGCGACCGCGATGGTCACGACAAGCGCGAAGGTGTCCATGGACGGGTCAGGACTCCTTGACCGCGATGGTCTCCACCGTGTTGGCCACGTGCTCGAACGCGTCGGCGGCCTCTTCGAGGACGTCCACGATCTGCTTGAGCTTCAGGACCTCGATGGCGTCGTACTTGCCGTTGAAGAGGTGGGCGAGGAGCTTGCGGTGGATCTGGTCGGCCTGGTTCTCCAGCCGGTTGACCTCGATCCAGTACTCCGTGAGGTTGTCCATCGTGCGCAGGTTGGGCATGGCCTCGGCGGTCAGCTCCGCCGCGCGCGAGAGGACCTCGATCTGCTGCTCGACGCCCTTGGGCAGTTCCTCGACGTTGTAGAGGACGACCAGGTCGACGGCCTCCTCCATGAAGTCCATGATGTCGTCGAGGGAGGACGCGAGGGAGTAGATGTCCTCGCGGTCGAAGGGCGTGATGAACGAGGAGTTCAGCTGGTGGAAGATCGCGTGCGTGGCGTCGTCACCGGCGTGTTCCGCGGCCCGCATACGCTCTGCGATCTCGGCCCGGGCGGAGGTGTCCGCCCCGAGCAGTTCCATGAGGAGCTTCGAGCCCGTGACGATGTTGTCCGCGGAGGCGGCGAACATGTCGTAGAAGCTCGTCTCCCTGGGGGTCAGACGAAAGCGCACGTTGGGGTCCTCGGGGTGCTTCGGTTTCGGTCAGGCTGATGCTAGGCGCAACATTCGGCCACGGCTAACGGGCCGTCCCCCAGTGTCGCCCATCAGGCAGAGTTATCGGCAGGCGGGCGGGGCAAGCCGTGGACAACGTGGTGTCGGACACAGGGCCCTCATACCCGCGAAATTCGGTACCATATACCCGCAGGGGGTATATGACCAAGCTCGTCTTGATTGGGAGGCCGTGATGACGACCACCGAGGCCGGCGCCGAGGCGTCCGCCGAGGCCGTGGGGACCGACCACGACCATGGAGTGCACGGGTACCACAAGCAGAAGGACGAGCACCTCAAGCGCCTGCGGCGGATCGAGGGCCAGATCCGCGGCCTGCAGCGCATGGTCGACGAGGACGTCTACTGCATCGACATACTCACGCAGGTGTCCGCCTCCACCAAGGCGCTGCAGTCCTTCGCGCTGCAGCTGCTCGACGAACACCTGCGGCACTGCGTGGCCGACGCGGCCCTCAAGGGCGGCGACGAGATCGACGCGAAGGTGGAGGAGGCCACCAAGGCGATCGGGCGGATGCTGCGCACCTGAGCCGGTGGGTCTCGCGGCGGGCGGCGCTTTTCAGCCGTCCGCCGTCGCCTCTCTCTCCTCGGCGACCCTGAGCACCTCGTCGATGCAGTCCAGGCTGAGCCGCTCCACATCGGCCGCCGACGCCGCGATGATCAGCTCCCCGCACAGTTCGATCTCGGCGAGGGCCACGTGGTCCTGCACCGCCGTACCGCCGACCGGAGCCACGCGCATCACCTCTTCTCCGCCGTCACCGGCTTCCTAGAGTAGGGAGCGGCCTACGCACCGCGCATGGCACGGACGGGCTAGTTCTCATACAAGCGGGGCCGCGCTTTCACTCCTCCGCGATCCGGCCCGCGTAGATGTCCTCCTCGGCCGGCAGACGGACCTGTGCCGGGGTGCCGAAGTCGTACAGCAGGGTCGTCGAGGCGACGGCCACCGTTGCCTGGTGGCGGCCGTTGACGAAGCTGAAGCGGTGCCGGATCTTGCGGATGCGGCCCTCTTCGTCGAGGAACACGTCGAACGGCACCACGGCCGTGGCGAACCCTTTCGCCGCTGCCGCGAGGGAGTCCCGCGTACCCCCGGAGGCGCCGCGCGCCGCCGCCGACAGGTCGGCCGTGCCCCGGTAGTGCCACACCTCGGTGCCCGCGAGGTCGGTCGTGCCGACGAACGTCGCCGAGCGGGTGCCGCGCAGCACCTCGGCCGCCGCGAACGGGTCGGTGGCCCCGCCGGTGACCAGATTCCCGTCGGACAGCGTCGCCGTCTCCACCCGCACCCACTTGTCGGCCGGCACGCCCGCGCCCCGGTTCTTCATGAACAGCGCGCCCGGCGCGAGGAGTTCGGTGATCGGCCGGTGCGCGACCCGGCCGGCCGGGTCCTGCGGCAGCAGCACCCGGAGTCTGCCGAGCTGCCGGGTGTAGTCGTAGACGCCTTCGCCGCGGATGGTGACCCGGGTGCCGCCCGTCGCCATCTCCATCGACGTACGCGCCTTGGAACTCTTGGCGTCCACCAGCGCGTCGGCGGCCTCGTGCAGGGCGTGCACCGGGTCCTCGGCGGCCGAACCGCGGCTCCCGCATCCGGAGGCGCCGAGACAGACACAGGCCATGAGCCCCGCCGCCACGACCGTCCCGCCCGCCCTGCCGTGCTGCCGCTCCGCCATCGCCTGCCTACCCCAAGCCGTGGTCCGTCAAGGGCCGCCTCTCGTGACGGTTAACGACGGGTAGGGAGTGCCGTCACGCGGTCCTCGGCGGGAGCCTGAGGCACGGGACGCCTGCTGTTCACCCTGCCTGGGTACCGTGGTCGGTGTGACGCAGCAGGAGCGCCTCGCGCCCACTCAGAATCCCGTCGAGCACCGTACGACCACCGTCGAACAAGGGCCCTTCTGTGTGGCCCGCTGCATCTGCGGCTGGCGCGGCCCGGCCCGCCGGGCGCGGAGTCTTGCCCGTACGGACGCGGAGGGCCACGAGGCCGGTCAGTGAACCCCGACCGCGCGCAGCAGCTCGGTGACCAGCTCCCGGTCGCGCGGCTGGGTCAGGCGGCGTCGGGCTGTGTCCGGGCGGAGCCAGAGGATGCGGTCGACCTCGTTGGTGGGGACGAAGCCGCCGCCGGTGGCCTCGGCCGCCCAGTAACGGACCTGCTTGGGGCGGTCGCCCGCGAGGTAGTGGACGGGGGCCAGTTCCGTGCCGGGGCGGGCCGTGCAGCCCGTCTCCTCCACCACCTCGCGCAGCGCGCCCGCGAGGGCGTCCTCGCCGCGCTTGAGCTTGCCCTTGGGGTGCGACCAGTCGTCGTACTTGGGGCGGTGCACCAGACAGATCTCCAGCTCCCCGTCGGCCGGGGACCGCCGCCACAGGACGCAACCGGCCGCGAGGACAACGGAGTTCTCTTCCGGGGTGGACACCTGCCCGTCACCGCCTTCCGTGCGCGCGCCTCAGGGCGCCGCCACCGTCTGCTTCTGCCAGGACTGCTGGAAGGCGAACCGTGCCGCCTCCACCTCGTGCCGCTGATCGGCGTGCAGCACGCCCAGGGCGTACGCCGTCGCCGGGGCGATCCGCGGGGTGCGGGCGGCCTGTGCCGCGGCCGCGGCCGCCTCCGAGGCGTCCCGGTGGCGGTTCAGGGCCTGCCCGGCGGCGAGCAGGCGTACGTCCACCGGCGCGTCCTGGCCCTCCAGCACCTCACGGGCGTACCGGTGCAGGCGCAGCAGCAGGCGGACCTGGTGCCAGGGGGCGTCCTGGGGGTGCGGGGCCGGGTCCGGGGACAGGCCGTGCACCAGGGCCTCCGCGTTGTACGGGCTGCCCGCGGTGACCAGCGGCAGCGCGGCGACCGCGTCCGTGAGCCGCTCCTCGGCCGCCGCGGCCAGTGCCCGCAGGTCGGTGCCGGCGGCGGCCGGGGTGAGCGGCACCTCGCTGGCCAGTAAGGCGACCTTGTCGGCGACCGCGTGGAAGCGGCTGCTGCCCAGCGCCTGCAGGGCGGTGGAGTGGGCCCGGGTGCGGGCGAGGGTGAGCTGCCGGTCGAGCAGGGCGCCCGCCTTGGCCGCGCCCACGGTGAGGTTGCCGCGCTCGGGGGCGGGCGGGGCGCCGCCGGGGAGGCCGGGCTGGGCGGGCAGGGCCCCCGAGCCCGACAGCCGGTGCAGCGCGGCCAGCAGCCGCTCCAGGCGGGCGGAGCAGGCGTGCTCCAGCGCCAGGGTGCCGGACAGCCAGGCGAGTTCGGGGCGCATGCCCTCCGACCAGTCGGCCTCCAGGAGGGGACGGTAGGTGTGCAGGCTGCCGCTGATGCGGCGGGCCGAGCGGCGCAGGGCGCGCGCCGCTCGGACGGACTCCGGCGAACCGCTGTCCCCCACGCCCGACCGGGCCCGCGCGGGGGCGCCCCCACCCGCCCCGGTCTCCCGGTGCTGGCGCAGCGCGCGCAGGAACTCCGTGGCCTGGGCCCGGAGATAGCCCGCGAGGGCCTCTTCGGTCACCGGGCGGGCCAACGGGTCCGTCGGTTCAAGGTGTTGCTGTGCCACGCCGGCGCCTCCGGGCGTCTATGAGCATCTCCTGGATGTTCCTCAGGGGCTGGCCCTCCGCGTCGACCGCGTGCCGGGTCCACTCGCCGTCCGCCCCCAGGTGCCAGGAGGCCGTGGCGCTGGACATGCCGGACTCCAGCAGCCGGTTGAGGGAGGCGCGGTGGCTGGGGTCGACGACCCGGACCAGCGCCTCTATACGGCGGTCGAGGTTGCGGTGCATCATGTCGGCGCTGCCGATCCACACCTCGGGCTCGCCGCCGTTGCCGAAGGCGAAGACCCGGGAGTGCTCAAGGAAGCGGCCGAGGACCGAGCGGACCCGGATGTTCTCCGACAGGCCCGCGACCCCGGGGCGCAGCGCGCAGATGCCGCGCACCCACACATCGACCGGCACGCCCGCCTGGGACGCGCGGTAGCAGGCGTCGATGACCGCCTCGTCGACCATCGAGTTGACCTTGATACGGACGTACGCGGGACGTCCGGCCTTGTGGTGCTGGACCTCCTTGTTGATCCGCGAGACCAGGCCGTCGCGCAGCGACTTGGGCGCGACGAGGAGCCGTCGGTAGGTCTCGCGGCGGGAGTAGCCGGACAGCCGGTTGAAGAGGTCCGAGAGGTCGGCGCCGACCTGCTGGTCGGCCGTCAGCAGGCCGAGGTCCTCGTACAGGCGGGCCGTCTTGGGGTGGTAGTTGCCGGTGCCGACGTGGCTGTAGCGGCGCAGGGTGTCGCCCTCCTGGCGGACCACCAGCGACAGCTTGCAGTGGGTCTTCAGGCCGACCAGGCCGTAGACCACATGGCAGCCGGCCTCCTCCAGCTTGCGCGCCCACTTGATGTTGGCGTGCTCGTCGAAGCGGGCCTTGATCTCGACCAGGACGAGGACCTGCTTGCCGGCCTCGGCGGCGTCGATGAGCGCGTTGACTATCGGGGAGTCGCCGGAGGTGCGGTACAGGGTCTGCTTGATCGCCAGCACGTCCGGGTCCTCGGCGGCCTGCTCCAGGAAGGCCTGCACGGAGGTGGAGAACGAGTCGTACGGGTGGTGCAGCAGCACGTCGCGGCTGCGCAGCGCGGCGAAGATGTCCGGCGGGGAGGCCGACTCGACCTCGGCGAGGTCGCGGTGGGTGCCCGCGACGAACTTGGGGTACTTCAGCTCGGGCCGGTCCAGGCCGTGGATGCGGAACAGGCCGGTCAGGTCGAGCGGGCCGGGCAGCGGGTAGACCTCCGCCTCGGTGATCTTCAGCTCGCGCACCAGCAGGTCGAGGACCTCGCGGTCGATGGACTCCTCGACCTCCAGGCGCACCGGCGGGCCGAAGCGGCGCCGCATGAGCTCCTTCTCCAGGGCCTGGAGGAGGTTCTCGGCGTCGTCCTCCTCGACCTCCAGGTCCTCGTTGCGGGTGATGCGGAAGGCGTGGTGCTCCAGCACCTCCATGCCCGGGAACAGCTCTTCCAGGTGCGCGGCGATGACGTCCTCGATGGGGACGTAACGCCCGGGGCTGGACTCCAGGAACCGGGACAGCAGCGGCGGCACCTTCACGCGGGCGAAGTGCCGGTGGCCGCTGACCGGGTTGCGCACGACGACGGCCAGGTTCAGCGACAGGCCGGAGATATAGGGGAAGGGGTGCGCGGGGTCGACCGCGAGGGGCGTGAGGACGGGGAAGATCTGGTGCCGGAACAGCGTGAAGAGCCGGGCCTGCTCCTTCTCGGTCAGCTCGCTCCAGCGGACCAGGTGGATGCCCTCCTCGGCGAGCCCGGGGGCGACGTCCTCGTGGAAGCAGGCGGCATGCCGGGCCATCAGCTCGCGCGAGCGGGCCCAGATCATCTCCAGCACCTGGCCGGGCTGCAGTCCGGAGGCGGAGCGGGTGGCGACGCCGGTGGCGATACGGCGCTTCAGGCCGGCCACCCGGACCATGAAGAACTCGTCCAGGTTGCTCGCGAAGATCGCCAGGAAGTTCGCCCGTTCCAGCAGCGGTGTGTCCGGGTCCTCGGCGAGTTCCAGGACGCGTTCGTTGAACGCGAGCCAGCTGCGCTCCCGGTCCAGGAAGCGGCCCTGGGGGAGCTGGACCCCGTCCACCTGCGTTTCCTCGTAGGCGTCGAGGTCCGCGTCGAGGTCGGGTTCCAGATCGGAGACCACGGCCGCCACGGTGTGCGGGCGGTGGGCGGCGATGGAGCCGACGGAGGGCTGCGCGTGCTGGACCTGGGCCTCGGCCTGGGTGTTCTGCTGGCTCATGGACCCATTCTTCCGCGCCAGGAGTGAGACAGGCGCGTCGGAAGTCGCGGGCGGGAGCGTGAGGGCGGCCCACTCGGGAGGCGGCGAAGGCTCTGGCACGGCGGGGTTCATTGGCCGAGCGTCGCAAGGGTGTCTGAACCGGTGGTTACGGAGACATGGCGTTCGGGATAGCGGGGGGCGGATCACGGACGATCGGAGGGGCGTTTCGCCACGGGTCGCCACCGGTCGCAACTGGTCGCCACCGGTCGCAACTGGTCGCCACCGGTCATCGTCGAATGGTTATTCGATTACGGCGATCAGGGGCGCGACCACGCCCGTGGGCCGGCCCCCCGGCCCGCGAGCCTCAGGTCTCCGTGCGGTACATCAGGTCGGCCTCGTGGGTCGTGAACCCCAGCCCCTCATAGACGGCCACTGCCGCCTTGTTGTCGGCGTCGACGTAGAGCATGGCCGTGGGCAGCCCCTGGGCGGCGAGGTGGTTCAGCCCGATCGTGGTGAGCGCCTTGCCCAGGCCCAGGCCCTGTGCCTGCGGGGAGACGCCGACGACGTAGACCTCGCCGAGCTGCTCCTCGGCGTGCACCTTCGTCCAGTGGAAGCCGACCAGCCGGCTCTCCTGGAAGGCGAGGAAGAAGCCGGCCGGGTCGAACCAGGGCTCGGCCTTGCGGTCGTCGAGGTCGCGCTGGGTGAGGGAGCCCTGCTCGGGGTGGTGCGCGAAGGCGGCCGCGTTGACGGCGAGCCAGGCGGCGTCGTCCTGGCCGGGCACGAACGTACGTACCGTCACATTCTCGGGCAGAACGGGCTCGGGGAGTTCGAGGCCGGCCAACGGGCGCCGCATCTGACGCAGTTCGCGGAAGAGGGTGAGACCCAGTACCTGGGCGAGGTGGCGGGCGGCCGGATGCCCGCCGTGGGCCCACACCCGCAGGCGCTTGCCGGAGGCGGCGAGCAGGGCCGAGCCGAGCGCGCGGCCGTGTCCGTGGCCCCGGTGCGCGGGGTGGACGACCAGCTCGGCGGCCGGCGCCTCGACGGGGTCGGTGTCCTCCAGCTGGGCGTAGCCGACGAGTTCGTCGCCGACGCTGAGCAGCAGATGGGACACGCCCGGGCGCTCGCCCCCGCGCAGCTGGAGCCGGCCCTGTTCGGACACCGCCTGTTGGCCGTCGTTGCGGGCCGCCTCGGCGAGCAGGTCGAGCACGGCGTCGGTCTGCTCCGCGTCGAGCGCGGGACGGGTCTCGAGGGAGCGGGGCCGGCCGGGCCGTGCGAAGTCGTCGCTGGTCATGCCTACGAGGGTAAAGGGCGGCGCTCCTGAGGGAGGGGCAAAGGGAAACCCAGATGTAACCATGAAAGCACTGTCGCGCTACGCGCGTTGACTCTAGGCTGCGCCCGGACCGAGCCACACCTCACATGCACCACAGGGGGGCGCATGCCTGCCATCTCTCAGCACCACCACCGCAGACGCCGTACGCACAGGCTGCTCGCGGCCGCCGCCGGACTCGCGACGGTCGGCGCGCTCGCCGCCGCGCTGCCCGGTACGGCGACCGCCGACGAGGGCGGCCGTACGGGTAAGCACCCGGGCCGTTACCAGGACGTGCAGCTGCTGTCCTTCAACGACCTGCACGGCAACCTGGAGCCGCCGGCCGGTTCCTCCGGCCGTGTCACCGAGGTACAGCCCGACGGCACCGTGAAGACCATCGACGGCGTGGGCGGTGTCGAGTACCTGGCCACGCACCTGCGCAAGGCGCGCGAGGGCCAGGCGTACTCCGTCACCGCCGCCGGCGGCGACATGGTCGGCGCCTCCCCGCTCATCTCGGGCCTGTTCCACGACGAGCCGACCATCGAGGCGCTGAACAAGCTCGACCTCGACGTCACCTCGGTCGGCAACCACGAGTTCGACGAGGGCGCGCGGGAGCTGGGCCGTCTGCAGTACGGCGGCTGCCACCCGACGGCCGGCTGCTACTCGGACGAGGAGTTCGAGGGCGCCGACTTCCCCTACCTCGCCGCGAACGTCCTGGACGAGAAGACCGGCCGCCCGATCCTCAAGCCGTACACCGTGTGGCGGAAGAACGGCGTCAAGATCGGCTTCATCGGCGTGACCCTGGAGGACACTCCGGGCGTCGTCTCCGCCGAGGGCGTCAAGGGCCTGAAGTTCAAGGACGAGGTCGAGACGATCAACAAGTACGCCAACGTCCTGCAGAAGCAGGGGGTGAAGTCGATCGTGGCGCTGGTCCACGAGGGCGGCTTCCCGGCGTCGGGGTCGTACAACTACAACTGCGACTCCCCGGGCGCCGGTGACGGCATATCCGGCCCGATCGTCGACATCGCGAAGAACGTCACGCCCAAGGTCGACGCGCTGGTCACCGGCCACACGCACGCCGCGTACGTCTGCACGATCCCGGACCCGTCGGGCAGGCCCCGCATGGTCACCTCGGCCGCGTCCTTCGGCCGCCTCTACACCGACACCACGCTGACGTACGACCGCTGGACGGGTGACATCGCCCGTACGTCGGTGAAGTCCGCGAACCACGTGGTCACCCGGGACGTCCCCAAGGCGCAGGACATGACGGACCTGATCGCCAAGTGGAACGTGCTGGCCGCGCCCATCGGCAACCGGCCCATCGGCTACATCTCCGGCGACATCGGCAACGCCGGCACCGAGTCCCCGCTCGGCGACGTCATCGCCGACGCCCAGCTCGCCCACGGCAAGGAGCTGGACCCGGAGACCGACCTCGCCCTGATGAACCCCGGCGGCATCCGCGCGCCCCTCACCTACGCCGCCAAGGGCGCCGAGGGCGACGGCGTCGTCACCTACGCCGAGGCCTTCGCCGTCCAGCCCTTCGCCAACACGGTCAACCTCCAGGACCTCACCGGCGCCCAGCTGATCCAGGTCCTCAAGGAGCAGGTCAGCGGCTCCAACACGGCCTCCCCGAAGATCCTCCAGATCTCCTCCGGCCTCACCTACACCCTGGACCTGACCAAGACGGGCGCGGACCGCGTCGTCACGGACTCCGTCAAGCTCAACGGCGAGCCCGTCAACCCGACCGCCGTCTACCGCGTCGCGATGAACAGCTTCCTCGCCGGCGGCGGCGACGGCTTCCCCACCCTCGCCCAGGGCACCAACGACCTCGTCGGCTCCGACGACCTCGCCGCCCTGGAGAAGTACCTGACGGCCACGACATCGGCCACCAACCCGCTGGCTGTGCCGGCGGCGAACCGGATCACGATCGTGAAGTGACACCGGCCTGACCCGAAGGGGCCCGGGATGCACGCGGCGGTGTGCATCCCGGGCCCCTTCTGTCAGCTCTCAGCACGAGATTGACACTTCCGGAGGCATATTCGTGCACTGATCACCCTTCGTAGTGATCACCACGTGTGTGCCCCGATCGTCGCCCTGTATGAAGACGCCCGCCGTCGCGGAAACCCCACAGGAGACGATCACCATGAAGAAGGCGACGCGTGCCCGACTGGTGCACGGTTCTTCCGCCGTCCTCGCCGCACTTGTCCTCGTAGCGCCCACGACACCGGCCCGGGCGACCTCCGCCTCGAACGCGGTCGGCCTGCCGGGCGGCAACCGCGTCACCGTGAACGCCTGGCACTGCGGTGTCTACGTCAGTGCCTGCGACTGGAAGGCGTCCACGAAGATGTCCGGCAAGCGGCCCAGAACGGCGCGCTGGATCCAGAACCGGGCCGAACTGGAGGCGCACGGGGTCAGCGTCTCGCTCGCGGTGTCGAAGAACCCGCAGGCGACGCTGACGATGGTCAGCAGGTCCCTTGGCGTGGTGCGCTGGCGGAACACCAATGCGAGCATCTCCGACACCTGGGGCCAGATGCGGCCAAGCAAGGGCACGGTGTACGTTTCGACCCGCAGCTGCGGCTCGGCCCAGGTCACCGGCGCGATCAAGGTCAGCGAGAAGTGCGCCTACGCGGGCGCCTCCTGACCGCTGCCGCGGCGGTGGTGTGTGCCGCGGTGCTGTCCTCGTGCGCCTCGCCGGACCGGCCCGCGCGGACACCCGTCCCGTCCGCCGACCGCGAGTTCGACGTACTGGTCAGCAGCCGCAACGGCTACCACTACCCGCCGTTCCTGCGAGAGCAGCCCGCCGCCCCCGAGGCGCAGTCCTACGCGCTGCGCACCCTGACGGAGCTGGGCCGCGGCCCCAGGGTCCGTCTGTCGGCCGACCGGGCCGCGTCCATGCGCCGGGACGCGCTCGCGGCCTCTCCCCTGTGGGGACGGACGTGGCTGATCCCGCTGCGGGAGGCGGGCGCCTCCTGGGTGCTCGGCGCCCAGGACGCGCGGGCCGTGGCCGGGCTGCGGTCGAAGGGCGGCTGGTACGTCGACCCCGCCCTGGGCGACGACGGCGACGCCTCCCGCCTCGGCGGCACATGGGCCGCCCTTGAGGTGCTCGACGCGCTCGACCGGCTGCCCGAGCGGCCGAGCGCCACCGTCGGCTGGCTCCGGAGCATGGCGCGCACCCCTCGCCCACCGGCTGAACGCGCCGCACTTGCCCGCTCCTTGAGCCTGCTGCGCCGACCCGTGCCCGCCGTCCTCACGGATGCCGACCCACCGCGCACCGACGACTGGCAGACCCTGGACGGTGGCGCCCGGGCGGACCTGCTGAGCGACACCTACCACCACGTCCTCGCCCAGGAGGCCGCAGGCCACCACCCCGTGGTCCACCGCACCCACTGGGAGGCAGTCCTCCAGCAGGGCGCGCCGACCCTCCCGTACGAGCAACTCCATCTTCTGGTGCACCTTCTGAAGGCAGCCGGTTCGCGCCCCGCGGTGTTCGCGCCCGTGGCCGCCCGCCTGGAGGCGGAGCGGCTGGAGGACGGGACCGTGCGCGACCCGGACTCCTATGTCGGGGACCCGCAGAGCTCCCTCTTCGTGGAGCGGCTGCGGGCCCTGGCGGGCCGGCCACGGCGGGACCCCCGCCTGCTCGCGGCACTCGACCGGGAGGAGACCTCCGGTGGAGGGCCGCGGGACGGCGCCGAGCGCCTCAGCCGGGCAGCACTGCGGGCGGTCGCGGGCGGCCCGAGCGAGCCCGCCCGGCAGCTCTGCGCCGACCCGGCCGTCCTGCCCCGCACCGTCACCGAGCACAACGCCACCTGGTGGCAGCGAACAGCCCTCGATTGCGCCGACGCCGGCGTCACGATCGACGCGCCCGAGGTGCGCCGCTGGGCACTGGAGACGCCCGAGGAAGTGGTCGCCGCCGCGACCGTCGCCGTCGGGCTGGCGGACTCGGGACACCGGCGCCGGACCCCGCGATGGATCACCTCGTACGGCCTGAAGCCGTGGACTCGCGCCCCGCAGCGGTTCGCCTCCGTCTACGACTACACGCTCGTCGTACGGGCCCACCTGCTGCTCGGCGGAGAGCCGGACCCGGCCCTGCGGGCGGCCCTGGAGCGCGGGGTGACGCCCTACCGGGGCTGCCCAGGGCTGCCCGACCTGTACCGCGTCGGCGGAGACGACCCCGCCTGCGACCTCAAGACCACCTGGGGCGTCTGGACGTTGGACCGGCAGACGCACGGAAAGCGAGCGGAAGAGCGGTGAACGCGTTGCTGCGGGCCGAAGGTGTGGGCAAGTCCTACGCCCTGCGCGGGAGAAGAGTCGATGTGCTGCACGAGGTCGGACTGACAGTGAGGGGAGGTGAAGTCACCGCTCTCGTGGGGCACTCCGGCTCCGGGAAGAGCACCCTGCTGCACATCCTCGGACTGCTCACCCCGCCGGACAGCGGGCGTGTGTTCGTCGAGGGCGCGGACGTGAGCGGGCTCGGTGACGGGGCCCGGGCCGATCTGCGGCGCCGCCGACTGGGGTTCGTCTTCCAGTCCTCCAACCTGCTGCCGCAGCACTCGGCGCTGCGTAACGTCCTGCTCCCGCACACGGGTCGCCGGGCCGAGGGCGAGGCACGTGCCCGGCAGCTGCTGGGGCGGGTCGGGCTCGAGGAGCGCACGCCTGATCGCCGTGGCGGGGGCCGTCTGCACGGCCGCGCTGGGCATCACCGCGAGGGCGCAGAGCGCCACCGACTCGGGCGTCGCGGAGAGCGTCGCCAACCGCAGCGTCACCGTGGACCGGCCCGACGGCCGCCCGGGCACCGCCCCGCTGACGGACCGCACCGAAGCGCGGCTGGCCCGGCTGCCGGGGGTGGCCGCGGTGCAGCACCGCGCGCAGGTCTCCTTCGGCGTGGCGGCACCGTCCGGCGAGGCCGCGCTGCTGTACGCGACGACGTACCGTTCGGCTCTCGCCCCGCCGGTCACCGCCTCGGTCCGCGCCCGCCTCTTCCCGCTGCGCCCCGGCGAGATCGTCGCGCCGGCCACGTCCCAGGGCCTCGACCTGCGCAAGCTGCTGGGGCGGCGGATCGAGATCGAGACGATCCGGTATGTGCGCCCGGGCGAGGGCACCGGAGTGACCGGACACGCCCGGCTCGTCGGCGTCTACGACCCCGCCTGGCAGCTGGACGGCCCGGACGCCGCGTACGCCGCCGACTCCGACGTCGTGACCTGGGCCGCCGAACGGGCCGGGGAACCGGCCGACCGCTACCCGGCGACCGTCGGCTACGACCAGCTCACCGTCGTCGCCCGCACGGCCGCCGACGTCCCGGCCGTGATGAGGTCCGTCCAGGACCTGGGCTATCCCGCGGTGACCCTGCGTCAGCAACTGTCCGCCCTGCCGGACGTGTTGGCGCTGATCGAGAGCGCCGGCCGGCTGCTGCTCGGCGTGCTCGGTGCGCTGGCCTTCGCCGGGGCGGTCACCGTGACCGGGGCCCTCGCGCGGCAGCGCGCCCAGGAGATCGGCATCCTCAAGGCGGTCGGCTTCCGCACCAGGACCGTACTGACCATGCTGGTCGTCGAGATGGCCCTGGCCGGGGCGGTCGCCGCGCTGCTCGGGACCGTCCTGGGCGCGCTGCTGGGCGGCGCCGGAGCGGCGCTGCTGCGCGGCAGTGCCGACCTCGCACCGTACGCCGGCAGCCGGCTGCCCCTGCCGTCGCCCGGCGTGTTCGTCTCGCTCCTCGGCCTCACGGTGCTGGTGGTCGCCGCGGGCGCCCTCCTTCCCGCCCGCCGGGCCGTGCGGATGGCGCCGACGGACGCGATGAGGGACTGGTGACCGTCAGGAGGCCGAAGGCGTCCAGCCCTGCAGCCAGTCCGTGACCTCCTGGTCGGCCGCCTGGGCGTCGGTCAGGTGGGGGCGGTCGGTGGAGGCGGGGCCTGCGCCGGGGCCGGTGTTCTTGTATTCGGCGAAGCGGTCGTTCTTCCAGGAGAAGCCGCTCATGTCGGTCCAGGGGGTGGTCCTGATGGCGGCGCTCAGGGTGGTGTTGCGGACCGTCGTCTGGGGGTCGAGGGTGGCGTCGCCGCCGGCGTGCCAGGGGCGGCCGAGGTAGAAGGAGCGGTCGGAGACGGCGCCGGTGATCGCCGAGTTGGCGATCAGGAGGCCCTTGCGGTCGGCGGCCGTGCTGGGGGCGGTGACGTAGCCGGCGGAGGTGCCGTCCCAGCGCTTCTTCAGGGTGATGACGGACTTGTCGACGACGGCCGTGGCCCGGCCGAAGATGAAGTCGACGTTGCCGACGACGTAGGAGTTCGTCATGTAGACCCGGCCGAGCCGGTCCTTCGCGGCCGTGTCCAGCAGCAGGGTGTCCTGGTCGCCCTCGACGATGATGCTGTCCAGGAAGACCTTGTCGGAGGCGGTGCGCAGGGCGACGGCCTGGTGGCCGGAGAGGGACTGGTTGGCCTTCTCGTCGAAGTCGTTGGAGACGGTCAGGTTGCGGGCCTGGAAGTCGTCCGCCTCCACGGCGACGGTGGCGCTGCCGCCGGTGCCGTACGTGCCGCCGCCCGGCTTGGGCGTGCCGGACGCGTTGTTGTAGACGATCACCGTGTCCTTGCGGCTCGCACCCGTGCCCTGGATGGTGACGTGCGGCTTGTTCGAGGGGACCTTCACCGTCTCGCGGTACGTGCCCGGCTTGACGGAGATGACGATCCGGGAGGCGTTGTTCGCCGGTACGGCGTTCACCGCGGCCTGGACCGTCGTGTACTGGCCCGTGCCGTCCTTGGCGACCGTGAGGGTCGTCGCGGCGGCCGCGGTCGTGACTGTCGTCCCCAGGGAACTCCTCGGGCCCGCCCCCGACTTGACCAGCGACGGCACCTGCGCCGCCGTGTCCGCCGTGTAGGCGTAGTAGGTCTTCGGGTCGAACGCCGTGCCGCCGCCGCTCTCGTTGCGGCCGCTCGTGCCGGAGAAGACGTTGCCGCGCTGGACGAGGGTGGCGGTGGTGTCCCGGATGACGGGGTTGGTGAAGCCCTGGAAGTACGAGTTCTCCAGCAGCATCTTCGTCTTCCCGCGGGCGTAGTTGCCGTACGAGGACTTGATGGTGGTGTTCGGCTCGTCCTCCAGGAAGTTGTTGTAGAGGTGCGCGTGCGCGGCGTTGTCCGTGGACGGGTTGCGCTGCTCCGTCTCGCGGATCCAGTTGTGGTGGATCGTGATGTCGGTGACGACGTTCTCGGTCCAGCCGATGCCGAAGGCCTTGTTGTCGTTGCTGAGGCGGTTCCAGGAGACCGTGACGTACGTGCTGTCCTTGCGGACGTCGATCAGGCCGTCGGCCATGTGGCGCAGGTCGTTGTGGTCGATCCAGACGTGGTGCGCGCCGTCCATCTGGATCGCGTCGAAGTCGTGCTCCTTGTCGTTCCAGACGCCCTGGTACGCGTCCCTGATCGTCAGGTTCCTGATGATCACGTTGTGGACGCCCTGGCCGAGGAAGAAGCCGCCGCCGACGATGTGCCCGGACGTCCCCGAGCCGATGATCGTCTTGTCGGAGGCGACCTTGATCTCCTTGCCGACCGGGTTCATGGTGATCGTGCCCGCGACGACGATGACGTACGGCTCGGGGGCCGTCGCGTACTTCTCCAGGTCGGCGAGCGTCCTGACGGTGACGGTCCGGCCGTCGCGCCCGCCGTACGTGCCGTTCTGGCCCAGGGCGTTGACCGAGGCGAAGCCGTCGGCCGTCGCGGTCGCCCAGGTGGGGGCGGTGGCCGCGGAGGCCTCCTCCTGGGCGCCGATTCCGAACACCGACCCGTACGCCAGCACCCCGGCGGCCGTCACGGCCAGCGGGGCGCCGATCATCACGGCCCTATCGCGCCTGCGGTGACGGGACTTGGGCCTGCGGCGGCTCTCACTCATGTGTGGGATCCGTTCCTTGGGGAGGGGTGGTCGGGGAGTGGTTGCCGCCGGGGGTGGTCGGGGTTGCCGCCCGCGGGCGAACGAAAGGGTGGGGCTGTGCGTCGGGGTGGTGTGAAGAGACTTGTGCGGGGTGCGGTGGGGGTCGCGGTGGTGACGGTGCTTGCCGGATGCACCGGGGGCGGTGGGGACGGTGGGGACGTTGAGGGCGGCGGTGAGGGCGCGGCCTCCTGCGCGTACATCGCGCTGTACGACGGCCGCCGGTACCTCGGCCACGGCGCCGGCGACTTCGAGGTCGGCGAGCGGCTCGGTACGGCGGTGCTGCCGGCCTGCAACGACACAGGCGGACATCCCGATGATCCCGGAGTGCCCGATCGGCGCGTGCCCGCCTACGCCATCAAGGGCATCGACCCCGCGGTCGCCATCACCACGGGCGCCGACTCACCGGACACGGTCCTGGTGGTGGACGGGGTGGGGGAGACGCTGCCGCCTGAGGTGCGGGAGGTGGTGCGGGTGGGGGAGTGACGGGGGCGCGGTCGGTCGGGGGAGGGAGCGGGGCGCTGGTGGGTGACCCGGTTTGCTGGTTGCAGGTGGGGCCGCCCGCTTCTTGGCCAGTGTCGTGCTTCCACGCCCCGAGTAAAGGGCGCTCCGGCTCCGCCTCCGCGTCGCCTTCGGCGATCGGCCTGCGGCCGACCCTTGACTCGGGGCGCTCCAGCACGAGGGAGAAGCGAGCGGGCAGGCCCGGGAAAGCGGGGGCCGGGGAGGTTCCCCGTTGGGTCACCTTGAGCGGGGGATGGGCGTTGCGGGGCGCGGGCGGAGCTCACATGCACGCCGGGTCGGTGAAGCGGCCGCCGAGTGGTGGGTGGTGCCGCGCGGGGGGCGGGCTCGGCGGGCTCGGCGGGAGTGTTTGCATGGTTTGTGGCAGCTGCGGGGCTCCCTGGGGCCGTCTGCGTGCAACAAATGATGCAAACCCGCCCGGGCCGCGTTAAGGGATCTCCGGTGGGGCTGTGGGCGCCCCCGGCAGCCGTACCGTCGCCACCGTGCCGCCCCCCTCCGCCGGGGTCAGCGTCACCTCGCCGCCGGACTGGTGGACCGTGCGGGCGACGATGGAGAGGCCGAGGCCTGAGCCGGGGAGGGCGCGGGCTGAGGGGGAGCGCCAGAAGCGGTCGAAGACGTGGGGGAGTTCGTCGGCGGGGATGCCGGGGCCGTGGTCGCGGACCTGGAGGACGCCCTCGTGGAGGGTGACCTCGATCGTGCCGTTCGGCGGGCTGAACTTCACGGCGTTGTCGAGGATGTTGACCACCGCGCGTTCCAGAGCCGCCGGTTCTGCGCGGACGTACCAAGGGCTCAGGTGCGCCGTGATCGTCAGTTCCGGGCCGCGCAGGCGGGCTCGGCGCAGGGCGGACTCGACCGTGTCCTCCAGGGCGAGGACCTGGACGCGTTCTCCTCGCTGGGCCTCCGAGCGCGACAGTTCCTGGAGGTCGCCGATCAGGGCTGCCAGTTCTGTCATCTGGGCCTTCACCGAGGCCAGGAGTGCCTTGCGGTCCGCCTCGGGGAGCGGGCGGCCCGTCTCCTCGCTTCGGGTGAGGAGTTCGATGTTCGTCCGGAGAGACGTCAGCGGGGTGCGGAGCTCGTGGCCCGCGTCCGCGATCAGTTGCTGCTGGAGGTCTCGGGAGCTGGCCAGGGACGTGGTCATCGAGTTGAACGAGCGGGACAGGCGGGCCACCTCGTCGTCGTCCTCGTCGTCCACGGGGATGCGGATGGCCAGGTCCTCCGTGCGGGCCACGTGTTCCACGGCCTCCGTCAGTTTGTCGACCGGGCGCAGGCCCGCACGAGCCACGGCCAGACCCGCCGCTCCGGCGCCGACCACGCCGATGCCGGAGACCAGGAGGAGGACCCAGGCCAGTGAGGACAGGGGCTCGGTGACCTGGCCGAGGGGCTTGGCGACGGACACGGCGATGCCGGGCTGCACCTCGCGGGTGTTCCGGTCGACGACCGGGCGGGTGTAGACGCGCACGGCCGTGCCGTCGGTGGTCTTCGCGGAGTGCAGGGCCGTCTCCGCGTCGCCGTCGGCGACCGCCAGGTCGGCGTCCTGCACCTTGACGCTCTTGATGCCGGGGTTGGTGCAGGTGGTGCCGTCCGAGTAGAGGATCGTGACGATGGGGGAGTTCGGGGCCAGCGGAAGCTGCCGGGGCTCGGGCAGCCGGCAGTTGTCCACCATGACGGTCAGCAGCCCGCTCGAGACCTGCTCGCTGCGCAGCTGCTCGTCCAGCTGCCTGTACAGCTGGCCGCGCACCAGGAACCAGCACGTCACCGAAACCGCCGCCACCGCGAAAGCCACCGCCGAAGCCACCAGCAGCGCAAGTCGGGAGCGCAGGGGGAGGCTCTTCAGCTTTCTCACTCGGTGCCGCCCTGGCGGAGTACGTAACCGACCCCCCGCACCGTGTGGACCAGGCGCGGCTCGCCGCCCGCCTCCGTCTTGCGGCGCAGGTACATGACGTAGACGTCCAGGGAGTTGGACGACGGCTCGAAGTCGAAGCCCCAGACCGCCTTGAGGATCTGTTCGCGCGTGAGGACCTGGCGGGGGTGGGCCAGGAACATCTCCAGGAGGGTGAACTCGGTGCGGGTCAGTTCCACCGGCCGGCCGGCCCGGGTGACCTCGCGGGTCGCCAGGTCCATGCGCAGGTCGGCGAAGGTGAGGGCCTCGTCCTCGGGGGCCCCGTCCGACAGGGCCGCCGCGTACGAGCTGCGGCGCAGCAGCGCGCGGATGCGGGCGAAGAGCTCGTCGAGTTCGAAGGGCTTGACCAGGTAGTCGTCGGCGCCGGCGTCGAGGCCCGTCACGCGGTCGCCCACCGTGTCGCGGGCCGTGAGCATGAGGATCGGGGTGGTGTCGCCGGCCCCGCGGATGCGGCGGGCCGCCGTCAGGCCGTCCATGCGGGGCATCTGGATGTCCAGGACGATCAGATCCGGCTGGTAGGCCTTCGCCTTGTCCAGCGCGTCCAGGCCGTCCACGGCGACCTCCGTGCCGTACCCCTCGAAGGCGAGGCTGCGCTGGAGTGCTTCGCGTACCGCCGGCTCGTCGTCGACGACGAGGATGCGCTGGGGGGCACGGTCACGGTCGCCTTCGGCGGGGCTCATGGGCGTCTGGTTCCTCGGGTGCGGTGGGACATGGGGGCTCGCTTCTCAGCCTCGCACGTTCCGGGCGTCACGGCGGCGGCCGACGGCCTTGCGGCGGCTCGCGCGTGCGCCGGGCGCTGCCACCTCGGGGGCGCGGCCGGGCGTCGGCGGGTGCAGTTCGTACGCCACCGCGAGGGCCGGACGGACGTCCCCCGGGCCGTGCCCGGTCATGACGTGCTCCCCGCCCGCAGCTTCGCCAGGTCCGCCTTCACCGTGTTGACCGGGATCGCGAAGCCCAGGCCCACGCTGCCCGCCTCCGAGGAGGAGGAGCCCGAACTCGCCGAGTACATCGCCGAGTTGATGCCGATGATGTTGCCGTTCATGTCGATCAGCGCGCCTCCGGAGTTGCCGGGGTTGAGGGACGCGTCGGTCTGGATCGCCTTGTACGTCGTCGTCGACGAACCGGTGTCGCCGTTGAACTCGCGGCCGCCGAACTCGAACGGCCAGCCGCCCTCCGGCTGCTGCTGCCCCTCGTCGGTGGAGACGGTGACGTCGCGGTCGAGCGCGGAGACGATCCCGCTGGTCACCGTGCCGGTGAGGCCCTCGGGGGAGCCGATGGCGACGACCTGGTCGCCGACCTGGACGCCGTCGGAGTCGCCGAGGGTGGCCGTCTTCAGGCCGGACGCGCCGGACAGCTTGATCAGGGCGAGGTCCTTGGCGCTGTCGGTGCCGACGACCTCGGCGCTGTACTCCTTGCCGTCGCTGGTGCGCACCTTGATCTGGGAGGCGCCGGAGACGACGTGGTTGTTGGTGACGATCTCGCCGTCACCGGTGATGATCACGCCGGAGCCGGTGGAGGAACCGGCGTTCCCGGTCGCGTTGATCTCCACGATGCTCGGGCTGACCGCCTTGGCGACCCCGGAGACGGTGCCGCGCTGGCTCACCGGGACCACATCGGTGCTGGTGGAGGACGAGGCCACGGTGGGGGAGCCGTCGGTCAGCTCCTGGATGCCGTACGCCGTGCCGCCGCCGACCGCTGCCGCGACGATCGCCACGGCCGCGAGCAGGGCCACGGGCCCGCGCTTCCTGGTACGCCGCCGGGAGACGGGCTCCGTGAGGAGAACAGTCGGCTGGTACGCCGGAGGGGGCGGCCACTCGGGGTTCACATTGCTCTCGGTCATGTCCATGAGCTTCGCGCCCGACCATGAGAGCTTCCTGAGGGCTGCCTGAGAAGCCCGGCAGAACCTCGTATGCCCGATATAAAGACCCGACCCCGCGGAGCTACTTGCAGCCGCAGGACTGCCGTACCACCAGCCGCGAGGGGAACACCTTCAGCCGCTCACGGCGGGACCCCGCCACCCGCAGCCCGTCGTCGAGGACGAGGTCGACGGCCGCGCGGGCCATCGTCGAGCGGTCGGAGGCGACGGTGGTGAGCGGCGGGTCGGCCAGGTCCGCTTCCTTGATGTCGTCGAAGCCGGCCACCGCCAGCTCGCCGGGGACGTCGATCCGCAGTTCGCGCGCCGCGCGCAGCAGGCCTATCGCCTGGTCGTCGGTGGAGCAGAAGATCGCCGGCGGGCGGTGCGGCCCGGACAGGATGTCCAGGCCGACCCGGTAGGCGTCGTAGCGGTTGTACGGGGCCTCGAAGAGGCGGCCCTCGGTGGACAGGCCCGCCTCGGACATCGCGCGCTTCCAGCCCTCGACGTGGTCGGAGACGGGGTCGCCGACGGCCGGGGTCTCCGCGGTGCCGCCCATACAGGCGACGTACGGGTGGCCGTGCTCGAGGAGGTGGCGTACGGCGAGCTGGGCGCCGCCGAGGTCGTCCGTGACGACGGCGACGTCGTCGATGGACTCGGGCCGCTCGTGCAGCAGCACCACACGCGCGTCCCAGGCCTCGATCTCGGCGGCCGCCATGTCGTTCAGCGCGTGGGAGACGAGGATCAGGCCGGAGACCCGCATCCCCAGGAACGCGCGCAGGTAGTGCACCTCGCGCTCGCCCACGTAGTCGGTGTTGCCGACCAGCACCATCTTTCCGCGCTCGGAGGCGGCCTGCTCGACCGCGTGCGCCATCTCCCCGAAGAAGGGCTGACGGGCGTCGGGGATGATCAGGCCTATGAGGTCCGTGCGCCGCGAGGCCATCGCCTGCGCCACCCGGTCGGGCCGGTAGCCCAGCTCCTTGATGGCGGCGAGGACACGCTCGCGCGTGGCCGGGGCGACCGGCCGGGGTCCGTTGTTGATGACGTAGCTGACGACGGCGGTGGAGGTACCCGCCAGTCGTGCCACGTCATCCCGAGTCACCTTGGCCACGCGCGGAGTCTACGCGGATGGAACGCCCCTGGGCAGGGCGTAAAGGGGGCCGGCTGTGGGCCGTACGGGCGCCCGGAGCGCCCCGTGCGTATCTCCGGTATCTCCGTCACGCGTCCGCCGGGACCTCTGCGGCGGCACTGGCGGCCGCGTTGTCCGCATCCTCCGGCTTTGGCCGGGCGGCCTTGGCCTTCGCCTCGTCGGCGGCACGCTCGACTTTTTCGGGCGTAACGAATCGATAACCGACGTTCCGGACGGTTCCGATCAGCGCCTCGTGCTCGGGGCCGAGCTTCGCCCGCAGCCGTCGTACGTGCACGTCGACCGTCCGGGTGCCGCCGAAGTAGTCGTAGCCCCAGACCTCCTGCAGCAGCTGGGCGCGGGTGAAGACGCGGCCCGGGTGCTGGGCGAGGTACTTCAGCAGCTCGAACTCCTTGAAGGTCAGGTCCAGGACCCGGCCCTTGAGCTTGGCGGAGTAGGTCGCCTCGTCGACCGACAGGTCGCCGTTGCGGATCTCCATGGGGGAGTCGTCGTTGACGATCTGCTGCCGGCCCATGGCGAGCCGGAGGCGGGCCTCCACCTCGGCGGGGCCGGCGGTGTCGAGGAGTACGTCGTCGATGCCCCAGTCGGCGGTGACGGCGGCCAGGCCGCCCTCGGTGACGACCAGCAGGAGCGGACAGCCGGGGCCCGTGGAGCGCAGCAGCTGGCACAGGCTGCGCACCTGGGGCAGATCGCGCCGGCCGTCGATGAGGATCACATCGGCACCGGGGGTGTCGACGAGTGCGGGCCCCTCGGCCGGGGCGACCCGCACGTTGTGCAGGAGCAGGCCGAGCGCGGGCAGCACCTCCGTCGACGGCTGGAGGGCGTTGGTCAGGAGCAGCAGAGAACTCATACGTCTGGTTCCTCCTCGGTCCCTGCGAGGACGTGTGCGGTGCGGAACTGCTCTGCGATCCCGGTGCCCCATACACGAGCGTTCGCCTGAGGTTTCCCGCTTCGTATACAACGCTTCCGAAAGCACAAAAGGACCCGGGGGCTACGCTGCCCGAGTCCTCTGCCCAGCAGAATAGCCGACATGAGCGACGGTCCGGCAGGTGATGTGGTGCGTTCCACCGTTCGTCCGCATTCCGAGACGAGGGGAGCCGCCCCATTGCGGACGTATCTGCGCACGTCCGACGGGGTGGCGATCGATTCCGTATACGATCCGCAATCCGTTGTATACGACCGTGTGCGCGATGCCTCCGCTTCACCCCCTGGCGACCTGGTGTTCGTCGTCGCCCACGGCTTCACCGGGGACGTGGACAAGCCCCATGTGCGGCGCATCGCCGCCGCGCTGCGGCCGTACGGTGCCGTCCTGACCTTCTCCTTCCGCGGTCACGGCCGCTCCGGCGGGCTTTCCACGGTCGGCGACCGGGAGGTCCTCGACCTGGAGGCCGCGCTCGCCCACGCCCGCGGGTTCGGGCACCAGCGCGTGGTCACCGTCGGCTTCTCGATGGGCGGCTCGGTGGTGCTGCGGCACGCGGCGCTGTACGGCGCCCCGGACGCGGTCGTCTCCGTCAGCGCGCCCGCCCGCTGGTACTACCGGGGCACCGCCCCCATGCGGCGCCTGCACTGGCTGGTCACCCGGCCGGAGGGCCGTCTGGTCGGTCGCTACGGATTCCGCACCCGGATTCACCACCAGGAGTGGAACCCGGTCCCGCTGTCCCCGGTGGAGGCCGTCCCGCGGATCGCGCCCGCCCCGCTCCTCGTCGTCCACGGCGACCGCGACGGGTACTTCCCCCTCGACCACCCCCGCATGCTGGCCGCCGCCGCGGGTGAGCACGGCGAACTCTGGCTGGAGCCCGGCATGGGCCATGCCGAGCACGCCGCCGACGACGCCCTGCTGGCCAGGATCGCGGACTGGGCGGTGTCCCGGGCGGGCTAGCCTGGGCCTGTTCACTGCCGAACCGACTTGAGGGACGAGATGGCAAAGGTCACGGTCCGCTACTGGGCCGCCGCCAAGGCCGCGGCCGGCGTCGCCGAGGAGCCCCACGAGGCCGCGACGCTCGCCGAGGCGCTCGACGCGGCGCGCGAGCGCCACCCCGGCGAGCTGACGCGCGTGCTGCTGCGGTGCTCGTTCCTCGTCGACGGCGATCCCGTCGGGACCCGCGCGCACGACACGGTACGGCTGGCCGAGGGCGGCACGGTCGAGGTGCTCCCGCCGTTCGCAGGAGGGTGACCGCACCTATGAGCAACCAGCCGTATCAGGACTACCAAGGGTCGTACGACCCTTATGGGCAGCAGCCGCAGCCGTACCAGCAGGAGCCGTACCAGCAGCCCTACCAGCAGTCCTACGAGGACCCGCAGTACACGCAGCAGTGGCAGGGGCAGACCTGGGAGACGCAGATGCAGGAGCCTCTCGGTGCGGGTGCCGCCGCCGAGACGGCCTATATGCCTGCGCAGGAGCCTTGGGCCGAGCCGGGTGCAGTGGAGGCGCACGACCCCGCGCAGGGCGTCGGTGGCCTTGCCCACCCGTCCCGCCCCAGCGGGACGACTGCCCAAGGCGGGGCGGGAGCCGTGCACGGCGGTGCCGATGCCTCCTACGGCCCCGCCACCGTCGCCGGGAACTCCCGGATCACCGACGCCCAGCGGGCCCGGCTGGAAGGCCGCTCGCCGATCATCGAGCCCGGGATGCAGCCCGCGCTGCTCACCGCGCTGCTGGGCCTGCTGCTGTCGGGGGCCGCGGCAGTGGGCTCGTACGCGCTGCTGGTGCCGCTCGTCGTGCTGCAGGGCGTCACCGCCGCGGGCTGGTTCCGGCTGAACGGCATGTGGCCGGCCCGGCAGGGCATCGCGCTGGCGTTCGCCGGAGGGCTCACCGCGGACGCGGCGCTGCTGGTGGCCGGGCGGGACAACGCCCCCGCGGCGATCCTCGGCACGCTCGGCGTCTGGGTGCTGCTCGTCCTCGTCCTCCAGCTGCGTTCGCACGCCGACCCGGACGAGCGGATGTACGGCCTGATGGCCACGGTCACCTCGGCGGCCCTGACCATCCTCGCGACCGGCTTCCTCGCCGCCGAGCCCGACGCGGTCACGGTCGGCGCGGCCGCGGTCGCCGTGGCCGTACTGGCCCGCGCGCTGCCGATGCCGACGGCCGCCTCGGTCGCCGTGTCGCTGCTGGCGGCGGCCGGTGCCGGCATCGCGGTCGGCGGCATGACCGGGGTCGACGCCAAGGGCGCCCTGATCGGCGCCGCCGCGGCCGTCTGCGCCCTGATCGGCCACCGGGTCGCGAGCTACGACTACCCGTCCCGCTTCGTCCACTTCACGGCGGGAGTCGCCCTCCCGCTGGCGGCGGCGGGGCCGGTGCTGTGGATCCTGGGCAGGGGCCTGTAGGGGGCGTGCCTGTCTTTCAGGGGCGCGGGGAACTGCGCGATCAACCACCCACGGCCCGCAGCCCGCAACGCATCCCGGCCACCCGGGCGGCGTTCCGTCACAGCTGATCGACAATCCGGCGGCCCCCACCCCGCACCGGGTTACCGTGACAGCCGACCGAACGAACGCCGAGGTGGGGAAACATGCGCGCGCTGCGAATACTGGGGATCGTCATCGTGGTGCTCGGCGCCCTCTTCGTCGTCGCCGACCGCCTCGCCGTGAACTTCGCCGAGGGCGAGGCCGCGGACAAGCTGCGCGCCAGCGAGGGCCTGGCCGAGACGCCGGACGTGTCGATCAAGGGCTTCCCGTTCCTGACCCAGATGGCCGGCGGTGAGCTGGACGACGTCGAGGTCGGCATCGCGGACTACGAGGCGGCCACCGGCGACGGCACGGAGAAGATCCGCATCGACGATCTGAAGGCGAGCATGAAGGGCGTCCGGTTCTCCGGCGACTACAGCTCGGCCACCGCGGTGACCGCGACCGGCGTCGCGACGATCTCGTACGACGAGCTGCTGCGCACCGCCAAGTCCGAGCCGACGCAGGTCGCCCCGGGCGTGACCGCGCAGGTCGTGGGCCTCTCCGACGGCGGCAACGGCAAGATCAAGGTCGCGGTCGAGGCGACGGTCCTCGGCGCGAAGCTGCCCCGGCCTGTCGACGTGCTGAGCACGGTCACCGTCGAGGGCGACACCGTCCGGGTGAAGGCCGACGCGCTGCCCGAGATGGGCGGGGTGAGCATCGCGGAGGACAAGGTCCGGGAGATCACCGACTTCGACCAGGTGATAGAGCAGCTGCCGGGCGGTATCGAGCTGGACAAGGTGGAAGCCGCCGAGGACGGGGTCGAGATCTCCGTGAAGGGTTCGAACGTCCGGCTGGCCGGGTAGGGCCACAGGGGCTCCGGGCGACCGGCGGTTCTCGGCCGCCCGAAACCCTCTTGGACACCGGCTGTCCGAAAGGCGAGACAGCCCGGTCCGCACGGCAGATACGGCGGCCTCCCCAGGGGGCCGCAAGCCGTGCGACGACACCTCGGAGGCGCATCCGGTCCCGCCATGCGGACGATCGTGTCTCACGATACGACACACCGGTGACACGCCCCGCTGTCCGTCCCTACGATCGACGCATGAAGCGACAGGCGGATCTCACGAAGCGGCGGGCAGTAGACCTGTGCCGCGTCGCCGCCATGCTCTGTCGCCCCTTCTGAGCGGCCCCGGCACCGAAGCCGACCGCCTTCCCCAGCCGCCCTGCCCTGGGCACCCGTGCGCAACCCCGCATGCCCGGCCGCGCACCACCCTTCACGCACACCCCCGCCGCAACTGCCCCGGAGGAGAACGAGCATGAGCCGCAGCGACGTCCTGGTCGACGCCGACTGGCTGCAGGAGAACCTCGACAACCCGGCGATCGCCATCGTCGAGGTGGACGAGGACACCTCCGCCTACGAGAAGAACCACATCAAGAACGCCATCCGGATCGACTGGACGCAGGACCTCCAGGACCCGGTCCGCCGTGACTTCGTCGACCAGGAGGGCTTCGAGAAGCTCCTGTCGGAGAAGGGCATCTCCAACGACCACACGGTCGTCCTCTACGGCGGCAACAACAACTGGTTCGCCTCGTACGCCTACTGGTACTTCAAGCTGTACGGCCACGAGAACGTCAAGCTTCTCGACGGCGGCCGCAAGAAGTGGGAGCTGGACGCCCGCGAGCTGGTCGACGGCAACGACGTGCCGGAGCGCGCGAAGACGGACTACAAGGCCAAGCCGCAGAACACCGCCATCCGCGCCTTCCGCGACGACGTGGTGGCGGCGATCGGCTCGCAGAACCTGGTCGACGTCCGTTCGCCCGACGAGTTCTCCGGCAAGCTGCTCGCCCCGGCGCACCTGCCGCAGGAGCAGTCGCAGCGTCCGGGCCACGTCCCCAGCGCCCGCAACATCCCGTGGTCGAAGAACGCCAACGACGACGGCACCTTCAAGTCGGACGAGGAGCTCAAGGAGCTCTACACCGAGGAGCAGGTCGACCTCGCCAAGGACACGATCGCCTACTGCCGCATCGGTGAGCGCTCGGCCCTGACCTGGTTCGTGCTGCACGAGCTGCTCGGCGTGGAGAACGTCAAGAACTACGACGGCTCCTGGACCGAGTACGGCTCCCTCGTCGGCGTGCCGATCGAGCTCGGCGCCAACAAGTAAGACCTCCCCGACCTTTACCCCTCAAGGAGTTCAACATGTGCGGAGCGAAGGCCGGCGGCCCCGACGCCTCGACGATCAAGCCCGGTGAGACCACCATCCAGGGCCAGGTGACCCGCGACGGCGAGCCGGTGCAGGGCTACGTGCGCCTGCTCGACTCGACCGGCGAGTTCACCGCGGAGGTCCCCACCTCCGCCACGGGCCAGTTCCGTTTCTACGCCGCCGAGGGCACCTGGACCGTTCGCGCCCTCGTCCCCGGCGGCACCGCCGACCGCACGGTCGTCGCCCAGCAGGGCGGCCTCGCGGAGGTCGCGATCGCCGTCTGACGGCACTGAACACCGTAGGACCGCATCTCTCGGGTTGGACGCCTGAGGTGCGGTCCTACGGCGTTCTACGCTGGGGGTATGTACGCACGGCGACGACACGTGTACTTCGCCATGATGGGCACCTGCCTGGTGCTGTTCGTCCTGGCGTGGGCGGTCGTGCGGCTGTTCTCGACGGAGGCGGCCGTCGCGATGTGCGTCGTCGCCATGGTCATCCCGCCGGTCGCCGCGATGGTCGCGAACCGGCGGGGCCCGGACGACCGCTGGTGGGACGACCCGTCCGGGGACCCGAAGTCCGACGAGTGGTGGGACGAGCTGGACGGCAAGAAGCGTCCGCGATAGGACCGGTACATGCCTGACGCCCGGCTCTCCACGGTCGTACTCGACGCGCACGACGCCCATGAACTCGCCGGCTTCTACCTCCGGCTACTCGGCTACGAGGTCCGCGCCGAGGAACCCGACTGGGTGCTGATCGGCCCGCCCCCGGGCACCGAGGGACTCTCCCTCGCCCTCCAGACCGAGCCGGAGTACGTCCGCCCCGTGTGGCCCACCCGCAGGCCCGGCGAGCAGCAGATGATGCTGCACCTCGACATCGAGGTCGACGACCTGGCGGCCGAGACCGCGCGGGCGGTGGCGGAGGGCGCCACCCTCGCGGAGTACCAGCCCCAGGACGACGTACGGGTGCTCCTTGACCCGTCGGGGCACCCGTTCTGCATGTGGACCGAGGCGTCTCAGTAGACGAGCGCCTGGGTGTCGTCCGCCAGTGACTCCTGCACGAACACCTGTGCGCCCGCGATGCGCACGCCCTCGATGACGTCCTTCTCCGTGATCTCCCGCCGCGCCGCGCACTGCGTGCACAGCGTGATCCGCCCGCCCGCGAGCAGCGACTCGATCAGATCCGGCAGCGGCGCGGCATGCGGCAGCTCGAACTCCGCCGCCCGCCCCGGCAGCGCGAACCACGACGACTCCCCGGTCAGCCACAGCGACACGTCCACACCGCTCGCCACGGCCACCGCCGCCACGGTGAACGCCTGCGAGCAGCGCTCGGGGGCGTCGGCCCCGGCCGTCACCTTGATCACCAGCTTCTTCGCCATGCGGGCAGCGTAGTCGCTACAGCAGAAGGTGCAGTCCGGCCGCCACGAGCATGCTCCCCACGCTGACCGCGGTGAGCAGCACGCTCCAGAAGACGTCCTTGTTGCGACGCGGCGCTGGCGACGGCTCCACCGGCGGCGGGAGCAGCGGGGGCGGGACGGCGTACCGCGGGGTCGCCTCCTGGATGTACCGGCGCCGGCTCATGCGTGCACCTGCCGCTGGTGCTGACGCAGCAGCACGTTCGCGTCCGTCTCGGCGCTGCGGTCGTACGCCGTCTTCGCGGCCTCCCGCAGCCCGGCCAACTCCGCACAGATCGAGCAGCCGGGCACGGGCCGGGGCGGCAGAAGCTCCCGGCTCCGCCCGTTCGCGGCCCGCACGCCCGCGCCGATCCGCTCCTGGTCGGTGGCGGGCCGCAGGCCGTCGGGGTCGGCCTGCCATTCGCGGCCTCCACCGACGGGGCGCAGCAGGGCGTAGGGCCCTGAGCGGTCCTGGTACTCGCCGACCTTGTCGGTGGCGGGGTCGTAGAGAAGGGTTCCGGGTTCCATCGGGCCTCCGTTTTGCGAACTTCCTTACGGAACGCACCTGTTGAACTACTCTGTGCATTCCTGGGGCGTTACGAGGATGGCCCAGGGTGGAGGGCGGATGCATCGCCAACGGGCGCAAATTCCACAGACGGCGATCCAAATTCCACAAATTCCACAGCCGAGGGCGGGAGGGTGCGGTGCCGCAGTGGAGGGCTGTCACGGGGCGGAGCCACGAACCGAGGGCGCGGTTCGCGGAGGAGTTGCGGCTGCTCAGGGCCGCGAAGGGGGAGAGTCTGCGGGACCTCGCGGACCGGCTGGGCTGGGACGCGTCAATGCTCGGGAAGATGGAGAGCGGGCGCAGTCTGGGCAGCCCGGAGATCGTGGAGGCGCTGGATCAGCACTACGGGACGCCGGGGCTGCTGCTGGCGCTGTGGGAACTGGCCGTGGGAGATCCGACGCAGTTCAAGGAGCAGTACCGGCGGTACATGGTGCTGGAGACGGAGGCGCACAGCCTGTGGCATTTCGGCGTCAGCATCCTGCCGGGGCTGCTTCAGACGGAGGGCTACGCCCGTGAGTTGCTCGCGCTGGGCGGATACAAGGGCGATGAGCTGGACCAGCAGGTCGAGGCCCGCATCGGGCGGCGCGAGCTGCTGGTGGAAGAGGATGCGCCCCTGTTCCGAGCGGTCATCGCGGAGGCCGTGCTTCGCACACCGCTTCAGGACGACAGCGCGTGGCGAGGGCAGCTGGAACACCTACTGGAGATGTCGCAGCGACCGAACGTGACGATCCAGGTGCTGCCGCAGCAGGCCGGACTCCACGGCCTGGTGAGCACGAGCGTGATGTTCCTGCGGCTGCTGGGCGGTCGGACGGTTGCTTACGCGGAGAACGCGATCCGGGGTGAACTGGTCGAGGAAAACGCCTCTGTTGAGCAACTCCACCATGCATACGATGCGATGCGGGACCTGGCCCTGAACCCGGCCGAGT
Organism: Streptomyces sp. SAI-170; assembly: GCF_049739565.1. Lineage (NCBI taxonomy): Bacteria > Bacillati > Actinomycetota > Actinomycetes > Kitasatosporales > Streptomycetaceae > Streptomyces > Streptomyces sp. SAI-170. The sequence goes on from NZ_JBMGQD010000001.1 coordinate 4,560,075, forward strand.
CGCGCAAGTTCATCCTGCGGATGTTGGAGGAAGTGCCGTGCGAGCCATCGACCTGAGCGGCGTGACGTGGCGCAAGAGCAGCTACAGCAACCCCGACGGCGGCGAGTGCGTCGAAGTCTCCGCCGACCTCCCCACCCTCGTCCCCGTCCGTGACAGCAAGGACACCACCCGCAGCCCGCTGCTCTTCGCCGCAGGCACCTGGTCGGCGTTCGTGGACGGTGTCAAGACGGCAGACGGGCGCTGACCAGCAGCGTGTCCGTCGTGCCGGACAGCACGTCGGCCTGTGTGATGCGCAGGCGGGGCGCGAGGTGGCTGTACAGATCGTCGGCCATCGCGCAAGTCACGGCGCCCGAGGCCGGGCCCCGTGGGATCGCGACGAGCGGTCAGGCGGGACCTCGGGTCGCGCAGGCGCTCGCCTGAGACCTGGAGGGCGTACCTCACAAAGAAGGCCCGGCCCCGGCCGCGTAAGCTGGGGTCCGGCCGTGTGCATTCGTACCCTCCGCTCACCAAGGAGCGCCCCGTGATCCTCTTCTTCGAGCTGCTGCTGGTCGCCGTCGCTGTCGGCGTCCTCGCCTTCGCCGGTCTGACCGTGAAGAAGCTGTACCAGGGCCAGCGCTGAACCACGTCTAGGAACTTCCGCTGATGATCGAGATCCCGTCCGACCTCCACAAGAGCCTCGTCCCGCTGGCGTTCCTGCTCGGCAGGTGGGCCGGTGCGGGCGTGCACGACTTCCCCGGCTCCGAGAAGTGCAACTTCGGCCAGGAGGTCTCCTTCACGCACGACGGGCGTGACTTCCTGGAGTACCACTCGCACACCTGGGTGCTGGACCAGGACGGCAACAAGGTCCGTCCCCTGGAGTCGGAGTCCGGCTTCTGGCGTATCGACGACAAGCGTCAGGTCGAGGTCACGATGACCCGCGACGACGGTGTCATCGAGATCTGGTACGGCGAGATGGCTGACAAGAAGCCGCAGATCGACCTGGTCACGGACGCGGTCGCGCGCACCGCGGCCTCCCGGCCGTACAGCGGTGGCAAGCGGCTGTACGGCTACGTCAAGAGCGACCTGATGTGGGTCGGCGAGAAGCAGACCCCCGAGGTCGAGCTGCGCCCCTACATGTCGGCCCAGCTGAAGAAGGTCGTCACGCCCGAGGAGGTCGAGCGCTGGGCGAAGGCCCTGCCGCAGGACCTGCCGGACGACGGGATCGCCTTCTTCAAGTAGGCCTCCGCCGGACTTCCAGCGGGTCTCGGCCCGAGTGGTTCTAGACTCGTCGGTGTGGTGAGCACCGACTGGAAGAGTGATCTGCGGCAGCGCGGCTACCGGCTGACCCCGCAGCGGCAGCTTGTGCTCGAAGCCGTGGACACCCTGGAGCACGCGACCCCCGACGACATCCTCGCGGAAGTGAGGAAGACGGCGTCGGGGGTCAACATTTCCACGGTCTACCGGACGCTGGAGCTGCTGGAGGAGCTGGAGCTGGTCAGCCACGCGCACCTGGGGCACGGGGCGCCGACCTACCACCTCGCCGACCGGCACCATCACCTCCACCTGGTGTGCCGGGACTGCACCAACGTCATCGAGGCCGATGTGTCGGTGGCCGCCGACTTCACCGCGAAGCTGCGCGAGGAGTTCGGGTTCGACACCGATCTGAAGCACTTCGCGATCTTCGGCCGGTGCAAGGACTGCTCCGGGAAGACTTCAACTACCGAGTCGTAGGCTTGGCGGTATGAAGAGCCCCCTGCTGTCCCTGCCCGGCGCCGTTCCCGCCGAGGGCGTGGACGAAGGCGTCGCCGCCCACTACGGCGACCTGTTCCGCGAGCAGCGCGCCCTCGCCGACGGCGCCGGTTTCGTGGACCTCTCCCACCGCGGCGTGGTCACCGTCTCCGGCGACGACCGGCTGAGCTGGCTGCATCTGCTGCTCACCCAGCACGTCAGCGAGCTCCCGGCCGGTGAGGCGACGGAGGCGCTGATCCTCTCGGCGAACGGCCACATCGAGCACGCGCTGTATCTCGTCGACGACGGCACGACCGTCTGGGCGCATGTCGAGCCCGGCACCCAGGAGGCGCTGATCGCCTACCTGGAGTCGATGAAGTTCTTCTACCGCGTGGAGGTCGCCGACCGGACCGCGGACTTCGCGGTCGTGCACCTGCCCGCCGGCTCCATCGCCCCGGTGCCGGAGGGCGCCGTCGTCCGCGAGACCGCGTACGGCCGTGATCTGTTCCTCCCGCGCGCGGACCTGGAGTCGTACGCCGAGCAGGCCGGCCCCGCCGCCGGAATCCTCGCCTACGAGGCCCTGCGGGTCGAGCACCACCGTCCGCGCCTCGGCTTCGAGACCGACCACCGCACGATCCCGCACGAGCTGGGCTGGATCGGCACGGCCGTCCACCTCCAGAAGGGCTGCTACCGCGGCCAGGAGACGGTCGCCCGCGTCCAGAACCTGGGCAAGCCCCCGCGCCGCCTGGTCTTCCTCCACCTCGACGGCAGCGAGGTGCACCTCCCCGTCCCCGGCACCGAGCTCCGCCTCGCCGAGGAGGAGCCCGACGGCCGCAAGATCGGCTTCGTGACCTCCTCCGTACGCCACCACGAACTCGGCCCGGTCGCCCTGGCCCTGGTCAAGCGCAACGTCCCCGTGGACGCCCGCCTGATGGCCGGCGACACGGCCGCCGCCCAGGAAGTCGTCGTAGAGCCCTAGGGCCTGTCTTCCGGATCAGGCCGGCTGCGAGGCGCTTCCGCCTCCTGGCCGGGTCGAGCGGGGTCTGGTGCGTGCAGCTGCAAGGCGGAGGAGGGCGTCGACGCGATGGGGGTCCCCCCGCTCGAGCGAAGCCGAGAGTGGGGGAGTCGGCAACCGACGACAACGCGGCAGATGTGCGTGCCAGGCCCCGCGACGCCGGCATGATCCGGAAGACAGGCCCTAGATCTCCAGCAGCACGGTGAACGGGCCGTCGTTCGTCAGGGAGACGCGCATCTTCGCGCCGAAGCGGCCCGTCGCCACCGTCGCGCCCAGGGCGCGTAGTTGGGCGACGACCTCGTCGACCAGGGGTTCGGCGACGTCGCCGGGGGCGGCCGCGTTCCAGGTGGGGCGGCGGCCCTTGCGGGCGTCGCCGTAGAGGGTGAACTGGCTGATGACGAGGAGCGGGGCGTCGATGTCGCTGCACGACTTCTCGTCGTCCAGCATGCGGATCGACCAGAGTTTGCGGGCCAGTTGGGCCGCCTTCTCCTTGGTGTCCTCGTGGGTCACCCCCACCAGGACGCACAGGCCTTCGCCGGTGATCTCCCCGACGGTCTCGCCGTCCACGACGACACTCGCGCCGTCCACCCTCTGTACCACTGCTCGCATGCGCACCATGATGCCGTGGGGCCCGCCGGGCGTCGTAGGGCGGTTTCCATTCGCTCCTTAAGAGCCCATCTGGGGCCGTTCGGGGGCACTCGGTCACATTGCGGCCAGTTGGGGTGGCACGATGCTTCCCACACGCCGGTCGAGGGGACGGTTGAGGCACATGAGCACACCGAGTACCGGGCGGCTGGGCATGACCACCCAGCGCACGCCCGTGCAACGCACCGACGGTCCGACAGGGGCCGCCGGCACCGCGCTGGGCGTCGAGCCCGGCGCACCCGATCTGGGCCTGCTGAGCCTGCCGGAACTGCGCGCGCTGCGCAGGGACGCGCAGCGCGACGAGGCCGACCTCAGCTATGTGCGGCGGCTGCTGCAGGGGCGGATCGACATCCTGCGCGCGGAGCTGGCCCGGCGGGGCCCGGCGGCCGTGCCGCCGCAGCCGGGTGAGGCGTCCGTCGTCGACCGGCTCCCGGAGATCCTGACCGACGCCCCGGCCCGGCACCGCTCCTCGGCCCGGCACGTCACGCTGGGCACGCCGCACGGCGAGGAGTACCGGCTGCTGGCCGCCGAGATGCTCGCCGAGGTCGAGCTGTCCGACCTGGCCGCACGCACGGACCTGGAGCTGAACGCCGCGATGGGCAGGCTCGTACGGTACGAGCAGGAGGTGTCCCGGCGGCGGGCCGGGCTGCAGGGCACCACCGACGCGTGCAGCGCGGAGATCGCCCGCCGGTACCGGGACGGCCTGGCCCAGGTGGACGACCTGCTGATGTGAGCCCTGCGGTCCGCCGCGCACGGAAATGCAGACGACACCGCCGGGGCCCGCACCTACCGTGGGCCCATGACTGGCCACACCGACATCGCCGTACGTCCCATCGCCGCAGCCGAGATCGCCGACTGGAGCCGGGCCCTGAACACGGGCTTCCTGCGGGCCCCCGAGAGTTCCGAGGAGGAGGTCGCCGACCGGGCCTCGTACATCGACCTCGCCCGTACGCTGGGCGCCTTCGAGGACGGCCGTTGTGTGGCCACCTTCCGGTCGTTCGCGCAGGAGGTCACGGCCGTCGGCGGTGCGGTCGTGGCCGCGGACGCCATCTCCAATGTGACCGTGTCGCCCACCCACCGGCGGCGCGGCCTGCTCAGCCGCATGATGGCCGCCGACCTGGCGGCCGCGAAGGAGCGCGGCGACGTGGTGGCCACGCTGATCGCCGCCGAGTACCCGATCTACGGCCGCTACGGCTTCGGCCCGGCCACCTGGACCGCCGAGTGGACGGTCGACGTGCAGCGCTCCGGGCTCGACCCGCGCTGGTCGGGGCCGGGCGACGGGGGCCGGATCGACCTCGTGGACCCGGCGGACGTGCGCAAGCTGGGGCCGGAGCTGTACGAGCGGGTGCGGCGGGCGCAGCCGGGCGCGGTCGACCGCAGCGAGCGGTGGTGGCAGAAGGCCACGGGCGCGCTGCGGACCGGGCCCAGCCCCTGGAGCGAGCCGTTCTTCGCCGTGTACCGGTCGGCGCAGGGCGACGTCGAGGGCCTGGTGTCCTACGGGGCGGACGACAACTGGCAGGCCAAGCAGCCGCACAACACGGCGAGCGTGAACTGGCTGGTGGCGACGGGCCCGGCCGCCGAGCGGGCGCTGTGGCACTACCTGTGCTCGATCGACTGGATCACCCAGGTGAAGTCCGGCTGGCGGGCCCCCGACGACCTGCTGCCGCTGCTGCTGCCGGACCCGCGGGCCGCCCGGATCACCACCCAGGCGGACTGGCTGTGGGTGCGCGTGCTGGACGTCGTACGGGCGCTGGAGGCGCGTACGTACGGCGGTGAGGGCGCGCTCGTGCTGGAGGTCGGCGACCCCGACGGGCTCACCGCGGGGCGTTATCTGCTGGAGGCGTCCGCCGAGGGGGCGTCCTGTGCGCCGACCACCCGGGACGCCGATCTGGTGCTGGGCGCCGGGGAACTGGGCGCGCTGTGGCTGGGCGACGAGTCGGTGGTGCGGCTGGCCGCGCTGGGGCGGGTGCGGGAACAGCGGACGGGCGCCGCCCGGCTGGCCGACGCCCTGCTGCGCACGTCCCGGCGGCCTTGGTGCCCGGACGTGTTCTGACCGGTGCTGTCCCTGCGGACGCCGGGGTGCGGATGTGCTTGTTCAGTTGTGGCTGTGCGGTTCAGTTGTGACTGTGCTGCGCGGTTCAGTTGTGGCTGTGCGATTCAGTTGTGTCTTTGCCGCATCCGTAGCGGGCTGTTCAGTTGTGGCTGTGCGTCCGCCGGGCTCCCGGCTCCCCTCCGGAAGGGAGTCCGGCCGGGGCCAACCCCCCGTGAAGTATGACCAGGTCACCGGAGTTGGCGACCAACTTCTCTTATCTCATGCCCACTTGGGGCGATGCCTAACCACCTTCACAGGGCCGGGCCGGTGACCAGCAGGGCGAGCACCACCGCGCCGACGGAGCTGACGGTGGGGTTCTTCGCCTTGATACCGATGGTGAGCAGGAGCAGGCCGACGATCCCGGTGGGGCCGTACCGCCACTCGACGAGCTGCTCGAAGCCGATGACGAGGACCGCGGTGAGAAGAGTGAGGACGGGCACGGTGGTTCCCCCTTCGGGCAGGAGGTGGAGGCCAGGAAGCGGGAAGTAAAGCTTCCGCCAACTTGGCCGAGTTGGCGACCAACTCTGATTAAGTTGTCCCCACTTGGTCGATACTCATAAACAACTTTCCGGCAACTCCCCATAGATGGATGGAAGTTGTAGCGTTTGGTCGTGACCCAGGAGAACGTGGCAGTGAACGGCAGCAGAAGGCTCACGCCCCAGGAGATAGCCGACACTCTGCGCGAGCGGATCCGGACCGGCGCCCTGCGGGCCGGCGACCGGCTGCCCACCCAGGCCGAACTGGCCGAGGAGTTCGGGGTGGAGCGCGGCACGGTCCGCCAGGCGCTGCGCGCTCTCCAGGAGGACGGCCTGCTCAGCAACGTCAGCAAGGGCAGCCCCCCGCGCATCGCCGAGCCCACCTCCGCGCAGGCCGAGCCGCAGCCGACCATGGTCGCCCTCGCACCCCGCCTCACCGAGGCGTTCTCCGCCCGGCACGTCCACGTCGACGCCGCCTGTCTGACCGCCGAGACCCTGATGCTGGCCCTCGGCGAGCCGCTGCGCCGCATCCACGAGGGCAGCATCAGCCCCGAGTCCATCGACGTACGCATCCTGCTGCCGTCCCGGAAGATCAACCTCGCCTTCCCGGTGCCGGTCGAGCAGGGCGGCGACGACGACCCCGTCCACGACCGCTGGCTCGCCCAGCGCAACGCCCAGGGCCACGTCCTGCGCCACAACCTCCAGGCCCTGCGCGCCACCCACGGCATCGACGTCAAGGTCGCCTTCCGCGCGCTGCCCTTCACCCCGCCGGCCAAGCTGTACCTGCTCAACGGCACCGAGGCGCTGTTCGCGTACTACATGGTCGCCCGCCGCGAGGAGACCACCGACGGCGAGACCCTCGACATGTACGACGTGCTCGGCACCGAATCGCTGCTGTTCTCCTTCGACCGGCGCAGCGGACAGCGGGACGAGGCGTTCGTGGCGCAGTCGCAGCTGTGGTTCAACGCCCTCTGGGAAACCATCACGACGGACCTGACACTCTCTTAGTGACTTCCGACGTGACTTCTGATGCGACTTCTGACGCGATTTCCGACGCGAAGCAGCTGCGTGAGCTGATCGGCCGCGCCCGCGTGGTCCTGTGGGACTTCGACGGCCCCGTCTGCCGTCTGTTCGCCGGCCACACGGCGCGGCGCGTAGCGCGCGAACTGGTGGAGTGGCTGGCCGAGCAGGGACTCAGAGGACTGCTGGAGGACGGGGAGCGCGAGACCGCCGACCCGCACATCGTGCTGCGCGCGGTGGACCGCAGGCACCCGGGCAGCGACCTCCTGGACGAGCTGGAGGAACTCCTCACCCGGCACGAACTGCGCGCCGTGCCCTCGGCGATGCCCACCGCCTACGCCGACCCGCTGATACGCACCTGGTCGGCGGTCGGTGTCCAGCTGGCCGTCACCACCAACAACTCCGCGCGCGGGGTGCGCGCCTACCTGGACGGCCGGGGCCTGACCGCCTGCTTCCCGCACATCTACGGCCGTACCGCGGATCTCTCCCTGCTCAAGCCCCACCCGCACTGTCTGCACCGGGCCCTGAACGCCACCGGCGCGGCCCCGGAGGACGCCCTGATGATCGGCGACACCGCCACGGACCTCCAGGCCGCCAGGACGGCGGGCGTCCCCTTCCTCGGCTACGCGCGCAACGTCCGCAAGGAGAAGCTGCTGCGCGAGGCCGGCGCCACGACGATCGTGAGCACCCTGAAACCCGTCCTCGACGCCGTCCGCGGACGCGACCGAGCGGCAGGAGCGTCATGACCTCACCCGGGCGACCGGCGGGTTAGCATGCCCGCACCGCGCGAGCCGTCTCCCCGTCCGCATGAGGCCGGGGCGTATCGAGCAGCTTCGAACGACCTCATGCCGAAGAGTGGCGGACCACCCATTGCGCCCACTCGTTACCGGCCCCGGTCGTGGGCTGTGACCGTCCAGCCTTACCTTTGCCGTACTTCTCGTGACAGCCCTCGGAGCGGCTCGTGGACGTACCTCCTGTGCCCGCAGGCGTTCTCCGCGCGTTCGTGGAGCGCGCCGGCACCGAGGGCGAGGAGCGCGGCGGCCGGCACCACCGCAGTCTCCTGCTGAAGCTGCCCGAGGACCTGGCGCGCTGGGTGCGCCGCAGCCCGGGGACGCCGGTGACCGTGCGGGTGCGCCGCGCGGACGCGCTGCCCGTGGTGGTCAGGACCTGGGCGAGGGAGGCCGGGATCCACGCGGCGGCCCGGACCGTCCTGCCGCAGGTGCCGGGCTGCCTCGCCGAGGGCGACGGCGTCGCGGTCCTCGAGTACGTCGACGGCGTCACCCTGGCCGCGCTCTGCCCGGACGGCAAGCTCGTCGACACCCTGCTGGTGGGGGAGCTGACGCGGATGCTCGCCGACACGTCCCGGGTGCGCCGGGCGGTCGTACCGCCGCTGCCCGCCGGCCGGCCGGGCAACCACACCGACAGCCGCGCGTATCTCCGCACCCTGGCGCACCAGGCGGAGCTGCGCGTACGGCGCCCCAACTGGCCCGTGTACGGCGGCCTGTTCAAGGCGCTCGGCGTCCCCGAGGACGCCCTGCCGCGGTTCGCCGAGCGCCTCCCCGCCCTGGCCCGGCGGCCCTACGGGCTGCTCCACGGCGACCTGCACCGCGGCAATGTGATCGTCCCGCACGAGGACGGGGCCCCGCTCGTCCCCATCGACTGGGAGCTGGCCGGCTTCGGCGACCCCCTCCACGACCTGGCGGCCCATCTGTGGCGGATGAGGTACCCGGCCGCCCAGTGGGACGAGGTGATCGACGCGTGGGCGCACGCCATGGGCCGGGTCCGCCCGGCCGCGCTGAACGGCCTCACCAAGGACCTCGGCCACTACGTCGACTTCGAGCGCGCGCAGTCCGCCTACGCCGAGGTGATGCGGGCCGCCCGGTCCCTGGAGCGGTCCACCGGCGAGGCGGGCCTGGAGGTCGCGGCGGAGGCCGTCGACCGGGCCCTGGAGGAGGCCGCGGGGCCGCTCGGCCTCGCCCGGCGCCCCGGCCGCGACGAGATCGCCCGCATCCTGCACCGCCGGCACGCGGCGCGGGCCGACGCCGCGGGGCGGCCGCTCCTGGCCGTCGCCTGGGAGCCCGACGGGCGCGTGGACGAACATCCCCGCTTCCCCGCCGACGCGGTGACCCGCGCGCTGCTCGCCGAGGGCGCGGCCCCCGCCGAACGCGTCTTCAAGGGCACCGCGCACCTCAACACGGTCGTCCGGGTGCCCGGCGTCGGCTTCCCCGTCGTCGTACGGCGCAAGGTGAGCGACGTGGAGCGCCGCGAGGCCGGTTACCTCAGCGAGCACGCCGTCCTGCGGGCCCTCGAACGCTCCGGCGCCGACGTGGCGGCGCCCAGGGTGCTCGCCCTGGGCCGGTGCGGACAGGGCGAGCCGTTCGCCGTCCACACCTACGTCGGCCCCCACGACGACCTGGACCGGCCGCCCGCCCACCCGGTGTACGGGCTGCTGCCGCACGAGGCGGACGGCCTCGTCGACCAGCTGTGCGAGCTGACCCGGGTCGACTGCCGGCAGATCGACCCCACCGCGGGCGAGGGCGGCTTCCACCCGTGGCTGTGCGACCAGCTCGCCGTACTCGTGGCGGGCCTGCCGGACAGGACCCAGCAGCCGGCCCGCTCCCTCGGTCTGCCCGACGCGCCCCGGCTGCGGCAGATCCTGGCCCGCCACCGGGTGACGCCGCGTCGGCCCGTGCTGCTGCACGGCGACCTCAACCCGTGGAACCTGGTGCGCCGCCCCGACCGGCGGGCCCTCACCCTCATCGACTGGGAGCTGGCCCTGGTCGGCGACCCGCTGTACGACCTCGTCCGGCACATGCACCTGACCCCGACCGGGCCCGAGATCCGCGAGCGGATGATCCGCCGCTGGGCGGAGCGGATGCCGAAGGAGTGCAGCCGGGGCTGGGCCGAGGACTGGCGGGTCTACCGCTGGCTGGAGATCGTACGGTCGGCGTACGTCGACCTGGACCGCATGGTCAGCGGCGCGAGCCTGGACGCGCCCAACGTCCGCCGGGCCGTCGGCTCCTACGCCATGACCCTGGAGGTCGCCCTCGCCTCCCTCGGCCTGCGCCGGCCCCGGACCGCGGGGCCCTGTCTTGTGCGGGCGCTGGCCTGAGCGGGCCTCTGCGCGGGGCTTGCCGGACGGTCGTGGGCTTGCGGGGGGCTTGCCGGACGGTCGTGGGTCTGCGCGGGGCTTGCCGGACGGCCGTAGGTCTGACAGGGCCCGCCGGACGGCCCTGGCTCACACCTTCAGCACCACCTTCCCCACCAGCGCCCGCCCCTCGATCGCCGCGTGGGCCGCTGCCGCGCGGTCCAGCGGAAACACCTCGCCGATCACCGGCCGCAGCCGGCCCGCGGCGGCCTCGGTGAAGGCGGTGGCGGTGAGGCGGCGCAGGTCGGCGGGGCCGAAGCGGTAGTCCTGGATGCCGTAGAGGGCGATGTCACGGCGTTTCGCCTCGTCGGCGTCGACGGGGGCGAAGCCGCCGGTGGGGGCGCCGTGGGCGGAGAAGCGGCCACCGTCAGCGGTGAGGGCGAAGGCTGCCGCGCCCAGGGGGCCGCCCACGCCGTCCAGGACCACGTCCGCCGCGCCGCCGAGCGCGGTCCGGGCCCGCTCCGGCCAGTCGTCGGCGGTGAGGTCGACGGTCTCGTCGGCGCCCAGCTCCCGCACCAGGGCGAGCTTGGCCGCGCCGCGGGCCGGTGCCACCACACGGGCGCCGCGGGCGTGGGCCAGCTGCACCAGCAGGGTGCCCATGCCGCCGGAGGCGCCGAGGACCAGGACCCGGTCACCGGTGCCCACGCCGGTCCGCTCGACCACCCCGGACGCCGTGACCCCGTCATGGACCAGCGCGGCGGCCGTCAGCAGGTCCAGGCCGTCCGGCACGACGGTCAGCGCCTCCACCGCCGCCACCGCCCGCTCGGCGTAGCTGCCGGTGACGAAGGCCCCCACCCGGCGGCCCAGCCACGTCTCCTCGACCCCCGCCCCCAGCGCCCGCACCACACCCGTGACCCCGCCCCCGGGGACGTACGGCGGGCGCACCGGGAAGTACTCCTGGCCCCAGCCGGACCGCAGCTGCGTCTCCAGGAAGATGGTGTCGGCGTGCGCCACCTCGATCAGCACCTCGCCCGGCCCCGGGACCGGGTCGGGCAGCCGGACCGGGACCAGGACCTCGGGCCCGCCGAACTCCGTCACGTGCACTGCGCGCATGGCTCTCCCCCAGAAGGTGATCTCTTGTGCCGTGCCCGCAGTCTTCGACCTCGACCGCGCTTGAGGTCAAGCGCGGGTGCGTAGGCTCGGGGCATGGCTGAGATCGGGCTGCGCGAGCGCAAGAGGCAGCGGATGTACCAAGAGGTGTCGGACATCGCGGTCGGGCTCTTCCTGGAGAAGGGGTTCGACGCGGTGTCGGTGGCCGAGGTGGCGGCCGCCGCGCAGATCTCCAAGCCGACGCTGTTCCGGTACTTCCCCGCCAAGGAGGACCTCGTCCTGCACCGGATCGCCGACCACGAGGGCGAGTCGGCCCGGATCGCCGCCGCGCACCCCGACGCCCCGGTGGCCGCGCTGCGCACCCACTTCCTCGACGGCCTGACCCGCTTCGACCCGGTGACCGGCCTGAACGACCACCCCCAGGTCCTCGCCTTCCACCGACTCCTCTACGGCACCCCGTCCCTGGTCGCCCGCGCGTACGGCCATATGCAGCGCTCCGAGGCCGCGCTGGCGCGGGCCCTCGGCGACGACCTCGACGCCCGTCTGGCGGCCGGCCAGATCACCGCCGTACAGCGCGTGCTGGCGATGGAGAACTGGCGGCGGATCGCGGAAGGGGCGTCCGCGGCCGGGTTGCTGGAGCGGGCGGTGGGGGAGGCGGAGCGGGCGTTCGGGCGGCTGGAGCGGGGCCTGGTGCGAGACTCCGCGGGGCCTTCGAGCGAGACTCGGTAAAAAACTTAACCGAGTTACAGAATGTGGGTATGCTGGACGGCATGACCTCAGCCGACCCCGCCCTCGACCATGCCCTGCTCACCGCACGCGCCCACCACGACGCCTGCCGCGCCGCCCTCGCCGCCATGGTCGAGGGCGCCGACGAACAGGTCGTCGTCGGCGAGGACGTCTCCGCGTCCGGCGCCGACGCCGAAGTCCTCGGCCACCGGCTGCGCAGCCGGGCCAAGGCGCTGCGCGAACTGCCCGAGGGGCCGCTGTTCTTCGGCCGGCTGGACTTCGAACCCGGCGAGGCCGCCGGTGACCACGCCGGGCAGCGCTACCACCTGGGGCGGCTGCGCATCAGCGAGGACCCGGCCGCCCCGCCGCTGGTCGTCGACTGGCGCGCCCCCGTCTCCCGCGCCTTCTACCAGGCGAGCGCCCGCGACCCGCAGGGCGTCGCCGTCCGCCGCCGGTTCGGCTGGGCTCCCGGCAGCCGCGGCGACAGCGCCGACCTCACCGGCCTGGAGGACGAGCACCTGACCGCGGGCGAGGACCGCACCAGCGACATCGTCGCCCGCGAGGTCGAACGCCCCCGCGTCGGCCCGATGCGCGACATCGCCGCCACCATCCAGCCCGAGCAGGACGACCTCGTACGGGCTCCCCTCACGGCCTCCGTGTGCGTGCAGGGCGCCCCGGGCACCGGCAAGACCGCGGTGGGCCTGCACCGCGCGGCGTACCTCCTCTACACGCACCCGCAGCGCATCCGCCGCGGCGGCCTGCTGATCCTCGGCCCGAACCGCACCTTCCTGTCCTACATCGCCGAGGTGCTGCCGTCCCTCGGCGAGAGCGGCGTGCGCCAGTCGACCCTGCTGGAGGAGATCGCCCGCCACCCGGCCACCGGCGCCGACGAGCCGCGCGCCGGCGCCCTGAAGCACGACCCGCGGACGGCCGAGGTGCTGCGCCGGGCCCTGTACGCGCGCGTGGACCCCGACGCCGCCGGTTCCTTCGTCGTGCCCGACGGCAACCACCGCTGGCGGATCGACGCGGAGGAACTGCGCGCGATCGTCGCGGACGTGCGAGCCGAGGAGCCGCCGTACGACACCGGGCGCGAGCGGGTCACGGCCCGGCTGGTGCGCGTCATCCAGACCCGTTCCGAACAGCGCTTCGGCCCCCGCCCGGCCCGCTGGGTCCGCGCGGCGGAACGGGCCGTGCGGCCGCACCTCGACCAGGTGTGGCCCCGGGTCCGCCCGGAGGAGATCCTCGCCGCGCTGCTCACCGACGCGGACAGCCTCGCCCGGGCGGCCGAGGGCCTCCTGGACGCGGACGAACAGAAGGCCCTGCTGTGGCCGAAGCCGCCCCGCTCCTGGAAGTCGGCCCGCTGGTCACCGGCCGACCTGGTCCTCCTCGACGAGCTGTCCGGGCTCCTCGAACACCCCGAGGGCTACGGCCATCTCGTGGTCGACGAGGCGCAGGACCTGTCCCCGATGGAGTGCCGGGCGATCGCCCGCCGGGCCCGCTTCGGCTCGCTGACCGTCCTCGGCGACCTGGCCCAGGGCACCACCCCGTGGGCCGCCCGCTCCTGGCCCGAGCAACTGGCCCACCTGGGCAAGCCGGACGCCTCGGTCGTCGCGCTGACCACCGGTTTCCGGGTGCCCGCGCAGATCGTGGACCTCGCCAACGGCCTGCTGGCCCGCCTCGACGTGGACGTCCCCCCGGCCCGCTCCTTCCGCCCCGACGGCCGCCTCCGGCTGCGCCCGGCAGGACCCGACCTGCCCGCGCGGGTGGTGGAGACCGTGCGCGAGGCCCTCGCGTACGACGGCTCGGTCGGCGTCGTGGCGGCGGACGCGGACGTGCCCCGGCTGCGGACGGCCCTGACCGGGGCCGGCCTCGCGCCCGAGGGCCCCGAACGGCTCGCGGCCCGGCTGACCCTGGTCCCCGCGAGCCTGGCCAAGGGCCTGGAGTACGACCATGTCGTCGCCGTCGAGCCCGCCACGATCGCCGAGTCGGAGGACAGGGGCCTGCACCGGCTGTACGTGGTCCTCACGCGGGCGGTGTCGCGGCTGGACGTCGTACACGCCAGGCCGCTGCCCTTCCAGGGCGGGTCTCAGGCTGCCTCCAGTGCGGCCAGCAGCGGCAGCAAGTGCTCCTCCTCGTAGTCCAGATGGGCCTCCAGGGTGGCCGTCAGCCGCACGACGTGGCCGCGTGCGGTGGGCGTGTCGCCGCCGCCGACCACCTCGCGCAGCTCCGCCACCAGTTCGGCGATCAGCTCATGCTCCTCGCCGAGCCGCGCCAGGAGCGGCGCGGCCTGCGGATGGCGGGCCGCGACGCCCGGGAAGAGCATCAGATCCTCGCCGGTGTGGTGGTTGTGCAGACCGTGGCAGAAGGTGAGGCAGTTGGCCCGCAGCTGGACCCCCAGCACCGGACCCGACCGGCTCATCTCCTTTCGGATCAGGGCGAGTTCGCGCCGGAAGCCGTCATGGGCGATCGTGACGGCCTCGCTCAGGGAGCGGGCGCTGCTCTTCGGCGGCCCGTCCACGGCGATCGGGTGCAGGGCGATCACCGGGATCACCCGCTCGGTCTTCGCCTGGTACTCGGCCCAGCCCGGGTCCGACTCGACGGCCCGCGCGAAGGCCTGGTCGCGCTCCTCGCCGGCCAGCGGCACGGCCTGCGCCGGGTAGGTGAACAGGCCTGTCTCCACGGTCACTTCGGGGTGCGCGAGGAGGTTGTGGTACCAGTCGGGGTGCTGGGGGGCACCCCCGGCGGAGGCGATGACCAGGACGCTCTCGCCCCCGTCGGGCAGATAGCCGACCGGTGTGGTGTGCGGCCGCCCGCTGCGGGCGCCCGTGGTGGTCAGCAGCAGGAGCCGGCCACCCTCGAAGGGGCCGCCGACGCGGCCGTGGTGGGCGCGGAACTCCTCGATGACACGCTGATTGAAATCGTTGGGCATGCTTCTTCTTTCTCTGTCGCTCGCTTCTCTTCCTGGGACGGGGAGGAGAGACAGAGACGGCGGACCCCTGGTCCGCACCGGCCTCACTCAGAGGCCGGGCAACACCCAACTCGCTCGCGGCACACGGCCGACCCGGCAGTCATGATCACCACGCTAGCGGTGAACGCGACTGAGCGCCAAGGGATTTGGGCCTTCAAGGGATTTGGGCCTTCAGCCGCGCCGCCCCAGCAGATCGACCACCCGTATGAAGCCGTCCCCGCCGTGACCGAGCCCGATCACCCGCCGGGCCAGGCCCTCGGTCGCCCGCATCACACTCGCGTCGATGCCGTGCGCCTCGGAGGCGTGCACGATGTGCGCCATGGTCGACACGGCCGAGGTGATCGGGTTGATGTGCCCCGAGTACGTCCCCTCCTCGACGTCCGCCGCGAACTCCTCGAACAGCGGCGGCAGGATCGCCGCGATGCCCTGCGCGAACGGCGCCAGCTCCCGCGGGGAGACACCGTCCGCCTGCGCCATGGCGAGGGCGTGCGCGTACCCCGACATCGCGGTCCAGAAGACGTCCAGCAGCGCGAGGTCGTACGCCGCCGCCCGCCCGATCTCCTCGCCGACGTGCGTGTGCGTGCCGCCGAGCGCGCCCAGCACGCCGCGCGCCTGCTCGTACAGCGCGGCCGGCCCGCTGTGCAGGAACACCGCCTCCGCCGTGCCGATGCTGGTCGCCGGGGTCATGATCGCCCCGTCGAGATAGCCGACCCCGTGGTCGGCGGCCCATGCGCCCAGGTCACGGGCGCGCGCCGCGGTGTCGGCGCTGAGGTTGACGACCGTGCGTCCCTTCAGCGCGGCCGCGACCTCGTCCTGCCGCAGCACCGCGTCGGCGGCGTCGTAGTTCACCACGCAGACCACGGTCAGCGGGCTCGCCTCGACCGCCTCGCGGGCCGACCCCGCGCTCTTCGCACCGCGGGCGACAAGCTCCCCGTCCCGCCCCGGCGTACGGTTCCATACGGTGGTGCGCACGCCGGCGTCCAGGAAGGCCCCGGCCAGCGCCCGCCCCATCGGGCCCAGGCCGATGACGGTGACGGCGGGCTGATCCTCGTAGAAGGACATGCTTCGACTCCTCTTCATTCCTTTGGAAACCTTGAAAGCCTTTGAAAGCCTTTGAAAAACGGCACAATTGATCGAACAGACGAACAACTCACGAGAAACGGGGCGAGGATGACGCGCAGCCGGGCCCAGGATCCGAACGTCTGCGGAGTGACCGCCGCGATCGCCGTGATCGACGGCAAGTGGAAGACCGCGCTGCTGTGGCTGCTGGAGTCCGGCCCGCACCGCCCCGGGGAACTGCGCCGCAGGCTGCCGGGCCTCAGCGAGAAGGTGCTGACTCAGGCACTGCGCGAGATGGAGGAGGACGGTCTGGTGCACCGTGAGGTGTACGACGTCCTGCCGCTGAAGACGGTGTACTCGCTGACCGCCTTCGGCCGTGAACTCTCCGAGGCCCTCGCCCCCCTCTCGAACTGGGGCCACCGTCGTCTGGAGCGACTGGCGGCCGCGGCCTCCTGATCACCTGCGACCAGCCTCGCGCAGCGAGCCGGGGCCGCCAAGTACCCACAAAAAAGTGGGTAGGAGGGCGCCCGGCAGGCCCGATCGGCCCGGCACACTGGCCCCATGAACCCCGCTGATCCCGACCCCAAGGTCGCCCTCCGCTTCTACCTCCAGTCCGCCCGCGACGCGCTGCTGTGGAAGCTGGAGGGGCTTTCCGAGTACGACGCCCGCCGCCCGATGACGCCGACCGGCACGAACCTGCTGGGCCTGGTCAAGCATGTGGCCGGCGTCGAGCTGGGCTACCTCGGCGACACCTTCGGCCGGCCGCACGGCGAGTCGCTGCCCTGGCTGGAGGGTGCCGTCGAGGACAACGGCGACATGTGGGCGACGGCCGACGAGTCCCGCGAGGACCTCGTGGCGCTCTACCGCCGGGCCTGGGCCCACGCCGACGCCACCATCGAGGCGCTCCCGCTGGACACGGTCGGCCGCGTCCCCTGGTGGCCCGACGGCAAGGACGAGGTCACCCTCCACCACGCCGTCACCCGCGTGATCGCCGACACCCACCGCCACGCCGGGCACGCCGACATCCTCCGCGAGCTGATCGACGGGGCCGTCGGCATGAACGAGACCAACACCAGCCTCCCGTCGAGCGACCCGGGGTGGTGGGAGCGGCATCGGGAACGGCTGGAGGGGGAGGCGCGTAGGGCGGCGGAGCGGTGAGAGGTCCGTTCGCGCGGCGCGAGTAACTCTTGCTAGCGGCTTGCTTGCAATTGTTAGCGGGTTGGGTGCACAGTGGAGCCATGGCATCGCTCAATGTCGGCAATCTCGGTGAGTACCTGCGCGAGCAGCGGCGCAACGCGCAGCTGTCGCTGCGGCAGCTCGCCGAGGCGGCCGGGGTGTCGAATCCGTATCTGAGCCAGATCGAGCGCGGGCTGCGCAAGCCGAGCGCGGAGGTGCTCCAGCAGGTCGCCAAGGCGCTGCGGATCTCCGCGGAGACGCTGTACGTGCGCGCCGGGATTCTGGACGCGGAGCGGGAGCGGGACGAGGTGGAGACGCGCGCCGTCATCCTCGCCGACCCCACGCTCAGCGAGCGGCAGAAGCAGGTGCTGCTCCAGATCTACGAGTCGTTCCGCAAGGAGAACGGCACCGAGGCCGTCCAGCCGGACGGCGACTCCGCCGACGCCCTGGGCGGCGCCGACGGAGATCCGCGGCAGTCGGCCGGTTGACCGGACCAGGGGACCGGCCGCCGTACCGCGGACCCACCGAACCCTCAGCCGAACGCGAATCCGGGAGGACCCTCACCATGGCCATCACCGACGACCTGCGCAAGACCCTCAGCGACCCGACCCCGCTCTACTTCGCCGCCGGCACCGCCGACCTCGCCCTGCAGCAGGCGAAGAAGGTCCCGGGCCTGGTCGAGCAGCTGCGCGCCGAGGCCCCGGCCCGGATCGAGGCGGTGCGCAACACCGACCCGAAGGTCGTCCAGGAGCGCGCCGCCAGCCGGGCCAAGGAGGCCCAGGAGACCCTCCAGTCGAAGGTCACCGAGTTCTTCGGCGCCCTCGACGGCGACCTGAAGAAGCTCGGCGAGTCCGCCCAGGACCTCGCGCTGCGCGGGGTCGGCGTGGCCGCCGAGTACGCCGTCCGCGCCCGGGAGACCTACGAGAAGGTCGCCGAGCACGGTGAGCAGGCCGTGAAGACCTGGCGCGGCGAGGCCGCCGAGCAGATCGAGGACCTCGCCGTGGCCGTCGAACCGAGCGCGGAGCCGAGCGCCGAGCCGGTCCCGGTCAAGGACGAGCCCGAGGCCGCCGGCAGTGAGCCCGCCGAGGCCAAGGCCGCCGCGCCGGCGAAGAAGACCCCCGCCAAGAAGGCGCCGGCCCGTAAGCCGGCCGCGAAGAAGGCGACGCCGCCCGCCGAGTGACACAGGGCTTCCAGGAGCGGGCCGGGCACTTCCCGAGTGCTCGGCCCGTTGTTCGGGTAGCCGGGCCGGGCTTGCGGGTACGGTGACCGGGTAGGACGAGCCGAACCGGATGGTGGACATCATGCTGATGGAGGGATTCGCGGGGTTCATGGCCCTGCTGAGCCTGGCCTTCACCCTTTTCAGCGGCTTCGCGCTGGTGGACGCCGCCGTGCGGCGTGAGGACGCCTATCGCGCCGCCGACAAGCAGACCAAGCCGTTCTGGCTGGTCATCCTCGGCCTGGCCTTCGTGGTGAGCCTGATCTTCGGCATCCTGTCGTTCCTGCCGATCATCGGCCTCATCGCCACGATCGTCTACATGGTCGACGTCCGCCCGGCGCTCCGCCAGATCTCGGGGCCGCGGCGGCGTGGGGGCAGCAGCAGCGACGGGCCCTACGGGCCGTGGAACGGCGGTCGCTGACGCCGCCTGGCCGCGGGCATGCGTGCCGCCTGGGGCGGCACGGGTGGGCTGGGGGTCCCCCTCTGGGGGAGGCACCTCGTAGCGCCGAGTTGCGCGAACGCCCCTCGCCCCGCCGCACACCCTCCCGCTGCTCAGCTCGGCCGGAGGCTACGGCACCCGGTCCAGCAACAGCACGGCCACGTCATCCGTGAGGTCGCCCCCGTTCAGCTCGCGCACCTCGTGCACGGCCGCCCGCAGCAGCTCCTCCCCGCGCAGGCCCTCGGCCAGCTGCCGGCTGACCATCTCGACCATGCCGTCCTGCCCCAGCCGCTCCTTGCCGGCGCCGACGTGGCCCTCGATCAGCCCGTCGGTGTAGAGCATCAGGCTCCACTCGGCGCCCAGCTCCACCTGCATCCGAGGCCACCGGGCCCCGGGCAGCAGTCCCAGCGCGGGCCCGTTGTTGTCGTACGGCAGCAGCCGCGGGGCCCGTCCGGGACGGGCGATCAGCGGGGCCGGATGCCCGGCCAGGCACAGCCCGGCCCGGCGGCCGTCCGGGGCGATGTCCACCGTGCACAGGGTCGCGAAGATCTCGTCGTCGGACCGCTCGTGCTCCAGCACCTGCTGCAACGTGCTCAGCAGCTGGTCCCCGCACAGCCCCGCCAGGGTCAGCGCGCGCCAGGCGATGCGCAGCTCCACACCGAGCGCGGCCTCGTCCGGGCCGTGCCCGCAGACGTCGCCGATCATGGCGTGCACGGTGCCGTCCGGCGTACGGACGACGTCGTAGAAGTCACCGCCCAGCAGGGCACGCGAGCGGCCGGGCCGGTAGCGCGCGGCGAAGCGCAGCGGGGAGCCCTCCAGCAGCGGCGTGGGCAGCAGCCCGCGCTCCAGGCGGCGGTTCTCCTGCGCGCGCATACGGCCCTCGGCGAGCCGCCGCTCGGCCGTGTCGGAACGTTTCCGCTCC
Organism: Streptomyces sp. SAI-170; assembly: GCF_049739565.1. NCBI lineage: Bacteria > Bacillati > Actinomycetota > Actinomycetes > Kitasatosporales > Streptomycetaceae > Streptomyces > Streptomyces sp. SAI-170. The sequence goes on from NZ_JBMGQD010000001.1 coordinate 4,579,734, forward strand.
ACGGCGTAGCGGATCGCGCGGCTCAGCAGCCGGCCGTCCAGCTCGTCCCGGAAGAGATAGTCCTGGGCGCCGACGCGCACGGCATGGGCACCGCGCTCGGCGTCGCCGGAGGCGGTGAGCGCGAGCACGGCGTGCCGGGGCGCGATCTCCAGCACGTGCTTGAGCACGGCGAGCTCGTCGTCGTCCGGCTCGCCCGCGCGGCCGGGCGCGGTGAGCGCCAGGTCGAGCAGGATGCAGTGGACGTCGTCGGTGAGCAGCCGCTCGGCCTCGGTGAGGTTGCGGGCGGTGCGGACGCGGATGGGCTGGCCGGCGGAGTCGAGCAGATCGGGCACGATGGCGGACCCGCCCGGGTCGTCCTCGATCAGCAGCAGCGTGAGGGGGGCGGTGGTGTCCTCCTTGATGAGGCCTGCGGTGGACGCGGCCGGCGCCTGACCACTCTCCACGGCCGGGATCGCTCTCTGCCGCGGTACGGGTACGGGCATTGTCCTGTGTTCCTTCCCTCCCCCCGAGGGCATGGCGGGGCGAGGGACCTCGACCCACCGACCGGGACCATAGCGGGTGACGCCGCCGCAGCGGAATGGTCCACGCCACTCCGCCCGGTGCCAGGTCACTGTCATATGCCGCGTTCCGTACCGCAGTTGGGCGAGGTGACCGGGGCTCCGGGATGACGAACGTCACGTCCTGGCCGAGTTTGGGAGCGACTTGCCGTGCCGCAGGTCACGTGGTCGCGGTCACGGCTTCGGTCACGGGGCCCGGCTCAGGCGGTGGCCCGCGTCACGAGGTCCCCGTCACGAGGTCCCCGTCACAAGGCATGCCCCCGCACCCCATAGCCGTACAAGACCTCACGCATCCGGCCGAACCACCCCGAGTATCGGCATCGAGCCCGCACCCGCGACCGTCACCGTGCGCCCCGGGCGCGGGGCGTGGACGATCAGGCCGTCGCCGATGTACATGGCGACATGGCTGGCGTCGTCGAAGTAGATGATCAGGTCGCCGGGCCGCATGTCCTCGACGTCGACATGGGGCAACTGGGCCCACTGCTGCTGCGAGGTGCGCGGGATGGCGCGGCCGGCGCTCGCCCAGGCCTGGGAGGTCAGGCCGGAGCAGTCGAAGGAGTCGGGGCCCTCGGCGCCCCAGATGTACGGCTTGCCCTGCTGTGCGGCGGCGAACTGGACCGCCTTCCTGCCCTGTTCGCTGGCTCCGGCGGTGCTGCCGTCGAGGACGCCGGTGTCGAGCCAGGCGGTCTGGGCCTTCTGTGCGGCCTCCCGCTCCAGGCGGGCCAGCCGCTCCTTCTCCTCCTTCTGCAGCTGCTTCTGGAGCGCCTCGGCCTCGGTGATCCGCTTCTTGATCTTCTGCCGGGCGGCGGCCTTGGCCTTGCGGTTGGCCTCCAGCTTCTTCCACTGCGCGGAGGCGTCCTTGGCGTACTGCTCCAAGTCCTGCTGGGTGCGGGTCACTTCCCCGAGCAGGTTCTTGGTGGCGCGCTCGCCCTGGCGGATGCGGCCGGTGCCGTCGAGGAACTCGCTCGGGTCGTCGCTGAGCGCGAGCTGGGCCTCGGGCGGCAGTCCGCCGGTGCGGTACTGGGCGGCGGCCGCGGCGCCCATGCGGTCCTTGAGCCCCGCGAGCCGCTCGCGGCCCGCCACGATCTTCTTGGCCAGCGCGACCAGTTGCGCGGACTGCTGCTCGGCCTTCTCCTCGGCGGCGTTGTAGGCGTCGGTGGCGACGGCCGCGTCGTGGTAGAGCTCGTCCAGCCGCTGCTGCACGGCCTGAAGCTCCTTGTTGGTGGCCGGAGTCGGCCGGGTCGCCGAGGCGGACGGCGTGGGCTCGGGCGTGGGGGCGGGTGCGGCGAACGCCGTGCCCGGTGCCGCCAGCACGGTGACCGCGCAGACGACGGTCAGAGCCGCCGTGATCAGGCCGCGCTTGCCCGTTGCCATACCTCTTCCCCCAAACTGATTAACCGTCAGTAACTTACGGCGCCTGGGGGATAGTGCCATGCCGCCGCCCAGAACGACAGAGGTCGTGCCCGGACGGGGCATGAATCGCCTTCCCCCCACGGCCGTACGGCCATGTCGTGCTCCCCGCCTGTGTGACGAACGGCTCGCCGAGATCGTTCCCCCAGGTCACCCACATGGGCGAAGGTCAGCTGCCGGGGGCCAACGCGTCCCAGCGCACGGTCACTTCGCCCTGGCGCCAGCGCGCCGGCCCGTCCGTCACCGGCCAGTCGGCGGTCAGGTCCCGCACTGTGCGCATCCAGCGCTGGCGGGCGCCGTAGGAGGCGTACGGCGCGGCGGCCGCCCAGGCGCGGTCGAAGTCGCGCAGGAAGGCGTGCACCGGCTCGCCGGGGACGTTGCGGTGGATCAGCGCCTTCGGCAGCCGCTCGGCGAGGTCGGAGGGCCGCTCCAGGGAGCCCAGCCGGGTGGCGAAGGTGACCGTGCGCGGCCCCTCCGGGCCGAGCGCGACCCAGACGTGCCGGCGCCCGATCTCGTCGCAGGTGCCCTCCACCAGCAGCCCGCCCCGCGAGGGCCCGGCGGCCGGGGCGAGCCGGGCGCACAGCCGCTCCCAGACGGCGGCGACCTGCTCCTCGTCGTACTGGCGCAGCACGTTGGCGGCGCGGATCAGCAGCGGCCGCTGGGGGAGCGGGATCTCGAAGCCGCCGTGCCGGAAGGTCAGGCCCTCCCGCTCGTAGGGCCTGGCGGCCTGCACGCGCGCGGGGTCGATCTCGATGCCGACCACGCGCGCGTGCGGCGCGACCGTGCGCAACCGGCCGAGCAGCTCGACGGCGGTCCAGGGGGCGGCGCCGTAGCCGAGGTCGACGGCCACGGGGTCGGCGGCGCGGCGCAGTTCGGGGCCGTGGGCCGCCGCGATCCAGCGGTCCATGCGGCGCAGCCGGTTCGGGTTCGTCGTCCCGCGCGTGACCGTGCCGATGGGGCGGGCGGCGCGGGATGTCATACGTATGAGGGTATGCGGCCCGCGGTGCCCCGACTCCCATGGATATCGAACGGTTGAGCGACAAGCCGTAATGATTCGGCAAAGAAGCCATGGGAAGAAGGCGGAAGGAAATGGAACTACGGCGTCCGTGGTTGCACCCCCTTGGAGGGCGCGGCAGGTCCTCCGTCCGGCATGCCCGCAGCAAGGAGGAACGCCACGTGAGCCACTACGTCGGCCGGCTCGGGCGTCGCTCTCCGGCGGCCCCCTCGCGGCTCAGGCTCGGGCACCGCCGCCCCCGGCGCGTCGCCATGCTCTCCGTGCACACCTCCCCCCTGCACCAGCCGGGTACCGGCGACGCGGGCGGCATGAACGTCTACATCGTGGAGCTGGCCCAGCGGCTCGCCGCGATCAACATCGAGGTCGAGATCTTCACCCGGGCCACCACCGCGGCCCTGCCGCCCACGGTCGAGATCGTCCCCGGCGTGACCGTCCGGCACGTCGACGCCGGCCCCTACGAGGGCCTGGCCAAGGAGGACCTCCCCGCCCAGCTGTGCGCCTTCACGCACGGCGTGATGCAGGCCTGGGCCGGCCACCGCCCCGGCCACTACGACCTCGTCCACTCCCACTACTGGCTCTCCGGCCACGTCGGCTGGCTCGCCGCCCAGCGCTGGGGTGTGCCCCTGGTGCACGCCATGCACACCATGGCCAAGGTCAAGAACGCCAACCTCGCCGACGGCGACACCCCCGAGCCCGCCGCGCGGGTCATCGGCGAGACGCAGATCGTCGCCGCGGCGGACCGGCTCATCGCCAACACGTCCGAGGAGGCCGACGAGCTCGTACGGCACTACGCCGCCGACCCCGGGAAGGTCGCCGTCGTCCATCCCGGCGTCAACCTCGAGCGCTTCCGCCCGGCCGACGGCCGAGCCGCCGCACGGGCCCGTCTGGACCTGCCGCAGGACGCCCTGATCCCCCTCTTCGCGGGCCGCATCCAGCCCCTGAAGGCGCCGGACGTGCTGCTGCGCGCGGTGGCGGTGTTGCTGGACGAGCGCCCGGAGCTCCGCTCGCGCATGCTGGTCCCGATCGTGGGCGGCCCCAGCGGCAGCGGCCTGGCCAAGCCGGAGGGTCTGCAGAAGCTGGCCGCACGCCTGGGCATCGCGGACGTCGTACGGTTCCGCCCGCCGGTCGGCCAGGACCAGCTCGCGGACTGGTTCCGCGCGGCATCGGTGCTGGTCATGCCGTCGTACAGCGAATCCTTCGGCCTGGTCGCCATAGAGGCGCAGGCGGCCGGCACGCCCGTCCTCGCGGCCTCGGTCGGCGGCCTGCCGGTGGCCGTCCGCGACGGGCGCACCGGCTTCCTCGTCCAGGGCCACGATCCGGCGGCCTACGCGCGCGTGCTGCGCGATTTCGCCGACACCCCGCACCTGTCGGCGAGCATGGGCGAGGCCGCCGCCCGGCACGCCCGCTCCTTCGGCTGGGACGCCTCGGCCGCCGCCACCGCCGAGGTCTACACCGCCGCCCTGCACGCCCATCGCCGTCGCGTACGCTCCCACCATGGGTGAGTCACAGCAGGCCGCACGAACCATCGAGGGCGCCCTGAAGGACGCCGAACTGGAGTGGGAGTCCCCGGAGTCCGGCCACTACGTCGTCAAACTCCCCGGCACCCGCAAGCTGTCGACCACCGTCTCCCTGAAGGTCGGCCGCCACTCGCTGTCGCTGAACGCCTTCGTCATCCGCCACCCCGACGAGAACGAACCCGCCGTCCACCGCTGGCTCCTGGAACGCAACCTCAAGCTCTACGGAGTGAGCTACGCGGTCGACCCCCTCGGCGACATCTACGTGACCGGCAAGCTCCCCCTGGCCGCCATCACCCCGGACGAGATCGACCGCCTCCTCGGCCAGGTCCTCGAAGCCGCCGACGGCTCCTTCAACACCCTCCTCGAACTCGGCTTCGCCACGGCCATCCGCCGCGAGTACGAGTGGCGGACCTCACGGGGTGAATCGACCCGGAACCTGGACGCGTTCGCGCACTTGCTGCGACGGCCTTCGAGCTGAGGGCCGCGGTCCGCGGGCGGCTTCACGCCCGTCACCCGTCCGGATCTCCCGGACTGTGCGGGCGGTGCGACCGGCATGACGCTGGAAGCCAGCCCGAGAGCCGACGTCCTGCGGCTGCCCATCCTCCAGGAGCGTGCGCATGGCCCGGAACCGTCGTCTGATCCTGAGCTCGCCCTCCGAGGTCTGGAGCCTGCTGTCCGACGGCCACCGCTACGGGGAGTGGGTGACAGGGACCCAGCAGGTCCTGGCCGTGGACCCGCACTGGCCGGACGTCGGCGCCCGACTGCGCGTCCGCGTCGGCGCCGGCCCCCTCACCCTCGACGACACCTGCGTCGTCCGCATTTCCGAACCACACCACCGCCTGCAACTGGAAGCCAAGGCAGACCCCTTCGGCGCGGCCCGCATCGCCATGAAGCTGACCCCCTGGGGCGACCACACCCTCTTCACCCTCGACTGGCACCCTCTCCGCGGCCCCGGCACCCGCATGCACGGCCTGCCCGTCGACTACGTCGTCGCCATCCGCAACGGCATGATGCTGACGAAGCTGGCCCGCATCGCGGTCAGCGAGCATGCCGGGAGCGTCTGATCCGGCTGCCGAACGGGGGAGGACCTGTGGCAGAACTGCCCGAGCGTGTGGATCGCGACATTCTGGAGGGGCGCGCCATCCTCGCGGTGCAGACGATTCGTGAGGCACGAGGATGCTCGCTCCGCGAAGCGGTCGATCTTTACCATCAGCGCTACGGAGAGCTGCGTCCTGAGCCGGAGCCATCTCCGGAAGCCCCCCGGCCCCGCGTGCTGCGGTTCGAGCGGGACGGGTCTTTGGTCGTGCTCGAGGGACTGCAAGACGGTCAGCACCCGAAGGAATGAGGGGCCGGACGGCCACCTGGACCGCTACGCGCCGGGGGCCCGGTACTGGACTTGCCCGGCTTTGCGCAGGGCATCCATGGTTTCGTCGATGCTCAGCAGCACGGTCGTCTCGAACGAGCTGAGTGCGCCGCCTCCGCTGATCGCCAGGGCGACCGCGGCCATGGAGACGTTGTCGGGGGCCTCCCACAGGTTGTAGCCGTCGCGGCTGCCGAACGCGTACCAGAAACCGTGGAGCTTGCCGCCGACGGACTCGATGTACGACTGAGCGGCCTTCGCGCGGTCCTCGGGGTGGCCGATGAGTCTCGCCCAAGTCTCCGGTGTGTAGCTGAACCTCGATAGATAGAGCGGCATCATGTCTCCCTTTCGTCCCAGCAAGGGATGCCCCCGCAGGAGGAGACACGCCGCCGAGGCCGCGCGCATCTCCCCCGAATGGCCGGGATGATGACCGGCATGGCCACTGCGTGAGCGACTCCGCCCGCATCGGAACTAGGGGGCCTTCCGAAACCTCGGGCTTACTTCTCCTTGCCCTGGGTCTTGGCGGGGATCTTGGCGAGCTGGGTTTTTGCTGGTCAAGGGCGTTGGGCTTGTGCGCCTGGTGGCCGTCGTTGGTCGCCCTTGGCCGCTGTCGATCGGCATCGGACGGCCCAGGCTCTTCCGCACTCGACTAACGGCCAGCACCATCGATGCGCCGCGTCTGAACATCAGCCGACGACAGTCAGCCACGGCGGCGGGTCCGTCGACCGATCTACGCACGCGTGTGCCTCGCTGTACCCCACCAGGCTTAGCCACGCTGCCCTGTCGTCGACGAGAGCAAGCCCCACCGGCCGGGACGGTGAGGACGACTCGGCATACGGAAGCCAGCACCCTGAGCTTGAGGAACTGCTCACTCCCGCCACTCACCTGGGCGAACGATCAGGGAAACGGCTTCTCGTCCGTGGCTGCTGTATCGCGGTTGCCCGCTCGGTGCCGGACTCGCGGGACACCCGCCGTTGCCAGCCTTGGCAGCAGCGTGCCGTCCGGGATCATCGACACTGTCCGAAACCGTACATTGGTGGCAGAATTGAGCAACAATAAGGAGACCTCGGACCCAGTGGCACCCTAGGACGTTCGACACTCGGAGCACTATATGCGGCTAGTCTCTTTCGCTCTTTCTAATTTTCGAAGCATTACGCGCACAGAGAGACTAAGTCTCGATTCCTTCACGGTATTGGTGGGGCCGAATAACGAAGGCAAGTCGAATATCCTTCTAGGTCTGGTTAGCGGCATGAAGCTGCTTTCGCTGCATAACGTCCCGCCTGCGCGGACTGTGGTGCTACTGGCAAGGCGTGTAACGACCCGGGCGTTCACAACAGATGTGTATAAAGCGAGTAGGGATCTTCCCCTCCATCTACAAGAGAAGCCTGCCGCCAAAACAACCTTCGACTTCGAGTTCGAGTTGACAGATCGGGAGATCGCAGAATTTAAAGTGGAGGTTAAGAGTAATCTCAATGGAAGACTTCCGGTGAGATTGACCGCCTCAGCCGATTCTATTCAGTTTGAAGTGAGGAAACAGGGGCGTGGGGCCGCTACTCTATCTGCCAAAGCCGCACAGATTTCACGATTCATTGCGACCCGGATTGATGTAAAGGACATCCCTTCGGTTCGTACTGCGCGAGATTCTGTGGAGTTGGTTCGGAACATGGTAGAGAGTGAAATTGCAGATTTGGAGAAGTCTGAGGAATATCGCAGGGCGGTGGAAAGAATCGCAGATCTCCAAGCACCCGTGCTGGCCAGCCTTGAAAAGGCGCTGAAAACCTCGCTTGGGAAATTTATTCCAGATCTAAATTCTGTGGAAGTGATCGTCTCTGATAGGCTTTCCGCCCTCCGGAAAAACTGCCAAGTAATCATCGATGATGGAACGCCGACACAGCTCCGCTACAAGGGCGACGGCATTCAGAGCCTCGCTGCTATGAGCCTGATTCACCATCTCGCGCAACAAGGGTCGCGCAACGGTGGCATGGTGCTGGCTGTAGAGGAACCCGAAGCTCATCTGCATCCAAGGGCGATCCACTATCTGAGGGATACTCTGCTTGAAATCTCGGAACGGCAGCAAGTTGTAATTACCACCCACAGTCCACTTTTTGTCAACAGGGCTGATGTGGCTAGCAACGTAATCGTCAACAACAACAAGGCTCGGCCCGCTAGGACCGTCTCTGAGATCCGGGATGTACTGGGGGTTAGAGTTTCTGACAATCTCAGTGCAGCCCGCGTGGTTCTGCTGGTTGAAGGAACCGAGGATAAGCGCGCAATCGTGCCGATTCTTCGGAATATGTCGACTATTCTCGATTCTGGAATCGAGTCTGGAGCATTGGCCGTTGAGTGCCTGAGGGGCGCTGGAAACCTTGGGTATCAGGCATCCCTATTTAAGAGTCAGCTTTGCCTGGTGCATGTGTTTATGGATAACGATAAAGCTGCAACCGATGCTGCAGCGAAGTCACTGAGTCTCGGAGGCTTGGAGTATTCGGAGATTTCACATGCCATTTTCCCGGGCATGAAGGAGTCGGAAATTGAGGACCTTTACAAGGTTGCCGCCTATCAAGAGGTTATCGTCCAAAAATTCTCAGTAAGTTTCCCCACTGCCCAATTCAACAAGAAGAGGTTGAAATGGTCCGAAAGGATGAAGAGAGCCTTCTTGGCGTCGGGGCAGCAGTGGAATGATGCAATCGAGGTCAGTGTAAAGAATGCTGTGGCAGAGTCCGTGGCAAGGGACCCCGGAAATGCCATCGATCCCGCAGTTGGAAGTTTGATGAAGAATCTTTGCAGCGTTTTGGAGCGCAAGCTTGGTACGTAAGAGCGGCTTGGGGTGACGCTGCTTTGCAGCCATGATCTGCGAGGCTCGCGCCTTCTAGTCGGTGCTGTGTGTGCGGCCCGGACGCTGGCCGGGCTGGAGCGGGGCGGAGATAGGAGTGCAGGCTCAGCCGGGGGCCGGGCCGCGCGCGGGGAGCGGAGCGAGCCGCCTTGAACCAGTAGAGAAAGTTGTAACTCGGTCGGTCGCGAGGGGCTTGAAAGTGGTATGTGCATGCCGGGAGTTCGGCGCCCTCGCGGTCGGCGAGCTGAAGGAAGAGCACTGGGCGGATGGTCCACGTGACACTTACGTCGGCCTGCGTGACCGTGATCGTGCAGGGTTCTGCCCGTAGGAGTGCTTGTCAGGTCGTGATGCGGCCGTCGTAGAGCCACTCCCAGGCCTCTTCGCTAGCGGCGGCGTCGAGCATGGGTGTCATGGTGCGGAGGGTGATCGCCACCCACCTGTCTGCCTGGGCTGCGGTGTCGGCGTCGAACGAGGCGACAAGGGCCCTCGGCCGTGGATCTGTGACGTCCTCGGTCCAGCACTCGCACCAGTAGCCGCGGCGGAATTCCTTCTTCAGCACGGGTGGCCTCCCCGCTGGGCGTCCGCGTACAGCTCCGCGGTGACCGTGTGGCCCTGGTCGCTGCCGTGGATGACGACGCGGTGAGCAATCGCGCTGACCATGCCCAGGCCCCGCCCGTGCTCGGAGTCCTCCGCTTGGTCCTGGTGCTCGACCTTCGGGGCAGCCTCCGTGTCCCCGTCGTCCGTCACCGATACCGCGACCACCTGCGCCGAGACGGGGACGGCCAGGTGAAAGCTGCCGGAGCGTTGGCCGCTCGCCGTGTGGAGAATCGCGTTGGCGCTCAGCTCGCTCGCGATCAGCTCCGCGTCCTCGGCTAATGGCGAGCCACGCAGAATGTCGCGCGTCCAGCGGCGGGCTCGGCTGACCTCTTCCGGGGAACCTGGGCAATTGAGCCCCCAGACGCGTTCCTCGCCCGGCGGCGCCGGTATCTGCTCGACGGGCGGCCGATCGAGTTCGCCACGTCCTACCTCCCGCTCGACATCGCGCGCGGTACGCCGATCGCCGAGCCCAACCCCGGCCCCGGCGGCATCTACGCGCGCCTCGAAGATCTCGGCCACCGCCTCGACCACTTCGAGGAGGAGATCCGCGCCCGGATGCCCTCGCCGGCCGAGGTCAAGACGCTGCACCTCGCCTCCGGTGTGCCCGTGATCCACCTGATCCGGACTGCCCTCGACACCGAGGGTCGAGCCGTCGAGGTCTGCGACACGGTCATGGCAGCGGACGCCTACGTCCTGTCGTACCAGCTCCCGGCCACATGAGCGGGTGAGCGGCGGTGGTGCGCCGGGACGCTTCTCCGAACTCGTACACCCCAAATCCCAGTCGCTCTGCTGATCACCCTCGACAATCCGCGTCGCTGGGGCGGCCGCGCCTGACTGCCCAGCAACAGCTGACGGCCCGAGGGAGGCTTTGCCCTGGAAGTGACAGCCCGAGCCCCTCAAGTGCGGCGGCACGCCGTAGCTGCCACGGTGAACTGCGTGAAGGCGGGGCTCGCGCGGTGTCAAGGGCCACCGTAGGTGCCAAGGGTGGGCAACGGCTGCTGCCAGGTACCCGCTAGTTCGGTGAGTGCCTCGCGTGCCAGCTGGCGCACTTTGAGCCACCCTGCGTCGGCCGTGAGTGCCGCGTACGTCCACCTGGAAGACTGCTGCGTCCCGCTCATCGCGTCGAGGATCGCGTCAATGCGTGCGAGTCGCGACTCCAACGCCACGTCGATCCGGCCGGCTTCGGCGAGGACGTGAATGGCGGCCCCCGCGTTTTCGTAGTCCAACGCCAAGTCGTCGGTTTCGAGTCGGTACCTTTCGAGCCATACCGTCTGGTCCTCTGCCTCTGCGGCGAGCATCGTGAGTGTCTCGACCAGGTACTTCCACGCGCCTGCTTCGGACAGCCTCTGCTCGCTCATCCGCACCCGCCCCCTCGGCGCCAATCGGCCGTACGCCCACACGATGACCGGCACCTTCCCCCACCCCGTGCGCGGGACAGTACCAAGGCCCTCGCGAGCGCAGCGAAAAGCCGTGGCTGCCGTCTTCGAGGGCGCATACGCTCCCGTGCGCTTAGGCCAGGAGGGCGAGATGTCCGACGAAGAGTCCACCGAGTACTACACGCTGCTCTGCGACGATCCGTCCCACGAGGTGGTCCTCGTCGACTGCGGGCCCCGCGAGATGGATGTGGTCCTTGCAGTGCGCAAGGTGACCGGGCTGAGCTTGTGGCACAGCCGAGTCCTGGCGCGCCAAGCGCCCGTCACCCTCCGAAAGGGGCTGTCTGCGTACAGGGCCCAGTCCGCTGTCGCTGTGCTCCAGAGTGCCGGCGCGAGGGCGGAGTGGAGACAGGAGCCCGAGCCCGGAGAGCGCACGGCCCCATCGCCCTGACGGCCCGGAGGCAGCGAAAAGCCCCCTCCCCGCAGCAAACCCGCAGGCAGGGGGCCTCCCAAAGACGTCGGGCTTACTTCTTCTTGCCCTGGTTCTTGACCGCCTCGATAGCCGCAGCGGCCGCCTCGGGGTCGAGGTACGTGCCGCCCGGGTTGACCGGCTTGAAGTCGGCGTCGAGTTCGTAGGCGAGGGGGATGCCCGTGGGGATGTTCAGGCCCGCGATGTCGGCGTCGGAGATGCCGTCGAGGTGCTTGACCAGGGCGCGCAGCGAGTTGCCGTGGGCGGCGACCAGGACGGTGCGGCCGGCCAGGAGGTCGGGGACGATGCCGTCGTACCAGTAGGGGAGCATCCGGATGACGACGTCCTTGAGGCACTCCGTCCGCGGGCGCAGCTCCGGCGGGATCGTCGCGTAGCGCGCGTCGGAGGACTGCGAGAACTCCGAGCCGTCCTCGAGCGGCGGGGGCGGGGTGTCGTACGAGCGGCGCCACAGCATGAACTGCTCCTCGCCGAACTCGGCGAGGGTCTGGGCCTTGTCCTTGCCCTGCAGGGCGCCGTAGTGGCGCTCGTTCAGGCGCCAGGAGCGGTGGACCGGGATCCAGTGGCGGTCAGCCGCTTCGAGGGCGAGCTGCGCGGTGCGGATCGCTCGCTTCTGGAGCGAGGTGTGCACCACGTCAGGGAGCAGGCCGGCGTCCTTGAGCAGCTCACCGCCGCGGACCGCCTCCTTCTCGCCCTTCTCGTTGAGGTTGACGTCCACCCATCCGGTGAACAGGTTCTTCGCGTTCCACTCGCTCTCGCCGTGGCGGAGGAGGATCAGCTTGTACGGTGCGTCGGCCATGGCCTTTAGCCTACCTAAGCGCTCTGGGGCCCGAGGGTGTGTGCTCACTGTGTGGAATGGTGTGGGCTTCGCCCCACCGGGGCGGGGGGAGGGCGATCTGACAGCCGACCGCCCGGCCCTCTAAATTAAGGTGAACTCTTCCACAACCTAAAGCCACGTCCACCTGTCTGCCTCAGCGCAGGTGTAGCGGTTCAGATGAGGAGCACAGAACGTGACCGTGCGTTCCTTTGCGCGGCGGATGCGACCGCGAATCGAGCGGAAGGCCGCCGAGCGAGTCTGGCAGCTGCGAACCATGCGACGGCGCCGTATGGCTGCGGAGACCAACCCCGTGCTGCGTCCCGTCGTCGTACGCGGCCAGCAGTTGTTCGGGCGGGTTGTGACGGAGTTCACCGCCGTCGGAGCGGCCGCCGCCAACCTCGACCTGGTCGTCGCCGCGCTGGAGCAGGAGAACATCTCCTACTTCCTCGTGCCGACCGCCCGTACCCGCCATGTCGTCGGCGTCAACGCCGTCGACCGTGACCGGCTCCTCGCGGGCCTGGAGAAGCTGTACGCGGGCAAGGCGGTCTTCATCGGCCGTCCGCTGCCCGGCGGCCAGCTCAAGCACCCGGCGATGTTCCTGGACGGCATCCTGCCCGCCGGCCTGCGCACGGCTCCGGTCCTGCGCATCGGCGAGAACCACCTCGGCCCGGCCGGGCAGCTCCTCTCCGGCCCCGAGCTGGCCTGTGACGTGGAGTTCTGGGAGGACGGCGGGCAGCTCCTCGCCGGCGAGGACGGCCCGCGCCGCCTGGCCAAGGTGCAGCCGCAGGCGTCCGAGGACGTCTTCGCCGAGTCGCTGATCGCGCCCCGCAACAACGGCATAACGGACGTGCTGCCGGCCTCCGAGCAGAAGCCGGTCACCGTGAAGGTCGGCGCCCGCGAGCTGCCCAGCTTCGCCGCGCTGACCCTGCCGACCGTGAACCGCGTCACCTTCCCGGTGGACATCGTCTACACGTGGGTGGACGGCGAGGAGCCCGCGATGCGGGCCAAGCGCGCCAAGTACCAGGAGAAGGGCACGGCCGAGATCCTCGACAAGGAGATCAACGCCTCCCGCTACACCAGCCACGACGAGCTGAAGTACTCGCTGCGCTCGCTGGCGATGTACGCCGACTTCGTGCGGCACATCTACATCGTCACCGACGGCCAGAAGCCGCACTGGCTGGACGACACCGCCGACGGCATCACGGTCGTCGACCACCGCGACATCTTCCCCGAGGGTGTCCTGCCGGTGTTCAACTCGCACGCGATCGAGACCCGGCTGCACCACATCCCGGGCATCTCGGACCACTACCTGTACTTCAACGACGACGTCTTCTGCGGCCGTCGCGTCACCCCGGAGCACTTCTTCCACGGCAGCGGCCTGATGAAGATCCCGGTGTCCCCGCTGAAGATCGGTGTCGGCAAGCCGCACGCCGAGGAGACGGCCACCAACTCCGCCAGCAAGAACGTACGGGCGCTGCTGCTGGAGAAGTTCGGCAAGATCACCACGAACAACTTCATGCACACCCCGCTGCCGCAGCACCGTGGCACGCTGCAGGAGATCGAGGAGCTGTTCCCCGAGGACGTCCAGCGCACCACGGCGTCCCGGTTCCGCTCCCCGACGGACATCGCCGTCACCGCGCCGATGCTCTACAACTACTCGCTGATGACGGGCCGCGGTGTGCCGGGCAAGTTCAGCTTCCGGTACGTCAACATCAGCCGCCCGGACGCCGACAAGCGCCTGACGGACCTGAAGAACAACCGCCGCTTCGACTTCTTCTGCCTGAACGACGTGGACGTTCCGGAGGAGGAGCGCGAGCAGGTGCACACCCGCATGGCGGAGTTCCTGGAGAACTACTTCCCGTTCCCCAGCCCCTACGAGAAGCGCGACTGACGGGCTGAGGCCATGGAGATACGTCACCGCCTGCCGGCATCCGCGGGCATGCGGGCCGCCCGGGACCTGCTGCTGCGCTGCCGGCTCTGGCTGACCGCCCGGCTGTGGGCAGCGCGCGCCGCCCGGCGCCGCCGCCGGCTGCGGCGCACGGTCCCCGGGCTGCGCCGCGTCGCCTTCGGGTCGCAGCGGCTGTACGGCCGTACGGTCGCCGCCTACACCGCCGCGGAGGCCGTCGAGGCCGACCTGGCGCAGGTGTGCGACCTGCTGGAGGCGGCGGGGGTGCCGTACTTCCTGGTGCCCTCGGAGCACGGGCACGGCGCGCCGCGCCAGGTCGTCGGCGTCGCCGACACCCATCGCCGTACGGTCCTGGCGCAGGCCGCGCGGACTTTTCCGGGCACGGCGGCGTACGTCGGCGCGGTCGGCGCGGACGGCGGTGTCTCGAACGCGGTGCTCTGGGCCGACGGCAAGCTGCCGCGGGCCCTCGGCCGGGCCGCGGTGCTGCGCATCGGTGAGGTGCGCCTCGGCCCCGCCGGTCAGGTGCTCAGCGGCCTGGAGGCGGGCTGCGACATCGAGTTCTGGCGGCAGGGCCGGGACCTGGGCGCGGAGCCCGGGCATCTGACGGTCCCCGGCGACAAGCTGGCGGACGTCTACGCCACCGCGCTGGTCGCCCCGCGCCGCAACCCGGTGTCCGAGGTCGTCCCCGAGGCCGCGCAGAAGCCGGCCACGGTCGCCGTCCACGCCCGCCCGGTGCCGACGTTCGCCGCGTTCGCCGAGCCCGGCATCGACGAGGTGCTGTTCCCGGTCGACGCCGTCTACACCTGGGTCGACGGCAACGACCCGGCGATGGCCGCCAAGCGCCGCGCCCACCAGGAGCGCTCCGAGAACGACATCGCCGCCCGCGAGACCGGGGACTCCCGCTACACCAGCCATGACGAGCTGAAGTACGCCCTGCGCTCGCTGGAGATGTACGCCGGTTTCGTACGGCATGTGTATCTGGTGACCGACGCGCAGGTGCCGGAGTGGCTGGACCCGGAGGCGGAGGGCATCACGGTCGTCGACCACCGGGACATCCTCCCGGCGGACGCGCTGCCGGTGTTCAACTCGCACGCGATCGAGAGCCGGCTGCACCACATCCCGGGCATTTCGGACCACTACCTGTACTTCAACGACGACGTGTTCATCAACCGTCCGGTGCAGGCGGAGCACTTCTTCCACGGCAACGGCATCGCGCGGATCCCGTTCTCGCCGCTGAAGCTGGGGGTCGGGGCGCCGCATCCGCTGGAGCCGGCGCCGAACTCGGCGGGCAAGAACACCCGTGAGGTGATCAAGCGGTTCCACGGCCGGCAGATCACCAACAAGTCGCTGCACACGCCGCATCCGCAACTCCTTTCGGTGATGCGGGAGATGGAGCAGCTCGAGATCGGGGAGCTGCAGCGCACCGCGTACTCCCGGTTCCGCTCCACCTCGGACGTGGCGCCCGCCTCGACGCTGCACCACCACTGGGCGCTGGCGACCGGCCGGGCCGTCCCGGCGGAGTACCTCTTCCGCTATGTGCAGCTCGGCTCGCCGGACATGCGGCAGCGCCTCGCGCGGCTCGCGGCCGGCGAGGACGTCGACTTCTTCTGCCTGAACGACGTGGACACGCCTGCGGCGGCACGGGCCGCGGCGCAGCACGCGATCGGGGCGTTCCTGCAGCGCAAGTACCCGTTCCCGAGCCGCTTCGAGCGCCGGGGCAAGGGCACCGCGGCGCGGCCCCGTGGGGGACCCGCACGCCGCCGGATACGCGAGAAGGCGCCGGTACAGCCCGTGGATTGACGGGGAGCGTCAATCCGGTGGCGCGCCCGGCAGTCCCCTCCGTAAGTTGTGAGCGCCGCTTGTGCCGCTTACAGCTGTGGGGGATGCGCCGATGTCACCAGCCTCGTTGAGACGTGCCGCACGGGAGACCGTCTCGGGTCTCCCGAGGGAGTTCTGGTGGCTGTGGACCAGCACGCTGGTCAACCGGCTGGGCGCGTTCGTCGCCACGTTCATGGCGCTGTACCTCACGCTGGACCGCGGCTACTCCGCCTCGTACGCCGGTCTGGTCGCGGCTCTGCACGGCCTCGGCGGCGTCATCTCCTCGCTCGGCGGGGGCGTGATGACCGACCGTCTGGGCCGGCGCCCGACCCTGCTGATCGCCCAGTCCTCGACGGCCTTCTCCGTCGCCCTGCTCGGCTTCATGCACGACCCGGTCGCCATCGCGGCCGTGGCGTTCCTGGTCGGCATGGCGTCCAACGCCTCGCGGCCGGCCGTGCAGGCGATGATGGCGGACATCGTGCGCCCCGAGGACCGGGTGCGGGCGTTCTCCCTGAACTACTGGGCGATCAACCTCGGCTTCGCGGTCTCCTCCACGGCGGCCGGTTTCATCGCCGAGTTCAGCTACCTCGCGGGCTTCCTCATCGAGGCGGGCATGACCCTGGTCTGCGCGATCGTGGTGTTCCTGAAGCTGCCCGAGTCGAAGCCGGTGCGGACCGCCGCCGAGGAGGCCGGGGGCGAGGAGGTCGGCCTCGGCACGGTGCTGCGCGACGGCCGCTTCATGGGCGTGGTCGGCCTGTCCTTCCTGATCGCGGTGATCTTCCAGCAGGGCTCGGTGGGTCTGCCCGTGGCCATGGGCGCGGCCGGGTTCACGCCCGCCGACTACGGCCTGGCCATCGCCGTCAACGGCGTCCTGATCGTCGCCCTCCAGATCCCGGTGACCCGCTTCATCGAACACCGCGACCCGCAGCGCCTGCTGGTGATCTCGGCCCTGCTCGCGGGCTACGGCTTCGCCCTCACGGCCTTCGCGGGCTCCGTCGCCGCCTTCGCCCTGACGGTGTGCGTGTGGACCCTCGCCGAGATCGTCAACGCCCCCACCCAGACCGGCATCGTGGTCCGCCTCTCGCCCGTCCACGGCCGGGGCCGCTACCAGGGCATGTACACCATGTCCTGGTCCGTCGCCGCCCTCGTCGCCCCCCTTTCCTCCGGCCTCCTCATCGACCACTTCGGCGCCGAGTGGCTCTGGGGCATGTGCGCGGTCGTCGGCACGATCGCGGCGATCGGCTACTGGCTCCTGATGCGCTCGCTCCCGGCGGAGCCGTCCCCGGCGGACTCCCGGTCCGCTGCCGTACGACCGCTGCCGCGGGACGAGGCGGAGACGGTCACCGGCTGACGCGGCCCTCCGTCATCGCGGAATGTGATCTGGGCCACAACCTGTCACACCCCTGTGATGCCCGGTGTCTTGAGGTCGAACGCGCTACGGACGACGGAGGAGACACCATGAACGGGAACACGCAGGTGGTCGTGATCGGTGGCGGCTACGCCGGAGTGATGGCGGCGAACCGGCTCACGCTGCGGGACGGCGTGGCGGTGACGCTGGTCAACCCCCGGCCGGACTTCGTGAACCGGGTACGGCTGCACCAGCACGTCGGAGGGACCGGCGACGCGGTCGTCGCGTACCGGGACGTGCTGGCCGAGGGCGTGGAGCTGGTGGTCGACAGTGTGGAGCGGATCGACGCGCAGGGCCGCGGGGTGGTGCTGGCCGGCGGCGGCACCGTCGGGTACGACTACCTCGTCTACGCCGTCGGCAGCGGCGGTGCGACGCCGACCGTGCCGGGGGCGGGCGAGTTCGCGTACCCGATCGCCACGCTGGAGGACGCCGAGCGGCTGAAGCCCGTCCTGGACGCCGCGCCCGTCACCGCGCCCGTCGTCGTCGTGGGAGGCGGGCCCACCGGGATCGAGACCGCCGCCGAACTGGCCGAGGCCGGCCGGGCCGTGACCCTGGTGTGCGGCCGGGTCCTGGGCCCGTACCTGCACCCGCGGGGCCGGCGCTCGGTGGCCGGGCGGCTCGCGAAGCTCGGGGTGAACGTGCTGGAAGGGCCCGGTGCCGAGGTGACGGCCGTGACGCGGGACGCCGTACGGCTCGCCGACGGGCGGGACGTGCCGAGCGGTGTGACCGTCTGGACCGCCGGCTTCGCCGTCCCGGACCTGGCCGCGCGCAGCGGACTGAGCACCGACGCGGAGGGCCGCCTGCTCACCGACGAGACGCTGACCAGCGTCGACGACGTACGCATCGTCGCGGCCGGCGACTCGGCGGCCCCCTCGGGCCTGCCGCTGCGGATGAGCTGCCAGGCCGCGATACCGCTGGGCGCGCGCGCCGCCGACACGATCCTCAGCCGGATCGACGGCGAACAGCCCGAGGACCTCCACCAGGTCTTCGCCGGGCAGTGCATCAGCCTCGGCCGCGGTGCCGGCATCTTCCAGTTCGCCCACCGCTACGACGTCGCCGTGTGGTTCCACGTCGCCGGCCGGCCCGGCGCGCGGCTGAAGGAGATCGTGTGCAGCGGCATCATCAAGCACCTGGCCGAGGAGGCCCACAAGCCCGGCGGCTACCGCCTGCACCGCGTCTCGGGCGGCTCCAAGCGGCAGCAGCTGCTCCAGGCCGGCCGTGACGGGGCGCTCGTGACGACATGAGCGACAGCAGCTGCTCCAGGCCGGCCGCATCAGGACCTAACGCCGGCTGTTGAGGAAGCCGATGAGGACCGCGCCCCACCAGCACACCTGCGAGGTCAGGGCCGTCGCCGCGCCCCAGGTGAGCAGCCGGGGGCCGAGTGGGGAGCCGGCCGGGTGCTGGGCGGTCCGGCGGTTGAGCAGGCCCGCCTGGAGGCCGTTGACGGTCAGGACGAGGATCAGGGCCAGCTTGGTGCGGGTGAGGGCGGAGCCCAGGTCCGGGTGCAGCAGCACCCCGCTGGCGACCAGTCCGGCCAGGCCGGTCCAGATCGGCAGGTGCAGCCGGGCCGCCGCGGTGAGGGTGTCGGGCAGGGTGCAGCGGCCCGTCAGCCACAGCAGGGCGTAGTAGTCGGCCACCAGCACCGCGCCGAAGCCGAGGATCAGTGAGGCGAGGTGGACGAAGAGCGCGGCGGTGTGGAGGGTGGCGTCCGTGTGCAGGTGCAGGGACATCCAGGTGCAGGCCGCGAGAGCCAGGCACGCGGCGAGCGCGGCGGCGCAGACCGTCCACCAGGTGTCGTACAGTCCGAGCCGCCGGACGGGCGCCGGGGGCTGAGAGGGCAACGCGGACACAGACGACTCCTAGGGGAAGCACAGACTGAGGTAAGGCTCACCTAAGGTCGATTTCTCGTCAAGGTCATGGCGTGAAGAGCGTGTATGCCGCGACGCAAGTGTGATGCCGGTGTGTCACTCCCGCGATCTACCGCCGGGACCGTCGGGACGGTCAGTACCGCCAGGCCCGTCAGACCGACAGCGGAACCGGGTGCACCTCGTCGGCGGGATGGCCCGCGCGCTCGTGGATGCGCTGGACCGCGTCGGCCGAGGGCGCCTCGGACAGGCAGTAGACGACGCCGGACTCGGGATCGGCCCAGGCCCGCTCGAAGTGCACGGCCTCGTCCTTCTCGATGGCGAGGTCCGCCCGGTGCGCCTCCATCAGCTGATCGGCCGTGATGCCCTTCATCCCGCGGTGGACGTCCATGAACTGGGGCATGGCTTCCCACCTCCTTCCCAGGCGCGGCACCGGAAGGGGCCGCACCTCCATGCTGCGCCCGCCCCGCCACGACGGCGACACGACGAGGCCCCCGGTGCCGGAACACCGGGGGCCTCGCGACGCGTCGTACTCAGCCGCACTGGCAGGGATTGCCCGCCTGGCACCCGCAGCCACAGCCCGAGCCGCAGCCGCACGCGCCGATCAGCATCAGATTCCTGATCTCGGCGGGCTGCTCGCTCGGGGCTTCCTGGGTGGGGTCGGGCGTACCGGGGGACTCGGCCATGGTTCCTCCTAGAGAGGCAGGTGCCTGTGCCCATTGCATGCCCGGCGGGACAGGCGCGTCAACGGCGCACGGAGGCGAAGCCGCGCCCCCTTTTGCGGAGGTACGACCCCAGGCCAACTCGCCCGCGACCTCAGGCCAACTCGCCCGCGACCCCAGGCCAACTCGCCCGCGACCTAGGCCAGGTCACCGGCGGCCGGCTGGATCTCCGGCTGCGCATCCGCCTGGAAGTCGTCCGCGTGCTCACCCGTCACCAGGAACACCACCCGCTTGGCCACCGACACGGCGTGGTCGGCGAACCGCTCGTAGTAGCGGCCCAGCAGCGTCACGTCGACCGCCGTCTCGATGCCGTGCTTCCAGCGGTCGTCCATCAGGTGCTGGAAGAGGGCGCGGTGCAGAAGGTCCATCGCGTCGTCGTCCTGCTCCAGCTGCATCGCCAGGTCGATGTCCTTGGTGATGATGACCTCCGCCGCCTTCGCCATCAGGCGCTGCGCGAGCTGGCCCATCTCCAGGATCGTGGCGTGCAGGTCCTGCGGGACCGCGCGCTGCGGGAAGCGCAGCCGGGCCAGCTTCGCCACGTGCTGGGCGAGGTCCCCGGAGCGCTCCAGGTCGGCGGACATCCGCAGCGACGTCACCACGATGCGCAGGTCCGTCGCGACCGGCTGCTGCCGCGCCAGCAGCGCTATGGCGCGGGCCTCCAGCTCGTGCTGCAGCTCGTCGACCTTCTTGTCGGCCTCGATCACGGCCTCGGCCAGCTTCAGGTCGGCGTCGAGGATCGCGGTCGTGGCGCGCCCGATCGCCGAGCCGACCAGCCGGGCCATCTCCACCAGACCGTCGCCGATCGAGTCCAGTTCCTCGTGGTACGCGTCCCGCATCAGGGTTCCCTCTCGTGCGTGTGTCCCAGGGGTTCGGCCCCTGCGGTTTCTCGGGGGTTCCGCCCCCACACTCCCACGTTCGGCCCTCCACGCGTCCGATTCCGTCATCCCAAATGAACCGGTACTGGCTCCTGGGTGAACTCTGGGCGACGAGTGTTCGAGGTCGCACATGCATGGCTGTGGCCACGCCGTATCCCATGCCTAACCTGGGGGCATGGACGTGAACGCGGCGGTCGCCGCAGCGGCAGCGATCGCCGGGGTGCTCACCGGTGTCATCGCCATGCTGGCGTTCCGCTGGAGCGAACGCGACCTGAAACGCCCCACCCGAACCTCCCTGCACACCGAAGCGGTGCTGCCGCCCGGCGTGGACACCGTCCTGTCGGTGCTGCGCTCCTCGGCCGTGGTCCTCGACGAGGCCGACGCCGTCGTCAAGGCCAGCTCCGCGGCGTACGCCCTGGGCCTGGTGCGCGGCGGCAAGCTGGCCGTCGAGCCGATGCTCCAGATGGCCCGCGACACCCGGCGCGACGGCGAGATACGCCAGGTCGAGCTGGACCTGCCCAGGCGCGGCAGCGGCCGCGGCGAGGCCCTCGCGGTCTCCGCCCGGGTCGCCCCGCTCGGCTCCCGGCTGGTGCTGCTGCTGGTCGAGGACCTCACCGAGGCCCGGCGCATAGAGGCGGTGCGGCGGGACTTCGTCGCGAATGTCAGCCATGAGCTGAAGACCCCGGTCGGCGCGCTCTCCCTGCTCTCCGAGGCTGTCATGGACGCATCCGACGACCCCGAGGCCGTGCAGCGCTTCGCGGGCCGGATGCAGATCGAGGCGACCCGGCTGACCAACCTGGTCCAGGAGCTGATCGACCTCTCCCGGGTGCAGAACGACGACCCGCTGGAGGACGCCGAACCGGTCGGGGTGGACGAACTGGTCGCCGAGGCCATCGACCGCTGCCGGCACCAGGCCGGCACCAAGCAGATCACCATGGCCGCGGGAGGCACCGCCGACCTGCGGGTGTGGGGCCACCGCGGCCAGCTCGCCGCCGCTCTCGGCAACCTCGTCGAGAACGCCGTCAACTACTCGCCCGCCCGCACCCGCGTCGGCATCGCCGCGCGCCGGGTCACCGCCCCCGGCGGCGACCTCATAGAGATCGCCGTGACCGACCAGGGCATAGGCATCTCCGACAAGGACAAGGAGCGCATCTTCGAGCGCTTCTACCGCGTCGACCCGGCCCGCTCCCGCGCCACCGGCGGAACCGGCCTGGGCCTGGCGATCGTCAAGCACGTGGCCGCCTCGCACGGCGGGGAGGTCACGGTGTGGAGCTCGGAGGGACAGGGCTCCACGTTCACCCTGCGGCTGCCGGAGGCGGGGGCCTCCCGCGACCGCGCGCAGCAGCACCCCGCCCTCGACGAAGAGAGCGAGCCGGGAGCCGGAGGCTCCCGCACACCGTCTTCCCCTTCCCCCGACTCAACCGCGTACCAGACGCTTTCCGCCCCGGAGGTCCTTCCGTGACCCGTGTGCTCGTCGTCGAGGACGAGGAGTCCTTCTCCGACGCCCTGTCGTACATGCTCCGCAAAGAGGGCTTCGAGGTCGCCGTCGCGACCACGGGCCCCGACGGACTCGACGAGTTCGAGCGCAACGGCGCCGACCTCGTGCTCCTCGACCTGATGCTGCCCGGCCTGCCGGGTACGGAGGTCTGCCGTCAGCTGCGCGGCCGCTCCAACGTCCCCGTGATCATGGTGACCGCCAAGGACAGCGAGATCGACAAGGTCGTGGGCCTGGAGATAGGGGCCGACGACTACGTCACCAAGCCGTTCTCCTCCCGCGAGCTGGTCGCCCGCATCCGCGCGGTGCTGCGCCGCCGCGGCGAGCCGGAGGAGGTCGCCCCGGCCGCCCTGGAGGCCGGCCCGGTCCGCATGGACGTGGACCGCCACGTCGTCACGGTCTCCGGCGCCAAGATCGACCTCCCCCTGAAGGAGTTCGACCTGCTGGAGATGCTCCTGCGCAACGCCGGCCGTGTCCTGACCCGTATGCAGCTCATCGACCGCGTCTGGGGCGCCGACTACGTGGGCGACACCAAGACCCTCGACGTCCACGTCAAGCGCCTCCGCGCCAAGATCGAGCCCGACCCGGGCGCCCCGCGCTACCTGGTGACGGTGCGGGGTCTCGGCTACAAGTTCGAGCCGTAAACAGCGGTCGTACGACGACGAAGGGCGGGCCTCCCCGATCGGGAAGGCCCGCCCTTCGTCGTGTGCGTACGGCCGTCAGTGCTCGGCGGCACCCGACTCCGTGGCCGACGCGGAGGCGGAGGCCTCGTCGGTCGGCGTGGCGGAGGCGGACTCCGAGGCGCCCTCGGAGGGCTCGCCGCTCTCGGACGGGCCGGACTCCGGCGCGGAGGGCACCTCGGTCGGGCCCCACGAGGCGAAGAAGCTTTCGGCCGGGACGACGTAGGCGCGCAGGCTCACGTCGCCGGTCTCGCTGAAGGCGAAGGTGACCTTCTGGGCGTTGCCGTCGGTGAGGGCGGCACCGTCGCTGAGGGTGGCCACGGCGTTGCCGTCGCCGCCGATGACGACCGAGCCGCCCGCCGGGATGGTCAGCTTGTCGCCCTCGACGGGCTTGATCTCGGCCGTGCCGGCGCCGTCCACGGCGATGGAGTCCAGCGTCTGGGCGGCGTCGCCGTTGTTGAACAGGGTCGCGGAGATCGCGGCCGGGCCCTCGGCCTCGGGGTCGGGCTGGGTGATCACCACCGCGTTCTGGACCTTGATGTCGCCGACGGTGGTGGCCGCGTTGTCCGGCCTGATCCCGAGGGTCTGCGCGTCGTTCCCGGCTCCGCAGGCGG
The DNA here is from genome assembly GCF_049739565.1 of Streptomyces sp. SAI-170. Lineage (NCBI taxonomy): Bacteria > Bacillati > Actinomycetota > Actinomycetes > Kitasatosporales > Streptomycetaceae > Streptomyces > Streptomyces sp. SAI-170. The sequence continues at coordinate 4,603,083 of NZ_JBMGQD010000001.1, forward strand.
CGAGCGAGGCGAAGGAGAACGCGATGACGGAGGCGGCGAGGGCGCCGCGTCGAAGGCTGCTGCTCACGGCGGCGGCAACTCCTTGAACGCAGGGGCGGCCTTCCTGATAAAGCCGCCCTAAGTGTCTGTCAGCGGCCCCAGGTTACCGAGCCGTTCCCGCGCCGCCGCACCCGACCCTCCCCCCGGCCCGTCGCGTCGCTCGGCAGGGGGTACCCGAGCCCCTCGCGCAGGCCACCGGTCACTTCGCCCGGTGCTGGTCCGGCATTCACACAAACGCGCCTCGCAAAGCGCCGGGATCCGCTCGCAAATTTTCCGTGAAGGAATGCGCCAAGGCGCCGGAAATTGATCACCGGTGACCGGCGCGGACACGCGAGCAGATCAATTCCGGATTCGTCTCGTACCCGACTCCTCTCACCGAACGGAGTAGCGGAAGTCGATCACTTGGAAGCGGACATATCGGGATGTTCGGCCAGTTGGCGGAGCCTCCGGAGGTGTGTGACGTGCGCGTTTCACCCCGCCCGGAGACCCGCTCCGACCTGCGAATACCTGCCTCCACGGACCCGCCGCAGCATGTTCCTGTCGCTGTTGTCAAGCCCCGAGATATGCCCTGACCTGCGAAAACGCCATTCAGAACCCGCAGTTTCCGTGTTACCCTGGATAGCCACGGAAGGGGTACCTGTCACATGACGTTCAAGGTTGGCGACACCGTGGTCTATCCCCATCACGGGGCCGCGCTGATCGAGGCCATCGAAACTCGCCAGATCAAAGGCGTGGACAAGACCTACTTGGTGCTGAAGGTCGCCCAGGGTGACCTGACGGTACGTGTGCCAGCGGACAATGCGGAGTTCGTCGGCGTGCGTGATGTGGTCGGCCAGGACGGGCTGGACCGGGTCTTCGAGGTGCTGCGCGCGCCGTACGCCGAGGAGCCCACGAACTGGTCCCGTCGCTACAAGGCAAACCTGGAGAAGCTTGCCTCCGGTGATGTCATCAAGGTCGCGGAAGTCGTGCGTGACCTGTGGCGTCGCGAGCGCGAGCGCGGACTGTCCGCCGGTGAGAAGCGCATGCTCGCCAAGGCCCGCCAGATCCTGGTGAGCGAGCTCGCCCTCGCGGAGAACACCAACGAGGACAAGGCCGAGGCCCTGCTCGACGAGGTTCTCGCCTCCTGAACCGAGCGGTGTGAACCCGCCCGGCCCAGCACACCGAAATGCCGCGGTGCCCGATGACACTACGACTGTCGCCGGGCGCTGCGGCATGTGCGTACACGGAGTACGTCAGGTCGGACGCCCGCTCCGTACGTCCCCGTACGCCCGGCATGTCCGAGTCGTGCGCCGAAGCCGTACGCCGAGGGGAACACCCCCCGGTACTGTGCGGGCCCGGGACACTGGCTCGACCGGAGTCACGGAAGGGGCCGGTCGGACCACGTGCCCAAGCACGCCGACTGAGGCCATACCCAACAAGGCCGCGCACACAAACCTGACAGGAAGCGATGTCTGACGTCTCGCGCCCTTCGCCCTCGGACACCGGCTCCGAGGCCCGCCCGGCACGCACTGCCGCCGTCATCCCGGCCGCCGGCCGGGGCGTACGTCTCGGCCCCGGTGCCCCCAAGGCGCTGCGCGCGCTGAACGGCACCCCCATGCTCATCCACGCGGTGCGCGCCATGGCCGCCTCCCGCGCGGTCTCCCTCGTGGTCGTCGTGGCCCCGCCCGACGGCGCCGCCGAGGTGAAGTCGATGCTCGACGCGCACGCGCTGCCCGAGCGAACCGACTTCCTGGTCGTGCCCGGCGGCGATTCCCGCCAGGAGTCCGTCAGGCTCGGCCTGGACGCGCTGCCGCCCGGCCACGACATCGTCCTCGTGCACGACGCCGCCCGCCCGCTGGTCCCGGTCGACACCGTCGACGCCGTGATCGAGGCGGTCCGCGACGGCGCCCCCGCCGTGGTGCCCGCCCTGCCGCTCGCCGACACCGTCAAGGAGGTCGAGCCCGCCGAGGAGCCCGGCACGCCGGAGCCGGTCGTGGCCACCCCCGAGCGCGCCCGCCTGCGCGCGGTGCAGACCCCGCAGGGCTTCGACCGCGCCACCCTGGTCCGCGCCCACGAGACGGTCACCGACAACGTCACGGACGACGCGAGCATGATCGAGCAGCTCGGCGTCCCGGTCGTGACCGTCCCCGGCCACGAGGAGGCCTTCAAGGTCACCCGCCCCCTCGACCTGGTCCTCGCCGAGGCGGTCCTCGCCCGCAGGAGGCTCAACGATGGCTTCTGACGCACCCCTGCTGCCCCAGATCGGCATCGGCACCGACATCCACGCCTTCGCGGAGGGCCGCGAGCTGTGGTGCGCCGGCCTGAAGTGGGAGGGCGAGGGCCCCGGCCTCGCCGGACACTCCGACGCGGACGTCGTCGCCCACGCCGCCTGCAACGCCCTGTTCTCCGCCGCGGGCCTCGGCGACCTCGGGCAGCACTTCGGCACCGGCCGACCCGAGTGGTCCGGCGCCTCCGGAGTGACCCTGCTGACCGAGGCGGCGCGGATCGTGCGCGAGGCGGGCTTCACCATCGGCAACATCGCCGTACAGGTCGTGGGCCCCCGCCCCAAGATCGGCAAGCGCCGCGACGAGGCCCAGAAGATCCTCTCCGAGGCCGCGGGCGCCCCCGTCTCCGTCTCCGGCGCCACCACGGACGGCCTCGGCTTCCCCGGCAGGGAAGAAGGCCTGATGGCGATCGCGACCGCGCTCGTGGCCCGGGTGCCCGGCTGACTCGACGCTAGGTGTTGTCCACAACCGTCGTGGGCACCGTATCCCGCCCACTACCCTGGACCCGTGACTATTCGCCTGTACGACACCAGCGCCCGGCAGATCCGTGACTTCACCCCGCTCACGCCGGGCTGTGTCTCGATCTACCTGTGTGGCGCCACCGTCCAGGCGGCCCCGCACATCGGCCACATCCGCTCCGGCCTGAACTTCGACATCATGCGCCGCTGGTTCGAGTACCGCGGCTACGACGTCACGTTCATCCGCAACGTCACCGACATCGACGACAAGATCATCGCGAAGTCGGCCGACCAGGGCCGCCCGTGGTGGTCCATCGGCTACGACAACGAGCGCGCGTTCAACGACGGCTACGACGCCCTCGGCTGCCTGCCGCCCACCTACGAGCCCCGCGCCACCGGCCATGTCACCGAGATGGTCGAGATGATGCGCGGCCTGATCGAGCGCGGTCACGCCTACGAGGCCGAGGGCAACGTCTACTTCGACGTGAAGTCCTTCCCCGAGTACCTGCGCCTGTCCAACCAGGAGCTGGAGAACCTCCTGCAGCCCTCCGGCGAGGGCGAGACCGGCAAGCGGGACCCGCGCGACTTCGCCATGTGGAAGGCCGCCAAGCCGGGCGAGCCCAGCTGGGAGACGCCGTGGGGCCGCGGCCGGCCCGGCTGGCACCTGGAGTGCTCGGCGATGGCCCACAAGTACCTGGGCACCGCCTTCGACATCCACGGCGGCGGCCTGGACCTGATCTTCCCGCACCACGAGAACGAGATCGCGCAGGCCAAGGCCTACGGCGACGAGTTCGCCCGGTACTGGGTGCACAACGCCTGGGTCACCATGAGCGGCGAGAAGATGTCCAAGTCGCTCGGCAACAGCGTCCTCGTCTCCGAGATGGTCAAGCAGTGGCGGCCCGTCGTCCTGCGCTACTACCTCGGCACTCCCCACTACCGCTCGATGATCGAGTACAGCGAGGAGGCCCTGCGCGAGGCCGAGTCGGCGTACGCGCGGATCGAGGGCTTCGTGCAGCGCGTCGTCGAGCTCGCCGGGGGACCGGTCGCGCCCGCCGCCGAGGTGCCGCCGGCCTTCGCCGACGCGATGGACGACGACCTCGGTGTCCCGCAGGCGCTCGCCGTCGTCCACACCACCGTCCGGCAGGGCAACAGCGCCCTGGCCGCCGACGACAAGGACGCCGCCGTCGCCCGCCTCGCCGAGGTCCGCGCCATGCTCGGCGTCCTCGGCCTCGACCCGCTCGACCCGCACTGGGCCGGCGAATCGGACCAGGGCGAGGATCTGCACGCCGTCGTCGACAGCCTCGTCCGCCTGGTCCTCGACCAGCGCGAGGCGGCCCGCTCCCGCAAGGACTGGGCCACCGCCGACGCCATCCGCGACCAGCTGAAGCAGTCCGGCCTCGCCATCGAGGACAGCCCGCAGGGCCCGCGCTGGAGCATCGGCCGCTGACCTCGGCGAATGTGCCGCCCGGCCTCCCGGGCGGCACACTTGCACTGACGTACGTACTTCCCATTCCGCAGCACCCCGAAAAGACAGGTAGTCATGGCAGCCAACAACCGCCGCATGTCCGGCAAGAAGGGCGCGCAGGTCGGCAGTGGCGGCCAGCGACGCAAGGGCCTGGAGGGCAAGGGGCCGACCCCGCCCGCCGAGATGCGCAAGGGGCACAAGAAGAACCGCATCGCCAACGCGAAGGCGAAGCAGTCGGTGCGCCGCCCCGCGCCCAAGGGCCGCGGCGGCAAGTCCGCCTCCGAGCTGGTCGTCGGCCGTAACCCGGTCGTCGAGGCGCTGCGCGGCGGCGTCCCCGCCTCCACGCTCTACGTCCAGCAGTTCATCGACAACGACGAGCGGGTCCGCGAGGCGCTCCAGCTCGCGGCCGAGCGCGGCGGGATCAACCTCATGGAGGCCCCCCGCCCCGAGCTCGACCGGATGACCAACGGCCTCAACCACCAGGGCCTGGTCCTGCAGGTCCCGCCGTACGAGTACGCCCACCCCGAGGACCTCCTCGACGCCGCCGCCGACGAGGGCGAGGACGCGCTGATCGTCGCCCTCGACGGCGTCACCGACCCGCGCAACCTCGGCGCCGTCGTCCGCTCCGTCTCCGCCTTCGGCGGCCACGGCGTGGTCGTGCCCGAGCGCCGCGCGGCCGGCATGACCGCCGGCGCCTGGAAGACGTCCGCCGGTACGGCCGCCCGTACGCCGGTCGCCCGTGCCACCAACCTGACCCGCGCCCTGGAGCACTACAAGAAGGCCGGCGTCACGGTCGTCGGCCTCGCCGCCGACGGCGAGGCCGAGCTGGGCGAGCTCCAGGCCCTGGACGGACCGGTCGTCATCGTCGTCGGCAGCGAGGGCAAGGGCCTGTCCCGGCTGGTCGGCGAGACCTGCGACCACCGCGTGCGCATCCCCATGCCGGGCGGCGCCGAGTCGCTGAACGCCGGTGTGGCGGCGGGCATCGTCCTGTACGAGGCGGCGCGCCGACGCAGCTGAACAGACGTCCACAGGATCACCCGTACGGGGTAATCCTGGCGTGCAGGGCAAGCTTGACGGGGTCCGGACAGATCCGGCAGGTCAAAGCAGTGTCCTAACCTCGCGTCACTCGGTTAGATGAGTGTGGACACCAGAACACCCCGCACACCCACGGGGGACCGCTCGTCGGGATTCGTTTCCGGACCCGACGACGCTCCCGCGCTGAGCATGGTGAAGGTGCCGAGCGACCCGGCGCAGATCATCGTCAACCATGCGAGTTTCCGCGTGCAGTTGGGCGCCTCCTCGCGGCGCGCCCAGTCGCCGCGGGTCGCACGGCACCTGAGCGCCACCGAGGACACCGCCCGCATCCCCGCCGTCAGCGCGGCGGGTGCGGCGGCGCCCGGCGGCGCCCGCCGCCGCCCCGTCGTCTGGAGCGGCCGCTCGGCCCCCGACGACACCGGCGCCCACCGCCTGCTCCAGGCCGTGCGCACAGCGGGCGTCCGCCCCGCCGAGGAAGCCGACGCCGGCGCCACCCAGGTCATCCCGCGCGTCGACGTCACCGGCCCCGGCTACGACGACGGTTACGACGACGTCTACGACCAGCTCGACCAGACCGTCGAATCCCCGCTCGTCGGCGCTCAGCGCACCCCCGAGGGCGCCGGCACCCGCCTCCTGCCCGCCATGCGCACCGTCGGCAGCGCCTACGACGAACCCGCCTACACCGGCTACGACGAGGACCCCGACACCGAGCCGGACACCGGCGGCACCGGCCGCCGCGGCGCCCGCACCGGCGACGACCCCGCGCGGCACGCCTACTACCCCGGCCGCCGCATGAACCTCGGCGTCGTCCTCCTCCCGCTGCGGATCTTCCTCGGCTTCATCTCCATCTACGCCGGCATGGGCAAGCTGTGCGACCCCGTCTACTTCGACGGCGGCAAGCGCGGCTCCATGGTGAAGTGGCTCAACACCCTCCACCCGTGGGAAGTGGCCGAACCACTTCGCCAGTTCGCCCTGGAACACCCCGTCGGCTCCGGCCTCGTCATCGCCTTCGCGCAGGTCGTCGTGGGCGTCCTGACCGTCCTGGGCTGCTGGCAGCGGGTCGCCGCCGTGTTCGGCGCGCTGCTGTCGGCCGCGCTGCTCGTCACCGTCAGCTGGAAGAGCGTCCCCGCCTACGACACCCCCGACATCATCTACCTGGCCGCCTGGTCGCCGCTGATCATCGCCGGCGCCCCCGTCTACTCCGTCGACGGCCGCGTCGCCGGCATGGCCTGGCGCCGGCTCGGCCCCCGCTCCGACATCTGGGAGCTGCGCAGCTACGTCCTGCGCCGCGGCGCCCTGGTCACCGCCATCGTCACCGGGCTGACCCTGCTGCTGGGCTCGCTGCTCGGCGGCGCCGTCCGTGACGCCGACCGGATCGTCGTCCCCGGCCCCGGTGGCGTCCCGCGCAACGAGCTGCCCGGCTCGCCGCTGCCGCAGGAGCCCGAGAAGAAGCGCGCCGAGAAGGAGAGCGGCAGCCCCTCCGCCGCCACGACGCCCACCCAGGAGGCCGCCACCTCGGCCGCCCCCACCGAGGGCGCCGCGACCACGCCCGGCGCCACGCAGGAGACCACGGCGGGCAGCGCGCCCAGCCAGACCCAGGGCACCGTGGGCGAGGCCCCGCCGCAGCAGTCCTCCCCGGCCGAGCAGCAGCCTCCGTCCTCCACCAGCTCCGGCCCCACCTCCGGCGGCGCCACCTCCACCGGCGGCACCGGCGCCGGCGGCGACCAGCCCACGCCCGAGGAGCCCGGCCTGGTCGGCGGCCTCCTGGGCTGACGCCCTTTCCGGGGATACGACGACGGGGTCCCGCATCCTCACCGGATGCGGGACCCCGTCGTCGTACGCCCACAGGAGCCGTGGGCGCAGGTGCCTCTAGCGGCCCAGGGCGGCCAGTTCCTTCGCGGCCTCCGTGAGGTCCTTCGCGGTGTCGATGGCGCGCCAGTAGGCGCCCTGGGGCAGCGGGAAGCCGGCCAGGCGGCGTTCACGGGCCAGGTGCGGGAACGTGGTGCGCTCGTGGTCGCCGCGCTCGGGGAGCAGGCCGGCGAACTCGGGGGAGAAGACGTAGACGCCCGCGTTGATCTCGAAGGTCGACGGCGGGGCCTCGATGAAGTCCGTGATGTGGCCGAAGCCGTCCGTCTGGACGGCGCCCCACGGGATGCGCGGGCGGGCCAGGGCGAGCGTCGCGACGGCGTCGCGCTCGGCGTGGAAGTCGGCCATGTCCCGCAGTGAGAAGCGGGTCCAGATGTCGCCGTTGGTGGCGTACCAGGGCCGGTCCGGGTGGGGCAGACGCGCGGCGGCGTACTTCAGGCCGCCGCCGCGGCCGAGGGGCTCCGTCTCGACGACGGTGGTGACGTTCAGCGGCAGATCCGCGGCGTCGAGCCACTTCTGGAGCACGTCGGCGAGGTGGCCGCAGCTGACGACGACGTCGGTGACGCCCTCCTCGGCGAGCCAGGCGAGCTGATGGCCGATGATCGGCGTGCCCGTGCCCGGGATCTCCACCATCGGCTTGGGGCGGTCGTCGGTGTAGGGGCGCAGGCGTGAGCCCTGGCCTCCGGCGAGGACCACGGCCTGGGTGGGGCGGGTGGCGGCGTTCGGGTCGGTCATGCCCTGACTTTACGCGGGCGTTTTTTGCGCCCACTGGGGCGGGGGGTTCTGTGCGATCGCGGCTGCGGGCCGTGTGTGGCTGGTCGCGCAGTTCCCCGCGCCCCTTTTCAGGGCGTCGGTGTTTCAGCCCGTCGCGACCATCACGCCCGACGCGTATGCCGTGTCGCAGACCGGGCGGGCGAAGGACTGGGCGCGCTTGGGGCCGTAGACGCGGACGGCGGCGCGGCCGAGGGCGCGGGCGATGGACGTGCAGTGGGCGGCGAGCGAGGGGCGCTCGTCGACGGCCTGCTGGAGGTGGGTGAGGGCGATGCCGGGGTCCTTCTCCTGGAGCTCGGTCAGGAGCTGGTCGCGCAGCCGCTCGTGCGGTCGGCGCGGGGCGGCCGGCTTGGCGTCGTCGGAGACGCTGGTGTCCGACGCGGTGAGCACCGAGGTCGACGGGTCGCCCGACCAGTTGACCCGGGTCACCGCGAGGGTCCCGGAGAGCACCAGGACGACGGGAAGGACGAGGGCGAGGCTGCGGCCGATCCGGCGGGCAGGGCCCCGGCCGCGTCGCGTCTGGGTGGTGGTGGAGTGCTTCACGCTGGGCAGCGTAGCCCCTGGTGATGATTTGGCGACATTTAGTCACCGGTTCGGGGGATGAGAAGGTGCCGATTTCTGGGTAACAGGTTGACGCTCGATGCTCGAAATGTGACGTTTGCCGGGGTATTTGTCGACAACGAAGAGGGCCCCGCAGCCATCTGCGGGGCCCTCTTCGTCAACCTGGGTGAATTACCCGGGGTTGTTCCGCTCAGTCGGACAGGCGCGCGCCGGTCGAGGTGGAGAAGACGTGCGTCTCGCCGGCCCGCGGGACGACGTGCAGCGTGCTGCCCTTCTCCGGGACGTCACGGCCGCCGACGCGGACCACGAGGTCCTTGGACTCGCCGCCGACGTTGGCGGTGCCGTAGACGAACGCGTCGGAGCCGAGCTCCTCCACGACGTTGACGACGACCTCGACGCCGAGGTTCGAGTCCGGGCCGGCCACGTCGAAGTGCTCGGGGCGGACGCCGACCGTGACCGTCTTGTCGGTGGCGGCGGAGAGCGCGTCGCGCTGCACCGACACGACCGAGTTGCCGAACTTCACACCGCCGTCGGTGATCGGCACCTCGACCAGGTTCATGGCCGGGGAGCCGATGAAGCCGGCGACGAAGAGGTTCGCGGGCTTGTCGTACATGTTGCGCGGCGTGTCGACCTGCTGGAGCAGACCGTCCTTGAGGACCGCGACCCGGTCGCCCATGGTGAGGGCCTCGACCTGGTCGTGGGTGACGTAGACGGTGGTGATGCCGAGGCGGCGCTGCAGCGAGGCGATCTGCGTACGGGTCGACACACGGAGCTTGGCGTCCAGGTTGGACAGCGGCTCGTCCATGAGGAAGACCTGCGGCTCACGCACGATCGCGCGGCCCATCGCGACACGCTGGCGCTGACCACCCGAGAGGGCCTTCGGCTTGCGGTCCAGGTACTCGGTCAGGTCGAGGATCTTCGCGGCCTCCTCGACCTTCTGCCGGATCTCCGCCTTGTTGACGCCGGCGATCTTGAGCGCGAAGCCCATGTTGTCGGCGACCGTCATGTGCGGGTACAGCGCGTAGTTCTGGAACACCATGGCGATGTCCCGGTCCTTCGGCGGCAGGTGCGTGACGTCGCGGTCGCCGATGCGGATCGCGCCGCCGTTGACGTCCTCGAGACCTGCGAGCATCCGCAGGGAGGTGGACTTGCCGCAGCCGGACGGACCGACCAGGACGAGGAACTCGCCGTCCGCGATCTCGATGTCCAGGGCGTCGACGGCGGGCTTCTCGGAACCCGGGTAGATCCGGGTCGCCTTGTCGAACGTGACAGTGGCCATGGTGAATGGGCCCCCTTCTACCGGCAGGAACGTGCCGGACGATCCGTTGTAGGAAGGTGGTTGGTGTAGTCCACGTGAGTGAACAGATCAGGACGGTACCTGCCGTTCACCAGTTCTGTCAGTACCCGGACCTCTGTGAACTTCGCGGAAATTTTCGACAGGGTGCCACCTCGGGCTGGGTACACTGCCTGGGCGCGCTCCTGGAGTGCGCAGGCCTCCTTAGCTCAGTCCGGTCAGAGCAACGCACTTGTAATGCGTAGGTCGTCGGTTCGAATCCGACAGGGGGCTCCGGGTCTGACCTGCATCGACGCCCCCGGGATCCTTGATCACGGGGGCGTTGACGGTAAGAGTCCCTGCGGGAGGGTCTGTGACTGGCGGGAGATCGGTGCGGAGTCGGATTCGCGAGGTCGGTGACCGCTTCGGCTGGACGCTCAGGGTGATCCTCTTGCTCGCCATCCTCGCGGCGCTCGCCATCAATGCGGCCGCGCATCTCCTGGTCCCGCTCCTCTTCTGGCTTGGCGACATCGACCATTGAGCGAGGCGCGACGCCTGCGGCAATCTTTGACGCGATGCCGACGGACAGCGCCACACCTGGAGAGCCGGTTGAGAACTCTTCACCCAAGGCAGGCGGGCTGGATGATGAGCCCAGGTCGGAGTCGCTCCGGCCTGGGCTTCTCTCATGCCCGGCCCAGTTCCGCCAGGGCCTCGTCCGTCAGGCGGTACACCGTCCACTCGTCCTGGGGTACGGCGCCCAGGGAGCGGTAGAAGCCGATCGCGGGCTCGTTCCAGTCCAGGACGGCCCACTCCAGGCGCTGGTAGCCGCGTTCGACGCAGAGGCGGGCCAGTTCGGTGAGGAGGGCCTTGCCGTGGCCGGCGCCTCGGGCGGTGGGGCGGACGTAGAGGTCCTCCAGGTAGATGCCGTGGGTGCCGCGCCAGGTGGAGAAGTTCAGGAACCACAGGGCGAAGCCGGCGGGGTCGCCCGTGGCGTCGTCCTGGGCGATGTGGGCGTAGGCGGCGGGGCGGTCGCCGAAGAGGGCCTCGTGGAGCTGGGCCTCGGTGACCTTGACCTCGTGCGGGGCCTTCTCGTACTCGGCGAGTTCGCGGATCAGGGCGTGGATGACGGGGACGTCGGCGGGTGTCGCGGTGCGGATCATGGGCGGAGGGTAGCCCGCAGGCGGCGGGCGATCTCGAGGTTTTCAGGGGCTGGGACGTGGCCCTCCTCCGTGGCCCAGACCGCGTTCTGCAGGGCCCTCGCCAGCGTCCAGGCCCGGGCCCTCGCGCGGTCCAGGGACATCTCGCCCGTCATGGTTTCGAAGCGGGGCAGGACGTCGTCCGGGTCGAAGCGGTTCAGCAGGGCCGGGAGGAGTTCGAAGCCCGGGTCGCCGGCCAGGGGCTTGGGGTCGATGGCCAGCCAGGGGGCGCGGTCGGCCGCCAGGACGTTGTCGTAGTGCAGGTCCCAGTGCAGGAGGCGGTCGCCGGGGTCGGTCGCCACCTCGGCCAGGGCCGCCGCGCAGTCGGCGAGGAGGCGGCGGACCGGGTCGTACGGGATCCGGGTGAGGGCCTGCGGGGTGCGCTTCAGGAGGGCCTGCGTGAGGTCGCCGAGGGTGCGCAGGCCCGGGGGGGCCGGGAGCGCGGTGAGGCGGGTGAGCAGCCGCGCGATGATCCGGGCCGCCTCGCGGGTGTCGGGGTGGGTGGACAGGGGGCGGGTCGCGTCCAGGCGTTCCAGGAGCATGGTGCCGGTGTCCGGGTCGTGGTCGAGGAGGCGGACGGCGCCGGTGCCGGACCAGGTGCGCAGGGCGAGGGGTTCGCCGGCCGTCTCCGGGTCCTGGAGCTGGAGCTTGAGGGCCGCCGGGGTGCCGTCGGCGCGGGCGACCGGCAGGACCAGGGCGCAGACGCCGTAGCGGGGCGGGCCGTCGGGGCTGAGGTCCCAGCGGTCCAGGTAGGTGGTGATCAGGTCGGGCAGTGCGGCGACGAAGGCGCGGCCCGCGTCGCCGTTGTACCTCGCCTGTGTCGCGGCCAGTTCCTCCGGGATGTCGGTCACCGGGCCGAGGCTAGGGCCTGTCTTCCGCCGGTCGGAGGGGGTGTGAAAAGTGCGGAATCCGAAGGAGACACCGGCCGTGGGGACGGGTTAACGTCCGCGCCATGAGCAGCGGTGTGGTCAACGGTGGTGTCTCGTACTGGTACGCCGACGACGGGCTTCCGGCGGTGCGGGAGCCGCTCGCCGGTGACGCGTCGGCCGATGTGGTGATCGTGGGCGGCGGGTACACGGGGCTGTGGACGGCGTACTACCTGAAGAAGGCGGCGCCCTTTCTGCGGGTGACGGTGCTGGAGCAGCGGTTCTGCGGCTACGGCGCCTCCGGGCGCAACGGCGGTTGGCTGTACAACGGCATCGCCGGGCGGGACCGCTACGCGAAGCTGCACGGGCAGGACGCCGCCGTACGGTTGCAGCGGGCCATGAACGACACCGTCGACGAGGTCGTGTCGGTCCTGGCGGCCGAGGGTGTCGAGGCCGATGTGCACCAGGGCGGCGTGCTCGAAGTGGCCTGCACTCCGGCGCAGTTGGCGCGGCTGAAGGCGTTCCATGCGCACGAGCTGTCGTACGGCGAGAAGGACCGGGAGCTGTACGGGGCGCGGGAGACGGCGCAGCGGATCCGGGTCGCGGGTGCGGTCGGGTCGTCGTGGACTCCGCACGGGGCGCGGGTGCATCCGGTGAAGCTGGTCAAGGGGCTGGCGGCCGTGGTGGAGGCGCTCGGGGTGACGATCCACGAGGCGACCCCGGTGACGGAGATCCGCCCGAAGCACGCGGTGACGCCGTACGGCACCGTCCGCGCGCCCTATGTGCTGCGCTGCACCGAGGGCTTCACCGCGTCCCTGAAGGGGCAGCGGCGCACCTGGCTGCCGATGAACTCCTCGATGGTGGTGACCGAGCCGCTGAGCGAGGAGCGGTGGGAGTCGGTGGGCTGGGCCGGGCGGGAGACGCTCGGCGACATGGCGCACGCGTACATGTACGCGCAGCGCACCGCCGACGGGCGGATCGCGCTGGGCGGGCGCGGGGTGCCGTACCGCTTCGGGTCGCGGACGGACAACGACGGCCGTACGCAGCAGGAGACGGTCGAGGCGTTGCGGGAGATCCTGGTGCGCTTCTTCCCGTCGCTGGCCGGCGTGCGGATCGAGCACGCCTGGTCGGGGGTGCTGGGGGTGCCGCGCGACTGGTGCGCGACGGTGACGCTGGACCGGTCGACGGGGCTCGGCTGGGCGGGCGGTTACGTCGGTTCCGGGGTGGCCACCGCGAATCTGGCGGGGCGGACGCTGCGGGACCTGGTGCAGCAGGACTCCGGGCAGGGCGGGCGGACCGAGCTGACCGACCTGCCGTGGGTGGGTCACAAGGTGCGGCGCTGGGAGCCGGAGCCGCTGCGGTGGCTGGGCGTGCAGGGGATGTACGCCGCGTACCGGGCGGCGGACCGGCGGGAGACGGAGCGGCACAGTGCGGGGTCGTCGCGGATCGCGCGGGTGGCGGATCGGGTGTCGGGGCGGGGCTGAGGGCGCCGCCCGCCTTCCTTCCGTATCGGCTGCGCGCTTCTTGCCTTACGCCACCGATTCCGGCACCGGTCGTGCCGGTGCGGCTCCGTGCGCGGTCGGCTTCGCCTTCACCATCAGGGCCGCCACGATCCCGGCGAGGAGCATGATGCCGGCGGCCCACCAGATGGCGACGGTGTAGCCGTGGACGACGGCCTGCCTGGCGATGAGGGCGCGGTCGCCGCCGGAGGCGAGGTGGGCGGTGAGGTAGGCGCTGCTGGTGGTGGTGGCGACGGTGTTCAGCAGGGCCGTGCCGATGGAGCCGCCGACCTGCTGGGAGGTGTTGACGGTCGCCGAGGTGACGCCGGAGTCCTGGGGGGCGACGCCTGCGGTGGCCGTGGAGAAGACCGGCATGAAGATCATGCCCATGCCGAGGCCCATGAGGATCAGGGCGGGCAGGATGTGGGTCGCGTAGTCGGAGTCGACCGTCAGCTGCGTGAGGACGACCATGCCGCCCGAGGCGAGCAGGGCGCCCGGGGCCATCAGCGCGCGCGGGGCGACCCGGGGCAGCAGGCGGGCCGAGACCTGGGTCGAGCCGACGATGATCGAGGCGGTCAGGGGGAGGAAGGCGAGACCTGTCTTGACCGGGGAGTACGCCAGGACGACCTGGAGGTAGTAGGTCATGAACAGGAACAGGCCGAACATGCCGATGACGGCGAGCCCCATGGTGAGGAAGCAGCCCGCACGGTTGCGGTCCTTGACGATGTGCAGGGGCAGCAGCGGCACGGGTGCGCGGGTCTGCCACCACACGAAGGTCGCGAGGAGTACGACTCCTGCCGCGAACAGGCCCAGGACCATGGAGTCGGTCCAGCCGCGGGGCTCGGCCTCGCTGAAGCCGTAGACGATCGCGACGAGGCCGCCGCAGCCGAGCAGGACGCCGGGCACGTCGAGGCGGGCGTCGGCGTGACCGGGGCGGTCGTGCAGCAGGGCGAGGGCGCCGACGACGCCGATGATCGCGATCGGCACGTTGACGTACAGGCACCAGCGCCAGTTCAGGTACTCGGTGAGCAGGCCGCCGAGGATGAACCCGATCGCGGAGCCGCTGCCGGCGAGGGCGCCGTAGATGCCGAAGGCCTTTCCGCGTTCCTTGGGGTCGGTGAAGGTGGTGGTCATCAGGCTCAGCGCGGACGGCGCGAGGACGGCGGCGAAGACGCCCTGGAGGGCGCGGGCGCCGAAGAGCATGCCCGCCGTGGTGGCGGCGCCGCCGAGCGCGGAGGCGGCGGCGAAGCCGACCAGGCCGATGACGAAGGTGCGACGGCGGCCGACGAGGTCGGCGATGCGGCCGCCGAGCAGCAGCAGGCCGCCGAAGGCGAGGGTGTAGGCGGTGATGACCCATTGGCGGTTGCCGTCAGACATGTGCAGGGCGTGCTGTGCGGAGGGAAGCGCGATGTTCACGATGGTCGCGTCGAGGACGACCATCAGCTGGGCCAGGGCGATGACCACCAGGCCCCACCAGCGGTGGGGGTCGGCCTCCGCCCTGTCGGCTGTCCGGGTGCCGCTCATTCGGCCAGCAGACCATGGATCGGGGCGGGTCGCATCCGGTGGGTTCTTGTCGGCGGTCATGGGTGCCTCGGGGGTGTGTTCGGGTCGGGTCAGGGCTCCGGAGGGAGTCAGGGGGACGTTTCCGGGCGGCTGGTCAGGGCGCCGGAGGGAGTCACGGGGACGTTGCCGGGCTGCCGGTCAGGGCGCCGGAGGGAGTCAGGGGGGACCTTTCCGGGCTGCCGGTCAGGGCGCCGGAGGGAGTCAGGGGGGACCTTTCCGGGCTGCCGGTCAGGGCTCCAGGACGACCTTTCCGGTGGTGCCGCGGTTCTCCAGGGCGCGGTGGGCGGCGGCGGCCTCGGCGAGCGGGAAGCGCTGGACGGCCGGGGTGAGGCGGCCTGAGGCGGCTTCGGTGAGGGCGCGCAGTTCGAGGGTGCGGAGCGGGTCGGGGCCGCCCGCGCGGGCGAGCATCACCGGGCCGAGGACGTTCTCGGAGACGCCGTCGACGAAGTGGCCCTTGCCGTCCTTGATGCCCTCGGCGGACCAGCCGAAGACGAGGTGGCGGCCGCCGGGGCCGAGCAGGGCGATGCTCTCGCGGGCGATGTCGCCGCCGACGCCGTCCAGGACCAGGGTGGCCGCCCGGCCGCCGAGGTGGGCGCGGACCTTGTCGGGCCAGGCCCGGTCCGTGTAGTCGACGGCGAGGTCGGCGCCGTTGTCGCGGACCCGGGCGACCTTCTCGGGGCCGCCGGCGAGGCCGATGACGGTGGCGCCGGTGCGCTTGGCGTACTGCACGAGCAGGGTGCCGATGCCGCCGGCCGCGGCGGGGACGATCACCACCGCGTCGGGGCCGAGGTCGGCGAACTGCAGGATGCCCATCGCGGTGCGGCCGGTGCCGATCATGGCGACGGCCCCGGCGAAGTCGAGGTTCTCCGGGATCTCGTGGAGGCGCTCGACCTCGGTGACGGCCAGCTCGGCGTAGCCGCCGGGCACGAAGCCCAGGTGGGCGACGACGCGCTTGCCGAGCCACAGTCCTGCCACGCCCTCGCCGAGCGACTCGACGACACCCGCGACCTCCCGGCCGGGGATCGTGGGCAGCTCCGTCGGCACGGGGGCCGGGCCGCCCTGGACGCCCTCGCGCAGGGCGGTGTCGAGGAGGTGGACGCCGGCGGCACGGACACGGACGCGGACCTGGCCCGGCCCGGGACGCGGGTCCTCCACCTCCTCGTACGTCAGGTTCTCGGCCGGGCCGAAGGTGTGCAGGCGGACGGCGTGCATGGGATCCCCCAGAGGCTTGGCGTGGCGACGGGGCCCACTCTTCTTCCTCAAGCGTGCTTGAGGTCAAGGGCGTTGCGGCCGAGCATCAGCGACACGGCGGTCAGCGCGCTGTTGAAGGACACCTCGGACAGCACGCCGGGCGCCGCGACCTGGTCGCCGACGAGGTACACGCCGTCGCCGCGGTCCACGGCGGGCCGGTCGCGCCAGCTCGTGCCGGGCAGGTCGACCGCGCCCGTACGGCCCTGTGCGACGGCCTCGCGGCGCCAGGTGACGCGCTCGCGCCAGCCCGGGAAGCCCAGGTCGAGCAGTTCCTCGGCGCGGGCGACGCCCTCCGCGCGCGGGGCGTCCGGCGCGATGGGGATCTGGCCCTGGATCAGCTGCTCACCGGCCGGGGCGAGGGTGCGGTCCTGCGCGGTGAAGCGCTCGATCCAGCCCGGCGCGTCCAGGTCCGACACGGCGAACGCGTCACCGCGCCGGGTCCGTACGGCGAGGTCGACCAGCACGGTACGGCCGCTGGGCCAGGTCAGCGAGTCGTCGCCGAGCAGCCGGCGGGCGGCGTCCAGGGAGGTGGCGACGATGACGGGCGTATCGGTCGGCAGGGTGTCGACGCGTGACAGGGTCTCCATCCGCACCCCCAGGTTCCAGGCGCGGGCGGCCATCCGGTCGATGACGGCGCCCCAGCCGCCGCGCGGGTAGTGCGCCTCCGGCGGCAGCTTGGTGGCGCGCCGCAGCCGCTCCTGCACGAACGCGGCGGACAGCGAGCCGGGGTCGTGGTGGAACAGGGCGACGGCCGCGTAGTGGGCGGCGGCCCGTGCGCCCTCCTCGCCCGCCTCCCGCGTAGCCCAGGTCAGGAAGTCCTGGTCCACGGGCGCCTGCGCGGCGCTGCGGCGCAGCAGCTTGAGCATCGCGAAGGGCGGGGTGCGGCGCAGTACGCCGTGGTGCCGCAGCCGCAGCCGCGCGGCCTCCAGGGGCGGCAGCGGCGCGAGCGGCCCGATCAGGTCGCGCCGCCGCAGCCAGGTCCAGTGCGGGCCGCCGCTGTACAGCGCGTGGGGGCCTTCGTTGGTCCGGTACGGGCCCTCGGCGGTGCGGGCCCGCCCGCCGAGGGTGTGGTGCGCCTCGTACACGGTGACCCGGGCACCCGCCTCGGCCGCGGTGATGGCCGCGGTGAGTCCGGCGAAGCCGCCGCCGACGACAGTGATGCGATGCATGGCTGGGGTCTCCTCTGCTGGGGTTCGCCTGTCACTCCTTGCCTGTCACTCCTTACGACGGCGCGGACGGGTGGAAATGTGACAACGGGCCCGCGGGAGGGGTCTTTGCGCAGGTCAGGGCGATTGTCAGTGGCGGGGTGCACGATGGGGGGCATGGCGAGCGGACGAGTGGGCGCACGGACCGGTGGACGGGCCGGCGGTACGGCGGTGAAGGGGGCGCGGCGGCCGGAACTGCGCCTGCCCCCGCTGGAGCGGTGGGACGGCGGCCCGCTGGAGCCGGACGGCGACTACGACGGCCTGGAGCTGAAGGAGGCGGACCTCGCGGGGCAGGACGGCGCGGGCGCCCGCTTCATGGACTGCGCGCTCACGGGCTGCGCGCTGGACGAGACGCGGCTGCACCACGCCCGCTTCCTGGACTCGGTCCTCACGGACGTGCGCGGTGTCGGCACGGACCTGGCCGAGGCGACCCTGCGCGACGTCGAGCTGCTGGGCGCTCGCCTGGGCGGCACCCAGTTGCACGGCGCCGTCCTGGAGCGTGTCGTCGTCCGCGGCGGCAAGCTCGACTTCCTCAACTTCCGCGCGGCCCGCCTCAAGGACGTCGTCTTCGACGGCTGCGTGCTGATCGAGCCGGACTTCGCCGGCGCCCACCTGGAGCGCGTCGAGTTCCTCGACTGCGCCCTGAAGGAGGCCGACCTCACCTCGGCCACCCTGAAGGACGTCGACCTGCGCGGGGCCGCTCCGCTGGAGATCGCCCGCGGCGTGGACCGGCTCTCGGGCGCGGTGATCAGCCCGGCGCAACTGCTGGACCTGGCGCCGGTGCTGGCGGCGGAGCTGGGGGTGCGGGTGGAGGCCTGAGGAGTTCAGCTCACGCGGGGGAAGCGGGCCTGGAGGGTCCAGATCGCCGGGTTCTCGCCCAGGTCCTCATGCAGGTCGACCAGGTCGGCGATCAGGTCGTGCAGGAAGTCCCGGGCCTCGCGGCGCAGCTCGGTGTGGGAGAAGGTCAGCGGTGCCTCCTCGGCCGGCATCCAGTCGGCCTCGATGTCGACCCACCCGAACCTCCGCTCGAAGAGCATCCGGTCGGTGGACTCGGTGAAGTCCAGCTCGGCGTACTGGGGCCGGGAGGCCCGGGAGCCGGCCGGGTCCTGGTCGACGCGCTCGACGATGTCGCACAGCGCCCACGCGAAGTCGAGCACCGGCACCCATCCCCAGGCTGTGGACAACTCCCGGTCGCTCTCGGTGTCGGCGAGGTAGACGTCCCCGCAGAACAGGTCGTGCCGCAGCGCGTGCACGTCCGCCCGCCGGTAGTCCGTCTGCGGCGGGTCCGGGAAGCGGTTGGAGAGGGCGTAGCCGATGTCGAGCACGTAGGTGATGGTGTCACGGGCCGAAGGGCGCGGAATCCACGCCCAGGGGTCCGGCTTTCGCGCGCCCGCGGGTCCGGCTTTCGCGTGCCCAGGGGTTGGCCTTTCGCGCGCCCGCGGGTCCGCCATTCGCCCAGGGGTTGGCCTTTCGCACGCCCGTGGGTCCGGCATTCGCGCGCCCGGGTCCGGATGCGCGCCGCCCATAGGATCATGCTCGTGTCCCGATTCGTGCCCGTTGTCCCCGCCGTAGCCCTCTCCACGGCCCTCGTTCTCGCCCTCACCGCGTGCGGCGGCGGTGTGCAGGGCACGCCCGGCGGCGCGGGGCTGCGTGACCCGTACTTCCCCAAGGCGGGCAACGGCGGCTACGACGTCACCCACTACGCGCTCGACCTCGCCTACGACCCCGCCCGCCGCCGGCTCACCGGCACGGCCGCGCTCACGGCCCGCGCCACCCAGGACCTGTCCGCCTTCGACCTGGACCTGAAGGGCCTGGACGTCACCGGGGTCGAGGTCGACGGGAAGCAGGCGCACTGGAACCGGGCCGGGCAGGAGCTGACCGTCCGCCCGCACGGGGAGCTCCGCGAGGGCGGCACCTTCCGGGTCACCGTCCGCTACGGCGGCACGCCCGAGACCCTCACCGACCCGGACGGCTCACGCGAGGGCTGGCTGCCCACCGCCGACGGCGCGCTCGCGCTGGGCGAGCCGGTGGGCTCCGCGGCGTGGTTCCCGGGCAACCACCACCCCTCCGACAAGGCGCCGTACGACATCACGGTCACCGTGCCGCGCGGCCTGACGGCGGTGTCCAACGGCGAACTGGTGCGGGAGCGTGCGGGCAAGGACCGTACGACGTTCGTGTGGCACACGGGCGAGCCCATGGCGAGCTATCTCGCCACCGTCGCGATCGGCCGCTACGACGTCAGCCGGACGACGGCGCGGGACGGGCTGCCGGTGTACACCGCCGTGGACCCGACGCAGACGCGGGCGAGCCGGGCCGTGCTGGCCCGGCTGCCCGAGGTGCTGGCCTGGGCGGAGGACACCTTCGGGCCGTACCCGTTCACGTCCACCGGGGCGATCGTCGAGCGGGACACGGACGCGGGCTACGCCCTGGAGACGCAGAACCGCCCGGTGTTCCCGGGCGCGCCGGACGTGCCGCTGCTGGTCCATGAGCTGGCCCACCAGTGGTACGGCGACTCGGTCACCCCGCGGACCTGGCGGGACATCTGGCTCAACGAGGGCTTCGCGACGTACGCGGAGTGGCTGTGGGCGGAGGAGCACGGCGGCGACAGCGCGCAGCGCACCTTCGAGCGGCTGTACGCGCACGGCGAGGACCTCTACCCGGACCTGTGGGCGTTCCCGCCCGCGCACCCCGACAGCGCGGAGCGCCTCTCCGGCGACCCGGTCTACCAGCGGGGCGCGATGGTGCTGCACAAGCTGCGGCAGCGGCTCGGCGACGACGCCTTCCGCACTCTGCTGCGCGGCTGGGCGGGCGCCCACCGCCACGGCACGGCCGACACCGCCGACTTCACGGCGTACGTGGAGCGGCAGGCGCCGAGGACGGACTTCTCCGACATCTGGCGGGAGTGGCTGTACGGCGACGGAAAGCCGGGCCGCCCCTGAGGGACGACCCGGCTCGGTATCACCGTGGAGGGAACGTCAGTTGACGTTGATGCCCTTCCAGGCGGCGGCGACCGCGTTGTACTCGGCGCTGCCCGCGCCGTACAGGTCGCGCGCGGCGTTCAGGGTGCCGACGCGGGCGCCCGCGTAGTCGGTGGTGGAGGTGAAGTAGGTGGTCGAGGGCCTTGTACCAGATCTGCTCGGCCTTGGCGCGGCCGATGCCGGTGACCGTGGAGCCGTCGTAGGTGGGCGAGTTGTAGCTGACGCCGTTGATGGTCTTGGCGCCGCTGCCCTCGCTCAGCAGGTAGAAGAAGTGGTTGGCCGGGCCCGAGGAGTAGTGCACGTCGAGGCGGCCGACGCCGGAGGACCAGTAGTCGGCGGAGTTGCCGTCCTTGCTGGGCTTGTCCATGTAGCGCAGCGGGGTGCCGTTGCCGCGGATGTCGATCTTCTCGCCGATCAGGTAGTCGCCCTGGTCGGAGGAGTTGCCCGCGAAGAACTCCACGGAGGTGCCGAAGATGTCGGAGGTGGCCTCGTTCAGGCCGCCGGACTCACGGCGGTAGTTGAGGCCGGCCGTGGACGCGGTCAGGCCGTGGCTCATCTCGTGGCCGGCCACGTCGAGCGAGGTGAGCGGCTTGAGGTTGCCCGCGCCGTCGCCGTACGTCATGCAGAAGCACTGGTCGGACCAGAAGGCGTTGACATAGGCGTTGCCGTAGTGGACGCGGCTGTACGCGGCCTTGCCGTCGTTGCGGATGCCGTTGCGGTTGAAGGCCGTCTTGTAGTAGTCCCAGGTGACCTGGGCGCCGTAGGCGGCGTCGACGGCGGCGGTCTGCCGGTTGGTGGGCGAGCCGTTGCCCCAGACGTCGTCGGCGTCGGTGAAGAGCGTGCCGGTGCCGGACGTACCGCCGTTGAGGTCGTACGTCTTGTGGCCGCCGCGGCCCGCGTCGGTGAGGTTGTAGCCGCCGGAGGCGGCGGTGCTGCCGATGGTGACGGTGCCGCTGTACTGGCTGGTGCCGGTGCCCGTCTCGATGGCCTCGAAGGAGTGCAGCTGCTTGCCGCTGGCGGCGTCGGTGATGATGTGCAGCTCGCTCGGGGTGCCGTCGTGCTGGAGGCCGTGGACGACGGACTCGTAGGCCAGGACGGGCTTGGCGCCGGCGGCCCAGACCACCTTGCGGGCGGTGGCGGAGGTGCCGTCCTCGGCGGCGGCGAGCGCCGACTTCTTCGCGGCGGTCGCCGATATCGCGGCGTCGGTGGACGCCACGGCTATCCGGGCCTTGGTGGCCTTGGTGACGCTCTTGAGGGCGCCGCCCTTCGCCTCGTGCGTGATCAGGTCGCCGCCGAGGACGGGGAGACCGGCGTAGGTGCGCTCGTAGCGGGTGTGGACCGTGCCGTCGGCGTCCTTGACGACATCGCGGACGACGAGCTTCTCCTGGGCGCCGAGGCCGAGTTCACGGGCGGTCGAGGCGGCCCGGTCCTGGGCGGTGGCGATGGCGGTGGCGCGCGCGGACGCGGTCAGCGGGAGGGCCGCGGAGGTGGAGGCGGGCTCGGGGGCGGCCGCGGTGGCGGCGCCGCTCTGCGTCGCGAGGACGACCATCGCGGCCGAGCCGATCAGGGCGGCGGCACGCAGGACGGTCGTACGGGGAGTGCGGGTGGCGTGGGACTGCAGTCTCACTCGGTCTCCTTGGTCACCGGCCTCTGGGGGGAGGCACAGGCTGTGGGCTGCGCCTCATGGGGTGAGGCACAGGTGGGGCACAGATTGCGGCGGCGAGGAGAGAGTGACACCTGCACCGGTCTGTTTGACAGACCGCCGTCAAGACTTTACGTGTTCGTATCCGAAAGCCGTGGTGGCACCTCCGCTATCCGGACGTACGAGGGCCCCCAACTGCGCTTTCGTCAGCCGGAGTTGCCGCTCGGTCCGGCATTGGTCCGGTCCAAGTGGTCCAGCAGTCGAGCGAGTTCCGGCGGCCACACCGGCTCGGCCTCCTCGGCCAGTTCCTCGCGCGTCCACCACCGCCAGCTGAGGATCTTGTCCTCGGCGTGCGCGGCGGCCAGATGGGGGCCGGTGGGCTCGCGGCGGGGGCCGTGGGTGACGTAGATGTGCTCGTGCTGGCGGACGGGGCCGACCGCGTGCGTGAAGTCGTGCTCCCAGGTGGTGAGCAGCGGCCCCGGCTCCAGATCCGTCCAGCCGGTCTCCTCGCGCAGCTCGCGCAGGGCGCCCTCGCGCGGGGACTCGCCGGGCTCCAGACCGCCGCCGGGCATGGCCCAGTGGACGCCGACCTCGACGTTGTCGTACCGGAACAGGAAGACCGCGCCGTCGGGGTCCAGGACGGCGACCCGGGCGGCACGGCGGGGGGTGCGCGACGGCTCAGCCGGCGACTCGCGAGCCGGTTCGCTCGGCGCCTCGCGCAGCGGTTTGCGCAGGACCGCGCAGGGGCGGCCCCGTTCGCGGTCCGTGCGCCGGTCGATCACCTCGTGGCCGAGCGCGGTCCAGAAGGCCAGTGCCCTGGGGTTGTTCTCCAGCACGGCGAGCCGTACGGCGTCACGTCCGGCCGCGCGGAAGCGGTCCTCGACGAGGCCGGCGAGCTGCCTGCCGTGTCCCTGGCGGCGGACACCGCCGTCGACCATCAGCAGCCCGATCCACGGGTCCGGGTCGGCCGGGTCCGGGTGGTGCGCCAGCGTGACGGCGATCCCCACCAGCCGCCCCTGACTGCGCGCCAGCAGCACCTCGGCGTCCGGGTGGGCGAGTTCCCCGGCGAGCGCGGCCGCGACCTGCTCCGGGCGGATGTCGTCCGGGTCGGGGAAGTCACCGCTCAGCGCGAAGAACGCGTGGTTCGAGGCGTAGAGGGCGGTCAGTTCGGTGAGGAGGGGGCCGGGGATGTCCTGGCCGGGCGGGACGTCCAGCTGCTCGAGGATCATGCCGGGACGCTACCGCGAGGCTCGTCCGGTCATGACGGATCGGCCCGGACCCGTACAGGAGGACCCCCGGCCGGGGCCGGGGGTCCTCACAGCGCGGGGCGTCCGTCAGACGTTGACGCCGAAGTCCTGCGCGATGCCCGCCAGGCCCGAGGCGTAGCCCTGGCCGACGGCGCGGAACTTCCACTCGGCGCCGTTGCGGTACAGCTCGCCGAAGACCATGGCCGTCTCCGTGGCCGCGTCCTCCGACAGGTCGTAGCGCGCGATCTCGGCGCCGCCGGCCTGGTTGAGGATGCGGATGTAGGCGTTGCGGACCTGGCCGAAGTTCTGCGAGCGGTTCTCGGCGTCGTAGATGGAGACCGGGAAGACGATCTTGTCGATGTCGGCCGGGAGGGCCGCCAGGTTGACGTTGATCGCCTCGTCGTCGCCCGCGCCCTCGCCGGTGCGGTTGTCACCGGTGTGGACGATGGTGTTGTCCGGGGTCTGCTTGTTGTTGAAGAAGACGAAGTGGGCGTCGGAGTAGACCTTGCCCTGACCGTTGACCGCGATCGCGGAGGCGTCGAGGTCGAAGTCCGTGCCGGTGGTGGTGCGGACGTCCCAGCCGAGGCCCACGGTGACGGCGGTCAGGCCCGGAGCTTCCTTGGTGAGCGAGACGTTGCCGCCCTTGGACAGGCTTACAGCCATTGTTGGGAGTCCCTTCCCTCGTTGCGTACGACGAACCTACAGCTACCCCAATGAACGCCCGAGGAGGTGCCATAGGTTCCAGGTGTCTTTACTTTCTTTACCGGGTCGTGCCCGCCGGGGATATTCGGGTGACGTGAAGCCCCGGGAAACGGGAACATGGTCGGCATGTCCGCACCCCATGTCATCCGTGGCTCCGTCTCGCTGCCCGAGGCCGAGCTGATGTGGCGTTTCTCGCGGTCCTCGGGGCCGGGCGGACAGCACGTCAACACCAGTGACTCGCAGGTCGAGCTGCGGTTCGACCTCGCGGCGACGAAGTCGCTGCCCGATGTGTGGAAGCAGCGGGCCCTGGAGCGGCTGGCCGGGCGGCTGGTCGACGGAGTCCTCACCGTGCGGGCGTCCGAGCACCGGTCGCAGTGGCGCAACCGCGAGGCCGCGGCGGTGCGGCTCGCCGCGCTGCTGGCCGAGGCGACCGCGCCGCCGCCCAAGCCGCGACGGCCCACGCGTATCCCCAGGGGCATCAACGAGCGGCGGCTGCGGGAGAAGAAGCAGCGCGCCGAGACGAAGCGGGGCCGTACCGGCCGGGACTGGTAGCCGATCGCCGCCCGCGGCCACTCTCGTCACATTCGCCTTCCGTCGTACGTCAGTGCAGTGACCTGACTGCGACGAGGGAGGCCCTCCATGCGCCCCGACAACGACTACCTCGCCCGGCGTTTCGAGGAGCAGCGTCCGCGGTTGCGGGCCGTCGCGCACCGCATGCTCGGTTCGCTCGCCGAGGCGGACGACGCCGTGCAGGAGGCGTGGCTGCGGCTGAACCGCGTGGACGGGCAGGACATCGACAACCTCGGTGGCTGGCTGACCACGGTCGTGGGGCGCGTCTGCCTGGACATGCTCCGCACCCGGCGCTCGCGCGCGGAGGAGCCGCTGGACCCGAGGGAGCCGGGCGCGCCGGAGCCGGACGCCGACCCCGAGCAGGACGCGCTGCTCGCCGACTCCGTCGGGGCGGCGCTGCTGGTCGTGCTGGAGACGCTGACACCGGGGGAGCGGCTCGCTTTCGTTCTGCACGACATGTTCGCCGTGCCCCACGAGGAGGTCGCCGCGGTCATCGGCCGCTCCCCGGCGGCGGCGCGGCAGCTGGCCAGCCGGGCCCGGCGCCGGGTGCGGGGCGCGGCGGAGCCGCGGGCGGACCTGGCACGGCGGCGTGCGGTGCTGGACGCGTTTCTCGCCGCCGCGCGGGAGGGCGACTTCGAGGCGCTGCTGAAGGTGCTGGACCCGGATGTGGTGGCCCGTACCCCTGGAGGCGTGGCCGCGGGCGCGGCGACGGTCGCGGCCGGTGCGGCGGGCTTCGCGCGGCTGGCGCAGGCGGCGCGGCCCGCGCTGGTCGACGGCGCGACCGGGCTGGTGGTGCTGGTGGACGGGGAGCTGGAGCGCGCGGTGTCGTTCACCTTCGTGCGCGACCGGATCGCCGTGATCGACATCGTGACGGACCCCGGCCGACTGGCGGAGCTGGACATCACGCTGCTCTGAGCCCCGCTCCCGCTTCGGGCGGAGCCGTCAGCCGAGCTGCCGGTACCGGCCCCGGAAGTACATCAGCGGCCCCCCGTCCGCGCTCGGCACGCGCGCGGTCAGGACCCGGCCCACGACCAGGGTGTGGTCGCCGGCCGTCACCCGCTGTTCGGTACGGCACTCCAGCGTGGCGAGGGCGCCGCCGACGAGGGGCGCCCCGGCGGCCTCTCCGCGGGTGTAGGGGATGTCCTCGAAGAGGAGCCGGTCGCTGATACGGCCCTTCATGGCGAAGCGGCCCGCGATGTGCCGCTGGCTCTCGGCGAGCACGGACACCGCCCACAGCGGCTGCTCGGCGAGCAGGTCGTCCATGCGGGAGCCCTCGCGCAGGCTGACCAGGACCAGGGGCGGGTCCAGGGACACCGACATGAACGCCGTGGCCGTCATGCCGACGTCCTCGCCGCCCGGCGCCGTGGGGTCGTCCGGGTCGAGCGGCGGCTCCTGGGCGGTCACCAGGACCACGCCCGCGGCCAGCCGGGACATGGCGGCGCGGAACTCGTCGTTGCTCACCCCCACAGGATGCCCCGGCGGCGGGGGCCGTGGTGGGCGAGGGCTGGGCGGGGAGCGTGACGGGAGGATGGTTCAGCACATGAGAAACGCTAGTGTGCGCCCCACGGCCCCCGCATCGGACCTCGGTCCGAGAACGGGCCTAGGACCACCGGCGGAGTTACGGTGCTTCCCGCATATCCCCGCCGGTTTGCCATCGATGAACAGCCAGGGAAACACACAGGGAAATCGCAGAAACCTCACTCAATTGTTCACATTTACATGTGACTTGAGTCACAAGCGGGACTAATTGTTGACCCTGTGTACCGAGTGGGCAGCGCGCTGTGATTCAGTGGCGGGGACGATGCGAACCCTTTATTCGCTGCGAGGTCTCGGGGGGAGGGCGAGCATGGAGACCGAGTCGGAGCCCTACGTCCGTCTGGCGTCCCTGCGGCAGCTGCACCAGGTCATGGCCGACATGAACACGGCACGCAGCCTCGCCGACACCCTCCAGACGGTGGCCGACGGCGTGGTCACCGCCCTCGGCTACGAACTGGCCTGCGTCAACCTCGTACGCCCCGACGGCGACCTCGTCGTCGCCGCGTTCTCCGGCAACCCCGCCGCCGAGGCCCTGATCACCGGCCGCGTCGGCTCCCGCGAGTCCTGGGAGCGGCGGCTGAACATGGGCGAGACCTGGGGCGACCTGGTCTTCATACCCCACACCGAGGGCTGGATCCTCGACGACGACGACGTCCCGCAGTGGTTCACCGAGGGCCCCGCCCCCCGCTTCGAGGACGAGTGGCACCCCGCCGACCGTCTCTTCGCGCCCATGTACGCGCCCGGCGGCCAGGGCGGCCCGCACGGCGAGCTGCTCGGAGTGCTGTCGGTGGACCGCCCGCGCAACGGCCGGCGGCCCGGCGCCTGGGGCCGCGAGGCCCTGCAGATGTACGCCTTCCAGGCCGCCATCGCGATCAGCAACGCCCACCTCAGGTCCAACATGCAGCGCGCCCTCGTCCGGCTCGAACGCGAGCAGCAGGCGCTGCGGGCCAGCGAGGAATCCTTCCGGCAGGCCTTCGAGTACGCCCCCTCCGGCATGGCCATCGCCGAGATGGGCGGCGACCAGCACGGCCGCATCCTGCGCACCAACGACGCCCTGTGCCGTCTGCTGGGCCGTCCCGCCGCCGCGATGCGCCGCTACTCCTTCTCCGACCTCGTCCACCCCGAGGACATCGGCACCCTGCTGCGCACCTCGGCGGAAGGCGGCCGGGCCGAGCTGCGGCTGGGCCGCCGCGACGGTACGTACGTCTGGGTGAGCCTGCGCAACAGCGTCGTCGCCGACGCGGCCGACGGGCCCCGCTTCCTGCTCACCCACGTCGAGGACATAGAGGAGCGCAAGCGCCGCGAGCTGCAGCTCGCCCACCGCGCCTCCCACGACTCCCTCACCGGCCTGCCGAACTCCGCCGAGCTGCGCGCCCGCCTCTCCGCGCGGCTCTGCCAGCGCCCGCCGGGGCATCCGGGCGAGCTGGAGTCCGTCGACGCCGCCTACGGTCACCCGGCCTACGACGCCGGCGGCCACGGCTTCGACTTCCGGCCGGGCGCCGACCCGTACGACGGCTACGACCACCATGTGCACACCGTCGCCCCGGAGAGCGAGCACGACGACGGCACCAAGGGTCTCGCGGTGCTCTTCTGCGACCTCGACGGCTTCAAGTCGATCAACGACCGGTTCGGGCACAACGCGGGCGACGCCGTCCTCATCGAGGTCGCCCGGCGCCTGTCGCGCGGGGTGCGCGACGGGGACACCGTGGCCCGGCTCGGCGGCGACGAGTTCGTGATCCTCGCCGACGGCCTCGGCCGGGCCGACGCCCAGGACCTCGCCGTCCGGCTGCGCAACGAGATCATCCAGCCGATCCGCGCCGAGGGCCGGGCCGTACGCGTCGGCGCCAGCTTCGGCATCGGGTGGGCGCACTGCGGGATGACCGCGGACGAAGTGCTCAAGTCCGCCGACGAGCGTATGTACGTCGAGAAACGATCTCGTCCCAAACAGCACAGGCGTGCGGGATGAGCCGCAGGTCAGAGAGTTGATGCGGTCTGAGTCACCAGTTTGGGGCAGCCGGAGCGGGTAGGCTCGCCACCCTGACATCCGTATCGCATCGTTCCGCATGTTGAGGAGTACCAAGGGATGACGCCCGGCAACAACGGCGCGAGCACGCCCGAGGACGACGACCCGTTCGGCTACCTCTACGCCGACGGTCAGGCCAACGGCGCCCAGCCGCCCTCCGGCGGCTACGGCTACCCGAACTCCGTGAGCAGAGTGCGGACGGTCGGCGAACGCCAGTACGGCCAGCAGCAGGGCGCCGCCCCTTCCTACGGCCAGCAGATCCCCCAGCAGGCCGCCTACGGCCAGCAGCAGGGCACCTACGGCCGCCCGAACCCGCACTACGCCGCCCCCGAGACCCTGCCCGGCGGCGCGCCCACCGCGCCGCAGCAGGCGTACGGCGGCAACGGCGGCGGCCGGGGCCGCGGCCCGAACACCAAGGGGCTGCTGATCGGCGCGATCGCGGTGGTCGCCGCGGTCGTCATCGGCATCGGCGTCGCCATGGTCGGCGGCGGCGACGCCGAGGGTGACGAGAAGGGCGACCAGGCAGGCCCCTCCCCGTCCGTCTCGCAGAGCGAGGAGCCGAGCCCCTCGGCCAGCTCCAGCGAAGAGGAGGCGATGGAGCCGCTGGAGACCGACGCCAAGACGCTGCGGCTGTCGCCGGGAGTCGCCACCGCCACGGACGTGCCCGGCGCCAAGTCCGACGGCGGGGTGTACATCACCGGCCTGAACCAGCCCGGCGCGTCCGTCACCTGGACCGTCGACGGCATCCCCGAGGACGGCAGCTACACCCTCTTCGCCGACTACAGCACCGCGGGCGCGGACCAGTCGATGACGCTCTTCGTCAACGGCAAGGAGTTCGGCACCAAGCTGAGCATGAAGAACTACGCGGGCGCCCCCGCCGGCGACTTCTCCAAGGGCTGGACCACCACCTACGCCTACCCGACCCTCAGCAAGGGCACCAACACCCTCACCATCACCTGCGGCACCGGCGACAAGTGCGACGTCCTGCTGGACCGGCTGCGGGTGAAGCAGGGCCAGGTCACCGAGTAGCGAAGCGCCTGCTAGGCCGCGGTGGCCTCCGCGGTCACCGACACCCGGCCCAGCAGCTCCTCGTACGCCGTCCGGTCGAACTCGCCGGCCACCGGCGCGAGGACGGTCGCCGCGGACAGGGCCGTCGCGCGGGCCAGGCGGTCCGGCCAGGGGAGGTTCTCCACCAGGCCCGACAGCAAGCCCGCCACCGCCGAGTCGCCCGCGCCCGTCGGGTTGCCGGGCACCCGCGCGGGCGGAGCGGCACGCCAGCGGCCCTCCGGGGTCACCGCCAGGAGGCCCTCGGCGCCCAGTGAGGCCACCACCGAGCGGGCGCCGCGTCTGCGGGCGTCCTGGGTGGCCCGCAGTGGCTCGTGCGAACCGGTCAGCTCGGCCAGTTCGTCGGCGTTCGGCTTGATCAGGTCCGGGCGCGCGGCCACACCCCGGCGCAGCGCCTCCCCGCCCGTGTCCAGCAGCACCGGCACCCCCGCCGCCCGAGCGGTCCGTACGAGACCGGCGTACGCCCCCACCGGCACGCCCGGCGGCAGGCTGCCGCACAGGGCCACCGCCGAGGCCGAGACGAGGAGGTCCGCGTACACCTCCTGGAACGCGGACCACTCCGACGGTGTGATCAGCGGGCCCGGCTCGTTCAGCTGGGTGGTGTCGCCGGTGGACTCGTCGACCACGGCGACCGTGCGGCGGCTCGCGCCGGCGACCGGGACGAGTGCGTCGACCACGCCCGGCGTCGCGGTGAGCCGCTCCTGGATCGCCCGCCCGGTGCCGCCGCCCGCGAAGCCGGTGACCGTCACCTGGTGGCCCAGTGCCGCGAGCACCCGGGCCACGTTGAGGCCCTTGCCGCCGGGGCGTTCGACCACCTCGGAGACCCGGTGGGAGGCGTGCGGCCGCAGGGACCGTACGCGGTAGGTGATGTCGAGAGCGGTGTTCGGTGTGACCGTGAGGATCACCTGGTCCGACCTCCCCCGAAGCGCTTGCCGACTGACTTCTTCCGAAGTCCTGATCATGCCAAAGAGACGGCGACCGGCCCAGCCCCAGGACCGGCCACCGTCTCGTCGACCTGCGGCTCAATCAGCCCAGTTGGGGATCGACCACCCATTCCCCTCGCCGCATGACGCCCTTGACGTCGAAGTCCGCGTCCAGCAGCACCAGGTCGGCGTACTTGCCGGGCTCCAGCGAGCCGACCGAGTCGGCCAGGCCCAGCAGCCGGGCCGGGTTCGCGGACAGCGCGGCGACCGCGTCCCCGACGGGCAGCCGGTCGATCGTCACGGCCCGCTTGAACGCGCGGTCCAGGGTCAGGGTCGAGCCCGCGATCGAGCCGCCCTCCACCAGCCGGGCCACCCCGTCCGCGACCTCGACCTCCAGCGGGCCCAGCATGTAGCGGCCGTCGCCGATGCCGGCCGCGTCCATCGCGTCGGTGATGAAGGCGACCCGGTCCGCGCCCGCGTGACGGAACGCCAGCTCCAGCGCCGCCGGATGCAGATGCGTGCCGTCGTTGATCAGCTCGACCGTGACCCGCTCGTCCTCCAGCAGCGCCGCGATCGGGCCCGGCGCGCGGTGGCCGAGGGCGGGCATCGCGTTGAACAGGTGCGTGGCGACCGTCGCGCCCGCGTCGATCGCCTCGACCGTCTGCTCGTACGTGGCGTCCGTGTGGCCGACCGCCGCGATGACGCCGTGCTCGGCCAGCAGCCGTACGGAGTCGATGCCACCGGGCAGTTCCGTGGCGAGGGTGACCATCTTGGCGTGGCCGCGCGCCGCGTCGATCAGCTTGCGCACCTCCGCCGGGTCGGGGTCGCGCAGCAGCCCCTCGGAGTGGGCGCCCTTGCGGCAGGGGGAGATGAACGGGCCCTCGAAGTGGATGCCCGCGATGTCGCCCTGCTCGGCCAGCTCGCTGAGCAGGCCGGCCTGGCGGACCAGGAGGTCCATCTCGTCGGTGACCGTGGAGGCGACGAGGGTGGTCGTGCCGTGTGCGCGGTGCGTGCGGATGCCCTTGAGGACGTCCTCGACCGTGCCGCTGGAGAAGGAGGCTCCGCCTCCGCCGTGGTTGTGGAGGTCGACGAAGCCGGGGATCAGCCAAAGGCCGCCGGCGTCGAGGGACCGGGCGTTCTCTGGTGCCCTGTCCGAGATGCGGGGGCCGTCGATGATGAGCCGGCCGTTCTCTACCGTGCCGGTGGGGAGGACCACGTTGGCTCCGGTCAGGACCAGGGGGGTTCCGTCCGTCGCGGGCTGCGGGTGCGTCGTGGCTTGTCGCGCAGTTCCCCGCGCCCCTGGGGGGGTTGCCGTCACGTCGGTTCCTCCATACGGTCCGAGTGGTTGAGGAGATCCCAGGCCAGGAGGCCTGCGCCCAGGCAGCCTGCGGTGTCGCCCAGGGCGGCTGGGACGATCGTCGGCAGCTTCTGGAAGGTGACACGGCGCCGGACCGCGTCTCGCAGTGGTGAGAACAAGGTTTCCCCCGCCTCGGCGAGGCCGCCACCGATGATCAGGGTGCGGGGGTCCAGCAGAGTGAGCGCGGTGACCAGGCCGTCGGCGAGGGCGTCGACCGCCTCGCTCCAGACTCGTACGGCGTTCGGGTCGCCGGACGCGACGGCCCGCGCGCAGTCGGCGGCGTCCGCCCCGGGGTCCCCGCAGGCGGCGGCCCAGGCCTCGCTCACCGCCGCCGCGGACGCGTACCGCTCCAGGCAGCCGCGCTGACCGCACGGACAGGGCGTCCCGTCGTGCCGTACGACGATGTGGCCGATCTCGCCCGCGAAGCCGTGGGCGCCCGCCTCCACCCGGCCGTCGATGCCGATCGCGCCCGCGATGCCGGTGCCCAGCGGCACGAAGAGGAAGCGGTCGGCGCCCCGGCCCGCGCCGATACGGCCCTCGGCGAGGCCGCCGGTGCGCACGTCGTGGCCGAGCGCGACCGGGATGCCGCCGAGGCGCTTGGTCATCAGGTCGCGCAGGGGCACGTCCCGCCAGCCGAGGTTGGCGGCGTAGGTGGCGACGCCGTTCGTGTCGTCGACGATGCCCGGCACGGCGACGCCCGCCGCGTCGGCCGGCTCGCCGAAGTGTTGCTCGCCGTACGCCTGGAGCTCGGCGGCGAAGTCGAGGATGCCGTCCACGACCGCGTCCGGGCCGCGCTCGCGCCCGGTGGCCCGGCGTGCCCGGTGCAGCAGCTCGCCGTTCGGCCCGGCCAGGGCGGCCTTCATCCCGGTGCCGCCCACATCGAGGGCGATGACATGTCTCACGGGGAACAGTGTGGCCCGAGGACCCACAAGAGGTCTAGTCCACTTGCGTGGTGTAGACCTTGATTCGGATAGCGGACACCCGGGTGGGGTGTCCGAGCGGAACACGGGCAGGGTTGGGGCTTCGTAGTGCAGCGGCGTAGGACGGGAATGATCGCGGCGGTCGTCGCGCTGGGGATGACGGCGGTCCTGGGGGGCTGCGGCGTCGGCGGCGGGGCCGACGACGTCACCCTGAAGCTGGTCGCCGCCGACTACGGCGACAGCGCGGCCAACAGCTCCAAGAAGTACTGGGACAAGCTGGTCGCCGCGTACGAGGCCGAGCATCCCGGCGTGAAGATCGACGTCTCCGTCTACTCGTGGAACGACGTCGACCGCAAGGTCAAGGAGATGGTCGACGCGGGCGACGCCCCCGACCTGGCGCAGATCGGCGCGTACGCCGACTACGCCGCCGCCGGGCAGCTCTACACCGCCGACGACCTGCTCTCCATCACCACCCAGGCCGACTTCGCCGGGCAGCTCGCCGACGCCGGGCAGGTCGACGGAGAGCAGTTCGGCATGCCGTTCGCCGCGTCCACGCGCCTGCTCTTCTACAACAAGTCCCTCTTCGCCGAGGCCGGCCTCACCCCGCCCACCACCTGGGCCGAGCTCGCCTCCGACGCCGAGGCGCTGAAGGAGGAGGGCGTCGCCTACCCCTACGCCCTGCCGCTCGGGCCCGAGGAGGCACAGGCCGAGACCATGCAGTGGCTGCTCAGCGGGGGCGGCGGCTACACCGACACGCTGGGCACGTACGGCATCGACTCCGCCGAGAACGTCGGGACCTTCACCTGGCTGCGCGACCAGCTCGTCGGCAAGGGCCTGACCGGGCCGGTCGCGCCGGCGAAGCTGAACCGGGCCGACGCCTTCGCCGCGTTCGCCTCCGGCAAGGTCGGCATGCTCAACGGGCATCCCTCGCTGATGAAGACGGCCGCGAAGAAGGGCGTGAAGTTCGGCATGGTGCCGATGCCCGGGCCCGACGGGGAGACCAAGTCCACGATGGGTGTCGCCGACTGGATGATGGCGTTCAAGAAGAACGGGCACCGGGACCAGGTGGGGGATTTTCTTGATTTTGTCTACAGCGAGAAGAACGTGCTCGCCTTCTCGCGTGAGTACGACCTGCTGCCGGTGACCAACTCCGCGTCGGATGTCATGTCCGCGGCCGAGGAAGACCAGGACCTCAAGCCGTTCCTCGACCAGCTGCAGTTCGCCGAGTTCTATCCCGTGGGCAAGACGTCCTGGGCCTCGGTGAGCGCCGCGGTGAAGGCGGACATCGGCAAGGCCGTCGCCCCCGGCGGGAGTCCGTCCGCTGTGCTCGGGGGGCTGGAGGCGGAGGCCACGCAGGCCGATGCGGCGGCTGCCGCCAGCTAGTGTGCTGCGCATGGACGCAGAGGGGGCAGAGGGGCTCGGGCAGCGGGAGCGGGACATCCTTGCGCTGGAGCGGCGGGGGTTCGCCGGGCCCGGCGCGAAGGAGCGGGCGATCCGGGAGGAGCTGGGGCTGGCGCCCGTGCGCTACTTCCAGCTCCTGAACGCCCTGCTGGACGATCCTCGGGCTCTTGCGCATGATCCGGTGACCGTCAATCGGCTGCGGCGGGTGCGGGAGGCTCGGCGGGGGGAGCGGTGAGCCTGCGGTGAGCTTGGCGGTGAGCTTGGGGTGAGTGCCGTGGGGCTCGCGTGGATAGGGTCGCTGTATGGGCAGCCATCAGCATGATGCGAGTGCAGGTGCGAGCGCCGGTGTGGGAGCTCTGCCGGAGCCTGTGACCGAGGCCGGACGCGTCGGGCTCGACGCGCTTCTCGCCCGGCCGGGCAAGGCGGTGATCGCCCTCGACTTCGACGGCACCCTCGCCCCGATCGTGCCGGACCCCGATCAGGCGCGGGCCCACCCCGATGCCGCGCCCGCGCTGGCGCGGCTGGCGCCTCGGGTGGCGTCCGTCGCGGTGATCACCGGGCGGCCGGCGGGGGTGGCGGTGCGGTACGGGGGGTTCGCGGGGGTGGCCGGGCTCGAGCACCTCGTGGTGCTCGGGCACTACGGGGCCGAACGGTGGGACGCGGCGAGCGGGGGCGTGAGCGCGCCTGCGCCGCATCCCGGGGTCGCGGCGGTGCGGGCCGAGCTGCCGGGGGTGCTCGACGGGGTCGGGGCGTGGCAGGGCACGTGGGTGGAGGAGAAGGGGCGGGCCGTTGCCGTCCATACGCGGCGGGCGGAGGATCCGCAGGCGGCGTTCGAGATGCTGCGGGAGCCGCTCGGGGCGTTGGCCGCGCGGCACGGGTTGATCGTGGAGCCGGGGCGGATGGTGCTGGAGCTGCGGCCGCCGGGCATGGACAAGGGGGTCGCGCTGGAGGAGTGGGTACGGTCCGTCGGCGCGGAGTGCGTCGTCTACGCCGGTGACGACCTCGGTGACCTGCCCGCCTTCGCCGCCGTCTCCAAGCTCCGCGCCGACGGCATTCCGGGGCTGCTGGTCTGCAGCGGCAGCGACGAGGTCGCCGAGCTGCGCGAACGGGCGGATGTCGTGGTGGACGGCCCGTCGGGTGTGGTGCAGCTGCTGTCCGCGCTCGCGTCTCGGCTGGGCTGACCGGGGCGGATGCCTGCGGCGGCCTGCGCGGCTTCGGTGGGGGTTGCTGTAGCGCATCCGCTGTGTGGGTGGGCCGGGGCCGGGCCGGGGGGTTGTCCGTCCTCGGTCCGGCGATCTGCTCGGCTACGGGGGTCGAACCGTGTTTCCGCCGGCCGCTGCGGGCGGACAACCCCCCGTCCCGTCCCCTCCCCGCCGTACGCGACTGGCCCCATCGCCCACCGTCCGTGGTTCCTCGCGACCGTACGCGGCTGACGGTCGTGCCCTTAGGGGCGCGGGGAACTGCGCGACCAGCCCACGACGGCCCGCGGTCGCATGCGAGGGGAACGGCCCACGACCTCAGGGGCGCGGGGAACTGCGCGATCAGCCTGCGGCGGCCCGCGGTCGCATACGGCGGGAAAGGGACGGGGCGCTGTTCAGTGGGTCAGGGCGTTCAGTTGGTCCAGGAACCACTGGGCCGGAGGCAGGGCGGTGGCGGAGGCGGCGAGTCTCTTGGTGCGTTCGGCGCGTTCGGCCGGGGGCATGGTGAGGGCGTCGTGGAGGGCGTGGGCCGTGCCCACGATGTCGTACGGGTTGACCCCCAGCGCGTCCTCGCCGAGTTCCTCGTAGGCGCCGGCCTCTCGGGAGAGGACGAGTGCGCAGCCCTGGTCGGAGACGACGGGGACCTCCTTGGCGACGAGGTTCATGCCGTCGCGGATGGGGTTGACGAGGGCGACGTCGGCGAGGCGGTAGGCGGCGAGGGAGCGGGCGAAGTCGTCCTGGACGTGGAGGACGACCGGGGTCCAGGTGGGGGTGCCGTAGGAGGTGTTGATCTCGTCGGCGAGGCGCTGGACGTCTGCCGTGTAGTCGCGGTAGACGGCGAGGTCCTGGCGGGAGGGGTAGGCGAAGGCGACGTGGACGACCTGTTCGCGCCACTCGGGGTGGATGTCGAGGAGGTGGCGGTAGGCCAGGAGGCCTCGGACGATGTTCTTCGAGAGTTCGGTGCGGTCCACTCGGACGATGGTGCGGCGGCCTTCGCCGATCTCCGTGCGGAGGGACGTCATGCGGTCCTGCACGTCCTGGCGGTGGGCGCGTTCGCGCAGGAAGTCCGCGTCGGCGCCGAGGCCGTGGACGCCGATCCGGGTGTCGCCCAGGCCGCCGGCGAATTCTTCGCAGCAGGCGGTGAAGGCGTTCGCCCAGCGGTGGGTGAGGAAGCCGAGGCGGTCCGCGCCGAGCATGCCCTTCAGGAGCTGGGCGGAGATGTCGTCCGGGAGCATGCGGAAGTACTCGGGCGGGGCCCACGGGGTGTGGGAGAAGTGGCCGATGCGCAGGTCGGGGCGCAGGGCGCGGAGGAGGCCGGGGACCAGGGCGAGGTGGTAGTCCTGGACGATCACTGCCGCGCCCTGGGCGGCCTCGGCGGCGAGCGCTTCCGCGAAGGCCCGGTTGTAGGTCTCGTAGGAACTCCACTGGCGGCGGAAGTCCTCGTCGAAGACCGGTTCCAGTGGGGTCTGGTACAGCATGTGGTGGACGAACCAGAGGACCGAGTTGGCGATGCCGTTGTAGGCGTCGGCGTGGACGTCGGCCGGGATGTCCAGCATGCGGACGCCCGGCTCGCCCTCGCCGCGGCGGACGGCCTCGCGGTCGCTGTCGGACAGGGCAGAGCAGACCCAGAGGGCGCCGGCGTCCGGGCCGATGGCGGAGAGGCCGGAGACCAGTCCGCCGCCGCCGCGTCTGGC
Organism: Streptomyces sp. SAI-170; assembly: GCF_049739565.1. Taxonomy (NCBI): domain Bacteria; kingdom Bacillati; phylum Actinomycetota; class Actinomycetes; order Kitasatosporales; family Streptomycetaceae; genus Streptomyces; species Streptomyces sp. SAI-170. The sequence goes on from NZ_JBMGQD010000001.1 coordinate 4,639,652, forward strand.
GTGCAGCGCGCCGTCCTCGCGCAGTTCGTACGAGACCGGGCCGCGGTTGGACGCGACCAGCACCTGTGCACCGTGCGTGGAAGCCATAGCCCTCAACCTAGCCCGGCCCGGAAACGCTCAAACGCGCGTATCAGCCGGATACGGAGAGTTCGGGCGTCATGCGACCTTGCGTGACGCGTACTCTGCGATCTCCAGCATCGGCGGGCGCTCCTCGGTGTCCACGGAGTAGGTGCGGGCCTCGAAGCCGTCCTCGCCCCGTTCGAACTGGGTGAGGGCGGGGCGGATGAGGTGACCGCGGGCGAGGCGGAGCTGGGCCGTGCGGTAGATCGCCGCCGCCATGCGGCCGAGGGCCTGGCCGTCCTGGTGGCGGTGTTTGCGGACTCCGACGTCCACCTGGGCGAGTGCGTCGAGGCCGACGAGGTGCAGCGAGTCGACCAGCATGCCCAGCTCCACGCCGTAGCCGACGGGGAAGGGGAGCTGTTCGAGGAGGCTGCGGCGGGCCGCGTACTCGCCGCCCAGGGGCTGGACGAAGCCGGCGAGCTGGGGCCAGTGCATGTTGAGCAGGGGGCGGGCCATCAGCTCGGTGACGCGGCCGCCCTGGCCCTGGGCGCCGGCCAGGGGGCGGTCGTACATGCCCTTGACCAGGTCGACGTCGGGGTCGGTGAGCAGGGGGCCGACGATGCCGGAGACGAAGTCCGAGGAGAACTCCTTCAGGTCGGCGTCGATGAAGCACACGATGTCCCCGCTGGTGACGAGGAGCGAGCGCCAGAGCACTTCGCCCTTGCCGGGGACGGACGGGATGCGGGGGAGGATGTCGTCCCGGTGGACGACCTTGGCGCCCGCCGCCGCGGCGACCTCCGCGGTGCGGTCGGTGGAGGCCGAGTCGACCACGACTATCTCGTCGACGAGGGGGACCTGGTTCATCAGGTCGTGGCGGATGATCGCGACGATGTCGCCGACCGTCTCCTCCTCGTTGAGCGCGGGCAGCACGACGGAGACCGTCTGGCCGGTCGCGCGCTTCGCGGCCAGGATCTGGTGGAGCGGGCGGTCGGTGACGGACCAGGAGCGAGTGGTCAGCCAGCGCTCGACTTCTTCCAGCACAGCCTGCGGCTCCTCTGCGTTCTCTCGGCGAGGGGGTCGGAAGTGATCCATCTCGCGGTTCGGACGGCTATCTCAACTGTCCTGGCCTTCGGTTACAGTCTTGAACAACGCTGATGACCATCGCATGTCGGGGGTCCTCCGCGTGGACAACTCCATACCGCTCATCCAGAGGGGCAGAGGGATACGGCCCGATGAAGCCCCGGCAACCCTCCAGTCGGTTCTCCTGACATTCGTGCAGCGAGGCTCCCGGCTAGGGAAGGTGCCAAATCCGTCTCACGGCGAGATGCGTCGTGAGGAAGATGAGGAGAAAGGGCCTCGCCTCACATGGCTGCGCAGACTGTTGCAACCTCCACCGATTCCACCGTCGACCTCGGGCCGGCCGCCGCGCTGAGCTGTCGCGAGTGCGGGCACCAGGTGCCCCTCGGACCCCTCTTCGCCTGCGAGGAGTGCTTCGGGCCGCTGGAGATCGCGTACGACTTCTCCTCCTACGACGCCGAAGAGCTGCGCAAGCGGATCGAGGCCGGCCCCGCGAACATCTGGCGGTACGCGCCGCTGCTGCCGGTGCCCGCCGACGTGGCCGAGAAGCCCAACCTGAACCCCGGCTGGACCAAGCTCGTGCAGGCCGACAACCTGGCGCGCGAGCTGGGCGTGACCGGCGGGCTGTTCATCAAGGACGACTCCGGCAACCCGACGCACTCGTTCAAGGACCGGGTCGTGGCGCAGGCCCTCGAGGCCGCTCGTGCCTTCGGGTTCACCACCCTCTCGTGCTCCTCCACCGGCAACCTGGCCGGCGCGGTGGGCGCCGCCGCCGCTCGTGCCGGCTTCCGGTCGTGCGTGTTCATCCCGCACGACCTGGAGCAGGGCAAGGTCGTCATGGCCGCGGTCTACGGCGGCGAACTCGTCGGCATCGAGGGCAACTACGACGACGTCAACCGCTTCTGCTCCGAGCTCATCGGCGACCCGGCGGGCGAGGGCTGGGGCTTCGTCAACGTCAACCTGCGCCCGTACTACGCGGAAGGGTCCAAGACCCTCGCGTACGAGATCTGCGAGCAGCTCGGCTGGCGGCTGCCCGACCAGATCGTGGTGCCCATCGCCTCGGGTTCGCAGCTGACGAAGATCGACAAGGGGCTCCAGGAGCTGATCAAGCTCGGGCTCGTCGAGGACAAGCCGTACAAGATCTTCGGTGCGCAGGCCGAGGGCTGCTCGCCGGTGTCCACCGCCTTCAAGGCCGGGCACGACGTGGTGCGCCCGCAGAAGCCGGACACCATCGCCAAGTCGCTGGCCATCGGCAACCCGGCCGACGGGCCGTACGTCCTGGACATCGCGCGCCGTACCGGCGGTTCGGTGGAGGACGTGACCGACGAGCAGATCGTCGACGCGATCAAGCTGCTCGCCCGGACCGAGGGCATCTTCGCCGAGACGGCCGGCGGTGTGACCGTCGGTGTGACGAAGAAGCTGATCGACAGCGGTGTTCTCGACCCCTCGCTGACCACCGTCGTCCTCAACACGGGTGACGGTCTGAAGACCCTCGACGCGGTGGCCGGTACCGGTCTGACCGCCACCATCCGCCCCAACCTGGACTCCTTCCGAGAGGCTGGCCTCGCATGAGCGTGACCGTCCGCATCCCCACCATCCTGCGCACCTACACCGGCGGTCAGGCCGAGGTTCCCGCCCAGGGCGCGAACCTCGCCGAGGTCATCGCCGACCTGGAGAAGAACCACACGGGCATCGCCGCCCGGGTGCTCGACGACCAGGGCAAGCTGCGCCGGTTCGTGAACGTGTACGTCAACGACGACGACGTGCGCTTCGAGCAGGGGCTGGAGACCGCGACCCCGGACGGGGCCGGCGTCTCCATCATTCCGGCGGTCGCCGGCGGCTGAGACCCGCCCGCCCATTACCTTCGGTAAGGGTGGTCACCGAGAGTTCATCGAATTGCCCCCTCCGTGAGAGAAGCGGAGGGGGCAATTCTGCATGGTTGAGCACGGTAGAGTTGGGGAAGCCCGCCGCCTCCGTATGCCGGGTGCATATGAAGTCCGCTCGAGGATCCGTCGAGAACCGACGAGAAGCAGCCAAAGTGCCCGGCGGTTTTGCGCCTTTCGCTCCTTATGTGCGGCCCGACTTGCCCTGAAACAGGGTGAATTCTTGGCAAACTCCCGAACGCCTGCGTCCTGAATTCTCGTCCGATTGACCTGTTGCAGACGGCAGTTGGACAGATACATTCAGCCGCGGTCGACGCGTTCCGGCGCACGCCCCCGGCCAATGGGGGGTGAGGTCTGACCCGGGTCCGCGAAGTGTGGATCTGTGCAAGGGCCAGTAATAGGGGAGTTAGGCATGGCTCAGGGCACCGTCAAGTGGTTCAACGCGGAGAAGGGGTACGGCTTCATCGCGGTCGACGGTGGTGCGGACGTCTTCGTCCACTACAGCGCGATTCAGATGGACGGGTACCGCACCCTGGAAGAAGGCCAGCGAGTCGATTTCGAGATCTCGCAGGGCCAGAAGGGGCCGCAGGCGGACATGGTCCGGCTGGCGACCAGCTGAAGCACGCGTCGACTCACTGCGCGACGTTCTTCTTCGAAGGGCCCGCACCTCCCGGGGTGCGGGCCCTTCGTCCTGCCCGCGGCCGCTCGTGCCGCCGGTGTCCCGCCCGCCGCTGTTCGCGTCCGGCTGAGCGCCCCGCCCGATCCCCGAGAGCCGCTTGCACTCGCAGGGGGCGAGTGCTAATCATTGCGTTAGCACTCTGAAGGTGAGAGTGACAACGAAGGACCGGGTCGGTGAGGCCGCAGGCCAAGTGGGGCAAGGAACCACGGGGCAGGCAGGCCGTCCGTCGCGGGCGCGGGCGCGGTCCGAAGGAATCACCCCCAGTCCTGGAGGGACCACTTCACATGGCCAAGATCATCGCGTTCGACGAGGAGGCGCGGCGCGGCCTCGAGCGCGGCATGAACCAGCTCGCGGACGCCGTCAAGGTGACGCTCGGCCCCAAGGGTCGCAACGTCGTCCTCGAGAAGAAGTGGGGCGCCCCCACGATCACCAACGATGGTGTCTCCATCGCCAAGGAGATCGAGCTCGAGGACCCGTACGAGAAGATCGGCGCCGAGCTGGTCAAGGAAGTCGCCAAGAAGACGGACGACGTCGCCGGCGACGGTACGACCACCGCCACCGTTCTCGCCCAGGCGCTGGTGCGCGAGGGTCTGCGCAACGTGGCCGCCGGTGCCAACCCGATGGCTCTCAAGCGCGGTATCGAGAAGGCCGTCGAGGCCGTCTCCGGTGCGCTGCTCGACCAGGCCAAGGAGGTCGAGACCAAGGAGCAGATCGCCTCCACCGCCTCCATCTCCGCCGCCGACACGCAGATCGGCGAGCTCATCGCCGAGGCGATGGACAAGGTCGGCAAGGAAGGCGTCATCACCGTCGAGGAGTCGCAGACCTTCGGTCTGGAGCTCGAGCTCACCGAGGGCATGCGCTTCGACAAGGGCTACATCTCCGCCTACTTCGCGACCGACATGGAGCGTATGGAGGCGGTGCTCGAGGACCCGTACATCCTCATCGCCAACTCCAAGATCTCCTCGGTCAAGGACCTGCTCCCGCTCCTGGAGAAGGTCATGCAGTCGGGCAAGCCGCTGCTGATCATCGCCGAGGACGTCGAGGGCGAGGCCCTGTCGACCCTGGTCGTCAACAAGATCCGCGGCACCTTCAAGTCCGTCGCCGTCAAGGCCCCGGGCTTCGGTGACCGCCGCAAGGCCATGCTCGGCGACATCGCCATCCTCACGGGCGGCGAGGTCATCTCCGAGGAGGTCGGCCTCAAGCTGGAGAACGCGACCCTGGACCTCCTGGGCCGCGCCCGCAAGGTCGTCATCACCAAGGACGAGACCACCATCGTCGACGGCGCCGGCTCCTCGGAGCAGGTGGGCGGCCGCGTGAACCAGATCCGCGCCGAGATCGAGAACAGCGACTCCGACTACGACCGCGAGAAGCTCCAGGAGCGCCTGGCGAAGCTCGCGGGCGGCGTGGCCGTCATCAAGGCCGGTGCCGCCACCGAGGTGGAGCTCAAGGAGCGCAAGCACCGCATCGAGGACGCCGTCCGCAACGCGAAGGCGGCCGTCGAGGAGGGCATCGTCGCCGGTGGTGGCGTGGCCCTGCTCCAGGCCTCCCAGGTCTTCGAGAAGCTGGAGCTCGAGGGTGACGAGGCGACCGGCGCCAACGCCGTGAAGCTCGCGCTGGAGGCCCCGCTGAAGCAGATCGCCGCCAACGGTGGTCTCGAGGGTGGCGTCATCGTCGAGAAGGTGCGCAACCTTCCCGTCGGCCACGGCCTCAACGCCGCGACCGGTGAGTACGTCGACATGATCGCCGAGGGCATCATCGACCCGGCGAAGGTGACCCGCTCTGCCCTGCAGAACGCCGCCTCCATCGCCGCGCTGTTCCTGACCACCGAGGCCGTCATCGCCGACAAGCCGGAGAAGGCCGCCGCGCCGGCCGGCGGCGGCATGCCGGGCGGTGACATGGACTTCTGATCCTTCCGAGGATCAGCGGCAGTCCTGCGCAAGAGGGCGGCACTCCCTGTCTCTGACAGGGGGTGCCGCCCTTCGGCGTGTCCGGGGTCATAGGCAGGTACTTAAGAACCTGCAAGAATGCGCACTCACATACCGACCGGTTTCACCGGTGCACGACCTGAGGAGCCTCTACGTGAGCGTCACCGAGTCCCCCGCCTCCCGCGCCGCCGCGGTGCTGTCCCGGCCGATCACGCTGAACGGCCTCACCGTCCCCAACCGGATCGTGATGGCCCCGATGACCCGCATGTTCTCCCCGGGCGGCATACCGGGTGAGGACGTGCGCTCCTACTACGCCCGCCGCGCCGCGGCCGGCGTCGGCCTGATCGTCACCGAGGGCACCTACGTCGGCCACGAGTCGGCCGGCAACAGCCGCCGCGTCCCGCGCTTCCACGGCGAGGAGCAGCTGGCGGGCTGGGCGAAGGTCGCCGAGGACGTGCACGCGGCCGGCGGCACGATCGTCCCGCAGCTGTGGCACATCGGCATGGTCCGCAACCAGGGCGACGGCCCGTTCCCCGACGCCCCCGCCATGGGCCCCTCCGGCCTGGTCACCGCGGGCGCCGAGCCCACCGGCAAGGCCATGACCCAGCAGGACCTGGACGACGTCATCGCCGCCTTCGCGCGGGCCGCCGCCGACGCCGAGCGCATCGGCTTCGACGGGGTGGAGATCCACGGCGCCCACGGTTACCTCGTCGACCAGTTCCTGTGGGCCGGCACCAACCGCCGTACCGACGCCTACGGCGGTGACGCTGTGGCCCGCACCAAGTTCGCCGCCGAGATCGTCGCCGCGGTGCGGGAGGCCGTCTCCCCCGAGTTCCCCGTCATCTTCCGCTACTCGCAGTGGAAGCAGCAGGACTACACCGCCCGCCTCGCCGAGACGCCCGAGGAGCTGGAGGCCGTCCTCACCCCGCTCGCGGCGGCCGGCGTCGACGTCTTCCACGCCTCCACCCGGCGCTACTGGCTCCCCGAGTTCGACGGCTCCGACCTGAACCTGGCCGGCTGGACGAAGAAGCTCACCGGCAAGCAGGTCATCTCCGTCGGCTCGGTCGGCCTCGACGGCGACTTCATGGGTGCCTTCGTGGGCGAGGGCGCGCCGCTCGGCAGCATCGACAACCTCCTGGACCGGATGGAGTCCGACGAGTTCGACATGGTCGCCGTCGGCCGCGCGCTGCTCCAGGACCCGGAGTGGGCGGCCAAGGTGCTCGCCGACCGGACGGCCGAGCTCAAGCCGTACGACGCCGCCGCGCTGAAGACCCTCAGCTGACCGTCACAGGCTGCCGTTCAGCGGCTCGATGTCGACGCGGACCGGGGTGCCCCAGACGCGGAGCACCTCGTAGTCGGTGAACTCGTGGACGAGCCGGTACGCCATCGCGGCCCGGGGGCCGCGCCGCTGGGCCGCGAGGTAGAGCTCCGCCTCGCGGCGGTCCCGCCGGGGCGTGCCGCACAGCTGCCACTCCTGGCCGTTCCACAGCTCCGGCAGCCATCGCTGCTGGGGCTGTGGCCGGTCGCCGCGCACCCCATACCTGGACGGCGCGTTCTCCGCGGGCCGGGACGCGGCCGGACCGTTGATCTCGGCGCGCCGGGCCGCCCTGCGCCGCGTCTCGCACAGCAGGCACAGGTCGGGCGCCGCGCTGTCGACCGGCCCGTTCGGGTGCTCGGCACAGCGCGTGGCGGGTGCCGCCGTGCCGATGCCCTCCTCCAGCAGGTCCAGGGCCCGCCGCAGATCCCCCTTCACCTCGTGCAGCCTGGCGTCGGGCGTGTCGGCGGTCAGCGCCTCCCCGTGCTCCCCGAGGAGACGCAGGGCACGGCCGAGAGCGGTGAGCTGGGCGTGGTTCATGTTGTCCCAGGATAGGACGTGCCGCCGATGAGTTTCCGGTGGCTTCCCGGTCTGAGTCCTGGAGACGACTTCAGGAGGAACCACATGAGTCAGTTGCTGCGTGTCCAGAATTTCTGCGTCTCGGCGGACGGCTTCGCGACCGGGGAGGGGCAGAGCCTGGAGAGGCCGTTCGGGCATGCCGACCCGTCGCCGATGTTCTCGTGGGCCGGGGCCACCGCGAGCTGGCCCAACCGGACCGACCCCGGGGGGAGCCGGGGCCTCGACGACTACTTCACGCGTGACTTCGCCCGGAACATCGGGGCCGAGATCATGGGGCGCAACAAGTTCGGGCCCCAGCGGGGTCCGTGGCAGGACCACGAGTGGAAGGGGTGGTGGGGCGACGAGCCTCCGTTCCGTACGCCGGTGTTCGTGATGACGCACTATCCACGGCCCTCGTTCACCCTGTCCGACACCACCTTCCACTTCGTCGAAGGTGATCCGCTCACCGTGCTGCGGCTGGCCCGGGAGGCCGCGCAGGGCAAGGACGTGCGGCTCGGCGGCGGGGCCACCACCGTGCGGGAGTTCCTGGAGGCCGACCTCGTCGACACGCTGCACGTGGCCGTCTCCCCGGGCGTGAAACTCGGCGCGGGCGTACGGCTCTGGGAGTCTCCCGACGAGCTCCTCGACCGCTTCCACCTGGAGGTCGTGCCCAGCCCCAGCGGGGTCACGCACCATCTGTTCTGGCGGAAGTGAGCGCGGTACGCAGGTGGCCGCCCGACTCCTCCAGGAGGCGGGCGGCCGTCGGGCCGTCCACACCCGCGAGGATGGTGAGGATCGCGTCCTTCACCTCACCGTCCGTCGCCGCCAGCGCGGCTTCGATCTCGTCGGCCGTGGCCCCGGTGGCCAGCGCGACGATACGGCGGGAGCGGGCGCGCAGCTTCTCGTTCGAGGCCCGTACGTCGACCATGAGGTTCCCGTACGTCTTTCCCAGCCGGATCATCGTGATCGTCGAGATCATGTTGAGGACGAGCTTCTGGGCCGTGCCCGCCTTCAGCCGCGTCGAGCCGGTGATCAGCTCGGGGCCCGTCACGACCTCGATGCCGTGCTCGGCGGCGGCCGCCAGCGGACTGCCCGTGTTGCAGGACAGGCCCACGGTGAGGGCGCCCAGCGACCGGGCGTGCTCCACCGCCGCCACGGCGTACGGGGTGCGGCCCGAGGCCGAGATGCCGATCACCGTGTCGTCGGGGGAGACCTTGAGGGCGTCCAAGTCCGCCCGCGCCAGCTCCTTCGAGTCCTCCGCGCCCTCGACGGAAGTCACCATCGCCTGGGGGCCGCCCGCGATCAGGCCGATGACCTGGGCGGGGTCGGTGTTGAAGGTCGGCGGGCACTCGGAGGCGTCCAGGACGCCGAGTCTGCCGGCGGTGCCGGCGCCGGCGTAGATCAGGCGGCCTCCGGTTGCCATGCGGTGGCTCACGGCGTCGATGGCGGCCGCGATTTTCGGCAGGTGTTCGGCCACCGTGGCCGGGACCGTCGCGTCCCCTGTGTTCATGAGGCGCGCGATCTCAAGGGTGGGCAGGCGGTCGATCTCTGCCAGTTCCGGGCGGAAGGCTTCTGTGGTGAGGGTGTCCAGGTGGAGGTCTTCGGGGGTCATGGGGGCGGCTCTCTCCGGGTTCCTAAGACCGTAGGGCTTGATCGTTGTGCGTGCGTGCGGGTTGTGTGTGGCTGGTCGCGCCCCGCGGCGGAGCCGCAGAATCGACACAGCCCCGCGCCCCCAAGAAAGGCGCGTCCCGCTCAGCGGCGATGGCGATGTGCCAGTGCCTCGTACGACGCTGCCAGGGCGGGGGCCGCCGTTTCGTAGGTGCGTTGCATGACTCCTACGAACAGGCAGTCCACGACCAGGAGTTGGCTGGTCCGTGACGACATCGCGGCCGGTCTCAGCTCTGTCTCGCGGGCCGTGGACGTCGTCAGGACGTGGTCGGCGTACTGGGTGACCGGGGAGTCGGGGCGGCCGGTGATGGCGACGGTCGTGGCGCCGTGCTCGAAGGCGACGCGGAGGGGTTCTATGACGTCCCCGGTGGAGCCGGAGTGGGTGATCGCGATCGCCACGTCACCCGCCCTCAACTGCACCGCGTTGGTCACCGCGAGGTGGGGGTCGCTGTGGGCGTGGGCTATGAGGCCTATGCGCAGGAGCTTCTGGGTGAGGTCCTGGGCGACCAGGCCGGAGGCGCCTATGCCGTAGACGTCGATGCGGCGGGCGGAGGCGGCCGCGGTGACGGCGGCGCCGAGCTGCACGGTGTCCAGGGCGGCGGCGGTGTCGGCGAGGGTCTGCTGTTCGTCGTAGGCCAGCTTCGCCACCACGTCCGCGATGGGGTCGTCGACGGCGATGTCGGTGGTGATGGAGGGCGCGCGCCCCGACTGCTGCTGGGCCGCGAGGCCGGCGAGGGCGAGGCGCAGGTCGCGGTAGCCGGGGTAGCCGAGGAGGCGGGCGGTGCGCACGACGGTCGCCTCGCTGGTGCCGGTCAGTCCGGCGAGGCCGGTGACCGTGAGGGCCGCGCAGCCGGCCGGGTCGCTCGCGACGGCCTCGGCGACACGCTGCATGGAGCGGGTCATCGAGGGGGCGAGGGTGCGGACCTTGGCGGCGAGGGCGGCCGGGGCGGGCGGGGTGTCGCCGCCCGAAGAGGAGCCGCCGCCCGACGGGGAGAAAGTTTCCTTCACTACACGGGTCACCCGTGAAAGATATTTTCGGCTCGGTGTCGCGGTCAAGAGTGCGCACAATGGGAGCTATGGAAGCCCTCAGCCCCTTGGAACAGGCCCTGCACGCTGCCCGCGCACTGGTGCTCGCCGACCTCATGGCAGGACGGGTCGCCGAGGCGGACGTCGTCTCGCTGGTCGAGGAGTCCGTCGCGCAGCGCCGCTGGTGGGTGGAGCAGTGGCCGGAGGGCGCCCATTATGTGGCCGGGCTGGTCGCCCAGGACGTCCAGGACGCGCTCCTGGAGCGGTACGGGCGCTGGCCGTTGTGCCCGGTGTGCGGCTCGGGCGACCCGCACTCGCTGGACGTCGAGCCCGAACTGGGCCCCGACCCGCACTGGGTGTGCCACAAGGCCGGGGTGCGGGTGGCCCGCGTCGGCACGCTGGGCGCGGCCGGCGGGGCCACGTCCTCGTGACCGTCTACATCGACCCGCCCCAGTGGCCGGGGCACGGCCGGATGTGGTCCCACCTGGTCAGCGATGTCTCCTACGACGAACTGCACGCCTTCGCCGACCGGCTGGGCGTGCCGCGCCGCGCCTTCGAACGCGACCACTACGACATCCCCGCGCACCGCTACCCGGACGTGGTACGGGCCGGCGCCGTGGAGGTCAGCAGCCGCGAGGTGGTGCGGCTGCTGCACGGCGCCGGGCTGCGGCGCAGGAAGAGCAACAGCGCGTAGCCGTCAGCCCGTCAGCCCTTCAGCTCGAACACCAGCAGTTCGCCGGCGTCGCCCTTCTCGCCGACCTGGACGAAGCCCGTGCGGGTGACGACCGACTGGGAGGCGAGGTTGTCCCGGTCGACGGTGGCGACCAGCGTCGTGACGTCCTCGCGCGCCAGCGCCCAGCGGGTCAGCGCGCCCAGCGCCTCGGTGGCGTAGCCCTGGCCGCGGGCGGACTCGGCGAGGTCGTAGCCGACCTCCACCCGGCCCTGCTCGTCGGGCGCGCCGTGGAAGCCCATGCCGCCGACCGCGCGGTCGTCCTCCTCGCGGACGAGGACGTACACACCGAACTCGGGGCGGTGCATCCCCGCCTCGTACGCCTGCCACAGCATCTGGGAGGCGACCCGGGTGCCCTCGAAGGGCCCGTCCTCGACCCAGTCGAAGCCGCCGTCGCCGCCGCCCTGGAGGTCGGCCGCGGCGGCGGGGGTGACGCCCTCCAGGGCGAGGCGGTCGGCCCGGATGACGTGGTTGTTGGACCAGCGCCAGCCGGTGACCGGCTCGCGGCCGGGCAGGTCGCCGCGGCCGGTCGCCCACAGCAGGGTCGGCCACGGGGCCGGACCCGGCTGGACGCTCGGGAAGATGGTCGTCAGGACGTACTCGGCGATCTCGGCGGGCGGCTCGTACGGCGTGTCGAAGGCGCGGGCGATGTCATGGGTGTGCAGCAGCACCTCGGCGATGCCCATCGCGGCGAACCCGTCGCGGTTCGCGCTGCGGAAGGGGTACGGGTGGAAGCCGCGCGCCGCGCGCGGGGTGGTGCGCAAGGTCGCCGAGAACAGGGCGCCCATGACCTCGACGACCTCGATCTGGCCGGCGTTGTCGGCCTTGTAGTTGCCGTTCTCGTCGCCGTCGACGGTGATGTCGAAGGGCGCGTACGACGACTTGAGCCGTCCGGCCAGGTTGCCGGCGTATCCGATGAGGTCGCTGGCGATGTGTGTGACCGTCTCCCGGCAACTCCAGTCCAGGCCAGCGGCCTTGGTGCCCGACCAGTCCTCCCCGACCACCGTCCGCAGCAGTGCCGCGCAGCTCGCGACCGCCTCTTCCACCCGTTCCGCACCCATGAATCGCATGCGGGCAGGCTAGGCGGCCCTTCGCCTCAGGTCGACAGCATTTCCAGCTCACCGCGCAGGTTGTAGCGGGCCGTGGCCTCCCAGTGCTTCTGCCCGAAGGGCGTGTGGAACAGCCGGGGCAGGTCCAGAAGTTGGCGCAGAATGTCCGAACGGCCCGTGCGGAAGGCGTCGTTGGGCACGAAGTGGTACTCCTCGCGTACGGCGGCGGTGTACGCGGCGTACGCCGACGGCGGCGAGGCCAGGACCGCCAGGTCCGCGTCGCACAGCACCTGCCCGTCGAAGTCCTCCTCACCCGGGTCGTGCGTCACGGTCAGCCGCACCAGCCGCGCCACCTCGGCGGTCTTGGCGTCGGACACCCCCGCCTCGGGCAGCGCACGCTCGGCGAGCCGGGCCGACCGGTCCTCGTTCTCCGAGCGGTCCGGCAGATACACCGCGTCGTGGAACCAGGCCGCCAGCCGTACGACGTCCGCGTCGGCGGCGTACCGCTCCAGCGTGTCGACGTGGTCCAGCACCGCGACCAGGTGGGCGAGCGTGTGGTAGTGCCGCTGCGGCTCCTGCCAGCGGGTGAGCAGGTTGTCGGCGTACGGCACCGGGTCGGGGCCACCGCCGGGACCGCGGGCGCCCTCGAGGGCACGGGCGAAACGGGCACGCAGGACGTCGAGATCGGCCATGCGGCCATTCTCCCGCGTGGGAGGACGGGGCAGACCTAGCGTGGCCGTATGACTGACATGGCTGAAGTACATGACCCCGAACTGCCCGCACGACTGCTCGTCACCGAGCGGGACGCGCTGATTCCCCTGCTGCGGCGGCGCCCCGACGAGGACTTCGCGATTCCCACCGCCGCCTGTCCGGGCTGGTCGGTGCGCGATGTGCTGGCGCACTGTTCGTCGGCGCTGATGCGGGTGGTGGAGAGCCGGTTCGAGGAGGGCGTGTTCTCGCCCGAGTCGAACGACCGGGACATCGCCGAGCGGGCCGGGTGGAGCAACCAGCAGGTCGTCGACGAGCTGGAGCGCGGGATGACCGAGGCCGGGGCGGCGATCGTGAAGGCGGGCGGACGGCTGGACATGGTCGCGCTGGGGGAGTGGGTGCACGCCGGGGACGTGCGCGAGGCGTTCGGCGAGCCGGGTGCCTACGCCGGCCCGGGCCTCCCGCACGCCCTCGCCCTGCTGGCCTGGCTGACCCGGGCCAAGGGGCACGTGCCGCTGCACGCCGACCTGGACGACGCCGACGAGCCGCTGCGGCTGGGCGAGGCCAGCGGTGAGCGGACGCCGGCCCGCTACATCGGGGACGCGCCGACGCTGGTCCGGCTGTACGCCGGGCGGCCGCTGAACGGGGCCTCCTACGAGCTGGCCGGGGTGGAGGCCGACGAACTGAACATCTTCGGCTGAAGGGCGATCTCGCGGCCCGGCGCCTTCCCGACGTACCCTGAGATTGGACTAGACCTGTAGCCGCTCCAGGGAACACCGACGGAAGGGGTCCTATGAGCACGCGTGCAGTCCTGGAGGTGATCGCCCTCGACGCCGAGGACGCGATCGCCGCCCAGGCCGGAGGCGCGGACCGCCTTGAGGTGGTCACCGACATGGCCGCCGACGGGCTCACCCCGCCGGCCGCGACCGTCGCCGCGATCCGCGCCGCCGTCGACATCCCGCTGCGCGTGATGCTGCGGCTCGCGGGCGGGTTCGCCGCCGGGGAGGTCGGCCTGCTGGTCGACGCCGTGCATCGGATGCGGGGGGCCGGGGCGAGCGAGTTCGTCCTCGGCTTCCTGGACGCCCACGGCGCTGTCGACATGTACGCCGTCGAACGGGTCGTCGCCGAGCTGGACGGGTGTCCCTGGACCTTCCACCGCGCGATCGACCGGGCCTCGGACCGGGACGCCCTGCGCAAGCAGCTGGACGGGCTGCCCGGCCTGGACACCTACCTGACCGCAGGCGCGGCCGCCGGGGTCGACGACGGCCTGCCCACGCTGGTCGCGGAGGCCGCGCGGCAGGGCGAGCCGGGGTACGAGCAGCAGATCCTCGTGGGGGGCGGGTTGCAGCTGGAGCACGTACCGCGGTTGCGGGAGGCGGGGATCGACGCGTTCCACATCGGCGGAGCGGCTCGCTCCGCGGGTTGGGCGGGGGTGGTGTCGGTGTCGGCTGTCGCTGAGTGGCGGCGGGTGCTGGACGCGGACTGAAGGGGGCCGCATTGTCGTCATCGGGCTGCGGGTGATCGTGGGTTGCTCGCGCAGTTCCCCGCGCCCCTTAGGGCACGCCCCCAGGGGCGCGGGGAACTGCGCGACCAGCCACACACGGCCCGCAGCCGCAACACTCAGGCCAGTTGGGACGGCAGTGGCGCCCCGTGGACCACGATCAGCCCCGACACCGCCCTCGTCAGAGCCACGTACAGCCGCCGCAACCCCGTCCGCTCGTCCGGCTCGCCGTCCACGACGGCCTGCGGCTCGTCCAGCACGACATAGTCGTACTCCAGACCCTTGGCGAGAGACGCGGGCACCAGCGTCAGCCGCGTGTCGGGAGTCGTCTCCTCACCGGGGTCCAGGTAGGAGATCCCGGCCGCCTCCAACGCCCGGCCCAGTCCAGCGACACGCGCATCCGCGGCGATGAGGCCGATCGACCCCTCCCGCCGCAGGGAATCCCGTACGGCCTCGATCACCGCGGTGTCCCCCTCCGCCGCGCGGACCTCGAAGGACCCGGGGTTCTCCCGGACCGAGGCCACGGGCGTGAGCCCCGGCGCGATGTGCGGCAGCAGCCGGGAGGCGTAGGTGATGACATCCGTCGGGACACGGAAACCGGCGGTCAGTTCCTCGATCACCGCGTCGGACTTGCCGAGATGGGCCAGCGCCTCCTCCCAACTGCGCGTCGCCCAGGGGGTGGTGCCCTGTGCGAGGTCGCCGAGGACCGTCGCGGAGCCGGTCGTGCAGCGCCGCCCCACCGCCCGGTACTGCATCGGCGACAGGTCCTGCGCCTCGTCCAGCACCACATGCCCGAGGGAGTGCGTGCGCTCCACCAGGTCGGTGGCCTCGTCGATCAGCACCGCGTCGGCCGGCGACCACTTCGCCGACTTCACCGACCGCACCGGCTTCGCCCACAGGATCGTCTTGCGCTCGTCCTCGTCGAGGATGCCGTCGGCGTGTACGGCGAGGAAGTCCGCGTCCGTCAGCAGCCGCAGGACGAGTTTCGCCGGGTCGACGGCCGGCCAGAGGGCTTTCACGGCCGCCTTGACCGCGCTGTTGCGGGCCACCGCGTCCTGGACCCGGTCGTCCGGGGCCTCACCGGCCCCCTCCATCTGCACCAGCACCGCGTGCGCGATCCGCTGCGGCAGGGCCTCGCGGGCGGCGCCGTAGCGCAGACCGCGGTCCAGCAGCTCGCGGACGATGTCCTCCAGCTCGTACGCCGGGACGCGCCAGCGGCGTGAGCCGCGCACGACCACCACCGCCTCGGTCGGCATGACCACATGCGCGTACAGGGCCCGGCGCAGCACCTCGGCCATCCTCGCGTCGCCCTTGACGACAGCGGCGGCCGCGTCGTCCGTGCCGCGCACCTCCACATGCGCCACCAGGTCGTCGACGGTGGCCTGGCGGACGGTCAACTCGCCGAGGGCGGGGAGGACTTGCTCGATGTAGTGGAGGAAGGACTTGTTGGGTCCGATGACGAGTGTGCCGGTGCGGGCGAGGCGCTCGCGGTGGGCGTACAGCAGGTACGCGACCCGGTGCAGACCGACGGCCGTCTTGCCGGTGCCGGGGCCGCCCTGCACACACACCGTGCCGCCGAGGCCCGACCGTACGATCTCGTCCTGCTCGGGCTGGATGGTGGCGACGATGTCCCGCATCGGGCCCACACGCGGGCGCTCGATCTCCTGCTGGAGCAGCTTGCTGGTCTTCGCCGCCTCGGCCGGGTCGGACAGGTGCTCGTCCTCGTACGCCGTGAGGTCGCCGCCGGTGTAGCCGAAGCGGCGGCGCAGCGCGATGTCCATCGGGTCCTTCTTGGACGCGCGGTAGAACGGCTGCGACACCGGGGCACGCCAGTCGATGACCATCGGGTCGCCGTCGGCGTCGTGGACGTGCCGCCGCCCGATGTAGAAGCGCTCCCCTTCGGCTCCTTCGGCCTGCTCGGCCCCGGGCGCGTGCAGGAAGTCGAGGCGGCCGAAGAACAGCGGGGTGTCGCTGAGGTCGGCCAGCGCCTTGATGCGGTCCTCGATCTGGCGGGCCAGGACCTCGGCGTTGACCCAGTTCGCGGTCACGTCGCGGATGTCCAGGGACTCCACGTCCTCGCGCATCGCACGCAGCGCGGCACGGGAGGAGGCCAGGTGGGAGCGCTCTCGGGAGAGGGGATCGACAGCGGGCGTGGACAAGGGGGTGCCTCCGTGGGACCTGCTGGACGGGTGGCTGCGGGATGCCGACCGGTTTCCGTCCGGCCGACGGCGCTCCGGCGAGGGGAGGCGGGCAAGAGCGGCGATTGTAGGGCAGCCGCCGGGGCGGAGGCCAACGGTTTTCCCGTCCCCTAGGGGACGCACGGTCCCGCCCTCGGGGGCCCGCTCCCTCTGGGGTCGGACGAGGTCGGACAGGGCTTCAGCCCCTGGACGGATGTCGCACTTATGCCCGGAATCGCACTATGGAGACATGAGCGCAGCAACCATCCACCCCGCCCACCTCCAGCCGTCCGGTGCCAGCGCCCTGATCGCGGGGCATCGCCACCGTCTGGGTGACGCCCTGCGCGCGATCAAGGTGTTCGCGGGTGCCGCCGTGGACGTGGTCCTCCTCGGCGAGTACGGCGAGGAGGCAGGCGTCCGCCGACGTTAGGCTCCGCAGCCGCATCCGCCGCTGTCCGGAGCCGCGTCCGCCCACACCGGCCCCCGAAACCCCAGGTCAGCTCTCCGCGAGCAGCTCGTCCGCGTCCACGATGCGGTACGCGTAGCCCTGCTCGGCCAGGAAGCGCTGCCGGTGCGCGGCGAAGTCCTGGTCGATGGTGTCGCGGGCGACCACCGAGTAGAAGTGGGCCTGGTGGCCGTCGGCCTTGGGGCGCAGGACGCGGCCGAGGCGCTGGGCCTCCTCCTGGCGGGAGCCGAAGGTGCCCGAGACCTGGATGGCGACGGTCGCCTCCGGCAGGTCGATGGAGAAGTTCGCCACCTTCGACACGACGAGCACGCTGATCTCGCCCTCCCGGAAGGCGTCGAAGAGCTTCTCGCGCTGCGCGTTGGAGGTCTCGCCCTTGATCACCGGTGCGTCGAGGTGCTCGCCCAGTTCGTCGAGCTGGTCGATGTACTGCCCGATGACGAGGATCTGCTGCCCGGCGAACCGGCGCACGATCGCCTCGGTCACCTTCCGCTTGGTCGCGGTCGTCGCGCAGAAGCGGTACTTCTCCTCCGTCTCCGCGGTCGCGTAGGCGAGGCGCTCGGAGTCGGTGAGGTTCACCCGCACCTCCACGCAGTCCGCGGGCGCGATGTACCCCTGCGCCTCGATCTCCTTCCACGGAGCGTCGAACCGCTTGGGCCCGATCAGCGAGAACACGTCCGACTCGCGGCCGTCCTCGCGGACCAGGGTCGCCGTCAGGCCCAGGCGGCGGCGCGCCTGGAGATCGGCGGTGAACTTGAACACCGGCGCGGGCAGCAGGTGCACCTCGTCGTAGACGATCAGGCCCCAGTCGCGGGAGTCGAACAGCTCCAGGTGCGGGTAGACGCCCTTCCGCTTGGTCGTCAGCACCTGGTAGGTGGCGATGGTGACCGGCCGGATCTCCTTGCGCGTCCCGCTGTACTCGCCGATCTCGTCCTCGGTCAGCGAGGTCCGCTTCACCAGCTCGTGCTTCCACTGCCGCGCGGAGACGGTGTTGGTGACGAGGATCAGCGTGGTCGACCTGGCCTGGGCCATCGCCCCGGCGCCCACCAGCGTCTTTCCGGCGCCACAGGGCAGCACGACGACTCCGCTGCCGCCGTGCCAGAAGTTCTCCACGGCCTGCTTCTGGTACGGCCTGAGCGCCCAGCCGTCCTCGGCGAGGTCGATCGGGTGCGCCTCGCCGTCGACGTACCCCGCGAGGTCCTCGGCGGGCCAGCCCAGCTTCAGCAGCGTCTGCTTGATCTGCCCGCGCTCGGAGGGGTGCACGGCGACGGTGTCCGGGTCGATGCGCGTGCCGACCAGCGGGGCGATCCGCTTGGAGCGCAGCACCTCCTCCAGGACCGGCCGGTCGGTGGTGGTGAGGACCAGCCCGTGCGCGGGGTGCTTGGACAGGGTGAGGCGGCCGTAGCGGTCCATCGTCTCGGCGATGTCCACCAGCAGCGCGTGCGGCACCGGGTAGCGGCTGTACTGCACCAGCGCGTCCACGACCTGCTCGGCGTCGTGCCCGGCCGCGCGCGCGTTCCACAGGCCCAGCGGGGTGACCCGGTAGGTGTGGATGTGCTCGGGCGCCCGCTCCAGCTCGGCGAACGGAGCGATGGCCCGTCGACAGGCGTCCGCCTGCTCGTGGTCGACTTCCAGGAGCAGGGTCTTGTCCGACTGGACGATCAGCGGTCCGTTCACGTGCGTGTCCATCCCTTCCACGCGGGCCAAACGTCCAGTGTGCCCCATCGGGCGCCGATCTCAGCCGTCGTGCTCCGCATCGGCCTCTACGACGAACAGCTGGGCGTCGGTGTCCGCGCAGGGCGCGACGACGGCCTCGGCGCCCGCGCCCTTACCGGCGACGGCCACGCAGGTCGTGTCGGTGACGTGGATCCGATAGGTGCCTTTCTCACCGTCCTCGGTGGGCACGAAACGGAAGAGGGTCGTCTGCCCGCAGGCCTCCCACGGCTCCAGCAGACTCTTCCCGTCCCCCGAGGCGAGGGCCTTCAGACAGCCCTTCCCATGGTCGGGGTGGTGCCAGGCGATGCGGTAGGTGTCCCGGCCGGCCGGTTCCAGGGTGGTGGCCGGCGGTACGGCCTCGGCACAGGGGCGCTGGACCGCGACGAGGGAGTCGTAGCGCCCGTCCGGCACCTGCCCGTCGGTCAGGCACAGCCCGGGGGATCCGGCCGGCCGGATGAGTACCTCCTCACCCGGCAGCCGGGCCCCCGTGCCCGCCCCGCCGGAGTCCCGCAGCATCCAGGCCCCGGCCGCGAGCGCCGCGACGGCGAGGGCGGCCCCGCCGGCCAGCCACCACCCTCGCCGCGCGACCCCCCAGGGGCGACGGCCCCCGACCCCCGTACGAGAGCCGTCCTCCCCGGCCGGTTCCTCCGCGGGCGTCTGCCCCGCGGCCTCGGCCCGCCGGCGCGCTGCCAGCCACTCCTCCACGGCGTCGCCCTCCCCGCAGGCGCGGATGAACGCGGTCAGCAGCTCCGGCCGCGGCAGGGTGCCGTGGCGGAGCACGTCGGCGAGGGTGCTGCGCGGCAGCAGCTCGCCCTGCTGGGCGGCGCGCTCCTCCAGCTGCCGGTAGGTCAGCCGGGAGCGCGCCTTCAGCTCCCGCAGCTCCGCCGCGAGCTCGGCTGCGGTCCGTACCTCCTGCAACGCGGGTGACCTGTGGCTCATGAGGCAGATCCTGGCGTGGACCTGCCACGTTGGAAAGCACTTTCAGGACACCGCGCGAACGGCGGCTACCGCGCCTTGGGCGTGGTGTAGCCCAGCACCCGGCCCGCCGTGGCGGACTGGGACTTCTTGTAGGTGAGCCGCTCCAGCGAGGTGTTGCCCTCGACCGAGTGGTACACCTTGCGCGAGGAGCTGTACGAGGTCACGATCCCGACGTGGTCGGCCCGCCCGTCGCCGTTGTTGTCGTAGGACACGGCGTCACCCGGCTTCGGCTTGTACGAGCCCGACGCCACCTGCGCCTTGCTGTGCCAGGTCCCGTTGGCCCGGCCGTAGGTACGGAAGGAGTCAGCGGCCGCGTTCAGCCCGGTGATCTTCGCCTTGCCCCAGTACCAGCTGTACTTGGCGAAGTCGGCGCACCAGGCGCGCGAGGTCCACTTCACGCTGGTCCACTTCTTCGTCCAGGCGCCGTCGACCTTGACGTACATGTAGCCCTTGCTGGTCCCGCAGGCCTGGCTGTTGGTGATGGTGCCGTGGCGCGGCGCGCTGGTGCCGTCCCAGCGGTAGTTGGCCTTCGCCGTCCAGAAGCCCGTGTAGAAGTTGCAGTTGTTCTTCTCGGTGTCGCCGTCCTTGGCGTCCCCCTCGTAGATCCGCTTGCGCACCTCCGCGTTGGTGCTCTGGTACTGCCCCAGCGCGATGTCCGCTGCCGCCGCCCCCGGAGCGGGCGCCGCGTGGGCCGGCCCGGCCGTGGCCACCCCGCCCACCATCAGGGCCAGGACCGCCCCCGCGACGGCCGTGGTCTTCGACGCGCTCGTCACCGACATCCGTGTGTCCTTCCATCCGATCCGCACCGGCCCCGCTGACGGGCCCGGCTGACGGACCGAACACTGGCGGGGGCACGTGGACCCGCTCAATGGCTTGCCCCGTCCGGGACATGTCCGGGACACACGGGGGCTGTCCGGCCTGGTCACAGGCGTGTCCGAGCGGATTCCGGCGGTCTCCGGACGCGGGCGACGGGGCCTCTGGCGGCGGGGCGGCCCGGTGTTCGGGGCGGGCCGGTGTTCGGGGTGGGCTCGGCTTCGGGGCGGGCCGGTGTTCGGGGTGGGCTCGGCTTCGGGGCGGGCCGGTGTGCGGGGCGGGCCCGGCTTCGGGGCGGGCCGGTCTTCGGGGTCGGACATTCTTCGGGCGGGCCCGCCCTCCGGGGGGGGGGGGCTACTCCTCCGCCAGCTCCGCCACGCCCGTGATCCGGTGCAGCGGGTACGTGCGGACCTCGTCCGCCGTGTGGTCGTACGCCGTGACGAAGCCGCCCTCGACGCGGACGGGGGCGATGACGCGCTGGCTGGCGGAGCCCTCGGCGTTGACGTAGCCGATCCAGAGGGCCTGGCCGGTGAGGACGGCGGCCTGCATGGTGGCGAGGGTCTCGGCGGCGGAGGTGCGGGGGAGTTCGCCCGGCGCGAGCGGGACGTCGTCCGGGCCCTCCACCGGCTTGCGCGGGGCCGTGGAGGCCAGGTCGCCCGCGCGGATGGCCCGGATCGCCGCCGTCAGGAGCGTGGTGTCGGGGGTAGGAGGGCCGTCCGGGACCGGCTCGGGCGCGGTGCGCGGCGGCGTGCGGTGGGCGTGGGCGCGGGTGATCAGGACGTCGCCCTCCGCCGACTCGGCCGCCGGTGCGAAGCCCATCGCGCGCAGCCCCTCCAGCAGCGTCGCCGGGTCGGCCTGCGCGGCCAGCACGGTCGGCGCGAGGCGGCGCAGCCGCAGCCCGGCGGCCCGCTTGTCGGCGACGATCTCGTTCAGCAGGGCGTCGTCGTCGCAGCGCACGTACGCCGAGGCCGCGCCCACCCGCAGATGCCCGTGCCTGCGGGCCACGTCGTCGATCAGGTACGCGAGCGGCTGCGGGACCGGCGTACGGGAGTGCGCGGCGAGGAAGGCGTGCAGGTCGGACGCGGTCCGGCCGGCGTCCAGGGCACGGCGTACCGAGGCGGGCGTGAAGCGGTAGACCGTCGCGCCGCCCTTGGACTCGACGTCCGCGAGCACCCCGAGCATGTCGGCCAGCGGCCGCTCCAGCGGACCCGGCGCCACCGCCGTCAGGTCGGCCTGCAGCAGCACATGGTCCAGCGGCTCCGGCAGCAGCGGCGCGAGCAGCCGGGCGGCCGCCGCCGAGGCGACGGCCTGCTCGGTGGTGGAGAGCGGCTCGGCGGGCACGGGCCTGTGATGGACGGGAAGCTTGTCGCCGGGACCGCCCAGGTCGGTGAGACCGCCTGCGTCCGTGAGACCGCCCGCGGCGGCAAGACCGCCCGCGTGCGCTCGACCGCCCTTGTCGGCAAGACCGCCCGGGTCCGCATGTCCGCCCGCGTCCGCATGTCCGCCCGCGGCGGCAAGACCGCCCGCGTGCGCTCGACCGCCCTTGTCGGCAAGACCGCCCACGTCAGCAGGACCGCCCGCGTCCGCCCGACCGCCCGCGTCCGCACGACCGCCCTTGTCGCCAGGACCGCCCTCATAGGCGCCGACTGCCTCCCCGGCACCGAGCGCCTCCCCGACGCGCCTCGCGAGACCGCCCCCGCCCGCGGAAGTCCCCCCAGCAGGCCGCACAAGGTCACCCGAGGACCACCCCGTACCCCCGGCCCCGCGGCGACCGCCCCCGCCCGCCCCCGGCAGCGCCAGCAGTGCCCGCCCCTGTGACGACAGCGCACCGCGCCCCGTCACGCCGAGCAGCTCCGCCTCCGTCAGGGTCCAGCGGGCCAGCTTGGTGCGCAGGTCGTCCTCGTCGCGTCGGCCGCCGCGCAGCGGTCGCTCCCAGTGGAGCCGGGCCAGTACCGACTCGGGGTCGGGGGCCGCGCCCTCGGGCAGGCCGGCCAGCAGCACCAGCACCCGGTGGCGCACCTCGGGGGCCGCCGACCGGTCCAGGCCCGGGCCCAGCGCCGACAGGGTGCGGTCCTTGGCGTCCCGGCCGCCGACCACACCGGAGGTGCGCGTCGCCCGCAGCCAGGTCTCGGCGAGCTGCGCCCACCGCTCGGCGCCGGGGCGCTCCAGCCACTCGTCGTAGGCGGGGGTGGCCGCGTACCGCTCGTCGGCCTCGCCGTCGGACGCGATCAGCCCGGCCCCGTACGCCAGTTCCACCCAGAACGCGGCGACCGGCTCCGACACGTCCAGCGCGACCGCCGTCCGCTTCAGGTCGCGCACGCTCAGCCCGCCGGCCCGCAGCACCGCGGGACCGCCCTCGTGCCACTCCTTCAGCAGCTCCTCGACGGTCGCCAGCGCCGTGAACGCCTGACCGGCCGCGGTCGAGTCCACCACCTTCACCCCGTGCGTGGCCGCCGCCACGACCGCGGGCGGCACCGGCTCCGGCGTACGGTGCGCCCGCCCGGCGCGCAGATGCAGAGCCACCTCACGCGGCAGCACCACCGTGCCCGGCGCGGTCGGCAGCAGCAGCCCGCGGTCCAGGAGCCAGCGCAGCCGGGGCGCCGGATCGGCGGTCACCTGCCCGTACGGCGGCCCCCACACCAGCCGCTCCAGCACCTCCACCGAGTCCGCCGGCGCCTCGTCGAGCAGCGCCGACAGCCGCGCCCGGTCCCGGAACAGCCCGCTCAGCGCGTCGGCGGCGGACACGGGGTCATGGGTGGACGGCAGCCCGGCCGCGGTCACGATCTCCTGGATGCGCCCCGGCGACATGCCCGCCGTCGCCTCCCGCACGGTCGGCCCGAGGCCCGTCGGGGACGGATGCTGCGGCGACGGCGCGAGCAGCTCCCGGGCCGTGCGCACCAGCCGCAGCCGGTCGTCGCCGCCCCACACCAGCGCCTGCTCCCGCAGCGTGCCGAGCGCCTGCGGCAGCGCGGCCGCCACGAGCGGGTCGCCGTCGTCGCCGGCCATCAGCCCCAGCAGCTCGTCGTACGCCGCCGGATCGCCCGCCACCGCCAGCGCCTCCGCCGTCTGCAGCGCGAACCGGTCCAGCCGCTCCAGGGCGCGGACGACCGACGCGCGTGTCCCCGCCCGCGTGGCGAGCTGCGTCAGGTCGGTCGGCACGGGGGTGATGAGGTCGGGGCGGCTGCGCAACAGCGCGGCCAGCGAGGAGTCGTCCCTGTTGCGGAGCGCTTCCGCAAGGGACCGGGGAGCCGGGGCCTCGGTGCTCATCTTGCCCACGTTAGCGGGTGCCGCCGACAGTGAGGCGGGGCCGGACGGGGCGGGGTGGTGCCGGATCGTTTCGGGCTGCGGGCCGCGGGTGGCCGGTCCCGCGGTTCCCCGCGCCCCTGAAGGCGATGCCCTGAGGAGACGTCCCCAGGGGTGCGGGGAACTGCGCGCGCAACCCACAACTACCCGCAGCACGCAGGCCAGATCAGCCACCCCCGACCGTCCGCGCGGTACCTTCGTGCCCGTGGGGATCGAGAGCGACCAAGTCGTCTACGAGTATCTGAGCCGCGTAGGAGACGTGGCGCACCAGAGGCAGCTGCCCTCGGCCGAGCGCATGCGCCTGGTCTCCGCGCTGCGGGACGAGATCGACCGCAGACGCGCGAAGGCGGCGGTGGACTCCCCGGCGGCGGTGCGCCGCATCATCGAGCGCATCGGCACCCCGGACGAGGTCGTCACGGCCGCCGGCGGCCGGGGCCGGGTCACCGCCGAGCAGGCCCCCGGACCCGCCGCCGTACCCGTCCAGCGCGACGGCGCCGACACCCCCCGCCCCGGCGTGCCCCGGCCCCGCTCCGAGGGCGCCGCACCCCCGCACCTGGCCACCGCCGACGAACTCGGCGACAGCGTGACGCAGCCGGACTGGTGGCGGGTGGAGAGCAGCGGCCCCTACGGACCCGGCGACGAGATCCCCGGCTTCGTCGGCGGCGTGACGATCCCCGAGCTCCTCAAACGCCCTCCGCGCAAGGAGGAGGCACCCGAGGAGGACGAAGAGGAGGCCGAGGAGGCCGAGGAGGCTTCCGGGCGCCGTCGGCGGCTGAAGCTGCCCGCCGTACGCCGGTGGAACAACCCCGTGCTGCTGTGCGCGGTCGCGCTGCTGGCGGCGGGCGCGGTGGTCGGCCGGCCGGAGCCGATGGCCCTCGGCTGGCTGATCGTCTGGGCCTCGCGGCGGCTGACCAAGGCGGAGATCAAGGGAACGGTCCTGGTCGTGCCGGGCCTCGTCGTCGCCGCCGGCCTGGTCTGGCTGTGGGGCCGCGGCGCCGGCCGCTGGGGCGAGCCCATCGCCCAGGGCCACACCGCCGACGCCCTCACCGACACCTACCCCTGGGTGCTGCGCGGCGCCGCCTTCGCCTCCGCCCTGTTCCTCTTCTGGCGCTCCCAACGCCAGAAGTGAGACACCTGGACCCCGTACGCGACAGAAGTGAGACACCCGGACCCCGTCCGCACGCCCCCGGCACAATGGCCCATATGGCCTACTCCACCGCACCCGCGCTCACCGTCGGCTTCGACCTCGACATGACCCTGATCGACTCCCGCCCCGGCATCCACGCCTGCTACCTGGCGCTCGCCGAGCGCACGGGGACGTTCATCGACGCCGACCTCGCGGTCACCCGGCTGGGGCCGCCGCTGGTGGAGGAGATAGCGAACTGGTTCCCGGCCGCGCACGTCGAGGAGATGGCCGATCTGTACCGGTCGCTGTACCCGACGTACGCCATCACCGGCACCCTCGCGCTGCCCGGCGCCCGCGAGGCGATCGACGCGGTGCGCGAGGCGGGCGGGCGCTCGCTCGTGGTGACCGCGAAGTACGAGCCCAACGCCGAGCTGCACCTGGACCACCTGGGCATCCGGCCGGACGTGCTGGCCGGTGATCTGTGGGCCGAGCAGAAGGCGGTGGCGCTGCGCGAGCACGGCGCGGGCGTGTACGTCGGCGACCACGAGGGCGATGTGCGCGGGGCCCGCGCGGCGGACGCGCTGTCGGTCACCGTGGCGACGGGCCCCTTCGGTGCGGAGGAGCTGCGCGCGGCGGGCGCGGACGTCGTCCTGGCGGACCTCACCGAATTCCCGCAGTGGCTGGCCGGCCATCTGGAGACGACCCGCGGCTGAAAAAGGCCCCTCCTACGAGGCGGCCGCGCGAGCCCGGCGCCGCCCCGCGGCGATCGAGCGCAGCACCCCCGCGCCCGCGATCAGGAATCCGACGCCCATCAGCATGCTCAGCCCGAACATGTATGCCGGAAATGGCGTCGTCCCCAGCAGCAGCGGGGCCAGAGTGACCAGAGTGGCCAGCGCACCGAGGAAGAACACGATCGCGCCCGCGCGGATCAGTCGGTCCCCGGGCGCGGCGGAATTCGTTTGGGTTTTGTCACGCACCCGACCAGGGTAGTTCCCAGCCCGAAGGAACAACCGGGCGACGTCTTGTCAGCCGCCCGGGGACCATTAGCCTTGGTACCGGCGGGTCAGGGACGACCCGCCGCATGGCGTTATAAGCAATTTTCCGACGAGTACGAGGACGAGGACAGACGTGCCTACCGGCAAGGTCAAGTGGTTCAACAGTGAGAAGGGCTTCGGCTTTCTCTCCCGCGACGACGGCGGTGACGTCTTCGTCCATTCCTCGGTTCTCCCCGCCGGAGTCGAGACGCTCAAGCCGGGACAGCGCGTGGAGTTCGGGGTCGTCGCCGGTCAGCGCGGCGACCAGGCCCTGTCGGTGACGCTCCTGGAGCCCACCCCGTCGGTCGCGGCCGCCCAGCGCAAGAAGCCCGACGAACTGGCCTCCATCGTGCAGGACCTGACCACGCTCCTGGAGAACGTGACGCAGACCCTGGAGCGCGGCCGCTACCCCGAGAAGACCGCCGGCAAGAAGGTCGCCGGCCTGCTGCGCGCGGTCGCCGACCAGCTCGACGTCTGAGCCACCCCGGACTTACGGAAAGTCCAGCGCGTCCGGGCCGAGGGGCGGCAGCAGCCCCTCGGCCGTCGCGCGTGTGAGCAGCCCGCGCACGGCCGCGTAGCCGTCCTCGCCGAGATCGGCCGTGAACTCGTTGACGTACAGCCCGATGTGCTGGTCGGCGACCGCCGGATCCATCTCCTGGGCGTGCTCCATGACGTACGGCCGAGAGGCCTCGGGGTCGTCCCACGCGGCCCGTACGGATGTACGGACCGAGTCGGCGAGCAGCCGCAGCGTGTCCGCGCCCAGCGACCGCTTGGCGATGATCGCGCCGAGCGGGATGGGCAGCCCGGTGGTGCTCTCCCAGTGCTCGCCCATGTCGGCCAGCTTGTGCAGCCCGTAGTCCTGGTACGTGAACCGCGCCTCGTGGATCACCAGACCCGCGTCGACCTTCCCGTCCCGCACCGCCGGCATGATCTCGTGGAACGGCATCACCACGATCTCGCCGACCCCGTCCGGGATCGTGTCCGCCGCCCACAGCCGGAACAGCAGGTACGCCGTCGACGTCCGGCTCGGCACCGCGACCGTGGCGCCCTTGAGGTCCGCGCCCGCCTCCCGGGTCAGCACCAGCGGCCCGCAGCCCCGCCCCAGCGCGCCCCCGCAGGGCAGCAGGGCGTACTCGTCGAGGACGTACGGCAGGACGGCGTACGACACCTTCAACACGTCGAACTCGCCGCGCTCGGCCATGCCGTTGGTGATGTCGATGTCGGCGAACGTCACGTCCAGCGCGGGCGCGCCGGGGACGCGGCCGTGGGCGAGGGCGTCGAAGACGAAGGTGTCGTTCGGGCAGGGGGAGTACGCGATCCGCAGGCTCATGCCGGTTTCCAACTCATCAGGACGGGTGCGAGCTTCCCGAAGGCCGTCGTCAGGGCGGCGAGCGCGTCGCCGATGCGCCAGGCGGCGCGATCACGCGGGCCGACGGGGTTGGAGACCGCGCGGATCTCCAGCACGGGCGTGCCGTGCAGCGCGGCGGCCGCCTCGGCGACCCCGAAGCCCTCCATCGCCTCGGCGAGGACCCCCGGGTGACGCTCGCGCAGGGCCTCGGCGCGCGCGGCGGTGCCGGTGACGGTCGAGACGGTCAGCACGGCGCCCGTCGCCGCGCCGGTGGCGGCGGCGCACTGCCGTACGAGGTCCTCGGGCGGACGGTGGGTGACGGTCCCGAAACCGAGCTCGGTGACCGGCAGGAAGCCGTCGGCGGTCTGGGCGCCCAGGTCGGCGACGGTGATCGCGTCGGCGACGACGAGCGAGCCGACGGGAGCGGCGGGCAGGAACCCGCCCGCGATACCGGCGGAGACGACCAGCGTGTACGGCGTCCCGCCCAGGGCGGCGGCCGTCAGCGCGGCCGACACCGACGCGGCGGCGCGGGCCGGGCCCACCCCGGCGGCCAGCAGGTCCGGGCCGCCGTCCGGCAGCCGGTGCAGCACCGCGCCGGGCAGGGGCACCTCGGCGGGCGGCTCCGGGAACGCCCGCGCCACCGCGTCCCGTTCGGCGGGGACGGCGGTGGCGACGAGGACGCGCGAGGCGGGCGTGGTCAGTCCTCGGCCTTCTTCAGCTTGAAGGACCACAGGCCCTTGACACCCTTCTCGCCCTCCTGGATGGAGACGGTGTTGGTGTCGCCCTCGGTGCCGTACTGGGCGTTGAAGAACGCGCTGCTGGGGATCGTGCGGTACGTCTTCTTGCTGGCGTCGGTGAACTGGCGGCCGTTCACCAGGACCACCCAGCCCTCGTCCGCGATCTCCGGGTCGACACCGAAGCGGACGGTCTCGTCCTGGCCCACCTCGATGGACTCGATGTCGTCGGTGTTCTTGGCGCACTTGCCCAGCGACTTGGCGTCCAGCTTGTCGCCGTCGTTGTAGCAGACGGCCTCGGCGTTGACCGAGCTCGAACCGACGGTGACCGTCGAGACGGGCGTCGGCTTGTCGCAGGCCGTGAGGACGAGCAGTCCGGCACAAACGGCGCCGGCGGCGGCGACGGCGCGGCGGCGTCGCACAGCGGATTGCAGCGTGGTCATGGCCGAAGGCTATCGGGCCCCCCGGCCCGCCCACCCACCTGGGGGCGGGGCCATGCCGTGGGTTACGCCACTCGCACCTGGCGGCACACCTCACGCACGCCGACCCCGACCCGGCCCCGGACCGCCGGGGAACTCACGCCACCCGTGTCCGGTGCACCCCGCTGTGCCGGGCCGAGCTCAGCAGCCCCCGTAGGGTCGTCAGCCAGCCCGCCGCCACGATCGCGGCCCCCACCGACAGGCCCAGGGCGCCGTTCAGAGGCATGGCGATACCGACCGCGCCGCCGAACACCCACGACATCTGCAGCAGGGTCTCGGAACGGGCGAAGGCCGAGGTGCGGACCTGTTCGGGGACGTCGCGCTGGATCAGGGCGTCCAGCGACAGCTTGGCCAGGGCCTGGGCGAAGCCCGCGAACGCGGCCAGGCCCGCCACCAGCGCCGCGCCGAAGAACACGGCCGCGACGATCGCCGCGCCCAGCACCAGCGCCACCACCGTCACGATGATGATCTCCGGCGCCCGCGAGCGCAGCCACGCCCCCACCGCCGTACCGGCCGCGTTGCCCACGCCCGCCGCGACCGCGACCATGCCCAGCGACACCGCCGCGCTCTGCCCGGTCATCGGATGCTCACGCAGCAGGAACGCCAGGAAGAAGATCAGGAACCCGGACAGACAGCGCAGCGCGCAGTTCGCGCCGAGGGCGTGGGTGACCGCCGGGCCGACCGTCCGCAGCCCCGGCCGCTTGACGGGCTTGAGATGCGGCCCGTGCAGATGCTCGGCGTCCGCCGCCAGCAGCGCCCGGTCCTCGCCGCGCGCCGAGTCGACCTTCGGGGGCAGCGTGAACGACAGGACCGTACCCGCCACGAACAGCACGAACGCCCCGTACAGCGGCCAGCGCGGCCCGATCGCCTGCAGGCCCGCCCCCACCGGCGCCGCGATCCCGGTGGCCAGCAGCCCGCCCAGGGTGACCCGGGAGTTCGCCTTCACCAGCGAGAACATCGGCGGCAGCAGCCGCGGCACCACCGCGCTGCGCACCACGCCGTACGCCTTCGACGCCACCAGCACGCCCAGCGCCGCCGGATACAGCTGGAGACTGCCCGAGATCACCGCACCCGACAGCACCAGCGCGAGCAGCGCCCGCGCCAGCATCGCCATCGCCATCGCGGCCCGGCGCCCGTGCGGGACGCGGTCCAGGAGCGGGCCGATCACCGGGGCGAGCAGCGTGAAGGGCGCCATCGTGATGGCGAGGTAGAGCGCGACCCGGCCACGGGCCTCGTCGGTGGGCACGGAGAAGAACACGGTGGAGGCCAGCGCGACCGTGATCATCATGTCGCCGGCGCCGTTCACGCCGTGCAGCTCGATCAGTTTGCCCAGGCCCGACTCGCCGGCCCCCTGCGCGTGCGTGGCCTTTCTGATACCGCGCGCCGGGCCGGTCAGCGGCAGGTGCAGGGCACGGCCCACCCGGCGGACGGAGCCGCGGAACCGGCCCGTACCGCCACTCCGGCTGCTTCCCTTGACCCCGCCGACACCGGTGGTTCCCTGGGACGACCTCGCGGCTGCCACGACGCCATAGTGCCCCGAACCGGGCATGTGTAGTGCGGTTACCGCGCGTATGGCCCCGTACTTTCGCGGGTGGACGTTCTTCGCGCGGGCCTGTGAAGATCACTCCGATCGGACGGGAAACCACGTCGGTGTAGGCCGAGCGCGCGCGAACAGGTAGCGTGCGTATCTCAGCCATCCCGCACAATGGATGGCACAGGTGCGCCCGAGTGTGATCGGAGGCGGACGTCGACGCGGCCCACAGGTCCGCTCCGTCCGCGCCGCCGCCGAGGAGGCACCCACGAGAGACGGCGTAGGAGAGAAGCGATACCTGTGAGCGCAGCGACCACGCGAAGCCGCACCCCTGACCGCCTGTGCGCCGAGGCGGTCGACCTCGCACGCGCCGCAGCCGAGGAGGCTGCCGCACCCGGCGTGGTCGGCGAGCACGCCGGGCTGGTCTCCGAGGGCGACCGTGTGGTCACGCACTTCTTCGAGTGCAAGGAGCTCGGCTACCGCGGCTGGCGCTGGGCGGTGACGGTCGCCCGGGCCTCCCGCGCGAAGGTCGTCACCCTCGACGAGGTCGTCCTCCTGCCCGGCCCCGACGCCCTCCTCGCCCCCGAGTGGGTGCCCTGGAGCGAGCGGCTGCGCCCCGGCGACATGGGGCCCGGCGACCTGCTGCCCACCGACGCCGAGGACCTGCGCCTGGAGCCGGGCTGGACCGGCGAGGACGAGCCGACGCCGAACTCCCCCGTCTCCGAGGATCTGGCGGAACTGGTCGAGGCGGAGGACGCCGAGGTGACGCCGGGCGCCCCGGCGACCCTCCCGACGGTCCCGTCCCGGGGCTCGATCGCCGCGGTGGCCGAAGAGCTCGGCATGCGCCGGGCTCGCGTCCTGTCCCGCTACGGCCTGCACATCGCGGCCGACCGCTGGGAGGAGTCCTTCGGCGCCAAGACCCCCATGGCCCAGGCGGCCCCCGCCACCTGCGTCAGCTGCGGCTTCCTCGCCCCCATCGGCGGCTCCCTCGGCCAGGCCTTCGGCGTCTGCGCCAACGAGTTCTCCCCGGCGGACGGCAGGGTCGTGTCCCTCTCCTACGGCTGCGGCGGCCACTCCGAGGCCGCGGTCATGCCCGCCCCACCCCGCCCACCCGCCCCGGTCATCGACGAGACCCGCGTCGACCCGTTCCCGCTTCGTCCGGCGCGGGACGGGGGTTCGGTGCCGGAGGTGACGGACGAGGAGTCGGCGGAGCTGGGTCACTCGTAGAGCGGCAGGTTCTCCGTGCCGATCGTCCAGTCGCCGATGGTGACGTCCTCGCCGTAGACGAAGTCCTTACGGGTCGCGTAGCGCGGGCCGTCGGGGGTGGGGTGGATGTCGGTGAGGACGGCCCCGGTGCCGGTGCGGGGGTCGAAGATCGCGTAGACGGGGATGCCGATCAGCGGGTAGTCGCGGACCTTGCCGACCCAGTCGTTGTCGGGGTTGGAGCGGGAGACGACTTCGATGGCGGCGATGAGGGTGCGGGGGTCGATGGAGCCCTGGACATCAAGGTCGTTCCACGCGATCACCATGACGTCGGGGTGGCGCATGATGCCCTCGGACTCGTCCTCCACATCGGGTGTGCCGGTGTGGGCCAGCAACTCGTCCGGCATGAGCCTCTCCAGACGTCGGCTGACGTGGGCGGCCGTGACCTCGTGGGGCCCTCCCGGCGACATCATGTCGTGAACGATCCCTTCCTTGGTGATCTCGAACTTCCCGGGCAGGGAGTCGTCCATCGACTGAACGAAGTCACGCATGGCCCGATACAGGTGGGAAGCGCCCTGTCGTGCGTCGTCCGGGGCGATGGTCATGGCGCTCGCTCCTCGTCGTCTGTGCCCAGGGGCAAGGATCGTCGCTCTCATGCTAGGCGGCCTCCAGGCCATTGGACCGGCAGCGGTCGCCTCGTCGAGGACCGCGCTTCAGGTGGCAGCCGCGAAGGCGGCACGGCAGTCGCGGCAGCGGCCCGGGGAGGGGGCGCGGAAGGGGCGGTCGCAGCCTTCGCAGTCCTGGAGGGGGTGGATGACTCTTCGGGGTGGGGCGGGTGCCCGGAAGGGTGGCGGTGGTGGGAGTTGGGCTGCCAGGCGGTGGGCCAGGAGGGCGGCCGGGCGGCGTACGCCCTCTCTGGGCAGGTCGGTCGTCAACGCGTCGCGTACGGCTGTGGGGGTGACGTCTCTCTCCAGCCAGGCGGCGACGCCCGGGGCCAGGTGGGCCGTGTCGAGGGCCGACAGGAGCAGGCGGGGGTCGTGGCGGCGCAGGTCCGAGAGCAGGTCCGTGGCCTGGCGCAGGAGGCCCGGGGCCGGGTGCGCCGGCTTGGGGACCACCGGGAGGGACTTGCGGGGGGTGCGCTTCTTGGGGGGCGCCGGCCTGTGCTGCTGGGCCTCCCGGCGGGCGCCCGGCTGGTTGCAGGACACCGTACGGGTGACGATCCGGCCCCCCGCGACGCGCTTGCGCTCCCGGCGCAGGTAGCCGTGCGTCTCCAGCTCCCGCAGGGCCCCGGCGATCCGGTTCACGCCCTCCGGGAAGCGCGACGCCAGGCTCCTGATGTCCACCTGGGCGTGCTTCGGCAGCGACTGGATGTGCACCGCCAGCCCGATCGCCAGCAGCGACAACTCCTGGTGCTGGGCCAGGTGGTTGCCGATCACCGTGAAGCGGGTGGTGTGGCGGGTGTTGTCGTGGCGCAGGCCGCCGTGGGGGGAACTGGACCGCCGGATCGGGTGGTTGTTCCGGGCAGTTCCGGACTGGGCGCAGGGGGGCGCGCTAGGGTTTTCCGTGTCCATCGGGAAGCGCTTCTTCCTCGGTGGTCAGGCCCTCGCAATGGGATGGCAGTCCCTGCGAGGGCCGTCGCATGTCTGGGGTCGTCTCGCGCTGAGCGTAGAGCAAACAACCCGGCCCAAATCCAGCCCAGTTGGCGATGTTCACCCGTGAGAGCGAACGGGCTCTCATGGCGGGAGGGGTGGGCTTGGTGGGGTCCTTTCACCTGGTTGTTTCTTGGGGGAGACCGTCTGCGCCACCGGCGTACGACAGCCTGTGTGCCGGTGCCCGGGGCATAGTCACCTCCGCCCAGACCGTCTTGCGCGGGGCCGGCCCTTCGGCCACGCCCCAGCGGTCGGCGAGCGCCATGACGATCAGCAGGCCCCTGCCCGACTCGCCGTCCGGCGCCGGGTGTTGGGGGGCCGGGCTGCGGTCACCGCGCGTGTCCGTCACCTCGATACGGAGGGTCCGGCCGACGACGTACACGGTGAGCCGGAAGTCGCGGCCCGTGACCCGGCCGTGCGTGACCGCGTTCGCGGCGAGTTCGGCCACGATGTGCGCCGCCGGGTCCGACGGGAGGCCCCACATGCGGAGTTGCTCCACGGCGAGGAGACGTGCGAGGCGGGCTCCGCGGGGCGTGGGGGACAGGCGGAGGCTGAAGTTGCGTACGGCGATGGCTGTTTGCTCGTTCACGTCACTCAGCGTGGCCACGTGTGCGTACCGTGAACAGTGACGACGCCGATGCGTACGGTGACTGTCCGGACGTTGTCCGGCCGTGTCCAGGCTGTCGGAGTGGGGCCGACGGGTAGGGCGTCGCTGCATGGTCGTACGACGGAGGGGTGCGGGCTTATGTCGGTGCAGGCGGAGGAACCGGGCTGGGAAGTCGACCCGGACGACGAATGGGGCGTCGCCGTCATCGCGACGGTCGGGCGACAGCTCAAGCTGCGCAGGGAGGCCGTGGGGATGCGCGTCCCCGAGTTCGGTAAGGCCATCGGCTACGGGGAGGACCTCGTCTACAAGGTCGAGGGCGGCAAGCGGATTCCCCAGCCGGAGTATCTGGACAGGGCGGACGAGGTGCTGCGGGCGGAGGGGTTACTCGCCGCGATGAAGGAGGACGTGGCGAAGGTTCGGTACCCGAAGAAGGTGCGGGCCCTGGCGAAGATGGAGGCCAAGGCGGTCGAGCTCCAGCTGTACGACCCCCTCAGTATTCACGGTTTGTTGCAGACGCCGGAGTACGCCCGCGCGCTGCTCATGATGCGGCGCCCTGCATACAGCGCTGACGAGGTGGAGCGGTACATCGCCGCGCGCGTGGCCCGCAAGAGCGTCTTCGAGCGGGACCCGGGGCCGGAGATCAGCTTCGTGCTGGAGGAGTGGACGCTGCGGCGACCGCTCGGCGGCAGGGCCGCGCTGCGCAGCCAGTTGGAGCATCTGCTGGAGACCGGGCAGCAGCGCAACGTCGAGCTTCAGGTGATGCCGATGGATCGCGAGGAGCACGCTGGAGTGGACGGCGGCATCGAGGTGCTGAAGTTCGCGGACGGCTCGGCGGTGGGCCGGTCCCCGGTGGTGGCCAACGGCCGCCCCGTGTCCGAGCCGCGACACCTCCGTATCCTTGAACTGCGCTACGGCATCATCCGGGCGCAGGCTCTCACGCCCCGTGAGTCGACGGCCTTCATTGAGCAACTGCTGGGGGACACATGCACGACTTGAAGTGGTTCAAGAGCAGCTACAGCAGCGGCAGCGAAGGTGACTCCTGCGTCGAGGTCGCCCATACCCCCCACACCATCCACATCCGCGACTCCAAGCAGACCCACGGCCCCCTCCTCACCCTCACCCCCTCCGCCTGGTCAGACTTCGTCGCCTACGCCTCGGAGGGCTGAGCGCACACTCCCCCCAAGGACGGGTACCTTCAAGGTCACCCCGATGAGGAGAGTGTGGACGTGAGCAAGTTCGTGCGGCCCGCGGCCGAGGGTGCGGATCCGTTCGGGACCGCCCGGCTCAGGCGAGGCGTCCTGGATGCGTGGGCGACCAGCCCGGCCCGGTTCCGGGAGGACGCGAACGCCGAGGAGGATCTGGTCCTCGGCGGGTACCGGGACCGGCTCGTCGTGGAGCTTGCCCAGAATGCCGCGGATGCCGCCGCCAGAGCCGGGGTGCCGGGCCGGCTGCGGCTCACCCTGCGGGACGGGGTCCTGGTCGCGGCCAACACCGGTGCGCCTCTCGACGCCGCCGGGGTCGAGTCGCTGGCCACCCTGCGTGCCTCCGCCAAGCGGGAGAGCGGCACCGCCGCCGTGGGGCGGTTCGGGGTCGGGTTCGCCGCCGTGCTCGCCGTCACCGACGAGCCGGCCGTCGTCGGGCGGCACGGGGGCGTGCGGTGGTCGCTGCACGAGGCGCGGGACCTCGCCGCCGAGACCGCCCTGCACAGTCCCGGCCTCGGGGACGAGATCCGGCGGCGTGACGGGCATGTGCCGCTGCTGCGGTTGCCCTTCGCCGCCGAGGGCAGCGCGCCCGCGCCCTACGACACCGCCGTCATCCTGCCGCTGCGCGACGCCGCCGCCGCCGACCTCGCCGAGCGGCTCCTCGCCGCCGTCGACGACGCCCTGCTGCTCGCCCTGCCCGGTCTGGACGAGGTCGTCGTCGAGGTGGCCGACGAGACCCGCACCCTGCACCGCCGTACCGACGGCGACCTGACCGTCGTAGAGGATTCGCGGGACGGGACCACTCGGTGGCGGACCGCCGCCGCGCACGGTTCCCTCGCGGCCGAGCTGCTCGCCGACCGGCCCGTCGAGGAGCGGCTGCGGCCGTACTGGTCGGTGACCTGGGCCGTGCCCGTCGATGACGAGGGTGCCCCCGCCCGGCCCCGCACGAGTCCCGTCGTGCACGCGCCCACGCCCAGTGACGAGCCCCTCGGGGTGCCCGCGCTGCTGATTGCGTCCTTCCCGCTGGACACCACCCGGCGGCATGCCGCGCCCGGACCGTTGACCGATCATCTCGTGGAGCGGGCGGCCGACGCCTACGCCGAACTGCTCGCCGCCTGGCGGCCGGTGGGGGCCGGGATCATCGACCTCGTGCCCGGTCCGCTGGGCAAGGGCGCGCTGGACGGGGCGCTGCGGCAGGCGATCCTGGAGCGGCTGCCGCGGACGTCCTTCCTGCCGCCCGCCGCCGGGCCCGGCGAGGACCTGCCGGAGTCGCTGCGCCCGCGGGACGCGGAGGTCGTCGAGGGGGCCGGGGCCGAGACCGTGGACGTCCTGGCCGAGGTGCTGCCGACCCTGCTGCCCGCAGGCCTGGAGCGCCGCGTCGAGCTGCGTACGCTCGGGGTCGCCCGGGTGCCGCTGACCGACGCAGTCGACCGGCTGGCCGGGCTCGAGAAGGAGCCCGACTGGTGGCGGCGGCTCTACGACAGCCTGGCCGGGGTCGACCCGGACCGGCTGACCGGGCTTCCCGTGCCGCTCGCGGACGGGCGTACGACGATCGGGCCGCGGCAGGTGCTGCTGCCCACCCCGGACGCGGCCGGCATCGACGCCGAGATGCTGGCCCGCCTCGGGCTGAAGGTCGCCCACGAGGACGCCGCCCACCCGCTCCTGGAGAAGCTGGGCGCGCTGCCCGCCACGCCGCGGGCCGTGCTGACCACGCCCCAGGTGCGGGCCGCCGTCGCCGCCTCGCTGGACGACGAGGGCGCACTGGACTGGGAGGCCGACGCCCCGGACGCGGAGGAGCTGGCCGACACCGTGCTCGCGCTGGTCCGCGACGCCGGTCTCGAACCCGGTGACGAGCCCTGGCTGGGCGCGCTCGCGCTGCCCGACGAGGACGGCGAACTCGCGCCCGCCGGGGAGCTGGTGCTGCCGGGCAGCGCCTTCCACCAGGTCATGCGTGAGGGTGAACTGGCCTCGGTCGACACCGACCTGGCGGAGAAGTGGGGCGAGGCGCCGCTGGCCGCCTGCGGGGTGCTGGCGAACTTCGCCCTCGTCCGCGCCACCGACGTCGTCCTCGATCCGGACGAACTGGAGCCGCGGGAAGGGGACTTCGCCGAGCCCGACGACGCCGGGCTGCTGGACGCCGTGGACGTCTGGTGCGAGGACATCCTCGACCGCTTCCCCGACTCGCCCGTGCCGCCGGTCGCCACCGAGCTGGTCGCCGTACGCGATCTCGACCTCGTCGACGACGACCGCTGGCCGCAGGCCCTCGCCCTGCTCGCCCAGCCGCCCCTGCGGGACGCCCTCACCCAGCCGGTGCGCATCCTGCTGCCCGACGGCACCCACGAGACCGTACGGCCGTACACGGCCTGGTGGCTGCGCGGCCACCCGGTGCTGGACGGCCGCCGCCCCGCGGGCCTGCTGGCGGCGGGCGGGGACCCGCTGCTGCGCGGGCTGTACGACGAGGCCGACGCGACCGGCTTCGACGACGAACAGGTCCTGCGGGCGCTCGGCGTACGCACCTCCGTGGCCGCGCTCCTCGACGAGCCGGGTGGCGCGGCGGAGCTGCTGGAGCGGCTGGCCGACCCGGAGCGCGAGGTGTCGGCCGCCCAACTGCACGGACTGTACGGGGCGTTGGCCGACCTCGACCCCGAGCAGGTGACGCTGCCGGACGAGCTGCGGGCGGTCGTCGACGGGCGCACGGCCGTCGTGGACGCCGCGGACGCGGTGGTCGTCGACTCGCCCGACCTGCTGCCCTTCACCGAGGGCGTGCCCCTGCTGCCGGTCCGCCCGGCGCGCGCCGCCGAACTGGCCGAGCTGTTCCAGGTGCGGCGGCTGAGCGAGTCCGTGTCCGGGGCGGTCGGCTCCGAGGGCGCCGAGCACGACGTACCGGAGCCGGTGCGGGTGCTGCTGGGCCCGCGCACACCGGCCTCGTACGTCGAGCACGAGGAGCTCGTCGTCGACGGCGTGGAGATCGACTGGCGCCTCACCGACGACGGTGTGCTGCACGCCGCCACCCTGGAGGGCGTCGCCGCCGGTCTCGCCTGGGCGGCCGGCCAGTGGCCACGGCGCTTCGAGGTGGCGGCCCTGCTGGAGGATCCGTCCCGCACGGCGGAGCTGGCGCGGGACCGCTGGTTCGACTGAGTCCCGCGGGAGGGCTGTACGGCCGGCGGACATCACCTGTTCACCGGCCGTACAACCATTCCCGTCCCTCACGGATCTGATCCGGTGAGTCAAACGACTCCGAGATTCGACTACTTGGGCCTCGTCACGCTCACGAGCCGTGCGCGTGCGTCGCAGAGCGACGAGGTCTCTTTCCCGTGGGGGGAACCCAGATATGCGTAAGCGTGTCACCCTCGGCGTCCTCACCGGCGCCCTGGCACTGTCCACGCTCGCCGTCCCGGCCGCACAGGCCGACGGCAGCTACGGCGACACCCGGATCACCAAGGTCGTCGTCGACGGCGACAACAAGGTCGTCGTCGGCAGGGACGAGACGAGGTTCACCGTCAGCGTCACGGTGACCGACGACTCCGGCTTCGGCTTCTGGTCCGAGTCCGCGGAGTGGCTGGACGTGTACGGCCCGGACTCCGGCTGGTTCCACGCGAAGTACCCGAGCTGCTCGCGCGTCGACGACACCACCGCGACCTGCACAGGCGGGTTCGTGGTCAACCCGAGGACCGACGCGCCCGAGCACCTCACCGACGACAACGCCGGCACCTACCGCGTCGACACGTGGATCAACGCCTCGGACAAGGACTGGGTCTGGAAGGAGTCCGCGGGCACCTTCAAGCTCCAGCGCCACACCAAGCTGACCGCCAACGCCTCCCCGGAGCCCGTCCGCAAGGGCCGCACCGTCACGGTCACCGGACGGCTGACCCGCGTCAGCTGGGAGACGCTCACCTACGGCGGCTATGGCGGCCAGTACGTGAAGCTCCAGTTCAAGAAGAAGGGCGCGACCTCCTTCACCACGCTGAAGACGGTCAAGTCGACGTCCTCGGGCTATGTGAGCGCCACCACCACGGCCGGCTACGACGGTGCGTACCGCTTCGTGTACGCCGGCAACTCGGCCTCCGCCGCCGTCGCCTCCGCGGCCGACGCCGTCGACGTGCAGTAAGCGCGCCGGGCTCAGACAACCACGCGAATCCCGAGAAGGAACCCATGCGTACTCGTGTCACCACCGCCGCGGTCTGCGGCGCGCTGGCCCTCTCCGCCCTCGCCCTGCCGGCCGCCCAGGCCGACGAGGTGCCGGCCGGCATCACGGTCTCGAACGTCGTCGTCAACGACGGCAAGCCGATCGTCTTCAACGCCACCGGCGTCAAGCCTGTCAGCGTGTCCATGACCGTGAAGGCCCCGGCGGGCGTCAAGAGCGTCGACGCCACGCTCTGGAGCGGCGGCACGCTGGCCTCCCCCGACGACCTCGACGACGACAGCTGGCCCGACATGTCGGGGCCCGAGACCCCCGACCGCCTGCTCGACTGCACCGAGGTGAACGCCACCACCGCCACCTGCCGGGCGACGTTCATCCTCCGTCCGTGGCGCGGGGACGGCTCCAGCTGGAACACCCTCGTGACGGTGACCGACAAGAACGGCGGCACCTACCGGAACGAGAACGTCAAGACCTTCGAGACCAAGCGCCACACCATCGTGCGGGTCAACGCCTCCCCGGAGCCGGTCCGCAAGGGCAGGACCATCACCGCCACGGGCAAGCTCACCACCGCCGAGTACGCCTTCGAGTACGGCTATGTCCCGCTGCCCCACCAGTACGTGAAGCTGCAGTACAAGAAGGCGGGCACGTCCACCTGGACCACGCTGAAGACCATCAAGTCGTCGTCCACCGGCGCCCTGACCGCCACCACCACGGCGACGTACGACGGCTACTACCGCCTCTCCTACGCCGGTGACGCGCGCAACGCGCCGTCCGTCTCCGTGGCCGACCACGTCGACGTGCAGTAGGCACGGTCGGGGCGTCCCGTACACAGCCGGCCGGGCCCCGCACCGGGGCTCGGCCAACCTCGAACAAAATCTTCGCCAGTCGTACAACCATTCCCAGCCGTCACAGATCTGATCTTCCGAGTCAACAGACTCCTAGATCTCTCGGACCTCGCCGCGCTCACGAGCCGTGTGCCACGAAGGGCAACGAGGTCCCGTCTCAATGGGGAAGAGACATGCGCATGCGTGCCACCCTCGGCGTCGTCACCGGCGCCCTGGCCCTGTCCGCTCTCGCCGTCCCGGCCGCCCAGGCCGACGGCTCGCAGGGTGACACCGCCATCACCAAGGTCGCCGTCAACATCACCAACAAGGTGTACGTCGGCACGACCGCGGTGAAGTTCAAGGTCGCCGTCACGGCCACGGACAACTCCGGCATCCTCGGTGCCGACGAGTTCGACCTCTACGGCCCGAACTACGGCCTGCTCACCACCAGCAAGCCCACCTGCACGGCCTCCAGCGCCACCACGTCGACCTGCGTCGGCTGGGTCACGGTGGACCCGCGGGTCGGCGACCTGTTCAACAACAACTCCGGCACCTGGTACGTCGACGCCTGGATCGACGCCAAGGACGGCGACTACCTCTGGAAGGAGAAGGCCGGCGCCTTCAAGCTCCAGCGCGCCACCAAGGTCTCGACCAACGCCGCCCCGGAGCCGGTCCGCAAGGGCAAGACGGTCACCGTCACCGGCAAGCTGACCCGCGCCAACTGGGAGACCGGCGTCTGGAACGGCTACGGCAGCCAGTACGTGAAGCTCCAGTACAAGAAGGCCGGCACGAACACGTACAGCACCCTGAAGACGGTCAAGGCCACCACCACGGGCGCCCTGAGCACCACCACGACCGCCACCTACGACGGTTACTACCGCTTCTGGTTCGCCGGCAACTCCGTCAGCGCCCCGACGCCCTCCGCGGCCGACTACGTCGACGTGCAGTAACACCCCCGGGTCCCCGTGACCCACCCCCGCCCGCCCCGGCAGCCGGCCGGGGCGGGCGTCCCCCTCCACCGCCTCCGGGCACCCCCGAGCACCCTGAAGGACCTCCATGCGTACGCGCACCACTGTCGCCGCGGTCACCGGCGCCCTCGCTCTGTCCGCTCTCGTCATGCCGGCCGCGCAGGCCGTCTCCGGTGACTCGGCCGGCATCGACCGTCCGAGCGCCGCCGAGCGCTTCGGCGGCTCCGCCAAGTTCCGGTCGGAGTCCGTGACGGCGCAGGAGGCCCCGGTCGTCTCCAACGTCAAGATCAACGGCGGCAAGAGCGTGGTCGTCGGCAGCGGCACCGCCAAGACCTTCACCGTGTCCCTGACGGCGAGCCACCCGAGCGGCGTGCAGGACGTCTACATCGACCTGTGGCACGGCACGGACCCGGAGGCCGGTCTCGACGGCTGGCTCCCGCCGAACGACGACCTGTCCTGCGCGGCCGTCTCCGACACCACGGCCAACTGCAAGATGACCATCACGGCCCGCCCCGGTCTCAACGACTCCGAGGGCATCGGTGACCTGTACAAGAACGCGCTGGCCGGCACCTGGCACGTGGGCGTCGGTGTGCTCGCGGGCGACAACAGCGAGTACTGGAACGACTTCTACAAGACCCACCGGGTCCAGCGGAACGCCGTGCTCAGCATCAACGCCTCGCCGGAGCCGATCGCCAAGGGCAAGACCCTCTCCATCAAGGGCACGTTCACCCGGGCCAACTGGGAGACGGGCACCTACAGCAAGTTCACCAACCAGTACATGCAGCTGCAGTTCAAGAAGGCCGGCAGCACCGCGTACTCCAAGGTGAAGACCGCCAAGTCGAACAGCTACGGCGCCATCAGCACCAGCAACACCGCTGTGTACGACGGCACCTGGCGCTTCTACTTCTCCGGCGCGTCCACCACGACGTCCCCGATGACCGTGTCGCCGGGTGACTACGTCGACGTGCGGTAAGTGCAGTAAGTCCTGTACCTGCAGTAAGTGCGGTAAGCGCACGCATCAGCACCGCCCCGCCCGGCCCCTGGCGTTCCCCGGGGCCGGGCCCCCTCCGGGGCCCCGGTATCGAATTCCAGCACCGGAAGGAAAATCCATGTTTGCACGTGTCACCACGGCCGCCGTCTCCGGCGCCCTCGCCTTGTCCGCGCTCGCCGTCCCGGCCGCGCAGGCCTCCACCGCGGCGGAAGTCGCCCCGACCGTCTCCGACGTCGTGGTCAACGACGGCAAGCCGATCGTGGCCGGCACCAGCAGCGTGACGTTCAAGGTGTCGCTGAACGCCAGCCACCCCACCGGCATCAAGGGCGCCTGGCTCTCGGTCTACGGGTACGTGGTGGACGACATCAACGGCGCCTCCTGGCTGGACTGCACCCCCATGTCGGCCACCACCTCGCACTGCGAGGCCACCATCACGCTCGACGTGGTGGGTCCCGACTACCCCGAGGAGGGGGACCACGAGCCCCTCAACCTCCTGTACTCCAACCGCCAGGCCGGCACCCGGCCCGTGGAGGTCGGCGCGGTCGCCGGTGACGAGAGCCGCTACTGGAACGAGAGCTACACGACCCACAAGGTCCTGCGGAAGTCCGTGCTGACGGTCAACGCCTCCCCCGAGCCGATCCGCAAGGGCAGGACCCTCACGGTCACGGGCAGGCTGACCCGCGCCGACTGGGAGAAGGACACCTACGTCGCCCTCGCGAACCAGTACGTGAAGCTCCAGTACAAGAAGAAGAACACGACCGGCTGGACCACGCTCAAGACCATCAAGTCCAGCTCCACGGGCGCACTGAAGACCACCACGACCGCCACCTACGACGGCTCCTACCGCTACGTCTACGCCGGCGCCACGACCACCTCGGCCGTCGCCTCCCGCGAGGACGCCGTCGACGTGCAGTAACCGGAAGAAGGACTCTCATGCGAACCCGTGTCACCACGGCCGCCGTCTCCGGCGCCCTCGCCCTGACCGCCCTCGCCGCCCCGGCCGCGCTGGCCGCCGACGATCCCCACGACGGCAAGCCGTATGCGCTGAACTTCAAGTACTCCAACGTCAAGGTCAACAACGGCAAGCCGATCGTCGCGGGGACCGCCGGCTCGGTGAGGGCGCCGTTCAGCTACACGCTCACGCACCCCGCCGGCGCCGATCTGCAGGACATGGATCACCTCCTCACGTTCACGCCCGTCGGCGCGGCCCCCGACGACCGGCGCGTCCAGCACATCTGGGCCTCCTGCGAGGCGGTCACGGCCACGGTCGCCAGCTGCGGGGGCTCGATCTACTTCCGTCCGGGCCATGACCTGGACAACGCGGACGCCACCACGTACAACATCGGCGCCTACTCCATCGACTGGAACGGACAGAACGACCCGGTCGACGACGACCTGGAGGAACCCGACCCCATCGACTGGGACAAGGTCGGCAAGTCCGAGCAGGACGGCCTGGGCACCGTCAAGTACCAGCGCCTGGCGAAGCTGGCCGTCAACGCCACCCCGGAGCCGGTCACCAAGGGCAGGACCATCACGGTCATCGGCAAGCTGACCCGCGCGAACTGGGACACCCACTACTACGGCGGTATCGCCGGCCAGTACGTGAAGCTCCAGTACAAGAAGCAGGGCACGACCAGCTGGACGACGCTGAAGACCGTCAAGTCCAGCGCCACGGGCGCCCTGAGCGCGACCACCACCGCGACGTACGACG
This sequence comes from Streptomyces sp. SAI-170, assembly GCF_049739565.1. NCBI lineage: Bacteria > Bacillati > Actinomycetota > Actinomycetes > Kitasatosporales > Streptomycetaceae > Streptomyces > Streptomyces sp. SAI-170. The sequence continues at coordinate 4,682,829 of NZ_JBMGQD010000001.1, forward strand.
GCTACTACCGCTACTCCTACGCCGGTGCCACGACGACCACGGGTGCCGTCTCCGTCGCGGACCACGTCGACGTGACCACGCAGGCCGTCCCGGGCGGCTCGGTCGCGCCCGTCGTCGCCGGGCCGCGGTTCGGTGACTTGGCGCCCGAGAACGGGCCGGTCGTCTCCGACGTCACGGTCCACGGCGGCAAGAACGTCCTCGTCGGCAGCCAGAGCGCCAAGACGTTCTCCGTGTCCGTGACGGCGAGTCACCCGAGCGGCATCGCCGACGCGAGCGTGTACCTGTGGCGCGGCTCGAACTCCGTGACCGACGTCGAAGGTCTGCTGCCGCAGAACGAGAAGGCGGCCACCTGCACGGCCACGTCCGACACCACCTCGACGTGCAAGCTGACCGTCACGGCCCGCCCCGGTCTGAACAACCCCGAGGGCGTGGGCGACCTGTTCGCCGACTACCTGGCCGGGAGCTGGCGGGTGGCCGTCCAGGTCGAGGCCAAGGACAACAGCGTCACCTCGAACACGTCGTACAAGGGCGTCAAGATCCAGCGCAACACCGCGCTGACGATCAACGCCTCGCCCGAGCCGATCGCCAAGGGCCGCACCCTCACCGTCACGGGCAAGCTGACCCGCGCCGGCTGGGAGACGGGCACTTACGGCCCGCTCGCGGGCCAGTGGGTGAACCTCGAGTTCAGGAAGAAGGGCGCGACCGAGTGGACGTCGGTCACGCAGACCAAGTCCGGTTCCACGGGCCTGCTGAGCGAGACCACGACCGCCACGCAGGACGGCTCCTACCGCTTCGCCTATGAAGGCGGCGGCTACAACATCAACACCAACGGCCCGTCCGTCTCCCGCGAGGACGCCGTCGACGTGAGGTAAGCGGTTCTACGCGGGAAAGCGGCGGTCGACCCATCTCCACACGAACTCCAGGACGACCGCCGCCCCCGCCGCGATGCCGACCGCGAGCCACGGCATCTCCATGCCGACCAGTCGCAGCGCGAAGAACTCCTGCAGCCACGGCACGACCAGGACCAGCAGGAACGCGCCGCCCATCGCCGTGACCAGCAGCACGCGCCACCAGGTGTAGGGCCGGGCGATGATCGCCAGCACCCACATCGACACCAGGAACAGCGTCAGGGTCGCGGCGCTGGTCTCGGCGTCCAGCGCGCCCTCGCCGTGGTAGTGGTTCCCGGCGATGACATACGTCGTGAAGGTCGCGGCCGCCGCCACGACCCCGCCCGGGATCGCGTACCGCATGACCCGCCGTACGAAGTGCGGTCTGGCCCGTTCCTTGTTGGGCGCGAGGGCCAGGAAGAACGCCGGGACGCCGATCGTCAGGGTGGACAGCAGGGTCAGATGGCGGGGCAGGAACGGGTACTCCACGCGCGTGCACACCACCAGCACCGCCAGCAGCACCGAGTAGACCGTCTTGACCAGGAACAGCGTCGCCACGCGCGTGATGTTGCCGATGACCCGGCGGCCCTCGGCGACCACCGACGGCAGGGTCGCGAAGCTGTTGTTCAGCAGCACGATCTGCGCGACCGCGCGGGTCGCCTCCGAGCCCGAGCCCATCGCGACCCCGATGTCGGCGTCCTTCAGCGCCAGGACGTCGTTGACGCCGTCGCCGGTCATGGCGACCGTGTGGCCGTGGGACTGCAGCGCGCCCACCATGTCCCGCTTCTGCTGCGGGGTGACCCGCCCGAACACCGTGCCCTCGTCCAGGGCCTCGGCCATGGGTTCCCGCTCGGCCGGTATCCGCCGCGCGTCGACCACCGACCCCGCCAGGCCCAGCTTGCTCGCGACCGCGCCCACCGACACCGCGTTGTCGCCGGAGATGACCTTCGCGCGGACGTTCTGCTCGGCGAAGTACCGCAGCGTGTCCGCGGCGTCCGGGCGCAGCCGCTGCTCCAGCACCACCAGCGCGGCCGGCTCGGCATCGCGCGCGACCTCGGGGTCGTCCAGCTCGCGGGCGGCACGCGCCAGCAGCAGCACCCGCAGCCCCGCCTCGTTGAGCCGCTCGGTCTCGCCGAGGGCCGGGTCGTCGTCGGCGAGCAGCACGTCCGGGGCGCCGAGCAGCCAGGTGCCGCTCTCGCCGTCGCCCTCGCTGAAGGTGGCGCCGCTGTACTTGCGGGCCGAGGAAAACGGCAGGGACTCGGTGCAGCGCCACTCCTCGCTGTCGGGATAGGCGTCGATGATCGCCTTCAGGGAGGCGTTGGGCCGCGGGTCGGACTCACCGAGCGCGCCCAGCACCTGATGGACGTACCCCTCGTCGTAGCCGTCGAGGACGCGCAGCTCCGTCACGTCCATGCCGCCCTCGGTGAGGGTGCCGGTCTTGTCCAGGCAGACCGTGTCGACGCGGGCCAGGCCCTCGATGGCGGGGAGCTCCTGCACCAGGCACTGTTTCCGGCCGAGCCGGACGACGCCTATCGCGAAGGCGACCGAGGTGAGCAGCACCAGGCCCTCGGGGACCATCGGCACGATGCCGCCGACCGTGCGGGCGACGGAGCCGCGCAGGTCGTTGCTCTCCACGACCAACTGGGTGACGATCAGGCCGAGCGCGGCCGGGACCATCATCCACGTCACGTACTTGAGGATCGTGGAGATGCCCGAGCGCAGCTCGGACTGCACGAGCGTGAAGCGGGAGGCCTCCTCGGCGAGCTGCGCGGCGTACGCCTCGCGCCCGACCTTGGTGGCCCGGAAGGCGCCGCCGCCCGCGACCACGAAGCTGCCGGACATCACCTGGTCGCCGGGCCGTTTGACGACCGGGTCGGCCTCACCGGTCAGCAGCGACTCGTCGACCTCCAGGCTGTCCGCCTCGACGCACACTCCGTCCACGACGGCCTTGTCGCCGGGCCCGACCTCGATGACGTCGTCCAGCACGATCTCCGACGTCGCGACCTGTACGGCCGTACCGTCCCGGCGCACCGTCGGGCGGGCCTCGCCGATCACCGCGAGGGAGTCCAGGGTCTTCTTCGCCCGCCACTCCTGGACGATGCCGATGCCGGTGTTGGCGAGGATCACGAAGCCGAACAGGCTGTCCTGGATCGGCGCGACGACCAGCATGATCAGCCACAGCACACCGATGATCGCGTTGAACCGCGTGAAGACGTTGGCGCGGACGATCTCGGCGACGGACCGGCTGCTGCGCACCGGCACGTCGTTGACCCGGCCGGCGGCCACCCGCTCGGCGACCTCGGCCGCGGTGAGGCCGTCCGCCGGCGCGGAGGGCGCGGACAGGGGATGCACAGGATCGAGTTCGGCGCCCGCGTCGGTGTGCGTCATGCATTCGACGGTACGTGCGGAGGCGGGCGTTCACCCGCCGAGCAGGGGGAAGTTCCGACCACGGGAGGACGCGTGTAGTGCCGTGGTCGTACGGGGGTTACGGGGTGGCCACGTCCGGGTGCTCGGCGGCCGCCGCCCGCTTGATCGCGGCGTCCCGCTTGCGGACGTACCAGATGCCGATCAGCCCCAGGCCCGCGCCCGCCAGGCAGGTCCACACCCACCAGGCGTGCCCGCGGTCGTCGAACCAGCCGTAGAACGGCAGCTGCGCGAGGAAGAGGACGAACCAGAGGATCGTGCCGCCGACGATGGTCGGAACCACCGGCCCTTCCAGGGGTTCCGGCGCCTCGTGCTTGGGGGTCCACTTCGCCATGGAGGGCAGTGTACGAGGCGATCAGGTCTACGCGCGGAGATGGCCAGCGGGAAACTCATCTGTTCATACTGAAACCGTTTACCTCTGACCACTTCTGCTCGTAGGAACCAACAAATGTCCACCTCGGCCCCCGCCAAGGTCCCCGCTCCGGAGCAGCCGGGCGGCGCGCCCGCGTACGGCGCTCTCGACCGCTACTTCAAGATCTCCGAGCGCGGCAGCACCCTGTCCCGCGAGGTCCGAGGTGGTTTCGCCACCTTCTTCGCGATGGCCTACATCATCGTGCTGAACCCGATCATCCTGGGCAGCGCGAAGGACATGTACGGCCACCAGCTCGACAACGGCCAGCTGGTCACCGCGACGGCCCTGACGGCGGCGTTCACCACGCTGCTGATGGGCGTCATCGGCAATGTGCCGATCGCGCTGGCCGCCGGTCTCGGCGTGAACTCCGTCGTCGCCCTCCAGCTGGCCCCGCGCATGTCCTGGCCGGACGCCATGGGCATGGTCGTGCTGGCCGGTTTCGTGGTCATGCTGCTGGTGGCGACGGGCCTGCGCGAGCGCGTGATGAACGCGGTGCCCTTCGGCCTGCGCAAGGCCATCTCCATCGGTATCGGCCTGTTCATCATGCTGATCGGCCTGGTCGACTCCGGCTTCGTCTCCCGCATCCCGGACGCCGCCCACACCACCGTCCCGCTCCAGCTGGGCGGCACCGGTCACCTCAACGGCTGGCCGGTGCTGGTGTTCGTCCTGGGCGCGCTGCTGACGCTCGCGCTGATCGTCCGCAAGGTGCCCGGCGCGATCCTGATCTCGATCGTCGCCATGACCGTCCTCGCGGTGATCATCGAGGCCGTCGCGACGGTCCCGTCCTGGGGCCTGACGACGCCCAAGTGGCCGGGCAACCCGGTCGCCACCCCCGACCTCGGCCTGATCGGCGAGTTCAGCCTGTTCGGCGGCTTCGAGAAGGTCGGCGTACTGACCGGCATCCTGTTCGTCTTCACGGTCCTGCTGTCCTGCTTCTTCGACGCCATGGGCACGATCATGGGCGTGAGCGACGAGGCCAGGCTGACCGACGCACAGGGCCAGATGCCCGGCATCAACAAGGTGCTGTTCGTCGACGGGATCGCGGTCGCCGCGGGCGGCGCCAGCTCCTCCTCGGCCACCACCGCCTTCGTGGAGTCCACGGCCGGTGTCGGCGAGGGCGCCCGCACCGGCTTCGCGAACATCGTCACGGGCGGCCTCTTCGCCGTCGCGCTGTTCCTCACGCCGATCGCCACGATGGTCCCGTCCCAGGCGGCCACCCCGGCCCTGCTCGCGGTCGGCTTCCTGATCCTGGCCGGGTCGGTCAAGGAGATCGACTGGGCGGACCACACGATCGCCGTCCCGGCGTTCGTGACGATGGTGATGATGCCGTTCACCTACTCGATCACCAACGGCATCGGCATGGGCTTCATCACGTTCGTGGCGATGCGCCTGGCGGCCGGGCGGGCCAAGGAGATCCCGGCCGCGATGTACGTGGTCTCGGCGGTGTTCGCCTTCTACTACCTGATGCCGGCGCTGGGACTGACCTGATCGTTCATGTGAGGCCGTAGAACTTCTCGGTCTCCTCGACGGCGGACTGGAACCGTTCGTCGAAGTCATCACGGATGAGCGTCCGGACGACATAGTCCTGGACGCTCATTCCTCTTTTCGCCGCATGGTGCCGGAGCCGTTCGAGCAGCTCCCCGTCTATCCGCAGGCTGAGCACGCTGGTCCCCATGCACACGAGGGTCGCCGGACACGGGTGGCCGATGCGTCACTTTCCGGAATCGGCTCACTCGTACGGGTGACCCGGGTGTTTGAGTGGCGAGGGTCACGGGCATCCGGCCCGTCCCGAGTGGTCTTTAGTCAGAGTAATGAGTTAAGCTAAGGAACATGCCGGACCTCACCCATGGCGACGACGCTGCCGCCGTGAACTCCCTGCGCTCCGCCGTGATGCGGCTCTCCCGCCGCCTCAAGCACCAACGGGTCGACGAGTCGCTGAGCCCCACCGAGATGTCGGTGCTGGGCACCCTGTCCCTGTGCGGCCGGGCGACCCCGGGCGAACTGGCCCGCAAGGAACACGTCCAGCCGCCGTCCATGACCCGGATCGTCGCGCTGCTGGAGGCCAAGGGCCTGGTCCGGCTCGAGCCGCACCCCGAGGACCGGCGCCAGAAGGTCGTCACCCGCACCGAGCAGGCCGAGGCGATGCTCGAGGAGAGCCGCCGCAAGCGCAACGCGTTCCTGGCCGCGCTCGTCGAGGACCTCGACGAGGACGAGTGGGCCAAACTGCGCGCCGCCGCCCCCGTGCTGGAGAAGCTCGCACATCTGTAAGTCGCACCGAGGAGGCGAACGCTCTTGAGTACGGGCCCCGGAACAGTTTCCGCACCCGCACCGACCACCCCTACTCCATCCACCCGGTCCTCGATGTTCAGCTCGCTGAAGATCAGGAACTACCGCCTCTTCTTCCTCGGCCAGGCCGTCTCCAACATCGGCACCTGGATGCAGCGCATCGCCCAGGACTGGCTGGTGCTCAGCCTCACCGGCTCCGCCACCGCCGTGGGCGTCACCACCGCCCTGCAGTTCCTCCCGATGCTCCTGTTCGGCCTCTACGGCGGCGTCCTCGTCGACCGCCTGCCCAAGCGGCCCACGCTCCTGGTCACCCAGACAGCGATGGCCCTCACCGGCCTCGCGCTGGCCGCCCTGACGATCACCGGCCAGGTCCAGGTGTGGCACGTCTACGTCGCCGCCTTCGCCGTCGGCCTCGCCACGGTCGTCGACAACCCGGCCCGCCAGTCCTTCGTCACCGAGATGGTCGGCCCCGACCAGCTGCAGAACGCCGTCAGCCTCAACTCGGCCAACTTCCAGTCCGCCCGCCTGATCGGCCCCGCGGTGGCCGGCCTGATGATCACCGGCGTGGGCACCGGCTGGGCGTTCCTGCTGAACGGCCTGTCCTTCGTCGCGCCCATCGCGGGGCTGCTGCTGATGCGCGCCCGCGAACTGCACGCCGTCGAGCGTGCCCCGCGCGGCAAGGGACAGCTGCGCGAGGGCCTGCGCTACGTCTCCGGCCGCCCCGAGCTGATCTGGCCGATCGTGCTCGTCGGGTTCGTCGGCACCTTCGCCTTCAACTTCCCCGTCTACCTCGCCGCCTTCGTCGACGACGTCTTCCACGCGGGCGCCGGAACCTACAGCCTCTTCAACACCCTCATGGCCGTCGGCTCCGTCGCCGGAGCCCTGCTCGCCGCCCGCCGCGGCACGGCCCGCCTGCGCGTGGTCAGCACGGCCGCGCTGCTGTTCGGCCTGATCGAGGTCGTCGCGGCCGGGGCGCCCACCCTGTGGATGTTCGCCGCGCTGATGATCCCGCTGGGCCTGTTCGGCATGACCATCAACGTCACCGCCAACACCAGCCTCCAGATGGCCACCGACCCGGTCATGCGCGGCCGCGTCATGTCCCTCTACATGATGGTGTTCCTCGGCGGCACCCCGATCGGCGCGCCCATCGCCGGCTGGATCACCGACACCTACGGCCCCCGCGCCGGCCTCGCCGCGGGCGGCGCCGTCGCGGCCCTCGCCGCGGCCGTCATCGCCGTGATCCTGGCCCGCACGGGCGGCCTGCGCCTGTCCGTGGGCTGGCGCCACGGCCACCCGAGCGTGCGGTTCGTGCCGCGCGAGCGGCGGGAGGAGCTCGCGGCGGCGGCCTGATGGCAGGGTGAGCACCATGAGACTCTTCGCCGCCGTGCTGCCCCCGGACGAGGTGGTCGGGGAACTGGCCGCCGAGGTGGAGGCGCTGAAACGGCTCCCCGGCGCGGACCGGCTCCGCTGGACCGGCCGCCCCGGCTGGCACTTCTCTCGCCTTCTACGGTGAGGTCGACGACACCGTCGTACCCGACCTGTCGGCCCGCCTGGAGCGCGCCGCCCACCGCACGGCCCCCTTCCCGCTCGCGGTGAGCGGAGGGGGCCAGTTCGGCCACGGCCGCGCCCTGTGGGCGGGGGCCGACGGCGATGTGGCGTCCATGCGGCTGCTGGCCGACCGCAGCGAGGCCGCCGCCCGCAAGGCGGGCCTCGACATGGGGGAGCACCGCCGCTACAAGGCCCACCTCACGGTGGCCCGCAGCCGCGACGCCGTGAACGTGAGGGCGTACACGGACGCGCTGGCCACGTTCGTCAGCCGCACCTGGACCGTGGGCGAGCTGGTGCTGGTCCGCAGCAACCTGCCGGCCTCCGGCGTGCCGGGTGAACAGCCCCGCTACGAGGCGGTCGCCCGCTGGCCACTGGGCGCGGCCGGTTAGGCTCGTTCCCGTGGACCCGAAGACCCGGAACCGGATCATGGCCGGTGCGCTCGTGCTGATGTTCGTCGTGGTGGCGGTGGCGGCGGCCCTGGGGAGGTAGTTCGCCCCAGGCCGCCGCACGGCCCTTAGGGCTTACCAGGCGAAGGCCTCCGGGGAGGGCCCGGGCCCGGGGAAGATCTCGTCCAGCCCGGCGAGCAGCTCCGGCGACAGCTCCAGCTCGACCGCCCGCAGCGCCGACTGAAGCTGCTCCGCCGTACGCGGCCCCACGATCGGCCCCGTCACACCCGGCCGGGTCAGCAGCCACGCCAGCGCGACCTCGCCGGGCTCCAGCCCGTGCTTGTCGAGCAGCTCCTCGTACGACTGCACCTTGGCCCGTACGGCCGCGTCCTTGAGCGCGTCGGCGGTACGCCCGCTGGAGCGCCGCCCGCCCTCGACCTCCTTGCGGACGACCCCGCCGAGCAGACCTCCGTGCAGCGGCGACCAGGGGATGACCCCCAGCCCGTAGTCCTGCGCGGCCGGGACGACCTCCATCTCGGCGCGGCGCTCGTAGAGGTTGTACAGACACTGCTCACTGACGAGCCCGTACGAGCCTCGCCGCGCGGCTGTCTCATTGGCCTGGGCGATCTTGTAGCCGGGGAAGTTGCTGGACCCGGCGTAGAGGATCTTGCCCTGCGCGACGAGGGTGTCGATGGCCTGCCAGATCTCCTCGAACGGCGTGGCCCGGTCGATGTGGTGGAACTGGTACAGGTCGATGTGGTCGGTCCCCAGGCGCTTCAGCGAGGCGTCCACGGCCCGCCGGATGTTGAGGGCCGACAGCTTGTCGTGGTTCGGCCAGGGCTCGCCGTCCGTGCCCATGTTCCCGTACACCTTCGTGGCGAGCACGACCTTGTCGCGGTTGGCCGCGCTCTTGGCGAACCAGCTGCCGATGATCGACTCCGTACGGCCCTTGTTCTCACCCCAGCCGTACACATTGGCCGTGTCGAAGAAGTTGATCCCCGCGTCCAGCGCCGCGTCCATGATGGCGTGGCTGTCCGCCTCGTCCGTCTGCGGTCCGAAGTTCATCGTGCCGAGGACCAGTCGGCTGACCTTGAGTCCGGTGCGTCCGAGCTGCGTGTACTTCATGGTCTCCAAGCCAACGGCTTGGAGTGCGCTCTATGCAAGGAGCCTGTGTCGCTCAGTCCCGGGGGAACTCGTCGGTCTTGAGGACGAGGCCGAGGGGGGTCCCCGTCAGGTCCACCTCGTCGCCGAAGCGGATCTTGGTCTCGGTGGCGTAGTCGCCGTCCTTGGGGTCGGTGTAGAGGTGGCAGCGCCCCAGGTAGGGGTCGGCGATCAGATAGACCGGTACCTCCGCGCGGGCGTATGCGGTCTTTTTAGGGCCGTAGTCGTTGACGGCTGTGCGTTGGGAGATGACCTCCACCACGAAGACGACGTCCTGGTACCGCCACAGACCTCGTTCGTTCTTCTCGGCATCCCGGGCGAGCAGTGTCACGTCGGTCGCGAAGCCGTTGAGGTGTCCGGGGTAGTCGATGCGTACGTCCGACTTGACGCGGCTGCGGGGGTATTTGTTGCGAAGCTGGTCGTAGATGGCGGCGATGATCTCCCAGTGGGTGTCCCGCTGAGGCGTCATAAAGATGTTCCCCCCGACGATCTCTGCTTTCGTTCCCTCGGGGATGGGCATCTTCTCAAGCCACCCGAACATGACGTCCAAGGTCAGCTCGTCGCTCTCGTCAGCCATCGCGATCCTGTCTTCGACGACGGTCATCGTGGCGCTCCTCCCCGGCTGCCCCACCGACGAGCACAGCCGCGCAGTACAACGATACGCACGGTCACAAGGTCACGTACGGACCTCGTACGCCGCCCCCCAGCCCCACTCCGCCCACATCGCCTCGGCGAAGGCCTCCGCCAGCTTGTGCTCGCCGCTCGCGTTCGGGTGGGTGCCGTCGTAGGTGTCGCCGTGGAAGTCGTACGAGTCGGGGACCGAGGCCAGCACCAGAGGTGAGCCCGGCGCGTCGAGGTCGGTCACGGCCTTGGCGAGGAGGTCGTTGAAGAGGTGCACCTGGGCGGCGAAGTCCGGGTCCCCCTCCGCGCGGACGTTCCTGATGACCGGCAGCAGCACCATCCGGATGCGGGGGTTCACGGAGCGGGCCTGCGTCACGAAGGCGCGGACGTTGTCCGCCGTCTGCTCGGCGTTCGTGTAGAAGCCCAGGTCGATGAGGCCCAGCGACACCAGCAGCACGTCCGCGCGGCACGTCCGGACCGCCTCCGCGATGAGCGGGACCATGTGCTGCCAGCCCTCGCCCCAGCCCGCGAGGTGCGCGCGGGGGAAGTCCGGGTCGGCGTAGTCGTACGACGTCGGCTCCTGCGCGGCCTGGTCGTACAGCGTCTCGCGCGGGCCCACGAGGGTGAACGGGCCGCCGTACGTGTCGCGCAGGTGCTGCCACAGCCGGTGACGCCATGTGTGTTCGCCCGCGCTGCCGATCGTCATGGAGTCACCTACGGGCATGAACCTGAGCATCCGCTCATCATGAACGATCTGTGGGACGCAGGGGACGTGGGAGGTATGTGAGGACCGCCACCACGATCATCGCCCTCGCCTCCTCGGGTCCCGGGACCGGGATGGCAGGCTTGGGGCATGCGCCGACGCCTTGCCGCCCTCCTCCCCGCAGCCGCCTGCCTGCTGTTCGGGCTCGCCGCGCCCACGACCGCGTACGCGGCCGACGGCGACGAGAGCTTCACCATCAAGGACCCGCGCATCACCGAGTCCAGCGGCCTCGCCGCGTCCCGGCAGCACCCGGGCATCTACTGGACCCACAACGACCAGGACGAGGGCGCCTACCTCTACGCCGTCGACAGCCGGACCGGGGAGACCGTCGCGACCGTCACCATGACCGGTGTCGGCGACCCGCGTGATGTGGAAGCCATCGCCGTGGGGCCCGACAACCAGCTCTACGTCGGCGACATCGGCGACAACGACGGGGTCGTCTGGGACCACGTCTGGGTCTACCGGCTGCCCGAGCCGGCCCAGCTCAAGGACCAGACCGTCCGCGCGACGCAGTACGTCGTGAAGTACTCCGACGGCCCCCGCGACGCCGAGTCCCTCCTGGTGCACCCCAAGACCGGCCGCGTCTACATCATCGACAAGGGCGAGGACGGCGGCCATCTCTACTCCGGCCCCGCCGAGTTGTCCGCCTCCGGCACCAACGTCTTCTCGCCCGGCCCGCCCATCGACCTGTGGGCCACCGACGCCGCCTTCTCCCCGGACGGCGAACAGTTCGTCGTACGGGGCTACATGGGCGGCATCGCGTACGACTGGAACGGCGGGCAGCCCCGGCGCCTGGGCCGTGTCAGCGTGCCGCTGGGGCAGGGCGAGTCCGTGTCCTACTCCGCCGACGGCACGAAGCTGATGCTCGGCATGGAGGGCGCCCAGAGCCCGGTCGAGGCCCAGGACGCGCCCGGCGGCGACTCCAAGTCGCCCTCCTCGAAGGGCGGTTCCGGCGCCTCCGGTGACGACGGCGACTCCGGGCTGCGGATCGAGTACGTCGTCGTCGCCGGCATCTGCGTCGGCCTCTTCGGCATCGCCCGGCTCAGGCGCAGGTCCTAGCCGTCCGGCCCCGGCTGCCCCGCCCGGGCGCTTGCCTCGCGCCCGCCCCCGTCCGGCCGGACACTGGGAGGTGGGGGGCCGTACCGGCCAGGAGGAACCATGATCGGACTGAGCCGCGACGACGTCCCTGTCGCCATGGCGGAAGAGGACGGCCTCGAAGTACGTATGGCGGAGATGGGCGACATGATGGTCGGCTTCCTCCGCTTCCCCAAGGGCGCGGATCTCGCCTCGGCACTCAAGGGCCTGCCCGACGACCTCTGCCAGTGCCCGCACTACGGCTATCTGCTCAGCGGCAGGATCAAGATCCGGACGAAGGACGGCGAGCACGTCTACGAGGCGGGCCAGGCCTACTACTGGGCGCCCGGGCACGCCCCCGAGCCGCTGGAGGACAGCGAGCTGGTGGAGTTCTCGCCGACCGAGGAGTTCAAAGCGGTGGTCGAGCACATCAGCAAGTCGGCCGAAGGCTGAGCCGAGACGCGCAGGCGGCTGAGACACGTACGGCCCTGGAGGGAGGGCTTCCCCTCCAGGGCCGTACCGCAGGACCGCAGGCCGTAGCCGGGATCGCTTACAGGTGCTCGATCACGTAGTCGACGGACCTCGTCAGCGCCTCGATGTCCGCCGGGTCGATCGCCGGGAACATCGCGATGCGCAGCTGGTTGCGGCCGAGCTTGCGGTAGGGCTCGGTGTCCACGATGCCGTTGGCGCGCAGCACCTTGGCGACCGCGGCCGCGTCGACGTCGTCGGTGAAGTCGATCGTGCCGATGACGGCCGAGCGCTTGGCCGGGTCGGTGACGAACGGGTTCGCGTACTTCACGTCCTCCGCCCAGCCGTACAGCGTGCGCGCGGAGGTCGCCGTGCGGCGGGTCGCCCAGTCCAGGCCGCCCTGGCCGTTGATCCACTCCAGCTGCTGGTTCAGCAGGAAGAGGGTGGACAGCGCCGGGGTGTTGTACGTCTGGTTCTTGCGGGAGTTGTCGATCGCCGTCGGCAGGCTGAAGAACTCGGGGATGTGCCGGCCCGAGGCGTGGATCCGCTCGGCGCGCTCGATCGCGGCCGGGGAGAACACGCCGATCCACAGGCCGCCGTCGGAGGCGAAGGACTTCTGCGGGGCGAAGTAGTAGACGTCCGTCTCGGCGATGTCCACCGGCAGGCCGCCCGCGCCGGAGGTGGCGTCGACCAGGACCAGGGAGCCGGCGTCGGCGCCCTCGACCCGCTTGATCGGCATGGCCACACCGGTCGAGGTCTCGTTGTGGGTGAACGCGTACACGTCCACACCGGCCTCGGCGGCCGCCTCGGGGTGCGTGCCCGGGTCGGAGGCGATGACAGTGGGCTCGGCGAGCCACGGCGCGAGCTTGGCGGCCTTGGCGAACTTGGAGCTGAACTCGCCGAAGTTCAGGTGCTGCGACTTGTTCTCGATCAGGCCGTGCGTCGCGATGTCCCAGAACGCGGTGGAGCCGCCGTTGCCGAGGATCACCTCGTAGCCCTCGGGGAGCTGGAACAGCTCGGAGATGCCCTCGCGCACCTTGCCGACCAGGTTCTTGACCGGGGCCTGGCGGTGGGAGGTGCCGAGCAGAGAGGTACCGGTGGCGGCCAGGGCGTCCAGCGCCTCCACCCGCACCTTGGAGGGGCCCGCGCCGAATCGACCGTCGGCGGGCTTGATGTCAGCAGGAATCTGGATCTCAGCCACGAGGTGAGGTTATCCGGTGGAGGAAACGGGGTCGAAACACCGTCCGTCGGCTGAGACACGCGCGGGGAACGGACGGACTGGTTGGCTGGGTGCATGACGGATCTGGAAGCCGCACTGCGCAGGGCCGTCCGGGGCGATGTCCGTTTCGACGTCACCGCCCGCGCCCTGACCACCATGGACGCCTCCAACTACCGGCGTGTCCCGCTCGGGGTCGTCGCGCCGCGCGACGCGGACGACGTGGCGGCCGTACTGGCGGTGTGCCGGGAGCACGGCGTGCCGGTCGTGCCGCGCGGCGGCGGTACGTCGATCGCGGGCCAGGCGACCGGCACGGGCGTGGTCCTGGACTTCACCCGGCACATGAACGGCCTGGTCTCCCTCGACCCGGAGGCCCGCACCGCCGTCGTCCAGCCCGGTCTCGTCCTCGACCGGCTCCAGGAGGCCGCCGCCCCGCACGGCCTGCGCTTCGGCCCCGACCCGTCCACCCACAGCCGCTGCACCCTCGGCGGGATGATCGGCAACAACTCCTGCGGCTCGCACTCGGTGGCCTGGGGCACGACCGCCGACAGCGTGCGGGAGCTGGCCGTCGTCACCGCGCGCGGACAGCGGCTGCGGCTCGGACAGGGCTGGGCCGGGGCACCCGAGGGGCTGCGGGACCTGGTCCTCGGCGACCTCGAACGCCTGCGCACCGGCTTCCCCGACCTGCCCCGCCGTATCTCCGGCTACGCCCTGGACGCGCTGCTGCCGGAGAAGGGCGCGGACGTCGCCCGCTCCTTCTGCGGCTCCGAGGGCACGCTCGGCGTCCTCACGGAAGCGGTCGTCACGCTCGTCGAGGCGCCACGCGCGCGTGCCCTCGCCGTCCTCGGGTACGCCGACGAGAGCGCGGCCGCGGAGGCGGCGGCGGGCCTGCTGCCGTACGGGCCGCTGACCGTGGAGGGGATGGCCGCCGACCTGGTGCCGGCGGACGCGGCCGGGCTGCCCCGGGGCGGGGCCTGGCTGTTCGTGGAGACGGGCGGGGAGACGGCGGCGCAGGCACGCGCGCGTGCGGAGGAGATCGCACGCGCGGCCGACACTCTCGACGCGCTGGTCGTCACCGACCCGGCCGGGCAGCGCGCGCTGTGGCGCATCCGCGAGGACGCCGCCGGCACGGCGACCCGTATGCCCGACGGCGCCGAGGCCTGGCCGGGCTGGGAGGACTGCGCCGTACCGCCCGCCCGCCTGGGCGCCTACCTGCGCGACTTCCGCGCCCTGCTCGCCACCCACGGCCTGCGCGGCACGCCGTACGGCCACTTCGGCGACGGCTGCATCCACGTCCGCATCGACTTCGACCTGCTGACCGGGCCCGGCGTGGCCCGCTTCCGCCGCTTCTCCGAGGAACTCGCCCGTCTGGTCGTCGCCCACGGCGGGTCCCTGTCGGGTGAGCACGGCGACGGGCAGGCGCGGGCGGAGCTGCTGCCGGTGATGTACGGGCCGGAGACGGTCGCGCTCTTCGAACGCGCGAAGGCGGTCTGGGACCCCGACGACCTCCTCAACCCCGGCATCCTGGTCCGCCCGGCGCCCCTGGACGCCGACCTGCGCTTCGCGGTCCTGCCGCGCGAGCCGGTGGACGTGGCCTTCGGCTACCGGTCCGACGGCGGCGACTTCACGGCGGCGGTACGGCGGTGTGTCGGGGTCGCGAAGTGCCGTACTCCCTCTCCGGCGGGCCCGTCGGTGATGTGCCCCTCCTTCCGCGTCACGGGCGAGGAGGAGCACTCCACGCGCGGGCGCGCCCGCCTGCTGCACGAGATGCTCGCCGGGGAGCTGGTGACCGACGGCTGGCGCTCGCCGGAGGTCCGGGACGCGCTGGACCTGTGCCTGGCCTGCAAGGGATGCCGCTCGGACTGCCCGGTCGGCGTCGACATGGCCACGTACAAGGCGGAGTTCCTGCACCACCACTACGCGGGCCGCCGCAGGCCTGCGGCGCACTACAGCATGGGCCGCCTGCCGGAGTGGCTGCGGTGGACGGCCCGTCTGCGGGCGGCGGGCCTGGTGAATGCCCTGGCGGGTCTACGGCCC
The DNA here is from genome assembly GCF_049739565.1 of Streptomyces sp. SAI-170. Classification (NCBI taxonomy): domain Bacteria; kingdom Bacillati; phylum Actinomycetota; class Actinomycetes; order Kitasatosporales; family Streptomycetaceae; genus Streptomyces; species Streptomyces sp. SAI-170. The sequence goes on from NZ_JBMGQD010000001.1 coordinate 4,698,112, forward strand.
CTCGCCCGGCTCGCCCGGCGCCTCGGCGGCATCGCGGCCGAGCGGGAGATCCCGAAGCTGGCGCCCGAGCCGTTCACCCGCTGGTGGCGGCGCAGAGAACCCGCTGTGGGTCCGGGTGAGCCGGTGGTGCTGTGGCCGGACACCTTCACCGAGCATCTGTCGCCGAACGTGGGCCGGGCGGCGGTGCGGGTCCTGGAGGCGGCCGGACTGCGTGTGGCACTGCCACCGACGCTCTTCCCGCGCGGGGGGCGGCTCGCGGACGGTCGCACCCGGTCCGCGTTCGCGCTGGCGGGAGTCCGCAGGGGGCGGGTGTGCTGCGGGCTGACGTACGTCTCCACCGGGCAGCTCGGCCGGGCCCGAAGGGCCCTGCGCGACACGCTCGACCTGATGGAGCCGGTGCTTCGGGCGCGGATGCCGGTCGTGGTGCTGGAGCCGAGCTGCGCGGCGGCGCTGCGGACCGATCTGCCCGAGCTGCTGCGGGACGACCCGCGAGCGGCGCGGCTGGCGGAGCGGGTGGTCACGTTCGCGGAGGCGCTGGAGCGGTACGCGCCCGGCTGGCGACCGCCCCTGCTGGACCGCCCTGCGGTCGGACAGACGCACTGCCACCAGCACGCGGTCCTCGGCGACGCGGCCGAGCGGAGGCTGCGCGCGGCAGCCGGCCTGTCGGGCGAGCTGTCGGGCGGCTGCTGCGGCCTCGCGGGCGACTTCGGCTTCGAGCGTGGCCACTACGACGTCTCGGTGGCCTGCGCGGAGGAGCAACTGCTGCCGTCGGTGCGGTCGGCTCCGCAGGACGCGGTGGTGCTGGCGGACGGCTTCTCCTGCCGCACGCAGCTGGAGCAACTGGCCGGGGTGCGGGGGCGGCATCTCGCGGAGGTGCTGGCCGAGGGACTGGCCGACAAGGAGTCAGGGGCGTGAGCGCTGTACATGCCTGACCCGAGTCCATTACCGTGGACTGGCAAGTGCATCGTAATGAACAAGATCCCCTTCGCGCCCAGCCCTCAGGAAGCCCCCGTGACCACTTCGAGCACCACCTCCACGCCCACCACGGCGTCAGCGCCGGTCGCCTCGGCAGGGACCGGCGGGCGACGAGGCGGTTCTCTGGGGCCGGTCGGACTGGTGCTGGCCGGCGGGATCTCGGTGCAGTTCGGCGGGGCCCTCGCCGTGACGCTCATGCCGCGCGCGGGCGCGCTCGGCGTGGTGACCCTGCGGCTCCTGGTCGCCGCGCTCGTGCTGCTGATCGTGTGCCGCCCCCGGCTGAAGGGGCACACGCGTGCCGACTGGGGTACGGTGGTGGTCTTCGGCATCACCATGGGCGCGATGAACGGCCTGTTCTACGAGTCCGTGGACCGCATCCCGCTCGGCGCGGCCGTCACCCTGGAGGTGCTCGGCCCGCTCGCGCTGTCCGTGATCGCCTCCCGGCGGCTGGTGAACCTCGTCTGGGCAGGGCTCGCCCTCGCGGGAGTGTTCCTGCTCGGCGGCGGAGGCTTCAGCGACCTCGACCCGGTGGGCGTGGCCTTCGCCCTGGGAGCGGGCGCGATGTGGGCGGCGTACATCGTCTTCAGCGCCCGCACCGGCCGCCGCTTCCCCCAGGCGGACGGCCTCGCCCTGGCCATGGCGGTGGCGGCACTGCTCTTCCTGCCCCTGGGCATCGCCGAGTCGGGCGCCAAGCTCACCGACCCGGTGACGATCGGCCTGGGCGCGGGCGTGGCGATCCTGTCTTCCGTCCTGCCCTACACCCTCGAACTCCTCGCCCTCCGACGCCTCCCCGCCTCCACCTTCGCGGTCCTGATGAGCCTGGAACCGGCCATCGCCGCGACGGCCGGCTTCCTCATCCTGGACCAGGCCCTCACGGCCACGCAGTCCGCTGCGATCGCCCTGGTCATCGGGGCGAGCATGGGGGCTGTGCGGACGCAGGTGGGGCGGGGGAAGGCAGTTCCCGAGGTTTGAGCGGCCCGGCCCGGTCCGGCCGGACTAGAGTCGGACCCGTGTTCCGCATCAACCGGAACCTGGGGCTCGGCCGGTCCGTCGGTCCCCGGGCACGAAGGGAACGGCAGCATGAGCCTGCAGCACACCGAGGCGGCCGACGACCGCCCGACGATCCCTCGCCCTGAGCGGTCACCGGGCGCTCTGCGTGCGGCCTGCGCCGTCGTGGCCCCCGCGCTTCTCCCGGCCTATGACAGGGCCAAGGACCAGGCGCTGGCCGAGGCCGTCGAGCACGGGTCACTGAAGCCCGTGCACGCGTATCTGGCTCACTGGGCCGCTCTGATCGAGATCGAGCGCCACCCGGAGACAGCGAAGCGGTACCACCGCGCCGAATACCTCGCCCGGATAGCCGCCTCCCCTGAGGAGGCCCGCGAGCACCTCACCGCGGCGAGTGTCCTCTACCGCGCCGCGGCCGAAGCGGTGGCGACGCGGTGACCTGGCGCTGGGAGTACGTCCCGGACGAAGAAACCGTGGCGGCGGGTGCGCCGCCCGGATTCCTGGCCGAGGTGGAGAAAGCCGCCGACGAACTGGTCCGTGCCGCAGAGGCGCTGTACCTCCATGGGGTCGCGTACCAGGAGGCGGACGAAGGGGCCAAGCACGCCTTTGTCGCGGGTGGCTTCTTCGTCTACATGATCACGCCGAGGTCGGAGATGGTCACCATCTGGCAGATCACGCCCGACCCCGAGCTGTGACAGTGGTCAGTGTTTGACCGACTCCACGAAGGCGGACCAGGCCCTCGCGGGGAAGCGCAGGGTGGGGCCGTCCTGCTTCTTGGAGTCCCGGACGGCGAGGTGGGGCTGGAGATCGGCGACCTCGAGGCAGTCCCCTCCGGTGTCGCCGCTGTAAGAGGACTTACGCCATATCGTGCCCGTCAGGTCCAGTTCGGTTCCCATAACGTTCCTCCATCACACGGGCGATCAGCGCGGTCGAGTCCCTCGGGGAGAGGGCCGCGGCCTGCAAGTGATCGTAACGGGCCGAACCCTCCTTGAGAGCTTCTGGATTGGCCGTCATGTGCCCCTGGACGAAGTCCTCGGTGTAGACGATGTCGGGGTCGCTTCGGAAGCGCAGGAGGTTGAACGAGCCCATCAGGCCCGTGTGTTCGCCGGCCTCGAACGGCAGCACCTGAATGTCCAGCCACTTGCGCTCCTGCATGGCCAACAGGTGCGCCAGTTGCTCGCGCATGACCTCCTGACCGCCGATCTCCTGGTGCAGCACGGCTTCGCTCAGCACCACCCACGCCACGGGCGGATCGTCCCTGTCCAGAAGACGCTGACGATCGAGCCGCGCAGCCACCTTGGCGTCGAGGTCGCGGTCCTCGCGAACGCCGAGCAGCGCACGTGCGTACGCCTCCGTCTGGAGAAGTCCGTAGACCACCTGCGCCTGGAACGTGGAGATGTACGCCGCCTTCGCCTCCATCTCCGCATAAGGCTGGAACCAACTCGGCAACTGGCTCCGCAGCACCAGCCCCACCAGCCGCGAGAACAACCCGTCCGTCCCCAGCGCCGCATCCACCCGCTCCGAGAACTCCCGGGTCGGCACCTTCATCGTCGTCTCGATCTGCCCGATCAGGGACCCCGTACAGAAGACGATCGACCCCAGGGCCTTCTGCGTGAGCCCCGCGGCCTCGCGGGCGCGGCGCAGCTCGTAGCCGTAGTAGTCCAAGGGAGACGCACTGGGGTCGAGTTCGCGGATGTGCACGATGACCACCTCCTGTCACTCACGGTAGCCAGCCGGGTGCGCACAGGTCCCGGAAATGCGGAAAGAAATTAATGCAAGCACGCTTGCTTGTTTCTGGCGGCGCTGCCATCCTCGCCGCATGGCCGACCCGACGCCCGTCTTCGACGACCTGCGCGCTGAGAGCGAAGAACTCGACCGAATCGTGGCCGAGTTGGAGCCCGAGCGGTGGAGACTGCCCACCCCCGCGCCCCGCTGGACCATCGCCCATCAGATCGCCCACCTCGCCTGGACCGACCACTCCGCCCTGCTGGCCGTCACGGACGCGGAGGCCTTCCGGGGGCTGGTGGAGCAGGCCCTCAAGGCGCCGGAGTCGTTCGTGGACGACGGCGCCGACGAGGGCGCGGCCCTGCCTCCCGGCGAGCTGCTCGCCCGCTGGCGCGAGGGGCGCGAGGCGCTCGACGCGGCGCTGCGGGCGGCGCCCCCGGGCGCTCGCTTCCCCTGGTACGGGCCGCCCATGTCCGCTGCCTCCGTGGCGACGGGGCGCCTGATGGAGACGTGGGCGCACGGGCAGGACGTGGCCGACGCGCTGGGTGTCGTACGACCGCCCACCGACCGGCTCAGGCATGTGGCGCGGATCGGGGTGCGGGCGCGGGACTTCGCCTTCCAGGCGCGGGGGCTCACCCCGCCCGAGGGCGAGTTCCGGGTCGAGCTGCTCTCCGCCTCCGGGGAGGTGTGGGCCTACGGCCCCGAGGACGCCCCTCAGCGCGTCACCGGCCCCGCCCTGGACTTCTGCCTGCTGGTGACCCAGCGGGCCCACCGGGACGACCTCGCACTGAACGCCGTAGGGGCGGACGCCGAGCGGTGGCTGGACATCGCCCAGGCCTTCGCGGGGCCGCCCGGAGAGGGCCGCGCCCCCAAGGGGGCTGACGCGTGAGCCTGCGGATCGGCAACGCCTCCGGCTTCTACGGCGACCGCTTCGACGCCATGCGCGAGATGCTCACCGGAGGTGAACTCGACGTACTGACCGGCGACTACCTCGCCGAGCTGACCATGCTCATCCTCGGCCGCGACCGGCTGAAGGACCCCTCCGCCGGGTACGCGCGCACGTTCCTGGGCCAGTTGGAGGAGTGCCTCGGCCTCGCGCACGAGCGGGGGGTGCGGATCGTCGCCAACGCCGGTGGGCTCAACCCCGCTGGACTCGCCCAGAAGGTCAGGGAGTTGGCCGAACGGCTCGGCATCCCCGTCCGGGTCGCTCACGTCGAGGGTGACGACCTCACCGCCGACCACCCCGGCAGCCTCGCCGCGCACGCGTATCTCGGTGGGTTCGGGATCGCCGCGTGTCTGCGCGAGGGCGCGGATGTCGTGGTCACGGGGCGGGTCACCGACGCGGCGCTGGTCACGGGGCCCGCCGCCGCGCACTTCGGGTGGGGGCCGGGTGACCTGGACCGGCTCGCGGGTGCGGTCGTCGCCGGGCATGTGCTGGAGTGCGGCACACAGGCCACCGGCGGCAACTACGCCTTCTTCACCGACGGCGACACCACCCGCCCCGGCTTCCCCCTCGCCGAGCTGCACGAGGACGGCAGCAGCGTCATCACCAAGCACCCGGGGACGGGCGGCTTCGTGGACGTGGGGACCGTCACCGCGCAGTTGCTGTACGAGACGCAGGGCGCCCGGTACGCCGGACCGGACGTCACCGCCCGGCTGGACACTGTACGGCTCACCCAGGTCGGCCCCGACCGCGTCCGCATCGAGGGCGTGCGCGGTGAGGCCCCGCCGCCCACGCTGAAGGTCGGCCGCAACCGGCTCGGCGGCTGGCGCAACGAGGTCGTCTTCGTGCTCACCGGGCTCGACATCGAGGACAAGGCGGACCTGGTGCGGCGACAGCTGGAGCCCGCTCTCGCCAAGGTCGCCGACGCCCGCTGGGAGCTGGCCCGCACCGACCGCGCGGACGCCGGCACCGAGGAGACGGCCAGCGCGCTGCTGCGGCTCGTCGTGCGCGACCCCGACCAGTCCGCCGTGGGCAAGGCGCTCAGCGGGGCCGCCGTGGAACTGGCGCTGGCGAGCTATCCCGGCTTCCATGTCGCCGACCTGCCGGGCAAGGGCACGCCCTACGGCGTCTTCGACGCGGTGTACGTCCCGCAGGGCGCGGTCGCGCACACGGCCGTGCTCGACGACGGGCGGCGTATCGCCGTGACGCCGCCGGCCGACAGCCTCGTACTCGACGACGTGCCGCAGCCGCTGCTGCCCGCACCGCTGCCCGCCGGGCCGGTGCGGCGCGCCCCGCTGGGGCTGGTGGCCGGGGCGCGCAGCGGGGACAAGGGCGGGGACGCGAATGTGGGCGTGTGGGCGCGGACGGAGGAGGCCTGGCGGTGGCTGGCCCATGAGCTGACCGTGCGGAGGTTCCAGCAGCTCATCCCCGAGAGCGACGGGCTCGACGTCACCCGGCACGTCCTGCCCAATCTCCGTGCCCTGAACTTCGTCGTCGAGGGCGTCCTCGGCGAGGGCGTCGCCGCCCGGCACCGCTTCGACCCGCAGGCCAAGGCGCTCGGCGAATGGCTGCGCTCACGCCACCTGGACATACCGGAGGCTCTTCTGTGACGGTCATCGGCTCGACCCTGGACACCACGAGCCCCGACTACCGGGCGAACCGCGAGGCCATGCTCGCCAAGCTCACCGCCCTCGACGCCGAGCAGGCGAAGGCGCTGGCGGGCGGGGGAGAGAAGTACGTCGAACGGCACCGGAAGCGGGGGAAGTTGCTCGCGCGCGAGCGCATCGAGCTGCTCCTCGACCCCGACACGCCGTTCCTGGAGCTGTCGCCGCTGGCCGCCTGGGGCAGCGAGTACGCGGTCGGGGCCTCGCTCGTCACCGGGATCGGGGTCGTCGAGGGCGTGGAGTGCCTGATCACCGCCAACGACCCGACCGTGCGCGGCGGGGCGTCCAACCCCTGGTCGCTGAAGAAGGCCCTGCGCGCCAACGACATCGCGCTCGCCAACCGGCTGCCCTGCATCAGCCTCGTCGAGTCCGGTGGCGCCGATCTGCCGTCGCAGAAGGAGATCTTCATCCCCGGGGGCGCGATCTTCCGGGACATCACGCGGCTTTCCGCCGCAGGGATTCCGACCGTGGCCGTCGTCTTCGGCAACTCCACCGCCGGTGGCGCCTACATCCCGGGCATGTCCGACCACGTGATCATGGTCAAGGAGCGGGCCAAGGTGTTCCTGGGCGGGCCGCCGCTGGTCAAGATGGCCACCGGGGAGGAGAGCGACGACGAGTCGCTGGGCGGCGCCGACATGCACGCGCGTGTGTCGGGCCTCGCCGACCACTTCGCCGTCGACGAGCACGACGCCCTGCGCCAGGCCCGCCGCGTGATCGCCCGCCTCAACCACCGCAAGGCGTACGACGATCCGGGACCGGCCGAGCCGCCCAAGTACGACCCCGAGGAACTGCTCGGCATCGTCCCCGGTGATCTCAAGGTGCCTTTCGACCCGCGCGAGGTGATCGCCCGGATCGTCGACTCCTCCGACTTCGACGAGTTCAAGCCGCTGTACGGGACCAGTCTGGTGACCGGGTGGGCGTCGCTGCACGGCTACCCGGTGGGCGTGCTCGCCAACGCCCAGGGCGTCCTGTTCAGCGAGGAGTCCCAGAAGGCCGCGCAGTTCATCCAGCTCGCCAACCAACGCGACATCCCCCTCCTCTTCCTCCACAACACCACCGGCTACATGGTGGGCCGTGAGTACGAGCAGGGCGGCATCGTCAAACACGGCTCCATGATGATCAACGCGGTCTCGAACTCGAAGGTTCCCCATCTGTCGGTCCTGATGGGCGCCTCGTACGGAGCCGGGCACTACGGCATGTGCGGGCGGGCCTACGACCCGCGCTTCCTGTTCGCCTGGCCCAGCGCCAAGTCGGCCGTCATGGGCCCGCAGCAGCTCGCGGGCGTGCTGTCGATCGTGGCCCGGCAGTCGGCGGCGGCGAAGGGCCGGCCGTACGACGACGACGCGGACGCTGCCCTGCGCGCGATGGTCGAGCAGCAGATCGAGTCGGAGTCGCTGCCGATGTTCCTGTCCGGGCGGCTCTACGACGACGGCGTCATCGACCCGCGCGACACCCGCACCGTCCTCGGCCTGTGCCTGTCCGCCGTCCACACCGCGCCCTTCGAGGGCGTGCGCGGCGGCTTCGGCGTCTTCCGGATGTGAGGGGACATTCACGTGATCAAGAGCCTGCTCGTCGCCAACCGGGGCGAGATCGCCTGCCGCGTCTTCCGCACCTGCCGTCAGTTGGGAATCCGGACGGTCGCCGTGCACTCGGACGCCGACGAGAACGCCCTCCACGCGCGCGTGGCCGACACCGCCGTACGCCTCCCGGGGGCCGCCCCCGCCGACACCTACCTGCGCGGCGACCTGATCGTGAAGGCCGCCCTCGCCGCCGGAGCGGACGCCGTGCACCCCGGCTACGGCTTCCTCTCCGAGAACGCCGACTTCGCGCGGGCCGTCCTCGACGCCGGGCTGGTGTGGATCGGCCCGCCGCCCGAGGCCATCGAGGCGATGGCGTCCAAGACCCGCGCGAAGCAACTGCTGGGCATCGCGCCCCTCACCGACGTCACGGACGCCGACCTGCCGGTGCTGGTGAAGGCGGCCGCGGGCGGCGGAGGGCGCGGAATGCGTGTCGTGCGCCGCCTGGAGGACCTGACCACCGCCCTGGAGGGAGCGCGTGCCGAGGCCGCGAGCGCCTTCGGGGACGGCGAGGTGTTCGTCGAGCCCTACGTCGAGAACGGCCGCCACGTCGAGGTGCAGATCCTCGCCGACACCCATGGCACTGTCTGGGCGCTCGGCACCCGCGACTGCTCCCTCCAGCGCCGCCACCAGAAGGTCGTCGAGGAGGCGCCGGCACCCGGACTCCCCGAGCAGCTCGCGCAGGAGCTGCGCGCGCTGTCCGTACGCGCCGCGCACGCCGTGCACTACACCGGCGCGGGCACGGTCGAGTTCCTCGTCGCCGACGGCACGGCGCACTTCCTGGAGATGAACACCCGCCTCCAGGTCGAGCACCCGGTCACGGAGGAGATCTTCGGCCTCGACCTGGTCGCCGAGCAGATCCGGATCGCCGAGGGCCACGCCCTGGCCGCCGACCCGCCACACGCGCGTGGCCACGCCGTCGAGGTCCGCCTCTACGCCGAGGACCCCGCCCGCGACTGGGCCCCGCAGACCGGCACCCTGCACCGCCTCGCCGTCCCCGACGGCATCCGCCTCGACACCGGCTACACCGACGGCGACGACATCGGCGTCCACTACGACCCCATGCTCGCCAAACTCGTCGCCCACGCCCCCACCCGCGCCGAGGCCCTGCGCAAGCTGGCCGGCGCCCTGGAACGCACGGTGCTGCACGGCCCGACGACGAACAGGGACCTGCTCCTCGCCTCCCTTCGGCACGAGGAGTTCACCGACGCCCGCATGGACACAGGCTTCTACGACCGCCACCTCCCCGAGCTGACGGCACCCGCGCCCGACCCGTTCGCCCCCCTGGCCGCCGCCCTCGCCGACACCCACGGCCGCTCCCGCTTCGGCGGCGCGTGGCGCAACGTCCCCTCCCAGCCGCAGACCAAGCGCTACGAGATGGCCGGCGAGGAGCACGAGGCCCGCTACACGCCCACGCGCGCGGGCTTCCAGGTGGAGGGCGCGCGCGTGGTGCACGCCGACGCGCGTCTCGTCGTACTGGAGGTGGACGGCGTACGGCGGAAGTTCGAGGTGACGGCGTACGGCGACCAGGTCCACGTCAACAACACCGTCCTACGCGCCCTCCCGCGCTTCCCCGAGCCCGAGACCCAGCACGCCCCGGGGTCGCTGCTGGCCCCCATGCCGGGCACGGTCGTCCGAGTGGCGGACGGATTGAAGGCGGGCGTTCTCGTCGAGGCCGGTACCCCGCTGATCTGGCTGGAGGCGATGAAGATGCAGCACCAGATCACAGCCCCGGCAACAGGAACCCTGACGGCCCTGCACGCGGCCCCAGGACAGCAAGTGGAGGTAGGCGCACTCCTGGCAGTGGTCGACGGAAACGTCCCTTAGGGGCGCGGGGAACTGCGCGAGCAACCACCAATAACGGAAAGCCCGAGGAGAACAGTGACCACGCACATCGAATCGGAAGAACACAAGGCCCTCCGCTCAGCAGTCCAGGCCCTCGGCAAACGCCACGGCCCCGACTACAACCGGGACCAGCTCTGGCAAGAGGCAGGCAAGCTCGGCTACCTAGGCGTCAACCTGCCGGAGGCATACGGCGGCGGAGGCGGCGGCATCACCGACCTCTCCATCGTGCTGGAGGAACTGGGAGCGACAGGCAGCCCCCTCCTCATGCTGGTGGTGTCACCAGCCATCTGCGGCACAGTGATCGCCCGCTTCGGCACAGAGGCCCAGAAGCAACAGTGGCTGCCCGGCCTGGCCGACGGCACGAAGACCATGGCCTTCGGCATCACCGAACCGGACGCCGGCTCCAACAGCCACCGCATCACCACCACGGCCCGCAAGGACCCGGCGTCAGCCGACTGGCTCCTCACCGGCCGCAAAGTGTTCGTCTCCGGCGTGGACATCGCGGACGCGACCCTCATCGTCGGCCGCACGGAGGACGCCCGCACCGGCAACCTCAAGCCCTGCCTGTTCATCGTCCCCAGGGACGCGGACGGCTTCCAGCGGCGTCAGATCGACATGGAACTCCAGGCGGCGGAGAAGCAGTTCGAGCTGACCCTGGACGACGTACGACTGCCCGCCGACGCGCTCGTCGGCGACGAGGACGCCGGTCTGCTCCAGCTCTTCGCCGGCCTCAACCCCGAGCGGATCATGACGGCCGCGTTCGCGATCGGCATGGGCCGCTACGCGCTCGGCAAGGCGATCGAGTACGCGCGTGACCGCACGGTCTGGAAGACGCCGATCGGCGCGCACCAGGCGATCGCCCACCCCCTCGCACAGGCCCACATCGAGCTGGAGCTGGCCCGGCTGATGATGCAGAAGGCGGCCCATCTGTACGACGCCGGGGACGACATGGGCGCGGGCGAGGCGGCGAACATGGCGAAGTACGCGGCCGGAGAGGCATGCGTGAAGGCGGTCGACCAGGCCGTGCACACGCTCGGCGGGAACGGCCTCACGCGCGAGTTCGGGCTGGCGAAGCTGATAACGGCCGCGCGCGTGGCTCGTATCGCGCCGGTGAGCCGGGAGATGATTCTCAACTACGTCTCGCACCAGACCCTGGGCCTGCCCAAGTCGTACTAGAGCGTCCTGGAGGAACCGTGTTCCGCAGTGAGTACGCCGATGTACCGCCCGTCGACCTGCCCATCCACGACGCGGTCCTGGGCCGGGCCGCCGACTTCGGTGACACGCCCGCGCTCGTCGACGGCACGGACGGCACCACGATCACGTACGCCCAACTGGACCGGTTCCACCGGCGGATCGCCGCCGGACTCGCCGAAGCAGGGGTGCGCAAGGGCGATGTCCTCGCCCTGCACAGCCCCAACACCATCGCCTTCCCGACCGCGTTCTACGCCGCCACGCGCGCGGGGGCCTCGGTGACCACCGTGCACCCGCTCGCCACGGCGGAGGAGTTCGCCAAGCAGCTCGGCGACTCGGCGGCCCGCTGGATCGTCACCGTCTCACCACTGCTCGCCACCGCGCGGCGGGCCGCCGAACTCGCGGGCGGCGTACGGGAGATCTTCGTGTGCGACAGCGCCCCCGGGCACCGGTCGCTGATCGACATGCTCGCCTCGACCGCCCCCGATCCCGAGGCGGCCGTCGACCCCGCCGAGGACGTGGCCGCGCTGCCGTACTCCTCGGGCACCACCGGCGTACCCAAGGGCGTGATGCTCACCCACCGGCAGATCGCCACCAACCTCGCCCAGCTGGAACCGGCCGTCACCGCGGGCCCCGGCGACCGCATCCTCGCCGTGCTGCCCTTCTTCCACATCTACGGCCTCACCGCCCTGATGAACGCGCCCCTGCGCAAGGGCGCCACCGTCGTCGTACTGCCCCGCTTCGAGCTGGACACCTTCCTCGCCGCGATCCAGAACCACCGCATCACCGGCCTGTACGTCGCCCCGCCGATCGTCCTCGCGCTGGCCAAGCACCCGGCGGTCGCGCAATACGACCTGTCGTCGCTGAAGTACCTGATCAGCGCGGCCGCCCCACTGGACGCCCAGCTCGCCGCGGCCTGCTCGCAGCGGCTCGGCCTGCCGCCCGTCGGGCAGGCGTACGGCATGACCGAGCTGTCGCCGGGCACGCACGTCGTCCCGCTCGACGCCATGGAGCAGGCGCCGCCCGGCACGGTCGGGAAGCTGATCGCGGGCACCGAGATGCGGATCGTGTCCCTCGACGACCCCGGCAAGGACCTCGGCACCGGCGAGTCCGGCGAGATCCTCATCCGCGGCCCACAGGTCATGAAGGGCTACCTCGGACGGCCCGACGCCACCGCCGCGATGATCGACGCCGACGGCTGGCTGCACACCGGCGACGTCGGCCATGTGGACGGCGACGGCTGGCTGTTCGTCGTCGACCGGGTCAAGGAACTGATCAAGTACAAGGGATTTCAGGTTGCGCCCGCCGAGCTGGAGGCGCTGCTGCTGACCCATCCGGGCATCCTCGACGCCGCTGTCATCGGCGCCCACGACGAGAACGGCAACGAGATCCCGCACGCCCACGTCGTCCGCCGGCCCGACGTCGACGGGCTCACGCAAGGGGAGGTCATGATGTACGTCGCCGAGCGCGTCGCCCCGTACAAACGCGTCCGCCGCGTCACCTTCATCGACACCGTGCCACGGGCGGCCTCCGGGAAGATCCTGCGACGGGAACTCAGAAAATCACCGCAGGCGGGGGAACTCGGGGAGCGGACGTGACGTTCATCAGTCGTACGCGCACCCGTGGGATCGAGACCCTCGCCCTCGACTCCCCGGACACCCGCAACGCCCTGTCGGCCGCCCTCGTGGGCGAGCTGGCGGACGCGCTCGCGGACTGCGGCAAGGACGCCGACGTGCGCGCGGTCGTCCTGACCCACACCGGCAACACCTTCAGCGCCGGGGCCGACCTGCGCGATCCGCCGCACCCGGACGCGCTCGTCGCCCTGCTGCGGCAGATCGTGGAGCTGCCCAAGCCGGTCGTCGCCCGCGTCACCGGGCACGTCCGCGCGGGCGGCCTCGGCCTGCTGGCCTGCTGCGACATCGGGGCGGCGTCGAGCGCGTCCAGCTTCGCCCTCACCGAGGTCCGCATCGGGGTCGCCCCCGCGGTGATCTCCCTCCCGGTGATCCCGCGGGCCGACCCGCGTGCCCTCGCCCGGTACTACCTCACCGGGGAGCGGTTCGACGCGGCCGAGGCCGCGCGGGTCGGCCTGCTCACGGCGGCGGGCGAGGACGTGGACGTCGTACTGGAGCCGATCCTGGACGGTCTGCGCAGGTCCGAGCCGCAGGCCCTGGCGGAGACCAAACGCCTGCTCACAGCTAGGGTGCTGGAGGCCTTCGACCGGGACGCGGGCCGCCTCACCGCGCTCTCGGCCCGGCTGTTCGCCTCCGCGCCCGCCCGCGAGGGGATGACGGCCTTCCTCGAACGACGGGATCCACCATGGGTGCTGTGACGACAGACGACACGGGTGCTGTGACGGCAGACGGCACGGGTGCTGTGACGGCAGACGGCACGGGTGCTGTGACGGCAGACGGCACGGTCGACGGCGCGGCCGGTGACACGGTCGGCGACGCCGCCGGCCGTGCCGAGCGCGCCGACCGCGTGCCCAAGCAGGACCGCAGCCGGGCCACCCGGCAGCGGCTCCTGGAAGCCGCCGTGGCCTGCCTCGCCGAGCACGGCTGGGCGGGCTCCACGGTCTCCGTCGTCGCCGAACGCGCGGGCGTCTCCCGAGGCGCCGCACAGCACCACTTCCCGACCCGCGAGGACCTGTTCACCGCCGCCGTGGAGTACGTCGCCGAGGAACGGTCCACAGCCCTGCGCGCCCTGTTCCCCCAAGGCGCGGCCGGTGACCGGCGGGCCGTCGTCGCAGCCCTCGTCGACCTCTACACCGGCCCGCTGTTCCGTGCCGCCCTCCACCTGTGGGTGGCCGCGTCCAACGAGGAGCAGCTGCGCGGACGGGTGACCGAGCTGGAGGCGCGCGTGGGCCGGGAGACCCATCGCATAGCCGTCGACCTGCTCGCCGCCGACGAGACCCGGCCAGGAGTGCGCGAGACCGTCCAGGGCCTGCTGGACATGGCCCGCGGCCTGGGCCTGGCCAACCTGCTCACCGACGACGCGGCGCGGCGGGACAAGGTCGTGGCGCAGTGGGGCGCACTGCTGGAGGAGGCGCTGGGCTGACGCCCCCGCCTCACGGACTCAGCCGCTCCACCCGCCAGCTGCCGTCCGGCTGCTCCACGTACCGCAGCCGGTCGTGCAGCCGGTTCTCGCGGCCCTGCCAGAACTCCACGCTCTGCGGCGCCACCCGGAACCCGCCCCAGTGCGGCGGCACCGGCACCTGCCCGCCCTCCGGATAGCGGGCCTGAAGCTCGATGTACGACGCCTCCAGCTCGGCCCGGGTCGCGATCACCGACGACTGGCCGCTCGCCCACGCACCGAGCTGCGAGCCGTGCGGCCGGCTGCGGAAGTACGCCGCCGTCTCGTCCCGCCCGGTGCGCCGCGCGACGCCCGTGACGATGACCTGGCGGGCCATGGCGTGCCAGGGGAACAGCAGCGACACGTACGGGTTCTCCGCCAGGTCACGGGCCTTGCGGGAGTCGTAGTTGGTGTAGAAGACGAAACCCTGCTCGTCGAAGTGCTTCAGCAGCACCGTACGGGAGCTGGGCCGGCCCTCCGCGTCCGCCGTGGCCACGATCATCGCGTTCGGCTCGAACAGATGAGCTTCGACGGCAGCCAGCTTGAACCAGCGCGCGAACTGCTCCACGGGCGTCGCGGCCAGATCGGTCTCGGAGAGCCCGTCGGTCCGGTACTGCTTGCGCATGGCGGCGGGGTCGGGCACATCGGTCGGCAGGGCGTCTGCGTCGGTCACGCGGCCATCTTGCCGTATCGCCCCGCGATCACGGACGGCAATGAAGGGCACGTGATGGCACTCAGTGCCGCGAACACTCCCCGAAGTTGGCACTCAGGGATATGGTGCTGATGCCAACCAGGTTGGGTGACCGCCGACCGTACGGGGCATCACTGGGGAGACAGCCCAGGACCGCCAGTCCCCGCACGGACCGTGGAGCCATCGGCGTCATCTCTCGTACTGATCATGAGGAGCCGCATGATGTCCGACTTCGTACCCGGACTCGAAGGAGTCGTCGCGTTCGAGACGGAGATCGCCGAACCGGACAAGGAGGGCGGCGCACTCCGGTACCGGGGCGTCGACATCGAGGACCTCGTCGGCCACGTCTCCTTCGGAAACGTATGGGGTCTGCTCGTCGACGGCGCCTTCAACCCCGGCCTGCCGCCCGCCGAGCCGTTCCCGATCCCCGTCCACTCCGGCGACATCCGCGTCGACGTCCAGTCCGCGCTCGCCATGCTCGCGCCCGTCTGGGGCCTCAAACCCCTGCTCGACATCGACGCCGAGGAAGCCCGCGACAACCTCGCCCGCGCCGCCGTCATGGCCCTGTCCTACGTCGCCCAGTCCGCACGCGGCCAGAGCCTGCCCATGGTCCCGCAGCGCGAGATCGACAAAGCCCAGTCCGTCGTCGAACGCTTCATGATCCGCTGGCGCGGCGAACCCGACCCCAAGCACGTCAAGGCCGTCGACGCGTACTGGACTTCCGCCGCCGAGCACGGCATGAACGCCTCCACCTTCACCGCCCGCGTCATCGCCTCCACCGGCGCCGACGTGGCCGCGGCACTCTCCGGCGCCGTCGGCGCCATGTCCGGACCCCTGCACGGAGGCGCCCCCTCCCGCGTCCTGGGCATGATCGAGGAGATCGAGCGCACCGGCGACGCCGAGGCCTACGTCAAGAACGCCCTCGACCGCGGAGAGCGGCTCATGGGCTTCGGACACCGCGTCTACCGCGCCGAGGACCCCCGCGCACGCGTCCTGCGCCGCACCGCCCGCGAACTGGGCGCACCCCGCTTCGAGGTCGCCGAGGCGCTGGAGAAGGCCGCGCTGGAGGAGCTCCACAACCGGCGGCCCGACCGGGTCCTCGCCACCAACGTCGAGTTCTGGGCCGCCATCATGCTCGACTTCGCCGAGGTGCCCGCCAGCATGTTCACCTCGATGTTCAGCTGCGCCCGCACGGCCGGCTGGTCGGCGCACATTCTCGAGCAGAAGCGGACCGGACGGCTCGTGCGGCCGTCCGCCCGGTACGTGGGGCCCGGGCCGCGGAATCCTCGTGAGGTCGAGGGGTACACCGACATCGCCGACTGACCTGCGGCTTGAGGAGCGCGGGCGACTGCGGGCCGGTTGTGGCCGGTCGCGCAGTTCCCCGCGCCCCTTGGGGCACCGACTCAGGCCGGTGTCAGCAGGGCCGCGTGATGCCGCTCGGCCACCAGCGGGTGGGCCCGCAGCTTGCCCTTCAGCTCGTTGTAGCCGTACTCCGCGAACAGCGGGTTGGTCGGGTCGTCGGTGACACCCGGGGCCGTGGCGGCGTACGGGAAGGCCAACGGCTCCACACGGGCGTCCAGGCGCGGGTTGTAGAAGAACGGCACGGAGAAACGCTCGGTGGCGCCGGGCGGGGAGACCACTCGGTGGTTGGTCGCCAGGAGGTACCCGTTGGTGGCGACCTCCAGCAGCTCGCCCAGATTGACCACGAACGCCCCCGGGATCGGCGGCACCTCATGGAACAGGCCGTCCTCGCGCTGCACCTGGAGCCCGCCCACCTGGTCCTGCAACAGCAAGGTCAGGAAGCCGTAGTCCTTGTGCGCACCGACGCCCTGGTCGGCCCCGTCCCCGGCGCTGCCCGGGTAACGCACCAGCTTCAGGTGCGGATGGGCGCGCTCGCCGAAGACACGGTCGTAGAAGGCCGGGTCGGCACCGATCGAGGCAAGCAGCTCGTGCAGCAGCTTCTCGGCGACACCGCTGAGCCGCTCGATCCACGCCAGAGCCGCCGCGCGCAGCTCGGGCAGCGCCTCCGGCCACTGGTTCGGGCCCTGCAACCACCAGTACGCCGGCTCACCGGCCGCGGGCACCCGCACCGGCCGCTCCGCACCGATGTCCAGCTGGTCCCGCCAGTCCTGCCGCCCACCCGTGCGCTCGTCACCGGTACGCGTGTAGCCGCGGAAATGCGGCGAGTTCACATTGTCGATCGCCAGCCGCTGCTCCTCCGGCAGCGCGAAGAACCGCCGCATGGCCGTGAGCAGCCGGTCGGTCTCCTGCTGACCGATCCCATGCCCGACGAGCTGGAAGAACCCCACATCATGCGCGGCACTGTGCAGCTGCGCATGCAGCAGCGCCCGCGCCTCGGGGCCACGGTCGGCTGCGGAGAGGTCGATGATCGGCAGTTGCTGGTACGACGGGTTCGTCGAGACGTTCGTCATGATTGCGCGTCCGCGGGTGTACGGGGTCCCGGACGCCGCGAGGGGTGGGGCGACGCACGGGTGCCAAGTGGGCAGAGAGGCGGGAAGAAACCCAGGGGCTGCCACTGAGGCAGCGAGGAAAAACGGGGGCCGGAGGCTCAGACGGAGCGTCGACAGCCCATGCTCGTGACGCGGACGTAGTCCACGTGGCGGCGTCGAACGAGCGAAAGCATGGCCCCAGCGTACTGCGCGCCGAAGAATCCGTACGTGACCCAGGTCACGACCGCAGATCCTCTGGCCAATCTCTCTTCTGCCCTGAAAACGCAGCGACCCGCGAGCCTGGTCCTCCAGCGGAGGAGCCGGCCGGACGTACCGGCGACTCGCGGGTCGGGTGACTGCGTTGGATTGGCCGGCTGCGCGCATCTCTCGCGCGCGGGTCCGGCGCCGAACCGAGTACGACGACGGGCTGCTAGCCCGCAGTCACCTCTTCCGTCCGGTATGCATACATCTGCCGAACCACCTCCCTTCCGAAGTGTCTGCAACCTTAGGAACCGTTCGGCTCCGGCTCAAGCACTTTTTTCGGGATGGCCCAGAAACAGTGCCGCCAGGCGCGGCAGCCGGTCGTGCATCTCTGCGTCGTCGTCGAAGTCGAAGTCCTCGCCCGCGGGGGCGCCGGTGTTCGGGCCGCCGGCTTCGGGATGGGCCGCCAGGTAGACGTCGTAGGCCTTGTCGAAGGCGTCAGGGTCGCCGGTGAGCTGCTCGTAGGCGTCGGCGGCGGCGTAATTGACCTCCTCGTGGAAGAGGGCCTCGTCGGAGTCCTCGGCCGCCGCGGCGACGACCTCGGGGTGGTCGGCGAGGGCGTCCGGGGAGGCGCAGGCGCGTTCGTACCAGGTGCGGCCCTGGGCTATCAGGCCGGCACGGAAGTCCATGAAACTGTCGTCGGAGCAGCCGCCGCCGATGAGGTAGGCGGCGGCCCAGACGTCCCAGCGGTACAGGGCGTCATGGAGAGCGTCGAAGCGGGCCTCGAAACCGAGGATCTCCTCCTTCGGGCAGCGGGTGAGCACGTCCACCAAGGCTTCGTCGAAGGGGACTTCGGTGGTGGTACGTGCGCGGGCCGTGTCGATGAGCCGCCAGAACTCGTCCGTGTCCATGGGTGCACTGTGACAGGTGGGTCTGACAATCACTGGTCCGTCATCGTCGCCAGCAAGTTGGTCACCAGCGGACTCGTCCCGTCCCGGCGCCACGCCGCGGCGACCGTCGTCTCCATGATCGGGGGCTGCAGGGGCCGGAAGGCGACGCCCTTGAGGCGGATGCGGCGGATGGCGGCCGGGGCCACGGAGACGCCCAGGCCGGCTTCGACCAGGGCGCAGACCGTCTGCCACTCGACGGCGTGCTGGCCGATGCGCGGAGTGAACCCGGCGGCGGCACAGGCGGCGGTGATGCGGTCGTGGAGGCCGGGGCCCGCCTCGCGGGGCAGCAGCACGAACGGCTGGTCGGCCAGGGCGGAGAGCGGGACCGTACGCGGGCGGGCCAGCGGGTGGGACAGCGGGAGGACCGCCACCAGGGGTTCCGTGAGCAGCGTGCGGAAGGCCAGGTCGGGCGCGTCGCGCGGAGGCTCGCGCAGCAGGCCGACGTCGATGGTGCCGTCGCGCAGGGCCGTCAGCTGAGGGGCCGTCGTCATCTCGCGGATGTCCAGCTCGACACCGGGGAAGCGGTGGCGGTGGGCGCCCAGAAGACCCGGCAGGACGGTCAGGGCCAGCGACGCGGCGAAGCCCACCCGCAGCCGGCCCGTCTGGCCGCCGCCCACCGCGCGGGCGGCCGCCAGGCCCTGCGCGAGCCCGCTGAGGGCCTGGCGGGCGGCGGGAAGCAGCTCCCGGCCCGCCGCAGTGAGCGCCACACGGCCCGGCGGGCGCGTGAACAGGGCGTGGCCGACCTTCTCCTCCAGACGCCGGATCTGCTGGCTGAGCGGCGGCTGGGCGATGCCGAGACGCACGGCCGCATGACCGAAGTGGAGTTCCTCGGCCAGGACGACGAAGGCGTGCAGCTGCGGCAGGGGCAGTTCCGGGCGCTCCATGCCCCGGATCATATTGCTCGGCGTATCAAAGCTGTTCACGGTACGTATTCGACGTATCGGACCCGCTCGCCTAGCGTGCCCGCCATGACTGAGCGACGCGCCATTCTCAGCGGTTCCGTGTTCGAGGAGCAGATCGGCTACGCCCGGGCCGTGGTGGACGGCGACTGGGTCCATGTGTCCGGGACCACCGGCTACGACTACGCCACCATGACCATCTCCGACGACGTCGTCGAACAGGCCGAGCAGTGCCTGCGCAACATCGGGGACGCGCTCGCCGAGGCGGGCTGCGGCTTCGAGGACGTCGTGCGCGTGCGGTACCTGCTGCCCGCGCGCGAGGACTTCGAGCCGTGCTGGCCGGTGCTGCGCCGCCACTTCGGGGACGTACGGCCCGCCGCGACGATGATGATGTGCGGGCTCGCCGACCCCCGGATGCGGATCGAGATCGAGGTCTACGCGAGGCGCCCGCAGAAAGGTTGACGACCGCGCGGACGCAAACGCGTTGACGACCGGGCGGCCGTGGCTGTTCGCTGCTGCCGTGACTGATCTTCGTATCGAAGTTGTCGAAGTTGTCGAAGCCGAGGACGGCGACGCCATGCTGCGGCAGTGGCAGCACGTCCACAACGTGATCGTGCCGCCCGCCGCGATGTCCCTCGACGAGGTCCGCGAACGCGCCGCGCGGCACCGGCTGTGCAACGCCTACGTCGGTGAGGAGCTGGTCGGCTGCTCGACCGTACGGGCGCCGCAGGGCGAGGAGAAGGCGGTGATGGTCATCGCGCGCGTGCTGCCCGAACACCGCCGGCGCGGCTTCGGCACGGCCCTGTACGAGGACGGCCTCGCGCACGCGCGCGTGCAGGGCGCCGGGGCCGTGGACACTTGCGTGCTGGCGGTGAACGAGGAGGGCCTCGCCTTCGCCCACGCGCGCGGGTTCACCGAGACCGAGCGCTACACGCTGCCGGGCGAGGACGACGTATGGGTCGACCTGCGTCTGACGTCCGAGAGCTGATGGCCGGATCGCCGCCGTACAACGATTCCCCGGCAATCTTGCGGGAACCATATGTGGGCTGCGTCACGTTCCAGTTGAATGATTGCAAGTGAGCGAACCGACGCGCCGTTCGTGCGGACGCAGCCTGCAGGGGGTCCAGGTGAGTGCTTCACGGCGTAGTGGGACCACAAACGAACTGGGGCCGGACGAGCCCGAGCAGCCCGACCGCGACGGCGCGGACCTGCTCGCCGCGCTCCTCGACGGCATGGACGCGGCACTGTGCGCCTTCGACGCGGACGGCGTCGTCACGCACTGGAACCGCGAGGCGGAACGCATCCTCGGCTGGACGGCCGCCGAGGCCGTAGGGCGGCCCGGACTGGCCGGCTGGGCCCTGCGCGCCGCGGACGCCGAAGAGGTCGAGGGGCGGCTGCTGTCGGCCATGCACGCGCCCGGCCGTCAGGTGCACGAGTTCGCGCTGCTCACCAAGGACGGCGGCCGCGTCCTGGTGCGCACCCAGTCCGCCGCCGTACGCGGCCCCGACGGCAAACCCGCCGGCGTGTACTGCGCCTTCAGCGAGGTGCACGCCCAGATCGACCTCGAGCGGTCCATCGCCCTGAGCGAGGCCCTCTTCGAGGACGCCTCCTGGGGCGTCGTGCTCGTCGACGCCGACCTGCGGCCCGCCGTCGTCAACGCCCACGCCGCCCGCGCGCTCGGCACCGGACGCACCTCCGCACTGGGCCGCCCGCTCGGCGAACTCCTCTCCCAGGGCGTGGAGGAACTGGAGAGCGCCCTCACGCATGTGCTCGCCGAAGGAGCGCCGCCCGCCCCTGCCGAGATCTGGGTGAGCGTACGCACCCCCGACGGCGAGCGCCGCCGCTGCTGGCGCTGCGGATTCGTCCGGCTCGCCTCCCCCCTCGCCGAGGAACCGGTCCCGCTGGGCGTGGGCTGGCTCTTCCAGGACGTCACCGAGGCCAAGCAGGGCGACCAGGAGGCCTCGCTGCTGCGGTTCCGCTCCAACCAGCTGCACCGCGCCGCCCGCGCCGCCGCCGAGTGCGAGGACCCCGTCGAGGCCGCCACCGTCCACCTCGACTTCGCCCTCGCCGGATTCGCCGACCACGCGCTGATCGACCGCATCGCGGGCGGCGGCACCGCGGCCGAGGGCGAGGACGCCCCGCCCGTACGACTCGTACGACTGGCCGCCACACCCTCCGGCGCCCCCGGCCCCAGCCTGCTCGCCGGCCGCGCGGGCCTCCCGGTCCGCTACCCCGCGGGTCACCCCGCCCTGAGCTGCGTCGACCGCGCCGGCTCCGTACGCGCCAGCATCGGCTCCGCCCCCGCCGACCAGGCCCGCGAGTGGGCGCTCGCCCGCCAGTGGCCCGACGACGCGGTCCACGCCCTGTGCGCCGTGCTGCGCAGCCGCGGCCGGACCCTCGGCGTCGTCACCTTCCTACGAGGCGCAGGCCGCAGCCAGTTCGAGCGCTCCGACGCCGTGTACGCCGAGGATGTGGCGGTGCGGATAGCGGGGGCGCTGGATCTGGCCGGGTTGGTGGGGCGGGAGTGACGGGGCCCTCTCCGGGGAGCCCCGCCCGGCCCGCGCCGGGTCAGTGCCGGTAGAAGATCCGGTCCCGGTACTGCTCCATCACGCGGCTGTTCCACTCGTGGCCGCCGTCGACGTTGCCCGAGCGCAGGAGGGGTGGTTCGAGGCCGCGGTCGGCGAGGGAGCCGGCGGCGGTGGCGAGGACGGCCTGGAGGAGGGCGGTGGTGACGACGGTGGAGGCGGGGGCGAAGGGGGCGGGGACGGTGTCGAGGGTGAGTTCGGCGTCGCCGACGGCGATCTTGGAGTCGAGGACGATGTCGCAGTGGTCCTTGAGGAAGGTGCCGGAGGTGTGGCGGGACGTCGTCTCCGTCGCGTAGGCGACCGAGGTGACGCCGATGACCTGCACGCCGAGGGCGCGGGCGTGCATGGCCATCTCCACGGGGAGCGCGTTGCGGCCGGACAGGGAGATGATCACCAGGACGTCGCCCGCGCGGAGGGGTGAGGAGTCCAGGACGGCGCTCGCGAGGCCGTCGACGCGCTCCAGGGCGGAGCCGAGGGGGGCGGGCATGACGTCGACGCCGACGACTCCGGGGACGGCGAGCAGGTTCATCAGGGCGAGGCCGCCCGCGCGGTAGACGACGTCCTGTGCGGCGAGCGAGGAGTGTCCGGCGCCGAAGGCGAACAGGCGGCCGCCCGCGGCGACGGTGTCGGCGAGGAGTGTGCCGGCCGCGGCGACGGCCTCGGCCTCCTCGTCCCGGACGCGGCGCAGCAGGCCGATGGCGGCGTCGAAGTACTGGTCGGCCAGCTTGCTGTCGCCCATGCGGAGCCCCTTCGCTCTTCGCGGTGCCGTGCTCGGGACACCCCGGGATTTCCTGGCCGGGATGCCCTCGAGTGCTGTTGACTGCCTGTGTCGCGGATCACCGTGCGGTCTGGACCAGTGGGATGTCAATACGACCCCTGGTGCTTTACGCCGTGCACTGGTCGGCGGGCGGGAAGCCTCCGGGGCCCGGCGCGGTTGACGGCGGGGGAGGGGTGCCGGGTGCGGCCGCTTCGGGCTGCGCGGCACGGTTGTCAGTGGTATCCGGCAGAATTGATGCCAGGGCCAGCGCACGGGCCGGAGACCGTCGAGCCTCCGGCAGATCTCACCGAGGGGCACGTATGTCCGGACTGATCGACACCACGGAGATGTATCTCCGCACCATCCTCGAGCTGGAGGAGGAAGGTGTTGTCCCCATGCGTGCCCGCATCGCCGAGCGGCTGGACCAGAGCGGGCCGACGGTCAGCCAGACGGTGGCGCGGATGGAGCGCGACGGACTGGTGTCCGTGGCCAGCGACCGGCACCTGGAGCTGACCGACGAGGGCCGCCGGCTGGCCACGCGCGTGATGCGCAAGCACCGGCTCGCCGAGTGTCTGCTGGTGGACGTCATCGGCCTGGAGTGGGAGCAGGTCCACGCCGAGGCGTGCCGCTGGGAGCACGTGATGAGCGAGGCCGTGGAGCGGCGCGTGCTGGAGCTGCTGCGCCATCCCACCGAGTCGCCGTACGGCAACCCGATCCCGGGCCTGGAGGAGCTGGGCGAGAAGGACGGCGCCGAGGCGTTCCTGGACGAGAGCATGGTCTCGCTGGCCGAGCTCGACCCGGGCAGCGACGGCAAGACGGTCGTGGTGCGCCGGATCGGCGAGCCCATCCAGACGGACGCGCAGCTGATGTACACCCTGCGCCGCGCGGGCGTGCAGCCCGGCTCGGTGGTCAGCGTGACCGAGTCGGCGGGCGGTGTGCTGGTCGGCAGCGGCGGCGAGGCGGCCGAGCTGGACAGCGACGTCGCCTCGCACGTGTTCGTCGCCAAGCGCTGACGTTCTGTCCCGCGCCGGCGGGTGGCGTCCGGGGGCGGTGGGGCTGTTGTGGTCCTTCGCCGCCGTGTCGAATCCCGGCCCGGCTGCGTCGAATCGCAGCGGCGGGGCGCCGCGCGTGCCAGGCTGTCGCGTGAGGCATACGACCGGGAGGGGCGGGCGGGCGGATGTGCCGAGAACGAGCGGAGGGCCCCGGCGCCGTGTGGCGCCGGGGCCTGTCCTCCCCTGTGTCGACCCGGAGCCCCGAGCTCTCAGGGTCGTTCCCCTCGGACCGTTTTCCCCGAGCGGTCCGCCTCCCGTTGAAGGTCTCCCCTCGGCGGCGGCGATCATTCCTTGAGCGGTGTCACTCGAATGAGGGGTGTTACCGGGCAAGACCGCGTTTTCGAATAGGGGTTCGATAGTCTGCCGGTGGGCGATCCGCCCCAGCAGCAGCACAACGGCGGTACGACGGGCAGGGCGCGGACGCAGTACGGGCGGACCGCGCCGCCCGAGCGGGAGCGGGCGGTCCGAGCGGAGCTTGGGGGTACCGGGAGCAATGGCGCGGCGCATCGATGTGACGGGAAGCGGCGGGGTACGCCTCGCGGCGTGGGAGTTCGGCGACCCTCCCAAGCCGGGCGACGGGCCTGGGCTGGGCGACGGGCCTGGGCTGGGCGACCCCTTTGGGCTGGGTGAGGCCTTTGGGGTCGGCGACGGCTTCCCTCCGGGTGGCATCCCCGGGCAAGCCGACGGCTTCGGCCAGGGCGGCACCTCGGGGCAGGGTGACGGCTTTGGCCAGCGCGACAGGTTTGGCCGGGGTGGCACCTCCGGCCGGGTTGGCGCCTCCGGCCAGGGCGGCACGATCGGCCAGGGGCGCACCTCCAACCAGCGTGGCACCTCCGGGCAGCGCGACGCCCCCGAGGCGAGTGACGTCTCCGAGTCAGGTCGTGGCTTCGGCGCGGAAGGCGATCCCACCCCCGGCGTGCTGTTACTGCACGGCCTGATGGGCCGTGCCTCGCACTGGGCGTCCACCGCCCGCTGGCTCTCCGGACGGCACCGTGCCGTCGCGCTCGACCAGCGGGGCCATGGACAGAGCGAGAAGCCCCCACAGGCCGCGTACACGCGTGAGGCGTATGTCGAGGACGCCGAGGCCACGCTCGAACAGCTCCGCCTCGGGCCGGCCGTCCTGATCGGTCACGCCATGGGCGCGCTGACCGCCTGGCAGCTCGCCGCGAAACGCCCCGACCTCGTCCGCGCCCTGATCATCTGCGACATGCGGGCCTCCGCGCTCGGCGCGGCCTCGCAGCGCGAATGGGCCGACTGGTTCGAGTCCTGGCCCGTGCCCTTCGCCACCCTCGCCGACGTACGCAAGTGGTTCGGCGAGGACGACCCCTGGGTGGAGCGGCCCAACCCGTCCCGCGGCGCGTTCTACGCCGAGGTCATGCAGGAGTCGCCCGACGGCTGGCGGCCCGTCTTCGAGCCCGGCCAGATGCTGAAGTCCCGTGAGACCTGGGTCTACGACGCGCACTGGGAGGAGCTGGCCCAGGTGCGGTGCCCCGCACTCGTCGTCCGCGGCCTCGACGGCGAACTGGGCCGCGCCGAGGCGCAGGAGATGGTCCGCGTCCTGCCCCACGGCCAGTACGCGGAGGTCGCCGACGCCGGGCACCTCGTCCACTACGACCAGCCCGAGGCCTGGCGCGCCGCGATCGAGCCGTTCCTGGACGGCGTGCTGACACAGTGACGCACCCGTCGCACCCGGCGCACCCGTCGAACCCTGCGCGCCCAGCACACCCGCCTCGACCGGGAAACCGTCACGCCTTCTCGATCTCGCCCACGCACCGCAGCACCGCCGCCACCAGCGCCCGGTGAGCCGGAAGCGCCGGCCGGGCCGTGAGGGCGGGATCGCGGGCGCCGACCAGGATCTCCTCCAGGGCCGAGGCCAGGGCGGGGTCGGTGCGGAAGCCGTCGAGGATGCCGCGGGTGACCTCGGCGGTCGGTCCGTGGGACGTCGCGGCGGCCAGGAGATTGCCCAGGGCCAGGCCCAGATGCATCACCGGCCACAACTCCGGCGCCACGTCCGCCGCCTCGCCCCGCAGCGCCGCCAGCGCCCGTGCCGCCACCGGCGCGTCGAACGGCCCCAGCCCCGCCGGCAAAACTCCCGGCTCCCGCTCACCCGCGAGGATCCGCCCCAACGCCCCCGCCAGCGGGCCGAACCGGGGGTCCGTCCCGGCGTACCGCTCCAACTGCTGCCGCACCTTCACACGGGCCGCCGTGTTCCCCTGCTCGGCGGCGACCAGCGCGCCCAGTACGGGCTCCCACGCCAGCGCCCACACGGCCCGCGCGACGGCCTCCCCGGCCGGCATTCCACCGGCCCCGGCCTCCCGCCGTACCTCCCGGACCGCCGTCTCCAGCAGGGCCCGCACCCGGCCCGCGTCCGGCGACAGCCGTTCCAGGAGCCGGTCCAGAGCCACCCCGGGCACCTGGGCGACCCGGGCGCACAGCTCGGCCGGATCGGCGGGCAGGGTGGCGACGTCGGCGCCGAGGACGAGGATGTCGTTCACGACCGCCCTCAGCGCGTCGGCGGTCCGGCCTCCCGTGAGGAGGCCGAGCAGCGCGCCCGCGAGGTGGTGGGCGACGGCAGCGGGGGCGTCGCGGGTGTGGGTGTGCAGGTAGGAGCCGTAGTTGGCGTGGCTGACGGCGATCGCGGCGGGGAAGCCGCCCCGGTAGGCGTAGCGCAGACAGTCGCGGCCCCGGGCGAGCGCGAGCGCCCCGCGGCCGCGCGCGTCCTCGACGGTGGCGAGCGCGCCGAACACCTCGCCCAGGTGCAGAGAGTCGTCGGCCGCCTCGAACACCTCCCGGCACCCCTCCAGCACGGAAACCGCGTCGGACAGACGCCCCAGCCGCAGCAGCGGCAGGTAGGCGGGGAAGCGGGCCTGCGCCACATCGATGCCGGGTGCGCCGCGGGAGGCCTTCACCGCGCACAGCTCGGCGTTGAACTCCAAGGCCGTCGCCCACTGTTCGGCCAGGATCGCGGCCCGCTGCCCGGTGTCGCAGAACTCCTCCCAGACCTGCCACCACACCGTGCCGTCCGAGGAGCGCGACTCCGAGGTGCGGGGCAGCGCGTCCATACGGCGACGCAGTACGGCCGCCTCGGCCAGCACCTGCGCTGCCTGCCCCTGCTCCGCCAGCACATGCAGCCGGTGCACCTCGCCGACCAGCCCCGCCCAGCCGCCGAGTCCGGCCGCACGGGCGTGGGCGATCTCGGTGCCGACGAGGTCCAGCGCCTCCTGGAGCCGCCCGGTGCGCACACACAGCCCGACCAGCCGGCCGGCCGCCGCGGACACCCCCGCCGCGTCACCCCGCTGCGACGCCCGCGCCAGCGCCGTACGCGCCATCCGCTCGGCCGTCGCCGGATCGGTCGCCCACAGCACCTCCGCCAGCGCGTCCGTCGGCGGCGCCGTACCGTCATCTGACGCGGCCAGTACGGCGATCCGGCGCAGCACCGGCATCACCCGCGCCACCGTCGGCCGTGAGTCGTCGCGCCGCAGCACGGCCTGCAACAACGCCTCCGCGCCCTGCGCCAGCCCGATCCGGATCAGATACGGCGCCGCCGACAGCCCCGCCCGCGCCAGCACCGGCCCCGCCGCCGAGGCCCCCTCCGCGTCCGTGCCCTCGCGCCGCCACGCCATCTCGAAGATCCGCGCCCAGTACCCGGCCATCCGCTCGTCGACCAGCCGCCGCAGCTCCGCCCCGGCGCCCGCCCGGCCCTGTTCGGCGACGGCGGCCTGGATGTCGTACGACTGTTTGTCGTACGACGATGTCGGGCGCGGCGTGATCAGGCCCTGCTCGGCGAGGGGGGCGAGGCCGGTGGACGCCGGCTCGGCGGGGTGGCCGAGGCGGGCGCGGAGGTCGGGCCAGTTGTGCTCGACGCAGGCGTCGACGCGGTCGGGTTCCTCCAGGCAGCACAGGAAGCGGAACAGGTCGGCGTGGGCGGGGGTCAGGCTGTCGGTGATGCTGTCGGTCCAGGCGCTCAGCAGCCGCAGGTGGTCGGTGTCGTCCGGCTCGTCCCGGCCCTGCGACCGGCCGTCGGCGAAGTCGGTGAAGAAGCCCTGCGGCAGGCCGCCGCCCTCGGACCAGGCGCGTCCCGCCGAGCCCAGCAGTGCCGCGAGCCGCGCCGGGTCGGCGGCCTGCGCGTCGGCCAGTTCGAGGAGCCGGGGGTGTCCTCGGGTCACCTCCAGCAGGGCGGTGGCGTACCGGCGGGCGGCGCCCGGGGCCAGGCCGACCGCCCGGCCCTCGGCCAGCGCGGCCAGGTGGGGCAGCTCACGGGCCAGCAGCAGCGCCTCGTCGGGGGTGAGCAGGTCGACCGGGGCGGTGGGCAGCCGGGGGCCCCGCTCCGGGCGGCCGGACGCGGCAGGTGAGCAGCGTACGGCCGGGCCCCGCAGGCCCGGACAGGGCCTCCACCAGCTGCGCCCAGCGGGGGTCGCGCCACCTGCCGTCCGGACCGAGCAGCGCGTCGACGTGGTCGAGGACCAGCAGGACCCGGCGCCGGGCCAGACAGGATGCCAGGGCGGCGGCGAACTCCTCGCCGTCGCCGAGGGGCCGGCCTGCTTGCCCGGGGCTCGCCTCCAAGAGCCCCGCCACCCCCGCCGCGAACTCCGCAAGCACGCCCCCCGCGTCCGACTCTCTACGCTCCGGCACCTTGAACCACACCACCGTCTCGAAGGCATGGGCGTGGGTCTCGACCAGTTCCCGGGCGCATGCCGTCTTGCCGGCCCCGGGCATGCCCTGGAGCACTGCCCCGCACGCCCCGCTGCCGGGGGCGAGGAGTGCGCTGAGGCGGGCCATGAGGGGGACGCGGCCGACGAAGCGGTCGGGGAGTGGGGGTACGCCGGAGGTGTGGGGCGCTGCGGGCGGGCCGGCCGGGTGCCGGGGCGGGGTCAGTCGCAGGGCGGCCGCCCGGGCGCCGAACAGTGCGGGGGTGGCCGCCGAGAGGGCCGGGCCGTGCTGCGGTGCCGTCTCGGACAGTGCACCGGCGAGTGCGCGGGGCAGCGGCAGGCCGTCGACGACGAGTCGTCGGTAGAGGCCCTCGGCCAGCGCGACGGCGAACTCGTCGGCGACGGGATACCGCATCGCGAGCACGGCACACCCCAGCCGCGCCACCAACTCCCCGGCGACGACCCCGACATCGGGTGCACGGCCGGAGTCACCCTCGGCCGGCTCCCCGGCGACGCCCCCGGCATCGGGTGCACGGCCGGAGTCACCCTCGGCCGGCTCCCCGGCGACGCCCCCGACATCGGGTGCACCGCCGGAGTGGCTCTCGGCCGCCTCCCCGGAGGCCGTCGGTATCCCCAGCGCCCTGCGCTGTTCCCGTACCGTCAGCGCCGCCGACCAGCAGGCCGAGAGGGTGACCAGGCCGACCCGGCGGGCCGTGGCCAGCAGGCCGGCGAGGTCGGCGGCCGTGACGCGGTCCGGTCGGCCGGTGTCGGTCTCCAGGAGCAGTTCGCCGGCTGTGCCGTGGCCGGAGACGTGGACGATGTCCCAGCCGCCCGGCTCGGCCAGCACGGCCCGCAGCCGCTCGCGGCTCACCCCGTACTGGAGGGCCCGCAGCTCCACCGCGCGCCCGGAGCGGGCCGCCTCCGCGAACAGGCCGGTCAGCGCGGTGCGTTCGCGGCGCAGGTTCAGGGCCCGGCTGCCCTGCGGCAGGCTGAACAGCGCCAGCACCCGTACCGGGCGCCCACTCCGCTCCTCCGCAGTCGTGGTCTCCTGCCCCACCTGCATCACCGGTGTCACGTCCTGGACGGCCAGCGGCCGCCCTCGCACATGCGCCAGCTCCAGCGGCACGAACAGCAGCCGCCGCGCGGCCGGCACGTCCGCCGGGACCACGACCCGGACCACCGCGGGTGCCGCCGCGAGCAGCAGCGGCCCGATCGGGCCGAGCACCTCCGCACCGATCCAGGCCCCGACCTCCCGCACGATCTCCCGCTCACGCGCCACCCGCCGGTCCGGCGGGGCATGCCGGCGCACAAATCCGGCGAGGTCCAGGAACGCCTCGTACTCCGGGCGCGAGACATCGAGCCGTACGTCGTGCCGGGCCCGCACGTCCGGCCCGGTCAGCTCCCAGCTCCACCGATCCGGACCCGCGAAGTCGCGGACGTGAAGCCGCAGTTCGCGCACCGCTCAGAACCCGAACCGCTGCCGCAGCTGCCGGAGCTGTCGTACGGCGCCCTCCACCTGGCCGCGCGCGGGATGGCCGGGCGGCAGCTCGCGCAGGCCCTGTTCGTACCGTTCGTGCGCCTCGATCAGATGCGTCACCTGCCCGCTCTGGGCCAGTGCGAACAGCACGCCGCCGAGGTTGACCAGCCGTACCGCGTGCAGCGGATCGGCGGGCGGTGTGCCGGTGAGCGCGGCGCGGGCGTGCTGGACCGCCTCGTCGAGGACGGCCGGGTCGGGGAAGCGGCGGGTGCGGCGCAGAAGGGAGTTGGCGAGATTGGACTGGATGCCGGCGCGCTCGGGGTGGTCGGCGGGCAGCAGGTCCAGGCTCGAACGGTAGAGGGTGATCGCCTCGTCGATGTCCTGCGCCCGCCCGTCCCGGTCGAAGGCCTCCTGGAGCGAGGTGGCCAGGGACGACATGTGCCGGGGCAGCTCCGGGTCACCCGGCGGTGAGGCCTCGACCGCCTGCCGCCCGTAGTCCAGCGACCGTTCCAGCAGGCGTACGTCCCGCTCGCGCTCCCAGCGCAGCCGGGTCAGCATGCACAGCGCCGACAGGGCGGAGGCCTGCCGCACGTCCTCGGCCGGGTACTGCCGTACGGCCTGCTCGGCGGCCTGCGCGGCCCGCACCAGGAGGGCCGGGTCGCCGGTGCGGGCGTACTCCAGCCGCAGCCGGTCGGCGAGGGCCAGCGGCTCCTCCTCGGCGCCACTGCCCGTACTGTCCGATCGCCGGAACCATCTGGTCACGCCCGCTCCCCCGCTCCTCGGTACGCACGGTGTACCCAACTAGAGGGACGGGCAGCCCGGTTGATTCAGCCCTTGCTGACCGCCGTGAGGATCTCCGGCAGCCGCCGGGCGGTGCGCGGCGCGGCCAGCCGCAGCCCGGCGAGGGTGAGGAGCGCCCCGTACGCCGTGCCCAGCGGAAGCAGCAGCCACAGCCGGTGTTCGTTGTCCGCGTCGGCGTGCAGCCAGACCGTGGCGGCGATGACGGGCGCGCACAGCAGGGCCGAGGCGACCATGCCGCCGAAGATGGAGATCCAGGCGAGTCCGGCCTGGCCGGGGACGACGTTCTTGTAGCCCTCCTGCGGAATGGAGTACGGGAAGGAGGCGGAGGTCCACGCCCCGGTCGCCAGCATCGCGCCGAGCAGCGCGAAGGACAGTCCCAGCGCCTCCGGCAGCCGCTCCCAGTCACCGAGCAGGGCCGTCGTCACCACGGTCACCAGCGTCGCGTACGGCAGCGTGATCACCAGCAGGGCCAGTGCGCGGGCGCGCAGTTCGACGTAGGCGTCCCGGGGGGAGGAGATGGTCATGGCGACCATCCAGAAGGCGGAGGTGTCCTGCCCGAACTGGTTGTACATCTGGATGCCGAGCATTCCGGCGGCGAAGCAGGCGAAGTAGATCGAGCCGGTGCCCTGGAGGGCGTTGAACACGGGCACGATCAGGCCGATGGCGAGCGAGGTCACCCAGGCGGCCTTGGTCTTGGGGTCGCGCCAGATGTAGCGCAGGCTGCGTTCCATGACCGTGCCGGTGCGTCCGGCGGGCAGCAGCCGGCCCAGGCCGGTGGAGGCACGCGCGCGGGGGCCGGGGTCGGCGGCCTGGAGGGTGGAGCCGTCCGGCGAGGTCATCAGCCGGGTCAGCTGCCGCGCCCACACCACGAGCGCCGCGACCAGCGCCGCCACGCTGACCGCGAGCTGCGCGGCGGCCGTGCCGTACGACCCCTCGCTCACCGAGTGCACCGCCCCGAGCGCGGAGGCAGGCGGCAGCCAGCGCAGCACGTCCGCGACCGGGTCGAGCTGTCCGAGCCCGTTCGAGCCGAGGCGCTGCACCCCGAAGTTGACGACCTGCGCGCCGACGGCGATCACCAGCCCGCTCAGCACCGCGAGGTCACGGCCCTTGCGGCTGGTCAGCAACCGGAGGTTGGCGGCGGCGACGGCCCGTGCGAGCGCCACGCACACCAGCAGCGTCAGCGCGACGCCCAGGACTCCGACGGCGTACGCCGCGCCGCCGTGCGCCACCGCGACGACCGAGCCGACGGCCAGGCACAGCGTGAACAGCGGCCCGATCCCCACCAGCGACGCCACGAGCAGCGCCCGCACCAGCGGCAGGGGCCGCAGCGGCAGCATCACCAGCCGGGTCGGGTCCAGGGTCTCGTCGCCGCTGGGGAAGAACAGCGGCATCACCGCCCAGCCCAGCCCCAGCACGGCCGCCAGCAGGACGACCACGGCGTCCGCGTGGGCGTGGCCGCGCAGCGCGACCAGGCCGAGCAGTTGCCCCACCGCGAACAGCAGCACGATGACGGCCGACGCCACATAGGCGGCCCGGCGCCCGCCGGACTGGCGCAGGCCGTTGCGCAGCAGGGACAGCTTCAGCCGTACGACGGTGGAGGTGAGCGTCGTGGAGGAGGGCGTTGTCGTGGAGGCGGGCGTCGTCATCGCGGGCCGCCGCCCAGCCAGTCGAGGTCACTGCCCGTGTCCCGCCCGTGGGCGCCGACCAGTTCGAGGAACGCCTGCTGGAGGGTGGGCGCCTTCCCGCGCACCTCGGCGATCGGGCCGTGCGCCCTGATCCGCCCGGCGGCCATCACGGCCACCCAGTCGCACAGCGACTCCACCAGCTCCATGACGTGCGAGGAGAACACCACGGTCGCCCCGGACGCCGTGTACCGCTCCAGCACCCCGCGGATGATCTGCGCGGACACCGGGTCCACGCCTTCGAACGGCTCGTCCAGGAACAGCACTTCCGGGTTGTGCAGCAGGGCCGCCGCCAGCCCGATCTTCTTGCGCATCCCGGTCGAGTAGTCGACCACCAGCTTGTGCTGCGCGCCCGCCAGGTCCAGTACGTCCAGCAGTTGAGCGGCCCGCTTGTCGACCTCCGCACCGGGCAGCCCCCGCAACCGCCCGGTGTAGGCCAGCAGTTCCCGCCCGGACAGCCGCTCGAACAGCCGCAACCCCTCCGGCAACACCCCGATCCGCGCCTTGACCTCGACGGGGTCCCGCCACACGTCGTGCCCGACGACCTCGACCGTTCCCTGGTCCGGCCGCAGCAGTCCCGTGACCATGGAGAGGGTGGTCGTCTTTCCGGCCCCGTTGGGGCCGACCAGCCCGATGAACCGCCCGGCGGGCAGGTCGAGATCGATCCCCCCGACGGCGACCTGCTGCCCGAACCGCTTCCAGAGGTCGTGAATACGCACGGCTGACGTCATGGAAGGAACCCTAGGCGTAGGCACCTAAGGGGCGAGGGCACCCGCCGAACTACCGGTCCCGCCCACACGCATAGGCGAGCGGCGACACCAACTCCTCCGCATCCGGCAGCCACCGATTGGCGGGCGTGGGCCGGCAGGCCCACTGCACAGCCCCCCGAGACCCGAACCGAGTGGGAGGGGCGGCCACGTAATCCCCCTCGCCCAGGGCCATGAGGTCCAGCGACGACGGCGACCACCCCAACTTCCGCACCAGCTCAGGCACCTTCACAGAGGCACCCGGCAGCACGAAGAAGTGCATCCGCCGCTCCGGCGTCAACGTCACGGGCCCCAGCGTCAGCTGCATCCGCTCCATGCGGGCCAGGGCCAGGAATCCCGCCGTCTCCGGCACGGAGATCGCGTCGAAGGTGCGCCCGGTCGGCAGCAGGATCGACGCGTTCGGCTGTTTCTGCCACATCCGGCGCGCGACGGTCGCGCTGCCCGTGGCCTGCGTCGCCCAGTCGTCCCGCGCCGGATGCGCCCCGGGCACGGGGCACGCGGGGTTCTCGCAGGAGCAGCGCTGCACCCCGTCGACGGCGTCCAGCCAGGTGCCCGGGAACACGTCCCAGTGGCGCTCCTCGGCGTAGCGTACGGCTGTCTCCAGCAGGGATTCCCCGCGTTGCTGCGGGATCTGCGCGGTCTCGGTGCCCGGGATCGTCTCTTCCACGCTGAACACAACTCCACCGCCCACCTCGGGTTACGGGCGCGCTCGCGCGCCGGGCAGGAGCATCGATTCGGCGTCCGGGGCGCACGGATGCACAGGCGGGGGCGCGCGGGAGGATTCGCGGCGCGGGAAGGGTAGGCACCGGTGGGTCGGCTGCACCTTTACCCCGGTAACTACCCCGGCAATTCTGGCATGCCTCGCATGTGCGGTATGTCCATGGGGCATTGATCTTCACGGCCGGAATTCGTTCCGGAGTCTTTGCAGGACACGTCAACCCGGTGCACGGGCAGGCACCGCAGCCACAGGGGGTCACCAGCATGGCCGCAAGGCCTCTCGTCGCGCGGCAGCCGAACGAACGGCTGCAGGCGCTCATCCAGGAAGCGGGTTGCTCGAACGCCGGGCTGGCCCGCCGGGTCAACATGTGCGGGGCCGAGCACGGTCTCGACCTGCGCTACGACAAGACGTCCGTGGCCCGCTGGCTGCGCGGACAGCAGCCACGCGGACGCGCCCCGGCGATCATCGCCGAGGCACTCGGGCGCAAACTCGGCCGTACGGTCACGATCGACGAGATCGGCATGGCCAACGGCAAGAACCTCGCCTCAGGCGTGGGTCTCCAGTTCTCGCCGACGGTACTGGGGGCCATCGAGCAGGTGTGTGAGCTGTGGCGCAGCGACGTGGGCCGGCGGGACTTCCTGTCCGGCTCCTCCGTGGCCGCGTCCGCGCTGGTCGAGCCCAGCCGGGACTGGCTGATCTCCTCGCCGGACGCGCAGGTGGCGCGCTCGGCGGGGCCCCGGGTGGGCCTCTCGGACGTGGCCGCCGTACGGGCCATGACGCAGGCGCTGACCGACCTCGACCATCAGTACGGCAGCGGGCATGTGCGCCCGGTCGTCGTGCACTACCTCAACAGCGTCGTCTCCGGGCTGCTCGCGGGCTCGTACCGGGAGGCGGTGGGGAGGGAGCTGTTCGCGGCGGTCGCGCGCCTGACGGAGCTCGCCGGGTACATGGCCGTCGACACAGGGCAGCCGGGCCTCGCCCAGCGCTACTACATCCAGGCGCTGCGCCTCGCCCAGGCCGCGGGAGACCGTGGCTACGGCGGCTATGTGCTGGCCGCGTCCATGAGCCATCTCGCCGCGCAGCTCGGAAACCCGCGCGAGATCGCCCAGTTGGCGCGGGCGGCGCAGGAGGGGGCGCGTGGAGTCGTGACCCCGCGCGCGGAGGCGATGTTTTTCGCGGCCGAGGCGCGCGGGCACGCCCTGCTGGGCGACGTACGCGCGGCGCAGACGGCGAGCGGGCGGGCGCTCTCGGCGATGGAGCGGGTGGATCCGGCCGCCGGGGACGACCCGGTGTGGATCGCGCACTTCGACGAGGCCTACCTGGCCGACGAGTTGGCGCACTGCCACCGCGACCTCGGGCAGGCCGAGGCGGCCGCGCGCTGCGCCGAGCAGTCCCTGGCCGGGCACCCGGTCTCGCGCGCCCGGCGCCGTGCCATCGGCTATGTGCTGCTCGCCACGGCCCAGGTGCAGCAGCGGGAGATCGAACAGGCCTGCAGCACGGGCCTGAAGGCCGTGGAGATCCTGGAGACCCTGCGCTCCAACCGGGGCGCCGAGTACCTGGAGGACTTCCAGCAGCGCCTGGAGCCCTTCCGGGACGAGGCGGTGGTACGGGAGTTCGGGGCGCGGCTGGACCTCCAGCAGGCGGCATGAGCCCTCGTCACCGGCGTACGGCCTTGTAACCGGCGTCACAGGAAGGGAGATCGCGATCTGAGCTGCGTGGCCAGTGGCTCGGGGGACCCGGTAGCGTGAGCCGACGATCGACGAAGGTCCCCCATTGGCAGGAGTCCCGGTGACGCAGAGTGGACAGGGCGAGGAGCCCTCGGCGCGGCCCGCGCGCGAAGGCGTCGTGCTGCCCTCCGACGGCGGTGCGCCGTTGGTGCCGGGCGGCCCGGCCGCCGCGCCGCCCGGCGGCCAGGCGTGGGGCACGCCCTGGGGGCCGGAGGCCGCGCAGCACGACCCCGCGTCCGGTCAGCAGTGGCCGACCCCGCCCGACCAGCAGCAGTGGGGCTCCCCGGACCAGTCCGGCTGGTCCGCCGCGCCCGCCCCCGGGCCGGCCCCTTCGGCCGGCCCGCTGCCGCCCGAGACGCCGCCGGGCGCCCAGCCGCCGTACGGCACGCAGGGCGGCGGATACGGCGGCCAGGGCGCGTACGGCGCTCCGCAGGGCGGCGGTCAGGGGCCGTACGGCGGTGGCGCTCAGGGGTCGTACGGGGCTCCTCAGGGTGCGCCGGGCACGCATGGCGGTGGGCAGGGCGCGTACGGCGCGGCTCCGCTGCCGCCCGCCGTCGACGAGGCCACCCGTTACATACCCCCGGTGGCGGCCGCTCCCGCGCCCGACGCGCACGCGGACGCCACCCAGTACCTGCCGCCCGTGGCACCCGGCGCGCCCGCCGCGCCCGCCGCGGAGGACGGCGCGACGCAGTACCTGCGGCCCGTGAACCCGGGCGCCCTGCCGCCCGAGATGCCGGGCGGCACCTACGGCGGCCCCGGAGCCGCACCTCAGGGTTCCTACGGCGGCCCGCAGGGCGCCCCCTCCGGGGCGTACGGCGGGCCGGGGGCCGAGACGCCCGCCGAGATGACGACGTATCTGGGCCGGGCCCAGCAGGCGGGGCCCGCGGCCGGCGGGTCCGACGCCGACGCCACGCAGTACATCCCGCCCGTGCCCGCGGCCGGCGGTGACCGGCAGGAGCCGCCCGCCGAGTTCGCGGGCCTGTTCCGCAGCGAGCCGGGCGAGGGCGGGGCCACGCAGCAGATGCCGCGCATGCAGGCGCCGCAGGGCGGCTACGCCCCGCAGCCGTCGTACGACCACGCCGGCGGTCCGGGCGGTCCCGGGCACGGGAGCGCGTACCCGGGCGACGGCGGGCGGCGGGACGGCCGGGACGACGGCGGGCGCGGTGGCCGCACCGGTTCGCGGGTGGCGGTCATCGCGGCGGTCGGAATCGGCATCGCGGTGCTGGGCATCGGCGCGGGCGCGCTGATGGGCAGCGGCGGCGGTGACGAGGACGACTCCAAGAACGTCGCCGCGTCGGCCCCGGCGACCGCGCAGTCCACCGAGTCCTCCCCGTCGGCCTCCCCGAGCGAGGACCCGGCGAAGGCGCAGGCCGAGGAACTGGACAAGCTGCTGGCGGACAGCGGTACCAGCCGCCAGTCGGTGATCAGCGCGGTCGGCAACGTGAAGTCGTGCAGCAACCTCGGCCAGGCGGCCAAGGACCTGCGGGCCGCGGCCGAGCAGCGCAACGGCCTGGTGACCCGCCTGGAGGCCCTCTCCGTCGACCAGCTGCCCGCGCACGGTGAGCTGACCACCGCCCTGACCAACGCCTGGAAGGCGTCCGCGTCGGCCGACAACCACTACGCGGCGTGGGCGGACCAGGTGGCCGGCAACAAGAAGAAGTTCTGCAAGGGCGGCCAGGCCCGCGCCACTGGGCAGGCCCAGGAGGGCAACAAGGCCAGCGGCACCGCCACCACGGAGAAGAACAAGGCCGCCGGGCTGTGGAACGCCATCGCCCGCAAGTACGGCCTGACCGAGCGGCAGCCGACCCAGCTGTGAGGCGCGCGGGGCGCGGTCGTCGTCAGACGTCCGCGCCCTGGAGCGCCTTCGTCATGTCGAGGAAGCCCTTGCGGGCCGAGACCAG
Source organism: Streptomyces sp. SAI-170 (assembly GCF_049739565.1). NCBI lineage: Bacteria > Bacillati > Actinomycetota > Actinomycetes > Kitasatosporales > Streptomycetaceae > Streptomyces > Streptomyces sp. SAI-170. Next base: position 4,735,413 of record NZ_JBMGQD010000001.1, read on the forward strand.
CCGGCCCTCGCGGACCACCTGAAGGGTCACGTCCGTGTTGACCAGGCGGGGGAAGCCGATGGAGGCGAGCCGGTCCTGGAACTTCCAGCGCAGGGTCGGCGTGAGCCCGCCGGTGTCGATCTCCATGCCGTCGTCGAGGGTGCGGCGCACGGTGTCCGGGGACACCTCGCCGCCGCCGATCCTGTCGAGCGCGGCCTTCAGGACGGTGTAGGCGATCCACGTGGTCTGCACACCGGCGTCCGCCGGGTCGATCCGGGTGTCGGTGAAGGCCTGTTCGCGGATCACCTTCTTCATGCCGTCCCAGCGCGGGTCGGTCTCCACCGGGTACCAGCCGGTGATGAACGACCCCTCGTACGGCCCCGACCTGCCGCCGGAGGCGTCGATGACGGTCTGGTCGACGCTGCCGAGGACCGTGCCGGTGCGCACGTCGGGGTACTCCTCGCGGGCGCGCCGGAAGGAGTCCATGAAGGTGCCGGTGCGGTCGCCGAGAGCGGAGACCACACAGCCCGTGTGCTCCGGGTCGCGGGTCGCGCCGCTGAGCGCGGACCGGGTCTGGGTGGAGAACTCGGTGGCGTCCTCCGCGGCCCGTACGTCGTCGGCCTGCGTGTGTCCGCGTGCCTTCAGGCCGGCGTTGAGCATGACGGGGAGTTCGTCGCCGGCGATGGTGTCGGGCCGCACCAGGGAGACGGGGCCGCAGTCGTCGGCGAGTTCCTGGCCGAGGCCGGCGAGGAGGGCGGGCTGGCCGCCGTTGACGGGGTAGGACAGGGGGGAGGTGAACTCGTCGTCGGTGATGCCGTAGCCGCCGATGAAGGGGATGCCGGCGCTCTCCAGGATGGGGAAGAAGGAGTTGGCGTACTGGCTGTAGGAGCCGACGACAGCGACGGCGTTCTCCTTCACCGCGCGCCGCGCGCACTTGGCGGCGGACACGGAGTCGTTGCGCTCGTTGCAGGTGGCCACGTGCAGCTTGCGTCCGTCGATGCCGCCGTGGGAGTTGACCCAGCGGGCATAAGCGCGGGCGAAAGCGGGCATTCCGGGCTTGTTGGTGAGGTTGGTGTCCTGGGGAGCCCAGGTCATCACGGTGATCGGGCCATCCCCGTCGCCCCCCGAGACGCCGGGGATGAGCCCGCACCCTGCGGCGAGCGACGCGCACGCCACCAGGACACCCGCATGGCGGATGCCCGCTCTGACGGGCCTGGTGAGCGCGGGGAGGAAGGTGCTGCGGTCATGTCGCCTGCCGGTCATGTCCACGCACGATTCCGCCACATCCCTAACCCTGGAGTGTCCATCGGGCAACAGCGGGTGACATCGAGGTGAATTGCGGGGGACCGGTCCGGACCGTGAGACGGGGAACGTACGATCGATGACCGTGCAAGGTTCGGAGAACTCTTCCCGTCGCGGCCGTCGCTCCTCCACCATGGGCGGCATGCCGCTCAACGACATGCCGTGGTGGCGCTGGCGCAGCAACGTGCGCTCCGCGCTGCACATGCTCTCCGACCCCGTCTTCCAACGCGACGTCTGGCTGGCCGGCGTCGACGGTTACGGAGACGTCACCGACGCCGTGTACCGGCTGGTGGAGGACACCTGGCTGGACAACTGGTCCGCCGAGAAGTACGTCGGCACGATCTTCCGCGACTCGCAGGAGGCCGCGCTCGTCGACACCGCCGTGCTGCGGGTGCTGCGGATCATGCACCAGGTCGGCCCGGACGCGCCGGTCTCCTCCTACATGGAGCACCCGGCCTGGCCGGAGGCCGTCCAGGCCGCGCGCGACGCCCACGTACGGATGGCGACCAGCGACGGCGAGGACCCGGACACGCCGCCGCGCACGCTGGAAGTACTGCGGATTCTGACCCGGTCCGCCTAGCGGAACGATTGGGGGCCGTGCTGCCGCGTGTGGGACCCTTTCCTGCATGAACGAACAGCCCACCCGAGCCGCGGCCCCGGCCGAGCAGTACATCCTCACCCTGTCCTGCCCCGACAAGCAGGGCATCGTGCACGCCGTGTCGAGCTACCTGTTCATGACCGGCTGCAACATCGAGGACAGCCAGCAGTTCGGCGACCACGACACGGGTCTGTTCTTCATGCGCGTCCACTTCTCGGCCGAGCCGCCGGTGACCGTGGACAAGCTGCGCGCGAGCTTCGCGGCGATCGGTGACTCCTTCCACATGGACTGGCAGATCCACCGGGCCGACCAGAAGATGCGGGTCCTGCTGATGGTCAGCAAGTTCGGGCACTGCCTGAACGACCTGCTGTTCCGCGCGCGCACCGGGGCGCTGCCCGTCGAGATCGCGGGCGTGGTGTCCAACCACACCGACTTCGCCGAGCTGGTGGGCTCGTACGGCGTTCCCTTCCACCACATCCCCGTGACGAAGGACACCAAGGCCGAGGCGGAGGCGCGGCTGCTGGAGGTCGTCCGCGAGGAGGGTGTGGAGCTGGTCGTTCTGGCCCGCTACATGCAGGTCCTCTCCGACGACCTGTGCAAGCAGCTCAGCGGGCGGATCATCAACATCCACCACTCCTTCCTGCCGAGCTTCAAGGGCGCCAAGCCGTATCACCAGGCGCACGCGCGCGGTGTGAAGCTCATCGGTGCGACGGCCCATTACGTCACGGCCGACCTCGACGAGGGGCCGATCATCGAGCAGGAGGTCGAGCGGGTGTCCCACGACGTCACCCCCGACCAGCTCGTCGCCATCGGCCGCGATGTGGAGTGCCAGGCGCTCGCGCGGGCGGTGAAGTGGCATGCCGAGCGGAGGATTCTGCTGAACGGCCGCCGGACTGTGGTGTTCGCCTAGCAGCTCGGGAGCTTCTGTCGTCGGGCGGCTGCGGGTGATTCGTGGTTTCTCGCGCAGTTCCCCGCGCCCCTCAAGGGGCGCGGGGAACTGCGCGATCAGCCACACACGGCCCGCGGCCGCCGACGAAACGGCACCCGCCCCTACAAACGGCTCAGCGACGCCGCAGCGTAGAGCACGTCTCTGATCGCCTCCCGGTCACCGACCTGCCCCACCGCCGCATCCTCCGGCGCGAGCCGCCCGGCGGCGAGGTGGCAGAACTCCACGTCGTCCAGCGCGACATGAGCCACCTCGTGCGCGGCGGAGCCCACCGCCGCGGGGGAGTCGAGCGGGATCAGCCACTCGCCGCCACCCGTGCCCTCGATCTCCAGGCGGAGGGTGCGGCCGGGCTCACCTGCGGGGACCAGATGCCGCTCGGGCCCCGGCGAGGCGAGCCCCGCGCGGCGGCGGTCGGCGAGCGCGGTCGGAAGCGTACGGGCGGCCAGGTCGATCATGGCGTTGAGGTGGCGGCCGGAGGGCGCCTCGTACGGGTAGTCGACGGCCTCGGCGATGTCCTCCGCATGCACCCAGCACTCGAAGGCGCGGTCGATCATCGCGTCGTGCAGCGGCAGCCCGAAGTCGCCGTAGGAGACGGCGAGTCCGCCCGCCGTGCCGCCGGTGAAGGACACCGTGCGCACGATGGCGTGGCTCTGCTCCCGCCAGGGCGCCCGCACCGTGCGGGTGAGCGGGAAGTGCGAGGCCCGCCAGTACGTCTCGGTGCGCCCGTCGGGCGTGCCCGGGCCTGAGAGCTCCGCGGCGTCGCCGAGGGGGTCGGCGAGGCCGAGCGCGAGGGCGACCAGGCCGTCGACGGCCAGCAGGTGCGCGATGACTCCGGCGACGGTCGTGCGGCGGCTGGAGGTGTCCCGGTCGGCGAACCAGCGCAGCCGCACGGGCGCGTGCCACTCCGCCTTGCCGAAGTCTTGGAGCAGGGCGTCGAGGCGCGCGGTCTCGGCGTCGTAGGCGGTGGCCCAGGAGGGCACGGGGATGCGCGGCGGGCGCCGCTCCAGGCAGCTCGCCAGGACGCGGGTGCGCAGGGCGGGGTCGAGGTCGAGGCTCTCGGGCCGCTGGAGCAGCCCGACCGCCTCACGCAGCCGCAGTGCCTCCTCGGCGCAGGTGCCGCAGCTGCCGAGGTGGTCCTCGACGGCCGTGGTCTCCTCCGGTGAGCAGGCGGCCAGCGCCCAGGCGCCGAGCAGCGCCTTCAGCACCTTGTGCTCCAGGACGAGCGGCGCCGTCTCCAGAGGGTCGGGCAGGTCCGGCAAGGGCATGCCGGTGTCCTCGACGGAGGCGCGGGGGAGCGGTATCCGCGGCGACGGTCCGGGTTTGGGCGCGTCGTCGGGGCCGGGGCCACTGCCGTCGGAGTCGGAGTCGGAGTCGGAGTCGGAGTCGGAGTCGGAGTCGGAGTCGGAGTCGTCGGAGTCGGAGCCCGAGCCGGAGTCGGAGTCGGATTCGGAGCCCGAGCCCGAGCCGGGTTCTGAGCCCGGGCTCGAGTCGGTCGCGTCGGTGTCGGTCGCGTCCGTGTCGCCGGTGTCTCCGGAAGCGGACGAGGCGCCCGAGTGGGGCGACTCCGGGTGCGGGCGCGGGTGCTCCGGGAAGATGTCCTCCTGCCGCTCCTTGTCGTCGTCGGGTCCCTCCGCGAACGGGTTCAGCTCGCTCACGCCGCACCTCCGTACCCCGGCGGGGCGCCGGGGGAGCCGGCGTCGTGGGCGGTGGCGAGGAGCTGCAGCCCGAGGCGCAGGCGACGGCGGGCCTCGTCCTCGGTGACGCCGAGGTCGGCGGCGGCCTGGCGGTAGTCGCGGCGCTGGAAGTAGGCCAGCTCCAGGGCGGCACGCAGGGGTGCGGGCATGGCCTGGACGATGTAGTCGGCGCGGGCGGCCACGGAGGCGTGGCGGACCTTGCGCTCCAGCTCCTCGGTGGTGCCGGCGCCGCCGCCCTGCTCCAGCGCGGCGGTCTCGGTGGCACGCAGCCGCTGCACGGCCAGGCGGTGGGTCAGCGTGGCCACCCAGGAGCGCAGCGGCCCCTGCCGGGGGTCGTAGCTGTCGGGGTGCTCCCACACGTGCGCGAACACCTCGCGGGTGAGGGTGTCGGCGGCGCGCTCGTCACCGAGGACGGTGTGGGCGAGGCCGTGCACGAGCGAGGCGAAGCGGTCGTAGAACTCGCCGAGGGCCGCCGCCTCGCCGCGGGCGAGGCGCTGCTGCATCTTGCGGTCCCAGCGGGGTGGTGCGTCCTTCGTCGCCATACGGCCCCCTCCCCCTGTTCGTGTCCGTCAGTGACAAGCGTGCGTCCACCGTGTTCTCGAATGTAGTCGGCACCTCTGACAACGCACGCTCCTTTGTGGCAATGTGCGCCCCCGAGGACCCTCCGGTGATAGGGGACCTTTGGGCTGACTCGATCGAACAGGATCGAAGGCGATTGAAACAAGCCTCTTCTGTTCGGTTTTCGTTTCCCGCGCGGTGTTTCAGGGAACGGCGGCTGGGCAGCCGCGCTGAAAGGAAGCGTAGGAACTGCTTCCGTTTCCGGGCGGATCCGGGAAGTTCCGGCGAGCGAAGGGCACGGTGGTGACGTTCAATGTGACCGATGACGAGCGCGGTGACTGGGCCGTGCTCCAAGTGACGGGCGAGCTGGACCTGGTGACTTCGCCGGTTCTGCGCCAACGGGTCCACGACATGGTGGCCGAGGGCCGCCACAGCCTCGTCGTCGACCTCTCCGACGTAGTCTTCTGCGACTCCAGCGGTGTCGGTGTGCTCATCGCCACCCGCCGTCTGCTGCGCTCCTGCCAGGGCCGGCTGCGGCTGATCCTGCCCGCCGAGGGCGCTCCCGACGGCTCCCACGTCAACCGCGTCATCGGCGCCCTGGGTGTACGCCGCCTGTTCGACGTGCACCCCGACCTCGCCTCGGCCGCCGCCGAGGAAGCCCTCCCCGATCTCGCCCCGGCGGCCGTGGAGGAGGAACGCCCGCTGTCGGCGTGACGAGGCGCACCCGGGCACACCTGGGCGCCGCGTGCCACACCTGGGCGCCCTGTGCCACACCGTTGTCCCGGAATTCCCCCGGTCTTGGCACAACCGTCGCTTTCCCGCTCCCACGGGCCGCCCGGCGTCGTACGCTCCGTGCCGGAAACACCCCGACGTGACGTGAGGCGGCCCGAGAAGACATGGTCAGCAGCGAGTACGAGCGCAGGATCGCGGCCAGGTTCGCCGGCTTCGACCAGGACGGCAACGGCTACATCGAGCGAGAGGACTTCTGCGGCGCGGCCAAGGCGCTGCTCGCGGAGTTCGGCACCCCGGCCCGCTCCGACAAGGGGCAGGCGCTGTACGCGGGCGCGGAGGCGTTCTGGCAGGGCATGGCGGGGATGGCGGACCGCGACGGCGATCAGCGCATCAGCCGGGAGGAGTTCGTGAACGGCGCGGTCAAGCGGCTGCGCGACAACCCCGAACGGTTCGCGGAGATCGCCCGCCCCTTCCTGCACGCGGCCCTGGACGTCGCGGACACCGACGGGGACGGCGCGGCCACGGTCGCCGACACCGCGCGCGTGCTCACCCTTCTCGGGGTCACCGAGGACATCGCGCGCACGGCCGCCGCCGCACTCGACACCGACGGTGACGGCAAGGTCGGCGAGGCCGAGCTCGTGCCCGCCTTCGCCCGCTACTTCACCGTGCCTGAGTAACGCTCCCTGAGCTTGTACTTGAGCACCTTCCGCAAGGTCTCGCCCCGCGGAAGGGCGTCCACCACCTCCAGCCGCTCCGGCAGCTTGTGCACCGACAGCCCTTCCGCGCGCAGATACGCCGTCACGGCGTCCAGGGTCAGCTCCGGGGCGCCGCCGGGCTGTTCCACGACCGCGCAGACCAATTCCCCGCGCTCTTCGTCCGGCAGCCCGATCACCGCGACGTCGCCGACCGCCGGATGCGCGGCCATGAGGTCCTCGATCTCCTTGGCGGAGATGTTCTCGCCCTTGCGGATGATCACGTCCTTCAGGCGCCCGGTCAGCACCAGATGGCCGGTCGCGGTCAGCCGCCCCAGGTCTCCGGTGCGCAGGAACCCCTCCTCGTCGAAGGCCTCCGCGGTCTGCACCGGGTCGAGGTAGCCGCGGCACACCGCCTCCCCGCGCAGCCGGACCTCGCCGTCCACGATCCGTATCTGCATGCCCTTCGGCGGCCGGCCCTCGGTGGTGGCGAGGTGGTCGGGGGTGTCGTCCGGGTCGCCCATGGTGATCATCGGCACCTCGGTCATGCCGTAGCCGTGGGTGAGCGTCACGCCCATCTCCCGGGTCACCGCGTGGTACAGCTCCGGCGGCTTGGGCGCCCCGCCGCCCGCGAGCAGCCGCAGCGTCGGGATGAGCTTCACACCGGGCTGCTTGCGCTGCTCGGTGAGGAACATCGAGTAGAACGCCGTCGACCCGCCCGCGATCGACACCCCGTGCCTGCGGTACTCGTCCAGCGCGTCGGGGAGCGCGAACTGCTCGAACAGCAGCGCCGGGAAGCCGTACAGCAGCAGCATCACCATGTAGTCGGGGCCGCCGATATGGGCGTACGGGAAGGCGATCGAGCCGACGTCCCCTGTTTGTGGCCGCAGCGCGTGGGCGAGGCAGGAGCCGCCCGCGATCAGTGAACGGTCCGTGTGCAGGACGCCCTTGGGGGCGGAGGTCGTGCCGGACGTCCAGTAGATCCAGCGCACGGAGGTGCCCTCGGCGGGCGGGGGCGGCAGCACGGCCGGGTCGCCGTCCGGGAGGTCGTCGTACGCCTCGAAGACGCCCTTCGCGCCGAGCCGCCGGGCCATCTCGGTATGGTCGAAGCCGCGCCAGGTGCCCGGCACCGCGAAGAACTCCGCCTTGGACTCGCGCAGGGCGAAGCCGACCTCGCGGTCGCGGTGGAAGGGGATCAGGGGCGTCTGTACGGCACCGAGGCGGGCCAGCGCGAAGGAGAGGATCACCGTCTCCACGCGCGTGGGCAGCTGCCAGGCGACGACCGTGCCGGGGCGTACGCCTCTGTCGTACAGGCCGGCCGCCGTCCGCTCGGCACGCGCGCGTAGAGCGCCGAAAGTGAGCGCGCGGTCCCCCTGGAGGAGAGCGGGGAGTTCCGGGGTCAGCCGGGCGCGGCGGTCGAGCAGGTCCCACAGGGTGCGGGCGGAACTCAGCGAGTGCGCGGTGTCGTTCACGTCGGGCCCCCTCCTTGGCTGACGACTCGTCAGCTGTCATGCTATCTGACGGAGCATCAGATAAGTATCGTCCGGCGGAGGGGACCCATGACGACGGAACTGCCCCGGATCATCAGCGTCGACGACCATGTCATCGAGCCGGCGCACCTCTTCGAGACATGGCTGCCCGCCAGGTACCGCGAGCGCGGGCCACAGCCCCTGACCGCCGGGATCGGCGAACTCGCCTACGTCGGCGGCAAGTACCAGATCACGATGGACCCCGAAGGCCAGCCCACCGACTGGTGGATCTACGAGGACCTGAAGTTCCCGTACAAGCGCAACATCGCCGCCGTCGGCTTCGACCGGGACGAGATGACCCTGGAGGGCATCACGCGCGCGCAGATGCGGCGGGGCTGCTGGGACCCGAAGGCGCGCCTGGAGGACATGGACCTCAACCATGTCGAGGCCTCGCTCTGCTTCCCGACCTTCCCCCGCTTCTGCGGCCAGACCTTCGCCGAGGCCCACGACAAAGAGGTCGCCCACGCGTGCGTGCGCGCCTACAACGACTGGATGGTCGAGGAGTGGTGCGGCGACAGCGGCGGCCGGCTCGTCCCGCTGTGCCTGATCCCCCTGTGGGACATCGACCTCGCGGTCGCCGAGATCCGCCGCAACGCCGCGCGCGGGGTGCGCGCGGTGACCTTCTCCGAGATCCCCACCCACCTGGGGCTGCCGTCCATCCACTCGGGCCACTGGGACCCGTTCTTCGCGGCGTGCGAGGAGACCGGCACGGTCGTCAACATGCACATCGGGTCGTCGTCGCAGATGCCGGCCGCGTCCCCCGACGCACCGCCCGCCGTGCAGGCCTCGCTGTCCTTCAACAACGCCATGGCCTCGATGATGGACTTCCTCTTCAGCGGCGTACTGGTCCGCTTCCCGCGGCTCACACTCGCCTACTCGGAAGGCCAGATGGGCTGGATACCGTACGCCCTGGAGCGCGCGGACGACGTCTGGGAGGAGCACCGCGCGTGGGGCGGGGTGCGCGATCTGATCCCCGAGCCGCCGTCGACGTACTACTACCGGCAGATCTTCTGCTGCTTCTTCCGCGACAAACACGGTGTGGCGTCACTCGATGCGGTGGGCCGCGACAACGCCACCTTCGAGACGGACTACCCGCACGTCGACTCCACCTTCCCGCACACCAAGGAGGTCGCCCTCGACCATGTGAAGGGCCTGGACGACGAGACGGTGTACAAGCTGATGCGGGGCAACGCCATCCGCATGCTCGGCCTGGACCTCGACCGCTGATGGACCTGTCGTACACGCCCGAGGAGGACGCCTTCCGGGCCCGGCTGCGGGAGTGGCTCGCCAAGGTGCTGCCCACCCTGCCGCCGAAGCCGCCGCCCGCCGACTGGCCGGCGCGCCGGGCGTACGACCTCGGCTGGCAGCGGATGCTGTACGACGCCGGGTATGCGGACGTGCACTGGGACGCCTCGCCCACCCGGCGGCTGATCTTCCTGGAGGAGACCGAGAAGGCCGGGGCGCCCTATGTGGGGGCCTGTTTCGTCGGGCTGCTGCACGCCGGGCCGACCATCGCCGCCGAGGGCACCCCCGAGCAGCGCGAGCGCTGGCTGGCGCCGATCCTGCGCGGTGAGGAGGTGTGGTGCCAGGGCTTCAGCGAGCCCGGCGCGGGCTCCGACCTCGCTTCCCTGCGCACGCGCGCGTGGCGCGACAAGGACACCTATGTGGTGAGCGGGTCGAAGATCTGGACCTCGCACGCCGAAGTCGCCGACTGGTGCGAGCTGCTGGTGCGGACCGACCCCACCGCGGGGAAACACCGCGGCATCACCTGGCTCGCCCTGCCCATGGACGCCGAGGGGATCACCGTACGGCCGCTGCGGACGCTCGCCGGGTCCGAGGAGTTCGCCGAGGTCTTCCTGGACGAGGTGCGGGTGCCGGTCGCCAACCGGGTCGGGGCCGAGAACGACGGCTGGCGCGTGACCCTGGTGACCCTGTCCTTCGAGCGCGGCACGGCCTTCGCCGGCGAGGTCGTCGCCTGCCGCCGCGTCCTCGGTGAACTCGCCCGCGAGGCCCGCCGCAACGGCCGCTGGGACGACCCGGCGCTACGGCGCCGGCTCGGCAGGCTCGACGCCGAGTTCCGGGCGCTGTGGCGGCTCACCCAGTGGAACGTCAGCGCGGCGGAGGCCTCGGGGGGAGTGCCCGGCGCAGCGGGTTCGGTTTTCAAACTGAGGTATTCGCAGGCGCGCCAGACCCTCTACGACGCCGCCGCGGACGTCCTCGGCGCCGACAGCCTCGACCTCGACCGGCCCTGGATGCTCGACCGGTTGTCGTCGCTGTCGTACACCATCGCGGCCGGGACGTCGGAGATCCAGCGGACCATCGTCGCCGAGCGGATCCTGGGACTGCCGAGGGGGCGCGCATGAGGTTCCGCCTGACGGACGACCAACGGGCCCTGCGCGAGGGCGTACGCGGGCTGCTCGCCCGGCGGTTCGGGCCGCAGGAGCTGCGCGCCGCCGTCGTACGAGGCGGGCGTCTGGACCGGGCTCTGTGGCGGGAGTTGGGCGAGGCGGGCTTTTTCGCCCTGCGGCTGCTCGAGACGGAGGGCGGCGTCGGACTGGGGCTGCCCGAAGCGGTGTTGGCGTTCGAGGAGGCCGGGCGATCCCTGCTGCCGGGGCCGTTGATCGCCACCCACCTCGCGGCGGGCACCGTGCCGGGCGCGGCGACTGGGGAGGCCGTCGTCGCGCGCGTCGACGGGGGGCTCGTGGAGTGGCTGTCGGAGGCGGACGTCGTACGGGGTGAGGTGGGCGGCGCTGCCGAGCTGCGGTCGGTGGATCCGCTGACGCCGCTGCACCGGGTGCCGCCCGCGTCGGGCGGGACCGACCCCGAGGCCGTGCTCCTCACGGCGGCCGAGCAGCTCGGCTCCGCCGGGCGGACGTGCGACCTTGCGGTGCAACACGCGCGCGTGCGGGAACAGTTCGGTCGGCCCATCGGGTCGTTCCAGGCCGTGCAGCATCTGTGCGCCGAACTGCTGGTGCGGCTGGAGACGGCCCGCGCGGCGGTCTACGCGGCCGCGGTGACCGCCGACCCCGTCGACATCGCCGCGGCCCGGCTGCTGGCCGACGAAGCCGCCGTACGGGGCGCGCGGGACTGCCTTCAGGTGCACGGCGGGATGGGCTTCACCTGGGAGTCGGAGGTGCATCTGCACCTCAAGCGCGCGTGGGTACGGAGCCGTCGTGCGGGCGGCGGCACGGAGGGCGAGGAGCTGCTGGCGTGCGGACTGGCGGCCGGGCAGGAGTGAAGGGCGGCCGGCCCGCGGTGGAGGAGCGGCGGGCGGCTCGGATGTCGCGGAATGTGGCGCACCGGAATCACGGAGCGTTGATATCGGGTTGTGTCCTCGGCGGGACTCGTCACGTCCCGGAGTCGGTGTCGCGCTCCGGTACCTTGTGTGAGATGCGAGTGGTTCCGAGGACGAGCCATGCCGGAGCTGCCCCTGAGGCGGCCCCGGACCGGGCGGTGCGCGCCGTGGTTCGCGGGGCGGGAGTGCGAGAAGCAGCCGCCTGTTCGACCCCCTGTGGTGAGCGTCGCACAGTATGCCGCACGGGTACTCCTTCGCGCTGGAATATGCCCGAAGCGCTTGTTGGGGTGACTGAACGTCAACCAAGCTGTTCTGCAAGGGATTCACGTTCCGTGACCCTTGCTCTGGCCGTTGTTCTGGTCATGCAGAAAATGGCTACGATCGTGGCCCTCGTGAGGCGCGAGCCTTGGTGTCCGCCGGTTCGGATGGTGTGAGCGGTGCAGGTGCTTCAAGTGCAGCTGGAGGTCCGGCCCGACCCCGCGGAGGTGGGGAGAGCCCGGAGATGGGCCCGTGCGCGACTCGCCGGGGCGGGGGTGGAGGCCGACGAGCCGCTGGCCGAGACGTTGATCCTGCTCGTGTCCGAACTGGTCACCAACGCCGTCGTGCACACCGGTCGGCCGGCCGTGCTGCGCCTGGCCCTGCCACCCGCCTCCGGGTGCGCGCCGGTGCGCGTGGAGGTCACCGACACCAGTGAGCGCGCCCCTGTGCCGCGCTGCGCAGACGGCGAGGAGACGGGCGGCCGGGGCCTCGCCCTCGTCGACGGTCTCGCCGACCGCTGGGGCTGGAGCCCCGACGGCGCCGGCAAGCGCATCTGGTGCGAGCTGGACCGCTGTTCCGGGCCGCGTGCCGCGACCGTCGCCTACAGCGGCAGCATGCCGGCGTACGAAGGGCTGGCCTACGAGGCGGTCTGACCGTCCGTGCCCCTGCCGTGGTCCGTGATGCGCCTGGATGTGCTTCTGTGCGCTCCGGTCGCAAATGGTGCTTAAGTAATAATTCCCCGTACAGGTGTTGACGTCTCGTGTCCGTTTGATCACGCTTGTGTTCAGCGATTCGCCGCGAGGGGACGGCGAGGGTTTCGGTGACGGGAGCCCTCGGCGAGTGTGGGTCGTGATTCGGCGTCGATTCCCCTGTGGCCTGCGGCCAGGGGGTGGGGCGGGTGCGCCGAAGCCGGTCGGCGGCGCGCGATGCCGTGCTCGGGGCGGGTGTCTGCGCGCCGCCAGCCGGAGGGGGGCGGTCCCTAGGGGGAGGTGGGGGCGGGCTCTTAGGGGGTGGGTGGGCCCCCGGTTCAGAGAACGGCTACGGGGGCCACGGGAGTTCCGGTCGCGCCGACGAACGGCTCCGGCATCGCCGACAGCAGGAAGCTGTAGCGTCCCTCTTCTCCACAGGCTGTGGACAACTTTTCGAGATTCCAGTTCTGGCCCTGGAGCATGCCCATCTCCACCAGGTGCAGCGCGTGCACCGGCAGCCAGAGGTCCTCGATCTCGGGCGGGAAGACCTCGAACGTGAGGGTGTCGTCGGCGACCGCCGCGACATCGCGCGCGTGGAACCACTCCGGGGTGCGCACCGACAGGCCCGGCGAGGGATACGCGTAGGCGTGCCGGTCCCCGGCGAGCAGCAGCCGCATCTGGCCGGTGCGCACCAGCACCACGTCACCGGCACGCACACGCGTGCCCGCGAACTCCTCGGCCGCCTCCAGGTCCTCCGGAGTGACGGCGTGGCCGCCGTCGAGCCGTTCCACGCCACGCGCGCGTGCCACGTCCAGCAGCACCCCGCGCGAGACGACGTGCTCCGCCTTGTCGATGCCCGCGAACGCGGCGCCCGCGTGTGCGGTGACGGTGTCCGCGGGGCGGCCGTTGTAGAGCCGGCCCGAGTGCGAGACATGGGTGAGGGCGTCCCAATGGGTGCCCGCCTGCAGCCCCATGGTCACCACGTCGTCGCTGCACGCCACCGTGCCCGGCCCGAACAGCTCCTGGTTGACCTGCACCATCGCGTGCAGCGGATCGACCCGGCCCGGGATCATGCCGGTCTGCACCCCGTCCTGGCGCAGCGGCACCGCGAGCGGGACACGGCGGCCCGTCCGCACCGAGGCCGCGGCCTCGCGCACCACCTCGTCGGTGATGAGGTTGAGGGTGCCCCGCTCGTCGTCCGGCCCCCAGCGGCCCCAGTTGTTGACGCGCTTGGCGATCTCGTGGAACTCGGCCGGCAGTGCCATCCGTGCCTCCCCGGGGCTTGTCCTGGCCCGTCCGTCGGGACTTAGAATCTAACGGACCGTCAGAAACTGCGGGAAGGGGCCGGGCGTGGGGAACTTCTTGACCGGCAAGGTCGTTGCAGTGACCGGGGCCGGGCGGGGCATCGGCCGCGCGGTGGCACTGGCGGCGGCCGCCGAGGGCGCGCGGGTCGTCGTCAACGACTACGGGGTCTCCGTCGACGGAGCCTCACCCACCAGCGAGATCGCCGACGCCGTCGTGAAGGAGATCGAAGCCGCGGGCGGCCGGGCCGTCGCGGTCGCCGACGACATCTCCACCATGGCGGGCGGACAGCGCGTCGTCGACACCGCGCTGGCGTCGTACGGCCGCCTCGACGCGGCGGTGTGCGTCGCCGGGATCCTGCGCGAGCGCATGCTGTTCAACATGACCGAGGACGAGTGGGACCCGGTCCTCGCCACCCACCTCAAAGGCACCTTCACCGTGTTCCGGGCCGCCTCCGCGGTCATGCGCGCACAGCGCTCCGGCACGCTCATCGGGTTCACCAGCGGCAACCACCAGGGTTCCGTCTCGCAGGCCAACTACAGCGCCGCCAAGGGCGGGGTCATCTCCCTGGTGCGCAGCGCCGCACTCGGCCTGCACAAGTACGGCGTGACCGCCAACGCGGTCGCGCCCGTGGCCCGTACGCGGATGTCGGCGAAGGTGCCGACGGAGCTGACGGAGATCGGGTCGCCGGAGGACGTGGCCGCGTTCGTGGTGTACCTGGCGTCCGAGCGGGCCCGGGAGATCACCGGGCAGGTGTACACGGTCGCGGGGCCGAAGATCGCGGTGTGGGCCCAGCCTCGGGAGTTGCGTTCGGCCTTCTCCGAGGGGGGGTGGACGCCCGAGCGGATCGCGGACGCGCTGCCGGGGTCCGTCGGGGTCGATCCGATGCCGATGCTGCAGCGGGTGGCTGCGATGTCGCGTGCCGCGGCGCGGGGAGATCGGCCCAATGCCTGAGAGCTAGGGGGCTGCTCTTCGCCGGCGGCTTTCCGTGCGCTGTGGCTTGTCGCGCAGTTCCCCCCGCCCCTTTTGGCAGCACTGATGTCGAGGAGGCTTTGTGCACTTCGGATTCGCTCCTGAGGACGAGGCGTTTCGAGTCGAAGCCCGTGACTGGCTCGCGGCCCATGCCGGAACCGGGCTGGATCGTCGTACGTGGGAACGCACGCTCGGCAAGGCCGGGTGGATCGGGATCGGCTGGGCGGAGGGCGGGTACGGGAACCGGACTGCCACGCTCACCCAGCAGGTCGTCTGGGCCGAGGAGTACGCGCGAGCGGCGGTGCCCGCGCGGTCCGGGCACATCGGCGAGAAGTTGCTCGCGCCCACGCTCATCGCCCATGGCAGCGAGGAGCAGAAGAGCCGGTTCCTGCCGCCCATCGCCGCGGGGGAGGAACTGTGGTGCCAGGGGTACAGCGAACCCGGCGCGGGCTCGGACCTGGCCGGGGTGCAGACCCGGGCCGTACGCGCGGGGGACGGGACGTACCGGATCAGCGGGCAGAAGATCTGGACCTCGCTCGCCCATGAGGCCGACTGGTGCTTCGTCCTCGCGCGCACCGACCCCGAGGCGCGGCGCCACCACGGACTGAGCCTGCTGCTGGTCCCCATGGACCAGCCCGGCCGTATCGAGGTACGGCCCATCCGCCAGGCCACCGGGACCAGCGACTTCAACGAGGTGTTCTTCGACGGCGCCCACGCGCGCGTGGAGCATGTCCTCGGCGGCGAGGGCGCCGGCTGGCGGGTGGCCATGAGCCTGCTCGGCTTCGAACGCGGCGTCTCCACCCTCGCCCAGCAGGTCGGCTTCGCCGAGGAGTTGGGGCGGGTGGTGCGGACCGCCGTGGAGACCGGCGCCGCCGACGATCCCGTCGTACGCGATCGTCTCGTACGGCAATGGGCGGAGCTGCGCGTCATGCGGTGGCACGCCCTGCGGACCCTGGGAGGAACCCGCAGTCCCAGTGTTGCCAAGCTGCTGTGGGGCGGCTGGCATCAGCGGCTCGGGGAACTGGCCGTGCTGGTGCGGGGCGCGTCCGCGGGGGCCGGGCCGGCCGCGTGGTCGGCGACGGCGCCGTACGAACTGGACGCCGATCAGCATCTGTTCTTGTTCTCCCGCGCCGACACGATCTACGGCGGCTCGGACCAGATCCAGCGCACGATCATCGCCGAGCGCGTGCTCGGCCTGCCCAGGGAACCCAGGGACTAGGGAGTGGCCGCGATGCGTGGTGTGGTCTTCGACGGGAAGCGGACCGAGGTCGTGGACGACCTGGAGATACGGGACCCGGGGCCCGGTGAGGTGCTGGTGGCCGTGTCGGCGGCGGGGCTGTGCCACAGCGACCTGTCCGTCCTCGACGGCACGATCCCGTTCCCCGTGCCCGTGGTGCTCGGGCACGAGGGCGCCGGGGTGGTGGAGCGGGTCGGCGCCGGCGTCACCCATGTCGCGCCCGGCGACCACGTGGCGCTGTCCACGCTCGCCAACTGCGGCACCTGCGCGCAGTGCGACCGCGGCCGGCCGACGATGTGCCGCCAGGCCATCGGACGCCCCGGACGGCCCTTCACGCGCGCGGGCAGGCCGCTGTTCCAGTTCGCCGCCAACTCCGCCTTCGCGGAACGGACCGTGGTGAAGGCAGTGCAGGCCGTCCGGCTGCCCGACGACATCCCGATGCCGTCCGCCGCGCTCATCGGCTGTGCCGTCCTCACCGGGGTAGGGGCCGTACTGAACCGGGCCCGCGTCGAGGCCGGGGACCGGGTCGTCGTCATCGGCGCGGGCGGCATCGGCCTCAACGTCGTCCAGGGCGCGCGGCTCGCGGGTGCCTCGCGGATCGTCGCCGTCGACGCCAACTCGGAGAAGGAGGAGGCCGCGCGGCTGTTCGGCGCGACCGACTTCCTCGTCTCGGCCGACGACGTGTCCGAGGTGCTGCCCACCGGCGCCGACCACGTCTTCGAGTGCGTCGGGCGCGTCGATCTGATCCGGCGGGCCGTGGACCTGCTGGACCGGCACGGACAGGCGGTGCTCCTCGGCGTGCCGCCCGCCACCGCCGAGGCGTCCTTCCTCGTCTCCTCCCTCTACCTCGACAAATCCGTCCTCGGCTGCCGCTACGGGTCGTCCCGGCCGCAGCGCGACATCGCCCGGTATGCCGAGCTGTACCGGGGCGGCCGGCTGATGCTGGACGAGCTGGTGACCCGGACGTATCCGGTGGAGGACTTCGAGAAGGCGGCGGAGGACGCGGGGGCGGGGCGGGTGGCTCGGGCGGTGTTGGTGTTCTGAGGGGGGTGGTCGCTGTTCCGCGGTGAGGAGTGCGGTGGCTGCCGGGCTGCGTGTGGGGCTGGGGCGGTTGCTGGGTTGTGTGTAGGGCTGGGGGTGTTGCTGGGCCGAAGTCGCCTGGCTTGCCGGCCCGTTGTCCGTGGACGGCTGAGAGTTATCCACAGGCCGGGAATATTGCGTGGGGCGTTGTCGGTGCCGACGCCTACCGTCGTCCCATGAGCTACCGCCAACTCGCCACCCGTCAGGTCCTGATCTGGTCCGTCACGGCCGTCGGCTCGCGCATGCCGGTCGCCATGGCGCCCCTGGCCCTGGTCTTCCTGGTCCGCGAGCGCCCCGGCGGCTACTCCCTGGGTGCCGCCCTCGCCGCGGTCTACGTCATCGGCGAGATCATCGGTGCCCCGCTGCTCGGCCTGCGGCTGCGCCCCGAGCGGGCCCGCCGGCAGCTCACGGCCGGTCTGGCGGTGGGAGCGGCCGGCTTCGCGGGGCTCGGCGCGTTTCCCGGGGCGCACCCGGTGGTCCTCGGGGCGTTCGCGCTGCTCGCGGGAGGTGCTCCGGCGGCTGCCGCGGGCGGGCTGCGTGCCCTGCTCACCGAGCTGGTTCCCAAGGACGCGGCACCGCAGGCGCTGTCCGCCGAGTCGACGCTGATGTCGGGCGTGTGGGCCGTCTCCCCGGCCGCCGTGACGGGTCTCGCGCTCGGTGCCGCCCCGGCACTCCCGCTCCTGCTCGCCGCCGGGCTGATGGCCGCGTCCACCGCGGGCCTGCGGCTGCTGCCGGCCGGCTGGGAGGCGGGCGGTGAGGAGGCGGAGGGCGGTCCGTCCGCGCTGCGGGTGCTGACCGGCGCCTGGCCCGTGTATGTGACGGGCGCGGCCAGCATCTGCCTGCTCGCCCTGGCCGAACTGGTCCTGCCCGCGCTGCTCGAACAGCGCGGGATCGGCGTCGGCTGGTCCGGCCCGATGCTCGCCGGGCTGGCGATCGGGGCGGCGGTGGGCGCGTTCGTCTACGGGTTGCGCTCCTGGCCCGGGCTGCTGCGCACCCGCAGCGTGGTGCTGATGTGCGGGGTGTCGGCCGCGGTGACGCTGATCGCGCTGATACCCGCGGCGGGCTGGATCGCGGCCGGACTGGTCGTGGGCGGCGCGCTGCAGGCCGGCGCGCTCGTGACCCGCAACCTGGCTCTGCGCGACGCCCTGCCCGCGGGAGCGCTGGCCGCCGGCTACTCGGTCATGTACGCCGCTGCGGGTGCCGGATACGCCATGACCGGCGCCCTCGCCGGTGGCCTCCTGCACATCACCGAGCCCTCCACCGCCATCCTGGCGGGCGTTGCCCTCACCCTCGCGCTGACGGCCCTCGGGTGGTGGGGCGAGACCCGCCGGGTCGCGCGGGGCGGGGCGGTTGCGGGGGAGGGGGCACGCGCGGGTGCTGTCGTGTCAGTGGCCGCTGTGGAGGTGTCTGGGTCGTCTGGTGAGGAGGCTGCCGTCGGCTCGGGCTCGGGTTCCGGCTTCGGCTTGGGCTCCGGTGCTGATGTCGGGTGTGCCGGAGTCGCGGCCGATGCGGAAGGTGCGGCGATACGCGGTCGGAGTGACGCCGACGGCCACCTGTAGGTGCTGGCGCATCGACTGGGCCGTGCCGAAACCGGCGTCCCGGGCGACCTGGTCGACCGACAGGTCGGTGGACTCCAGCAGATGCCGGGCCCGTTCCACGCGCTGCTGGGTCAGCCACTGGCCGGGGCTGATGCCGACCTCCTCGCGGAAGCGGCGGGTGAAGGTGCGCACCGACATGGCCTCCTGCGCGGCCATGTCCCGCAGCTGGATCGGCTCGTGCAGCCGCCCCAGCGCCCAGGCGCGGGCCGCGGTCGTGGTCGCCTGCTGCGGATCGGGCACCGGCCGCTCGATGTACTGCGCCTGCCCGCCGTCGCGGTGCGGCGGTACGACGGTGCGGCGGGCCACCTCGTTGGCGATCGCCGTGCCGTGGTCCCGGCGCACGATGTGCAGGCACAGGTCGATACCGGCCGCGACACCGGCGGAGGTCAGCACATCGCCGTCATCGATGAACAGCACGTCCGGGTCCAGCTCGACCTGCGGGAACACCTGCCGGAAGTGCGCGGCGTCGGCCCAGTGCGTGGTCGCGGGCCGGCCGTCGAGGCGCCCGGCGGCGGCCAGGACGTACACACCGGTGCAGATGGAGGCGAGCCGGGTGCCGGGCCGGACGTGGGTGAAGGCTGCGGCCAACTCCTCGGTCAGCACACCCTGCTCGAAGACCGGGCCCAGTTCGTAGGAGGCCGGGACGATCACGGTGTCGGCGGTGGCGAGGGCCTCCGGCCCGTGCGCGACCTGGATGGCGAAGTCGGCGTCGGTCTCGACCGGGCCGGGGGGTCGCACCGAGCAGGTGATCACCTCGTACAGGTGGCGCCCTTGGGCGTCCTTGGGCCGGCCGAAGATGCGGTGCGGGATGCCCAGCTCGAAGGGCAGCAGCCCGTCGAGGGCGAGGACGACGACGCGGTGCGGACGGAACTCCGGCTCAAGGCTCATGGCCCGTCCTGTCTTGTGGCTCGGTCCTGACACATGGCTGGGTCCTGACTCATGGCCCGATCCTAACGAATGCTGTCCTTCGGGCCACTCGATGAGGGTGGGCCGGCAACGGGAGGCTGTCTGACGTGAGCCAGACAACCGAGGAAGCCGCACAGGCCACCGAGAGCCCCCAGTCCGCCCCACGCCGCCGGCGCGTCCCCCGCACCCCTCGCACCCCGCGCACCCATCGGGTCCATCGCGCCTGGTTCGTGGCCGCCGTCGCCTTCGTGACGATCATCGGCGCGGCCGCCTTCCGCTCCCTGCCCGGTCTGCTCTTCGACCCGCTGCACGAGGACTTCGGCTGGTCACGGGGCACGATCGGCCTGGCGGTCTCGATCAACCTGGCGCTGTACGGGCTCACCGCCCCGTTCGCGGCCGCGCTGATGGACCGGTTCGGCATCCGCCGGGTCGTGGCCGTCGCCCTGACGGTGATCGCGCTCGGCTCGGGGCTGACGGTGTGGATGACGGCGCCCTGGCAGCTGCTGCTGTGCTGGGGCCTGCTGGTCGGTCTCGGCTCCGGCTCCATGGCGCTGGCGTTCGCGGCGACGGTCACCAACCGCTGGTTCACCGAGCGCCGCGGCCTGGTCACCGGCATCCTCACCGCCGCGTCCGCCTCCGGGCAGCTGATCTTCCTGCCGCTGCTGTCCTGGATCGTGGAGAACTACCAGTGGCGCCCGGCCGCCGTCACGGTCGCCCTCGCCGCCCTGGCCGTCGTCCCGTTCGTCTGGCTGCTGCTGCGCGACCATCCGGCCGACGTGGGCCTGCGGCCGTACGGCGCCGAGGAGTTCGTGCCGAAGCCCGCGCCGGTGCCGGGGGCCGCTCGGCGGGCGGTGACCGTGCTGTTCTCGGCCGTCCGCACCGGGCCGTTCTGGCTGCTGGCCGGCTCCTTCGCGATCTGCGGCGCCTCCACCAACGGCCTGATCCAGACCCACTTCGTGCCGGCCGCCCACGACCACCACATGCCGGTCACCGCCGCGGCCTCGCTGCTCGCCGTCATCGGCGTGTTCGACGTGATCGGCACGATCGCCTCCGGCTGGTTCACCGACCGCTTCGAGGCCCGCCGGCTGCTCGCCGTCTACTACGCCCTGCGCGGCATCTCACTGCTGTTCCTGCCGCTGCTGCTGGCGCCGAACGTGCACCTGCCGATGGTGTTCTTCATCGTCTTCTACGGTCTGGACTGGGTCGCCACCGTCCCGCCGACCATCGCCCTGTGCCGCGAGCACTACGGCGAGGACAGCGCGATCGTCTTCGGCTGGGTGCTGGCCTCGCATCAGGTGGGCGCGGCCCTGGTCGCCTTCCTCGGCGGCGTCGCCCGCGACCACTTCGGCTCCTACGACGTCGTCTGGTTCGCCTCCGGCGCACTGTGCGCGGCGGCCACGCTGATGGTGCTGGTGATCCGGCGAGGCACGGTGGCGACACCGGCCGTGGCTTGACGTCCCTGACGGGCCTGAGGGGCTCGACGGGCCTGACGGCATGACGGACAGGCGGCAGGCAAGCGGCAGCCGGTTGCGCGCGCTCAGTCCCGCAGCCGGGTGAACCGCCCCCGGTGGAAGAGGAGCGGATCGCCCGCGTCGGCCGCGCCGAGGGCGTCCACCCGACCCACCACGATCAGATGGTCGCCGCCGGTGTGCACGGCGTGGATCGTGCAGTCGATCCACGCCACCGCCCCCGTGAGCCGGGGCGCGCCGGAGACCGGGGCGGCGTCGTACGCCACGCCCGCGAACTTGTCGCCGCCGCTCACCGCGAAGCGACGGCACAGCTCGCCCTGGTCGGCGCCCAGGACGTTGACACAGAACACGCCCGCGCGCGCGATGCGCGGCCATGTGGTGGACGTACGGCCGACCATGAAGGCGACCAGCGGCGGATCGAGGGACAGCGAGGAGAAGGACTGGCAGGCGAAGCCGGCGGGGGAGGCCTCTCCCGGTGAGGCTGGTGCGCCGGAAGCCGCGGGTGCGCCCGGTGCGCCCGGTGCCGTGACAACGGCCACGCCACTCGCGAAGTTCCCCAGCACCCGCCGGAACTCGCCCTGATCGACGGGAGCCCGCTCATCGGCCCCCACACAGCGCAACTCCGGCCGGGGCAACGCCTCCACGGGGCCCCCGGACGTCCTGAGGTAGCGGACGGCGGCGGCCGCCATCCCTGCGGTTCCCATCACACCCGCCATTGAAGCTGACGGTTCGTCAGACAGGAAGGTGTATGCGCGTGATCGTCCTCCTACGCGCGCGTACGCTGCACGCCATGATCCGGGGGAACATACGGCACCGGCCCGTCCGGTCCGCGGAGGCGGCGTCCGACCTGCACACGGCCGCCGCGGTGGGGGCGGCGCAGATTCCGGCGCTGTTGGTGATCTGGTTCTTCATCGCCACGGACGACCAGTACGGCGGGGGCGGGAGCGCCTTGGGCCTGGCCTGCGCGATGGTCCTGACCCCCCTGTGGCTGCCACCGGTGGGCATGGTGCACGCGCTTGTGCAGTCCCTGCCGGCGACCCTCCTCACCCACCGGGTCCGGCGCCGCGCGCGGGGACCGGAGTGGGTGTGGCAGGTGCTGTGCGCGCTGCTGGTCGGTGTCCTGTGGGCGGTGCCGCCCGCCCTGCTGTGGGGCTGGCCGTTCGGCACCACCGCCGTGGTGCTCGCCGCGCTCGGCGTGCTCCCCGCCCTCACCCTCGCGTACGCGCGCGTGCGGAGGCGTACGGGCCGGGCGTGGGGGACGTGGGGCACCTGGTGGCGCTCCGGGGTCGTCGGCCTGGGCCTCCTCGTCTCCGTGCCGGGCTGCGTACTAGCGGGGAGAAGGGGGCGGAGCTTCGGCTGCGCCCCGACGGCCGAGCGGACCTCGTCCGCCTCCCCACCCAGCCCGACTTCGACGCGAGCACCGACTTCAGGGTCTGCGACGGCACGGGCACCTGGGAGCTGGACACCTAGGGCCGCCACGACACCTACGGCGGCGACGGCCCCGACGCCCGCGACTGTGTCGTCGTACGGCTCGACGGCGGATGCGGGCAGGAGACGTACTGGACGATCGCCGGTACGGAGCGGCGGCCCGAGTTGTTCGTGGTGTTCGGCGACCCGGACTCGGGGGAGCTGAGGGTCTTGGAGAGGGCGGAGTGAGCGGGTCCGAGTGGAGCCGAGTGGGACCGAGGGCCCTCAGCGGCCCGTGAACCTCGGTGTGCGGCGCTGGGCGAAGCTCGCCAGGCCCTCCTGAGCGTCCGCCGTCGTCAGGTTGATCTCCTGCGCGGCGGCTTCGGCGGCGAAGGCGGTGGCGCGGTCGGTGTCGAGGGAGGCGTTGACGAGCTGTTTGGTCAGGGCCAGGGTGCGGGTGGGGCCCGCGGCCAGGCGGGCGGCCCACTCGCGGGCCGTGGCGGGCAGCTCGTCGTCCGGGACGACCCGGTTGACCAGGCCGAGGCGTTCGGCGTCCGGTGCGGTGAGCGCGTCGCCGAAGAACATGAGCTCCTTCGCCCGCTGCGGGCCGATCAGGCGGGGGAGCAGGTAGGCGCCGCCAGCGTCAGGGACCAGGCCCCGGCGGACGAACACCTCGATGAAACGGGCCGATTCGGCCGCCAGGACCAGGTCGCAGGCGAGGGCGAGGTGCGCGCCGAGGCCGGCCGCGACGCCGTTCACGGCGGCGATCACCGGCTTCTCGCAGTCGAGGACGGCAGCGATCAGCCGCTGGGCGCCCAGGCGCAGGGTCCGGGCCACGTCACCGGCGACCCGCTCCCTGTCGCCATCGGCGGTCCGCTTCCTGTCGCCATCGGCGGTCCGCTTCCCGCCGTCGCCGTCGCCGTCGCCGTCGCCGTCACCGACGTCCCGTTCCGCACCGTCACCGACGTCCCGTCCCCCGCCGTCACCGCCGCCCCGTGCCCCGCCCTCGCCTTCACCGACACCCCGTCCCCCGCCGGCCGTCGAGCCGCCGCCCCGCAGGTCGGCGCCCGCGCAGAAACCGCGGCCCGTGCCCGTGATCACCACCGCCCGGACGTCGGGGTCGCAGGAGGCTTCCGCGAGCCGCTGGATCAGTTGTTCTCGCAGGTCAGGGGTGATGGCGTTGAGGGCTTCAGGGCGGTTGAGGGTGAGGTGGGCGACGCCGTTGTCAGTGGTGTGCGGTACCAATGACTCAGCGGATTTTTCCGGCTCTTGGGGGGAATCAGGCATGTTCACTTCACTCGGGCGCGTCTTCATCTCAGCGGCACACCGCCAGCGCGTCCAGCGCCACCGCTCCGTGTCCGCGGGGCAGCACCATCAGCGGGTTGATGTCGAGCTCGGCGAGGTCGTCGCCCAGTTCCAGGGCCATGCGCTGCACCCGCAGGACCACCTCCACGAGGGCGTCCACGTCGGCCGGGGGTCGCCCCCGCACCCCGTCCAGCAGGGCCCGCCCGCGCAGCTCGGCGAGCATGTTCCGCGCCTGCTCCTCACCGAAGGGCGGCACGCGTACGGCGGTGTCCCGCAGCACCTCCACCAGCACCCCGCCCAGCCCGACCGTCACCGTCGGCCCGAACAGCTCGTCGTGCGAGAGGCCGACCACCATCTCCACGCCGTGCTCCACCATCTGGCAGACGAGGACGCCGTCCAGGTCGACGCCCTCGTAGCGGGCGATGTCCGTCAACTCCCGGTAGGTGTCGCGGACCTGTGCCGCGGAGGTCAGCCCGACCTTCACCAGGCCCAGCTCGCTCTTGTGGGCGATCCGCGCGCCGGACGCCTTCATCACCACCGGGTAGCCCACCAGCCCGGCGGCGCGCACGGCAGCGGCCGCGCTGGTCACCAACTGCTCGCGGGGCACCCTGATCCCGTACGCCCGCAGCAACTGCTTGGCCGCGTGCTCGCTCAACTGGCCGCCCGGCTGAAACAGTTCGCGCGCCTTGCGGTAGGAGGGCGACGGCGTGCGCGGGGCCTCGTCGAAAGGGGAGCGGTAGTCGCGCACGAACCGGTGATGACCGAGGTAGGCGCGCACGGCCGACAGGCAGTTGCCCACCGTGCGGAAGGTCGCCACCCGCGAGGAGCCGAGCAGCACCTCGCGGTACGCCGGCTCGGTGCCCACCGGCGAGCCCCACACCACGCACACCAGCTTGTCCGTTCGCTCCGCCGCGTCCACCAGATCGCGCACAAGACGGTCGCTCAGCGGCGGGAAGGGCCCGGTGATCGGGCAGATCAGCACACCCACCTCGGGATCGTCCAGCAGCGAGTCGATGATCTTCCGGCCGCGTTCGTCGCCCACGGGATGACCGCCGTTGTCGATCGGGTTGGCCACGCTCAGATACTCCGGTATCCACTGGTGCAGCTCCGCCTGCCGCGCCTCGGACAGCACCGGCATCCTCAGGCCGAGCCCGGTCGCGAGGTCGGCGACGTGCGCGCCCGTGCCGCCCGAGATCGAATAGACGACGACCCCGTCGGCGCGCGGCGGCCGTGCGCGGGCCAGCAGGGCCGCGGTGTCCTGGAGCTCGTCGAGACCGTCCACCCGGATCACGCCGAACTGCCGCATCGCCGCGTCGACCACATCGTCCGCCCCGGTCAGCTTGCCGGTGTGTGAGGCGGCTGTGCGGGCGCCGGTCTCGGTGCGGCCCACCTTGACCGCGACCACCGGCACCCCGCGCCGGGCGGCCCGGTCGGCGGCGAGCAGGAAGGCGCGCCCGTCCTTCAGCCCCTCCATATAGGCGGCGACGGCTCCGACCTCGGGCTGTTCGGCGAAGTAGGAGATGAAGTCGGCGGTCTCCAGGTCGGCCTCGTTGCCGGTCGGCGCCCAGTGGGAGAGCCGCACGCCCAGCTCCTGCAGGGCGAACACCGGCCGGCCCTGGTGCCCGGACTGGGTGACCAGGGCGATCGCCGGACCGTCCAGGTCGTCCCGGAAGCGCTCGAAGGCGTTGAGGTTGGTGTTCGGCCCGAGCAGCCGCATCCCGGATCGGCCGACCGCGGCGGCCAGGCGGGCCTGTGCGGCCGCGCCCCGCTCACCCGTCTCCGCGAAGCCGGACGCGAAGACGACCGCGAACTTCGCCTTGGACTCGGCGAGTTCCTCGATCACCGGAAGGGGATCGGCGACCAGCAGTACAGCGAGATCGACCTGCTCGGGCAGGTCGGCGACGGAAGGGAGGCAGGGTATGCCGAAGACCTGAGCGCGGCTCGGGTGGACCGGGTGCAGCCGGGCACCCATCCGCTCGGCCCAGGACAGCAACTGCCGGGTGATGCCGGTGTTCGGGCGCCCCTCGGCGTCCGAGGCGCCGACCACGGCGACGGACTCGGGGCGAAAGAGCCGGTCCAGATCGGGCACGTCGGCGTGCAGTGGCCGCCCGCTGACATCGAGGTCGTCGGACGGCCGGCCGTGGACGGCCGGCCCGGGTCGGTGCTCACCGCAGGCGATGACCCGGGCCCGGCGGGAGTCGGTGGTGAGGGTGCCGTGGGTTGATCCAAGCATCGTCCGCCCGCTCCTGTCGTGACAGTTCGAGACAGCTCCAATAACTGACGCTCTGTCAGATTACTGAAGAGACACATCCTCAGGAACTGCCCGTGCGGGCAAAGCTTGTGAAGCTTGGAGGGAGGTGAGGACGAGCACAGGGGTGAGATGCGGGCGGGGTGAGGTGACGGCGAGGGGGTCAGGGCGAGGGTGACAGAGAGACCGAAGGTGCGCGGCGCCTGCCGTCCGGACGCTCAGGCCGGCAGGCGGGACACCTCGGGGCCGGCCTGGCGGGCGATGGCTCTGGCTATCTTCTGGGCGTCGATGGCCAGTTCGCGGAGCATGCCGCTGATGGGGTTGGTGAAGCCGGTGAAGTAGAGGCCGGGGGTGTGCCGCGGGGCCCGGGCGCCATGGACGACGGGCTTGCCGCGGGGGTCGAGGACGTCGAGGTGGCCGACCAGCCCCTCCAGGGCCCGGGTGTAGCCGGTCGCGGCGATGACGGTGTCGGGGGTGACGCGGGTGCCGTCGGCGAGGAGGACCGCGCCGTCCTCGAAGGCGTCGACGGCGGCGACGACCTCGACCCGGCCCCGGCGGACGGCGTCGATCAGGCCGACGTCCTGGACGGGGATCGACCCCTCGGTGACCCTGCGGTACAGCCCGGTGTCGGGGCGGGGCAGGCCGTGCGCGGAGAGGTCGGGCACGCTCAGCCGGGACACCGGCCTGGCGAGCCGGTCGACCAGGCCGACCGGCAGGCGCCGCACGAGGACTCCGGTGTACTGGGCGGCCCAGCCAGCCGTGGAGCGGCGCAGGATGTGCGGGACCGTGCGCACGGCGAGCCGTACGCGCTTGGCGCCGCCCTCGGCGAGGTCGACGGCGATCTCGGCGCCGGTGTTGCCGACGCCGACGACGAGGACGTCACGGCCGGAGAAGGGCTCGGCGTTGCGGTACTGGGAGGCGTGCAGGAACTCGCCGGGGAAGGCGTCGCGGCCCGGCCAGTCGGGGATGCGGGGGGTGTGGTTGTAGCCGGTGGCGACGACGACGGCGGCGCCGGTGAGCTGCCGGCCGCCGGTGGCGTGGAGGAGCCAGCCGGTGCCGTCCGGGGTGCGTTCGATGCGGGAGACCTCGACGCCGGTCACGATCTCCAGGTCGTGGTGCTCGGCGTACTTCTCCAGGTAGCGCACGACGTCGTCCCGCGACACCCAGCGGCCGAAGCGGCGCGGCATCGGAAGTCCGGGCAGGGCGGACAGGCGCCGGGTGGTGTGCAGGTGCAGCCGGTCGTAGTGGCGCCGCCAGGACGCGCCGACGGCGTCGGACTTCTCCAGGACGACGGCGCGGATGCCGCGGGTGCGCAGCGCGTGCGCGGCGGCGAGTCCGCCCGGGCCGCCGCCGACGATGTAGACGGGGCGTTCGGCAGGGGTCGCTGCCGTGGAGGGTGCGGACGCTGTGGAGTCGGCCATGTCCGCGAGCGTAATCACGCGGTGGGTTGATGGGTCTCGGTCAAGACCGGAATTGGTTGCGGAATGGTCACGGGTGAGGTGGTGGTGTGGTGGATGCGCAGATGGGGCCGACGTCCGGTGTGCGGACCGGGTGGGAAGTGGGACGTCCTCGTCTTCCCCCTGCCTCACATCTGACGTACCGTCAGCTTTCGTTCCGGCGTCGACGGGAGTGGCCATGGACGCGATCTGGCTCACCGGTGCGGAGTGGCTTGCGGTGCTGCGTATCGGGCTCGGGCTGTGGTGGCTGGAGAGCTGGCGGCACAAGGACAAGAAGGCGTGGTTCGAGCGGGGGAGCGGCATCGAGTGGGCGGCGGGGGTCGCCGCCGAGCATCGTTGGAGGGCCGTGCGGGCAGGGTTCCAGGCGGTGGTCGCGCCTCGGCCGCGGGTGATGGCGTACGTCGTCGCCTATGCCGAACTCGCCCTCGGGGTGGGGCTGATCCTGGGGCTGCTGACGCCCGTCGCGCTGGTCGGCGGGCTGGTGCTCAACGGCCTCTACTTCGTGCTCATGATTCACGACTGGGCGGAGCAGGGGCAGAACTCGATGATGGCGCTGATCTCGGGGGTGGGGTTGTTCGGGATGTCGTGGCAGACGTGGTCGGTGGACAGCGCGCTGGGGTGGTTCGGATGAACGCCGCCACGCCCGACGGCATCCCGCCTTCAACGCCATCTCCCCTCGCCACGCCCACGCCCGCATCCAGCCCCATCCCCACGCCTACACCCGCCCCCCTCCCCGCCTCCACATCCACCCCCGTCCCGACCTCCACGCCCGCCCCTGCCCCTGTCCCTGCCCCAGCAGCCACCCCCACCCCCGACCCCTTCTCCCGCCCCTACTGGGACGCCGCGGCGGAAGGGCGGCTGCTGCTGCGTCGGTGCCGGGACTGCGGTCGGCCGCATCACCATCCGAGGGAGTTCTGTCCGTACTGCTGGAGCGAGGACGTGGAGTGGGAGGAGGCGAGCGGGAGGGCGACGCTGTACACGTGGTCGGTGGTGCACCGCAGCGAGCTGCCGGGGTTCCGGGAGCGGACGCCGTATGTCGTGGGGGTCGTCGATCTGGCCGAGGGGCCGCGGATGGCGACGGAGATCGTGGGGTGCGCGACGGAGGCCGCGGGATGCGCGACGGAAGTCGTGGAGGGCGCGACGGAAGCCGCGGCGTGCGCGGGCGAGGCGCTGCGGGCGGGGCTGGAGCTGGAGGTCGACTTCAGAGAAGGTGTGCCGGTGTTCAAAGTCCGTGGTGACAACGGGCGCGGGCTCGCTTGAATAGGCGGATGACGTCGATACATGAACGTTTCCTCACCAGCACGGTCCCTCCGCTGTCCGGCCACGGTCTGCGGCTGCTGCCCTGGGACGCCGACTCCCCGGCGGATGCCGAGGCCTGGCTGCGCGGGCTGACCGACCCGGAGTTCCGGCGCTGGAACACGCCCCTCAAGCCGGTCGAGGACCTCGCGACCGCCCATGCGTCGCTGCGGGCCAAGGCGGAGCGCGCGGCGGACGGCATGGATGTCACCTTCCGGGTCGCGGACGCGGTGAGCGGTACGACGCTGGGCCAGATCGGCGTCAACCTGATCGACCACCTCATGCGGGTCGCCCGCGTCGGCTACTGGGTCCTGCCCGAGGCCCGGGGTCAGGGCGTCGCCGCCCGTGCCCTGCGCCTCACCGCGGACTGGGCGCTGACCGACCTAGGCTTGCACCGGCTGGAACTTGGACACGCGGTCGGGCACGACGTGTCCTGCCGGATCGCCGAGAGGTGCGGATTTCCCTACGAGGGGACACTGCGCGGGGCGATGTGGGAGGACGAGCGCCGGGCGACCTTCCGGGACGTCCATCTGCACGCCCGCCTGGCCACCGACCCCGAGGTGGGGGCGTGACGCGGGAGAGACGGGGCTGGCGGCTGACCTGGGATCTGGACGACTTCCTCACCCATGCCGGAACGTTCCTGCATGAGCGCCCGGATCTGCACACCGTCGTCCTCACCGTGACCGAGGGCCTGCGCACGCGCGGACCGAACGCGTACGGCGACGAGGCCCCCTTCTTCGGGATGCTGGAGGAGGACGGCGCCGTGCGCGCGGTCTGCTTCCGCACGCCGCCGCACCGGCTGGGCCTCACGCCGGTCACGGCCGCGCAGGCCGACTCGCTCGCGGCCCATCTGGTCGCCGTCGGCCGCCCGGTCCCCGGCGTCAGCGCGGAGGCCGAGACCGCGCGCCTCTTCGCCGAGGCCTGGCAGCGGCACACCGGGGCCACGTCCGCGGTACGTCAGCGCCAGCGGCTCTACCGGCTCGACACGCTGACCGTGCCGCGGCCGGTGCCCGCAGGGCGGCCGAGGATCGCCGAGCAGGCGGACCGGGAGCTGCTGGTGCGCTGGTTCGGGGAGTTCCACCGGGACATCGGCGAGGACGACGGCGGACGCGGCGGCTCCTGGGCCGACGCCCGCCTCTCCTACGGCGGCGTCACCCTCTGGGAGGCCCCCGACGGCACCCCGCTCTCCATGGCCGGACTGACCCCACTGATCGCCGGCCAGATCCGGGTCGCGCCCGTCTACACCCCGGCCCACTTGCGCGGCCGGGGCTACGCCGGTGCCGTCACGGCCGAGGTCAGCCGCCTCGCCTGGGAGCGCGGCGCCGACCAGGTCCTGCTCTTCACCGACCTGGCCAACCCCACCAGCAACGCCCTCTACCAGCGGATCGGATACCGCCCGGTGGCGGACTTCACGGCCTGCGACTTCACGGCGCGCGACCGCACCGCCGGTGACGTCACGACCCGCGACACCACGGCCCCGGGCCCACCGGCCCACGGCTCACCGCACCGAGGCGCCGCAGCCCGCGGCTCCACGACCCACGGCTCTACGGCCGCGTGAGACCTACGGCGGCCTGAGAACAGCCGCCTTAGCCCCACGGGCCGCCTGAGACGTACGGCCACTTAACACCCACGGGCCGCCGGAGATCCGCGGCTGCCCCAGACCCACGGGCCCCAGAGGTCCGGGGCCGCCCGAGACCCACGGGCCACCGGAGATCCACGGCCACCTAAGACCCACGGGCCGCCGGAAAGCCACACCCGCCCAAGACCCACGGGCCACCCAAGACCCAAGGGCCCCCACACCCCGGGCCCCCCACCCCCCGGGCCCCTAAGGCCACAGCAGCTCGCGCGCCCAACCACCCTCCGCCCGGCGGTAGCTGAGCCGTACATGGCGCCGTCGCTCCTCCCCCTGGAAGAACTCCACCTCCTCGGGGCGGAGCCGGTACAGGGTCCAGGACGGAACCGGCGCGTCGGGATCCCGGCGCGCCCGGTCCCAGGCGGCCTCCGAGGCCCGGGCCAACTCGTCGGCGGAGCCGAGGACCTCGCTCTGCCGGCCGGTGAGTGCGGCTGCCAGCGCGCCGGTGGAGCGGGCGTGCAGATCTGCCTGCCCCTCCTCGGACGGCGCGGCGGTCACCGGGCCCCGTACCCGCACCTGGCGTCCGAGGACCGGCCAGTAGAAGCCGAGGGCGGCATACGGGCGCCCGGCCAGGTGGCGGCCCTTGCGGCTCGTCGCGTGCGAGGCGAAGGCCCAGCCGTCGGTGTCGGCGCCGTGCAGCATCACGGTCCGGACGTCGGGCAGGCCGGCCTCGTCCGCGGTGGCGAGGCTCATGGTGTGCGGCTCGGTCTGTCCGGCCGCGACCGCCTCCGCGAACCAGCGTGTGAAGAGGTCCAGCGGCTCGGCGGGCGCGGTGTCGGTGTCGAAGGGCGGCAGCTCGGTGATCCGCGGGTCCCAGACCCGCAGCGACCGCAGCAGCTCGTGCAGGTCCTGTGCCATGCCCGAAGTATGGCCGGGGACGCCGTACCGGCTCAGCCCCGCCCCAGCACCACCGTCCCCGAGGAGCAGAACCAGCCCCCCGTGCCCGACGCCACGGCCAGCTCCGGCAGGGACCCGTCCGCGCGCCGCACCTGGCGCGCCGCCGCCTCGCCGCGCAGTTGCCGTACGGCCTCCACCAGCAGGAACAGCCCCCGCATGCCGGGGTGCTGGGCGGACAGGCCGCCGCCGTCGGTGTTCACGGGCAGCTCCCCGCCCCGCACCCGCAGCCGCCCCTTTCCCACGAAGTCGCCGCCCTCGCCCTTGGCGCAGAAGCCGAGATCCTCCAGCGTCACCAGGGTCATATAGGTGAAGGCGTCGTAGATCTCCGCGAGGTCGATGTCCGACGGGCGCACCCCGGCCCGTGCGAAGGCCAGGGGGCCGCTCACCGAGGCGGGCGACACCGTGAAGTCGGGCCACGAGCCGAGCGCCGAGTGGGAGACGTGCTCGCCGGTGCCGAGGACCCAGACCGGGCGGGTGCGGCAGTCACGGACGTACTCCCGCGAGGCCAGCAGCACGGCCGCTCCGCCGTCGGAGCGCAGACAGCAGTGCGGCTTGGTGAAGGGGTCGGCGATCAGCGGGGCGTCCAGCACGTCGTCCACGGTCAGCGGGGTGCGGTACAGGGCGTCGGGGTTCAGGGCGGCGTTCGCGCGGGCCTGCACGGCCACCTCGGCGAGCTGCTCGATCGTCGTGCCGTACTCGATCATGTGGCGCCGGGCGGCCATCGCGTACTTGGCGATGAGCGTGATGCCGTACGGCGTCTCGAACTGCGCCGGCCCGCGGGTGCCGAAGGCCAGGTCGCCGCTACGGCGGCCCGCGCGGATGTCCGCCCGGGCGGTGGAGCCGTAGACCAGCAGGACGGCACGGGCGTGCCCGGCGGCGATGGCGTCGGCGGCGTGGGCGGCCATCACCTCCCAGGTCGCCCCGCCCACGGAGGTGGAGTCGACCCAGGTGGGGCGCAGTCCCAGATGGTCGGCGACCTCGACGGGGGCCAGCAGGCCCGTGCCCGCCGAGGCGAATCCGTCGACGACCGACCGGTCGAGCCCGGAGTCGGCCAGCGCGCGGCGGGCGGCCTGGGCGTGCAGGGCGTACGGGGTGGCGTCGTCCACCCGGCCGCAGGAGGAGAGGGCGACCCCAACGATCGCCGCGTCACGGTGACCCATGGGAACTGACGGTACGTCAGATGACGGCCCGCGGTCGAGACCTCGCACCTCTTCGCATCTCCGCCCTCACGCCCTAATATGACGACCCGTCAGATCCGGGAGGTCGCCCATGGACGCCGCCTTCACGCCCGAGCAGGACGAGATCCGCCGCACGCTGAGGGACCTGCTCCGCCGGCACCCCACCGGGGTGCGCGCGGCCGTCGGCCTGCCCGCCGGGTACGACCCCGGCCTGTGGGCCGCTCTCGCCGACCCGCTCGGCCTCCCGGGGCTCGCGCTGCCGGAGTCGTACGGCGGTGTCGGCGGCACGGTGGCGGACCTCGCCCTCGCCGCCGAGGAGGCCGGACGGGCCCTCGCGCCCTCGCCTCTGCTCGCCACCTCCGTCCTGGCGGCCCCGCTGTTGCTCGCCCTCGGCACCGACGCCCAGCGCGCCAGGCTGCTCCCGCGCCTTGCCGACGGCACCCTCACCGCCGCCCTCGCCGCACCCGGGGCCGGTCTCGCCGTCGCGCTCGGGCTCACCGGCGACAACCGGGGTTCCTGGGCGGGCGGCGGCCGGGCAGGGGGCGTGCAGGCGCGGCGCTCGGACGGCGCGTGGCGGCTGTACGGGGAGGCCGACCAGGTGCTCGACGGGCACAGCGCGGGCCTGCTCCTCGTCCCGGCGCACACCGGCGGGTACGCCCGCTCCCGCACGCTCCTCTTCCTCGTCCCCGGCGACGCCCCCGGCCTGACCCGCGTACGGCAGACGGCGCTGGACGCGACCCGGCCGCGGGCGCATGTGCAACTACGGGAGGTGGAAGCCGAGTTGCTCGGCTCCGACGACGGGGCGGATGTGTGCGGGGCGCTCGCCGGAGCCGGTGGGGAGTGCCGCCGCGTTCCTCGCGTGCGAGGCCGTCGGGGCCGCGGCGCGGGCGCTGGAGCTGACCGTGGGGCATGTGCGCACACGCGAGCAGTTCGGGCGGCCGATCGGCTCCTTCCAGGCGGTGCAGCACCGGCTGGCCGACGTCCATGTCGAGGTCGAGGCGGCACGCTCGGCGGCGTACTACGCGGCGTGGGCGGCGGTCCGGAGCGACCCGGCCGCCCCCGCCCCCAGCCCCGCCCCCGTCGGCGCGCTCGCCCCCGCCCCCGGCCCGGCCCCCGTCGGCGCGCTCGCCCCCGCCCCCGGCCCGGCCCCCGTCGGCGCGCTCGCCCTCGCCCAGGCCCTCCAGGCGCTGCGCGTGGCCGCCGCCGAGGCGATCCAGCTGCACGGCGGCATCGGCTTCACCTGGGAGCACGACGCCCACCTGTACTTCAAGCGGGCCGCGGGCG
This sequence comes from Streptomyces sp. SAI-170, assembly GCF_049739565.1. NCBI lineage: Bacteria > Bacillati > Actinomycetota > Actinomycetes > Kitasatosporales > Streptomycetaceae > Streptomyces > Streptomyces sp. SAI-170. The sequence goes on from NZ_JBMGQD010000001.1 coordinate 4,768,954, forward strand.
ACGAACTGCTCCTCGGCCCCGTCCATCTGCTGCGGGCCCGCGCCGCCGAGGCGGCCGGGCTCTTCACCCGCGAGGAGATCCCCGTATGAGCGGCGTCGGCGTACGGCTCGTGCAGAAGGTGTCCTCCACCCGCGGCTTCGCCAAGGCCGCCCCGTACGTCATCCCGGCCCTCGACCGTGCCGTGCACCGGCTGACCCGGGGAAAGGTGCTGCTCAGCGCCCGGATGCTGCCCGGGTTGGTGCTCACCTCCACCGGCGCGCGCAGCGGGCTGCCCCGGCGGACGCCGCTGGCCTGCATGCCCGAGGAGGACGGCCGCGGCTGGCTCCTGGTCGGCTCCAACTTCGGCCGCACCGGCCACCCCGCCTGGACCGCCAACCTCCTCGCCCACCCGGACGCCGAGATCAGCTGGCACGGCCGGGACATCCCGGTCACGGCCCGGCTGCTGGCCGGGGAGGAGCGGGCCGCGGCCTGGGAGGCGGCGCTGGCGTTCTGGCCGCCGTACGCCACGTATCAGGCGCGTGTGGAGCGGGAGATACGGCTCTTCAGGATCGTAGGCAAGTGACGATCAGAGCGTGGCGAGCCGCTGGACCAGCAGGAACGCGCCGATCCCCAGCATCGCCGCGCCCGAGGTGCGGGTGACCGCGCGGGCCGCGGCCGGGCGGGCGCGCAGGACCGCGCGGGCCGCGACGCCGACGGTCAGGTAGACGGCCGCGCAGCACGCCATGTGGAGCAGGCCGAGCGAGGCGGTCTGCAGCGGCACCGGGAGGTGGTCGCCGCCGGTGGTGAGGAACTGGGGCAGGACGGAGAAGTAGAGCAGCAGGCCCTTGGGGTTCAGGCCGCTGATCGTGGCGCCGCGCAGGAAGACGCCCGCGCTGCCGCCGGCCACCGGCTCCTCGTCGGCGCCGGGGACACCCGGGCGGCGCAGCACGCCCCAGCCGAGCCACACCAGATACCCGGCGCCCGCCACCGTCAGCGCGGTGAGCAGCGCGGGGGAGCCCGCGACCAGCACCGCGAGGCCCGCCGCCGCGAGCAGCGTGTGCAGCGCGTAGCCCGAGACGAGGCCGCCCACCGCCGCGCCGACCGAGCGGCCGCGCAGCCCGGCGGCGATCGCGTACGCCCAGTCGGCGCCCGGTACGCACACCAGCAGCAGGTCGATCGCGAGGAAGGAGATGAGGGCAGCCGAATCCATACCGGGAACGCTATGCGTGATCTGCCCGAAAGTGTTCCCGAAGTTTGCCCGCCCTCCCGCACGATGAGGGAAGATCTGCCCCATGGACGACGTAGACCGGAAAATTCTTGCCGAGCTGCAGCAGGACGGGCGGCTGACCGTGACCGAGCTGGCCGGGCGGGTGCGGCTGAGTGTCTCGCCGTGCCATCGGCGGCTGCGGGAGCTGGAGCGGTCGGGGGCGATCAGCGGGTATCGCGCGGTGGTGGAGCCGGCGGCGGTGGGGCTGACCTTCGAGGCGCTCGTCTTCGTCTCCATGCGCCAGGAGGACCGGGACACGGTCGTGGAGTTCGAGCGGGCCCTGACCGAGGTGGAGCACGTGCTGGACGCGCAGCGGCTGTTCGGGGAGCCGGATTATCTGCTGCGGGTCGCTACCGCGGATCTGGCCGCGTTCCAGAGGCTCTATGACGAGAGGCTGGCTACTTTGCCGGGGGTGCAGCGGTTGACGTCGACCCTGGTGATGAAGCACGTGGTGAAGGACCGGCCGTTGCCCTCGTGATCGCCGTAGAGGTTGATCGTCGTCGCGGGCTGTCCGGCCGTCCTTCGCTTCTCGCGCAGTTCCCCGCGCCCCTTTCGGGGCGCTGACAAGACGGTGGGGACGAAAGCTGTGGTTACTTGGTCGGCTTCTTGCCCGTCACGCCCAGGTGGACCAACAGGGCCAGGTTCGGCTTGAGTTCGGCCTGCTTGACGCCCCAGGAGGTGAAGCCCTTCTGGTGGGAGGCGACCGCTGCGAGCATGGCGACGATCGAGCCCGCGACGGCGGCCGGGTTGACGTCCTTGTCGACCTTGCCCTTGGACTGGAGTTCGGTGACGGCGTCCGCCAGGGAGTTTGTTCACCGAGTTGAGGATCTTCATGCGGAGCTTGTAGAAGCGCTTGTCGCCCTCGGCGGCCCCGAGGTCGACCACGCGCAGGATCGCGTCGTTCTTGCGCCAGAACTCCAGGAAACCGTCGACGAGTTCCTGTGCCGTCTGCCAGCCGGCCTTGCCGACCCAGCTGCGGCCCGCGAGCAGTTCGGTCAACCCGGCGCCCTCGGTGGCCATTTGCTCGGCGATCTCCAGGACGGCGCCCTCGACGTCCGGGAAGTACTGATAGAAGGTCGCGGGCGAAGTGCCCGCTTTCCGGGCGACATCGATGACCTTGACGTCCCGGTAGGGAGAGGAGCTGAGCATCTCACTGAGGCAGTCCAGCAGCTTCTGCCGCGTGGCCTGCCCACGCCGACCGGCCACGCGGCCGTCAACGGTACGCACTTGTCCTGTCATGCCGTCAGCTTACCGAGGGGTGATGGGAGCGCGATTCGGCCGACTGCAAATGGGGTGCCCGGGGGATCGAAGCTTGGTGTGCCTGGTCTGCGCGCTGCGTGAGCGGCCGTTACTTTTCTTGTATGGCCGAAAACAGGGCATCGCGGTGCACGGAGGGCGTCCCCTGCTGGGTGGACGCCCAGCTTCCCGACGTGGAAGCGGGGAAACGGTTCTACGGTGAGCTCTTCGGATGGACCTTCGAGGAGTGGCAGGGCGGCTCCGTGCGGGCCCTGAAGGGCGGGGAGCCGGTCGCCGCGCTGGCCCACAAGACGGACGGCCGTATGCCCACCGTCTGGACGGTGTACTTCGCCACCCCGGACGTCGAGTCGCTGGCCCGCCGCCTCCGGGAGGCGGGCGGGCAGGTGGTGGCGGCGCCGCTGCCCGTCGGCCGCCTGGGCGTCGCCGCGCTCGCCGCCGACCCCGAGGGCGCCGTGTTCGGCCTGTGGCAGCCGGGCACCCACCCCGGCTTCGGGGTGCGCCACGAGCCCGGCACCTTCGTCTGGGCCGAGCTGTACGCCCGGGACACCGCGGGCGCCAACATCTTCTACGGCGACCTCTTCCACGACGCCCTGTTCGGCCCCGACGCCCAGCCCGACTTCGGACGGGCGCCCGTCACCGACGTCTTCCCCACCGAGATGCCACCGCACTTCCTCGTGCATTTCCGGGTCGAGGACTGCGAGGAGGCCCTGGCGGAGGTGGGCCGGCTCGGGGGGCGGGTGCAGGCGGGGCCGTTCTCCACTTCCTACGGCACCGTGGGCGTGGTCACCGACAACCAGGGGGCGTCGTTCGCCGTGCTGGAGCGCTGAGCAGGTAGTTTTGCCCCTGTTTATGGCCGGACACCCCAATTCTCACCGGGTTCGCAACCTGTGGCCCGGCCAGGAAGAATCGGGGTGCGTGCCGCCATGGCGGTGCGGTGGTGAGACGCTGCACGGGGTCGCGTACATACGTGGGTGACGCGGCCCGTACGGGGAGGTGGCAGGCAAGTGGTGGATCAGCTGACACAGCACGATCCGCGGCGGATCGGGCCGTTCGAGGTGCTGGGACGGCTGGGAGCCGGCGGCATGGGGCTGGTCTATCTCGCGCGGTCGGCGTCCGGCCGACGGGTGGCGATCAAGACGGTCCGCACGGAGCTCGCGGAGGACCAGCTCTTCCGCGTCCGCTTCACGCGCGAGGTGGAGGCGGCCCGCGCGGTCTCCGGCTTCTACACGGCGGCCGTCGTCGACGCCGATCCGCGGGCGGCCGTGCCCTGGCTGGCCACCGCGTACGTGCCCGCGCCCTCGCTCGAGGAGATAGTGAACGAGTGCGGGCCGCTCCCGGCCCAGGCGGTGCGCTGGCTCGCGGCGGGCGTCGCCGAGGCCCTGCAGTCCATCCACGGCGCCGGGCTGGTCCACCGCGACCTCAAGCCCTCCAACGTCCTCGTCGTCGAGGACGGGCCCCGGGTGATCGACTTCGGTATCGCGTCCGGCGTGTCGAACACGCGTCTGACGATGACCAACGTGGCCGTCGGCACCCCGGCCTACATGTCCCCCGAGCAGGCCAAGGACTCGCGGAGTGTGACCGGCGCGTCCGACGTCTTCTCGCTCGGCTCCACTCTCGTCTTCGCGGCCACCGGGCACCCGCCCTTCCACGGCGCCAACCCGGTCGAGACCGTCTTCATGCTGCTCAGGGAGGGCCCGGACCTCGACGGCCTGCCCGACGAGCTGCGCCCGCTGATCGAGTCCTGTATGCAGATGGAGGCCTCCGCCCGGCCCACGCCGGCCGACCTCCAGGCACAGCTCGCCCCGCATCTGTTCGGCTCCGGCTCCGACGACAGCGGCACCGCCAGCGCCTGGCTGCCCGAGAAGGCCGTCGCCCTCATCGAGACCCGCCGCGGCGGCCGCCTCGCCCCCAAGCCCGCCCCCGCCGGGGGCCGCAGCACCGGCGGACACCGGCCCGGACACTCGGGGCACCCCGTAGTGCCCCCGCCCCCGCCTCCGCACCCGCCCGCCCCGGTGAGCTCCCCCGCCGGCGCCCCCGACACCGGCCCCGTACGCCTGGCCGGCGGGTCCGTGCCCATCGGCCCCGGCCCGCGCGTCGCCGACGCCCGCGCCGCCGCCGTCAAGGCGCCCCCGCCCGAGGCCGGCCTGGTCGCCGCCTGGTCCAAGCCCCGCCCCGGCGGGGTCAACGGCACCGACCCCGCCCCGGCGCAGCCGCCCGCGGCGGCCCCGGAGACGCCCGGTTCCTGGCGTCCGTGGCGCTTCCGCATGTCCAACGACGTGTGGGGCACGCCCTCCGTCGCCGACGACCTCGTCTACGTCACCTCCTTCGAGGTGCACGCCCTCGACGTCGCCACCGGCCGGCGCCGCTTCAAGACCCGCGACGTCGCCTGGTCCATGGCCGTCGCCGACGGCCGTATCCACGCCTCCGACGGCCCCACGCTGTTCGCCCTGGACGCCCGCGAGGGCACCGACCTGTGGCGCCTGCAGACCGACGCCTGGGTGTACTCGCTGAAGGCCGACCGCGGCACCGTCGTCACCGGCACCCGCGGCGGCGGCGTCCAGGCCTGGGAGGCCGCCGGCGGCCAGAAGCTGTGGGAGCTCACCGGCGCCCAGACCGACTTCGAGTCCCCCGAGGCCGGGCCCACCGTCCACGACGGCACCGTCTACGTCTGGCAGGACGCCCGGTTGCGCGCCCTCGACGCCCGCACGGGCGACGAGCGCTGGTCCTACCCCATCGGCGACGCGGCCTCCTGCGGCGGCGTCCCCGTCCGGCTCACCCCCGCCCCCGACGGGTACGTCTACGTCAGCGCCGGCACCCGCGTCCTCGCCATCGACATCGCCGCCGGGCACGTCAAGTGGCACTTCGAGGCCCCGGCCGTCTTCCTGTGCCCGCCCGCCTACGCCCCGGGGCCCGCCGTCACGGGCGGTGGCGTCTACCTCGCCGACTACCTCGGGACCGTCTACGCCCTCGACGCCACCGACGGCCGCGACCGCTGGCGCATCGCCACCGAGAGCCGCGCCTCGATCGAGCCGGTCCTGGTCGCGGGCGGCCACGTCCACGTCGGCAGCGGCAACGGCCTCTACACGCTCGACGCCGTCACGGGCACCCCGAAGTGGCGCTTCCAGGCGGGCGGCGACATCGTAGGCGCCCCCTCCGTCGCCGAGGGCCGCATCCACTTCGGCTCCACCGACCACCTGCTCTACACCCTGAAGGCCGACGACGGCCGCCTGCGCTGGAAGCTGGCCACGGGCGGCGAGATCACCGGCTCCCCGGTGGTCAAGGACGGCATCGTCTACGCGTGCAGCAAGGACCGCTGCGTGTACGCGCTGGACGCGGAGAAGGGCACGGGGACGGCCCGCACGGCGTAGCGCCCCGCCGGAGCGGGACGGCCGTCGTACCGGGGCACGGAAGGGGCCAGACGGCGGCCGTCGCTGAGGGGAGCCGAGGGGAACTGGGGCCCGTCACCGCTCTCACGGCAGACGCTACGCCCGGTGAGCCGGGCCCGCCACACAGGCCCAAGGGCCTGTCCGACAGGCCCTAGCGCGTGCGGAACTCGCCCGTCCGCCGCGCCCGGAACAGCTCGGCCTGCCGCTCCGGCGCCAGATTCCCCAGCGCGATGAGCAGGGGCGCCATCGCGAACCCCCGCTCCAGCGCCCCCTCCCGCGCCGCCCACAACGCCCGCACGGTCCCCTGCACGGCCTCGGCGGGGAACCCCGCGATGGTCCGGGCACAGGCGAGGGCCGCCTCCAACGCCTCACCCGGCGCGGTCACTTCGGACACCAGCCCCACGCCGTACGCCCGCTCGGCCCCCATCCGCTCCCGCACCCCCATCAACGCCGTCCGCGCGACCTCGCCGTACGGCATCCGCTGCGCCATCAGCAGCGACTCGTACGCGCTGACCATCCCGTACGAGGTGTGCGGATCGAAGAAGGAGGCCTCCGCCCCGGCGACCAGGAACTCGCACTCCCCGAGCAGATAGAAGGCCCCGCCGCACGCCATCCCCTCCACCGCGGCGACCACCGGCTTCCACAGGTCGTTCGCCTTCGGCCCGACCCCCAGCAGCGGATCGTCCTGCATGTACGGCGACCCCGGCTGCGGCACGACGACGTCCCGGTCGATCCCGGTGCAGAACGCCCGCCGCCCCGACCCGGCCAGCACGACGGCCCGGACGGAGTCGTCGTACCGCAACGACCGCCAGATTTCGCGGAGTTCCTCTACGGTGTCCAGATCGATCGCGTTGAGCCGCTCGGGCCGGTCCAGCGTGACGACGGCGACCCCGGTGTCCGCGTCGGTGTCGAGACGCACGCCCTTCACGCGAGCACCCACTGCACAAGCCCGCCGTCGCAGAACACGACCCGCACGCGGGCGCCGATGCGGATGTCGTCGGGGGCAAGGGAGTTGAGGGGCGCGCCGGGCGCGGCCACGAGGTTGCCGACGAGCCGTATGCCGGCGGAGCGGGGGAAGTCCTCCAGCTCGACGACCACCACGTTGTACGGCGCCTGCGCCGCGTAGTCCGGGAGCAGGGGCGGGTGGGCGACGACGTAGGACCAGACCCGGCCGTGCCCCGAGACCGGACGCCAGTCGCTGTCGAAGGACCGGCAGTGCGGGCAGCAGGGCCGGGGCGGGAAGCGGGGCTCGGCGCAGCCGGCGCAGACCTGGACGCGCAGTTCGCCCCGGGCGGCGTACTCCCAGAAGGGGGCGCCGTCGGGGTCGGTGACGGGGCTCAGCACGGGATCAGCTCCTGTTGGTGAGCAGCAACGCGGATGTGGGGACGCCCTCGCCGGCGGTGACGAGGCAGGTGGTGGCGCCGGGGACCTGGGCGGTGCTGGTGCCGCGCAGTTGCTTCACGCCCTCGTTGACGAGGTTGAAGCCGTGCACGTACGCCTCGCTGAGCCCGCCCCCGCCGGTGTTGAGGGGGAGCCGCCCGCCGATCTCCAGGGCGCCTTGTTCGGTGAACGCGCCTCCCTCGCCCCTTCCGCAGAAGCCGTAGCCCTCCAGGGAGAGGGGGATCAGCGGGGTGAACGCGTCGTAGATCTGCGCCACGTCCACGTCCTGCGGCGTGAAGTCGGCGTGCTTCCACAGATGCCGGGCGGCGGCCCAGGAGGGGCCGGTGAGCGGGTCGTCGTTCCAGTAGTTGACCATGCCGTGGTGCTGGGCGGGCAGCCCCTGGGCGGCGGAGTGGACGTAGACGGGGCGCTGCCGGCAGTCGCGGGCCCGCTCTTTGGTGGTGATGACGCACGCGAGGGCTCCGTCCGTCTCCAGGCAGTTGTCGAAGAGGCACAGGGGCTCGCTGATCCAGCGCGCCGACATGTACATCTCGCGGGTCAGGGGCCGGTCGTACATCAGGGCGGCCGGGTTCTGGTTGGCCCGGTTGCGGCAGGCGAGCGCGACGTTGAAGAGGTGGTCGCGGGTGGTGCCGTACTCGTGCATATGGCGCCGGGCCAGCATGGCGATCTCGTCGACGGGCCGCAGAAGGCCGTAGGGGCGCGTCCACTGGGCGGGCGTGGGGAGTTGGGCGGTGGTGTTGGTCCAGGGGCGTGGCCCGGACCCCCGCTTCCGGGACCGCCACGCCACCCCCACGGTGGCCTGCCCCGCGGCGATCGCGGTGGCGAGGTGCGCGACGGTGGCGCACGACCCCCCGCCGCCGTACGGGACGCGCCCGAAGAAGGTCAGGTCCCCGAACCCGACCGCCTTCGCCAGCTCCACCTCGTCGGTCTCCTCCATCGTGTACGACGCCACCGCGTCGACCTCGCCCGGTGCGATCCCGGCGTCGTCGAGCGCCGCGAGCACGGCCCGGCAGGCCAGGGTGCGCTCGTCCTCGGGGAGGTGCTTGGCGAACGCCGTCTGTCCGATGCCGACGACGGCGGTGGCGTCCTTGATTCCGGTGGCCATGGGTGCCTCCCCCTGGGGCAGTAGCTGACGGGCCGTCAGGTTAGCGCTAGCCTGACGAAGTGTCAGCTCTCGTGGAGGGGAGGCCGATGGTGGACGGTGAGTGGGCCGGGTGGGGGACCATCCCCGGACTGGTGCGGGCGGCGGCCGAGCGGTACGCGGACACGGAGGCGGTGGTGGACTGCGGGGGCCGGGTCCGGGTGTCGTACGCCGAGCTGGGTACCCGGGTGGAACGCGCGGCCGCGGCATGCCTGGCACGGGGCATCCGGGTCGGCGACCGCGTCGCCATCTGGGCCCCCAACTCCCTGGACTGGACGGTCGCCGCCCTCGGAGCCGTCTCGGCCGGAGCGGTCCTCGTCCCCCTCAACACCCGCTTCAAGGGCGCCGAGGCGGCGGACGTGCTGCGCCGCAGCGGGGCCCGGCTGCTCTTCGTGACGGGGGCGTTCCTGGGCACGTCGTACGTGGCGGCGCTGAGGAGAGCGGCGGGGGACCTGCTGCGGGGGCTGCCGGAGCTGGAGACGGCGGTCGTCCTGTCGGAGGACGCCCCGCCCGGCTTCCTGACCTGGAAGGACTTCCTGGCGGGAGGGGAGGGAGTGCGGGGAGCGGAGGTCCGCGAGGTGAGGGTGAAGGGACCAGATCCCTCGGACATCATCTACACCTCGGGTACGACGGGCCGCCCGAAGGGCGCGGTGATCACGCACGAGCAGAGCCTGCGGGCGTACGAGACGTGGTCGGCGCTCGCGGGGCTGACCCGCGGCGACCGCTACCTGATCGTGAACCCCTTCTTCCACACCTTCGGCTACAAGGCGGGCATCCTCGCCTGCCTGATGCGGGGCGCGACGATGATCCCCCAGCCGGTGTTCGACGTGGAGACGGCCCTCGCGAACATCGCGAGGGAGGCGGTCACGGTCCTCCCGGGCCCCCCGACGCTGTTCCAGTCGTTGCTCGACCACCCCTCCCGCCGGTCCCACGACCTCTCCTCCCTCCGCCTGGTGGTCACGGGCGCGGCGGTGGTCCCGCTGCGCTTGGTGGAGCGCCTGCGGCAGGACCTGGGCGTGGAGACGGTGCTCACGGCATACGGCCTCTCGGAGGCGAGCGGCGTCGTGACGATGTGCCGCCGCGGGGACGCCCCCCAGGTCATCGCCTCCACCTCCGGCCGGCCCATCCCCGGCGTCGAGGTCCGCGTGGTCACCGACTCGGGGGCGACCGCACCACCCGGCGAACCGGGCGAGGTGCACGTCCGCGGCTTCAACGTCATGCGGGGCTACGACGCGGACGCCGCGGCCACGGCAGAGGTCCTGGACCCCGAGGGCTGGCTGCACACGGGCGACGTAGGCGTCCTGGACGTGGACGGCAACCTCCGCATCACCGACCGCTTGAAGGACATGTACGTCGTCGGCGGCTTCAACGCCTACCCGGCCGAGATCGAACGCCTCCTCGCCCTCCACCCCGACGTCGCCGACGTCGCCGTCATCGGCATCCCCGACCCCCGCCTCGGCGAAGTCGGCAAGGCATACGTCGTCCCCCACCCGGGCACCTCCCCCACCGCCGACGACCTTCTGTCCTGGGCCCGACGCGAGATGGCCAACTACAAGGTCCCGAGGTCGGTGGAGTTCGTGGACACCCTGCCTCGCAACGCGAGCGGCAAGGTGGTGAAGGGCGAACTGCGGGGTGGGGCTGCCCGCTGACGGGCGGCCGGCCCCGGACACACCTCGGCCGCGGCGGCTCCCCCTCCGCGCCGCCGCGGCCGATCCCCGTCGGGATGGAAGTGTTCGGGACCTACTTGCCGTCCAGCTCCAGGGCGGGCGGGGCGGGCGCGTGCTGGTCCAGCGTCGTGACCTCACCGTCCAGGGCGGGCGGAACGGGCGCGTGCTGGTCCAGCGTCGTGACCTCACCGTCCAGGGCGGGCGGGACAGGTGCGTGCTGGTCCAGGGTCGTCATCTGGTCGTTCTTCTTTGCTTCGCTCACGGTGTGCATCCCCAAGACAGTGGCTGACGATTCCGACGGAAGCGCCCGCTCGGCAACTCCCCCGCGGGCCGCCGAACGGGCGTTTCCGGGACCTCAGAGTAGTCACGAGGCCCGCAAGGTCCGCCTGCCCCCCGACGCGACGGACCCGATGCATTGAGAGTGGCAGGAACCCATAAACGTTCGATGAACGAGCCGGTGCGGATCAGGCGGCAGCAAGCGGGGACAGCAGAGCGCGCACTTCGCCGGCCTCGGACGAGCCTGCCGCTTCGTAGATCGCCAGCGCATCGCGCCAACAGGCCCCCGCCCGGCCCGACTGATCGAGGGCTGCCAGCGCCTTGCCGAGCACGGTGAGCGCGTTCGCCTTCATCCAGTCACCACCGATGCAGCCGATCCCCAGTGCCTGTTCCGCGTGTTGGGCTGCCTGGGCGAACCGCCGAGCCGCCAGGTGGACCTGAGCGATCCGGAAGTGGGTGGTGCCTTCCCAGAGGCGCTGGCGGCTTTCCGTGAAGATCTGAAGGGCTTCGCTGAGCTGGGCCAGGGCTTCGTGCAGCCGGCCGGCCTGGGTGAGGACGATGCCCGACGCGTATCGGGCGTTCGCCAGACGCACGGACAGCCCGAGCTCGTCGTATATCTCGACGCCCCGTTGGGAAAGCTCCACAGCCTCGGAACTGCGGTCCATCGACGCCAGAGTGCGGGAGAGGTTGCAGACGGCACTGGCCTCCCCGGGCTTGTTCTGATCCGCCTGGAAGGCATGGATGGCCCGGAGGAAGTAGCCCTCGGCATCCGCGTACCGCGCGGTGCAGATGGCGATGATGCCCAGCTGGTTGGGCGCGGAGCTCGTGGCCCATGGGTCCTGCGCCGTCTCGTTGAGAGAGTCGGCCCGCATGGCCTCATGCTCGGCTTCCTCGAAACGACCGGCCTGGCTGAGCACTTGGGCCAGCGTGATGCGGGCCCGTACCTCGGCGTAGTTGTCGTCCTGTTCCACGGCCGCGTGACGTGCGGCCATGGCCGTCAGCTCGTAGCGGCGTGAACCGGCACCGGACTCCGCCAGATCGATGGTTGCCAGAAGGAGGTCGACGGCTCGGCGCAGCGTCGGGGCTTGCAGAGACTGCTGGACGCAGGCCAGCAGAGGCTCCGCCTCGGAGTGCAGCCAGTCGAGGGCCTGCGTGGCATCGGAGAAGGTCTGCCCTTCACAACGGCTCTTCTCAAGGTGCGTGACCGTCCGATCCCCCGGCCGCTCGATCGCATAGACCCGGGCCGCCGTGGCCAGATAGAAGTCCAGCAAGCGAGAAAGCGCGGCCCCCCTCTCCTCCGGAGGCCACTCGTCCCGCTCGGCGCATGCCCGGGCGTAAAGCCGTACCAGGTCATGGAACCGGTACCGACCCGGGGCGGCGGACTCCAGGAGGGACGTGTCCACCAGGGACTCCAGCAGATCCTCCGTCTCCTCCACCCCGAGGTCCAGGACGGCGGCGGCGGCGGAGAGGGAGATGTCGGGGCCGTCGGCGAGGCCGAGGAGGCGGAAGGCGCGGGCCTGGGCGGGTTCCAGGGCGCCGTAGCCGAGTTCGAAGGTCGCCTTGACGGCGAGGTCGCCGGCCTGGAGTTCGTCCAGGCGGCGGCGTTCGTCGGCGAGCTTGGCCGCGAGGACGGACACCGTCCAGGTGCGGCGGGCCGCGAGGCGGGAGGCTGCGATGCGGATGGCCAGGGGGAGGAAGCCGCAGGCGGCGACCACGTCGAGGGCGGCGTCGCGTTCGGAGCCGACGCGTTCCTCGCCCACGATCCTCGTGAACAGGGCCAGCGCCTCGTCCGGGGACATCACGTCCAGGTCGACCAGGTGGGCGCCGGCCAGGTCGACCATGCGGACGCGGGACGTCACCAGGGCCGCGCAGCCGTCCGTGCCGGGCAGGAGGGGGCGGACCTGGGCGGCGTCGCGCGCGTTGTCCAGCAGTACCAGTACGCGGCGGCCGTCCAGGACGGAGCGGTACAGCGCGGCCCGTTCCTCCAGGGAGTCCGGGATCGCCGAGTCCGCGGTGCCGAGGGCACGCAGGAACGCGCCGAGGACCGTCTCCGGCTCCGCCGCGCGCGGCCCCGCCCCCTGGAGGTCGACGTACAGCTGGCCGTCCGGGAAGGCCGACCGCGCCTGGTGGGCCACGTGCACCGCCAGGGTCGTCTTGCCGACGCCCCCGATGCCCGCGAGGGCGGACACGGCCATCACCCGGCCCTCCGCCGAGGCGAGCACCTCGCTCAGCTCGGCGACGAAGGACGTACGCCCGGTGAAGTCCGGCACCGTGGCGGGTAGCTGGGCCGGGCGGACCGGGATCACCGAGGGCTCCCCCGCGGGGGCGGCGGGCTCCGCGAGGCCCGGGTCCGCTCGCAGGATCCGCTCCTGCAGCTCGCGCAGCCCCGGTCCCGGGTCCACGCCCAGTTCGTCGGCCAGGAGCCTGCGGGTGTCGGCGTACACCGCGAGCGCCTCCGCCTGGCGCCCGCTGCGGTAGAGGGCGAGCATCAGCAGCTCGCGCAGGCGTTCGCGCAGGGGGTGGGCCGCCGTGAGGGCGGTGAGCTCCGAGACGGCCTCGGCGTGGCAGCCCTGCTCCAGGTCCAGGTCGAGCCGGGTCTCCAGCAGGCTCAGCCGCCACTCCTCCAGGCGGACGCGCTGGGCCTCGGCGTAGGGGCCGGGGACGCCCGCCAGGGGTTCGCCGTCCCACAGGGCCAGTGCGCGGCCGAGCAGCGAGCGGGCCTCGCCGAGATCGCCTGTCTGACGCGCCTTCTCCGCCTCGGTCACCAGGTCCTGCGCGACCGCGAGGTCCAGGGAGCCGGGGGCCCGCACCGCGTAGCCGCCGGACTCGCTGACCAGGACCCCGGCGCCCAGCACCTTCCGCAGCCGGGAGGCGTACGTGCGGACCGCGGCCAGTGCCTGGGAGGGCGGTTCCTCGCCCCACAGCGCGTCGATCAGCTCGGCGGCCGTGGCGGTGCGGCCCTCGCGCAGCAGCAGGGCGGCGAGCAGGGCGCGTTGCTGCGGGGAGCCGGTCGGCAGCGCCTTGTCCTCCCGTGGAGCCCCGTCCACCAGGGACGGCTCGTCCTCGACATGCCAGGCGCGCACCGGTCCGAGCACGGCGAAGCGCAGCGGCGCGGGCTCCTCAGAGCCACGACGGCGCTGCTCCGGTACGCGCGGTACCCCGTCCATCGACGTCCCCCTAGGGCCTCTCGTCTGGGTCATGTCGGCGTCCGCGGGGCCTGGCACGTGCATCGCCGCGTTGTCGTCGGTTGCCGACGCTCCGCGTCGCCGCCCTCCTCCGCCTTGCAGCTGCACGCACCGGACCCCGTTCGGGTCGGCTCGAAGACGCAGTCTCTCTCAGCCGACCTGCTGCGAACGACAGACCCCAGACATCCCGAACAACTCCGTCAGTCTGCCTTGTTCATGGCGGATGCGTCAGCCGTGCGAGACGCCGATCACAGACCGGCGCGCGGTAGTGCACAAAGCCCTCACATCCACTCCTCCCGACCGCCTTGCTGACGGTCCGTCAGATCGGCGCTACGGTGGCCGACATGGAGACCAACCCCGACTTTCCGCGCATCATTTCCGTCGACGACCACACCGTCGAACCGCCGGGCGTCTGGCAGGACCGGCTCCCGAAGAAGTACCTGGACTCCGGGCCGCGCATCGTCCGCGCCCCGCTGAGGGAGATGACCTTCCTCGGCGGACGCTTCAAGCCCGTCATGGGCACAGCAGGAGAAAGCGGCCCGGTGGGCGACTGGTGGGTGTACGAGGATCTCCACCGGCCCCTCACCCGGCTCGACACCGCCGTCGGGTGCAGCAGGGACGAGATCCGGCTGGAAGTCATCACGTACGAACAGATGCGGCCGGGGTCCTACGACGTCCCGGCCCGGCTCGCCGACATGGACGTCAACCACGTCCAGTCCGCCCTGTGCTTCCCCACCTTCCCCCGCTTCTGCGGGCAGACCTTCACCGAGGCCGAGGACCGGGAGCTCGGGCTGCTGTGCGTGCGGGCGTACAACGACTGGATGGTGGAGGAGTGGTGCGGGCCCGAGGCGCAGGGGCGGCTCATACCGCTCACCCTCATCCCCCTGTGGGACGCCCGCCTGGCGGCCGACGAGGTCCGGCGCAACGCCGCGCGGGGCGTCCGGGCCGTCGCGTTCTCCGAGATACCTCCGCACCTCGGCCTCCCGTCCGTCCACACCGACGACTGGGACCCCTTCCTCGCCGCCTGCGACGAGACCGGCACCGTCATCGCCATGCACATCGGCTCCAGCAGCCGTATGCCGTCCACGTCCGCGGACGCGCCGCCCGCCGTCGGATCGACGATCACCTTCGCCAACTGCTGCTTCTCGATGGTCGACTGGCTGATGAGCGGCAAGTTCGAGCGCTTCCCGAACCTGAAGATCATGTACGCGGAAGGGCAGATCGGCTGGATCCCGTACATCCTGGAGCGCGCCGACGTGGTGTGGGAGGAGAACCGCGGGTGGGGCGGGGTCGCCGACAAGGTCACGCGGCCGCCGTCCGAGCTGTTCGCCGAGCATGTCTACGGCTGCTTCTTCGACGACGCCTTCGGGCTGCGCAACCTGGACGCGATCGGCGCGGGCAACGTCCTGTACGAGACCGACTACCCGCACTCCGACTCCACCTGGCCCAAGTCCCGCGAGGTCGGCGAGGCGCAGATGGCCCACCTCGACCCGCACACCGTCGACAGGATCGTGCGGGGCAACGCCATCGAGCTGCTCCAGCTCACGCCCGAGGGGCTCTGGCGGCCGTGAGGTACGGCATCCAGCTCCCCGTCCAGTCCCAGAGCACCCTCTACACCGAGCCCTGGGAGACCACGGCCGGACCCGAGGATCTCGTGGAGGTGGCGCGGGCGGCCGAGGCGGCCGGGTTCGCGTACGTCGCCGCTTGCGACCATGTCGCGATCCCGCGCCGGCTCGCGGCGGCCATGAGCACGGTCTGGTACGACCCCGTCGCCACGCTCGCCCACCTGGCCGCGCACACCCGCACCGTCGGACTCCTCACGCACGTGGCCGTCGTCGGGCTCAGGCACCCCCTGCTCAGCGCCAAGCAGTACGCCACCCTCGACCGGCTCAGCGGCGGGCGGCTCGTCCTCGGTGTCGGGGCCGGGCATGTCCGGGAGGAGTTCGAGGCGCTCGGGGCGGACTTCGGGCGGCGCGGGGCCCTGCTCGACGAGACGATCGACGCCCTGCGCGCCGCCCTCGGGCCGGAGGAGTTCCCCGAGCACCACGGCAAGCGGTACGACTTCCAGGACCTGGGGCAGCGACCCCGCCCCGTCCAGCCTCGTGTCCCCCTCTGGGTCGGCGGTTCCTCGGAGCCCGCCCTGCGCCGGGCCGCGCTCAAGGGCGACGGCTGGCTCCCACAGGGCGATCCCCGCGAGCGCCTCGCCGAGAAGACCGGCCGCATCCGGGCCCTGCGCGAGGAGGCCGGGCTGCGCACGCCCTTCACCTACGGGGCCATCGCCGAGCCCCTCTACGTCGGCCGGCCCGCCTGGGACGTCGGCCGGCGCACCCTCGCCGGGGCCCCGCAGGCCCTCGCCGAGTCGCTGCGGGCGTACCGGGCGATGGGCGTGGGGCAGCTCCAGGTGCGCTTCCGCAGTCGGAGTCGTACCGAACTCATCGATCAGATAGCCGCGTTCGGCGCCGAGGTGGCGCCTCGTCTGCACGAGGAGGAGTAGCGATGGGCAAGCTGGACGGCCGGGTCGTGATCGTCACCGGAGCGGCACGCGGGCAGGGGGAGCAGGAGGCGCGGCTGTTCCGTGCGGAGGGGGCCGAGGTCGTCCTCGCCGATGTGCTGGACGAGCCCGGCGAGGCCCTCGCCAAGGAGATCGGGGGCCTGTACGTCCATCTGGACGTGGGCGAGGAGAGCGGCTGGCGGGATGCCGTCGCGGCGGCCGAGCGGGCGTACGGGCGGGTCGACGGGCTGGTCAACAACGCCGGCATCCTGCGGTTCAACGCGCTCGTGGACACCCCGCTGGAGGAGTTCATGGAGGTCGTGCGGGTCAACCAGGTGGGCTGCTTCCTCGGCGTGAAGACGGTCGCGCCGCGGATGCCGCAGGGCGGGACGATCGTCAACACCGCCTCCTACACCGGGCTGACCGGGATGGCCGCGGTGGGCACGTACGCCGCGACCAAGCACGCCGTGCTCGGGCTGACCCGGGTGGCCGCGCTGGAGCTGGCCGACCGGCGCATCCGCGTCAACGCGATCTGCCCCGGCGCCATCGACACCCCGATGTCCAACCCGGCCCGGCTGGACCCGGACGCCGACCCGGAGGAGACCGCGCGGGCGCTGGACGCGCTCTACCGCAAGCTCGTGCCGCTGGGCCGGGTCGGCCGGCCGGAGGAGGTGGCCCGGCTGGCGCTGTTCCTGACCTCCGAGGACTCGTCGTACATCACCGGGCAGCCGTTCGTGATCGACGGCGGGTGGCTGGCGGGCGTCGGCGTCGTCTGACCCCGAGACTCGCACGTCTGACTGACCGTCAGCTATTGACCATCCATGCCCGCGGTGCCACAGTCATCGATCTGACGGTGCGTCAGATAAAGGGATTCAGCAGACCCCGGGACGGTGAACCTCCATGGAATTCGGGCTCTTCGTACAGGGATACGTGGGCAAGCGCGCCGAGACCGACCCGCTCGCCGAGCACAAGGCGTTGATGGAGGAGACCGAGTACGTCATCCAGGCGGACAGGTCCGGCTTCAAGTACGCCTGGGCCTCCGAGCACCACTTCCTGGAGGAGTACTCCCACCTGTCCGCCAACGACGTCTTCCTCGGCTACCTCGCCCACGCCACCGAGCGGATCCACCTGGGCTCGGGCATCTTCAACCCCCTCGCCCAGGTCAACCACCCCGTCAAGGTCGCCGAGAAGGTCGCCATGCTCGACCACCTCTCCGAGGGCCGCTTCGAGTTCGGCAGCGGGCGGGGGGCCGGCTCGCACGAGATCCTCGGCTTCCTGCCCGGCATCACCGACATGAACTACACCAAGGAGATCTGGGAGGAGACGATCGCCGAGTTCCCCAAGATGTGGCTCCAGGACGAGTACGCCGGCTTCCAGGGCAAGCACTGGCAGCTGCCGCCGCGCAAGGTGCTGCCCAAGCCGTACGGGGCCTCGCACCCGGCGATGTGGTACGCCGCCGGGTCGCCGCCGTCGTACGCCATGGCCGCCCGCAAGGGGCTCGGGGTGCTCGGCTTCAGCATCCAGAAGGTGTCGGACATGGAGTGGGTGCTGGAGCAGTACAAGACGGCGATCGTGGACGCGGAGCCGGTGGGGGACTTCGTCAACGACAACGTGATGGTGACGACCACCGCGATCTGCGCGCCGACGCACGCCGAGGCGATCGAGATCGCCGTCAACGGGGGGCTGCACTATCTGCCGTCCCTGGTGTTCCGGTACCACGACACCTTCCCGCGGCCCGAGGGCTTTCCCGTGTGGCCGGAGACGCTGCCTCCCTACACGCCGGAGTTCGTGGAGGTGCTGATCGAGGAGGAGCTGCTGATCTGCGGGGACCCCGACGAGGTGCTGCGGCAGTGCGAGCGGTGGGAGCGGGCCGGGGCGGACCAGTTGAGCTTCGGGTTGCCGGTGGGGGTGCCCAAGGAAGCGACGCTTCAGACCATTCGGCTGATCGGTGAGCATGTGATTCCGGAGATCGACACCGACCCTGTGCATCGGACTTCGCGGTTCCGTCAGGGGGCCTGAGCTTTCGTCGGCGGCGTGCGGGCCGTCATGGGCTGGTCGCGCAGTTCCCCGCGCCCCTAGGGACGTTCACCTCAGGGAGTTGGACAATCATGCTTGATCACCTGATCGAGAACGCCACCGTCGTCGACGGGACCGGCACCTCTGCCCGTACCGCCGACGTCGGCATCCTCGACGGGCGGGTCGCCGTCATCGGCAAGGTCACCGCGGCCGCCCGTACCCGCGAGGACGCCACCGGGCTCGTCCTCGCCCCCGGGTTCGTCGACCCGCACACGCACTACGACGCACAGCTCTTCTGGGACCCGTACGCCACGCCGTCGCTCCAGCACGGCGTGACCACCGTCGCTGCCGGGAACTGCGGGTTCACCCTCGCGCCTCTCAAGCCCCAGGACGCCGACTACACGCGCCGCATGATGTCCAAGGTCGAGGGGATGTCGCTGGCCGCTCTGGAGGAAGGCGCTCCCTGGAGCTGGCGGACCTTCGGGGAGTACCTCGACGCTCTCGAAGGGCGTATCGCGGTCAACGCCGGTTTCATGGTGGGGCACTGTGCGCTGCGGCGGTACGTCATGGGGGCGGACGCGATCGGCGGGCAGCCGTCCGATGTGCAACTCGCCTCCATGGTGGGGCTGTTGCACGAGGCCATGGACGCCGGTGCCTGGGGGTTCTCCACCACCCAGTCGTCCACGCACTCCGACGGCGACGGGCACCCGGTCGCCTCGCGGCACGCGCGTCCCGAGGAGCTGTTGGCGCTGTCCAGGGCGGTGGGCGAGCACGAGGGCACGCAGATCGAGGCGATCGTGGCCGGGTGCCTGGACAGGTTCAGCGATCCGGAGATCGAGCTGCTCGCGGAGATGAGCGCGGTGGCGGGCCGGCCGCTGAACTGGAACGTGCTGACCATCGACGCGGCCGTCCCCGAGCGCGTGCCCCGGCAGCTGCTGGCGAGCGAGCGGGCGAGGAAGGCGGGCGGCAGGGTCGTCGCGCTGACCATGCCGGTCCTCGCGCCGATGAACATGTCCCTGGGCACGTTCTGCGCGCTCAACCTGATACCCGGCTGGGGGCCCGTCCTGGGGCTGCCCGTCCCCGAGCGCATCCGGCGGCTGGCCGATCCGGCCGTACGGGAGGAGCTGCTGCGGCACGCCCGTTCCGAGGAGGCGGGCGTCTTCCGGCGGCTCACCGACTTCGGGCGGTACGTCATCGGGGACACCTACAGCGAGCGCAACGCCGGGCTGACCGGCCGGGTCGTGCGGGACATCGCCGCCGAGCGCGGGCAGGACCCCTTCAGCTGCCTGGTCGAGATCTGCGCCGCCGACGACCTGCGTACGGTGCTGTGGCCGATGCCCACCGACAACGACCCCGCGTCCTGGGCGCTGCGGGCCGAGACCTGGCGGCACGCGGACGTGCTGCTGGGCGGCTCCGACGCGGGCGCGCATCTGGACCGGATGTGCGGGGCGCCGTACACGACCCGGTTCCTCGGTGACTGTCTGCGCGGGCGGCGGCTGGTGGGCCTGGAGCAGGCGGTGAAGATGCTGACCGACGATCCGGCGCGGCTCTTCGGGCTGCGGGAGCGGGGGCGGATCCAGGAGGGGTTCCATGCCGACCTCGTGCTCTTCGACCCGGAGCGGATCGACGCGGGCCCGGCCACCCTGGTGCACGACCTGCCGGGCGACAGCCCCCGGCTGGACTCCCGGGCGCTCGGGGTGCGGGCCGTGTGGGTCAACGGCGTCGAGGCGGTCCGGGAGGACGCCGTGACCGGGGCGGTGCCGGGGAAGGTGCTGCGCTCCGGGCGGGACACCAGGACGGTGGCGACCAAGTGAGCACGCAGCAGCGGCTGTTCGTGGGCGGCGCCTGGATCGAGCCGGACGGCGGGCACTACGACGTCGTCGACCCGGCGACCGAGGAGGTCGTCGGCCGGGCGCCGGAGGCCTCGCGGGAGCAGGTGTACGCGGCGTGTGCCGCGGCCCGTGAGGCCTTCGGGCCGTGGTCGCGCACGGCACCTGAGGAGCGGGCCGCGGTGCTGGCCCGGGCGGCGGAGATCATCCGGGAGCGGGCCGGCGAGTACGCCGCCCTCGCCCAGGCCGAGACCGGCGCGACCACCGCCACGGCCCGCGCGATGCAGGTCGGCGTGGCCGCGGCCCGCTTCCGCCGCTACGCGCGCGTGGAGCCCGCCGAGTGGGCGATCCCGCCGCAGATCAACGAGGCCGGCCCCATGGGCCGAGCCGGGGTCATGGGCGCCCTGGCGATACGGCAGCCCGTCGGGGTCGTCACCTGCGTCACCTCGTACAACAATCCCTGGGCCAACGCCGCCGGGAAGGTCGCCCCCGCGCTGGCCATGGGCGACACGGTCGTCGTCAAACCCGCCCCGCAGGACCCCCTGTCCGTCTACCGCATGGCCGAGGCCCTCGAGGCGGCGGGCGTCCCGCCCGGGGTGGTGAACGTGGTCTCGGGGCGGTCCGTGGCCGTCGGTGAGGCCGCCGTGGACTCGCCCGACGTCGACATGGTCAGCTTCACCGGCTCCACCGCCGTCGGACGCCGTATCGCCGAGGTGTGCGGCCGGGGCATGAAGCGCCAGCTGATGGAGCTCGGCGGGAAGGGCGCGGCCCTGGTCCTCGACGACGCCGACCTCGCCTCCGCCGTCGCCGGCATCGGGACGACCTTCTCCTTCTACAGCGGCCAGATCTGTACGGCGCCCACGCGGGTGCTGGCCCAGCGCGGGGTGTACGAGCGGGTGGTAGAGCAACTCGCGGCGTACGCAGGGAGGTTGAAGGTCGGCGATCCCCGGGACCGGGGCACCGTCGTGGGCCCGGTGATCTCCGCGGCGCACCGGGAGCGGGTGGAGGCGTACGTCGAACTCGGCCGCAAGGAGGGAGCGGTGGTCGTCACCGGCGGTGAACGGCCGCCGCTGGACCGCGGGTTCTACGTAGCCCCCACCCTCCTGGCCGACTGCACCAACGACATGCGCGTGGCCCGGGAGGAGATCTTCGGGCCGGTCGTCGTGGTCGTGCCCTTCGACGACGAGGAGGAGGGCATCGCCCTCGCCAACGACTCCGACTACGGCCTCATCGACTACGTCTGGTCCGCCGACGTGGCCCGCGCCTTCCGCGTCGCACGCCGGCTGCGCGCGGGCGGGGTCGGGGTGAACACGGTCGGCCGCAACATGGAGGCACCCTTCGGCGGCTTCGGGGCGAGCGGCGTAGGCCGTGACTGCGGCCCGTACGCCCTGCACGCCTACGGCGAGGTGCAGGCGCTGGTGTGGCCGGGGTGAGGGGCTACGGCCCCAGGAACACCGGGTTGGTGAACGCGGCCATCATCCCCGGCAGCGGCCCCAGCGCGGCCTCGTGCCGTACCTCGGCGCGTACGTAGGTCGCCCGGGCGGGCGTCGTACGCCACTCCACGACACCCGACCCGGTCACGGGCAGCGGCGGGCTCGTGTGGAGGACACCCTGGTCGGTGACGAGGCGCACCGTGCAGCGCGGTGCGCCGGTCACCGCGACGCGGACGGTGACGGTCGTGCCCAGGGCGACGGCGAGCCGCTCCCCGATACCTGCCGCCTCACCGTCGGCGGCGCGGGCCGTGAAGTCCAGGGACACCGCGCTCGACTCCGCGACATAGCAGTGGCCGGCCCTGATGCCCGCGAGTACGGCCGCGCGGGTCAGGCCGTCGGCGAGGACGACGGTCTGCGGCAGCCCGACCCGGTCGGGAGGGCGGTGGGCGTCGCTGCCGCCTACCGCCGGGAGGAGGCGCACGGGGCCGGGCGCCCGGTTCGGGCGGCTCGGGGCGTCGGCGTGGTCGGTACGGCTGGCTTCGGTGGCGGGGTCGGTACGACTGGTCCCGACGCCGGTGTTCGGGTCGGCTGTGGTGTCGCTGGGGTCGGTACGACTGGCCCCGGCGCCGAGGCCGGTGTTCGGGCCGGTTGCGGCGTCGGCGTCGTCGGTACCCCAGGCCCCGGCGCCGAGCCCGGCGTTCGGTCCGGCTGCGGTGTCGGCGGGGTCGGTACGACCGGCCCCGGTGGCGAGGTCGGCGTCCGGGCGGGCCTCGGTCTCGGAGGGGCCGGCGACCGGGTGGCCCTCCGCCTCGGCGGGGCCGGTGCGCCAGGTCCCGGCCGCGAGGCCGGCGTCCCACGCGGCCAGGGTCACCTCGTCGTCCGGTGTCCAGGGCCCGTTCCACACCTCCACCGCGTCCGCCGCGTCCCAGCCGTGCTTCCAGGCGCAGCCGACGCAGGGCGCGTGCGGGTGGGCCGGGACGGCCAGGCCTCCGGCGGTGCGGATCGTGGCGGCGGTGCGGCCGAAGGCGTCGTCGCGGGCCCGGAAGCGCCAGTCGACGAAGGTGCCGGGGTCCGTGCCCAGCGCCACGAGGTGGCCGTTGCGGGTGGTCACCTCCTCGCCCAGCAGGACCAGCAGGTCGTCCCCCGCCACATCGGCCCAATGGGCGTGCGCGGACGTCGTGTTGTGCTCCGAGCTGTTGAGGAAGTCCAGCCCGGCCGCACGGGCGAGCGCGCCGATCTCGGCCGGGGTGCGGCGCCCGTCGGAGTGCCAGGAGTGCAGGTGGAGGTCGCCGCGGTACCAGGCCCGGCCCCGGCCCCTCGCCCGCTCGGGCGGGTACACCGGCTGGACGGCCTCGCCGGGGTCGCCGTACGTCAGCGTGACCGTGATCTCGTACGAGAGTCCCCGCGGCGCCACCGTGTACGGGCCGAGCGCGATGTGCCAGGTGCCGGGGCGCGGCGGTCCTGGCAGATAGCCGGGGGTCGCCTCGTCGGCGCGGACGAAGAACTCGGTGCGGGCCCCGCCCGACCAGCCGCGGAAGCCGGAGCCGGTGCCGCGTTCGTCGAAGAGGCCGAGGTCGAGGGCGTTGCCGGGCGAGCGGTCGTAGGTGTACGCCACGCGCACCTCTCTGACGCCCGGCGGCACGTCGAAGGGCTCGTAGGCGTGGTCGGGGGAGCCGGCGGGCAGTATGCCGCGGAGGGTCCGCGTCTCGACGCTCACCTGTCCACGGTAGTGCGGACAGCGCTATGTGTGCCGACCGGTCGGTATGGACAGATGGGGCGGGGCTCGGTACAGATGGGACATGCGTATCGCCGTCACCATCTTCCTCACCGACGAGACGATCACCC
Organism: Streptomyces sp. SAI-170; assembly: GCF_049739565.1. Lineage (NCBI taxonomy): Bacteria > Bacillati > Actinomycetota > Actinomycetes > Kitasatosporales > Streptomycetaceae > Streptomyces > Streptomyces sp. SAI-170. The sequence continues at coordinate 4,792,127 of NZ_JBMGQD010000001.1, forward strand.
CGACCCGGCTCGCCCGGGAGCTGGAGCAGCGCGGCTTCGCCGGGCTGTATCTGCCCGAGCACACCCACATCCCGACCGAGCGCACGAGCCCCTACCCGGCGGGCGGCGAGCTGCCGCCCGAGTACGGCCGCACCCTCGACCCCTTCGTCGCGCTCGGGCAGGCCGCGGCGGTGACCGAGCGGCTCGGGCTCGGCACCGGCATCACACTGGTCGCCCAGCACGACCCGATCGACCTGGCCAAGCAGGTGGCGACCGTGGACCACCTCTCCGGCGGGCGGCTCACCCTGGGCGTGGGCTACGGCTGGAACGTGGAGGAGGCCGCCGACCACGGCGTCGACTGGCGCACCCGGCGCGAGCTGGTCCGCGACCGGATGCGGCTGATGCAGGCGCTGTGGACGGCGGAACCGACCGGCTACGACGGCGACTTCGGCAGGGTCCGGCCGAGCTTCGCGCACCCCAAGCCCGTCCAGAAGCCGCGCGGCCCGGTGACCGGCCCGCGCACGCTGGTCGGCGGGGCGGCCGGGCCCAGACTGTTCACCCACATCTGCGAATACGCCGACGGCTGGCTGCCCATCGGCGGACGCGGCCTGTCCGAGTCCGTGCCGGAGCTGCGCGCCCGCTGGTCCGACGCGGGCCGCGGCCCGGACGCCCTCCAGATCGTCCCGTACGCAGTCCGCCCGAACCCGGGCAAGCTCGCGCATTATGCCGAGCTCGGGATCGAGGAGGTGGTCGTGCAACTGCCCCCGGGCGGCGAGGCGGAGGTGCTGCGGGCGCTGGACGGACTCATGGGTTTCGTGGCCGGGTGAGACCGGCGCCTTCACCGGAAAAAGTCCTGCTCGGGGTTGATCGGCGCGACCTTATCCTCGAAGGATGACGACTTCCGCGACCTCCGGAACCGGCCCGACCGAGAACTCCCTGCGTCGCGCTCTCAGACGCGCCCGTGACGGCGTCGCCCTGGACGTCACCGAGGCGGCCGTGCTGCTGCAGGCGCGCGGCGAGGCGCTGGACGACCTCGTCGCGTCGGCGGGCCGGGTGCGGGACGCCGGTCTCGCGCAGGCCGGCCGGCCCGGTGTCATCACGTACTCGAAGAGCGTCTTCATACCCCTGACCCGGCTGTGCCGGGACAAGTGCCACTACTGCACGTTCGTCACCGTCCCCGGCAAGCTGCGGCGGGCCGGGCACGGGATGTTCATGTCCCCGGACGAGGTGCTGGACATCGCCCGCAAGGGGGCGGCCCTCGGCTGCAAGGAAGCCCTCATCACCCTCGGCGACAAGCCGGAGGACCGCTGGCCGGAGGCGCGCGAGTGGCTCGACGCGCACGGCTACGACGACACCATCGCCTACGTCCGCGCCATCTCCATCCGCATCCTGGAGGAGACCGGGCTGCTGCCGCACCTCAACCCCGGGGTGATGTCCTGGACGGACTTCCAGCGGCTCAAGCCCGTCGCGCCGTCGATGGGCATGATGCTGGAGACGACCGCCGAGAGGCTCTGGTCCGAGCCGGGCGGCCCGCACCACGGCTCCCCGGACAAGGAACCGGCCGTCCGGCTGCGGGTGCTGGAGGACGCCGGCCGGTCCTCGGTGCCCTTCACCTCAGGGATTCTGATCGGCATCGGGGAGACGTACGAGGAGCGGGCCGAGTCGCTCTTCGCGCTGCGGAAGGTCTCCCGGGCCTATCACGGCATCCAGGAGCTGATCATCCAGAACTTCCGCGCCAAGCCGGACACGGCCATGCGCGGCATGCCGGACGCCGAACTGGACGAACTCGTCGCCACGGTGGCGGTCGCACGGCACATCCTGGGCCCCTCCGCCTGCCTCCAGGCCCCGCCGAACCTCGTCGACTCCGAGTACGAGCGGCTGATCGCGGCCGGCATCGACGACTGGGGCGGGGTGTCCCCGCTGACCATCGACCACGTCAACCCCGAGCGCCCCTGGCCGCAGATCGAGGAACTGGCGGAGCGGTCCCGGGCCGCGGGGTTCGAACTGCGTGAACGCCTCTGCGTCTACCCGGAGTTCGTGCAGCGCGGCGAGCCCTGGCTGGACCCGCGGCTGCGTCCGCACGTGGCGGCGCTGGCGGACCCGGACACGGGGCTCGCGCGAGCGGACGCTCCGGTGCGGGGGCTGCCGTGGCAGGAGCCGGAGGAGGTGTTCGTGTCCTCCGGCCGTACGGATCTGCACGCCTCCATCGACACCGAGGGCCGTACCGCCGACCGGCGTGACGACTTCGACGAGGTGTACGGCGACTGGGACGCCCTGCGCGAGGCCGCCGCGCCCGGCATGGCGCCGGAGCGCATCGACACCGACGTACGGCAGGCCCTGCGCACGGCGGCGGACGACCCGACCCGGCTGACGGACGCGGAGGCGCTGGCGCTGCTGCACGCGGACGGGCCCGCGCTGGACGCGCTGTGCCAAGTCGCGGACGCCGTACGGAAGTCGGCGGTCGGGGACGAGGTGACGTACATCGTCACCCGCAACATCAACTTCACCAACGTCTGCTACACCGGCTGCCGTTTCTGCGCCTTCGCGCAGCGCAGGACCGACGCCGACGCCTACACCCTCTCCCTGGAGCAGGTCGCCGACCGGGCCCAGCAGGCGTGGGACGTGGGCGCGGTCGAGGTGTGCATGCAGGGCGGCATCCACCCGGACCTGCCCGGCACGGCGTACTTCGACATCGCGCGGGCGGTGAAGTCCCGGGTCCCCGGCATGCATGTGCACGCCTTCTCGCCGATGGAGGTCGTCAACGGCGCGACCCGTACGGGCCTGTCGATCCGCGAGTGGCTGACGGCGGCGAAGGAAGCGGGCCTGGACTCGATCCCGGGCACGGCGGCGGAGATCCTCGACGACGAGGTCCGCTGGGTGCTGACCAAGGGCAAGCTGCCGACGGCGACCTGGATCGAGGTGGTGAAAACGGCCCACGAGCTGGGCATCCGCTCCTCGTCCACGATGATGTACGGCCATGTCGACCAGCCCCGCCACTGGCTGGGCCACCTGCGCACACTGGCGGGCATCCAGCGCGAGACGGGCGGCTTCACCGAGTTCGTGACGCTGCCGTTCATCCACACGAACGCGCCGGTGTACCTGGCGGGCATCGCGCGGCCCGGCCCGACCATGCGGGACAACAGGGCGGTGACGGCGATGGCCCGCCTCCTGCTGCACCCCTGGATCCCCAACATCCAGACCAGCTGGGTCAAGCTCGGCACCGAGGGCGCGGCGGAGATGCTGCGCTCCGGCGCGAACGACCTGGGCGGCACGCTCATGGAGGAGACCATCTCCCGCATGGCGGGCTCCTCCTACGGCTCCTACAAGTCGGTCAAGGACCTGATCGCGGTCGCCGAGGCCGCCGGCCGCCCGTCGCGCCCCCGCACGACCCTGTACGGCGAGGTCCCCGAAGAGCGCCGCCAGGCCGCGACCGCCTCGGACGGCCACCTGCCGGACCTGCTGCCGGTGCTGGACTGAGGCAGGGACGGGGCCCGACCGGGCGGCTCCGGCCTGGCAGTACGATGATGCGACCCGGGTGGCCTCGGTGAGGGCCGCCCGAGCGACTGAGCGACTGAGGAGATGCGCCCGTGTCTGCCCGACTGCCCTCGTGGGCCTGGGTCACCGGACTGACCGCGGGCGCGGTCGCCGTGGTCGCCGTCCTCGCCGTGCGGGCCGACCAGGGCCCGCGCCCCGAGCCGACGGCGGCCAGGCCGAGCGTCTCGGCGTCCGCGAGCGCGGAGCCGAAGCCGAAGGACACCGAGCCCGCCCCGCCCGCAGCGCCGGCCGGCTCCGGCACCGGGCGCCGGATCGTGTACTCCCTGACCCAGCACCGGGTCTGGCTGATCGACGCGAGCGACGCCGTGCACCAGTCCTTCACGGTCTGGCCGGGCACGATCGCCCCGGACCCGGGCCGCTACAAGGTCGGCACCCGCACCGAGACGACGACCGGCTCCGACGGTGTGCCGATCGAGCACGTCGTGTTCTTCGCCAACAAGGACGGCGTGGACATCGCCTTCTCCAACGCGCTCGACGGCTCGTCCCCGCCGCCCGCCGAGGGCCGCCGCACCGGCGGCATCCGCATCGGCAAGGCCCCCGGCGACGCCCTGTGGGCCTTCGCGACGGCGGAGACACCGGTACGAGTGGTGGACTAGGACTCCACGGACTCCACAGACTCCACGGACTTCATGGACTCCACGGACTCGCTTGCCCCCGAGGTGAGTTGGACGACGACGAGCACCACACCGCTCATCAGGAACACCCGCGTCGCCGCGTCCAGCCCGTTCCAGTCCTCCGACTGCCACATCGCGAACCACTCACCGCCGATCCCGATGAACCCGGCACCGAACAGCACCATCAGCATCAGCAGCCCGTACGTCGACACCCGCCGGGCGACCCCGAACCGCCGCCGCGCCCACAGCCAGGTCGCCCCGATCAGCACGAGCGCCGTCACCGTCTCCCAGACGATGATCGCCACATACGCCGCATCCTGAAGCGCCGTACTGCTCACGGCTCTCCACATCAGATCCTCGTCCTCGAACGTGGTGTCCATCGCCAGCACATGCCGCACGAACTGCTGGTTGGACCCGAAATCAGTGATATTGCCCAGCGCCACGAGAGCGATGTACAGCGCGAGCACCGCCGTCAGCACACCGGCCGCGAGCGGCAGGGCACGGGCGTGGGGGGAAGTGTTGGTGGACATGACAGCAATCTTCCATGATGGAGATCGCGTCACACAGGTCGATTACAGTGCTGGGCGTCGTACATACGGACGGTCCCCGGGAGGTTCTGGTGGGTGCGGCAGCCGGGGCTGTGTGGGGGCGGGTCGAGCAGCAGGACTTTCGGAGCAGGGTGCGGGGCACGCTGCTGGGGGCGGCTGTCGGGGACGCGTTGGGGCTGCCGGTCGACGGGCTGGGGCTGGACGGGATACGGGAGGCGCACGGGGCGGACGGGGTCGTCGATCTCGTGCCGGCCTTCGGGCGGCGGGGAGCCGTCGGTCATCTCACGCAGCTCGGGCTGTTCACCGTGGACGGGCTGATCCGGGCGCAGGTGCGGCGGGACACGGGGGCCTGGCATCCGCCGACCGATCTGCACCGGGCGTATCTGCGCTGGGCCGCCACCCAGCGTGACTGGGGGCCCGACGAGCGGCGCAAGGACGACGGCTGGCTGGCCCGGGAGGAGTGGCTGTACGCCCGCCGCGGGCCGACCCGGCCACTGCTGCTCGGGCTCGGCGACGACATCATGGGCACCCTGGAGGCGCCGAAGAACCCCGGCGCGGACGGTCCGGAGGCGGCGGCCCGGTCGGCGGCCTTCGGGCTGCTGGTCGGCTGGGAGCCGCAGCTCGTCGTGCAGCTCGCCCTGGAGTGCGCCGCCCAGACCCACGGTCACCCCGCCGCCGGCCTCACCGCCGGTGCCTACGCCGTCGTCGTGCACGCCCTGGCCCGCGGCGACAGCCTCGACGGCGCCGTACAGCGCGCCATGGGCCTGCTCGCCGCCCGGCCCGGCCACGAGCAGGTCAGCGACGCGCTGCAACGGGCCCTCGGCGCGGTCCGCCAGGGCATCCCGGCCCCGGCGCGGGTCGAGGACCTCACCGCGAGCGGGTCCGCCGAGCAGGTGCTGTCTGCCGCCGTCTACTGCGCCCTGGTCGCCGAGGACGTCCGTCACGGCCTGCGCCTCGCCGTCAACCACAGCGGCCCCTCCGCCGCCACCGCCTGCCTCACCGGCGGTCTCCTCGGCGCCCTCCACGGCGAAACGGCCCTCCCCCCGGCCTGGCTGGCCGAACTGGAGGGCCGCCCCACCATCCTGCAACTGGCCGACGACTTCGCCATGGAGATGACCCAGGGACCTGCGCTTCATGGGCCGGGGGGTTCGTCCCCCGGCTGGCTGGCCAGATACCCGAGAACGCCCTAGCTCTTCAGGGGCGCGGGGCTGTATCGATTTGCGGCTCCGCCGCGTGGGCGCGAGAAACCACACACGACCCGCAGCCGGCAACGTTCAATCCATGACCCGTTGGCCGCCCGCCTGGGCAGGAACCGCCACCGCTCCATCCCCGTCCGAGTTGACCCGCTCGATGACCGCCAGGCGATCCTCCGTGTCCTCCGGCTTCACGAACCCGATCACCACATACAGCACCAGAGAAACCGCCAGCGGAATCGACACCTGGTACTCCAACGGCACCCCACCGTCCACATTCCAGTTGATCGGGTAGTTCACCAGCCAGAAGGCCAGCAACCCCATGGCCCAGCTGGTGAGCGCCGCGGTCGGCCCCGACCGGCGGAACGGCCGCAGCAGTCCGAGCATCATCGGGATCGCGATCGGCCCCATGAGCCCGGCCACCCACTTGATCACCACGGTGATGATGTCCTTGAAGGTGGGCGAGTTGACCTGCGTCGCCACCGCCATGGACAGCGCCAGGAACACCACGGTCGTCAGCCGCGCGGCGATCAACCCCCTCCGCTCGTCCCAGCGGCGCGCCTTCGCCGAGACGACCGGCGCCACGTCCCGGGTGAACACCGCCGCGATGGCGTTGGCGTCGGAGGAGCACATCGCCATGGTGTGCGAGAAGAAGCCGACGATCACCAGGCCCAACAGGCCGTGCGGCAGGAGCTGTTCGGTCATCAGGCCGTACGAGTCCGACCCGTCCGGCTTCTGCGCGTCGACCAGCAGGGGTGACATCCACATCGGGAAGAACAGCACGACCGGCCACACCAGCCACAGCACCGCCGACAGCCGCGCCGACCGCTCGGCCTCGCGCGGTGACGACGTCGCCATGTAGCGCTGGGCCTGGTTGAGCATGCCGCCGTTGTACTCGAACAGCTTGATGAAGAGGAAGGCGAGCAGGAACACCGTCCCGTACGGGCCGACCAGCGGCTCCCCGTGGCCCTGGAGCTCCGGCTCGTCCCAGGCGCCGAAGAACCCGATGCCCTTGTCGTTCAGCTCCATGACCACGGCGACGAACATCGCGACACCGGCGAGGAGTTGGATGACGAACTGGCCCAACTCCGTGAGGGCGTCCGCCCACAGGCCGCCGATCGTGCAGTAGATCGCCGTGATGGCGCCGGTGATGAGGATGCCCTGGTTCAGGCTGACGCCCGTGAAGACCGACAGCAGGGTCGCGATCGCCGCCCACTTCGCACCCACGTCGACGATCTTCAGCAGCATGCCCGACCAGGCCAGCGCCTGCTGCGTCTTCAGGTCGTAGCGGTTCTTCAGGTACTCCAGAGGGGAGGCCACGTGGAGCCGGGAGCGCAGCCGGTTGATGCGTGGCGCGAACAGCTTCGAGCCGATGGCGATGCCCAGGGCGATGGGGAAGGACCAGGTCACGAAGGACGTGACGCCGTAGGTGTAGGCGATGCCGGCGTAGCCGGTGAACATCACCGCGCTGTAGCCCGACATGTGGTGCGAGATGCCGGACAGCCACCAGGGCATCTTGCCGCCGGCGGTGAAGAAGTCACTGACGTTGTCCACGCGTTTGTGCGACCAGACGCCGATGGCCACCATCACGCCGAAATAGCCGATGAGCACGGCCCAGTCGAGACCGTTCATGTGCGCCCTCCCAGGGATCAGCCCGGCGCTCATCGTGGGCGGTGCCGCGTGAGCACGACAAGGCGCCGGAAGGTCAAAGGGAGGTAAAAGTATTCGCCATGATGGCTTCAGTTCACAGACATGAACTCATCGCATCAGCTCCCCGGCGTTGACCAGCAGCGACTGTCCGGTGATCGCCCGCGCCCTGTCCGACACCAGGAACGCCGCCGCGTCGGCCACATCCGCGTCCGTGGCGAGATCGGGCAGCGCCATCCGGTCCGTGAGCCGTCTGAGCACCTCGGACTCCTCCACCCCCTCCGTGTGCGCGGCGAACCGCACGTACGCCTGCACCGGCGGCCCCCACATCCAGCCCGGCAGCACGGTGTTGACCCGGACACGGTCCGGACCCAGCTCCCGCGCGAGGGAGTACATCGCGCTGGTCAGCGCACCCTTCGAGGTCGCGTACGCCGCCTGCCGCACCTGCGAGGGCGCGGCCACCGCCGACTGCGTGCCGATGAACACCACCGACCCGCCGCGCACCTTCAGCAGCGGCAGACAGGCCCGCGTCATCCGCAGCGTCCCCAGCAGGTTCACGTCGATCACCTTCTGCCAGGTGGTGAAGTCCGCGTCCGCGAGCCCGCCGAAGTAGCCGTCCCAGGCGGCGACATGGACCACGGCGTCGATCCGCCCGAACCGCTCGTGCGCGAGCGCGGCCAGCGCCTCGCACTGGGCCTCGTCGGCGATGTCCGTCGCCCGGTACGCCGTGTGCGCCCCGCCCGGATCGACCTCGGCGGCGGTTGCCGCGAGGTGCGCCTGCGTGCGCGCGCCCAGCACCGCGTTCCCGCCGTCCCGCACCACCGCCGCCGCGACCCGGTGGCCGAGCCCGGCCCCGACACCCGAGACGACCACGGTCCTGCCCGCCAGCAACGACATGAGAGCCCTCCTCGACTCTGGCGCTCCACCTGACGGTCCGTCAGAGTATGGGCCATCGCAGGAAAGGGGAACGCACATGAGCGCGGACTTCGGCACCGACATCAACGTGGACACCCGCAGCGACCTCTACACCGAGCTGGCCTCCGTCGGCCCCTACGGCGTCCGGCTCGGCCACGCCCTGATCACCCTGGTCGAACCGCACCCCGGGCACGAGTACGCGTACAACCGCTGGTACGAGGACGACCACTACTACGCCGGCGCCATGGCCATGCCCTGGATGTTCGCGGGCCGCCGCTGGGTGGCGACCCGGGACCTGCAACTGCTGCGGCACCCGGAGAAGTCGGCCGTCGCCCAGCCGGTCACGACCGGCTGCTACCTCTCGACGTACTGGATCACCGACGGCCGCTACGACGACCACATGCGCTGGACCGTCGCGATCAACAGGCGCCTCAACCGTGACGCCCGCGTCCATCGCGAGCGCACCCATGTGTTCACGGCGTTCCAGGACCACGAGGCCACCGTCTACCGCGACGGCGCCGCCGGGCCCCGGGACATCCACGCCCTCGACCACCCGTACGCCGGGCTCGTCCTCCAGGTGATCGACACCGAGTCCGCCGAGCAGCGGGCCGAGCTGCTCCAGCGGCTGTGCGCCCGCGACCTGCCCAGGCGGCTGGCCGGGTCACCGGCCGCCCAGGTCACCGTCTTCCGCCCCACCCCGCTCCCGCTGGACCGCATGTCGTACGTCGCCCAGGTCGAGGGCGTCGACACCCGGCTCACCCTGCTGTGGTTCCTGGAGGCCGACCCCCGAGAGTGCTGGGAGTCCCACTTCGCGGACCTCGGCACCGAGGCGGGCCGGGTGGAGCTGGTCGCCCCGTTCGTGCCGACGATCCCCGGCACAGACACGTACGTCGACAAGCTGCGCTAGGGCCTGTCTTCCGGATCAGGCCGGCTGCGAGGGGCTTCCGCTTCTCGGCCGGGTCGAGCGGGGTCTGGTGCGTGCAGCTGCAAGGCGGAGGAGGGAGTCGACACGGAGCGTCGGCGAGTGACGACAACGCGGCAGATGTGCGTGCCAGACCCCGCGACGCCGGCATGATCCGGAAGACAGGCCCTAGCTCAGCGCAGCTCCTCGGGGCACGGGGTGCCGCGGGGCAGTTCGTAGGGCGAGGCGAGACGGTAGGTGCCGGCGCGCGGCGCGAGCAGCTCGGTCCACTTCACGCCGAGGGCGTCCTCCTCGGTCTCCATCAGACAGCCGTTGACGTTCTCGTACGTCTTCGGCTCGCCCTCGGGCCGCTCCTCGGACGCCTCCGTCTCCCGCGGCGCCTCCACACCCTTGCCGTCGGCGTCGACCAGCTTCAGCCAGGGGGAGTACGGGATGCGGATCAGGATGCGGCCCGGCTCGGTCACCGTCAGGGTCATCTCGTCCTGGTCGGCCCGGTCCACCGTGGCCGGCTCGTCCGCGAGCGGGGTCGGGTCGGTCACCGCGAACAGCTGCCAGTTCGCGTCGCCCCACACCTGCCGCAGATACGGCAGCCCGCGCTGCACCAGCTCCCGCTCCCGCTCGGCGCCCTCCCCGTCCGGCTCGCCCTTGGGCAGCACCACGTAGTGCACCGCCCAGCGGCCCAGCCACTCGTGGTAGTTCGCCGAGTTCAGGGTGTCGTCGTAGAAGAGCGGGTTGCGCTCCATGTCGGCCTGCCGGTTCCAGCCGCGCGCCAGGTTCACGTACGGCGCGAGTGCGGAGGCCTCGCGGTGCGAGCGGGCCGGGACGACCTCCACCCGGCCCTGGCCGGCGCCGATCTCCTGCAGCTCGTTCACCAGCGGCGCCAGCTCCCGCGCCCAGGACGCCTCCGGGGTGGTGTGCACGATGTCGTCGACCGTCTTGAAGCCGATCCAGCCGGTGAACCCGACGAACGCCACCACGATCGCGTACCACTTGCGCGAGCGCGGCTCGGCGAACGGCAGAGCGGCGAGCAGGACCACGCCCGCGAACAGCATCGCGAGCCGGGTGATGTTGGAGCCGATCTGCGAGCTGATCACCCACACCAGCAGCACCGCGAGCCCGTACACCGCGGCCGTGATCCGCACGGACTTCCAGGCGCGCGGCACGACCGCGAAGACGACGACGGAGAAGAGCAGCGGCAGGAACGCCGACGCGAACGACATCGGCTGCGTGCCGGAGAACGGGAACGCCCACGCCGACACCGCCACCACCGCGGTCGGCCCGAGCCCCAGCGCCCATGCGCCAGGCAGCCGCTTCTGCAGGAACAGGGCCGCCGCGATCAGACCCACGAACAGGCCCGCGACCGGCGAGGACATGGTGGCCAGCGCCGCCAGCGGGGCCGCGCACAGCGCCTTCGCCCACCGCTTGTAGCGCCACTTGTACGGCCAGCAGTACACGACCGCGACCGCGCCCAGCGCGAACATCGTGCCCAGCCCGAAGGTCACCCGGCCCGAGGCCGCGTTGCACAGGAAGGCGAACAGACCGGCGAGGGAGGCCCACAGCGGGTTGCGCACCGCACGGCTGCGCATCAGCACCAGCGTCAGCAGGCCCGCGGACACCGTCCCGGCGATCATCATCGTCGTACGGACACCGAGGACCGACATCAGATACGGCGACACCACGCTGTACGACACCGGGTGCATGCCGCCGTACCAGGCGAGGTTGTACGCCGAGGCCGGGTGGCGGCCCACGAACTCCGCCCACGCGTCCTGCGCGGCGAGGTCGCCACCACTGTTCGCGAAAGTGAAGAACCAGACGATGTGCAGGACGCCCGACAGGGCCGTGAAGGCGAGGACCGGGTGGCGCAGGAACGCCTCGCGGACGACGGTCACGGCGCGGTGGGCGCGGGTGCGGGGCTCCTCAGGCGCGGGCAGCGGTATTCGCGGGCCGGCGTCCGGGCCCGGACCGGTGTCTTCGGCGCGTTTCTCCGCAGTGGCCACCTGTTGGCGCTCCCCGTGTCCCGTCTTCTGCTGTCGGCCGCGGGTTTCCGCAGACTTCACGGCCATGTCTCCATGACCGGCGACCTTGTCCCGTTTCGTGACGCTAGCACGCGGCCCGCCGACCGCACCCGGGGCGGGTGCCGTCGACGGGCCGGGCAGGTCCGCGCAGGTCAGGCGATACGGGTCAGCTTGTCCGTCCAGCCCGGTTCGACCAGTTCGCCCTGCAGGGCGACCGGCACCTTGACCGCGCCGGCCGTGCCGCCGTCACCGACGGTGAGCGTGCCGACCTGGGTGCCGGCCTTCGCGGTGTGCGGCAGCTCGTCGGCGGCGAAGTTCAGCTCCACCTTCAGGCCCGCCCAGCCGACCGCGGTGACGTCCTTCGTCACGACGACCGGGGTCTGGCCGCCGAGGCCGTCGTCGACGTAGCCGACGACATCGCCCTTCTTCAGGATCGTCGCCGACTCCAGGCGCTCCTGCGCGGCCCGGATCAGCTTGTCGCCCGCGGACAGGGCGCCCTGGAGGATCGTGTTGTCGTAGCCGCCCTCGGGCTGGCGCAGGACCGCGCCGACGATGGTGCGGTACTCGCCGTCGATCTCCTTCTTCGCCGCGAAGACCAGGTTGCCGCGGGCGGAGGTGGTGGTGCCGGTCTTGATGCCGACCACGTCGTTCTTGCCGACCAGCTGGTTCCAGTTGGACTGCTTGGCGCCCTTGTAGTCGATGTACTCCATCATCGCCGCGATCTCGCGGAAGACGGGGTCCTTCATCGCGGCCTTGGCGAGCTTCACCTGGTCCACGGCCGTGGAGACGGTGGTGTCGTTCAGGCCCGAGGGGTCGGTGTACGTCGTGTTGGTCATGCCGAGGTCCTCGGCGGCGGCGTTCATCTTCGCCACGAAGCCCTTTTCCGAGCCCGCGTCCCAGCGGGCCAGGAGTCGGGCGACGTTGTTCGCGGAGGCGATCAGGACGCCCTGGAGCGCCTCGCGCTGGGAGATCGAGTCACCGGCCGTGACCTTCACGGTCGACTCCCCGTCCGCGGAGGCCTGATCCTCGGCGGCCTGGTCGACCTTGATCATCGGCCCGTCGGCGCCGCTCTTGAGCGGGTGGTCGCGCAGGATGAGGTACGCCGTCATGACCTTGGCGACGCTCGCGATCGGCACGGGCTTCTGCTCGCCGGACGAGCCGAACGAGCCGATGCCCTGCACGTCCAGCGCGGCCTGGCCGTCCTGCGGCCAGGGCATGTCCGCGAGGTCGCCGTCGAAGGTGTAGCTGTCCTTCGCGGTGAGCGTCAGCTCCGGGTCCGGGAGCGGGCGCAGCGACTGCGCGACCGCAAAGACGACGATGAGCAGCAGGACCAGCGGGGTCCAGATCTTGACGCGGCGTGCCGCCGTGCGCAGGGGGGTCTGCGGGGGCGGCGGGGTGTTCGTCAGCTCGGCCAGCAGGTCCAGCGGGGGCTTGGGCGGGAGGGGCTGCTGGGTGGTGCGCTCCTGCTGCGCGGGCGGGGGCGGGTCGGCGGGCTTGAGGGCGACGAACTTGCTCGTGCGCTCCTGCTGCGCGGGCTGGGGGGTGGGCTTCGGCTCGGGCTTCTGCTCGGGCTTCGGGTCCGCCTTGGGGGCCTTGTCGCCGAGCTTGAGCATGGTGGTGGGCTGGTCGACGGCGGGCTTCGGGCGGACGGCCTTGAACATGGTGGTCGGCTGGTCGACCCCCGTCCCGGCCTCGGCGGGCTTCTGTGCGTCGTCGTCGCCGTGGTCGCCGTCGTCGTCCGCGGGCTCGTCGTGTGCCTGCTCGGCCTCGGCTTCGCCTTCGGCCGGCTCCGTGTTCCCACCCGCACTGCCCGTGCGGCTTTCGTCGTCGGCTGCGGGTGGCCCCTGTGGGGCGTCCTCGCCGTCGGCGGCCGCGGGCTGGTCGTCGTCGGACGCCGACTCCGCCTCCGGCTGGGACTTGGCCTCCGGCTGGGACTCCGCCTTCGGCTGGGACTTGGCCTCCGGTGCGGACGGCTTCTCCGGCCCGGACTTCGCCTCCGGTGCGGACGGCTTCTCCGGCTGGGACTTCGCCTCCGGCTGGGACTTCGCCTCCGGCTGGGACTTCGCCTCCGGCCCGGACTTCGCCTCCGGCGACTCCTCCGGTGCGGACGACTCCTCCGGCTCCGGCTCCTCCGCGCTGTCCTCGGCCTCCTCGGCCTTCTCCTGCTCCTCCGCGCTCTCCTCGGCCTTCTCCGCGTCCGGGGCCGCCTCGGCCTCCTCCGGCGCCTCCTCGGGCTTCTCGGAGGCCTCTGCCGGGGCGTCCTCGGGCTCTTCCGGGGCCTCCTCGGGCTTCTCAGAAGCCGCCGAGGTGTCCTCCGAGGTCTCCTCCGACGGCTCCTCGGAAGGCGCCGCCTTCGTCACCCACGCCGCGACCGCCTCGCGCAGGCGGGCGTCGTCCTCGTCGGGGGTGTCCTTGGGGAGGGAGAGGATCTTCGTGGACGTGTCCGGTTCGGACGTCCGGGCGACCGCGAGGCGCGGGTCGCGGGATTCGGTGCGGGACTCGGACCGGGCTTCGGGAACCGGACCCGCGCTCCCCGACGTCGGTTCTGCCGACGACTCGCGCTGCTTCGACTTGTCGGGGGACTCGCCCGCCACCGATGCCTCCTCTGAAACGAACCGTGAACCGCGCCCGGACCGGCTTCACGCCGCTGTCCGAACCATGTACCAGTGTCCTGTGTGTGGGCCTGACCAACGCGGTAGACGAGAACGACATACCTGCCGGTTCCCTCACAAACAGGTCACGCACCCTCGACAGACCAATGTGAGAGGGGTCACCCTGTCATTCATCCACGCGGGGAGGCATGGATGGGCAGGAGCCGCAGAACAATTCCGGAGGAGCTTCTGCTGCTGGCACTGGACCCGACGACGGGTACCACTGCACAGCCGCAGTCGCTCGACCTCGGTCTGGCCGGAGCACAGCTAGTGGAGCTGGCGCTGGCCGGACGGATAGCCCCAGACGGGGATCGTATCGCCGTGGTGGTTCCACGGCCGACTGGAGATCCGACACTGGACTGTGCGTTGGAGCTGCTGCGCAGGCGCGGCGCTCCCGTGCGGGCGGTCCACTGGATAGGCGGGCCGCGTCTCGGGCTCCGCCAGACCTACCTCTCGCATCTGGAGCGGTGCGGCATGGTCCATGCCGTCGAGGGCCAGATGTGCGGAGTGCTGCCGACCACTCGCTACCAGGCGACGGACAACGCCATCAGCCGTGAGATCAGGGCACGGCTGGACTCGGCGATCCGCACCGGCGTACCGCCGGACCCGCGGACCGCGGCGCTCGCCGCACTGGCGCACGCGGTCGGTCTGGGCAAGCACCTGTATCCGGGCAACGAGGGCCGTTCCTCGCGCTCCCGGCTGCGGGATCTGATCCGGCACGACCCCATGGGCGGCCTGGTGGCGCACGCCGTCATGGACGTCCAGAACGGCGTGGCCGCCCAGCCGCGCCGCAGCCCGGCCCAGACCGGCCGTCAGGCCGCCGGAGCCGGACCCGCAACGGAACCCGCCCGCGGCGTTCCGGTGCAGCCGCACCGCAGCTCCATGGCGCGTGCCGTGGCCCACTGAGCCGCAGTTCCACGGCAGCACCCGCAACACGGCGCCGCCCGGCGCCTACTCGAACCAGCACCGCCGCACGACCCCCCAAGCCCGGTCACGGGAGCCGCTGTTCGAGCGGGGTGACAGAACCGCACGGTCCTGTCACCCCGCTCGGCCGTGTCCGGAAACGGTCGTCCGGCGTTCACTGACGTGCACCTGGCGCATATCCCCCGTTTCCCAGCGGTAGTAAGCACCTTGGTGGCAGTCTGCTCAACAGCAGATACGCAAAGTGTTAAGTACAGGCAGCAGCCGGAGGTGCACGTCCCGTGGCGTCCAATGTCAATCCCACCGTCAGGAGGCGCCGGCTGGGCCAGGAGCTGCGCAGACTCCGTGAGCTCAAAGGCATGACGGCGGAAGAGGTGGCCGAGCGGCTGCTGGTGTCCCAGTCGAAGATCAGCCGCCTGGAGAACGGACGGCGCAGTATCAGCCAGCGCGACGTCCGCGACCTGTGCGGGGTCTACGAGGTGGAGGACCAGCGCGTCGTCGACTCGCTGATGCAGATGGCCAAGGATTCGCGCCAGCAAGGCTGGTGGCACGCCTTCGGTGATGTCCCCTACAGCGTCTACATCGGCCTGGAGACCGATGCCGCGAGCCTGCGCGTGTACGACCCGCAGGTCGTGCCGGGCCTGCTGCAGACGCGCAGTTACGCCGAGGCGCTGATCGCGGGCGCGCTCCCGGAGGCCGCTCCGGCCGACATCGAGCGCCGCGTCCAGGTGCGCATGCGCAGGCAGGAACGTATTTCCGCGGCCGACAACCCGCTCCGGCTGTGGGCGGTGGTGGACGAGGCCGCGCTGCGCCGCGAGGTCGGCAACAAGCAGGTGATGATCGAGCAGCTGGAGTACCTGCTGGAGGCGGTGCAACTGCCGCACGTCACCGTGCAGGTGATCCCGTTCTCCATGGGCGCGCACCCGGGCGTGAGCGGCCAGTACGCGATCCTGGAGTTCCCCGACGCCGCCGACTCGACGGTGGTGTACATCGAGGGCGTGACCAGCGACCTGTACCTGGAGAAGGCGCAGGACGTGTCCAAGTACAGCGTGATGTACGAGCACTTGAGGGCGCAGGCGCTGAACGTCGAGCAGACGCGGGAGTTCATCGCGAAGGTCGCCAAGGACTACGCGAGCTGACCGGGCCCGAGTGGCCCGAGTGGCCTCTGGGGCCCTTCCTGGACATGAAAGGCCGGACAGTACACCGGAGTGTGACCGAGAGGGAAGTCCCTCTGGAATATGTCATCCGGTCGGGTGAATGGCTGCTCCGGACGGTGGAGTTGGCGAGTAGCGTCGATCACGCCAATCGAGCACGGGGGTTGGCGAGAATGCAGCAACTCGGCTACTGAACCGACCGGAGTGAACATGGCAATCAAGCAGGGTTCGACGGACACGTGGATCAAGTCGTCCTACTCCCAGGGCAACGGCGCGTGCGTCGAGGTCAAGTCCCCTGTCACCGCCGCTCTGGCCGTGCGTGACTCCAAGGTCACCGACGGCCCGACCCTCGCCTTCCCGGCGGACGCCTGGCAGGCGTTCGTGACGTCGGTCAAGGCGTGAGGGGAGGGTCTTCCGATCCTCCGCCGATGACCACGACTCGACAAGCACGACTGAAGAGCCCTCTCGACCAGTTCGCCGTCCTTGCCGAGAGGGCTCGGCTTGTGCCGGGCGCCGGGCGGACCGCTCCGCCCGGCGCCGGGCGTCGCGGTCAGGAACCCCGGCGCACCGGGAACGCGACGTCGCACACCGGGTCCTCGGGCCCGGCGGCGTCCCAGTCGGCGAAGTAGACCTCCCGGCACGGGCCGTCGTAGGCGAGCCCCTCCCGCTTCATCCACTCCTCCACCGCCTCGAACGCGGCCAGGATCTGCGGCTGCGCCACCTGCGCCTTGGTGATCCGGGTGTACGCCAGCCGCCGTGCCGGCTCCACCCGCAGCCGCACCTGCCGGGCCCGTCCCCGGTCCGCCGCCCACGCCCGCGCCGCCGCCTCGTCGGTGACCGGCACACACGCCTCCACGGGTCCGTCGCTCTCCGTCGACACCTCGGCGTGGTAGACGACGTACGGCGCTCCCGCCGCACCCCCGCAGCCCGCGGCGGCCTCCTCCAGCCGGCCCAGCGACGCCGGGATCCAGGTCGGCAGTTCGTCCGCCAGCACATGCCGGGACTCGCTCAGCACCACCTGCGCGGGCACCTCGACCGTCTCCACCGTGAACTTCCCGTACATCTCGGAGCTCCTCCCCGAAAGCCGTCCACGGAGGTACTCGGCCAGCGTCCGCTGCGCGGCGAACCGCGCCTCCACGTCCGCCCAGTACGCGGCGAGCAGCGCGGCCGCCTCGTCGCCGCCTGCGTCGGCCACCTCGGCGATCCGGGCGAGCGGCATGTCGAGCTGCCGCAGCAGCGCCACCAGCCGGGCCCGCTCCACCTGAGCGGCCCGGTAGTAGCGGTACCCGGTGCTCGGGTCGACCCGGTCCGGGGCGAGCAGCCCCAGCCGGTCGTACAGCCGCAGCGCCTTGGCCGACAGCCGGGCCCGCGCGGCGAACGCGCCGATGGTCAGCAGGTCGTCGTCCATCACGCAGCCTCGTCCTCCGTCACCGGACGGCCTGTCCCGTCCGGCGAGGAGCACGTTCCGCCCTGCCCCAGGGGCAAGGTCAACGGGCTTCAGCCGAGCGCCCGCTCCAGCGCGGCCACGATCTCGTCCGACTCCGGCTCGGTCTGCGGCGAGAACCGGGCCACGACCTCACCGTCCCGCCCGACGAGGAACTTCTCGAAGTTCCAGCGGATGTCCCCGCTGTACCCCTCGGCGTCCGCGAACCCGGCCAGCCGCTCGTACAGCGGGTGCCGCCCCTCGCCGTTCACCTCCACCTTCTCGGTCATCGGGAAGGTCACGCCGTACGTCGCCGAGCAGAACTCCGCGATCTCCTCGGCCGACCCCGGCTCCTGCCCGAGGAACTGGTTGCAGGGCACCCCGACCACGGTGAACCCGCGCTCCGCGTACTCCTCCTGCAGCTTCTCCAGCCCCGTGTACTGCGGCGTGAGCCCGCACTTCGACGCCACGTTCACGAAGAGAACGACCTTGCCGAGATACGAGCCGAGATCGGCGTCCCCACCGGTGAGCGCCCCGACGGACACGGAGAGAGGAGAGGCGGAAGAAAGTTCACTAGTCATGCCCCGGAGCTTAAGGGGCCTCAGGGGCGCGGGGAACTGCGCGACCGGCCACGGACGGCGCGCACCCCGCAACGGAGCGTGACCACCCTCACGCGGATCCGGCTTTCACCAGGACGTCCCCGGCGGCCGTACGCGAGTACAACACGGACCGCCCCGCCCGCCGCCGAGAAACCAACCCGGCATCCAAGAGCACCCTGACGTGACGCCCCACAGACCCCAGCCCCTGCCCGGTCAGAGCGACCAGCTGCGTGGTGCTCATCGGCGAAGCCAGCAGCATCAACACCCGGGCCCGCCCGGCCCCGAGCAGCGCCCCGAGCCCCGCGGGCGCCGGTTCCGGGGCCAGCACCCCCGTCGCCGGGTACACCACCGCGTACCGGGCCCGCTCCTCCCAGGAGACCCATCCCGCCTGCGGAGTGACCGGCACGAACACCAGCTCGGCCCCCGAGATCTCCCGGGGCGGATACTCGTGCGCGTTGACCTGGAGCCGGTTCTCCCCGAGCCACCGTGTGCCCGGCCGCAGGGCGTCCAGCACGGCCGCCCAGCCGCCCCGGCTGACCTGCGCGGTCCGGGCGACCACGTCCGCCTCCAGGATGCGCCGACGCCGCTCCCAGTCGGGAGAGACCGTCTCGGTCCACACGTACTCCAGAAGCCCGGCCGCCCGCGCCGGCAGATCGTCCCGCACCAGGGCGCCCGGCAGCGGTCCGGCGAGGGACATCCGCAGATGCGCGCGGGCGTCCTCGGGCCGGGCCGCCCGCACCCGGGCGGCCTCCGCCTCGAAGGGCTCGTCGCCGCGCGGTGTGGGGGTGAGGAAGTCGGCGATCCACTCCCGGCCGAGCCCGGAGCGCACCAGCAGCGCGGTGACCGGGTCGGCGGCGAGACGGGCCCGGTAGCCGGGCAGGTGGCGGCGCAGCCACGCGCGCTCGCCCGGGTGCGAGGGCACGCCCGCGTGCAGCAGCTTCAGGCTCGCGAAGGTCTCGGCGAGCGGGGAGAGCACGAACCGGCTGCCGGCGAGCGTGTCGGCGTTGACCTGCCACCAGCCCATGGGGCGACCCCACCTTTCGCGTCCGCGCGAAACAATAACCACCGTACGGCCGCCGCTCCGAGACTCCGGGCATGCGCAGCTACCGAGACCTGTTCCGCACCCCGGAGTTCACTCCCTTCTTCCTGGCCTCCGCCGCCCACACCGTGGCGCAGACGATCGGCGGTCTGGCGCTGGCCACGCTCGTGTACCGGGTCACCGACTCGCCGCTGCTGTCGGCGGTGAGCATGTTCGGGCCGCAGCTGGCCCAGGTGTTCGGGGCGACCTTCCTGCTGTCGGGCGCCGACCGGCTGCCTCCGAGGTCGACGCTGACCGGCATCGGCCTGGCCTTCGCGGCCGGTACGGCGGTGATGGCGCTGCCGGGTCTGCCGGTGGGGGCGGTCTTCGCGGTGGTGCTCGTGCTGGGTCTGGTCGCGTCGCTGGGCGGGGGAGTGCGGTGGGGGCTGCTGAACGAGATCCTGTCCAAGGACGGCTATCTGCTGGGGCGTTCGGTGTTCAACATGCTGTCCGGGCTGATGCAGATCACCGGGTTCGCGACCGGCGGCGCCCTGCTGACGGTGCTGTCCCCGCGCTCCTGTCTGCTGCTCGCGGCGGCGCTCTACGCCCTGTCGGCCCTCGGTGTCCGGCTGGGTCTGACCGCCCGCCCGCCGCGTTCGTCGGGCCGTCCGTCGGCGCGGGCGACCCGGCGCACCAACGCCCTGCTGTGGTCCTCGCGCCCGCGCCGCCTGACGTATCTGGGGCTGTGGCTCCCCAACGGCCTGGTCGTCGGCTGCGAGTCCCTCTATGTCTCCTACGCGCCGGGCGCCGCCGGGGTGTTGTTCGCGTGCGGGGCGCTGGGGATGTTCGCCGGGGACGTGGCCGTCGGGCGCTTTCTGCGGCCCGAGGTGCGGGGCCGGCTGGCTACGCCGCTGCTTCTGCTGCTGGCCGTGCCGTATCTGTTCTTCGTCCTGCGGCCGGGGGTGGTGTGGGCGGCCGTGGCCGCGGGTGTGGCCTCCGTCGGCTTCGGGGCGAGTCTGGTCCAGCAGGAGCGGCTGATGGCGCTGACCCCCGACGAACTCGCGGGCCACGCCCTGGGGTTGCACTCGGCCGGGATGCTCACGATGCAAGGCATGAGCGCGGCACTGGCGGGTGCGGTGGCCCAACTGACCTCGCCCGCAACGGCGATGACGGTGATGGCGGCCGCGTCGGTCGCCGTGACGCTGACGCTGGCCGGCCTCGGTCGCTCGCCGGAGAGTCCCTCTCCGAAAAGCCCCATTGAAGTTCGTACTGCGAACGAATAAGGTTCGTAGTACGAACTGATTCGACGTGCGGATCAGCAGGGATCCGCGCGTCGTCACCCAGGGGGAGCTGAACAGTCATGGCATCCACGACCACCACCACCGGCCGCACCGTCGTCGTCATCGGCGGCGGCTACGGCGGCGCCACGGCCGCCAAGGCCCTCGACGCCGAGGCCGATGTCGTCCTCATCGAGCCCAAGGACGCCTTCGAGCACGCGGCCGGCTCACTGCGGGCGCTGGTCCGGCCCGACTGGGCGCACAACGTCTTCTTCTCCTACGACCGGCTGCTGGAGCGCGGCCGGGTCGTGCGGCAGCGGGTGGCCTCGGTCGACCCGGCCGGCGTGACCCTCGCCGACGGCACCCGGATCGACGCCGACTATCTGGTGTTGGCCACCGGCTCGCGCTACCCCTTCCCGGCCAAGAGCGACAGCGACGAGGCCGCGGAGGCGCTGGGCCGGCTGCGCGAGACGCACGAGGAGCTGGCCGGCGCCGAGCGGGTCCTGATCACCGGGGCCGGGCCGGTCGGCCTGGAGCTGGCCGGCGAGATCACGCACGTGTGGCCCGGCAAGCAGGTCGTCGTCGTCGACCCGGCGCCCGCGCTGCTGCCCGCCTTCGAGCAGAGCCTGCGCGACGACCTGCACCGCCAGCTTCAGGAGGCGGGCGTCGAACTGCGGCTGGGCACGGCCCTGGCCGAGGAGCCGCCGAGCGAGCCCGGCCGCGCCAAGACCTTCACCGTGGCGACCACCGACGGGGACGAGCTCACCGCCGACATCTGGTTCCGCGCCCACGGCGTACGCGTCAACGGCGACTACCTCGCCGACGGCGCCCTGACCACCCGGACCGAAAGGGGCCAGGTGCCGGTCACCGGCACGCTCGCCGTGCGGGGCTACGACCACGTCTACGCGATCGGCGACATCACCGACCTCGCCGAGGCCAAGATGGCCGGTTACGCCATGCAGCACGCGCGGGTGGCCGCCGCGAACATCTCCGCCCAACTGCGCGGCGAGACCCCCGAGGCCGTCTACACCCCCTCGCCGGTGCCGTCCGTCCTGCTGCCGCTCGGCCCGGAGCGCGGGGTCGGGCAGTTCCCGTCCGAGGACGACCCGGCCGTCGCCGCGGTGGTGCCGGCGCAGGTGGTCGCGCAGTACAAGGGCGGCGACCTGTTCACGGGCATGTTCCACGAGCTGTTCGGCACACAGGCCGAAGGCTGATCAGCTCTGCGGGTCGATGAACACCTCGGGCACCTTGTTGTCCTCCACCACGCGAGCCAGGAGCGCGGCCAGCCGGTCGCGCTCCTGCGCGCTCAGGCCCGACGGCAGCTCGTCGATGCGGCGGCAGGCCTCGTCGTAGAACTCCTCGGCCAGCCGAGCGCCCTCTTCCGTGAGCGCCACCCGTACCGCCCGACCGTCGCGCGGGTCGGCCTCCCGGCGCACCAGGCCGCGCTGTGCCGTGCGGTCCACGAGCCCGGTCAGGCTCGACTTCGCCAGCCCCAGCATGTCGCCCAGCTCGCGCATCCCGTACGGCTGCGGCATCAGCACGCACAGCAGCTTGCCCTGCTGGGGGGTGAGTCCGTACGCGTGGCTCGCATCGGCGTACACGGCGTTCACCAGGTACGAGGACCGCACCAACGCGGTCACCACGCTCATCCGTTCGCCATCGGCCTGTGCCATGGAGGAAGCGTAACGGCCGTCAGCCGCCCGTCGCGTAGTCGCCTGCCGCCGCTCCGTGCGACGCGGTCGGGCGAGATGAATCCCGGGAGCGGAAACAAGATCACGAGGTCTGCTGTTGGTAGTGCACATGACGACTTCATCGCAGTGGGTGGCAGGCTTCCGTTCCGCTCTGGTCAGCCCGTACGAGGACTACCAGCTCTTCCCCTCCCGGGCCTTCGCCGATCAGACGGTGCGCCAGATCGTGCGTCTCGCCGGTGGCGGTGAGGCCGTCCGGGTGGCGGCTGAGCAACCGGTTCGGCAGACAGCCGCTCACCGTCGGCGCCGCGCGCTGGGGCCGCCGCACCGAGGGCCACCGCATCGACCCGGCGACCTCCGTCCCGCTCACCTTCGACGGCCGCGCCGACCTCGTGCTGGCGCCCGGCGAGGAAGCGGTCAGCGACCCGGTGCCGGGCGCGGTCGCGGCCGGGGACGCGTTCGCACTCAGCCTCCACCTGCCGTACGACACCGGCCTGGCGACGTTCTCCGTGGTCGCCTCCGAGACCGGATACGCGGCCGCGGGGGACGTGACGGCCGAGGCTGCCCTCCCGGACGCCGAACTGCTGGAGGTCTCCCGCTACTTCGTCTCCGGTGTCGACGTCCTCGCGCCCGAGGGCACCGCGATCGCCGTGGCCTTCGGCGACTCCTGGATGGAGGGCGCGGGCACCACACCCGGCGCCGACGCCCGCTTCCCCGACCAGCTCAACCGGCTCCTGGACCGCGGCTGGGTCGTCAACCAGGGCATCTCCGGCAACCGGCTGCTCACCGACGAGATCGGCGAGGCCGCACTGACCCGCGTCCACCGTGACGTCCTCGACGTCCCCGGCGTCACCCACGTCCTGCTCAACTTCGGCCTCAACGACCTCGGCAGCCCCGGCTCCATCGACCCCGGCGCGCCCCAGCCGCTGCCCACGGCCGCTGACCTCATCGAGGGCTACCGAGAGCTGGCCGCACTCCTCAAGGCCGCCGGACTCACCGTCGTAGCGCACACCATCGGCCCCTACGCCGGGACCGTCTACGAGGGCTACGACACCGAGGAGGGCCGCGCGATCCGCCGTGAGGTCAACGAGTGGATCCGCACCACCGACACCTTCGACGCCGTCACGGACGTCGCCGCGGCGGTCGAGGACCCCGACGACCCCGAGCGCATCCTGCCCGCCTACGACTGCGGCGACCACCTGCACCTCAACGACGCGGGCACGCTGGCGATGGCCCGGGCGGTGGACCTGTCGTATCTGAAGCTCTGACCCCGCACCGGCCGTCGCTCAGCCGGCGGGCGCGAACGCCGTGACCCGTACGCCGGTGTCGCAGATGCGGACCGGGCCGGCGAAGGCCGGGCTCAGCGGACGGGACTCGCCGGGCGGGACGACGTCGAGGCGGGTGATCGGCTCGCACTCGGCCAGGCTGGTGAAGGTGAGCTCGGCGGTGGCCGACTCGCCGGGGGAGAGGGCCACCTCGGCGGCGTCCTCCGCGGCCCCGGCCCAGTCGACCGGCAGCTCGGTGCGGCCGGCCTCGCCGACGAAGAGGAGCGAGGGGAAACCCCGCAGCGTGCAGTCGCCGGGCCCCTTGTGGGTGAGCACGACAAGGGCGCGGCCCGACCCCGTGCTGCGGGCCGAGGCCGTCAGGTGCGCCGTACGGCAGTGGTCGGCGGCGGGGGTGGGGAGCTGCTCGGTGCCGTAGAGGACGCCGGGGGGTGGGGTGGAGGAAGCGGTGGGGGTCTCCCCGCTCGCGCCGGGGGCCGAGGAGCCGCCGCCGGTCCGAGACACATCGGCGGAGACCGTGCCGGGGGAGAGCGTGCGGGTGGAAGCCGTACCGGCGGAGGCCGCGCCGGACGGTGTCCCCACGGGCCTTCCGGCCGAGTCGTCCCCCGGGCCGGAGGACGACGACGAGCAGCCCGCCGCGCCCGCGAGCAACACGGCCGCGGCCACGGAGATCAATGGTCTGCGCATGAATTCGAGGGTATTAGAATCCCGCCCGATCGGTTCACCGGCGCTGCGCAGCGCACCGCCTGAGGGGAAAGGGCGCGCACGGCTGTGGACGCGAGCGACGGCGACGACGTCAGCGAGGGCACGGACGTCGAGGGCGTGAAGGGCGTTGGTGGCGGCATACGCCGCAGACGCTTCCTCGGCGCGGGAGCCGTCACCCTGGGAGCGGCGGGCGCGGTGGCGGCCGGGCAGTTCCTGCCGGGGGACGCCTCGGCGTCCGTGGGCGGCCCGGGCTCACCGCCCGGGGCCGGCGTGACGGTCAGCGGCACGGTGTTCAAGCTGGGCGTGGCCTCCGGCGACCCACTCCCCACCGCCGTCGTGCTGTGGACCCGGCTGACCCCCGCCCAGCAGGGCAGCTCCGGCATCCTGCCCCCGAGCGTGCCCGTGACCTGGGAGGTCGCCACCGACTCCGGCTTCACGCAGATCGTCCGAAGCGGTACCGCGACCGCGGGCAACGGCCTCGGGCACAGCGTCCATGTGGACGCCACGGGACTGACCCCGGCCACCGACTACTGGTACCGCTTCAAGGCCCTCGGCCGTACGTCCCCCACCGGCCGCACCCGCACCGCCCCGGCCGCCGGCGCCGTACCCGACCGGCTGCGGATCGCGCTCGCCTCCTGCCAGAACTGGCAGCACGGCTATTTCACCGCCTACCGGGACATGCGGGAGCAGCAGCCGGACCTCGTGCTGTTCGTCGGCGACTACATCTACGAGAGCTCCGCCTACTCCTACCGGGTACGCCGGCACGAGGGCGCGGGCGCACCCGTCACGCTCGCCCAGTACCGGGCCCGCCACGAGCAGTACGGCACCGACCCCGACCTGCGGGCGATGCGCGCCGCCGCGCCCTTCGTGGTGGTCTTCGACGACCACGAGGTCGAGCAGGACTGGGCCGGAGACGTGGCGAACGACCCCGCCGCCTGGCCCCGCGACAAGTTCCTGGCCCGCCGCGCGGCCGCCTTCCAGGCCTTCTACGAGCACATGCCGATCCGCGTCGCGCAGAAGCCCAGCGGCCCGGACGTCCGGATCCACCGCAGGCTCGACTTCGGCTCCCTCGCCCGGCTGCACGTCCTGGACACCCGGCAGTACCGCGACGACCAGGCCACCAACGCCGCGGGCGCCCAGGAGACCGGCCGCGTGATCATGGGCGACACCCAGCGGAACTGGCTGGTCGACAGCATGAAGGAGTCCGGCGCTACCTGGAACCTCCTCGCCTCGCAGGTGATGATGGCCGAGACCGACTTCCTGGCCGGTGAGGGCAAGGAATGGTCGTACGACGCATGGGACGGCTACCAGAAGGAACGCGCGGCACTGCTCGCCGAGTTCCCGTCCGTCCGTAACCCCGTCGTCCTGTCCGGCGACCGGCACCGCACCATCGTCAGCGACCTCAAGCTCGACTACGCCGACCCCGGCTCGAAGGTGGTCGGCGCGGAGTTCGTCGGCACGTCCATCTCCAGCAACGGCGACGAGGACCTCCCGGCCTTCGCCGCCGAATGGGCGCCCAAGCTGGCCGACAACCCGCACTGGAAGATCATCGACGCGCGGCGCGGCTATCTGCTGCTCGACATCACCCCGGGCGGCATCGACGCGCGGTTGCGGACGATCTCCACCGTGCTGACCCGGGACGGCGAGACGACCACGGCGGCGACGTTCCGCGTGGACGACGGAGTGCCGGGCGTGCGCCAGGTCGGCGTGCAGGGCGCCGCCGAGGCCCCCGGATCCACCTCAGCCGAATCCCCCTCGGCCACCCCTTGACCCCGGGAGAGCACGTGTTCACCACCCGATCCCGGCGTCGCCGCCGCCCCGCCCTGAAGGCGCTGGCCTGCGTGTGCGCGGTGCTCGCGGCGGCGGGTGCCTTCGTGGCGCTGCCCGGCGACGCGGACGCGGTCACCCCGGCGCGCGCCGACTTCGACGGCGACGGCACGTCCGACCTCGTCTACCGCAACGCGGCGGGCCAGTTGTACGTCAACACCGGCGCGGCCGAGACCATGGCGCTGGAGTCGGACGTGGCCAAGGTCAAGGACGTCCTCACCCCCGGCGACCTGGACGCGGACGGCGTCCAGGACGTGCTGACCCTGAGCCCTACCGGCGTACTGCGCCTGCACACCGGCGTCTACGCCCGCACCCCCGGCGGCCTCGGCTCGTACCGTACGGTCGCCACGGGCTGGCAGATCTACAACAAGGTGACCGCCCCGGGCGACCTCAACCGCGACGGCAGGGCCGATCTGCTGGTCCGCACCCCGTCCGGCACCCTCTACCTCTACCCGGGCAAGGGCACGGGCGAGTTCGGCGGGCGCGTGCAGGTCGGCACCGGCTGGCAGCAGTACGACCAGCTGATCGGGGCCGGCGACCTCACCGGCGACGGCGTGGGCGACCTGCTGGCCCGCACCACCGCCGGGGTCCTCTACCGCTACCCCGGCACGGGCTCCGGCGGCTTCGGCGCCCGCGTCAAGGACCCCAAGGCCGACTGGGCGTCGTACAACCAGATCCTCGGCGGCGGCGACTGGGACGGCAACGGCCGGACGGACCTGCTGGCCAGGGACTACTCCGGCGCCCTGTGGTTCTACCCGGGCGACGGCAGGGGCACCTTCGGCGTGCGCGAGGCGCGCAGCAAGGGCTGGGGCCAGGTCACGCAGTTCGCGGGCGCCGGGAGCAACCCGCACTTCGGCAAGTACGGGACCATGGCCCGTACGTCCGCCGGGTCGGTCTACAGCTACCAGGTGACGGGCACCGGCGGCCTGACCGGCAAACTCCTGGTGGGCAGCGCCGCCTGGCCCCCCGCCGGCACCCACCTCGCCTACGCCTCGTCCCTCCGAGAGGTGGGCCTGGCCGACCTGGTGGTGCACTCGCTCAGCACGGGCAAGCTCACCAACCCCGCGTACTACGCCCTGTCCGACCCCGAGATCGCCGGCGGCTCGACGTCGTACACCCGCATCCTCGGCCCCGGCGACCTCACCGGCGACGGCAAGGGCGACCTGCTCTCCGTCACCTCGTCCGGCACGGTCTACCTCAACGCCGGCACCGGCTCCGGCACCTCCGTCGCCGCCCGCGCCCAGGTGGCCACCGGCTGGCAGTCCTACAACACCCTCGTCGCAGGCGGCGACTTCACCGGCGACGGCCGCCCCGACCTCCTGGCCCGCGACACCACGGGCACCCTGTGGCGCCTCACGGGCACGGGCTCGGCCTCCGCGCCCTTCGCGACCCGGGTGAACCTCGGCACGGGCTGGCAGCAGTACAAGAACCTCTTCTCGCCTGGCGACGCCGACGGGGACGGCAAGGCGGACCTGATGACCACGACCTCGGCCGGTGCGCTGTACTTCTACGCGGGGACGGGCGTGGGCACCTTCAAGGGGCGGGTGGCGAAGGCTGCTTCGGGGTGGGGGGTGTGGCGGGACTTGCTCTGAGGGATCCGTTCCGGCGGTCATGGTGCGCGGCGCGTCCCATGACCGGAGCGGACCGCTTTGCCGATCTTTGGTGTGTGGCTTGCCTCCTCGTGAAGCTGGCTGGCTAGGGTCGCCGGGTTGGCATGTGCACAGAGCGAAGTGTGGGGGCGTCTCGCGTGTCGGACCTGAAAAAAGAAGCTACGTCGCTGCACAAGGCGGCTACGGGACTCCGTGCGGTGGGTCACCACACGGAGAAGCCGTTGCAGGAGTTCAAGGCCGAGTCGCACGACTTGGACGCGCTGGGAGCGCTGGGCTCGCTGCTGGGCGCCAAGGATGAGATACGCGAGGGCATGACCACCCTCGCCAAGCTCACCCAGGACCTGGAGGAGGAGTGGGAGACGGAGGCCAAGTTCATGGGCGACGTCTCCGACGCCTTCGACCTCCTCGACGTTCTGCTGGCGGCCGCGGCCCGCGCCAAGAAGGGCTGAGCGGGGCGTGGTCGACCTCAACCCCCTGCACTACGTCAACAAGTTCAACCACATGTTCGGCGACACCCTCGCCAGTGGTCTGGAGTTCCTCGGCATCACCGACCCGGCGGTGGACCCGGACGGCGTGAGGGAGATCGCCAAGAAGTGGCGGCACTTGGCCACCGGCCTGGACGACGCGGCCGAGGCCGCTCGCAAGGCCCTGGCCGAGGTGGAGTGGGAGGGCGAGGCGGCCAAGGCCTTCCACAAGCGGTCCAAGGCCGCACGCAAACAGGCCACCGACATGGCGGACGCGCTCCGCGAGGGTGCGAAGGCACTGGACGACTTCGCCGACCAGGCGCACGAGTTGCTCACCGAGATGGGCGTGCTGGTCGCGGAGATCGCCGAGTTCGAGATCGCCGGCCTGGCACTGTCCGTGCTGACCGGGGGCGCCTCGGCTGTCGTCTCCTCTCTGATGGCCGGCTCACGGGCGGTCAAGGTGGTCGCGCTGGTCGCCCGGATCGAGAAGGAGGGCACTGTTCTGGCCTCCGCGATCCGCGGCGTGATGGAGGTCATCCGGGCTGTGGAGCGGGCGCTGAAGGCGCTCAAGGAGATCCGCGGTGTCGCGACGGCGGCCAAGTACGCCAAAGAAGGCGCGAAGTTCTCTGCCTTCGACGCGCTACTGAGGGACCCCGCAGCCTTCAAGGACCCGGACAAACTGGCCGGCATCCTCACCGAGGGCGCCTTGCTGGGCCTCGGTCTCGGTGTGCTCGGCAAGGCTCTGGGCAAGGGCCTCAAGGGCCTCAAACCCAGCGAACTCGCCAAGCTGAGCAAGGCGTTGAAGCTCGACGGTTCCGGGCTGTCCCGGCTGAAGCTGCGGCCCGGCGAGTGGGAGAAGCTGCCGGCCTCCATCCGGGCCATGTTCAAGAAGTGCGATCTCGACCCGATCGACGTGGCCACCGGCGACATGCTGATGGCGCAGACCGATGTCCAACTGCCCGGGGCGCTGCCCCTGGTGCTGGAACGAACGCATCTGTCCTCGTACCGTTGGGGTGGCTGGTTCGGCCCGACCTGGGCTTCCACTCTTGACCAGCGACTGCAAGCCGATGACGACGGCCTCGTCTACGCGGCCCCGGACGGGGCCCGCCTCGTCTACCCGATGCCGTCGCCCGACTCGATCGAGCCCGTCTATCCAGAGGCCGGCCAGCGGTGGCCGTTGAGCTGGGACGACGAGGTGGACGGCGCACTGCGCGTGACCGATCCCGACAGCGGGCGCAGCTATCTCTTCCACAGCCCGCAGGCCACTGACGACGGCGAAGCGGTCGATCTGCCACTCCACGCGATCGTGGACCGCAACGGCCGGCGTATCACCATCCACTACACCGAAGACGGCACCCCGACCGAGGTCACGCACAGCGGCGGCTACCGTATCGCTGTCGAGCGCCACGCCGAGCTACCGCGCATCGCCGGGTTCCGGCTGCTCGATCCGCAGCGGCCCGAGACCCGAGGAACACTTCTCGTCTCCTACGGTTACGACGAGGCAGGCCATCTTGCCGAGATCGTCAACTCCTCCGGCCTCCCTCTCCGGTTCACCTACGACGACGAGGGCCGCATCACCTCGTGGACCGACCGCAACGACACGTCGTACAGCTACACATACGACGAACGCGGACGGGTCGTGCGTACCGACGGCAGCGACGGCTTCCTCTCCGGCACCCTCACCTACGATGACGCCACCCGCACCACCACGGTCGTGAACTCCCTCGGCCACGCTTCGCGATACGAGCACAACGAGGCACTCCGTCTCGTCCGCGAGACCGACGCACTGGGCCACGTCACCTGCCAGGAGTGGGACGCCGACCACAACCTGACCGCCGTCACGGACCCACTCGGCCACACCACCCGGTACCGCTACGACGAGCATGGACGGGTCGTCTCCGTCACCCGCCCGGACGGCCGCCGTACCACCGTCACGTACAACGTAATCGGACTGCCGACGAGAGTGACCGAAGCGGACGGGTCCGAGTGGCACAGCGAGTACGACGAGCGCGGCAACGTCACCGGTACCGCCGACCCAGTCGGGGCCGTGACCCGGTCCACGTACGACAAGGCGGGCCATCTCACCTCGGTCACCGACGCACTGGGCCGCACGACCCGTGTGCGCTGCAATGCCGCCGGGCTTCCCGTCGCCGTCACCGACCCGCTCGGGGCGACGACAAGGTACGAACGGGACGCGTTCGGACTGCCCGTCGCCATCACCGATCCGCTCGGGAACGTGACCCGCCTCGAGTGGACCGTCGAAGGCAGCATGGCGCGGCGCACCGCCCCGGACTGCAGCATCGAGTCGTGGACCTACGACGGTGAGGGCAACTGCACCAACCACACCGACCCGCTCGGCACGGTGTCCCGCTTCGAGTACACCCACTTCGACCTGCTCACGGCGCGCACCGGGCCGGACGGCGTGCGTCACACCTTCTCCCACGACACCGAACTGCGTCTCACCCAGGTCACCAACCCACAGGGGCTGACCTGGAACTACCAGTACGACCCGGCCGGCCGCCTGCTTTCGGAAACGGACTTCGACGGCCGCACCGTCCGCTACAGCCACGACGCGGCGGACCGGCTCACCTCCCGCACGAACGCCCTGGGCCACACCGCCTCCTTCGCTCATGACGAGCTGGGGCGGATCGTGCGTCAGTCGGTCGACGGCGTGATCACCACCTTCGCCTACGACCCGTCCGGACAACTCACCGAGGCCATCTCCCCCCACGCCCGGATCGACCTGCAGTACGACCTCGGCGGCCGTCTGCTGTCGGAAACGGTCAACGGCCGGACCAGCTCGTACAGCTACGATCTGCTGGGCCGCCGAACCCGTCGTACCACCCCCAGCGGGGCCACGAGCACTTGGTCCTACGACGCCGCGGGCAACCCGACCGAGCTGACCACGGCCGGCCGGACGATCACCTTCGAGTACGACCGGGCCGGCCAGGAGACGACACGGTGCATCGGCGACGCCATCACGGTCGCCAACACCCTGGACGCGGTGGGCCGCCTCACCCTCCAGACGGTCACCGGCCCTGGTCGGAGGGCCATCCGGCAGCGCGCCTACGACTACCGTGCGGACGGCTACCTGGTCCGGCGCGACGACCGGCAGGAAGGCACCCGTAGCTTCGACCTGGACCCGGCCGGCCGGGTCACGGCCCTCCGAGCGAACCAGTGGACCGAGCGCTACGCGTACGACGAGGCGGGAAACCAGACAGACGCGTCGTGGCCCGCCTCGCACCCCGGTGCAGAGGCCACCGGTACGCGTACGTACACGGGCACCCGTCTCACACGGGCCGGGAGCGTCCGTTACGAGCACGACGCCCTGGGACGCATCGTCCTGCGGCAGAAGACCCGGCTGTCCAGGAAGCGGGACACCTGGAGCTACAGCTGGGACGCCGAAGACCGCCTGATCGCGGTCACCACCCCGGACGGAACGCACTGGCGTTATTTCTACGACCCTCTCGGCCGCCGTATAGCCAAGCAGCGGCTGGCCCCCGACGGCGGGTCGGTGACCGAGCAGGTCGACTTCGTCTGGGACGGTACGACTCTCTGCGAGCAGACCACTACCACGGCCGAACTGCCGGACCCGGTCACACTCACCTGGGACCACCACGACCTGCGTCCCATAGCCCAGACCGAGCGCATCACCCGAGGTATCGCCTCCCAAGAAGAGATCGACTCCCGTTTCTTCGCCGTTGTCACCGATCTGGTCGGCACACCGAGCGAGCTCCTGGACGAACAGGGCGACATCGCCTGGCAGAGCCGCGCAACGCTGTGGGGCACCACCACCTGGGCGGCGACCAGCACCGCGTACACGCCGTTGCGCTTTCCGGGCCAGTACTTCGACCCGGAGACCGGGCTCCATTACAACTACTTCCGCACCTACGACCCCGAGTCCGGCCGCTATCTCTCACCCGACCCGCTCGGCCTCGCCCCGGCGGACAACCCCAGCGCCTACGTCCACAATCCCCAGACCTGGACGGATCCCCTGGGGCTGGCCCCGTGCCTCAAACTGAAGTGGTCGGACAAGGCCGACTTCTCCAGCCAGAAGGTGATGAGCAAGAAGTTCCACGCCCACGCGACCGATTTCCTCGACAACCCGGGAAATCTCAACGGCGCCAACCTCAAAGCCTTCGAGAAGGCGATGCGCGAGCACATGACTGCCGACGGCACCAAGATCTTTCGGTACAACTACCGCAAGCAAGGGCAAGCCGTGGGCTTCATCGACCCGAAGTCCCTGAAGATGGTCATGCTCCGCTCCGACGGCAGGTTCTGGTCGGCATTCAAGCTCAATGAGAATCAGTTCGCGGACGTCGTGCAGCGGGGCTTCCTGTGGTGAACAAGGCGGAACGGCACAACATGGACAACGGCAGGCTGCTGAACCTCGTCCTCTCCGGACCGGGCTCCTTCAGCAGCGAGTGGATCACAGACGGCAACAAGCGGGTCGTGCCGCTGACGTTCCACTCCCGGATGGATGAGCACCTGGCCGAGCGCATGAGCTCAGGAGCCAGGCAGACGGGGCACACCTACGTCATCGCTTGCCGAGCGAAGGACACCGGCACCGAGCTTCGGCAGGTCGAGATCCCCTCGACCCCGGAAGCCCTGCTCCGGCAGATCCCCTGGTACGACGAGAGCTTTCTGGTCGTGCTGCCCGACGTCTCCGGCGCACTTCTCGTGACGGACCGCGGATACTCCCTGATTGCCGGACCGGAGGAATTCCTCCGGTACAGCGTCCCCGAGGGCGTCGACCAGGCGATCATCGACTTCAAGCGGTATGCGAAGCGTGTCGGCCGCAGCCATCCGGCTCTGGCCGAGGTCTCGGCTGAATTCCAGCCACGCCAGACGGCGTGGACATCGAAAAGCGACGTCGCGCCGGAATCCGCCACTGCGGAACAAGTGTCACTCATGGACTCCTTTGCGGCCGGTGAGATCAGCGCGGAGGACTTCGCCCGCTCATGGCTGGCCGCCCGGCGGCAAGCCCTCGAATCGCGCGAACGCCTGAGGGAGCCCCTGTCCAGGCTTCTTGACCAGGTCTTCTACGCTCTCGACGACTACGTCATCGATCCGGAGCTCCGCGACCCGGACGACATGACCGATGAGCAGTTGCAGGCGATCGTTCGCGAGCATCTGACCGCACTCAACTCCCTCGGACGTGGCAGGGCTTCCTGAACAGCGGGTCCACTTTGCTTCATCCAGCAGAGCGCGCGGCTCGTCCAGCGTGAGCGCTCACCGACCTCTTCCTTGCCGGGAGCAAGGGCCACAGGCTCACACATGCAGCGTGTCGTGGGCTGTGCCCGGGGTGCCAAGGCACATGGTCGGTTCGCTGTGCGGCCGGGGGAGGATGTCAGGCATCCGGTTTCTGCACGGGCGTGGACGCGGACGGCGGGGGCGGAGTCTCGCGGATGGGCTGACCGGCGGCTTTGCTCAGGTTGTCGTCGATGCGCAGGCTCGAACGGATGACTCTGGTGTCGGCACGATGGTGGGGCCATGCCAAGAGCAGGTACTCCTCGACGGGTTCCATGTCCGCCCCGTCGTAGTGGGTTTCCCTGCCTCGCGCGTGGACACGCGGCCGGTGCCAGCCGGACCCTGCCGGGCTCAGCATCGGCAGGTCGTCGATCGGCCCGAGGTCGAGGGATTCGATCCGGAGTCCGCCCGTCGGCGCGTAGACGCTGATCTCGACGATCTCCTCCCACTCCGTGCCGTCATGCGCTTCCATCGGGGTGCCCTGAGAGGCTGCGGTGACTCGCACATTCCCGGTGTGGATGCCTGTGACGATGACTGCACCATGCGACATGGGAACGGCGAGACCGTTCGACCAGTCGCCCGTCTCGATCGGGATGTCTCCTGCGTCGAGGACGCCGAAGGTCCCCTCGGCGACGAATACGTCGGCTGTCGTCGTCACTGTGGACCTCCCGTCGCGGCTTGCTCTGTTGGTTTCGTCCGATGCGTGTCGGGCCGGCTCTCCCGAGATCGGGGCGAGTAATGCGAGTGTGGTGCGTTGGGTGTTCGCGGCAAGGGCGACCTGCTCGCCATCGCCTCGTCCGGCACGGTCTACCTCAACGCCGGCACCGGCTCCGGCACGTCCGTCGCCGCCCGCGCCCAGGTGGCCACCGGCTGGCAGTCCTACAACGCCCTCGTCGCAGGCGGCGACTTCACCGGGGACGGCCGCCCCGACCTCCTGGCCCGCGACACGACCGGCACCTTGTGGCGCCTCACGGGCACGGGCTCGGCCTCCGCGCCCTTCGCGACCCGGGTGAACCTCGGCACGGGCTGGCAGCAGTACAAGAACCTCTTCTCGCCTGGCGACGCGGACAGGGACGGCAAGGCGGACCTGATGGTCACGACGTCGAGCGGTGCCCTGTACTTCTACGCGGGAACCGGCACGGGCGCCCTCAAGGGACCTGCCACGAAGGCTACTTCGGGGCGGGCGCGTGGCGGGACCTGCTGTCCATGGCGCACTGAGTCCGGCATGCTCGAGCGCCTGCACGCTCAACGCCTTCAAGGGTAGGCCCGACCCAGGGGACCGCTCAGTCCAGGAAGTAGGACCAGAAAGGGATCGTGGCGTACCGATGGCCTTCGGGTGTCGGCACAGGGCGACCGAACTCGTGGTGGAAGTAGTCGACCAGATCGGTCCCGTAATAAATGATGTCCGTCTGGTACATCGACAACACAGGTGTACCGATGCGCTCCGGGTCGGCCAGTAGATACCGGTGCGAGTAGACCGGCACCATCACCGGGGCCTCGGCCAAGTACTTCCGCGCCACTTCCAAGGCATCCTGAGTGCCCGCCGGCCGCGGCTCCCAGTCCGGATGCCAGAAGGCGTTGTACTCCACGTCGAACAGCACGCCGTCCACCGGCCAGGCCAACTGTTCCGCCAAGTCCTCCGGGTCGCCGTCCCGCCAGTCGGGCCAATCACGGCCCCCTGTGGGCAGCCCTGCGCTCAACAGAGTTCGGTGCTCCGGCGCGAAACGGAACCCCCAGCGCTCCTCGACGTCGTCAAGTTCCCGCCCGCTCATGCCTCGCTTCACCTCGACGCGGGCAGGGAGCCTGGCCAGCAACGCCTGGGCGTCTTCGGAGGTCAGTGGGTTCTCGGAGCTGATCGGAGACATGCGTGGAACGGTAGGACATCTTGGGGACGGCAAGCAGGTGGATTTTGCCGGGACTCAGCTTGGGAAGCCCGAAGGGCCAGCCTGGAAGACAACTCATCCTGAGCCGGTGCTTCTCTCTGCGCCCCGGCAGGCCGCCTCTGTGTGGCAGCGTTCGCGGCCGTTGATGTCAGGTGTGGATGTCAGACTCGGCGGGGAACAATGCTCACGGCCCGGTAGTCGTACCCGTCCTGCTGGAAGCCGGGGGCTTCCCAGGTGAGATCGACCTGCTGCCCTGGTGACAGCGTGCGAAAGCCGGGCGCCTGGATGTCGGAGTAGTGGCCGAAGCACCCTCCGGGCGTCTCGGGTGAGTCGAGGACTCCCCAACCCTCCTCGTCGCTCCACTCCCGCACAGTCGCAGTCACGACTGCGGCGACCTTACGGGTCCCTCTGCGGCGACTCATCTGCCTCTCTTCCTGTCCAGTCACGAGATCACAATAAGTTTGACGGATGAGGCCGGCACGGTGCTCCGCAGGGAGCGCTGCGACGCTGACCGTTGGGCCGCCAGAACGATGTACCCACCGAGGTACAGACTTCCGCGTCGCATACGAGCAGGCTCACGCTCGGGTCGGCGGCGGCCAAGATCCCGCGATTTACCCACCTTGGTAAAGACACCGCTCTCGCATGGGAAATTCTGGCGCGCGCAGGAAGGAGGTGGCCGACGTGGGGGATGTCGTCGGGGGTCTCGCCGCAAGCGGCGCGATCACCGGTTGATCGGGATCTCGTAGACGGTCTCGCAGTGGCGCACCGCTTTCGGGCCCGACTCCGTCCGCATCCACGAGGTGTCCGTCGCCGTAAGCCTCGGAGACGAGCACATCAGGCGGGCGCTCGACGTCGCTAGGGAGTGGATGCCGTCCGATGAAGGGCTGCCCGCCGAGAGGCGCTCCGGGTACTACATCGACCTGGCGCGCGCTCAGCTGTGGTCGGGCCTGGCTGACGACGCGTTCGAGTCGCTCAAGGTCGCACGCCACATCGCACCCCAGCACACCCGGGAGCATCCCTGGGTGCCTGAGGACGCTGCCACGCTGCGTCGGCTGAAGCGCGCCGACTCGGAGACCCTCACCAACTTCGCGGAGTGGTGCGCCGCCACCTGACCGCTACGCCTCGCTGGGGTGCTTGCTCACCTTCCTGGCCCCCACCATCTGTTGCACGCGCGGAATCCGGCAGATGGAAATCAGGGATGCCAGACGCACTCTCGCCTGACCCCGTCCTCATCGACGGGCCCGTGAGCATGGTCCGCCTGCATGGCGAGGCATGCCTCTTCTGCGGGGCGGTCAACAAGACCCTGCGCGCGGCTGGGCACGTCGTGGTCCGAGGCAGCACTCGGGTGTGGCAGGTCGTCACATGCGGATGCCGAAGCAAGGCGGCCGCGGCATGAACCTCAGCCTCAGCAGACCCCGGCGACCGCTGACGACGGCCCCGGGGCGTGGCCAACGCTCGAACCAGAGAGGGAGCGTCGACATGAGGAAAGGTACCGCCGCCGAAGGACGCACACCGGCGTACGGGATGACCATCCGCGTCCACACCGCTGACCGCTACGGCATCATCACCAGCGACCGCGACACGGTTCTCACTCCGCCGACAGTCCCGCTTCCGCCGGGAGGCCTGTTCCCTCCCCGAGGTCGAGCGTCTGGTGCGGAGCCTGCCGTCGGGCAGCGTGCAGCGGTATTGCGGTCTCGCCTGCCTGGGTGACGCCCGGCAGCGGCTGCGGGCGGAGCCGAGCCTCCGCTATGGCGGCCCGCCCGGGCATGCCCGGCACCTGGCCCGCGTGCTGCATGCGCTCTGTGAGCACTACACCGACAACGTCTATGGGTGCAGCGGTGAAGGCCATCACCGGCCTGCTGCGGTACATCGCGGCCGTCACGAATCCTGTCCTCGCCCTGGTGCCGGCGCGGACATCTGCCTGACGCGCCCCCATGGCGACCGCAGGGTCAGGGTCGCGATCACACGGCTGCCGCACACACATGCTCGCCGCAGTCCGACATCAGACTCCCGCCCTGGCCGGTGAATCCGACCAGAACCCCCAGCCGGGGCGGGCCAATCCCCATCCGCGAGAGCGAAGGAGATCAGCCGTGAGCGTACCGCCCAACCCAGGACCCGATCCGGACCCCACCCCTGGCCCGGTGCCCGTCCTGCCGCGGCTCCTCCTCAGGGACCGCCAGTTCTGGAGCGTCCGCGGCACGGTGCTGGACGCCAACCCGGACATGTCGGAGGAGATGGCCGGCCGCATCGTCGACGAGAGCCTCAAGTTCCTGGCCGCGTGCGCGCGGAACCCAGGTGCTGGGCTCGTCCCGTCGCGGATCGTGGATGAGGGCTGGCACGCCCTGATCCTGCACACCGCCCTCTACGCCGACCTGTGCCACTACCTCGGCGGCAGGTTCGTGCACCACTACCCCGGCTACGACCCGGCCGGCTACGAGCCGATGATCCTGGACAGGACGCGGGAGCAGATCCTGCGTCTGGGCTGGGACGCGGACGACGAGCTGTGGGTGGCGCCGTCGGACGAGTCGCTCGTCTCGGTCGCCGCGAAATGTCAGCACAGTGACGACAGCGGTCCGATCGTGACGATACCCAAGCCCAAGCCGAAGTTCGGCGCATAGCCTGGACGGTGAAGGAGGTCGCATGAGCGAGTGGATCGACCCGCGGTACGCGGAGCTGGTTGCAGCGTGGAAGCGCGCGCAGCAGCTGGACTCCCGCGCTGCGCAAGAGCGCAGGCCGGTGCGGGGATTCGTGGTCCCGCCCAAGCCGTAAGCCCTTCAACCGGCCCCAACGCCAAGGTTGAAGCCCGGTCCCCGGTCGGCGTTCCCCGTCGACCGGGGACCATCGCGGCTGCTCATCAACGCCGATGGCGTCGGCGATACGGATCAGCGAGTCCAGGCGGGCTTGAGTGACCCTGCTGCATGCGGCTGTACGCAGCGACGTCGATGCCGGACAGTCCGCACCCGTGAACGCCACCCCCAGCAGACGTGCCGGGTCCCGAAGTGGTCGTTCCTCCTTCTCCGGGGACGCGGTACTCCCAGGCGGTCTCTTCGCGCACTGTCCGGGAGCACAGAGCTGCCCCTCTATGGGATCACCTGCTGAAACTGCCTGATCATTTAGGAGCGGAGCCTCGGTGGCGAGGGCTCCTGAGACGGTAGCGAGAGCGCACACGACTGAGGCCCAGGCCCCGGAATCATCCCGGTGACCTGGGCATCGCCTACCTGGTGCCCCCGGCAGGATTCGAACCTGCGACACCGGCTTTAGAAGTTCGATCCGATCCTTGCTCGGCGGCGGCAACACCCAGTGGGGTCGAATGTGCCGAGCCGTGCATGGGTGCTGGCGTCCGGTGCCGTTGATGTCACCCGTGGATGTCAGCCGGAGCTAGCGTTTCCTGCGCTTCACGTGCGGGGCGTATGTCGAGCTCAACAACGTGAACCTCGATAAGCTCGGCTGCTGTCAACGGTGTTGCACGCGGGCGTGGTTGGAGAACGATGCCTCGATACGTGAGGGCCAGGATCGTTACGCCAGAAGAGGAGGAAGCTCATCGAAGAGCTGGCATCGTTCTCGCATCTATAGCGCTAGCGACTGCTGTTCAGATGGCGGGCATCCTCTACCTCTCCAAGGCCTTGCAAGACAGGCACCTTGGGCACGCTTCGCTAGGGTCGCTCCTCGTATTCCTGGCGGCTTGGGTCGCTCAACTCGTGGATGCCAAAGGCCACCGTCGTCCGTTCAGGACGCGCAGGTTCATTCTCAGCGTCTGTCTCTCGTTCGCCCTCATCCTTGCCCTGCCCAACCTCTTCTAGGGGAATCCTGCGAGGTACTTGCCACCGGCGTCTCATCATGTATCGAGTCACGCACGGCGGGGCTGCTGCAGAGCACCAACTTGGAAGATCGCGTATGTAGATCGGTCTTGAGCTGACAAGACGCTGACCTGCGTGTTCTCGGGATGTTCGCCGTCGTTCCCCGTTGTTTCCCTCCGGTCTCTCCCGAATCGGGCTTTTGAAGGGCGCGCTGCACTGTATCCTCCCGTCGCTGTGTCTTAGGCCACATGAGCGCGGGGTTCCTTGGGGGGAACATGGGCAATCGAGAAGTGCCCGGCTGGGCGTCAGCACTGGGCATCCTGTTCGGTCTCGCGGCTGGCGCCTGGGGCCTCTGGTGCGTGGTGATCGGGTTCATCGGCGGGACGATGCCGCTCATCGGTATCGACGTCGAGGGGAGTCTGCTGCTGGGCCTTTTCATGCTCTTCGTCGGCGAGCCGCTGCTGATGACGGTCGCTTACTGGGCCTTCCTGGCTGTCATGGTTCCGATCTTCCTTGTGGCCGCCGCTGGGAGGCGGAGAGCGTAGGTCGGTGGAGCGGCTTTGGGCTGGAGCTGCTTTGGCGCGAGTGATCATGGCCCCGTAAGCTTCCGGCGCGTCGGGCAGTCTGTGGACCTGCCCGGTAAAGCACGACGTTGGGGCCATGATCTTCGAGGCTCGCCCCAAAGTGGCTGCCTAAAGCCGTGGAGCCGACCGCCCCAGCCACAGAGGGTTTCCCTTCCTTCGCCCGTACGCGCGCCCGCGCCGTGCGCGGGCCTTGATGAAGCAGAGAAAGTCTTACCGCGCGCTCGGGCCAATGCAGGGGAGCGGTGGCCAGGGTCGGACTGCGTCTTCACCACTCGTATCGGGCGACCGGTCGAGCCGCGGAACGTCTACCGCTCCTTCACCCGCGTCGCCCAGTCCGCCGGCCTCTTCACGGCCGCCGGACTGGCGCCTCGCGTTGTGATGGAGATCCTCGGCCACTCTCAGATCAGAATCACCATGGACGTCTACACCCACGTCGTCCAGGACACCCAGCGCGAAGCCATGAGCCACATGGACCGGCTGCTCAGGAGGCGCCCCATCCGCGAGTGGCCAGCCGCGTTGATGCCAGAAGTGGATGTCAAAGGCCCCGGACCAAGATCGGTCCGGGGCCTTTGTGCTGGTGCCCCCGGCAGGATTCGAACCTGCGACACCCGCTTTAGGAGAGCGGTGCTCTATCCCCTGAGCTACGAAGGCGTGCGCAGCCGAAGCGGCGCATGGCCGCCAGTGTAGCGGGTGCGTGTGGATCTCGGTCGGTGTGCTTGTGAGGGCTGAGGGGAGTGTGGGGGCGGGCCTGTCGGGGGGTCGTCGTGTGGGTGGGGGCGACGGCTTGGGGCCGGCCGCCCCTCAACGTTTGTAAAACATTTAGTCAAACCTCTTTCCGTCTTGCCCCGCCGGGCCCGCCCCGCCCCTCACCGCCCAGTCAACGCTCATCCGTCCCCGATCTCCCTCCTTGAGGCGTTCTGCCCTACATCCGTACCTGACTGTTGAGTTGACAGGACTTTACTCATCGAGTTAGATCTATGAAGCCACATCACCACCACCGCCGTACGACGAGGGAGAGGGCGATGGCGAGGAGAGAACGCGAGACGGTCGGGGTCATCCTGGCCGGGGGTCGCGGCGAGCGCGCCAAACCCATCACGCTCGAGTCGGCCGACTACATCCGGAGCAAGGCGATGATCCCGTTCGCGGGGCGTCGGCTGGTGGAGTGGGTGATCGATGCCTGCCGGGAGCAGGGGATCCGGCGGTTCTATGTCGTGGCTCAGGGGCAGGAGAACCGCAGCCAGATCAAGATGCTGCTGGAGCACGGTGAGCGGTACGGCGTAGAGGTGCGGTACTCGCGGTCCGTGTTCGACCGGTACAACGTGGGGTCCGGGGCGGCCACGCTCCACAATCTGGAGGAGTGGGACCTGCGGGGGCAGGCGCTGGTGCTGCCTGTCGACTCCGTTTTCGACTTCTCCCTGGAGGAGTTGCAGGCCACGCAGGACGCCACCGGGGCACTCGTCACCGTCGCCGCCGTCGCTCGACGGGCCGTCGAGGTGGCCGGGAAGTACGGGGCGATGCGGACCGCCGGGAACCTGGTGACGGGGTTTGTCGAGAAGCCCGGACTTGAGCGCATTCTCGAGGTGTTTCCGCACCTTGCCGAGGACCGCGGCGCCCTGCTGCCGACCAACGCCGGCATGTATCTGGTCGACTGCGCGCGGCTGCGTCAGGTCGCCCGGGACCCGGACCTCATGCGGCTCGCCCAGCAGCGTCTGGACTGGGGCGGGGATCTGCTGCCCTATCTGGTCGCGCACGGGCTGCCCGTCGCCGTGAGCACCATCGGGCGGCTCGGGGACCTGGGCAACGTACAGGACTATCTGCTGACGCTCCGGGACGTGCTGTCCGGCGCGTATCCGCAGATGAACGAGCTGATGGACGTGCCGCGCAGCGTCGAGCCCCGGTACTGGATCCATGAGAGCAGCCTCGCCACCCGTGACGACCTCACCGGGACCACGCTCGCCGAGAAGATCGCCACCGGGAGTGTCGTCATCGGGCCGGGTGTGCGGGTCGGGCGGCATGTCGTCATCGGGCCCGATGTGCGGCTGGAGTACGCCGACATCGGGGACGGCGCCGATCTGCGGGAGGGCGTGGAGGTGCGCCGGGGCGCGTGCGGGGACGCCGCGATCGTGGGGCCGTACGCGCAGATCAACGACTCGTACATCGGCCCGATGGCAGAGATCCGCTCACAGCGGCTCAGCCCCGCCCGGCTCACCCGGTTCACCGCCATAGGCGACGGCGCCCAGCTGTGGCCGGGCAGCCGGCTCGACGGCATCGGTGTCTATCCGCGGCTGCAGGTCCCCCCGTTGTCCGGACTGCCCCGCGGCACGCAGCTCACCAGTTCCGACGACGTACTGCACTGGGCCTCCTGAGGGCCCGTCATCGATTGGTTCGAGGAGGCACCACCCCATGGACCATCCCATGGACCACCCCATCGCGGTCATCGGCGGAACCGGGCGGACCGGCCGGCTCGTCGCGCGCCGGCTGACCGAGCGCGGCGAGCGCGTCCGGGTGCTGAGCCGCAGACCCCCGCGGCTGCCCGGCCATCTGCCGCCGGGAGCCGTGCACCACCGGGCCGACGTTCGCGACCCCGCCTCCCTGCGCGGCCCGCTGGCAGGCTGCTCGGCGCTGGTGTACTGCGTGGAGCCCGGCACCGAGAACGAGGGCCCGGACCGCCCCGAGACGACCATGTACCTCGGGGTGCGCAACGCGCTGGAGGCCGCCACCTCGGCCGGGGAGCGGCCACGTGTCGTCCTGGTCAGCCAGATCCACACCACGCATCTCGGCCACCCGCTCAACGCCTACGGCCGGCTGCTGGACTGGCGGCGGGCCGGCGAGGAGGCCGTCCGTGCCTCCGGGCTGCCGTACACGGTCGTCCGCCCCGGGTGGCTGACCGAGGAGCGGCCGGCCGGGGAGGGCATCCGGCTCGTCCAGGGCGATGCCGGCACCGGCACGGTGGCCCGGCCCGACCTGGCCGAGGCCTGCGTACAGGCTCTCGCCTGCCCGTCCGCGGACGGCATCACGTTCGAGCTGTTCAACAGCTCCGGAGCCGCTCCCTGGCAGCCGGGCGACTCCACCAGCGCCTGGGAACTGGCCTTCGCCGCCCTGGACTGGGATCTGGAGCGCGTGGCCTGAGCCCGCCGAGGCGCCCCCGGTGTGTCCCACCGACCGCATCAGCAACAGAAATGACTCCGCCATGACGACGAGCCCGACGAGTCCGACGAGCCCCATCAGGCAGCGATCCGCCGACGGTGCCGCCGACCGCATGGACGGCACCGTGACCCCAGGTCGCGCCCAACCGCTCGGCGCCACCCTGACCCCGACCGGCGTCAACTTCTCGGTCTTCTCCGAGCAGGCGACCCGCGTCGAGCTGCTCCTCTTCGACAGCTACGAGGCCCTCGCGCCCAGCCGTGTCATCCACCTGCACGCCGAGGACAACCACAGCTACCACTTCTGGCACTGCCATGTGGAGGGGCTCGGCGCGGGGCAGGTGTACGCGTACCGCATGGACGGCCCGCACGACACCCGGCAGCGCGGCACCCGCTTCAACCCCCGCAAGGTCCTCCTCGACCCCTACGCCCGGGCCAACATCAACACCCTGTGGGACCGGGTGCGCGCGCTCGGACCCGAGGACAACTGCGCCTACGCGATGCGCAGCATGGTCGTCGACCTGGACACGTACGACTGGGAGGGCGACGAGCCGCTGCGCACCCCGATGGCCGACACCGTCATCTACGAGATGCACGTGGGCGGCCTGACGGCGTCCCCCAGCGCGCGCGTCACCAACCCCGGCACCTTCTCGGCGGTCGTCGAGAAGATCCCGTATCTCGTCGAACTCGGTGTGACCGCCGTCGAGTTGCTGCCGGTGTTCGACTTCGACGAGCGGCAGGTGCTGCGCAGCGGGCCCAAGGGCACGCCGCTGCGCAACTACTGGGGCTACGACCCGTTCGGGTTCTTCGCGCCGCACACCGGCTACTGCTCCGACCCGTGCAACTGCACGCACATCACGGAGTTCCGGGACATGGTCAAGGCCCTGCACAAGGCGGGGATCGAGGTCATCCTCGACGTGGTCTTCAA
Source organism: Streptomyces sp. SAI-170 (assembly GCF_049739565.1). Classification (NCBI taxonomy): domain Bacteria; kingdom Bacillati; phylum Actinomycetota; class Actinomycetes; order Kitasatosporales; family Streptomycetaceae; genus Streptomyces; species Streptomyces sp. SAI-170. Next base: position 4,835,720 of record NZ_JBMGQD010000001.1, read on the forward strand.
CCACACCTCCGAGGGCAACGAGCACGGCCCGACCATCAGTTTCCGCGGCCAGGCCAACGAGATCTACTACCACCTGTGGCCGCAGGACCGGCGCCACTACATGGACTTCACCGGCTGCGGGAACGCGATCAACGCCAACCACCCGGCGGTCGCCAAGTTCATCATCGAGTGCCTGGAGTACTGGGTCAGGGAGCACCACGTCGACGGCTTCCGCTTCGACCTGGCCTCCGAGCTGTCCCGGGGCGCCGAGGGCTACGAGATGGACGTGCCGCCGGTGCTGTGGGGCATCGAGCTGTCCGGCACGCTCTCCGAGTCGAAGATCATCGCCGAGCCCTGGGACGGCGGCGGCCTCTACCAGATGGGCCGCTTCCCCGGGAAGCGCTGGTCGCAGTGGAACGGCCCGTTCCGGGACGACGTACGGCGCTTCGTGCGCGGGGACGGTGGCATGGTCGGCGCGATAGCCAGCCGGGTCGGAGGTTCGCGCGACCTGTTCCGGCAGGAGGGCGAACTGCCCACCAACAGCATCAACTTCGTCACCTGCCACGACGGCTTCACCCTCAACGACCTGGTCAGCTACGACCACAAGCACAACGACGGCAACGGCGAGGCGAACGCCGACGGCGCCCATGAGAACTTCAGCTGGAACTGCGGCGTGGAGGGCCCCACCGACGACGCCGAGGTGCAGCGGCTGCGGGTGCGCCAGATCAAGAACCACGCCGCGCTGCTGCTGCTGAGCCGGGGCGTGCCGATGATCCTGGCCGGCGACGAGTTCCGCAACAGCCAGGGCGGCAACAACAACGCCTACTGCCAGGACAACGAGATCTCCTGGCTGGACTGGGACCAGGCGGAGAAGGAGGACGAGGTCCGCCGGTTCTTCACCGAGATGATCGCCCTGCGCAAGCGGCACCGCACGCTGCGCGCCCCGCGGTTCTTCTCGGGCCGCCACAACGAGCGCGGACTGCCCGACGTGACCTGGCACGGCACCCGACTGGAACAGCCGGGCTGGGACGACCCCGAGGCACGGGTGCTGTCCTTCACCCTCGCCGGGTTCGACGGCGACCCGGACCTCCACGTCATCTTCAACATGTTCCACCTGGGTCTGGACTTCGAACTGCCGCACATCAGCGGTCACCGCTGGACCCGGCTCGTCGACACCGCGCAGAGCGCCGGCCAGGACGTCATGGCGCCGGCCGACGCGGTGCCCGTGTCAGGTGCCACCTACCACGCCCATGGCCGCAGCGTCGTCTTACTCGAGGCGCGCCCCGAAGACGGAGACACCCCCCGATGATCCCTGCCCCCCGGACCCGCCGCACCTACTCCGACACCATCGCCGGTTACATCACCGGCTACGAGCCCACCCGCGACCGCTTCGGACTGCGCACCACCGACGGCCGAGAGTTCACCGTGCACCTCGGCGAGTCGGTGGTGTCGCAGATCGTCCGCAACCTCGGGGACCCGCCCCGGGACACCAGCGGTACCACCCGCGACATGCTCGCCGAGGGCCGCTACGTCTTCGTCTACGGCCTCTTCTACCAGGAGCCCAACGGCGAGCGCTTCGAGGCCCGCACGCTCACCTTCCCCGAGGAGTCCCGCGGCGAGTACGTCTTCGAGCGGCCCTCCTGGTGGGTGCAGCAGGCCGCCGAGATAGCGGACTTCTATCTGCGCGCCCACTTCCCCGACGGGGTCTACGACTGGCGCCGCTTCCGCACCCACGTCACGCTCTCCGGCACCCATCTGCCCGACACCGCCGGCGAGGACGTACGGCAGGAGACCGACACCATCTCCCGCCTGGTCTACGGCCTCGCCACCGCGTACATGCTCACCGGCACGGAGCGCTTCCTGGAGGCCGCCCGCTCCGGCACGGCGTATCTGCGCGAGCACATGCGGGTGGCGGACGAGCGCGACGGGGTCGTGTACTGGTACCACGGCATCGACATCACGCCCTCTGGCCAGCGCAAGGTGTTCGCCTCGGAGTTCGGCGACGACTTCGACGCCATCCCGATGTACGAGCAGATCTACGCGCTGGCCGGACCCACCCAGACCTACCGGATCACCGGCGACCCGCTCATCCTCAACGACATCGACCAGACGGTCGCGCTGTTCGAGCGGTACTTCAGGGACGAGCGCCACGGCGGTTTCTTCTCGCACCTGGACCCGATCACCATGGACCCCCGCGCCGACTCCCTGCGCGGCAACCGGTCCCGCAAGAACTGGAACTCCATAGGCGACCACGCCCCCGCCTACCTCATCAACGCCTACCTGGCCACCGGCCGCCCGGACCTGGCGAGGCTCCTGGAGGAGACCGCCGACACCATCACCGAGCGCTTCCCGGACGAGCCGGACAGCCCCTTCGTACAGGAACGTTTCCACGAGGACTGGACGCCGGACCGCACCTGGGGCTGGCAGCAGAACCGGGCCGTCGTCGGACACAACCTGAAGATCGCCTGGAACCTCACCCGCATCCGCTCCCTGCACGACAAGCCGGAGTACGCCGCGCTCGCCGAGCGGATCGCCGAGGTCATGCCGCCCGTCGGCAGCGACCAGCAGCGCGGCGGCTGGTACGACGTCGTCGAGCGGCAGGCCGGCCAAGACGGCGGCCACCGGCTGGTCTGGCACGACCGCAAGGCCTGGTGGCAGCAGGAGCAGGCGATCCTCGCCTACCTCATCCTCGCCGGTGTCTCCGGCGACCCCGAGCACCGCAGGCTGGCCCGGGAGGCCGCCGCGTTCTACAACGCGCACTTCCTCGACTACGACGACGGCGGCGTCTACTTCAACGTCCTCGCCAACGGCATCCCGTATCTGCTGGGCACCGAACGGCTCAAGGGCAGCCACTCCATGTCGGGCTACCACTCGCTGGAGCTGTGCTACCTGGCCGCCGTCTACACGGGCCTGCTCATCGGCTCGTCCCCGCTCACCCTGCACTTCAGCCCGCTGCCCGGCGCCTTCCCCGACGGAGTGCTGCGCGTCGCCCCCGACCTGCTGCCCAAGGGCTCCATCCGCATCGGCCAGGTCTGGATCAACGACGAGCCGCACGCCGACTTCGACGCCGAGGAGCTGACGGTCAACCTGCCCGTCAGCAGCAAGCCGCAGCGAGTGCGCGTCGAGCTGGAACCCACCGACATGCGGATGCGCATGAGCAGCGACTTCGACGGCCAGACCGTGCACGTCTCCATCGAGGGCACCGTCGACCGGGAGGAGCTGCAGAAGTTCCGGCACGGCCTGAGCGAGGCGCTGTCGGCCGGCCCGCGCCGGGTGGAGTTCCACCTGTGCAAGGTCACCGAGATGACCCGGCCCGCCATCAACGAACTGCTCTTCCAGCGCACCAAGATCGGCCTGGACGTCGACTTCGTCATCGCCGACTGCGCGCCCGACGAGGTCATCCACGCGCTCGTGGCGACCGACGCCTTCCTGCTCGACCCGCACCACGTCTGCGCCGAGTAACCCATCCAGACCCCCGGTCCCTCCCTCCCAACCCCCCCGCCGCGAGGGAGGGACCGGGCCCGCGCGGTTGCCGCGCCCCGACCCAGAAGGATCGATGTGGCCACGATTCTGCGACTGCCCGAGTCCAGGCCGGGGACCCGCCAGGACCGGATCTCCGACTACTGCCAGGACCTCTTCGCCCACTTCGCCCGCTCCGACCAGCGCCGTTGGGGCGAGGTCTACCTGCGCGGGCTGCTGCACGTGCGGGGCCGCAAGACGCCGGTGAACATCTCGGAGCAGGTGCTCGGCACCCGTACGGTGCAGCCGCTCCAGCAGTTCATCAGCCAGAGCACCTGGGAGTACACCACGGTGCGCCGCAACCTCGCCGAGCGGCTCGGCAGCCAGGTCGAGCCTCAGGCCTGGGCGTTCGACGAGGTGGTGTTCCCCAAGCACGGCGCGTACTCGGCCGGCGTGGCCCGCCAGTTCGTGCCCTCCCTCGGCAAGGTCGTCAACTGCCAGCTGGGGCTCGCCACTTCGCTGGTGCACCGCTCGTGCACCCTGCCCGTCAACTGGCATCTGCTGCTGCCGCGCCAGTGGGACAACGACGAACGGCTGCGCGCCAAGGCCCACATCCCGGCCGAGGAGCGCCACCGCCCGCGCTGGACGTATCTGCTGGAGTCCGTCGACCAGATGCTGCAGGACTGGGACGTCCCGCCCGCACCCGTGCTGGCCGACTGGCGCTTCGAGCCGGACGTGTCGGACCTGCTGTGCGGCCTGGAGCACCGGGGCCTCGGCTATCTGATCCAGGTCGGCGCCTCCACCCGGCTGCCCGTCCAGCCCGCCCCCGGCCGTACGGTGCTCACGCCGGTCGGCGACCTCGTGCGCGACTTCATGGCGCACGGCGAGCAGACCGTCCTGGAGTGGTGCGAGAGCCCGGGCGGGCGGGCCCGGCCCTCCCGGTTCCAGGCGACCCGGCTGCCCAGCGCGGGCGTGCCCCGGCGCGGGGCGCCGTACGGCACCCGGCCGCTGCCGCGCCATCTGGTGGTGGAATGGCCGTTCGGGCGGCAGGGCCCGCGCACCTACTGGGTCACCGACCTGCCGCCGGAGCACCTGCCGCGCACCGTCGAACTGGCCGAGCTGCGCAGCCACGCCAGCGCCGGCTGCGACCGGCTGCGGGACTACGGGCTCTCCCACTTCGAGGGCCGCTCCTTCCGCGGCTGGCACCACCACGTCACCCTCGCCTCCGCCGCGCGCGGCTTCCACGCGCTCGGCGAGTTCGGTGCCGCCCGCGCCCGCCGGGCCGAGTCGGGCTTAGGTCTGTTCCGCACCGACCTGCCCGAGGAGGAACGGCTTCATGGCTGACCTGCTGCTGCTCAGGCACGGTGAGACCACCTGGACCCGCACCCGCCGGCACACCGGCCGCACCGACGTCCCCCTCACCGACCGGGGCAGGGAGCAGGCGCGCCAGGCCGCGGGGCTGCTCGCCGGACGGCGTATCGCCCTCACCCTGGTGAGCCCGCTGGAGCGGGCCCGGCACACCGCCCGCCTCGCCGGGCTGCGCGCGGTGGTCGAGGAACCCGATCTGCACGAGTGGGACTACGGCGGCTACGAGGGCCTGACCAGCGCCGACATCAAGGCCGAGCGGCCCGGCTGGAACCTGTGGAGCGACGGTGTACCGCCGGGCGACCCGCAGCATCCCGGCGAGTGCCCGCAGGACGTCGGCGCCCGGGCCGACCGGGTGCTCGCCCGGGTCGGCCCGCTGCTGGACGGCGCCGGAGACACGGGCGATGTGCTGCTCGTGGCCCACGCGCACATCCTGCGGGTGCTCACCGCCCGCCGGCTCGGGCTGCCCCCGGCCGGCGGGGCCCACTTCCGGCTCGACACCGGCGCCCTCGGGGTGCTCGGCGCCGAGCACGGCAGGCCCGTCGTCACGGCCTGGAACCTCACCGGTCCCGCCGTGGCGGCGCCCACCAGCAAGGACCGCTGGCCGTGGCCGAAGGTCCTGCAATTCTGAAAAGCCGCGACAAAGCCACAGTAGGGCACGGGACTTGCGACAGTACCGCCCCCGCCGGGAACACCACTTCTTTCCACCCGGCAGCCCGTGTCTACTGAATCCGGCGGAACTTCGGAATTCCTTTCACGGCAACTCGTACCCCGAATTCCGCAACGACAGTTCACCTGAAGGGAAGCAGTGAAATGGCAACTGCAGTTGCTTCGAACACCGAAGTCATCAAGCGGATGTACGCCGCGTTCCACGCCGGCGACATGGACAAGCTCCGCAACGAGGTGTACGCGCCGAACATCACCTGGTACATGCCCGGCCAGCACCCGCTGTCCGGTCTGCACGACGGCATCGACCAGGTCATGGCGTTCAACGCCGCCCTCGCCAAGGCCGGCATCACCGTCGACAACCTGCACGTCGGCGAGCTGGACGACGGCACGGTCGTCGAGAAGCACCTCGGCCACGGCCACGCCGACGGCGTGGACTACCTCTTCCCCACCTGCACCTCCTACCGCGTCGAGAACGACCGGATCGTCGAGGTCCGGGTGCACGCCGGCGACCCGCACGCGGTCAACGAGTACATGTGGTCCCGCTACAGCCTGAAGGCGCTGCCCGAGCGCCTGGCGGACGGCCAGGTCTGATGGCCGCCGCCCAGGTCCTCGACCAGGACCGCGTCCGCGCCGCGTACGCCTCTCTGGGCAGCGGCGACCGAGCCGTCATCGAGCAGTACTGGTCCCCGGAACTGACCTGGGAGACCGCGGGGAATTCCCGGGTGTCCGGCACCTACAAGGGCATGGACGAATTCCTGGGATTCCTCGGCACCATGGGCGAGATATCGGCCGGATCGCTCGCCATGGAATTCCGCACCATCGTGGTCGACGGTGACGTCGCCGTGGCGGTCACGCACAACACGGCGACCCGAGCGAACGACGCCGACCGCGGCATGGACATCGAAGAGGTCCACTTCCTGCGCTGGCGGGACGGCCGGATCGTTCAGGGCCGCGGCGCCATGTTCGGCACCGGCACCGGCGACTTCGAGCAGTTCGTGGCCTGAAACGGCCGCAGGCGTTTCCCCGACCGGTGTGGCCGGCCCCCTGCACCCGGGGGCCGGCCACACCGGTCGGTCCATCTCCACCCACCCACGAAAGACGCCGGGAGGCTCCTGTGGACACCAGAGGTGTCATCGAGCGGTACTACGAACTGGCCAACAAGGGCGACTGGTCCGCCTGGACCGACCTGTTCGCCGAGAACCAGGTGATGGACGAGCAGCTGGCCGGGCACGTCGAGGGGCAGCAGACGCTGCGCGACATGATGACCGGGTTCCCGGACATGTACGCACGGTTCCAGAACGTGCCCCGGCACATCGTCGTCGACGGCGACCAGGCCGCCGTGGTCTCCCACATCTCCGCCGCGACCCACACCGGCGCGGAGATCGAGGCCGACGTGGCCAACTACTTCCGTGTCGAGGACGGCCGCATCGTCTACATGTCGAACCACCACGACACGGTCCCGTTCCTGCCCGTGACCGCCGGGGCGTGAGGCCCATGGCCACCGTGGAGGAGTTCGACTATGTCGTCGTGGGGTCGGGCACGGCCGGATCGGTGCTCGCCCGCCGCCTCACCGAGAACCCGGACGTGCGCGTTCTGCTCCTGGAGGCCGGCGGGCCGTGGATCCCGTCCGGCGTCGACGCCGCGCCGGCCTGGGTCACGCTGCTGGGATCGCCGGTGGACTGGGGATACCAGAGCGTTCCGCAACCGGGGCTGAACGGCCGCGTCACCTATGAGCCGCGCGGCCGGATGCCCGGCGGCAGCAGCAACATGTACATCATGATGCACGTCCGGGGGCACCCCTCGGACTTCGACAACTGGGCCTACCAGGGCGCCGCCAGCTGGCGGCACCAGGACCTGCTGCCCTACTTCCGCAAGCTGGAGTCGCAGGAGGACCCGGTCGAGGGCGTCAGCGGCACCGACGGCCCGCAGCGGGTCACCAACGCGGGCCTGCACGGGCCGAACCCGCTGTCGCGCACGTTCATCGACGCCTGCCTGGAACTGGGCTATCCCGAGACCCCGGACTTCAACGGGCCCGACATGCTCGGCGCGGGCTGGCACCACCTGGACGTGGTCGACGGCGAGCGGCGCGGCGTGCTGCGCTCCTACCTCGAACCCGCCCTGGACCGGCCCAACCTGACGCTGCGGACGAACGCCCAGGCGACCCGGCTGCTGTTCGAGGGAACGCGCTGTGTCGGGGTCGAGTACGTGCAGGACAGCCCCGCCGAGCCGGCCGGGGACGGCCGGCTGGTCACGGGGCGCGGCCCCGCCCCCGAGGGCACGGGCCCGCGCACGGTGCGTGCCGCGCAGGAGGTCGTCGTCTGCTCCGGCGCCATCGAGTCGCCCAAGCTGCTGCTGCTGTCGGGCCTCGGACACGCGGGCCGGCTCGCCGAGCTGGACATCCCCGTGGTCGCCGACCTGCCCGGGGTGGGGGAGAACTTCCACAACCACGTCCTCACCGGGCTGATCGCGGAGACCCGCGAACCCGTCGAGCCGCCGCGGCAGAACCTCTCGGAGTCCGCGCTGTTCCTCACCTCGCAGCACGGCCTCGACGCGCCCGACCTGCAGATCGCGTTCGTGCACGCGCCGTTCGACATCATCGTCGGGCAGCAGCACCCCAACGCCGTCAGCATCCTGCCCGGTGTCGTACGGCCGCTCTCGCGCGGCTGGGTCCGGCTGGCGAGTGCCGACCCGCTGGCCAAGCCGCTGGTCAACCCGAACTATCTGGGCGACCCGGCGGACGTCGAGCGGCTGGTGCAGGCCGTCGAGCTGAGCCGGGAGATCTTCGCGACCGCGGCCTTCTCGGGGGCACTGAAGGGCGAGCTGATGCCCGGCCCCGAGGTGCGGACCAGGGCCGAACTCACCGCGTTCGTACGGGAGCGCGCCGACAGCTACCACCACCAGGCCGGCTCCTGCCGCATGGGCATCGACGACCGTTCGGTGGTCGACCCGCGGCTGCGCGTGCACGGCGTCGACGGGCTGCGGGTCGTGGACGCGAGCGTCATGCCCGCGGTGCCGTCGGGCAACTGCCACACCGCCATCGCCGCCGTGGCGGAGCGGGCCGCCGATCTCATCAAGGAGGACTGCCGTGTCTGAGCCCACCCGCGTGCGCTGGTCGCACGTCGGACTGAACTGCGCGGACCTGGACGCCACCGAGGCGTTCTACACCCGCTACTTCGGCTTCGAGCGGGCCCGGGTCGTGGACCTCGGGGACGACCGCATCGTGTTCCTGCGCAAGGACGCGGCCTATCTCGAGCTGTTCCACTCCACCGTTCCGTCCGCCGGGCCCGGCACCGGGGACGGGCCGCAGGCGCCCGGCACCATCCGCCATCTCGCCTTCCAGGTCGACGACCTGGAGGCCTTCCAGGCCCTGCTCGGCGCGGACGTGCCGGTGACGCTGGGGCCGCTGCACTTCGACGACTTCATCGAGGGCTGGCGCACCGTGTGGGTCACCGACCCGGACGGGGTCGTGGTCGAGGTCAGCCAGGGCTACCGGGACGAGGCGTCCTCGGCGGCGTGACGCCCCAGGTCATCCATCACATCAACTCCCCAGGAGGGTTTCACCATGCCCGAGACCAGCACACCCCGCAGACTGGCCGTCATCGGCACCGGCAAGATCGGGCTGGCCGCCGGTCGGCTCTGGCTCGCCGCCGGCCACACCGTCGTGTTCGGCTCGCGCGACCCGGCGAGCAAGGCCGAGCAGATCGCTTCGTACGGCGAGCGGGCTGGGGTCGCGACGCCGCGGGAGGCCGCCGAGGCCGCCGACATCGTGATGCTCGCCGTGCCGGGCGAGTCCGTCGACGAACTCGTCGACGAGATCGAGGACGCCCTCGCCGGGAAGATCGTCATCGACGCGACCAACCAGCTCGCGTACGTCGACGGCCGCTGGGCCTCCGCGCTGCCGGCCGGCCTCACCGAGGGCCGCCGCATGGCGGACCGGCTGACCAAGAGCTCGGTCGCCCGCGCCTTCAGCCACATCCCGGACGAGCTGCTCTTCCCGCGCGGCACCGAGCAGGCGCTGTACTGGGCCATGGCCATCGCCGCGGACGACGCCGCTGCGCGGCGGACTGTCTCCGAGCTGGTGCGTGATGCGGGCTGGACTCCGGTCGAGCTCGGCGGGCTCGACGACTCCGCGCCTCTCGACCCGGGCGGGTCGGTCTTCCACCTCTTCTACAGCGAGAACGAGATGCGGGACGTCCTCGCGGCGTAACGCTCCGCGCGGCAGCAGCGCCCTTCAGCTCCTCACCCCCTTTGTGCGGGGTGGGGAGCTTCGGCGTGTGTCCCTGTTGTTTGGAACAGGGTGTCGGCGTACAGGTCCCGGGGCTCCGCCCCAGACCCCGCCGGGGCTCCGCCCCGGACCCCGACCTTTGCCCACCCACCGCCCGTGACGAGTCGGCCAAGAGGTGGAGCCCCAGGGCGTTGGCCCCCGGCCTGTTCGGGGCCCGCGGCCCGTGACGAGTCGACCAAGTGGCGGAGCGTCAGGGCGTTGCCCCCAAGAGGTGGAGCCCCAGGGCGTTGGCCCCTCGGCCCTCGGGCCGCACTGCCCGTGACGAGTCGGCCAAGCGGTGGAGCCGCAGGGTGTACGCCGCCCGGCCCCCGCCCCCTCGCACCCCCACCTCCCCCTGCCGCTGGGCAAGAAGAAGGGCCGCCCGGGAGGGTGGCCGGGCGGCCCTGTGTAGGGGGTGATGGGGATGCTCAGGAGGTTTCGCGGCGGCCGAGGAGGGCCGGGAGGGCGATGATGACCGCGCCGACCGCTGCCACGGCGCCGCCCGTGAGGAAGGCGGTGTGGTAGCCGGAGAGGATGTCGTCGGGGGAGGTGCCGGAGGTGACGGCGTTGGCGACCGTGACCAGCGCGGCGACGCCGATGGAGCCGCCGATCTGCTGGGCGGTGACATTGAAGCCGCTGGCGATGCCGTGCTGCTCCTGCGGGACGCCGGTCATCGAGGCCGCCGTCATCGAGGCGAACGCGAGACCCTGGCCCACGCTCATCACGGCGACGGCGGGGAGGATGTCGATCCAGTAGTTGCCGTCCACCGGGGTGCGCGCCCACAGCACCCCCACGCCGACCGCGATGAGCAGCAGGCCGGCCGCCATCAGCGGACGCTGGCCGATGCGGGCCATGTTCTTGCCGGCCGCGTTGGCCGCGAAGATGATGATGACGCCCATCGGCACGATCGCCGCGCCGGACTGCAGCGGCGAGTAGCCGAGGATGCCCTGCATGTACAGCGGGGCGTAGAAGAGCATGCCGAGCAGCGGGGTGAAGAAGGCGATCGCGCACAGCGTCGCGGCCCGCACCGGCGAGGAGCGGAAGATCGACAGCGGCAGCAGCGGCTCGGCCGTACGCCGCTCCCACGCCACGAACCCGACCAGCAGGACGACCGCGGCGACCAGCGAGGTGACGACGTCCCACGCCGACCAGCCGACGGACGAGGCGCGGCTGACGCCGTACACGGCCAGGGTGAGGCCCAGAGTCACCGCGACCGCGCCGACGAAGTCCAGGCGCTGCGACCCGCGGGTGCCGGCCGGCAGCACCGCGCGCACCGCAAGCAGCACGGCAAGACCGATGGCGGTGCTGACGACGAACACCGAGCGCCAGCCGAACGCGTCGGTCAGCAGACCGCCGAGGATCAGGCCGCTGCTGAAGCTGGAGGCGCCCACCGCGGTGTAGATGGCGAGTGCCTTGTTGCGCTGCGGCCCCTCGGGGAAGATCTGGGTCACGAGGGCGAGCGAGGCCGGCCCGGACAGTGCCGCGCCGAGGCCCTGGCCGGCCCGGGCGGCGATGAGGACGCCGGTGCTGGGGGCGAGCGCCGCCACCACCGCGGAGACCGCGAACAGGCCGACGCCCGCGGCGAAGCACAGCCGGCGGCCGAGCACGTCGGCGGCCCGCCCGCCGAGCAGCAGGAAGCCGGCGAACGCGACGGCGTACGCGGTCATCGTCCACTGCAGCGTGGCTTCGCTCATGGACAGGTCACGACCGATCTCGGGCAGGGCCGAGTTGATGACCGCGACGCTTCCGGAGTCCAGGGCCAGGGCGGCGGCCAGGATGACGAGTGCCGCCCAGGGCCGCCGTGAGGCGTCGGGAACGGCGGCAGCCGTCTCCGAGGACGAAATGGTGCTTGTCACAGATTCTCCTTGGGGAGTCGGTCCAGTTGCCGGCCTCGGCCGGTCAGAACAGCTCGGGGGTGTCGCCCAACGGCACGAAGGAGTTGACGACGTACGTCTTCAGCAGCGGCCGCCCCGTGCTCAGGTCGAGCTCCCAGGACTGGTCGGCCTCGAACTCGAGGCGCTGACTGTCGGGCTGCGGCGGGTTCCACACACTGGTCTGCCAGTTGACGACCACATGCACGCGGGCGTTGTCGCCGTCGATCTCCACGTCGGCGACCTCCACCCGGTGCGCCTCGTCGAAGAACCGGCCGGTGACGGTGTCGTACCAGCCGGAGAGGCCCTTGAGGTCGGTGACCGTCGTCTCGGGGAAGACGAAGCGGATCTCGTCCTCCGCGAGGTACTCGGTGACCTTCTCGAACGGGACGTGCCGGTCGAGTGCCACGTACCAGTCGGCCACGTACCGCTGGATCTCCTCGACACCGACCGCGGTCTGCTGGGAAGTACTGGGCATCGTTCTCACTCCTGTTCGCGCCGGACGGACTGCACAGCTGACGGCCTCATTCGACCGCCGCCCCTGTGGGCATCGCTCCCGTCCGGGCGTTGGCAGCCGCACTCCCCGCACTCACCGCGAGTACTGCGTCAACTCGCCGGTAAAACCCAGTCAGACGCGAAGCGGAATCGATCAACCGCCGCAGTTCACAAGGGATGTGACGCACTCTCGCCGCCCGCGTCCCACAGTGCGCACAGCACCCCCGTGGCCACCCCGGAAGGCGGTCGTCCGTCCGTATGTTCCTGTCCGCGAACATCTCCGACGTGCCGGGAACGCGCCACGAACGCCCTGGAAAAGGTGACGCCCATGAGTGCCTCCACCGCCGGCCCGCCACGCGAGAGGGCCCGCCTCGCCGTCGTCCTGGCCGGGGCGTTCATGGCCGTCCTGGACGTGGCGATCGTCAATGTCGGCATGCCGGCCATCCAGGCCGATCTGCACACCACCTTCGGCGCGGTCGCCCTCGTCGTCTCCGCGTACACGCTGCTCTACGCGGCCCTGCTGGTCACCGGCGGCCGCCTCGGCGACCTCCACGGCCGCAAGAGCGTGTTCCTCACCGGCCTCGGCGTGTTCACCGCCGCCTCCGCCCTGTGCGGGCTCGCCCCCACCATCGAGGTCCTCGTCGCCGCCCGCGCGGTGCAGGGCGTCGGGGCCGCGCTGCTGTACCCGCAGGTCCTCGCGATCCTCCAGCTCACCCTCGACGGCGAGCGGCGCGCCCGCGCCCTGAGCACCTTCGGCTGTGTGATCGGCGTCGCCGTCATCGCCGGGCAGCTCGTCGGAGGCATGCTGCTCGCCTGGGACCCCCTGGGCCTCGGCTGGCGGCCGGTGTTCCTGCTGAACGTGCCGCTGGGGCTCGCCACCCTCGCGGCGGGCCGCAAGCTGCTGCCCGCCGACCGGCCGGGGGAACCGCACCCGCACCTCGACTGGGGCGGCGCCGCGCTGTCCGCGCTCACCCTCGCCCTGCTCATCGTGCCGCTGCTGCTGGGCCGGGAGGCCGGCTGGCCCGCCTGGACGTTCGGCGCGCTGCTCGCCGTGGCGCCGACGGCGGCCTGGTTCCTCGCGCACGAACGGGCCGTCGACGCCCGCGGCGGCACGCCCCTGCTGCGCACCGCCCTGTTCCGCGACCGGGCCTTCGCCCGCGGGGTGCCCGTGGCGGCCCTGTTCAGCTTCGCCTACTTCGGCTTCCTGCTGCTGCTCTCCGTCCATCTGCAGATCGGCCTCGGCTTCTCCGCGCTGCACGCTGCCCTCGTCCACGCCCCGGCCGCCATCGGCTTCTTCGCCGGCTCGCAACTGGCCCCGCGCATGGTCCGGTTCCTCGGCCGCCACACCCTGACCACCGGCTATCTCCTCGCCGCCACGGGCCTGCTCGCCACCGCCGCCACCGCCCTGGCCGCCGGCGCGGACCTGTCCGGCGGGGAGCTGGCCCTGCCGCTGCTCCTCGTCGGCGTCGGCCAGGGCCTGGGCATGACCCCGTTGATCGGTACGGTCATCGGCTCCCTGCCGCCCCGCGACGCCGGGGCCGGCGCAGGCGTGGTCGCCACCACCCTCCAGCTCGGCAACGCTCTCGGGGTGGCCGTGCTGAGCCTGCTCTTCTTCGCCGTCCTCGGCGACGACACCTCACCGGCCCGGCACGCGACGGCCTTCGCCACCGTGCTGCCGCTGACCGCGGTCGCCTTCGTCGGCGCCGCGCTGCTGGTCACCCGCCTGCCGCGGCGCACCCCCGACGGCGGCGGCAACGCCCTGCTGGAGCATCTGCCGGGCCATGCCACCGGGTTCGCGTACTCGATGTATCTGATGACCGGCGGCCGGGTCGGCGACCGGCTCTTCCACCACGTCCTCGAACAGGTCGCGCGCCAGCGGGCCCGCCGCGCCGAGCAGGCCCCGCAGGCGCCCGGCGCGTTCCTCGCCTACCACTTCGACCAGGCCAGGCACGACACCGCGTGGCTCGTCTACCTCACCCGGGAGGCGCTGTCCTTCGCCCACCGGCCCGTCCCGCACGAGAAGGAGCGGGCCGCGGTGCTGCGGACCCAGGTGGAGGAGATCCGCCGCCGCCAGGCCGAGGGCGCCGTACGCCCCGACCTGGACCCCGAGCTGCTGCGCCTGGTCGGCTTCGCCCTCGCCAACTACCCCCGCATGCTGCCGCAGATCACCCGCATGACCACCGGCCTCGACCCGGACGACCCCCGCTTCGTCGAGCGCTGGGAGGACCTCCTCACCCAGCTCGGGCAGTCACTGCGGCCCTGACAACGCGGACGTACCTAGTGCTCGGTGTCCCGCCGGTAGGTCGCCGCCTCCTCCAGGTCGAGCCGGCGCAGCAGGGTGCGCAGCATCTCGTCGTCGATGCGGCGCTCGTCGCGCAGCCGGACGAACACCCGGCGCTCGGCCTGGATCATCTCCCGGGACAGCCGCCGGTAGGTCTCGTCCACGGACTCCCCGGTCGTCTCGTTGACCGTGCCGAGCCGCTCCCACACCGCGTTGCGGCGCCGCTCCAGGACCGCCACCAGCTGGCCCGCGGCGGTCTGGGGCAGGATGTTGTGGTCGTGGGCGAGCAGTTCGTCCAGCCGTTCCTCGGCCGCCTTCGAGGCCTGGGCCTGCGCCTCCGCCTCGACCAGCGCCTCCGCATGGGTGTCCCGCCCGGGGATCTTCAGCATCTTCACCAGCGGCGGCAGTGTCAGCCCCTGCACCACCAGGGTGCCGATCACCGTGGTGAACGACAGGAACAGCACCAGATTCCGCCCGGGGAAGGGCTCGCCGCCCTCGATGGTGAGCGGGATCGAGAAGGCGATGGCCATCGACACCACCCCGCGCATGCCCGCCCAGGCGACGACGAACGGCCCCCGCCAGGTCGGGTTCGCCTCACGCCGTCTGATCCGCGCGAACACCGCGCGCGGCAGGAAGGTCGCGGGGTACACCCACACGAACCGCACCGCGACCACCACCACGAACAGCGCCACCGCGTACCAGGCCGCCCGGACGCCCTCGTACTCGCCGAGTCCGCCGAGGATCACCGGAAGTTGCAGCCCGATCAGCGCGAACACCACCGACTCCAGGATGAAGCCGACCATCCGCCACACCGCCTCCTCCTGGAGCCGGGTCTCGAAGCCGACCTGCCAGTTGCGGTGGGCCAGGTACAGCGCGACCACCACCACGGCGAGCACGCCCGAGGCGTGGATGCGTTCGGCGGCGGCGTACGCCACGAACGGGATCAGCAGCGACAGCGTGTTCTGCAGAAGGGGCTCGCGCAGATGGGTGCGCAGCCAGTGCAGCGGCCCCATCAGCAGCAGGCCCACGGCGATCCCGCCGACCGTGGACACCGCGAACTCCTCCACGCCCTGAAGCCAGGTGGCGCTCTCGCCGGCCGCCGCCGCGAGCGTCACCTTGAACGTGGTGATCGCCGTCGCGTCGTTCACCAGCGACTCGCCCTGCAGGATCGTGGTGATCCGGGACGGCAGCCCGATCCGGCGGGCGATCGCGGTGGTGGCGACCGCGTCGGGCGGCGCGATGATCGCCCCGAGCACCAGCGCCGAGGTCAGCGGCAGATCGGGCACCAGCAGGTACATCACATAGCCCACGGCCAGCGTCGCGAAGAGCAGATAGCCGATCGACAGCAGCATGATCGGCCGCAGTTGCGACCGCAGGTCCAGGTACGAGCTGTCGACCGCGCTGGAGTGGATCAGCGGCGGCAGCACCAGCAGCAGCATGATCTCGGGCTCGAAGGCGTACTCCGGTGCGCCCGGTACGCAGGCGACGGCGAGACCGCAGGCGACGAGCAGCAGCGGCGGCGGCACCGGGGTCCGGCGGGCGACGCCCGCGATCGCCGCGCTTCCCGCCACCAGTAGCAGCAGTGGCAGTACGTCCATCGGCCTCGGCCCCCCAATTCGCGGTCGGTCCTGGCGTCACGTGTACCTGGCGGTGCCTGGGCGGTGGGGGTGGGCTGGTGTGCGGGGCGGTATTCGGTCAGGTCGGTGTGTGTACTACCGGCCATCGCCGTTGTGTGTGCTCGTTGTCGCCGGCTGTCTGTTCGTCGTGGTTGCTCGCGCCGTTCCCCGCGCCCCTGAAAGACCTCCATGTGGCACAACCCTGGCGTGGAGGTGACGTTCTGCCAGGCCCCAGGGGCGCTGACCCTCGGGTTCAGCACCGGGCGGCTGTTAGACACCGAAGGGGTCAACACCTCCCGAAACGAAGGAGATCACCTCCGATGGCGAAGAAACGCGTCCTCATCGTCCTGTCCGAATACGGCTACTGGGGCGAGGAACTGCTCGGCCCGCTGGAGACGTTCGACGAGGCCGGCTACGAGATCACGTTCGCGACACCGACCGGCAAGCGGCCGGTCGCCCTGCCGCCGAGCATGGACCCCGAGTACATCGACCCGCCGCTCGGCCGCTCCGTCACCACCACCGAGGTGGCCAACAAGGTCAGGGCGCTGGACAACTCCTCCCGGCTGGACAATCCCCTGAACCTGTCCTCCTGGCTGCCGGACCGCCCCTACCGCTCGCGCACCGACTTCCTGCGCGCCTGGGAGGACTACAACACCCGCCGCGAGCACGTCCAGGCGCAGGTCGCCGACCGCTACGACGCGCTGCTCATCGTCGGCGGCAGCGGACCCATCGTGGACCTCGCCAACAACTGGCGCGTCCACGACCTCATCCTCGCCTTCCACAACCTCGACCTGCCGATCGCCGCCGAGTGCTACGGCGTGGCCTGCCTGGCCTTCGCCCGCGAGCAGGACGACCGGGCCAGCATCATCGCCGGCAAGCACGTCACCGGGCACTGCATCGAGTACGACTACAAGGACGGCACCGGCTTCATGGGCACCGACTTCGTGATCGGCCCGCCCCCGTACCCGCTGGAGTACATCCTGCGGGACGCCACCGCCCCCGGCGGCGCCTACCACGGGAACTTCGGCAAGGAGACGTCGGTGATCGTCGACTACCCCTTCATCACCGGCCGTTCCACCCCCGACTCCTACCTCACCGGCCAGAAGGTCGTGGAGGTGCTGGAGCAGGGGCTGCGGCAGTGGGGCTTCAAGGCCTGAGCCACCGCCGACGTCACGGGCGGCGCGCTCGGCGTCGCCGCCCCTGTCCCCCACCCCCTCACCCGGAAAGAGGCGCACACCCATGGCCGCCAGCAGGCCCGCCCGCGTGGCGATTCTCGAACAGTTCCAGGCCGACGGCATCCGCCACATGTTCGGCAACCCAGGGACGGTGGAGCAGGGGTTCCTGGACGAGCTGCGGGGGTTCCCCGACCTGGAGTACGTGCTGGGCCTGCAGGAGGCCGCGGTCGTGGGCATCGCCGACGGCTACGCACGGGCCACCCGCAAGCCCGCCCTGATCCAGCTGCACTCCGGTGTCGGCCTCGGCAACGGCATCGGCATGCTCTACCAGGCGATGCGCGGCCACGCCCCGCTCGTCGCCGTCGTGGGCGAGGCGGGTCTCGCCTACGACGCCATGGAGGCGCAGATGGCCGCCGACCTGGTGGGCATGGCCCGCCCGGTCACCAAGTGGGCCACCCGTGTCGTCGACCCGCGCTCCACGCTGCGCACCCTGCGCCGTGCCCTGAAGACCGCGGCGACCCCGCCGTACGGCCCGGTGCTCGTGGTGCTGCCCGCCGATGTGATGGACGCCGACACCGATGAGCCGGCCGTCCCCACCTCCTACCTGGACACCGTCACCAGCCCCACCATGGAGGCCGTCCAGGAGGCGGCCCGGCTGATCGCCGACGCGCGGCGGCCGCTGGTGATCGCCGGCGACGGGGTCCACTTCTCCGGCGCGCAGGACGAACTGGCCCGGCTCGCCGAGGTGTGGGGCGCCGAGGTGTGGGGCGCCGACTGGGCCGAGGTGAACCTGTCGGCCGACCACCCCTGCTACAAGGGGCAGTTGGGCCACATGTTCGGCAGCTCCAGCAGCAAGGTCACCTCGGCGGCCGACGCCGTCCTGCTGTGCGGCACGTACGCCCTTCCCGAGGTCTACCCGGCCCTGGACGGGGTGTTCGCGCCCGACGCGCGGATCGTCCATGTCGACCTGGACAGCGCGGCGATCGCCAAGAACTTCCCCGTCGACGTCGGTTTCGTCGCCGACCCCAAGCAGACGCTGGGCCTGCTGGCCGCCGCCCTGCAACGGCACATGACCGGGGAGCAGCGGGCCTCGGCGTCGGCCCGTACGGCGCGCTTCGCGGAGGAGAAGGCGGCCGAGCGGGCGAGGGCGGACGCACCGGAGTCGGGGGAGGAGCAACTGCCGCTCTCGGCATCGGCGTTCGCCCGTGAACTGGCCCGTCAACTCCCCCCCGACGCCATTCTCTTCGACGAGGCGCTCACCGCCTCCCCGGGCATCTTCCGCCACCTTCCGCCGACCACGCCCGGCAACTGGTTCCAGACCAGGGGCGGTTCGCTCGGGGTCGGCATCCCCGGCGCGATCGGGGCCAAGCTCGCCCATCCCGACCGTACGGTGGTCGGCTTCACCGGCGACGGCGGCAGCATGTACACCCCGCAGGCGCTGTGGACCGCCGCGCGGTACGACATCGCCGCCAAGTTCGTCATCTGCAACAACGGCCGCTACAAGCTGCTCGACAACAACATCACCGAGTACTGGCGGACGGTCGGCGTCGAACAGCACGACTTCCCCGACCTGTTCGACCTGAGCCGCCCCGCGATCGACTTCAGCGCCCTGTCCGCCGCGCTGGGCGTGCCCGCGGTCCGGGTGGAGAAGTACGACCAGGTCGCCCCGGCGATCACCGAGGCCCTGGCCCACCCCGGACCGTTCCTCATCGACCTGGTCATAGGCCGGGATTCCTGAGAAGGAAACCCGAGAAGGAAAGGAGGGGACTGAAGTGCGCCTGCACGGACAGAAGGTAGCGGTCCTCATGGAGAGCGACTTCTACGAACCGGAAATCCTGTACTACCAGCGGCGGTTCGCCGAGGAGGGCGCCCGCGTCCACTTCCTGACCAGGCTGTGGGGCAACGAGCGGATCGTCTTCCGGGGGCATGAGCACCGTATGCCGTTCACCGTCAGCGAGTCCTTCGAGGACATGGACGAGTACGCGCTCAAGGAGTTCTCCGCGGTCATCGTGCCCTCCGGCATGGTCGCCGACCGGCTGCGCTACACCGAGGACGTCGACAAGCTGCCCCCCGCCACCGCCTTCCTGCGCCGCGCGTTCGCCGACCCGGCCATCGTCAAGGGCATCATCTGCCACGGCATGTGGCTCGCCGCGCCGATCCCCCAGGTCGTCGAGGGCCGCCGCGCGGTCGTCCACAACAACCTTCTGGGCGACCTGAAGAACATGGGCGGCGTCTACGTCGACCAGGACGTCGTCGACGACGGCGACCTCGTCACCGCCCGCACCGGCGACCACTGCCACGTCTTCGCCCGCACCATCATCGACCGCCTCGCCCACCGCACGACCCGGCCGGGGCTGACGGCGGCGTGAGGCTGCCGCCGGCTGATCGGCGGGGGTGGGGTTCGAGTGGTCGGTTTGGGTTCGAGTGGTCAGGGTGGGGGCGGTGGTCCACGGTCGGCTGATCGGCCGGGAGCCGGGAGCCGGGGGCCGGGAGCTGGGGGCCGGGAGCCGGGGGCCGGGCGTCCGGTGGCGGCTGATCGGCCTGGTCGGGGCTCAAGAAGCCCCCGGGTCCGAGAGGTCATGCCGCCGGCTGCTGATCGGGCCGGCCGCCGTACGACATGTCCGGGCGGTGGGTGAAGGACCACTGTCGGCCGACCGGGCCGGCGGCCGTCCGCAGTTCACTGCCGTCGCCTGAACGAGTGGCCTCCGACCGACCGGCCTGCTCGCGGGATGAAGTCCCCGCGCGTGGACGGCCGTTCCGGTCGCCGTCCGAGGCGTCTGGTTGCCGTACGGCAGCCCTGCGGTCGGCGGAGACCGGACGCGGATGCGGGACTGCCCCGGCCGCCGCACGACCGGGTCGGCCGGTGCCTGAGAGGGCATGGCGGCCGTCGGCCAGGGCTCTGCCGCCGGCCGACCGACTCGGCAGCGGATGGCCGCGCATCCCCTCGGACGACCGAGCTCGTGGCCGACCGAAGCTCGCGCGGGGGTCCCCCATCGCGTCGCCGCCCTCCTCTGCCTTGCAGGCCCCGCTCGGCTCGGCCGAGAAGCGCAGTCCCTTTCAGCCGACCTGATCCGGAAGACAGGCCCTGGCCGCCGACTGGCCACGCCGACCGCCGTTCCCCCGCCCTCTTTCCGACAGCCCGCCCTCTTTCCGACAGCCCAGCTCCCTACGACAGGCCAACCCTCTCCGCCCAGCCCGTGTCGCGACCCGCCACCCGTCCCGTCGGCCCGAAGACCTCGCATGGCCCGACCAACCCACGACCTACCCGCACCCCCAAGCCAAGCCCTGCCCACCGCACCCCTGCCCCGCCCCCCGAAGGAGACCCGGACCATGACCGCCCAGACCGACGGGATGCCCTCGCTGCTTGTGGACGACGGGACGGAGGGGCCGGGGCCGGCTGTGGGGCGGATTCCGGTGGTGGAGGTGAGTCCGCGGGTGGAGGAGGGCCGGCGGCCGGCGAAGGCGGTGGTGGGGGAGGGGTTCATGGTGAGGGCCACGGTGTTCCGGGAGGGACACGGGGCCGTGGGGGCGCGGGTGGTGCTGAGGGATGCGCAGGGCAGGCCGGGGCCGGTCGTGCCGATGCGCGAGGAGCATCCCGGCACCGACCGCTGGAGCGCGGAGGTCGCCGCACCCGCGCCCGGCCGTTGGAGCTTCACCGTGGAGGCATGGGCCGACCCGCTGGCGACCTGGCGGCACGCCGCCGAGGTGTGGACGCACGCCGACCCGGACACCACGACGGCCCGTGACGAACTGGCGCTGCTCTTCGAGGAGGGCGCCCGGCTCCTGGAGCGCGCAGCCGAAGGGATACCGGGGGAGCAGGACCGGGCGGTCGTACGGGACGCCGTCGTTGGTCTGCGGCGCGGTGAGCTGCCCCCAGCCGAGGCGCTCGCCGGTGTGCTCGAGCGGCATCCGCTGCGGGAGCTGGTCACCGCTTCCGGCCCGCACCCCCTCCAAGTGGACCGCACCCGCGCCCTGTTCGGCTCCTGGTACGAGTTCTTCCCCCGCTCCGAGGGCGCCCTCCTCGACCCCGAAGGCCTGCGCCCACCGGTCTCCGGCACCCTGCGCACCGCGGCCGCCCGCCTGGACGCCGTAGCCGAGATGGGCTTCGACATCGCTCTATCTGCCGCCCATCCATCCCATCGGCACCTCCCACCGCAAGGGCCCCGACAACACCCTGACCGCCGGCCCGTACGACGTCGGCTCGCCCTGGGCGGTCGGCTCCGCCGACGGCGGGCACGACGCGATCCACCCCGACCTCGGCACCCTGGACGACTTCGACGCGTTCGTGGCCCGCGCCCGCCGGCTGGGCCTGGAGGTGGCGCTGGACTTCGCCCTGCAATGCTCGCCGGACCACCCCTGGGTGACCCGGCACCCGGAGTGGTTCGCCCACCGGGCCGACGGGACGATCGCGTACGCCGAGAACCCGCCGAAGAAGTACCAGGACATCTACCCGATCGACTTCGACACCGACTTCGAGGGCCTGGTCGCCGAGACGCTGCGCGTCCTGCGGCACTGGATGTCCCACGGAGTACGCGTCTTCCGCGTCGACAACCCGCACACCAAGCCGGTCATGTTCTGGGAACGCGTCCTCGGCGACATCGCCCGCACCGACCCCGATGTGCTGTTCCTCGCCGAGGCCTTCACCCGGCCCGCGATGATGCACACCCTCGCCAAGGTCGGCTTCCACCAGTCGTACACCTACTTCACCTGGCGCGACACCAAGCAGGAACTGACCGACTACCTCGGCGAGCTGACCGGCGAGGCCGCCGCCCACATGCGGCCCAACCTGTTCCCCAGCACTCCCGACATCCTGCCCGGCTACCTCCAGCACGGCGGCCGTCCCGCGTTCGCCGTGCGGGCCGTTCTCGCCGCCACCGCCTCACCCTCCTGGGGCGTGTACTCCGGCTACGAACTCTTCGAGAACACCCCGCTCAGAGAGGGCTCGGAGGACTACGCCGCCTCGGAGAAGTACCAGCTGCGGCCCCGCGACTGGGCGGGCGCCGAGGCGTCGGGCGACACCCTCGCGCCCCTGATCACCCTCCTCAACCGGTGGCGCCGCGCCCACCCCGCCCTGCAAGAGCTGCGCAACCTGCGTTTCCACGCCACCGACCACGACCAGATCCTCGCCTACTCCAAGCGCCGCGGGACGGACACCGTGCTCGTCGTCGTCAACCTCGACCCGCACCACGCCCACGAGGCCACCGTCTTCCTCGACCGGACCGCCCTCGGCCTCGGCGCCGACGACCCGGTGCCCGTGCAGGACGAGCTGACCGGAGCGTCGTACACCTGGGGCGGCGCGAACTACGTACGCCTCGACCCGCGGCACCAGGTGGCGCACCTGTTCACCGTCACCGCCGGGGAGCGGCGATGACCGCGCCCGCCGCGGCCGAGGCCTGCCCCACCTGTCTCGACGCCCGCACACTCGCCCGCGGCGACGAACTGCTCGGCGCCCTGCTGCCCGTGCTGCTGCCGTGGCTGACCACCCGCCGCTGGTACGCCCATGCGGCGGGCTGCCTCACCCGGCTCACCCCCGTCCGGTCCACCGTCGTGCACGAGGACGGCTCCGCCGCGCTGCTGCACACCCTGCTCGACGCCCACCACTCCTCGGGCGCCCGCCACCGCTACCAGCTCGTGCTCGGACTGCGGCCCGCCGTCCCGGCCGCCCTCGCACCCGCCGTCGTAGGCCGCGCGGAGGGGGGCCGCTGGGCCGGCTGGTGGCTGTACGAGGCGACCGAGGACCCCGCGCTGATGACCGCGCTGCTGCACCGGCTCCCGGCCGGGGACGACAGCACGGCCCCCGGCCCCCGGCTGACCCTGACCGGGGCCGTGCCCCTCACCGCCGCCGGCACGCCCCGGCCGCTGTCCGCCGAGCAGAGCAACACCAGCGTCGCCTACGGGGACCGGCTGCTGCTGAAGCTCGTACGGCAGCCCGCCGCGGGCGACCACCCCGAGACCGACACCCTGCGCGCGCTGACCGGCCACGGCTACCGCGGCACCGCCCGGCTGGCCGGCTGGCTGCACACCGAGGGTCCCGGGCTGCCCGCCACGGTCCTCGGCGTACTCACCGAGTACCTGCCCAACGAGGGCGACGGCTGGAGCCTGGCCACCGCCCACGCCGCCCGCTGCGTCACCGGCAGCTGCCCCACCGTCCCCGCCACCGGCGGCTTCACCGACGACGCCCGCGCCCTCGGCGCCGAGGTGGCCGCCCTGCACACGGCGCTGGCCGAGGTGTTCGGCCACCACCCCACGACCGGGCAGCGGGTCACGGACCAGGTCGCGCGGATGCGCCGCCGACTGCGCGAGACCGTCCGGGAGGTGCCCGGCCTGGAGCCGTACACGGGCCGGGTCCTGCGCCTGTACGACGACTACGCGGCGGTCGCCGAGCGCGGCGGGGCGCCCGCCTCCCAGCGCATCCACGGCGACCTGCACCTCGGCCAGGTGCTGCGCACCCCGGACGGCTGGAAGATCATCGACTTCGAGGGGGAACCCTCCCGGCCGCTCGCCGAACGCACGCTGCCCGAGCCCGCTCTGCGCGACGTCGCGGGCATGCTGCGCTCCTTCGACTACGCCGCCCAGGAGGCGCTGGACCGGGTCCGTGTCACGGCCGTGCCCGACGGACCGGTCCGGCCGCTGCACCGGGCCCGCCGCGGCTACGCCTGGGCCGTCCGCAACCGCCGCGCCTTCATCGCCGGCTACGCCTCCGCCGGCGGCCTCGACCCCCGCGTCCACCCCGTCCTGCTGCGCGCCCTGGAAGCGGACAAGGCGGTCTACGAGGCCCGGTACGAGGCCGAGCACCGCCCCGACCGGCTGACCGTCCCCCTGGCCGCCCTCACCCGCCTGACCTCAGGCCGCTGACCGCTGACCGCACCACCACCCCTCCGCTCCCGCCCACCGAAATGTGAGGAACCATCACCGTGAGCCTGCCGCCCCCGGCCCGCACCCTGCCCCGGCGTCCGCAGCCCGCCCCGCCCGCCGCCGAGGAGACCGACCGGCTGCTCTCGGGCCGTCACCACGACCCGCACGGCGTGCTCGGCGCCCACCGCGTGGCGGACGGCGTCGCGGTGCGGGTCCTGCGCCCGCTGGCGGAACGCGTCGCCCTGCGCTTCGGCGACGAGGAGGTGGAGCTCGTCCACGACCGGGACGGACTGTTCACCGGCCTGCTGCCCTGGGACGAGGCCCCCGACTACCGCATCGCGATCACCTACGCGGGCGGCCTGGAGTACGAGCAGGACGACGCCTACCGGATGGCCCCCACCCTCGGCGAGCTCGACCTCCACCTGATCTCCGAGGGCCGCCACGAGCAGCTGTGGCGGGCCCTCGGCGCGCGGGTGGTCACCCTGGACGGGGTGACCGGCACCGCCTTCGCGGTGTGGGCCCCGAACGCCGTCGGGGTCCGGCTCAGCGGCGACTTCAACGGCTGGTGCCCGGGCGGGCACCCGATGCGCTCCCTCGGCAGCAGCGGCGTGTGGGAGCTGTTCGTGCCCGACGTGGGGGCCGGTACGCGCTACAAGTACGAGATCCACACCCGCGACGGCCGCGTCCTGCACAAGGCCGACCCGCTGGCCCGCTCGGCCGAGTGCCCGCCCGCCACCGCCTCGGTGGTGCACGACTCCGCCCACACCTGGCAGGACGCCGACTGGCTCGCCCGCCGGGCCGCGACCCCCGCGCACGAGGCCCCGATGTCCGTCTACGAGGTGCACCTGCCCTCCTGGCGGCCCGGCCTCACCTACCGCCGGCTCGCCGAGCAGCTCCCCGCCTACGTGTCCGGCCTGGGCTTCACCCACGTGGAGTTCCTGCCCGTGATGGAGCACCCCTTCGGCGGCTCCTGGGGCTACCAGGTGACCGGCTTCTACGCGCCCACCGCCCGCCTCGGCACCCCGGACGACTTCAAGTACCTGGTCGACGCCCTCCACCAGGCCGGCATCGGCGTCATCCTGGACTGGGTGCCCGCGCACTTCCCCAAGGACGACTGGGCCCTGGCCGCCTTCGACGGGCAGGCGCTGTACGAGCCCGCCGACCCGCTGCGCGCCGAGCATCCCGACTGGGGAACCCTGGAGTTCGACTACGGCCGCCCGGAGGTGCGCAACTTCCTCGTCGCCAACGCCGTGTACTGGTGCGAGGAGTTCCACATCGACGCCCTGCGGGTGGACGCCGTCGCCTCCATGCTCTACCTCGACTACTCGCGCGGCCACGGCGCCTGGACGCCCAACGAGGACGGCGGCACCGAGAACTGGGCGGCGGTGCGGTTCCTTCAGGAGCTGAATGCCACCGTCTACCGCCGCTGCCCGGGCGTGGTGACCATCGCCGAGGAATCCACCGCCTGGGACGGCGTGACCCGGCCCACCGATGTCGCGCCGCACGGCCGCGGCGGCCTCGGCTTCGGGCTGAAGTGGAACATGGGCTGGATGCACGACACCCTGCTGTACCTGGCCCGGCAGCCGGTGCACCGGGCCTGGCACCACCACGAGCTCACGTTCGCGATGACGTACACCTACTCGGAGAACTTCCTGCTGCCGCTCTCCCACGACGAGGTCGTGCACGGCAAGGGCTCCCTGGTCGCCAAGATGCCGGGGGACTGGTGGCAGCAGCGCGCCACCCTGCGGGCCCTGTACGGCTTCATGTGGGCCCACCCGGGCAAGCAACTGCTGTTCATGGGCCAGGAGTTCGCCCAGGGCGGCGAATGGGACCACGACAAGGGTCCGCAGTGGTGGGCGCTGGACGAGGACCGGCCGGCCGGCTCCGACCACCGCGGGGTGCGCGACCTGGTCCGCGACCTCAACCACGGGTACCGCGCCGAGCCCGCCCTGTGGCAGCTCGACTCGCATCCGGCAGGCTTCACCTGGCTGGCGGCGGACGCGGCCGCCGACAACGTCATCGCGTTCGTACGCCGCTCCGCCGCGGGCGAGCCGCTGGTCTGCGTCAGCAACTTCTCCCCGGTGGTCCGCGAGGGCTACCGCATCGGCCTGCCCCGCCCCGGCCGCTGGCACATCGTGCTCGACACCGACGCCCCGCGCTACGGCGGCAGCGGCTCGGCCACCGCTCCGGTCATCGCCGACCCGGCGCCCTGGCAGGGCCAGGACCACAGCACGCTGCTGACCCTCCCGCCCCTGGCCACCCTGTGGCTGAGCCCCCGCCTCACCGAGGCCGACGCCTCCTCGGCGGAGCCGGACAAGGACCTCCACCATGAGGACTGAGACCACAGGCCTCGCGCCCGGCCTGCGCGGCCCGGTGCCGCAGGCGCTCGACGCGGCGGCCGCCCACCGCCTCGGCGCGGTCCGCGCTCGGCCGATCGGGGCGCCACGGACTGCGGCGGCCCGTGCCATGCGCGAGTCCTCGCCCGCGCCGGGGGACGGGCCGGCCGCCACCCTCGGCGACGGGGCGCGGTTCGGCCCACGGGCTGCCGTCACCGAACCCGGTGCCGCGGCTGAACGCCGAGGCCTCACCGCGGACCGGGTGCGCCGGCCGACCGACCGTGTACTCGGCACGAGCTCGGACTGAGCGGCGACGGCGGGGACGGCCGTGACGGGCCGGCCCCGCCGCGCCGCGCGGGTGCGCGTGCCCTCAGGCGGGGTTGCCGCTCAGTACCCCGGTGGTGACGTGCCAGGGGCGCAGGCCCACCTCCGCCAGGGCCTGGCGGAAGGCGTTGGTGGCCTCGGTGTGGCTCTCGCACTGGGTCCACAGGTCGCCGATGTGGCTCCAGAACTTGGCCGTGGTCCGGCTGCTGGGCAGATGCCCCAGCTGCCGTTCCGCGGCCCGCAGCGCGGCCATGGCCTGGTCGCCGTCTCCCTTGAGCAGCATGCCCTCGGCGACGGCCAGCCGGGCGTGCACGGCCTCGGCCCTCGCCTCCGCCCCGATGAGCCCCAGGGCCCGCTTGGCGCGGGCGATGCCCGAGTCCAGCTCGCCCATGCGCATCTCGACGTAGGCGAGGTTGACCTCGCACTCCGCCTGCTCGCCGGCGCTGCCCACCTGCACCAGCGCTTCCTGAGCCTGAGTCAGCAGCTCCTTGGCACGCGGAAGATCGGGCGTCTCGGAGGCGAGCATCAGCCACCCGGCCGCGTGCCGGAGCATGGCGAGATGGCGAACGTTGTCATCCTCCGCCATCAGCACCAGGGCCCTTTCCACCAGGGCCAGAGCCTCGTCGGTCTGTCCGCGGGACTCGGCGACCAGACCGGCGTTCCAGTACACGGCGCCTCTGCCGCTGCGGGACTGCGCCTCCTCCGCGGTGCCGAGCAGCCGGTTGGCCAGCAGATGGGCGCGGGTGAGGTCCCCGCGGTCGCGGTAGCAGGCTATGAGCGTGGCCCCGAGCTGCACATGGTCGTCGGTGACGTCCAGCCCGAGGGTGCTCAGCCGGGACAGCGCCGCCTCGCCCAGCTCCACGGCGAGCGTGAGGTCGCCCACCGCCCGGTAGCAGCGGCACAGGGCCACCGCCAGCTGGGTCCACTCCTGAGAGCCCGGGACGGTCTCAGGGTCCTCGTACAGCTCGTGCAGCAGGGGGATGGACGCTTCCAGCTGCCCCAGCTTCTCCAGGGCGTGGGCCTGGCCGCGGCGGGCCCGGCGGATCGTGGTGGCGTCGAGCTGGTCGGCCTGGCCGAGTGCCTCGCTGTACGCCTGCAGCGCTTCGCCGTTGTCGCCGTTGCGCAGCGCCATGTCGCCGAAGGCGACCTTCAGTTGGAGCTCCTTCGCGCGTGACTCGTGCCGCCCGTCGCGCAGGTACTCCACGGTGCAGCCCAGCCGTTCGGCCAGGCTCGCGAAGACAGCGTCGGACGGGTAGCGCTTGCCGGACTCGATCAGAGAGATGTAGCTGCCCGATACGTCCTGTGATGCGAGGTCGCGCTGGTGCAGTCCCTTGCGCTTGCGTAGGTCGCGCAGCCGTTTGCCGACCGCGATGGGGTTGTTCTGGTCCATCTCACTCCTGCCTCAGGACCGGGTTGCGGCCTTGACGTCGACCGGTGCAGTCAATTTGTGACACTCGGCTTTTACCTTCATTGACTAAGTTTTACCCTGCCGGTGACTCTCACCAAGTATCCATGTCATCGACTTCCTGAGGTGTGGTCCATATGTGAAGGTTTGGGCCTCCTGCTCGCATGGCTGAATCACTTCCTCCGTTCTGTCATATGCACGGGGCTGCCTGCGTAGTCCACTCCCTCGGGTCGGATCGGGCGCGAATGTTTGTCTGGATTCAGACCGGTCGGATCGACGCCACTCTGGCTCAATGGTGCCTGTCAGTCTGAGACTCCTCTGCCTTCCGGCAGGTTGCCCTGTTTTTTCGTGCTCACGCCGGCGCCGCGGACGCGGGTCGGGTGCGGGTCGGGCGCGGGCGAGTGAGTTGACTGGCGTCTGACAGCTCATGACTATGTTTGACAAAGCTTGTGAAGTCTGTTTGACTCATGGTGTCAAGTCGATCGGGGGGGACCCGATCGCTCATCCGTTGGGGGAGACATCCATGAGCAAGCACCTGACAACCCTGCTGGCCGCCCTCGTCTGCGCCGCGACCCTCTCCGGCGTCGCCGGCCTCGCCTCTTCCTCGGCTCTCGCCGACAACACGGGCAGCACCACCGGCACCAGCAGCTCCGGCCTCTTCCCGGGCCCGAGCACCAGCCCGAGCTTCGACCCGGCCTGCTGCTGAGGCGGTGCCCCGGGGGGAGCCGTACAGCATGCGTGTCGATCTACTGACCCGGGAGTATCCGCCGGAGGTCTACGGAGGCGCCGGAGTGCACGCGGGGGAACTCACCCGCGCGCTGCGCCGCATCATCGACGTCCGGGTCCGCTCCTTCGGGACGCCGGTCAACGAGCCGGGGACACAGGGTTACGGCGTGCCCCAGCCCTTCCGCGGCAGCAACCCCGCCATCCAGTCCCTCGGCACCGACCTGCTCGTCGCGCAGGACTGCCGGGGCGCGGATGTCGTGCACAGCCACACCTGGTACGCCAACGCCGCCGGGCACATCGCCGGACTGCTGCACCAGGTGCCGCACATCATGACCATGCACAGCCTGGAACCGCTCAGGCCGTGGAAGGCCGAGCAGCTCGGCGGCGGGTTCGCCGTGTCCAGCTGGCTGGAGGGCTCCAGCATCGTCAGGGCCGACGCGGTCATCGCCGTCTCCCGAGCGATGCGGGACGACATCCTGCGGGTCTATCCCGAGGTGGCGCCGGACAGGATCCACGTCATCCACAACGGCATAGACCCGCAGCGGTACCAGGCGGACCACCGGACCGCGGCACTGGAGCGGTTCGGTATCGACCCCGGCCGGCCCATCGTGCTCTTCGTCGGCCGGGTCACCCGTCAGAAGGGCCTGCAACACCTGTTGCGGGCAGGGTTCCTGCTCCACCCCGAAGCCCAGCTGGTCCTCGCCTGCGGACAACCGGACACCCCGGAGATCGCCGCCGAGGTCGACCATCTGGTGGAGGCACTGCGCCGGGCACGTCCCGGAGTGGTGCGGATCGACGAGATGCTCGACGGCACCTCGCTGCGCCAGCTCCTCACGCACGCCTCCGTCTTCGTCTGCCCCTCGCTCTACGAACCCATGGGCATCGTCAATCTCGAAGCGATGGCCTGCGGAACGGCCGTGGTGGCCACCGCCACCGGAGGCATCCCTGAAGTGGTCCAGCACCGCCGCACCGGCCTGCTGGTGCCGCTGGACCACTCCCGCACGGGCGAACCCGTCGCCCTCGACATGTTCGCCAAGGAACTCGCCGAGGCCGTCAACGAGCTGCTCGACGACGCGCGGCTCAGAGAACGACTCGGCAAGGCCGGACGCGCACGCGTGGAGACCGCGTTCTCCTGGGACCGGGCCGCCGCCCGGACCACCGAGGTCTACCGGTCCGTCCTGAACGGCCGCTGAGCACCGGGCAGCCCCGGGCACGAGGCAGGACCCCCGCGTCCCGCCGAGCCGCCCCGGGCTGCCCCGGCGCCGTTCACCGCACGGCACCAGACCGCACCGCACCGCACCGTACGGCCGGACTGTCCCTGCCCGGGACCTTCCCGGTCTCCTTCGCCGTCCCCGACCCATGGAGAGACGACCATGCATCGGCGACCTCACGACCGGCCGGGGCGGGCGGCATGACGCCGCTCGCCGTCGGGGCGGGCCCCGTGCTGGGCGCCGCGCCCGTCGCACCGCTGCCCGGGGCCGCCCTGCTGGTGCTGCTCGCGCAGTGCGCCGCGCTGCTGGCGACGGCCACCGTGCTGGGCAGGCTCGCCGCACGGTGCAGGCTGCCTGCGGTGACGGGGGAGTTGTGCGCCGGGATCGTCCTCGGTCCGACGGTGCTGCCGCATGTGGCCCCGGGCGTGGCGCACTGGCTGTTCCCGCACGACCCCGCGCCGGTGCATCTGCTGGACGCGGTGACGCAGCTCGGTGTGCTGCTGTTCGTCGGTCTGACCGGCATCCACTGCGACCTGGGCCTGATCCGCCGCAGCAAGCGGGAGATCGCCGCGGTCGGACTCGGCGGGCTGACGCTTCCGCTGCTCGCCGGACTGGGAGTCGGCCTGCTGCTGCCCGCCTCGATGTTCGGCCCCACGGCCGAGCCCGCCGTCCGCGCCGGGTTCCTCGGCGTGGCGCTGTGCGTCAGCGCCATCCCGGTCATCGCCAAGATCCTCGCGGACCTGAAGCTGCTGCACCGGGACGTGGCCCAACTGTCTTTGGGCGCCGCGCTCCTCGACGACATCGCCGGCTGGCTGCTGCTGTCCGTGGTCTCCATGATGGCCACGACCGGGGTGCGCGCCGGAGACCTCGCCGTGGCCCTCACCGTCGTCGTCGCCTTCCTCCTCGCGTCCGCGACCGTGGCTCCCATAGCGCTCGGGGCGATCCTGCGGGCCGTCGGCCGTACCGGGGACCAGGGCGCCACGACCGCAGCGGTCGTCACCATGATCCTTTCCGCCTCGGCCGCCGCCGTGGCCCTCGGTCTCGAGGCCGTCTTCGGGGCATTCCTGTGCGGGCTCGCCATCAGCGCCTCCGGCATGCCGGTCGCCGAGTCCCTGCGCGGGCTGCGCACCGTCGTGTCGACCGTCCTCGCGCCGCTGTTCTTCGCCACCGCCGGACTGCGCATGGACCTGGGCGCGCTGGCCCGCCCGGCCGTCCTGGGCACCGCGCTGCTGGTGCTCGCGGTCGCGGTCGGCGGCAAGTTCCTCGGCGTCTTCGTCGGCGCCTTCGCCACCGGCCTCGACCGCTGGCAGGCCCTCGCCCTGGCGGGCAGCCTCAACGCCCGCGGCGTCATCCAGGTGATCATCGCGCTGACCGGGCTGCGCCTGGGAGTGCTCAGCCCCGCCATGTACACCGTGATCGTGCTGGTCGCCATCGCGACCTCGGCCATGGCCGCGCCCTGTCTGCGCTACGCGGCCGCCCATCTGCCCACCACCGCCAGGGAGCGTGCCCGTGCGGAAGACGTGCCTACTGCTTCCGGGTCACCCGCACCCGGTACACCCCGTCCAGATCCGCCCCCGCCACCGCGATCGTCACCCCGTGCCGGGGGTCCTTGAAGGTCTCGCCGGGGGTGAAGGGGGCGTCGGACAGCTCGGCGTGGACATTGGGGCTGCGGGTGCAGCCGCCGCTGTCCCGGCGGGAGTCGTGGACACGGACCGGGCCCTGGCCGGTGTCCACGTCGGCGTCGACCTTGTAGACGAGGACGCCGGGACGGCACACGCTCTCGTCGTTGCCGCCGCGGGTGCGCAGCTCGACGGCGTAGCCGGTGCGCCGGTCGAGCGGGACGAAGAGCAGCTTCGGACCGCCGGCCCGCGCGAGCGGGGTCAGCTCGTACTCGCTGACGCCGGGCGCCGCCGCGCAGGAGACCTGCGACGGGTCCAGCCAGCCCAGCTTCCACTTGTGCCAGCCGAGGAAGTCGTTGTTGGCCCCCCAGTCCTCGCTCATGATGTCCCAGTGGCCGACCGCGCCCCCGCCCTCCTGGGTGTAGAGGTCGGGCAGCCCGAAGACATGGCCGTTCTCGTGCGGCAGGACGCGGTAGCCGGTGCGGTCGTAGGAGCCGGAGCCGTCGTCCTGGCGGGAGTAGACGAAGGACGCGTTGGCGACGGGCACCCCGTCGGCGACCGGGGCGTCGGGGTTGCCGGCGAACGTCACCGACAGGACGGTGTCCAGGGCGGAGGGCCCCGCGTTGGGGGTGACCAGGACGTTCAGGAGGTCGTACGCGCGAAAGTCGACCCTCGTGTCGGCCGCCGCCACGATGTCCTGGACGAGGCGGCGGTAGCCGGGCTCGAAGGGCGCGCCGCGCTCTATGCCGTACTCGCGAAACGGCCGCGGCATGCGCAGCCAGCCGGTGATCGGCGCCTCGGGGCGGTAGTCCAGGCGGCCGTAGCTGGCGGTGCGGAACCACTCCTGGGTCTGCGGGAAGAACTCCCGGAAGCGGGCGAGGGCCCGGCCTTCGCCGGGTGCGTCGGAGAAGTCGACCATCACGGTCAGCGCGCGGACGGTGCCGGTGGAGGGCGCGTACCCGGTGGTCGTGGGCACGCCCTCGGACATCTGCACCTCCGCCCCGCCGCTGATCATGCAGGGGCCCAGCGCGGAGGAGCGGGCCAGTGCCGCGGGGCCGGGGCCGGACGCCGTGCCGCTGTGCGTCAGCCGGGCGGTGCCGGCCGAGGTGCTGACCGCGAGGGTCAGTGCCGTCACGGACGCGAGGGCGGCTGCCCGGCGGGGGCGTATGCGGCGACTGGTCGGCTGCGGCTGCATGCAGGGGCCCTTCGCTCCGGGCAGCCCCGGTCACCGGCTGCACCCTTGCGATCACCCTCGGTCGGAGGCCGTGGCGGCGCGCGCTGGACAGGACCGATCGTGCGATTCCCGGCCGACCTGGCGTGATTCAGGTCACAGGAATTCTTCCGGAGGTCGGGAAATAACCGGGGAGCCCTTCCCCGTTTAATCGTGCGTACGGCGAAACGGGGAGCCTTTCCCCGGATCGCCGCTCAGAATCACCACTCATCCGAAGGAGTACGCCGTGCAGACGACCGCCACCCGCGTGCCGCGTCCGGCGACCCGGCTGCGTGCCGACGCCCTGCGCAACCGGGAGCGGATCGTCACCGCCGCCCGCGAGATGTTCACCGAGCTCGGTCCCGACGTACCGCTCGACGAGATCGCCCGCCGGGCCGGCGTCGGCAACGCCACGGTGTACCGCCACTTCCCGGACCGCGACGCGCTGGTGCGCGAGGTGGTCTGCTCCGTCATGGACCGTACGGTCGCGGCGGCCGAGAAGGCGCTCACCGAGACCGGGGACGCCTTCGAGGCGCTGGAGCACTTCGCGCACGCCTCCGTCGACGAGCGGATCAGCGCGCTGTGCCCGATGGTCGAGAGCACGTTCGATAAAAACCACCCCGACCTGGAGGAAACGCGCGTACGGTGTGAGGGGCTGGTCGTGGCGATCATGGACCGCGCCAAGGCGGCCGGCCAGCTCCGACCCGACGTCGGCTTCGGTGACCTCATGGTCGCGGTCGCCCAGCTCAGCCGGCCCCCGGCCGGCACCGTCTGCCTCGACGTCGACCGGTTCGCCCACCGCCATCTGCAGCTGTTCCTGGACGGACTGCGGGCCCCGGCCCGCTCCGTCCTGCCGGGGACGGCCCTGACCATGGAGGACCTGCGCCAGGCCTGACCGATCAGTTCAGCGCTCCACGGCAGTCCACACTCCTGCCGACGTCCTCCTAGACCTTCTTACGCAGTTTCTTACTCAGTCCCGTTTTTCCGTCACGTAGTACCGAAGTGGGTACCTCCATGCCTGAAACAGCCTCCAAGGCCTCCTCCCCGGCCTCCCTCGCCCCCGATCCGGGACGCTGGAAGGCCCTCGTCTTCATCGCGCTGGCGCAGCTGATGGTCGTCCTCGACGCCACCATCGTGAACATCGCGCTGCCCTCCGCCCAGCAGGACCTCGGCATCACCGACGGCAACCGACAGTGGGTCGTCACCGCCTACGCCCTCGCCTTCGGCGGTCTGCTGCTCTTCGGCGGCCGTATCGCCGACCTGTGGGGCCGTAAGCGCGCCTTCGTCATAGGTCTCGGCGGGTTCGCCGCGGCCTCCGCGCTCGGCGGTGCCGCCACCTCCGGCGCCATGATGTTCGGCGCCCGTGCGCTGCAGGGCGCGTTCGGCGCGCTGCTCGCGCCCGCCGCGCTGTCGCTGCTCGCGGTGATGTTCACCGACGCCAAGGAGCGCGCCAAGGCGTTCGGCATCTACGGTGCGATCGCCGGTGGCGGTGGCGCCGTCGGCCTGATCCTCGGCGGCTTCCTCACCGAGTACCTGGACTGGCGCTGGACGTTCTTCGTCAACATCCCGTTCGCCGTGGTCGCGGCCGCGGGCGCCTATCTGGTCATCCGTGAGCCCGAGGGCGGCCGCAACCGCAACCCGCTCGACATCCCCGGCGTGCTGCTGTCCACCCTGGGCCTGGTCGCGCTGGTCTACGGCTTCACCCGCGCCGAGTCCGACGGCTGGGGCGACTCGGTGACGGTCGGCATGTTCGTCGCCGCCGCCGTCCTGCTGGTGTCGTTCGTCGTCGTCGAGGCCAAGGTCAAGGCCCCGCTGCTGCCGCTGCGCGTGGTCACCGACCGCAACCGCGGCGGTATCTACCTCTCCCTGGGCCTCGCGATCATCGCGATGTTCGGCCTGTTCCTCTTCCTGACGTACTACCTGCAGATCGTGAAGGGCTACTCGCCGGTCAAGACCGGCTTCGCCTTCCTGCCGATGATCGCGGGCATGATCACGGGCTCCACCCAGATCGGCACCCGTCTGATGACGCGGGTCGCGCCCCGGCTGCTGATGGGCCCCGGCTTCCTGGTCGCCGCCCTCGGCATGCTGCTGCTGACCCAGCTGGAGATCGACTCCTCCTACGCCGCTCTGCTGCTGCCCGCGATGCTGCTGCTCGGCCTCGGCATGGGTACGGCGTTCATGCCGGCCATGTCCATGGCCACGCAGGGCGTCCGGCCGCAGGACGCCGGTGTCGCCTCCGCGATGGTCAACACCTCGCAGCAGGTCGGCGGCGCCATCGGCACCGCGCTGCTGAACACGATCGCCGCGTCCGCGACCACCTCGTACATCGCGGACCACATCGGCTCGGCCACCAGCCGCTCGCAGCAGCAGCTCGTCGCGCTGCAGGCCCAGGTGCACGGCTACACCAGCGCCATCTGGTTCGCCGTCGGCATCCTGGCCGTCTCGGCGGTCATCGCCCTGACCCTCATCAACGCCGGCAAGCCGGGCAGCACCCCGGTCGCCTCCGGCGAGGGCGTCGAGGACGAGGTGCCGGTGCCGGTGGTCGCCCACTGAGGCGACTTCTGAGGGAGGTACCCCCGCAGCTCCCTGTGCGTACGGCCGAGGAAGGGGACGCCTCGGCCGTACGACACCCCGGACCTGCCCCGGCTCACCGGTGAAAGAGCTTCACCGCAGCCAGGGCAGGTCCGCTCCCGCGTCCGCGGGCTGAAGTCCCTCGGCGACGATCTCCATGATCTCGCCGAGGGACTTCTGCTGTTCCGGGTTCAGCCGGTCGAACAGCGCCTGCCGTACGGCGGTGACATGGCCCGGCGCGGTGCGGCGCAGCACCTCGAAGCCGGCGTCGGTGAGCACGGCGAACTGGCCGCGCTTGTCCGAGGGGCAGTCCTCGCGGCGCACCCAGCCGTTCTTCTCCAGGCGCGCGATCGCATGGCTGAGCCGGGACCGGGTGATCTTGGCGTCCCTGGCCAGCTCGGTCATCCGCAGCCGTCTGCGCGGAGCCTCGGCCAGTTTCACCAGCAGGCCGTAGTAGATGTGCGGCATCCCCGCGTCGCGCTGCAACTGGCGGTCGAGGTGGTCCTCGAGCAGGGTGGTGGCATGCAGGTAGGAGCGCCAGACGCGCTGTTCCTCGGCGGTGAGCCAGTGTGGCTCGGCTCCACTGTTCATGGTTTCCACTGTAAGCACGCACTCCTTGAAAGTTAAACGAACCGCGCCTATGGTGGGTGAAGCTTTAAATTTCAAGCGTTCTGTGTGAGGGAGCCGCCACCATGTCCGCCACCGCCCAGGAGCGCATGCCCGCCCTGTACCTCTCCCACGGCGCCCCGCCGCTCGCGGACGACCCCGTCTGGCCCGGCCAGCTCGCCGCCTGGTCCGCCGATCTGCCCCGCCCGAAGGCGATCCTCATCGTCTCCGCCCACTGGGAGGAGGCCCCGCTCGCCCTCGGCGCGATCGAGACCGTCCCTCTTGTCTACGACTTCTGGGGCTTCCCCGAGCACTACTACCGCGTCCGCTACGACGCCCCCGGCGCGCCCGATCTCGCCGCGTCCGTACGCAAGCTGCTCCGCGCCCCCGGCATGCCCGTCCAGGACATCCCCGACCGCGGCCTCGACCACGGCGCCTACGTCCCGCTCGTGGAGATGTTCCCGGCCGCCGACATCCCTGTCCTGCAGATCTCCATGCCCACCCTCGACCCGGTGCGCCTGCTGGAGATCGGCCGCCGGCTCGCCCCGCTGCGCGACGAGGGTGTGCTGATCGTCGGCTCCGGCTTCTTCACCCACAACCTCGCCGCCCTGCGGCACACCGGCGCAGGGGTGCCCGGCTGGTCGGCCGAGTTCGACGACTGGGGCAGGCGCGCGCTGGAGACGGGTGACGTGGACGCGCTGCTCGACTTCACCGTCAAGTCCCCGGCCGGCCGTCTCGCGCACCCGCGCACCGAGCACTTCGCGCCGCTGTTCGTGACCATGGGCGCCGCCGACGCGGCGGGCGAGCTCGGGGAACAGAAATCGGTGATCGACGGGTTCTGGATGGGGCTCGCCAAGCGGTCCGTGCAGTTCGGCTGACGACCGCAAGCCGGTTCGGGCGAGCCCTCCGGCAACTTTTGGCGAAGGCTGTTCGTCTTCAGGGTGGGAGAGCGGTCGAGGGGGCCCGCTGCCGGAGTGACGGGCGTCTCGCACGCGCGGTGGCCGAGGGCCGGTGAAGCGGTCGGGAAGCCCGTCGATTTCCTGTCTGACCTGGGGCTCCGCCGGTGCCGTCGACGCCGCCGGCCGGGGTGTGGCCCGACAGGGTACTGCAAGATCGGAAAAATTGAGGGACCGGCTGGGAATTCTGTCCTGATTCCAGTCGTTGTTTCCATCGGATGCAGGGCACCCGAGCAGAGTGACCGGGCGTCCAGGACCACCCGCTGACCCACCATCGCAAGGGAGCACGCATGGCAACCCGTGCCGTCGCCCGTCGTAAGTCCGCCACCGGCGAGACCACCGGCGCGGCAAGCAGTGTTCGCGCCCATGGCGGCGAGATCGCCGACCGCGACCTGGTCGGCATGTATCTCGACGAAATAGCGCGCACACCGCTGCTCGACGCCGCCAAGGAGGTCGAGCTCTCCCAGGCGATCGAGGCCGGCGTGTTCGCGCAGCAGGTCCTCGACGGGTTCGAGGACTCCAAGGCCGAGGCCACCCGCGAGGAGCTGGAAGCGCTCGTCGCCGAGGGTGAGCACGCCAAGGACGTCTTCATCCGCTCCAACCTCCGCCTGGTCGTCGCCGTCGCCCGGCGCTACCCGCGCAGCGGTCTGCCCCTGCTCGACCTGATCCAGGAGGGCAACGCCGGCCTGGTGCGCGCGGTGGAGAAGTTCGACTACCGCAAGGGCTTCAAGTTCTCCACGTACGCCACGTGGTGGATCCGCCAGGCCATCACCCGCTCCATAGCCGACCAGTCCCGCACCATCCGCCTGCCCGTCCACCTGGTGGAGGAGCTCGGCCGGATCCGCCGCGTGCAGCGCGAGTTCAACCGCGACCAGGGCCGTGAGCCGGAGCCCGCGGAGATCGCCGCCGAGCTCGGCACCAGCCCGGAGCGCGTCGTCGACGTCCTGGACTGGGCCCGCGACCCGGTCTCGCTGAACATGTCCGTGGACGACGAGGGCGAGACCCAGTTCGGCGACCTCCTGGAGGACACCTCCGCCGTGTCGCCGGAGCAGTCGGTGCTGACCCTGCTGCGCAGCGAGGAACTGGACGACCTGATCGGCCGTCTCGACCAGCGCACGGCCTCCATCATCAAGATGCGCTACGGCATCGAGGACGGCCGCGAGCGCACGCTGACCGAGGTCGGCAAGGAGCACGGCCTGACCCGCGAGCGCATCCGGCAGATCGAGAAGCACGCGCTGCTGGAGCTGAAGAAGCTGGCCCGCCAGACCGGCTTCGACGCGGCGGCCTGATCCGTACGCCGGCGTCCCCCGCCGGACGGATGCCGGACCGATGGC
The DNA here is from genome assembly GCF_049739565.1 of Streptomyces sp. SAI-170. NCBI lineage: Bacteria > Bacillati > Actinomycetota > Actinomycetes > Kitasatosporales > Streptomycetaceae > Streptomyces > Streptomyces sp. SAI-170. Next base: position 4,874,047 of record NZ_JBMGQD010000001.1, read on the forward strand.
GTCGCCCCTCGTGGCGGCGCACACCGGCCCCCGTGTCCGCGCCCGCGCAGGGGCGTACGCCGGGTGGCGAAAGGCCGCGCAAACATGGCCGTGTTCCATCGCTTCAATCGGCCGGGCGGCGGGAACAACCCTTCAGGGCGCGCGAGTTCGAGGCAGAGGCGCCCTGCGGGGGCCGCTTTTGCAGGACCGTTCCTTCGCGGGTCTCGCCGGCGGCACCCGACCCCAGACCACAGAGCCAAGTCCCGACGCACACTCCCCCCGGTGCCGGGACTTCCCGAGCCGGGCTTCGGCGCCTCTCCCCCCTGAGCGCCGGGGCCCGGCTCTTTTCCGTCCGGTACGGCGGGCCGGAGTGCGGGAACGGCTGAAGGGCGGGGCACCCCGAACCTGAACCCCGGGGTGGCCCGCCGGATGGCAGATTGTGCCACACCGGCATAGCCTGCCGACGTGAGCAGCACCACCCCCGCACAGAACCGGCCGGAATCGTCCATGTCGCTGACCGAACGGCGCAAGGCCGAGACCCGTATGGACATCGCCCGCGCGGCCGCCGGACTCTTCGTCCGACGCGGTCTGAAGGCGACCCGCGCCGAGGACATCGCCCAGGCCGCCGGGATCGCCCCGCGCACCTTCTACCGCTACTTCGCCTCCAAGGAGGAGGCCATCGCCCCGCTCTACACCGCGGGCGCCGAGCGCTGGGAGGCGGCCGTCCGCGCGGCTCCCGCCGAACTGGACGCACCCGCGGCCCTGGAGCACGCCGTACGGCACACCCTGGTGCCCGGCCGCGGCGTCTCGGCCGCGTCCTGGGAGTGGGTGCGCACCCTGATCCGGCTGGCCGATTCCAGCCCCGCCCTGCGCAGGGTGTGGGCGGAGGTGTGCCGGGGCGCGGAGGATGCCTTGGGGGAGGTGCTTGGCGAGAGGGCCCGGGCTGTCGAGGCGCCTGAGGGGCACGACAACGTTGCCGAGGACGCTGCCCGCCGGCGCTTCGTCGCCGCCGTGGCCGGCGCCGCCGTACGGACCGCCGTGGAGACGTGGGCCGCCGGCGACGCGCCCGCCGGCGGCCCCCAGGGCCCGGCCGCGCTGGCCCTGCGGAACCTGGAGACGCTGCGGGGCTTCGGGTGGGGGAGCTGAGGCCTGCCGTTCGGATCTGTCCGACGTCGCGAAAGGCCCGGGCTGCGGGCTCACCCTGCGGGCGGGGCCAGGTGCCGGGGGGCCTGCCCGGCAGGCCGCCTTGCGGTGCGGGTCAGGGGTGCTGGGTCTGGCGGGTCGTTCTGCGGTGCGGGTCAGGGGCGCAGGGCCCCGCCAGGCTCCCCCGGCTGCGCGGGTCAGAGGTGACCAGCCCGGCCGTGGCTCACCCCGCCGCGCGGGTCAGGGGCGCCAGCCCGGCCGTGGCTCGCCCCGCTGCGCGAGTCAGGGGCGCCAGCCCGGCCGTGGCTCACCCCGCCGCGCGGGTCAGGCGTGCGCCCAGGTGGCGTACGCAGTCCACCAGTTCGGCGGGTTGCTCGACCGTGAAGTCGAAGCCCGACATGGCGAGGCGTACCGCCAGCCACTCGACGGGGTCGCCGGTCGTGGCGCGCAGGCGGCAGTGGGCGGGGTCGACGGGCTCGGGCGGGCCCAGCCAGGCGGGGAGCCGGGCGGCGACGTCCTCGGCGGACGCGGCGAAGGTGACCGTGAAGTCGTAGGTCTCCTGGCGGCCGTGGATGGACTGGCGCAGATACTCGGCGGCGCTGCCGGTCGGCAGCTCGCGCGGGGTGAAGCGCGCGCCGGTCGCGAAGGGCTCGCTGACCCGGTCGACCCGGAAGGTGCGCCAGTCGGCGCGGTCGAGGTCGTAGGCGACGAGGTACCAGCGGCGGCCCGTCGAGACGAGCCGGTAGGGCTCGGTCAGCCGGCGGGACTCGGTGCCGTCCTTGGCGCGGTAGGAGAAGCGCAGGCGTTCCTGGCCGGCCACCGTCGAGGCCATCACGGTGAGCGTCTCGGGCGCGATGCTCGGGCCGTCACCGCTGGTCAGCGCGGTCGTCGCGGCCTGGAGGGTGGTCACGCGGTGCCGCAGCCGGGCGGGCAGCACCTGTTCCAGCTTGGCCAGCGCCCGCACCGAGGCCTCGTCGACGCCCTCGACCGCGTGCCCGGCGCCCGCGCGCAGGCCGACCGCGATCGCCACCGCCTCCTCGTCGTCCAGCACGAGCGGCGGCATCGCCTTGCCCGCGACGAGCCGGTAACCGCCGTCCGCGCCCATGGTCGCCTGGACGGGATAGCCCAGCTCACGCAGCCGGTCGACGTCCCGGCGCACGGTGCGCCGGGAGACCCCGAGCCGGTCGGCGAGCTCCCCGCCGGGCCACTCGCGGGGTGTCTGGAGGAGGGACAGCAACTGGAGGAGTCGTGCCGGGGTGTCCGTCGTCATGTCAGAAGGATGTCGCACATCTAGGACACGATCTGACCTACTGGGCCTCTAGCTTGAGTGCATGACCTCCACCGATCAGCTCTCAGGGACGCAGGCGCCGGCCGACCGGCGTCGCTGGTTCGCCCTCGCCATCGTCATGACGGCGGCCTTCATGGACCTCGTCGACGTCACGATCGTCAACATCGCCATCCCGTCCATACAGAAGGACACCGGCGCGACCTTCAGCCACATCCAGTGGATCACCGCCGGATACGCCCTGGCTTTCGCCGCCGGGCTGATCACCGGTGGGCGGCTCGGTGACATCCATGGCCGCAAGCGGCTGTTCCTGATCGGCATCGGCGGCTTCACTCTCGCCTCGGCGCTGTGCGGGTTCGCGGCGAACCCGGACATGCTGGTCGCGGCGCGCATTCTCCAGGGCGCGATGGCCGCGCTGATGGTGCCTCAGGTGCTGTCGATCGTGCACGCGACCTTCCCGGCGCACGAACGCGGCAAGGTCTTCGGTCTGTTCGGCGCGATCGTGGGCATGGGCGCGGTGCTCGGCCCGCTGCTGGGCGCGCTGCTGACGGAGTGGAACCTGTTCGGCCTCGAATGGCGGCCCATCTTCCTCATCAACCTGCCCGTCGGCATCGTCGGCCTGATCCTCGGCCGCCGCTTCATCACCGAGTCGCGCGCTCCGAAGGCACTGAAGCTGGACCTGCCCGGCGTGGGCCTGGTGACGCTCGGTCTGCTCATGCTGCTCTACCCGCTCACCCGCGGCCGTGAGCTGGGCTGGCCGCTGTGGGGGTACGCCTCGATGGCCGGGTCGCTCGTCGTCCTCGCCGTGCTGGTGGCGTACGAGCGGCGCAAGACCGCGCGGGACGGCTCCCCGCTGATCGAGCTGTCGCTGTTCCGCGTGAAGAGCTTCGCCGCGGGCATCGCCGTGCAGGTCGTCTTCGGGGTCGGGCTCGGCATCTTCTTCCTGGTGTGGACGCTGTATCTGCAGATCGGCCTGGGCTGGGGCCTGTTGAAGGCCGGTCTGACCGGGGTGCCGTTCTCCATCGCCGTGTCGGCGGCGGCCGGGATGTCCGTGCAGAAGCTCGTGCCGCGGTTCGGACGCAAGGTGCTCCAGGCGGGCGCGCTGGTGATGGCCACCGGGGTGCTGCTGTACCTGTGGGAGTCCGAGCGCTACGGCCAGGGCATCGCCCCCTGGCAGATGGCGCTGCCGCTGATCGTCATGGGCGCCGGCATGGGCCTGATCTTCGCCCCGCTCACCGACGCGATCCTGTCCGAGGTGCCGCGCGAGCACGCCGGTTCGGCGTCCGGCCTCATCAACACCGTGCAGCAGATGGGGAACGCCCTGGGGCTGGGGCTGGTGTCCGTCGTCTTCTTCGGGGTCATCGACGACGGACTCGCCCCCGCCGAGACGGGGCCGGCCTTCGTGGACGCCTTCCAGTACGCGCTGGGCTGGGTCGCCGGGGTGATGGGCGTGATCTTCCTGCTGATGTTCGCGCTGCCGCGACGGTCGGCGGAGGCGGGGCCCGAGGGTCCCGAGGGCGTGGACGCCGCCGGCCACGAGGTCGCCGGGGAGCCGGAGGAAGTGCTGACCGGCGCCAAGGGCTGAACCGTCGGCCCCCGGACCGTTCCACGTACGGGCATCCGCCCCGTTTCCGCAGACGATGCGGGGAGGGGCGGATGCCCGTTTGTGCATGGGCGGCATCGAGGTGGGCCGTTTGTGCGGGGCGGGGCGGGCATCGAGGTGGGCGGATGCCCGTTTGTGTTGAGGTGGCGCCCGAAGCTGTTTACTTCTCGGAAATCCGGGCGTACTCTCACGGCTAAACCACAAGTTCGGGCACACGTCGGAGGCGAACGGACATGTACGCACCGGAGCGGCAGCAGGAGATCCTCCGCCTCGCCCGCGAGGGCGGCCGCGTGGACGTGCTGTCGCTCGCCGAGGAGTTCCAGGTGACGGCGGAGACGATCCGCCGCGACCTGAAGGCCCTCGACCGCGCCGGTCTGGTCCGCCGGGTGCACGGCGGCGCCATACCCGTCGGCCGCCTCGACTTCGAGCCGGACCTCACCGAGCGCGAGGGCACCGCCGCCGACGAGAAGGACCGCATCGCGAAGGCCGCCGTCGCGGAGCTGCCCCTGGAGGGCACCCTCGTCCTCGACGCCGGTACGACGGTCGCCCGGCTGGCCGCCGCCATCCCGCTGGAGGCCTCCCTCACCGTCGTCACGCACAGCCTGCCCATCGCCGCCCGCCTCGCCGACCACCCCGGCATCCAGCTCCACCTGGTCGGGGGGCGCGTACGGCACCGCACCCGCGCCGCCGTCGACGCCTGGGCGCTGCGGGCGTACGGCGAGATCCGCGCGGACGTGCTGTTCGTCGCCGCCAACGGCTACTCCGCCGAGCACGGTCTGACCACCCCCGACCTCGCCGAGGCCGCGGTCAAGCGGGCCGCGGTCGCCGCCGCCCGCCGGGTGGTGCTGCTGGCCGACTCCTCCAAGCACGGCCAGGAGCACTTCGCCCGCTTCGGCGACCTGAGCGATGTGGACCTGCTGATCACCGACAGCGGGCTGAGCCCCGAAGACGCGGCCGCCATCGAACGCGGCGGCACGGAAGTAGTACGCGCATGATCCTCACCGTCACCCCCAACCCGTCCCTGGACCGCACCTACGAGGTCCCGGCCCTGGAGCGCGGCGAGGTCATCCGCGCCACCGGTGAGCGCATGGACCCGGGCGGCAAGGGCGTGAACGTCTCGCGGGCCGTCGCGGCCGCCGGGCGGCGCACGGTCGCGGTGCTGCCCCTGGGCGGTGCGCCCGGAGCGCTCGTGGCCGATCTGCTGCACGCACAGGGCATCGAGGTCGCGCCGGTACCGGTCGCCGGAGCCACCCGCTCGAACATCGCGCTCGCCGAGTCCGACGGCGTCCTGACGAAGATCAACGCACCCGGCCCCGAGCTGACGGCCGCCGAGCAGGAACTGCTCCTGGCGACGGTGCGCGACCGTTCGGCGGGCGCCGACTGGATCGCCTGCTGCGGAAGCCTGCCGCGAGGCCTGGCGCCCTCCTGGTACGCCGACGTGGTCACGCGGGCGCACGCCGGGGGCGCGCGGATCGCCCTGGACACCTCGGGGCGCGCGCTGCTGGAAGCGCTGCGCGCGCGGCCCGACGTCGTGAAGCCGAACGCCGAGGAACTCGCGCAGGCCGTCGGGCGCCCTCTGGCGACGGTGGGCGACGCGCTGAAGGCGGCCGAGGAACTGCGCGAGCGGGGCGCGGGCGCCGTCCTCGCGAGCCTGGGCGCCGACGGACAACTCCTGGTGGACAGCGCGGGCACCTGGTTCGGCAGCGCGCGCGTCACCGCCGTACGCTCCAACGTCGGCGCCGGCGACTCCTCCCTCGCCGGCTTCCTCATCGCCGGCGGCAGCGGCCCGGAGGCCCTCGCCTCCGCCGTCGCCCACGGCGCGGCCGCCGTCCGACTCCCCGGCAGCGTCATGCCGACCCCGTCCGACCTCGACCCGTCCGCGGTGACGGTCACCACGGACGTCCCCATGGACCGCGAGCTGACGGAGCCGGTGTCATGAACCTCCTGCTCGTAGCGCGCGCTCCGCACGACCCGGCCTCCGGCCGGAGGCGGAGTCACCCCTGCTCCGTTCACCTCGTCCTCTCCGTCCCCGGACGGAGGCAGGTGCACTCCGGCTCCGGACCGGGGCAGGGAGACCTCCGCCCCGGAGGGAGGCAGGCGCACTCCGGCTCCGGACCGGGGCAGGGACACCCCCGGCCCGGACGGACGCCGGTGCACTTCGTCCCCGGACCGTGGCAGGGACACCCCCGGCCCGGACGGACGCGGGGGCATCTCAGCCCCGTACAGAGGTGGGAACACCCCGATCCCATCTCCGTCGGGCTCCCCACCCCCGCACGGAGGCGGGGCCACCCCAGCCCCCTCTCCAGCACCCTCCCCACCCCCGCACGGAGGCGGGGCCACCCCAGCCCCCTCTCCAGCACCCTCCCCACCCCCGCACGGAGGCCCCGTCCCCCCGGTGCCGGCTCCGTCCCCCTGAGGAGGCCCGGTCTCCCCGGCCGTACGGGTCTCGGCCTCTCCGCCCCCCACAGCACCCCCGTCCCCACCCCCACCCCCGCCCTCCCCACTCCCCGGGCGATACGCGTGCGAAGGAGCCCGCGATGAGCGAGATGATCACCGCGGACCTGGTCGATCTCGACCTGTCCGCCGACACCAAGGAAGCGGCGGCGCGGGCCCTCGCCGAGCGCATGGTGGCCCTGGGTCGGGTCACCGATCTGGAGGGCTTCCTCGCCGATGTGGCCGCCCGTGAGGCGCAGATGCCGACCGGCCTGGACGGCGGCATCGGCATCCCGCACTGCCGCAGCGCGCATGTCACCGAGCCGACGCTCGCCTTCGGGCGCAGCGCGGCCGGGATCGACTTCGGCGCGGCGGACGGCCCGGCCGACCTGATCTTCCTGATCGCCGCGCCCGCCGGAGCCGACGACGCCCACCTGACCATCCTGTCCTCGCTGGCCCGGCAGCTGATGAACGCCGAGTTCACCGACGCCCTGCGCGCGGCGGGCAACCCGGCGGCCGCGGCCGCGCTCATCCGCGGCGACGAGCCCCCTGCGGCCGCCGCCCCCGAGAACTCCGTGGCGGCGCCGGTGGCGGCCTCCGCCGACGCCGCCACGGACACCAGCCCCGACGACGCCGAGCCCCGGCCCTTCCGGGTCGTCGCCGTCACCTCCTGCCCGACAGGCATCGCCCACACCTACATGGCGGCCGAGTCCCTGGAGAACGCCGGCCGCGAGGCGGGCATCGAACTCGTCGTCGAGACGCAGGGCTCGGCCGGCTTCACCCGGCTCGACCCGGCCGCCATCGCCGCCGCGGACGGCGTGATCTTCGCCCACGACGTGCCCGTACGCGACAAGGACCGCTTCGCCGGCAAGCCCACCGTCGACGTCGGCGTGAAGGCGGGCATCAACCGCCCCGCCGAGCTGATCGCCGAGGTGCGTGACAAGGCCGCGCGCGGAGAGGTGAGCGCGGGGGCGCCCGCCACGGCGAGTACGCCGGTCGAGCGCTCCGGCGCCTCCGGCGAGGGCTACGGCACCAAGCTGCGCAAGTGGCTGATGTCCGGCGTCAGCTACATGGTCCCGTTCGTCGCCGCGGGCGGTCTGCTCATCGCCCTGGGCTTCGCGATCGGCGGCTACCAGATCAACGAAGCCCCCTCCGTCATGGACCACTTCGTGTGGAGCCAGGCCGACAGCTGGGGCGCGCTGTCCTTCCAGATCGGCGCCGTCGCCTTCGGCTTCCTCGTCCCGGTCCTCGCCGGTTACATCGCCTACGGCATGGCCGACCGGCCCGGTATCGTCCCCGGCTTCGTCGGCGGCGCGATCTCGCTCACCATCAACGCCGGCTTCCTCGGCGGTCTGGCCTCCGGTCTCATCGCCGGTGCGGTGGTGCTCGCCATCCAGAGGGTGCGCATCCCGGCGGCCCTGCGCGGCATCATGCCGGTGGTGGTGATCCCGCTGATCTCCTCGGCGGTCGTCGGCTTCCTGATGTTCGTCGTCATCGGCAAGCCCATCGCCTCCGCCCAGAAGGCGATGACCGACTGGCTGAACGGCCTCACCGGCACCAACGCCCTCCTGCTCGGCGCCCTCCTCGGCCTGATGATGTGCTTCGACCTCGGCGGACCCGTCAACAAGGTCGCCTACACCTTCGCCACCGCCGGCATCGCGGTCGCCGACCCCAGTGACTCCGCGATGAAGATCATGGCCGCGGTGATGGCGGCCGGCATGGTCCCGCCGCTGGCCATGGCCCTCGCTACGACGGTCCGCGGCAAGCTGTTCACCCGCACCGAGCGCGAGAACGGCAAGGCCGCCTGGGTGCTGGGCGCCTCCTTCATCTCCGAGGGCGCGATCCCGTTCGCGGCGGCCGACCCGCTCCGGGTCATCCCGGCCTCCATGGCGGGCGGCGCGGTCACCGGTGCCCTGTCGATGGCCTTCGACGCCACCCTGCGCGCCCCGCACGGCGGCATCTTCGTCGTCCCCCTGATCGGCAACCCCTTCCTCTACCTCGTCGCCGTCGCCGCGGGCGTCGCGGTCACGACGGCCCTGGTCGTCGTACTGAAGAGCATGCGCAAGCAGGCCCCCGGCGCCACCGCGCCCGAGTCGGCCGGCGGCCCGGCGGAGGCGAAGTCCCCGCGGAACGAGCAGGCCGTGGCGGCCTGAGAGCGCCACTTGTCCCTTTAGGGAGCTGTGAGTTGTTCACGGCACCCTGAGCGGAACCAGGCCGGAACAAGGTCAACTGCACCACCTGCGAGATACGTCACGGTCCGGGGCGAAAGTCCCGGACCGTGGTGTCTACTGGGCTCCATGCCTGAGCACGTCTCGATCCTCCAGTGGGCGGGCGTGGCCGTCCTCGCCCTGGCGGCCGTCGCCTGGGTGACCGGCCTGTCCCGCATGCTGCGCCGCGGCGGCATCGAGGCCCCCGCGGCGGGCCCGCGCCCGGGCCCCACCGCCCTGCCCGCCCTCCCGCGCCAGCGGCAGGCGGGCCCCGACCGGGAGTCGGTCGAACTGACCCCGGCCGAGAAGGACGCCTTCGCCGGACTGGTACGGCAGCTCGCCGAGGGCCGCTGAGCCAGGCGCCGGGTGCTGAGCGAGGCTCCGGCCCTGAGCAAGGGGCGCCGGGCGCCCGCTGTCAGGAGACCTAGGAGACCTGCGCCGCCCGCCGCTCCATCGCCTCGCGGGCCGCGTCCTCGCTCGCGTACACCTCGCACATGTGCCGCCCGTCGGGCGTGGCCGTGTGCTCGACCTCCCACAGGGACAGCTCCCTGCCGTCGCGCAGCAGGAACGCGTGCTCGTAGAGCGAGAAGCCCAGCCCGATCCGGCCCGCACGGCAGGGGCGTCCGAAGGCCTGCGTGATCTGGTGCGCGAACGCCGACGCCAGCAGCGCCGCGATCTCCGCCCCCGGCCGGTCCGGGTTCTCCGCCCGACGCAGCAGCCGACGCGCGTGGTCCGCCGAGTCGTCGGGCACGTACGCGTGCCGAGGGCCCGGCAGGGAGGGCAGCGGCGAGAGGACCGGCAGCTCGAAGTCCGGTGTCTCCGGCGGCAGCGGGAGGCGGCTGGTGGCCGTGCGCAGCTCCTCCTCGTCGGAGTACACCTCGTGGTGCGCGCTGTCCGAGGCGGTGTCGTGCACGAGCTCCCACAGGGTCAGCGCCGAGCCGTCGGCCAGCAGCCAGGTGTGCCGGTACGTCTCCCGGTGCCGGCCCGCGCTGTGGTGCGCGGAGTGCAGCGAACTGTCGTGCGCCAGCGCGGTGTCGAGCCGCCGTAACACGTCGTCGGGCAGCTCGAAGGAGTTCAGTGCGCGGCCGAGCAGTCGCGCGAGATGCTCTTCCGGAGACTCCGGCGACTCGTGTGGTTCGTACGCTGCGGTCTCGTACGGAACGCTCAAGGTTTCTCCCGGCGTTGCTGCATGTCACCTTGTGGGTGCATACCGTAGCCCCTCGGTCGGACATCATGTCCGGGAACCGAGAAAACGTCCGCGGGGAAAACGGCCGGGCCGCCGGAGAAGTTCCCGCGCGGCCCGACGTCCCCTCAAAATCCGCTGGTGGGCGCCTCTTTGGGCGTCTCTTCGGGTATCGCCGGCCGGTCAGACCGCGCTGCCCGCGACCCAGTCGCTCCAGGCCATGTTCCAGCCGTTGAGCCCGTTGTCCGGCGCCACCGTCTTGTCGTGGGAGTTCTTCACGATCACCACGTCCCCGACGAGGGAGTTGTCGAAGAACCACTTGCCCGTCGTGTCGCCCTGCGCCCCCTGCACATCCTGGAGCCCCACGCAGCCGTGGCTCGTGCCCTCGCGGCCGAACGGCGGGTTGCCCTGGTTGTACCAGTAGTTGCCGTGCACGAAGGTCCCGGACTGCGTCAGCTGCATCGCGTGCGGCACGTCCGGGATGTCGTACTGCCCTGCGAAGCCGACGGTCGAGCCGTCCATCCGCATCTGCTCCCACTTGCCGGAGATCACCATCTGCCCGTTGTACGTGGTGTTCTCCGGGCTGCCCGCCGAGATCGGGACCGTCTTGATCGTGCTGCCGTCCCGTACGACCGTCATCGTCTGCGTGGCCGCGTCGACCGTGGACACCTGCGAACGGCCGACCGTGAAGGTGACGGTCTTCTTCTGCACACCGAAGGCGCCGTTCGCGCCCTCCACGCCGTCCAGGTCGATCTTCATCGTGACCTTGGAGCCGGCCTTCCAGTACTCCTGCGGCCGGAAGTCGAGCCGCTGGGCGCCGAACCAGTGCCCGACCACCTTCTGCCCGCTGTCCGACGTCACCGTGATGTGCGACTGCACGGCCTTCTTGTCGCTGATCTCCTTGTCGAAGGTGAAGGACACCGGCATCCCGACGCCGACCGTCTGACCCCCGTCCGGCACATACGTCCCGATGAAGCTGTTCGCCTCCGACACGGTCGTGAACCGCGAGTCCGCCGCGATCGTCCGGCCCTTGCCGTCCTTCGCGGTCGCCGAGATCCGGTACGCCGTCCCGCGCTCCAGCTGCTCCTTCGGCTTCCAGCTCGTGCCGTCCGACGACAGCGCCCCCGGCACGGCCTCGCCCGACTCTGTCTCCGTCATCTTCACGCCGGTCAGCCTGCCGTCGGTGACCTTCACCCCGGTCGTGTTGATCGACGCCGTCGTGGAGCCGTCCTTTGCCGAGATGACGATCCGCGGCGCCGACTTCTTGGCGTCGCCGTCACCGTTCCCGCCGTTGTCGGCGCTGGCGCTGCCGCCGCACGCGGTCAGGGTGAGGGCGCCGACCATCAGGGCGGCACAGGCCACCACCTTGCGCCGCGAGGCTATGTCCGGCGTTGTCACGGGCTGCTCCCAGTTCGTGTGATGTGCGTGGTCCGCTGCAGTGCGTGGGAAAAGAGGCGGACAGCCGCGAATGGGTTCCCATGCCGTCGCTTGTGGCGCCATCAGTGACAGAACCGGGACAATTGCCTGCCCAGGGGCGGTGGTTGGGGGCGGTGGACAGGGGGAGGCGGTGCAGGGGAGGGGGCGAGCGGGCGGGGGCGTGAGGGCGGGGCGTGAGGGCAGTGGCGTGAGGGCAGGGGTGGCGGGCGCCCCGACGCTCACCGCGGCCCGTACAGATCCTCGTACGACGGCCACGCCCCACCCGGCCCGTCCACGGACCGCGCGGCGCGCACCGCGCGCACGATCGCGCGGGTCACCGCGTCCGCGCCCGCGGCGAGGATCTCGTTGAGGGCGAGCGGACGCCCGGCGTCCAACGGGCGCGCCCCCGTCGCCAGCGCGAACACCGTGTCACCGTCGTTGAGCAGATGCACCGGCCGCACCGCGCGCGCGATGCCGTCGTGCGCCGTGCCGGCCAGCTTCTGCGCCTGCGCGCGCGACAGATCCGCGTCGGTGGCGACCACGGCGAGGGTGGTGTTCAACGGGGGCGGCACGTTCCTCGCCGCGGTCTCGGCCAGGCGCCGGCACGCGGCGGCGTGCACCCGAGCCCCGGGTCGCTCCAGCCGCCCCTCGAACAACTCCCCGTACAGCAGGCCCGTCTCGGGATCCATCGCCGAGCCCACCGCGTTGGCCACCACCAGCGCGGCCACGGTCGTCCCCGAGGCGAGCACGACGCTCGCCGTGCCGATCCCGCCCTTCAACGGCCCGACCGCCGCGCCCGTGCCCGCGCCCACGCACCCCTCGGGCACCCGCGCGCCCATGTCGCCCGCCGCGGCCGCCTCCACGGCGGCCCGCCCGGTGGCGGCGTCCGGCCGGGCGCGGAAGTCGCCACCGCGGCCCAGGTCGAAGACGCAGGCGGCCGGCACGACCGGCACGACGTGGGCCGGGTCCGGCCCGACGGACACCCCGCGCCCCCGCTCCTCCAGCCAGGCCATCACACCGGAGGCCGCGTCGAGCCCGAACGCGCTGCCCCCGGTCAGCACGAGCGCCTCGATCTTCTGCACCACGTTGCGCGGGTCGAGGGCGTCGGTCTCCTTGGTGCCGGGACCACCGCCCCGCACGTCCACGGCGGCGACCACGCCGCCCTCGGGAGCGAGGACGACCGTGGTGCCGGTGAGCCATCCGCCGCCGGTGCGGGTGGCATGCCCCACGCGCAGCCCGGCGACGTCCGTCAGAGCGTCGACTGTCATGGGGACCAGTCTTGCCCGGCCGGGGGACGCGTATGACCGAGCGCGCCCCCGGCGTGGTGTCAGGACACCGGCGCGGCCGCCTTCGCCGCGCTGTCCCGGGCTGCCTGGCGCGCCGTCAGCGCAGTGCCCGTCACCACAGCGAGCGTGGACACGAGGCCCGTCGCGAGCACCGCCCACTCGCCCAGGAAGGTGCAGCAGATGACGACCAGTGCGGTCAGGGGGAGCACGGTCTGCTGGGCGGTGCCCACCTTGAAGTGGCGGGAGTGCAGCGCCCAGAGGGTCAGCAGATACAGGGCGGTGGGCAGGGTGACGGCGGCGGACGCGGCCAGGGTGGAGATGTGCGCCTTGCCGACCGCCTCCTCGACGGCCACTTCCAGACCCGCGCCGATCGCCGCCGCGGAGGCGAAGATCAGGTAGTGGCCGTAGCCCCACAGGAACGCCTGCCGGTTGGAGCGCAGATGGCCGTGGATGGGCACCGCGAAGTAGATCCACCAGGCGGCGAACACGATCAGCAGTCCGCCCGTCGCGATCGGCAGCAGGTCGGTGAGCGCGTCGTTCTCGTCCACGCCCGTCTTCACGGCGACCGTCGCCGCGGCGATCGTCTCGCCCAGCACGATGATGGTGAACAGCCCGTACCGCTCGGCGATGTGGTGCGGATGCCAGGCCGTCTGGGCCTGCCGCTCGGCGTAGACCGGCACGCACAGCTCGGCGACCGCCATCACCAGGAACACCCAGGGCCGGCCCCCCTCCGGCAGGAGCAGCAGCCCCAGCCAGCCGACCTGGCAGAGCAGCACGCCGCCCGCGTACCGCAGCGCGACCGTTCGCTCGGCGCCCCGGGCCGACCGCGCGGCCCGCAGCCACTGCGCGACCATGGCCAGCCGCATGATGGCGTAGCCGAGCCAGACGGCAAGGAACTCGTGCTCCTCGAAGGCCCGCGAGACACCGGCTGCGAGCACCAGGACGCCGGCGATCTGCACCAGGGTGACCACCCGGTACAGGACGTCGTCGTTGTCGTACGCCGAGGCGAACCACGTGAAGTTCATCCACGCCCACCAGATGGCGAAGAAGACCATCGCGTAGTTCATGATCCCCTCGCCGACATGGCTCTCGGCGAGCGCGTGCACCAGCTGGAACCCCGCCTGCGCGATGGCCACGACGAAGCACAGGTCGAAGAAGAGCTCGAGCGGTGAGGCGACCCGATGGGCCTCGTCGCGCCCCCGGGCGGTGAGCTTGCGCAGGGGCTGCCCGGCAGAGGACCGGCCGGAGGGAGCCGTGGACGGCGTCGAACTGGATGTCATGCCGTCCAGCACAGCAGATACCCGCCGGCGAAGCGATGCGGCGAGGGTGGGGCGGTGCGCCTGCCCGGAGCGTCAGGGCGTCGCCGCCGGCACCGTACGCTGGAGGCATGACTACCGCATCCGCCCCCGAGCCGCGCGAGCCGAAGGCCGCGCTGATCTTCGACGATCCGCTGTCGCAGCAGTCCTCGGACGACACGGACCGCGGGTGGGGCGATCGGCCGGCCGGCGCCAGCGCCGACGACCTCAAGCGTTTCCTCGACGAGAAGCCGCCCCACCACCTCTGAGCGCGACGGGCGGCCCGGCGGGCCGACGCCCGCAGAGCCGCCCCGACCGCGGCCGTCAGCGTTCGCTGTGGCCTGCTCCGCGCTGGGCGACCAGCGCGTCGCGGATCTCCTTGAGCACCTCCAGCTCGGTCACCTCGATGACCTCGACGGTGCCCTCCCGGGCCTTGCGCTGGGCCTCGACCCGCGCCAGGTACTTCGACATCGGCAGCACCATCAGGAAGTAGACCACCGCCGCGGTGATCACGAAGCTGAGCGTCGCCCCCAGGACCGAGCCCCAGAGGATCATGACGCCCGATGCGACCGTCCCGTCGGCAGCCACTTCGCAGGGCCCCTTGAGGCACGAGCTGTAGCTGTCGAGGTTCTTGGTGCCGATCGCTCCGACCAGCGGATTGATGACGCCCTTCACCACCGAGTTGACGATGTTGGTGAAGGCGGCGCCGATGACCACCGCCACTGCCAGGTCGATGACGTTCCCGCGCATCAGGAAGGCCTTGAAGCCCGACCAGACGCTCGGACCCTTCTTCTCGCTCACCTCGGAGCCTCTCCTCGTACACACCTGTTGTGGAACAAACCGCTCCGCAACCTACGTCAGAGCGAGGCCATCCTGTCCAATTCCTTAGCTCGATCGAGCGACTTGACAGTGCGTCTCCGAGCAGGCGCAGGACACGCTTCAGCACAGCGTCACCGCCAACCGCGCCGTGGCACTCGCCCCGACCAGCCGGGTCGCGGTGGCGCGCGGCACCGAGAGCACGACCAGGGCCCCCGTGTCGGCGGACTCCGCGAGGGGCTCGGGCACCTTCGTCACCAGCGCCCCGCGCGCCACCACCCGGGCCTGACCGCCGGTGGCGGTGTCCTGCGCGGCGATGACGTCGACGCGGTCGCCGGGGCGCAGCAGCCGTACCGTCGCGCCGTCGGCGATGCGCACCGGCGCGGTCACCGTCCGCACGGCCCGGCGCTCCGGCGCCCGCTCCGCCACCGGATGGCCGAGGGCCTGCTCATCGCGGTGGGCGTCGGCTCCCGATCGGGGTCCGGCCGCCACCAGCGCCACCGCCGTCACCGCCAGGCCGGCCGCCAGGGCCCGCCTGCGATGCCGTACGAGCCGTTCCAGCTGATGACGCACGCCGTGCACCCGCACCGGGTCGAAGTGCGGCACCTCGCACGTGGCCGGTGCGTCGCTGCCCGGCGGATGCGCGGAGGAGTACGCAGGAACGGGAGGAGCGGGGGGAATTGGAGGAACGGGAGGAATGGGGGAACGGAACACGGACACGAGAACCACCACCTGCGACGGGAACCGGCTTGCAGGGCCCACGATGAGGCCGCTCGCCGATGCCCGCCGAGGCCGGTGCGCTACTCGCCGGTTGTGGAAAACTCCCTCACCCGAAGGGGCCCCCAGGGACTACGCCCCGCTACGGCAGCGCGAACCCCGGGTCCATGCCGCCCAGCGCGCTCGTGCACAGGCAGTCCCGCTCGCCGCTCGCGGGCAGTGCGGCGACCGCGTCGAACAGCACGCCCCGCAGCCGGTCGACGTTCGCCGCGAACACCTGGAGCACCTCGTCGTGCGAGACGCCCTCGCCGGTCTCCGCGCCCGCGTCCAGGTCCGTGACCAGCGTGAGCGAGGTGTAGCAGAGCTCCAGCTCCCGGGCGAGCGCGGCCTCCGGGTGGCCCGTCATGCCGACGACCGACCAGCCCTGAGCCTGGTGCCACAGCGATTCGGCGCGGGTCGAGAACCGCGGCCCCTCGACGACGACCAGCGTCCCGCCGTCCACCGCCTCCCAGTCCCGGCCGCGCGCCGCCTTCAGCGCGGCCGCCCGCCCGGTGGGGCAGTAGGGGTCGGCCAGGGACACGTGCACCACATTGGGCACCGTGCCGTCCGGCAGCGGGAGCCCGTCGAAATACGTCCCCACCCGAGACTTCGTACGGTCCACCAGCTGATCCGGTACGAGCAGGGTGCCGGGCCCGAACTCGGGCCGCAGGCCGCCCACCGCGCAGGGGGCGAGCACCTGGCGCACACCGACCGAGCGCAGCGCCCACAGGTTGGCCCGGTAGTTGATCCGGTGCGGCGGGAGATGGTGGCCGCGACCGTGCCGGGGCAGGAACGCGACCCGGCGGCCCGCGATCTCGCCGAGGAAGAGGGAGTCGCTGGGCGGCCCGTACGGCGTCTCCACCTGGATCTCGGTCACGTCGTCCAGGAAGGAGTAGAAGCCGGAGCCGCCGATTACACCGATGTCTGCGTTCGCCATGACCAGCACGGTAGCTGGCGCGGGGGAGGCGCGGTCCACCGGTGCCGGAAACGCCGAAGACCCTGCCGTCGTACGACGACAGGGTCCCGCGAGCGGGTGTGTCAGGCGGCGGAGCTGCCGGCCGAGCTCGCCGAGCCCGAGGACTTCGAGTCCGAGGACGACGAAGACGCCGAAGAAGAAGTGGAGGACGACGCCGGCGTCGACTTCGACGACGCGGGCGAGCTGCTCGACGAGGCGCCGCGGCTGTCGTTGCGGTAGAAGCCGGAGCCCTTGAAGACGATGCCGACCGCGGAGAACACCTTCTTGAGGCGACCACCGCAGTTGGGGCACTCGGTCAGGGCGTCGTCGGTGAACTTCTGCACCGCCTCGAGGCCCTCGCCGCACTCGGTGCACTGGTACTGGTACGTCGGCACTGTCTTCCTCCTGGCACTCTCACTCGATGAGTGCTAACGACGATCCATAGTGACGTATTCCGGGGGATCAGTCCACCGTCACCGGCACGCGGTGACCGACGCCACGCGCGACGGTGCGGCCGGCGGGCCGTGCCGAGAGGCGTGAGCGCAGGGCGACCAGGGTCGCCAGAGCGAGCAGCGTGCCACCCATCGGGACGAGGAATCCGGCACCGCCCCACAGCCGGTCCTCCAGCTGTCCGGCGACCGTGACGGCGGCCGCCTGCCCGAGCGCGACCGCGCCGGTCAGCCAGGTGAACGCCTCGGTGCGGGCCCCGGCCGGGACCAGACCCTCCACCAGCGTGTAGCCGGTGATCAGGGCGGGCGCGATGCACATGCCGACCAGCAGGCCGAGCCCCGCGAGGAGCAGCACCGACTGCGCCGCCCACAGGCCGGACGCGACCAGCGCGAGCGCCGCGTAGCCGAGAACCAGGCGGCGCTGCGGGGCGATCTTCCACGCGATGGCGCCACAGGCGATACCGGAGAGCATGTTGCCCGCCGCGAACGTTCCGTACAGCACGCCGTTCAGGCCGGGCTCGCCGATGGACTCGGTGAACGCCGCCAGCGACACCTGCATGCCGCCGAAGACGGAGCCGATGCCGAGGAACGCCACGATCAGGACGCGCACGCCCGGGACGCTGAGCGCGGAAGCGTGCCGCACGCGCACGTGCCCGGCGGGGGCGACCTGCGGCTGTGTGCCCTTCTGTGCGGCGAACAGCAGACCGCCGAGCAGGGTCAGTGACGCCTCGGTCACCAGACCCGCGGCGGGGTCCACCGCGGTGCACAGGGCCGTCGCCAGCAGCGGTCCGACGACGAAGGTGAACTCGTCCGTGACCGACTCGAAGGCCGCCGCCGTGGTCATCAGGGGCGAACCCTGCAGCTTCACGCCCCAGCGGGCGCGGACCATCGGCCCGACCTGCGGCACCGAGGCGCCCGTGGGGACGGCGGCCACGAACAGTGCCCACAGAGGCGCGTGGGACAGCGCGAGCGCGGTGAAGGCGATACCGGCCAGCGCGTGTACCAGCACACCGGGGAGCAGCACGGCGCGCTGCCCGAAGCGGTCGGCGAGCCGTCCGGTGTACGGCGCGAACAGCGCCATGGAGACACCGGTGACGGCGGCGGCGGCGCCCGCCGCACCGTACGAGCCCGTGGTGTGCTGCACGAGCAGCACGATCGAGATGGTCAGCATCGCGAACGGCTGGCGCGCGGCGAAACCGGGGAGCAGGAACGTCCAGGCGCCGCGGGTGCGCAGCAGTTGCCCGTATCCCGGGCGGGAGGGTGCCGGCGAGTTCTTCGACGGCTCGGTGGAGACCGTGGACGCCACGGCCCGTGCCTTTCTGCCGCCTGGTAGCGCGGCCCCTGCGGGTGGGGGGCGGCGCCGAGAGCTGTCCTCTTGCGCTGAACTGCGGTAGATACCGGCGCCCCCTGTGGAGAGGGCGTCACGGCCGCCATACGGTCGCGCCAGCTCTGCGTCAGGCAGAGTTGGTTCGATCAAGGTCTGCCTTGATGATACAGGCATCTACGCGCGTTGACTCTGTGAAAGCGCACACCGTAGCCGCTGTTACCTGTGAACGGTGCGAAACGCGCCCCGCGCCCTCACCGCCGCCCCGAGTCCTCGCCCCCCGTGCCCAGCCATCCGGCCAGCTTTCCGCCCTGTCCCACGGCGCGCAGGCGCCGCTCGGCGGCGTCCCGCACCGGGTCGGTGGCGACGACGAGCAGCTCGTCCCCGCGGCGCAGGACGGTGGAGGGCAGCGGCACGAACGATTCTTCATCGCGTACGACGAGTGTCACGGCGGCTCCGGCCGGCAGCCGCAGCTCGCTGACCTCGACACCGTGCATCTTGGAGCCGTCGGGGATCGCCACGGACAGCAGATGGCCGCGCAGCCGCTCCAGGGGTGCGGACTCGATGCCGAGGTCGGAGGCCTCGGACCCGTCGCCGAGGCGCAGCGTGCGGGCGAGCCAGGGCAGGGTGGGGCCCTGGACGAGGGTGTAGACGACGACCAGGACGAAGACGATGTTGAAGATGCGGCGGCTGGCGTCGACGCCGTTCACCATCGGGATGGTCGCCAGGATGATGGGCACGGCGCCGCGCAGCCCGGCCCAGGACATCAGCGCCTGCTCCGGCCAGGGCACCCGGAACGGCACCAGGCAGAGCACGACGCTGAGCGGGCGCGCCACCATGGTCAGGACGAGCCCGATGACCAGGGCGGGCCAGATGTCGTCGTAGAGCTCGTGCGGGGTGACCAGCAGGCCGAGCAGCACGAACATGCCGATCTGGGCGATCCAGCCGAGGCCTTCGGCGAAGCCGCGCGTGGCGGGCCAGTGGGGCAGGCGCGCGTTGCCCATGACCATGGCGGCGAGGTAGACGGCGAGGAAGCCGCTGCCGTGTGCCAGGGCGCCGGCGGCGTACGCGGTCACCGCGATCGCGACGACGGCGATCGGGTAGAGGCCGGAGGCGGGCAGCGCGACATGGCGCAGCCCCCAGGCGCCCAGCCAGCCCACCGCGAGGCCTATGGCCGCGCCGATGGCCAGCTCCAGGGCTATCTCGCCGAGCAGGACGTACCAGTGCTCGACGGGACCGGCGGTGGAGAAGGAGACGACCAGGATGACGACGGGGGCGTCGTTGAAGCCGGACTCCGCTTCCAATGTGCCCGTCACGCGCGCGGGGAGCGGAATTCTGCGCAGGACCGAGAAGACGGCCGCGGCGTCGGTGGAGGAGACGACCGCGCCGATGATCAGGGCCTGACGCCATTCCAGACCGACCAGATAGTGAGCGGCCGCGGCGGTGACGCCGACGCTCACCGCGACCCCGCCCAGCGCCAGCGCGCTGGCGGCCGGCAGGGCCGGCTTGATCTCCTTCCACTTCGTGCCGAGGCCACCTTCGGCCAGGATCACCACCAGGGCCGCGTAGCCGATGACCTGGGTGAGTTCGGCGTTGTCGAAGTGGATGCCGCCGATGCCGTCCTGGCCCATGAGGACACCGATGGCCAGGTACACGAGCAGGCTGGGGAGCCCGCTGCGCGAGGAGATCCGGACCGCGGCGACCGCGATGAGCAGGACGAGCGAGCAGACGAGGAGGAGCTGGTTGAGGTCGTGGACTGTCAGTGGCCGTTCCCTTCCCTGGTCTCCCTGGGTTCCCTGGTTCCCCTGGGGGCAACTACTTCGTTACCTTACCTAACTCTTGACGTTTTCTTGACGCTCGACCAGGCAAGATCGAACATCCGTCCGCGCTGGTTCCGGACTCCGCGTCAAGGGGCGTCGGGCCCTGCGCCTATGGTTGCTCCAGCGCTCTTTCATAGTCACAGCCCGACCTGCCGCTCGCGTTAGGACAGCAAGGACAGCGATGCCCCCCAACACCACCGCCTCTTCGGGTCAGAAGCCCGGCAAGCCCGGCAGGAAAAAGGGGCGCAAAGCCCGACTGATCGTGCTCCTGCTGGTGCTGGCCGTCGTCGGCGGACTCGGATTCGGGGCGTACTGGTCCATCAGCACCGTGCGTGCCTCCTTCCCGCAGACCAAGGGATCCATCACCCTGGACGGCCTGTCGGGGCCCGTCGACGTCAAGCGCGACGGCAACGGCATCCCGCAGATCTACGCGTCCTCCGACGCGGACCTGTTCATGGCGCAGGGCTTCGTCCAGGCGCAGGACCGGTTCTACGAGATGGACGTGCGCCGGCACCTGACCTCCGGCCGCCTGTCGGAGATGTTCGGCAAGAGCCAGATCGACAACGACGAGTTCCTGCGCACGCTGGGCTGGGACCGGGTGGCGAAGAAGGAGTACGACACCAAGCTGTCGGACTCCACGAAGAAGTACCTCCAGGCGTACGCCAAGGGGGTCAACGCCTACCTCGACGGCAAGAGCGGCGAGGACATCTCCCTGGAGTACGCCGCTCTCGGCTTCGAGAACGACTACAAGCCCGCGCAGTGGACCCCGGTCGACTCGATCGCCTGGCTGAAGGCGATGGCCTGGGACCTGCGCGGCAACATGCAGGACGAGATCGACCGCGCCCTGATGACCAGCCGCCTCGGCCCCAAGCAGATCGCCGACCTGTACCCGGCGTATCCGTACGGCCGCAACAAGGCGATCGTCCAGGAGGGCCAGTACGACGAGCTCACCGGCTCCTTCGGCGGCGGCGGTGACGGCGGCGAGGAAGGCGACTCCGACGGCGGCACGGGCACCGACCCCGGCACGAGCGGCGAGGGCACCGGCACGGGCGGCTCCACGGACGCTGTGGGCGCCTCCACGGGCACCACGGAAGGTGCGGCCCTGCAGACCCAGCTCTCGGGCCTGTACGGCGTCCTGGAGGACCTTCCCGAGGCCGTCGGCGTGAACGGCAACGGCATCGGCTCCAACTCCTGGGTCGTCGCGGGCAGCCACACCATCACCGGCAAGCCGCTGCTCGCCAACGACCCGCACCTGTCGGCCTCGCTGCCGTCCGTCTGGTACCAGATGGGCCTGCACTGCCGCGCGGTCTCCGAGAAGTGCCAGTACGACGTCAGCGGCTACACCTTCGCCGGACTGCCCGGCGTGATCATCGGCCACAACAAGGACATCGCCTGGGGCATGACCAACTCCGGCGTGGACGTCACCGACCTCTACCTGGAGAAGCTCACCGGCGACGGCTATCTGCTCGACGGCAAGGTCAAGCCGTTCACGACGCGCAAGGAGATCATCAAGGTCGCCGGCGGCGCGGCCAAGCCGATCGTCGTGCGCGAGACGGACAACGGCCCGCTGCTGTCCGACCGCGACGACGACCTCGTCAAGGTCGGCCGCAAGGCCACCGTCGACACCGCCGCCCCCGACCGCGGCGACGGCTACGGCATCGCCCTGCGCTGGACCGCCCTGGACGCGGGCACCTCCATGGACGCCGTCTTCGCGATGGACCGCGCGGCCGACTGGGAGGACTTCCGCGCCGCGGCCGACCTGTTCGACGTCCCCTCGCAGAACCTGGTCTACGCCGACACCGACAACCACATCGGCTACACGCTGCCCGGAAAGATCCCCACGCGCGCGAAGGGCCACGACGGCTCGATCCCGGCGCCCGGCTGGGACTCGAAGTACAGCTGGAAGGGCTTCATCGACCAGGACGAGCTGCCCTACGAGTTCGACCCCGCGCGCGGCTACATCGTCACCGCCAACCAGGCCGTCGTGAACAAGGACGACTACCCGTACACCCTGACCACCGACTGGGGCTACGGCACCCGCAGCCAGCGCATCAACGACCTCATCGAGTCGAAGATCAAGGGCGGCGGCAAGATCTCCACCGACGACATGCGGCAGATGCAGCTGGACAACAGCAGCGAGATCGCCAAGCTGCTCGTGCCCCGGCTGCTGAAGATCGACGTGGAGGACCCGGACGTCCGCGAGGCGCAGAAGCTCCTGGAGGGCTGGGACTACACCCAGGACGCCGACTCCGCGGCCGCCGCGTACTTCAACTCCACCTGGCGCAACATCCTCAAGCTCGCCTTCGGCAACAAGCTGCCCAAGGAGCTGCGGGTCAAGGGCCAGTGCCTGTGGGTCGAGCCGACCGACACCACCGGCCCCGCCGACGAGGACCGCAAGGTCCGCGAGTGCGGCCAGCGCGACGCCGACCAGGCCCAGCCCGACGGCGGGGACCGCTGGTTCGAGGTCGTGCGCGGCCTCATGGACGACGAGGACAGCGAGTGGTGGAGCACGCCCGAGGTCGGCACGCGCGACGGCGCCACCAACCGTGACGAGCTGTTCGAGCGTGCCCTGGTCGACGCCCGCTGGGAGCTGACCGCCAAGCTCGGCAAGGACATCGACACCTGGAGCTGGGGCAGGCTGCACCGCCTGTTCCTGAACAACCAGACCCTCGGCACCGAAGGCCCCGGCGTCCTGCAGTACATGCTCAACCGCGGCCCCTGGAAGCTCGGCGGCGGCGAGGCCACGGTCAACGCCACCGGCTGGAACGCGGCCGGCGGCTACGGCGTCGTCTGGGTCCCCTCGATGCGCATGGTGGTCAACCTCGGCGACCTCGACAAGTCGCGCTGGATCAACCTCACCGGCGCCTCCGGGCACGCCTACAACGCCCACTACACCGACCAGACGGACAAGTGGGCCAAGGGCGAGCTGCTGGGCTGGGCCTTCACCGAGAAGGCGGTCGACGACAGGACCAGCGACACCCTGGTCCTCAAGCCGTGACCTCGTAGCCGGCTTCCACCGATGGCCCTCCACGCGCGCGTGGAGGGCCATCGCGCTACAGGGGGCGGTGGAAGCGGTGGACGCCCGTCGGGGTCACCGCCGCGTGGACCGGCTGGTCGTGCGCCTCCTCCGGGACGTGCTCGACGACCTCGGTGTCGTAGAGCAGCACCACCAGCGCGGGGTGCGCGTCCGCACGCTCCAGCCGGGCCAGGACGCGGTCGTACGATCCGCCGCCGCGCCCCAGCCGCATCCCGCGCGCGTCGACCGCGAGGCCGGGCAGCAGCACGACGTCCGCGGAGACGACCGCGTCGGGGCCGAGGCGCTCGCCGGTCGGCTCGAACAGCGCCATCTTCCCGCCGTGCCGGACGCGCGCGAGGGAGCCCTCCCCTTCGTACGCGCCCCAGTCGAGGTCGTTGTCGGGCAGCAGGGCGGGCAGCAGGACGCGCACGCCCCGCGCGCGCAGCGCGTCCAGGAGCGCGAGGGTGCCCGGTTCGGTGTCCACGGAGACGTACGCCGCGACGGTGCGGGCCTGCGCCAGTTCGGGCAGTTCGAGGGCCCGCTCGGCGAGGGCGGCGGCTGCGGCCCGTACGTCATCTGCTGTCAATCTGTTCCTCACCGCGAGGAACTCCCGCCGCAACATTCGCTTGTCAGTCTCGGTCGGACGTCCGAAGTGCCCCACAGGTTGCTCCCGTTACGGTTCCAATGTGCTCATATGAGAGCCAATTAACCGGAGCCACAGATTCCTCTCAAAGGCACCGGATAGGGTTGCGGCCATGACTCAGTCGCACCCCAGGATCAGCAAGGCTGTCATCCCCGCAGCAGGCCTCGGCACCCGGTTCCTGCCGGCCACCAAAGCCACTCCCAAGGAGATGCTGCCGGTCGTGGACAAGCCGGCGATCCAGTACGTGGTCGAGGAGGCCGTGTCCGCCGGCCTCGACGACGTCCTCATGGTGACAGGGCGCAACAAGCGCCCCCTGGAGGACCACTTCGACCGCAACTACGAACTCGAGTCGGCTCTGGAGAAGAAGGGCGACGCCGAGCGACTGGCCAAGGTGCAGGAGTCGAGCGACCTGGCGACGATGCACTACGTCCGCCAGGGCGACCCCAGGGGACTGGGCCACGCCGTGCTGTGCGCGGCCCCGCACGTCGGCGACGAGCCGTTCGCGGTGCTGCTCGGCGACGACCTGATCGACCCGCGCGACCCGCTGCTGCAGCGCATGATCGAGATCCAGGAGCAGCACGGCGGCAGCGTCGTCGCACTCATGGAGGTCGCGCCCGAGCAGATCCACCTCTACGGGTGCGCGGCCGTGGAGGCGACCGCCGAAGGTGACGTCGTCAAGGTCACCGGGCTGGTCGAGAAGCCCGACGCGGCGGACGCCCCGTCCAACTACGCGATCATCGGCCGCTACGTCCTCGACCCTGCCGTCTTCGAGATACTGCGCAAGACCGAGCCCGGCCGCGGCGGCGAGATCCAGCTGACCGACGCCCTCCAGCACCTCGCGGAGGACGAGAGCGCCGGCGGCCCGGTGCACGGCGTCGTCTTCCAGGGCCGCCGCTATGACACCGGTGACCGGGGCGACTATCTGCGGGCCATTGTCAGACTCGCGTGCGAACGTGAAGATCTGGGACCGGACTTCCGGTCCTGGCTTCGCAGTTACGTCACCGAGGAGATGTAGCACCTTGAGCACCGCCGCGCCCCGTACCGCCGGCCATGACCACCTGTGGTCGGTCGACGAACACCTGGAGGACATCCTCGCGACCGTCCGCCCCCTGGAGCCCATCGAGCTGCAACTGCTGGACGCCCAGGGCTGCGTCCTGGTCGACGACGTGACGGTGCCGGTGTCGTTGCCGCCGTTCGACAACAGCTCGATGGACGGGTACGCGGTGCGGGTCGCCGATGTAGCGGGCGCGAGCGAGGAGTTCCCGGCGGCCCTGGAGGTCGTCGGGGACGTCGCGGCGGGCCAGGCCGAGCTGCTGCACGTCGGCCCCGGCCAGGCCGCCCGCATCATGACCGGCGCCCCGCTTCCGCCCGGCGCCGAGACGGTCGTGCCGGTCGAGTGGACCGACGGCGGCCTCGGCGAGGGGCCGGTGACCGGCATGCGCGCCCGCAGCCTCGCCCCCGAAGGCGCCGGCGGCCAGGTCCAGGTGTACCGGCCGGCCGAGGCACGCGCGCATGTGCGCGCCAAGGGCAGCGACGTGAAGGCGGGCGACCGCGCCCTGGAGGCGGGCACCGTGCTCGGCCCGCCGCAGATCGCGCTGCTCGCCGCGATCGGACGCGGCACGGTACGCGTACGCCCGCGCCCGCGCGTGGTCGTGCTCTCCACCGGCAGCGAACTCGTCCAGCCCGGCGAGGAGCTGGGCAGCGGTCAGATCTACGACTCCAACAGCTTCGCCCTCACGGCCGCCGCCCGCGACGCCGGTGCCATCGCCTACCGGGTGGGCGCCGTCGCCGACGACGCCGAGACCCTCCGTACGACCGTCGAGGACCAGCTGGTCCGCGCCGACCTGATGGTCACCACGGGAGGCGTCAGCGTCGGCGCGTACGACGTCGTCAAGGAGGCCCTGTCGCACGTCGGCGACGAGGACGAGGCCGGCAGCGGCATCGAGTTCCGCAAGCTCGCCATGCAGCCCGGCAAGCCGCAGGGCTTCGGCTCCATCGGCCCCGACCACACCCCGCTGCTGGCCCTGCCCGGCAACCCGGTGTCGTCGTACGTCTCCTTCGAGCTGTTCGTGCGCCCGGCGATCCGCACTCTGATGGGCCTTCCCGACGTCCACCGCCCGCGCACCCGGGCGCGCCTGGGCGGGGACCGGCCGCTGAGCTCGCCCAAGGGGCGCAGGCAGTTCCTGCGCGGGGTGTACGCCGACGGCGGTGTGGCCCCGGTCGGCGGGGCCGGTTCGCATCTGATCGCGGCGCTCGCGCACGCCGACGCGCTGATCGTCGTGCCCGAGGACGTGGAGTCGGTCGAGCCCGGCGCCGAGGTCGAGGTCGTGCTGCTCGGCTGAGGGCACGCGCGCGTGCGTCCGCCTGCCGGGATCAGCGGATCCTCCTCCGCCCCGCACCCCGACTTGGCGGTACCGTGTCGCGCACAGCAGGCCCGTGCGCCGCACCGCGACGGGCCCGGACCGGGAGCGCCGTACAGCATGAGCACGCAGGACCGACTGACGCACATCGACGAGGCGGGCGCCGCCCGTATGGTCGACGTATCCGGCAAGGACGTGACCGCGCGCACCGCGCGCGCGAGCGGCCGCGTCCTCGTCTCGCCGAAGGTGGTGGAACTGCTCCGCGGCGAGGGTGTCCCCAAGGGAGATGCGCTGGCCACGGCCCGGATCGCGGGCATCATGGGTGCCAAGCGGACGCCGGATCTCATCCCGCTGTGCCACCCGTTGTCGGTGGCCGGTGTGAAACTGGACCTGTCGGTCGCGGACGACGCCGTGGAGATCACCGCCACGGTGAAGACCACCGACCGTACGGGCGTCGAGATGGAGGCCCTCACCGCGGTCTCCGTCGCCGCGCTCACCGTCATCGACATGGTCAAGGCGGTCGACAAGGGAGCGGTCATCACGGACGTACGGGTGGAGGAGAAGACGGGCGGCAAGTCGGGCGACTGGAGCCGGGCGTGAGCGCCGGGGCCTACCGCGCGCTGGTCGTCACCGCCTCCAACCGGGCCGCGGCCGGGGTCTACGAGGACAAGGGCGGCCCGCTGGTCGCCGACGGTCTCGGCGGCTTCGGGTTCGCCGTCGACGGCCCCCAGGTCGTTCCGGACGGGGAGCCCGTGGAGACGGCGCTGCGGGCCGGGGTCGACGCCGGGTACGACGTGATCGTCACCACCGGCGGGACCGGGATCTCGCCCACCGACCGCACGCCCGAGGCGACCCGCGCGGTCATAGACCGCGAGGTGCCGGGCATCGCCGAGGCCATCCGCGCGTACGGCCGGGAGAAGGTGCCGACCTCGGCGCTCTCCCGGGGCCTGGCCGGGCTGGCCGGGCGCACGCTCATCGTGAACCTGCCGGGCTCCACCGGCGGGGTGAAGGACGGTCTGGCCGTCCTTGAGCCCCTGCTGAAGCACGCCGTCGACCAGATCCGCGGCGGGGACCACCCGAGACCCGCCCCCGGCCCCGGGGGTGCGAGCTGAGCAGCGCATCCTGGCCGGTCGAGCTGGTGGACGGCGACATCGTCCTCCGGCCGATAAAGCTGCGCGACCAGCGGGCCTGGCGCGAGGTGAACCGGCGCAACCGCGACTGGCTGCGCCCCTGGGAGGCGACCATCCCGCCGCCCACGCCCAGCGGGCCGATCGCGCACCGGCCCACCTACCGCCAGATGGTCCGCCATCTGCGGGCGGAGGCGAACTCGGGCCGGATGCTGCCGTTCGTGATCGAGTACCAGGGGCGGCTGGTCGGGCAGCTGACGGTCGCCGGGATCACCTGGGGCTCGATGTGCTCGGGCCACGTCGGTTACTGGGTGGACGAGGCGGTGGCCGGCCGCGGGGTGATGCCGACGGCGGTCGCGCTCGTGGTGGACCACTGTTTCCGCACCGTCGGCCTGCACCGCATCGAGGTCTGCATTCGCCCGGAGAACACGCCCAGCCGCCGGGTCGTGGAGAAACTCGGATTCCGCGAGGAGGGGCTGCGCCCCCGTTATCTCCACATCGACGGGGCCTGGCGCGACCACCTCGTGTTCGCCCTGACCGCGGAGGAAGTCCCGGACGGGTTGCTGAACCGCTGGCGGCGGGCACGCTCCCGGACACAGGGGAATCACGCCTAGCCCTCGTTAATTGAATAAGTGTTCGAAATGCTGATCACTTCCTCATAAAAAAGTTTCGAAATATCAGCCAGATCGTGCGACACACCGGCCCAATTGGCGGATGGCCTCACGCAAACCCCTCTACGGTGTGAGACGTGAGCAGCAGCGGCCTCATCTACGCAGTCATCGTCGGGGCCTGGGCCGCCTACTTGGTGCCGATGTGGCTCCGTAGGCAGGACGAGCTGAACGAGGCCCGTCCGACGGAACGCTTCAGCACCGCCATCCGGCTGCTGTCCGGACGGGCGGGCATGGAGCGCCGATACGCCAAGGACCTGCAGGCGCGCTCCACCGACGCGGGGGAGCCCGGCCTCGAGGACCCGGACACGGTCACCGACTCGGTGGACGTCCGGGCCTTCGCCATGCCTCCGACGCGCCCGCAGACAGCGGCGTACTCGACCGGCAGCACGCCCGCGCGCAACAGCGCGGCCGCCCCGGCGCGCAAACCCGTGCAGGGCGGCCCCGTGCAGGGCGGCCCCGTGCCGGGAGCCCGGCGTGCGCCCGAGGCGGGTGCCGCGGCGGCGCGCGCCCAGCGCACGAAGGTGCTCGCGCGCCGCAGACGTACCACCGTGATGCTGTTCCTGGCGTTCACGCTGGGCGCGATCGTCGCCGCCGTGGGCGGGCTCGCGTTCCTGTGGGCGCCGGGCGTGCCCGCGGTGCTGCTCAGCGGGTACATCGGGTATCTGCGCGCCCAGGAGCGGCGCAGGTTCGCCTTCCAGATGGACCGTCGTCGGGCCGAGGCCGCGGCGCAGCGCCTGCGCGAGCGGGCCGCGAGGGAGCGGCGCGGGCCGGCCGGCCCCGACACGGCGGCCGACGACGCCGAGGAGCCCGAAGCGGCGGGTGAGCCGGAGCCGGCCCCGGGGCTGTCGGCGCTGGCGGCGGACCGGCGTGCCCTGGTGGAGCAGACGGACCACGCGGAGTGGGTCGACCAGCAGCGTGAGCGCCAGCGCGCGCCGGGCCGGGGCGAGAGCTGGGAGCCGGTGCCGGTGCCGCTGCCGACGTATGTGACCGCGCCGGTCGCACCGCGGGCCACCGCCGATGTGGACCTCGGCGCGCCGGACGCCTGGAGCTCGGCGCGCTCCGGCGCCGCGCCCCGCGAGCAGGAGCCCGCCGCCGAGGACGCGCAGGACGCGCAGGAGCAGGCGGGCGGCGAGGACGGCGGGCGCAGCGACGCGCGTCGGGCCGCGTCGGCACGGCGCTCGCGGGAGCGGGGCCGGACGCCGCTGTTCGACCAGTACGAGGACGGCGGCCGGCCGCGGGCCGCCAACGAGTGACGGTCCGACCTGCCCCGTCCCGGATACGGATTTTCAAGCACGGCGATCGGGGTGCTAAAGTTTCACTCGTTGCAAGGGCCTGTGGCGCAGTCCGGTAGCGCACCTCGTTCGCATCGAGGGGGCCAGGGGTTCAAATCCCCTCAGGTCCACGCAGCATAGAGCCCCGTCGGGAAACCGACGGGGCTCTATCGTTTTCTCCGTCACCTGAGGACCCGTGACGGGCCCTCAGGTGACGCGGCTCACAACGCCTTCGCGAAGCAGCGGCTGTCCTCGTAGAAGCGGTAGTAGCCGAACTTGGCGCACGGCTCGTAGCCGGTGGCCGTGTACAGGGCGATGGCCTCCGGCTGCTTGTCGCCGGTCTCCAGGACCATGCGGATCCGGCCGGCGGCGCGGGCGTCCTCCTCCAGGGCGGTCAGTATCCGCCGGGCCAGGCCGCGGCCGCGCATGTCGGGGACCACGTACATGCGCTTGAGCTCGGCGTCGCCGTCCTCGTTGCCCTCGGGGTTCTTGTCCTGGCTGCGCCAGCCGCCGGTGGCGACCGGGCGGTCGGACTCGTCGTAGGCGATGAGGAAGATCCCGCGCGGCGGCTCGAAGTCGGCGGGGGCGAGGGTCGTGGCGTCGCCGCCGTCGCCGTAGCGCTCGTGGTACTCGGCCTGGACCTCGTCGTTGAGCTTGACGGCGTCGGGGTGATCGAAAGGCACGCGGCGGATCTGCATGCTGGTCATCGTACGTATGACCAGTCTCTCGTAAATCGAATTCTGGACTCGGTCCAGTGTGCCGGTATCGTGCCGGGGTGCTCACTGTGACCTCTGTGAATGTGAACGGGCTGCGTGCCGCCGCGAAGAAGGGCTTCGTGGAGTGGCTCGCCGGGACCGAAGCCGATGTGCTGTGCCTGCAGGAGGTACGGGCCGAGCCGCAGCAGCTGCCCGAGCATGTGCGCGCGCCCGAGGGCTGGCACGTGGTGCACGCGCCCGCCGCCGCCAAGGGGCGCGCCGGTGTCTCCCTCTACACCCGCCGTGAGCCGGACGCGGTGCGCGTCGGCTTCGGGTCGGCCGAGTTCGACGGCAGCGGCCGGTACGTCGAGGCCGACCTGCCCGGTGTGACGGTCGCCTCCCTCTATCTGCCCTCCGGCGAGGTCGGCACCGAGCGGCAGGACGAGAAGGTGCGCTTCATGGGTGAGTTCCTCGCCCACCTCAAGGAGCTGCGCGAGCGGGCCGCCGCCCAGGGCCGCGAGGTGCTGGTCTGCGGCGACTGGAACATCGCCCACCAGCCGGCCGACCTGAAGAACTGGCGCGGCAACACCAAGAACTCCGGCTTCCTGCCCGAGGAGCGCGAGTGGCTCGGCCGGGTCCTCGACGCCCAGGACGGCGGCTACGTCGACGTCGTACGGGCGCTGCACCCGGAGGTCGAGGGGCCGTACACCTGGTGGTCGTACCGCGGGCGGGCCTTCGACAACGACAGCGGCTGGCGGATCGACCTCCAGGTCGCGACGCCGGGCCTCGCGGAGCGGTGCGTCAAGGCGTACGTCGAGCGGGCCGCGAGCCATGCCGAGCGGTGGAGCGACCACGCGCCCGTGACGGCGGTGTTCGACCGCTGAGGGGGCGGCCGGCGGGGCTCCTCACCTGGGCGATCTTGCCTGTGTGAGCGGGAATCCACATCCGGCTGAACGCCGGTTGGCCACTCCGTATACTCCGCCGGAGCACGCCCGTCCGCATCCCCGGCCAGAGAGCTCCGACGCCACCATGAACAGTCCCGTGCCTCCTCTGTCGCCCAACTACGCGACGCACATGACCCGTGCCTACAAGGAGAGCGTGGAGGTGCACGGGAAGTGGCCGGTGGAGTACCAGTTCCGGGCGGCGCAGGGGGATCACCGGCATCTGCTGGTGGTGTTCTCCTCGGTGGGCAGCAAGTACGGATTCGGCGGCGCGCTGGACAGCGTCAAATGCAATGTCCTGCGCATCCGTGACCATTTCGACGGCGCGGCGTCCTATTACGTGGCCCGGAACATGGACTTCAGCGTCTCGGACTCCATCCAGGCGCTGATCCAGGACTTCATGCGCAGGCTGCGGGTGACCACGGAAGAGGTGACCCTGCTGGGCGCCTCGAAGGGGGCGAGTGCCGCCCTCTACTACGGCGTGAAGTACGACTACAAGAACATCATCGCGTCGACTCCGCAGTATTTCCTCGGCAGTTACTCCAAGGGTCACGCCCAGCTCGGCGACGCGGTGCTCGGTGAGGGCCAGCCCGACGAGAACGTGGCGGTCCTGGACGCCGTGATGAAGGACGTCCTGGACAAGGACACCGACCTCAAGCGGAACATATATCTCGTCTCCTCGCCCGGCGACTATCAGTACGAGCAGGAGGTCGTGCACTATCTCCCGGCGCTGCGGGCGTACGAGAACTTCAACTTCCTGTTCGTCGAGTCGCCGACGGTACGGCGGCACGACGAGGTCGTGCGGCAGGCGCTGCCCTCGATCCTGAGCATCGTGTACTCCGTGACCGAGGGCGTCGCGCCCCGCTGGGGTGAGGTCACGGTCGGGTCCGAGCCCGAGGACCCGGAGGCCGCGGCCGAGTACCTCGCCGAGCTGCGGGGGCGGGACACCGCCCTGGCCACGCTCACCCGGGCCGTGTTCGTCGACGGCAAGCTGGACCTGAAGGGGCGCGCCTTCCTGCCGGGCCAGGCGCCCGAGGGCCCGGCCGAGGAGAGCAAGCGGCTGGTCCTGGAGAAGGACGGGCGGAAATGGTCGTACCCGCTTAAGGCGACCAGCGAGATCAGGCTCTACCGCGACTACTTCGACGAGTACTTCTGCGAGTACGCCATGGGCGGATTCGCCACGCAGGGCGAGCTGACCTTCGCGGAACTCCCGCAGGGCACGTACGACGTGTCCGTGTGCGTCACGAGCGAGTCCGAGGGCATCAGCCGGCGCACCCGGCTGATCTCCGCGGCCGCGGTGGACCGGCGTCAGGTGTGCGGTGATTCCGAGCTGCTGTTCCGGGGCGGCAAGGGCGGCCTGAAGCTGGTGAAGAGGAGCATCGTCGGAGTCGATTCCCCGGGCGTGAGTTTCTCCGTCACCAAGGCGGAGGAGAGCGAGCGGAAGCTGCACACGGAAGGCGTCTTCTTCCTGCCCGGAAGGAATGCGGACCGTGACGCGCACGCCTTCTACTACCTCGTGCTGGAAGGAAAGTCCGGAATTCACTCCTTCGCCCTGAGCGCGAAGAAGAACCCGGAATCCGTACGGCCGCACAAGGACCAGGGCGACCTCGGAAACTACGACTTCGGGTACTTCACCTCGGGCCCCGCGGGGATCGACCTCTCGGACCTTCCGGCCGGAAAGTACAACGTGCTGGTGTCGATGAGCGCGGGTGGTGCGCTGTTCACCAAGAAGGCCGGGAAGATCACGCTGAAGAAGCCCCGGTAACCGGGGAAGTCGCGTCAGTCGCCCTTGCTGATCCTGCGGTCCAGCGCCAGTGACAGTTCCGCCTCCACCACGCTGCGCGCCAGCGGCCGCATGCGCGGGAGGTCCTCCTCGGGGGCGTGGCGCAGGACGAGGTCGGCGAAGAGCTCGGCGAGGGCGTCGGCGTGCTCGCGGACCCGGGCGCCGGCCGCGAGGACCTCGGCGAGCGGGATGCCCTCGCGGACCAGCGCGGCGGAGACCTCCAGCAGCCGGCGGCTGATGTGGACGATGTCCTCGCCGTCGGTGGCGAGGTAGCCGAGCTCCATCGCGGCGGCGAGGTTCTCCGGGGTGACCTCGCCCGCGAAGTGGTCGGCGAGTTCCTCGGGGGTGAGGCGGACCGGCTCCTCCTCGGTGGGGGTGCCGAGGCCGAGGAGGTCGCCGACGTCACGGCCGTGGTCGAAGGCCTCGGCCAGCTCGGCGATGCCGCTCAGGGTGTGGCCGCGCTCCAGGAGCGCGGCGATCGTGCGCAGGCGGGCCAGGTGATGGTCGTCGTACCAGGCGATACGGCCCTCACGGCGGGGCGGCGGGATCAGCTTGCGCTCGCGGTAGAAGCGCAGGGTGCGCACCGTGATGCCGGCCAGCTCGGCCAGCTCCTCCATGCGGTATTCGCGCTTGTCTGCCACAGCGGAAGCCTATGTCGTACCGCCGGTAACTTTCCTGGGCCGACCCCTACCCATGAGTACGGACCTCCTCTACTCTCCCCATTGCGCCAGTGTTCACTGGCAGAGTCCATGAGGGATGCGCGGAGGCTTCGGGATGGCCAACGAACACGAACACGAGCATGTCCGGGTGGCGGTCGTCGGATCCGGGTTCGGCGGGCTGGGAGCCGCCGTACGGCTGCGGCGCGAGGGGATCACCGACTTCGTCGTCCTGGAACGGGCGAGCAGCGTCGGCGGCACCTGGCGCGACAACAGCTACCCCGGCTGCGCCTGCGACGTGCCCTCGCATCTGTACTCCTTCTCCTTCGCACCCAACCCCGAGTGGCCGCGCACCTTCTCCGGGCAGGAGCACATTCGCGCCTACCTGGAGCACGTCGCCGACACCTTCGGACTGCGTCCGCACCTGCGCTTCGACTCCGAGGTCAAGCTGATGACCTGGGACACCGAGAAGCTGCACTGGCGCATCGAGACCGCCGGCGGGACCCTCACCGCCGACGTCGTCGTCTCCGCCACCGGCCCGCTGTCCGACCCCAAGACGCCGGACATCCCGGGGCTCGCCGACTTCCCCGGCAAGGTGTTCCACTCCGCCCGCTGGGACCACGACTACGACCTCACCGGCAAGCGCGTCGCCATGGTCGGTACCGGCGCCAGCGCCATCCAGATCGTCCCGGCCATCCAGCCGAAGGTCGCGAACCTCACCCTCTTCCAGCGCACCCCGCCGTGGGTCATGCCCCGCATGGACCGGGCGATCAGCGGCGCCGAGCGCGCCCTGCACCGCGCGCTGCCCTTCACCACCCAGCTGCGCCGCGGACTGCTGTGGGGCATCCGGGAGTTGCAGGTCCAGGCGTTCACCAAGCACCCGAACGAGCTCGGCCTGGTGGAGAAGCTCGCCAAGCAGAACATGGCCCGCGCCATCAAGGACCCGGCCCTGCGCGCCAAGCTCACCCCCGACTACCGCATCGGCTGCAAGCGCATCCTGCTCTCCAGCGAGTACTACCCGGCGCTCGCCCAGCCCAACGTGGACGTCGTCGCCAGCGGTCTCAGCGAGATCCGCGGCTCCACCGTCGTCGCCGCCGACGGCACCGAGGCCGAGGTCGACGCGATCGTCTTCGGCACCGGCTTCCACGTCACGGACATGCCGATCGCCGAACGGGTCGTCGGCGCGGAGGGCCGGACCCTCGCCGAGACCTGGAAGGGCGGCATGGAGGCCCTGCGCGGGGCGGCCGCCGCGGGCTTCCCGAACTGGATGACGATCATCGGCCCCAACACGGGCCTCGGGAACTCCTCCATGATCCTCATGATCGAGTCCCAGCTGAACTACATGGCCGACTACCTGCGCCAGTTGAACGTCCTCGGCGGCCGCGCCGCCCTCGACGCCCGGCCCAGCGCGGTGCACGCCTGGAACCGCCGGGTGCAGGAGCGGATGAAGCGCACCGTGTGGAACACCGGCGGCTGCACCAGCTGGTACCTGGACGCCAGCGGCCGCAACACCACCATCTGGCCCGGTACGACGACGGAGTTCCGGCGTGCCACCCGCCGGGTGGACCTCGCGGAGTACGCGGTCCTGCGGCCGGCCGTCAAGGAGGCCGAGCCCGCGAAGAAGCCGGCGCTGACGGTCGTCCAGGAGCCCGTCGAGGACGTGACCGCATGAGCCGTCTGACGCATGTCGCCTCCGGTCCTTACGCCCCACCCGCCCCGGCCCGTGTCCTGACCGCCGTGTCCGCGGACGGCGCCCGACTGCACGTCGAGGTGCACGGGCCCGAGGGGGCGCCGGCCGTGGTGCTCGCGCACGGCTGGACCTGCTCGACCGCGTTCTGGGCGGCGCAGATCCGCGACCTGGCCGCCGACCACCGGGTGATCGCGTACGACCAGCGCGGCCACGGCCGCAGCCCCGCGAGCCCCGCCTGCAGCACGGAGGCGCTCGCCGACGACCTCGAAGCCGTGCTCCTGGCGACGCTGGCGCCCGGCGAGAGGGCGGTCGTCGCCGGGCACTCGATGGGCGGCATGACCGTCATGGCGGCCGCGACCCGGCCCGCCTTCCGGGCGCACGCGGCCGCGGTGCTGCTGTGCAGCACGGGCAGTTCGCGGCTGATCGCCGAGTCGACCGTCGTACCGCTGCGGCCCGGCCGGGTCCGCAGCTTCCTGACCCGGCGGATCCTCGGCTCCAGCGCCCCGCTCGGGCCGGTCACGCCGCTCGCCCGGCGCATCCTCAAGTACGCCACCATGGGCGCCGGTTCGGCGCCGCACATGGTCGAGGCGTGCGCGCGGATCGTGCACGCCTGCCCGCGCAGGGTGCGCCACGTGTGGGGCGGGGTGCTGGCCCTGCTCGATCTGGACCACGGCGTACGGGAGTTGCGCATGCCGGTCGAGGTGATCGTCGGCACCGCCGACCGGCTCACCCCGCCGGTGCACGCCCGCGCCCTGGCCGCCGCGCTGCCCACGTGCGTGGGGGTCACCGAGCTGCCGGGCCTCGGGCACATGACACCGGTGGAGGCGCCGGAGGCCGTCAACGGCCGGATCAGGGCACTCGTCACGACGTACACGCAGGTCAAGGAGGGCGCATGAGCAGGGTGAGTCTGCAGGGGCAGGTCGCGGTCGTCACGGGGGCGGCGCGCGGTGTCGGCGAGCTGCTCGCCCGCAAGCTGTCCGCGCGGGGCGCGAAGGTGGCGCTGGTCGGGCTGGAGCCGGACGCCCTCAAGGACGTCGCCTCCCGGCTGCACGGCGAGAGCGACCACTGGTACGCCGACGTCACCGACCACGAGGCGATGGCCCGGGTGGCGCGCGAGGTGAAGGAGCGGTTCGGCAAGGTCGACATCGTCGTCGCCAACGCCGGTGTGGCGAGCGGCGGTCCGTTCGTCGACTCCGACCCCGACGCGTGGCGGCGGGTGATCGAGGTCAACCTCATCGGCTCGGCGGTGACGGCCCGCGCCTTCCTGCCGGTGCTGATGGAGAGCCGGGGGTATCTGCTCCAGATCGCGTCCCTCGCGGCCATCACCCCGGCGCCGATGATGACGGCGTACTGCGCGTCCAAGTCGGGCGTGGAGGCGTACGCGCACAGTCTGCGCGCCGAGGTCGGCTACAAGGGCGTGAAGGTCGGCGTCGGCTACCTGTCGTGGACGGACACCGACATGGTGCGCGGCGCCGACCAGGACGACGTGATGCGCGAGCTGCGCCAGCGGCTGCCCTGGCCGTCGAACAAGACGTACCCGCTGGGCCCGGCCGTCGACCGGATCGTCGCGGGCATCGAACGGCGCTCCAGCCATGTCTACGGGCAGTGGTGGCTGCGCGGCATGCAGGGCGTGCGCGGCTATCTGCCGGGGATCATCGGTGCGGTCGGGCAGCGGGAGATGGCACGGTTCGCGGACCGGCTGGACGGCATGCGCATCGGCCTGGTGGGTGCGGGTGGGGCGGCGGACGAGTCGGAGAGAGCCTCCCGCCAGGGCTGACTACGTACGGTCACTGATCGACATGCGTGGGGTCACGGTGCGTGTGAATCTGGTCGAGGCCCGGTGCTCCGGGCCCGATTCCCTCACCCGTACAGGAGTGAACCCACATGGGTATGAAGGACCAGTTCCAGGACAAGACCGAGCAGTGGCAGCAGCAGGCCAAGGGCAAGATGGACCAGGCCAAGGAGCAGGCCAAGCAGCGCGGCCAGAAGCGCGGCCAGCGGCCTGACGAGGAGCCGGAGCGCACGCGCCCGCAGGACGAGCAGGACCGGCTCGACCCGGACTACGACATGTGACGCTCGCCACTGAGCGGTAGGGGCGCCCCCTCTCGGAGGGGGCGCCCTTCCTCGTGTGTTCATGCCCTCGGCGGCAGCTTCGGGCGCGACCTGTCCGGGACGTCCCGGTAGTCCGGCGGGGTCGCCGGAGGGTTCGTCTCCAGCAGTTCCAGGGCCAGTTGTACGGCGTCGTCGAGCTGGGCGTGGCGGCCCTCGGCCCAGTCGAGGGGGGTGCGCAGGATCTCCAGGTCGGGGGTGACGCCGCGGTTCTCCACGCCCCAGCCGTAGGCGTCGAACCAGGCGGCGTTCATGGGCACGGTGATGACGGTGCCGTCGCCGAGCTGATGCCGGCCGGTCATGCCGACGACGCCGCCCCAGGTGCGCTGGCCCACCACCGGGCCCAGCTTCAGCAGCTTGAACGCGGCGGTGATCATGTCGCCGTCGGAGGAGGTCGCCTCGTCGGCGAGGGCCACGACCGGACCCCGCGGCGCGTTCGAGGCGTACGACACCGGCTGCGCGTCGCGTGTCAGGTCCCAGCCGAGGATCGTCCGGGTCAGCTTCTCCACGACGAGTTCGCTGATGTGCCCGCCCGCGTTGCCGCGTACGTCGACGATGAGCGCGGGCCGGGAGACCTCCATGCGCAGGTCGCGGTTGAACTGGGCCCAGCCGGAGCCGCCCATGTCGGGGATGTGCAGATAGCCGCACTTGCCGCCGCTCAACTCCCGCACCACGTCACGGCGTTTGGCGACCCAGTCCTGGTAGCGCAGGGGGCGCTCGTCGGTCAGCGGGACGACGGCCACGCGCCGGGAGCGGCCGGCCTCGCCCTCGGCGGGGGTGAAGGTCAGCTCCACCGTCGTACCGCCCGCTCCCGCCAGCAGCGGATACGGTCCCGCGACCGGGTCGACCGGGCGGCCGTCGACATGCGTGAGGACGGCGCCCTCGCGGATGCCGGTGCCGGCCAGCGGGGAGCGGGCCTTGGAGTCGGAGGAGTCGCCGGGCAGGATCCGCTTGACCAGCCAACTGCCGTCCCGGCAGACCAGGTTGGCGCCGAGCAGGCCCTGGAGGCGGCGGTAGTGGGGCGGGCCCTCGTTGCGCCGGGCGGGGCTGACATAGGCGTGGGAGGTGCCGAGTTCGCCGAGCACCTCGCGCAGCAGGTCGGCGAACTCGTCGGGGGAGGCGACCTGTTCGACCAGCGGCCGGTACTGCGCGAGGACCGCGTCCCAGTCGATGCCGCACATGCCCGGGTCCCAGAAGTAGCCGCGGATCAGCCGCCCGGCCTCGGCGTAGGCCTGCCGCCACTCGGCGCCCGGGTCGACGGTGTGCAGGATGCGGCGCAGGTCGATCCAGACGGTGGAGTCGCTGTCCCCGGACTCGGTGGCGGGCACCGCCCTCAGGTCGCCCTCGTCGACGACGACCAGCCGGCTGCCGTCGCCGCTGACCGCGAACCAGTCGAGGTCACCGACCAGTTCGGTGCGCTTGGCCTTGGTGATGGTGAAGTGCTCCAGCGTGGGCCGGCCGCTGGTGTCGTCCGGGTTGGCGAAGGTCTCGCCCAGCGCGCCCGAGATCGGCCAGCGCAGCCACACCAGCCCGCCCCCGGCCACCGGGAAGAGGGCCGAGTACTTGGACGCGGTCACCGGGAACGGCGTGACCCGGCTGGCGAGGCCCTCGATCTCGACGGTGACCGTGCCGTCGCCGCCGTTGCCCTCGTCCTCCAGCGGGTCGAGACCGCCCGCGGCCGGCCGGCCCTCGGGGGTCAGGGCGAAGGGGGAGGGGGTCGCCGAGGACAGGGGCACCAGGTAGGGCCGGCAGCCCAGCGGGAAGGACAGGTCGCCGGTGTGGACGTCGTAGACCGGGTCGAAGCCGCGCCAGGACAGGAAGGCGAGATAGCGGCCGTCGCGGGTGAAGACCGGGTTCTCGTCCTCGAAGCGGCCGTTGGTGACGTCGACGACCATACGGTCCTTGATGCGCGCCATCTTGATCTGCCGCAGCGTCCGCCCGATCCCCGGGTGCGACCAGGTCAGCCACGCCCCGTCCGGGGAGAACGCGAGGTCGCGCACGGGCCCGTTGATCGACCGGATCAGCTCGGTGACCTCCCCGTCGGAGTCCTCCGAAGCGTCGATCAGCAGCAGCCGCCCGTCGTGCGAGGCGAGGGCCAGGCGCTCGCCTTCCGGGTCCGACACCAGCTCCAGCACCCGCCCCAGCTCGCCCGCGGCCAGCCGGCGCGGCTCGCGGTCACCGGTGGCCCGCGGCAGATAGGCGATCTCGACGGCGTCCTCACCCTCGGCGTCCGTCACGTACGCCACCTGTCCGCCCGAGCCGAGCATCTCCGGCAGCCGTACCCGGACGCCCGGGGTGTCGGTGATCGTCCGGGCCGGGCCGTCGCGATGGGTGAGCCAGTACAGGCTGCCGCGTACGACGACCGCGCTCGCCCGGCCGGTCTCGTCGACCGAGATGCCGTCGATGTGCTGCGCGGCCGGCACCTGATAGGGGCGGCGGCCCGCACGCGGCCCGCTCAGCCGTACGTCGAGCCGGCGCGGGGCCGAGTCGGCGGCGAGCGTGTCCACCATCCACACCTCGCCCGCGCACTGATAGACCACCCGGGTGCCGTCGGTCGAGGCGCTGCGGGCGTAGAAGGCGTCGTGGTCGGTGTGCCGGCGCAGGTCGGAGCCGTCGTGGGCGCAGGAGTAGAGGTTGCCGACGCCCTCGTGGTCGGAGAGGAACGCGATCCGGCCGTCGACGAACATCGGGCAGGCCAGATGCCCCTCCAGGTCGGGGAGCAGCCGCTCGCCGTGCAGCCACAGCCGGCCCATGGCGCCGCCCCGGTAGCGCTTCCAGGCGGCGGGCTCGTGCGGTGGGGTGCCGGTGAGCAGGAGGGTCTTGTGCCCGTCGGGGAGGTCGGCGACCTGGATGTCGGTGACCGGGCCCCAGGGGAGCTTGCGGCCGGGGTCGCCGTCGGGGCCGACCTTGTAGGCCCAGGTGAAGTAGGAGAAGGGCTCACCGTGCGAGGCGACCGCCAGGATCGTGCCGTCCGGGGTCCAGCCGCACACCCGGGTGTCGGGGCTGCCCCAGTACGTCAGCTGCCGGCCGGTCCCGCCGTCCACCGGTGTCAGGTGCAGCTCGGGGACGAGGCTGCGCCAGCTGGTGTACGCGATGTGGCGGCCGTCGGGGGAGAAGCGGGGGTGGCCCAGCTTGGTCCGGTCGACCGTGAGCCGCCAGGCCCGGCCGGGTTCGTCCAGCGGGGCGAGCCAGAGGTCGTCCTCGGCCACGAAGCAGAGCAGGTCACCGCTGATGTGGGGCAGGCGCAGATAGCTCACGTTCCCATGCTTTTCCCGGGGAAGGAGCGGAGCAACTTATGAGTCCGG
This sequence comes from Streptomyces sp. SAI-170, assembly GCF_049739565.1. Lineage (NCBI taxonomy): Bacteria > Bacillati > Actinomycetota > Actinomycetes > Kitasatosporales > Streptomycetaceae > Streptomyces > Streptomyces sp. SAI-170. Next base: position 4,914,264 of record NZ_JBMGQD010000001.1, read on the forward strand.
GTCTGTGAGGTGGAACACGTACGAAACCGTTTCGTTTCGCAGAGCCTCTGCGCTACATTCGTCGGTGTACGAGTTGCAGGGAGCAGAAAGGGTGCCCGAGATGGCTGAAGTCGCCGCGCCGCGTCGCAGCCGGATCACGCCCGAGCGGGCGGCCGAGCTGTACGAGGCCGTGCTCGACCTGCTCCGGGAAGTCGGCTACGACGCCCTCACCATGGACGCCGTCGCCGCCCGCACCCGGTCCAGCAAGGCCACGCTCTACCGCCAGTGGGGCGGCAAGGCCGAACTGGTCGTCAAGGCCCTGCGGCACAGCAAGCCCGGCAATGTCGGCGAGATCGACACCGGCTCCCTCCGCGGTGACCTGCACGCGCTGGTCACCATGGACGACGACTGCACCATGGAGCAGAACTCCGCGCTGATGCGGGGCATCGCCATGGCGATCCACCAGAACGCGGATCTTCGCCAGGCGTTCCAGGAGCAGCTCATCGAACCGGAGATGGCCGAGTTCCAGCGCGTGCTGCAACGCGCCGTCGACCGGGGCGAGGTCCGCCCCGACTGTCCGGCGCTGGACTTCATGCTCCACATGATGGTCGGCGGGTTCGTCACCCGCGCCCTGCTGGACGACCGGCCGCCGACCCAGGAGTTCCTGATCTCGTACGTGGACGCCGTGGTCCTCCCCGCCCTCGGTGTCCCCGCAGTCTGAGTCCCTTTCGGAATCCCCTTCCGTAATCCCTTCCCGTAAGCACCTGACGTCACCGCTCACGTCGTCGGGCCGACCGACCCTGCCTCCCCGCCGGGACGGTCACCCCTGCCCTGAATGAACCCACGACCTGACCGGGAGTACGCCCCGTGGCCACGTTCCTGTACAAACTGGGCCGCCTCGCCTTCCGGCGACGGCACTTCGTCGCCCTGATATGGGTGGCGCTGCTGACCCTCGCCGGAGTCGGCGCGGCCAGCGCGCCCGCCCCCGGCACCACGTCCTTCTCGATCCCCGGCACCGAGGCCCAGAAGGCCTTCGACCTGCTGGAGGAGCGCTTCCCCGGGATGAGCGCCGACGGGGCCACCGCCCGCGTCGTCTTCAAGGCGCCCGCCGGCGAGAAGATGACGGACGCCGAGAACAAGGCGACCGTGCAGAAGACCGTCAAGGAGCTGTCGACCGGCTCCGAGGTCACCTCCGTCGCCGACCCGTACCAGGCGGGGGCCGTCAGCAAGTCCGGCTCCGTCGCCTACGCGTCGGTCAAGTACGACGTCTCCGGCATGGAACTGCAGGACTCCAGCCGTGAGGCCCTTCAGGACGCCGCCGAGCACGCCCGGGACGCGGGGCTGACCGTCGAGATCGGCGGTGACGCCCTCCAGGCCACCCCCGAGACCGGCTCGACCGAGATCATCGGCATCGCCATGGCCGCCGTCGTCCTGGTCATCACCTTCGGCTCGCTGCTCGCCGCGGGTCTGCCGCTGCTCACCGCGATCATCGGCGTCGGCATCGGCGTCTCCTCGATCGCGGCCCTGGCCAGCACCCTTGACCTCGGGTCCACGACCTCGACCCTCGCCACGATGATCGGCCTGGCCGTCGGCATCGACTACGCGCTGTTCATCGTCTCCCGCTACCGGGCCGAGCTGGCCGAGGGCCGCGACAGGGAAGAGGCCGCGGGCCGCGCGGTCGGTACGGCGGGCTCGGCGGTGGTCTTCGCCGGACTGACGGTCGTCATCGCCCTGGTGGGCCTGGCCGTCGTCAACATCCCGATGCTGACGAAGATGGGCGTGGCCGCGGCCGGCACCGTCGCCATCGCCGTCCTGATCGCGCTCACCCTCATCCCGGCCCTCCTCGGCTACGCGGGCCGCAAGGTGCGCCCGGCCGGCCAGAAGTCCAAGCTCCTCGGCGGCGGCCGTGCCGCCAAGAAGGCCGACCGCCCGAACATGGGCACGCGCTGGGCGAGCTTCGTGGTCCGCCGCCCGCTGGCCGTCCTGCTGGTCGGCATCGTCGGCCTGGGCGCCGCCGCCATCCCGGCGACCTCCCTGGAACTGGGCCTGCCCGACGACGGCTCCCAGCCCACCTCCACCACCCAGCGCCGCGCCTACGACACGCTCTCCGAGGGCTTCGGCCCCGGCTTCAACGGTCCGCTGATGGTGGTCGTCGACGCCAAGGGCAGCGCCGACCCCGAGGCCGCGTTCGCCGAGACCGGCGACCGCATCAAGGCCCTGGACAACGTCGTGACGGTCACTCCGGCCGCGCCCAACAAGGCGGGCGACACGGCGACGATCACGGTGATCCCGGACGCGAAGCCCTCCTCGGTGACGACGGAGGAACTGGTCCACTCGATCCGTGACGCGGGCGCGGGCATCGCGGCGGAGACGGACGCGGAGGTCCTGGTCACGGGCGCGACGGCGATGAACATCGACGTCTCGCAGAAGCTGAACGACGCCCTGATCCCCTACCTGATCCTGGTGGTGGGCCTGGCCTTCCTGCTGCTGATCGTGGTCTTCCGCTCGATCCTGGTCCCGCTCAAGGCGGCCCTCGGCTTCCTGCTGTCGGTCATGGCGGCCCTGGGCGCCGTGGTCGCGGTCTTCCAGTGGGGCTGGCTGTCCGGCCTGATGGGCGTGGAGGAGACCGGACCCGTCATGTCGATGATGCCGATCTTCATGGTCGGCGTGGTCTTCGGTCTCGCGATGGACTACGAGGTCTTCCTCGTGACCCGCATGCGTGAGGCGTACGTGCACGGCGAGAAGCCGAGCCAGGCCGTGGTGACGGGCTTCAAGTACGGCGCGCGGGTCGTCACGGCCGCCGCGGTCATCATGATGGCGGTCTTCGCCGGCTTCATCGGCTCCTCCGAGTCCATGATCAAGATGATCGGCTTCGGCCTCGCCATCGCCGTCTTCTTCGACGCCTTCGTCGTCCGCATGGCCATCGTCCCGGCGGTCCTCGCCCTGCTGGGCAAGCGTGCCTGGTGGCTGCCCAAGTGGCTCGACCGGGTCCTGCCCAACGTCGACGTCGAGGGCGAGGGCCTGCGCGCCCACGACCGCAAGGACGTCGACCCCGACGAGGAGAAGGAACTGGTCCGCGCCTGACACCAGGCCGGCCGGCCGGTGAGGACCCTCGGCGACGAGGGCCCTCACCGGCTTCTTCGTGCCCCGACTCAATCCACTCGCGTGTCTGATACACCCACCGCTACGGTGCCCTGCATGACGACGACAGCCGCCACTGACGCCGAGGGCTCCGGAGCCCACCCCCGTTTCGCCGAAGCCCTCTCCGACGAGGGGCTGGAGGCACTGCTGCGACGAGTGCGCCGGTTCCCGGAGGCCACGCGCACCGCGGCCGAGGCCGCCGCCGCGATCGGGTGCGAGCTCAGCCAGATCTGCAAGTCGCTGATCTTCGCCGCCGACGGGGTGCCGGTGCTGGTGCTGATGGACGGGGCCTCGCGGGTGGATGTGGAGCGGGTCCGGGAGGCACTCGGGGCGCGGAAGGTGACGCGGGCCGACGCCGGGGTCGTACGGGAGACCACCGGGTACGCCATCGGCGGGGTGCCGCCGTTCGGGCACCGGACGCGGACCACCGTGCTCGCCGACCGGGGGCTGCTCGCGCACAGCGAGGTGTGGGCCGCCGCGGGCGACCCGCACGCCGTGTTCCCCATCGCCCCGGACGCGCTGGTCGCGCACGCCGGGGCCACGCTGGTGGACGTGCGCGAGCGCACCTCGTGACGCCGCTGGTCACCGCGGCGGTGCTGCTCGCCGCGGTCACGCACGCCAGCTGGAACGCCATCGCGCACAAGATCACGGACAAGCTCGTCGGGTTCACCCTGATATCGGGCGGCGGGGCGCTCATCGGGCTCTGCCTCGCGCCCTTCGCCGCCGTACCGGCCGCCGGCGCCTGGCCGTATCTCGCCGCCTCCGCCCTCATCCACCTCGTGTACTACGTCCTGCTCATGCGCTCCTTCCGGCTCGGCGACTTCGGGCAGGCCTACCCCATCGCGCGCGGCAGCGCCCCGCTGGTCGTGACCGTGCTGGCCGCCCTGTTCGCGCACGAGGTGCCCGACGCCTGGGCGGCGGCCGGTATCGGGCTGTCCTGCGCCGGGCTGACCGGCGTCGCGCTGTGGGGCCTGCGCGGGAAGCGGCCCGACTGGGCGGCGGTCGGGGCCGCGCTGGCCACGGGGCTGTCCATAGCGGCGTACACCGTGGTGGACGGGCTCGGGGTGCGGGCCTCCGGGTCGGCCCTCGGGTACACCGCCTGGCTGATGATCGCCGAGGGGCTCGCGCTGCCGGTGTACGCCCTCTACCGGTGGCGGCGGGAGACCCTGGCCATGCTCCGGCCCTTCGCCGGGGTCGGACTGCTCGGCGCGGCCCTGTCCGTGGCGGCGTACGGGCTGGTGCTGTGGGCGCAGACGCGGGCGGAGATGGCGCCCATCGCGGCGCTCAGGGAGTCCTCGATCCTGGTCGGCGCGGCGATCGGGGCCGTCGTCTTCAAGGAGCGGTTCGGCGCGGCCCGGATCTGGGCGGCGGGGTTGCTGGTCGCCGGGATCGGGCTGATGCTGCACTCGGGGTGAGCGTCAGGCCCGGGCCGCCCGCCGGATCGCCGCCACGGTCGGCACCGGCTCCCGGGTCAGGAAGTCCAGCAGCAGCGCGTTGACCAGGTGCGGCTTCTCCTGCGTGAGGAAGTGGGAGGTGCCGGGGACGACGGCGAGCTCGGCGTTCGGCAGGGCGTCGTACATCTCCACGGCGTGAGCCATGGTCATCAGGTCGTCGTCGGCGAACATCACCAGCGAGCGCGCGGTCACCGCGGCCAGGTCGGCGGCCTGGAGGTTCGGCTCCTTCGCGGCCATCTCGCCGATCTTCGTGGCGACGACCCGGAAGTGGTCGGCGCCGTCGGGCGACACCTCGGCGTAGGACGGGCCGAGGAACTGGGTGATCGCGTCGACGTCCCACTCCATGTCCGGCGCGGCCTCGCCCGCCTTGCTGAAGCCGCCGCTGATCATCACCAGCCGCTTGACCAGGTCGGGCCGCCGCATCGCGACCAGCATGGCCACGAACGCCCCGTCGCTGTGTCCGACCAGGTCGGCGGGCTCGCCGACGACCGTCTCCAGGAAGGCGACGGTGTCGTCGGCCATCAGCTGGTAGGTGATCGGGCCGGGCACGTCCGGGGTGTGGCCGTGGCCGCGGCGCTCGGGTGTGTAGACGTGGAAGTGCTCGGCGAGGGGGCCGAGGTTCGGCTCGAAGAAGCGGGCGTCGACGAGTCCGCCGTGCAGCAGCACCAGCGGCTCGCCCGCGCCGTGCTCGTCGTACCAGGTGTTCACGTCGCCGGTCCGGACGTACGTTCCCATGTCAGTTGTCTCCAGCCTTCAGTGTGTGGGCGACGAGGGCGTTGGCGTGACCGTGGCCCAGGCCGTGCTCGGTCTTGAGCCAGGCGACCAGCTCCATGTGGCGGGTCAGCGGGGAGGAGCGGATCAGCTCGATCCACTCGGCGACCGGACGGCCGTACTTCTGCTCGATGGACGGGAAGTAGCTCGCCGGGCCCTTCGCGGGGGTGCTCATGTCAGTTCGCGCCCTTCTCGTCGGCCTGCGCCTCGGCGAGCCGGTGGCGCAGCATGACGACCTTGTCGTCGAAGGTCCGCGACTCGACCAGGTCGAGGGCGAGGCGCTGCAGCGGGCCGCGCAGGACGGGCCTGCCGCCGCCGAGGACGACCGGGTGGACGAAGACCTGGTACTCGTCGATCAGCCGGTGCTCCGTGAGGAAGGACGCCAGCTCCGAGCCGCCGAACAGCAGCAGGTTCTTGCCGCTCTCCTTCAGCGCGGTCAGTTCCTCCACCACGTTCTCGCCGATGACCCGGGTGTTCCAGTCGGCCTCCTTCAGCGTCGAGGAGACGACGATCTTCGGCGCCTCGCGCCACACCGGGGCGAAGGCGAGGTCGTGCGCGTCGGTGGAGAACTCCTCGGCGCGCGGCCAGTAGCCGGACATCAGGTCCCACACCTTGCGGCCGTAGAGGAAGACGTCGGCCTCGGCGGTGAGCGCCTGCGAGTGGGCGGACAGCTCGCCGGCCATGTGGGGCCAGTCGAACTCGCCGTTCGGGCCCTCGATGAAACCGTCCAGCGACTGGTGGACGAAGTGCGTGATCTTACCCATGGCGGATACCCCCAGGACCCCTTGTGTACGATGTCCACATTCGGAGGGTGTGGTGATCCGCGCCCCCCGAACGATCTTGCAGAAGCCTAGGCGATAAAAGTGGATGCTGTCCACATAGCTGTCCACATTGCTGTTCACATCGCTGTTCACCAGGAGGCCCGATGGCCGCGACCGGCAAGTCCAAGCGGGACACCTACCGCCACGGTGACCTGCGCAACGCCCTGATCGAGGCCGGTCTCGAACTCGCCCGCGAAGGCGGCCCCGAGGCCGTCGTGCTGCGGGCCGCGACCCGGCAGGCGGGCGTGGTGCCGAACGCCGCCTACCGCCACTTCGCCGACCGCGCCGCCCTGCTGCACGCGGTGTCCCAGGCCGCGATGGCCCGGGTCGCCCGCACGATGGAGGCCGAACAGGCCGCGCTGCCGGACCGGTCCGACCCGGCCGCCGCGGCGCGGGCCCGCTTCCGTGCCGTCGGCACCGGGTATCTGCGGTTCGCCCGCGAGGAGCCGGGCCTGTTCCGTACGGCCTTCCATGTGCCCGGCGACATGACCTACGCCGCCGACGACAGCGCGGCCGGCGCGAGCGGCCGTACGCCCTTCGAGCTGCTCGGCGAGGCGCTCGACGGGCTGGTCGAGCAGGGGCTGCTGCCCGAGGAGCGGCGGCCGGGGGCGGAGTTCCTCGCCTGGTCCGCGGTGCACGGCATCGCCGTACTGATGATCGACGGTCCGCTGCGGGGGCTGCTGCCGGAACAGGCGCGGGAGGCCGGGGAGCATGTCATCGACATGATCGAGCGGGGCATCTGAGGCCCCGCCGAAGGGACTGCGGCCGGCCCCGGCGGGTGTGGTGCGGGTGCGGGGTCTCGGGGGCACTCTGGAAGGAGGTCTTCCGGAGGTGATCGTCATGATGCACACCACAGTGGGATGGCATGTCGAGCTGGAGTTCATGGAGGACGACCAGCACACCAAGGCGGCCGCGATGGTGCGCCTGCCCGACGGCAGCGAGGTACGCGCCCACGGGCACGCCAGCAGGCACCACACGGACTCGAATCAGCCCCGGGTCGGGGAGGAGATCGCCGGTGCGCGGGCGCTCAACGAGCTGGCGATGCAGCTCCTGAGCAAGGCGCACGGCGAGATCGACCAGGCGTCCGGGCGGACGTCCCACCCGATCCACGTCTGAGGCCCTAGCGGTCCTCACCGAGAGCGCTGCGTACGGCCCTGACCAGGGCCTGGGCCCTCGGGTCCGCGGTCACGCTCTGGCGGAAGCCGTTGGTGACATAGCCGAAGGCGATGCCCGAGTCGGGGTCGGCGAACCCGAGGGCGCCGCCGCGGCCCGGGTGACCGAAGGAGGCGGGCGACAGCAGCGGGGACGCGGCTCCGTGCAGCATGTGGCCGAGGCCGAAGCGGGTGCCGACCACCAGGACGCGGTCGGTGCCCGCGGACTGCTCGGTGCGGGCCAGCGCGGCCGTCTGGGGCGTGAACAGGCGCCGCCCGCCGTCGACCTCGCCGATCAGGGAGGCGTAGATCCGCGCCAGGCCGTCGGCGGTGGCGATGCCGTTGGAGGCGGGCAGGGCGGCCGCGCGGTAGGCGGGGTCGTTCTCGTCGGGCAGCGGGGTGATCGCGGCGAAGGCGCGCCGGGTGAGGGAGTCCGGGTCGGCGTAGGCGTCGGCGACCGCACGCTTGGGGCGGGTCTTCAGGGCGCCCGCCGCCTCGGGTATCTCGGCGGCGCCCACCCGGCCCGCGCGGGCGACCTCGGCGGCGGGCAGGCCCAGCCAGAAGTCCGCGCCGACGGGCCCCGCGATCTCCTCGGCGATCCACGCGCCGATCGGCCGTCCGGTGACCCGGCGCAGCAGCTCGCCGGTCAGCCAGCTGTAGGTCTGGGCGTGGTAGCCGTGCTCCGTGCCGGGCTCCCAGACGGGTGCCTGCGCGGCGACGGCCTGCGCGCCGAGCTCGGGGTCGGCGGCCTCGGCGGGGGTGAGCGGCCGGTCCAGGACCGGCACGCCCGCGCGGTGCGCGAGCAGATGCCGTACGAGAGTGTGCTCCTTGCCCGCCGCCTTGAACTCCGGCCACCACGCGCCGACCGGTGCGTCCAGGTCCAGCTCGCCGCGCTGGTGCAGCAGCAGAAGCGCCGCGGCGGCGACGCCCTTGGTGGCCGAGCGCACGATCTGCGCGGTACCGCGCTCCCAGGGGGCCGTGCCGTCGATGTCCCGTGTGCCGCCCCACAGGTCGACCACCCGGTGGCCGTCGCGGTAGACGGAGACGGCCGCGCCCCGGTCGCCGAGCACCTCGAAGTTCCGTACGAACGCCTCCCTGACCGGCTCGAAGCCCTCGGCCACAGTGCCGTGCACGTCCACGTCGTACGTCCCTTCCGCTTGCCTACGACAGTGGGTGCAACAGTAGGGGGCCGCCTGCGATTCCTTGGTTCTGGGGATCCCGAGGGGGTTGTGTGGGGGAAGGCGGAGGAGGAGGCTCCGGCTCCGAGGTGGTGGATAGCGTGCCGGAGTGACGAAGAAGATCTTGTTGGCGGGGGTGTTGCTCGCCGCCGTGTGCGCGGGCGCCGGTGCCGCCGTGTACGCCGCCCTCGCCGAGGACACCGCCGTGTCCGTGGACACGCAGCCGAAGCTGACCCGTGAGGACTACATCGCCCTGTGGCAGGAGGACCTGGCCGAGTCCGGCAAGGAGCTGCCCGCGGACGTGGACTCGATGAGCACGCAGGAGATCCTCGACGCGTGGGGGCGCGAGCTGGGCAAGCACGCGCAGCCCGGGTGAGCCGGCGCGGGAAGGGGGCCCCGCGAGCCCCTTTCCCGCGCCGCGCGTCGTCAGCTGATGCCGTTGGCCGTGCTGATCGTGTTGCCCGCCTTCGAGTCGTGCTCGGAGGAGAACTGGTCGTCGGAGATACGGTTGCCCGACGCGTCCGACTCGTGGTGGCTGACAGCGCCGATGATGCGCGGGTCGGCGCTGTTCTTGCCCTCGATCCACGGGCCGCCGGAGGAGCCCTCGCCCATGTCGCAGTCCATCGACATCCGGTCGTCGAACGGGTTCCAGGGGCCTGCGTCCACGGTGTTGCCGTAGCAGTACATCATCCGCTCACCGGTGAGGTCGGTGCGGTTGTAGCCCTTGCCGGGGTAGCCGGCGGCGTAGACCTCGGCGTGGTCGGTGAGGTTCTCGGTGAAGGTGTAGCCGAACGCGCCCACGTTGTCCTGGAGCTTGCCCCAGGTGGGGTGGTCGTTGAGCACCACGGCGGCGTAGTCGGCGTCCTCCATGTCGCCGCTGTCCATCCACTCGTTGTTGACGACCTTGGACTTGATGGTCCAGGACCCGTAGGGGCCGCTGCCGTCGCGGTAGCCGGGGATGAACTCCGTCATGGTGTAGAAGCCGGCCGAGCCGGAGCCGTCGCCCGCGTGGACGCAGTGCCCGGCGGTCCACAGCGTGTTCCGGTTGTTCGACACGATGACCGCGGCCGAACAGGAGTGGTCCGAGCCGTCGGGCTGCTTGAAGAACAGGCGGCCGACCAGCGAGTACTGCGGTGCCGTGGTGTACGGCACCTCCTGCGAGACCGAGATCTCCGTGGCGGCAGCGGTGGTCGCGGTGGCCGCGTCGGTGGTCGCGTACGACGTCCTCGCCGGCTTGGTGGCGGGCGCGGCGGCGTGGGACGCGGCGATGGCCGGCGCGCCGTGCTCGGTGGCGGAGTCGGCGGTCGGCTCCTGGGTCCGGGCCCGCTGCTTCAGGGCGGTGACGTCCACCGGGCTGGCCGCGGCGGCGCGCAGGCGCGCCGGGGTCCAGTAGGCCCGGACCTCGCGGTCCGACGTCCGCTCGGTGGACACGGTGATGCCCGCCGGGACGTCCTGGCCGGCCACGGGCGCGGCCTGGGCGGTGAGGGGCGTGACGGAGAGCACCGCCGCGGTGGCGGCGAGGGGGACGACGGCGTGGTGAAGACGCACGAATGCCTCGTTTCGGAAGGCCGATGATCTTGAGGCTGTATGCAATCACCCCGTCGTGGTCATGACATGAGCACATGGTGAACCCCCTGTGGGGAGAGGGGGGCGGGTCCGGGGAGGTGCGCGGCGGGCGGTGTCAGCCCAGCACGATGCTGACGTCGATGTTGCCGCGGGTCGCGTTCGAGTACGGGCAGACCTGGTGCGCCGCCTCCACCAGCTGGGCCGCGACCTGCTGGTCGAGGACCGGCAGCGAGACGCTGAGCGCGACCGCGAGGCCGTAGCCCTGCTGGGCGTTGGGGCCGATGCCGACCTTCGCGGCGACCGTCGAGCCGGTCAGGTCCAGGCCCGCGCGGCGGCCGACCAGCACCAGGGCGTTGTGGAAGCAGGAGCTGTAGCCGGCCGCGAACAGCTGCTCGGGGTTGGTGCCGTCACCGTCGCCGCCCAGCTCCGGCGGCATCGCGACCTTCAGCTCCAGCCGGCCGTCCTGGCTGGTGACATACCCGTCCCGGCCGCCGTGCGCGGTCGCCTCCGCGACGTACATGATCTTCTTCGGGCGGGTGTCGACGGCGGTGCCTTCGCTCACGGCTCGGACCTTCCCCTGGGTGCGCGGTGAACACAGTGGTGTGCAACTACATCGTGCACAAGGTACCGACCGGTAGGGAGGAGTTGTGGGGGAGGGGTGGGGCAACCGTGGGTAACCGGCCGCGGCCGGTTGCGCGGGCCTCGGCGGGCGCCGGATGCGGGCCTCGGCGGGCGCCGGACGCGCCGGGCTCAGCGCGCCCGGGTCGCCGCCTGGTCCGCCCGCTCCGCGAGCGCGCGCAACTCCTCGCGCAGCCGCGCGACGTCCGCCCCGCCGAGCCCCGTCGCCGCGAGCAGGGCGCCGGGTACGCGCGCCGCGCGCTCCCGGAGTTCCTCCGCGCGCCCCGTGCCCGCGACGAGCACCGAGCGCTCGTCGTGCGCCGCACGCTCCCGGCGTACGAGCCCTGCGCTCTCCAGGCGCTTGAGCAGCGGCGACATCGTGCCGTAGTCGAGGCGCAGGGCGGCCGCCAGGTCCTTCACCGTCGTCTCGCCGCGCTCCCACAGGACCAGCAGGACCAGGTACTGCGGGTAGGTCAGGCCGAGCTCGTCGAGGAGCGGCCGGTACGCGGCCGTCACCGCACGCTGGGCGGCGTACAGCGCGAAACACAGCTGCTCGTCCAGCAGCGGCGACCCAGCGGGTGTCTCCTCGTCCTTACGCGTCACGCGCCCATTGTCACGGACCGCGGGTCGAAGCCGAAGGGCAGCTCCAGCCGGTGGGCCCGCATCAGGTCCTCGTCGGAGAGCAGCGCGCCGGTCGGACCGTCGGCGGCGATCACGCCCTCGGACAGGATCAGCGAGCGCGGGCACAGTTCCAGCGCGTACGGCAGGTCGTGGGTGACCATCAGGACGGTCACGTCCAAGGAGCGCAGGATGTCGGCCAGTTCGCGGCGCGAGGCGGGGTCGAGGTTGGATGACGGCTCGTCCAGGACGAGGATCTCCGGCTCCATCGCGAGCACGGTCGCGACCGCGACCCGGCGGCGCTGGCCGAAGGAGAGATGGTGCGGCGGGCGGTCCTTGAAGGCGGCCATGCCGACCTGCTCCAGCGCCCCGTCGACCCGCGCCTCCAGCGCGGCGCCCTTCAGCCCGGCCGCCGCGGGCCCGAAGGCCACGTCCTCGCGGACCGTCGGCATGAACAGCTGGTCGTCGGGGTCCTGGAAGACGATGCCGACCTTGCGCCGGATCTGTGCCATGTTCCGCTTGTCGACCGGCAGCCCGGCGACGGTGACCCGGCCCGCGCCGCCGGTCAGGATGCCGTTGAGGTGCAGCACCAGCGTGGTCTTGCCGGCGCCGTTCGGGCCGAGCAGCGCGACCCGCTCGCCGCGGCCGACGGAGAAGTCGACGCCGAACAGGGCCTGGTGCCCGTCGGGATAGGCGAAGGCGAGGCCGGAGACCTCCAGCGAGGCGGTCATGGGTTCCACGGGAGCAGTCACAGCGTCCATCCCAGCAGACATACGACGAGGGCGGCGAGGGGCAGGGTGAGCGCGTACGTCCACTGCGCCCGGGAGGCGGTCACCTCGTCGATGACCGGCATCGAACCGGCGTAGCCGCGGCTGACCATGGCCAGGTGGACGCGCTCGCCGCGTTCGTAGGAGCGGATGAACAGCGCGCCCGCCGACTTGGCGAGCACGCCCCAGTGCTTCACGCCGCGCGCCTCGAAGCCGCGCGACTCGCGGGCGATCCGCATCCGCCGCATCTCGTCCGTGATGACATCGCCGTAGCGGATCATGAAGGACGCGATCTGCACCAGCAGCGGCGGCAGCTTCAGCCGTTGCAGTCCCAGCAGCAGTTCCCGCAGCTCGGTCGTGGAGGCCAGCAGCACGGACGCGGCGACGCCCAGGGTGCCCTTGGCCAGGACGTTCCAGGCGCCCCACAGGCCGCTGACGCTCAACGACAGGCCGAGCACCTCGGTGCGCTCGCCCTCCGCCACGAACGGCATCAGTACCGCGAAGGCCACGAACGGCACCTCGATCAGCAGCCGCTTCAGCAGGAAGCCCGCGGGCACGCGCGCGTACGCCGCGACGCACGCCAGCAGCACGGCGTACAGCCCGAAGGCCCACATCGCCTCGCGCGGCGTCGACACCACGACCACCACGAAGGCGAACGCGGCGACGAGCTTGGTGTGCGGCGGCAGACCGTGCACGGGGGAGTGCCCGTGCCGGTAGAGCCGGTGCGCGTGCCCGGCCCCCATGTCAGACGCTCACATCGGCGGGCGAGACGGAGGAGGACCGCCGCCTGCGCACCGCCCAGAACACGCCGCTTCCCGCTACGACGGTGACGCCGACGCCGATGACACCGGCGAGGCCCCCGGACAGCCGGGCGTCGTCGACGTCCTTGACGCCGTAGTCGGCGAGCGGCGAGTCGGCGGCCGCGTGGTCCTCGGCCTTCTTGTCGATGCCGTGGTCGGCGGCGACCTTCTCCAGGCCGTCGGGGCTGGCGGAGGCGTAGAAGCTGACGAACCCGGCGAGCACCAGGGAGGCCACCAGGCCGGTCGCCCACACCTTGCGGGTGGAGCGGGCGGCGACCGGGGCCGGCGCGGCGGCGGGGGCGTCGACCAGTTCGCCGTCGACCCGCAGCTTCAGCGGCTGGTGCAGGTCACGGGCGCCGTACACCAGGTCGGGGCGTACCGCGAGGACCGCGCCGACGGTGAGCGAGGTGATCACGGCCTCGCCGATGCCGATGAGGACATGGACGCCGACCATGGCGGTGGCGACCTTGCCGATCGAGACGTCGGTGGTGCCGCCGACGGCGTACAGCGCGGTGAAGGCGAGCGCCGAGACCGGCACGGACAGCAGCGCGGCGACGAAGGTCGCGGCGGTCACCGAGCGGCGGGTGCGCGGCAGGACCTTCACCAGGGCGCGGAAGACGGCGTAGGCGACGACGGTCGTCACGATCGCCATGTCGGTGATGTTCACACCGAGCGCGGTCAGGCCGCCGTCGGCGAAGAGGATGCCCTGCATCAGCAGGACCACCGACACGCACAGCACACCCGTGTAGGGGCCGACGAGTATCGCGGCCAGGGCTCCGCCGAGGAGGTGGCCGCTGGTTCCGGCGGCCACGGGGAAGTTGAGCATCTGCACGGCGAAGATGAACGCCGCCACGAGCCCGGCCAGCGGTGCGGTCCGCTCGTCGAGTTCGCGGCGCGCGCCGCGCAGGCTCACGGCGACGGCGCCGGCGGCGACGACTCCGGTGGCTACCGAGGTGGGGGCGTTGATGAATCCGTCAGGCACATGCACCGTTCGATGATAGTGGCTTAATGCGAACGGGTTGCAAGAGCGCACTGGGTGCCAATCAGCATGTGAGATAGATCTGTCCGGGCGGCATGATCCGGGAAATGTGGGACATTGGAGAAGAAGCGGAAGCTGGGCTTTCGCCTTGGTCACCGAGCGTTAGGGGACTGCCGATGTCTGTGATCGAGCAGTACGCACGAGCCCACATCGTCACGGACACCGACGTCACGGTTCAGGACAGCGGCGCGGTCCCCGTCATCCTGCGGTACGACCCTGACACCGACCCCCGCGCCGTACGGGTGCGGCTGCCCGGCACCCGGGAGTGGGCCTTCTCCCGCTCCCTCCTCGAACAGGGGCTGCGCGCCCCCGCGGGCGACGGGGACGTGCGCGTGTGGCCCTGCGGACGGGTGCAGGCCGTGGTCGAGTTCCACTCCGCGCAGGGCGTCTCCGTGGTGCAGTTCGAGTCGAAGACGCTGGTGCGCTTCTTGCGGCGGACGTACACGGCCGCCGCGCAGCCGGTCGCCCACTGACCCTGACCCGCAGGCTCCGTCAGCCGGCCGCCTTCAGCAGGGCCGCCACGATCGGGCCCGCCGTGCTGCCGCCGTGGCCGCCCGCCTGGACCACGCCCGCGGCCGCGAGGTCGCCGCGGTAGGCCGTGAACCAGCCGTTGGGCTTCTTCTGCCCGTCGACCTCCGCCGAACCCGTCTTCGCACCGACGTCTCCGGTGACCCCGGCCATCGCCTCGGCCGCCGTGCCGTACGCCGCCGTGTACGCCATCACGTCCCGCACCTGCGCCAGCGTGCCCGCGGACAGCGAGCGGGAGGCCGTGGCCAGGGTGCGGCCGTCGACCTCGGGGGAGACCAGGTAGGGCTGGTGGAAGCTGCCCGACTGGATGGTCGCCGAGACCGACGCCATGTTCAGCGGGTTCATCCGCACCCCGCCCTGCCCGATCAGCGAGGCCGCCATCTGCGCCTGCGACTGCACCGGCACCGAGCCGTCGAAGGTGGGCACCCCGACCGCCCAGTTGTCCATGCCGAGCCCGAAGACCTGCTGCGCCTGCTCGGTCAGGTCGGCGTCCTTCAGCTTGGGCGCCTGGCTGATGAAGGCGGTGTTGCAGGAGCGGGCGAAGGACGCCTTGAAGGTGCCGCCCTTGATCTCGAACTTGTCGTCGTTCTGGAACTTCCAGCCGCCGTAGGTGAAGAACTTCGGGCACGGATGCGCCTTGTCCGCCGACGCCAGCTTCTTCTCGAACAGCATCGAGGAGGTGATGACCTTCATCGTGGAGCCGGGCGCGAGGGAGCCCTGGAAGGCCGTGTTGAAGCCGGGCGAGGAGTTGGCGACGGCGAGGATCTCGCCCGTCGACGGGCGCAGCAGCACCACCGAGGCACGCTTGCGGGCGGCGACCTGCCGCTCGGCCTCGGCCTGCAGCGCCGGGCTGAGCGTCGTCTTCACCGTGCCGGGCGTGCCCTCGCTCAGCTCCAGCAGCGTCTTGTCGGACAGCTCGGCCTTCTTGGCGGCCTCACCGCGGACGACCCTGAGCTCGACGCCCGCGGTGCCGCCGGCCTTCTCGCCGTACTTCTCGCGCAGCCCGTCCAGGACCGGCGCCAGCGACGGGTACTTCTTCGTCGTCAGCTCCCCGCCCTCGCGGTCCAGCGCCTTGACCGGCGGCGTGCCGGCCTCGCCGGTGACGAGCCGGTCGCCGTCCCTCAGGTCGGGGTGGACGACCGCGGAGGCCCACTGCACCAGCGGCTTGCCGTCGGTCTCGTTCCGTACGACGGTCAGGGCGCTGCCGTACGTCAGCGGCTTGCTGACGGTGCCGTGGTGGACGGTGGCCTTGACGGTGAACGGCACCTTGTCGCCCTGGCGGACGCCCGGGGTGAGGGTGACGTCCTCCAGGTGGGCGTCCTTGGTGTAGCCGGTGAGCAGGGTGCGGGCGGCCGTGGCGTCCGTGGTGGCGGCCGCGGCCTCGGCAGGGCGGCCCGCCTGCCAGGCGGTGAGGAAGCGCGTGGCGGCTCCGGTGACCTCGGCCTGGGACAGCGGGCCGGTCTTCACCGACTTCGTCCGCGCCTCGGCGGCCGTGGCCGAGGTGTCGTCGGCCATGGCGCCGCCGCCGTACAGCGCGTAGGCGCCGACCCCGCCGCCGACCACGACCGCGGCGATCACCGAGCCGATGACGGCCGGTCTGGTGCTCCGTCGCTGGGCGACGCGCCTTCTCTTGCCCACTGCTTTCCGTTCCTCCGCGAATTCCCCGGGGTCCCCGTCGCCCTCGTGTCCCTTGTGGTCGTGCCCTCACCGTCCCCAACGACGGCGCCATCCTTCGGTCCCGACCTGTGCGGGTGACGTCGGCCACCCGTGGTGCGGTTCCCCTCGCTCAGCCGCCGGCCCGCAGCACCTGCGCCACGATCGGGCCGGCCGCGTCGCTGCCGTGGCCGCCCTGCTGGGCCATGGCGGCGGCCGCCATGTCGTCGCTGAAGCCGGTGAACCAGCTGTTGGACGTGGCCTGGTCGTCGACCTCGGCCGAGCCGGTCTTGGCGCCGATGCTGCCGGGCACGCCTCTCATCGCGTTCGCGGCGGTGCCGCTGGTCGCGGTGCGGTTCATCATGGCGCGCAGCTGGTCCACGGTGCCCGACTTCAGGCCCTCCGCCCGGGCGAGCGGCCGGCCGTCCAGGCTCTGCGGCACGATCACCGGCTGCCGGAACGCGCCGGTGATCGCGGTCGCCGTCACCGACGCCATGTTCAGCGGGCTCATCTGCACCTTGCCCTGACCGAGCAGTGCGGCGGCGGTGTCGGGGCCCTCGGAGACCGGGACGCTGCCGTCGAAGGTGGTGATGCCCGCCTTCCAGTCGTCGCGGCCGAGCCCGAACTTGTCCTGCGCCTCCTTGGTCAGGGAGTCGTCCTGGATCTCGTCGGAGAACTTCACGAACGCCGTGTTGCAGGATCGGGCGAAGCTGTCGGCGAGCGTGGCGCTCTCGTTGGGCGGCAGGCCCGGGAGGTTGTGGAACGTGGCGCTGTCCGAGACCGCCGTGTCGGGACAGGGTGCCGGGCCGTCCGCCGTGGTCAGGCCGTTGTCGATGAGCATCGCCGCGCTGATGATCTTCATGGTGGAGCCGGGGGCCAGCTCGCCCAGGAGTGCGGCGTTCCAGCCGTCCGCGCGGTTGTTGGCGACCGCGAGGATCTCGCCGGTGCTCGGCTTGACCGCGACCACCGACGACTCCTTGTACGTCGTGACCGCCTTCTCGGCGGCCGCCTGCGCGCGCGGGCTGATCGTCGTCGGCAGCCGGCCCGCCTTGCCCTCGGTGAGCGTCAGCAGTGAGGTGTCGGCGGCCCCGCTCGCGGTGTGCCGGATCGACAGCTCCACCCCGCGCGTGCCGCCCGCCTGCTTGCCGTACCGCTTGCGCAGGTCGTCCAGGACCGGGCCGAGCGAGGGGTACTTCTCCTTCGTCAGCACGCTGCCGTCCCGGCCGACCGCCTCGATCGGCGGGCTCGCGGACTCCTCCGTGACCAGGGTGTCGCCCTTGCCGAGCTCGGGATGGACCACGGTGGGCTGCCAGTCGACCAGCGCCCGCCCGGTGGTGATCCCGCGCACCACCTTCAGCTCGCTGTCGTACGACAGCGGCTTGCTCTGCCCCTTGTACGAGACCGTCGCCTCGACCGAGAACGGCACCGTGGTGCCCTGTGCCGGGCTCGGGGTGATCTTCACGTCGGTGAGGTGACCGCTGCCGCCGAAGGACGTCAGGACGGGCTCGGCCTCCGCCGCGTTGTTCGTGTACGACGCGGCCTTCGCGCCCCGGCCCTGCTCCCAGGCCGCGAAGAACGCCTTCGTGGTCTCCGCGACCTCGTCCTCGCTCGGCGGCCCGCTCTTCTCGGACGTCTCACCGCTCGCGCCCGTACCGCCGTCGCCGTCCAGCGCCGACACGATGTTGTACGCGCCGTACCCGGCGCCGCCCAGCATCACGGCGAACACCGTGCCGATGACGGCCCCCTTGGCCCCCTTGCGCATCGCCCGGTCCCTCCCGTGTCCCCCGTCGTCCCCCGTTTCACCTTCCCGTGCACTGTAAGGGGCGGCACCGACAACGGGCACCGGAGCCCGGCTTTGTTGGCCGAACGGAGACCGGCGACCGGGGGCGGGCTAGACCCACGTGTCCAGCCACATCCGCGACCGCCAGTCGTCGATCGGGATCGCCGTGCCGGTGTAGATCGGCCAGAAGTAGATGAAGTTCCAGGCGATCAGCAGGACCAGGACGCCCGCCCCGGTCGCGCCGGCGACGCGGCGGGTGTCGGTCGAGTCGGGTGGTCCCACCAGGGCGCCGACCAGCATCGCGACCGCCAGGCACAGGAAGGGGATGAAGACGACGGCGTAGAAGTAGAAGATGGTGCGCTCCTGGAAGAAGAACCAGGGGAGGTAACCGGCCACGATGGCGCAGGCGATCGCGCCCGCGCGCCAGTCGCGGCGGAAGAACCAGCGCCACAGCACGTACAGCAGCGCGAAGCAGCCCACCCACCACAGCACCGGCGTGCCCAGGGCCAGCACCTCGCGCGCGCACTTGTCGCCCGCGTCCGCCGGGCAGCCGTCCGTGCCGGGCGCCGGGGACTCGTAGAAGTACGACACCGGGCGGCCGAGGACGATCCAGCTCCACGGGTTGGACTCGTACGTGTGCGGCGAGGACAGGCCGACGTGGAAGTCGTACACCTGGTTCTCGTAGTGCCACAGGCTGCGCACCCAGTCCGGGAACAGCCACGACCAGTCGCTGCCCCTGCCGTCCTTGACGGCCCAGTCGCGGTAGTAGCCGCCGCTGCCGTCCGACGGGGAGAGGATCCAGCCCGTCCAGGACAGGACGTACGTGGCGACGGCGACCGGCACGGTGGCGAGGAACGCGAAGCCCAGGTCGTACTTGAGCACCGCCAGATACGGGTGCCGGGCGCCCGCGACCTTGCGCGAGCCGATGTCCCACAGCACGGTCATGAGCCCGAACGCGGCCAGGAAGTACAGGCCGTTCCACTTCGTGCCGATGGCCAGGCCCAGCAACACGCCGGCCGCCCACCGCCAGGGCCGCAGCCCCAGCCACAGGGTGTCCGCGACCTCGGCGTTCGGCCGCACCCGCCCCTCGGCGTCGGCAGGCAGCGCCGCCGCGAGCCGTTCGCGCGCCTTGTCGCGGTCCACGACCAGACAGCAGAACGCGGCCAGCACGAAGAACATCAGCACCCCGTCGAGCAGCGAGGTGCGGCTCATCACGAAGTGCAGTCCGTCCACCGCCAGCAGCGCGCCCGCCAGACAGCCAAGGAACGTCGAACGGAACAGCCGCCGCCCGATCCGGCACACCAGCAGCACCGACAGCGTGCCGAGCAGCGCGGTCATGAACCGCCAGCCGAACGGGTCGAACCCGAAGATCAGCTCCCCGAGCCCGATGACGTACTTGCCGACCGGCGGATGCACCACGTACGCCGCGTCCGTCGGGATCGGCACATGCCCGCCCGAGGACAGCACCAGGTCGTTGGCGTTCTTGTCCCAGTTGACCTCGAAGCCCCGGTGGACGAGCGCCCAGGCGTCCTTCGCGTAGTACGTCTCGTCGAATATCACCGCCTTGGGGCTGCCCAGGTTCCAGAACCGCAGCACACCCGCCAGCAGGGTCACCAGCAGCGGACCGCCCCACCCGGACAGGCGCCCGATGCGCCGGGCCAGGGTGTGCGGCACGCCGAGCGCCGACCACATCCGCGGCGAGGGCTCGACGTACGGCGGCACCAGCCGGTCCCGCACGTCGCTTTCGGGCCCCGCCGCGTGGCCGAACCGGCGCAGCCGCTGCTGCCACGAGGGCCGCTGGTCGTGCGGGGCCTGCTCATGCCGGAGGTCCGTCGAGGGCGCGGAGGACGCGGTACTGGTCACCGCGCCATCGTAGGGAACCGTGCTGTGTGAGTCCCGTGCATGCGGAGCTTGCGTCGGCACGGCGGGGACTGCAGGGGAGACCGGGGCGTTCCCTTTGGGAGGATGGGGGCGTGACTGGAACCCTTGTTTTGGCGGGCACCCCCATCGGTGACACCGCGGACGCGCCGCCCCGGCTGGCCGAGGAGCTGGCCGGCGCCGACGTCGTCGCGGCCGAGGACACGCGGCGGCTGCGCCGGCTGACCCAGGCTCTGGGGGTGACCCCCAAGGGCCGCGTGGTGTCGTACTTCGAGGGCAACGAGTCCGCGCGTACGCCCGAACTGGTCGAGGAACTCCTCGGCGGCGCGCGCGTGCTGCTGGTGACCGACGCCGGCATGCCGTCGGTGTCCGACCCGGGCTACCGGCTGGTCGCCGCCGCTGTCGAGAAGGACATCCGCGTCACCGCCGTGCCCGGCCCGTCCGCCGTGCTCACCGCGCTCGCGCTGTCCGGGCTGCCCGTCGACCGCTTCTGCTTCGAGGGGTTCCTGCCCCGCAAGGCCGGCGAGCGGCTGTCCCGGCTGCGGGAGGTCGCCGAGGAGCGGCGCACCCTGGTCTACTTCGAGGCACCGCACCGGCTCGACGACACCCTCGCCGCGATGGCCGAGGTGTTCGGCGCCGAGCGCCGCGCCGCCGTGTGCCGGGAGCTGACCAAGACGTACGAGGAGGTCAGGCGCGGCCCGCTGGAGGAGCTCGCCGCGTGGGCGGCCGAAGGCGTGCGCGGGGAGATCACCGTCGTCGTGGAGGGGGCGCCCGAGCGGGGCCCGGAGACGCTCGACGCGGCCGAGCTGGTGCGCCGGGTACGGGTGCGCGAGGAGGCCGGCGAGCGGCGCAAGGAGGCCATCGCGGCGGTCGCGGCGGAGGCGGGGCTGCCGAAGCGCGAGGTGTTCGACGCGGTGGTGGCGGCGAAGAACGCGGGCAGCTGAACACAGGGTTCTGATCGGGTATGCGCGCGCGTGGCTGAATTCTGTGCAAAGGGCGGAGCGCGCTGAGCAAAGCGCCGGTCTCCGCGCGCGGGCGCTACGGCAAGGAACGGCCAAAACGGCTCCAATTACTCGACAGGCCTGTTCCGTCCGGCTCCGGCGGAGAGTCCACTGTTCGTGGGGTTGTCGGGGACGTACCGGTCCCCGCCCGCCTGCGGACCTCAGGAGCCTGCATGACCGAGATCGCACGCGACGTTCCCGCCGGACACGAGTCCTACTCCTTCGCCTGTATGCACTGCGGACATGGCTGGGAGCAGTCGTATGTCATAGAGCACCATCTCGACGCCGAAGGACATGAGTTCGTCACCTACCTCACCGACGGCCGGCGGGTGCCCTCGCCGCTGAGCCGCCCCCAGTGCGGCAACTGCGACAGCAGGGTGCTGCGCATCATGCGCGCCGGGCAGGTCGCCCTGGCGCTGAACGCCGACCGGCCGCAGCGCGCCGGGGCGGCCGGGGCGAGGCCGCGCCGCCATCTGGCGGACCTGCTGCACGTCTTCCATCGCCGGGCGAGCTGAGCCTCGCGGACGGGCCCGGCATGCCGCTTCCGTAGGATCGGGGCATGCCTTTGAACACCGCCGACAAGAACGCCGCGCCGCCTTTGCCCGTGCCCCTGGCGGTGCCGGTCGCCGACTCCCACACCCACCTCGACATGCAGTCCGGCACGGTCGAGGAGGCCCTGGCGAAGGCGGCGTCGGTCGGGGTGACGACCGTCGTGCAGGTGGGCTGCGACGTGGCCGGATCGCGCTGGGCCGCCGAGACCGCGGCGGCCCACGACGCCGTCCACGCGGCCGTCGCCCTGCACCCCAACGAGGCCCCGCGGATCGTCCACGGCGACCCCGACGGCTGGTCCCGGCAGGGCGCCCGCGAACCGGGCGGCGACGCCGCGCTCGACGAGGCCCTCGCCGAGATCGACCGGCTGGCCGCGCTGCCCCACGTCAAGGGCGTCGGCGAGACCGGCCTCGACTACTTCCGCACCGGAGAAGAGGGCAAGGCCGCGCAGGAGCGCTCCTTCCGCGCCCACATCGAGATCGCCAAGCGGCACGGCAAGGCCCTGGTCATCCACGACCGCGACGCCCACACGGACGTCCTGCGCGTCCTGAAGGAGGAGGGCGCCCCCGAGCGGACGGTGTTCCACTGCTACTCCGGCGACGCCGACATGGCGGAGATCTGCGCCCGCGCGGGCTACTTCATGTCCTTCGCCGGCAACGTCACCTTCAAGAACGCCCAGAACCTGCGGGACGCCGTCGCCGTCGCCCCCCTGGAGCTGCTGCTGGTGGAGACCGACGCGCCCTTCCTCACGCCCGCGCCGTACCGCGGACGGCCCAACGCCCCGTATCTCGTTCCGGTCACGGTGCGCGCGATGGCCGCCGTGCGCGGCATCGACGAGGACGCCCTGGCGACGGCCCTCGCGGCCAACACGGCACGCGCCTTCGGCTACTGAGGTCTCACGGTATGTAGCCGCGTCGCTTTGGAGAGTGACCATCGCTCCGCTAGGTTCTGGGGGCCCGATCCGGCCCCGTGGACCCCTGGAGCGTGTCGGCGTGAGCGATTCGAGTCACGTGCGCGACGAGCAGCGCTACATCCCCGAGTACGAGCCGTTCGACCCCCACACCGCCGAGACCCTGGGCTACGGCGAGACCTACCCGGCCGCGTACCGGGCGCCCTGGCCGGCGCCCGTCCCCTCGTACCCGCCGTACGCCGACACGTACGCGCCCGCCTACGAGGCGCGCGGTGATCTCGACGCGCCCGCGTACGACGACGTCCACGAGGCCGCCCCCGTCATCCCCGCGTACGGAGCACGTGCCGACGGCGCAGGAGGGCGGGCCGCGCGCCGGCACAGGGCGCGGGGCGCGGGGCGCGCGGACGGCATCGTGCGCGCGGTCGGCACCGTACGCGCGGACGGCTCGGTGCGCAGGCTGCTGCCGCAGGCGCTGGTCGTCGCCTTCCTCGCGGGCGGCACCACCGCGTTCGTCGCGAAGGACAAGGCCGTCGAGCTGAGTGTCGACGGCCGCTCCCGCACGCTGCACACCTTCGCCGACGACGTGACCGAACTGCTGGCGCAGGAAGGCGTGGAGGTGGGGGCGCACGACGTGGTGGCGCCCGCCCCCGGCACGGAGCTGGACAGCGGCGACGAGGTGGTGGTCCGGTACGGGCGCCCGGTGCGGCTCACGCTCGACGGACACCGGCGCGAGGTATGGACGACGGCGAGCACGGTGGAGGAGGCGCTCGCACAACTGGGGGTGCGCGCGGAGGGCGCGTACCTGTCCGCTGCGCGCTCCCGGCGGATCGGGCGCGAGGGACTGGCGCTCGACGTGCGCACCGAGCGCTCCGTCACGATCATGGCCGACGGCCGCGCCCGCACCATCCGCACCAACGCGGCGACCGTCCGCGAGGCCGTCGAGCAGGCCGGGATCACCCTGCGCGGCCAGGACACCACCTCCGTGCCGCAGGACAGCTTCCCGCGGGACGGGCAGACGGTGACCGTCCTGCGGATCACCGGGACGAAAGAGGTGCGCGAGGAGCAGATCCCGTTCGAGGTGGAGCGGACGCAGGACCCGACCCTGTTCAAGGGCACGGAGGTCGTCGAGCGCGCCGGGCAGCCGGGTCTGCGCCGGGTCACCTACCACCTGCGCACGGTCAACGGCGTGCGGCAGAAGCCGCGCCTGGTCAGGACCGAACTGGTGCGCGAACCGGTCCGCCGGATCGTGAAGGTGGGCACCAAGCCGATGCCGACATCCGTGCAGGGCACCGACCACCTCGACTGGCAGGGCCTCGCCGCCTGCGAGTCGGGCGGACGGCCGGACGCGGTCGACCCGTCGGGGACGTACGGCGGGCTGTACCAGTTCGACACCCGGACCTGGCACAGCCTCGGCGGCAGCGGCCGCCCGCAGGACGCGTCCGCCGCCGAGCAGACGCTGCGCGCGAAGAAGCTGTACATGCGCCGCGGCGCCGGGCCCTGGCCGCACTGCGGCGCGCGCCTGCACGGCTGAGCGGCCGTGACCGGCAGCGCCCGCCCCGCCGGACGGTCCCGGTGAGCCGTGAGGGGCTGTCGGTCCCTCCCCGTACCCTTGTGCCGTGAGCAGCCCCACCCCCGACGCCCTCCTCGGGCCCGCCGACGTCCGCGAACTCGCGGCCGCGCTCGGTGTGCGCCCGACCAAGCAGCGCGGCCAGAACTTCGTGATCGACGCCAACACGGTCCGCCGCATCGTGCGCACCGCACAGGTCCGGCCCGACGACGTGGTCGTCGAGGTCGGCCCGGGGCTCGGATCCCTCACCCTGGCGCTGCTGGAGGTGGCCGACCGGGTCACGGCGGTGGAGATCGACGACGTCCTCGCGGCCGCGCTGCCCGCCACCATCGAGGCGCGCATGCCGCACAAGAGGGACCGGTTCGCGCTGGTGCACTCCGACGCGATGCATGTCGCCGAGCTGCCCGGCCCGGCCCCGACGGCCCTCGTCGCGAACCTGCCCTACAACGTGGCCGTTCCCGTGCTGCTGCACATGCTCGACACCTTCCCGACCATCGAGCGCACGCTGGTGATGGTGCAGGCGGAGGTCGCCGACCGGCTCGCCGCGGCGCCCGGCTCCAAGGTGTACGGCGTGCCGTCCGTGAAGGCGAACTGGTACGCCGAGGTCAAGCGCGCCGGAGCCATCGGCCGCAACGTCTTCTGGCCCGCGCCGAACGTCGACAGTGGCCTGGTCGCCCTCACCCGCCGCACCGAGCCGATCAAGACCACGGCCTCCAAGCGTGAGGTCTTCGCCGTCGTCGACGCGGCCTTCGCCCAGCGGCGCAAGACGCTGCGCGCGGCGCTCTCCGGCTGGGCCGGTTCCGCGGCCGCCGCCGAGGCCGCCCTGGTCGCGGCCGGGGTCTCCCCGCAGGCGCGCGGGGAGTCGCTCACGGTGGAGGAGTTCGCGCGGATCGCCGAGCACAAGGAGGCCGGACAGTGAGCGTCACCGTACGGGTCCCGGCGAAGGTCAACGTCCAGCTCGCGGTGGGCGCGGCCCGCGCGGACGGCTTCCACGACCTGGCCAACGTCTTCCTCGCGGTCGGGCTGTACGACGAGATCACCGCCACCCCCTCGCCGCAGGGACTGCGCGTCACCTGCGAGGGCCCCGACGCCGACCAGGTCCCCCTGGACGACAGCAACCTCGCCGCGCGCGCCGCGATCGAGCTGGCCCGGCGCTACGGCCGTACGCCCGACGTCCACCTGCACATCGTCAAGGACATCCCCGTGGCCGGCGGCATGGCCGGAGGCAGCGCCGACGGCGCGGGCGCCCTGCTCGCGTGCGACGCGCTGTGGGGCACGGGCGCGACCCGCGAGGAGCTGCTGGAGATCTGCGCCGAGCTGGGCAGCGACGTGCCGTTCAGCTTCGTCGGCGGGGCGGCGCTCGGCGTCGGCCGGGGCGAGCTGCTGACACCGCTGGAGGTCGGCGGCGTCTTCCACTGGGTGTTCGCCATCGCCGAGCGGGGCCTGTCCACCCCGGCGGTGTTCCGCGAGTTCGACCGGCTCGCCGAGGGCCTCGACATCCCCGAGCCGGTCGCCTCGCCGGAGCTGCTCGCCGCCCTGGCCAAGGGCGACCCGGACGCGCTGGCCGCCACCGTCGTCAACGACCTGCAGCCCGCCGCGCTCTCCCTGTTCCCGGAGCTGGCCGACACCCTGGCCGCCGGCCGCGCCGCGGGCGCCCTGGCCGCCCTGGTCTCCGGCTCCGGCCCCACGACTGCGTTCCTCACCCGCGACGCCGACGCGGCCCACCGGGTCGCCGACGCCCTGCGCGCCTCGGGGACCTGCCGCACGGTCCGTATGGCCCAGGGCCCCGCAGAGGGCGCCACCATCAGCTGAGCACGGCCCGGACGGCAACGTCCCACCCCTTGAGCAGGGCCTGGCCGACGAGCACCTTCCACTGCTCGCGCGCGAGGCGAGGGCTGACCTCCGACTACTCTGGACGGGCGATCCATCCCCCGGGCAGGAGTGAAATGGCCGTCAATCTGGTCAATGTCGAGAACGTCAGCAAGGTGTACGGCACACGTGCGCTGCTGGACGGGATCTCGCTGGGCGTGTCCGAGGGCGACCGGATCGGGGTGGTGGGCCGCAACGGCGACGGCAAGACGACGCTGATCCGGATGCTGGCCCGGCTGGAGGAGGCCGACACCGGGCGGGTCACGCACTCGGGCGGGCTGCGCCTGGGCGTGCTCACGCAGCACGACTCCCTCGACCCGGAGGCGACCGTCCGGCACGAGGTCATCCGGGACATGGCCGACCACGAGTGGGCGGGCAACTCCAAGGTCCGCGACGTCCTCACCGGGCTGTTCGGCGGGCTGGACCTGCCGGGGTTCCCCAAGGGACTGGACACCGTCATCGGGCCGCTGTCCGGCGGTGAGCGGCGGCGTATCGCGCTGGCCAAGCTGCTCATCGAGGACCACGACCTGATCGTGCTCGACGAGCCCACCAACCACCTCGACGTCGAAGGCATCGCCTGGCTCGCCCAGCACCTGCGCGAGCGGCGTTCGGCGCTGGTGTGCGTCACCCACGACCGCTGGTTCCTGGACCAGGTCTGCACCCGCATGTGGGACGTCCAGCGCGGTGCCGTGTACGAGTACGAGGGCGGCTACTCCGACTACGTCTTCGCGCGCGCCGAGCGCGAGCGCATCGCGGCCACCGAGGAGACCAAGCGGCAGAACCTGGTCCGCAAGGAGCTGGCCTGGCTGCGCCGCGGCGCCCCGGCCCGTACCTCCAAGCCCCGCTTCCGGGTCGAGGCGGCCAACGAGCTGATCAAGGACGTGCCGCCGCCCCGGGACACCAGCGAGCTGATGAAGTTCGCGTCCTCGCGGCTCGGGAAGACGGTGTTCGACCTGGAGGACGTCACCGTCCAGGCCGGCCCCAAGGTGCTGCTGAAGCACGTCACCTGGCAGCTCGGCCCCGGCGACCGGATCGGCCTGGTCGGCGTCAACGGCGCGGGCAAGACGTCCCTCCTGCGGGCGATGGCCGAGGCGGCACGCACCGAGGGCGAGGCGCAGCCGGCGGGCGGCCGGGTCAACGTCGGCAAGACCGTCAAGCTGGCCTACCTCTCCCAGGAGGTCGCCGAACTCGACCCCACCACCCGGGTGCTGGAGGCCGTGCAGCAGGTGCGCGAGCGCGTCGACCTGGGCAAGGGCCGCGAGATGACGGCCGGTCAGCTGTGCGAGACGTTCGGCTTCAACAAGGAGAAGCAGTGGACGCCCGTCGGTGACCTCTCCGGCGGCGAGCGGCGCCGGCTGCAACTGCTGCGTCTGCTCATGGACGAGCCCAACGTCCTCTTCCTCGACGAGCCCACCAACGACCTCGACATCGAGACCCTCACCCAGCTGGAGGACGTCCTCGACGGCTGGCCCGGCTCGATGATCGTGATCTCCCACGACCGGTTCTTCGTCGAGCGCACCACCGACAGGGTGTTCGCCCTGCTCGGCGACTCCACGCTGCGGATGCTGCCGCGCGGCATCGACGAGTACCTGGAGCGCCGCAAGCGCATGGAGGAGGTGGCGGCCGCGGCCGCCCCGGCCGCGGCGCCGAAGCCGGCCACCACCGAGAAGAGCGCCGCCGACCAGCGCGCCGCCAAGAAGGAACTCCAGAAGATCGAGCGGCAGCTCGACAAGATCTCCGAGAAGGAGACCAAGCTGCACGCGCGGATCGCCGAGAACGCCACCGACTTCGCGAAGGTCGCCGAACTCGACGCCGACCTGCGGGCCCTGGCCGGCGAGCGCGAGGAACTGGAGCTGCGCTGGCTGGAACTGGCCGAGGACGCGTAGGACGCAGCGCGCGTGAAGGCCGCGTGAAGGCGCGTAACGGCAGCATCACGGCCCGGTCCTCCCTTGGGAACAGGGGTGGAGCCGGGCCTCTTGACTGTCGGTGGTCAGTGATAGAAAGAGCCGTCTGAGAACCGTCTGAGACCGAACGGCTCTGGGTCCATCACGTACCTCAGGGCGTGGCTAAAAATCAGTGAACGAGGGGGAAGACGCTGATGACTCAGCCGCCCGACCAGCCGCCGCAGCCCGGTGGTTTCGGAGCACCGCAGGACCAGCCGCCGCAGGGCGGAGGCTTCGGCGCACCCCAGACACCACCTCAGACGCCGCCCCAGCACCCCCAGATGCCGCCGGCCCAGCCGCCTCAGGCCCCGCCCACCCCGCCGGGCCCGCAGCCGGGTTACGGCTACCCGCAGCAGCCCGGCCCCTACGCCCAGCCGGGCCCGTACGGCCGGCCCCAGCAGCCGGGCCCGTACACGCAGCCGCAGCAGCCCGGCCCCTACGGCCAGCCGCAGCCGCAAGCGCCGTACGGCCAGCCCCAGCCGGGTCCCTACGGCCAGCAGCCGGGCTACGGCTACCCGCAGCAGCCGCAGTACCCGGGCGCCCCGGTGCCTCCCGGCGGCGGCTCCCGCAATCCCTTCAAGGGCAAGCCCGCCGTGATCATCGGCGCGGCCGTGGCGGCGCTGCTCGTCATCGGCGGCACGGTGTTCGCGGTGACGAGCGGCGGCGACGACGACAAGGGCGGCAAGAAGAAGCCCGTCGCCCAGAAGAGCGACGACGCCAAGCCGACCGCAACCGACGCCCCGGTCAACCCCGGTGACGGCGAGGGCGACGGAGGCGAGGAGTCCACCGACCTCAACGAGGGCCGCAAGCCCGGCGAGTCGAAGGTGCTCTGGTACAAGGAGGCGCCCGACGCGCCCGGTTCCGGCGCAGACGCCAACGGCATGTGGATCAACGACAAGACCGCGGTGAAGGCGGCCTACAAGCAGCTGTTCGCCTACGACGTGGCCGACGGCAAGCCGACCTGGGAGCCGATCACCTTCCCGCAGAAGATCTGCGCGACGACCCGGCAGCAGACGGCCGACGACAAGATCGTCGTGGCGTACATGAGCGGCGCCGGCGACAACGCCAAGTGCAACCAGCTCCAGCAGGTCGACCTGGGCACCGGCGAGCAGGGCTGGAAGGCCGAGGTCGCGGACGGCGCGCTGTTCGACAGCGCGATCACCGTCGAGCTGTCCCTGGCCGGCAACACGCTGATGGTGGGCCGCTCGCAGTCGGGTGTCGCCTACGACGTCCACAGCGGCAAGCAGCTGTACGAGAAGAAGAAGTACGCCGACTCCTGCTACCCGAGCGCGTTCGCGGGCGGCAGCCGGCTGATCTCCGTCGCGTCCTGCGACCTCGGCGGCGCCGCCGAGCACGAGGAGCTGCAGGAGCTCGACCCGAAGACCGGCAAGGTCAAGTGGACGTTCAAGTACGACAAGGGCTACCGCGTCAACCGGACCCTGTCGGTGGACCCGCTGGTGGTCTACAGCGAGAACGAGGACAAGGACACGTGGAACATCTCCACGTTCACCCCGCAGGGCAGGATCCGCTCGCAGGTCTCCACCAAGGAGTCCATCGCCCCCGAGTGCGGCTGGGCGATCCTGCAGCGTGACCTGACCGGCTGTCAGGGCGTGGCGGTCGGCGGCGACATGCTCTACCTGCCGACCGAGGCGACCAGCGGCGCGAACGAGATCCTCGCCATCAGCCTGGCCACCGGCAAGGAGAAGTGGCGGGTGAAGTCCCCGACCGAGCAGACGATCCTGCCGCTGCGCCTGGAGGGCGGCAAGCTCATGGCTTACGTCGAGCCGTCCTACGACGCCGGCGGCCAGGTCGTGTCGATCGCGACCGCGGGCAAGGCGCACACGCCGGTGAAGGTGCTGCAGAACCCGGAGGGCGTGTCCAGCATCGAGAACGGCTTCTTCTCGCGCGACCTGAAGTGGACCGGCGGGCGGCTGTACCTGGCGACGACCCGGCTCACCGGCAACGACGAGGCCAAGGAGAAGCTGATGATCGTCTTCGGCAAGTGATCCGGCCCGCCCGTCCGGCGCCCGGCACCCGAGCGATCACGTCTCGTCCGCCCGCGCATCCGTTCCGTCCCACCGAGGTACTCACACCATGACCACGCCGCCCCCGCCGCCCGGCCAGCCCCCGCAGGACCAGCCGCCGCAGCAGCCCGGCTTCGGCGCGCCCCAGCCGCCGCAGACGCCGCCGCCCCCGGCCCAGCAGCCGGGCTTCGGCGCACCCCAGCCGCCGCAGGCCCCGCCCACCCCGGCTCCGCAGCCGGGTTACGGCACCCCGCAGCCGCCCCAGCCCCAGCCCGGCTACGGCTATCCGCAGACGGCCCCGCAGCCGCCGCAGACGCCCGCGCCCGGCTACGGCTACCCCGGCCAGCAGCAGCCGGGCCCGAACCCGTACGGCGGCCAGCCGAGCCAGTACGGCCAGCAGCCCGGCTACGGCTTCCCGCAGGCGACGGTCCCGATGGCCCCGCAGGCCGGCGGAGCACAGGGCGGCGGGCGGAAGATCAACGCCCAGCTGGCGATCATCGTCTCCGCGGTCGTGGCGATCGCGCTGATCATCGGCGGCGGCGTCTGGTACGCCAAGTCCGGTGACGACGGCGGCAAGAAGGACGAGGCCGGCTCCAGCGGCGGCACCGGCGGCGGTGGCGACGAGAAGGGCGGCTCCGGCGGCGGAGACGGTGGCGGCGGCTCGGCCAAGGCCACCGAGAAGACGCCCGCGAACCCCCAGGCCAAGGTGCTCTTCCAGGTGCCGATGCCGAAGGTCCGCAAGGACGAGACGGTCGCCGTCGACGGCTCCTGGCTGACCGACACCGTGTACGCCAAGAGCGGCGTCGCCGAGATCGTCGGCTACGACCTCGACAAGGGCACCGAGAAGTGGACGGTGAAGCTGCCCGGCCCGGTGTGCCACGCCAGCCGGTTCACCAGCGACGACAACAAGGCCGCCGTCGTCTTCCAGCCGAAGATGCCCGCCGTGAGCTCCTCCGAGGGCTGCAGCCAGGTCGCCGCGATCGACCTGGAGTCCGGCACCAAGCTGTGGCAGAAGAGCGTCAAGCTCGGTGACGAGGACATCCTCCTGGACAACGTCACCGTCAGCGGCTCCACCGTCGCCGTCGGCGGCACCAGCGGCGGCGGCGCCTTCGACATCGCCACCGGCAAGGAGCTGTGGGCCCCGAAGGTCGACGACACCTGCTACGACGCCGGGTACGGCGGCGGCCCCAAGCTCGTCGCGCTGCGCAAGTGCGGCCAGTACGGCAACCGCACGCTGCATGTGCAGACCATCGACCCGAAGTCCGGGAAGGTGATCTCGGAGTACAAGATGGACAGCGGCATCGAGTACGCCGGCATCGTCTCCACCGACCCGCTGGTGGTGGCCGCCGAGGTCGGTGACATGGCCGGTGACGGGCCGCAGATCCTCGACTTCTTCTCCATCGACAACAAGACGGGCAAGCTGCGCACCCGTATCTCGGCGTCGGACGAGGACTACGACGGCGAGTGCGAGACGATCTCCCGCGTCGAGGACTGCGCCGGTGTCGTCGTCGGCAACGACCGGCTGTACCTGCCGACCGTGGAGCGCGACTACACCAACGCGGTCGTCTCCTTCGACCTGGCGACCGGCAAGGAGACCGGTCAGCGGGCGGACGCCGGCGAGGACTACCAGCTGTGGCCGCTGCGCATGGACGGCCCGAACCTGATCGCGTACAAGACCCCGCCCTACGACAAGGGCGGCCAGATCGTCAGCATCGACGGCGGCTCCTTCAAGGAGACGAAGCTGCTGCAGAACCCGGACGACGAGCAGATCCGTGACGTGGAGGCGAGCTTCCTGCCGAACCACGCCGAGATCCGCTACTCGCAGGGGCGGCTGTTCATGGCCGACGTGTACGCCAGCACGCTGGGCTCGATCGGCGGCGAGACCGACTACCTGTTCGTCGCCTTCGGCGCGAGCTGAGGCCCGAGCGCGGTCGCACCGGACCCCGTCCCTGTTCAGGGGGCGGGGTCCGGTGCGTTGTGGCGCGGCACCGCCGAGCGGGAAATTTCCCCGATCGGGGGGCACTTCTCGGCGGGAGGGGCAGCGCGATCCCGAACAAGCCTGTAGCTTCCGGGGCATCCACTGGGGGGACTGGGGGGTCTCGATGGGAGTGCGGCTCATGGTGGTCGACGACCACCGTCTGCTGGCCGAGGCGCTGGCCTCGGCGCTGAAGCTGCGCGGGCACCGGGTGCTCGCCGCGGCGGCGCCCGCGGCGGGCGCGGCCGAGCTGGTGATCGCGCGGGCGCCGGAGGTGTGCCTGCTGGGCACGGCGACACCGGCGGAGCCGGGGGCGTTCGACCCGGTGGTGCGGATCAAGCGGGAGCGTCCGCAGGTGGCGGTGCTGGTGCTGGGCCCGGTGCCCAGCCCGCGCGGCATCGCGGCGGCCTTCGCCGCGGGCGCCTCGGGGTACGTACGCCACGACGAGCGGATCGAGGGCGTGGAGCGGGCGATGATGAAGGCCCGCCAGGGCGAGGCGGCGGTGGCGCCGCAGCTGTTGCAGGGGGCGTTCGGCGAGCTGCTCAACCCGGTGGCCCAGCCCGACGACGAGGGCCAGCGGCTCCTTGAGATGCTGACACCGCGTGAGGTGGAGGTGCTGGTCCGGGTCGCGGACGGCGAGGACACCCGGCTGATCGCGGCCGGGATGGGCATCGCCCCCTCCACCGCCCGCACCCATGTCCAGCGCGTGCTGATGAAGCTGGGCGTCGGCTCCCGCCTGGAGGCGGCGGCGCTGGCCGCCCGCACGGGCCTCCTGGACCGCGCGGGCCCGGCCCCGGGCGCCCCCCGGGACCGGCAGCAACAGCCGTAGCGGCTACGCCTTCTCTTCTGGCTCTTCCGGCAGTACCTCCGGTGGCGGAGGAGCCGTCGGGCGGAGCTTCAGCCAGATCAGGAAGAACAGGCCGAGCAGCAGCATGCCCAGGCCGGTCCAGAGGTTGATGTTGACGCCCTGGGCCTTGTCGATGGTGGCGTCGTCGTCGGTGAGGCCGGTGACGGTGACGATGACGCCGTAGAGGACGAACAGGCCGCCGATGATGCGGCGGATGTCGAAGAGGCGGGCGGCCGTGGCCGACCTGCCCTCCAGCTCGGTGACCTCGCGCTGGACGTCCCGGTCGGAGTATCCGTGGTGCTCGGACGACATGGTTGCTCCCAACTCCTCTCAGAGTGCCTCAGAACGAGAACGGGATGTAGCAGGCGGCCGCCAGGATCACCGCGCCCCAGCCCAGCAGCGCGGGCCTGCGGTACCAGGCCTCGTCGCCGGGTGCGGGCGGCTCGGCCATGCCGGGGGAGGTGGTGCCGTAGACGAGGCCCTGGAGTTCGTCGGCCGGCTTGGGCCTGGTGAACAGCGACACGGCGACCATGACGACCGCGCCGGCCACGAACCCGGCGATCGCGGAGACGAAGTTGGCGCCCTGGTCGGAGGGGATGTCGATGACGTCCTGCTTGTAGAGCCAGAAGTAGTTGACCATCGCGGCGGTGGTGCCCGCGAGCAGGCCCCAGAAGCCGGACTTCATCGAGGCCCGCCGCCAGAACATGCCGATGATGAAGACGACGAACATCGGCACGTTGAAGAAGGAGAACAGCGTCTGGAGGTAGCTCATGATGTTGGAGAAGGAGGACGCGAGGAACGCCGTGCCGATGGAGGCGAGGACGCCGATCGCGGTGATCAGGCGGCCGAAGCGGACGTAGTAGCCGTCCTCGCGGCCCGTCACCACGTACTTGGCCCAGATGTCGGTGGTGAACACGGTGTTGAAGGACGACACATTGGCCGCCATGCCCGCCATGAACGCCGCGAGCAGTCCGGTCACCGCGATGCCGAGGACGCCGTTGGGCAGCAGTGACTCCATCAGGTAGGGAATGGCGTCGTTGTACTGCAGGTCGGAGCCGGAGGTGCCGATCTTCGGCACGAGCGCGGCCGCGACCAGGCCGGGGATCATCACCAGGAAGACGATGAAGATCTTCGGGAAGGCCGCGATCAGCGGGGTGCGCTGGGCGGCGGAGAGGTTCTTCGCGGACAGGGCGCGCTGCACCTCGGCGAAGTTGGTCGTCCAGTAGCCGAAGGACAGCACGAACCCGAGGCCGAGGACGATGGTCAGCCAGTTCGCGCCGAGCGGGTTGGCGTGGCCGATGCCGGTGCCGCCCCAGGCCGTCATGAAGTCGTCGCCGTTGCGGGCGGTGAGCTTGTCGGACAGGCCGTCCCAGCCGCCGACCGACTTCAGCCCGAGGACGGTGATCGGGATGAGCGCGGCGAGGATGACGAAGAACTGCAGTACCTCGTTGTAGATGGCGGAGGACAGGCCGCCGAGGGTGATGTAGGCGAGGACGAAGAACCCGGCGACGACGATCGCCACCCACTGCGGCCAGCCCAGCAGTGCCTCGACCACGATCGCGAGGGCGTACAGGTTCACCCCGGCGATCAGGATCGCGGCGCAGGCGAACAGGATCGAGCTGAGCAGGTGTGCGCCTTTGTCGAAGCGCAGCAGCAGGAACTCGGGGACCGAGCGGACCTTGGAGCCGTAGTAGAACGGCATCATCACCAGGCCGAGGAACACCATGGCCGGGATGGCGCCGATCCAGTACCAGTGCGTGGTGTAGACGCCGTACTGGGCACTGTTGGCGGCCATGCCGAGGATCTCGGTGGCGCCCAGGTTGGCGGCGATGAACGCCAGGCCCGTCACCCACGCGGGCAGCGAGCGCCCCGAGAGGAAGAAGTCGAGGCTGGTCCGCACCGAGCGGCGGGCGGCGAAACCGATGCCGAGGACCACGACGAAGTAGATCGCCAGGATCGTGTAGTCGAGCCAGTTGGTGGGCAGCCGCAGCTCGGCCGCCAGGGGGATGGGGTGTGGGGGGAGGGGCATCCGGACCTCACCTCGGTTGGTGTTCTGTGTTCGATTGTGATGGTGACTCGCGTGGGAGTTTGTGCTTTGATGTGTTCGGTTCTGTTGGAAGCTTCGTAAGGTATGGAGAGTGGCGGTGAAGAAGACCTCGACTCGGCTGGCCGACGCTCGTGAGCTCATCTACTACGACCTGCGGGACGACTCGGTGCGCGACGCGGTGGACCGCCGCCCGCTCGAGCCCACGGTCACCACATCGGAGGTACGCCACGATCCGCTGCTCGGCGACGCCGTCGCGATCGCCTCGCACCGGCAGGGGCGCACCTACCACCCGCCGGCCGACGAGTGCCCCCTGTGCCCGACCGAGGGCGACCGGCTCAGCGAGATCCCGGACTCGTCGTACGACGTCGTCGTCTTCGAGAACCGCTTCCCCTCCCTCGCCGGCGATTCCGGCCGCTGCGAGGTCGTCTGCTTCACCTCCGACCACACCGCGTCCTTCGCCGCCCTGAGCGAGGAGCAGGCGCGGCTGGTCCTGGACGCGTGGACCGACCGCACGTCGGAGCTGTCTCATCTGCCCTCCGTCGAGCAGGTGTTCTGCTTCGAGAACCGTGGCGCCGAGATCGGCGTGACGCTTCAGCATCCCCACGGGCAGATCTACGCCTACCCCTTCACCACGCCCCGCACCGCGGCGATGCTGCGCCAGGTGGCCGCGCACAAGGACGCCACCGGCGGCGAGAACCTCTTCGACACCGTCCTGGAGCAGGAACTCGCCGGTGAGCGGGTCGTCCTGGAGGGTGAACACTGGGTGGCGTTCGTGCCGTACGCCGCGCACTGGCCCTACGAGGTCCACCTGTACCCCAAGCGCCGGGTACCGGACCTGCTCGCGCTGGACGAGGCCGCCCGCACAGAGTTCCCCAAGGTCTATCTGGAACTGTTGAGGCGCTTCGACCGGATCTTCGGCCAGGACGAGCCCCCGACGCCGTACATCTCCGCCTGGCACCAGGCGCCGTTCGGCGCGCTGGAGGAGTTCGACGGCGTCCACCGCGACGACTTCGCACTCCACCTGGAGCTTTTCACCATCCGCAGGACTTCCGGCAAGCTGAAGTTTCTCGCGGGTTCGGAGTCCGGCATGAGCGTGTTCATCAACGACATCCGGCCCGAGGCCGCGGCCGAGCGACTGCGAGAGGTAGCGAGTTCATGAAGTACCTGGTGACGGGTGGGGCGGGTTACGTCGGCAGCGTGGTCGCCCGGCATCTGCTGGAGGCGGGCCACGAGGTCACCGTCCTCGACAACCTCTCCACGGGCTTCCGCGAGGGGGTCCCCGCCGGCGCCGCCTTCGTGGAGGGCGACATCCGCGACGCCGCCAAGTGGCTGGACCCCTCCTTCGACGCGGTCCTGCACTTCGCCGCGTCCTCGCAGGTCGGCGAGTCCGTGGTCAAGCCCGAGAAGTACTGGGACAACAACGTCGCCGGCACGATGGCGCTGCTCGGCGCGATGCGCGAGGCGGGCGTGAGGAAGCTCGTCTTCTCCTCCACCGCCGCCACCTACGGCGAACCGGTCAGCACCCCGATCACGGAGACCGACCCGACCGCGCCCACCTCGCCGTACGGCGCCTCCAAGCTCGCCGTCGACCACATGATCACCGGCGAGGCCGCCGCCCACGGCCTGGGCGCGGTGTCGCTGCGCTACTTCAACGTCGCCGGTGCCTACGGCGACTGCGGCGAGCGCCACGACCCCGAGTCCCACCTGATCCCGCTCGTCCTCCAGGTCGCCCAGGGCCGCCGCGACGCCATCTCCGTCTACGGAGACGACTACCCGACCCCCGACGGCACCTGCGTCCGCGACTACATCCACGTCGCCGACCTCGCCGAGGCCCACCTGCTGGCCCTGAAGGCCGCCACCCCCGGCGAGCACCTGATCTGCAACCTCGGCAACGGCAACGGCTTCTCCGTACGCGAGGTCATCGACACCGTCCGCAAGGTGACGGGCCACCCGATCCCCGAGGTCGTGGCCCCGCGCCGGGGCGGCGACCCGGCCGTGCTGGTGGCGTCCGCCGAGACCGCCCGCGAGCGCCTCGGCTGGACCCCGTCCCGCGCCGATCTCGCGGGTATCGTCGCCGACGCCTGGCAGTTCGCACAGCACATCGCAAGGGAGTCATAAGTGGGGGCAGTTGAGGTCCGGGACGGCTTCACCGCACTGTACGGGGCCGAGCCCGAAGGAGTCTGGTCGGCGCCCGGCCGGGTCAACCTGATCGGCGAGCACACCGACTACAACGACGGCTTCGTGATGCCCTTCGCGCTGCCGCACACCGCGACCGCCGCGGTCTCCCGCCGCGAGGACGGCGTAGTGCGCCTGCACTCGGCCGACCTCGACGGGGGAGTCGTGGAACTGCGCCCGGACGACCTCGTCCCGCAGGCCGACAAGGAGTGGACGGCGTACCCGGCTGGCGTCGTCTGGGCGCTGCGCGAGGCCGGGCACCCGGTCACCGGCGCCGACATCCACCTCAGCTCCACCGTCCCGGTGGGCGCGGGCCTGTCGTCGTCGGCGGCCGTCGAGGTCGTGGTCGCGCTCGCCCTGAACGACCTGTACGAACTGGGGCTCCAGCGCTGGCAGCTGGCCCGCCTGTGCCAGCGCGCCGAGAACGTCTACGTCGGCGCCCCCACCGGCATCATGGACCAGACCGCGTCCGCCTGCTGCGAGGACGGCCACGCCCTGTTCCTCGACACCCGCGACCTGGGCCAGAAGCAGATCCCCTTCGACCTGGCAGCAGAAGGCATGCGCCTGCTGGTCGTCGACACCCGCGTGAAGCACGCCCACAACGAGGGCGAGTACGGCAAGCGCCGCGCCGGCTGCGAGAAGGGCGCCGCCCTGCTCGGCGTGGACGCCCTGCGCGACATCGCCTACGACGACCTGGACGCGGCCCTGGCACGGCTGGAGGACGAGGAGGTGCGCCGGCTGGTGCGCCACGTCGTCACCGAGGACGCGCGCGTGGAGCGGGTGGTGGCGCTGCTGGAGTCCGGTGACACCCGCGCCATCGGGCCGGTCCTCACCGCGGGCCACGCCTCGCTGCGCGACGACTTCCGCATCTCCTGCCCGGAGTTGGACCTGGTCGTCGACACGGCGCTGGCCTCCGGCGCGCTCGGCGCCCGGATGACCGGCGGCGGCTTCGGCGGCTCGGCGATCGTGCTGGCCGAGGCCACCGACGTCGACACCATCACCAAGGCCGTCGAAGAGGCCTTCGCGGCGGCCTCCTTCACCGCGCCGCGGGTGTTCGAGGCGGTCCCCTCGCCGGGGGCCCGGCGGATCAGCTGAGCCGCTTGGTCAGGGTGTACTCGGTGATCCCCGGCGGATAGTCGGGGATCACGCACACCACCTCGTACCCCTGCTTCTTGTAGAACTCCGGCGCCTGGAAGTCCCAGGTCTCCAGCCGGGCCGCCCGGCAGTCGCGCTCCTCGCGCGCGATGCGCTCGGCCTCGGCGAGGAGCCGGGCCCCCAGACCCGTACCGCGGTGGCGTTCGTCCACCCACAGCAGCGCCACGTGCAGCCAGCTCGTCCAGGTGTGTCCGACGAGCCCGCCGGCCAGTTCGCCCGCCGCGTCCGTCGCCCACAGATGCAGCGGGTTCTCGCGTTCCTGAGGGGTGCCGCGCAGCGCCCGCAGGATCGGCGAGGCCGCGCTGTTGGTGTCACGCAACCGTGAACTGAGCAGATCGCGCCGGGCTTTGTCGACTTCCGCCTCGATACGAAACATGCGGCTCACCATAAACGCGTCCGGCGGCCAGTTCTGCAAATAGCCTTCCGCTCCCCGTCCCCGTCCGTACCCTGATGAACAAGCACCGGTGGGGGCCGGTGCCGCTCAGGGGGCGAGACAGTCGGGTACGACGCCCGAAGTGGGGGTAGCAGTTCCGCATGGCGGCGGCCGTGCGGTGGTTCACGCTCAGGGCGCCGCACCCACGCCTGACGTAGTTCTCCCGGCCTTGGGGTATCCCCTGCTCCTGAGGGAGCTCGGGGAAGGGGGTTTCGTGGTACGCATCCGAGTCCTGGTCGTCGACGACCACCGCATCTTCGCCGAGTCGCTCGCGGCCGCACTGGCGGCCGAGCCCGACGTCGACGTCTCCGCGGCCGGCAGCGGGCCGGCCGCGCTGCGCTGCCTGGAGCGGGCGGCCGGCGAGGGGCGCCGCTTCGACGTGCTGCTCGTCGACGCCGACCTGGGCGGGGGTGTCCTCGGCGTACGGACCACGGTGCCCGTGCAGTCCGTCTCCTCCGTCGCGTCCCTGGCCCAGGGCGGCGAGGACGGCACTGTCGACGGGATCTCCCTGGTCGCCCAGGTGCGCACCGTCCACCCCGGGGTGCGGACCGTGGTGCTCGCGGAGAAGGACGACCCGCGGCGCGCGGCGCTCGCGCTGCAGGCCGGGGCGTCCGGCTGGGTCGCCAAGGACTGCTCGCTGTCGCGGCTGCTGACCGTCATCCGGGGCGTGCTGCGCGACGAGACGCATCTGCCGCCCGCCCTGCTGACCGGGGTGCTGCGCGAGCTGACGGCCGCGCGCAAGCACCGCACCGAGAGCGAGCGCCTGGTGGAGTCCCTCACCCCGCGCGAGCGCGAGGTGCTGCGCTGCATGGTCGCCGGGCTCGGCCGCAAGGCCGTCGCCGAGCGGCTGTTCCTCTCCCCGCACACCGTCCGCACCCATATGCAGAACGTCCTCGGCAAGCTGGGCGTGCACTCGACGCTGGCGGCGGTGGCGCTGGCGCGCAGGGCCGGAGTGGGGCCCGTCGACCTAACCGGGGATGTTGTCGAACGGGGCGGTCAGCTGGCGTAGCAGGGCGGCCAGTTCACCGCGCTGGGCCCGGGAGAGCTCGGCGAGGATCGCCCGCTCCTGGTCGAGGAGGCCGGCCAGCGCCTGGTCGGCGCGGTCACGGCCCTCCTCGGTGAGCCGGACCAGCACACCGCGCCGGTCGCTGGGGTCGGGCAGCCGCTCGACCAGGCCCTTCTTGGCGAGCCGGTCGATGCGGTTCGTCATCGTGCCGGAGGTGACCAGCGTCTGGGTGAGCAACTGCCCCGGTGAGAGCTGGTACGGCGTTCCCGCGCGCCTGAGCGCGGTCAGCACGTCGAACTCCCAGGGCTCCAGGCTGTGCTCCGAGAAGGCCAGCCGGCGCGCCCGGTCCAGATGCCGGGCCAGTCTGCTCACCCGGCTGAGCACCTCGAGCGGTTCCACGTCGAGGTCCGGGCGCTCCCGGCGCCACGCTGCGACCAGCCGATCGACCTCGTCCTCCATGACGATCAGTGTAGTGGTTGTGTCGATGTGAAGTCTCTTGATGTCGAGTCTCTTGACGTCAAGAGAGATTGCGCGGGAAGGTGGGAGACATGACGACACCGACCTGGGACCCCGCGCAGTACCTGCGCCACGCCGACCACCGCGCCCGCCCCTTCGCCGACCTGCTGGCCCGCGTCCCGGACCTTCCCTCGGCCCGGCCCCGCATCGCCGACCTCGGCTGCGGCCCCGGCAACGTCACCGCCCTGCTCGCCGACCGCTGGCCCACCGCGCACATCACCGGCCACGACAACTCCGCCGAGATGCTCGACCGCGCCCACGTGGAGCACGCGGGCGACAACCTCGACTTCACCTACGCCGACGTCCGCACCTGGCTGCCCTCGGAGCCCCACGACCTGATCATCAGCAACGCCACCCTGCAATGGGTGCCCGGGCATGCGGACAGGTTCCCGGACTGGGTGAACGGCCTGCGCCCCGGCGGCACCCTCGCCTTCCAGGTCCCCGGCAACTTCGACGCCCCCAGCCACCGCCTGATGCGCACCCTCGCCGCCCGGCACGGCGTAGAAGACGTCCTCCGCCACGAAGACGCGGTCCTCACGCCCGCCGCCTACCTGTCCCGCCTGGCCGACCTCGGCTGCACAGTGGACGCCTGGGAGACGACATACATCCACGTCCTTCAAGGCGAGGACCCGGTCCTGGACTGGGTCAAGGGAACGGGCCTCCGCCCCATCCTGACGGCCCTGGCGGACGACCCCGAGACCCGCGACACCTTCGTACGCGACTACCGGGACGCCCTGCGCGAGGCCTACCCGGCGACCCCCCACGGCACGGCGTTCCCGTTCCGCCGGGTGTTCGTGGTGGCGCGGAGGGGGGCCTGATGCTGGCTGCCGTCGACCACGTCCAGCTCGGCGCGCCGCCCGGCTCCGAGGGCCGGCTGCGCGCGTTCTACGTCCACGCCCTCGGCATGACCGAGATCCCCAAGCCGCCCGCCCTCGAGGCGAGAGGCGGCTGCTGGTTCCGGTCCGGGCCGGTGCAGCTCCACCTGGGGGATCGAACAGGACTTCCGCCCGTCGAAGAAGGCCCACCCCGGGCTACGGGTCACCGGCATCGACGCCCTCGCCGCCCGGCTGGAGAACCGGGGCGCGCGAGTGGAGTGGGACGGGAAACTGCCGGGGCACCGACGCTTCCACTCGTACGACCCCGTCGGCAACCGCCTGGAGTTCCTGGAGCCGGTCAGCGGACCAGCCCCAGACGCCGTCTGACCTCCTCGTGCGGCGTGCCCTCCCCGAGCGTGCCCTCTGCCTTGCGGCGGCGGTACTCGGCCACGGCCAGGGAATCTTCGAGGTCCTCCATCATCCGGGGGGACACGAGCAGCGCGGTGGCCTCGCCGTCGGTGAGGGCGATGACCTCGCGCCCGTGTACGGCGCGGCGCACCAACTCGTCGAGCTGCGTGCGCGCCACCTCGACAGGAATCTTCGGCATGATCCCAGCCTGCCACGGGACCGCACCCTGAAGTGCGGCGATTCAGCTCTTGCGGTGACCTATCAACCGCGGCTTCGGCTCCAAGCCGTCCAAGCCGTGCCACGCCAGGTTCACCAGGTGTGCCGCCACCTCGGACTTCTTGGGGCGGCGGACCTCCAGCCACCACTGGCCCGTCAGGGCGACCATGCCGACGAGGGCCTGGGCGTAGAGAGGGGCCAGTTTCGGGTCGAAGCCTCGGGACTTGAACTCCTTGCCGAGGATGTCCTCCACTTGGGTGGCGATGTCGGAGATCAGGGAGGCGAAGGAACCCGTGGACTGGGGGATGGGGGAGTCGCGGACCAGGATGCGGAAGCCGTCCGTGCACTCCTCGATGTAGTCCAGGAGGGCGAACGCCGCCTGTTCCAGGAGTTCTCGCGGGTGGCCGGCCGTCAGGGAACCCGTGACCATGTCGAGCAGGCGGCGCATCTCGCGGTCCACCACGACCGCGTACAGCCCCTCCTTGCCGCCGAAGTGCTCGTACACCACCGGCTTGGACACCCCGGCCTTCGCCGCGATCTCCTCCACCGAGGTGCCCTCGAACCCCTTCGCCGCGAACAGGGTGCGGCCGATCTCCAGCAGCTGCTGGCGGCGCTCCGCTCCGGTCATCCGGGTACGGCGCGTCCGCCGCGGCTTGTCGTTGCTGGAAGTGCTGGAGTCGGTCGCCACGGCGTCAATCATGCCGCCTCGGCCGTCTCCTTCCGGCGCCGGGAACCGCCCCCCGCGGTGTCGCGACGAGAATCGATACGCGAGCGTGACGGCCAGCGCACGTCGTACGCCCAGCCCAGCTGCTCGAACCAGCGGATCAGCCGCGCACTCGAATCCAGCTGCCCGCGCATCACACCGTGCCGCGCCGACGTCGGGTCCGCGTGGTGCAGGTTGTGCCAGGACTCACCGCACGACAGCACGGCCAGCCACCACACGTTCCCAGAACGGTCCCGCGACTTGAACGGCCGCTTGCCCACCGCGTGACAGATCGAGTTGATCGACCAGGTCACATGGTGCAGCAGCGCCACACGCACCAGCGAACCCCAGAAGAAGCCGGTGAACGCCCCCCACCACGACATCGTCACCAGACCGCCGATCAGCGCCGGCAGCGCCAGCGACAGCGCCGTCCACAGCACGAACTGGCGCGAGATCGCCCGCAACGCCGGGTCCTTGATCAGATCCGGCGCGTACTTCTCCTGGGACGTCTGCTCCTCGTCGAACATCCAGCCGATGTGCGCCCACCACAGGCCCTTCATCAGCGCGGGCACCGTCTCGCCGTACTTCCACGGCGAATGCGGGTCACCCTCCGCATCGGAGAACTTGTGATGCTTGCGATGGTCGGCCACCCAGCGCACCAGCGGCCCCTCCACCGCCATCGACCCCGCGATCGCCAGCGCGATCTTCAACGGCCGTTTCGCCTTGAACGAACCGTGCGTGAAGTGGCGGTGGAAACCGATCGTGATGCCGTGGCAGCCGAGGTAGTAGAAGAAGACCAGCAGACCCAGGTCCAGCCAGCTCACCCCCCACCCCCACGCCAGAGGCACGGCGGCCAGCAGCGCGAGGAACGGCACGGCGATGAACAGCAGCAGCGTGATCTGCTCGATCGAACGCTTCTGCTCCCCGCCGAGCGTGGCGGAGGCCAACGTGTCCGAGGCCTCCGGGGCGTCTTCGATCACATCGGAGCTAGAGCTCATGGGCGTCCCCTGTGGGGTCGAGGGTTTTCGGGAGGGAAGCCAGGTGAGCGGAACCGGGGACCACTCCCTACGGTTCCGTAACCTACGGCGACGTAAGTATGGCAGTGCGACGCCCGGCGGCAAGAGCCCCAGAGCCTGCGCGTCCGCATCGCCACCTATCCTTGGAACCGGTCGGACAGCGCGGTCCGCTCTGAATACTTCCCGGAGGCACCGCCCGTAATGCGGCACCCCGCCGCGCGCCGGTCCCCGGGTTCCCCTCCCGGACGAGCTTCAACACTGCAAGGAGCCGCACCTGTGAGCAGTGCCGACGACCAGACCACGACCAGCAGCGAGCTGCGCGCCGACATCCGCCGACTGGGCGACCTCCTCGGCGAGACGCTCGTCCGCCAGGAGGGCCCCGAGCTCCTCGAACTGGTCGAGAAGGTACGCCGCCTCACCCGAGAGGACGGCGAGGCCGCCGCCGAGCTGCTGCGCGGCACAGAGCTGGAGACCGCCGCCAAGCTCGTACGCGCCTTCTCCACCTACTTCCACCTGGCCAACGTCACCGAACAGGTCCACCGAGGCCGCGAGCTGCGCGCCCGCCGCGCCGCCGAGGGCGGACTGCTCTCCCGCACCGCCGACCGGCTCAAGGACGCCGACCCCGAGCACCTGCGCGAGACCGTCCGCAACCTCAACGTCCGCCCGGTCTTCACCGCCCACCCCACCGAGGCCGCACGCCGGTCGGTGCTCAACAAGCTCCGGCGCATCGCCGCCCTCCTGGAGACCCCGGTCATCGACTCCGACCGGCGCCGCCACGACACCCGTCTGGCCGAGAACATCGACCTCGTCTGGCAGACCGACGAACTGCGTGTCGTGCGCCCCGAGCCCTCCGACGAGGCCCGCAACGCGATCTACTACCTCGACGAGCTGCACGCCAACGCCGTAGGCGACGTCCTCGAAGACCTCACCGCCGAACTCGAACGTGTGGGCGTCACCCTCCCGGACGACACCCGCCCCCTCACCTTCGGCACCTGGATCGGCGGCGACCGCGACGGCAACCCCAACGTCACCCCCCAGGTCACCTGGGATGTCCTCATCCTCCAGCACGAACACGGCATCAACGACGCCCTG
Organism: Streptomyces sp. SAI-170; assembly: GCF_049739565.1. Classification (NCBI taxonomy): domain Bacteria; kingdom Bacillati; phylum Actinomycetota; class Actinomycetes; order Kitasatosporales; family Streptomycetaceae; genus Streptomyces; species Streptomyces sp. SAI-170. The sequence continues at coordinate 4,958,273 of NZ_JBMGQD010000001.1, forward strand.
GAGACCATCGACGAGCTGCGCGGCTTCCTGTCGAACTCCATCCGCTACACCGGCGCCACCGAGGAACTCCTCGAATCCCTCCAGGCCGACCTCGAGCTGCTCCCCGAGATCAGCCCCCGCTACAAGCGCCTCAACGCCGAGGAGCCCTACCGGCTCAAGGCCACCTGCATCCGGCAGAAGCTGGAGAACACCAAGCAGCGCCTCGCCAAGGGCACCCCGCACGAGGCCGGCCGCGACTACCTCGGCACCGGCGAACTGCTCAAGGACCTCACCCTCCTGCAGACCTCGCTGCGCGAGCACCGCGGCGCCCTGTTCGCCGACGGCCGGATGAACCGCACCATCCGCACCCTCGCCGCCTTCGGCCTCCAGCTCGCCACCATGGACGTCCGCGAACACGCCGACGCCCACCACCACGCCCTCGGCCAGCTCTTCGACCGCCTCGGCGAGGAATCCTGGCGCTACGCCGACATGCCCCGCGACTACCGCACCAAGCTCCTCGCCAAGGAGCTGCGCTCGCGCAGGCCGCTCGCCCCCACCCCGGCGCCCGTCGACGCCGCCGGCGAGAAGACCCTCGGCGTCTTCCAGACGATCAAGCGGGCCCTGGAGGTCTTCGGACCCGAGGTCATCGAGTCCTACATCATCTCCATGTGCCAGGGCGCCGACGACGTCTTCGCCGCCGCCGTCCTCGCCCGCGAGGCCGGCCTCATCGACCTGCACGCCGGCTGGGCCAAGATCGGCATCGTGCCGCTCCTGGAGACCACCGACGAGCTCAAGGCCGCCGACACCATCCTGGAGGACATGCTCTCCGACCCGTCGTACCGCAGGCTCGTGGCCCTGCGCGGCGACGTCCAGGAGGTCATGCTCGGCTACTCCGACTCCTCCAAGTTCGGCGGCATCACCACCAGCCAGTGGGAGATCCACCGCGCCCAGCGCAGACTGCGCGACGTCGCCCACCGCTACGGCGTGCGCCTGCGCCTCTTCCACGGCCGCGGCGGCACCGTCGGCCGCGGCGGCGGCCCCTCCCACGACGCGATCCTCGCCCAGCCCTGGGGCACCCTGGAAGGCGAGATCAAGGTCACCGAGCAGGGCGAGGTCATCTCCGACAAGTACCTCATCCCGTCCCTGGCCAGGGAGAACCTCGAACTGACCGTCGCCGCGACCCTGCAGGCGTCCGCCCTGCACACCGCGCCCCGCCAGTCCGACGAGGCCCTCGCCCGCTGGGACGCCGCGATGGACGTCGTCTCCGACGCCGCCCACGCCGCCTACCGCCGCCTGGTCGAGGACCCCGACCTGCCGACGTACTTCCTCGCCTCCACGCCGGTCGACCAGCTCGCCGACCTGCACCTGGGCTCGCGGCCCTCCCGCCGCCCCGGCTCGGGCGTCTCGCTCGACGGACTGCGCGCCATCCCGTGGGTGTTCGGCTGGACCCAGTCCCGGCAGATCGTCCCCGGCTGGTTCGGCGTCGGCTCCGGCCTCAAGGCCCTGCGCGAGGCGGGCCTCGACACCGTGCTGGAGGAGATGCACGAGCAGTGGCACTTCTTCCGCAACTTCATGTCCAACGTCGAGATGACCCTCGCGAAGACCGACCTGCGCATCGCCCAGCACTACGTCGACACCCTCGTCCCCGACCAGCTCAAGCACGTCTTCGACACCATCAAGGCCGAACACGAGCTGACCGTCGCCGAGGTCCTGCGCGTCACCGGTGAGAAGGAGCTCTTGGACCACCAGCCGGTCCTCAAGCAGACCTTCGCCATCCGCGACGCCTACCTCGACCCGATCAGCTACCTCCAGGTCGCCCTCCTCAAGCGCCAGCGCGAAGCCGCCGAGGCCGGCGAGCAGCCCGACCCGCTGCTCTCCCGCGCCCTGCTGCTGACCGTCAACGGCGTGGCGGCCGGCCTGCGCAACACCGGCTGACACCTACGACCGCACGACGAAGGGCGGCACCCCGGCGAGGGTGCCGCCCTTCGTCACGCCTTACGTCAGCTCTGGCCGGCCTTGCGGCGGCGCAGGAACAGCAGACCGCCGCCGGCCGCCACCAGCGCGGCCGCGACACCCGACAGCAGCCCCACCGGGGCACCGTTGCCGGTCTCGGCCAGGTCACCCTCGCCGGAGGTGCCGCCCTGCGGGGACGCGGACGCGCCGGGGGCCGCCTCGGACGACCCGGCCGACGGGCTCGCGGAGGCGGCCGGGGACTCCGACGAGCCCGCCGACTGCGACGGCTCGGCCGACGGCGACGTACCGCCGGAGCCGCCCTCCTCGTCCTCGCAGTCCGTCCAGAAGACCTTGTGCTTGGCGGAGCCGTTCTCGCCGTCGAAGTTCCACCACAGCTTGTAGTGGCCGTCCGGCAGGGTCATGTCGTCCGAGCGGCCGTGACCCTCGGCGTCCAGGGTCAGGGTGCCGGACTTCACCGTCTCGCCCTTGTCGGAGCTCGGCGGGATGGCCTCGATGCGCCAGTCGATCTCCTGGGCGCCGTCGAACTTGAAGCCGTCCAGGTAGAACGAGCACACGTGCGGCTCGTTCTTCATCAGCTCCTCGCCGGTCGAGGCGTCGTGGATCTTCACGGTGCCGTTGTCGCCGTCGGCGTGAGCGGAAGGGGCCGCGAGCAGGGCGGCCACGGCGACAGCGCACACGGCGCCGACGCGGGGGAAGGTACGCATGGGCAGTCCATCTTCGAGAAGCGAACGGGAAGATGTGGAGGGGGCGGCTCAGCTTCCAGCCAAGCCGGTGACCAGGTCAATCACGAACAGGAAACGCTCGAAGTCTCCACACTCATGGAGAACGGCGATAACCGTCAGACAGTCACGAACGCCGCGGTCAGCAGCGCGAAACCCGACCCCGCCAGCACCCACGCCGCGCGCGTCCGCCGCAGCCCGCCCGCCACGATCACCGACGCCAGCAGCAGCGCACCGCCCAGCGGCACCCACGCGTACAGCACCCCGGCCGGACCCGACCGCACCGCGCTGTCCTGACCCGGCTTCACCACGACCGTGTACGTACGGCCCTTCTCCACCGCCACCGTGTCCTCCACGGCGACACTCGCCCGCGCCACGGACCCCGGAGACAACGGCGTGTACGGCCCGGAACAGGACCGCTCACCACAGGCCGTCACCTCGACCGTGCCCCGCTCACGGCCCTTGGTCAGCATCACGTACTGGGCCGTCCCCCAAGAGGCCCACACACCTGCGATCAGGATCAGCGCCGTGACGACCCCCATGGCGGCGACACGGCCGGCGGCAGAAAGCATGGCCGCGATCCTTGGCCATGCCCGCACGGACCGTCAACCGAGGTGACGGAGATGTCACGAGTTGTACGTGCCCTGCGCCCTCTCCAGCCCCTCGATCACCAGACACTCCACCGCGTCCGCCGCCCGGTCCACGAAGTAGTCCAGCTCCTTGCGCTCCGCCGACGCGAAATCCTTCAGCACGAAATCCGCGACCGGCATCCGCCCCGGCGGCCGCCCGATCCCGAACCGCACCCGGTGATAGTCCGCACCGAACGCCTTCGTCATCGACTTCAGACCGTTGTGCCCGTTGTCCCCACCGCCCAGCTTCAGCCGCAGCGTCCCGTAATCGATGTCCAGCTCGTCATGCACCGCCACCACATGACCCACCGGCACCTTGTAGAAGTCCCGCAACGCGTTCACCGGCCCACCGGACAGATTCATGTACGACATCGGCTTCACCAGGATCACCCGCCGGTTCGACGGCCCCGGCGGCCCGATCCGCCCCTCCACGACCTGCGCCTGCGCCTTGCCGGCCCGCTTGAACTTCCCCCCCATCCGCTCGGCCAGCAGATCCGCCACCATGAACCCCACGTTGTGCCGGTTCATCGCGTACTCGGGTCCGGGATTGCCGAGCCCGGCGATCAGCCAGGGGGCACTCGGGTCGGTCGTCACGTCCATCTCTCCTCGATACGGGCCTTGAATGCGCGCCAGCCGCTGCCCCCGAAGGGAACAGCGGCTGACGGAACGACGATCCTGAGGATCAGGCCTCGGCGGCCTCTTCACCCTCGGCGGCCTCGCCCGCCGGGGCCTCCTCGGCCTGCGCGGCCAGGATCTGCAGGACGACGGTGTCGTCCTCGACGGCCAGCTTCACACCGCTGGGCAGCGCGATGTCCTTGGCGTGGATCGAGGCACCCGCCGCGAGACCCTCCACCGACACCGTGAGCTGCTCCGGGATGTGCGTGGCCTCGGCCTCGACCGGCAGCGCGTTCAGCACGTGCTCGAGCAGGTTGCCACCGGCGGCCAGCTCGCCCTCGGCGACGACCGGGATCTCGACCGTGACCGTCTCGCCGCGCTGGACCAGCTGCAGGTCGACGTGCTCCAGGTAACCCTTCAGCGGGTCACGCTGCACAGCCTTCGGGATCGCCAGCTCCTGGGACTTGCCGTCGATGTCCAGGGAGATCAGGACGTTCGGCGTACGCAGCGCCAGCAGCAGCTCGTGACCCGGCAGCGTCAGGTGCAGCGGGTCCGAACCGTGACCGTACAGAACACCGGGAACCTTGTTCTCACGGCGGATACGGCGGGCGGCACCCTTGCCGAACTCGGTGCGCGACTCGGCGGCGATCTTCACCTCGGACATGTTCACTCCTCGTAGATACATAGGAAACGGACGTGGTCACCCGGCCACGAACGGCCTGCTACGAAGAGCGCGTCGATAACGGACCGCCGTACACACGAGTACGGCCTCCCTCGCCGAGCAACTTCAGCAGTCTACTCGGAGAGGGAGGCCGCACCCAAAAGGATCACAACAGGGCTGTGCAGAACCCTTACTGCTCGTCGAACAGGCTCGTCACCGAACCATCCTCGAACACCTCACGCACCGCGCTCGCGATCGTCGGAGCGATCGACAGCACCGTCAGCTTGTCCAGATCACGCGACAGCTCACCCGGCGTCGGCAGCGTGTTCGTGAACACGAACTCACTCACCCGAGAGTTCTTCAGCCGGTCCGCCGCCGGACCCGACAGCACACCGTGCGTGGCCGTCACGATGACATCCTCCGCACCGTGCGCGAACAGCGCGTCGGCCGCCGCACAGATCGTGCCACCCGTGTCGATCATGTCGTCCACCAGGACACACACGCGGCCCTTGACCTCACCGACCACCTCGTGGACGGTCACCTGGTTCGCCACATCCTTGTCACGCCGCTTGTGCACGATCGCCAGCGGCGCACCCAGACGGTCGCACCAGCGGTCCGCCACCCGCACCCGGCCCGCATCCGGAGACACGACCGTCAGCTTCGCCCGGTCCACCTTCGCACCCACGTAGTCCGCCAGCAGCGGCAGCGCGAACAGATGGTCCACCGGACCGTCGAAGAAGCCCTGGATCTGGTCCGTGTGCAGATCGACGGTGAGAATCCGGTCCGCACCCGCCGTCTTCATCAGATCCGCGATCAGACGCGCCGAGATCGGTTCACGACCACGGTGCTTCTTGTCCTGCCGCGCGTAACCGTAGAACGGCACGATCACCGTGATGGAACGAGCCGACGCACGCTTCAGCGCGTCGATCATGATCAGCTGCTCCATGATCCACTGGTTGATCGGAGCCGTGTGGCTCTGGATCACGAAGCAGTCCGCACCACGCGCCGACTCCTGGTAACGGACGTAGATCTCACCGTTGGCGAAGTCGAAGGCCTTCGTCGGGACAACCCCGACACCCAGCTGTTGGGCGACCTCCTCGGCAAGCTCGGGGTGGGCGCGGCCGGAGAAGAACATCATCTTCTTCTCGCCGGTCGTCTTGATCCCGGTCACAGCACTGTCTCCTCAGAGGTGTCGCAGCTGGGTGTCGAGAGACCTCGCCGCTGGGGCGCGGCAGGCCGTCTCAGCTGGTGGGGTGGGGGTGTGCACTTATCACGGTACGCCGTGTTTGACGGACCTGTTTCCGGTCAGCTCTCGGCGCTCTCCTCGCGAGAGGCCACCTCGGCAGCTTTCGCGGCCGCACTGCCCGGACGCTTACGGGCCACCCAACCCTCGATATTCCGCTGCTGACCGCGGGCCACGGCCAGCGAACCGGGCGGCACATCCTTGGTGATGACCGACCCGGCAGCCGTGTAGGCACCGTCCCCGATCGTGACAGGCGCCACAAACATGTTGTCCGAACCGGTGCGACAGTGCGACCCGACGGTCGTGTGGTGCTTGTCCTGCCCGTCGTAGTTCACGAAGACGCTCGCGGCACCGATGTTCGTGAACTCACCGATCGTCGCGTCACCGACGTAGGAAAGGTGCGGGATCTTGGTGCCCTCGCCGATGGAGGCGTTCTTCGTCTCCACGTACGTACCGATCTTGCCCTTCGCGCCGAGACGCGTACCCGGACGCAGATAGGCGTACGGGCCCACGGACGCGTTCGGACCGACGACGGCCCCGTTGGACACGGTGTTGTCCACCCGCGCCCCCGGACCCACCCGGGTGTCCAGCAGCCTGCTGTTGGGGCCGACCTCCGCGCCCTCGGCGATGTGCGTGGCGCCCTGGAGCTGCGTGCCCGGGTGCACGATCGCGTCCTGCTCGAAGGTGACGGTCACGTCGACCCAGGTCGTGGCCGGGTCGACGACGGTCACACCGGCGAGCATGGCCTCGGTCAGCAGCCGGTCGTTGAGGATGCGGCGGGCCTCGGCCAGCTGCACACGGTTGTTGATGCCGGCGATCTCACGGTGGTCGCCCGCGACGGAGGCCCCCACCCGGTGCCCGGCCTCCCGCAGGATGCCGAGGACGTCGGTGAGGTACTCCTCGCCCTGGCTGTTGTCGGTACGCACCTGCTTGAGGGCTTCCGCCAGCAGCCGGCCGTCGAACGCGAACACCCCGGAGTTGATCTCCCGGATCGCACGGATCGTGTCGTCCGCGTCCTTGTGCTCCACGATGGCGGTCACGGCACCGGTCTCGTCCCGCACGATCCGGCCGTAGCCGGTCGCGTCCGGCATCTCGGCGGTCAGCACGGTGACGGCGTTGCCGTCGGTGATGTGCGTCTCGGAGAGCGCCTTGAGGGTGGCGCCGGTGAGCAGCGGGGTGTCGCCGCACACGACGATGACCGTCCCGTCGACGACCCCGCCCAGCTCTTCGAGCCCCATCCGTACGGCGTGCCCGGTGCCGTTCTGCTCCGCCTGCACGGCGGTACGCACCTCGGGCGCGACGCGGTTCAGATGCTCGGTGACCTGCTCCCGGGCGTGCCCGACGACGACCACGAGATTCTGCGGCTCCAGCTCACCGGCCGCGGCCAGCACATGGCCCACCAGACTGCGGCCACAGATCTCATGCAGGACCTTCGGTGTGGCCGACTTCATACGGGTGCCCTCACCCGCTGCGAGAACGACGACGGCTGCCGGGCGAATGGCGCTCACGGGATGCCCTTCGGCTGTTTGGGGGAGGGGTGGACATCCGCAGGATACCGGGGTGGGGGTGGGGGGACATGAGTGCGGGCCCTGACTGTGCTGTCAGGGCCCGCCTCACCTTGGGCTCCCGGGGGAGGACTCGAACCCCCATAAGCGACACCAAAAGACGCTGTCCTGCCCTTAGACGACCCGGGAATGCCTGCCCAAGCCTACGGTGTTCGTTGATCGGCGGCTACCACCATCCCGGACCACCACCCCTCGATGCGGCGGTACAGTTCGGCGCACTGCCGGACGCAGATCACGAGGCAGCCACGGTAGTTCTCGCCCACGTTCTTGCGGACCGTCTTTGGGTTGTGCTGCTTGATGGTTGTCCTCTGCAGGGCGGAAGAGTCGACGCCGACGACATCGGCCCAGTACCGCTCGGCACCCTCGACGTCGCCTGTCGCATGGATCATGACTCGGTAGCGCAGACGTTCGCGCTCCACCCCCACCAGGTCCAGCCAGGCCATGAAGATTCGGATCATGCTTGGGTCACTGTTCACGAACTGCACGTTCTCGCGCCGGGCGTACGGCTTGTCCTTGGCGCCTTCGGCCCAGTAGAGCCCGACGCCCACCAGGAAAAGCTCGCGGTCGGACATCTCGCCGATCTCACTTGCTGCCACCATCTTGGTGCGCTGGCGCTCCTCGTCTCGCACGGCCAGCTCGTGCTCCCAGCGCTTCTGCGCGGCCAGCTTCGCCTGCTCGGAGGGATCGCGACGCTCCGGCTTGGGCAGGTCCCGCACCCACAGTGAGATCGAGCCCTTCGAGCAGCCCAGCTCCACCTGGATCTGGTCGTAGGTCCAGCCCTGGAGCCGCAGCTCCCGAGCCTTCGCGCGGAGGTCGTCCTTCGCGTTCGGTCGCTTCGTCCATTCCGGAGGCGGCTCGCCCTCCAGGAGCCGGTTGAGGATGTCGTTGTTGTCGACGTGCAGCCGGTCGCGGATCTGACGTCGGCTGAGCCCCGCTCGCCGCAGGGCGACCGCCTTGTCGCGCAACCCCTCGAAGTCCGCGTACTTGCCGGTTGTGCCAAGTGAATGTGCCATGTGCATACCGTCTGGGCGGAATGGAAGCTTCCGGGGTCGAACAGAAGTGATTCACCAGTTCGAGGGATACCTGTCGGTTTCGCAGTTATTCGATTACGGAGTGTGGTGTAGGCCAGTCGTGGAAACTCGCCGGAAAAGCGAGGGTCGGCGCCCGTAGGCTGGAGGGCATGACCACGACGGGGGAAGAGCACGCCACGGTCCGGAAGGGGCCGTGGTGGTGGGTCAGATGGCGTAGTGCCCTGTTGGACGGGGGGCTCGCGTTGGCCTCCGCTGTGGAGTGCGGCGCGCGAGGGGTTCCGTTCGCGAGGGACGCCGGGATCCCGGTGGTGGCGGGGGTGGTGTTCGGGGTCCTCGCCGGCTGCGTGCTGCTGTTCAGGCGGCGGTGGCCCATCGCTGTCGTGCTGGTGTCCATCGCGGTCGCGCCCGCGCAGATGGGCTATCTGATGGGCGTCGTAGGCCTCTACACGCTCGCGGCGTCCGAGCTGCCGCGCAGGATCATCGCGTCGCTGGCCGGGATGTCGCTGCTGGGGATGCTGGTGGTGGCGTTCGTACAGGCGCGGGAGATGTCGGACGCCGATGTCGAGGCGGGCGAGTGGTTCGCTCCCTTCTTCGCGATGACCATGTCCGTCGGGATGACCGCGCCGCCGTTGCTGCTGGGGATGTACGTCGGTGCGCGGCGCAGGCTGATGGAGAGTCTGCGGGAGCGGGCGGACAGCCTGGAGCGGGAGTTGCAGCTGCTCGCGGAGCGGGCGGAGGAGCGGGCGGAGTGGGCGCGTAACGAGGAGCGGACGCGGATCGCCCGTGAGATGCATGACGTGGTCGCGCATCGGGTGAGTCTGATGGTCGTGCATGCCGCTGCATTGCAGGCCGTGGCCCGGAAGGATCCGGAGAAGGCTGTGCGGAACGCCGCGCTCGTGGGGGACATGGGGCGGCAGGCGCTGACGGAGCTGCGGGAGATGCTCGGGGTGCTGCGCAGCGGGGACGGTGTGCGGGTGCGTGCGGTGCCGGTGGCGGCGGCTGCTGTGCTGGATGAGCAGGTGGTGGCTGACGGGCCCTGTCTGGAGGATCTGGAGGAGCTGGTCGGGCAGTCGGCGGCGGCGGGGATGGTGGTCGCGCTGTCCGTGGAGGGGGAGGTGTGCGCGTATGCGCCGGAGATCGAGCAGACGGCGTATCGCGTGGTGCAGGAGGCGTTGACGAACGTGCACAAGCACGCGGCGGGCGCGAAGACGTATGTGCGGTTGGCGCACCGGGCGTCGGAGATCGCGATGCAGGTGGAGAACGAGCCGCCGTCGGAGGTGTCGTCGGCGGGGCTGCCGTCCGGGGGGAACGGGCTGGTGGGGATGAAGGAGCGGGTCCTCGCGCTGGGTGGGGTGTTCGTGTCGGGGCCGACGGAGGCGGGGGGCTTCCGGGTGTCGGCGGTGATTCCGGCGTCGTGACCCTGTGGGCTCAGCCCGCGGTGAGGCGTACGGGCTGTATGCCGGTGACGAGGGTCGTCAGCGCGTGGTCGATGTCGGGGCCGAGGTACCAGTCGCCGGTGTGGTCGAGGGCGTAGACGCGGCCTTCGGCGTCGATGGCGAGGAGTGCCTGGGTGTCGGTCTCGGTGCCGAGGGGGCTGACCTCGGTGTCGAGGGCGCGGCCGAGGTCGCCGAGGGTGCGGGCGAGGTGGAGGCCGTGCAGGGGGTCGAGGTGGAGGGCGGCGGGGGCGATCTGGCGGCCGGGGCCGTTGGGGGCGATGTGGAGGCCGCCGAATTCCGCCCAGGCTTCGACGGCGGCGGGGAAGACGGCGTGGCGGTGTCCGGCGGGTGAGGTGTGTCCGCGCAGGCTGTCGGCCCAGGTCTCGGCCTGTTTGATGTCCCAGCGTCCGGGTTGCCAGCCGGCGGTGCGCAGGGCGGCGTCGACGGGGACGGAGAAGCGGGTGGTGGAGGCGCGGTCGGGGTGCATCTGCCCTTGGTATCGGTGTGTGGTTGCCGGGGTGGGTTTTTAGTCGGTGGCCGTGGCCGGGTCGACGATGCGTACGCCGAAGTGGGCGCTGAGGGCGGTGCAGGCGCGGCAGGGGGCGGCGAAGCTGCCGTGGAGGGGGTCGCCGTCCTCGCGGATGCGGCGGGCGGTGAGCTTGGCCTGTTTGAGGGCTTTGCGGGCTTCGCCGTTGGTCATGGGTTTGCGGGCGGCGCGTTTGCTGCGGGTGGCGTCGGCGGTGGTGAGGTGCCGGGAGATGAGGATGGTCTCGGCGCAGCGGCCGGTGAAGCGGTCGCGGCGGTCGCTGCCGAGGGTGTCGAGGAAGTCCTGGACGAGTGGGTGCAGCGGGGGTGGGGTGTCGCCGCGGGCGGCGGTGCCGGTGAGGGTGGCGCCGCGTACGGAGAGGGCGGCGGCGACGGTGGGGAGTATGCCGTCGCGGCGGTGGCGCAGGGTGGGGGCGGGGGGTGTGTCGGTGCTGCTCCACCCGATGCGGGGGTCGCCTGTGGTGGCTGTGTGTGGTCCCGTCTGCGTCGTGTTCATGATCGTCATCCCCTCCCGAGCATCCCCCCGAAGGGTCCAGACTGCCAAATGGCGTGGCTGGTGCGGAAGCTGGGGCGGTGCGACACGCCCGGGTTTGGGCGGGCTGTCACGGCGGGGTGACGGCTGGTCACGGAAGCGGAGCGCCGGTGACCGGTGGAGGCGTACCGCATAGGCTGTCGGCACCGCGTGAGGCGCGGTCGATGCGTTGGTGACAGCGGTCAGCGCGTTGGAGACAGTCGGATACGGGCCGTGGTGGGCTGAGTCGGCGCTGGGCCGGCGACTACGGGCCGTACAGAGTGCCGCAGGGGGCAACCGCCATGACGACAGGTCGGCTCGGGCAGCAAGCCGCGCCGCCGAACGCGGCCTACGCCGGGCAGGTCGTGCATTTCCCGGACCCGGTCCGGGCGTCTCGTCATCCCGCCGGGGTGCGGGTGGACGAGCGCGGCTACCCCGACTTCTCTCCTTATGCGCGTGCGGCTGCGGAGATCGCGGATCCGCCGGAGGGTTTCGGCGTGGATGAACTGCGGTTGACGGACTATGTGTCGGCGAATGCCGCTTTGTCCGCGTCGGGTCATGCGTTGTGGGACACGGTGCCGGCGGTGGCGACGCCGCATGGCTGGACGTGGCATCACGTGGCGGGTACGCGGCGCGTGGAGCTGGTGCCGGTCGAGGTGAAGGCGTTGCTGCGGCATCACGGTGGTGTGGCGACGGCGGCGGTGGACCAGACCAAGCGGGGGACGCGGCCGTTGCAGGAGACGCGTCCGGCGCACTTCGGTCTGCCGAAGTCCGGGGTCGCGGTGTCGGAGCAGCAGGTGCTGCAGGTCGAGGAGGATCTGGGGTACCGGCTGCCGGGTGCGTACCGGTCGTTCCTGAAGGCCGCTGGTGGGTGTGCGCCGGTGGGGACCGCGTTGGACGCGGAGTTGGGGCTGCTGGTGGACCAGCCGTTCTTCACGGTGCGGGACGAGGCCGCGGTCAATGACCTGGTGTACGTGAACAAGTGTCTGCGGGACCATCTGACCAAGGACTATCTGGGTGTCGCCTTCGTGCAGGGCGGTCTGCTGGCGGTGAAGGTGAAGGGCGAGCGGATCGGTTCGGTGTGGTTCTGCGCGTACGACGACGCGCGGGATGTCGATCCGTCGTGGGCGCCTGCTGAGCGGGTGGAGCGGTTGCTGCTGCCGTGCGGTGAGGACTTCGATGTGTTCCTGTCCCGGCTGGCGGGTTCTCCGCCGGAGTTGGAGACGGTGGCGAATCTGATGGTGGACGGCGGTTTCGCGCGGGCCGTGCCTGTCGCCGCCGCGGCTGCGGGGGAGTGAGCTTCGCGATGGTGACCTTTGCGCAGGCGCAGGAGCGCGGCGAGGAGTGGATCAACGGGGACGTGCCGGCGTACCAGCATCGTGAGGTGCGGGTGCGGGAGTTCGGTCTCGGGTTCGTGGTGTGGGCGGAGGACCGTGCCGACGGGCCGCGCTCGGACGGTGGTGCGCAGCGGCTGGTGATCGCCCGGGACAGTGGTGAGGCCTCGCTGTGGCCCTCGCTGCCGGTGGGTGAGGTGATCCGCCGGTACGAGGAGGAGTACGGCGGGAGTGCGGAGGCTGCTGCCGATGCGCCGGCGCCTGCCGCGGCGCGGGTGGATCTGAATCAGACGTCGTTCCTGCTGACTCCGCCGGAGTGGTTGCAGGAGGCGGCGGACCGGATGGGGGTTCCGGACCGGCGGGGTGAGGCGGCGGCGTCCTCTTCGGCTTCGCCTGCTTCCGGTGAGGGGGTTCCGCTGGCGGAGACCCAGGCCGGGGTGCCGGTGGGTGGGCCTGCGCCGGGGGGTTCGCTGAGTGGGCCTCCGCCGGGGGCGACTCCTTGGGCGGGTACGGACACCAATGGTGCCGACGCGGGTGAGGATCGTTCTGTTCCGCTGCCGGAGACCGTGTTCGCGCCGCCGTTGAGCGGTGTCGACGACAACACTCCGCCGCCGGTGGCGCCGGAGGCCAAGACGGCGTTGATGTCGGGCGGCAGCCAGCTTCCGCCGACGGCGATCGCGCCGGCGCTGGGCGGGGCGGGTTCGCCTGGGGTGCCGGGGTCCTCTGGTGTTCCGGGTGGGCCTGGTGTTCCTGGGGTGCCGCCGGGGAGTACGCCTCCGCCGGGGGCGGGTGCGCCGAGCTACGGGTATCCGCAGGGGGCTCCGGGTGTGCCGGGTACGCCTCCGCCAGGGGCTCCGGGTGGTCCGGGTGGTCCGGGTACGCCTCCGCCGGGCGTGGGTGCTCCGGGTGCTCCGGGTGCTCCGGGTGCGCCGGTGTCGTCGCTCGCGCCGAACGCCGGGGACATCGCCGACGCCGCGACCAGCAAGGCCGCGCCGCCACCGCGTCGGGCGCGTGGTGGGGCGACGCCGCCTCCGCCGCCGGGGGCGCCCGGTGCGCCGGGTGCGCGGCCGGGGAGCACGCCGCCTCCCGCGCCTCAGGGAAGTACGCCTCCTCCGGCGCCGGGTGCGGGTGGGTACGTGCCGACGCAGTTGGTGTCGGCGCTGGGCCCCGACGGACCTCAGCCGCCGGGTGCGCCGCAGCCTCCGGGTGCCCCCAAGCCGCCGAACGCGCCGGGCGGTACGCCCCCGGGCGGGGTGCATCACGCCGCGACGATGCTGGCCGACCCGAGCATGGGCGGTCCGGGCGGGATCGCGCCGCAGCCTCCGGGCGCTCCGGGTATGCCGGGTGCGCCTCAGCCTCCTGGCGCTCCTGGCGCCCCGGGGATGCCGGGTGCTCCGGGGATGCCGGGTGCTCCGGGCGCGCCTCAGCCGCCCGGTGCCCCTGGTGCGCAGGGTTCTCTGGGCGGCGCGCAGGGTGCCGTGCACCACGCCGAGACCATGCTGGCCGCGCCGCCGGTCGGTGGCCCGGGTGTGCCGCCTCCGCCTCCGCCGCCGGCGCCCGGCATGCCGGGCGCACCTCAGCCTCCCGGTGCCCCGGGTATGCCGGGCGCCCCGGGTACGCCGCCGCCGGCGTACGGCTACCCGCAGCAGCAGCCCTCGGGCCTGCCGACGGTCGGCCCGGGCTACCAGGCGGTGCTGCGCTACCGGGCGCAGGACGGTTCGGAGCAGCAGCTGATCCGGCGTTCGGCGCCGGGTACGCCGCATCCGGAGTGGCAGATCTTCCATGAGCTGCGGGCGATGAACGTGCCGCCGGACCAGGTGCTGGAGCTGCACACGGAGCTGGAGTCGTGTGAGCTGCCGGGTGCGTACTGTGCGCGGATGATCCGGGAGCAGTGGCCGCAGGCGCGGATCACGAGCATCGCGCCGTACGGCACGGATCACGCGAGCCGGCAGCAGGGCATGCAGCAGTTGCTGGCGCATCAGGGTGAGCTGCACCAGGTGGCGGACGGGCCCGCGCGGCCGGCGCCGGTGCGGGCGCCGTTGCCGCCGGTGCAGCCGGTTCAGCCGGTTCCGCCGGAGGCGGTGGCGCAGGAGCTGGCCGCGGCGTTCGGGCCGGGGGTGTTCCGGTTCGAGCAGGCGGCGGTGTCGCGGCAGGGCGTGCCGCCGGTCGTGGCGCACACGCTGGTCGTGGCGGGGCTTCCGGTGGACATGGGGCCGTTCTTCTGGGCGCAGGCCCAGCCGGGGCGGCCGGTGCCGACGCTGGCCGAGCTGGCGGCGGAGCGGGGCGTGCAGCCGGCCGCGGACGCGGGGTCGTACCTCGTCATGGGTACCGACTTCGGCAAGGCCCTGTGTGTGCAGTACGGGACGGCGAACATCGTCGCGGTGCCGGTGGAGGCCGGGCCCGGTGGGGCGCCGGTGCCGCCGCAGTTCGTGAACTCCGGGCTGCCGGAGTTCGTACGCTGTCTGGCGCTGTTGGGCCGGATGTGGCGGCTGCGGTTCGGGCTGAACCAGGAGCAGGCGGGCCGTTGGACGGTCGACTTCCAGGCGCAGCTCGCGGCGCTGGACCCGGCGGCGCTGGGGTCGCCGGAGAGCTGGTGGTCGGTGCTGCTGGAGCAGATGTGGGACGGCTTGCTGTGACGCCTCGTCCCTGAGGGGCGAGCCGCGCCGCACGCGCGCGTGGAGGGGCCGGGCCTGGTCGCTGGACGACCGGGACCGGCCCCTTTTGCCTGCTTCCGCAACCTGTGCGCGGAGTGTCGCGTTATGAACACTTACGTCTGATCCATCAAGATGTGCGCGAATCGAAAAGCGACAGCGGTCGATCGAACTCGTTCGTACGTCGTTTCGTGCGGGTCGGCGGAGAGGGGTTCCACGATGAGCAGCGCATCGGTGTCACCGCATGGCTTCCTGGCCGTCCGGGGGCGCGGCTACCGCCCCGAAGAGGTGGAGGACTTCACGGCCGAGCTCTGCCGGGACCGGGACGCGGCCTGGGAGCGGGCCGCCCGGCTCACCGTGCTCGCCAAGGAGATGGAGGCCGAGCTCGAGGAGCTGCGCGAGACGGTCGCGGGGCTCGCGCCGCAGATGTACGACTCCCTGGGGGAGCGCGCACAGCGCATCTTCCAGCTCGGGCTCGAAGAGGCGGCGGCTGTGCGCGAGCGCGCGCGGCACGCGGCGCACGAGCAGGTCGCGCAGGCCGAGGAGCACGCCCAGCGCGTACGCCAGGAGGCGCAGGAGGAGGCCGACGCTCTGCGTGCGGACGCGGAGGAACGTGCCCGTCAGAGGGTGCTCGCGGCGCGCGCCGAGGCGGACGACATCCGTGTCACCACCCGGCGTGAGGTCAAGGATCGCCGCGTCGAGGCGCTCGACGCCCTGCGGGAGATGCGTCGGCGTACTTCCGGCGTGCTCGACGACCAGCAGAAGGATCTCGCCGAGCGGTGGGCTGCCGCCGAGCGGGAGTTCGAGGCTCGTGCGGCGGCCGTCGACTCCCGCCATGCCCGGCTCGTCGCGCGTGCGGAGGCCGCCCTGGCGGACGCCGAGCGGGACTTCGCCGAGGCCGAGGAGTCCGCCCGCCGCGGTCAGGAGGAGGCCTGCGCGCGTGCCGCCGAACTCCTCGCGGAGGCCCGCCTGCACGAGGACCGCGTCGCCCGCGAGACCGAGCGCGTCCTGCGTGAACACGGCGAGCGCTGGGACGACGTACACGCCCATATGGACCATGTCCGCAGCAGCCTCGCCGCCTTGGCGGCCGGCCGCCTGGCGACCGAGTAGCGCATGTCGCCGTCGGGCTTGAAGGGGCGCGGGGAACTGCGCGAGCAACCACAACGGACCCGCAGCCGCGAACGATCCGTCACCACCCCCCACAGACGGCGACCTTCACCCCTTCCTGGTCGCTCCCGCCAGAATCCACCCCTCCACCGCCTCGTACCGCCGCCGATGCTCCGCCCGCGCCCGACCGCCGGAGGCCACCGTGCCGAGCCAGCCGAAGGCGAAGCCGAGGGGGATGGTGGCGAGGCCGGTGGTGGTGAAGGGGAAGAAGTTGAAGTCGGCTTCGGGGAAGGCGGAGTGGGGGGAGCCGGAGACGAGGTTGGTGCCGGGCATCAGGAGCAGGACGGAGAGGGTGCCGCCGATGAGGGTGGCGAGCAGGCCGGTGCGGGTGTAGCGGCGCCAGAAGAGGCTGTAGACGAGGGCGGGCGCGAGGGCGGAGGCGCCGACGCAGAAGGAGAACGTCACCAGGGGCTGCAGGCTGCGGTGCTGGGCGAGGGTCGCCAGCAGGACGGCCGGGATGCCGACGGCGAGGGCGGAGATGCGGGCGAGTGCCATCTCGTGGCGGCCGGACAGCTCGCGCAGGCGGGTGGCGAAGACGTCGTGGGCGAGGGAGTTGGCGCAGGCGAGGATCATTCCGGCGACGGAGGCGAGCAGCGTCAGGAAGACGGCGGCGGTGACGGTGGTGAACAGGAAGGTCTCCGCCGTGGACATGCCGGTGCCGAACGCGGCGCGGGAGCCGAGCAGATAGGCGGAGTTGCCCTGCGGGTCGGCCTGGACGACGGCGGCCCGTCCGAGCAGGGCGGTCGCCCCGACGCCGACGACGGTGATGATCAGCACGAACAGGGCGGTGGTCGACACCGCCCAGGACATCGAGCGGCGCACCTGGCGGGCGCTGGAGGCGGTGTACATGCGCATGGTGACGTGGGGGAGGCAGGCGCCACCGAGGACGACCGCCAACTGAGTGCTGATCATGTCGAGTTCGGGGGCGGGGCCGCCCGCGAACCACAGGCCGGAGCTGAGGAAGGCGTCGCCCTCGCCGCTCTGCCGGGCGGCCGCGCCGAACAGCGCTCCGGGGTCCCAGTCGAAGCGGTTCAGCAGCAGGGCGGCGACGACGGCGCCGGAGCCGAGCAGCATGACCATCTTCAGCATCTGGATCAGGGCGGTGCCCTTCATGCCGCCGATGGCGGCGTAGCTGATCATCAGGGCGCCGAGGCCGATGATGCAGCCGGTCTGCACGGACTCGCCGGAGAAGCCGAGGATGAAGGACAGCAGTTGGCCGGCGCCGGCGAGCTGGACGAGCATCATCGGCAGCAGGGCGGCGAGTGTCACCAGGCAGGCGGTGATGCGTACCGAACGGCCCGGCATGCGGCGGGCGAAGGCGTCGCCCATGGTGAACCGGCCCGCGTTGCGCAGGGGTTCGGCCAGCAGGAACATCAGCAGCATCAGCGACAGGGCGGTGCTCAGGGCGAGGACGATGCCGTCGTAGCCGTAGATGGCGATGACGCCGCCCGTGCCCAGGACGGTCGCGGCGGAGATGTAGTCGCCGGCGATGGCCATGCCGTTGCGCAGAGGGGACAGGGAGTTGTAGCCGGTGTAGAACTCGTCGAGGTCGTCCCGGTCGGGGCCGGTCATCACGCACAGCAACAGCGTGACGGTGGCTATCGCGGTGAACGCCAGCAGGGACAGGGTCTGGGAGTCGTCGCTGAGGCCGTTCATCGGCGGGCCTCCCGCTTGGCGTCCAGCCGGGCCTGCTCGCGGATGCGGTCGGCGATCGGGTCGACGTGGCGGCGGGCCGTGTACTCGTACAGGGTGATCGCCAGCCAGGTGACGGGGAGTTGGACGAGTGCGAGGACCAGGCCGACGGGCAGTCCGTCGGCGGCGGTGCCGGTCATGAAGCCGGGGGCGAACGCCGACATCAGCAGGAACAGGACGAAGTAGCCGAGTGCGGTGAGCGTGGCGGTGCGGCGCTGCCAGCGGTACGCGCCGCGCAGGACGCGCAGGTCGCTGTGGTGCCCGAGCGGGGCGTGCATCGGGGCGGGTGGGGCGGGGGGTTCGGGTACGGGTGCGGGTTGCCGGGGGTAGGTGGGGTACGCCTGTGGGGACGGGTCGTAGGACATCCCGGGGCTCCTCGCGCGGCTCGGGTCCGCGGCGGCGGACCGCAGGGAGTGGGGGGTGCGGGGGCACGCACGTTACTCGCCGGGAACATGATCCGCACGGGTTTCGACAAACCTTCTGGTCGGTAACCGTTTGCCATGCTGACCTGCGGTGTTACCCGCGTTAACTTGGACGTTCCACGGCCGAGGCCCCTCAGTCCGCGGGCAGTACGGGAAACCGCCGGGGCGCCACGCACAGCAGGACCACGAACGCCAGCGCCGCCGCGCTCGCCGCGCCGAGATAGACGGCGTGGACGGCGTCGGCGATGGCGTGCCGGGCGGACTCGGGGGCGGGGCCGGAGTCGAGGGCGCGGGTGAGGGAGTCGAGGTCGCCGGCGCCGCCGAGGCGGGCGGCGAGGACGCCGTTGGCGACGGCGCCGAAGACGGCGGCTCCGACGGTCTGCCCGGTCTGGCGGCAGAACAGGACGGAGGCGGTGGTGGTGCCGCGCTCGGACCAGCCGACCGTGGACTGCACGCCGACGATGAGCGGCAGTTGGAAGAAGCCGAGGGCGGCGCCGAGCAGCAGCATCAGCAGGGCGGGCTGCCAGGCCTCGCCCGGGTAGGGCAGGAAGGGGAAGGCGAACAGGATCAGCGCGGCGGTGCCGATGCCGAGCAGGGCGGTGTCGCGGAAGCCGATGCGCCGGTAGAGGTGCTGGCTGTGCGCGGCGGCTATGGGCCAGCTCAGGGTCCACACGCACAGCACGAACCCGGCGGCGACCGGCCCGAGGCCGAGCACCGACTGGGCGTACGTCGGCAGGAACACGGTCGGCGCCACCATCAGCAGGCCCAGTGCGCCGAGGGCGAGGTTGACCGCGGCGATGGTGCGCCGGCGCCACACCCAGCCCGGGATGATCGGCTCGGCGGCCCGGCGCTCGACGACCACGACCACGGCGGCCAGCACCAGCCCCGCCGCGAACAGGGCCAGCGACGGCGCCGACAGCCACGGCCAGGCCACCCCGCCCTGCACCAGCGCGGTCAGCAGCACGCCGCCGCACGCGAACACGGCAAGGGCGCCCGCCCAGTCGACCCGCGCGCGTGCCGCGTTCTTCCGCTCGGGCTCGTGCAGATGACGGACGATCAGCCACAGCGCGAGCGCGCCGATGGGCAGGTTGACCAGGAAGATCCAGCGCCAGTCGGCGTAGCCGGCGAGGACACCGCCGACGGCCGGCCCGGCGACGGCCGACAGGGCCCACACGGTGGACAGCTTGGCCTGGATCTTCGGGCGTTCCTCAAGCGGATACAGGTCGGCGGCGAGAGTCTG
The DNA here is from genome assembly GCF_049739565.1 of Streptomyces sp. SAI-170. NCBI lineage: Bacteria > Bacillati > Actinomycetota > Actinomycetes > Kitasatosporales > Streptomycetaceae > Streptomyces > Streptomyces sp. SAI-170. The sequence continues at coordinate 4,977,688 of NZ_JBMGQD010000001.1, forward strand.
CACGGTTCCTTGCAGCGCCCCGCCGCCCAGGCCCTGGACGATGCGGAAGGCGATGAGCGCGGCCATGTTCCAGGCGAGCGCGCACAGCAGTGAGCCCAGCAGGAACACACAGGCCCCGGCGACGAGGACGGGCTTGCGGCCGAAGGTGTCGGAGAGCTTGCCGTAGACGGGCAGGGTGACCGTCACGGCGAGCAGATAGCCGGAGAACAGCCAGGAGAAGACGGAGAAACCGCCGAGGTCGCCGACGATCTGCGGGACGGCGGTGGAGACGATCGTGGAGTCGAGGGCGGCCAGCGCCATCGACAGCATCAGCGCCGCGACGACGGCCCCGCGCCGTCGTGGTGCGATGTCCTGCCGCGCGCTGTCCTCGGCCGCTGTCGGTCTGGTGCCGCCCACGTGTCGGTCCTCCCCGTTCGCTGGTCGTTGCCCCTTGCACCCATCCGCTGCCGGACAGCTTCCCACTTGAGCCTGACGCGGCGGGAGGGTGGAACCTGGGTGGGCCCGAGGAGGTAGCGACCCCGAGAGGATCTCCGCCCGCCGGTGGACTCCCCTAGGGGTACCTCCGTACTTCGGCTCGGGGAGCGTTCGTACCGCCGGAGGACGAGACTGCGGCGGGCCGTTCCTAATCTGGCATTACGCCGCTGGGGACGGCGTACCCGAACGACGAGGGTGGGGTTTTCCCCCGCACAAGACGGGGCCGTGCACCAGCGCGCCGGACCTGCCCCGGCCAGCAGACTCATGGACGTACCGATTCACCCGCACCGTCCGACGACCGACTTAGGAGACATACCGTGACTTCGGCTGTGACCATTCCCGGGCACAAAAGCACTGGAGGGCGTACGGCCGTCGCCGCGCGGGCGCGACAGGTCGTCAAGGCGTACGGGTCGGGGGAGACCCGGGTCGTCGCCCTGGACCACGTGGACGTGGACATCGCCCGCGGCCAGTTCACCGCGATCATGGGCCCGTCGGGGTCCGGCAAGTCCACGCTGATGCACTGCCTGGCCGGGCTCGACACCGTGACGAGCGGTCAGATCTATCTGGACGACACCGAGATCACCGGCCTGAAGGACAAGAAGCTCACGCAGCTGCGCCGGGACCGGATCGGGTTCATCTTCCAGGCGTTCAACCTGCTGCCCACGCTGAACGCGATCGAGAACATCACGCTGCCCATGGACATCGCCGGCCGCAAGCCGGACCGGGCGTGGCTGGACCGGGTCGTGGAGACCGTCGGGCTCGCCGGGCGGCTCAAGCACCGGCCCACCCAGCTCTCCGGCGGCCAGCAGCAGCGGGTGGCCGTGGCCCGGGCGCTCGCCGCCCGGCCCGAGATCATCTTCGGTGACGAGCCGACCGGAAACCTCGACTCGCGCGCGGGCGCCGAGGTCCTCGGCTTCCTGCGCCGCTCGGTGACCGAGCTGGGCCAGACCATCGTCATGGTCACCCACGACCCTGTCGCCGCCTCCTACGCCGACCGCGTGCTGTACCTCGCCGACGGCCGCATCGTCGACGAGATGCACCAGCCGACCGCCGAGCAGGTGCTGGACCGCATGAAGGACTTCGACGCCCGGGGGCGTACGTCATGACCGTGCTGAAGACCTCGATGCGCAACTTCTTCGCGCACAAGGGCCGGATGGCGCTGTCGGCGGTGGCGGTGGTGCTGTCGGTGGCGTTCGTGTGCGGCACGCTGGTGTTCACCGACACCATGAACACGACGTTCGACAAGCTGTTCCAGGCCACCGCCTCCGATGTCACCGTCAGCCCGAAGGAAGCCTCCGGCACCGGTGAGACCACCTCCGACAACGGCCGCCCGCCCGCCATGCCGGCGTCCGTGCTGGAGAAGGTCCGCCAAGTCGACGGTGTGCGCTCGGCGGAAGGCGCCGTCTTCTCGACGTCGGTGACCGTCGTCGACGCCGACAAGGACAACCTCTCGCCCTCCAGCGGCGCCCCGACCATCGTCGGCAACTGGAACGACAACGAGGCGCGCACCATGAAGGTCGCCTCCGGCTCGGCGCCCAAGGGCCCGGACCAGGTGATGGTCGACGCCGACACCGCCGACAAGCACCACCTGAAGCTCGGCGACGAACTCGGCGTCATCACGGCCGTCGGCACGCACAAGGCGAAGATCTCCGGCGTCGTCGAGTTCAAGGTCACCAACCCCGGTGCCGCGTTGTTCTACCTCGACACCAGGACCGCGCAAGCGGCGCTGGTCGGCCAGAGCGGCGTCTACACCGACGTCAACGTCACCGCCGCGCCCGGCATGACCGACGCGCAGGTCAAGCGCAACGTCGTCGAGGCCCTCGGCGGCGACTACCAGGTGCAGACCGCCAAGGAGGTCGCCGACGAGAACGCCAAGGACGTCGGCGAGTTCATGAACGTCATCAAGTACGCCATGCTCGGCTTCGCCGGCATCGCGTTCCTGGTCGGCGTGTTCCTGATCATCAACACCTTCTCCATGCTGGTCGCCCAGCGCACCCGCGAGATCGGCCTGATGCGGGCCATCGGCTCCAGCCGCAAGCAGGTCAACCGGTCCGTGCTGGTCGAGGCGCTGCTGCTCGGCGTCGTCGGCTCCGTGCTCGGCGCCGGCGCGGGCGTCGGGCTCGCGATCGGGCTGATGAAGCTCATGGGCCTGATGGGCATGAACCTGTCCACCAGGGACCTGACGGTCGCCTGGACGACCCCGGCGCTCGGCCTGTTCCTCGGCGTCGTCGTCACCGTCCTCGCCGCCTATCTGCCCGCCCGCCGCGCGGGCAGGATCTCGCCGATGGCCGCCCTGCGCGACGCCGGCACCCCGGCCGACGCCAAGGCCGGTGTCATACGCGCCCTGATCGGTCTCGCCCTCACCGGCGCGGGCGGCTTCGCCCTGTATGTCACCACGACCGTGGACAAGGCGAGCGAGGGCGCCCAGTTCCTCGGCCTGGGCATCGTCCTCAGCCTCATCGGCTTCGTCGTCATCGGACCGGTCCTCGCCGGCGGTGTCGTACGGGTCCTCAGCGCCGTCCTGCTGCGGATGTTCGGGCCCGTCGGCCGCATGGCCGAGCGCAACGCGCTGCGCAACCCGCGCCGCACCGGCGCCACGGGCGCCGCGCTGATGATCGGTCTCGCGCTGGTGGCGTGTCTGTCGGTGGTGGGCTCCTCGATGGTGGCCTCCGCGACGGACGAGCTCGACAAAAGCGTCGGCACGGACTTCATCGTCCAGAACGACGGCGACCAGCTGATCACCGCGCAGGCCGTCAAGGCGATCAAGGACACCCCGGGGCTGGAGCGGGTCACCGAGTACAAGTGGCTCAAGGCCGACTTCCGCACCCCGGACGGCAAGACGCTCGAGGGCACCGCGCTGTCGGCGGCCGACCCGACGTACCCCCAGGACGTGCGCGTGGAGACGGTCCAGGGCAAGCTCGCCGACGCCTACCGGCCCGACTCGATGTCCGTCCACGAGGAGTTCGCCAAGGACCACGGCATCCGCCTCGGCTCCACGATCGACGTCACACTTCCCGGTGACGCCACCGCGAAGCTGACGGTCCGCGCGATCACCAGCAGCGACGCCGTCATCGACCAGGGCGCGATGTACACCTCCATCAGCACGCTGGCCAAGCATGTGCGGGCCGAGGACATGCCGCTGGACATGCTGGTCTTCGCCTCGGCGAAGGACGGCCAGGAGGCGGCCGCGTACAAGGCGCTGAAGGCGTCGATGGACGACTACCCGCAGTACCAGGTCCGCGACCAGACCGACTACAAGGAGGCCCTGAAGGACCAGGTCGGCCAGCTGCTGAACATGATCTACGGGCTGCTGGTGCTGGCGATCGTCGTCGCGATCCTCGGTGTGGTGAACACCCTCGCCCTGTCGGTCGTCGAGCGGACCCGGGAGATCGGCCTGATGCGGGCCATCGGCCTCTCCCGGCGCCAGCTGCGCCGCATGATCCGCCTGGAGTCGGTCGTCATCGCCCTCTTCGGCGCGCTGCTCGGCCTCGGACTCGGCATGGGCTGGGGCGTGACCGCCCAGAAGCTCCTGTCCCTGGAGGGCCTGAAGGTCCTGGAGATCCCCTGGCCGACCATCACCGGCGTGCTCGTCGGCTCGGCCCTGGTGGGCCTGCTCGCGGCACTGATCCCGGCGTTCCGCGCGGGACGGATGAACGTCCTGAACGCGATCGGCACCGACTAGCCACCACTCGCGGGGGAAGGGCCCGGCCGACCGGCGGGCCCCAGCGGGGGGAGGCCCGGCGCGGAGTCACCACGACTCCGGGCCGGGCCTCACGCGCGTGGTGCGGCGGTCACCGCCGAGGTCGCCTGGCGTGGGAGTCACCTGGTTTTCCGGGGCGGCCCTCGCAGGGCGTGGTCCGGGGCCCGTTCGATTCCGCCGGGTGATCGACCCCGCGTGGACGTACTCTGGGAAGCCCGGCCCGCACCGCGTGTCGGGCCCTTCGCGTTGCCCACCTGGACGGAAAGCCCCCTCCATGAGTCTGCACGGTCTGCTCGACGCCGTCGTCAAGGACACCGCCCTCGCGGAAGCGATCACGGCGGCCGCGGACGGCAACCGCATGCATGTCGACCTCGTCGGCCCGCCGGCGACCCGCCCCTTCGCGATCGCCGGTCTCGCCCGCGAGGCCGGACGCACGGTCCTCGCCGTCACCGCGACCGGCCGCGAGGCCGAGGACCTCGCGGCCGCCCTGCGCTCCCTGCTGCCGCCGGACACCGTCGTGGAGTACCCCTCCTGGGAGACGCTGCCGCACGAGCGGCTCAGCCCCCGCAGCGACACCGTCGGCCGCCGCCTCGCCGTGCTGCGCCGCCTCGCCCACCCGCGCCCCGACGACCCCGAGACCGGCCCCGTCTCCGTCGTTGTCGCGCCCGTACGGTCCGTGCTCCAGCCGCAGGTCAAGGGCCTGGGCGAGCTGGAGCCCGTCGCCCTGCGCACCGGGCAGAGCGCCGACCTGAACGAGATCGTCGAGGCCCTCGCGGCAGCCGCGTACGCGCGCGTGGAGCTCGTCGAGAAGCGCGGCGAGTTCGCCGTGCGCGGCGGCATCCTCGACGTGTTCCCGCCCACCGAGGAACACCCCCTGCGCGTCGAGTTCTGGGGCGACGACGTCGAGGAGATCCGCTACTTCAAGGTCGCCGACCAGCGCTCCCTCGAAGTCGCCGAGCACGGCCTGTGGGCACCGCCCTGTCGTGAACTTCTGTTGACGGAAGACGTCCGCACGCGTGCGCGTGCCCTCGCCGAGCAGCACCCCGAGCTGGGCGAGCTGCTCGGCAAGATCGCCGAGGGCATCGCGGTGGAGGGCATGGAGTCCCTCGCACCGGTGCTGGTCGACGACATGGAACTGCTGCTCGACGTCCTGCCCAAGGGCGCCATGGCCGTCGTATGCGATCCGGAGCGGGTACGCACGCGTGCCGCCGATCTCGTCGCCACGAGTCAGGAGTTCCTGCAGGCGTCGTGGGCGGCCACCGCGGGCGGCGGCGAGGCGCCCATCGACGTCGGCGCGGCCTCCCTGTGGTCCATCGCGGACGTCCGTGACCGCGCGCGTGAGCTGGACATGATGTGGTGGTCGGTGTCGCCGTTCGCCGCCGACGAAGAGCTCGACGCGGACACGCTGAAGGTCGGCATGCACGCCCCCGAGACCTATCGCGGCGACACCGCCAAGGCGCTCGCCGACACCAAGGGCTGGCTCGCCGACGGCTGGCGCACCGTCTTCGTCACCGAGGGCCACGGCCCGGCCGCCCGCACCGTCGAGGTCCTCGGCGGCGAGGGCGTCGCCGCCCGCCTGGAGGCCGACCTGGGCGTGATCGAGCCCTCCGTCGTGCATGTGGCGTGCGGTTCCATCGAGCACGGCTTCGTCCACCCGGCGCTGAAGGTCGCCGTCCTCACCGAGACCGACCTGTCCGGGCAGAAGGCCGCGGGACGCGACGGCACCCGCATGCCCGCGCGGCGCCGCAAGACCATCGACCCGCTCACCCTGGAGGCGGGCGACTACATCGTCCACGAGCAGCACGGCGTCGGCCGCTACATCGAGATGGTCCAGCGGACCGTCCAGGGCGCCACGCGCGAGTACCTCGTCGTCGAGTACGCCCCCGCCAAGCGCGGCCAGCCCGGCGACCGGCTGTACATCCCCACCGACCAGCTGGAGCAGATCACCAAGTACGTCGGCGGCGAGGCACCCACCCTGCACCGCCTGGGCGGCGCCGACTGGACCAAGACCAAGGCGCGCGCCAAGAAGGCCGTCAAGGAGATCGCCGCCGACCTGATCAAGCTGTACAGCGCCCGCATGGCCGCACCCGGCCACCCCTTCGGGCCCGACACGCCCTGGCAGCGCGAACTGGAGGACGCCTTCCCCTACGCCGAGACGCCCGACCAGCTCACCACGATCGCCGAGGTCAAGGAGGACATGGAGAAGACGGTCCCGATGGACCGCCTGATCTGCGGCGACGTCGGCTACGGCAAGACCGAGATCGCGGTACGGGCCGCCTTCAAGGCCGTCCAGGACGGCAAGCAGGTCGCCGTGCTCGTGCCGACCACGCTGCTGGTGCAGCAGCACTTCGGCACCTTCAGCGAGCGGTACGCGCAGTTCCCGGTGGCCGTGAAGGCGCTGTCCCGCTTCCAGACGGACACCGAGGCGAAGGCCGTCCTGGAGGGCCTGCGCGAGGGCTCGGTGGACGTCGTCATCGGCACGCACCGGCTGTTCGCCTCCGAGACCAAGTTCAAGGACCTCGGCCTGGTCATCGTCGACGAGGAGCAGCGCTTCGGCGTCGAGCACAAGGAGCAGCTGAAGAAGCTGCGCGCCAACGTCGACGTGCTGACCATGTCCGCGACCCCGATCCCGCGCACCCTGGAGATGGCGGTCACCGGCATCCGCGAGATGTCGACGATCACCACCCCGCCCGAGGAACGGCACCCGGTGCTGACCTTCGTAGGCCCGTACGAGGAGAAGCAGATCGGCGCCGCGATCCGCCGCGAGCTGCTGCGCGAGGGCCAGGTCTTCTACATCCACAACCGCGTCGAGTCCATCGACCGCGCGGCGGCCCGGCTGCGGGACATCGTCCCCGAGGCGCGCATCGCGACCGCGCACGGCCAGATGTCGGAGTCGGCCCTGGAGCAGGTCGTCGTCGACTTCTGGGAGAAGAAGTTCGACGTGCTCGTCTCCACGACGATCGTCGAGTCCGGCATCGACATCTCCAACGCCAACACCCTGATCGTGGAACGCGGCGACACCTTCGGCCTCTCCCAGCTGCACCAGCTGCGCGGCCGCGTCGGACGCGGTCGCGAGCGCGGGTACGCCTACTTCCTGTACCCGCCGGAGAAGCCACTGACGGAGACCGCCCACGAACGGCTGGCGACGATCGCCCAGCACACCGAGATGGGCGCGGGCATGTACGTCGCCATGAAGGACCTGGAGATCCGCGGCGCGGGCAACCTGCTCGGCGGCGAGCAGTCGGGTCACATCGCGGGCGTCGGCTTCGACCTGTACGTCCGGATGGTCGGCGAGGCCGTCGCGGACTACCGGCGCCAGCTGGAGAGCGGGGAGATCGAGGAGGAGCCGCCGCTCGAGGTCAAGATCGAGCTGCCGGTCGACGCGCACGTCCCGCACGACTACGCCCCCGGCGAGCGGCTGCGTCTGCAGGCGTACCGGGCCATCGCCTCCGCCAACACGGAGGAGGACATCAAGGCCGTCCGCGAGGAACTCCTCGACCGCTACGGCAAGTTGCCCGAGCCGGTGGAGAACCTGCTGCTGGTGGCGGGCCTGCGGATGCTCGCACGAGCGTGCGGCGTCGGCGAGATCGTGCTGCAGGGCACCAACATCCGCCTCGCGCCGGTGGAGTTGCGCGAGTCGCAGGAGCTGCGGCTGAAGCGGCTGTACCCGGGGTCCGTCATCAAGCCGGCGGCCCATCAGGTGCTGGTGCCGCGGCCGAAGACCGCGAAGGTGGGCGGGAAGCCGCTGGTCGGGCGGGACCTGCTGGGCTGGGTCGGGGAGTTCCTGGCGTCGGTGCTGGGGTCGTAGGGGCGAGCTGTGCGTGGCGCCGGCCGGGCCGCGCTGGGCGGGTGGGTTCACCCGTCCGGGGCATGTGGCTGTCCACATCTGTGGGTTGTCCACAGGCCCGAGCCGTTGTCGGTGGCGCGTGGTGGACTGAGGTCATGAGACGGACGCGAGAACGCGGAACGAAGCCGTCCGCGGTCGGTGGGGAACGGCGGACGGCTTCCTTTTCCGGATGGTCGAGGAGGGCCCACGTCGGTTCGCCGACGGGCCCGTGCACTCTTCCGTGGGTCTCCGGGTCTACTGCTGGTCGGGCGAGTCGTCCTGGTCCATGCCCAGCCGGCGCTCGGCCTGCCGCTGTGCGGCGTCGACCTGGCTCTCGTACTTGTTGCCCGTCCTCTCGTTGACCTGCTTCTCGGCGGCGTCGGACATGTTCTTGGCCTTGTCGCGTGCCGCGTGGTTGCTCTTGAACCTGTCGAAGATGCCCATCCAGAGCTCCTTCCGGAGGTGACTCACGATCGACGATACGCCCGAGTTGCGAGTCATGTGCAAGTTGGAGCGGTTATGGTCTGGACCTCTCGGCCGCTACCGTGGGGCAGGTGTCTCAGGGGTGGGGTGATCGTGTGCCGAGGCGGTGTCTCACGCGCGGCGTGCTGGGTGCCGGCGCTGTACTGATGGCCGGGACGGTCCTGGCGGGCTGTACGGGGAGCGGACTCCCCGGCGAGAGCGGCTCGTCGGCGTCCGACACGTACGGAACCAGCCCCTTGGCCGACCCTGACGGTACGAGACCAGGGCTGGCCCCGATCTCGTCCGAGCAGGACGAGGCGACGGCGCGTGAGCTGATCGCCGGGCTGCACACCAAGGGGCGAGGCCCGAAGACGGGTTACGACCGGGACGAGTTCGGCTACGCGTGGATGGACACGGCGGACGGCGTGCCGCTGGCGAGGAACGGCTGTGACACGCGGAACGACCTGCTCAAACTCCATGGGCGCAACGTCCGGTTCCGTACGGGGTCGGACTGCGTGGTCGTGTCGATGGACCTGTACGACCCGTACACCGGCAAGGACATCGCCTGGAAGAAGGCGAAGGCCACAGAGGTGCAGATCGACCACGTGGTGCCGTTGTCGTACGCCTGGCAGATGGGGGCCGCCCGCTGGAGCGAGGAGAAGCGGCGGAGACTGGCCAACGACGCGCTGAACCTCCTGCCGGTCTCGGGCCCCACGAACTCCGCCAAGAGCGACTCCGGTCCGGCGTCCTGGCTTCCGCCCAACAAGGCGATCCGCTGCTCGTACGCGGTGCGGTTCGCGCAGGTGGCGCGGAAGTACGAGCTGTCGGTCACGGCCCCGGACAAGAGCGCGATGCTTCGCCAGTGCGGAGGCTGAAGCCACTGCCTTTGCCGGGCCTCGGCGGGGAAAACCGTTTCCGGGGTGCTCGTCCCTCTGCCTACGGTGAGCGCATGGACGTGAAGGTGTCGACTCTCGCCGACCGCCCCGACCTGGTGGAGCCGGTCTTCGCCATGGCGGACACCTGGCCGGAGTTCGTGACGCAGGACCCCGTGGGCAACGCCCACTACGGCCGTATCGCCACGGAGTTCCCGCAGTACGCCCTGGCCGCCCAGGACGAGCGGGGCGAGGTGGTCGCGCACGCCTTCAGCGTGCCGTTCGCCCTGGACGCCGAGGGACGTGGCGAACTGCCCGCACGCGGCTGGGACCAGGTGCTCGTCTGGGCCTTCTCCGACCTGCGCCGCGGTGTCACGCCCGACACCGTCAGCGCGATCTCCGTCGTCGTCGAGCCGCACGCCCAAGGGGCCGGACTGTCCGGCCGTATGCTCACCGCGATGCACGACAACGCGGCCGCGCTGGGCCACCGCCAGGTCGTCGCCCCTGTACGCCCCAACGCCAAGCACCTCGAACCCCGTACGCCCATGCGGGAGTACGCCCACCGGGTGCGCCCCGACGGTCTGCCGCAGGACCCCTGGCTGCGGCAGCACGCCCGCGCGGGCGCCGCCGTGGAGTCGGTGGCGCCCGCGTCGATGACCGTGGCGGCCTCCCTGGAGGAGTGGCGCAGCTGGACCGGTCTGCCGTTCGACACCGACGGTGAGGTGGAGGTGCCCGGCGCGCTGGTGCCGGTGCGGGTGTCGCTGGCGCATGGGCACGCGGTGTATGTCGAGCCGAACGTGTGGATGCGGCGGGTGTTCTGAGGCTCCGCCCTGCTGGGGGCTTGGGGCTTGGGCTTGTGCCTCAGCCGAGGTCGTCGAGGTCCAGGATCTCGCCGGCCGGCTTCTTCGCCGCGACGGGCTTGTCGTAGTCGCTGAGGACGAGGCTGCCGCTGTCGCCGGCTGCGTCGCTGTCCAGGCGCAGGACGTACGGCTTGCCCTGGGTGGCGACGTACGCCGTGTACGTGTCCTTGCCGTCCTTCTCCTTGAGGGCCAGCGCCGGGGTGCCGTCGACGGTGGTGGTCCGGCCGCGGGTGGCGGCCGAGGCGCCCTCGGTGTCGTCGCCGAGCAGCGTGTCGAGGTCGCACAGGTCGGCGATCTCGGCGGCCTCGGCGTCCTTCCCCGCCGTGGTCCACTTCCCGGCGAGCATGTCCACCGCCGCGTCGGAGTCCTCCTGGGGCTCGCCCTCCATCTGGGCGCGCAGGAATGCCTCGTCGTAGCGCATGTAGACGGCGTCGCCGACCCTGATCACGTCCGTCTTGCCGCCGTCCGCGCTCAGCGTGCCGACGCAGTCGCCCTTGGTGTCCAGGGCGATGTCGATCCGCAGCGGGCCGCCGCTCGTGTCGTCCTGGATGTCGCCCTTCACCCGTACCGACCGGGCACCCATGGTCGCCTCGAAGGCCTGGTCCAGGATCTCGCCACCGCTCAGACCGGGGAACGGCTCCTCGGCCCTGGACGGGGTCGAGCCGGCGGCTCCGCCGGTGCTCTTGGCGTTGCCGTTGTCGGCGCAGCCGGTGAAGACGACGGCCGTGGTGGCGGCGATGCAGAGGGCGGCAACAGTGTTGATGCGCATGGCAGTTCCTCGGGGTGGTGATGCGGTGTGGTGGGGGTGCGGGGGGTGGAGGGGGTGCGGTGCTGCGGTGGTGCCGTGATGCCGTGATGCCGTGGTGCGGGGCCGGCGGGGCGTTGCGCGGTCGCGCCACGCCCCGCACGAGGGGCTCGGTCAGGCCTTCTTCCAGTCCTTGCAGCCCGACGTCTTGAAGTAGGCGTCCGAGGCGCTGATGGTCACGACCGCGGTGCCGGAGACGTTGTTGTTCGCGAGGATCGAGTCGATGGAGTGGTCGGCGTCCTTGGTGCGCTCCCAGTAGCACATGTCGTCGGTGTTCCCCGTCGACTTGTACGTGCCCGGGGCGATGTCGACACCGACCTTGAACATGCCGCCGTCGCCGGCCATCTCGGTCTTCGGGGCGCCGCCCTTGGCGTTCGGGTCGACGGCCTCCCAGTCGGCACAGTCGCTGGACGTGAACAGCTTGTCCGTGGCCTTGACGGTGACATAGCCGGTGCCGGTGACGTTGTCGTTCGCCAGCAGGGAGTCGAGCTCGCCGGAGGCGTCCTTGGCGCGCTCCCAGTAGCACATGCCGTCGGTGTTGCCGGTGCTGCGATAGGTGCCGGGCTTGATGTCGCTGCCGACCTGGTAGTCACCGCTGCCGTCGATGGAGGCGGCCTTGTCGGTGTCCTTGTCGGCTGCCTTGCCCGTGTCCTTGGTGTCGCCGCCCGGCTTGCGGTCCGCGGCCGCGGAAGAGCCCTTGCCGCCACCCGAGGTTCCGCTGTCGCTGTTGTCGCCGGCGTTCGCCGAGACCGCGGCGATGACGACGACGCCCACGACGGCACCCAGCGCGACCTTGCCCTTCATGCCCATGGCTGTTCCCTCCCCTGCGATGTGACTGCCTCGGACTGGCAGCCGCTCGTTCGCTGGGTCAATAAGAGCATGTGCTGTGAACCGAGTCAACACGGTTCACAGTGTCGAGCTAGTACACGGCCGTGAACTCCTGAATCTCGCGCTGTGCTCGTGAATCGTTAGATCTTGCGTACGTCGGTATGCTCGACGCCACACAGGGGACGAGGGGAGCGGATGCCAGTGCAGGACAACGCGACAGAGGTGACGGCCGCCGGAATCGCACGGCTCGCCGGCGTCGGCCGCGCCGCCGTGAGCAACTGGCGCCGTCGGCACGCCGACTTCCCCAAGCCCGTCGGCGGCACCGAGACCAGCCCCTCCTTCGCACTCTCCGAGGTGGAGGCATGGCTGCGCCGCCAGGGCAAACTCGCCGAGGTACCCCTGCGGGAACGCGTCTGGCAGCAGCTCGCCGGACACCCCGAGGGACCGGTCGCGGCACTCGCCCACGCCGGGTGCGTGCTGCTGCTCATCCACGACCGGCCGACGGTGTGGCTGGAGGTGAGCGCCGGCTCCGACGAACGGCTGGCCGCGATGCTGCCGGAGGCGCTGCGGCAGGTGATCGTGACGCGCTTCGGGGGGGACGGCGGGGAGGGTGCGGGGGGTGTTGTGAACGGTCCGGCCGGGGAGGGCCCTGTGAACTCGGTGTCCGGGCGAGGCGCTGTGAACCCCGCATCAGGCCAGGGCGCTGTGAACTCCGCCTCCGGGCAAGCTGCTGTGAACGCCGGCTCGGGCGCCGCGGGGAGCTCTGTGAACACTCCGACCGTGCAGGGCGCCGGAGCGTCTGTTCACGGCACACCCGCCGCCAGCCGACCCACGGCCGTGAACCGCCGCCGGGCCAGGAACACCGTCGGCGCCGTTCACATCCCCACCGGCCCGGAGATCCTCCCCTCCACCCCGCTCCTGCGCGGCGCGGCCGAACTCGCGGCCGAGCTCGGTGCCCGGCAGACCTTCGAGTTCCTGCTCGGCCGGCACCTCGACGCCAACCCGCGGCAGTACACCCTCACGCCCGCCGAACTCGCTCACCTCATGGCCGAGCTCGCCGGGCCCGCCCGTACCGTCCTGGACCCGGCCTGCGGCACCGGCGCCCTGCTGCGTGCCGTCGACTCCCGCCCCGAGCAGGAGCTGTACGCCCAGGACAGCGCACCCGAGCTGGCCGCGCTCACGGCGTTCCGGCTCGCCCTGAACACCCGTGCCGCCGTGCACAGCGCGACGGGTGACACCCTGCGCGCCGACGGCCACCCCGGCCTGCGCGCCGACGCCGTCCTGTGCCACCCGCCGTTCAACGAGCGCAACTGGGGCCACGACGAACTCGCCTACGACGCCCGCTGGGAGTACGGCTTCCCCGCCCGCAACGAGTCCGAGCTGGCGTGGGTCCAGCACGCACTCGCCCGGCTGCGGGACGGCGGCACGGCCGTGCTGCTCATGCCGCCCGCCGCGGCCTCCCGCCGTTCCGGCCGCCGTATCCGGGCCGACCTGCTGCGCCGCGGGGCGCTGCGCGCGGTCGTCGCGCTGCCGATCGGCGCCGCGCCGCCGTACAACATCCCGCTGCACCTGTGGGTGCTGCGCCGGCCCGGGCAGGTGCCCGGACAGCCGGAGGTACTGCTCGCGGACGCCGGGCAGTTCGCCGGCGAGGGGCGCGGCGGGCCCGACTGGCGTGCCGTGCAGGAGGCCGTGCTCGACGCCTGGCGCGCCTTCGACCGCGCGGGCACGGTCGAGGAGCAGCCGGGCGTGGCCCGGGCGGTGCCCGTCATCGAACTCCTCGACGACGACGTCGACCTCGCCCCCGCCCGCCACCTCCCGCCCCCGGCTGCGGCCGACGGCGCGGAACAGCTCACCGCCGTACGCGAGCGCCTCGGCGAGACCCTGCGTCTGACGGCCGACCTCGCCCCCGCTCCGGGCGGTGCCGCCCAGCCCGCGCGCTGGCCGCTGACCACTGTCGGCGAACTCGCGCGCGGGGGCGCCCTGGTGATGCGCACCGGCGGAAACGGCGGCCACGCGCGTGTGCCCGTGCTCACCGACCACGACGTGCTGTCCGGCACCGCTCCCTCCGGCACGCTGCCCGAGAGCGACGAGGAGGCCGTGCTGACGGAGCCCGGCGACGTCGTCGTGCCGGTGCTCGGGGGCGGCGCCGTGGCGCGCGTCATCGACGAGGCGACGGGGGGCGCCGCCCTGGGGCGCAACCTCGTCCTGCTGCGCCCCGACCCGACGGCGCTCGACCCCTGGTTCCTGGCCGGCTTCCTGCGCGGCACCGCCAACAACCGCCAGGCCAGCAGCTTCGCCTCCACCGCCACCCGCCTCGACGTACGACGCCTGCAACTGCCCCGGCTCGCGCTCGACGAACAGCGGCGCTACGGCGCGCGTTTCCGCGCACTCGACGAGTTCGAGCGGGCGCTCAGGCGTGCGAGCCGGCTCGGGGAGCAGCTGGTGCGCGGGATGTACGACGGGCTGACGGACGGCACGGTGACGCCGGACTGAGCGACGCGCGTGCCGGGACCGACAGGGCGTGCGGGGGCGGGCAGGGGCGTGCGGGGGCGTAACCGGGCGGGCCGGGTGCGCCCCGTCGCCGTACGACGTGATCAGGACGACAACGGTTCGGTACAACCCCGGACCGGTTGTCGGTGTCGGCCTATACGCTCGACCCCTACGTCGAAGTCAATCCCTCCCGGTCCAGGAGCAGTCATGTACGGCCACGGCACGGTGCCGCCTTCCCGAGGTTCGGCAACTGTCATCACCCTGCGCGTACTGTTCGCTGCCGCCGGCCTGCTGTCGTGCGGACTGCTCGCCTGTCTTCCGCTCTTCCGCGTCGCGTACCTGCGCGGCCGGTGGTACGACTGGACGGCGGCCTGGGTGAGTCTGCCGCTGTCCGTCACGGCGCTCGCGGTGGTCGGTTCGGTCCCGGAGTCGGACACGCGCGGCGATGTCGCCCTGGGCGGGGTCATGCTCCTGGGCGCCCTGAGCGCCGCCTACTTCCTGACCGTGGACATAGCCCTCGGCGGACAGCGGCGCGCGTTCGCCGGTCAGGCCCCGCCGCCGATTCCCGCCGCCTTCCAGGCGCCCTACGGCTACCCGCAGCCGACGCCTCCGGTGCAGCCGACGCCGCCGGTGTCGCCGTACACGAACACGCTCGGCACGCAGGGCGCCCCGCTGTTCGGGCCCGGCGCCCACACGCCGGTCCCGCAGCCGCCGCACGACCGGATACCGCAGCCGCCCGCGCAGGGCTCCGCCCCGGCGCCGCAGCGCCCCGAGCCGGCCCGTATCGACCAGGTGCGCGCCGAACTCGACGAACTCAGCCACTATCTGCGCAACCAGGACGGCCAGGACGGCCGGCACGAGGGCGGACGGTGAGCGTGACGGCGGGGCGTGTCGTCGCCGGCCGCTACCAACTGGCCACGCTCATCGGCCAGGGCGGCATGGGCCAGGTGTGGACGGCGTACGACCAGAGACTCGACCGGCGTGTGGCGGTGAAGCTGCTGCGCCCCGACAAGGTGGCCGGGCAGGAGGCCGAGGAACTGCGCCGCCGGTTCGTGCGCGAGTGCCGGGTGACCGCGCAGGTCGACCACCCGGGGCTCGTCACTGTGCACGACGCGGGCAGCGAGGGCGAGGAGCTGTTCCTCGTCATGCAGTACGTCGACGGGGCGGACCTCTCCGACCACCTCGCGGAGCACGATCCGTACCCGTGGCAGTGGGCGGTGGCGGTCGCGGCGCAGTTGTGCGCCGTGCTGAGCGCCGTGCACGCCGTGCCGATCGTGCACCGCGACCTCAAGCCGCGCAATGTGATGGTGAAGCAGGACGGCACGGTCACCGTCCTCGACCTCGGTGTCGCGTCCGTCATGGACACCGACACCACGCGGCTGACGCACACCGGCTCGCCCATCGGCTCGCCCGCCTACATGGCGCCGGAGCAGGCCATGGGCGGCGCTGTCGGGCCGTACACGGACCTGTACGCGCTCGGCGTGCTCCTGCACGAACTGCTCAGCGGGAACGTCCCCTTCGCGGGTTCCACCGCGCTCGGTGTGCTGCACCGGCACCTGTACGAACCCCCGCTGCCGGTGCGCCGTCTGCGCCCGGAGGTCCCCCAGGCCCTCGAGGATCTCGTCCTGCGCCTGCTCGCCAAGGACCCCCAGCACCGGCCGGGCTCCGCGCAGGTGGTGTACGAGGAACTGTCGCCGCTCCTGCCGGGGCGCGGCACGCCCACGGGGGCGCCCCTCGACCCCACGCGCCCCTTCCTGCGCCCGCACGCCCCGTGGCCGGACCGCGCGCGTACGCCCGCGCCCAATCCCGCCCCGGTGGCGCCGGCCGACGAGAAGCCGGACGTCGCCGGCGCCGTCGACGAGGTCAAGCGGCTGCTCGGCGAGGGCCGCATCACCCAGGCCGTCGACATCCTCGGCGCGATCCTCCCGGCCGCCGCCGAGCAGCACGGCGAGCACTCGCCGGTCGTACGCACCCTGCGCAAGCAGTACGCGGCCACACTCCTGGACGACGGCCAGTACCGGCGCGCGCTGCCCGAACTGCGCCGCCTCGCCGACGAACGCGCCGCCGAGGCCGGCCAGGCCGACCCGCAGTCGCTGCGCTACCGCTACGACGCCGCCCAGTGCCTGGAGCAGCTCGGCGAACCGGCGGCCGCACTCGCCGCGTACCGGGAACTGCTGCCGTACTACGAGAACCAGTACGTCTCCGGGGACCCCGAGCTCGCGCACGACGTGCGCCGCCGCATCGGCCACATGCTGCTCGCCCTGGGCGACCGGGCGGCCGCCCACGACACCCTGATACGCCTCCTCCACGACGTCGAACGCCTGCGGGGACCGGCCCATCCGCTGGTGGCCGACATCCGGCGGACCTTGCAGTGGCTGGGGCAGGTGCGGGGCTGAGGCGCCCCGCACCGCAGGAGCGGACCGCGCGGCGGTGCCCGAAGTCCTGGTGAATCGTTGGTCGAATGGGTTGGCCAGAGCTGCGCCGCTGCCTAACATCGATCACCGCAAGACTTTGTGCACCGTCGCACAATCTCCTCGGGAGGTTTCCTTGCACCGCCGCCGTCGCACCGCGCTCGTCCTCACCGCCGCGATCGCCGCCGCGGGCCCCCTGCTCACCGCCTGCGGAAACGATGCGCACCCCGGTGCGGCGGCCGTCGTCGGCGGGCAGCGGATCACCGTCTCCCAGCTGGAGAACCGCGTCGAGGAGGTCCGCGACGCCCAGCGCGCCGCGGTGACGGACGAGGCCCAGTACAGCCAGGCCATCGCCAAGACCGGCACCCTCACCCGCGACACCCTGCACGGCATGGTCCTCGACCGGGTCTTGCACCGTGCCGCCCAGGATGCGGGCGTCACCGTCAGCCGCCGCGAGGTCCAGCAGATGCGCGCCGGCCTGGAACAGCAGGCGGGCGGCGCCAAGGCGCTCCAGACGGCCTGGCTGCAGCAGTACTCGGTCGCACCGGAGCGCCTCGACGAGAACCTGCACCTCCAGCTGGAGGCCCAGAAGCTCGCCGAGTCACTCGGCACCGACACCAGCCAGCCCGCCTTCTGGAAGGCCCTGTCCGAGGCGTCCAAGGAACTCGGCGTCGACCTCAACCCGCGCTACGGCACCTGGGACGCGGAGAAGGTCGGCCGGGTGGACACCAAGGCACCGTGGGTACGGGACGTCACGACGGCGGCGGAGGAGCGACCGGCGTAGGCGTAACGGTACGGCGGATGGCCGGGCGGCCGGGTGGCCGGGTGGCCGGGTGGTCGGGTGGTCGGGTGGTCGGGTGGTCGGGTGGCCGGGTGGCCGGGTGGTCGGGTGGCGGGACGATCTCGCGAGGTCAGTCGTCGGCAGGTGAATAAATCCGATGATCGGATCCGGCCTGTGGACAACTCTCGTCGGTCCGTCCGCGGCTTGCGTTACGTTCGGATCGTGAACGCAACCAGCTTCGAACCCGCCCCGGAGCCCCAGGCACACCCGGAGCCCCACGACACCCCCGGCCGCATCGTCCTGCTCACCACCAGCCACCGGGTCGCCCCCGGCCTGCTGTCCTGGCCCGCATGGCAGGCGCTGCGCACCGCCGACCGTGTCCTGTGCGCGGACGGCGCCCACCCGCAGCTGCCGTATCTGCGGGAGGCGGGGATAACCGTGGCCGAGGCCTCCCCGACGGCCGAGGAGCTGGTGGACGCCTGCGCGGGCGGACACACGGTGGTGGTCGTGGCGACGGGGGAGGGTGAGCCGGCCCTGACGGACGGCCTGGCCCGCCTCGCCGGCTCCGGCCGGGTACGGATGCCGGAGCTGGAGCTGCTTCCCGCCTCCTACGACCTGCCGGGCGCCCGGCTCCTCGATCTGGTGCAGGTCATGGACCGCATCCGCGCGGAGTGCCCGTGGTCGTCGCGGCAGACCCACGAGGGCCTGGCGAAGTACGGCATCGAGGAGGCGTACGAGCTCGTCGAGGCCATCGAGGAGGGCGACCGCGACGAGCTGCGGGAGGAGCTGGGGGACGTCCTGCTCCAGGTCGTCTTCCACGCGCGGATCGCCGAGGAGCACCCCGACTCACCGTTCTCGATCGACGACGTGGCCGGCGGCATCGTCGCCAAGCTCATCCACCGCCATCCGCACGTCTTCGGGGACGAGACCGCCACCACGCCCGAGGAGGTCAAGGCGCACTGGCTGCGCACCAAGGCCGAGGAGAAGCGCCGCTCCTCCGTGACCGAGGGCATCCCCCTGCACCAGCCGGGCCTCGCCCTCGCCTCCAAGCTCGCCTCCCGAGCCCGCACGGCAGGCCTGGACGTCCCCCTGCCCCACACCGACGCCATCGGCTACGAACTCCTCGCCCTGGCCGTCCGCGCCGAATCCGAGGGCGTGGATCCGGAAGCGGCCCTCAGAGCAGCGGCCCGCGCCTACCGGGACGCGATACGCGAGACGGAGACGGCCGGGGGAGACGCGGGTACCCAGCACTGACCCGAGGCGGGACCGGCCGGGGCCGGACACCGGGCTGCCCCGGCCCCGAGCCACAGCACACACCACACCCCCAGCCACCCCCCTCACCCTCCTCAAGCCCCCTCCCCAACCCGTTACCGTCAACCGGTGACCAACCACTCCCACTCCAGCCCCGACTCCACCCCCGACCCCGACTCCACCCCCACCCCTCACCCCCCTTCACACCCCGCACCCCCCGAGCTGTTCACCTGGGAGTTCGCCACAGACCCGTACCCCGCCTACGCCTGGCTCAGGGAGCACGCGCCGGTGCGGAAGACGCGGTTGCCGAGTGGGGTGGAGGCGTGGCTGGTCACGCGTTATGCCGATGCCAAGCAGGCGCTGGCGGACGCGCGGTTGTCGAAGAACCCGGAGCATCACGACGAGCCGGCGCACGCGAAGGGGAAGACGGGGATTCCCGGTGAGCGCAAGGCGGAGTTGATGACGCATCTGCTGAACATCGACCCGCCGGACCACACCAGGCTCCGGCGGCTGGTGAGCAAGGCGTTCACACCGCGCAGGGTGGCCGAGTTCGCGCCGCGGGTGCAGGAGTTGACCGACCACCTCATCGACCAGTTCGCGGCGAAGGGCTCGGCGGACCTCATCCATGAGTTCGCCTTCCCGCTGCCCATCTACGCCATCTGCGACATGCTGGGCGTCCCGCGCGAGGACCAGGACGACTTCCGGGACTGGGCGGGCATGATGATCCGGCACGGCGGCGGCCCGCGGGGCGGGGTCGCGCGGTCGGTCAAGAAGATGCGCGGCTATCTCGCCGAGCTCATCCACCGCAAGCGAGAGGCGCTGCCCGCGGAGCCCGCGCCGGGCGAGGACCTCATCTCGGGCCTCATCCGCGCCTCGGACCACGGTGAGCACCTCACCGAGAACGAGGCGGCGGCGATGGCGTTCATCCTGCTGTTCGCCGGGTTCGAGACGACCGTGAACCTCATCGGCAACGGCACGTTCGCCCTGCTCAACCACCCCGAGCAGCGTGAGCGTCTCCAGCGCTCGCTCGCCGCGAAGGAGACCGGCCTCCTCGCGACCGGGGTGGAGGAACTGCTGCGTTTCGACGGGCCGGTGGAGCTGGCGACCTGGCGGTTCGCCACCGGGCCGCTGACCATCGGCGGGCAGGACATCGCGGCCGGCGACCCCGTGCTGGTGGTGCTGGCCGCGGCGGACCGGGACCCGGCGCGGTTCGAGGACCCGGACACCCTCGACCTCGCCCGCCGCGACAACCAGCATCTGGGGTACGGGCACGGCATCCACTACTGCCTGGGCGCCCCGTTGGCCCGGCTGGAGGGGCAGACCGCGCTGGCCACACTGCTCACCCGGCTGCCGGACCTGCGACTGGCCGCGGATCCGGCCGAGTTGCGCTGGCGTGGCGGCCTCATCATGCGGGGCCTGCGCACGCTGCCGGTGGAGTTCACCCCCAGTGCCGGGCCCAGCACAGGAAGCTGACACAGACAAACGTGACACACCCTCAAGTCTGTGATCTTCACGTGATCTGTGCGGCATTAACTTGTGACAAGTGATCGTCTGTCGATACGTTCACCCATCAGCGCGGCGCCCCGCATCACACGCCGCGTCGATCACTGCTGTCGCACGAAAGGCTTCCGCATGCTCTCCGGGAACGGTCGTCACCGTCGCCCCCGCCAGGCTCCGGCTCTCCTCGTCGCGGCCGGAGTGACCGGCTCCGCCATCGCGATCCCGCTGCTCGGCGCCTCGGGCGCGAGCGCGGCGGACGGCACCACCTGGGACCGGGTCGCGGAGTGCGAGACGGGCGGTGCCTGGAGCGCGAACGACGGCTACGGCCACTTCGGCGGCCTGAGGCTGACCCAGACCGACTGGGAGACCTACGGCGGCCTGGACTACGCCCCGAGCCCCGAGCAGGCCAGCCGCCAGCAGCAGATAGCCGTCGCCGAGCGCGTCCTCGCGGACCAGGGCGTCACGGCATGGCCGACCTGCGGCCCGCTCTCGGGCCTCGGTGAGGACTCCGCGCCGGCCGACGTCGACACCGGGGTCTCCGACGACGCCTCCTCGGGCCTGGGCGGCCTGATCGACACCCCCCAGTCGTCCGACACGTCTGGTTCGTCCGACTCCTCCCGTCTGCTCCCCTCTCCGTCCGAGTCGGCCTCGTCGTCTGACGGCTCGTCGACCGAGGCCGATGGCGAGAGCGCCGACAGCGACGCGAGCGACCGGACCACCCAGGACGACCAGGACAATACGACCAAGACGGATCGTTCGCCCGATTCGGATGCCGACCCGAGCGAAGGCTCCGACGCCACTTCACAGGGGCCCGACAGTTCTGCCACGGGCGAGGCGCAGGACGACTCGGACAAGTCAGGCCAGAGTGGTACCTCTTCGGACGAGACCGCCACCGGCCGCCACCGCGGCGACAGCGCCGACGAGGGCGTCGAGGAGGGCGTGGCGGACGGTCGTACGGGCGACTCCACGGGGCGTCACGCCTCGCGCAGCGGTGCGGTCGTGCGGGACGCCGCCGACGGCGAGTACACCGTGCGGGCCGGCGACAGCCTGTGGGGCATCGCCGACTCCCTTGGCCTCCAGGGCGGATGGTCGGAGCTGTATGCCGAGAACCGGCAGACGGTCGGCACCGACCCGGACCTCATCCTGCCCGGTCAGACGCTCGCGGTAGGGGTCGAACCGGTCGAAAAGTAGCGGGAGTTCACGTCACGGTTCGCCGCTAAATGTCCGGTTTGGCGAAACTGTGGGATGAGTCTCAGAAGCCCTGATCGTCTTTGAAAATCCGCCGATCGCCTGTCTACGGTCATGACCGCTCGCCAACACGAGCCCCGGCCGCCACAAACGCCGAATCCTGCCAGTGGCAGCCCGGGAACAGTCGTCGCGTCAAGCGCCGTAGGCAGGAGCGGGGGACCCAAGGTAGGCGCCGGGTCCGGCAGTTGAGGAAACTCGACACCGGAACCGGCTTGGGGTGAAGCCGCAGCTCGTGAGAGCCGCGGCCGGGCAACTCAACCGGCCCGAACCCGACAGCTCACCTCGCAGGCGTCGGTGAGGGGATCCTCCATGCTGTTTTCCGGCAAGGGCAAGCACCGTCGTCCGTCCAAGGCCACTCGCGCCATCGCCATCGCCGGTGTGACCGGCGCCGCCGTCGCCGCCCCGCTGATGGCGGCCGGCAACGCCTCCGCCGCCACCGCCTCCGAGTGGGACGCCGTCGCCCAGTGCGAGTCCGGCGGCAACTGGTCCATCAACACCGGCAACGGCTACTACGGCGGTCTGCAGTTCTCCGCCTCCACCTGGGCCGCGTACGGCGGCACGCAGTACGCCGCCACGGCCGACCAGGCCAGCAAGTCCCAGCAGATCGAGATCGCCGAGAAGGTCCTCGCGGGCCAGGGCAAGGGCGCCTGGCCGGTCTGCGGCGTGGGCCTGTCCAGCACCCCGTACAACGGCGGCTCCGCGGACTCCGGCAGCACCGCCGCGCAGGAGAGCACCCCCGCCCCGGCCCCCGCCCGCGAGACCGAGCAGCAGAGCGCCTCCCGCTCGCAGGAGCGCCCGGCCGCCAAGAAGACCGTCACCACCCCGACCGGCAAGAAGGTCGAGAAGGGCGACGGCGAGTACAAGGTCGTCAAGGGCGACACCCTCAGCTCGATCGCCGAGAAGCACCACGTCAAGGGCGGCTGGCAGAAGCTGTTCCAGCTGAACAAGGACATCATCGACGACGCCGACTTCATCTACCCGGGCCAGCAGCTGCACCTCAAGTAGGCAGCGCTTCCCCCGCCGGCTCCCCGCCCCGGTGCGTGTTCCCCCGTACGCACCGGGGCGGGGTCATGCCCAGGGGTCATGCCCAGGGGTCGTGCCCGGGGCGGGCCCGTACGGCGATGAAGCGCGCGGCTGTGCACGGACGAGCTCACCGCCGCCCGTTTGTTCCGTTCGGAAACAATTTACGATCGGTTTCCGTCCACGGGGTGGGCGATCGGCTGGCCGATCCCCCGGAGGCGGTTAGGCTCGTCTCGCAGAGCCACCACGGTTCTGCTCAAAAGCGTCACATCCACGAAGGAGATGCTCGTGCCGTCCATCGACGTCGTCGTAGCCCGGGAAATCCTGGACTCCCGAGGCAACCCCACGGTCGAGGTCGAGGTCGGCCTCGACGACGGCAGCACGGGTCGTGCCGCCGTCCCGTCCGGCGCCTCCACGGGCGCCTTCGAGGCCATCGAGCTCCGCGACGGCGACTCGAACCGCTACCTCGGCAAGGGCGTCGAGAAGGCCGTCCTCGCGGTCATCGAGCAGATCGGCCCGGAGCTGGTCGGCTACGACGCCACCGAGCAGCGCCTGATCGACCAGGCCATGTTCGACCTGGACGCCACCGACAACAAGGGCTCGCTCGGCGCCAACGCCATCCTCGGCGTCTCCCTCGCCGTCGCCCACGCCGCCTCCGAGGCCAGCGACCTGCCGCTGTTCCGCTACCTGGGCGGCCCGAACGCGCACCTGCTGCCCGTTCCGATGATGAACATCCTGAACGGCGGCTCGCACGCCGACTCCAACGTGGACATCCAGGAGTTCATGATCGCCCCGATCGGCGCGGAGTCCTTCTCCGAGGCCCTGCGCTGGGGCGCCGAGGTCTACCACACGCTGAAGAAGGTCCTGAAGAACAAGGGCCTGGCCACCGGCCTCGGCGACGAGGGCGGCTTCGCCCCGAACCTGGGCTCCAACCGTGAGGCCCTCGACCTCATCCTCGAGGCCATCAAGGAGGCCGGCTACACCCCCGGCGAGCAGATCGCCCTCGCCCTCGACGTGGCCGCGTCCGAGTTCTACAAGGACGGCGTCTACACCTTCGAGGGCAAGGAGCGCTCCGCCGCCGAGATGACCGAGTACTACGCGGAGCTCGTCGACGCGTACCCGCTCGTGTCCATCGAGGACCCGCTGTTCGAGGACGACTGGGACGGCTGGAAGACCATCACCGAGCGTCTCGGTGACAAGGTCCAGCTCGTCGGCGACGACCTGTTCGTCACCAACCCCGAGCGCCTCGCCCGCGGCATCGAGGAGGGCGCCGCCAACGCCCTGCTGGTGAAGGTGAACCAGATCGGCTCGCTCACCGAGACCCTGGACGCCGTCGAGCTGGCCCAGCGCAACGGCTTCAAGTGCATGATGTCCCACCGCTCCGGCGAGACCGAGGACGTCACCATCGCCGACCTGGCCGTCGCCACCAACTGCGGCCAGATCAAGACCGGCGCCCCGGCCCGCTCCGAGCGCGTCGCCAAGTACAACCAGCTGCTGCGCATCGAGGAGATCCTCGACGACGCCGCGGTGTACGCCGGCCGCAGCGCCTTCCCGCGCTTCAAGGGCTGACCGTCACCCCGTAAGGCGGCCTGACAGGCAGCGTCGTACGTACGTCCCCGTACTCGGTCCCGTACCGTGTGCGGGGACGTACGCGCGTGATCGGGAGGCGGGCAACATGGCCGTGAAGGACCGGGACCGGTTCTCCACCGCGACCAGACTGCGACTGCTCGGCGAGCAGACCGCGGCCCGTGTCTACCGCTCCCAGACCCGCCGCCAGGCGCGCCGCTCCCGGCTCACCGGCCGGGCCGCACTGCTCGCCCTGGTGGTCTGCTCGCTGATCGTCGCCCTCGCCTATCCGATGCGGCAGTACGTCGCCCAGCGCGCCGAGATCGCCGACATGGAGCGGCAGCAGCGGCAGGCGCGGGAGCGCGTCGAGCAGCTGCGCGACCTCAAGGCGCGGTGGCAGGACGACGCGTTCGCCGAGCAGCGCATCCGCGAGCGGCTGCACTATGTGATGCCCGGGGAGACCGGCTACATCGTCGTCGACCCGGACGCCGCCGAGCAGTCCCGCACCGACCAGGGGGCGGCCGACCGCCCCTGGTACTCCAACGTCTGGGACGGCGTCGACAAGGCCGACGCCTCCGACCAGTGACAGATAGCAGAGAGACACCTCAGGCCAGATGGAAACGCCCCCGCCGACCACACCCCGCACCGAGCCCACCGACGCGGACGTCGAGGCCTTCAAGCAGCAGCTCGGGCGGCCGCCGCGCGGGCTGCGCGCCATCGCGCACCGGTGCCCCTGCGGCCAGCCGGACGTCGTCGAGACGGCCCCCCGGCTGCCCGACGGCACGCCCTTCCCGACGCTGTACTACCTGACGTGCCCCAAGGCCAACTCGGCCATCGGCACGCTGGAGGCCAGCGGCCTGATGAAGGAGATGACCGAGCGCCTTCAGTCCGACCCGGAGCTGGCCGCGGCCTACCGTGCCGCGCACGAGGACTACATCCGGCGCCGCGACGAGATCGAGGAGCTGAAGAACTTCCCGAGCGCCGGCGGCATGCCGGACCGGGTCAAGTGCCTGCACGTCCTGGTCGCCCACTCGCTGGCCGCGGGCCCGGGTGTGAACCCGCTCGGCGACGAGGCTCTCGCGATGCTTCCGGAGTGGTGGAGCAAGGGCGCGTGCGTGACCCTGCCCGAGAAGAGCGAAGAGGGGGAGGGCCGGTGACCCGGGTCGCCGCCGTCGACTGCGGTACGAACTCCATCCGCCTGCTGGTCGCCGACTGCGACCCGGCCACCGGTGAACTCGTCGAGCTGGACCGCCGTATGACGATCGTGCGGCTCGGCCAGGGCGTCGACCGCACCGGGCGGCTGGCCCCCGAGGCGCTGGAGCGGACCTTCGCCGCGTGCCGCGAGTACGCGGCCGTCATCAAGGAGCACGGCGCCGAGCGGCTGCGGTTCGTGGCGACCTCCGCCTCCCGGGACGCCGAGAACCGCGACGAGTTCGTGCGCGGGGTCATGGACATCCTGGGCGTCGAGCCCGAGGTCATCACCGGCGACCAGGAGGCGGAGTTCTCCTTCACCGGGGCCACGAAGGAGCTCACGGGCCGCGACGACCTCACCAGGCCGTACCTGGTCGTGGACATCGGCGGCGGCTCCACGGAGTTCGTCGTCGGCGACGACCACGTCCGGGCCGCCCGGTCCGTCGACATCGGCTGTGTCCGCATGACCGAGCGGCATCTGGTGCACGACGGTAAGGTCACCGACCCGCCCACCGAGGAGCAGGTCGCCGCCATAAGGGCGGACATCGAGGCCGCGCTCGACCTCGCCGAGCGGACCGTACCGCTGCGCGAGGCGCACACGCTGGTGGGCCTGGCCGGCTCGGTGACGACCGTGTCCGCGATCGCGCAGGAGCTGCCGGAGTACGACTCGGCGGCCATCCACCACTCCCGGATCTCCCGCGACAAGGTGCGTGAGATCACCGAGTGGCTGCTGCGCTCCACGCACGCCGAGCGGGCGGCGATCGGGGCCATGCATCCGGGCCGGGTCGACGTCATCGCGGCGGGCGCGCTGGTGCTGCTGTCGATCATGGAACGGATCGGCGCGGAGGAGGTCGTGGTCAGCGAGCACGACATCCTGGACGGCATCGCCTGGTCCGT
Organism: Streptomyces sp. SAI-170; assembly: GCF_049739565.1. Taxonomy (NCBI): domain Bacteria; kingdom Bacillati; phylum Actinomycetota; class Actinomycetes; order Kitasatosporales; family Streptomycetaceae; genus Streptomyces; species Streptomyces sp. SAI-170. The sequence goes on from NZ_JBMGQD010000001.1 coordinate 5,003,870, forward strand.
GGCGTGACGGGAGAGCACTGAAGTGCGGCGATAGCACTTACGGAAAGAATGTGCTCTTTGTTGCTCATGGGCAGTTTCACCCCTTTTGTGGCGTCAACCCGCCAAGGGAATCGCCGGAAGAAGGGTGAACGAGCATGATCACCAAAGAGCAGATTTCCGCGGTCCTGGACCATCCGGTCCTCGACGAGGGCGGCAAGAAAATCGGTGAGGCCAAGCACGTCTTCCTCGACGACGCCACCGGGCGCCCCGAGTGGGCGTCGGTGAAGACCGGCCTGTTCGGCACCAGCGAGTCCTTCGTGCCCATCCGCGACGCCTCGCTGGTGGACGACCACATCGAGGTGCCGTACTCCAAGGGCAAGGTCAAGGACGCCCCGCATGTGGACGTCGACTCCGGCGGCCATCTGTCGGCGACCGAGGAGCACCAGCTCTACGAGTACTACGGCATGAGCTGGGACGAGTCCTGGGCCCGCGCCAACGAGCCCGGCGAGAGCGGCTGGGCGCACGGAGGCGCCGGAGGTGCCGCGGGTGCCGCTGGTGCCGCAGGCACGGCAGGCACGGCAGGCGCCGCGGGCATGGCGGCGGGCACGGGTACGGGCACCGGCGCGGCGGCCGGTGCGCGTGCGGACTACGACGACAACGCCATGACGCGGTCCGAGGAACGGATGCACGTGGGCGTCGAGCGCCGTGAGGCAGGCCGGGTCCGGCTGCGCAAGTACATCGTCACCGAGGAGGAGGAGCACACCGTTCCGCTGCGGCACGAGGAAGTACGCGTCGAACGGGAGCCGATCACCGAGGCCAACCGCGACGCCGCACTGTCCGGGCCGGAGATCAGCGAGGCGGAGCACGAGGTCGTGCTCCACGAGGAGCGGCCGGTCGTGGACACCGAGGTCGTGCCGATGGAGCGCGTCCGCCTGACCACGGAGGAGCACACCGAGGAGGAGACCGTACGCGGGCGGGTGCGCAAGGAGCGCATCGAGAGCGACGCCGAGACGGTCGACGACACCGGCAAGCGGGGCTACGGCTCCGGCAAGCCAGGCCCCGGCAAGCCGGGCTACGGCTCCGACAAGCCCGGCCCCGGCAGGTAGCCGGCAGCCCGGATCCACCCCGGAATCGACGAGCGCCGCCGAGGCACCGGCGGCGCTCCACCGAGCCCGCGTCGAGCCCCCTCCGCGCCTCTGTTGAGCAGGTCAGGGCCCCGTTTGAGCGCCACGGGAGGCCCTTCGGGCGCCCTCCGGTGACGCCACGTCGGAAAACTTCGTGAAGTTCTTCACAAGGATTTCGGTCCCGGAGGGGGCTGAAGGGCCTCAGATAGGCCGTTCCGGGGGCCCTCAGGGCCTTCGAATGCGAGACGGGGCGTCTTCCTCGAGAGGGGTACCCATGGGATCCGCAGGGGCCTCACGACGGTTTCCGAGGCCTGGAGAGGCAGCTCACGCGGTATGGACAACGGTCCAGGCCACCACGCGGTTCCCGATCCGCAGCGTGGCCTGGATCACGTGGGCCGCGGAGTGTAACACGGCCCCTGTGGAAGCTTGTGAAGGGGCGCACGAGCGACCCCCCCGAGGCGGGTGGATACTCGATGGCATGAGCACCACGGAGCGTCCCAGGATCCTCGTAGTAGGCGGTGGGTACGTAGGCCTGTACGCAGCTCGGCGCATTCTCAAGAAGATGCGCTACGGCGAGGCGACCGTCACGGTCGTCGACCCCCGGTCGTACATGACCTACCAGCCCTTCCTCCCCGAAACCGCCGCCGGCAGCATCTCCCCGCGCCACGTCGTCGTCCCGCTGCGACGCGTGCTGCCCAAGGCGGAGGTCCTCACCGGCCGGGTCACCACCATCGACCAGGACCGCAAGGTCGCCACGATCGCCCCGCTGGTCGGCGAGGCGTACGAGCTGCCCTTCGACTACCTGGTGATCGCCCTCGGCGCGGTCTCCCGCACCTTCCCGATCCCCGGCCTCGCCGAGCAGGGCATCGGCATGAAGGGCATCGAGGAGGCCATCGGCCTGCGCAACCACGTCCTCGAGCAGCTCGACAAGGCCGACTCCACCAACGACGAGGAGATCCGCCGCAAGGCGCTCACCTTCGTCTTCATCGGCGGCGGCTTCGCCGGTGCGGAGACCATCGGTGAGGTCGAGGACATGGCCCGCGACGCGGCCAAGTACTACAAGAACGTGTCCCGTGAGGACATGCGCTTCATCCTCGTCGACGCCGCCGACAAGATCCTTCCCGAGGTCGGCCCCAAGCTCGGCCAGTACGGCAAGGAGCACCTGGAGAGCCGCGGCGTGGAGATCTACCTCTCCACCTCGATGGACTCCTGCGTCGACGGCCACGTGGTGCTGAAGAACGGGCTCGAGGTCGACTCCAACACGATCGTGTGGACCGCCGGCGTCAAGCCGAACCCGGCCCTGGCCCGCTTCGGCCTGCCGCTCGGCCCCCGCGGCCACGTCGACGCCGAGCCCACCCTCCAGGTCAAGGGCACCGACTACATCTGGACCGCGGGCGACAACGCCCAGGTCCCCGACGTCGTCGGCCGCAAGGCGGGCAACGAGAACGCCTGGTGCCCGCCGAACGCCCAGCACGCGCTGCGCCAGGCCAAGGTCCTCGGCGACAACGTGATCTCCGGCATGCGGGGCTTCCCGCAGAAGGAGTACAGCCACGCCAACAAGGGCGCGGTCGCGGGTCTCGGCCTGCACAAGGGCGTCGCGATGATCGTCATGGGCAAGTTCAAGATCAAGCTCAAGGGCCGTCTCGCCTGGTACATGCACCGCGGCTACCACGGTCTGGCCATGCCGACCTTCAACCGCAAGATCCGCGTCTTCGCGGACTGGACGCTCGGCATGTTCCTCAAGCGCGAGGTCGTCGCCCTCGGCGCCCTGGAGACGCCGCGCGAGGAGTTCTACGAGGCCGCCAAGCCGGCCCCGGCTCCGACCGCCGCCGCCGCCAAGACCGAGGAGAAGGCCAAGGCCTCCTGACCGCACGGTCGTAGCAACGCCGAAGGACCTCCCGCCATCCGTGGTGCGGGAGGTCCTTCGGCGTTCCCGGGCCCTGCCGGAGGATTTGCCCAGACGTGACACGCGTGGGGGACTGCGGGCCCGGGGCACAGGTGTTTACGTGGTGTCAGTCATCCGGGATCGCATCTCACGGAGGTGTGTGTCATGGCCGAGGTCGCGCCGCGGCTGAAGAGCCTTCTCGAACAGGTGCTGGGAGTTCCGCTCCCGGTCCGCATCCGGGCCTGGGACGGTTCGCAGGCCGGCCCCCCGGACGCGCCGGTGCTGATCGTGCGCAACCGCCGGGCCCTGCGGCGGCTGCTGTTCAAGCCCGGCGAACTGGGCATGGCCCGCGCCTGGGTGGCCGGAGACCTGGACGTCGAGGGCGACTTCTACACCGCCCTCGACCTGATGTCGGGTCTGATCTGGGAGCGCGACGACGACGCCCGCACCACCCTGGAGGCGCTGCGCGATCCCGGCGTACGGGCCGCCGCGGTCGGCCTGGTCCGGCTCGCCGGGCTGCCGCTGCCGCCCGCGCCGCCGCCCGAGGAGGTGCGCCGCCCCGGCCATCTGCACACCCGCCGCACCGACCGGCGCGCCATCAGCCACCACTACGACGTCGGCAACGACTTCTACGAACTCGTCCTGGGCCCGTCCATGGTGTACTCCTGCGCCTATTGGGAGGACGGCGGCACCCTGGAGGACGCCCAGCGCGACAAGCTCGAACTCATCTGCCGCAAGCTCGCCCTGAGGCCCGGTCAGCGCCTGCTGGACGTCGGCTGCGGCTGGGGCTCGATGGCGATCCACGCGGCCCGCGAGCACGGCGTGAGCGTCCTCGGTGTCACCCTCTCCCAGGAACAGGCCGCCTACGCCCGCAAGCGCGTCGCCGAGGAGGGCCTCACCGACCGGGTCGAGATCCGGGTGCAGGACTACCGCGACGTCACCGACGGCCCCTTCGACGCGATCTCCTCCGTCGGCATGGCCGAGCACGTCGGCGCCGAGCGGTACCTGGAGTACACCCGCACCCTGTACGCCCTGCTCAAGCCCGGCGGGCGGCTCCTCAACCACCAGATCGCCCGCCGCCCGCAGAGCGACGAGGACTCCTACAGCGTCGACGCCTTCATCGACGCCTACGTCTTCCCCGACGGCGAGCTCCAGCCCATCGGCACCACCGTCACCCAGCTGGAGCGGGCCGGCTTCGAGGTGCGGGACGTGGAGGCGATCCGCGAGCACTACGCCCTCACGCTGCGCCGCTGGGTCGCCAATCTGGAGGCCGGCTGGGAGCAGGCCGTCCGGCTCGCCGGAGCCGGCCGGGCCCGCGTCTGGCGGCTCTACATGGCCGCCTCCGCGCTAGCCTTCGAGCACAACCGCATCGGCGTCAATCAGGTGCTCGCCGTACGCACCCCCGAGTCGGGCGACTCCGGGACGCCGCTGCGGGCACGTACCTGGAACTGACCGTGCGAAAGGGCCCCGCTCTCCAGGGAGAGCGGGGCCCCGTCGTCGTCACGGCTACTGCGACTTGATCGCCGTCAGCATGTCCAGCCGGGCCGCGCGCCGGGCCGGCCACAGCGCGGCCAGCGTGCCGACCCCGGCGGCCAGCAGCAGGAACAGGCCCATCCGGCCCCAGGGCAGGACCAGTTCGTACGTCGCCATGCTCGTGCCGAGGAGCTCACCGGCCGCCCAGCCGAAGAACACGCCGAGTCCGATGCCGAGGACACCGCCGAACAGGGAGATCACCAGGGACTCCAGGCGGACCATGCGCTTGACGTCCCGGCGGTCCAGGCCGACCGCGCGGAGCATGCCGATCTCCTGCGAGCGCTCGAACACGGACATGGCCAGGGTGTTGATGACGCCGAGGACCGCCACGATCACGGCCATGGCGAGCAGGCCGTAGAGCATGTTCAGCATCAGCGTGAACATCTGCGCGATCTCGTTGGAGATGTCCTTCTTGTCCTGGACGGCGATCGCCGGGTTGTCCCCGAGGGCCTTCTCCAGCCGGTCCTTGGCCGCGTCCGAGGCGCCGCCCGCGGTCTTCACCAGGACGTTCATGTCGCCCGGCTCGTCCTGGTGCGGGGCGAGCACGGCGTTGTCCAGCAGGATGCCGCTGAGCATGTCGTTGCCCTGGTAGACGCCGGCGACGGTCATCCGCTGCTTCGCGCCGTCCTCGTAGGCCACGGTGAAGGCCGAACCGGCCTTCCAGCCGTGCGCCTTCGCCGTCGCGTCGTCGACGACGGCTTTCGAGCCGGACACCGTGAAGGCGCCGTCGTCCAGGACGAGGTCGGTGAGCCGGCCGATGACGGGGCCGTCGACGCCGGTCAGGTACTCCGTCTCGCCGTCGATGCGGGAGGGCGCGTTGCGCATCGGGCTGGTGGCGGTGACGCCCTCGACCCGCTTCACCTTCTGCTCGACGTCCGGCGACAGGGTGTTGCCGTTGGTCATCGAGACGACGTAGTCCGCCTTCAGCGAGTCCGAGGCCATCTTGTCGATGGACCGCTGCAGGCTGCCCGCCATCACCGTCATCCCGGTGATCAGCGTCAGACCGATCATCAGCGCCGACGCCGTGGCGGCCGTACGGCGCGGATTGCGCACCGCGTTCTGCCGGGCCAGCTTGCCCGAGACACCGAACACGCGCAGCACCGGGGCGGCGGCCGCGATCAGGGGGCGCGACAGCAGCGGGGTCAGCACGAACACGCCGATGATCAGCAGGACCGCGCCGAGACCCATCGGGGCCTGGCCGTCGGAGCCGCTCATCGTGGTCGCCGCGAGGACGACCGCCACACCGGCCGCGGAGAACAGCGCGCCGAGCGTGTTGCGCAGCACCAGCGACTTGGTGGTCGCCTTGGCGTGCACGCTGCTCATCGCCGCCACCGGCGGGATCTTCGCGGCCCGGCGGCCGGGCAGCCACGCGGCCAGCATGGTGACCACGACGCCCACCACGAGTGCGGTGGCGACCGTGCCGGGCGCGATCACCAGCGGGCCGTCGGGGACGGTCGCGCCGAGTGTGCCCATCAGCCCCCTGAGCCCCGCCCCGACGCCGACACCGGCGAGCAGACCGGTGACTCCGGCGACCGTGCCCACCACGAACGCCTCGATCAGCACCGACCGCGTCACCTGCCGGCGCGAGGCGCCGACCGCGCGCAGCAGCGCCAGCTCCTTGGTGCGCTGGGCCACCAGCATGGTGAAGGTGTTGGCGATGATGAACGTACCGACGAACAGGGCGATCCCGGCGAACACCAGCAGGCCCTGCTTCAGGCCGCTCATCTGGGAGGAGATCATCTCGGCCTGGTCGTCGGCCAGTTGCTGCCCGGTCGTGGTCTCCACGAGGTTCTTGGGCAGCGCCTTGTCGAGGGCGGCCTTCAGCTGCTCCTGGGAGGTGCCCGCGGCGGCCTCGACGTCGATCTGGTCGAAGGTGCCGGGCTTGCCGAACAGCTTCTGCGCGCTGGCCGTGTCGAACAGGGCGAGGCTGCCGCCGGCCGCGACATTGCCGTCGTCGGTGGTGAAGATGCCGGTGACCTTCGGGGTCAGCACGGGCCCGTCGACGGACAGCCGTACGGTGTCGCCGACCCGGTATCCGGCGCGCTCGGCCGTCTTCGCGTCGAGCAGCACCTCGCCCTCGCCGTGCGGGGCGCGCCCGTCGGTCAGGGGGTAGCGCGGGTCCTTCGTGCCCCAGTAGTTGCCCCCCTGGGACTGGAAGCCGTTGCCGATCAGGTCGCCGTCCTTGTCGGCGAGGGCGGTGTAGCCGGTCACCACGCCCGTCACGGAGGCGGCGCCGGGGACCTTCGCGCTCTTGTCGAGCAGTGCCCGGGTCAGCTCGGGCGTCTCGCCGACGCGGTCGCCGGCGGCCTCCCGGTGCTCGGGCTCGACGGCGACGTCGACTCCCTCGAAGCCCTTGGCGAAGCTCTTCTGGTAGGCGTCGGAGACGGTACTGGTGAACACCAGCGTCCCGGAGACGAACGCGACGCCGAGCATCACGGCGAGCACGGTCATCAACAGCCGGGCCTTGTGCGCGAGTACGGTGCGCAGGGCGGTGCGGAACATCAGGAAGTACGGCCCTTCGCGTCGAACTGCTTCATCCGGTCGAGCACCGACTCGGCGCTGGGCCCGTAGACCTCGTCGACGATCCGGCCGTCGGCGAGGAAGACCACCCGGTCCGCGTAGGCGGCGGCGACGGGGTCATGGGTGACCATCACGACGGTCTGCCCCAGCTCGCGCACCGAGTTGCGCAGGAAGCCCAGCACCTCGGCGCCTGAGCGGGAGTCGAGGTTTCCGGTGGGCTCGTCGCCGAAGACGATGTCGGGCCGGGAGGCCAGCGCGCGGGCGACCGCGACGCGCTGCTGCTGGCCGCCGGACAGCTGCGAGGGCCGGTGCCCGAGCCGCCCGGACAGACCGACCATCGCGATGACGGTGTCCAGCCACTGCTTGTCCGGGCGGCGGCCCGCGATGTCCATCGGCAGGGTGATGTTCTCCAGCGCGGTCAGCGTGGGCAGCAGGTTGAACGCCTGGAAGATGAAGCCGATCTTGTCCCGGCGCAGCTTGGTGAGCTGCTTGTCCTTCAGGGCGCCCAGCTCGGTGTCGCCGATGCGCACCGAGCCCGAGGAGAAGGTGTCGAGCCCGGCCACACAGTGCATCAGCGTGGACTTGCCGGAGCCCGACGGGCCCATGATCGCGGTGAACTCGGCCTGGTGGAACTCGACGGAGACCCGGTCGAGGGCGACCACCTGGGTCTCGCCCTGTCCATAGATCTTCGACAGCTCCGTGGCGCGTGCGGCCACCGCTGTGGCGCGGCCGGCGAGGGGAGTGGTGGTCACGGGAAGGCGCTCCTGTCGGGACGGGACGGTTCGAAGGACTCGATTCATCGTCCCGGCGGGGCAGGCCCTTGTAGTCAGCCGCTGTTCCGGTTCCGGGGGCAGCCTGCGGGCGGACCGGCGGCCCCGCCGTCATACCTGGGGATGACGCTCGACCCTGACTCGAGGCCTGCTGGAGGGGGTGTACAGACCTCTTGAGGTATGCGGGGCGGGACGGTGAAATTCCGTCATTCCGCATACACCGCGCGCTACGGCACGCAACGCTATTGGCAAGTGCGGATGACCCGTACCGGTGTCTGATGCTCCCTCAGACATCAATAAAATAAGACAACATGGCTCTGTGGATCAGCTGTTCGGGTGACGTCTCCCGATAGGCTCGAACCTCGAAGCGGAGCCCATGGCCTGCCCGGATGGTGGAATGCAGACACGGCGAGCTTAAACCTCGCTGCCCCTCGCGGGCGTACCGGTTCGAGTCCGGTTCCGGGCACCTCCGACGTCGCTCCGCCCCGGCGAACGAACCTTCGTTCGACACTCTTCTCCGCCCACGGGGCCGGGCGGCGGTCTCCGGCCGGTTCCGGATGTGTACCGGGCGGGTACCGGCTTGGTCATGAGTACGTCCCGACGACCGAGGGAATCACCAGGCCGCGTAGCGTGTTGCGCAGCACATGGCAGGGAAAGATCCTTCTCAAGCACTAGGGTCATTCCTTTGCCTTTCCATTACTCTTGAGCCAAGGCTGCGCAGTGTGGCCATGGAGGAGTGAAATGAGGAGCAGCAACCCGGTCTTCTCGCGACGGGGGTTCAGCCGCGACAACGGCTACGCGGGCTTCAACACCGCGCCGCAGGCCGGGGCCGTCGGCACCCAGGGCAACCCTTACGCCCAGCCGGCGGGCGCCAACCCGTACGCGCAGAACCCTTACGCGCAGAACCCGTACGCCCAGCAGGACACGCAGTACGGCACCCCGCCGCAGGCCCCGGCCACCACCGGCCGGATGACGATGGACGACGTCGTCACGCGCACGGCCATCACGCTCGGCACCGTCGCCCTCGGCGCCGTGCTCGCGTGGGCCCTGCTGCCGGTGTCGTCCACCAGCTACGGCCTCGCCATCGGTGCCGCCCTCGTCGCCTTCGTGCTGGCGATGGTGCAGTCCTTCAAGCGCACCGCCTCGCCCGCGCTGATCCTGTCGTACGCCGCCTTCGAGGGCGTCTTCCTCGGCGTGATCAGCGAGATGTACAACACGCAGTGGTCCGGTGCGCCCTTCCAGGCGGTGCTCGGCACCATGGCCGTCTCGGCCGCCACGCTGCTCGTGTACAAGGCCGGCTGGGTCCGCGTCACCGCGCGCTACGCCCGCATCGGCATGGCCATCGCCCTGGCCTTCATCCTGGTCATGGCGGTCAACCTGCTGCTGGTCGCCTTCGGCGTCGCCGAGGACGGCGGACTGCGCAGCTTCGGGCCGCTCGGCGCGATCGTCGGCATCATCGCCATCGTGCTCGGCGCGTTCTTCCTGACGCTCGACTTCAAGCAGATCGAGGACGGCATCGCCTACGGCGCGCCCCGCGAGGAGTCCTGGCTGGCCGCCTTCGGTCTGACCATGACCCTGGTGTGGATCTACGTCGAGATGCTGCGCCTGGTCGCCATCTTCAGCGGCGACGACTGACCGACGCCCCTGACGGACGCATGAGAAGGGCCCCGGGATCGATCCCGGGGCCCTTCGGCGTCTGTGGCGCGCTCACCGCGGTCTCACCGCAGTTTGCGCGCTGCCCTCCTCAGGTCGTACTCGTGGACGAGTGCCTTGGCGTGGCCGTACGCGAGGTTGTACTCGTGGCGCAGCCAGCTGACCTTCTCCTCGAAGCGGAAGAGGGAGGGGCCTTCCTCGACGGTGCGCAGCCAGTCGGAGACTTCACGACCGGTGCAGTGGGGGATGCGGGCGAGCAGGTTGCGGTGGGTCTCCTCGGAGAGGACGTGGGACATCGGCGCCTCCGGATGCAATGGGGTGTAAGCCGGTCCTTCAGGTCACCGTGCCTGAGTGTTCGCGTGTTGGCAACAGTCCTGCCGCGGCGCGTAGTCTCGCGGGGTGGTTGATACGACGGGACTCGTCCGGGCCGTGGATCAGTTCGCCGACCGGTTGCGGGCGGCGCCGCAGTCTCGCCTCCAGCGGGGTGCGGCTGCGGAGGCGTTGCAGTTGGCCCGCGCACTGGCTCGGTGGGCGCAGGAGGTCGAGGCGCCGGGGGCTGTGCCTCGGGAGATGCCGGATGCCGGGATGTTCGCCGCGGCCGATCAAGTGACCGTGGCCGCGCGGGATCTGGCCGTTGTGCTGACGAGCGACGCGGAGGTCGCCGCGGCGGTGCGGCTCGTTGAAGAGGCGCAGAAGCGGGCGGGTGTCTGAGCGCCGTTCGCGTCTTACCGTGCGTCGTGGCTGGTCGCGCCCGCGCGGCGGAGCCGCATATCGATACAGCCCCGCGCCCCTGGGGGCATGCAGTTCCAGCGCCCTGAAGAGCTACAGGGACGCTATGACCCTGTCCGCCAGGACGTAGACGTTCTCTTCGCCGCACTGGAACGTCAGGGTGTACGCGCCCGAGATGCCGGAGCCGCCGAGGAGGCGGGGCGTCTCGCCCTCGGTCAGGGCCTTGGCGAGGCGCTCCGCGGTCTCCTTGTGGCCCGGGGTCATGCACAGGGTGGTGCCGTCGGCGAAGACGTAGACGTCGAGGGTGCCCAGGGGGCCGGGGCGGACGTCGGTCAGCTCCACGCGGGAGGTCGCGAGGTCCTCCAGGGTGGTGATGGTGCGCTCGTGGTCGCCCATCACGGGCGAGGCGACCGGGACGAAGTCCGGGTGCGAGGGGTGGCGGCGGCGGGCCGCGGCCAGCTCCGGGGACTCCCCGGCGAACTCGTCGCCGGGCTCGGTCACCGGCTCCAGCGGCTCCAGGCCCACCAGATCGGCCTGGCGGGGCAGGAACAGGTCGCTCTCGGTCAGACCGAGCAGCGAGGGCGCCTCGGAGGCGTCACGGGCCTCCTGGGCGGCCCAGAAGGCACGGGCCTCGGCCAGCTCGCGCTCGCGCTCCTCGGCGAGAGCCTCGGCGACGGCGGCGCGTATCTCCTCGGCGTCGGCCGTGGAACGGGCGGCGGGCACGAGGGCGCGCACGGAGGCGCGGCCCTCAGCGAGCTCGGTGCGCAGGGCGGCGACCTGACGGCGCAGCCCGATGAGGGTGCGCAGGACGGCGACGCCCACGGCGCCGGTGGCGGCCGTGGTGACCAGCAAGGCGATCGGCATGGCGCTCACTGACGTACTCCCGGTTCAAAGTCGACCCCCGACTTCCTACATCAGCTTGAAGGGCGGACTATCCAGCTGTCAGTGCGTAACGTCACGAAACGGACAGGTCTTTGGGCCCGGGGTCAGGTGTCGAAACCGCGCTGAGCTGCGTGAATCCCCTGGGGACGGAGGTAGGTCACATCCTGAGGGAGATTGGATCACAAATCGGCCCGGTGTCCGAGTGGTTCTCGGACTCCGGGCCTGATCGTGACGGTGGGTGCCCTCGCGGTCACCCCAAGTCTCTCAGCTCAGACGCTCGATGACCATCGCCATGCCCTGGCCGCCGCCGACGCACATGGTCTCCAGACCGAACTGCTTGTCGTGGAACTGCAGGGAGTTGATGAGCGTGCCGGTGATCCGGGCGCCGGTCATGCCGAAGGGGTGGCCGACGGCGATGGCGCCGCCGTTGACGTTCAGCTTGTCGGGGTCGATGCCCAGGTCGCGGTACGACGGGATCACCTGGGCGGCGAACGCCTCGTTGATCTCGACCAGGTCGATGTCGTCGATGGTCAGGCCGGCGCGGGCGAGGGCCTGCTTCGACGCCTCGACCGGGCCGAGGCCCATGATCTCGGGGGACAGGCCGGAGACGCCGGTCGACACGATGCGGGCGAGCGGGGTCAGGCCCAGCTCGCGGGCCTTGGTGTCGGACATGATCACCAGGGCGGCGGCGCCGTCGTTCAGCGGGCAGCAGTTGGCCGCGGTGACCAGGCCGTCGGGGCGGAAGACCGGCTTCAGGCCGGAGACGCCCTCCAGGGTGACGCCGGCGCGGGGGCCGTCGTCCGCGGAGACGACCGTGCCGTCCGGGAGGGTCACCGGGGTGATCTCCCGCTCCCAGAAGCCGTTCTTGATGGCCTGCTCGGCCAAGTTCTGAGAACGGACGCCGAACTCGTCCATGTCCTGGCGGGTGACGCCCTTGACGCGGGCGAGGTTCTCCGCGGTCTGGCCCATCGCGATGTAGGCGTCCGGCACGAGGCCGTCCTCGCGCGGGTCGTGCCAGGTGGTGCCCTCCTGCTGGGCGACCTCCGCGGTGCGGGCCTCGGCCTCGGCGAAGAACGGGTTGTGCGTGTCGGGCAGGCTGTCGGAGTTGCCCTTCACGAACCGGGACACCATCTCGACGCCGGCCGAGATGAACACGTCGCCCTCGCCGGCCTTGATGGCGTGCAGGGCCATGCGGCTCGTCTGCAGCGACGAGGAGCAGTAGCGGGTGATCGTGCAGCCCGGCAGGTGGTCCATGCCCATCTGCACGGCGACGATCCGGCCGAGGTTGTTGCCCTGCTCGCCGCCGGGCAGACCGCAGCCGAGCATCAGGTCGTCGATGTCGCGCGGGTCCAGCTCGGGGACCTTGGCGAGGGCGGCCTGGATGATCGTGGCGGTGAGGTCGTCCGGGCGCAGGTCCTTGAGGGAGCCCTTGAAGGCGCGGCCGATGGGGGAGCGGGCGGCTGAGACGATCACGGCTTCGGGCATCACGGCTCCAGACGACGTCGGATGGGGTACTCCGGCGAAATTACCGGTACGTAGGGGGCGTGGTCATCGGGATCGCTGTGTGATGCGGGCCTCTTTTCCAAGCGCTTGCTTAGTGCACGTCCGGCGTCGATTTCGGCTTGCGGACCGTGGTCGCCTTTCGCGCCCACGCGGCGGAGCCGCATATCGATACAGCCCCGCGCCCCTCAGGACGCCACAGTGGGAGCCTGTTCCGGCTCTTGGAGCCTCCGCCTCCTGCGGCGCTTCAGCAAGGCCCATGGGCCCCGCGGCCCCGCCGGGATGGCGGCCGCCACCTCTGTGCCGGCCTCCGAGGCGGCCGCGGCCGCGGCCTTGGCGACCGGCAGGAAGCCCTCGCGGCGGGTGAGGTCGGGGCGGTCCTCGTCGGCGGGCCACAGGCCGAGAGCCGCGCAGACCGTCGGCAGGACGGCCATGGCGGCGGTGGCGTAGCCCTCGGCGGAGGGGTGGTAGTGGTCGGGGCCGAACAACTCGCGCGGGTTCGCGGCGAACTCGGGGCCCAGCAGGTCGCCCAGGGACACGGTCCGGCCGCCCTGCTCCACCACGCCGATCGTCTGCGCGGCGGCCAGCTGCCGCGAGGCCCGCCGTGCCAGCCAGCGCAGGGGCTGCTGCACCGGCTCGATCGTGCCCAGGTCGGGACAGGTGCCGACCACCACCTCGGCGCCGGCCGTACGCAGCCGTCGTACGGCCGTGGACAGACAGCGCACCGAGCGGGTGGGCGGCATGCGGTGGGTGACGTCATTGGCGCCGATCATGATCACGCAGACGTCGGGGACGCGGCCGGGGTCCGACAGGGCGAGCGACACCTGCCGGTCCAGGTCGTCGGAGCGCGCGCCCGGCAGGGCCACGTTGCGCAGATCCACCGGCCGCTCGGCGACCGCGGCCAGCCCGGAGGCCAGCAGCGCGCCCGGTGTCTGGCCGGAGCGGTGGACGCCCTGGCCCGCCGCCGTGGAGTCGCCCAGCAGCGTCAGCCGCAGCGGCGGCTGCCCCGGCACCGTGTACCCGGCGCCGTACAGCCCCTGTGCCTTCGGTACATGCGGCACCGCGCCGTTGCCCACGTGCCGCCTGGCCAGCCGGACCTCCGCCAGCAGCAGCCCGACGACAGCCACGCCGGCCAGACCGACACCGCCGCCCCCGTACGCCGCGCCGGCCGCGATACGCCGGGCCACCCTCGCCCTCGACATGCTCGTCATGCGTCGCCGCCACCTCCTCGTACCCGTACACCCACTCCTTGCCCCGTACGGACCGTCGGCCAATCTCAACGGGGAGTGAACGACCCTCGGGGGCCGTAGGCTGGCGGCACATCACGACCACCCTTTTTGCGGCATCCGGAGACAACGGTGCGATTCCACGACTCGATGATCAGCCTCGTCGGCAACACCCCGCTGGTGAAGCTCAACAGCGTGACCAAGGGCATCAGGGCGACCGTCCTGGCCAAGGTGGAGTACTTCAACCCCGGCGGCTCGGTGAAGGACCGGATCGCCCTGCGGATGATCGAGGCCGCGGAGGAGAGCGGTGCGCTCAAGCCCGGCGGCACGATCGTCGAGCCGACCAGTGGCAACACCGGTGTCGGACTCGCCATCGTGGCCCAGCAGAAGGGCTACAAGTGCATCTTCGTGTGCCCCGACAAGGTGAGCACCGACAAGATCAACGTGCTGCGGGCCTACGGTGCCGAGGTGGTCGTGTGCCCGACCGCCGTCGCCCCCGAGCACCCGGACTCCTACTACAACGTCTCCGACCGCCTCGTGCGCGAGACGCCGGGCGCCTGGAAGCCGGACCAGTACTCCAACCCCAACAACCCGCTCTCCCACTACCACTCCACCGGCCCGGAGCTGTGGGAGCAGACCGAGGGGAAGATCACGCACTTCGTGGCGGGCGTCGGCACCGGCGGCACCATCTCCGGCACCGGCCGCTATCTGAAGGAGGCGTCCGAGGGCCGCGTACAGGTCGTCGGCGCCGACCCGGAGGGCTCGGTCTACTCCGGCGGCTCCGGCCGTCCCTACCTCGTCGAGGGCGTCGGCGAGGACTTCTGGCCGACCGCCTACGACCGTGACGTCGCGGACGAGATCGTCGCCGTGTCCGACAAGGACTCCTTCCAGATGACCCGCCGCCTCGCCAAGGAGGAGGGCCTGCTGGTGGGCGGCTCCTGCGGCATGGCGGTCGTCGCCGCGCTGAAGGTCGCCGAGCGCCTCACCGAGGACGACGTGGTCGTCGTCCTGCTGCCGGACAGCGGCCGCGGCTACCTCAGCAAGATCTTCAACGACGAGTGGATGGCCGACTACGGCTTCCTGGAGGACGCCGGCTCCAGCGCCCGCGTCGGCGACGTGCTCAGCGACAAGGAGCACGGCGCGATGCCGTCGCTGGTGCACATGCACCCCGAGGAGACCGTCGGCCAGGCCATCGAGGTGCTGCGCGAGTACGGCGTCTCGCAGATGCCGGTCGTCAAGCCGGGCGCCGGTCACCCGGACGTGATGGCCGCCGAGGTCGTCGGCTCGGTCGTCGAACGCGAGCTGCTGGACGCCCTGTTCAACAAGCGCGCCTCGCTGGAGGACCCGCTGGAGAAGCACATGTCGGCCCCGCTGCCGCAGGTCGGCTCGGGTGAGCCCGTAGGCGACCTGATGAACGTGCTCGGCCGGGCCGACGCGGCGATCGTCCTCGTCGAGGGCAAGCCGACCGGTGTGGTGAGCCGTCAGGACCTGCTGGCCTTCCTGGCGAAGTCCGGGAAGTAGCGGCGAACGTGCGGTGAACTGCCGGAGAACCGGCGCCACTTGCCGGCCATCCGGCGTGCCGCCGGACTTCGCGGAAGTGGTACGAGCGCGTCACGTCCGCGCAGCACCCGCTTAACACGCGTCCGGCACAGTAGTGGTTGTCGGCAGGGAGGGAGCGGCTCCCCTCCCGGGCCGGCGCCGAACGGCGCCTAGGACCTCCGGAGCGGCTCCCGGACCTCCATGGACGCCACGGACGCGAACGCCCTATGCGGCCAGCGTCCCTCGCGGGGACCGCCGTCGTCCCGCCCCCCGGCAACGGGGGTGCGGCGGTCCCCGCGCAAGCCCCCCTTTGCGCCTGAACCGGCGCCGCTCTCGCGGACGTGGTCGCTCGCCGTCGTGGTGCCTCAATCGATGGCTGCGACCGTCCTCGTTCAAAACGCGGTCAGCCGTGCCAGGTGTCCTCGTCGTCATTTCCCCGCCGCCTGAACAGGCCCGGGTTCATGCGTACCGCCTGTACGACGTTCACGCCGACGATGCCCGCCCAGGCGATCAGCAGACCCGACAGGCCGGCGACGCCGCCGCCGATGGCGGACAGCGGGATCGCCAGCACCAGCGAGACGATGCCGAAGCCGTAACGCTCGCCCCAGGAGTCGGTGCCGCCCGGCGTCCGCGTGTCCCGGGCCGCCGCCATCTGCTGCTCGGCGAGCTGCCGACGCACCCGGCGCTCCACCGCGCCGTCGATCCGCTCGTCGACCTTCTCCAGGAACGACTCCACCAGCGCGGACTCGTACTCCTCACCCAGCTCCCTGCGGGCGTGCAGCGTGGCGTCGAGTTCCTTCTTCAGGTCGGTGTCCCGCCCGTCCATTCCGCTCATGCCCTCCACGGTAGGAACCGGGCGGGGGTTGCGCATTGGGGGTAGCCCCCGGTTCCTTTCTGGGGTGGGCCGGGGGAGAGCGGCGACCCGGCCGTCCGTGTCGCAGGCGTGAGACGGCACTTGCCCGGCTGCATAAGAGCATGCAGAGTTCTTGACAGCTGAATATCCCGGACCTGGGAAGCGTCCAGGACCTCTGGAGGGGGAAGCCCGTCATGAGCGTGACCGACAGCCCTGCTGCCCGACTGCAGGCGCTCTTCGAGGGGCACCGGCTCACGCCCACCCAGCGTCGCATCGCGCACAGCATGGTGCGGCGGGCCGCCGACGTGCCGTTTCTGTCCAGCGTGGAACTCGCCGAGCTGGCCGGTGTCAGCCAGCCCTCCGTCACCCGCTTCGCCGTCGCCCTCGGCTTCGACGGCTACCCCGCGCTGCGCCGCCATCTGCGTGAGGTGGCCCCCGCCGAGCCCTCCGCGGACGCGGCCGTCGCCAATGAGTACCAGCAGGCCGTCGAGGCCGAGATCGCGAACCTCCGGCATCTCGCCGACGCCCTCGCCGACCCCGCCCCCGTCGCCCGCGCCGGCCGGGTGCTCGCCGCCTCCCGCCCGCTGCCCGTCCTCGGCCTGCGCGCCGCCGCCGCCCAGGCGTACGGGTTCGCCTACTTCGCCGCCAAGGTCCACCCCGACGTACGCCTCCTCGACGAGGGCGGCACGATGATCCACGACCGTATCGACGCCGCCGTGCACGCCGGTGCCACCGCCCTGCTGTGCTTCGCGCTGCCGCGCCATCCCCGCGAGGTCGTCGACACCCTCGCCTACGCCCGCGAGGCGGGACTGACCGTGGTCACCGTCGCCGACTCCGCCTTCGCGCCCGTCGCGAAGGTCTCCGACCTGCTGCTGCCCGCCGCCGTCGGCACCGGGCTCGCCTTCGACACGGCCTGCGCGCCGATGCTGCTGGGGCGGGTCCTGCTGGAGGCGATGGCCGACGAACTGCCCGACGCGCAGGCCCGGTTGGAGGAGTTCGACGCCAAGGCGGCAGCACGGGGGCTGTTCGTCGACTGACTCTTCTCACGTTCGTCTCAGCTTCGCCCGCTACTCTGCCCGGCCGACACCAGTGCGCCGAGGCGACGAGGAGGCGGAACGTGGCGCGTGCAGGTCGTGGAGAGCGTGGAGGTCAGGGACTGGCCAGGGTGGCCGCCGTCGTACGGGCGGGAGCCGCGCCCCTGTGGTGGCTGGGGGTTCTCGCGGCGGGGGCCGGGGTGTGCGTGCCCGGGCTCACGGGACGGCGGATCGGCGTCCTCGCCGGGGCCGTGGCGTTCCTTGTCGCGGCTGCCGTGGTCGCGGTCGTGCGCAGACGGCGTCACGCGGCACTGGCCGAGGCGGCCTCACGAGCCGGGCGATACGACATCCTGCAGGACCGCGCGGTGACGGTGCGGGAGTGGCGGCGGGGCCGCCGGTGGTGGCTGCTGCTGGCCTTCCTCGTCGCGCTGGGCAGTGCCTGGGTGATTCCCGCCGCCGGAGGGATGCTGCTCGCCGGGTGCGGGGCCGGGCTGTGGCTGAAGTCGGCGTGGTTCCGGCGGCGGTTCGAGCGGGACGCGTTGTTGTGGGTGCCGGTGGGGAAGGGCGCGGCCGAGTACCGCACCACCGGGGTCGCAGCGGGGCGCTGAGGAGCCTCACATCGACGTCAGTGCCGAGGCTTGGGCTCCTCCTGACTCCGCCACTATCTCCTGCAGCGTCTGGGCCCTTCGTACGGTCGCGAAGGCGGTGTTGCCCTCCCTGTCCGTGGCGAAGCCGTAGATCGGCGGACGGGCCAGGGAGTTGTAGGCGTAGTGGTGCGCGAAGTAGTACGCGCCGGTGTCCAGGGCGGCGGCGTAGTCGCCCTGGTCCAGGCGGGGCAGGGGGTAGGCCGCGGCGAGGAGGTCGCCGGCGAAGCAGGCGGGGCCGGCCACGTCCTGGGCGACCGGGGGGCCTTCCTTGGGGCGGCCCTTGGGGTCGTAGGCGGCGATGCGCAGGGGCCAGGAGGCGGGGGCGTAGACGGTGCGGGTGGCGACCTGCACGCCGGCGTGGGTGACGGCGACGGGGCGGCCGCCCGCGGTCTTGGCGTACTCCACGCGGGCCACGATCGTGCCGTGCTTGGCGAGCAGGGAGCGGCCGAACTCGGTGACGAGACCGTAGCGGCCGTCGAACAGGCCCGGCACCACCTCGCGCAGCAGCCGGGCGTACTGGGCGTAGGTCGGGGTCGTCGTGTCCGAGGTGAAGTTCACCGGCAGGCCGCCGCCGATGTCGATCGTGTCGATCTGGGGCCGGCCGATGCGCCGGTTGATCTCCTCCGCCAGCGCGTACGCCTCCGCCACGCCCTTCGCCATCAGGGACAGCGGGATGCCCTGCGAGCCTGTGTGCGTGTGCAGCCGGGTCAGCCAGGGCCGGCGGCGGTAGGCGTCCACGACCCAGTCGCGGGCGCCCTCGTCCCGCAGCGCCACGCCGAACTTCGAGGTGGGCGTCGCCGTCGACAGCGCCTCGATGGCACCCCCGCCTACCTGCGGATTGACCCGGATACCCAGGGGTGAGCGGCTGGGGGCCGACCGCATCAGGGCGTCGATGCGGTCCAGCTCCTGCGGGTTGTCCGCGTTGACGGCGATGCCCAGCGCGAGCGCCTCGCGCAGCTCGGCCGGGGTCTTGGCGGGGGAGTCCAGCACCGTGTCCTTCGGCGGCACCCCGGCCGCGCGGGCCAGCGCCAGCTCGCCCGGACTGGCCACCTCCGCGCCGATGCCCTCGGCGTGCAGCAGCCGCAGCACCGGCACCAGCGGGGACGCCTTCACCGCGAAGGCGTGCAGCACGGGCGTGCCCGGCGCGACCGCCGCGTCGAACGCCGCCCGCAGCTCGGCCGCCGAGTCCCTGATGCCGGCGACGTCCAGCAGCCCCACGATCGGTTCCTCGGCCCCGAGCAGCCCCCGCTCCACCGCCGCCCGCACGGCCTCGTCCCGCCGCAGCACCCGCTCGTCGTCGGCGTCGACGGTGTCGATGGCGTCGACGGTGTCGTGCCGGTGGGTGGGCCGTGGGCCTTCGGTGCCCGGCGCCTCGTCCCGGCGGGCTGCCCGCTCGGCGTCGGGGTCCACGGGGTCGTGCCGGTGGGGTGCCCGCGCGCTGCCCGGAGCTTCGGCGCGGCGGGGCGCCTGTTCGGCGCCGGGGCGGTGGGTCGCCCGCGGGCCGTCGAGGTCCATGGTGTCGTCGTCGTGACCGCCCATCTTCACGTCGTCCCCCGTGATGTCGCCGCTGCTCCCGGCATTCCCTGCCCTGTCGATGCCGGGGTCCATACATCCAGCCAAACATCTCCGGCGCGGCCACGCGGGCAGACCCATGTATTGACTAGTTCTATTCAGGAGGTCAGGATGTGAATAACAGATGCAACATTCCGCAGGGAGCACAGCCACCTAGGAGGCAGACCATGTCAGGACCCCGCCCCGTCCGAGCGCCGCGCGGTACGGAACTGAGCGCCCTGGGATGGCAGCAGGAGGCCGCCCTGCGGATGCTCCAGAACAACCTGGACCCCGAGGTCGCCGAGCACCCCGACAAGCTCGTCGTCTACGGCGGCACCGGCAAGGCCGCCCGCGACTGGCGCTCCTTCGACGCCATGGTCCGCACCCTGCGCACCCTCAAGCAGGACGAGACCATGCTGGTCCAGTCCGGCCGCCCGGTCGGCGTCATGCAGACCCACGAGTGGGCCCCGCGCGTCCTCATCGCCAACTCCAACCTCGTCGGCGACTGGGCCAACTGGGAGGAGTTCCGCCGCCTGGAGGCCCTCGGCCTGACCATGTACGGGCAGATGACCGCCGGCTCCTGGATCTACATCGGCACCCAGGGCATCCTCCAGGGCACCTACGAGACCTTCGCCGCCGTCGCCGCGAAGAAGTTCGGCGGCACCCTCGCCGGGACCATCACCCTCACCGCCGGCCTCGGCGGCATGGGCGGCGCCCAGCCCCTCGCCGTCACCATGAACGACGGCGTCGCCATCTGCATCGACTGCGACCCGCGCGCCATCGACCGCCGCATCGAGCACCGCTACCTGGACGTGAAGGCCGACAACCTCGCCCACGCCCTCCAGCTCGCCACCGAGGCCCGCGACGCCCGCCGCCCGCTGTCCATCGGCCTCCTCGGCAACGCCGCCGAGCTGCTCCCGCAGATGCTCGCCGAGGGCGCGCCCATCGACATCGTCACCGACCAGACCTCCGCCCACGACCCGCTGTCCTACCTGCCGGTCGGCGTGGCCTTCGAGGACATGGCCGACGCCGCCGCCAAGGACCCGGCCGGCTTCACCACCCGCGCCCGCGAGTCCATGGCGCGGCACGTCGAGGCCATGGTCGGCTTCATGGACGCCGGCGCCGAGGTCTTCGACTACGGCAACTCCATCCGCGGCGAGGCCCAGCTCGCCGGGTACGACCGCGCCTTCGCCTTCCCCGGCTTCGTCCCCGCCTACATCCGCCCCCTCTTCTGCGAGGGCAAGGGCCCCTTCCGCTGGGCCGCCCTGTCCGGCGAGGCCTCCGACATCCACAAGACGGACAAGGCGATCCTCGAGCTCTTCCCGGAGAACGAGTCCCTGCACCGCTGGATCAAGATGGCCGGCGAGCGCGTCCACTTCCAGGGCCTGCCCGCCCGTATCTGCTGGCTCGGCTACGGCGAGCGCGACAAGGCCGGCGAGCGCTTCAACGACATGGTCGCGAGCGGTGAGCTGGCGGCTCCCCTGGCGATCGGCCGCGACCACCTCGACTGCGGCTCCGTCGCCTCCCCCTACCGCGAGACCGAGGCCATGCTCGACGGCTCCGACGCCATCGCCGACTGGCCGCTGCTCAACGCCATGGTCAACGTGGCCTCCGGCGCCTCCTGGGTCTCCCTCCACCACGGCGGCGGCGTCGGCATGGGCCGCTCCATCCACGCCGGCCAGGTGACGGTCGCCGACGGCACCAAGCTCGGCGGCGAGAAGATCCGCCGCGTCCTCACCAACGACCCCGGCATGGGCGTCATCCGGCATGTGGACGCCGGCTACGACATCGCCGAGTCGGTCGCCGACGCCAAGGGCGTGCGCGTGCCCATGCGCGAGGGTGACCCGGCGTGACCTTCCACAGCATGTGGGCGGAGCTGCTGCCGGTCGGCCGCAGCTCCGCCTCCGGCGGCTACCGCCGCTTCGCCTGGACCGGCGCCGACACCGACTGCCGGACCTGGTTCCAGGAGCAGGCGCAGGCCCGCGGCCTGACCTACGAGGTCGACCGCAACGGCAACCAGTGGGCCTGGCTGGGTGATCCCGCAGCCGGGGACGCCGTCGTCACCGGGTCCCACCTGGACTCCGTGCCCGACGGAGGCGCCTTCGACGGACCCCTCGGCGTGGTGTCCTCCTTCGCCGCGCTCGACGAGCTCCGCGCGCGGGGCGTCGCTCTCGCCAGGCCCCTCGCCATCGTCAACTTCGGCGACGAGGAGGGCGCCCGCTTCGGGCTCGCCTGCGTCGGGTCCCGGCTCACCTCCGGGGCGCTCACCGTCGAGCAGGCGCACCGGCTCACCGACGCCGACGGCATCACCCTGCCGCAGGCCATGGAGGCCGCCGGGTACGACCCCGACGCCATCGGTCCCGACCCCGAACGCCTGGACCGCATCGGCGCGTTCGTCGAGCTCCACGTCGAGCAGGGCCGCGCACTCGACCTGACCGGGGACGCCGTCGGCATCGCCAGCGCCATCTGGCCGCACGGCCGCTGGCGGTTCGACTTCCGCGGCGAGGCCAACCACGCCGGCACCACCCGCCTGGTGGACCGCCGCGACCCGATGCTGTCGTACGCCGACACCGTGCTCGCCGCCCGCCGCGAGGCCGAACTCGCCGGAGCGGTCGCCACCTTCGGCAAGATCGCCGTCGAGCCGAACGGCGTCAACGCCATCCCCTCCCTGGTCCGCGGCTGGCTCGACAGCCGGGCCGCCGACCAGGACACCCTCGACACCGTCGTCGGCGGCATCGAGAAGGCCGCGCGGGAGTACGCGGACCGGCACGGCGTCGACCTCGACATCGTGCGGGAGTCCTTCACGCCGGTCGTGGAGTTCGACCACGCCCTGCGCGACGAACTGGGCCGCATCCTCGGCAAGGACAGCGACCTCACCGTCCCCGTCCTGGGCACCGGCGCCGGACACGACGCCGGGATCCTGTCCGGGCGCATCCCGACCGCCATGCTGTTCGTACGCAACCCCACGGGCGTCTCGCACTCCCCGGCCGAACACGCCGCCGAGGACGACTGCCTGGCCGGGGTGACCGCGCTCGCCGACGTACTGGAAGGACTGGCCCGCAGGTGACCAAGGGGACCTACTGGTTGGAGCACGCCTGGCTCGGCGACCGGGTCGAGCCGGGCGTGGCCGTGGACGTGGCCGACGGACGTATCGCCGCCGTACGCACGGGCGTGGACGCGCCGCCCCAGGGCGCCGACATCCTGCGCGGGCTGACCCTGCCCGGGCTCGCCAACGCGCACAGCCACGCCTTCCACCGGGCCCTCAGAGGCACGGTCCAGGTCGGCAGCGGCACTTTCTGGACCTGGCGCGAGGTCATGTACGCGGTCGCCGACCGGCTCACCCCGGACAGCTACCACGCCCTGGCCCGCGCGGTGTACGCCGAGATGGCCCTCGCCGGCATCACCTCCGTGGGCGAGTTCCACTACCTCCACCACGCCCCCGGCGGCACCCCCTACGCCGACCCCAACGCCATGGGGGAGGCGCTGATCGAGGCCGCCGCCGAGGCCGGGATCCGGATCACCCTCCTCGACACCTGCTATCTCTCCTCCGGCTTCGGCGAGGCCCCCGACCCCCACCAGCTGCGCTTCTCCGACGGGACCGCCGAGGCCTGGGCCGAACGCTGTTCAGTTCTCAAGGAGCGGGATCACGCGCGGATCGGAGCGGCGATCCACTCGGTGCGGGCGGTCCCCGCCGGGCAGCTCGCCACGGTCGCGGCCTGGGCGCAGGCGCGGCGGGCCGCGCTGCATGTGCACCTGTCCGAGCAGACCGCCGAGAACGAGGCCTGCCTCGCCGCCCACGGCCGCACGCCGACGCAGCTCCTCGCCGAGCACGGGGTGCTGGGGCCGCGCACCACGGGCGTCCACAACACCCACCTCACCGACGAGGACATCGCCCTCATCGGCGGCACCTCCACCGGCACCTGCATGTGCCCGACGACCGAGCGCGACCTCGCCGACGGCATCGGCCCGGCCGTGGCCCTTCAGCGGGCGGGCTCCCCGCTCTCCCTCGGCTCCGACAGCCACGCCGTCATCGATCTGCTCGAAGAGGCCCGCGCGATGGAGCTGGACGAGCGGCTGCGCACCCGCACCCGAGGCCACTGGACGGCAGCCGCCCTGCTGCGCGCCGCCACCGCCGACGGCCACGCCGCCCTCGGCTGGGACGAGGCCGGACGCATCGAGCAGGGCGCGCTCGCCGACCTCACCACCATCGCGCTCGACTCGGTCAGGACAGCGGGACCGCTGCCCCGGCTCGGCGCCGAGACGGCCGTATTCGCGGCGACGGCAGCGGACGTCCGGCACACGATCGTCGCAGGACGGCACGTCGTACGGGACGGGGCGCACACGCGTGTGCCCGATGTGCCGCAGGCGCTGGCCGCCGCCGTCGCAGCCCTGCGCGACTGATCCCCGTATCCGAAGCCCACGCCCATGCCCACGAGGACACGACGATGAGCACCGTCATCACCAACATCGCCACGCTGGTCACCAACGACCCCTCCCTCGGTGACGGCTCCCCTCTCGGACTCATTCGCGACGCGGCCCTCGTCATCGACGGCGACCAGGTCGCGTGGGCCGGTGAGTCAAGCAAAGCACCCGCCACTGACAATCGGGTCGACGCCGGCGGCCGGGCCGTGATCCCCGGCTTCGTCGACTCCCACTCGCACCTGGTGTTCGCGGGCGACCGCACCGAGGAGTTCAACGCCCGCATGTCCGGGCGCCCCTACAGTGCGGGCGGCATCCGTACGACGGTCGCGGCGACCCGCGCCGCCACGGACGCGGAACTCGAAGCCAACCTCACCCGTTTCCTGGACGAGGCCCTGCGCCAGGGCACGACCACCTTCGAGACCAAGTCCGGCTACGGCCTCACCGTCGAGGACGAGGCCCGCGCCCTGCGCATCGCCGCCCGGCACACCGACGAGGTCACCTACCTCGGCGCGCACATCGTCTCCCCCGACTACGCCGACGACCCGGCCGGATATGTCGCCCTGGTCACCGGCGAGATGCTCGACGCGTGCGCCCCGCACGCCCGCTGGATCGACGTCTTCTGCGAGAAGGGCGCCTTCGACGGCGACCAGGCCCGCACGATCCTCACCGCGGGCAAGGCGAAGGGCCTGCTGCCCCGCGTCCACGCCAACCAGCTCTCCTACGGACCCGGCGTGCAGCTCGCCGTCGAGCTCGACGCGGCCAGCGCCGACCACTGCACCCACCTCACCGACGCCGACGTGGACGCGCTCGCGGGCAGCCGTACCGTCGCGACCCTGCTGCCCGGCGCCGAGTTCTCCACCCGCGCCGAGTGGCCGGACGCGCGGCGGCTGCTGGACGCGGGCGTGACCGTCGCGCTGTCCACGGACTGCAACCCCGGGTCGTCGTTCACCTCGTCCGTGCCGTTCTGTATCGCGCTCGCCGTACGGGACATGCGCATGACCCCCGACGAGGCCGTCTGGTCGGCCACCGCGGGCGGGGCCGCGGCCCTGCGCCGCGACGACATCGGCCGCCTCGCCCCCGGCGCCCGCGCCGACCTGGCCCTCCTGGACGCGCCCAGCCACGTCCACCTCGCCTACCGGCCGGGGGTTCCGCTGGTCAGCGCGGTGTGGCGCAGCGGCGTACAGGTGGTGTGACCGCGGCGGTACGGCTCACCCGTACGGCCCACCCGTACGGGTCACGCGGCCCGGCCCGCCCGCCAGCGTTGCTCCGCGCCCCCGTCGATCCAGCCCAGCCACACGCCGTCGCCGCCGGTGGCGGTCACCGCGGTGTCCGGGTCGATGTAGGGGCGGATCCGGCCCTCGCCGTCGATGGAGAACATCAGGTTGACGCCGTTGCGGCCCCACACCGAGTCGCAGGACCAGATGCCGACGCCCCGGTCCGTCGAGCCGCGGCTGTCGAGGCAGAAGTCCTGGTCGGCGTACGACTGCAGGACCCGGCGCTCGGCGTCGTAGCGCCACTGCTGGGTCGGCGAGCCGGAGCAGGCGGCGGTGATCACGTCGACGCCGTCCTCGAACCAGCCGTCGCGGACGTCCAGGCACCGCCCGGTGGCGGCGTTGATCACCTGCGCGAAGGTGCCGTTCGGGGGAGACGGCGGCTTGGGTGCCGGCGTGGCCGTGGCCGTGGGTGGGGGCTTCGGGCGTGCGGAGGTGCGCGAGGGCGTCGGGGTCGGTGTGGGCGACGGCGACGGCGGCGGTGACGTGCGCGTCTTCGAGGGCGACGGGGACGGGGACGGGGTCACCGACACCGTCGCGGTCACCGTCACCGGCGGTGGCGCGGGCGGGGTGCGCATGGTCTGCGAGGCGGCGTTCTCCGCGGGCGGGTCGCCCGGGGACAGCAGGAAGACCAGCAGCGGCACCATGGCCACCCCCAACGCGGCCGAGGCCAGCGCAAGCCGCCGAGCCGGCGGCCACGCCTGCACCGCGGCCCCTGCCCCGGCCCCGAAACCCAACCCGCCCCGGGCCGCCCGCCCCCAGGCAGCCCAGTCGGCCGCACCGGCACCGGCCGAGAACCCACCCGCCGCCCGCCGATCCCCGGCTCCCCGGCTGTCGCGCTCCGCAGCGGCAGAGCCTTGCCCTGCCGCGCCTGCCCGGCCTGAGGCCTCCCAGGCCCCGCCGCCGGCACTGGCCGACAGTCCACCCGCCGCCGACCGAGTCCGGGCTGCCCGGCCCGAGTCACCTCGGCCGCGGGGATCCGCAGCCGCAGGGCCGTGCCCGGCCTCGCCCGCCCGGCCCCAGGTCCCCCAGTCCCCATCCCCGGCACCGGCCGACCGGCCCGAGGCAGCCCAGTCGCCGCGGTCCGCAGCCGTAGAGCCTCGCCGGGATTGGTCTGCCCGGCCCGACGCAGCCCAGTCGCCGCGGTCCGCAGCCGCAAACCCCTGCCCGGCCTTGCCTGCCTGGTCCCAGGCCGCCGATTCATCCCCGGAACCGGCCGACCGGCCCGAGGCAGTCCAGTCGCCGCGGTCTGCATCCGCAGAGCCGAGCCCGGCCTCGCTGGCCCGGCCCCAGGCCCCCCAGCGCCCATCCCCGGCACCGGACGCCCGGACCGAGGCAGTCCGGTCGCCGCGGTCCGCACCCGCAGACCCCCGTCCGGCCTCGCCCGCCCCGCCCCGGGCCCCCCAGCCCCCACCACCGGCATCGGCACCGGAGCCGTGCGTTACCGCCCCGCCCCCGGCCGCCCCGCCCAGGGCCGCCCAGCCAGCCTCGTCCGCTCCGGCCCGGCCGCCCCGGACCGTCCGGCCGCGTCGGCCGCCGCGTCGCCGTCCGGCGCGGTCGCCGCCACCGGTGGCGCGTCGGACGCCGCCCCGGTCGGTCTCCTCACCGGCCGCCCCGGGCTCACCCGAAGAGGCACTCCCCACCGAGGCACTTCCCCCCGAGGTACTCCCCGCCAGGGCACGGCCCGTCGACACACCGCCCACGGCATGGGCCGCCGCCGCGCTCGCATACGCCGCCCCGCCCCACACCATCAGCCCCTCCGCAAGAGCCAGGCGCGGGGTGTCGCGCAAGGTGCACTGCTCCTCGTAGGCCGTGGTGCAGTGGGGGCAGTGGGCCATGTGGGTGGCGAGGTCGGGGCTGTGGCGGGGGGAGTCGGGGCGGACGGACTCCTCGATCAGGCGGCGGAAGTCCTGGCAGTCGGGGTCGTCGGAGTCGGTGAGGCGGGTCTGGAGAGCGGACCGGGCCAGGGCCTGGAGTGCGGGGGCCGTGCCCCAGGTCACGTCCGCGGGGGTGACGCCGAGCAGCAGCGCGGTCCGCTCCTCGGGTTCCTGCTCGACCAGGCCGTACCAGAGCAGGCCCTGGGTGCGGGGCGGCAGGCTGCGGAACGCCCGGAGCAGGGCAGGGGCGGGGGCCGCTGCCGTCAGGGTCGGCAGCAGGGCGGCGTCGAGTCCGGCGGCGCGTTCGTCGGTGGCCCACTGCGCGGCGACCTCGCCCACCAGGAGCAGCAGCCGGTGGCGTACGGGAGTGCCCGGGTCGGTGCCGCGGGCGGCCTCGCGGGCCGCGGCGGTGAAGGCGTGCGCGGCCAGCTGGCGGGCGGCCGTGTCGCTGGTGGTGCACAGACGGGCGTACGTGAGGACGGACGCGCGATGCCGGGCGCGCAGCTCCTGCAGTGCGGGATAGGCGGTGACGCTGCGGGTGCGCAGCAGTTCCGTCAGCCGGGTGTCCGGCGCGCTCGCGTACGCGCTGTTCACGGCCCCGGCATCGTTGTCGGTTCCCTCGGCCCGCGCCATTCGTCCGCCTCCTCGCAACCCCGTCGGCTCCCCGCCAAGTCACTTACGTACCGGTCGGTTTGGGGGTGCCCATAGTGGTGGAAGCGGGTCGGTGGGAAAAGACGTTTCCTGCGGTAACAGGGAGACGGAAAGGCGCGGTCCGGTAACGGCCGCGGGGGCGGTCCGACATGTCGAACCGCCCCCGGGAAGTCGTACGAGGGGAGCCGTCACTCCTCGACGGTGAGCCCCTTGCGCAGCCGTCCCAGCGTGCGGGACAGCAGGCGGGAGACGTGCATCTGGGAGATTCCCAGCTCCTCGCCGATCTCCGACTGGGTCATGCCCGCCACGAAGCGCAGGGACAGGATCTTCCGGTCGCGCGGCGGGAGTTCGGCGATCAGCGGCTTCAACGACTCGACGTACTCGATGCCTTCGAGTCCGTGGTCCTCGTAGCCGATGCGGTCCGCGAGGGCACCCTCGGAGTCGTCCTCCTCGGGCTGGGCGTCGAGCGAGCTGGCGGTGTAGGCGTTGGAGGCCGCCATGCCCTCGACGACCTCGTCGTGGCTCAGGCCCAGATGCTCGGCGAGCTCCGGCACCGTCGGCGCGCGGTCCAGCCGCTGGGCCAGCTCGTCCCCGGCCTTGGCCAGGTCCAGCCGCAGCTCCTGCAGCCGGCGCGGGACGCGCACGGACCACGAGGTGTCGCGGAAGAAGCGCTTGATCTCGCCGATGATGGTCGGCATCGCGAAAGTGGGGAACTCGACGCCGCGGGTGAGTTCGAAGCGGTCGATCGCCTTGATCAGGCCGATGGTGCCGACCTGGACGATGTCCTCCATCGGCTCACTGCGGGAGCGGAACCGGGAGGCGGCGAACTTGACGAGCGCCAGGTTGAGTTCGACCAGGGTGTTACGGACGTACGCGTATTCGTGCGTGCCTTCCTCGAGGGACTCCAGCCGCTCGAAGAGGGTCTTGGACAGGGCCCGCGCGTCGACCGGACCCACTTCTTCGTATGGGGGGATCTCCGGAAGACCGGCGAGCGCGTCGCCCGCGTCGGTCGTCGGGTCGATGGGATCCAGATGTTCCGGAGCGGTTGCCGACGTCGCTGTGGGGGTACGCGAGGCGTCGAGCCGGGGTGACATGATGTCCTCCATCGTTCTCGGCATATGGCTGCCGAAGCCAGTACGTGCACTGCGGTGTGCGGCGCCTCCAAAGCCGGCCGTGTCGGTTACGTGTCCTTACTAGCCCTACCCGCTTTTCAACGACCGCCGCAAGTGCGTTACCTGGGCATATGTCCGTTTCGTGGTGGTTGTTCGGGTGTCAGAGTGTGTGATGAAGGCGTAGGGTTCGAGGACGTCAGTCAGTAGCCACGACCTCGGGAGAGAGACGGCATGGACCACGGGACGGTCGGCAGCGCTCGATCTGGCCGGCTTCTGGTGGAAGTGCGGCAGGAAGGTTCCAGTGCCGTCGTGACACCGGCGGGTGAGCTCGATCACCACACCGCCGACCTGTTGCGCGAACCACTCGAGGACTGCCTCGCCAAGGGGCTCAGCCGCCTTGTCGTCGACTGCTCCCGGCTCGAGTTCTGCGACTCCACAGGGCTGAACGTCCTGCTCGGTGCCCGCCTGAAGGCGGAGGCCGCCCGGGGCGGGGTGCACCTCGCCGGGATGCTGCCGGTGGTGGCGCGGGTGTTCGAGATCACCGGCGCGGACGCGGTCTTCACTGTGCATGACACCCTGGAAGCGGCCCTCGCCGACGAATCCGGCTGATCCGGAAACAGCGGGTGTTCCGCCGCGCCGCACGGGCAGGAGACCCCCTGAGCGTGTCGGTGGCGACCACCGAGGTGCGGTCCTACTGAAGTGACTCTTGAATCGTGATCTGGTGAATCGGTGAGGTGAAGCGCTGATGAGCACCACCCGGCCATACTCGCCGGGCTCCGAGGAGCCCAGCGGCGCTTCCGGGGGGTCCGGGGCGCCCGGGGCCTGTGAGGGAGGCCGGCAGGTGCGCCGGCTGGACTTCGCGGGGCAGGCCGGCGTCGTGCCGCTGGCCCGCGACTTCGCCCGTCAGGCGCTGTACGCGTGGGGCTGGCTGCCGGCCGCGACCGCGGACCAGCGGGCCGCGGCGGAGGATGTCCTGCTCGTCGTGTCCGAGCTGGTCACCAACGCGTGTCTCCATGCGGAGGGCCCGGCCGAGATGTGGATCGCCTGCGACGACAAGGTGATCCGGGTCGAGGTGGCGGACCGGGGGGCGGGGCAGCCGGCGCCGCGTACGCCGCATCGCGCTGCGCGGCCTGGGGGGCATGGGATGTTCATCGTGCAGCGGCTTTGTCTGGACTGGGGCGTTGTTCGGATGCCTGGGGTTGCCGGGAAGACCGTGTGGGCCGAGTTGGGGGCTCCCGCCTAAGCGCCGTTCGGGCTTGCGTTGTCTTGCGGGTGCGGCTACGTCGTCGCTTCTCGCGCCGTTCCCCGCGCCCCTAGGTTCCTCCTCTTCCCTCTTTTTGCATGCGGGCGTACCTTGACGGCCGATCTGATGCTCCGTCAGGAAATGGGGTACGCCCATGCCGTACCGGAAACGAGTCGTTGCCGTCCTGGCCGGAACCGTGGTGATGGCCGCTGCCCCCGGGGCTCGGGCCGAGGTCGTGAATGTCGACTACCAGTGCAAGACGCCGATCGGGGACAAGAGCGCGGTGTCGCCGATCGACATCAAGGGCGTGCGGAGCGGCGGCGGTTACCGGCTCACCATGTCGTGGCAGAAGGGCGTCTCCTCCAGCCCCATCGAGCTGGGCAAGGGGGCGATGAACCCGAGCGCCACGATCAGGGTGGGCGGCGCCGACAGCGGGACCCTCACGGTCACCGGGCCCGCCAACCAGGCCGCGATCCCGGCCGACACCCCGATCAAGATCAACGACCTGAGCGGCACCTATACGCCGCGCAGGTCCGGCAAGGTCACCTTCACCGCGGGCGTGCTGACCATCAAGGCGCTCGGTACGACGACGACCTGCACGCCGACCAACAACCCCGGGCCCTCGCTCACCCTCGACGTGACGGCAGCGGGCGGCGGCGCCCCGCAGGGCGAGGACTCCCAAGGCTCCGGCGGGGACTCCAAGGGCTCCGGCGGCGGTGGGCTGCCGCAGACCGGCCCCGCCGACTCCGCCCTCGCCCTCGGCACCCTCGGCGGCACCGTCCTGCTCACCGGCGCGGCCGGCGCCCTGTGGCTGACCAGGCGGAACGGCATGGCACGCGCCCGCCGCTGACCCCTTCGGGCCCTTGGGGCACGACCGCTGGAGCCGCCGATGCCGTACGCCGCCGTACGCCTCCTCCCGCCGACCCTCGCCCTGCTGGTGCTCGGCGTCACCCCCGCCTTCGCCGCCACCGGCTGGTCCGCCGCGCCCTCCGGCGGTCATCGCCCTGCCCTGTATGCCGAGGGCGTGCCCGGCGCGGTCCTCCAGGACACGGTGTCCGTCACCAACCGAGGTGCCGAACCGGTGACGGTACGGCTGTCCGGCCGAGGTGTCCCGACCGGCCTGACCTTCGCCTTCGCCGCACAGCGCGTCCATGTCCCCGCCCGCACCCGGGCCGAGGTGCCCTTCACCGTGGCGGTCCAGGCGGACGCGGCCCCTGGTGACAGGACCGGCACGATCACCGTCCGGGGCGGTGACGGGCGTACGGTGCGGGTGCCGCTGCTGGTCAGGATCGGAGGGCCGCGGCTGTCCGCGCTGAGCGTGGAGCATGTCGACGTCCGCGCGGGCCGCATCGCGTACGAGCTGGTCAACCGCGGCACCACCACCTTGGTGCCGCGTCTCGCCGTGCACGCGGACGGACTGCTGGGCCCGGTCCTCGACCGCGCGCCGCGCACCCTGCCCCTCGAGCTCCCGCCCGGTCGCCGCGTGAAGCTCAGCGAGCCCTGGCCCGAGCGGCCGGCGCTGGACGCGGTCGAGGTGCGGCTGACGGTCACCGCGGCGGGCGGCGCCCGGGACACCGCGACCGCGCGGGCGAGGTTCGTGCCGTGGACGGCCGCCGCCACGGCGGGTGCCGGGGGAGCGGTGGCGGCCGGCGCCCTGGTCGTCGTACGACGTCGCAGGCGGCGCCAATCCGCTGCGGCTGAGGGGGTGTCGGCGTGAGGGTCGTCGTACTGGCGCTGGTGGCCGCCCTGTTGGTGCCGGGCGGCATCGCGGACGCCGCCGAAGGGCCTGTCGTGCGGCTGTCCAAGTCGCAGGCAGGGACGGGTGGTTCGATCACGGTCTCCGGCAGCGGGTGGCGGCCGAGGGCGCTGCTGATGATCCTCGTCTGCGGTCAGGCGGTGCCCTCGCGGGGCGTTCCCGGCGGCACCAACGCCTGCGCGAACGCCGACGGCAGGGCCGTCACCACCGACGCCGAGGGGCGTTTCGAGCGCCGGCTTCCGGTGGCCGAGCCGCCGGTGCCGTGCCCGTGTGTGGTGCACGTGGCGACGGTGACCGGGCCGAAGGCCCAGGCCGACGCCGTCTTCCAGGTCGCCGGGCACGCGGTCGAGCCGTTGCCGGCCACGGCCGGCGGGGGCCGGCTGTCGGTCCTCACGGACACCCGCCTCGACGGCTCCGGCGGGCTGCTGACCTGGTTCGGGGCGCCACCTGCCCGCACCCTCGTCTTCACGGTCGGCAATGTGGGCACCTCGGCGGTCGAGGACCCCGTCTTCCAAGTGGGCACCGCACACGGCGTGTTCGCCCCGCAGTGGGAGGAACGGCCGTGGCGCGGCACGATCCGACCGGGCCGCCGCGCCCGCGTCGAGCTGCCGGTGGAACTCGCCGCCGGGGCGCACGGCGACTACACCGTCTCCCTGAAGTACGGCGGCAAGGTCATGGCCGAACAGCCCTGGGCCGTCGGCCGCCCCTGGGGCGTGACCCTGTTCTGGATCCTGGCCGGTCTCGTCGTACCGGCCGCGGTGTTCCGGGCCGGGATGGCCCTGGTGGATCGCGTACGGCCGCGCGGTCCTGCCGTCCGGCGGCGCGTGCGGCCGCCCGGTGCCGGGGCCTCGGGCGCCTCGGTCCTGGCCCGTGTCCCGGTCCCGCGCCGGCCCCGGCCCCGCCCGCCGGCCGCATCGGCCCCCGCCACGTTGCCGTGGTTCACCCCGGACGCCGGTCCGGGCGCACTCTCCGCACCGCACGACGACGACCCGCCGAGCAGGAAGGGAAGCACGTGAACGAGCCGAGGAGAGTCATCCGGGGGGCAGGCCGTGGTACGGCCGCGATCGCGGGCGCGGGCCTGCTGCTCGCGCTGGCCGCCGCTCCCGTGCGGGCCGCGGAGGTCTCGTACGCCACCGAGTGCGTGCCGCCGGCGATCTCGGGGCTGCCGCCGGTCCACGGCACCACCAAGGTGCAGATCACCGCCCCGGCCACCGCGAAGGTGGGCGAGGAGGTCGAGGTGGTGTGGAAGTTCGTCCAGGCCGCCTCCAAGAACCCCGACCTCATCGACCTGCCCGCCGACTCCGTCCAGCCGAGCGGCACCCTCAAGGTGTCCGGCGCCCAGACCGCGGCCCTCGCGATGCAGGGGCCCCGCAAGAACCCGCCCATCCCGAAGGGCGGCGCCATGGTGCTGTCCGACATGAAGGGCACGCTGAAGCCGACCGCCGCCGGTGAACTGACGCTGACACCGGACGCGTACGCCATCAACGCCATGTCGACGGACACCAAGTGCACACCGGAGGCTGCGGTGTCCGCGGCCGCGACGATCAAGGTGACGGAGGGCGGAGGCGACCCCGGCACACCGACCCCGACGCCCACGCCCACGCCCACGCCCACGCCCACGCCCACCCCCACCCACACTCCGAGTCCGACGCCGACCGTGCGGCCGACCCCGAGCCCCACGCCCAGCGCGCCCGCCTCTGACTTCAAGGGCAAGGAGGTCCAGGTCCCGTACGCCTGCAAGACCCCGATCGGTGACCGCAACGCCACCTCGCCCGTGCAGATCGACGCCAAGCGCGACGGCGGGAACTTCGACCTGACCGTGCGCTTCAAGAAGTCCGTCATGGACAGCCCCGCCAACATCCCCAAGGACTCGGTGAAGCCGTCCATGGAGGTCGCCCTCGGCGGCGCCGACCACGGCACGGTCCATGTGGAGGGCCCCACCAACGCCGAGCCCATCGCCGCCGGCGACCCGATCGAGATCCCCGACCTCAAGGGCACGTACAAGCCCGGCGCCGCGGGCAGGTCGACCCTCTCCCCGGGCGTCCTCACGATCGAGGCCCTGGGCACGACGACGACCTGCACCCCGACCAAGTCCGAGGTCTCCCTGACCCTGGACACGACGGCCCAGCCGGGCGGCGCCGCGGGCGGAGGCTCAGGCTCCACAGGAGGCTCGACCACAGGCGGAGGCCTTGCCGACACAGGCGCCGAGAACCACGACACCCTCAAGGCCCTGGGCCTCGTAGCGGGCACGGCGGTACTCCTCGGAGCAGCGACGTTCACCTTCATGCCAGGCCGCAGGACGAGGTAGCCCAAGGGGCGCGGGGAACTGCGCGAGAACCCACGACGAACCCGCACCCGCCGACGCGAAAGCACCACCAACGGCGAGAGGGCCGCTGCATCCCCCTCGGATACAGCGGCCCTCCAGACCAGGACTCGGCCCAAGCGAGCGCAGCGCTAGCGCACGGACCCCATGAGCTCCTTGACCTGCTTGCGGTACATGTGGACCGCCACACCGGCGAGCACCGCCAGCGCGGCCTCGGCCGCCACGACACCGGTCTTGTTCAGGTCGACGCCGTAGGTGGACAGCAGACCCGTGACCGCGTCACCCGCGGTGACCGCGAGGAACCAGACGCCCATCATCTGAGAGGCGTACTTGGCCGGAGCCATCTTCGTGGTGACGGACAGACCCACCGGGGACAGCATCAGCTCACCGGCCGTCTGGCAGAAGTAGATCAGCACGATCCACCACGGCGAGACCTTGCCGCCGTCCGCGGCCACGAGCGGCAGCAGGAAGACGAAGAAGGAGATGCCGACCAGGGCCAGACCGCCGCCGAACTTGACGATCGTGCTGGGCTCCTTGCCGCTGCGGGCGAGGGACAGCCAGATCGCGGCGAACACCGGGGCCAGCGCCATGACCAGGACCGGGTTGACCGACTGGAACCACGAGACCGGGAACTCCCAGCCGAAGACGTGGTTGTCGACGTGCTCGTCCGCGAAGATCGACAGGGTCGAGCCGCCCTGGTCGTAGATCATCCAGAAGACGGCGGCGGCGACGAAGAACCAGATGTAGCCGGAGACGCGGGACTGCTCGACGTCGGAGAGCTCCTTGTCGCGCTTGATGCGCACCAGGACGGTGACCGGGACGATCAGGCCGATGACCATCAGCGGGACCATGACCCAGTTCAGGGTGTAGTGGCCGGTGGTGACGACGATCGTGTAGAAGACCGCCGCGATCAGCATCCAGATCATGGACTTGCGCAGCGTGGAGTTGCGCTCCTCGGTGCTCAGCGGCTTCGGGACGACGCTGGAGCGGTCCGACAGATGACGGCTGCCGATCAGGAACTGGACCAGGCCCAGCGCCATGCCGAGGGCGGCCAGCGCGAAGCCGATGTGCCAGTTGACGTTCTGGCCGACGGTGCCGATGACCAGCGGCGCGGCGAACGCGCCGAGGTTGATGCCCATGTAGAAGACCGTGAAGCCACCGTCGCGGCGCGGGTCGTTCGGGCCGTCGTAGAGGTGGCCCACCATGGTCGAGATGTTGGACTTCAGCAGGCCGGAGCCGATGGCGACCAGCAGCAGACCGAAGTAGAAGGTGCCCGCGGTGGGCAGCGCCAGGACCAGGTGGCCGGCCATGATGACCGAGCCCGCGACCGTGACGGTCTTGCGGGGACCCCAGACACGGTCGCCGAACCAGCCGCCGGGCATGGCGAGCAGGTACACCGTCGAGACGTAGACGGAGTAGATCGCGATCGCCGTGCCGGCGTCCAGGCCGAGCCCGGCGGGGGCGACCAGGTAGAGGGGAAGCAGTGCCCTCATGCCGTAGTAGGAGAAACGCTCCCACATCTCGGTCATGAAGAGGGTGGCCAGGCCGCGGGGGTGGCCGAAGAAGGTCTTCTCGGAACCGGGGGTGCCCGGACGGACCGAGTCCTTCGTCAGGCTGGACGCCATGGGTCGTTCCTTGCTGGTCGGGACGCGCGATTGGAGCGTGCGCGCCCGGTGGGGCGGCCGGCACCGGCGTGATCGGACCGGCCACCCCCACGCCCAGGGGGAGTCCGCTCCGGATCACGGAGCGGTGGACGGCGACCACCGGGATCCACGCCTCGGTGCGCTTCGTCGCGCGTGAGGCCCGGCCACAGGTCATTCCTTTCAGGGCCGGCGTGGGCCGGCCCGCACACAAAAGAGACCTTCAGCGTCGTATGGCCGCCAAAGGTCCCCGTGGTGCTACAGGCGTTGAAAGCACCATACGGCAGGGCAGTGCCGGATATGGAAGGACTTGAGACATGGATCACAGGTGACTTCGGAACCGTGAGGCCCGATTCGAATGTGATCAGAGAGTTGGCCCCCGCAATCATAGGTTCGTACCAAGCTGCGTCCTGACCGGCTGTCCGGTATGCCGGACAAGTCGGAGGGTAAGAATCGGGGACGGCGATCTCACCTCGGGCGCGGTGGCGGGCGGACTACCATCAGGTCATGACCCGTGTACTGCTCGCCGAGGACGACGCGTCCATCTCCGAGCCCCTGGCTCGCGCCCTGCGCCGGGAGGGGTACGAGGTCGAGGTCCGTGAGGACGGCCCGACCGCGCTCGACGCCGGCATCCAGGGCGGAGTCGACCTGGTGGTCCTGGACCTGGGCCTGCCCGGCATGGACGGGCTGGAGGTCGCCCGCCGGCTGCGCGCCGAGGGTCACACCGTGCCGATCCTGATCCTGACCGCGCGCGCCGACGAGGTGGACACCGTCGTCGGCCTGGACGCGGGGGCCGACGACTACGTCACCAAGCCCTTTCGGCTCGCCGAGCTGCTCGCCCGGGTGCGGGCCCTGCTGCGGCGCGGTTCCGCCGAGCCCCAGCAGCCGCCGGCCACGCACGGAGTGCGCATCGACGTCGAGTCGCACCGGGCCTGGATGGGCGACGAGGAGCTCCAGCTCACCGCGAAGGAGTTCGACCTGCTGCGGGTGCTCGTGCGCGACGCCGGCCGGGTCGTGACGCGCGACCAGCTGATGCGCGAGGTCTGGGACACCACGTGGTGGTCCTCCACCAAGACCCTCGACATGCACATCTCCTGGCTGCGCAAGAAGCTCGGCGACGACGCGGCGAACCCGCGCTACATCGCGACCGTGCGGGGCGTGGGCTTCCGCTTCGAGAAGAGCTGACCCTTCTGCTCGTAAGGGTCGTACGGGCCTTACGGGTCGTAGGTCTCACGGGTAGTACGGGTCCCAGCACAGGCAACAGGTAAGAGGGCATGCGCCGCCGACTGATCCAGTCCACGCTCGCCGTGGTGCTCGTCGTGATCGCCGTGTTCGGTCTCTCGCTGGTGATCGTCGAGACGCGCACCATCACGGCGAGCGCGCAGGAGCGGGTGAACTCCGAGGCCGGCCGGCTGGCCGGGATCGTCGACGGCCGCATCCTGGGCCGCGAGCAGATCACCGCGGAGATACTGCGCGACCAGGTCGGCGACGAGCGCTACGCCGTCGTGCGCATCCCCGGCCGGCCGCCCATCGAGATCGGTGACAGGCCCGACGGCGACGTCATCGAGCACACCGCCCTCGGCGAGCAGCACGAGACGGTCACCGTGCAGGAGCCGCGCTCGGCCATCACCCGCGAGGTGGGCCGTACGCTGCTGATCATCGGGGCGGTGGCGCTGCTCGCGGTGATCGCCGCGGTGGCGCTCGCGCTGCGCCAGGCGAACCGTCTCGCCTCCCCGCTGACCGACCTCGCCGAGACCGCCGAACGCCTCGGCTCCGGAGACCCGCGCCCGCGCCACAAGCGGTACGGCGTCCCCGAGCTGGACCGGGTCGCCGATGTGCTGGACGCCTCCGCCGAGCGCATCGCGCGGATGCTGACGGCCGAGCGGCGGCTGGCCGCGGACGCCTCCCACCAGCTGCGCACCCCGCTCACCGCGCTGTCGATGCGGCTGGAGGAGATCACCCTCACCGACGACCCGGACACGGTGAAGGAGGAGGCGACCATCGCGCTGACGCAGGTGGAGCGCCTCACGGACGTCGTCGAACGGCTGCTGACCAACGCCCGCGACCCGCGCACCGGCTCCGCGGTCACCTTCGACCTCGACGAGGTCATCCAGCAGCAGCTCGCCGAGTGGCGGCCCGCCTACCGCAGCGCGGGCCGGGCCATCGTCAGCTCCGGCAAACGGCACCTGGAGGCGGTCGGCACACCGGGCGCGGTCGCGCAGGTGCTGGCGGCGCTGATCGAGAACTCCCTCATGCACGGCGGCGGCACCGTCGCGCTGCGCACCCGGGTCACCGGCAACCAGGCCGTCATCGAGGTCACCGACGAGGGCCCCGGCGTCCCCGCCGACCTGGGCGCCAGGATCTTCGAGCGCGCCATCAGCGGCCGCAACTCCACCGGCATCGGTCTCGCCGTCGCCCGCGACCTCGCCGAAGCCGACGGCGGACGTCTGGAGATGCTCCAGGCCCAGCCCCCGGTCTTCGGCCTGTTCCTGTCCCGCACGACCCCGTCGGGGCCGGAGGAGACACCGCCGACGGTCCGCTGAGCCTTCAGCTCAGACGCGCTGCTTGACCCGCTGCCGGGAGGCCCGGCCGTGGGAGCGCGGCAGAACGGGCCCCGCGTGGGGCCGGCCGACGGGCTGCGCGGGCGGCTGCGCCGGGGTCTCCTGCGGCAGGGCCTTGAAGACCCAGCTGCGGTAGGACCAGAAACGGAACAGGGTCGCGATGCCGATGCCGAGGAACTTGAAGACGTTGCTCTGCAGCGGGCTGTCCCAGCCGAACCCGTACGTCGCGGTGTACAGCACGCCGTTCTCGATGACCAGGCCGATCGCGCTGAACACGACGAACAGGGTCAGCTCACGGGTGCGGCCGCTCTTGTCGCGGTCACGGTAGGTGAAGTACCGGAATCCGATGTAGTTGAAGACGATCGCGGCGATCGTGGCGATCACGCTCGCTCGGACCACCTGAAGGTCGGTGACGCTGCGCACCAGGTTGAACACACCGAGGTTGACCAGCAGCCCGGCCCCGCCCACGGCGCCGAACTTGGCGGCCTCCCTCACGAGGCGTTCGACGCGCTGCCGCATCGCACTGGGGGGCGCAGCATGTAGCCCCGAGGAACCGTGTTCCATGGCGATGAAGGCCCCGTCCGTCGGAAATCGTCAACTCCGTCATGCTAACCACCCCCCTTTAGTGATCGCTTGCAGACGAGCACACAGGTCGATCACAGATGGCCGGGATGTGTGGGGACAGACGCCCGCCGCCCCGGTCCCGGGGGAGCGGAAACCGGCCATGTCCGTGTGGCCGATACCCTGGGTGCGTGACGTTCCCGGTAGTCGGCATGGTCGGCGGGGGCCAGCTCGCTCGTATGACACACGAGGCAGGCATCCCGCTCGGCATCAGGTTCAAGCTTCTCAGTGACACCCCTCAGGATTCCGCGGCGCAGGTCGTGAGCGATGTCGTCCTCGGCGACTACCGCGATCTGGACACGCTGCGCGAGTTCGCGCGGGGGTGCGATGTGATCACCTTCGATCACGAACACGTACCCACCGAGCATCTACGGGCCCTGGAGGCGGACGGCATCCCCGTGCGCCCCGGCCCCGACGCGCTGGTGCACGCCCAGGACAAGGGCGTCATGCGCGCGAAGCTCGACGCGATCGGGGTGCCCTGCCCGCGGCACCGGATCGTGTCCGACCCCGCCGACGTGGCGGCCTTCGCGGCGGAAGGGCTCCCTGAAGGGGCCGAGGGGGACGGCTTCCCGGTCGTCCTCAAGACCGTCCGCGGCGGCTACGACGGCAAGGGGGTGTGGGTCGTCGACTCGGTCGAGGAGGCGGCGGACCCGTTCCGCGCCGGCGTGCCCGTGCTCGCCGAGGAGAAGGTCGACTTCGTGCGCGAGCTCGCCGCGAACGTCGTCCGCTCCCCGCACGGCCAGGCGGTCGCCTACCCGGTGGTGGAGT
This sequence comes from Streptomyces sp. SAI-170, assembly GCF_049739565.1. Taxonomy (NCBI): domain Bacteria; kingdom Bacillati; phylum Actinomycetota; class Actinomycetes; order Kitasatosporales; family Streptomycetaceae; genus Streptomyces; species Streptomyces sp. SAI-170. The sequence goes on from NZ_JBMGQD010000001.1 coordinate 5,043,540, forward strand.
CCCGCCAGGTGAACGGCGTGTGCGACACGGTCATCGCCCCCGCCCCCGACCTGGCGGAGTCCCTCGCGCTGCAGGCCGAGGAGATGGCCCTCAGGATCGCCAAGGAGCTGGACGTCGTCGGGCACCTCGCCGTCGAGCTGTTCCAGACCCGCGACGGCCGCATCCTCGTCAACGAGCTCGCGATGCGCCCGCACAACTCCGGCCACTGGACGATGGACGGCGCGATCACCAGCCAGTTCGCCAACCACGTCCGCGCCGTGCTCGACCTGCCGCTCGGCGACCCGCGCCCGCGCGCGAAGTGGACGGTCATGGCGAACGTCCTCGGCGGCGACTACCCCGACATGTACTACGCGTACCTGCACTGCATGGCCCGCGACCCCCAGCTCAAGATCCACATGTACGGCAAGGACGTGAAGCCCGGACGTAAGGTCGGTCACGTCAACACCTACGGCGACGACCTGGCCGACGTGCTGGAGCGCGCCCGCCACGCGGCCGACTACCTGAGAGGCACGATCACCGAATGAGCCCCCTTGTTGGCATCGTGATGGGTTCGGACTCCGACTGGCCGGTCATGGAGGGCGCCGCGAAGGCCCTCGACGAGTTCGAGATCGCGTACGAGGTCGATGTCGTGTCGGCGCACCGTATGGCCCGCGAGATGATCGCGTACGGCGAGCAGGCGGCCGACCGCGGCCTGAAGGTGATCATCGCCGGTGCGGGCGGCGCCGCCCATCTGCCCGGCATGCTCGCCTCCGTCACCCCGCTCCCGGTCATCGGCGTCCCCGTCCCGCTGAAGTACCTCGACGGCATGGACTCCCTGCTCTCCATCGCGCAGATGCCGGCCGGCGTGCCCGTGGCCACCATGGCCGTGGCCGGCGCCCGCAACGCCGGTCTCCTGGCCGCCCGCATCCTCGCCACGCACGACGAGGACCTCCTCGGCAAGATGCGCGACTTCCAGCAGGACCTCAACGACCAGGCCACCGAGAAGGGCAAGCGCCTGCGCGCCAAGGTCGAGGGCGCCGCGAACGGCTTCGGCTTCGGGAAGTGACGCCGATGACCTCCTCCCTGGAGGCCGCCCGGGAACTCCTCGCCGAGTTCCCGGTCGTCGACGGCCACAACGACCTGCCCTGGGCCCTGCGCGAGCAGGTCCGCTACGACCTCGCCGCGCGGGACATCGCCGTACGGCAGGACGCGCATCTGCACACCGATCTGCCGCGGCTGCGGGAGGGAGGGGTCGGGGCGCAGTACTGGTCGGTGTATGTGCGGGCGGACCTGCCGGGTCCGGTCGAGGCGACGCTGGAGCAGATCGACTGCGTACGGCAGCTGATCGAGCGTCATCCGCGGGAGCTGCGGGCCGCGTCGACGGCCGCGGATCTCGAGGCGGCGCGGGCGGAGGGCCGTATCGCGTCGCTGATGGGGGCCGAGGGCGGGCACTCCATCGCCAACTCGCTCGGCACGTTGCGCGGGTTGTACGCGCTGGACGTGCGGTACATGACGCTCACCCACAACGACAACGTCGACTGGGCGGACTCCGCGACCGACGAGCCGCGGGCGGGCGGGCTCACCGCGTTCGGCCGTGAGGTCGTACGGGAGATGAACCGCCTCGGCATGCTCGTCGACCTGTCGCATGTGGCGGCGACGACCATGCGGGACGCGCTGGACGCCTCGTCCGCGCCGGTGATCTTCTCGCACTCCTCCTCCCGGGCGGTGTGCGACCACCCGCGCAACATCCCCGACGACGTGCTGGAGCGGCTGCCCGCCAACGGCGGTATGGCCATGGTGACGTTCGTGCCGAAGTTCGTGCTCCAGGCGGCCGTCGACTGGACGGCCGCGGCCGACGACAACATGCGCGCCCACGGCTTCCACCACCTCGACACCACCGCCGAGGCGATGAAGGTGCACCGCGCCTTCGAGGAGGCCCACCCGCGTCCGGTCGCCACCGTCGCCACGGTCGCCGACCATCTCGACCACATGCGCGAGGTCGCCGGCATCGACCACCTCGGCATCGGCGGCGACTACGACGGCACCGCGTTCACCCCGGACGGCCTGGACGACGTCTCCGGCTACCCCCGGCTGATCGCCGAACTGCTGGACCGCGGCTGGTCGAGGGCCGACCTCGCCAAGCTCACCTGGCAGAACGCCGTACGGGTGCTGGGCGCGGCGGAGGACGTGGCCCGTGGGCTTCAGGCGACCCGGGCGCCGTCGAACGCGACGATCGAGTCGCTCGACGGCTGACCGACGCCGCCGAGGGCGGGGTAGTCGTTGTAACCGGCCGCCCCGCCCGTGTACATGAAGTACCGCTCCCGCACCGGGTTGAGGGGCGCGCCCCGGCGCAGCCGCTCGACCAGGTCCGGGTTGGCGAGGAACGGCCGCCCGAGCGCGACGAGGTCGGCGCCGCCGGCCAGCATCCGCTCGGAACCGGCGCGTACGGCGTCCGTGGTCAGGTCCGTCAGGACCGGGTTGCCGATCAGCGTGCCCCGCCAGTCGCGCCGCAGCCGCCGGAACACGGCGGAGTCCGGGTCGGCGTGCACCAGGTGCAGATAGGCGATCCCCTGCAGACGGGCGGCCAGCGCCGGGTACAGCTCCTCGGTCTCGTCGCCCTCGTCGATGCCGTTGACGGTGGCGCCGGGGGAGACCCGGACGCCCACCCGCTCGGCGCCGATCGCCTCGGCCACCGCCTCCGTCACCTCCACCGCGAACCGCACCCGCCGCTCGAGAGGGCCGCCGTAGCCGTCCGTACGGCGGTTGGTGCCGGCCGTGAGGAACTGGTGCAGCAGCATCCCGTTGGCCGAGTGCACCTCCACGCCCTCGAAGCCCGCGTCGACGGCCCGGCGGGCCGCGGCGGCGAAGTCGGCGATCGTGGTGCGGATGTCGCCGGCTGTCATCTCGCGCGGGACGGCGGCGGGTTGGTGGCCGCCCGGCGTGAAGATGGTCTCCGGCAGCGCGATCGCGGACGCCGAGACCGGGGTCAGTCCGGTGGTCGCCGGGTGGCTGACCCGGCCGCCGTGCTGGAGCTGGAGGAACATGTGCCCGCCGGCCGCCCGGACCGCGTCGGTGACCCGCCGCCAGCCGGCCACGTGCCGGTCGGTGTGGATGGCGGTGATGTTCGGATACGTCTGTCCGACCGGGTTCGGTGTCGAGCCCTCGGCGATGATCAGTCCGGCCGAGGCGCGCTCGGCGTAGTGGGTGACCATCAGGTCGGTCGGGGTGCCGTCGGCGGCCGCCCGGTTGCGGGTCAGCGGGGCCATCACGAGGTGGTGGGGGAGTGCGAGCCGGCCGAGCCGGGCCGGGGCCAGGAAGTCCGTTGTCTGCGTCATGACCGCACGGTAGAACCTGACACCAGTGTCAGATTCAAGCCCGGCTTCGAGGGGGCCTACCCCACGGCTTCGAGAGGGGCCCGTACCCCCGAACGCCCCGCCCACCAGGAAGCCCCGCCGTCCTCCGTGCGACGGTGACTGTACTGCCGATCACGCCGCCGATCATGACGTACGGAGCCTGCCATGGCCGACCTCCAGGACGAACTGCACACCAGCGTGGGCATCGGCGAGCTGCCCCTGCCGGAGCCGCTGCCCGCGCCCGCCCCGGACGTGGCCGGCCCCCTGGACGAGGCCCACGCCCTCCTCGCCGCCCACCCCGTCGCCGACGGCTACAGCGGGCTGCCCTGGGCCCTGCGGCATCTGCCCTGGTACGACCTCCAGCTCGGCGAGAGCGCCGTCGACACGGATGTGCCGCGGCTGCGCGAGGGCCATGTCGGCGCGCTGTTCTGGGCGCTGCACCTGCCCGAGGGGCTGGCGGCGGACCGGGCCGTGGGGGCCACGCTGGAGCAGCTGGACCTGGTGCGGTCGGTGATCGGCGCGCACCCCGAGGGGCTGCGCCTGGCCCGTACCGCCGGGCAGGTCATCGACGCCCACAACTGCGGCCGGGTGGCCGTGCTGATCGGCCCGGCCACGGCCGCCGCCCTCGACGACTCCCTCGCCATCCTGCGGGTGCTGCACTCCCTCGGCCTGCGGGTGCTCACCCTCACCGGCACCTCGTGGGCCAGCGAGGCCGGACTGACCCGGTTCGGCGAGGAGGCCGTGCGCGAGATGAACCGGCTCGGCGTCCTCGCCGATCTGTCCGGCGCCTCGCAGGCCACCGCCGCGCGCACCCTCGCGGTGTCCCGGACACCGGTGCTGTGCACCCGCTCGGCCGCCCGGGCGCTGCGCCCGCACCCGGCGAACCTGCCCGACGACCTGCTGGCCGAGCTGGGCGCGGCGGGCGGCCTGTGCATGGTGCCGCTGACGGCCGAGCAGACCGGGCCGACCGTACGGGACGTCGCCGACCACCTCGACCATGTGCGCGAGGTCGCCGGCGCCGGCTCGGTCGGCCTGTCCGGCACCTACGACTCCGGCGCAGCCCACCCCCAGGACCTGCCCGACGCCTCCGGCTACCCGCGCCTGATCGCCGAACTCCTGCGCCGCGGCTGGTCGGAGACCGACCTCGCCCTGCTCACCTGGGGCAACGTCCAACGGGTCCTGCGTACGGCCGACTTCACGGCCCGTGAGGCCCAGCAGCGCCGCGAGCCCTCCACGGCCCGTATCGCGGAACTCGACGGCTAGATCCCGCAACGGGTCGGGGCCGGTCTCCGAGAAGGAAACCGGCCCCGACCCGATGCGCCCTGCCACCGCCGTGAACCGGCTGTTCAGGAAGTGGAACCGTCCACGGCGAAGTTCTGGTTCGTCGTGTTCGTGCCTTGCGGGCTGTTGATGTTGTTGTTCACGCTGACGTTGTTGAACGCCGTCAGGATGCCGCTGATGTCGATCGGCAGGATCGACCCCCCGTCGCCGTCGCCGCCGTCACCTCCGTCGCAGGTGCCGCCGCTGACCGTCGTCGTGTCGCTCGCGGTGTCCGACTGGCTGCCGCCGCCGGAGACGGTCGCCGAGTTGGTGAAGCTGCAGGCCGCGCTCGGTGTGACGCCGACGGTGAGCGCGATCGGCGGGTAGCTCTCCCCGGCTTCCAGCTCGTCGCTGCGGGTGCAGGTGACGGTGCCCGAGGCCTGGCTGCACATCCACCCGGTGCCGGTGGCGCTGTTGTAGGTGACGCCCGTGGGCAGGGTGTCCGTCACGGTCACCGTCCCCTCGGTCGGGCCTGCGCCGGAGGCGTTGGAGACCGTGAGCGTGTAGGTGCCGGTGCCGCTCTGGGCGAAGGTGCCCGAGTGCGACTTGGTGAGGGACAGCTCGGCGGCGTCGGCCGGGGGGCCTTGCGTGACGGGGCTGCAGACGGTGTCCTCGTCGCTGGTGCCACTGCCGACGGTCCCGACGACGGCGTTGTTGCACACCTCGCTCGGGGCGTTCTCGGTCACCTCGGCGGTGACCGTGATCGGCGGGTAGTCACCCCCCGCCTCCACGGCGGGGCCCATGTAGGTGCAGTTGCTTCCCGAGCATGCCCAGTTCGTGCCCTGCAGGCTGACGATGACCAGGCCGGGGCCCTGCGGCGCGTCGCCGACGATCACCGAGCCCGAGGGGGTCGCGCCTTCGGAGTTCGACACGGCGAGGGTGTACGTGACGAACTGTCCCTGGGTGAACGGCGTCGGCGTGTCGACGGTCTTCTCGATGACCAGGGGCGGACCTTGGCGGGTCGTGGATGCGGCGTCGGCGGTCGCGGGCAGTGCGATGGCGACGCCCAGGGCCACCGCGAGGCTGCCCAGGGAACGCGCCAGTCTTCGGAGAGACATTCGATCTTCCTGTCCGGTATTGGATGAGATCAACCGAATGGCACCACAGTGATCTTGAAACGCCCGTCCGGCGGCGCAGCGGGAACGGTCGGCTTCATTCGAACCGCCTAGGTCCTTCACCTGCTCAGGGGTGCATGCGCGCACCCTTGAGGACCTTGTCGACGGCGTTGCGCGGCCCGTACACCGCGAGGCCGACCAGGTCCAGCTGATCCGCCGGCACGGCCCGCACCGCAGCGCGGTTGTCGCGGTCGTTGCCGGTGGCGAACAGGTCGGAGGTGAACACCGCCCGGGGCAGGGCGCGCGCCAGGGCGCGGCCGTGTGCCGCGGTCAGCGTCTCCTTCGTGCCCTCGAAGACCAGCACCGGCTGGCGGAACATCGGCAGATACGGGGTGCCGTCGGCGTCGGCGTACGGCTCGCCGATCACCTCGGGCAGCTCCGTGCCCAGACCGCTGACGAGGAACGCGGTCACGTTCAGCCGCTGCCAGGACTCCAGGTCCTCGCGCAGCAGCACGGCGATCTTGGTGTCGAACCGTACGGGGGTGTTCTCGGTGGTCATGCCTGTGGTCATGTCATGAGACTGCCGACCGCCCGCCCGCGCGTTCTTGTACGTTCTTTGCATGGTGGCAGCCCGCAACGAGGTCTCCGCGTGGCGCCCGCGTGTCCCGGGTGTCGTCGAGGTGTTCCACGCCCGCTTCACCGAGCACGCCTACCCGATGCACGTCCACGACGTGTGGACCCTGCTGATCGTCGACGAGGGCGCCGTCCGCTACGACCTCGACCGCCGCGAGCACGGCACCGCCCGCGACACCGTGACCCTGCTCCCGCCGCAGGTCCCGCACAACGGCTCGCCCGCCACGGCCGGCGGCTTCCGCAAACGCGTCCTCTACCTGGACCTGACCCGGCTCGACGAGACGCTGATCGGCCCGGCGGTCGACGGACCGGACCTGGTCGACCCGCTGCTGCGCCACCGGGTGGGCCGGCTGCACACGGCCCTCGCCGACCGGGGTGACGCGCTGGAGGCGGAGAGCCGCCTGGCCCTGATCGGCGAGCGGCTGCGCCACCATCTGCGCCCCCGGCTCATGACGGCGACGCCCGCGGCGGACCGGGGCGTCGCCCACCGGCTGCGCGACCTGCTGGACGCCCGGCTGCCCGACGGGGTGAGCCTGAAGGAGGCGGCACAGGCGCTGCACGCCCACCCCGCGCACCTCGTGCGGGCCTTCACCGCGGCCTTCGGCCTCGCCCCGCACCAGTACCTGATGGGCCGCCGGGTCGACCACGCCCGGCGGCTGCTGCTGGCCGGCCTGCCGCCCGCCGAGGTGGCCCCCGCGGCCGGCTTCTACGACCAGCCGCACCTGACCCGCCACTTCAAGCGCCTCACGGGCACCACCCCCGGCCGCTACTCCCGGGGCGCCTAGCCCGTCAGGAGGCGCACAGACAGAACGGGTGGCCCGCCGGGTCGGCGTACACCCGCCAGGTGCGGGAGCGGTCCTCGGTGTCCAGCGGGCGGGCGCCGAGGGCGAGGACCTCCTTCTCGGCCGCGTCCAGGTCCTCGACGGTCAGGTCGAGATGGAACTGCTGCGAGTGGTCGGGGGCGGGCCACTCGGGCGCGACGTACCCCGGCGCGGCCTGGAACGCCAGCGCCTGTCCGCCCGGCACCTTCAGGTCCACCCACTCGCCCTCGCCCTCGACGCCGCCGCCGAGGACACCGGCGTAGAACGCGGCGAGCGCGGCGGGGTCGGGGCAGTCCAGGACGACGGCACCCAGCTTGGCGACAGTCATGACTCCTCCTCGGGAACACCCGGTTACCGCAAGACGTTGGTAACCGGTAACTGTTACCCCATGCTGCCGCATAGGCAGTAACGTCGCAAGGGAAAAGCGGGGAGGTAGCGTGCCCTCATGAGCGAGAGATCACCCGCGCCCGGAGGCCTCGCCCTGATCGAGTCCCTGGTCAACACCCTGGACATCGAGTCGGGCGCCGACGCGCTCGACACCGAGGACGGCCGGGCGCGCCTCGGGCTCACCCAGGGGGAAGTGCCGGACGCCCGCGAGCTGCGCGAGTCCCTGCGCGTCGCCCTGCTCGCCCACGCCGGCCACCCGCCGCACCGCGCGGTGACCCCGCTCGGCACGCTGCTCGCCGCCGCCCCGCTGCTGGTCGCCGTCGACGACACCGACGGCTCCGCCCGCCTCGCCCCCGCCGCCGAGGGCCCGCTGCTCTCCAGGGTCGCCGCCGCCGTCGCCGAGGCGCTGGTGGCCGGCACCTGGACCCGCCTCAAGGCCTGCGAGGCCACCACCTGCCACTGGGCGTACTACGACCGCAGCCCCGCCGGACGCGGCCGCTGGTGCTCGATGCAGGTGTGCGGGGCCCGCGCGAAGATGCGCCGCTACCGGGCGAAGTAGCGACCTCGCCCTGCCGGTGGCCGTCCGTGCGGCAGAATGCGAAAAGACGCCGTTTCGGCCGACTGAGCCTCGGCCGAAACGGCGTCACCCGTTCCTTGGGTCCCGTACGGCGATCAGGCCGCGGGACGCCCCATCGCCCGGTACGTCCACCCGGCCCGCCGCCACACCTCCGGGTCCAGGGCGTTGCGCCCGTCGAGGATCACCCGGGCCTTGACGGCCTCACCGAGCGCCTCGGGGTCCAGCTCGCGGAACTCCCGCCACTCCGTCAGATGCAGCACGACGTCCGCGCCCCGCACGGCCTCCAGGGCCGAGTCGGCGTACCCGAGGGTCGGGAACAGCCGCCTTGCGTTGGCCATGCCCTTCGGGTCGTACACGGTGACCTGGCCGCCCTGGAGGTGGATCTGCCCGGCCACGTTCAGCGCGGGCGAGTCCCGTACGTCGTCGGAGTCCGGCTTGAAGCTCGCGCCCAGCACCGCGACCCGCCGGCCGAGGAACGACCCGCCGCCGAGCGCCTCGCGGGCCATCTCCACCATCTGGCCGCGCCGCCGCATGTTGATCGAGTCGATCTCCCGCAGGAACGTCAGCGCCTGGTCCGCGCCCAGCTCACCGGCGCGCGCCATGAACGCCCGGATGTCCTTGGGCAGACAGCCGCCGCCGAAGCCGATCCCGGCGCGCAGGAACTTCGCTCCGATCCGGTCGTCGTACCCGATGGCCTCCGCCAGCTCGACCACATCGCCGCCGGCGGCCTCGCACACCTCGGCCATGGCGTTGATGAAGGAGATCTTGGTGGCGAGGAAGGAGTTCGCGGCGGTCTTCACCAGCTCGGCCGTCGGGAAGTCGGTGACCACGAACGGCGTGCCCTCGCCGACCGGCGTCGCGTACACCTCGCGCAGCAGCTTCTCGGCGCGCTCGCTGCGCACCCCGACCACGATCCGGTCCGGGTGCAGCGTGTCCTGCACCGCGAAGCCCTCCCGCAGGAACTCCGGGTTCCAGGCCACCTCGGCGTCCGCCCCCGCGGGCGCGTGCTCGGCGAGGTAGGCGGCCAGCCGCTCCGCGGAGCCCACGGGCACGGTCGACTTGCCGACGACGAGCGCGGGGCCCTTCAGGTGCGGGGCGAGCGCGGCGAAGGCGGAGTCGACGTACGACATGTCGCAGGCGTACTCGCCGTGCCGCTGCGGGGTGTTCACACAGACGAAGTGGACGTCACCGAAGGCGGCCGCCTCGGCGTAGTCGGTGGTGAAGCGCAGCCGTCCGCTCGACCCCTCGATGCCCGCCACGTGCCGGCGCAGCAGCTCCTCGAGCCCCGGCTCGTACATCGGCACCCGGCCCTGCCGCAGCAGGTCGATCTTCTCCTCGACGACATCGAGCCCGAGCACCTCGAAGCCCAGCTCCGCCATCGCGGCGGCGTGGGTGGCACCGAGATAACCGGTGCCGATCACGGTGATCTTCAGGGCCATGGACGCTCCAGGGAGACCGATAGGGGTGTACCGACGGGGGTCGGTGCCCGAGCATAGCCGGGGCAGGTGGAACCCAGGTGGGCCCCATAGGGCGGGCACTTTCCCGCTGTCGCCTAGCTCACGTATCACTGAAGTGAGCGGGGGCACTAAAATTTGGGTTACTTAACGGTAATTAGCGCCAGCATCACAGCGTCTTTGGAGCGTGAGAGACCTTGGCCGGATCGGCTGACTTCGACCTGTACCGCCCGTCCGAGGAGCACGACATGCTCCGCGACGCCGTCCGCTCCCTGGCCGAGGCGAAGATCGCGCCGTACGCCGCCGCGGTGGACGAGGAGGCGCGCTTCCCGCAGGAGGCGCACGACGCGCTGGTCGCCAACGACCTGCACGCGGTGCACGTACCCGAGTCCTACGGCGGCGCGGGCGCGGACGCCCTCGCCACCGTGATCGTCATCGAGGAGGTGGCCCGCGTCTGCGCGTCCTCCTCCCTGATCCCGGCGGTGAACAAGCTGGGCTCGCTGCCGGTGATCATCTCCGGCTCCGAGGACCTGAAGAAGAAGTACATGACCCCGCTCGCCAAGGGCGACGGCATGTTCTCCTACTGCCTCTCCGAGCCGGACGCCGGCTCCGACGCGGCCGGCATGAAGACCAAGGCGGTCCGCGACGGCGACCACTACGTCCTCAACGGCGTGAAGCGCTGGATCACCAACGCGGGCGTCTCCGAGTACTACACGGTGATGGCGGTCACCGACCCGACCAAGCGCTCCAAGGGCATCTCGGCGTTCGTCGTCGAGAAGGGCGACGAGGGCGTCTCCTTCGGCGCGCCGGAGAAGAAGCTCGGCATCAAGGGCTCCCCGACCCGCGAGGTCTACTTCGACAACGTCCGCATCCCCGCCGACCGCATGATCGGCGAGGAGGGCACCGGCTTCGCCACCGCGATGAAGACCCTCGACCACACCCGCATCACCATCGCCGCCCAAGCCCTCGGCATCGCCCAGGGGGCCCTCGACTACGCCAAGGGCTACGTCCAGGAGCGCAAGCAGTTCGGCAAGCCCATCGCCGACTTCCAGGGCATCCAGTTCATGCTCGCCGACATGGCCATGAAGATCTCGGCCGCCCGCGCCCTGACCTACCAGGCCGCCGCCGCCTCCGAGCGCGGCGACGCCGACCTGACCTACCTCGGCGCGGCGGCCAAGTGCTTCGCCTCCGACGTGGCGATGGAGGTCACCACCGACGCGGTCCAGCTCCTCGGCGGCTACGGCTACACCCGTGACTACCCGGTCGAGCGCATGATGCGCGACGCCAAGATCACCCAGATCTACGAGGGCACGAACCAGGTCCAGCGCATCGTGATGGCGCGCAACCTGCCGTAAGGCGCCCCGACTCGATGACAGCCCCTGCCCGGACATCCGGTCGGGGGCTGTCGGTGTCTTCGGTCAAGTGGCCGACAACAGCGGTCGATTGTGTCTAGGTTGAGGGCGCAACCGATCATTCCTGCCCGAAGGAGACCAGGCGCCATGTCCGACCCCGTCCTGCCGCACGACGAAGGCGTCGCCCGGGTCAACCGGCTGCGGACCGATGTGTCGCACTCGGCGCGCATCTGGAACTACTGGCTGGGCGGCAAGGACAACTACCCGGTGGACCAGGAGGTCGGCGACCAGATCCTCTCCTTCGTGCCGGCGCTGCCCCGCTCGGCCGTCGCGGACCGGGCGTTCCTCGCGCGGGCGGTGCGCCATCTCGCCGGGGAGGCGGGGGTGCGGCAGTTCCTGGACATCGGGACCGGGCTGCCGACCGCCGAGAACACGCACGAGGTCGCCCAGCGCGTCGACCCCACCTGCCGGATCGTCTACGTCGACAACGACCCGCTCGTGCTCACCCACGCCCACGCGCTGCTCACCAGCACCCGCGAGGGCGCGACCGACTACATCGAGGCGGACGTCCACGACCCCGAGGCGATCCTGCGCGGGGCCGCCGAGACGCTGGACCTGGACAGCCCGGTGGCCGTCACGATGCTGGGCATCCTCAACTTCGTCATGGACACCGACGAGGCCGTCTCCATCGTCCGCCGCCTCCTCGACGCCCTGCCCTCCGGCAGCCACCTCGTCCTGTCGCACCCCACCACCGAGGTCGACGGCGAGGCCATGACCCAGGCCGTCGAGTACTGGAACAGCCAGGGCTCGGCCCCCATGACCCTGCGCACCCGCGCCGACCTCACCCGTTTCTTCGACGGCGTCGACCTGCTGGAGCCCGGCATCGTCACCTGCTCCCGCTGGCGTCCCGACCAGGCGGGCGAGCCCGTGGACGTCACCCACTTCGCGGGCGTGGGGCGCAAGGCATGATGACGGCCATGACCTCCTTCGACGCCTCCGAACGGCGCATGTGGGCCGGACGCGCCGACGCCTACGACGCCACCTTCGCCCGGCTCTGCGCCCACCCCGTACCGGCCCTGCTGGACGCCGCCGCCGTCACCACCGGCACGTACGTCCTCGACGTCGGCACCGGCACGGGTACGGCGGCCCTCGCCGCCCAGGCCCGGGGCGCGAAGGTGCGCGCGGTGGACGCCGACGCCGGGATGGCCCGGCTGGCGCGCACCCGGGGCATCGACGCCCAGGAAGCCGCCCTCCCCGAACTCCCCTTCTCCGACGGCGAGTTCGACGCCGTCGTCGCCAACTTCGTGCTCAACCACGTCGGCCGCCCCCGCACCGCTCTCACCGAGCTGCGCCGCGTCCTGAAGCCCGGCGGCCGTCTCGCCCTCACCCTGTGGAGCCCCGGCCGCCAGGCGGGCATGGAGCTGTTCGGCCGAGCCCTGCAGGCCGCGGGTGTCACACCCCCGCCGGACCTGCCCCGGCTGGACCCCGCCGAGGACTTCCCCCGCACCCCCGAGGGGGTCACAGGGCTGCTGACCGAGGCCGGCTTCACCGGCGCCGCCTGCGCCGAGACCCGCTTCACGCACCGCGCCGGCGTCGAGGAGTGGTGGAGCGCCGCCGCCGCGGGCCTCGCGACGATCGGCCTGATCGTCACGGCGCAGGACGCCGACACCGTCGTACGCATCCGCAGTGCGTACGACGTACTCGCCGCCGCCGAGTACGCCGGCGACGGCGAGCTGGTGCTGGAGCACGGGGCGCTGCTGGCCTCCGCGCACGCGTAGGCCGGGGTCAGTCGCCCGAGACCGTGACCGTCTCGTCGTTGTTGAGCTGGTTCACCAGCGTCTTGACCTTGTCCTTGTCCCACAGCAGGTTGCTGCCGGTGGTGCCCGCGAGGGGCATGTTCATGGACTTGCCGTCGCCGCCGCTGACGCCCTTCATCCCCCAGAACATGTCGGCCAGGTCGAACAGGCCCATGTCCTTGTCGACGATCAGGGAGTCCAGGCCCGCGCCCATGGTCGGGTAGAGCCTGAACGGGTTGAGGATCGTGCTCGGGGTCGCGACCTGGCTCGCCAGCGCGGCGAGGAACTTCTGCTGGTTCTTGGTGCGGTCCAGGTCGGAACGGGCGAAGGCGTAACGGGTACGGACGAAGGCGAGGGCCTCCTGGCCGTCGAGGGTCTGCTTGCCCGCCTCGAAGTCGGCGCCGGAGTTCTTGTCCTTGAATGCCTTCGGGATGTCGATCTCGACGCCGCCGACCGCGTCCACGATGTTCGCGAAGCCGGCGAAGCCGATCTCGACGTAGTGGTCGATGTGCAGGCCGGTGTTGTACTCGACGGTACGGACCAGCAGCTCGGGCCCGTCCTCGGCGTACGCGGCGTTCAGCTTCACATGCCGGCCGGTCGCGGGGTACGTCTTGCCGGACTCGGAGCCCACGAAGCTGGGGACCTCCACGTCCGAGTCACGCGGCAGGGAGACCAGCGTCGGGGCGCCGTCGCCGGTGTGCAGGATCATCATCGAGTCCGTGCGCTTGCCCTCGGCGGACCCGGTGTGCAGCTTCTTCTTCTGCTCGGAGGTCATGCCGGCGCGGCTGTCGGAGCCGACGATCAGGTAGTTCGTGCCCTCGCCCGCCTCGGGCCGCTCGATGACCTTGGACAGGTCGACCTCGCGGTTGAGCTTGGAGTCGGCCCAGAAGTAGGTGCCGACCGCCGTGACGAACAGCACGGTCGTGACGGTGATCGCGGTCCACTTGATCCGGCGCCGCCAGTTCGGCCGGGGCCGGGGCCCGCCGGGGTGACCAGGCTCACGCGGTCCGCCGCCACCGGGGCTGCCGTAGACCTGGCCGGTGTTGTAGCCGCTGTCGTAGCCGCCGAAGTCGTCACCGCCGCCGTCGACGTACGACGGCTGCTGCGGGACTCCGCCGTGCTGGGGCGGCGCCTGCCGGCCGCCCGCGGACGGGCCACGCCTGACCTGCCGCATCACGCGCGCGCCCTCGGGCTGCGCACCGGTGCTGCCGCCGCCGTAGCGGGGGCCGCGGCTGCCGCGGTTCTCGTCGGACCATCCCTCGGGCCAATCGTTCATGCCGAACAGTGTGCCGGGCCCGACCGTGTGCTCCACAAGAGACCGAGGAAAACGGGGGCAGTGCTGTTGCCAAGCTGACACAAAGTTCCCACCTGCCGGTTCGGCATAAGGTGGACGCCATGACAGACCAGGCCAGTACCGCCGACATGGAGAACGCGGACATCCCGGGCAAGCCCACCGCGGCGTCCCGGACCACGCTCAGCCACATCATGACCCACAGCGACACCAACCTGCTGGGCACGGTGCACGGCGGCGTGATCATGAAGCTGGTCGACGACGCGGCCGGAGCCGTGGCGGGCCGGCACAGCGGCGGGCCCGCCGTGACCGCGTCCATGGACGAGATGGCCTTCCTGGAGCCGGTCCGGGTCGGCGACCTGGTGCATGTGAAGGCCCAGGTCAACTGGACCGGCCGCACCTCGATGGAGGTCGGCGTCCGCGTCCTGGCCGAGCGCTGGAACGAGTCCGCCCCCGCCACCCAGGTCGGCTCGGCCTACCTGGTCTTCGCCGCGGTCGACGCCGACGGCAAGCCCCGCCGTGTGCCCCCGGTCGTCCCGGAGACGGACCGCGACCGCCGCCGCTACCAGGAGGCCCAGATCCGCCGCACCCACCGCCTCGCCCGCCGCCGCGCGATCATGGAGCTCCGCGAGAAGCGGGCGGCGGAGGGCTACGAGGACTGAGTGCCGCCGGGGCTTCGCCCCGCGCAGGGAGGGCCGGTCCGCGCGGACCGGCCCCCCTTCTGGTTCAGCCGCGGTTCGCCATCAGGTCGTTCGCCTTGGCGATGGCCGACTTCCAGGTGTCACGGTCCGCGGTGAGGGCCGTGATGTTCTGCTCGATGAGCTTGTTCTGGTACTCCGCCTCGACACCCACGCGGGTGCGGACGTAGTCCACGCGCTGCTTGCAGCGGACGTCGGTGGAGGCGACGGTGATCTCCCGGGCCTCGGGAGCGCCGACGGAGTCGCTGTCCGTGCTGCCGTCGCCGCCCTCGCCCGCCGTCCACGCCGGATCGCCGGCGGCGGCCAGCGGGTCCGTGTAGTGGTAGCCGGCCTCCTTCATGCAGGCGGCCCAGCGCTTGTTCAGGGCGCCGACCCGTGGGTCGTTCCCCGCCTGCTCGGACGCCTGGAGGTTGACCTTGTTGAAGGTGAGGTCGAGGCGGTTGGCGTCCTCCAGGCCGACCTTGCGGCGGGTCTCGCCGAGGCAGCCGCCCTTGGGGACGTCCTTGCCGTTGACCGACGTGGGCCCCTCGCCGTTGTAGAGCGTGACCGCGGCCGGAGAGACGTTCGCGTAGTGCGCACGGGACCGCGCGCTCGTCTGCTCGGCCTGCTGGGCGGTCATGCCCTTGGGCAGCGGCGGGTGGTAGCCGTAGGCGGCCACCGACTCCAGGTCGTTCACCCCGTAGAGGCGGGCGTTGGAGTTCAGGTTCCGCGGCGTCGGCGGCAGGGGGGCCGGCCAGTCGACGCCGTAGCGCTTCATGCAGTCGCCCGCCAGTGTGGCGACGGCCTGGCCGAGCGCCTCCCGCTCCTCCGAGGTGACGGTGTACGAGTCGATCGGCAGGCTGATGGCGACGCCGCCCCAGGTCTTCGACGCCTGCACCTTGTACGGCTGTTCGGCGGGGTTGTCCTGGGCCTGCTCGTCGGACGAGCACGCGGTGCCCGTCCAGGCGAGCGCGGCGACGAGCAGCAGCCCGCCGATCCTGTTGCGTGTGTTCATCATCCGGGGCAGTAGGCGTTGTTCTCGAAGCAGTGCGAGGAGATCGCGTTGTCGTCACTGAAGACGGCCATGTCCCACAGGTCCAGGCCGGGGTCGGCGTGGGTGCGCGAGCCGGTGTAGTTCTCGCCCGTGTAGACGTCGATGGCGTTGACGTAGTCACGGTTCTTGACCGACGAGATGGTGTTGTCGATCAGCACCGAGGTGCCGTAGTACGTGGAGCCGGGGTAGCTGGTCTTGCTGTACAGGGTGTCGTACAGGCCGCCGCCGAAGTCGGCATAGCGGTAGAGGCAGATCTCGCCGCCGTTGCTGCTCTCGCAGGAGCCGTTGTAGCTGCCCGCGCTGGCCGTCGCGGTACCGCCCGCGATCAGGGCGCCGGCGGCGACCAGGACGGCCGCGGCCTTCTTGAAGTTCCTCATGGTGTGGCATCCCCTCGGATCGGTGCGCGTCAGGACGGGCAGTAGGCGTTGCTGCTGAAGCAGTGCGACGACATGGCGTTGTCGGTCTGGCCGTCCCAGAAGACGGCCATGTCCCACAGGTCCAGGCCCGGGTCGGCGTGCACGCGCAGGCCCGTGTAGTTCTCGCCCGTGAAGGTCTCGATGGAGTTCACGTAGTCACGGTTCTTGACCGAGGAGACCGTGTTGTTGAGCAGCACGGAGGTCCCGTAGTAGGTCGAGCCGTCGTAGTTGGTCTTGCTGTAGATCGTGTCGTACAGGGCGCCGCCGTAGTTCGCGTAGCGGTAGAGGCAGATCTCGCCGCCGTTGCTGGTCTCGCAGGAGCCGTTGTAGCTACCCGCGCTGGCCGTCGCGGTACCGCCCGCGATCAGGGCGCCGGCGGCGACCAGGACGGCCGCGGCCTTCTTGAGCCTCGTCATCGTGACTTCCTTGTCGTGAACTTGATCAGATAGGAGCCGCCTGAGTAGATCAGTCGACAATCGGACACCTCAAGAGTGATTTCAAGTCAGATTGGCTGAAAATAAAGGGAGTTGACGATCTTTCTGGCCGGTGGTCCACTGACCGGTGCTCATGCCGCCTGACCGGTGGTTCATCCATGCGCGACAGCGGGGAGAGGGTGTGTCGGACGAAGGCCGGCGAGGCGGTGTCGCACGTCGGCGCAGAGCGGTGTCGCTGCCGGTGTCGTCACCGACACCGTGGTCACCCGCGGCACCGTCTCCGCGGCGCGGACCGTCGACATCGCCCCCGCGGCCGAGGGCGGCAAGCCCGTCGTGCACGACCGCGAGGCGCAGGCGGTCGCCGTGATCGCTTCGGGCATGGCGGCACAGCTCGGCATCACGACCCTGGAGACGTCCCCCGCGATCTTCATCGGCAAGGACGCGTTCACCGTGATCGGCATCGTCGACGAGGCCGACCGCAAGCCGGACGTGCCGCTGTCGGTGGTGGTGCCGCGCACGACCGCCGAGCGGGTCTGGGGCGAGCCGCAGCCGCGCCAAGATGCTGATCTCCACGCAGCTCGGCGCCGCCCAGCAGGTCGCCGGTGAAGCGGCCCTCGCCCTCGGTCCGGCGCATCCCGACTACTTCGAGGCCGTGGCGCCGCCCGACCCCCGTTCGCTCAGGACGGCGGTCACCTCCGACCTCGACCAGCTGTTCCTGCTGCTCGCGGCCATCTGGCTCTCGGCGGGCCGGTCGGCACGAGCCTCGGCACCTTCGCGGTCATCGGTACCGCGATGGTCCGCGAGTGGACGCCGGTCATCCATCCCACGACCGTGGCCGCGGCTCCCGCCATCGGTCTGCTCACCGGGGTCCTCGCCGGGCTCTGCCCGGCCTGGCGGGCCGGCCGTATCCAGCCGGTGGAGGCCCTGCGGCGCGGGACTCAGGGACAGCTCACCTCGTCGCCTCGCACCACCCCGAACTCGCCCTGCCGGGCATCCTCAGCCCGGACCTTGCGGACCTTCGCGAAGTCCGGGCCGACGATCACCTTCAGGATGCCGCCCTGGCCCTTGACCGGTCGCAGTTCGCTGCCCGGCAGGGCCGCGGCGAGGGATCGCGCGGAGCGGTCCCAGCGGGGGTCGTAGGCGACGGTCGTACGCCGGACCGGGGCGGCGTTCGCCGGCCGGCGGGTGGTGTCGAAGCCGGTCGCGGCGAGCGCGGCGTCGACGCGGCGGCCGAGGCCCGCGGTGGAGGTGCCGTTCTCGACCTGGACGCGGATCTGCTGGGGAGCCACGGGGACGCGTACGGCTCTGCTGCGCGGCCGGTGCGCGGCCAGCGGCTTGTCCTCGCGCAGGGACTTGAAGAGACGGGCCGACTTCACCGGGTCCCACTTCAGGGTCGAGCCGATGCCCTTCACGGCGTAGCCCATCTGCCCGATGGGGACGGTGACGAACTCCGAGGAGGACGGCGAGAAGGTGCGCATCGCCCGGCCCAGGTCGAGGAGCTCGCCGGTGCCGAAGCCCTTGTCCGCGCGGACCGAGCCGAGCACGGCCCGGGTGACGTCCCGGAACTTCAGCGGGTTCAGCAGCACTCCCGAGGAGGTCGCCCGCTCCACCAGCGCGGCGAGGAAGCGCTGCTGGCGCTGCATGCGGCCCAGGTCGGAGGCGCCGTCGACATGCCGGGAGCGCACGTACTGCAGGGCCTCGCCGCCGCGCAGGTCGTGCGGGCCGGGGGCGAGGTCCAGGCCGGTGTAGGGGTCGTCGAGGCGCTCGGCGGTGCAGACGCGGACGCCGCCGAGGACGTCGACGGTCCGCATGAAGCTGGTGAAGTCGACCTCCAGGTAGTGGTCGATCTTCACCCGGGTCATCTTCTCGACCGTCCGCACGGTCAGCTGCGGCCCGCCCTCCGCGTAGGCGGCGTTCAGTTTGATGGGGTGGGCCTTGTGGTGTTCGCCGGTGGTCGCGTCGGTGTGCGCGGGCAGCTCGGCGTAGGAGTCGCGGGGGAGGCTGACGATGCTGGCCCGCTCCCGGTCCTCGGAGATGTGCACGATCATGATCGTGTCGGTGCAGTGGCAGGGGGCGCCGCCCAGCCGGTACTTCTGCCGCTCTTCCTCGCTGATCCGGTCGCGGCCGTCGGTGCCGACGAGCAGCAGGTTCATGCCGTGCCCGGCGCGCGGCCGGTTCTTCATGTCCTTGAACGGGTCGACGCGTGCGATGTCCGCGTCGAGGCTGGTGACGACGGCGTGCCCGATGCCGGCCGCGGCGAGCACGACGACCGAGAGTGCCGTGGCCGCCCGCAGGGCCCAGCGCGGCCGCTTCGGCCGTGGGGCGGGCCGGGGCGCGCGGCGGGACGGCCGTGGGCGGGGCTGCGGGTGGGACTGCGGCCGGCCGGGGGACCTGGGCGGCGTGGGCAAGGGACACCTCCGGGCGAGGCCGTACGCGGGATCCGTGAGCACCGTAGGCCCATACGATCTCCGGTCCGGGGCACCGCCACGGCCGGGGCGCATGGGTGTCCCCCGTTCGCGGTAACGTGAGCCCCCTATGAACGCGAAGTCCGACGTGCAGCTCCCCGCCGTTTCTGTGATCATGCCCGTCCTCAACGAGGAGCGGCATCTGCGTCACGCCGTCCAGGCGATCCTCGCGCAGGAGTACGCCGGTGAGATGGAGGTCGTGATCGCCCTCGGTCCGTCCACGGACCGTACGGACGAGATCGCGGCCGAGCTGGTGGCCGAGGACCCGCGGGTGCACACGGTCCCCAATCCGACCGGCCGTACGCCCGCCGCCCTCAACGCCGCGATCAAGGCCTCCCGGCATCCGGTCGTCGTCCGGGTCGACGGGCACGGCATGCTGTCGCCGAACTACATCGCGACCGCCGTACGGCTTCTGGAGGAGACCGGCGCGCAGAACGTCGGCGGGATCATGCACGCCGAGGGCGAGAACGCCTGGGAGGCCGCGGTCGCGGCCGCGATGACCTCGAAGGTCGGCGTCGGCAACGCGGCCTTCCACACGGGCGGTCAGGCCGGTCCCGCCGAGACCGTCTACCTCGGTGTCTTCCGGCGCGAGGCGCTGGAGCAGCAGGGCGGTTACAACGAGGAGTTCATCCGCGCCCAGGACTGGGAGCTGAACTTCCGGATCAGGGAGGCCGGGGGTCTCATCTGGTTCTCGCCCGAGCTGAAGGTCTCCTACCGGCCGCGGCCGAGCGTGAAGGCGCTGGCCAAGCAGTACAAGGACTACGGGCGGTGGCGGCACGTGGTCGCCCGGTACCACTCCGGGTCGATCAACCTGCGCTATCTCGCCCCGCCGGTGGCGGTGTGCGCGATCGCGGCCGGGATCGTGGTGGGTGCCCTGGTCACGCCGTGGGGCCTGGTCGTCCCCGGCGGTTATCTCGCGGCGATCGTCGCGGGCTCGCTCCCGGCGGGCAAGGGCATGTCGCCGAAGGCCCGGCTGCAGATCCCCGTCGCGCTGGCCACCATGCACATGTCCTGGGGCTGGGGCTTCCTGACCAGCCCGAAGTCGCTGGCCAGGAAGGTGATCGCGAGCCGGCGCCCGGCGGTGCGGGCGGACGCCGGCTCACACTGACCTCTGGTCAGCAGCCGGGGCCGCTGCAGCCGCCCGAGTAGTACTTCTTGCTGGAGGCGTTGTTGTTCTTCAGCCAGAGCGGCAGGTTGACGCGCTTGGTGCCCAGCGTCTTGAACGAGTCGCCGCCGTAGCCGGAGTTGAACCAGGTCTCACAGGTGAACAGCGGGCCCATGTTGCAGAACAGCGAGGCCGCGTTGTTGCCGACGACCTGGCCCTGGCCGTTGCCGGACGAGATGAAGTAGTCGTCGTGGTGGGTCCACTGGTCGCCCTCGTAGTCGATCATCGACCCCGAGGTGTTGGAGTTGAAGTAGTAGCAGGCTTCCTGGATCTCGCAGGTGCCGTCGGCGGCCTGCGCGGTGCTCGAGTAGGCGAGCACGGAGGTCAGTGCCGCGGCACCGGCCGTGGCCAGCGTGGCCCAGCGGTTCATGTGGGTTCCCCTCGGTTTCGGCAGGCCGTCGTGCACGGCCGGCCTGTGGCTCGGTGCCAGGTCAGTTCTTGTCGGCACCGACGATTTCGTCGGCCCGGGCGATGAGCCGGGCCGCTTCCCCCCGCGCCTTCGCCAGCTGCGGGCCGCGGGACTCGATGAGAGTGCGCTGGAGCGAGGCCTCGGTGTTCCGCCAGGCGGCGACGAGCCCGGTCCGCTGCTTGCAGGCGATGTCGGCCGTGGCCACCGCGCGTTCGTACGGCGTCACCTTCTCGCCCAGCACCTTGCGGTCGGCGAGCGGGTCCAGCGGGGTGCGGAAGTGGTGTCCTGACTCGGCCATGCAGCCGGACCAGGCCGCGAACGCCTTCGTCACCAGCGGCTCGCGCAGCGACTGCTGGAAGGACTCCCGCTTGTACCACTGCGGGAGGTCCACGGCATCCATGTCGATGCCCTTCTCCAGCTCCAGGTGCGCGCGGCCGGCGCAGCCGTCGTCGAACTGCCCGTCGGTGCCGGTGGGCTTGCCCGTGCCCATCAGCGCGCGCTGGTAGCGCTTGGACTGCGGCGCCGGTGTCACCTGCCGGCTCGGCGTGCCGTCCAGGTGGTAGCCGTACTTCTCGGCGGTCTCCGGCACGGTGATGCCGTAGCGGCGCTCGTGCCCGGTGCCGGTGGCCGAGGTGGCGACGCCCTCGGGCGCCTCCTCGTCGTAGCGCAGGCCCTGCTCGCGCATACAGCGGTCGGTGAGCTCCGCGAGGGCCCGCGAGACGGTGGAGTAGTCCTCGTCGGAGACCTGGTACGGGTCGAGCGGCAGGGTGATGCGCGGTGCGGGGGCCGCGGCCGCCGGGGTCCCGGGCGCGGCGGGACCGTCGGTGCGGTGGGCGCTGTCGGCGCTGTCGGTGCCGGACGAGCAGGCCGTCAGCAGCACGGCGAGCAGCACGACGGGGGCCGTGCGCCTCACGGCGTGGCCCCGGCGCGGGCGGCGGTCCGGAGGATGGCCTCCTTGCGCTGCTTGAGCGTGTCGAGCTGCTGCTGGTTCTGCTCGACGGCGCGTTCCTGGTAGGCGACCTCGACCGCGTACCAGACACCGATGACGTTGTGCCGCTGCTTGCAGGCGACGTCCGCCTCGGCGACCTGGATCTCGCGCCGGGAGGCCGTGGCCGTGTTCTTGAAGGCCGGGTCCTCCACCGCGTCCATCGGGCCCTTGTAGGAGTAGCCCTTGTCCTTCATGCAGGCGGACCAGGCGGAGAACGCCTTCTTCACCCGGGGGTCCTTCTGCGACTCCTGGTAGGTGAAGATCGCCAGCTGGTCGGCGAACTCCTCCTCGTCCGGGCGTACTTCGGGTCCGTCGGCGGCCAGGTCGCGCAGGGCCTTGGCCCAACAGCCGCCCTTGGGCACCGTCTTGCCGTCGGCGGTCCGGTTCGCGCCCTGTCCGTCCTGGGGGCCGAACAGCACGAGGGACTCCGCGGAGGAGTAGTTCTCCTCGGGCGGCTTGGGGCCGCGGTCCGCCGGGTCGATGCGGTAGCCGAAGCGCGATGCCGTGTCGGGGTCGCTGATGCCGTAGCGGCGGGAGTCCCGCAGCGCCTTGTCGCCCTGGTAGGCGGGGCGGGGCGCCAGGTCGAAGCCGTAGCCGCGCATGCACTGCGCGGCCAGCAGGTCCTCGCCCTGGCGGCGGGTGCGCTCCTCGGAGTCGGTCCAGGCGTACGCCTCCAGCGGCAGCTCCAGGGCGGTGGAGGCGCGCAGGGTGGGCGTGGCCGTGACCGGCGGAGGTGTCTTGAAATCGACCGGCGGGGCGTCCCCGGACCGGGACCGGTCGGTCCCGGAGTCCGAGGAGGAGCAGCCGCTCAACACGAGAGCGGCGCAGCCCAGCGCCAGGCCGAGCCTGGTGGTGCGCAAGGTGTACCGGCCGGCCTAGTAGGGCTCGTAGCTGGAGGCGTTGTTGTTCTGCAGCCAGCCCGGCGTGTCACGGCGCACACCGTCGCAGGTGTGGTTGTGCCGCTGGCCCGTGAAGTTGGAGTTGAAGAAGATCGCGTAGTTGTACCGGGTGCCCCAGCACTTCGCGGACGAGGCGTTGTTGCCCACGACCTGGCCCTGACCGGGACCGGAGGCCAGGAAGCGGTCGTCGTGGTGCGTGGGCTCCTCGTCGTAGTAGTCCATCATGGACGACGAGGAGTAGCCGGCGGAGTGGTAGTACATGCACAGCTCCTGCGCCACGCAGTAGCCGTCCTTGTAGTTGTCGAACTCGTAGGCGCCGGCGGGCGTGGTCGTGACCGCCACGGCGCCCGCGGCGAGCGCGAGACCGGCGAGCTTTGCACCGATACGCATGATTGTTCCCCCTGTTTTTCGGTCATGGCTGGGACTGCGAGCCGTCGAGGATCCTGACACGGGCCGCTGTCTGTGAGGCAAGTGTGAGCTGCCTGAACGGCCAGAAGTGATCTTGATGGCCGAAAGCTGACGCCCAGTAAACCACAGGCCATGACCAGTACTTGACGGTGCGTCGGAACCCACTTGACAGGCTTCTTGTGCGGGTGATCGTCTGTGCTCGAACACGGTTGCGGGTGGCTGGAACTGACCGTTTCGGTGGACCAACGCCGCAGCCGGAGAGCGAATTTGGGGGAAGCATGTCCCAGTCGGGGACCGGCTCCGGGCTGTCGCGGCGCAAGCGTGCCGTGGCGGCCCTGGCGACGGGTGCCGTGGTGCTCGCGGGCGCCGCCGTGTGGACTTCCACGTTCGTGAAGTCGCCGGCCCAGGCCGCCGCCGACGCGGGTCCGCCCGCCCCGGACGTGCTCACCGCGCCCGTCGAGCGACGTGTGCTCGCCGACACCGTGGTCACCCGCGGGATCGTCGCCGCCTCGCAGACCGTCGACCTGGCGCCGGCCGGCATCGCGGCCGACGGTTCGGCCGCGCCCGTCGTCACCAAGGTGATGGTGCGCTCCGGGCAGACCTTCCAGGCCGGCCGCGTGCTGGCCGAGGTCTCCGGCCGGCCCGTCTTCGCCCTGCCCGGCACCCTCCCCGTCTACCGGGACCTGAAGCCGGGCACCCAGGGCGACGACGTACGCCAGCTCCAGCAGGCCCTGCGCACCCTCGGCCACGACCCCGGCTCCGACGCGGCCGGCACCTACGGCCCCGGGACCAAGCAGGCGGTCGCCGCGCTGTACGCCGCCATCGGCTACGAGCCCGTCGTCGCCGGCGGCGGCCAGGGCGGCGAGGACCCCGTCGAAGCGGCTCGCGACCAGGTCAAGCAGGCCCAGCGCCGACTCGACGCACTGCTCCGGCAGGACAGCGGCAGCGCGTCCGGCGACGACGGCAAGAGCGCCGACGACCAGACCGCCGACGGCAAGAGCGCCGATGGCAAGAGCGCCGACGGCAAGACCGCCGCCGACACCGGGCACGCCGACGACGTCCGGTACGCCCGGGAGGACCTGGCCGAGGCCGAGGACGACCTGGAGCAGGCCGAAGCCGTCTCCGGCGCCATGGTGCCCGCCTCCGAGGTCGTCTTCCTCAGCGGCTTCCCGGCCCGCGTCGACACCATGAACGCCAAGGTCGGCAGCGAGGTCGGCGAGAAGCTCGCCACCCTCTCCGCTGGCCGGCTGGTGGTCAGGGGCGCTCTCGGCGCCCATGAGAAGGACCTGGTACGTCCCGGCCAGAAGGTCGAGGTGCTCTCCGAGGTCTACGGCGACCAGGTCACCGGCACGGTCGCCTCGGTGGCCGACACCCCCGCGGCGCCCGAGGGCGAGGGGGCCGACGCGGCCGCCGCCTCCGCGGGCCAGGGATACACGGTCGTCGTCCGGCCCGACTCCGCGCTCGCCGCCCGCCTCGCCGGACAGGACGTGCGCCTGACCATCGAGGCCGCCACGACCGGCCGCAAGGTGCTCGTCGTGCCCGTCTCCGCGCTCTCCGCCGGTGCCGACTCCCGCACCACCGTCACCGTCCTGGAACGGTCCGGCGAACGCCGCCGCGTCGAGGTCCGCGCCGGCACCTCCGGCGACGGCTACACCGAGATCACGCCCCTGCGCGGCGCCCGGCTCACCGCCGGCGACAAGGTCGTCGTCGGGATCGCGCGGTGACCCGATCCGTCCTGGCGCGGCTGCGCCGGGCGCGGGCGGCGCACCTCGCGGCGCCCGCCCCCGAGACGTCCGCCGCACCCGTCGTCGAGTTCCGCCGGGTCGCCCTCACCTACCCCGGCCCGCCGCCGGTCGAGGCGCTCAAGCCCTGCGACCTGACCATCGAGCGGGGCGACTACGTCACCGTGGTGGGCCCCTCCGGCTCCGGCAAGTCCACCTTCCTGAACATCGCGGGCCTGCTCGACGCGCCCACCGAGGGCAGCTACCTCCTGGACGGCATCGACACCGCGCGGCTCAGCGACGCCGACCGCACCGGCATGCGGGGACGGCGGATCGGGTTCGTCTTCCAGAGCTTCCATCTGCTGCCGCACCGCTCGGCGCTGGAGAACGTCACCCTCGCCATGCTCTACGACCCCGCGAACCGGGGGGAGCGCGCCGAACGGGCCCGGGAGGCGCTGCGCCGCGTCGGCCTCGCCCACCGCACCGAGGCGCTGCCCACCCGGCTCTCCGGCGGCGAACGCCAGCGCGTCGCCATCGCCCGCGCCCTGGTCGCCCGCCCCTCCCTGCTGCTGTGCGACGAGCCGACCGGCAACCTCGACACGGCCACCGCCGAGTCGATCCTGACCCTGCTGGACGAACTGCACTCCGACGGCATGACCCTCGTCGTCATCACGCACGACCCGGGCGTCGCCGCGCGCGGCCGGCGTACCGTCGCCATCCGCGACGGCGTGCTCACCGAGCAGGCGGTGGTCGCCGCGTGAAGGTCCGCATACCCGGCCGCGAGAGCCGTACGAGGCTGCTCCGCCTCGGCCGCAGGAGCCGTACGGCACCTGCCGACCGGTCCCGGCTCGGCGCGCGCGACCTGGTGTCGGAGTCGGCCGCCGGCATCCTGCAGCGCCCGGCGCGCTCGGCGCTCACCGCGCTCGGCACCGTCCTCGGCGTGGGCACCTTCGTCGCCGTCCTCGGGCTGACCGCCACCACGTCGTCGCAGATCGACTCCCGGTTCAACGCGCTCACGGCCACCGAGGTGACCGTCGAGGACACCGGCGGCGACCGGCCCGACCTGCTGGCCAACGCGTTCCCGGCGGACGCCGACGCGCGGATCGGGGCGCTCAACGGCGTCCGCGACGCGGGCGTGTACTGGCCGGTCCGGCTGAACCCCGAGGACCTGGTCTCCGCGGCGCCGCCCGGGGCCGGGACGCGCGGCGAACGCACCCAGGTGGTCGCGGCGTCCCCCGGCGTCCTCGCCGCGGCGGGGCCGCGCCTGGAACAGGGACGCACCTTCGACGCGTACCACAACCGGCGGGGCGAGAACGTGGCCGTGATCGGCTCGGGCCTGGCCGACCGGCTCGGCATCACCACCCTGGAGACCGCCCCGGCGGTGTTCGTCGGCGACCATGCCTTCACGGTCATCGGCATCGTCGAGGACGTCGAGCGCAAGGCGGACCTGCTGCTGTCGGTGGTGGTGCCGCGCACCGCGGCCGAGCGGATCTGGGGCGGCCCGGAGGGCGGGGAGCGGGCCAAGATGCTCATCTCCACCGACCTGGGCGCCGCCCGGCAGATCGCCTCCGAGGCGGCACTGGCGCTCGACCCCGCCCACCCCGAGCACTTCCGGGCCGTGCCGCCGCCCGACCCGCGGAGCCTGCGCGGCAGCGTCACCTCCGACCTCGACGAGCTGTTCATGCTGCTGGCCGGGATCTGCCTGGTGATCGGCGCGGTCGGCATCGCGAACACCACGCTGGTGGCGGTCCTGGAGCGTACCGGGGAGATCGGACTGCGCCGGGCCCTCGGTGCCCGCGGCCGGCACATCACCGCGCAGTTCCTGGCCGAGTCCGGTGCGCTGGGCGCGCTCGGCGGGCTGGTCGGCACCAGCCTCGGCGCCGTCACGGTGGTCGCGCTGGCGGTCGTACGCGACTGGACGCCGGTGATCCACCCGGCCACCGTCGTCACCGCCCCGGCGGTCGGCCTGGTCACCGGGCTGCTCGCGGGCCTGTACCCGGCGTGGCGCGCCAGCCGGATCCAGCCCGCGGAAGCGCTGCGGCGCTGACCGCCCCCGTGCCCGCCCTGGTCCCTCCGGTTCTCCACATGGTTCGGCAAGGAAGTGACGTGCGAAAGACGACAGCGACCGTGATGCTCGCAGGCACCCTGCTCCTCGCGGGCTGCTCCGGTGACGGCGACGGCGACGGCACCTCCGCGCCCCCGCGGCCGGACAACTCCGTGGCGCCCGCGTCGTCCAGCCTCACCGCCGGTCTGGCCCTGCCGGTGGAGGGCTACATGTTCTCCGAGGCCGAGATGGGCCAGCTGACCCGCGCGATGAGCACCCTCACCCAGCGCTGCATGGAACGCGCGGGCTTCGACTACCGCCCGCAAGCGGACGCCGGGGGGCCGGACATCGGGGTGCTGGACCGCCGCTACGGCATCGCCAACACCTACACCGCCCAGGTCTACGGCTACCACTTCCCGGTCCCCGCGGCGGAGCAGGAGAGCGCGGCCAAGTCGCTCAGCCCGGCCGGGCGGGTGGCCCTGGTCGGCAAGCCGATGACCGACGGCACCCTCGACCCCGACGGCGGCTGCGTCGGCGAGGCCAAGCGCCGACTGGCGGGCGACGAGGCCGAGTTCGGGCCGGACGACAAGGCCCGCCAGCTGAACATGGAGAGCTACGCCCGCAGCCAGAAGGACCCGCGCGTGCTGGCCGTCTTCCGCGACTGGTCGGCGTGCATGGCCGGGCGGGGCTACCGCTACGCCTCGCCGATGGACGCCATCGACGACCCCGCGTTCGCGACGAAGCAGGCGAGCGGCACCGAGATTTCGACGGCCAGAGCGGACGTCGAATGCAAGAAGAAGACCGGACTCGTGCGGACCTGGTTCGACGTCGAGTCCGGATGGCAGCGCGAGCGCATCGAGCAGGACGCCGAGGACCTCGCCGAGGTCAAGCGGCACAAGACCGACCAGCTCAAGCGGGCCGCCGCCGAGCTGGGCGAGTCCTCCTGACCGGCACCCGCGGCCGTTCCACCCCCCACCCCCACCCCCCATACAGAGGAAAGAAGGGACACCCTCCCATGCGTATGCGCACCTCGGCCCTCGCGGCCGCCCTGGCCGCCGCCGGCACCCTCGGGATGCTGGTCACCGCCGCTCCCGCCCAGGCCGACGACATCCCGGACGGCCTGTGCGGCGGCGTCATCGACGTCGACTACTGCCTCTGGTACAACTCCAACCAGCTCGGCGGCTGGACGGCCACCTACGAGAACATCGCCAACTGGGGCGGCACCTACCCCTGGCGCTTCACCGACGGCGGCCAGGGCACGGCCGGTGTCGGCCAGGTCGTGAAGAACAACGCCGCGTCCTACGCCAACAGCCACGACAGCAAGACCGGCCTGTCCTACTTCAACTCCAACTACGCCGGGGCCTACGACGTCGCCCCGCCGCGCGACAAGGGCAACCTCGTCAACACGTACAACAACAACGCGTCCTTCCGCTGGCGCTGAACCCCTGGGGGATGATGATGCGCATGCGTGCAGTGCTGGCGGCCGGCGGTGTCCTCGCCGCCGGTGTCGTCGGCTCCCTGGCCACGGCCGTGCCCGCTCAGGCGGCCATGTCCGACATCTGTGGCGGCCGGTTCGGCAACGAGTTCTGCCTCTACTACAACTCGTACCAGAAGGGCGGCGCCGCGGGTGCGACGTCCGACGTCGCCAACTGGGACAACTTCGGCGGCACCGGCTACCCGCTGAACTTCGCCGACTGGGGTCTGGGCACGGCCGGCGTCGGTCAGCACGTCAAGAACAACGCCGCGTCCTACGCCAACAGCGCCTGGAGCAAGACCGGGGCGTCGTACTACAACTCCAACTTCTCCGGTGCGTACGACCTGGCGGCCCCCCAGACCAAGGGGCAGCTGGTGAACACGTACAACGAGAACGCGTCCTTCCGCTGGCGCTGAAGAGTCACAGCGCCTCCAGAACGACAAGAACGCTCGGCCGGGACGTCCCGGCCGAGCGTTCTCGTCATGGCATCAGCCGCAGGAGTGCGGCCCGATCTGGCCGACGTACGCCTGGGTGCCGCCCGGGCTGTACACGTCGAGCATCTCGACCACGCAGGTGCCGGGCGCCTTGATGCGCACCGGGCCGGCGTAGCTGCTGAAGTTGCCCGAGTCCTCGTCGTAGGTGCCGTCGTTGGGCTCCCGGTAGATCGCCAGCGTGATCCAGCTGGGGGTCCCGGCCCAGGCGGACTTCACGAAGACGGAGCAGTTGTAGGTCCCGTCGAAGTAGTCGTAGACGGTGCCCAGCTTGCTGCTGAAGCCGTTCCTGTTGCCGTACACGGCCTTCGAGTAGGACAGGTTGCCGGCGCAGCCGTAACCGGCGGCCGAGGCGGGCGCCGCGGTGACGACCGGCGCGACCACGCCGACGCCGACCAGCGTCGCGGCGGTGGCCATCCAGCGGGTGAGCTTGGTGAGCTTGCGCATGCTGTGGTTCCCCGTTCCGTAGGTCAGCCGCAGTTGTGCGGCGGAGCGGCCTGGCCGAAGAAGATCTGCGTGCCGCTGGGGTTGTCCATGATGAGCATCTCGCTCACGCACGAACCGGGGGCCTTGATCCGCACGGGACCCGCGTAGGAGGAGAAGGCGCCGGTGTCGTCGTCGAACGTGCCGTCGTCCTCCTTGTAGATGGAGAAGTTCATCTGGGTGGGCGTGCCCACGTACGCCGACTTCACGAACACCGAGCAGTTGTAGGTGCCGTCGTAGTACGACTGGACGGTGCCTATCTTGTTCGTGTAGCCGTTCCTGTTGGCGTACACCGACTTCGTGTAGACCAGGTTGCCGGCACAGCCGTAACCGGCGGCCGAGGCGGGCGCGGCGGTGACGACCGGCGCGACCACGGCGACCCCGACCAGCGTCGCGGCCGTGGCCACCCACTGGGTGACCTTCGAGAGCTTGCGCATGCTGGATTCCCCGATTCCGTCGATCAGCCGCAGTGGACGCCGTAGTCGATGCGCGTGTAGTTGGAGGCGGCGGCGCCGCCCCAGTCGATGCAGGAACCCTTGGCGTAGAGGTACACGGGGCCCGCGTAGTAGTTGTACGTGCCGCGGTCGTACTCGTTGTACTTCCACACGGTGTCGGTGCGGTGCAGGCGCAGACGGGCGTCCAGGATCATGGGGGTGCCCGGGGTGTCGCTCACGGTCACGACGCAGTTGTAGCCGGTGGAGCTGTTGTACGTGAGGAACGCGGTACCGTCGCCGACGTACTTGGAGTCGATGACGCCGTAGCCCGAGCCGCAGGCGCCGGTGTAGCTCGCGGCCGCGGCGGAGCCGGTGGCGGCGACGGTGCCCGCGACCGTGAGGCCGACGACGGCGGCGACAGAACCAAGTCGCTTGGAAACACGCATGTTTGAATCCGCATCAGGTCAGTTGGCTGAAACCTGATGATCATGGCAGTGGCGCGCCTCCCGGGCAACTTCGTTGTCACCAGCGATACGGCTCGTACACGTCCATGCACTTGCCGCTGTCCGCATCACCGTTGAGCGCGTCCGAGTTCTCCGGCAGGTCGCCCGCCTTGGGCTTGGACTGCTTCGGATACGTCGTGCCCTCGCGCCAGTCGCCGCCCACGACGACGGTCACGCCGGAGACGTCGGCCGACCTCTTGACCGAAGTGAGCGGAATCCCGAGCGACTTGGCGACCCGCTGCGCGTCGCCCTCCAGCTCGGCGCTGGGATAGCGCACCACGGTCCGCTCCTCGGTGTACGACCCGGAGGTGTCGGACGCCGCACGGGCGAAGCCCTGCTGCACAAGGGCCTGGGAGACGGTGTTCGCCCGGCCGTTGACCACGCCGAGCGAGAGGGTGTTGCCGGTGCGGCAGCCCGTCGTCTTGGTGTCCTGCCCCCCACGGGCTGCCGCGGCGTGCGCCGACTTCCAGGGCTTTCCGGCTTCGATGCCGCGGGTGTTCAAAGCTGTCGGCTCATGTTTTCGCGGGGCGGGTGGTGCGCATCAATCGCTGGCGATACGCACCCGCAGTTGGTGTAGCCTGAATCTGGAAAAGGGTACCGGATGATGTTGCTGCTGAGGATGCGCATGTCGGTCTCGTCCGCGATGCAATGAACTTCCCAAGACCGTCATCCATACCGTTGATCAAGACGTGTGAAAGACATGCGCAGTCGGGGGTCGGTACGACTCCGGATTTACTTGGAAGGCACGCGATGGATCAGCCGCAGTGGTCGTTCCATTTGACGTCCCAGAGGCCGGCGTAATAGGAGACGCCGCCTCCCCAGTCGATGCATCGGTTGGCTGCGTATACGTATACCGGGCCGGCATAGTAGCGGTACTGGCCGCTGTCACTGATCCAGTCGCCACCCGATACCTCGATTTCGGCGCCGACCCACCGAGTCGCGCCGGTGTTGTTCATGGTGACAACACAGTTGTAGCCGTTGGAGCTGTTGTAGGTGAGATATGTGGTGCCCTCAGTGTTCGTGCCGCCAACCCGCATGGAGTCGATGACAGAATATCCGCTGCCGCAGGCGCCGTTGTAACCTGCGGCCTGCGCCGGAGTCGCGGTGACAACGAGGCCGGCGACGGTCAGGGCCAGTGCCGCAGCACACCCTGCGATTCTATTGCGTGTGATCATCTCGGGTTTCTCTCAGGATAGTTGCTGATCATGAGCGCGGTCACAGCCGCTACGCAGGAAGACGATCATTCCCGTGTGGCTGACGGTTAAACAACTGTCATCCGCAATAGGGATTGAAGTCCTGATGTGGCACAAGTTTCAGCTCGTTGACAATGTGTGGAAGGAGGGCCTGCGTAGCTCGCCGTTCCTGCTCGACCGATGACCACGCTACGGGTGCCGCAGTCCATGCATTGCGCTCGTGCAGCAGTTGAAGTGAGTGCATCCGAGGGCTGGTAGCTGCCCCGTTCGTCCAACAGTCGACGTGAATCCGAACTTGACGCTGTAGGGAGAACCGTGCTCCGTAGCCGCGAGGCAGGGACGGGTTCCGTTTACTGTCCATGTATCGTCGGCAAAGAGGCGGGCACACCTGGTGCCATCAACTGCAGTTGTGCTTCCCGTAGTTGTAGGCTTGGGCGATATTGCGGCCAGCAGTGTCCCACATGTCGACCTCCTCCCAGATGCACGAGTTGACGGCTTTCACTTTCACAGGGCCCGCGTAGTACGAGAAGTAGCCACTGTCCGTGTCCTCGCCGTAGTTGGACCAGAGGGTGAGTTCCATGCGAGTGCTGGTGCCCACGAAGACCTTCTTCACGGCGACCTCACAGTTGTAGGTGCCATCCCAGTAGGCATAGATGTGGGCAACGACCGTGTTCGAGTAAGAGTCCACGCCCTTGGCGTCGGCCGAGTAGACGAGGTCGCCGTTGCAGCCGTAGCCGCCAGCGCTCGCATTGGAAACCGGACCGAGGATGGTGGCCGCTGCGGCAATGCCGAAGACGGTCAGGACGCGGGAAAGCTTGCCGGGCACTTCCTATCTCCTGTCTGTGGAAGCTTGGTCGCTTCAGATCCTCTCCTCTATGTCAGAGGCATGTCAGTCGATTAGTCGTTCGAATGTCGTGATGCTCATCACATGACTGGTCGTCAAGTTTGATGAGGGGTCGGGAGTTGGGGGGTGTGGTGCGCGTACTGACTTTCAAAGCGTGATGTCGTCATGGTGAGGCGAGTGCCAGTCCAGTTCCGGTGAGACAGCCGTCAAGGACGTCGTGACGGTACTGGAGCTGACGTAGGCCCCGCCGGACAGCGGTGATCAGGTCGTGTGGGTCGGCGAAGGCGCGGTTGGTGGTGGTGCGCCGTAGTACCGACCAGATGCCTTCGACGGGGTTGCGCTCCGGTGTGTAGGCCGGGAGTTGGTAGACGGTGAGCCAGTCGCGTTCGGCGATGCAGCGGCGCATCCCGGCCGTCGGGTGGGTGTTCAAGTTGTCCCAGACCAGCACGATCGGGCCGCCGAGCTGCTGGTGGGCGCTCTGGATGAGGTCGCGGCAGTCCTTCCAGGAGAAGCTCTTGCGTCCGTCGGGCCGGGCGTCGGGGCAGGGCCTGTAGATCAGCCGGGAGCGTTCGCCGGCTTTGTAGCAGGCCAGGGCTGCGACGGATAAGCGGCGGCGTGAGCGGCCCCGCACGCGGACCGCAGGGGGGCGGCCGCGGAGGGACCAGGTGCGGGCGGTCGGCGGCGTCATCGAGAAACCGGCTTCGTCCCCGAAGACGAGCCAGGCCCCGAGCGCCGCCACGGTCCTTCCACCTGGGGCCAGGTCTCCTTCACCCATTCTGCCGCCGCTGCCTCGTCCCGCTCCACCGCTTGGCGGGCCGGCACCTGGCAGCTCCATCCATGCCGCTTGAGCAGTGCGGCAACGCCCTGGACGGTGTAGCTCTTGTGGAACCGGCGCCCGATGAGCGTCTTGATCCGTGACAGGGTCCAGGTTTGGTCCGGCCAGCCGCGCACCACCGGCCCCTTGGCCAGCTCCCGCTCCAGTACGGTGCAAAGCCCGTCACTGAGCAGTGGCAATGAGGCAGGCCCCTTTGGAGGCCAAAGCTCTCGGCCCGCCCTGGGACCAGGCCCTGCGCCAACGCTGTACCGACCGGACGCTGACCCGCACGTCGCGCGCGATGCCCGCGTTCTCGCCTTCTTGGACGAACCGCTCGGCCGCCTCCATCCTCAACCTCGCGCGGAAAGCTTGCCGCTCGTCGGTCAGCCCGCCCCCCTGCGCATACCTCATGCAGTCGGCATACCGCAGGGATCATGGGCCGTCAGCCCCTCCGACACCACGCTTTGAAGCTCAGTAGGCATGAGGAGGCTTGCCGGGCTGGGGTGCGCCACAGACTCGGTGGTCGCGAGGCACACATGTGGACGATCATCACGCACTGATCTTCCATCAAAAAGCCGCAAGTCGCCTCCCGTTCGCGTCAGGCCCCCTTCGCGCGATCGGCGTCTCACCAGCGATAGGGCTTGTACACGCTCATGCACTGGCCGCTGTCTGCGCCGTTCACCGCGTCGGAGTTCGACGGAAGATCGCCCTCCTCGATTTTCGGATACTCCGTACCGTCTCGCCAGTCGCTCCCCACGACGACTGTGACACCGGTGACGTCGGAGGACTTCTTCACCTGCTTCAGCGGGATCCCGAGGGACTTGGCGACCCGCTGGGCGTCGCCCTCCAGATCGGCGCTGGGGTAGCGCACCACGGTCCGCTCCTCGGCGTACGACCCCGAGGTGTCGGCCGCCGCACGGGCGAAGCCCTGCTGCACCAGGGCCTGCGTCACTGTGTTCGCGCGACCGTTGACCACGCCGAGCGAGTCGGACCGGGTGGCGTTCTGCACCAGCACCCCGATCTCGGCGTCGGGGGCGGCCGGGTCCGCGGACACCTTCTCCTTCGGCTTGTCGCTCGACGGCTTGCCCGTGCCGTTCTTGTCGAAGGGCACGTCGTCGCGGAGCATCGCCCACATCTTCTCGGCGTCGGCACCGGCCGGGATCACGTGGTTGCGGTCCAGCGGGTCCTGGACGCTCGGCATCGTCGTCATGGTGATGCGGTTCGTCGGCACCGACTTCAGCTGCATGCCCAGGTCGTACAGATGCTTGACCGAGGCGATCTCCTCGGAGACCTTCAGGGACGACGTGGCCGCCTCGGCCAGATCCATGAGCCGGCCCGTGTCCGTGAAGACGTTCTGGTCGCGCAGCTCCCGCATCATCGAGTTCATGTACATGTGCTGGGCCCTGGCCCGCAGCAGGTCGCTGCCCCAGGCGTGACGTGTCCGCAGCCACTGCAGGGCCTGCTTGCCCCTGACCTTGTGCGGGCCCTCCGTCATGTACAGGCCGGAGCCGCCGTCCCTGCCGGGCTTCGGGCGGTCGTCGACGTTCTGCCTCACACAGACCTCGACGCCGCCGATGGCGTCGGCCATCCTCACCACGCCGGCGAAGTCGATCGTCATCCAGTGGTCGATGTAGACGCCGGTCAGGTTCTGCCAGGTGGCCAGCGTGCAGCCGGCCCCGCCGTGTGCCAGCGACTCGTTGATGATGTCGTTGTCCGCCGCGAACTCCTCGCCGCTCTTCGGGTCCTTGCACTTGGGGATGTCGACCCGGGTGTCGCGCGGGATACTCACCACGGCGGCGCTCTTGCGGTCCGCGGACAGGTGGATCAGCATCTGCACATCGCCCAGCGGCGGGCTGTCGCGGTGGTCGCGGCTGCCGCCCAGCGCCACGTTCTCGTCGGAGGCACGGCTGTCGGACCCGATGAGCAGGATGTTCAGCGGGGTCTGCCCTGCGGCGTTCGGCGGGGTCTTCGTCGCCTTGGAGTCGCCGCTCTCGCGCTCGCCCCGCTGAATGTTGCCGTTCAGGTGGCGGTAGTACAGATAACCGGCGCCCGCCGTGCCCACTATGAGCACCGCGAGGGTCGTCGCGGACCACCTCAGCACCCGGTGCTTGCGCGGGGCCCGGCGTCTGCCGTGCCGGCGCAGCGCTGTGGCGTCCGTCGGCGGGCCGCCCTCGGCGTCCGGCTCACCGGCGTCCAGGACCGCCGCGGAGGTCCCCACCCCCGCGGCCGCGCCCTCTTCCTGCACGCTGTTCTTCGTCACGTCTGCGTCCTCCCCACCCCTGCGCCGTCGAACGGGCCTGCCGTTCGTCAAGTCAGACGCATGACAGGCCCGTTCGGTGGCGTTACGAATCTCAGCTGGCGCACTGCACCTTGTCTGCTGTGGTCTTGTCCTTCACGTCGATCTTCGCGGGACCCGTCAGCGGGATCCCCGCCCCCTTGAAGTCCTTGCCCAGGGTCAGCGTCATCGTCGGCAGCCCCTGGGCGTTGGTCACGCTCTTGCCCGGCTTCATCGCCGCACCGGACAGGCCCATCAGCGCGGCGAGGGCGCGGGCCTGGTCGGCCTGGTCGGGCGCGTACTCCAGGGTGGTCCTCGGCAGGTCGGCGGGCGCGTTGCCGCCGTTCTCCGACTTGTTGACGCCCTTCTCCAGCTGGAGCCAGTTGAGGGTGTCCTGCGCGGAGCCGTCGTCCGCACCGCCGTTGAGCACCCGCACCCGCACGTCGGAGGCCGGGGCCTTGGTGCCCTTCAGCCGGGCCGCGACGGCCGCCTTCTCCTGCTTCTGCTTCTGCTTGACGTCGGTGAAGGAGACGTCGTTCTTGATGGCGTCGAAGATCGGCGGCGCCTTGAACTCGTCGACGATGACGGTCACGTGGCGCGTGCCCTCGGCGGGGTTGTCCTTCACCGGCACCGTGGTGAAGGAGATGTTCTTCATCGGCACCTTCTTCAGCTCGAGGGCGATGTCCTTGAGCGTGCTGACCTTGCCGATGGCCTTGTCGACGGTGAGCGCGTTGGTGGCCGCCTCCGCCAGCTTCACGAGCTTGGTCGGGCTGGTGAGGGTGTCGCCGGAGGACATCTGCCGCATCAGCGAGGCCAGGAACTGCTGCTGCACCTTGATGCGGTCCAGGTCGCCCTCGTTGCCCCAGGCGTGCCGGGTCCGCACGAACGCCAGCGCCTGCTCGCCCTGGATCGTGGAGGGACCCTTGGGCAGCACCAGGCCGGACTTCTCGTCGTTCACCGCCTTCTCGACGCACACGTCGACGCCGCCCACGGCTGTGGTCAGGGTCTTGATGGCGTTGAAGTCGGCCATCATGAAGTGGTCCGGCTTGACGCCGGTCAGCTCGTGGACGGTACGCATCGTGCAGCCGGCGTCTCGGCCGCTGACGCCCAGGCTGTAACCGAAGCGGTCGTGGATGCCGGGGATCGTCTCGAAGGAGCCGTCGTCCTGCTTGGTGTCGCAGTCCGGGATGTCCACGATCATGTCCCGCGGGATGCTCAGCACGGTCGCGTTGGAGCGATCCTTGGCGACGTGCAGCAGCAGCGTGGTGTCGGCGTGCCCGGTGGTGTTCTCCCGGTCGCCGTAGCTCTCGTTGCCCTCGCCGGTGCGCTTGTCCGTGCCGATCAGCAGGATGTTGAAGGCCTCGTCCTTGCGGAAGCTGCTCGCGCCCGCGGTGCCGACGTCCGTCGTGTCGACGTTGCCCTCGAGGTGCTTGAGGTACAGATAGCCGGCTCCGGCGACCGCGACCAGGACCAGCGCCATGCTGCCGCCGGTCCACATCACGACCTTCTTGGCCTTGCCCGCCTTCTTCGCCGGACGCCGCCCACGACGTCCCGGCACCGGCTCCTCGGGTGCCGCACGGCGCCGGCGCGGCGGCGGCACATCGCGGCCGGGCGCCTCGGGTGCGCCGCGCCCCGGCGTGCCGGTACGGGAGCGGACCGCGCCCTCGGCACGGCGGGCGGCTCGGCGCGGGCCCGGTACGGCCGACTGTTGCGGTGCGGAATCACCCAGTCGCAGTTCGTATTCGCCGGTGTCCGGATTGAGTACCCACTGGTCTGCGGGGTCGATGTTGTCCGCCCGCCCACGGCCTTGCGCGTCCACGGTTGTCCGAATCCTCCGTCGGGGCCACGCGGCGCCTTCCCCCTCAAAGGCGCTCGGGTCTCGTACAAA
The DNA here is from genome assembly GCF_049739565.1 of Streptomyces sp. SAI-170. NCBI lineage: Bacteria > Bacillati > Actinomycetota > Actinomycetes > Kitasatosporales > Streptomycetaceae > Streptomyces > Streptomyces sp. SAI-170. Next base: position 5,080,637 of record NZ_JBMGQD010000001.1, read on the forward strand.
CAGTGCGCGACCCCGGACCGAGGACCGGTCGGACCTCTGAGCCGGGGGCACCGGAAGCGCTCACACTATCCGCCCAGTTCAGCGTGGGGCGACGACGGTGACAAATTCCACGTCCCTACAACCGGGCAATACCGCCCATTTCTTTGAACGCGCGTTCGTCCGGACTCGCCGACTTGGGGGTGCCTTTACTCGCAGTCGTGCTCGGCGGCGGTGTTTCCGCGGAACGTGGGCGCGGGGGAAGGGCTCGTACCCTCGTACGCTGTGTGATCGGGCGACTGCGAATCCGTAGCGCCGTTTGTCGCGGAATCCCGCGGAACCTCCTTGGCGACACTGATCGGAGCGTCCGAGCGGAGGCGGGCGAACAGCTTCTGCGCGTCCGGTTCGACGAGCTGGTCCCGATTGGAGTTGTAGACGTACGACTCCCGCGGCACCGTCAGGAACTGCACCCGTTCGGTGGGGATGTCGCGCAGGCCTCGTACGAGTTCGTACAAACCACGCAAACTCGCCAGTGGTGGGTCGGTGGTGAGCGAGGACGTGGCCGCGTCCAGCACCGGATAGAGCTTCACCGGATTCAGCAGGACGTCATTGCTGCGCACCTTGTTGACGAGCGCGCCGAGAAAACGCTGCTGGCGGTCCATGCGGTCGGTGTCGCTGCCGTCGCCGAGGGACTTGCGGGCGCGCACATAGCCGAGCGCCTGTTCCCCGTTCAGCTTCACCCGCCCCGCCGGGAGCCGCAGTTTGGCGGCCTTGTCGCGGATCGGCTCGGTGAGGCAGATCTCGACGCCGTCCACCGCGTCGACCATCTTCTTGAAGCCGCTGAAGTCGACCACCATGTGGTGGTCGATCCGAATCCCCGTCAGTTTCTCCACGGTTCGGATCGTGCAGGCCGATCCGCCCGTCTCGAAGGCGTAGTTGAACATCGCGAACATCGGCTCGGTGCGGCTGCCGTCCGGCCGCCGGCAGCCGGGCACGTCCACCATCAGGTCGCGCGGCAGGGACACCGCGGTCGCGCTGTGCCGGCCCGCCGACAGATGCAGCAGGATCGTCGTGTCCGACCGCTGGGTGCCCGAGTCGCGCCCGTACTTGCGGTTGCCGTCCCCGGCCCTCGAGTCCGACCCGATCAGCAGCAGGTTCTGCGCGCCCTTCACCAGCGAGGTCGGCCGCTCCTTCTCGTACCGGGCGAGCTCCGCGGCGGCGGCCTCGTCGGCCGTGATGTTCCCGTCGAGCTTGGCGTACACGACCCATCCGGCTCCTACGGCCGCCAGGACGAGGACACCGACCGTGAGAGCGGTGCCGCGCACCCACCGCCTGCGCCGCCGCCGTATGAGCCCCCGCCCCGACGCGGACGCCCCCGCCCCGGCCGCATCCGGCCGTGGAGAAGGCGTCCCTGCGGTGTCGCTCACGTCTGAGTCCACCTCTCACGGCGTACGGGCGTGTCGTCCTGCGTTCTTACGACGATGCCGTGGATGGAGGTGGGCCGCGGGGTGGGCTGGGCCGAACGGGTGATGTGGCGGGGGGTGCGGCCGTCCTCCGTCTGCGGACCGTGGAGGGCTGGTCGCGCAGTTCCCCGCGCCCCTGGGGGCATGCAGCCGAGGGGCGACGATCAGCGGGCCGTGGCGGTCACCCGTTCGCTCTCGATCCGCTTGGTCACGGTGTCGTCAGGGGCCTGGTCCAGGTGCCGGCACAGCACCACCGAGCCGCCGGAGGCGAGCGGCGCGTACAAGCCGGCGCTCAGGCCCTCCCATGTGTCGTACGGCAGCCCGGACAGCAGCCGGGACCCGGGCCCGGTCAGCCCCAGCCCGCGGGCGTCGCCGACAGCCCGCTCCACCACCTCCGCGCCCGTCAGCTCGGCCCCGGCGACGACCAGCGCGGGCTCCTCGGGATCGACCGGCGCGTACGCCACGAACCGGTCCCCGAAGCTGGGCACGTCCACGGCGTAGTCGGAGTACCCGTCCGGAGGGCCGGGCATGAACCTGCGCCCCAGCGGCGCCAGCGACAGCGCGTACCGCTCGCCCCGGCACGCCAGCCCCTCCTCGAACCGCCCGGGCCCGGCCACGACGAAGTCGGCACGCCCCGCATCGCCCCCGACGTCCGCGACCGCACCCACCGAGGAACAGGCCAGCAGCCACACGGCCGTCTGCCAGTGCGCGGGCAGCAGCAGCGCCACCCGGTCGCCCGGCTCGGCGGACATCCCGTCCTGGAGGAGATTCGCCGTCTTGGCCACCCAATTGGCGAAGGTGGCCACGGACAGTTCGACGCGTTCGCCGGTCGCGTCGTCGTAGAAGGTCACCAGCGGTCGCGCGGGATCGGCGGCGAGCGCGGAACGCAGCAGGTCGGCAGGGGTGCGATCGGTCACAGTCACCCGCGCAAGCGTACGCGGGCCCGCTCACCCCCGCCGGGCGGCGCCACCACCGGTTCGGCCCAGGGTTCACCACCGGTTCGGCGCAACGGCAGCCGACGGCCCGTCAACTCCCCAATGGACAGATTTGTATGACTATGTCCAGGATCAGGGGCATGCGTGGATTCCTTGCCTCTTCCCTCGGCCTCACCTGTGCGGCCGCCCTGGCCCTCCCACTGACCCTGTCCGCAGCCCCGGCGACGGCCCACCCGGCGTCGTCCGAGAAGCAGGCGGCCCCGGCGAAGCACCCCCCCGGCTCCCCCAACGCCCCGGACCTGCCCGGCTCCACCCAGTCCCTGCCCCTCGTCCCGCTCACCACCTCCCGCACCCTCGGCTCCACCGCCGTTCAGGGCCTGGCCCGTCAGGACGTACGGCACTTCTCACTGCTCGGCGTCGTCTGGGACAACCCGGACACCGAACTGCACGGCAGCGTCCAGGTCCGCACCCGCGACACCGCGAGCGGGCAGTGGTCCGGCTGGCAGGACGTGGAGACGCACAACGCCGAGCACGCCGCCGACCCCGACACCGCCGAGCGCACCGCCCGCCGGGTCCGCGGCGCCACCGCCCCGCTGTGGGTGGGGGACTCGGACGGCGTCGAGATCCGGGTGCGGGCCACCACCGAGAGCCGCGTCGAGGAGACCGGCCGCGGCGACCGCACCGCCACCTCCGAGGCTCCGCTGCCCTCGGGCCTGCGCCTGGAACTCATCGACCCCGGCCAGGCCGGCGACACCCCGCAGGGCTCCCCGGCGGACACCCCGCGGACCGGCACCCTCACCCCCGAGACCGCCGAAGCCTCCGGCGCCAACGCCGGGCTCGCCCCGCTCGGTGCCCTGGAGATCCCCGCTCTCGGCCGCGCCGAGACGGAACGCGAACTGGCCCAGCTGAAAGGCGCCGAGGCGAACACCGCGCCCAAGATCGGGCCGCGCCCACGGATCGTCACCCGCCGCGGCTGGGGCGCGGACGAGCAACTGCGCGAGGCGACGTTCGTCTACACCGACAAGGTCAAGGCCGCCTTCGTGCACCACACCGCGTCCGGCAACCAGTACCGCTGCTCGCAGGCCCCGTCCGTCATCCGCAGTATCTACCGCTACCACGTCGTGAGCATGGGCTGGCGGGACATCGGCTACAACTTCCTCGTCGACCGGTGCGGAAACATCTACGAGGGCCGTGCGGGTGGGGTGGCCAAGCCGGTCAGGGGCGCCCACACTCTCGGTTTCAACACCAACAGCACGGGGATCGCCGTGATCGGCACGTACGACGACACCCGGCCGTCCGACTCCTCGGTACGGGCCATCGCCCAGCTGACGGCCTGGAAGCTCGGCCTCTACGGAGTGAACCCGCTCGCGAAGACGTACCTCAAGTCCGGTGGGGGGAATCTCTACCAAAAGGGCAAGAATGTGCGACTGAACGTGATCTCCGGTCACCGGGACGGCTTCGCCACCCAGTGCCCCGGCGGCCTTCTGTACAGCAAGCTCGCCACCGCCCGCACCAAGGCGGCGGAATACCAGGGCCGCTGACGGAGGGCCGGAACCGCGGGTGTGCCGTGACGCGTCCGGGGGGTCTGCATACACTGACCGGCCGAAAGACAGTTCGGCCGGTCCCGGCAGGAAGCAGAGACGACAGGTGACAGAAGCGATCCTCCTGGTCGGCGGCAAGGGCACCCGGCTGCGCCCGCTCACGGTGCACACCCCCAAGCCGATGGTCAGGGCGGCGGGAGTGCCGTTCCTCACGCACCAGCTGGCGCGGGCGCGCGCGGCGGGTGTCGAGCACATCGTGCTCGCGACGTCGTATCTCGCGGAGGTCTTCGAGCCGTACTTCGGCGACGGCTCCTCGCTGGGCCTGCACATCGAGTACGTCACGGAGGAGGAGCCCCTCGGCACGGGCGGCGCCATCCGCAACGTGGCCTCGCGCCTGCACTCGGGCCCCGACGACCCGGTGCTCGTCTTCAACGGCGACATCCTGACCGGCCTGGACATCCCGGCCCTGGTCGACACCCACGAGCGCACCGGCGCGGACGTCTCCCTGCACCTCACCCAGGTGACCGACCCGCGCGCCTACGGCCTGGTCCCCACGGACGCCACCGGCCGCGTGCTGGCCTTCCTGGAGAAGCCCCAGACGCCCGAGGAGATCGTCACCGACCAGATCAACGCGGGCGCCTACGTCTTCCGCCGCTCGGTCATCGACGCGATCCCGGCGGGGCGGCCGGTGTCGGTGGAGCGCGAGACCTTCCCGGACCTCCTCGCGGCCGGCGCCCATCTCCAGGGCATGGTCGACAGCACCTACTGGCTCGACCTCGGCACCCCGGCCGCCTTCGTCCGCGGCTCGGCGGACCTCGTGCTGGGCCGCGCCCCCTCGCCGGCCGTCCCCGGCCGCTGCGGCGACCTCCTCGTCCTGCCCACGGCCACCGTCGCCCCCGACGCCAAGCTGGCAGGCGGCACGGTCGTCGGCGAGGGCGCCTTCGTCGCCGAGGGCGCCCGCGTCTTCGGCTCCACGATCCTGCCGGGCGCCGTCATCGAGCCCGGCGCGGTCATCACCGACTCCCTCATCGGCACCCGGGCCCGCGTGGGCACACGGTCGGTCCTCACGGGGACGGTCATCGGGGACGGGGCGGTGATCGGCGCGGACAACGAGCTGCGGGACGGGGCGCGGGTGTGGTGCGACGCGAGGATCCCGGCGGGGTCGGTGAGGTTCTCGTCCGACCAGTAAGGGGTGTGCGGGGAGCCAGGGGGCGGAGCCCCCTGGTCAGAGCCGGCCGATGTCGACTTTGGGCATCTTGGGCACGCGCCGAGCAGGAACCTTCCCGCTCAGCAGAATGAGCCGGGCAGCCCGGTGCCGCTGCCCGGCATACGGCTCCAGCAGCGACAGCATCACCGCGTCATCGGCATACCGGTCACCGGCCAGGGCCCACCCCACGATCCCCGGCAGATGCAGGTCCCCCACCGTCACGGCATCCGGCGCCCCATGACTGCGCTGCACGGTCTCGGCCGACGTCCACGGCCCGATCCCCGGCACGACCTCCAACCGGGCCCGGGCATCCTCAGGAGCCAGACCCACACCCTGCTCCAGCCGCGCAGCGACCCGTACGGCCCGCAGGATCGTCGACGCCCGCTTGTCGTCGACCCCGGCCCGATGCCACTCCCAGGACGGAATCAGCGCCCATGTCCGAGGCGCGGGCATCACGAACAGCCGCCCGCCCGCCGCGGGCCCCGGCGCCGGCTCCCCGAACTTCCGCACCAGCAGCCGCCACGCCCGGTACGCCTCGTCGGTGGTGACCTTCTGCTCAAGCACCGACGGGATCAGCGACTCCAGCACCAGCCCGGTCCGCGTCAGCCGCAGCCCCGGCCGCCGATGCCGCGCCATGGCCACCAGCCGGTGCCGCGGGGCGAACGCGTCCGGGTCGTCCGAGGCGCCGAGCAGATCCGGCAGCTGCTCCAGCAGCCACTCGGCTCCCGGGCCCCAGGCCTCGCCGCGCACCTCATCGCCGTACACGCTGACCCGCAGCGTCCCGGGCCCGGCGGGCGTGCGGCTGGCCCGCCACACCGACCCGTCGGGCATCGCCCGGAACGTGGGGTCGGCGGGCCCGCGCCGCAGGGGCCCCAGCACCAGCCCGAGGTCGAGCGGCCCCTTCGGCGCGTACGTCCGCACCCGCGCGGGTTCCGGAGCCGGCCGCGGGACGCCGCCGGGCACGGCGACATGGCCGCCGCGCACTGTAGTACGCGTGGGCGGCTGGGGCCGCTGGGGGAAACGTCCTGCCACGAGTGAGATCCCTGGGAAGCCGGTCGGGTCCTACGAGCGTACGAGCCCGGACGGCTCGCCACGTCCGACTCGGGCATAGACGTACGCCACACCCTCAGCGCACCTCGATGAACGCCCCCGCGTCCCGCTCGGCGCGCGGCCGGGGCTCCTCCGCCGGATGTCCGACCGCGACCGCGCCCATCGGGTCCCAGTCCTCGGGCAGTGCGAGCACCTCGCGCACGACGTCGCGGCAGAACATCGTCGAGGACACCCACGCCGAGCCCAGCCGCTCCCCGGCCAGCGCGACCAGGAAGTTCTGCACCCCGGCGCCGGTGGCGACGACGAACATCTCCCGCTCGGCCGCGTCGCGCCGGGCGTCGCCGTAGGTGTGCGAGCCGTCCATGACCAGGCAGGGCACCACCAGACAGGGCGCGTTGCGCAGCACGTCGCCGCGGCGTACGCGCTTGGCGATGGACTCCTCGGACTTGCCGTCCCGGCGCAGGTCCGCGATCCACGCCTCCCGCATCGCGTCCAGCAGGCGCGTGCGGGACTCCGCCGACTCCAGCAGCACGAACCGCCACGGGGTGGTGTGGTGCGGCGCGGGCGCGGTGACGGCCGCGGCGACCGCACGACGTACGGCGCCGGGGTCGACGGGCGCGTCGGTGAAGGCCCGGACCGTACGGCGCTGGGTGACCGCGAGCCGGATCGCCTCGGAGGTGCCGAGCCGGAACATGTCGTCCTGGCCCCCGCGCACCAGCGCCCGCGCGCCCTGCTCGTCCTCACCCCGCTCGCCCACTGCCTGCGGCAGTCCGCGCACGACGGCGACGGGCAGCCCGGCCGCCTTGCCCTTGACCAGATCGCCCGCGGCGGCCAGCTCGTCGGCCGTGGCCACGATCGTGGCGCTGAGCGGATTGCCGTACGCGTCCGTGCCCCCGCGCAGATCGTCCAGCACGCGTACGCCGGAGGCGCCGATCGCGACATCGGTGAGCCCCGCGCGCCAGGGACGCCCGAACGTGTCGGTGACGACGACCCCGACGTTGACGCCGAGGATCTCCCGCAGCCCCTCGCGGATCGCCCGCGCGGACGCGTCCGGGTCCTCGGGCAGCAACAGCACGGTCCCGGCGGGGGTGTTGGAGGCGTCGACCCCGGCGGCGGCCATGATCAGGCCCTGCCGGTTCTCCACGATCCGCAGCGTCCCGCGCCGGGCCACCACGCGTACGGTCTCGGCGTCGATGGCCGCCTCCCGGTCGGCGGCCTCGACGATCCGGCCCTCCGCCTTGGAGACGATCTTCGAGGTGACGAGGACGACGTCCCCGTCGGCCAGCCCCGGTTCGGCGGTGGCGATCAGCTTGGCGAGGTCGTCGCCCGGCGCCACCTCGGGCAGGCCGGGCACGGCCCATACCCGGTACTCCGGCGCGGCTGCCTCGCTCACCGGGCTCACTGGGCTCGTACCTCCTCGGCCAGCGCCAGCGCCTCCCGGGCCATCTGCGCGGCCGCGTCGAGGTCGGTCATCATCAGCGGGACGGCCCGGCAGCGGATGCCGGCCGCCTCCACGCGCTCCACCGCGCCCGCGTCGACGGTGTCCACCAGCCAGCCGTCCAGCAGGCCGGAGCCGTAGTGCTCGGCGACCGCCGCGGCCGTGGACTCCACGCCCACCGCCGCGAGCACCTTGTCGGCCATCCCGCGCACGGGCGCGTCCCCGACGATGGGGGACAGGCCCACCACCGGCACGCCCGCCTCGGCGATCGCCTCACGGATGCCGGGCACGGCGAGGATGGTGCCGACGGAGACGACCGGGTTGGACGGCGGGAAGAGCACCACGTCCGCCTCGGCGATGGCCTCCAGCACGCCGGGCGCGGGCTTGGCCTGCTCGGCGCCCACCGGCACGATCGCCTCGGCCGGCACCGACGCGCGCAGCCGCACCCAGTACTCCTGGAAATGGACCGCCTTGCGCTCGCCGTCGACCTCGACCGCGACATGCGTCTCCACGCGGTCGTCGGTCATCGGGATCAGCCGTACGCCCGGCTGCCAGCGGTCGCACAGCGCCTCGGTGACCGCGCTCAGCGGATAGCCGGCGCCCATCATCTGCGTCCGCACGATGTGCGTGGCGAAGTCGCGGTCGCCCAGCCCGAACCACTCGGGCCCGACGCCGTAGGCCGCGAGTTCCTCCTTCAGATGGAAGGTCTCGTCCGCCCGACCCCAGCCCTGCTCCTCGTTGATGCCGCCGCCGAGCGTGTACATCACCGTGTCGAGGTCCGGGCAGACCTTCAGCCCGAAGAGGTGGATGTCGTCCCCGGTGTTGCCGATGACCGTGATGTCCGCGTCCGGCGCGGCCTTCTTCAGACCGCGCAGGAACCGGGCACCACCGATGCCGCCTGCCAGAACCACAATGCGCATGCGCCAAGTCTGGCAGGCGGGTCCGACATTCCGTCAGGCGGTCACCGAACGCGCCGCGCAGGAGGCCCCGGTGTGCGTCCCGGCGTGCATCGGCATCTCCGTCAGGCCCGGGAAGTACACGTGCAGGCTGACCGCCGGCTCCAGGGTGTCGTTGACGACCTCGTGGACGTATCCCGGAGCGAACACCCGTTGGGCCCCGGCGCCCAACGCGCGCGTGCCGTGCTCGGTGTTCTCGGTGAGGGTGCCGTCCAGCACGGTCAGCACCCCGGAGGAGCGGCCGTGGTCGTGCAGTCCGCTGCCCTGTCCGGGCACCCAGGACAGCAGCCACACCTCGTAGCCGGGCCCGGTGCGCAGCCGGTGGTACCAGCGCGTGGTGGCGTCGTAATCGACGAGGTGCTCCCACTGGGAGCGGTCGGCGGCGATCGTGCGGGCCAGGCCGACGAACTCGGCGACGGTGGCCGGGTGCTCACGCGGGGCCTGGAGCAGGTGCGGGACTTCGAGGATGTCGCCGGCGATCTGGAGGTCGCTGTCGCTGTTCATGGATGGGGTGGTTCCTCGGCGGAGTGTGGGGGATGGCTGGGTGTCGCAGGCCGTCCGCCCGGATCACGGGGGACAGGGGTGCCCGGGTACGGGCGGCGGGAACAAGCAGCCGAGTCGCGGTGGACTCAGGGGGCAGCCGGAGCGCGCGTGGGGCTCAACAGCTGGGACAACAGCAACAGCTACGACGAACGAGGGCAGCACCGAGGGACCCGGCGGTGCGGGTCGAGGTGAGTGCCAAGTTCGCGAGCATGCCCATAAGGACAGCGGTTCACACCCGCACTGTCAACTTGACGCCCGGTATGTGGGACATGGTTCACCTCATCCGGTTCATCTGCGAGGCGAAAGGTTTGTTCAGCCGCCCACCGGGACACATGGCGCACAACCGGGCGCACAAGCCTCGTTGCGAACCCGTGATCCCTCTGTGATCCGGTTCGCTTCGGCGCGCGTGTCGGAACGAGATCGAACGCCCGGGCGTCCTCCTCCGTACAGGTCTGTGCGGGGCCGGAGGCCCCCGGGGGCTCTCTCTGCCTGTCAAGGTTTATGGCGATTTGAACACTTTCCGCACGGCCTTGGTTCCGCAGAGTGAATAAGGGGCCCAATAGCAGATCTCGGCTTGACTCGCCCGGAGCAGCACACTTGTAATTTCACTCGTGTCGTTCAGCCGACATCGGTAACGGCTACATCACGGGGACGCGAAAGACAGACGAGGGGCGCACATGACCGAGCTGGTGGAGCAACTGCTGGTCGACGACGCGGACGAGGAACTCGGCTGGCAGGAGCGCGCGCTGTGCGCCCAGACCGACCCCGAGTCCTTCTTCCCCGAGAAGGGCGGCTCCACCCGCGAGGCCAAGAAGGTCTGCCTCGCCTGCGAGGTCCGCTCCGAGTGCCTCGAGTACGCCCTCGCCAACGACGAGCGCTTCGGCATCTGGGGCGGCCTGTCCGAACGGGAACGCCGCCGACTGAAGAAGGCCGCCGTCTGAAGAGGACCGGCGTCCGAAGAGGACCGGCGTCCGAAGAAGGCCCCCGTCCGAGGGGTGGCGTCCGAGACGGCAGCCGCACCGGCGCTTTCGTACATACGTGGCGAACGGCCCGTCGCAGGTGGGTTATCCACAGGCGGCGGGCCGTCGTCATGCCCAGCCGATAGTGTGGTCGCTCGTCCGAGACGCCTCGCCATCCCCATGGGACACGGGCGTCCACCGCAGTCCAGCGAACCGGGGCCCGTACCTCGATGTCCGTGCACAGCCACACGGCGGCGCAGAACGGCGCTGCCACACCAGAGTTCCCGCGCCACGTCGTGACCGCGGTCGTCGTCTCCCACGACGGCGCCCGCTGGCTGCCCGACGCACTCGCCGGGCTGCTCGGCCAGGAGCGCCCCGTCCAGTACGCCGTCGCCGCCGACACCGGCAGCGCCGACGACTCCGCCGCGCTGGTCACCGACGCCCTCGGCCCCGACCGCGTGCTCCACCTCGCCCGCCGCACCGGCTTCGGCCAGGCCGTCGAGGAGGCCCACCGCACCGCCCCCCACCTCACCCCCGAGGACCTGCCGTATCTGAAGCGGCCCAGCGGCTGGGACCCCGTCACCCGCCAATGGCGCGACGACACCTACGACCTGCCCGACCTGCCGCACGGCGAGCCCATCCAGTGGCTGTGGCTGCTGCACGACGACTGCGCGCCCGAACCCGACGCCCTGGCACAGCTGCTGCGCGTCGTCGAGACCGAACTGGAGCTGGGCCGCGACGACGTGGCCGTGGTCGGCCCCAAGCTGCGCGGCTGGTACGACAGGCGACAGCTGCTCGAGGTCGGCGTCTCCATCGCCAACTCCGGCCGCCGCTGGACCGGCCTGGACCGCCGCGAGCAGGACCAGGGCCAGCACGACCACGTCCGTTCCGTGCTGTCGGTGTCCACCGCGGGCATGCTGGTCCGCCGTGACGTCTTCGAGCAGCTCGGCGGCTTCGACCGGCGCCTGCCCCTGATGCGCGACGACGTCGACCTGTGCTGGCGCGCCCACGCGGCGGGACATCGGGTCCTGGTCGCCCCCGACGCCGTCGTCCGGCACGCCGAGGCCGCCTCGCGCGAGCGCCGCGCCGTCGACTGCGCGGGCCGCACCACCGCCTCCCCGCACAAGGTCGACAAGGCCGGCGCCGTCTACACCCTGCTCGTCAACACCCGCACCGCGGCGCTGCCCTGGGTGCTGCTCCGGCTCCTCCTCGGCACCGTGCTGCGCACCCTCGCCTACCTCGTCGGCAAGGTCCCCGGCCAGGCCGTGGACGAGATCCGCGGCCTGCTGGGCGTGCTGCTGCGGCCCGAGCGGATCGTCGCGGGGCGGCGCACCCGCGGCCGCCCCCAGATCGACAAGGGTGAACTCAGACAGCTCTTCCCGCCGCCGGGCGCCACCGTCCGCGCCACCGTCGAACAGGTCGCAGGCGACCTCTTCGGCGGCTCCGACGCCGAGTCCGCCTCCGGTGCCGGACGGCACGGCGGCGCGGTCGAGTCCGGACCCGGCGGCGACGACGCCGACTTCCTGGAGATCGAGCAGTTCGCCCGCCTCAAGCGCATCGCCCGCAAACCGGCGCCGGTGCTCTTCCTGGTGCTGCTGCTCGTCTCCCTGATCGCCTGCCGCGCCCTGCTCGGCGGCGGCGCCCTCGCGGGCGGCTCCCTGCTGCCCGCCCCCGCGGGCGCGAGCGAACTGTGGGCGCGCTACCTCGACGCCTGGCACCCCGTGGGCGCCGGAGGAACGCCGACCGCCCCGCCGTATCTCGCGGTCGTCGCCCTGCTGGCCTCGCTGCTGCTGGGCTCCACCGGGCTCGCCGTCACCACCCTGCTGGTCGCCTCGGTGCCGCTGGCCGGCCTCAGCGCCTACTTCGCCTCCCGGCCGCTGGTGACGTCCAGGCTGCTGCGCGCCTGGGCCGCCGTCGCCTACGCCTTCCTGCCCGCCGTCACCGGCGCCCTCGCCGGCGGCCGCCTCGGCACCGCCGTCCTCGCCGTACTGCTGCCGCTCCTCGCCCGCGCGGGCATCGCGGCCAGCGGCCTGACGCACTCCTCCGGCGCCCGCGGCAGTTGGCGCGCCACCTGGGCGTACGCGCTGCTGCTGACGACCGCCACCGCCTTCACCCCGATCGTGTGGCCCGCGGCCCTGGTCCTCGGCCTCGGCCTGCTCGCCGTACGCCGCGGCGACATCACCGCCTACGGCCTGCGCTTCCTGGCCCAGCTCGGCACACCGCTGCTGCTGCTCGCGCCCTGGTCGCTGACCCTGCTGCCGTTCGGCTTCTTCACCGGGACCGGCCTTCCGTACGGCCCCTCGACCGCCACCGCGCTCGACCTGCTCGGCGCGAGCCCGGGCGGGCCCGGCACCGTGGACGGGCTGATGCTCGTCGGCATCGTGCTCGCGGCGCTGGCCGCCCTGCTGCGTACCGAGCGGCGCCCCGCCATCGTGACCGCCTGGGCGGTCGCCCTGGTCGGCCTCGCCCTGGCCGTGCTGTCCAACCGCTCCGCCTGGGCGGGCCCGGCCACCCTGGTCTACGGCCTCGCCCTGCTCGCGGCCGCCGTCCTCGGCGCCGACGGGGCACGCGCGCGCGTGGCCGAGCAGAGCTTCGGCTGGCGTCAGCCGGTCGCCGCGCTGATCGCGTTCGCCTCCGCCGCGGGCCCGCTGCTCGTCGCCGTCGGCTGGATGATCGGCGGCGCCGACGGCCCGCTGGAGCGACGCGACCCGGTGCAGGTCCCCGCGTTCGTCGCCGAGGAGGGCAACAACCCCGACCAGGCGCGCACCCTCGTCCTCGACAGCGACTCCCCGGCCCACGTCGGCTACACCCTGGTCCGCGGCTCCGGCGCCCGCCTCGGCGACGCCGAACTGGCCGCCGCCGACGGGAGCAACGCGCGCCTGGACAAGGTCGTCGCCAACCTCGTCGCGGGATCGGGTGCCGACCAGGCCATCCAGCTCGGCGACTTCGCGGTCCGCTACGTCCTCGTCCACAAGGGCGCCCCGCGCGAGGTCAGCCGCATCCTGGACGCCACCCCCGGTCTGTCCCGGCTCAGCCAGCAGGACGGCAGCGCCCTGTGGCAGGTCGACCGGCAGGTCGCGCGCGCGACGATCGTCCGCGAGGGCACCGCCGAGCCGCAGCCCGTCGCCGCCGGCCCCGTCGAGATCCACACCACCGTCCCGGACGGCCCCGAGGGCCGCGTCCTGCGCCTGGCCGACAGCGCCTCCGAGGGCTGGACCGCCACCCTCGACGGCACCCCGCTCACCCGCAAGACCCTCGACGGCTGGGCCCAGGGCTTCGAACTGCCCGCCAAGGGCGGCCGCCTGGACCTCACCTACGACGACCCGATCGGCCACACCGCCTGGCTGTGGACCCAGGGCTTCCTCGCCCTGGTCCTCGTCGTCCTCGCCCTGCCCGGCCGCCGCCGCGACATCGACGACGACCTGCCCGAGGAGACGCCGATCCCGGCCCAGGCCACCGCCGGCGAGGGCCGCCGCGCCCGCCGCCTGCGCGCCCAGGCCGAGGCCGAGGCCGAGTCCGCGGCCGCGGCCGAAGAGGGCACCCGCGCGGACGAGTTCCCGCCGATGCCCGAGCAGACCCCGGTCGCCGTCCCGCAGCAGCAGTCGTACGACACCTGGGAGGCCACCGCCGACCCGTACGCCGGCTACACCGAACAGCAGTACCCGGCGGGCGCCTACGGCGACACCTACCAGGCCGACCCGTACCAGTCCGGCCAGCCCGGCCAGTACGACCCGTACGCCTACGGCGGCACCCCGCAGACCCCGCCGTACGACCAGGGCTACGACCAGACGTACGGCCAGGGCTACGACCCCGCCTACGACCCGGCCCACCAGGACCCATCGGCCCACCCGGCCCACCCGCACGCCACCGGCGGCGAGCGCCCCGACGGGAGCCAGCAGTGAACCGCACGACCCTGTCCCTGATCGCCGCCACGGCCGCGCTCGCCGCCGTCACCGGCCTCGGCGCGCTCACCGCGCCCGGCGCCTCCGGCACGGACACCGAGCAGGCCGCCGCCTATCTGCCCGTGGAGCGCAGCACGCTCGTGTGCCCGGCGCCCAGCACCTCCGACCTCGCCGACACGACGTACACGTCGTTCACACCCGTCACCAAGGGCACGGGTGACGACGGAAAGGCGGAGTTGCTGCCGGCGGACGCGGACGGCTCCGGCAAGTCTTCTGGCAAGAAGAAGGCTTCGAAGCCCGTCCTGAAGCCCGGTGAGGCGGGCACGCCCGTCAGCGGTGACACCTCCGGCGCGCAGGCCCCCGCCCTGATCGGCACCGCCGAGGGCAACGCCGCGCCCGGCTGGAGCGTCCTGCAGACCACCGAGGTCACCGCGGGCACCGGCCGAGGCCTGACGGGCGTCAACTGCACCGCCCCGGACACCGAGTTCTGGTTCGTGGGCGCAGCCGCCGGCGGAGACCGCACGGACTACGTCCATCTGACCAACCCCGACGACTCCGCGGCCGTCGTCGACATCGAGCTGTACGGCAAGGACGGCGCCCTGGAGTCCACCGTGGCCGAGGACATCACCGTCAAGCCCCGCTCCACCGAGCCGATCCTGCTGTCCACCCTCACCGACGGCCCGCAGAGCGACCTCACCGTGCACGTCAACGTGCGCAGCGGCCGTGTCGGCGCCGCCCTGCTGGCCCTGGACGACAAGCTCGGCGGCGACTGGCTGGCCCCGGCAGCCGACCCCGCGGGCACCCTCGTCGTGCCCGGCATCCCCAAGGACGCCACCTCCGTGCGCCTGGTCGCGTTCACCCCGGGCGGCACCGACGCCGACCTCAAGGTGCGCCTCGCCGCCCCCTCCGGCCTGATCACCCCCGCCGGTCAGGAGACGCTGCACGTGAAGTCGGGCATGACCACCGCGGTCGACCTCGGCGACGTCACACGCGGGGAGGCCGGTTCGCTGGTGCTGACCCCGACGGACCGCTCGGTGCCGGTCGTCGCCGCCGTACGCGTCGTACGCGGCAAGGGCGACGAGCAGGAGACGGCGTTCATCCCCGCGGCCCGCCCGGTCGGCACGCGCGCGAACTCCCTCGGCAACACCGCCAAGGGCACGACCCTGTCGCTCACCGCGCCCGGCGGCGACGCCAAGGTCGAGGTGACCGCCTCGGCCGGCACCGAGGGCGGCACGGCCGTCACCGAGACGTACACGATCAAGTCGGGCACCACCCAGGACGTGGAACTCCCGGTGCCGGACGGCCTGAAGGGCACCTACGCGCTCACCGTGGAGCCGGTCTCCGGCGGCCCGGTGTACGCCTCCCGGACCCTGGCGGCGGCCCAGGACGGCGTACCCGCGTTCACGGTGCAGACCCTTCCCGACGACCGCGGGACGGTCGCCGTCCCGCGGGCGGAGCAGGACCTCTCGGTGCTGCAGCAGTAGCCGGATGCTTTCTCGGGAGCGCTCAGTCCTCGCCGTAGCGCGGGTCGACCGTCTCCGGGGTGAGCCCCAGCAGTTCGGCGACCTGCTCGACGACGACCTCGTGCACCAGGGCGGCGCGCTCGTCGCGTCCCTTGGTGCGGATCTCCACCGGCCGCCGGTAGACCACCACACGCGCGCGGTGTCCCTCGTGCGCGGGAATCGTGCCGCCCAGCGGGACCGGCTCGTCGTGCCAGGCCTCGCCGGGCGCGGCGGGCCGCGGCACCTCCAGCACCATGAAGTCGATCTCGGCGAGCTGCGGCCAGCGCCGCTCCAGGCGTTCCACGGAGTCCTGCACCAGGTCGGCGAACAGCTCGGCCCGGCTCGCGGCGAGCGGCACCTGCGGCGGTGCGATCGGGCCGCGCATGCCCCGGCCGTGGCGGTCGCGGCGGCGCGGCCCGGGGCCGGTGGCAGAGGGCGGTACGGGGGTGTCCATCACTGGTGAAGCCTAGTTCTTGTGCGAGCGGGCCGCCCGGCGCCCACGCGGCACACCGCACGGCATCCGGCCACACCTCGGGCCATGACGGAGGATGACCATTCCAGCCAAGGTTGGGCTCGATTCCGTATCTCTGCGAGACCGTCCAAGACGGGTCGAATGGCGGGGTTTGTGCCGACTGGTGACCGCACCCGGTGCTGTGGGATCCGCTGAAAATGCATGTCCGTGCAGGTCAGCGGGGTATGACAGAAGGGGTTTGTGGGACGTTTCGCAACACGACACGGGGGAGTGACCTGGTGGAGAGTCGTCGCGGCCCGCTCAAGAGTGCGGTACCGTCCAACGTCGTGAGCCCTGTACGTCGCTGTTCGCGCACCGCCTGCGGCCGACCCGCCGTCGCGACGCTGACGTACGTCTACGCCGACTCGACCGCGGTCCTCGGCCCGCTCG
Source organism: Streptomyces sp. SAI-170 (assembly GCF_049739565.1). NCBI lineage: Bacteria > Bacillati > Actinomycetota > Actinomycetes > Kitasatosporales > Streptomycetaceae > Streptomyces > Streptomyces sp. SAI-170. Next base: position 5,097,010 of record NZ_JBMGQD010000001.1, read on the forward strand.
CCACCTACGCCGAGCCCCACTGCTACGACCTGTGCGCCGAGCACTCCGAGCGCCTCACCGCCCCGCGCGGCTGGGAGGTCGTCCGGCTCCTCGACGGCTCCGCCCCGGCCCGCCCCAGCGGCGACGACCTGGAGGCGCTCGCCAACGCCGTGCGCGAGGCGGCCCGTCCGCAGGAACGCGCCGCCCAGGCCGGCGGCGCCCGCACGGCCGACCCGATGGAGGTCGCCCGCCGCGGCCACCTGCGGGTTCTGCGCTCGCCCGACAACTGACGCGCCCCGGCCGCCGGTTGGGTCCCTTTCCGGCCTGTCCGGCCTGAAATCGCCCGGACCTGAGGGTACGTCTCGAAGTCCACCAGACGGAGCGCTCGACCGTGCCGCCAGGCCGTACGGGTAGTTTGAGGCGACTGACAGGACTTTCAGGAGGGTTGGCCGTGGTTGCTGATCTGTCGCAGATCGTGAAGGCGTACGACGTGCGCGGAGTCGTCCCGGACCAGTGGGACGAGTCGCTCGCGGAGCTGTTCGGTGCTGCCTTCGCCCAGGTGACCGGCGCGGACGCGATCGTCATCGGGTACGACATGCGGCCCTCGTCGCCCGGCCTCGCGGGCGCGTTCGCCCGGGGCGCCGCCGCGCTCGGCGTCGATGTCACCGAGATCGGACTGTGCTCCACGGACCAGCTCTACTACGCCTCGGGCGCACTGGATCTGCCCGGCGCGATGTTCACCGCCTCGCACAACCCGGCGAAGTACAACGGGATCAAGCTGTGCCGGGCGGGCGCCGCCCCCATCGGCCAGGACACCGGCCTCACCGAGATCCGTGAACTCGTCGAGCGGTGGCGCGAATCGGGCGCCCCGGCCGCGGCCCCGACGCCGGGAACCGTCACCCGGCGCGAGACGTTGGAGGATTACGCGGCCCACCTCCGCTCCCTCGTCGACCTGACCGACATCCGCCCCCTGAAGGTCGTCGTCGACGCGGGCAACGGCATGGGCGGCCACACCGTACCCACCGTCTTCGCGGGCCTGCCCCTGGAGCTGGTGCCAATGTACTTCGAGCTGGACGGCACCTTCCCCAACCACGAGGCCAACCCGCTGGACCCGGCCAACATCGTCGACCTCCAGGCGCGCGTGCGCGAGGAGGGCGCCGACCTCGGCATCGCCTTCGACGGCGACGCCGACCGCTGCTTCGTCGTGGACGAGAACGGCGGCCCGGTCTCCCCGTCCGCCATCACCGCCCTGGTCGCCTCCCGCGAGCTCGCGCGCAACGGCGGCGCGGGCACGATCATCCACAACCTCATCACCTCCTGGTCCGTCCCCGAGGTCGTCGAGGAGAACGGCGGCACCCCCGTCCGCACCCGCGTCGGCCACTCCTTCATCAAGGCAGAGATGGCCCGCACCGGCGCGATCTTCGGCGGCGAGCACTCCGCGCACTACTACTTCCGTGACTTCTGGAATGCCGACACGGGCATGCTGGCCGCCCTCCACGTCCTCGCCGCCCTCGGCGGCCAGGAGGGCCCCCTGTCCGCCCTGACCGCGTCCTACGACCGCTACGCGGGCTCCGGCGAGATCAACTCCACCGTCGACGACCAGGCCGGCCGCCTCACCGCGATCCGCTCCGCCTACGAGGGCCAGGACGGCATCACCGTCGACGACCTCGACGGCCTCACCGTCTCCTCCGCCGACTGGTGGTTCAACGTCCGCCCCTCCAACACCGAGCCGCTGCTCCGCCTGAACGCGGAGGCGCGGGACGAGGCGACGATGGCCAAGATCCGCGACGAGGCGCTGGCGATCATCCGGGGCTGACCTCCCGGCTCTCCGCTCCGGGGCCGGTCCAGGCCGCATGAGCCGGGCGACGGGTGGGCGAGGCCGCATGAGCCGGGCGACGGGTGGGCGAGGCCGAGGTCCAGGGGACGAAACCCCTGCCACCTGCGGCCGGACCCACCCGCACCTGTCAACGCCCGCACGGCCTGCCCTCCGGCGGTACGCTGACCAGGCACATACGCATACCCGAAGGGACGTCCCATGCCGCTCGAAGCCGGCCTCCTGGAGATCCTCGCCTGCCCGGCCTGCCACTCTCCCCTCAAGGAGCAGGACACCGAGCTGATCTGCACCGGCCAGGACTGCGGCCTGGCGTACCCGGTGCGCGACGGCATCCCCGTCCTCCTCGTGGACGAGGCCCGCCGCCCGGCGTAACCCCGCACGTCACCCTCGTACGCCCCACTCGGCTCCCGCACAGGCCCGCGCAAGCGCCCCGCACCGACTTTGGCGACCGGAGGCTGCCGCCCATGCTCGACGAATCGCTGCTCGACACCCCGGATGCCCTCGCGGAGGCCGACCAGCGCGCCCTGCTGCGCGGTGCCGCCGAAGCCGGCGCCCGCGTCCGCACCGCCACCCGGCAAGCGGCCGAGGCCGGTGTCGGCGGCCTCAAGCCCGACGGCCGCCCGCGCGCCGTCCTCATCGCCGGCCCCGGCGCCGCCGCGATCTGCGTCGCCGACCTCCTCGGCACCCTGGCGGGCCCCGGCAGTCCCGTCACCCGACTGGCCCCCACCGGCGTCGCCCCCGCGGCCGGCGCCCTGCGCTGGGAGCTGCCCGGCTGGACCGGCTCCGTCGACCTGCTGCTGATCACCACCCCCGACGGCACCGAGCCGGGTCTGTCCCTGCTCGCCGAGCAGGCCTACCGCCGTGGCTGCACGGTCGCCGCCGTCGCCCCCGCCGGTACGCCGCTCAGCGACGCCGTGGCGCAGACGCACGGCCTGTTCCTGCCCATGGCGACCGCCCCGTACGAGCAGGAGGAGCAAGCCCCCACCGCCTCCGCCCCCGGCGTCCTGTGGGCCCTGCTCACCCCGCTGCTCGCCCTGCTGGACCGCGTCGGCCTGGTCGCCGCGTCCGCCGACGCCCTGGAGAAGGTCGCCGACCGCCTCGACCAGGTCGCCGAACGCTGTGGCCCCGCCATCGCGACGTACAGCAACCCCGCCAAGACCCTCGCCGCCGAACTCGCCGACGCGCTGCCGGTGATCTGGACCGAGGGCACCTCCGCCGGACCGGCCGGCCGCCGCTTCGCCGCCGCCCTCGCCGAGCTCTCCGGCCGCCCCGCGCTGGTCGCCGAACTGCCCGAGGCGCTCTCCTCGCACAGCGCCCTGCTGGCCGGCCCGCTCGCCGCCAGCGCCGACCCGGAGGACTTCTTCCGCGACCGCGTCGAGGAACCCCCCGCCCTGCACGCGCGCGTGGTGCTGCTGCGCGACCGTCCCATCGGCGGCCTCACCGCCGCACCCGCCGCCCGCGAGGTGGCCCTCAGCCACGACACGCCGATCAGCGAACTCGAACCGGAGCCCGGCGACGAACTCGTCACCCTCGCGGAACTGATCGCCATCACCGATTTCGCCGCCGTTTACCTGGCGCTCGCCTCGGGAGCCTGATGTAACCAGGACGCCCTGACCGTCGTACGCGAAGCCCCCTTCCGCGTCACGGCCGTCGTACGAGTCGTACGAAGAGAGAGCAGCAGACAGCGCATGGACCGCCTCGACAACACCGTCCGCCCCTACGCCTGGGGCTCCACCACCGCGATCCCCGGCCTCCTCGGCATCGAGCCGACCGGTGAGCCGCAGGCGGAGCTGTGGATGGGCGCCCACCCCGGCGCGCCCTCGCGCACGGCACGCGGCACGCTCGTCGAGGTCATCGCCGCCGACCCGGCACGCGAGCTGGGCGGGGCGACGGTCGCCAAGTTCGGTCCGCGACTGCCGTTCCTGTTCAAGATCCTCGCCGCGGGCGCCCCGCTCTCCCTCCAGGTCCACCCCGACCTGGAACAGGCCAGGGAGGGCTACGCCGAGGAAGAGCGCCGCGGCGTCCCCGTCGACGCCCCGCACCGCAACTACAAGGACCCCAACCACAAGCCCGAACTGATCTGCGCCCTCACCGAGTTCGACGGCCTGTGCGGCTTCCGCGACCCGGTGCGCTCCGCCGAACTGCTCGACGGCCTCGGCGTCGACTCCCTCAAGCCGTACGTCGACCTGCTGCACGCCCACCCCGAGGACGCCGCCCTGCGCGAGATGCTCACGGCCGTGCTGAGCGCCGACCCCGAGGACATGGCCCACACCGCCGCCGAGGCCTCCGCCGCCTGTGCCCGCCTCGGCGGCGACTACGCGCCCTATGCCGAACTCGCCCACCACTACCCGGGCGACCCGGGCGTCATCGCCGCGATGCTGCTCAACCACGTCCGCCTGCAGCCCGGCGAGGCCCTCTACCTCGGCGCCGGCATCCCGCACGCCTATCTCAGCGGCCTCGGCGTCGAGATCATGGCCAACTCCGACAACGTCCTGCGCTGCGGCCTCACCCCGAAACACGTCGACGTCCCCGAACTCCTGCGCGTGGTCCGCTTCGAGGCCGCCGAGCCGGGAGTGCTGCGCCCGGAGGCCGCCCCGGACGGCGAGGAGGTCTACGAGACCCCGATCGACGAGTTCCGGCTCTCCCGCTACGTCCTCCCGCCCGGCGGCGCCTCGCACGACCTCACCCGCGCCACCCCGCAGATCCTGCTCTGCACGGCCGGCACGATCCGCGCGGGCGAGCACGAACTGACCCCCGGCGCCTCCGTCTTCGTCCCCGCGGGCGAAACGGCCGAAGTGTCCGGTACGGGCACGCTCTTCCGGGCCACCGTCGTCGCCTGATCGGACGTCATCGACGGCCCTACGCATCCGTCCCCGGCCGGGCTGCAACAATGACCCACCGGCAAAGGACGGGCAAAGCCGTGGGCGAGGCCCGGGCGGCGTACGACCTCGTACGACCGCGTACGACTGGGCATGAAGGGAACACGCGAACTCATGAGCGCGTCAGGCGGTACCAAGGCGATCGTGGCGGCACTCGGCGCCAACCTCGCGATCGCGGCATCGAAGTTCGTGGCGTTCGCCTTCAGCGGCTCGTCCTCGATGCTCGCCGAGGGCGTCCACTCGCTCGCCGACTCCGGCAACCAGGCCCTGCTCCTGGTCGGCGGCAAGAAGGCCCAGCGCGAGGCGACCCCGCAGCACCCCTTCGGCTACGGCCGCGAGCGCTACATCTACGCCTTCCTCGTCTCCATCGTGCTGTTCTCGGTCGGCGGCATGTTCGCCCTCTACGAGGGCTACGAGAAGGTCAAGCACCCGCACGAGATCGACCACTGGTACTGGCCCGTCGGCGTCCTCGTCTTCGCGATCATCGCAGAGGGCTTCTCCTTCCGCACCGCCATCAAGGAGTCGAACACCCTTCGCGGCACGCAGTCCTGGAAGGAGTTCGTCCGCCGCGCCAAGGCCCCTGAGCTGCCGGTCGTCCTGCTGGAGGACTTCGGCGCGCTCGTCGGCCTCGCCCTCGCGCTCGGCGGCGTCGGCCTCGCCCTCGCCACCGGCGACGGCGTCTGGGACGGCATCGGCACCCTCTGCATCGGCGCCCTGCTGATCCTCATCGCCCTCGTCCTCGCCGTCGAGACCAAGTCGCTGCTGCTCGGCGAGGCCGCCGGCGTCGAGGAGGTCAGGAAGATCGAGGCCGCCGTCGTCGACGGCGACACCGTCACCGGCATCATCCACATGCGCACCCTCCACCTCGGCCCCGAGGAACTCCTGGTCGCCGCGAAGATCGCCGTCCGTCACGACGACACCGCCACCGAGATCGCCACGGCCATCGACGCCGCCGAGGCCCGCATCCGCACCGCTGTCCCCATCGCCCGCGTCATCTACCTCGAGCCCGACATCTACAGCGACGCGGAAGCAGCCAAGGGCCCCGACCGCGAGGCCACCCCGGGCGGCCCTACTCCGACCTTGGACCACTGACCTGGGGGCTTCCGGCCCTTTCCGGCTCGTACGCCAGGCCCGCTCAGCTCTTTTGGCGGGCCTGGCGTGTTGTTCTGGGCTGGGGGTGAGCGGGGGACGGTGGGGGCGCTGATTGCCTGTGTCGGCGGACCCTGGCGTCATGGGCACGGCATACGGGCCCGCGGCCAAGGTGGCTTGTCCGGGGCGCGCTGTTTTCAGGTCCCTCGGGCGGGCCCGCGGCTCTTCTCGGGCGGCCTCGTCCACTGGGGGCGTCCTGCGATCCCAGGCGTCCCAGGCCTTGAGGGCGGCCCAGGCGTTCAGGGTGGCCCGCGCGTCCCAGGCGTCCCAGGCGTTCAGGGCGGCCCGGGTGGAGGACGGCACTTGCTCGGCCGCAGCGTTCAGCGGGCAGGCCGCTGCCTGCTGCTGAAGGGGCCCGCGGCTCGAGATGGGTGGGCCCCGGAGGGCCCCGCTGCCCCTCACACCCCGAGCGGCCCCGCAGGCCAAGGCGCGTTCGGCAGGTCACAGAGCCGGCGCATCCGCTTCGCGCCCAGGACGAGGACCAGGCCCGCCAGGGCGACGACCAGTCCGATCAGTGCGGCCACGATCAAGGGGAGTGCAGCGGTCGTGCCGGCCACCACACGTCCCTGCACGGCGTCCAGAGGAATCGTCCCGCCCTGGTCACCGCCGTAGGACCGCGAGTCGTTGGAGTTGCTCCGATAGTCGCCGAGGACGAACAGTCGCCCTTCGGGCACCTCGACGACGTACTCCTCGTTCGCCCCGCCCGGAACCCTCCCGTCCACGACCCCGTCCGCCACGTACGGCTCATCCAGCGGCTCCCCGTTGACCAGCAACCTCTGCTCGGCCCCGGCCCCGGCCTCGGTGCAGCACTCGATGCGATCGCCCCCCACACCGACGACCCGCTTGATGACGGGGTCCGTGAAGCCCTGGACCTCCGGCGCCGAGAAGAGCACGACATCGCCCCGCCCGACCTCGGCCCCGTCGACAGCCGTGTCGACGACCACCCGGTCCCCGGCGGCGTAGGTCGGCCGCATGGCGTCGCCGCCCACCTCGACTCTGTCGTGACCGGCCCACCACCACCCCAGGCTGCCGACCACCACCAACAGACCCACCGCGACCGACACCCACCCGGCCACCGACAGCCGACGCGCCAACACCATGACCCCGCCCCTCCTCCACACCCGCCGTACGGTCGCCGACAGTAACGCCCGGCCACCCAACCCGCATGATCGGCCAGATGTGTTCGCAGGCGGACTGGGGACGGCAGGGCCCAGCGGTGTAGCTTGGAGTGGAGCCAGACGTCGCTGCTGATGGCGGTCGGGCGGTCCGAAGTGGACCGACCGAGGGAGAGAGGGCCTCCGACGGACTGCGCTGCGCGTACGCGGGCATGCCTGTGTCCTCTTTCGGGCACCCCTGTGTCCGCCGCCGCGCAGACCAGCCGTACCCAGACCTCGCCCCAACCCCGAGGAGCAGCTCGTAATGACGACTGTCGACAACCGACAGGACTTCAAGGTCGCCGACCTCTCCCTGGCCGAGTTCGGCCGCAAGGAGATCACCCTCGCCGAGCACGAGATGCCCGGCCTGATGGCGATCCGCAAGGAGTACGCCGAGGCGCAGCCCCTCAAGGGCGCCCGCGTCACCGGCTCCCTGCACATGACCGTGCAGACCGCCGTCCTGATCGAGACCCTGGTCGCCCTCGGCGCGCAGGTCCGCTGGGCTTCCTGCAACATCTTCTCCACCCAGGACCACGCGGCCGCCGCCATCGCCGTCGGCCCGAACGGCACCCCGGACAACCCCCAGGGCGTCCCGGTCTTCGCCTGGAAGGGCGAGACCCTGGAGGAGTACTGGTGGTGCACGGAGCAGGCGCTGACCTGGCCGAACACCCCCACCGGCGGCCCGAACATGATCCTGGACGACGGCGGCGACGCCACCCTCCTCGTCCACAAGGGCGTCGAGTACGAGAAGGACGGCAAGGTCCCCTCCGTCGACACCGCCGAGAACGAGGAGCACCGGGTCATCCTCGAGCTCCTGAACCGCACCATCACCGACGGCTCCCAGAAGTGGACCCAGCTCGCCTCGGAGATCCGTGGCGTGACCGAGGAGACCACGACCGGCGTCCACCGCCTGTACGAGATGCAGCGCGACGGCGTCCTGCTGTTCCCGGCGATCAACGTCAACGACGCCGTCACCAAGTCGAAGTTCGACAACAAGTACGGCTGCCGCCACTCCCTGGTCGACGGCATCAACCGCGCCACCGACACCCTGATCGGCGGCAAGACCGCCGTTGTCTGCGGCTACGGCGACGTCGGCAAGGGCTGCGCCGAGTCCCTGCGCGGCCAGGGCGCCCGCGTGATCATCACCGAGATCGACCCGATCTGCGCCCTGCAGGCGGCGATGGACGGCTACCAGGTCACGACCCTCGACGAGGTCATCGACAAGGCCGACATCTTCATCACCACGACCGGCAACAAGGACATCATCATGGCCTCGGACATGGCCAAGATGAAGCACCAGGCCATCGTCGGCAACATCGGCCACTTCGACAACGAGATCGACATGGCCGGCCTCGCCAAGGTCCCCGGCATCGTCAAGGACGAGATCAAGCCGCAGGTCCACACCTGGACCTTCCCGGACGGCAAGAAGATCATCGTCCTCTCCGAGGGCCGCCTGCTGAACCTGGGCAACGCCACCGGCCACCCGTCCTTCGTGATGTCCAACTCCTTCGCGGACCAGACCCTGGCCCAGATCGAGCTGTTCACCAAGCAGGCCGAGTACCCGATCGGCGTCTACACCCTGCCCAAGCACCTGGACGAGAAGGTCGCCCGCCTCCACCTGGACGCGCTCGGCGTCAAGCTCACCAAGCTGCGCCCGGAGCAGGCCGCGTACATCGGCGTCGAGGTCGACGGCCCGTTCAAGTCGGACCACTACCGCTACTGAGTCGCCGCTGCCGGACTCGCGACTGCCGAGTCGGGCAACCCGGCCCGCCGCGTGCGCGTCCGTGCACTGTCACGCACCCCGGCGCCAGGTCCGACCTCAGAGGCAGGCCCCCGCACCCCCGTGCCGGGGGCCTGCCCCTTTCCCCGGACCGGCCGCCTCGGCGAGGCGGCCGACCCCGAGCCCGTCAGAACCCAGGACCCCCATGCCCCGCGGCCGTTATTCGCTCCACGATCCGCACGATCACACCCCCCTCGCACTCGAGCACTTCCACTGCGCGCCCGGCCCCTCCGGCTGGCGCTACGTCTCCCAGCTGACCACTCCGTCGGGAGACCCCCACGGCTCCGTCGACCTCGCCCTCGACGAACTCGGCCGCCCCATCCGCATGGAACTCCACGCAGGAGGCTGGCAGGTGCGCGGCGCCGCCCTCGACGGCGTCACCTGGGTCCGCACGGACCCCACCGGCACCCATGCCACGGAAGGCAATGTGCGCGCCCACGCCTTCACCGGCACGTCCCCCGCGTTCCTCGTCGCCACGGCCCGTCTCCTGCGCCTCACCCCCTCCGGACAAGCGACCCGCGTACGCATGGTCGCCTTCACGGACCCGGTCCTCGCCCCCCGCACCGTGGACCAGTCCTGGGCCCTGGTGAACAGAGAAACACACGCCACTGACAACGCCCCCCTGACCGTGGACGAATACCAGGTCACAGCCCTGGACACGGGCGAACAGCACACCGTTCACATCGCCGGGGACGTGGTGCTGGCGGCCCCCGGCATCGAGCTGGAGGACCTCGAGACGCCACCGTCGCAGTTCGACTGATCGGGCTTTGACGGATGAGGGGCCGACGGGCAGACAGACGGGCCTGACCGACGGACGAGGCAGACAGACGACGGACGACGGCGGGGCGCGGGCCCGATCATCGGGGACGGACCGGATCTCCGGCTTTCCATCGGCAGACAGCCGACCGCGTCCACCCCGCGATGGCATCCCCTCGACGGCATCCAACCGTCCGGCGGAGGATCACGCCGGAGGCGCGAACCCCCCAGCCGGCCGGTCACCCGACACGTCGTCCCGGACAGCGGCCCCCTGCTCAGCACCGGGCGCCGTCGGGAGAGGCGGCGCGGACGGAGACCCGTACACCCCCGCCCCCTTTTCCAACACCACGGAAGCCTCGTGGGCCCCCGCACCCCCCGACGGCACAGGCGCCACCCCATACGGCACCTCGGCGGCCGCCCCCGCACCGCCGGGCACCTGCCCACCGGCAGCCCCGCCCTGCCCGAAGGCACGCTGAGCCTCCCGAGCCTGCCGCTCCTGGAGCACCGCAGCCAGAAAAGCGGCCGGCGGAACCCCCTGCGGCACCGGCGCCCCCGTACGCGCCGCGAGATCCGCGGCGAGCCGACCCGCCATCGTCGCGCCCACCTGCGGGTCCAGCTGCTGCATCCGCGTCAGGTACTGACGTACGGCGAGCCACAGCCCATCGGGAACCGCGGACAGATCGAGCCCCGAGAACCGGCCCGACATCCAGGGCGGAGGCGGCGGCACGAACCCGGTGCGCGCCGCAGGCACCCGCTCCCGCACCACCAGCGTCCCCGCGAAGACGTCGCCGAGCCGCCGACCCCGCGCCGACACGAGCGAGGCGATACAGGCGACGACCCCGAACGTCATGAGGATCTCGACCACGCCCACGGCCCCGCGCACCAGCGCGTGCCGGAACCGGATCGGCCCGCCGTCGTCCCGCACCACCCGCAGACCACACGCCATCTTCCCGAGCGAAC
>NZ_JBMGQD010000001.1:5112500-6575000 GCF_049739565.1 Streptomyces sp. SAI-170
CACTGGTCTAGTGATTCCGCGCCGACAATGTAGCGGGGCTCAAGCGTACCGCCGAAGTCGTGTCATTCCAGCATGTACTCCCAACGGAGGCTGGGATGGGTAGGGGAGCGTCGTCTGCCGGGTGAAGCAGCCGCGGAAGCGAGTTGTGGACGGTTGACGAGTGAGAATGCAGGCATGAGTAGCGATACAAACGTGAGAAACGTTTGCGCCGATTGACTAAGGGTTCCTGGGTCAAGCTGATCTGCCCAGGGTAAGTCGGGACCTAAGGCGAGGCCGACAGGCGTAGTCGATGGATAACCGGTTGATATTCCGGTACCCGCTGTGAAGCGTCAAACATCGAATCCAGTGATGCTAAGGCCGTGAAGCCGCCCTGGAGCCTTCGGGTGAAGGGGAGTGGTGGAGCCGCCGGCCCAAGTTGGTAGTAGGTGAGTGATGGGGTGACGCAGGAAGGTAGTCCATCCCGGGCGGTGGTTGTCCCGGGGTAAGGGTGTAGGACGCAAGGTAGGCAAATCCGCCTTGCACATAGTCTGAGACCTGATGCCGAGCCGATTGTGGTGAAGTGGATGATCCTATGCTGTCGAGAAAAGCCTCTAGCGAGTTTCATGGCGGCCCGTACCCTAAACCGACTCAGGTGGTCAGGTAGAGAATACCGAGGCGTTCGGGTGAACTATGGTTAAGGAACTCGGCAAAATGCCCCCGTAACTTCGGGAGAAGGGGGGCCATGTCTGGTGATCCGTTTTACACGGTGAGCTGGGTGTGGCCGCAGAGACCAGCGAGAAGCGACTGTTTACTAAAAACACAGGTCCGTGCGAAGCCGTAAGGCGATGTATACGGACTGACGCCTGCCCGGTGCTGGAACGTTAAGGGGACCGGTTAGTGACCTTTCGGGGTTGCGAAGCTGAGAACTTAAGCGCCAGTAAACGGCGGTGGTAACTATAACCATCCTAAGGTAGCGAAATTCCTTGTCGGGTAAGTTCCGACCTGCACGAATGGCGTAACGACTTCTCGACTGTCTCAACCATAGGCCCGGTGAAATTGCACTACGAGTAAAGATGCTCGTTTCGCGCAGCAGGACGGAAAGACCCCGGGACCTTTACTACAGTTTGATATTGGTGTTCGGTTCGGCTTGTGTAGGATAGCTGGGAGACTTTGAAGCTCACACGCCAGTGTGGGTGGAGTCGTCGTTGAAATACCAGTCTGGTCGTGCTGGATGTCTAACCTGGGTCCGTGATCCGGATCAGGGACAGTGTCTGATGGGTAGTTTAACTGGGGCGGTTGCCTCCCAAAGGGTAACGGAGGCGCCCAAAGGTTCCCTCAGCCTGGTTGGCAATCAGGTGTTGAGTGTAAGTGCACAAGGGAGCTTGACTGTGAGACCGACGGGTCGAGCAGGGACGAAAGTCGGGACTAGTGATCCGGCGGTGGCTTGTGGAAGCGCCGTCGCTCAACGGATAAAAGGTACCCCGGGGATAACAGGCTGATCTTCCCCAAGAGTCCATATCGACGGGATGGTTTGGCACCTCGATGTCGGCTCGTCGCATCCTGGGGCTGGAGTCGGTCCCAAGGGTTGGGCTGTTCGCCCATTAAAGCGGTACGCGAGCTGGGTTTAGAACGTCGTGAGACAGTTCGGTCCCTATCCGCTGTGCGCGTAGGAGTCTTGAGAAGGGCTGTCCCTAGTACGAGAGGACCGGGACGGACGAACCTCTGGTGTGCCAGTTGTTCTGCCAAGGGCATGGCTGGTTGGCTACGTTCGGGAGGGATAACCGCTGAAAGCATCTAAGCGGGAAGCCTGCTTCGAGATGAGGACTCCCACCCACTTGATGGGGTAAGGCTCCCAGTAGACGACTGGGTTGATAGGCCGGATATGGAAGCACGGTAACGTGTGGAGTTGACCGGTACTAATAGGCCGAGGGCTTGTCCTCAGTTGCTCGCGTCCACTGTGTTGGTTCTGAAACCACGAACAACCCCACGTATGTCACAGGCGTGGTGCGGTTGACAGTTTCATAGTGTTTCGGTGGTCATAGCGTAGGGGAAACGCCCGGTTACATTCCGAACCCGGAAGCTAAGCCTTACAGCGCCGATGGTACTGCAGGGGGGACCCTGTGGGAGAGTAGGACGCCGCCGAACAATCATTCAAGAAAACCCCGCACCTTACGGTGCGGGGTTTTCTGCGTTTACGGGAAAATACATGCCCTAGGACTAAGAGGGGCTCTCTGAAGAGAGCCCCTGCTCTCAAAGCCGGCCGGCCGTCTTCAACGCCAGGTAGGCGTCCGCCAGTGCCGGAGCGAGTTCGTCCGGGGTGGCGTCGACGACTGTGACGCCGTGGCGGCGGAGTTGCTCAGTGGTGCGGTTGCGCTCCGCCTGGGCCTGGGCGGCGGCTGCGGCTTCGTAGACCGCGTCCGTGCTGCCCCTCGCTTTGGCCATGCCGGCGATGTGCGGGTCGGCCACCGATGCCAGCAGGACGGTGTGGCGCTGGGTGAGTTGGCCGAGGACGGGGAGGAGGCCCTCCTCGATCGGGGCCGCGTCGAGGGTGGTCAGCAGGACGATCAGGGAGCGGCGCGGGGCGGACCGTAGGGCAGTGGCCGTAAGGCCTCGGGCGTCGGTCTCGAGGAGCTCGGGTTCCAGGGTGGCCATGGCGTTGACCAGGGATGGGAGGAGGTCTCCTGCCGTGCGGCCCTGGACGAGAGCGCGGATGCGGCGGTCGTAGGCCAGCATGTCGACTCGGTCGCCGGCGCGGGAGGCCAGGGCGGCCAGGAGCAGTGCGGCGTCCATCGAGGCGTCGAGGCGTGGGGCGTCTCCCACGCGGCCTGCTGAGGTGCGGCCGGTGTCGAGGACCAGGAGGATGTGGCGGTCGCGCTCAGGGCGCCAGGTGCGTACGGCGACCGTGGTCTGGCGGGCGGTGGCGCGCCAGTCGATGGAGCGGGTGTCGTCGCCGGGGACGTACTCGCGGAGGCTGTCGAATTCCGTGCCCTCGCCGCGTTGCAGGACGCTGGTGCGGCCGTCGAGTTCGCGCAGGCGGGCCAGCTTCGAGGGCAGGTGCTTGCGGCTGGTGAACGGGGGCAGGACGCGTACCTTCCAGGGGACGACGTGGGTGCCCTGGCGGGTGAAAAGGCCGAGGGGGCCGTAGGAGCGGATGGTGACGCGGTCGGCTCGGCGGTCGCCTCGGCGGGTGGGCCGTAGGCGGGTGGTGGCGCGGCGGCGTTCGCCTGCGGGGACCGTCAGGCGGTGGCGGGAGGCCTCGACCTCGGTGCCGGGCTGCCAGCTGCTGGGGGGCCAGGCGTCGCGGAGGTGGGCGCGCAGGGGGCGGCGGGACGGGTTGGTGACCGTGAGGGTCACGTCGGCGGTGTCGCCGAGGCGGACCGAGGTGTCGCCGGAGCGGGTGAGGCCGAGGCGGCGTACGGGGGCCGCCAGGGCGTAGTCGCAGGCGCAGGCCAGGGCGAGGGGGCCGTTCACGGCGAGGATGCCCGTCCAGCTGGGTTCCCAGATGCCGATGGGGAGGGAGCCGAGGGCCGCGAGGAGGGCGGCGCGTCCGGTGAGTGCCATCAGCGGGGGACGGGGACGTGGGACAGGATCGCGGTGATGACCGAGTCGGCGGTCACGCCTTCCATCTCGGCTTCGGGGCGCAGTTGGACGCGGTGGCGGAGGGTCGGGAGGGCGAGGGCCTTGACGTCGTCGGGGGTGACGTAGTCGCGGCCGGTGAGCCATGCCCACGCGCGCGAGGTGGCGAGGAGGGCGGTGGCGCCGCGGGGGGAGACGCCCAGGGTGAGGGAGGGCGACTCGCGGGTGGCGCGGCAGATGTCGACGACGTAGGCGGTGATCTCGGGGGAGACGGTCGTCTTGGCGACGGCGGCGCGGGCGGCTTCCAGGTCGGCGGCGGTCGCGACAGGGCGTACGCCGGCGGCCTTGAGGTCGCGCGGGTTGAAGCCGGCTGCGTGGCGGGTGAGGACGTCGATCTCGTCCTGGCGTGAGGGCAGAGGGACCGTCAGCTTCAGCAGGAACCGGTCCAGTTGGGCTTCGGGGAGGGGGTACGTGCCCTCGTACTCGACCGGGTTCTGGGTCGCGGCGACCAGGAACGGGTCGGGGAGCAGGCGGGGGGTGCCGTCGACGGTGACCTGGCGTTCCTCCATGGCCTCCAGGAGGGACGACTGGGTCTTCGGGGGCGTGCGGTTGATCTCGTCGGCGAGAAGGAGGTTGGTGAAGACAGGGCCGGGCTGGAAGGAGAACTCGGCGGTGCGGGCGTCGTAGACGAGGGAGCCCGTGACGTCGCTCGGCATGAGGTCGGGGGTGAACTGGACGCGCTTGGTGTCAAGTTCCAGTGAAGATGCGAGCGCGCGGACGAGCAACGTTTTGGCGACTCCAGGGACTCCTTCAAGGAGAACGTGTCCGCGGCAGAGGAGGGCGACTACGAGACCGGTGACGGCGGGGTCCTGGCCGACCACGGCCTTGGCGATCTCGGCGCGCAGGGCCTCCAGAGCGGCCCGGGGGTCGCCCGAATGCCCGGTCTGCCCGGCGTTGTCAGTGGTCGGGTCCATCATGGACGGCGTACCTCTCTTTCGAGGGCGTCGAGTTGGTCGGTGAGTGCGATCAGAGCCGCGTCGTCGCTGGGCGGCGCACCGAAGAGGAGGATGTGCAGGGGCTGTCCGTCCCGGTGGAGGTGGGTGGACAGAGCGGGCAGCAGGGCTTCGGGGGAGTGTGCCTGGGAGACGGGGACGCCTACGAGGGGAGCGAGGCGGGTGCGGGTGGTGGAGCGAAGAGCGGCGGCCGCGCGGTCGCGGGCGTTGGCCTTGCGGTAGAGGCGGGCTCGGCCTTCGACGGTTTCGGAGGCGCGGATCGCCACGGGGAGTTGTTCGGGCACGAGGGGGCCCAGTCGGCGTGCCCGCCAGAGGGCGGCGAGGGCTGCGGCGATGAAGAGTTGCAGGGTGCCCCAGAGCCAGCCCGAGGGGAGCAGGTCGAAGAAGCCGCGCTCGTCGTCGCCGGTGTCGGTGGCCGAGCTGTCGGAGAGCGAGGGGAGGTACCAGACGAGATGGGGCCGGGAGCCGAGGAGTTGGAGGGCGAGCGAGGCGTTGCCCTGCTCGTCGAGATGTTCGTTGACGAGGATGTCCGTGGCGCCGAGGACGACCGTGTCGCCGTCCCCGGTCGTGTCGGGGATGCGGACGAGGGTGGGCAGGCGTCTGCTCGGGTAGCACTCGTCGGCGTCGGGGCGGGTGACGGTGTAGCGGATGCCGCCGGTGTCGGCGTCGCCCGCGCGGCGGGCCTCGGGGAGCGGGCAGTCGGCGGAGAGCGTGGTGTCGATGCTGGTCGCGGGGTCCGCGGTGACCCCGGGAGCGAGGCCTTCCACGGAGGCGATGCCGGGGGCGACGAGGACGGTGCGCCCGCCGGAGGCGGCGGTCGCGAGGAGCAGCCGGGCCTGTTGACGGTCGGTCAGCAGGTCGGGTACGGCGACCAGGAGGGTCGTGTCGGGTGCCACCGCGGCGCGGGCCGCGTCGAGGGTGGTGACCGTGCGGGTGTCGACGCCGCGGTCGGCGAGGAGTTCGGCGACGGCCCGGCTGCCCTGCGGGGTGGCGGAGCGCGGGTCGAGGGCGCCGGTGCGGGTGTCGGAGCGGATGAGAGCGAGGACCACCGCTCCGGCGACGAGCAGCGCGAGCGCGAGGGCGATGCCCCGCGTGCGGGTCCAGACCTGGCGGGCGGTGGGGGAGACGGACGTGGTGGGGAGCGTGGTGTCAGCGGTCATCCGGCTGCTCCCTGGCGGCTGTTGTCGGCCGTGGTCGCCGTACTGCTCTCGCTCAGCCGGGGTTTGGTGCGTTCCAGGTCGCGGTCGAGTTCGGCGATGTCGCGGTACGACGTCTCGGTCGCTGTGCGGCCGCCGTATGTGACGTCGTCGAAGTGCCGGGCGGCGGCGCGCAGTCGGTCGGTGTGGGCGGGCAGGGCGCGGCCCGCGGCGGCGGCCGCCTCGTCGGCGGTGCGGCCGGGCCGTGCGTCGAGCAGGGCGCGTTCCTCCAGGGAGCGGACGATGGCCCGCATGCGTTCCTGGACGGCCTGGTCGAAGTGGCCCTGGGCGGCGTGTGCCTCCGCTGCCGCGCGGTGTTCGGCGGCGCTGCGGGGGCGGTCGTCGAACAGGGCGGGGGTGGAGACGGGGCCGCGCTGCGGGGTGCCCAGGCGCCACCACAGGGCGCCGAGCGCGGCGAGGACGGCCAGCACGATGACGACGAGTCCGAGTGTCCCGCCGGGGGCGAGGCCGCCTGCTGCCTCGAAGGTGCTGCCGAGCCAGTCCCAGAAGGCGTCGAAGGCGCGTTCCAGCAGGCTCGGTTCGTTCTCGTGGTACATCCGCTTGGCCAGCTCGCGCCGGGCCGCCTCCCGCGCGGGGTCGCGCGGGACGGTCAGGGGCGGCTTGGTGTCGCCGGTTCGCGCCAGGATGGGCAGCGCTGTGAGAACTCCCCCCGTCAGGATCACCGCATCAGCTCCCGGTGGGGGCGCCGTGGCCCTGGACGCCGGCGGCGCGGGCCAGGTCGAGGTCGAGGGCCTCGCGGCGGATGCGCTGGTCGATGTAGAGGAGCACGGTCACGCCGGCCGAGATCGGGTACGTGATCATGGAGCCGATCACCGAGCCGATGCCGCTGATGATGAGGTACGTCCAGCCGAACTCGGCGTTGCCGGTGAGGAGGTTGCTGACGCCGTCGTCGCTGACGAGCAGGGCGACGACAGCGAACGGTATGGCGATGACCATGGCGACGACGTTGGCGATGATCACGGCGAGCAGCTGGATGCCGAAGACGCGCCACCAGGAGCCGCGGACGAGCTTCACCGAGCGGCTCATGGCCTTCCTGATGCTCTGCTTCTCGAGCATCAGGGCGGGCGAGGCCAGCGAGAAGCGGATCATCAGCCACAGCACGAGGACGAAAGCCCCGGCGAAGCCCAGGAAGACGAGCGTGACCGCGGCGGGCGGGGAGCCGGCCAGCCCGGCGAGGGCGCCGGGCAGAAGGCCCACGGCGAAGATGCCGGTGGCGATGAGCGGCAGCAGCAGGAGCAGGCCGAGCAGCTTGAGCACCTGCGGGCGGGCGTCGCGCCAGGCCTCCTTGGCGGTGACGGGCTTGCCGAGGACGGCGCGGCTGGTGACGGCGGTGAGCAGGGCGGTCACCGCGACCGTGGCGATCAGTGTCACCAGGGACAGCAGTGCCAGGCCGAGCAGGCTCTCGCCCATGGCGCGGGTGACCTCTTCGAGGCTGGCGTCGGGGTCGCTGAGGCTGTCGGTGCTGGTGGTGTCGTTCAGGACGAAGCCCTGGAGCAGGATGACGACGATCTCGGTGAGGACCGCGATGGTCAGCGAGATGCCGAGGACCGTGCGCCAGTAGGTGCGCATGGTGGAGACGGCTCCGTCGAGGATCTCGCCGACGCCGAGGGGGCGCAGCGGGATCACGCCGGGCTTGGCCGCGGGCGGCGGGCCGCCCCAGGGGGTGCTCCAGCCGCCAGGGGCGCCGGGCTGGCCGCCGTACCCGCCCGGACCTGCGGGGCCTCCCCAGCCGCCGGGGGCGCCGGGGGGCGGGGTGCCCCAGCCCGGGCCTGGCGGTGGGGGCGGTGGGGTCCGGCCCTGGCCAGTGGGCGCGGACCACTGTCCGGGTGGCGGTTGGTGCTGCGACCACTGCGCGCCGGGTGTCGGTGGCTGGTCAGCCGGCTGGGCGGGTGCCGGCGGCTGGTCGGCGGGCTGCGTGGGGGTCGGGCGGTCGGCGGGCTCGGGGGAGCCGGATGCGCCGGGTTGCTGCCCGTCGGACGGGGCGGATCCGGGCGAGGCCCAGCCCGGAGTGTCGTTCATCGTCGCTCCTTCACGGTGCCCGTCCGCGGTCGCGGCGGCAGGTTGGCCAACATCGTGCCATGGGGCCGTCGGGGAGGGACCGGCCGCGGTAGGGGCTGTGCACCTTCAATTGTCCGCCGGATACGGGGCAGACTGACCGCATGGCTGATCAGTACGCGCAATCCGGCGAGGACGGCCGGCCGACCGGAATACCTGTCATCCGTTGGGAGGAGCCGCCCGAAGGGCCCGTGGTGGTCCTGCTCGACCAGACGCGGCTGCCCACCGAGGAAGTCGAGTTGGTGTGCACGGACGTGCCCGCGCTGGTGGAGGCGATCCGTTCGCTCGCCGTGCGCGGGGCGCCGCTGCTCGGGATCGCGGGGGCGTACGGTGTCGCGCTCGCCGCCGCCCGTGGCTTCGACGTGGACGAGGCCGCCGTCGCGCTGGCCGGGGCCCGGCCGACCGCGGTGAACCTGTCGGTCGGTGTGCGCCGCGCGCAGGCCGCGCATCAGGAGGCGGTCGCCCGCGGTGCCGGTCCGGAGCAGGCCGCGGTGGCCGCCCTGGCGGCGGCACGGCAGCTGCACCGGGAGGACGCCGAGGCAAGCGCCCGGATGGCCGCGCACGGGCTGGCGCTGCTCGACGAGCTGCTGCCCGGTGGCGGGCACCGGATCCTCACGCACTGCAACACCGGGTCGCTGGTGTCGGGCGGTGAGGGCACGGCGTTCGCGGTGGCGCTCGCCGCGCACCGGCAGGGAGAGCTCAGGCGGCTGTGGGTCGACGAGACGCGGCCGTTGCTGCAGGGTGCTCGCCTGACGGCGTACGAGGCGGCGCGCAGCGGCATGGCGTACACCCTGCTCACGGACAACGCGGCGGGTTCGCTGTTCGCGGCAGGGGAGGTGGACGCGGTGCTGATCGGGGCGGACCGCATCGCGGCCGACGGGTCGGTGGCGAACAAGGTGGGGAGCTATCCGCTCGCGGTGCTCGCTCGCTATCACCATGTGCCGTTCATCGTGGTGGCGCCGGTGACCACCGTGGATCTGGGGACGCCCGACGGGGCGTCGATCGAGGTCGAGCAGCGCCCCGGCTTCGAGGTGACCGAGGTCACAGCGCCTCAGGTGTCGGTGTCCGCACAGGGTGGCGGGATCGCGGTGGCGCCGCTGGGGACGCAGGCGTACAACCCTGCCTTCGATGTGACGCCGCCGGAGCTGGTGACGGCGATCGTCACCGAAGAGGGTGCCGTTTCGCCCGTGACGGCCGAGGGGCTGGCCGAGCTGTGCGCCAGGTCCGGTCAGGTGCCGATCGCCTAGGCCGGGGCCGTGCTCGCCGGGGGAAGCGGACGCCGTCGGCGTCCGCCCCGGCGGGCACGGGCAGACAGTGACCGCGTCGTACGACTATCGTCACTGGCCAGTGACCTCGCTCACCAGCGTGTCTGTCGCCGTTATGAGAATGGGATGATGTCGTTTATGAAGGGACGAGTCCTTGTCGTCGACGACGACAGCGCACTGGCCGAGATGCTGGGCATCGTGCTGCGCGGGGAAGGTTTTGAGCCGTCTTTCGTAGCCGACGGCGACAAGGCGCTGGCCGCTTTCCGCGAGGCCAAGCCGGATCTGGTGCTGCTGGATCTGATGCTGCCCGGCCGCGACGGCATCGAGGTGTGCCGCCTGATCAGGGCGGAGTCCGGGGTGCCGATCGTGATGCTGACGGCCAAGAGCGACACCGTCGATGTGGTGGTGGGGCTCGAGTCCGGGGCCGACGACTACATCGTCAAGCCGTTCAAGCCCAAGGAGCTGGTGGCCCGTATCCGGGCGCGGCTGCGCAGGTCGGAGGAGCCGGCGCCGGAGCAGCTCGCCATCGGTGACCTGGTGATCGACGTGGCCGGGCACTCCGTGAAGCGGGAGGGGCAGTCGATCGCGCTGACGCCGCTGGAGTTCGACCTGCTGGTGGCACTGGCACGCAAGCCGTGGCAGGTGTTCACGCGTGAGGTGCTCCTGGAGCAGGTGTGGGGCTACCGGCACGCGGCGGACACGCGCCTGGTGAACGTACATGTGCAGCGGCTGCGCTCGAAGGTCGAGAAGGACCCGGAGCGGCCGGAGATCGTGGTGACCGTCCGTGGCGTCGGTTACAAGGCCGGACCGAGCTGACATGTCCGGGGACAGCGCCGCTTCGGCCCCCGGACGCTCCGGGGCCCGTCCGGGGCGGCCTGTCGGCCGGAGGACGGCGTCCTCGCGCTGGGGACGGTTCCTGGAGGGCGGGCTGCTGCAGGGCGGAGTCCAGGGCAGCCCGGTCCTGAGGTTGTTCATGCGCTGGGTGCGCCGGCCGCTGCTGCCGGTGATGCGGCTGTGGCGGCGCAACATCCAGCTCAAGGTCGTCGTCACTACCCTGCTGATGTCGCTGGGCGTCGTACTGCTGCTCGGCTTCGTCGTGATCGGGCAGGTGCGCAACGGCCTGCTGGACGCCAAGGTGAAGGCCGCCCAGAGCCAGGCCACGGGCGGCTTCACGGTGGCCAAGCAGAGGGCCGACGAGACCGCCAGCGCCACCGCCGACGACGCGCCCGGTGTGGACGGCCGGCCGGAGCAGAACGTCATCCAGTGGATGAGCGACCTTGTCGGCTCGCTCTCCAGCGGCGGTCAGGGCGCGTTCGACGTGGTGACCATGCCCGTCGGGGACGACGGCGGCAGCGGGCGCAGTCCGCGGGCCTCCGGCGGTGTGAAGCCCGACAAGAGCATCCCCGCGGACCTGCGCGAGCGCATCGGGGACGGCGAGGCCGCGCAGAAGTACACGCGCGTGTACTACAGCGAGCGCGGCAAGGAGTCCCAGCCGGCGCTCGTCATCGGCAAGGAGGTCAACGACCCCAACGGCGACCCGTACCAGCTGTACTACCTCTTCCCGCTCACGCAGGAGGAGAAGTCGCTCAGCCTGGTCAAGGGCACGCTGGCGACCGCCGGCGTCTTCGTCGTCGTCCTGCTCGGGGCGATCGCCTGGCTGGTGGTGCGGCAGGTCGTCACGCCGGTGCGGATGGCCGCGGGGGTCGCCGAGCGGCTGTCGGCCGGGCGGCTCCAGGAGCGGATGAAGGTCACCGGCGAGGACGACATCGCGCGTCTGGGCGAGGCCTTCAACAAGATGGCGCAGAACCTCCAGCTGAAGATCCAGCAGTTGGAGGACCTGTCGAGGATGCAGCGGCGGTTCGTGTCGGACGTGTCCCACGAGCTGCGGACGCCGCTGACGACCGTGCGGATGGCCGCCGATGTCATCCATGAGGCGCGCGAGGACTTCGACCCGGTGACCGCGCGGTCGGCGGAGCTGCTCGCCGACCAGCTCGACCGGTTCGAGTCGCTGCTCGCGGACCTGCTGGAGATCAGCCGGTTCGACGCGGGCGCGGCGGCGCTGGAGGCGGAGCCGATCGACCTCAGGGAGGTCGTACGGCGGGTGGTCAGCGGGGCCGCGCCGCTCGCAGACCGCAAGGGCACCGAGATCCGGGTCGTGGGCGACCAGCAGCCCGTCGTCGCCGAGGCGGACGCCCGGCGGGTGGAGCGCGTGCTGCGCAACCTCGTCGTCAACGCCGTGGAGCACGGCGAGGGCAGGGACGTCGTGGTCAAGCTGGCCGCGGCGGGCGGGGCGGTCGCGGTCGCGGTGCGCGACTACGGCGTCGGACTCAAGCCCGGCGAGGCCACGCGCGTGTTCAGCCGCTTCTGGCGCGCCGACCCGGCACGCGCGCGTACCACCGGCGGTACGGGTCTGGGCCTGTCCATCGCCCTGGAGGACGCCCGGCTGCACGGCGGCTGGCTGCAGGCGTGGGGTGAGCCGGGCGGCGGGTCGCAGTTCCGGCTGACGCTGCCGCGCACCGCGGACGAGCCGCTGCGGGGCTCGCCGATACCGCTGGAGCCCAAGGACTCGCGGCGCAACCGCGGACTGGACGGGGCGGGGCTGCCGCACGGGGAGAAGAGCGCCACCGTGCCCGCGCAGCAGCCGACCGGTCAGGCTCCGCTGGACCGGATCGGGCCGCTCACGACCGCCGCACCCCCGTCGGCCGACCCCACCGCGCTGCCGGGCAACGGCGCGCGCGTGGTGTCCCGCCCCCCGGGCGGCGTACGGCCGGCGGACGAGCCGCCCGCGTCGCGGCCGGGTACGGCACAGACGGAGCCGGACGAGCATGGGGAGGCATTTCGTGGGCGCTGACCGCGAGGGGGGCGCCCGGCGGATGCCGCGGCGCGCGGTGGCCTACGCCGCCTGTGGTGTCGTACTGCTGTCCGGATGCGCGTCGATGCCGGACGAGGGGGAGCTGCGCGGGGTGGACTACACGCCGCGGCAGGACTCGCAGGTACGGGTGTTCGCGGTGCCGCCGGCGGAGGACGCCACCCCGCAGGACATCGTGGACGGCTTCCTGGAGGCCCTGACCAGCGACGACCCGCACTACGAGACGGCGAAGCTGTATCTGACCCCCGCGGCGGCGAAGAAGTGGGAGCCGGAGCGCTCCACCACGGTCCTCGCCAACGGCATGGAGACCTACGTCGACGCCGCGGAGAACCGGGACAGCGGGTCCTCCTACTACGTGACGCTGAGCGGCACCCAGATCGGCGCGCTCGACGCGCAGGAGTCGTACAGCCCGGCCGGGGGCGACTACCGGCGGCAGATCCAGCTGTCGCGCAGCAAGAAGACCGGGCAGTGGCGCATCACCAGGCCGCCGCAGGGCATCGTGATCGGCCAGTCGGACTTCCAGCGCAACTACATGTCCGTCAACAAGTACTACTTCGCCTCCAACGGCGTGGCGGGGACGCCGTCGCGGCCGATGGCCGTGGCCGACCCGGTGTACGTACGCGAGCGCGTGGACCCCATGACGCACATGGTGCGTTCGCTGCTGGACGGCCCCACGGTGTGGCTCGATCAGGTCGTCAGGACGAGCTTTCCCACCGGCGCGAAGCTCAAGGCCGGCGTGGAGTCGCTGGCGCCCGACGATCAGAACAAGCTGACCGTGCCGCTGAACGACAGCGCCGCGCGGGTCGGGCCGGCCAAGTGCCGTGAGATGGCGGCGCAGTTGCTGTTCACGCTGCAGAACCTCACCTCCGCCGTGGACCAGATCGAGCTGGAGGCGGCCGGCCGGCAGCTGTGCCTGGTCACCGACGACGGCGCGGAGGCGGCGGCCGCGCGCGGTGCGACCGAGCGTCCGGGCTACCTGTACTTCCTGGACGGCAGGCACCGGCTGGTACGGATGCCGGCAGGCAGCGAGGACAAGGAGGCGCCGGCGGTGCCGGGCGCGCTCGGCACCGGGGCGAAGCAGCTGTGGGCGGCCGCGGTGTCGCGGCGCGAGGACCTCGCGGCCGGGGTGAGCCTGGACCGCCAGGAGCTGTACGTCTCGGCGCTGGAGTCCGAGGGTGCGCTCGGTGAGCCCCTGCTGGTCAGCCAGGGCAAGGCGGAGACCGACCGGCTCACCGCGCCGAGCTGGGACGCCGCGGGGAACCTGTGGGTGGCCGACCGGGACCCGAAGCGCCCGCGGCTGCTGGTGTTCGACGACGGCAAGGGCAAGCCGCTGGAGGTGGAGACGCCCGGGCTCGACGGCCGTATCGACTCGCTGCGGGTGGCCGCCGACGGGGTGCGGATCGCTCTCGTGGTGGAGAAGGACAAGCGGCAGTCGCTGCTGATCGGGCGCATAGAGCGGTCCGACAAGCCGGCCGAGTCCGATGAGCGGGCCCGTATGTCGGTGATCGAACTGCGCTCCGCCACACCGGTGTTGGAGGAGGTCACGACCATGTCCTGGGTCGGCGAGAGCCGGCTGGTGGTGGTGGGCACCGAGCAGGGGGGCGTGCAGCAGATGCAGTACGTCCAGGTCGACGGCTCCACCCCGGAGGCCCCGGCGCCCGCTGCGCTCACCGGCGTGGAGGAGATCGCCGGGACCGAGGACGGCGGGGCGCCGCTGGTGGCCCACTCGGAGGACGGGATCGTGCGGATGCCCACGGGAGAGCAGTGGCAGAAGGTCGTCAAGGACGGCTCGGCGCCGGTGTACCCCGGGTGATGCGCTGAGGTTGTGCGCGGCGTTCACGGCCGTTCTGCCGGGCTGGAGTCCGGCGGGGCGGCCGTTTTCGTGCGGTCCCTCGGGGGCGGCGGAGTTTTCCACAGGGAGTTATCCACAGGGGTGGCCGGTCGGCGCGGGCGTTGGCACAGTGGTGGCCATGCGGGGGTGGTGGCAGGACCTGACGGATCTGGTGCTGCCGGCCGAGTGCGCAGGCTGTGGCAGGCCGCGTACGGTGCTCTGCCCGGAGTGCCGTGCCGTCCTGAGCGGTGCCGCACCGCGCCGGGTGCGGCCGGTGCCCGAGCCGACGGGGCTGCCGACCGTGCACGCGGCCGCCCGGTACGAGGACGAGGTACGGGCCGTGCTGCTGGCCCACAAGGAGCGCGGGGCCCTGTCCCTGGCCCGGCCTCTGGGCGCGGCCCTCGCGGGCTCCGTACGGGCCGGCCTGCCCCGTCAGGTGGCCTCGGGGCTCGGGCCCGACCGGCCGGTGCTGCTGGTGCCTGTGCCGTCCGGGCGTGGGGTCGTGCGGGCGCGGGGGCACGATCCGGCGCGGCGGATCGCGCTGGCGGCGGCCGGGGAGCTGCGGCGGGGCGGCACACCGGTCCGGGTGGTGTCCGTGCTGCGGCAGCGCCGGCCGGTGGCCGACCAGGCGGGGCTCAACTCCCGGCAGCGGCAGCGCAATCTCTCCGGCGCGCTGACCGTGGTGCGCGGCGGGGCCGGGTTGTTGCGGGGCGGCGCGGTGGTGCTCGTCGACGACCTGATGACCACCGGGGCGTCGCTGGGGGAGGCGGCGCGAGCCGTGCGGGAGGCCCTGGACGGGGCGGAGGCCGTGGCCGGTTCTGGGTACCGCGATGTGATGACGGCCGTGTACGCGGGGGTGAGTCGGGAAAGGACAGGGGAACAGATGACGGGAGGGACAGAAGGGAGCACGGGCGGACGAGGTGGCGCACCG
Source organism: Streptomyces sp. SAI-170 (assembly GCF_049739565.1). NCBI lineage: Bacteria > Bacillati > Actinomycetota > Actinomycetes > Kitasatosporales > Streptomycetaceae > Streptomyces > Streptomyces sp. SAI-170. Next base: position 5,127,237 of record NZ_JBMGQD010000001.1, read on the forward strand.
GGAATGTCAGCGTCGAACACAGCCGGAGACGCGGTCTGCGCGGCTGTGGTCGCAGCCTCGCCTGATGCTTTCGCTATAAACCGGAACTGACTGAGAAGTTGCATCGTTGCAGGTAATGAGAGCGTCAATTCACCTGAACGGAGGTACGGCGCTGTAGAGGGTGACGACATCCGTCCGGGCGAGATATGTTCGGTTGTGAGAGAAAGCCGCAGGCCATCCCTCGCAAATCCGAATGCCGTGCCGCTGGTTTTCCGCAATCACCGCGGCGGCGGGGTGGAGATCTTGCCCATGGGGGAGGAGGAGGTGGAAGTCACCGAGTCCGCGGTTCCGGAACTGGCCGGAACCTGGTGCACAAGGGAGATGCTCCGCCACTGAGAGCGGGGCGATCCGGGAACGGAGTTCTGCGTGGACATCGTCGTCAAGGGCCGCAAGACCGAGGTGCCCGAGCGGTTCCGCAAGCACGTGGCCGAGAAGCTGAACCTGGACAAGATCCAGAAGCTCGATGGCAAGGTGATCAGCCTCGACGTCGAGGTGTCCAAGGAGCCCAACCCCCGACAGGCCGACCGTTGCGACCGAGTGGAGATCACGCTCCGCTCCCGCGGTCCGGTGATCAGGGCAGAGGCAGCGGCCAGCGACCCGTACGCGGCACTCGACCTCGCTGCGGAGAAGCTGGATGCCCGGCTGCGCAGGCAGCACGACAAGCGTCACACGCGCCGCGGGTCCCGTCGGCTGACAGCGGCCGAGGTCCCCGACCACGTTCCGGGCGCGGCGACGCTCAACGGCAACGGCCTGGCCTTCTCGGCTGACGAGCCGGGCGGAGTGCCGACCAAGAAGATCGGTTCGCTCGAAATTCAGGGCGAGGGCCCTCTCGTCGTCCGAGAGAAGACCCACGTCGCCTCCCCCATGACCCTCGACCAGGCCCTCTACGAGATGGAGCTGGTCGGGCACGACTTCTACCTGTTCGTCGACTCCGAGACCAAGGAGCCCAGTGTCGTCTACCGGCGGCACGCCTACGACTACGGCGTGATCCACCTCAGCACCGACACAATGGTCACCCAGCCGCCCTCGCCCGAGGCGGGCGGTTCGATCGGCTGAGCCACCCGGATGACAGATCCGGTGCCCCTGGAGCGCGCGTGCGCCCCCAGGGGCACCGGTGTGCGACCGCACGCGCCCCGCTCTGTCACCTCGGTGTCGTCCAGGCATGAAATCATGGCCGCTACGGCTCAACCGGTGGGCCGTTGCCTTGGGTTGGCGATGGCTCAGGACCACAGGCCACGGCCTTCAGGGGGAGGAACGATGGCGGACAGCTTCGGACCGATGCATGACGGGGGTGCCGGTGACGGCGTCGCCGGCATGGGCCCGGACACAGGCCCACGACGCGCGGAGCCGATCCGAGTCCTGGTCGTCGACGACCATGCCCTCTTCCGGCGCGGCCTGGAGATCGTGCTCGCCGCCGAGGAGGACATCCAGGTCGTCGGGGAGGCCGGTGACGGTGCCGAGGCCGTCGACAAGGCCGCTGACCTGCTGCCCGACATCATCCTGATGGACGTACGGATGCCCAAGCGGGGCGGTATCGAGGCGTGCACCTCCATCAAGGAGGTGGCCCCCAGCGCGAAGATCATCATGCTGACGATCAGCGACGAGGAAGCCGACCTCTACGAGGCCATCAAGGCGGGCGCGACCGGCTATCTCCTCAAGGAGATCTCCACCGACGAGGTGGCCACCGCCATTCGCGCGGTGGCCGACGGGCAGTCGCAGATCAGCCCCTCCATGGCGTCGAAACTGCTCACCGAGTTCAAGTCGATGATCCAGCGCACCGACGAGCGACGGCTCGTGCCCGCGCCCCGGCTCACCGACCGTGAGCTGGAGGTTCTCAAACTCGTCGCCACGGGGATGAACAACCGCGATATCGCCAAGGAGTTGTTCATCTCCGAGAACACGGTCAAGAACCATGTGCGCAACATCCTGGAGAAACTGCAGCTGCACTCCAGGATGGAGGCCGTGGTGTACGCGATGCGGGAGAAGATCCTCGAGATCCGCTGACGTCGGCCGCTCCGGCCGAGCCTCGGCCTAGGCCGAGGCCCAGGCTGTGGCTCAGCCGAGCAGGCGGGCCAGCTCCACCGTGAGGGGTTCGCGCAGCTCGGGAGCCTCCACCCGCTCCAGTCGTACGTCCGTGCAGTCCACCCATCTCGCCGCCTCGACCAGCGCCTGCGCCGCCGGGAGGACCGCCTTCGGGCCCTCCAGAGAGATCTGCCGCGCCACCAGGGTGCGGCCCTCGCGGGCCGGGTCCACCCGGCCGATGAGGCGGCCGCCGGCGAGGAGGGGCATCGCGAAGTAGCCGTGGATCCGCTTCGGCTTGGGCACGTACGCCTCCAGCCGATGGGTGAAGCCGAAGATCCGCTCGGTTCGGGCGCGCTCCCAGATCAGTGAGTCGAACGGCGACAGCAGCGTCGTACGGTGCCGCCCGCGCGGCGGCGTGACCAGCGCGGCCGGGTCCGCCCAGGCCGGCTTGCCCCAGCCCTCCACCGTCACCGGCACCAGCCCGGAATCGGCGATCACCGCGTCCACCTGCTCGCCCTTGAGACGGTGGTAGTCGGCGATGTCCGCGCGCGTGCCCACGCCCAGGGCCTCGCCGGCCAGGCGGACCAGGCGGCGCAGGCACTCGGTGTCGTCCAGCTCGTCGTGCAGCAGATGGTCGGGGACCGCGCGCTCGGCCAGGTCGTAGACCCGCTTCCAGCCGCGGCGCTCGACGCAGACCACCTCGCCGTACATCAGCGCGCGCTCGACGGCGACCTTCGTCCCCGACCAGTCCCACCACTCGCTGGTGCGCTTGGCGCCGCCCAACTCGGTGGCGGTCAGCGGGCCTTCGGCGCGCAGCTGCTTGACGACCTGGTCGTAGACCCCGTCCGGCAGCTCGTGGTTCCACTGCGGGCGGGACCGGTAGCCACGGCGCCGGAACGCGAAGTGCGGCCACTCCTCGATGGGCAGGATGCAGGCCGCGTGCGACCAGTACTCGAAGGCGTGCGTGTCCTTCCAGTAGGCGTCCTCGACGGTTCTGCGGCCGACCGCGCCCAGACGCGCGTACGGGATCAGCTCATGGGAGCGGGCCAGCACGGAGATGGTGTCGAGCTGGACCGCGCCGAGATGCCGCAGCACGCCGCGCACGCCCGATCTGCGGTCGGGGGCGCCGAGGAAACCCTGGGCGCGCAGGGACAGGCGGCGGGCCTCGTCGGCGGAGAGCTCTGCGATCGGGCGCGAGGACGTCATGGCTCGCACGATAGGGCCTGCCACTGACAATGCGTCCTGACCTGCGACTACGCCCTGGGCGCCGGCAGGTACGGGGCCGCGGACGGCAGGCCCAGGTCGGAAGGCAGCAGTGAGCCGACCCAGCAGTCGCGGCGTACGCCCTTGTTGTTGATGGCCGAGCGCAGGGTTCCCTCCAGGGTGAAGCCGACGCGTTCGGCGACCGCGCGGGAGGGGTGGTTGCCGACCTCGGCCCGCCACTCCAGCCGGTCGACGGCCAGCGAGGTGAAGGCCCAGCGGGCGGCGGTCAGGGTCGCCTCGGTGACGTAGCCGCGGCCGCGGTGCTCCTTGGCCGCCCAGAAGCCGACCTCGCCGACCCCCAGGGCGCGCATGCTGATGCCCAGCATCCCCGCCAGCTCGCCCCGGGGCAGGAACACACCGAAGGTGTACATCGAGTCGTGCGTCCAGCCGTCGGGCACCACCTGCTGCGTGAAGCTCTCGGCGTGCTCGCGCAGATACGGCGACGGGAACTGGGGGATCCAGCGCTGCATGTCGGCGTCCTGGGCGGCCGCGAGGACCGCGTCGGTGTCCTGCGGTCCGACCGTGCGCAGCAGGAGGCGTTCGGTGGTGAGCGATACAGGTTCCATCGGCCGATTCTGCTCGTCCGGCCGCGCGCGGGCCATCAGGTTTCGCCCTGTGTGAGCGCGCGATCACATATCGCGCATTTCTTCTCGCCGGTGCGGCACTATCCGATTGCCCCGTCCGTTGTTCTCGGTGAAACAGCCGTCGGCCGACAGGCCTCCCGGCCCAGCCGGGTCCTCGCATACGATGGCCGTTGCTCAGTAAGTCAAATCGAAACCGACCGTCCCAGGCCCGACCGGCAAGGAGACCAACCCCCGTGTCCGTCCTCTCGAAGATCATGCGTGCAGGCGAAGGCAAGATCCTGCGCAAGCTGCACCGCATCGCGGACCAGGTCAACTCCATCGAAGAGGACTTCGTCGACCTCTCCGACGCCGAGCTGCGGGCCCTCACCGATGAGTACAAGCAGCGCTACACCGACGGCGAGAGCCTGGACGACCTGCTGCCCGAGGCGTTCGCCACCGTGCGCGAGGCCGCCAAGCGCGTCCTCGGCCAGCGGCACTACGACGTCCAGATCATGGGTGGCGCCGCGCTGCACCTCGGCTACGTGGCCGAGATGAAGACCGGTGAGGGCAAGACGCTGGTCGGCACCCTGCCCGCCTACCTGAACGCCCTGTCGGGCGACGGCGTTCACCTCATCACGGTCAACGACTACCTGGCCGAGCGCGACTCCGAGATGATGGGCCGCGTCCACCGGTTCCTGGGCCTGTCCGTCGGATGCATCCTCGCCAACATGACGCCGGCGCAGCGCCGCGAGCAGTACGCGTGCGACATCACGTACGGCACGAACAACGAGTTCGGCTTCGACTACCTGCGCGACAACATGGCGTGGTCGAAGGACGAACTGGTGCAGCGCGGGCACAACTTCGCCATCGTCGACGAGGTCGACTCCATCCTCATCGACGAGGCCCGTACGCCGCTGATCATCTCCGGCCCGGCCGACCAGGCCACCAAGTGGTACGGCGACTTCGCCAAGCTGGTCACCCGCCTCAAGCGCGGTGAGGCCGGCCAGCCGCTCAAGGGCATCGAGGAAACCGGCGACTACGACGTCGACGAGAAGAAGCGCACCGTCGCCATCCACGAATCCGGTGTCGCCAAGGTCGAGGACTGGCTGGGCATCGACAACCTCTACGAGTCGGTGAACACCCCGCTCGTGGGCTACCTGAACAACGCCATCAAGGCCAAGGAACTCTTCAAGAAGGACAAGGACTACGTCGTCATCGACGGCGAAGTCATGATCGTCGACGAGCACACCGGCCGTATCCTCGCCGGCCGCCGCTACAACGAGGGCATGCACCAGGCGATCGAGGCGAAGGAAGGGGTGCCGATCAAGGACGAGAACCAGACGCTCGCCACGATCACCCTGCAGAACTTCTTCCGCCTCTACAACAAGCTCTCCGGCATGACCGGTACGGCGATGACCGAGGCCGCCGAGTTCCACCAGATCTACAAGCTCGGCGTCGTCCCGATCCCGACCAACCGGCCCATGGTCCGCAAGGACCAGTCGGACCTGATCTACCGCACCGAGGTCGCCAAGTTCGAGGCGGTCGTCGACGACATCGTCGAGAAGCACGAGAAGGGCCAGCCGATCCTCGTCGGCACCACCTCGGTCGAGAAGTCCGAGTACCTCTCGCAGCAGCTCAGCAAGCGCGGCGTGCAGCACGAGGTGCTCAACGCCAAGCAGCACGACCGTGAGGCGACGATCGTCGCCCAGGCCGGCCGCAAGGGCGCCGTCACCGTCGCCACCAACATGGCCGGCCGTGGTACGGACATCAAGCTCGGCGGCAACCCCGAGGACCTCGCCGAGGCGGAGCTGCGCCAGCGCGGCCTCGACCCCGAGGAGCACATCGAGGAGTGGGCGGCGGCGCTGCCCGCGGCCCTGGAGCGGGCCGAGCAGGCCGTCAAGGCCGAGAAGGACGAGGTCGAGTCCCTCGGCGGCCTGTACGTGCTGGGCACCGAGCGCCACGAGTCGCGGCGTATCGACAACCAGCTGCGCGGTCGTTCCGGCCGTCAGGGCGACCCGGGCGAGTCCCGCTTCTACCTGTCGCTGGGCGACGACCTGATGCGGCTGTTCAAGGCGCAGATGGTCGAGCGCGTGATGTCCATGGCCAACGTTCCGGACGACGTGCCGATCGAGAACAAGATGGTCACGCGCGCGATCGCGTCCGCGCAGTCGCAGGTCGAGACGCAGAACTTCGAGACCCGTAAGAACGTTCTGAAGTACGACGAGGTCCTCAACCGCCAGCGTGAGGTCATCTACGGCGAGCGGCGCCGCGTCCTGGAGGGCGAGGACCTGCACGAGCAGGTGCAGCACTTCATGGACGACACCATCGACGCCTATGTCGCGGCCGAGACCGCCGAGGGCTTCGCCGAGGACTGGGACCTGGACCGGCTGTGGGGCGCGTTCCGCCAGCTGTACCCGGTGCGGGTCACCATCGAGGAGCTGGAGGAGGCGGCCGGCGACCGGGCCGGGCTCACCGCCGAGTTCGTCGCCGAGTCCATCAAGGACGACATCCGCGAGCAGTACGAGGCGCGTGAGGCGCAGCTCGGCTCCGAGATCATGCGTGAGCTGGAGCGCCGGGTCGTGCTGTCGGTCCTGGACCGCAAGTGGCGCGAGCACCTCTACGAGATGGACTACCTCCAGGAGGGCATCGGCCTGCGCGCGATGGCGCAGAAGGACCCGCTGGTCGAGTACCAGCGCGAGGGCTTCGACATGTTCACCGCGATGATGGAGGGCATCAAGGAGGAGTCCGTCGGCTACCTGTTCAACCTGGAGGTCCAGGTCGAGCAGCAGGTCGAGGAGGTCCCGGTCGAGGACGCCAAGCCGGTGGCCGACCTGGAGAAGCAGGACTCCGTGCCGGCGCAGGCGGGCGCGCGTCCGGAGATCCGCGCGAAGGGGCTGGACGCCCCGCAGCGGCGCAACCTCCACTTCTCCGCGCCGACCGTGGACGGCGAGGGCGGCACCATCGAGGGCGACTTCACCGAGGACGGCGAGCCGGTGCGCTCCGAGGCGGACGGCCTCACGCGCGCGGAGCGCCGCAAGCAGGCGCGTGGCGCCGGCGGGCGTCGTCGCAAGAAGTGACGTCGAGCGCGGTGTCGTGACGCCGTGACGCTGTTGCGGCTTCGCAGCAGCGCCACAGTGGCTTGAGCAGTGCCTTGAAGGGCCGGGTCTCCCCAGGGGACCCGGCCCTTCGTCGTCGGTTCAGGGGGCGTGGGTGCGGGGTTGGCCGCCGCCCGTCGCCCCGAGTTCGACGGCCGTGCAGCGCCAGCGGTGGTCCTGGCTCAGTTCCAGACGGAAGGCCATGGCCCGGAGCCGGTCGCCCGCGGCGATGCGGGCGAAGGCCTCGATGGCGCCGTTGCGGGGCACGTAGTACCCGATGTCACGGACGACCGGGCGCACCCCGCCCCGCGTGCGCAGCGGGCCGCGCTCCGCCAGTCGCGCCAGATCGTCGTAGGCCTGGCCGACGGTGTGCCGCAGCATCCAGTGGACGGGGCGCTGGCCGCTCAGCACGAGCACGAGACGGTCGGCGAAGAGGTCGGTGGGCCGGGGCTGGGGGACGAGGCGGCGGGTCTGGGCGGGGACTGTGGTGGGGCGCGCAGGGGCGGCCGGGGCGTTCCTGGAGTCCATCGGCGCCGCCCCGGGCGGGACTGACTGCCGGCGGGTGGGCGTGGCCGTCCGCGAGGCCGTCGGTACGGGGCTCAGCGGGCGCTGGAGCGCACGGGCCGGGGCACCCTGAGGTGCTGGGCCGCCATAGGCCGTGGGGCCCGCGGTGGGCACTTCCTGGGCCGGGGAGGCAGTGCTGCCGGCCGCGCGGCCCATGGCGGGCGAGCCCGGGGTCGGAGTCGTGGCGTTGCGAGTCCCTGGCGGGCGGGTGCCCGCCGGGCCCGTGTTGCCACCGGCTCGGGTGGAGGGGCCACCCGGGCGGCGGGGGTCGCGGCGGGTCGGGGGCCGGGTACCCGAGTGGCCGGGCGAACCGGGGCGACCTGCCACAGCGGAGTCGTGGGCCGCTGCGGCGTCCCAGGGCTGGGCGTGGCCCTGAGCGGGCACGGTGTCCTGGGCCTGAGCGGAGTGCGGCGTCGGCGCGGTGCCCCGGGCCGGCGCCGTGTCCCGGATCCGCGGGAGGGTCTGGCCCGGCGCGTTCCCGTGGACCTCAGCGTGTGCCTGCGTCTGTGCGGCACGCAGGGTCTGCCCAGTGGTGCCGGGCTGGACGGGGCTGTCCGGCTGAGTCGTGCCAAGGACCGCCTGCCCCTGGGCGGGTGTCGAGGTGCGGGGCCGTCCGGTGTCGGGAGTCGTGCGGGCGGCGGTCGGGGTGGTGCGGTGGGGTGGGCGGGGGTGCGGTGTCCTGGTCATGACCTTGTCCATGACGCGCAGGCCGGTCATTGCGGTGATGACGTCCATGAGGTCCCCGTTCGACGAGCCCAGGAGATACCGGGCAGTAACTTCGCGGTGGGGATCTTGTACGGGGTCGCGGACAAGTGCGGCAAGGAGGGGCAAGTCGTGTGGCCGGTCTGTGGGGGATTCACCTATCAGGGGGACGTGATGGGGAGGACCCCCAGGTCAGCGAGGTGACAGGGGGTGAATCGGCGGCGTGGGGTGGACGGCTTCCCGGCCGTGGGCGGGGGCTCGAAAGGGGACGCCGGACCGTATCCTGAAGGCTCTTCGGATGCTGGAGGCCCTCAGGGCTTCGTCAGTCCCTCGACATGAAAGCGGCCGGCCCATGCGCGTCTACGTCCCCCTGACCCTCTCCGGTCTCGCCGAGGCGTACAGGACGGGTGAGCTGGGAGCCGGCCCGCTCGTCGCCTACGCCGTCACCCCGGCCCTGCGCGAGTGGTACCTCTCCGACGACATCGAGGAACTGGAGTACGCCGCCCTCGGCCGCGCCGCGCTGGCCTCGCTGCGGCTGCTCGCCGGGGAGCCCGGTGCCGTGCGGCGCCGCGTCGTCGTGGCCGTCGACGTGCCGGACGGCTCCGCCGTGGCCGACCCCGACCGCGGCCTCGACCCGGCCGCGCTCGGCGAGGTGCGGGTCGCCGGGCCCGTACGGCTGGCGAAGGCGGCGTCGGTGCATGTCGACGCCGACGACGCGGAGGCGGACGTGACCGCGGCGGTCGAGGCGCTGCCGGCGGCGGACGGCGGGGACGACGACGCGCAGTTCACGGTGGACGGCGCCGAGGACCACGAGCTGCTGTGGTACGCCACGCAGGAGATCCCGAACCTGGTCGGCCGGCCCGCCTGAGCTGCGGCCTCGACCTGCGGGTCTCCTCATTGTCAGTGGCGGCGGGTACGTTTTCGGCATGGGGATGCACAACGGGGCGCACATCGTCTGGGACTGGAACGGCACGCTGTTCCACGACAACGACGCCATCATCGGGGCGACGAACGCGGCGTTCGCCGAGCTGGGGCTGGAGCCGATCACGCTGGAGCGGTATCGGGCGCTGTACTGCGTGCCGGTGCCGAAGTTCTACGAGCGGCTGATAGGGCGGCTGCCGACGGACGCCGAGTGGCTGGTGATGGACGAGACCTTCCACCGGTACTACGCCGAGCACCGCGTGCGGTGCGGTCTCACCGAGGGCGTGACGGAGCTGCTCGTGGACTGGCGGTCGGCGGGGCGCAGCCAGTCGATCCTCAGCATGTACGGGCATGAGGAGCTGGTCCCGCTGGTGCGCGGCTTCGGAATCGCCGATCACTTCATACGCATCGACGGGCGGACCGGGCCGTCCGGCGGCAGCAAGGCCGAGCACATGGTGCGACACCTCGGGTCGCTCACCGGCGTGGAAGCGCGGCGCACGGTGGTGATCGGCGACGCCGCCGACGACGCCGTGGCCGCGCTGCACGTGGGAGCCAGGGCCGTGCTGTACACCGGCGGGTCGCACAGCCGGGCCAGCCTGGAGACCGTGGGCGTGCCCGTGGTGGACACGCTCCAGGAGGCGGTCGCCGAGGCCGAGCGGCTCGCCGCCTAGACGGCGCCGGCCGTACGCCCGCAGGGGCGCGGGGAACTGCGCGACCAGCCCCCACGACCCGCACCCGCCGACCGGCAGCGAGCGGCACCCGCATGGGGCGCACGCCGACCGCCCCTTACGTCACCGGTGCCTTCGCCCTGAGCACCGTAAGGAATTCGCGCATCCACGCCGAGTGGTCCGGCCAGGCGCGGGACGAGACCAGGGTGCCGTCGACGACCGCCTCGGCGTCCTGGAAGGTGGCGCCGGCGGCCTGCATGTCGAGTTCGAGGGCGGGATAGGCGGTGACACGGCGGCCACGCAGGCCGTCGACGGCAGCGGTGAGGAGGGGGCCGTGGCAGATCTGGGCGACGGGTTTGTCCGCGTCGAAGAAGGACTTCAGGATCTTGCGGAGTTCGGGGTCGTTGCGCAGATACTCGGGCGCGCGGCCGCCGGGGATGACGACGGCGGCGTAGTCACCCGGCTCGACCTCGGAGAAGGCGAGGTCGGCGGGCCAGGTGTAGCCGGGCTTCTCGGTGTACGTGTCGAAGCCGGGTTCGAAGTCGTGGACGACGAACCGCAGCTTCTTGCGCTCGGGGGCGGCGATATGGACCTCGTAGCCCTCCTCGCGCAGACGTTGGTAGGGGTAGAGGACTTCCAGGGACTCCGCCGCGTCTCCGGTGACGATGAGGATCTTCGCTGTCATGGCCGTGCGCTCCCCTCAGGACCGTGGCTTCATGGCCAACCTGCCTCCTGGGCGGCGCGCTGCCAAGAGGCGCAGTCGCTTTCAGGCTGCGCGCCCCTGCCGCGAGAGTCGACTTTTCGCCCCGTGCGGACCCAGGTGGAGGGGGTCTCACCCGGTCGCCCCTGTGCAGAACGTCAAAGTTCGCCCCCCAGTTTTGTACACATACGGCTCATGACGTGCCCCCCTGAAGGAGCGATAGCCTTGGTGGCGTGATCAGCGCGATATCTCGCGGGGGCACCGATGCCCCTGCCCTGCGCCCGGAGAGCACGGAGTACATCCGTGACCGGGCGGCGGTCGCTGGTCTTCGCGGGCGGGTCGGGGCCATGGTGGCCCCCAGGACGCCGCACACTCCCCGGAGCCAGGCGGCGCCGACAACGGTGCCGTGTCCCGTCGATCGCTTCGGTCCGTGTGATCGTTCCGGTCCTTCGGGCTACCCGGGTCCCATGGGGGCGTCGGTGTCGACTGTCGGCCTCCCGCTCTTCTCCCTTTGCGGCACTGCGTCGAAGCAGACCGGACACCCCGCGTCGCGGCGCAGGTCCGGAGGGGGAGAGACCGTACATCCTTCAACGTCACGCAACGGCGCGCGACAGGAGTCAGAGGACAATGCAGACCAAGCTGGACGAAGCCAAGGCCGAGCTGCTCGATCGGGCCGCCCGGGTAGCTGAGAACAGCCCGGTCGGGGGGAACCTACCGACTGGGACGACGGAACACGGCACCCCGGACCGGGCCGCTGTGCTCTCGTTCCTCCAGCGCTACTACCTGCACACCGCCCCGGAGGACCTCACCGACCGTGACCCGGTCGATGTCTTCGGAGCCGCCTACTCGCACTACCGACTGGCCGAGAACCGCCCGCAGGGCACGGCCAACGTGCGCGTGCACACCCCGACGGTCGAGGAGAACGGCTGGACGTGCAGCCACTCCGTCGTCGAGGTCGTCACCGACGACATGCCGTTCCTCGTGGACTCCGTCACCAACGAGCTGACCCGTCAGGGCCGCGGCATCCATGTGGTGATCCACCCCCAGGTCGTCGTCCGCCGCGATGTGACCGGCAAGCTCATCGAGGTCCTCGGCAAGCCGTCGACCGGCGAACTGCCGCACGACGCGCACGTCGAGTCCTGGATCCACGTCGAGATCGACCGCGAGACCGACCGCTCCGACCTCAAGCAGATCACCGCCGACCTGCTGCGCGTCCTGTCCGACGTCCGCGAGGCCGTCGAGGACTGGGAGAAGATGCGCGACGCGGCGCTCCGGATCGCCGACGGCCTGCCCGAGGAGCCGGTCGCCGACGACCTGCGCCGCCAGGAGATCGAGGAGGCCCGCGAGCTGCTGCGCTGGCTGGCCGCCGACCACTTCACCTTCCTCGGCTACCGCGAGTACCAGCTGCGCGACGACGACTCCCTGGCCGCCGTGCCCGGCACCGGCCTCGGCATCCTGCGCTCCGACCCGCACCACGCCGGTGACGACCAGCACCCGGTCAGCCCGTCCTTCGAGCGGCTGCCCGCCGACGCGCGTGCCAAGGCCCGCGAGCACAAGCTGCTGGTGCTGACCAAGGCCAACAGCCGCGCGACCGTGCACCGGCCGTCGTACCTCGACTACGTCGGCGTGAAGAAGTTCGACGAGAACGGCGAGGTCGTCGGCGAGCGCCGCTTCCTCGGCCTGTTCTCCTCGGCCGCCTACACCGAGTCCGTGCTGCGGGTGCCGGTCATCCGCCGCAAGGTCGACGAGGTGCTGCAGGGCGCCGGGTTCTCGCCCGCCAGCCATGACGGCCGCGACCTGCTGCAGATCCTGGAGACGTACCCGCGCGACGAGCTGTTCCAGACGCCCGTCGACGAACTGCGGGCCATCGCGACGTCCGTGCTGTACCTCCAGGAGCGGCGCCGGCTGCGCCTGTACCTGCGCCAGGACGAGTACGGCCGCTACTACTCCGCGCTGGTCTACCTCCCGCGCGACCGCTACACCACCGGTGTGCGCCTGCGGATCATCGACATCCTCAAGGAGGAGCTCGGCGGCGTCAGCGTCGACTTCACCGCCTGGAACACCGAGTCGATCCTGTCGCGGCTGCACTTCGTGGTCCGGGTCCCGCCGGGCACCGAGCTGCCGCAGCTGTCCGACAGCGACAAGGAGCGCATCGAGGCACGCCTGGTCGAGGCCGCCCGCTCCTGGGCCGACGGCTTCTCGGACGCGCTCAACGCCGAACTGGGCGAGGAGCGCGCCGCCGAGCTGCTGCGCCGCTACAACAACGCCTTCACCGAGGGCTACAAGGCCGACCACAGCCCGCGCGCGGCGGTCGCCGACCTCGTCCACCTGGAGCGGCTGACCGAGCAGGACAACTTCGCGCTCAGCCTCTACGAGCCGGTCGGCGCGGCCCCCGACGAGCGCCGCTTCAAGATCTACCGCCGGGGCGACGCGATCTCCCTGTCCGCGGTCCTGCCGGTCCTGAACCGGCTCGGCGTCGAGGTGATCGACGAGCGGCCCTACGAGCTGCGCTGCTCCGACCGCAGTGTCGCCTGGATCTACGACTTCGGCCTGCGCGTGCCCAAGGCGCAAGGAGGCTCGGGCGGCGACTACCTCGCCGACGACGCCCGTGAGCGCTTCCAGGAGGCGTTCGCCGCGACCTGGACCGGCAAGGCGGAGAACGACGGCTTCAACGCACTCGTGCTCAGCGCCGGTCTTTCCTGGCGGCAGGCGATGGTGCTGCGCGCGTACGCCAAGTACCTGCGGCAGGCCGGCTCCACCTTCAGCCAGGACTACATGGAGGACACCCTCCGCAACAACGTCCACACCACCCGGCTGCTGGTGTCGCTGTTCGAGGCGCGGATGTCGCCCGACCGGCAGCGCGCCGGACACGAACTGGTCGACGCCCTCCTGGAGGAGCTGGACGCCGCGCTCGACCAGGTCGCCTCGCTGGACGAGGACCGCATCCTGCGCTCCTTCCTCACCGTCATCAAGGCGACGCTGCGCACCAACTTCTTCCAGGAGGCCGCGGGCGGCACGTCGCACGGCTACGTCTCCATGAAGTTCGACCCGCAGGCCATCCCGGACCTCCCGGCGCCGCGCCCGGCGTTCGAGATCTGGGTGTACTCGCCGCGGGTGGAGGGCGTGCACCTGCGCTTCGGCAAGGTCGCGCGCGGTGGTCTGCGCTGGTCCGACCGGCGTGAGGACTTCCGCACCGAGATCCTCGGCCTGGTCAAGGCGCAGATGGTGAAGAACACCGTCATCGTGCCGGTCGGCGCCAAGGGCGGCTTCGTCGCCAAGCAGCTGCCGGACCCGGCAGTGGACCGTGACGCGTGGCTGGCGGAGGGCATCGCCAGCTACAAGACGTTCATCTCGGCGCTGCTCGACATCACCGACAACATGGTCGCGGGCGAGGTCGTGCCCCCGGCGGACGTGGTCCGCCACGACGAGGACGACACCTACCTCGTCGTCGCCGCCGACAAGGGCACCGCGACCTTCTCCGACATCGCCAACGGGGTCGCCGCGGAGTACAACTTCTGGCTCGGCGACGCCTTCGCCTCCGGCGGCTCTGCCGGCTACGACCACAAGGGCATGGGCATCACCGCCCGCGGCGCCTGGGAGTCCGTCAAGCGGCACTTCCGCGAGCTGGGCGTGGACACGCAGTCCGAGGACTTCACGGTCGTCGGCATCGGCGACATGTCCGGTGACGTGTTCGGCAACGGCATGCTGCTCAGCGAGCACATCCGCCTGGTCGCCGCCTTCGACCACCGGCACATCTTCATCGACCCGAACCCGGACGCGGCCACCTCGTACGCCGAGCGCCGCCGGCTGTTCGAGCTGCCGCGCTCCAGCTGGGCCGACTACAACACCGAGCTGCTGTCCGCGGGCGGCGGGATCTTCCCGCGCAGCGCCAAGGCCATCCAGCTCAACAGCCACATCCGCGAGGCCCTCGGCATCGAGGAGAAGATCTCCAAGATGACCCCGGCCGACCTGATGCGGGCCATCCTGGCCGCGCCGGTCGACCTGCTGTGGAACGGCGGCATCGGCACCTACGTCAAGTCGTCGCACGAGTCGAACGCCGATGTCGGCGACAAGGCCAACGACGCCATCCGCGTCGACGGCAGCGACCTGCGGGTCAAGGTCGTCGGCGAGGGCGGCAACCTGGGCCTGACCCAGCTCGGCCGGATCGAGTTCGCGCTGCACGGCGGGCGGATCAACACCGACGCCATCGACAACAGCGCGGGCGTGGACACCTCCGACCACGAGGTGAACATCAAGATCCTGCTCAACAGCCTGGTCACCGAGGGCGACATGACCGTCAAGCAGCGCAACAAGCTGCTCGCGGAGATGACCGACGAGGTCGGCCGGCTGGTGCTGCGCAACAACTACGCGCAGAACACCGCGATCGCCAACGCCCTCGCCCAGTCCAAGGACATGCTCCACGCCCAGCAGCGCTTCATGCGCCACCTGGTGCGCGAGGGCCACCTCGACCGGGCGCTGGAGTTCCTGCCCACCGACCGCCAGATCCGCGAGCGCCTCGGCACCGGCCAGGGCCTGACCGGTCCGGAGACCGCGGTCCTCATGGCGTACACGAAGATCACGGTCGCCGAGGACCTGCTGGCCACCACGCTGCCGGACGACCCGTACCTGCGCGGACTGCTGCACGCCTACTTCCCGAGCGCGCTGCGCGAGGAGTTCGGCGAGCACATCGACAGCCACCCGCTGCGCCGCGAGATCACCACGACCGTGCTGGTCAACGACACGGTCAACACCGGCGGTACGACGTATCTGCACCGGATGCGCGAGGAGACCGGCGCGTCGCTGGAGGAGATCGTGCGGGCGCAGACCGCCGCGCGGGCCATCTTCCGCTCGGCGGCGGTGTGGGACGGCGTCGAGGCGCTCGACAACCAGGTCGAGGCCGCGGTGCAGACCCGTATCCGGCTGCACTCGCGCCGCCTCGTCGAGCGCGGCACGCGCTGGCTGCTCAACAACCGGCCGCAGCCGCTGGAGCTCGCCGAGACGGTCGCCTTCTTCGCCGAGCGGGTGGAGCAGGTGTGGCAGCAGCTGCCGAAGCTGCTCAAGGGCGTGGATCTGGAGTGGTGGCAGCAGATCTACGACGAGCTGACCGAGGCCGGTGTGCCGGACGAGCTGGCCACGCGCGTGGCCGGGTTCTCCTCGGCCTTCCCGGCGCTGGACATCGTCTCGGTGGCCGACCGCATGGGCAAGGAGCCGCTGGACGTCGCCGAGGTCTACTACGACCTCGCCGACCGGCTCAGCATCACCCGGCTCATGGACCGCATCATCGAGCTGCCGCGCGCGGACCGCTGGCAGTCCATGGCCCGTGCCGCCATCCGCGAGGACCTGTACGCGGCCCACTCGGCGCTCACGGCGGACGTCCTGGCGGTGGGCAACGGCTCGTCCACTCCTGAGCAGCGCTTCAAGCACTGGGAGCAGAGGAACCAGGCGATCCTGGGCCGCGCCCGGACGACCCTGGAGGAGATCCAGAGCTCGGAGATGTTCGACCTGGCCAACCTGTCGGTGGCGATGCGGACGATGAGGACGCTGCTGCGGACTCACTCGTAACGCACTCAGGTTCTACGAGGAAGGCGCCCCGGGCCTGGAGGCTCGGGGCGCCTTCGTGCGTGTGTCGCCGGCGGGCGGTCAGGCCGGGACGGTCTGTGCGGCGGGCTTCGCCTGAGGCTGGGGCTTCGGCTTCGGCCCGGGCTTCGGCCCGGCCCCAGGGTCGGCGGTGAACTTCTCGTACTGCCGCATGACCTCCTCCGTCGGCCCGTCCATGCGCAGCTCCCCGCGCTCCAGCCACAGCACGCGGTCGCAGGTGTCGCGGATGGACTTGTTGTTGTGGCTGACGAGGAACACCGTGCCCGCGTGCTTGCGCAGTTCGCGGATACGGGCCTCGGAGCGCTTCTGGAAGGAGCGGTCGCCGGTGGCGAGGGCCTCGTCGATCAGCAGGACGTCGTGGTCCTTGGCGGCGGCGATGGAGAAGCGCAGCCGGGCGGCCATGCCGGAGGAGTACGTCCGCATGGGCAGGGTGATGAAGTCGCCCTTCTCGTTGATGCCGGAGAAGTCGACGATCTCCTGGTAGCGGTCCCTGACCTGCTCGCGGGACATGCCCATGGCGAGGCCGCCGAGGTGGATGTTGCGCTCGCCGGTGAGGTCGTTCATCAGCGCCGCGTTCACGCCGAGCAGGGAGGGCTGGCCGCCGGTGTAGATACGGCCGTTCTCCACGGGGAGCAGTCCGGCGACGGCCTTGAGCAGAGTGGACTTGCCGGAGCCGTTGGTGCCGATCAGGCCGATGGCCTCGCCCTTGTACGCGACGAAGGACACGCTCTTCACCGCGTGCACCTTGCGCACGCCCGACGCCCTCTCGGTCTTCTCGCGGCGCAGGATGCGGTTGAGGGCGGCGGTGGCCGAACCGCGGCCGGCGCCGGTGCCGTTGACGCGGTAGACGATGTCGACCCGGTCGGCGACGACGGTGGGGACCTTCTCTTCGGTGTGCTCAGCCACGGCCGTAGGTCTCCTCAGCCTTCCAGAAGTAGATGAAGCCGCCGACTCCGGCGAGCAGCGCCCAGCCGGTCGCGAGCATCCACACGTGCGGCGGGAGCTGGCTCGAGTGGAAGCTGTCGATGAGGGCGAAGCGCATCAGGTCGATGTAGACGGCCGTCGGGTTGGCCTGCAGGACGGTGCCCACCCAGGACGGCAGATCGGTGTGGGTGCGCAGGATGTGGTCGATGCTGAACATCACGCCGGACGCGTACATCCACGTCCGCAGCACGAACGGCATCAGCTGCGCCAGGTCCGGCGTCCTGGAGCCGAGGCGGGCCAGGATCATCGCCATGCCCGCGTTGAACGTGAACTGCAGCACCAGCGCCGGGATCGCGAGGGCCCAGGACGCGGCGGGCGGCACGCCGAAGCCCAGCAGGATCACGACCAGCGCGGCCATCGAGAACAGCAGCTGCTGCAACTGCTGCAGACAGAACGAGATCGGCAGCGCGGCCCGCGGGAAGTGCAGGGCCCGCACCAGTCCGAGGTTGCCGGAGATCGCGCGCGTGCCCGCCAGGATCGAGCTCTGCGTGAACGTCCAGATGAACACGCCCGTCACCAGGAACGGCACGTAGTCCGGCACTCCGCGCTTGGTCTGCAGCAGCACGCCGAAGATCAGGTAGTACACGGCCGCGTTCAGCAGCGGCGTCATCACCTGCCACAGCTGGCCCAGCTTCGCCTGGCTGTACTGCGCGGTGAGCTTGGCCGTCGAGAACGCCGCGATGAAGTGACGGCGGGCCCACAGCTCCCGGATGTACTGGGGCAGGGAGGCGCGGGCGCCGCTGACCGTGAGCCCGTGACGCGCCGCGAGCGCCGCGAGGTCGCCGTCGTCTGCCTGGGCGGGGGCCGGGGCGGGCGCCGTGGGGGGCGGTGAGTGGAGGACCTGGCTCACATCCGCTGCTTTCGCTCGGGGGAGGGGTGCGGCGGGTTTACCGCGCTCTTACGTCGGGACGGGACCGTATCGTCGCAACGCGAGCGTAGGCCGAGGGGGCGTCGGGACGCAACCGTTTCGTCGTGACGCGCCGGTGGCATCAGCGCAGGACGGACCCGGTGCGTCGTGACGTGGTCCACGTTGCGACGCAACCGTTTCGTCGCAACGCCCTATGCTGTCCGCATGACCAACGCCGACGGATCCCAGCCGCGCCCGCGTCGCCGGGCACCCGCAGGTGCTGCCGTGCTGCGGGAGGACGTGACCGAGGCGATCCGGGCGGCTGTCTTCGAGGAACTGGCGGCGGTCGGGTACGCCCGCATGTCGATCGAGGGCATCGCGCGCAGGGCGGGTGTCGGCAAGACGGCGGTGTACCGGCGATGGCGCTCCAAGCTGCACCTCGTGCTGGACATCGTGTCGGCGATCGCGGTGCAGGGTCTGCCGGCGCCGGACACCGGCTCGCTGGAGGGGGATCTCCGGCTGCTCTACGAGGTCACGGCGCGCGCCCTGCGACACCCGGTGGCCTCGCAGATCATCCCCGACCTCCAGGCGGAGGCGGCCCGCAACCCGGAGATCGCCGAGCTGATGCAGAAGGCGCTGCGTGAGGGGCAGGAGGGCGTCGCCCTCAAGATCGTGGCGGCGGCGGAGCGGCGGGGCGAGATCCGGACGGGCGTCGACGACGAGCTGGCCCTCGACCTGATCTCCGGCCCCCTCTACTGGCGCTCGGTCGTCATCCGCAGCCCGAAGCTGCCCAAGGGGTACCTGGCGGCGCTGGCGAGGGCGACGACGGGTGCGCTGACGGCCCTCTGAGGCCGCGCAGTGTCAGTGGCCCCTCATAAGGTGCGTGCAGCATCTGGATGAGGGGGGTCCCATGGGGTTTTCAGGCCACTTGGTCTTCGCGTGCAGCGACGGGTCGTTGCTGCGGGCGCCGGTGTTCGAAGGCGTCGACGAGGAGTTGAGGGACACCGTCCAGGCGTGGCCGTCCAGGGCGGGGGGTTGGCATACGCTCCAGTTGGAGCATGGGCTGTGGGAGGACGGCGACCTGCCCGCGCTGGTCGAGTGGAGTGGTGCGCCCGCGTGTGTCGCCGTGGTGTCCGACAGCGATCTCGCCCTCGTGACCGGGTTGCGTCCTGACAGGACGGGTTGGCAGGCATGGCTCAACCTGGACGCCGCGGCGGCGCTGCTCGTGGAGGAGCCCGAGGACGTGGACGACATGAGCGAGTGGCTGGGCACGCCGGGGTTCGACGAGGCCGTGAGACGGAAGCGGGCGGAGTTGGAGGCGGAGGTTCCGGCGGCCGCCGAGGGCGCTCTCGGCTGGGCTGCGGCCGCTGGTGTCACGCCCGTCGCGCAGCAGAGCCGGGTGGAGGAACTGCTGCTGTCGCGCGAGGTCTTCGTCGAGGAACTCTTCGGTGCGCTGCTCGACGAGCTGGGTTTCCGGGAGGCCTGAACGGCCCTACACCCGAGCCGCCTCCGGATGCAGGCGTACCCAGCCCTCCCAGGCTGAGGTGATCATGTCCTGGAGGTCGTGGCCGGCTTTCCAGCCGAGTTGGTGGGTGATGCGGTCGGCGCAGGCGACGACGCGGGCGGGGTCGCCGGGGCGGCGGGGGGTGATGAGGGGTGGGCGGTCGTAGCCGGTGACGGCGTTGATGCGGTCGATCATCTCGCGGACGGAGACGCCTTCGCCGCGGCCGATGTTCAGGGTGAGGTCGCGGCCCCGGGACGCGGTCAGGGCGCGGGCCGCCGCCACATGGGCCTCGGCGAGGTCCACGACGTGGATGTAGTCGCGGACGCAGGTGCCGTCCGGGGTGGGGTAGTCGTCGCCGAAGATGCGGGGCGGGGCGTTCTCGGTGAGCTTCTCGAAGACCATCGGGATCAGGTTGGACACGCCCACGTCGGCCAGCTCCGGGCTCGCCGCCCCGGCCACGTTGAAGTAGCGCAGGCAGGCCGTGGACAGGCCTGTCGCCCGGCCGGTCGCGCGGACCAGCCATTCGCCGGCCAGCTTGGTCTCGCCGTAGGGGGACATCGGCGCGCACGGGGTCTCCTCCGTGACGAGGTCCGTGTCCGGGGTGCCGTACACCGCCGCCGAGGACGAGAAGACGAAGGACTCCACCCCCGCCGCCGTCACCTCCTCCAGGAGCACCCGCAGGCCCTCCACGTTCTGCCGGTAGTAGTGCAGCGGGCGGTCCACCGACTCGCCGACCTGCTTCTTCGCCGCCAGATGGACGACTCCGGTGACCCCGTGCCCGGTCAACGCCTCGCGCAGCCGCTCGCCGTCCAGCGTCGAGCCCACCACCAGGGGCACCTCCCGGGGCAGCCGCTCGGCGATGCCCGACGACAGGTCGTCGTACGCCACCGCCTCCTCGCCCGCCGCGCGCAGCGCACGCACGACGTGCGCCCCGATGTATCCGGCGCCGCCGGTGATCAGCCAGGTCATGTGGCCGTCGTCCCCTCGTCCGTCCGCTCGGAGGCCCGCACACCTCTGGTGCCTCCTCGACAGTCAATCAGCCGGCACCCGCCCATGAGGGCGGAATGTCACTCCTCGTGGCTGCAACGGCGCACTCAGTGTCCGGCCGCCTCCTGCTCCGCCGCCGCGTCCAGGGCGCCCGTCAGGCGGTCCAGGCGTTCCCGGAGGTCGCGGATCTCCGCGAGGTCGAAGCCGGTCGCCTCGACGATGCGGCGCGGGACCGCGAGGGCGCGTTCGCGCAGGGCCTCGCCCTCGTCGGTCAGGCGGACCTCCACCGAGCGCTCGTCGCGGGCGCTGCGCTCACGGCGCACCAGGCCGGCCGCCTCCAGGCGCTTGAGCAGCGGGGAGAGGGTGCCGGAGTCGAGGCGCAGGTGTTCGCCGAGCTTCTTGACCGGCTGCTCGCCCCGTTCCCAGAGGACCAGCATCACCAGGTACTGGGGGTAGGTCAGGCCGAGGTCCTTGAGGATCACGCGGTAGACGCCGTTGAAGGCGCGGGAGGCGGCGTGCAGGGAGAAGCAGATCTGGCTGTCCAGACGGAGCCAGTCGTCCTCGGTGGCGGCCGGTGTCGGGGTCATGGCTCCAGGGTAGCCCTTGGTCGCTATTCAATCATTGGCCATCTAGTTGTGCACAACTTAATTGTGTGCTCTACTCGTATCCGTCAACGACTTCTCCGAGAGGGATGGTTCATCCATGGACGCGCTCTACACCGCAGTCGCCACCGCCACCCACGGCCGTGAGGGCCGTGCCGTCTCCTCCGACGGCAAGATCGACCTCGCGCTCGCCATGCCGGTGGAGCTGGGCGGCAACGGTCAGGGCACCAACCCGGAGCAGCTCTTCGCCGCCGGGTACGCCGCCTGCTTCGGCAGCGCCCTGGGCCTCGTCGGCCGCCAGGCCAAGGTCGACGTCAGCGACGCCGCCGTCACCGCCGAGGTCGGCATCGGCAAGCAGGGCGAGGGCTTCGGCCTCGCCGTCACCCTCCGCGTCGAGCTGCCCGCGCACCTGGACGAGCCCACCGGTCGCAAGCTGGTCGAGGCCGCCCACCAGGTCTGCCCCTACTCCAACGCCACCCGCGGCAACATCGACGTCGAGCTCGTCATCGAGTAACCGTCCAAAAACCTGCTCAGCGGCCCCCGACCCGCGCCAGCACCTCTCCCGTCCGCTCGCTCCACGCCACCACCACGGCCTCCTCGGGCACCGTGTGCCGGGGCGTGAGCAGCAGCCACCGCACATGGTGGCGCCGGACGACGGCGGAGCGCCCGGCGCGGGTCGAGTCGTCGGCGAGGTAGGCGTGCACGTCCGCCAGCTTCCGTCGCCGTACGCGTTCGTCGAGCGCCGGGTCCGGCCGGGCGGGCGCGACGAGGTTCGCGCCGTGTCCGGCGAGCGCGTGGGCGGCGCGCTGGTCCCCGGTCAGCACGACCTCGCGGGGGCGCATGTACCGCGCCGCCCAGTCGTACGACGGTCCGCGCGGCGGCTGGTCGAAGCCGACGGGGTCCAGCGAGCGCGGGACGACCGCCCCCGCGTGCACGGTGAGGAAGCCCGCGCAGGCCGCCACCGCCGAGGCCGAGCCCAGCAGGCGCCGCCACACGGGCCAGGGCCGGGGCGCCGCGAGCTCGATCGCGAGCGCGAACTGCAGCGGCACCAGAGTGAGTCCGAGGATGCCGGCGTAGGCGTGGTGGCCGCTGAGCCGGCCGTACGCCACCACCAGGCAGTCCAGCGCGAACATCAGCACCAGCGGGTCACGCCGTCCGCCGCGCCGCCACCGCAGCCACAGCGCGGGCAGGCCCACCGCGAGCGCCAGCCAGAAGCGGCCGAACAGGTCCTCGTACGGCTGCGGCTGCCCGTGCCCGGCTGAGGCGAACGCCTCCCACACGTCGAAGTACGGCCAGCTCAGCGCGGTCCCCGCCGCCACCGCGCCGGTCAGTGCCCAGCGGCCCGCCACGGCCGCGCCCCACCCGCGCTGCCGGCCGACGACCGTCGCCGTGCCGCCCGCCAGCGCGGCGACCGAGATGATCGGGTGGACCAGCGCGATCAGGCCGTAGAGCAGGCCCAGGCCCGCATGGCCGGTCAGGCTCGGCAGTCCGCGCGGCCCGACGAACCGCACCCGGGCCGTGTCCAGGGCCCGCGTCCCCGTCAGCGCCCAGGCCCAGAAGGCGAGGCCGATCGCGAACGCCGACGGGTCGGCGAGATTGCCGGTCATCGGCATCAGGCCCAGAAAGCCGCTCCACCAGGCCGGCTCGGTGCCCCACAGCAGCGCCATCGCGCCCAGCGCGAGCACCGGCGCCCAGGGGCGAGGCGTGAGCATCCGCACGAAGCGGCCCAGCCCCGTCAGCACCACCAGCAGGTTCAGCGGGCCGGTGAGCCGGACCGTCTCCCAGCCGGACAGCCCCGTCAGCCGCGCGAACACGCCCTGGGTAACGGCGTACGGCGAGTAGAAGGGGCTGCCCGCGCCGGGCAGGTCGGCCACCGGATGGCGCGGATCGAGCAGGTCGGCCTCGAGGCGTTCGACGACCGCCGCGTGCAGGCCCGCGTCGCAGCACAGCGGGACGCGCCAGTAGGCCGGCGTCATCACCAGCCAGAACAGGAACCCGAACACCTGGTACGGGGTCGGCCGCCACAGCCGGCCGCCGCGCAGGGCCGTGGCGCCGCGGGCGGGCCGGCCGGTCAGGACATCGGCGCTCACCGGGCGGTCGCAGAACGGGGCGTGAGGGGCATTGGCCGTATATTCCCGAGCGGGTCAACGGCACTGCCGTGACTCACTCCATCGAGTGAGGCGAGCGGGAACGGGGCGACGAGCCGCCCGGCCGTCCCGAGGGCCGCCAGGTCGACGGCCGCGACGGGGTCGGCCGCGACGAACTGCGGAGCATACGCACTCCAGGGAGGTCAGCTGCGGTCGGTGACGGAGAGCGGACCGGAAGGCCGCGGAACGGTCGCGAGGGGCGAGCGCGCGAACGAGGCGGCCGCCGACGGCACGGGATGGCGCGCCTCCAGCGGCACCACGGCCGGCAGGTCCGCCTCCTCGAAGCCCAGCACGACACGGCGTACGACCCGCTCGGCCGCGCGTCCGTCGTCGTACGGGCAGAACCGCTCGCGGAAGGCCGCCCGCAGCTGCGCCGAACGGGAGCCGGTCCAGTGCCCGGTCGCGAAGATGTCGATCAGCTCGTCCTCACTGCGCGCGACCGCGCCCGGAGGGAAGGACCGCAGGTCGAAGTAGGTGCCGCGGGCGGCCTCGTAGGCCTCCCGGTCCTCGGCGTGGATCACGATGGGCCGGTCGAGGTTGGCGTAGTCGAACATGATCGACGAGTAGTCGGTGACCAGCGCGTCCGAGGCCAGGCACAGCTTCTCGACGCTCGGGTGGTCGCTGACGTCGATGACGCGCGCGGTACCCGCCCCGGCCTCGCCGAGCGGGCCCGGCTGCGCGGGGTGGGCGCGGGCGAGGACCACGAACCGCGGGCCCAGGCGCCGCAGGACACGCTCCAGGTCCAGGGTGGTCGCCCGGGTGCGGCGGTAGTCGCGGTGCGTCGGCGCGTACAGGATCGCCACCGAGCCGGGCGGGATGCCGAGGGACTCCCGCAGCCGGGTCACGTCCGCCGAGGTCGCCTGCTGGAAGACGTCGTTGCGCGGGTAGCCGTACTCCAGCGTGGTGTAGCGGCCCGGGTAGACGCGCTCCCAGGTCAGGGTGGTGTGGCGGTTGGCGGACAGGACGTAGTCCCAGGTGTCGACGTGCCCGGCCAGCCGCCCGAAGTCCGTGCCGCGCGCGGCGGCGGGGCGTTCGCGCAGGTCCAGGCCCATGTGCTTGAGCGGGGTGCCGGCCTGCGTCTGCACGAACACCTGGCCGGGGCGCTTGACCGGGCGGCGCTCGAAGCCGCTGTTGTCCACCAGGTACTTGGAGCGGGCCAGCGCCGTCCAGTACGCGGCCGTGCCCGGGGTCAGCCTGCGGACGCCGGGCGGGACGGTGTGGTGGTGCTCGGGGCGGGCGATCCAGGCCGTGCGGATGTGCGGGGCCAGCTCGCGGAAGGCCGCCTCCAGCGCGCCCGGGTTGCAGGAGTGGCCCCGGCCTCCGTACGCGGCGAACACCGCCCGGTCCTCGCGTACGGGCAGCCGGAGCTGGACGCGGTAGTGCAGCTGGAGGGCGGCCGAGCCGAACGCCCTGCCGAGGCGGGCCGCGAGCCGGGCCGTGCGGCGGGCCAGGCGGCCACCCAGGAGCAGGGCCCGGTAGGTGCGGTGGGCGCCCCCGCGGACCAGGGCGTGCCGCAGCCGGGCGCGCAGCGGCAGGGGGCCGCCGCCCGGGGTGCGGTGGCGGCGGTAGTGGGCGCGGGCCCGGCGCAGGAACTCAGGCCGGCTGCCGCGCGGCAGGCGGTCGGGGCAGCGGAACACCGATGCCAGCCGGTCGACCATGCCGCGGAACAACACCGGCCGCCACTGGGCGAGTTCGGGCCGCGCGTCGAGATGGGCGAAGAGCCGGTCGTACTGCTCGAAGAGGTCGAAGTGCCGCTCGCTCGTGGCCGACCGGAGGGCGCCGTGCCGGCGCTGCCGGTGCAGCACGCACACCCGGTCCAGCGTCGCGATCGACTCGGCCGCCGTCAGCGCCTGCCCTGTCCAGGGCGTGTCCTCGTACCAGCCCGGCGGGAAGGTGAGGCCCTCGCGCTCGACGAACTCCCGTCGGCAGGCCTTGTTCCAGGCGGCCGGCGGCATCCGCAGCAGCCCCGGCCGGTCCTCCAGGCGGAACGGGGCCGGGCCGCGCTCGGTGAGCTGCCCGGCCGGCTCGTCGCGCAGGCGCTCCCCGGTCCGGTCGACGCGCCCGAAGTCGTGCACCAGCACATCCGGCTCGCCGGTCTCCTTCAGCCGGTCCGCGATCGCCTGGAGCGCGCCCGGGGCGAGGGTGTCGTCGCCGTCCAGGAACAGCAGATAGTCGCCGGTCGCCGCCTCCATCCCCGCGTTCCGGGCCGGGCCCGGCCCGGCGTTCTCCCGCAGCCGCACCGGCCGCACCCGTGGATCACGGGCCGCCACCTCGTCGAGGATCGCCCCGCAGGCGTCCGGCGAGCAGTCGTCCACGACGACCAGTTCGAGATCGCCGTACGACTGGGACAGGACCGATTCCAGGCAGGCGTGCAGATACGCCTGAACCTTGTACGCGGGGACGATGACACTGAACCTGGGCAACGGAACATCCATGGGTCGGCGCGGGCGTTCTGCCCGGGAACGGCCGATGGAGTGACGGGGTTACGCCGTGTACGCCATACGGGGGGAGCCCCGTGGAGGGCGGGACCGTGAAGTCCCGCCCCGCACCGGCTACTTCACCGCGCCGGCCATCACACCGGACACGAACTGCCGCTGGAACGCGAAGAACACGACCAGCGGGATCACCATCGAGATGAACGCGCCCGGCGCCAGCACGTCGATGTTGTTGCCGAACTGCCGGACCTGCGTCTGCAGCGCGACCGTGATGGGCTGGCTGCCCGCGTCGGTGAACACCAGCGCCACCAGCATGTCGTTCCACACCCACAGGAACTGGAAGATGGCGAGGCTCGCGATCGCCGGGGCCGCCAGCGGCATCACCACCCGCGCGAACAGCCGCAGTTCACCTGCGCCGTCCAGACGGGCCGCCTCCAGCAGCTCGCGGGGGATCTCCGCGAAGAAGTTCCGCAGCAGGAACACCGCGAACGGCAGACCGAACCCGACATGGAACAGCACCACCCCGAGGATCGACCCGAACAGGCCGATCTTGCCGAACAGTTCGGCGATCGGGATCAGCGCCACCTGCACCGGCACCACCAGCAGCCCCACCACCGCCAGGAACCACCAGTCGCGGCCCGGGAACTCCATCCACGCGAACGCGTAACCCGCGAGCGCCGCGACGATGACCACCAGGATCGTCGCCGGGACCGTGATCAGTACGGTGTTGAGGATCGAGTCGGTGATGTCGCTGTTGTTCAGGAGCTTGTCGTAGCTGTCCACGGTGAGCTGCGCGGGCTCGGTGAACACCGTCCACCAGCCGCTGGCGTTCATGTCCTCCGGCGAGCGCAGCGAGGACAGCAGCAGACCGATCGTCGGCACCAGCCAGAACAGGCCCACGACGATCAGGAACACCCGGACCAGACTGCCGCTGACCCACCCGACGAGCCTGCCGCCCAGGGACTTGGCCGTCATCGCCGCACCTCCCGCCTGAGCCTGCGCACGTTGAACCACATCACCGGGATCACCAGCAGCAGCAGGAACACCGCGATGGCGCTGGCGATGCCCGGCTGGTCCTCCGAGAAGCCCTTGCGGTACAGCTCCAGGGCCAGCACGTTCGCGTCGTCCTGCGAGGAGCCCGGCGCGATGATGAAGACCAGGTCGAACACCTTCAGCACATTGATCATCAGGGTGACGGCCACCACCGCGAGCACGGGCGCCAGCAGCGGCACCGTGACCCGGCGGAACACCTGCCACTCGTTGGCGCCGTCCACCCGCGCCGCCTCCAGCAGATCCCGCGGAATGCCCGCGAGCCCCGCCGCGATCAGCACCATCGCGAAACCCGCCCACATCCAGATGTACGACCCGATGATCGCGGGCGTCACCAGCGACGGGCCGAGCCAGTCCAGACCGTTGTACGCCTCCTTGAAGTTGCTCGCCGGGAGCCGCAGCAGCGCCCCGTCCGCCTCCTCGGGCAGCGTGAACGAGCCGTCGTCGGCGGCCTTCGTGGACGCCACCACCTTGCCGTCCTTGACCGCCTCGATGCGCATCCCCGGATAGCCGACCTCGGCCGGGTCCGGCTTGCCGAGCGTGCCGACGCCCTTGCCGCGGGTGAAGTCCTGCCAGGTCGTGCCGGTCACCTTGCCCGGGTCGGCCTTCGGCGCGGCCGCCCGCTCGGCGCCGTCGGGCATCTGGTCGGGCGGGACGCCGACCAGCGGCAGGGAGACCGGGGTGCCCGCGCGCACCGGGTCCCTGGTGACGAACGCGCCGCCGCCCGCGGGCTCCAGCGGCGACTCACGGCCCGGGTGCGCCTTCGGGAACGCCGACGCCTGCGCGAACGTGTCGTGCACACCCACCCACACCGCGTTCGCCACGCCCTTGTCCGGGTCCTGGTCGTACACCAGGCGGAAGATGATGCCCGCGGCCAGCATGGAGATCGCCATCGGCATGAAGACGACCAGCTTGAACGCCGTGCCCCAGCGCACCCGTTCGGTGAGCACCGCGAAGATCAGACCCAGTGCGGTGGCCACCGTCGGCGCGAACACCACCCAGATGACGTTGTTCTTCAGCGCCGTGCGGATGCCGTCGTCCGTGAAGAGCGCCTTGTAGTTGTCGACGCCGGCGAAGGAGTCGCCGGACTGGTCGTAGAAGCTGCGGAAGATCGAGTACCCGATCGGGTAGACCACGAGCGCGCCGAGCAGCACCAGCGCGGGCAGCAGGAAGAGCACTGCCACGGTTCTGCGGGTGCCGGTCACGCTCTTGCGCTGCTTACCAGGGGCGGCAGGAGTCTCAGGGACCCCTGCCGCCGGTGCCGTCACCATCGCCGGCTCAGTTTCCGAATGCCTTGGCCGCGTCCGCCTCCAGGGTCGCCTGGGTTCCCGCGATGTTCTTCGGGTTCTTCAGGAAGTCCTGCAGCGCCTTCCACTCGCCCTTGCCGGGCGTGCCGCCGAACGCCTGCGGCGCCTGGTCGGACATGTCGAAGCGGAAGTCGTCGCCGGCCGCGATCAGGGCCTTCGCCATCTCCTGCTGCACCGCGTTCGGATACGCCGACGGGTCGACGTTCTTGTTCGGCGAGAGGTAGCCGCCCAGGCCCGCCTGGATCGTCGCCGCGTCCGGGGAGGCCAGGAAGGTGGCCAGCGCCTGTGCCGCCTTGGAGTCGTCCAGGATCACCGCCGCGTCGCCGCCGGACACCACCGGCGCGGTGTCGCCGACCGCCGGGAACGGGAACACCTTGGCCTGCTCGCCGACCTTCGCGTCCGTCTCCGCGATGTTGACCTGCACGAAGTCGCCCTCGTAGACCATGGCCGCCTTCGGCTGGTCACCTCCGGTGAAGGTCTGCGTGACGGAGGCCGGGAACTCCGTCTGCAGCGCGCCCGCCGCGCCGCCCGCCACGTAGTCCTTCTTGCCCCAGATCTCCGCGAGCTTGGACAGGGCGTCCTTCACGGACGGGTCCGTCCACTTGATCTCGTGCTTGGCGAGCTGGTCGTACTTCTCCGGGCCTGCCTGCGAGAGGTAGACGTTCTCGAACCAGTCGGTGAGCGTCCAGCCGTCCGCGCCGCCGATCGAGAACGGGGTCACGCCCGAGTCGTAGACCGTCTGCGCGGTCGTCAGCAGCTCGTTCCAGGTCTTGGGCTCCTCGGCGCCCGCGTTCTCGAACACCGGCGCGTTGTACCAGATCAGGGACTTGTTGGCGGCCTTGTAGTACACGCCGTACTGCTTGCCGTCGACCTTGCCGAGGTCCTGCCAGCCCTGTGAGTAGTTCTTCTTCAGCTGCTCCTGGGCCTCCGGGCCGACCGGTGTGGCCCAGCCCTTGTCGACGGCCTGCTTGATCGCGCCGACCTGCGGGAGGATCGCGATGTCCGGCGGTGCGCCGCCCGCGATCTTCGAGCCGAGGAAGTTGATGATCGGGTCCTGCGCGGGGACGAAGGTCACCTTCGCGCCGGTTCTCTTCTCGAACTCCGCCAGGACTTTCTTGAAGTTGGCCTGCTCGGGGCCGGTCCATACGGCGGCGACCTCGAGGCTCTCGCCGTCCAGTTTGGGGAGGGTGACGGTGGAGGGGGAGGGGGACTCCTGGGTGTTGCCGACGCCCTCCTGGCCGTCGTCGCTGTCGTTGTCACCGCAGGACGTCAGCGAGAACGCGAGCGCTCCCGCGAGGAGGGCCGTGGCGGCCCTGGCGGTCCTGCGTGTCCGGATCGTGTTGCTCGTGCTGCGCATCACTGCCCCGTTCTTCGTTCCTCGTCGAACGTCCGAACGCTGTCCGTGGGCTCTGGTCTACGCCGGGTCCGGGAGGTCGGCAAGTGCACGCGTCGTGTCAACCAGGTGATCGTGACCGCGTCGTGACGGGGGCGGATGCCTGCGGGTGCCTGCGGGTGCCTGCGGGTGCCTGCGGGTGCCTGCGGCGGCCTGCGCGGCTCCGGTGGGGGTTGCTGTAGCGCACCCGCTGTGTGGGTGGGCCGGGGCCGGGCCGGGGGGTTGTCCGTCCTCGGTCCGGCGATCTGGTCGGCTACGGGGGTCGGACCCTGTTTCCGCCGGCCGCTGCGGGCGGACAACCCCCCGTCCCGTCCCCTCCCCGCCGTCCGCGACTGACCCCATCGCCCACCGTCCGTGGTTCCTTACGACCGTACGCGGCTGACGGTCGCGCCCTTAAGGGGCGCGGGGAACTGCGCGACCAGCCGACGACGGCCGGCAGTCGCGTACGGCGGGGAAGGCACGGTTGGGATGGCGGCACGGTCAGAGCAGGGACGGTACCTCTGGGGCTGCGACCTCGCGTGTGGCGCGTTGGAGGGCGCTGGCGAGGAGGGCCAGGTCGGTGGGGCCGTTGCCGAGCTCGCGGACGGGGCGGCGGGTCGGGGGGTCGCCCATGCGCTCCCAGTCCAGCGGGACGACCGTCGGGCGCAGGGTCGCCGTACGGGGGATGCGACCGGTGACGCGGCCTCCCTGGAACGGCGTTGTGCGGCCGTCCGCGCAGGTCAGGCGGCCTCGGCCGGGGGCGGGTTCGTCCGGGCCGGGGGCGGGGGTTTCCAGCGTGACGCGCAGGGCCGCCCGGCGGGCCGGTTCCGTCTCCGCCGTACGACCGCCGGGGGCCGTCGCCGCGACGAGGTGCACGCCGAGCCGCTCGCCCTCGCGGGCCACCGCCTCCAGGGCCCGCATCACGGACCCGGCGGCGGGGCGGCCGGGGGAGCCCAGGGCGGGGGAGACCAGGGCGTCCAGGTCGTCCACGACGACCACCAGGCGGGGCAGGGGCGGGGGCACGTCCGTGGTGCGGCGGGCCGCGGCGGGGCGGAGCCGGAGGGTGGAGCTGGGCGGGGTGTCGAGGTCGGCTGCGCCGGGTGTCGAGGCGGTGTGGGCGCGTGCGTGGGTCGCCGCCGGTGCGGTGCGCTGGGCGACCAGGCGGCCGGAGAGCTGCTGCCGGGTGTGCCAGGCGGCGAAGTCCTCCTGGCCGAGCAGCTCGGCGCGCCGCTTGAGCTCGGCGCTCAGGGACTGGGCGAAATCGCGCATGCGGACGGGGTCGTTGGCCAGCAAGTGGGTGGTGACGTGCGGGACGTCCGTGCAGACATGCAGCCCGTCGCCGTGGCCGCTGCCCGCGCCCACGGTGTCGCGGCCGTCCATGAGGACGATGCTCAGCCGGTCGGGGCGTTCGGCCGCCGCGAGCGAGGCGACGACCGCCCGCAGCAGCTCGGTACGGCCGCTGCCGGAGGGTCCCTCGACCAGCAGGTGCGGTCCGTCCGCCACCAGGTCGGCCACCACCGGGCCGCGCGGACCGGCGCCGAGGACCGCCGAGGCGCGGCCGCCGGGCGTCGAGGTGTCGTCGGCGGCGTCGGCCCAGCGCGCCATCAGCGACGCCGGGGTGGCCCGGGCCAGGCCCAGCTCGTCCAGCAGCCGCGCGGCCTGCGGCAGCGGGGCGGACACCCGGGGGTGCCGCTCGCCGGAGCCGTCGGTGCGCAGTGGCGCCAGGGCCCGCGCGAACCGCTCGGCCCATGGGGCGGACACCGCGTCCACCCGGCCGACGGTGCCATGGCCGACGGGTGCCCGGTCCCCGCCGGAGCCGGTGCGGGCGACGCGCAGCAGCCGCAGGGCGCCCGCCACGTCGCCGCTGAGCAGCGCGACGGCCCCGCACTCGCGGAACACCGGCGCCGCCGCGCAGGCCGCCTCGTAGGTCTCGGTCACCGGGGAGGCGGGCGAGGCCGCCGTCGTCTCGGCCAGACACAGCACATGGATGCCGGCCCGCGGGCCCTCCGCAGCCAGCCGCGCCACCGCGTCCCGCAGCCCGGTACCGCCGGGGTCGCCGTCCACGACGACCACGGTGTACGGGCCCGGGAAGCCGCTCACCCGGTCGGTGCCGTCGTCGTCCCGCGCCCAGGAGGGGCGGCGGGCCGCTGCGCGCGGGGAGGAGACGGGCTGGGGTATCGGCGTCGGCCGGCTTCCGCGCGACCGTTGGTCGGCGAGGTGGTCCTCCAGGCGGCGCAGGAGTTCCTCGGTGCGGGCGGCGGCCTGTTCGCGGTCGTAGGCGAGGAGCAGGCGGCAGTCCTGGCCGTGACCGGGCCGCAGATGCGGCAGCCAGCCGAGCCAGGCCCACTCGGCGGTGCGCTCCGCCACGGGCCGGGCCCGGTCGGTGCTGATCAGCACCAGGTCCAGGGTGTCCGCGGAGTGCAGCGCCGCGAGCTGGGCCAGCACCGCACGGGCCAGTCCGGCGAGGCGGGGCCGCGGTCCGGCCAGGCCCAGCGCGCCCGCCTCGCGCAGGTCGGCGGTCACCGGCACGGCGGGCAGCAGGCCCGAGCCGTCCGGTGCGGTGCGGTCGGCGGTGCCGAGCCGGACCGTGAGGGCCTCGGGGTGCCCCGGGGTGCGCTCCCACAGGCGGGGGCCGGGGCCCAGCGCGGTCAGCAGCAGGGCAGCGGGGTCGGGCCAGGTCTCGGGCAGCCCGGGTGCGGTGGGCTGCGCGGGGGCGTCGGCGTCCTGGGCGTCGTAGGCCGTGGGGGCCGCCGTCCGGTCCTCGGGCTCGGGCCGGCCGCCGGCCAGTCGTCGGGCCCAGGCGGAGAGTCCGCCCCGGCGTCGTCCGCCCTCGCGGCCGGGGGCCGTCGCCGCGGGGGTGTCCTCCTGTGTGAACCGGCCCACGCCGAACGGGCCGGCGTGGGTGTCGGCCTCCGCCGAGGGGCGGTGCTCGATGAGGGGGGCGCCGCCCTGGCCGGGGACGACCGGGGGCTCGGGCCGGTGGGACGGCGTGGCAGCCACCGCGGGCGTTCCCGGCTCCTCCGGCGTCACCCGGATGTGGCCCTCGCCGTCGGGTGCCGTCGTCAGGCGGGGCATGGGGCCGGACGCCGGGGCGGTCAGCCGCAGGGCCGACTCGCCGATCCGCAGCAGCGCACCGGGCGCGAAACGGACCGGGCGGGTGTCCACGCGCGTGTCGTCGAGGACGGTGCCGTTGGTGGAGCCGAGGTCGGCGACCGTGACACGGCCGTCGGTGCCGAGCGTGACCGCGCAGTGCAGCCGTGACACGTCCGGGTCGTCCAGGGGGACGTCCGCGTCGGCGGAGCGGCCGATGCGCACCTGGCCGCCGTGCAGCAGATGGACCCCTCCCGCGTCCGGGCCGGCCACCACATGCAGCTGGGCAGGGGCGTCGTCCACTTCCGGGTGCGGCTCGGGGCCCGCGGGGGCGCCGACCGACAGCACGGCGCCGTCCACCAGGGGCGGCTCGCCGAGGGTGCAGCGCTGGGTGTCGAGGCGCTCCTCGCCGGCGTAGAGCACCGGGGAGCCGCCGCGCTCGGGCCGGTCGGCGGTGCCGTCCCCCGAGACCGCCGAGGCCAGTGCCGACGCCACCGCGGCCAGGGCCGTCCCCGCGGGCGCCGTGACCAGCACGTCACGGCTCGTGGCCCGGGCGCGCGCCTCGGCGGCGGGGCCCAGCGGGTCTACGACGGTCAGCCGGATCTGCATCGCCGTCAGCGGTCCCTTCTGCGCGCGGGCGCGGACTCCCCCCACCACCACACGAGCACGTCGGCCAGTACTGCACGCATCCTCGCACCTGCCACCGACAACGCGCCCGCCGCCCGGGAAGAAGTGATCTTGATTGGTCGGCTCTGCCCGTAAAAGTGCCTGATCCCGGTCACGCGGACGATCAGTAGAGATCGGTCACGCCCGGCCCGGGCAACCAAAAGGAACGGGGCCGACGTCTTTCCTTCGAACCTCTGGTTCGATCCGCACAGCACTACAGTGGGTCGGAACATCGGGACACTCTTCGGGCAAGCAGCAGGGAGCGCGTGACGTGCGGCCAGTCGGCAGCAAGTACTTCCTCGAGGAGCCGCTCGGCCGCGGCGCCACGGGAACCGTCTGGCGAGCCCGCCAGCGAGAGACGGCCGGTGCCGAGGCGGCCGTGCCCGGCCAGCCCGGCGAGACCGTCGCGATCAAGGTGCTCAAGGAAGAGCTCGCCAGCGACGCGGACATCGTGATGCGCTTCCTGCGCGAGCGCTCGGTCCTGCTCCGGCTCACCCACCCCAACATCGTCCGGGTCCGTGACCTGGTCGTCGAGGGCGAGCTGCTGGCCCTGGTGATGGACCTCGTCGACGGCCCCGACCTGCACCGCTACCTCCGCGAGAACGGCCCCTTCACGCCCGTCGCGGCCTCGCTGCTCACCGCGCAGATCGCCGACGCGCTCGCCGCCAGCCACGCCGACGGAGTGGTCCACCGCGACCTGAAGCCGGCCAACGTCCTGCTCGCGCAAGCCGGCGGCGAGATGCACCCGCTGCTGACCGACTTCGGCATCGCCCGCCTGGCCGACTCGCCGGGCCTGACCCGCACCCACGAGTTCGTCGGCACGCCCGCGTACGTGGCTCCCGAGTCCGCCGAGGGCCGACCGCAGACCTCCGCCGTGGACATCTACGGCGCCGGCATCCTGCTGTACGAGCTGGTCACCGGCCGTCCGCCGTTCTCCGGCAGCTCCGCCCTGGAGGTCCTGCACCAGCACCTCAGCGCCGAGCCGCGCCGTCCCTCCACCGTGCCCGAGCCGCTGTGGACGGTCATAGAGCGCTGTCTGCGCAAGAACCCCGACGACCGCCCCAGCGCGGAGAACCTCGCCCGTGCCCTGCGCGTGGTCGCCGAGGGCATCGGGGTGCACGCGAACTCGGCGCAGATCGCCGCCGCCGAGAACGTCGGCGCGCTGCTCGCGCCCGACCCGGCCCCCGCCGCCGTACCGGGCGCCGCCGATCCCACGCAGGTGCTGCCGCACAGCGGGCAGGGCGGCTACGACCCCAACGGCGCCACCAGCGTGCTGCCGCACACCGGCCCGGCCGGTGCCGCGGACCCCACCGCCGTACTGCCGAACACCGGAGCGGCCGACCCGACCGCGGTCATGCCGCCGGTGCCGCAGGGGCAGCCCGGCGCGCCCGAGGAGCCGCACCCCTGGCAGTCGCAGCTGCGCGCGGCCCGCGACCGCAACGAGCAGACGCAGGTCCAGTACCTCGACCCGAACCAGGACCCGCTGCGCCGCCGCCCCCAGCGGCAGGTCGCCCGGCCGCAGCAGCAGCCGCGCCCGCAGCAGCCTCAGCAGCAGCGCCCGCAGCAGGGACCGCCGCCCGGGTACGGCCATCCGCAGCAGCAGCGCTACCAGACGCCCCAGCCCCCGGCGCCGCAGCCGCAGCGGTACGCCCCCGCGGCGCCCGCCCCGCAGCCGCAGCAGCCCCAGCCGCCGGTGCGCGAGCCCCGGCAGCCGCGGCAGCGCAGCGCCAACCCGGTGCGCATCCCGGGGCTCGGCTGCCTCAAGGGCTGCCTGGTCATGATCGTCGTGCTGTTCGTGGCGGGCTGGCTGATCTGGGAGCTGAGCCCGCTGCAGGACTGGATCGGCACCGGCAAGGGCTACTGGGAGCAGATCAGCGACTGGTTCGGCACGGTCTCGGACTGGATCGGGGAGCTCGGCGGGAACTCCTCGCAGTAGCACCACGGCCCGCTGGTGACGGTGAGTCTGTGGATTTGTCGACACCTGGCGGGTGATTTATGCCTCGGCGGTGAAGGTTGGCTCGCCGGACGCGTACTTTTAACGACAACACGCGTCTGTAGGAGCAGTCTTGGCACGGAAGATCGGCAGCCGGTACACCGCCAACCAGATCCTGGGGCGGGGCAGCGCCGGCACGGTGTGGCTGGGCGAGGGCCCCGACGGGCCCGTCGCCGTCAAGCTGCTGCGCGAGGACCTCGCGTCGGACCAGGAGCTCGTCGGGCGCTTCGTGCAGGAGCGCACCGCCCTGCTCGGCCTGGAACACCCGCACATCGTCTCCGTACGCGACCTCGTGGTCGACGGCAACGACCTCGCGCTCGTCATGGACCTGGTCCGCGGCACCGATCTGCGCACCCGCCTGGAGCGGGAGCGGCGGCTCGCCCCCGAGGCGGCCGTCGCGATCGTCGCGGACGTCGCCGAGGGGCTCGCCGCGGCGCACGCGGCCGGGGTCGTGCACCGGGACGTCAAGCCGGAGAACGTGCTCCTGGACATGCAGGGCCCGCTCGGGCCCGGCGGGGCGCACCCCGCCCTGCTGACCGACTTCGGCGTCGCCAAGCTCATCGACTCACCGCGCCGGACCCGCGCCACGAAGATCATCGGCACGCCGGACTATCTCGCGCCGGAGATCGTCGAGGGGCTGCCGCCGCGCGCGGCCGTCGACATCTACGCGCTCGCGACCGTGCTGTACGAGCTGCTGGCGGGGTTCACGCCGTTCGGCGGGGGGCATCCGGGCGCGGTGCTGCGGCGGCATGTGACCGAGACGGTCGTGCCGCTGCCCGGCATCCCGGAGGAGCTGTGGCAGCTGCTCGTCCAGTGCCTGGCCAAGGCACCGGCCTCCCGGCTGCGCGCCTCCGAGCTCGCGGCACGGCTGCGCGAGCAGCTGCCGACCCTGACGGGGATGCCGCCGCTGGACGTGGACGAGCCGGACAGCGA
Source organism: Streptomyces sp. SAI-170 (assembly GCF_049739565.1). NCBI lineage: Bacteria > Bacillati > Actinomycetota > Actinomycetes > Kitasatosporales > Streptomycetaceae > Streptomyces > Streptomyces sp. SAI-170. Next base: position 5,163,289 of record NZ_JBMGQD010000001.1, read on the forward strand.
GCCCGAGGAGGAGGCCGCGGGCGGCGTGGCCGGGCGGGGCGAGGTGCCTGCGGCGCGGGAGCGGAAGGGGGCCGTGTCGCTGGTCCCGGGCGCGAAGCCCGACTCCAACCGCGACACGCATACGTCGATGAGGGTGCCCGCGCCCGACGAGCTGGCCGGCGGCGCCCGAGGTACGGCCCGTGCGCCGCGGGCCTCCGGCGCGCCCCGGCCGGGTTCCGCCCGGCACCGGGCCTCCGCCCGCAGGCGGCGTATCACCCTGGGGGCGGCCGCGGTGGCCCTGGTCGCCGCTGTGGGGGTCGGCACATGGGCGGCCACCTCGGGTGACGACCCGGGCACCCCCTCCGACGACCGCGGCTCCTCGTCCCCGGCGTCCCCCTGAGCCCCGGGGCTCCGCCCCGGACCCCGGCCTTTGCCCACCCACCGCCCGTTACGAGCCCGCCAAGAGGTGAAGCCAGGCCGTCCGTCCCCCGGCCTCGTCCCCCTGTGAACCGTGCTCACCGCCTGTGAACCCCACTCACGGACCTCGCCGCCCGGCGGAGCCGTTACGCTGGGAGCGTGGCAGTCGTCGATGTATCCGAAGAGCTCAAGTCCCTCTCCTCGACCATGGAGTCGATCGAGGCCGTTCTGGACCTCGACAAGCTGAGGGCAGACATCGCCGTGCTCGAGGAGCAGGCGGCCGCGCCGTCCCTGTGGGACAACCCGGACGAGGCGCAGAAGATCACCAGCAAGCTGTCCCACCTCCAGGCGGAGGTGAGGAAGGCCGAGGCCCTGCGCTCGCGGATCGACGATCTCTCCGTGCTGTTCGAGATGGCCGAGGAGGAGGACGACCCGGACACCCGTGCCGAGGCCGAGTCCGAGCTCGCGGCCGTCAAGAAGGCGCTGGACGAGATGGAGGTCCGCACGCTGCTGAGCGGTGAGTACGACGCCCGTGAGGCGCTCGTGAACATCCGTGCCGAGGCGGGCGGCGTCGACGCCGCCGACTTCGCCGAGCAGCTCCAGCGCATGTACCTGCGCTGGGCGGAGCGCCACGGCTACAAGACCGAGCTCATCGAGACGTCGTACGCCGAAGAGGCCGGCATCAAGTCGACCACCTTCTCCGTGCAGGTGCCGTACGCCTACGGCACGCTCTCCGTCGAGCAGGGCACCCACCGCCTCGTGCGGATCTCGCCCTTCGACAACCAGGGACGCCGCCAGACCTCCTTCGCGGGCGTCGAGGTGCTGCCGGTCGTCGAGCAGACCGACCACATCGACATCGACGAGTCCAATCTGCGCATCGACGTCTACCGGTCCTCCGGACCCGGTGGCCAGGGCGTCAACACGACCGACTCCGCGGTCCGCATCACGCACCTGCCCACCGGCATCGTCGTCTCCTGCCAGAACGAGCGCTCGCAGATCCAGAACAAGGCCACGGCCATGAACGTTCTGCAGGCGAAGCTGCTCGAGCGGCAGCGCCAGGAGGAGCGGGCCAAGATGGACGCCCTCAAGGACGGCGGCAGCTCCTGGGGCAACCAGATGCGTTCGTACGTCCTGCACCCGTACCAGATGGTCAAGGACCTGCGCACGGAGTTCGAGGTCGGCAACCCGCAGGCCGTGCTCGACGGTGAGATCGACGGCTTCCTGGAGGCCGGCATTCGCTGGCGCAAGCAGCAGGAGAAGTAACTTTGTCGATTTGACAGTTTGATGATCGACTCGCCAACCGCCCTCGTTTTCGAGGGCGGTTGGCGTTTGTCCGGGTTTCGCAGGACGCTCACAGGGGCGAATTCCGGCATCACGCACCGGAATTGGGCAATGCGTACGCAACGGCCTTGACGTTGCTTTGAAAAATGGGAAGGGTGAAGCGTGGCATGCGTATTCCTGGGACGCATGTGAACCGGGGGGCTTCGCTTCGATCCGACTACCTCCGTTGATCACCGTCCCGAGCGCCGCCTCATCGACGATCAGCTACTGGGGGTAGCAGCCTGATGACCAACAAGACGCGGATCCGAGTCGCGCGCATAGCGGCCGGTGCCGTGATCGCCGCCGGTGCCTCGCTGACCGCCGCGGGAGCCGCTTCCGCCGCCGAGTCCGACGAGTGCGTCCTCGGCATCCTGTGCGCCGACGAGTCCCCGAGCCCCGACCCGGAGCCGGACCCGACCAACACCGGTCTGCCGACCGACATCCCCACGGACCTTCCGACGGACCTGCCGCCGGAGCCCACGGAGGAGCCGACGGAGCCGACCGAGGAGCCGGAGCCCACCACCGAGGAGCCCAGCGAGGACCCGAACCCGACCGAGGACCCCTCGGAGGACCCGAACACCGGTAACGGCAACGGCAACGGCAACGGGAACGGCCAGGGCGACGGCAACGGCAACTCCGGCAACAACACCGACCCGGACGGTGGCTCCGGCGACTCGGCGCAGGGCGAGGGCTCCTCGTCCCTGACCGACACGGGCACGGACACCGGTACGGGCACCGGCACCGGCGCGGGCTCCGACACCACCGCCCAGGGCGGCGGCCAGGAGCTCGCCGAGACGGGTGCCGCCCAGACCACCTTCCTGGTGATCGGCGCCGCCACGATGATCGCCGGCGGCATCGGCTTCCGCATCCTGCCGCGACTGGTCGGCGGCCGGGGCGGTGCGGCTGCCTGACGGCGGCCGGCGCCTCTCACGCCAGTTCCAAGGGCCTGGAGCCTCGCGCTCCGGGCCCTTCGGCGTCACACGGTCTGGTGGGCTGCCAGCAGCGCCACAGCGGCGATCAGGATGGCCAGCAGCGCGATGAGCGCCATGGGGTTCAGACCGGCGAAGAAGTTCTCCTGCTGCAGTCGCTCTCTGTTCGCACGGCACACCGGACAGCGACCCTCCGCCACAGGGGCGGCACAGTTCGCGCACACCAACCGGTCGTACGTCATGCGCTCGCCCTCCTCATGCCGGGTCCTTACCTCAAGAACGCGCCCGGGGGTGAGAACGTTCCCCCTCCACTGTGCCAGGTTCTTGCGGTGCGCAAAAACGAACAAGGTACACACAACCGCTCCCGGAGCCTGCGGTTGCGCACCCGGTTCGCGTATGGTCACGCACATCTACCCCCGGCGACCCGTGGTGCACCCGTGATCCGATTCGACAACGTCTCCAAGGTCTACCCCAAGCAGAGCCACCCCGCACTCAGGGATGTGTCCCTGGAAGTGGAGAAGGGCGAATTCGTCTTTCTCGTGGGGTCCTCCGGCTCCGGCAAGTCCACGTTCCTGCGGCTGGTCCTGCGCGAGGAGCGGGCCAGCCACGGGCAGGTGCACGTACTGGGCAAGGACCTCGCGCGCCTCTCCAACTGGAAGGTGCCGCACATGCGCCGCCAGCTGGGGACCGTGTTCCAGGACTTCCGGCTGCTGCCGAACAAGACGGTGGCGGAGAACGTCGCCTTCGCGCAGGAGGTCATCGGCAAGTCCCGGGGTGAGATCCGCAAGTCCGTGCCGCAGGTGCTGGAACTCGTGGGCCTCGGCGGCAAGGAGGACCGGATGCCGGGCGAACTGTCCGGCGGTGAGCAGCAGCGCGTGGCCATCGCGCGGGCGTTCGTGAACCGGCCCAAGCTGCTGATCGCGGACGAGCCCACCGGCAACCTCGACCCGCAGACCTCCGTCGGCATCATGAAGCTGCTCGACCGGATCAACCGGACCGGCACGACCGTGGTGATGGCGACGCACGACCAGAACATCGTGGACCAGATGCGCAAGCGCGTCATCGAACTGGAGAAGGGCCGCCTCGTGCGCGACCAGGCACGTGGCGTCTACGGCTACCAGCACTGACGACCGACTGCTCCACGGAAAGGCTTGACCAGACGCCATGCGCGCCCAGTTCGTACTGTCGGAGATCGGTGTGGGTCTCCGCCGCAACCTGACGATGACCTTCGCCGTCGTCGTGTCCGTCGCCCTGTCCCTGGCGCTGTTCGGCTGCACGCTGCTGATGAGCGATCAGGTCAACACCATGAAGGGCTACTGGTACGACAAGGTCAACGTCTCGATCTTCCTCTGCAACAAGAGCGACGCCGAGTCCGACCCCAACTGCGCCAAGGGCGCGGTGACCGAGGATCAGAAGAAGGAGATCCTCGCGAGCCTCGACAAGATGAACGTCGTCGAGAAGGTGACGTACGAGTCGCAGGACGAGGCGTACAAGCACTACAAGGAGCAGTTCGGCGACTCCCCGCTGGCCAGCTCCCTGACGCCGGACCAGATGCAGGAGTCGTACCGCATCAAGCTCGAGGACCCGGAGAAGTACCAGGTCGTCGCGACGGCCTTCAACGGGCGTGACGGCGTGCAGTCCGTGCAGGACCAGAAGGGCATCCTGGACAACCTCTTCGAGCTGCTCAACGGCATGAAGTGGGCGGCGCGGGCGGTCATGGCGCTGATGCTGGTGGTGGCGCTGATGCTGATCGTCAACACCGTGCGCGTCTCGGCGTTCAGCCGTCGGCGGGAGACCGGGATCATGCGCCTGGTCGGCGCCTCCGGCTTCTACATCCAGGCGCCGTTCATCGCGGAGGCGGCCGTCGCCGGACTCATCGGCGGCAGCGTGGCCTGCGCCTTCCTGGTGGCCACGCGCTACTTCATCATCGACCACGGCCTCGCCCTGTCCGAGAAGCTCAATCTGATCAACTTCATCGGCTGGGACGCCGTCCTCGGCACCCTCCCGCTGATCCTGGTGACCAGCCTGCTGATGCCCGCGCTGGCCGCGTTCTTCGCGCTGCGCAAGTACTTGAAGGTGTGACGCACGCCCCGAGGGCCGTACGGTCAACCGACCGTACGGCCCTTGCCGTTGTCCTAGACTCACCGCCATGTCAGGTCGTGACCTGTTCTGTCAGCCCCGCCGTGTCGGCCGCGGGGCTGCCCTGACATTGGTGTTCGCGGGGGTGCTGGCCGCCGGTGCGGCGACCGGGGCACTGCCCGGTGAGGAGCGCAGACCCGAGCCGGAGGTGAGCCGGACCGCCGCCGCGTCGCTCAGCCGGCACGAGGTGGCCGAGGCCGCGGCCGAGGCGATGGCCGACGGCAAGTCCCCGGAGGAGGCCGCCGAGCGCGCGGTCAGCCGCAGCGGGGACCGGTGGGGGGCCGTGTACTCGGAGGGCGAGTACGAGGAGTTCACCGAGGCCCTGGACGGGCGCTACACCGGCGTCGGGCTGTGGGCCCGGCGCGAGCGGGACGGGCGGATCGAGGTGGCCCGGGTGCGCTCGGGCTCACCGGCCGACGGGGCCGGCATCCGCGAGGGCGACCGGCTGCGCAGCGTCGACGGCCGCACGGTCGACGGGCGCCCGGTCACCGAGGTCGTCTCCCTGCTGCGCGGCGACGCCACCGAAGCGGCCGTCGGTACGACGGTCAGGCTCGGCCTGGAGCGCGGCACACGCGCGTGGAGCGTCACCCTGCGCCGCGCGAGCCTGTCCACGGAGCCGGTGACCGTACGGGGGCTGCCCGGCGGGGTCACCGTGATCAAGGTCGCCGCGTTCACCAAGGGCTCGGGCGAGCGGGTGCGGGGCGCCGTACGACAGGCCCGTCCCGGCGGGATCATCCTCGACCTGCGCGGCAACTCCGGAGGCCTGGTCACCGAGGCCGTCAGCGCCGCCTCGGCCTTCCTCGACGGGGGCCTGGTCGCCACCTACGACGTCGAGGGCGAGCAGCGCGCCCTGCACGCCAAGCCCGGCGGCGACACCGAGAAACCCCTGGTCACGCTGGTCGACGGGGGCACCATGAGCGCGGCCGAGCTGGTCACGGGCGCCCTGCAGGACCGCGGCCGGGCGGTCGTCGTGGGCGCCCGCACCTTTGGCAAGGGCTCGGTGCAGATGCCGAGCCGGCTGCCCGACGGCTCGGTCGCCGAGCTGACCGTCGGCCACTACCGCACCCCGGCGGGCCGGGGCGTCGACGGCCGGGGCATCACCCCCGACCTGGAGGCGGACGGGGAGGCCCTCAAGCGGGCCGAGACGGTGCTGAGCGGACTGGGCAAGCAGTAAACGGCTTCCCGTCGGACCCCTGTGTAGTGCGAAAATGGACGGCACTATGAGCAAGGGAATGTACGTACCCAAGGAGTCCCAGCCGAAGCAGGGCGGGACGGCCGCCAAGGCCAAGGACGGCGAGAAGGGCGGCAAGCGCAAGATCGTCGCCCAGAACAAGAAGGCGCGGCACGACTACGCGATCATCGACACCTACGAGGCCGGCATCGTGCTGACCGGCACCGAGGTGAAGTCGCTGCGTCAGGGCCGTGCCTCGCTGGTCGACGGGTTCGTCCAGATCGACCGGGGCGAGGCGTGGCTGCACAACGCCCATATCCCCGAGTACAGCCAGGGCAGCTGGACCAACCACTCCGCGCGCCGCAAGCGCAAGCTGCTGCTGCACCGCGAGGAGATCGACAAGCTGGAGGTCAAGGCGGGGGAGACGGGTCACACCATCGTGCCGCTCGCCGTGTACTTCAAGGACGGCCGCGCGAAGGCCGAGATCGCTCTCGCGCGAGGCAAGAAGGAGTACGACAAGCGCCAGACCCTGCGCGAGCAGCAGGACCGCCGGGAGTCGGACCGGGCGATCGCGGCGGCGAAGCGCAGGCAGCGGGGCGCGTAGCCCCGCCGGGAATACGCTGGCACCGGCGTGCGTTGGTCACGTACGATGGCAGCAGCACCGGCCGGTGACCGGTGTGCAGATTGAAAAATCAACATGGGGATGATCGGTTTCGACAGCGGCTGTCGAAGCAGGGGAAGCGTGTCGAGGAAGCGGCCATGATCTCGTAAACCACAGGCCGAAACAAATAATCGCCAACACCAAGCGCGATTCCTTCGCCCTCGCTGCCTGATCAGCGACTTGCGAAGTGTCAGCCCGGGGCTGTTCCCGACCCGGATCCTGGCATCAGCTAGGGAACTAAACCTTGATCCCGGTCACGGGGTGAAGAGGGAAATCTAACAGTGACTGAGCCCGTTCCGGACTTGTCTGGGTGATCCGGAGGGCTGAGAAACTCGTACCAGACTGCACACGGAGAAGCCCTGATTCCGCACCGTTGGACGCGGGTTCGATTCCCGCCATCTCCACCAGCCCCTTCGGGGGTACACCCCATGTGGGCACAGGCCCCGTCGCTTCCGAGCGGCGGGGCCTGTGTCATGCGGTGATCCCGTGTGATGGGGTGGGCGGATGCCGATACGTCTTCGTGCCGTTCCCGCCGCACTCGCCGGTGTCCTGCTGCTCGCCGCGTGCGGCTCCGAGCAGGCCTCGCCGCAGAGCACCACAGGCCCGGCGACCTGCGGCCCGTCCACGGGTCCGAGCCTCGCTCCCGACCCGTCGCCCGAGGACGGCGTGAAGGTCGTCGCACTGGACACCTGCGGGTCCGAGGCCTCCGCCGAGATCGAGGTGACGAACCAGAGCTCCGAGGCCGCCGCCTTCACCGTCACCCTGGGGTTCGTCTCGGAGCTGGGAGGCGACACCGTGGAGCACGTCGTCCCGTCCGTCGGCCCGGGCAGGACCGTCCGGAGCGCCGTCGATCTGGGGGCGTGGTCCCAGGTGTCCGAGCTCAAGATCCTCAAGGTGCGCAGCGTGCCCGCCGCCGAGGAGCCCTCCGCGTCGGGGCCGTGCCCGGCCTCCGGGGTGCATGTGTACGCCGACCAGGGCGACGCCGCCATGGGGCTGCGCGTGGTCGGGCTGCATCTCGTCAACTGCGGCAGCACGCCGTACGAGCTGAACGGCTACCCCGAGGTCGAGCTCCTCGACGAGGCGCATGACCCCATTGAGGGCGTACGCATCCTGAAGGGGACCGAGCAGATCAGCACCGGTCTCGGCGGCGAGGGCGGCCCTCGGCCCGTCGTCCTCGAGCCCGGTGAGGCCGCGGCGGCCACGCTGGCCTGGCGCAACACCACCCAGTTCGGGGAGGCGGTGAACGTGCCCTACGTCCGGCTGGTGCCCAAGTCCGGTGCGCGGCCGGTCATCGTGACGCCGGAGCTCGACCTCGGCACGACCGGGCGGCTCGGCGTCGGGGCATGGCGGAAGGACGAGAGCGGCGTCCAGAGTTCCGGCCGCCCATAGCCGGAGGGCCCCTTGTGGGGTCCCACTCCATATCGGCCGTTGGTTCACGGTTCTACGTTCCCTCCCCATGACACAGACCAGAGCCGCAAGCTTCCTCGCCGTCCTGACGGCCCTTCTCGCCGTCCTGATCTCCCCGGCGCCCGCGTCCGCCGCCTCCCTCCAGGAGGTCACCGGCTTCGGGACCAACCCCGGGGCCCTGAAGATGTACCGGTACGTCCCCGACGGGCTGCCCGCGGGCCGGCCCGTCGTCGTCGCGCTGCACGGCTGTACGCAGAACGCGTCCGGGTACGGGACCGGCAGCGGCTGGCTGCAACTGGCCGACCGCTGGGGGTTCTCCGTCGTCCTGCCGCAGCAGCAGGCCGCCAACAACTCCTCGACCTGCTTCAACTGGTTCCAGACCGGCGACATCCAGCGCGGCCAGGGCGAGGCCGCGTCCGTCGCGCAGATGGTCGACCGGCAGCTCGCCGACACCGGCGGCGACGCCTCCCGGGTCTATGTGACCGGGCTGTCCGCCGGAGGCGGGATGACGGCCGTGATGATGGCGGCGTACCCGGAGAAGTTCGCGGCCGGAGGGGTCGTCGCCGGGCTGCCCTACGGGTGCGCGCAGGCCGCCGGGTCGCCGTACGTGTGCATGTACGTCGGGGCCACGCAGACCCCGAAGCAGTGGGGCGACCGGGTGCGGGCGGCGCAGCCCGGATACACCGGGCCCTGGCCGGTGCTGAGCGTCTTCCAGGGCAGCGCCGACTACACCGTCAAGCCGGTCAACATGACCGACCTGATGCGGCAGTGGACCGATGTGCACGGCGCCGACCAGACCGCGGACGTCTCCGACACCGTCGCCGGCTACCCGCACCAGGTGTTCCGGGACCCGGCCGGGCGGCCGGTCGTCGAGACGTACAGCCTCACCGGGATGGGGCACGGGCAGCCCGTCGATCCGGGCAGCGGCAGCGAGCAGTGCGGGACCGCCGGGGCGTATCTGCTCGACGTGAATCTGTGCGCGGCCTCTCGTATGGGTCGCGCGTGGGGTCTGTCGTAGGTCCCCGTCATCCGGGATGCTCCTGAGGCATGAGCAGACCCGGCATCAACCTTCCCAAGAGACTGTGGACTTGGCCCGTGACGCTGGTGCTCGCCGCCGCCGTCCTCGGGCCCGGGGCACCGGCCGGTGCGGACGCCGACCGCACCGGCCTGCCCGAGGCCATCGACACCGTCCTCGGCGACCCGCGCATGGAGGGCGGCATCGCGAGCGTCGTCGTCGCCGACGCGGCGAGCGGTGACGTGCTGTACAGCCATCTGCCCACCACCCGCCTGATGCCCGCCTCCAACACCAAACTCGCCACCTCCGCCGCCGCGATGGAGATCCTCGGCCCGGAGCACCGGTTCACCACCGACGTGCTCACCGGCGGGCGCCGCGTGGGCTCCACCCTCGTCGGCGACCTGTATCTGCGCGGCACCGGCGACCCCACGCTGCTGGCCGCCGACTACGACCGGCTCGCCGCCGATGTCGCCGCCACGGGCGTCACCCGGGTCGAGGGACGGCTCCTCGCCGACGACACCCGCTTCGACGACCAGCGCCTGGGCCGCTCCTGGGCCGCCGACGACGAGTCGTCGTACTACTCCGCACAGATCAGCGCGCTGAGCCTGGCCCCGGACACCGACTACGACACCGGCACGGTCATCGTCACCGTCACCCCGGGGGCGAAGGCCGGCGACGAACCCGCCGTCACGGTCACGCCCGACACCGACTACGTCGACGTACGGGTCGACGCCACCACGGTCGCGGCGGGCGGGGCGAACGACCTCACCGTCGAGCGCGAGCACGGCGGCAACACCCTCCACGTCACCGGCACCACACCCGTCGGCGGCTCCGGCGCCAAGGAGTGGGTGACCGTGTGGGAGCCCACCGGCTACGCCGCAGCCGTCTTCCGGGACGCGCTCGCCGCGCACGGCGTACGGGTCACCGGGCCGACCCGCCTGGGACGGCAGACCCCGGCCGGCGCACGGCAGTTGGCGTCCCACGCGTCCATGCCGCTGAAGGACCTGCTGATCCCGTTCATGAAGCTGTCCAACAACATGCACGCCGAGGCCCTCACCAAGGCCATGGGGTACAAGGTGTCCGGGCAGGGCACCTGGCCGGCCGGGCTCGCCGCGGTCTCCGGCTACCTCAAGGGCGTCGGCGTCGACACCGCCCGCGTCCGCCAGGTCGACGGCTCGGGCCTGTCCCGCATGGACAACTTCCCCGCGGCCCAGCTCACCCGGCTGCTGCTCGCCGTACGCGCCGAGCCCTGGTACGCCGACTGGTACCGCTCCCTGCCCGTCGCCTGCGACCCCGCCCGGTTCGTGGGCGGCACCCTGCGCACCCGGATGTGCAACACGCCCGCCGCACGCAACGCCCGCGCCAAGACCGGCTCGCTGACCGGGGCTTCGGCGCTGTCCGGGTACGTCACCGACGCGGACGGGCGTGAACTGGTCTACAGCATCGTGCTGAACAACTACCAGGCCTCGTCGGTGAAGCCGCTGGAGGACGCCATCGTCGTCACCCTGGCCCGCTCCACCGCCGATGAGGCCGCGACGCTCGCGACCGTCCGGAGCACCGCCCCGGGCAGCGGCCCGGACAGTGGCCTGGAGTGCGCCTGGGCCAAGCCCGCCCGCTGCTGAACCTCACGGCGTGCGGGGCGCCGTGGACGCCCGTACCGTCAGCCGGGGCCGCAGCGAGGTGGCCCCCGGTACGGGCGTCCCGGCGAGCTTCCCGACCAGCAGTTCCACCGCGCGGGTGCCGAGCTCGGCGGTCGGCAGCGCGACGGACGTGACCGGCACCCGCACGGACTCGGCGAGGTCGTCCGGGCAGATCGCGGTGACGGACAGATCGCCCGGCACCCGCAGTCCGAGCTGCTCGAACGCGTCGACCAGCGGCTCCAGGACGGCCTCGTTGTGCACCACCACGCCGGTCAGCGCGGGCTGGGTGCGCAGCAGTTGTTCGGCGACCCGGCGGGCGGCGGCGGGCGCCACCTCGCAGGGGTGCACCCGCGAGGACATCCCGGCCCGGTCGGCGGCCGCGGTGAAGCCCTGCACCACCCGCTGGGCGAACGCCGTCCGGCGCACATAAACCTCCGGCGGCGACCCGACCAGCGCCACCACCCGGTGCCCGAGCCGCGCCAGATGGTCCACACAGGCCTCGGCGGCCGCCCGGAAGTCCAGGTCGACGCAGGTCAGCCCGGCCGGCTCGGCGGGGAACCCGATCAGCACCGAGGGCCGGTCCAGGGAGCGCAGCAGCGGCAGCCGGGGGTCGTCGAGCTGGACGTCCATCACGATCAGCGCGTCCACCAGCGCGGTGTCGGCGACCCGGCGCAGCCCGTCGTCGCCCTCCTCCTGGGTCAGCAGCAGCACGTCATGGTCGTACCGCCGTGCCGTGGTCACCACCGACACCGCGAACTGCATGACGACCGGCACATGGATGCCCGCCCGCAGCGGCACCACCAGCGCCAGCACGTTCGCCTTGCTGCTGGCCAGCGCGCGGGCGCCGGCGTGCGGGCGGTAGCCCAGCTCGCGGACGGCCTCCTCGACGCGCCGCCGGGTCTCCTCGGAGATCGGGCGCTTGCCGCTCAGGGCGTAGGAGACGGTGCTGGGGGAGACCCCGGCGCGTCGCGCCACATCGGTGATCTTGACCATCAGTCCAGCTCCAGCAGCAGGAACCCGGTCCCGGCCGGCGCCCGCACGATCCGCTCCCCGGCCGCCAACGCCCAGGGCGCGGCCGGATCGCCGCACGAGGCCCGCAGAGCGGTCCCTTCCCGTACGACGGTGAAGTGCGTGTCCCCGACCCGGACCGCCACCTGGGCGCCGCGCTCCAGGCCGTACGCGCGCAGGGTGACGCCTTCGGCGTGCGGGTAGTCGGGCCGGTCGTCGACCGCGCCCACCGGGATCACCGCGCCCGGTCTGACGAGCAGCGGCACGCTGGTGAAGCCGTGCCGCTCCCGCACCCAGCGCGGCCCGGTGACCGTCTCGCCGGTCGTGAAATGCGTCCACGTGCCCTCGGGCACGTAGTACGACACCTCGCCCGAGTCGCTGAAGACCGGCGCGACCAGCAGGTCGGGGCCGAGCATGTACTGCCGCTCCAGATGCGTGCAGGCGGGGTCGTCCGGGAACTCCAGGACCATCGCCCGCATCACCGGCACGCCCTCGGTGTGCGCGACGCGGGCGGCCTCGTACAGATAGGGCATCAGCCGCAGCTTCTGCCGGGTGAAGTGCCGCAGCACGTCCACCGACTCCTCGTCGAACAGCCACGGCACCCGGTAGGAGGAGCTGCCGTGCAGCCGGCTGTGCGAGGACAGCAGGCCGAAGGCGATCCACCGCTTGAACAGGGCGGGTGTGGGCGTGCCCTCGAAGCCGCCGATGTCATGGCTCCAGAACCCGAACCCGGTCAGACCGAGCGAGATTCCACCGCGCAGCGACTCCGCCATCGACTCGTAGGTCGCCTCGCAGTCGCCGCCCCAGTGCACCGGGAACCGCTGGCTGCCCACGGTCGCCGAGCGGGCGAACAGCACGGCCTCGCCCTCGCCGCGGTGCCGGCGCAGCACGTCGAAGACGGTCCGGTTGTACAGATAGGTGTAGTAGTTGTGCATCCGCTCCGGGTCGGAGCCGTCCGACCAGACCACGTCGACCGGCACCCGCTCGCCGAAGTCGGTCTTGAAGCAGTCCACGCCCTGCGCGAGCAGCGCCTCCAGCTTGGACGCGTACCAGTCGCGGGCGGCCGGGCTGGTGAAGTCGACCAGCGCCATCCCCGGCTGCCACAGGTCCCACTGCCACACGCTGCCGTCCGGCCGCTTCAGCAGATGCCCGAGCGCCTTGCCCTCGGCGAACAGCGGGGAGCGCTGCGCGATGTACGGGTTGATCCATACGCTGACCCGCAGATCCTTCTCGTGCAGCCGGGCCAGCATCCCTTCCGGGTCGGGGAACACCCGGGTGTCCCACCGGAAGTCGCACCAGTTCAGCTCGCGCATCCAGAAGCAGTCGAAGTGGAACACCGACAGCGGCAGTTCGCGCTCCCGCATGCCCTCGATGAACGAGGTGACGGTCTTCTCGTCGTACGACGTCGTGAACGAGGTCGACAGCCACAGGCCGAAGGACCAGTCGGGCGGCAGGGCCGGGCGGCCGGTGAGGGCGGTGTAGCGGCGCAGGATCTCCTTCGGGGTGGGCCCGTGGATGACGTAGTACGTCAACTGCTGTGCCTCGACGCTGAACTGGACGCGGGAGACGGTCTCCGAGCCGACCTCGAAGGACACCTTGCCGGGATGGTCGACGAAGACGCCGTAGCCGGCGTCGGTGAGGTAGAAGGGGGCGTTCTTGTAGGCCTGTTCGGTGGACGTGCCGCCGTCGGCGTTCCAGATGTCGACGACCTGGCCGTTCTTGACGAGCGGTCCGAAGCGTTCGCCGAGGCCGTACACGCAGGTGCCGACGGTGAGGTCCAGCTGCTCGCGCAGATAGTGGGCGTCGGTTCCGTCCCGCATGATGCCCATGCCCTTGGGGCCGCTGGAGGTGAGGGTGCGGCCGCCCGCGAGGAAGTCGACCTGCCAAGGGCCTGTACGGGAGACCCGGACGGAGAGGGCGCCGGAGGTGAGGGTGGCGTGCTCGTCGTCGTACTCGGTGTGCGCGGCGCACTTCTCCTCGGCGAGGGCGAACGCGGGGCCGGCCGGCCGCTCGCCGTCGAAGTGGGTGAGGGTGACGCCGATGACGTCCGGCATCGGGGTGTGCACGCTGATCGTCACGACCGGTCCCTTCAGCAGGTCGCCGCGGTGGCGGACGGGCTGGGTCGGCGCGTGGATCTCCAGCCGGCCGTCCTCGGCGGTGACGTCGAGGACCTCGGCCGGATGGGCGGCGGTGACGCCCTCGCGCAGCAGCCAGTGACCATCGGTGAACTTCACGTGGGGGTGTCCTTACTTCACGGCTCCCACGGCGATGCCGCGGGTGAGCGTCCGCTGGAAGACGAGGAAGAAGACGAGGGCGGGCAGCACGCCGAGCAGGGCGGCCGCGTTGGTCATCGTGGCGTCCATCAGCCGCTGGCCCTGGAGCACGCCGAGGGCCACGGACACGGTCTGGTTGTCGTTGGAGATCAGCATCACCAGGGGGAGCAGGAACTCGTTCCAGGTCCAGACGAAGAAGAAGACCATCAGCACCCCGAGCGTGGGCCGGCTGACCGGGACGACGACCCGCCACAGGATCTGCCACTTGGACGCCCCGTCGATCCGGGCAGCCTCGATCACCTCACGCGGGAACTGGCCAAGGACCGAGGAGAGCAGATAGGTACCGAACGCCGTCTGCAGCACCGTGAACACGATGATCACGCTCAGCCTGGTGTCGTACAGGCCGAGTTCCTTGCTCAGGTAGTAGACCGGGTAGACCAGCGCCTCCTGCGGCAGCGTGTTGGCCAGCACGAAGAACGCCAGCACCCAGGTGCGGCCCTTGATCCGGCCTATGCCGATCGCGTACGCGTTCAGCACCGACAGGCCCACGGCGAGCACGGCCACGGACCCGCTGATGAGGAGGGAGTTGAGGAGCTTGCGCGGGTAGTCCACCCGTTCCCAGAAGTTCTCCAGGCCGTCCAGATGGATGCCCTCGGGGAGGCTGAGCGGGCCGCTCTGCGCGTACTCCGCGGGCGACTTGACCGCGTTCATCACCACGATCAGGAACGGCACGACCATGAAGAGCGCGGCGAGGCACAGCGCGATCAGCACCGGGTAGCGGCGCAAGGCCCTGGTCATGACTCCTCCGCGCGGGTCTGGAGCCTCAGCCCGACCAGCGAGAGCGCGAGGATGATCACGGTGAGCGCGGTGGAGATCGCGGCGCCGTAGCCGACCTGCGTCTTCTCGAAGAACGTGGTGAAGGAGAAGTAGGAGGGCACGTTCGTGGCCCCGCCGGGCCCGCCCTTGGTCAGCACGTACACCGCGCCGAACACCTTCAGCGCCGCGATCGTGCACCAGGTCAGCACGACGTAGATCTCCCCGCGGATCTGCGCCAGCGTGATGTGCCCGAAGCGGCGCCACCAGCCCGCCCCGTCCAGCTCGGCCGCCTCGTACAACTGCGGGTCCACCCGCTGGAGTCCCGCCATGAACACCACCAGCGGGAAGCCGAGCTGCACCCACACCATCACGCCCATGACGCTGTACAGGGCGAGGTCCGGGTCGCCGAGCCAGTCCTGCTGCCAGGAGGAGAGCCCCACGGCCTTCAGCAGTTCGTTGAGCGAGCCGTTCTCCGGCGCGAGGATCCAGCTCCAGACGATGCCCGCGACCGCGATCGGCAGCACCTGCGGAAGGTAGAAGCAGGCGCGCAGGACGGTGACCGTACGGGTGCCGAAGTGCTTGCCGACGTAGTCGAACAGGGCGGCGGCCAGCACGAGTCCGAGGGCCGTCGGTACGGCGGCCATCGCCAGGACCATGAACAGGCTGTGCCGGAACGACGCCCAGAACTCGCTGTCGTCCAGCAGCTCCCGGTAGTTGGCGAGGCCCGACCACCGCGGGGTGCCCACGCCCTGCCAGTCGGTGAAGCCGACGTAGGTGTTCATCGCGACCGGCAGCACGACGACCGCGAGGAAGGCGAGGGCGCCGGGCAGCAGGAACAGGGCGTAGGAGTGGCGCAGTCGGCTTGTCCCGCCTGTCGTGCTCGTCATCGCTTCGGCGCGCCCTTGTCGTACGCCTCCTGGAGGGCGTCCAGGTAGGCGTCCGGTTCGGTGCTGCCGGTGAGCAGCTTCTGGGTCTCGGAGACGAGGACGTCGTAGAAGCCGGGGACCGGCCAGTCGGGGTAGAAGGCGAGGCCGTCCCGGGCGGTGAGGGTGTTGAAGTCGGCGATGAGCTTCTTCGACTTGGGGTCGGTGACGGCGCTCGCGTCGGCCGCGACCGGGACGCCGCCCTTGTTGCCGAGGAGGTTCTGGATCTTCTTCGACAGGGTGATGTCGATGAAGTCGTAGGCCAGTTCCTTGTTCTCGGCGCTCTGGGGGACGACCCACAGATTGCCGCCGGAGCCGAGGGTGAGGTCCGAGCCGGGCCACAGGAAGGTGCCCCAGTCGAAGGTGGCCTCGTCCTGGAAGCGGCCGTACCACCAGCTGCCGGAGAACAGGATGGGCGTCTTGCCCTGGAGGAAGGAGACGCCCGCCTCCTCGGCCTTGGTGCCGCTGGACGTCCCGGCGAGGTAGCCCTTGTCGACCCAGTCGGCGAAGGTCTGCGCGGCGTACGTCCAGGCCGGGTCGTGGAAGTCGGTCTCGCCCCGGTACAGCTCGTAGGCGTCGACCCACGAGCGGTCCGCCTTCGACAGGGCCAGCTGGTAGAGGTACTGCTGGGCGAGGTACTCGGCGCCGGCGTTGGCCAGCGGGGTGATGTCGTGCTCGGCGAAGGTGTCCATCGCCGCGGTCAGTTCGTCGAACGTCCTCGGCTCGGGGATGTCGTGCTCGGCGAACAGGTCCTTGTTGTAGAAGACCATCGTGTACTCGGCGTAGTTCGGCACGCCGTACCACTTGCCGGAGCCCATCACGCCGTTCGCGTCGTACAGGCTGGTCGTGCGCACCCCGGGGCCGAGCTTGTCGTCCCAGCCGCGTTCGGTGGCCTCCGGGGTGAGGTCGGTGAGCAGGCCCTGGCGGGAGAGCAGGCCGGCCGTGGCGTTGCCCTTGTTGTACTCCATCAGGTCGGGCGCGTCGGAGGAGTTGAGGACCATCGGGGCGGTCTTCTGGATCTGCTCGAACGCCTTCTCCTCGTACGTGACCCGCACGCCGGGGTGCGTGGCCTCGAACTCCTTGATCGCCTCGGCCCAGGCGATGCCCATCGCGCTGTTGGGGGCCTCGTAGTGCCAGAGGCGGAGGGTGCTGCTGCCGGCGCCGCCGTCGCCGTCGTCCGCGCCGCCGCAGGCGGCCAGCAGCAGGGCTCCCGCGAGGATCACCGCGCCTGCCGCCGCCGTACGCCTTCTTGCCGTCAACATCCTGTGCCTCCAGGGGAGGGGAGCCGGATGGTGCATCGGGTCTTGATGTGTCGAAGCGATTCGATAGGGGGCGTCGAAGCGCTTCGACGGAGGAAGGTATGTGGGGGCGGGGTGGGCGTCAATGGGTCGGACGGGAGCGGTTGTTGCGGAGGTACGTGTCAGCGGCGGGGCGTGGGGGTGAGGCGGCGGGTCGTGACGAGGATGATCAGCAGGGCCGCCGCGGCCGCGGTGACCGGGATGCCGTAGCCGGCGGTCTCCGAGAGGTGCTCGGCCGTCCAGCCGCCCAGCGCGCTGCCGCCGGAGATGCCCGCGAGGAGGCCGGTGACGGCGAGGGTCATGCCTTCGTTGAGGCGGCCCTCGGGGGTGCGCTCCTGGATCAGGCTCATGCCCGTGATCATCGTCGGGGCGGTCGCCATCCCGGCCACGAGCAGCGCGGCGGCCAGGACGAGGAGCGATCCGGTGAGCTGTGCGGCGAGCAGAGGAAGGGTCATCAGGGCCGTCATCGCGGCGATGGACCAGGGGTAGCGGCGGGCGGCCGGCCCGCCCGGCTTGAGCGCCCCGTAGACCAGCCCCGCGATGCAGGACCCGGTCGCCTGGAGGCCGAGTACGACACCCGCTGCCGAACGGTGTCCCTGTGCGTCCGCGAACGCGATGGTGACGACCTCCATGGCCCCGAAGACGACGCCCATGGCCAGGCAGGCGAGCAGCAGCGGCGGCATGCCCGGGGCGCGCAGGGGCGAGCTGCCGGACGCGGCCGGCGGTGAGGGCGGCGGCTCCGTCGAGCGCTGCGCGAGGAACGCCGCCATGCCGGTCAGCAGCAGCGCCCCGCCGACGAGCGTGCCCGCCTCCGGGAAGAGGGTCCCGCACAGGAACGCGGCGAGTACCGGGCCCAGCATGAAGCACAGCTCGTCGGCGGCCTGTTCGAAGGAGTTCGCGGTGTGCAGGGCGTCGGGGTCGCCCTTGAGCAGATGGTTCCAGCGGGCCCGGGACAGGCCGCCGATGTTCGGGCAGGTCGCGGTGGCGGCGTACGCGCCGAACAGGGTCCAGTCCGGGGCGCCGTACCGCACGCACAGCAGCAGCGCGAGCCCGCCGAGCACCGCGAGGAGCGTGGCGGGGGCGGCGATCCGGGCCTGGCCGTGCCGGTCGATCAGCCGCGCGGTCCACGGGGCGACCAGCGCGGTCGCGGCGAGGCCGGTCGCGGTGACGGCCCCGGCGAGGGCGTACGAGCCGCGGGCGTCGGCGATCATCATCACCGCGCTCACGCCGAACATGCCCATGGGGAGGCGGGCGATCAGATTCCCGATCGTGAAGATGCGAGTGCCGGGGCGGGAGAGGAGACGGCGGTAGGGGCCGGGTGGGCGTGCGGGGTGCTCGCGGGGGTGTTCTCGGGGGCGGAAGTCGGCGGCTATGAGGGTGTCGGCGGTGACGGCGAGGTGAAGGCGAGGGCTGTCGTGGCGGGCGCGGCGGGGGCTGTTCTGGAGCGTATGCGGCATGGTGATCAGCCTCGCGCCGAGCCGATCAAGGGGTCCAACACCTTTCCGGCATCCATTCACGCACTCCTGTTGTCAATCCGGCGCGGGTGGCGTTGTAGGTTCGGCGGATGCCGCCGCCCCACCTCGACCCCCGCCTCCTGCGCGGCTTCGTCGCCGTAGCCGAGGAACTGCACTTCACCCGCGCCGCCGCCCGGCTCTACGTCTCCCAGCAGGCGCTCAGCCGGGACGTACGGCGGCTGGAGCGGGAGCTGGGCGCGGAGCTGTTCGTGCGCAGCACCCGGCAGGTGACGCTGACGGACGACGGTGAGCGGCTGCTGCCGCACGCGCGGCGGGTCCTCCAGGCCCAGGACGACCTGCTGTCCGCGTTCGGGCAGGCCCGCCCGCTGCTGGTCGACTGCAACTCCACCGGCCTCGGCACCCCGCGCCGCGTCCTGCACCGGGCCCGCGAACTCGCCCCCGGCCATGAGCTGATGGCCCGCTACGAGAGCGGCCTCACCGGAGCCGTGGCCGAACTGCTCGCCGGGCGCCTCGACGTGTCGTTCGGCCGCTACGCGGGGCTCGCCCCGGCGCTGCGGGCCGGGCTCGACCATCAGCCCGTGCGCTACGAGCCCATGGCCGTCCTGCTGCCCGAGGACCACGCCCTGGCCACGTGGGAGCGGGTGCCGCTGGCCGCGCTGGCGGGTGAGGTGGTGTACGCGGGCGCCGGCAATCCGCGGACGCCGGAGTGGACGGACCTCGCCCATCGCCTGTTCGAGGGACGCGGCATCGAGGTCGCGTCACCCCTTCCGATGGCCGTCGGTGACGAGGAGTTCGGGCGGATCATGGCCAAGACCCGCAACCCCGTGCTGGCCGTGGTCGACTTTCCGGCCATGCCCGGAGCCGTGCTGCGGCCGCTCGTCGATCCTGTGCCACTGTCGCCAGTGTCACTCGTCTGGCGAAAAGGGCTGGTGCATCCGGGGCTGGACGCGCTGCGGGAGGCTGCGGTGCAGGTCGCGGGGGAGGAGGGGTGGCTCCGGCGACCGGAAGGGGGATGGATTCCGGCCACCGATGCGAAGATCATGTCGGGTCCCGAGTGACACGTGGGAACCAGGGAACCTCCACGTGCGCTACATTCATGGCCTGAGCACGGTGTGGTAAAGGGGGCGCTCGGATCGGGTGGGGGCCTGATCTCGATCGACGGGTGCTCGGCGTCGTACGCGCACCCCGAACTGTCCCGTGGGGGGATGCGCGCACGTGAACAACTGGCGAGAAGACGCCCAACCGGAGTGGCCCGAGGCCACGTCCGGCTCGTCGGACATCCCGGCCCCGCCGCTGCCCAGGCCTGTGCCTACGCCTATGCCCATGTCTTCGGGCATGCCGTCGCCGACGCCGTCGCCCGTGCCTTCGCCTTCCGCTGAGACGCAGGTGCTGCCTGACGCGGCCCTCGCCGGCTGGCACGCCGCCGTGGCCGACAGCGGGGCGGACGAGACGGCCGTAGGGCCGAGGGCCGTACGGCCACGGCAGTCGCCGGAGTCGATGCCGCGTAGGGGGCGTGGGGGTGAGGCTCCCGGGAGTGTGCCTGGTGGGCCGGCCCGTGGCGGCATGCCTGGTGGCGAGATACCCAGGGGCGGAATGCCCGGTAGCGGCACCGGAATGCCCGGTGGGCCGCTGTCCGGTGGCGGTACGACCGCGGGAGGGTGGCCTACCGCCAGCAGGGGCCGGCACGCCGCACCGCGGCCCGGTCAAGGGCCCGCGCCTGCTCCAGCGTCCTTCAGCCTGTCGGCTCCGCCCACAGCTTTCACCCCGTTCGCTCCCTCTGCTCCCCCCACTGCTTCCGCCCCCGCCGCCTCCTGGTTCGATGGTGCCGACGCGGGCGCCGTCGCGGACGCGGACGCCACCGCCGTACTGCCGACCACCCCCGAAGCCGGTGGCACCGCCGCCCCCCGCGACCCCTGGGCCGAGACCGAGGAGGAGGCGCCCCGGGCCGGGGCCGCCGCGGCCACGCACGACCCGCACGAGGTGACGGTCCAGCTGGACGCCGTACAACTGGGCGACGTGGCGCTGCGCCCGGTGAAGGGCGGCGTGACCGGCGCTCAGGACGGCTCCGACGGGCCGGTGTTCGTCGACGAGACGGGCCGCCGCAGCCGCATGTGGCGCCGACTGGGCGTGGCCGTGGGAGTCGCCTGCGCGGTCTACGCGGTCGTCATCGTCGCCACCCTGCTCTCCGGCAGCTCCGACGCGCCCTGGCTGCCTGTTCCCGGGCAGAAGGGCGGCAAGCCGGCGGGGCAGGTGGACTCGCCTGTGCTGCCGTCGGAGTCGGGGTTGCCGTCGGAGACGGGTGCCGCCGTGTCGCCGGAGGCCGACCCGAGCGCGACGGCCGGTTCGACGCCGGCCGTGGGAGGCGACCCCGGCGCTGCCGGTACGGCGCCCACCGCCGAGGCGCCCGCCGCCGGTGCCACGACCGGGCCCGACCCGGCCCAGTCGAGGACGACCGCCCCGCAGCCCGGAGGCGGCGTGACCCAGCCCGACCCCGAGCCGACGGAGACGGCCACCGAGCCCGACCCCGAGCCGACGACGCCCAGCGCCGACCCGACCACGCCCGACCCGTCGTCCGAGACCGGCGGCGGCGACAGCGGGGGCGGCGACGGCGGCACGACGGGGAACGGCCCGCTCGCATCCGACCCTCTGGCGGCGGAGCAGGGCGGCAGTGAGCCGTCCACGCTCGCCGCACCCGCCTCCGCTCAACCCTCCCCGTCCCCGGAGTACATCCTCTGATGGCATCCCGCAAACGCCGTCACGGGCCCCCGGCCGGAGCCCGAGACGGCTCCCGGCGCCCCCGTGTGCCCATGCGCCTGCTGCTCCCCGCGCTCGTCCTCGTCGCCCTGATGGCGATGCTGATGCTGCGCGGCTATGTGCACAGCGAGATCCTTGCCGACCACCGCGTCCGGCCGCCTGCCTCCTCCGACCACGTACCGGAGAAGATCCTCGAAGGCGGACCGGTCATCGACACCCGCGGGGGCCGGGCCGTCACCCTGAGCGTCGAGAGCCACCGGCTGGTGCTCACCTTCGACGACGGCCCCGACCCGGAGTGGACGCCGAAGGTCCTGGACGTGCTGAAGAAGCATCACGCGCACGCCGTCTTCTTCGTCACCGGCACCATGGCCTCCCGCTACCCCGACCTGGTGCGGCGCATGGTGGAGGAGGGCCACGAGATCGGCCTGCACACCTTCAACCACCCCGACCTGTCGTACCAGTCGAAGAAGCGCATCGACTGGGAGCTGTCGCAGAACCAGCTGGCCATCACCGGCGCGGCCGGTATCCGCACCTCCCTGTTCCGTCCGCCGTACTCGTCCTTCTCCGACGCGATGGACGACAAGTCGTGGCCGGTGACCGAGTACATCGGCAGCCGCGGCTACATCACGGTCGTCAACAACACCGACAGCGAGGACTGGCGCAAGCCCGGCGTCGACGAGATCATCCGCCGCGCCACCCCCAAGAACGGCAAGGGCGCGATCGTCCTGATGCACGACTCCGGCGGCGACCGTCACCAGACGGTCCAGGCGCTGGACAAGTTCCTGCCGCAGATGCAGGCCGAGGGGTACAAGTTCCAGAACCTCACCGAGGCCCTCGGCGCGCCCAGCGCCCACTCCGAGGTCACCGGCCTCGACCTGTGGAAGGGCAAGGCGTGGATCTTCCTGGTCCAGGCCTCGGAGAAGATCACCGATGGTCTGGTGGCCGGGCTCGCCGTCATCGGCACCCTGGTCATCGGCCGGTTCGTGCTGATGCTGCTGCTCTCCGGCTACCACGCCCGCCGGGTGCGCCGCCGCGGCTTCCGCTGGGGGCCGCCGGTCACCGAACCGGTGTCCGTGCTGGTGCCGGCGTACAACGAGGCCAAGTGCATCGAGAACACGGTCCGTTCGCTGATGGACAGTGAGCACCCCATCGAGGTCCTCGTCATCGACGACGGCTCCTCCGACGGCACCGCGCGGATCGTGGAGGCCATGGGCCTGCCCAACGTACGGGTGATCCGCCAGCTCAACGGCGGCAAGCCCTCCGCGCTCAACCGGGGCCTGGCCAACGCCCGGTACGACATCGTCGTCATGATGGACGGCGACACCGTCTTCGAACCGGCCACGGTCCGTGAGCTGGTCCAGCCCTTCGGCGACCCGCGCGTGGGCGCGGTCGCGGGCAACGCCAAGGTCGGCAACCGTGACTCGCTGATCGGCGCGTGGCAGCACATCGAGTACGTGATGGGCTTCAACCTCGACCGCCGTATGTACGACGTGCTGCGCTGCATGCCGACGATCCCCGGCGCGGTGGGCGCCTTCCGGCGCTCCGCCCTGGAGCGGATCGGCGGCATGAGCGACGACACGCTCGCCGAGGACACCGACGTCACCATGGCGCTGCACCGCGACGGCTGGCGGGTCGTCTACGCCGAGAACGCCCGCGCCTGGACCGAGGCCCCCGAGTCCGTCCAGCAGCTGTGGTCGCAGCGCTACCGCTGGTCGTACGGCACCATGCAGGCCATCTGGAAGCACCGCAAGGCGCTGGTCGAGCGGGGCCCGTCGGGCCGCTTCGGCCGCGTGGGCCTGCCGCTGGTGTCGCTGTTCATGGTGGTGGCCCCGCTGCTGGCGCCGCTGATCGACGTGTTCCTGCTGTACGGAGTGGTGTTCGGCCCGACCCAGAAGACGGTCGTGGCATGGCTGGGCGTCCTGGCCATCCAGGCGTTCTGCGCCGCGTACGCCTTCCGCCTGGACAAGGAGCGGATGACTCATCTGATCTCGCTCCCGCTCCAGCAGATCTTGTACCGCCAGCTCATGTACGTCGTACTGCTCCAGTCCTGGATCACCGCCCTCACCGGCGGCCGGCTGCGCTGGCAGAAACTGCGCCGCACGGGTGTCGTCGAGGCACCCGGCGGCCCGGTACCGCGCCAGCGCGCGGCCGTTGGTGACGATCGGAGGCCGGTGGGATGACCCAGGGGATGCAGGGAATGCAGGGTTCGTACGGTTCGTACGGCTCGAACGACGGGGCGCCGGGGGCGTACGACCCGTACGGCGTCCCGCACCAGCGGACGACGGACGCGGCGCCGGCACCGGCACCGGAGCCGGCGGCCGTTGCCCCCAAGAAGGCTCCCGGGCGTGACCGCTACCTGGACCTGCTGCGCTCCATCGCCCTGGTCCGTGTGGTGGTGTACCACCTCTTCGGCTGGGCGTGGCTGACGGTGCTGTTCCCGTCCATGGGCGTGATGTTCGCGCTGGCGGGCTCGCTGATGGCGCGCTCGCTGAGCCGCCCGGCCTGGGGCGTGATCCGGGGCCGGGTGCGCAGGCTGCTGCCTCCGCTGTGGGCGTTCAGCGCGGTGGTGCTGGCGCTGATGTTCGCGGGTGGCTGGAACCCGACCAAGAACACGGAGGACGGCCCCACCTGGGCGCTCCTCGAACTGGTCAACTACATCGTCCCGATCGGCGCCCCGCCGTTCCCCTGGCACATCGGCTCCAAGTCGGGGCTGCTGGAGGACACCTGGGCCGTGCAGGCGGCGGGCCCGCTGTGGTACCTGCGGGCGTATCTGTGGTTCGTGGTGGCGTCGCCGCTGCTGCTGTGGGCGTTCCGCCGCGTGCCGTGGGCGACGGTGTTCGCGCCGCTGGCGCTGACCGCGGTGGTCGGCACCGGCCTGGTCACGATCCCGGGCGAGACGGGCAACGCGGTGACCGACTTCGCGGTCTACGGCGGTTGCTGGGTGCTGGGCTTCGCCCACCAGGAGGGTCTGCTCAAGCAGATTCCGCGCTATGTCGCGATCTCCTGCGCGGGTCTGCTGATGGCCTTCGGCCTGTGGTGGGCCTCGGGCCATCTCGGCCCTGACGGCTGGGACCTCAACGACATCCCGCTGGCCCAGGCCACCTGGTCCTTCGGTTTCGTCGTCATCCTGCTCCAGTACTCCCCGTCCTGGCAGGAACTCCCCGGCCGCCTCGCCAAGTGGGACAAGCTCGTCACCCTCTCCAACAACCGGGCCGTGACGATCTACCTCTGGCACAACATGCTCATCATGGCCACGATCCCGATCATCGACCCGGTCTACGAGCTGCCCTTCATGCAGAGCGACCGTGCGGTGGCCGCGCTCGACTCCACGTACATGATCTGGATGTTCTGCCTGGTCTGGCCCCTGATCGGCCTCGCCGTCCTCGCCTTCGGCTGGATCGAGGACCTGGCGGCCAAACGCCCGCCCCGCCTCTGGCCGAACGGAGCGGCCCGGCCCACCTCCCGCCGAGGCGCCTCCGGCGGCCCGACGCCACCGGCCGGCGACACCCGCGGTTCTTCACGCCGCCGCCGCGCATCGGTCTGACCTGGGGATGGGGGAGCCGGGGGACGTGACCTCGAAGGGCGCCGGACATGCATCCGCGAAAGCATCGGATGACCTTGGGGTCGGCGAGGGGGCGGCCGGGTTTCCGCTGTGCGGCGGGGCTTCGGACACGGGGCTTGCGCCGGCCGGTGGGGCATCGGTGACCGGGCTTCCGCTGCCGGGCGGGGTTTCGGGGTCCGGACTTCCGCCGGTCGGCGGGGCTTCGAGCTCCGGACTTCCGCCGGCCGGCGGGGCTTCGGGGTCCGGGCTTCCGCTGTCTGGTGAGGCGTCGGTGAGTGGCCCGCCGCCTGGCAGGGGGACGGACTCCAGCCTTCCGTCGGCCGGCCGGGCAGGGGACACCGGCCTCCCGTCACTTGGCGGGGCTCTCGACGAAGCCCTGCCGCCGTCCCGTCGGCCCGAAGGCGGTGACTCGGCTGTGCCTCGGGGGCCCGGGGAGGGCAGCCTGTCGACGCTCGAACGGGCTGCGGGTGATGGCAAGGCGTCGCCGCTCGGTCGACCTGAGGGCGAGGGCGAGCCCTCGGCGCTCGGGCGGCCCGGGGGTGACGGTGGTTTCCGGACACCTGGCCGGCCTTCGGACGCCGGCCCGCCGCCCCCCGGCCCGCCTCTGGGCGCCGACTCGTCCGGCGCTGACCGGCCACCGTCCCCGCCGGCGTATCGCGAGTCCCCCTTCGGCTCACCCTTCGCGGCCGGCTACGGGACGCCTACGCCTGCGGAACTGCCCAGCGAACCTCACGCGCTGGTCCCCGGATCGCGTACGCCGTCCCCTCCCGTGCCGCCGGAGGCGACCCGGCGCACCTCACCTTGGGCCGGGCCCCACGACAGCCCGGCATCCGGGGCCACGCGCCGTGGCGTTCGTCTCATGGCTGCCGCGTGCACGGCGGTGGCGACGCTGCTCGTCGTGGTGGCCGGCTGGTACACGCTGACGCGCTGAAGGACGGGGCCGCGAAGGCTTCGGTCCCTCGCTCTACGCCCTCTGACCGCGTCAACTCGGAGGCATGCGAGGACATTTCGCCCTGGTGCGGCCCCATGCGAGCCTCGCTACCGTGTGGGTTGCCTCCCGGACCCCACATGCCCCACCAGGAGCTCCTGTGACCTGCCGTCGGCTTCGACACGTTCCTGCCCTGACCGCCGTAACAGCGGTGCTGCTCGTCTTGACGGGCTGCGGCGGAGGGAGCGACGCCTCCAAGGCAGACGACAACAGAGCGGGCGTGAACACCGACGTGAGCCCGTCGCCGTCGCCCACGAAAGCGGTCACGAACCGGCCGGAGATCACCCTCCCGTCGGACCTGAAGCTGGTCTTCGAGGACGGGCGGACCGGCGACCCGGTCAAGGACGCCGTCCTGGCGGACAGCGCGGAGCGTATGCGGGCCGTCGACGCCGCGATCACCGGTACCGACCCCAAGGGCGAGGCGATCGGCTACTACAACACCGGCAAGGCCCTGGAGGCCGCACTCTCCTGGGTCGCGCAGTTCAAGGACGCCGGGGCCACGATCACCGGTGAGGTGCGCTACTACGACCGCGAGGTCACCCTCAAGGGCCAGAACTCCGCGACCCTCACCTTCTGCGCCGACGAGGGCAAGGGCTTCAGCAAGGACAAGAAGACCGGCGAGGTCGCGAGGACACCGGTCACCGAGAACAGCTACGTCCTCTACAACACCAGCCTGGACAAGAACGCCGACGGCGTCTGGCAGACCTCCCAGGTCCTCTCGGCGCGGGGAGCCGCCCGGTGCCGGCCGTAGGGGGATGCTTCGGCGGAGCGCATATGGAAAGCTTCCCCCGTTGCGCCTGTGAACAGCGATGCCGACGAGGAGCGGGTGGATGAAGAAGCGGCAAGTCCGCAAGATGCTGGGGCAGATGGCGACCGGGCAACCCGTCACGGTGCGCAGTCCCATGGCATCCGTGAAGAAGCTCGCTCGATTCGCTTATGTCGCCCAGCAGTTCGGGTACGAGTACGCGGACGTACGGCAGGGCGGGCAGCACAACAGCGAGTACACGATGCTGCTGGTGCCCGACCACTCCCCGCAGGGGCGGGCGCGGGCCGCGCAGAACTGGGCGCAGTATCCGAACGCCGGGGACGGGGTGTCCCTGCCTCCGCTCGTGCCGAACGCGGTGGACCTGCTGAAGGCGCGGATCAAGTTCGACATCTCCGGGCGGCACGCGGAGAAGCAGCGCATCCGGCTCGCGGCGATCGGCATCCCGCTCGCCTGCGTGGGCCTCGTCTTCGAGCTCGGCACCGACACCACGGCGTTCGTCGTCGCCGGAGTCCTGTGCGCCGCCGGACTGGGCCTGCTCCCGCTCGGCCTCGCCTACTCCCGCCGCGACAACGCCAGGCAGGCCGCCCTCCTCCAGGCCGCCGGCTTCACGCAGGTGCGCGACGAGACGGGGCGGCTGCGCTACGTGCCGCCGGGCGGGCAGCTGCCGGGGCACGGGAACCCGTTCGCGGGCGGGACGGCTCCTGGGGTGCCGCCGCAGACGCCGTACGCCCCGGGCGTCTCGCAGCCGTATGCCGCCGGGCCTCACGCCGTCGGGCCCCATGCCGTCGGGCCCCATGCCGTCGGGCCCCAGGCACCCGGACCCCACGCACCTGGGCCCTACACCCCCGGCCCCTACGGCCCCGTACCCCCGCAACCTCAGCATTCACAGCCGGCCCACCACCCCCAGCCGTACCCCCAGCAGAACCCCCACTGGCAGCCGCCCCGCACCTGAGCCCATGCCCGGGACCTCTCATCCGCCCCTTCCCCCGGGTGAGAGCAAAGTTCCTTACCGGTCACTCGTAGCCACAGACAGGAAACGCGCCCTCCCTACCTTCGGGACTCAGCCACTCCCAGCCACACCTGAGCCCCGGAGCACGTGGAGGCGTTCATGACAGCATCAGGTACGACCCCCTCACCCCCCGCCACCGCCACCACTGCCAGGGGCGGCCGCTGGATCGAGCGGTGGGACCCGGAGGACGAGGTCTTCTGGGAGGACACCGGCTGGAAGGTCGCCCGCCGGAACCTCGCCTTCTCCGTCCTCTCCGAGCACATCGGGTTCTCGATCTGGACCCTGTGGTCGGTGATGGTGCTGTTCATGGGCCCGGAGTACGGGCTGACCCCGGCGGACAAGTTCCTGCTGGTGTCCATGGCGACGCTGGTCGGCGCGATCGTCCGCGTCCCCTACACCTTCGCCGTCGCGCTCTTCGGTGGCCGGAACTGGACGATCGTATCGGCGAGCCTGCTGCTGATCCCGGCGGTGGCCGCGTTCATCGTCATGGAGCCGGGGACGTCGTACTCCACCTTCCTGATCTGCGCGCTCCTCACCGGTGTCGGAGGCGGCAACTTCGCGTCCTCCATGACCAACATCAACGCCTTCTTCCCGCTGAGGAAGAAGGGCTGGGCGCTCGGCCTGAACGCCGGCGGCGGCAACATCGGTGTGCCCGTCATGCAGCTGATCGGCCTCGCGGTGATCGGCGCGAGCGGCGGACCGCGGGTGCTGCTGGGGATCTACATCCCGCTGATCGTCGTCGCCGCCGTCCTGGCCGCGATGTACATGGACAACCTCTCCAGCGTGAAGAACGACACCGGCGCGGCCAAAGACGCGGTGAAGGAGGGCCACACCTGGATCATGGCCTTCCTCTACATCGGCACCTTCGGCTCCTTCATCGGCTACAGCTTCGCCTTCGGGCTGGTGCTGCAGACGCAGTTCGGCCGTACGCCGCTGCAGGCCGCGTACGTCACCTTCATCGGCCCGCTGCTCGGCTCCCTGATCCGCCCCATCGGCGGCCGGCTCGCCGACCGCTACGGCGGCGCGAAGATCTCCCTGTGGAACTACGTGGCCATGGCCGCCGCCACCGCGGTGGTCCTGCTGGCGAGCGAGCAGGAGTCGCTGCCGCTGTTCACCACGGCCTTCATCGCCCTGTTCGTGCTGAGCGGGCTCGGCAACGGTTCGACGTTCAAGATGATCCCCGGCATCTTCCAGGCCAAGGCGCTCGCGCAGGGCCTCACGGGTGAGGAGGCCGCGGCGTACGGCCGGCGACTGTCCGGGGCGTCCATGGGGCTCATCGGCGCGATCGGAGCGCTCGGCGGACTCGGGATCAACCTCGCCTTCCGCCAGTCCTTCCAGACCGCCGGCACGGGCACGGGAGCGTTCCTCGCCTTCCTCGCCTTCTACGGCGCCTGCTTCGTGGTGACCTGGGCCGTATACCTTCGCCGCCCGGCGGCAGGACGCGGCTCCACGGCCGCTGCCGAGGCGAAGCCCGAGCTCAGCTACGCCGAGGTGTGACGTAACACCGGCGCAATCAAGCGGAACCGAGCCTGTCACGCGCCGTTGACAGGCTCGGCCGCATGTAGGTGCAAAGGGGTCCGCTGGGGCCTGTCGTTCGGATCAGGTCGGCTGAGAAGGACCGTGTGTCTCAGCCGGGTCGAGCAGGGTCTGGTGCGTGCAGCTGCAAGGCCGAGGAGGGCGTCGACGCGGAGCGTCGGCAACCGACGACAACGCCGCAGATGTGCGTGCCAGACCCCGCGACGCCGGGCTGATCCGAACGACAGGCCCCAGGCCCCGCTGACTCGAAGAGTGCGGGACGAGAGTTATGTACGACGAACAGCAGTCGCCGGAGCATGGACCCCTCGCCGGTTTCACCGTCGGGGTGACGGCCGCGCGCCGCGCCGAGGAGCTCGGGGCGCTGCTCCAGCGCCGCGGCGCCTCGGTCCTGCGCGCGCCCGCCCTGCGGATCGTGCCGCTGGCGGACGACGGTGATCTGCTCGCCGCGACCAAGGAACTCATCGACCGCGTCCCTGATGTGGTGGTCGCCACGACGGCCATCGGCTTCCGCGGCTGGATCGAGGCCGCCGACGGCTGGGGCCTCGGCGAGACCCTCCTGGACCGGCTGCGCGGCGTCGAGCTGCTCGCCCGCGGCCCGAAGGTCAAGGGCGCGATCCGCGCGGCGGGGCTCACGGAGGAGTGGTCGCCGGAGTCGGAGTCGATGGCGGAGGTCCTCGACCGGCTCCTCGCGGAGGGCGTGGACGGCCGCCGTATCGCCATTCAGCTGCACGGCGAGCCGCTCCCCGGCTTCGTGGAGGCGCTGAAGGCCGGCGGCGCCGAGGTCGTCGGCGTCCCCGTGTACCGCTGGATGCCGCCGGAGGACATCGCGCCCGTCGACCGCCTCCTAGACGCGGCTGTGACCCGGGGCGTGGACGCGGTGACCTTCACCAGCGCCCCTGCGGCGGCGTCCCTTCTGTCGCGCGCCGAGGAGCGGGGCCTGCTGCCGGAACTCCTCTCGGCCCTCAACCACGACGTGCTGCCGGCCTGCGTCGGCCCGGTCACGGCCATCCCTCTCCAGGCCCTCGGCGTCGAAACGGTCCAGCCCGACCGCTTCCGCCTCGGCCCCCTCGTCCAGCTCCTCTGCCAGGAACTCCCCGCCCGCGCCCGCTCCCTGCCCATCGCCGGCCACCAGGTCGAGATCCGCGGCCACGCCGTCCTGGTCGACGGCACCCTCCGCCCCGTCCCACCCGCAGGCATGTCCCTGCTCCGCGCCCTCTCCCGCCGCCCCGGCTGGGTCGTCGCCCGAGCAGACCTCCTCCGCGCCCTCCCCGGCGCCGGCCGCGACGAACACGCCGTGGAAACCGCCATGGCCCGCCTCCGCACGGCCCTCGGCGCACCGAAGCTGATCCAGACGGTGGTGAAGCGGGGGTATCGGCTGGCGTTGGATCCGGCGGCGGATGCGAAGTATGCGGATGCGTGAGGGGGATCGGCGGGTCTGTGTCACGCAGGCCGGCGTGGATGCCCGGACCGCGGATCCTCGAAGCTGACGGATTCGGCGATCTGTCGTACGACGGCCCGGTACTCCTTTCGCCGGGCCGTGGCGGTCGTACTGAGCGTGAGGACAGCCAGGCGCCGGCAGTCCGGGTGCGGTAGGTGCACGTGGAACTGCAGGAGGGGGTACGGCGGCAACCCGCTGTCCTGCCCCGGCGTGCGGGTCGTCTCACTGAACGCGGCGGGCCCGCAGGCCAGTTCGCCGTAGTCGAGGTGCGTGTGCCCCTCCCTGCCGGTCACCGCACGGGCGGCCGTCACGCCCCGCGGGGCGACGGCGGTGTCTCGCCAGGTGATGGTGAGCAGGGACAGCAGCGGCTCGCGCCGGTGCCCCTCCACGTCGTCACGGTGAAATCCGACCGCGCAGTAGACGGTGCCCGACTCACACAGTGCCCCGAGAAGCTGCTGCCCCGCCGCGAAACGGGCCACGAACTGCTGCCGCGCCATCTCTCCTGAGAGCGCGTCGAGAAGCGGTCCTACGGCCTCCCGCAGCGCGTCGGCCCTGGTGGAGTCGAGGGCGGGGAGGAGCGCGTCGAGAGGCAGCGGGGTGAAGCCGGGAGGCTCGGCGAACCAGAGCTCGGCCTGGGGGTCGTCGACCGAGTCGTCGAGGACGATGGCGGGAGAGCTCATGGCGCCTGCCCGGGGAGAAGCGGAGTTTCAGGGGCATCGGACGCTGACTCGGGAAGACGTGCTCCGGCCCGGCGGGCGCGCTCCGCGTCGTACGGAGTGACGTCCTCCCAGTGCCTGCGGGCGGCCCTGCTGTCGAAGGCGGACGGCTGGTAGAGGAAGTGCAGGCGCCGGGGCGAGGCTCCGTTCTTCGCAGGCACGGCCACGACACCGAGGAAGCGGGGGTCGCCCGCGAACCAGAGTGTGTCCAACTGCGCTTTCAGCTCCGGCTTCGTCCGCGGGCCTCCGATGCGCCTCAGCCACCACAGGGAGCGGTAGTGCTTGACGAAGACGAGGGGGACTCCCGTTTCCGTGTCTCCTTGAGGGAGCGGGAACTCGATCCACATCCCTTTCGCCTCGGCTTCCGGGTGGTCACCGAGACTGCGGGCGGTGTCATGGAGGGTCCTCCAGGGGTACGTCTGGAGAACTCGGATCGCGTTGAGGGCGGAGCCGACGTGGTGCAGCTGGACGAACGAGCGGTAAGTGGAATAACAGAGGAGCAGGGCGAAGAGCGGGCTGAAAGCAGGAGACAGAAATACGACCAGGACGTACAGCAGGCCCACGAAGCTCGCAGGCCAAGCGAGGAGGCCCGCAGCGCTCAGGGCCATGTGTCTGGTCCAAGCCCATCGAGTGTCGGGGTGGTCCCAAGCCGTCGGGCAGTCATCGTGGTTCATCGGTCTTCCTCTTCCAAGGCATCAACGGAGGTGCTGCGCGAGGTTCCAAATGCCTCCGCTGTCCAATAGCAGGCGTGTTCCGTCAATGCCTGCAACGGTTCCGTCCTTGTACTTGCTGTCCTTGGCGTCTGTGGCCTTGTTGTAGAGACCGAAGCCGGCTGTACCCACTCCCGCGATGCCTGAGGCAGCTGACACCGCATTGGCCGCAGATGTGGGGTTGTCGGCACCGCGTACCGCTCCAGCGATCAGGGCGTTCTCCAGCCCGGCGACGCTCTTGGCCTCGTCCATCGTCTTGGTTCCATAGACAGCCAGTTTTTGGCCGAGGCTGAGTGTTTCGGTGGTGTGGCCGGCAGCCCGAGCCCCCATCTGGACGCCCTTGGCCACAGCACCAAGTCCTGGGAGTGCAGACACCGCGTCTGCTCCCACCGAGATGAAATTGCTCCAGAAATCGGCGTCGAGCTCGCCCGTCGTAAAGCCGTCCATCAGAGATTCGAGCGTCTCGGCATCGGAAATGCGCAGAGTCAGCGCCGTAGCGCTCAACGCCGACCCCGCCAGCATCAGTGCAGCGACCATCGCCATGCCCAGCGGGCCGGCGAAGAGGAGGGCGACGACGCCGATGACGCCGGCGGTGAAGCTGAGGATGTCGGGGAGGTTGTCGGCAAGCCAGTCGAGGGCCTCGTCGAACCAACCCGGTTCATGAGGGGCGAGTTTCTTTGTGGCATCGCGGATCTTGCCGGCCCGATGGCGGGCCTTGTCCTCGTGTTCCTTCGCGAGCAGCCGCGCCCGATGCCGGATGCGCTCCAGGGCGGCCTCAGCCTCCTCGACCGCGGAGTCGTCGCCCGCCTCGGTCTTGGCAGCGCGCCCCTTCGCCCGGTCCACCGCATCGCGCGCGTCCTCGGCCTCCTGCTCCAGCCCCTTGGCGCGACGCTGGAAGTCGTCGAGTTCCCCTTCCCAGCGCTCCAACTGGCGGGCGGCCTTGCGGACGGAGTGTGCTGCGTTCTTCAGGTTCAGAGGCAGCGGGCCGCCGTCGAGTTGCTCGCGGAAGGCGACGGCCGCGTCGCCCTTCCAGTAGCTGCCGTCGAGGAGCCGTGTGACCAGGTCGTGGGTGTCCTGGAGCACCTTGGCGCACGCGAAGAGCTTCCGGTGGAGCGTACGGACCGAGTCTGTGTCGCCGGGAGTGGGGTTGAACCCCAGGTGCGGGCAGGAGGACGTCGACTTCACGTCCTGAATGAGCGTCACCGGTTCGCTCCGGTTTTCGCCGCCCGGTCCCTGGCTTTCTTCAGCGCCTCTTCCAGCGCCTTGTCGACTTCGCGATAGCTGTTCTTGCTCTTTCCGATGATCTCGGCGAGGTCCTCTGTCTGCTTGCCGATCTCCTCGGCGCCGTACTTCCAGTCCTCCTGGAACTGCTCACACGCCGAGTCGAGATCGTCCGTACCCAGACCGCTGATCGTCGCGTCGGACAGGGCCTTACGGACACCTCGTAGTGAACTGGTCGATCTGGACAGCGACTTCATGAAGCTCGTGAGTTCGTCGCCGTCCACGGCCAGTCGCTGCGCCATGCGCCCTTGTTCCCCTCTGCCGGTTCAGCACACCTCGGGCGCACGCACGTGCACCGCTAGAGGGAACGACGTCCTTTCGCGTTCGTGACGGCTGCGTCCATCAGCGGTTGACCGCCTGCCCTCGCCGTGGGTACCGGGCGCGACAACATGGCGCTGCGATGTCGCCATCGTCGCCGGTCGCCCCGGTGCTCACGGCAGGCATACCTTGCGCCCCCGCTGAGACGTCAGCCCTCGTCTTCGACCACTCGAAGGTGTACGTGAGGTCCGACGGGAGCGTGATCCTCGGCCGGTTCGTGTCGTCCGATGTGGCCGTTGCGGTTGAGGGCGGCGAGTTCGGGGCGGTGGCCGCCCCCGCGATCTTGTTGCTGGCGTCAGAGACCTGCTTCCCGCCGCCGCAGCTTGCGAGGAGGAACAAGGTCGCTGTTACGGCAGTGCAGGCGGGTGCGGGGTGGGGCCGGCGGCGGGGCACAGGGACTCTGGTAAGGCACGTGGGAAGCATTCGCACCGTAGCGGCGGTCCCCGTCAGCGGTTGATGGCCTGGATCTCCTGGACGACGACGTCCTGGGTGGCGCCGAACGTGCCGTCGGGGAGGTCGCCGCCCGCTCCGCCGGTGCCGGTCCAGGTGATCTGCCAGGTGATGGTCGCCCGTAGGGGGTAGGAGCCGTTGCCCGAGGAGCGAAGGTAACGGACGCCGCAGGGTGGGGTTTCGCCGGCCTTGCCTCTGGCGTATGGCTCACCGATGTGACCGTCGGCGATCTCGCAAACGCCGGACGACGGGTAGGTCTCGGCATCCGTGGTGCCAGGGTCGATCCGCAGAGAGCGCGGCTCCGCCGTGGCGGTCGCCTGGATACCGAGTACCGGGACGGAGGCGGTTACGGAGACGGGCTTGAAGTCGGCCGTGTCCAGCCAGGCCCAGGTCGGGAGGTTGACCTTGGTCGTGTTCGCAGGAGCCAGAGTGACCTCGGTGCCAGGGACGCGAATCTCCGCGTAGGCGAGTTCGGCGAGGATCTCGGGAGTGACGGCGTTTTCGATGTCGGCGGGCGGAACGCTTCCCTCGTCCACCCAGAAGTAGTCCTTGTCGCAGGAGTCCCAGCCTGGCGGGTAGTCCTCGTTGACGTACGAGCCCCACCAGTACCCCTTGCCGGTTTTGTCCTTGTTGAAGTCCTTGGAGTGGTTCTCTTCGTTCAGGTACTTCTTGCGTTGGGCGGCATCCCACTCGTATCCGGTGGATTCGGCACCCCAGATCGGTTCCAGGTACTTCTGCAACTGCTCGGGGGTGTACTTCGGGGCGTACCAGCAGGGTGGGGGCGTCCAGGAGGTGCTTGACGTCAGTGCGCCCGCGGACGCGCCACCGCCGTTCTTCGAGCGGTCGAAGACGACGCCGCCGACAGTGACGGAGACGGTGCCGTCCCCACCGGTGTCGGCACGCTGCTCCGTCTGGCCGTCCGTGCTGCCTCCGAATCCCTTCTCGGCATGAGCGGGGCCGGCGACAGCCAGAGACACAGCGGTGAGTCCGGAAGCGAGGAGCAGCCGGTTCATTCTGGTCAAGGTTGGCACTTGTCGCTCCCCCTCTGCGATTCCAGCCGCTCGGTGACCCAGACGCCGTTGTCGTTCTTGCGCAGGGTGCTGGCATAGATGACGTAGCTGTCCTTCGTCACCGGCGTCACGTCTGTCTTGCCGGTCTCCAGGAACTTGTTGAAGACCTTGCTCTGGTCCTCGCAGTACACGAGGGCCGCGGTGCCGTCGTCCTTCACCGTCAGGCTCTCGTTGTAGTAGCGGGTCACACCGGTGGTGCGGGCCTTGTGGTCGACGAAGTCCTGGATGTACTGCTGGCTCCCGGCCGCGGCCGTACCCTCGGAGTAGAAGCGGTACGCCGCGTGCAGAGGGTCCTGTTCGGCGATGGCCATGTCCACGGCCTTGATCCGCTGCTCGGCGTCGTTGAGCGCCGCGTCCTTGGACGGGTCGCCCGTCTTGTTCCACTCGAACTTGTACGTGACATCCGAAGGCAGCCTGATCTCAGGGCGCTTGACGCCTGCAGAGGCGGATGCAGTCGGTGACGCCGACTGCTCGGGCGCCGTGTCCGCGCCTGCGATCTTGTCGTTCGCCTTGGATCTGTCATCGCTACTGCTGCATGCGGACAGCGACAGGGCCGCGACGGCCGTCAGTGCGGCTGCGAGCACGATGGGGCGGCGGTTCACGTTCAACTCCCGGTGGGGCGAGATCCTCACGAGCGGACCCACGTTATCGACGGGGCTGGAGTGACACCAGGCGTACTGCCGTCGTCCAGGGGTGTGGTCACACGGTCGCCGCGTCCGCGTCAGCCGACCTGGCCGGCGCAGGTCGGCCTCGCCTCAGAAGTGCCCCCGTCAGCAGCGCCAACGCCACAGTCGACAGCACCGCCCGAGCCGCGTTCCAAGCCACCCACGCGTCCTCGAAGTGCTCGCGGGCCGAGGTGGCGGAGGCGGTGGTGGAGGCGAGTTGGTCGTTGAGGGGGATGTTTCCGGCCATGGTGAGGAGGAAGGTGAGGGCGTAGGCGGCGCAGGCGGTCCAGGTCCACCAGCGGTGGGGGGCGGTGCGGGACTGCCAGGCGGCGAGGGCGCAGAGCAGGAGGGCGCCCATGAAGGCGGAGAGGAACAGGGGGTTCTGGATGACGTCGTTGATGTCGCGCATGACCTGGACGAAGACGCGGTCGTCGCTGCGGGACAGGGCGGGCATCACGGCGCAGGCGAAGATGAAGAACGTGCCGGCCATCAGGCCTGTGGTGACGGTGGCCGCGCCCAGGATCATGGTGGCGGTCGTGCGGTTCGTGGTCGTTCCTCTTCGGTTCGTGTTCATGGCTTCAGTCAACTGGGCCCGCCTCCCGAGCGACATCGTTCAGGCGCGCTGTTCCATACGCGCGCGTCCACGGAGGGGTATCGCCGCCGTACGCGGGCAGGCACTGTGGTGAGGAACCTTCCTGGGACCCTCCTGGGGCCCTCCTGGGACCCTCCTGGGGCCCTCCTGGGGCCCTCCTGGGACCTCCCTGGCACCTTGCTGGGAACCTTCCGCACCTTCCCCACCGTGTTTCAACCGCTAGGCGGTGACAGGCACATGACCTCGGTACCGGGTACACCCACCGTCCCGTACGAGCTGCGGTTCGACGCCGGGCGCGTCTGTCTCGACCTGCTGGCGACCGGGCATCCCGGCGACCGGCTGGGCTCGCCGGAGGTGCTGCGGGCGTGGATCGTGGGCAGTGGGCTCGTGCCGGTGGGCACACCGCTGGGGCATGCGGATATCGGGTGGGTGGGAGAGTTCCGGGAACTGCGCGGCGTCGTCGGGGCGTTGGTGGAGGGGCAGCTCGACGCACGGCCCGTGCACGATGCCGTGCTGGTGCGGCTCAACGACCTCGCCCGGCCCTCGCCTCCCGCCCCCGGCGTCGTACGCGCAGCCGACGGCAGCCTCGTACGGGCGCTGGACGGACAGCCGGAGTGTGCCGCGCTGCTCGGGGCGGTCGCGCGGGATGCCGTGGAGCTGCTCACCGATCCTGTGGCGCGGGCCGCGCTGCGGCGGTGTGCGGGGGACAACTGCCTTCTCGTGTACGTCGACACGTCCCGGGGACGTCGTAGGCGCTGGTGTTCCAGTGAGGTGTGCGGGAACCGGGAGCGGGTCGCCCGGCATCGGCGCCGTGCCGCCGCCCTCGCTCGTGCCTGACGCATGACGCATGACGCATGACGCATGACGCGCTCGTCCGAGGATCTCCTTCCCTCCCAACTCCTCGACCTGTGAAGGAAAATCGCGGAAACCCGGGAGGGAATGTGCCTCCATGTCACCACTCGTGACATGACCCCGCAGAAAACTGTCGCTTCCCTTTGAACACCCGCAGCCCCCCGTCCGTACCCGTCGTCGAGCGACCGACTGGGGGATCCCCCGGACACCGGAGGTGGGCGTGCGCAAGGATGCGGCCGTGGCCAAGGAACGTGGAACGAGGGCCCGACATCGCATGTCCCAGCCCTCGGAGCCCGACGAGGAGCTGATGCGCGCGCTGTATCAGGAGCACGCCGGACCCCTCCTGGCCTATGTGCTGCGGCTGGTCGCGGGAGACCGGCAGCGGGCCGAGGACGTCGTGCAGGAGACGCTCATCCGTGCCTGGAAGAACGCCGGTCAGCTCAATCGGGCGACCGGTTCGGTACGCCCCTGGCTGGTGACGGTCGCGCGCCGCATCGTCATCGACGGCCACCGCAGCCGGCAGGCCCGGCCGCAGGAGGTCGATCCGTCGCCGCTGGAGGTCATCCCCGCGGAGGACGAGATCGACAAGGCACTGTGGTTGATGACGTTGTCCGATGCTCTCGACGACCTGACGCCCGCCCATCGGGAAGTGCTCGTCGAGACGTACTTCAAAGGGCGTACCGTCAATGAGGCGGCGCAGACCCTGGGGATACCCAGTGGCACGGTCCGGTCCCGGGTGTTCTACGCCCTGCGTTCGATGAAGCTGGCACTTGAGGAGCGGGGGGTGACGGCGTGATGAGCAGCTACGGAGGATTCGGCCCGGGCGGATCCGGACATCCTGGACCCATGCAGGGATCACAGGGCCCGAACGAGCACGAGACCGTCGGCGCCTACGCCCTCGGGATTCTCGACGACGTCGAAGCAACCGCTTTCGAGGCTCACCTCGCGACCTGCGAGTGGTGCGCGCAGCAGCTCGACGAACTGGCCGGGATGGAGCCGATGCTGGCGGCGCTGGCCGACCTGCCGGGTACCGGCACGCCCGCGGTCGGGGAGTCGTTGTCCGCCCGGCCGAGCCCGCGGCTGGTGGAGCGGCTGGTCGACGAGGTCGCCGAGCGGCGGGCCCGTAAGCGACGGCGCGGGTTCTATCTCGTCGCCGCAGCGGCCGCGCTGATCATCGGCGGGCCGCTCGTCGCCGTCGCGGCCTCCGGCGGCGACACCGGCACCAAGGTCGAGGCGCATCCGTCGAGCCCCGCCAAGGAGGCCTTCGACGTCATGCACGACAAGGTGCGGGCCACCGACCCCGCCACCCAGGTCAGTGCCACGGTCGCACTGGAGAAGAAGGCCTGGGGCACGCATGCCGTGCTGGAGCTGACGAACGTCAAGGGGCCCGAGAAGTGCTCCCTGATCGCCGTCGGCAAGAACGGCGAGCGCGAGACGGTGACCTCCTGGTCCGTCCCCAACTGGGGCTACGGCATCCCGGACTCCGCCGCCGAACAGGCCCGCCAGCCGCTCTACGTCCACGGCGGCGCGGCCTTCGCCCCGAACGAGATCGACCACTTCGAGGTGATGACCTTCGACGGCAAGCGGCTGGTGGAGGTGGACGCGTAGGGCTGTCCGCCGGACCCGTCCTGGTCCTACGGCCCCCAGGGCGTGGGGCGCCGAGCCGTGTCCGGTGCCGACCCCAGGCCCCAGGCCCCAGGCCCCTCCGGGCGG
This sequence comes from Streptomyces sp. SAI-170, assembly GCF_049739565.1. Taxonomy (NCBI): domain Bacteria; kingdom Bacillati; phylum Actinomycetota; class Actinomycetes; order Kitasatosporales; family Streptomycetaceae; genus Streptomyces; species Streptomyces sp. SAI-170. The sequence continues at coordinate 5,202,180 of NZ_JBMGQD010000001.1, forward strand.
CGTGGGGCGCGAGTGGTGCCCGCGCCGGGCCCCCGCGTTCGGGCCCGCCGGGACACCGGTGGGCCCCGGCGGACGGGCCCGTACTCAAGTCAGGCGCCCGGCTGCCGTGGCTCGGCCCGGCCCGGCCCGGGTGCCTTCCGGGGCGGGGCGGCGGCCCCTACGGCCCACCAACTGCAGTACTAGGTCCCCAGCCCTCGGCCCGGGCCGACCCAAGATCATCCGCAAGCCCGATGCCCCCTCCTGCACGCGGGAGCCACCATGCCGGTGGAACCTGCCAAGAGGAGCGCATCATGTCGTACCCGGAATACCCCGCGTACCCGGAAGACCGCTACCACCGCGACAAGGGCGAGGTGAACGCGGTCTTCCGCCCGGCCGACAGCCCACCGGACATCTCCTCACCCGGCGCCTCCACCCACTACCTCGCCACCAACGCGTCGACCGGCGGCGAATTCGGCCTGTACAAGGTGGACCTGGGTGCACGGTCCGCCGGGGCCAAGACCCACTTCCACAAGGCGATGTCGGAGTCCTTCTACATCCTCTCCGGCGCACTGGAGCTGTACAACGGCGAGAAGTGGGTCACGGGCCGCGCGGGCGACTTCCTGTACGTACCGGTCGGCGGCCTGCACGCCTTCAAGAACGTGACCGACGAGCCCATGTCCATGCTCATGCTCTTCTCCCCGGGCGCCCCGCGCGAGGAGTACTTCGAGCGGGTCGCGGAGGTGGCGCAGCGCGGTGGCGAGGAGCTCAAGCAGTTCCGCATACGGCACGACAGCTACTTCCTGGAGGACTTCGAGCCCGGGGAGGAGTAGTTCGGGGCTCGCGCAGGACTTCCGCTCCCCACTGCCATGGCCACTCCGCGGCCGGCCCGGCCTGTACGAGTTCGTCGGCGGTGTCCCTTCCGGGGCGGGGGCGCCGAGCCGCGCTCGCGGCAGGCCCCCCCGGCCCGCCTTCGCCAGGACGTGGACGGCCCCGGCGGCCGGGCTCGTCCGAAAGCCCGGCCGCCTGCCCGAAGCCCAGATGCCAGGCCGCTTGCCCCAAGCCCGGATGCCCGGAAGCCAGGCCGTCTCCCCGAAGCCCGGCAGCCGGTCCCTGACCCGCCCCCGGGTGCCTTCCGGGGGCGGAGACGCCGAGCCCCGCCCGCACCAGCCCAAAAAACGCCCTCGCCAGGACACGGACGGCCCACCCCCCGGCCCCATCCCCAAGACAGCCCCCGGCCGCCGTAGCCTGACCCGCCCCCCTTCGCGTACGGTTGACGGCTGCCCAGCACGTCAGAAGGGGGCCCGGTGGCCGCTCAGGCTCAACAGGAAACCGCGGTCGGCGCGGCCTCGGACTCGGTCCGTGACCGTGAGATCAGCGTGGAACAGGAACACCTGGACCGGGTGTACCGACGCCTGGAGGAGAAGATCCACGAGGCGGAGTTCCTCATGCACGACGCGGCCAAGCGCGGCCAGGTCGGTACGCCCGGCGCGCTCGCCGAGCGGGACGCGCAGGTCTTCCGGGCGGGTGTCCACCTCAACCGGCTCAACAACGAGTTCGAGGACTTCCTCTTCGGGCGGATCGACCTGCTGCTGGGGAAGGACGGGAAGAAGGGGCCGGACGGCGCCTACACCGCGGTCGAGCCCGCGGAGGGGGCCGTGCGGGCGGACAACACCGCCGACATCGCCGAGACCCTGCACATCGGCCGGATCGGCGTCCTCGACCAGGACTACGCCCCGCTGGTGATCGACTGGCGCGCCCCGGCCGCGGCCCCCTTCTACCGCTCCACGCCGGTCGACCCGGGACGCGTGGTCAGAAGGCGCGTCATCCGCTCCAAGGGGCGCCGTGTCCTCGGTGTCGAGGACGACCTGATGCGGCCCGAGCTGAAGGCCACCCTCGGCGGACAGGAGCTGCCCGTCATCGGCGACGGCGCCCTGATGGCCGCGCTCGGCCAGGCCCGCAGCCACACCATGCGGGACATCGTCGCCTCCATCCAGGCCGAGCAGGACCTGGTGATCCGCGCGCCCGCCGCGTCCGTGACGTACGTCGAGGGCGGGCCGGGGACGGGGAAGACCGCCGTCGCCCTGCACCGGGCCGCCTACCTGCTCTACCAGGACCGGCGGAGGTACGCGGGCGGCATCCTCATCGTCTCGCCCACGCCCCTGCTGGTCGCCTACACCGAGGGCGTGCTGCCCTCGCTCGGCGAGGAGGGCCAGGTCGCCATCCGGGCGATCGGCTCGCTCGTCGACGGGGCCGAGGCCACGCTGTACGACTCTCCGGCCACGGCCCGCGCCAAGGGCTCGTACCGGATGCTGAAGGTGCTGCGGAAGGCCGCGCGCGGAGCTCTGGAGCTGAACGATTCGCCAGAGCGGCTGAGGGTCGTCGCCTTCGGCCGCCGCCTGGAGCTGGAGGCCGCCGAGCTGGACCGCGTCCGGCGCAACGCCCTCGGCGGCACGGCCCCCGTCAACCTGCTGCGCCCGCGCGCCCGCAAGCTGCTGCTGGACGCCCTGTGGGAGCAGTCCGGCGGTGCCGCCCGGCACACCGACCCGGAGCTGGCGGCCGAGCTGCGCTCCTCCTTCGACGAGGACGTGACGAGCGAGGACTCCTTCATCGCCTTCCTCGACGCCTGGTGGCCCGAGCTGACCCCGAAGGCCGTCCTGGCCGCCATGGCCGACGAGCGCCGCCTCGGCCGCTGGGCGCGCCGCATCCTCAACCCCGGCGAGGTCCGCAAGGTCGCCCGCTCCCTCAGACGCGACGGCCACTCCGTGCACGACATCGCGATGCTCGACGAGCTCCAGGCGATCCTCGGTGCCCCGGCCCGCCCGAAGAAGAGGCGCGAACTGGACCCGCTGGACCAGCTCACCGGCCTGGAGGAGCTGATGCCGACGCGCGAGGAGTCGCAGCGCGAGCGCGCCGAGCGCCTCGCGCAGGAGCGCACCGAGTACGCGCACGTCATCGTCGACGAGGCCCAGGACCTCACCCCGATGCAGTGGCGCATGGTCGGCCGCCGCGGCCGGCACGCCACCTGGACGGTCGTCGGCGACCCGGCCCAGTCCTCCTGGTCCGACCCGGACGAGGCCGCCGAGGCCCGTGACGAGGCCCTGGGCACCCGCCCGCGCCGCCGCTTCGAGCTGACCGTGAACTACCGCAACCCCGCCGAGATCGCCGAGCTGGCGGCCAAGGTGCTGGCCCTGGCCATGCCGGGCGCCGAGTCCCCGTCCGCGGTGCGCTCCACCGGCGTGGTCCCGCGGTTCGCCGTCGTACGGGACTCCCTGCGCGAGTCCGTGCGGGCCGAGGCCGAGCGGCTGCTGGAGCAGGTCGACGGCACGGTCGGCGTGGTCGTCGCGATGAACCGGCGCGAGGAGGCGCGGCGCTGGCTCGACGGGCTCGGCGACCGGGTGGTGGCGCTGGGCAGCCTGGAGGCCAAGGGCCTGGAGTACGACGCGACGGTCGTGGTCTCGCCCGCGGAGATCGCCGACGAGTCCCCGGCCGGCCTGCGCGTGCTCTACGTCGCGCTGACCAGGGCGACCCAGCAGCTCACCGTCGTATCGGCGGAGCGGGACGAGCCGGACGCGGCCGGGGTGCCGGATCTGCTGCGGGACTGACGCGCCCATGATCCGAGGAGGCGACTTCCCATAACCCGGGCCAACCCGGCGCAGGGGAATGGTCCGGCGGCATCCGTTTGTTAGCCTTGTCGTGACACCGGCTCGATCCAAGCCCCCGGGCCCAACCTTCGTCCCTCAGAGGGACCACTTGCCGCGAGGCGAGCATGGCGGGTCGGTGTCATGAGCGTACGAAGAGGCCCACGTCGAATGTGACGTGGGCCTCTTTGTCGTCGCAGGACTGGCTGATCGATTCTCGTATCGTGGAAGATGTTTTCCGAAGTCGCACCTCGCCCTGTGAACAAAACGTCCGCAAGTCGGGGCGACTACTCCCTACTCGGGGGTAGGTGCGACGATCGGACGGCACAACTTCGCGACACCGTGAAAGCAGAGGAAGTCGGCCATGGCAACGGCGCCCAGCGTCTCCTACTCGATGACGATCCGGCTGGAGGTGCCCGCGAGCGGAACCGCCGTCTCGCAGCTCACCACCGCCGTGGAGTCCTCCGGAGGCTCGGTGACCGGCCTCGACGTCACCGCTTCCGGCCACGAGAAGCTCCGGATCGACGTCACGATCGCGGCCAGCTCCACCGCTCACGCCGACGAGATCGTCCAGCAGCTGCGCGGCATCGAGGGCGTCACCCTCGGCAAGGTCTCCGACCGTACGTTCCTGATGCACCTCGGCGGCAAGATCGAGATGGCGTCCAAGCACCCCATCCGCAACCGTGACGACCTGTCCATGGTCTACACGCCGGGTGTGGCCCGCGTCTGCATGGCCATCGCCGAGAACCCCGAGGACGCCCGCCGCCTCACCATCAAGCGCAACTCCGTTGCGGTCGTGACGGACGGCTCCGCCGTGCTGGGCCTCGGCAACATCGGCCCGATGGCCGCGCTGCCGGTCATGGAGGGCAAGGCGGCCCTGTTCAAGCGGTTCGCCGGGATCGACGCCTGGCCGATCTGCCTGGACACCCAGGACACCGACGCGATCGTCGAGATCGTCAAGGCCATCGCCCCCGGGTTCGCCGGCATCAACCTCGAGGACATCTCCGCGCCCCGCTGCTTCGAGATCGAGGCCCGGCTGCGCGAGGCCCTGGACATCCCCGTCTTCCACGACGACCAGCACGGCACCGCGATCGTCGTCCTCGCCGCGCTCACCAACGCCCTGCGGGTGACCGGCAAGGCCATCGAGAACATCCGGGTCGTCATGTCCGGTGCCGGCGCCGCCGGTACGGCCATCCTGAAGCTGCTGCTCGCCGCCGGTGTGAAGAGCGCCGTCGTCGCCGACATCCACGGTGTCGTGCACGCGGGCCGCGCCGACCTGGTGGACGCCCCGGCCGACTCGCCGCTGCGCTGGATCGCCGACAACACCAACCACGAGGGCCTCACCGGCACCCTGAAGGAGGCCGTGCGCGGCGCGGACGTCTTCATCGGTGTCTCCGCCCCCAACGTCCTCGACGGCGACGACGTGGCCGCCATGGCGGACGGCGCGATCGTGTTCGCGCTCGCGAACCCCGACCCCGAGGTCGACCCGGCGATCGCCCGCCAGACCGCGGCCGTCGTGGCCACCGGCCGCTCCGACTTCCCGAACCAGATCAACAACGTGCTGGTCTTCCCGGGTGTCTTCCGCGGTCTGCTGGACGCCCAGTCCCGCACGGTCAACACCGAGATGATGCTGGCCGCCGCCAAGGCGCTCGCGGACGTGGTGACCGAGGACGAGCTGAACCCGAACTACATCATCCCGTCCGTCTTCAACGACAAGGTCGCGGGCGCCGTCGCGGGCGCCGTGCGGGAGGCCGCGAAGGCGGCGGGAGAGGCGCAGCACGCCTGACGTGCCGCAGTGCACGTCCGGTTGCACGTCCGGTGCACTTTCCGATGCACTTGCCGATGCGTGAACACCAGGGCTGTGAACCTTGCCACGGACGCTCTTCGGCGCGTCGTGGAACCGGGCCCGGCCGATCAGCCTCTAGGGTGTCGGCCAGGCTCCGGCCCTACTTTTCGTGTGACTCGTGTGACTCCCAAGGGTGTTCTCACGACTCCTGCGGGTGCCGGATTGGCTTTCCCGCCGCAGGTAGAGGCAGGATGCGTCCCTGGGCGCGAGCGCATCGGCATTCGCAGCAGCGCCTACTATGCGGCTCCGTCGCGTGGGGCGCCCCAACGGCAAGAAGAACACGGGAGTAACAACATGAACCGCAGTGAGCTGGTGGCCGCGCTGGCCGAGCGCGCCGAGGTGACCCGCAAGGACGCCGACGCCGTGCTGGCCGCGTTCGCCGAGGTTGTCGGCGATGTCGTCGCCAAGGGCGACGAGAAGGTCACCATCCCTGGCTTCCTCACCTTCGAGCGCACGCACCGTGCCGCTCGCACCGCGCGCAACCCGCAGACCGGTGAGCCGATCCAGATCCCGGCCGGGTACAGCGTGAAGGTGTCCGCGGGCTCGAAGCTCAAGGAAGCGGCCAAGGGTAAGTAACCCCCCGCTTCAGCGCCGCTCTGGGCGCAGCAACGCCGATGGGGCGGTCACCCGGGACTCCGGGTGACCGCCCCATCGGCGTATCTCTTTCGGGTCAGAGTGCCTTGCCCGGCAGCTCGACCTTCGCGCCGAGCTCCATCAGCTTGTCCATGAAGTTCTCGTAGCCGCGGTTGATCAGCTCGATGCCGTGGACCCGGGACGTGCCCTGGGCGGCCAGGGCCGCGATCAGGTACGAGAAGCCGCCGCGCAGGTCGGGGATGACCAGGTCGGCGCCCTGGAGCTTGGTGGGGCCGGACACGACCGCGGAGTGCAGGAAGTTGCGCTGGCCGAAGCGGCAGTCGGAGCCGCCCAGGCACTCGCGGTAGAGCTGGATGTGGGCGCCCATCTGGTTCAGGGCGGAGGTGAAGCCGAGGCGGGACTCGTAGACCGTCTCGTGGATGATCGACAGGCCGGTCGCCTGGGTCAGCGCCACCACCAGCGGCTGCTGCCAGTCGGTCTGGAAGCCGGGGTGCACGTCCGTCTCCAGCGCGATGGACTTCAGCCGGCCGCCGGGGTGCCAGAAGCGGATGCCCTCGTCGTCGATCTCGAAGGCGCCGCCCACCTTCCGGTAGGTGTTCAGGAACGTCATCATCGAGCGCTGCTGGGCGCCGCGGACGTAGATGTCGCCCTCGGTCGCCAGCGCCGCGGACGCCCAGGAGGCGGCCTCCAGGCGGTCCGGGAGGGCGCGGTGGGTGTAGCCGCCGAGCTTGTCCACACCGGTGATGCGGATCGTGCGGTCGGTGTCCATCGCGATGATGGCGCCCATCTTCTGCAGGACGCAGATCAGGTCCTCGATCTCCGGCTCGACGGCCGCGTTCGAGAGCTCTGTCACGCCCTCGGCCAGGACGGCCGTCAGCAGCACCTGCTCGGTCGCGCCGACCGAGGGGTAGGGCAGCCGGATCTTGGTGCCGCGCAGCCGCTGCGGGGCCTCCAGGTACTGGCCGTCCGCGCGCTTCTCGATCGTCGCGCCGAACTGCCGCAGCACCTCGAAGTGGAAGTCGATGGGCCGGCCGCCGATGTCGCAGCCGCCGAGGCCGGGGATGAAGGCGTGGCCGAGACGGTGCAGCAGGGGGCCGCAGAAGAGGATCGGGATGCGCGACGAACCGGCGTGGGCATCGATGTCAGCGACGTTCGCGCTCTCGACGTGCGACGGGTCGAGCACCAGCTCGCCCGGCTCGTCACCCGGGCGGACCGTCACGCCGTGCAGCTGCAGCAGGCCGCGTACGACCCGCACGTCGCGGATGTCCGGAACATTGCGCAGTCGGCTCGGCGCGCTGCCCAGCAGTGCGGCGACCATGGCCTTCGGTACGAGGTTCTTCGCACCGCGGACACGGATCTCGCCCTCGAGCGGGGTTCCGCCGTGGACAAGCAGTACGTCATCAGCGCCGTTGACGGTCATGAATCTCGCGTTCCGTTGGGTGGGGCAGGGGGCCAGAGAGAGACAGAGTAATCGCCGTCGGCCCCCGGTCCGTAAGCCTGAGGAGGCCATGGTTCCGTCATAGCTCTGTCACAACACGAACCGTTTCTCCGTGGGCACATGGGGTCACCGTGCGCCGTCGCCGCGCCCCGTGCGCCGTGAGCTGCGCGCACTCGCGCACGGCGATGGGGTCCCCACGGCGAGGCAAGATGCGGGATCATGTCTGGCATGACCGAGGTGTCCTCGCTCACAGGGCGGCTGCTCGTGGCCACGCCCGCCCTGGCGGACCCGAACTTCGACCGCGCGGTGGTGCTCCTTCTCGACCACGACGAGGAGGGCTCCCTCGGCGTCGTCCTCAACCGCCCCACCCCGGTGGGTGTGGGCGACATCCTGGAGGCCTGGGCGGACCTGGCCGGTGAACCCGGCGTCGTCTTCCAGGGCGGTCCGGTCTCCCTGGACTCGGCTCTCGGGGTCGCGGTGATCCCCGGCGGCGCCACCACGGACGGCGCCCCGCTCGGCTGGCGGCGCGTGCACGGCGCGATCGGCCTGGTCGACCTGGAGGCCCCGCCCGAACTGCTCGCCTCCGCGGTCGGCTCCCTGCGCATCTTCGCCGGATACGCGGGCTGGGGCCCGGGCCAGCTGGAGGACGAACTGGTCGACGGCGCCTGGTACGTCGTCGAGTCCGAGCCCGGCGACGTGTCCTCCCCGGCCCCCGAGCGGCTCTGGCGCGAAGTGCTGCGCCGCCAGCGCAACGAACTGGCGATGGTGGCCACGTATCCGGACGACCCTTCGCTCAACTGATGCGTGTGAGCTTCAGTACCCTGGGGCGTATGAGCACTCTCGAGCCCGAGCGCGGGACTGGTACGGGGACCCTCGTCGAGCCCACGCCGCAGACTTCCCACGGCGACGGCGACCACGAGCGCTACGCCCACTACGTCCAGAAGGACAAGATCATGGCGAGCGCCCTCGACGGGACCCCCGTCGTGGCGCTCTGCGGCAAGGTCTGGGTGCCTGGCCGTGACCCGAAGAAGTACCCCGTGTGCCCCATGTGCAAGGAGATCTACGAATCCATGGGCTCGGGCGGAGACGACAAGGGCAAGGGCGGCGACAAGAAGTAGTCCGGCTCGCCTGACTTCGCGAAGGCCCCCGGGGCGCGTGTGACGCGCTTCCGGGGGCCTTCGCGCGTCATGAAGCGGTCGTACGGATCGGTCGTGCGAATCGGTCGCATGAATCGGTCGCATGAATCGGTCGCAGGAATTGGTTCAGACCTCTTGTGGACGGCTTCCCTCAGTCTCTAGCCTCTGAGGCGTTGTGCAGAGCAAAACCGCCATTGCGCATGTTGCAACGCACCCGTGCTTGGAGGCTCGCTCCATGAAGTTCCCCCCACGTCTCGCCCTGCTCCTGGCCGCCGCCGTCCTCGTCGCCTGTACCCCCCGGACCTCCGGCAGCACCTCCACCGACGACGACACCTCCGGCACTCTGCGCGTCTGGCTCTTCCAGGAGGTCGACAACGGCCCCAAGGAGAAGGTCGTCGCCGCGGTCGTGGACGCCTTCGAGAGGGCCCACGACGACACCGAGGTCGCCGTCGAGTACATCCCCGTAGAGACCCGCGCCCAGCGCGTCAGGGCCGCCTTCAGCGACCCGGGCAGCGCACCCGACGTCATCGAGTACGGCAACACCGACACGGCCGGTCACGTCCGCGACGGCGGACTCCTCGACGTCACCCGCGAGTTCACCGCCTGGCCCGAGTCCGCCGACACCGACCCCACGGCACGGCGCTCGGTGACGGTCGACGGCAAGGTCTACGGCGCCCCGTTCTTCGTCGGCGTACGCGCCCTGTACTACCGCACGGACGTCTTCGACGAGCTCGGCCTGGAACCGCCCCGCAGCCAGGCCGAGTTGATCACCGCCGCCCGCACGATCCGCAAGGCCAGGCCCGACCTGTACGGGCTCGCCGTCGGCGGCGCCTACACCTACGGCGCGCTGCCCTTCGTCTGGGCCCACGGCGGCGACCTCGCCACCGGCGGGGACGGCACCTACAGCGCAGCCATCGACAGCGCTGCCGCCCGCCGGGGCATCGAGGCGTACACGTCCCTGTTCGGCGACACCAACTGCCCTGCGGCGACCTGCGCCGGCTGGACGGGCAACGACACCGTCACCGCCTTCGCCGCGGGCAGGGCGGGCATGGCCGTCGGGGGCGACTTCAGCCACGCGGCCGTCGAGGCGGGCGACGTGCCGTACGGGGTCGTACCGCTGCCCGGGGTGCGGCCCGGTTCCATCGCGCCGGCCTTCGCGGGCGGCAACAACATCGGAGTGCTGCGCAGCACGTCCCACCGCACGCTCGCCGTCGACCTGATGAAACGGCTCGCCTCCAAGCGGACGCAGGGCGAGTTGTTCGACGCGATGGGGTTCCTGCCGACGTACAGCGACGTACGGCAGGAAGCGGCGGCCCGGGAGCCGTTCGTGGAGCCGTTCGTCGAGACGCTGGCCGCCGGGACGAGGTTCGTGCCCGCCTCGCCCGCGTGGGCGCGGATCGACGCCTCGCAGGTGCTGCCGACGATGTTCCAGGAGATCGTCAGCGGCAAGAAGGGCGTGGCCGAGGCCGCGGGGGACGCGGCGCGGAAGATGGACGACGCGTTCGGGGCGGCCGGGTGAGAAGACAGGCCGCGACTCCCTGGCTCCATCTGGCCCCCGCGGTCGTCGTCCTCGGCGCGCTGCTCGTCTACCCGGTCTGCCAGCTCGGGCTCATCTCGCTCTTCGAGTACACACAGGCGCAGGTCAGCGGAGGCGAGCCGACCTCCTTCCGCGGACTGGCCAACTACACCGAGCTGTTCGGCGACCCGCCGTTCCGGGACGTCCTGCCGGCCACCGTCCTGTTCGCCGCGGCCTGTGTCCTGTCCACCCTGACGGTGGGCTGCGCCCTCGCGGTGCTGCTCACGCGTGTGCGCGCCCTGCCGCGCCTGGCGCTGATGCTGGCGGCCCTCGGCGCGTGGGCCACTCCCGCGGTCACCGGGTCGACGGTGTGGCTGTTCCTGTTCGACCCGGACTTCGGGCCGGTGAACCGGGTCCTCGGACTCGGCGACTTCTCCTGGACGTACGGGCGCTACAGCGCGTTCCTCCTGGTCCTGCTCGAAGTGGTGTGGTGCTCCTTCCCGTTCGTGATGGTGACGGTGTACGCCGGTGTCCGAGCGGTTCCCGCCGAGGTGCTGGAGGCCGCCGCGCTGGACGGGGCGTCGGCGTGGCGGACCTGGCGGTCGGTCCTGGCGCCGATGCTGCGGCCGATCCTGGCCGTCGTCACCGTCCAGTCGGTCATCTGGGACTTCAAGGTCTTCACGCAGATCTACGTCATGACGGGCGGCGGCGGCATCGCGGGCCAGAACCTGGTGCTGAACGTGTACGCCTATCAGCAGGCCTTCGCCTCCTCGCAGTACAGCCTCGGCGCGGCGATCGGCGTGGTGACGCTGCTGATCCTGCTCGCCGTGACGCTGGTGTATCTGCGGCTGCTGCGGCGGCGCGGGGAGGGGCTGTGAGGCGGCCCGGGCGGTTGCTCGCGGAGGGCGTGGCGCTGTGCGTCGCCGTCGTCGTGGCCTTTCCGCTGTACTGGATGGTGCTCGGTGCCTTCCGGCCGGCCGGGGAGATCGGGTCGACCGCGCCGCGGCCGTGGACGTCCTCGCCCACGCTGGATTCCTTCCGGCGGGTCTTCGGGCAGCAGGAATTCGGCCGCTACTTCGCCAACAGCGTGGTCGTGGCGGTGAGTGTGGTGATCGCCTCGGCGTTCATCGCGTTTCTCGCGGCGGTGGCGGTGACGCGATTCCGGTTCCGCTTCCGGACCACCCTGCTGGTGATGTTCCTGGTGGCCCAGATGGTGCCCGTGGAGGCGCTCACGATCCCGATGTTCTTCCTCATGCGGGACCTCGGGCAGTTGAACACGCTGGGGTCCCTGATCCTGCCGCACATCGCCTTCTCGCTGCCCTTCGCGATCTGGATGCTGCGGGGGTTCGTGAAAGCGGTTCCGGAGAGCCTGGAGGAGGCCGCGTACCTCGACGGGGCGAGCCGGGCGCGCTTTCTGTGGCGGATTCTCTTCCCGCTCGTCCTGCCGGGCCTGGTGGCCACGAGCGTGTTCTCCTTCATCTCCGCCTGGAACGACTTCCTGTTCGCCAAGTCCTTCATCGTCAGCGACACCTCGCAGTCCACGCTGCCGATGGCGCTGCTGGTGTTCTACAAGCCGGACGACCCGGACTGGGGCGGGGTCATGGCGGCGTCCACGGTGATGACGATTCCGGTGCTGGTGTTCTTCGTACTCGTACAACGACGTCTGGTCTCCGGGCTGGGCGGGGCGGTAAAGGACTGACGTGACCGACATGCAACTGATTCCGGCGCCACGGGCGATCGACGGCCCCACGCGCGGTGCCGTGCTGTTCGACCGGAGCACCCCTGTCTGGGCCGGACCGGGGACGGAGACGACGGAGCGCTGGCTGCGCTCCACCCTCGGCCCGGCACTCGGTCTGCCGTTCCCGGCGGGCCCGAAGGACGCCCCGGGAGGCCTGCGGCTGCTGGTGGACGACTCCCTGGAGCCGGAGGCCTACCGGCTCACGGCCGTCCCCCACGCGGGCGTCGAGATCCGCGGCGGTGACGCGGCCGGTGTGTTCTGGGGCGCGCAGACGCTACGGCAGCTGCTCGGCCCCGACGCCTTCCGGCGGGCGCCCGTACGGCCCGGGGCGACTCTGGGAATCCCGAGCCAGGTCATCGAGGACGCGCCCCGTTTCCGCTGGCGCGGCCTCATGCTCGACGTCGCCCGGCACTTCATGCCCAAGGACGGTGTCCTGCGCTATCTCGATCTGATGGCCGCCCACAAACTCAACGTGCTTCATCTGCACCTGACGGACGACCAGGGCTGGCGGATCGAGATCAAGCGGTATCCACGGCTGACCGAGGTCGGCTCCTGGCGGGCCCGCACGAAATTCGGGCACCGCGCCTCACCGCTGTGGGAGGAGAAGCCGCACGGGGGCCACTACACCCAGGACGACATCCGCGAGATCGTCGCCTACGCCGCCGAGCGGCATATCGCGGTCGTCCCGGAAATCGACGTCCCCGGACACTCGCAGGCCGCCATCGCCGCGTATCCGGAACTCGGCAACACCGACGTCATCGCCGCATCCATGGCAGGGGGCACCGCCCTCTCCGTCTGGGACAACTGGGGGATCTCTTCCAACGTACTCGCCCCTACTGACAACACCCTGCGCTTCTACGAAGGGGTGTTCGAGGAAGTCCTGGAGCTGTTCCCGGGCGAGTTCGTGCACATCGGCGGGGACGAGTGCCCCAAGGACCAGTGGCGGCGGTCGGCCGTCGCACAGGCCCGGATCGAGGAACTCGGGCTCGCCGACGAGGACGAACTCCAGGCGTGGTTCATCGGCCACTTCGACAAGTGGCTCTCCGCGCGCGGGCGCAGGCTCATCGGCTGGGACGAGATCCTGGAGGGCGGGCTCGCCGAGGGCGCCGCGGTGTCCTCCTGGCGGGGTTACGCGGGCGGGATCGCGGCCGCGCGCGCGGGCCACGACGTCGTCATGTGTCCCGAGCAGTTCGTGTATCTGGATCATCGTCAGGACGCCGGCGCGGACGAGCCGGTCCCCATCGGCCACGTCCGCACCCTGGAGGACGTCTACCGCTTCGAGCCCGTTCCCGCGCAACTGACCGACGAGGAGGCGGGACATGTGATCGGCACCCAGGCCAACGTGTGGACCGAGGTGATGGAGGACCAAGGGCGCGTGGACTACCAGACGTTCCCCCGCCTCGCGGCCTTCGCCGAGGTGGCCTGGAGCGCCCTGCCCGCCCCGCAGGAGCGGGACTTCGCCGACTTCGACCGCCGTATGGCCGTCGCCCACTACCGGCGCCTCGACGCCCTGGGGGTCGCCTACCGGCCGCCCACCGGGCCCTGGCCCTGGCAGAAGCGGCCCGGTGTCCTGGGGCGCCCGCTGGAGGGACCGCCGCCGAACCGATAATGCCAAAAGGTGCCAAGTGTCACCGAAGAGTGCCAATTCGCGCTCACCGGTGAAGCCGTGCGAAAACGGACCATCTCCTCGGTGAGGTGGGCGAATGCCTCCTAGCGGACCCCCGCGTTCGGCCCCTGCGATGATGTGCCAGAGTTGCCACGTCCGCCTTGTCGGCACGTACCGTACGGCAACACAGGTGGGACCAGGTGGGGCAGCGGGAAGGGGCAGCCGGTTTGACCACGCACGCACCGCAGGCGGCGCAGGCCGTCACCCTGCCCACGACGTTGGACGAGGCCGTGGCGGCGCTCGCCGCCATGCCCGCGGCCGTGCCCGTCGCGGGTGGCACCGACCTGATGTCCGCCGTCAACTCCGGGCAGCTCAGACCCACCGCACTCGTCGGCCTCGGCCGGATCAGCGAGATCCGCGGCTGGCAGTACCAGGACGGCCACGCCCTGCTCGGCGCCGGACTCACCCACGCGCGGATGGGCCGCCCCGACTTCGCCGCCCTCATCCCGGCGCTCGCCGCCGCCGCGCGCGCGGCCGGGCCGCCGCACATCCGCAACGCCGGCACCCTCGGCGGCAACATCGCCACCGCCGCCCCGACCGGTGACGCGCTGCCCGTGCTGGCCGCCCTGGAGGCGACGGTGATCGTCGCCGGACCGGGCGGCGCCCGCCGGGAGATCCCGGTCTCGCACCTGCTGGCCGGCATGGAGATGCTGCGCGGCGGCGAACTCATCGGCTACGTGCGCGTGCCGCTGCTGCACGCCCCCCAGGTCTTCCTCAAGGCCACCGGCCGCACCGGCCCCGGCCGCGCGGTCGCGTCCGTCGCGCTCGTCCTCGACCCCGCCCGCCGGGGTGTGCGCTGCGCGGTGGGCGCCATAGCGCCGATGCCGCTCAGGCCGCTGGAGGCCGAGCAGTGGGTCGCCCAGCTCATCGACTGGGACAACGACCGCGCGATCGTCCCCGAGGCCCTCGGCGCCTTCGGCGAGTACGTCGCCGCCGCCTGCATCCCCGACCCGGTCCCGGCGGAGGACGGCTCGGTGCAGCCGCTTCCGCCCGCAGTACTGCACCTGCGGCGCACCGTCGCCGCGCTGGCCCGACGAGCACTGGGGAGGGCACTGTCGTGACCGACGACCAGCACGGAGAGGGCACGCCCCAGGCGCCGGGCCGCTGGGACCCGCTGCCCCAGGGCGACTACGACGACGGCGCCACCGCCTTCGTGAAGCTCCCCGAGGGCGGCATCGACGCGCTGCTGGCCTCCGCCGACAGCCCGCTGGCCGCGCCCGGGCACGGCTATGTGCCGCCGCAGATAACGGTCGCCCCGGCCTCCGGTGCGGGCACCGACCCCGCGGCCACCGGCACCTGGAGCATGCCCGCCGAGGGCGTCCAGTGGCCCGCGCCCGAGACGGGCTCCGTGGGCGACGACCGGTTCACCTACCACCCCGGCGCGACCGGGCAGTGGACCTTCGGGGACGCCAACGCCCCGGCCCAGGAGGCCGCGCCCGCGCCCGGGCACGAGGTCACCGGGCAGTGGTCCATCCCCGTCGCGAACGGCGACCTTCCCGACGAGTCGGGCGAGTACACCACGTCCGCCCTCGTCGAGCAGTGGGGCGCCACGCCCCCGGCCACGCTGCCGGGCGGCGCACCCGCCCCCTGGGCCGCACAGCAGGAGCCCGGCCGGACGTGGGGCGGGCAGCAGGTGGCCGAGCCGGGCGGCCCGTACGCCGACCCGTTCCCCGCGCAGGCCCCGGAAGCCGCCTCTGAGGCGCCTGAGGGAGTTCACGGCCCGGAGAGCCCGGAGAGCCCGGAGACGGCCGTCGAGGCGCCTGTCGGGGCCCAGGGGGAGCCGGAGCAGGGCGCGGGCCCGGACGACGCCGTGGAGGCCGTCTCCGAGGCGTCCGGCACCGCCGCCGAGGCGACCGCCGCTCCCGAGGCCGAGGCCGGGCCCGAGGCGGCCCCGGACACCGCGGGCGACCCCGCCGCCGACGACGTACCGGCCGAAGCCGCCGACGCGGCAGCGGGCGCCGACGACGCACCGGACGCCCAGGACGCGGCTGCCGAACTCCCCCCGCCCCCGGGCGAGGAGCACCCCCTCGCCTCGTACGTCCTGCGGGTCAACGGCGCCGACCGGCCCGTGACGGACGCCTGGATCGGCGAGTCGCTGCTGTACGTGCTGCGCGAGCGGCTCGGGCTGGCCGGGGCGAAGGACGGCTGCTCGCAGGGCGAGTGCGGGGCGTGCAACGTACAGGTGGACGGCCGGCTGGTCGCGTCCTGCCTGGTGCCCGCGGCCACCGCCGCCGGCAGCGAGGTGCGGACGGTCGAGGGCCTGGCCGCCGACGGACAGCCCTCCGACGTGCAGCGCGCGCTCGCGCGGTGCGGCGCCGTCCAGTGCGGCTTCTGCGTCCCCGGCATGGCGATGACCGTGCACGACCTGCTGGAGGGCAACCCGGCGCCGACCGAGCTGGAGACCCGGCAGGCGCTGTGCGGCAACCTGTGCCGCTGCTCGGGCTACCGGGGCGTGCTGAACGCCGTGCAGGAGGTCGTCGCCGAGCGCGAGGCGCACAGAGGCGCCGAGAGCGGCGAACGCGACGGCGACGAGGCACGTATCCCTCACCAGGCGGGCCCGGGCGCCGGCGGCGTCAACCCGTCGGCGTTCGAGGCGGGCCTGCCACCGGGCACCCCGCACCCGCACGACCTGCCGCACGACCAGGCGTACGGACACGGCCACGATCAGGGCCACGGACAGGGACAGGACGGAGGCCAGGCGTGAGCAACGAAGCCGCCACCGCGACCACCACCACCGCGGAGGCCGCCCCCGCTCCGGAGGCGATCCCGCACGGCCTCGGCTCCTCGCTCGCCCCGGCGGACGCGCGTGCCAAGACCGAGGGCACCTTCCCCTACGCGGCCGACCTGTGGGCCGAGGGCCTGCTGTGGGCGGCCGTGGTGCGCTCGCCCCACCCGTATGCGCGCATCACCTCCATCGACACCACACACGCGCGTGAGATGCCCGGCGTCCGCGCGGTCGTGACGCACGAGGACGTGCCGGGCAGTCCGGTGCACGGGCGCGGCACGGCCGACCGGCCGGTGTTCGCCTCCGACCTCGTACGCCATCACGGCGAGCCCATCGCCGCCGTCGCCGCCGAACACCCCGACACCGCGCGGATGGCCGCGGCCGCCGTCATCGTCGAGTACGAAGTACTCGACCCGGTCACCGACCCGGAGCACGCCTTCGAGGCGGAGCCGCTGCACCCCGACGGGAACCTGATCCGGCACATCCCGCTGCGCCACGGCGACCCGGAGGCCGCCGGCGAGGTCGTCGTCGAGGGCCTGTACCGCATCGGCCGCCAGGACCCGGCCCCGATCGGCGCCGAGGCCGGTCTCGCCGTGCCCCGCCCGGACGGCGGCGTCGAGCTGTACACCGCCTCCACCGACCCGCACACCGACCGCGACGCCCTTGCCGCCTGCTACGGTCTGGCGCCCGAGCAGGTGAAGATCGTCGTCACCGGCGTCCCCGGTGCCACCGCCGACCGCGAGGACCAGGGCTTCCAGCTGCCGCTCGGCCTGCTCGCACTGAAGACCGGCTGCCCGGTGAAACTCACGGCCACGCGCGAGGAGTCCTTCCTCGGCCACGCCCACCGTCACCCCACGCTGCTGCGCTACCGCCACCACGCCGACGCCGAGGGCCGGCTGGTGAAGGTCGAGGCGCAGATTCTGCTCGACGCGGGCGCGTACGCCGACACCTCCTCCGACGCGCTCGCCGCGGCCGTCTCCTTCGCCTGCGGGCCGTACGTCGTCCCGAACGCCTTCATCGAGGGCTGGGCGGTGCGCACCAACAACCCGCCCTCCGGCCATGTACGCGGCGAGGGCGCCATGCAGGTGTGCGCGGCCTACGAGGCGCAGATGGACAAGCTCGCCAAGAAACTCGGCGTCGACCCGGCCGAGCTGCGCCTGCGCAACGTCCTGGCCACCGGTGACGTGCTGCCCATCGGCCAGACGGTGACCTGCCCGGCCCCTGTCGCGGAACTCCTCCAGGCGGTACGGGACTTCCCGCTGCCCGAGCTGCCGATGGACACCCCCGAGGACGAGTGGCTGCTGCCCGGCGGCCCCGAGGGCGCGGGCGAGCCGGGCGCGGTGCGCCGGGGCGTGGGCTACGGGCTGGGCATGGTGCACATGCTCGGCGCCGAGGGCGCCGACGAGGTCTCCACCGCGACCGTGAAGGTCCAGGACGGCGTGGCGACGGTGCTGTGCGCGGCCGTCGAGACGGGACAGGGCTTCTCCACGCTGGCCCGGCAGATCGTGCAGGAGACGCTCGGCGTCGACGAGGTGCATGTCGCGCCCGTCGACACCGACCAGCCGCCCGCCGGCCCGGGCTGCCGGGGGCGTCACACCTGGGTGTCGGGCGGCGCGGTGGAACGCGCGGCCAAGATGGTCCGCACCCAACTGCTCCAGCCGCTGGCGCACAAGTTCGGCATGTCCACGGAGCTCCTCCAGATCACCGACGGCAAGATCACGTCGTACGACGGGGTCCTGTCGACCACCGTGGCCGAGGCCATGGAGGGCAAGGAGCTGTGGGCCACCGCCCAGTGCCGGCCCCATCCCACCGAGCCGCTGGACGAGGCCGGGCAGGGCGACGCCTTCGTCGGGCTCGCGTTCTGCGCGATCCGCGCCGTCGTGGACGTCGACGTGGAGCTGGGCTCGGTGCGGGTGGTGGAGCTGGCCGTCGCGCAGGACGTCGGGCGGGTGCTCAACCCGGCCCAGCTGACCGCCCGGATCGAGGCCGGGGTCACGCAGGGCGTGGGCATCGCCCTCACCGAGAACCTGCGCACGCCCCGCGGCACGATCCGCCACCCCGACCTCACCGGCTACGCGCTGCCGACGGCCCTGGACGCGCCGGACATCCGCATCGTGAAGCTGGTGGAGGAGCGGGACGTCGTCGCGCCCTTCGGCGCCAAGGCGGCCAGCGCGGTACCGGTGGTCGCCTCCCCGGCGGCGATCGCGTCCGCGGTACGCGCGGCGACGGGGCGGCCGGTGAACCGGCTGCCGATCAGGCCGCAGGCGGCTGTGGTGGTCGCGGGTCAGTGAGACCGGGGGCCGGGCCAGTGAGGCCCGGGGGGGGGCGGGGCTGGTGTGGCGCGGGTCCGGGTCAGTGAGGTCCGTGGATCTGGGCTGGTGTGGCGCGGGTCCGGGTCAGTGGGTCCGGGCTGGTGAGGCGCGGGGTCTGGGCTGGTGTGGTGCGGTGGTCCGGGCCAATGAGGACCGGGAGCCGGGCAGGTGAGCACCGGGGTCCCGGCTGGTGTGGTGCGAGGGCCGGGCTGGTGTGATCCGGGTGGCCCAGGCTGGTGGGGCGCGGGGGCCGGGCTGATGTGGTGCGGCCGCCCAGGCTGTGTGGCGCGGGGCCGACGATCGCGGGGTCGGTTGGCCGGGCTTGCGGGGTTTTCCCCAAGTCGGGGGCGTTGTCAGTGGTGCCGCGTAGTCTTCTGGCAGTGGGCGGCGCTGCCTGGATTCCGTGGCGGCTGCTGCCCCTGAGCACCAACGCGCACGGGGGAAACAATGACGCTGCTGACGAGTGAGCCGCCGCTGCGGCTGCCGCCGAAGTTCGCACAGGGCCGCTCCGGGCTGGCCCTCGACCTGCCCTACCGCCTGCTGGACCGGGAGTTCGGCCGGGGCCGCGTCGTCCGCTTCGAGGACGTCGACTTCCCGACGGCCCTCATCCACGAACCCACCCGCCGGTTCCTGCGCGAGACGGGGCTGCCGGAAGAGGGCTTCCTCTTCGTCCTGGACACGGAGTTCCCGCTGGCGCCACTGGGGGAGTACGTCGCGGAGGAACGTCCTGAACTGCCTCTGCCCACGGCCGATACCGACCACCTGATACGCCTCGGCCGCCTCACGCAGGACAGCAGCGTCGTCCTCGACGGCCGTACGGGCCGCCTCCTCGACTGGAGCGAACCCGAAGGCACACTGCATCCGCTGAGCGCGGACGTCTCCACCTTCGCCTTCTCCCTGTGGCAAGTGCGCCGGGAGTCCGCGCTGTTGGAGGCCGTGGCGGGAATCGAACCCGCGTAAGTCGCTTTGCAGGCGACTCCCTGAACCACTCGGGCACACGGCCGTTGGCGAGTCCGCCGGGGTTCGGGCCCCTGTCGAACTCGGTGAAACGACCGTAGGCCGGGGCCTGTTGAGAGCTCAAGGGACGGGCCCGCCCTGCAACGGGACTGCCATACGCCGTTCATGAAAGGGGGGCGTCATCGTGCCGGTCGTACGACCAAGGTCCCAGTCCGAGCGAGTCTCCCGACAGGGGTCAAATACTGCTTCGGGCCTTACGCTGACGACCATGACAGCCCTGGAACCGCGCGACACGGACGTCGCCGCACAGAACTCCGATCCCACCTCGGCCGGGCGGGCCGACGAGGGCGTGCTGAGCCGTGCCTACCGGGCGCTGAGCATCGGGATCGTGTCCGTGGTGCTGCTGATCGCGTTCGAGGCGACCGCGGTGGGGACGGCCATGCCGGTGGCCGCGCGGGAGCTGGACGGGGTGTCGCTGTACGCGTTCGCGTTCTCCGGGTACTTCACGACGAGCCTGTTCGGGATGGTGCTGTCCGGCCAGTGGTCGGACAGGCGCGGCCCGCTCGGGGCGCTGACCGGGGGCATATCGGCCTTCGCGGCGGGGCTGCTGCTGTCCGGGACGGCCGGCGCGATGTGGCTGTTCATCCTCGGCCGGGCGGTCCAGGGGTTCGGCGGCGGCCTGGTGATCGTCGCGCTGTACGTCGTCGTGGGCCGCGCCTATCCGGAGCGGCTCCGCCCGGCGATCATGGCGGCGTTCGCCGCGAGCTGGGTCGTACCGTCGATCGTCGGCCCCCTCGCGGCGGGTGCGGTGACCGAGCACGTCGGCTGGCGCTGGGTGTTCATCGGCATCCCGGTGCTGGTGGTCTTCCCGCTGGCCCTCGCGCTGCCGCAGATACGCAGCCGGGCGTCGGGTCCGGTGGGGGAGAAGGCGGACAGCGAGGTGCGTGGGTCCTCCGACCGGCGCCGCATCCGCCTCGCGCTCGGTATCTCCCTGGGGGCGGGACTGCTGCAGTACGCGGCGCAGGACCTGCGGTGGATATCGCTCGTGCCCGGCGTCGCCGGGGCCGCGCTGCTGGTGCCGGCCGCGCTGGGGCTGCTGCCGCGCGGCACCTACCGGGCGGCGCGGGGGCTGCCCTCCGTGGTGCTGCTGCGCGGGCTGGCGGCGGGGTCGTTCATCGCGGCCGAGTCGTTCGTGCCGCTGATGCTGGTCACGCAGCGGGGGCTGTCGCCGACGCTGGCCGGGTTCTCGCTCGCGGCGGGCGGCGGGACGTGGGCGCTGGGCTCGTGGGTGCAGTCGCGGCCTCGGGTGGAGCCCTACCGGCAGCGGCTGATCACGCTGGGCATGGTGCTGGTGGCCGTGGCCATCGCCACCGCGCCGAGCGTACTGATCGACTGGGTGCCTGCCTGGACTGTTGCGGTCGCCTGGGGCTTCGGCTGCTTCGGCATGGGCCTGGTGATCTCCTCCACCAGCGTGCTGCTGCTCCACCTCTCCGCCCCGGAGGAGGCCGGCACCAACTCCGCCGCGCTCCAGATATCCGACGGCCTGTCCAACGTCCTCCTCCTCTCCGCGGGCGGCGCCGCCTTCGCGGCACTCGGCGGCGGCACGGTCACCCACGCCGCGACCGAGGCCTCCGGCTCCCACCCGACGGCCTTCGCGGCGGTGTTCCTGCCGATGGCGGCGGTGGCGCTGGTGGGGGCGTGGGTGACGACGCGGCTGCGGGAGCGGTGAGCGGCTCGCGCGGGCGGGGAAGGGCGCGCGTCGGTGGTAAACGCCTCGCGGCGCAGGGTCGGTCCCGCATAGCCTCGCCGCCATGTACGAGCTGACCGTGTCCCTGCCGCCCGACCTGGGCCGTGCCCTGGAGGACCTCGCCGACGCCACCGGACGCCGTCCGCAGGACATCGCGCGGGACGCCGTCGAGGAGCGGCTGGCGAAGGAGGCGTCGCGGGTGCGGGTTGCCGCCGAGGTGCTGGCCGGCGCCCACGCCGACCTGCTGCGGAGGCTGGGCGAATGACCAGGCACCTCCGCGTCGGGGAGGCCCGGACGATCGCGCGGATCGCGTTCGGCGGGAAGGAGCCCGGGGTGCGGGAGCCCGGGCTGTTCGAGTCCGCCGTACGGCGCCCACGGGCGCGGATGTTCGGCGAGCAGGCCTACACCGACGTGCACGAGCAGGCCGCCGCCCTGCTCCACGCCCTCGCGACGAACCATCCGCTCGTCGACGGCAACAAGCGCACGGCATGGCTGGCGGCGGCCACGTTCCTGGCGGTGAACGGCGTCGATCTCACGGGATGCGACCAGGACGTGGCGTACGACCTGGTCGTCGCCGTGGCCGCGGGTGAGCTGAGTGACGTGGGGGAGACCGCGAGGCGGCTGCGGCTGCTGTGACGTCAGTCCCACCCGCGGGCGACCGGGTGTCGTTCGCGCGTTGACGGGGCCGGGTCGCCGGTAGGGTGGCCCGGTTGTCATACGTAGCCGAGCCACCCCCGTACGGAGACCGTGACTACCACCGCCGCTTCTGCCTCCCACTCCCACCACCTGTCGCCGGCCTTCCCGGGCCGCGCCCCCTGGGGCACCGCGAGCAAGCTGCGCGCCTGGCAGCAGGGTGCGATGGAGAAGTACATCCAGGAGCAGCCGCGTGACTTCCTCGCGGTCGCCACGCCCGGCGCAGGCAAGACGACCTTCGCGCTGACGCTGGCGTCCTGGCTGCTGCATCACCACGTCGTGCAGCAGGTGACCGTGGTCGCGCCGACCGAGCATCTGAAGAAGCAGTGGGCGGAGGCCGCGGCGCGGATAGGAATCAAGCTGGACCCGGAGTACAGCGCGGGCCCGCTCGGCAAGGAGTACCACGGCGTGGCCGTGACGTACGCCGGTGTCGGGGTGCGGCCCATGCTGCACCGCAACCGGGTCGAGCAGCGCAAGACCCTGGTGATCCTGGACGAGATCCACCACGCCGGTGACTCCAAGTCGTGGGGCGAGGCCTGCCTGGAGGCCTTCGAGCCCGCCACCCGCCGGCTCGCGCTGACCGGTACGCCGTTCCGGTCCGACACCAACCCGATCCCCTTCGTGACGTACGAGGAGGGTCAGGACGGCATCCGGCGGTCGGCGGCCGACTACACCTACGGCTACGGCTCCGCCCTCGCCGACCACGTCGTGCGCCCGGTGATCTTCCTGTCCTACAGCGGCAACATGCGCTGGCGCACCAAGGCGGGCGACGAGATCGAGGCCCGGCTCGGCGAGCCGATGACCAAGGACGCGATCAGCCAGGCCTGGCGGACCGCGCTGGACCCGCGCGGCGAGTGGATGCCCAGCGTGCTGCGCGCCGCCGACCAGCGGCTGACCGAGGTCAGGAAGGCCATCCCGGACGCGGGCGCTCTCGTCATCGCCTCCGACCAGGACTCCGCGCGCGCCTACGCCAAGCTGATCCGCGAGATCACCGGCACGAAGGCGACGCTCGTGCTGTCGGACGACGCGGGAGCCTCGAACCGGATCGACGAGTTCAGCGACAGCAACGACCGGTGGATGGTCGCCGTCCGCATGGTGTCCGAGGGTGTCGACGTGCCCCGGCTCGCGGTCGGTGTGTATGCGACCACCATCTCCACACCGTTGTTCTTCGCTCAGGCCGTCGGACGTTTTGTGCGTTCGCGCAGGCGGGGCGAGACGGCGTCGGTGTTCCTGCCGACCGTGCCCGACCTGCTCACCTTCGCGCACGAGATGGAGGTCGAGCGCGACCACGTCCTCGACAAGCCGAAGAAGGACGGCGAGGAGGACCCGTACGCCGAGGAGGACAAGCTCCTCCAGGAGGCCGAGCAGCAGAAGGACGAGGACACCGGCGAGCAGGACATGCTGCCGTTCGAGGCGCTGGAGTCCGACGCCGTCTTCGACCGGGTCATGTACAACGGCGCCGAGTTCGGTATGCAGGCCCACCCGGGCAGCGAGGAGGAGCAGGACTACCTCGGCATCCCGGGGCTCCTGGAACCCGAGCAGGTGCAGCTGCTGCTGCAGAAGCGGCAGGCCCGGCAGATCGCCCACAGCCGCAAGAAGCCGGACGCGGAAGCCGATCTTCTGGAGATGCCCGCCGAGCGGCGGCCCGTCGTCACGCACAAGGAGCTGATGGAGCTGCGCAAGCAGCTCAACACGATGGTCGGGGCGTACGTCCATCAGAGCGGCAAGCCGCACGGGGTGATCCACACCGAGCTGCGGCGGGTGTGCGGCGGGCCGCCGAGCGCGGAGGCCACGGCGGGGCAGTTGCGGCAGAGGATCGCCAAGGTGCAGGAGTGGGCCACTCGGATGCGGTGACCGTGGCCGGTCGGTGTCGTCTTCCGGGTGCCGCGCCGTCGTGGTCGGTCGCGCCCACGCGGCGGAGCCGCATATCGAGCAGAGCCCCGCGCCCCCAGGGCGTTTCCGGGCAAAGGTGAGCAGGTCACTCCGACCCTTGCCCGGATTCTGGACTTAGCCTTCCGCTGAGCGAACCCCCTTCGCTAATGTCCCGCTACGCACACGCCCCGTGGCAGCGCCGCCGCGGAGCGCAGCCGTGAAGCGACTGGGTCCGGACAAGCCGGGCCGTCAGCCGATCGGCGGCCTCTGAAAGCGCGTCGCTGACGGGACTCGGCGACGCATCTGCCGCGAGGGGGCTGCCGACCTCACCACTAAGGAGTGGGCGTCGTGACCGCGGAGACCTCCCAGACGCTCGACCGGGGACTCAGAGTCCTCAAGCTGCTGGCCGACACGGACCACGGGCTGACTGTTACCGAGCTCTCCCACAAACTCGGCGTCAACCGGACCGTCGTCTACCGCTTGCTGGCCACACTGGAGCAGCACGCGCTCGTACGCCGTGATCTCGGCGGGCGTGCCCGGGTCGGGCTCGGCGTGCTGGGGCTGGGGCGGCAGGTGCATCCGCTGGTGCGGGAGGCCGCGCTGCCGGCGCTGCGCTCACTGGCCGAGGACATCGGCGCGACCGCGCATCTGACCCTCGTCGACGGGGCGGAAGCCCTCGCCGTCGCGGTAGTGGAGCCGACCTGGACCGACTATCACGTCGCCTACCGCGCGGGTTTCCGGCATCCGCTGGACCGGGGCGCCGCCGGCAAGGCGATACTCTCCGCCCGCCAGAAGCCCTTCGAGGACCCCGGCTACACACTGACCCACGGCGAGCTGGAGGCCGGCGCGAGCGGCGCGGCCGCACCCCTGGTGGGGGTGACCGGCGTGGAGGGCAGCGTGGGCGTGGTCATGCTGGCCGACGCGGTGCCCGAGCGGGTCGGGCCGCGGGTCGTCGAGGCGGCGCGTGAGGTCGCCGAGGCCCTGCGCTGACCGCCGTACGACCGGGAAGGGCCGGCTCTCCCCCGCGGGAGGCCCTTGGCGGGCGGGCACGGCCGCACTCAGGGGTCACGTTAGATTGACCCCGTGCTCTCTCGTCTCTCGCGCCCCCAGGCCGTCGCCGTCTGTGCCGTCCCCGTCGTGGCCCTGCTCGCCACGGCCGCGTTCGCGCCGCTGCCGTTCTCGGTGGCGCAGCCGGGGATGACGGCGAACGTGCTGGGCGAGAACAAGGGCGACCCGGTGATCACGATCTCCGGCGCCCGGACCGACGAGACGCGCGGCGAGCTGCGGATGACCACGATCGAGGCGACCAGCCCGGACGCGCGGGTGTCCCTCGCCGATGTGCTGGACAGCTGGTTCCGCACCGACCGGGCGGTCATGCCGCGCGACTCGGTCTATCCGAGCGGTGACACGGTCGAGGAGATCGAACGGCACAACACCGAGCAGATGAAGGAGTCCCAGGACGCCGCCGCCGAGGCCGCCCTGAACTACCTGAAGCTGGACGCCGACGACGTGAAGGTCACCCTGAAGCTCGCCGACGTCGGCGGTCCCAGCGCGGGCCTGCTGTTCTCCCTGGGCGTCGTCGACAAGCTGAACGGCGACGGCCCCGGCCGTGATCTCACCGGCGGCCGCGTCATCGCCGGTACGGGCACCATCGACGCGGCCGGCCGGGTCGGCGCGGTGGGCGGTGTGGCCCTGAAGACGCAGGCCGCCAAGCGCGACGGCGCGACGGTCTTCCTGGTCCCGAAGGCCGAGTGCTCCGACGCCCGCTCGGAGCTTCCCGAGGGCCTGCGGCTGATCCCGGTCACCACCCTGAAGGGCGCGGTGGACTCGCTGGTGGCGCTGGAGACCGGCAAGGGGACCGTGCCGAGCTGCTAACGCGCCAGCGCCGGGCGCTGCTGCGGGGCGGCGAGGCGCAGCCCCACCTCGACGAGGGTCCAGCCGAGGCGCTCACGCAGGTCGGCGGGCCGGTGGGCGTCCTGGGCGAGGCGGTGGGCGTCGGCCTCGGTGCGCAGGTGGGTGTAGCGGGCGAGGTCGGGCGTCGTCATCGGGTGTGCCTTTCTCAGTCGGTGGAGATCGGGAAGGCGTGCGTGTGGATGCGGACGGCCGTCGCGTCAGGCTCTTCGCGGCCCCGGTAGCTGTCGATCAGCGCGTGCATCTTCGCGATGAGCTCCGCTGCCTCGGTGGGGGTCAGTCGCAGCGTGTAGTCGCTCAGGTCGGTGGACTGGGAGGACCACGCCGGAAGCCAGTCGTGGCGGGTGGCGACGAAGGTGGTCATCTCGCGGGCGTGGTTGGCCACCGCTTCGTGCATCAGGACATCCAGGGCGCCCCGGGTGGCGGGGTCGGCGTCGGGCACCAGGCCCTCGTCGAAGCTGATCCCGTCGTCGACCACCCGCCACCAGCGCTCACGGCCCTTGCCGCGCTCCGGGGCGTCCGTCACGAACCCGTGCGCGGCGAGCTGCCGCAGGTGGTAGCTGGTGGCCCCGCTGGACTCGCCGAGGCGCTCGGCGAGCATCGACGCGGTGGCCGGGCCGTGCAGGCGCAGCGCCCGCCGCAACTCCAGCCGCAGGGGATGCGCAAGGCCGCGCAGTGAACGGGCGTCCAGCTGGCGGGTTTTGGGCTTCTCGGGCTCGTCCATGCGTACAAAGGTAGCGTTGCAAAGAAAGCCTTGCAAGGGAGTCTTTGCAACGAACCTTTTGGAACCCGAAAAGCCTCAGCCCTCCTTCACGAACCCCTCGTCCTTCATCCAGTCCAGCGCCACGGCGTGCGGGTCCTCCCCGTCCACGTCCACGCGGGCGTTCAGCTCCTGCGCCACCGCGTTGTCCAGCTTCGCCGTCACCGGGGCCAGCACCTCCGCGATGGCCGGCCACTTCTTGAACGTCTTCGAGTTGATCTCGGGCGCGGCGTTGTAGTTGGGGAAGAACTTCTTGTCGTCCTCCATGACCTCCAGGTGCATCGACTTGATGCGCCCGTCGGTGGTGAAGACCTCTCCGTAGGTGCAACTGCCCTTCTCGGCCTGTGTGTAGATGATCCCGGTGTCCATCTGGGTGATCCGGGACGCCGGTACGTTCATCCCGTACAGCTCCTGCATGCCGCGCAGCCCGTCCGCGCGGTTGGCGAACTCGCTCTCCACGCACAGGGTGACGGCCCCCGGGTCGGACTTCGCCAGCGCGGCCACGTCGGACAGGGTCTTCGTGCCGTACTTCTTGAAGTTGTCCTGGTTCATCGCCAGCGCGTACGTGTTGTTCAGCCGCGAGGGCGGCAGCCAGGTCAGCCCGTTCTTCACATCGGCCTTGCGCACGGCCTCCCACTGCCGCTGCGGGTCGTCGATGGGCTCGCTGTTGCCCAGGTACGTGATCCAGGCCGTGCCCGTGTACTCGTACATGGCGTCCGCGTCGCCCTTGAGGACCGCCTCGCGCCCGCCGATGGAGCCCTGGATGCCGGTCCGGTCCAGGACGTCCGCGCCGGCCGCCTCGAAGGCGATGCCCGTGATCGCGCCGAGGATGAGGCTCTCGGTGAACGACTTGGACGTCACGGTCAGTTGGGCGCCCTTGAGCGGCTCACCCTTCCCGATCGAGCCGGGCCGTACGTCGTCGACCATGGGGGAGCCGCTGGTCAGACCGCAGCCGGGCAGCAGCGCGGCGAGCAGCACGGCCGGCGCGAGGAGTGCGGCCCGCCTCATCGTCCGGCCTCCAGTCCGCGCGGCCGCAGCATCAGTTCGGCCAGCGACGCGAGCCAGTCGACCAGCAGGGCGAGCGCGATGGTCAGGATCGAGCCGAGCACCAGCACGGGCATGCGCTGGTTGGTGATCCCGGCCGTGATCAGCACGCCCAGGCCGCCGCCTCCGCCGAAGGTCGCCAGCGTGGCGGTGCCGACGTTGAGGACGAGCGCCGTACGCACACCGGCCAGGATCAGCGGCACCGCGAGCGGCAGCTCCACCTTCGCCAGCACCCCGAGCTGCGACATCCCGATGCCGCGGGCCGCCTCCAGCAGGGTCGGGTCGTTGGCGCGCAGGCCCGCGATCGTGTTGGACAGCACCGGCAGCACGGCGTAGGCGATCATGCCGATCAGGGCGGCCCTGCGGCCGATGCCCAGCCAGATCACCAGCAGCGCGAGCAGACCGATCGCGGGGGTCGCCTGGCCCATGTTGGCGACGGCCATCACCAGCGGGGTGGCCCGGCGCAGGGCCCCACGGGTCAGCAGGATGCCCAGCGGGACCGCGATGACCAGCACGAAGAACGTCGAGATCACGGTGAGTTGGACGTGCTGCCACAGCGCCTTGGACACCTGCCCGTCGGACAGCGCGTTCTCGGAGATGGTGTCGAGGTCGGCCTGCTGGAACCACAGCCAGGTGGTGAGCAGCACGACGACCAGGAACACCGGCAGAAAGGTCAGCTTCTGCCAGGTGACCCGCCTGCGCTGCGGCGGACTCGGCGGCGGCGTGCGTTCCGCCTCCTGCTCCTGTTCCTCCAGCTCGGGCGTGCTCACGCCTTCCCCTCCCCCGAGAAGCCCTCCTGCTCCGCGTGGGTGCGCTCGGCCCGCGCCTCCTCCAGCTCGTGCTGGTGCTCCATGGCGTCCAGCCGGTCTGCCTCCAGCAGCTCGTGCACGGAGTTCATCAGCGTCTCCATGTCGACGACGCCGGTGTACTCCCCGCGCCGCCCGGTCACCGCCACCCGGCCGGCGTTGTCGGTGAGCACCGCCTCCAGCGCGTCGCGCAGGGTCGCGTCCCGGGTCACCGTGTCGTGCACGAGCGTGCCCGCGCGGGCGAGCGAGCCCTTGGCCCGCATCAGGTCGCCGCGCCGAAGCCACTTGTAGGGGCGGCCGCGCTTGTCGAGCAGCAGGATCTCGTTGGTGCCGCTGGAGCGCAGCATCAGGAAGATCTCCTGCAGCGGAGTGTCCACGGTCACCGTCGGATAGTCGGTGATCTCCACGTCCCGTACGCGGGTGAGGTTGAGCCGCTTCAGGGCCGCTCCGGCGCCGACGAAACCGGAGACGAAATCGTCGGCCGGGTTGGTCAGAATCGCCTCGGGGGTGTCGAACTGAGCGATGTGTGAGCGTTCGCGCAGCACCGCGATCCGGTCGCCCAGTTTGATCGCTTCGTCGAAGTCATGGGTGACGAACACGATCGTCTTGTGCAGTTCGTGCTGCAGCCTGATCAACTCGTCCTGGAGATGGTCACGCGTGATCGGGTCGACCGCACCGAACGGCTCGTCCATCAACAGCACCGGAGGGTCCGCGGCCAGCGCCCTTGCCACCCCGACCCGCTGCTGCTGGCCGCCGGAGAGCTGGCGCGGATAGCGGCCGTGGAACTCGCCCGGGTCCAGGCCCACCAGGTCCAGCAGCTCCTCCACGCGGTCCTTGATGCGGCCCTTGGACCAGCCGATCATCTTCGGCACCAGCGCGATGTTCTGGGCGACGGTCATGTGCGGGAACAGGCCGGCCGACTGGATCGCGTAGCCGACCTTGCGGCGCAGCTTGACCGGATCGATGTCCGTCACGTCCTCACCGTTGATCCGGATGCGACCACTGGACGGCTCGATCAACCTGTTGATCATCTTGAGTGTCGTCGACTTACCGCAGCCGGACGGCCCGACGAAGATGACCGTCTCGCCCGCCTTGATCTCCATGTTGACGTTGTCGACGGACGGCTGCGGATTGCCGGGATACCGCTTGGTGAGGTTCTCCAGCTCGATGGACGCCCCTGATGCACTGGACTCAGACACGGATCCCCCTCGGAATCGTCAGCCGCCCGATCAGGACGTACACGGCGTCGAACAACAGGGCCAGGACGATGATCCCGAGCGTGCCCGCGAGCACCTGGTTGAGCGCGTTCTTGCTGCCCAGGGACGCGATCCCGCGGAAGATCTCGTTGCCGAGGCCGGGCCCGGAGGCGTAGGCGGCGATGGCCGCGATGCCCATCAGCATCTGCGTCGAGACCCGGATGCCGGTCAGGATCGGCGGCCACGCCAGCGGCAGCTCCACCCGGGCCAGCCGCATCAGCCGGGACATCCCGATGCCCTTCGCGGCG
Source organism: Streptomyces sp. SAI-170 (assembly GCF_049739565.1). Taxonomy (NCBI): domain Bacteria; kingdom Bacillati; phylum Actinomycetota; class Actinomycetes; order Kitasatosporales; family Streptomycetaceae; genus Streptomyces; species Streptomyces sp. SAI-170. Next base: position 5,232,062 of record NZ_JBMGQD010000001.1, read on the forward strand.
TCCACCAGGGACGGATCGACCCCGCGCAGGCCGACGATCGAGTTGCGCACGATCGGCAGCAGCCCGTAGAGGATCAGAGCGATCACCGTCGGCGGCACACCGAGCCCGACGACCGGGATGAGCAGGCCGATCATCGCCAGCGACGGAATGGTCAGCACGGTGGAGGTGGCGATGGTGGCCAGGTTCCCGGCCCAGTCGCTGCGATAGGTGACGACACCGATCAGCACCCCGAGCACGGTCGCCACGACCATGCACTGGAACACGGCGCTGGCGTGCTGGAAGGCGTCCGTGAGCAGTTGCTGGTGGCGGTTGCCGAGGTACTCCCAGAAGTTCAAGCGCGCTCACCCCAAGGTCGGCTCAGATCACTCCCTCCGGTCCTCCGCGGCCTGCTCCACCAGCGGGATGACCCGCAGCGGAACGGGGTTCTCCATGACGATCGCGGTGGAGGCCCGGACGATCCCATCGAAACCGACGACCAGGTCGATCACACGCTGGAGATCGGCGTTCGAGCGGGCCACCAGACGGCACAGCATGTCCCCGCTGCCGGTCGTGGTGTGCAGCTCCAGCACCTCCGGCACGGTCGCCAAGTGCGCCCGCACATCGGCCCCTTGGCCCTGCCGGATCTGCAGCGTGGCGAACGCCGTGACCGGGTAGCCGAGGGCCGCCGGATCGACCTCGGGACCGAAGCCGCGGATGACTCCATTCGACGTAAGCCGGTCCAGGCGCGCCTGCACCGTGCCGCGCGCCACGCCGAGGCGCCGGGACATCTCCAGCACCCCGATGCGCGGCTCGCGCGCCAGCAGCACGATGATCCGGCCGTCCAGATGATCGATCGCCACAAGTCCCTCCGAGGTGGTCATCCTGTACAGAAAGCCCGCCACTACGGCCCGGTCACTGCACAGATTGCCCAGTGAATACGCGAACTATTGCGCACCTTGCAGGTCGGCGCGAGGCTTCGGCTATGACGCAGACCACACACCACACTCCCGACACCGCCCGGCAGGCCGATCCCTTCCCGGTCAAGGGAATGGACGCGGTCGTCTTCGCCGTGGGCAACGCCAAGCAGGCGGCGCACTACTACTCCACCGCCTTCGGCATGAAGCTGGTCGCGTACTCCGGACCGGAGAACGGCAGCCGCGAGACCGCGGCTTACGTGCTGGAGAACGGCTCCGCCCGGTTCGTGCTCACCTCGGTGATCAAGGCCGCCACCCCCTGGGGCCACTTCCTCGCCGAGCACGTGGCCGAGCACGGCGACGGCGTGGTCGACCTCGCCATCGAGGTCCCCGACGCCCGCGCCGCCCACGCCTACGCGATCGAGCACGGCGCCACCTCCGTCGCCGAGCCGTACGAGCTGAAGGACGAGCACGGCACCGTCGTCCTCGCCGCGATCGCCACCTACGGCAAGACCCGCCACACCCTCGTCGACCGCTCCGGCTACGACGGCCCCTACCTGCCCGGCTACGTCGCCGCCAAGCCGATGGTCGAGCCGCCCGCCCAGCGCACCTTCCAGGCCATCGACCACTGCGTCGGCAACGTCGAGCTCGGCAAGATGAACGAGTGGGTCGGCTTCTACAACAAGGTCATGGGCTTCACGAACATGAAGGAGTTCGTGGGCGACGACATCGCCACCGAGTACAGCGCCCTGATGTCCAAGGTCGTCGCCGACGGCACGCTCAAGGTCAAGTTCCCGATCAACGAGCCCGCCATCGCCAAGAAGAAGTCCCAGATCGACGAGTACCTGGAGTTCTACGGCGGCGCCGGCGTCCAGCACATCGCGCTGAACACCAACGACATCGTCGCCACCGTCCGCACCATGCGCGCGGCCGGAGTCCAGTTCCTCGACACCCCGGACTCCTACTACGACACCCTCGGCGAGTGGGTCGGCGACACCCGCGTACCGGTCGACACCCTGCGCGAGCTGAAGATCCTCGCCGACCGCGACGAGGACGGCTACCTGCTGCAGATCTTCACCAAGCCGGTCCAGGACCGCCCGACGGTGTTCTTCGAGCTCATCGAGCGGCACGGCTCCATGGGCTTCGGCAAGGGCAACTTCAAGGCCCTGTTCGAGGCGATCGAGCGCGAGCAGGCCAAGCGCGGCAACCTCTAACGCATCTCGGGCAGCGGTGTCTTCGGTGGCTCGCCGAGCGCGTCCAGCGCCCGGCGGGCCACCGGCGCGTGCAGAGGCGAGAAGTACGGATTGATCCGCAGCGCCTCCTGAAGATGCCGCCGGGCGGGACCGACCATCTCCAGGTCCCGCTCGATCATCGCGCGGTGGAAGGTGTACAGCGCGCTGCGCACCCCGCCCCCGTGCTCCGCGTCCGTCGCCCGTAGGGCGAAGGTGAGCGCCTCCTCGTCCTGCCCGGCCCGGTGCAGCGCCCAGCCCAGCGCGTCCGCCACCGCGATCCCCGGCTGCCGCTGCCACTCCGCCCGCAACCGCCGTACGGCCGCCGCCGGATCCCCGTGGTCCGCCTCCAGCACGCCGAGCACCAGCTCCTCGTCCACCCCGCCCGCGCCGGCCGCCCGCACCCGCTCGCGCAGCAGGTCGTACTGCACCCGCGCCGCCTGCCCCAGCCCCAGCGACTCGTACAACTCGCCCAGCTCCAGCGCGTACTGCGGCACCGGCTGCTTCTCCAGCGCCGCCCGGTAGGCGCTCAGCGCCTCCGTCGTGCGCCCCAGGGCCGCCAGCGCGCGCCCCTGCCCGGCCTGTGCGGCCCGTTGGTCGGGGTCCGTGCGCAGCGCCTCCTGGAAGTGGCTCAGTGCCGCCTCGCGGTCCCCGCGCTCGAACGCCAGCTGCCCGCCCCGCTCAAGCCACGCCGCCCGCTCGGCCGGCGTGCGGGCCGCCGCGGCCGCGTCCGACAGCGCCGCCGCCGCGTCCTCCCGCCAGCCCCGGTCCCGGTACACGGCCGCCGCCCGCGCCTGTACGGCCGGGCCGGAGCGCAGCTCCAGCAGCCGGTCGAGGGCCCGCTTCGCCGCCTTGTGGTCGTTCAGCCCGGTGCACGCCTCGATCAGCGGCCCGTACGCCGTCCAGCGCCGGGCGTCCGCCCTGAGCGCGGCCTCGCTGTAGCCGCGTGCGGTACGGAAATCCCTGCGGGCGTTCGCCAGCACGGCGAGGCCCTCCAGCGCCTGCGCGTTCCTGCGGCCCCGCAGGGAGGTCCGCAGCGCGCGCTCGGCCCGCGGGAACCACTCGGCGTCGGCCAGCCGCCGCCCCTGCTCCACGTACGCCGCCCCGAGCACCGCCCATGACTCGCTGTCCTTCGGATGCCCGCGCAGGTGCGCCTCCCGGTCGGCGATCAGCGCCGCCAGATCGGGCAGCGCGGCCGGCACCCCGGCCGTGACCGCCGTCTGCGCCAACGCGAGCGGCCCCGGCGACCCCGCCGCCCCGTCCCGCCCGTCCGGCGGCAGCGCCATCAGCCATCCGCCGAACCCCAGACACCCCACCAGCGCCCCGACGACCACCCCGTTCGCCAGGCGGACCCGCAGCCGTGCCGCCTTCTCCTCGCTCTCCATGCCGCTCACTGTGCGCCAGTACGACGACCGCACCCGGGCAGCCCAGGGGCGCCGCCCGCGGGGTTCACACCGATGGCCCCGGGTGCCAGGCTGTGATCATGAGCCGTATCGAAGCCGCGCCCGACGAGGCGCAGGGCAACCTCACCGACCGGCTGCGCGCGGGCCTCCCGGCCGAGGCCGTCCTGACCGACCCGGACGTCACCGCGTCCTACGCCCACGACATGGCGAGCTTCTGCCCGGCCGGCGCCCCCGCCGTGGTGGTCCTGCCCCGCACGGTCGAACAGGTCCAGCACGTCATGCGCACCGCGACCGAACTGCGCGTCCCCGTCGTCCCGCAGGGGGCCCGCACGGGCCTGTCCGGCGCGGCCAACGCCTCCGACGGCTGCATCGTCCTGTCCCTCACCAAGATGGACCGCATCCTGGAGATCGACCCGGTCGACCGCATCGCCGTCGTCGAACCGGGCGTCGTCAACGCCGCCCTCTCCCGCGCGGTCGCCGAACACGGCCTGGCCTACCCGCCCGACCCCTCCAGCTGGGAGATGTGCACCATCGGCGGCAACATCGGCACGGCCTCGGGCGGCCTGTGCTGTGTGAAGTACGGCGTGACGGCCGAGTACGTCCTCGGCCTGGACGTCGTACTCGCCGACGGCCGCCTGATGTCCACCGGCCGCCGCACCGCCAAGGGCGTCGCCGGATACGACCTCACCCGCCTGTTCGTGGGCTCGGAGGGCTCGCTGGGCGTCGTCGTCCGGGCCACGCTCGCCCTGAAGCCGCAGCCGCCCCAGCAGCTCGTGCTGGCCGCCGAGTTCGCCTCCGCGGCCGCCGCCTGCGACGCCGTCTGCCGCATCATGGCCGACGGGCACGTCCCGTCCCTCCTCGAACTGATGGACCGTACGACCGTCAAGTCGGTCAACGCCCTCGCCCGCATGGGGCTGCCCGACAGCACCGAGGCGCTGCTGCTCGCCGCGTTCGACAGCCACGACCCGGCCGCCGACCTCGCCGCCGTCGGCGCCCTGTGCGAGGCCGCCGGAGCCACCCAGGTCGTGCCCGCCGACGACCCCGCCGAGTCCGAGCTGCTCCTCAAGGCCCGTCGGCTGTCGCTGACCGCGCTGGAGGCCCTCAAGGGCACGGCGATGGTCGACGACGTGTGCGTACCGCGCTCCAGACTCGGCGACATGCTCGCGGGCGTCGAGCGCATCGCCGACAAGTACGCCCTGACCATCGGCGTCGTCGCCCACGCCGGTGACGGCAACACCCACCCCACCGTCTGCTTCGACGCCACCGACCCCGACGAGTCCCGGCGCGCCCGCGAGTCCTTCGACGAGATCATGGCCCTCGGCCTGGAACTCGGCGGCACCATCACCGGCGAGCACGGCGTCGGCGTCCTGAAGAAGGAATGGCTGGCGCGCGAGATCGGCCCCGTCGGGGTGGAGATGCAGCGGCAGATCAAGCAGGTCTTCGACCCGCTGGGCATCCTCAACCCGGGCAAGGTGTTCTGAACCACCGGGCCGACGGCTCACTCCCCGTCCATCGACTCGTCCGACGGCCACGGGTCGCGCAGCCACAGGTCGTCGGCCGGAGTCGGCGCCAGCAGCTCGGCGAGGCCGTCGTCGATGCCGAGCTGCTCCGCCTCGGAGCCCGGCGGGACCACCCGCAGCGTGCGCTCCAGCCAGGACGACACCTGCGCGGCGGGCGCCTCCAGCAGGGCGTCGCCGTCCGGCGAGCTGAGCGCCATCAGCACGACGCTGCGCCCCGCCACCTTGGTCGGCCACACCCGCACGTCCCCGTGCCCGCAGGGCCGGAAGACGCCCTCCACCAGCAGCTCACGGGCGAAGGTCCAGTGCACCGGGTGCTCGGAGTTGATGTGAAAGGTGATCTGCACCGCGAACGGGTCGTCGGTGCGGTAGCCGAGCCGGGCAGGGACCGGGATGCTGCGCTCGGGCGACAGGATGAGCTTGAGCTCCAGCTCGCGCTCCACGACGGTGTTGTGCATGTCCGTTCCTTCCTCGTACGGGTCTGGCGTACGGGTCTCACGCTGGCCCAGGGGCGGGCCCGTACGAGTGGAGAGCGGGGTGGGCCCGGAGCATTACGCGGGTTCTGAGAAATTTTTTTCCGGGCTGCGTGGAGACGGGGTACGGCGTTGCCCGGAAAGGAGTCGGTCCTGCGGGACGGGCCCTGCCGGTTGCGCGCGTCTGATAGATGTGGAGGCCCCCATACGACCCCCGAGCAGATACGGGACGACGGACATGAGCGCCCCAACCCCGGCCCCCGGTGACGACCGGCCCCGCGAGGGCTACTACCCGGACCCTTCCATTCCCGGATACGTCCGCTACTGGAACGGTTCTGCCTGGGTGCCCGGCACCAGCCGCCCGGCGCCGTCCGACGGCGAGCCGCTCGCACCGCCGCCGGGCATGGCGACGCCGCCGCCCGCCGTGGAGGAGACCGGCCCCCACTTCTTCGACGAGGACCCGCAACCGGAGCAGACTCCGGCCGAGCCGGCCTCCGCGTGGGGCGCCGACCGCAGCCGGCAGTCCGGCTTCGGCGGCGACCAGGACCGCCGTGTCTCCTGGGGCGCCTCGGGCGCCGACCCGCGCGTCCCCGCCGACGCGCCCGACGCCGACAGCGGCAACACCTTCGTCTTCCGCCGCCCGACGGCGGGCGGCGAGCAGCCCCCGGCGGGCCCGGCCGGCAGTCCGGGCGTCACCGGTTCGGGTACGAGTGCCCCCGGCACCGACGGCCCCGGCGGCGGCCCTCGCTTCGCGGGCGGGGCCGGCGGTTCCGGTGCCGCCTCGGCGGGGGCCGGTTCCCGTCCCGGTCCTTCCGACGAGGGGACCATGACCTTCCGGGCCGTCTCCCCGCGCGCGGGAGCACCCGGCTTCGGCGCGGGCAAGGCCGCCGCCGAGCGGGCCGCGGGCCAGGGCCCCACGGGAGCGGCCGCCACTCCGCAGGGCAACGCCCAGGACGGTGCTGCGCCTTCCGGCCCGCAGTCCGCCCCCGCGCCCTCGGCCCCGCAGCCCACCCCGGGCGTTCCCCCGCAGTCGGTGGGCTCGCCGCAGCCCTCCCCGGTGGCGGTCGGCTCCCCGCTCACCACCGGCCCCGGCGGGAGCCAGTCGTCCTGGGCGCAGCAGGTGCACCGCCTCGCGGCCGGGCCGGGGGAGGAGCAGCCCGTCGCGCCCTGGAAGCCGCCCGTGGAGGACATCTTCCAGGCGGCGGCACGCCGGCAGGCCTCGGCCCGCCCGGCGGGGCTCGGCAAGCGGCTGGCGGCCCGGCTGATCGACACCGTCGTCGTCGCGGGCGTCACCGCGGCGGCCGCCGTGCCCCTCGGCACCAAGGCGCTGGACCACGTCCAGGGCAAGATCGACGAGGCCAAGCTGTCCGGGCAGACGGTCACCGTCTGGCTGCTGGACGGCACCACGTCGGCGTACCTCGGCGTCGTGCTGGCCGTCCTGCTGCTGACCGGCGTCCTCTACGAGGCGCTGCCCACCGCCAAGTGGGGCCGCACGCTCGGCAAGCGGGCGCTGGGCCTGGAGGTGCGCGACATCGAGGCGCACGAGCCCCCCGCCTTCGGCGCCGCACTGCGCCGCTGGCTGGTCTACAGCGTCCCCGGCCTGCTCTGCTTCGGCGTGATCGGCGTCCTGTGGGGCCTGTTCGACCGCCCGTGGCGCCAGTGCTGGCACGACAAGGTGGCCCACACCTTCGTGGCCGGGTAGCGACGGACGGCGTAGCACGGACGGCCGGGTAGCCCGGACGGCCGCGCGCCGGATGCGCCGCCGGGGGCCTCGCGGTCCACTCGGGCCATGAGCACCGAACCGCCCCCCGGCTCCGGCGGCCAGCCGCCGGAGGACGACCCGTTCAGGAAGCAGCCCCCGCCCGGTGAGGGCTCGGGCTCGCCGTACGACGTGCCGCCGGGCGGCGGTGGCGCGCAGCCTCCCCCGTACGGCGGTCAGCCCCCGCCCCCCGGGGGCCCGTACGGCGGTGGTGGCCCCTACGGCGGCGGTGACGCCTACGGCGGGGGCGGGTACCCGGCCGACCCGCTGGCCGGCATGCCGCCGCTCGCCGACAGCGGCAGGCGCACCCTCGCGAGGATCGTCGACATGATCCTCGTGGCCGTCGTCGTGTGGCTGCTCACCTGGGGCTTCGGCGTCGACAACTACGACGTGGACGCCGACGACGTCGAGGTCGGCAAGTCCTTCGGGCAGTCGCTGGTCGCGGCTGTCCTCTACATCGCGTACGACACCTTCATGATCGCCAGGACGGGCCAGACGCTCGGCAAGAAGTGGCTCAGGATGCGGGTGGCCAACCTGGAGAACGGCGCGACGCCCTCGGTGCAGGCCACGCTGATCCGCTCGGTGGTGCTGTGGGTGCCGTTCGCGTTCTGCTGCGCCTGTCTGTGGACCGCGATCTGCGGCGGCTGGAGCTTCTTCGACAAGCCCTACAAGCAGGGCCTGCACGACAAGGCGGCCAAGACGGTCGTGGTCAGCACCAACGGCTGAACCAGCGGGAAGAAAAGGGGTGGATCAGGTCGAGCTGCCCCTTTTCGCTTGTCCGTGCCGTCAGTTGTCTGCGGCGACCGACGCCGCCACCGGCTCCTGCTGGGCGGGCGACGGCTGTGTCGCCGCGGCCGGACGCGTCGGCCGCGCGGGCGTGCGCGCCGGCACGGCCAGGGAGACCAGCAGCCCGAGCGTGAGCGCGACGGCGGCGACCACCGCGACACCCGCGGCCGAACCGGCCCCGGACAGCAGCAGCATGGCGAGCGTGGACAGGATCACGGTGCACGAACCGTAGACGAGCTGTGCGGCAGTCGGACGAGGCATGGCAATCGTGTCCTCGGAAGCGGGGGCAAGGCTCACCGCCTGCATGCCCGACCGGAACGGGGGGTAAGCGTGACCTTCCCTACAGGGCCGGTGCACAGGGGGCGCACCGAGTCATGCCGTCCATCAGCTGGACATATGCATGCGCCCGTTGAATATGACGGGAAGTCGGACCCGGCGTTCGCTGAGCGAGGCGGTGGTTCCGCATAGTGCACTTGACCTGCTCAAGTCAAGATCTGTCTTTTCCGCGCAACCTCTAGTCCAATGTCGTCACTTGAACACGCGTTGATCACGCGCGCGGGCGCCCATCCATGACCAGGACCCCTTCCTTCCGTGCGCGCGGACGCGGGGGAGGATCTCAAGTGACCAGCAGACCCTGGACGTTCAGAGCCGCGGCGACCGCCGTTGCGCTCGCTGCGGCCACCGCGACGTTCTCGACGTTCGCCGTGGCCCAGGCCGACTCGGCCGGTGCCCCCAAGGCACCCGCCGCCGACCGCCGGGACCCGGCGGCTCCCAAGGTTCTCGAGCAGGAGCACGACCTCGAGGGCCCGTTCAGCAAGACCCAGGCCGCTCAGCGCGAAGAAGCCCTGAAGCAGGTCATTTCCGGCAAGGCGGAAATCCAGAACCGCGGCGGCTCGCAGGTCGTCGAACTGGAGAGCCGTCGCGGCGACAAGTACGTCGAGCTCGGCCGGGAGAAGACCGACAAGATCTTCACCATCCTGGTGGAGTTCGGTGACCAGGTCGACAGCCGCTACGGCGGCACGCCCGGCCCGCTGCACAACAAGATCGAGCAGCCCAACCGCGCCGAGGACAACAGCACGGCCTGGCAGGCGGACTACAGCCGCGAGCACTTCCAGGACCTGTACTTCGGCCACGGCACCGCCTCGATGAAGACCTACTACGAGAAGCAGTCCTCGGGCCGCTACTCGGTCGAGGGCGAGGTGCAGGACTGGGTCAAGGTCCCGTACAACGAGGCCCGTTACGGCTCCAACGCCTGCGACCCGGACAACTGCGCCTGGTTCGCGGTGCAGGACGGCGTCAACGCGTGGGTCGCCGGCCAGAAGGCCGCCGGCAAGACCGACGCCGAGATCAAGGCGAAGCTGGCCGGCTACGACCAGTGGGACCGCTACGACCACGACAACGACGGCAACTTCAACGAGGCCGACGGCTACATCGACCACTTCCAGATCGTCCACGCCGGTGAGGACGAGTCCGCGGGCGGCGGCGCCCAGGGCGAGGACGCGATCTGGGCCCACCGCTGGTACGCCTTCGGCACCGACGCCGGCGCCACCGGCCCCGAGGGCAACAAGCTCGGCGGCACGCAGATCGGCTCCACCGGCGTCTGGGTCGGCGACTACACCATCCAGCCGGAGAACGGCGGCCTCGGTGTCTTCGCCCACGAGTACGGCCACGACCTCGGTCTGCCGGACCACTACGACACCCAGGGCGGCGAGAACTCCACCGGGTTCTGGACCCTGATGTCCTCCGGTTCCTGGCTCGGCACGGGCAAGGACACCATCGGTGACATGCCCGGCGACATGACCGCCTGGGACAAGCTGCAGCTCGGCTGGCTCGACTTCGAGACCGCCACGGCCGGCAAGAACTCCCGCCACAAGCTGGGCGTCGCCGAGTACAACAACCGCAACGCCCAGGCGCTCGTGGTGAAGCTGCCCAAGAAGGCCGTCACCACCGAGATCGTCCCCCCGGCCGGCGGCACCAAGCAGTGGTGGGGCGGTCGCGGCGACGACCTGCGCAACACCCTCACCCGCTCGGTCGACCTCACCGGCAAGACGTCGGCGGCGCTGAACCTCGACGGCTGGTACGAGATCGAGAAGGACTACGACTACCTCTACGCCGAGGTGTCCACCGACGGTGGCACCAACTGGACCGTCCTGGACGGCACGGTGGACGGCCAGCCGATCACCCGTGACGGCAGCGACAAGCCGGCCCTGACCGGCACGGTCGACGGCTGGAAGAAGCTGTCGTACTCCCTGGACGCCTACGCGGGCAAGAAGTTCGACCTGCGCTTCCGCTACCAGACGGACGGCGGCACCTCGCTGAAGGGCTTCACCGCCGACAACATCTCCGTCGTCGCCGACGGCACCGCGCTGTTCACGGACAACGCCGAGACCGACGACGCCGGTTGGGCGAAGAAGGGCTTCGACCGCGTCGGCGCCTCCTTCACCGCGCAGTACGACCAGTTCTACATCGCGGAGAACCGCCAGTACGTGTCGTACGACAAGACCCTCAAGGTCGGCCCGTACAACTTCGGCTTCGCCTCGAAGCCGTCCTGGGTGGAGCACTACCCGTACCAGAACGGTCTGCTGATCTGGAAGTGGGACACCTCGCAGACGGACAACAACACCAGCCAGCACCCCGGTGCCGGTCTGCTGCTGCCCATCGACGCCCACCCGGCCCAGCTGAAGTGGTCCGACGGCACCCTGATGCGTGCCCGCATGCAGTCCTACGACTCGCCGTTCAGCCTCTACCCGACCGACAGCATCACGCTGCACAAGGCGGACAAGGCGACCACCGTCCCGTCGCTGAAGGGTGTGTCGATCTTCAACGACCACCTGCACAGCTACTACGACGTGAACAACCCGCGCGTGGGTGTCAAGATCACTGACACCAACACCAAGATCCGGATCCTCAAGGAGGCCACGAACGGCTCCTCGATCCTGCTCCAGGTGTCGCCCGCGGTGAAGTAAACCGCATCTCTGCAGGTCACAGGCGTATCGGCGGTAACCCCTGGCGGGTTGCCGCCGATCGTGTTTAGGTGCGTGCTGTGGATTTCTTATTGACACCGGTGCGCACGGGGGTGTGACTGCATGGCCGCAGGAGGTTTCTGCAAGCTGCCGAACGGCAGCGTGGTGGTGGCGCTGAACCTGCCCAGCCCCGCCGCCGAGGGCTCCGCCGCGGTGCGGGTCCTCGTCCTCGCCCAGAACCGGGCGCGCGCCCTGACCAGGCTGCGCAATCTGGGCCTGAGGGCGGTCTACCTGCGCGGCAACGCGGCCCCGCCGACCCCGGACGAGATCACGGCCGTCCTGCACCACCCGGACGGCCTCATATGGCGCACCGCCCCCGACAACGGTGTCACCGTCGTCGGCGAGCTCTGGCACCCCATCCGCAGCCTGCTCAGACGCCCGGCCGGGCCTCTGCAGCAGCCCGCGGGCGGCCCCATGGTCAGCTGACGACCGGCTTGCCCGTCAGTTCCACCCCGGCCGCGCGCAGCTCCTCCAGGGCGCGGCCGGTGCTCTCCTCGGCGACGCCGGCCGTCAGGTCGAGCAGCACCTGGGTGCGGAAGCCCTCGCGGGCCGCGTCCAGGGCGGTGGCCCGTACGCAGTGGTCGGTGGCGATGCCGACGACGTCCACCTCGTCGATCTCCCGCGCTCTGAGCCAGTCGGCCAGCGAGGTGCCGTTCTCGTCGGTGCCCTCGAAGCCGCTGTAGGCCGCGGAGTACGCGCCCTTGTCGAACACGGCGTCGATCGCGCCCGAGGCGACGGCCGGCGCGAAGTTCGGGTGGAAGCCGACGCCCTCCGTGCCCGCCACACAGTGCGCGGGCCAGGAGTGCGCGTAGTCAGGGTTGTCGGCGAAATGGCCGCCGGGCGCGATGTGGTGGTCACGCGTGGCCACCACATGCCGGTAGCCGGCCGGAGCCTGTCCGATCAGCTCGGTGATGGCCGCCGCCACATCGGCACCCCCGGCCACCGCGAGGCTGCCCCCTTCGCAGAAGTCGTTCTGCACATCGACGACGATCAAGGCGCGACGCATGGTGGATGTCCTTCGACGAACGGCCGGAAACAAGCAAGCCTAGTGATTCGAGGCGGCCAAGGGGAGAGGGCCTTCACACGGTCTCAGCGCACATACTCGGTAGGAAGCACGGGTTCCCCCCGGGACAGCTGCGTAGCCGACAACGGCAACCCGTCCCGGGCGGCCACATGCCGGTCCCGTACGACGTCCAGCGGCTCACGAGCCACCACAGCGCCCCCCTTGATCAGCTCGACCAAGAGCTGCCGGTCCGCCAGCTCCGCCGGGACGGCCCCCGTGCCGACGACCTCCGCCTCGGCGACCCCGTCGGCGTCGACCCTCCGGGCCGCCCACTTGCGCCCGCCGATGGACGTCTTGCCGCCGGACGCCTTCTTGGCCACCGGCACCAGCGGCGCCTTGGGATCGCCCGACTCCGCCCGCGCGACCAGCTTGTACACCATCGAGCAGGTCGGATGCCCGGACCCGGTCACCAGCTGCGTACCGACGCCGTACGCGTCCACCGGAGCCGCCGCCAGCGACGCGATCGCGTACTCGTCGAGGTCGGACGTCACGATGATCTTCGTGTTCGTCGCGCCCAGCTCGTCCAGCTGCTGGCGCACCCGGTGCGCGACCAGCAGCAGGTCACCGGAGTCGATGCGCACCGCGCCCAGCTCGGGCCCGGCGACCTCGACCGCCGTACGGACCGCCTCGGCGACGTCGTACGTGTCCACCAGCAGGGTCGTGCCGCGGCCCATGGAGTCCACCTGGGCCCGGAAGGCGTCGCGCTCGCGGTCGTGCAGCAGGGTGAAGGCGTGCGCGGAGGTGCCGACGGTCGGGATGCCGTAGCGGAAGCCCGCGGCGAGGTCGGAGGTGGAGGCGAAGCCGCCGACGTAGGCGGCGCGGGCGGCGGCGACGGCGGACAGCTCGTGGGTGCGGCGGGCGCCCATCTCGATCAGCGGGCGGTCACCCGCGGCCGAGGACATCCGGGAGGCGGCAGCGGCGATCGCCGAGTCGTGGTTGAGGATCGACAGGACGACCGTCTCCAGGAGCACGCACTCGGCGAAGGAGCCCTCGACCCGCATGATCGGCGAGCCGGGGAAGTACACCTCGCCCTCCGGGTAGCCCCAGATGTCACCCGAGAAGCGGTAACCGGCCAGCCATTCCAAGGTCTCCTCGCCGACGATCCCGCGCTCACGGAGGAACGCGAGGACGCCCGCGTCGAAGCGGAAGTTCTCGACGGCGTCCAGGACCCGCCCGGTGCCCGCCACGACGCCGTAGCGGCGGCCCTCGGGCAGCCTGCGCGTGAAGACCTCGAAGACCGACCTGCGGTCCGCGGTCCCGGCCCGCAGGGCGGCCTGGAGCATGGTCAGCTCGTACTGGTCCGTGAAGAGCGCCGTCGAGGGAACATCCACCGGCAGCCCAAGGTCCGCTACGCCCACGACAGCTCTCCTCGTCATCTCGTGGCCGGTCCCGGAAGGTCGGCCGGGGGTCTGGGGGTTGTCCCCCAGGGGATGCAGCATGCGGGGCATGCTACCCCCATTTCGTCAGTGTGACGATTTATCGCGGGCATGGCAGCATGGGACTGTGACGTCAGCCGCTCCCATCGAGATCGAACGCACCGAGTCGGCGGAGGAGGTCTCTGCCGTACCGGAGCCCGACGTCCCCTGGGTCACGATCGTCCACAACGACCCGGTCAACCTCATGAGCTATGTGACGTACGTCTTCCAGACGTACTTCGGCTACTCCAAGGACAAGGCCACCAAGCTCATGCTCGACGTCCACCACAAGGGCCGGGCGGTCGTCTCCAGCGGGAGCCGCGAGGAGATGGAGCGCGACGTGCAGGCCATGCACGGCTACGGACTGTGGGCCACCCTCCAGCAGGACCGGAAGTAGACGACCTCCCCGATGCCTGGCACCTTCGAACCGATCCCCGGCGGCGGCGCGGCCGTTGCCCTCGACGACGTCGAGATCTCCATCATCCGGTCGCTGGCCGTGCAGCTCCTGGAGCTGATCGGCCCCGGCCCCGCCGAGGACGACGACGCCGACCCGCTCGCCGAGCTGTTCGCCGAGGGGCCCAGCGAGCCCCCGTCCGACCCGGTGCTGCGCCGGCTGTTCCCGGACGCCTACAGCGACCCCGAGGCGCCGGGCGAGGACGAGGAGCAGCGGGCCCACTCCGCCGAGTTCCGCCGCTACACCGAGAACGACCTGCGGGCAGGCAAGCGGGAGAACGCCCTCGCGGTGATCCGGTCGCTGGACGCGCTGAACCTCGTCGGCGACGGCGGGGCCGTGCTGAAGCTGTCGCCGGAGGAGTCCCGGCAGTGGCTGGGCGCGCTCAACGACCTGCGCCTCGCGATCGGCTCCCGGCTGGACATCACCGACGAGGACGACACCGACCTGCTCTACCGGCTGCCCGACGAGGACCCGCGCAAGCCGATGGTGATGGCCTACCTCTGGCTGGGCGGGCTGCAGGAGACCCTCGTCTCCACCCTGATGCCCTGACCGTCCGGGTGTGACCTGCGTTGCGTTCGCTCAGCGGACGCTCAGATCCGGATAACGATCCCGTCAAACGGACGGACACTTACGCCCCGTTTATGTCCGGTTGGTCCGCTTCTTCCTGTGTAGTACGTCACAAGCGGCCCGGGCGATCAATGTTGCGGCCGTGATAAATCTTCACGACCGCCCGGCGAACACCACCCTTGTTCCGCCGGGTGCGCCACCGAGCCGGCGACCGCCGGCCAGGCATTGGGCAGGCCCGCACAGTCTGCTCAGCTCCATCAATCCGGGGGGATCGAGACCCGATCCGAGGCCGACGAGAGGCCTTTGATCGGCATGGAGAAAGGCGCACTACACATGACCTCTGAGAAGGTCACCGAGGTTCCTGAAGAGGGCTACGAGCGAGGGCTCGGCAGCCGTCAGGTCCAGATGATCGCGATCGGCGGCGCCATCGGCGTCGGCCTGTTCCTGGGAGCCGGGGCGAACATCGCCAAGGCCGGTCCCAGTCTCATCCTCATGTACGCCCTGGCCGGCGTGATCATCTTCTTCATCATGCGGGCGCTCGGCGAGCTCCTGCTCTACCGCCCCGTCTCGGGCTCCTTCGCGGAGTACTCCCGCGAGTTCCTCGGCCCGTTCTTCGGCTACTTCACCGGCTGGACGTACTGGCTGATGTGGGTCGTCACCGGCATGGCCGAGCTGACGGCCGCCGCGATCTACGTCCACTACTGGTTCCCGGACGTCCCGCAATGGGTCACCGCCCTGGTCTTCCTGGTGATCCTCTTCGGGGTGAACCTGATCTCCGTCAAGCTCTTCGGTGAGCTGGAGTTCTGGTTCTCGATGGTCAAGGTCACGGCCCTCATCGGCATGATCGTGATCGGCCTCGGCGTGCTCACCTTCGGCTTCAGCTCCGCCGGTGACACCGCCGCCGTTTCCAACCTGTGGGAGTTCGACGGCTTCTTCCCCAAGGGCATCGGCTCGTCCCTGATGACCCTGCAGGGCGTCATGTTCGCCTACCTCGCGGTCGAGCTGGTCGGTGTCACGGCCGGCGAGTCGGAGAACCCGGAGAAGACCCTCCCGAAGGCGATCAACACCCTGCCCTGGCGCATCGCGCTGTTCTACGTCGGTGCCCTCACCGTCATCCTGTGCGTGGTGAAGTGGACCGAGTTCGCGGCGGGCGTCAGCCCCTTCGTGAAGGCCTTCGCGGTCATCGGCATCCCGGCCGGCGCCGGCATCGTCAACTTCGTCGTGCTGACCGCCGCCCTGTCCTCCTGCAACTCCGGCATGTACTCCACGGGCCGCATGCTGCGGAACCTGGCCGCGAGCGGCGAGGCCCCCAGGGTCTTCGAGAAGCTGTCCTCGACCAAGACGCCCGCCCTCGGCATCTTCGTCTCGGTCCTCTTCATGGGCATCGGTGTGGTCCTGAACTACATCGTCCCGGAGAAGGCCTTCGGCTACGTCACCTCCGTCGCCACCGGCGCGGGCATCTGGACCTGGCTCATGATCCTCGTCAGCCACGTCCTGTACCGCCGCGCGGTCGACGCGGGCCGGCTGCCGGCCTCCTCCTTCCCGGCGCCGGGCGGCGCGAAGTGCTCCTACGTCGCCATCGCGTTCCTGCTCTTCGTCACGGGCCTCATCGCCTACGACAAGGACTCCCGGGTCAGCCTGTACGTCATGGCCGGCTGGGCCGCCGCCCTCACCATCGGCTGGTTCGTGCTGAAGGCGCGCAACCCGCAGGTCGCCGAGCGCCGCGAGCCGCAGCTCGAGAAGGTCGGCTGACCTTCCCAGGCGTTCCTCCCAGGACGTCCGGCCGCCCGGGGACACTCGTGGAGTCCCCGGGCGGCTGCCGCTCAGGACGTCCGGCATATGGGCCGTTCCGTACCATCCCTCGGTACGGAACGGCCCTTCTGCTTATCCTTTCGGACATGCTGACCATCACCCAGGCCCTCGTCGACCAGATCGTCGCCCACGCGCGCAAGGACCACCCCGACGAGGCGTGCGGCGTCGTCGCGGGCCCGGCGGGCACCGGCCGCCCCGAGCGCTTCATCCCGATGCTGAACGCCGCGATGTCGCCCACGTTCTACGAGTTCGACTCCGGTGATCTCCTCAAGCTCTACCGCGAGATGGACGACCGCGACGAGGAGCCGGTGATCATCTACCACTCCCACACCGCGACCGAGGCATACCCCTCCCGTACGGACATCTCGTACGCCAACGAGCCCGGCGCGCACTACGTCCTGGTGTCCACGGCCGACACCGACGGGCTCGGCGACTTCCAGTTCCGCTCGTACCGGATCGTGGAGGGCGAGGTGACGGAAGAGGAGGTCAGGATCGTGGAGACCTACTGATTCCGTTATCCGGTCAGAAATCATCCAGCATGCGAGATCACACTCCGGGACCCGGGACGGGAATCGATACGATGAGCGCATGGTTCTGAACGACGTGAGCGACAAGACGCCGGGCATGCTGCTCGTGGCGCGGCTGCACGTCGACCTGTGCAGGCTCGCCAGCTCCATCTGTTGACGCTGCCCTGCCGCCGTACGGCCGTGGAGCCGCGGCGCTCACCGCACCACCCCGCATGATCCGCGCCGCCGCGCGCCCACCGACGTCATCCACTCCCGACAGGAGCCCACAGCCATGGCCATCGAGGTCCGCATCCCGACCATCCTCCGCCAGTACACCGACGGTCAGAAGGCGGTGGAGGGCAGCGGTGACACCCTCGCCGACCTGTTCACCGACCTCGAGACCCGGCACGCGGGCATCCACGCCCGCATCGTGGACGGCGAGCAGCTGCGCCGCTTCGTGAACGTCTACCTCAACGACGAGGACGTCCGCTTCCTCGACGGCATCAACACCAAGCTCACGGACGGCGACAGCGTCACGATCCTGCCGGCCGTGGCCGGCGGCATGGCCTGATCAGCGATGCGCTACGACTCTCCGCTGGCCGCGGTGGGCAACACCCCTCTGGTGCGCCTGCCGCGGCTGTCGCCGTCCGCCGACGTCCGCATCTGGGCCAAGCTGGAGGACCGCAACCCCACCGGCTCGGTCAAGGACCGCCCCGCCCTGCACATGATCGAGCAGGCGGAGAAGGACGGCCGTCTGACGCCCGGCTGCACCATCCTGGAGCCGACCTCCGGCAACACGGGCATCTCGCTCGCCATGGCGGCCAAGCTCAAGGGCTACCGCATGGTGTGCGTGATGCCCGAGAACACCTCCCAGGAGCGCCGGGACCTGCTCGGCATGTGGGGCGCGGAGATCATCTCCTCGCCGGCCGCGGGCGGCTCCAACACCGCCGTGCGCGTCGCCAAGGAACTCGCCGCCGAGCACCCCGACTGGGTGATGCTCTACCAGTACGGCAACCCGGACAACGCGGGCGCCCACTACGCGACGACCGGCCCGGAGATCCTCGCGGACCTCCCCTCGATCACCCACTTCGTGGCCGGCCTCGGCACGACGGGCACCCTGATGGGCGTAGGACGGTTCCTCCGGGAGCACAAGCCGGACGTGAAGATCGTCGCCGCCGAGCCGCGCTACGACGACCTGGTGTACGGCCTGCGCAACCTCGACGAGGGCTTCGTCCCCGAGCTCTACGACGCCTCCGTCCTCACCACACGCTTCTCCGTCGGCTCCGCCGACGCGGTGACCCGCACCCGCGAGCTGCTCCAGCAGGAGGGCATCTTCGCCGGCGTCTCCACGGGCGCCGCGCTGCACGCCGCGATCGGCGTCGGCCGCAAGGCCCTCGCCGCCGGCGAGCCGGCGGACATCGTCTTCGTCGTGGCCGACGGAGGCTGGAAGTACCTCTCGACGGGCGTCTACACGGCGGCGACGACGGAGGAAGCGATCGAGACGCTGCAGGGCCAGCTCTGGGCGTGACGCTGACGTGAGGCTGCCCTAGCTCGCAAGGTGACGGACCTGGTCCCAGAGAACCGGGTCCATCACCCCCACCCTCCGGCGGAACTCACACACCGGCACCTCCCGCAGCTCGTCGGTCTCCAGGAAGCTCGCCCGCCCCTGGGCATCGCCGACAGCGCCCGGCGGCAGCGGCACGACCCCGGCCCGCTCGTCACGGAACCGGCTGCTGATCTTCGCCACCGTGGCCCGCCGCCCCCGCACCGCCAGCACCAGACACGGCCGGTCCTTCGCCCCCGGTCCGTCCTCGAAGGGCACGTTCGCCCACCAGATCTCGGCAGGCCGCGGCCGCTCCACGCCCACCGCCCGCCCGGCCCGGCCCCGCCACACCACCGCGGCCGCGACAGCGAGCAGCGCCACCACACCGAGCGCCAGCCACCAGGACGTGTCCATACCGACGAAGGTACCGGCGCACCCACCACCCCGCGCGCCCTCCGACGCGCGGCACGCGCCCCCGGTCCAGCCGAACCGGTGACAGCACAGGTGAGTTCGCCCACAACAGCCCCTGGCGGAGGAGCGACCGGACGTTTTGCGCCTTACGCTCGACGGACCGCACGACCCCCGTCTTTCACATCCCGCCAGCGGAGGTTTCTGCTTCATGAAGCTCACCGTCGTCGGCTGCTCGGGGTCGTTCCCGTCCGCGGAATCGGCCTGCTCGAGCTACCTCGTCGAGGCCGACGGCTTCCGGCTGCTCCTCGACATGGGCAATGGCGCCCTGGGCGAGCTGCAGCGCCACTGCGGTCTCTACGACCTCGACGCGATCTTCCTCAGCCATCTGCACGCCGACCACTGCATCGACATGTGCGCGTACTTCGTCGCGCGCTACTACCGGCACGACGGCGGCCGCTGCGCCCCCCTCCCCGTGTTCGGCCCCGAGGGCACGGAGCATCGCCTGACCACGGCCTACGCCGACACCCCCTCGGCCTCCTCGATGAGCGAGGTCTTCGACTTCCACACGGTCAAGCCGTCCACGTTCGAGATCGGCCCGTTCACGGTCCACACCGAGCGGGTGGCCCATCCGGTGGAGGCGTACGCCATCCGGATCGAGCACGGCGGCAGGTCGCTGACGTACTCCGGCGACACGGGCGTCACGCCCGTCCTCGACGAACTGGCGCGCGACACCGACCTCTTCCTGTGCGAGGCCGCCTTCACGCACGGCAAGGAGAACATCCCCGACCTGCACCTCAACGGCCGCGAGGCCGGCGAGACAGCGACCCGCGCCGGCGCCCGCCGCCTGGTCCTCACCCACATCCCGCCGTGGACGGACCCCCACATCAACCTCGCGGACGCCCGCGCGGTGTACAGCGGGCCGGTGGAGCTGGCGGCGCCGAGGATGTCGTACGAGATCTGAGGGCTGAACAGGGGAAGGCCCCGGGAGCGTCCACCGCTCCCGGGGCCTTCCTCGTCCCGCGCGCTGTTACTTGGCCTCGGCCTTCAGCAGCTCGGCCAGTTCCTCGTCGGACTCGCGGCCCGGCGTCGGCAGGTTGAACCTGACGATCGCGAAGCGGAAGACGACGTAGTAGACCGCGGCGAAGCACAGGCCCACCAGGGCCAGGCCCCACGGGTTGTGCGCGATGCCCAGGTTCAGGAAGAAGTCGACCGCACCGGCCGAGAAGCCGAAGCCGTCCTTCATGCCGAGCGCCCAGGTCAGCGCCAGCGAGACACCCGTGAGGACCGCGTGGATCGCGTACAGCACCGGCGCGATGAACATGAACGTGAACTCGATCGGCTCGGTGACACCGGTGACGAAGGAGGTCAGCGCGAGGGAGAACATCATGCCGCCGACGACCTTGCGGCGCTCGGGGCGGGCGCAGTGGACGATCGCGAGGCAGGCGGCCGGCAGGGCGAACATCATGATCGGGAAGAAGCCGGTCATGAACTGGCCCGCGGTCGGGTCGCCCGCCAGGAAGCGGCCGATGTCGCCGCTCTTGCCCTGGTACTCGCCGGCCTGGAACCACGGGAAGGAGTTGAGCAGGTGGTGCATGCCGATCGGGATCAGCGCACGGTTGGCCACACCGAAGATGCCCGCGCCGACGGCGCCGGAGCCGACCAGCCACTCACCGAAGTTGTGCAGACCCGTACCGAGGATCGGCCAGATGTAGCCGAAGACGATGCCGATGATCAGACCCGCGAAGGCCGACAGGATCGGGACCAGGCGGCGGCCACCGAAGAAGCCCGCCCAGTCGGGCAGCTTGGTGCGGTAGAAGCGCTGGTAGAGCAGGGCCACGACGAGGCCCATGACGACACCGCCGAGGACCTTGGCGTCGACGGCCTGCTCGACCATCACGATCTTGCCGTCGACTATGGCTTCCTTCTTGGGCAGGCTGCCGTCCGTGAACGTGGCCAGCACGTTCTTGAAGACGAGGTAGCCGGCGACGGCCGCGAGCGCCGTGGAGCCGTCCGACTTCTTCGCGAAGCCGATCGCGATGCCCACGGCGAACAGCAGCGCCATGTTGTCGAGGATCGCGTTGCCGCCGGCCGCCATGAAGCCCGCGATCTTCGTGAGGAAGGCCGGGAACTCCGGGCGACCGAGCATGTCGGTGTTGCCGAGGCGCACCAGGAGGGCGGCGGCCGGCAGCACGGCAACCGGCAGCATGAGGCTGCGGCCGATGCGCTGCAGGACCGACATCACCCCGGCGCCCTTCTTGTCGGCCGCGGGAGCGGCGCTGGCCGTGGTCACAACTTCCTCCAGTGGGCAAGGCGCCGCCCAGGACATGGGAAGGGACGGCGGCGTCTTCGGTGGGTTGCGGCGCCCGTTCGGGACCTCCGCATGGTCTACACCACTCAGTGGTGTAGACCTGTTGTAGCACGGTGAAGGGCGTATAAGGAACCCGCGATTCCTGCTACCGCGGCGCTACGCGCAGTGCCCGGCGGGGCGACGCAAAAGGCCACGCAAAGGGCCACGGAAAAGGTCACGGAAAAGGCCACGGAAAGGCCCCTCGGACCGGGGGTCCAAGGGGCCTTGAGGGGCGGGGAGTTCAGGCCTTGGTGACGTCCTCGTGTTCCTCCTCCGGCTCGCGGCCGGGTGTCTTGAGGTCGAACTTTGTGATCGCGAAGCGGAAGACGGCGTAGTAGACGGCCGCGAAGACCAGGCCGATCGGGATGATCAGCCACGGTTTCGTGGCCAGGTTCCAGTTGATGATGTAGTCGATGAGGCCGGCCGAGAAGCTGAAGCCGTCGTGGACGCCCAGGGCCCAGGTCACCGCCATCGAGACGCCCGTCAGCAGCGCGTGCACCGCGTACAGCGCGGGCGCGATGAACAGGAACGAGTACTCGATCGGCTCGGTGATGCCCGTCACGAACGAGGTCAGGGCCACCGAGAGCATCAGGCCGCCGACCTCCTTGCGGCGCTCGGGGCGGGCGGTGTGGGTGATCGCCAGGGCCGCCGCCGGCAGGGCGAACATCATGATCGGGAAGAAGCCGGTGAGGAACTGGCCCGCGTCCGGGTCGCCCGCCAGGAACATGTTGATGTCGCCGTGCACCACGGAGCCGTCCGGCTTGGTGTACGTCCCGAACTGGAACCAGATCGGCACGTTCAGGAACTGGTGCAGCCCGATCACCAGCAGCGCACGGTTCGCGATGCCGAAGATGCCCGCACCCCAGGCACCCGCGTCGCTCAGCCAGTCGCTGAAGCTCTCCAGCGCGTCACCGATCGGCGGCCAGACCCACAGGCACAGGGCCGCGAAGGCGATCGCGACGAACGCCATGATGATCGGCACCAGCCGGCGGCCGTTGAAGAAGCCCAGCCAGTCCACCAGCCTGGTGCGGTGGTAGCGCTGCCAGAAGAACGCCGCCAGCAGACCCATCACGATGCCACCGAAGACACCGGGGTTCTGATAGGTGAACGCCGTCACCGTCGCGTCGATGTTGCCCTGGCAGCCGATGTTGGGGACCGGCTTCGTCCCCGCCGGGCAGTCCTCCGGGAACTGGCGCAGCACGTTGTAGTAGACGAGAAACCCCGCCAGCGCGGCCAGCGCCGTCGAACCGTCGGACTTCTTCGCCATACCGATGGCCACACCCACACAGAACAGCAGCGGCAGCCCCAACGCCCCGTCCAGCAGCGCCCCGCCCGCGCCCGCCATGACCTTGGACACGTCGGTCCAGCCGAGCCCGTCCTTGCCGAACACGTCCGGCTGGCCGAGCCGGTTGAGGATGCCCGCCGCCGGCAGCACGGCGATGGGGAGCTGAAGGCTGCGGCCCATCTTCTGCAGCCCCTGGAACAGGTTGTTCCAGTGAGCGCGCGGGGGACTGACGGCTTCTTCACTCATGGTTTGGCGACCGCCTGTCAGGTGGTGTAGACCAGTCACGGACGATTTCGTTGCTGTGACGTCATCCTTCGGTACCGGCGGCACAATCGCTCGCGAAAATGGGCCAACTGTGGGTTACTGCGACAAAGCGGTTCGGATCAGGGAGAAAGAACATGGCCAGCAAGGCTGAGAAGATCGTTGCCGGGCTCGGCGGCATCGACAACATCGAAGAGGTCGAGGGCTGCATCACCCGCCTGCGCACCGAGGTCCACGACCCGTCGCTGGTCGACGAAGCCGCCCTGAAGGCCGCCGGCGCCCACGGCGTCGTCAAGATGGGCACCGCCGTCCAGGTCGTCATCGGCACCGACGCCGACCCGATCGCCGCCGACATCGAAGACATGATGTGAGCCCACCGGTTCACCTGTAAGGGGCTCTTCCCACCGCGGGAGGAGCCCCTCGCGCTGCTCCCGATAGGCTCGTGGCCATGTCTCGAATCGACGGCCGCACCCCCGAACAGCTCCGCCCGGTCACCATCGAGCGCGGCTGGAGCAAGCACGCCGAGGGCTCCGTCCTCGTCTCCTTCGGTGACACGAAGGTCCTCTGCACCGCCTCCTTCACCGAAGGCGTCCCGCGCTGGCGCAAGGGCAGCGGCGAAGGCTGGGTCACCGCCGAGTACTCCATGCTCCCCCGCGCCACCAACACCCGCGGCGACCGCGAGGCCGTCAAGGGCAGGATCGGCGGCCGCACCCACGAGATCTCCCGCCTCATCGGCCGCTCCCTGCGCGCCGTCATCGACTACAAGGCCCTCGGCGAGAACACGATCGTCCTGGACTGCGACGTCCTCCAGGCCGACGGCGGCACCCGTACGGCAGCCATCACCGGCGCCTACGTCGCCCTCGCCGACGCCATCGCCTGGGCCCAGGGCAAGAAGCTGATCAAGCCCGGCCGCAAGCCCCTGACCGGCAGCGTCTCCGCCGTCTCCGTCGGCATCGTCGGCAGCGTCCCGCTCCTCGACCTCTGCTACGAGGAGGACGTACGGGCCGAGACCGACATGAACGTCGTCTGCACCGGCGACGGACGCTTCGTCGAGGTCCAGGGCACCGCCGAGGCCCAGCCCTTCGCGCGCGACGAGCTGAACGCCCTGCTCGACCTCGCGGTCGCCGGCTGCACCGACCTGGCCGCGCTGCAGACCAAGGCGCTCACGCAGTAACACACCCACAGTGACGGCGGGCGGTCCGGGCAACCGGGCCGCCCGCCGCCGCGTCACTAGGAATACGGGCGCACCGGCTCACCCCTGTGCGCCCGGCCGTTGAGGGGCCGCAAGGCCCAGAGGGAGGGACCGTTTCCATGGCCGCGAGCCGCCGACGCCGCCGTACCGCAGCCGTCGCCGCCACCCTGGCGGCCGTCGTGCTGACGGCCGGCCTGACCACCGGCTGCGACGCCGTCGACAAGGCGCTGAACTGCGTCGAGACCGCCGACGCCGTCGCCGATGCCGTGACCGACCTCCAGCAGGCGGTCGAGAACGCCGCCGACGACCCCGGCAAGACCGACGAGGCCATCGACGCCGTCGGTGAGAGCCTCGACAAGATAGACACCGAGACCGGCGACGCCGACCTCGACAAGGCCACCGAGGACCTGCGCAAGGCACTGACCGAGGTCACCACCGCCATCGACAACGGCGACGAGACGCCCGACATCAGCGGCGTCACCGACGCGGCCGGCGAACTCACCAAGGTCTGCACGCCGTAAGGCACTTCCTGGTGCCGCTCCTGAGGCACCGCGAGCGGGTCATGGCCGTACCGCGATACTGGACGCCATGACCCGCTTGATCCTCGCCACCCGCAACGCCGGAAAGATCACCGAGCTGAGGGCGATCCTCGCCGACGCAGGGCTGCCGCACGAACTCGTCGGCGCCGACGCCTACCCCGACGTCCCCGACGTCAAGGAGACCGGCGTCACCTTCGCCGAGAACGCCCTGCTCAAGGCGCACGCCCTCGCCCAGGCCACCGGTCTGCCCGCCGTCGCCGACGACTCCGGCCTCTGCGTCGACGTCCTGAACGGCGCCCCCGGCATCTTCTCCGCCCGCTGGGCCGGCCGGCACGGCGACGACAGGGCCAACCTCGACCTGCTCCTCGCCCAGCTCTCCGACATCGCCGACGAACACCGCGGCGCCCACTTCGCCTGCGCCGCCGCCCTCGCCCTGCCCGACGGCACGGAGCGCGTCGTCGAAGGCCGCCTCCTGGGCACCCTGCGCCACACCCCCGCCGGCACCGGCGGCTTCGGCTACGACCCGATCCTCCAGCCCGAGGGCGAGACCCGCACCTGCGCGGAGCTGACCCCGGCCGAGAAGAACGCGATCAGCCATCGCGGCAAGGCGTTCAGGGGGCTCGTGCCTGTGGTGCGGGAGCTGCTGGGGGGCTGACAGCGACCGGTTCGTCCCGCCGGCACACGAACCGAAGAAGAGTGCGGTCGGTGGGACTCGAACCCACACGGGATTTCTCCCACGGGCACCTAAAACCCGCGCGTATCGCCTATTTCGCCACGACCGCCCTAAAACGGACATCCGGCTAGCCGGTGCCGTCAGGTGACCACAGTGTACGGGGATGCCCGCTCGCCCCGCGCCGGGTCTTCTTACGACACCATGTGGCGGTCAGCGCATGGCAGTTAGGGCAGAGGTAGCGAAGGTTTTCCGCGCGATTGTCGAGCCAGTCGCCGTTGATGTGGTCGATCTGGAGCGTGATCGACTGCCCGAGCCATTCGCACTCAAGCGCCGCGTGGAGTCGTTCGCGGTTCGGGCGTGCCAAGCGGGGAGGGCGAATCCGAAGCACGTCCGCGGCGCGTGAGCGCGGTCGTGGAGCCGCCCCCCAGCTCCGCCGCTTGAAATGGCTGGTGTCGAGGCCCAGCCGTGATCCGCATAGCTGGACACCGCAGGGACGATCTCACGCAGACGATCTTCGGGGACGGTCGTTCGTGTGTGACGAAAGTGCGCTGTGCTGATGCCCCGTTCTCGCAGGAGGCGGCCTAGAGCTGCCCGTACTCGACCATCGTGAGGGATTCCGAGGGCCCTGGCTGTGGCCCGAATGCTGTCAGTCGACTGGGCGGCCGACCGGAGTTCGTCGTCCGTGAAGGGGAGATGGGCAAGCGTTCCGGGCCGCACAGCAGGGCCAGCCAGCGGTTGCGGGAGTCGCGCCGAGCTTCAGCGCCACCTCCCGCAAGGTCGAGGAGCACGCCGCCGCCGCGGCTATGGCCGTGTCCGAGTACTTGTGCCTGGTGAAGTGGCTGGTGTCGATGCCGTGTGCGGCAACCGCCCGCTGGAGCGCGCGCCGCTGCCCTCCGCTGGGCTTGAGGCCAAGTCGGCGCACCAGTTCGTTCCATGTGCGCGACTGGCTCACTGCGGAGGCGAGTGCCTCATGTTCCACGCGTCCCCCTTCCGGCCCGACCGGACGTTCCTCTCTCGAACGGATCAACGATCCGAAGGGCGGATGGTCACGCCGGGCCGGGCCGGGGTGGGTCGATCAGATGCCCAGATCCTTGATGATCTTGGCCACGTGCCCCGTCGCGCGGACGTTGTAGAGGGCTTGTTCGACCTTGCCCTCCTCGTCGACGACGATCGTGGAGCGGATGACGCCCATGTAGGTCTTGCCGTAGTTCTTCTTCTCGCCGAAGGCGCCGTAGGACTCCGTGACCGTCTTCTCCGGGTCCGCCAGCAGCGTGACCTTCAGGGACTCCTTGTCGCGGAACTTGGCCAGCTTCTCCGGGGCGTCGGGGGAGATGCCGATGACGTCGTAGCCGGCGCCGGCCAGGAGGTCGAGGTTGTCCGTGAAGTCGCAGGCCTGCTTGGTGCAGCCGGGCGTGAGGGCGGCGGGGTAGAAGTACACGATGACCTTGCGGCCCTTGTGGTCCGACAGGGAGACCTCGTTGCCGTCCGCGTCGGGGAGGGTGAAGGCGGGGGCCACGTCCCCGGGCTGAAGTCGTTCGCTCATGCCAACGAGACTAACGGGGGGTCCTGACAGTGCGGGCGGCCGTTGAGCTGACAGACTGTCCGGGACAGCATCAGCAGACACGGAGGCCGTACGGTGGCGGACACGTCGGACACCAGAACCCCGGCGCAGATCGAGGCGGACATCAGGCGCCGCCGCGAAGTGCTGGCCGAGACGCTCGACGAGATCGGCGTGCGGGTGCACCCGAAGACCATCGTCGGCGACGCCAAGGCCAAGGTCGTGGCGAATGTCGATCACACCCTGGGCAAGGCCTATGTACAGGTCAACCGGGTCGTGACCGAGGTCAGGGAGAAGTTCGTGGACGACGAGGGAGCGCCTCGCCTGGAGCGGGTCCTTCCGGTCGCGCTCCTCGCCGTCGGTGTCGTCGGGCTGCTCGCCCTCGGCACCCGGCGCCGCAAGGGCTGACCCTCTCGCGTCCCCAGGCGCCGAAGGCAGGTAGGTTCGAGGTGTGAGCGCCAACAGAAACGACAGCACCCATCACGACAAGCTGCCCATCCGCATGCTGCACGACCGAGTTCTCGTGCGGCAGGACACCAGCGAGGGCGAGCGGCGTTCCGGCGGCGGCATCCTGATCCCCGCCACGGCCGCCGTGGGCCGTCGGCTGGCGTGGGCGGAGGTCGTCGCGGTGGGGCAGAACGTACGGACCGTGGAGCCCGGGGACCGCGTCCTGTACGACCCGGAGGACCGGGCCGAGGTGGAGGTGCGCGGTACCGCGTACGTGCTGATGCGCGAGCGCGACCTGCACGCCGTCGCCGCCGACCGGTTCGAGGGGTCCGAGGACTCCACCGGCCTGTATCTCTGAGTACCTCTGAATCTGTGCCTGCGTGAGGGGCCGGTGACCATCGTCACCGGCCCTTCACTCATTTGCTTGCTAGATTCGAAGGAGACCCCCCGACGAGACGCGCCGTACCGGGGCCGCCGCACCTTGGCGGACGCGCAAAGACGACGCACCCCCTGACATGCTGTCTCTCGGAGGTGCTCCCCATGGCCTGGGTTCTGCTCGTCGTCGCCGGTCTGCTCGAGGTCGGCTGGTCGATCGGGATGAAGTACACCGACGGGTTCACCCGTCTCGTCCCCAGCCTGTTCACCGGCGCAGGCATCGTCGCCAGCATGGTGCTGCTGTCCTACGCCGCCCGCACACTGCCCATCGGCACCGCCTACGGCGTCTGGGTCGGCATCGGTGCGGCCGGTGCGGCGGTGCTCGGCATGGTGGTGCTCGGTGAGCCGGCCACCGCCGCCCGGATCTTCTTCATCTGTCTGCTGCTGGTCGCCGTGGTGGGTCTCAAGGCGACCTCAGGCCACTGACCTCTCGAACAGGTCACTGACCTCTGAGGTCTCCGCCGCCCGTGACCAGGCCGCCGTCCGTGTCGCCTCCGCCGCCGGCGTCCGTCCCGCCGTCCGTGGTGCCCCCGTCGCCGGTGGTGCCGCCGTCCGTGGTCGTCCCGCCGTCGCCGGTCGAGCCGCCGGTGACGACGCCCCCGCCCTCGGTCGTGCCGCCCGTGACGACGCCTCCGCCGCCGGTCACCACGCCGCCGTCCCCGGTGGTCCCGCCGTCCGTCGTGCCGCCGGGGGACGGCGTGTCGGAGGGCTCCTCTTCCTCCTCGGTCGGCTCCTGCGTGGACGGCTCGTCCGTGGGCTCCTCCTCGGAGGGCTCCTCCGTCGGCAGGTCCCACGTGCCCTCCTCCTCCTGCACCCACAGGTCGAAGTCGGTGACCGGCGTGCCCTCCAGGGCGTCCCGGGTGAACTGCGCCCAGATGTCCCCGGGCGGCCCGCCGCCGTTGATGCGGTCCAGACCCAGCGCGTTGTACAGCGGCTCGTGCTCGGCCGTCTCCGGGTTCTGGCCCATCACGGCGACCACGGTGGCCAGCTCGGGGGTGTAGCCCGCGAACCACGCGGCCTTGTCGTCCTCCGCCGTGCCGGTCTTGCCGGCGGCGGGGCGGCCCGCCTCCTGGGCGGCGTAGGCGGTGCCGTTCTCGACCACGCTCTGCAGGATCGACGTGGTGGTGTCGGCGGCCTCCCGGCTGACGGCCTGCTCGGTGCTGCGCGCGGGCAGCCGGATCTCCTCGCTGCCGTCCTTGGTGATCTTCTCGACCAGGGTGTACGTGCCGTGCTTGCCGTGGTTGGCGAGCGTCGCGTACGCCTCCGCCATGTCCAGCACGCTGGCCTGCGCGACGCCGAGCGCGATGGACGGCCCGGCCTCCTGCAGCTCGGGGGTGTCGGCGGGCAGGCCCAGGCCGATCGCGGTCTTCCTGACCTTCTCGACGCCCACGTCCACCGCCATCTGGGCGAACACCGAGTTCACGGACTTGTCGGTGGCCTCGCGGACGGAGATGTCGCCGTAGTCGACGTAGTCCTCGTTCTCCGGGGCGTAGTGGCCGCCGTCCCAGCCTTCGACCGGGCGCTCGTTGGTGCCGTCGTAGACCGTGTTCGGGGTGATGGGGCGGCCGTCCTGGGTGGTGGAGCCGTTCTGCGCGGCCGCGGTGAACACGAACGGCTTGAAGGTGGAGCCGACCTGGAAGTCCCGGCGGGTGGCGCCGTTGGTGTACTGCTTGACGTAGTCGATGCCGCCGTACATCGCGACGACCTTGCCGGTCTTCGGGTCGACGGCGGCGCCGCCCGCGCGGACGTAGTTGTCGACCTCGCGGTTCTTCTTGTCCAGCTTGGACATCAGCTGGTCGTTCACGGCCTTCACGAAGGCGTTCTGCTTGCTCTTCTGGAGCGTGGTGGTGATGCGGTAGCCGCCCCGCTCCAGCTCCTCGGTGCTGAGGATGTCGTGCTCGGTGAGGTACTGCTTGATCGCGTCGACGACATAGCCGCGCTGCCCGGACAGGCCGGTGGAGACGGTGGCCTCCTTGGGCGCCGGGAACTTGATGCCCTGCCGCTCGGCGGCGGACAGCCAGCCTTCGGAGACCATGCCGTCCAGGACGTAGTTCCAGCGGGCCTCGGCGGCCCGGCGGTTCTCCGGGTGCGCGACCACGTCGTACTCGCTGGGCGCGTTGAGCAGCGCCGCGAGGTAGGCGCCCTTGGCGGCGTCGAGTTCGGTGGCGTCGACGCCGTAGTAGGCCTGGGCCGCGGCCTGGACGCCGTAGGCGTTGCGGCCGAAGTAGCTGGTGTTGAGGTAGCCCTGGAGGATCTCGTCCTTGGACGTCTCGCGGTCCAGCTTGATCGAGATGAAGAACTCCTTCGCCTTGCGGGTGAGGGTCTGCTCCTGGGCGAGGTAGTAGTTCTTCACGTACTGCTGGGTGATCGTCGAGCCGGACTGCTTGCCCTTGCCGGTCGCGGTGTTCCAGGCGGCGCGGACCATCGCCTTGGGGTCGACGGCCGACTCGGAGTAGAAGTCGCGGTCCTCGGCGGCCAGGACGGCGTGCTGGGCGTCCAGGGAGATCTGCGCGAGGGAGACGTTCTCCCGGTTGATCTCGCCGTCGCGGGCCAGCTGGCTGCCGTCGGCGTAGAGGTAGACGTTGCTCTGCTTGGTCGCGAGCGCGTTCGCCGGCGGGATCTTGACCATCGAGTAGCCGAGGAAGAACAGGCCGGCGATCAGCAGGACGCCGACGACGAAGGTGCCCAGCACCATCCGCCAGGTCGGCACCAGTCGGCGCCACCCGGTGCGCTTGGGCCGCTTGGGCTTTCGGCCGTCCCCCGGCACCTCGCCCGCCGGGGTCCCCGGCTCGGTTCTCGGTGCCCAGCCCTCGGCCGGTCGCTGCGGCTGCGGCTCGTCGCTCATCTCGTGCACGGACTCCTGTGTCGCGTCGTACGTTCGTTCCCGTACGCCCTCGTACGCCTTCTTCGCCCCCAGATGAAGACTCTCGCACCACGCGTTCCGTTCCCGGCCAGCGGCACGCATTCGCCGGAAAACTGCGTGGCAGGTCGCCGCGCACCCCCGGTAGGCTCCTGCGCTTTGCGTGTGCAGGCGGTTCCTGGAGGGAGGTGCGGTGTGGGGACGGCACGGTTGTACGCGGCCGTCGCGGCGGGGGGATTCCGACGGTACGCCACTTATCGGGCGGCGACGGCCGCCGGGGTGTTCACGAACACCGTGTTCGGCGTGATCATCGTCTCCACGTATCTGGCGCTGTGGGACGAGAGACCTCACCTCGGCGGGTACGACCAGACACAGGCGGTCACCTACGCGTGGCTGGGGCAGGCGCTGTACTCGACGCTGGCGATCCAGGGCGGGGGCGCCGAGAAGGACCTGATGGCGCGCATCCGCACGGGCGAGATCGCGATCGACCTGTACCGGCCCGCCGACCTCCAACTGTGGTGGCTGGCGACCGACTTGGGCCGGTCGATGTTCCAGCTGATCGGGCGCGGGGTGATCCCGTTCACCTTCGGCGCGCTGGTCTTCGACATGGCGCTGCCCACGGACGTCACCGCCTGGGCCGCGTTCCTCGTGGCGCTGCTGCTCGCGATGCTCGTCAGCTTCGGCATCCGCTATCTGGCCGCGCTGGGTGTGTTCTGGCTCATGGACGACCGGGGGATCTCCCAGGCCGTGATGGTCACGGGCGTCTTCTTCTCGGGGATGCTGCTGCCGCTGAACGCCTTCCCGGGAGTGCTCGGCGATCTCGCCCGGGGGCTGCCGTGGGCGGCGCAGCTGCAGATGCCGGCCGATGTGCTGATGGGCACGTCCGGGGCGCTCGGGGCGTACGTCTTCCAGGCGGCGTGGGCGGTGGCGCTGCTGGCGGCGGGCCGGCTGGTGCAGCAGGCGGCGACCCGGCGGGTGGTGGTGCAGGGTGGCTGACAGCGCTGTGCGCGAGCCGGGCCGCGCGTACGTCGAGGGGCCGGGTTCCCGGTTCCGGGAGGGGCTGCGGGCCTACGGGCTGATCGCCGGGATGTGGATCCGCTCCACCGTCGCCTACCGCTCGTCCTTCGTCCTGACGGTGATCGGCAACCTGCTGCTGACCGCGCTGGACTTCGTCGGCATCCTGCTGATGTTCTCGCAGGTCGACTCGCTGGGCGGCTGGACCCTGCCGGAGGTCGCCCTGCTGTACGGCCTGTCGGCGACCGCGTTCGGCCTCGCCGATCTGACGCTGGGCTCGATGGACTCCCTCGGCGCCCGGATCAGGGACGGCTCCTTCGACACGCTGCTGGTGCGGCCCGCGCCGGTGCTCGCCCAGGTCGGCGCCGACCGCTTCGCGCTGCGCAGGCTGGGCCGGATCACCCAGGGCGTGCTGGTGCTGGCGTACGGGCTGGTGTCGGTGGACGTCGCCTGGAGCCTGCCGAAGGTGCTGCTGGTGCCGATGATGCTGGCCGGCGGCGCGGTGATCTTCGGGGCGATCTTCGTCGGGGGCGCCGCCTTCCAGTTCCTGGCGCAGGACGCGGCCGAGGTGCAGAACGCGTTCACGTACGGCGGGAACACCCTGCTGCAGTATCCGCCGGGCGTGTTCGGCAAGGACCTGGTGCGCGGGGTGACCTTCCTGCTGCCGCTGGCCTTCGTCAACTGGGTGCCCGCCGCCTATCTGCTGGACCGGCCCTACCCGATCGGGCTGCCGCAGTGGGCGGCGTTCCTGACGCCGCTGGTCGCGGTGGCGTTCTGTGTGCCGGCCGGGCTGGCGTGGCGGGCGGGCCTGAGGTCGTATCGGAGCACGGGGAGTTGAGGTCGGATGGCTGAGCGTTTCATCGAGGTGGACGGCGTCGAGAAGGTCTTCGACGTCCGCCGCAGGACGGGCTTCCTCAAGCGGGAGCGCAAGCAGGTGCGGGCGGTCGACGGGCTGTCCTTCACCATCGGGCGCGGCGAGATGGTCGGCTACATCGGCCCCAACGGCGCCGGGAAGTCGACCACGATCAAGATGCTGACCGGCATCCTCACCCCCAGCGGGGGCCGGCTGCGGGTGGCGGGCATCGAGCCCGCCCGGGAGCGGGTCCGGCTCGCGCACCGCATCGGTGTGGTCTTCGGGCAGCGCACGACCCTGTGGTGGGACCTGCCGCTGATCGACTCCTACCGGCTGATGCACCGCATGTACCGCATCCCCGACGCCCGCTACCGCGCGAACCTCGACCGCCTCGTGGAACTGCTGGACCTGGCCGACCTGTTGGAGGTCCCCGTACGGCAGCTCTCGCTCGGCCAGCGCATGCGCGGCGACATCGCGGCGGCCCTGCTGCACGACCCCGAGGTGCTGTACCTGGACGAGCCGACGATCGGCCTGGACGTCATCTCCAAGGCGAAGGTGCGCGCGTTCCTGCGGGAGCTGAACACCGAGCGCGGCACGACCGTGCTGCTGACCACGCACGACCTGCAGGACATCGAGCAGCTCTGCTCCCGGGTGATGGTCATCGACCATGGCCGTCTGATGTACGACGGCGCCCTCGCGGGTCTGCACGAGGCGGGGGAGAGCGAGCGGACGCTGGTCGTGGACCTGGAGCGCGAGATGCCGCCGATCGAGGTCGCCCCCGCCCGGGTGGTCCGGGTGGAGGGGCCGCGCCAGTGGCTGGCCTTCCCGGCGTCGCAGTCGGCGGCGCCGCTGGTCGCCGAGATCGCGGCCCGTTGCCCGCTGGTGGACCTGTCGGTGCGGGAGCCGGACATCGAGGCCGTGATCGCGAGAATGTACGAGGGCAGGGCGACCGCGTAGTGCGCGCGGCCCGGACCTCGTAGGCTGCTCGTATGACCGACGATGCCCCGGAGCTGCGGGCCTCCGACGCCGACCGTGAGCAGGTCGCCGAGATCCTGCGGGACGCCCTCGCGGAGGGCCGGCTGGACATGGCGGAGTTCGAGGAGCGGCTGGAGGCCACCTATCAGGCCCGTACTTACGGCGAGTTGGCCCCGATCACGCGTGACCTGCCCGGTCCGGGAGGCGCGCCGTCTGTTGTGTCCTTCACCAAGGCGCCTGCCGAGCAGGGGACTTGGGCGTCGCGGATCGTCGGCGGGGAGGGCTCGTCCACGGGCGCCTTCGCGGTGATGGGCGGCTTCCAGCGCAAGGGGCGCTGGACCGTGCCACGGAAGTTCACCTGCTTCGCCTTCTGGGGTGGCGGCGAACTCGACCTGCGCGAGGCCAACTTCGCCGACCGTGAAGTCGTGATCAACTGCGTGGCGATCATGGGCGGGATGCAGGTGACCGTGCCGCCCGGCGTCGAGGTCGTCGTACGCGGTATCGGCATCATGGGCGGCTTCGACCACAGCGAGGAGGGCGTGCCGGGTGAGCCGGGCGCTCCGCGCGTGGTCATCACCGGGTTCGCCTTCTGGGGCGGGGTCGGGGTGGAGCGCAAGGTCACTCGTGCCGAGCGGAAGGCTGCGCGGCGGGAGCGGCATGGGCGGTTGCGTGAGGACGTCGAGGGGGCGCATCGGAGGATGCTGGAGGGGCATCGGGAGCGGCGCCACGACGACGACTAGGCGTTACGGGGTAGTGCCACCCTGCGTCGTCGTTCGGCTGACGGCTCGTTGTGCTTGCTCGCGCAGTTCCCCGCGCCCCTTTGGGGCACTTCCCCTCAGGTCCGCAAGATCCACCGCCTCCGCCATCCGCGCGTACCCCCGGTCGCTCGGGTGGAGGTGGTCGCCGCAGTCGTAGTCGAAGCGCAGGCGGCGTGGGTCGTACGGGTCGCGCAGGGCCTCGTCGAAGTCGGTGACGGCGTCGAAGACGTGCCCCGCGCGGATCTCGGCGTTGATCCGCTGCCGTACGTCCTCGCGGGCGTCGGTGTGGCCGGGGTGGCCCTTGAAGGGCATGAGGGTGGCGCCGACGACCTTGATGTCCTGGGCGTGTGCGCGGCGGACGAGGGTGCGCAGGCCCGCGAGGATGCGGTCGGGGTCGGCGAGGGCGGGGTCGCGCAGGATGTCGTTGACGCCGAGGTCCACGACGACGACCTTCACGCCGGGAACGCCCAGCACGTCCCGCGAGAAGCGCCTGAGCCCGCCGGGGTTCTGCGGCAGGACCGTGCGGGCCAGGGGACGGACGTAGCCGTCGGCGAGTATGCGGTTGCCGCTGATGCCCTGGTTGACCACGCCGTGCCGCGGCACGTCCTCGCCGCGCTCGGCCGCCGCCCGCAGCCGCCGGGCCAGCACGTCGGGCCAGCGGCGGTTCTCGTCCACGCTGGAGGAGGAGCCGGCGGTGAGGGAGTCGCCGAGGACGACGACCGTGCCGTCGGCCTCGGCGCCGAGCACGTCCAGCGCGGTCACGTACCGCCAGACGTCGGCGCGCGAGGTGTAGGCGGTGCCCGCGAGGTCCCCGGTGTGCTCCCCGACGGCGGCGTAGCCGGTCTGCCGGGCGCTCGGATGGATGGTGACCGGGCCGGAGGGAACGGGGGAGTAGGTGGTGATCAGCACGTCCGCGTCGGCCGGGACGGGCAGCGCGACCGGGTCGCTGACCACCTGCCGCCCGGGCGGTACGACGACCGTGGTGCGGCCGGCGAAGGTCAGCCGGCGCATCGTGCCGGGTGCGGCGGCCGCGCCCTGCTCGTCGGCGGCCAGCGCGACCGTGGCATGGGTGAGCGTGAGGGGTCGTAGGCCGAAGAGATTGGACAGCGTGACGCGGGCACTCGTGCCCCCGACGCTGGTGTGCACGACATTGCGCACCGAGTGCCCGGCCAGCCCCCGGGCCTCGGTGCCGGGCTCGGCGGCCGCCGGGGAGGCCGACCAGGTGCCGGCCCAGACGCCCGTCGAGGCCGGGACGGCGCCGTACCCCCGCCCCGCGGCGAGCGTACGGCGGGCCGTGCCGTCGTCGGCGGCGACGGTGACGTAGATCGCGGCGGACAGCACCACGACCAGCGCGGTGATCGCGGCGAGCAGTGCACAACCCTGATGACGCCTGGTCATGCGGTGCGTTTCTCCTCGGACCGGGGAGCCCGAAGCTCCGGTGGATCACCCGATGTGATCACTTGGATAAACGCCGGGAACTCCTGTTCCGTTCCAGGAGTCGGTCATGTAGGGACAATGTCGATGTCGGGGACTGTGGACGGGTGGAGTGCATGAACCGTACGAAACCGGATCAAGCGGGCGAGAGGGCCGAGCCGGGCGCGCGCGCCACGGAGGTGCGTGCCGCGCGTGCCACGGAGGTGCGTGCCGCGCGCGCGATGAACGTCTTCAGCGCCGCCGACGAGGAGAAACAGCGCGGCGTCCGCCGGATGAAGCTGACCGCGACCGGGATGCTGCTGTTCGTCGCCCTGGTCTACGTCCTCGCGAAGTGGGGCGTGAACGCGGGCGCGGGCACCTGGGCGGGCTATGTCGCCGCGGCCGCCGAGGCCGGCATGGTGGGCGCGCTGGCCGACTGGTTCGCCGTCACCGCCCTCTTCCGCCACCCCCTCGGCCTGCCCATCCCGCACACCGCGATCATCCCCACCAAGAAGGACCAGCTGGGCGTCTCGCTCGGCGAGTTCGTCGGCGAGAACTTCCTGTCCGAGGACGTCGTACGACGCCGGCTGCGGGCCGTCGGCATCAGCAGCCGCCTCGGCGCCTGGCTCGCCGAACCCGAGCACGCCGACCGGGTCACCGCCGAGCTGGCCACCGCGCTGCGCGGCGCGCTGACCGTGCTGCGCGACTCCGACGTCCAGGCGGTCGTCGGCGAGGCGATCACCCGGCGGGCCGACGCCCAGGAGATCGCGCCGGGCATCGGCAAGATGCTGGAGAAGGTCGTCGCCGACGGCGGCCACACGCGGGTCGTCGACCTGGTGGTGACCCGCGCCCACGACTGGCTGGTGTTGCACAGCGACTCGGTCATGGACGCCGTACAGGGCGGCGCGCCCGGCTGGACGCCCCGCTTCGTCGACAAGAAGGTCGGCGAGCGCGTCTACAAGGAGCTGCTGCGCTTCTGCGCGGAGATGCGGGACATGCCGACCCACCCCGCGCGCGGCGCCCTGGACCGCTTCCTCACCGACTTCGCCTCCGACCTCCAGTCCGACACCGACACCCGCGCGCGTGTGGAGCGGCTCAAGGGCGACGTGCTGGGGCGCGGCGAGGTCCAGGACCTGATCGCGTCGGCCTGGACCGCCGTACGGTCGATGATCGTCGCGGCGGCCGACGACGAGCGCAGCGAACTGCGCCTGCGGGTGCGCGCCTCGCTGCTGTCGCTGGGCGCCCGGATGGCGAGCGAGCCACGCCTGCAGGAGAAGGTCGACCGCTGGGTGGAGGGCGCGGCCGTGCATGTGGTGACGACCTACCGCCAGGAGATCACGTCCCTGATCACCGACACCGTCGCGAGCTGGGACGCCGAGCACACCACACGCAAGATCGAGGCGAACATCGGCCGTGACCTGCAGTTCATCCGGATCAACGGCACGGTGGTGGGCTCACTGGCGGGCCTGCTGATCTACACGGTGTCGCGGGCGCTGGGGGCGTAGCTGTCCGCCGCGAAGGCGTGAAAGGGCCGGTCGGGGGCAATCGTCGGGGTGGTTTGCTCGACGAGGAGGGAGCCCATGACCGCTTCAGGAGCCAGGGCCGGGACCGGCCGCACCGTCACCACGAACATCCCCGCCCGTCTCGACCGTCTTCCGTGGTCCCGCTGGCACTGGACGATCGTCGTCGGCCTCGGCACCGTATGGATCCTGGACGGCCTGGAGGTCACGGTCGTCGGCAACATCGCCGGCAGGCTCTCCGAGTCCGGCAGCGGACTGCCGATCAGCTCCGGGCAGGTCACCGGCATCGCGGCGGCCCTCTATGTGGCCGGCGCCTGCTCGGGCGCCCTGTTCTGGGGCCGGCTGACCGACCGCTTCGGCCGCAAGAAGCTCTTCATGATCACCCTCGCGGTGTATCTCGCGGCGACGGCCCTGACCTCGGTGTCCTTCGACGCCTGGTGGTTCTTCCTGTTCCGCTTCCTGACCGGCTTCGGCATCGGCGGCGAGTACGCGGCCATCAACTCCGCGATCGACGAGCTGATCCCGGCGCAGTACCGCGGCCGCGTCGACCTGATGATCAACGGCAGCTTCTGGCTGGGCGCCGTGGGCGGCTCGCTGCTGTCGATCGTCGCCCTGGACACGGACATCTTCGCCATGGACGTCGGCTGGCGTCTGACCTTCGCCCTCGGCGCGGTCCTGGCCGTGGTCATCATTCTCGTACGACGTCATGTCCCGGAAAGTCCGCGGTGGCTGCTGATCCACGGCAGGGACCGGGAGGCCGAGGAGATCGTGACGGGGATCGAGCGGCAGGTGGAGGCGGAGAAGGGTGAGCCGCTGCCGCGCCCCGAGGGCGAGATCACGATCCACCAGCGCGGGTCCGTGACCTTCGCGGAGATCGCCCGGACGGTCTTCGGACGCTACCGCCGCCGCGCGATCCTCGGCTTCTCCCTCTTCATCGGCCAGGCGTTCCTCTACAACGCGATCACCTTCGGCTTCGGCGCGATCCTCACCACGTTCTACGACGTCCCGACCGGCGACACCGGCTACTACTTCGCGGTCATCGCCATCGGCAACTTCTGCGGCCCGCTGCTGCTGGGCAAGCTCTTCGACACGGTCGGCCGCCGGGTGATGATCTCCTCCACCTATCTGCTCTCCGGCCTGCTCCTGTTCGGCACGGCCTGGCTGTTCGACCGGGAGGTGCTGAGCGCCGGCACCCTGACCGCCTGCTGGTGCGCGGTGCTGTTCTTCGCCTCCGCGGGCGCCTCCAGCGCGTATCTGACCGTCTCCGAGGTCTTCCCCATGGAGACCCGCGCGATGTCGATCGCCTTCTTCTACGCCCTCGGCACCGCGGCCGGCGGCATCAGCGGGCCGCTGCTGTTCGCGGACCTGACGGAGACGGGCAAGGTCACGGACACGGTGCTCGCGTTCCAGATCGGGGCGGGGCTGATGTGCGCGGCCGGGCTGGTCGCGGCGGTGCTGGCGGTGAAGGCGGAGCGGCGGTCGCTGGAGGACATCGCGCGCCCGCTGACGGCGACGGCCCCGGCGGTGAAATCGCGGACGGCGGGGGCGTAGGCGGCCCGTTTGTGGGGATCAGGCGCCGGTCGTGGACCCCGGGCGGACGATCATCAGGACCGTCACCGTCGCCCACAGCAGGTTGAAGACGCCTGTCAGCATGGCGAGCCGGACGGTGGCCTCCCGACCGCCGCTGCCGCCCTCCACGAGGGCCTCCTGCCCGGGCAGGACGAGGGCGCCGAGGACGAGCGCGGCCAGGACGGTGAGGGCGATGGACACGATCAGCCAGGTGTCACCGAGCACGCCCATCGCACGGGCCGTGCCGAACCCGAAGACCGGGACGACCACGCCGACGACGGCGTACACCCGGCAGATACGGTGCAGCAGCCGCAGCGTCTGAGCAGCTTGCGGGTCGTCGGGCGCGGCCAGCGCTCTGCGCGCGGCGGGCGGGAACATGCTGGCGGCGACGGTGACGGGGCCGATCGCGACGATGGCGGCCAGGACGTGGACGGCGAGCAGGAACTTGGTCACGGCGGTGACGCTAGGCGGCGCCGGGATCATGGAGAAGGGGCGAGAATGCCAGGGTCCGACGGATTCTCGCCAGGTGGCGGTGGAGGGGTGGGGGCATGCATGTGGTGGCGGTCCTGGCGCTGGACGGGGTGATCCCCTTCGACCTCTCCGCGCCGGTCGACACGTTCGGCTGGGCGCGGCTGCCGGACGGCCGGGCGCCGTACGACGTACGGGTCTGCTCGGTGGAGGAGGAGGTCCGGGCGGGCGCGTTCACGATCCGTGCTCCGTACGGCCTGGACCTCCTGGCGGAGGCCGGCACGATCATCGTGCCGGGTGTGCAGGACCCGCCGCGCGAACTGCCCCCCGGCGTCGCGGAGGCGCTGCGCGCGGCGGCGGCGAGCGGCACGCGCATCGCGTCGGTGTGCGTGGGGGCGTTCCTGCTGGCGGCGACGGGCCTGCTGGACGGCCTGCGCGCGACGACCCACTGGATCGCGGCGCCGGACCTTTCCGCGCGCTATCCGAGGGTGACGGTCGACCCGAACGTCCTGTACGTCGACAACGGCCAGTTCCTCACCTCGGCCGGCGCGGCCGCCGCCCTCGACATGTGCCTGCACATGATCCGCAAGGACCACGGCTCGGCGGTCGCCGCGTACACGGCCCGTATGTCGGTCATGCCCCTCGAACGCGAGGGCGGCCAGGCCCAGTTCATCACCCACGACCTGCCCCCGGCCCCCGCGGGCGCCGTCCTCGAACCCCTCCTGCACTGGCTGGAACAGCACTGCGACCGCGAGTTGACCCTCGACGACATCGCCCACCAGGCCGGCATGAGCACCCGCACCCTCAACCGCCGCTTCCGCGACCAGACCGGCACGACCCCGCTCCAGTGGCTCCACCGGGCCCGCATCCGGCGCGCCCAGCATTTGCTGGAGACCACGAGCCATCCCGTGGAACACATCGCCGTCCGGTGCGGGTTCGGGTCTCCTACGGCTTTCCGGGAGCGCTTTCGGAGGGTGGTGGGGACGAGTCCTTTGGCTTATCGGAGGTCGTTTCGGGCGGGGCAGGGGGCGTAGGCGGGGGTGGCCTCCGCCGGCCGGGGGTGTGCACCGGGGCGGGGTGGCTTCCACGTAGAGGGGGCATGCACCGCGGCGGCGTGGCCACGGTCGGGTCGTCAGCCCCGCCGGTCCGCCACCGCCCAGGACGCGAGAGCCACCGCCCCCGCCACCCCGAACACCGCGGGCCAGGCCCCCACCTTCTTCGCCAGCGGGTGGGAGCCCGCGAAGGCGGCGACGTAGGCCGCGCTCAGGGCGCCGGCTGCCGGGCCGCCCGCCCGGGTGCGCCACTGCTGGGCGGCGGTGGCACCCGCGGCGGCCAGGACGACGCCGCCGAGCTGCCGCTTCTTGGTCCAGCGGGCCACGGCGTATCCGCCGACGAGTCCGGTCGCGGCGACGGCCGCGCTGGGGATCCGAGCCATGAGTGCCTCCATGCGCATGAGGTCCGAATTCAGCCCAAAGCTACGCCGGGGACGACTCGCACCTCAGACCTGAGTCAGGTCTTGTCAAGTTTCTGTCTGCGGGCTATATAAGAAGCCGTAGGGCATCGCACACCAGCACCTCAGCAAAGGAGTGACCCGTGATGCTCATGCGTACCGACCCGTTCCGTGAGTTCGACCGGCTCGCGCAGCAGGTCTTCGGTTCCGCGGCCCGCCCGGCCGCGATGGCCATGGACGCCTACCGAGCCGGTGACGACTTCATCGTCCACTTCGACATCCCGGGCGTTGACCCGGAGACGATCGAGCTCGACGTCGAACGCAACGTCCTGAACGTCCGTGCCGAGCGCAGGTCCCCCGCCCCCGAGGGTGCGGAGCTGATCGCCGCCGAGCGGCCGACCGGCGCCTTCAGCCGCCAGCTCTTCCTGGGCGACACCCTCGACACGGACCGCATCGACGCCTCGTACGACTCCGGCGTCCTCACCCTGCGCATCCCCGTGGCGGAGGCCGCCAAGCCGCGCCGCATCGAGATCAGCGGCGGGAACGACCACAGGCAGCTGAGTACCTGAGCCGGCGAGCGGCCGACTCGAACGATTCGGCCGACTCGGTCCATCCGTCCATCGCATCCCTGGAACGTCCACCGCACCCCTGGGACGTCCACCGCATCCCTGGAAGCGCCCCGCGGTCCGCACCCCCGCGGGGCGCCCGTCCGCGACCGCCGTCACCCCGTATCCCGTGACCCATGCCCCGTCTGGGGACCGTCCGTCGGCGAGGAGGAACCCCACCATGACCATGACGACGCAGGAGCGCTGCATAGCCCCGGAGGAACGGACCTCCGCGGCCCGCGCCGACTGGAACCTGCTGATCGACTCCGTACGGGAGTCCGGCCAGTACCCGACCAGAGCCGAGGCGGAACGCGTCACCCGGATCGTCCTGTCCACCCTCGGCGGCCATGTGACCGGCGACGAACGCGTCGACCTGGCCCGGGCCCTCCCTGAGGAGGCGGCCCGGCTGATCGCCGGCCAGATCCCGGTCACCAGCCCGCTCACGGCGCCCGGGTTCGTCGACTCGGTGGCGGCCCGCATCGAGGGCGCGACCCCGGCCACGGCCCGCTGGGACGTCAGCTCCGTACTGAGTGCGCTGCCGCCGCTGATCGGCGACGACCTCACGAACCGCGTCCTGGCCGCGCTCCCGCCCGGCTACGCCCTGCTGTTCGGCCGCGCCGACCTCGGCCGACGGTAGGTCGTAGGTCAGGCGGGGGACCGACGGCTGCCGTGGGCGACGGTGATCGCGTCCAGCAGCCCCGGGAACGCGGTGTCCATGTCCGCGCGGCGCAGGGCGTTCATCCGGGAGGTGCCGACGTAGTACTGCCGGATGACCCCTGCCTCCCGCAGCACCTTGAAGTGGTGGGTCGCGGTCGACTTGCTGACCGTGAGGCCGAAGCCGCCGCACGCGATGTCCTCGCCGGACGAGGCGAGTTGGGCGACGATGCCGCGCCGTACGGGGTCGACGAGGGCCTCCAGCACCTGTTGGAGATCGAAGGCGGAGACGTCGGGGTGGGGCGGGGTGCGTTCCAGGACGGACATGCGCTCCATAGTACGACGGCCATCAAAGTTTGACAGCGGTCGTACTTCGGGTCCAGGGTGGAGGTCGATCTCAAACGGGCTTCACTCAGGGGGAGTTGCTGCGCCATGTCCAGAACAGTGCGGTTCCACGAGTTCGGCGGTCCCGAGGTGCTGCGCGTGGAGGACCTGGACCCGGGCGATCCGGGCCCCGGCGAGGTGCGCGTCCGGGTGGACGCGATCGGCGTCAACCGGGCCGAGGTCCTTTTCCGCACCGGCCGCTACATCGAACCGGTCAGACACCTGCCCGCCCGCCTGGGCAACGAGGCCGCGGGCGTGGTGGAGGCCCTGGGCGACGGCGTCACCGGCCTCCGCATCGGCCAGCCGGTCAGCGTCGTCCCCGGCTTCTCCCACAACGACTACGGCGTCTACGCCGAACGCGCGCTCGTCCCCGCCCCGTTCGTCCTGCCTCGCGGCGAGGACACGGACCCGGTCACCGCGGCCGCGGTCTGGATGCCGTACCTCACGGCGTACGGCGCGATGCTCGACGTCGGCGGCATGCGCCCCGGCGACACCGCGGTCATCACGGCCGCCTCCAGCAGCGTCGGCCTCGCCGCGATCCAGACGGCCCACCGCATCGGCGCCACACCGGTCGCGGTCACCCGCACCCGCGCCAAGCGGCAGCAACTCCTGGACGCGGGCGCGACCGAGGTCATCGTCTCCGACGAGGACGATGTGGCGGCCCGCATCCTCTCCCTGACGCACGGCAAGGGCGCGGAGTTCATCCTGGACGCCGTCGCCGGCCCGGGGGTGACCGACCTCGTCCGAGCCACCGCCCCCGACGGCACCCTCTTCCTCTGGGGCGCCCAGAGCAACGCCCCGACCCCCTATCCCTCCTTCGACCTCGGCATGCCGGCGGTCAACATCCGCACCTTCACCATGCTGGAGATCACCCGCTCCGCGGAGCGGCTCCGGCGGGGGCGGGCGTACATCGAATCGGGGCTGCGGCTCGGCCACTTCGAGCCGGTCGTGGACCGGGTGTTCGAGCTGGGGGAGGTGGCTGAGGCGCATGCGTACTTGGAGGGGAACGGGCAGGTCGGGAAGGTGGTGATGCGGGTGGATCACTGAGGCGGGGCGATCAGAGGGGCGTCGCCGTGTGTTTGACGGCCTGGACGAAGACGCGCCAGGCCGCGGATCCGACGCTCATCGCGCCCCTCCCCACGGCCTTCGAGTCGCGCACGAGCGTCCCGTCGCCGGTGAACGCGCACTCGACGCACTCTCCTCCTGCTCCGTTGCTGTAGGACGAAGTGCGCCATGCGGAAAGGCCACCGGAGGGTGCTGCAGTACTCAACTCGCGAAATCCTTCAGGATCGACTCGATCAACGGGACCGAGCGCTGTGGGCTCAGGGCCGCGGCCCGTAGACCGTCGAACGCTCGGGTGTACTCACGGACATGATGCTCGCCCTCCAGGTAGACGGCATCCGTGATGCCGTCCCGGTACACGAGGTCGGGGTCCTCCGGAGCCGGGAAGCCCAGCATGGTGAACGAGCCTGTGGCCGGATACGTGCCCGAGTCGAAGGGGAGCACCTGCAGGGTCACGGTCGGCAACGCGGCCGTCTCCAGCACCCGTTCGATCTGCTCCCGCATCACCGAACGGTCTCCCATGACGTGGCGCAGCGCTCCCTCGTTGA
The DNA here is from genome assembly GCF_049739565.1 of Streptomyces sp. SAI-170. Taxonomy (NCBI): domain Bacteria; kingdom Bacillati; phylum Actinomycetota; class Actinomycetes; order Kitasatosporales; family Streptomycetaceae; genus Streptomyces; species Streptomyces sp. SAI-170. The sequence goes on from NZ_JBMGQD010000001.1 coordinate 5,275,786, forward strand.
CGATGAACCACGCGTCGGGGGCGTCCGGTCGCCGCAGCATGGCCTGGCGTTCCATACGTACACGTACGGCCTTCTCGATGTCCTCGGCGGACATGTGCGCCCCGCTTCTGTGGAGCTCGCCGGCGTACGCCGCGGTCTGCATCAGGCCGGGCACGAGCTCGCACTGGTACTGGCGGAAGGTGGAGGCGTCCTGCTCCAGGCCGATGTAGATGTTGAACCACTCCGGGACTCCGGCGCCATGGGTCTGCCACCAGCCTCGGACCTTGGCCTGCCGGGCCAGTGACTTGAGGAACTCCCGCAGCTCGTCGCCGGTCCTGTAGAAGCGACACAGGGCGTCGATGTCCGACGGCTGCACCCTGCCGCTGCCCGTCTCCATGCGGTTGACCTTGGAGCCGCTCCAGTCCAGAGCCTCACCGACCTGGGCACACGTGAGTCCGCTCTGCTCGCGCAACCTCTTCAGCTCGAAGGACAGGCGTCGGCGGCGTGCCGTCGGAGATCCGGCCATGGTCAACACACCTTCCGGTAGCGGGCGTTCAGTCTCGCGCCAAGGGATGCGCATGCCAATCACTCGGAAGTGGGAATCCCTGCGTGCACATTGCACGACGGGATACGCCGGCCACACTCTGTTCTCGTGGCGCCACTCTTCGTGAGCGCCCGTGAACATTTCGTCGCCGATGCGGCGGCGACCGCTACGAAAGGGATCCGCGTGAGCCAGGGACTGTGCATGCCACGCAAGCCGTGGGACATCGCCTTCACGGCCGACCGGACGGAAGTCGCCGCGCTCCGCCGCATCATGCGGTCGCACCTGAGCACCTGGGGGCTGCACGAAGTCATCGACGAGGCACAGCTCTGTGTGAGCGAGCTGGTCACCAATGTGATCACGCATGTCGGCGCGGGCACACCGGCCACGCTCGCCGTGTCCATGCGCGGCGTCCGTCTACGCATCGAGGTGCACGACCCGGACACGCACGCTCTGCCCGTCCTGAGCGACTCGGCGCTCGACGCGGAGAAGGGACGTGGGATGGCCCTCGTCGCCGCCGTGGCCGACTGCTGGGGAGTCCAGATGCGTCTCGATCGAAAGGTCACGTGGTGCGAGCTGGCCACGCGGCTGACGTCTCCTCACGGCCACTTGGACGACCCTCGTGTCACCCGCGCCGAGTCCGTCCTGGGCCTCTACACATGGCCCTGGAGTCACCACCCATCCGATCCGGTGCGACTGGGCGCCACCGTCACCAGGGAGGCCGTGATCGAAGCGGTGACGGACCTCCTCCACTGGCTCCACGCCCACGGCTGGGACGGGGACGAGGCGCTCGACCTGGCGCAGACGCGGTTCGAGGGCCAGGTCGCGAGCCGGGACGTCCGGGCGGGACCCGAGTGAAGAGGACAGCGGGCCCCGGTGATCGGAGGATCGGTGTCGTCAGGCGGGCGAGACGCCTCGACGAGCGCCAGCCGCGAAGGACACGGATCCTCCGACCACCCACCCGGAGCTCCGTCTGTGGTGCTCGGCCTCCGGGGAACGCGGTGTCACCGTATCTGGGCGAAGAATCCCAGCCGCGGGTCCTCCGGTGTGCCGACGAGCAGGGCGCGGTCGAGCAGGATGTTTCCGTGCTCGCAGCTCGTCTCCGGCAGCATCACACAGGCATGGCAGGCGGCCAGGTTCGCGCCCGAGGAGCGTGCCTCGACGCACAGCGGATCCGCGGAGCACCAGGTGGCGCGCCGCAGCGCGGAGCGGAGCGCCTGCGCGAGGCGATCGGGCTCGCCCTGGGCCACCACTCCACCGAGACTGCCGGCGGAGTCGCTGGTCGCCGTGTAGACGAGGAGCCCGGCCATCCCGGCGTCCGTGTACAGGCGCTCGCGGAGAGCCGCGGCGGGGTAGCCGGCCTCCAGACTCCACTCATTGATCAGCACGTGCGCCAGGGTGTGCAGCAACACCATGCGGGGCGTCGCCGGAGAAGGGGGCACTTCATCGGAGGCGGTGGCACGCTCCCGCAGCATGCGGTCGTGGTTGGTGCGCATGCGCTCCACCCGAGCCGCCACCGCCACCTGCCGCGCCCAGTCGTCCAGCCGGTCCTCGTCCAGGCGCACGAAGACACCCTCGCCGCGCACCTCCATGGCCGGAAGCCAGTCGGTCGGCGTCAGGGACAGGGGCGCCTCGTGGCCCTCGGCATTCGACTCAGGGTCCGCGATGCGGGTGAACGCCTTGAGGGCGCGCACCTCGCGCAACCGCTTGACCAGCATGGGCTTTTCCACACCGAAGGGCACGAGGACGGCGGGGTCCGAGACCGGAGGCTCGCACACGAACTGTTCGTCACGGCCCTTGTCCTGCAGGGCGTTGCCGGCGCACAGCCGCTCGTACTCCTGGCGGCGCAGCGCCTGATAGCCGTTCGTCGGGCCCGCGCCCGCGCCGCCGTCCTCGTCCGGGTCCTCCGCCTGTTCGGCCTCGAGCAGCGCCATGACGGCGTCGACCGAGATCGAGTCGTCGCCCCGGAACGCTGCCTTGAGATGGATCTCGATCTCCATGCGCGAGGAATAGGCCCGCAGATCGTCCCAGTGTTCGGCGAGCCTGTCGGCAAGACCGTCGCTCCACGGCGGAATGGACAGAGCCGATTTCAGCACCGGCTGCCAGACGGACGACGAACCGCGCTGGAGCGTCCGCGGCGCCTGCGTGCAGAATTCGACGGGCGCGTCCTTGAGCCAGGGCCGCCTGCCCTCGCAGCGCACCCCGAGGTCGCTCAAGGCCGAGCGGCGGAAGGCACCCTCCATGGAGACCTCCGGCACGCCGCAGGTGCAGGAGATGAGGATGGAGCGCAGCGAGGCGCTCTGGCCGGCGAAACGCATGCGCATCTCGCCGCCGCAGTGCCCGGTTGCGCCTTCCTCCCGGTTGTTGCGGTGCAGCCACTTCCAGTACGGGAAGTCTTCGAGGTGTCCGTCCTCGCACGCGACGACGAAGCGGGACGGCACGAGCGGCTCGTCGTCGCACTCCGTGCACACATTCTTGCCCGGGGGAGGGTTGAAGCCCCGCACATGCTGCAGCGACTGACACTTCGGGCACGAGTGCCACAGCGGAAACCGTCGCACCCGCACTCCGTCCTTGCTCGTGTCCTCGGAGGCCGGGGGGAGCCGGAAGTGGCTCACACCCAGCACTCGGGCGAGCCGGTGCTCGTGGACGATCGGGGCCTCGTCGAGGGGCCAGGTCCGGTAGGCGTCGTCGATGCCGGAGACGATGAACGACTCGTTGTCGACGGCGATCAGCGATCCGACGCCGTACGTGGTGATCATCTGGGAGCGGCGGACCGCCCCGCGGCGGGGCAGTGCGAGACGGGGTGCGGCCGAAACGCCGTCGGCGCCACGCCGGCGACGCTCGCGGGGCGGGGTCATCGGGAGGCCTCCAGAAAGAGAGCGGACTGGGCGTCGACGTCGCGCAGGCTCCACAGGGTGGACCAGGCGTCGTTGTCCTCGGACTCGTCGTCGTAAGGCTTGAGCAGGGCGGGAGTGGGGTTGCCTCGGACAGGCTCGTAGAGCAGGCCGCCGTGGCCCCTCGCCATGTCCCTCCACCAGTCGACGAACTCGTCGAAGGCGTCGGAGGTGTCCTGGAGCTCCGCGCGGGCGACCTGGGAGACGCGGTCCGTCAGCAGCGGCTTGATCTCGGTCTCCAGGCGACTCAGATACGTGTCGATCCGACCGGCGGCGTCGTTCTCCCGCGCCTCCGGGATGAGAATGCGTGTCAGAGCCACCACCACGGCGTGCAGACCACGGTCGCGGGACCGGGCGGAGAACGGGGTCACGGACGTCGACTCCACCTCGCGGTACAGCGCGGAGTGGAAGTGGAGGAAGCTCTCGTAGTGCGAACGGTCCCGCGGCCGCGCCGAGTTGAGCATGACGGCCACCAGACCCGGATGGGCGCGGCCCACGCGGCTCGTGGCCTGGATGTACTCGGCCGTGGTCTGGGGCTGGCCCATCACCGCCATCAGGCCGAGGCGGTCCACGTCGACGCCGACGGCGATCATGTTGGTGGCCAGCAGGACGTCGCGGACGTCGGGGTCCGGGTACCGCTTCTCGATCTCCTTGAGTCGAGCGGGGATCAGGCTCGCGTCCACCCGGCTCGTCAGCTCCGAGTAGCGGTTGGAGACGCGTACCTCGGTGCCGTCCCGTTCGGCGAGGAGGCGCAGATAGTCCTCGACGTCGTCGTTCACCTGGAGCTCGGCGGCCGACAGCAGACGAAGGCTGTTGAAGTAGCCGACCAGCGTCCAGTACGCGTCCCGGACCTCGTCGTTCGTCCCCGCGCACATGGCCTGGTGCAGCAGGGCGGCGTATGTGCGGATGAGAAGGGTGGACTGGCTGGTGCCGGGGGCGAGCAGGCCCACGTAGCGGCGGCTGGCCTTCACCTTGCGGTCGGTCTCCACGGCGAACCAGGAGTCACGCGCGTCCAGGCCCGCCGGCGGGAACTGGCGTACGTCCCGGTCGAAGAGGTTGCGTCCCTGGTCGGAGGCACGGCGGATGGTGGCCGTGGAGGCGATCACCTTCGGCCGGCCGGCAAGAGCGTCGACCGCAGTCTCGTACAGGCCGGTCAACGTGCCCAGCGGTCCGGAGATCAGATGGAGTTCGTCCTGGACGATCAGTTCCGGGGGAGGAGTCCCGTCACCGGCGCGGTCGCGATTGAAGAGCGCGGCCGTCTGCTTGCGCCATGGCATCGAGGCGAACTTGTCGACCGTGGCGATGACGAGGGTGGGACGGGCTTTGTAGACGGTCTCGTCCACCAGATGCACGGGGAGGCCGGAGGCGAAGTCGCAGTCGGGGCCGGGACAACGCACGTCCATACGGACGTCGTCCTCGTCCACCGTGTAGTGGTGGGCGTCCAGCGCCGTCCCGCACCAGGGGCAGGCGTGGAGCTGCACCGGGTTCTCCGTCTGAAGGGTCTGGCCGCCGCGCAGCTTCAGCAGCTTGCCGGCGGCCGTCTTCAGGTCGTTGGGCGTGGCCGACCTGCCGACCCACATGCCGATGGAGATGCCTTCGTGGCCGAGACGCTCCGGATCCGCCCGGCGCATCGCCTCCATCGCGCAGATGAGGATCGTGGCACGCTCGAACTGCTGGAGGGTGAGCAGGCGCAGCGTGTATCGCATGAGCACGGTGACGCCACCGCCGTCGGCCCCGCGGCGCAGCCGGCGCAGGAACGTGGTGAAGGCGATCAGGCCGAGATAGGCCTCGGTCTTTCCACCACCCGTCGGGAACCACAGCAGGTCCGAGATCTTGCGGTCGGGGTGCTTCGGATCGTGGATGCCGCGGAGGCACAGCAGCATGAACGCGATCTGGAAGGGCCGCCAGCGCTGGACCGAGAGGTCGAGGGCGCCCCGACGACCGCCCTTCACCCACGCGCTGCGCGCACGCTGCTCCGCCATCGCGCGGTTGGCCAGCCGGAAGGCCTCCATGACGTCGGGTTCGTCGGCCAGCAGCCGGATGCCCTCGCGCATGCGGCCCAGGGCCTCCCGACAGACGTCGAGCTGAGCATGCGCGGCCTCCTCGTACGAGGTTCCGGCGAGAGAGGCCGCCTCCGAGGCCTTGGCCTCGATCCACTGCTCGTAACCGAGGGCCAACCCGCGCAGTGCGGCGAGCACCTCGTCGTCGGGCTTCTCGGCGAGCCCGAGCATGCCGAGAGCCGAGCTGTCGATCTCCGGGTTGGAGTCGGTCAGCAGCACCTCGTGCGTGGGCAGGAACTCGGTGCGGAGCTCGCTGATCGCGGCACGCTCTATGTCGGTCACTCCGACCGGCGGGGGCGCCCAGTCCCAATGGGCGGAGCAGCCGTGGCCCACGGCGAACGTGGGGGCGTGCCGGTACAGCAGACGGCTCGCCGCAAGCTCGATGTCGTCGGTCGCCACGGCGGGGGCTCGGTCGACGAAGGCGGACGCGCCGTCGGCCGCGCGGACCCGGAGACCGGGCTGGAAAAGGGCGAACGCGTCCTGGAGTTCTCGCTCGCCCACCACCTGCGCGTTGATCAGCGTCACCGTGACGGTGACCGTTCCGGAGGAGGCGTCCGCCGGTCGGACGAGGACGTGCAGTTTCACCTCGCCGGGAACGAGTTCCACCTCCTCGACCCCGGGTCGCGTGACGTCGACCGGCGTGTCCGACAGGTCCAGCTCTCTGCGCCGCCAGTGCTCGCGTTGATCGACCGTGGTCCTGGCCTCCGCGCGCCGGGCCGACACCGCTCGGCCCTCGGCGTCCACCGGGACGTACACGGCGGCTCGCGCGGAGACCACGATCTCGGAGCTGATCTCGGGCGCCACGGCGAAGGTGAGGCCCATGGTCGACGGACGGCGGTCACCGGAGACCGGCGGCTCGAAGGAGACGCCGACGTCCTCCGAGCGGTCGTCTCCGACGATGGGTGCCTCGTCCAGGCCCTCCTGTTCGGAGGCGTCCTCCTCCTGTCGCCGACGCGCCTCGCTGTCGGCCGCCCGGGGAAACAGCACACCGATCGGGTAACGGGTGATGGGGGCGTCCTGGGTGAGGACCTCGACCGGATCGTCCCCGGCGTCGACGTCCGGCCCGAGGAGCTCCCGTCGCAGCCGCGCCACCAGTTCCTCTCGGACCCGGTAGTGCTCGGCGTGCGGGCTGGTCGCGTGCGTCATCCCTCTTCCTCCCCGACACGTTCGCCGCGCCGATGCCTTCCGATTCCGGTGATCCGAGGCGCGATCCACACCCCGTGGCGGCCGAGCCCCGCGTTGGTGCCGGCCGCCGTGCTGCCCGCCACCGCTTCCAGCATGTCCACCCGCAGACCGACGATCTCCGCCGGCCAGCTGACCTCCCAGGACCGAGAGATCGTCTCCACCGCGCACAGGTCCCGCCGGAGGCGCTCGGAGGCCTCGCCGATGACTCGCTCGCGGTGCACCACGTCGTACGGCGGGCTCTCGTCGGGGCCCATGGGCAGGGCATGGCGCATCCGGAGCGTCACCGCGTCCCCCGGACGAACCTGGTCCAGCAGGTAGGCCTGCGTCTCCACGGCGGACATGCCCACCCCGTCCGAACCGGACGGCTGCTCGCGGTGGACGTCTCCCGGCAGGACCTGCATGCCGTAGCGCTCATGCTTCTTCCAACCGCCCAGGTACCAGCGGCCCGTGGGACGGTGACGTCGTATGCGAGCGGTGTCCGGACCGGTCACGTGGTACAGGTCCTCGCGGGCCCGGGTCATGGCGACGTAGAGCGCCCGCGCCTCGGCCGGTACGTCGGAGATCCTCGTGCGCCTTGTTCAACTCGGCGACCGACGGCGGAGACAACAGCAGCACCCGGTCGTACTCCAGGCCCTTGGCCCGATGCACTGTCGAGACGATCAACCGAGCGGTCTCCGGGTCCGCGAGCTCGTCGGGGAAGCGTCCCTCGGCCACGAGACGGCCCACGGCGGCGACGTCGACCAGACCCCTGCCGGTGCGTCGGGTCGCGGCGCGCAACGAACGCCAGCACCGCTGAGGATCCACCCCCGCGGACAGTGGGACACCCCCGAGCAGTTCCAGGAACCGGACCTCCGTGAGGGTCGACGACTCGGCCCGCCGCAACAGTTCGGCCACCCAGTACGGCACGGGTCGATCCTGCAACGAACGCTTCAGCGCGTGCTCGACGCCGTGTTCATGGAGCAGTTCGGAGACGGCGAGCGCCTGACGGTTGTCGCGGGTCAGGATCGCGCAGGTGCCGGGGTACGCCTTCAACGCCTGCAGCGTGAACTCGTCCGCCAGGTCCCCGAGCCCCGGCAGGTCGAACAGCCGGTCACGCAGCTCGGAATGGAGCACCGCGGCCTCCTGGCCGTCCGCGGATGCGGCCGACCTCTGCAGTCTGGCGCCGAGTCCGAGAGCGGTGCGCGCCTCGGGGCTCCTCGCCCGGAAGTTCTCGGTCAGTTCGAGCTCGACCAGGTCGTCGTAGGACGTCCGCAGCCAGGCGAAGAACCGGTCCGTCTCCCCTGCCCGCTCGGCAGGGTCGTCGATCTGGAAGCCGTAGATGCCCTGGGCCGAGTCGCCGACCACAGTGAATCCGCACGACCGCTGGAAACGGTCGAGCAAGGTCTCCACCAGGTCCCGGCGGTCGCCCACCAGATCCTGCGCCTCGTCGATCACCACGTGCGAGGGCCCCCCGAGCTCGCCGGCTTCCACCGCTCCCTTCATGATCGCGTCCGTGGCGGCACGAATCCGCTCGTCGAATCCGCGGGCGGTCCACTCCTCGTCCGGGTAGGCCGACGCGAGCAACTGATACGCCCAGGAGTCGAAGGTCTGGACCCGCACCCTGCGAGCCCGGTCGCCGTGCCGGGCGATGCGGTCCCGCAGCTCACGCACCGCGGCGCGGGAGAAGCTCAGGACGAGGATCTCGCCGGCCTCCAGCGCCTCCTCGGGATCCTCGTGCCCCACCAGGGCGTCGAGACGCCGCACCACCGTGTGCGTCTTGCCGGAACCGGCTCCCGCGGTGACGAGGAGGCGGGTGTCCCACGGGAGGTCGACGACGGCCCGCTGCTCGTCGGTGAGCGGAGGACTGTCGCCGTAGGGGTCGGTCACTTGCTGCTCCACAGGTGCTCGAACTGGGTGAAGGCCAGGGCGGTGTCGAAGTTCTGGACGTTGTCCCGGACGGTGAGGATCAGGCAGGTCTCCTTGCCACCGTTGAGGGGGCCGCGCAGGCCGCGCCCGATCATCTGCTGGTACACGTTGGGGCTGTACACGGGGCGGGCGACGACGACGGCCCGGGTGGCGGGGGCGTCGAAGCCCTGCGTGAGGACGCCGTAGTTGGTGAGGACGCGGATGCGGCCCGCCCGGAAGTCGTCGATCCGTCGGCGGCGGTCGTTGGCCGATGTCGTGGAGTCGACGGCGGAGGCGCTGATCCTCCGGTCGCGGAGCTTGGCCGCCAGGTACTTGGCGTGGTCGACCGACGTCGCGAACACCAGCACGGGCCAGTCCTCCGGCATGTCCGAGATCTCGGCCAGGATGCGAGCGTTGCGGTCGTGGTCGTCCGCCAGCCGCTGCTCGGCCGCCCGGGACAGCAGGCTCAACTGCTCGGCGCGCTGCTTCTCCTCATGGGTGAGGGTGATCGTGCCGCCCTGCAGGAGACGGTGCTCGACCTGCGCCAGCATGCCGAGGCCCTGCAGCTCGCCGTACGCGTCACCGCTCGGGAAGACGCCCTCGTCCAGACGTCGGCCGCCGAAGCGGTTGATCAGGCGGCGCGTCTCCTCCTGGTTGGTGTTACGGAAGGGGGTGGCGGTGAGGCCCAGAAGATGGCGGTCCGTGCGGGAGGCCGTGAGTCCCAGGTGGGCCAGGATGTCGGTGTAGCGGGGCGTGATGGCGGTGTGCGCCTCGTCGACGATGACGAGGGCGGCGCCCCGCAGCCACGCGTAGGCGTCGGCGGCCAGGCAGTTCGGCTGCTGGAGCTTGGCGTCCGTGGCGACGACCAACTGGGGCCGGTCGGTGACAGGAGCCGCCTCGTTCGTGGACCACAGCCGGTTGATGGCCAGCGGCGTCTCCGCGCCGACCTTCTCCCAGACGAACTTCCAGCTCTGCACCGCCTGCTCGCACAACTCCTCGGTCTGGGCGATCCACAGGATCGGCCCGTCGAGCCGCCCCACCTGCTTCACCCACCGGATCACAGCCTCGGCGGTGACGCGCGTCTTGCCCGCTCCGGTCGGCAGGGACAGCATGCCGCGCTGGGGGACGATGCGGTCCAACATGGTGAAGACGTTGGCGGCCAACCGCTCCTGGTAGTCGTGCAGTCGAGGGAAGTGCCGAGGCCCGTCCACGTCGATCCGCGGCTCCAGGGACGGCGCCCTGAAGCCGGCGAAGGCGTCCGGGAAACGGAGGTCCGCGACGAAGGCCACCGCGGTGGAGGCGCCCGTGAAGGACGCCGGAGCATGGCTGGGGTAGAGGTTCTGCAGGTCGCGGGCATGCGTCTGCAGGATGCCGTCCCCGTGCGCGTTGAACGCCATCTGCGCGATGCGGTGACCGTCGGGCTCGGCTCCGCCGTTCTCCGCGCGCTCACCGTCCATCAGGCCGGCGGGAAGACGGTCCCGGAGAGTCTCGGCCCCCAGCAGCAGAAGCAGCTTGGCCACCACGTCGTCGGCCTCGCGCACGGCCTTCAGCGCGTTCTTGACCTTCTGGTCCTGCTCCTGACGCTGCTGCGCCTCCAGTACCTGCCGGCAACCGGACTCGCCCATCCGCCAGTGGAGTTCCCGATCCACGGCCATCAGGGCCTCCAGCGGCGTGGCCGGCTCCAGCACGAGAACCACCGACCCCTGCAGGCTGCTGTTCAGCGTCTTCGGCTTCATGCCGTTGGGGGTGCGCGTCACTTCTTCGAGAGCGTTGCAACGCTGCAGGGTGTACTGGTCCACCTGCGAACCGCGCAGCTGGCGCAGCGTGGGGTACGCCTCCTTGAGCGGGACCGGCTCGCCGGCCGGCTCGTAGCGGGTCTCACGACTGATGACATCGGCGTACGGCAGCATGCCCCACTGCTTGACGAGCAGCGCGGCGTCGTCGACCGACGCGGTCAGCAGGGCGGGCAGCCCCTCGGCACGCAGCGCCCGGTACTCCTCCTGCGACGAGGCGACGGCGATCTCGCCGTCGGGGCGTGTGCCCCATGCGTCGCCGATCCGACAACGGGTGAGCGTGTCCTCGGGGAAGGACACCTCCAGACGCGTCAGGAGCACGTACGTGTTGCCGACGAACGCGTCGTCCTCGCTGTGCTGGAGCTTTTCCAGGAGCTGGTTCCAGAGGGCGTCCGGCACCTCCTCGACGCTCGCGGGGAGGCGAAGTTTCCGGGCCTTGTCGGCGCTGATCTGGGCGACCGGCAGCACATCGCTGTAGCCGGAGAGCTGCGGGCCGACCGCTTCGGAGACGCGACGCAGGCCCTGCGACGTCGGGACGAGGCCGTGCTGCTTGAGCATCCAGCGCACCGGCGAGGCCACGGCTCGACGGGTACCGACCTGGGCCCCCACCTGCAGCGTCCAGTTGTCGACGAGGGCGTCCTCGGGCAGCACCTTCAGGAAGTCGGCCCGGGCCCGGTCCGAGAGCCGGGGCAGCAGGTGCAGGGGTCCGCCGATGGCGGCGCCCTCCAACTTGATCCTTGCGAGCGTGGGGCGGGCCGTCTGGTCGGGCGGCAGGGCCGCGCAGTAGGCCCTGTGCATGACCTCCCGGTACTGCTCGAACCACGGCTCGTCCTCCGGGCGGTGCCCTCCGGTGGGCCGGTCACGCAAACCCACCTCGCGGAGAGAAGGCCATGTCGTCGGAGTGGAACCGGGCGTCCACGGCGACCTCGGGATCCGATTCCGCCGTCACGACCGGTCCGGGCAGCAGACAGTCCCGCATCGGGTGGAAGCGTCCGGCGGAGGTGCGGACGTGGAGAGTCGACAGCGGATCGGCCACCCGCCGAACCACCTCGTGCGACAGGCGACCACTCCCCGCCTGGTGGAACAGCTCCCAGAACCGGGTCCACTCCTGCGGCCCGTAGGAGGTGAATCCCTGCTCCAGCACGCTGACGAAGCGGCCCTGGACGTCCGCCTCGCGGATACCGAGCTCGGTGAGGGCGCTCGTGAGTGTCGGATCGTCGGACAGGGCGCTGTCGACGTAGACGAGGGACTCGCGCAGTCCGTCCTGGTCGGTGCGGCGGAACACCTTGCCGACGACCGGAGCCACCATGCCGTGCTCCTCGGTAAGCACGACGCGCGCCGCCCGTGCCTCGCCGGCGTACGGGGAGGCGGACCGGATCATGTCGGCGACGATGCGGACGGCGGTGGCGGACGCCTCGGGGGTCCCGTCGGCGACCAGCGCCTCCAACCACTCCCGGACCGAGGTGCGTTCGCGCCTGGCGGCCTTGAGGATGTGCTCGACCTTGCCGGAGCGAAGATCGGTGGCCTCCACCGACGGGTGCAGCCAGTCGGCGGGTCGGCCGGGGTGGGAGTTCCACAGCGTCAGCCAGCGCACCAGCGACTTGTTGTCCTTGCCCAGGGACGGGTGGATGTTCAGGTCGCGCGGCACCCGCAGCCGACCGTCCTGGTCCGGCAGCGAGGGACGGTGAGCGGTGGCCTCCCAGATCCGCTCGGTGAGATAGCGGTCGGCCCAACTGACCGTCTCGGACTCGCGGGAGCGTCCGGGAAGGAGCGGCAGATAGGCGGCCGGGTCCTCGGCGGGAGCCAGCTCGGGCAGCGACTCGACCACCAGTCGGGCCGCCACCCGGATCATCTCCTGGTTGAACGGGGAGGAGTCCAGCAGGTTCTGCCGGTCCTCGTTGGTCTTCCAGGCCCCGTTGAGGATGCCGCTCAGCGTCATCTCGTACTTGGTGGGGAAGAAGGACCAGAACCGACCCCGGCCCTGGTGAGAGGCCAGCAGCCCGTTGGCCGCCTTCTCGTACTCGCGCACCGCCCACGAGATGTCGAGCGAGACCCGGTCGTGCAGTTCGCCCGCACTGGAGCGGGCGTCGGCGGTCGGCTCGTGGGTGAGGGTGAAGACTCGCCACCGGATGGCCGAGGGGTGCCGGCCCGGGCGTTCCTCCCGCACGGTGTGCAGCTCGCGTTCCCGCTCCACCGTGAGGGTCCGTCGGACGACGGGGCGCGGGCGGCGGTCCTCCAGGGTCACCTTGGCGACGTGGGGGGAGAAGAGCTGGAACCCGACGGGGAACTCCTCCCGGCCGCCCGACGGGCCTCCGTGCATGTCCTGGCCGAGTCGATCGGCCGCTCCGTCGAGCAGCGGCAGCCGCACCACGGTGGTGGCCCAGCCGAGGAGTTCGTCGAGCACGGGGTCGGCGACCCGCTCGGCGGCCTCGTCCAGCGGGCGGGCCATGCGCAGCACGGGGGCCTCGAACTCCTCGCCCAGACGGGCCGTCACGCCGGGGACGGCACGGATCTGCGCATGGGCCCACTCGCGATCGAAGCCGAAGGCGCCGGTCCGACTGAAGAATTGGGGCGTGTCGGTCACGACGAGTACGGACTTCACGCCGACGCCGAAGCGTCCGATCTGGCCGCCGCGCTTTCGGGACATGCTCATACGGAGAATGGTTTCCGCGCCTTCGGCGGTGACGGGATCTCCCTCGTTGGCGCAGTAGAGACGTTCGTCCGTGAGGACGACGTGCACGCGGCCGCCGGGCTGGGCGGCGATTTCGTCGGCGGCGTTCTGCACGAGTTCGAAGAGCTGCCGGTCGCCGTATCCGCCCTGGGTGATTCGCCTTTCCCCGTTGGCATGTTCAGGAATGAGGCCCGGATCGACCGCGTACGTCTGGAGGACGCGGGAGGACTGTTCGAGCACGGTCTTGATCACGGGGAGCGCTTCGGGGGACACAGGACTCCGTTCCTGGAGCGACGGCCTGAGCGGCATAGGTGACGCTGAATCAGATGCCTTGCGAGGTAAGGATGATGGCATGGACGCTGCTTTGGTGAAGGCGGTTCCGAAGCCCTCGCTGAATTTCCGAGGGGAGACGGGGAATTGCGACGCGAGTGGCCTGGAAAAGTGAAGCGGGCGCGTTGAAGTGGCCCGAGGCGGTACTGCGTGTGCCGTCGCCGAAAGAGAGTGTTCAGAGAAAGACGGCACACTTCTGCCATGGCATCGGAGAAAATGTTTCTTCCGGGGCGGGTGGGGCCGCTGGAGGGACCGTACTCGGCAATGTCGAGGCGACGCAAGGGGATTCGGAGGACTGACTCTCGACTCAGATATGGATGAACGGGATGGATCGGACGAAGGTGATTGAGGGGATTCGGGTTCGAGCTCGGACCTCTGGTCAAAGGTTGTTTGACAAGGGAGTTGGCTGTCAAAGGGCGCGGTAGGGTGGACGTCGTCCGAGGCAGTGAAGCAGGACCGAGAGCAGGTGACCGTGGACGCAGGCGAGGACTTCGGCCCATGGCTGGCGCGGCAGTTGAAGCTCGCCGACATGACACAGACCGAGTTGGCCCAGGCGGTGGAGGTGACGCGAGCGGCCGTGTCGGCGTGGATCACCGGGCGGGCCGCACCGCGCCCGGAGACGATCGAGCGCATCGCCCGGGCCTTGAAAACCGATCTGGCCACGATGCACACCCGCACCACCGACACCCAGGCCGGCCTGCCCGTCGCCTGGTATCACCGGCCCGGCTATTCCGACGGCGGACGTGACGGCGGCAATGCCGCGGCCTTCGCCTTCGACGCGGACGTCCAGGTCCTCGCCCGGGAGACCTGTCAGAACAGCCTCGACGAGCGGTTGACGGAGAACGGTCGCCCGGTCCGCGTTCGGTACACCATCCATGAGCTCACCGGCGAGAAGCTGGAAGCGTTCCGCAAGGCCATCCTCTGGGACGAACTCCACCCGCACTACATGGCGGTGTCGCAGTCCGCTTCCCATCAGAAGGTGGGGCGGGTCGTGGACGCCGGTGTCCGAGACATGTTCGAGAAGGGCCGGTTGGTCCTGCTGCGTATCGACGACTACAACGCCTCCGGTCTCACCGGTGACGACTACGACGACGGCAAGTTCGCCGCCGTCGTGCGTCGCCAGCTGGAGAGCCTCAAGTCGGGGCGGGACGCGGGCGGTTCCTACGGCCTGGGCAAGGCGACGCTCTGGGCGACGAGCGCGCTCGGCATGGTGCTGATCAACTCCACACTGTCCGTACCCCACGAGGGCCGAACCGAGCGGCGCGTCATCGGACGACTGGAGTTGCCCTGGCGTTCCGTAGGCGACAGAACGTGTGCCGGTCCCGCCTGGCTCGGGCGGCCCGACCCCGATAGGCCGGGCGGGGACGTGGTTCGCTCCTGGTGGGCCGACGAGGAGACGGTCGAGAACCTCTACCTGACCCGTGACAGCGACGACCCCGGCACCTCCTTCCTCATCGTCGGTGCCCATGACGTGGCCAGCCTCGACCAGGGCGGTTCGAGCCCCGACACGGACGACGAGGACGGGGACGAGGACGACGGGACCCGTGACATCGAAGCCATGCACAGACGACTGGTCGAGGCACTGGGGCGGAACTTCTGGGCCGCGATGACCGGCGGTGAAGGCCGGCTCCCTCTCCTGGAGACCTCGGTACGCACTCTTCGCAACGGCGAGGTCGTCATCGAGGAGCAGAAGGTCGACCCGACCGACGAACAGCCCTCTCGGACCCGGGCGTTGCGTGCCTTCTACGACGGGACGACCGTGGACCGGCTCACCGAGGCCGGTCAGGTCGCCCTGCGCACGGTCCCGCTCCGGCTGCCTCTCTCAGGCGGACGCCGTGGCGTGCTCGGAACGCACCCCGCAGTTCTGCTGGTCACGAGTGCCGAGGACAGGGACGGCATCCCGAACCAGGTCCACTCGCTGCGCGGCAACCGCATGACCATCAAGAAGTCGGGTGTCGCCGGGCTCCCGCTGGGAGTCAACGCCTTCCAGGCCGTTCTCCTGACGGGGCACGCCGCCGGAGATTCGGCTCCCTTCGCAGACGAGGCCGAAGAGTTTCTGCGCGCCGCCGAGCCGCCGGAGCACGACAGTTGGGGACAGACCGAGGAGTTGACCCTCCGCTGGTCCCACACCGCGCACCATCGCATCAAACGGTTGACCACCGAGGTCAACGCGGCGGTGAAGGACCTGGTCGCCCGGCCGAGGCGTTCCGGCGGCGAGGGGGGCGCGAAACTGCGGAAGGCACTCACTGTTCCGCGCAAGTCCGGGCCCAGGCGTGGTTCGGGCGTGGTGCTTCCCGAGTTGGACGGACTCGACGCCTCCATCGGCGCGGCTGGGGAGTGGCAGATCACGGCCGAGGTGAAGCTGCCTCGTGGTGACGAACTGCCCATCATGACACCGGTGGTTCTGCTCGACGTGCGCTCCGGCAGCCGCCCCAAGCTCGATTGGGCCGAACTCGTCGCCATGGACGGCTGTGAGGTCGAGGACGGTGCGCTGCGCTTCACGCCTGGTGCCCGTCGCGCCGTCTTCCGGGGTTCCACCGACGTGAGCGGCCATCCGGTTCGTACCGCCCTCACCCGTCTCGTTCTCGAACTGCGTGCCGGCAAGGGGGAGTGAGACATGAAGTTCTACCCGTACAAGAGGCTGAACCGCCCGATCGCCCTACGTGTGACCTCGGCTTCCCTCAAGCTGCCCGACGGCTCCCGAGACCACCTGGACACCTCGGCGTTCTCCACGCAGCAGCGGACCGTGGCCCTCGGCGTGGCGCAGCACGAAGACTGGGTGTCGGCCAGGATCGGCCTCTCCGCCACTTTGCCGCCCGGCGCCACCGCTCCCGACGCCCCGTGGAGCGAACTGCGTGTCCTGGCGGTGCTCGCCGACGGGGAGACCAACGTGCGTACCTCCGTCGAGCTGCGGCAGGACGCCCCGGGGAGCAAGGAGTGGTCCGGAGCCATCGAGGTGTTCCGGGACGACCATGTCGGCCGTGCCGGTCTCGCCGTCCATGCCGTCGCCACGGTCGACGATGTGCCCGGCCGAGCGATCGCCGAGACCGACGAGGACTGGACCGTCGATGTGACCGCCGAGGAGCCCCTCGGTGGTCTGCGCCTCGACGTGAAGCAGACGAGTTTCTCCAAGAGCGCACGGGACTGGCTGAATGCCTACTCCGACGCGCCCTGGATCGTGGATGCCTCGGGCCGGCTACCGACTGTGCTGGTCAACACCGACATCGAGGGATTCTCCGATCTCCTCGGCGGTGAAAGCGGAGGCATCGAGAGCAGGGTCCACGAGATGCTGGTCTCGCAGATGGCCACCGACGTCTGGACCGCGGTGTTCCACAGCTCTGTGGGCGACCTGGAGACCGAACCCGACGGCTCGCCGATCTTCCCCACCGACTGGCAGGGCGAGGTGCTGCGGGAGATGCTCCCCGACGTGGTGCCGGGCATGCACGTCGAGGAGGCGCTCCGCCAGGTCCACCGGCGCCGCACCGGCGATGCGGGGTGGGTGGAGCTCCAGACGCGCATCCACTACGCGGCAGTGCGTCGAGCGGGAGCGAGTAAGGCGCTCGCCAACGCCTTGCGCGGACTCCAGCAGATGAACCGAGGGGACAGAGCATGATCGAGAAGCCGCACCACGTTCCCGACCGCCTCGGTCTGCTGTCCGCGGCGGCGGCCGAACCCTTCCTCACCGAGGACCTGCTCAAGGGGGTCGAGGGCCACGGGGGCGTCGATCTCGCCAGGGTCGTCGATCCGTTGCCGGAGGACGACCCTCGGTGGGAGGCCGAACCGTTGAGGGAACTCGTGGAGGACGCCATGCACGAGTTCCGGGACAATCGGACCCATGCCGATGCCTGGCTGGCCCCACGGCTGCACGCCGCTCTGCGGATCGTTCGGCGAGAGGCCGCGGACCGAAGACTCTGGAACCATCTCGCGTTGGCCGTCGCGCCGGACTACGTTGCGTGGCGGCACCTGTCGACGCCGGCGTCGGAGCAGAGCGAGTCGCGTATCAACCCGGCCCGCTTCAGGGGAGCGCTCGACCGTCAGTGCTTCTCGCGCCTGTGGTGGGCGGCGGAGATGTTCCGGGACGGAGCCGACTACTCCCCGGTGGTGACGGCCTGCGCCAACCAGGATCTGATCCACTCCGCTCTGCGACGAGATCTGATCGACCACCGTCCCACCGCGCAGGCACTGGTGCGCGTCCTGGGGCGAGGGATCGCCACCACCGGTCGTGAGATCGAGGGCCTCATGACGGCGATCAGCGCAGCCGGCGCGACCCTCGTCTATGACGCGCTGGCTCCGGACGAGCCGCGCGACCCCGAGGCGCTGCGCCAGTGGGTGGCGGAGGCCGAGTCCGCACCACCGGTCCCGCGGCGCTCCCTGCCGGCCGGGCCCGACGAGGAGCCCGTCCCGGAGGACTCGGTGGCCGCACTCACCGAGTTCTTCGCCGAACTCTTCGAGACGGCCCCGGTCAGGGGACGTACGCCCCAGGGCTGAGTTCGCGGATCAACTTCCGTCGAGAGCAGGCCTCTTCAGGTCGCGGTGGTCACAGATCTTCACGGGCTTCCCGGGCTTCCAGGACTCCAGGTCCGCGGCGGCCCGCTTCAACCTGTCCTTGGCCTCGTCGCGGCTCAGTTCGGGCTCGAGCACGTGCCGCAGCACATGCAGGGCAAGCCTGGGAGGCACGGCGTTGCCGATCTGCTGCGGCACGTCGTTGCCCTTCCAGGGGTAAGCGACAGGGAACGTCTGGAGCACTCCTGCCTCGGCGGGGCTGAAGCGGTTGAACTCGTCGAGGTCGGTGTCGGTGCCCTTGTGGACCACGCGGTTACGGGACACCTTCCCGGTGATCGTGGCCGAAGGGGCGTCGTGGTCGCGTCGGCCGCGCGCCTCGGGGATCCCGCCGGTCCCGTAGTTCGAGACAACGGTGAAAGCAGGGCGCTTGGGAAGATCCCGCTTGATGCCACGGGCCCTTTTGAGCGCCTTCTCCATGGAGACCCAGCTCTCCTTCGATGTCTCCAGCGGGAGCATGTCCGCGTGGCGACCGGCCTTCGACGACCGGGTGGCGGAGCCGCCCGGCTGGTAGCGCTCGTGGGTCTCCTCCACTTCCGGGAGGTGGCCGGGACGGACTCCGCCCTGGAGGGCGGCGCGATCGAGGCGAGCCATCAGCACTGCGCGTCGTCGGGTCTGCGGTACGCCGAAGGCCTCGGTGTGCATGAGCTGTGTCCCGGTCCGATAGCCGAGGGTGCCGAGGACCTTGGCATACTCCGTCCACACCGGCATCACCGCGGGCACCTGCTCCAGGACGACGGCTTCGTAGGGCTTCAGGCCGGGGCGCCTGCTGCGTTCGATGACCCACCACAGGGGTTGCAGAACCAACCCCGTCCGCTCGTCCCCCAGATCCTCGAGCTTGTCCTTCGCCTTGTCGAGCTCGTCGCTCAGGTCGCTGAACTCCCTGAGCAGACCCTTGAGCGTGTCATCCGTGGTGTCGAGGGTGTGCGGTGCCTTCAGCTTCTTCAGGAACTGCCGGACTTCTTCCGCAGGGGTCCCCGACTCCGCCAGCCTGTGCTTCATGGCCTTGCGCTTCGTGGCCCTGAGCTCCTCGATCCTGCGCTTGTCGGCCCTGACTTCCTTGGCTTCGAGCTCTCTGATCCTCAGCTCCTCGGAGATGTTCCTCCACGTGCGGAAGATCTGCGCCCAGTCCCGGCCGTTCTCGGGGTGCACGGCCTCGTGCAGGCGCTCGATGTACTGGATCACCTCGTCCAGCGCTCTACGGCCCGCCCCGTGTCCGGCCACGGTGAACGTCTGGCAAGGGGGCCCACCGGTCAGCACCTGGGCCGCAGGGAAGAAGGCGGCGCGGTAGCGTCGGACATCGCCCTGGAACGTGTGCATCCCCGCCTTGCTGCGGGTGGCGCACGCCCCCGGGTCCCACTCGATGCCGGTCACCTCGTAGCCCAGAACCGTCGCGGCCACATCCAGTCCACCCGGTCCCGCAAAAAGGTCGACGATCACGCGGGGTTTGTCCTGGTTTGCGTCCGGATGAGGTGCTGGGGTCATGAGGTGGAAGTGTAGCCGGCGATGCGAGGCGGCCGTTGCCGTACGTCGGGGTCGGTCGAATGGCCGCAACAACGGCTCCCACCTGGCATCTCTTCGCTCACGAGCGAAGTGCCTCGGCGACGGCCCGACCGAGCGCTTCGCCCACGGGCGGAGGAGAGGCGTGCCCGACCTGGCGGTAGCGGGCCGTCTTCTTCCCGGTGATCAACCATTCGGTGGGGAATCCCTGGAGGAGGGCCGTCTGCTCAATGGTGAGCCGCACCAGGCCGTCCCTGCCCAGTTCGGGCGCCCACGAGAAGTCCGGTCCCGGGATCTCGTCACCCAATGAGTGGGCGTTCACCCCCAGCTTCTCCCACTTCCTCTTGGCTCCGGAAGGTCCCAGGTCCGCCCCACCGCGGTTCTTCGATCCGCCGACCAACGTCGGAGCCACGGTGGCCGCCTGGACCGCCCACCGGTCGGCGTCCCGCCAACCGCGCGACCGCATGGAATCCTTCAGAGTCTCGCCGACCGACACGTGGTCCGCCGCAGTGGGGGCCGGGGGCCGAAAGGCCGGGAACCACTCTTTCTTGATGGCGATCAGCACGCCCTGCTTGCGATCCTGCGGCACGCCGAAGTCGGCGGCGTTGAGCACGAAAGCGCTGAACTGGTAGCCCAGATGCTCCAGTTCTGCACGGGCGAACTCCCGGAAGTCACGGAACCTGTCGCTGTGCGCCAGCGTGGGCACGTTTTCCACGAGGAGCGCCCGGGGCCCGACGGCGTGGGCGAGGTAGACGGCGGCCTTCAGGAGTCGCTCCTCGTCCCCGGACTCGGCCCGCACCGTCGTGGCGTTCGACTTCACCCGAGGCAGCCCCGCCGACAGCAGATCCACGTCGTAGCTCTCGGGATGCTCGCTCGGATCGAAGTCGAGAAGATCCGCCTGGAGCACGTTCCAGTGCGGACGGTTGGCCCGCAGGGTCCGGCAGGCGTCGTCGTCCTCGTCCAGCAGCAGGCGCGGCTCGAAGCCGGCCCGCTCCAGTCCCAGGGCGAGCCCGCCCGCCCCCGAGCACACGTCGACGAAGGTCAGCCCGTTCAACGATTTCTCCCCCGGCCCAGTTGTGTCTTGCGCCGCTCCACCGCCGCCGCGACCCTCACCGCCACATCCTCCGGTGCCTCGTGCTCCCAGAAGCGCAGCACCTGCCAGCCGGCGGACGTGAGGTGTTCGGTCGTCTCGGCGTCGCGGGCCATGTTGCGGTCCAGCTTCCGGCGCCACCACTCGGCGTTGGACTTCGGCTGGGTGGCGTGCTGCGGGCAGCCGTGCCAGAAGCATCCGTCGATCAGGACGGCGACCTTGACCGAGGTGAAGGCCACGTCGATGCGGCGGCGGGCCATGCCCGGGACCGGGTACTCGACGCGGTAGCGCAGTCCCGCGGCGTGGAGGAGGCGTCGGACGGCGAGCTCGCAGCCCGTGTCCTTGCTGGCCTGCCGGCTCATCCGGGCCGAGACGGCCGGGGACAACGGCTTCATCGTGATCGACACCGGCAGCGACTCCGGGTCGTGGCTCGGTCGGTTCGGCCGGTCCTCCTCAGACTCCCGGGACCCCATGACACTCCCCATACCCCCGCCCCGACCCACACCAACACCCAGCCCCCCGCCCCGGAGGCCAAGCCACAGCCCGCCCCCGCGAAGCCAAGGTCGTCGCGTACTGCGGCAGCAGCGTCGCGTCGGAAGGCGAGGCTCCCTCGGAAGCCGCGAAGGCCTCGTAGGAGGGGACCGTGCCGGTGACGATGCCGAGGTTGCCCGTGCCGGAGGCGGCGAGTTCGCGGAGGGCGGACTCGGTGGTGGTGAGGTGGTCCTCGTAGGAGGGGTACTCCGTCGCGAGGGCCGGGTACGCCTCCAGGAGTTCGGTGAACTCCTGTGCCGGCCAGTGGAGGATCGCGACCGGGAAGGGGCGGGACAACGCCTCCCGGTAGGTGCCCAGTTCGGCGCGCAGGCGGGTGATCTCCGCCTCCAGTTCGGCCGGGTTGTTCGAGCCGAGGGACCAGACGCGCTTCGGGTCGTGCAGTTCGTCCAGCGACACCGGGGAGGAGTGGAGCATGTCCGCCAGGGTGTCCCAGTCGTCGTGGGGGACGCCCAGCATGCGGCGGACCCGGTGGCGGCCGAACAGGAGAGGGTGCGCGGACTGGGCGGGGGTCTCCTGGTCCGAGGGGATCAGCAGGCGGGCGGCCTCCGTGAAGGTCGCCTCCGCCGCCTCCAGCTCGTCGTGCGACTCCAGGGCCTCGGCGACGATCACCCAGGGGGCCGGGTCCCGCGGGGCCGACGTGCGGATGCCTTCGATGATCGCCCTGGCCTCGGCCTCGTGGCCGTACTCCCACAGGTTCGACGCCTTCAGGGCGCGGATCAGGGCCGGGTCGTCCAGGCTCTCTCCCGACGCCAGCAGGCGGTCGTAGAGCGCGGTCGCCTCGGGGCGGGCGCCGGACAGTTCCAGGTGGGCCGCGGCGCGCAGCAGGAGGGCTTCGGCGTCCTCGGGATACAGGCCGGCGGTTCGCTCCAGGCGTGCCGCTTCGGCGGAGTGGTCGACGTTCTCGGCGGGCGTGTCGGGGCGCATGGTCCACACCGTACTGCCGGGCGCCGACAAAGGAGAGAGATCCTCGGGTCCCGAGCCTTCCCGACCCCTCCCGAGCCTTCCCGACCCCTCCCGACCCCTTCCGACCCTGGTGACCTCTGCCTCTTCCCTTTATCGTGCCCGCGGTCCCTGTCCCGGGAGGCTCCCATGCGCGTGCCCGTCGTCCAGCACCGCACCCTCCGCCGCCGCGCACGGCGCCGCCGTGCCTTACGGGCCGGCGGTGAGCTGCTCGTCACCCTCGGTGTCGTCCTGCTGCTACTTGTCGTCCATCAGACGTGGTGGACCAACCGGCAGGCCAGGGCCGGAGCCGAGCGCACCGTTCACGCCCTCGAGCGCCAATGGGCCGCCCAACCCTCCACCCGGGTTCCCCCTGCTTCTCCGACTCCTGCGCCCACCCGTTCCCGTCCCGGAACCCCTGCCCCCGTCGCTTCCGCCGCCACAACGGCCCCCGCCCCCCACCTCCCCGCCTACGCCATCCTCACCATCCCCCGCCTCCACCTCCGCGTCCCCGTCGCCGAAGGCGTCCGCCGGGCCGATGTCCTCGACCGCGGGTACGCCGGTCACTACCCCGGCACCCAACAACCCGGCCAGGCCGGGAACTTCGCGCTCGCCGGGCATCGCAACACCCACGGGGAGCCGTTCCGTCACCTCGACCGGGTGGGCGAGGGGGACCGGGTCGTCGTCGAGACGGCCCTCGCCTCGTACACGTACGTCGTCGACCGCGTCCTGGCGCGCACCTCGCCCCGCGACTCCGGTGTCCTGCGGCCCGTGCCCGCCAGCCTCGTCCATCCCGGGCAGGGGTACCGGGAGCCCGGGTACTACCTGACCCTCACCACCTGCACGCCCGCGTACTCGTCGGCGTACCGCCTCGTGGTGTGGGGAAAGCTGGCCTCGGTCAGGCCTCGTTGACCCGGGGCAGTAGCCTGGGGGCCGAGAGAAGGGAGCAGCCTGTGATCCGTCGCCATGCCGGCGTGCTGCTGCTCCTGGTGCTCGGCCTCGCCGCCGCCCTCCTGGACTCCGGCGGCCTCTACGCCACCGTCGCGCTCGCCGCGACCGCCGCGGCCGGGGCCGCGCTCACCGTCTGCGCGGTGATCACGGCGCGCTGCACGCCGTCCGTGCCGCCCACGCGCGTGCGTACGGCGATCCGCGACCGGGACCGGCGTACGGCCTTCCTGCCGCAACGCGACCCCGACGCACGGGGCCGCCGCCGTCCGCGAGCACCCGGGTACGCCCTCCCGGCGACCCCCGCGTAGAGCAGCTCTCCCAAGACGTCTGCCCGCGCGGGTCGTCATGCCGTCATGTCCGCATCCGGCACGACCTGCCCCGGAGGGCTCACCCATGTCTGCCTTCATGTCCGTCTTCGCCAGTCTTGTCGAGCAGCTCGCCGATCTGCTCGGCCCCGTGTTCCACGGGTCCGCGGCCGCCGCCGCCATCGTCCTGTTCACCGCTGTCGTACGACTCCTCGTCCACCCCCTCTCGCGGGCCGCGGCGCGTGGCGCGCGGGCGCGGGCCGCGTTGCAGCCGCGGATCGCCGAGCTGCGGAAGAAGCACGTGAAGAACCCCGAGAAGCTGCAGCGGGCCGTGCTGGAGCTGCATGCCGAGGAAAAGGTGTCGCCGCTGTCGGGCTGTCTGCCGAGCCTGTTGCAGGCGCCCGCGTTCTTCCTGCTGTACCACCTGTTCTCCAGCTCCGACATCGGCGGCGAGCCCAACGCGCTGCTCGGGCACCAGCTGCTGGCCGCGCCCCTCGGGGACCGGTGGGCCGACGCGCTGACCGCCGGTGGGGTCTTCGGGGGTGCCGGGCTGGTGTACGTCGTCCTGTTCGCCGTCGTCACGGCCGTCGCCGTCTTCAACTTCCGGCGGGCGCGGACGACGCCGGCCGGCAGTGCGTCGACGCTGGACACCACGGGCGCCGGGGGTGTCGCCAAGGTCATGCCGTTCCTGTCCTTCTTCACCCTGGTCACCGTCGCCGTCGTACCGCTCGCGGCCGCGCTGTACGTCGTGACCAGCACGGCCTGGAGCGCGGTGGAGCGCGCCCTGCTGTACCCGGCGTAGCGCTACGGTCCAGTACGTGAACCGGGTCTTGCGGAGTGGACGGTGAGCTTGGAGGATCGGCCAAGTCCTGAGATGGCTGCACACATCGGCGGGGCGAACGCGATCGAGGGAGATTGTGATCATGAAGCTGCTGCGTGTCGGGACGGCCGGAGCGGAGCGACCCGCTCTGCTGGACGCCGAGGGAACCCTGCGGGACCTGTCGGGGATCGTCCCGGACATCGACGGACCGCTGCTCGCCGACGACGCCGCGCTGGGCCGCGTCCGGGCCGCCGCCGACTCCGGTGAGCTGCCCGTCCTGGACGCGACCGGCCTGCGCATCGGACCGCCGGTGGGGCGCATCGGCAAGATCGTGTGCATCGGGCTGAACTACCACGACCACGCCCGCGAGACCGGAGCCGAGCCGCCCGCCGAGCCGGTCGTCTTCTTCAAGGCGGCCGACACGGTGGTGGGGCCGCACGACACCGTCCTCGTACCGCGGAAGTCGGCGAAGACCGACTGGGAGGTCGAACTCGCGGTCGTCATCGGGCGTACGGCCCGCTACCTCGACTCCGCCGAGGAGGGGCTCGCGCATGTCGCCGGGTACGCCGTCGCGCACGACGTGTCCGAGCGGGAGTTCCAGATCGAGCGGGGCGGGACCTGGGACAAGGGGAAGAACTGCGAGACGTTCAACCCCTTGGGGCCCTGGCTGGTGACCGCCGACGAGGTTCCCGATCCGCAGCGGCTGGGTCTGCGGCTGTGGGTGAACGGGGAGCTCAAGCAGGACGGCACGACCGCCGAGCAGATCTTCCCCGTCGGCGAAGTCGTGCGGTACGTCAGTCAGTTCATGACGCTGTACCCCGGGGACGTCATCAACACCGGGACGCCCGCGGGGGTGGCCATGGGGCAGCCCGAGCCCAAGCCGTATCTGCGGGCCGGGGATGTCGTGGAGCTGGAGGTCGACGGGCTCGGGCGGCAGCGGCAGGAGCTGAAGGACGCCTGACGGGGAGGGGCCGCGGGGTTTCTCACCCGAGCAGCGTCGCCAGGCGGCGCCACGTCTCCCTCGGCAGGGTCTCCCGCGGGTTGCCGTCCACCACCTGGAGGGCCACGTGGTCCGCGCCCGCGTCCAGGAACGCGTTGATCCGGTCGCGGATCGCGTCCTCCGTGCCCCAGGCGAACACCGAGTCGACCAGGCGGTCGCTGCCTCCGCCGCGCAGGTCGTCCTCGGTGAAGCCGTGGCGCAGGAAGTTGGACGTGTAGTTGGGCAGGGTGAGGTACGGGGCGAGGAAGGCGCGGGCGAGCGTGCGGGCCCGGGCCGGGTCCGACTCGGGGACGACCTTCAGCTCCGGGGCGAGCAGGGGGCCCTCGCCCAGGGTCTCGCGGGCGGCGGCCGTGTAGTCGGGGGTGACGAGGTACGGCACCGTGCCCGCGGCACGCTCGCGGACCAGGCGCAGGGCGCGCGGGCCGATCGCGGCGACGACCCTGCGGTCCGCGGGGACGCCCGCCGCGTCCAGGGCGTCGAGGTAGGCGGCCAGGGCGGACACCGGGCCCCGGAACGGCTTCGGGGCCCCGCCGTGCCCCACGCCCAGGCCCAGCACGAACCGGCCCGGGTGGGCGGCGTCGACCTGCGCGAAGGCGGCGGCCGAGACGGGTGCCTCGTACTGCCAGATGTTCTGGATGCTGGTGCCCACCGCGATCCGCCCGGTGGCCGCCAGCAGGGGTGCGGCGTGGCGGGCGGTGCTGTTGCTGCCCAGCCACAGGGCGCCGTAGCCGAGCTGCTCCAACTCGGCGGCGGTCTCGGCCTGTTCGGAGCGGCGGGCCGGGTCCTCCGCGCGCAGGCCGATGCTCCAGATGCCGTACCGGCCAACGCTTTGTTTCGTCGGGTTCATCGGGCGACCTCTCCGGTGGGCGGCGGTGAGTGCTGCTGTCTCGGCTCTCTGCGGAACCCTGCGGTTCCCGCGGACATCCCAACGCCGCCGGCCCTCCGGAGTCATCCTCGGCCGTCAGACTTTCAGGAACTCCTCCAGCGCCTCGACCACGAACCGGTGGTCCTGGAGCTGCGGCAGACCCGAGACCGTCACCGCGCCGATCACGCCGACGCCCTCGACGTTGATCGGGAAGGAGCCGCCGTGGGCCGCGTACTCGTCCGGGTCCAGGCGGGAGGAGTCCTCGAAGGTGGTGCCCTTGGCGCGGAAGCGGGCGCCGACGAGGTAGGAGGAGGAGTGGTAGCGCTCCACGACCCGGCGCTTGCGGGCGATCCAGGTGTCGTTGTCGGGCGTGGCGCCCGGCAGCGCGGCGTGGAACAGCTGCTGGCCCGCGCGGTGGATGTCGATCGCGACCGGCGCCTGCCGCTCGCGGGCCAGCTCCACCAGGAGCGAGCCGAGCCGCCAGGCGTCGTCGGCGGTGAACTCCCGGAAGACCAGGCGGCGTTCCTGCGCCTCCAGCTCCTCGATGCCGGGGGTGAGCTCGGGGGTGATCTTCGGGGTCATGGCCGGCTTGTGCGTGCTGTGCGTGTTCATCAGAGGGAGACCACCACTCCGTCTCGGGCCGAACGGCGGGCCGCTTCCAGTACGTCGAGGGCGGCGGCCGCCTCCAGAGCGGTCACCGGGTTCGGGGCGCCGTCGCGCAGGGCGGCGGCGACGGCAGCGTAGTACGCCGGGTAGTCGCCGGGCAGGGTCGGCACGGGGCGGCCGCCGCCGGTCAGCGGGGACTCCCCGGAGCCGAGGCCGCCCCACATCGCCTCGGGCTCCGTGCCCCACTCGGTGCCGTCGCCGGGGCGGGCGCCCTCGCGCAGGGCCGCCTCCTGCGGGTCCAGGCCGTACTTGACGTAACCGGCCTGCGAGCCGAGGACCCGGAAGCGGGGGCCGAGCTGGGCGGTGGTCGCCGAGACGTACAGGTGGGAGCGGACGCCGCCGGCGTGCGTGATCGCGATGAAGGTGTCGTCGTCGGCCTGCGCGCCCGCGCGCCGGACGTCCGACTCGGCGTACACGTGGGTGGCCGGGCCGAAGAGGACCAGCGCCTGGTCGACGACATGGCTGCCGAGGTCGTACAGCAGTCCGCCGATCTCCGCCGGGTCGCCGGACTCCCGCCAGCCGCCCTTGAGCTGCGGGCGCCAGCGCTCGAAGCGGGACTCGAAGCGCCATACGTCGCCCAGCTCGCCGTCCTCCATCAGGGCCCGCAGGGTGAGGAAGTCGTTGTCCCAGCGGCGGTTCTGGAACACGGACAGCAGCAGGCCGCGCTCCTCGGCGAGCGCCGCCAGCTCGCGCGCCTCCGCCGCGGTGCCGGCGATCGGCTTGTCCACCACGACGGGGAGGCCCGTCTTGAGAGCGGCCGTGGCCAGCGGGACGTGCGTCTTGTTGGGCGAGGCGATCACGACGAGGTCCAGCTCGTCGGCGCGGGCGAGGAGGTCGTCCGCACTCGCGGCGACGCGTACGTCCGGGAACTCGGCACGCGCCTGCTCCTGCCGCTCGGGGTTCGAGGTGACGACCGTGTCGAGAGCGAGGCCCTCGGTGGCCGCGATCAACGGGGCGTGGAACACGGACCCGGCCAGGCCGTATCCGACGAGGCCCACGCGCAGGGGGGCGGAGGAGCTGCCGAGGGGAGGAGTGCGACCAGTCATGCAGCCCACTTTCGCAACGCTGTTGCCAAAGTGCAAGCGCGGGGGAGAATGGGGGGTGTTATGAGGGGGGAGACGGGTGTGGATGGAGGGGGTGGCGTCGTCGCGGGCGGGGTGAGTGGCTTTGAGGGGGCTGGTGTGCAGCAAACTCCAGGAACGGTCGGTCGGGTCGGCGGAGCACGCCGTGCTGCCGGGGTGAACCTGCCCGCCCTGCGCAGTCACAACGCCGCGCTCGTGCTCGGGCTCCTGCGGGCGGCCGGGAGGGACGGGATCAGTCGGCTGGAGCTGGCCGAGCGGACGGGACTGACCCCGCAGGCCGTCAGCAAGATCACCGCGCGGTTGCGGGAGGACGGGCTGGCGGAGGAGGCCGGGCGCAGGGCCTCCACGGGAGGCAAGCCTCGTACGGTCCTGCGGCTGGTGCCCGGGGCCGGGCACGCGATCGGCATCCACCTCGACCGTGACGAGCTGCGCGCGGTGCTGGTCGACCTCGCGGGGGCGGTGGTGGGGGAGCGGCGTACGGCTCTGGACCTGGGCGCGGGTGCCGAGGCCGTCCTGGAGGCGGTGGGCCGGGAGGCGGCCGCGCTGGCCGAGGTGGAGTCCCTCGCCGACAGGCCCACCCTCCTCGGGCTCGGGGTCGCCCTGCCCGGCCCCCTCGACCACACCCGCGGCGTGCTGCACCGCGTCACCGGGTTCCCGGAGTGGGACGGGTTTCCGTTGCGGGACGCGCTCGCGGCTCGGCTCGGGGTGCCGGTGGTCGTGGACAAGGACACCAACGCGGCCGCCCTCGGGCTCGCCGCGTCCGGTGAGGGCGGGTCCTTTGCCTATCTCCACCTCGGTACGGGACTGGGGGCCGGCCTGGTCATCGGCGGGGCCGTGCACCGGGGTGTCCGCACCGGGGCGGGGGAGTTCGGCCACCAGGTCGTCGCCCTCGACGGCCCGCCCTGCCCCTGCGGCAACCGCGGCTGCGTCGAGGTGCTGTGCCTGGACGCCGTCGCCCGCGGCGAGGTCGCCGAGGCGGCCCGGGTGCTCGGGGTCGGGGCCGCCAACGTCGTCGGGCTGCTGGACATCGACCTCGTGCTGCTCGGCGGCCGTACCGTCGCCGCCGCGCCCGACGCCTTCGTACGAGGTGTCGGCGCGGTCCTCGACGCCCACGCCCGGCGCGGCGGCGGCCCCGGCTCCCCGGTCCGCGTCCGCCTCGCCCCCGGCGGCACCCGCGGCGTCGCGGAGGGCGCGGCCCAACTGCTCCTGGCCCCCCTCTTCGGCCGGGCCGACGGCTGAGAGGCCGAAACCGGCCCCTGTGCGGCAGCTGACCCGCCCTGGCGGCACTTGGGACGGACCCCGCCGAACTGCTCCTCGCCTCGGTGCCTGAGGCAGGCAAACGGGCCCCCATGCGGCAGCTGTCCCGCCCTGGCGGCACTTGGGACGGACCCAGCCCAACTGCTCCTCGCCCCGGCGCCTGAGGCACACAAACCGGCCCCTGCACGGCAAGCTGCCTCCGCCCCCGGCCGGCCATTCGCGGAGGGTGCCGCCCAACCCACCGCAACCCCTCCTCCTCCACCTACAGCAACCCCCTCCCCCGACCGAGCGCACTCGCCCACCCCCACGGTGCGGCACCCGTTCCGCCCCCACCCCGCCCGTCATGCTCATGTGTTCATGCGACGAATGTCCCCGCCCTCACCCCTCGCCCTCCGCCTCGCGGCAGCCGCAGCCACAGTCACAGCCGCCGCCGGGCTTCTCGGTGTGCCGGCCCCCGCACACGCCGTCGAGGCCGGCCCGGCGTGTGCTGCGCAGGAGGGGCGTGCCTTTCCCCTCACCACCCGTATCCATGGCGGCCCCGGCACCTATGAACCGGGCGGGGCACCAGGTGTGTGGTCGCTGGTGCTGACCAACACGACCGACCGCATCTGCACCGGCATTCACCCGGTGGTCGTGCTGACCGACGAGGAACGTGCCCTGCGCCCGGGCCAGCCGCGCCTCGACTTCTACGCCGGAGGCCGCCCGCACCCGGTGCGGTTCGAGGTCACCGACGAGGACGAGCTGGTCGGGGCGTTCGCCGACGACGCCGCGAAATTCCCGGGGTTCAGCGTGGGTCCGGGAAGGACGCTCACGGTGAAGGTGCGGCTCGCGCTCGCCGAGGGCACCGTGCCGAACGAGGTCACCGCCACCGCGGCCGTCGTACAGCGCCGGGACGACGACGGGGACTGGGTCGGCCACTCGAACGACTACCGCTTCACCATCGGCACCGACCCGGACGCCACGGATTCCACGGACGCCACCGACCCCACGGATTCCAGCGGCTCCACCGACCCCACCGATCCGACGGCCCCGTCCCCTCCCACTGCCCCCCGCTCCGACCGCCTCCCCTCCGTAGGAGAGCTCGCCCGCACCGGACCCGCCGCGCTGCCCGCCGCCCTCGCGACCGCGGCCCTGCTGCTGGCCACGGGAGCCGCGCTGCGACACCGCAGGAACGGCCGCTGACGGGAGCCCGGCCCTGCGGGCGGCGGTCACGCCCCGTCCGACCATGGTCAGCCAGTCCTCGCCGCCGTACGTGGAGCGGGACTTGACCGCGTTCACCAGTTGGCCGACCACACCGACGCGAGCGGCCACGGCGGCTCCACGTCCCCGAACGCCAGACCTTCCTGCACGGCCGCCCGCTCCAGCAGCCGCAGCCGGACGACTTCGACGCCCCGCGCGCCCAACTGCGCACCCGCACCGACGAGACCGGCATCCCGTCCGGCCTCCTCGTCCGCACCTACACCGCCGACGTCCCCTCCCGCACCGAGACCGTCCCCCTCCAGGTCCCGCCCGGCGCGACCACCGCCCGCGTCCGCTTCCGCTACACCGGCGGCAACAACTGGTACTGGGTGATCGACGGGGTACGAATCAGCGGCTCCTGACTAATCTTGGGGGCGTCGGTACGCCGTGGTTCCGGCGCCCCCGTTCCGCTCGTACGCATCGTTCCGCTCGTACGCAACGCCAGGAGACCGAAGCACATGGCAGACCGCAAGCCCATCGAGTCGTGGCTCACCGACATGGACGGCGTCCTGATCCACGAGGGCGTCCCGATCCCCGGCGCCGACTCCTTCCTGAAGAAGCTGCGGGAGTCCGGCAGGCCCTTCCTGGTGCTGACCAACAACTCCATCTACACCCCGCGCGACCTGCACGCCCGGCTCAAGCGGATGGGCCTGGACGTGCCGGTGGAGAACATCTGGACCTCCGCCCTCGCCACGGCCAAGTTCCTGGACGACCAGCGCCCCGGCGGCACCGCGTACGTCATCGGTGAGGCGGGCCTGACCACCGCGCTGCACGACATCGGGTACGTCCTCACCGACCACGAGCCCGACTACGTCGTCCTCGGCGAGACCCGCACCTACTCCTTCGAGGCCATGACCAAGGCGGTCCGCCTCATCAACGACGGGGCCCGCTTCATCTGCACCAACCCCGACGAGACCGGCCCCTCCACCGAGGGCCCGCTCCCGGCGACCGGTGCCGTGGCCGCGCTGATCACCAAGGCGACCGGGAAGCAGCCGTACTTCGCGGGC
The DNA here is from genome assembly GCF_049739565.1 of Streptomyces sp. SAI-170. Taxonomy (NCBI): domain Bacteria; kingdom Bacillati; phylum Actinomycetota; class Actinomycetes; order Kitasatosporales; family Streptomycetaceae; genus Streptomyces; species Streptomyces sp. SAI-170. Next base: position 5,306,953 of record NZ_JBMGQD010000001.1, read on the forward strand.
AAGCCGAACCCGCTGATGATGCGCACCGGCCTGAACGCCATCGGCGCCCACTCCGAGAACAGCGCCATGATCGGCGACCGTATGGACACCGACGTCCTGGCCGGCATGGAGGCGGGCATGCAGACCTTCCTGGTGCTGACCGGCCTGACCCGGCCCGACCAGGTCGAGAACTTCCCGTACCGCCCGTCGAAGATCGTCGACTCGATCGCGGACCTCGTCGAGCGGATCTAGGCGGAGCTCCGCGTCCTGACCGGCACCCGGCCTGGCTGAAACGTCTCTGCCGGGAAAAGTGACCCGTTCGGAGCAACCGGACCCCGCTCGAGGATGCGGGGTCCGGCCGCGCGGGGGAGGCTCCAGGGAACTGGAGGTTCACGATGGGTTCCCTACGAGTCACTCTCTGCACAGCGGTCCTCGCCCTCACCGCCCTCACCACCCCGGCGGCCCACGCGGCGGACCCAGGTGTCTCGATCCGGCCCCAGGCCCCGGCGCCCGGCGGCGAGGTCTCCCTCAAGGTCACCGGCTGTCCGGGCCGCACCGCCACCGTCGCCTCACCGGCCTTCGTCTCCGACGCCCGCCTCACGGGCAGCGAAGGCAGCCTGACCGGCGAGACCCGGGTGCGCACGAGCGCCGAACCCGGCTCCCACGCCCTCACGGTCAGCTGCGGCGACCTGCGCGGCAAGGGCTCGATCACCGTCGCCACCCACCCGTCCGCCCCCGCCTCCCCGATCGCGCCCGTCCGCGCGGGCGGCGGCGGTGCGGCGCACCTCGCCTCCCCCGTCGACGCCCGCACCACCGGACCCGGCACCGCCCAGGCGGTGACCGGACTGGTCCTCGCCGGCGCCGCCGCCTTGGCCGTCGTCCTGCTGCCCCGCGCCCTCGGTTTCGCGCGGTCCGGCAAGACCTCCGAGGCTCGGCGGAGCCGCGGACGGAAGTGACCGCCGTGTCCGGTCATGAACACCCCTCCGGGACGGGCCGGCTGCTGACCGGCCTGGCCTGGACGGTCCTGCTCCTCGGCCTGTGGCTGTGGGGCCACGGGATCACCGACGGCCACCACACGTCCGCCCCCACCACCGGCGACATGGCCGCCGTCGGCCGCCCTCCCCACGACAGACTGCCGCCCGCGGTGAAACCCCTCGGCGACGCCCTGCCGCAGCGCGTCGACATCCCCGGCCTCGGCATCCAGGCCCCCGTCGTCGCCCGCGGCCTGGACCGCGAGGGGGCCGTCGAGCCGCCGCCGTACGACCAGGCCGGTGTCGTCGGCTGGTACGCGGCCGGAGCCGCACCGGGTGCTCCCGGCGCGGCCCTCCTCGTCGGCCATGTCGACACCGAGACCCGCCCGGCCGTCTTCTACAAGGTCAGCGCCCTCCAGCCGGGCGAGACGGTCCGGGTGATCCGGGACGACGGCACGGTCGCCGAGTTCACCGTCGACGACGTCGACGTCATCGCCCGCGACCGCTTCGACGCGGCCCAGGCCTACGGCCCCCGCCAGGACGGCCGCGCCGAACTGCGCCTCATCACCTGCGGCGGCACCTTCGACCGGGCCAGCCGCAGCTACACCGCCAACGTGGTGGTGTCGGCGTACCTCACCGGCACCGGCGTCTGAGCGGACGTTCGGGGGGTAACAGGTCTCTGACATCGAGCCGGACGACCTCCAAGGCGTCCCCGCGCCTATGTCAGGATTGAGCCTTGAAACACTGCACTGTCGAGGGGGAGCTGGATGTACGGCAGCAGGGGGGCGGCCGGAGTACGGGCGACCGTGGCGGTGCTGGGGGCGGCACTGCTGGTCGCGGGGTGCTCCTCCGACGGCAAGGACGAGCCGGACAAGGCCGACATACGCATCACCCAACAGCCCAAGAACATCACGCCGTTCTGGGTCAACCCGGACGGCAACGCGGTCGACCAGGTCGCCGCGTACGAGAAGGACGGCAAGAAGGCCGAGGCCGGCCAGATCCGCAAGATCGCGCAGCAGCCGACCGGCGAGTGGATCAGCCCCGAGGACCCCGAGAAGGAGGCCCGCGGCTTCACCGAGGCCGCCGCGAAGGCCGACCGCACGGCCCTCCTCGTCCTCTACAACATCCCGCACCGCGACTGCGGCCAGTACTCCGGTGGCGGCGCCGCCGACGGCGACACCTACCGCGCGTGGATCGACGGCGTCGCCCAGGGCATCGAGGACCGCTCCGCGACGGTCGTCCTCGAACCGGACGCCGTCCTGCACCTGGTCGACGGGTGCACCCCGGACGAGTTCCACGAGGAGCGCTACGACCTCCTCGAGTACGCCATCGACAAGCTCACCGCCCTGCCGAACACCAAGGTCTACCTGGACGCGGGCAACGCCGGCTGGGGCCACCCGGACCAGATCCACGAGCCCCTGAAGTGGGCCGGCATCGACAAGGCCGACGGCTTCGCGGTGAACGTCTCGAACTTCTACACCACCGACGCCTCCATCGCCTACGGCAAGCAACTCTCCGCCAAGGTCGGCGACAAGCCCTTCGTCATCGACACCAGCCGCAACGGCAACGGCCCCTACACCGAGGGCGAGGAGTCGGAACGCTGGTGCAACCCCCCGGGCCGCGCCCTGGGCGAAGCCCCGACCACCAAGACGGCCGACCCTCTCGTCGACGCCTACCTGTGGGTGAAGCGCCCAGGAGAGTCGGACGGCGAATGCAAGGGCGGCCCGAAGGCGGGGGAGTGGTGGGCGGCTTACGCTCTTGGGTTGGCGCGAGGCTGATGCCCTAAGGGGCGCGGGGAACTGCGCGAGCAACCACGCAGTTCCCGCACCCGCCATCAAACGCTAGGGAACCCGAACCCACTGCGCCTGAGACGGCACCCCTTCCCCATCGGTCACAAACAGCATGTACCACCCAGCCTGCACCAGATTCCGATTCTCAGGCACGGTGACAGTCACCTTGTCCCCCTCCACGCCGAAGTCCAGCTCGATCGACCGCTGATCCACATCGGTCACATGCGTGGAGGCCGAAGGCCGAATCAACCGCACCTTCTTGATGGCAGAGGCCTGCGCCGAGGTGAACGTCCCCGACTCACCCCGCGCGATGCTCTCGGGCCCCCCGGACAGGGACGGCCGAGCCCCTCGGTAGAGATACGGCGGCGTGTAGATCTCGATCCGCTGCTCGAACTCCCCCGGCTTCGTGTTCGCCTTGTCCGCGTACAACGAGTCCGACCCGAAGAACATCACCCGCCCGTCGGGCAGCAGAATCGACCCGGAGTGGTAGTTGCGCCCCACCAGCGGATCGGCGACCTGCTCGAACGAGTTCGTGTCCGGGTGATAGAGCCGCGCCTGAAGGATGTTGGAGTCCCCGCGCCCGCGGTAGTCCTCCGAACCGCCCGACACCAGCACGGAGTCGTCCGGCAGGATCGACGTCTGCGGATACCGGGTCCCCTTCTCCAGCGTGGGCCCGTCCACGAACTTCGGCTGATCCGCCTTGAGATCGACGATCCGCGTCCTGTTGCTCGACTCCTTGGACTCGCCGACCCCGCCGCCACCGACGACCATGTACTTCTCGTCCTGCGCCGGAGGCAGCAGCACCGTGCCGGACGTCTCCATCCGGTCGGCGTCGCTCAGCCCGGGGATCTTGGTGAACTTGTTGGTGTCCACGTCCCAGACACCGGGCTCACGCCCCACGTCGTCGGGCCCGTAGCCCGCGTTGGACCCCGAGTAGAACAGCTTCCCGTTCTGCATCAGGAACAGCGCCGGGTACGTCGGGAACTGACGCATGGTGCCGGTGTAGGACCAGTCCTTGGTCTTCGGGTCGAACACCTCGTTCTTGCCCGGCACCAACTGCCCGATGTCGTCGAGCCCGGACACACTGAGGACCTTCCCGTCGCTCAGCGTGGTGAGCGTCGGGTACCAGCGGGCCTCGTTCATCGGGTCGACCTTGATGTACTTCTCGGCGACCGGATCGAACTCGTAGGCGTCCCGGATGCCCTGGAAGTCCTTCTTGTCCAACGCCAGCTTCTGCGCGATGCCGTACGTGTTCCTGGCATCCGCCCCGCTGAGCCCCTGCACCCGGTAGTTGTCCTGGGTGCCCGTCTCGTACTCGGCGCCGCTCTTCTGCGCCTCGACGTAGATCCGGCCGAGGCCCGGGTCGTTGCGCACGAACTCGCCCGTCACCGGGTCGAAGACCTTCTTCGCGCGCGGCACCAGCACCGGGTCCTTGGAGACGAACGTCTTGCCGTTGCGCTTGCCGGTGAACTTGGTGCCGGCGGGCAGCGTGATCGGCTTGTCCGGGTTCTCGTTGTGGACGATCATCAGGCCGCCGGCCTTGGTGACATCGCCCTTGAGCTTCTCGTACCGCTTGGTGCCGCCCGCGATCAGCAGATTGCCGTTGGCGAGCTGCGTGTGGCCGGTGCAGAACAGGTCGCTCGGGGTCGGCACCTTCTTGATCGTGCCCTTGACCGGGTCCCAGATCCGGGTGTCGAACTGCTTCGCGTCGAAGTTGTCCTGGTTGTTGCCGGAGCCCGCGACCAGCAGGATCTTGCCGGTGTGCAGCAGCGCCGCGTGAATGGTGTTCTGCCGGTACTCCTCCGGGAAATCGATGATCTCCCAGTGGCCGTTCTCGGCTTTGTACTCGGATTTGTTGATCTGGTACTGGTGGTACTTCTCGGTGCTGAAGCGGTAGAGCCACGGCCCGTTCGTCCCGGCCAGCGCGAGTACCACCGCCGTGCCTATCGCGAGTCGACGGGCGCGACGGCGGCCTGCACGGTCCTTCATTCCTTACGTCCCCCAAGGGCGATCTGCATGGTCTGGTCGGTGCCTCCGCCGGAGGCGGCCCACCGCTGCTGGTGCGGCACCCCGTGCGCGGGGGCCGAGGCGGGTACGGCGTCCTGTACGGGCAGGTCGGCGGCCGCGTTCACGGCGGGCTTCTTCCTCTCCCGGCGCAGTTCGTAGCGCCAGACGAAGATCGGCGCGGCGGTGATCAGCAGCGCGAAGGACGCCCAGATGATCATCGCGGGGTGGGAGTGGCCGAAGACGAAGCCGGCGGCGATCGAGCCACCGAAGATCAGGATGAAGTACCAGTGGTACCGGAACGTCCCGAACCAGCGGTCCGGGCTCGCCGAGTCGCCCTTGGGCGTGACCACGAACTTGCTCTTGCGGCGCAGAGCCGAGTCGATCAGCGCCTTGGCGTACAGCGGCGCGGACAGCGCGGACATCACCATGCCGGCCACACCGCCGGAGCCCTCCGGCTCGTGCGGGGAGACGTTGTGCCGCCGGTTCCAGATGTACAGGCCGATCTGCAGCGCCGAGGCGTTGCCGTACAGCATCAGCCACACGGTCGGGTCGATGTTCACACCCGAGGCGCCCAGGCCAAGGAACAGCGCACAGCTCAGGGCCGCCAGGATCCAGTTCAGGGCCGAGATCGGGTAGAAGATGATCATCATCGTGTAGTTGAAGAGCTTGCCGGGCGGCATCGTGCCCCAGCCCTTCCAGAACTGCTTGAGGATCGTCTCGTACGTCCCTCGCGACCAGCGCATCTGCTGGGTGAAGAAGTCCGTCCAGGCGCTCGGCCCCTCGCCGACCGCGAGCACGTCCGGCGTGTACACCGAGCGCCACTTGTTGCCCGTCGCCGGGTTCTTGTGGCGGTGGATCTCGAAGCCGGTCGCCATGTCCTCGGTGATCGAGTCGTACAGACCGCCGATCTGCTTCAGCGCCTTGATGCGTACGGCGTTGGAGGTGCCGACGAACATCGGGGCGCCGTACTTGTTGCCCGCGCGCTGGATGAGGGCGTGGAAGAGGAACTGCTGCGACTCGGCGGCCTTGGTGACGAACGAGTCGTAGTTGCCGTACACCTGCGGGCCGATGACGAAGCCGACGTCCGGGTCGCGGAAGAAGCCCAGCATCCGCTCCAGGTAGTTGGGCATGGGGACGTGGTCGGTGTCGACGGAGGCGAAGAAGTCGTAGTCGTCGCCGTGGGCTTCCAGCCAGGCGTTGTAGTTTCCGTGCTTGGTCTTGGCGCGGTGCGGGCCCTTGGCCTGGTTCCACTTGGCGACGCCCTTGCGGGAGAAGTGGTGCACGCCGAGGCGCGCGCAGACCTCCTTGACGGCCGGGTCGTCGCCCTCGTCGAGCAGCCATACGTGCATCAGGCCCCGGTGGCGCAGCTTGACGGCCGCTTCCAGGGTCTTGGTCACCATCTCCAGCGGCTCCTTGCCGGGCACGAAGGAGGTCAGGAAGGCGACCCGGGTGCCGGTCTCGGGGACGACGGGGATCGGGTCGCGGGCGACGAGCGTGGCGTGCGCGTTCGACAGAACGTTCATGCAGCGGAAGAACTCGATCAGACCGATCGAGACGAGCATGACGACGTCGAGGGCCGGCAGGAAGTCGTAGGCCGGATAGTCACGTTCCGTCCAGTGCTCCGGCTGCAGCAGCCAGAACAGCAGGACCAGCGAGAGCACAGGAGCCGCCGCCAGCATCAGGGCCACCCGGATGCGGTGCGGCTCCTGGGATATCAGCGAGCGGTACTGCACCCTGTACGGCTTGTTCGGGTCCGGCTGGGTGAGGGGCCCTGAGAGCCGGCTGTAGTGCTCGTAGTCGTAGCGCGGCAGTGTCGTCTTGATCCGGCGGAAGGCGCCGGTGTTGCCCGTTCGATGCCACGGCACCCGGAGCTGGGTGGTCTGTGACGGGTCGGAGTTCTGCCCGGCGCCCGTCGGCGTCGACGTCATGAGTCATCCCCCCACACGCGAGTCACTGCGTGTATGTCGGTCCTTTCGCCTGGTGACGGTCCCCCTCGACCTGCACAAGGCGTGTGTGTGGTGGGCCTGGATCCCACGTCGTGCACACCTTATAGACAGGGAACCCGGACCTTCCGGTTGCATGATGCACCCCTCGGCACCGGTACCGGTACCGGAACGGAAGAAGGCCCCCCGCTGCTGCGAGGGGCCTTCTTCTTCGTCTGTGCGCCGCCAGGGACTCGAACCCCGGACCCGCTGATTAAGAGTCAGCTGCTCTAACCAACTGAGCTAGCGGCGCCTGCTGACGTCGACAACTTTACATGACCTCCGGCGGTGCTTCCGACCACCCGGAACCAGGCGATCTACCCCGAACGGGCGCGCGTACACCATTCGGACCGTCAACATGCGCACCCATAAGCGGGTTGGGAAACTGCTCCATGTGCACAGGCCTGGACATTTCCACCTGGAGTGTGAGGGGAATCGCATGGAGCCTCCGGAGACTCCGGTTTTCGAGGAATTCGATCCCGCGAGCGATTGCGACTGCCCCGGCTGCGCCCTCGCCCGGCAGCGTCTCCCACCGCGTCCCGGGGCGGCGGGCCACCCGGCCGCCCATCGGGTGCTCGCGGTGACCACGGTCGCCACCGCCGCCCTCGGCGGGGCCCACGCCCTGCCGGCCGCCGCCGCTCCCGACACCGCCCAGCGCCCCGGCGTTCCCGCAGGTGACGAGCCCGACACCCCGCAGGGCAGCGCCGCCCCGCTGCACGGCCCGGCGGGCCGCCCCGCCCAGGGCTCGACCGTCACCGAGGCGCCCCCGATCACGCGCGCGGAGATCATCAACCGCGCGAAGAAGTGGGTCGCGGCGCAGGTGCCGTACAGCATGACCGCCTACTGGTCCGACGGTTACCGGCAGGACTGCTCGGGCTTCGTGTCGATGGCCTGGAACCTGCCGGGCAACGAATGGACCGGCACCCTCGGCCGCTTCGGCGACCGCATCGCCAAGGAGGACCTGCAGCCCGGCGACATCCTGCTCTTCCACAATCCGGTGAGCCCGCAGAGCGGCTCGCACGTCGTCCTCTTCGGCGGCTGGACGGACTACACCCACAGCTACTACATCGCCTACGAGGCGACCCGCCCGCACGCGCGCAGGCAGGCCACCCCGTACGCCTACTGGAGCCACTCCGGCCAGTACCTCGCCTACCGGTACAAGGGGCTGATCCCGGCCACGGGCGGCTCCGAGCCGGAGCCCGTGCCGGAGCCGGTGCCCCAGGCGCGGACGCCGTACCCGGGAGCGGCGTCCTTCGGCCCCGGTGCGAACAACGAGTACGTCACGCTCCTCGGCCGCATGCTCGTGGAACGCGGCGCGCGCTCCTACTACACCTCCGGCCCCGGCCCCCGCTGGTCGGACGCCGACCGCAGGGCGACCCGCGCCTTCCAGCTGGCCCAGGGCTGGACCGGCGCCGACGCGGACGGCCTGCCGGGGCCCCGCACCTGGGCGCTGCTGACGACGGGCGGGGGCCGTGACATCGCCACCGGCGCGGCAGGCCCCCCGGCCCCCTCCGTGCCGAGGGTCCCGCCCTTCCCCGGCCGGGCGGTGTTCCGCCCCGGAGCGGTCAGCCCCCAGGTCACGCTGCTGGGCCGGCAGCTCGTGCAGAAAGGGTTCGGCAGGTACTACACCACGGGCCCGACCCCGCGATGGGGCGAGGCGGACCGCAGGGCGGTCGAGGCGTTCCAGCGGGCCCAGGGCTGGAGGGGAGCGTCCGCGGACGGCTACCCGGGCCCGGAGACGTGGCGTCGCCTGTTCGCCCTCTAGGGGCGCGACAGCCACATACGGCCCGCATCCGCGGGCCGCGGCACACCCATGACGCATCTGGCGCGGAGGCTGGAGGCAAGCATGACCACGACCACTCCACAGACCCCGGAATCGGAGGGCCCGTCGAGGCCCGCCCGGCTGATCCAGAACGAGTCGACGACCGAGATCCCCGTCCACCTCCTCTTCCGGGACGACCCGGACCCGGAACTCCTGCCGCTGAAGCCCGCGGTGGTCGCCCGCAGACAGGGCACGGGAGAGCAGCCCCGTGTCCGCCGCCCGGCGGCAGCCACCCCGCGTCCGCTCCCGGAGCCGGACCCCTCGTTGGCGGAGCGGCCCGCCCGGGTCCTGCCCGGCACGGCGGGCGTACTGGCCGGAGCCTGCGGGGCGGCGGGCTGTGCGGCCACGTCGTGGTGGGCGGGCCTGCTGCCCCCCACCGCGCTGGAGGCCCTGGGCCTGCCCGTGCCGCACGCGGCGGGCCTCGGCCCGGCCCAGTGGGCGGCGTACGCGGGGGCGGGTGCGCTGGCCCTGGTCGGTTTCGGCGGTCTGGCGCGCGGCCGCACGGGCCGGGCGTGGGTGCTGGGCCTGTTCGGCCGCTACCGCGGCACGGTCCGGCGCACCGGCCTGATGTGGATCAACCCGCTGCTGCTGCGCCGCCGTGTGGACGTACGGCTGCGGCACTGGAGGAGCGAGGCCATGCCCGCGGCCGACGCGAGCGGCGTCGCGCTGCGGGTGGTCGTGCTGGTGGTGTGGCGGGTGAGGGACACCGCGCGGGCGGTGCTCGGGGTGGAGGACCACGAGGCGTACCTGCGCGAGTGCGTGGAGGCGGCGCTCGCCCGGGTGCCGGTGGAGACGCCGGGGGAGGGGTCGGTCGCGGCGACCGGGGAGGGCCTGACCCGGCTGGTGGCGGCGGAGGCCGCGCCGGTGGGGCTGGAGGTGTTCTCGGTGCAGCCGGTGCGGGTGGAGTACGCCCCGGAGGTGGCGGCCGCGATGCACCGCCGCCGGATCGCCGCGCTGGACGCCCGGAACCGGGCGAGCGTGCTGACGTCGGTGGTCGACTCGGTGGAGGACACCCTGACGCGGCTGACCGTACGCGGCCTGGTCGAGCTGGACGACTACGAGCGCAAGGCGCTGGTGAAGGACCTGACGGTGGCGTTCTGCGCGGGGCGGGGCGAAGCCGGGCCGTGATTGGTATGGACATGTTCAACTCACGGCAATAATCTCGAACTTGGTCTAGACCTACCCTGCACGGCTCACTGAACTCCCCACGTTCTCCAGGAGCGGCAGTATGCGCAAAAAGACCAAGTTCTACGCCGCCGCGGTGGGACTCGCCACCACCGGAGCGTTCGTGCTCTCCTCCGGCGGCGCCAGCGGCCACGGCTACACCGACCTCCCCATCAGCCGGCAGAAGCTGTGCCAGAACGGCACCGTGACCGGCTGCGGGGCGATCCAGTGGGAGCCGCAGAGCGTCGAGGGCCCGAAGGGCTTCCCCGGCTCCGGCCCCGCCGACGGACAGATCTGCAACGCGGGCCTGGGCCAGTTCGCCCCGCTCAGCTCGCCGCGCACGCCGTCCGGCGGTGCCTGGCCCGCCACCAGGGTCACCGGCGGACAGAGCTACACCTTCCGCTGGCAGTTCACCGCGATGCACGCCACGACCGACTTCAAGTACTACGTCACCAAGCCGGGCTGGAACCAGAACCACAACCTCGCCCGGTCCGACCTCAACCTCACCCCGTTCCTGACCGTCCCCTACGGCGGTCAGCGGCCCCCGTCCACCCTCTCCCACAGCGGGACCCTGCCGTCCGGGCTCAGCGGTCGGCACGTGATCCTCGCGGTCTGGACGATCGCCGACACGGGCAACGCGTTCTACGCCTGCTCGGACGTCACGTTCTGAGCAAGGCTTGAGCGAACACACCTCCCCCCGCGGGTAGGTTCCCCCTGCGCCGCCACGACCACGGCGGCGCCGGGGGAACACCGACACGACTTCGGGGGAAGCGTGATGGACGTCATCTTCTATCTGGGCCCGGCCCTGATCATGGCTCTGGCCGTCGGCATGGCCTGCTTCGTCGTACGCAGCTGGCTGCGGCTGCGCGCGGCCTGGAACAGCGGGCTCACCGCCGAGGCGCGCTGCCTGCGCGTGTACACGACCACGCACGGAGGCCGTGACTCCTCGGTGCGTACGGCCCTGCGCCATGTCTACGAGTTCACCGCGCGCGACGGCCGGGTCGTGCGGTTCGAGGAGGAGGGCGGGCCCGGCACCGTGATCGAGGGCGACTTCGTCACCGTGCGCTACGCGGAGGGGGCGCGGGTGGCGGCCACGGCTCTGGCCCCGCGGCGCGGTCTCGCTGCGGCGGGCACCGCTGGGGTCCTGGTGTTCCTCGGCGGGATCGTCGTCCTCTGCGTCGGCTTCATGGTGGCCTACGCGACGATCTCCTCGTATCTGCCGCTGTGACCGAACGCCGAAGGGCCTCTCGCTCTCGCGAGAGGCCCTTCCACTGTGCGCCGCCAGGGACTCGAACCCCGGACCCGCTGATTAAGAGTCAGCTGCTCTAACCAACTGAGCTAGCGGCGCATGACCCTCGCCTTCCGCTTCTCGCGGCCGGCGACGAAGAAAATACTACCTGGTCCCGAGGGGTGCTCGTGACCACCAGCCTCGGGACCGGGAGCAGCGGCTAGATCGCCAGGGAGAGCAGGACGGGAGCCGCGTTCCGGTTGAGGGTGTCGGCGGCCTGGCGGAGCCGGTGGGCGTGTTCCACCGGCAGGGACAGGGCGAGGCAGCCGACCGAGGAGCCGGCGGTGATCGGGACGGCCGCGCAGACCGTGCCGACGGCGTACTCCTGGAGGTCCAGGACGGGCACGGTCGGAGGCTGGGCCTCCAGCCGGGACAGCAGCAGCTTGTCGCTGGTGATCGTGCGCGAGGTGAGGCGGGCCATCTTGTGGCGAGAGAGATGGTCGCGCCGGCCGTTGTGGTCGAGCTGGCCCAGCAGGCTCTTGCCGACCGCGGTGGCGTGCGCGGAGTAGCGGAAGTCCACCCACTCGTTGACCGCGGGCGTGGCCGGGCCGTCGGCGTACTGGGTGACCTTGACCTCGCCGTCGACGTACCGGCTGATGTACACGGCGGCGCCGACCGAGTCGCGCAGCCGGTTCAGGGTCTGCTGGAGCTTCTCCCGCAGGGCCTCCTCGTGATGATGGGCCGAGCTCAGCCGGGCGAGCGCGTCGCCGGTGACGTACGCGCCGTCGGCGACCTGCTCGACGTAGCCCTCGCGGCGCAGCATCAGCAGGAGGCTGGTCAGGCGCTCCGTGCCGAGGCGGGTCTCGCGGGCGAGTTCGGCGTCGGTGACGCCGGTGGTGTGCCGTGCCACGGTCTCCAGGACGCGCAGGGCGTCCTGTGCCGAGTGGTACGGCGCGGTCGGCTCGTGCTTGAGCGCCACGGTTTCCCCCTGCGGTCGCTTCTCAGTGCCGTGATCCGAGGCTCGGACCCACTCAACGATAACTGTCAAACGGCTTGTAGTGAGCGGGTGTTGACGAGATTCCGGCCCCGTCAGCAGGCGGATGCCCCGCTGGCATATGCCAGCAGCAAGTCCAGTTGCTTGGCCTGTCGCGTGTCCGGCCACTGTGGGGACGCCGCCCGGCGGTTCGGCGCGGGCGGCGCCCCGGTGTCACAGGACCGCGCTGAGGAATTCCCGCGTCCGCTCCTGCTCCGGTTCGCCGAACAGCTTCTCCGGCGGGCCGGACTCGATGACCTTGCCCCGGTCGAACATCATCACGCGGTCGGAGACGTCCCGGGCGAAGTTCATCTCGTGGGTCACGCACAGCAGCGTGATGTCCGTGGTGTGCGCGATCTCCCGCAGCAGATCGAGCACCCCGGCCACCAGCTCCGGGTCCAGGGCCGAGGTCACCTCGTCGAGCAGCAGGATCTCAGGCCGCATGGCGAGGGCCCGGGCGATCGCCACCCGCTGCTGCTGACCGCCGGACAACTGGGTCGGATGCGCGGTGACCTTGTCCGCCAGGCCCACCGTCCCGAGCAGCTCCCGGGCCCGGTCCTCGGCCTCGGCGCGGTCCATGCCGAGCACGTTGACCGGCGCCTCCGTGATGTTCTGCAGCACGCTCATGTTCGGGAACAGGTTGAACTGCTGGAAGACCATGCCGATCTTCTTGCGGATCTCGCGCTGGTACTTCTCGTTCGCCGGCCTGAGCGAGCCGCTCGGGCCCGGCATGTGGGTGAGCGGCTGCCCGTCCACCAGGATCATGCCGTCGCTGACCCGCTCCAGCGTCATCAGCAGCCTGAGGATCGTGGTCTTGCCCGAGCCGCTCGGCCCGATCAGGGTCACGTGCTGGCCGCGCTCGACGGTGAAGTCCAGCTGGTCGAGGACGACATGGTCGCCGTAGCGCTTGACCACCCGGTCGAAGGCGACCAGATGGTCCGCCGCCTGAGGGAGCCGCGCGTCGCGCTCGTCGTCGGGACTCGTCTTCGTCAGGGGATCAGTGGCCAAGGCGCCTCTCCAGCTTTCTCATCAGCAGCGAGGTCGGATAGCTCGCCGCGAGGAAGATCAGGCCCGCGAGCGTGAAGGTCTCGGCGTAGACGAAGTGGTCCGCGCCGTACTCCCGGGCCTCCGCGACCATCTCCGTGACCGTGATCACGGCCAGGAAGGGGGTCTCCTTGAACATGGCGATGCCGTAGTTGCCGAGCGCGGGCAGCACCTTGCGCACCGCCTGCGGCAGGATCACCGCCTGCCAGGTGCGGCGCGGTGACATCGACAGCGCCCGGCACGCCTCCCACTGGCCCTTCGGCACGGCGTCGATGCCCGCCCGGTACACCTCCGACAGATAGGCGGCGTAGTGGATGCCGAGCACCGTGATGCCGATGGTCAGCGGTTCCACGGTGTCGAAGATCGCGTAGGCGCCGACCAGCTGCACCAGCAGCGGGGTGGACCGCACGAACTCGGTGGCCGCCCGCACCGGCCAGGTCACCAGCCGGGTCGGGGCCCGCCCGGCCATCGCGACCACCAGTCCGAGGACGGCGGCCACCAGCGTGCCGAGCACCGTGGCCAGCAGCGTCGTACGGAAACCCTCCAGCAGGATCGGCAGCGCGTCGCGGAAGGCCTCCCAGTCCCAGTCGTAGCTCACCGGACACCTCCCGGCACGCCGGGCGCCTTCACGGCGGCGCTGCCGGCGCGGGCGTTCGCGGGCCGGCCGAGCCGGGCCTTCGCGTGCCGCTCCAGGGCGTTCATCAGCAGCGTCAGGGCGTAGGCGAGGACGAAGTACATCACCAGCAGCGTCACGAAGGCCCAGGTCGTCTCGCCGGTGCGGTCACGCATCTGCTGCACCACCGTCGTCAGGTCGCTCGCGGTGATCAACCACAGCAGCGGAGTGCACTTCAGCAGCTGGATCAGCAGGTTCGTGAACGACGGGATCATCTGGACCCACGCCTGCGGCAGCACCACCCGGCGCATCCGCTGCAGCGGCGTCATGTTCAGCGCGACCGCCGCCTCCCACTGCCCCTTCGGTACGGCGTTCAGCGCGCCGCGCACCACCTCGGAGCCGTACGCGCCGTAGTTCATGCCGAAGGCCAGGACACCGCAGAACAGCGGGGTGAGCTCGTAGCCGAACAGGAGCGGGAAGGCGTAGTACAGCCAGAACAGCTGGACGTACAGCGAGGTGCCGCGGAAGAACTCCACGACGACCCGCGACACCCCCCGCGCGAGCGCGGGCCCGCTGTTCGCCATGAGACCGAAGACGAAGGACAGCGCGAGCGCGACGAGCGCGCCGAGCACGGTGGCCTCGACCGTCACCCACAGCCCGGAGCCGACGTCCGGGAGATGGTCGAAGAAGTATGCGTAGAAGTCACCCATGGGCAGGCGTCCCCGTCAGGCCTTGCACAGGTCGGCGGTGCGCAGGTTCGCCGGCGGGATGGTCTCCTTGCCGAAGCCGTACTCGCCGATGAGCCGCACATAGCGCTCGGCGTCGGCGGTGATCTTCTTCAGCTCGCCGTTGAAGGCGTCCCGCAGCTCCTCCTGGCCCTCGCGGAAGACCGCGCCGCCGGGGCTGTACTGCTTCACCCCGTCCAGTTCCGGGACGAAGGGGTCGGTGACCTCCAGGCCGCTGTTGTTCTTGGCGAGCCAGTTCAGCGAGATGCTGGTCAGCAGGAACGCGTCGATCCGGCCGCTCTTGACGGCGTCCGCGCCGTCCTGCGGCTTCTGCAGCGTCTTCAGGTCGTCCTCGGCGATCCCGGCGGCCGTGGCGTAGGTCTTCTCCACCGCTCCGGCCATCACACCGATGCTCGCCCCGGCCTTCTTCGCCGACGCCAGGTCGGTCAGCTTGCGCGGGTTGCCCCGCTTCACCAGCAGCGCGGTGGGGGAGATGAACTCGGGCTCGGAGAACAGGGCCTTCTCGCAGCGCTCCGGGACGATGGCCATGCCCGCGCTGATCACGTCGTACTTGCCGGCCTGCAGCCCGGGGATCAGGCCGTCCCACTCGGAGAAGGTCGGGCGCAGCTCGCCGATGCCCAGGGCCTTGAAGATCTCCCGGTGCAGCGTAGGCGCCTCGCCCTTGAGCTGCCCGGCCCTCCTCGTAGCCGTAGGGGGCCTCATTCGCGTACGCCACCCGGACATAGCCCTGCTTCTTCAACTGCTCCAGGCTCGAGCTCTCGCCGTCGGCGCCGGCCGTCTTGCTGCAGGCGGCCAGCAGCCCGGGGACGGTGAGCAGGCCGCCGACAGCCGCGGTTCTGTTGAGGAAGCCCCGGCGGGACAGGTTCGGGAACTCGGACATGGACACGCGACCTCCAAGAGCCTTGCCAGATCTGCCCGTACACAGACCGGTGGTGGCGCCTGCCCGCTCCCCGGGAGCTATGCGGACTCATGGAGGGACGTTATGCAACGGTGATATGAGCGTTATTTGTTCGTTTCCCGCTTCTTCGCTCTACGACTGTTCGTACGCACTCACACCTGAACGATCGGCTCCCGGGTGAACAGGGCGCCCAGTGCAGGCGCGTTCACCCGGCGGTCGGTCAGCCGCAGCGCCTCCCAGACCGTCACCTGGTTGGCCGTCAGGACCGGTTTGCCCAGCGACTGCTCCAGGGCCGGCAGATGGGCGGCCGTGTGCAGGGCCGTGTCCGGGACGAGGACCGCCTCCGCCTCGCCGCTGTCGGCCTGCTCGGCCAGCGCGAACAGCTCCGGCCCGCCCCAGGTCGCGGCCTGTGCCGCACTGCCGACCCCGGCGGCGCGCACCGCGACCACCTCCAGGCCGGCCGACCGCAGGAAGTCCGCGAACAGCCCCGCCACGTCGTCCGGATAGGTGGCCGCGAGCGCCACCCGGCGCACCCCGATCTCCTGCGCCGCGTGCACGAAGGCGAACGACGTGGAGGACGCGGGCATCCCGGCGGCGCGGGCCAGCGACCGCACCTGCTCATGAGCGCCCTCCCAGCCATGGACGAAGCTGCCGCTCGTGGAGGCCCACACCACCGCCTCGGCGCCCGCCAGCCGCAGGGCCTCGACATCCGCCGCGAGCCGGTCCGCGGCCCCCAGCCGGCGCAGCACCTCCACCCGGCGTGCGTCCTCGTCGGTGTCCGTGCCGATCACATCCACCCGGACGTCGCTCGCGAGCAGCTGCTCGATCCGCGGATAGTCGTCCTTCGGGTGATCGCTCGGGCAGAGGAATCCGAGTGCGGTCATGTCGCCCCTTCCGGCTGTTCGTCCGGCCGTTCTTCCTTGGCATGTCGAGCAGTACGGGTACCCAGCAGGCACGGCGTAGCCCCCCTCGTCACCCGACATCCCCTCGTACGGGCCCGAGCCCGGGGAAATAACCGGAGACAGTCTCCTGTTAAGGCGTGGAGGACAGCACAGCAGCACTCTGGAGGCACCCCGTGACGGCAGACGAGATCCGAGGCACGACCCGGGGGAGCGCCCCCGTCCCCCTCTCCGTACTGGATCTCGCGACCGTCGGTTCCGGCCGGACCGCCACCGACGCCCTGCGCACCAGCGTGGCGCTCGCCCGGCTCGCCGAGTCCCGGGGCTTCCACCGCTACTGGGTCGCCGAGCACCACTCCATGCCCGGCGTGGCCTCCTCCTCGCCGGCCGTGATCCTCGCCCACCTCGCCGCCCACACCGACCGCATCCGGCTCGGCTCGGGCGGCGTGATGCTGCCCAACCACGCCCCGCTGGTCATCGCCGAACAGTTCGGCACGCTGGAGGCCATGGCCCCCGGCCGTATCGACCTCGGCCTGGGCCGCGCCCCCGGCACCGACGGCGCCACGGCCGCCGCGCTGCGCCGCTCCGACACCCTGGACGAGGGCGCCGACGACTTCCCGCAGCAGCTCGCCGAGCTGACCCGGTTCCTCGACGACGACTTCCCCGACGGCCACCCCTACCGCCGCATCCACGCCGTCCCCGGCCCCGTGCAGGCGACCTCGCCGGGCGGCGTGCAGTCCCCGCACCGGCCGCCGCTGTGGCTGCTGGGCTCCTCCGGGTTCAGCGCCCGGCTGGCCGGCCTGCTCGGGCTGCCGTTCGCCTTCGCCCATCACTTCTCGGCGCGCAACACCGTCCCCGCGCTCGACCTGTACCGGGAGTCCTTCAAGCCGTCCGCCGTCCTCGACGCGCCGTACGCCCTGATCGGCGTGTCCGCGCTCGCCGCCGACGAGGAGAGGGAGGCCCGCCGCCAGGTCAGGGCCGCCGCGCTGAGCATGATCCGGCTGCGCACCGGCCGGCCGGGCCTGGTGCCCTCCCCGGAGGAGGCGGAGGCCTATGAGTTCAGCCCCCTGGAGCAGGAGTTCATGGACTCCTGGAACGCCAACGTCATCCACGGCACGCCCGACGAGGTCCGCTCTGGCCTGGACGACCTCCAGAAGCGCACCGGCGCCGACGAGCTGATGATCACCGGCAACGCCCACAGCGGCGAGTTCCGGCTGCGCTCCTACGAACTCATCGCCGACGCCTACGGCTTGCCGACGGCGTAGGACGTCGTCCTCGCCCGCAGGCCGGAGATACGATCCGGCGCCACCGGCCGTGAGTACAGCCAGCCCTGGCCGGTGTCGCAGCCGATCCGCCGCAGCCGTTCGGCCTGCGCGGGCGTCTCCACGCACTCCGCGGTGACGGTCAGCCCGAGCCGGTGGGCGAGCTGGATCATCGCCTCCACGACGACCTCGTCGGCCGGGTTCGGCGGCGCGCCCTCCCCCTCGTACTGGAAGCCGCGGACGAAGGAGCCGTCCAGCTTCAGCACGTCCACCGGCAGCCGGGAGAGATAGGCGAGGTTGGAGTAGCCGGTGCCGAAGTCGTCGATGGCGATGCGTACGCCCATGGCGCTGAGGGCCTGGAGCACCTGGAGGGGGCGGCCGGCGGAGCCCATCACGGCCGACTCGGTGAGCTCGATCTGGAGCAGTTCCGGGGCCAGCCCCGTCTCGGCCAGGACCCGGTCCACGTCCGCCACCAGGTCGGAGTCCCACACCTGGCGCACGGCGACATTGACGCTGACGAACAGGGGTTCCTCGGCGGGGTGTTCGAGCTGCCAGCGGCGGGCCTGACGGCAGGCGGTGGCCAGCACCCAGCGGCCGAGCGGCACGATCGCGCCGTCCTCCTCGGCCAGTCCGATGAACCGATTCGGCGTCAAGATGCCGAACTGCGGGTGGTCCCAGCGCACCAGCGCCTCCACCCCGCGCAGCCGCCCGTCCGCCATGCCGACCAGCGGCTGGTACTCCAGCCGGAACTCACCGCGTTCGATGCCGGGCCGCAGGGTGGAGGCGAGGGCCTGACGGGTCATGCGGTGGGCGTTGCGCTCGGGGTCGAACAGCGTCCAGCGGTCCTTGCCGTCGGCCTTGGCCCAGTACAGCGTGGTGTCGGCGGCCTGCATCAGCCCCGTCGCGGTGGTGTCGGCGGCGAGCCGCTCGACGACCCCGACGGACGCGGTCACCGACAGCCGCCGGCCGGACAGGTCGAAGGGCGCGCGCAGGGCGCGCAGCACCGACTCGGCGAGATCGGCGAGCTGTTCGGTGCCGGTGGAGTCCTCCACGAGCAGCGCGAACTCGTCGCCGCCGAGTCTCGCGACCAGCGGCGCGCCGGCGCGCGCGAAGCCGGCCTCGTCGGCGCAGCGGGTGAGACGTTCGGCGACGGCGGCGAGCAGGCGGTCGCCGACGCGATGGCCGAGGGTGTCGTTGATCGCCTTGAAGCCGTCCAGGTCCAGATAGCACAGGCCGATCCGGCCGGTGCTGCCGCGCTCCTCCGGCTCGGACTCCAGGGCGGCGGTCAGCCGTTCGAAGAACAGGGTGCGGTTGGGCAGCCGGGTCACCGGGTCGTGCATCTGCAGATGGCGCAGCCGCGCCTGGAGTTCGCGGCGGGCGCTGATGTCGGCGACGGACAGCAGCACGCCCTGGAAGCCCTCGTGCAGCGGGGCCACGGTGACCTGCACCCACATCGCGTGTCCGTCCGGGTGCTTGACCCGGCGGGTGCAGCGCAGCCGGGCCCGCCGGCCGCGCAGCACCTCGCGGTAGGCGTGCCAGGTGCGACCGTCGGAGGTCAGGTCGACCAGCTCGGCGGCGACCTGTCCGGCGGGCGGGCGCGCGGCGGTGCCGAAGAGCGCCGTGAAATTGTCGTTGGCGGTCACGACCAGTCCGTCCCGGTCGACGACGGCCATCGCCAGCGGCGCCGAGGCGAACGCGGACCGGAAGGAAGCTCCCGCGTCCGTCGCCCGGGTGACCTCCGTGCCGGTACGACGAGAAGCTTCGGGATCACTGTCTGTGACGGCCGGCCGGACGAGGTCTGCCGCGGCCGTCGGCCCTTCGGACGCTGCGCTCACCGCTCGCTCCCGCAGTGCACTCGATCTGCTGGGTCTGTGCTCGATCTCTGCTCGATCTCTGTCCGGGCAGGAAGTGTCAGGAAAGTGTGCCGATCATAGAGGCTGCCTTCCGGCCCTTCCAGCCGTTCTTCAGTGTCCCCCGTACGCCGCGTGATGACCCGCCTTTCTGATGGATCGTTTCTGCCCCTGGCTGGACGGGTTTCTTCGGCAGCCGACCGATTGTGACGGTCCGTGAGCGGTTCGGGGGTGTCGGGGGCGCGGCCCGGCGCTCGGTGGCGTATGCGCCGGCTCCTAGGAGGCGTGACCGCCGAGTGCTCGGGGCGTGCCTGCCGGGTGCTCAGGGTGTGCCTGCCGGGTGCTCGGGGAGGTGCCCACCGGGTGCTCACCCGTCCGATGCAGGCAAACAGGGCATATGTCAATGAAGTCGCACAGGCTGGACGCGGTGTCCCCGTGTACCGCATCCGGAGGTTCCTGTGCCGCGTCCTTTTCCGCGCCCCCCACTGCGCAGCACCGCGGCCGTCCTCACCACGATGTCGGCGCTCGCCGCCACGTCCTTCATCGGCGCCCCCTCGGTCGCCGAGCCCTTCTCTTCCTCCCCCTGCGCCCTCACGCGCACCGACGCTCATCACTCCGAGGGCGTCGACACCTGGAACGCCGCCTATCCGAAGCCGGTCCGCGAGCTGAACGCCGTCCTGGTCTTCCTGTCCTTCCCGGACGCCCAGCCGCTGACTAGCCCGGAGCAGCTGACAGCCGATCACTTCCCCGTCACCAGCGCCTTCTTCGAACGCGCCTCCTACGGCCGGTTCACCCTGCGCCCCCGCCCGCTGCGGCAGTGGCTCACCATGCCCCGCCCCTCCACCGCGTACGCCATACGGCGCGACTGGAACGCCGCCCATCGCGCCGCCTACCTGCGCGACGCCCTCGCCGTCGCCGACGGACGGGTCGACTTCTCGGCGTACGACATCGTGTACTTCGTCGCCGACCCGGACGCGCCCGGTGTGGACTCCGACGCCACCAAGGTCGTCAATCTGGACGTGCCGCTGCGGGCCGACGGCACGGAGATCCGCCGGTTCGTCACCGTGTTCGAGAGGCATCCGCCGGACCGGCTCGTCCTCGCTCATGAGACCGGGCATGTCTTCGACCTGCCGGACCTCTATCACCGGCCGGCCGACGACACCGGCGACTGGGACACATACGTCGGCGACTGGGACCTGATGGGCAGCCAGTTCGGCCTCGCGCCGGACCTGTTCGCCTGGCACAAGTGGAAGCTGGGCTGGCTGGAGCCGCGCCAGGTGGTGTGTGTGCCGGGAGGCGGGCCGACGTGGCTCACGCTGGAGCCGCTCGGCGCGGGCCCCGGCGTCGCGGTGGCCGGGGCCGCGGGCGCGCCGGTCTTCGGGCTGGGCCGCGGCACCAAGCTGGCCGTCGTGCGCACCGGGCCGGACAGCGCGCTGGCCTTCGAGGCGCGCGGCCCCGTCGGCAACGACGAGGATGCCTGCCGCTCGGGGGTGCTGGTGTACCGGGTGAGCAGCACGGCCGCCTCCGGGCGCGGGCCGGTCGAGGTGATCGACGCCCACCCGGAGACCGAGGCCTGCTGGGACACCTCCGTCTATCCGCCTCTCGCGGACGCGCCGGTCGGCGTCGGCGAGAGCTTCACCGTGCCGGGCGACGACGTACGGGTGGAGGTGGAGGGGCGGACCCTCGCGGGGGCGTGGACCGTGAAGATCGCCCCGGCGTGAGACCGCGTACGGGCAGCGGCATCGCGTACGGAGAAACAGATGAGCGCCCTCGGAGAACCGAGGGCGCTCATCCAGGTCAGCGACCTTTTAGCTGTGCGCCGCCAGGGACTCGAACCCCGGACCCGCTGATTAAGAGTCAGCTGCTCTAACCAACTGAGCTAGCGGCGCCTGCTGACGTCGTAGACCTTAGCATCCTGATCGGCGGGAGGAAAAATCGATATCCGCACCGCCGCACGGGCCGCCCGTACGGCCGCCCAGAGCAGTACCTCCGCCCCCGGCAGCCAGGGCTGACGGGTGTCGGGGGCCACGAGCCAGCGGGACTCCAGGGGGCCCGGTTCGCCGGGGCCGCCGGCCGGTGCGGGGACGGTCACGGCGTCGCCGGTGCCATGGCAGAGCAGGGGCGGGATCGCCGCCGTACGGCTGCCGCCGCCGAGGTCGGGGTCGTGGTCGCGGTCGTCGCGGTCGCGGTCGCGGTCGCGGGAGCCGAATTCCTCCCACTCCAGCAGCGACGGCAGCCGCTGGGCCGTGCCAGGCGCGGCGAACAGCAGCATGCGGCCGCGGTAGGCCGCCACCGGGCCGGAGCCCGGACCGTCGTCCCACAGCCGGTCCAGCATCCGGCGGCCGAACATCGTGGGCGCGCTCACCACGTCGAAGGCCGAGCCGCACGGCAGGACCACCGGGGCGTCCGGGCGCTCCTCCCAGAAAGCGAGCGTGCTGCGCGGATACGTTCCTGCCGAGGCGAGCCAGGCGGCTCCGTCCGGGGTGACCCCCGCGAGTTCGTTCCGAAAGCTGCTCATGCCCATCAGATGTACCGGGCGTGAGTGTGCCGTCTCCCTGGGTTGCCGGAAATCGGGACAGGGGCGGGCGGGCAGGAGTATCTTGCCCGCCCGGCTGGCATATGCCGGGCGGGCGGTCGGGTCGGGTCAGACCGGGTCGGCGTGGCCCGCGCCGTTCTCGCCGCGCAGCAGGCTCTGGCCGAACTCCACCATCTTCTTGGCATAGTCCTCGGTCCACTCGGCCCGCTCCGCGATGGCCGCGGCCGTGAGCCGGTCGAAGCGCCGCGGGTCGGCCAGCTGCGCCGCCGCGATCGCCTGGAACTCCATCGCCCGGTCGGCCGCCGCACGGAACGCCTGCGTCAGCTCCGTCGCCCGCGCGAGCAGCGCCCGCGGGTCGTCGATCGACTCCAGGTCGAAGAAGTGCTCCGGGTCCCCGGCGGCCTCGGCGGGCTCGAAGAGCAGGGGCGCGGGGCGTAGCCGCGGCTCGTTCGGGCGCGGCGTGTGCTCCGCCATGTCATGTCCTCCTCGTACGTGTCCGATGGCGCGCCTGCGGGCGGACCACCCTCCATTGTCGCGCGGGGGCGCAAGAGGGCCTCTGGCGCGAGCCCGTGACCGGTCGGGCTCCGCGGCGTTTGTCACGGCATGCGCAAGATCATCACCTGCGGCCTGCTGGCCGCCGCTGCCCTCATGACCACCACGCCCGCCTCCGCCGACGACGGCGACTCCAACTTCGGCCCGGGCGTCAACGCGGCCAAAAACTGGAACTTCACCGCCGGCGCCGCCTGCAGGCAGGAGGTCGCGGTCGTGCCCGTCCTGGGCGACTGGGTCGGCGACCACCTCGACAACTGCTCCAACGGCAACGTCATCGACCGGGCGGTCGAGGCCGTCGGCTCCCTCACCCGCCACTGACGCACCGCCCTGGCGGCCCGCCTCAGGGCCGCCAGCTGACCCGGTGTTCCGCCAGGCGGGCCAGGACCGCGTGGTTGTCCTCCCAGCCATCGGGGCTGT
Organism: Streptomyces sp. SAI-170; assembly: GCF_049739565.1. Classification (NCBI taxonomy): domain Bacteria; kingdom Bacillati; phylum Actinomycetota; class Actinomycetes; order Kitasatosporales; family Streptomycetaceae; genus Streptomyces; species Streptomyces sp. SAI-170. The sequence goes on from NZ_JBMGQD010000001.1 coordinate 5,329,746, forward strand.
GTTCATCGGCCGCCTCCGGCGGCGTGCCGGACTCCGTCCGGCGGGCGGGAGTGCGATGCCGTCGATTTGTGGAGGGCGGCCGATCGGGGTCAGGGCCGCCAGCTGACCCGGTGTTCCGCCAGGCGGGCCAGGACCGCGTGGTTGGCCTCCCAGCCATCGGGAAACTTCACCACCGTGCCCAGCTGGACCGGCTCCGTGGACGGGTAGTCGTCCAGGAGGTCCGTCACGCCTGCGCGGCAGATCATGATGCAGGCGTGGCGGTGGCGGGAGGCGAGGACGCAGAGGCGGCCGGTCTCCAGGTGGAAGGCGGTGGCGTCGGGGCGGCCGGACAGGGGGTGAAGGACGACCGTGACATCGAACTCGCGGCCCTGAAGGCGGTTGGCGGTGTCGACGGTGACGTCCGCCGCGCCCAGCTCCGCCAGGGCCGCGCGGATCGCGGCCGCCTGGTCGCGGTGGGCCGTGCCGACGGCGATGCGGTCGGCCGTGAGGGGCGTCGGGTCCGGTGAGCGCTCCGAGAGCGCGGCCCCGCCCCGGTCCAGCAGGCGCCGTACCACCGCCGCGACCGCCCGTACGGCCTCCGGGTCCGTGCGGGGCGTGTGCCGGGCGGGCAGCTCCAGCAGGCCCCAGCCGGACTCCGCCGCCTCGTCGATCACCCGGTCGGGGCCCGAGCCGTCCGAGCGCACGGCGAAGGTGAGCCGCCGGTCGCCGTGCCCGGTGCCGCTGCGGAACGGCGTGTACGGGTAGAACGCGTCCGACACCAGCGGCGCCGCCGAGGCCGGCAACCGCCAGGACACCGGCAGGCGGTGCTGCGGCAGACCCGGGTTGTGCGCCAGCAGGGTCGTCACCGCCGATGCCGACGGGTCGTACGACAACCCCGCCCACTGCTCGCTGCCCACGATCGCGAACGGGTCCAGCTGGCCCGGGTCACCCACGAACAGCGCCCGCTCGAACAGGCCCGCCACGGCCAGCAGCCCGTCCGAGCGCATCTGGTACGCCTCGTCGACGATCGCGTGCCGCCAGGGCTCGTCGACCTTCACATGCGCCCACTTCGCCGCCGTGGAGATCACCACCGGCAGGCCCGCCAGCTCGCCCGCCTTCGCCGACTTGCGTACGTTCGGAAGGTCGTCCAGCGCCTTGTCGTACGGGTCCGAGTCGCTGCTGTGCAGGCGCCCCACCGGCAGCTCCGGGTTCTTCTCGGCTAGCCGCAGCACCAGGTCGTCGACCTGGGCGTTGGTCTGCGCGACCACCATCAGCGGGCGGCCCGCCTCCGCCAGCTCCAGCGCCGCGCGCACCACCAGCGTGGACTTGCCGGCCCCGGGCGGGGAGTCCACCACGACACCGCGGTCGGTGCCGTGCAGCGTGTCGTGCAGGATCGCCTCGGTGGCCCGGGTCGCGGCGGCGCCGGGGTCGAACGCGGTCTGCGTGGTCACAGCAGGTCCTCCTCGGTGACGGGGTCGGCCGCGGGCGCCGGCTCCTCGCCGGGCGGGCCGCCGTGGGTCCACGGGGTGTTCTCCGGGTCGGGCAGCTTCGCGCCGCCGCGCTGCTCGTGCTCGAAGGCGGTGAAGCAGAGCGCGTCGCCTTTCTCCGGCACCGAACCGGGCTCCGGCTCCTTGCCGCGGCCCATCTTGTCGAGGATGCGCAGCACCACCGATGCGTCCTGCGCGCTCTCCTCGTACCCCACCACCTCGGCCGTCTGCGGCTTGCCGCCCAGCGAGCGATACACCCGCGCGCGCTCCCCGAGGTGGGGCCGGTCGTCGGTGCGGAGCGTCACCAGCGGGCGGGGGCTGGGCCGTTTGCCTTCGGAGTACGCCATGACGACGTCGACGACCTCACCGGCGAACGCCTCCCCGGCCAGCCGTCGCCCGGCCATCACGAGCGGGTCGTCGAGGGCTTCCTGCGCCTCCAGGCGGGCCTGCTCGCGCTCGCGCGCGGCCAGCTTGTTCGCCGCCGTCACCGCGTCGTCGCGGCGCGGCTGCGGGGGCTCGCCCGCCAGCACCCGGTCGCGGTGCCCGGTGAACGACCAGCGGTCGCGCGTCCACCGCTCCTCGGCGTGTGCCGCCTCCGGCAGGGCCCGCAGCAGGTTCAGGCCCCGCCAGAGCGCGTCCCAGGTGGGGCGGGTGCGGCTGAGGACGAGGTCGCGGATGTGCTGCTCGGCCGCGGTGAGCTCGCCGAGGCGGTCGTCGGCCTGGAGGCCGTCCTCGGCGGCGGCGAGCGCCGCGCGCGCCTTGTCGTAGCGCTCGAACGCAGGCGCGAGCAGCTTGTTGTCGAACGCCGGGTCGGTGGCCGGGCCCGCGGGCGGCCACTCCAGCTGCCCTTCGGCGTCCCGCGCCAGCTCGGCCCGCAGTGCGGCCTCGGCGCCCGTCGAGCCCTCGGGCGGGTCGATCCACGCGAGCAGAGCGCCCAGGTGCTGGTCCTCCAGGGTGGACTGGCCGGTCGCCCAGTGCCGGGCGAGCACATCGGTCAGGGCCAGCAGCAGCGAGGAGCCCGGCACCCGCGCCCGCTCCCCGAAGTGGGTGAGCCAGCGGCCCAGCAGCGGCACGCGCGGCGGCGCCGGATACGGCGTCTCCGGGTCCTGCTCGGCCGTACGCCGAAAGCGCATCGAGCGCCCCAGCAGCCGTACGTACTCCACACCGGCCCGGCTCGGCACGATCAGCTGCGGCGCGTCCGCGCACAGGTCGACCTCGACCTTGACCCGCTTGCCGGTCTCCGGATCGGTCTCCGTGCGCTCGGCGGCCTCGACGACATCGGCGTACGACTCGATGTACGGCAGGACGACGTCCGCCAGGTCGGCGAGGAACGCGGACCTCAGGTCGCGGTCGCGCGGCTGCGGCACCACCAGCAGCCGGGGCGTGTCCCGGTCGGTGCCCACCAGCGCGCCCAGCGGAGCGCCCGCCTCACCCGCGGTGGTCAGCGGCACGCACACCAGCGGCCGCTCGGACAGATGCCGGTGCCGCACCGTGGCCAACGGCTGCGCGACCCCGGTCTCGACGGCCTCGAGCCGGGCGAGCGTGGCGATCAGCGACATACGGCGACCTCCGCCCGCGTCCCGCCCAGGGCCTCGGCCCGCAGCCGGGCCGCCCGGCGCAGTGCCGCCACCGCCGGGTCATCGGGGTCGCCGCTCTCCCCGCGCGCGGCCGCGAGGACGTCGGTGACCGTGGTCAGGGCGCCCAGCTCCGCGCGGACCGGGCGGCCCAGGGTGGTCACCACGTCGGCGGCGCGGGCCCGGTCGCGGCAGTGGAAGGCCAGCTCACAGGCGGACAGGCACTCCGGCGCGTAGGTCGCGGGCACGCAGGCGACGGCCGCCGCCAGCTCCTCGGCCGGCAGCTCGGGGGAGAAGCACACCCCCTCCGGCAGGGCGTCGGCGATCTCCTCCAGCCGGGTGAGCCGGGCCAGCTGGCGACGGGTCACCGCCCGCTGCTTGCGTACGTCGACAGCGGAGGCGGTGGGCTGGTTGGAGAAGTCCTTGGGGCACACCAGCACGACCCGGTGATGCACGCGCGGGGGCGCCTCCAGCCGCGCGGCGACCTCCTCCAGCGCCAGCACGTACACCGCGGCCTGCCGGGCGGCCGCGCCCACCTTCGCCGGGTCCGCCGAACCGTCCAGCATCGGGAACGACTTGATCTCCACCACCGACCAGGACCCGTCGGGGTGCACCACGACCGCGTCCGGCTCCAGGAAGGCCGGCGAGCCCGCGACGTCCAGCGCGAGCATCGGATGGTCGAGCAGCGTCCAGGTGCCCGGCGCCTCGACGGCCTCGCGCAGCGCCAGCGCGGTGCGCGCCGTACGGCCCTCGGGGCCGATCGCCGACAGGTCGGGCACGGACGCCTCGTGCGGCGGCTCGGTGCCCGGTGCCAGCGCCCGGTGCACCAGGCGCAGCAGCTCCGCGCCGCCGTCCGCCTTGACCTTCGCCTCGAAGGCGTTGCCGCGCGTGAGCGCGAACTGGGACTGGCCGAAGGCCGAGGGGGAGCCCAGGGCGCTCGCCAGCGCCGCCTTGTTCACCCCCGCCCCGTCGAGGATCGCGCGCCGCCGGCACCCGGGGTTGGCGGCCAGCGCCGCGAGGGCGCGCGCGTCCAGCGCCCTCGCCGCCACCTCGGGGCCGCGCAGCTCAGCGAGCCGCTGCCGGAGCCCCGTCGCCCGTGTCCGCGGGGGAGGCGTCCGGCCCGGCTCCCTGGGGGAGGGCGGACTCACGCTGCCGTGGAAATCGCTCACCCGCCGAAGTCTGGCATCCGCCACTGACAATCGGGGCCTGTGCGCCCTCGGAGACCTGCGGGGAACGCCCGGACCGCAGCGCCACGGACCCGCGGACGCGGTCCGCCGCCCGCAGCACCAGCGGCGTCAGCAGCAGGCCGACGCCCATCACGGCGGCGCCCGCGGCGGCGTCGAGGAAGTAGTGGTTGGCGGTGCCCATCACCACGATCGTGGTCACCAGCGGGTAGACCACACCGGCCGTCTTCGCCAGGCGCGTCCCGCCGAACCGCCACAGCATGACCCCGCACCACAGCGCCCAGCCCACGTGCAGGCTCGGCATCGCCGCGTACTGGTTCGTCAGATTGCCCATCCCGCGCGGTGCGCTCGCCTCGCCGCCCCACCAGCCGTACGAGCTGTACTGGGCCATCGTGTCCACGAAGCCGTGCCCCGCGTCGAGCAGCCGGGGCGGGCAGGTCGGCAGCAGCGAGAACCCGATCAGGCCGAGGAACGTCGAGGTCATCAGCCAGGTGCGGGCCGCGCGGTAGCGCACCGCGCGCGAGCGGAACAGCCACACCAGCAGCGCGGGCGTGATCAGGTAGTGCAGCGAGGCGTACCAGAAGTCGGCCGGCACGCCCAGCCAGGCGTGACGGGTGAACAGCCGGTTGAGCGGGTGCTCGGCGTTGAGGTGGAGGAACTTCTCGACGCGCAGGATCGCCAGGCCGTGGTCGACGGCCGTCGTGACGTCGTCCCGGGCGAGGAGCCGGCCCGCCGAGTAGCAGGCGTAGACCAGCAGGATCAGAGGCAGCTCGGTCCACCAGCGCAGACGCGGTGGTGCCGCCTCCGCGCGCAACATCTCGGACTGCGGCATCCGATCGCCCTCCCCCTGTCTCCGTGCGTGGCGCCGGATGGCCCGGTCGGCCACTTTACGCCGTATGCCACGCCTGTGCGGGGCTCCGGCCCTCAAAGACGCAGCCCCCGGCCCCGGGGTTGCCCCGGTACGGCGTGCGCGATGATGGAGGGGTTCCGCCTGTGGTTTCTCCCGGAAAGGCCCCCCATGGCACCGCGCATCCTGCTGGCCCGGCACGGACAGACCGAATGGTCGCTGTCCGGCAAGCACACCGGCCGGACGGACGTGCCGCTGCTGGAGGAGGGCCGCCGCGGCGCCAAGCTGCTCGGCGAGCGCCTGCACCGGGCGCCGTTCGACGGGCTGCCCGGCGTGGAGGTGCGCACCAGCCCGCTCGTCCGCGCGCGGGAGACCTGCGAACTCGCCGGTTTCGGCGACCGCGCGACCACCTGGGACGCGCTCATGGAGTACCACTACGGCGCCTACGAGGGCATGACCCCCGCCGAGATACAGGCGATACGCCCCGGCTGGCTGATCTGGCGCGACGGCGTCCCCCAGGGTGAGACGCTCGCCGAGGTGAGCGCCCGCGCGGACGAGGTCGTCGCCTGGGCGCGCGAAGCCGACCGGGACGTCCTCGTCTTCGCCCACGGGCACATCCTGCGCACCATCGGCGCGCGCTGGCTGGGCCTGCCGATCGACTTCGCCGCCCGTATCCGCCTCAACCCGACCTCCCTTTCGGTGCTGGGCTGGGCCTACGGCGAGCCGGCCGTCGAGAGCTGGAACGACCTGGGGCACCTGGCCGGCTGACCCGCGCCACCCGGCGGCCGAGGCGCTCACGCCGTACGCACACGCGTGAGCGTCACCTCGTACGCACACGCGTGTGCCTCACGCCGTACGCGGCAGCGAGGCGTGCTTCTCCAGGAACCGCGACACGCCCGACGCCCGCCGGTGCGGCAGCAGCACGCGCGCGGTGCCCGCGAGCATCGTCTGGATGCGGGAGGACTGCACCTCGCCCAGCAGCTCCAGCACCCGCAGCCCGGCGGAGGCCGCCTCGTCGGGGCGGCCCCCGCGCGCGAGGTCGTCCGCCAGCTCGGCCGTGTAGAGGGCGATGTTGCGGGTGAAGTGCGGGTCCTGCAGATGCGCGGCCCGTGCCGCGTGCCGGGCCGCGCGCGGCCAGTCGCCCAGCGCGGACCAGCACTGCGCCTTGAGGCCCTCCAGTTCGGCCTCTCCGTAGAAGCTCATCCACTCGGGGTCGGCGTCCGAGGGGCCTCGCTCGTAGAGGGCCTGCGCTCGCGCGAGGGCCTGTTCGCAGCCGGTGCGGTCGGCGAGCCCCGCCCAGCCGCCCGCCTCGCGCAGTGCCAGCAGCGACATCAGCCGGGGCGAGCCGAGCGGCCGGGCGATGCGCTGGGCGGCCTGCGCGGCACGCACCGCCTCGCGCGGGCGCCCGGCGTCCCGCGCGAGGAACGCGGTGTTGCAGAAGGCGTGCGCCTCCAGCCCCGCGTCACCGTTCATCCGCGCGGTCGCGAGCGCCTCCGCGTAGTGCGAGCGGGCGTCGTCGAACCGGCCCGAGTCGTGCGCCAGCCAGCCCACTGAGATCGCCAGCTCACCGGCGCCGGAGTGGAGCCGGTCGGCGGTCGTCTGCCGGGTCGTACCGGCGTCCAGCAGCGCGTACGCGGCGCGCAGCGGGGCCGCCGCGCGCCGGTAGAGACCGTCGGCGCCGTGCCGGTCGTCGAGCAGCCGGATCCTGCGGACGGCTTCCTCCAGGGCACCCGCCTCGCCCGACCCGACGCGGCGGCCGAGGTGTGGCGCGGCCGTGGCGTCGAGGGCCAGACCGAAGGGTCCCAGTGAGGCGGCGGCCACGGTCGCGCCCCCGCCGGTCATGAATGCGCGACGCAGCACGTCGCTCTCCTCATAGTTGTCGTACGTCTCGAAGGGGTCCTGCGGGTCATACGGATCGGGGCCCTCCCGTGTCTCACCGGTGGGGTACGCCGGGCTCGCGGGGGAGTCCGGCGGGGCGGGGCGCGCGGCGCGGCCGCGGACCGCCGAACGGGGCGCGAAGCCCAGGTCGGTGAGCGTGCGGCCGGGGAACATGTGCAGGAACACCCGTTCGTACGCGTAGTTGGGGCAGCGGATCTCGCCCGCCTCCACCCGGCCGATGTAGCGCGCGTCACAGCTGACCTGCTCGCCGATCTCGCGGGCGGCCCGCCGTACGTCCGCGGCGAACTCGGCCGGGGAACGCCGGCCGCGCAGCCGACGGAAGGCGAGGTTCGGCCGTGGGGGCCGGTGGGGCTGGGACGAGGTCACCATGGACGACGTCATGGCCGGGTCCTCTCGTGCGAACCGTCGAACCATGCCGGAGGACGGGCGACTTGACGGATGTGGCCTTATGTCTGACCTGTCCCACTGTGACGCCCGGATTCCGGCGGGCAAGAACGTACCTGCTGCGACCGGGCCGCCACGCGGTGTTTGGCTACAAACCGGATATCTCATCCAGGATCTGCCATGAACTGCCATCCTTTGCGGCTGACTTCCGCCGTAGCCGTTGACGCGGCCCCGCGTTGAACCCCATGGACCGGGAGCCGCCCGACTCCCGACCCGCACGAACGAGGAGGTTCGTAGTGGAGGGCGGGATGCAAGCCAGTACGCCGTCGCCCGCGTGGGACCTGGTGACGGTGCCGGCGCGGCAGGGTCTGGAGGCGGTCGACATCCTGCGGCGGGGCGCCGGTGACGGGGTCGGGCCGGTGCTGCACGACGACGGCTGCGGGACGCTGGGCTTCCTGGTGCCGTCGGGTACGGCGGCGGCGTGGGACGTGCCCGGCAGCACATGCGTGGAGACCGAGGGGCGAGGGCTGAGCCTCGTCGCCCCCGAGCCGCCGGTGGAGGGGTCCGACTGGCTGCTGCCGCCCGGGGACGCCGATCTGGCCACCGACCCGGCCGTCCTGCGGGCCGCGCTCGGGGAGGCGGCCCGGTTGATCGAGGCCGCCGACAGCTGCCGGTGAGGTCTCCCCGCGCCCCCCGGGTCCGTGTGCTGGGACAATGCCTTCATGGGAAAGTCCAGGAATGCCCGGCGGGGTGCCGTCGAGTCCGTCGTCGAAACCGTCGACGGGGGACTCGCCGAACTCATACCCGACCGGGACCGGGCGCGGGCCTGGACCCTGCTCATCGACGGGGCACCGCAGTCGCACGTCGACCTGGACGATCCCGGGTATCTGTCCTTCGAGTACCAGCGGCGGCTCGGGCACGTCGTCGATCTCGCCGCGCCCGCCGGGCGGCCCATCCAGGCGGTCCACCTCGGCGGCGGCGCCCTGACCCTCGCCCGCTACGTCGCCGCGACCCGGCCCCGCTCCACCCAGCAGGTCGTGGAGTTCGACGCGCCGCTGGTGCAACTGGTGCGGCGCGAGCTGCCCTTGGAGCCGGGCGCACGCATCCGGGTGCGGTCGGTGGACGCCCGCGAGGGGCTCATGAAGGTGCCCGACGGCTGGGCCGACCTCGTCGTCGCCGATGTCTTCAGCGGCGCCCGCACCCCGGCCCACCTGACCTCGACGGAGTTCCTCGACGAGGTCCGCCGGGCGCTGAAGCCGGGCGGCCTGTACGCCGCCAACCTCGCCGACGGGCCGCCGCTCACGCATCTGCGCGGCCAGATCGCCACGGCAGCCGCCCGGTTCGCCGAGCTGGCGCTGCTGGCCGACCCGACCGTCCTGCGGGGCCGGCGCTTCGGCAACGCCGTGCTGGTCGCGAGCGACCGCCCCCTGCCGCTGGCCGAGCTGACCCGTCGTACGGCCTCCGACCCGCACCCCGGCCGTGTGGAGCACGGGCGGCCGCTCACCGACTTCGCCGGGGGTGCGGTACCGGTGACCGACGCGGCGGCGGTGGCCTCGCCCGCGCCACCGGCGTCGGTGTTCCGCTGACCGGTCAGGCGGCGGACGCGGCGCGGGGTGCCGTCGCTCAGTAGGTGCCGACCTCGACCCGCGGCGGGCCGTCGTGCCAGGTGCAGAACACCGACACCCGGTCCGCGCCGGAGCTGAACTCCACGCGGATCCACGACTCCGTCTTCCACACCTGCATCGACCAGCCCGTCTCGGGCGTCGCCGTCACCAGCGTCGCGTACGACCCACGCAGGTCGAACACGGCCCGGCCGCCGTCGGTGGCGTAGCTCTTGACCTGGCCGGAGGAGGGGGACGGGGCCGGGCCCGTGGAGGCGGGCGACGACGGGGTGCGGGTCGGCGCCGGGGAGCTCGGCTTCGGGGACTCCTTCGCGGGCGCCGACGCCGACGGGCTCGGCGACGGGTGCGGCCGTTGCGTGCTCGCCGAGGTCGCGAGCGGCTTCGACCCTCGCGCGGTCGCGTCCGCCGTGACCGGCAGGGCGCGCGGCGGGTCGTACGCCGTGGAGTCCAGGACCGTGCGCACACCCCACCACGACAGCGTGACCGCCGCGCCCGTGGCGAGCGACCAGGCCAGTGCGTGTACGAGTCCTCTGCGCATCGCGGGCCATACTGCCTCACCCGCCTCGCCGTGTGCACAGGAGCCGAGTTATCCACAGGCTCCGATCCGGCTCGGCGGCATGGCGTACGGTGCGGCGCATGGCAAGTGTGCTCGTGGTCGAGGACGACCAGTTCGTCCGCTCGGCGCTCATCCGGCATCTGACCGACGCCGCCCACCTGGTGCGCAGCGTCGGCACCGCGCTGGAGGCGCTGCGCGAGGTCGCCCATCACCGTTTCGACCTGGTCATCCTGGACCTCGGCCTGCCCGATCTGGACGGGTCCGAGGCGCTGAAGATGCTGCGTGGCATCACCGACGTCCCCGTGATCATCGCCACCGCGCGGGACGACGAGACGGAGGTCGTCCGGCTGCTCAACGCGGGCGCGGACGACTACCTGACCAAGCCGTTCTCGGTCGAGCACCTCTCGGCCCGCATCGCCGCCGTCCTACGCCGCTCCCGTGCCGCCACCGCGGAGGCCGCGCCCTCGACGGTGCTGCGGGTGGGCGGGCTGACCGTCGACCCGCTGCGCCGCCAGGCCGAGCTGGACGGCGTCCGGCTCGACCTCACCCGCCGCGAGTTCGACCTCCTCGCCTTCCTCGCCGGCCGCCCCGGTGTCGTCGTACCGCGCCGAGAACTGCTCGCCGAGGTGTGGCAGCAGTCGTACGGCGACGACCAGACCATCGACGTCCATCTGTCCTGGCTGCGCCGCAAGCTGGGCGAGACGGCCGCCGACCCGCGCTATCTGCACACCCTGCGGGGCGTCGGGGTCAAGCTCGAACCGCCGGGGCCCGTGCGATGAGGTGGGCACTGGTCAAGGTCTCGCTCGCGGTCACCGCGATGGTGGTGGTCGCCTTCGCCGTGCCGCTCGGCCTCGTCATCCGGGAGATGGCCCGCGACCGGGCCTTCTCCAACGCCGAGCGGGACGCGGCGGAGATCGCCCCGGCGCTGTCCATCACCACCGACCGCGAGCAGTTGGAGCGGTTCGTCGCCTCCGCCGGATCCTCCGGCACCGCGCTGCACATACCGCGAGGCGAGGGCAGCCCGGCCGTGGAGATCGGCCGCCGGCGGGCCGCCGCCGAGGACATCGAGGCCACCCGCAGAATGGGCCGCGCCTCCACCGCCGAGGCGCCCGGCGGCTCGGTCCTGCTGCAGCCGGTCGCACTCGGCTCCGGCCAGATCGCGGTGGTCGAGGTGTATGTGCCCGACGCCGCCGTCGACAAGGGCGTCGGCACCGCCTGGGCCGTGCTCGCCGGGGTCGGACTCGCTCTGATCGTCGGCTCGGTGGCCGTCGCCGACCGGCTCGGGGTGCGCATGGTGCAGCCCGCCCAGCGGCTCGTCGAGGGCGCCCGCGAGCTGGGCGAGGGCAAGCTGGGCGCCCGGGTGCCCGAGGAGGGGCCGACCGAACTGCGGCTCGCCGCGGTCGCGTTCAACTCCATGGCCGACCAGGTCGTCCAGCTCCTCGCCAACGAGCGGGAACTCGCCGCCGATCTGTCCCACCGGTTGCGCACCCCGCTGACCGTGCTGCGGCTCAACGCGGCCTCGCTGGGCGACGGGCCGGCCGCCGAGCAGACCCGGGCCGCGGTCGCCCAGCTGGAGAGGGAGGTCGACACCATCATCCGTACCGCCCGGGAGGCCAAGCCGCAGACCGCGGCCGCCGGGCCCGGCGCGGGCTGCGACGCCGCCGAAGTGGTGCGCGAACGCATGGGGTTCTGGTCGGCGCTCGCCGAGGACGAGGGCCGCAAGTGGCGGGTGGCCGGCGTGGACCGGCCGGTGCGCGTACCCGTGGCCCGCGCCGACCTGGCCGCCGCGCTCGACGCCCTCCTCGGCAACGTCTTCCGGCACACCCCGGAGGGCACCGCCTTCGCGGTCGACGTCCACAACGGCGAGGACGCGGTCATCGTCCTCGTCTCCGACGCGGGCCCCGGCATACCCGACCCGGCCGCGGCGATGGCCCGCGGCCGCGGCTCCGGCACCGACGGCTCCACCGGCCTCGGCCTGGACATCGTCCGCCGCCTCGCCGAGTCCACCGGCGGCGACGTGACGATCGGCGCCTCCGTCCTGGGCGGCACGGAGATCCGCGTCTGGATCCAGCTCGACGCCCGGGCGGGCGAGCCACGGCGCCGAGGGCACCGGGGGCCGGTACGCCGCCGGCGAGGCGGCTCGCGCCGCGCCAGGGTGGAGAGACCGGGCGGGGTGACGGGCTGAGGGGCACCGGCCAAGGAGCCCAGGACCTCCGAATTGGTCTCGACCTTTAACCGGTCCCGATGCCTTCCTTAAGCGGGTCCTAAGATCTCGAACCCCCGTCCGGATCAGGCCGATTGCCCGATTCCGGCTCGCTAGCGTGCTGCCGCACCTCACCCCCGAGGACGCTCCGAACGGCAGAAGGCAGGCACGCGATGAGTACGCACCGGCGCAGGACCGGCGGCAGGACCAAGGCGATCGGCGGACTGGTCGCCGCGGCGGTGGTGGGCGGCGGGGCGTTCCTGTTCACCGGCACCGCACAGGCCGCGGGCGTCGGCGCCGCGTACACCAAGACCAGCGACTGGTCGACCGGCTACACCGCGCAGTACGTCGTGACGAACAACAGCGGGCAGAAGAAGGCCGACTGGAAGCTGGAGTTCGACCTGCCGGCGGGCGCGAAGCTGGGCTCGCTGTGGAACGCGGAGTCGAGTGTGTCCGGGCAGCACGTCACCGTGACGCCGCCCAAGTGGGACACGGACGGGCTGAGCGCGGGCGAGTCCGTCACCGTCGGCTTCGTCGTCGACGGCACGGCCGATCCCACGGGCTGCCGTATCGACGGCGCGACCTGTTCCACCGAAGGCGGCGCCACCCCAGAACCCACCGGCCGCCCGACCCAGTCCCCGACCCCCACCGCAAGCCCCACAGCACCCCCGAAGCCGACCGCGACCCCCACCGCGACCCCGACCGCGACCCCGACGGCCTCCCCCTCGGAGAGCACCGGCACCGGCACTGGCACCCCGGCCACCGCCGGCTTCGCCCCGTACGTCGACACCAGCCTCTACCCGTCCTTCGACCTGGTCGCGAACGCCCAGGCGACGGGCGTGAAGCAGTACAACCTCGCCTTCGTCACCGACGGCGGCGGGTGCACACCCAAGTGGGGCGGCGTCACCGACCTCGCGAGCGACGCGGTCGCCGCGCAGATCGGGTCCCTGCGGGCCAAGGGCGGCGACGTCCGGGTCTCCTTCGGCGGTGCCGCCGGCAGCGAACTGGCCACCGCCTGCACCTCCGTGGACGCCCTCGCGGCGGCCTACGGCAAGGTCGTCGACACCTACCGGCTCACCAAGGCCGACTTCGACGTCGAGGGCGGCGCGCTGCCGAACACGGCCGCCAACACCCGCCGCGCCCAGGCGATAGCCAAGCTCCAGCAGCAGCACCCCGGCCTGGACGTCTCCTTCACCCTCCCGGTCATGCCCGAGGGCCTCACCCAGGACGGCGTGAACCTCCTGGCGGACGCCAAGAAGAACAACGTGAAGATCAGCGCCGTGAACATCATGGCCATGGACTACGGCCCCGCCTACAGCGGCGACATGGGCACCTACGCCGAACAGGCCGCCACCGCCACCCAGGCCCAGATCAAGGGCGTGCTCGGCCTCTCGGACGCCGCCGCCTGGAAGACCGTCGCCGTCACCCCGATGATCGGCGTCAACGACGTCACCTCCGAGATCTTCAAGGTCGACGACGCCACCCAGCTGGTGAACTTCGCCAGGTCCAAGGGGATCGGCTGGCTCTCCATGTGGTCCGCCACCCGCGACCAGCAGTGCACCGGCGGCGCCAAGAACTACGCCGACGCCACCTGCAGCTCGATCCTCCAGGACAAGCACGCCTTCACGAAGGCGTTCGCGGCCGGCAACTGACCAAGCAGCCCCCCACGGTGAAACGGGGCGCGGCACCCGGGGAGGAGGGTGCCGCGCCCCGTTGCCGTCAGAGGGTGTCCAGCTCCGGCAGGACGCCGGACCGGGCGGCACGGCCGTACCAGTGGGCGCTGGACTTCGGGGTGCGGGCGAGCGTGGCGTAGTCGACGTAGACCGCGCCGAAGCGCTTGCCGTAGCCGTAGGCCCACTCGAAGTTGTCCATCAGGGACCACAGGTAGTAGCCGCGCACGTCGGCGCCGTCGGTGATGGCACGGCGTACGGCGGACAGGTGGCTGTGCAGGTAGGCGATGCGCTCGGGGTCGTGGACGCGGCCGTCGCCGTCGGGCTTGTCGTCGTAGGCCGCGCCGTTCTCGGTGATGTACAGCGGGACACCCGGGGCCTCGCGGCTGAAGCGCATGATCAGCTCGTGCAGACCGGTCGGGTCGATGGTCCAGCCCATCTCGGTGCGCTCGCCGGGCGTCTGGTGGAACGCCACGTCCTCCGAACCGGGCCACGGGGAGTGGTCGCTGGCGCCGTGACCGTCGGAGCGCGGGCCCTGCGGGGCGCGGTCGGGGGCCGAGACGAGGGTCGGCGTGTAGTAGTTGATGCCGAGCGCGTCCAGCGGCTGGTGCGCGGTGCGCAGGTCGCCGTCCTGGACGAACGACCAGTCGGTGACGTCCGCGGTCGCCGACAGCAGCGACTCCGGGTAGGCGCCGTGCAGCATCGGGCCGTGGAAGACGCCGTTGGCCAGGTCGTCGATCCGGCGTGCGGCCGCCAGGTCCGCTGGGTCCTGCGAGAGCGGGCGTACGACCGAGGAGTTGAGGCTCACCGCCACCGAGTTGCGGGCCGGCATCACCGAGCGCAGCGCGGTCGTGCCCAGGCCGTGCGCCAGGTTGAGGTGGTGCGCGGCACGCAGCGCGGCCGCGCCGTCGGTGCGGCCCGGGGCGTGCACGCCGGAGCCGTAGCCCAGGAAGGCGCTGCACCAGGGCTCGTTGAGGGTGATCCACTGCTCCACGCGGTCGCCGAGGGCCTCGCCGACGATCTGCGCGTACTCCGCGAACCGGTACGCCGTGTCGCGGGCCGGCCAGCCGCCGGCGTCCTCCAGCTCCTGCGGCAGGTCCCAGTGGTAGAGCGTGACCGCCGGCTTGACGCCCTTCTCCAGGAGCTCGTCGACCAGCGAACGGTAGAAGTCCAGGCCCCGCTGCACCGCGGGCCCCCGGCCGGTGGGCTGCACCCGGGACCAGGAGATCGAGAAGCGGTACGCGTTCAGGCCCAGGTCGGCCATCAGGGCCACGTCGTCGCGGAAGCGGTGGTAGTGGTCGACAGCGATGTCACCGTTGTCGCCGCCGGCCGTCTTGCCCGGGGTATGGCTGAAGGTGTCCCAGATCGAGGGCGTGCGGCCGTCCTCCCGCACCGCCCCCTCGATCTGGTACGCGGATGTCGCCGCGCCCCAGAGAAAGGCGGGAGGAAAGGTCACCGGGGTCACCGGCTGTACGGACTCAGGCATGGAAGCGCTCCCATCGAGGGTCGTCGAGACCATAGGAGGAACAGGGGGAAGAGGGGGGTGTCGAGAAGGGCCGGGGCGGCGGTGACCTGGCCCTGTGGAAGGGGGCGGCGGGCGTGGCACCCGGGTGAGGTGCCGTCCGTGGTCGCGGGGGTGTCACGGGGAGCTCCGCGTGATGCCGGGGGTGGTGCGGTGGGCGGTGCCTCGGGCTGGGGGGCGGTGACGCCGGAGCGCGGGGCGCCGGTACGACGTCCACCGGTACGACGTCCACCGGTACGACGTCCACCGGTACGACGTCCACCGGTACGACGTCCCGCGGTGCGAGGCCCCGGACGGCGAGGCGCCTCCGCGCTGAGGCATCCGCCGGCCCGTCGCGGCCGAGGCACCCCCGCATGGAGGTCCCGGATCGCCCATGGCGGCTGAGGCACCTCCGCGCTGAGGCACCGACCGGCCCGCAGCAGTCGAGGCACCTCCGCACCGAGGTCCCGAGCCACCCGCGGCAGCCGAGGCATCTCCGCACCGAAGTCCCGAGCCACCCGCGGCAGCCGAGGCGCACCGAGGCCGAGGCCCCCCGGCCCCAGCCCCGCCCCGCGGCACAGGCACCCCCGGCCCCCCGGCGCGGCCGGGTCAGCCCTTCACCGCGCCCTGCATGATGCCGCCCACGATCTGCTTGCCGAAGATCGCGAAGACCAGCAGCAACGGCAGCGTGCCCAGCAGCGCGCCCGCCATGATCAGGGACTGGTCGGGCGTGTAGCCGCGGCCCAGACCCGCCACGGCGACCTGCACGGTCGGGTTGCCGGTCTGGCTGAGCACCAGGAACGGCCACAGGAAGTCGTTCCAGGTCTGGACGAACGTCAGCATGCCGAGCACGGCCATCGCCGGCCGGGCCGCCGGGAACACGATGTGCCACACCACCCGCCAGCTGCTCGCCCCGTCCACCCGGGCCGCCTCGATGACCTCGTCCGGCAGCGCCTGGAGCAGGTACTGCCGCATGAAGAACACACCGAAGGCGCTCACGATCGACGGCAGGATCACCGCCTGCAACTGGTCCGACCAGTTGAGCTTGGCGACCATCATGTACAGCGGGATCACGCTGAGCTGCGGCGGAATCATCATGGTGCCGACGACGATCAGCATCATGGCGTTACGGCCCTTGAACCGCAGCTTGGCGAAGGCGAACCCGGCGATCGTCGACAGGAACACGATGGTGGCCGCGGACACCCCGGCCACGAAGGTGGTGTTGAGGAACGCCTCGCCCAGGTTGGCGTCGGTCCAGGCCAGTTCGAGGTTGTCGAAGAGGTTGGAGCCGAACCACAGCGGC
Organism: Streptomyces sp. SAI-170; assembly: GCF_049739565.1. Classification (NCBI taxonomy): domain Bacteria; kingdom Bacillati; phylum Actinomycetota; class Actinomycetes; order Kitasatosporales; family Streptomycetaceae; genus Streptomyces; species Streptomyces sp. SAI-170. The sequence continues at coordinate 5,345,955 of NZ_JBMGQD010000001.1, forward strand.
GGCGGGGTCTGCGCCAGGCGCTGGTTGTCCCGCGAGGCGGCGATCGCGGTCCACACCAGCGGGAACAGCGAGCCGATCGTGAACAGCGCGAGCACGATGTACGCGATGGGCCCGGCGTGCAGCGTGCCGCCCGCCCGGGCGGCCCGGAGCCCGCGCGTACGGGCCTTGGGCGGCGCGGTGCTCTTGCGCGGCGGGGTCAGTGTCGTCGTCACGGCCGGTTCTCCTAACTACTGGCGCGCAGCCGGCGCGAGATGACGTAGTTGACGAGCCCGATCACGATGAGGATCAGGAACATCGTCCAGGCGATGGCGGAGGCGCGGCCCAGATGCTGGTTCACCCAGCCCTGCTCGTAGAGGTACAGGCCGAGCGTCTGGAACTGGTGCTCGCTGCCGCCCGAGGCACCCCGGGTCGCGTCGAACAGCAGCGGCTCGCCGAACAGCTGCGAGGCACCGATGGTCGACACCACACAGGTGAACAGGATCGTCGGACGCAGCGCGGGCAGCGTGACATGCAGGAACTGCCGCCAGCGGCTCGCCCCGTCCAGCGCCGCCGACTCGTACAGATCCTGCGGGATGGCCTGCATCGCCGCGAGGTAGATCAGCGCGTTGTAGCCGGTCCAGCGCCAGATGACGATCGTGGACACCGCGATCTGCGAGGGCCACTTGTCGTTCTGCCAGTCGACGTTGTCGAAGCCCACCGAGTTGAGGACCCAGTTGATCATGCCGTAGTCGCGGCCGAAGAGCAGCACGAACACCAGCGAGGCCGCGGCGATCGAGGTGGCGTACGGGGCGAGCATCGCGACCCGGTAGAAGGTCGAGGCCCGCAGCTTGTAGTTGAGGATGTGCGCGATGCCGAGGGCCATCAGCAGCTGCGGGACGGTGGAGATGATCCCGATGGTGAGGGTGTTCTCCGCCGCGTTCCAGAAGAACTCGTCGTCCAGGATGCGCGTGTAGTTGCGCAGGCCCACCCAGTCCATGTCGGTCGGGGCGGTCACCTCCACCTGGTGCAGCGAGGCCCAGCCGGTGTACAGCAGCGGGAACAGGCCGAAGGCGATGAACAGCAGGAAGAACGGGGAGACGAACGCGTACGGGCTCCAGCGCACGTCCCGCTGCCAGCGGCGGGACAGCCGGGCCCGGTGCCGCTGCTCCTGTGCGGTTGCTTCACCGGTCGGGCGGACCGGGGCCGCGCCCCCCTCCTTCACGGGGGGCGCGGCGGTTTCGTGCCGGGCGGCCATGCCGGTCACTGCTCCAGCTTGTTGTCGATGGTCTTCACGGCCGCGTCCCAGGCCTCCTGGGGCGACTTGCCCTGGGCGGCGAGAGCGACGCCGTTGTCCGTCAGACCCTGCTGGACGATCAGGTCCTTCGGGCCGATGATCTGTACCGGGATGTTCTTGGCGGCTTCGGCGAAGATCGTGCCGATCGGGGTGTCACCGGTCATCTCGTTCTTGGCGCCGGTCACCTCGGGCGAGGTGTACACCGCCGGGGTGCTCGGGAAGCTGCCCTGCTTCGCGAACAGCTTGACCTGCTGCTCGGGCGCGGTCAGCCAGGCGGCCAGCTTGGCGGCCTCCTCGGCGTGCTTGCCGGACTTGGGCACGGCCAGGAAGGCGCCGCCCCAGTTGCCGGACTTGGGCGCCTGGGCCACGTCCCACTGGCCCTTCGCCTCCGGCTTGGACTTGCCCTTGATGGTGCCGAGCATCCACGGCGGGCAGGAGATCGCGGCGAACTTGCTGTTGGCGATCGTCTGGTCCCAGGCCGGCTGGAACTGCGTCTGGTTGCCGACCACGCCGTCCTGCGCGGCCTCGGCGGTGAGCATGAAGCCGTTCTTGACGGCCGGGTTGGTCTTGTAGACGACCTCGCCGGACTCGTCGTAGAACTTCTTGGTCTCGCTGCCGAGGATCGCGTTCAGCAGGCCGCCGGGGGAGTCCATGAAGTACGTGCCCTTGGGGGCCTTCTTCATGTAGTCGCGGCCGACGTCGACGAGCTTCGCCCAGTCGCCCGCCCACAGCTTGCTGACCTCCTCGCGGTCGGTCGGCAGACCGGCCTGCTGGAAGAGGTCCTTGCGGTAGCAGATGGCCATCGGGCCGACGTCGGTGCCGAGGCCGACGGTCTGGCCGCCCTCGGTGGTGGCCTGCTGCCACTTCCATTCCAGGTAGTCGCTCTTCTTGCCGTACTTCGACAGGTCGAGCAGCTTGTCGGACTGGGTCTGGACGACCTCGGAGATGTTGGCCACCTCGACGGCCTGGATGTCCATCAGACCGCTGTTGGTGGTGAGGTGGTTGACGAGCGCGGGGTAGTAGTTCTCGTTGCGCTCGATGACGTTCTGCTCGATGTTGATGTCCGGGTTGAGCTTCTCGTACTCGTCGAACAGCCCGGCCTCCTTGAAGCCGAACGTGCCGAACAGGCCGACGGTGAGGGTGGTCTTGCCCTTGCCGCCGCCGTCGCCGCTCGAGGTGTTGTCAGACCCGTCGCCGTCGTCGGCACAGCCTGCCAGCAGTGCGGCGCCCAGCGACGCGACGGCCGCGAGGGCGATCGCCCTGCGACGGGTACCGATACGTGCTCGCATTGCGTCCTCCTGTTGCCCTGACGTGCCGACCCCCCGGCCTGAAAATGGTGCTGCTCGGGCCCCTTGTGACGTGCTGCGGCTCGGGCGGGGAACGTGCGGGATGTGTATGACCCAGGTACTGTGGGAGCGCTCCCATCAGTGATGTGTTGAAGGTTCGTCGCTGCGGGCGAGGGTGTCAAGGGAGTCGGCGGAGTCAGATGCGTTCGGTTATCGGGCTGTTAACTGGAACAGGGTCGGCGCGTGAAGCCGGACCGGAAGGGCGTACGGCACGGTGACAGCACGACCGGAATCCACACCCCCCTCCGCATGGAACCCGCCCACCGCCCGGAACGGAACCCGTCTGCACACCACGCTGCCGCTGGGCGAAACGGGAACGCGCTCGGCTGCTCCGAAGCCCCGCGCTCGGCCGACGGGGGAGCCCCGTGCCCGGCGAGACCGGAACGACTGCGCGGGCCGACCGGGAACCCTGTGCCCGACGAGACCGGAACGCCCACGCTCGTACGCCGGGGAGCCCGTGCTCAGCCGACCCGAAGCCCCGTGCTCGTACGGTGGGAAGGCCCGTGCCCGGCGAGCCGGAGGGCCCGTGCTCGTACGACAGGAACCTTGCGCGCGTGCGACCGGAACGACCCTGCGCGCCCATCGGGCAAGCCCGCGCCCTGCGAGACCGGAAGGCCTGTGCTCGTACGGTCCGAAGCCCCGGGCCCGTTACGGCCCGAAGCCTGTCCGTGTGCGCCCAGGCCGATCCTGCGCGCAAGGCCTGAACCCTCTCCACGTACGACCCGAAGGGCGCCCGCCGGGCGGCGACGGCGGGTCGGGCAGGGCGAGGCGGTGGGGGGAAACGGGGAGCTTCGGGGAGGGGTCGGCCGGTCTGCGGAGCGGGGATGCGGAATCCGGGACGATGGTCGTGTCCTGCGGGACTGTTAGATTCCAGGCCGATGTGTTGTGACGGGAGGGCGGACCCATGGCAAGCCACGGAGCACGAGGCCGCAGTGGCGGCAGGCCGACCCTCGAAGAGGTCGCCGCCCGGGCCGGAGTGGGCCGGGGCACGGTTTCACGGGTGATCAACGGCTCGCCCCGGGTGAGTGACGCGACGCGCGCGGCCGTAGAGGCGGCGGTCGCGGAGTTGGGTTACGTGCCGAACACGGCGGCGCGGGCCCTCGCGGCCAACCGCACCGACGCGATCGCGCTGGTGGTGCCCGAGCCGGAGACCCGCTTCTTCGCCGAGCCCTACTTCTCGGGCATGCTCAAGGGTGTCGGCGCGGAGCTGTCCGACACGCAGATGCAGTTGCTGCTGATCTTCGCGGGCAACGACCGGGAGCGGCAGCGGCTCGCCCAGTATCTGGCCGCGCACCGCGTGGACGGCGTCCTGCTGGTGTCGGTGCACGCCGACGACCCGCTGCCGGACCTGCTGTCCCAGCTGGAGATCCCCGCGGTGATCAGCGGCCCGCGGTCCGTGGACGAGACGCTGCCCTCGGTCGACTCCGACAACTACGGCGGCGCCCGCTCGGCCGTCGAGCACCTGCTCTCCCGCGGTCGGCGCCGCATCGCGCACATCACCGGCCGGCTGGACGTCTACGGCGCCCAGCGGCGCATCGACGGCTACCGGGACGCCCTGAGCGACGCGGGCCACGAGCCGGACGAAGGGCTGATCGAGGCGGGCGACTTCACCGAGGAGAGCGGGACGCAGGCCATGGCGGCGCTGCTGGAGCGCCGCCCGGACCTGGACGCCGTCTTCGCCGCCTCCGACGTGACCGCGGCGGGCGCCCGGCAGACGCTGCGCGCGGCCGGCCGCCGGATACCGGAGGACGTGGCGCTCGTCGGCTACGACGACTCCGCGATCGCCCGCCACATGGAGCCGCCGCTGACCAGCGTGCGCCAGCCCATCGAGGAGATGGGCCGGAGGATGATCGACCTGCTCCTCAGCGAGATCGCCGACCGCCGTCCGGCGGTGTCGCGGGGGCTGGAGCGCCGGCAACTGGTCCTGCCGACGAAACTGGTGCCGCGGGCGTCGTCCTGAGGCGTGTGGCCTGCGTCTCCCTCGGGAGGGGGCGTAGGCCACCGGCCCACCGGAGGCGCCGGGAAACGCATCAGGCGGTGACCTTCTCGCGAAGGTCACCGCCTGATCACACAGGGTGAGTGACGGGACTCGAACCCGCGGCATCCTGGACCACAACCAGGTGCTCTACCAGCTGAGCTACACCCACCATGACCGGTGTTCGAGGAGTGTTTTCCCCGACCGGCCGAGAAGAAGTCTACAGGGTCCGAAGGGGTGCTCGCGCACAGGTTTTCGCGCGGCCCCCGGGGACCGCTACTGAGCGGGCAGGACGTGCTTGGCGGCGATGGCCTTCGCGGTGTCGGAGTCCGGGCCGGGCTGCGGCACGAAGACGGCCTCGCGGTAGTACCGCAGTTCGGCGATCGACTCGCGGATGTCGGCGAGGGCGCGGTGGTTGCCGTTCTTCTCGGGGCTGTTGAAGTAGGCCCGCGGGTACCAGCGCCGGGCGAGCTCCTTGACGGAGGAGACGTCGACGATCCGGTAGTGGAGGTAGTCCTCCAGCGTGGGCATGTCCCGCAGCAGGAAGCCGCGGTCCGTGCCGACCGAGTTGCCGCACAGCGGAGCCTTGCCGGGCTCCTTCACGTGCTCGCGTACGTACGCCAGGACCTGCTCCTCGGCGTCCCTGAGCGTCGTGCCGTTCGGCAGCTCCGCGAGCAGGCCGGACGCGGTGTGCATCTGGCGCACCACCTCCGGCATCGTCTCCAGGGCGGAGTCCGGCGGACGGATGACGATGTCCACGCCTTCGCCGAGCACGTTCAGCTCGGAGTCGGTGACGAGGGCGGCCACCTCGATGAGCGCGTCGTCGGACAGCGAGAGGCCGGTCATCTCGCAGTCGATCCACACCATGCGGTCGTTCATGTGTCTCACCTTACGGGCCGTGGTGTGGGGCTGAGGAGCTGCGGGCGCCTACTGAGTGGGAGCTGTGAAAAGAGAAGCACCTTCCCCGCGCGGTCCCGGAAAGGACGGCGCGGGGAAGGTGCGGTTCCCGTCAGGTGCCCGTGCGGGGACCCGGGAGGCTGGCCAGCGGGACCGCTCCCGCGGTGGCCGTGCGGCGGGTCTGGAGCGGGACAGGGTTGTCCGGGTGGAGCACCTGCGGGGGGCCCGGCGGTGGGGGCAGCTGGGCGGACGGGCCGGTCGGGGCGGTGGCGGGGCTCGGTGTGCCCTCACCGCTGTCCGGGCGTTCGCTCTGCGGCCTGCGCGCGCGGTACGCCGCCCGGTACGCGGCCGGTGACGAGCCGAGCTGCCGCCGGAAGTGTCCGCGCAGCGCGACGGGGGAGCGGAAGCCGCACCGGCCCGCCACCTCGTCCACGGAGTAGTCGGACGTCTCCAGCAGGCGCTGGGCCTGCAGGACCCGCTGCGTGATCAGCCACTGCAGCGGTGCCGAGCCGGTCAGCGACCGGAAGCGGCGGTCGAACGTACGACGGCTCATGTACGCGCGCGCGGCCAGGGTCTCCACGTCGAACTGCTCGTGGAGGTGTTCCAGCGCCCAGGCGACGACCTCGGCGAGCGGGTCGGCGCCGATCTCCTCCGGTAAAGACCTGTCGAGGTAGCGCTCCTGACCGCCCGACCTGCGCGGTGGCACGACCAGCCGGCGGGCCAGCGCGCCCGCCGCCTCGTTGCCGTGGTCCGTCCGCACGATGTGGAGACAGAGATCGATCCCGGCCGCCGTACCGGCCGACGTCAGCACATCGCCGTCGTCGACGAACAGCTCACGTGGATCGACATGCACCGACGGATAGCGCTTGGCCAGCGTCGGCGCGTACATCCAGTGGGTGGTCGCGGGCCGGCCGTCGAGCAGTCCGGCGGCCGCGAGCACGAACGCTCCGGTGCACAGTCCTACGATCCGGGCTCCCTCTTCGTGGGCTCGGCGCAGTGCGTCGAGCGCCTCCGCCGGCGGCGGGGAGGTGATCGACCGCCAGGCCGGCACGACGACCGTGCCCGCCCGCGAGATCGCCTCCAGGCCGTGCGGCGCGGTGAGTTCCAGGCCCCCGGTGGTCCGCAGCGGGCCTTCCTCGCCGGCGCACACCAGCAGCCGGTAGCGCGGTACGCCGGCGTCCTGGCGGTCGATCCCGAACACCGACAGCGGAATGGAACTCTCGAAGATGGGCCCGCCGCTGAACAGCAGCACCGCGACGATCTCCTTGCGGCGTCGCCCGGTCAGTTTCCGGGCCGCGGCGTCCGCGGTGGCAGTGGAGTCGTGGCTCATACTGCTAAGCCCCCCTCGGTGGTCGCGGCTCCTCGGTTGTGTCGCTCCTGCACGTTTCCCCTCGGTCCTGCACGAGTCCCCCGCCGTAAGACAAGATCGAATCTACTGCGTCACGCCGTGCCTCGGTGACCAGTCTCTGCACCCGGCACATTGTCGACATGGCAACTTGGCGTAAAGCATTCGATCACGAAGGGTTGCACTCGCGAGCCGCAGAGGGAAGTGCGCCTCCTCGCAGTGGCCAATCCGCGTAGGGTGCGCGGGTCACCGGAGACCCTTTCCGTGCAGGTCGAACGGGGGTTGGGGGGTGTTCGGGAGGGGGGTTCGGCGGGTTTGGGAAGTTGGCCGAAAACAGGTGGGCAGGGGCGCCAAAACCGGTCAGTCAACCGGTGAATTCTCGCCCGCGTGACGGCCTCCGCGCGACCCCGCCCGCGCGGCGCAGCGCTCGGAGCGGCGCAGCAGCACCCGGCACACGGCGGTGACCGCGGCAAGCCCGAGCGCGCTGCCGGCGGCGCCCCCGAGCGAGGTGCCGTACCAGACCAGCACCACCGGGACGAGGACACAGCTGAAGGCCGCCCAACGGACCACGTCGTCGGCCGACTCCGGTGCGGCGGCGCCGTGTGCGGGCCATCCTTCGGGCGGGCGCGGGGAGGTGCGGGGTGAGGCCATGGCGTGCTCCCTGGGGCGGAGGTTCGCCGTGATCAACGCCCGTTCGACTGGTCGGTCACTGTCGACGGCGCCGTACCGGCGGCACGATGATCGTGTTCCCGGTGTGCCGGGGGAAATTTACTTGAATCCTGATCGGATCGCCTGTACAGGGCAGCAACCATTGCGTTCCGGGCGCCCCCTCGTGCATGCTCCCTGGAACCCCCGTGCAGTTGCGCGGGATCTGGGCTAAGGAGGCGTGCCGCCGTACCCTTGGGGGTATGGGGTTGGGAAGATGATTCCCGGACACAGCTCCGCCGCACACTGTCGTCCCACCCACTTAAGGATCACGACCCCGAGACAGCCATGGCCGGTCACGAATTCTTCGAACACGCGGACCGCAAGCGGCCCGTCGCCGACCCCACGGCGGCCGAGCCCCTGGCGGCGGAAGAGCCACGCCATCCGTGCGACCCCGCTTTCAAGCACGGGGTGGTCGTCGGCTTCGACGGCTCGACCTCCAGCGAGCGTGCCCTCGCGTACGCCATCGGCATGGCCCGCCGCTCCGGATCGGGCCTGATCATCGTCCACGTCGCCAACCGGCTGCCGACCACCGTGTGGGCGGGCTGTGAGCCGCCCGTCTTCGTGGACGTGCCGGACCACCGCACCGAGGTGCTCGGCCTGGAGCTCGCCTGTGCGGACTACCTCGCCGAGGTGCCGTGGATCCTCGTCGAGCGCGGCGGTGACATCTGCCACGAGCTCGAAGAGGTGGGGCGCGAGTACGAGGCCGACGCGATCGTCGTCGGCTCCACCCATGGCATCGTGGGGCGTATTTTCGGCTCCGTCGCCGGGCGGCTCGCCAAGCGCGCCAAGCGCCCGGTCGTCGTCATCCCGTAACTCGCCCTCGTCCCAGGTGAGATGCGGACTCGGCGTCTCCAACTCCCTTTGTGCAGTGCGCGAATCTACTCGCGCGTAGAGGTGTTTGTGCTCTTGTGAAGGGCATATACCGGTCACCGCACAACTGCACATGCATGAAGGGAGCCCGCCGTGGACAACGACGTCTCTGCGGGAGGCACCACCACGATCGCCGGCCGACTCGCCCTGGGGATCACCCTGTTGGCCTTCGGGCTGGGGTACACGGACGTGATCGACGGCGTGACGGCGGCCGACGCCGTATCCATCGCCCACTACATCGGCGGCGTCGCGCTGTTCGCCGCCGGTCTGTTCGCCTTCCGGGACCGTGACGCGGGGACCGGTACGGCATTCTCGGTCCTGGGTGCGATGTGGTTCACCTGGGCCGTGACCGACGCGGGTTCCGCGAACGCGGCGGGGCTGTTCTATCTGCTGTTCGCGCTCGTCGTGCTGTCGCTGGCCGCGGCGGGTGGGGATCAGCTGACTCGGGGGACGTACGGGCTGTTCCTCGTCGGGCTGGCGCTCATGGCTGTCGGTGCCTTCGCCGACAGTGGGTCCCTGGCCAAGGCCGGTGGGTGGTTCGCCGTGGCCGCCGGTGCCGTTGCCTGGTATGCCGCGACTGCGGCTCTCGCGCACTGGCCGACCGTGCTTCCGAAGCGCGCTGCCGGTCGGGGGGTGACGGCCGCCGGCTGATCGCAGCGCCGGGTCGGGGCGTGGCCCCGGGCCCATATGTGACAGACCCCCACGTGTTCGGTGGCGTACGTGGGGGTCTGTCCTGTTTTCTTGCCTGTTTCTGTTGTTTGTTGCTGGTCGCGCAGTTCCCCGCGCCCCCAAACAGGCCTACTACTCCACGGTCACCGACTTCGCCAGGTTGCGCGGCTTGTCGATGTCGCGGCCCAGGGCCAGGGCCGTGTGGTAGGCGAGGAGCTGGAGGGGGATGCCCATGAGGATGGGGTCGAGTTCGTCCTCGTTCTTGGGGACGAGGATGGTCTCGTCGGCCTTCTCCTGGGGCTGGTGGGCGACGGCCATGATCTTGCCGCTGCGGGCCTTGATCTCCTCCATGGCGGCGCGGTTCTTCTCCAGCAGGTCGTCGTCGGGGACGATCGCGACCGTGGGGAGGGCCGGCTCGATGAGGGCGAGGGGGCCGTGCTTCAGCTCGGAGGCGGGGTAGGCCTCGGCGTGGATGTACGAGACCTCCTTGAGCTTGAGGGAGGCCTCGCGGGCGACCGGGTAGCCACGGACGCGGCCGATGAAGAGCATCGAGCGGGCGTCGGCGTAACTCTTGGCCAGCTTTTCGATCTCCGCCTCCTGCTCCATGATCTCGGCGATCTGGGCGGGCAGCTTGCGCAGGCCCTCGATGATCCGCTTGCCGTCACGGACGGACAGGTCGCGGGTGCGGCCGAGGTGCAGGGCGAGCAGGGCGAAGGAGACGCAGGTGTTGGTGAAGCACTTGGTCGACACCACGCAGACCTCGGGGCCGGCGTGCACATAGATGCCGCCGTCGGCCTCGCGGGCGATCGCCGAGCCGACGACGTTGACGATGCCGAGGACCCGGGCGCCCTTGCGCTTCAGCTCCTGGACGGCCGCGAGGACGTCGTAGGTCTCACCGGACTGGGAGACGGCGATGTAGAGGGTGTCGGGGTCCACGACCGCGTTGCGGTAGCGGAACTCGGAGGCCGGCTCGGCGTCGGCGGGGATGCGGGCGAGCTCCTCGATCATCTGGGCGCCGATCATGCCCGCGTGGTACGAGGTGCCGCAGCCGAGGATCTTCACGCGGCGGATGCGGCGGGCCTCCCGGGCGTCCAGGTTGAGGCCGCCGAGGTGCACGGTGGAGAAGCGGTCGTCGATGCGGCCGCGCAGCACGCGGTCGACCGCCTCGGCCTGCTCGTGGATCTCCTTGTGCATGTACGTGTCGTGGCCGCCCATGTCGTAGGAGGCGGCCTCCCACTCCACGGTGGTGGGCTCGGCGGTGGTGCGCGTGCCCTCGGTGGTGTAGGTGCGGAAGTCGTCGGCCTTCAGCGTGGCCATCTCGCCGTCGTCCAGGGTGACGATCTGGCGGGTGTGGGCGACCAGGGCGGCGATGTCCGAGGCGACGAACATCTCCTTCTCGCCGATGCCGAGGACGACCGGCGAGCCGTTGCGGGCGACGACGATGCGGTCCGGGAAGTCGGCGTGCATCACGGCGATGCCGTAGGTGCCCTCGATGAGGCGGAGGGTCTCGCGGACCTTGTCCTCGAGCTTCTCGGCGCCCGAGCGGGCGATGAGGTGGACCAGGACCTCGGTGTCGGTCTCGGAGAGGAACTCGACGCCGTCCGCCTCCAGCTTGCGGCGCAGGTCGGAGGCGTTGTCGATGATGCCGTTGTGGACGACGGCGACCTTGAGGTCGGCGTCCATGTGCGGGTGGGCGTTCACGTCGGACGGGGCGCCGTGGGTGGCCCAGCGGGTGTGGGCGATACCGGTCGTGCCCTTGAAGCGCGCCGGGACCTTGGCCTCCAGGTCGCGCACCCGGCCCTTGGCCTTGACCATCTTCAGGGCCGGCGTCTTCGGGGAGGAGACGACGACACCCGCCGAGTCGTAGCCGCGGTACTCCAGGCGCTGCAGGCCCTCCAGAAGGAGGGGGGCGACATCACGCTTGCCGATGTATCCGACGATTCCGCACATACAGACGTATTCCTAGCCGTAGACGATCCGGCGCAGCTGCCGGAGCGAGAGCTCCGGCGGTGCCACCGCCCGGTATTTGAGGTCCGCCTCGATCCGTTCGAAGATCTCCGCGTTCAGCAGGCCCTGGGCCTGCAGCTCGCGGTGGCGGCGACGGACGAACTCGGTGGTCGTCTCGTCGAAGTAGGCGAGCACGTCCTGGATCACCCGCAGCGCCTCGCCCCGGTTCAGGGGTGTCGACCGCGTCAGATGATCAACCAGTTCGTCGTGCACCCGTAGATCCTGGAGGAGTCGAAAACGTTACGCAACAATCCTGCCCGATTTCGGGCAGGCGAGCGCGATGGATGGGCCTCTTTGTCACATTCGCTTGAGGATCGCCTGTTTCGCCAGGGTGAACTCCTCGTCCGTCAGGACGCCCGTGCGGTGCAGGTCGCCCAGCTCGCGCAGCCGCCGCAGCAGGGCGTCGTGGTCGTCCTCGGCCGTGGGGGACTCGAGCGGTGGCGGCTGGACGGCGTCCGCGGGCGCCACCGGGTGCGGAAGGCGGGCCTGGACGGCCGCCGCGACCAGGGCCATCAGCGGGTCCTTCTTGAAGCCCCACAGCTCGACGGCGTGCGGGTCGTACTTCGGCGGTGCCTTGGTGGGGGAGTGCTTCACCGTGAAGCGCAGATGGCCGTTCTCCAGGCCCGCCGCCGGCAGCCACTCGACCGCCGCTATGTCGGAGACCGCGATCGTACGGACGCCCGCCGAGGCCTTGGCGTCCTCCGTCTTCCAGTTCCACTCCAGGCGCACCTGCTCGCCGTCGAACGCGGCCGTGCCGTCCCCGGCGGACGCCGACAGCGGGACGGCCGGGCCCGGCAGGAGATAGCGGTCCACCGGGCCGGACGGCACATGGTCCAGCAGCAGCGCGTTGCGCACCTCGTCCGTGAGGTACTCCGCGACGCCGTAGCGGTCGGACTCGACGAGCAGCTGGTACGGGTCCTGCGGTTCGGTGAGCCGGCCGCCCGTCGCCTGGATCAGCGGATCGGCCCCCTCGCGCAGCCGCAGCCTCAGCCGCCCGGTCCGCTTGCCCTGCTCGAAGGAGACGCCCGCCAACGCCTCCAGCGGTACGACGAGTTCACCCAGATCGCGGCGGAGCAGTCCGACGCTCTTGTCCCGTCCCGGTGTCAGACGCAGCGCATCGCCGTCGAAGACCCACGTGCCGTCTCTCTGGATGATTTCCGCCATGTGGGGGATTGTTCCACCGGTTCCGGGAAACCGGCGGGCGCCCCGAAGGACCGTACTCCGGGGCGCCCGCTCGTTCTCGGGGACGTCAGAACCCGGCGATCGGGTTCCGCAGGGTGCCGACCAGCTGGAGCGCGGCCGACGGGTCCGCCAGGTCCACCATCTGCTTGTTGTTGCGCAGCTGGAGGCGGTTGAGGCAGGACAGGGTGAACTCGGGGGCGAACATGTCGTACTGGCGGAACCTGTCGGCCAGTTCGGGCGTCGCCTCCTGGTAGTCGCGGGTGACCTCGGCGACCGTGCGCCAGAAGTCGCCTTCCTCCAGGACCCCTTCGGCGGCGAGGTTCGCGGCGAGGAAGCGGAAGAAGCAGTCGAAGACGTCCGTGAAGATCGACAGCAGCTTCTGGTCCTCGGGGACCTCGACGCGGATACGGGCGACCTCGGGCGGCAGCACCGCGTCCGGGTCCATGACGACGATCTCCTCGGCGATGTCCTTGTAGATCGCGCGCTGCACGGCCCCGTCCTTCAGGACGAGGATCGTGTTCTCGCCGTGCGGCATGTACGCCAGGTCGTAGGCGTAGAAGCTGTGCAGCAGCGGGACGTAGTACGCCCGCAGATAGCGGCGCAGCCACTCGGCCGGGGCGAGGCCCGAGCGCTCGATCAGCGCGGCCGCGAAGCCACGGCCCTCGTGGTCGACGTGCAGCAGCGAGGCCATCGTGGCGAGGGACTCGCCGTCCTGGAGGGAGGGCACGGGGCTCTCCCGCCACAGCGCGGCGAGCATCTTGCGGTACGGCGAGTAGCGGTCGGTCGCCTGCTCGTACTCCAGGTGCCGGTAGCCGACGGCGGCCCGCTCGCGGATGATCGACAGGCCCGTCGACTTCAGCACCGGGTCGCCCTCGATCAGCTGGGCCAGCCAGTCGTTGATCGCCGGGGTGGCCTCCATGTAGGCGGCCGAAAGCCCGCGCATGAAGCCCATGTTGATGACGGACAGGGCCGTCTTGACGTAGTGCTTCTCGGGCCGCGAGCTGTTGAAGAAGGTCCGGATGGACTGCTGGGCCAGGTACTCGTCCTCGCCCTCGCCCAGGCACACCAGGTGCCGGCGGGCGACCTCGGCGGCGAAGGTGACGGTGAGCTTGTTCCACCACTGCCAGGGGTGGACGGGGATGAGGAGGTAGTCGGCCGGGTCCAGGCCCTGGTCCGTGAGCTGCCGCTCGAACCGCTCGACGGTTCCCTCGCCCAGCTCCTGCCGTACGAACGTCTCGTACTCGATGCCGACGCCGGCCGTGAACGCGGCCCGCGACCGGTGGGCGGCCAGCCACACCAGGCGGACCGGGCTCGCGGTCTCGGGGGCGTACGACAGGTACTCGTGGACGCCGAAGCCGAGGCGGCCGTTGTTGGCGACGAAGCAGGGGTGGCCCTCGGTCATCCCCGTCTCGATGGCCTGGAAGCCGCTGTCGATCAGCTCGGCGACCGGGATCTGCGGCTTGGTGAGCTTGAAGCAGGTGCCGGAGAGAGTGGAGGAGATCTCCTCCAGGTACACCGGGAGGATCTCCGCGCTCAGCCCGAGGGCATCCTTGAACTCGACGAAGAAGTCCAGCGCGGCCAGCGGGAGTTCGGCTCCGTCGCGGTGGCGGGATATGGAGTCGGCGTCGACCTGCCAGTGGTCCAGGGCGCGGCGTACGGCGGTGAAGCGGTAGGAGGTGAGGCCGTCGTCGCTGCGGACGACGTACGACTCGCCCTCCGGCTCGGGCGTGAGCAGCCGCTCGTGCGCGAACTCGGCGAGCGCCTTGCGGATCAGCCGGCGGTTGGCCTGCTCCCAGCGCTCGGGGGTGAGGTGGGCGACGGCGTCGGCGAGGGTCATGCCGCCACCGCCTTCTCGAACTGCTCACGGGTGCAGAAGCTGAGCAGGGCCTTCTTCTCCGGCTTCTGGATCTCGCGCTCGGGCACGAAACCGACGGCCGCGTTCAGCGCGTGCACCGCCTTGTTGGCGATGTCGGGCTCCACGACGACCCGCCGGACGGCCGGGTCCTCGAAGAGGTGGGCCATCACCGCGGTGATCACGGCCTTGGTGAAGCCGTGCACCGGCGTGTCCGTCGGCGGGGTCAGGAAGTGCATGCCGATGTCCCCGGGCTGCGGCTCGTACAGCCCGACCAGCTCCCGGCGGGCGGGGTCGTAGTGCTCCATCAGGAAGGCGGGCACACCGTCGCTCAGCCCGAGCAGCGCGTGGTGGTGCTCGTCGGCCGCGATCTCCATGTAGGCGCGCTCGACGTCCTCAAGCTTCGCGTCCTGCATCATCCAGAACGCGGCCTTGGGGTGGGTGACCCAGGTGTGCAGGAGCTCGGCGTCCTTCAGCGGGTCGAGGGGGCGGAACGTGAACGTCATACGGCGAACTCCTGGAAGGCGATCGACTTCTCGACCGGGTAGTACTCGGAGCCGAGCAGCTCCCTGATGATGCAGCTGTTGCGGTACGCGCCCATGCCCAGGTCGGGGCTGGTGATGCTGTGGGCGTGGACGCCGGCGTTCTGCAGGAAGACACCGCGGCCGGTGACGTCGATGGCGTAGTTGCGGGCCACGTCGAAGTTGCCGTGGGAGTCACGCACCAGCCGGTCGTCGATCGGCGTGAGGAACTCGGGCTCGGCGTAGGCGTAGCCGGTGGCGAGCACCAGGCCCTCGCTCTGGATCTCGTACTCCTTCTCCTGTTCCTCCTGGCGGAAGGAGAGGGTGTACGTGCCGTTCTCGTACCGTGCGCTGTTCAGCGAGGAGTTGGTGAGCAGGCGGGTGGGGACCGGGCCGCCGAGGTTCTTCTGGTAGAGCAGGTCGAAGATCTCGTTGATCAGGTCGCCGTCGATCCCCTTGAACAGGCCCTTCTGCTGCTGGGTGAGGCGGTAGCGGGTCGCCTCGGGCAGCGCGCGGAAGTAGTCGATGTACTCCGGGGACGTCATCTCCAGCGTGAGCTTGGTGTACTCCAGCGGGAAGAAGCGCGGGGAGCGGGTGACCCAGTTCAGCCGGTAGCCGTGGACGTCGATCTCGGCGAGCAGGTCGTAGTAGATCTCGGCGGCGGACTGCCCGGAGCCGACGATCGTGATCGACTCCTTCTTCTGCAGCTCCGCCTTGTTCTGCATGTAGCGGGAGTTGTGGAAGAAGTCCCCGCCCAGGTCGCGGACGGCCTCCGGGTAGTGCGGGGAGGTGCCGGTGCCGAGCACGAGGCGGCGGCCCCGGTAGGCCGTGCCGTCCGCCGTGCGTACGACGTACACCTCGTCCTCGTACGTCACTTCGGTGACGGTCGTGCCGAAGCGGACGTTGCTCAGCTTGTTCGCGGCCCAGCGGCAGTAGTCGTCGTACTCGACGCGCAGCGGGTAGAAGTTCTCGCGGATGTAGAACGAGTAGAGCCGGCCCTTCTCCTTCAGGTAGTTCAGGAAGGAGTACGGCGAGGTCGGGTCGGCCAGCGTGACCAGGTCAGACATGAACGGCGTCTGGAGGTGGGCGCCGTCCAGGAACATGCCGGCGTGCCACTCGAAGTCCGGCTTGGACTCCAGGAAGACGCCGTCGAGCGCGTCGACCGGTTCGGTCAGGCAGGCCAGGCCGAGGTTGAAGGGGCCGAGCCCGATGCCCACGAAGTCATACGTGTGGCTGGTTTCAGGAAGCGCGGTCAAGGGATTCTCCCAGGTACTGCTCGGCGTGGCCGGCGATCAGGTCGAGGACGGCGGCGATGTCGGACGCCTGCGTCTCGGGGTTGAGCAGGGTGAACTTCAGGTAGTGGCGGCCGGCGACCTTGGTGCCCGCGACGATCGCGTCGCCGGAGGCGAACAGAGCCTTGCGGGCGTAGAGGTTGGCGCGGTCGATCTCGGCCGGGTCGGTGACGGCCGCCGGGATGTAGCGGAAGACCAGGGTGGACAGCGAGGGCTCCACGACCACGTCGTAGCGCGGGTCGCCGGCCAGCAGCTTCCAGCCCTCCTCCGTCAGGTCGCACACCTCGTCGAAGAGCTGTCCGATGCCGTCGGCGCCCATCACGCGCAGGGTCATCCACAGCTTGAGCGCGTCGAAGCGGCGGGTGGTCTGAAGGGACTTGTCGACCTGGTTGGGGATGCGCTCGGCCGCGGCGCGGCGCGGGTTGAGGTAGTCCGCGTGGTAGGTGGCGTGGCGCAGGGTGGCCGCGTCGCGGACCAGGATCGCGGAGGAACTCACCGGCTGGAAGAAGGACTTGTGGTAGTCGACGGTGACCGAGTCGGCGCGCTCGATGCCGTCGAGCAGGGCGCGGCGCTTGAGGGAGGCCAGCAGGCCGCAGCCGTAGGCGGCGTCGACGTGCATCCAGGTGCCGAACTGCTCGCACAGCTCGGCGATCTCGGGCAGCGGGTCGATGGAGCCGAAGTCGGTGGTGCCGGCGGTGGCGACGACGGCCATGGGGACCAGGCCGGCGTCCCGGCAGCGCTGGAGCTCGCGGGCGAGGGCGACGGTCTGCATGCGCTTGTCGTGGTCGACGGGGACGGTGACGACGGCGTCCGGGCCGAGGCCGAGCAGTTTCGCGGACTTCTTCACGCTGAAGTGGCTGACCTCGGAGGCGAAGACGCGCAGTCTGCCGAATTCCTGGGTCTTGGCCTCCTCCCTCGCCAGCAGCAGCGCCTGGAGGTTGGACTGCGAGCCGCCGGAGGTGAACACGCCGTCGGCGGCGGGGCCGAGGCCGATGCGCTCGGCGGTCCAGTCGATCAGCCTGCGCTCGATGAGGGTGCCGCCGGCCGACTGGTCCCAGGTGTCGAGGGAGGAGTTGACGGCGGACAGGACGGCCTCGCCGAGCACGGCCGGGATGACGACCGGGCAGTTGAGGTGCGCGAGGTAGCGGGGGTGGTGGAAGTAGACCGCGTCCCGGAGGTAGACGTCCTCCAGCTCGTCGAGGACGGCGGCGGTGTCGTACAGGGGCCGGTCCAAGTCGATCCGCTCGATGCGGGGGGCGAGGGTGTCGACGGCCACGCCGGTGAACGGGCGGTCGGTGGTGGCGAGTTTGGCCGCCACCCGCTCGACTCCTTCGGTCACGGAGCGGCGGTAGTGCTCCGCGGTCGTGTCATTGAGCAGGTGCGAGCGCATGCGGGGGGCCTCCGGGTGGGGATGGACCGTGAGGGAGTCCGAGAGGACATAAGGAAGAGGGGCGGAGCCCCGGGCTTCGAACTTAGGTTAGCCTAACCTAAGTTGAATCCGCGACACTCCACCCCTCAAGTGACGGCCGTCACGCCGACGGGAACCGCCGGTCGGAAAACGGCAGTTCAGTCCTCGGGCTGCTCGCGCAACTGCTCTTCGCTCAGCCCACGCCGCCAGTACCCGACGAACGTGACCTGCCGCCGATCGACGCCGCGCTCACCGACGAAGTGCCGCCGCATCTCCTTCATGCAGCCGGACTCGCCCGCGAGCCACACGTACGGCTGCTCGGCGGGCGGCAGTTCGGCCTCCTTGATCGCGCCGAGGGCCATGGGGGACCCCTCGGCGCAGCTTCCGTCCTGCACCAGCCAGGTCACCTCGGCATCGGCTGCCGTCTCGACGTCCTGGATGTCCCCGGCATCCGTGACCTCGACCCAGGCACGCACCGGCATCCCGGCCGGCAGCGTCTCCAGGCTGGCCAGCAGGGCGGGCAGAGCCGTCTCGTCCGCCCACATCAGCACGAGGTCGGTCCCCTCGGGCGGCCGGAACCTGATCGCCCGGTTGTCGGCGACAGCGGGCCCGATCAGCACGACCTTGTCACCGGCTTTCGCCTTGGCGGCCCACCGCGAGGCGGGCCCGGCCGGAACGGCGGCCCCCGGCTCGACCCCGTGCAGCACGAAGTCGATGTCGATCTCGTCGGGCTCGCGCCGGAGGCTGCGCAGCGTGTACGACCGCATCACCGCCCGCACGTCATCGGGCTGTTCACGCCAGGCGGCGTACCAGTTCTCGCCCTCTTCGATCGGCACGCCGGGTTCGGCCCGCCCCTCGGCCGGGATGAACAGCGACAGCGACTGGTCACGCCCGTCGGAGTGGAAATGGGCGAGGTCGTCCCCGGCGAAGGTGACGCGCACGAGGGAGGGCCCGAGGGGCCGGGTCCTCACGACATGAAGAGAGAAGAACCGAAAGGCAAGGGCATCGGGCGTACTCATGAAGGCTCCTGGGGGTGATGTGCCCTTTTTAGGGGTGCGGGGCTGTGTCTGATATGCGGCTACCGCCGCGTGGGCGCGACCAGCCCCAGGCGGCCCGCAGCTCCCCACGGCGAGAAGCGACCAGGCTCAGGCGACCTTCTTGGCCTTCTCCAGCGCCTCGGCCAGGTCCTCCACCAGCGCCACACACTTGTCGTACGACAGAATCGGCTCGGGCGAACGCGCGATGACCTGCCCGGCCTTCACCGCGGGCAGCTTCTTCCACGTGCCCTCGGTGATGTCGGCGGGCTGAATCGTCGAGGACCGGTCGTCCATCATGATGATGTCGGCCCCGTACTTGTCGACGTTCTCCCAGCTGAGCGACTCGTACCAGCCGCCCCCGACCGCCTTCGCCTTCTCCGA
Organism: Streptomyces sp. SAI-170; assembly: GCF_049739565.1. Taxonomy (NCBI): domain Bacteria; kingdom Bacillati; phylum Actinomycetota; class Actinomycetes; order Kitasatosporales; family Streptomycetaceae; genus Streptomyces; species Streptomyces sp. SAI-170. The sequence continues at coordinate 5,364,718 of NZ_JBMGQD010000001.1, forward strand.
CGGCTCGATGAAGTTCACGCCGAGCGCCTTGAAGTACTCCAGGTCGAGGGACAGGTTGGAGCCGGAGACGTAGAACAGGTCCTGGCTGGCGGACCCGGCCATCACCTTGATGTTCGGCTTGGCCTTGGCGGCGGCACGCAGTCGCGCCGAGGCGTCCTCGAACCGCTTCTTCGCGTCGGCCACCTTCGCGGAGGCGACATCCGCGCCGAGGGACTTGGCGAGCTCCAGCATCCGCGCGAGGGAGACGTCGAGCTTACGGTCGTAGGCGGAGATGGCCACGCTCGGGGCGAGCTGGGCGATCTTGTCCTTGGACTCCTCGGGGACGTACCAGAGGGTGCCCGCGGAGTCGAAGGTGGTGGTGATGAGGACCTCGGGGGCGAGGGCCGCGTACTGCTCGACGTTGAACTGGCCCCAGACGTTGCCGAGGACCTTCACCTTGGTGATGTCCATGTCGCCGGCCTGGACGTCGGGCTTGCCGTCCTGCGTCTTGGTCGGGCCGAAGACGCCCTTGACCGAGATGCCGTAGTCGAAGAGGGCGGCGGCGACACCGGTGAACGCGACGATGTTCACCGGCACCTTGTCCAGCTTCACGGTCGTGCCGCGGTCGTCCTTGAACGTCCAGGGGCCCGACGCCTTGCCGGAGGCCTTGGTGTCCGAACCACCGCTTTTCGCGTCGTCGTCACCGCAGGCCGCGAGGACGGCACCGAGGCCGAGAACGCCACCGGCGGCGAGGATGCCGCGGCGGGTGAGGTGGGTGGCACGGGCATGGGACATGGCTGGCTGCTTTCGAACAGGGCGGAGGGCCCGCCGGACGATTCGAAAGGTAGGTTAGCCTAACCTCAGATCTTGTCCAGGGGCGGACCCTCCCGCAGCCGGACCCGTCGCCGGGACGGCTCAGCCGGTGAGCCCCAACTCCCGTGCGATCAGCATGCGCTGGACCTCGCTCGTGCCCTCGCCGATCTCCAGGATCTTGGAGTCGCGCCACATGCGGGCGACCGGGTACTCGTTCATGAAGCCGTAGCCGCCGTGGATCTGGGTGGCGTCACGGGCGTTGTCGACGGCGACCGTCGAGGAGTGGAGCTTGGCGAGGGCGGCCTCCTTCTTGAAGGGGGCGCCGGAGACCAGGCGGGCGGCCGCGTCGCGCCAGGCGAGGCGGGCGGTGTGGGCCTTCATCTCCATGTCGGCGATCTTGAACTGGATGGCCTGGTTCGCGCCGATCGGACGGCCGAAGGCGTGACGTTCCTTCGCGTACTTCACCGACTCGTCCACGCAGCCCTGCGCCAGCCCCGTGGCCAGCGCCGCGATGGCGATCCGGCCCTCGTCGAGGATGCGCAGGAACTGCGCGTAGCCGCGGCCCTCCTCGCCGAGCAGGTTCGCCGCGGGGACACGGACGTCGACGAACGACAGCTCCCGCGTGTCCGAGGCGTTCCAGCCGACCTTCGAGTACGGCGCCGCGACGGTGAAGCCCGGGGTGCCCGAGGGCACGATGATCGCCGAGATCCGCGGCCTGCCGTCCGGCTTGCGGCCGGTGACCGCGGTGACCGTCACCAGACCGGTGATGTCGGTGCCGGAGTTGGTGATGAAGCACTTGGTGCCGTTGATCACCCATTCGTTCGTGTCGGGGTCGAGCCGGGCCGTCGTACGGGTCGCCCCGGCGTCCGATCCGCCGTCCGGCTCCGTCAGGCCGAACGCGCCCAGCATCTCGCCCGAGCACAGCCGCGGCAGCCACTCCCGCTTCTGCTCGGCCGTGCCGAACAGATGGATCGGCATCGCGCCGAGCGAGACCCCCGCCTCCAGCGTGATCGCGACGGACGAGTCGACCCGGGCCAGCTCCTCCAGCGCCACGCCGAGGGCGAGATAGTCGCCGCCCATGCCGCCGTACTCCTCGTCGAACGGCAGCCCGAACAGGCCCATCCGGCCCATCTCGCGCACGATCTCGTACGGGAACTCGTGCCGCTCGTAGTAGTCACCGATCTTCGGTGCGACCACGTCGTGCGCGAACTCCTCCACCGTGCGGCGCAGTTCTTCCAGTTCGGGGGTGAGACGGTAGTCCATGGTGTGTCACTGCTCCTGGTGGGAGAGGGCTCGTACGGTGCGGGAAGGGCTGGGTCGGCCCAACTGGCCGGCCATCCACGCGCTGGTGGCGACGAGACGGCCGAGGTCTACGCCGGTGTCGATGCCGAGGCCCCGCAGCATCCACACCAGGTCTTCGGTGGCGAGGTTCCCGGTGGCGGACTTGGCGTACGGGCAGCCGCCCAGCCCGCCCGCGGAGGCGTCGACCGTGGTGACGCCGTGCCGGAGGGCGGCGTAGGTGTTGGCGAGTGCCTGCCCGTAGGTGTCGTGGAAGTGGACGCCGATCCGGTCCGTGCCGACCCCCGCCGCGTTCAGCGCGGTCAGCAGCGCGGTGACCTGGCCCGGGGTCGCCACGCCGATCGTGTCGCCGAGGCTCAGCTCGTCGCAGCCCATGTCCATCAGCGCCTTGCACACCCGCACGACCTGGTCCGCCGGGACCGGGCCCTCCCACGGGTCGCCGAAGCACATGGAGAGGTAGCCGCGCACATGGCCCTGTTCGGCCTTCGCCCGCGCCACCACCGGCTCGAACATGGCCAGGGCCTCGTCGACCGTGCGGTTGAGGTTGGCCTTGGCGAACGACTCCGTGGCACTGGCGAACACGGCCACCCGCCGGGCGCCGAGGGCCAGCGCCCGCTCCAGGCCCCGGTCGTTGGGCACGAGGACCGGCAGCTCCACGCCGTCGAGGTCGCGTACGAGCGGGAACAACTGCTCGGCGTCCGCGAGCTGGGGCACCCACTTGGGGTGGACGAAGCTCGTCGCCTCGATCGTCGTCAGGCCCGCGTCGGCCAGCCGGCGCACGAACTCCGCCTTGACCTCGGTCGGCACGGTCGCCTTCTCGTTCTGCAGGCCGTCGCGCGCGCCGACCTCGTGGATGCGCACCCGGGCGGGCAGGCCCGGTGCGGGGACCACCATGGGAAGCTGTGGCTCCGTCATCACTCCGCCTCCTCGTGCGGCGCGATGACCGCGAGAACCTGGTCCATGGCGACCGTGGTGCCGGGCGTGACGTCCAGTCCGGTGACGGTGCCGGCGTGCGGGGCGGAGATGACGTGCTCCATCTTCATCGCCTCCACCACCAGCAGGCTCTGACCGGCCGTCACCTCGTCGCCGACGGCGACCTTCACGACCGTGACCGTGCCGGGCATGGGCGCGGTCAGCGAGTCGCTGCCCGCGTGGGCGGCCCGGTCCAGGGACGCGGCGACCGGGTCGTGGTCGCGCACATGCCAGGCGTCGCCGTCGCGGCCGATCCAGTCGGCGGCGCGGTGGAAGGTGTGCCGGACGCCGTCCAGGGTCACGCAGACGGAGTCGTCCGTGACCGTGTGCGTGCCCCGCGGGGAGTACTCCACCGGCTCGGTCACCCGCAGCGGGAACGCGGCCGGCTTCGGCTCGCCGCCGAGGCGCCACCCGCTCGGCACCGAGAACGGGTCGGTCCAGCCCGCACCGGCGGGCCGCAGCGCGTCCAGCCGTACGGCCGCCGCCGCCTCGTACACCTCCTCAGGTACGTCGGTGACCACCAGGTCGTCGACCGCCCGCTCCACCAGGCCGGTGTCCAGCTCGCCCGAGACCACGTCCGGGTGGGCCAGCAGCCTGCGCAGGAACCCGGCGTTGGTCTGCACGCCCAGCGTGACCGTCTCCGCGAGGGCCGCCCGCAGCTTGCGCAGGGCCGTCTCGCGGTCGGGGCCGTACGCGATCACCTTGGACAGCATCGGGTCGTACAGGCTGCCGACCTCCGTGCCCTCGGTGAGCCCGGAGTCGGTGCGCACGCCGTCGCCCTGCGGTTCGCGCAGCCGCAGCACCCGGCCGCCGGAGGGCAGGAACCCGCGCGCGGGGTCCTCGGCGCAGACCCGGGCCTCGATGGCGTGCCCGGTGAGGCGTACGTCGTCCTGGCCGAAGGCCAGTGGCTCACCGGCCGCCACCCGCAGCTGCCACTCCACCAGGTCCAGGCCCGTGACCAGCTCGGTGACCGGGTGCTCCACCTGGAGGCGGGTGTTCATCTCCATGAAGTAGTACGCGGACGGGTCCCCGCCGGGCACGATGAACTCCACCGTGCCCGCACCGCGATAGCCGCAGGAACGGGCCGCCTGCACGGCCGCCTCGCCCATGGCCGCGCGGGTCTTCTCGTCGAGCAGGACGGACGGCGCCTCCTCGATGATCTTCTGGTGGCGGCGCTGCAACGAGCACTCGCGCTCGCCCAGGTGCACCACATTCCCGTGGCCGTCGGCCAGGACCTGGATCTCGATGTGCCGGGGCCGGTCGATCCACCGCTCCACGAGCAGGGTGTCGTCACCGAAGGAGGCGCGGGCCTCGCGGCGGGCCGCCGCGATCTCGTCCTCCAGCAGGCTCAGGTCCCGCACCAGGCGCATGCCCTTGCCGCCGCCGCCCGCGCTGGGCTTGAGCAGCACCGGCGCGCCCAGCTCCCGGGCGGCCTCGGCGAGTTCCGGGTCGCGGCCGCCGGGCACCACGGGCACCCCGGCCGCCTTCACGGTCTCCTTGGCGCGGATCTTGTCGCCCATCAGGGCGATGGCGTCCGCGGGCGGCCCGATGAACACGAGCCCCGCCTCGGCGCAGGCGCGCGCGAAGCCCGCGTTCTCCGCGAGGAAGCCGTAGCCCGGGTGCACGGCCTGGGCGCCGGTGCGGGCGGCGGCCTCAAGGAGCCGCTCGACGGACAGATAGCTCTCGGCGGCCGGCGCCGGACCGATCCGTACGGCGGTGTCGGCCTCCCTCACATGCCGCGCGTCGGCGTCGGCGTCGGAGAAGACGGCCACCGAGCGCACGCCCAGTGTCCGCAGCGTGCGGATGACACGGACGGCGATCTCGCCGCGGTTGGCGACAAGGACGGTGTCAAACATGGGTCCTCACATCCGGAAGACGCCGAACTGGGGGTCACCCAGCGGGGCGTTGGCGCAGGCGGTCAGGGCCAGACCCAGCACCTGGCGGGTCTCCAGGGGGTCGATGACCCCGTCGTCCCACAGGCGGGCGGTCGCGTAGTAGGCGTTCCCCTGGCGCTCGTACTGCTCGCGCACGGGCGCCTTGAACGCCTCTTCGTCCTCCAGCGGCCAGCTCTCCCCGCGGGCCTCCAGCTGGTCCCGCTTGACCGTGGCGAGGACCGAGGCGGCCTGCTCGCCGCCCATCACGGAGATCTTGGCGTTGGGCCACATCCACAGGAAGCGGGGGGAGTAGGCGCGGCCGCACATCGAGTAGTTCCCGGCGCCGTACGAGCCGCCGACGACGACGGTCAGCTTCGGTACGCGCGTGCAGGCGACGGCCGTGACCATCTTGGCGCCGTGCTTGGCGATGCCGCCGGCCTCGTAGTCCCGGCCGACCATGAAGCCGGAGATGTTCTGCAGGAACAGCAGCGGGATGCCGCGCTGGTCGCACAGCTCGATGAAGTGGGCGCCCTTCTGGGCGGACTCGGCGAACAGGATGCCGTTGTTGGCGACGATCCCCACCGGGTGGCCGTGGATCCGGGCGAAGCCGGTGACCAGGGTCTGCCCGAACTCGGCCTTGAACTCCTGGAAGCGCGAGCCGTCCGTGATCCGGGCGATGATCTCGCGGGCGTCGTAGGGCGTGCGGGAGTCGACCGGGACGGCGCCGTACAGCCCGTACGGGTCCACCTTCGGCTCGGCCGCCGGACGCACCTGCCAGGGCAGCGCCCCGCGCGCGGGCAGCGTGGCGACGATGTTGCGCACGATCCGCAGCGCGTGCGCGTCGTCCTCCGCGAGGTGGTCGGTGACGCCGGAGACCCGGGAGTGCACCTCGCCGCCGCCCAGCTCCTCGGCGGTGACGACCTCGCCGGTGGCGGCCTTCACGAGGGGCGGGCCGCCCAGGAAGATCGTGCCCTGGTTGCGGACGATCACGGCCTCGTCGCTCATGGCGGGCACATAGGCGCCGCCGGCCGTGCACGACCCGAGGACGGCCGCGATCTGCGGGATTCCCGCACCCGACATCCTGGCCTGGTTGTAGAAGATCCGCCCGAAGTGCTCCCGGTCGGGGAACACCTCGTCCTGCATGGGCAGGAAGGCGCCGCCGGAGTCGACCAGGTACACGCACGGCAGGCGGTTCTCCAGGGCCACCTCCTGGGCGCGCAGATGCTTCTTCACGGTCATCGGGTAGTACGTGCCGCCCTTGACGGTGGCGTCGTTGGCGACGACCACGCACTCGCGCCCGGCGACCCGCCCGATCCCGGCGATCACCCCGGCGGCCGGGGCCTGTCCGTCGTACATCCCGTCGGCCGCGAGGGGAGCGAGCTCCAGGAAAGGCGAACCGGGGTCGAGCAGGGTGTCCACGCGGTCGCGCGGCAGCAGCTTGCCGCGCGCGGTGTGCCGCGCCCGTGCCTTCTCGCCGCCGCCGAGGCGGGCCGCGGCGAGCTTGCCGCGCAGCTCCTCGACGAGCGCCCGGTGGGCCTCCTCGTTGGCCCGAAAGGCCTCCGACGCGGGATCTGCCGCGCTCTGAAGCTCCGGTGCCTCATCCATCCTTGCGGGTCCCCTCACCTTGTTAATGAGCGTTAACGCATTTCCTCCAGGTTAACGAGCGCTAACCTCCCTGTCTAGAATTGGTTCCATGGCCACCAGAACCGACGCCCCCACCCGCCGCGAGCAGATCCTCAAGGAGGCCGCACGGCTGTTCGCCGAACGCGGCTTCCACGGTGTCGGTGTGGACGAGATAGGGGCCGCGGTCGGCATCAGCGGGCCGGGCCTCTACCGCCACTTCCCGGGCAAGGACGCGATGCTCGCCGAGCTGCTGGTCGGCATCAGCGGCCGCCTGCTGACCGGCGCCAAGCTGCGGGTCGCCGAGGCGGACGGCGTCCCGGCCGGCCGGCTGCTGGACTCCCTGATCGAGGGCCACATCGACTTCGCCCTCGACGACCGGCCCCTGATCACCCTGCACGACCGCGAGCTGGACCGCCTGCGCGACAGCGACCGCAAGCTGGTCCGCCAGCTCCAGCGGCAGTACGTCGAGCTGTGGGTGGAGGTCGTCCGCGCGGTCTACCCCGACCTCGGCGAACCGGCCGCCCGCTCGGCCGTCCACTCCGTCTTCGGCCTCCTGAACTCCACCCCCCACCTCGGCCGCGCCGGCTCCCTCCCGGGCCGGGCCGCCACGGCGGAGCTGCTGCACCGGATGGCCCGGGGGGCGTTCGCGGCGGCGGGCAGCGACTGAGCCGGGCGGGGGAGGACTCCTGGGAGGAGCCGCACCGGCAGCCGCGTGACGAGCGTTACGGCCGTCGGTCTCTGGACGGCTCTCGCTACCGGCCGGTACGGTTGGGTCTGAGCAAGCGCTTAGACATGTGACCTGGAGGTGGCGGCGTGCGCCGTACGGTGTTCAACGAGGATCACGAGGCGTTCCGGGAGACCCTTCGCGCCTTCATCGAGGCCGAGGTCGTACCGGTGTACGACGAGTGGTTCGCGGCCGGCCAGGCGCCGCGCGAGTTCTACTACAAGCTCGGTGAGCTGGGCATCTTCGGCATCAACGTGCCGGAGGAGTTCGGTGGCGCCGGTATGGACAGCCACAAGTTCGAGGCCGTCCTGTACGAGGAGACCGCCCGCGCGGGCGTCCAGTTCGGCGGCTCCGGCGTGCACGTGCTGCTCGCCCTGCCCTACATCAAGATGCTGGCGACGGACGAGCAGAAGAAGCGGTTCCTGCCGAAGTTCGTCTCCGGCGAGGAGATGTGGGCCATCGCGATGACCGAGCCGGGCACCGGCTCCGACCTCGCGGGCATGAAGTCCACCGCCAAGCTCTCCGAGGACGGCACGCACTACGTCCTCAACGGCGCCAAGACCTTCATCACCGGCGGTGTGCACGCCGACAAGGTCATCGTCTGCGCCCGTACCGCCGCGCCGACCGCCGAGGACCGCCGCCACGGCATCTCCCTGTTCGCCGTGGACACCAAGTCCGAGGGCTACTCCGTCGGCCGCAAGCTGGACAAGCTGGGCCTGCGCACCTCCGACACGGCCGAGCTGGCGTTCGTCGACGTCAAGGTGCCGGTCGAGGACCTGCTGGGCGAGGAGAACAAGGGCTTCTACTACCTCGGCCACAACCTCGCCTCCGAGCGCTGGGGCATCGCCTTCGGCGCCTACGCCCAGGCCAAGGCCGCCGTCCGGTTCGCCAAGCAGTACGTGCAGGAGCGCACCGTCTTCGGCAAGCCGGTCGCGCACTTCCAGAACACCAAGTTCGAGCTGGCCGCCTGCCAGGCCGAGGTCGACGCCGCCGAGGCCGTCGCCGACCGCGCCACCGAGGCGCTGGACGCCGGCGAGCTCACCCCCGCCGAGGCCGCCTCCGCGAAGCTGTTCTGCACCGAGGTCGCCCACCGCGTCATCGACCGCTGCCTCCAGCTGCACGGCGGCTACGGCTACATGAACGAGTACCCGATCGCCCGCCTGTACGCGGACAACCGCGTCAACCGCATCTACGGCGGCACCAGCGAGATCATGAAGTCGATCATCGCCAAGGACATGGGCCTGTAAGGACACGGGTGACCCAGGCACTTCAGGATCTCCTCGATCTGCTCGACCTGGAGCAGATCGAGGAGAACATCTTCCGCGGCCAGTCCCGCTCCGCCGTCGTCCCCCGGGTCTTCGGCGGGCAGGTCGCCGCCCAGGCGCTGGTCGCCGCGGGACGCACGGTCCCGGCCGACCGGCTCGCCCACTCGCTGCACGCGTACTTCCTGCGCATGGGCGACCCGGGCGCGCCCATCGTCTACAACGTCGAGCGCATCCGCGACGGCCGCTCCTTCACCACCCGCCGGGTGGTCGCGGTCCAGCACGGCCGGCCGATCTTCTCGCTGTCCGCGTCCTTCCAGACGTACGAGGAGGGCCTGGACCACCAGGCGTCCATGCCGTCCGCGCCCGACCCGGCGACCCTGCCCACCTCCAGCGACCGGCTGCGCGGCTACGAGCACCTCGACCCCCGGGTCGTCGAGCACTTCCTCGCCGCCCGCGAGGCGATCGACCTGCGCTATGTCGACGAGCCGCCGTACGGCCGGTACGGCGCACCGCGCGAACCGCACTCCCAGGTCTGGTTCCGCACCAACGGCAAGCTGGCGGACGACCCGCTTCTGCACGTCGTCCTCGCCACGTACGTCTCCGACATGACCCTGCTCGACTCGGTCCTGCTCGCGCACGGCCGCGGCGGCTGGGCGGTCGGTGACGTGGTCGGCGCCTCCCTGGACCACGCGATGTGGTTCCACCGCCCCTTCCGCGCCGACGAATGGCTCCTGTACGACCAGGAGTCCCCGTCGGCGTCCGGCGGCCGCGGCCTCGGCCAGGCCCGCATCTACACCCAGGACGGCAGCCTCGCCGTGTCGGTCATCCAGGAGGGCGTGGTCCGCGTCCCGCGGTGACAGGACTCAGCCGGTCAGCTGCACCAGCGGAACGAGGCGTTGTTGTTGTAGGTGTTCACCAGCCGCCGCCACCCGGAGCCCGCGGCGATGGTGTCCGAGGCGCCCGCGTAGTAGCTGTTGTAGTACAGCCGCCCGCACCGCTCGGTGTAGTTGTAGGCGCTGGCCGCGTTGTTCTTCACCGGCTCGCCGTTGTCCCAGGTCCAGCCGGCGAAGTTGGCCACGTTGGCGTTGAGCGGGACCATGTCGCCGCCGTAGTCCGAGTTGTAGAAGATGCAGAAGTTCAGGCCGACCGGGACGTTGACCGCCTGGCAGTCCTGCAGCGGCGTGGCCTCGGCCGCCGTACCGCTCATCAGGCCGGTGACGGCGGCGAACCCCAGCAGGACGGTGCCGACTCGCTTGAAACGCACTTGATCCCCCTTGATCGAAATGTGGTCGAGCATGATCGTAGACCAGGGGATGTGCGACAACTACGGCAATGATCCGGCCAGTTGACGGCCGGAAAGTGCCTAGCCCAGCCCCGCCTCCGACAGCAGGTAAGCCGTCATCGGGTCGTAGTGGCGGGGGCTGACCACGTGGTCGTCGAGGGGGATCGTCACCTGGACGGTGCCCTCGGCCTCGGCGAGGAAGAGGGCCGGGTCGTTGCAGTCGGCGTAGCCGACGGAGTCGACGCCGTGCTGCCCCGCGTAGCCCGCCCAGCCGTGGTCGGCGACCACCAGGTCGGGCAGGGGGCTGCCCTCGCGCTCCAGGGCGGTGAGGATGGCCTTCATCGGCTCGCCCGAGTGGGTGTGCCACAGGGTCGCGCCGTGCTCCAGGACGGCCACGTCCGCGAACTGCATGACGTAGCCCTCGTCCGTCTGCAGCCCGTCCGGGATGACGACGATCTCGCAGCCGGCCGCGCGCAGGGCGGCCGCGGTCGCGCGGTGCACGTCGAGCAGGCCGCCCGGGTGACCGGTCGCGAACAGCACCCGCTGCCGGTCCTCGGCCGCCTTGCGCAGCCGGCCCGCGAGCCGCTCCAGCGCGTCCACCGTCAGCTCCGGGTCGATGGTGTCCTGCCCGTAGCGGTGCTCCGGGTCGTCGTTCACCCCGCAGCGCTCCGCCATCACCGCGAGCACGTCCTGCTCGTCGGTCCAGCGGTCGCCGAGCTCCAGGCCGAGCCAGTAGTGGCGGTTGCCGTTCGCCAGCTGTCGGTAGTGGGAGAGGTTGTTCTCGCGCGGGGTGGCGACGTCGCCCGCGATACGGGTTCTGACGAGGTGTTCGACGAGCTCGGCGCGGCTGGGTGTCCCGGGTATCGGCATGATTCCCATTGTGAGGCAGACCTCCCTGCCGGTCCCGGTCGTCCCGCGCGCTGGGACGCGCGTCACGTCACCCGGTGCGCCGCAGCGCGAACCACAACTCCATGCGTACGTCCGGATCGTCCAGGTCCGCTTCCAGCAGGGCCGCGCAGCGCGTGATGCGCTGGCGGACGGTGTTGCGGTGCACCGACAGGGCGACCGCGGTGCGGTCCCAGCTGCCGTGCAGCGACAGCCAGGTGCGCAGGGTCTCCGTCAGCGGCGGATGCAGCGGGGCGAGCAGACTGCGGGCGTGCGCCTCGGCCTCGTCCGCCGGGATCAGGTCCCCGAGGGCCGGGCGGTCGCCGTGCCGGACCAGGGCCGTCCGGGTGGCACGGGCCCGGGCCAGGGCGCGGGCCGCCTGTGTGTCGGCGACCGGCCACTCGGCGGGCTCCACGGCCGCGCTGACCCCCAGCGTCCAGCCCTGCTGCGGCCCCGGCTCCCGCCCGGCGGGCAGCAGCACCCGTACGACGTCGTCCGCCAGGTCGGCCAGCGGGGAGCCCAGCGCCGCCCCGAGCGCGGACGCCGCCACCGGGTCGGGGCCACCGGGCCCGTCCGGGCAGGCGTGCACCACGTGCCACGGCCCGGCCCCGAGCAGCCCGGCCACCTCACCGGGCGCCGCGCCCAGCAGCAGCCGTACCAGCGCCGAGGAGCGGGCCGCGCCCGGACCGCTCTGGTGCTCCCCGGTCAGCAGCGACAGCAGGACGGCCGCGACCGACGCGATGGTGTGGTCGCCGGGGTCCCGGCCGGGCGCCGCGACGGCGAGCACGAACCCGTGCCCGGCACCGAGGGCGTACGCGGTGAGGTGCGCCCCGCCGACGGTGTCGCTGGCGGAGGCGGACCCCCGCGCGACGACCAGCCCGGCGAGTGCCGCGAGAGCGGCCCCCACCTCCGGGTCCGGCCGTCCCGCCGCGGCGATCTCCGTCCCCTCCGGCCCGTACAGCACGGCCCGCCCCCCGACCCGCTGGGCGAGCCGGCGCAGCACCGACGGCACCGGGTCCGGGCGGGCCGCGGCGGCGGCGAGCGACTGCTGGGCCTCGGTGACCCGGCGCAGCTCCGCCGTGCGGGCCCGGGCCATGAGCTGCCACACCGCGCGGGCCACCCCGGAGAACGTGGTCTGCGGCGGCACCTCCAGCAGCGGCAGGCCGTACGTCTCGCAGGCCGCGACCAGGGCGCGCGGGACCGTGTCGTGGACGGGTGCGAGCCCGAAGCCGAGGGCCGCGCCGCCCGCGGCGACGATCCGGGAGACGTAATCGGCGAAGTAGTCGACGTACGTGCCCGAGCCCGCCGCCTCCGGGATGTGCACCCCGGCCGTCAGCAGCAGCTCACCGCCCAGCAGGTACGGATACGGGTCGGCCATCTCCGAGGTGTGCGCCCAGTGGACGACGACCCCCGTGGCGGGCGGCCCGGCGATCTGGCGCAGGCCGAGGTCCTCCCGGGCCAGGAGTGACGCCAGGGGCACGGGGGGAGTGGGTGGAACGGCCGGCTCCGGCATGGTGTGCGTTTCCTCCATCCGGCAGGGCTCGAATGGATGAAACGTACACTTCGCAGTCGCTTTCCGGCCACCTACTGTCGTTCGGGACCAGGCGGCCGCGGGTACGGGCGGATGTCCCCGCGTGAAGCCGCCGCACTCACCTCGTATCCCTGCACGACACGCCACCGAGAGTGCGCGAAGGAGGGCCCCGCATGGCCGTCGACTACACAGTGATCGTCGTCTATCTGGCCGGCATGCTGGCCATGGGCTGGTGGGGCATGCGCCGCGCCAGGTCCAAGAGCGAGTTCCTGGTCGCGGGCCGCAGGCTCGGCCCGGCCATGTACTCCGGCACCATGGCGGCGATCGTCCTCGGCGGCGCCTCCACCATCGGCGGCGTCGGCCTCGGCTACCAGTACGGGCTGTCCGGCGCGTGGATGGTCTTCACCATCGGGCTCGGCCTCCTCGCCCTGTCCGTGTTCTTCTCCGCCCGCATCGCCCGCCTGAAGGTCTACACCGTCTCCGAGATGCTCGACCTGCGCTACGGCGGCCGGGCCGGTGTCATCTCCGGCGTGGTCATGTGGGCGTACACCCTCATGCTCGCGGTCACCTCGACCATCGCCTACGCCACGATCTTCGACGTCCTGTTCGACATGAACCGCACGCTCGCGATCGTCCTCGGCGGCTCGATCGTCGTGGCGTACTCCACGCTCGGCGGCATGTGGTCGATCACCCTCACCGACATGGTGCAGTTCGTGGTGAAGACCATCGGCGTCCTGCTGCTCCTGCTGCCGATCGCCGTCGTCAAGGCGGGCGGCTTCGACGAGATGAAGGCGAAGCTGCCGACCGAGTACTTCGACCCGCTGGGCATCGGCGGCGAGACGATCTTCACCTACGTGCTGATCTACACCTTCGGCATGCTGATCGGCCAGGACATCTGGCAGCGCGTGTTCACCGCCCGCAGCGACAGGACCGCCAAGTGGGGCGGCACGGTCGCCGGCACCTACTGCCTGGCCTACGCCGTGGCGGGCGCGGTCATCGGCACGGCCGCCAAGGTGCTCTACCCGAACCTCGCCAGCGCCGACGACGCCTTCGCGACGATCGTCAAGGACGAGCTGCCCGTCGGCGTGCGCGGCCTGGTGCTGGCCGCCGCCCTCGCCGCGGTGATGTCCACCTCCTCCGGCGCCCTGATCGCCTGCGCGACCGTCGCGAACAACGACATCTGGTCCAGGCTGCGCGGCCTCGTGAGGTCCGCCGAGGAGGAGCACGACGAGGTCAAGGGCAACCGGGCCTTCATCCTGATCATGGGCGTCGCCGTGATCGTCACGGCCATCGCCCTGAACAACGTCGTCGAGGCGCTCACCGTCGCCTACAACCTGCTGGTCGGCGGCCTGCTCGTGCCGATCCTCGGCGGCCTGCTGTGGAGGCGCGGCACCGCCCAGGGGGCGCTGGCCTCCGTCACCGTTGGCGGCCTCGCGGTGATCGTCCTGATGGCCACGCACGGCATCCTCGCCAACGAGCCCGTCTACTACGGCCTGCTCGCCTCCCTCGCCGCCTACGTGATCGTCTCCCTCGCCACCCCGGCGACCGACGCCGCCGTCCTGGCCGCCTGGCGCGACCGCCTCGCCGGCCGGTCCCCGGAACCCGTGTCCGCACCCGTCCCGACTCACCAGTAGAGTCGTACGACAAGAAGTACATACGCGACGAAGCGTAAGAAAGAAGGCAATTGACCATGAGCAGCAACGAGACGCCCCGCGGCCCCGTCGACTCGTCCCGCATCCCGCGGTACGCCGGTCCCGCGACCTTCGCCCGGCTGCCCCGCCTGGACGAGGTCGGCCGCGCCGACGTCGCCGTCGTGGGTGTGCCGTTCGACTCCGGCGTCTCGTACCGGCCGGGCGCCCGCTTCGGCGGCAACGCCATCCGCGAGGCGTCCCGGCTGCTGCGCCCCTACAACCCCGCGCAGGACGCCTCGCCCTTCGCGCTCGCCCAGGTCGCGGACGGCGGCGACATAGCCGTCAACCCGTTCAACATCAACGAGGCCGTCGAGACCATCGAGGCCGCCGCGGACGACCTGCTCGGCACCGGTGCCCGCCTGATGACGCTGGGCGGCGACCACACCATCGCCCTGCCCCTGCTGCGCTCGGTGGCGAAGAAGCACGGCCCCGTCGCCCTGCTGCACTTCGACGCGCACCTCGACACCTGGGACACGTACTTCGGCGCCGAGTACACCCACGGCACGCCGTTCCGCCGCGCGGTCGAGGAGGGCATCCTGGACACCGAGGCGCTGTCCCACGTCGGCACCCGCGGCCCGCTGTACGGCAAGCAGGACCTCACCGACGACGAGAAGATGGGCTTCGGCATCGTCACCTCGGCGGACATCTACCGCCGCGGCGCCGACGAGGTGGCCGACCAGCTGCGCCAGCGCATCGGCGACCGCCCGCTGTACATCTCCATCGACATCGACTGCCTGGACCCGGCCCACGCGCCCGGCACCGGCACCCCCGAGGCGGGCGGCATGACCTCCCGCGAGCTGCTGGAGATCCTGCGCGGTCTGGCATCCTGCAACCTGGTCTCCGCGGACGTCGTCGAGGTGGCGCCCGCGTACGACCACGCCGAGATCACCTCGGTCGCGGCCTCCCACACCGCGTACGAACTGACCACCATCATGTCCCGCCAGATTGCCGAGGCTCGCTCGAAGTGACGCACGACCACGACCTGGTACTCCGCCCGACGCCGGCCCAGACGGAGGCCGCGCTGAATCCTCCCCCCGGCCGCAACGGCGGAGACCTGGTCGTGGAGACCCTGGCCGGGCTCGGCGCGACGACCGTCTTCGGCCTGCCCGGCCAGCACGCCCTCGGCATGTTCGACGCCCTGCGCCGGTCCGACCTGCGGTACGTCGGCCTGCGCGTGGAGAACAACGCGGGCTTCGCGGCGGACGCATACGGCCGCGTGACGGGTGAGGCCGCCCCCCTGCTCCTCTCGACGGGCCCGGGCGCGCTGACCTCGCTCGCGGCCCTCCAGGAGGCGGCGGCCGCCAGCGCCCCTGTCCTCGCCATCAGCAGCCAGGTCCCGACGGCGGGCCTGGGCGGCGGCCGCCACGGCTATCTGCATGAACTCCCCGACCAGGCGGCCTCGTTCCGGGGCGTGGTCAAGTCGGTCCACACCGTCCGCACCCAGTCCCAGATCCCGTCGGCCATCGCGGAGGCGTGGGAGTCGGCCCTGACCGCCCCGCACGGCCCCGTGTGGGTGGAGATCCCGCAGGACGTGCTGCTGGCGGAGACCCACCTGCCGGTGGTGACGGCGGTGGACGCGACGCCGGAGGAACTGGCGCCGCGGCCGGAGCTCACGGCGGTGGCGGCGGACCTGCTGTCTTCCGCCGCCCGGCCGGCGATCATCGCGGGCGGTGGCGTCGTACGATCCGACGCCTCGGGCAAGCTGAAGGCGCTGGCCGAGAAGCTCCAGGCCCCGGTGGTGACCACGTTCGGCGGCAAGGGTGCCTTCCCCTGGGAGCACCCGCTGTCGTTGCAGTCCTGGCTGGAGGACCGGCACACCACGGACCTCCTGGAGGACGCGGACGTCCTGCTGGTGGTCGGCTCGGGCCTGGGCGAGCTGTCGTCCAACTACCACACGTTCAAGCCGCGCGGCCGGGTCATCCAGATCGAGGCGGACCTCGGCAAGCTGGAGTCCAACCACCCGGCCCTCGGCATCCACGCGGACGCCCGGCTGGCGTTGCAGGCGCTGCTGGAGACGGTCTCGCAGCGGGACGATGCCTCTGCGCCTGAGCGGGTGCGGGCCTTGCTGGCGAGGGTGCGGGATCGTATCGCCGCCCAGGAACTCACCCTGGAACAGCAGGTGCTGGCCTCGGTCCGGGCGGCGCTCCCGTCCGACTCCCCGTCCTTCTGGGACATGACGATCCTCGCCTACTGGGCCTGGTCGGCCTTCGACCCCAAGGGCCCCAACCACATGCACTCCGCCCAGGGCGCGGGCGGCCTCGGCTACGGCTTCCCCGCCGCACTGGGCGCGGCCGTGGCCGACGGCAGCCGCCCCGTCCTCGCGGTGTCCGGCGACGGAGGCGCGCTGTACTCGATCGCCGAGCTGGCGACGGCCCGCCAGTACGACCTCCCGGTCACGTGGCTGATCATCGACGACGGTGGCTACGGCATCCTGCGCGAGTACATGACGGACGCCTTCGGCCAGCCGACGGCAACGGAGCTGACCCGTCCCGATTACGTGGCCCTGGCGGAGTCCTTCGGCGTACCGGGCGTTCGTACGACGCCGGAATCCCTGGAGGCGGACCTGTCGAAGGCACTGGCCACGCCTGGGCCTTCAGTGGTCGTACTCCCGGCCGTCCTGCGCATGTTCGCGCCTACGCACCTGCCTTCAACGCCCTGACGAAGCACGACCAACCGGCCGTGGAGAAGACCACGGCCGGGCCGTGGGGGTTCTTGGAGTCGCGGACGGGGACGCCGGTGGGGTGGTTGTCGAGCACTTCGAGGCAGCTGCCGGCTTGGTCATTGCTGTAGGAGGACTTGCGCCATCCGTGCAGTGCTGCCGCGTTGGTGATCGTTCGGTCAGTCATGGCGCTCGTAGTCCCTTGCTGTTGCTCTGAGCAGAGCCAGTGATTCCCTGAGTGGAAGTGCGTTGCCCAGCGCGAAATCGTAGCGATGTTGCAGCTCCTGGACTACGGAGGGGGCGTCGTGGATCTTGCCCATGTGCAGGCCCTCGGCGTACGCGGTGGGTGGCTGGTCCTCGAACCACATCAGAGTGAGCATGTTGCTCAGGAGCGGATGCTCGCCCAGCTCGAACGGCAGCACGTGCACCTGGATCCGGCCGCTCTCGCCGAGCTGTACGAGGTGCTTGAGCTGCTCCGCCATGACGCCCGGCCCACCGATCTGGCGCCGTAGTACAGCCTCGTCCAGCAGTGCCCACACGGCGGGCGTCACCGGATCGTCGAGGATTTTCGCGCGCTCCAGGCGTGTGACAAGGCGCCTGTCACATTCCTCGTCACTCACCCGCGGGAACGACGTGTTCAGAACCGAACGCGCGTACCCGGCAGTCTGGAGGATGCCCGGCACGAACGAGAGCGCGAACTCACGGATCATCACCGCTTGTTGTTCGAGCTCTAGGGCCACCTCGAAGTAGTCGGCAACCGCGGCCTCCTCCTCCGGCAGGAAGCTGCTCAGCACATTCCCCGTGTTCAGAGCCAAGTCCAGCCGCCGAGCATCCTCCCGGGACGGCACCCGTCGGCCCGCCTCGATGTGCGCGATGTGCGAACGCGTCATGACCGCCATGTCGGCCAGCTGCTGCTGCGTCAGGCCGGCCGTCTCGCGCTGCTGCCGGAGCCAGTCACCGTACGTGTTGGTCATGGCCAACTCCCTTGTGACAAATGCCTGGTCACATCCGACCCCCTGGTCAGGCTAGCCCGGCACGTCTCACTCTGTGAGTGGATCGCTACACAAAGCGATACCCCCGCGACCGTGCGACCGGTCCGGGGGCGTGGTCATCAACTCTTCCTAGGGGCCGACGACATGCGTCACCGTATCGCCGTTTTCTTCCTCCGTGCGCGACTTCGGCGCCAGGCGCCACCGCCTCCGGGCCCGGCACCGCTGCTCGGCATCGGCATCGGTTCTCTGGGGATGCCGCCCGCGAGGGAGGCGGTCAGGTGAGCGACGCCCGCCTGCTGCCCTGGGAAGGGACGGAAGGCAAACCCTGCTACCTGGTCACGGACGGAACCGGCTACCTCTCCCGCGTGGCCGACACCATCGAGTGCGTGCAGCTCGGGATGGCCGGCGACCTCCTCGGCCACGCGGCCGATCTGCTGGCCGACGACACTGCGACCAACGCCCAACTCCGGTTCATGCTGGCCCGGATGCGCGAGGCGCTGACGGATGTGCGCCGGATCGCCGAGAGCAGGGGCGCACGACTGCCGGCGCCCGGCGGCGAGGGCCCGTGATGCGAGCCGCTCCCGTCGTGCGAGGTCACGACGGGGGCGGCTCACGTGCGAGACCGGACGTACCGAGCGGCTCGCCAAGTTGCTTGCAGCACTTGGGCGTTGATGTCGAACAAGAGCCCGCCTGCTCGCCCGAAGCCCACTATGCTCTGCGCTACCGGTACTTCGTTCGCCGTCCAGTGCTCCGGTCCTGTCCCAGGGCCGGATCCCGCCGCGAGGCGGGACACTACGGCGAGAGGAGTCCGGCCATGGCAAGGCGAAGGCGTGGCACGGCAGGTGGCGAGCCGGAACCGCTTCCCCGATGGGCGCGGACGGCGGTCGCGATCCTGACACCGCTGGCGCCCCTTGTCGCGGTGTGTGTGCAGGTGTTCGCCAGGTAGAGGCGACGAGAGGTGTGGGGCGGACCGGAAGGTCGACTCGCGGCATGCTGGGCGAGTCCGACCGCCCATTACTCGGCCGGACCCACCCGGCGCACGCACTGCGGTCCGGCCCCGGTGCCCGCCGGGGTCGGACCACATTTCCGCGCCGGCCTGCTCCCGTCGTACCCGTCCCCCGACTCGGACCCGACAGGTGCCTGCCACCTCTACTCTGGCACGTTCGCCCTACGTGCGCGTCGGCGTTACCAGATCGCCTCGACCCACTCCGGGTGGTCGATGAACGGGTTCCGGTTGTGCTGGTAGGTGTCGTAGATGACCTGGTTGCGGCGCTCCTCGAAGGCGTCCGGCGGGTCCTCGGCGCTCCAGGCCTTCAGGACGGAGAGGCGGCCGTGGTACGGGGTGCCGCCGGTGTTCACCGCGTCCTTGGGCTCCAGGTTCGGCCAGCCGTCGTCGCCCTCGTAGCGGACGGCCATGTAGAGGATCATGCGGGCCACGTCGCCCTTGACCGCGTCGCGCGGCTCGAAGGAGTCGGAGTCCATCAGGCTGCCGCCGCTGTTGGTGAAGCTGGAGCCGCCGTTGTCGAAGTCCAGGTTGCCGCGACGGGCGTTGACGGTGACGTCCTCCGGGCGGATGTGATGCAGGTCCGTGCCGGGCCCTGCGGAGGTGCCGAAGTCGCCGTGGGACTGGGCCCAGACGTGCTCCCGGTTCCAGTCGCCGGTGTCGCCGCCGTTGAGGGACTTGCTGCGGGAGATGCCCGAGTACAGCAGCTTCACGTTGTTGCTGTTGTTCGGGTCCTGGTCGGTGACCTTCAGGGCCTCCCAGAGCCCCGAGTAGGACAGCTTGGTCTGGCTGCTGATGATGGTGTGCAGCGAGGACTTCAGGCTCGTGCCGGTCTTGCCGATCGCGTTCTTGTAGTACGTCGAGTCGTACGCGGTCGTCGTCGCGGCGGCGGGCGTCGCGGTGAGTGTGGGGGCGGTGAGCCCGGTCAGCAGGGCGGCGGTGGCGAGGGCCACCGACCTCCAGCGTCGGGCGCGGGAAGACGGCATGTGGGGTCCGTTCTACGCGGGTTGATGGAGCGGCACCCGGGAGAGTGACATGCACATGTACTCATTGGGGTGAACGAACAGTGTCGGTTGCATGACAGAAGCTGTGAAGGGCCGCCCGGGGAACTTCCGATCGAAAGCGTGCAACTATCCGTCAACTTCGTGAGTCAACAGGGGCATGACGCACCAGAGACGCGCGAGAGCCCTCGCCGCCACCCTCGGCGCCGGCCTCCTGATACCCCTTGCCGCCGCCTCACCCGCCGACGCGGCAACCCCCACGGTCAGCTGCACCTCCGCCAAGGCGGGGCTGGCCACCAAGCTGCGGCAGGACATCCAGGCCGCCGTCAACGCCCGCAGCGGCACCATCGCCGTCGGCGTCTACGACCGCAGCACCAAGACCATCTGCACTCTGCGTCCGACCGTGCGCTACGACTCGGCCAGCGTCGTGAAGGTGACCGTCCTCGCCGCCCTGCTCTACGACACCCAGCTGCAGGGCCGCGGACTCACCGACCGCGAGATGTCCCTCGCCCGGAAGATGATCACGGTGTCGGACAACGACGCCACCACGGCCCTGTGGAACCAGCTCGGCGTCACGAAGATCAAGCGCTTCCTCGCCGCCGCCAACATGACCCACACCGTGCCCGGCCCGTACGGCACTTGGGGCATCACCCAGATCAGCGTCACCGACGAGCAGAAGCTGCTGAAGATGCTCACCGCGAGCAGCTCCACCGTCCTCAGCCCCGCCCGGCGCGCCTACGCCCTGAAGCTGATGCGCGAGGTCGTCTCCTCGCAGCGCTGGGGCACCCCGTACGGCGCCCCCTCCACCGTCACCAAGGCCGTGAAGAACGGCTGGCTGCAGCGCTCGACCGACCACCGCTGGCGCGTGCACAGCATCGGCGCCTTCAAGGGCAACGGCCACGACTACTTCATCAGCGTGCTCACCCTCAACAACACCGGCAGCACCTGGCAGTACGGCATCAACACGATCCAGAACATCTCCAAGGTCGTCCACCGCGACCTGCACGCGAGCTGACGCCTGACCGACGTCCCACTCGCGACTTCACGGCGCGGTCTCCCGCCCGTCACCGGTCCGCCCTACGGTGGCGCCCATGCGCCTGAGAACCGTACTCGCGACCGCGACCGCCGTCCTGGCGGCGGCCAGCTCCCTGACCGCCGCCGGGACCGCCAACTCCGCGGAGAACCGCGCCTGTTCGCCGTCCGTCGCTGTCGAGGGCTTCTCCGACGCCCTCGACAAGACGACGTACGAGGGCATATTCGTCGGCAACTTCTCCGCGCTGGCGACCGACGCCGACGGCTCCCTCGCCGCAGTCTCCGACCGCTCCTCCCTGTTCCGCCTCGACCCGCGGACCCTCCAGCCGCGCGCCGTCGTCCCGCTCGCCGACGAGCAGGGCCGGGCGCTGGACTCGGAGGGGCTGGCCGTCGACCGGGACGGCACCTACCTCGTCTCCTCCGAGACCGAGCCCGCCGTACGCCGCCACGGCCGCGACGGCGCGATCCTCGACAGCCTCCCGGTGCCGGACGCCCTGCGTGTCGCCCCGGCCGGCCGTGCCCGCGCCAACCAGACCTTCGAGGGCCTCACCCTGCTGCCGGGCGGGCGCACCCTGATCGCCTCCATGGAGTACGCGATCTCCGGCGACACCCCCGGCCTCGTCCGCCTCCAGACCTGGCGGCGGCACGGCGCGGACTTCCGCCTCTCCGCCCAGTACGCCTACCGCACCGACGACGGCCTCGGCGTCCCCGAGATCCAGGCCCTGGCCGACGGCCGCCTCCTCGTCCTGGAGCGCGGCTTCACCGCGGGCGTCGGCAACACGGTCCGCCTCTACCTCGCCGACCCGCGCCACGCCACCGACACCAGCGGCGTCGAGGAGCTGACCGGGCAGGACGACGTACGACTGGTGCGCAAGACCCTCCTGGCCGACCTGGTGAACTGCCCGTCACTGGGAGCGACCGCCAAGCAGCCCCAGCCGAACCCCCTCCTCGACAACATCGAGGCCATGACGGTCACCGGGCACGGCCCCCACGGCCGCCTGCGCGTGCTGCTGGCCAGCGACGACAACCAGAACGCGGCACAGATCACGCGGTTCTACCGGCTGACCGTGCGCCCCTGAATTGTTGCGGAGGGATGAAATCCGCTTCGGTCCGTGTTGGAGCCTTCCGGTAGATCAGGACGACTGGATCAGCACGACCGGAGGGCACCGACGTGGAACCGAAACGGGGATGGGCACGGAGACTGGCGTCCTACGCCTGGCGATATCCCAAGGACGTCGTCCTGGCCCTCGCCTCCTCCCTCCTCGGCATGGCCGTCATGGCGCTCGTCCCGCTGCTCACCAAGGTGATCATCGACGACGTCATCACCGCCCGGACCCGTGACATGGCGCCCTGGGCCGCCGGCCTGATCGGCGCGGCCCTCCTCGTCTACGCCCTCACCTACATCCGCCGCTACTACGGCGGCCGCCTCGCTCTCGACGTCCAGCACGACCTGCGGACGGAGATGTACGAGACGATCACCCGGCTCGACGGCCGCCGCCAGGACGAGCTGTCCACCGGCCAGGTCGTCGGCCGTGCCACCAGCGACCTCCAGCTGATCCAGAGCCTGCTCTTCATGCTGCCGATGACCATCGGCAACTTCGCCCTCTTCCTGATCTCCCTGATCGTGATGGCCTGGCTGTCGATCCCGCTGACGCTGGTCGCGCTCGCCGTCGCGCCCGCCCTGTGGTTCATCGCCAAACGCAGCCGCGCCAAGCTGCACCCCGCCACCTGGTACGCCCAGGCCCAGGCCGCCGCGGTCGCGGGTGTCGTCGACGGCGCCGTCAGCGGCGTACGCGTGGTCAAGGGCTTCGGGCAGGAGGAGCAGGAGACCGGCAAGCTGCGCGAGGTCGGCCGGAAGCTGTTCGCGGGCCGGCTGCGCACCATCCGCCTGAACAGCAGGTACACCCCCGCCCTCCAGGCCGTCCCCGCCCTCGGCCAGGTCGCCATGCTGGCCCTCGGCGGCTGGCTCGCGGTCCGCGGCCACATCACCCTCGGCACCTTCGTCGCCTTCTCCACCTACCTCGCCCAGCTCGTCGGCCCCGTCCGCATGCTCGCGATGGTCCTCACCGTCGCCCAGCAGGCCCGCGCCGGCACCGAGCGCGTCCTGGAGCTGATCGACACCGAGCCGTCGATCAAGGACGGCACCAAGGAACTGCCCGCCGACGCGCCCGCGACCGTCGAGTTCGACGACGTCTCCTTCGGCTACGAGCCCGGACAGCCGGTCCTCGACGGCCTCAGCTTCGAGATCCGCCCCGGCGAGACCCTCGCCGTCGTCGGTTCGTCCGGCTCCGGAAAGTCGACCGTGTCGCTGCTGATGCCGCGCTTCTACGACGTGACGCGCGGCGCCGTCCTGATCGGCGGCCACGACGTGCGCGAGCTGACCCAGGAGTCCCTGCGGGCCGCGATCGGGCTGGTCCCCGAGGACTCCTTCCTCTTCTCCGACACCGTTCGCGCCAACATCGCCTACGGCCGCCCCGACGCCACGGACGAGCAGATCGAGGCCGCCGCCCGCGCCGCCCAGGCGGACCGTTTCATCGCCGAGCTGCCCGACGGCTACGACACCAAGGTCGGCGAGCACGGACTGACCCTCTCCGGCGGCCAGCGCCAGCGTGTCGCCCTCGCCCGCGCGATCCTCACCGACCCGCGGCTGCTCGTCCTGGACGACGCCACCTCCGCCGTGGACGCCCGGGTCGAGCACGAGATCCACGAGGCGCTGAAGCAGGTCATGGAGGGCCGCACGACCCTCCTCATCGCCCACCGCCGCTCCACCCTCAACCTCGCCGACCGCATCGCCGTCCTCGACGGCGGCCGCCTCGCCGACCTCGGCACCCACGACGAGCTGCAGGAACGATCCGCCCTCTACCGCCGCCTGCTCACCGACCCCGACGAGCTCGGCGGTGTCTCCCCGGGCCACACCCAGCCCCTCGCACCCGCCGAGGACACCTCCGTACGGGACGAACTGGACGCCGAGTTCGACGCCGAGCGCGGCATCACGCCCCGGCTGTGGGCGGGGGAGCGCGCACCGAGGGACGCCGCGATGTCCGGCACCCCCGCCACCCCCGAGCTGCTCGCGCAGGTCGAGGCGCTGCCCCCGGCCACCGACGCCCCTGAGGTCGACGAGGCCCGCGCGGTGCGCGCCGAGGACCAGTACGGACTGCGCAGACTGCTGAAAGGTTTCGGCCTGCCGCTGCTGATCAGCCTCGCCCTGGTCGCCGTGGACGCGGGGATGGGTCTTCTCCTCCCGGTCCTGATCCGGCACGGCATCGACAGCGGCGTCACCGAGGCCGCGCTCGGCGCGGTGTGGGCGGCCTCCCTGCTCGGCCTCCTCGCGGTCCTCGTGCAGTGGGCCGCGCAGACCGGCGAGACCCGGATGACCGGCCGTACCGGCGAGCGGGTCCTCTACGCACTGCGGCTGAAGATCTTCGCCCAGCTCCAGCGGCTCGGCCTCGACTACTACGAGCGCGAGCTGACCGGCCGGATCATGACCCGGATGACCACGGACGTCGACGCCCTGTCGACCTTCCTGCAGACCGGCCTGGTCACGGCCTTCGTCTCGGTCGTCACCTTCTTCGGCATCATGGTCGCGCTGGTGGTGCTGGACCTGGAGCTCGCCCTCGTCGTCTTCGCCACCCTGCCGCCGCTGATCGTCGCCACGTACTTCTTCCGCCGCGCGAGCGTGAAGGCGTACGAACTCGCCCGCGAGCGCGTGTCGGTGGTCAACGCCGACCTCCAGGAGACCGTGGCCGGGCTGCGGATCGTGCAGGCCTTCAGGCGCGAGCACGACGGGGCGCGCAACTTCGCCGAGCGCAGCGACAGCTACCGCCGGGCCCGCGTGCACGGACAGTGGCTGATCTCGATCTACTTCCCGTTCGTGCAGCTCCTCTCCGCGGCCGCCGCGGCCTCGGTGCTGATCGCCGGTTCCGGCCGGGTCACCGAGGCCAGCCTCACCACGGGCGCGCTGGTGGCGTACCTGCTGTACATCGACCTGTTCTTCGCGCCCGTCCAGCAGCTCTCCCAGGTCTTCGACGGCTACCAGCAGGCGTCCGTCTCCCTCGGCCGCATCCAGGAGCTGCTCCAGGAGCCGACCTCGACGAAGTCGGCACGGCAGCCGCGCGACGTGCCCTCCCTGCGGGGCGAGATCGCCTTCGAGGACGTGCACTTCGCCTACGGCTCCGCCGATGAACCGGAGGAGGCGCTGACCGGCATCGACCTGCGCATCCCGGCCGGGCAGACGGTCGCCTTCGTCGGCGAGACCGGCGCGGGCAAGTCGACGCTGGTGAAGCTGGTGGCCCGGTTCTACGACCCCACGTCCGGCCGGGTGACGGTCGACGGCGCCGACCTGCGCGACCTCGACCTCACCTCCTATCGGCACCGCCTCGGCGTCGTCCCGCAGGAGGCCTACCTCTTCCCCGGCACGGTCCGCGACGCCATCGCCTACGGCCGCCCCGACGCCACCGACGCCGAGGTGGAGGCCGCCGCCCGCGCGGTCGGCGCCCACGAGATGATCGCGCGCCTGGAGGGCGGCTACCTCCACGAGGTCGCCGAGCGCGGCCGCAACCTCTCCGCCGGACAGCGCCAGTTGACCGCCCTGGCGCGCGCCGAGCTGGTCGACCCCGACGTCCTGCTCCTCGACGAGGCGACGGCCGCGCTGGATCTGGCCACCGAGGCCCAGGTCAACCAGGCCACCGACCGCCTCGCCGGCCGCCGCACCACCCTGGTGGTCGCCCACCGCCTGACGACAGCCGCCCGCGCGGACCGGGTCGTCGTCATGGACCACGGCCGGGTCGCCGAGGACGGCACCCACGACGAACTCCTGGCCCTGGGCGGCCGCTACGCCGAGCTGTGGGCGACGTTCGTGGGGGAGCCGGTGCCGGCGCCGAGCTGAGCGCGAGGGGGCGGGCCCGTGTCCCGGGCCCGTCCCGGTTGTGCAACCATCCGACACACGCCTGGCGTCCGTACAGCAGTACGGCGATGGTCGTGTGGCTCGGGAGGACGACAGTGGACAGGGGTGACAAGGGCGCGATACGCCGACGGCTCGCGCTCGGCATGGCCGTGCTGACCGCGTCCGGACTGCTGGCGCTCGGCGCGCCGGGAACGGCCCAGGCCGCCTCGGCGGAGACCTGCGCGGGCCGCAAGGTGCGCACGCTGTCGTTCTCCACCGGCGCGGTGCACGTCTACAAGAGCGGCGGCGTCGTCTGCGCCGTCACCTACGCCAGACGCCCCGGCCCGCAGCACTGGATGACGGTGAGCGTGCAGGCACGGGGCTTCCGCCCGGCCCACAAGGAAGGCCTGCGCACCCGCCGGATCGGCCCCGTGCGCACCTACGCCGGACAGCGCTGCGTGCGGGTCAAGGGCTCGCGGGGCAACGGGTCGGTGGACTCGGGCTGGATTCTTTGCTGATCGCGTCCGATCAGTGCCTTTTGCGCAACTGTTAGCTCAACCTCCCCTGGTGTGAACCGAGTTGCTCCGATAGCTTCCGGCGCACATCTGTTTCCCAGGGAGGGTGCATGCGCAAGGCGCTCAGATGGCTGCTCGCGCTCGCCGTGCTCATAGGCACGCTGAGCACGGCCGGGGCGGCCACCGCCGCCCAGCCGGAGGCCACCGATATCAAGGACCGGCTGCTTGCCGTACCCGGCATCAGCCTGATCGAGGAGAAGCCGTACCCCGGCTACCGCTTCTTCGTCCTGAACTACACCCAGCCGGTCGACCACCGGAACCCGTCGGCGGGTACGTTCCAGCAGCGGATCACCGTCCTGCACAAGGACGTCAGCCGCCCGACCGTCTTCTACACCGGCGGCTACAACGTCTCCACGACCCCCAGCCGCCGCGAGCCGACCCAGATCGTGGACGGCAACCAGGTCTCCATGGAGTACCGCTTCTTCACCCCGTCCCGGCCGGCCCCGGCCGACTGGAGCAAGCTGGACATCTGGCAGGCCGCCAGCGACCAGCACCGCATCTTCAAGGCGCTGAAGGGGATCTACTCCAAGAACTGGATCTCCACCGGCGGCTCCAAGGGCGGCATGACCGCCACCTACTACGAGCGCTTCTACCCGCGCGACATGGACGGCGTGGTGGCCTACGTGGCCCCCAACGACGTGGTCAACAAGGAGGACTCCGCCTACGACCGCTTCTTCGCGTCCGTCGGCACCAAGGAGTGCCGCGACCGGCTGAACGCCGTCCAGCGCGAGGCGCTCGTACGCCGTGAGCCGCTGGAGAAGAAGTACGAGGCGTACGCCGCCGAGAACGGCCTCACCTTCACCACCATCGGCGGCCTCGACCGCGCCTACGAGGCGGTCGTCCTCGACTACGTGTGGGGCTTCTGGCAGTACAGCCTGCTCGCCGACTGCGAGACGATCCCGGCGGACGCGGCCCACGCCACGGACGACGCGATCTGGACCTCGATCGACACGATCTCCGGCTTCTCCGCGTACGCCGACCAGGGCCTGGAGACGTACACGCCGTACTACTACCAGGCGGGCACCCAACTGGGCGCGCCCACGATCCAGTTCCCGCACGTCGAGAAGCAGTACATCCGCTACGGCTACCAGCCGCCGCGCAACTTCGTCCCGCGTGACATCCCCATGACCTTCCAGCCGTGGGCCATGCGCGACGTCGACAGCTGGGTCCGCCACAACGCGAACCACATGCTCTTCGTCTACGGCCAGAACGACCCCTGGGGCGCCGAGCAGTTCCGCCTCGGCAAGGGCGCCCGTGACTCCTATGTGTTCACGGCCCCCGGCGCCAACCACGGGGCCCGCGTGGCCGGCCTGGTGGACGGCGAGAAGAACCTCGCCACCGCCCGGATCCTCGACTGGGCGGGTCTGTCCTCGACCGTCGTGTCCGAGGCCAAGCCGCTGGCCAAGTTCGACTCGAAGCTGGACCGGCGGATGCCGGAGCGGGGGCTTCGGCGGTAAGTGACTGTGAGTTGACTTCGACGGCGGGCTCTCGGGGGCCCGCCGTCGGGGTTTCAGGGGCAGACGGAGGCGTCCGAGTCGCCGGGGACGTAGGCCTTTTGCTCCAACGCGGTGAGGTCGCGGCTGAAGGTGCGGCAGACCTGCCGGAGCGCCTCGTCGGCCTCGGGGATGTCGTCGATCCTCCACAGCCGCGCCGTCCCGTCGTCGCCCGCCGTGGCGAGGGCGCGGCCGTCGGGGCTGAAGGCCAGTGAGTTCACACCGCTGAAGCTCGCGAGGACGGCGACACGGGCCTTGCCGCTGTTTGCGTCCCACAGCCGGACGGTTCCGTCGTCGCTGCCCGTCGCGAGGATGGCACCATCGGGGTGGAAAGCGACGGTCTCCACAGCGGCCCTGTGTTTGGTCATCTCGATGAGCGGCCGGCCCCTGTCCGCGTCCCACAGCCGGACCGTTCCGTCCAGGCTGCCGGTGGCGACCCTGCGGCCGTCCGGGCTGAATGCCACGGAAAACACCGCATCGTGGTGCCCCCTGAGAGTGTTGATCTTCCGTCCGGAGGCCACATCCCACAGAGTCGTCGTCGAGTCGTCGCCGGCCGTGGCGAGGACTCGGCTGTCCGGGCTGAACGCCACGTCGTAGATGGGTCCGCTGTGTGTGGCGAGCGGGTCGATGAGGACCGCACCCGTGTGTGCGTCCCGCAGATAGACGGTGCCGTCCTCGTCGGCGGTGGCGAGGATTCGACCGTCGGGACTGAACGCCGCCGAACGCACCAGGTTCTGATGCTCCTCAAGTTTGGCGCGCTCCTGAGTGGTGTCCGCATCCGCATCCCACAAGCGGACGGTCCAGTCGTCGCTCGCGGTGGCGACGGTGTGGCCGTCCGGGTGGAACGCCGCCACGTTCACCTCGCCCCCGAGCTTCAGTTCCCGGAGGCGCTCGCCGGTGTCCGGGTCCCAGAGCTGCGCGGTCTCGTCGGCGCTCGCGGTGGCGACCTTGTCACCGTCTCGGCTGTAGGCGACCTTGTAAACGGTGCCGGTGTGGCCCCTGAGAGTGGTGTTGTCCTTGCCAAGGCTCGCGTTCCACAAACGCACCGTCGTGTCGCGGCTGGCGGTGGCGAGGGTGCGGTTGTCCCGGCTGAACGCCAGCGCGAGTACGTCGTCGTAATGCCCGATCAGGGTGCCTCTGGGGCCCTTGGTGTCGGTGTCCCAGAGCCGTACGTAACGGTCGGTGGCGGTGACGAAGGACTTGCCGTCCGGGCTGAAGGCGATCAGAGACGCTGACTCGTACAGCGGGCTGTGCTCTTCGCCGCTTCTCGGGTCCCTCAGATAGACGTAGGCGTCGTCCGCGGTTGCGAGCATGTTGCCGTCCGGGCTGAAGGCCACTGATGTGACCGGCAGCAGGTGCTCATCGAGCGTTTTGTACGATCTCCGGGTCTCCAGGTTCCACAGACGGACGGTGGTGTCGTCGCTTCCGGTGGCGAAGGTGTTCCCGTCGGGATGGAAGGCCACCGCCCTGACCGGTTTGGTGTGCCCCTTGAGCGTGCCGAGGGGTTCACCGGTGTCCGGGTTCCACAGCCGGACCGTGTTGTCGTCGCTTCCCGTCGCGAGGATCTGTCCGTCCTTGCTGAACGCCACCGCCCTGACCGGCCCGGTGTGGCCGGAGAGTGTCCTGAGGAGTTCGCCGGCGTCCGGGTCCCACAGGCGGACGGTTCCGTCGTCGCTGCCGGTGGCGAGGCGTTCGTCCTTGCTGAACGCCACCGCGTTCACCGGCTGTCGGTGGTGGGTGAGCCTGAATCGGATCTTCAGCGTCTTCGCGTCCCGCAGGAGGACGATGTGATCGTCCCCGGCGGAGGCGAGGATGCTGCCGTCCTCGGCATAGGCGACGGCCCGCACCGGGCTGTCATGCCCGGACAGGCGACGGTGGGCGGGCAGAGCCGAGGCGCTGCGCACGGTGTCGACGGCCTCGGGCGTGTCCTTCGTCCGGTACGCCTTCACCGCCAACAGCGCGGCCAGCTCCGGGTCGGTGTAGAGCAGCTCGTTGGACTGTGCCGCCAGCTCCCGCGACAGGGACCTGTCCTTCGCATGCCCCACGCGCTGCCACTGCCAGATCACACCCACCACCGCGATCAGCGCGAGCGCCAGCAGTCCCGCCAGCACCGCGATGACACGCCGGCTCCGCCGCACGCCCGCCCGCTGCCGTTCCTGGCTCGCCGTCAGGAACTCCTCAATGTCCGAGGGGAGCCGCCGCCCCCCGGACAGCTCCAGGGCCTCGCCCAGGGCCGACCCAGCGAGCAGGTCGCCTGGGTGTTTGTTGGCCGCCACCCAGCGAGCCTCGCGTTCGCGGGTGCGGCGGAGCCAGTCCTGGAAGCGGTGGTCGTCATCGACCCAGTCGCGCAGGGCGCCCCAGTCACGGATGAGGGCCTCGTGGATCAGCTCGGCCACCGGTTCCCCATGGGGAGCACCGGCGCGCTCCGGGGCCTCAAGCTTCTGTGTGGTGATGATGCGGCGCCGCGCCAGGGTGACGATGACGGCGTCGACGTCGCCCTGATCCTCGGAGTGGCCGGGGTCGGCCGCCAAGTCGCGTAGTTCGTCCAGCGGCACCTGTGTGCGGACCGGGTTGATGTTGCGGCCAGGGTCCGCCGGGTGGACCAGGGACGTCAGCGCGCGCCGCGCGATGGCCCGCTGCGCTGGGGAGAGTTCCTCAAGGGTGCTGTCGCACCAGGTCGTGAGGCTTCCGCTGACGCCCCCGATGCGCCCGTAGGCATCGTGGGTGAGGTAGCCGTCCTGGCGCTGCTCCCACAGCTGCTGGAGCGTCATCTCCAGCAGCGGCAGCACCGTGACGGGCGCCTGATGGCGGTCGGCCGCCTCAGGGGTGATCTCGAGGACGTCGCTGGTGATCCGCTCGGGTAGCCCGGGCTGGAAGCGCAGGCCCACGTCGGCGGCGGGCTCGACGATGATGTCGTGCAGGTCGTCCTGGCTCAGCGTGCCCGGCACATTCAGCAGCCCCGGCATCGCGGCGTCCAGCAGCCGGGGCGCACGCGCGGCCAACTGGGGATAGAAGTCGTCACGCATGATCAGGATCACGGTGATCTTGGTGTACCAGTCTGCCGACGAGGTGACCTCGTCGATCACCGCGAGGGTGTCCCGCAGGCGGCCGTTGGTGCTCTGCACCAACAGCTCCTCGAACTGGTCGATGACCAGCAGGATGCGATGGTAGGAGGGCTCCGCGGCCAGCCTGCGGTTGACCGCCGCGATGATGCCGTCCCGTCTCGCCCCGGGAAGTCCCGCCTGCTCCAGCTCACCGAGCATGTCCTGCCGCGGCCGCGCCAGCACCGGAAGCCAGCGGTCGCTGCCCGGCAGTCCGCCCTTCGCCAGCTCGCGCAGCACACCCGCCTGGATCAGCGACGACTTGCCCGATCCCGACGGCCCCAGCAGCAGGGTCAGCCGCCGCTGCCGGCGCAGGTTCGCCACCACCTGCTCCACCGCGTCCGACCGGCCCTGGAACCAGCGCGCGTGCTCGGCCGTGAACGGCTCCAGGCCCCGATAGGGGCACACCCCTTGGTCGGCCAGCCCCGGCAGGATGTCCCGCAGCACCTGGGCCGGGGTGGCGTAGGCGATGCCCAGGCCCCGTTCGTAGGCGTCGGGCGCGGTGATCTCGGTGAGCATGCCGATGACCAGGCCGGTCACGTCGTCCAGCACGGGCCCGCCGCTGAACCCGGTGGTGAGGTCGTTCGCGTCGGTCAGTTGGAGTTGCGCGCCCCGGCCCTCCGAGGCGGGCAGCACGTCGCCCGCCTCGCCGTAGCCGTAGTGCCCCTCGGCCCTGGCCTGGGTGGGAAAGCCGTACGACCGCACCTCGTGGCCCCGGCAGCCCTCCGCCGACCCGAGCGGCAGGACGCGCGCCCCGGCCGGCGCGGCGGTCAGCCGGACGAACGCCACGTCCTCCGCGTCGGACGACCGCCACAGCTCCGCCGGGACCGTGCCCGCCACCCGGTCCGCGCCCGTCACGTGCGGGAAGGACAGCACCGCGCTCGTACCGGGACCGCCGCCCGCCGCCTCCACGACATGCGCGCAGGTCACCAGCACGCCCTCGGCCACCAGGAACCCCGTCCCGGCCACCCGGCCGTCCGGCGCGAGGACCTGGGCCACCGCCGCGAGCAGGTCGGACGTCAGGCCCTCACCCGGCCCGCTCTCCGCGCCCGTCACCGCGATCAGCCCCCGTCGTCGGGGCCGGCGTTCTTCCAGGACACGGTCACCTTCAGATGACAGCCGGCCTGAGTCTTGGTGATCACGGCTCCGGCCTCGAACGCCAGCTCCACACCGAACTCGACGGTGATCTCGTCGGGGCGGGCCTTGCGCAACTGCGCGAGTGTGGCGCGCGCGGCCTGAGTGACCGGTTCCAGGGCGGTTTCCAGTGTCACCGGCAGCTCGCGCACGGTGTCGCCGATCCGGCCGGCCTTCACCGGCCCGCCGTCCGGCAGGCCCGGCTGCTCCACCAGCACAAAACCCCCGCCGTCCAGCGGAATCTGAGTCAGAGCTGCCACGACGCCTCCTCGCCGGCCCGGCCCCGGCAGCGGCTCCTGCGGGACTCCACCACCGTCCTCGAAGGCGGAGCCCCTCGCACCCGGGAGTGGGCCGAACGCGTGTCCGGCATGCGCACACGCCGGACACGCCCGCGAGGGGTCAGTACGTCAGCCCGTG
The DNA here is from genome assembly GCF_049739565.1 of Streptomyces sp. SAI-170. NCBI lineage: Bacteria > Bacillati > Actinomycetota > Actinomycetes > Kitasatosporales > Streptomycetaceae > Streptomyces > Streptomyces sp. SAI-170. Next base: position 5,396,945 of record NZ_JBMGQD010000001.1, read on the forward strand.
CCCGATCGGGTACAGCACCTTCGTCGGGTCGTCCGTCCGCTGCACCGGCACCGGCAGCTTCCCGCGCGGGGACACCTCCCCGGCGATGACCCGGGCGGCCGCCCGCAGTTCGACGTCCGTCCAGGAGTACGTCGCCAGGTACGCGCGTACGCCGGGCAGGCGGGCCACGTCGTACGGGTTGCGGACCGCCACCGCGACGACCGGCACGCCCGTCGCCAGCAGGCGTTCCACGAGGGTCTTCTGACTGCTGGTCGCCGAGACGTTGTACGTCCCGACCACCACCGCGTCGGCCTCCCCGGCCGCCGCGACCGCACGGTCGATCACCGCGGCCGAGGGCGCCGTACCGGTGGACATGACCGTGGTCGTGAAGCCCAGTTCGGCCAGCGCGCCGGCCAGGACGCCGGTGGGCGGGCCCGTCGTGCCCGAGGGGGAGGCGAGGTCGGCGCCGAGGACGAGGACCTTGCCGTGCGAGGCGGGGGAGAGGGGCAGCAGGCCGCCCTCGTTGACCAGCAGGGTCGTGGTGCGCTCGGCGATGCGGTCGGCCGTGGCCAGGTGAGCGAGGTTGCCGACCGCGCGGTCGACGCCGCCGGGGACGACGTACGGGTCGTGCAGCAGCCCGAGCTTCGCCTTCAGCCGCAGCACCCGCAGGACCGACTCGTCCAGCCGCTCCTCGGTCAGCTCCCCGTCCTGGACGGCCTTCAGCACCGCGTTCCACGCCACGTCCAGCTTGGGCGGGTTCAGCAGCTGGTCCACGCCCGCCTTCAGCGCCAGCACCGGAACGCGGTCGTCGCCGTACTTCTGCCGTACGCCCGCCATGTCGAGGGAGTCGGTGACCACGACCCCGTCGTAGCCGAGCTGCTCGCGCAGGATGCCGGTGAGGATGGGGCGGGAGAGGGTGGCCGGGTCGCCGGAGTCGTCCAGGGCGGGGACCAGGATGTGCGCGGTCATGATCGAGTCGATGCCCGCCGCGACGGCCGCGCGGAACGGCGGCGCGTCCAGCGCCTCCCACTGCGCGCGAGTGTGCGTGATGGTCGGGAAGCCGTAGTGGCTGTCGACCTCGGTGTCGCCGTGCCCGGGGAAGTGCTTGGCCGTCGCCGCGACCCCGGAGTGCTGGTACCCCTCGACCTCGGCCGCCACCAGCCGGGAGACAGCGGCCGGGTCGGCGCCGAAGGACCGTACGCCGATCACCGGGTTGGCCGGGTTGACGTTGACGTCGGCGACCGGCGTGTAGTCCTGCCGGATGCCCATCGCGTGCAGCTCCCGGCCCGCGATCCGGCCCAGGGTGCGGGCGTCCGCGCGGGAGCCGCCCGCGCCCATCGCCATCGCGCCGGGGAACAGCGTGGCGGGCTTGCCGACCCGGCACACGATGCCGTGCTCCTGGTCGGTGGAGATCAGCACGGGCAGGCCGCGCGGCTGGTCCAGGGACGCCCGCTGGATGCCGTTGGACAGCTCGGTGATCTGGCGCGGGTTGCGGGTGTTGTGCGCCCACACGAAGTAGATGACGCCGCCGAGCCGGTACTTGGCGATCAGTTCGGCGGCCGTGCGCACGCCGAAATCCTTGAGGTTGGCGTCGATGTCCGCCTGGTCGGGGGCCGTGGCCGAGTGGCCGTAGACGCGGGAGACGAAGAGCTGGCCGACCTTCTCCTGAAGCGTCATGCGGGAGATGATGCCGCGCAGCTTCTTGTCGTCGACGTCCCCGGCGGCGAGGGCGGGCCCCCCGACGGCGAGCGCGGCGGTGGCGGCCGCGCCGGCGGTGAGGACCGTACGTCTGGAGGGTTTCGCGGTGCTTCCCGTGCTGGTGTCGTGCACGTGCACTCCTTCCGGAGGCTGCGAGGGTCCGCTGAAGGAAACTTCCGAGGAGTCACCAATATCCAGGAAGTTTCTGCCAGTCAAGGGAGTGCACAGGGGGTGTTGCCGGGGGTGTCAGTCCGCCGTGACCGGTGTCCGCGCGGCCGGCGCGGGCCAGTGCTCCTGCAAGGTGCGCACCGTCTCGGCGATCGCCGGACGCCGGGAGACGCCGGTGCGCCACAGTGCGTACAGCCGCCGTACCGGCGTCGGATCGAGCGCCACCTCCACCACCCCGCCGGGCAGCGGGCCACGGCCGAGCCGCGGTACGAGCGACACGCCGAGCCCGGCCGCGACCAGTGCGACCAGCGTGGGGTTCTCGTCCGCCTGATGCACGATCTCCGGCTCGTGCCCGGCCGCGCGCAGCGTCCGCATCAGCCAGTCGTGGCACACCCGCCCCGGTGGCTGGCACACCCACCGCTGGCCGCCCAGCTCCTCGCGCCGCACCGACTCCCGCCCCGCGAAGGGGTGTCCCTCGGGCACCAGCAGCGTGCACCGGTCGTCGCCGATCACCGCCTGCTCCACCCCCGGCGGCACCCGCAGCGGCGCGATGTCCCAGTCGTGCGCCACCACCAGATCCAGCGCGCCCTTGGCGACCATGCCGACCGACAGATGCGGGTCGATCTCGCTCAGCCGGGTGTCCAGCGCCGGATGCCGCCGCGCCAGGTCGGCCAGCACGCCCGGCAGCAGCCCGCGCGCCGCCGACGCGAACGCCGCGATGGTCAGCCGACCCGCCGGCACCCCGCGCCGCTCCTCCAGCTCCGTCTCCGCCCGCTCGACGATCGCCAGCAACTCCTGGGCCGTGGCGACCAGTTGATGGGCCTCGGCCGTCAACCGGACGCCCCTTCCCTCCCGTTCCAGCAGTACGGTCCTGGTCTCCCGCTCCAGTTTGGCGATCTGCTGGGACACCGCCGACGGCGTGTAGCCGAGCGCGGCCGCCGCGGCACCGACACTGCCGTGCACCGAGACGGCATGCAGGGCACGCAGACGCTGGAGATCGAGCATGGAGGGCTCCTGAAGGCTCCTGGATTAAGCATCACTGAAACGAACCGTGCATCAATCATCGCTGGTCCTGCACAGTACGGGCGGGTGATCCTCGACGCATGCGCCCCGCACACCTCGCCCTCGCCGTCCTCGTCGCCGCCGTCTGGGGCGTCAACTTCACCGTCATCGAGATCGGCCTCGACCACTTCCCGCCGCTGCTGTTCTCCGCCCTGCGCTTCCTCGTGGCCGCGCTCCCGGCGGTGTTCCTGGTCGGCCGCCCGAAGGTCGCGTGGAAGTGGATCCTGGGCGTGGGCCTGGTGCTGGGCGTCGCCAAGTTCGGCCTGCTGTTCGTGGCCATGGACACCGGCATGCCGGCCGGGCTGTCCTCCCTGGTGCTCCAGATCCAGGCGGTGTTCACGGCCCTCATCGCCTACGCCGCCCTGCGTGAACGCCCCACCCGGACCGGGGTGGTGGGCATGGCGGTCGCCCTGTCCGGGATCGCCGTGGCAGCGGTCGACGAGGGCACCTCGGGCCCCCTCGGCGCCTTCGCCCTCTGTGTCGCCGCCGCGGCCTGCTGGGGCGCCTCCAACGTCCTCACCCGCAAGGCGGCACCCCCCGACGCCCTCAACTTCATGGTGTGGGTGAGCACGGTCCCCGTCCTGCCCCTGCTGGGGCTGTCCCTGCTGACCGAGGGGTGGGACCGCGACGCGGCCGCCCTGCGCGCGCTGGACTGGCAGGGCGCCGGCACCGTCGTCTACGTCGCCTGGGTCACCACCGTGTTCGGCTTCGGCGCCTGGGGCTGGCTGCTGCGCCGCCACCCGGCCTCCACCGTGGCGCCCTTCTCCCTCCTCGTCCCCGTGTTCGGCATGTCCTCCGCCGCACTGTTCCTGGGCGAGCCCGTCAGCGGCCTGCGCTGGGTGGCGGCCGCCCTGCTGGTCGGCGGCGTGGCACTGACGTCCTTCGCACCGGCGGGCCGCCGGAGCCGGGTCCACCCCGTGGACGCCCCGGCGCCCGAACCGGCCGTCGGCCGATCATGACGCCATGCCCGTAGCCGACATCCCCGGATCCAAGTCCATCACCGCCCGCGCCCTCTTCCTCGCGGCCGCAGCCGACGGCGTCACCACCCTCGTACGGCCCCTGCGCTCCGACGACACCGAGGGCTTCGCCGAGGGACTGGAGCGCCTCGGCCACCGCATCGGCCGCACCCCGGACACCTGGCGGATCGACGGCCGCCCCGAGGGCCCCGCCGTCGAAGAGGCCGACGTCTACTGCCGCGACGGCGCGACCACGGCCCGCTTCCTGCCGACCCTCGCGGCGGCGGGCCACGGCACCTACCGCTTCGACGCCTCCCCCCAGATGCGCCGCCGCCCGCTGGGACCCCTCACCCGCGCCCTGCGCGACCTCGGCGTGGACCTGCGGCACGACGAACGCGAGGGCCACCACCCCCTCACCGTCCGGGCCTGCGGTGTCGAGGGCGGGGACGTGGTCCTGGACGCCGGCCAGTCCAGCCAGTACCTCACCGCGCTGCTCCTGCTGGGCCCCCTGACCCGTACGGGCCTGCGCATCCGGGTCACGGACCTGGTCTCGGTGCCGTACGTCGAGATCACGACGGCGATGATGCGGGCGTTCGGCGCGCGGGTGGAGCGCGACGGGGAGGTGTTCGTGGTGGAGCCCGGCGGCTACCGCGCGACCACCTACGCGATCGAGCCCGACGCGTCGACGGCGAGCTACTTCTTCGCGGCCGCCGCCCTCACCGGCGGCGAGGTCACCGTCCCCGGCCTGGGCAAGGACGCACTCCAGGGCGACCTGCGGTTCGTGGAGGTGCTGGCGCGAATGGGCGCCGAGGTGGAGGTCGGCCCCGACACGACACGAGTGCGCGGCACGGGCGAGCTGCGCGGCATCACCGTCAACATGCGGGACATCTCCGACACCATGCCCACCCTGGCCGCCCTCGCCCCCTACGCCACCGGCCCGGTCCGCATCGAGGACGTCGCCAACACCCGGGTGAAGGAGTGCGACCGGCTGGAGGCCTGCGCGGAGAACCTGCGCCGGCTCGGCGCCGAGGTCGTGACGGGCGAGGACTGGATCGAGGTGCGGCCGGCCGCGCGGCTGCGGCCCGGCACGGAGATCAGGACGTACGGCGACCACCGCATGGTGATGTCCTTCGCGGTGACGGGCCTGCGCACCCCCGGAATCTCGTTCGACGACCCGGGGTGCGTCCGCAAGACTTTCCCCGACTTCCACGAGGCGTTCGCGGAGCTGACGAGGGGTTTGGGGCAATGACGTTCAAGCTGGAGGGGCCGGTCCTGGAGGGCGAGTCGGTCCGCCTGGAGCCGCTGAGCCCCGAGCACGCGGCGGACCTGGCGCGGGCGGCCGAGGAGGACCGCTCCGGCTACTCCTTCACCTGGGTGCCGAGGGCCGAGGAGGTCGACGCGTACATAGCCGAGCAGCTGGCCCGCGCGGCGACGGGCCGCCTCGCCCCGTACGCCCAGATCTCCCTGGAGTCCGGCCGGGCCGTGGGCGCGACAGCCTACTGGGAGCCCCGCTGCTGGCTCTCCGACGACCACCTGGACGCCGTCGAGGTCGGCTTCACCTGGCTCGCCGCCTCCGCCCAGGGCACCGGCCTCAACACCGAGTCCAAGCTGCTGCTCTTCCGCCACGCCTTCGAGGTCTGGCAGGTCTCCCGGGTCGACCTCAAGACCGACGCCCGCAACGCCCGCTCCCGCGCCGCCATCGCCAAGACCGGCGCCCGCTTCGAGGGCGTCCTGCGCAACTGGTCCCGCTCCTGGGCCCCCGGGGAGAGCGGCCTGCGCGACTCGGCGATCTTCTCCGTCACCGCGCAGGAGTGGCCGCACTGCCGAGGGCTCATGGAGGCTCGGCTGGCGAACGGGCGCCGGCCTACGCCGAGTCGTTGAGCAGCCGGAGCAGGTGGTCGTGGCCCCTGCGCAGGAGGCCGGGGAGCGGGCGGGCGCTGTCGTACCAGCGCTTCTCGTACTCCCAGCACAGCCAGCCGTCCCAGCCGTGCCGGGACAGCACGTCCACGCACTCGGTGAGCGGCAGGACACCCGCGCCGAGCGCGAGCGGCGTGGTGTCCTCGGCGGACGCGATGTCCTTGACCTGGACATAGCCGAGGTAGGGGCCGAGCGCGGCCAGCGTCTCGGAGGGCTGCTCCCCGCCCAGCCAGGTGTGCATCACGTCCCACAGCGCACCCACCTGCCGGTGCCCGACCAGCCCCAGGATCCGCAGGGCGGCCGCGCCGGTGCGGTGCGAGTCATGCGTCTCCAGCAGGATGCGTACGCCCGCGTCGGCGGCATGCTCCGCGGCCGTGCCCAGCCGCCGCGCGGCCGTCGCGTCCGCGTCCGCGGCGGGCTGCTCGGCATCGGCGCCCGGGAAGACCCGGATGTACGGGGCACCGAGGTCATGGGCCAGATCCACCAGCCCCCGCAGCTCGTCGATCACCGGCTCGTCGGGGCCGGGCGTCGCCACCCGCGCGTACCCCGCGACACACAGCGGCTCGATCCCGGCCTCCTTGAACCTCGCGGCCGCCTCCGCCCGTTCGGCCGCCCCGATCCCCGGATGAACCGGTTCCTCCGGATGCGCACGCACCTCCACCCCGTGAAAGCCGTGCTCGGACGCGAGCCGCAGGACATCGGGCAGAGGCATACCCGGTACACCGAGAGTGGAGAACGCCAGCTTCATGCTCAACGACCTTACTGGCGCGGGGGCCTCGAGGGGATGTCCTGCACGGCGTGACCCGAACCTGGCGTGGCCGGGCCTTGGCCGACGCGGCCGACTCCGGGCTCGACGCCTTCCGGCTTCGGCCCGCGGGGTCGTGTCCTGGCCGGGGCATTCGGCTTCGGCCCGCGGGTCGGCTTGGGGCCGCGCGTCATTCGGTCTCGATCCGCGGGTCGTCCTCGGGTCTGGCGTCGTTCGCCTTGGCCCGCGGGGTCATGTCCTGGCGGGGGGCATTCGGCTTCGGCCCGCGGCCTCGTCTTACGGCCTGGTGTCGGGCTGGACGTCACTCCGGGCCCGGCCTTGCTCCGCCTCCGCCCGCAGGGTCGAACCCGCATCTGGCGTCGTACGGCCTCGCCCGCGGGGTCGTCTCCGGGCCGGGGCCATTCGGCTTCGGCCCTTGCGGTCGGCTCCGCACCTGGCGTCGTTCGGCCGCGGCCCGCTCGGTCGTCTTACGGCCTGGTGTCGGGCCGGGCGTCACTCCGGGCCCGGCCTCGCTCCGCCTCCGCCCGCACGGTCGAACCCGCACCTGGCGTCGTGCGGCCCCGCCCGCGGGGTCGTCTTCGGGCCGAGGGCCGTTCGGCTTCGGCCGGTACGGCCCGACCTGGGCCGGGCCTATTCCGCCTCGGCCCCCGTGGTCGGCTCTCGCCGGGCGTCGCTCCGCCTCGGTCCGCAGGGCGGGACCGACCCCGGACCCGGCCTCACTCCGCCTCGGCCCGTCGGTACACGTTCACCAGCGTCCCCGTGTTCGCCCGCTCCGTGGAGACCAGCTCGAAGGGGAACTTGGCGCCGCCCTCGGGGAAGACCGACTTGCCGCCGCCCAGGACCACCGGCATCACGATGAGGCGCAGTTCGTCCGCGAGGCCCTCGGCGATCAGGGTGCGGGCGAGGGTGGGGCTGCCCATCACCAGCAGGTTCCCGCCCTCGGACTCCCGCAGCTTGCGGACCTCCGCGACGGCCCCGGCGCCCGGCAGCAGGGTGGTGTTGTCCCAGGTCAGGTCGGACTCGCCGAGGGTGCCGGAGACGACGTACTTGCGGATCGAGTTCATCCGGTCCGCGAAGGGGTCCCCGGCCCGCTCCGGCCACGCCGCCGCCATGGTCGCCCAGGTACGGCGCCCGAACAGCAGCGCGTCCGCCTCCCGCATGGCCGCGTCGAAGGCGCCGCCGACGACCTCCGGGTCGAAGAACGGGTGCGTCCAGCCGCCGTGCGCGAACCCGCCGTCGGTGTCCTCCTGCGGACCGCCCGGCGCCTGCACGACACCGTCGAGGCTGATGAACTCGCTGATGACGATCCGCATGGTGGTGCTCCTTCAATTCGTACGTATGCCTGGTGCTTCAAGGTCGTTACAGTCATACAGACGGACGCGGCATCGGAAAGTCATCGCACTGGAGGAGAAAAGTTTCAGCGGGTGACCTCCACCCCTGCGGGCGGCTTCCCCTGCGTCCACACCGCCCGCACCGCGACCCGCTCGAACCGCCAGCCCTCCTCGGTGCGGCGCAGGTCGCCCTCCCACCGGCCGCCGACCATGAGGACCGACTCGTCGGCGTGCACATGGGTCATCAGCGCGTTCCAGGAGGCGGAGGCCCGCTCCCCGGTGACCTCGGCCAGCACCCCGGAGGCGATGTGCTGCGTACGGACGTACCGCCCGAGCGCCACCTCGGTGTCCTGCACGGCCGCGTCGCCCGTGCTGGTGCCGAGCGGCGTCTCCATGCGGGCGTCCTCGGCGACGTAGGGCCGCATCCAGCCGGGCGTGAAGTCGCGGGCGTCCAGGGCGCGGAAGAGGCGGTGGACCAGGGTCTCGATCTCTGCGTGCGTGTTCATGCACCCCACCCTCGTCCCTCAAGCGGACTTGAGGTCAAGGGGGTTCCGCGGGCGCAATTCCCTTGCACCGTGAACGCCGGACATGGTCCGGTGTCCGCCATGACCTCACTCATCCGCCACATCACCGTGGACTGCGCCGACCCCTACGCCCTCGCCCAGTGGTGGGCCCAGGCCCTCGACGGCAAGCTCGGCGAGGACGACTTCCCGGGCGACCCGGAGGCCCTGGTGAGCACCCCGGGCGGCGACGTGCTCTTCATCCGCGTCGACGACCCCAAGTCCGTGAAGAACCGCGTCCACTTCGACCTCCAGCCCCAGGACCGCACCCGCGACGAGGAGGTCGACCGCCTCCTCGCCCTCGGCGCCGCCCTCCACGCCGACCACCGCCGCCCCGACGGCACCGGCTGGGTCACCCTGAGCGACCCCGAGGGCAACGAGTTCTGCGTGGAACGCAGCGCGGCGGAGCGAGCGAAGCAGGCGTAAAAGGGGGCTGGCTGCCCCCCCGGGGGCCGTGCTCAGCCCTTCGGCACCCCCGTCGACCCCCGCACCATCAACTCGCCACGCACCGTGGCGATCCCGCCCGGTGGCTGCTCCTCGCGGCCCATCGCGATCCGCCCGGCCCGCGCTCCCGCCTCGGCGAGGGGCAGTCGTACGGTCGTGAGGGACGGCACCGCGTCCACGCTGAACGGCAGGTCGTCGAAGCCGGCGACCGAGACGTCCTCGGGGATGCGCAGCCCCGACTCCCGCAGGGCCGCGCACGCGCCCAGGGCGACGGAGTCGTTCGCGGCCACGACGGCCGTCAGGTCGGGGTCCCTGCGCAGGAGTTCGAGCGTTGCGTCGTAGCCGGACTGGCGGTCGTAGCGGCCGTGGACGGTCCAGCCGGGCCGCTCCTCGATGCCGGCGGCGGCGAGTGCCGCGCGGTGGCCCTCCAGGCGGTGCCGGGTGGTGGTGCGCTCCTCGGGGCCCGCGATGTACCCGAGCCGCCGGTGGCCGAGGCCGATGAGGTGCTCGGTGAGTCGCTGGGCGCCGCCGCGGTTGTCGAAGGCCAGCGCGACGGCGTGCGCGTCGGGAGCCGGCGGCCGCCCGCACAGCACCACCCGCGTGCCGGCGTCCGCCAGCTTGCGCAGCTTCGCCGCGACGGCCGCCGCGTGCGGCTGGTCCTCGACCGCGCCGCCGGTCAGCACCACGGCAGCGGCCCGCTGCCGCTGGAGCAGCGTGAGGTAGGTCAGTTCACGCTCGGGGGAGCCACCGGTGTTGCAGACGACCGCCAGCCGCTCACCGCCCGCCCGCCCTCCCGGGCCGCCGATCTCCGACTGGATCGCGCTCGCCATGATCCCGAAGAACGGGTCGGCGATGTCGTTGACGAGGATGCCGACCAGGTCGGACGTGGCGGCGGCGAGCGAGCTCGCGGGTCCGTTGAGGACGTAGTCCAGCTCGTCGACCGCCTTGAGCACCCGCTCGCGGGTCGAGGCGGCGACGGGATAGTTGCCGTTCAGCACGCGCGACACCGTCGCGGGCGAGACCTGGGCGCGGGCCGCCACGTCCGCCAGGGTCACCGTCATCTCGTAGTCCTCCGGTCGCGCAATTTCGTCGTACCTCGTCGTACACGTGCCCCGCAGGGGCAGCGGTTTCATCCGACCGCACGTTCCCGGCCCCGTCATCGGTTCCGCGGCGATCGTCGCCGGTTCGGTATCGGGCCCATGGACCGGCGTGGTCAGCGCGGTGCCGTCGTACGACCGTCACCCCGTCGTTCGCCCCCTCGAACAACTCGAGGTGACCCGCGGCCTTGTCCGGCCGCTGATCAGAGGCTAGCTTCTTTCTGCATAGAAAGCGCTTGCTGTACTGCTGACCCGGCACGGCCCGGCAGTCGTACGACGCCAACGAAGGGAACGACGTGACACGCAAGACGGTGCGTATCGCCATGAACGGCGTGACCGGGCGCATGGGCTACCGCCAGCACCTGGTCCGCTCCATCCTGGCCATCCGCGACCAGGGCGGGCTCGACCTCGGCGACGGCACCGTGCTGTGGCCCGAGCCGGTCCTCGTCGGCCGACGCGAGCACGCGCTCACCGCGCTCGCCGAGCGGCACGGCCTGCAGTACTGGGCGACCGACCTGGACGCGGTCCTCGCCGACGACAGCGTCGAGATCTACTTCGACGCCCAGGTCACCTCCGCCCGCGAGGAGGCCATCAAGAAGGCCATCGGTGCCGGAAAGCACATCTACACCGAGAAGCCGACGGCGACCGGCCTGGAGGGTGCCCTGGAGCTGGCCCGACTGGCCGAGGCCGCGGGCGTGAAGCACGGCGTCGTCCAGGACAAGCTCTTCCTGCCCGGCCTGCTCAAGCTGAAGCGGCTCATCGACGGCGGCTTCTTCGGCCGGATCCTGTCCGTGCGCGGCGAGTTCGGCTACTGGGTCTTCGAGGGCGACTGGCAGGAGGCCCAGCGCCCGAGCTGGAACTACCGCTCCGAGGACGGCGGCGGCATCGTCGTCGACATGTTCCCGCACTGGGAGTACGTCCTGCACGAGCTGTTCGGCCGCGTCACCTCCGTCCAGGCCCTCACCGCCACCCACATCCCGCAGCGCTGGGACGAGGAGGGCAAGCCCTACGACGCCACGGCCGACGACGCCGCCTACGGCATCTTCGAGCTCGAGGGCGGCGCCATCGCCCAGATCAACTCCTCCTGGGCCGTCCGCGTCAACCGCGACGAACTCGTCGAATTCCAGGTCGACGGCACCGAGGGCTCCGCGGTCGCCGGCCTGCGCAACTGCCGTGTCCAGCACCGCAGCGCCACCCCCAAGCCGGTCTGGAACCCCGACATCCCCGCCACCGAGGTCTTCCGCGACCAGTGGCAGGAGGTCCCGGACAACGCCGAGTTCGACAACGGCTTCAAGGCCCAGTGGGAGCTCTTCCTCAGGCACGTCTACACCGACGCGCCCTACCACTGGGACCTGCTGGCCGGCGCCCGCGGCGTCCAGCTCGCCGAACTCGGCCTGCAGTCCTCGGCCGAGGGCCGCCGCCTCGACGTCCCGGAGATCGCCCTGTGAGCATCCGACTCCCCGACGGCCGAGGCGGCCTGCGCACCTACGAGCCGCGCAGCGAGCCCCTGACCGTGCACACCGGCGCGCCCCTGACCTCCCGTACGGTCTTCTCGGCGGCCCATGTCGTCGCCGACCCGTACGCGGACACGACCCCCGACTCGCCCGCCGCCGTCGACTGGGACGCCACCCTCGCCTTCCGCCGCCACCTGTGGTCCCACGGGCTGGGTGTCGCCGAGGCCATGGACACCGCCCAGCGCGGCATGGGCCTGGACTGGGCGGGCGCGGCCGAACTGATCCGCCGCAGCGCCGCCGAGGCGCGCAGCGTCGGCGGCCGGATCGCCTGCGGGGTCGGTACCGACCAGATCGCGGGCGGTTCCCTCGCCGAGATCCGTTCCGCCTACGAGGAGCAGCTCGCGGTCGTCGAGGAGAGCGGGGCCCAGGCCATCCTCATGGCCTCCCGCGCCCTGGCCGCGACGGCGCAGGGCCCCGAGGACTACCTGGAGATCTACGGCCACCTCCTGCGCCAGGCCGCCGAGCCGGTGGTCCTGCACTGGCTGGGCCCGATGTTCGACCCGGCGCTGGAGGGCTACTGGGGTTCGTCGGACCTGGACGCGGCGACGGAGGTGTTCCTGGAGGTCATCGCCGCGCACCCGGACAAGGTCGACGGCATCAAGGTCTCCCTGCTCGACGCGCAGCGCGAGATCGACCTGCGCCGGCGCCTCCCGCACGGCGTGCGCTGCTACACCGGCGACGACTTCAACTACCCCGAGCTGATCGCCGGCGACGACCAGGGCTTCAGCCACGCCCTGCTCGGCATCTTCGACCCGCTGGGCCCGCTCGCGGCGGAGGCGGTGCGGGTCCTGGACACAGGGGATGTGCGCGGCTTCCGCGAACTGCTCGACCCGACCGTCGAGTTGTCCCGCCACCTCTTCCAGGCGCCCACCCGCTTCTACAAGACGGGCGTGGTCTTCCTGGCCTGGCTGGCCGGCCACCAGTCCCACTTCACCATGGTCGGCGGCCTGCAGTCGGCCCGCTCCCTCCCGCACTTCGCCCGCGCCTACGAACTCGCCGACGGACTGGGCCTGTTCCCCGACCCGAAGCTGGCGGAGGAGCGGATGAGGAGCCTGCTCGCGGTGTACGGGGTGGACCAGTGAGCAACGGCCTTCGGCGCTTCAGCATCAACCAGATGACGGTCAAGCAGCTGTCTCTGCCCGAACTGGTCAGCGCATGCGGGGAGTTGGGCATCGCCCAGGTGGGTCTGTGGCGCGAGCCGGTCCAGGAGTACGGCCTGGAGGCGGCGGCGAAACTGGTCCGGGACGCGGGCCTGACGGTCACGACCCTGTGCAGGGGCGGCTTCCTGACGGCGATCGAGCCGGCAGCGCGTGCACAGGCCCTGGACGACAACCGCAGGGCGGTCGACGAGGCGGCGACGCTGGGCACGGACACCCTGGTCCTGGTGTCCGGGGGCCTGCCCGCCGGCTCGAAGGACCTGCACGGGGCCCGGGAGCGGATCGCCGACGCGCTGGGCGAGTTGGCGCCGTACGCGCAGGACCGTGGCGTACGCCTCGCCATCGAGCCGCTGCACCCCATGTACGCGGCCGACCGCTGTGTGGTCTCCACCCTCGCCCAGGCCCTCGACCTGGCGGAGAGGTTCCCCGCGCACCAGGTGGGCGTGACCGTGGACACGTACCACATCTGGTGGGACGACCAGGCGCCCGCGCAGATCGCACGCGCCGGGGCGTCCGGCCGTATCCACACCTTCCAGCTCGCCGACTGGACGACCCCGCTGCCGGAGGGCGTGCTCACCGGGCGCGGCCAGATCGGCGACGGCTCGATCGACATGCGCGAGTGGCTCGGCCACGTGGAGGCGGCCGGGTACACGGGCGCGATCGAGGTCGAGCTGTTCAACGACGGCCTGTGGGCGAGGGACGGACGGGAGGTGCTGGAGGAGACGGCGAGCAGGTTCGTGACCCATGTGACGGGCTGAGCGGAGCTCTCAGCGCACGCGGTCGCCCCCGTCGCTCTCCTGGCTCTCGCGGGCGGCGGCCGCGTCCAGGACCGTGCCGAGGTCGCGGACGAAGGCCGCCCGCTCCAGGAAGGTGAACCGGCGCACGATCGCCGAGGTGAGCACGATCCGCGTGCCGTCGGCCCGGGTCAGGGACACCGCGCAGTCGCGGCGCGCCGCGAGCCAGGCGACCAGGCTGCCGGCGAACGCCTCGGTGACAGCGCCGGGTTCGAGCACCGCGAGCAGCACCTGCGGACGCGCCTCGGCCGAGCCCGGCGGCAGGACCAGGGAGGTGTCGGCGCGGACCCGCCCGCGCAGGGCCGGTTCGGTCGCCAGTCTGCGCCACAGCTCATGGACGCCGGTTCCGGCGACCCGGCTCTCCACGGTGATCCCCACACGCATGTCCATCACCCCGTACGGTGGTGTGCGGCGACCACGGCTGCGTCCGCGGGCACCGCACACCGGCTTCCCCCGGCTTCCCCCTGCTTCTCCCCGACGGGACGAAGCGGTGCGGAGAAAAAGCATGGCCACGCCGGGCGGCGGAATTCATTGGCCAAGAGTGCACGGATCTTGGCGATTTCTGCACGTTCCTGTGCTCTCACGTGTGATGCCGGTAATCCCTGGGCGACATGCCGTACGCCCGCCGGAACTGCCGGCTGGACGCGGCCGGGTCCCGGAACCCCCACCGCGCGGCCAGCGCCGCGATCGGCCGCGACCGCAGCCCGGGGTCGGCGAGGTCCCGCCGGCAGTGCTCCAGCCGCCGGTGCCGTATCCACGCCGCCGGGGTGGCCCCCTCCTCGGCGAACAGCTGGTGCAGATGCCGTACGGACACCCCGTGCGCGGCGGCGACACTGGCGGGCGACAGCGCGGGGTCGCCGAGGTTGCGGTCGATGAAGTCCAACGCCCTGGTGTGCAGGGCCCGTCGCCGCGACTCGGGACTCATCGCGTCCTCGGCGTCGAGGGCCTGCCCCAGCACGGAGGTGAGCAGATCAGTGGTCACGCCCCCGAGCGTGACGGCGTCGGAGGGGGCGAACTCGTACGACCGGGAGGCGACTTCGGCGAGCCAGCGGTACAACACACCGCCGATGCCGTGCCCGAGGGGAAGGGGCACGGCTAAGACTTGGCGGAGGGTGCGGGGCGGCAGCGGCAGCAGCGCATGCGGAACGGTGACGACGACGCAGGTTCCATTCACCTCGGGCCCCGGCGGAAGGTGCCGGGCCTCGTACGGCAGGCTGCTGTCGACGATGACGAGGTCGCCCGGGCCGAACAGGTCCTGCCGCCCGTTGTGCGCGAGCCCGCCCTTCCCCGTGAACTGGCAGTTGATCTGGTACACCTCGGGGTCGAACCGCCGTATCGCCCGGGGCGTCCGCACCGACTCCAGCTGCGGGAACGACAGATCGGCCACCTGTACGTCCCCGAGCGCGAGCACCCGCATCACGGCCCGGAAGTCCTCGTCCTGCTCACTCCTGAGCAGGTTCGGCAGATGCGTCCGCGCAGCGATGTCCTGCCACAACTCCCACCGCTCCCCGGCGGCCACGACCTCGGTCCGGTATTCCTTCACCAGCATGGCCACGCCCCCACGCCCCCAACGCGTCCCGCACGGCTACTGCTTGAGAGCGCAACATCCTAGGGAGAGGCGGCGTGAATCGACCCCGTGGGTCAGGGGGTTGCCGGTCTGCCGACCGGCTCGTCCGTCCGCTGGAGCAGGGTGAGCCCCGTTCCCAGGGCGGCGCCGACCAGGAGGCCCACACCGTGGTTGTCGGCGAGCAGGCACAGCACGGTGCCGGCGGCGGGCACGAGCAGGGCCAGGCGACGCACGCCGGGGACAGAGCCGCGCAGCGCGTATCCGGCGGCCAGCGCACCGACCAGAGCACAGACGGCCACGGAATTACCCGCTCCGTGCGGACTCCAGCCCGCCGCGCTCACGACCTGTGCCGCTACGCCGCCGGTGACGTAGACCCCCAGCATGCGCACGGTGCCGAACAGCCACTCGGCGACCGGGGCGACGGCGATGAGCGCGGCCAGATTGAAGACGATCTGGAACCACCCCGAGGACTGCACCAGCAAAGCGGTCAGCACCCGCCACCACGCACCATCCGGCACGCGCTCCAGGCGCCCGACCATGGCGGGGAAGGCGCTCTGCGCGACAGCGAAAGCCGTCATCAACGCCACCAGGGCTGCCGCGCCCACGGGGAACGGCCGCCGCCAGGCCCCGAGCGGCACCAGCGGGCCGCCCGCCGCCCGCCCCGGCCCGATCACCGCCGCCAGGATCTGAGTCCCGGGCATGACGACAGCCGCTGCACAGCCATAAAGGAGCACGGTTCGCACAGTCATGATCCACAGCCTGCCAGGCCCGGGAGAGCGCGGGCATGGCCAGGGTGGGCCCGCTTTCTTGGCAAGGTGGGGCCGCCCGACAACGCCTCTCGGCCACGAGGTCCGTCACGTGGCCGACGGCCGTGGCTGTTCGGGCGGGACCGAGGTCTCGGCCATCTCCATCCACCGGTCGAGGTCGGCCTGGGTGAACTCCGTCCAGGCCGGAACCCCGGGCAGTTTGCGCAGAAGATCGAAGGCCGCCGCGACGCGTGATCCGTGCAGCACAGGTGTGTGGCAGCCGGCGACGACCTCGGCGCCCAGCCGCTGGAAGTCGTCCACCACCGCCCGGAACTTCTGGTCGTCCAGCAACGCCACCCAGGGAGAGACCAGCCGCCCGCCGAAGTACTGCCCGTCGCGGAACTCCTCGTCGGACAGGCCGGCGACGTCGGGCAGGGGAGCGGGCACGTTCGTCGCGAAGGTGTCCACCGCCCACAGGACCCTCGTCTTCGAGTCGAAGAGGGAGCGGGTCGTCGGGTTGTCGTACAGCGGCGGCCGTTTGGCCACCAGGGTGCGGTCACCGATGTCCACCGTGTCGCCGTCGATCATGAAACGGCACCGGTTGACCGGTGTCTCCCACTCCTCCGCCATCCGCCCGATCGAGAACCAGGTCGTCAGCAGGGTCGCGTTCGGGCATTCGGCGAGGACGGCCAGCAGGTTGCCCGCGTGGTCACGGTCGTCGTGGGTGAGGAAGATCCACCGCACGTCCAGCGGGTCCACCACGGACCAGGCGGCCTCCAGCCACTGGGATCGAACCGCCGGCGCCCCCGTGTCCACGAGCACCGGTTCGGCTCCCCGGATCACCATCGAGTTCATCGGGAAGTGGCCGACCGGCGGAGCCTCCAGGGCCCACGGGATGACGAACGTCTCCTCGGCGACTCTGTACGGCTGCAGAAGTTCGAAGGTGTCCGTAGTAGTCATCGCCGCGCTCCTTGGAATGGCCTCCGGCGGCTGTGCCTGTTCATCCAGTCCAGCCCCATGCCACGCCCGCGTCAAACGCGGGACGGCCCCTTTGTTCAAGGCTTGCGCCGAGGCGATCGAAATCGACACCCGCCCCCGGACTGTCACACCCCACCGCTACCGTCGACCCATGCCCCACGGAACGGCGAACCCCACCGGCGAGCGGCGTATGGCCGTGCTCGAAGGCGTGCTGGAGAGGATCACGTACGCCAACGAGGACAACGGCTACACGGTCGCGCGGGTGGACACCGGCAGAGGCGCCGGTGATCTGCTGACGGTCGTCGGGGCGCTGCTCGGTGCCCAGGTGGGGGAGTCTCTCCGGATGGAGGGGCGCTGGGGATCGCACCCTCAGTACGGCAAGCAGTTCACCGTCGAGAACTACACCACCCTGCTGCCGGCCACGGTGCAGGGCATCCGGCGGTATCTGGGGTCGGGGCTGGTGAAGGGCATCGGGCCGGTCTTCGCGGACCGGATCACGCAGCACTTCGGGCTGGACACGCTGCGGATCATCGAGGAGGAGCCCAAGCGGCTCATCGAGGTCCCCGGGCTCGGACCCAAGCGGACGAAGAAGATCGCGGACGCCTGGGAGGAGCAGAAGGCGATCAAAGAGGTGATGGTCTTCCTCCAGACCGTCGGCGTCTCCACCTCCATCGCCGTCCGCATCTACAAGAAGTACGGGGACGCCTCCATCTCCGTCGTGAAGAACCAGCCCTACCGCCTCGCCGCCGACGTCTGGGGCATCGGCTTCCTCACCGCCGACAAGATCGCCCAGTCCGTCGGCATCCCGCACGACAGCCCCGAGCGGGTCAAGGCGGGCTTGCAGTACGCGCTGTCGCAGTCCACCGACCAAGGGCACTGCTTCCTTCCCGAGGAACGGCTCATCGCGGACGCCGTGAAGCTGCTCCAGGTCGACACGGGCCTCGTCATCGAGTGCCTCGCCGAGCTGGCCGAGCCGGACGAGGAGAGCGGCGAACCGGGCGTCGTACGAGAGAAAGTGCCCGGGCCTGATTCATCGTCCGACGAGCCCGTCACCGCGATCTACCTCGTCCCCTTCCACCGCGCCGAACTGTCCCTGTCCGGCCGGCTCCTCCAGCTCCTGCGCACCGAGCAGGACCGGATGCCCGGTTTCCGCGAGGTCGACTGGGGCAAGGCCCTCGGCTGGCTGAAGGCCCGCACCGGGGCCGAGCTGGCTCCCGAGCAGGAGGCCGCCGTCAAGCTGGCGTTGACCGAGAAGGTCGCCGTCCTCACCGGTGGGCCGGGCTGTGGCAAGTCCTTCACCGTCCGGTCGATCGTGGAGCTGGCCCGCGCCAAGCAGGCGAAGGTGCTGCTGGCCGCTCCCACCGGGCGTGCCGCCAAGCGGCTGGCCGAGCTGACCGGGGCCGAGGCCTCCACCGTGCACCGGCTCCTGGAACTCAAGCCCGGCGGGGACGCGGCGTACGACAAGGACCGGCCCCTCGACGCCGACCTGGTCGTCGTCGACGAGGCGTCCATGCTGGACCTGCTGCTCGCCAACAAGCTCGTGAAGGCCGTGCCGCCCGGGGCGCACCTGCTCTTCGTCGGGGACGTGGACCAGTTGCCCAGCGTCGGGGCGGGGGAGGTGCTGCGGGACCTCCTCGTAGACGGCAGCCCGGTGCCCGCCGTGCGGCTCACGCGGGTGTTCCGGCAGGCGCAGCAGTCCGGCGTGGTCACCAACGCGCACCGGATCAACGCCGGGCAGCATCCGCTCACCGACGGCATGAAGGACTTCTTCCTCTTCGTGGAGGACGACACCGAGGAGGCCGGCCGGCTCACCGTCGATGTCGCGGCCCGGCGGATTCCGGCCCGGTTCGGGCTCGACCCGCGCCGGGACGTGCAGGTGCTGGCGCCGATGCACCGGGGACCGGCGGGCGCGGGCACGCTCAACGGCCTGTTGCAGCAGGCCATCACGCCGGGGCGGCCGGACGTGCCCGAGAAGCGGTTCGGCGGGCGGGTCTTCCGCGTGGGGGACAAGGTCACCCAGGTCCGCAACAATTACGACAAGGGGAGGAACGGTGTCTTCAACGGCACCGTGGGCGTGGTCACCTCGCTCGACCCGGTCGACCAGCGGCTCACGGTGCTGACGGACGAGGACGAGGAGGTGCCGTACGAATTCGACGAGCTGGACGAACTGGCGCACGCCTACGCGGTGACCATTCACCGCTCGCAGGGAAGTGAATATCCAGCGGTCGTGATCCCCGTCACGACCGGTGCGTGGATGATGCTCCAGCGGAACCTGCTGTACACGGCGGTCACCCGGGCGAAACGGCTGGTCGTCCTCGTCGGTTCGCGCAGAGCCATCGGCCAGGCGGTGCGCACGGTGTCGGCGGGCCGGCGCTGCACAGCGCTGGACTTCCGCCTCACAGGCGGCCGAACCGGCGGTTGAGCGCGCTTCATACTCCTTGCGACGAAAAATGATCGATCAAACGAGTCGCAAAGGTCACAGAGCACTTCCCGTGGCCCGGTGGAGGGGGCAGGATGGGCAAGTTGGCGGCACTGAGTGCCGCCGATAAGCCCAATGGTCGACCCCGAGTGCACTCTCCTGAGCCAAATGGGGGATGGTAGAGACAGTCAGGGCACCTCGAAGATGAGGCACTACGTCGGTGAGGGAAGACGTGAGCGACAACTCTGTAGTACTGCGGTACGACGGCAGCGAGTACACCTACCCGGTGATCGACAGCACCGTCGGGGACAAGGGCTTCGACATCGGGAAGCTGCGCGCCCAGACCGGTCTCGTGACCCTGGACAGCGGGTACGGCAACACCGCCGCTTATAAATCCGCCATCACCTATCTCGACGGCGAGGCGGGGATTCTTCGCTACCGCGGCTACCCGATCGAGCAGCTCGCCGAGCGCTCCACCTTCCTGGAGGTGGCGTACCTGCTGATCAACGGCGAGCTGCCGACCGTCGACCAGCTCACCGCGTTCAAGAGCGAGATCACGCAGCACACCCTGCTGCACGAGGACGTCAAGAACTTCTACCGCGGCTTCCCGCGTGACGCCCACCCGATGGCGATGCTGTCCTCGGTGGTCTCGGCGCTGTCCACCTTCTACCAGGACAGCCACAACCCGTTCGACGAGAAGCAGCGGAACCTCTCCACGATCCGCCTTCTCGCCAAGCTTCCGACGATCGCGGCCTACGCCTACAAGAAGTCGGTGGGCCACCCGTTCGTCTACCCGCGCAACGACCTCGGCTACGTCGAGAACTTCCTGCGGATGACCTTCTCGGTGCCGGCGCAGGAGTTCGAGCTCGACCCGGTCGTCGTCGCCGCGCTCGACAAGCTGCTGATCCTGCACGCGGACCACGAGCAGAACTGTTCGACGTCGACGGTCCGTCTGGTCGGCTCGTCGCAGGCGAACATGTTCGCGTCGATCTCCGCCGGTATCTCCGCGCTCTGGGGCCCGCTGCACGGCGGCGCCAACCAGTCCGTCCTGGAGATGCTGGAGGGCATCCAGGCCTCCGGCGGCGACGTCGACTCCTTCATCCGCAAGGTGAAGAACAAGGAGGACGGCGTCCGTCTGATGGGCTTCGGCCACCGGGTCTACAAGAACTTCGACCCGCGCGCGAAGATCATCAAGGCCGCCGCGCACGACGTCCTCTCCGCCCTCGGCAAGTCCGACGAGCTGCTGGACATCGCCCTGAAGCTGGAGGAGCACGCGCTCGCCGACGACTACTTCGTCTCGCGCAACCTCTACCCGAACGTCGACTTCTACACCGGCCTCATCTACCGGGCCATGGGCTTCCCGACCGAGATGTTCACGGTCCTGTTCGCCCTCGGCCGCCTCCCGGGCTGGATCGCCCAGTGGCACGAGATGATCAAGGAGCCGGGCTCCCGCATCGGCCGCCCGCGCCAGATCTACACGGGTGTCGTCGAGCGCGACTTCGTCCCGGTCGAGGAGCGCTGACACCTCCGGTGAGGGGCGTCGCTTTCCTGGCGCCCCGCCGCTGAGGGTGTGTGTCCGCCCTCGGGTCGAGTCCTACGGCATCGACGCGTGGTGGCTCCAAGGCGCTGCCGGGGGTCCGGGGGTTGTCCCCCGGGTCAGCACAGCACGGGTGTCGTCGAGCGCGACTTCGTCCCGGTCGAGGAGCGCTGACACCTCCGGTGAGGGGCGTCGCTTTCCTGGCGCCCCGCCGCTGAGGGTGTGTGTCCGCCCTCGGGTCGAGTCCTACGGCATCGACGCGTGGTGGCTCCAAGGCGCTGCCGGGGGTCCGGGGGTTGTCCCCCGGGTCAGCACAGCACGGGTGTCGTCGAGCGCGACTTCGTCCCGGTCGAGGAGCGCTGACCCTCACTTCGGAGGACTCGCACCTGATCAGGCCCCGCCCCGTTCCGATGGGTGCGGGGCCTCGTCGTAGGCGGACAAAGTCGTAGGCGGCAAAGAAGAAGGCGCCCCGGTGCGTCGGTCCCCCCACGGGCCGACGACCAGGGCGCCTTCCCATGTCCCGGTGCGGATTCCCCCCACGGGATCCGGCCGGGCGCTTGTGAGGACACAGCGCCTGAATCGCTGTCGAGCGGCAGGGGCAGGAAAACTGCCCGCGCCGCTCCAAAAAGGGGCTGCGGTCTGCCGGGACAACGCACGCTGGGAGGGCCGCTCAAAGCTTCCCGCGTGCGTGCCCCGGCAACGCAAACTCTGAGGCAGTCCCCCAAGACAACCTCAGACGTCGGTCAGCGCCCCCCAAGACGCCTTCCGACATCGCCAACTTAGACCTTCGAACCCCTTCGATGGTTACGTTCACATCACTGTGATCTGCGTCTCTTGCAAATGTCCCCTTAGATGAGCAAGAGACATGTTCGGCGAACGATGCCCCAGCGTAAGGAAGATGCGCGAGACTTGTGAAGAGCTTATGTGAGGCCCGCCCGGGACTCCAGAGGGCCCCCGTCCTTACCGTCCGGTACGTCCATGAGCCGCGTCCGCCGTACGGAACGTCCGCAGCCGCAGGCTGTTGGTGACGACGAAGACGGAGGAGAAGGCCATCGCGGCGCCCGCGATCATCGGGTTGAGCAGCCCGGCCGCGGCCAGCGGCAGCGCGGCCACGTTGTAGCCGAACGCCCACACCAGGTTGCCCTTGATCGTGGCCAGCGTCCTGCGCGACAGCCGGATCGCGTCCGCGGCCACGCGCAGATCCCCGCGGACCAGCGTCAGATCGCCGGCCTCGATCGCCGCGTCGGTCCCCGTGCCCATCGCGAGCCCCAGGTCCGCGGCGGCCAGCGCGGCCGCGTCGTTGACGCCGTCGCCGACCATGGCGACCACACGCCCCTCGGCCTGCAGCCGCCGTACGGCGTCCACCTTGTCCTCGGGCAGCACCTCGGCGACCACCCGCTCGATGCCCACCTCGTGGGCCACGGCCTCGGCGACCGCCCGGTTGTCCCCGGTGAGCAGCACCGGAGTGAGCCCCAGCGCGCGCAGCTCGCGCACCGCCTCGGCGCTGGTGTCCTTCACGGCGTCGGCGACGGCGAGAACTCCGCGCGCCTCCCCGTCCCAGCCCACCACCACGGCCGTACGCCCGCCGCTCTCGGCCTCGGCGCGCGCCCGCGACAACTCCTCACCCAGCGGCCCGAAGAGGCGCCCCACCGCCACCTCATGGCCGTCCACGCGCCCGCGTACGCCCCGCCCGGGGACGTTCTCGAAGTGCTCGACCTCCGGCAGCGGCCCGACGCGCTCCTCCGCGCCCGCGACGACCGCCCGGGCGACCGGATGCTCGGAGGCGTGCTCCAGGGCGCCCGCCAGCCGCAGCAACTGCTTCTCGTCGGTGCCCTCGGCCGCGTACACCTCGTGCAGCGTCATCCGGCCGGTCGTCACCGTCCCGGTCTTGTCGAGTACGACGGTGTCGACCCGCCGCGTCGACTCCAGGACCTCGGGGCCCTTGATGAGGATGCCGAGCTGCGCGCCCCGGCCGGTGCCGACGAGCAGCGCGGTCGGCGTGGCGAGGCCCAGCGCGCAGGGGCAGGCGATGATCAGTACGGCCACGGCGGCCGTGAAGGCCGGGGTCGGCCCGGCCCCCGAGCCCAGCCAGAAGCCGAGCGTGCCCAGCGCCAGCGCGATGACGACCGGCACGAACACCGCCGCGACCCGGTCGGCGAGCCGCTGCACCTCGGCCTTGCCGCTCTGCGCCTCCTCCACGAGCTTCGCCATCCGCGCGAGCCGGGTGTCGGCGCCGACCCGGGTGGCGCGTACGACGAGACGGCCGCCGGCGTTGACGGTCGCGCCGGTCACCGGGTCCCCGGGCGCCACGTCGACCGGCACGGACTCGCCGGTGAGCAGCGAGGCGTCCACGGCCGAGGCGCCCTCGGCGACCACGCCGTCGGTGGCGATCTTCTCGCCGGGGCGCACGACGAACAGGTCGCCGACGCCCAGCGCGTCGACGGGCACCCGCACCTCGCGCCCGTCCCGCAGCACGGCCACGTCCTTGGCGCCCAGCTCCATCAGCGCCCGCAGGGCGGCCCCGGCGTGGCGCTTGGCGCGGGCCTCCAGATAGCGCCCGAGCAGCAGGAAGGCCGTGACTCCGGCGGCGACCTCCAGATAGAGCGTGGAGGAGGCGTCGGTCCGGGAGACGGTGAGGTCGAAGCCGTGCCGCATGCCGGGCATGCCCGCGTCGCCGAGGAACAGCGCCCACAGGGACCAGCCGAAGGCGGCCAGCGTGCCCAGGGAGACGAGGGTGTCCATGGTGGACGCGCCGTGCCGGACGTTGGTGAAGGCGGCCCGGTGGAAGGGCAGGCCGCCCCAGACGACGACGGGCGCGGCGAGGGTGAGGGAGAGCCACTGCCAGTTGTCGAACTGGAGGGCCGGGACCATGGCGAGCAGCACGACGGGTGCGGCGAGCAGGGCGGAGACGAGCAGGCGCCCTCGCAGGGACACCAGCTCGGGATCGTCCTGCGGGGCCTCTTCCTGAAGAGCCTCGACAGGCGTCGGCTCCTCGGCCGTGTAACCCGTCCGCTCCACCGTCGCGATCAGGTCGGCGACCTCGACACCGGCCGGGTAGCTGACCCGGGCCTTCTCGGTGGCGTAGTTGACCGTCGCGGTCACGCCCTGAATGCGGTTGAGCTTCTTCTCGATGCGGGCCGCGCAGGAGGCGCAGGTCATCCCTCCGATGAGCAGCTCGACCTCGGCAGCGGGGGCCGTGGGTGCCTCGGGGGTGCTGGTCATCGTCGTACTCCAGAAAACGGACCGGGCCGTACCAGGCCAGTATCGGCGGCCGGTACGGCCCGTGGGGAGGCGGGTGGGGCTCAGGCGCGGCCGGTCAGCTCGTAGCCGGCCTCGTCGACGGCGGCGCGGACGGCCTCCTCGTCCAGCGGGGCGGTGGAGACGACCGTGACCTCGCCACTGGCGGCGACGGCCTTCACCGAGGTGACGCCGGGCAGCTGGGAGATCTCGGCGGAGATCGCGCCCTCGCAGTGGCCGCAGCTCATGCCGCTGACCTTGTAGACGGCGGTGACGGTGTCGGTCTGGGCGGTCATGTCGTTACTCCTCGTCGAGGCGCGGGTGGCTGGTGGGGTCCACGGTGGGTCCCGCACTCCTCACTGTATACCCCTGGGGGGTACTTCACCAAGCGGTGACACGCGCGTGCCGCGTTAACGTTCGGGCGGAGAGAGGGGTCGCACATGCGCGCAGTGGTGTTCGAGCGGTACGGCGAGACGGCCGAGGTGCGGGAGGTGCCGGACCCGCGTCCGGCCGGGCACGGCGTCGTGGTGCGGGTGGAGGCGACGGGGCTGTGCCGCAGCGACTGGCACGGCTGGATGGGCCACGACCCGGACATCACGCTGCCGCACGTGCCCGGTCATGAACTCGCCGGGACCGTCGAGGCCGTCGGCGACCGGGTGACCAGCTGGCGGCCCGGCGACCGGGTCACCGTGCCCTTCGTGTGCGGCTGCGGCACCTGTGCGTCCTGCGCGGCCGGCGACCACCAGGTGTGCGAGCGCCAGACGCAGCCGGGCTTCACCCACTGGGGCTCCTTCGCGCAGTACGTCGCCCTGGACCACGCCGACGTCAACCTGGTCGCGATACCCGACGACCTGTCGTACGCCACCGCCGCCTCGCTCGGCTGCCGGTTCGCCACCGCGTTCCGCGCGGTCGTGCAGCAGGGGCGGGTCGCCGCGGGGGAGTGGGTGGCCGTGCACGGGTGCGGCGGGGTCGGGCTGTCCGCGGTGATGATCGCGGCGGCCTCCGGCGCGCGGGTCGTCGCCGTCGACGTCTCGCCGCGGGCGCTGGAGCTGGCGCGGGCCTTCGGGGCGGCCCACGTCCTGGACGCCTCCCGGGTCCCGGACACGGCGGCCGCCGTCCTGGACCTCACCGGCGGCGGCGCCCATCTGTCGCTGGACGCCCTGGGCTCGCCCGCCACCTGCGCCGCCTCCGTCAACGGCCTGCGCCGCCGCGGCCGCCATGTCCAGGTCGGCCTGCTGCCCTCCGCCGACGGCACCACCCCCGTGCCGCTGGCCCGCGCCATCGCCCTGGAGCTGGAGCTCCTCGGCAGCCACGGCATGGCCGCGCACACCTACCCGGCGATGCTGGAGGCCGTCCGCGCGGGCGTGCTGCGGCCCGACCTGCTGGTCACGTCGAGCATCGCCCTGGACGCCGTACCGAAGGCGCTCGCGGAGCTGGGTACGGCGCCCGGGGCGGGGGTGACGGTCATCGAGCCGTGGCGCTGAGGGCGGCCCACTCCCGGTCCAGCACGGCCATGATGACCTCGTCGGCCCACTCGCCGTCCCGCAGGGCCGCCTCCCGGCGGATGCCCTCGACGGTGAAGCCGACCTTCTCGTAGACGTGCAGGGCCCGGTGGTTGTGGCCGTAGGCCGTCAGCTCGATGCGGTGCAGGCCCAGTTGCTCGAAGCCGTGGCCGACGATCAGCCGCATCGCCTCGGTGCCGAGCCCGCGCCCCCGGCCGCGCGGGCCCAGCAGGGTGCGGAAGGTGCAGCTGCGCGCGTGCGGGTCCCACTCGTAGAGCACCACCTCGCCGACGACCTCGCCGGTCTCCCGGTCGGTGACGGCCAGGTCGAGCCGGTCGGTCTGCTCGGAGCGTGTGGCGTACCAGGAGCGCACCTTGTCCAGGTCGAGGTCGCTGCCGGGCTCGTAGGTGAAGCGGAGCACCTCGGGGTCGCCGATGATCTCCCACATCGTGTCCGCGTCGGCGGCGGTGAAGGGCCTGAGCACGGCCCGTTCGCCGGTCAGCACCGGCTTGGTCGAGAAGTCCATGGACGGCACTGTGCCCCACCCGGCAGGTGGGGCACAGCTGGATTTCCCGGGGGTCAGTCGGCCCGGCGCCCCCGGTTCCCGGGCCGGGAGGCGACCCATGCGCGGACGGTGTCGGCGTACCAGTAGGGCTTGCCGCCCTCCACGTGGTCGGGTGGTGGCAGCAGCCCGTGCTTGCGGTAGGAGCGCACGGTGTCGGGCTGCACCTTGATGTGCGCAGCGATCTCCTTGTAGGACCACAGCCGTCGGTCGGTCATGAGTCGCACCTCCCTGCGTCGCGCCGCGGCGCGGCCGGGGGTGGCCGTCGGGGGAGCCGGGCGCAGTGCTGGCGATCACCAGGCCTGTGCCCGGTGAACGACGCGGCGTGACGGAGAGGAAGCGGCCGTGGGCAGGGTGTGACGGAGGGGCCGCGTGCACGGGACATCTGTGACAAGGGGGTGGTGTCGGTGACAGAAGTGATACATGGCGTACACGGGCCGCACAGGTGTAGGTCCGTCAGGCCCCGCAGGACCGCAGATAGGCCCGTGTCCTGCGGGCGATCGGCAGCGGCCGGTCCGGCTCGCAGGGGTACATGTCCTGCTCGACGATCGCGAACAGGTCCACGTCCAGCTTCCGCGCCGCCTCCAGTACGGGTCCCAGCGCGGGCACCCCGGCCGGCGGCTCGCACATGACGCCCTGCGCCACGGCCGGCCCGAAGGGCGTCCCGTTCGCCCGTACGTCCGCGAGGATCTCCGGGTCCACCTGCTTGAGGTGCAGATAGCCGATGCGCTCGCCGTAGGTCTCGATCAGCTTCACGCTGTCGCCGCCGCAGTAGGCGTAGTGGCCGGTGTCCAGGCACAGGGACACGAGCGAGGAGTCGGTGCCGTCGAGGAAGCGGGTCACGTTCTCCTCGGTGTCGATGTGGGTGTCGGCGTGCGGGTGGACGACGATTCCGAGCCCGTAGCGCTCGCGCACCTCGCGGCCGAGGCGCTCGGTCAGGGAGGTGAGGTCGCGCCACTGCCCGGGGGTGAGCGTGCTCGGCTCCAGCACCTCGCCGGTCTTGTCGTCCCGCCAGAAGGAGGGGATGACGACGAGGTGCCGGGCGCCCATCGCCTGGGCCAGGGCGGCGTTGTCGGCGACATGCGCCCAGGTCCGGTCCCAGACGTCCGGGCCGTGGTGCAGGCCGGTGAAGACCGTGCCCGCCGACACCTTCAGGCCGCGTTTCGCCGTCTCCTCGGCGAGCACGGCCGGGTCGGTCGGCAGATACCCGTACGGGCCCAGCTCGATCCACTCGTAGCCGGACGCGGCGACCTCGTCGAGGAAGCGCTGCCAGGGCACCTGGCGGGGGTCGTCGGGGAACCACACGCCCCAGGAGTCGGGCGCCGAACCGATGCGGATGCGGGACAGTGAGGACTGAGGCGACAGCGACGTCATGGGCGCCAGCGTGCGGGGCCCCGGAAAGGGTGTCAAGCACTGGTCCGAATGTCCGGACAAAATATTGACAGGGCCGCGGGGACAGGGCTAGAAACCGGAACAGACACCGGAGTCAGCCGATCCGACGGCACGAAGGGAACGCGATGGCGTACGACCTGATCACCATGGGGCGGCTGGGCGTGGACCTCTACCCGCTCCAGGCGGGGGTCCCGTTGGCCGAGGTGACGGCCTTCGGCAAGTTCCTCGGCGGCTCCGCGGCCAACGTCGCCGTCGCCGCGGCCCGCCTCGGCCGCCGTACGGCGCTGATCAGCCGGACCGGGGACGACCCCTTCGGGGCCTATCTCCACCGGGCGCTGCGGGAGTTCGGCGTCGACGACCGGTGGGTGACGCCGGTGCCCGCGCTGAAGACACCCCTCACCTTCTGCGAGATCTTCCCGCCCGACGACTTCCCGCTGTACTTCTACCGGCAGCCCAAGGCCCCCGACCTGGAGATCGACGCCCACGACCTCGACCTGGACGCCGTACGCGAGGCCCGCGTCTTCTGGATCACCGGCACCGGCCTGAGCGAGGAGCCCAGCCGTACGGCGACCCTCGCGGCGCTCGCCCATCGCGCGAAGGCCGGCACGACGGTCTTCGACCTCGACTGGCGGCCCATGTTCTGGCAGGACCCCGACACCGCCCGCCCCTTCTACGCCGAGGCCCTGCGGCACGCCACGGTCGCCGTCGGCAACCTCGACGAGGTGGAGGTCGCCACCGGCGAGCGCGAACCCCACGCCGCCGCACGGGCGTTGCTGGCCGCGGGCGTCCGGCTCGCGGTCGTCAAGCAGGGCCCCAAGGGCGTCCTCGCGGTCGGCGCCGACGGCGAATCCGCCGAGGTGCCGCCCCTGCCCGTGACCGTCCTCAACGGCCTCGGCGCCGGGGACGCCTTCGGCGGCTCCCTGTGCCACGGCCTCATCGAGGGCTGGGACCTGGAGACGACCGTGCGTCACGCCAACGCCGCCGGCGCGATCGTCGCCTCCCGCCTGGAGTGCTCCTCGGCGATGCCGACCCCGGCCGAGATCGAGGCGGCCCTGAGCGCGGGAGCGGTGCTGTGAGGGGCGGCCGGGTGGGCGGGTCGCACACCCACCGGGCGCTCGCGCTCCCCGACGTCGACGTCGCCGAGCTCGTACGGCTGCGCACCCGGCACCCCGAGGCCGTCGCCGAGGCGGCCGCGCGGCGGCTGCGCAGGCCGCTGATCGGGGACAGTGGCCGGCTGATGATCGTGGCGGCCGACCACCCCGCGCGGGGCGCGCTCGGGGTGGGGGAGCACCGCCTCGCGATGGCCAACCGGGCCGATCTGCTGGCACGGCTGGTCCTGGCGCTGTCCCGGCCCGGCGTCGACGGGGTGCTGGCCACCGCCGACATCCTCGACGACCTGCTGCTGCTCGGAGCGCTCGACCACAAGGTCGTCATGGGCTCGATGAACCGCGGCGGACTGCAGGGCGCCCGCTTCGAGCTCGACGACCGCTTCACCGGCCACCGCCCCGAGGACATCCAGCGCCTCGGCTTCGACGCCGGGAAGCTGCTGCTGCGCATCGACTACGACGACCCGGGTTCGCTGGCCACCCTGGAGTCCACCGCCCGCGCGATCGACGACATGGCCGCGCGCCGACTCCCCGTGTTCGTCGAGCCGTTCCTCTGCGGACGCGACCCGGACGGACGGCTGCGCAACGATCTGTCCGCCGACGCCGTCACCCGGTCCCTCGCCATCGCCTCGGGCCTGGGCGGCAGTTCGGCCTACACCTGGCTGAAGGTGCCCGTCACCGACGAGCCCGACGACATGGCCCGCGTCATGGAGACCACGACCCTGCCGGCCGTGCTGCTCGGCGGGGACGTCGGCGACGATCAGGACCGGGCGTACGAGAAGTGGCGGGGCGCGCTGCACCTGCCCACCGTGCGCGGCCTGGTGGTGGGCCGCTCGCTGCTGTACCCGGCGGACGGCGACGTGGCCGCCGCCGTGGACACCGCCGTCGGACTGCTGTGAGGGCCGCATGAGCAAGGAGCTGCACATTCCCCGGGGTGCCACCGCGAGCGGCCCGTACGCCGTCGACATCGACCCCGAACGGGCCGGCTGGACCTACAGCAGTCTGCGGGTCGTCGAGCTGGAGGCGGGCGGCGACCACACGTTCTCCACCGGGGACAGCGAGTGGATCGTGCTTCCGCTGCACGGCGGCTGTAGCGTGCACACGGCGGACGCCGACTTCCAACTCCTGGGCCGGGACAGCGTCTTCGCGTCGGTCACCGACTTCGCGTACGTGCCCCGTGACACCCGGGTCCAGATCGCCTCCGGTGCGGGAGGCCGCTTCGCCCTGGCAGGAGCGAAGTGCGAGCGCCGACTCCCCGCCCGCTACGGCCCCGCGCCGGAGGTCCCCGTCGAACAGCGCGGCAGCGGCGGCTGCGCCCGCCAGGTCCGCAACTTCGCGTCCGCCGACGCCTTCGACTGCGACCGGCTGATCGCCGTCGAGGTGATCACACCGGGCGGCAACTGGTCGTCGTACCCGCCGCACAAGCACGACGAGCACCGGCCGGGCGAGGAGGCGGAGCTGGAGGAGATCTACTACTTCGAGATCGAGGGCGAGCACGGCTACGGCTACCAGCGCGTGTCCCCCTCCCGCGAGGGCGGCGCGGACGTCCTCGCCGAGGTCCGCTCCGGCGACGCCGTCCTCGTCCCCGACGGCTGGCACGGCCCGTCGATCGCCCAGCCCGGCCACGCCATGTACTACCTGAACGTCATGGCGGGCCCCGGCGAGACGCGCGAGTGGCGGATCTGCTTCCACCCGGCCCACACAGAGGGGTACCGATGACCATCAGGCTCACCGTCGCTCAGGCACTCGTCCGCTTCCTCGCCGCCCAGCACACCGAGCGCGACGGCGAGCGGCGTCGGCTGATCGGCGCCACCTGGGGCATCTTCGGCCACGGCAACGTCGCCGGGATCGGCCAGGCGCTGGTGGAGTACGCCGACGTCATGCCGTACCACCAGGGCCGCAACGAACAGGCCATGGTGCACGCGGCCGTCGGCTACGCCCGCCAGTCGAACCGCCTGTCCACGCACGCGGTGACCACCTCCATCGGCCCCGGCGCGACCAACCTGGTCACGGGCGCCGCCCTCGCCACGATCAACCACCTGCCCGTGCTGCTCCTGCCCGGTGACATCTTCGCGACCCGGCCCGCCGACCCGGTCCTGCAGCAGCTGGAGGTGCCGTACGCGGGCGATGTGTCGGTCAACGACTGTCTGCGCCCGGTGTCGAAGTACTTCGACCGCGTCCACCGCCCCGAGGCCCTGATCCCCGCCGCCCTCCAGGCCATGCGCGTGCTCACCGACCCCGTCGACACCGGCGCGGTCACCCTGGCCCTGCCGCAGGACGTCCAGGCGGAGGCGTACGACTGGCCGGAGGAGTTCTTCGCCGAGCGCACCTGGGCCGTACGACGTCCAGGGGCCGACCCGGCCGAGCTGGCGGAGGCCGTCCGGGCGGTACGGCGAGCCCGCCGGCCCCTGCTGATCGCGGGCGGCGGCGTCCACCACAGCCGCGCCGAGGACGCCCTCGCCGAGTTCGCGCAGACCACCGGCATCCCGGTCGCCTCCACCCAGGCCGGCAAGGGCTCCCTGCCCTACGACCACCCTCAGGACGTCGGAGGCATCGGCCACACCGGCACCGCCACCGCCGACGCGCTGGCCCGCGAAGCCGACCTGGTGATCGGGGTGGGCACGCGGTACACGGACTTCACCACCGCCTCCGGCACGCTCTTCGCCGGCGACGGCGTCCGCTTCCTCAACCTCAACATCGCCCCCTTCGACGGGCACAAACTGTCCGGCATCCCGCTCGTGGCGGACGCACGCAGCGCGCTGTCGGAGCTGACCGAGGCCCTGGCGATGCACGGACACCGGGTCGACGACTCGTACATCGCCTCGTACACGCGGGACAAGACGCGCTGGGAGCAGCGCGTGGACACCGCGTACGCCGCCGACGACCCCGGCGTACGCCCCAGCCAGACCCAGGTGCTCGGCGCGCTGGACGCGGTGGTCGACGGGACGGACATCGTCATCAACGCGGCCGGGTCCCTCCCTGGCGACCTGCACAAGCTGTGGCGGGCCCGGTCGGCCGACCAGTACCACCTGGAGTACGGCTACTCGTGCATGGGATACGAGATCCCGGCGGCCATCGGGGTGAAGCTGGCCGCGCCGGAGCGCCCGGTGTGGGCGCTGGTCGGGGACGGCACGTATCTGATGATGCCGACCGAGATCGTCACGGCCGTGCAGGAGGGCATCGCGATCAAGATCCTGCTGGTGCAGAACCACGGCTACGCCTCCATCGGCGGCCTTTCGGAGTCGGTGGGCGGCGAGCGCTTCGGCACCGCCTACCGCTTCCGCGCCGACGACGGCAGCTACAGCGCGGCCCCGCTCCCGGTGGACCTGGCCGCCAACGCCGCCAGCCTCGGCATGCGGGTGCTGCGCGCGAAGACGGTGGCCGACCTGCGGTCCGCGCTGGCTCAGGCGCGGGCGGCCGACACTGCCACATGTGTCTACGTGGAGACCGAAACGGCAGACACAGTGTCGGGCGCGCCGCCCGCGCAGGCCTGGTGGGATGTTCCTGTGGCCGAGACCGCGACCCGCCCGTCGGCGGTGAAGGCCCGCGAGGAGTACGACCGGCACGTTGCGACCCGACGCCGCCATCTGTGAAGGAGTTACTGGGAATGACGAAGATCGTCAACCACTGGATCGGCGGCAAGACCGTCGAAGGCGCGTCGGGGAATTTCGGCCCGGTCACCGACCCGGCCACCGGCGCCGTCACCACCAAGGTCGCCTTCGCCTCCGTCGAGGAGGTCGACGCGGCGGTGCAGTCCGCGAAGGAGGCCTTCCTGACCTGGGGCCAGTCCTCGCTGGCCCAGCGCACCACCATCCTGTTCCGCTTCCGCGCGCTGCTGGACGCCCACCGCGACGAGATCGCCGAGCTGATCACCGCCGAGCACGGCAAGGTGCACTCCGACGCCCTGGGTGAGGTGGCGCGCGGCCTGGAGATCGTCGACCTGGCGTGCGGCATCAACGTGCAGCTGAAGGGCGAGCTGTCGACGCAGGTCGCCAGCCGTGTCGACGTGGCCGCGATCCGGCAGCCGCTGGGTGTCGTCGCGGGCATCACGCCGTTCAACTTCCCGGCGATGGTGCCGATGTGGATGTTCCCGCTCGCCATCGCGTGCGGCAACACCTTCGTGCTGAAGCCGTCCGAGAAGGACCCGTCGGCCTCGCTGAAGATCGCCGAGCTGCTGTCGGAGGCCGGTCTGCCCGACGGCGTCTTCAACGTCGTCCACGGCGACAAGGTGGCCGTCGACCGCCTCCTGGAGCACCCGGACGTCAAGGCCGTGTCCTTCGTCGGCTCGACCCCGATCGCCCGCTACATCCACACCACCGCCTCCGCCAACGGCAAGCGCGTACAGGCGCTCGGCGGCGCCAAGAACCACATGCTGGTCCTGCCGGACGCCGACCTGGACGCGGCCGCGGACGCCGCGGTGTCGGCGGCGTACGGCTCGGCGGGCGAGCGGTGCATGGCCATCTCGGCCGTCGTCGCCGTCGGCTCGATCGGCGACATGCTGGTGGAGAAGATCCGCGAGCGCGCCGAGAAGATCAAGATCGGCCCCGGCAACGACCCGGCCTCCGAGATGGGCCCGCTGATCACCGCCGCCCACCGCGACAAGGTGGCGTCGTACGTGTCCGGCGCCGCCGCCGAGGGCTGCGAGGTCGTCCTCGACGGCACCGGCTACAGCGTCGACGGCTTCGAGGACGGCCACTGGATCGGCATCTCGCTGCTCGACAAGGTGCCCACCAGCGCCAAGGCCTACCAGGACGAGATCTTCGGCCCGGTGCTGTGCGTGCTGCGCGTGGACACCTACGACGAGGGCGTGGCGCTGATCAACGCCTCCCCGTTCGGCAACGGCACCGCGATCTTCACCCGTGACGGCGGTGCCGCCCGCCGCTTCCAGCTGGAGATCGAGGCCGGCATGGTCGGCGTGAACGTCCCGATCCCGGTGCCCGTCGGCTACCACTCCTTCGGCGGCTGGAAGGACTCCCTCTTCGGCGACCACCACATCTACGGCAACGACGGCACGCACTTCTACACCCGCGGCAAGGTCGTCACCACCCGCTGGCCGGACCCCTCCGAGGCCCCGGCGGGCGTGGACCTGGGCTTCCCGCGCAACCACTGAGCCCGTTTCCTGTGAGCCCGGGCGCGCGGGGTGCCCGGGCTCAGCCCTGCTGCGTCTGCATCTGCTCGATCTGCTCCGTGAGGTCTCCCGTCTCGGCGGCGGGCGGAGCCTCGACCCCGGCGGTGGCGCCGAACTTCAGGAAGTCCATGGTCATGCTGACGTTGCCGATGTCCTGCTTCATGCGGACCGGCAGGTCGTCCGCACCCACCCAGATGTCCATCACGATGGTGGACGGGTTGCCCGCCAGGCTGGTGAACGGGTTGTCCTCGGTGTAGGCGTCGGCGAACTTGCCCAGTTCCTTCTCGCCCAGCTCGGCGCGGTAGTGCACCGTGCTCTTGCCGTTGATCGTCTCCTTGCCGAGGTCCTCGACGTCCTTGGCGAACTTCAGGCCCCGCATGGAGGCGGCCGGGCTGCTCGCGCCGGGGCTCGTGCTGAGCGCCTGGGCGCCCTTCTCGCCGAGCACCGCCGACGCGTCGATCTTCATCCACTCCTTGCCCGCGATCGGGCCGGAGGACTGCGGGTCGATGTCGTAGTAGTAGGCGCCGTCCACGAACAGCATGCGCGTGGTCGGCGCGTCCTGGAGCGCCTGCATCTGGGCGGCGGCGGTGTCCATCTCGACGTCGAAGGCGTACCCGTCGCCCCAGGAGTACGTGCCGTTCATGCTGACCGGTGTGCCGTTGCCCATGTCGGCGGTCATGTTCATCTGCGCCGACCCGATCTTCTCCGTCCGGTCGGTCGCCCGCGCCAGCGCCGCCATGATCGTGTCGGCGTTGTCGACAGCGGCCTTCTGCGCGCTGCCACCGCACGCGGAGGTCGTCACGAGCGCGACGGCCGTCACGCCTATCCAGGCAGCCGTGTGCCGCAGCTTCATGTATCCCCACCCCATAACTGTGTGTCAGTTGTGAACGGCGACTGTAGCGGAGCCCACTGACAGCCCCGTGACCGCCCGGGTTTGCCCAGGTGAACTCACCGGCGCCCCTCAGGGGCCCGGGCCTTCGTCCGTACCACGGCTGCGGTACACCCGGCGGGGCCCGTACGCCCGGGGAAGGTCGGAGGGTCCGACCGGAGGCTGTTCCGGGTTGTCGGTGGCGGCCCGTACCGTGGGCGCATGGATCTTCGAGTGCCCGGACTGCGGGGCCTGCTGCGCGGACCGCGGCGGCTGACGGCCGCCGTGGCCGCCGTCGTCGTGCTGGCCGGGGCCGGGACATGGACCGCGGTGGCCTCCGACGAGCAGTCCGAGGTGCGCCGCACCGACCAGGTGCTGGCCGGGGCGGGCGGTGCGCGGATCGACACCTCCTACTTCACGTCCGCGACCGGCGGCCGCCGCCCCGCGGTCCTCCTCGCGCACGGCTTCGGCGGCAGCAAGGCCGACGTCCGCGAACAGGCCGAGGAACTGGCCCGCGACGGATACGCGGTGCTGACCTGGTCCGCGCGCGGCTTCGGCGAGTCGACCGGGCGGATCGGGCTGAACGCCCCGGAGGGCGAGGTCGCCGACGCCTCGAAGCTGATCGACTGGCTCGCGCGGCAGCCCCAGGTCCGGCTCGACGAGCCGGGCGACCCGCGCGTGGGCGTCGCCGGTGCCTCCTACGGCGGCGCGGTCGCCCTCCTCGCCGCCGGGCACGACGACCGGGTGGACGCCATCGCCCCGGCCATCACCTACTGGAACCTCGCCGACGCCCTGTTCCCCCACGGCGTGTTCAAGAAGCTGTGGGCGGGCATCTTCGTCAACTCCGGCGGCGGCTGCCGGGCGTTCGAGCCCCGGCTGTGCGCGATGTACGAGCGGGTCGCCGAGTCCGGCACCCCGGACGCCGAGGCCCGCGCACTGCTTCAGGAGCGCTCGCCGTCCGCGGTCGCCGACCGCATCGACGTGCCCACCCTCCTGGTGCAGGGCCAGACGGACTCCCTCTTCCCGCTGGACCACGCCGACGCGGCGGCGAAGGCGATCCGCGCCAACGGCGCCCCCGTCGACGTCGACTGGATCGCCGGCGGCCACGACGGCGGCGACCTGGAGGGCGAGCGCGTCCGCTCCCGGGTCACGGCCTGGTTCGACCGCTACCTCAAGGACGACAAGGCCGCCGACACCGGCCCCGCCTTCCGGGTCACCCGCACCGGAGGCGTCGACTCCACCGACGGCACCGCCCAGTTGCGGGGCGCCGACGCGGACGCCTACCCGGGCCTGCGCTCCGCCGCGCGCGAGATCGCGCTCAGCGGCGGCGAGCAGACCTTCGCCAACCCGGCCGGCGCGAGCCCGCCCGCCGTCTCCGCCCTGCCCGGCCTCGGCACCGGCGGCGGCCTCGCCCAGCTCTCCTCCCTCGGCCTCGGCGTCTCCCTCGACTTCCCCGGCCAGTACGCCCGCTTCGACTCGGCGCCACTGCGGCAGAGCCTGCGGATCACGGGCACGCCCACGGTCAGGGTCCACGTGGCCTCGACGAGCCAGGACGCGGTCCTGTTCGCCAAGGTCTACGACGTCGGCCCGGACGGCAGGCAACAGGTGCTGCCGTCCCAGCTGGTGGCGCCGGTCCGGGTGGAGGGTGTGAAGGGCGGTGAGGGCGGCAGGGTCGGCGCGGGCGCCGGGAAGGCCACGAGCGGCCAGGGCAGCGCGGGCGCCGGGAAGCCCACGAGCGGCAACGGCAGTGCGGGCTCCGGGAAGGCCCCGACCGCCGAGCCCGCGACCGGCAAGGACGTCACCCTCACCCTCCCCGCCATCGACCACGAGGTCGACAAGGGCCACCGCCTGCGCCTGGTCCTGGCCTCCACCGACCTCGGCTACGCCTCCCCGGCGGCCCCGGCGGCGTACACGGTGTCCCTGGAGAGCGCCCTGTCCGTGCCGACGGCCCCGCGCGTGGAGACCGCCGCCGCCCCGCTGCCCGCATGGGTGTGGTGGCTGCCGCTGGCCGGTGCCGTGACCGCCCTGGCCCTGCTGCTCGGCGCCCGTCGCCGCACCGCCGCGCCCGCGCCCGACCCGGAGCTGGCCGAGGTGCCGCTGCAGATCACCGATCTGAGCAAGAAGTACGCCAAGGGCGACCGCTACAGCGTCCGCGACCTGTCCTTCCGGGTGGAGAAGGGCCAGGTGCTCGGCCTGCTCGGGCCGAACGGCGCGGGCAAGACCACCACCCTGCGCATGCTGATGGGCCTGATCCGGCCCGACGCCGGTGAGATCCGCGTCTTCGGTCAGGCCGTCCGCCCCGGGGCGCCCGTGCTGTCCCGGGTCGGCGCCTTCGTCGAGGGCGCGGGCTTCCTGCCGCACCTGTCCGGCCGGGAGAACCTGGAGCTGTACTGGCGGGCCACCGGCCGCCCGCCCGAGGACGCCCGTCTGGAGGAGGCCCTGGAGATCGCCGGGCTCGGCGACGCGCTGGCCCGCGCGGTGCGCACCTACTCCCAGGGCATGCGCCAGCGCCTCGCCATCGCCCAGGCCATGCTGGGCCTGCCCGACCTGCTGATCCTGGACGAGCCGACGAACGGCCTGGACCCGCCCCAGATCCGCGAGATGCGCGAGGTGATGATCCGGTACGCGGCCGGCGGCCGTACGGTGATCGTCTCCAGCCATCTCCTGGCCGAGGTCGAGCAGTCCTGCACCCACCTGGTCGTGATGGACCGCGGCCGCCTGGTGCAGGCCGGCCCCGTCGGGGAGATCACCGGCAACGGCGACACCCTGCTGGTCGGCACCGCCGCGCCCCTGGAGGAGGCGGTGGTGGAGAAGGTGGCCGCGCTGCCCGGTGTCGCCTCGGCGGCCCGCGCGGACGAGGGCCTGCTGGTCCGGCTGGACACCGAAGGCACGGCCGGCACCCCGCAGCGCCTGATCGCCGAACTCGTCCGGCTGGACGTGCGGGTGACCTCGGTCGGCCCTCACCGCCGCCTGGAGGACGCCTTCCTCACCCTGATCGGAGGTACCGCATGAGCACGCTCACCGAGGCCGCCTCCGGCTACCGGGCGGGCCGCACCCTGCCCCTGCGCGTCGAGCTGGTCCGCCAGCTCGGGCGCCGCCGCACCCTGGTCATGGGCGCGATCCTCGCCGCGCTGCCGTTCGTGCTGCTCGTCGCCTTCGCCATCGGCGGCGAGCCGGACGGCGCCGACGGCCGCGTCACCCTGATGGACACCGCGACCGCGTCCGGCGCCAACTTCGCCGCGGTGAACCTGTTCGTCTCGGCGGGCTTCCTGCTCGTCATCCCGGTCGCCCTGTTCTGCGGGGACACGGTCGCGAGCGAGGCCGGCTGGTCCTCCCTGCGCTATCTGCTCGCCGCCCCCGTGCCCCGCGCGCGGCTGCTGTGGTCCAAGCTGGCCGTCGGGCTGGGGATGAGCCTCGCCGCGATGATCCTGCTGCCGGTCGTCGCCCTCGCCGTCGGCACCGCCGCCTACGGCTGGGGCCCGCTGGAGATCCCCACCGGCGGCGAGCTGGCCGCGGGCACGGCCGCGCAACGGCTCGTGGTGGTCGTCGGGTACCTCTTCGTGTCCCAACTGGTCACCGCCGGGCTGGCGTTCTGGCTGTCGACCAAGACCGACGCCCCGCTCGGCGCGGTCGGCGGCGCGGTCGGCCTGACCATCGTCGGCAACGTCCTGGACGCGGTGACCGCCCTCGGCGACTGGCGCGACTTCCTGCCCGCGCACTGGCAGTTCGCCTGGGCCGACGCCATCCAGCCCCGCCCCGAGTGGTCCGGGATGATCCAGGGCACCGCCCTGTCCGTAACGTACGCGCTGGTGCTGTTCGCGCTGGCCTTCCGGGGTTTCGCCCGCAAGGACGTCGTCTCCTAGGTCACCGGAGGATCACCCACCGGTCTCGGCGGGCCCCTGTCGTGCCCGCTTCGAGACCCATCCGCAACACCCCGTCGCGCACGTTCCGGTCCGTCACGCCGTCACAGTCACAACAGACCACGGCGTCAACGGACCGAGGGGGCACAGCGGATGGAGCGACACGGGACACAGAGGCGGCGGTGCGGACGGCGGATCGGCGGGGCGCTGACCGCCCTCGCCGCCGCCGGCGGACTGCTGCTCACGGGCTGCTCGGGCACCGGGGACGGCAGCGACGCCTCGAAGGCCGAGCGCGGCTTCCCCGCCCCGCGGCAGAGCGCCGGCGACCAGGACCTGCGCGACGACACCTCGCGGGACCCCGACGACACCTCGCAGGACCCGGACGACACCGAGCGCGCACCCGACCTGCTCTCCACCTTCGCGCTCGACGTGGACACCGCCTCCTACGGCTACACCCGCCGTGTCCTGGCCGAGGGCCGCACCCCCGACCCGGCGCAGGTGCGGCCCGAGGAGTTCGTCAACAGCTTCCGCCAGGAGTACCCGCGCCCGGACGGCAACGGCTTCACCGTCACCGTGGACGGCGCCCGCACCGGCGAGGAGGACTGGTCGCTGGTCCGGGTGGGCCTCGCCACCCGGCTGCCCGAGCGGGAGAGCGAACGCCCGCCCGCCGCGCTCACCTTCGTCGTCGACGTCTCCGGCTCCATGAGCGAACCCGGCCGCCTCGACCTCGCCAAGGAGTCCCTGGACGTGATGACGGACCGGCTGCGCGACGACGACTCCGTCGCCCTGGTCACCTTCTCCGACGAGGCCGAGACCGTGCTGCCGATGACCCGGCTCGGCGGCAACCGGGGCACGGTCCACGACGCCGTGGACAGCCTGGAGGTCCTCGGCTCCACCAACCTCGGCGCGGGCGTCGAGACCGGCTACGCCACCGCCGTCGAGGGCCTGCGGGAGGGCGTCACCAACCGGGTCGTGCTGGTGTCCGACGCGCTCGCCAACACCGGTGACACCGACGCCGACACCATCCTGGAGAAGATCGGCGCGTCCCGCCGCGAGCACGGCATCACCCTGTTCGGCGTCGGCGTCGGCAGCGACTACGGCGACGAGCTGATGGAACGCCTCGCCGACCGCGGCGACGGCCACACCGTGTACGTGTCGGACGCGCAGGACGCCCGCGAGGTGTTCTGCGAGCAACTCCCGCGCCATGTCGACCTCACCGCCCGCGACGCCAAGGCCCAGGTCGCCTTCGACCCGGCCACGGTGAAGGAGTTCCGCCTGGTCGGCTACGACAACCGGGCCGTCGCCGACGAGGACTTCCGCGACGACCGGGTCGACGGCGGCGAGGTCGGCCCCGGCCACACGGTGACCGCGCTGTACGCCGTACGCACGGCTCCCGGAGCCTCGGGGCATCTGGCCACGGCCACCGTCCGCTGGCTCGACCCGAGGACACGGACCCCGCACGAGCGCTCCGGCCAGCTGGACGCGGTGGCCCTGCACAGCTCCGTGGGCGCGGCCGCCCCGCGGTTCCAGGTCACCGCGGCCGCCGCCTACTTCGCCGACGCCCTGCGCGCCTCGGGCGACACCCGCCTGCCGGGAGCGCCCAGCCTCGCCCAGCTCACCGAGGACACGGAGGAATTGGCCGACCGCACCGAGGACCCCGCGGTGGAGGATCTCGCCGACGCGGTCCGGCAGGCGGACCGGCTGCTGTGAACCCCGTCTGCCGGACCCATTGACCTTTCCTTACGCGCGAGTAAGTTGACGTCGCACCAAGGTCGTTCACCGGCACGTTCGCACCGGGAGCCGTCATGGGCGTACGCAGGGATCTCCAGCGGGCCAAGCAGCGCACCGACCTGGCCGGCCGTGCCCCGGTCGAGCTGACCAGGGACGACACCGGAGCGGTGCGCGAGGCCCGCGCCGCGCCCCTGGCGGCCGCCCAGGCCTCCGGCAGCATCGCGGACCTGCCCTTCACCAACGCGGCCGAGGCCCCCGACGCGGTGGTGCTGCGCCGCCGGGAACCGGCCGGCTGGCGCCCGGTCACGGCCGCCGCGTTCGCCCGTGAGGTCACCGCCGTCGCCAAGGGCCTGGTGGCGGCGGGCCTGGAGCCGGGCGGCCGGGTCGCGGTGATGTCCCGCACCCGCTACGAGTGGACGGTCCTGGACTTCGCGATCTGGGCGGCGGGCGGCCAGGTCGTGCCGATCTACGCCACCTCCTCCGCCGAGCAGGTGGAGTGGATCGTCCGCGACTCCGGCGCCCGGTTCGTGATCACCGAGACCGCCGAGAACACCGCGACCGTCCGCGAAGGCACCGCGGAGCATCCGGAGCCGCCGCGTGTCTGGGAGCTGACGCGGACATCAGCCGCTGACGCGGAGGGCGGCGCCATCGCCGACCTCGCCTCCCTCGGCCGGCATCTGTCCGACGAGGACGTCACCAAGCGCCGCACCGCCCTGACCACCGACTCGGTCGCCACCCTCTGCTACACCTCCGGCACCACCGGCCGCCCCAAGGGCTGCGTCCTCACCCACGCCAACCTGCACGCCGAGGCCGCCAACACCGTCGAGCTGCTGCACCCGATCTTCAAGGAGGTCACCGGCCAGACCGCCTCCACCCTCCTCTTCCTGCCGCTCGCGCACATCATGGGCCGCACCCTGCAGATCGCCTGTCTGCTGGCCCGTATCGAGATCGGCCACTGCCCCAGCATCAAGCCCGACGAACTGCGGCCCGCGCTCAAGGAGTTCCGCCCCACCTTCCTGGTCGGCGTGCCCTACCTCTTCGAGAAGATCCACGACACCGGCCGCGCCACCGCCGAGAAACTCGGCCGCGCCGCCTCCTTCGACCGCGCCCACCGCATCGGCGTCCGCTTCGGCGAGGCGTACCTGGAGAAGTTCCTGGGCCGCGGCAAGGGCCCGGGACCGGGGCTGTACGCCGCGTGGGCGCTGTACGACCTGCTGGTCTACCGCCGGGTCCGCAAGGAGCTGGGCGGCCGGGTGCGCTACGCCATCAGCGGCGGCTCCCCGCTGGACCGCGAGCTCAACCTGTTCTTCCAGGCGGCCGGGATCATCGTCTACGAGGGCTACGGCCTGACCGAGACCACCGCGGCCGCCACCGTCGTCCCGCCGCTGGAACCCCGCCCCGGCACGGTCGGCCGGCCCGTGCCCGGCACCGCGGTCCGGATCGCCGACGACGGCGAGGTGCTGATCAAGGGAGGCATCGTCTTCGGCGCGTACTGGAACAACCCGCGGGCCACCGAGGAGGCCCTGACCGACGGCTGGTTCGCCACCGGCGACCTCGGCTCCCTCGACGACGACGGCTATCTCACCATCACCGGCCGCAAGAAGGACCTCATCATCACCACCGGCGGCAAGAACGTCTCTCCGGCCGTTCTGGAGGACCGCCTGCGCAGCCGCGCCCCCGTCGGCCAGTGCGTCGTCGTCGGCGACAACCGGCCCTTCGTCGCCGCGCTGATCACCCTCGACCCGGAGGCGGTCGCCCACTGGCTCGCCGTACGCAAGCTGCCCGCCGACACCCCGATGGCCTCTCTGGTGCGCGACCCGCGGATGCGCGCCGAGGTGCAGCGGGCCGTCGACCACGCCAACCGGGCCGTGTCCCGCGCCGAGTCCATCCGCGCGTTCGCCCTGGTGGAGGGCGAGTTCACCGAGGACAACGGCCTGCTCACCCCGTCCCTGAAGGTCAGACGCCATGCGGTGACCCAGGCGTACGCGGAACAGATCGAGCAGCTCTACGCCCACTGAGCCCCGGGCATGCGAACGGCGGGCCACCGTGAGGAACCGGGGCCCGCCGTCGCGGAGAGCGAGATGGCTCAGCCGTTGCCGTCGCCGTTGCCCGCGAGGACCGAGATGTCGTCCAGGATGTGCGACAGCGGCTCGTCACCCTTGGCCTGGGTGGAGTTCTCGACACACTGCTGGTTCTGCGGCGCCGACAGGATCGGCACGTCCTGCAGGACTCCGACGGCGACGATGCCGAGGAGACCCTGTGCGTTGAGCTTGGCCGGCAGGCCGATGCAGGGCTTGTTCAGCGAGCCCTGGACCAGCGAGAGCTGCGGGCTCATCTTGCCGAACGTGGCCGAGTTGCCGAACTCCTGCGAGGCGCCGTTGCCGCTGGCGGACTGGGTGCCGTCGCCGTCGCCGATGGCCATGGCCGGGGAGGCGATGCCGGCGACGGAAGCGGCGATAGCCGCGGTTGCCCACAGCTTCTTCATGTTCGTTCCCTTCGAAAAAGCGGACTCCGGTGGGGAGTTGCATGATCGTCAACGGCAGGAACGCCGCCCAGGTTGCGGGAAATGGCCCGATCGGCGCAGCGCACTCCGATCATGGGACGAACGCCCCCTCGGCGGCCGCACCCCTCAGGGGCAGGCCGCTGGTCACGCGACGCAACGCAGAACAGCGGGCCGCCGGGAATTCGGCGGCCCGCTGGCGGACTGATTCGGAAGATCAGTCCGCGAGAGCTGTGCAAGACAGCCCGTTCACCCCGTACGACGTCAGCCGTTGCCGTCGCCGTTGCCCGCGAGGACAGAGATGTCGTCCAGGATGTGCGACAGCGGCTCGTCGCCCTTGGCCTGGGTGGAGTTCTCGACACACTGCTGGTTCTGCGGGGCCGACAGGATCGGCACGTCCTGCAGGACGCCCACGGCGACGATGCCGAGGAGTCCCTGGAGGTTGGCCTTGGCCGGCAGGCCGATGCAGGGCTTGTTGAAGGAGCCCTGGATCAGCGCCATCTGCGGGCTCATGTTGCCGTAGGTGGCCGAGTTGCCGAACGACTGGGAGGCACCGTTGCCGCTGGCGGACTGGGTGCCGTCGCCGTCGCCGATGGCCATGGCCGGGGAGGCCGCGCCGACAACGGAAGCGGCGACCGCGGCGGTGGCCAGAACCTTCTTGATCACTTGGTTAAGTCCCTTCTGGAGAAACCCCGTCCACCGGAGCGCCCTGACCAACATGCCCCGGCCCTGCTTGGTTGCCCCTATTCACTCCGATGGCTCAATCGGGTGCCCGGCGATCCTTACGGGTGAATGGCCGCAACCAATCCCGTGGCGACGGGTTGATGCGAGAGCAGGCACCCGCTTGAAGGGGCAGCAGGAACCCGCGTCGCGGGTCAGGAAAGGAAAGCGAAATGCTGAAGAAGGCAATGGCCGCGGCGGCGATCGCCGCGTCCGTCGTAGGTGCGTCGGCGGCTGCCGCACCCCAGGCGCTTGCCATCGGTGACGGTGACGGCACCCAGTCCGCGAGCGGCAACGGCGCGCACTCCGCGTTCGGCAACGCGGTGACCAAGGGCAAGATGAGCCCGCAGGCCACCCTGGTGCAGGGCTCGGTCAACAAGCTCTGCGCGGGTGTGCCGGTGAAGGCCAACCTCCAGGCCATCCTCGGCATCATCGCCGCCGTCGGTGTGGCGCAGGACGTGCCGATCCTGTCGGCCCCGCAGAACCAGCAGTGCGCCGACAATTCCACCCAGGCCAAGGGCGACGAGCCGCTGTCGAACATCCTCAGCGACATCTCGGCGCTGTCGGGCAACGGCGAGCGCAACGGCTGATCAGTCGTCAGAGGCCGCCCGGGAAACGGTGTTGCACACGCCGTCCCTGGGCGGCCTTGTTCGTGCCAAACATGTCCGCTGTTGAATATCCCCACTCAGGTGAACCGTTTCCTCTCCTGTGCTGCATCGGTGTCAAT
Source organism: Streptomyces sp. SAI-170 (assembly GCF_049739565.1). Lineage (NCBI taxonomy): Bacteria > Bacillati > Actinomycetota > Actinomycetes > Kitasatosporales > Streptomycetaceae > Streptomyces > Streptomyces sp. SAI-170. Next base: position 5,440,968 of record NZ_JBMGQD010000001.1, read on the forward strand.
TCTATGAGGGCGGAAGAGTGAATTCCCCCGCGACGCGCGTTCATTAGTTTCTTCGGCTGTCTATCCCTCGTTCTACAGCCTGCCGGTCATGGTGCGAGCCATCCCAGTTGAGCTCGCTCGGCTTCGGCCGTCAAAAGGGCGTGACCGCAGAGAAGGGAAAGTCCATGAAGAAGACCGCTGCTGTCGTCGCGGGCGTGATCCTGGCCCTGGGCGGGGCCGCGCCGGCCTTCGCCGACGGCGGAGCCGAGGCCACGGGTGTCGCTGTCGGCTCCCCGGGATTCCTGTCGGGCAATGTCGTCCAGGTCCCGATCCACGTGCCGATCAACGTCTGCGGCAACACCGTCAACGTGATCGCGCTGCTGAACCCGGCCATCGGGAACACCTGCATCAACGACTGACGTCGTCGAGGCGAGCAGCAACCGCGCGGCTGCGCATCGGCCGGCCCCGGACTGAACCTCAACCATGTTCCGGGGCCGGCCTTTCCCATCCTCATCAAGCAGGAAGACAACGAGATTGCGACAGACCCTGAGTAGGGGAATGGTCGCGGCCGCTGCCGCGACGAGCATCCTGTCTCTGTGCGGCAGCCCCGCCCTCGCCGACTACGTCGCCGACGGGTCCGCCTCCGCCTCGCCCGGCGCGACGTCGGGCACCCACCGCACGGCTTCGGCCGACGACGTCCACGACGAGGACTCGCCCGACTCCTTCGGCGGCGGCTCCGGCCACACCGCCCACTCGCCCGCCGCCCTGCCCACCGACATCTGCGCCGACACGGCCGACGGGTTCGGCGGCGGCAGCGGCGTCCACGGCGAGTGCGACGGCTCCGGGGGCCCGTCGCACGACGAAGGCGGCGGTTATGGGGGCCCGTCGCACGACGAAGGCGGCGGATACGGGGGTCCGTCGGACGACGAAGGCGGTTACGGGGGCCCGTCGGACGACGAGGAGGGCGGTTACGGCGAGACCCCGACGAAGCCGCCCCACACCAAGCCGCCTCACACCAAGCCTCCTCACACGACGCCGCCGCCGCATACGACGCCCCCGCACACCACTCCGCCGCCGCATACGACGCCGCCTCACACGACGCCGCCGCATACGACGCCCCCGCACACCACGCCGCCTCACACCACGCCCCCGCACACGACGCCGCCTCACACGACGCCCCCGCACACCACCCCGCCGCACACGATGCCGCCGCACACGATGCCGCCCGGTGGGCACCACCACGGGCCCCCGCCGCACCTGCCCGACACGGGCAGTGAGGCGATGATCGCCGCCTCGGGCGTCAGCGCCGTGCTGATCGTGGGCGGAGTCCTGCTCTACCGACGAGGCCGAGCCGCGTCCCGTCGATGACCACAGGTGCCCGGCACCCGTGACCTGCCGCGCCCCGGCTGACGACCCGTTGTCGTCAGCCGGGGCGCGCGCATGTCCGCGCCCCCGTCACCCGTGCGGTGGCAAGGCGCACTCGGACGCCGTATCCGCACTGGCGTACCGCCCGTTCATATGACTCAGTGTCAATGACTCGTGACAAAAAAGACGAGAGAGCACGTCAGAAGAACAGCGCGAGAGTGGAGAAAGGAGCAGGCATGGCCCCACGACAACGTCGGTCCCCGTCCCGGCGGCTGGCGCTCGTCGCGGCGACGGTCGCGGCGTCGGCCGCCCTGGCGTCCGGTCCCGGTTTCGCCGCGGGACTGGGAGTGGTGGCGGTCGGCGACCCCTCCGCTCCCACGCCGACGTCCTCGGCGCCCGCGGTGACCGAACCGTCCCTGTCCCCCGAGGCGACCCCGACGAAGAAGCCGGCCTTCGGCGCCTACCTCGACTACGGGGCGCGCGGTGTGGCCCGGATGGCCGAGTTCAGCGAATGGCTGGGCGGTGCCGAGCTGCGTGTCGCCCACACCTATCTGCCCGGCGACCTCTGGAGCAACATCGAGGGGCAGCCCGGGTTCCTGGACGTGTGGGCCGACTGGCGCACCGAGCAGGCCGACCGGATGTTGGTCCTCAACGTCCCCATGCTGGAGCGCAACGAGGAGGGCCTGTCCGACTCCCAGGTGCGCGGCCTGCTGCGGCGCGGCGCGGCCGGGGAGTTCGACCATCACTTCCGGGCCCTGGCCGAACGGCTGGTCGAGCTGGAGGTGCCGGACACGGTCCTCGTGCTCGGCTGGGAGATGAACGGCATCACGTACACCCACCGCTGCGGCCCGGACCCGGAGTCCTGGAAGGCGTACTGGAACAGGATCGTCACCGCCATGCGGTCCGTGCCGGGGCAGAAGTTCAGGTTCGACTTCACCCCGAGCCGCGGCCGGGACGCCGTTCCCTGGACCCAGTGCTATCCCGGCGACGACACCGTCGACATCATCGGCATGGACGCGTACGACCAGCCGGAGGGCCTGTCGTTCGACGAACAGGTGAGGGAGCCCTACGGACTTCAGCAGCACGTGGACTTCGCGAAGGCCCACGGCAAGGCCGTCTCGTATCCGGAATGGGGACTTTTCCGCAACGGTGACAACGCGGAGTACATGCGGCGGATGCTCGCCTGGATGGACGAGCACGACGCGCTGTACCACACGGTGACCGACTACTGTCCGCACGGCGTGTGGCAGTGCTCGCGCAATCCGCAGGCCTCGCAGGTGTACCGGGCGATCATGTCGGGCCGTACGGAGGAACCGGCGCCCGAACCGACCACCCCGGCACCTACCACCCCGGCACCCACCACCCCCGTCCCGACGCGGCCTGCGCAGCCCTCGCAGCCGCCGGTCGACTGTTCGCCGCTGGAGCTGGGCGACTGGGTGGAGTACTGGCTCGGCGGGAAGCTGTGCGTCAAGTTCGACTGGTGGTCGCGGCTGAGCTGAGCGGACGAGATATACGGACCCGGTGGCGGCAGGCCCCGTCAGGACCTGCCGCCACCTTCGCGTTCCCGCCACCGCTGCAGCAGCTGCTTGGCCCGGCGCCGGGCCCCGGCCTGCGCGAGCGCGGCGCCGAGCAGCGGGGCGGTGCTCCGGCGGGCGAGCAGCAGCCGCTGGTTGACGACCGGTTCGGGCCGCCAGCGATGCTTGTACGACTCGTCACCGCGCAGCAGGCTCAGCGTGCCGCGGCGTCCGGTCAGGACGTGCTCGGCGCAGGCGTCGAGCAGCATCACCGCCACGTCCGCCTTGCGCTCGCGCAGGAGCGGGTGGGCGCCGTAGAGGTAGCCGCCGGCCAGGCGCGGGGACGCCAGAGCGACGTCGACCGCGACCACGTCGCCGTCGAGGCGGAACTCCGTGACCACGGCGTCCCCGGAGCGCACCATCGGGCCGACCGCGCGGACGAGGTGCTCGGCGAAGCGGGGCCGCAGATGCTCGCCGGTCACCTTGCGGCCCTGCCACTGCAACCGGTGCAGGGCGAGCAGCCGCCGCACCGCCCCGTCCACCTCGGCGGGCGGGACGACCTGCCGCCGGATGCCGAGCGCGCCCAGCTTGCGCAGCTTGGCGCGCACCCGCTGCTGGGTCTTGGCGGAGGGCAGCCGGGCGATCAGCTCGTCCATCGGCAGGGCGGGCAGCTCCAGGCACACGGAGTCGCTCACCCGTCGGCGCGGGCCGCTCCAGCGGGCGTAGATCCGCTCTGCGGCGGCGCCCGGTCGTACTTCGCGCAGGTCGATCAGCGCGGTACGGGCGGCCTCGGCGAGGCGGCCGGTGAGCGCGGCGGCCGCGCCCTCGGCGTGCTCGTCGTCCAGCAGGACGTCGCCGTAGTCGGAGATCGTGCCGCCGAGCGGCACCAGGGCGGGCAGGGGGCGGCGTACGGCCATCAGGGGGGCGGCGGCGAGGAGTTCGCCGTCGGCGCCGCGGACCAGGAACAGCCGCAGCCGGCCCGGTCGGCCGTACGACAGCCACCACGAGTGCAGCCAGGTGTGACTCTGGAACGGGGTCGCCGCCGAGCAGCGCCGGTAGAGCCGGTCCCAGGCGGGGGCGAGCGCGGCGAAGGCGGTGTCGTCGGTGACGAGTTCCGCGGTGCAGGCGGGGGCTCTTCTGGTGCGTACCGGGTTCTCGGTGCTCGTGGTCACAGCGCTCCGCGGGTGTCGGCGGCGACGGCCGGGGCGGGCAGGGAGGCGGTGGGGCCTTCGGGGCGCTCGGTGCGGCGCGGGCGGACCAGCAGCAGCATGCCGCCGAGGAGGCCGCCCGTGCTCGCGCCGACCAGGCCGGTGAGCGGCGGGGACGCCGAGGACGGCTCGGTGGGTGCGACGGCGCGGGCGAACTGCTGGAGTTCGACGTGGGTGGCGTCGGAGGCGTCGTTGGCGTGCCGGGTCAGCGCGCGGGAGACGGCGTTGGCCATGTCGGCGGCGAGGTCGGGCCGCGAGGACGTGGCGGTGACGGCGACCATCGGCGCGTCCGGCGAGGTCGCCGTCCGCACGCTGGACCGCAGGGTGCTCACCGGCACGCCCGCCCACACCTGGGCGTCCCCCAGCACCGCGATCTGTGTGGCGACGCGGCCGTAGGCCTGGGCGAAGCCGAGCGCGTCCGACGGGTCGGACCTCTCGGCGGGGACGGCGACGACATAGCTGGTCGCGCTGTAGGTGGGGGTCTTCAGTGCCCCGTACGCGCCGCCCAGCGCACCGCCCGCCAGGACGCCGGCCGCGACCAGGGCCCACGGCGGCAGGGCCTTGGCGCGGGCCAGCGGGCGGACCGCGCGGTGCTGTGCGGAGGTCTTGTCGGTCATGCGGAACTCACTCCTGGGGTGGTCGGGACGTCGAGGGGGCGGACCGCTGCCGCGTACACGTCCATGAGCCGGGCGGCGCTGCGGCTGATGCTGTAGTGGTGGGCCGCCTCGGGGGCGGTGCGGGGCGCGGCCCCGGCCGCACGGGCCTGGGCGATCGCGTCGGCGAAGGCGTCCGGGCCGCCGGTGACGCGGCGGGCGGCGGACGCGGCGCTCGCGGGCAGGTCCTCGACGGCGGGGCAGGAGGCGTAGAGCACGGGCAGCCCCGCCGCGAGGGCCTCCACGATCGCCAGGCCGAAGGCCTCCTCGGGGGACGGCGAGGCCAGCAGGTCCATGGCGCAGGTCAGTGACGGCAGGTCGGGGCCCGGGGAGCCGTCGGGCAGACAGGGGCGTTCGCCGGTGAACAGCACCCGGTCGGCGACCCGGGCCTCGTGCGCGAGGCGACGCAGCACGTTCTCCTCGGGGCCGCCGCCGACCAGCAGCAGCCAGTGGTCCGACGGCAGCCGGGAAAGGGCCCGGACCAGGACGTCGAAGCGTTTGCCCGCGGTGAGGCGGCCGACGCCGCCGACGACGTAGGCGTGTTCGGGCAGGCCGAGGCGCCGGCGGGTGCGACGGCGCTGGAGCGGGTCGAAGCGGAAGCGGGCCAGGTCGATGCCGTTGGGGACGACCTCGATCCGGGGTCCGGGGACGCCCCAGCGCCGGAGGCGGTCGGCGACCGTGGGGGAGACGGCGACGGTGGAGCGGCCCAGGCGTTCGGTGGCCAGATACAGGGCGCGCACGCCCCGGGTGAGCCGGCGGCCCTCCAGCTGGGAGTCGCCCAGGGAGTGCTCGGTGGCGACGATCCCGCGCACTCCGGCGAGGCGGGCGGCGAGGCGGCCGTAGACGCAGGCGCGGTAGAGGTGGGTGTGGACGAGGTCGTAGCCGCCGGTGCGGATGTGGCGGACCAGGCGGGGCAGCGCGGTGAGGTCGCGGTTGCCGCCCATGCCGAGGTGCGTGACCCGCACCCCGTCGGCCGTCAGCCCGTCGGCGACCGCGCCCGGGTTGGTGAGGGTCACCACGTCGCAGTCGACCGGCAGATGCCGCAGCAGCAGCCGCAGTTGCTGCTCGGCCCCGCCCACGCCGAGCCCGGTGATCACATGCAGCGCCTTCATCGCGCGACCTCCACGGGACGGCGGCGCAGCCGGTGCAGCCGGTGCTTGAGATACAGGCGTACGGCGGTGTCGCGCTGGCCGATGTGCACGCGGGGCAGCGCCAGCGGGCCGGTGAGCGGGCCCGGGTCGATGGCGCAGGCGTAGGCGTACCCGGCGTCGGCCACGGCGGTGACGGCTCGGCGGTCGACGGCGCCGTACGGGTAGCAGAACCCGGCGACCGGAGCACCGGTCAGCTCCGAGAGCAGTGCTCTGCTCTCGGCGACCTCCGCTTCCAGGACCGGGTCGGCGGCCCGGGTGAGGTCGATGTGGGTCAGACCGTGCGAGCCGATCTCCACGCCCTCGCCCGCGGCGCGCCGGATGCCTTCGGCGGTCAGCAGGGGCTTGCGCGGGCCCAGCGGATCCCACGCGTTGTCACCGCCGAGGCGGCCGGGCAGCACGAACAGGGTGGCGTTGCAGCGGTGGCGGCGCAGCACCGGCAGGGCGGCCGTGACGAAGTCGGCGTAGCCGTCGTCGAAGGTCAGGCCCACCAGGCCGTGGGCCTCGCCGCGGGCGCGGGCGGTGAGCAGGTCGGCGAGGGAGACGCCGGTCAGTCCGCGGCGGCGCAGCCAGGCCAGCTGCCCGTCGAGGCGTTCGGGGGTGACGGTGATGCGGTAGGGGTCGTCGGTGCAGTCGGCCACGGAGTGGTACATCGCCACCCAGGGGGTGGAACTGCCCGGCGGTCGTCTGTCGGTGTCAGCGGTTACGGCCATGCGCGTGCCTTCGGGTCGCGGGACGTACGGATCGGAGTGCGGGTGCGATGCCCCGGGCGCCGAGCGCCCGGCCGAGCAGGACGAAGACGACGGTGACGGTGGCGCCACCCGCGGCGAGGCCGGGCAGCGGGTCCGGGAAGCGGCTCGCGACGAACGCCCCGGCGACACCCGCGCCGAGCGCCGCGCCCAGCGGACGGGACAGTTCGCGCAGCACCGGTCGGACCCGGACGGGGACGCTGCGGGTGCGCATGCCGGCCAGCAGCAGGGCGGCGGTCACGGTGATGCCGACGGCGTTGGCGGCGGTGATGCCGAGCACCCCCCACGGGCCGACGGTGAGGGCGCCGAGCCAGGAGGTGGCGACGATGCCGAGGGCCATCGTGCCGACCGGGTACCAACTGGGGAGGGCGGCGGAGAAGTAGGAGCGCACCAGGACGCCGACCAGGGTGTGGCCGAGCAGCCCGAGCGCGTACACCCGCATCACGGCGGCGGTGGCGTCGGTGTCCCTCGCCGTGAACGCGCCGCGCTGGAAGAGCAGTTCGACGATCTGCGGGGCGCAGGCGGCGACCGTCGCGGCGCCGAGCAGCACCACCCACGCGGTCAGTACGAGGTCGCGCTCCACCCGGTCGCGGGCCCGCTCGGTGTCGCCGTCGGCCAGGGCGCGGGCGACGACCGGGAAGGTGACCGTGCACAGCATCAGCGCCAGCACCATCGGCATCTGCGTCACCTTCTGGGCGTAGTTGAGGTGCGAGATGGCGCCGGAGGGCAACTGGGAGGCGAGGAAACGCTCGACGAGGACCTGGGACTGGCGGCACAGCGCGAACAGCAGCACGGTCGCGATCAGGGCCAGGCCGACCGGGCGCTCCTGCTCCTGCCGCTCACCGAGGACGCGAGGGCTCTTTCGTCGCAACTGCCCCAGAAGAGAAGGTAGTTGCACGGCCAGCATCAGGCAGCCGCCCACCGCCACGCCCATCGCCGCCGACCGCACACCCCAACGGCCGCCGAGGACGAACATCCCGGTGATGATCCCGGTGTTGTACACGACGTAGATCGCGGCCGGCGCCAGGAAGCGGCGGTGGGCGCGCAGGGCCGCGCTGCAGTACCCGGCGAGCCCGAAGGTGAGCACGCAGGTCGCGGTGAGGCGGGTGCAGTCGACCGCGAGGTCCGGGTCGGGCAGACCGGGGGCGAGGGCCCGGACCACCTGGGGCGCGGCCAGCACGATCAGGCCCCCGACCGCGACGAAGGCGAACGTCAGCCGGGGCAGGGTGCTCGCCACCAGCGCCCGCACCGGGTCACCGGCTCCGCCCCGCGCCCGCCGGGCCAGCGCCACGCTGAAGGCGGGCACCAGCGCGAACGCCAGGCCGTCCTCGATCAGCAGGGTCGCCGCGAACTCCGGCACGGTCCAGGCCACCAGGAAGGCGTCCGTGTCACTGCCCGCCCCGAACAGCCGCGCCAGCGCCTGATCACGGACCAGGCCGAGGACGGCTCCCGCGAGGGAGAGCGAGGCGGTGACGAGGGCGGCTCGGGCGAGGAAGCGGTGGGAGGGGTGTTCGGCGACGTCCTCGGGGCGGGGGCTGGGGCTGAGGCCGGGGCCGTCGGGCGTGTCGCCGGGGCGGGCTTGCGGGAGTTGGGCGGTGCCCTCGGCTCGGGTGGTGGGGTGGGTCGGGGGAGGGGGTTGCGCGGAAAGGGGCTGCGCGGAAGGGAGCCGGGCGGTGCCCTCCGCACAAGTCGTGGGCTGCTGCGGAGGGTCGGTCGTCTCCTCCGCGCGAGGCGGCTGGGAAGGCGTGACCGTCATCGCGTCGCACCCTCCGCGCGCAGCGCGGCGTGAGCCGGAGTCATGCCCTCGGCCTCTGCGTCCCCGGCCTCCCGCCCGCCGACCAGCGCCCACCACGCCGCGAGCCCGAGGGCCACCGCGGTCAGGACCGTCGAGGGCCCGCCGATGTCGGCGTACACGAAGTCGGTGAGCTGCCAGACCAGCAGGCCGCAGGAGACCAGCGCGCAGTCCGGGCCCAGGCCCGTGCGGCGGGCGCGCCACAGGCCGGTCAGGGCGCACACCAGGAGAGCCAGCCAGCTGCCGGCGAGGGCGAGCAGGCCGACGAGTCCCTGCTCGGCGAGGACGAGCAGGTACATGTTGTGCGGGGACAGCAGCGGCTGACGGCGAAACGCGGCGCCGGCCCCCTCGGTGTCGCTGCCCGAGGACAGCGCGAGCGAGGCGTGGCTGTCGCGGTGCTCGGGGAAGCCCTTGAGGCCGACGCCGGTCAGCGGATGCTCGCGCCACATGCCGGTGGCGGCCGCCCACATGGTGTACCGGTCGGTCACGGACTGGTCGGGGGCGTCGGCGACCTGGGTGATGCTGGCGATGCGCTCCTGGAGCATGGCCGTGCCGATGCCGAGCCCGCCGACGAGCAGCACGCCCGCCGCGAGCAGGACCGCGCCCGCCTTGAGGGCCCTGCGCATCCCGGCCAGGCAGAGTTGGGCCGCGCAGGTCACCGCGGTGGCGATCCAGGCGCCGCGGCTGAAGGACAGCGCGAGCGGCACCAGCAGCGCGAGCGCGCAGGCGACGGCCACGGCCCGCTGCCGCAGGGAGGCCTGCCCGAGGGCGAGGCCGACCGCGCAGACCAGGCCGAACGACACCACGGTCGCCATGCCCATCACGTCCACCACGCCGAAGGTGCCGACGGCCCGGATCTGCTGACCCTGGTAGGAGGCGCCGGTCCCGGTGACGTACTGGTGGACACCGACCGCCCCCTCCCAGCCCGCGAGCCCGACGAACGCCCAGGCCAGCAGCCGGAAGTCGGCGCGGTCGCGGATCAGCAGCACGACCGCAGCGGGGACCAGCACGAACACCTGGAGGTAGCGGCCGAGGCCGGTCAGCCCGGCCCCCGCCGAGGACGCGCCGACCGCGGCGAGCGCGAGCCCCACCACCGGCAGGCCCAGCACCACCGCGGCCGTACGGGACAGGGGACGGCGGCGCCGGCGCAGCAGGCGGACCACGCAGAAGCCGACGACGAGCGCCGACAGCGCGTCCGCCGGGCCCGCCCCGCCCTCCGCGCCGGGAGTGAGGGGCAGACCGAGCAGGGCGACCACGGCCACCACCGGCCACACCGGCGACGGTGTCCGACGGGGAGCCAGCGGCAGGGCGAGGGTCATCGGTGTCAGCTCCCGGTCGGACGCACGAGCGAGGCCGCGGTGCGCAGCAGGATGCAGATGTCCTGCCACAGCGACCAGTTGTCGATGTAGGCGTTGTCGAAGCGGGCCCGGTCCTCGATGGAGGTGTCGCCGCGCAGCCCGTTGATCTGGGCGAGTCCGGTGATGCCGGTGCGCATGCGGTGGCGGGCCGCGTAACCGGGATAGGTCTGGCTGAACTGGCTGACGAAATACGGGCGTTCCGGGCGCGGGCCGACCAGGCTCATGTCGCCGCGGAAGACGTTCCACAGCTGGAGCAGCTCGTCGAGGGAGGTGCGCCGCAGGAAGCGGCAGAACCACGGCATGTCCCGCTGGCCGGCCACGCTCCAGCGGGTCGCGGCCTCGTGCGCGTCGACGGGGCGGTGGGTGCGGAACTTCAGCAGCGTGAAGGGGCGCCCGTCCTTGCCGATGCGCTCCTGGCGGAAGACCACGCCCGGCCCGTCGGTCAGCCGCAGCACCGCCGCGCACACCAGCAGCAGCGGGCTCACCGCGAGCAGCAGCGCCCCGGACACCACCACGTCCAGCGCGCGCTTGCCCGCGCTGTCACGCAGGCCCGAGCCGAGCCGCAGCCGCCGGCAGGAGAACCCGGCGAGCAGCTCCAGGGCCTCGTGGGAGGGCGAGTCGGCGTCCAGCTCCCACACCGCGCACCCCGATTCGGACAGGGCTCGCAGCAGCGGCGCCTGCCGCATCCGCGCGGAGGGGTGCACGACGAGGATGTCGCGTACGGCGTTCTGGATGAGGGCCCGCTGCACCTCGGCCCCGGTGGTGAGCACGGGCAGCCCGCCGGTGCCGTCGGGGTGGTCGGCGACCACCCCGACCGGCCGCACCCCGCAGCGCGGGTTCCGCAGCACCGCGGCGGCCACGCGCTGCGCGGTGTCCGCGGGCCCCACGACGAGCGCGGCGCGCGGGCGGCGCAGCAGGCCCGCGCGGCGCTCCCAGTGCACGAGTGCGCGTCCGGCGCAGCCCGCCGCCGCCTGGGTGGCGATGCCGAGGGCGAGCGTGCGGGCGGACAGGGCGGCCTGCGGGGAGTACGCCGCGACGAGCGCACCGAGACCGAGCCAGGAGACGGTGATACGGCCGCACACGGCGGGCAGTTCGTCGAGGACGCCGTCGACGCGCCGGGGGGAGCGCGGGTGCAGCAGTAACGACGCGGCGATCAGCAGCGCCATCAGGACCGGGCGGTGTTCGGCGAGCGCCAGCGCGCCCACCGCCGCGGCCGAGGCGTCGCACAGCAACAGCGGCAGGGGCGAGTCGGGGCGGGACCGGGGTCTGCGGGCGGGGAAGGGGAAACCGGCGGCGCGGCCGCGGGGCGGCAGCACCGACAGGGGGTGGAATCCGTGGTCCCGCGGCTGGGCGCCGGGCGAGGGGACGGTGCTTTCCGCGGTCACGAGTGGATGGACTCCCTGTACTCGGTGGGCGCGACACGCGCCGCAGTCCGTACGCCGTCCAGCAGTTCGCGGTACACGCCCCAGGCCGCGGCGGCGGTGTGCCGCACGTCGTGTGCGGCGAGGACGTGCCGGCGCCCCTGGTGGCCGAGCGACTCCCGCAGCAGCGGGTCGCGCAGCAGACCGGTGAGGGCGGCGGCGAGCGCCGCCGGATCGCCCGGGGGCACCAGGCAGTGGGGCGCGAGCGCGGGCGGCAGGCTCTCGCGGGCGCCGTCCACGTCCGTCAGGACCACCGGCCGCCCGCACGCCATCGCCTCCAGCGGCGCCAGCGCCATGCCCTCCCAGCGCGAAGGCAGCACCACCAGATCGGCGGCCTGGTACCAGGGCACGGGGTCGGCCACGTCCCCCGCGAACAGCACCGACTCCGGCGCGGACGCGGCCAGTTGCTCCCGCCCGGGGCCGTCCCCGACGAGCGCGAGCCGGGCGCCCGGCACCTGCCGTAAGACCGTGCCCCACGCGTCGAGCAGCACGTCCTGCCCCTTTTGCGGACACAGCCGCCCCACACACACCACGAGCGGTGCCGCGGGCCCGAAGTCCGGCAGCAGGGCGGCCCGTACGGTGTCCACGGCGGCCGGGTGGAAGACCTGCGGGTCGACGCCGTTCGCCACGACGCTCCAGTGCGCGGCGATTCCCGCGCGCACGCCCCGCTCCCGCTCGGCCTCGCTCACGCACACCGTGCGATGGGTCCAACGTGCCCCGAAACGCTCCCACTTGAGGGCGAGTGAGGCGGTGGCGCCGCCGACCGCCTCGAACGACCAGGCGTGCGGCTGGAACACCGTCGGGATCCGCCCGCGCACCGCGAGACGCCCGGCCAGACCGGCCTTCGCGCTGTGCGCGTGCAGCAGTTCGGGGCGTACCTCCTCGATCAGCCGGCCGAGGGAGCGCACTTCACGGGCCAGCGCGGGCCCCGGCGAGCGGGTCGCGGCCCACGGCCGCACCTCGGCACCGGCCGCGCGCAGTTCGGCGGTCAGCGGGCTGTCCGGACAGGCCACGGTGACCTGCGCACCGGCGTCGAGCTGAGCACGGACCAGTTGGGCGACCACGCGGGCGACCCCGCCGTCGACGGGCTGCGTGACGTGGAGGACCCGCAACGGAGGGTCGGTTGCTGACGGGTGCATGCGCGGCTTCCTCGCTCACGGGTGACGCTGGCAACGTGCGGGAACGCGCATCACTGCTTTGCGTCGACGGCCGCGAAGAGCGCGCCGGCCCACGCCGCGTCCCGTGAGGAAACGAGCCGGAAGGCCCGCTGGTCACCGCCGCGCCGCGCAGCCGCGCCCCGTTCGAATGCCTCCTCGGCGCGGCCGCGCGTGCGCGCGTACGCCGGTACACGCGCCCCCGACGCGCCGACCAGGGAGTAATGCGGACGGAGCAGCAGCGGACCGAAGGGAGAGCGCATGAGCGGCGATGTCCTTTCGTGCGATTTGCTGGCTATAGGCGTGGGGCGGGAGGTCCGCAACTCTAGCCGCTATCCGTATTAATCAACTGATATCGGGCAAGTGTGTCGAATGGTGAAGCCGGGCCCTCGGTGAGATCACCCCATTGGCGGCACAACTCCCCGGCGCGTCGCGCGTTTTCACAGCGCCGGGCATCCCCGCCCGGCTGTTTGCGTCAACCCCAAGGAGCACCTCTCCATGTCGCGTATCGCGAAGGGCCTGGTCCTGACCTCCGCCGCTGTCGCGGCCGTCGCCGGCGGTGCCGGTGTCGCGTCCGCCGGCGCCGACGCGGCCGGCGCCGCCGCCCACTCCCCGGGCGTGCTGTCGGGCAACGTCGTCCAGGTTCCGGTCCACGTGCCGATCAACGTCTGCGGCAACACCGTGAACCTGATCGGGCTGCTGAACCCGGCGTTCGGCAACACCTGCGTCAACGACTGACGTCGCGACGCGTACCTGCGCGACCGGCCGCCCTCCTCGTCCGGAGGGCGGCCGGTTCGTCGTGTGCGCCGTATGGGGGTGCATGGGGTGATCGTTCGGTTGCAGGAAGTGACCGTCACTCGCACGGTTGATCCAAGGCCCGACGCACCATCGAAAGGAACCCTCATGCGTGGTCTGCCCGTACTGCGTCTCGCGTCCACCGCCCTGTGCGCCACCCTCGTCCTCGGAATCGCCGGCCCGGCCGCGGCAGCGGCGGACAGCGGCTCCGCCCAGGACCGCACCCAGGCGGCGTCCCGAGCGTCCCTCCCCGGCGCGGCCGCGCTTCTCGCCCAGGCCGAGAGCCTGAGCGGATTCGGCTCCGTCCTCACCCCTGCCGGTGACCTCGTCACCGAGACCCTCCGGTCGGACGACGGCCAGCTGACCAAGGAGCAGGCCTCGGCGCTCGCCGACGCCGTCGCGAAGGCCATGGACGACCTCGAGACCGCGGCTCCTGCCCCGCCACCGGCCACACCACCGGTCGCGTCTACGGCACCGTCCGCGACGCCGTCGGTGACGCCGTCCACGGCGCCGTCCGGGACCGCGCTGCCGGCCGCGCCCTCGCTGCCCGCCGCGCCGTTGGTGCCGGCCGCCCCCTTGCTGCCTGCGGCGCCTTCGTCGCCGGCGGCGCCCTCGGTGCCCGTCGCGCCTTCGTCGCCCGCCGCGCAGGTGCTTCCGGCTCTCGACGCGAGCGACGACGCGGTGTCGTACACCGACGCCCTGGACGAGGCGCTCGCCGCCCTGGACGAGGCGGTCGACGCGTTGCTCGAGGCCGCGACCTCCGGTGAGGTCGTCGGAGTGCTCCCGGCGGCCGACGACGTGGTGACCGGGCTGGTCGACCTGCTCACGTCGTTGCTGCCGGCGGGCGCCCTGCTCGCGCCGGCCCTGCCGGACGTACAGCTGCCGTCCCTGACGGACGTACAGCTGCCGACCTTGCCGGACGTACTGCCCGGCACCTGACGCCACGCCGTATCTCGTATGAGGGATCGGAGGTGCAGAAGTTTTTCTGCGTACGGGGTTTCCGGCCCGCGGGGTAGGTCGTTGTGCACGGCGTCGGAATTCCTCCTGGAAAGGAACATGATGAAGTCCCTGAAGGCTGCCGCTGTCGTCGCCGGTTCCCTCGCCCTCGCCGGTGCCACGGCTCCCGCGTTCGCCCAGAGCCCCGCCGACCTCACGCCCACCAGCCTCACCGGCGCCGTGAACACCCTCACCAGCGCCGGCGGCGCCGTGAACCACATGACCAGCGGCAACCTCACGGCCAAAGACGTGATGCCGCTGCAGAGCCAGTCGGACGCGCTCAACACCGAGAACAAGGACTCCGTGCTGAACACCGTCAAGGGTGCGACCACGGCGCTGAACTCCAGCGGCGGGCTGCTCGGCGGCCTGCCGCTGCAGAGCTGAGCATTTCCTTTTCGAAAGCGGCGCCGCATTCCGCAGAGTCGATTCCGCAGAGCCGATTCCGTGGAGCCGATTCCGTCGAGCCGGCTCCACGGAATCGGCTCTCGGCGTCGCCCATAGCGCCTTTTCGCCGACCGCGTTCGAGGCGCGTCCCTCGTTCGTGTGGAGCGCCGGGAAAGCGTCCCCCGGGCGGGTGAGAACACGCCCGGCGGCATTCCGCCCCGCCGATAAGGTCGCGCGGTGACCACAACCCCCAGCGCACCCGTCCGCCCCGCCGACCTCGGCACCCTCGTCGTGATGACCTGGAGCGGCGAGGCCCCCGACGGCAGCGACATGCCCTACCTGCTCGCCTACCCCCTCGGCGACGGCCCCGACGGCCCGGAGGCGACCAGCGCAGCCGTCGCCCAGATGCTCGCCAACAACGGCCTGCCCGTCGGCGGCGACCTCGTGGACGGCAACGCCAGGCCCAGCCTGCCGGTCAGCCTGCTCGTCGAGGCGGGCCAGGCCGTCCTCAACCTGCCGCCGCTCAACGCCCAGTGCCCCGCGCCCCCGGAGTGGCTCGCCGCCGTCGGCGAACGCGGCTACGCCTACCTGGTGTTCACCACCCGGCCCTGGCCCGAGGCCGAGCCCGGCAAGCCGGTCGAGCCCGAGGCGCTCGCCGCGTTCGCGGGCGCCGACGAGACGCTGACCGCCGCCGCGCACGTCGTCCTGCCCGCACGCAGCCTGCGCGTCTGACCGGCGTGAGCGCCGCCACCGAGGAAGCGCGGGCGGAAGGCACCGGCCGGGCCTTCGCCCTGCTGCTGGTGATCACGGGAGCGGCCGGACTGCTGGCCTCCTGGGTCATCACCATCGACAAGTTCAAGCTCCTTCAGGACCCCGGCTTCACGCCGGGGTGCAGCCTGAACCCGGTGGTCTCCTGCGGCAGCGTCATGGAGAGCGACCAGGCCGAGGCGTTCGGGTTCCCCAACCCGATGCTCGGCCTGGCCGCCTACGCCGTCGTGATCTGCGTCGGCGCGAGCCTGCTGGCCGGCGCCGCCTTCCCCCGCTGGTACTGGCTGACCTTCCTGGCCGGCTGCCTGTTCGGCGTCGGCTTCGTCTCCTGGCTCCAGTTCGAGTCGCTGTACCGGATCAACGCGCTGTGCCTGTGGTGCTGTCTGGCCTGGGCCGCCACGATCGTCCTGTTCTGGTACGTCCTCTCCCTCACCGTCCGCCGCGGCTTCCTGCCCGCGCCCGCCTGGGCGAGGACGTTCCTCGACGAGTTCGCCTGGGTGCCGCCGGTGCTGCACCTGGGGGTGATCGGCATGCTCGTGCTGACGCGTTGGTGGGACTTCTGGACAAGCTGACCACTCGTACTACTGCGGCAGTCGGGGGAATTGTGCGCGCTCGCCGCGTACGGAGTCGTTACGAGGTACGGACGTTGAGAAGCCGATCCAGGAAAGGCCCGTACCTGACATGAAGCCGACCACCCGAGGAACCCTCGCCGCCGTCCTCACCGGCGTCGCGGCCGCCGTCGGTGCCGCCGCCGCGACCCCCGCCGCAGCGGTCGGCACGGTCCCCGTCCCCGTGCCGCTGCAGGGCGTCGAGAAGTCCCTGGGCATGGAACTGCCCGAAGTCGGCGGCGAGCTGCCCCTGCTGATGCCGGGCGCCCCCGAGGGCCCCCGGTACGTCGAGGGCCGGCTGCTGCCCGAGCGGGCCGTCCCACAGCTGCCGGTCAGCGGCGGCTTGCCCGGCCTCGGCCTGCGCGCCCCGGTGCCGCACGTCCTCGGCGACGACTTCGACCACGTCGCCCTCGGCACCCCCGCGTCCGACCTGCACACCCTCGCGCCCGGCCTGACCCTCGACGCGCCCCTCACCCCGCCCAACCCCGAGGCCTTCGGCCTCCCCGACCTCAAGCTCCCGCAGGCCGGCCTCCTCGCGCCGGTCCTGCAGACCGTGCCGGGAGCCGAGCTGGGAGCCGGCGGGGGGCTGTAGGCCTCACACGGCCGTACGGGGGACGGGACTTCGCCTGTACGGCCGTACGGCCCAAGGGGTGCGGCCGTGCGTGCGGGGCCCGGGCGGCAGGCGGCGTCCGGGCCCCGTGCGTTTGCCGGGGTGTTCCTCATATGGACGTACCGACGGTGACCGGGCGGGGCGATCGGCGGTTACCGATAGGAGTGCACAGCCCAACCGGACGAGGAGAGCGTGATGGTCGTAGGTGTCGGCGGAGTGCCGGTCGGAGCGGAACAGGGACCCGGGAGACCGGCGGGGCCGGCGCGGGTGAGCGGGACCCGGCGGGACGTGATGCGCGGGCTGCTCGCCTCGGCGGCCGCCCTGACGCTGGCGCCGGTGGTGGCGGCCTCCCGGCCCGTCGACCGGGAACAGCCGGACGACGGCCGGCCGGGTGACGGCCTGCCGGGCGACGACACGTTCGACGAGATGTACCAGGGCCACCACATCCGCGGCGTCAAGAACCTGCCCGGCCGCACCTTCGGCGACGGCGAGTGGCATGTCACCGTCGACGGCCGCCCGCTGCACCTGATGCGCCGCGCCGACGGCACCTGGCTGACCATGGTCGACCACTACGCCTCCTACGCCACCCCGCTGGAGGCGGCCCGCGCGGCCGTCGACGAACTGGGCCCGGCCCAGAAGCTGCGCGAGGAGGCCGGACGGCACGCACAGGAGCACATGCACCAGGGGGGACACGATGGCGTACGTCCGTAGGGACGTCAGCACCCTGACGAGCGCCGAGCGGCGCCGGTTCGTCAAGGCGATGCTGGAGATCAAACGGCGCGGCGAGTACGACGAGTTCGTGCGGATCCACATCGAGCACTACGTCTCCGACGGCGAGGGCGGACTGCGCACGGCCCATATGGCGCCGTCTTTCCTGCCCTGGCACCGCAAGTTCCTGATGGAGCTGGAGAAGGCGCTGCGCCGGGTCGACGCGTCCGTGTCGCTGCCGTACTGGGACTGGACCCGGGACCGTACGGCGTCCTCCGTGCCGTGGACGTCCGACCTGCTCGGCGGCAACGGCCGCAGCTGGGACCGGCAGGTGACGACCGGTCCGTTCGCCTACCGGACGGGCAACTGGACGCTCAAGGAGGGCGTGACCGACGGGGAGTTCCTCACCCGCGACCTGGGCCGCCGCCGCGATCCGATCGCCCTGCCGACCAAGAGCGACCTGGAGTGGGCGCTGAGCGACCCGGTGTACGACGTCTCGCCCTGGGACTCGACGTCCCCCCGAGGCTTCCGCAACAAGCTGGAGGGCTGGGGGAGCGGCCGGGGCAGCGCGGCCTGGCGCACCCACAACCGGGTGCACCGCTGGGTCGGCGGGGCGATGGTGGGCGGCGCCTCCGTCAACGACCCGGTCTTCTGGCTGCACCACGCCTTCGTCGACCTGCAGTGGCAGCGCTGGCAGCGGCGCCACAGCCCGCACCGCTACCTGCCCGCCACGCCGCCCGGTTCCGGCCACAGCCAGCAGGGCAGGGTCGTGGCCCGGCACGAGCGGCTGCCGCCGTGGGATGTGACGCCGGATCAGCTGGAGGATGTGAGCCGGGTGTACCGGTACGGCTGAGCCTGGTGGTTGTAGGACTGTGGAACAGGGGAGAGCCCCGGCGCTCGGAGTGCCGGGGCTCTCGGTTCGCGGACGCGAGCGGTCAGCTGCCGTAGCCGCCCTTGTCGTCGTCGTAGCCACCGTCGTGGTCGTCGCCGATGTTGGCGCAGGTGTTGCCGAACGCGGGGTTCAGCAGGCCGATCACGTCGACGGTGTTGCCGCACACGTTGATCGGAACGTGGATGGGGACCTGGACCAGGTTGCCCGACAGCACGCCGGGCGAGCCGACGGCCTCGCCCTGGGCGCCCGCCTCCGCCAGCGCCAGGCCGGCCCCGCCGAGGACCATGGCGCCGGTGCCGAGAGCGACTCCGGCCGCCTTCGCGATGCGAGACATCACGTTCTCCTTCTTGACTCGATGAGCACGACAGCTGGACTCGCCGCCGCACTTCTCGTTCAACGCGAGGGGTGTGGGCGGGTCACGGCGCAGACGGACGGATCACTCGTTTTGAAGCAGGACCACGACGGTTGGAAAACGACTCCGCCCAGGCAGGGACGCTCCACTAGCCTCGCGGAATGACGACGACGAACACACGAGCGGCACAGGAGCGGTCCGCCGTACGGCTGATCGGGCTGTGGGCGGAGGAGAACCGGGTACGGGCCTTCGCGGCCGTGGCCCTCGGCGCGGCAAGCCCGGCGGAGGTGGCCGAACGGGCCGGCCTGACCCCGAAGGCGACGGCCACGGCCCTGCTGCGACTGCGCGAGCAGGGCGCGGTGACGGCCGACCAGGACGGCGCCCTGCGCGTCGGCTACGACCTCTTCCGCGAGCTCGCCCGCGCCACACGCCCCGAGCCCGCGACCGACGCCCCGGCCACCGGCGACGAGCGCACCGACATGCTCATCCGCACCTTCGTCCGCGACGGCCGCCTGCTGCGCCTGCCGGCCCAGTGGACCCGCAAACAGCTCGTGCTCCGCTACATCGCCGAGCAGACCTTCGTGCCGGACGTCGACTATCCGGAGCGCGTGGTGAACGACAAGCTGCGCGCCTGGTGCGAGGACGGCGACGTCGACCATGTGACGCTACGGCGATATCTGGTCGATCTTCGGCATCTGAGCCGGAGCGAGGGGGTGTACCGGCGCTTGGCCTGAGCCTGGCCCCGCTGGGTCCCAGGCATGAAAAAGACCAGCGTTTCCGCTGGTCAGAGGGTGTTTGCGCCCCCGGCAGGACTCGAACCTGCGGCCAAGCGCTTAGAAGGAGCTTGGTGGTTGGGGTGCAGAGCGGGCGCTGACCTGCTGTTTGCTTGGTGTCGCATGCCTGCTCGACCGGGCTTCGACACGCATTCGACAGGCCGTGGCTAGGCCCCTCTCGCCGTGGTACCCGTGGCTAACTTTCCTGGAGTTCAGTCCGCATGAGTTCCCCGAACTGCCTGACAAGCCGCTGCATCGTGTCCAGGTCGTTGGCCTCTGTGGCCACCTGCCATGCCTCAGCGAAGCGGCGGGGCCTCCTCACTGCCAAAGGCGTGCAGGGCGATGAGGGCCTCCATGCTCATTTCGATGCGCTTGGTCTTCGTCCAGTACTGCTCGACTTCTCGAAGCTTCTCGGTCTTGCCGGACCGTTCGTACCTCAGACGGCGCACATCGAGGACGGCCACGCGGAGTGCTTCGAAGTACGCATCACGCCGCTCCTTCCGTAGGTATGTGCGCTGCTCGGCTTCTAGTGACTGCGCAACCATCCGCTCTGCATGTGCTCTACCTTGCGCTCCGGCGAGCCACGTGAAGGTGACTCCGAGGGCTCCTGAGACTCCGGTGACCACAGCGGGAATCCACTCCGATGCCATGCAATCATCCTGCCCGGATGCGTCAGCACCCAAGACGATCTAGGGCTAGCGGTTGATCGGAATCTCGTAGACGATCTCGCACTGAGCGGCGGGCACGACGATGTCCGCCGTCTCCACCGGCCGGCCCTCGTCGCTGTAGTACGTCCGCCTGATGTGCGTGACGAGTGCGGACTTCTGAATGCCCAGGAGCGAGGCCTCCTCGGCGGTCGCCTGCCGGGGCTCGGGCTGTTCCACGGCATGGCTGACGGTGATGCCGATCGCGGCCATACGGTTCACGACCCCGACACCGGCGTGTGGCCCTCCCTCGGGGAGGATGACGAGCGTGCCGGCGGTGAGGTCGTACGGCTCCCAACTGGTGGACAGTTGCAGCGGCCGGCCGTCGGCGAGGAACTCGTAAGTCGTGCGGACGCAGAGGTCGCCCTCGGCGATGCCGAGCCGCGCTGCGATGTCGGCCGGCGCCGGTACCTTGGCGTCGGTCCGGCTCTCCCAGTCCCCTTGCTTGCCCAGGGCCTTCATGTCTGCCCGGAACGGCGAGCCGTCGGGATGCTCACGCGCGGACGACCGCACCATGCGCACCCGCTGCCGGGGCTCGGCGACGTAGGTGCCCGACCCTGCGCGCCCCTCCAACACACCCTGCGAGATGAGGAGTTCCTGCGCCCTGCGGACGACGTTCTCGCCCACCCCGCACTCCTGGCCGATCTGGGCGCGGGACGGCAGGCGATCCCCGGGCTCCCATACGTGCTCCGCGATCCGCCGCCGGAGTTCGTCGGCGATGCGGAGATAGGGCGGCTGCTCAGGCATATGGAAAATCTAGTCCACTAGCTCTAACCTAGTTAACCAGCTTTACTTAAAGTGATCGCCGGTTGACGGAGGCTGCCCTGTGCCCGCTTCGGGAGTTAGCGCAGCGGCCATCGCTGCCCGGCTGTCCGCCGTCGGGTTTTCGGCACGCGTGGAGGAGCACGACCGGTTCACGACGGTCGAGGTGGAGCTGCCGGAATCACTCCCCGCCGACTTATGGCGGGAGGTCCTGGAGGCGGTGGCCGACGCCGACCGGTTCGGTCTCCTGGCCACCAGCCTGAACGGCCGCACCCTCTGGGCGGTCGTCGACAAAGCGGTCCCCACGACGGGCGATGTCGGGGGACCGAGCCGTCAGCGATAGGAGCTGAGCAGCGTGCTCAACCGTATCCGCCGTGCCGCCTCGCTCACCAGGGCGAGGTACTTCCCGAGGGGCAGGCATCGCCGCTCCTTAACGCCACCCGGAACGCCAACCAATCCGTTCTGCCGTACGGGGACTGACGGGGCGCCGGCTGTCCTGGGTCCGGCTCCCACGAGCGGGAGTCACTGGGACTCGCTCCCGGGTGAGGACGTCGCGCTCGTCCGCCCGTACGTGCTGGCCTGGGAGAAGCGAGCGCGTACGCGCCCTGTGGTCGTCGCTCCTCACTTACCGGCTGAGGCCTGGTCGACCCTTGCGGGGGCCCATTGATGTCTCCTCGCCGACAGCCCTACATCGCGGCAGCCTCGACAGCCCCCTACAGATCGACGGCATGCCGGATCGGCACACACCCAGCCTGCTCAGACTCCACCCCTGCCTCGGCGCCGACCGACCTCCCGGTGGTCTACGAGGTGTGCGACTGCCCATGCCACTCAGCGTCCGACTGGCCCACGCTCAGGGAGGTGCAGCGGTGATCGAACGAGCCCCTCACGGCGCGCTGGTCACCAACATCGAGGTCACGGCGGCCACTGTGCAGCGTGGCGACGTCATCCAACTCGGCGGCAGAGCCTACCGAGTGAGGGATCTCTTCCAACTCCCCCAGGGAGCCAAGCAACTCCTCTTCGAGTCGGGCGAGCTGCTGACCATACACACGCGAACGAGGCTCGACGCCGTGCGCATGCTGAGAAGGCGGTGACCGGCCTGTGTCCCCTCGCCATCTGGACATCGCCAACGACCTCCGGCACCAGATCACGAACGGCCACATCAAGCCCGGCGAACGCCTCCCGTCCGAGACAGCCCTCGCCGACCGCTACAAGGTCAGCACAGTGACCCTGCGGCGTGCCCTCGCAGTCCTCCAGGGGGAGGGGCTCGTCGAGAAGATCCATGGCAAGGGCAACTTCGCTCGCCGCCCACTCCGCAAGATCGTGTACGTCGGCGGATGGGGCACGCTGGACCCATGGACGGCCGCTGAAGCGGCTCTACGCGTCACCGTCCGCAGCAGCACGGTTCAGGCACACGGGCACCTGACGGCGCTGCTGAAGGTGCCCACCGGCAGCCCTCTCGCCGAACTCCGCTGCGTCACCTACGCGGGAGATTCCCCGCACGGACTGGCCCGCATCTACACCCCGCGCGACCTGGCGCCGGTCGGCGTACTCGACGACGAGTCCTCGCGCCGGGAAGCAGCCAGGAGATTCGGCCTCCTCGGCCTGCCGCCGGCGGCTGTCCAGGAAACGGCATGCGCCCGCCCACCGACACCGGACGAAGCATCGACCCTCCGAACCCACTCAGCCGCACCCGTCCTCGCAATCACCCGCGTGCCGACCGACTCCACCGGGCGGGTGGTGGAGGCCGCGCTTCTGGTGTTCCCGGGAGACCGCGTCGACGCGGTCTTCACCACCCGCCACGTGACCGACAAGGGGCAGACACAACCATGACGGCACCGAATGACCTACGCCTCCTCCCACGGTCGGGACCGGAGGGCAAGCCCTGCTATCTGAGCACCGACGACAGGGGCGGCTTCATGTCCCGCCTGGCGGACAACATCGAGGCGGTACAGCTCGGAACAGCGGCGGAACTGCTGGAGCATGCCTCGGAGACCCTCGACGACCAGGACACGGGCTTGGAAGACCTGCGCCGACTGGCGAAGGAACTGACCGGGTCTCTCGGTGCCGTGCTCCGCGTGGCGACCAGCCGCGGTCTCCTTCTGGCGATGAGTGAGCCGCATCGCCCCTGACAGCTCAGGTGCCCGAGGCGACGGCTGGCGTGCACGCACGGTCCACTCCGATGGGGAGAGTTGCGCGGGCCGAGATCCCGGGCAGCTCTCCTCGTTTATCGCGCAGCCTCAAGGGGCCGTCCGGGCTCGCGCAACCGCAACTTGCGATCACGTGCCCGATGAGGCGACCTCGCGTTTCTCGTCTTCGATGTCGAGGCGCCGCATCAGAAAGCTGGCAAAGACCAGCATTTCGTCAGCCTCGTCACGAGCATCTTTCTCGTCTGGGCCGTGCATGCGAGGGTTACGCAGCGCGCCCCTCGCGAATTGGCGCCTCAGGGGGCTCCAATGCAAGATCATCTCCAGGGTTTCTCCACGCCGGCGTTCCCGCTCACTGCGCGCCATGCGGGGGTCGGTGTGGGGTCCGCACATCCATGATTCTCTGACTGGCCGCCCGCCTAGCCGCGAAGTACCTCGGTCCTCGGAGGCTACGCCCTACGGCGCTGGCTCGGAACGGCGATGTATAGCTGTCGGAGACCGTGGAGAGCGGCATGGAAGGCAGCCGCGATCTCGCGCGCCTTCTCCTCGCTCTCGATCGCCCACATCGAGATGTAGTCAGCCGCAATGTTGGCCTGCGTCACTGTGCCAGCGACTACCAACGCTTCAGCCGCGGACTGCAGGACCTTCACTGCCCGGTCCGGGATGGTGGGCCCGCTGCTGGAAAAAGCGTCAAGCTCCACCTTCCAACGCTGGCCCTGGCGAGCGATGCACACAAAGATCGCGTTGTTGGTCTTGGCGCTTTTGTAGGCCGCGTGGTGAGCTTCCGGTTTGGTGCAGTCGGGGATGAGTGCAGCTGGGAGAGGCATTCCAGACGTCGGCATGCTCACATCGTCGCAGGTGATCACACCCTTAATCAGGCGAACGCCCATCATCACAGCCGTCCCCACGCCGTCTACCCGGGCTGTCGATAACCTGAAGCGAGAGAACGGCCCGGCATCGGCTGGAAATCGGGTGCGGGCTCTCCCAAGCGTATGCACGTGCTGTCGCATGGTCGCGCGGACGCGCCCTCTCTCCCCGACTTCCTCATCGCCACCACAACGGAACTACCAGGCCATCTCTCGCCGCCGCTCAGCCGATACTGGCCCGCCGTGGGGGACACGTACGCTCTGTGCTGGAGAGCGAGACATCCAGCCGGCCTGCAGAGGGGACTGAGATGAGGGCAGGCAGTAGGCCGTCGGTGCGGCAGACTTCTTCAGTACGGGCCATGCTCCGAAGCGGCAGAGCAAAGTCGACGGTCACCGTTCGCCACGAGAGTCGGCAGGTCCTACGGTGAGGGACTACACCTTCCAGGCCATGGGGGCCGGATCCGTCGCCGCCCATCACATCGGGACAGCGATCACCGGCTCGGTCAACGTTCTGACGGCCGAGTTGCTGAACTCGGCGCGCGATGTCCAGGCACCTGCCGGGCTCACCAACCTGCCGCCGCTCCCACTGTGTTTCGGCCGCGCGAGCGAGCTGGGCTGGCTGCGTGGCACGCTCGGGCAGCCGACCGCCGGGGCTGTCGTCGTTCAAGGCCTCGGCGGCGTCGGCAAGAGCACCCTGGCGCTTGCGTATGCCCACAGACACCGTCACGACTACACCGTGATGTGGTGGATTGCCGCCGCATCACCCGACCACATCGAGCAATCGCTGGCCGACCTCGCTCTGCGGCTGATCCCCGTGTGGGCCGGCGGCGCGTCTACCGAAGAGCGTGCCGCCTGGGCGATGTCGTGGCTGCAGTGGCATCCGGGGTGGCTGCTGATCTTCGACAACGTTGAGGATCCGGCCGATCTGCAGCCCTACGTCAGCACGTCTAATGGCCACGTCATCGCCACCAGCCGCCGATCAGCTAGCTGGCCCACCTCCGTCGCAACGCTGGCCCTCGACGTACTCGACCTGGCTGCAGCGAGTGAACTCCTCTGTAGCCAGGCGCTCGGCGCGACTTCGCCGACCCACCGTCAGATACAGGAGACCCGGGCCCTCTCAGCCGACCTGGGGCAGCTTCCCATCGCCTTGATGCAGGCCGGCGCCTACCTCGCGCAGAACCCCACGATCAGCATCGAACGTTACCGCCGAAGGCTGGTAGGCGCGTTGGACAAAGCTCCCGAAGGTGTAGACCCTGAGCGCACCGTCGCCCGAATCTGGCGCCAGACGATTAGCACCCTCACGGAGCGCAACCCCCTGGCAGTCCGGGTCCTGTCCACACTGGCGTGGCTGGCCCCCGACGACATTCCAGTTGGACTGCTGACCCCTATCACCGACGACAGCGACGACCTTCACGAAGCCCTTGGGGTGCTTGCTGTCTACTGCATGGTCATCCTCACCCAGGACTCGGTGAGCATCCACCGCCTCGTCCAGACCACACTCCGGAACCAGCCGCCCATCGGTGACAGCGCGCCAACCGGCAGGCTAGAAGCCGAACGGCTGCTGAGCGCTGCGGTCGCCCCCCTGGGAGAACCGCCCGACTCTGGCCGGTCCCCCGCCTGGGATCGACTGCTCCCGCACCTCGTCGCACTCGCGGCCACCACTCCTGACGGACACGCTGACACCTTTCCCGCCGGACGCTACGCGAGCGCTGCACTCTATCTCCAGGGCCTCGGTCATGACGCCCGCGCCGTCCCGCTGCTCACGGCGGCCCTCGCCCGCTGCGAAGCGCTCGCTGGTGCCGAGCACGAACTCACCATGAAGGTTCGTTCGAACCTGGGCAACGCCTACCACGGAGCCAGGGACTTCGAACGGTCCATCGCCATCCTCGAACCGTTGGTCGCCCAGTGCGCGCAGGTATTCGGCGACTTTCATCCGGGGACGCTCACCGTCGCCACTACCCTTGCCAACTCGTACCGTGACCACGGCGATCTGGCCCGTGCCATCACACTTCACGAGGAGACGTTGGCTCGGCGTAGGCACGCACTTGGCAATGATCACCCCGACACTCTCGTCAGCTGCGAGGAACTGGCCTGCACTTACCATGCGGCCGGCGACTTGGATCGCGCTGTCTCTCTGCATGAGGCCACACTCACGCAATACCAGAGACTCCTAGGACCAACCCACCCTGCCACGCTGTCCAGCCAGCACGGTCTAGCGGCGGTCTACCTCGCTTCAGGCGACCTGTCCCGTGCCATTCCGATGTACACCGCCGTCTTCGCACAACGACAGCAGGCGCTCGGCGACAGCGATCCCGAAACCATCACGAGCCGGAACAACCTTGCCTACGCCTATCTGACCGCCGGACGCCTTGACCAGGCGGCGCAGCACCTCAAGACGGCCCTGGCCCGGTGCGAGGAGGTGTACGGCGAGGCGCACCCAGAGACCATTGCCATCCGTGCGAACCTTGGCTGCGCCTACCGGGACGCTGGAGACCCCACCCGTTCGCTTCCACTGCTGGAGACCGCGGCCGCGCAGAGCGCCCACCTCCTCGGCGATGCCCATCCCCAGACCCTGACCACCAGGAACGGGCTGGCGCGGGCATACCAGGCCGCCGGCCACGATGGACGGGCGATCGCCCAGTACGACACCGTCCTCAAGCACCGTGCCGCGCTGCTCGGCGAGACCCATCCCCATACCCTCGCCACCCGAAGCGGCCTCGCGAATGCACACCTCGCGGCGGGCGACCCAGATCGCGCCGTCCCGCTGTTCGAAACCGTCGTCGCTGAGTGCGAGCAGGTCTTCGGCGAGTCCCACCCAGACACCCTGTCCAACTACATCGGCTTGGCCGACGCACTTCGCCAGACGGACAATCCGGTACGGGCCGTGTCCCTCTCGGAGTCAACCCTGGAGCGATGCGTCCGTTCGCTTGGCGAGGACCACCCGCACACCATCGTGTGTCGGAGCAACCTGGCCCTCGCACACCTCACAGTCGGCGACGCCCCAGGCGGCGTCCAGCTCCTTGAAGCCGCCGTGCGCAGCGCCAGCTTCATCTTTGGCGACACGCACCCGCATACGGTCACCAGCCGGACGAACCTGGCCGCCGCTCATCTGCAGTCCGACAACGCGGCACAAGCAGTCGCCGTCCTGGAGGACGTCCGCGCCCAACTGGACACCGAACTTGGCAGCGTCCACCCGCGAACACTTCACTGCACCGCCACGCTGGCCCGCGCCCTCGGCGGGGCCGACGGCCTCCCCCGGGCGACCGAGCTGCTTGAACAGAGCGTTGCGCTCACCGAGAAGGAACTCGGCATCACCCACCCGGACACACTCACGCAACGGCAGTATCTAGCTGAGATCTACCGGGCCAACGACCGACCCGACTTGGCTGTGCCGCTGTACGAAACCAACCTCACTCACTGGCAGCAGACCCTCGGGGATCATCCCAATGTCCTAAACGCCCAACTCACCCTGGCGGACACCCACCAGGAAGCCGGTGCACATCAAATGGCGATCGCCGTCTATCGCGTAGCCCTCGGCCGGATCGAACCCACCCTGGGCCCGGAGAACCCGCTCGTCGCACAGATCCGCGCAAGGATCGACGCAGCCGAGTACGCCGCTTTGAGGTCTGACCGTTAGTACTCCATTGAGGTGTCCCTGGTCAGCGAGCTGCCAGTCGGGAGCGTAGCCAGGCGGGCCAGGGGCGGGAAGGTGTTCGCTGGCTCGCGTGGAGGAAGACCGGTCGACGTTTCGCGTATGCAGAGTTGCCGTGTGCACGCTGGCTGGGCGACTAATCTGATGCCCTGGCGTCAGTCATTGACAGGATTTCGGGGGTGGGGTGTGGGAGCAGAGATCGTGCAGTTTCTGGGGCAGGCAGGGCCGTATCTAAGCGCAGCTCTAGGTGCCTATGGTGCGGGGGTCCTGGCCCGAGCTGAGGATGCTGCGGTGGGAGCCACGGCGAATGCAGGGCGCAGCATCTTGCACGCGATCTGGCGGCGTCGGAGCCCGGCCGAACGCCCCGAGCTGGAGGCAGCGGTGCGTGAGGCGGCCGAGGAGCCGGAGGACGCTGATGCTGCAGCCGCCCTCCGTCAGCAGATCAAGCGGACGCTAAGAGAGAATCCGCAGTTGCTTGCCGAACTGGCCGCCCAGCTTCCCCCGACTGGTGCGGTGACGATCACCGCGTCCGGTGAACGATCTATCGCCGCACAGACAATCGGCACGGCCGTCACCGGAGACAACACCACGATCCGTCCGTGACCCCACTCCGGCTATGAAGTTCTTGCCACCAGTCTTCGAACTGTGCGTGATGGCGTCGACCCTGGTTTGATCCACTCGGCAGGGCTTCAGTCTGTGGCAGACGACAGCGGACGTCGCCGGAATCAGTGCTGCTTGAGACCACGATTTAGACCGCTGTCAGCCTGTCGTCACGCCGGGCTCAACGCGCCCGCGGCGCGACGTCCGCGAAGCGCTTTACGGACTTCTCCAAGATTTCACCAGAGAGGCCCTCAGAGACAGGTCAGGCCCGGTGCTGATCTCTCAGTACCGGGCCTGACCTGGTGTTTCGCTGCCGGGGTGGCGGGATTTGAACCCGCGACCCCTGCATCCCGAAGCGACTCGCGCAGCCGCCGACCTTTGGCCCGTGTTCCCGTGACCTGCTGCGCTGGTCCGTGAGCGTCCGGGCTTGTCCGTCGCTGTCCGTCGGCGTTGTCACGCAGTTAGACACTCACCCTGCAGCTGGCGCGGCTCTTGCCGGTCCTGTCTTCAGGGACCAAGGACACCCAGCGCGCCGAGTATGAGGCAGACGGTACCGAAGAGGAAGAACCCGCCCATGGCGATCAGGCCTGCACCGAGCCTCCCGACGCCGGCGCTCTTGCCCCCTTGCGGCACCAACGAGCCCGACGCCTTTTGTCCGATGTCGAGATACGCAGGTAGCCGCCCGGTTCGCCGCAGCATCCGCCCGACACTGATGAGCGCTATGCCAAAGACCAGCGTCAGCACGCTCGTCTGGAGCTGATAGGCCGGGTCATGCCCGTCCGAAACAGCGATGATCACCGAAGTCCCCCCAGGATATGCCAGACAGGGCTTCTGTCCGGCGGAAAGAAGCGCCCCATCTTGCCGGACGGCTACCCCTGGGCGGAAACCCGTAGTGGTCGAGAGGCGCTGACCTTGGGTTTTGTTGCTGAGGACTGTGGGCCGGCTGTCGCTGTCGGTCGTCGTTGGTCGGCCTCGGGGAGCGTCGGACGGCCCAGGGACGGCCCAGTAGGTTGATCACTCGACCCTCATGCTTGACCTGCGGTCGGCCGCCTCCTGCCATGCTTAGGGCGTGCCGATGCCGATGTTCTCTGCCCACGAGCAGAGCTCCACGCTCCCTGCGGCAGCCGTTGTGGCAGGGTGCGCTTTGGTCTTCACTGTGGTCTCGTTCTGGTGGCTCAACGCACGTCAGGGCAAGCTCAAGGCGTACGAGCCGTACTCATTCGCGGGCGCCGCGACTCCGGGCCTGACGATCTTGCGGCTCCCGCTGGTCCTTTTCAACACCGGACCCGTGCCGATCGTTGTCCAAGATCTCAGGATCCGGTTCCCTGACGAGCCCGACTCGCTCCTTCCGTTGCCCTGGCGGAACTCGTGGCCTCAGCTCAAGCCAGTAGGCACGGACCAAGCTTCCATGCCCGGAGTCTTCGCCGTGGAGGGCCGGAAGGCTGAGCAAAGGTTCATCGAGTTCGGCGCGCCCTTCCCTGGCTTTGTGCCTCAGGCTCGCGACTACGTGGTCTCGCTTGAGGCCAAGCTCGGCCATCGCAAGGAATGGCGGCCGTTGCTCACCTTCACCCTCCGCCTCGCCCACATGACCAGCCCTGGTCAATACATCACCTACAGCAACTCAGCACGCGACCTGACAAAGAAGGACCGCGAAGCGGCCGATGCAGCATTGGAGGCCTTGGCAGCCAAACTTGCCGAGCAGCAAAACCCGTGAGGTGGCCGACAGTGAGCACCGATTTAGGAGTTCGATCTATGTCCGCCTCTGGCGGCGTGGTCAGGTGGTTCGACGCTCGTCCAAGGGCGTTGCTGTTCCTCCCTCCGGCCTCGTTGATGTCAGCCGTGGATGTCAGAACCTTCCGTAGCTCTTCGTCCAGTCGAGCGACGTCACCTTCCGGCGGCCGGTCAAGATTCGCGTCGGTTCGCTTCGCAGCGTTTGAAGAGATAGTAGCCCACGGTTTCACCCTTAATGGCGACGTTCTGACCGGACGACATGAACTTGTCGCGGCTCTGCTGTCCCTGCTCCACGAAGACGAAGGAACCGTTCACTAGCTCCCACCCCTCTCGGCATACGGCGTTGAGGACGACTACGGGATCTGTCGTTTGCTTGGTGGTCGTGCTGCCAACCATCGCGACGATGACCGCTTGCTGGCTCATGACGTCGATCGAGCATTGATATACGAGATCCCCCTGCTCGAAGCACTGGCGTGCCTGACCCACGGGTGTGGACAGAAACGCCCGTCGGTCGCGTTCGAGTCGCTCGGCCTGCTGCTTCTCCTCTGCCTCCTGCCGCTTGCGCTCCTTCTCTGCGGCCGCCTGCGCCTGTTGCTCTGGGCTCTTCTTCGAGATGAATGCCATGCCGCTCTCCTCCTGATTTGACGGCCGTCACGCTACCCTCCTGGCGTGCTCAATGACCGTCAGTCGTGACAGTTGGGCAGCGGCGTATGTGCTGATTCAGAGCGACGCCAGGGAGTCCCACTCCACCTACACCGTCACGGCCGCACCGTGGGACCCACATGTAAGGTTCAGCCCGTGACAGTCTGCCGCGATGGCGGGTGCTCCGACCCGTCAGGCGCGCGGGTGCCTCGCTGTACCCCCGCCTGCCTTCACCACGCTGCCAGTGCCGTCGACTAGAGCAAGCGACGACAGCCGGCATACGCTGCTAAGCCCTCAGCTTGGGAAGGTGCGATCATTTGGGGCTTATGTGGGAGCTGACCTGCGCGAATGGCCCGGATGTGGCGTCTTTGGACGGCTGCTTTCACCGTGATTCCCCGCTCGATCTGGTGCGCTTGTGGTGCGCGCACTCGTGATGCACGCTCCGGGGTCACCTACCGCTTCTGTGCCCTGTAGCGCTTCATCAACGCAGTGATCCGTGCGTGGTCCGCCTGGCCATTGAGCTCGGCCACGAGATCGTCAGGACACAGCTCGTACAGGTCGCCCCACCGACGTCCCCGGTTGTCCCAGATCCGGTAAACCACCCGGTACGCCCCTGGCAACGTAGCGTCTCCTGCTCACGGTTCCCCGTTCCCGGCACAGCCCGTGCCGCCCTTTAGCGAGTCACCGCTGACGCGCGAGCCGACCCCAAACGCTTTCCAACCCTCAGCAGCTTGATCAGCGCGGTTGAATTAACTGACCGAAAGGATATGTCGCCGCAAACGCACTTACCCTTGCCGTCTGCCGTCGTCGATGTCAGGCATGAACTCAATCCATTAGACCTCTCTCCATCAAGGTGTTGCGGAGGCGCCGGTAATTAGCAGTATCGACAAGTGAAGCAGCAGAGAGAAGCGAACTTCTAGCGTACGCTGCAACCTCTCTCCGGTCCCACTCTTGCTCAAGCCCTCTAATAAGTGAATCGAGTATGGCCAAAGTCTGTTCTGACTGTTCCTGATCCGCAGCTCTCTCAGCCACAGACTGCGACAAATCGATCTTTCCGTGCGTGGTACTCAGGGTGCTTAGCGTGAGGTCATTCCATGTGTCGTCGGCGATGATCTTCACTTCGGCCATCCAGCCAAAGCCGAAAAGCTCGCGCGGATGTTCCTTTACGGCTAGCCTCCAGAACTCTGCAGCCGTCCCCGCATACTCTTCCGGCATGTTGTCGCCTCTCAGTACGAGACCAAGCGCTTTACCTGCCTCGGAGATCTTGCCTGTAGTTTCAGAGAGGAAGCCGAGATTTTCACTCGGGGCATAACCCTGAACTCTCCAAAGCATTGCAATCATGCAATGGATGAGGGAGTTCTGCACTCCTCTACGAACGGAATCCCTAACGAAACCCCGGTAATTCTCAAGAAGCCATTCATAGGGTTGCCCCCACTGCAAGGCGAGATCGACAGCTGTCTGCCCCATTGTCGGAGGTGCTTCGTCGCCGAACAGTTTTGGTGCGATGACCTCAAGCCAATCGGGAGAAATGTATGCGATGAATCTGGCTTTGGGTGCGATGATTGCCCTAGCCTCGGCACCGTCACGGCCCGTTAGCATCAGCAGTGAGTCGATGATACGCAAGCCTTCTGGACGTACATTGCCCTCTTTGCGCTCCATCGAAATAACGGAGAAAACAGCCTCCAAGGCTCGCGTGAATGGCCTATTGATCGCCGTCGCTAGGTAATCAACTGAGCCTGAGATGATGCCGGAGGTTTCTGATCTGTCCTCGACTTCACTCGCGAGGACGGACCAGACATATTCATCGCGTCCCCCAAAACCTATACTCGATTGCGCGAGCGCCTGAATAAGAGATATGCCCGCGTGTTCCGTCGGTCGCCACGTAGGGTCGTAGTCGAAATCATCCTTTCCCATAACCACCACTGGCCAGGGGTGAGTACGAGTCAACTCGATCAGATCAACCATCTTGCCGGCAGCCTCCGCTCCTATTGCGGAAGCACCATTGGCCAAGCCTTGCATGTAATGAGCTATGTATGTGGGGTGGCGAAGCTGGCTGGCAATGACCACTGGATCTCGCGCCCATTCTTCGCAATTGGACGACACGGTCGATTCTAGCGCTCTTCCGAGCTCGCGTGCACTTACCAGCCACTCGGCATCGCTGGGTGACCAGTTGGCAATCCACTGCGCCGCTTCCTGAGGCGACATGGCGCTCAGTTCTTCGCTGGTTATCGGACTTCTGCCATATCCAAACGTTGCCCGAATGGGATCTTTGCGCTTTACCGGTGGCCCATAGGCGCCTGAGATCACCGCCACCGCAGTTGCCCATGGTGCGCACACTTGGGAGGGAAGGAAGGCGCTCCAGTGGTAAGCTCGACGCCATTCGTCATTTACATTTCGCTCGGCCAAGGCGGTCCCGAGCGCCTGCAGCTCAGGTGGAGTACCTAGCGAGGTCTGCCATGCGGAGACGTATGAGTCATCTGGGCATTCGTCAACTACGCGCTGAATCAATACATCATCATCTGCAAGTGGATCACGTTTCGCGATGGCAGACGTCAGCTCCTGAGCAATTGATTCAATTTCAGCATCCTGCGAATTCGCCAGAATGAACGCCCTGGCTCGTTCTCGAAGGGAATTGGGAAGCGGGCTGACCGACACCATCAGATCGCTGGGTGCACACGTTGTCACCAGAGTCTTGAGGCAGGAGGCCATCCCATCCAACAATGTTGGAAGGATCCCGCGATCGCTATCGTCTGCGGCATACTCGCCCAAAGATGCGTTCTGCATTACGAAGAGCGCGTAATTAAGTTCCTCCTCTGGAACATCGGATATTCGGTGTGCAAGAATCTTTAGGCGCCTGAGGCCATTATTCTGGGTCACCCCTGAGCAGTAGGCACTCATGAAGTTCTTGACGTAGACCTGAGAGTGCTCCCAGTTTCGGTGATTCAGTGCAACATTAGCAACGAACTCTATGAACGCCTCTGCGTCGGGGTGCTTTTCACAGGCGCTCACGGCGAAGCTGGATATAGCCGGTGATCGCGGGTGCTTTTTCAGGCATAGTTTAAGAGTTGGGTGGCCGTGCTCTCCAATATCAAGAGCTGCTCGTGCGGGATACCATGAGGCCGACTCGGTGTGGATGGATTTCTTAGCTATTCTTTCGATAATGCCTGCCAATTCAGGGGCGTGATCCTCCTTGAGCTTGTCAACCGCAGAGAACATTGGCCACCCTTGGTGATCTACGGGCGGGTCCAGTAGTTGCGTATCCACAAGAAGGTCAAGCCATGCCAGGTGATCGAGTTCTCCCATAAACCTACGAAGATGGTAGGGGCTCACAATCAACAACTTCAGCTTTTCAAGGTCTTGCGATGTTGGAGCCTGCAAGCGTGCCAATTCGTCGAGTTCCGCAATGCGAATCTCGGGGGGTGTGAATAGTTGCCGGAGTATCGACACGCATTCGTGCCACAGAGCTCTGGCTGCTCCGATCGCTATCCCGCTGTGCAGACCTCTATCTAGGCGGCTCAGAATCCGCTGATAAGAGGTGATCGGTGCTACGTCCCCAGCGGTAAGCGGCTGTGTACCAGTGCGGTTCACGATTACCGAAATCAATCGTCGCTGATGTACGGCGTCCTGTTTATGGAAAACGTCGAGAGCGTCAACCGTAGCGAAAAGATGCTGCATTGCACCTTCTCTATCTTCGGCAGTAAGGTCAGCCGTGGCCGCAAGTCGTTGTTTTGCCTCGACGACTTCGCGGGACAGGGTCTTCCATTCCCCGCCGGTACTAGCTGAGCTCTGCGAAGAAGGAATTGCCTTCATTGCTTCTCTTAGAGCATACGCAATAAGGGATCCGTGCTCTGGTATGGAGTCGTCGTCAAGAGCTATCAGAGCTTCGGCCGATCGTAGGAAACTAACCGCCCGCTTCCCGTCGTCGTTCAGCTCATCAACGAGGTGGGACAGCAGCGTCTCGTCCAGCTCCGGGGTCTCCATATTCCCTTTTAGCACATCGCTGCAATCTGCAACACCTCGTTGAACAGGAAGCTGAGCTACGTAGGTCGGCGGAGCGGCTTTGGGCTGGAGCTGCTTTGGCGCGAGTGATCATGGCCCCGTAAGCTTCCGGCGAGTCGGGCAGTCTGTTGACCTGCCCGTTAAAGCACGACGTTGGGGCCATGATCTGCGAGGCTCGCGCCAAAGTGGCTGCCTAAAGCCGTGGAGCCGATCGCCCCAGCCACAACGTATCCCTTCTCTGGGATCAGGCGGCTGCATGCTTTGAGTGCGGCACGGGCGCCGGCCGGGGTGGAGCGGGGCGGAGACAGGAGCGCAGGCCCGGCCGGGGGCCGGGCCGCGCGCGGGGAGCGGAGCGAGCCGCCTTGATGAAGTAGGGAAAGTCTTATCCCGCTGGGTTGAGCCGCTTGCCGTCGTGGCTCCGCACGTGCGGGCCGTTGCCGTCCAACGCGTCCAAGAGTCTGATCGCGAACACCTCGGCCATGCGTTCGCTGACCTCCTCGGGTGTCAGCCACTCCACGGCCGTCGACTCGCTCGACGTGCGCTCGGTGCCCCCAGAGGGCTTGCAGCGGAAGACCAGGGCCACGATGCCGCGGGTCGTGTTCTTGTAGACGCCGGTGAGTTGGTCCACCTCGACGTGGATGCCCGTCTCCTCGAGGACCTCGCGGGCTACGCCAGCCTCGGGGGTTTCGGTGAGTTCGAGTACGCCGCCGGGGAGCTCCCAGGTGCCGTTGTCGGCTCGGCGGATTGCCAGGAGGCGGCCGTCCTCGCGCACTACGACCCCGGCGACGGAGACCGAGTGGAGTGGCGGCAAAGTTGCTTCCTGGGTACTCATATACAGGAGCATAGGAGGCGGGGAAGGACTATGGGAACCGAAGCAGGTGGGGGCAGGTCCGGGCCTCGGTACGTGCAGATCGCGGACGAGATCGTGCAGCAGATCCGGGCTGGTGTCCTCAGGCCTGGTGACATGGTGCCGAGTGAATCCGAGCTGGTCGACCGGTACGGCGTGTCCGGGGGCACGATCCGTAAGGCCATGGTCGAGGTGCGGGCGAGTGGGCTCGTCGAGACCCGGCACGGTAAGGGCTCGATCGTGAAGGATCGGCCGCCGGTACGGCACCGTTCCTCCGATCGCTTCCGGCGCTCGCTCCGGCGTGGCGGCAAGGCTGCCTACCTCGCCGAGTCGGCGCAGTCCGGTGCTACCGCCAAGGTCAGCGTCCTGTACATCGGGCCGATGGAGGCGCCGGAGGATGCTGCTCGGCGGCTGGGTGTTGATGCCGGCGCCCAGGTGCTCGCCCGGCGCCGCCTCTACTTCCGCAACGGCACCCCGGTCGAGACCGCCACCTCCTACCTGCCGTGGGACGTGGTGAAGGAGATCCCCGAGCTGTTCGCCGAGAACCCTGGTGGCGGTGGCATCTACGCCCGACTTGAGGACCACGGGCACGAATTCGCCGAGTTCGTCGAGACGCTGCAGGCACGGCCGGCCTCCAAGGCCGAGGCGTCGGAGCTCGCGCTCAGCCCTGGTTCGCCGGTGGTTCATCTGATCCGTGAGGCTCGTACGACCGAGGGTCGCGTGGTCGAGGTCTGCGACACGCTCATGGCCGCTGACCAGTTCGTTTTCGAGTACCGCATCCCAGCCGAGGACTGACGGCTCCTCAACTCCCCGCAGCCCGTCGCGACTTCGTACTCGCGACGGGTTGACTCATGTATAGGAGTCATGCACTCTTCTTCATGTCACTCATGTACATGAGTGACGGAGTTCCACCCCTGTAGAGGAGTGCTTTGCCATGCGTCAGATCCCCGTCGACACCACCGCCGCCACCGTCATGGTCGCCAAGACCCCGCAGCCTAAGGTCCGTGACCGCCGCACCGGTGAGATCGCCACGGACGCCGACACCGGCGCCAAGCTCATGACGGTCGACGTGATGTTCGCGGCCAACGACGAGGTCGAGATCCTGTCCATCACCGTCCCCGAGACCGGCATCTCCGGTGAGCTGGGCATGGGCACCCCCGTTGCCCTCACCGGCCTCATCGCCCGGCCCTGGGAGAACGAGTTCAACGGTCAGAAGCGGCACGGCATCGCCTTCCGCGCCGTCGCCGTGACCTCGCTTGTCGACACCGCCGCGAAGGCGGCCTGATCATGACCGCCTTCACGGTCGCGCTTGTGCTGGTCGTCGCCACTGCGGGTCTCCTGCGGTGGCGGCGCCCCGCCTGGTACTGGCTGACCTTCGGGGTCATCCTGGCCGCGCTGCGCGTCCTGATCCGGTACGGCTCGGTCATGGACGCCTGCGGGCTGACCGTCCCGCCCTCGCGCTGGCGCCTCGCTTTCGCCCGGATGACCAACCGGCCGGTGCCCGAGTCGCGACCGCCGCGCATCCTGCGGTTACGGCCCACCCGCACCGGACTGGTCCTACGGCTCAAACTCCAGCCCGGGCAGGACGCGTTCGACTTCGCCGCCGCATCCGACCGGCTCCGCCACTCCTTCTCGATGTACGGCGTCACATCGCGTGAGCTGCGCTCGGGTGTGGTCGAGCTGAGGATGACCGGTTACGACGTCCTCAAGCGCGTGCAGATGCCGTCCAGGACCGACATCCGGCCGATGCGGGTCCCGGTCGCTCTGCGCGAAGACGGCTCGGTCCACTACCGCGACTACCGGGCGATACCCCACGCGCTCACCCTCGGTGCCACCGAGTCCGGCAAGTCCGTCTACCAGCGCAACCTCGTTGCCGGGCTCGCCCCGATGGACGTCGCCCTGGTCGGCATCGACTGCAAGGAGGGTGTGGAGCTGTTTCCGCTGGCCCGCCGGTTCTCCGCGCTCGCCGACGACCCCGACACGGCCGCCGAACTCCTCGACGCGCTCGTGAACCGCATGAAGGGCGTCTATCAACTCATCCGCGCCGAGCAGCGCATCACCGCCGACGTCCCGGACGCCGAGATCGCCGCCGATATCTGGAACCTGCCCGACCACGTCCGCCCGACCCCCATCGTCGTCCTGGTCGACGAGGTCGCCGAACTCGCCCTCTTCGCCAACAAGGAAGAAGAGAAGCGGCGCGACCGCATCATCACCGCCTTGGCTCGCCTCGCCCAGCTCGGCCGCGCGGCCGGCATCTACCTCGAAATCTGCGGCCAGCGCTTCGGCTCTGAACTCGGCAAGGGCATCACCATGCTCCGCGCCCAGCTCACCGGCCGCACCGCCCATCGCGTCAACGACGAGACCAGCGCCAACATGGCCTTCGGCGACATCTCCCCGGACGCCGTCCTCGCCGCCATCCAGATCCCCGCAGAGACGCGCGGCGTCGCCGTCGCCGGTGACTCGACCGGTGGTTGGCACCGCATCCGCGCCCCGCACACCACGCTCCGCCAGGCCGTCAACATCTGTAATCGGCACGCCGACCGCACCCCGGAACTGCCCGAACTGGCACCCTTCCGCCCCGCGCTGACCGGCACTGCCTCAGCCCCCGTGCCGCTGTCCAAGACAGCCGCCGTCACGGCCTGACCTTCCGCACTCCCCGGTCGGCGTGACCACCTTCGCGCCAAGTCCCTACCCCTGCCATGCCTGATGAAGGGAGAACGGCCGCCATGTGCCCCGACTGCGAGGACTTTGCCCGCACCGTCCTCCTCCTCGGTCAACTCGCCCTGTACGCCGACATGAACGGCGCCGACCTCGACTTCGTCGAAGCTGTCAGCCCCTCGCTGGCCGCCTCGCTGCCCGAGCCGCCTGACACCGCCGCGGAGGGCTCCTGATGGCTGCCCACGCCGGTCTGCGCGTCGACGCCGTCCTGGTCCAGGCCGTCATCGCCGGAGCCCTGTCCTTCGCCCACCTCCATGACCTCGCCGCCGCTGCGGGACAGGACGGCTGGAAGGCCTGGGCCTACCCGGTCAGTGTCGACCTGTTGCTGGTCGCCGCCTGGCGACGGCTCCGCAGTGAGGGACCCTCCCGGCTCGCCTGGTCCTGGTTCCTCATCGCCCTGTTCGCCTCGCTCGGCGCCAACGTTGCCACCGCCGGGTTCCTCGACCTGGCCGATCCGCCCGCTCTGCTCCGCTTGGGCATCGCCGGATGGCCCGCGCTCGCCTTCCTCGGCGGCACCCTCCTCGCCCACTCCGCCAAGCCTCAGTCGCAGCCGGAACCGTCGGCGCCCGAGCCCGAGTCCGCATCCGAGCGCGACCCGGCTCCGCTGCCCGAACCGGAGCCGCCGGCCCCCGCGGCCGACGAGACACCGGCCCTTCCGGCCCCAACCCCCGCGGTTCCTCCCGTCCTTGTCGACCACGCCCGCAAGGTCGCCGACGAGTACCGCATCCGCACCGGCTCACCGATCGACACCGACACCCTCCGGGCCCGCCTCGGCGTCCCGCCCCACCTGGCCGACGCGATCGCCGCCCAGCTCACCTGATCCGGAAGGAGAACCGGCCATGCCCGCCCGCGACCACTTCCACTCCGTGATGCGCATCGGCCCGGTGCAGATCGGCACTCACCGCGACCGCCGGGGCCAGACCAGGCACGCCGCCGTGTGCACCTCGGACGGCTGCGGCTGGTCAGCCGACTACACCAGCCAGTCCGCCGCCCAGCTCGCCGCCCGCACCCACCGCTGCCGCGTCCGCTAGGAGGCCACCGCCATGCAGGTCCCGCTCTGGCTCGCGCTGCTCGTCGTCGGCTACCTCGGCGTCAAGCTCATCCGCCCGCCCGCCCGCCTGGCTCATCGCCGTGCTGCTCCTCGGCGGTTTCCTCCTCGCCGACAGCGTCCTGGCCCCCGCGATCAACACCGTCGTCAAGTAGTCCGCGAAAGGAGACCCCCGATGTTCCGCCCGAAGATCCCCACCATGCCGATGCCGACGGGCGTCACCACCCCGCCCCTCGTCGTCGAGACGACCACCATCACGCCGAACGCCGCGACTCCGCCAGCCGCCTCCGCGACGCCAGAATCGCCGTCCCGGCCCACGGTCCAACTCACCCCTGGCGCCGCCCTCGCCCTCGTCGGCGGCGGCACCGCCGTCGTCCTGGTCCTCGGCGCCGTCCTCGTCTCGATGCTCCTGGCCGTCGCCGTCACCAGCGTCTCGGTCGCCATCTGCGCCCTGGTGATCCGCTCGCTCGTCAACGCGGACGCCAAGCGACGCTGACCGGCCCCCGGGCGGCCTCGATACCGCCAAGCATCCGCCGCCCGGGCGCCGCCCCGTCCGATCTCGCAACCGGAAGGAACCCCCAGCATGGCCTACCGCGCCTCATCCGCGACACCGAGTGCGCCCACGCCAGACACCTTGCTCGACCCGATCACCCTCGGCGACGTGCTCCGAGTCGCCTCGGCCTCCGACTACGCCCGGTGGGAGGACCAGATCCGCCGCACTGGCGGCTGCTCCGACCCGATCCACCTCACGGGATGGGTCCTCCACAAGGACAGGACCAGCGGCGAGACCCTGCGCCACTACTCCACCGCGAACGAGCCCGGCGGACGCCTCCGCCTCGCCTGCGGCAACCGGCGTGCCTCCCGTTGCCCCGCCTGCGCCTGGACGTACGCGGGCGACACGTACCACCTCATCCGCGCCGGTCTGGCGGGGGACGACCGCCGAGACGTCCCCGCCACCGTCCGCGATCATCCGCGCGTCTTCGCCACGCTCACGGCACCGTCGTTCGGCCCGGTCCACAACCGTCCCGACCGCGGCGCCTGCCGCTGCGGCGCCTCGCATGCGCCCGACGCCCCCGAGCGACCCGGACACGTACGACTACGCGGGCGCCGTGCTCTTCAACAACCACGCCGGGCAGCTCTGGCAGCGGTTCACCACCCGGCTCCGCCGCGAACTTGCCGTCCGCGCCGGCCTGACCCGCCGGGAACTCGCCGAGCACCTTCGCGTCTCGTACGGCAAGGTCGCCGAGTTCCAGAAGCGCGGGGCCCTGCACTTCCATGCCGTCGTACGCCTGGACGGCCCGGAGGGGCCCGGGACGCCACCGCCTGCCTGGGCCACCGTCGACCTCCTCACGGACGCCCTACGCGCCGCAGCAGCGCACTCGTACACGTCCGTCTCGGTCCCGGCTGCCGGGGGCCAACCCGCCCGCACCTTCCGTTGGGGCCGTCAACTTGACGTCCGCCCGGTCAAGGCTTTCGGGGACGGCTCCGACATCACCGAACAGGCCGTCGCCTCCTACGTGGCCAAGTACGCCACCAAGGCTGCGGAGAACACCGGCACGCTGGACCGCCGCATCGGTGAACTCGCCGAACTCGACCGCCACCAGGTCCCCGACCACACGCGCCGGCTCATCACCGCGTGCCGTGACCTGGACAGCCTCTACCCGGACCGGCGCCTCTGGGCCTGGGCGCACATGCTCGGCTTCCGTGGGCACTTCTCGTCCAAGTCGCGTACGTACTCCACCACCCTCGGCGCCCTCCGCCAGGAACGCGCCGACTACCGGGCCGCCCAAGAGCGCGAAGCCCTCGGGCTGGACGACACCGAGCCTGACACGGTCCTCGTCCTGACGGACTGGCAGTACGCCGGCCACGGCCACACACCGGGTGAGGCCGCACTCGCCGCGACCATCGCCCGCGAGCTCCAGACCAATCGCGAGACCGCCCGCGAAGCCCTCCTGAGCGAAGGGAGCAAGGAATGACCACGGCCGTTCGAGCACGCAGCATGCTCACCCTCGCGGAGGTCTGCGAGGAACTGGCCATCTCCCGCTCGACCTTCTACGACTGGCGCGCCAAGCGTCGTGCCCCGCGCTGCATCAAGCTCCCGAACGGTGACCTCCGGGTCCGGCGGAGCGACCTCGAACACTGGCTCGACGACAGTGAGGACGCCGCCTGATGGAGACGACGTACGACGTCAAGGTCTACAAGATCCTCACCTACAAGGGTGCACGGAAGACCACGTACACCGTGCGGTGGGTCGTCGCGGGGAAGCGCTGGCGTGAGCCCTTCGACACCGTCGCGCTAGCAGAAGGCTTCCGCTCCGAACTCATCCGGGCGACGGGCAAGGGTGAGGCCTTCGTCGTCGCCACTGGCCTCCCGGTGTCCCACCGCTCCAAGGCGGCGACCATGAGCTGGTACAAGTTCGCCGTCGAATACGTGGACGCCCGCTGGGCCCAGCTCGGTGGCAACAGCCGTAAGAACATGGCCAAGACCCTGACCGCCACCACCATCGCCCTGTTGAAGGCGAAGCCGAGCCAGTTCGAACCGGCGGCCGTGCGCACCGCTCTGCGGGAATGGGCGTTCAACACCAACCGGCGCCCGGACGCGCCGCGGGACGTGGTGACCATCCTCCGGTGGGTTGAGCGGAACTCCTTGCCCGTCTCGGTTTGGGAAGACCCCGAGAAGGTCGACGACGTCCTGCGCGCCATCGACACCCGCCTCGACGGCAAGCAGGCGGCGGCCTGGTCGCGGAAGCGCAACCGGCGGATTCTCAACGTCGCGATGAAGTACGCGGTCCGGCGGCGCATCCTGCGGGCCAACCCGCTGCCCAAGGGGAAGGAGTCGACGGCTGCCGTGAAGACCTCGAACGCCGTCGACAAGCGCTCGTTGCTGAACCCCGAGCAGGCCGCTGCGATCCTTGGCTGGGTACGCAGCCGGCCGCGCGGTGGCAAGCGGCTCCATGCCTTCTTCGCCACCTTGTACTACTGCGGTCCTCGGCCCGAGGAAGCCGTGGCCATGCGGGTGGAAGACGTGACCCTGTCCGCACCCGACGCTGAGGACCAGTGGTGCGAGCTGCTGATCCACACAGCGACCCCGGAGGTCGGGAGGCAGTGGACCGACACTGGGGAGATCCATGAACGACGCGACCTGAAGGGCCGCGCGGAGGGTG
The DNA here is from genome assembly GCF_049739565.1 of Streptomyces sp. SAI-170. Classification (NCBI taxonomy): domain Bacteria; kingdom Bacillati; phylum Actinomycetota; class Actinomycetes; order Kitasatosporales; family Streptomycetaceae; genus Streptomyces; species Streptomyces sp. SAI-170. Next base: position 5,483,071 of record NZ_JBMGQD010000001.1, read on the forward strand.
AGACACGGACCGTTCCCGGACATCCAGCACTCACGCGCATTCTGCGGCAGCACATCGAGGACGAACAGCTCCGGCCGGGTGACCTGCTCTTCCAGGGCGAGGGTGGCGGCATCCTCGCCGGTTCGGTCATCCGCCGGGCGTGGCGCAGCGCCCGTAAGGCCGTGCTTCCCCCGCATGTCGTCGAGTCGCCTACCGGGCGGCGCGTGTACGACAACCGGAACACCCGCCTGACGAAGTGGCTCAACGACGGGATTCCGCCCGCCCAGGTGGCGGAGTGGGCCGGGAACAGCGTCGCCGTACTTCTGGCCACGTACGCCCGATGCATCGACGGGCAGCTGCCGGATCTTAAGCGGCGCCTGGAAGCTGCGGGCGACCTGCCGGAGGCACCTGGCCTTGGCTGAGAACTTCGACACGTATTCGACACGGCCACCCGCGAAAACCCGGTGACAGCCGGACAGCCCCGGACTCTGCCCTTGATCATCGAGGGGGCTTCCGGGGCTGACGGGTGTCGAGCTTCACCCGGTCTGACCAGCAAAAATGCCCTCCCGGAGGGAGGGCGGAAGCTTGCGCCCCCGGCAGGACTCGAACCTGCGGCCAAGCGCTTAGAAGGCGCCTGCTCTATCCACTGAGCTACGGGGGCCGGTGTGGTGGCCTGGTGTCGTGGTGCCCCGGTGAGGGCTGTTCCCCGACGTCGCCGGGGACAAGGATAGGGCTCCGCGATCCATGTCCCTGTCGCCTCGCCTCCGTGGCTCGATGTGGAGGTTCGGTGAAGCGGTCCTGATAATCGCAGGCAGTTACGAATCGTGCAGCGGTTTTTGCGGGTTGAACCACGGGTGTTGTGCACTCGTTATGCCTGGCCTTGCCCGGTGTCCCGGTCGCACCTTCCGCCCCTTCTGTCCTGTCGGCGCGCAGAGATGCCTATATGCTTCAGAATTCCCCTAAAATTGGGCATTCTTCGCATGTGGTGACCTTGGACGTAAGGCCTCAACTGCTCGACGCACTCTCCGCCCTGCGCGACCGTGTCGCCGCCGCACGCTTCCCGCTGCCCCTGGCGGGGGCGCCACGCGCGCGTGCCAACCGCGACGAACTGCTCGCGCAGCTCGACGACTACTTGGTGCCCAGGCTGAGAGACCCCGAAGCCCCGCTGCTCGCCGTCGTGGGCGGGTCGACCGGCGCCGGCAAGTCGACCCTCGTCAACTCCCTCGTGGGGCGGCGGGTGAGCGAGGCGGGAGTGCTGCGGCCGACGACCCGCACTCCGGTGCTGGTGTGCCATCCGGAGGACCATCACTGGTTCAGCGGCATGCGCGTCCTGCCCGACCTCACCCGCGTGTGGGTGCCCCACCAGGAACCGGGCGACGACCTGCTGCTGCCCGGCGAGCACCCCGCGCGCGTGCTGCGCGTCGAGACCGCCGACTCCCTCCCGCGCGGCCTCGCCCTGCTGGACGCGCCCGACGTCGACTCCCTCGTCGCCGACAACCGCGTCCTGGCCGCCGAGCTGATCTGCGCGGCCGACATCTGGATCATGGTCACCACGGCCGCCCGGTACGCCGACGCCGTGCCCTGGCACCTGCTGCGCACCGCCAAGGAGTACAAAGCCACCCTCGTGACCGTCCTCGACCGGGTGCCCCACCAGGTCGTCTCCGAGGTGTCCCGGCAGTACGGCGCCCTGCTCACCAAAGCCGGGCTCGGCGACGTGCCCCGCTTCACCGTGCCCGAGCTGCCCGAGTCGGCCTGGGGCGGCGGTCTGCTGCCCGCCACCGCTGTGGCCCAGCTGCGCGCCTGGCTCGTCCACCAGGCCCAGGACCCCGCCGCGCGGCAGCACGCCATGGCCCGTACCGCGTACGGCGTCCTGGACTCCCTCAAGGCCCGGATGCCCGAGCTGGCCGGTGCCGCCGCCGCCCAGTACGCGGCCGCCCTGCGGCTCACCGCCGCCGTCGACGCCGCCTACGACAGCGAGCACACGCGCGTGCGCGGCCGGCTCCAGTCGGGCGCCGTCCTCGCCGGTGGCGCGCTGAAGCGCTGGCGGGCCTTTCCCCTCGACTGCACCGCGGGCGAGCTGCTCGACGCGCTCGTGGACAGCCTGAGCGCCCTGCTGGTGTGTGCCGTCACCGCCGCCGACGAGCGCATCGACGACGCCTGGCGCCGCGAACCGGCCTCCGACGCGCCGGAGCTCCGGGCCCGCGAGGCCGAGCCGGAGAGCGCGGAACACCGTATCGGGATGGCCGTACGGCGCTGGCGGCGCGAGTTGGAGGAGTACGCCGAGGACGAGATCCGCGACCTCGACCGCGGCCAGGCCCCCGACCCCGAGGTGATCGCCGCGCTGGTCGCCACCGCGCTCCTCGGCGGGCGCCGGGCCCGGACCGCGGGCGAGGGGCTCGCCGAGCGGCTCGGGGCGCACGGGGCGCTGCGGCTGCGCGACCGCGGCGGGCGGCTGCTCGCCGAGCACGTCGACCGCGTACTGCACACCGAACGCGAGCGGCGCCTCGCACCCCTGGACGCGCTCGACGTCCATCCCGAGCCGCAGGCCGAGCTCATCGCCGCGCTGTCCGTACTGCAGAAGGAGAGGTGACCGGTGACCGCCGTCGCCGATCAGGATCACACGGACCACATGAACCATATGGACCACACCGACCGCACCGAGAACACGGACCACACCGACAACACGGGGAGTCCGGAGATGGCTGTGAACAGCGACATCAGTGACAGCACCGGCGACCTCAGCGATAGCGGCGACAACGGGGACCGTGCTGCTCGTGATGAGGATTCGGTGAGTGGCGGGGAGCGCGCTGTCGAGCGAGAGGAGGCGGCCGAGCCGGAAGCCGGTGCGGCTGAGAAGTCGGCGGACAGGGGGCACGCGCGCGTGGCCGGGGAAAATCGGCGCAGCCGTGCCGATACCGGTGGTGCGTCGCGCCGTACCGACGACGACACCTCGCGTCGTACCGACGACGACACCTCGCGTCGTAGCGGCGATGACGCCTCACGTCGTCCTGGTGACGAGCCCGCGCGGGGTGAGTCCGGGGACGTCTGGGACGACGGGCTGATCGCGCGGCGGGTCAACGAGGGCGACCAGGCGGCGGCCTCGGTGATGGAGATCCGGGCGTCCGTGCCGCAGACCTCCGCGCCGCTGGCGTACGACGGGGGACTGCGGTCGCGGCTGGACGCGTTGCGGGAGCTGGTGGGGCTGTCCCGCACCCGGCTCGACAGCCGGACCCTCGCGGAGGCGGGCCGGGTCCTCGACGAGGCGGCCGCGCGGCGCAGGCTGTCCGGGCAGCACACGGTCGTCGCGATCGCGGGCGCCACCGGCAGCGGCAAGTCCCAGCTGTTCAACACGCTCGCCGGGGTGACCATCTCGGAGACGGGCGTACGCCGGCCGACCACCGCCTCGCCCATCGCGTGCAGTTGGAGCGACGGGGCGGCGCCGCTGATCGACCGGCTCGGGATTCCGGGACGGCTGCGCCGGCGGCCCGTGCAGAGCCCGGAGGGGGAGGCGCAGTTGCGCGGCCTCGTGCTGGTCGACCTGCCCGACCTGGACTCGGCGGCCGTACAGCACCGTGAGCAGGCGGACCGGGTGCTCGCTCTCGTCGACGCGATCATCTGGGTCGTGGACCCGGAGAAGTACGCCGACGCGGTCCTGCACGAGCGCTATCTGCGGCCGATGGCCGGGCACGCGGAGGTCATGTTCGTCGTCCTCAACCAGGTCGACCGGCTGCCCGGGGAGGCCACCGAGCAGGTCCTGGACGATCTGCGCAGACTGCTGGACGAGGACGGGATCGCCCTCGGCGAGCACGGCGAACCGGGCGCCCATGTGCTCGCCCTGTCCGCTCTCACCGGGGAGGGTGTCGGCGAACTGCGCGAGTGCCTCGGCCGGTTCGTCACCGAGCGCGGGGCGCCCGCCCGGCGTATCGCGGCGGACCTGGACGCGGCGGCGGCCGGGCTGCGGCCCGTGTACGCGACCGGGCGGCGGACCGGGCTCAGCGAGGAGGCGCGCGAGGAGTTCGCCGCCCGGCTCGCGGACGCGGTCGGTGCCACGGCGGCGGGCGAGGCCGCCGAGCGCGCCTGGCTGCGCAACGCGAACCGGGCGTGCGGGACGCCGTGGCTGCGGCTGTGGCGGTGGTACCACGAGCGGGGCGAACCCCCCACGGGGCGGCTGATGTTGCGGGCCCAGGCCGACGAGGAGGCCACCGCGCGGCAGCGCGTGGAGCAGGCCGTGCGGATCGTGGCCGACCGGGCCGTGGCCGGGCTGCCCGCGCCCTGGGCGCAGGCGGTGCGCGAGGCGGCCGCGCGGGGCGCCCATGGGCTGCCCGAGGCGCTGGACCAGCTGGCGGCTCGCGCGGGGCTTCCGCCGGGACGGCCGCCGCGGCCGGGGTGGTGGCCGGTGGCCGTGCTGGTGCAGGCCGCGATGACGCTGCTGCAGGTGGTCGGCGGGCTGTGGCTGGTGGGGCAGATCGTCGGTGTCATGGCGCCCAATCTGGGGGTGCCGGTGCTGCTGATGGTGCTGGGCATCGTCGGTGGGCCGTTGGTGGAGTGGAGCTGCCGGATGGCCGCGCGGGGGCCTGCCCGGCGCTACGGGCAGGAGGCCGAGCGCCGGTTGCGGGAGGCGGCCGCGGGGTGCGGGCGGGCGCGGGTGCTGGATCCGGTGGCGGCGGAGTTGCTGCGGTATCGGGAGGTGCGGGAGCAGTACGGGCGGGTGGTGGGGGTGGGGTGAACGGGGTGGGGTGAACGGGTTGGGGGTGGGTTGAGGCTGAGGGGATCGGGGGTGTGGTGCGGGGCCTGGAGGTGCGGTGAGGGGCGCGGCGGGCGGCTGACGCCCCAGAGGTGCGGCAAGGGCCGCGGCGGGCGCTGACGGGCTGGAGGTGGGTCCCGGAGGGGCGCTGAGGTGGGCCGATCCTCGTGGAGATCACCTGTGGGTGATCTCGTCCGCGCTGGGGTTCACCCGGGCGGGTGGCGGGGTTTTCCACAGGTGGGGGCGTGATCCACAGGGCCCGGCGAGAGGGGTGCGGTGCGGGGCAGTCTGGCTCCGCAGCCGTACGGGACTGGCCCGTACGCGAGTCCGTCCGGCACACAGGCCGGGCGCGGGAGGGGTTCGCGATGAACGAGACGATGATCTGCGTGGTGGGCCGGGTGGCGACCCAGCCGGTGTACCGGGACCTGACCTCGGGGCCGTCGGCGCGGTTCCGGCTGGCGGCGACCGCGCGCTACTGGGACCGCGAGAAGGAGGTGTGGACGGACGGACACACCAACTTCTTCACGGTGTGGGCCAACCGGCAGCTCGCCACCAACGCGGCGGCGTCCCTGGGTGTCGGCGACCCCGTCGTCGTCCAGGGCCGGCTGAAGGTGCGCCAGGACGTGCGCGAGGGGCAGAGCTGGACGTCGGCCGACATCGACGCGGTGGCGATCGGCCATGACCTGGCGCGGGGCACGTCGGCGTTCCGGCGGGGCGGCGCCAGGGCGGAGACCGGTGAGGCGGGGGCGGCGCAGCAGCCCGAGCCCAACTGGGAGACACCGGTGGAGGATTCGGCGGAGGGTGAGCAGAAGGAACAGAGGGGCCAACTGCCCGCCACGGCAGCGGCAGTGACGTGACGTCAGGCCGATCGTGACGACGCGTGGATGATCGGTGGCTTATCGGCGGATGCGCTGTGGATGAACTGGTGGATTTGTCGATAAGCCCTGCTCGGAGGCCCGTTCCGGCGATAACGATTGCGAGTCGGATCACCGGTCCGACTATCTGACGGGGAAGAGGGGTCCGCTGTCTCCCTAGGATGCGGGGCGTAGCTCTTGGGGCTTCTGATGCCGCTGGTGGGAGCCGGGTCGGGTCCTCCGGTGCCGCTCAACTGGTCCTGCTCGAAGGGGAATCGTGTGATGTCTTCGCTCTCCGCGCCGGCCGCGGTGCCCGCGCGCAGGCGGGGCGCGGCGCGCCTGGCCGCCGCGACGCTGGTGTCCGGACTCGTCGCCGCCGGTGCGCTGGTGGGCGCGGGCCCGGCCGCCGCCGAGGACGCGGCGGTGCGGGGGCAGGGCGGGGCGGTCGCCACCATGGACGGGCTGGAGACGTACGGCACGGCCGTGATCCACGGCGAGGACGGGGACCAGGAGGTCCCGGCGGGCCTGTTCGAGATGTCCGTCGAGGGCGGCGGCACCCTGCAGACCTACTGCGTCGACCTCTACAACCCCACTCAGCGGGAGGCCAAGTACCGGGAGACGTCCTGGAGCGGGACCTCGCTGGGCGCCAACAAGGACGCCGGGCGGATCCGCTGGATCCTGCAGAACTCCTACCCGCAGGTGAACGACCTCGCGGCGCTGGCCCGCCGGGCGGGCATCGGCGGAGGCCTGACCGAGCAGGACGCGGCGGCCGGGACGCAGGTGGCGATCTGGCGCTGGTCCGACGGCGCGGACGTGGCGGCCCTCGATCCGCAGGCCGAGCGTCTCGCCGACTACCTGGAGAAGAGCGCCCGCTCGCTGCCGGAGCCGCGTGCCTCGCTGACCCTGGACCCTCCCGCGGTGTCCGGGCAGCCGGGCGGGCTGCTCGGCCCGGTGACCGTGCACACCAACGCGCAGGGCGTGACGCTGACGCCGCCGGTGGACGCGGTGTCCAGCGGGGTGCGGATCGTCGGCAAGGACGGCAAGGACGTCACCGCCGCCCGGGACGGCAGCCAGATCTTCTTCGAGGTGCCCGCGGACGCGGCGGCCGGCTCCGCCGAGCTGACCGTGCAGGCCTCCACCACGGTGCCGGTCGGACGCGCCTTCGCCGCCGAGAGCCGCAGCCAGACGCAGATCCTGGCCGGCTCCAGCGAGTCGACCGTCTCCGCGACGGCGAGTGCGACCTGGGCGGAGACCGGGGCGATACCGGCCCTGTCGGCGCGGGAGAACTGCGCCGAGAACGGGGTGGACATCACCGCGGCCAACTCCGGCGACCAGCCGTTCACCTTCGAGCTCATGGGCGTCGAGCACACCATCCCGGCCGGCGCGTCACGCACCGTGACCGTGCCGCTCCAGGAGGACCAGGCCTACGACTTCACCATCGAGGGCCCCGACGGCTTCGCCAAGCGCTTCACCGGCGTCCTCGACTGCCACACCCAGGGCGACACGACCTCCGACGACCGCACCCAGCTGATGACCGAGCCCAGCCCGGCCACCGTCGGCGGCTCCACCACCGACGTCAACCTCGCCGAAACGGGCGGCACCGACATCACGCCCCTCATCGGCGGCACGGCCATCGGCCTGGTGGTCATCGGCGGGGCTGCCCTGGTGCTGCTGCGGGACCGACGGCCGGGGACGGGCGACTGATCGTTCGCCGTTCCTGGGGGCCCGGCCACCGGCGCGCCGGGTCTCCGCTCGGCGGGTAGGCCGTACCGCGGCCGGGTCCGGCTCACTCCATCGCGTCCGGCGCGGGACCGTGCGAGGGCGCGTACTCCCTCCGGCCCGCACCAGCCCTCAGCTCGACACCACGCCACGGAGCCAGTCGGCGAGCTCCGAGAAGTCGGTGTCGCGCAGGCCCTTGGCCGGGTCCACGCGGTGGAGGAGTGACGGGCCGGGGTGGGCGGCCGCCACCCACTGGCGGTCCATCGAGCTGATCTCGTCGTCAAGCCAGATGAAGGGCCGGCCGTCGGCTCGCTCGACGAGGGGGCGGGTCTTCCAGTGCAGGCCGTGGGGGCCGGGCTCGGGGGAGGTGGCCGGCCACTCCAGCACGGGCAGCCTGGGGAGTCCGATGCGTGGGGCGACGACGTCGTTCGCCTCCTCCTGCCAGGTCGTGGCCCAGACGAGGTCGCAGCCCAGGGCCAGCAGGCGCCTGCCGGTGGCGGGGTCGAGGCGGCTGAGCAGGGGATTTGCCCGGTCGGCGGGTGTGGGGGCGGGGCCGGTGACGGCCTGGGCGTCGCGGAAGGGGATGAGGGGGCCGTCGATGTCCAGGAAGAGAAGGGGGCGCTGTGGGGCGCTGGTCATGGGGGCACCGTAGCTCCGCTCGGTGGAGGAGGGGGAGTCGCGGGTGGTGAAAGCCCAGGTCACAGGCGACCGGCTATACGGGTTTCCCCCAAGGGGTGGCAGTCCGGCAAGATGGGGTGTATCTGCCCACTGCCTGATTTCAAGCTGCCGGACGGTTTCTCTTGGCTGAGTACATCTACACCATGCGCAAGGCGCGCAAGGCGCACGGCGACAAGGTGATCCTTGACGACGTCACGCTTAACTTCCTGCCCGGCGCGAAGATCGGTGTGGTCGGTCCGAACGGTGCCGGTAAGTCGACCGTTCTGAAGATCATGGCGGGGCTCGAGCAGCCGTCGAACGGTGACGCCTTCATCTCGCCCGGGTACAGCGTCGGCATCCTGATGCAGGAGCCCAAGCTGAACGAGGAGAAGACCGTCCTGGAGAACGTCCAGGAGGGTGTCGCCGAGATCAAGGGCAAGCTCGACCGGTTCAACGAGATCGCCGAGCTGATGGCGACCGACTACTCCGACGCGCTGCTCGACGAGATGGGCAAGCTCCAGGAGGAGCTCGACCACGCCAACGCCTGGGACCTCGACGCGCAGCTCGAGCAGGCCATGGACGCGCTGGGCTGCCCGCCCGGCGACTGGCCGGTCGTGAACCTCTCCGGTGGTGAGAAGCGGCGTGTGGCGCTGTGCAAGCTGCTGCTCGAAGCCCCTGACCTGCTGCTCCTCGACGAGCCCACCAACCACCTCGACGCCGAGTCGGTGAACTGGCTGGAGCAGCACCTCGCCAAGTACGCCGGCACCGTCGTGGCCATCACCCACGACCGGTACTTCCTCGACAACGTCGCCGAGTGGATCCTCGAGCTCGACCGCGGTCGCGCCTACCCGTACGAGGGCAACTACTCCACGTACCTGGAGACCAAGCAGACCCGTCTCAAGGTCGAGGGGCAGAAGGACGCCAAGCGGGCCAAGCGCCTCAAGGAAGAGCTGGAGTGGGTCCGCTCCAACGCCAAGGGGCGGCAGGCCAAGTCCAAGGCGCGTCTCGCTCGCTACGAGGAGATGGCCGCCGAGGCCGAGAAGATGCGGAAGCTGGACTTCGAGGAGATCCAGATCCCGCCGGGCCCGCGTCTGGGCTCGATCGTGGTCGAGGTCAACAACCTCTCCAAGGCCTTCGGCGAGAAGGTCCTGATCGACGACCTCTCCTTCACGCTGCCGCGTAACGGCATCGTGGGTGTCATCGGCCCGAACGGCGCCGGCAAGACCACCCTGTTCAAGATGATCCAGGGGTTCGAGACGCCCGACTCCGGTTCCATCAAGGTCGGCGACACCGTCAAGATCTCCTACGTCGACCAGAGCCGCGAGAACATCGACCCGAAGAAGACCCTGTGGGCCGTCGTCTCCGACGAGCTGGACTACATCAACGTGGGCCAGGTCGAGATGCCCTCGCGCGCTTACGTCTCCGCCTTCGGCTTCAAGGGCCCGGACCAGCAGAAGCCCGCCGGTGTCCTCTCCGGCGGTGAGCGCAACCGGCTGAACCTCGCCCTCACCCTCAAGCAGGGCGGCAACCTGCTGCTCCTCGACGAGCCGACCAACGACCTCGACGTCGAGACCCTGTCCTCCCTGGAGAACGCGCTGCTCGACTTCCCCGGCTGCGCCGTGGTCGTCTCCCACGACCGGTGGTTCCTGGACCGAGTCGCCACGCACATCCTCGCCTACGAGGGTGAGTCCAAGTGGTTCTGGTTCGAGGGCAACTTCGAGTCGTACGAGAAGAACAAGATCGAGCGGCTCGGTGCGGACGCCGCGCGTCCGCACCGTGCCACCTACAAGAAGCTGACCCGGGGCTGATCTCGTGCGCCACCTCTACCGCTGCCCGCTTCGCTGGGCGGACATGGACGCGTACGGCCACGTCAACAACGTGGTGTTCCTGCGCTACCTGGAGGAAGCCCGTATCGACTTCCTCTTCCGCCCGGAGAAGGACTTCAAGCAGGGGTCGGTGGTGGCGCGCCACGAGATCGACTACAAACGGCAGCTCGTCCACCGGCAGTCGCCCGTGGACATCGAGCTGTGGGTCACGGAGATCCGTGCGGCGTCCTTCACCCTCTCCTACGAGGTGAAGGACGGCGACGTCGTCTATGTGCGTGCCTCGACGGTGATCGTCCCGTTCGACTTCGAGGCGCAGCGGCCCCGCCGGATCACCGCCGAGGAACGGGAGTTCCTGGAGGAGTACACCGACGACGTCGACGACACCGTCGCGTCCGAGGAGGAGGCCGTCGCCGCATGACGGTGCTCCAGCTGGCCGACGACGGGGAGGCCGCGGATCTCGCGGCCTTCCTCTCCCGGCTGCTCCACTACGACCGCGCGGCCGCGGTGCGGCTGCAGGCCGCCGGGACCGCGCTGGCCGTCTTCGGGCGGCCGCCGTCCTTCGAGGTGCTCGCGATCCGGGCGGTGCGGCTCGCCAAGCCGTACGAGAACGGGCTCGACGTCACCCTCGATGTCACCGTCTCCGCCGGTGAACTCCTCGACGGCATCGAGGAGTCGGCCGCCACCGCCGTCGTGCCGGCCGCGGTGACCGGGCCTCCCTGGGCCGGCGTGCTGCCGCCGCGTGGGGGGTGGGCGGCCGTGGCCGGGCTGCCGGCCGCCGACTCGCTCCGCTCGATGGTGGCTTCTGTCGTGGCCGAGTTCCGGTCCCGTACGGAGGAGTTGGCGCCTGATCTCCGCACCCGGGCTGAGCTCGACCGGATCGGGCGCGATATCTGGTCTCGGACCGTTGCCGACACCGGGCTGCCTGTGCGGGCCGTGCATGCCGCACAGGCTTTGGGGTTTCTGCGCGGGGGTGATCCCGTACTTCTCTCGTCCGGGACTTGGCTCAGGCTGCGGACGCCCTTCGGCTCCATTGCTGTACGCCGTGCCGGTGTTGGCGCGCTCGGGATCACTGTTCGCTGATCAACGTCCTTCGGCTTTCGCGCCGTTGTGGCTTGTCGCGCCGTTCCCCGCGCCCCTCAAAGGCCGTCTTCATCAGGCCAGACTCCTATGTGATCCGGCTCCAGCTCCAGCGCCACCCTGTCGCGCATCCCCAGGGCCTTCGTGTACTCGGCCGGCAGCTGGAGGCGGCCCGCTCGGTCGAGCATGGCGTACTCGCGGGCCACGACCGTCTCGTGGCCCGTCTCTTCGTCGATGCGGCTGCGGCGCAGCACCTCGGTGGAGGTGCGGCCGTCGCGGATGGCGACGGTGCGGCGGACCTCGGTGGCGACGGCCTGGTCGTGGGTGACGATGACGACGGTCGTGCCGAGCTGCTCGTTGGCGGTGCGGAAGGCGCCGAAGACCTGCTCGGCGGTGTGGGTGTCGAGTTCGCCGGTGGGTTCGTCGGCGAGCAGGACGGCCGGGTCGCCGGCGAGGGCCACCGCGATGGCGCAGCGCTGCTGCTGGCCGCCGGACATCTGGTGCGGGCGCCGGTCGCGGCAGTCGGCGATCTGGAGCATGTCGAGGAGTTCCAGGGCGCGTTGGGCCTGGGCGCGGCGGCGTCGGAGCGCGCCGGACAGCCGCATGGGCAGCATGACGTTCTGCGCCGCGGTCAGATACGGCAGCAGGTTGCGGGAGGTCTGCTGCCAGACGAAGCCGACGACCTCACGGCGGTAGGCGAGGCGGTCCTTGGCCGTCATGGTGAGCAGGTCTCGGCCCGCGACCCGGGCGGCGCCCGCGGTGGGGGTGTCCAGGCCGGCGAGGATGTTCATCAGCGTGGACTTGCCGCTGCCGGACGCGCCGACCAGGGCCATCAGCTCGCCCTCGCGGACCAGCAGGTCCAGCCCTTGCAGGGCCTGCACCTCGACGCCGTCCGTGGTGAAGATACGGACCAGCCGGTCGCAGGTGATCAGCGCGTCGTGGCCGTAGGCGGGGGTGGCGCGGGCGGCCGTGGCGCGCTGGGCCAGGTCGGCGAGCGTGGGATTCGTCGTCATCGTGGCTCTCCTCCACAGCGGCATGGCGTGGTCGTCGCGCGTTCCCGGACAAAGGCTTCGTACGCGTAACGGCTTCGTACGGTCATCGCGCGTCCCCCGACAGGCAGCGGCCCTTCACGGTCATCGCGCGGCCCCCGGCAGGCAGCGGCCCTTCACGGTCACCGCGCATCCCCCACCCGCAACTCCGTCACCGACCCGCGCCGCCCCGTCCACCAGGCCTGCACCGCGGCCACGCCCACCGTGACCAGCAGCACCGCGGCCGCGGGTACGGCGAGGGACAGCGCGTCCGTGTGCAGCTCGGCGGGCACCGGTGCGGAGGTCGCAGGCGGCAGGGCGAGGGCCGTCAGGTCGATGCCCGGGGCGAGCAGGCGGATGGTGGCCCAGCCGGTGAGGACGCCGCCGAGTGCGGCGAGGCCCGCCTGGGGCAGGGACTCCAGGACCAGCAGGCGCCGGCCCTGAGCACGGGTCAGCCCCATCGTGCGCAACCGGGCCAGCAGCGCGCGGCGTTCGGGCGCGGTGCGCAGCAGGGACAGCAGCAGGGTGAGGACGGCGTAGCCGGCGCCGGCCGTGACGGCGGCGACGTAGACGCGCTCGGCGCCGGACTGGAGGGGCGAGTCGACGTAGCGGTCGCGCTCCTCGGCGCGCAGTCGGACGTCCGCGCGGGGTTCCGCGACCCGGCGCAGGGCGGTTCCGTCCAGGCCGCCGCCGGTCAGCAGCAGCACCGTCGGGCGGGCGGCCTCACGGCTGAGCCCGGCGCGGTCCACGATCAGGAAGTCGGTGCCCGAAAGGGCCGGGGTGCGGTCCCGTACGACGGTGATGCGGACGGTGATGAGCGTGCCGTCCTGCATACGGATCTCGAAGGGCGCGGTGCCGTGGTTCTGGGCCGTGGACGGGGAGGCCAGCGCGGGGAGCGGGGCCTTTGCGGAGGCCGGCCGCCGCAACTGCTCCCCGTCGAAGGCGCCGAGGTCCGTGCGGTCGGCGAGGGCCGCGTACGCGGTGGGGTCGACGCCCGCGACCGGCAGGGTCTGCTGGCGGCCGCCCGGCCGGGCCTGGTAGGCGATGCTCAGCTCGGTCAGGCCGGACACGCCGGGCGTACGGCGGACTTGGCCGGGCAGCGCGGACGGCAGGCCCTCGACGGCCTCGACGCGGGCGTCGGCGCCGACCGCGAGCAGCGCGGCGGCGTCCCGGGCCTCACGTACGCCCGCCAGGACCGAGCCGCCGAACGCGGCGGTGGTCAGGGCGGTCGACAGGGCGAGCAGCGGCAGGATCGCGGAGGTGGCGCCGCGGCCCGCGCGGGCCAGCGACAGATGGCCGATGGCGCCCCGCAGCCGGGCGGCCGGACGGGCCAGGCCCCGCAGCGGCAGCGGGTAGAGGCGCACCAGCAGCAGGGCGGCGATGATCGCGACCAGCACGGGTGCGGCGGACATGAGCGCGTCGCCGTCGGCCGTGCCGCGCCGGCGCAGCGTCTCCACCGCGCCCGCCGCCAGCACCAGCAGGGTGAGCTCGGCGACCGTACGGCGTCGGGAGGGCCGTACGGCGGTGATGTCGGTGCGGGCGCTGTGGACGCCGACGGTGCGGTGGGCGGCCGCGGCGCGCAGCGGCAGGGCGAGGGCGGCGACGGCGGTGACCGCTAGGGCGGCGAGCGCGGCGGGCAGGAGGCGGGCGTCGGGCACCGCGAGCACGGCGGCGGTGAGGCCGACGGCGGCCGCGGGCAGCGCCACGGTCGCGGTCTCGCCGAGCAGCCGGACGGTCAGTCCGCGCAGGGAGGCGCCGCGGGCGCGCAGCAGGGCGAGTTCGGCGCGGCGGCGGTCGGCGGCGAGACCGCCCGCCATCAGCAGCACGACCAGCGCGACCGTGCCCGCGCCGAACGCGGCGACGGCGATCAGCGGGGCGATGCCGTCGTCGAGCCGCTCGTAGGAGCCGAGGACGGCGTCGAGGTCGGTGGTGACCTCCGTGCGCTCGTCGGTGTGCAGGCGGGCCTCGCGCAGGGCGGGGCCGTTCTCCAGGGAGGCCAGGGCGGACTTGAGGCGGTCCACGTCGTAGCCGTGCAGGCCGTGCGGGTCGGGAGCCAGGTTCCAGTAGCGGACGGGGTCTCCCGCGGTGCCGAGGAGGACCGGGCCGGCCTCGGGCGGGAGCAGCAGCGCGCCGAGCCAGTAGGCCCGGCGGTCGGGGTCGCCCGGGAGGTAGACCAGGGCGGGGGTGCGCAGGAGGGACGCGGTCGACCAGTAGGCGCCGGACGGCTCGCGCGGGGTGACGATGCCGGTGACCCGGACGGCGACGGGGCCGCGCAACAGGCCGGGGACGTGGACGACCGAACCGACCTCGATACGAAGGTTCTCGGCCGTCTCGGCGGTCACCGCGGCCTCGACCTCGGCCGTGGTGCGGTGGACGGCTCCGGCGGCGGCGCGCGGCAGCCGGCCCTCGGTCAGCCGGGAGTGGCCGGCAAGCCCGCTCTGGGCGGCCAGCGTGACCTGCGCGGGCAGTCCGTGCGGGCGGGCGAGGAAGGTGTCCGGGACCTCCATGGGGACTTCGGTGCGCACGCCGTACGACGACTGGGCCGGGTCGACGGCGAGCGGGGCGGGGACGCTGTCGAGGATGCCGGAGTACTCCGTGGCCAGCCGGGCCGGCCGCATGGACTTCTCCTGCTGCTCCGGCGTCATGTCCGGGCCGGGCTGCGGCGCGTCCAGCCGGAGGGTGCTGCGGTCGGGCTGGGCGTCGGCGACCGCCCGGCGCAGGCCCGCGTCCTGGTGGCGGTCCAGGGCGCGCGGGAACGCGGCCGCCAGACACGCGGTCAGCGCCACCAGCAGGGCCAGCGCCCACGCGGCAGCGGGCGCGGCCCGCAGCCGGGTGCGCACCCAGGGGGCGTACAGGGATCGCATCTCACTCACCCCCCTGCCGCAGCGCCGTCGCCGGATCCGCGCGGCGCAGGGCGAGTACGGCCGTGACCAGCAGCGGGGTGAGGACCACCGCCGCGAGCAGGAGCGCCACCCGGCCGGGCGGGAGCTCCACCAGCAACTCCGGGACCGGGCGGGTGGCCTGCGCGGTCAGCACGATCAGCGGGATCACCGCCCGGGTCAGCACGGCGCCCAGGGCCCCGCCCGCCAGCAGCGCAAGGCCCACGAGGACGCCCTGTTCGGCGGCGATCGTCCGGGCCAGCCGGCGGCGGCTCGCACCGAGCGCGCGCAGCACCGCGAACTCGGCGTCCCGCTCGCGCAGCGACCCGGCCGCGCTCACCGCGAAGCCCACCGCGGCCAGTGCCGCCGCGACGATCGCCGCGGCCGCGAACGCGGCGCCGGGCCCCGCGCCGAAGGGGTCGTCGCGCAACTCGGCGGCGATCTCGTCGCGCACCAGCACCTGGGCCGGGTCCAGGTCGGGCCGGGCCCGCAGCGCGGTCGCCGCGGCGCGGGGGCTGTCGGAGGTGAGCCACCACTCGGTGGGGGTGATGCCGTTGTCGCGGTCGGCGAGGACCTGGTTGACCGAGCGCAGGTCGACGAGGATCGCCGCGCCGTCGTTCTCGGCGGGCGTGGTCGGCAGGGCCCGTACCGCGGCCACGATCTTCACCGGGAGGGTCTCGCCGCCGAAGGGGAGGTCGACCTGGTCGCCGGTGTGAGCGCCGGTCGCGGTGAGGTAGCCGTCGGTGGCGACGGCGGTCAGCTCGGGTGCCTCGGGCTGGGCGACGGCCAGCCGGACGGTCAGCGTGAAGGGCAGGACGTACTGCTCCGCGGGCGTGTGCCCGGTGCCGTACTCGACGGTGAAGGGCCGCTCGGAGGTCACCCGCGGCTCGGTCGGGATGGTGAGGGAGTCGGGGAAGGGGTCTTCCTCGTCGGTGGCCACCGTGGCGTCCCAGGTCGGGGGGAGTACGAGTGGCCGTACGGTGCCGTCGGCGGACTGCGCGGTGATCTCCCGCAGCGTGACGCGGTGCTGCTCGCTGACGCCGACCGGCTGCGGCATGACCAGCTCCAGGGCGGTGAGCCGCACCTCGGCGGGTACGGCGGGCAGGTCGACGGTGACGGTGTGCGGGCGGCCGTCGGCGGGGAGGGCGGCCGACGCGGGGAGCCGGTAGGGGACGCCGTGGCCGTCCACCAGGCCGACCGTCACATCCGCCGCCGTACCGGGGCCGGGACGCGCACCGAGGCTCAGCGTCAGCCGCAGCCGGGTGGTGTCCGCGGGCACGACGCTGCCGGCCGGGTCGTGCCGCGGGCCGAGCCCGGACAGCAGCCGGCGTACCGGCTCGGGGGAGAGGTCGGGGCGCAGCAGCACCGCGTCGCCGGCGTGCGCGGTGTCCAGCGCGAGCACGGTCGCCGAGCGGTCGCCGGACAGGGTCTGGGTCTGGCGGACGGCCGGGGCGATGCCGGTGACGTGCGGGGCGGCCGCGTAGCTCTCGGTGCGGCCGAGCCCGGCGTCCCCGGCGGCCAGCACCCGGATCGGCGCCCCGGCACGGAAGTCGGCCTGGTCGTCCTGCGAGCGCTCCCAGGAGGCGCCCTGGGCGAGCGCCAGCATGCCGAGCGCGATGGCCAGCACCAGCAGCAGCACCGGGCCCGCGCCGCGCATCGGGCGGCGGCTGAGCTGCCAGCCCGCCAGCGCCGCCGCAAGGCCCCGGCCGGCGGCCGCGCGGCGTTCGGCTAGCCGGGCCATCGGCGGCAGCAGACGCAGCGTCAGTACGGTGCCGGCGAGCAGGGCGAGAGCGGGCGCGGCCACCAGCAGCGGATCGATGCCGAGGGTGCCGGAGGCGTCGTCGGTCACCGCGCCGGAGCCCTGCTGGTCGAGCTGCCAGTACGCGACACCGGCCACGACCACCAGGGCCAGGTCCGCGCCCGCGCGCAGCGGGGCGGGCAGCGCCTGGGCCCGGCCCGCCCGGAAGCCCTGCGCGGTCAGCGCGGGCAGCGTCACCGCGAGGGCGCACCCGAGGGCCGTGCCGCCCGCGACCAGCCAGACCCCGAGGTCGCCACCGCCCGGGGCGTCCAGGTGCAGGCCGATCCGGGCCAGCGCCCCCTGCCCGGCGAGCAGCTCGGTCAGCGGCCCGGCCAGCAGCGGCGCCGCGACGACCGCGGGCAGGGCGAGCAGCAGCGCCTCCAGCGCGGCGTGCCCGGCGATCCGGGCGCGCGAGGCGCCGCGGGCCCGCAGCAGCCGGGTCTCGCCCGCGCGTTCGCTGCTCAGCAGCCGCGCCATGAGCAGCAGCGCGTACAGGGCGAGCAGCACGAGCAGCAGGGCGACGATCAGGAGCGTGGAGCGGGAGACGAGCTGGGAGCGCTCGACGCGGTCCAGGACCACGGGCAGGTCGGTGGAGGCGGCGGTGGTGCCGCGCAGCGCGGGCTCCTCGCGCAGGGAGCCGCTGTGGGTGCGGGCCGCCTCGCGCAGGGCGTCGACGCCGTCGGTGGTCAGAGTGGAGAAGTCCGCCGAGGCCAGCCAGCCGACGGGGCCCTCGCTCACCTGGCCGCCCGTCACGGTGGCGAGGGTGGTCAGCAGCGGCCCGTACGTGGTGAAGCCGCCCTGCTTGACGCCGCGGCCGCCGAGGTCGTCGAGCTCCCAGTACGGGTGGTCGGCCTGCGCGGGCCGGTAGACGCCGGTGATGGTCACGCGCGCGTCGGGGCCGTCGAGCCGGTCGGTGAGGGTGAGGCGGTCGCCCGGCTCCAGGCCCAGGCGCTCGGCGGCGCTCTGCGGCACGGCCGCCTCGACCGTGCCGCCACCGGCCGGCCGCGGCAGCCGCCCGGACACGAGCTGCACCTGGGCGGCGTCCAGCGCGGCGAAGTACGTCAGATCCGGTTCCGCGCCCTCGTCCGCGCCCGGCAGCCCGTAGGGGCCGGAGCGGGTCAAGGTGCGCACGGTCACCGGGAGGCCGCCGAAGGTACGGCGCGTACCGTCGCGTACGGCGGTGTCGGCGGCGGCGCGGTCCTCGCGCGGGACGTCCGCCTTGACGATCAGGGCGGTGTCGGCGGCGCTCTGCGGATCGCGCAGGGCGTGCCGCAGGGCGGCGTCGCCGATCGCGCCCGAGTAGGCGGTGAGGGTCGCCAGCACGGCGGTGGTCAGCAGGACGGTCAGCAGGGCGGCGGCCAGCAGCAGCCGGTGCGCGCGTGCGCGCAGCAGCACGAATCCCGCAGCCCCCGTGAACCCCGTCACCCGGCCCCCCGCCGTCGTGCCACCGCCGTTGCCAGACTTTCGGGCGATGCTGTCAGAGGGCGGCGACAGGGGTAAGCGCTTGTGGATCAGGCTTGACCGGATTGTGACCGGAAATCGGCGTAGAGGGACCGGAATGCGGAATTCAGGGTCGGGCCGGTGTGAGGGCCCTCGGACTCAGTCCGCGGTGTTGACCATCGACGCGGCCGCGTACTCCAGGTAGTTCCACAGCGTCCGCTCGTGCTCCTCGGACAGGCCCAGCTCGTCCACGGCCACCCGCATGTGCCTCAGCCACGCGTCGTGCGCCGCGCGGTCCACGGTGAAAGGGGCGTGACGCATCCGCAGCCGCGGGTGGCCGCGGTTCTCGCTGTACGTCGTGGGGCCGCCCCAGTACTGCATGAGGAACAGCACCAGGCGCTCCTCGGCCGGACCCAGGTCCTCCTCCGGGTACATCGGCCGCAGCAGCGGGTCCTCGGCGACTCCCTCGTAGAAACGGTGGACCAGGCGGCGGAAGGTCTCCTCCCCGCCGACCTGCTCGTAGAAGGTCTGCTCCTGAAGCGTGCCGCGCCGAATCTCTCTCACGTCCCCCATGGTCTCAGACGGGGGGACCGAGGACTCAAGGCTTAGGACCCGCGGTGCTCGCCCCCGGCCGGGATGCGCAGGACAGTGGAGGCATGGGCACTGCCGACGTGAACCTGGAGGATCTCGCCGCCGTCGCGCGGGCGGACCTGGTGCGGGAGATCGACGCGAGCGGGGCGTTCGACGCCGACCCGGTGTGGCGGGAGGTGTTCCGCGCCGTCCCGCGCCATCTGTTCGTGCCGTTCTACTACGTCACCGTCGCCGGCGGATACGAACGCCGCTGGGCCGAGCATCCCGACCCCGCGGCACGCCGGCGCTGGCTGCGCGGCGCGTACGCCGACGAGCCGCTGGCCACCCGGCTGCGCGACGGGGAGCTGCTGTCCTCCAGCAGCCAGCCCTCGCTCATGGCGGAGATGCTCGCCGCGATCGGCGTACGCGACGGCGACCGCGTCCTGGAGATCGGCGCCGGCACCGGCTACAACGCCGCGCTGCTGGCCCACCGCCTCGGCGACGACGCGCTCGTCACCACCGTCGACCTCGACCCGGAGATCACCGAGTCCGCGCGCCGGCACCTCGACGCGGCAGGCCATCAGCCGCTCGTCGTCACCGGGGACGGGGCTCGCGGGGTGCCGGGGCGCGCCCCCTTCGACCGGGTCATCGCCACCTGCGCGCTGCCGAGCATCCCCGGGGCGTGGCTGGAACAGTGCCGGCCCGGCGGCCGTGTGCTGACCCCGCTCGCCACCGGCCTCGTCCTGCTGGAGGTGACCGACGCCACACACGCCGAGGGAGGCTTCCTGAACACCCCCGCGTACTTCGTCCCCCTACGGGGCAGCACCCGGCCCGTCCCCGACCCGGCCTCGCTGGCCGGCGTCCCCAGGCATGCCCGCGAGGACGACCTGTTCCGCTTCCTGCTGGCCCTGACCCTGGGGGCCCTCGACCCGCAGGAGGCGTACGCCCTGTGGGAGAGGGAGGGCCGGCCCGGGAGGCAGCGCTACGGCATCACCGTGTCCGGCGAACACGCCTGGGCGTGGCTGGACGATCCGACGGGGCCGTACGGCTGGCCCCTGCCGAATCGCCCCTGACGGGGCTCAGCCGCGGCGCACCGTGATGGTGGTCCAGGCCCCTACATGCACCCGGTCGCCGTCCTGAAGCGGCACCGGCACGAACGGCTGGATCGGCTCCTCGGAGTTGTTCACGGTCGTACCGTTCGTCGAGTTCTGGTCGACGACGGCCCACCCGCCGTCCGGCTGCTGCACCAGCACCGCATGCTGATGCGAGACACCCGGATCCTCCGGCGGCACCGACAGGTCGATGTCGGGCGTCTCCCCGGTGGAGTGCCGACGCCGGCCGATGGTGAGCTGGTTACCGGTCAGCGTGCGCTGCTGCTCCGGCGAGTACGCGGGCAGGTTCAGCCCCGCGGCCTCGGGCCCGGAGCGCTGCATCATCGCCATGAAGTACTCGCGGTCCGGCCCGATCGTCGCCGTCCAGGTCGCCGGTCGCGGCGGCGCGGGCGGGGCGGCCTGGGCCTGGCCCTGGCCGGGCTGCGGGTAGCCGTAACCGCCGGGCTGCGGGGCGCCGGGGCCGCCCGGGCCGGTGGAGGACGGCGGCGAGAGCAGCCAGTCGTCGTCACCGCCGGTGGGGGCGCCACCGGGGTGCGGCCGGCCGTTCTCCTGAGGGAACGCGGGCGCGGGCGGCGGACCGGGCCGGTGGAAGGCCTGCGGAGCACCGGGGCCCGCACCGGGGGCGCCGGGGCCGCCGGGGCCCGGAGCGCCGGGGAAGGTCGGACCGGAGCCGGGGCCGCCCGGAGCAGCTCCCGGACCGCCGGGGCCGCCGGGACCCGGAGCACCAGGGAACGCGGGACCCGAGCCCGGACCGCCCGGACCCGGAGCACCGGGAAACGTGGGACCCGAGCCAGGACCGCCCGGGGCAGCCCCCGGACCACCGGGACCACCCGGACCGCCCGGACCCGGAGCACCGGGGAACGCGGGACCCGAGCCAGGACCACCAGGCATACCCGGACCGCCGGGCATGCCCGGCGCACCCGGTGTCGGTCCCGGCGGAGGCGGCACCGGTCGCGAGGGGTCGGAGCCGAACGGCGGGCCGGGCGGGATCGGCTCGGCGGGCCGGTTCATCTGGGACGGGCGCGAGCCCTGGTAGTCGAAGGAGTCCGTGCCGCCGTACGACGGCCCCGCGGGCGGCCGCTGGAAGGGCGCGCCCGGACCACCGGCCGGCGGGCGCGGTGCCGCGGGGGTGTACGAGGTGGCCGTGTTGGTGAGGAAGTTCCACCGGCACTCCTCGCAGAACGGCGCACCGCCCTCACGGGGCGTACGGCACTGCGGGCACAGCTCCGGCTCACGGTTCGGGGCCGCGCCCGGGTGCGGGGCGGGCCCGCCGCCGGGGCCGCCCGGTGCGGGAGGCGGCGGCGGGAAGCCGTAGCCGCTGGTCGGCGCGGGCGGCGGGGGCGGCGGGGGAGGTACGGCACCGGCCATGCGGTGACCGCAGACCTCGCACCAGTCGTCGGAACCCGACTGGTGTCCGTTCGGGCAGGTCGGCATGTCGGCGCGTCCCCCTTTCCTTCCGTGTCCTGCAAGGGTCCTACAAGGGCCGTACAGGGTCGTACGGCGTTACTTCTTTACACGAACAGTCTTTGTGGACCGGGTCTCGAGGGTCATTTCATCGGCCTCCGCGACCTTCGCCTTCAGTCGCACAGTACCTGTCGCCGCGTCGACCACGTCCACCACCTTCGCAAGCAGTTTCGCAGTATCGGCATTCCCGGAGGCGCTCGCGAGCTGAACGGCGCGGCCCAGTTTGGCCGTTGCTCCATCGGAATCGCCCGCTTTGCGCGCATCCAGCCCCTGTTGGATGACCTGCGCCAGTTCTGCCTGGCCGGTGTAGTGGGCGACCTGGGGGTTGATCGAGGTGGAGGCGGCCATGTCGTCGGTCCACACGGCCCGTACAAGGCCTTGTGCGCCCAGGTTCTGCACGCTGCCGTCGGGCTGCGGGATCACCAGGGACACCCGCGCGGCCAGCATCTCCTGGCCGATGCCGGCGGACGGCACCTCGACGCACACGTGGTAGTCACGGGACTCGTCTCCCCAGGAACCCGTCGGATAGTCCCCGGCGCGCGGCCCCGCCTCGGAGCGGCGGTCGGTCAACTGCTCGACGGTGGGCGCGACTTGCTTGACGAACTTGATGGTCGTGCCGACCGGCGTCCACAGCCTGAGGGCGACGTCGGCGACCTCCTTGCCCATCGCCGTCTCCATCATCTGCGTGAAGTCGGCGGCGAGCCCCGCCGGGTCGGCGACGATGTCGGCGGTGCCGAGCAGGGCCGAGGCGATCCCTGTGACTTCTTTCACTTCCCAGTCGGTGCCCACGCCGCGTGCGTCACAGGTGAAACGCCCGGCGCAGGCGTCCAGTGCGGCGCGCAGATCCTCGGGTGACTCGTGTTCGTTACGGCCGTCGGTGAGCAGGATGCCGTGCCGGATGGCGACGTCCGCGGAGGACAGCAGACGGTCGGCGAGCCGCAGCCAGGTGCCGATGGCGGTGCCGCCGCCCGCGGAGAGCCGGCGCAGCGCCTGCTTGGCCTGCTCGCGGGTGGTGGCGTCGGCGACCGCGAGGCGCCCGCCGCCCGGGTAGACCTCCTTGGCGACGTGGGTGCCGCCGATCACGGCGAAGTGCGTGCCGTCGCGCAGGGTGTCGATCGCGGCGGCCGTGGCGTCGCGGGCGTTGCGCATCTTGGTCGGCGGGTAGTCCATCGAGCCCGAGCAGTCGACCATGAGGGCCACCGCGGCGGACGGGCCGTGGCCGTGGGTGTAGACGTGGGACGCGGTCACCGCGGTGCCGATGGTGCCGCCGCCGGTCGCGGTGACCGTGACGATCGCGTTGACCTCCCGGCCGTCCTCCGGCAGGTACTCGTTCTGGTACACGTCCACCGAGAACTGCGGCACGTTCGACTTCGAGAAATTGGCCATGCGTGGTGAATCCCCCTCGACGGCCCCACCGCGGCGGGGCCGATGACTGTGGGCGGGCCGGTCCCCTCCGGCCCGCCGCTGCTTCCCCGTTGTGTCTGTGGTGTGTGTCTGTGACGTGCTGTGACGCGTGGTGCGGCGCTTCGCGGGCTCCTTCGAGCCTCAGGCCGATCCTGCCCCCTGGGGCGGCGCGGGGAACGGCACGACGGCCACTGTTACGTTGTCGTGGCCACCGCCGTCCAGGGCGTGGCCGACCAGAACGCGGGCGCTGTGCAGCGGGCGTACGGCCGCGTCCTGCGGGACGGCGTCGGCCATCTCCTCGGCAGCCTCGGCGTAGTTCCACAGGCCGTCGGTGCAGACGATCACCACGCCGGGCCGGTCCGGCTTGAACGACGCGGTGTGCGGCTCCAGTTCGTACGCGTCGGCGCCCAGCCAGCCGGTGATCGCGTGGGCGCGCTCGTCGGCGTACGCCTCGGCCTCGCTCATCAGACCCGCGGCGACCATCTGCGCGGCCCAGGAGTCGTCCTCGGTGAGCCGGGCGGCGGGCGCGGAGCGGTCCAGCGGCACCCAGTAGGCGCGGCTGTCGCCGACCCAGCCGACGACCAGCAGCCCGGCGGTCACCACCGCGCCGACGATGGTGCAGGCCGGGGCGTTCTGGTGCGGGGCGTGCTCACGGGCCGTCTCGGGCTCGTCGGCGAGGGAGTTGACGGCGTGCGAGGCCGCGACGATCGCCTCGTGCATCGCCGTCTGCGGGTGCGTGCCGCGCGGCAGCGCCGCGAGCAGGGACTCGCTCGCCGCCTGCGACGCCGCCAGCGAGGCCTCGTCGGGGCGGGTCGCGGAGGACACGCCGTCGCAGACGACGGCCAGCACGGCCGGGGTGCCGTCGGGCAGCGCGGCCCTGGCCACGGCGAACGCGTCCTCGTTGCGGTGGTGGCGCAGACCGCGGTCGCTGACGGCGGCGACCGGGCCGCACTCCTGCTCCATGTGGTCGCGCTCCCGCGGCTGGGCGTGCCCGCAGTTCTCGCAGTACCCGTCCCCGTCCACCCGGCCCGCCCGGCAGGCCACGCACAGCGTCGGCTCGTCGCCCAGCCCGCCGAGCTCCGCCACCCGCGGGTCGGGGGCCTGCAGCGGGTACTCGTCCGGCTCGGTGGCCGGATGGTCGAAGCGTACGTCCGCGGCGGGCGGGGCGGCCGGAGTGGCCGGAGCGGCGGCGGGCGGCGGCGGGACGGGCGGGGCCACGTGCAGCGGGCCGCCGCCGGAGTCCGTGCCCGCGAGGTCCGCCGGGACGTGCACCGGGGCCGGGGTGTCGGAGGAGTCCGGCTCGGCGGCTCCCGGCCAGGGCGCGGCGGCGGCCGGCGCGGAGCCGTTCATGGCCAGGGTCGGCTGGTCGTCGGGCCGTTGGGGCACGGCGGACAGGTCGTATCCGCACGCACCGCAGAAACGGTCACCCGACTCCAGCGGCTCCGCACAGCTCGGACACCTCGACAACGAGGCCTGCTGGGGCATCTGCGACATCAATTACACCCATGTCCGGGGGCGGTAACGGTTGGCACGTTCCACCAGGTCGATCCTCTCCTCGCCGCCCTGCGCCAGCCGGGCCAGCGTGCGGTACGAGCGTTCCAGGCCGAATCTGAGGCCCCGCTCGTCCAGTCCGCTGCCGAGCAGCGTCCGTCCTCCGGCGGCGGGAGGAACGGAACCCTGGCCACCGGAGAGTATCCAGTCCAGGGCGCAGCCGAGCACTTCCGCCGACAACTGCTCGCGCCGGGTCGGGTCCAGACCGTACGCGTCCAGCGCCTCGACCTGCCGCGCGGCGGCGGTCAGATCCTCCAGGAACGATACGTCGCCGGCGGTCGCCGTCCGCTGCCGCAGCCGGGCCCGGACCGCCGCGACCCGGGCCGCGGTGTAGTGGATGGACGACTCCGGCACCGACTCCAGCGTGGTCACGGCGGCCCGCCGGTCGCCCGTCGCGAGCTGCACCCGGGCCAGCCCGAACGCGGCGCTGACATGGCCGGGGTCGGTCGTCCACACCAGCCGGTAGTACTCGGCGGCGTTGTCCAGCTGGCCCAGCACCTCCGCGCACAGGCCGAGCGCCAGCTTCGGGGCCGTCTCGCCGGGGAAGGCGTCGTAGAGCGCGTCGAACGCGAGCGCCGCGCCCTCCCGGTCGCCGGTGACCAGCGAGGCCACGCCCCGGTACCAGACGACCCGCCAGTCGTCGGGCCGCTCCGCCTCCAGCCCGGTAAGGGCGTTGAGCGCGGCCGCCGCGTCGCCGTTGTCCAGCCAGGCCCGGATCTGCCGCAGCCGCGTCTCGATCGACGGGGCGGGAGCCGCCGCGAGGGCGCCCAGCAGTTCGGTCGGCGCGGTCGCCAACAGGCCCGCCAGGAAACCGGCGTTGGGGTCCGACGGGTCGACCCGCGGCACGGGCAGCGCGAGGGCGGCGGCCGGGGCGTTGACGGCCTTGACGAGCCCGGCCCCTCCGGCGCCCAGCGCACTCGCGCCTCCGGCGCCCGACACCTGTGCGCCTCCACCAGGCTGAGGCCCCCCGACCGCCCCGGCACCTCCGGTGCCGGCAGCCCGCCGGCCCGAACGCACCTCGCGCGTCCCCAGCCGCGACACCTCCCCCTCCAGCCGCGGCACCAACTCCGTGTCGGTCACCCGCAGTTCGGGCCCGAACAGCGTCGACAGCGCCGGACGCGCCCGACCCGTCTGGAGGGAGACCACCTCGCGCAGGACACCGGTGAGCTGCTCGCTCATCTCCTGCGCGGAGGCGAACCGGCGCGCCGGGTCGGGGTCCGTGGCGCGGACCAGGAGCCGGTAGAAGGACTCGTAGCGGCGGAAGACCTCGATGGTGTCCGGGTCGGGCAGCGAGTCGGCGTAGACGCGGGTGTAGCCCTGGAAGTCGAAGGTGAGGACGGCGAGCGTGCGGCCCACCGTGTACAGGTCGCTGGCCACCGACGGGCCGACGTCGGCGACCTCGGGCGCCTGGTAGCCGACCGTGCCGTAGATCGCGGACTCGTCGTCGTCCATGCGGCGCACCGCGCCCATGTCGATCAGCTTGAGCTGGTCCTCGGTCTGGATGGCGTTGTCGACCTTGAAGTCGCAGTAGAGGAGGTTGCGGCTGTGCAGGTGGCCGAGCGCCTCCAGGGCCTCGATGCCGTACGCGCAGGCCTGCTCCACCGGCAGCGGGTCGCGGTGGCCGTCGGGCGTACGGCGGGCGTTGGCGATCTCCTTGAGGGACTTGCCGCCGACGTACTCCATGACGATGTAGCCGTCGAGGGAGCCGGTGCGCTGGTCGAGGTGCTCGACGAAGTTGTAGATCCGCACGATGTTGGCGTGCTCGATCTCCGCGAGGAAGCGCCGCTCGGAGATCGCGGCGGCCATCGCGTCCTGGTCGCCGGTGTCCAGCAGGCCCTTGAGGACCACCCAGCGGTCGGAGACCGCCCGGTCGACGGCGAGGTAGACCCAGCCGAGGCCGCCGTGCGCGAGACAGCCCGCGACCTCGTACTGGCCGTGCACCACGTCACCGGACTTCAGCTTCGGCACGAAGGAGTACGGGTGGCCGCACTTGGTGCAGAAGCCCTCCGTGCGTCCGGGCCGGTCGCCGCGGGCCCGGCCCACCGGGGCCCCGCAGGAGGACTGCGAGCAGAACCGCTTGCGCTCGGGCACCTCCGGGTTCTCCAGCACCATCGCGCGCGGGTCGGGCCGCGGCACCTGCGGCACCTGCACCAGGCCCGCGCCCAGCCGGCCGCGGCCGGAGCTGCCGGAGGCGGAGCCGGAGCTGCGCACCGACACCGAACGGCTGGTGGCGGCGC
Source organism: Streptomyces sp. SAI-170 (assembly GCF_049739565.1). Lineage (NCBI taxonomy): Bacteria > Bacillati > Actinomycetota > Actinomycetes > Kitasatosporales > Streptomycetaceae > Streptomyces > Streptomyces sp. SAI-170. The sequence goes on from NZ_JBMGQD010000001.1 coordinate 5,509,410, forward strand.
CCGACAGCGAGCGCGAGAGCCGTCCCGACACCGAGCGGCGCGACTTCGACGACTGCGACGACGTACGGGAGCTGGCGCGTGAGCCGGAGCGGGAACTTCCGCTGCTCGACGAGCTGTTGCCGCCGCCGGTGATGCCGGTCGGCGCCGAACCGACGAGGCCGGACGCCGACACCACCGGCGCGAGACCGCAGGTGTCGCAGTACAGCTCGCCGCCGCCGACGTCCTCGTACGCGCCGCCGCAGCCCGGCCGCTGACAGGTCTGCTGTGCCTGACTCATGACCAACTCCCCCTAGCCTCTGCGGTCCTCGGGCCCGCCCTGCTCGGGCACGCGGGTGCCGCCGCCCAGCAGTTCGGCGGCCGCGTGCTGGTAGCGCAGCACGGCCTGTTCGGCTACGCGCAGGTCGCACGGCGCGCTCCACAGCATGCGCCGCGCGGCGTCGTACCGCTCGACCAGCAGCGGGTCCTCCGCCAGGCCGTGCCGGGCGACCTTCGCCTTGTACGCGTCGAGCCGGCCGCGCAGTTCGGCCCGTACCGCCAGTGGTGCGGTGACGGCCGTCAACGACTCGCGGGCGCGCAGCAGTTCGTCCTCCGCCTTCACCTCGAGGGACTCCAGGAGCGGTGACAGACGGTGCCACTGGGCCGTCCTGCGGAACTCGGCGGCCGTGGCCAGTTGCTCCTGGAGCACGGTCGGCGGCCCGCTGACCACCGGCACCTCGGTGGCGGCGATCTTCGCGAGGACCTCGCCGCGCGCGGTGCGCGCCTCGGCCAGTGTGCGGTCCGCGCGCGAGAGGACGTCCCGCAGCCGGATCAGCCGCTGCTCGGCGTCCTGGCGCACGGTGAGCACGGCGTCGATCTCCCGGCGCACCTCCTCCAGGGCGCGCGCCTCACGGTCGTACACCGTGGTGTCCGGACGGCCGCCGCCGGGCGCCGAACTGCCCTCGGCCGGCACCCAGTGGGCCAGCGGGTCGGACACCACCTCCTCACGCAACTGCGCGAGCGTGCGCGTGATGCGCTCCAGGTCGTCGCCCGCCGGGTGTTCCCCGGGGCGTACGCCGACCGAGTGCGCGAGCTGCCGGGTGCGCTGGAGCTCCGCGGCGAGGAGATCTATCCGGGCGGGCAGCGCCGACCACACCGCGTCCGCGGCGACGACCATGTCCAGCGAGGCGGCGTACAGCTCGTTCATCCGGTCGACAAGACCGGCCAGCGAGAAGCTCTCGCTGAGCCGGCCCGAACCCGAGCCCGAGCCGGGGACGGTGACGGACGTGCCGTGCAGCAGCTCGGTCAGCTCCACCAGGTCCTCACGGCTGGACCAGCGGCGCCGGGCGCGGATCTCCCGCGCCGAGCGCAGCGCGGCCGTGTAGGCGTCGAAGTACGACCACAGCAGGGTGATGGACGCCTCGGTGGTGTCCCACCGCTCCTTGGTGACGCCGGTGAGCTGCGCGCCCTCGAGGAGTCTGCGGCCCGCGTGGTCCTGCAGGGCGAGGAGCGAGGTCTCGATCGCCTCGTGCTCCGCGCCGAGCCGCGCCAGCGCACGGTCCACCTCGTCCCGGTCCATCACCGGCCCGGTGGGTCCCGCGCCCATCGATCACCTCTCGTCGCTTCGTGTCGCGTGGTCCGTCCGTCCGTCCCGTACGTCCGGCCGCGCGGTGTCGCCTACTGGTACGTCGGTACGGGCGCGGTCGCCGACTCGGAGTCCGCGCCCAGCGTGGGCCGCAGCCAGTGGTCGTAGGAGGCCCGCCAGCCGTCCGGGTCGGTGCGGTACTGCTCCAGTATCCGGTTGACCCGGCGGACCAGATCGGTCGCCTTCTGGTTCATCGCCACGCCGTAGTACTCGGTCGTGAACCGCTCGCCCTTGAGTTCCACCGTCGGGTCCTGCGCGGCCTGGCTGGCGGCGAGCGCGCTGTCGGTCACCACCGCGTCCACCTGGCCGAGTTGGAGCCGCACCAGGCAGTCGAGCTGGTTGGGGACGGTGGTGGAGATGTCCGCCGAGGCGTCCAGCTTCCCCGCCTTCTTGTCCTCGTCCAGCTTGTCGTACGCCGTCGAACCGGCGGCCGAGCAGATCTGCTTGCCCGCGAGGCTGCCGTCGTAGCCCTCGATGTCGGAGCTGACCGGGGCGAGGACCTGCTGGCCGGTGAGGAAGTACGGCGCGGAGAACGCGACCTGCTCCAGGCGGGCGCAGGTGATGGTCATGGTGCGCACCACCATGTCGACGCGGCCGCTCTGGATCGCCGGGACGCGCTGGTTGGTGGGGATCGCCTTGAAGCGGATCTTGTCGGGAGAGCCGAGCAGATCGGTGGCTATGCGGCGGGCGAGGTCGATGTCGAAGCCCTCCAACTGCACGTCCTCGTCCGTGCTGTTGGGGTTGCGGTAGCCCCAGCGGTAGCTGTTCTGGTCGACGCCGACCGAGAGATAGCCGCGCTTCTTGATCGCGGCCACGGAGGCGCCTTCGGCGGAGGACGGGGCGAGGCTCTGGTTCTGAGGGGCCTCGCAGTCGTCGGCCCTGACCTGGGTGCCGTCGGCGAGGCCGGGGCCGCCGACGCCGGTGCTGCCGTCGCCGTGCGGCTGGGTGAGCGGCAGCAGCAGCGCGAACACCGCCGCGACGGCGCACACGACCGCCATCGCACCCACGCCGCCCCAGCCCCTCAGGCCGGCGCGCAACTGTCGTGCCCGCATCGTCACGCCCCCTCTCACCGGTACTCCGACAGCCTGCGGCCGATGCCGATCAGGGCGCCGGCCGCGCCCAGCACCGCGAGGACGGCTGCGCCGACCGTCAGGCCGGTCATGGCGTCCCGGCCGCCGTCCGCGGCCTGCTCGAACTGGCTCAGCTCGTGCTTGAGGGCCACGTCCAGATTGCGGTCCACGGCGTCGAAGCACTCGCCGGTCGGCTTGTCGGCCGCCTCACCGATGACCTTGTCGCGTGCGGTCTGGTAGTCGCCCGCGTCGTCGGCGTCCCGGGCGTCCTGGTGCCGGGACTGCCACTCCTTCATGTTGCCGCCCGCCGCCTTCACCGGCTCGGTGCCTGCGGAGTCGTCGGCGAGGCCCTCGGCCGCGGTGAGCCCGGCGGCGAGGTCCTTCATCGAGTCCTTGAAGGCGACGTCGAACTTGTCCTGGAACTCGCCCGGCTTCACCTCGACCGTCTCCGCGCCGCGGTTGACCAGTGTCAGGTTCTCGTTGCCGCGGGCCTTCAGGGAGGCGATCCGGGCGTCGTTGAGGACGTTCAGCGAGCGCACGCCGTGGTCGTAGGAGTCGTTGAGCCCCGCCCGGGCCACGGTGTGCCCGACCACCACCCACAGCAGCACCACCGCGGTGGCGGCCGTGCCGGCGACCAGGCCGTGGTTCAGGACCCGGTTGGTGCGCCGGTAGTTGCGGTGCTGCGCCCAGCCGAGCGCGCCGAGCGCGAGCACGCCGGCGCCTATCGCGAGCCACGGGTAGGGCGTGGCGTCCGCGTAGTCGGCGCGCAGCCGTTCGTTCTGCGAGACGTACAGCTTCTCCGCCGCCGGGAGCATCTCGGTCTGCATCTTGTCGTTCGCGTAGCGCAGATACGCGCCGCCCAGCGGGTAGCCGAGCCGGTTGTTGGCGCGGGCGCGCTCGATCAGGCCCTTGTACTCGGGCAGCAGCCGGTTCAGTTCGGCGATGGTGGCGGACGCGGGGGAGTCCGGCTCGGAGTTCTCCGCGGCCTCGACCAGGCCCGCGGCGGCGCTGCGGATGTCCTTCTCGTAGCGGTCGCGGGACGCCTCGGTCTCCTGGCCGCCGGCCAGGAAGCCGCTGGAGGCGGCGGTGTTGGCGTCGGCGAGCGAGCGGTAGATGTCGGCCGCGGCGGAGCTGAGCGGCTGGCTCTCGTGCAGCACCGCGTCGGCGGCGGACGCGCGGTCGGAGGTCTGCCAGGCGGTGACGGCGCCGAACGCGACGACCAGGGCGGCCAGGACCGCGCCGATGATGCGCAGCCGGCCCGGCTCGGTCGTCGCGGCCGCGCGCAGCCGGTCCACGCCCTCGGCGAAGGCGGTCCTGCGCGGGGCGGCCGCGGTGTCCGGGCTGACGGGCACACCGGAGCGGCCACCGGGCCCCGGCTGGGCGGGCACGCCGGGCGCGCCGACCTGCGTCGGCGGCACCGGTGGCGCCGCGCTGCTCTTCGGCGGGTGTGTCACTGCTGACCTCCCCCATGGTCATCCGTCGCCGCAAGTATCGCTGTCGGCACCGACATTCGCACCGGCCGTGTCTGGATCTTGATCGGATCGCAGTGCGGCAGCCGTCTCCGACAGTGCGCCCTGCCCATGAATACGCCCCGCGAACCGGTTCGGTTCCCTCCTGTCCCGGTGGGAGGAGGGCGCCGTGTGCGGTGTGCGCGGGGCGTACTCGGGGCGCTCAGGCGAAGTGGGCGCGCGCCCTCTCCTGGGCGGTGGTCCCCGCCCCGACGTGGTCCAGGCCCAGGAGGGCTGCGCCCATGACCGGGCGGGCGGTGACGACGTGTGGGACGGCCTTGGGGGCGCGGGCGGCGAGGCGGGTGTGGATGCCGTCGTCGAGGAGGGCGTGCCGGGCGGCGAGGATGCTGCCGCCGAGGACGACGGGTGTCTCCTCGGCCAGCAGGTCCAGCCGGGTCAGGGCGACCGTGGCCATGGCGACGACCTCGTCGGCGAGCCGGTCCACCAGCGAGCGGGCGACCGGGTCGCCGTCGGCGGCCGTGGCGAACAGCACCGGCGTCAGCTCATGGCGCCGGGCCTGAGGGATGTGCTCCAGATACAGCGCCTCGATGAGCGCGTACATGGAGGCCAGGCCGAAGTGCGCGGGCAGCGTGCGCGCGAGGGCCGTCGGGCCGCCGCGCCCGTCCTCCGCGCGCGCGGCGTGGAACAGGGCCTCCTCGGCCATCCCCCAGCCGCCGCCCCAGTCGCCGGAGATCCGCCCGACCGCGGGGAAGCGGGCCGTACGGCCGTCGGGGCGCATGCCGACACAGTTGATGCCGGCCCCGCACACCACCGCCACCCCGCGCGGCTCGGCGACCCCGGCGCGCAGGATCGCGAACGTGTCGTTGCGGACATCCACGGACGTCCCCCACCCGCGCGCGTGCAGCGCCACCGCCAACTGCTCCTCCTCCACGGGGAAGTCGGCGTTGGCCAGGCATGCCGACACATGGTCGACGCCGGCCACCCCCGCCTGCGCGAAGGCCCGCCCCACCGTCTCGGCGACACTGTCCACGGCCTCCGCCACGCCCACCGCGGGCGGCCGGAAACCGCCGCCGCGCGCGGTGGCCAGCACCTCGCCGTCCGAGGTCACGACCGCGACGTCGGTCTTGCTGTTGCCCGCGTCGACGGCGAGCACGGCCGCTCTCACGCCCACGCGAGGTGCTCCCGGTTGTGTGCGATCAGCCGGTCGGTCAGCGCCTCGGCGTACTCGTACTGCCCCACCAGCGGATGGGCCAGCAGCGCCCGGAACACCCGCTCGCGTCCGCCGTGCAGGGCGGCCTGGAGCGCCAGGTCCTCGTACGCCGTCACGTTCGCCATCAGTCCCGCGTACAGCGGGTCCACCGAGGCGACCGGCAGCGGGGCCGGTCCCTGCGCGGCCACGGCCGCCTGGACCTCGATCACGGCGTCGTCCGGGAGGAACGGCAGCGTGCCCCGGTTCAGCGTGTTCACCACCTGGTACGGGCTGCCGCCGCCGCCCAGCAGCGCGGCCGCCAGGTCGACGGCCGCCTCCGAGTAGAAGGCCCCGCCCCGCCTGCCGAGCAGTTCCGGCTTCTCGTCCAGCGCCGGATCGCCGTACATCTGAAGCAACTGCCGTTCCATGGCCGCTACTTCCGCCGCCCTCGACGGCCGCGTGCGCAGTTCCCGTACGACCTCGTCGTGCGCGTAGTAGTAGCGCAGGTAGTACGACGGGACCACGCCGAGCCGGTCGAGCAGGGGACGCGGCAGGTGCAGGTCGGCGGCGATGGCTTCGCCGTGGTCGGCGAGCAGCTTGGGCAGGACGTCCTCGCCCTCGGGACCGCCGAGGCGGACGCCGGTCTCCCAGGTGAGGTGGTTGAGGCCGATGTGGTCCAAGTGCACCTGCGAGGGCTCGGTGTCCAGCAGCGCGGCGAACTTGCGCTGCAGCCCGATCGCCACGTTGCACAGCCCGACCGCCTTGTGGCCGGCCTGGAGCAGGGCTCGGGTGACGATGCCGACCGGGTTGGTGAAGTCGATGATCCAGGCGCCGGGGTTGGTGCGGCGGACCCGCTCGGCGATGTCCAGCACCACCGGCACGGTCCGCAGGGCCTTCGCCAGGCCGCCCGCGCCGGTGGTCTCCTGGCCGACGCAGCCGCACTCCAGCGGCCACGTCTCGTCCTGCTCACGGGCCGCCTGTCCGCCGACGCGCAGCTGGAGCAGCACGGCGTCCGCGCCGGCCACGCCCGCGTCCAGGTCGGAGGTCGTCACGATCCGGCCGGGGTGCCCCTGCCGGGCGAAGATCCGCCGGGCCAGGCCCCCGACCAGCTCCAGGCGCTCGGCCGCCGGGTCGACCAGCACCAGCTCCTCGACCGGCAGGGTGTCGCGCAGGCGGGCGAAGCCGTCGATCAGTTCGGGCGTGTAGGTCGAACCGCCGCCGACCACGGTGAGTTTCACGTGTGTCTAACCCTTCACTCCGGTGAGCGTGACACCCTCGACGAACGCCTTCTGCGCGAAGAAGAACACGAGGATCACGGGGGCCATGACCAGAACGGTGGCGGCCATGGTCAGGTTCCAGTCGGTGTGGTGCGCGCCCTTGAAGGACTCCAGGCCGTAGGACAGCGTCCAGGCGCCGGGGTTCTCGGAGGCGTAGATCTGCGGGCCGAAGTAGTCGTTCCAGGCGTAGAAGAACTGGAAGAGCCCCACGGCCGCGATGCCCGGCTTCGCCATCGGCAGCACCACCCGCAGCAGGGCGCGCAGTTCGCCGCAGCCGTCCACTCGTGCGGCGTCCAGATACTCGTCCGGGATGGTCAGCAGGAACTGGCGCAGCAGGAACACCGAGAACGCGTCGCCGAACGCCATCGGGATCAGCAGCGGCCACAGCGTGCCGGACAGGTCCAGCTGCTTGGCCCAGAACAGGTACATCGGGATCACGACGACCTGCGGGGGCAGCATCATCATCGAGATGACCAGCATCAGCGACAGATTCCGGCCCCGGAAGCGGAACTTGGCGAGCGCGTAGGCGACCGGGAGCGACGACACGACCGTGAGGACCGTGCCGAGCCCCGCGTACAGCAGCGTGTTGCGCCACCAGGTCAGGAAACCGGGGGTGTCGAAGACCTTCTGGTAGTTGCCCCACTCCCAGGTGTCGGGGACGAGATCGCGGCTGAGTGCCTGGCTGTCGCTCATCAGCGAGGTCAGGAACACGAACACGAAGGGAAGGGTGAAGAACAGCGCGGCGGCGATCCCGAGGGAGTGGACGGCGATCCACTCCAGGGTGGCCTTGCGGCGCGCGACGGGCGTCGACTCCACCGGCTTTTCCAGTACGTACGTCATCGTTCACCTGCCTGGATCAGACCGCCCCGGCGGCGCATCAGCAGCGCGGTGAACGCCATCGACAGCGCGAACAGCACCAGCGCCACCACGCACGCCGAGCCGTAGTCGAAGCGCTGGAAGCCCAGGTTGTAGACGAGCTGGGGGAGGGTGAGGGTGGATTTGTCGGGGAAGCCGGGCTCGAACTGCGTGCCGGAGCCCTGGATGACACCGGAGGCGACCTTCCCGGCGACCAGCGGCTGCGTGTAGTACTGCATGGTCTGGATCACGCCGGTGACCACGGCGAACATCACGATCGGGGAGATGTTCGGCAGCGTCACGAACCGGAACCGCTGCCACGCGGAGGCCCCGTCCAGCTCGGCCGCCTCGTACTGCTCCTTCGGTACGTCGAGCAGCGCGGCCATGAAGATCACCATCAGGTCGCCGATGCCCCACAGCGCGAGCAGCGTGAGGGCGGGCTTGGACCAGTCGGGGTCGCCGAACCAGCCCGGTGCGGGCAGGCCGACGCCCTCCAGCAGCGCATCGACCGGTCCGGTGCCGGGGTTGAGCAGGAAGGCGAAGGCCATCGTCGCGGCGACCGGCGGGGCGAGGAAGGGCAGGTAGAACAGGGTGCGGAAGACACCCGTGGCCGTCTTGATCTTCGTGATCAGCAGGCCGATGCCCAGTCCGAAGGCGACCCGCAGGGTCACCATCACCACGACCAGCCACAAGGTGTTGCGCAGGGCGGGCCAGAACAGCGGGTAGTGCTCGAAGACGTAGACCCAGTTCTTCGTCCCGCTCCAGGCCGGCGGCCGGAAGCCGTCGTAGTGCATGAAGGAGAAGTACAGGGTCGAGATCATCGGATACGCGAAGAACACGCAGAACCCGATGATCCAGGGCGACATGAAGGCGGCGGTACGCAGCGCCGCCCGGCGGCGCTTGGCACCCAACGTGTACGTGCTCATGGCTACTTCGCCTGCGCGATGTCCGTGTCGATCTGCTGGGCGGCCTTCTTCAGGCCGGCCTTCAGGTCGGTGACCTTGCCGCTCTCGTAGTCGTAGCCGAGCTGCTGGATCGTCACCAGGTACACACCGCCGTTGACGGACGCGGGCGTGGTGGTGGAGTGCGGGTTCGCGGCGATGTCCAGGAAGGTCTTGAAGCGCGGGTCGTACTTCAGCTTCGGGGACTTCAGGGCGTCCAGCGTGGAGGGCACGTTGTGGATGGCGTTGGAGAAGCCCACCACCGCGTCCGTGTCGGTGGTCATGTACTTCACCAGCTCCCAGGCGGCGTTCTGCTTCCGGCTGGTGGCCGCGACGCCGGCGATGGTGCCGGTGATGTAGCCCTTGCCGTACTGGTCCGCCTGGTCGTCGGGCACGGGCAGCGGGGCCACGCCGATCTCGAAGCCGGGCTTCGCGTCCGTCGCCATGCCGAGCCGCCACTCGCCGTCGAGCTGCATGGCGACCTGGCCGGTGTGGAAGGGGTGCTTGGGTCCCCACTCGTCGCCGAGACCGGCCCGGTAGGTCTCCAGCTTCCTGAACCCGCCGAGGTCGTCGACGAGTTGCTTCTGCATCTCGAAGCCGGCCTCGAAGGCAGGGTCCTCGGCGATGTTCGACTTGCCGTCGGGGGTGAAGTAGGTGGGGGAGAACTGCCCGAAGTAGTGCTCGGTGGTGGTCTCCCACCCGTGGTAGTTCGGCATGAAGCCGAGCTGCTTGTACGAGTCGCCCCGGGGAATGGTCAGCTTCTTGGCCGTGGCGGCGAACTCGGACCACGTCCTCGGCGGGGCGTCGATGCCCGCCTCCTCGAACGCCGTCTTGTTGTAGTAGAGGCCGTAGGCGTCGCCCAGCAGCGGGACCGCGCAGCGGTTGCCGTCGAACTGGGTGTACTCGTTCATCGCCTTCGGGAACGTCTTCGCCGGGTCGATGCCCGCCTTCTCGAAGAACGGGTTCAGGTCGACCAGCGCGCCGGAGGAGCAGAACTTGCCCACGTTGTTGGTGGTGAAGGAGGAGATCACGTCGGGGGCCTTGGAACCGCCCGCCCGCAGCGCCTGGTTGATCTTGTCGTCCGTCATGTTGCCCACGACGGTGACGTGGATGTTGGGGTGCTCCCTCTCGAAGCCCGCGACCAGGTCCTTGACCGCCGCGACCTCGGACGGCGCGCTCCAGCCGTGCCAGAAGGTGAGCGTGGTCTCCTGCGAGGGGTCGTCGGAGGCCCCTGCGTCCGAGGAGCCCGTACAGGCGGTGGTGAGCAGGGCGAGGGACGCGGAGGCGGCGAGCGCGAGCATGACTTTTCGCGATATTCCGGGCATGGCGAAGCTCCCAGGGGGACCGGGGGGACGGGTGAGGGACTGACGGGGGGTGGTTCGGGGCTCAGCGAGAGGTGTCGAAGACCTCGTCGCGCGTGGTCGCGAGCGCGCTCTCCAACGCGCCACGCAGCACAGGGTGTTCGGTCACATCGCCTACGACGAGACGGGGCCGGGCCGCGGCCAGCTCGGCCAGCTCCGCCTGGACCAGGCCGCGCAGCACCTCGCCGCCCGCGGTCAGACAGGCGCCGCTGAGGACGACGAGTTCGGGGTCCAGGACGGAGACCAGCGAGGCCAGACCGGTGGCCAGCCGGGTCGCGTAGGTCTCCAGGAGGCTGCGGTGGGGGCCGCTCGCATGATCGGCCGCGCGCGCGACGAGGGCCGCGGCGACCTCGGCGTACGGCCCGGAGGGGATGTCCTCGATGCCGAGCTCCCGGGCGAGCCGGGGCACCGCCTGGGAGCCGGCCAGCTCCTGGTAGCCGCCGCTGTTGGCCCGGGTCACCTGGCGGACCAGGGGCGCGCCCGGCACCGGCAGGAAGCCGACCTCGCCGGCGCCGCCGGTCCAGCCGCGGTGCAGCCGGCCGCCGAGGACCAGGGCGGCGCCGAGGCCCCCCTCGTTCCACAGCAGCACGAAGTCGCCGTGGCCCCTGGCCGCGCCCAGTCGCTGCTCGGCCAGGGCGACCAGGTTGACGTCGTTCTCGTACTCGACCGGCATCGGCAGCGCGGCGGCGAGTTCGTCGAGCAGCGTGGGGGAGTGCCAGCCGGGCAGGTGCGAGGCGTAGCGCAGCCGGCCGGTGGAGGGGTCGAAGGCGCCGGGGGTGCCGATGACCAGCCGGTGGACGTCGTCCCGGGTCAGGCCCGCCGCCTTCACCGCGCCGTCGAGCGCGGCGGTGACCTGCTGCACGACGGGCTGCGCGGGGCGGCGGCCGGGCGTGGCCAGCTCGAACTCCCCGACGGTCGCGCCGGTGATGTCGGCGACGGCGGCGCGGATGCGGTCGGGCGTGACGTCGAGCCCGGCGGCATGGGCGGCGCCCGGGTTCACGGCGTACAACTGGGCGCTCGGCCCCGGTCGGCCCTCGCTGGTGCCGGTCACGCGGACCAGTCCGGCGGCCTCCAGACGGGCGAGCAGCTGCGAGGCGGTCGGCTTCGACAGGCCCGTCAGCTTGCCGATCCGGGTGCGGCTCAGCGGCCCGTGCTCCAGCAGCAGATCCAGGGCGGCCCGGTCGTTCATGGCACGCAGCACGCGGGGGGTACCCGGCGTACCGGCGGTTCCTGCCATGTCGACACCTGCCTTTCGGGGGCCAAGCTTCTCACGCTGCGCCGCGCTCGGGAAGATCACTGTTAGGAAGGTTTCCTATCAGTGGCAGGAAGGTATGCCGGGCGGGGAGGGGCCGTCAATAGGCGACGAGGAGGCGTGCAAAAAGGAGGCGGTGCCCCGGGCTGTCCGGGCACCGCCTCCGTCCGTCCGTGCGCGAGCTACTTCGTCGTGCTCGGCGGCGTCAGCGGGGAGGCCGCCGAGGCCTGCGGGGACGAGGTGTTGGCGAAGGCCGAGGGGGCGGCCATGCCGGCGGTGGGGTCCGACTCGTCGGACTCGGCCGGAGCTGGGATGCCCCCGACCATGTGGATGCCCGCGTTGTCGAGAGCCCGCTTGATGCGCCAGCGCAGTTCGCGCTCGATGGTGAGGGACTTGCCCGGCATCGTCTTCGCGGAGACACGCACGACCATGGAGTCCAGCAGCACACTGTCCAGGCCGAGGGTCTCGACCGGCCCCCAGAGGAGCTCGTTCCAGGGCTCCTCCTTCGACATCTTCTCGCCGACCTCCGACAGGACGGCCTTCACCTCGTCCAGGTCCTCCGTCGGGCGGACCGTGACATCGACGCCGGCCGTGGCCCAGCCCTGGGAGAGGTTGCCGACCCGCTTGACCTCGCCGTTGCGGACGTACCAGATCTCGCCGTTGTCGCCGCGCAGCTTGGTGACCCTGAGGCCCACCTCGACGACCTCGCCGGAGGCGACGCCCGCGTCGATCTGGTCGCCGACGCCGTACTGGTCCTCCAGGATCATGAACACGCCGGAGAGGAAATCGGTGACGAGGTTGCGCGCGCCGAAGCCGATCGCCACGCCCGCGACACCCGCCGAGGCGAGCAGCGGGGCCAGGTTGATCTCGAACGTCGCCAGGATCATCAGCGCGGCCGTGCCGAGGATCACGAAGCTGGCCACCGACCGCAGCACCGAGCCGATCGCCTGCGAGCGCTGCCGGCGCCGCTCCACATTGACCAGCAGGCCGCCGATCGCCGTGCCGTCCACCGCCTGCGCGGTGCGGTTCATCCGGTCTATCAGCTTGGTGATCGCCCGCCGCACCGCCACCCGCAGCACCGCCGCGATCACGACGATCAGCAGCACCCGCAGCCCGATCGCGAGCCACGTCGACCAGTTCTCCTCGACCCAGCTCGCGGCCTGGGTCGCGCTCTCCTGGGCGTCCTGGATGCTCGGCACCGTGGGCGCCGTCTCCGAGGGGGACGGGGCCGGACTCGCGGCGGTGAACAGGGCGGGCAGGAACGACACGTCGGGTACCTCCAGGTGCAACGGTCCGCCCCCCGGCAGGTGGTCAAGTCGTTCAAGGTCACGAAAAGGTCACCGGAGGGCAGGCTCACCACACTATCGGGGCATCGTGTGCGGATCGGTGCGGTGTTCGAGGGAGAAACCGTGTGGACCCGGGGATGAACAGGGGGGATGAACCGTTCACGATCCAGGGGAGGAATCAGATGTGGTCGAAAACACTCCCAGCCCGTTACCGGGACATGGTGGCGCGTTCACCAGGCATGAGGGGAGACTGACTGCAGATCGTCCCGGCGCGAGCCACGCGCCGCCGGCGTACAAGGAGGCATCCGTGCCGCATGTCCTGGTCCTCAACGCGTCGTACGAGCCCCTCGGCGTCGTACCGCTCCGCCGCGCGCTCGTCCTCGTCCTCGAGAACAAGGCCATCTGCCTCGAGGAGTCCGGCGCCTTCCTGCACAGCGCAACCGTCACTGTCCCCGCACCCAGCGTGGTCCGGCTCAAGCGATTCGTGCGGGTTCCCTATCGGGGGCCCGTTCCTCTGACCCGCCGGGCGCTGTTCGCGCGCGACGGGGGCCGGTGCATGTACTGCGGTGGCGTCGCAACCAGCGTCGACCACGTCATCCCGCGCAGCCGCGGGGGCAAGCACGTCTGGGACAACGTGGTGGCGTCCTGCCGCCGCTGCAACCACGTGAAGGCCGACCGTCACCTCGGCGAGATCGGCTGGCGGCTGCGTCACAAACCCGCTCCGCCCACCGGACTGGCCTGGCGCATCATCGGCACCGGCCATAGGGACCCGCGCTGGCTGCCCTACCTGCAGCCGTACGGCGCGGACGACGCCCTGGCCCGGATCGACGGCATCTCCGCCTGACCCTCGATCCGGGCTTTCGCATTCCCGACGCCGCGGCGCCGCGACGGGACCGGGGAGACCCCCGTCCACCCCGGTCCCCGTGCCGCGCGCGCTCAGGTGTAGCGCAGTTCCGCCGGGCGCAGTGTGCGCCGCAGCAGGGGCAGGGAGGTCGCCGCGGCCAGCAGCGTCATGGCGTACACCGCGACCGGCACCAGCAGCCCCTCCCACGGCACCGACGCGGCGCCGTCGTCGGTGAGCGACGCGTACCCGGTGCCGATCACCATGCCGCCGAGCCCCGCCAGCAGCACCGCCGGCGCCAGCGGCAGCGCGGTCTCCAGGAGCAGGGCCCGGGCCAGCACCCGCTGGGGCACCCCGGCGGCGGTCTGCGCGGCCAGGCCGCGACGCCGCGAGGCCAGCGACTCCGCGGTGCCCACGGCGAGCGCGCCCAGCGTGATCAGCAGGGCCAGGCCGATCGCGGCGCCGGTCAGGTCGAGGCCGGTGGTGTAGAAGGACGTGTCCTCCGCGAGGTGCTTGTCCGAATCCAGCACCTCCAGCATCGTGTGCCGGACCCCGGCGAACCCGGTGCCGACGACCGTCACCAGCAGCACCGCCGCATGCGTACGGGCCGCCGCCCACGGGTCGTCGCGCAGCCGCTCCGCGGCGATCAGCACCGCCGGGCTGTCGGTGCCCGCCGCCAGCCGCCGCCCGGTCAGCTTCGAGGTGGCCCCCGCCAGCCACAGCGCGCCCATGCCGACGACGAGCACCCCGGCGAGCACCGTCAGCGGGCCCTCCGGGCCGGGCCGCGGCCGGTCCGCCAGCCGCACCAGCGACACCACCGCCAGGCCGATGAACGTCAGCGCCGCCAGCAGGAAGGCCGCACCCGGCCGGGACTGCCGCCGCACCCGGCGCACCTCGCCCAGCGGTGAGGCCACCACCCGCCGCAGCGCAAGGACGCTCACCAGCGCGCCCACCACCGGCACCGCGCACGCCACCACCGCGATCCCCGCCCAGGCGAGAGCGGGCGCCTTTGTCCACTCCCGCAGCAGGAACAGCACCACGAAGACGGTGACGACCACCGAGCCCACCGCGCACGCCAGCCCCGTCTCGGCCGCCGCGATCCGCCGCACCTGCCAGGGCGAGGCCCCCGCCAGCCGCAGCCCCGCCAGCCGCCGGTCCCGGTGCACGGCACCGATGCGGGCGCACTGCCCGAGGAACCCGAACACCGGCACCAGCAGCAGAAGCAGCGCCACGATCACACCCGAGCGCTCTCCCGGCCGGTCGAACAGACCGTTGCCCACCGACACCCGGTACTGGCCCTCCATCGCCGCCAGCACCGTCGCCGCCAGCGCGAACCCGGTCGCCAGCAGCGCCCCGAACGCGGTCAGCGCGATCCGCCACCACTCGCGCCGGTCCGAGCCGGACACCAGCAGCCGGGCCAGCCGCAGATCGGCGCCCAGTCCCCGCAGCGCCCCCGTCCTCATCGGATCACCGCCGACGCGTCCGCGCCCTCGGCCGCCACCGTGCCGTCGTGCAGCGTCACCTCGCGATCGGCGTACGCCGCCACCCGCGCGTCATGCGTGATCAGCAGCACGGAGATGCCCGACTCACGGGCCGTGTGCGCCAGTGCGGTCATCACCTGCTCCCCGGCCAGCGAGTCCAGCGCGCCGGTCGGCTCGTCGGCGAACACCACCTTCGGACCGGTCACCAGGGCCCGCGCCAGGGCCACCCGCTGTGCCTGGCCGCCGCTCATCTCACCGGGCCGCAGCTCGCCCTGCCCGCGCACCCCGAACCGCTCCAGCCACTCCGCCGCCACCGCCCGCGCCACCGTACGGCCCCGCCCGGCCAGCAGCAGCGGCAGCGCCACGTTGTCCAGCGCGGTCAGCTCCGGTATCAGCTGCCCGAACTGGAACACCACCCCGAAGTCGGTGCGCCGCAGCTCGCTCAGCCGCGCCTCCGGCAGCCGGTCCAGCCGCTCACCGCCGTAGACCACCTCGCCCTCGTCCGGGCGGACGATGCCCGCCAGGCAGTGCAGCAGCGTCGACTTGCCGCTGCCGCTGGGCCCGGTGACCGCGAGGATCTCGCCGGGCGCGAGTTCGACGGAGGCGCCGCGCAGCGCCTGGGTCGGGCCGTGCGTCTTGACCAGGCCACGGGCCGTGAGGAGCGGGGTCGTGTCGGTACTCATACGGTGTCCACCTCCGCGGTGAGGGAAGCGAGCCGGGCGCCGGTGGTCGTCATCCAGCGCAGATCGGCGTCGAGATGGGTCAGGGCGTAGTCGGCCGACAGGACCGTCGACAGATCCGCCCCGGGAGCGGTCTTGACCGCCGTCAGGTCACGCATGCGGGCCATGTGCGCCGCGCGCTGGTCGCGCAGGTACGCCTCCGGGTCGCCGGCCGCGAGGATCGCGACCACGACCTTGGCGAAGATCTCGTTCGCGACGAACGGCGCGGGCGGCGTCACCTCGGCCGCCCAGCGCGCCAGTTCGCGCGCCCCGGCCTCGGTGGTCCGGTACAGCGTGCGTTCCGGACCGCCGTCGGAGTCGGTGCCGTCGACCTCGGCCAGTCCGTCACGGACCAGGCGCTGCAAGGTCGTGTACACCTGCCCGTAGGCCAGCGGGCGGGCCTGCGGGAAGCGTTCGTCGTGCCGTCGCTTGAGGTCGTAGCCGTGGCTGGGACCCGTGGCGAGCAGCCCGAGCAGGATGTGGCGGGTGCTCATGGAGATCATTATGTACTCAGTACATGTACTGAGTGAATAGCGGGGAGGGGTGGATTCCCGAGGCCCGCAGGGATTGTGGCGACTCGCGGTATTCGTCATCTGTGACGTCTGCCGTCGCGCCCGCTGGGTAGGGCTGTGTTGGTCCGACGCATGTGTACCCCTACCGAAGGAGCCCCCCGTGGCCGCATCGGCACACCTTCTGCTCTCGGCCCTCTCCAAACGCCCGGCGGAGCCCGCCACGGCCGCGCCCGTGCGCGTGTTCTCCGCCGAGAGCGCCTGCTCGCAGACCCCGCTGACCAGCGAACCCCCGCTGCCCGACGCCGAACCCCTGACCAGCGAGCCGCCGCTCGCCGCCCCGGACGCCCACTCCACGAGGCCGTAGATGACCGCACCCAGCCCGGACCGCCCCCTGGACGAGGAGCTGGCCCGACTCGCCGACCTGCACGGCGTCGCCACCTCCTACCGGCCCGCCCCCGACCGCACGGTCACCGCCTCACCGGCCGCCCTCGTCCGCGTCCTCGCCGCCCTCGGCGTCGACGCGAGCACCCCGGACGCCGTACGCGCCGCGCTCGCCGCCCGGGAGCGGGAGACGGGCCTACGGCTGCTGCCGCCGACGGTCGTGGTGTGGCAGGGGGCGGACGGCGGCCTGCCCGAGCTGCCGGCCGGGACCCGGCTGCGGGTCGAGACCGAGGACGGGGCCGTCCACGAGGGGTCCGGCGGGACCGTCCACAAGGGGTCCGTCGCGGCGCTGCCCGTCGGGGTGCACCGGCTTCAGGCCCACGCGCCGGACGGACGCACCGCCCAGGCGCATCTGATCGTCGCCCCGGACCGGCTGCCGACCCCGCCGGGACGGTCGTACGGCCTGCTCGTCCAGCTCTACTCCCTGCTCTCCCGGCGCTCCTGGGGCATGGGCGACCTCGGGGACCTCGGCGAGCTCACCGCCTGGGCGGGACGGGCGCTCGGGGCCGGGTTCGTGCAGGTCAACCCGCTGCACGCGGCCGTGCCCGGCAGCCCCACCGACCCCTCGCCCTACCGGCCCTCCTCCCGCCGCTTCCCCGACCCCGTGCATCTGCGCGTCGAGGACGTCCCCGAACTCGCCTACGTCGACGACCGCGAGCGCGTCGCCGGGCTCCTGGAACGCGCCGCCCGGCTCAGGGAGTCCGTGCTCGACAAGGGCGCGCTGATCGACCGGGACGCCGTATGGGAACTCAAGCGCGAGGCCCTCGAACTCGTCCGGGCCGTACCCCTCGGCCCCGGCCGGCGGGCCGCCTACTGCGACTTCCTCGCCGCGCAGGGCCGCGACCTGGAGGACCACGCCACCTGGAACGCGCTCGCCGAGGTGTACGGCGGTGACGTGCAGCAATGGCCTGCCGCGCTGCGCGACCCGCGCTCGGCCGAGACCGCCCGCGCCCGGACCGAGCTGATGGACCGCGTCGACTTCCACACCTGGCTGGCCTGGCTCACCGACTCCCAGCTCGTCGCCGCGCAGCGCGTCGCCCGTGAGGCGGGCATGCCGGTCGGGCTCGTCCACGACCTGGCCGTCGGCGTGCACCCCGGCGGCGCCGACGCCTGGGCGCAGGCCGAGTACTTCGCCGCCGGCATGTCGGTGGGCGCCCCGCCCGACGCCTTCAACGCCCACGGCCAGGACTGGGGCCTGCCGCCCTGGCGCCCCGACCGGCTGGCGGCGTCCGGCTACGCGCCCTACCGCTCGCTGCTGCGGGGCCTGTTCCGCTACGCGGGCGCCCTGCGCATCGACCACGTCATGGGCCTGTTCCGGCTGTGGTGGGTCCCGCAGGGGCTCCCGCCCACCGAGGGCGCCTACGTCCGCTACGACGCCGAGGCCATGCTCGCCGTCCTGGTGCTCGAGGCGTCCCGGGCCGGGGCGGTCGTCATCGGGGAGGACCTGGGGACGGTCGAGCCGGGAGTCCGCGAGGCGCTGCGCGAGCGGGGCGTGCTCGGCACGTCGGTGCTGTGGTTCGAGCGCGACTGGGAGGGCGACGGGCTGCCCCTGCCGCCCTCCGCCTGGCGCGCCGACTGCCTCGCCACCGCCACCACGCACGACCTGCCGCCCACCGCCGCCCGGCTCACCGGCGAACACGTCGAACTCCGCGACCGGCTCGGGCTGCTGGGCCGTCCCCTCGCCGAGGAACGCGACGAGGCCGCCACGGACGTCGCCGAGTGGCTGGCCCTGCTCACCCGCCTCGGCTTCCTGGCCGGCACCGGCGGCGGCTCCGACCTCTCCTCCGAGGAGGCCGAGGTCCAGGCCGTCCACCGCTTCCTCGCCCGCACCCCGGCCCGCCTGGTCGGCCTCTGGCTCCCCGACGGCATCGGCGACCGCCGCCCCCAGAACCTCCCCGGCACATGGGACCAGTACCCGAACTGGCGCCTCCCCGTCGCCGACGCCGAGGGGCGCCCGGTGCCGCTGGAGGAACTGGCGGAGTCGGGGCGGTTGCGGGCTTTGGTGGAGGTGCTGAGGGAGGGGGTGAGGGGGAGGGGGTAAGGGGAAGCCGCCGACGGCGAGCGGGCGAAGAAGGAGAGCCGAGCCTCTCGGCTGACTTGTAACGGGCGGTGCGCGGGTGGGAGAAGGAAACAACAGCGCCGCGAGCCGACTAACGGACCCCCGGACGAGCGGCCCCGACAGACGTTCGCTAACTTTGGCACCGTGGACAAGAAGAACGCCCTGCGCGCCGGCGCCCTGGCCGCCGGTACGACGCTGATGATGCTGCTCATGTCGTCCCCCGCGCTCGCGCTGACGCGTGACGACGGTGACGACCCCGGCACGGGCCTGAGCGTCATCGAGACGCTGGGCCAGTTCGTGCTCGCCCCGCTCGCCCTCTTCGCGGTCATCGCCGGCCTGGTGATGGTCCTCGACCGTTCGAAGGACCGCACCCCGAAGGTGAAGGCCAAGGCCAAGGCCCGCGCCTGACCGTCCCCCGCTCTTCCCGAGGGCGCCGACCCCGCCGCACACCGCGGCAGGGGCCGGCGCCCTCGTTGCTTTTCGGGTGTGGCGGCCGCTGCTCTCAGGGGTGCGCGGCCGTCAGGTACCGCTGCACCGTGGGCGCCAGCCACGCCACGATCTCCTCCGGGTGCAGCGCGACGACCGGCGGCAGGCGCAGGACGTAACGGGTGAGCGCCAGCCCGAGAAGCTGTGTGGCGCACAGCGCGGCCCGGGTCGTCACCTGCTCGGCGTCCGGGCACACCACGCGCGCGACGGGCAGCAACTGGTCGCGGAAAATGCCCTGCATCCGCTCGGCCCCGGCCTGGCTGGTGGCGCCGACGCGCAGGAGGGCGGTGAGGACCTCGCTGTCCTCCCACAGGTCGAGGAAGTGCCGCACCAGCGCCCGGCCGACGTCCTCCCGGGCCAGGGCGTGTACGTCCGGCATCCGCAGATCGACCGCGACGGCGGCGGCGAACAGGCCCTCCTTGTTGCCGTAGTACCGCATCACCATCGACGGGTCGATGCGCGCGTCCCGCGCGATGGCGCGGATGGTGGCGCGCTCGTATCCGTCCGCCGCGAAGCGTTCCCGCGCTGCGTCGAGGATGGCGGCGCGGGTGGCGTCGGACCGGCGGTTGGGCGGGGCGTCCGAGGCGGGGGTGGTGGTGCCGTCTGTCATGTCAACGAGCGTAGGCCAACGCGTGTGTGCCAACAAGTGTTGACCCGCGCCGCCTCCCCCTCTATCGTCGTCCACGAGCGCTGGTCAACGGCTGTTGGCCAACAAGCGTAGGCACCCAGGAGGCCATCATGACCGGCACCACCGGCACCACTGGCACCGCCCGCTCCACCACCCGCTCCACCACCGGCGAGACCGTCCGGGACGCCGCCGTGATCGTCGTCGGCTCTGGCCCCACCGGCCTCCTCCTCGCCGGTGACCTCGCCACCGCCGGCATCCCCGTCACCCTCGTCGAGAAGCGCCCCGCGAAGATCAGCAACCTCTCCCGCGCCTTCGCCGTGCACGCCCGCACCCTGGAGCAGCTCGACGCCCGCGGCCTCGCCGACGAGCTGGAGGCGGCAGGCCGGCAGCTCGACCGGCTGCGGCTGTTCGGGCGGCTCACCGTCGACCTCGCCGCGCTGCCCTCCCGGTTCAACCACCTGCTGGTCATCCCGCAGTACGAGGTCGAGAAGGCCCTGCGTCGGCGCGCCGAGGAGGCCGGGGTCGACTTCCGCTACGAGACCGAGATGACCGGCCTCGCCCAGGACGCGGACGGCGTGACCCTGAAGGTGCGCACCCCCGAGGGACGCGAGCAGGAGCTGCGGGCCGCGTACGTCGTCGGGGCGGACGGGATGCGCAGCGCGGTGCGCCAGGAGATCGGGCTGCCCTTCCCCGGCCATTCGGTCATCCGCTCCGTCGTCCTCGCGGACGTCCGGCTCGCCGAGGAGCCGGAGGCGCTGCTCACCGTCAACGCCGTCGGGGACGCCTTCGCTTTCATCGCGCCCTTCGGCGACGGCTATTACCGGGTGATCGGCTGGGACCGCCGGCGGAACGTCCCCGACCACGAGCCGCTGGAGCTGGAGGAGGTCAAGGAGATCGCCCGGCTCGCGCTGGGGCGGGACTTCGGGATGTACGACGCCCGGTGGATGTCCCGGTTCCACAGCGACGAGCGCCAGGCACCCGCCTACCGCGTGGGCCGCGTGTTCCTCGCCGGGGACGCCGCGCACGTGCACACCCCGGCCGGCGGCCAGGGCATGAACACCGGCCTCCAGGACGCGGCCAACCTCGGCTGGAAGCTGGCCCAGGTGCTCGGCGGCCACGCGGGCGACGACCTCCTCGACACCTACCAGGCCGAGCGTCACCCCGTCGGCAGGTCGGTGCTGCGCAGCAGCGGCGGCATCGTCCGCCTCGCGATGGCCAAGCGGCCCTGGACCCTCGCCCTGCGCGCCGCTCTGGCGCACTTCCTCGGTGCGGTCGGCCCCGCCCGCCGCAAGGCCGCCGGCCAGATCACCGGCATCGGCTACCGCTACCCCGCCCCCCGCGGCGCCCACCGCCTCACCGGCACCCGCGTCCCCGACATCGCCCTCGCCGACGGCGGCCGCCTCTACGAAGCCCTGCGCGGCGGCCGGTTCGTCCTGATCACCCCGGACGCCTACGACGACGGCGGCACCCG
The DNA here is from genome assembly GCF_049739565.1 of Streptomyces sp. SAI-170. Classification (NCBI taxonomy): domain Bacteria; kingdom Bacillati; phylum Actinomycetota; class Actinomycetes; order Kitasatosporales; family Streptomycetaceae; genus Streptomyces; species Streptomyces sp. SAI-170. The sequence goes on from NZ_JBMGQD010000001.1 coordinate 5,530,369, forward strand.
CAAGGACCGGCTCAGCACCGCACGCTGGGCGAGCGACCGCCGTACGACCCTGCTGGTACGCCCCGACGGATACACCGCCTGGGCAGCCGACCGGCCCACCCCGGCCGAGCTCGAGGCCGCTCTCGCCGCCCACGTGGGCTGAGCACCTCCGGCCCCGGTCGACGCCGTTCGTGAAAGGGTCGCCGTAATCGCCAGGACCGACCGCAGGGAGCAGCACTCATGGCCAGGCCCCGCACGCTCGCCGAGGTGTACCGGCGCTTCGGGGAGGTCGATGCCGCCGGGACCTCGGCGCTGTACGAGCGGGTCGCCGTCGCGCTGAGCGAGTCCGAGGCGGCCCTGCGCGCCATCGAGGCGGCGCCGGCGAGGAAGAGGCAGCCCGCACTGATCCTGGCCGCGCTGTACGACCTGGCCCTCGCGGGACGTGCCCCGGAGCTGGCCGCCGCGTACGCCGCCGGGGACGGGGACGCCGCCGCGCGGGCGGCGGTCGAGACGCTGCTGGGCAGGGCCGACGAGATCGTGGCCCTTGCCGCGCACCGCCGGACGCGGACCGACGTGACGGGACGCTGCGCCGTGCTCTACCCGGCCGTCGCCGAGGCGGCACGTCGGGTCGGCGCGAAGGCGGTGGGGTTGATCGACGTGGGCTGTGGGGCGGGGCTCAACCTCGATGTCGACCGCGTCGGCATCACGTACGGCGACGGCCAGGTGCTGGGCGATCCGGCCTCGCCCGTGCAGTTCACCTGCTCGGTCGTGGGGGACCGGCCTGTCCCGGCGCGGGCGATCCCCGAGGTCGTCGCCCGTATCGGCATCGACTCCGAGCCGGTCGATGTGACGGACCCGGACGAGGTCCGTTGGCTGCGGGCCTGTCTGCCTCCCGACCTGCCGGAGCGCCGGGCGAGGCTCGACGCGGAGCTGGCGCTCGCGGCGACGGACCCGCCGCTGCTGCTGCGGGGCGACGCCCTCGACCTGCTGCCCGACGCCCTCGCCCGGGTGCCCGAGGAAGCCCTGCCGGTCGTCACCACGACGTGGGCGCTGTCAGCTCTGCCGCCGGAGAGCCGGCCGCGCTTCCTGCAACGCCTCGACGAGGCGGCGACCCGGCGGCCGGTGGCCTGGGTGTCGGCGGAGGGCGTCGGGGTCGCGCCGGCGATCCCGACGTTCGGCGACCGCCGCGCCTCCGGCCACAGCATCATCGGTCTCGCGGTGTTCGAGCACGCGGCCCTGCGTGCCGAGGCCGTCGGGCGGTGCTGGTCACGGGGCCGCATGCTGGCGTGGCTGGCGGACGCCTAGCTCTCCCGCTTGCGCTCGACAGGCTCGCGGACCATGAACACGTCCACCGGGTCCTCGCTCTCCAGCACGAACCCGTGCCGCTCGTACAGCCGGCGAGCCGGGCTGCCGTTGAGGACGTTGAGCCGGACCCGCACCCCGTCGGCGTCGCAGCGTTCCAGCAGGGTGCGCAGGACGGCGGTGCCGACTCCGTGGCCGTGCAGGGCGGGGTCGAGGTAGAAGTGCTCCAGCCAGTGGGCGTCCTCGGCCGGGCGCAGGGCCACGCAGCCGGCGAAGGCGCCGGACACCTCGATCGCCCAGGTGTGGGCGGGGTCGAAGGAGTCACGCAGACGCTGCCGGACCCGTACGTCGTCGTAGCGGCCCAGTCGTACGAGGTCGGGGCGCATGGCCTCGGCGCGTATCGCGACCGCCGGTTCGAGGTCGGCCGGTGTGGCCGGGCGCAGTTCCCAGTCCGCCATGGTCGTCCCCTTTCTCAGTGGTCCTGGGTGCCCGCGAGCAACTTGCGCAGCAGGCCCGCCAATTGTTCCGCCTCGGCGGGGTCCATCTCGGACAGGGCCTCGGTCTGGACGGCGAGGCCCGCGCCGACGGCTTCGTCGATCAGGGTCAGGCCCTCGTCGGTGAGGGTGACCTGGAGGCCGCGGCGGTCGTGCGGGTCGGGGGAGCGGCGCAGCAGGCCCGCCCGCTCCAGCTTGTCCAGGCGGCCGGTCATGCCGCCGGTGGTCAGCATCAGCGTGGAGGACAGCTGGCGCGGCGAGAGGGTGTAGGGCTCGCCGGAGCGGCGCAGCGTGGCGAGGACGTCGAACTCGCCGCGTGAGATCCCGAAGCGCGCGTACGCCTTCTCCATCCGGTCGCCCATCGTGCGCGCGAGCCGGTAGACGCGGCCGAAGACCTCCATCGCCTTGGTGTCGAGGTCGGGGCGTACGGCCGCCCACTGGCCGATGATCGCGTCCACCGCGTCCGGGCGGTCCTGGGGCTCGGGGTTCGGGTTCATGGGCAGGAGTATCCGCCGCGGACCGGTCGGCCGCAAGAAAGTAGCTCGGATGAAAGTAGGTCAGTGCAAAGTGGCTTGCATAAAAGTTGCTTAGCGCTAAGCTACTTCCCATCAAGCCGCTTCGGCGGTCGATCGCGGATCACAGCAGGGGGACGTCATGCGCAAGAAGCGCGAGCGCGTAGCAGGGGAGTGGGCGCTGCCCGTAGCGGCCGCCGTCAACGGCATCGGGACGGGCATGTACGTCCCCTTCACCCTGGTGTTCTTCCACTACGTCACCGGCCTCTCCTTCGCCGTCGTCGGCGCGGTCCTCACCGTCACCGGGCTCGCCGGACTCGGCGCGCTCCCGGCCGCCGGGGCGGCGATCGACCGGTACGGCGCCAAGCGGGTGCTGTACGTGCTGTACGGCGTGCGGGTGGTCGGCTTCGCCCTCTACCCCTTCGCCCAGTCCCTCGCCGCCTTCGCCGCGGTCGCGCTGGTCACCGCGGCCGCCGACCGGGCCTTCCCGGCCGTCAACCAGTCGCTGATCGGCGAGGTGGCCAGGGGCGAGGGCCGCGACCGGCTCCAGGCGGCCACCCGCGCGCTGCAGAACGGCGGCAACGGCGCCGGCGCCCTGCTGGCCACCCTCGTCATCGCCCTCGCCGGTCCCGCCGGCTACACCTACGCCGCCTGGGGCAACGCCCTGTCCTTCGCGCTCGCCGCGCTGCTGGTGCGTCCGCTGAAGCCGGTGCGCTCCACCGAACCGGCCCCGACGCGCAAGCCCGGCGCCGGATACCGGCTCGTCCTCACCGACCGGCCCTTCCTGGTCCTCACCGGCGCCAACTTCCTCAACGCGCTCAGCTACTCCGCCCTGTCGGTGCTCTTCCCGCTCTTCATCGTGCAGTCGCTGAACGGCCCAGCCGTCCTCACCGGCTCCGCCTTCACCGTCAACACCGTGCTGTGCGCGGCCGCCGGGGTGTACGTCGGCTCCCGCGTCCGGCGGGCCGGGGCCCGGCGCACCCGGGCCGCGGGACTGGGCGGGGCGCTGTTCGCCGCCGCGTTCGCCGCGAACATCGTGCTCGGCACGCTGCGCCCGCAGAACGACACCGTGCTGGGCGCCGCCCTGCTGGTCGTGGTCGTCCTCTACACGCTGGGCGAGCTGATCCACAGCCCGGCCGCCGAGGTGCTCGCGGTGTCGGCGGCGCCCGAGGCGGTACGGGGCCGGTACATGGCGGCGTACCAGATGTCCTGGTCGCTGGCCAAGGCCGTCGCGCCCTCCCTGTTCACCACGCTGCTCGCCCTCGACGGCCGCGCCCCCTGGGCGGTCCTGATCGTCACCTCGGCCATCGCGGCCGCCCTGCTGATCCGCGTCGAGCGGCGGCTGCCGGCCGAGGCGGTCCGGCCCGTGCCGGTGACGGTGGCCCGCAGTGCCGGGCCCGCGGAGAGGCCCGCCGAGGCGGCCGAACCCGCCGAGCCCGCTCGTCTCGCGGCCTGACCCTCAAAGCTCCCGCTCCGTCAGAACCCCTCCGCTCCGCAAGAACCCCGTCGCTCCGAAAGGACTCCGGCCATGAAGCGCTCCGCCACCGTCCTGCTCACCGCCCTCGCCCCGATCTCCTGGGGCACCACCTACGCCGTCACCACCGAGTTCCTGCCGGCCGACCGGCCCCTGTTCACCGGCCTGATGCGGGCCCTGCCCGCCGGGCTGCTCCTGCTGGCCCTCGCCCGGGTGCTGCCGCGCGGTGCCTGGTGGTGGAAGGCGGGGGTGCTGGGCGCGCTGAACATCGGGGCGTTCTTCCCGCTGCTGTTCCTGTCGGCGTACCGGCTGCCCGGGGGCATGGCCGCGGTCGTCGGCTCGGCGGGCCCGCTGTTCGTGGTGGGGCTCTCGGCGGTGCTGCTCGGGCAGCGGGCGACCCTGCGCTCGGTGCTCACCGGGATCGCGGCGGCGTTCGGCGTCAGTCTGGTCGTGCTGAAGGCGGCCGGGGCGCTGGACACCGTAGGGGTGCTGGCGGCCGTCGCCTCCACCGCGTCGATGTCCACCGGCACGGTCCTCACCAAGAAGTGGGGCCGCCCCGAGGGCGTGGGCCCGCTCGCGCTGACCGGCTGGCAGCTCACCGCGGGCGGCCTGCTCATCGCCCCGCTCGCGCTGCTGGTCGAGGGCGCCCCGCCCGCGCTGGACGCCCCCGCGATCGGCGGCTACCTCTACCTCGCGCTGGGCAACACGGCGGTGTCGTACTGGCTCTGGTTCCGCGGCATCGGCCGGCTCAGCGCCACGCAGGTCACCTTCCTCGGTCCGCTGTCGCCGCTGACCGCCGCGGTCGTCGGCTGGGTGGCGCTCGGGCAGACGCTCAGCCCGGTCCAACTGGCGGGGATGGGGCTGGCGTTCGGGGCGACGGTCTTCGGCCAGATCGGCGGACGGCCGGCACCGAAGGCCGAGAAGGCCCAGAAGGCTCAGGGATCATTCAGTTCTACTGAAAAGAACGAACAGAAAGTTTCGATGGACGTGACAGGTCCTGCACTGCGACGGTAGATCCCTCACCGATCACCGCGCAGAAAGGACCTCCGTGGCCCAAACGCTGAAGACCGCCACCACCACCCGTACGAGCCCGAGGACGGCCACCCCCGTCCTCGGGCTCGCTCTCGCTCTGCTGGCCACGGTCGTCTGGTCCGGCAGCTTCGTCACCTCCCGGGGCCTCGCCGACAGTGTGCCGCCGGTGCAGCACGCCTTCTGGCGCTGGGTGGTGGCACTCGCGGTCGTGGCACCCTTCGGCGCCCGGCAGGCCTGGCGGCAGCGGGCCCTGATCCGCCGTCACCTGCGCTTCGTCCTCCTGGCGTCCTTCCTCGGGGTCGCCCTCTACAACACGCTCGTCAACCAGGCGGGCCTGACCACCCCCGCCGCCAACATGGGCATGATCATGGCCGCGTCGCCGGTGCTGATGGCCGTGTACGAGCGCGCGGCGGGCGTACGTCTCGGAGCGCGCCGGGTGGCCGGGCTGCTGACGGCGTGCGCGGGGGTGCTGCTGCTGGTCGGCGGCGGGACGGGGGCGTCGTTCTCGGCGGGGGACGTCTGGATGGTCGCGGCGATGGCGAGCTTCGGCTCGTACAGCGCGCTGCTGCGCCGCCGCCCCGCCGAACTCACCGGTACGGCCTTCCTGTTCACGACCTTCCTCCTCGGCACCCTGATGCTGCTGCCCGCCCAGGCGGCGAGCCTCGCCCTCCAGGGCGGCTTCACCCCGACGCCTGGCACGGTCCTGCCCCTCCTCTACGTGGGCATCGCCTCCTCGGCCGTGGCCTTCTTCGCCTGGAACCGGGCGATCGCGCTGGTCGGCCCGTCCCGCGCCGGCGTCGTCTACTACCTCCAGCCGGTCTGTGTGGCCCTGCTGTCCTGGGCGCTGCTCGACGAGCCGACGGGCTGGGCGCAGGCGGGGTGCATGGCGCTGATCCTGGGCGGGGTGGTGCTGGGCGCGGGCGCGCGGCGGTGACGTAGGTTGCGGGCCATGGCCGAGTGGGACATCCGGAAACTGCACATCCTGCGCACCCTGCGGGAGGAGGGCACCGTCACGGCCACGGCCGAGGCCCTGCGGATGACCCCGTCGGCGGTCTCCCAGCAACTGACCAACCTGGCAAGGCAACTGGGCGTGCCCCTGCTGGAGGCGCACGGCCGACGCGTCCGGCTCACCGACGCGGCCCGCCTGGTACTGCGTCACGCCGAGTCGGTCTTCGAGCAACTGGAGCGCGCCGACGCCGCGTTGGCCGCCTACAGCCAGGGCGAGGCCGGCGAGGTCCGGGTCGGCGCCTTCGCCACGGCCGTACCGGCCCTGGTGGTCCCGGCCGTACGGGCCCTGCGCGCGGAGCACCCCGGCGTGACGGTCCGGGTCCGCGAGACGGAGGCGGCCGAGGCCTACGACCTGCTGGCCGCGGGCGAGGTCGACCTCGCCCTGTCCCTGGCGGCCCACGCCCCCACCACCCAGGACCCCCGCTTCGACCTCCACCCCCTCCTCGCCGACCCCCTGGACGTGGCCCTTCCCCCCGACCACCCCCTGGCCGACGCCGACCCCCTGCACCTGCGCGACCTCGCCGCCGAACCCTGGATCTTCGGCGGCAGCGGCCCCTGGTCCGACATCACCCTCTCCGCCTGCGAAGCCGCCGGCTTCCGCCCCCTCCAGGCCCACTCCGCCGCCGGCTGGACCGCCATCCTCGCCATGGTCGAGGCCGGCATGGGCGTCGCCCTCGTCCCCCGCCTGGCCGCCGTCCGCCGCGAAGGCGTCGCCATGCGCGAACTCACCGCCGACCGCCCCGTCCGCCACATCCTGACCGCGGTCCGCCGAGGCGCATCCGAGGCCCCGGCGGTGTCCCGGGTGCTGGAGGCCCTGCGGACGGCGGCCGGGGCCGACTGACACCTCGTGAAGAGTGAACGTGTGTGCTTGACACGGATGTTCGCTCGCGTGACCCTTGGCGCAAGCTCATGACGGGGCTTTTGCTCCGGCAAGTCCGATGCGTCGTAGGCGATTTGTGCGAGGGGAGCCCGCATGGCCGAGAAGATCGTCATTCGCCCGCTGGACAAGAAGGAGACCACGGGGGACAGCAACTCGCAGGGTGCCTGAGCGGAGCGCCGGGGTGGGGACCTCGTCGTATCCGACTGTCGGTGATCTGGAGCGGCGGGCTCGGGCGCTGGCCGATGCCGTGCCCGGGGTGACGGGCCTGCGGGTGGTGGGGGAGAGCCGGGCCGGTCGGCCGCTGTGGCTGCTGTCCGTGGGGCGTGGTGAGCGGCAGGTGCTCACGGTGGCGGGCGCGCATGCCAATGAACCCGTGGGGGGAGCCTCGGCGCTCCGGCTGGCCGGGGTTCTCGCTCGTCGGCCCCAGCTGCTGCAAAGGCTGGACTGCGCCTGGCACTTCCTGCTCTGTCTCGACCCCGACGGCGCCCGGCTGGCCCAGGGCTGGCAGCCCGAGGAGCCCGCGCCCTCTCTGCAGGAGTGCCATCTGCGGCTGTACCGGCCCTTGTTCGCCCGTCAGCCGGAGTCGCTGCCCGCGCTGGGCGAGGAACGGCCTGCGCTGCCCGAGTCCGCGGCGCTCGTCCGGCTGCTCGACGAACTGCGTCCGGTCGCCCAGTTCACGCTGCACGGCATCGAGTTCGGCGGCGCCTTCGCCATGATGACGCGGCAGGTGCCCGGGGCCGCCCGCGCCTTCCGCAGGACGGCCGCGCTGCTGGACATCCCGCTCGACGACCAGCCCTGCGACGGCCCCGACTGGCGGCCCGACCCGCCCGGTGTGCTGCTGCTGCCCGCCGAACGCACCGGCAGCGAGCGCGACCCGAGCGGCTTCGTCGCCGAGAGCACCTGGCTGTACCCGCGCCGCTACGGCACCCTCACCACCCTCGTCGAGGCACCCGCCTGGGGCGTCGCCGCGCTCAGCGACCCCCGCCCGCCGGCCGACCCCGAACGTGCGGTGGCCCGCGTCGTCGAGGTGCTGCTCGACCGCACCCGCGAGCTGACCGCCGTACTGGACGCAGGGAGCGGTACCGACGACGTGCCCGAGTCTCTTGCCCCGCTCCGCGACGCCGCCCTGGAGCTGATCGACGTCGCGCCGTCCGTCGCGGCGACCTGGACCGCCGAGGAACTCAGCGGTTCCCGGGGGCACTTCGCCACGCTCGGCATGGGCGCGCGCCGTATCCCGCTGCGCGCCGCGGCCATGATGCGCCGGGCGCTCGCCCCTGTCGACGCGGCCACCGCCGACGCGCTCGGCGACCTCGTCCGCGAGTGGTGCCAGGAGCTGGAGAAGGCCTACGCCCCCCGCTGGGTGCCCGTCTCCGCCCAGACCGGGCTGCATGTGCGCACGATGCTCGACATCGGCCGCCGGGTCTGCGCACAAACCTGAGGGGCGCCCGCAGCGGCTCGTACCACTGCGGGCGCCCTGAGAAGGACCTACGCGGCGTCCGCCGCCTGCGCCCTCAGCGCCCGCTCGACGCCCGAGCGGGACTCCGAGATCAGACGGCGCAGGGCCGCGCCCGGCTCGGCGGAGGCCAGCCAGGCGTCCGTGCGGTCCAGGGTGTCCTGGGAGACCTGGACCGACGGGTAGAGGCCGACGGCGATCTGCTGGGCCATCTCGTGGGAGCGGGAGTCCCAGACGTCCTTGACCGCGGCGAAGAACTTCTCCGTGTACGGGGCGAGGAGTTCACGCTGGTCGGTCTGGACGAAGCCGCCGATCACGGCCTCCTGCAGAGCGTTGGGCAGCTTGTCGGACTCCACGACCGACGCCCAGGCCTCCGCCTTCGCCTCCGCGGTCGGACGCGCGGCGCGCGCGGTCGCGGCGTGACGCTCACCGGCCGCCGTCCGGTCGCGCTCGTACTCGGCCGCGATCTCCGTCTCGTCGAACCGGCCGACCGCCGCGAGCCGCTGCACGAACGCCCAGCGCAGCTCGGTGTCCACGGCCAGGCCCTCGATCGTCTCCGAGCCGTCCAGCAGGGCCTCCAGGAGGTCCAGCTGCTCCGGAGTACGGGCCGTCGCCGCGAAGGCACGCGCCCAGGCCAGCTGGTGGTCGCCACCCGGCTCCGCGGAGCGCAGGTGCGCCAGCGTGGCGTCGGTCCAGCGGGTCAGCAGCGTCTCGCGGGCGGCCGGGTCGGCGTACAGGTCGATCGCCAGCTTGACCTGCCGCTGGAGCGACTGCACCAGGCCGATGTCCGACTCCTTGCCGATGCCGGACAGCACGAGCGAGAGGTAGTCGCGGGTGGGCAGCTCCGCGTCCCGCGTCATGTCCCAGGCCGACGCCCAGCACAGGGCGCGGGGCAGCGACGCCTCGAAGTCGCCGAGGTGCTCGGTGACGACCGCGAGGGACTTCTCGTCCAGGCGGACCTTGGCGTACGACAGGTCGTCGTCGTTGAGCAGCACCACGTCCGGGCGGGCCCGGCCGGTCAGCTGCTCGACGGCCGTCAGCTCGCCGTCCACGTCCAGCTCGATGCGCTCGGTGCGCACCAGCTTGCCCGTCGCCGCGTCCACGTCGTACAGGCCGACGGCGATGCGGTGCGGGCGCAGCACCGGCTCGCCCTTGGCGCCCGCCGGCAGCGCCGGGGCCTCCTGGCGGATGCCGAACGAGGTGATCACACCCTGGGCGTCCAGCTCGATCTCCGGGCGCAGGATGTTGATGCCGGCCGTCTCCAGCCACTTCTTCGACCAGGTCTTCAGGTCGCGCCCGGAGGTCTCCTCCAGCGCGCCCAGCAGGTCGGACAGGCGGGTGTTGCCGAAGGCGTGGCGCTTGAAGTAGGCCTGCACGCCGCGGAAGAACTCGTCCTCACCGACGTACGCCACCAGCTGCTTGAGGACGGAGGCGCCCTTGGCGTACGTGATGCCGTCGAAGTTGACGAGCACGTCGTCCAGGTCGCGGATGTCCGCCATGATCGGGTGCGTGGACGGCAGCTGGTCCTGCCGGTACGCCCAGGTCTTCATCGAGTTGGCGAACGTGGTCCACGAGTGCGGCCAGCGGGAGCCGGGGGCCGCCGCCTGGCACGCGATCGACGTGTACGTGGCGAACGACTCGTTCAGCCACAGGTCGTTCCACCACTCCATGGTGACCAGGTCGCCGAACCACATGTGCGCCAGCTCGTGCAGGATGGTCTCGGCGCGCACCTCGTACGACGCGTCCGTCACCTTCGAGCGGAACACGTACTGGTCGCGGATGGTCACCGCGCCCGCGTTCTCCATCGCGCCCGCGTTGAACTCCGGCACGAACAGCTGGTCGTACTTGGCGAACGGGTAGTCGTAGTCGAACTTCTCCTGGAACCACTCGAAGCCCTGCCGGGTCACCTCGAAGATGGCGTCCGAGTCCAGGAACTCCGCCAGCGACGGACGGCAGTAGATGCCCAGCGGCACGGACTGGCCGTCCTTCTCGTACACGCTGTGCACCGAGTGGTACGGGCCCACGATCAGCGCCGTGATGTACGTCGAGATCCGCGGCGTCGGCTCGAAGACCCAGACGTTGTCCTTGGGCTCCGGGGTCGGCGAGTTGGAGATGACGGTCCAGCCCTCGGGCGCCTTCACCGTGAACTGGAAGGTCGCCTTCAGGTCGGGCTGCTCGAACGACGCGAACACGCGCCGGGCGTCCGGCACCTCGAACTGGGTGTACAGATAGGCCTGGTCGTCGACCGGGTCGACGAACCGGTGCAGGCCCTCACCGGTGTTGGTGTACGCGCAGTCCGCGACCACGCGCAGGATGTTGCGGCCCTGGAGCAGGCCGGGCAGCGCGATCCGCGAGTCCGCGAAGACCTCGGCCGGGTCCAGCGCGTCGCCGTTGAGGGTCACCTCGTGGACGGCCGGCGCGACCAGGTCGATGAACGACTCGGCGCCGCCCCGGGCGACGTCGAAGCGCACCGTGGTCACGGACCGATAGGTGCCGCCCTCCTGCGCGCCGGAGAGGTCGAGATCGACCTCGTACGAGTCAACGGTGAGCAGCTCCGCCCGCTGCTGCGCCTCTTCGCGAGTCAGGTTTGTGCCAGGCACGCGGTCATCTCCTCGGTCCACCTCGATGTGTCGGTCCGGCCATCCTTCCATGTGAATGTCCCGGTCCGGGGTGGTCGACGGCCGTCACGGACGACCCGAGGGGAAACCCTCTGCCCCGGCCCCTGCGGCCCGAACCGTCCGCCTCCGGCCGGTTGCGGAACGCCACGTCCGGAATCCGCCGGTGCCCGTCTCGTCACGCGGCGACGCTGGAAGCATGACGACACACATCGCACGAGCGATCGAGCCGGCGGTCCTGAAGGAACTGCGCGCCGCCGACGACCAGGGGCGCGAGCCGGTCCCCGTGACGGACGAGGAGGGCGGCGCCCCGCTGCGCTGCTGCCTGCGCCACAGCCGGCCGGGCGAGCGGATCGCCCTGGTCTCGTACGCCCCGCTGCGCCGCTGGGCGGCACGGACCGGCGCCCGCCCCGGCCCGTACGACGAGCAGGGCCCGGTCTTCGTCCACGCCGACGACTGCGCCGGGCCACAGGGCGGCGAGCTGCCCTTCACCAACGCCCACCGGGTGCTGCGGCGCTACTCCGCCGACGGGCACATCCTCGGCGGGGAGCTCGTGGAGAGCGGCTTCGAGGAAGCCCTCGCAAAAGCGTTCGACGACCCGGCCGTGGCGCTGGTCCACGTCCGGGCCGTCGAGTACGGCTGCTTCTACTACGAGGTCAGGAGGGCTTAGCCCTTCAGCTCCTCGGCGACCAGCTCCGCGATCTGCACCGCGTTCAGCGCGGCGCCCTTGCGGAGGTTGTCGTTGGAGATGAACAGGGCGAGGCCGTTGTCGACGGTCTCGTCCTTGCGGATACGGCCGACGTACGACGGGTCCTTGCCGGCCGCCTGGAGCGGCGTGGGGATGTCGGTGACGACCACGCCCGGGGCGTCCGCGAGCAGCTCGGGCGGCGCGCTCGGGGCTGATCGGACGGGCGAAGCGGGCGTTGACCTGGAGGGAGTGGCCGGCGAAGACCGGGACGCGCACGCAGGTGCCGGAGACCTTCAGCTCGGGGATCTCCAGGATCTTGCGGGACTCGTTGCGGAGCTTCTGCTCCTCGTCGGTCTCGTTCAGGCCGTCGTCGACGATGCTGCCGGCGAGGGGCAGCACGTTGAAGGCGATGGGGCGCTTGTAGACGGCGGGCTCCGGGAAGTCCACGGCCTCGCCGTCGTGGGTGAGCTTGTCGGCGTCGGCGATCACCTTCTGCGCCTGGCCGTGCAGCTCGGCGACGCCCGCGAGGCCCGAGCCGGAGACGGCCTGGTACGTGGCGACGACCAGGGCCTCGAGGCCGGCCTCCGCGTGCAGCGGGCGCAGCACGGGCATGGCGGCCATGGTGGTGCAGTTCGGGTTGGCGATGATGCCCTTGGGGCGGTTCGCGATCGCGTGCGGGTTGACCTCGGAGACCACCAGCGGGACCTCGGGGTCCTTGCGCCAGGCGGAGGAGTTGTCGATCACGACGGCGCCCTGGGAGGCGACCTTCTCGGCCAGGGCCTTGGAGGTCGCGCCGCCCGCGGAGAACAGCACGATGTCCAGGCCGGTGTAGTCGGCCGTGGCCGCGTCCTCGACCGTCACGCCGTCCAGGACCGTCCCCGCGGAGCGGGCCGAGGCGAACAGGCGCAGCTCGTCGACCGGGAAGTTCCGCTCGGCCAGGATCCTGCGCATGACCGTGCCGACCTGGCCGGTGGCTCCGACGATTCCTACCTTCACGGGGACTCCTCTGCGTGACGTGCCTGTGCGTGCCCGGACGGCCGGGACCCTTCCATGATGCGGGGGACCCCGGCGTCCGTGTCCAATCGTTTGCCCGAGGAGTGGACGATCACTCCTGGTCAGCCGCGCCGCTCCAGCCCCCACTCGCCGAAACCACGGACCTGGAGGAATCCGCCCGGGACCCGGTGCGTACCGCGGGATCTTCCGATATGACGCACAGGGAACAGGTTTTCGTCCAGCTCGAAGAGGTGGATCAGGTCGGACAGCATGTCGTAGTCGTGGGTGAGCAGCATCTCGGTCTCGGGCCCGGTGTGACGTACGACTCCGAATCCGCGGCCCGTCACCCGCTCGGTCCGACCGCCGATCTCGGGGGCCTCGTCGAGCGGCACGGGCTCGACACGCCAGCCGACCTTGTCACCGGCCTGGACACGTACGAAGCATGAGCCCTCCGGGGCGACCCAGAGGGGGCCGACGACGGGACGGCGGCGGGTGTCGGTGTCGGCGATGAGGGTGCGCTGGCCCCGCGGGTGGTTCAGCGCGTGCGCCGCCAGATAGCCGGCCTCCTCGGTCGTCCGGGACAGGGTGAGCAGCGTGGGCGGGCCCTGGTAGCGCAGCAGGGCGCTGCCGGTGCCCTCCAGGGGGCCTTTGAGCAGGGGCGCCTCCTCGATGGGCAGCAGCCGCAGCCGCCACTTGCCCGCGCGGCGGATCTGCAGGGTGCGCTGCTGCTGGCCCGTGGTGAACAGCGCATCGGTGCCGCGCTCGCCCTGTCGGAAGCCGTTGAGCCACTCGCCGTCGGAATCGCCGTACTCGTCGAGCAGGGTCACCGTGTGGCCCTGGTCGTCGGCGTTGCGGATGTCGTACTCCAGCAGGGCCGGGTGGCCGGGGCGCGGATTGGCCAGGGTGACCGTGGTGTCCCGGCGTCCCTTGTAGACGCTGTCGGCGGGGGCGGCCGAGCCGTCGAGGACGGGGATGGGGGCGGCCCTGAGCCGCCAGTCGCCCTCGCCGTTGGTCACGGCGACGAACACCGGACCGCGCTGGAGCGGCGCGGTCTTGTCGACCCGGCCGATCTCGTTGAAGAGCAGGCGGCTGTTGTGGAGGGCGGTCAGCCGGTCGGGCTCGTGGCTTTCCACACAGAACAGCTCGGAGTTCCTGCCGCCGTCGAACCACCCCTCGAGGTCGGCCGCGGGTCCGTCCCAGCGCAGCACCTCCGGGCCGGTGCCGCGCACCTCCTCACCGGTGGCGAGCGGGCGCGCCGCGGACAGCGGCCGTACGGTGATCTTCCACGCTCCCTCGAACTGCACACGCAGCCGCAGCCGGCGGTCCTCCGGCACCACGGCCAGGCTCCGGCCGAGGTAGGGGGACAGGCCGCTGTTGTGGACGAGGCGGTCCGGCTTCTTCTCGGCGTCGAGGGTGTCGACGCAGAACAGGCCCTCGCCGTCGTGCTCGCCTTCCACGATCACCGGGCCCGCGGGCAGTTTCACCGAGATCTCGCGGTCGCCGCGGCCGCTGCGGGTCCAGGGGCGGAACTTCGGGCCGAAGGGGCCGACGGACTTGGAACCGTTCGCGCCCCGCACCGCGGGCACGGGGGGTGCGGCAGGCGCGGTGGACGGGGCAGGCGCGGCGGGTGCCGACGGGTTCGGCGCCGGTGTCGCCCCGGCCGGCGGACCCGCCACCTTCGACACCCCGGTGTTCACGACCGGCCCCCGGGGCACCGCCGGCTGCGCCACCTCGATCCCGAAGTCCGTCGCAAGACCCGCAAGGCCCGAGTCGTAGCCCTGCCCCACCGCGCGGAAGCGCCACGCGCCGTCGCGGCGGTAGAACTCGCCGAGCACGAAGGCCGTCTCGGTGGAGGCGTCGGTCACCTCGTAGTGCACGGCGATCGTGCCGTCGTACGCCACCACCTGGAGGTAGAGCCCCGGCACCTGCCCGAAGGTCCCCCCGTCGCAGGAGCCGGCGATCACCACGCGCTGGACGGACGCCTCGACGTTCGGCAGGTCCAGCTCCAGCCACTCGGCGAACTGGCCGTCGGCCCGGCCGACTCCGGCGTGACGCACCGCGCCGGAGGGGTGAAGGGGCTGGTTGTGGAAGACGAGGTCGGCGTCGCCCCGTACCCGGCCCGCGGCGTCGAGGAGCAGCGCCGAGGCGTCCACGGACGGCGTGCCCGGGGCGGCCGCGCGGCCGACCGCCACCCGCAACGGACCGGCGGGGACAGGGGCGTTGGCGCCTTTGGTGATGTGCGTCATGAGGCACATGCTGACAGTGGAGAAGGTGTGAAGGAAAGATCGACGAGGAGATTCCGGAAACCGGGCCGAACGTTTCCGCCCCCACCCGCGTCATAGAGGAAACGCGGCGAGGAGAGGGGTGGCTGTGCTGCGCAGAAAGGCCCGCCGCGGCCAGGGGGCGGACCACGCTGTGGACGACCCGCTGGACGCGGCGCAGGAACGCCGGGTACGGGCGGTGCTCGCGCTCGGCGGGGTGCCGCAGACGGACCTGATGGACGGGGTGCAACAGGTCCGTCTGCGGCTGCTGGAGCGGGCCGCGAGCGGGCGCGAGGCCCCGCGGGACGTGTCGGCGTGGGCGGCCGTGGTCGCCTCCAACCTCGCCATGGACTGGCACCGCGCCAAGCGCCGCCAGGAGCGGCTCGGCGAACGGCTGGCATCCCTGCGGCAGCACGAGCACCCCTCGGGCGAGGACACCAGCGTGCTGTCCCTCGCCGTCGCCCAGGGACTGGACGAACTGCCCGACGCCCAGCGCCAGGTGCTGATCCTGCGCTTCTACGCCGATCTGCCGGTGCGCGGCATCGCCGAGGAGCTCGGCATCCCCGAGGGCACCGTCAAGAGCAGGCTGCACACGGCGGTCCGGGCCCTGCGCTCCCGGCTGCACGAGGACGAGGTGGTGTGACGTGACCGTCGAACACGACGGCTACGACGGCTCGGAGGACTTCGCGGGAGACGGAGCAGGCCCCGACCCGCTGATGGCCGTCATCACCGGCGAACCCCTGCCCGACGAGGCCCGCACGGACGCCGCGTTCATGGCCGAGCACCGCTCCGCCGAGGCCGATGTGGCGCTGCTGCGCGAGCAGTTGGGCCTCCTCGGCCACGCCCTCGGAGAACCCGAGCCCGAGCCCGAACCCGAGCCCGCACCAGCTCCCGTCCGACTCCCCGTCCGCCGGCGCCGCCCCTTCGTCCTCGCGTTCCGTGCCGTCTCGGTCGCCTGTGCCGTGGGGGTGTTCTCCCTGCTGGGCTGGCTCGTGGTGTCGTCCGTGCCCGGTGGGGCGGACGACAGGGGCGGCAGCGCCGACAGCGCCGACAGCAAGGCCGCCGCCGGTCAGACGTCGGGCGGCGACGAGGCGGCGGACATGTCCGCCCCCGGCTACGTCGCCTGCGCCCGGCTCATCGCCGAGGGCGACGTCACGGCCGTGGAATCCGTGCCCGGCGCCGCGCAGGACCGCATCACCCTGCGCGTCACCCGCCACCTCAAGCCCGGCCGGGGACCCGCCGAGGTCAGCTTCCCGATGGACCACGACGTGGACCCCCGTCTGCGCACCGGCGACCATGTCCTGATCAGCATCCCGAAGGGCGCCGCCATGCCGGACATCTGGAGCGTCGGCGCCCAGGAGGTGGCCGAGACCAGGGCCTGGATCACTCAGGCGCTGCCGGAGTCACGGAGCATCCCGTGTGAGTGACCGGGGCGGGAATCGAACGATCCGTGCTGCTCCCGCGTCATAGGAGAAACACGATCGAGAGGAACGCAGTGCCGACGAGGAGTCATCGGGACGCGGACACCGACCTGCTGGACGCGGTGCAGGCGGACCGGGTCCGCGCCGTGCTGGCCCTCGGCGGGGTTCCCCAGGACGACCTCCAGGACGGCCTCCAGCAGGTGCGGCTGCGGCTGCTGGAGCGCCGGGCGCGCGGGGAGGACCCGCCACGGGACGTCGGGGCCTGGGCCGCGGCCGTGGCGTCGAACCTCGCCGTGGACTGGCACCGCAGCAAGCACCGGCAGGAACGGGTCAGCGAGCGGCTCACCCTGCTGAGCACGCCGGACACCCAGGTCGCCGACGGCCCGGAGAACGGCCTGCTGGCCCTCACGGTCGCCGAGGGCCTGGACGCGCTGCCCGCCGCCCAGCGGCAGGTGCTGATCCTGCGCTACTACGCCGATCTGTCGGTGCCGCAGATCGCCGAGCAGCTCGGCGTCCCCCTGGGCACGGTCAAGAGCAGGCTGTACGCGGCGGCGCAGTTCCTGCGCAGGCGCCTGTGCGTGGAAGAGACGGTGTGAGGGTGCGCAAGGACGACAGGGACGGGCACGACGAGCTGATGGCGGTCCTCCTGGGCGAGCCGGCCCCCGAGACGGACGCGGAGTCCGCCGACCGCCACGCGGCCGCCGACCGGGACATGGCCGTCGTACGCGAGCAGCTGCGACGGATCGGCGACGGCCTGGCCCGCAAGGCCACCGAGGCACAACACCCCGGACCCCGGCTTGAGCCCGAGGTCCGGCTTGAGCCCGGGGCCCGGCCTGAGCCCGAGCCCCGGCCCGAGCCCGAAGCCGAGCCCGAGCCCGAGGCCCAGCCCGAGCCTGAAGCCGAGCCGGAGCCCCGGCCCGAACCCGAGCCCCGGTCTGAGCCCGAGGCCCGGCCCGAACCCGGGCCCCGGCCCGAACCCGGGCCCCGGCCTGCGCCCGAGATCCGGCCTGCGCCCGAGATCGCGGCCTGCGCCCGAGCCCCGGCCCGAGCCCGAGCCCCGGCCCGAGCCCGAAGCCGAGCCCGAGCCCGAAGCCGAGCCGGAGTCCGAAGCCGAGCCGGAGCTCCCGCCTGCTCCGCGCAGGCGGCGTCGGACGGGGATCTACCTCCTCGCCGCGTCCGTGGCGGTCGCGCTGCTGGGTACCGGGGCGGCGTATCTCGTGGCGCACAACGGCAGTGTGGGCGGAGGCTCCGAGGCGCTGCTCACCGACGAGGGGGTCGTCGCCTGCTCCCGTCAGATCGCCGAGGGCACGGTCGCGGAGGTCGAACCGCTGGGTGCGGGCGAGCGGTTCAGGATCGTCCTCGACGTGGAGCGGTCGTACAAGCCGCGGCCGGGCGAGCCGCGGCTGGTGTTCACCGACCGGGGGCCCGGCGTGCCGGAGTACTACAGGCCCGGGACGCGCATGCTGGTCCTCGTCTCCGGCATCGAGGGCGAGCCGCCGCTGACCTACCCGGCGGGCGACCTCGACCAGGGGCGGCGGATGGTGGAGCGGGCCCTGCCGGGCGCGGCGGACCTCGGCTGCACCGGCGCCGGCTGACGAGAAAGGGCGGGCGCCCGTACGGACGCCCGCCCCTCTCCTGCCGTACACGCGGTGTTACGGCGTGACCTTCTCGATCCTCACCTGGCCGAGGCCCGCGACCGTGCCGCGCGCGTTGACCAGGGAGACCTGGCCGAAGAACGCGCGACCCTCGGGGGCCGGGGCGGCGGCGGTGACGGTGCCCGTGACGGTCGCCGAGGCGCCCGTGCCGAGCTTGACCGGGGTCGTGTCGTCCACCGAGACCGAGCCGAGCGCGGCGGAGTAGAACACGTCCAGGTAGTCGTACGCGGTGGAGCCGGCCGGGACCGCGTAGCCGTCGACCTCGATGCGGTAGGTGCCGGCCGCCGGGTTCTTGATGGAGACGGCCTCCTCCGAGTCGCCGTCGGCGGAGCTGGCGACCTTGGTGCCGGCCGCGTCGTACACGGCCAGGTCCAGGTCGGCGGCCGCGTCGGAGACATTGCCGATGGCGACGTCCAGGGACGTGGCGCCCGCGGGCACCTCGACCGTGGTGGTCTGCAGCTCACCCTGCTTGATCGTCGGGCGGGTGCTCTTCGACGAGCCCAGCGGGCCGCCGACCAGCTTGCCGTCGATCGCGGCGAGGTTGTTCGTCACCTTCCAGGAGGCGGCGACCGGCGTGCCGACCTTGGCCTCGGGCAGGACGACGGTCTCCGGGTCGAAGGCCGCGCCGAGGGCGGAGACGTCCAGCGTGAAGGGGTTGTCCAGCAGCGGCGACGTACGGCGCGACTCGACCTCGATCTCCCAGACGCCCGGCTGCGGGTCGGCGTAGGAGCGGACGTCGGGGCGGCAGCCGTTGCCGTTGTTGTAGTTGTTGTAGCAGTTGGGGGTGCCGGTCGGGTCGGACGGGACACCGTAGGGGTGGATGGCGATGAAGCGGGTCTGGCTCTTGTCGGCCAGGCCGCCGATCGCGACCTCCAGCGACTTCGCGCCCTCGGGCACGGTCATGAAGTACGACTTGTGGGCGTTGCGCTGCACGGAGGAGGACGCCGAGTAGGTGTACTTCAGCGGCGCGGACACCACGACCGTGGACAGGATCTGCTTGTCGATGCCCTCGGTGCGCGGGTCGTCGAGCTCCAGGATCGCGCTCTTCAGACCGGCGGAGCGGGGCGCGGCCTCGACCTTGACGGTGACCGGCTTGTTCAGCGGCAGGCTGATCTCGTCGGAGCCGACGATGCGGAAGGTCCGCCCGGCGTTGTTCTCGAAGTGCAGCTCGTGCCGGATCGCACGGTCGGCGCCCGTCGTACGGGTCACGGTGATCTCGTACGTCTTCTTCTGACCGGCCTTCAGGCCGCCCTCACGGTCGTACAGGCCCGTGCCGAAGCCCGGGGTCTTCAGGAACTGGTCGATCGCGGTGTCGACCGGCGCCTTGACCGAGTACTCGTGGGCGTCGGCGTCGTCCAGGATCGCGTCCCAGGCGTCGCCGATGTTGATCAGGCCCGCCCCCTCGGCGTACGCCTGCACGCCGGGGATGTGGTCCGCGGTCGAGGTCAGCGCGGTGCGCAGGGTGGCCGGGGTCAGCTCGATGCCCTTGCGCTTGGCGGCGGACAGCAGCAGCGCGGAGGCGCCGGCGGCCTGCGGGGAGGCCATCGAGGTGCCCTGGAGCATGGAGTAGCCGGGCGGCAGCTCGTAGCCCGCCTCGGGCACCGGGCCGCCGGGCAACCAGGTCTGCGTGGTGTTGATCGAGGCGCCCGGGGCGACCAGGGTCGGCGTGAAGCCGCCGTCCTCACGCGGGCCGCGCGAGGAGAAGGGCAGCATCGCGTACTCGGTCTCCACGGCCGAGCCGTAGTTGGCGGCCCAGGTCTCCTTGGAGACGGACGCGCCGACCGAGATGACCTTGTCGGCGAGACCGGGGTCGCCGATGGTGTTGGCGCCGGGGCCGGAGTTGCCCGCGGAGATCACCAGCTGGACGCCGTAGGTGTCGATCAGGCGGGTGTACAGCTCGGCGCGCGCGTTGTTGCCGTCGTTCAGCGCCGGCAGACCGCCGATGGACATGTTGACGATGTCGACGCCGCGCTGGGTGACGAGGTCGATCATGCCCTCGGTGAGCGCGACGTTGGTGCAGCCGCCGCTCCAGGTGCAGGCGCGCGAGGAGACGATCTTGGCGCCGGGGGCGGCGCCGTTCATCTTCCCGCCGAACAGGCCGTTGGCGGAGGTGATGCCGGCGACGTGGGTGCCGTGCTCGGACTCGATGACACCGATGTTGACGTAGTCGGCCTTGGCGCCGGAGGCGTTGTAGACGACGTCCTTGCGGATCTCGACGACGAACGGGATGCGCTCGGCGATGGGGGTCGCCGGGTCGTCGGTGCCGAAGTACGAGACCTGGAAGCCGTCCTTGTACGGCTTCATCGCCGTCTCGTCGGTGAAGTCCAGGTCGTCGTCGAGGTCGACGCGCACGGTGCCCGCGGCCGCGTCGTACAGCACGCCCCAGACGTCGGTCTTGTCCCCGTCGCGGTTGAGGTCGCCCGCCATGTCACCGCCGGTGGTGGCGGACTCGGAGAAGTAGTTGAACCGGTAGGCGCCCTCGGGGGCCTTGAAGCTCTCCGTGCCCAGCGCGGCCGTGGTGATCGAGAAGGACGGGCCCGCGACCGAGGTGGTCATCCGGCGCCAGGTGAGGTCGCCGTCGCCCACCGGGTCGGTGGACGTGACCCAGTCGACGATCTTGCGCTCGCCGGTCGTGGTCTTCTGCAGCGCCGGGTGGCCGAGGTCCACGCCGGAGTCGAGGATGCCGATGGTGACGCCCCGGCCGTCCGCCTTGGGGTGGTCCTCGACGAAGTCGACCGCGCCCGTCTCGAAGGACGGGTTGTACGGGTTCTCGGCGGGGGTGTTGCGGCCCGGCGCGGGGTACGACCCGGCGGCCGTGCCCGCGCTCTGCTTCGAGCCCGACGGAGCCGGGTCGTCCAGCGCGATCTCCTGGCGCAGGTCGATGCCGTGCACGGAGGAGAGCTTGGCGGCGGCGGAGATCGCCGCCTCGGCCTTGTCGGTGGGGACGGTGGCCCGGACGTAGCCGAGCTTGTCGAAGGTACGGCCGACCAGGCCGCCCTCGACCGCGTCCAGCTGCTCGGCGACCTGCTCGGTCTGGCCGGGCGCGGTCGCGACCATCATGGTGACGGTCTTGTCGCCGTCGGCCTTGGCCTCGGCGAGCAGATCGGCGTCGTCGGAGCCCAGCTTGGCCTGGGCGGACTTCACACCGGGGTCGGCCGCGGCCGGGCCGCCCTCGTCGGCGAAGGCCAGAGGGACGGGCGCGCACAGAGCGGCCACCAGACCCGCGGCGACAGCGATGCGCGCGGTGCGTCTGGTGGCCGGTATGGATTCGCGCTGGGGGTGGTTGGTCATCGGCATCCCTTGCACGTAAAGGAACGAGGAGTCCGGATTGCGCACCCGGACGACCGCTCAGCCTTACGCAAGAGACAGCCCCTTGGGGAGAGTTGACCGAACCGAAATGGATGTGTGGGGAAAACCCGCTATGCACCTTGCGGGGGTTGGTCCCCGTAACGTCGTTTTGCGCCCGGGCGTGTCGGCCGCGTGCGTGTGCGTCGAGGCACCCCCGCACGCATCTATCTTGCCGTGCACGCGTCAATACCCGTACGCTGCGCCGTCAGTTGATCTTGATGTGTCGGGTGGGTCGGAGGGTTGGCGCAGATGCCGGAATTGCGCGTGCGCACATGGAGAATATGGGCCGCGGCACTGGTGACGGTGGCCGTGGCGGGCGGGGTGGCGGGCACGGTGGCCATGCAGTCGCCCACGGCCGCCGAGGCCAGAAGCCTGGACAAGGAGCCGGAGGTCGTCGCCCACGCAGTGGAGTCCGTGGTGTTCGACAGCGTCGGGCAGATGGCCGTGACCTCGACCGCCGTGGTGCGGGCGAAGGTGACCGCGGCCAAGCCGGGCCGTATCGTCGGCGCCGAGGAGACCGCGGAGCCCGGCGAGGAGAGCGCGGCAACCCAGGCCCGTGATGTCACGCTCCAGGTCACCGAGGCCTATTCGCGAAACAACTGGTACAAGTTCCCCAACCCCATCACCGTCGAGGAATGGGGCTGGGACGCGAGCGGCGACGGTTACCAGGTCAACAATTACTCCTGGAGCGAGATCGGCAAGGAATACCTGTACTTCCTCACGCCGACGAGCGACCCGCTGCGCTGGAACGTGATTTCCACCGAAGGCCGCGCCGCGATCGACGAGTGGGGCTACTTCCACTCCTCCGCCGAGCCCGGCTCCGACATGGCGGTCAGCATCGAGAACTACGACATCTACTCGCTGCCGTTCTACCTCCGGTCGATCTACGACACGAAGAACCCGCCCGAGGACATGCCGACCCCGGCCGACATGCCGGACGCCCCGCCCAGCGGCTACGAGAGCGGCGGCATCGCGACGCCGACCGCCGAGCCCACCGACCTCGGCACCAACGACGGTTCCGAGCCCACGCCGTACCCGTCCCCGACCGCGAGCTGACGCACCATGGGAGAGAAGATGCCACGTCTGACACGCGCGCCCTGGCTGGCCGTCGCGGGAGTGCTGCTGGCCTCCCTGTCCTCGCCGGCCCACGCCAGCCACGACGACGACGGGTTCGACCCGGACAACCGCAGCCAGGCCGTCAAGGGCTTCAACCTGACCGTGAAGGGTCAGGGGGCCATGGAGTGGGGCAAGCAGCAGCTCGAACGCAGTGTCATCAGCACCTCCTGGGGCGGCGGTGACCTGGAGGTCCACGACTACAAGACCACCGGCGTGGACTGGGCGGCGCAGACCCGCTGCAAGGACTGGAACGCGCTGTGGACGTCCTGCGACGTCTTCACCATCCAGTTCAACACCGCGATGTACCACAGCGACTGGGAGTGGCTCGTCATGGGCTGCCACGAGTTCGGCCACACCGGCGACCTCGGTCACCGCTCGAAGAGCAACGACACGGACAACAACTCCTGCATGCGCAGCTCGGTCGACACCGCCTACTACAAGTTCGACAGCCACGACCTGAACGCGATCCAGGCGGGCACGTGAACCGGCGCACCGGACTGCGGGTGGGCGTCGCCGCGGTCGTCGCCGTCCTCGGGGTGGGCTTCCTGGGCTACCAGTGGGCGACGGCGGACGAGTTCGCCGACGCCCACGCCCAGCGGTCCTTCTGCGAGGCGGCGAGCCCGCTGGACCTCTCGAGCGGGCACGAGCTGACGCTGCACGAGAAGGAGCACATCCTCGAGGACGCGCGCGCGTTCGCCCCGGACGGCGTCCGCGGCGACTTCGACACGCTGCTCGACTGGTACGAGCACTTCCACCCCGAGGACGAGGAGGACGCCCGCGAGGCGAGCTTCGCCGTGGGGGAGTTCATCGAGCGCAGCTGCGAGGACATCAACATCGGCGGGATCCGGGCCAAGGACTGACCCGGCAGGTGAAGGACCGGACAGGGCGGGCCCCACGCAGGGGGTCCGCCCTTTCGCATGCCCGGATCAGTCCTCGTCGCGAGCCTTCGCGTAGTGGCGGGACGCCTTCGCGCGGTTGCCGCACACCGCCATCCGGCACCAGCGGCGGGTGCCGTTGCGCGAGGTGTCGAAGAAGTGCAGGACGCAGTTCTCGTGGGCACAGGCGCGGATGCGGTCCGGGGCGGTGGTGAGCAGCTCCAGGTAGTTGCGGGCGGCGAGCCAGGCCGGCCCCCAGGCGGGGTCGGCGAACTCGGGCTGCTCGCCGGGCCCGTCCGCGGTGAGCACGGGCCGGATGCGCCCGTGCGCGAGCACCTCGTCCACGGCGTCCGCGCCCTCGGCGAGCGAGCCGTCCACCGCCGCCCGCAGCGCGTCCCGGGCGCGCAGCGTGTGCCGCAGGGTCTCCTCGTCGGCGGCGAACCGGCCGTCGAGCCCGTTCGCGCCGAGCCACACGGCGAGCCCTTCGGGGCCGGTCAGCAGGTCCTGGAGGACCCCCTCGCGCATCCAGTTGGTGTTCAGCAGATCCAGAGCGAGCGGCTCGCCGGTCAGGGGGCGGGGGTCGGCGGTCATCTCGGGGGCTCCCTTCGCGCTAACCGGTCAAGAGTACGTGACCGGTTGCACTTCTCGATTCTAACCACTAACGTCATGAACACCGGTTAGTCGCTCTGTCATCCCGGCCGGGTGGCACCGGAACCTCACACGTCAGCCGAAGGGGAACAGCCATGACCGCCACCACCCTGCGCACCGGCCACATCGGCCTGAACGTCACCGACCTGGACCGCTCGCTCGCCTTCTACCGGGACGTCCTGGGCTTCACCGTCCTCGGCGAGGGCAAGGAGGAGAGCCGCCGCTTCGCCTTCCTCGGCGACGGCGAGAAGCTGCTGGTCACCCTCTGGCAGCAGGCCGACGAGCCCTTCGACGGCGGTCGCGCCGGACTGCACCACCTCGCCTTCGAGGCGGAGTCCATCGACCGGGTCCGGGAGTACGAGACGGCCCTGAAGGAGTACGGCGTCGCGTTCGCCTACGAGGGTGTGGTCGCCCACCGCGAGGGCTCCGCCTCGGGCGGCATCTTCTTCCACGACCCGGACGGCACCCGCCTGGAGATCTCCGTGCCGACCGGCGCCGAGGAGGCGCCCGCGCCGGTCGAGTCCGCCCCGACCTGCGGCTTCTTCTGAACCCCGACACAAAGACACACAGCCACGGGGAGGAACCATGACCGTCTACCACGCGGGTTCGCGCACCCTCCAGGACCGCCTGGGGGTGCGCGCCCTCGCCGACCACGTCGGCCGCTCCATCGGCCCCGGCATCAAGCCGGTCGCCGCGGCCTTCCTGGAGCTCCAGCCGCTGCTGATCGCCGGCGCCGCCGACCCGGCGACCGGCGCGGTGTGGGCCTCCCCGCTGACCGGCCCGCCGGGCTTCGTCCGGGCCACCGGCCCGCACTCCGTCTCCGTGGCGGGCGGGCCGGGCCCGGCCGACCCCCTGGCGACGGCCCTCGCCACCCCCGGCACCCCGGTCGGCACCCTCGCCCTCGACCCGCGCACCCGCCGCCGCATGCGCCTGAACGGCCTGGCCCGCCCGTCCGCGCGAGGC
This sequence comes from Streptomyces sp. SAI-170, assembly GCF_049739565.1. Taxonomy (NCBI): domain Bacteria; kingdom Bacillati; phylum Actinomycetota; class Actinomycetes; order Kitasatosporales; family Streptomycetaceae; genus Streptomyces; species Streptomyces sp. SAI-170. The sequence goes on from NZ_JBMGQD010000001.1 coordinate 5,555,086, forward strand.
CTGGCGATCGACGCCGACCGGGTCTTCGCCAACTGCCCCAAGTACCTGCAGAAGCGAGAGTCGTACGAGCTGCTGCCCGACCGCACCCCGGGCCCGGCCCGTCACGGCACCGAACTGACGGCGGCGCAGCAGGCGTTCGTGGCCAGGGCCGACACCTTCTTCCTGGCCAGCGTGTACGAGGGCGGCGCCGACGCCAGCCACCGCGGCGGCAACCCCGGCTTCGTCGAGGTCGTCTCCCCGCGCGAACTGGCCTGGCGGGACTACCCGGGCAACTCCATGTTCCTCAGCCTCGGCAACCTCACCGCCGACCCCCGCGCCGGCCTGCTCTTCCTGGACTGGACGGACGGCACCGCGCTCCAGCTCACCGGTGAGGCCCGCACCGACATCGCCGACGACGGCGAACGCACGGTCCGCTTCACGCCGAAGGAGGTGATCCAGACACCCGCGGCCGTGCCGCTGCGCTGGTCCGCGCCCGCATACTCACCTGCCAATCCGGCCGAGGCGCGTTAACTTCCCTGGATGCGCAGGAAATTGAGGGTGGCGGCCTACGCCGTGTGCGTGACCGACGGACAACTCCTGCTCGCCCGCTCCGCGGACGACGACGGTGTCCCCGAGTGGGTGCTGCCCGGCGGCGGCATGGAGCACGGCGAGGACCCGTACGACACCGTCCGCCGGGAGGTGACCGAGGAGACCGGCTACCGCATCGAGGTCACCGGCCTCCTCGGCATCCACTCCAACCGTTTCGCCCGGCCCCGCCGCGGCCTGCGCCGCGCGGTCGACCACCACGGCGTACGCCTCCTGTACGAGGGCCGCGTCACCGGCGGCGAACTGCGCCCCGAGATCGGCGGCTCCACCGATCTCGCCGCCTGGCACGACCTCGACGCACTGCCCGGTCTGCGTCATGTTGCCCTCGTCGACATCGCCCTGAGACTGTGGCGCGAACGGCCCGCCGGGGGCCGGGCGTCGAAGAAGGGCTGAAATACGATCAACCAGGACGACGCGGGGCAACCTTCCTGGCGCGCCCCGGGTTATTCCCCCCGACCGAACAGGCATCACCCGGCCTGCCCCGTGCAGGCAGGTGAGAAGGGGGAGACCGACATGACGGCACGAGTACGGCGGACCCGCGTGGCCCTGGTCGCGGCGACGGCCGCCGCCCTGTCCGCGGCCCTGGCGGGCCCGGCCCTGTCCGCACCCGCGGTGCAGCAACAGGTCGTCCAGCAGCACCGGGCGACGTACGACGCGATGCGGGCCGCGGTGCGCGACGGCGTCCCCGGCGTCACCGCCACCGCCCGGGACACCCACGGCACCTGGCGGGCGACCGCCGGCGTCGGCGACCTGCGCACCGGCGCGCCGCGCACCCCGGCGGACCGCTACCGCGTCGGCAGCATCACCAAGACCTTCGTCGCCACCGTCCTGCTCCAACTGGAGGCCGAGGGCCGCCTGTCGCTCGACGACTCCGTCGACAAGTGGCTGCCCGGCCTGGTGCGCGGCCACGGCCACGACGGCACGAAGATCACCGTGCGGCAGCTCCTCAACCACACCAGCGGCGTCCACGACTACACCTCGGACAGCGACTTCGTCCGCAGCTACTTCCTCAAGGACGGCTTCTTCCGGCACCGCTACGACAGCCTGCCGCCGGCCGGCCTCGTCGCCATCGCCATGAAGCACCGGCCCGACTTCGCGCCCGGCACCGACTGGAGCTACTCCAACACCAACTACGTGCTGGCCGGCATGGTGATCGAGCAGGTGACCGGCCGCCCGTACGGCACCGAGATCCGCGACCGGATCATCGAGCCCCTGCACCTGAGGGCCACCTCCGTCCCCGGCACCCGGGTCACCGTCCCGCGGCCCAGCAGCCGCGCGTACGGCAAGCTGGCCGAGGAGCCGACCGGACCGACGTACGACGTCACCGAACTCAACCCGTCCCTCGCCTCCTCGGCCGGCGAGATGATCTCCGACTCCGCCGACCTCGGCCGCTTCTACCGGGCCCTCCTCGGCGGACGCCTGCTGCCCCCGGAGCAGCTGAAGGAGATGAAGACCACCGTCAAGGCCGGCGACATCCCCGGCGCCCGCTACGGCCTCGGCCTCATCGACCGCGAACTCGGCTGCGGCGTCCACGTCTGGGGCCACGGCGGCGGCATCCACGGCTCCACCTCCGAAGCGGTCACCACCCCCGACGCCCGCCACTCGCTCGCCTTCAACTTCAACGGCGACTGGTCGGGCGACAACGCGGCGGTGATCGAGGCGGAGTTCTGCGGGGACAGCTGAACACGAGGAGGGGCCGCCCGGTGTGACCCGGCGGCCCCTCCTCTCCCCTCCTGATGCGATCCCGGCAGGCGTCTACCGGGGCAGCACCACGACATACGCGGCCGGGTCGCGGTCGCCCGAGGCCATCAGGGCCGTACGGACGACCGTGGCCTGCTGGTCCATCGCGTCGCGCAGCTTGCGCGGCGTGATGTGGACGACGGTGATGCCGAGCCGCTCCAGGTGCTCGCGCTTGCGGGCGTACTCCGACCACAGGGCGTCGTCGTCCTGACGGGGAGCGCGCGTGTCCAGCTCCACCGCCACCGCCTGCTCCGGCCAGTAGGCGTCCACCCCGCCCAGATGCGGCCCGCCCGGCAGGCGCAGATCGACGTTCCACACCGGGTCGGGCAGGCCGTGCTCGCGCACCATCCGGTACAGCCGGTCCTCCGCGATGGCCCGGCCCTCCGCCAGCAGCGAGTCCACCGCGTCCACCACGTGCGGGAGCGCGAGCAGCCTGGCCCGGTTCAGCTCGCGCACCACCGACGCCGCCTCGCAGTGCCCGGCGCGCACCGCCTCCGTCAGCAGCCGCCGCACCACGCCCGCGTCCGACAGCTGAGCCACCGCGTCGGCCAGCGCCCGCGGCACCGGCGCCACCGGCAGGCCGGTGACCTGCCGCGGGGTGGGCATGTCCGGGGTGCGCACGATGGTCACGCAGCCCGTCGAACGCAGCCGGCGCAGCCGCGGCACGAGCACGTCGATCCGCTCCAGCGACAGCAGCGGCGGCGACGCGGAGAACCCGTGCAGGGTCAGCGCCGCCAGGCCGGTGATCATCGCCTCGGTGTAGCCGGGACGGTGCGGCTCGTCCGCGCCGGGCTGCACCGGCACCCCGGTCGACGACGGGGTCTCGCGCGCCGCGTACAGCAGCACCGCGTGCAGCCGCTCCTCGCTGGTGGGCGGGCCGGGGTGGAGCAGGAACACGCCCGGGAGGATCTGCTGCCACGGGCCACCCGGGCGGCACTGCTCGCTCACCTCCGCGGCCGTGACGCCGTGGGAGCGCAGCTGTGCGGCGGTCAGCACCCGCCGGTGCAGCTCGGAGACGTGGCGGAGGGGGCGGGGGGAGAGCGGGGTGTTGTGGTTCATGACCCGGGGATTCCCACCCCCGCGCCGCCCCCTAACCGCTGTTACAGACCCGTCGACAAACCTGGACAACCCCGCACTAAAGTACGCGTGTTCGGATGCCGAGAGGCGATACGCCATTCAGGCAACGCACCGACCACCCGCCCCGCCCCGCCCCGCCCCGCTCCGGCCCGCACCGCCCTGCCCCGCCCCGCTCGGCTCCGCTCCGCACCGCTCGGCTCCGCTCCGCACCGCTCGGCTCCGCCCTGCTGTGGGCGGTCGCCCCCACCGCTGTGGGCAGTCCCCCCCCCCACCGCTGTGGGCAGTCCCCGCCACCGCTGTGGGCAGTCGTTCCGCAGGGCGGAACGGGTGGGCACAGCCGACAGCGCCGACCCACCCGTCGACAGGCCCCAGGGGCAGTCAGCCCGCGACCCCCGCGTCACAAGCCTGCCCCCGCAACGCCCGCGCCAGGTCATCCCGGGCCTCCAGCACCAGCCGCCGCAGCGCCGGAGCCGCGTCCTCGTGGGCGGCCAGCCACGCGTCCGTCGCCGCCAGCGTCTGCGGCGAGTCCTGGAGCGACGGGAACAGCCCCCGCACCACATCCATGCCGATCTGGATCGACCGCTCGGCCCACACCCGCTCGATCACCGCGAAGTACTTCTCCACGTACGGCGCCGTCAGCTCCCGCTGCGACGGCTGGGCGAACCCCGCGATCGTCGCCTCCACCAGCGCGTTGGACAGCTCGTCCGACTCCACGACCTGCGCCCACGCCTGCGCCTTGACCGCCGCCTGCGGACGCGAGGCCAGACAGCGCACCTGGTGCCGCTTGCCCGAGGCCGTGTCGTCCCGCGCGAGTTCCGCCGCCAGCTCCTTCTCGCCGACCACCTCGTGCACGGCCAGCGACTCCAGGAACGCCCACCGCAGCTCCTGGTCGACGTCCAGCCCCGGCAGCGTCAGGGTGCCGTCCAGCAGCGAGGTCAGCAGCTCGAACGCGGCCGGCACATCCGCGACCCGCGCGAAGAACCGCGCCCACGCCAGCTGGTGCTCGCTGCCCGCCTCGGCGCCGTACAGCTGCACGGACGCGCCCTGGCACAGCTTCCGCCCGGTCTCCTCGCGCTGCTCGGGCGCCGTGTAGTGCACCGCCGCCGACTCCGCCCACGCGTGCAGCATCTGCAGCACACCGATGTCGGTCTCCTGGCCCGCGAACTTCAGCACCAGGTCGATGAACTCCCGGGCCGGCAGCAGCGCGTCCCGCGTCATGTTCCACAGCGCCGACCAGCACTGCGCACGCGCCAGCGGGTCCGGCATCCAGCCGAGGCTGCGCCGCAGCGCGGCCAGCGAGGTCTCGTCGAAGCGCGTCTTGCAGTACGTCAGGTCGTCGTCGTTGACCAGCACCAGATCCGGCGCCTCGGCACCCGCCAGCTCCGCCACGACCGTCCGCGGCCCGTCGACGTCCGCCTCGGCACGCGCGTACCGCTCCAGCGACGGAAGCCCGTCCTTCTCGATACGCCGGTACAGGCCGATCGCGACCCGGTGCGGACGCAGCTCGGGGTGCGACTCGGGGGCCTCCTGGAGCACGGCCAGCTCGTCGATCCGGCCCTCCGCCGTCAGCAGCACCTGCGGCGTCAGCGAGTTGACCCCGGCGGTCTGCAGCCAGGCCCGCGCCCACGCGCCCATGTCCCGCCCGCTGGTCTCCTCCAGCACCGACAGCAGGTCGCCCAGGCGCGTGTTGCCGTACGCGTGCCGCTTGAAGTAGCGCCGCGCGCCCTCCAGGAACGCGTCCTGACCGACGTACGCCACCAGCTGCTTGAGCACCGAGGCGCCCTTGGCGTACGTGATGCCGTCGAAGTTGAGCTTGGCGTCCTGAAGGTCACGGATGTCGGCCGTGATGGGGTGCGTGGAGGGCAGCTGGTCGGCGCGGTAGGCCCAGGCCTTGCGGCGGTTGGCGAACGTGATCCAGGCGTTCTCGAAGCGGGTCGCGCCGACGTTCGCGAAGGTGCCCATGAAGTCCGCGAAGGACTCCTTCAGCCACAGGTCGTCCCACCACACCATGGTGACCAGGTCGCCGAACCACATGTGCGCCATCTCGTGCAGGACGACGTTCGCCCGCGCCTCGTACGACGCCTGCGTCACCTTGCCGCGGAAGATGTACTCCTCGCGGAAGGTCACCAGACCCGGGTTCTCCATCGCGCCCAGGTTGTACTCCGGCACGAACGCCTGGTCGTACTTCCCGAACGGGTACGGGTAGTCGAAGTGCTCGTGGAAGAAGTCCAGGCCCTGCTTGGTCACCAGGAACACGTCGTCCGCGTCGAAGTGCGGCGCGAGCCCCTTGCGGCACATCGCGCCGAGCGGGATCTGAAGCGTCGTACCGTCGTCGAGCGTCCGCGTGTACGAATCCGTCACATAGTGGTACGGACCCGCCACCACGCACGTGATGTACGTCGAGATCGGCTTGGTCTCCGCGAACCGCCAGACCCCGTCCGCCTGCCGGCCCACCCCGTTGCTCCACACCGTCCAGCCCTCGGGCGCGCGCACCTCGAAGCGGAAGGGGGCCTTGAGGTCGGGCTGCTCGAAGTTCGCGAACACCCGGCGGGAGTCGGCCGGCTCGTACTGCGTGTACAGATACACCTCGCCGTCCTCGGGGTCGACGAAGCGGTGCATGCCCTCGCCGGTGCGCGAGTAGGCGCACTGCGCGTCCACCACCAGCTCGTTGTCGGCGGCCAGGTCCTCCAGCAGGATCCGCGAGCCGTCGAACACCTCACCCGGGTCCAGATCACGGCCGTTGAGGGAGACCGCCGTCACACCCGGCGCGAGAAGATCCGCGAAGCTGCTCGCGCCCGGCTCGGCGCAGCGGAACCGGATGGTGGTCACGGACCGGAAGGTCCGCGGCCCGTCCCCGCTGTGCTCACCGATCGCCGAACGCAGGTCGAGCGACACGTCGTAGCCGTCGACGGACAGCAGTGCGGCCCGCTCCCGGGCCTCGTCGCGGGACAGATTCTCACCGGGCACGGGCGATTCTCCCTCAGGGCGTCTCGAATGCTGAACAGGGCCGATCCTGCCATGTGCACCTGACAAGGCACAGCAGGGAATGGGCGGGGCGAGCACGGACGTTCCCCTGTCGTTGACCGGTGAAGCAACCCCTTTTCGAGGAGAGACATGTCGGACAAGACCCCCGTCGACTTCTGGTTCGACCCGCTGTGCCCGTGGGCGTGGATGACCTCGCGCTGGGTGCTGGAGGTGGAGAAGGTCCGCGAGATCGAGGTCCGCTGGCATGTCATGAGCCTCGCCGTCCTCAACGAGAACCGGCTGGACGAACTGCCCGAGGAATACCGCGACATGCTCGCCACCAAGGCCTGGAAGCCGGTGCGCGTGGTCACCGCGGCCTGGCAGAAGCACGGCGACGCCGTCCTCGGCCCCCTCTACACCGCGCTCGGCACCCGCTTCCACAACAACGGCGAGGGCCCGACCCTGGAGGCCATCGCCGCCGCCCTGGCGGACGTGGGCCTGCCCGCGGACCTCATCGAGTACGCCGAGCAGAAGGACTTCGAGTTCGACGCCGAGCTGCGCGCCTCCCACAAGGAGGGCATCGAGAAGGTCGGCCAGGACGTCGGCACCCCGGTCATCGCCGTACCCGGCCCCGACGGCGAGCAGATCGCCTTCTTCGGCCCGGTCGTCACCCCGGCCCCCAAGGGCGAGGAGGCGGCCCGCCTGTGGGACGGCACCCTGGCGGTGGCCTCGGTGCCGGGCTTCTACGAGATCAAGAGGACCCGCACCAAGGGCCCGGACTTCAGCAACCTGTAAGGCGCTTCCGGGCGGCGGTTCAGAAGCCTTCGGGCAGGTTGCCGCCCATCTGCCAGTTGTCCTTGCGTTGGACGCGGCGGCAGCCCTTCGTGGTGCACCGGTGGTAGGCCTGGGGGCGGAACTTCTCGTCCCGCTCGCTGGGGTACTTGTTCACCACCGCCTTGGTGGCCGCCGCCTCCGCCTCGTTCAGGTCCCTGAACCGCCGCAGGGGTCCGCCGCAGGTCGGGTTGGGGCATCGGACGTCGGACATGGCTGCCTCCTCGGGCCCGGGACTGAGGAGGGTAGACCGCCCGGCGCGGTCGCGGTGAGCCCGGAACCGGCCGTGCCGGGGACCGGAAGGGGAAGCCCCCGTGAGTCACGTCCTCACGGGGGCTTCCTCTGTGCGCCTGCCGCGTGAAGGGTGAGAAGACGATCACGAGCAGGACATCTCGGACGCTCAGGGCGCCAGCAGCAGCACATCCGTGCGGGACTTGGCGGCCGCGTACCGCCGGGCCACGTCCTGCCAGTTGACGACCTGCCACATGGCCTCGACGAAGTCGACCTTCTGGTTGCGGTACTGGAGGTAGAAGGCGTGCTCCCAGGCGTCGAAGACCAGGATCGGCGTCGAGCCCTGGCCGACGTTGCCCTGGTGGTCGTAGACCTGCTCGACGATCAGCCGCCCGCTCAGCGGCTCGTACGCCAGCACGCCCCAGCCGGAGCCCTGGGTGGTCGCGGCGGCCTTGGACAGCTGGGCCTTGAACGCGGCGAAGGAGCCGAAGGACTCGGCGATGGCGTCGGCCAGTTCGCCCACGCCGTCCACGGCCAGCGGCTCGCCGCCGCCCTCGCCGGTCATGTTCTGCCAGTAGATCGAGTGCAGGATGTGGCCGGACAGATGAAAGGCCAGGCTCTTCTCCAGCCCGTTCAGCGCCGCCCACCGCTCCTTGTCCCGGGCCTCGGCGAGCTGCTCCAACGTGTCGTTGGCGCCCTTCACATAGGCCGCGTGGTGCTTGTCGTGGTGCAGCTCGATGATCTCCGGGCTGATCACGGGCGCGAGCGCGGAGTAGTCGTACGGCAGGTCAGGCAGCGTGTAGACGGGCATGAAGGTCCCCTCCGACCTCTTATTGCAAGCAGTTCGCAATAACAAGCTAGCAGCAAAAAGCCCCCGTGTGGATCACACGGGGGCTTTCGGGCCGAGGGGGTCGGGTCAGTCCCCGGCGCGCGCCTTCTGCCAGGCGTAGCCGGCGGCCGCCAGCGCCAGGGTCATGCCCCCGGTCGAGTACAGCTGGACGCGCGTGTCGGGCTCACGGGCCATCAGCACGAAGATGACCACCACGCCCGCCAGCGCGACCCAGGTCAGCACCGGGAACGCCCACATGCGCACGACCAGCTTCTCCGGCGCCTCGCGCTCCAGCCGGCGGCGCAGCTTCAGCTGGGAGGCGGCGATGAAGAACCAGACGACCAGGATCACGCCGCCGATCATGTTCAGCAGCCAGGAGAAGACGTCGTCGGGCCGCCAGTAGTTGAGGGCCACGCAGACGAACCCGAAGAAGCAGGACGCCAGCACCGCGATCCGGGGCACCCCGCCGGACACCTTCGCCAGCGCCTTCGGTCCCTGGCCGCGCTGGACCAGCGAGTAGGCGATGCGCGAGGAGCCGTAGATGTTGGCGTTCATCGCGGACAGCAGGGCGACCAGCACGACGACGTTCATCAGCTGGCCCGCGCCCGGGATGCCGAGAGTGTCGAGCGCGGCGACGTAGGGGCCGTGCTCGGCGATGGCCTTGGAGTCCCAGGGCACGAGCGTGACCACGACCGCCATCGAGCCGATGTAGAACAGGCCGATGCGCCACATCGCGGTGCGCACCGCGCTCGCCACGCCCTTGACCGGGTCGGCCGACTCGGCCGCGGCGATGGTGACCGTCTCCAGACCGCCGTACGCGAAGACGGACGCGAGCAGGCCGATGATCAGGCCCTCCCCGCCGCCGGGCAGGAAGTCGGTGAGGTTCGAGGCGCCGGGGGAGTCCGTGCCGGGCAGCACACCGAGCACGGCGAGCACGCCCAGCACGAGGAACAGGCTGATCGCGCCGACCTTCAGCGCGGCGAACCAGAACTCGAACTCGCCGAAGTTCTTCACCGCGGCCAGGTTCGCCCCGCAGAACACCACCATGAACAGCGCCACCCAGGCCCACTCGGGCGTCCCCGGCAGCCAGCCCGTGACGATCTGCGCGGCGCCGATGCCCTCCAGGCCGACCGCCGTGCACAGCAGCACCCAGAACGACCAGCCCGCGGTGAAGCCCGCCCATGGCCCGAAGGCGCGCTCGGCGTGCGCGGAGAAGGAACCGGAGGACGGATACGCGGCCGACATCTCGCCCAGCATCCGCATCACCAGCATGACCAGCAGGCCGGACAGCGTGTAGGCGAGGACGATCGAGGGACCCGCGGCGGCGATGCCCGCCTTGGAGCCGACGAACAGGCCGGCGCCGATCACGCCGCCGAGGGCGATCATCGACAGATGGCGCTGCTTCAGGCCGTGGGACAGCGTGGCCGGGGCGTCCGCCTGCGGCGGTGCCTCGGCGGGGGTGGTGCTGGGCATGGAGCGGATCGTCCAATACATGAGACAGCAGGCACGGGAAAAACGTCCACAGTCTGGGCGGCCTCCCCGCCCAGCGGGGGAGGCCGCCCACTATCCGGACGCGCCCTGCGCGGACGGTGCCGGTCCGGTTACTCGGCGGCGACGGTCGTGTAGTGCGCCGCGTCGCCCTCGATCGACCAGCTCTCCTTGCCGTCGATCCCCACCGGCACGTCCCCGGCGACCGTCACCCGGTGCAGCCGCCGCGGCAGGCCGTCGTAGTTGTCGACGGCGTAGTGCTGGGTGATCCTGTTGTCGAACAGCACCAGCTGGTCCGGCGACCAGCGGTGCCGCAGGATGTTCTCCGGCCGGACGACGTACGCCTGGAGCAGATCGAGGATCGTGCGGGACTCGGCCGCCGACAGGCCCACGATCCGCTGCGCGAAGCCGCCGATGAACAGGCCCCGCTCACCGGTGAGGGGGTGCACCCGCACCACGGGGTGTGCGGTGCGGTACGTGATCGACGTGAACTGGGCGCGCCGGGCGGCCTGCTCCTCGTCGATCTCCTCCGTGGGCACGGCGTAGTCGTAGTCGTTGGTGTGCTCGGCCCACAGCCCGTCGGCCAGCCGCCGCAGCGGCTCGGGCAGGTTGCGGTAGGCGGCGGCCGCGTTCGCGATCAGCGTCTCGCCGCCGTACGGCGGAATGGTCAGGCTGCGCAGGGTGCTCGCCTGGGGCGGGTTGAGGACGAAGGTGACGTCCGTGTGCCAGTGGTTGGCGGCGCGGCCGCCCTCGCTGTCGACGGGCAGCACGTTCGGCGCGCCCTCCACCGCCGGTACGGTCGGATGCGCGGTGGTCAGCTCGCCGAAGTGCCGGGCGAAGGCCTGCTGGCCCTCGTCGTCCAGACCGGTCGCGTCGAAGACCAGCGCCTTGTGGACGTTCAGGGCCTCCCGCAGCGCGGCGACGGTCTCCTCGTCCAGCGGTTTGCCGATGTCCACGCCGGTGACCTCGGCGCCGATCGTCGCGGTGACCTTGCGGATGTCGATGCTCATGGGGTGTGTCCTCTCAGACCAGGGTGGCGAGGGTGTGCTGGTTGGCGGGGCGGGGCAGGCCGTAGCGCTCGCGCAGGGTGCGGCGGGGGCCGTAGTCGGTGCGCAGCAGGCCGCGGGCACGCAAGCGCGGCACGACGTGGTCGACGAAGGCGTCCAGGCCGGAGGGCAGGACGGCGGGCATGATGTTGAACCCGTCGGCGGCGCCCCGGGTGAACCAGGTCTCGATGGTGTCGGCGATCTGCTCGGGGGTGCCCGCCAGGGTGAAGTGGCCGCGCCCGCCGCCGAGCCGGCCGATGAGCTGCCGTACGGTGAGCCGCTCGCGCCGGGCCAGCTCCACCACGAGCGTGTAGCGGCTGCGGGCGCCCTCGATCGCGGTGTCCGGCGGCAGGTCGGCGGGCAGCGGGCCGTCCAGGTCCAGGCTTCCCGCGGGCAGCTGGAGCAGCCGCTCCAGGTTGGCCACGCCGTGCGTGTGCACGATGTGGTCCTCCAGTTCCTGCTCCTTCTCATGCGCCTCGGCCTCGGTGGAGCCGAGCACCGGGACGATGCCGGGCAGCACCTTGACGTGGTCCGGGTCGCGGCCGGCCGCCGCCGTGCGGGCCTTGAGGTCGGCGTAGAAGGCCTGCGCGTCTGGAAGGGTCTGCTGCGCGGTGAACACCGCCTCCGCGTACCGGGCGGCGAAGTCCTTGCCGTCCTCCGAGGAACCGGCCTGCACGAGCAGGGGGTAGCCCTGCGGTGAGCGCGGCACATTGAGGGCGCCCTCGACACTGAAGTAGGTGCCCTGGTGACGCGGCGGATGGATGCGGGAGTCGTCGCCCCACACGCCGGCCGCCTTGTCGGCGACGATCGCGTCGTCCTCCCAGCTGTCCCACAGCTTCAGCGCCACATCGAGGAACTCGGCGGCCCGCGCGTACCGTTCGGCGTGCGCCGGCTCGGCGTCCAGGCCGAAGTTGCGGGCGGCCTCCGCGCCCGCGGTGGTGACGATGTTCCAGCCCGCCCGGCCGCCGCTGACGATGTCCAGCGAGGCGAACCTGCGAGCCAGGTTGTAGGGCGAGTTGTAGGACGTGGACGCCGTCGCGATCAGGCCGATGTGCTCGGTGGCCGTCGCCAGCGCGGTCAGCAGCGTCAGCGGCTCCAGCGCCCCGGCCGGCCGCTGGGCCACGCTGCCCCACAGATGCGGCCCGTCCGCGAGGAACAGCGAGTCGAAGGTGCCACGCTCGGCGATCCGCGCCAGGCGCACATAGTGGGCCAGGTCCACATGGGCGTACGGATCGCTCTCCGGCAGCCGCCAGGACGCCTCGTGGTGGCCGGTGTTCATCAGGAACGCGTTGAGGTGCAGCTGTCTGGTCATGCGTGGTCCTCCGTCACACCCAGGGCGGCCAGCAGCCGCTCCCGGTACTCGCCGAGCCGTGGATCGCGGTACGACCGCGGGTGCGGGCGGTCGATGGTCAGGTCGAGGCCGATGCGGCCGTGCTCCAGCACCAGGACGCGGTCGGCGAGCACGATCGCCTCGTCCACGTCATGGGTGACCAGCAGCACCGAGGGCCGGTGGCGCTCCCACAGCTCCCGCAGCAGGCCGTGCATCCGGATCCGGGTGAGCGCGTCGAGCGCCCCGAACGGCTCGTCGGCCAGCAGCAGTTCGGGCTCTCGCACCAGCGACCGGGCGAGCGCGGCCCGCTGCGCCTCACCCCCCGACAGCTCGTTCGGCCAGGCCCGCTCGCGCCCCTTCAGCCCGACCTCCGCCAGCGCCGCGCGGCCCTTGTCCACGCCGTCCGTCCCCAGCAGTACGTTGTCCAGCACGCGGCGCCAGGGCAGCAGCCGGGAGTCCTGGAACACCACCGAGATCCGCTCCGGCGCGGTCAGCTCCCCGCTGCCGGTCACCTCGTGGTCCAGGCCCGCCACGGCCCGCAGCAGCGTGGACTTGCCGGAGCCGCTGTGCCCGAGCAGGGCGGTGAACTGGCCGGGCGGGAGGTCCAGGTCGATGCCGTCGAGGACGGTGCGTCCGTCGAAGGACCGGGTCAGGCCGCGCAGCCGCACCGCGGGCCGGGTCAGTTGCTCAGTGTGCGGCGCCATGACAGCACCCTCCGTTCGATGAGACGGACCGTGCTGTCGGAGATCAGGCCGAAGACGCCGTAGACGACCAGGCCGACGAGGATGACGTCCGACTGGCCGTAGTTCTGGGCCTGGAACATCATGTAGCCGAGCCCGCTGGTGGCGTTGATCTGCTCCAGCACCACCAGGCCCAGCCAGGAGCCGGTCACGCCGAGCCGGAGTCCCACGAAGAACCCGGGCAGCGCGCCGGGGACGACGATCTGCCGGACGAAGGCCCACCGGGTAAGCCCCTGCACCTCGGCGAGTTCGACGAACCGGCTGTCGATGCCGGACAGCGCGGCATGCGTGTTGAGGTAGATCGGGATGTAGACGACGATCGCGATGATGGCGATCTTGAAGGTCTCGCCGATGCCCAGCCAGAGGATGAACAGCGGGATCAGACCGAGGGTGGGGATCGCCCGGTTGAGGTTCACCGTCCCGTCGATCAGCGCCTCCCCGACCCGGCTCAGCCCCGAGGCCAGCGCCAGGGCGACCCCGGTGAGCAGGCCGATCGCGAAGCCGGACGCGGCCCGTTGCAGCGAGGTCAGGATGTCGTCGGGCAGGGTGCCGTCGGTCCACAGCCGGGCGCCGGTCTCCACCACCGTCCAGGGCGCCGGGATCGCGTTCGCGTCCAGCCGGCCCGCGGCGGAGGCCGCGGCCCACAGCGCGAGGAACAGCAGCGGGCCGATCAGCCGGGTGGCGGGCAGCCGCCTGCCGGGGGAGAGACTGCGGCGTTTCCTCCGCGTCCTCGGCGGTGCCTCGGCGACGACGGGCGTGGCCGTCGAGGTCGTGGTCGTGGTCACGGCGCTCACCTCCGGTACTCCGCCGGTACGGACCGCGCCGCGATGCCCTCGAAGCGGTGGTCGAAGAGCGAGGCCACGTCGAACTCCTTCACGAAGCCGCCCTCCGCCAGCAGATCGGCGGTCTCCTGCTCCCAGCGGATCGCCTCGTCCCAACGCGGCGGGAAGTACGGCTTGTTGGCGAGCTCGCTGATGCCCTGCGCCTGCTGGAGCGTCAGGTTCTGCGTCTTGACGTAGAACTCCTCGTTCCAGACGTCCGGGTGCTCGTACGCCCACACCGTGCCCTTCGCCCAGTGCGGGATGTACGCGGCGACCGCGGCGGCCTTCGCCCGGTCGTTCAGCACGCTCGTCGGTGCCCACAGCAGGTTCAGCAGGTCGACCACGTCGGTGGTGATGACCCGGGCGCCCTTGGACTCGTACTGCGCGAGATAGGCGGGCGACTGGGTGTTGCCCAGCGGGGCGATGTCCACCTGGCCCGACTGCAGGGCGGTGAGGAACTGGTTGCTGGTCAGCGGGACCAGCTCCACCTCGTCGTAGGCGAGACCGGCCTGCTTCAGGGCCCGCAGCAGGACCACACCCTGCGCCTGGCCCTGCGAGAAGGCGAGCTTGCGGCCCTTGAAGTCGTCGACGGTGCGGATGTCGCTGCCGGGCTTGGTGGCGAAGACGTAGTTGGGCTTACGGGTGACGTTGATCGCGACGATCTTCGCGTCGAAGCCCTGGTAGTGCGCCTGGATCGGCGGGATGCCCGCGTTGTTGGCGAGGTCCAGGGAGTTGGCCCGGAAGGCGTTGATGACATCGGGACCAGCGGCGACGTTGACCCAGCTCGACACCTCGAACGGCAGCTTGCCGAGCCCGGCCAGCTTGAACTGCAGCTGCTGCTGGCCCTGGAAGGAAGCGACCTTCAGGCTCGTACCGGCCGGGACCTTGCTCGCGAGCGGGGCCGTCGAGGCGCCCTTCGCGGAGGTGGCGGCCCTGCTCTCGGCGCAGCCGCTGAGCCCGGCGACACCGGCGGCGGCACCGAGCAGGGAGGTGAGGAAGAGACGGCGGTCGACGCCGGCGAGGGGTGGAGAGGACATGGCGGGACTCCCTGACGCACAGAGCGATAAAGGCAGGAGGAATGACGGGCGAGGACGCCCGGAAAGGGAAATTCACGCAGCAGGAAATGAGCGCTTCACACGGGGCAACGTGTCAGCAACAAGAGGCACAACAGTGCAGGCGAACGCTCATGACCAGGATGTTCGTTGCTTTCCCCGGAACCTGTCAACATTCCGAGTTTCTGAATTAATTCGCCCCAGGTGATACGCCCAGCGGGTCCCGGTAGAACGCGTCGAGAACCACCGAGCCGCCCGCGACGGCCAGCACGGAATCCGGGAAACTCGTCGGATGCACATCCGCCGCCCGCAGTGGACCGACCTCCTCGCGCAGAGCCGCCATGCAGTCCTCGCGGTGCATCACGCCGAGCTCGGTGACGACGACCGTCTCCGGATTGACCACGTCGAGCAGCAGCCCGGCCGCCCGCCCCACCAGCCGGGCCCGCTCCAGCAGCAGCCGCACGGCCACCGGGTGCCCGTCCTGCGCGGCCGCGAGGACATGCAGCGGGTCCGCCCCGTCGGTCACGCCCGCCGCACGCGCCCTGCGGCACAGCGTCCGCTCGCTCAACTCGGCCTGCAGGCAGCCCGTCCGGCCGCAGTCGCAGGGCTCGGTGCCGCCGGGCAGCGGCAGATGGGCGATCGCGCCGGACTGTGAGCGCGGCCCGTGGTGCACCTCGTCGTGCGTGGCGAACGCCGCGTCCACCACATTGCCGGCGAACAGATGCAGCAGACTGCGGCTGCCGCGCGCCCGCCCGAACAACCGCTCACCGTCGACCAGCGCCCGCGCGTGCCCGTCCACCCGCACCGGCAGCCCCGTCAGCGCGGTCAGCCGCTCCCGCACCGGCACCTCGCGCCAGCCCAGCAGCGGATGCTCCACGACCGTGCCCGCCTGCCGGTCCACCCAGCCGCCGACGGCCACCCCGACACCGAGGGGCCGCCGGTCCGGTACACCCGTGAACAGCGCCGCCAGCGCGGACGCGGCCCGCGCCAGCACCCGCGACGGCTCGGTGCTCTCGTGCCCCAGCCGCCGCTCGGCCAGCACCCGGCCGCGCAGATCCAGCAGCGCGACCGTGGTGTACGGCACGGCGACGTGCACCCCGCCCACCACCCACCGCGCCACGTCCAGGTCGACCGGCACATGCGGCCGGCCCACCCCGCCGGGCCGCCGTGGCGCGACCGCCTCACGGAGCAGGCCCAGCCCGGCGAGCCGGGCGCAGTGCTCGGTCACCGACGCCGGCGAAAGACCGGTCAGCCGGGCGACGGTGCTGCGCGCCACCGGCCCGTGCTCCAGCACGGACCGCAGGACGACGCTGGCGCTGGTGCGCCGCCGGTCGCTGTCGGCGGCGCGGGGCACGGGGGAGACAAGGGTGGATTCCGCGGTGCGGGGCATGACGGTTCCTCAGGGGCCGGTCCGACGCTGAGCCGTGAACCGGGTGAGGCACAAAGACGCGAAGGCGCGGTCGCCTCACCCGGCAGGGCGGCGACAGGTGGCCGTGCCCTGGCGGCGCAGGTCGACATAGCGACGCGACGTGAGGTTCCGGGCCTGGGCGAGCATGACCGGAAGGGTAGGCCCTGCCCTCCGGTCACGGCCAGGGCGCCCCGGCCTGTTTGGTGGGACCCCACAGACGGCCCGTGTGACCGGATCGCCGCTGCCTCAGTGACCGGCGTCACGCGGGGCCTGCTCCTTTGTCGGGAGCCCACCAAGTCCGTGTTCGGGCGTTTGTCGACTACTGACGGTGATCGGCCGAGACGCTCTGGGATAGCGTCGCCGTTGTCCCGAAGTGCCCCCAACCTCCGCGGAGTCCCCATGAGCACCGCTGCCGTCGCCCCCGCCCGCCACGGGCAGGTCCTCGCCGACCTGATCCCCGCCTCCCGCGTCCGCGACATCGCGCTCGTCGTCGGCGGCGCCGCGCTCACCGGCCTCGCAGCCCAGCTCTCGGTGCCCGTCCCCGGCACTCCGGTTCCGGTGACCGGCCAGACCTTCGCCGTGCTGCTCGTCGGCACGGCCCTCGGCGCGGGCCGCGGCTTCCTGTCCCTCGCGCTGTACGCGCTGGCCGGCATCGCCGGTGTGCCGTGGTTCGCCGGTGGCCACTCCGGCGCCGCCGCCCCGACCCTCGGCTACATCCTCGGCATGATCCTCGCCTCCACCGTCGTCGGCGCGTTGGCCCGGCGCGGCGCCGACCGCACCGTGCTGCGCACGGCCGGGGCGATGCTGCTCGGCGAGGCGATCATCTACGCCGTCGGCGTGCCGTACCTGGCCCTGGCCACGGGCATGTCCGCCTCGGCCGCGATCGCCGCGGGCCTCACCCCGTTCCTGATCGGCGACGCCCTCAAGGCCGCCCTGGCGATGGGCCTGCTGCCCACCGCCTGGAAGCTCCTCAAGCGCTGAGCCCCAGCTGTTCCCCGAAGAGGCTCGCCGGGTCGTACGTCGACTTCAGTCCGGCGAGCCTCTCGCGTGTCCGCGCGTCGAACAGCCCCTCGCTCCGGTCGCCCGCCCCGAAGGCGAAGTTGACCGTACGGCCGATCGTGCCGGGGGCGAGCAGCGCGAAGGCCGGGTCCAGCATCGCCCGGGCCTCCTCCCGGCCGCCCATCACCAGCAGCCGCACGAGAAAGCGCCCCTCGCGGTGGGGCACCGCGTTCGGCGCCGGCCGGGACAGCGCCCCGCCGAGGTGGTTGACCTGGACGACACCCATCAGCGGCGCGCCGGGCCCGGTCAGCCGCAGCACCTCGGCCGCCCGCTCCACGTCCAGCTCGCTGACCACCGCGCTGTCCCCGTAGTAGGTGTGCGGGAAGTCCGGGTCGCTGTGGATGGTGTGGCTCTCGGCGTACGGCATCTCCCGCAGCGAGTCCGCGAGCACCGGCCCTAGCTCCCGCAGCGGCGCCACGATCCGCTCCCCGTCGGCCCCGGTGTACGCCACCCGCACCGAGAGCACGTACCGCCCGCGCAACCGCTCCGGCAGCGCCGGGACGTCCGGATACGGTACGGCGGCGAAGGACGAGGTCAGCCCGTCCGGCACGGTCCGGGTCCACGCCTCGTACGCCCGCAGCACCTCGGCCGGTTCCACCTCGCCTCCGTCGAACGCGAGCGCGCCGCCGTAGAGCCGGGCGACCGGGACGAGGCCCGTCTCCAGCGCGGTGACGATCCCCAGCGTGTGCCCGCCGCCGAGCAGGCCCCAGTACAGCTCGGACTCCTGGGTCACACGGCGCGGTTCGCCGTCGCCGGTGACGACCTCCAGGGCGTGCACATGGTCGGCCGCGTACCCGAACTGCCGCGCCAGGATGCCCAGTCCGCCGCCGAGGGTGTAGGACACGGCCCCGACCGAGGGCGCCGAGCCGTTCAGCGGGGCCAGCCCGTGCGGTGCCGCGGCGGTCACGACCTCGCCCCAGCGGACTCCCGCCTCGATCCGGGCCGTACGGGTGGCGGGGTCGACGGTCACGCCCTTCATACGCCGGGTCGTGACGAGGACGCCGCCCTCGCGTGCGCCGGGCAGCCCGTGGCCGGTCGCCTGCACCCGGACCGGGAGCCCGCGCCGGGCGGCGTACCGCACGGCGGCGGCCACGTCGGAGGCCGAGGCGGCGGCGAACACGGCGTCGGGGCGCTGGGCGAACCCGGTCTGGAATCCGGCGAGTTCCGCCTCGTAGCCGTCGTCGCCGGGACGGAGCACGAGCGGTTCCCCTTGGCCGTCGATGCTGTCGATGCGTTCCATGCGGCTGATCGTGCCCGCATAACCTGACAGGACTCGTCAGGTATACGCAGGACTCGTGAGGTGTACGCAGTACTCGTCAGGTGTACGAACGGAAGAAGGCCCCGCGGCAGCGCGGCCGCGGGGCCTTCTCACGAGTTCACGGGGATCAGCCGGTCGTGACCTTGTCCACCGGCTCGGCCGCGTGCTCGGCGGCGACGGCCGGGCGGCCGGCGCCCAGCTTCTGCCGGACCAGGGCGATCGCCAGCACCACCGCGGCCACCAGCAGCGAGAGCAGCACGGTCTCGCGGCCGTCGTGCTCGGTGTCGGTGAGCATGTAGCCGAGGACGAAGACGATCAGCGCGGCCGCCGCCCAGGTCAGGTACGGGTACAGCCACATCTTCACGACGAGCTTCTCCGGCGCCTCGGCCTGGATGATCTTCCGCATGCGCAGCTGCGAGAAGCAGATGACCAGCCACACGAACAGCGCGACCGCACCGGAGGAGTTGAGCAGGAAGAGGAAGACGGAGTCCGGGAACTTGTAGTTGAAGAACACCGCGACGAAGCCGAAGACCACGGAGACCAGGATCGCCGCCCGCGGCACACCGTTGGCCGTGGTCCGCGCGAACGCCTTGGGCGCGTCACCGCGCCGGCCGAGCGAGAAGGCCATGCGGGAGGCGGTGTACAGGCCGGAGTTCAGACAGGACAGCACCGAGGTCAGCACGATGAAGTTCATGACCTGGCCGGCGTGCGGGATGCCGAGGGAGTCCAGCGCGGCGACGTAGGAGCCCTGCTCCTTGATGGAGGGGTCGTTCCACGGCAGCAGCGTGACGACGACCAGGATCGAGCCCAGGTAGAAGACGGCGATACGCCAGATGATGCTGTTGGTGGACTTGGTGACCGCGCGCTGCGGGTCCTCCGACTCACCGGCGGCCAGGGTCGCGATCTCGCTGCCCATGAAGGAGAAGACGACGAGCAGCACACCGGTCAGGATGGCGCCCGGCCCGTTCGGCAGGAAGCCGCCGTGGTCGGTGAGGTTGGACAGTGCGGCCTTGTCGCTGTCGACCCCAGGAAGTACACCGAAGACGGCGAGTCCGCCGACGACGATGAACGCGGCGATGGCGACGACCTTGATCCCGGCGAACCAGAACTCGAACTCGCCGTAGGAGCCGACGGACACCAGGTTGGTGGCGGTCAGCACGAACATCACGATCAGCGCCCACGCCCACTGCGGTACGGCGGGGATCCAGCCCTCCAGGATCGCTGCACCGGCGGTCGCCTCGACGGCGAGCACGACGACCCAGAAGAACCAGTACAGCCAGCCGATGGAGAAGCCGGCCCAGCGGCCGAGCGCCCGGTCGGCGTGCGCGGAGAAGGAACCCGAGGTGGGGTTGGCCGCGGACATCTCACCGAGCATCCGCATGACCAGCACCACGAGCGTGCCGACCAGCGCGTACGACAGGAGGATGCCGGGGCCCGCGGTCGCGATGCCGGAGCTGGAGCCGACGAACAGGCCGGCGCCGATCACGCCACCGATGGCGATCATCGACAGATGGCGGTTCTTGAGACCCGCGTGGAGTCCGGGTCCGGGGTCGCCGTTCGCGGATTTCGTCGGGTTCGGCTGCGAGGTCATTGGATGGATTTCCTTTGCGCCGGGGGAGCGGTTCTCTCGTGCAGTTGGGGGACTGGCTCACGAGTCGGTCCAGTGAAACGGAGGTGACGAGATTCGTGAACCTTTGAATCCATATCGTTACTTGAGGTTTTCCTGAGGTTCTGTAGTCTGGGTCACACGATTGGGCCCCGGCCGTGTCCGCGGCGACCCGCTCCGCCGCTACCCGCCCGCGCATGACACACTCCTCCCATGCGCGTGTATCTCGGATCGGACCATGCGGGCTTCGAACTCAAGAACCACCTCGTCGAGTGGCTGAAGGCCGCCGGCCATGAGCCCGTCGACTGCGGCCCCCACATCTACGACGCCCAGGACGACTACCCGCCCTTCTGCCTCCGTGCCGCGGAGCGCACCGCCGCGGACCCGGACGCCCTCGGCATCGTGATCGGCGGCTCCGGCAACGGCGAGCAGATCGCCGCCAACAAGGTCAAGGGTGTCCGTGCGGCCCTCGCCTGGAGCGAGGAGACGGCGTCCCTCGGCCGCCAGCACAACAACGCCAACGTCGTCGCGGTGGGTGCGCGCATGCACACCCAGGAGGAGGCGACGAAGTTCGTCGAGACCTTCCTGAACACGCCGTTCTCCCAGGACGAGCGCCACATCCGCCGCATCGACATGCTCTCGGCGTACGAGACCACGGGCGAGCTGCCCCCGATCCCGGCGCACCACCCGCAGCAGCCGTAAGGAAGGGCAGGGCACCGTGCCGGAAGGGCACACGATTCACCGGCTGGCGAAGGACTACGCCGCCGCCTTCTCCGGCACCGCCCCGCGTGTGACCAGCCCCCAGGGCAAGTTCAGCGACGCCGCCGCCCTCCTCGACGGCGGTGTCCTGCACACCGCCGACGCCCACGGCAAGCACCTCTTCCTGGGCTTCGCCGAGTCCTGGGTGCACATCCACCTCGGCCTCTTCGGCAAGGTGGCCTTCGGTGACGCCCCGGCGCCCCCGCCCACGGACACCGTCCGGCTGCGGCTGGCGAACAGCACCTCGTACGTCGATCTGCGCGGGCCCACCACCTGCGCGCTGATCACCGACGGCGAGAAGCACGCGATACACGACCGGCTCGGCCCCGACCCGCTGCGCGCGGACGCCGACCCGGCAGCCGCGTACCGGCGGATCTCCCGCAGCCGGACCACGATCGCCGCGCTGCTCATGGACCAGAAGGTGATCGCCGGCGTCGGCAACGTCTACCGCGCCGAGGTCCTCTTCCGGCACGGCATCGACCCCTACCGCGCGGGCCGCGACATCACCCCCGCCGAGTGGGACGCGATCTGGGCCGACCTCGTCGCCCTGATGCGCCAGGGCGTGCGCGACAACCGCATCGACACCGTCAGGCCCGAGCACACGCCGGAGGCGATGGGCCGCCCGCCGAGGGTCGACGACCATGGCGGAGAGGTGTACGTCTATCGCAGGGCGAACCTGCCCTGTCACATCTGTGGCGGCGAGATCCGCACCGCCGATCTCGCCGCCCGCAACCTCTTCTGGTGCCCCGGCTGTCAGACCTCCTGACGGCTCAGAACCCGTGCGGCAGCCACGGGGCCACCGGTGAGCCGAACCCCACCGCCGCCTCCGCGAGCGCCCCCTCGCGCAGCTCGCGCACCCGCCCGGCCGCGCCCAGCGCCGTGAGACTCACCCCGCCCAGGTAGGCAGCGCCCAACTCCCGTACGGTCAGGGCGAGATCGGCCGCGTCCGTCGTAGGCTCGCACACCGCGCCCTTGGCGTCGCCGGACAGCCGCCAACGGCCCGTGTTCCAGGGGCAGAAGGCGTCCTCCACCTCGAACACCACGTCCACCGGCGCCTGATAGGTCCGCGCCCCGAGCGCCGCCCCGACGTCCACGAGACGCACGTACAGCGCGTCCCGCAGCTGAAGCCGGCACCGGCGGATGTCGGACACCTGGAACTGCCACGCCTCGTCGACCGGCCGGCCCCGCACCACCAGCCTCGCCATCAGGTCGATCCCGAACAGGAACCGCCACAGCGCGGCCTCCGTGGCCGGGTCCGTGCCCTCCAGATCCACCAGCGTGACCGTGCCGTCGTGCCCCGACGGGCCCCAGCCCAGCTTCGTACGGAACCGGGCGTACCCGGTGACCTCCCCGTCCCGCTCGGCGACCACGCACTGCAACGGCGAGCCGCCGTCCCTGCTCTCCTCCGGGTCCAGCACCCCCAGCCGCTCCCAGCCCGGCTGCCGGGCGAGCATCCCCGGACGCCCCGGCACCCGCCGCGCGTACACCGCCTCGCACACGTCGAGGACCTCGGCCGGCACCGCGTACCGCAGCCGTACGTCATCGGTGCCGGGCGGCACGGACAGCCGTACGCGACGGGTGTCGATCTCGGCGCTGAGCCCGAAGGTGCCCGCGGCGTACCCGAACCGGCCGTAGATGTCCGGCTCGGAAGCCGTCAGCACGGCGAGCGGCTCGCCCCAGGAGCGGATGTCGTCCAGCTGCCGGCGCATCATCGCCGTCAGCAGCCCGCGCCGGCGGTGCGTCGCGGCCACGCTCACCATCGTGATGCCCGCCGCCGGCACCGACGCGCCGCCCGGCACCGTCAGCCGGAACGAGAACGCCCCGGCCGTGCCCACGCACTCCGTCCCGTCCCAGACACCCAGGGAGCGGGTCGGCTCGGTCAGCGCGTCCCACAGCTCCCGCTCCTCGGCGGGCTCCGGCACCGCGCCGAACGCCCGGATCAGGTTGTCGTACCACGGACCCCAGTCCTGCGGCCGCAGTTCCCGTATGACCGGGCCCGTGCCCGCCTCGTCAGTCGCCATGGGCCATCCCTACCAGTGCAATGCGGGACGAGCCAGCCAATTTCTCCGTGCCCGGGGCGAGCCCGGCGCGCGTGCAGTTCACTGTCGACGACGGCGGAGTCCGGCCTCGGACGGGGGACAAGTGGGACCTCCCGTGCCATGCGGCCGGTCGGGTGGATAGGGTCCCGGACTAATGGCAGCAGGACGAGCGCGGCGCACCGCCGCCGAGACGTTCCCGGCCCGGGTGCGGATGCAGTGGCACCGGGTCCGCGTCGGCCTGCGCAGAAGCGCCGTCGACTACTTCCGCGGCGACGGCTCCGACTGGGTCGCGCTGGCCGGACTGCTGCTCACCGTTCCGCTGATCGCGGCCACCACCCTCGCCAACCCGATGTGGTGCTCCCCGGCCGCGCTGGTCCTGCCGATCGTCGCGGGCGGCCTGCTGCTGCGCCCGGCGAGCCTGCTCGGGCTGTACGCGGCCGCGGCCACCGCGCTGATCGTGGAGTCGGTGCAGCTCGGGCCGTACACCCAGGGCAGCTCCCGGGTCACCCCGGGCGTCGTGCTGGTGGTCGCCGCCTGCGGGTTCTTCGGACTGCTCATCGCCCAGTTCCGCAGCCGGGTCGGCGTGCCCTGGCGGCGCGGCGGCACCATGCTGTTCGACCTGCGCGAACGCATCCGCACCCAGAGCCGGCTGCCCAAGCTGCCGCGGGGCTGGCACCACGAGATGGCGCTGCGCCCCGCGGGGGGCCAGTCGTTCTCCGGTGACTTCGTTGTCGCGGCCCGCACCAATGGCGGGCGCACCCTGGAAGTCGTCCTCACCGACGTCTCCGGCAAGGGCATGGACGCGGGTTCCCGCGCCCTGCTGCTGTCCGGCGCCTTCGGCGGACTGCTCGGCAGCCTGCCCCCGCACGCCTTCCTCCCCGCCGCCAACGGTTACCTCCTCCGCCAGGACTGGGAGGAGGGCTTCGCCACCTCCATCCACCTGGTGCTGGACCTCGACTCCGGCGACTACGAGCTGTACTCCGCGGGACATCCGCCCGGCCTCCAGCTCAGCGCGGGCAGCGGCCGCTGGGAGGAGAAGGCCGCCGAGGGACCGCTGCTCGGCGTGTACGACGGTGCCCAGTTCGACCCCGTGAAGGGCGTGCTGCGCCCCGGGGACGTGCTGATGCTGTTCACCGACGGCCTGGTGGAGACCTCCGACCGTGACATCGTCGAGGGCATCGACCGGCTGACGGGTGAGGCCGACCGCTATGTCGCCGCCGGTTTCCGCGGTGCCGCGTGGCATCTGATCGAGGCCGTCGCGAAGGACGTCAACGACGACCGGGCCCTGCTGCTGATCTGCTGCGAGGGGCCTACGGCGCAGTCGGGCTGAGGAGGCTTTCGTGCTGAGACTTGAGGAGGTCGAGGCCCTGGCCCGGGCCGCGCACCAGGGCCAGACCGACAAGGCCGGACGACCCTACGCCGAGCACCTGGCCGCCGTCGCCCGGGGCGTGCGCGAGCGCGGCGGCGACCCCGACCAGATCGCGGCGGCCTGGCTGCACGACGCCGTCGAGGACGACGCCCTGTCGCGGGAGTGGCTGGAGCGGGCCGAGCTCAGCCGTCGCACCAAGGACATCGTGCTCGCGGTCACCAAGCGGGCGGGGGAGCGGCCCGAGGACTACGCCGCACGCATCCTCGCCACGCCGGGCGCCCTGCTGGTCAAGGAGGCGGACCTGGCGCACAACGCGGACCCGGGCCGGCTGGCGGTGCTGGACGGGGCGACGCGGGTGCGGCTGACCGAGAAGTACGCGAGGATGCGCGAGCTCTTGGGTCTGTGAGGTCGGGTTTTGGGTCGGAGTCGGAGTCGGGGTCACGCTCGCACGCGCGCCCTGGCGGCTTCGGTGGCATCCCGCCGGAACGCCCACTCCATCCGAGGCTCCATCACACACCGGAAGACCCTCCGCACCGGCGGGGTGCACAGCAGCGTGACAGCGACGCCCGCGAGCAGGGTGACGAGGACCTCGCCGAGCGGCCCGTGCAGCCAGGCGCGGTCGTACCAGCCGTAGAAGTCACCGGACTTGGTGAGGAAGCCGTGCAGCAGATAGCCGTACAGCGTGCCCGCGCCCAGGGCCGTGAACCACATCGTGCGGCCCGGCACCCAGGCGAAGAAGCAGGCCGTCAGCAGCACCGAACAGCCGAACAGCGCGACCACCATGACCGGCCCGCACCACCACGGCGCGCCCAACTCCTGCGCGGAGTCGCGGTGGTAGAGCCAGCCGGTGTTCATGCGCGGCACGCTCCACCAGGCCACCGCGAACGCGACGGCGAACACCGGCACCGCCGCGATCCGCACCGAGCGGCGACGCACGAGCCGGAAGTGCTCGGGCTTCAGGCACAGTCCGAGGACGAAGTACGGCAGGAACTGCAGGATGCGCTGGAGATCGAGGTCGTTGCCGACGCCGGGGGTGACGGACGCGAGGACGGCGACACCGAGTGCGACGGGGAGGGGACGGCGGATCAGTTTCCACAGGGGCGTGGTCATCCGCCACACGAACAGGGCGACCAGGAACCAGGTGAGATACCAGGGGTCGAGCAGCGAGATCGGCTGGGCCGGATCGTCGTCGGCGAGGCGTTTGAACAGGGAGTAGGCCGTCTCGAAGACGAGATACGGCACGAGAACTCCGGTGACCAGTCGCTTGAGGCGGTCGGGGCGCATGTCGAAGCTGCGTGAGAAATAGCCGGAGACGATGATGAATGCCGGCATATGGAAGGCGTACACGAACATGTACGCGCCCTCCAGGACGCGGCTGTCGTCCTTCAGCGGTTCCCAGGCGTGCCCCATGGCCACCAGCAGGATCGCCAGGTACTTGGCGTTGTCGAAGAACGCGTCACGGTGTGGGGGGAGTGATGTTCTGTCGGGACTCTGCGTCCGGAGTGGGGTCGTCGCAGCGGTGAACATCTGAGGCACCCTAGCGCCGCTCTCGCGATTCCGTAAAACACCCCAGCTGAATTCGCATTCCCTGTGAACCAGATGTGTGGGAGCGGAAACGTGGGCATGGAAACAATGTGCGGAAGTGAGGTGTGAGAATTCCCCGTCCGGGTAGAAGCTCGAATTCTCTTACGGCCCGCGGGCGTTCACCCTGGACGGCGTGGGCGAGAGCCCGCAGGAGCGGCGGGGAAGGGGCCGGCGTTCGTCGCTGATGTGTCATGCGCCGCATGGGGCGGGCCGGTTGGTGGCACGATGGTTCAGGCGGGGGTGTGCGGGGCAGTGCCTCCGGCGGGAGAGCGGACCGACCCAGGGGTGTGATCAGTCGTGGCCATTTCGCTGTCAGTCGTACTGCTGTTGGGGGTCATCCTGGTGGTGCTCATGCGGGGCGGCTCGCTCAAGGGAGGCCCGGCCATCGTGGCAGTGCTCTTCGGGTTCTTCCTCGCCTCGACCGGCATGGCCCCGTCGATAAACCGCTTCCTCGACTCGCTGGCAGAAACGATCAACTCGATCAGTTTCTGACGCCGGTGCGGCCGATCGGGCCGCAGGCCGGTGCGGATACGCTCATCTGTGATCGCCGGCGGGCAGCGCCGACTTCCCGGCCGGCGCGGGTGACGCGGAACGGGGGACGGCACGGGGATGGCGCTGCGCGATTCTGACCCGGTGGAGGTGGGCGGCTACCTCATCGAGGACCGCCTGGGCTCGGGCGGCATGGGCGTGGTCTACCTCGCCCGCTCCGCCTCCGGACGCCGCCTCGCGGTGAAGGTCGTGCACGACCAGTACGCCGACGACGACGAGTTCCGCACACGCTTCAGCCGCGAACTGGCTGCCGCCCGCCGCGTCAGCGGTGCCTTCACGGCCCCCGTGGTCGACGCCGACGCCGACGCGCCGCGGCCCTGGATGGCCACGCTCTACATACCGGGGGAGACCCTCGGGGCACACGTCCGCGCCCAGGGCCCCCTCCCGCTGCCGCGCCTGCGCGAACTCGCCGCCGGCCTCGCCGAGGCCCTGCGTGACATCCACCGCGCGGGCGTGGTCCACCGCGACCTCAAGCCCGCCAACGTGATGCTGGCCGAGGACGGCCCTCGCGTCATCGACTTCGGCATCTCCCGCGCCACCGAGTTCGCCACCGCCGACGCCCTCACCCAGACCGGCCGCGTCATGGGCACGCCGCCCTTCATGTCCCCCGAACAGTTCTCCGCCCCGCACGACGTCGGGCCCGCCGCCGACGTCTTCTCCCTCGGCGCGATCCTGACCTTCGCCGCCACCGGCCGCGGCCCCTTCGACAGCTCCAACCCCTACGAGACCGCCGTACGCGTGGTCGAAGGCACCCCCGACCTCCAGGGCACCCCCACCGAACTCCTCCCCGTCATCCACCTCTGCCTCCAGAAACACCCCCACTCCCGCCCCACCGCCCACGAACTCCTGACCCACCTCCACGAGGGCCGCCTGCCGCGGCTGCGGGGGGCGGGGTCCGGGGGCGCGTCTGCCCACCTGGCCGGGTCGGGTGCAGGGCCTGCCGGCCGGGCGGCGGAGGGCGTCGGGCGCGGGGGTGTGTCTGCCCACGCGGCTGGGTCGGGTGAGGCGCCTGCCCACCCGGGGCGGGAGGCGGCGAGGTCCGCCGCGGCGCCCGCCGACCGGGCGTCGGAGGGTGCTGTGGCCTTCGGCTCGGTACGGGATGGGGTCGGGTCCACCGAGGCTCCTGCCGACGGGGCGCCGGAGCGTGCTGTGGCCTTCGGCTCGGTGCGGGACGGGGCCGGGCCCGGTGCGGCATCCGTCGACCGCGCGTCGTACGCGGTCGGCCCCGAGGAGGCGGCTGCCGGCCAGATGCCGGAAGGACTCCGGCCCGGTGCTGCGCCGGCCGGCCGGGTGCCGGAGGGTGCCCTGCCCGGTGCCGCGGCTGCCCGCTCGGAGTGGGAGGCGTCCGAGTCCCGGGCGTCGGCTTCCGGCCCGCAGTGGGAGGCGGCCGGGTCTGGTCCGGCGGCGGCCCGCCCCCAGCCGGAGACGGCCGGACCCGGTGCGGTGGCTCCCGGCTCGGAGTGGGAGGCGGCCGGACCTGGTGCAGCAGAGGCCCGCTCGGACTGGGAGGTGTCCGCGAGCCCTGCGCGGCAGCGCCACGGTGGCGGACCTGCCGCGCGGGAAGGCCTCGACCCGAGCCCGTACTTCGCGCCCGACCCCGAGACCGTCCCGGCAGCCCGCCCCGACGGCACGCGACAGGCGCCGCGATCCAGGGCGGGCGGCGGAGAGCAGAACGCAGCCGAACCGGCGCGCCGCCCCCTGTTGCGGCGGCTGCTCCTGGGCTGGGGCGCCGCCGCGGTCGCGCTCGTGGCCGTCGCCGCGGGGGCCCTCGCCCTTCAGGACGGTGGGTCCGACGAGCGTACGGCCGTGAGCGAGCTGCCCACGGGATGGAAGCCGTGGCACGGCAAGGCCAAGGGCCGGGAGGGCACCGGCGCGTCCTTCGAGCGCTGTGCCGCCGTTCGGGCCTCCCTGGTGTGCGCCGGGGACGACCTCATGGCCGCGGGCTGGGCCCTGGCGGACGGCCGCGGCCACTGGTCCCGGCCCGTCGACCCCACCCACGGCCCGGAGGACGGCTACAGCAGCATGGGCGCGCTCATCGGCGTCCACGAGGGCAACGTCCTGGCCTTCGGCGCGGACGACCCGCCCTCCGACGGGGACGGCACCCAGCAGGCCCGCTACACCGTGCAGTCCCTCGACGCCGCGACGGGCCGCGTGGTGTGGCAGACGGTGACAGGCCGGGGCGAATGGGCGTCCGCGGCCGACCCCTCCTCGGGATTCGCGACGGCTATACCGGAGGGCGTCATCGCC
The DNA here is from genome assembly GCF_049739565.1 of Streptomyces sp. SAI-170. Lineage (NCBI taxonomy): Bacteria > Bacillati > Actinomycetota > Actinomycetes > Kitasatosporales > Streptomycetaceae > Streptomyces > Streptomyces sp. SAI-170. The sequence continues at coordinate 5,583,698 of NZ_JBMGQD010000001.1, forward strand.
GTCTACGGCGACCGAGGCGACAGCTACGCCCTGCTCGACGCCGACGACGGCAAGGTCGTCTGGCAGCGGAAGCTCCCGCGGACGGACGACTGTGAGCTCAGGACGGCGGCTGGGGAGCCCTACCTGCTCTGCCGGACCCACTCGGACGAGGCCACCGCCCGCACCAGCGTCGCGCACCTGGACCGCACCACGGGCAAGCCGCTGTGGACCGTGGAGGCGAAGGGCGCCCTGGGGCTCCTGGGCCAGGCCGGAGACCGCCTGGTGCTGGCCGAGCAGTACGCCGAGAACCAGATGACGACCCTCGCCCTGGTCGACCTCTCCGCCCGGGCCGTCACCCGCACGCGGCTCTCACCCACGCCCCCGGACACCGGCGTCCCGCACCTGGTCCACGGCACGGTCTACTTCACCCTGTCCAGCGGCAGCATCCGGGCGTACGACCCGCACACCGGCGACCAGCGCTGGGAGAACAACTCCACCGTGGAGCACCCCGGCCCGCCCACCGTCTCGGGCGACCGCATCTACGTCGCCTCCTCCACCGGCCGTATGGCCGCCCTGAACCTGCGCACCGGCACCGTCGAGGGCAGCCGCCCCGGCCGCGACGACGCCACCGGCTCCGACTTCCTCGCCACCGGCTCCCCCCTGGTCCTCGTCGACGACGCCCTCTACGTCCCCTACGGCCCCCGCTCCGTCTACACGGTCGACGTCAACGACCTGTGACACCGGCCCCCGCAAACGCCTCAGGGCCAGGCGGAGGAAGATCCTCTGCCTGGCCCTGAGCCATGAAGAGCGGGCGACGGGAATCGAACCCGCGTAGCTAGTTTGGAAGACTAGGGCTCTACCATTGAGCTACGCCCGCACAGGACGCGCCGCAGGTCCGAAAGGCCGCGGCACTGCAGGCATCGTAGCGGGTCGCACCCCCCGGCCGCACACCCCATTGCCGGTCGGCGAGGTCGTGCGCGAGGCGCGTGGGAAATGCGGCGGTCCGGCTGTCTGCGGGCATGTACCCTACGTCTCGCACCAGACGGGGTGTGGCGCAGCTTGGTAGCGCGTCCGCTTTGGGAGCGGAAGGCCGTGGGTTCAAATCCCGCCACCCCGACCATCCATGCGTTCCACCCGGTCGGTCACCTCGCGGTGATCGCCTTTTGGGGCGTTCGGCGGCTGCGGTTACTATGCAAGCTGCGCGCCCGTGTGTCTCTCACCAAGTCCTCCGGGCGGCGAAATCCGCCGGAGCCGTCTGGCCCCGGCAGAATCCAGAAGTCAGCCATCAAGGAGACCGAACCGTGAAGAGCGCCGTTGAGAACCTGAACCCGACGCGGGTTCGGCTCACTGTCGAGGTGCCCTTCGAGGAGCTCAAGGACAGCCTCGACGCGGCGTACAAGAAGATCAACCAGCAGGTCACGGTGAAGGGCTTCCGCAAGGGCAAGATCCCCTCCCGGGTGATCGACCAGCGGTTCGGCCGTGGCGCCGTGCTGGAGGAGGCCGTCAACGACGCGCTGCCGAAGTTCTACACGGCCGCCGTCAACGAGGCCGAGCTCTCCGTCCTGGGCCAGCCCGAGGTCGACATCACCGAGCTGAAGGACGGCGAGACGCTGAACTTCACCGCCGAGGTCGACATCCGCCCGACCATCGAGATCCCGGACTACTCCGGCATCGAGGTCGAGGTCGACGCCGTCGAGGTCACCGACGAGGACATCGAGAAGTCCGTGCAGCAGCTGCGCGAGCGCTTCGCCTCCACCTCCCCGGTGGAGCGCGCCGCCGAGGACGGCGACGTCGTCACGATCGACCTCGAGGCCAAGGTCGACGGCGAGGTCCTGGAGGACGGCATCGCCAACGGCGTCTCCTACACCATCGGCTCCGGTGAGCTGCTGGAAGGCATCGACGACGCCGTGAAGGGCCTGGAGGCCGGGGCCGAGGCCACGTTCACCTCCGAGCTCAAGGGCGGCTCCGCGGCCGGCAAGGAGGCCGAGGTCACCGTCAAGGTCACCCAGGTCGCCGCCCGTGAACTGCCCGAGCTGGACGACGACTTCGCGCAGCTCGCCTCCGAGTTCGACACGCTGGACGAGCTCAAGGCCGACAGCCGCAAGCGCCTCGAGAACATGAAGCAGTTCGACCAGGCCACGCAGGCCCAGGAGCGCGTCCTGGAGAAGCTGCTGGAGCTCGTCGAGGTGCCCGTCCCCGAGAAGCTCCTCGAGGACGAGATCAACACCCGTAAGCACAACCTCGAGCACCACCAGCTCGGCCAGATGGGTCTCACCCTCGACAAGTACCTGGAGCTCCAGGGCAAGACCGCCGAGGAGTTCGACGCCGAGACCCGCGAGGCCGCGGTCAAGGGCATCAAGACCCAGTTCGTCCTCGACGAGCTGGTCAAGACGGAGAAGCTCAACGTCAACCAGGACGAGCTCACCGAGCACCTGATGCGCCGTGCCGCCTCCTCCGGCATGTCCCCCGACCAGTTCGCGCAGGCCGTCGTCGAGCAGGGCCAGGTCCCGCTCCTCGTCGGTGAGGTCGCCCGCGGCAAGGCCCTGGCCGTCGTCGTCGAGGCCGCCACGGTCAAGGACACCAACGGCGAGATCGTCGACCTGGACGACGAGGAGGACGAGGCCGCCGACGCCGCCGCCGAGGGCGCCGAGGCCGAGGCCGAGGAGAAGCCGGAGGCCTGAGCCTCCCGGCCCCTTCGATCACGAGCCTTCGGGCGCAGCTGATCGCACCGAACGGACCCCGAGTACTTCGAACTCGGGGTCCGTTCGGCTACCCCCGCCTCACACTCCGCTACGCCCCCGGCGAACACCCCCGTTACCGGGATTCCCCAGGAGGGCTACGGCGTTAGGGTCCATGAATACGTAGTACACGTGAGACGGCCCGGCGCCGTCGCAAGACGAGCAGGTGGATACGTTGACGAATCTGATGCCCTCCGCCGCCGGCGAGCCCTCCATCGGCGGTGGCCTCGGCGACCATGTCTACAACCGACTGCTCAACGAGCGGATCATCTTCCTCGGCCAGCCGGTCGACGACGACATCGCGAACAAGATCACCGCGCAGCTGCTGCTCCTCGCCGCTGACCCGGAAAAGGACATCTACCTCTACATCAACAGCCCCGGCGGCTCGATCACGGCCGGCATGGCGATCTACGACACCATGCAGTACATCAAGAACGACGTGGTGACCATCGCCATGGGCCTCGCCGCCTCCATGGGCCAGTTCCTGCTCAGCGCCGGCACCCCGGGCAAGCGCTTCGCGCTGCCGAACGCCGAGATCCTGATCCACCAGCCCTCGGCCGGCCTCGCCGGTTCTGCCTCGGACATCAAGATCCACGCCGAGCGGCTGCTGCACACCAAGAAGCGCATGGCCGAGCTCACGTCCCAGCACACGGGCCAGACGATCGAGCAGATCACCCGCGACTCGGACCGCGACCGCTGGTTCGACGCCTTCGAGGCCAAGGAGTACGGCCTCATCGACGACGTGATCGCCACGGCCGCCGGCATGCCGGGCGGCGGCGGCACCGGGGCCTGAGCCCCCACCGCGGGGCCCGTACGCCCCGCAGCGCCTCCAGCCGACCGCCAAAGCCCCTAGGAGACAGACAGTGAACGACTACCCCGGCAGCGGCCTGTACGACCGCACGCGCGCCGAGTACACGGGTCCGGCCGCCGAGTCCCGGTACGTGATCCCGCGGTTCGTGGAGCGCACCTCGCAGGGCATCCGCGAGTACGACCCGTACGCGAAGCTCTTCGAGGAGCGCGTGATCTTCCTCGGCGTGCAGATCGACGACGCCTCCGCCAACGACGTCATGGCGCAGCTGCTGTGCCTGGAGTCGATGGACCCCGACCGCGACATCTCGGTCTACATCAACAGCCCCGGTGGTTCCTTCACCGCGCTGACGGCGATCTACGACACGATGCAGTTCGTCAAGCCGGACATCCAGACGGTCTGCATGGGCCAGGCGGCCTCCGCCGCGGCCGTGCTGCTGGCCGCCGGTACGCCCGGCAAGCGCATGGCGCTGCCGAACGCGCGCGTGCTGATCCACCAGCCGTACAGCGAGACGGGTCGCGGCCAGGTCTCCGACCTGGAGATCGCCGCGAACGAGATCCTGCGGATGCGCGCGCAGCTGGAGGAGATGCTGGCCAAGCACTCCACCACGCCGATCGAGAAGATCCGCGAGGACATCGAGCGCGACAAGATCCTCACGGCCGAGGACGCGCTGTCCTACGGCCTGATCGACCAGATCATCTCCACCCGGAAGATGAACAACGCCGAGGTCCGCTGAGGCGGACAGTGGAGTATCGTCTGCCGCCCCTTGGCATGGTTTCACCCGGTGCCCGAAAGGTGCACGTCAAAGTGAACCCTGCCAAGGGGGGCCCGAACGGGGGGCCCGGCAAGGTACCGTCGGAATAAGGCAGCACCAGGAGCCGCTGGAGGCGAAAGCGTCCAGTCGTCTCCCAGGCGAAGGGGAAGCACACCGTGGCACGCATCGGTGACGGCGGCGATCTGCTCAAGTGCTCGTTCTGCGGCAAGAGCCAGAAGCAGGTCAAGAAGCTCATCGCAGGCCCTGGTGTGTACATCTGCGACGAGTGCATCGATCTCTGCAACGAGATCATCGAGGAAGAGCTGGCGGAGACCAGCGAGGTGCGCTGGGAGGAACTGCCCAAGCCTCGCGAGATCTACGAGTTCCTCGAGGGCTATGTGGTCGGCCAGGAGGCCGCCAAGAAGGCCCTGTCCGTGGCGGTCTACAACCACTACAAGCGCGTCCAGGCCGGCGAGAACGGCGGCGGCAGCAGCCGCGAGGACGCGATCGAGCTGGCGAAGTCCAACATCCTGCTGCTGGGCCCCACGGGCTCGGGCAAGACACTGCTGGCCCAGACGCTGGCGCGCATGCTGAACGTGCCGTTCGCCATCGCGGACGCCACGGCGCTGACGGAGGCCGGCTACGTCGGCGAGGACGTCGAGAACATCCTGCTGAAGCTGATCCAGGCGGCCGACTACGACGTCAAGAAGGCCGAGACCGGGATCATCTACATCGACGAGATCGACAAGGTCGCGCGGAAGAGTGAAAACCCTTCCATCACCCGCGACGTGTCGGGCGAGGGCGTCCAGCAGGCCCTGCTCAAGATCCTCGAGGGCACCACGGCCTCGGTCCCGCCCCAGGGCGGCCGTAAGCACCCGCACCAGGAGTTCATCCAGATCGACACGACGAACGTCCTGTTCATCGTGGGCGGTGCCTTCGCGGGCCTGGAGAAGATCATCGAGTCCCGGGCGGGCGCCAAGGGCATCGGCTTCGGCGCGACGATCCGCTCCAAGCGCGAGCTGGAAGCCAAGGACCAGTTCGAGGACGTCATGCCCGAGGACCTGGTCAAGTTCGGCATGATCCCGGAGTTCATCGGCCGTCTGCCCGTCATCACCTCGGTCCACAACCTGGACCGCGAGGCGCTGCTCCAGATCCTGGTGGAGCCCCGCAACGCCCTGGTCAAGCAGTACCAGCGCCTCTTCGAGCTCGACGGCGTGGAGCTGGACTTCGAACGCGAGGCCCTCGAAGCCATCGCCGACCAGGCCATCCTCCGCCAGACCGGCGCCCGGGGCCTGCGCGCCATCATGGAGGAAGTCCTCATGTCGGTGATGTACGAGGTCCCGTCCCGCAAGGACGTGGCCCGCGTCGTCATCACCGCGGACGTCGTCCACTCCAACGTCAACCCGACCCTGATCCCGCGGGACGCGCGGGGGCGGGGGCCGGGGGAGCAGAAGACGGCGTAAGCAGCTCTCAGGACATCGCGAAGGGGCCCCGGTCGACCGACCGGGGCCCCTTCGGTGTCGAGCGGGCGCGTCACGCCGGGACGCGGACCTCCTTGCGGAGCTTGCCCGCGAGCTCGGAGGATTTCTCCAGGTCGGCGGCCTTGCCGGCCATCGCCTCCGCGATGTTCATGTCGATCACGACACCGATGGTGCTGTAGTCACCCCAGATGCAGACCGGCACGCTGAACTCCTTGGGGCCCTGGCCCGAGCTGTCACCCGGGGTCTTGGCCTCCTGGCACTTGAGGACGGCGCCGTCGAGCTCGAACTCCTTCGGGCTGCCGACGACCTCGCCCTCGCCGTCCTTGCCGGCTTCCTTCTTCAGCTCGGCGAACATCTCGTCGACGACCTTCTCGGGGTCCTCGATCTCGCCGTACACGCCCATGAACTGGAGCATGCGCATGGACAGGGGGTTCTCCTCGTCCCCGGCCTGGTACTGCGCGTCCACGTCCTTGGCGTTCTTCACGCCGTGCTTCTCGGCGTCCTTGAGGTCGTCGAAGCCGCTGCTCTCGGAGTCGTCGCCCTTCTTGTAGTCGGTCAGCACCGTGTCGGGCGTCGTCAGCTTGTGCGGCCCGTCGTCCGCGATGTCGGACCCGGCACCCCCGCCGCCGCCCAGCACGAAGTACGCCCCCACCGCGATCGCCGCGACCACCGCGACCGCGCCGATGATCAGGCCCGTCTTCTTCTTGCCGCCGCCGGAGGCCGGAGGCTGCGGGGCCGCGCCGTAGGGGGCCTGGCCGTACGGGGGCTGCTGGCCGTAGCCCTGCTGCGGGGGCACCGGCTGCTGCTGCGGGTAGCCGTAGCCCGGCTGGGGCTGGGCCGGCTGCTGGGGGTAGCCGTAGCCGGGCTGAGGCGCCGGCGGCTGCTGCTGGCCGTAGGGGCCAGGCTGCTGCTGCGGCTGCCCGCCGTACGGACCCGGCTGCTGAGGCTGCCCGCCGTACGGGCCCGGCTGGTTGTAGCTCATTTCTGGGTTCCCCTCCAGATGCTTATGCGTTCCAGACATCCTGGCCCAGACCCCCTGCCCGCACGGCACCCGGGGTCCTGACCGTTACAAATCAATCGAGTTTCGGGACCGGCCCGTGACACCTCTAAACTGAGCCCGTGACCGAGAACACTCAGCAGCAGCACTCAGCGCCCACCACCGAACTGCCGACCCAGTACGCGCCGGCCGAGGTAGAGGGGACGCTGTACGAGCGCTGGGTGGACAAGGGTTACTTCACCGCCGACGCGGCGAGCGACAAGACCCCGTACACCATCGTCATCCCGCCGCCGAACGTCACCGGCAGCCTCCACCTGGGCCACGCCTTCCAGCACACGCTCATGGACGCCCTCACCCGCCGCAAGCGCATGCAGGGCTACGAGTCGCTGTGGCTGCCCGGCATGGACCACGCCGGCATCGCCACCCAGAACAAGGTCGAGCAGCAGCTCGCCGAGGAGGGCAAGTCCCGCCACGACCTGGGCCGCGAGGAGTTCGTCGAGCGCGTCTGGCGGTGGAAGGAGGAGTACGGCGGCAAGATCCTCGGCCAGATGCGCCGCCTCGGCGACGGCGTCGACTGGTCCCGCGAGCGCTTCACCATGGACGAGGGGCTGTCCCGCGCCGTCCAGACCATCTTCAAGAAGCTCTACGACGACGAGCTGATCTACCGCGCCGAGCGCATCATCAACTGGTGCCCGCGCTGCCTGACCGCCATCTCCGACATCGAGGTGGAGTACCAGGAGGACGCCGGTGAGCTGGTGTCGATCAAGTACGGCGAGGGGGAGGACACCCTCGTCGTCGCGACCACGCGCGCGGAGACGATGCTCGGTGACACCGCCGTCGCCGTCCACCCGGACGACGAGCGCTACAAGCACCTCGTCGGCAAGCAGATCAAGCTGCCGCTGACCGACCGCACCATCCCGGTCGTCGCCGACACGCACGTCGACCCCGAGTTCGGCACCGGCGCCGTCAAGGTGACCCCGGCCCACGACCCGAACGACTTCGCGATCGGCCAGCGCCACAACCTGCCGTCCCTGACGATCATGGACGAGCACGGCGTCATCACCGTCCACGGCCCCTTCCTCGGCCAGGACCGCTACGAGGCCCGCTCGGCCGTCGTCGGCGCGCTGAAGGCGCAGGGCCGGATCGTCGCCGAGAAGCGCCCGTACATGCACTCCGTCGGCCACTGCTCCCGCTGCAAGACCACGGTCGAGCCGCGCCTGTCCATGCAGTGGTGGGTCAACGTCAAGCCGCTCGCCAAGGCCGCCGGCGACGCCGTCCGCGACGGCCGCGTGGCCATCCACCCGGCCGACATGTCGAAGCGCTACTTCGACTGGGTCGACAACATGAACGACTGGTGCATCTCGCGCCAGCTGTGGTGGGGCCACCGCATCCCGATCTGGTACGGCCCCGACGGCGAGGTCGTCTGCGTCGGCCCCGACGAGCAGCCGCCCACCGGCGAGGGCTGGCACCAGGACACCGACGTCCTCGACACCTGGTTCTCCTCCGGCCTGTGGCCGTTCTCCACGCTCGGCTGGCCGGAGAAGACCCCGGACCTGGAGAAGTTCTACTCCACCGACGTCCTGCTCACCGGCCACGACATCATCTTCTTCTGGGTCGCCCGGATGATGATGTTCGGCCTGTACGCCATGGACGGCGAGGTCCCGTTCAAGACCATCGCCCTGACCGGCCTGGTCCGCGACGAGCGCGGCAAGAAGATGTCGAAGTCCTTCGGCAACGTGGTCGACCCGCTGGACTGGATGGACAAGTACGGCTCCGACGCCGTCCGCTTCACCCTGGCCAAGGGCGCCAACCCGGGCACCGACGTGCCGATCGGCGAGGACTGGGTCCAGGCGTCCCGGAACTTCGCCAACAAGATCTGGAACGCCACCCGCTTCGCCCTGATGAACGGCGCCACGGTCGAGGGCGAGCTCCCGGCCGCCGAGCAGCTGTCGGCGACCGACCGCTGGATCCTCTCCCGCCTGAACAAGACGGTCGCGCAGGTCGACGCGTACTACGACGACTTCCAGTTCGCCAAGCTCAGCGAGGCGCTGTACCACTTCGCGTGGGACGAGGTCTTCGACTGGTACGTCGAGCTGTCCAAGACCACCTTCATGGCGGGCGGCGAGGGCGCCAAGGCCTCCGGCCGGGTCCTCGGTGAGGTCCTGGACGTCCTGATGCGTCTGCTGCACCCGGTGATGCCGTTCGTCACCGAGACGCTGTGGACCACGCTGACCGGCCGCGAGTCGATCGTGATCGCCGACTGGCCGAAGGACAGTGGCTTCCGCGACGACGCCGCCGAGGCCGAGATCGAGAACCTCCAGCAGGTCGTCACCGAGGTCCGCCGCTTCCGCGCCGACCAGGGCCTCCAGCCCGGCCAGCGCGTCCCGGCCCGCCTCACGCTGGACGGCACGGCCCTGGCGCCGCACGAGGCCGCCATCCGCCAGCTGCTGCGTCTCCAGCCGGAGGGCGACACCTTCACGGCGACGGCGACCCTCCCGATCGCGGGCGCCGAGGTGGCCCTCGACCTCTCCGGCACCATCGACGTCGCGGCCGAGCGCAAGCGCCTGGCCAAGGACCTCGCGGCGGCGGAGAAGGAGAAGGCCCAGGCGAACGCCAAGCTCGGCAACGAGGCGTTCCTGGCGAAGGCCCCGGACAACGTGGTGGAGAAGATCCGCACGCGCCTGGCGAAGGCGGACGAGGACATCGCGAGGATCCAGACGCAGCTGGAAAACCTGCCCCAGCAGTAGTGCCGCCAGGGGCGCGGGGAACTGCGTGATCAACCACGCACGACCCCGCGCCCGCCGGACGGCATCAGCCCCACCTGCTTAGGCACTGTCAGTCCCGCTCCGTAGACTGGCACTGTGACCCACCCCAGCGACGACCAGCCCGATCCCTTCGACCCCTTCGACGAGATCATCGACGCCGAGACCGACCGCGACCCCGACCTCGCGGTCATCGAGGCCGGCAGCCGTACCCTGCGCACCCAGGGCGCAGCCCCTGCGCAGGACGTCCCCGCGCGTCCCGAGGACCCCGAGGTCGACAAGGCCCTGCGCGAGGTCGAGGCCGACCTCGCCACCCGCTGGGGCGAGACCAAGCTGGAGCCCTCGGTCAGCCGTATCGCCGCGCTGATGGACGTCCTGGGCGAGCCGCAGCGGTCGTACCCCTCGATCCACATCACCGGCACCAACGGCAAGACGTCGACGGCCCGCATGATCGAGGCCCTCCTCGGCGCCTTCGAGCTGCGCACCGGCCGCTACACCTCGCCCCACGTGCAGTCGATCACCGAGCGCATCAGCCTGGACGGCGCCCCGATCTCGGCCGAGCGGTTCATCGAGACGTACCAGGACATCAAGCCGTACGTCGAGATGGTCGACGCCCGGCAGGAGTACCGGCTGTCCTTCTTCGAGGTGCTCACCGGCATGGCGTACGCGGCGTTCGCGGACGCGCCGGTCGACGTGGCGGTCGTCGAGGTCGGCATGGGCGGGTCCTGGGACGCGACGAACGTCATCGACGCGGACGTGGCGGTGGTGACCCCGATCGACCTCGACCACACCGACCGGCTGGGCGAGACGCCCGCCGAGATCGCGGGGGAGAAGTCCGGGATCATCAAGCAGGGCGCGACCGTGATCATGGCCCAGCAGCCGGTGGACGCCGCGCAGGTGCTGCTGAAGAAGGCCGTCGAGGTGGACGCGACCGTGGCCCGGGAGGGCCTGGAGTTCGGGGTCGTCGACCGCCAGGTCGCCGTCGGCGGCCAGCTGATGACGCTGCGCGGGCTGGGCGGCGAGTACCACGAGGTGTATCTGCCGCTGCACGGCGCGCACCAGGCGCACAACGCCGCGGTGGCGCTGGCCGCGGTCGAGGCGTTCTTCGGGGTGGGCTCGGTGCGCGCCGAGCCGCTGGACACGGACACCGTGCGCAAGGCGTTCGCGGCGGTGTCGTCGCCGGGCCGCCTGGAGGTCGTACGGCGCTCCCCGACGGTCGTGCTGGACGCGGCGCACAACCCGGCGGGCGCGCGGGTGACCGCGGAGGCGGTCGGCGAGGCGTTCGACTTCAGCCGGCTGATCGGTGTGGTCGGAGCGAGCGGCGACAAGAACGTACGCGGTCTCCTGGAGGCCTTCGAGCCGATCTTCGCCGAGGTCGTCATCACCCAGAACTCCAGCCACCGCGCGATGGACGCCGACGAGCTGGCCGCGATCGCCGTGGAGGTCTTCGGCGAGGACCGCGTCCAGGTCGAGCCGCGGCTGCCGGACGCCCTGGAGGCGGCGATCACGCTGGCCGAGGAAGAGGGCGAGTTCGCCGGCGGCGGCGTCCTGGTCACCGGTTCCGTCATCACGGTGGGCGAGGCCCGCCTGCTCCTGGGGAAGTGACCTCTCGACCATGCGTACGCTCTGTTCCTCGACCCTGATCGGCGAGTTCTTCGTGATTGGCTTCGCCGGGCTGGTCGCGATGAAGGACGACTCCCTGTCCATGGGCACGGTCTGGACCGTCAGCGGCATCGCGATGCTCCTGTGTCTGCTCCTGTGCGGCCTGGTCACCCGCCCCGGCGGCATCGCCCTCGGTTGGGCCCTCCAGCTCGGCCTCATCGCCTCCGGCTTCGTCGTCCCGATCATGTTCTTCCTCGGCGCGATGTTCGCCGCCCTGTGGTGGGCCTCGGTCCACTTCGGCCGGAAGATCGACGAGGCGAAGGCGAGATTCGCGGCGCAGGGCGACCCGGCCCAGGCTGACGCTGCGTAACGGTTGCCCCAAAGGGCCCTGTAGCCTCGTCACACCGCACACCTGTAGGTAGAAGGAGTCCTGTCGTGACCCAGCGCACCCTCGTCCTCCTCAAGCCCGACGCCGTCCGTCGTGGCCTGACCGGCGAGATCATCAGCCGTATCGAGCGCAAGGCCGGCTGGTCGATCACCGCGCTGGAGCTGCGCGAGCTGGACCAGGACACGCTGGAGCAGCACTACGGCGAGCACAAGGGCAAGCCGTTCTACGAGCCGCTGGTGGCGTTCATGTCGTCCGGCCCGGTCGTGGCGATGATCGTCGAGGGCGAGCGGGTCATCGAGGGCGTGCGTCAGCTGGCCGGTCCGACCGACCCGATCGCCGCCGCGCCGGGCTCCATCCGGGGCGACTTCGGTGTGATCGTCCGGGAGAACCTGATCCACGCCTCGGACTCCGAGGAGTCCGCCGAGCGCGAGGTGAAGATCTTCTTCCCCGGCCGCGCGTAACCGCGTACTCTTCGCCGCAAGCCACACGGAAGTCCGGGGGTCAGCCTCCGGACTTTCCTGGCATGTGAGCGGCGATCGAGGGAACGTGTCTCCCCGAACGCACGTCTCCAGAAGCGAACCCGCACATCATCTGCTGACAATGGCGGAGACCCTCACGCAGGGTCCGTGAAGGCGCGTCTACGATGGAAGCCTTCACGTCACAGCACCCACCACGCCGACCTGATATGCCCTCAAAAGCCAGCAGGAAGGCCAGACGAATCCTGATGGGGAACTCAATGTCGTTCATCGGCCGTGACATGGCTGTCGACCTCGGGACCGCCAACACGCTGGTGTACGTCAGGGGTCGCGGGATCGTACTCAATGAGCCGTCCGTCGTCGCGATCAACACCAACACCGGTGGGATTCTCGCGGTCGGCGCCGAAGCGAAGAAGATGATCGGGCGCACGCCCGGCAACATCGTTGCCGTACGTCCGCTGAAGGACGGCGTGATCGCCGACTTCGAGATCACCGAGCGGATGCTCCGCTACTTCATCCTGAAGATCCACAAGCGGCGGTATCTGGCCCGGCCGCGGGTCGTCGTCTGTGTGCCCTCCGGCATCACCGGCGTCGAGCGCCGCGCCGTCATCGAGGCGTCGTCCCAGGCCGGCGCCCGTCAGGTGCACATCATCGAGGAGCCCATGGCCGCGGCCATCGGCTCCGGCCTGCCGGTCCACGAGGCCACGGGCAACATGGTGGTGGACATCGGCGGCGGCACCACGGAGGTCGCGGTCATCTCCCTCGGCGGCATCGTCACCGCCCAGTCCATCCGCGTCGCGGGCGACGAGCTGGACAACGCGATCATCCAGCACATCAAGAAGGAGTACTCCCTTCTGCTGGGCGAGCGCACGGCCGAACAGATCAAGATCACGATCGGTTCGGCGTACGACCTCGACGCTGACGAACACACCGAAATCCGCGGCCGGGACCTCGTCTCCGGGCTGCCCAAGACCGTCGTCATCTCCGCCGCCGAAGTACGCAAGGCGATCGAGGAGCCCGTCAACGCCATCGTCGACGCCGTGAAGACGACGCTGGACAAGTGCCCGCCGGAGCTGTCCGGCGACATCATGGACCGCGGCATCGTCCTCACCGGCGGCGGCGCCCTGCTGCGCGGCCTCGACGAGCGGCTGCGCCGGGAGACCGGCATGCCGATCCACATCGCCGAGGACCCGCTGGACAGCGTGGCGCTCGGCTCCGGCAAGTGCGTCGAGGAGTTCGAGGCGCTCCAGCAGGTGCTGGACGCCCAGCCCCGCAGATGACGCAACTCGTCGATTCCGCCGTACGAGATGATCGCCTCTCGTACGGCGGATCGTTGATATAGAGGCATAAGCTGCCACAAACGAGCCCCTCGGACTTCCCAGGGGCTACCCCGTTTCCGACTGAGTTTCCAATTCGAGGAAGGGCACGGCCGCCGCACGTGAGGGACACACGAGAGAGCCGGCTGCTCCTGGTGCTGCTGATCGCCATCGCGTTCGCACTGATCACGGTGGACATCCGCGGTGGGGAGGATTCACCGGTCGACGGTGCCCGCCAGGCCGCGGCCTCCGTCTTCGGCCCGATCGAGAACGGCGTCGCCTCCGCGGTCGACCCGGTCGGCAACGCCGTCTCCGCCGTACGCGACTCCGGCGACCGGCACGACCGTATCGCCGAGCTGGAGAAGGAGAACGCCGCCCTCAAGGCGCAGCTCGGCAGCGACGACCGCAACCGCAGCCGCCTCAAGCAGCTCGACAAGGTGCTGAAGGTGGCCGGCGAGGGCCAGTACGGCATCAAGGGCGCCGAGGTCATCGCCATAGGAGCCGCACAGGGCTTCTCCTGGACCATCACCATCGACGTCGGCGCCAACGACGGCATCAAGCGCGACATGACCGTCCTCAACGGCGACGGCCTCGTCGGCCGCGTCACCACCGTCGGCCCCAACGCCTCGACCGTGCTGCTCGCCAACGACCCCGACTTCACCGTCGGCACCCGGATGGAGGGCAGCGACGAACTCGGCTTCGCCTCCGGACAGGGCGACCGCCCGCTGCGCGTCGAACTCCTCAACGGCAAGGCCCAGATCAAGAAGGGCGACCGCCTGGTCACCTTCGGCTCGCAGGCCGACCGGCCCTTCGTGCCCGGCGTCCCCGTCGGTGTCGTCTCCCGCGTCGACCCCTCCGGCGGCGACCTGACCCGCACCCTGTACGTCACGCCGTACGTCAGCTTCAGCAAGCTCGACATCGTCGGCGTCGTCGTGCAGGCCCCCAGCAAGGATCCGCGCGACACCGTGCTCCCGGACAAACCGAAGCCCACGCCCAGGCCGACCGTGACGGTCACCGTCACCCCGTCGGCGCCCGCCGACGGCCAGTTCCAGCAAGAGCAGCAGCAGTAGGGGAGCTGAACTGATGCGCTTCAACCGGATCCTGCTGTCCGTTCCGCTGGTCGTCGTCGCGCTGGTGCTCCAGGTGAGCGTGCTCGCCCGGCTGCACCTGCCGGGCGCCGTGCCCGACCTGGTGCTCCTCACCGTCCTCGGCCTCGCGCTCGTCTACGGCCATGTCGGCGGCGCCCTCGTCGGCTTCGGCGCCGGACTGCTCTCCGACCTCGCCCCGCCCGCCGATCACGCGGCCGGCCGCTACGCGCTCGTGCTGTGCGTCATCGGCTATCTGGCCGGCCTGATCAAGCCGGAGAACGGCAGACTCAAGTCGGCGACCGGCCCGCTGGCCGTGGTCGCCGTCGCCGCGATCGGCTCCACCCTGCTGTACGCCGGTGTCGGCGCGCTCGTCGGCGACACGGCAGCCCGTCATGTCGGGCTGCCCGGGCTGCTGTTCACGGCCATGCTGTACGACCTGCTGCTCGCGCCCTTCGTGGTGCCGGGCATCATGGCGCTGGCCCGGCGCGCCGACAACGACCCGCTCGCCGAGGCGAACTCCGCGGGCTCGGCCGACATCTCCTCCGGCTGGCTGTCCTCCGGCACCGGGCTGCGCATCGGCAGCCAGCGCGGGGGCCTGGGCGGCCTGAAGGTGAAGGCGGCCCGGGCGCGCACCGCCCGCGCGGGACGCATCAAGGGGGTCAAGCGGCTGTGACCACCGCGGAGTTCACCCGGACGGGGGACCCGGGCCGGAACCGGGCGGCGCGGGCCGTTCGTTCATCATTCGTACGCACACCGATTTCGTCGTCGCTGGTCCGCACACCGGCCTCGTCGTCACCCGCACGCACACCGGCGTCAGTGGTCGGCACACCGATGGCGCCCGTCGGCACACCGGCATCCGCACGCGCTCGCTGAGAGGGGGAGACACCAGTGACCAACATTCCCGAGACCGGGCGGACCCCACGCGTCCAGATCCGGCTCGTCGTCATCCAGATCCTCGTCCTCTCCCTCCTCGGCACCCTGGGCGGCCGCCTGTGGTACCTCCAGATCCGTGAGGGAGACGCCTACGCCAAGGAGGCCTCCGGCAACCACGTCCAGCAGGTCGTCCAGCCCGCCGTGCGCGGCTCGATCCTGGACGCGCGCGGAGTGCCCCTCGCGGACAACGAGACCCGGCTGGTGGTCTCCGCCTCCCGCACCGAGCTGCTGAAGATGAAGGACGACGGCGACGCCGTCCTCACCAAGCTCGCCGGCGTCCTCGGCATGACGCCGAAGGAGGTCAGGGAGAAGGTCCGGCTGTGCGACGCCGAGACCCCCCAGCCCTGCTGGAACGGCTCACCGTACCAGCCGATCCCCATCACCGACGAGGCCACCCCGCGCCAGGCCCTGCAGATCCGCGAGCGCGCCGAGGACTTCCCCGGCATCACCGCCGAGCCGGAGGCCGTCCGCCGCTACCCGGCACCCGGCAAGTCCAACACCGCCCAGGTGCTCGGCTACCTTTCCCCGGTCACCGACGAGGAGATCAAGCAGGCCCAGGACACCGACTCCCCGTTCCTGCGCTCCGACCAGGTCGGCCGCTCCGGCCTGGAGCGCCAGTACGACAAGGAGCTGCGCGGCAAGGCCGGCGTCACCCGCTACGAGGTCGACAACCTCGGCCGCGTCATCGGCCAGGCCGAAGCGGACGCCGCCCAGCCCGGCTCCCACCTCGTCACCAGCATCGACGCCCGCGTGCAGCGCGTCGCCGAGTACGAGCTGAACGCGGCGATGAAGGAAGCCCGCAAGGCCTGGGACCGCAACACCCAGGAGCGGTACAAGGCCGACGCGGGCGCGGTCGTCGTGATGGAGGCCAAGACCGGCCGGGTCGTCGCGATGGCCTCGAACCCGACCTACGACCCCAACGCCTGGGTCGGCGGCATCTCCGCCAAGGACTACGCGAAGCTCACCGGCAAGAGCTCCAACTACCCGCTGCTCAACAGGGCCATACAGGGTCAGGCGGCGCCCGGCTCCATCTTCAAGGTGGTCTCCACGGCCGCCGCGGTCCAGGCCGGCTACGACTTCGACGGCCGCTACGAGTGCTCCAGTGCGTACAACGTCGGCGGCCAGGTCTTCAAGAACTTCGAGTCCCAGAACCACGGCGCGATCAGCCTCGGCCGGGCCCTGGAGGTCTCCTGCGACACCGTCTACTACCGGCTGGCACACGCCCAGTGGCAGAAGGACGGCGGCATCGACCCCAAGGGCAAGCCCAAGGACTGGTTCTTCAAGACCGCCCACCAGTTCGGCCTGGGCGAGGAGACCGGCATCGACCTGCCCAACGAGGTCACCGGCCGCATCCCCGACCGCCAGTGGAAGCAGCAGTACTGGGAGGCCAACAAGGACGCCTGGTGCAAGACCGGCAAGAAGGACGGCGACTACGTCGAGCGCATCTCCTACGAGAACTGCCTCGAAGGCAACAAGATGCGCGCCGGTGACGAGATCAACTACTCCATCGGCCAGGGCGACACGCTGGTGACGCCGATCCAGATGGCGACGATCTACGCCGCCATCTCCAACGGCGGCACGCTGTACGACCCGACGGTCGGCAAGGCCGTGGTCAGCGCCGACGGCAAGAAGGTCACCGAGATCAAGCCCAAGGCACACGGCAAGCTGCCCGTCAGCCGGGCGACCCTGGCCCAGATGGACGAGGCGCTCGCGGGCGTGGCCACGCGCGGTACGGCCGCCTGGCGGTTCGGCGGCTGGCCGCAGGACAAGATCGAGATGCACGCCAAGACCGGTACCGCGGAGGTCTACGGCAAGCAGACGACCTCCTGGTTCGCCACGTACACCAAGGACTACGCGATCGTCATGACGATCTCCCAGGGTGGTACGGGCTCCGGCGCCTCCGGTCCGGCGGTGCGCAACATCTACGACGCCCTGTACGGCGTCTCCGACGACGGCGTCATCACCAAGAAGAACGCCCTGCTGCCCACCCCGCAGAAGAACCTGCCGCGGATCCAGGCGGACGGCACGATCCGCCCGCCGAAGCTCTCCAAGGACCCGGCGAAGGACCAGCAGACCTACCAGAAGCCGGCCGAGGGCGAGGGCGCGGTGGAGACCGTCGCCACGAACCCCGACGACGGCACCGAGCCGGGCGGCGGCGGGCAGCCGACCGCGGCCACCGTGGCGAGCCCGGAGGCGGACAACCGAGAGACACGGCGTCGGCGGCGGTCCCGCCGCCCCGGCCGGAGGAAGTGCACATGACCGGCGTCAACAGCTTCCAGGTCTCCGGCTACGGCCCCGAGCGGGCCGGCTGGACCCGCCTGTTCGCCCGGGACTCCCTCGCCCGCCGGCTGGACTGGCCGATACTGCTGGCCGCGCTCGCGCTGTCGCTGCTCGGCTCCCTGCTGGTGTTCTCGGCCACCCGCAACCGCACCGAGATCAACCAGGGCGACCCCTACTACTTCCTCGTCCGGCACATCATGAACACCGGCATCGGGTTCGCCCTGATGATCGGCACGGTCTGGGTCGGGCATCGCACGCTGCGCACGGCGGTGCCCATCCTGTACGGCGCCTCGGTGTTCCTGATCCTGCTGGTGCTCACGCCGCTGGGCTCGACGGTCAACGGCGCGCACTCCTGGATCGTGCTCGGCGGCGGCTTCTCGCTCCAGCCCTCGGAGTTCGTGAAGATCACGATCATCCTGGGCATGGCGATGCTGTTGGCGGCCAGAGTGGACGCGGGTGACCGGCCCTACCCCGACCATCGCACGGTCCTGCAGGCGCTGGGCCTGGCCGCCGTGCCGATGCTGATCGTGATGCTCATGCCCGACCTCGGCTCGGTCATGGTCATGGTGATCATCGTGCTGGGCGTGCTGCTGGCCTCCGGCGCCTCCAACCGGTGGGTGTTCGGCCTGCTGGGCTCGGGCACGCTGGGCGCGCTGGCGGTGTGGCAGCTGGGGGTCCTCGACGAGTACCAGATCAACCGCTTCGCCGCCTTCGCCAACCCCGAGCTGGACCCGGCGGGCGTCGGCTACAACACCAACCAGGCCCGTATCGCCATCGGCTCCGGCGGCCTGACGGGCTCGGGCCTGTTCCACGGCTCGCAGACCACCGGCCAGTTCGTGCCCGAGCAGCAGACCGACTTCGTGTTCACGGTGGCGGGCGAGGAGCTGGGCTTCGTCGGGGGCGGCCTGATCATCGTGCTGCTCGGTGTGGTGCTGTGGCGGGCCTGCCGGATAGCGCGGGAGACGAGCGAGCTGTACGGCACGGTCGTGGCCGCGGGGATCGTGGCCTGGTTCGCCTTCCAGGCGTTCGAGAACATCGGGATGACCCTGGGGATCATGCCGGTGACCGGTCTGCCGCTGCCGTTCGTGTCCTACGGAGGCTCGTCGATGTTCGCCGTGTGGGTGGCGGTGGGGCTGTTGCAGTCCATCAGAGTGCAGCGACCGCTGTCGGCGTGAGCGGCCCGTTCTCCCGGAGTTTCCAACCCCGTTGGGCCCTGTCGTCCGGCCATGGCGGCCACTAGATTCGGTTCATGGCGGACACCAAGCGCGAGATCGAGCGGAAGTACGAGTCCGACGACAGCGGCCTGCCCGACCTGACCGGCGTCGCCGGTGTCGCGGCCGTGATCGACAAGGGTGTCGCGCACCTGGACGCCACCTACTACGACACGGCCGACGGCCGCCTGGCCGCCTCCTCCATCACCCTGCGGCGCCGCACGGGCGGCTCCGACGCCGGCTGGCATCTGAAGTTCCCGGTCGGCCCGGGCGTGCGGGACGAGATCCGGGCCCCGCTGTCCGACGCCGTGCCCCGCACGCTCGCCGGGCTGGTGCGCTCCCGGGTCCGGGACGCCGAGCTGGTGCCCGTCGTACGGCTGCGCTCGGACCGGGATGTGCGCGACCTCACCGACGCGGCGGGGCGGCTGCTGGCCGAGGTCAGTGTGGACGCGGTGTACGCCGAGCGGCTCGACGGGGACGGCGGCGACGCCCAGTGGACCGAGATCGAGGTGGAGCTGGCCGACGGGGGAGACCCTGCGTTCCTCGACCGGGTCGAGAAACGGTTGCGCAGGGCGGGCGTGCGGCCGTCGGGGTCCGCGTCGAAGCTGGCCCGGGCGCTCGCGGAGACGGGCCCCCGCCCGAAGAAGAAGCGGAAGGGGAGTGCCGCTTCGGATGCCGGCCCGGTGTCGGCCGGCGATCACGTCCTGGCCTGTCTGCGCGCCCAGCGCGACGCGATCGTCGAGCTCGATCCCGCCGTACGGCGTGACATGGACGACTCGGTGCATGCCCTGCGGGTCGCCACCCGCAGGATGCGCAGCGCGTTCCGCTCCTTCGGCACGGTCCTCGACCGCTCGGTCACCGACCCGATCGGCGAGGAACTGAAGTGGCTGGCCGGAGAGCTGGGCGTGGACCGCGACCAGGAGGTGCTGACCGAGCGGATCACCGCCGCCCTCGACGCGCTGCCCCGCGCCCTGGTCACCGGGCCGGTGCGCACCCGGCTGCGCACCTGGACGCACGCCCGGCGCGGCGGATCGCGCCGGCGGCTGATCGCCGTACTGGACGGCAAGCGGTACCTGGAGCTGCTCGGCACGCTGGACGCGCTGATCGCCGACCCGCCGCTTTGCAAGGCGGCGGCCGGAGCGCCGGAGAAGGTGATCGCCAAGGCCGTACGCAAGGATCTGGCGCAGGTGTCGGACCTGGTGGAGCGGGCCCTTGACCTGCCGCCCGGCCACGATCGCGACCTCGCGCTGCACGAGGCGCGCAAGCGGGCCAAGCGGACGCGCTACTCGGCGGAGGCGGCGACCGCGGCGCTCGGCGATCCGGCGGCGGCGCTCGCACGGTCGATGAAGGCGCTGCAGAACCTCCTCGGCGACCACCAGGACAGCGTGATGACCCGCGAGGCCCTGCGCGACCTGGCGGCGCAGGCACAGGCGGCGGGGGAGAGCTCCTTCACCTACGGGGTGCTGTACGGGCGGGAGGAGCTGCGGGCGGTGCGGGCCGAGGAGGCGTTGCCGGGGGCGTGGTCGCAGGTGAGGGCGGTGACCCTCTGAGCGTGCGGGACAGTCCGCCGGGCGGGTTACGCTTGATGGTCACCCCTGTCAGCTCACGAAGGTCCTCCGCGATGTCTGCCGAGTCGGTTTTCCCGCAGCTCGAAGCTCTGCTCCCGCACGTGCAGAAGCCGATCCAGTACGTCGGCGGCGAGCTCAACTCCACGGTCAAGCCGTGGGAGGAGTGTGACGTCCGCTGGGCGCTCATGTACCCGGACGCGTACGAGGTCGGGCTGCCCAACCAGGGCGTCATGATCCTCTACGAGGTCCTCAACGAGCAGGAGGGCGTCCTCGCCGAGCGCACGTACAGCGTGTGGCCGGACCTGGAGGCGCTGATGCGGGAGCACGGCGTCCCGCAGTTCACGGTGGACGGCCACCGGCCGGTGAAGGCGTTCGACGTGTTCGGCCTGTCCTTCTCCACGGAGCTGGGCTACACGAACATGCTGACGGCGCTGGACCTGGCGGGCATTCCGCTGGAGTCCAAGGACCGCACGATCGACGACCCGATCGTGCTGGCCGGCGGCCACGCGGCCTTCAACCCCGAGCCGATCGCCGACTTCATCGACGCGGCGGTCATCGGCGACGGCGAGCAGGCCGTGCTGGACATGACGAAGATCATCCGCGAGTGGAAGGCGGAGGGCCGGCCCGGTGGCCGCGAGGAGGTCCTCTTCCGGCTGGCGAAGACGGGCGCGGTGTACATCCCGGCGTTCTACGACGTGGAGTACCTGCCGGACGGCCGTATCGCACGTGTCGTACCGAACAAGTCGGGTGTGCCGTGGCGCGTGTCCAAGCACACGGTGATGGACCTCGACGAGTGGCCGTACCCCAAGCAGCCGCTGGTCCCGCTGGCGGAGACGGTCCACGAGCGCATGTCGGTGGAGATCTTCCGCGGCTGCACGCGCGGCTGCCGCTTCTGCCAGGCGGGCATGATCACCCGCCCGGTGCGTGAGCGTTCGATCACCGGCATCGGCGACATGGTGGAGAAGGGCCTGAAGGCGACCGGCTTCGAGGAGGTCGGCCTTCTGTCCCTGTCGTCGGCGGACCACTCGGAGATCGGCGAGATCGCCAAGGGTCTGGCGGACCGCTACGAGGAAGACAAGATCGGCCTCTCGCTCCCCTCCACCCGTGTGGACGCCTTCAACGTCGACCTGGCCAACGAGCTGACCCGCAACGGCCGCCGCTCCGGCCTGACCTTCGCCCCTGAGGGCGGCTCGGAGCGCATGCGCAAGGTCATCAACAAGATGGTCTCCGAGGACGACCTGATCAGGACCGTCTCGACGGCGTACGGCAACGGCTGGCGCCAGGTGAAGCTGTACTTCATGTGCGGCCTGCCGACCGAGACCGACGAGGACGTCCTGCAGATCGCCGACATGGCGACGAAGGTCATCGCCAAGGGCCGCGAGGTCTCCCGCTCGAACGACATCCGCTGCACGGTGTCGATCGGCGGCTTCGTCCCCAAGCCGCACACGCCGTTCCAGTGGGCGCCGCAGTTGTCGGCGGAGGAGACGGACGCGCGTCTGGAGAAGCTGCGCGACAAGATCCGCGGCGACAAGAAGTACGGCCGTTCCATCGGCTTCCGCTACCACGACGGCAAGCCCGGCATCATCGAGGGCCTGCTCTCCCGCGGCGACCGCCGCGTCGGCGCTGTCATCCGCGCGGTCTACGAGGACGGCGGCCGCTTCGACGGCTGGCGCGAGCACTTCTCCTACGACCGCTGGATGGGCTGCGCGGACAAGGCGCTGGCCCAGTTCGGTGTGGATGTCGACTGGTACACCACCCGCGAGCGCACCTACGAGGAAGTCCTCCCCTGGGACCACCTGGACTCCGGCCTGGACAAGGACTGGCTCTGGGAGGACTGGCAGGACGCCCTCGACGAGACCGAGGTCGAGGACTGCCGCTGGACCCCCTGCTTCGACTGCGGCGTGTGCCCCGCCATGGACACCCACATCCAGATCGGCCCCACGGGCAAGAAGCTGCTGCCGCTGACGGTGAAGAACGCGGCGCCTGCGGCGAGCGGGCACGCTCACTGAGCCGACGGTGTGTGCCGGGCCCTTTCCCTGGGGGGAGGGGCCCGGTTTCTCATGCCGGTTGGGGGCGGGGTGCGCCGAGGGCGAGCTTGGTGCGGGCGAAGTCGCGGTTGGCGAGGACGCGTTCGCGGTGGGCCTCGGGGAGCTTTCCGCCGTCCAGCAGCTTCTCGCAAGCCTCCAGCGACTCGCGGTACTCGCCCATCCAGTAGGCGGCCACCGCCAGCTCGTCCAGGGCCTGCCAGTCGTACCAGCCGTGCTCGACGAAGAGGATGTCGTCGGGCTGCGGGATCTCCACCGCGCGCCGCGCGAACAGGTAGGCCAACGGCCAGCGTTCGCCCTGGACGCGGCACAGGTGGGCGAGTTCACCGAGGGGTTCGGCCCGGGTGGGGCGGTACGCGTGGGCGTCCAGGAGGCGCGCCATGACCTCGGGCGTCTTGCGCTTCAGCTCCATGGCGAGGCGGGCGGCGTAGAGGCGGGAGCAGAACGCCTCCTCGACGAAACCGTCCATCTCCGCGCGCCGGTCGTAGGCCGCGAGCGCCTTCGCCGGTTCACCGGCGTCGCGCCAGCTCTGGGCCAGGTAGAAGGCGTACCGGGTGTTGCCGGGCTCCTTGGCGAGCCCGTCCTTCAGGAGCGCGGCGTCGCGCAGGTACTTCTGGCGCTGGCTGACCTGTGACCGTCCGCCGCCGCCCATGATGACCGTGCGCACCCCGCCGAGGGTCGCCCGGCTGAACTCGGCGTCGCACTCCAGGTATTCGTGCAGGACACCGACGTACCGCCAGGGCAGGCGGGTCGACACGATCGTCGGGCGCCAGTGGACGACGGGGCCGTGGCGGACCTCGGCGTCGTAGCAGTCGTGGGTCAGGTCCGGCAGCGTGAAGCCGGGGTCGGTCTGCAGCACGTCGTCGGCGTCGATGAACAGCAGGTGGCGCGCCCGGTCCCGGGCCCGTTCGATCGCCTCCGTACGGCTCTGGCCGAAGCCCCGCCAAGGGCTTTCGTAGAGGGTTCCGGGCAGGTCGGAGAGTGTGTCGCGGACGATGTCCTGGGTCCCGTCGGTCGAGCCGGTGTCAAGGATCACCCAGGTGTCGATGAGGGGGCGCACGGATTCGAGACAGCGCCGGATCACATGCGCCTCGTCCTTGACGATCATATTGAGGCAGACCGTTTTCATGGCTTTTTTCTTTTCTGCGGCGAAAAGGGGCGGCCGGTGAATTTATCGAGCCGCGGTGGCCCGTACAAGCAGCCAAGGGGCCCTGGCGGACGTGGCGATCTGCCGGGGCCCCTTGTGCGTCGCCCGAGTGAGCGGGCCTACGGGACGGGAATCCCGCCGTTCTCCTCGCCCGGAGCCGGCTGCATGTTCACGAGCTCCCAGTCGTCGTCGCAGTCCAGCGTGCGGTCGCTCGTGTCCACCTCACAGGTGGTCTGGTAGATCTCGCCGGTGGTGGTGACGACATCGATCCGCACCTCGCCGTCCACGCCCTGACTGTGCTGGACGATGGAGATGCCGCAGGCGTTCTCCGGGTAGTCCTCGTTGTCGCTGAGGTCCGACCACAGGTAGGGGCCGGGCTCCGCCGTGGTGAGGTCGCGGATGCCCGCGTACGCCGTGTTGTCCGGCGGCACCAGCGCGGCGCGCAGCTCGTAGTTGTTGCTCATCTGGTGGGCGTCGATGTCGGCGCAGATGGCCGGGCCGGTGGCACCGGTGGCACCCGTTGCGCCCGTCGCCCCGGTCGGGCCGGCGGGACCCGTCGCGCCGGTGGCACCCGTCGCACCGGTGGCACCCGTCGCGCCGGTGGCGCCCTTGCAGTGGTCCTTGTCGCCGCCGTACGGGGTCGCGGTCGAACTGTGCTTGCCGGGCTTGCCGGGCTTGTCGGGCTTGCAGTCGTTGCCGGCGGGCTGGGTGACGGTCGTCCGCTCGCTGGAGACGGCTCGGGCGGCCGCCGCGGCGGGCGTGGCCACGCCGGCCGCGAGGACCAGCGTGAGGGAGGTCAGCGTCCCTGCCTTCTGGAATCGCAGCCTGGCCGTCGGGCCGAGCGGGGACGTCCTCGGTCGAGAACTCATAGACATGCTCCTTGGCACGTAGCGCTCCGGGAACGTCCCGGACCGCGGTGCGAGAGTGACCCGAGCCACCCGCGGTGACGGGCGAACGCGGGGGCAACGCGCCGTCAAATAGGCAAAACGGTCTAGCGGAAGGTGTGATCGCGGCGAGGCGAACGTGATGGCATCGCAATCCCTCAGGGCGCATCCGCGGCACCGCCCGTCGCGTCATGACAGGTATGGACCCGCAGAAGCCGCTGCCCCAGCCCCGACAACCGGAGGGCTGCCTCGCCGTCGCCATCCGCATCCCGGTGCGGATCGTCGTGCTCGTGCTGGTGGTGCCGGTACGGATGGTGTGGGACGCCCTTGTCGTGGCGTGGCGGTTCCTGACGGATGCCGTGTTCCGGCCGGTGGGGCGGGCGTTGCTGTGGGTCGGGCGGGCGTTGTTCGTGTGGCCGTTCGTCGGGCTGTGGCGGTACGTCGTCGTGCCCGTGGGGAGAGGGCTCGGCTGGCTCGGGCGGATGGTGCTCGTCGTGCCGGCCGCGTGGCTGTACCGGTCCGTGCTGACGCCGCTCGGGCACGCGATCGCCTGGCTGGCACGGGGCCTGGGCGCGGGGATCGGGGCCGGGCTGCTCTGGGTGTACAGGTGGGTGCTCGCGCCGGTGGGGCGCGGGATCGCGTGGGTGCTGAAGGGGATCGGCCTGGGGCTCGGGGCCGTCGGGGCCGGGGTGTTCGCGGTGGTCGCCTGGCTGGTGCGGTATCTGGTCGTCGTGCCGGCCGAGTGGCTGTACAGGTGGGTGCTCGCCCCTGTCGGGCGGGCTGTGGCCTGGTGCGCCAAGGGGCTGTGGTGGCTGCTCACGGCGATCGTCACCGGGATCGGGGTCGGCCTGTACTGGATCGCCCGGGTGCTGCTGGTGCTGCCCGCGATCGCGGTGTGGCGGTACCTGCTCGTGCCGGTGGGACGCGTGCTGGCCGTCGTCGGACGGGAGGTCGCCGACGCGCTCGGGCACGCCTGGCGCGTGGCGGGGCACATCTCGCGCGCGGTCGGCCGGTTCCTCGCGACGCTCTTCCGGTGGATCTTCGTCGAGCCGGTGCGGTGGGTCTACCGCACGGTCCTCACCCCGGTCGGACATGTCGTAAGGGACGCCGTCCTGCGGCCCGCCGCGGAGGCCGCACGCAGTGTGCGCAGGGCGACACGGCAGGCGCTCACCGCGGCCCGGGACAGCACCCGGCAGGCCCGCGCCGACTTCCGCCGGATGCTGTTCGGCGAGCCGGGCAGCGCACCTGAGGTGGCCCGGCGGGAACCTGCGGGCCGCGAGACACGTACTCTAGGTAGCAGTACGACCGTTCTCACGAAGGACTAGGACACTGGGCAAGCGACAGCCTGAAGGCCCGCCGCCGGCACCCGCGGTGCAGCGCATCCGACTGCGTTACACCAAGCGCGGCCGCCTTAGGTTCACCAGCCACCGCGACTTCCAGCGCGCTTTCGAGCGGGCGCTGCGCCGCGCCGAGGTCCCCATGGCCTATTCGGCGGGCTTCACGCCGCACCCGAAGGTGTCCTACGCCAATGCCGCACCCACCGGCACGGGCAGTGAGGCGGAGTATCTGGAGATCGCGCTCACCGAAGCGCGTGACCCGGAGACCCTGCGCGTTCTCCTCGACGAGTCGCTGCCCCCCGGGCTCGACGTCGTCGACGCGGTCGAGGCCCGTACGTCGGGGCTCGCCGACCGGCTCGCGGCCTCGGTGTGGGAGCTTCGCCTGCCCGGCGTGGACCCCGCCGACGCGGCCCGGGCGGTGGCCGCCTTCAACGGCGCCGAGACCGTCGAGGTCCAGCGGATGACCAAGAACGGCGTCCGCACCTTCGACGCCCGCTCCGCGGTCGTCGGCCTGGAGAGCGCGGACGCAAGCACTGAAACGCACAGTTCGCCGGCTGATAGGCCGACCGACCAGCCCTGTGCGATACTGCGGCTGGTTGTTCGGCACGTGACGCCTGCCGTGCGACCCGACGACGTCCTGTCCGGTCTCCGCGCCGTGGCCGACCTGGCGCCGCCGGTCCCCGCAGCGGTGACCAGGCTGGCGCAGGGGCTGCTCGATGAAGAGACCGGCACGGTGACCGACCCGCTCGCGCCCGACCGCGAGGCAGCAGCGGCCCAACCGGCCGCTACGACTGCCACCGCGAAGGAGCCGGCGTAAGGAAGGTCCCGCGAAGGGACGGACGTCGAAGCGCCGCCCTCGTACTCGGGAGCCACCTGGGTCGGGCAGCGCACCGACCACAAGACTTTCGCCAGGCCGTACGCGACAAGGCGTACGGAACCGGCGAGACAGGACACAGAGAGCTCCCGTGCGGCGCCCGCGCCCCGGACGGCGGCACACGCGCACCGCGCGAGCCGCGGACGTCACCGGCCACCTGCCGGACCATGCGCGGCGCCCGGGAGCCTGACGGGAGATACGCCCGCATGCTCGAGCCGACCGAACCCATCGAGGGTTCCGAACCGAACACCCCCAGCGACACCCTGCCGCCGCGCCGTCGGCGCCGTGCCGCATCGCGTCCGGCGGGTCCGCCGGCCGCCACCTCCGAGGCGCCGGTGGAGACCGTCGCTCCGGCCGTACCGGCCGATGAGGAGCCGCAGACCGACGTCGACGTCGAGTCCGAGACCGACGCCGAGGAGACGGCCGTGACGGCTGAGGCGGAAGAGACCCCTGCGACGTCCGAGCCGGCCGCCGAGGAGGCTGCCCCGGCCCGTCCGCGTCGGCGTGCGACGCGTCGTGCGTCCGCGCCCGCCGGTGCGCCGAAGGCCGCCGAGGTGGTCGTCGAGGCCGCCGAGCCCGCCCCGGCGGAGGAGATCGCCGGCACCCCCGCGGCGTCCGAGGAGGCTGCCCCGGCCCGTCCGCGTCGGCGTGCGACCCGCCGGGCCTCCGCGCCCGCCGGTGCGCCGCAGGCCGACGTCGTCGTGTCCGCGGAGGAGCCGGCCGAGACCGCCGTGGCCGAGGCGCCTGCCGTCGAGCCCGCTGAGGCCGTCGCCGAGGAGCCCGCGCCCGCCCCTCGTACGCGTCGGCGTGCCACGCGCCGCGCCGCCGCGCCGGCCGGTGCGCCGCAGGCGGAGGCTGCCGAGGAGGCCGCCCCGGTCGTCGAGGCCGAGCCGGCCGCTGAGCCCGTTGAGGCTGCTGAGGTCGCCGAGGCCGCTCCGCGTCGTACGCGTCGCCGTGCCACCCGGCGTACCGCCGCCCCGGAGGCGACCGCCGAGGTCCCCGTGACCGCCGAGACCCCCGTCGCGGTCGAGGCCACCGAGATGCCGGCCGCCGAGGCCGCGCCCGTCACCGAGGCCGCCGCGCCCGAGGCGGCCGCCGCCGAGCAGGACGAGGCCGCCGCGCCGCGCCGTCGGCGCCGTGTCGTCCGCAAGGCCGCGACCGGGTTCGCCGAGCCCGCTGCCGTAACGACCAAGGCCAAGGCCGAGGCCGAGGACGAAGCCGAGGTGCAGGCGGAGGCCGAGCCCGAGTCGCCGCGTCGCCCCGCGCGCCCCGCCGTCGCGGTGTTCCAGGCGCCCGTGTTCACCGAGCCGAGGTTCCAGACGCCCGAGCGCGCCGCCGCCGCGGCTGCCGCCGAGACCGTCGAGGAGGTGGAGGAGGCCGACGTCCTCGAGCCCGAGGAGCTCGTCGAGGAGCCGGCCGCCCCGCGCCGCCGTCGCCGCCGCCGGGGCACCGGCTATGGCGACGAGGCCGAGACCACCGTCGAGACCGCCCCCGCGCCCGCCGTCGAGGAGGAGCCGGAGGAGGCAGAGGAGGCCGCCGAGGACTTCGCCGAGGGCGAGGACGAGACGGAGGAGACCGGTTCGCGCCGTCGTCGTCGCCGCGGTGGCCGTCGTCGTCGCCGTGGTGAGTCCGCCGACGCCGAGACGGGCGAGTCCGGTGACGCCGAGGCCGACGAGCTCGCTGCCGAGCAGGCCGCGCAGGACGCCGAGGACACCGCCGAGCAGGAGGACGAGGACGCCGAGGAGGGCGAGGAGCCCGGCGGCTCCAGCTCCTCCAGCCGCCGTCGCCGTCGTCGTCGGCGCCGCGCAGGTGACACCTCCACCGACACCGAGCCCGGCGAGGGCGACCCGGAGCGCACCGTCGTCAAGGTCCGCGAGCCGCGCAAGCCCTCCGAGCCGTCCGACGAGGTGCAGTCCATCAAGGGCTCGACCCGTCTGGAGGCCAAGAAGCAGCGCCGCCGCGAGGGCCGCGAGCAGGGCCGCCGTCGCGTCCCGATCATCACCGAGGCCGAGTTCCTGGCCCGCCGTGAGGCCGTCGAGCGCGTGATGGTCGTCCGTCAGCACGGCGACCGCACCCAGATCGGCGTCCTCGAGGACAACGTGCTCGTCGAGCACTACGTCAACAAGGAGCAGTCGACGTCGTACGTCGGCAACGTCTACCTGGGCAAGGTCCAGAACGTGCTGCCGTCGATGGAGGCCGCCTTCATCGACATCGGCAAGGGCCGCAACGCCGTGCTGTACGCCGGTGAGGTCAACTTCGAGGCGCTCGGCATGGCCAACGGGCCGCGCCGCATCGAGTCCGCCCTCAAGTCCGGCCAGTCCGTGCTCGTCCAGGTCACCAAGGACCCGATCGGGCACAAGGGCGCCCGTCTGACCAGCCAGGTCTCGCTGCCGGGCCGTTACCTCGTGTACGTCCCCGAGGGCTCGATGACCGGCATCAGCCGCAAGCTGCCCGACACCGAGCGGGCCCGGCTGAAGACCATCCTCAAGAAGATCGTCCCCGAGGACGCGGGCGTCATCGTGCGCACCGCCGCCGAGGGCGCGAGCGAGGACGAGCTGCGCCGGGACGTCGAGCGTCTGCAGGCGCAGTGGGAGGACATCCAGAAGAAGGCCAAGAGCGGCAACGCCCCGACGCTGCTCTACGGCGAGCCGGACATGACCGTCCGGGTCGTGCGCGACATCTTCAACGAGGACTTCTCCAAGGTCGTCGTCAGCGGTGACGAGGCCTGGCAGACCATCCACGGCTATGTCTCGCACGTGGCGCCCGACCTGGCCGACCGGCTGTCCAAGTGGACCAGCGAGGTCGACGTCTTCGCGACGTACCGGATCGACGAGCAGCTCGCCAAGGCGCTGGACCGCAAGGTCTGGCTGCCCAGCGGTGGCTCGCTGGTGATCGACAAGACCGAGGCCATGGTCGTGGTCGACGTCAACACCGGCAAGTTCACCGGCCAGGGCGGCAACCTCGAAGAGACCGTCACCAGGAACAACCTGGAGGCGGCCGAGGAGATCGTGCGCCAGCTGCGGCTGCGCGACCTCGGCGGCATCGTGGTCATCGACTTCATCGACATGGTCCTGGAGTCCAACCGCGACCTGGTGCTGCGCCGCCTCCTCGAGTGCCTGGGCCGGGACCGTACGAAGCACCAGGTGGCCGAGGTGACCTCGCTGGGCCTGGTGCAGATGACCCGTAAGCGGGTCGGCCAGGGTCTGCTGGAGTCGTTCTCGGAGACCTGCGTCCACTGCAACGGACGCGGTGTCATCGTGCACATGGACCAGGCCACCGCGGCCGGTGGTGGCGGCAAGCGCCGCAAGCGTGCCCGCGCCGGTGCCGACCACGAGCACGAGGCGGCCGTCGAGCCGGCGGTGACCGCGGAGCAGGAGGCCGAGGCCGAGGAGACCGAGACGCCGGCCGAGGTCGCCGCCGAGGTCGCTCAGCCCGTCGAGCTGCCGGCTCCCGAGTTCGCGCCGGACGAGGAGCTGTACAGCAGCGTCGCCGAGGCGGAGGCCGCCGCGGGCCGTGGCCGCAGCCGCCGCCGGGCGAGCCGCAGGGCTTCGGCCCCGGCGGGTGCGCCCAAGGCGGAGGCCCCCTCCAAGCGCGAGCAGCGCACGGAGCGTCAGGCCGCTGCCGCGGCGGAGGCCGCCGTGCCCACCGCCCAGCAGGTGACCGTCGCCGAGGAGGTGGCGCGTCCGGTGCAGCCGGAGTCCGCCGCCAAGGCGCAGGCCGAGCCGGCGGCCGTCGAGGACCCGACGCTGCACGCGGCGCCGTCCGTCAAGGAGGCCGCGGAGGCTGCGGAGGCCGCGCCCAAGGGCCGTACGCGTCGCCGCGCCACCCGCAAGGTGTCCGCGCCGGCCGGTTCGCCTGCGGGTGCCGAGGCCGCCGTGGTCACGGTGGAGCCGGCCGCGCCGGTGACACCGGAGCCCGTGGCCGTCGAGGTCGCTGAGACGGTCGAGGCCGCCCCGGTCGCCGAGCCCGCTCCGGTCGCCGAGGCGCCCGCGGAGAGCGCCGCCCCGGCCCGTCCGCGGCGCCGGGCCGTGCGCAAGGCCACCGCGCCGACCGCGTCCGAGGAGGCCGCCGTGGTGGTCCTCCCCGCGGCCGAGGCTCCCGCGGCACCGGCCCCTGAGGCGGAGGCTCCCGCAGCCGAGGCCCCCGCGGCCGAAGCCGTCGTAGAGGCCGAGGAGGGTGCCGAGGAGGCCGCTCCGGCCAAGAAGGCGGCCGCGCGCAAGACGGCGAAGAAGGCCACCGCGAAGAAGGCCGCCACCAAGAAGACGGCGGCCGCGAAGAAGACCGTCGCCAAGAAGACGACGGCGAAGAAGGCGACGGCCAAGAAGGCCTCCACCGCCACGAAGAAGACCGCGTCGAAGAAGACCGTGGCGGCGGCGCAGCAGGCGCAGCCCACCGTCACGGCCTCAACCGACGAGGACTGAGCGCGACCGGTGGCCGGGCGGGTGTCCTCAGGGGCGCCCGCCCGGCGTGACCGACCGCACTCGCACGGGGCGCGACCCGGTTTGACCCCCTCGGCCACCGCCCCGTAACCTTGACCGTCGGCGTGTCCTTCTAGCACGCCACATCCCCGTAAACCTCTTCCTCCCGGGCACACGGTGGTCGGGAGAGGTCGTCCGCGCTGTCCGCCGGGCGGCTGGCCTGCGGGGTGCCGTTCCGAGTGAAAGAGAGATCCGCGTGTACGCCATCGTGCGCAGCGGCGGTCGCCAGCACAAGGTTGCTGTCGGCGACGTCGTCGAGGTTGACAAGATTTCCACCGCCAAGGTTGGCGACACGGTCGAGCTCTCGACCCTGCTCGTTGTCGACGGCGACGCCGTGACCAGCGACCCGTGGGTGCTGGCCGGCATCAAGGTCCAGGCCGAGGTCGTGGACCACCACAAGGGCCAGAAGATCGACATTCTGCGCTACAAGAACAAGACGGGCTACCGTCGTCGCCAGGGTCACCGCCAGCAGTACACGGCGATCAAGGTCACGTCCATCCCGACGGCCGCGAAGTAAAGAGGGACTGAGCAATGGCACACAAGAAGGGCGCATCGTCCACCCGGAACGGTCGCGACTCCAACGCCCAGCGGCTCGGCGTGAAGCGCTTCGGCGGTCAGGTCGTGAACGCCGGTGAGATCCTGATCCGTCAGCGCGGCACGCACTTCCACCCGGGTGCGGGCGTCGGCCGTGGCGGCGACGACACGCTGTTCGCCCTGCAGGCCGGTGCGGTGCAGTTCGGCACCCACCGTGGCCGCAAGGTCGTGAACGTCGTTCCGGTCGCCTGAATCTGCTGATTCAAGCCGATGAAACCTGAGACATGGTTTCGACCGAACGTTTCGTTCTGAACGTTTCCTTCTGGACGTTTCGTTCCGCGAGGCGGACCTCACTTCCCGGTCGGGAAGGCGGGTCCGCCTTTCGCGTGTTACGTAGTAGACATTCCCGTACGTATCTGGAGGCACCACATGACCACCTTCGTGGACCGCGTCGAGCTGCACGTCGCCGCGGGTAGCGGAGGTCACGGCTGTGCCTCCGTCCACCGTGAGAAGTTCAAGCCGCTGGGCGGCCCGGACGGCGGCAACGGCGGGCGTGGCGGTGACGTCATCCTCACCGTCGACCAGTCCGTGACAACGCTGCTCGAGTACCACCACTCGCCGCACCGCAAGGCCACCAACGGCAAGCCCGGTGAGGGCGGCAACCGCTCCGGCAAGGACGGCCAGGACCTGGTCCTCGTCGTGCCGGACGGCACCGTCGTCCTCGACAAGCAGGGCAACGTCCTCGCCGACCTGGTCGGCCACGGCACCTCCTACGTCGCCGCGCAGGGCGGCCGGGGCGGGCTCGGCAACGCCGCGCTGGCCTCCGCCCGCCGCAAGGCGCCCGGCTTCGCGCTGCTCGGTGAGCCGGGTGACCTCCAGGACATCGTCCTGGAGCTGAAGACGGTCGCCGACGTGGCGCTGGTCGGCTACCCGAGCGCGGGCAAGTCCTCGCTGATCTCGGTGCTGTCCGCGGCCAAGCCGAAGATCGCCGACTACCCCTTCACGACCCTCGTGCCGAACCTGGGCGTGGTGACGGCCGGCAACACCGTCTACACCATCGCCGACGTGCCGGGTCTGATCCCGGGCGCCAGCCAGGGCAAGGGCCTGGGCCTGGAGTTCCTGCGGCACGTGGAGCGCTGCTCGGTGCTGGTGCATGTGCTGGACACCGCGACGCTGGAGTCCGACCGTGACCCGGTCTCCGACCTGGACATCATCGAGGCCGAGCTGAAGCAGTACGGCGGGCTGGACAACCGGCCGCGCATCGTCGTGCTGAACAAGATCGACGTGCCGGACGGCAAGGACCTCGCCGAGATGGTGCGGCCGGACCTGGAGGCGCGCGGCTACCGCGTCTTCGAGGTGTCCGCCGTGGCGCACATCGGCCTCAAGGAGCTGTCCTTCGCGCTGGCCGACCTGGTCGGCCGGGCGCGTGCCGCCAAGCCCAAGGAGGAGGCGACCCGGATCGTCATCCGGCCCAAGGCCGTGGACGACGCGGGCTTCACCGTCGTACGCGAGGACGCCGGCGGCGAGCCGCTGTTCCGGGTGCGCGGCGAGAAGCCGGAGCGCTGGGTGCGGCAGACCGACTTCAACAACGACGAGGCCGTCGGCTACCTCGCCGACCGGCTCAACCGCCTCGGTGTCGAGGAGGAGCTGATGAAGGCCGGTGCCCGCTCGGGCGACGGCGTCGCCATCGGCCCCGAGGACAACGCGGTCGTCTTCGACTGGGAGCCGTCGGTCATGGCCGGTGCGGAGATGCTGGGCCGGCGCGGTGAGGACCACCGCCTCGACACGGCGCGGCCCGCGGCGCAGCGACGCCGGGACAAGCAGGCCGAACGCGACGAGGCGCAGCAGGAGTTCGACGACTTCGAGCCCTTCTAGAGCCTCACGGGATAAGTGAACTGACGGGCGGTCCGCGTTCTGCGCGGGCCGCCCGTTTCCGTTGCTCTGCTTGTCGTGCTCGCGCTCCTCCCTGTTCAGTGGCCGGTCCACGCCGCCGTGGGAGCTCCCCGACTGTCCGAGTGACAGCGAAGACAGGGGAGTTGCCGATGACACGCGTGACCGGAGCTCGGTCGCGGGACCGACGCCTTCTGCTGACCGCGGGCGCGGCCGTGCTCGGCACCGCCGCCTCGGCGCAGCTGTGGCTGCCGGAGAGCGCCGCGCGTGCCGTGGAAGCCCCCTGCCGGACGGGGTGTTCAGCCTCGGCGTGGCCTCCGGCGACACCCTGCCCGACGCCCGCATCCGCGTCGTCGACACCGTGCGGCAGCCGACGTCCGCCGGGAGCACCCTGGCCCGGCTGCGGGTGGAGGCCGGGCGGCCCGGGGTCCAGGCCGGGTGAGCCGTACGGGCGAGTTGGGCGGGTGAGCCGTACGGCGACGGCCGGGCGGGGGAGTCGTACGAGAAGTCGATTGCCGCGGAATCGAGTTCCCGAATTCCGCGGCAATCGGTCCGGCGGGCGCGCCGCGTTCTCGGCATGTACGCAACGAACCGGTGATGTATATGAAGAAGACCTGCACCTGTGCGCCACGGAGTGAAGATCCGTTTCCGCGGAGTGGAGTAACTCACAGGAATTCCATGGCCCGCACTCGGGAATGATCCGTCAATCACCGTGAGCGCAAGGTGAATGACAGGTTGCGTACGCATATGAGGTGAAGGACACCCGCCTTGCATCGCGGTGACGGAGAGTGGGACGATTTCGAAGTCCCTGTCGCCCCGAGGTAGGTCATCTGTGTCCCAGCCGCTAGCCAAGCCCCGCACGACCGCCGTCGTCCTCGCCGGTGGTACCGGTCAGCGCGTGGGTCTGTCGATCCCCAAGCAGCTGTTGAAGATCGCCGGCAAGGCGGTCATCGAGCACACCCTGACCTCCTTCGAGAACGCGGATTCGGTCGACGACGTCATCGTGTTGATGGCCCCCGGCTATGTGCCCGATATCGAGCGGATCGTCGACAAGGCCGGATTCCGCAAGGTCCGCCGGATCATCGAGGGCGGCGCCACCCGCAACGAGACGACCGAGCGCGCCATCGAGGCCCTGGGCGAGGGACTGGCCGAGGGCGAGGACGTCAACGTCCTCTTCCACGACGCCGTACGTCCGCTGCTGTCGCAGCGCGTCATCGACGACTGTGTCGCCGCGCTGGAGCGCTACCAGGCCGTCGACGTGGCGATCCCGTCCGCGGACACGATCATCGTGACCCGCACCCACGGCGAGGACGGCGAGTTCATCACCGAGATCCCGGACCGCTCCCGGCTGCGCCGCGGCCAGACCCCGCAGGCCTTCAAGCTGTCCACGATCCGGCACGCCTACGAGATCGCCGCCGGCGACCCGCACTTCCAGGCCACCGACGACTGCTCCGTCGTACTGAAGTACCTGCCCGACGTGCCCATCCACGTCGTGGCGGGTGACGAGTACAACATGAAGGTCACCCAGCCCGTCGACGTCTTCATCGCCGACAAGCTCTTCCAGCTCGGCTCCACCGCCGCGCCCGAGCCGACCGGCGAGGAGGCCTACCGCGAGCTGCTGACCGGCAAGACCGTCGTCGTCTTCGGCGGCTCGTACGGCATCGGCAAGGACATCGCCGAGCTGGCCGGGTCCTACGGCGCCGAGGTGTACGCGCTCGGCCGCTCCACCACCGGCACCCATGTGGAGAACCCCGAGGAGGTGGACGACGCGCTGTCCAAGGCGTACGCCGAGACCGGGCGCATCGACTACGTCGTGAACACCGCGGGTGTCCTGCGCATCGGCAAACTCGCCGAGACCGACAACGCCACCATTCAGGAGGCGCTGCGGGTGAACTATCTCGCGCCCGTGCAGATCGCGCGGTCGGCGTACAAATACCTGGCCGAGACCAAGGGGCAGCTGCTGCTGTACACCTCCAGCAGCTACACCCGCGGCCGCGCCGAATACAGCCTCTACTCCTCCACCAAGGCGGCCATGGTGAATCTCACCCAGGCGCTGGCGGACGAGTGGGCCGCGGACGGCGTCCGGGTCAACTGCATCAACCCCGAGCGCACCGCCACGCCGATGCGGACCAAGGCTTTCGGCCAGGAGCCGACGCACAGTCTGCTCTCCTCCGAGGCCGTCGCCCGCACCTCCCTCGACGTGCTGCTCTCCGAGCTCACGGGGCATGTCATCGACGTCCGCCAGCAGGACCCGACGGCGGCCGCGGGCAAGGCCTCGGGATTCGAGCAGGCGCTGGCGAGCGTCCTGGACCGACAGGACGGCATGGCATAATCGAGATCAATTAGCTTTCTTTCATTCAGGCCTCTGTGATGTCCGTTCGGGAGTCGTTCGGAAAGCATTCGCAGGGGCCTGAATCCGTAAATTTCGGGAAAGTGACCCTCATGTTTTTCCGATTTTACGGAGACCGGCTCCAGTCGGTCGACGGACGCAGGACTTTTACCACAGGTACCCCACAGAGCAGGTTCTCCGTGATAACCACCGCTATTCGCGTAGCCCGGGTCGGCAGCGCGGCCGAACTGGCCGCAGCGGTCCTCCTGGCGCTGGCCTTCCCGGCACTCATGGTGGCCGCGCTCGTGCCGAGCGTGCCCGCCTTCGTCGCCGCGGCCGCCGTGACGTACCTGGCGGACCACTATCTGCACCACAAGGGCAGTTATCTGATCAACCGCCTCAGCAAGGTGCGCGCGGGTCTGTCGATCCGCTTTCTGATCAGGCAGCTGCTTCTCGTCCTGCTGCTGTCCCGACTGGACCTCTCGGACAGTGTGATCTTCTACAGCACGGTCGCCTGTTTCATCGCGTTCTACGGCCTCCAGGCCCCGCACGGCGCGCTGGTCACCCTGATCCGCAACCGCCGCAGGCTGCCGGTCGTCACCCGCAACATCGACCTGGCCTCGCGCATCCGCATCCCCGACGCCCCGCCGCGCGCCCTGCTGCACCGCTCCGCGGAGAAGGTGCTCCACCTCGACCTGTTCGCGGTCGTCGGGATACTGCTCGCCGCCGGCACCGGCAGCGACCTGGTCGGCTTCGTCGGCATCGTCCTCACGCTGGTGCTGGCCGCCGCCTACGACCTGGCCCTCGCGCCGTACGTGCGCGGCGACAGAATCCCGCCGAACGCCGAGAAGGTCCTGGACGCCGTCGACGCGTGGCTGCGCGCCTACCGGCCCGAGACGGTGCTGTACTTCTCCGGCTCCAAGGACTCCGCCTACCAGGTCAACATGTGGCTCCAGACCATGGAGCAGCTCGACTCCACCCCGCTGATCATCCTGCGCGAGCGCACGATAATGGAGCGCCTCACGCCCACCACCGTGCCCGTCCTGTGCGTGCCCGGCGGCGTGCATCTGATGAACATGGACCTGTCGACCGTGCGGGTCGCGCTGTACGCGGCGAACGTCGGCAAGAACATCCACATGCTGCGCGTGCCCACCATGAAGCACGTCTTCATCGGCCACGGCGACAGCGACAAGCTCGCCAGCGTCAACCCCTTCAGCAAGGTCTACGACGAGGTGTGGACCGCCGGCCGCGCGGGCCGCGACCGCTACGCCATCGCGGATGTCGGCGTCCGCGACGACGACATCGTCGAGGTCGGCCGCCCCCAGCTCGCGCCCATCCGGACCTGGCAGGGCGTGCCGGAGGGCCGTATGCCCACCGTCCTGTACGCGCCCACCTGGGAGGGCTGGGACGACAACCCCGGCAACACCTCGCTCGTGCTGGCCGGCGAGAACATCGTGAAGGCGCTCGTGCAGGCCGACCCGCCGGTGCGTGTCCTGTACAAGCCGCACCCCTTCACCGGCACGGTCAGCGCCCAGGCCAAGGCCGCCCACCAGCGCATCACCGCCCTCGTCGAGCAGGCCGCCGCCGAGCGCGTCGCCGACCCGGCCCTCGCGGCGGACCCGGAGGCGTCCGCGCACGCCCGGGCCGAGCTGGCCCGCATCGAGTCCCGCCTGGCCGAGCTGACCGGCTCCACCGAGGCGCGCGACGAGGCCGAGGCCACACGTGACGGACTCGTCGACATCGAGCGGCACCAGGAGATCGCCCGGCTGCGCACCGAGTGGAACGCCGCCTACTGGCGAGCCTTCCCCGCCTGGGAGCACCGGGTCATCACGGGCGCCGAGCCGCATCTGTACGACTGCTTCAACGTCTCCGACGCGATGGTCTCCGACATCTCCTCCGTCGTCTCCGACTTCATCGCCAGCGGCAAGCCGTACGCCGTCACGGACTCGGCCGGGCTCGGCGCGGAGGAGTTCAAGCGGCAGAACACCGCCGTGCGAGCCGCGGTGATCCTCTCCAACAGCGCCGCCGAGATGGGCGCCCTGCTGGACGCCGTCCGCGATCCGGCGACGGACCCGCTCGCCGAGGAGCGGGCCGAGCTCAAGCGGTACCTGCTCGGTCCGGACGAGCCGAAGTCCATCGACCAGTTCGACACCGCGGTCGCGAACCTCGCGCTGAAGGCGGAGAGCCGGAATCTGGGGCAGACGGCCAGGGCCGCGGCGATGGAGGCGGGGGCCGGGGCCGAGGGTGCGGGCGTCGTTGAGGCCGAGGCGGGCCGGGCGGGGTAGTGGCCCCGGGGCCGATGGTGGCTTCACGTACGGCCCCGCCGCGTGTCGCAGCGGGCCCGCTCGGTGTGGGCCGCGTGTCGTCGGGCCACCTGCCGGGTGGCCGCAGGACCCGTGGGGTGATGGGGTGATTCCGGGGGTTGGAACTCCCGCGCGTGAGGCGTTTCCCTTCGCGTACATTGCGGGCGAGTGATCCAAGAGCTGTGAGGGGACGGAAAAGCGAGTGTCAGGGGCAAGGCAGGCCGTGCGCGAGGCCCACAGGATCGTCGTCAAGGTGGGTTCTTCGTCGCTGACCACCGCCTCCGGCGGGCTCGACGCCGACCGGGTCGACGCGCTCGTCGACGTCCTCGCCAAGAGCCGCAGCGGAGGTGAGAAGGAGATCGTCCTGGTCTCCTCCGGCGCCATCGCCGCCGGGCTCGCCCCGCTGGGCCTGCGCCGCCGCCCCAAGGACCTCGCCCGCCAGCAGGCCGCCGCCAGCGTCGGCCAGGGCCTGCTCGTCGCCCGCTACACCGCCTCCTGCGCCCGCTACGGCATCCGCGTCGGCCAGGTGCTGCTCACCTCCGACGACATGAGCCGCCGCGCCCACCACCGCAACGCCTCCCGCACCCTCGACAAGCTCCTCGCGATGGGCGCGCTGCCCATCGTCAACGAGAACGACACCGTCGCCACCGACGAGATCCGCTTCGGCGACAACGACCGGCTCGCCGCGCTCGTGGCGCACCTGGTGCGCGCCGACCTGCTCGTGCTGCTGTCCGACGTGGACGGCGTGTACGACGGCGACCCGAGCAAACCGGGCACCTCGCGGATCGCCGAGGTGCGGGGCCCCGCCGACCTGGAGCACGTCGAGATCGGCAGCGCCGGCAAGGCCGGCGTCGGCACCGGCGGCATGGTCACCAAGGTGGAGGCGGCCCGGATCGCCGCCGCGGCCGGCATCCCCGTCGTCCTCACCAGCGCCGTCCACGCCGCCGAGGCCCTCACCGGCCAGGACACCGGCACCTACTTCCACTCCACCGGCAAGCGTTCCGCCGACCGGCTGCTGTGGCTCCAGCACGCCTCCGCCCCGCAGGGCGCGCTCATCCTCGACGACGGGGCCGTACGGGCCGTCGTAGAGGGCCGCAAGTCGCTGCTGCCGGCCGGTATCGCCGCCGTCGAGGGCGACTTCAGCGCCGGTGACCCGGTCGAGCTGCGCGACGGGCAGGGGCGCGCCGTCGCCCGCGGGCTCGTCAACTTCGATGCCAAGGAGATCCCCCTTCTGATCGGACGCTCCACCCACGAGCTGGCCGCCGAACTGGGACCGGGGTACGAACGCGAGGTCGTACACAGGGACGACCTCGTCCTCCTGCACCCGTAAAAGAGCCGGAAAGGTCCGCCCCCGGCGGGGGACGTTCCGTAAAACCGCCCCACAGAGGCTTGCGGCCTGCTCAACTTTGTGTGAGGGACGCGTTCTGGGAGCAGTTTCGCCCAGGCGCGACATGGGCCCGTCGGGGCGCCCGGTCGTTGCCGGGCGGCCCCCGGCACTGCGGAGTAAGGAGGCCGTCGTGAGACGAGTGCGCCCTGGGGCGGCGGCGTCCCGCGCGGCCGGCGAAGAGCGCGCCCTGACCAGCGTGGCGGCGGGCGACCGGTACGAAGGGGAGCAGGTCGACCTGCCCCGGCTGTGGCACATCACTCTCAGCGTCTCCGGCGAACCCGCCCCGCTGAAGGAGGTGCGGCGGGCGCTGGAGCAGCTCGCACACGACCACCCCTTTCTGCTGACCAGCCGGTACGCCGACGACCACGCCGAGATCCGGTACTGGGAGGAGGCCCGCGATCTGCACGACGCCGCCGCGGTTGCGCTCCGCCTGTGGGGCGAGCATCGGCAGACCGCGGGGTTGCCGCCGTGGGAGATCGTCGGCCTCGAGGTCATCGACCGGGACACGTACCACCAGCGGATCTCGGAGGGGTACGGGCCGCCGCCGGCCACGCCGGTGGGAGTGCACCCCTACTGAGCCGACGGGGTTCGTGGGGGCTGGTCGCTGTCGTTCGCCGGGTGCACGTCGTACGTGGCTGGTCGCGCAGTTCCCCGCGCCCCTGGGGGACGTGCAGTGGGAGCCCGTGTCTCGGGCTGTGGGACGTCGCGTGGAAGGGTGCCCCGGGCGCACTACCCTTTCTTGCATGACCACGCTCTCCCCGTACGACTCCATCTCCCCGGTCACCCAGGCCGCCTACCGGGCCAAGGCCGCCGCCGCCACGCTCGCGCCGCTGCCGCGGGCGGACAAGGACGACGCGCTGCTGGCCATCGCGGACGCGCTGGAGGTCCGCACGAGCGAGATCGTCGAGGCCAACGCCCTGGACCTCGCCAAGGCCCGTGAGAACGGCATGAGCGAGGGCATGGTCGACCGGCTCACCCTCACCCCGGAGCGGGTGCGGGCCATCGCCGCCGACGTACGGGACGTCGCCGCCCTGCCCGACCCGGTCGGTGAGGTCGTCCGCGGCTCCACCCTCCCCAACGGCATCGACCTGCGCCAGGTCCGCGTCCCGCTCGGTGTCGTCGGCATCATCTACGAGGGCCGCCCCAACGTCACCGTCGACGCCGCCGCCCTGTGCCTGAAGTCCGGCAACGCGGTCCTGCTGCGCGGCTCGTCCTCGGCGTACCAGTCGAACTCCGCCCTGGTGCGGGTCCTGCGCGACGCCGTGGGCGGCGCCGGGCTGCCCGCCGACGCCATCCAGCTGGTGCCCGGCGAGAGCCGCGACAGCGTGCGCGAGCTGATGCGCGCCCGCGGCCTGGTCGACGTGCTGATCCCGCGCGGCGGCGCCTCGCTGATCAACACCGTCGTGCAGGAGTCCGTCGTCCCCGTCATCGAGACCGGCACCGGCAACTGCCACGTCTACGTCGACGCCGCCGCCGACCTCGACATGGCCGTCGAGATCCTGATCAACTCCAAGGCCCAGCGCGTCGGCGTCTGCAACGCCGCCGAGACCGTTCTGGTCCACCAGGACATCGCCGCCGAGTTCCTGCCGCGCGCCCTGGACGCCCTCGCCGAGGCGGGCGTGACCGTGCACGCCGACGACCGGGTCATGGCCTACGCCAAGGACTCCCGGGCCACCGTCGTCGAGGCCACCGCGGAGGACTGGGAGACCGAGTACCTGTCCTACGACATCGCCGCCGCGGTCGTCGACTCGCTCGACCGGGCCGTGGAGCACATCCGGCTGTGGACCTCCGGCCACACCGAGGCCATCGTCACCACCTCCCAGCAGGCCGCCCGCCGCTTCACCCAGCTGGTCGACTCCACCACCGTCGCCGTGAACGCCTCCACCCGCTTCACCGACGGCGGCCAGTTCGGCTTCGGCGCGGAGATCGGCATCTCCACCCAGAAGCTGCATGCCCGCGGCCCGATGGGCCTGCCGGAGCTGACCAGCACGAAGTACATCGTCACCGGCGACGGGCACGTACGGCGCTGAGCCGTCCGCTGATCGGTCCGCTGTTCCGGACTGATCCGGGCTGTTGAACCGGGCTGGTCCAGGCTGGTCCGGGCTGCGGAGAATTTCCGTACCGTCTGCCCAAAATGACCCCCCAGGTCTACTCTGGACCCGTGCCGGAGGACGTGGGGGGTACGCCGTTTCCCGACGGCTGGGAGCCCGACGACGACCACGACCGCGGGGTGTCGGACGAAGAGTTCGCCTCCGTGGTCTTCGACGAGGCCTTCGTACGGGCGGCCGAAGTACATGAGCCGACCGCCGTCGAACGCCTCCTGGCCGCCGCGCAGGCCAGAGCCGAGGCCTCCGAGGCCGAGGCCGCCCGCCGCGCCCACGGCGGCAGCGACCACTACGGCGACGGCCACGGCCCCGACGGCAGGCCCCACCGCACCGGATTCGGCCATGATCCGGACCTCGACGATCTGGACGACCCGGACATCCTGGAGGGCCGCTACGGCTTCGCCGGACCCTACGGCCGGTACGGCCGGTACGGCCGCTGGCACCGGCCCGTCGCCTGGGTGCTCGCGCTCGTGATGGGTGTCGGCATGGTCGTCCTGGCCTTCGCGGCCGTCTACCGAGGCGCCTCCTCGGGCCGCCAGGACCCGGCCCCGCCGCCCGCCACCACCGAGCTGGAGCAGGGTGGCGCGGCTTCCCGGCTGGAACAGGGCGGCACGGCCTCCCCGCCCGCCTCAGCCGAACCGCCCCGGCCGGTCGTCTCGACGGTCCCGCCCCCACCCTGATCCGGACCCCCGCGCAGGGTCCCGTCCGGGTCCCGCTGTCTCTGTCCAGGAGCCCCCGCGCGAGCCCCTCACCAGTCCCGTCCGAGCCCTGCCGGACCTGGTGAGAACCTGTCAGAACTTGTCGTGTACCAGGGCGTTTACCGGGCCTTCCGGAGACCTACCCTGAAGGTATGGGAGGGCCAGGAGAGCCACCGGAGGGGACACCCGACGGCGCCCCCGGCGGTGCGGACGACGAGTACCGATCCGTCGTGTTCGACGAGTCGTTCGTCCGTGCTGCCCGCCTCCAGGAGTTCTCCGCCCAGGAGCGCATGGCCGACCATGCGCCCGCCGTCCGCAGCCGCCCGCCGCTGCGCCGCGGCCTGCCCCGCCAGGCGCTCTTTCTCGTCCTGCTGATCGCCCTGGCCTTCGGCACCGCGATCTACATGGGCGTACGGCACCCGTACCAGACCTCCCGCGCCACCTCCCAGCCCACCGAACCGCTGCGGATGACCGTCGTGCCGCTCGCCCCGCACGGCAAGGTCCCCGGCGCCACCGTCCCCGCGGAGCTGTTCGCGCACAGCCCCGCCGCCCCGTACCGCGTCGGCGCGGAGGGCATCCCGCTGCCCGCCTCCCGGCGCACGGCGAACTTCTCCGACAGCCAGGTCGTCAGCGCCCTGACCACCGCCAAGGACTACATCGTCCGCTCCTCCCTGTATCCCGAGGTGGTCACCGGCCGGCAGGTCCGTCCGGTGCGTGTGCTTCTCGCTCCCGACCAACTCGCCCAGTTCGACGAGAGTTTCGCCCGCCCCGCCGCCGATGGCCTGCACGCGCCCACCGGCTGGCTGATCCGCTTCGACCCCTCCGACACCGAGCTCGCCGACCGCGGGATCCGGGTCCGCGGCACGCTCCACGCCGTCGAGGCCGACGCCTCCACGCTGGAGGTCACCGCGGACCACACCTTCGTGTACGCCCTGCGGCCCGCCGATGCCGGGCCCGGTGCCAAGGCGTCGCTGTTCACCGTCCGCCGTGAGCTGCGCTTCCGCTTCGACCGCGACGACCTGCGGCTGCACCAGGCCCACCTGGCCCTCTCCTCCGTCCAGGCCGGACCGCTGTCCTGCACCGAGGACTCCACCAACCATCTGCGCCCCCTCCTGGCCGGCCAGACCGCCGAGCAGGGCGGCCCCGCGGGCACCAACCCCTTCGCCGGCGGCGTCACCCCCGCGCTGTGCGGGACGCTGGCGGACGAGGCCCAGCCGCGGGTGTGAGGGCGGGGCTGGGGGGAGGGGCCCGGGGGTAGAAGGCCCTGGGGAAGGGAGGGCTGGGGGAGAGGGGCCCCGGGGTGGAGGGTTCTGGGGAAGGGAGGGCTGGGGAGAGGGCCCCGGCGCGGAAGGCCCGGTTGCCGACGGTCCAGGGGCTTGGGTCTCGGGGCAGGAGGCTCGTGGGTAGGTGGGCTGGGGCGGAAGGGCTGGGGAGACCGGCCCGGGGGAGGGCGCTGGCGCTGAGGGGCTGGTTGCATACGGCTCAGAGGAGAGGTCCCCGGGGCAGAGAGCCCCCGGCGAGGGTCCCCGGGAGGGCCCCGGGCGGGAAGGCGCCCGGGTCAGACAGCCCAGGGGAGAGGTCCCCGGGTGCGGAAGGCCCGGGGCAGACGGATCAGGGGGAGAGGTCCCCGGGAAGAGGGCCGGCCCCGGGGAAGGCGGCTCAGGCCGAGAGGTCCCCCGGCAGAGGGCCCTGGGGAAGAGCGCTCGGGTCAGTTCTCGTCGCGCGGAGGCTCGTCCCGTGGGGGCTGGTCCTTCGGCGGGGTGTCGGTCGGCGGGGTGTCCGCGGAGCCGTTCGCTCCGGCTCCGGCGGAACCCGGGCTCGCGCCGAAGCCGCCGAAGCCGCGCCGCACCCGGCTGCCGAGGTCCCCGGCCCCGCCGGCTATGTCGGTGACCAGCTTCATCAGCGGGTCCTTGGAGCTTCTGACATGCCCGGCGTAGTGCGCCGCCGACTCGCGGAAGGAGTCCGAGACCGAGGTGTCCTTGTCCTCGCTGCGCCGCGGGTAGTGGCCGTCCATGATCCGCTGGTAGTCCCGACTGGCCGCCCACTTCTTCAGCTCGGCCGCGCGCACGGTGGCGAACGGGTGGGAACGCGGCAGCACATTGAGGATCTTCAGCACCGAGTCGCGCAGGTCACCGCCCGCCTCGTACTCCTCGGCCTGCTCCAGGAACGCGTCCACGTTCATCTCGTGCAGATGGTTGCCGCCCGCCAGCTTCATCAGGCCGCGCATCGACGCCCGGAGGTCCTGGCCCACCAGCAGTCCGGCCCGGTCGGCGGACAGCTCCGACTTGCGGAACCACTCCCGCAGCGCCGTCACGATCGCCATGACCGCCACATTGCCCAGCGGGATCCACGCCACCCGCAGCGCGAGGTTCGTCAGGAACAGCAGGACCGTCCG
Source organism: Streptomyces sp. SAI-170 (assembly GCF_049739565.1). NCBI lineage: Bacteria > Bacillati > Actinomycetota > Actinomycetes > Kitasatosporales > Streptomycetaceae > Streptomyces > Streptomyces sp. SAI-170. The sequence continues at coordinate 5,628,485 of NZ_JBMGQD010000001.1, forward strand.
GTACACGGAGTGCCCTGACAGCGCGTGGCCGACCTCATGGCCGATCACCGCCCGCATCTCCTCCTCGTCGAGCAGCTCGACGAGCCCCGTGGTGACCACGATGATCGGCTCGTCCAGGCCGATGCACATCGCGTTGGGCTGCGGGTCCTGGTTGACGTACATCGGCGGGACCTTCTCCAGGTCCAGGATGTAACAGGCGTCCCGCAGCATGTCGTTGAGATGTGAGAACTGCCGGTCCGAGACACGCACGGAGTCGGACAGGAACAGCAGCCTCAGGCTTCGCTCGGGCAGCAGCCCGCTCAGTGCCTTGAAGACGGTGTCGAAACCGCTCAGCTTGCGCAGCGCCACCAGCGCGGAGCGGTCCGCGGGATGCTCGTAGGCACGCGAGGAGATCTCCGGAAAGCGCCTGCGCTGCCGGCTGGGCACGTGCTCGTGCCCGGTGTGCTGGTGGCCGTCGTCGGACATGTCTTCCCCCATGTACGTATGAGTGCCGTGCTCTGGAGCGCTGTGCTGTGCCCTCCGTGCCCCGCGGAAGGGCCCAGCCTAGGCCGGGTTACCGTGGACGGGCAGCACAGCGAACGGAGTCCAGCACCATGGAGCACAGTCCCGCAGCCGCCTGGCTGGCCCAGGCCGCAGGTGCCGCCGAGCAGCAGGGAGCGGGAAATCTGCTCCGGGTCGTACTGATCGTGATGGTCGTGGGTGGCGTGTTGACCGCGTGGCTGCTGCTGCGCGGCTACAAAAATAAAGACGACTGACGGCACCGCCGAGTTCCTTCCCGCGCTCGGGACGACCCCGACCTTTCACCTAGGGGTTCGCCCGGACGTCCCCAACGGCGGAGTCGGCGTGAGCCGCATGGAGCCGCCCGCTTACGATGGGCCGACATCTTTATCCCGCCCACACCGGATAGGTCCTGCCGAAGATGAGCTTCCACAGCGCTGCTGCCCAGCTGGTCACCCTCGCCGCCGAGGGCGAGGAGCACGGTGGCAACCACGACAGCCTCAACCCCCTGGTCACCGGAGGCGGCGCGTTCATCATCCTGTTGCTGCTGCTCTGGGTCACCACCCGCTTCAACCGCGACCGCTGAACCCGGGTAAGAGCCCGCAGCGCGGGCAGCGGGGAACCGTCGGCCGACGCCCACAGCCCGGGCCGGTAGGGTCTGCACGCATGGGAGAGCAGGACATGCCTACCGGTCCGGCGCATGAAGCGGCCGACGCCCCGGACACCCGGCACCGCCCGGCAAAGGCACGCATAGGTGGCCCCGGGCAGGGCCCGGCCCGCAGCAGCAAGCGCCGGCTCGGCGTCATGGGCGGAACGTTCGATCCGATCCACCACGGTCACCTCGTGGCGGCCAGCGAGGTCGCGGCCCAGTTCCACCTGGACGAGGTGGTGTTCGTCCCCACCGGCCAGCCCTGGCAGAAGTCCCACCGCAACGTCTCCGCCGCCGAGGACCGCTATCTGATGACGGTCATCGCGACCGCCGAGAACCCGCAGTTCTCCGTCAGCCGCATCGACATCGACCGCGGCGGCCCCACCTACACCGTGGACACCCTGCGCGACCTGCGCGCGCTCAACCCGGACACGGACCTGTTCTTCATCACCGGCGCCGACGCCCTGGACCAGATCCTCACCTGGCGCGACACGGAGGAGCTCTTCTCCCTCGCGCACTTCATCGGTGTCACCCGGCCCGGCCACCACCTGGCGGACCCCGGCCTGCCGGAGGGCGGCGTCTCCTTCGTCGAGGTTCCCGCCCTCGCCATCTCCTCCACGGACTGCCGTGCGAGAGTCGCCAAGGGCGACCCCGTCTGGTATCTGGTGCCGGACGGAGTCGTGCGCTACATCGCCAAACGAGAGCTGTACCGCGGCGAGTGAGCCGAGAGGGGCACCGGTGAACGACCGATACGACGCTGGCCACGGGGGCGACCAGTACGAGCTCGTCGGCTACGACGAGTACGGCCGACCTGTGTACCAGCAGGTCGCCCAGCCGCAGCAGGCCCCCGGGCAGGCCTACGACCCTTACGCTCAGCAGGGCTACGGCTACGACCCGTACGCGACGGGCACGCAGCAGCCGGTCCCCTCGTACGACCCCTACGACACCGGTAACCAGCCGCCGGTCCCTGCGTACGACGCCTACGACACCGGCACTCAGCAGCCGGTCCCCTCCTACGACCCGTACGACCCCTACGGCACGAGCGCGCGCACGGCGCCCGGTACGGCCTACGACCCGTACGGCCAGGCCGCGCCCGACGACAGGCAGCCCCGCGTCGCGGAGCAGACCGCCTACATCCCGCAGCAGGCCACACCCGCCCAGGAACCCCAGGCTCCCGGACACCCAGGCGGTCAGGGGAACGGCGGCACCTGGACCGGGTCCGACGGCCACGACCAGGAATCTCAGGGCGACCGCGAAGACGACCGCGACTACCGCACGGAACAGTTCGCCTTCGTCGAGGAGCCCGACGGTGACTCCGAGGACGTCATCGACTGGCTGAAGTTCACCGAGAACCGCACCGAGCGCCGGGAGGAGGCCAAGCGCCGCGCCCGCAGCCGGGTCATCGCCCTCGTCGTCGTGCTCGCGCTGGTCGCGGTCGGCGGCGTCGGCTACCTCTGGTACGCCGGGAAGCTGCCCGGCCTGTCCTCGACGGACACCGACAGAGCCGGCGACACCTCCGTGGCCGCCCAGCAGCGCGATGTGATCGTCCTGCATCTGCACGACACCAAGAAGGGCGGCACCTCCACGGCGCTGCTCGTCGAGAACGCCACCACCAAGCAGGGCACCACCGTGCTGCTGCCCAACTCCCTCGCCCTGACCTCGGACGACGGCACCGCGACCACGCTGTCCAAGTCCGTCGACGACGACGGCTCCTCCGGCACGCGCGAGGCCCTGGACACCGTCCTGGGCACCCAGATCCAGGGCACCTGGCGCCTGGACACGCCCTTCCTGCAGAACCTCGTCGACCTGGTCGGCAACATCGACATCGACACCGACACCGATGTGCCCGACCCGGCCGCCAAGTCCAAGAGCGCGGCGCCGCTCGTCCACAAGGGCGAGAAGCAGACGCTCAGCGGAAAGATGGCCGTCGCCTACGCCACCTATCGCGCCTCCGGTGAGGACGACAACGCGCAGCTCCAGCGGTTCGGGCAGGTCATGCAGGGCGTGCTGCGCAAGCTGTCGTCCGACCCGCAGGCCGCGACCGTCACCGTGCAGACCCTGGCGCAGATCCTCGACCCGTCGCTGACCGACAAGGACCTCGGCACCTTCCTGGCCAAGCTCGCCGACCTGGCCAAGGGCGGCGACTACAAGACGGCGCTGCTGCCCGTCCAGGACGACGGCACGCTGAACACACAGGCCAGCGCCGGTGTGGTCAAGGACATCCTGGGCGGCACCGCGAAGAGCCCCGCCAAGGACGCCGCTGTCCGGGTGTCCGTGCAGAACGCCAGCGGCGCGAAGGACCGCACCGAGAAGGCCCGAGTCGTCCTGCTGAACGGCGGCTTCACCTTCCTGGACGGCGGCTCCGCCTCCGGCACCGAGTCGGAGTCCCAGGTCGTCTACGCCGACGCCGCAGACAAGGAGAACGCCACCGAGGTCGCCAAGACGCTCGGCCTGCCCGCCGGCTCCGTCAGCAAGGGCGAGGTCTCCTCGAACGCGGATGTGACGGTGATCCTCGGCGAGGACTACAGCCCGGCGTCGTCGTAGGCGCCGCTCGGCCGGGGGCTGCCCCGATTTATTGGCGTGGGGTGCCGTCGGCGGTCCGTGAGACCCTTGAGGTCTAGTGACCGCCGACGGAAAGCCATGTAGTGACCGCCACTGACCGCTCTCTCGAGCTCATCACCACCGCCGCGCAGGCGGCAGCCGACAAGCTCGCCCACGACGTCATCGCCTATGACGTCAGCGACGTGCTGTCGATCACGGACGCCTTCCTGCTGGCGTCCGCACCCAACGACCGCCAGGTCAAGTCGATCGTCGACGAGATCGAGGAACGGCTCCTGAAGGAGCTCGGCGCCAAGCCGGTCCGCCGCGAGGGCGACCGCGAGTCCCGCTGGATCCTGCTCGACTACGTCGACATCGTCGTCCACGTGCAGCACAGCGAGGAGCGCATCTTCTACGCCCTGGAGCGGCTGTGGAAGGACTGCCCCGAGATCGAACTGCCCGAGGACGCGAAGGCCACCCGCGGCAAGGCCGAGGAGCACGCCAAGCTGCAGGCCGCCGAGGACGCGGCCGAAGCGGGTGGTGAGTGGCGATGACCACACCGGGTGCCGGGTCCGACCGGACGCCCGGTCGCGGCCGCCGCATCATCCTCTGGCGGCACGGCCAGACATCCTGGAACGTGGAACGCCGCTTCCAGGGCACCACGGACGTCGAGCTCACCGAGACCGGCGTGGCCCAGGCCCGCCGCGCCGCCCGGCTGCTCGCCTCCCTGCGCCCCGACGCGATCGTCTCCTCCGACCTCCAGCGGGCCGCGGACACGGCCGCCGAGCTCTCCGCGCTCACCGGCCTGGACGTCTCACGCGACGAGGCCCTGCGCGAGACGTACGCGGGTGTCTGGCAGGGCCTGACGCACGACGAGATCATCGCCCGCCACGGCGAGGAGTACGCCGCTTGGAAGCGCGGCGAGCCGGTGCGCCGCGGCGGCGGCGAACTGGAGACCGAGGTCGCCGACCGTGCCGCTCCCGTCGTGCTGCGGCACGCCGAGAAGCTGCCCGAGGACGGCACCCTCGTCGTCGTCAGCCACGGCGGCACCATCCGGACCACCCTCGGCCGTCTGCTCGGCCTGGAGGCCCGCAACTGGGAGAGCCTGGGCGGGCTCTCCAACTGCTGCTGGTCCGTCCTCGGCGAGGGCGCCCGCGGCTGGCGCCTGCTCGAGCACAACGCCGGCACCCTGCCCGAGCCGGTCCTCGGCGACGACGACTGAGCCCGCGCACCACGCCCGCGACCCCGCCGGGACCCGGATTTCACTTTCCGGCAGGTCGCAGGCTAAAGTTCTTCTTGTTCGCCCCGCCGAGCGGGAAGAACACAAGGGGCTATAGCTCAGTTGGTAGAGCGCCTGCATGGCATGCAGGAGGTCAGGAGTTCAATTCTCCTTAGCTCCACAGAACGACACTCTGTCGAGTTGTCAAAGAGCAGTGACGAGGATCCCGTCCCCGGTCAGGGGGCGGGATTTTTCATTGCCCCACGGCGGTCCCCGCGATGGCCTGTCGCCGGCAGTGCTCCCGCAGCACCGCCATGCCGCGCACCGTCTCCTCGTCCTCCGGCGTGTAGACGACGATCCGGCACTCCGGCACCCCGTCGATCGACAGCGACTGCGACGTCATCCGCAACTGGCCCACCAGCGCGTGCCGGAACGTCTTCACCCGGCGCCCGGGCAGCTGCACGTCGCCGGACTCCCACAGCCGCGCGAAGAGCGGACTGGCCGCCGACAGCCGGCGTATGAACTCCTCCCAGGCCGGCTCCCCGATATGGGTCCCGTACGCCGCCCGCAGGGTGGCCACCATGACCGGCAGCTCCTCCTCGCGGAACAGCACCGGGCAGGTCTCCTCCGGCTCCTGGAACAGCGTCCACAGCGCGTTCGGCGCCTCGGGGAGCTCGCTGTCCGCGAAGAACAGGTCGAGATAGGCGGTGTTGGTGGCCAGGACGTCGTAGCGCGTGTTGTAGACCACCGCGGGGCGCGGATCGAGGGCGTCGAGGATGCCCTGGATCTCCGGGCCCACGGCCCGCGCCACAGTCCCCGGCGCGGGTACGTACGGCACTTCGGCGAGGTGGTACAGATGCTCCCGCTCCGGCGCGTCCAGCCGCAGTGTGCGCGCCACGGCGTCGAGGACCTGCGCGGAGGCGTTGATCGGGCGTCCCTGCTCCAGCCACGTGTACCAGGTCACCCCGACACCCGAGAGCTGGGCGACCTCCTCGCGGCGCAGCCCCGGTGTGCGGCGCCGCAGGCCCGGCGGCATTCCCACGTCGGCCGGAGTCACCCGGGCGCGCCTGCTGCGCAGAAAGGCGGCCAGCTCGGGCCGGCGGCGCTGTGCGGTTCCCATCTCGTCACGTCCCCCCAGTCGTCACGCGTTCATCGTCCGCGGCGGCCCCCCGCGTTGCCAGGTGCTGCCAGTACCAGCATCGGCGGGCTCTCGGCACCCGTACCGGAGGGCCGTCAGGCTCCAGGCATGACGACGACTCCTCGTACGGGCCCGCCTGTGGCGCCCGTCTCAAGTCCTGTGGCCAGTAAAGCGCCTGGCACTGACAACGGGCCCCGGCCGCTGCTCGCGGTGGTGCTCGCGGCCATGTTCATGGCCCTGCTCGACGTCTTCATCGTGAACGTCGCGGCCCCGACGGTGGGTTCCGACCTGGACGCCTCGGGCGCCGAACTTCAGCTGGTGATCGCCGGCTACACCATCGCGTACTCCGTGCTGCTCATCACCGGCGCCCGGCTCGGTGACCGGCTGGGCCACGGCCGGGTCCACCTGGCGGGACTCGCGCTGTTCACGGCCGCCTCGCTCGCCTGCGGCCTGGCGCAGGGGGTCGGTCAGCTGATCGTGTTCCGGCTCGTGCAGGGCGCCGGGTCGGCGCTGATGATCCCGCAGGTGCTCAGCCTGATCCAGCGCACCTTCACCGGCGAGGCCCGGGTGCGGGCGCTCGGCGCCTACTCGGCCGTCCTCGCGGTCGGCGCGGCGTCCGGCCAGATCGTCGGTGGCGTCCTGGTCAGCGCCGACCTGTTCGGCACCGGCTGGCGGCCGGTGTTCCTGGTGAACGTGCCGGTGGGCATCGCCCTGATGGTCATCGGCCGACGCGTCCTGCCACGTGGCGGGGCACCGGCCGCGGAGCGGGCGCGCCCGTTCGACGTGCCCGGACTGCTGCTGCTCGGAGCGGCGGTGTCGCTGTTCACGGTGCCGCTGGTGCTCGGTCAGGAGCTGGACTGGCCGTGGTGGTCCTGGCTGTCGCTCGGTGCCGCGGTGGTGGTGTTCGCGCTGTTCTGCGGCTACGAGGCACGGCTCGCCCGGCGTGGTGGCGCCCCGCTGATCGCGCCCCGGGTGCTGCGTCATCAGGGCATGGCCCTGGCCGTCGTACGGATTCTGGCGGTGATGGCCGTCAACGCCGGGTTCCTGTTCACCCTCACGCTGCATCTGCAGGGCGGCCTCGGTCAGAGCGCGCTGCGGGCCGGGCTGACCTTCGCGCCGACCGCCGCCGTGTTCGGCGTGGTCGGGCTGACCTGGAGCAAGTGGCCCGCCTCCTGGCGGCGGGTGCTCATCCCGGCGGGATTCGTGCTCACCGCGCTGTCGCTGGCCGGGGCCGGCTGGGCGCTCAAGGGCGGCGGCGACGGGGGAGTGGCGGTGTTCGTGGCGTACGGCGCCGTGGGCGTGGGGCTCGCCCTCGCCTACAGTCCGACTCTGACCCGGGCGCTGGCCACGGTGCGGCCGGATGACGCCGCGGACGCCAGCGGACTGCTGGCGACGGTGACCCAGCTGGGGCAGCTCGTCGGGGTCGCGGCCTTCGGCACACTGTTCCTCAACCGGCTTGAGTCACTCGGCGCCCCGGGGGCGTATACCTCTGCGCAGGCGCTGTGGGTGTGCATGTGTGCGCTGGCCGGGACGGCGGTGGTGGGTGCTGTGGCCGGACTGGTACCACGGCGTCGCTGACCGTATTGGTCCGGCCGTGGCAGAATCAAACGGCCGGAAGGGGGCGCGGCCCGACGGGAGGGAGTAGCGATGCCTGCGAGCATCCTCGAGGAGGTCGGCCACCTCCTCGGCGAAGCGGCGTTGATACGGAACACGGCCACCCGGCTCAGCTGCCCTTCCTGCGGTTCCGCGCATGTCGCCCAAGTGCTCGGCGACAACGGCGGGATCTCCTACGTGTGCACGGCCTGCGGCCACAGCTGGAGCTGATCGATGGGTGCACACAGGCGGAAGTGCGACTGGTGCGGCAGCGGTACGCCGATCGTCCGCGACATGGAACCGGTGAATCCCGACTACCAGTACTGGTGCGAGGAATGCGCGCGGGCGCTGATCATAAAAGGCGACCCGATCGAGACCTACCGCGAGCTGGAGGGCGAGCCGATCTACGGGCGGCTCCTGGAGGAGCACTGCACCCTCAAGCGGTTCTACTCGTTCGTCACGGCCTGACGCCGGGACCTGCCGGTTCCGCGTCGGGCCGCTTGCGTCGGATCGGACATTCCCCGACCTAGCGGTGCAGAGCGGAAACGATTTGGTGTTCCACCGGGGGGACCGTGTAATGTTCTCTGTGTCGCCGCGAGGGGGCCCGAAAGGGAAAACGAAGCGGATGACACACCGCAAGGGGCTATAGCTCAGTTGGTAGAGCGCCTGCATGGCATGCAGGAGGTCAGGAGTTCAATTCTCCTTAGCTCCACAGACAAGATCCCGCCGGACCGATCGGTCCGGCGGGATCTTTCGTTTCCCTACGGTGCTCAGCGCCCGAGCGCCCGCCGGCCGCGGCCCTGCGACAGCACCGGCAGCGTGTTGCGGGCCGGCTGCACGCGCGTGTCCTCCTCGAGGCGCAGCGCCAGCGCCGGACAGCGCCGTACCGCGCGCAGCGCCTTCGCCTCGGCGTAGCGGGGCACCGAGGCCTGGGCGACCGTCGGGAAGCCGTCCGCGCCCAGCTCGAAGACCTCCGGCAGGATGTCCGCGCACAGGCCGTGGCCCCGGCACAGCGTCCAGTCGACGTAGATCTTCTGACGGCTGGGGCCGTTCTCCTGGGCCTCGCCGCCGCCGGGGATGCCCGTGGGGGCCCTGCCGCCCTCGAAGAGTGGCAGAACGCCCTGTACGGGCCTTCCGCAGCCGTTCCCGAGGACGTGCGCCGCGAGGTCGTCGGTGAACGCCTTGATGGTCGACTCCAGGAACATCGCCGAGCCGTCCGGGTGCGAGCACGCCCCGCGCCGCTTCACGTTCCTTGCGACCTGCTTCAGCGCCTCCAGCGCGGCCGGGCCGCCACCGTTGAGGATGTCCTCCATCCCGCGCGCGGCCGCGGGCAGTCCGAGGTAGCAGGGGCCGCACTGGCCGGCGCTCTCCTCCGCCAGCCACTGCGCCACCCGCAGCGACTCGCCCAGCGGGCAGGTCTCCTGACCGATCGGCAGGATCGCGCCGGCACCCAGCGAACCGCCCACCGCGTCCAGGGAGTTGCGGGAGACGATCGCCTCGTTCACGGTCGCTGCGTCGATCCACTTGCCGTGGTAGCCGCCGGTCAGCACGCCCTGCGGCATCGGCGGGGCGCCTGCCAGCTGCAGGACGTAGCGCAGCGGCACGCCCGTGGGGACCTCGATGACCATCGGCCGGGCGACCGCGCCGGAGACCGTCAGCATGACGGTGCCCGGTTCGTCGTACAGGCCCGTGTTGCCGTACCGCTCCGGGCCGATCCGGGCGGCGATGGCCAGCTGGGCGAACGTCTCCGCGTTCGACAGCAGGGTCGGCGCTCCGCCGACCCCGCTCTGCGAGGCGCTGATCTTGCGGCCCGGCGGGATCGCCGGGCCGCCGTCGATGGAACGGATCAGCGAGGCCGCGGCACCGGTGACCATGCGCACCGGATTGCGCTGCACACGCGCGCGTAGCGCCGATCTTCGCCCGTTGCTCAGGCCGCGCTCGGCGAGCGCGGCCTCCATCGAGCGCTGGGTGGACTCCCGCGTCACCCCGACGACGAGCGTGCGGGCGCCGAGCGCCTCGGCACACAGCAGCGCGCCGTCGAGGATCAGATGCGGGGCACGGTTGATCAGCACCGTGTCCTTGCGGCAGGCCGGTTCGTCCTCACTGCCGTTGATCACGACGACCGGCCGTACGCCGCGGCGGATCGCCGACTCGGCGACCGACCGCAGTTTCTTGTGGAAGGGGAAGCCCGCACCTCCGCGGCCCCTGAGGTTGATGCGTTCGGCGAGCTGGGCGAGCTGCTCGCCGGCCATCGGCTCGAGCGGCCCGTGCACCTTCAGATGCATGGGCAGGTCGAGCCGTTCGACAAGGTCGAAGCCAGACGTGAGCTGCGGAAGTCCGACGACGCGGACTTCCGGGACGTCGGGCAGGGCCTCGTTCACTTAAAGCCTCCGGAAGGCGTGTTCCAAGGTTCGCCCGAACCCGGTGCCTCGTAGTCGTAGTCGTAGTCGTAGGAGGCACCGGGGAATGGTTCAGTGGCGGGACCGCTGTTGTACGTGTCACTCGGGTTGTACGTGCCATAGAGGGTGTTCGACTCAGCGGTGTCGTACACGTCACTCGAACCGTAGGTTTCGGTGCCCGAATTGCCATAAGCGGGGACGGTGTATCCCGTGTCCGCGAGCGGGTCGTATGCCGACGGCGGGGCCTCGCCGACCGGCGGCGGCGACGGGATCGGCCAGGCGCCGGAGGCCGACGAGCCGCTGTCCGTGAGCGGCAGGGACTGGGTGCTCTGGAAATCGGGCAGGTCCATCCGCGCGGTCTCGTCGGCCGTGAACGGCTGTCCCGCGCGGGGGCGCCGCGACACCGCGCGGTAGGCGGCCGCGAAGCCGCCCGCGCGCTCGGCGGGAGCCTCGTAGGCCCGGGAAGCCGTCCGCTGGTCGAAGCCCGCCCGGCGACCGGCCCGGCGACCCGCGCGGTGGCCCGCTCCGGCCTCCCTGCCGTATCCGGGCAGCGCGGAGACCTCCGTCCGGTCGCGGTCGCCCGCCGGCTCCTCGCGGCCCGGCCCGTCCTGTGTGCCGAGCAGCGCGGTGATCCGGTCGGCGACCTTGCGCTTGACCGGGCGAGGGGCGGAACGCAGCGCCAGGGCGGCGATCACGGCCACCAGGGACAGGCCGTAGAGGACGACGAAGACCGGCTTCGCCTCGCGGCCGGCGTACAGACCGTGGAGCAGGGCGGCGCACCAGGCCGGGTACGCGAGCATGTGCATGGCGCGCCAGCGGGCGGCGACCGGGGCGGGGGAGGCGAAGGCGCCACGCAGGGCGCCGGTGATGCCCACGAAGATCATCAGCAGTCCGGCCAGGCTGCCCAGGCCGATCAGCCCCGCGCTGCCGGTGACGCCGAGCGCGAAGGGGATCACCGCGGCGACCAGTTCCACATGGTCGAGGGCGATCTTGGTGGTGATGTGCAGCAACAGGAACGCGATCGAGGCGACCGCGGTGGTCCGGTGCACCGCCTGGCCGATGATCCGCTGGCGTGTGTTCAGGAAGATCCGGTCCTGGGCGACCAGCCCCCAGATGACCGAGCAGCTCAGCGACACCAGGCACAGGACGCCGGCGCCGAAATTGAGGAAGTCCCGGAAGGCGTCACCTCCGACCAGCACGACCAGGGGTATGAGGATCAGAGCGGCAGCCGTCACCGCCCCATAGGCCGAGCGGCCGGGTTGGGGGAGCGAGGGGGACTTACGTCGAGGGTTCATGGGGGCAACTCCGAGCGGTTCGGGAAAGCGGTCCCGCTGCCGCACTCTAGGTCGCGCCATACCGGTGGGTACGAGGTTTGAGTTATTGCGTTGTTATCAAATGACAATGGGCTTGTTGTGATGCCCTTTAGTGGCTGTTACGCGAAGTAACCATTGACTCTTGTTCAGCGCCTGCCGTGGAAGGCCGTCGCGGGCCGCTCGACCGCTGCGGTACCCTGACGCCATGCGTGCCGTACGCCTTCTGCTTAGCGAGCCGCGCTGATCAGTCCCGGCCACGGGTGAACGGAGTGGCCGGAATCGGCGCGGCGTCCCCTCCTGTGCGAGGGGATTTTTCGTTTCCCGAGTGACACGCCGCTGGCAGAGACGATCGATGGAGCTTTGAGGATCATGAGCGAGACGAACCCCGCTGCCGCCACTGGCATGTCGGCGGATGCCGCGCCGCACCGCTACACGGCCGCCGTGGCCGCTGAGATCGAGGCACGCTGGCAGGACTTCTGGGACGCCGACGGCACCTACGAGGCGCCCAACCCGAGCGGTGACCTGGCGGGTGACCCCGAGCTGGCCGCCAAGCCCAAGAAGTTCATCATGGACATGTTCCCGTACCCCTCCGGTGCGGGCCTGCACGTGGGCCACCCCCTGGGCTACATCGCCACCGACGTCACCGCCCGCTTCCAGCGGATGACCGGCCACAACGTCCTGCACACCCTGGGCTTCGACGCCTTCGGCCTGCCCGCCGAGCAGCACGCCGTCCAGACCGGCGAGCACCCTCGGATCACCACCGAGGCGGCCATCAACAACATGAAGTCCCAGCTGCGCCGGCTGGGCCTGGGCCACGACAAGCGCCGGTCGTTCGCCACGATCGACCCGGACTACTACAAGTGGACCCAGTGGATCTTCCTGCAGATCTTCAACTCCTGGTACGACGACGAGGCCAAGAAGGCCCGCCCGATCTCCGAGCTGATCGCCCGGTTCGAGTCCGGTGAGCGCGCCGTACCCGGCCACACGCGCGCGTGGAGCGAGCTGACCGAGGCCGAGCGCGCCGACGTCCTGGGCGAGTTCCGCCTGGCCTACGCCTCCGACTCGCCGGTCAACTGGTGCCCCGGCCTGGGCACCGTACTGGCCAACGAGGAAGTCACCGCCGACGGCCGCTCCGAGCGCGGCAACTACCCCGTGTTCAAGGCCAAGCTGCGCCAGTGGAACATGCGCATCACCGCCTACGCGGACAGGCTGCTGGACGACCTGGAAGAGCTGGACTGGCCCGAGGCCATCAAGCTGCAGCAGCGCAACTGGATCGGCCGCTCCGAGGGCGCCCGCGTCGACTTCCCGATCGACGGCGAGCGCATCACCGTCTTCACCACCCGCCCCGACACCCTGTTCGGCGCGACCTACATGGTGCTGGCGCCCGAGCACCCGCTGGTCGAGAAGTTCACCCCGGAGGCCTGGCCCGAGGGCACCCACCAGGTGTGGACCGGCGGCCACGCCACCCCGGCCGAGGCCGTCGCCGCGTACCGCGCGCAGGCCGCCTCCAAGTCCGACGTGGAGCGCCAGGCCGAGGCCAAGGACAAGACCGGCGTCTTCATCGGCGCCTACGCCACCAACCCGGTCAACGGCGAGCAGGTCCCGGTCTTCATCGCCGACTACGTCCTGATGGGCTACGGCACCGGCGCGATCATGGCCGTACCGGCCGGCGACCAGCGCGACTTCGAGTTCGCGCGCGCCTTCGAGCTGCCGATCCACTGCATCGTCGAGCCCACCGACGGCCGGGGCACGGACACGTCGACGTGGGAGGACGCCTTCGCCTCGTACGACGCGAAGATCATCAACTCCTCCAACGACGAGGTCTCCCTGGACGGCCTGGGCGTCGCCGACGCCAAGGCCCGCGTCACGGAGTGGCTGGAGCGCAAGGGCATCGGCGAAGGCACCGTCAACTTCCGCCTGCGCGACTGGCTTTTCAGCCGCCAGCGCTACTGGGGCGAGCCCTTCCCGATCGTCTACGACGAGGACGGCGTCGCCCACGCGCTGCCGGAGTCGATGCTGCCGCTGGAGCTGCCCGAGGTCGAGGACTACTCCCCGCGCACCTTCGACCCGGACGACGCCGACACCAAGCCCGAGACGCCGCTGTCGCGCAACGAGGACTGGGTCAACGTCACCCTGGACCTGGGCGACGGACCGAAGAAGTACCGGCGCGAGACCAACACCATGCCCAACTGGGCCGGTTCCTGCTGGTACGAGTTCCGTTACCTGGACCCGCACAACGACCAGAAGCTGGTCGACCCGGCGATCGAGCAGTACTGGATGGGCCCGCGCGAGGGCCAGCCGCACGGCGGCGTCGACCTGTACGTCGGTGGCGCCGAGCACGCCGTCCTGCACCTGCTGTACGCGCGCTTCTGGTCGAAGGTCCTGTTCGACCTGGGTCACGTCTCCTCGGCCGAGCCGTTCCACAAGCTGTTCAACCAGGGCATGATCCAGGCCTACGTCTACCGCGACAGCCGGGGCATCGCCGTGCCGGCCGCCGAGGTGGAGGAGCGCGACGGCGCGTTCTACTACCAGGGCGAGAAGGTCTCCCGCCTGCTGGGCAAGATGGGCAAGTCCCTGAAGAACGCCGTCACTCCGGAGGCGATCTGCGCCGAGTACGGCGCGGACACGCTGCGCCTGTACGAGATGGCGATGGGCCCGCTGGACGTCTCCCGCCCCTGGGACACGCGTGCGGTGGTCGGCCAGTTCCGTCTGCTGCAGCGGCTGTGGCGCAACATCGTCGACGAGACGACCGGCGAGGCCACCGTCGTCGACGCCGAGCCCGACGAGGACACGCTGCGTGCCCTGCACAAGGCGATCGACGGCGTGCGCGGCGACCTGGAGGGCATGCGCTTCAACACCGCCATCGCCAAGATCACCGAGCTGAACAACCACCTGACCAAGACCGGCGGAGTCGTGCCGCGGTCCGTGGCCGAGTCGCTGGTGCTGCTGATCGCGCCGCTGGCCCCGCACATCGCCGAGGAACTGTGGCGCAAGCTGGGCCACGGGGACTCGGTCGTGCACCAGGACTACCCGGTGGCCGACCCGGCGTACGTCGTCGACGAGACCGTCACCTGTGTCATCCAGGTCAAGGGCAAGGTCAAGGCCCGCCTGGAGGTGCCGCCGGCCATCTCCGAGGAGGAGCTGGAGAAGGTGGCCCTGGCCGACGAGAAGGTCGTCGCCGCGCTGGGTGGTGCGGGGATCCGCAAGGTGATCGTGCGGGCGCCGAAGCTGGTGAACATCGTTACGGCGTAGGCGTCGGTCTTACTGGGCTGGGGCTGTGGCTGGGGATAGGGCTGGTGTCGGGGTCGGCGTTTCCGGCGCCGGCCTGACCTGGCCCGGCCTTTGGCTCTCGGTCACCGAGGTCGGCACGGGTGCCGGTCGGCGACTCGGGGTAGTCCCCTACGGGCAGGTTCGGGGTTCTTCTGGAACTCCGGGCCTGCCTGTTGCGTTTACGGTTTAAGTGCGGCGCGGAGCGTGCCGCGGCAGTGCGGAGGAGGAGCGTCGTGGAAGCAGTGGTCGCAGTGGTCGTCCTGCTCTTCGCGTTGCTCCTCGCAGGGGCCGCCTACGCCACGGTGAAGGCGGTGGGTGCCGCCAAGCGCGGCGTGGACCGCACCCTCACCCAGGCCCGCCGCACCGTCGAGGACCACACCCTGCGGGCCAAGTCCTTCGCCCAGCCGGGCCCGGCGGGCGAGATCGCCCAACTACGGCTGTCCCTGCGCACCTCGATGCGTGCCACGCAGGACGCGCTGCACGCGGGCGTGGCCGAGGACGAGTCGCTGAAGGAGTCCCTCGGCCTCTTCCAGCGCCTCAGCGCCCACGGCCACGAGCTGGACGCCGAGCTGCGGCGCCTGGAGTCGGAGCCGGACCGGGCCGCGCTCGTCGAGCGGCTGCCCGCACTGCGCGAACGCACCGAGCGCATCACACGCTCGGCGGACTCCCTGCGCTGGGCCGCCCGTGACCGGGCCCGCCGGTTCGCCGACGACGACCTGGACTCCCTGAGCACACAGATCGACCTGGAGGCGGGTGCCCTGCGGCACTGGACGACCACCGACTCCGCCACACCGCCGCCGTCGTGGCCCGAGGCGCCGAGCGCCGACACCGCGTCGGCCGGACAGACCTCGCCGGGACCCGCGCAGCGACGACCGGCCGAGGAACCGGCACGGCAGGCCATCACCCCGCCCGGGCAGCGTCCCGCCTACCCGTGGCAGAAGAAGCCCCGACCTGAAAGCACCACCTGAGGCGCTGCTGAACTCCCAGGTGAGCGGGGCCGGGCTGCCGCGCGGGCGCTACGCCAGGTAACCTCCAGCTCATGTCCCGCCATGTCGCGATCGTCACGGATTCCACGGCCTACCTGCCGCAGCGGACGATGGAGCGCCACGGCATCACCGCGGTACCGCTGACCGTGGTGCTCGGCGACCAGGCACTCGAAGAGGGCACCGAGATCTCCACCCGGTCGCTGGCCCAGGCACTGCAGAAACGACGCCCCGTCACCACCTCGCGCCCCAGCCCCGAGCTCTTCGCGCAGCACTACCGCAAGGTCGCCGAGTCCGGCGCCACTGGCATCGTCTCGCTGCATCTGTCCGCGGAACTGTCCGGCACCTACGACGCGGCGGTCCTCGCGGCCCGCGAGGCGCCCGTTCCGGTGCGGGTGGTCGACACCGGCATGGTCGCGATGGCGCTCGGCTTCTGCGCGGTCACCGCGGCCGAGACCGCCGAGTCGGGCGGCACGGTGGACGACGCCGTCACCGCCGCGGAGAAACGAGCCGCCGGCACCTGCGCCTACTTCTACGTCGACACCCTCGACTTCCTGCGCCGCGGCGGCCGGATCGGTGCCGCGCAGGCGCTCTTCGGCTCCGCGCTCGCCGTGAAGCCGCTGCTCCAGCTCGAGGACGGCCGGATCGGCCCGCTGGAGAAGGTCCGTACGGCGTCCAGGGCCATCGCCCGCCTGGAGGAGCTGGTCGTCGACCGGGCAGGAGGCGCACAGGTCGATATCGCGGTCCACCATCTGGCCGCTCCCGACCGGGCCGGTGCGCTGGCGGACCGTCTGCGTGAGCGGGTGCCAGGGCTGGCGGATCTGCATGTCAGTGAGGTCGGAGCGGTGATCGGGGCGCACACGGGTCCTGGGCTGCTCGGGGTCGTGGTCTCGGCGCGTTGAGAGACAGCGGGGACACGACCGTCGGTCGTTGCCGTTGCCGTTGCCGTTCGGTGAGGGAGTGGACCCACTCGTTCGGGTGACGGAGTTATCCACAACTGTGCGGCGATCCACGGAACTTGAGCGGGAGCGTCGTGGGGCCTCGATCTGCGTGATCCTCGTGGCATGGCACTTCGATCACATCCACGTACGCCGTCCGCGACGAGTGGGCCCGGCCGGGCCCCGTCCTCCGACGGCCGCATCCGACACCGTCACCGCCGTCGGCCCGTCCGGGCCCGGCATGGTCACCACCGGACTGCCGATGAACTGCGACGCCGCGCGGAGGCGCTGTTCGTGGAGTCGCCGCCCGTGCCGCGGAGGGAGGCGGGGGCCGGACCACCACGGGTGGTGGAACGGGGCTCGCCGCCGACGTGGCGAGAGGAGGTCGAGTCGGCGCCCGGCGGGGTGAGTGAACGGGAGCCGGCCGAAGCCGTTCCGGTCGGCGGTGGTGACAGCCACGACTTACGGGGGCGGGTCGGTCTCGCTCTGCGGGAGCGGATGCCGGTGTGGCTGCAGGCCAGGTGCGGGCTGGAGCGGCGCAGCGTGGCCGCGCTCGCGGTGGTGCTGGTCGTGGCCGGGGGCCTCGCGGTGACGCACTTCTGGAGCGGCCGTACCCAGCCGGTGCAGGCGCCCGAGATCGTGCGCGCGGCCGGTTCGTACGAGGAGCAGCAGGCGGGGGATGCCGCCGCGCCCAGCTCTCCGCCGGTCAGCGCGCCGGTAGGGGGGCCTGGTGGGGCGGCGTCGGCCGAGATCGTCGTGGACGTCAGCGGCAAGGTCCGCGAACCGGGTATCCACCGGCTGCCGGCCGGGTCGCGGGTCGCGGACGCGTTGCGGGCCGCGGGAGGGGTGCGGCCCGGCACGAACGTCGACGGACTCAATCGCGCGCGGTTCCTGGTGGACGGGGAGCAGGTGATCGTCGGCGGCCCAGCCGTGGCAGGCACCGGAACCGGCACCGGCACCGGTGGAGCCGTCGGCGGTGTGCCACCAGGTCTCGGGGCGCCCGCCGGGCCCATGGCGCCGGTCTTCCTCAGCACGGCCACGGTCGAGCAGTTGGACGGTCTGCCTGGGGTGGGTCCGGTGCTCGCCCAGCACATCATCGACTACCGCACCCAGCACGGCGGTTTCCGCTCGGTCGACGAGTTGCGGGAGGTCAACGGCATCGGTGAACGCCGCTTCGCCGATCTGCGCGACCTGGTGCGGCCATGAGCACGGGGGCTCCGGACGCTCTGGCCTCCGGTGTACGCCGGGCGGTGCACAGCGCGTCCGGCAGTCGCCTGGGAGACGCTCACCCTCGGCAGGAGGCACCGGCCGATCTGAGGCTCGTCCCACCGGCGGTGGCGGCCTGGGCGACGGCCGCTGTCACGCTCGGCGCGCCGCCGAGGTGGGTCACCGGCGTGGCGATCGGCTGCCTGGCCGTGGCTGGGGTGCTGCTCTGGAAGTGGAGGCAGGGGGTTCGCGGTGGCCGGGGTTCCGGTCGGCGCGGGTGGCCGCTCGGCGCGGTGGCGGCTGTCCTGCTCTGTGTCGCCGCGGCCGCTGTCTCGGCGGGGCTGCACGGGGCCGACCTGCGGCGCGGGCCCGTGCCGGGGCTGGTGCGACAGTTCGCCACGGTGACGGCGGAGGTCGAGGTCACGTCCGATCCACGGCTCTCCAGACCCCGGGTCAGGGGGAACCGCATGGCGCCGGGTGTCGTGCTGATCCAGGCGGAGGTGCGCCGGGTCGTGGCGCCGGACGGGGCGGAGTCGGTGACGCGGACGCCCGTGCTGTTGATGGTCGACGCGCACAAGCGTGAGGGCGGGCCGCCCTCGGCGGCGAGTGCGGTGTCGTCGCCGTGGCTCGACGTGCTGCCTTCGACGCGGCTTCGGGTGACCGGGCGGCTGGCACCGGCGGTCGTGGGCGGTGATCGGATCGCGGGTGTGCTGCGGGTGCGCGGGTCGGGGGCGCCGGAGGTGACGGGTCAGCCGTCGGGGGCGCAGCGTCTCGCGGGTCGGCTGCGGGAGGGCTTGCGCGAGGCGACCGAGGGGCTTCCGGCGGATGCGCGGGCGTTGCTGCCCGGGCTGGTCGTCGGGGACACCTCGCGGATCACGCCGGAGCTGGACGAGGCGTTCAAGGAGACCGACCTGGCGCATCTGCTGGCGGTGTCGGGGAGCAACCTCACGATCGTGCTGGCCCTGCTGCTCGGCCCGCCGGGTCTGGCGCAGCGGGTCGAGCGCCGTGGGCTCGCGCCGCGCCTGGGGATCTCGCTGCGCACGACGGCGGTGCTGGGCGGGGTGCTGACGCTGGGGTTCGTGGTGGTGTGCCGGCCGGACCCGAGTGTGCTGCGGGCCGCCGCCTGCGGGTCGGTCGCGCTGCTGGCGCTGGTCACCGGACGCCGCAGATCGCTGATCCCGGCGTTGGCGACGGCTGTGCTGCTGCTGGTGCTGTACGACCCTTGGCTGGCGCGCAGTTACGGGTTCCTGCTGTCGGTGCTGGCCACGGGCGCCCTGCTGACGGTGGCGCCGCGCTGGAGCACCGCCTTGCAGAGGCGCGGGGTTCCGCCGCGGGTGGCCGAGGGACTGGCGGCGGCCGGGGCGGCACAGGCTCTGTGTGCGCCGGTCGTCGTGGTGCTGTCGGCGCGGGTCAGTCTGGTGGCGGTGCCGTGCAATCTGTTCGCGGAATTCGCGGTGGCACCGGCCACAGTGCTGGGCTTCGCCGTGCTGGCGGTGGCGCCGGTGGCGATGCCGGTGGCCAAGGTGCTGGCGTGGGTGGCGGGTTGGCCGGTGGGGTGGATCGCGGATGTGGCGCGTGCCGGGGCGGCGCTGCCCGGCGGGGGAATGGACTGGCCGGAAGGCTGGGCGGGGGCGGCGCTGCTCGCGCTCGTCACGGTGGTGGTGCTGGTCGTGGGGAGGCGGTTGCTCGGCCGGCCTTGGCTGTGTGCGGTGTGTGGGGTGCTGCTGTTGCTGGTGGTCGTGCAGCCGCCGCCGTTCGCGAGAGTGATCAAGGGGGGGGTGGCCGCCGCCGGGCTGGCGGCTGGCGATGTGCGACGTCGGGCAGGGCGACGCGCTGGTGCTGGCGGCGGGTGCGGGCAGCGGTGTCGTGGTCGATGCGGGGCCCGATCCGGAACCGGTCGACCGCTGTCTGCGGGCGCTCGGCGTCACCAAGGTGCCTCTGGTGGTGCTCACGCACTTCCACGCCGACCATGTGGCCGGGCTGCCGGGTGTGTTGCGGGGCCGGTCGGTGGGGGAGATCCAGACGACCGGGTTCGAGGAGCCTGTGGAACAGGTGGAGTTCGTGCGCAGAGAGGCGGCCGCGCGGCGCATCCCGGTCACCCGGGCCGTGGCGGGCGAACGCCGACGCACCGGTGATCTGGCGTGGCAGGTGGTGTGGCCGCCACCGCCGGGGCCGCCACCGCCGGGGTCGCCACCGCCGGGGGCGCCGCCGAGTCGGGGCGGTGGCGTGGCTGCGTCGGTGCCGCTGTTGGAGCCCGAGGGGCCGAACGATGCGAGTGTGACGTTGTTCGTGCGGTCGGCGGGGCTGCGGATGCTGTTGCTCGGGGATCTCGAACCGCCTGCGCAGCGGGCGTTGTTGAGGTCGCCTGCGGCTGCTCTGTTCGAGGGGGTGGATGTGCTGAAGGTCGCTCATCATGGTTCGGCGTACCAGGATCCGGACCTCATACGGAGGGTGGCGCCACGGCTGGCGCTCATCTCTGCCGGGGTGGACAACCCGTACGGTCATCCGGCTCCTGGCACGGTCGCCGCGTTGCGGGCCGGGGGTGCGGTGGTGCTGCGGACGGATGCCGGTGGGGCGGTGGCGGTGACCGGTGCGGGGGAGGGGATGCGGGTGGCGCGAGGCTGACCGCGTGCCGACGGTGCGGGGGCTCAGGGTTGCGGGTCAGGTCTCGGGGCGGTGGGGATGGTCCAGGTCGGGGACCTCGTCGACCTTGGGACGCTCGGAGGCCTCGGGGCCCTCGGCGACCTTGGGACCCTCGGCGACCTCGGGACCCTCGGCGACCTCAAGGCGAGGGCCGTGGCGGAAAATGGGGGCGTGAGTGATGTGAGACATGTGCTGGTGCTGCCCGATCGTGATGCCGCGGAGGAGGTGGCGGAGGCGCTGGGGGAGCGGTTCGCCGTCGATGAGGAGCCCCGGCTGCTTCGGGATGCGCTGGCCGGGGAGGACGACGCGGAGGATGCGCAGTGGCTGGTCGTGCTGCGGGACGAAGAGGGGAGGCTCGATCCTCGGGAGCTCGATGAGTTCGCCGGGGAGTGGGACGGGTGGCGTGAGGAGCCGTAGGCCGACCTTCTTGGCGGGTCCTCGGCGTGTTGGCTGAGCCCGGGGCGTGACGCTCGCCCGCGCTGGCGGGGTGCCGCTGCGCCCACCCGTGCCGCCCCAGCGGCACGACTGCCCGCAGCGGGGATGGCCGGGTGTCTGAGCGTGGCCAGGGTGGCGGGCGTCTGCCGTGGCTGGGAGGGGTGCCAGGTGTCTGAGCGTGGCCAGGGTAGCGGGCGTCTGCCGTGGCCGAGAGGGCCACGCACCTGCGCGCGAGGGCGGCATGCCGTCTGCGTGCGGCCGGACGGCCAGGTGTGTGACCGTGGCCGGCTCGGCCGGTGTCTGTCGTAGCCAGGACGGCAACGTGTCTGTGTGGTGAGCGTGGCAAGCCGTCGGCGCGGGGCCAGGACGACCGGGCGTCTGTGCGCGGCCAGCTGGGCGAGTGGCTTTCGTAGCTGGAGGGCAAGGCGCGGTCACCCCGTGGCCTTCGGGGCGTGTCTGCCATACACGGGACGTTGGCCCGGCCCGGCCTCGTCGCCGCCCCCGGCCGGGGCATCAGCGACGGCGGGAGGATTGTCGGTGGGGCGTGACATGCTTGGGGCGATGGCCAGGAAGACTGCGAATGACGACCCTCTTGCCCCGGTGACGCTTGCGGTGGGGCAGGAGGACCTTCTGCTCGACCGTGCGGTGCAGGAGGTGGTGGCTGCTGCGAAGGCCGCGGATGCCGACACGGATGTGCGGGACCTGACGTCGGACCAGTTGCAGCCCGGCACGCTCGCGGAGTTGACGAGTCCGTCGCTGTTCGCGGAGCGGAAGGTCGTGGTGGTGCGCAATGCGCAGGATCTGTCGGCCGACACGATCAAGGATGTGAAGGCGTATCTGTCGGCGCCGGCCGAGGAGATCACGCTGGTGCTGCTGCACGCCGGTGGCGCGAAGGGCAAGGGGCTGCTGGACGCCGCGCGCAAGGTCGGGGCGCGGGAGGTGGCGTGTCCCAAGATGACCAAGCCCGCGGACCGGCTGGCGTTCGTGCGGCAGGAGTTCCGGGCGAAGGGGCGGTCCGCGACACCCGAGGCCTGTCAGGCGCTCGTCGACGCCATCGGCAGTGATCTGCGGGAGCTGGCCTCCGCGGTGGCGCAGTTGGTCGCGGATGTCGAGGGGACGATCGACGAGGCCGTCGTCGGGCGGTACTACACCGGCCGTGCCGAGGCGTCGAGCTTCACGGTCGCCGACCGGGCCGTGGAGGGCAGGGCTGCCGAGGCGCTGGAGGCGCTGCGGTGGTCGTTGTCGACCGGTGTGGCCCCGGTGATGATCACCAGCGCGCTCGCGCAGGGCGTGCGGGCGATCGGGAAGCTGTCCTCGGCCCGGGGAGGCCGCCCCGCCGACCTCGCGCGCGAGCTGGGCATGCCCCCCTGGAAGATCGACCGGGTGCGTCAGCAGATGCGCGGCTGGACCCCCGACGGCGTGTCCGTCGCGCTGCGGGCCGTGGCGGAGGCGGACGCCGGAGTGAAGGGCGGCGGCGACGATCCCGAGTACGCCCTGGAGAAAGCCGTGGTGATCATCGCGCGAGCGGCCCGTTCCCGAGGCCGCTGAGCCGTCCGGGCCGAGCGCCGAGGGGCCCCGCTGTGGAAGTCGGCGGTCCCGCAGGACGACTGCCTCCCCCGGGAGGAAAATCGTGTCTGGCAGCCATCCAACGCCGAACGAGGAGAGGTGGCGGTCGCCATGGCTGAACACCCCCATGCGCAGCTGGTCCGTAAGGGTTATGAGGCGTTCCAGCGCGGGGACATGGACGCGCTGCGGGAGCTGATGACGGCGGACTGTACCCAGCATGTGCCCGGAAGCCACCAGCTCTCAGGTGACTACAAGGGGCAGGACGCGATCATCGGGCTGTACGGCAGGCTCTTCGAGGAGACGGGCGGCAGTCTGCGGATCGAGCTGCAGAAGGTGCTCGTGGACGGGCGCGGGCATGCCGTCGGCGTCCACCACGCGACCGCCCGGCGGGGAGCCAAGCGCATCGAGATGGACGAGTGCCTCCTCTTCCGGATCGTCGGGGACAAGGCCACCGACATCGACCTCTGCGTGGACGACATCGACAAGGACAACGACTTCTGGACCTGACCCCCGCGCAAACGGGACGGACCGGCCGACCGCGCACGGTCCGCGAACCGGCCCGCCCACCGACCGCAAACACCAAAGGCCCCGGCCTCCTCCCGGGGAAGGGAGGAAGACCGGGGCCTCAGGTTCAAGCTGTTCAAGCTCTTGAGCCCGTACCCGCGTGGCGAACGCAGGCCGCGTACAGGCTCGGGGGGCTGGTCGGGGGCGGATGAGAGAGGGCCCGCCCTGGGTCCTTCCAGCGGTCAGATCAGAAAGGGTCAGCCCTTGAGCGCGACGACCTTGGAAGCAAGCGCCGACTTCTTGTTGGCGGCCTGGTTCTTGTGGATGACGCCCTTCGAGACGGCCTTGTCGAGCTGACGCGCAGCGGCGCGCTGGTACTCGGTGGCCTTCTCGACGTCACCCGCGGCAGCGGCCTCGCGGGCCTTGCGGATGGCGGTCTTCAGGGAGGACTTGACGGCCTTGTTGCGCAGCCGAGCCTTCTCGTTGGTCTTGATCCGCTTGATCTGGGACTTGATGTTCGCCACGAATGAGCCTTTTCAGGTTCAGGCACAGAACGAGAAGGGCCGACGGCCCCCGCATCCCGTACCGAGTGATTTCTTGATGACGTGCCTCGCGCTGAGAGGGCATGAGACACAGCCACCCAGGCTACCAGTGCCCCCGCGGCCAGCCCAAACCAGCCGCCGGTCGCCGCCCGTGGGACCATGGAGGCTACGTATCGATCCGACCCGAGGCATAAGGCGCCTCAAGAGACAGGACCCTGCGTGCCCGCGACCCCTAACAATGTGCCCGAGCCGAGCCGTACCGACCCGGCTCTGATCCGCAATTTCTGCATCATCGCGCACATCGACCACGGCAAGTCCACGCTCGCCGACCGGATGCTCCAGCTGACCGGTGTGGTCGAGCAGCGGCAGATGCGCGCTCAGTACCTCGACCGCATGGACATCGAGCGCGAGCGCGGCATCACGATCAAGTCCCAGGCGGTGCGTCTGCCGTGGGCCCCGACCCACGACAAGAGCAACACGCACATCCTCAACATGATCGACACCCCGGGGCACGTCGACTTCACCTATGAGGTCTCGCGGTCGCTGGCCGCCTGTGAGGGGACCATCCTCCTCGTCGACGCCGCCCAGGGCATCGAGGCCCAGACCCTCGCCAACCTCTACCTGGCGATGGAGAACGACCTCACGATCATCCCCGTACTGAACAAGATCGACCTGCCGGCCGCGCAGCCCGAGAAGTTCGCCGAGGAGCTCGCCAACCTGGTCGGATGCGACCCGTCCGACGTGCTCAGGGTCTCCGCGAAGACCGGTGTCGGTGTCGACGCGCTGCTGGACAAGGTCGTCGCCGAGGTCCCCGCGCCGGTCGGCGTCAAGGACGCGCCCGCGCGCGCCATGATCTTCGACTCCGTCTACGACTCCTACCGCGGTGTCGTGACGTACGTCCGTGTCATCGACGGCCAGCTCAACAAGCGCGAGCGCATCAAGATGATGTCGACCGGTGCCACGCACGAGCTGCTGGAGATCGGCACCAACTCGCCCGAGATGCTGGGCGCCGACGGCCTCGGGGTCGGTGAGGTGGGCTACCTCATCACCGGTGTGAAGGACGTTCGCCAGTCCAAGGTCGGTGACACCGTCACCAGCCAGCACAAGGGCGCGACGGAGGCGCTCGGCGGCTACAAGGACCCGAAGCCGATGGTCTTCTCGGGCCTGTATCCGCTGGACGGGTCCGACTACCCGGAGCTGCGTGAGGCGCTCGACAAGCTCCAGCTCAACGACGCCGCGCTGGTCTACGAGCCGGAGACCTCCGCCGCGCTCGGCTTCGGCTTCCGCGTCGGCTTCCTGGGGCTGCTGCACCTCGACGTGATCCGTGAGCGGCTGGAGCGCGAGTTCGGGCTCGACCTGATCGCCACCGCGCCGAACGTGGTCTACCGGGTCGTGATGGAGGACGGCAGCGAGCACACCGTCACCAACCCGAGCGAGTTCCCCGAAGGCAAGATCAACGAGGTGTACGAGCCGGTCGTGCGGGCCACGATCCTCGCGCCGACCGAGTTCATCGGCTCGATCATGGAGCTGTGCCAGACCCGGCGCGGCACCCTCCTCGGCATGGACTACCTCTCCGAGGACCGGGTCGAGATCCGCTACACCCTGCCGCTCGCGGAGATCGTCTTCGACTTCTTCGACCAGCTGAAGTCCAAGACCCGTGGCTACGCCTCGCTGGACTACGAGCCCACCGGCGAGCAGACCTCCAGCCTGGTCAAGGTCGACATCCTGCTGCACGGCGACAAGGTGGACGCCTTCTCCGCGATCACGCACAAGGACGCGGCGTACGCCTATGGTGTGCGGCTCGTCGCCAAGCTGCGCGAGCTCATCCCGCGGCAGGCCTTCGAGGTGCCGATCCAGGCGGCCATCGGCTCCCGGGTCATCGCCCGCGAGACCATCCGCGCCATCCGCAAGGACGTCCTCGCCAAGTGCTACGGCGGTGACATCTCCCGTAAGCGGAAGCTGCTGGAGAAGCAGAAGGAAGGCAAGAAGCGGATGAAGATGGTGGGTTCCGTGGAGGTTCCGCAGGAGGCCTTCATCGCGGTGCTCTCCAGCGATGACAGCGCGGGGTCGGGCAAGGCCAAGAAGTAACCCGCAGCACACCCGCAAAACGGACATCGAGGGGCCCGTCGTGCAAAAGCGCGGCGGGCCCCTCGCATGTGGCGGGTATGTATCTGTAGGAAGTGACAGGGCGCGGACTCTTACGCAGCGGGCGGCCGGGCTCTACCCTGTCCCTGCTCGATAGTTACTCACGAGTTAAACAACGGCACGTGAGTGAAAAACAGCCACTGAGCCAGCCGCATCGTCGCGGGCCCCGGAGGACGTCGTGAGCGACACACAGACCCTGATCGAGAACCGTCCGCCCTCCGTGGCGGGCCTCTTCCTGGAGCGCGTGGCGGCGACGCCGGACGCCGAGGCGTACCGGTACCCCGTACCAGCCCCGTCCGGTCAGGGCCCCGACGAGTGGAAGTCGCTGAGCTGGGCCCAGGCCGCCGACCGCGTCTACGCCGTCGCGGCCGGACTCATCGAGCTCGGTGTCCAGGCCGAGCAGCGCGTCGCCCTCGCCGCCGCCACCCGCCTCGAGTGGCTGCTGGCCGACCTGGGCATCATGTGCGCCGGCGCGGCCACCACCACCATCTACCCGCAGACCAACGCGGACGAGGCGGCGTACATCCTCGCCGACTCCGGCAGCCGGGTGCTCATCGCGGAGAACGCCGAGCAGCTCGCCAAGGCCGTCGAGAAGCGCGCCGAGCTGCCCGAGCTCACCCATGTCGTGGTGATCGACGCCGAGGGCGTGGAGACCGGCGACTGGATCCTCTCCCTCGCCGAGCTGGAGAGCCGGGGTGCCGCCCGGCTGGAGAAGGACCCCGAGCTGATCAAGGAGCGGGTCGCCGCGATCACCAGCGACCAGCTCGCCACCCTCATCTACACCTCCGGCACCACCGGCCGCCCCAAGGGTGTGCGCCTGCCGCACGACAACTGGTCGTACATGGCGAAGGCGATCGCCGCGACCGGCCTGATCACCGCCGACGACGTGCAGTACCTGTGGCTGCCGCTCGCCCATGTCTTCGGCAAGGTGCTCACCTCCGGGCAGATCGAGGTCGGCCACGTCACCGCCGTCGACGGCCGCGTCGACAAGATCATCGACAACCTGCCGGTCGTCCAGCCGACCTACATGGCGGCCGTGCCCCGCATCTTCGAGAAGGTCTACAACGGCGTCGCCGCCAAGGCCCGCGCCGGCGGCGCCGCCAAGTACAAGATCTTCCAGTGGGCGGCCGAGGTCGCCCGCGAGTACGCCAAGGTCACCCAGGACAACTTCCGCCGCACCGGCACCGCGAGCGCGCCCTTCGGCCTCGCCACCAAGCACAAGGTCGCCGACACGCTCGTCTACTCCAAGCTGCGCGAGGCCTTCGGCGGCAACCTGCGCGCCTGTGTCTCCGGCTCGGTCGCCCTCGCCCCCGAGATCGGCTACTTCTTCGCCGGCGCCGGCATCCACATCCTGGAGGGCTACGGCCTGACCGAGACCTCCGCCGCGTCCTTCGTCAACCCCGGCGAGGCCTACCGCACCGGCACCGTCGGCAAGCCGCTGCCCGGCTGCGAGGTGCGTATCGCCGACGACGGCGAGATCCTGCTGCGCGGCCCCGGCATCATGGAGGGCTACCACAACCTGCCCGAGAAGACCGCCGAGGTCCTGGAGGCCGACGGCTGGTTCCACACCGGCGACATCGGCGAGCTGTCCCCCGACGGCTACCTGCGCATCACCGACCGCAAGAAGGACCTGTTCAAGACCTCGGGCGGCAAGTACGTCGCGCCGACCGAGATCGAGGGACAGTTCAAGGCCGTGTGCCCCTTCGTCTCCAACATCCTCGTCCACGGCGCCGACCGGAACTTCTGCACCGCGCTCATCGCGCTCGACGAGGCCGCGATCAGCGGCTGGGCCGCGGAGCACGGGCTCAAGGACAAGTCGTACGCCGAGATCGTCGCGGCCCCCGCCACCGTGGAGATGGTCGAGGGCTACATCCAGGAGCTCAACTCCGGCCTGCAGAGGTGGCAGACGATCAAGAAGTTCCGGCTGCTGCCGCGGGATCTCGATGTGGAGCACGGGGAGATCACGCCGAGCCTGAAGCTGAAGCGGCCGGTCGTCGAGCGGGAGTACAAGCATCTGCTGGAGGAGATGTACGAAGGCACGCGCGAAGCGTGAGGGGGTGGCGGGGGCTGTTCGGCGGCCTCGCGTGCGGCGTGGTTGATCGCGCCCACGCGGCGGAGCCGCAGATCGACACAGCCCCGCGCCCCTGACCACCATCCCCATGACGCGTGAAAACGGTCGGGTTCTTCCACCTCCGTAGCACAGAACACCCCCAAGGCGGTCTACTTCGGTAACTCCCCGCTTTTGGACACGACCTGTCTGTCACTCTGGCGGCAGACCGAGGTCAATACGTCCGAAAGCTCGGGGAGTTGTCCATGAGGGCCATTCCGGTGCAACGGGAGACCGTTGCCTCCGCGCGACCCTCCGAGCTCCGTACGAAGCTGGCCGGAGGGCCGCCGGCGCCCGGGATCGCGCGAGCGCTGGCGCGGGCTGCCTTCCAGGAGTGGGTGCCCGACACGGAGCGGCTGGTCGGGGACGCGCTGGTGGTCGTCAGTGAGCTGGTCACCAACGCCGTCGTGCACGCCGGGACGGACGTCGAGCTGTACTGCCGGCTGGAGGACGGCTGCGGCGCCCTCGTCGTCGAGGTGACCGACCGGCATCCGGCCCGCCCGCCCCGCAGCACCACCCCGGAGGCGCAGGAGTACGGGCGGGGCCTGCGGCTGGTCGCGGGGCTCGCCGAGGCCTGGGGCGTCACCTACCGCAAGGGCGCCAAGACGGTGTGGGCGCGGCTGACGCCCGAGGACAGCGGAGGCTGTGCACCGGAGGGCGCCCTCGACGCGGCCGCGCTCCTCGCGCCGGAGGGCCGGTGCGCGGAGCACGACGGGGACTGGCTGGGACGCGGCGCGCTGTCCTTCCTCGCCGAGGCCTCCGACCTCCTCGCCGGGCAGCTCGACGAGAACCTGGTCGCCGCGCTCACCGGCCAGCTGCTCGTGCCGAGGCTCGCCGACTGGTGTGCGATCTGGCTTGAGGACGAGGCCACCGGACGCGGCTGGAGCGAGGGCGGCGGGCTGCCCGGACCCCGCCTCGGCCGGGTCTGGCACGGCCACGAGGACCGTATCGAGGAACTGCGCCGCGTCCTGGAGAAGGAACCGCCCCGCCCGACCGACGGCCTGCGCTCGGGCCCCGAGGCCTACCCCTGGCCCGCCGCCGCGCTCGCCCCCGGCGCCCCGCACGGCTCGGCGCTCGCCTACCGGCTGATCGCCGGCGGACGCCCGCTGGGCACCCTCGTCATCGGCCGCGCCGGCATCCTGCGCTTCCCCGACGAGATCACCGGCCTCGTCGAGGACCTCGCCCGCCGCGTCGCCCTCGCGATCGGCGCGGCCCGCCAGTACGCGCGCCAGGCCACCATCAGCGCCGTCCTCCAGCGCGGACTGCTGCCCGGCGCGGTCGCCCAGATCCCCGGGGTGCGCAGCGCGCTCGTCTACGAGCCGTGCGACAAGGGCGGCCCGAGCGGCGACTTCTACGACCTCTTCCCGGCCGGCCACGGCCGCTGGTGCTTCGCCGTCGGGGACGTCCAGGGCAAGGGCCCCGAGGCCGCCGTCGTCATCGGCCTGGCCCGGCCCTGGCTGCGGCTGCTGGCCCGCGAGGGCTACCGCGTCGCCGACGTCCTCGACCGCCTCAACCAGCTCCTCCTCGACGACGCCACCGAGGCCGCCGACGCCGCCGCCCGCGCCCTCGTCGGCCCCGGCGGGCCCGGCGACGGCCCGCAGACCCGCTTCCTGTCCCTGCTGTACGGCGAACTCGTGCCGTTGGAGGGCGGCGGGGTCCGCTGCACCCTGGCCTCCGCGGGCCACCCGCTGCCGCTGCTCCTCGGGGCGGACGGCAGCGTCCGTACGGCGGCACGGCCGCAGACCCTGCTCGGGGTCGTCGAGGACGAGACGTACACCAGCGAGACCTTCGAGCTGTGGCCCGGCGACAGTCTGCTGTGCGTCACGGACGGGGTCACCGAGCGGCGCGACGGCATCCGCCAGTTCGACGACGCCGACGGCCTCGCCACCGCCCTCGCCGGATGTGCCGGACTGGACGCCGAGCTGATCGCGGAACGCATCCGCCGGCTCGTGCACGACTTCGGCGGGCAGCCGCCGGAGGACGACCTGGCGCTGCTGGTGCTCCAGGCGGAATAGAGCCACCTCGGACATGGGGGACACTGGAAGACATGCCTTCCGCACTCCCCGACGGCGAGCCCGTCCCCGCCGACGGCGCGCTGCCCGCCTCCGCGCTCGCCGGCGCGGCCGACCGGCCCCTCGGCTTCTATCTGCACGTTCCGTACTGCGCGACCCGCTGCGGCTACTGCGACTTCAACACCTACACCGCGACCGAGCTGCGCGGCACGGGCGGGGTGCTGGCCTCCCGCGACAACTACGCCGAGACGCTGATCGACGAGATCCGCCTCGCGCGGAAGGTGCTGGGCGACGACCCGCGCGAGGTCCGTACCGTCTTCGTCGGCGGCGGCACGCCGACCCTGCTGGCCGCCGATGATCTCGTACGGATGCTGGGGGCCGTCCGCGACGAGTTCGGCCTGGCGCCCGACGCCGAGGTGACCACGGAGGCGAACCCGGAGTCGGTCGACCCGGCGTACCTGAGCACCCTGCGCGAGGGCGGCTTCAACCGCATCTCCTTCGGCATGCAGAGCGCCAGGCAGCACGTCCTGAAGATCCTGGACCGCACCCATACGCCGGGACGCCCCGAGGCATGCGTGGCGGAGGCGCGCGCGGCCGGCTTCGAGCACGTCAACCTCGACCTGATCTACGGCACCCCGGGCGAGTCGGACGACGACTGGCGGGCCTCGCTGGAGGCGGCGCTCGGCGCCGGCCCCGACCACATCAGCGCGTACGCCCTGATCGTCGAGGAGGGCACCCAGCTCGCGCGCCGCATCCGCCGGGGCGAGGTCCCGATGACCGACGACGACGTCCACGCGGACCGGTACCTCATCGCCGAGGAAATGCTCGGGCAGGCGGGCTTCGACTGGTACGAGGTCTCCAACTGGGCCACCTCGGACGCGGGCCGCTGCCTGCACAACGAGCTGTACTGGCGCGGCGCCGACTGGTGGGGCGCGGGGCCGGGCGCCCACTCGCACGTGGGCGGGGTGCGCTGGTGGAACGTCAAGCATCCGGGGGCGTACGCGGCGGCACTGGCGGAGGGGCGCTCGCCGGGGGCGGGGCGTGAGCTGCTGTCCGAGGAGGACCGGCGGGTGGAGCGGATTCTGCTGGAGCTGCGGCTGCGGGAGGGGGTGCCGCTGTCGCTGCTGCGGGAGGAGGGGCTTGCGGCTTCGCGGCGGGCGCTTTCGGAGGGGCTGCTCCAGGAGGGGCCGTACGAGGAGGGGCGTGCGGTGTTGACGCTGCGGGGGCGGTTGCTGGCGGATGCGGTGGTGCGGGATCTGGTGGACTGATCACTCCGGCGAGTGAATACCTCCGGAACGCCGGTTCGGTCCCTAACCTGGTTCGTAGGCTGCCGCCGTAATTGACGGTGGCGGATACCGGAGGGCTGCGGAGATGACCGCTGTGGACGACCGACCGATGACCACCGGCATGGTGAAGATCTTCGACGAACTCGAACCTCCTGAGGGCGTCAAGATGGAGCTCCTCCGGGGGGTGATCGTGATGATGGCCGGCCCAGATCTGGTGCACAACCTGATCGTGCTGCACGCCCAGCGGCAGATCCCTATGGACCGCTGGTATCCCATCCAGACGCAGGACGTCGACATCGTCGGCGAGGAGAGCGTGCTCGTCCCGGATTTGGTTGTCGCGGCGCCGGATGTACTGCCCACGTCAGGGCATCTTTTGCCATCAGTGCTGGTTACGGCGGTGGTCGAGGTCGTCTCCAAGTCCAGCGTCCATCAGGACTACGTCGTCAAGCGCTCGATCTACGCCGCCGGCAAGATCCCCGCCTACCTCATCCTCGACCCGATCATGGCGCACTGCGTCCTGCTGACGAAGCCCGCAGGCGACGGTGATGACGCCGACTACCGCAGCCAGGAGATCATCAAGTTCGGCGACCCAGTCCCGCTGGAGATTCTGGGAGTCGAACTGGACACCAGCGAATTCGGAACGTTCCCCAACGTCAGGCCGCACCGCTACCCGTGACGAAGTCGATCAGCTCCTCCACCCGCCCCAGCAGCGCCGGTTCCAGGTCCTTGTAGGACCCCACCCGCTTCAGGATCGCCTGCCACACCGCGCCCGTGTTGTCCGACGGCCAGCCCAGCGCCCGGCACACGCCCGTCTTCCAGTCCTGCCCGTGAGGCACCCGCGGCCACGCCTCGATCCCCAGCGACGACGGCTTCACCGCCTCCCAGATGTCGATGTACGGGTGGCCCACCACCAGGGCGTGCTCACTCGTCACCGACTGGGCGATGCGCCACTCCTTCGAGCCCGGGACCAGGTGGTCCACCAGGACGCCCAGTCGCGCGTCCGGGCCGGGGGCGAAGTCGTCGACGATCCTCGGCAGGTCGTCCACGCCCTCCAGGTACTCCACCACCACGCCCTCGACGCGCAGGTCGTCGCCCCAGACCTTCTCGACCAGCTCGGCGTCGTGCCGGCCCTCGACGTAGATGCGGCCGGCGCGGGCCACGCGGGCCCGGGCGCCGGGCACCGCGACCGAGCCGGATGCCGTACGGGTGGGACGTACAGGAGAACCAGCCGCAGGCCGCACCAGCGTCACCACCCGGCCCTCCAGCAGGAAGCCCCGCGGTTCCAGGGGGAAGACGCGGTGCTTGCCGAAGCGGTCCTCCAGGGTGACCGTGCCCGCCTCGCAGCGGATCACCGCGCCGCAGAAGCCGGTGCCGGGCTCCTCGACGACCAGACCGGGCTCGGCCGGGACCTCAGGGACGGGCTGCGGCTTCTTCCAGGGAGGGGTCAGGTCGGCGGAGTACTGGCGCATTCGGATGACGATAGGAACAAGCCCCCGCGCCTTCAGGGCGACACGCCGAAACGGGACGCCAGCTCGTCCCGCTGACGTCGTACGAAGCCGGCGTCGACCACCGCTCCGTGACCGGGTACGTACAGCGCGTCCTCGCCGCCGAGGGCCAGCAGGCGGTCCAGGGCGTCGGGCCAGCGGGACGGCACCGCGTCGGAGCCCGCCTGGGGTTCGCCGGACTCCTCGACCAGGTCGCCGCAGAACACCACCTCGGGGGAGCCGGGGACCAGGACGGCGAGGTCATGGGCGGTGTGGCCGGGGCCGACGTTGGCCAGCAGGACCTGGCGGCCGCCGCCGAGGTCCAGCGTCCACTCGCCGGAGACATGATGGCCGGGCGCGATCAACGCCTCCGCCGCCTCCGTGGCCGCCTCCTCGTCCAGGCCGTTGCCGATCGCGTCCGCGCGCAGCTCCTCGCGGGCGTGCCGGGACGTCAGCGCCGCGGCCACGCCGACCGCGCCGTACACCTCGGCGTCCGACAGCGCCGCAGCCCCGAAGACATGATCGAAATGGGGGTGGGTCAGCGCGAGATGGGTCACACGGCCGCCGGACAGCCACTCGGCGCGGGCCCGCAGCTCCGACCCCTCCCGAAGGCTCGAACCCGCATCGATCAGCAGCGCGTTGCCCTCCCCGACGACCAGCCCGGCCGTGCAGTCCCAGCCCGGCAGGCGGCACCGGCCGACCCCGGCCGCCAGCCGCTCCCACCCCAGCTCTTCCCAAGTCACCGTCATACGGCGACGCTAGCGGTGGCACCGTCACCTGGCGCGGCGGTGCGGTACCTGCCTTGCCGGAAGCCCGCCCGACCGCCGTACACTGGGCCGGTAAGGCTGGCACTCGAATGCTCAGAGTGCCAGGGGAAGCGCCGAGGTGACGACTTCTGGAGGTGTGCGCATGCTCAGTGAACGAAGGCTCCAGGTGCTGCGTGCCATCGTCCAGGACTATGTCGGCACCGAGGAGCCGGTCGGTTCCAAGGCGCTCACCGAGCGGCACAGCCTGGGCGTGTCCCCGGCGACCGTGCGCAACGACATGGCGGCCCTGGAGGACGAGGGCTACATCGCGCAGCCGCACACCAGCGCCGGGCGCATCCCGACCGACAAGGGCTACCGGCTCTTCGTCGACAAGCTCGCCGAGGTCAAGCCGCTCACCGCGCCGGAGCGGCGCGCCATCCAGAACTTCCTCGACGGCGCCGTCGACCTCGACGACGTCGTGGCCCGCACGGTGCGGCTGCTCGCGCAGCTCACCCGGCAGGTGGCCGTCGTGCAGTACCCGTCGCTGACCCGGTCCACGGTCCGGCACGTGGAGCTGCTGTCGATGGCCCCGGCCCGGGTGATGCTGGTGCTGATCACCGACACCGGCCGGGTCGAGCAGCGGATGGTCGACTGCCCGGCGCCGTTCGGCGAGGCCTCGCTCGCGGATCTGCGGGCGCGGCTGAACAGCCGGGTCGCGGGCCGTCGCTTCACGGACGTGCCGCAGCTGGTGCAGGATCTGCCGGAGGCCTTCGAGCCGGAGGACCGCGGCACGGTCCACACGGTGCTCTCCACCCTCCTGGAGACACTCGTCGAACAGACGGAGGAGCGGTTGATGATCGGCGGCACCGCCAATCTGACCCGCTTCGGACATGACTTCCCCCTCACCATCCGCCCCGTCCTGGAGGCCCTGGAGGAGCAGGTCGTGCTCCTCAAACTCCTGGGCGAGGCGGGTGATTCGGGCATGACCGTGCGCATCGGTCACGAGAACGCCTACGAGGGACTCAACTCCACGTCGGTGGTGTCGGTCGGCTACGGTTCGGGCGGCGAGGCAGTCGCCAAGCTCGGCGTGGTCGGACCGACCCGCATGGATTACCCGGGAACGATGGGAGCGGTACGCGCAGTGGCACGGTACGTCGGACAGATCCTGGCGGAGTCGTAAGTGGCCACGGACTACTACGCCGTTCTCGGCGTGCGCCGCGACGCGTCGCAGGAAGAGATCAAGAAGGCCTTCCGTCGGCTCGCTCGCGAGCTGCACCCGGACGTCAACCCCGATCCGAAGACCCAAGAGCGGTTCAAGGAGATCAACGCCGCCTACGAGGTGCTGTCGGACCCGCAGAAGAAGCAGGTCTACGACCTCGGCGGCGACCCGCTCTCGCAGTCCGGCGGCGCCGGCGCGGGCGGCTTCGGGGCGGGCGGCTTCGGCAACTTCTCCGACATCATGGACGCCTTCTTCGGTACGGCGTCCCAGCGCGGGCCGAGGTCGCGTACGCGGCGCGGCCAGGACGCGATGATCCGGATCGAGGTCGAGCTGGACGAGGCGGCCTTCGGCACGACCAAGGACATCCAGGTCGACACGGCCATCGTCTGCAACACCTGCAACGGCGAGGGCGCCGCGCCCGGCACCTCGGCGCAGACGTGTGACATGTGCCGCGGCCGCGGTGAGGTCTCGCAGGTCACCCGGTCCTTCCTGGGCCAGGTCATGACCTCGCGGCCCTGCCCGCAGTGCCAGGGCTTCGGCACCGTCGTGCCGACCCCGTGCCCCGAGTGCGCGGGTGACGGCCGGGTCCGCTCCCGGCGCACCCTCACGGTCAAGATCCCGGCCGGTGTGGACAACGGCACGCGTATTCAGCTCGCGGGCGAGGGCGAGGTCGGCCCCGGCGGTGGTCCCGCCGGTGACCTCTACGTCGAGATCCACGAGCTGCCGCACCCGATGTTCCAGCGGCGCGGCGACGACCTGCACTGCACGGTGACCATCCCGATGACGGCGGCGGCCCTCGGCACCAAGGTGCCGCTGGAGACGCTCGACGGCATGGAGGAGGTCGACATCCGGCCCGGCACGCAGTCCGGCCAGTCGATCCCGCTGCACGGGCGCGGTGTCACCCACCTGCGGGGCGGCGGTCGAGGCGACCTGATCGTCCACGTCGAGGTCCAGACCCCGGGCAAGCTCGACCCGGAGCAGGAACGCCTGCTGCGCGAGCTGGCCAAGCTCCGCGGCGAGGAAAGGCCTACCGGGCAGTTCCAACCTGGGCAGCAGGGGCTTTTCTCGCGGCTGAAGGATGCCTTCAACGGGCGCTGACGCGAGCTGGGCCTCCTGCTGGAGGCCCGGGAAATGTTGGCTTATGCCAAGGGGAAGGGCCGATTCGGACTTGTTCGGAGGACGTGACAACATGCGGTCATGTCCTCCGCGCTGACCGGTCTCCTCCCCTGTCCGATCGTGCAGGCCCCCATGGCGGGCGGCGTCTCCGTGCCGAAGCTCGCCGCTGCCGTGTGCGAGGCCGGCGGGCTGGGGTTCCTGGCCGCCGGGTACAAGACGGCCGACGGCATGTACCAGGAGATCAAGCAGCTGCGGAGCCTGACCTCCCGCCCCTTCGGGGTGAACCTCTTCATGCCGCACCCCGAGTACGCGGACCCCGCGGCCGTCGGCGTCTACGCCCACCAGCTCGCCGGCGAGGCCGCCTGGTACGAGACCGAGCTGGGCGACCCCGACAGCGGCCGCGACGACGGCTACGACGCCAAGCTGGCCGTCCTGCTGGGCAACCCCGTGCCGGCGGTCTCCTTCCACTTCGGCGTGCCCACCCCCGAGGCGCTGCAGG
This sequence comes from Streptomyces sp. SAI-170, assembly GCF_049739565.1. Taxonomy (NCBI): domain Bacteria; kingdom Bacillati; phylum Actinomycetota; class Actinomycetes; order Kitasatosporales; family Streptomycetaceae; genus Streptomyces; species Streptomyces sp. SAI-170. The sequence continues at coordinate 5,664,533 of NZ_JBMGQD010000001.1, forward strand.
CCCTGCGCCGCGCCGGGACGGTCACCCTGGTCACCGCGACCTGCGTCGACGAGGCGCGTGCGGCGGAGCAGGCCGGTGCCGACGCGGTGATCGTGCAGGGCGTCGAGGCCGGCGGACACCAGGGCACGCACCGGGACCTGTCCGAGACCGACGGGACCGGCATCGGGCTGCTCTCCCTCCTCGCGCAGATCCGCGAGGCCGTGTCCCTGCCGCTCGTCGCCGCGGGCGGCATCATGCGCGGCAGCCAGATCGCCGCCGTCCTCGCCGCGGGCGCGAGCGCCGCCCAGCTCGGCACCGCGTTCCTCGCCACCGACGAGTCCGGCGCGCACGCCCTGCACAAGCAGGCCCTGACCAACCCGCTGTTCGTGCGCACCGAGCTGACGCGGGCGTTCTCCGGCCGCCCGGCACGCGGCCTGGTGAACCGTTTCCTGCGCGAGCACGGCCCGTACGCGCCCGCCGCCTACCCCGACGTCCACCACCTCACCGCGCCGCTGCGCAAGGCGGCCGCGAAGGCGGGCGACGCCCAGGGCATGGCGCTGTGGGCGGGGCAGGGGCACCGGATGGCGCGCGCGATGCCCGCCGGGCAGCTGGTGGAGGTGCTGATGGGCGAACTGGCCGCCGCCCGCACAACGTTGTCGAACCTGCCGGCGCAAGGAGGTGCCCTCTGATGACGGCTCCGGTGTTCGTGGTCGAGCAAATCGATCGCGGCGGGCCCCAGTTCGTGCTCGACGGCCCCGAGGGACGGCACGCCGTCTCCGTGAAGCGGCTGCGGCCCGGCGAGGACGTCGTCCTCACCGACGGGCGCGGGCGCTGGGCGGAGGGCGTGGTCAGGGCCGCCGAGGGCAAGGACCGGCTGGTGGTGGACCTCGGCGCGGTCGAGGAGGAGCCCGAGCCGCAGCCCCGCATCACGGTCGTGCAGGCCCTGCCGAAGGGCGACCGCGGTGAACTCGCCGTGGAGACCATGACGGAGACCGGCGTCGACGCGATCGTCCCGTGGGCCGCGTCCCGCTGCATCACGCAGTGGAAGGGCGAGCGCGGTCTGAAGGCCCTCGCCAAGTGGCGGGCCACCGCACGGGAGGCGGGCAAGCAGTCCCGCCGGGTGCGCTTCCCGGAGGTCGCGGACGCCGCGAGCAGCAAACAGGTTGCCGCACTTCTCGCCAAAGCCGACTTCGCCGCCGTACTCCACGAGAGCGGTGAGGAGCCCCTCGCCACGGTCGAACTGCCCACCGAGGGCGAGATCGTGCTGGTCGTCGGCCCCGAAGGGGGCGTGTCCCCGGAGGAGTTGGCGCTGTTCGCGGAGGCGGGCGCGAAGCCGTACGTCCTCGGGCGTACCGTGCTGCGTACCTCGACCGCGGGGACCGCGGCGGTGGCCCTGCTGCTCGGGCGCACCGGCCGCTGGTCCTGAACGACGTCCTGAACCTCAGGGGGAGCACGCCATGGAACTCGCACAGGTCCGGCTGCTGGTCACCGACTTCGCCGCCTGCTACCGCTTCTACGCCGATGTCCTCGGCCTCAAGCCGCAGTCGGGCGCCGTCGACGGGCCGTACGAGAAGTTCAGCCCGGCCACCGGCTCGGCGGGCGTCGCGCTGCAGGACCGGGCCATGATGGCCGAGATGCTGGGCGAACTGGGCGACGCGGCGAGCGGGCACCGGTCGCTGGTGGTGCTGCGGGTGGACGACCTCGACGCGTACTGCGAGGAGATCACCGCGCGCGGCGCCGAGCTGCTGCACGGTCCGGCACCCATGTCCGACCGGCTGCGGGTGGCCCACGTCAAGGACCCGGAGGGCAATCTGGTGGAGCTTCAGGAGTGGCTGCTGCTGCGCGGCTGACCACCGCGGCGGGCAGCAGCTCCCAGCCGTCCAGGTCCCCGTCTCCGGGCAGCAGTCCGCGTCGTACGGCCTCGTCGACGAGGGCGCGCACGTTGCCCGGCTGGTTGAGGTTGAGCCCGTTGCCGTGCTCGTCGATCACGTATCCGCCGGGCTGGTAGCCGCCCGCCACGGCCCGGCCGGGCCCCTCACGGAAGACGATCCGCGTCCGGGTCCCGTCCCGGTGCAGCGTGAGCACCTCCTCGCACGGCCGCCCGGCACCGTGCCGGTGCCCCACCGACCACAGATAGGCGGTCGCCGAATCCACCACGAGCCTTCTCAGGGCGCGCTTCCTCCGCATCCGGCAAGGCTAGGCAAGGCGCGGGCCGTGCGTGGCCGTATGTGCTCTACCGCGACGGCCGGGACAGTGGGACGCTGCCCTCCATGGGGGCATTGCGACGGATTTGGGAAGCGGTGAAGCGGCCACGGGGCCGACGGACGGCGGCCGCGGTGGTGTTCGCGGTGGTCAGCGTGGGCGGCGCCGCCGCCTGCGACCCGGCGGGCGGGCTGAACTCGGCGACGGTGGCGTACACCACCGACCAGTTGGTGACGGCGGAGCTGGAGCGGCAGAAGGCGGACGTGCGCTGGCTGACGTGCACCGCGTCCGTCGACGACGGGGACAGCGCGTCCCCCTCCGCCACGGCCGACGACCTCGCCGCCGTCGACTGCCAGGGCGAGACCGACGACGGCAAGGACATCACCGTCACCGGCCGGGTCACCCGGGCCGTCAGCGGCGCGTGCGTACGCGGGGACCTCACCGCGAAGATCGACGGCAAGGAGTGGTTCCACGTCCAGGGCCTCGGCGACTGCGACGCCACCACCGCGCCGCCCGCGGGCGGACCCCGCCCCGCCGTCACGGTGACGGTGACGCAGACCGTGTGGTGCGACGACTTCCCAGAGTGCAGGCCGGTCGAGGGCAAGTGATCCAAACGCCCGACCCCGAACGGCCGCTCTGCATAGGCTTGATCGGGTGACGCAGCCCTCTTCCTCCGCCATACCGGCGTACCTCCGCTTCCCGCACGTGCACGGCGAGTCGGTCGCCTTCACCGCCGAGGACGACGTCTGGCTCGCCCCCCTCGACGGGGGCCGGGCCTGGCGGGTCAGCGCCGACAACGTGCCGGTGTCGCACCCGCGCATCTCGCCCGACGGCACCACCGTCGCCTGGACGTCCACCCGCGACGGCGCCCCCGAGGTGCACATCGCCCCGGTCGAGGGCGGACCCGGCAGGCGGCTGACGTACTGGGGCAGCGGCAAGACCCAGGTGCGCGGCTGGACCCCCGACGGCGAGGTCCTCGCGCTGAGCACCCACGGCCAGGCCACCCTGCGCCGCACCTGGGCGCGCGCGATCCCGCTCGACGGCGGCCCGGCCACCACGCTGCCCCACGGCCCCGTCGGCGACGTGGCGTTCGGCCCGGCGACCGTGCTGCTGTCCGCGCCGATGGGCCGCGAGGCGGCCTACTGGAAGCGCTACCGCGGCGGTACGGCGGGCAAGTTGTGGATCGACCCCGACGGCACCGGCGAGTTCGTACGGCTCCACGCCGACCTCGACGGCAACATCGAGCACCCCTGCTGGGCGGGCGAGCGCATCGCGTTCCTGTCCGACCACGAGGGCACCGGCGCGCTCTACTCCTCCCTCGCCGACGGCTCCGACCTGCGCCGCCACACCCCCCTCGACGGCTTCTACGCCCGCCACGCCACCAGCGACGGCACCCGGGTCGTCTACGCGAGCGCCGGTGAACTCTGGCTGCTCGACGACCTGGAGGGGGCCGAGCCGCGCCGCCTGGACATCCGGCTCGGCGGGCAGCGAACCGACCGCCAGCCGCACCCCGTGGACGCCGCCCGCTGGTTCGGCTCCGCCTCCCCCGACCACGCGGCCCGCGGCAGCGCGGTCGGCGTGCGCGGCGCGGTCCACTGGGTCACCCACCGCTCGGGGCCCGCCCGCGCCCTCGCCGCCGAACCCGGCGTACGGGCCCGGCTGCCGCGCACCTTCCGCGTGGAGGGCGAGGAGTGCGTGGTGTGGGTGACGGACGCCGAGGGCGAGGACGCCCTGGAGTTCGCCCCCGCCACCGGACTCGCCCCGGGCGCGACCCCGCGCCGTATCGCCGCGGGCCTGCTCGGCCGGGTCCTCGGCCTCACCATGTCCCCCGACGGCAGCCGCGCCGCCGTCGCCGCGCACGACGGACGCGTCCTGCTCGTCGAGCGGGAGACCGGCGAGGTCCGCGAACTGGACCGCAGCGAGCACGGCGACGTCACCGGCCTCACCTTCTCGCCCGACTCCGGCTGGCTCGCCTGGTCCCACCCCGGCCCGCACCCGCTGTGCCGGCTCAAGCTCGCCAACACCACCGACCTCACGGTCACCGAGGCGACGCCGCTGCGGTTCCAGGACTACGCGCCCGCCTTCACCCTCGACGGCAAGTACCTCGCGTTCCTGTCCAACCGCTCCTTCGACCCGGTCTACGACGAGCACGTCTTCGACCTCGCCTTCGTCACCGGCTCCCGCCCGCACCTGATCACCCTCGCGGCGACCACGCCCTCGCCGTTCGGACCGCAGCGGCACGGCCGCCCCTTCGAGGTGTCCGACAAGGACGAGACGCCCGACAGCGAGGGCACCCCCACCACCCGTATCGACCTCGACGGCCTCGCCGACCGGATCGTGCCCTTCCCGGTCGAGGCCGCCCGCTACTCCAACCTGCGCGCCGCCAAGGACGGCGTCCTGTGGCTGCGCCACCCCGTGCGAGGGGTCCTCGGCGTCTCCCGGGCCACACCCGAGGCGCCCGACCCGCACACCGAGCTGGAGCGCTACGACCTCGCCCAGCAGCGCATCGAGCACCTCGCCGCCGACGCCGACCACTTCGAGGTCAGCGGCGACGGCAAGCGGGTCCTGCTGTGGACGGACGGCCTGCTCAAGGTCGTGCCCAGCGACCGGCGGGCCTCCGCCGACGCCGACAGCGACAGCAACGTCACCGTCGACCTCGCCCGGGTGCGCCGGCTGATCGACCCGGCCGCCGAGTGGCGCCAGATGTTCGACGAGACCGGCCGCGTCATGCGGGACAACTTCTGGCGGGCCGACATGAACGGCGTCGACTGGGACGCCGTCCTCGACCGCTACCGGCCCCTCCTCGACCGCGTCGCCACCCATGACGACCTCGTCGACCTCCTCTGGGAGGTCCACGGCGAACTCGGCACCTCCCACGCCTACGTCGTCCCGAACGGCGGCTACGGCAGCGGCGACCGGCAGGGCCTGCTCGGCGCCGACCTCTCCCGCCACGAGGACGGCACCTGGCGCGTCGACCGCATCCTGCCCACCGAGACCTCCGACCCCGACGCCCGTTCCCCGCTCGCCGCGCCCGGCGTCGCCATCCGCCCCGGTGACGCGATCGTCGCCGTGGCGGGCCGGCCCGTGGACCCGGTGACGGGCCCCGGCCCCCTTCTCGTGGGTACGGCGGGCCACCCGGTCGAGCTGACCGTCTCCCCGTCCGGCGGCGGCGAACCCCGCCACGCCGTGGTCGTCCCCCTCGCCGACGAGGAACCCCTGCGCTACCACGCCTGGGTCGCCGACCGCCGCGCCTACGTCCACCAGGCCTCCGGCGGCCGCCTCGGCTACCTCCACGTCCCCGACATGCAGGCCCCGGGCTGGGCCCAGATCCACCGCGACCTGCGCGTGGAGGTCGCCCGCGAGGGCCTCGTGGTCGACGTCCGCGAGAACCGCGGCGGCCACACCTCCCAACTGGTCGTGGAGAAGCTGGCCCGCCGCATCGTCGGCTGGGCCGTCCCCCGCGGTATGCAGCCCTACAGCTATCCGCAGGACGCCCCGCGCGGCCCCGTCGTCGCCGTGGCCAACGAGTTCTCCGGCTCCGACGGCGACATCGTCAACGCCGCCGTCAAGGCCCTCGGCCTCGGCCCCGTCGTCGGCACCCGCACCTGGGGCGGCGTCGTCGGCATCGACAGCCGCTACCGCCTCGTCGACGGCACCCTCATCACCCAGCCCAAGTACGCCTTCTGGCTCGAGGGCCAGGAATGGGGCGTCGAGAACCACGGCGTCGACCCGGACGTGGAGGTCATCCAGAGCCCCCAGGACTGGGCAGCAGACAGGGACACCCAACTGGACGAGGCGATCAGGCTCGCCCTGGAGGCACTGGACCAACAGCCCGCCAAAACGCCGCCGAGGGTGATGCCCTAGGGGCGCGGGGAACTGCGCGAGCAACCGACGATCACCCGCACCCGACGACGATACGATGCGAAAACGAAAAGCCGCTCTACCCCCGGAGGGACCATGGCAGGCGAACCCCAGGAAGACTGCCTGTTCTGCAAGATCGTCGAAGGCCACATCCCCGCGGACGTGGTCCGCGAGACAGAAACGACGGTCGCCTTCCGGGACATAAACCCCCAGGCCCCCACCCACGTCCTGGTCATCCCGAAGGTGCACTACGCCAACGCCGCCGAACTGGCCGCGGCGGAACCGCAGATCGCCGCGGACGTCCTGCGGGAGGCCCAGGCCGTCGCCGACGAGGACAAGCTGGACAGCTACCGCATCGTGTTCAACACGGGGACCGGCGCGGGCCAGACGGTCTGGCACACCCACGCGCACATCCTCGGCGGCCGCGGCATGCAGTGGCCCCCCGGGTAAGGGAAACGTGTCCGTACGCGAACTCGTGGTGCTCGGCACCGCCAGCCAGGTCCCGACCCGGCACCGCAACCACAACGGCTACCTCCTCCGCTGGGACGGCGAGGGCCTCCTGTTCGACCCCGGCGAGGGCACACAGCGCCAGATGCTGCGCGCCGGGGTCGCGGCCCACGACCTGAACCGGCTCTGCGTCACGCACTTCCACGGCGACCACTCCCTCGGTCTCGCCGGGGTGATCCAGCGCATCAACCTCGACCAGGTGCCGCACGAGGTCACCGCGCACTACCCGGCCTCGGGCCAGCGCTTCTTCGACCGCCTCCGGTACGCGACGGCGTATCGCGAGACGGTCCGGCTGACGGAGTCCCCCATGGCGCAGGACGGCGTCATCGCCGCCACGCGGGACTATGTGCTCGAGACCCGCAGGCTCTCCCACCCCGTCGAGTCCTTCGGCTACCGGCTGGCCGAGCCCGACGGCCGCCGCATGCTGCCCGAGCGGCTCGCCGCGCACGGCATCAAGGGGCCGGACGTGGGCCGCATGCAGCGCGAGGGCATCTTGAACGGGGTCGCGCTGGAGGAGGTCAGCGAGGTGCGGCGCGGGCAGCGGTTCGCGTTCGTCATGGACACCCGGCTGTGCGAGGGCGCGTTCGCGCTCGCCGAGGGCTGCGACATGCTGGTCATCGAGTCGACGTTCCTCGACGAGGACGAGCAACTCGCCGTGGACCACGGTCATCTGACGGTCGGTCAGGCAGCCCGGGTGGCCCGGGAGGGCGGCGTGCGCCACCTCGTGCTCACCCACTTCAGCCAGCGCTACTCCGAGCCGGAGGAGTTCGAGCGCCAGGCCCGCGCCGCCGGCTACGAGGGCGAGCTGACGGTGGCGTACGACCTGATGCGGGTGCCGGTTCCGAAACGACGGTAAAGCGGTCGTACGATTCCGTAATGCCCCTCCCCAAAGCAGAACTGCACCTGCACATCGAAGGCACCCTGGAGCCGGAGCTGGCTTTCGAGCTGGCCGCGCGCAACGGCGTGGAGCTGCCGTACGAGGACACCGAAGAGCTGCGCACGGCGTACCGCTTCGACGACCTCCAGTCCTTCCTGGACCTGTACTACGAGCTGATGGCGGTGCTCCGTACCGAGCAGGACTTCGCGGATCTCGCGAACGCCTATCTGGCCCGCGCGGCGGCCCAGGGTGTGCGGCACGCGGAGATCTTCTTCGACCCGCAGGCCCACCTCGCGCGGGGTGTGGAGATGGGGACGGTCGTCGAGGGCCTGTGGCGGGCGCTCGCGCACAGCGAGGAGAACCACGGCGTCTCCACCAAGCTGATCATGTGCTTCCTGCGCGACGAGTCCGCCGAGTCGGCGATGGCGACCCTGGAGGCCGCGGGGCCCTATCTGCATCGCATCACCGGTGTCGGACTGGACTCGGCGGAGGTCGGGCATCCGCCGGTGAAGTTCCGCGAGGTGTACGAGGCAGCGGCCGGGCTGGGGCTGCGGCGCGTGGCGCACGCCGGTGAGGAGGGCCCGCCGGAGTACATCACCGAGGCGCTGGACGTCCTCGGCGTCGAGCGCGTCGACCACGGCCTGCGCTGCATGGAGGACCCGGAGCTGGTCGCCCGGCTGGTCCGCGACCGCGTCCCGCTGACGCTGTGCCCGCTGTCCAACGTCCGCCTGCGGGCCGTCGACGTGCTCGCCGAGCACCCGCTGCCCGCGATGCTGGACGCCGGCCTGCTGTGCACGGTCAACTCCGACGACCCCGCCTACTTCGGCGGCTACGCGGGCGACAACTTCGACGCCGTACGCCGTGACCTGCACCTCGGCGAGGAGCGCCTGCGCGAGCTGGCCCGCAACTCCTTCCTCGCCTCCTTCCTGGAGGACGACGAGGAGCGACGGGCGCGCTACCTCGCGGAGGTCGACGCGTACGAGTTCTAGGCGGCGGTCGCCGTCTGTCGGGCGGGCGTCTCCACCGGGATCTCGACGACCGGGAGCATCCGCCGGCCGGCGCCTCGTGCGACCACTGTCATGGGTACGGCGATCACCAGCAGCCCGGCCGCGAGGACCGCGCCCATCACCGGGAAGCCCGCCTGTGCGGACAGGAGGCTGCCGGTCAGCGGGCCCGCCGCCGTGCCCAGGGAGGACGCGGAGCCGACCAGGACCGCCCAGCGGCCGCGGGCCGGGTCGAGGGAGGCGGCCAGCCCGATCAGGTACGACAGGACGATCGGGTAGCAGGTGTTCCAGGCGATCTCGCCGCCAGCGAAGCTCGCCAGGTCGGTGGCGGACGCGCTCAGCACGATGCACCCGGCGATGAGCGCCGTACCGGCGCCGATGGGCAGCGCGCGGCCGAGCCGCGGTCCGAGTGCCCCCGCGCCGAGGACGCCGAGCAGTCCGGCGCCCAGCGCGACGGCGAAGACCACGCCGACGGCCGCCTCGGTGAGATGGGCCTGGGTCAGGCCGATCCGGCCGCTGACGCCCCACAGGGCGTTCTGCGCGAGCGACCAGCAGGGCATGACCGCGACGAGGACCAGCCCGGAGCGGCGGTGGGGGAGCGGGGCGGGTTCGCGGCGGGTGTGGAGGGTGGCTCCGGCGGCGGGCAGCCGGCCGGTGAGCGGCCACACGGCGAGCGCGGTCAGCGCGATCGCGGCGAGCGGCAGCCCGTGTCCGGGGCCGAGGTGGGGGACCGTCAGATAGACCGCGCCCGCGAGCGCCGAGACGCCCAGCAGCCCGAGCGTGGAGGTCCGGTGCGGATCGCGCTGGGCGGCGATCCGGGTCGCGGCGACCGCGGTGACGGTGCCCGAGCCGAACCCGCCGAGGACCGCCCCGGCGACCACGGCCGGCACGGCGTGCACGAGCGCGGCACCTCCGTATCCGGCGAAGGCGAGCGCCAGCCCGGCCCGGGCGAGCCTGCGGGCGCCGATCCGCTCGACGAGCGAGGCCAGCAGGAACCCGGCCGTCGCCGAACTCAGCAGCAGCGCACTGCCGATGGCGCCCGCCTGCGTGGCGGTGACGGGCAGATACGCGTCCAGCCGGCCGACGACCGTCGGCAGCAGGTACGGGGCGAGGTACCCGGCCGTGAAAAGGGCGAGGACGGGCCAGGGAGTGGTGCGGGGGGAGGACACGGGCGTTCCCAGGGCATGCGAAAGGAGCGGCACAAAAAGGGGGATTGGGCGACGACTGTCGACGGACAGGAACGCGCGGGCAATTTGTATCAAGTGGGGGCGGGCGCCAGCGAGGGCGGGTGGTGTGATCTGGAGCACTTTTCGGTTTGGTGCCTCGACCGCCGGGTAGAAGGGCGATCGCTTTTCATCCACTCGATCGGTGTTCTCATACATGAACCCGCAGGAGGCGCCCCGTGACCCCCGCCCCGACCGTCGCCGAGGTCCGGCTGACGCCCGTCCTGGTCGCCGACCCGCCCCTGCTCAACACCCAGGGCGTCCACCAGCCGTACACGCCCCGCCTGATCGTTGAGGTCGTCACGGACGACGGCACCACCGGCGTCGGAGAGACCTACGGCGACACCAAGTACCTGGAACTGGCCCGGCCGCTCGCCGCCCGGCTCACCGGACGCCGGGTGGACGACCTCAACGGGCTGTTCACGCTCGTGGACGAGGTCGGGGTGGACGCCTCACGCGTGGAGAACGCCGTCGACGTCGGCGGGCTGCGCGGTGTCCAGACCGCGGACAAGCTGAGGCTGTCCGTCGTCTCCGCCTTCGAGGTCGCCTGCCTCGACGCCCTCGGCAAGACGCTGGGGCTGCCCGTGCACGCCCTGCTCGGCGGCAAGCTGCGCGACTCGGTCGAGTACAGCGCGTACCTCTTCTACAAGTGGGCCGCACATCCCGGGGAGGCGGCCGACGACTGGGGCGCCGCCCTCGACCCCGCCGGGGTCGTCGAGCAGGCCCGCCGCTTCACCGAGCGTCATGGCTTCACCTCCTTCAAGCTCAAGGGCGGTGTCTTCCCGCCCGACGAGGAGATCGCCGCCGTCCGCGCCCTCGCCGAGGCGTTCCCCGGGCAGCCGCTGCGACTCGACCCCAACGGCGCCTGGTCGGTGGAGACGTCCGTGAAGGTCGCCGACGCGCTGAAGGACGTCCTCGAGTACCTGGAGGACCCGGCCCTCGGCACCGCCGCGATGGCCGAGGTCGCCGCCCGCACCGACGTGCCGCTCGCCACCAACATGTGCGTGACGACCTTCGCCGAGATACCCGGGGCGTTCACCCGCGGTGCCGTGCAGATCGTCCTGTCCGACCACCACTACTGGGGCGGGCTGCGCAACACCCAGCACCTGGCCGCCGTGTGCCGGACCTTCGGCGTCGGCATCTCCATGCACTCCAACACCCACCTCGGCATCAGCCTGGCCGCCATGACCCACGTCGCGGCGACCGTGCCCGCGCTCCACCACGCCTGCGACTCCCACTACCCCTGGCAGTCCGAGGACGTCCTCACCGAGCGCATCCCCTTCACCGGCGGCCGCGTCACCGTCTCCGACGCACCCGGCCTCGGCGTCGAACTCGACCGCGACCGGCTGGCCTTTCTGCACCGCAGGTGGCTCGAAGACGACGGCCGGCTGCACGACCGCGACGACGCGGCGGCGATGCGGGTCGCCGAGCCCGGGTGGACGACACCGACCGTGCCCCGCTGGTAGCGGCACGCGCGGTCCCCGCCGGGAGCGTCGGCGCCCCCCGCGCGCGGTGGTGCACACTGGCCTGAATCCGCACCGTGCGTCAGGGAGCGCCATCGTGATCGCGTCCGAGGTGTCCATCGCAGGGGGACCGCACCGCCGGTCCCAGGTCGACCCGCTCGCCGGGCTGCGCGCGCCCGCCGATCCGCCCTGGGACGTCTACCTCACCGGCACCGTCTTCCTCGACATCATCTTCACCGGCCTGGACTCCGCGCCCGTGCGCGGCACCGAGTCCTGGGCCCGCGGCATGGGCTCCAGCCCCGGCGGCGTCGCCAACATGGCCACCGCGCTGGCCCGGCTCGGCCTGCGCACCTCTCTCGCGGCGGCCTTCGGCGACGACCACTACGGCGAGTACTGCTGGGACGCCCTGGAACAGGGCGAGGGGATCGACCTCGGCCCGTCGCGCACGGTGCCCGGCTGGCACTCCCCGGTCACCGTCTCCATGGCCTACGAGGGCGAGCGCACGATGGTCTCCCACGGCCACGAGCCCCCGCCGGAGGAGCCCGCCCCCGACTGCCCGCCCCGCGCGCGGGCCGCGATCGCCTCCCTCACCCCGGGCAGGCGCGCCCCCTGGATCGCCCAGGCCGCGGCGAAGGGCACCCGCCTCTTCGCCGACGTCGGCTGGGACGACACCGGCGCCTGGGACCTCGCCGGGCTGGCCGACCTCGAACACTGCGAGGCCTTCCTGCCGAACGCCGAGGAGGCCATGCGCTACACCCGCACCAGCTGCCCGAGGGCGGCGGCACAGGCCCTGACCTCGTACGTCCCGGTCGCGGTCGTGACGCTGGGGGCGGAGGGGGCGTACGCGGTGGACGGCCGTACCGGCGAGACGGCGGAGGTCCCCGCGATCGCCGTCGAGGCGCTGGACCCCACCGGGGCGGGGGACGTCTTCGTCGCCGGGTTCGTCACCGGCACGCTGGCCGGCTGGCCCCTCGCCGACCGGCTGGCCTTCGCGGGCCTCACGGCGGCGCTGTCCGTCCAGGAGTTCGGCGGCTCCCTGTCGGCCCCCGGCTGGAGCGAGGTCGCCGCCTGGTGGCGCAAGGTCCAGTCACTGGAGGCCCAGGACCCGGCGGCACTGCAGCGGTACGCCTTCCTGGACGCCCTGGTCCCGGAGGAGTGCGTACGCCCCTGGCCGCTGAGGAGGGCGGTCCCGACGATCGGCTTCGGGAGGTCGGCGTAACCCGGAGTGTCCCTGCCCAGGCGCCCGCGGACAGCCCTGGCGAAAAGCCCTACGGCCTTGTCGGTCCACCGTCGTACCCTGGAAGCGCGAGGCCGCCCTCAGCCACGCGGCCGTGAAGAGGAGGAAACGCAGGCCTTCAGAGCCGGCCCATGACTCAGACATCCACAGCTCACACCCCTGCGCAGGGGCAGGCGCGAGCGCAGTTCACCGTCCCCGCCCAGCACCCGATGGTCACCGTGCTGGGGTCCGGCGACTCCCTGTTGCGCGTGATCGAGAAGGCCTTCCCGGCGGCCGACATCCACGTCCGGGGCAATGAGATCAGCGCGGTCGGCGACCCGTCGGAAGTCGCCCTGATACAGCGCCTGTTCGACGAGATGATGCTGGTGCTCCGCACCGGGCAGCCGATGACGGAGGACGCAGTGGAACGCTCGATCGCCATGCTGAGGGCGAGTGAGAGCGGCGACGGCCAGGAGGAGACCCCGGCCTCGGTGCTCACGCAGAACATCCTGTCCTCGCGCGGTCGCACCATCCGCCCCAAGACGCTCAACCAGAAGCGCTACGTCGACGCGATCGACAAGCACACCATCGTCTTCGGCATCGGCCCCGCCGGTACCGGCAAGACCTACCTCGCCATGGCCAAGGCGGTGCAGGCCCTGCAGTCCAAGCAGGTCAACCGCATCATCCTGACCCGGCCCGCGGTGGAGGCCGGCGAGCGCCTCGGCTTCCTGCCGGGCACGCTCTACGAGAAGATCGACCCCTACCTGCGCCCGCTCTACGACGCGCTGCACGACATGCTCGACCCGGACTCCATCCCCCGCCTGATGGCCGCCGGGACGATCGAGGTCGCGCCGCTCGCCTACATGCGCGGCCGCACCCTCAACGACGCCTTCATCATCCTGGACGAGGCCCAGAACACCAGCCCCGAACAGATGAAGATGTTCCTCACCCGCCTCGGCTTCGACTCGAAGATCGTGATCACGGGTGACGTGACGCAGGTCGACCTGCCCAACGGCACCAAGTCCGGCCTGCGCCAGGTCCAGGACATCCTGGAGGGCGTCGAGGACGTCCACTTCTCCCGGCTGTCGTCCCACGATGTCGTCCGGCACAAGCTGGTGGGCCGTATCGTCGACGCGTACGAGAAGTACGACGACACGCACGGCACGGAGAACGGCACGCACAAGGGCGGCCGGAGCAAGGCCGGGCACAAGGGGAAGTAGACCGAGCAGCACCATGTCGATCGACGTCAACAACGAGTCCGGAACCGAGGTCGACGAGCAGGCGATCCTCGACATCGCCCGCTACGCACTCGCGCGGATGCGCATCCACCCGCTCTCCGAGCTCTCGGTGATCGTCGTGGACGCCGACGCCATGGAGCAGCTCCACATCCAGTGGATGGACCTGCCCGGCCCGACCGATGTCATGTCCTTCCCGATGGACGAGCTGCGCCCGCCCACCAAGGACGACGACGAGCCCCCGCAGGGCCTGCTCGGCGACATCGTGCTGTGCCCCGAGGTCGCCAAGAGGCAGGGCGACGAAGCACCGACGCAGCACACCATGGACGAGGAGCTCCAGCTGCTCACCGTCCACGGTGTGCTGCACCTGCTCGGCTACGACCACGAGGAGCCCGACGAGAAGGCGGAGATGTTCGGCCTGCAGGCGGCGATCGTGGACGGGTGGCGCGCGGAGAAGGGCCTGACCGGCCCGTCGCCCGCCCCGACCGTCTCCTAGGCGCGGGCGGTCACCCCGGTCATGAGTCCGCAACTCGTCCTCGGCGCGATCCTGCTGGTCGTCGTCGCCTGGCTCGCCGCCTGCGCGGAGGCCGGCATCGCCCGCGTCTCCAGCTTCCGCGCCGACGAGGCCGTCAAGTCCGGCCGCCGCGGCAGCGCCAAGCTCGCCCAGGTGGCGGCCGACCCGACCCGCTATCTCAACATGGCGCTGCTCGTGCGCGTCGCCTGCGAGATGGCCGCCGCCGCCCTCGTCACCTACGCCTGCCTGGAGGAGTTCTCCTCCACATCACAGGCCCTGCTGATCGCCATCGCGGTCATGGTCCTCGTGTCGTACGTCGCCGTCGGCGTGTCCCCGCGCACCATCGGCCGCCAGCACCCGCTGAACACCTCCACCGCTGCGGCCTACGTGCTGCTGCCGCTGGCCCGGGTGATGGGCCCGATCCCGTCGCTGCTGATCCTCATCGGCAACGCGCTCACCCCCGGCAAGGGCTTCCGGCGCGGCCCCTTCGCCTCCGAGGCGGAGCTGCGCGCACTGGTCGACCTCGCCGAGCAGGAGTCCCTCATCGAGGACGACGAGCGCCGCATGGTGCACTCCGTCTTCGAGCTCGGTGACACCCTGGTGCGCGAGGTGATGGTGCCGCGCACCGACCTCGTCGTCATCGAGCGCTACAAGACCATCCGCCAGGCCCTCACCCTCGCCCTGCGCTCCGGCTTCTCCCGGATACCGGTCACCGGCGAGAGCGAGGACGACATCGTCGGCATCGTGTATCTGAAGGACCTCGTCCGCAAGACGCACATCAGCCGCGACGCCGAGTCCGAGCTGGTGTCCACCGCGATGCGGCCCGCGTTCTTCGTGCCCGACACCAAGAACGCCGGCGACCTGCTGCGCGAGATGCAGAAGGAACGCAACCACGTCGCCGTCGTCATCGACGAGTACGGCGGCACCGCCGGCATCGTCACCATCGAGGACATCCTCGAGGAGATCGTCGGCGAGATCACCGACGAGTACGACCGTGAACTGCCGCCCGTCGAGGACCTCGGCGAGGACCGCTTCCGGGTCACCGCCCGCCTCGACATCGGCGACCTCGGCGAGCTGTACGGCCTGGAGGAGTACGACGACGAGGACGTCGAGACCGTCGGCGGCCTGCTCGCCAAGGCCCTCGGCCGCGTCCCCATCGCCGGCGCCTCCTCCATGGTCGGCCTCCCCGACGGCCGCGAGCTGCGGCTGACCGCCGAGTCCTCCGCGGGCCGCCGGAACAAGATCGTGACCGTGCTGGTGGAGCCGGTCGATCCGGCCGGCACGGAGCAGAAGGAGGACGAGTGACACCTCAGGAACTGCGCGCCCTGTGCCTGTCCTTCAACGCCGCCGTGGAGGACTTCCCCTTCAGCCCCGAGATCTCCGTCTTCAAGGTCCAGGGCAAGATGTTCGCCCTCAGCTGGCTCGACAACCGGCCCCTGACCGTGAACCTCAAGTGCGACCCCGAGGACGCCGTCCGGCTGCGCTCCGAGTACGAGGGCCTGATCACGCCCGGCTACCACATGAACAAGCGCCACTGGAACACCGTCACCGTCGACGGCGACCTCCCCGACCGGCTGGTCAAGGAGCTCGTCGAGGACTCCTACGACCTGGTGGTGGCCGGCCTGCCGAGGGCGGACCGGCTGCGGCTCGACCGGCCGTAAACGCGTTGCCGGGGCCGGGTGACCCCGTGTCAGAATCCGCCGCATGGCCGTTCGATACCCGCGCCCGCTGCGCCCCGGTGACCGTGTCGGTGTGACCTCCCCGTCCAGTGGGGTCCCCGAGTCGATGCGGGGGCGCCTCGAGGTGGCGCTCCAGGACATCCGGGAGCGCGGGTACGAGGTCGTCGTCGGCCGGTGCATGGACGGCGCCACGCACATCAGCGCCCCGGCCGGCGAGCGGGCGGCCGAGCTGACCGAGATGCTGACCGACCCGACGATCCGGGCCGTGATCCCTCCGTGGGGCGGCGAGACCGCGATCGACCTGCTGCCGCTGCTGGACTTCGACAAGATCGCGCGGGCCGAGCCGACCTGGCTGATCGGCTGGTCCGACATCTCCACGATCGCCACCCCGCTGACTCTGCTGACCGGCGTCGCGACCGTCCACGGCAACAACCTCATGGACACCCCCTACCGGACGCCCGAGGGCCTGCTGTCCTGGTTCGACGTCGTCACCGCGCCGCAGGGCGAGCCGCTCACGCAGACCCCGCCCGGGCGTCACCGGTCCTCCGGCTGGGACGACTACACCGAGCACCCCGACATCCGCGACTTCACGCTCGACGCGACCGGGCACTGGACCCGCCTGGACGGCTCGGGAGACGTGGACGTGACGGGCCGGCTGATCGGCGGGTGCCTGGAGGCGCTGGTCAACGTGGCCGGAACGCCGTACCTGGACGTGTCCTCCCTGGCCGGCGACGGCGGCACCCTGGTCTACATCGAGTCCGGCGGCAGCGACGCCTACACCGTCTGCCGGAGCCTGCACGGCATGCGCCTGGCCGGGTTCTTCGACGGCGCCAACGCCGTGCTCGTCGGCCGCAGCCCGGCAGCCGACGGGCGGACCCTCACCCAGCACGAGGCCGTCCTGGACGCTCTCCGCCCGCTCGGCGTGCCGATCGTCGCCGACGTCGAGTGCGGCCATGTGGCGCCGTATCTGTCCCTGGTCAACGGCGCGCGCGGCCGTGTGGTGCACACGGCCGCGCGCAGCGAGATCGTTCAGACCCTGGGCTGACCCCGGCGCAGGCCCAGCGCCACCAGCCCGGACGCCACCAGCACGATCACCGCGTCCAGCGCCATCACCGTACGCACCCCGGAGAGCAGGTCGTCCGCCGTCGTCGCCAGCACGCCCAGCAGCGGGATGCCGAGGGTGATGCCGACCTGCTGGGTGGAGGTGACCAGGCCGGTGGCCAGGCCCTGCTCCTCGTCCGGGACGCCCGAGGTGGCGGTCAGACCGTAGGAGATGATCGCGCCCAGGTGGAACATGCTGGCCAGGGACACCGCGGTCACGGCGATCCACACCGACCAGCCGTGCGCGTTCAGGCCCAGCAGACCGGCGGTCAGCGCCCCCTGCCCGGCCAGCGAGCCCACCAGCGTGCGGCGGGCGCCGAAGCGGGCGATCACCCTCGGGGTGAGCGAGCCCGCCACCACCGACAGCACGCCCTGCACGCCGAACACCAGGCCCGTCTCGAACGCCGACAGGCCGAGGATCTCCTGGAGATACAGGGTGAGCACGAACACCACGGTCGGCATCATCGAGAAGGTGACGAGCCCGCCCAGGTTGCCCCACGCCACCGTCCTGCGGCGCAGCATCGGCAGCGACACCAGCGGCGCCTGGCTGCGGTTCTCCACCACCACGAACACGGCCAGCAGCAGCACCCCGGCGACCAGCGTGAGCCGCACGTCCGTCTCCCCGAAGCCGCGGTCGGCGGCCGTCGACAGAGCGTAGATCAGCGACAGCAGACCACCCGTGACGGCGACCGCTCCGGGCACGTCGAGCCGCGGCCGCTGAGGGGTGCGCGACTCCGGCAGCAGACCCGGCGCCAGCGGCAGCACCAGCAGCGCGAACACCGCGAGCAGCCCCATCGTGGAACGCCAGCTCAGCAGATCCGTCAGCACACCGCCGGCCACCATGCCCACCGTGAAGCCCAGCGACATCAGCGTCCCGGAGATGCCCAGCGCCCGGTCCCGCGCGGGTCCCTCGGGGAACGTCGTCGTCAGCAGCGACATACCCGTCGGCACGATCGCCGCCGCGCCGACCCCTTGCAGCGCCCGCCCGGCGAGGAAGGAGGCCGGGTCCCAGGCGACGGTCGCCAGCACCGACGCCGCCGCGAACAGCGCGAGACCGGTGAGGAACAGCCTGCGGCGGCCGTAGAGGTCGCCGACCCGGCCGAACAGCAGCAGAAAACCGCCCGACGGCAGCGCGAACGCCGTCACCGCCCACTGCAGCGCGGACGGGCTCATCCCGAGGTCCGCGCCCAGCACCGGCAGGGCCACGTTCAGCACGGAGAAGTCCAGCGCGACCATGAAACCGGCCGCGCACAGCACGAAGAGGACGAGCCGGTCGCGCGCCGACAGCCGGGGGGTGCCGAGGGGACGTGCTTGCGGGGCCCGGGACGTGAGAGATTCGGTGTCTATCGCCATGCCGATGATCCTGCGGGCCGTGGAATCACCGTGGGGAGCGGCAAGTTGTGCTGGTGGTGGCACCACCAGGCTGGACGTACGAGGGGGACGGCAGGTGGCCGACAACGCGATGGACCGACACCGGCGCAGCGAGCTGAAGCAGTTCCTGATGAGCCGCCGGGCCCGGGTCTCCCCGGCCGAGGCGGGCCTGCCCGACGGGGGCGCGCGCCGCCGCACGCCGGGGCTGCGCCGCGAGGAGGTCGCGGTCCTCGCCGGGGTCGGCGCCTCCTGGTACCAGTGGCTGGAGCAGGGCCGGGACATCTCCGTCTCCCCACAGGTCCTGGACTCCGTCGCCCGGGTGCTGCGGCTGACCGACGCCGAACGCCGCCACCTCTACGTGCTCGCCGGGCTGAACCCGCCCGCGCCCGAAGTCGCCCCGGAGAAGCGGGACATGTGCGACGGGCTGAAGCGGCTCATCGACACGTGGATGCCGTACCCCGCGCACATCATGGACATGTACTACAACTACGTGCTGCACAACGACGCCGCCGCGATGGCGCTCGGCATGCGTCCCGACCTCACGCAGAACTGCGTCGTCGACTTCTTCACCGACCCCATGTACCGCTCCCGCTCGCGCAGTTGGGAGCGCAACGCGCGCACGGTCGTCGCCCAGTTCCGGGCCGCGTGCTCGGCCTGCCCCGACGACGAGGGCTTCCAGGAGGTGCTGGCACGGGCGAAGGCGGCCAGCGAGGAGTTCACCGCGCTGTGGGAGGAGCGGGACATCGAGGACGCCGGGCAGATCCGCAAGGAGCTCGACCATCCGCTGGTGGGGCTGCTGGTGATGGAGTCCACCGCGATGAAGGTGCCCGCCCGGCCCGACCTCACCATCGTGCTGCACACCCCGCTGGACGAGGCGAACACCGCGGCCAAGCTGGAGTGGCTGGCCAGTCCCGAGGGGCGGCGCGGGGCGATGTACCCCGTCGCGGGGTGAGCGGGCCGTGCCTACGTATCCTCGGACCATGACCGACAGCAACGCGCTCGACCCAGAGGACCGCAAGATCGTCACCCTGGCCCGTTCGGCCCGTGCCCGCAACGGTGTGCCGGAGGGGGCGGCCGTCCGTGACGACACCGGCCGTACGTATGTCGCCGGGACGGTGTCGCTGGACTCGCTTCAGCTCAGTGCGCTGCAGACCGCGGTGGCTATGGCGGTGGCGTCCGGGGCGAAGTCCTTGGAGGCCGCGGCTGTGGTGACCGACGCGGAGTCGGTGTCCGAACTGGACCGGGCTGCTGTGCGGGATCTTGGTGGGGCGGGGACGCCGGTGCTCGTGGCTGGGCCTGATGGTGAGGTTCGAGTGAGTCTTACCGCGGGGTGAGCGGGGGCTGTGGGGGGACTTGTTGTGCGCCGCCGGGTGCGGGGCGTCTGTGGCTGGTCGCGCCCACGCGGCGGAGCCGCATATCGATACAGCCCCGCGCCCCTGACTACGTGCCCCTACGGGACGCTCTGAAAAATCACAGGGCGTCCGGGCCTCGCTCGCCCGTCCTCACCCGTACGACCGTCTCCACCGGCAGCGCCCACACCTTGCCGTCGCCGATCTTGCCGGTCTGGGCGGCCTTGACGATGGCGTCGATGACGGCGTCGGAGTCGGCGTCCTCGACGACGACCTCGATGCGGACCTTGGGGACGAGGTCGACCTGGTACTCGGCGCCGCGGTAGACCTCGGTGTGGCCGCGCTGGCGGCCGTAGCCGCTGGCCTCGCTGACGGTCAGGCCCTGGATGCCGAGCTCCTGGAGGGCGTTCTTCACCTCGTCGAGGCGGTACGGCTTGACGATCGCGGTGATGAGCTTCATGCCTGGGGCCTGACCTTCTGCGCGGTGGGGACGACGGAGTGGGCGACCGGGGCGCCGTGGCCCAGGACGCCGTGATCGTATGCCGTCTCCGCGTGCACCGTAAGGTCGAGGCCGGTGTGCTCCTGCTCCTCGCTCGCGCGGAAGCCCAGCAGCTTGTCGATGAGCTTGCCGAGGCCGTAGGTGACGCCGAAGGCGTACGCCCCGACCGTGACGACGGCGACCAGCTGCTTGCCGAGCTGCCCGAAGCCACCGCCGTACAGCAGGCCCTCCGTGCCGCCGGTCATCGACTCCACCGCGAAGACACCGATCAGCAGCGTGCCGATCACCCCGCCGACCAGGTGCACGCCGACGACGTCGAGGGAGTCGTCGTAGTTCAGCTTGAACTTCCAGCTCACCGCGTACGAGCAGACGACACCGGCGGCGAGGCCGACCACGAGCGCGCCCAGCAGGGACACCGAGCCGCAGGACGGGGTGATGGCCACCAGGCCCGCCACCGCGCCGGAGGCGGCGCCCAGCGTGGTGGGGTGGCCGTCGCGCTTCTGCTCGACGAACAGCCAGCCCAGCAGGCCGGTGCAGCCGGCGGCGAGGGTGTTGAGGAACGCGGCGGCGGCGAGGCCGTTCGCGCCGAGGGCCGAGCCCGCGTTGAAGCCGAACCAGCCGAACCAGAGCAGACCGGCGCCGAGCACCACCATGGGCAGGTTGTGCGGGCGCATGGAGTCCTTCTTGAAGCCCAGGCGCGGCCCCAGCACCAGGCACAGGGCGAGACCGGAGGCGCCCGAGGTGATCTCGACCGGCAGCCCGCCCGCGAAGTCCAGCGCGCCCAGCTTGTCGAGGATCCAGCCGCCCGGGCCCCACACCCAGTGGGTGACGGGAACGTATACGAGCAGCGCCCACAGCGGCACGAACACCAGCCAGGCCCCGAACTTCGCCCGGTCCGCGATCGCGCCGCTGATCAGCGCGGCCGTGATGATCGCGAAGGTGAGCTGGAAGGTGGCGAACAGGACGGTGGGGACCGTGCCCTGCACGCTGTCCGGGCCGATGCCGGACATGCCGAGGTGGTCCAGGCCGCCGATGAGGCCGCCGGCCGCGTCCTCGCCGAAGGCGAGCGAGTAGCCGGCCGCCAGCCAGACGACCGTCACCAGGGCGATCGACACGAAGCTCATCATCAGCATGTTGAGGACGCTCTTCGTGCGGACCATGCCGCCGTAGAACAGGGCCAGGCCCGGGGTCATCAGCAGGACGAGGGCGGTGGCGGCGAGCAGCCAGGCGGTGTCGCCGGTGTCGACATGCGCTGCGGCGAGGGGCGCGGCAAGGGTCACGGTCGTCTCCAACGGAGGGGGGCTTGCGTCAGAGAGTCACCGGTGACGGTTTCCGGTCGTGTACAGGTGTGTTTCGGCGACGTTTCGTTGCGGACGGGTTTCCGGGACCTCACCGTGTGGTGCGTGGTGCGGCACGGCTTCGGGGATCAGGGAGAATGGGCGCATGAGCGTTCGCACCCAGTCATCCGAGCAGTCTGCTGAAGAAGTCCACCGGGCCGGCTTCGCCTGCTTCGTGGGCCGCCCCAACGCGGGGAAGTCCACCCTCACGAACGCTCTGGTCGGGCAGAAGGTGGCGATCACCGCCAACCAGCCGCAGACGACCCGGCACACCGTGCGCGGCATCGTGCACCGCCCGGACGCCCAGCTGATCCTGGTCGACACCCCCGGCCTGCACAAGCCGCGCACGCTGCTCGGCGAGCGGCTGAACGACGTCGTACGGACCACCTGGGCCGAGGTCGACGTCATCGGTTTCTGTCTCCCGGCGAACGAGAAGATCGGTCCCGGTGACCGCTTCATCGCCAAGGAGCTGGCGGGGATCAAGAAGTCCCCGAAGGTCGCCATCGTCACCAAGACGGACCTCGTCGACTCCAAGACCCTCGCCGAGCAGCTGATCGCGATCGACCAGCTCGGCAAGGAGCTGGGCATCGAGTGGGCGCAGATCGTTCCCGTGTCGGCGACCGCGAACAAGCAGGTCGACCTGCTGGCGGACCTGCTGATCCCGATGCTGCCCGAGGGCCCCGCCCTCTACCCCGAGGGCGACCTCACCGACGAGCCCGAGCAGGTCATGATCGCGGAGCTGATCCGCGAGGCCGCCCTGGAGGGCGTACGCGACGAGCTGCCGCACTCCATCGCGGTCGTCGTGGAGGAGATGCTCCCGCGCGAGGACCGCCCCGCGGACAAGCCCCTCCTCGACATCCACGCCAACGTCTACATCGAGCGCCCCTCCCAGAAGGGCATCATCATCGGCCCCAAGGGCAAGCGCCTGAAGGACGTCGGCATCAAGTCCCGCAAGCAGATCGAGGCCCTGCTCGGCACGCCCGTCTTCCTCGACCTGCACGTCAAGGTCGCCAAGGACTGGCAGCGCGACCCGAAGCAGCTGCGCAAGCTCGGCTTCTGAGGCGTCAGGCCCCGTCGGCCGACATGTCCTGGAGGCCGACCACGCCCAGCAGGCGCAGCCGGTCGTGGGACTCCGTCCCGGGGCGGGCCGAGTGGACGACCAGTGACTGGCGGTGGTCGGGGCTGAGCAGGACCTCGCAGTCGAGCTCCAGCAGGCCCACCACCGGGTGCCGGAACCTCTTCGTCGGCCCCCGCCGCGCTGCCACGTCGTGCTCCTCCCACAGGCGCGCGAACTCGGCGCTCTGTGCCCGTAGCTCCGCCACCAGCGCGGCCGCCGCCCGGTCCTCCGGGTGCGCCGCCGTCGCCGCGCGCAGCGCCGCCGTGTGCGCCCGGGCGTTCACCGGCCGGTCCTCCTCCGGGAACAGCTCGCGCGCGACCGGGTCCAGGAAGAACAGCCGGGCCAGGTTCCGCTCCCGCGGCGGACGCGCCTCCACGTCCCCCACCAGGGCCTTCGCCGGCGCGTTCTGCGCCAGGACGTCCCCGATGTCCGTCACCACCTGCGCCGGGGTGTCGTGCAGCCGGTCCAGGATCAGCAGCAGCCCGGGACGGACGTACCCCGACGCCGCCTCCCGGCGCGGCGGCTCCTCACCGGTCAGGTGGAACAGGTGGTCGCGCTCCTCCTCGCCCAGGCGCAGCGCCCGCGCCAGCGCGGTCAGCATCTGCCGGGACGGCCGCGGGCCGCGCGCCTGCTCGAGGCGCGTGTAGTAGTCCACCGACATACCGGCCAGTGCCGCCACCTCCTCCCGGCGCAGTCCGGGCGTACGGCGGCGGGCGCCCGCGGTCAGCCCCACGTCGGCGGGGGACAGACGGCCGCGGCCGCGGCGCAGGAAGTCGGCGAGTTCGGCTCGGTCCACCCCTCAAGCGTGCGGGACGCCGTCCGGCTTATCCAGGGACTGCCAGTCCCATGATCGACGGGTCTCTCCCGTCGCACGCCCGGCCGCCGGAGGCTGGTGTCCGACGAGAGGAGCACATCATGCTGACGTTGGTGACCGGTGCGACAGGGCAGGTCGGACGCCGTTTCGTGCCCAGGCTGCTGGCCCAGGCCCGGCCGGGGGAGAAGGTCCGGGTCCTCGTACGGGACGCCTCCCGCGCGGACGCCTTCGCCGATCTCGGCGCCGAGGTCGTCCTCGGTGACCTGCGCGACGAGGAGGCGCTCGGCAAGGCGGTCGCCGGGGTGGACGCCGTGGTGAACGTGGCCGCGGCGTTCCGGGGCGTGCCGGACGAGGAGGCCTGGGCCGTCAACCGCGATGCCGCCCTGGCGCTGGGCCGGGCGGCCGCGGCCTCGGGCGTCCGGCGGTTCGTGCAGACCAGCACCGGGCTGGTGTACGGCACCGGGCGGGGAAGGCCGCTGACGGAGGACGACCCGGTCGTCCCCGGCGGGGACATGTGGGGCGCCTACACCGCGTCCAAGTGGGAGGCCGAGCAGGGGCTGTTCGCGATGGAGGGGCTGGGGGTGCGGGTGGGCCGGCTGACCTTCGTCTACGGCGACGGTGACCCGCACCTGGCGCAGTCCCTGATGTGGGCGTCCCGCTGGGCCGGCGCTCAGCGGCTCCAGATGGTCCACCATGCCGATGCCGCACAGGGGCTGCTGCGGCTGCTGCACGCGCCGGGCGTCGACGGGCGGCTGTACAACATCGCCGACGACGCCGTCGTCACCGCGGTGGAGCTGCATCAGCTGAACGGGGTCGAGGTGCCGGAGGCGCTGTTCGAGCGTGCCGACCCCGATCCTTGGTTCGGGATCACCTCGACCGAGCGGATTCGGCGCGAGCTGGGGTATCGGCCGGTGTACCCGTCTGTTCATGCGGCTCGTGAGGCGGGGGCGTTGTAGCGCCTTCTCGCCGTGGGCGGTGCTGTCGTCCTGCGTCTGCCGCCTCGTCGTGGTTTCTCGCGCAGTTCCCCGCGCCCCTAAGTACGCTGCCGTCCGAGTACGTCCCGAAACCAGGTGTACGACGCCTTGGGTGTCCTCTTCTGGGTCTCGAAGTCCACGTGCACCAGGCCGAAGCGCCGGGCGTATCCTTCCGCCCACTCGAAGTTGTCCAGCAGGGACCACACGAAGTAGCCCCGTACGTCCACGCCTGCGTCGATCGCCCGGTGGAGGGCGCGGATGTGGGCGTCGAGGTAGGCGATACGGTCCTGGTCGTCCAGGCCCTCGTACGAGCAGCCGTTCTCGGTGATGACGACGGGCGGGAGGCGGTCGCCGTAGCGGGTGCGGAAGGCGGTGAGGAGGTCGGTGAGGCCCTCGGGGACCACCGGCCAGCCGAAGTCCGTCAGGGGGACGCCGTCGATCTGCCGGACCGAGAAGGGGAGTTCGGCGGGCATGCGGACGCCGCCGAAGTCGATCTCCGTGCCCTGGGGGGCGCCCACCCGGGTCGGCGCGTAGTAGTTGATGCCGTACCAGTCCAGCGGCTCGGCGATGACCGACAGGTCGGCCGCCACGTCCCCCGGCATCAACTCGCCGATCCCGTCGGGGTATTCGCCCAGCAGCAGCGGGTCGGCGAACAGCCGGTTCAGCAGCAGGTCGTAGAAGTCGGCGGCCTCCACGTCGGCCTGCTCGCGCGAGGCCGGCCAGGTCGGGCCGTGGGAGTTGGCGATGCCGATGTCCGAGGCGCCGGCCGCGCGCAGGGCCCGGACGGCGAGGCCGTGGGCGAGGAGCTGGTGGTGGGCGACGGGGAGGGCGTCGAAGAGGAGCCGTCTGCCGGGGGCGTGGACGCCGAGGGCGTGGCCGAGCAGAGTGTGCTCGGCGGGCTCGTTGAGGGTGATCCACTTCTTCACGCGGTCGCCGAGGCGCTCGGCCACCACCGAGACGTACTCGGCGAACCGCGCGGCCGTGTCCCGCTCCAGCCAGTCCTCCCCGACCGGCAGGTCCCAGTGGAAGAGGGTCGGCACCGGGCGGACGCCCGCCGCGCACAGGTCGTCCACCAGGCGGTCGTAGAAGTCCAGGCCGCCGTCGGTGAGGACGCGCGGCCAGGAGACGGAGAAGCGGTAGGCGTCCACGCCCAGCCCGGCCAGCAGGGCCACGTCCTCGCGGTGGCGGTGGACGTGGTCGCAGGCCACCGCCGCCGTGGAGCCGTCCTTCACCCGGCCCGGCTCGGCCGTGAAGACGTCCCAGACGGAAGGGGTGCGCTCGTCCGCGGCGCCCTCGATCTGGTGGGCGGACGTCGACACGCCCCACACGAAGCCGGGCGGGAACTGAGGTATCGCGTTGGTCGCCATGCGCCGGATCATCCGTACCGGGGGTAACCGAAGTCAACGGGCCTGAACCGATCGCGCGTTATGCGCCTTCCTTCAGCACCCTTGTGATCAGCCTGCGCTGGTCGTCGGTCAGCCGGGGGTCCGCGCAGTACACCGTCTTCCCGTCGACCGTGATCTCGTAGCCGAACCCGTCCGGCACCCCGGCCGGGGGCGTGCCCCGGCCGGTCGCGAGCGTGCGCTCGGCCAGGGCGTGCCACTCCTGGGCGTCGGCGCGGCCCGAGGTGTCCACCTCGGCGTACCGCTCGATGCCCGCGAAACCTCCCGTGCGCCTCACCTGAATCCGCATGGGTCCCTGTCTAGTACGGAACTACAGCGTGCGCACGCCGACCTGCTCCCAGGCCTTGCTGACGGCGGTGAGTTCGTCGCCCTCGCCGTAGCGGGCCCTGGCCGCCTTCACGGTGAGCGTGGCGAAGTCCGTGAACAGGGCGTCCTCGTGGAGTTCGCCGCCGGTCAGCACGTCGTACCAGACGCGGCCCGCGCGCTCCCAGGCGTGGCCGCCGAGGGCGGTCGCCGCGAGGTAGAAGGCGTGGTTGGGGATGCCGGAGTTGATGTGGACGCCGCCGTTGTCGCGGCCGGTGTGGACGTAGTCGTCCATCGTCGCGGGCTGCGGGTCCTTGCCGAGGACGTCGTCGTCGTACGCCGTGCCCGGCTCCTTCATCGAGCGCAGCGCGGTGCCGGTCACGCGCGGGGCGAGCAGGCCCGCGCCGATCAGCCAGTCGGCCTCGGTGGCGGTCTGGCCGAGGGTGTACTGCTTGATCAGCGAGCCGAAGACGTCCGACAGGGACTCGTTGAGGGCGCCGGACTGGCCGAAGTAGGCGAGGTTGGCGGTGTACTGGGTGACGCCGTGGGCGAGTTCGTGGCCGATGACGTCGACGGGGATCGTGAAGTCGAGGAAGATCTCGCCGTCTCCGTCGCCGAACACCATCTGCTCGCCGTTCCAGAAGGCGTTGTTGTAGTCCTCCTCGTAGTGGACCGTCGCGTCCAGCGGGAGGCCCGAGCCGTCGATCGAGTCGCGCGCGAAGGCGGTGAGGAACAGTTCGTA
Source organism: Streptomyces sp. SAI-170 (assembly GCF_049739565.1). Classification (NCBI taxonomy): domain Bacteria; kingdom Bacillati; phylum Actinomycetota; class Actinomycetes; order Kitasatosporales; family Streptomycetaceae; genus Streptomyces; species Streptomyces sp. SAI-170. Next base: position 5,691,303 of record NZ_JBMGQD010000001.1, read on the forward strand.
CGTCGCCCCCAGGCCGGCGTACGCGCGGTTGACGGTGGCGTCCCTGCCGGGCTCCTCGCCCTCGGCGCGGACCTTCTTGCCGGGCAGGGTGGTCCGGTGCCGGGCGTCGTAGATGGTGCGGTTCGGTTTGCCGGACTCGGCTCCCGTGGGCGGGGCCACGGCGGCGGCGCCGATCACCGTGGTCAGGCGGCGCTGGGTGCGCTCGAAGGCGTCGCGCTGGAGGGTGCGGCGGGCGGGGCCGGAGAGGCGGGGGTCCTCCGCCCGGGCCAGCTGGTCGAGAACGTGCGGCGGGACGATGGTGCAGAAGACTGGCGTCATGCCCGGCACCATCGCACTGAGATATGTCGCTGTCACTACCAGCAACCATGATCGGTGAAAAACGGGGGAAGTGAGCCCGAATCGGCCTCTGGAAGTGGTATAGCGCACTTTTTGTCCGATTTGACGTCTGCGGTCCCGCATACTGATACGAACCTTCGCGGCGAAGGCGGCTCGGCTAGCATGCTGCGCATCATGCGTTTCGGGCTGCTTCTCCTTAGCTGCCGCGGCGAGGGCCTGTAGTCCAGGTCGACTCCCTCCCCGCGGAGCTTGGCGTTGCGTCGTCGGCCGTCCTTCCGGACATCCTGAGGAGCCTTACGCATCATGGCGAACCGCCAGCAGCCCACCTCCATGCCGATCCACAAGTACGGCCGCTACGAGCAGGTCGACATCGCCGACCGCACCTGGCCGAACCGACGGATCACCGCCGCCCCCCGCTGGCTGTCCACGGACCTGCGCGACGGCAACCAGGCCCTGATCGACCCGATGTCGCCCGAGCGCAAGCGCCGGATGTTCGACCAGCTGGTCAAGATGGGCTACAAGGAGATCGAGGTCGGCTTCCCCGCCTCCGGCCAGACCGACTTCGACTTCGTACGCTCCATCATCGAGGAGCCGGGCGCCATCCCGGACGACGTCACCATCTCCGTGCTGACCCAGGCCCGTGAGGACCTGATCGAGCGGACCGTGGAGTCCCTGAAGGGCGCCAAGCGCGCCACGGTCCACCTGTACAACGCCACCGCCCCGGTCTTCCGCCGGGTCGTCTTCCGCGGCTCCAAGGACGACATCAAGCAGATCGCCGTCGACGGCACCCGCCTGGTGATGGAGTACGCCGAGAAGCTGCTGGGCCCCGAGACCGAGTTCGGCTACCAGTACAGCCCGGAGATCTTCACCGACACCGAGCTGGACTTCGCGCTGGAGGTCTGCGAGGCGGTGATGGACGTCTACCAGCCCGGCCCGGGCCGCGAGATCATCCTCAACCTGCCCGCCACCGTGGAGCGTTCCACGCCCTCCACCCACGCGGACCGCTTCGAGTGGATGGGCCGCAACCTGTCCCGCCGCGAGTACGTCTGCCTGTCGGTCCACCCGCACAACGACCGGGGCACCGCCGTCGCCGCCGCCGAGCTGGCCCTGATGGCCGGCGCCGACCGCGTCGAGGGCTGCCTGTTCGGGCAGGGCGAGCGCACCGGCAACGTCGACCTGGTCACGCTGGGCATGAACCTGTTCTCCCAGGGCGTCGACCCGCAGATCGACTTCTCCGACATCGACGAGATCCGTCGTACGTGGGAGTACTGCAACCAGATGGAGGTCCACCCGCGCCACCCGTACGTGGGCGACCTGGTCTACACGTCCTTCTCCGGCTCCCACCAGGACGCCATCAAGAAGGGCTTCGACGCCATGGAGGCCGAGGCCGCCGCGAAGGGCGTCACCGTCGACGACATCGAGTGGGCGGTCCCCTACCTGCCGATCGACCCGAAGGATGTCGGCCGTTCCTACGAGGCGGTCATCCGCGTCAACTCGCAGTCCGGCAAGGGCGGTGTCGCGTACGTCCTGAAGAACGACCACAAGCTGGACCTGCCGCGCCGCATGCAGATCGAGTTCTCCAAGCTGATCCAGGCCAAGACCGACGCCGAGGGCGGCGAGGTCACGCCGAAGGACATCTGGGCCGTCTTCCAGGACGAGTACCTGCCGAACCCGGACAACCCGTGGGGCCGCATCCAGCTGAAGGCCGGCCAGTCCACCACCGACAAGGACGGCGTGGACACGCTGACCGTGGAGGCCGAGGTCGACGGCACGGAGGTCACCCTGGTCGGCACCGGCAACGGTCCGATCTCCGCCTTCTTCCACGCGCTGCAGGGCATCGGCGTCGACGCCCGACTGCTGGACTACCAGGAGCACACCATGAGCGAGGGCGCCTCCGCGCAGGCCGCCTCGTACATCGAGTGCGCCATCGACGACAAGGTCCTGTGGGGCATCGGCATCGACGCCAACACCACCCGCGCCTCGCTGAAGGCGGTCATCTCCGCCGTCAACCGCGCCGCGCGGTAACCCCCGCCCCTCGTCGCTTCGCTGCCCCGCCCGCCGTACGCACGGCCGGCGGGGCACCGTCGTATACCAGCCATATGAACCCCCAGGTCACGGAAAGGTCTCGTCCGGGGTGCTGACTAGGGCTGGGCGATGTGGCTAACATCACGCCAGCGCGGCGATGTTGCCGCGCGGTGACGGAGGTGCGACGTGCTGCCAGGACGGGGACGAGACGGCCGAGCCGACAAGGCTGTGCGCATCCTGGGCACCCGCGTCGCGTGGACCGCCGTCGGTGACGGGCAGTTCTTCTGCCCCGGCTGCGGCGGCGACCGCAACTACCAGCGGCTCACCGGGCGCCGCCGCTTCACCCTGCTGGGCGTTCCGGTGCTGCCGCGCGGCGAGACCGGGCCCGCCGTCGAGTGCGCGGACTGCAGGCGCCGCTACGGCACGGAGGTCCTCGACCACCCCACCACCAGCCGTTTCGCGGCGATGCTCCGGGACGCCGTGCACACCGTCGCCCTCGCGGTCCTCGCCGCGGGAGGCGGGCCCCGTGCGCGGCTCGCCCTGACCGCGGCGGCCGGCGCGGTGCGGCAGGCCGGCTTCGACGACTGCACGGAGGACAAGCTCAACGCGCTGGTCGAGGCCCTCGCCGCGGACACCGGCCGGGTGTACGGCGCCCCGTGCGGGCCCGGACTGGCCATAGAGCTGCACGAGGCACTGGACCCGCTCGCCCCCCACCTCGCCCCCTCCGGGCGGGAGTCGATCCTGCTCCAGGGCGCGCGGATCGCCCTCGCGGACGGCCCGTACACGCCCGCGGAGCGGGAGGTCCTCGCGACGGTCGGGTCGGCGCTGACGATCGCGGCCGACGAGGTGACACGGCTCCTGGCCGCCGCAGTACTCCCCCGGGAGTAACCGGCCCCTCACATCACCCCGGGCAGTACCCCCGAACTCGGCCGCAGGCGCGACGAATCGGCCCTTCCTCGCCGGGAGTCTGGAGTCACATCCAGACATTCGTGCCGGAGGGAGGCCCGATCCATGGGGGCCGCAAACACACGGACACGGCGCAGAGCCGTGCCCTGGCTGGTGCTCGCGCTGTGGGTCGGCGTACTCGCCGTCGCCTCGCCGTTCGCCGCGAAACTCGCGGACGTGCAGCGCGACCGCGTCACCGACTACCTGCCCGCGAGCGCCGACTCCACCCAGGTGGCCGAGCTCCAGGAGAAGCTGCCGGGCGGCGAGAGCACCCAACTGGTCCTCGTCTACCACCGCGACGGCGGCCTCACCGCGGCCGACCGGCGCACGGCGGACGAGCAGGTCGCCGCGATCGACGGCGAGCACGCGCTGACCGCCACCCCCGAGGGCGTGCCCTCCCAGGACGGCGCGACCCTGATGTACCCGGTCGCCAGCAACGAACCCGGGGACGACGAGAAACTGCGCGACGCCTTCGTCAACGACGTGCGCGACACCGTCCACGGCGGCGACGGCCTGACCGTCGAGGTCGGCGGCCCCGGCGCACTCCTCACCGACTCCGCGGAGGTCTACAACTCCCTCGGCGGACCGCTGCTCTACACCACCGCCGCCGTGGTGGCCGTGCTGCTGATCCTCATCTACCGCAGCCCCGTGCTGTGGCTGCTGCCGCTCGTCGTCGCCGGCGTCGCCGACTACCTGTCCATGGCCGTCGCCTACGGCCTCAACCAGGCGTTCGGCACCGCCGTCTCCGGCGCCGGCTCCGGCATCATGACGATCCTCGTCTTCGGCGCCGGCACCGACTACGCCCTCCTCCTCGTCTCCCGCTACCGCGAGGAACTGCGGCGCATCGAGCGGCCGTACGACGCCATGAAGGCCGCGCTGCGCAGTTGCGGCCCCGCCGTGCTCGCCTCCTCGGGCACCGTCGCCGCGGGGCTGCTCTGCCTGCTCGCCGCCGACCTGAACTCCAACCGCGGCATGGGCCCGCTCGGCACCGTCGGAGTGCTGTGCGCGCTCCTCGCCATGCTCAGCCTGCTGCCCGCGATCCTGGTCCTGCTCGGCCGCCGCGTGTTCTGGCCGCTCGTCCCCGCCTTCGGCAGCACCCCCAAGGCCCGCCGCTCGCTGTTCGCCGCGATGGGCGGCTCCGCCGGACGCCGCCCCGTCGCGGTCCTCGTCTCGGGCGCCGTCGCGCTCGGCGCGCTCGCCCTCGGCGCCCTCAACCTGCCCGGCACGGTCAAGCAGGAGGACTCCTTCGTCGACCGGCCCGAGTCCGTCACCGCCATGCTGACCCTGGCCGAGGCCTACCCCGAGAGGTCCAGCCAGCCCATCACCGTCATGACCCCGGCCGACCGCGCCGCCGCCACCCTCGCCGCCGCACGTGACACCGACGGAGTCGACAGCGCCCGGCTCGGCCGTACCGGAGACGGCTGGACCGAGGTGTCCGTGACCGCCTCCGCCCCACCGCAGACGGCCGCCGAGACCCGCACCATCGAGGCGCTGCGCGAAAAGCTCGACGGCTCCTACGTCGGCGGACCCAGCGCCCAGCAGCTCGACCTGAAGGACGCCAGCGCCCGCGACCAGAAGGTCGTCGTGCCCCTCGTCCTCGTCTCCGTCCTGCTCATCCTGATCGCCCTGCTGCGCTCCCTGGTCGCCCCGCTGATGCTGGTGGCCGCCGTGGTCGCCGTGTGGGGCGCGGCCCTCGGCATCGGCGGGCTGGTGTTCGGGCCGCTGTTCGGCTTCGAGGGCACCGACCCCGGGCTCGGGCTGCTGTCCTTCGTGTTCCTGGTCGCCCTGGGCGTCGACTACGGCATCTTCCTGATGCACCGCATGCGCGAGGAGTCGCTCCGCGGCGCCGAACCCGCCACGGCCGCGCTCACCGCGCTGCGCACCACCGGCGGGGTCATCGCCTCCGCGGGCCTGGTCCTCGCCGCGACCTTCGCGGTGCTGATGAACATGGGCCTCGTCCAGCTCGTCGAACTCGGCTTCGTCATCGCCGTCGGCGTCCTGCTCGACACCTTCCTCGTGCGCACCTACCTGGTCACCAGCGCGAGCGTCGCCCTCGGCCGCAAGGTGTGGTGGCCCGGCCGGATGTCCCGGGCGCCGGAGCCCGAGCCGGCGGTCCGCCAGCCGGAACGCGTCTGAACCTCCAGGCGCCCCTCCCTCCCGGAGGGGCGCCTTCCTCACGGAAGATGAGGCCGTGCCCGAAGCAGCCCCGAAACCCCGCGTCGGTGAGCGGATCATGGCGGTGATCAACCGCGACCCGCTGACCGCCCCGCACGCCCTGCGCAACGACATCCTGCTCGTCCTCGCCACCACCGCCCACGCCGTCGCCGTCGCCCTGGCCACCGACCCGGCCCGCCGCCCCGACGCGCTCGGCTGGGCCCTGCTGCTCGCCGGGCAGGTGCCGAACGTGTGGCGGCGCCGCCGCCCGCTGCTGGTGCTGGCCGCGACGGTCGCGCTGCTGCTGCCGTACCACGCCCTCGACAACAACCACACCGCGCCCGTCCCCGCCTCCTACCTCGCCCTCTACACCGTCGCCGTCACCTGCCGGCCCCTCTACACGCTGCTCACCAGCGGCACGGCCCTGGCCCTGGCGATGAGCATCATGGTGTTCGTCAACAAGCACCAGGCCGCGGAACTGCTGCGGACCTTCGGCTGGGTGATCGCCGTGGTCTTCGTCGGCATCGACGTCCGCTTCTACCGGCAGTACGTCGCCGCCATCGTCGAGCGCGCCGAACGCGCCGAACGCACCCGCGAGGAGGAGGCCCGCCGCCGGGTCGCCGAGGAACGCCTGCGCATCGCCCGCGACCTGCACGACCTGCTCGCCCACAGCATCACCCTCATCGGCGTGCAGACCTCCGTCGCCGCCCACGTCCTGAACGCCGACCCCGAACGGCTGGACCGGGCGACCGTCGCCAAGGCCCTCGACGACATCGCCGAGACCTGCCGCAGCGCGCGCGGCGAACTGCGCACCACCCTGGAGGTGCTGCGCGAACACGGCACACCCGACGCGCGCGGGCCGCTGCCCGACCTGCGCGGTCTGCCGGGCCTCGCCGAGGCCGCCCGGGTCGCGGGGGCCGAGGTCGACCTGTCGGTCTGTGCCGGGGACGTGCCGCCCGCCGTCGGCGCGGCCGCCTACCGGATCGTGCAGGAGGCCCTCACCAACGCCGTACGCCACGGCGGGCGCGACGACCTCGGCATCCGGGTGGGCGTGCACGCCGGGCAGGGCGCCCTGCGGGTCACCGTCACCGACGACGGAGCCGGCCAGGGCGGCGGCACACCCGGATTCGGGCTCGTCGGCATGCGCGAGCGGGCGCGCAGCGTCGGCGGCACCCTGGACGCCGGGCCGCTGCCCGGCCAGGGCTTCGAGGTCAGCGCCGTACTGCCGTTGGGGGCGGCGCAGTGAGCGGCGCCGCCTGGGGAGGAGCCCAGTGATCAGCCTCGTACCGTCAGCGTCCCCGGGAGGAACCCCGTGACCATCCGTGTCCTGCTCGCCGACGACCAGACCCTCGTACGGGCCGCGTTCGCGATGCTCGTCGAGTCCGCCAAGGACATGGCGGTCGTCGGCCAGGCCGGCACCGGCCGCGAGGCCGTCGAACTGGCCCGCAGCGAGCGCGCCGACCTGGTGGTGATGGACATCCGCATGCCCGACCTCGACGGCATCGAGGCCACCCGGCTGATCGCCGCCGACGAGGACCTCGCCGGGGTGAAGGTCCTCGTGCTCACCACGTACGACACCGACGAGCACATCGTCGAGGCCCTGCGCGCCGGGGCCTCCGGCTTCCTCGTCAAGGACACCCGCCCCGCCGAACTCCTCGACGCCATCCGCACGGTGGCCGGCGGCGAGGCCCTGCTGTCGCCCGGACCGACCTCCCGGCTCATCGCCCGCTTCCTGCGCAGCCCCCGCCACGACCCCGCTCGAGGGCGGCCCCGAGTGCCTCTCCGAGCGCGAGCGCGAAGTGCTCTCCCTGGTCGCGCGCGGCCTGAACAACACCGAGATCGGCGACGCCCTCCACCTGAGCCCCCTCACCGCGAAGACCCATGTCAGCCGCATCATGGGCAAGCTGGGGGCCCGCGACCGGGCGCAACTGGTCATCGTGGCGTACGAGTCGGGGCTGGTCACGCCGGGGACGGTGGGAGGGGTCTGATGGCGGGGACGGGTGAGACCTGGGAGGCGGGGGCGCCCGGGGTGCTGCGGTTGCCGTCGGGGCGGTCGGTGCGGGGGCGGGGGCTGCGCCGGCCGCTCGACGCGCAGGCGCCCCTGCCGACGTACGGGGTCTATCTGCTGGGCCGGCGGCCGCCCGCCGTGCCCTGGGAGAGCCACTGGCTCCGCTGGCCCGACTTCCGGCTCCCGGCCGACCGCCGGGAGGCCCGCACGGTGCTGGCCGAGGCGTGGCGGCGGGCCGCCGCCGAGCGCGTGGAACTCGCCTGCGGCGGCGGACGCGGCCGCACCGGGACGGCCCTCGCCTGCCTCGCCGTCCTGGACGGGGTACCGGCCGAGGAGGCGGTGGCCTATGTGCGTGCGCATTACGACCGGCGAGCCGTGGAGACGCCTTGGCAGCGGAGGTATGTGGAGCGGTTCGGGAGCGAGGGTGGCGGGGCCGGCGCCGGTCAGCGGCAGTAGAGGTCCGTGGCGGGGCGCCGGCCCGTGGCCAGGAACCGGGTGACGGTGGCGTCGCCGCAGGCGTTGCCGTTGGCGAGGTAGGCGTCGTGGCCGGTGGAGTCCACCGTCACCATCACGGCACGCCGGCCCAGGGCCTCGCGGAGCTTGCGCGCACCGCTGAGCGGCGTGGCCACATCGCGCTCGTTCTGCACGAGCAGGAACGACGAGCGGCCCTTGTCGCCGATCCGCACCGGCGGCTCCTTCGGCGCGAACGGCCAGGCGGCGCAGGCCATCGGGCCGCGCGGCATGCCCGCGGTGAGGGGGAAGGCGGCGCGGCTGTCGTGGACGTCCTGCTGGTAGCCGGCGGCCGAGGCGGGGAACGCCACGTCGTTGCATATCGTGCCGATCGCGACCGCCGTGACGTTCTGCAGCACCGCCTCCGGCGGGGCGGGCGGCGCGGGCGGCACCTGCCCCTTGCGGGCGGCGTTGATCAACTGGGCCAGGGCGGGGTAGCCGTCAGGGTCGTAGAGGCTGGTCAGCATGGCCTGGCGCAGTTCGTTCCCGTCCAGCACGGGCGGGTTGGCGCCGGGGCGGGGGAGCGGTGCGCGGTCGAGCCGGGCGGCCAACTCCAGGAAGACCCGGCGCACTTCGGCCGAGGTCGCGGCGACACGGTCCGGGGTGCCCGGGGTGGAGGCGTACCTGGCGAACTCGGGGAAGGTGTCCTCGACGCCCTGCTCGAACCCCGCGAGCCAGGCGCGGCCGACTCGATCGGGGTCCGGGTTGTCGTTGCTGTCCAGCACGAACCTGTCCGTGCGGTGCGGGAACAACTCGCCGTAGACCGCGCCGACATACGTCCCGTACGACACACCCCACGCCGAGATCCGCCGCTCGCCCAGCGCCGCCCGGATGCGGTCCAGGTCACGGGCCTCGTTCGCCGTGCTGATGTGCCGGATCAGCTCACCGCCGTTGCGTGCGCAGGCCTCCGACATCCGGCGGGCATTCGCCATGTTTCCCTCGACGGATCCGTCCGGCGCCGGCCACGGCCTGAGCTTCGTCGCCGCCAGGTCGGAGGTGTCGAGGTCACATGTCACCGCCGTGGACGGTGCCATGCCTCGCGGTGCGAACCCGATGAGGTCGTACGCGTCCCGGACCTCCTGCGGGAGAACCTTCGCCTTCTCCGACGGCTGCCCGATGCTCGTCCCGCCGGGCCCACCCGGGATCAGCAGCAGCGCCCCGCGCCGGGCGGAGGGGTCCTCGCTGGGCAGCCGCGAGACGGCGATCCGGATCTGCTTGCCGTCCGGCTTCGCGTAGTCCATAGGCACGGACAGGGTCGCGCATTGCTGACGGGGATCGAGACCGGGGCCGCCGCCTTCGCATGCGCCCCATCGGAGGGTCGAGGGGGAGGCCGTTGTCATCGAGGGGCTTGCCGTGGCGGGAGCCGTGAGACCGAGGCCGAGACCGGCTGCGGCTGTGGCTCCGGCGAGGCCGAGCAGTGTGGCACGGCCGGCCCGGGAGTGACGCGTCGACTTCTTCATGCCCCGAGCCTCGCCGATCTTGCCGGCCCACCACATCCGGGCAACGTCCCTATTCCTCCTGGGGTTTACCCGAGGAGGCCCCTCGGGGTCACCCCTGAGCCCCGCCGGCTCCGCCTCCGCGTAGCGAGTGATGTCGGGCACGCGGGCACAGGGACCGGAGCCGGTGCGGGAGAATGGGGGTATGAGTCTGTTCCGTGATGACGGCATCGTGCTGCGCACCCAGAAGCTGGGTGAGGCGGATCGGATCATCACGTTGCTGACGCGGGGGCATGGGCGGGTGCGGGCCGTGGCTCGGGGGGTGCGGCGCACCAAGTCGAAGTTCGGGGCTCGGCTGGAGCCCTTCTCGCATGTGGATGTGCAGTTCTTCGCGCGGGGCAGTGAGCTGGTGGGGCGGGGGCTGCCGCTGTGCACACAGAGCGAGACCATCGCGCCGTACGGGGGCGGGATCGTCACCGACTACGCCCGCTACACCGCCGGGACGGCCATGCTGGAGACCGCCGAGCGGTTCACCGATCATGAGGGGGAGCCTGCCGTGCAGCAGTATCTGCTGCTGGTGGGGGCCTTGAGGACGCTGGCGCGCGGGGAGCATGCTCCTCACCTCGTGCTCGACGCCTTCCTGCTGCGCTCCCTCGCCGTCAACGGCTACGCCCCCAGCTTCAGCGACTGCGCGAAGTGCGGGATGCCCGGTCCCAACCGGTTCTTCTCCGTGGCCTCGGGCGGCTCCGTGTGTGTGGACTGCCGGGTGCCCGGTAGCGTCGTACCGTCGCCGCAGACGCTCGAACTGCTCGGCGCGCTGCTCACGGGCGACTGGGAGACCGCCGACGCGTGCGAGCCGCGGTACGTGCGGGAGGGCAGCGGGCTGGTGTCCGCCTATCTGCACTGGCATCTGGAGCGCGGGCTGCGCTCCCTTCGGTACGTCGAGAAGTAAGAAGCAAGAGGAGACGAGACGCACATGGTCGTACGCGGGTTCCTGGGGCGCCAGCGCCGCGAGTACAGGACGCCGGAGCCGCACCCGTCCGGCGCGCGGCCGCCGAAGCTCCCGGGTGAGCTGATCCCGAACCATGTGGCGATCGTGATGGACGGGAACGGGCGGTGGGCCAAGGAGCGCGGCCTGCCCCGTACCGAGGGGCACAAGGTCGGCGCCGAGCGCGTGCTCGACGTGCTGCAGGGCGGCATCGAGATGGGTGTCGGGGCCATCTCCCTGTACGCCTTCTCCACCGAGAACTGGAAGCGGTCGCCCGACGAGGTCCGCTTCCTGATGAACTTCAACCGCGACTTCATCCGCAAGACCCGTGATCAGCTGGACGAGCTGGGCATCCGGGTGCGCTGGGTGGGCCGTATGCCCAAGCTGTGGAAGTCGGTGGCCAAGGAGCTGCAGATCGCCCAGGAGCAGACGAAGGACAACGACCGGCTGACCCTGTACTTCTGCATGAACTACGGCGGTCGCGCCGAGATCGCCGACGCGGCGAAGGCCCTCGCGGAGGACGTGAAGGCGGGCCGGCTGGACCCCGCCAAGGTCAGCGAGAAGACGCTCCAGAAGTACATGTACTACCCGGACATGCCGGACGTGGACCTGTTCCTGCGCCCGAGCGGTGAGCAGCGCACGTCCAACTACCTGCTGTGGCAGAGCGCCTACGCGGAGATGGTGTTCCAGGACGTGCTGTGGCCGGACTTCGACCGCCGTGATCTGTGGCGGGCCTGCCTCGAGTTCGCCTCCCGGGACCGGCGCTTCGGCGGGGCCATCCCGAACGAGGAGCTGCTCGCCATGGAGGGCCGGCAGGAGTAAGGCGCGGGGGAGGGGGCGCGGCAGCGCCCCCCGCGGCCGGTCAGCCCTTCGTCGCGCAGTCCGCGCAGGTGCCGAAGATCTCCACCGTGTGCGCCACGTTCACATAGCCGTGTTCCGCGGCGATGGCCTCCGCCCAGGTCTCCACGGCCGGGCCCTCGACCTCGACGGCCTTGCCGCAGGCGCGGCAGACGAGGTGGTGGTGGTGTTCGCCGGTCGAGCAGCGGCGGTAGACGGACTCGCCGTCGGAGGTGCGCAGGACGTCGACCTCGCCGGCCTCGGCGAGGGACTGCAGGGTGCGGTAGACCGTGGTGAGGCCGACGGAGTCGCCCTTGTGCTTGAGCATGTCGTGCAGATCCTGCGCGCTGCGGAACTCGTCGACCTCGTCGAGCGCGGCCGCCACCGCGGCACGCTGCCGGGTGGAGCGGCCCTTCACGGGCGGTCCAGCGGTCGTCACCGGTTGCCTCCTCACGTCTCGCCTTGCCGGGCCATTGTGCCAGCCCGGGCAGGGGGCGGTCAGACGCCGACTTCCTTCTCGGGGCCCCGGCTGGCCGGAATCGCACACTCCGCCGGGTCTCCCGCGGGCACCGCGGCGGCCGCCGCCCGGGCCCTGCGACGGGCCAGGGGAGTGGCCAGCGCGGTCAGGGCGATGAAGGCGGCGATGGCGAGCAGCACGATCGTCGCGCCGGGCGGTACGTCCTGGTAGTAGGAGGTCACCGTGCCGCCGATGGTCACCGTCACGCCCAGCGCGACCGCGATGACGAAGGTGGTGGCGAAGCTGCGGCTGATCTGCTGGGCGGCGGCCACCGGGACCACCATCAGGGCCGAGACCAGCAGCAGGCCGACCACGCGCATGGCGACCGTGACCGTCACCGCGGCCGTGACGGCGACGAGGAGGTTCAGCGCGCGCACCGGCAGCCCGGTGACCCGCGCGAACTCCTCGTCCTGGCTGACGGCGAACAGCTGGCGGCGCAGCAGCAAAGTGGTGAGGATCACGAATCCGGCGAGGATGCAGATGGCCTGGACGTCCGCCTCGGACACCGTGGACAGGGAGCCGAAGAGGAACGACATCAGGTTGGCGTTGGCGCCGCCGGGCGCGAGGTTGATCAGCATCACGCCGCCGGCCATACCGCCGTAGAAGAGCATGGCGAGGGCGATGTCGCCGCGGGTCTTGCCGTACCAGCGGATCAGTTCCATCAGGACCGCGCCGGCGACGGAGACCAGCGTGGCCATCCACACCGGGGACCAGGACAGCATGAAGCCGAGGCCGACGCCGGTCATGGCGACATGGCCGATGCCGTCGCCCATGAGGGCCTGGCGGCGCTGGACGAGGTAGATGCCGATCGCGGGCGCGGTGATGCCGACGAGGACCGCGGCGATCAGGGCCCGCTGCATGAAGGCGTAGTTCAGGAATTCCATCAGCTCAGCAGTCCTGTGCGGATCGGCTCGGCGTCGTGGGCCGCGTGCGGGTGTACGTGGTCGTGGCCGGGCAGCGCGTGCTGGCCGACCGCCTCGGGCGGCGGGCCGTCGTGCAGGACGCAGCCGTCGCGCAGGACGACCGCCCGGTCGATCAGGGGCTCCAGCGGTCCGAGTTCGTGCAGGACCAGCAGGACGGTGGCGCCCGCGGCGACCTGGGTGCGCAGGGTCTCCGCGAGCACCTCCTGGCTGGCCAGGTCGACGCCCGCCATCGGCTCGTCCATGATCAGCAGCTCGGGCTCGGAGGCGAGCGCGCGGGCGATCAGCACGCGCTGGTGCTGGCCGCCGGAGAGGGCGTCGACGGAGTCCTTGGCGCGGTCGGCCATGCCGACGAGGTCCAGGGCACGGCGTACGGCCGCGTGGTCGGCCTTGCGCAGGACGCCGAGGCGGGCGCGGGACAGGCGGCCCGCGGAGACGACCTCGGTGACGGTGGCGGGCACGCCGCCCGCGGCGGTGGTGCGCTGCGGTACGTAGCCCACGCGCGCCCAGTCGCGGAAGCGGCGGCGCGGGGTGCCGAACAGCTCGATCTCACCGGCCGACACCGGCACCTGGCCGATGACGCTGCGTACGGCGGTCGACTTGCCGGAGCCGTTCGCGCCGAGCAGCGCGACGACCTCACCGCGCCGGACGGTGAGGTCGATGCCGCGCAGGACGGTGCGCGAACCCAGCTCGGCGCGTACGCCGCGCAGGGATATGACGGGCTCGGTGCTCGCGCCCATGGCGTCCTCCGTGAAGCTCATTTGGTTCCCAGGGCGGTCTGGAGCGCCTTGAGGTTTGCCCGCATGACCTGGAAGTAGTCGTCGCCGCGGGACTTGTCGGTGATGCCCTCGACGGGGTCGAGGACGTCCGTCTTCAGGCCGGCGTCGGAGGCGAGGGTCTTCGCGGTCTTGTCGGAGACCAGTGTCTCGTAGAAGACGGTGGTCACGCCGTCGGCCTTGGCCTCCTCCTGGAGCTCCCTGACGCGGGCGGGGCTGGGCTCGCTCTCCGGGTCGAGGCCGGAGATGGCCTCCTGGGTGAGGCCGTAGCGCTCGGCGAAGTAGCCGAAGGAGGCGTGGTTGGTGAAGAAGACCTTGGTCTTCGTGTTCTTCAGGCCGTCCGCGAGGTCCGTGTTCAGCTCGCCGAGCTGCTTGACCAGGGCGGCGGTGTTCTTCTCGTAGTCGGCGGCGTGGTCCGGGTCGGCCTTCGCGAAGGCCTTGCCGACGCCCTTGGCGATCTCGGCGTACTTGACCGGGTCGGTCCACACGTGCGGGTCGAGGTGGGCGCCGTCCTCTTCCTCGGAAGCCTCCGAGGCGCCATGGTCATGGCCGTCCTCGGCGCCGTGGTCCTCGAGGTCGGTCAGCTCGGCCGCGTCGATCTTCGTGTCGATGCCGGACTGCTTCACGGCGTCGTCGACGGCGGGCTGGAGGCCGGCGAGGTAGAGGGCCGCGTCGGACTCCTCCAGCTGTGCCCGCTGCTGGGCGCTGATGTCCAGATCGTGCGGCTCCTGGCCGGGCTCGGTGAGGGTCGTCACATGGACGTGGTCCCCGCCTATCCGCTCCGCGAGGAACTCCATCGGGTAGAACGACGCGACGACGTCGAACTTGTCCGTGTTGCCCGCAGCCGAGCTGTCGGAGGAGCAGGCGGACAGGGTCGCGAGACCGAGAGCGGTGGCCGCCGCGATCGCGATCCCGGATATGTGCTGTCGTCGTACGTTCATGACACTCATTTTCAGCAAAGATGGAAACCATTGTCAACAAAGCTGCTGAACGGGCCGAAGACCGGACCGATTTGGTCGAGGGGCAGCCTGCGCCGGTAATCTGAAGCATTCGCTGGAAGCACCTCGCTTCGTCGCCCGTCGTCGTAATGAAGAGAGCACCGTGGCCGCCGACAAGATCGACACCATCGTCAGCCTGAGCAAGCGCCGTGGCTTCGTTTTCCCCTGCAGTGAGATCTACGGCGGTCAGCGCGCCGCCTGGGACTACGGACCGCTGGGTGTCGAGCTCAAGGAGAACCTGAAGCGCCAGTGGTGGCGCTACATGGTGACGTCGCGCGAGGACGTGGTCGGTATCGACTCCTCCGTGATCCTCGCCCCCGAGGTCTGGGTCGCCTCCGGTCACGTCGCCACCTTCTCCGACCCGCTCACCGAGTGCACCTCCTGCCACAAGCGGTTCCGCGCGGACCACCTGGAGGAGGCCTACGAGGCCAAGCACAACCGTGCGCCGGAGAACGGCCTGGCGGACATCAACTGCCCCAACTGCGGCAACAAGGGCCAGTTCACCGAGCCCAAGCAGTTCTCGGGCCTGCTCGCCACCCACCTCGGCCCGACGCAGGACACCGGCTCCATCGCCTACCTGCGCCCCGAGACCGCCCAGGGCATCTTCACCAACTTCGCCCAGGTGCAGGTCGCTTCGCGCAAGAAGCCGCCGTTCGGCATCGCGCAGATGGGCAAGTCCTTCCGCAACGAGATCACGCCCGGCAACTTCATCTTCCGCACCCGCGAGTTCGAGCAGATGGAGATGGAGTTCTTCGTCAAGCCGGGCGAGGACGAGAAGTGGCAGGAGTACTGGATGGAGCAGCGCTGGAACTGGTACACCGGCCTGGGCCTGCGCGAGGAGAACATGCGGTGGTACGAGCACCCGAAGGAGAAGCTCTCCCACTACTCCAAGCGCACCGCCGACATCGAGTACCGCTTCCAGTTCGGCGGCAACGAGTGGGGTGAGCTGGAGGGCGTCGCCAACCGCACCGACTACGACCTCGGTGCCCACTCCAAGGCCTCCGGCCAGGACCTCGCCTACTACGACCAGGAGGCCCAGGAGCGCTGGACGCCGTACGTCATCGAGCCCGCGGCCGGTGTCGGCCGCGCGATGCTGGCGTTCCTGCTCGACGCGTACGTCGAGGACGAGGCGCCCAACGCCAAGGGCAAGATGGAGAAGCGCACCGTGCTGCGCCTCGACCACCGCCTCGCCCCGGTGAAGGTCGCCGTCCTGCCGCTGTCCCGCAACGCGGAGCTGTCGCCGAAGGCCAAGGGCCTCGCCCAGGCGCTGCGCCAGCACTGGAACATCGAGTTCGACGACGCCGGTGCGATCGGGCGCCGCTACCGTCGCCAGGACGAGATCGGTACGCCGTTCTGTGTGACCGTCGACTTCGACACGCTGGACGACAACGCGGTGACCGTGCGTGAGCGCGACACCATGAAGCAGGAGCGGGTGTCCCTCGACCAGATCGAGGGCTACCTCGCCTCGCGGCTTATTGGCTGCTGAGCTTCGCTGCTCTTGAGGTACCAGGGGGCTCCGCCCCCTGGACCCCCGGCCTTTGCCCACCCTCCGCCCGTTACCACTCGGCTGGAGGGTGGGCTCGTCCTTTTCCGCTGTCTCTCAGCGATGCGCCACCGTGATCAGCTGCTCCCCGCCCGGCCTCTCCAGTTCGTCCACCGCCGCCACCGCCAGGTCCTCCGCGCTGATCCACGAGCGGCCGTCGGACGCCGTCAGCAGGGTGTCCGTGCCGCGGCGGTACGTGCCTGTGCGGGTGCCTGGTTCCAGGAGGGCCGGTGGGGCGAGGTAGGTCCAGGCGTGGTGGGGGTGGGCGCGGCAGGCGGCGAGCTGGGCCAGGCCGGCCGCGGCGACGGGCCTGATCTCCGCCGGGACGTAGGCCGGGTTGTCCGCGACCAGCAGGTCCGGCTCGGCCGGGCTGCGCAGGACGCCGGCGCCGCCGACCACCAGGGTGCGTATGCCCAGGTCCAGCACCGCGACGGTCGTACCGACGAGGAAGGGCTCGTCGACCGGGTTCGTGCGGACCGCGACCACCACCGCGTCCACGCCCGTCAGGGCCGCGCGCAGGGCGTCCGTGTCGGTCGCGTCGACGGGGACCGGCGTGATGTGCGGGTGGTCACCGGCGGGCTTGCGGGACAGAGCGCGGATCCGGTGTCCGCGGCCGGCCGCCTCGGTGATCACTCGGCTGCCGACCATGCCGGTCGCGCCGAGGACGGCGATCGTCAGAGGTGTCGTCATGGGATGCGTTCTCCTTGGTGTGCGGGTTGCTTCCGCGCAGGCGCGGCGCGCTGAACTGCGCGGCGAGCAGCGAGGCGAGGGCGAGGACGAAGCCGAGGGCCTGGAGGGGGCCGAGGGTCTCCCCGAGGGCGAGACCGACCAGGGTCGCGACCAGCGGGGACAGCAGCACCAGCGGGGCGGAGGCGGCCACCGGCAGCCTGCCGAGCCCGCGGAACCAGAGCGTGAACGAGATCAGCCCGCCCATGCTGCCCAGCCAGAGGTAGCCGGCGACGGCGTCCACGTCGACCGGCGGGGGCGTGATGCCCTCCACGGCGAGGGTGAGGGGCAGCAACACCAGCCCGCCCACGGTGAGTTGCCAGCCCGCCAGGGTCATCGCGCCGACCCCGGCGGGGCGGCCCCAGCGCCGGGTGAGGACCACGCCGGTGGCCATGCCCGCCGTGCCGCCGAGGCCGGCGAGCACGCCGACCGCGTCCAGCCGGGCCCCCGGCCCGAGCACCACCAGGCCGACACCGAGCACGCCGATCACGCCCCAGCTCCAGGTCCAGGCCGTCGGCCGGGTGTGCAGCACCCCGATGGCGAGAGCGGCGACCAGCAGCGGCTGGACGGCGCCGAGGGTGCCGGCGACCCCGCCGGGCAGGCGTTCGGCGGCCACGAACAGCAGCGGGAACAGTGCGCCGATGTTGAGGGTGCCGAGGACGGCGGCCTTCCACCACCAGTCGCCGCGCGGCAGCACCCGGGTGATCGCCAGCGCCAGCAGTCCGGCGGGCAGGGCGCGCATCACCGCGGCGAACAGCGGATGCCCGGCGGGCAGCAGCTCGGTGGTGACGGCGTACGTGGTGCCCCAGGAGACCGGGGCGAGGGCAGTCAGGGCCACGGTCGCCGCACGCGGTCCGTACGAGGTCGAGGTCTGCATGCGAGGAGTCTCGGCCCCTGAAGTCCATGGCTCCAAAGCATGGTTGCGATGGCAGCCATGGCCCAGGACGATGAATCCTGTGGATCTTCAGCAGATGCGGTACGTCGTCGCCGTCGCCGAGACGCGCAACTTCACCCGGGCCGCCGAGCGGTGCTCCGTGGTGCAGTCGTCCCTGAGCCACCGCATCGCGGGACTCGAACGGGAGCTGGGGGTGCGGCTGTTCGCGCGGTCCAGCCGCCGGGTGGAGCCGACGCCCGCGGGGGAGGCGTTCGTCGTGCGGGCGCGGGAGTGCCTGGAGGCGGCCGACCGGGCGGTGGCGGACGCCTCCGCGGCGGCGGGCGTGGTGCGGGGCAGGCTGGCCGTCGGGGTGATCGTGACCGCGGCCGCCGTCGACGTACCCGAACTGCTGCAGCGGTACCGGGCCCAGTACCCGCAGGTGCGGGTGGTGCTGCGGTCCGGGCGCAGTGACGATCTCGTGGCGGCGATCCGGGACGGCGAGCTGGACATCGCGTTCCTGGGGCTGCCGGAGGGGCAACTGCCCACCGGGGTCGAGACGTTGGTGCTCGACCATGACGAGCATGTGCTGGTGGTGCCGGGCGGGCACCGGCTCGCGGGGGCCTCGCGGGTGGCGTTGCGGGACATCGCCGGGGAGACGTTCGTGGACTTCATGGTGGGCACGCCCGCGCGGGCGCAGTCCGATCAGGCGTTCGCCGCCGCGGGGTTGGCGCGGGACGTGGCGTACGAGGTGGGGGTGGTCGAGATGATCACCCGGCTGACCGCGCGCGGGCTCGGGGTCGCGCTGCTGCCCTCGGCCTTCATCCGGCCGCTGGCCGCGGGCGACCCCGAGCTGGCGCTGGTGCCGGTGGTGGACGGGCCGCACCGGCTGGAGTGTCTGGCGTGGAGCCGGTTCAACCCGAGCCCGGCGACGCGGGCGATGCTGCGGGTGCTCGGGGTGCCCGCCGGGGTCAACGCCCCTGAAGCGCCTTGACGTTGTCGCCGAAGGTCCAGCCGCGTGCACCGTCCCAGTTGACCGACCAGGTCATCAGGCCCTTGAGCGACGTGCCGTAGTGCCGCCAGGCCTGGGCGACCAGGCTCGGGGACATATAACCGCCGCCCGCGCCCGACTGGGCCGGCAGACCCGGCACCTGCTTGTCGTACGGGACCCGGATCGTGGTGCCCTGCACGACCAGGCCCCTGTTGAGGCAGTCGGTCTGGGCGACGAAGCCCTCGACCGTGCCCGCGGAGTAGGAGTCGCCGGAGCAGCCGTACATGCTGCCGTTGTAGTACTGCATGTTCAGCCACCACAGGCGGCCGTTGTCGGCGTACTTCTTGATGATCGGCAGGTAGGCGCCCCAGATGGAGCCGTAGACGACGCTGCCGCCGGTGACGTACGCCGTCTCGGGCGCCATGGTGAGGCCGAAGCCGGCCGGCATACGGGCCAGGATGCCGTCGATGATGCGGATCAGGTTCGCCTGGGACGTGGACAGCTGGGTGATGCTGCCGCTGCCGACCAGGCCGGTCTCGATGTCGATGTCGATGCCGTCGAAGTTGTACGTCTTCAGGATCGGCACGATCGTCGCGACGAAACGGTCGGCCACCACCGTGGAGTTGAGGTCGATGCCGGCCGTCGCGCCGCCGATGGACAGCAGGATCGTCCGCCCGGCCGCCTTGGCCGCGCACATCTCCGACGGCGTGGCCACCTTCACGCCGCTGTCCATGCCGTCCTCCCACAGCGCGGTGCCGTCGGAGCGGATCACGGGGAAGGCCGCGTTGAGGACGTTGTAGCCGTGCGCGGGGATGCGGGAGTCGGTGATCGGGGTCCAGCCGAAGGGCGGGTGGACGCCGTTCGCGGCGCCGTCCCAGTTCTCCCAGTAACCCTGGAGGACCTTGCCGGCGGGGCGGGGTTTCAGGGCGCAGGTCTCGGCGGCCGTGGCGGTGGGCGCGGTGGTGAGTCCCAGGGGGGAGAGGAGCGCCGCGGTGAGGGCGCCGGCGAGCAGACGTCTGAGCATGCGAGGCCTCCCGGTGGGGGTGCGGTGAGGTGTCGTAGACATGACAGTCCTCTGGTCCAGACCTTTCGTCAAGAGGTCTGGACCGGGACGCGTCATCAAAGGAGATGACAAGTTTGGACTGACAGATATTGAAATCTGTCAGCTGTCATGGCAAGGTGGATGCCATGACGATCCAGACACGCACCCTCGGCACCACCGGCCCCCACGTCTCCGCCCTCGGCCTCGGCTGCATGGGCATGTCCGCGCTGTACGGAGAGGCGGACCGGGCCGAGTCCATCGCGACGATCCACGCGGCCCTGGAGGCCGGTGTGACGCTGCTCGACACCGGCGACTTCTACGGCATGGGCCACAACGAACTGCTGATCGGCGAGGCCCTGCGCACCGCCCCCGCGGCCCGGCGCGAACAGGCGCTGGTCAGCGTGAAGTTCGGCGCCCTGCGCGACCCGGACGGCGGCTGGAGCGGCTACGACGGACGGCCGGCCGCGGTGCGGAACTTCGCCGCCTACTCCCTCCAGCGCCTGGGCGTCGACCACATCGACGTCTACCGCATCGCGCGCCTCGACCCCACCGTCCCGATCGAGGAGACGGTCGGCGCGATCGCCGAGCTGGTCGAGAAGGGGTACGTCCGGCACATCGGCCTCAGCGAGGTCGGCGCCGACACCGTCCGCAGGGCCGCCGCCACCGCCCCGATCTCCGACCTCCAGATCGAGTACTCGCTGATCTCCCGCGGCATCGAGGAGGAGATCCTTCCCGCCACCCGTGAACTGGGCATCGCGATCACGGCGTACGGCGTGCTGTCCCGGGGCCTGATCTCCGGCCACTTCACCGCCGACCGGCAGCTCGGCGCGGGCGACTTCCGGGCCCTGTCCCCCCGCTTCCAGGGCGACAACCTCCGGCACAACCTGAACCTCGTCGAGGCGCTGCGCAAGATCGCCGCGGAGAAGGGTGTCAGCGTGGCCCAGATCGCGATCGCCTGGGTGCTGTCGCGCGGCGAGGACATCGTCCCGCTGGTCGGCGCCCGCACCCGCGAGCGGCTGGCCGAGTCCCTGGGCGCTCTGGACGTGACCCTGGAGGCCGCCGACCTCGCGGCTATCGAGGAGGCCGTCCCGGCCGGCGCGGCGGCGGGCGAGCGCTACCCGGCCGCGCAGATGGCTCACCTCGGGAGCGAGTGACGGCGGCGGGTACCGTCTAGGACATGGCAGCGACCACCGAGACCCTGACCGCCGAGCGCATCCTCGAGGCGACCGAGGAGGTGCTGCGCCGTCACGGACCGGCCAAGGCCACCGTGGTCGACGTGGCCCGCGCGCTCGGGGTCAGCCACGGCAGCGTCTACCGGCACTTCCGCACCAAGGCGGCGCTGCGCGAGGCGGTCACCAAGCGGTGGCTGGACCGCACCGCGGAGACGCTCTCCGTGATCGTCGCCGAGGAGCGCGACCCGCGGGCCCGGCTGCGGGACTGGCTGGCGGGGCTCTTCGAGGCCAAGCGGCGCAAGGCCGGGGACGACCCCGAGCTGTTCGCCACCTACATGGTGCTCACCGGGGAGAACACCGCGGCGGTCGGCGAGCACATCACCGACCTGGCCGGCCAGCTCACCCGGATCGTCGAGGCGGGCGTCGCCGACGGCACCTTCACCGCCGCCGACCCGGCCGCCACCGCCCTCGCGGTGTTCCAGGCGACCGGCCGCTTCCACGACCCGTGCTACGCCAAGGAGTGGGAACAGCCGGGCATCGAGGCCGAGTTCACGGCTGTGGTCGACCTGGTGCTGCGGGGGCTGCGCGCCTGAGGCGCAGCTCGGAGGCGTAGCCGGCGCCGATCGCGAGCAGCGCGGCGGTGACGGCGAGGACCGGGGCCGTACGGTTCGCCACGCCGTAGTAGGGATCCGAGGTGTAGACACTGCCGTCCTCGCGGACGCAGTCGAACGCCAGCGGCAGGTAGGACGCCCGGTGGTGGGACAGCCCCTCGACGGTCTCCGGCGGGATGTCGTCGTCGCGGCACGCGGGGGCCGGGACCGAGTCGGCGCCGTCACCGAAGGCGCTCTCGGAGGCCGCCACACCGAAAGCCCCCCACAGGTAGACGGCCGCGGCCCCCGTGGCGGCCAGCCAGGCGGCCCGCCGCACCAGGAGCCGTCGCCAGTCCTCGGGCCGGCCCGGCAGGGCGGCGCTCAGGACCGCGACGACGGCGAGGACCGCCCCGAGGGCGGCGGCGAGGAAGGCGGGGCCGGCCAGCAGCACCATCATGGTCCGGCTTCCTCCCGGTGAGCGCGTGTGTGTCCGCCCACCCCACCAGCGGCCCTCCCGCCGGGCTGTGACGGAAGCCACTCCTCCGGTCACAGCCCTGTCACAGGTCGCGGGGGAGCAGGCCTCAGGCGATCGTCCGCGGCAGCCGCAGGCTCAGCAGCCCCGTCACCACGATCCCCGCCAGCTGCACCAGCAGCGTCACGACGAGGGCGTCCCGCATGCCCATCGACGGGACGAGCGACAGGAACAGCGAGCCGAGCGTGGCCACGCCGAGCGCCAGCGCCGACTGCTGGGTCGTGTTCATCACGCCGCTGCCGACCCCCGCACGCTCCGGCGGCACCTCGGACATCACGATCCGGAAGATGACGGGCAGTTGCAGCGCCTGCCCCGCCCCCGCGATCGCCCCGCCCGGCAGCAGCGCCAGGAAGCCCGGGTCCGGCCAGGTGCGCCAGAAGGCCAGCACCATCAGCCCGATGCCCACCGCCTGGAGCACCGCACCGGCGGTCACCACGCGCGTGCCGAACCGGGTCACCAGCCGCGGCCCCGCCAGCGACAGGAAGAAGAACGCCACGGCCAGCGGCGCGAGCGCCAGCCCCGCCGCGACCGGCCCGAGCCCCGCGCCCTGCTGCAGGGCGACGGCCACCACGAACATGAACCCGCTGAACCCGATCGAGAACGGCAGGATCATCACCAGCCCGCGCCGCAGGGACTTCACCGCGAACAGGCTCGGCGGCACCAGCGGCGTCCGCCCCGCCCGGTCGGCCCGCCGCTCGACCGCGTAGAACCCGGCCGCCGCGAAGGGGAACGCGGCCAGCGACAGCCACGTCCACAGCGGCCAGCCCGCCGCCCGGCCCTCGGTGAGCGGGGCCAGCAGCGTCAGCAGGGACACCGCGAGCAGCACCGTGCCGGGACCGTCCAGCGGCTCCGGGCGCGGCGAGCGCGTCTCCGGCAGCGCACGCGCGGCCAGCGCCAGACCGGCCAGCACGACAGGTACGTTCACCAGGAACACCGCCCGCCAGCCGATCCCCGCCACGTCCGCGGCGACCAGCAGACCGCCGAGGATCTGCCCGGCCACCATGGACAGCCCGGCCGTCGCGCCGTACAGGCTCATCGCGCGGGCCCGGCGCGGTCCGGTGGTCGTCGCCTGCACGGTGGCCAGCACCTGCGGCAGCATCGCGGCGGCCGCCGCGCCCTGCGCGATGCGCGCCGCGACCAGACTCCACGCGCCCGGCGCGAGCCCGCACGCCAGCGAGGTCAGCCCGAAGGCCGCCATGCCGGCCAGGAACAGGCGGCGCCGCCCGAACTGGTCGCCGAGCCGTCCGCCGAGCACCAGCAGCACCGCGTACGCGACGCCGTACCCGGCCACCACCAGCTCCAGGACCGACTCGCCCGCCGCGAGGTCGCGGCCGATGTCGGGCAGAGCGACATTGACGATGAAGAAGTCGATGAGAGGGAGTGCCGCTCCGAGCAGCACGGTGAACAGTCCGAGGTCGCTCAGCCCGGGAGGGCCCACCGGCGAGCGGACCTGGCGTGAAGTCATGGTTTCGGTCACGACGTCGAGCCTGGGCCACCGCTCAGGCTGGTACCAGAGTGTCCTTGTCCTGGTACAAGGACTACCTGGCAACAGGGTCGGGGGCCCGGCACGATGGGGGCATGACGACCATGGCTGCCCAGGAGACCCCGGCCGCGCAGCAGGCGGCCTCGCGCCCCGCCGTCGCCGAGATCCGCCGGCACGAACTCGCCGCCTTCCTGCGCCATCGCCGTGAGCACATCACCCCCGAGCAGGTGGGCCTGCCACGCGGCCGCCGGCGCCGTACGCCCGGACTGCGCCGCGAGGAGGTGGCCCAGCTCTCCGCGGTCGGCGTCACCTGGTACACGTGGCTGGAGCAGGCGCGGCCCATCCAGGTCTCCGTGCAGGTCCTCGACGCCCTCGCCCGCACCCTCCTGCTCGACCCGGGCGAGCGCGCCCACCTCTTCCAGCTCGCCGGGGCGATCGACCCGACCCCGGCGACGGCGTGCCCGTCGGTGACGCCCGCGCTGCGGGCCGTCCTGGAGCAGCTGGAGCCGTTCCCGGCCTGTCTGCAGAACAGCCGGTACGACATCCTCGCCTACAACCGCACGTACGGGATGCTGCTGTGCGACCTGGACGCGGTGCCGGCCGAGGACCGCAACTGCATGATCCTCTCCTACACGAACGAGGAGTGGCGCTCCTCGATCGTCCACCTCGCCGAGGCCCAGCGGCTGATGGCCGCGCGCTTCCGTGCCGCGATGGCCGGGCATCTCGGGGAGCCCGCCTGGAAGATGCTCCTCAAGCGGCTGCGCGCGGAGTCCCCGGACTTCTGCGAGGAGTGGGACCGGCACGAGGTGGTCGCGCACCGGACCAAGCGCAAGGAGTTCCTCAACCGGCACGTCGGCCTGATCGTCGTCGACCACACCGACCTGTGGCTCAGCCCCGAGGTGGGCCCGCGGATGGTCACCTACGCGCCCGCGGACGAGCTGAGCCGGGAGCGACTGGTGCGGCTGCACGAGCTCGCGCTGGAGCGCGGCGCCAGGCCCTAGGGCGCGAGACCGGCCTCATCCGGAAGACAGGCCTGCGACAGGCCCTGGTCCGCGACACCGGCCAGATCCGGAAGACAGGCCTCAGCCTCGCGCGGTCTGCGGCTGCTCGCGCGGAGCCTCCTGCCCCCACACCCGGTCCGCCGTCCCCCGGGCCCAGCCCCCGCTGCTCGCCAGCCCCACCACCAGGACCGCCGCCCCGCAGCCCACCAGCACCCACCAGCCCGCCCCCGACGCCAGGACCGCGCCCACGACGGCCACGCCGAGGGTCTGGCCCAGTTGGCGGCTGGTGGAGGCCACCGCGGCGGCCACGCCTGCCTGGGCGCGGGGCATGCCCGACACCGCCGTGTTGGTGATCGGCGCGTTCACGAAGCCGAAGCCGATGCCGAAGAGCAGGTAGCCGGTGAAGAGGCCGGCCGTGGAGGTCTGGGCTCCCGCGGCGAACATGACCGCGCTGGTCGTCATGGTGAGGCCGGCGATCAGCAGGGGGATGCGTGGTCCGCGGCTGCCCACCAGGCGGCCCGACAGGGGTGCGCACAGGAAGGTCGGTGCGGCCATCGGGAGCATCCACAGGCCGGCGTGCAGGGCGTCGAGCCCCCGCTCGTTCTGCAGGTACAGCGTGGACTGGAACAGGAACCCGCCGAGGGCCGCGAAGGCGCTGATGGCGATCACCGTGGCCCCGCTGAAGGGAGCCGAGCGGAAGAAGCGCAGGTCGATGAGGGGTTCGGCGCGGCGGGGTTCGTACAGGACCAGTCCGGTCAGGGCGGCCACGGCCACCGCCGCGAAGGGCAGGACGGTCGCGAGGCCGGCGTTCGGGGCCTCGATGATCGCGTACGTCAGGGAGCCGAAGAGGGCGATGACCAGGAGCTGGCCCACCGGGTCGGGGCGGCGGGGGTGCGGTGCGCGGGACTCCGGGATGTGGCGCAGGGTCAGCAGGAGGGCCGCCAGGCCCACCGGCAGGTTGAGCCAGAAGATCGAGCGCCAGCCCACCGACTCCACCAGGACCCCGCCGACCAGCGGCCCCGCGGCCATCGAGATGCCGACCACCGCGCCCCACACCCCGATCGCGCGGGCGCGTTCGCGTGGCTCGGTGAAGGTGTTGGTGATGATCGACATGGCGACGGGGTTCAGCATCGAGCCGCCGACCGCCTGGACCGTGCGGAACACGATCAGCGCCTCCAGGGTCGGCGCCATGGAGCACAGGGCCGAGCCGAGGGTGAAGACGACCAGGCCCGCCATGAAGACCCGCTTGCGGCCGATCCGGTCCGCGGTGGAACCCGCGAGCATCAGCAGCGAGGCGACCACGAGCGTGTAGGCGTCGATCGTCCACTGCAGGCCGGAGGTGCTCGCGCCCAGGTCGGAGCGCAGGGAGGGAAGGGCCACGTTCAGGACGGTGACGTCCAGGCTCACGATCAGCAGGCTGGTGCAGCAGATCGCCAGGACGAGATGACGGTGGCGGGTGCTCGGCTCGGGCATGCGTTCCACACTACGCCTTTCAATAGTGCGCCTAACTAAAGACATTCCCAAGGTTCGGGGCACGGCACAATGGAGGCATGTCCACGCCCGCGTCCACGCTCACGATCGGACCCCACTCCGTCCAGCCGCCCGTCGTCCTCGCCCCCATGGCCGGGATCACGAACGCGCCCTTCCGCACCCTGTGCAGGGAGTTCTCCGGCGGCAAGGGTCTTTTCGTCAGCGAGATGATCACCACCCGGGCGCTGGTCGAGCGCAACGACAAGACCATGCAGCTCATCCACTTCGACGCGACCGAGAAGCCGCGCTCGATCCAGCTGTACGGCGTCGACCCGGTCACCGTCGGCAAGGCCGTCCGCATGATCGTCGAGGAGGACCTCGCCGACCACATCGACCTCAACTTCGGCTGCCCGGTCCCCAAGGTGACCCGCAAGGGCGGCGGCTCGGCCCTGCCGTACAAGCGCAACCTGCTGCGCGCCATCCTGCGCGAGGCCGTCGGCGGCGCCGGTGACCTGCCCGTCACCATGAAGATGCGCAAGGGCATCGACGACGACCACCTCACCTACCTCGACGCCGGCCGGATCGCCGTAGAGGAGGGCGTCACCGCCATCGCCCTGCACGGCCGCACCACCGCCCAGCACTACGGCGGCACCGCCGACTGGGACGCCATCGCGCGCCTCAAGGAGCACGTGCCGGAGATCCCGGTGCTCGGCAACGGCGACATCTGGTCCGCCGAGGACGCCCTGCGCATGGTGCGCGAGACCGGCTGCGACGGAGTCGTCGTCGGGCGCGGGTGCCTGGGCCGGCCGTGGTTGTTCGCCGATCTGGTCGCCGCCTTCGAGGGGCGTACGGACGACATCGCGCGGCCGTCCCTGCGCGAGGTCGCCGACGTCATGGTCCGGCACGCCACCCTGCTCGGCGAGTGGATCGGCGACGAGGCGCGCGGGGTCATCGACTTCCGCAAGCACGTCGCCTGGTATCTGAAGGGCTTCGCGGTCGGCTCCGAGATGCGCAAGCGGCTCGCGATCACGTCCTCCCTGGAGGAACTGCGCGCCGGACTCGACGAGCTGGACCTCGACCAGGCCTGGCCGGTCGGCGCCGACGGCCCCCGCGGCCGTACGTCCGGCAACAACCGGGTCGTCCTGCCCGACGGCTGGCTGAAGGACCCCTACGACTGCGCGGGCGTCGGCGAGGACGCCGAGCTGGACACCTCCGGCGGCTGAACAGGAGCTGGGGACAGCGCCGTACGCCTCCGGCGGCTGACGAGCGGCTGACGAGCGGGAGACGAGCGGCCGGTCAGCCCTTCGTCGGACTCGGCACAGACCCGTACGCCCGCAGGAACCGGTCGCGGAACGCGCTCATCCTCCACACCGGGGCCGAGTGCGCCGGCCGCAGGCCCTCCGTCCAGCCCCAGTCGTCGATCGCCGCCAGCACCTTCGGGTCCTTGGCGACGATCGACACCGGCACATCACGGCTCGCGTGGTCCCCGCTGACCCGGGCGATCGGCTGATGGTCGCCGAGGAACACCAGCACCGTGTCGTCGGTGCCGTACCGCTGGAGCCACTGGGTCAGGCTGGTCACCGAGTACTGCACCGACCTGCCGTACTCCCGCTTCGAGCGCGCCGAGTCGGCGATGACGTCCTCCGGGTTCAGGCCCGCCTTCTCGATGCCGTCGAAGATCCGGCCGTCGCCCAGCTCGTCCCAGCCGACCGTGCGCGGGATCGGCGCCCACGGCTGGTGACTGGACGTCAGGATGACCTCCGCCATCAGCGGCTTGTCGTGCCGACGGCCGTGCTCCAGGCGCTGGAACGCCTCCAGCGCGTACTGGTCCGGCATCGTCGACCAGCTGAACTTCGGCCCCTGATAGCCGAGATGGTGGGCGTCGTAGACATGGTCGAGGCCGTAGAACTTCGCCTCCGGCCAGCCCTTGCGCACCCCGGGCACGATGCCGACCGTGCGCCAGGCGCCCGTCTTCCGGAACGCCCTGGTGAGAGTGAGGTGGTCGCCGGAGGTGACCGTGCGATAGCGGGCCTGGTTGGCGATCCACAGGCCCGACAGGAAGGTGGAGTGCCCCAGCCAGCTGCCGCCGCCGTACGTCGCCGAGGTCAGCCAGCCGCTGCGGGCCCGGTAACCGGCCTTCTCCAGGGCCTTCGTGCGCGCGTCGAGCGTGGCCGTGACCCCGGGCGCGATGCCCGGGTCCTCGATCGCGCTGCGGCCGTAGCTCTCGACGAACGCGAAGATCATGTCCTTGCCGCGCAGGTTCGGCACCAGCTGCCCGGGCGGGGTCGCGCCGAACGCGTCGGCCCGCGCCTCCTGCGCGAACTCCGCCTCGTCCCGCAGGGTCACCTGCACCCGCCGCGCCTGGCTCAGCGCCGCCTGCGCCGCCCGGTCGGCCGCGAACGGCACACCGCCGATCTGCAGCCCGATCGCCGCGCAGGTCACCCACACCGTCCCGGCCACCAGCACCCCCAGGGACGCCTGCGAGCGATGCCGGTCCAGGGCACCGGCCAGCCGTACGGTGGCCCACGCGAGCAGGGCGAACAGGGCGCCGACCCCCGCGAGCGTGCCGGCCGTCGCGGCCAGCGCGGCCGTGCCGCCGAGGGTGTCCCGCAGATAGCCGTGGGCGTCGTCCAGCAGCTCCCAGTCGAGTACGGGGTTGAAGCCGCGGCCCAGATACTGCCGGAAGCCGATGTCCAGCACGTTCAGGACCGTCAGCGCGGCCAGCCCGACACCGATGGCCACCGCCACGGGCGTACGGCCCCGGCGCGGCAGGGCGAGCAGCACGATCGCGCCGATCACCGCCTCGCCGGGCAGCCGCAGAAAGCGCACCGGACGCAGCGCGACGAGCGCGTTCGGCAGCAGCAGGGCCCCCAGCACCAGCACGGAACAGAAGACCGTGACCGCGATGTGCCGGGTACCGCCCTTCGGCCAGAGGGCCTTCGGCCCGACGCCTTTCAGCCCAAAACCCCTCACCCGAGGTCCTTCCCCTACGACGACGACGGCGGACCCGGCACGGGGAGCCGGGCCCGCCGCCCCTTCGTACGGGGCGTCAGGGGACAGCGTTCAACCGAGGCGCTACGCCCCTCCCACCGCGGTCAGCAGCGCCAGCGGAGCCGCCGCCGCGCGGGACTCGCGGATACACGCGTACGGGAAGGGCACCGGCTCGGCGTGGGCCTCGCGGGAGTAGCCGGCGAGTACCTCCGGCAGCCGGTTGCCGGTCGCGGCAGCCGCCTCCACCAGGGCGCCCGCGACCGCACGGGCCTCGTCGTGCAGGCCGTAGCGGGCCAGGCCCAGGGCGATGAGCGCGTTGTCGTGCGGCCACACCGAGCCGCGGTGGTAGGACAGCGGGTGGTAGGCGGGCTGCCCCGCGGCCAGGGTGCGCACGCCCCAGCCGGAGAAGAAGTCCGGCTCCAGCATCCGCCGGCCGACCAGTTCGCCGTACTCCTTGTCCAGCAGCCCGGACCACAGCAGATGCCCGGCGTCCGAGGCGAGGGCGTCGACCTGGCCGCCCTCGCCGTCCAGGGCGAGCGCGGGGAAGGAGCGGTCCGGCATCCAGAAGTCGCGCTGGAAGCGGTCGCGCAGATCGGCGGCGGACTGCTCCAGCAGTGCCGCGTAGGTCGGGTCCTCCCACACCGTGCGGGCCAGCCACGCCGTGCGGCGCAGGGCGTCGTAGGCGTAGCCCTGGGCGCCCGCGGCCATCACCGGGCCCGTGGGGCGGGTGCCGTCGGCCCAGCAGATCGCGCCCGGGGAGTCCTTCCAGTTCTGGTTGGCCAGCCCGCCCTGGTCGGCGCGGTAGACCAGATAGCCGCGCGAGGTCAGACCGCCGTGGTCCAGCATCCAGCCGATCGCGGCGCGCGCGTGGGACTCCAGGCGGCGGGCGAGCACGGTGTCGCCGGTGTGCTCGGTGTAGGCGCCGAGCAGGACGAGGAAGAGCGGGGTGGCGTCCACCGAGCCGTAGTAACGGCCGTACGGCACCTGGTGGAAGTAGGCCAGCTCGCCGTGGCGCACCTCGTGCACGATCTTCCCCGGCTGCGCCACCGACGCCGGGCCGCTGTGCTCACCGGCCTGTGTGGCGGCGAGCGCGGGCAGGGTCGCGGCGGCCAGCTGCGGGCGGTACGGCAGCGCGAACAGCGAGGTGAGCAGCGCGTCGCGGCCCAGCAGGGTGAGGAACCAGGGTGCGCCCGCCGCCGGGACGCGCAGCTCCTCGCCGTCCGGGCCCCGCGCCGGGACCTGGAGCGCGGCGAGGTCGGCCAGGCCCCGCTCGCAGGCCGCGGCCAGCTCCGGCCACCCGGTCGGGAAGGCCATGCCCTCCACGAAGCCGGCCTCCAGCGCCCGCAGCTGTCCGTCCACCGCCGCCGGGGAGGCCGGCACCCGCAGCGCCCGCTGCTCGCCGTGCGGCCGGGCCATCACCCGCAGGGTGAGCTCGGCGGTGCCGTACGGCTCCAGGTCCAGCGTCCACACCAGGCGCCGGGCGCCCGTGCCGGTCTCCTCCACGCCGTCGGGGGCGGGCTCGGAGCTGACCGTCGTACGGGAGAGCCATTTGCCGCGCTGGTAGGTGAACTCCACGCCGTGGTCGAGGGCCTGGCGGTGGCGGACCGCGCCGGGCTTGGCGTAGGTGCGGTGGTCGGAGCGCAGCTCGAACTGGTCGGCGAAGTCGGCGTCGGCGGTGATCGCCAGGCGCAGGGTGGTCGGCACCGGGCGGTTGCTGGTGATGCGCACCGCTTCCACGAACGAGCTGTCGGCGACGGCCTGTTCCCGGAACAGCGTGTACGCGGCGGGCTCCAGGCGGCCGCCGCGCGGCACCAGGACACAGCGGGCCGTGTCCCCGTCGGCGACCGGGGTGAGCGTGTCGGGCACGGCCCCGTCGACCGTGAGCTGCCAGCGGCTCAGATGCCGGGCGTCCCGCACGAACAGCCCGTCGGGAAAACTGCCGCCCCGCACCCCGCTGATGTCGCCGCCGTCACCCACGGCGGCGAAGGTCCCGCCGTACACGAGCAGATGCTGCCGATCGGTCATGCCCGGTCCCCTCCCTTGTCCCTCATGTCCCTCAGGTCGAACGTCGGCGTGTGCAGCAGGTCCAGCGCGAGCGCGGCGGTCCAGCCGAAGCCGGTCGCCCCGCAGGCCTCGCCGGTGTACGGGTCGACGTACTCGGCGAAGCCGCTCTCGCGCGCGGTGTCCAGCAGCGCGCGGCGCAGGGCGTCGGCGTGCTCCCGCTGCCCGTGGAGGCGCAGGCCGCGCTCCAGCAGCCAGTTGGTGTTGAACCAGGCCGGCCCGCGCCAGTACCGGTGCGGGTCGAAGGCCTCGCCGAGCAGGTCGTAGCTCGGTGCGAGGCGGGTGGCGGTGCCGAGGCCGAAGTGGGGTCCGGTCAGGGTGCGCACCAGCGATACGACGGTGTCGCGCGGCAATGTCGGCAGGAGCAGCGGGACCAGCCCGGACACGCCCCGCTCATGGACGAGTCCGCCGCCGCGCAGGTCCCGGCACAGGAACTGGCCCGTCCGCGGGTCCCACAGCCGCTCGATCAGGGCCGCGGTGAGGCGTTCGGCGCGGGCGTGCCGGGCCGTGCCGCCGGCGCCCAGCTCGTGCGCGATACGGGCCAGCGCGTGCTCGGAGGCGATGAGGAGGGCGTTGAAGGAGGGGTCCTCGACGGCGAAGTCGCTGGGCCCGTCGGCATAGCCGCGGTCCCTGTAGTCCGCCGCCAGCCGCACGTACCGTCCGTAGTCCAGGTCCGTCGGCCGGTCCTCGGGGGCGCCGTGGTCGAGGTCGGCGCGGCGGAAGGAGCGCGCCGGGGCGGGGGTGACGCGGGCGAGCGGGGCGTCCCAGCTGGGGGCGTTGTCCATGCCCTGTTCCCAGGGGTGCACCACGGAGGCGAGGCCCCCGCCGCCGAGGTCGCGGCGGTGCAGGAGGTAGCGGTGCCAGGCGGCCAGCCGGGGGTGGAGACGGGCCAGGAAGCCGCGGGCCCGGGAGAGTTCGGGGTCGGCGAGGTGCACCAGCCAGGCGGCGAGCGCGTGCACCGGCGGCTGCACGATTCCCGAGGTCTCCACCCCGCGCGGGGCGCCCGCGGCGCGGCCGGCGGTGGAGGAGCGCCAGAAGTCGGGGCTCGGGAAGTACGCGTCGAGCGGCACCGAGGGGTTGAACACGATGTGCGGGACGCGCCCGTCGGCCCACTGGGCGGACAGCAGCGTCTCCAGCTCGGTCTGCGCCCGTAACGCGGACAGATGCCTGAGCCCGATCGCGATGAACGCCGAGTCCCAGGACCACTGGTGCGGGTAGAGGCCCCGCGAGGGAACCGTGGAGGTCCCCGTCCAGTTCTGCTCCAGCACCCGCGCCGCGCCGACGTGCAGCGGATGGGCGTGGAGGGCCGGATCGTATGCAACGGACGTTTCGGTCCGGTGGGCGATGAGCTGGGCAGTGCGATCCACTCGGGGCTCCCGCAAGAATGGCACGGGCGGAACTGTCGACCGGTTCGGCAGTGGCTACCGCAGGGTTACGCCTATTTAACACGCAAAACTCAATATGTAATGCAAGCTTGGGAAACACAAGGGGGTGTGCATGACTGCCAGGAGTCAGGCGAGTGCGGGCGAGCTGCTCGAACTGGTGCGCAGCGGACGCGCCACCACGCGCGGAGCGCTGCAGCAGGCGACCGGGCTGTCCCGGGCCACCGTCGGGCAGCGCCTGGAACGGCTGTTCCGCGCGGGCTGGCTGCGCGAGGGGGCGGGCGGTCCGGTGGACTCCCCGCTCGGCGGACGCCCCTCCATCACGCTTGAGTTCGACGACGAGCACGCGGTGGTGCTCGCCGCCGACCTGGACACCCGGCACGCGCGCGTGGCCCTGCTGTCGCTGACCGGCGAGATCCGCGCCGAGCGCAGCGGCACGCTGCTGGTCGAGGACGGCCCGGACGCGGTGCTCGACGCGCTGGGCCGCTGGTTCGCCGAGCTGCTGCCGCAGGCCGGCCACCGGCCCGAGGAGGTGTGCGGCATCGGGCTCGCGGTGCCCGGCCCCGTGGACAGCGAGACCGGCCGCGTGGTGCAGCCGCCGATCATGCCGGGCTGGCACGGCTACGACATAAGAGGCCGGCTGGCCAGGGCCTTCACCGAGTACACCGGCGCCGGGCAGGTACCGGTCCTGGTCGACAACGACGCGAACCTCATGGCGTACGGCGAACAGCGCACGGCCCACGCCGACTGCTCGGCGTTCGTCCTGGTGAAGGTCTCCACCGGCATAGGCGCGGGCGTGGTCGTGGACGGCTCGGTCTACCGGGGCATCGACGGCGGCGCCGGGGACATCGGGCACATCCGGGTGCCGGAGGGCGCGCAGGCGCTGTGCCGGTGCGGTTCCTACGGCTGTCTGGCCGCGGTCGCCAGCGGTGGCGCGGTGGCCCGGCGGCTGGCCGAGGCGGGGGTGCCGGCGGCCTCCGGCTCAGATGTGCGCGCTCTGCTCGCGGCCGGGCATCCGGAGGCGGTGGGCCTCGCCCGGGAGGCGGGGCGGCTGGTGGGGGAGGTGCTGGCGACCGTGGTGACGCTGCTCAACCCCGGTGTGCTGATGATCGCCGGCGATCTGGCCGGAACTCCCTTCCTGACCGGCGTACGGGAGCTGCTGTACCAGCGGGCGCTGTCGCGTTCCACCGCTCACCTGGACATCGTCACCTCGCGGCTGGGGGAGCGGGCGGGGCTGGTGGGGGCCGGGGCGCTGGTGGTGGAGTACCTGTACGCGCCTGCGCGGGCCGAGGAGCGGCTGCGGGCGCTCGGGGTGTGAGGCACGCTGGTGACAAGCGGGTTTCCGGTCCGGACGGGGGTCCGCATGGTGATATCCGGGTGCCTGTGACAGCGTGATTCTCGCCACCCATGATAAGGGTTGCGCTCAGATGAGCGGATCAAGCGCGACTGCACTTCCTCAAGGGGTGGCACTGAGTGCCACCCCTTGATCGTTCATCGATCGAAATCAGACGTGCTGAAGTGCGCTCATCTGAGCGAGAAACTCGGTCTGCGGGTGGTCGTGCGTTCAAGAGTTGAAAACAGCGCGGCTCGTTCGCTTACCAACCTTTGACTTTCGATCCGGTGGCGGACGACCGGTTACAGGCACATGACGCGCAAGTGGACGTACCCAGGTGCCTTCGATCTGGGTATGTTCCTCGACGTCAGGGCAGCCACCGCGTCCTCCAGGAGTTGGGACCCGTGTCGGAAATTCAAAAGTTCGTTTACGACTTCACCGAGGGCAACAAGGACCTCAAGGACCTTCTCGGCGGTAAGGGTGCAAACCTCGCCGAGATGACCAACCTGGGTCTTCCCGTCCCTCCGGGCTTCACCATCACCACCGAGGCCTGCAAGGTCTACCTCGACAGTGGCGAGGAGCCGGTGGCACTGCGTGACGAGGTGAGTGCGCACCTCGACGCGCTGGAGCAGCGCATGGGCAAGCAGCTCGGCCAGGCCGACAACCCGCTGCTGGTGTCGGTCCGCTCGGGCGCCAAGTTCTCCATGCCCGGCATGATGGACACGGTCCTCAACATCGGCCTCTCCGACAAGTCGGTGCAGGGCCTGGCCAAGCAGGCCGGCGACGACCGGTTCGCCTGGGACTCCTACCGCCGCCTGATCCAGATGTTCGGCAAGACGGTCCTCGGCGTCGACGGCGAGCTGTTCGAGGAAGCTCTCGACAAGGCCAAGGACGTCAAGAAGGTCACGGTCGACACCGACCTGGAGGCCGCCGACCTCAAGAAGCTGGTCACCACCTTCAAGAAGATCGTCAAGAAGGAGACCGGCCGGGACTTCCCGCAGGACCCGCGCGAGCAGATGGACCTCGCCATCAAGGCGGTCTTCGACTCCTGGAACGGCGACCGCGCCAAGCTCTACCGCCGCCAGGAGCGCATCCCGCACGACCTGGGCACCGCGGTCAACGTCTGCTCCATGGTCTTCGGCAACCTCGGCCCCGACTCGGGCACCGGCGTGGCGTTCACCCGTGACCCGGCCTCCGGCCACCAGGGCGTCTACGGCGACTACCTGCAGAACGCGCAGGGCGAGGACGTCGTGGCGGGCATCCGCAACACCGTCCCGCTCGCGGAGCTGGAGTCGATCGACAAGAAGTCGTACGACCAGCTGATGCAGATCATGGAGACGCTGGAGAACCACTACAAGGATCTCTGCGACATCGAGTTCACCATCGAGCGCGGCCAGCTCTGGATGCTCCAGACGCGCGTCGGCAAGCGCACGGCGGGCGCGGCCTTCCGCATCGCGACCCAGCTGGTGGACCAGGGCCTGATCGACGAGGCCGAGGCGCTCCAACGCGTCACCGGCGCCCAGCTCGCCCAGCTGATGTTCCCCCGCTTCGACGAGAAGGCGAAGGTCGAGCAGGTCGGCCGCGGCATCGCCGCCTCGCCGGGCGCCGCGGTCGGCAAGGCCGTCTTCGACTCCTACACCGCGGTGAAGTGGTCCCGCTCGGGCGAGAAGGTCATCCTGATCCGCCGCGAGACCAACCCCGACGACCTCGACGGCATGATCGCGGCCGAGGGCATCCTGACCTCGCGCGGCGGCAAGACGTCGCACGCCGCCGTCGTGGCCCGGGGCATGGGCAAGACGTGCGTGTGCGGCGCCGAGGAGCTCGAGGTCGACACCAAGCGCCGCCGGATGACCGTGCCCGGCGGGCACGTCGTCGAGGAGGGCGACGTGATCTCCATCGACGGCTCCAGCGGCAAGGTCTACCTGGGCGAGGTCCCGGTGGTCCCCTCCCCGGTCGTGGAGTACTTCGAGGGCCGGATGCACCCCGGCGCCGACGACGCCGACGAGCTGGTC
Source organism: Streptomyces sp. SAI-170 (assembly GCF_049739565.1). Taxonomy (NCBI): domain Bacteria; kingdom Bacillati; phylum Actinomycetota; class Actinomycetes; order Kitasatosporales; family Streptomycetaceae; genus Streptomyces; species Streptomyces sp. SAI-170. The sequence continues at coordinate 5,726,953 of NZ_JBMGQD010000001.1, forward strand.
CAGGCCGTGCACCGCATCATGGCCTTCGCCGACCGCAAGCGCCGCCTCCGAGTACGGGCCAACGCCGACAACGCCGAGGACGCGCTGCGCGCCCGCCGGTTCGGCGCCCAGGGCATCGGCCTGTGCCGCACCGAGCACATGTTCCTCGGCGACCGGCGCGAGCTGGTCGAGCGGCTGATCCTGGCCGACACCGAGGACGAGCGCGAGGAGGCTCTCCAGCAGCTCCTTCCCCTCCAGAAGAAGGACTTCGTGGAGCTGTTCTCCGCGATGGACGGCCTGCCGGTGACGGTCCGGCTCCTGGACCCGCCGCTGCACGAGTTCCTCCCCGACATCACGGAACTCTCGGTCCGCGTGGCCCTCGCCGAGTCCCGGCAGGAGCCGCACGAGAACGACCTGCGCCTGCTCCAGGCGGTCCACCGCCTGCACGAGCAGAACCCGATGCTGGGCCTGCGCGGCGTGCGCCTCGGCCTGGTCATCCCCGGCCTGTTCACCATGCAGGTCCGCGCGATCGCCGAGGCGGCCGCCGAGCGCAAGAACGCCAAGGGCGACCCGCGCGCGGAGATCATGATCCCGCTCGTCGGCACCGTCCAGGAGCTGGAGTTCGTCCGCGAGGAGGCCGACCAGGTCATCGCGGAGGTCGAGGCGGCGACGGGCACGTCGCTCAAGCTCTCGATCGGCACGATGATCGAGCTGCCGCGCGCCGCGGTGACGGCGGGCCAGATCGCCGAGGCGGCGGAGTTCTTCAGCTTCGGCACCAACGACCTGACCCAGACGGTGTGGGGCTTCTCCCGCGACGACGTGGAGGCCTCGTTCTTCACGGCGTACCTGGAGAAGGGCATCTTCGGCGTATCCCCGTTCGAGACGATCGACAAGGACGGCGTCGGCGCCCTGGTCAAGGCCGCCGCGAAGGCGGGCCGTGAGACCCGCCCCGACATCAAGCTCGGCGTCTGCGGCGAGCACGGCGGTGACCCGGAGTCGGTCCACTTCTTCCACGAGGTCGGCCTCGACTACGTCTCCTGCTCCCCGTTCCGCATCCCGGTCGCCCGCCTGGAGGCCGGCCGCGCGGCTTCCCAGTCGGAGGGCAGCGACCACCGCTGACCTTCCGGTGAGGGGCAGCGACTACCGCTGACCTCCCGCCGGAGGGACAGCGACCACCGCTGACCTCCCGCAAGCCCCGGAGCCGCCGCTGGTCCCCGACCCTCAGTACCGATCGGCGGCGGCTCCGGACCACGAAGAAGAGGCGGCACCCGTGCGGGGGTGCCGCCTCTTCGTGCTGCCTGACGTGCCTCCGGCGACGCGCTCCGCAGGATGCCTACCTGGACGCCGTCCGCGACATCCACGCCCGGCAAGCCCATTGGGAGACTGCGCCGACGACGAGGGACACGACGATGGCACCCGCGTCGATGACGTGCGGCAGGCCCGGGAAGAACGCGAAGAACGCGAGCGTCACGAGAAGGCCGGTCATGAAAGCGGCGATTCCCGCCCTGCGCCGCCGCGTCTGCCCTGCCTGGTCCAGCTCGCTTCCGTGATGTTGCTCGACCATGGCGGACTCACTTCGTGATGTTGTGGCACTGGCTCACACGTCGCACACCGCCGACGTAGAGGCGGGCGCAGGCTTTGCCGTAACGAGGCAGCGTCTGCGGATGGTTGTTCCGCATGGGGTCGATCTTGCACTCGCTGTGCGTCTTGCCGCGCGAGGTGCGGTAGGTCCGGTTGTTGGTGTCGGCGTAGGTGAAGTCGATGCGCCAGTTGCAGAAGCCGCTGTTGAGCGCACCGACGAAGCCGCAGTCGACGCCGGCGTTCTGGTAGGTGATCTTCTTGCCGCTCCCGCGGATGATGTGCGTGAACATGCAGCCGGTCGGGACCTTCATCGTCACGCCGCCCACGCTGTAGGAGAAGGTTTGCACAGGTGCCGAGCCGATGGCTGTGGCGTGTGCGTCCGTCGCGGTGCTTAAGACGAGCGCTCCGAGTGCGGCAAGGGCGGTGGTGAGGCGTGTGCCGTAGCGCGAGATCACGAGGTCCCCTTCGTCGGTATCTGGAAGGCACCTGGCACAACGGAGCATGATCGAGGCCGTTGCTGCGGACAGGGCGGTCCCACTGGCATGAATGATCAACCTGTGTCGCGGTTGACCAGCGGAAACGTTCCGCGTCGAGTTGGCCTCCAGTGCGCGCCGTCACCTCGTACGTGAGCGCGATGTCGCCATGGGTTCAGCCGCGGGCCGCCCCTTCGGGCCACACGACGTCGACGGGCAGCCCGGCCTCGCGGGCTTCGAGCACAGTGTCGGCGGTGCCCCCGCCCTTTCCGCTCGGGGGAGCCCCGTCCCATACGGCTGCGAGACGGTCGGCACGACGAAGGAGCTCGTGGTTGGCTTCCTCGTAGGCCGCACGGTTCGCGGTCTCGTTGTCGAGCACGATCACTTCGTCGGCGGCCTCGACGAGCCGGTCGAACGTCGCCGCATGGCCGGGCTTGACCTTGTTCGCCCTGTAGTCCTTCGACGGGATGATCGCGATGAGACGACCTCCCAGCTCCAGGACCACTTCGGCGAACAGGGAGTCGGCCCCCTTGGCGATGCACGAGACGCCCGTGAGGTCGCCGGAGTAGGGCTTGAGCGTCTCCCGCAGGGCGTCGCGTACCAGAGGCACGCTGCTGTCGGTCAGATCCATGTGCCCGGTCACGGCGATCGTGGTCACGTTGCTCCTCAGCTCGACAGGGCTTCGCGCATCCTGGCCCGCGCCTCGCCGACGGTACGCGAGGCGGACCGGCCCACCGTGTGCGCGGCATCCGGAAACCGGCACAACCTCACGTTCTCCGAAGTCTTCCTCGTTCTTCCGGACCTGTGAGCGGGGACGGTGGGGGGCTCGCGCGGCGAAGGGGCGGCACCTCGCCGCGGTGCCGCCCCTTCGTGTGTACTCACACGGGCTTACGACCGGAACGGCCCCGTCACCTCGTACGTGATGCCGCCCGAGGACGACCCGGTGGTGCCGCGCTGGCTCGAGAAGTAGAGGCGGCGGCCGTCGGGGGAGAAGGCCGGGCCGGTGATCTCGGAGGAGGACTGGCCGTCGATGCGGAGGAAGGGGGCGACGATGTCGTCCGGGGTGATCAGGCAGATCTCCATGTTGCCGCCGTCCTCGGCGACGTAGAGGTCGCCGGAGGAGGAGCCGGTGATGTTGTCGACGCCGGTGAGGGGGGCCGTGCCCGAGGTCACCAGGGAGTCGTCGTAGGCCAGCTCGTAGGTGCTGGTGGCGAGGTTGAGCTGCCAGACGCGGTTGTCGCCCTTGGTGGTGAACCACACCGTGTCGTCGGCGTAGTGGCAGCCCTCGCCGCCGTTGAAGGACTTCGACCCCGAGACCTGGGTGCGGGTGGTGGTCGGGGAGCCGTCCGGGTCGGGTACGTTCGCCCAGCTGAAGGACCCGGAGGTGCCGGAGCCGGCGACCATGACCTGGAGGGTGCCGGAGGAGAGGTTGCCCCAGGTGGTGGGGACGAAGCGGTAGAAGCGGCCGTCCGTCTCGTCCTCGGTCAGGTAGACGACCTTGCGCACCGGGTCGGCGGCAGCCGCCTCGTGCTTGAAGCGGCCCATCGCCGGCCGCTGCACGGCCGCGTTCACGCCGAACGGGTCCGTCTCGTAGACGTAGCCGAGCGACACCTCCTCGCAGGACAGCCAGGTGTTCCACGGGGTCTTGCCGCCCGCGCAGTTCTGCCGGGTGTTGGACAGGATCCGGTACGCGCCGGTGATCTGGCCGGTCGAGGAGAATCTGACCGCGCTCGCGCCGCCGCCGGGGTTGATCTCCGAGTTGGAGACGTAGATCCAGCCCGTGCCGTTGGCGTAGCAGGCGCCGCCGTCGGGGGCGTTGTGCCAGGTGTAGGAGGTGCCGGAGACCGTCTGGCCCGACCGGGCGACGACCCGGCTGGTGAAGCCGCTGGGGAGCCGGATGCCGTTGGCGTCCGGGGAGCCGAGGGACCCGTAGGGGCCGGTGCCGGGCTGGGCCGGGGCCGCGTAGGCGGCGCCCCGCCACAGGGTCCCGCCGAAGACGGCGGAGGACCCGCCGAGGAGGGCCGCACGCAGGACAGTACGACGTTCCACGTTCACTCCAAGAGGGTGCCGTGACCGCCCGCCGTCGGGCAGACGACGGGGCCGTGCGCTGATGGACCCTAGGGGAGCGCGGTTGACGGGCCATGGACAACCCATGACGCTCCGCCGTACGGCAGATCCCTCACGCGCGGTCACGAAACCATTACACGTCCTTCACAAGCGGGGGCGCGGCCGTACGGTCGTCCCCTGATCCGACACCCGTGGGGGGCCACATGAACAAGCCTTGCAAGCGCTCTGTGCTGTCCGTCCTCGCCCTCGCCCTCCTCCTCGGAGTCGGCGCGTGCGGGAGCGGCGACGGCGATGACGGCGATACGGCGACCGATGCCAAGGCCCTTGCGGCCTCGGCCGCGCCCACGGTCACCGTCACCGCGACCGCCACGGTCACCGAGACCCCGGCCGCCGCCGAGCCGGAGCCGGCCGTCACCGTCACGCGGACGGTCCGGGTCAAGGAGACCGTTCGGGTGACACGGACCGTCACCGCCGAGCCCGTCGAGGACTACGGCAGCGACGACTCGGGCGGCTCCGTCTCCTACGACAACTGCAGCGAGGCCCGCGCCGCCGGTGCCGCGCCCGTGTACGCGGGCGACCCCGGCTACGGCAGCCACCTGGACCGCGACGGCGACGGGGTCGGCTGCGAGTGAGAACGCCGCGAGGCGCGCACCCGGTCGGCGTCGGGTGCGCGCCTCGCGGCGGGCCGAAAAGGATCCAGAAGGATTCAGTACGTACGGACCTCGTACGTCGTCACCCGTACCGCGTCGTCGTCCAGGCAGACACCCGTCTCCAGGTCGAAGCGCTGCTTCAGGAGCGGCGAGGCGACGTAGATGCGGCCCTCGTGGGTGCCGGTGAGGCCGCGGGAGAGGACGGCCGCGCCGTTGAAGGGGTCGCGGTTGTCGATGGCGTACAGGCGGCCGGAGCGGTCGCGGAAGAGGGCGACCTGGTTGCCGTCGGGGAGCAGCGCGGCCACGCCCCGGCCCGGCAGCAGCCGGCTCAGATCGCAGACGGTCAGCCAGTCACCGGCGAGCTGGATCTGGACCTTCAGGTCGGTCGTCTCGGGTGCCAGGGTCATCGCTGGGCGCTTCCTTCCAGGGGACGGTGGCCGATGGTCAGCAGCGGCAGGTCGGGCTTGATCTGGTCGCGCTCGGGGACGAAGCCGACGACCGGGTCGGGGGTGTCGGGCGCGTTCACGAAGGACACGAACCGGGCGAGCTTCTCGGGGTCCTGGATGGTCTCGGCCCACTCGTCGCGGTAGTTGGCGACGTGGTCGGCCATCAGCGACTCCAGCTCCTCGCAGATGCCGAGGGAGTCCTCGACGACCACGTCACGGACGTGGTCCAGGCCGCCCGGGATGCGGTCCAGCCAGGTGGAGGTGCGCTCCAGGCGGTCGGCGGTGCGGATGTAGAACATCAGGAACCGGTCGATCAGGCGGATCAGTTCCTCGTCGGTGAGGTCCTGCGCGAGCAGGTCCGCGTGGCGCGGGGTCGCGCCGCCGTTGCCGCCGACGTAGAGGTTCCAGCCGTTGGAGGTGGCGATGATGCCGAAGTCCTTCGACTGGGCCTCCGCGCACTCGCGGGCGCAGCCCGACACGGCCGACTTCAGCTTGTGCGGGGAGCGCAGGCCGCGGTAGCGCAGCTCCAGGTCGATCGCCATGCGGACCGAGTCCTGCTGGCCGTAGCGGCACCAGGTCTCGCCGACGCAGGACTTCACCGTGCGCAGCGCCTTGCCGTAGGCGTGGCCGGACTCGAAGCCGGCGTCCACGAGGCGGGTCCAGATCAGCGGCAGCTGCTCGACGCGGGCGCCGAACATATCGATGCGCTGACCTCCGGTGATCTTCGTGTAGAGACCGAAGTCCCGGGCGATCTCGCCGATCACGATGAGTTTCTCGGGAGTGATCTCACCGCCGGCGATACGAGGGACGACGGAGTACGAGCCGTTCTTCTGGAGGTTGGCCAGAAAGTGGTCGTTGCTGTCCTGCAGCGCGGCCTGCTCGCCGTCCAGGACATAGCCGCTCGCGCCGATCGTCGGGGCGAGGGAGGCGATGATCGAGCCGACCGCGGGCTTGCAGATCTCGCAGCCGTCGCCGCCGCGGGCCTCCTCGCGGCCGTAGCGGTCGAGCAGCTCCTGGTAGGAGTTGATGCGCAGCGCCAGGACGATCTCGTACAGCTCCTCGCGGGTCTGCGAGAAGTCGCCGCACAGGCCCTTGTCGACCTCGACGCCGCTCGCCTCCAGCTCGGCGTCCACGAGCTGGCCGAGGACCTTGATGCAACTGCCGCAGCCCGTACCGGCCTTGGTGCACTTCTTCACCTCGGGCACGGAGGTGCACTGGTGGTCGGTGACCGCGCCGCGGATCTGGCCCTTGGTGACGTTGTGGCAGGAGCAGATGATCGCCTCGTCCGGCAGCGCGGTCGGGCCGAGCTGGGCGGACTCGCCCGCACCGGCCGGCAGCACCAGGCTCTCCGGCGCGATCGGCGGGACCGTACCGGTCAGCGCGCGCAGCGTGCCGTACGCCTCCGCGTCGCCGACCAGGATGCCGCCGAGCAGCGTGCCGTCGCTGGCGATGACCAGCTTCTTGTACAGGCCCGAGCGGGAGTCGGAGTAGACGACGTCCAGGGAGTCCTCGGCGGCGCCGTGCGCGTCACCGAAGGACGCCACGTCCACGCCGAGCAGCTTCAGCTTCGTCGACAGGTCGGCGCCGGTGAAGGAGGCCTCGTCGGCGGCGATGGTCGCGGCGGCGGTCTTCGCCTGCTCGTAGCCGGGGGCGACCAGGCCGTACACCCGGCCGTCGGCGGCCAGCGCGCACTCGCCGATCGCGAACACGCTCGGGTCGGTGACCGTACGGCACTGCTCGTCGACCGAGATGCCGCCGCGCTCGCCGACCGCGAGGCCGCTCTCGCGGGCCAGCTGGTCGCGGGGGCGGACACCGGCGCTGAACACCACCAGGTCCACGGAGAGTTCGGAGCCGTCGGACAGCTTCATGCCGGTGACGGCGCCGTCCTCGCCGACCACGATCTCCTGCGTGCCCACCCCGGTGTGGACGGTGAGGCCCATGCCCTCGATGGTGCGCAGCAGGGCCGCGCCGCCGCCCTCGTCGACCTGCACCGGCATCAGCCGGGGCGCGAACTCCACGATGTGGCTGTCCAGTCCGAGGCCCTTGAGCGCGCCCGCGGCCTCCAGACCGAGCAGACCGCCACCGACGACCGCGCCGGTCGTACGGGTCTTGGCGTACTCCTCGATGGCGAGGAGGTCCTCGATCGTGCGGTACACGAAACAGCCGGCGGCGTCCTTGTTCGGCACCGGCGGCACGAACGGATAGGAGCCGGTGGCCAGCACCAGGTAGTCGTACGCGACGACCAGACCCGAGCGGGCCGTGACCGTCTTGGCCTCACGGTCGATCGTCTCCGCCGGGTCGCCCAGGTGCAGCTCGATGCCGTTGTCCTTGATGAACTCCATGTCCGTCATGGACAGTTCCTCGGGCGAGGTGCCCGAGAAGTACGAGGTGAGGTGCACGCGGTCGTACGCGGGGCGGGGCTCCTCGCACAGCACCACCACGCGGTGGTTCGCGGTCAGGCCGCGCTCGGCGAGCGACTCCAGGAAGCGCTGGCCGACCATGCCGTGGCCGACGAGCACGATCGTGGGAGTGGGGGTGGCCCCCGGGGTGGCGGACATTCAGGAGCCTCCATCGTTGGTGAGCAGGTGGAGCAGAGGGCCGTCGTCGGGGAGCGGCTCTGCTCCCTCCCAGGCGCGCGCCAGCGCGCCCACGGTGCCCAGTTCGCCGACGAGAACCCCGCCGACCAGGCGGTCGTCGCGGACGACGACCTTGCGGTAGGTGCCGCGGGTGGCGTCGGCGAGCTGCACGACGTCGTCCCCGGGCTGCGGCACGGTCTCGCCGAACGCGGCGAGGTCCAGGCCGGTCAGGGTGAGCCGGGTGAGGGAGCGGGTGCCGCGGTAGCGGGCGGCCGACCGGCCGGCGAGCAACTCGGCGAGCACGTCGGCCTGTTCCAGCGCGGGGGCGGCGAGGCCGTAGATCTCGCCGTCGTGCTGGGTGCAGTCGCCGATCGCGAAGATGTGCGGGTCGGAGGTGCGCAGCTCGTCGTCGACGAGGATGCCCTTGTGCACGGAGAGTCCGGCGTCCTTGGCGAGGCCCACCCGCGGGTGGACGCCGCAGGCCAGGACGACGATGTCGGCGTCGAGGGCGTATCCGTCGGCCATCTCCACCGAGCGGACCGCGCCGCCGACGCAGCGCACGTCACGCACCCGGCACTCGGTGTGCACCTCGACGCCGAGGCCGGTCAGATGCCGGCGGACGAGCTTGGAGGCGGCCGGGTCGAGCTGGCGCTCCATGAGCCGCTCGGACTGCTGGGCGAGCACCACCTGGGCGCCGCGCAGGGCGAGCGCGCGGGCGGCCGACACACCGAGGAGCCCGCCGCCGATCACGACGGCCTTGGTGCCGGGCCGTACCGCCTTGGACAGGCCCAGGCAGTCGTCCATGGTCCGGAACGCGTGCACGCCCTCGGGCAGCACATGGTCCGGGGTGAACAGGCCCCGCAGCGGCGGCAGCACCGGGTTGGAGCCGGTGGCCAGGACCAGCGTGTCGTATGCGATCTCCGAGCCGTCCGCGCACGCCAGCGTCCGCGCGGCCCGGTCGATACCGGTCACCCGGGCCCGCACCAGGTCCGCCGGGGCGGGCAGCGCGATCACATCGGGGCTGTACCGTCCGGCCAGCACCTCGGCGAGCAGCACCCGGTTGTAGGGCCGGTGCTCCTCCTCGCCGACGAGCGTCACGGGCGTGCCCAGCTCACCGAGCCGCCGGGCGAGCCGTACGCCCGCGAGGCCGGCGCCGATCACCACCACACGCGAATTCGAGGTCATGGCATCGAGCGTGCGGTGCGGGTGTTACCCGACCGCATCGCGTCTGTTTCGCGGGGGGAACTCTGCCCTCAGCGGGAGCGGACCTCCTGTGTGAGGGAACGCCGGGAAACTCAGGAGACCTCTGTGAGGGAACGCCGCGAAGCTCAGGAGACCCTCAGAACCCCCGAAACAACATGGACACGGCATGTATCCCGTCCCGTAGGGTCGCCGTCGTGCCCGACATATCTCTCGCCATGATCGCCCTGTTGTGCCTGGCCGCCCTCGCGGCCGGGTGGATCGACGCCGTGGTGGGCGGTGGCGGGCTGCTGCTCCTGCCCGCCCTGCTGCTGGGCCTGCCGGTCTCCACCCCGGCCGCGTACGCGCTGGGCACCAACAAGGCGGTGGCGATCGTCGGCACCACGGGCGCGGCGGTGACCTACGCCCGCAAGGCCCCGGTCGATGTGCGCACGGCCGTACGGATCGGACTCGCGGCGCTCGCCGGATCCTCGGCGGGGGCGTTCTTCGCGGCGGGGATGAGCACGGAGGTGCTCAAGCCGGTGATCATGGTGGTGCTGCTGGGCGTCGCCGCCTTCGTGATCCTGCGGCCCGCCTTCGGCACCGCACCGGCCCCCGGCCCGGCCACCCCCCGCCGCATCCTCGCCGCGATCGGCCTGGCCGGCCTCGGCATCGGCTTCTACGACGGCCTGATCGGCCCCGGCACGGGCACCTTCCTGGTCCTGGCGCTGACCGCCGTACTCCACCTCGACCTGGTGACCGCCTCCGCGACCGCCAAGATCGTCAACTGCTGCACCAACGCCGGCGCCCTCGCGATGTTCGCCTGGCAGGGCACCGTGCTGTGGCAGCTCGCCGCGCTCATGGCCGTCTTCAACCTCGCCGGCGGCACGCTGGGCGCCCACACCGCACTGAAGAAGGGCAGCGGCTTCGTACGGGTCGTCCTGCTGACGGTGGTGTTCACGCTGGTGGCGAAGCTGGCGTGGGAGCAGTGGCTCGCCTGAGGTGACCCATGGCAACGGCCGTCAGGCCGGGTGCCGGGGGCGCGGCCGCTGCGCGTGGCGGACCGGTGGTCGGCCGACGCCGACGGCTCGCCGTACTCGTCCGACGGCTCGCCCTACTCGTCCGTCGACGGGCACCCGACGCCGACGGCCCGCCGTTCCCGCCGATGACGGCCGTCAGGCGGTGGCCGCGCTGCCGTCCAGCAGGGCGATCACCCCCGCGTTGTCCTCGTCGCCGTGCCCCGACTCCACCCGCCGGCGCATCAGATCGAGGTACGGCGTGAGGAGCTCGGTGCTCACTCCCAGCTCCTCGGAGGTGCCCAGGAACGTGCCGCTGCTGGCGACCTGCATGGCCAGGCTGGAGACGACGTCGGTCGTGAAGTCGCCGCTCTCCAGCCTCTCGGCGGCCACATGCACCAGGGACGACATCGCGTTCAGCCACCCCTCCAGCAGCGGCGCGAACTCCTTCGGCGCGATGTCCTGCCCGCGGATCAGGGCGAAGGCGTGCGCGATCCCGCCGAGCATGCCGTACATCCCGCTCAGCAGCGCCACGTCGTGCAGCGCGGCGGACCCGGCGTCCGGACCCACGTACCGGGTGCCGGCCGGTACGGCGAGGGCGGCCCGGTGCTCCTCGAACAGCTCGGCCGAGCCGCTGTAGAACACGAAGGCGCCCGACTCGGCGGCACCGATCATCGGCGGTACGGCCATGATCCCGCCGTCCAGGAACCGGGCGCCGCGCGCTGCGGCCCAGGCGGCGCGGGCGCGGCCCTGGCCGGGCGTGCCGGTGGTGAGGTTCACGACGTCCCGGCCGGTGAGGTCGGCCGGTGCGAGGGCCTCGCCGACCGAGGCGTCGTCGAGCAGGCAGACGATCACCAGCCGGCTCGCGGCCACCGCCTCGGCCGCGCTCGCGGCGACGGTCGCGCCCTCGGCGGCGAGGGCCTCGGCCCGGGCGGGGGTGCGGTTCCAGACGGTGACGGGGTGGCCGGCGGCGAGCCAGGCACGGACCAGGGCGGTGCCCATGGCGCCGGTGCCGAGGACGGTGAGAGGCGTGCGGGAGCTGAGGGAAGGGGCGTTGTCAGTCATGGCGGTTAGCCTCGTAGAGGGTGGATCACCTGCTCAAGTACGCACTTACGAGTGGGTGGTTACCGCGGCGAAAGCATCCTGGCAGAGCATGCAGGCAAAGCATCCAGACAGAGGGGACGGGGGGACGGGGCATGACGATCGGACGGCGGCCGGGTTCGTACATGTGCGGGACGGACGCGGCGATGGACGTGATCGGCGGCAAGTGGAAGGTGCTGATCCTGTGGGCGCTGCATGTGCGCCCGCACCGCTTCGGGGAGCTGCGCCGCGAGCTGCCGGGCGTGACGGAGAAGGTGCTCACGGCACAACTGCGCGAGATGGAGGCGGACGGCATCGTGCACCGCGAGGAGTACGACGAGGTGCCGCCGCGGGTGGAGTACTCGCTGACCGAGCGCGGCGAGACCCTCAACACGGCGCTGGAGCCGCTCGCGGAGTGGGGGAAGGCGAACCTCCTGGGCGGAGTCTCAGCGCACGCTGCCGGTCAGCCGGGCGAAGACGACCACGTTGCCCTGATACCCGGTCGTGCGTGAGTAGCCGCCGCCGCAGGTGATGACCCGCAGCTCGGGCCGGGGGGCGGCCCCGTACACCTTGCGGTCGGGGAAGTTCCGCGCCTGGTACACCTCGACGGCGTAGACGGTGAAGCGCGCGGTGCTGCCGTCGCGCCGCTCCACGTCGATGCCGCTGCCCTTCTTCAGCGCGCCGAGGGCGTAGAAGACGGCGGGGCCGTCGGCGTTGTCGACATGCCCGGCGACGATGGCGGTTCCGGTCTCCCCGGGCGTGGTGCCGGCCTCGTACCAGCCGGCGAGGTTCTTCTTCTCCGCGGGCGGCACATCGAGGCTGCCGGACGGGGTGAGGCCGAGGCCCATCAGGGGCGCGTCCACCCGGATCGCGGGGATGCGGATGCGGTCGGGCGGGGAGGGTGGCAGGGCGGGGGCGGAGGTCACCCGGCCGTGGCCTGCGTGATCGGTGCCGGCGGCCTCGGCTGCGGAGGGCTGCGGCGGGGCGTGCGGGGCGGCGCCGTTGTGCAGCAGCCAGGCTCCCGTGCACAGGGCGGCGGCGGTGACCGCCGCTATGACGGTGTTGCCGTATCTGCGCACCTGGACCTCCCTTCGGTCCCCGGGTCCCCCTCCGGGCCGCGAGGGGCGGTCGGACCCGGAGGGGGAGGGGACATGCGGTACCGGCGGACGGACAGCGGAGGGTGTCCGTCAGATCCCGTCGCCTCTCGCCCGGCGATGCAGGAGCCAGGTACCGCCCGCGGCGGCGACGGCGAGAGCCGCCACGCCTGCCGCGGTCTGCACGGGGTCGGGGCCAAGAGCGCCGCCGACCCCCGTCTTCACACTGCCGCGCGGCTGCACGGGAGTGAGCGTCACCACGAGGTCGCCGTGCACCTCCCGGCCGTCGTGGCCGCACGTCGCGACGATCTCGTACGTCCCCGGCTGGGCGCTCGGCGGCACCTTGAACTGGCCGATCACCTCGCCCTCGCGGCTGCTGGGCGCCAGGGTGAAGACCCCGGCCCCGACCGCGCTGGCGTCGCCCTCCGCCGCGGCGGACTCGTCTCCGCAGGCGGTGGTGCCGACGGTGACGGTGCCGCCGGGGACCACGGACGACGGGTACACCTCCAGGCCGGCGGACTCCACGGCGCCGGCGGCATACGCGCTCGCGGCGAGCGGTCCGCCGACGACGACGGCGGCGAACACCGCGCCGGTCAGCAGCCTGGCGGTACGTCGCATCGGTCGCTCCTTCACGAGCTCCTCGTCGAGCCCCTCGGTCGAGCCTGTCGCGGCCCCTGCTCTTCCCTTGCTCTTCCGAGGAAAAAGGCAGGGCGCCGAGCCCGCTTCCTGAGGGAGCGTCAGAAACGCGGTGAACGGGCCTGCGCCGGGCACCCCCGAGAGCGCGTTTCAGCAGGTCACGGCCGCACGGCAGGCGTGTCGCGCAAGAACACCCGAAGAGCGCAGGGCGACGGGGTGAACGGGTGACCGCCGCCCGTGCGGGAACCTGGGCTTGACCTCAACAAAACTTGAGGTACCAGCCTGTCCCGCATGACCACACAGAACACCAGCCCGCTCCATGTCACCGTCGTCCTCGGCAGCAACCGCCACGGCCGCTTCGGCCCGGTCGTCGCCGACTGGCTCCTCGACCGCCTCCGCACCCGCGAGGACCTCACGACCGACGTCCTGGACGTCGCGGAGACGGACCTGCCCACCTCGATGACCCGCACGCCGCAGGCGGCCGAGGCCCTCGCCGCGATCACCCCCAAGCTGGCCTCGGCGGACGCGTTCGTCGTCCTCACCCCCGAGTACAACCACTCCTACCCGGCGGCCCTGAAGAACCTGATCGACTGGCACCACACCGAGTGGCAGGCCAAGGCCGTCGCCCTCGTCTCCTACGGCGGCATCTCCGGCGGCCTCCGCGCCACCGAACACCTCCGCCAGGTCTTCGCCGAACTCCACACCGTCACCGTCCGCGACACGGTCTCCTTCCCCAACGCTGCGGGTGCCTTCGACAGCGAAGGCACCCTGAAGGACCCGACGGGCCCGAACGCGGCGGCGAAGGTGATGCTGGACCAACTCGTCTGGTGGGGGCGGGCGTTGAGGGAGGCGAAGGAGAAGCGGCCTTACGGGGGATAGGTCGCCGGGGGCGGGTCAGCCCACCTTCACCGCGCTCCAAGCGGCGCCCACCGCCGCGTACTCCCGGCTCCCCGCCCCGTAAAGATCCCGGGCGGCGTTCAGCGTCGCCGTGCGCGCGGCCGCGTAGTTCGTCGAGGACGTCATGTAGACCGTCAGGGCGCGGTACCAGATCGCGCCCAGGGCGGTGCGGCCGATGCCGGTGACGGTGGAGCCGTTGCAGGTGGGGGAGTCGTAGGTGACGCCGTTCAGGGACTTCGGGCCGCTGCCCTCCGCGAGGAGGTAGGCGAAGTGGTTGGCGACGCCCGAGGAGTAGTGGACGTCCAGGGTGCCGGTGGTCGGGCTCCAGCAGTCGGCGGACTTGCCGTCGCGGCTGGGGCGGTCCATCCAGCGCAGGGCGGCCTTGCCGAAGCCGGAGCGGACGATCTTCTCGCCGATCAGCCAGTCGCCGGGGTCCTGGGCGTTCGCCGCGTGGAACTCCACCAGGGTGCCGAAGATATCGGACGTGGCCTCGTTCAGGCCGCCGCTCTCGCCCGAGTACGTCAGGGCCGCCGTCTTGGACGTCACACCGTGGGACATCTCGTGCCCGGCGACGTCCAGGGAGACCAGCGGGCCGAACTGCTTGCCGTCACCGTCGCCGTACGTCATGCAGAAGCAACTGTCGTCCCAGAAGGCGTTGTTGTACGCACTCCCGTAGTGCACCCGGTTGTACGAGCCCTTGCCGTCACCGGCGATGCCCTTGCGGCCGTGGACCTTCGCGTAGTAGTCCCACGTCATCGCCGTGCCGTACTGGGCGTCCACCGCCGCCGACGCCCGGTCGGCCTGCGTGCCGTCACCCCAGTGGTTGTCCGCGTCCGTGAAGACCGTGGCCGGGGCGCGGCTCACGCACACCGCGCCCAGCAGACACAGGTCCGTCCCGTTCGCCGCGTCACCGGTGTACGTGCCGCCGCGCAGCGGGTCCTTCAGGCTGTACGAGGATCCGCTCGCGGTCGTCTCCAGCGCGACCGTGCCGCCGTAGAGGGACCGGCCGTCGCCCGTCGCGGTCTCCAGCGCGTCCCAGGCGGCCAGTTGGGTGCCCGTCGTCGCGTCCGTCAGCACCGTGCGCGCGACCGGGTTGCCCCGCTCGTCCAGGGCGGCCGCCTCGGTGCGCCAGGCCAGCCTCGGCGCGCCGTGCAGGGCGTCGACGACCAGCTCGGGGCGCGAGGTGAGCTTGCGCAGGGCCGTGCCGAGGTTGGTCGCGCGCAGGGCCTGCGCCGCCAGGTCGGCCGCCTTGGTGGCGGGCAGCGCCGGGGTCACGCCGAGCGAGATCTGCCGGGTCGTCGCGCGGGAGGTGCCGCGGAGGGTGCCGTCGGGCGACAGGTGCAGCACGAAGTCGCCGCCCAGCACCGGGAGTTCGCGGTACGTGCGGTCGTAGCGCACGTGCTGGGTGCCGTCCGGGTCGACGATCACGTCCCGGACCTTCACCGACTGTCCCTCCGCCAGCCCGAGTTCACTCCGGTGGGTGTCCAGCGCCGCCGCCGCGTTCTCCAGCGGCGTGGGTTCGGGCGCGGCGCCGGCCGCGGGGGAGAGCACCCCGGCCAGCAGGGCGACGGCGGCGGCGGTGGTCAGGCTGCGGGCGGCGTACGGCCGTATCCGGCTCATGGGTCTCCTCGGTGCGGGGACGGCGGCGGGAGGTGACCAAGATTCAAAGCGCTGCGGACCTGTCATGGCCATAGCGATTACGTGGAGGTGTGTGAGGAGTGAGAATCGTTTCTGTGACGCCCGAAAGCCCCCGCCACCTCCCCTTCTTCGTCTACGGCACCCCCCGCCCCGGCGAGGTCAACCACGACCTCTTCCTGCGCGGCCGCACCCGCGCCGAGGATCCGGCCCGGCTCACCGGAGCCGCCCTCTACGACGGCCCCGGCTACCCCTATGCCGTCGAGGAGCCGGGCGGTGTGGTGTGCGGGGAGCTGGTCACCGCGCTCGACGAGGCCTACGCCGAACTCCTCGGCGCGCTGGACCAGTTGGAGGAGTACCGCCCCGGCGACCCGGGCCGCAGCCTCTATCTGCGCGTCGAGCGCGAGGTCCTGCGGGAGGCCGACGGTGCCGCCGTCCGGGCCTGGGTCTATCTCGCCGCGCCCGCGGTCGCCGCCCGGCTGCGGGAGCGCGGCAAGCTCATCGAGAGCGGCGACTGGAGGAACCGCCGCTGACCGTCACATCGTGCCGGGGGTCTTGCGGGTCGTCACGTTCATGCGGTTCCACGTGTTCACCGTGAAGATCAGCGCGATGAGCTGCGCGAGCTCCTGCTCCTCGAAGTGGCGCGCGGCCTCGTCGTACACATGGTCGTGCACCCCCTGCGGCAGCAGCGTGACCGCCTCGGTCAGCGCCAGGGCCGCCCGCTCCTTCTCCGTGAACAGGCTCGACTCCTCCCACGCGGAGAGCTGGTAGATGCGGGCCTCGCTCTCACCGGCCTTGCGGGCGTCGCCCGTATGGTAATCGAGGCAGTACGCACACCGGTTGAGCTGCGAGGCCCGGATCTGGACCAGCTCCAGCAGGACCGGATCGATGCCCTGCCTGGCGGCCGCGTCGAGGGCCAGGACCGCCTTGAACACCTTGGGGGCGACGGCGGCGAAGTTCATGCGCTGAGGTACCTGGTGGGTCGTCATGCATCGAATCTACGAAGCCGAACGACCCACCAGGGGGTGCATTTCTGTCCCGGAACCATGGGTCAATCCGCGACGGGCGGCACCGCCTCCAGCCGCACCGCGCACGCCTTGAACTCCGGCATCCGCGAGGTCGGGTCCAGGGCCGGGTTGGTGAGCGTGTTCGCCCGGCCCTCACCGGGCCAGTGGAACGGCATGAACACGGTGTCCGGGCGGATGGACGTCGTGATCCGGGCCGGCGCCACGGCCCGGCCCCGCCGGGACACCACCGCCACCGGGTCGCCCTCGGCCGCGCCCAGCCGGGCCGCGAGCCGCGGATGCAGCTCCACGAAGGGTCCGGGCGCGGCGGCGTTCAGCTCCGCCACCCGCCGGGTCTGCGCGCCCGACTGGTACTGCGACACGACACGGCCCGTCGTCAGCAGCACCGGGTACTCGTCGTCCGGCTCCTCGGCGATCGCCCGGTAGGACACCGCCACGAACCGGGCCCGCCCGTCGGGCGTGGCGAACCGGTCGAGGAAGAGCCGCGGGGTGCCGGGGTGCGGCCCGGCGACACGGGCCTCGGCGGCCTCGCCGGCTTCACCGGCCTCTCCGGCGGCACCGGTCGGCTCCTCGGCACCCGCCTCCAGCGCGGGGTCGTCCGGCAGCGGGGCGTCGAGCCCGGCGTCCTCACCGTCGTCGACGGGGCCCGCGGGGGCGGCCGTCGCCCCTGTGGTTGCCGTGGTTGCCGTGGAATCCGCCGGCTCGTGGCCGGTCGTGCCGGCCTGGGCTGCCGAGCCCCCCGCCGGGCCGGAACCGGCCGTGCCCGTCAGCCCGTCCACCGCGGCCGTACCGGCGGAGCCACCCGCCGCGGCCGTACCGGCGGAGCCACCCGCCGCGGCCGTACCGGCGGAGCCACCCGCCGCGGCCGTACCGGCGGAGCCACCCGCTGCGGCCGGCCCGCCCAGGCCCTCCGCGGCCGCCGGCGGCGCCGAGGTCACAGCCCCCGCCGCCCCCGCCGCCCCCTCCGGCTCCACCGGACCCGGGCAAGGCCAGAACACGCCGTTCTCCTCCGCGAGCCTCCGGTACGTGATGCCCGAGTAGTCCGCCGGTCCGCCCGCGCTCGCGCGGCGGAGTTCGGTGAAGATCTCCTCCGGGTCGGTCGGGAAGCCCTTCTCCACGCCCAGCCGGGCGGCGAGGCCGTGCAGGACCTCCAGGTCGCTGCGCACGCCCTCGGGCGGGGTGATGGCCTGCCGGCGCAGCAGCACCCGGCCCTCCAGGTTCGTCGTCGTGCCCGTCTCCTCGGCCCACTGGGTCACCGGCAGCACGACGTCGGCCAGCTCGGCCGTCTCCGACAGCACCACGTCGGCCACGGCCAGGAAGTCCAGCGACCGCAGCCGCTCCTCGATGTGCGCGGCACGCGGCGCCGACACCACCGGGTTGGACCCCATCAGCAGCAGCGACTTGATGTCTGTGCCCAGCGCGTCCAGCAGCTCGTACGCGCTGCGCCCCGGCCCCGGCAGCGAATCCGGGTCCACGCCCCACACCGCGGCCACGTGCCGCCGGGCCTCGGGGTCGTCCAGCTTGCGGTAGCCGGGCAGCTGGTCGGCCTTCTGGCCGTGCTCGCGGCCGCCCTGCCCGTTGCCCTGCCCGGTCAGGCAGCCGTAGCCGCTGAGCGGCTGTCCGGCCCGCCCCGTCGCCAGGCACAGGTTGATCCACGCGCTCACGGTGTCGGTGCCTTTGGCCTGCTGCTCGGGCCCGCGCGCGGTGAGCACCATCGCGGCCTCCGGCTCGCAGAACAGCCGTACGGCCTCCCGCAGTTCGGGGACGGAGATGCCGGTGATCCGCTCGACGTACTCCGGCCAGTGCGCCATCGCCGCCGCCCGGGTCTCCTCCCAGCCGGACGTACGGCGTTGGATGTACTCCTCGTCGGTGCGGCCCTCCGCGACGACCAGGTGCAGCAGACCCAGCGCGAGCGCGAGGTCGGTGCCCGGGCGCGGGGCCAGATGCAGATCGGCCTGCTCGGCGGTACGGGTGCGGCGCGGGTCGACGACGATCAGCGTGCCGCCGTTCTCCTTCAGCTCGGTGAGGTAGCGCAGCGCCGGCGGCATCGTCTCGACCAGGTTGGACCCGACCAGGATCACGCACCCGGTCTTCGGTATGTCCTCCAGCGGGAACGGCAGCCCGCGGTCGAGGCCGAACGCCTTGGTGCCGCCCGCCGCCGCCGACGACATGCAGAACCGGCCGTTGTAGTCGATCTGCGAGGTCCCCAGCGCGACCCGCGCGAACTTGCCGAGCGTGTACGCCTTCTCGTTCGTCAGCCCGCCGCCGCCGAACACGCCGACCGCGTCGGGCCCGTGCTCGGCGCGCGTGCCGAGCAGCGCGCCGGCGATCCGGTCGAGCGCCTCGTCCCAGCCGGCCGGCACGAGCGCGCCGCCCTGCCGGACAAGGGGCGAGGTCAGCCGGACGCCCTTCGCGAGAACCTCCGGCGAGGTGCGGCCCTTGCCGCACAGCGCGCCCCGGTTCACCGGGAAGTCCGTGCGCTCGATCACCTCGACGCCCCCCTCGCGTGCGGGCGACAGGTTCATCCCGCACTGCAGGGCGCAGTACGGGCAGTGGGTGGGCGTGAGGGTGCTCTTCATGCACTTCAGCGTGGGTCGGGCGTGTTACGCCCCATGACGGCCGATTGTTAAACGAAGCGCACGGCGACCTCTTCGCGCGCGCGGCCGGACCGTGAGGTGGGCCCGGTCCTGCCCTGGGCCCGGCGGCCGGGCGTCCCTCGCGCCCGCCCGCCTGCCCGCGTCTCGCCGTCCGCGCCTGCGAGCCGTCATGGGTTGCTCGCGCAGTTCCCCGCGCCCCTAAAAGCCACCCGTCAGGGCTCGCGTCACGCCGTGCTCCCTGCGCCCCAGGAACCGCGGATCGGGCTCGATCACCGCGTCCAGCGCGGCCTTGCCGGAGGCGAGGATCTCCCGTACGCCGCCGTAGTACCAGGTCGAGTCGTGCGGCTCGGCGACCCCGACGCCGTACGAGACGATCCCCGCGTCCTCGCACAGGGCGACGGCCCGCCGGATGTGGAAGCCCTGGCTGATCAGCACCGCCTCGTCGACGCCGAAGATCTTCTTCGCCCGTACGCACGAGTCCCAGGTGTCGAAGCCCGCGTAGTCCGACACGATCCGCCGGTCAGGCACCCCGCTGCGCACCAGGTAGGCGCGCATCGCGTCCGGCTCGTCGTACTCCTCACGGCTGTTGTCCCCGGTGACCAGCACGACCTTCACCCGGCCCGCCCGGTACAGCTCGGCCGCCGCGTCCAGCCGGTGCGCGAGGTACGGCGACGGCTCGCCGTTCCACAGCCCCGCCCCG
This sequence comes from Streptomyces sp. SAI-170, assembly GCF_049739565.1. Lineage (NCBI taxonomy): Bacteria > Bacillati > Actinomycetota > Actinomycetes > Kitasatosporales > Streptomycetaceae > Streptomyces > Streptomyces sp. SAI-170. Next base: position 5,746,584 of record NZ_JBMGQD010000001.1, read on the forward strand.
AACACCACCGCGACGTCCGTGCGCGGCACGTCCGCGGTCGTGCGCAGCCGCCCGTCCGTCACGACGTGCAGCCACGCCGCCGGCACCAGCGCCAGCGCGCACACCGCCATCACGGCCTGCACGAGCCGCCGCCGCCCGGCCCGCGTGCGCGGCAGACGGGGTCGCACGATCTTCATCCAGCCATCCTCCGGTCGCCTACGACCAGGAAGGACGCGCCCCGCACGGATCCGGTTCACCTCACACCGATCGCCCTCGCCCCGTGAAGCACCGGAAAACAACCGTGATACGGCCGTGCAACGGGGGCGCAATCTCGGCCAGCCAGGATCCTTGCATGACGGCGCATCTCATGAACCGGATCAGCAGCGGGCTCGCCGGCCGCCTCGGCCTCGCCCCGCTCGACGGCCAGCCCGCGCTGGTCCTGGTCGCCCACGGCAGCCGCGACCCCCGCGCCCTGGAGACCGTCCGCGAGCTGGCCGACCGGGTCCGCGCCCTGCGCCCCGGCCTCGCCGTCCGCCTCGGCCACATCGAGCTGAACGCCCCCCTGCTGCCCGACACCCTCGCCTCCCTCGGCACCGACGAGGCCGTCCTGGTCCCGCTGCTGTTCAGCCGCGGCTTCCACATCAAGCAGGACATCCCCGACATGGCGGCCGAGGCCAGGATCCGCACCCGCCAGGCCGACCCGCTGGGCGCCCACCCCCTTCTCGTCCAGGCACTCCACGAACGCCTGACGGAGGCGGGCTGGCGTGCTCCCCGTACGGCGTCCGATCGCCGTACGACAGCCGTCGTCCTGGCCGCCGCCGGCTCCCGCGACCCGGAGTCGGCCCTCGGCACCCGCCGCATCGCCGACCTCCTGGCCGAGCGGCTGGGCGTCCCCGTCCTCCCGGCCTACGCCTGCGCGGCCACCCCGACCGTGGACGCCGCCATCCGCACACTCAGGGCCCGGGGCCGCCACCACATAGCCGTGGCCTCCTGCTTCACGGCCCCCGGCCGCTTCGCGACGGAGTGCGCGAACAAGGCGCCCGGAGTGGCGTCGGCCCCACTGGGAGCCCACCCGTCGATGGCGGCCCTGGTCCTCCACAGATACGACCAGGCACTGGAAAACGCGGCTGTGGGACGTGCCGCCTAGGGGCGCGGGGAACTGCGCGAGAAGCGCGAACGCCCCGCAGACGCACTCAAAACACAACCAGGCAGACGGGTAGGCGCAATTGTCACTCCCGCCCCGTACTGTCAACACATGGCAGGCACCCTCCACGACTACGACGACGCAGCCACAGAACGCTACGCCCCGGAGCCCGACAAACGCCCCGGCCGCACCGCCTTTCAGCGTGACCGCGCCCGAATCCTCCACTCCTCCGCCCTCAGAAGGCTCGCCGGAAAGACCCAGGTCGTCACCCCGGGCACGAGCAGCACAGCCTGGGACGCCAGTCCGAGAACCCGCCTCACCCACTCCCTGGAATGCGCCCAGGTAGGCCGAGAGCTGGGCGCGGCCCTCGGCTGTGACCCGGACCTGGTCGAGGCCGCCTGCCTCTCCCACGACCTCGGACACCCGCCTTTCGGCCACAACGGCGAACAGGCCCTCAACGAGTTCGCGGCCGACTGCGGCGGCTTCGAGGGCAACGCCCAGTCGCTCAGGCTCCTCACCCGCATCGAGCCCAAGCGGTTCACCCCGGAGGGCTCCGTCGGCCTCAACCTCACCCGGGCCGCCCTGGACGCCGCCACCAAGTACCCGTGGCCGCGCGGCGCCCACCCCACCGACCCGGACTCCACCAAGTTCGGCGTCTACGAGGACGACCGGCCCGTCTTCGACTGGGTCCGCAAGGACGCCCCCGGCACCCGGACCTGCTTCGAGGCGCAGGTCATGGACTGGTCGGACGACGTGGCGTACTCGGTGCACGACGTGGAGGACGGCCTGCACGCCGGGCACATCGACCCCAACATGCTGCACGCCGAGCCGGAGCGGCAGGACGTGTTCGCGGTCGCCGTCGGCCGGTACGTGCCCGCGGACACCGACCCGGCCGAACTCGCCGAGGCCCTCGACCGGCTCCAGGACCAGGAGTGGTGGCCGCACGGCTACGACGGCACGGCCCTCGCCCAGGCCCGCCTGAAGGACGCCACCAGCCAGCTCATCGGCCGGTTCTGCCTGGCCGCCGAGGGCGCCACGCGGGCCGCGTACGGCTCGGGCCGGCTGACCCGGTACGGGGCTGAGCTGGTCGTACCGCGGGGGACCCGGATGGAGTGCGCCGTACTGAAGGCGGTCGCCGACCGGTACGTCATGCAGCGCGACGAGCAGACGCGGCTGCGCGCCGACCAGCGGATCGTGGTCGCCGGACTCGCCGAGGCGCTCACCGCGCGCGCCCCCGACGGCCTCGACCCGCAGTTCCGCGCCCTGTTCGACCAGGCCGGCGACGACCGGGCCCGCAAGCGCGTGATCGTCGACCAGATCGCGTCGCTCACCGACGCCTCGGCGCGCTCCCTGCACGACCGGCTGACGGGGCGCCCATGACGGCGCCGCCGACCTGGCGTACGTAACCCTGCGTGGCCTGATCGGGTCACTCCCTCTTCCCCCATCACGCTGCGTGCGGGACGCTCGCATGTGGCGCCACGTCAACGAGGAGGCAACAAGTGGTCGACGCGGATCAGACATTCGTCATCGTCGGAGGCGGTCTCGCCGGTGCGAAGGCGGCCGAGACGCTCCGCGCGGAGGGGTTCACGGGGCGGGTGATACTGATCTGCGACGAACGCGACCACCCCTACGAGCGGCCGCCCCTGTCGAAGGGCTATCTGCTCGGCAAGGACGAGCGCGACAGCGTCTTCGTGCACGAGCCCGCCTGGTACGCGCGCCACGACGTCGAGCTGCACCTCGGGCAGACCGTCGACGCGATCGACCCGGCTGCGAAGACCGTCCGCTTCGGCGACGACGGCACCCTCGTGCGCTACGACAAGCTGCTGCTCGCGACCGGCGCCGAGCCGCGCCGCCTGGACATCCCCGGCACGGACCTCACGGGCGTCCACCATCTGCGCAGGCTCGCGCACGCCGAGCGCCTCAAGGGCGTCCTCGGCGCACTCGGCCGGGACAACGGGCATCTGGTGATCGCCGGGGCCGGCTGGATCGGCCTGGAGGTCGCGGCGGCGGCCCGCGGGTACGGCGCGGAGGTCACGGTCATCGAGCCGGGGCCGACCCCGCTGCACGGCGCGCTCGGCCCCGAGCTGGGCAACGTCTTCGCCGAACTGCACCGCGAGCACGGGGTCCGCTTCCACTTCGGGGGCCGGCTCACGGAGATCGTCGGCCAGGACGGCCTGGTCCTCGCCGCCCGCACCGACGACGGCGAGGAGCACCCGGCGCACGACGTCCTCGCCGCGATCGGCGCGGCCCCGCGGATCGCGCTCGCGGAGGCGGCCGGGCTGGAGATCGCCGACCGGGCGCACGGCGGCGGCATCGTCGTGGACGAGCGGCTGCGCACCTCCGACCCCGACATCTACGCGGCCGGCGACGTGGCGTCCTTCCCGCTCGCCCTGTTCGACAGCCGGATCAGGGTCGAGCACTGGGCGAACGCGCTCAACGGCGGACCGGCCGCGGCGCGGGCCATGCTCGGCAAGGACGTGGTCTACGACCGGATGCCCTACTTCTTCACCGACCAGTACGACCTGGGCATGGAGTACAGCGGCTGGGCTCCGCCGGGGTCGTACGACCAGGTGGTGATCCGCGGGGACGCCGGGAAGCGGGAGTTCATCGCGTTCTGGGTGAAGGAGGGGCGGGTGCTGGCCGGGATGAACGTGAACGTGTGGGACGTCACAGAGCCGATCCAGAACCTCATCCGTTCCCGGGCCCAGGTGAACACGGAGGCTCTCGCCGACCCGCACGTCCCCCTGGAAACCCTCGTCTCCTGACCTCACGGGGAGCGGCACTGTCACAGCACCCCCGTAGAATTCACGCGTGGCAGGACGGATCAACGACGAGGATGTGAAGGCTGTTCGGGACGCGGTCCCGATCGACGCCGTGGTGTCCGAGTACCTCCAGCTGCGGAACGCGGGCGGCGGCAACCTCAAGGGGCTGTGCCCGTTCCACGACGAGAAGTCGCCGTCCTTCCAGGTCAGCCCGAGCAAGGGACTCTTCCACTGCTTCGGCTGCCAGGAGGGCGGCGACACCATCACGTTCGTGATGAAGATCGACCACCTCTCCTTCTCGGAGGCGGTCGAGCGCCTGGCCGGCCAGGCCGGCATCACCCTGCGCTACGAGGAGGGCGGCTACAACCCCGCCCATCAGCGCGGCGAGCGCATCCGCCTGGTCGAGGCCCACAAGATCGCGGCCGAGTGGTACGCGGAGCAGCTCGCCACCAGCCCCGAGGCCGACACCGGGCGGATCTTCCTCGCCGAGCGCGGCTTCGACCAGGCGGCGGCCGTGCACTTCGGCGTCGGCTACAGCCCCCAGGGCTGGGACCACCTCACCCGCTTCCTGCGCGGCAAGGGCTTCACCGACAAGGAGCTGATCCTCTCCGGGCTCAGCCAGGAGGGCCGCCGCGGACCCATCGACCGCTTCCGCGGCCGGCTGATGTGGCCGATCCGCGACATCGGCGGCGACGTGGTCGGCTTCGGCGCCCGCAAGCTCTACGAGGCCGACAACGGCCCGAAGTACCTCAACACCCCCGACACGGCGATCTACAAGAAGTCGCAGGTCCTCTACGGCATCGACCTCGCCAAGCAGCACATCGCCAAGTCCAGCCGGGCCGTCGTCGTCGAGGGCTACACCGACGTCATGGCCTGCCATCTCGCCGGGGTCACCACCGCGATCGCCACCTGCGGCACGGCGTTCGGCGGCGAGCACATCCGCATCTTGCGACGCCTGCTGATGGACAACGGCTCGGCGCGGGTGATCTTCACCTTCGACGGCGACGCGGCCGGACAGAAGGCCGCCCTGCGCGCCTTCGAGGACGACCAGAAGTTCGCCGCCGAGACCTACATCGCCATCGCCCCGGACGGCATGGACCCCTGCGAGCTGCGCCTGGCCAAGGGTGACGACGCGGTCGCCGACCTCGCCGAACCGCGCACCCCGCTGTTCGAGTTCGCGCTGCGGCAGATCGTGAGCCGCTACGACCTCAACACCCCGGCCGGCCGTGCCGCCGCCCTCGACGAGGCCGCGCCGATCGTCGCCCGCATCAAGAACAGCGGCGCCCAGCACGAGGTGGCCGTCCAGCTCGCCGGCATGCTCGGCATCCTCGACACCCAGTTCGTCGTCAAGCGGGTCGCCCAGCTCGCCCGCTGGGCCCGCGACCGCGGCGGCAAGGGCCCCGCCCCGTCCCGCGGCCCGCAGCAGCCGTCGTACGACGCCGCCCCCCGCCCGGGCGCCTCCGGCCCCGCCCTCACCCTGCGCAACCCGGTCTACGCCACCGAACGCGAACTGCTCAAGCTCGCCCTCCAGCGCCCGGAGCTGGTCTCCCCGGCCTTCGACGCGTACGGCGTCGACGAGTTCACCGCCGCCCCCTACGCCGCCGTACGCCAGGCCATCCTCGACGCGGGCGGCGCGGAGTTCGGCACGCAGGACCCGCAGGAATACCTGGTCCGGGTGCGGGACGCGGCCCCCGACGACACCGTGCGGGCGATGGTGACGGAACTGGCCGTCGAGGCGATCCTGCGCAAGACGGTCGACGAACACTACGCGGGCGTCCAGCTGGTGACGGTCCGTCGACGCGCCGTCGCCCGTCGCCTCGCCGACCTCCAGAGCCTGCTGGCCCGCCTCGGCAACAGCGATCCCGCCCAGTCGGCGGCGGTGCAGAACGAGATGATGGTCCTCACCAGGTACGACCGCGCGCTGCAGGACGAGGGCCCCGGCTCGCTCTGAGCGACCGCCGCAGCTCCGGTGGAGCGTTTGGCGCCCCGTCACGAAGCGACCGCAAAAAGTCACCGCACGCCCCTCGTGGCGGGGATGTGTCGTACCCCACACTGGTTCCGGTGCCTGAGTCCTCGGAGCGCGGCCGATCCGTCCCCCACGGATCCCTCACCCCCGCGGTTCCGCTCATCGCTCACGGGACGGACAGCGGCGAGGCCGCCGACTCCGCTCCCGAAGCAGCGCTGCCGTACCACTCCGCAGCGATCACCCTGGAGGTCGCCCCCGTGCAGACCCAGACCCTCGTCCAGACCGACGCCACCACCGACGGCCCGGAGCCCGACGCCGAGCCGGGCGTGCTCGTCGCCGTACCGCCGCAGGGCCGTGCCCCGCTCCACCCGGAGGCCCCGGCGGAGCCGTCGGAGCCGCCCACCGAGGCGCTGGAGGAGGCCGAGCCCGCGCCCGTACGCGCCGACACCTCCGGGCCCTCCTCCGACCTGTTCCGCCAGTACCTGCGGGAGATAGGCCGTATCCCGCTGCTCACGGCCGCCGAGGAGGTCGAGCTCGCCCGCCGTGTCGAGGCCGGCCTGTTCGCCGAGGAGAAGCTCCTCAACTCACCCGAACTGGACACCCGGTTGGCGCTCGACCTGGACCGGCTGGTCGTGATGGGCCGGATGGCCAAGCGCCGCCTCATCGAGGCGAACCTGCGCCTCGTGGTGTCCGTCGCCAAGCGGTACGTCGGCCGCGGCCTGACCATGCTCGACCTGGTGCAGGAGGGCAACCTGGGGCTGATCCGGGCCGTCGAGAAGTTCGACTACGCCCGCGGCTACAAGTTCTCCACCTACGCCACCTGGTGGATCCGCCAGGCCATGTCCCGCGCCCTCGCCGACCAGGCCCGCACCATCCGGGTGCCCGTCCATGTCGTCGAGCTGATCAACCGCGTCGTACGCGTCCAGCGCCGGCTGCTCCAGGAGCGCGGCTACGAGCCCACGGCGGAGGACGTCGCCGTCCAGCTCGACCTGCCGCCCGAGCGGGTCGGCGAAGTGCTGCGCCTCGCCCAGGAGCCGGTCTCGCTGCACGCACCCGTCGGTGAGGAGGACGACGTCGCCCTCGGCGACCTCATCGAGGACGGCGACGCCGCGTCCCCCGTCGAGTCGGCCGCGTTCCTGCTGCTCAGGGAGCATCTGGAGGCGGTCCTCTCTACTCTCGGGGAACGCGAACGCAAGGTCGTCCAGCTGCGCTACGGCCTCGTCGACGGCCGCCCGCGCACCCTGGAGGAGATCGGCCGCATCTTCGGCGTGACCCGGGAGCGGATACGGCAGATCGAGTCCAAGACCCTGAACAAGCTCCGTGATCACGCTTTCGCGGACCAGCTGCGAGGCTACCTGGACTGAGGGGGCTCAAAAGGAAAGGGGCCGCCACCCGGCGGCCCCACCCCCGCTCAGTCCACCTCGGCCACCGCCTGCGCGAACTGCGCCTTGTACAGCCGCGCGTACGCCCCGTCCGCCGCCAGCAGCTCGGCGTGCGCGCCCTGCTCGACGATCGAGCCGTTCTCCATCACCAGGATCGTGTCCGCGTCCCGGATGGTGGAGAGCCGGTGCGCGATCACGAACGACGTACGCCCGTGGGCGAGTTTGGCCATCGCCTTCTGGATCAGCACCTCGGTACGGGTGTCGACCGAGGACGTGGCCTCGTCCAGCACCAGGATCACCGGGTCGGACAGGAACGCCCGCGCGATGGTGATGAGCTGCTTCTCGCCCGCGCTCACCCCCGTGCCCTCGTCGTCGATCACGGTGTCGTAGCCGTCGGGCAGCGTCCGGATGAACCGGTCGGCGTGCGCGGCCCGCGCGGCCTCCTCGATCTCCCCGCGGGTGACCTCGCGCCCGGACCCGTAGGCGATGTTCTCGGCGATGGTGCCGCCGAACAGCCAGGTGTCCTGGAGCACCATGCCGATCCCGGAGCGCAGTTCGTCCCGGGACATCTTCGCGATGTCGACCCCGTCGAGGGCGATCCGGCCGCCGGACACCTCGTAGAACCGCATGAGCAGGTTCACCAGCGTGGTCTTGCCCGCGCCGGTCGGGCCGACGATCGCGACCGTCTGCCCCGGCTCGACCGTGAGCGACAGGTCCTCGATGAGCGGCTTGTCGGGGTCGTAGCGGAAGGACACCTGCTCCAGCGCCACCCGCCCGCGCAGCTCCTCCGGCCGCACACCCGGCACCGGGTCCGCCGACTGCTCGTCCGCGTCGAGGAGTTCGAAGACCCGCTCGGCCGAGGCGACACCCGACTGCACCAGGTTCGCCATCGACGCCACCTGCGTCAGCGGCATGGAGAACTGCCGCGAGTACTGGATGAACGCCTGCACGTCACCGATCGACAGCGACCCGGTCGCGACCCGCAGACCGCCGACCACCGCGACCAGGACGTAGTTGATGTTCGAGATGAACATCATCAGCGGCTGCATGATGCCGCTGTTGAACTGCGCCTTGAACCCGGCCTCGTACAGCGCCTCGTTCTGCTCGGCGAACGCTTGCGCCGACTCGTCCTGCCGGCCGAACACCTTCACCAGCGCATGGCCGGTGTACATCTCCTCGATGTGCGCGTTCAGCTTGCCGGTGGTGCGCCACTGCTGCACGAAGTGCGGCTGCGACCGCTTGCCGACCCGGGTCGCCACCACGAACGACAGCGGCACGGTCACCAGCGCGACCAGCGCCAGCAGCCAGGACACCCAGAACATCATCACCAGCACACCGACGATGGTGAGCACCGAGTTGATCAGCTGGCCCATCGACTGGTTGAGGGTCTGCCCGATGTTGTCGATGTCGTTGGTGGCCCGGCTGAGCACCTCACCGCGCTGGCGCTTGTCGAAGTACGACAGAGGCAGCCGCGACAGCTTCGTCTGCACGTCCTCGCGCATACGGAACATGGTGCGGTTGACCGCCCGGTTCACCAGCCGGGTCGCCACCGCCATCAGCAGACCGGCGGCCACGAACACACCGAGCGCGATCAGCAGCACATGCCCTACGGCGGTGAAGTCGATGCCCTCGCCGGGGGTGAAGTCGGTGCCGCGCAGCATGTCGGCGATGTCGCCGTCGCCGCGCTCGCGCATCGAGTCGAGCACCTGCTCCTTGGTCGGGCCCGGCTCCATCTGCCGGCCGACGATGCCGCCGAACACCAGGTCGGTCGCCCGGCCGAGGATCTTCGGCCCGGCCACCGACAGGCCCACGCTGATCACCACGCACAGCAGCAGCGCGTAGATCGTCAACCGTTCCGGCCTGAACTGGGCGACGAGCCGTTTGCCCGAGCCCTTGAAGTCCATCGAGCGCTGATCGGGGCCGCCCCCGGCCATCATCCGCCCCATCGGCCCCGCCATCAGGCAGCCTCCGCTTCCGTCAGCTGGGAGAGCACGATCTCCCGGTAGGTCTCGTTGTCCGCCATCAGCTCGTGGTGCCGGCCCGTGCCGACCACCCGGCCCTCGTCCAGGACGATGATCCGGTCGGCGTCCCGGATGGTCGCCACCCGCTGGGCGACGATCACCACGGTCGCCTCGGCCGTCTCCCGCGACAGCGCGGCACGCAGCGCCGCGTCGGTGGCGTAGTCGAGCGCGGAGAACGAGTCGTCGAACAGATAGATCTCCGGGCGCTGCACCAGCGTGCGCGCGATGGCGAGGCGCTGGCGCTGACCGCCGGAGACGTTGGTGCCTCCCTGCGCGATCGGCGCGTCCAGGCCGCCCTCGAGACCGGCGACGAACTCCTTGGCCTGCGCCACCTCCAGCGCGTGCCACAGCTCCTCGTCGGTGGCGTCGGGATTGCCATAGCGCAGGTTCGTCGCCACGGTGCCCGCGAACAGATACGGCTTCTGCGGTACGAGGCCCACGACCCGGGCCAGCAGCCGCGGATCCACCCCGGCCACGTCCACGCCGTCGACCAGCACCTCGCCCTCGGTCGCGTCGAACAGCCGCGGCACCAGACCCAGCAGGGTGGACTTGCCGCTGCCGGTCGAGCCGATCACGGCGGTGGTCTCACCGGGCCGGGCCACCAGGTCGACGTTCTTCAGGACCGCCTCCTCGGCACCCGGGTAGCGGAACCCGGCGCCGCGGATCTCCAGATGGCCGTGCCGGCGCAGCTCGCGCACCGGGTTCACCGGCGGCACCACACTGCTGTCCGTGTCCAGGACCTCCTGGACGCGCTCGGCGCACACCTCCGCGCGCGGCACCATCATGAACATGAACGTGGCCATCATGACGGCCATCACGATCTGCATCAGATAGGCGAGGAACGCCGTCAGATCGCCGATCTCCATCCCGCCGCTGTCGATGCGGTGCGCGCCGAACCACACCACCGCGATCGACGACAGGTTCACCACCGTCATGACGATCGGGAACATCAGCGCGAGCAGCTTGCCGGTGCCCAGCGACATGTCGGTCAGCTCGGTGTTCGCCTTCCGGAACCGCTGCTGCTCGTACTCGTCGCGGACGAACGCGCGGATCACCCGGTTGCCGGTGATCTGCTCGCGCAGCACCCGGTTCACGGTGTCCAGCCGCTCCTGCATCGACCGGAACAGCGGCCGCAGCGCCCGCACGATCAGCGTCACGCAGATGCCCAGCACCGGCACCACCGCGACCAGCACACCCGACAGCGGCACATCCAGACCGAGCGCCATCACGATGCCGCCGACGCACATGATCGGCGCCGATGCCAGCAGCGTGAACGCCATCAGCGCCAGCATCTGCACCTGCTGGACGTCGTTCGTCGTCCGGGTGATCAGCGAGGGCGCGCCGAAGTGACCCACCTCACGCGCGGAGAACGACTGCACCCGGTCGAACACCGCCGCCCGCACGTCCCGGCCGAGCGCCGAGGCCGTACGGGCGCCGTAGTACACGGCACCGACGTTGCACACGACCTGCACCAGCGAGATCGCGATCATCAGGGCGCCGAAGGAGAGGATGTAGCCCGTGTCCCCGTTCACGACACCGTTGTCGATGATGTCCGCGTTCAGGGTCGGCAGGTAGAGGGTGGCGCAGGTCTGCAGGAACTGCAGCAGCACCAGCAGGGCGATGGGTTTCCTGTAGGGCCTGAGGTAGGTCCGCAGAAGTCGTATGAGCACGTCGCTTCTCTCGGAAGTGGGCGAAAAGACGGTCGGCGAAGGGGCGGTCGGTCGCCCTTGGCACCTATCGTCGAACACTCCACCCGCGTTACCTCAACTGATTAACCCATCAGGCGTGTGCTACGGGCCCCCGGACCTAGGCGCGGAACGCCCCCGGGTGGGTCTGCTCCCGCACCGACACGAACTGCTGGCGTACGGCCTGCCCCACGGCCAGCTCCTCGCCCGGGTCGAGCACCTGGGCCGCGGCGCCCTGCCAGGCCGGCGGGGTGCGCGGGTCGAGCGTGCCCTGGGAGACGCCGAGGGCCCAGGCGGCCTGCCGGGCGGCGCCGATCGCGGCGTAGTCGGCCGGCTGCGGCACCACCACCCGCGCCCCGAACAGCGAAGGCGCGGCCGCCTGCACCGCGGGCAGCTCGGCGGCCGGGCCCAGCAGGAAGATCCGCCGCACGTCCACGCCCCGGCCGCGCAGCACGTCGAGCGCGTCGGCGAGCCCGCACAGCATGCCCTCGAACGCCGCCCGCGCCAGATGCTCCGGCCGCATCGCCTCGCGCCTGAGACCCGCGAGGGTGCCGGCGGTGTGCGGCAGGTTCGGGGTGCGCTCGCCCTCCAGGTAGGGGAGCAGCACCAGCCCGTGCGCGCCCGGCGTCGACTTCATCGCCAGGTCGGACAGGCTCTCCAGATCGGGCAGCCCGAGCAGCTCGGCCGTGCCCCGCAGGGTCCGTACGGCGTTCAGCGTGGTGACGACGGGCAGGTGCATGCCGGTCGCGTCGGCCAGGGAGGTGATCGTCCCGGTGGCGTCGTGCAGCGGCTCGGGGTGCACGGCCATCACGGACCCGGAGGCGCCCAGCGACACCACGGCGTCCCCGAAGCCGACCCCGAGCCCGAACGCGGCGGCCATGGTCTCGCCTGTTCCCGCCGAGATCAGCAGTCCCTCCGGCGTCGTACCGGCCGCCTCCGAGGGGCCGATGACCTCCGGCAGCATCGCCTGGTGGCCGAGCGCCAGCTCCACCAGATCGGGCCGGTAGGCGCCGGTGGTCGCCGACCAGTAGCCGGTCCCCGACGCCCCGCCCCGGTCGGTCGTACGACGCACCGGGCGGCCGAGCAGCTGCCAGACGAGCCAGTCGTGGGCCTGCATCAGCATGGCCGTGCGCTGGGCGTTGTCCGGCTCGGTCTTCTGCAGCCAGCGCAGCTTGGTGACCGGGTGCGCGGCGGTGGGGACGCAGCCGACGGCCTGCGCCCAGGCCTCCCGGCCGCCGAGCGCGTCGACGAGGTCGGCCGCGGCGACCTGCGCCCGCTTGTCGCCGCCGATCATCGCCGGGCGCACGGTGGCGCCCTGTGCGTCCAGCGGGACCACCGCGTTGGCCTGCGCCGAGACCCCGATGGCCTGCACGCCCTCCAGCAGGCCACCACCGGCCGCCTCGCCGAGCGAGAGCAGCCACGTCTGTGGGTCCACGTCGGAGCCCTCTGCTGGGTGAGGTGCGTACCCCTGCCGCAGTACGGCCCCGGTGTCCGTGTCACAGACGACTATGCGCGTGAAATCGGGTGAGCTGTCCAACCCGGCGACTATCCCCATGAGCCTAGATTTTGCCGTACCCGGCGACCGTGGTGGTGCGTGTGGTTCGAGGGGTGCGGGTCGTGTGTGGCTGGTCGCGCAGTTCCCCGCGCCCCTGGGTGGGTCGACCCGAGGTCCTCTACGTGTTCGTGGTGCCCCAGTCGTCCTCCTCCGGGAAGCTGCCGTTGCGGTCGCGCAGGTGGCGGACCCGGTCGGCCACGGAGGCCGGGACGCGGTCGCCGACCTTCTCGCTGACCGTGTGGATCGCCTTGCCGGCGAAGTGGCGGCCCTGGTGGGCGGCCGACTCGGCGGTGTTGCGGACGGCAGGATTCTGCGCGACCTGGCGTGCGGACTTCTTCAGCTGTTCGTAGCGCTCGCGCCCGGCACGTGTGCCGAGCACGTAACCAAGCGCCAGTCCGGCGACGAACGTGAGCTTGTAGCGCATGGCCGAGCCACCCTTCCGTCATGAGGGAGTACCGATTGGCGGAGCACCCCCCTGCTTGCGCTAATGTATGTGTCGCAGCGAGCGAACGCCCCCTGGCGAATACCCAGGTAGGTACGTTCGATGCAACGAGGCATTCCTCCGTAGCTCAATTGGCAGAGCAGCCGGCTGTTAACCGGCAGGTTACTGGTTCGAGTCCAGTCGGGGGAGCTCGGTCCTCCGTAGCTCAATTGGCAGAGCAGCCGGCTGTTAACCGGCAGGTTACTGGTTCGAGTCCAGTCGGGGGAGCATCGTGAACGAGGACCCCGCCGGGGTCCTTTTTCATGTCCGGCTTCCACGGGTTGCGGGCCCGGGGGAACCGCCGGGAGTCCGGCGGAGTCCTCATGGTCACGAAGGCCGTGCGAAGCCGACCATGCCGGAGCAGGAGATCGTATGAGCGGCTATGCTGCGGCAGACGGCGCGCACACATGTACGCGACACGCCGCTTTGGGGGCGGTAGCTCAGCCGGTTAGAGCAGCGGACTCATAATCCGTCGGCCGTGGGTTCGAGTCCCACCCGCCCCACCAAAGCACTTCCTGCAGGAACGTTCTGACCTGCGTGACCTCAGTGATCGGCCGGGACTGTCAGGGCCTCCGCGGTGCTGAGGACCAGGGGATGCCGGAAGTGGTCGGCCAGGAGTTCCATCCACGCGAGCGTGTCGCCGCCGGTGTCGGTGCCTCTGGAGCAGGGCTCCACATTTCCGCCGGGCGCCGGGGCCGGCCGGGCCGGGGACGCCTGGGCGATGGCGCAGCGCAGTCCGACGGCCTTGGTGGCCGCGTCCAGGCCGGGTCCGGTGAAGCCGTGGGCGGAGAGCCGCTCCCGCGCGGTCGCCTCGACGGCGGGGCTGCGGAACGGTTCCAGGGCGAGCAGCGCGTCGCTGATCTCGATCGCGTACCGGTACAGCACGAGTTCGGGCTCGGCCCGCAGCGGCTCCGGCAGCGGCAGGACGACCTGGGGGACGGCGGCGCACAGCGTCCGCCACAGCGGTTCGAGACGGCGCAGCCGGCGGCGGGCGGCACGGGCGTGCCGGCGGGCCGCCAGGGCCGGCCAGGCGATGCCCGTGCCCGCCAGCAGCAGGGAACCGGCCAGCAGGACCTGGGTGGTGGGCACCACCACGGCGTCCTCGAACAGCGGTGTGCCGGAGTCGTGCAGGGCCAGGTAGGCGCCCCGGTGCAGGGCGTAGACGAGGGCGGTGGCCGCGCCCGCGCCGAGCAGGTTCAGCGACGTGCGCAGGGGGCCCGGCGGGGCCTGCCGGTGGTGGCGCAGGCACAGCACGCCGACCGTGGTCACGCCCCGCAGCACATAGCCGGTGAAGACGGCCCAGTAGACGACGAGGGCCGCCGAGTGACCGGTGGTCAGCAGGTACTCGTCGCCGCTCGGCCGGGGCGCCAGGAAGAACGCCGTGATCATGGTGGCGGCGGCCAGCGGCAGCGGCAGCCGGTCGCGGGCGCGGCGGCGGACGGGCGCGCCGGCCGCTGCGGACATGTGGCGCACGAACCCGGTCAGACAGGTGATCGCGGAGATGCCCAGCAGATGCCCGAGGAGATTGGTGAAGCTCTGCACGCCGGTCACGCTGTCGATCGGGCGGCGCACCAGCGGAACCCCCACCGTGACCGACAGGGTGACCAGCGCGACGACCCCGGCGAGCAGCCGGGACGGCGCCGCCTCCGGCAGGGCGCGGTTGCGCAGCGCCCGGTAGCCGGTGTGCAGGGTGAGCGGCCACATCGGAACCAGCAGGACGACCTCGTAGGTCCGGATCGGGGTCATCGGGGGCGCACCGTGCCGAGGGCGCGGGCCCATCGGTCGAGGACGTCCGAGCCGTGGTCGGGCGGGGGAGCGGTGCGCGAGGCGCCGGCGGCCGAGCGCTGATGGATCAGAGTGGCCATCAGTTCGGCCTGCCGCTCCTGGAGTTCGGTGTAGTCGGTGCGGCCGCGGGCGAGCAGTCTGCGCACCATGGCGGGGTCGAGGCCGGGGAAGAGGGCCTCCATCCCGGGCCCGGACAGGTCGTCGTCGCGCCCGGCCCGGTGGTCGAGCAGCAGGTGGGAGATCTCGTGCAGGATGATGTGCCGCTGGTGGAAGGCGCTGGTGGACGTCTCGTAGAAGATGTGGTCGGCCTCGCCGAGACTGATCCACAGGCCGCACAGGCCGGCGGTGGCTCCCGCCGCGCTCGGCAGCGGTGACAGGGTCAGTGCTCTGCCGTGCCGCTCCTCGATCGCGGCGCACAGGGCGTCGATCGTCGGGGGCTGCGACGGGTCGAGCGGGAGGTCGTCCAGGATGGCGTCGCACCTGGTGCGGAAGTCGCTCCAGGTGTCCGTCCGTGCTCGTCTGCCGTCCCCCATCGTGCCCCCCGACCCCGTCGACGACGTGCGGCGCGATCATAACCGGCCGGGTCAGACGCCTTTGTCGTCGTGCTGTCGTGGCTGGTCGGCGGCCTGTTCGACGAGGCCGCGCACCACGTCCAGGCCCTCCGCGCTGAGCGTGGCCACGGCCGCCGCGCGCAGGGCGACCGCCTTGACGTCGTTGTTGCGCATGGCCGTGATGAGGGCGAGCTGGGCCATGGTGCGGTCGGCGACGGCGTCGTCTACGAAGTAGCCGACCGGCACACCGAAGAAGGCCGCGAGCGCGCGCAGGGTGCCGATGGTGGGGTTCGGTGCCTTGCCGTTCATCAGCATCGACAGCCGGCCCACCGAGAGGGAGACGCCTCCCGGGTCCTCGACCGCCTTGATGCCCTCGACGACTTCCTGGAGCGTGTGGCGTCTGCCCAGCGGCTGTACGTGCTCGAAGAGGTACTCGAGCCGGGCGGCCAGCCGCTGCCCCTCGGTCTCACTCACGGTCGCTCACCTCTCGTGCCTGCTGTGGTGCGGGCATTATCCCGTCTGGCGGGCGGGCTCGGTGGCGCTGCACATATATGTGAAGCCTGCGGGGTTCGGTGTGGCGTGATGTCCTTCCAGTGACTCTATTTGCCCGAAGGGCTTTCACTTTAGTGAAAGTCGTGGCTAGTGTGGGCCCCGTAACAACCACACCGAAGGAGACTTCACATGGCTGGAACGTTCGGCAAGGTGGCGGCTGCGGCGGCAGCGGCGGCGGCGGTCGTGACGCTCGCGGGAGGCCAGGCGAGCGCGGCGGACGCGGCGTACAACACGCGGAGTGTGTACCTGGACGGTGCACCGGTCCCCAGCGATCCGCCCGCCTGTGTCTCCAGGAGCATCTACCTGGCCGCCGGCAACTACACCTGGACCCAGATCCTCAACAGCTCCCGCACCCCGTCCCGTGACATCTACCTGGCCGCGGGCACGTACACCTGGAAGGACTGCATCAGCGCCGGCACCGGCTACTACCTGCAGAACTCCAGCCTCACCAAGTCCGGTGGCGGCACGGCCTGGCTCAGCGACCCCAACCACCTGGACCTGTCCGCCGGCACGTACACCATGGGCTCGCTGCTGGACCCGCACTTCATGTGATCGACACCCCGAGCGCCCCGGGGCGGGCCGGCCACTGGCCGGTCCGCCCCGGCGGCTTTCCTCCCCGAGGACCCTCGGGCGCCCCGGGCCGCCCCCGCATAGGGCCCGGGATGCGGCTGACCGTCAGGACAACGACGAAGCCCTTCGGGTGGCCGGGCGGTTGACGGAGGATCTGGGCCGCCTTGCGCCGTAGGGGTTCCGTCGTCTTCGGGTGCCGCGTCGTCGTGGCTTGTCGCGCAGTTGCCCGCGCTCCTCGGCTACGTGCCCGTGGGGTCCAGTTCCAGGGGCTGGATCCTGCCTTCCAGCATGACGCCGAGGCCTTGGACGGCGCACACGTCGGGTCGTTCGGCGATGTGGACCGGCATGCCGGTGGCCTGGCGGAGCATCTGGTCGAAGCCGGGGAGCAGGGCGCTGCCGCCGACCATCATGATGCCGCGGTCGGCGAGGTCGGCGACCAGGTCGGGCGGGCAGTCGCGCAGGACCTTGCCGATGCCGTCGAGGACGGCGGTCAGCGGGGTCTGGATGGCGTCGCGGACCGCGGCCGTGTCGACCTGGACCGAGCGGGCGAGGCCGGTGGCGACGTCGCGGCCGTGGATCTCGGTGGAGGCCGGTCCGTGCGGGGTCAGGCCGTTGCCGGACAGGGCCAGCTGGAGAGGCCGTACCGACTGGCTGGGCAGCATCAGCTCGTGCTCGTGGCGCAGGTGCTGCACGATCGCGTGGTCCACGGCCTCGCCGCCGACGGGCAGGCGTGCGGCGGTGACGATCGAGCCGAGGGAGAGCACGGCGACCTGGGTGGCGGCGGCACCGCAGTCCAGGACCATCGTCGCCTCCGGCTGTTCGACCGGGAGGCCGCATCCGACGGCGGTGGCGATGAGGGTGTCGACCAGCTCGACACGGCGGGCGCCGAGGCCGACGAGGGTCTCGATCGTGGCGCGCTGGGCCAGCGGGTCGGCGTCGTGCGGGGTGCAGGCGGCGGCCCGCAGGAACGGCTTGCGGCGCAGCTGGCGGCGGATCTTGTCGCCGATCAGGTGCCGCAGCATGCGCTGTGCCATCTCGATGTCGACGACCGTGCCGCCGGAGACGGGCCGGACAACGCGGATGTAGTGCGGGGTGCGGCCCGTCATCTTCTCCGCGAACTCGCCGACCGCGATCAGTGCGCCGGTGCGGGTGTTGACGGCGGCGGCGGACGGCTGGTCGACGACCAGCCCGGCGCCCTTCACGTACACCCGCGTCCGCGCCGCGCCCAGGTCGACGGCGAAGTGGCAGCGGCGCAACTGCTCCAGACTGGCGGTCATTGGCAGAGTCCTCCCGAGAGCGCGGACCGTGGGGCCGCCCGGGGGCGGGCCTCGCTGTGCGGGCCGCCGGGCCGGCGGGCCGTACACGCATCGTGCGGGGGCCGTGGGGGCGGGCGCCTTCTGGGATGCGCCGGGCGGGGCGCCGCCGAATGGTTGATTCGCCCCATTTGTCCGAAGTAAGCCAGACGTAAAGGCGCGTTCAGCCGACGCGCAGGCCCGCTCAGAGCGTGCGCGCCGCCTCCAGCACAGGCTCCAGCGACGGCACCGTGACCTCGCAGCCCGCCTCCAGCAGATGCTGCTCCAGCATGGGATTGCGGCCCAGCCCGATGCACGGCACACCGATGCGCCGGGCGGCGGTCACCTCGGCCACCGAGGAGGAGATGAGCAGGGCCCGCGGAGGGGCGGCGGGGTGGTGTTCTCCCACCGCGCGCTGCAGACAGCTCGGGTCGGGCATGAGCTGCCGGAGGTCGTCGTCGCGGCCGTGGACGCGCGCGGAGAGGCGGTGGTGCCGGGCGTACCGGTGGACCGCGGCCTCGCTGACGTCCGTGACCACCGCGACCTGACGGCGCGCCATGTGCAGCAGGTCGATCAGCGCGCCGGAGCGGTGGGTGGCCGGCGAGTGCCGTACGGCGAGCAGCTCCAGCTCCTCCAGCCGGGCCCGCATCAGGGGTCCGAGCCGGTCGCGGGAGAAGGCGCGCAGCACGTCCAGCGGGTGCGGGAACGCCTCCAGCGGCGCCGGGCGCGGCAGGGGCCGGCCCTCCAACGCCTCCGCCGGGTCCCGGTGTTCGGCGACGACCGACAGCAGGTCGCGCACCGCCTCGCGGGCGGTCTGCGCCGAGAACAGCCGGGTGAGCGGGCCGTCGAAGCCGACCAGGACCAGCTCCGCGTCGGCGAGCAGCTCGGGCAGGGGACGCGGGGCGGTGGCCGAGGGCAGGTTGTCCGCCCCAGCGCGGACCAGCCGCACCGACCAGGTCACCACCAGCCCGGGTACCGGCCGATTGCTCGCCAGGGCCGCCGTCACCGCGCGCTCGGCGCCCGCCGCGTGGCGCAGGGAGTAGCGGCGGGTGATGCGTGAGGCGCTGTCCTTCAGATGGTCCAGCAGCCGCGGCAGCACGCGGTCGGGTCCGCCGTGGACGAAGGCGACCGGGTCCGTGACATGCCAGGACAGGTCGACCACCGCCGGGAAGCCGCCCTTGCCGGAGCTGGGCAGGCCCAGCCGGCGGCTCGCCTCGTGCGGGGTGAGGTCCACCTCGTAGTACGTCGTGGCGCGCGGCGGGCCCACCCCGTGCGGCTGGGCCGGGTTGAGCAGGGTGAGGGGGCGGTCGGGCGGAGCGTGCACCACCGCCGTACGGCCCGTGTCCGGTACGCGCAGCTCGCGCAGGTCGCGGGCGACCAGCGGGCCGCGCACCAGGTCGCGGTCCTCACCCGGCGGGGTGGCGCCCGGCACCAGCGGGCAGTACCAGGCCAGCGGCGGCGCGTCCACGGGACCGTACAACGGGCGGAACCGGTGCGGGCCCAGGGCGGCGGAGCTGGCGGCGAACCGCCCGTGGAGGGCCGGGGGGACGCAGACCAGCAGCGGCGGCTGCACCGGCGGCTGCGGGGCGTCCTGGAAGGTCACCCGCACCGGCGGCGCGTCCCGCAGCCCGGCCAGGGCGTCCGGGAGGCTGCGCAGGGCGGCGACCAGGACGGGCAGCAGGTCGGCGCCGGGCTCCGTGTGGACGAGGTAGCCGTCCTCGCGGACGGTCACCTCGTACTGCTGCGGGGTGAGCGCACCACGGACGAGGGCGTCGTGCACCGCGTACTCGAGCCTGATGCGGGCCTCGGGCCGGCCGCTGAGGGGGGAGGTCGTGAGCGTGAGGGCGGGGACGGCCGGGGAGGGGCCGGGGCCTGCCTCCTCGCGCAGTTCCCGGCCCAGTTCCAGCAGCTCGGGGCTGCGGCCGCCGGAGACCTCGTACTCCTCGAACACCTCCAGCGCCTGCGCCGTACGGCCCTGGCGGCGCAGCGCGATCAGATACAGCCGGCGGAAGTCCTCCCGGGCGGGGTGCGCGCGGACCAGACCGGCGAGGTCGGCGGCCGCCCGGTCCACCTCGCCGAGGTCCAGGTCGAGTTCGGCGCGGGTGCGGCACAGGGTGAGGTGGAGCTGGAGGAGGCGGGTGCGGGCGGTGCGGGCGGCGGGGCCGGGGACGTTGTGCAGGACGGCGTCGGCGTGCCAGAGGCCCAGCGCGTCGGTGATGTGGGCGTGGGCCGCCGCGAGGTCCTCCGCCGCTCTGGCCTCGTCGGCGCGCCGGACCAGGCGGTCGCACTGGACGACGTCCACGTAGTCCTCGCTGGTGTGCAGGGCGTAGCCGTCGGGGCGGGTCGCCAGGGCGGCGAAGGGGCCGAGGGCCGTGCGGAGCCGCGACGCCGTCGCGCCGAGGACGCCCAGGGCGTTGCGCGGTTCCTCTCCGGGGCCCCATATCCCCGCGCGCAGTTCGTCATGGGTGACCACGCGACCGTGCCTGAGCAGCAGGAGCGCGAGCATGGCCCGCTCGGTGTCGTCGAGCCGGGGGGTGGCGGCCCCCTCGACGAGCAGGGTGCCCAGGGCGCGGTAGCGGCGCATCCCGTACGCGTGCTGCGCGGCGGACAGCAGCTGCGGGTCCGCGAGCACCTCCAGGCCCCTCAGCTCGGCCCGCGTCAGCCGGGCCACGGCATCCGCGTACGGCTGCCGCAGCGGGGCCGGCAAGCGGGCGCCCCGGTCGGCGTCGGCCGGGCTCTCCTGGGGGCCCGTGTCCGAGGCCAACTGCTCCAGCATCCGGCCCAGGGCCCGCAGATCCGCCGAGCGTCCTTCCGGGCCGGGCGCGCGGCCGGGCTCGAAGAGGCTGAGTTTCGCCGTGCCGTCGGGCAGCAGCATCACCCGGGACATTCCGAGGTTGCCGTGTGCGATCCCCGCCTCGTGCAGGGCCCGGACCGCCTCGGCGAGCCGGCCCGCGACCGACACCAGCAACGGGGGCGGAAGCCGGTAACCGTTGGGCGCGGCCAGGCTGTTCAGCGGGATGCCGTCCAGATGCTCCATGGCGATGTAGGGGGTGTCGCCGTCGAAGCCGGCCTCGTGGACGGTCACCACGCTCGGATGACGCAGCTCCTTCAGCCGCCCCGCGTCGCGCAGGAACGCCTCCCGCCGCTCCGGGTCGGTGACCGGCTCGTACAGCCGCAGCGCCACCAGCCGCCCGTCCGGGTCGCGGGCCTGCCACAGCGTCCCGGTGCGGGCCAGCCGCCGCAGCAGCCGGAACCGGCCTCCCAGCTCCGCGGACACCGACACAGATCTGCTGCCACCGGTCAACTGCCGCGCGCTGCGTGGGCTGACCGTCGCGAACGCCTCCCCCTCCTGCGAGGGCTCCGTCCCGCCCTCCGCAGGAGTCGTCGCCACGAACTCCCCCCGCGCCCGCCCCGCGCGGCGGTCGATGAGGCCGCCGACCCGTTCCAGCAGGTCGGTGGTGTGCAGCCGGGCGGTGCGGGGGACGGCGCGCAGCAGGAGGTCGCGGACCTCGGGGCGGAAGGTGTAGCTGCCGGGCGGGCCCGGGGCGGTGGTCAGCAGGCCGCTGAGGATGACCTCGGCGAGGTGCTGGGGGCGCGGGTCGGGTTCCAGGGCGGCGTGGATCAGCCGCATGACCGGCAGGTCGGGGCGGCCCAGGGCCAGGTGGCCCGCCAGGCGGAAGGCTTCGGGGGAGGCGGTGGCGCGGAAGCGGAGGACCAGTTCCTCGGGGGTGAGCAGAGACAGGTCCGTGAGGCCCGTCGCGTCCGGCGGGGTGGCCGGCAGGGCCGCCACCGCCGCCGGGTACCGCGTGCCTCCGGGTGAGGCGGTCAGCGACGCCCAGTTCGCCAGCCAGGCCGGGTCCGGTTCGAGGACCGGCAGGGGGACGCCTGCCTCCACGGTGTCGTCGTACGGCGTGAAGGTCAGGGCCGCCGTCGGTGCCGCCGGGTGGGGGGAGGAGAGGCGGCCCGGCGTCGTCGGCAGGGCGGTGTCGCGCCACAGGTGTTCCGGCAGGGGCTGGATCAGGGCGACCGGCATGCGGTGGGACCAGCGGCGCAGGGTGGTGTACCAGCGCGTGGCCGCCGGGCCCTTGCGCCACTGCGGGCCCATGCAGTCGCTGATCAGGAGCGTGACCGTACGGCCGTCGGCGGGGGCGTGCGCGGCGTCGGTGCCGACCGTGCCGTCGGGGGAGGCGCGGTGCAGGGTCACCGTGCGGAAGACGCCCGACTGGGCCAGCGCGGTGTGCAGTTCGCCGACCAGGGGGCGCCAGACCGGCATGGTCGGGCCGGTGTCGTGGACCAGGCGCAGCCGCAGCCAGCGCTCCTGCGCCGGGCGCATGACCGGCAGCCACCACTCGGGCGACGCGCCCAGACGGGCGATGCGCTCGGCCGTCGCCCGCTCGTCCAGCTCACGGCCGGTGGGCGCGTCCGTACGGCGTTTCAGCGGGCGCAGGGCGCGTTGCAGGCCGAGGGGGTGGCGCAGCATCGGGGGCGCGGGGGCCAGGAGGGAGGCGTGCCGGGGTGACGTGGCCGGGGCGTCGGCCGCGCGGGGGGAGGGGAGGTGCAGCGGGGCCCGCGCCTCGGGGGCCGGGGGTGTCGGTGGTGCCTCGGGTTCGGGGGCCGGGGGCGGGGTGGGCTCGGGGCTCGGGGGCTTCGGCTGTGCTGCCTCTGCCTCTGCCTCCGCCTCCGGCTCCGCTTCCGCCGAGAGGCCTTCCACGTCCTCCATCCGCCGTGCCAGCCACAGCAGTTCGGCCAGCTCCCGCCCGGTCGGCCGTACGCCGGAGCCGCCCGCCTCGGCCAGCAGGTCGGCGAGGCGGGCCAGCGGATCGGGGGCGTCAGAAGGCATCTGTCTGCGGGTCCTGCCCCAGATACGGCATCAGATGCGTGGCCAGGTCGTCCAGGGAGTGCGCGGGGAGGTCGGAGGTGCGGGCCAGGTAGATGGCGTTCAGGAGCTGGTCGGTGGCCAGGTCGCCGCCGCCGACGCGGGAGAGGAACCGGTCGATGAGGCGGCGGGCGTGCTCGTCGGGCTCGCCCAGATGGGCGCGGACGATGTCGGCGAGGTGCCCGTCGTCGGGCTGGCTCAGCCGGAGGGTGACACAGCGGCGCAGGAACGCGGGAGGAAACTCGCGCTCGCCGTTGCTGGTCAGCACGACGAAGGGAAAGGCGCGGCAGCGGACCCGGCCGCGCTCGACGGGGACGCGCTCGTCCGTGCCGTCGGCCATGACCTCGGCGACCGGCGTGTCCCTGGCCGCGCGGACCAGCTCCGGGATCTCGTACTGGCCCTCCTCCAGGACGTGCAGCAGGTCGTTGGGCAGGTCGAGGTCGCTCTTGTCGATCTCGTCGACGAGCAGGGCGCGCGGGCGGGCGTAGGGCAGGAGCGCGGTGCCCAGGGGGCCGAGGCGGAGGTGGTTCTCGACGCCCGCGCCTCCCGTCCCGGAGTCCGGCCCCTCCAGTGACTGCCGGGCCGCGTACAGCCGGGACAGCGGGTCGTACTGGTAGAGGCCGTCGTGCAGGGTGCTGCGGCTGGTGATGTTCCAGCGCAGCACCGGGCCGAGCCGCAGCTCCCGGGCGACGGCGTAGGCGAGGGAGGACTTGCCGGTGCCGGGCGGGCCGGTGACCAGCAGCGGGCGGCGCAGATACAGGGCGGCGTTGACGAGCTGGACCGTCTGCTCGGTGGCCCGGTACGTCGCGGCGCGGTGGGTGCGGTCGGGGGAGTCGGCGGCGGCGGTGTCGTCCGTGGGCGCCTGGAGCACCGGGCCGCCGTCGAACGCCCGCCACGGCGGGGGCGCGGGCAGCTTCAGGATGCCGTCGTGCGGCTCGTCGGTGCCGGTGTAGACGGGCCACAGGGGCATGCGGGGCTCTTCTTTCATGTTTCGCTCAGGCGACAGGTGAGTGCAGACAGGCGGTCGGCTCGGGGAAGCAGCGCGGGTCGTCCCACAGCAACTGGAGGCCGTGGGCCCAGTGCCGCTCCGGCTCGTCGGCGGCCTCCGCGGTCTCGCGCAGGGTCAGGACGAGGCGGGGCAGGTCCGCGGGCGGTACGCCGGTGACGGACTCGGCGAGTTCGTCCAGGAAGGTGCCGCCCGGGCAGGGGCCCGTGTGGGCGGCGCCGGGGCAGCCGGTGCGCGGCCACAGCAGGACCGGGACGGGCACGTTGACGGCGACCTCGAAGTGCTCCCGTACGGCCGTGGGCGGAGCGCCGTACGCGGTGAGCCCCGCGTCGTGCTCGCGCAGCCGCTTGCGCAGGCTCAGGGGCCGCTCGCGGGTGCCGCATTCGACGCGGTGCAGGGACGTGGTGCCGGCGTCCAGCTTCTGCCACTTCTTGGCGAGCTGGTGGCGCAGCCTGCCGCTGCGGTGCCGGGAGCGGTCGGCCACCACGAGCGGGTAGGCGCAGCCCAGCGGGGTGGGGTCGTCGGGGCTGCACTCCCAGCGGGACACCGGCTCGTTCAGCCACTCCCTCGGCAGCACGAAGGTCAGCAACTCCTCCGCGTCCGGGGAGAGTTGGGTGAACGCCTCGTCGATGCGTTCCTGCACGTACGCGCGGACGCCGGACCGCGGCAGACGGCGGGCGCCGACCGGGCGGCGGTGTCCGTCGCGGTAGGCGGAGACCTCGACGGTGACCTGGTCGGCGCCCGCGCCGCTGTGCTCGATCTCCACGACGATCGGCGACCAGGCCGCCTCCGGGCGGGCGGGTGTCTCGTCGCCGTGCAGCAGTTCCTCCAGCCGGTCGGCGAACCGGGTCACCGCCTCCGCCTCCGGCACCTCCCACTGCACGTACCCCGCCGCCCGCTCCAGCGACGGGAACCCGCCCGGCGGCAGCGGCGGTCCGAAGGGGCCCACCGCGTCGACGTACAGCCGGTCGGGGTCGAGCCCCGCACGGGCCTCCTCCTGCGCGCGCCGCACCAGCGTGTACAGCCGCCGGCGTGCGTCCGCCGCGTGGCCGGCCGTCGGCACCAGTTCGCCCAGGCCGCTCCAGTAGCGGGCCATGACCTCCGTCGGCAGCATGCGGCCGACCCGCACCTCCCGGGAGCCCGCGACCGCCGACACCATCCCCACCACACTGCCGTCCGGGCGGGTCACCGCCGCCCCGCTGAACCCCGCCGCCAGCGGCTGCCCGTGCGCGGTCAGCGCCTCCAGCTGGACCCACTCGCCGGAGATCAGCGGCCCGGGCAGGGCGCGGTAGGCGGCGAGCATGCCCTCGTCGTAGCCCTTCGGGAAGCCGTACGCCACCAGTTCGCCGCCGTGCTCCGCGCCGGGCGGCGCGAACGCGGCCGGGGCCAGCGGCACGTCCCGCTCCAGCTCCAGTACGGCGAGGTCGCCCGGGTCGGCCGCGCCGCCCCGCCAGCCGCCGTGCACGGCGACCGACGCACGCACGCCGCCCAGCTCACGGCGTCCCGGGAAGGACACGGTGACCTCGGCCGCGTCACTGCACCGCACGACATGGGCACAGGTGAGCACCCGGCGCGCGGACACCAGGAAGCCCGCGCCGACTTCATTCCCGCACTCGATCCGGGCGTGCCAGGTGGCGTCGCTCATGCGGGGCGGCCGTCGGCCGATGGTGCGGCCCCGGACGCCGGGCTCGTGGACGCGTCGGCCGCCCCCGCGGCACCGCCGGCCGGGCCCGGTGACCAGCTGAGCTTGACGATCAGGTGGCCCTCCGCCGCGCCCTTGGCGATGATCGCGCCGGTCTCCGCGCTCAGCTTGACCCCGAACTCCAGCTCCACCGAGTCCGGCCGGAGCAGGCCGTCGCGGAACACCCGCAGCGCGGACTCCGCCGCCGCGCGCACTCCCTCCAGGGCGCCCTCGAAGGTGCGCACCGCCTGCGCCGGTCCGTCGCCGCGCGAGACCAGCCGGGCGCCGGACGCGTCGTCCTCGGCCGCCTCCACGACGATCCGCGCGCCGTCCTCGGTCTTGAACTCCACCAGGCCGTCCATGGCGCCGTGCCGCTCCCCCGTGTGTTGCGTGACGTCGGTGAACTCCATTGTGTCGGAGAGCACTTCGCCTTGTCCCGCCGCAAACGCCGCGCGTCCCGCGGCGGTGGCGGAAACCCGCCACATCGACGATCCGCTGCTCCCGGTCAACTCCCCTGCAACACAAGGCACATCACACTGCTCCCACCACTCGACCCGCTCGACCGAGAGAGGTGGGGATGACCAGAGGACCAGTCGGGCGCCGGGCCGCCGTGACGGCGGCCGTCGCGGCGCTCCTGCTGTCGCCGACGGTGCACGCGGAGGGCGACACCCCGGCCCTCGCGCACACCGGGAACACCATCGGGAACAACGGGAACACCGAGCGGCCGGTGCAGAACATCACGCTCGTCACCGGCGACCGCGTGACCGTCACCGACGTCGGAGGCGGGAAGCGCACGGTCGCCGTACAGCGGCCCGAGGGCGCCGGGGGAGCGGTGCGTGTCCGGTCGGCCGACGGCCGCATCACCGTCGTACCGGACGAGGCCCTGCCGTATCTGCGCGCGGGCACGCTCGACGAGCGGCTGTTCGACGTGAGCGGGCTGATACGGCAGGGCCTCGCCGACGAGCGGGCCGCCGAACTGCCGCTGATCGTGACGTACGACAAGGGCGCGCGGGCCGCCGTACCGCGCGGGGCGGAGCGGACGCGGGTCCTGCCCAGTGTGCGCGGGGCCGCCGTGGAGGCGGGCCGGGGGCGGGAGTTCTGGCGGGCGTTCACCCGGCAGGACGGCATCCGCGCGGTGTGGCTCGACGGGCGGGTGCGCGCCGACATGGCCGAAAGCAATGCCCAGATCGGCACGGCCGCCGCCTGGGAGGCCGGGCTGACCGGCAAGGGCGTCACCGTCGCCGTCCTGGACTCCGGCGTGGACGCGGACCACCCCGACCTCGCCGGACGCGTCACCGCGAGCCGCAGCTTCGTCGAGGGCCAGGAGGTCGCCGACCGGTGGGGCCACGGCACGCACGTCGCCTCGATCCTCGGCGGCAGCGGGGCCGCCTCCGCCGGTGCCGAACGGGGCGTTGCGCCCGGAGCCGCGCTCGCGATCGGCAAGGTGCTCGGCGACCAGGGCACCGGCAGCGAGTCGCAGATCATCGCCGGGATGGAGTGGGCCGTCCGCGAGGCCGGCGCCGACATCGTCAGCATGAGCCTCGGCACCACCGAGCCCAGCGACGGCACCGACCCGATGGCGCAGGCCCTGAACACCCTCTCGCGCGAGACCGGCGCCCTGTTCGTGGTCGCCGCCGGGAACACCGGCGCGCCCTCCTCCATCGGCTCGCCCGGCGCCGCCGACGCCGCGCTCACCGTCGGCGCCGTCGACTCCGCCGACCGGGCCGCCTGGTTCACCAGCGCCGGTCCGCGCCTCGGCGACAACGCCCTCAAACCCGACCTCGCCGCGCCCGGCGTGGACATCCTCGCCGCCCGCTCCGGACTGACCGGCGGCAGTGGGCCGTACACCTCCCTGAGCGGTACGTCGATGGCGGTGCCGCACGTCGCGGGCGCGGCCGCGCTGCTCGCCGAGCAGCACCCCGACTGGCCGGGCGACCGGCTGAAGGACGCGCTGATGTCGACGGCGAAGCCGCTCGACGCGTCCGTGTACGAGCTGGGCGCCGGGCGGGTGAGCGTGCCGGACGCGGTACGGGCCCCGGTCACGGCGACCGGCGGCGTCGACCTCGGCTTCCTGCGCTGGCCCTACGCGGCGAACCCGCCGGTGACGCGGACCCTCACCTACGCCAACTCCACGGACACGGACGTACGGCTGCGTCTGTCGGCCTCCGACGAGGCCGCCGTGCTCGCCGACAGCACGCTGGTCGTGCCCGCGCACGGCATCGCGTCCACGACCGTCACCAGGGACGGCACCAAAGCCCCGGTCGGCGCCACCAGCGGCCGGATCACGGCCGTGTCGGACGACGGCACGCCTCTCGCCCGCACCGCGTACGGCCTGGTCAAGGAGGACGAGCGGTACACCCTCACCGTGCACGTCAAGGACCGCGACGGGGAGCCCGCCGCGGCCGACCTCACGGTGCAGCGCCTCGCCGAGGGCAGCGACCCGTTCCCGGCCCGGGCCGGCGACTCCGGCAGCCTCGCGCTGCGGCTGGCGCCCGGCACCTACAGCCTGACCTCCTTCCTCGACGTGCGCGGCAGCCACGGCACCGACTCGCTCGGCCTCGGCTTCCTCGCCGCGCCCGAGGTCGTCCTCGACCGCGACCGCGAAGTCACCCTCGACGGACGGGAGTTGCGCGAGCTGCGCACCGAGGTCGACCGGCGGACCGAGCGGCGCCAGCTCGTCATGGAGTACGCCCGGAGCGGGGGCGGCTCCGACGCCTTCGGGGCGGTCATGGTGCCGATGACGTACGACAGCGTGTTCGCGGCGCCCACCGCACGGGTCGGCCAGGGCCTGTTCGAGTACCGGACCGTATGGCGGCTGGGCAAGCCGCTGCTTCAGGTGCGGGGCGTCGCCGACGCGCTCGTGCAGTCCGGCGGCACGCTCGTCGAGGGCCGCAGGAGGCTGCCGCTGGTGGAGGGGTCGTTCGACGACGCCCGGGGCAAGGCGGTGCTCGTGCGCCTCGCCGAGGGAGCCGAACCGGGTGCGCTCGCCCAGGCCGCGCAGGACGCCGGGGTGGCGGCCCTGTTCGTCACCGACGACCGGCCCGGCCGGCTCAGCGCCTGGTGGGGCGCGGACGACGGCTCCGACCGGCCCTTCCCCATCGCCACGCTCGACGCCGCCGACGCGGCCCGGCTGCGGCAGGCCGGGGCCGTCGACATGACCGGCACACGCAACACGCCCTATGTGTACGACCTTTCGCAGGGGCACCGGGGCGCGATCCCCGACCGGGAGCTGACCTACCGGCCCGGCGAGGACGAACTGGCCGTGCTGGACACCGCGTTCCACGCGGCGGTGCCGCGCAGCGGCAGCGAGTTCCGGTACTCGCTCACCGACGCCTTCCCGGTCGGCCTCGGCTTCCCCGAGCGCGTCGACCAGCCCGCCGCCCGTACGGACTTCGTCTCGGCCGGGCCCGGGCAGCGCTGGCAGGAGTCGGTGACGACGGCCGACGGGGCGCTGGAGCAGCGCGGCGGTGTCGTCCGGTACCGGGGCGGCACGCACCGGGAGCTGTCGTGGTTCCGGCCCGTCTGGCATCCCTGGCTCGGCACCGCGCTCGACCGGGGCCCGGTCCGCACGGGCGACCGGCTGGAGTTCAGTCTGCCCGGCTGGGGCGACTCCGGGCCCGACCACTCCGGCTTCGGCGACGTGTGGAGCGAGGAGAGCGGTATGCGCCAGTCCACCGAGGTGTACCTGGACGGCGAACTCGTCGACCGGCGCCGGGGGGCCGACGCCTATGTCTCCGGCGCGCCCGCCGGCGAGCACACCTACCGGGTCGTCACCGACACCGCGCTCGACGCGGGACGCTGGGGCCTCGCCACCGAGGGGCACACCGAGTGGACCTTCCGCTCCGCGGCCACCGCCGAGGAGACCCGGCTGCCGCTGATCAACCTCTCCTTCGACCTCGGCACCGACCTCGCGGGCCGGGTGCCGGGCGGGCGCCGCGTGCCCGTCGGGATCCGGGCCGGGTACGTCGCCGGGGCGGCGGGCACCGGGGTCGTCGGCGGGGTCGCGCTGGAGGTGTCGTACGACGACGGTGTCACCTGGCGGAGGGTCGCGCTGGACCGGTCGGGGCGCGGGGTACTGGACGTCCCGGAGGGCGCCGGGTCGGTGTCCCTGCGGGCGTCGGCGCGGGACGACCGGGGCGGGTCCGTGCGGCAGGAGGTGATCCGGGCCGCGGGGGTCCGCTGACACGCGGACGGCGCCGCCTCCCTGGGACGGGGAGACGGCGCCGCCGTGCGTTCTCGGGACGGCCTCAGACCAGCCAGCCGATGAAGTGGACGAGGCAGGCGAGGGCGTCGGTGAGAAGGTTCATGATCGAGCTACTCCTTGCAGAGGTTCACATGGGACATGCGCGTGGTCGATCACGGTCTGCAGCCCGTCGTTCGCGCACAGTGAGTATGTCCCGCCCCGCAGGCCTCAGTTGACCCTCACGGTTGACGATCACCTGTTCCAGGGAACAACTGATCCCCTGTTCGGATCAGTCGGAGCTCCGCCAAGTCCTGGGGCCGCAGCCGGAGTTGACCGGCGGTCGCCTCGACCTCCTCCGGCGGGCGCTTCAGGATCGCGGCCGCGAGCTCCGGCGCGATGACGGAGAAGTAACTGTCCGGCGTGGCCCAGGTGTTGCCGGGCGCGGCCAGTGCCAGCGCCCCGCCCGAGCCGCCCTCGCCGATCAGCAGCGTGGTCAGCGGGGTACGGGCGCCCGCCACTGCGGCGAACAGCTCCGCGATCGCCGCGCCCGCGCCCTGCCGCTCGGCCTCGGCGTCGTTGGCCGCGCCCGGGGTGTCCACCAGGGTCAGCACCGGGATGCCGAGCCGGTCCGCGAGCCGGATCAGCCGGGTCGCCGTCCGGTAGCCCGCCGGGCGGGTGGCGGTGCCGCACTGCGCGGCGTACGCGACCGTACGGCCCCGATGCTCGCCGAAGCCGCACAGCATGCCGGGGTCGGTACCGCCGCAGCGGTCGCCGCTGATCGCCACCCGGTCGGTGAAGTAGGCGTCCAGATAGGCCTCGGCGCGGGGGCGTTCGGGGGAGCGGGCCCGCCGGACCGCGTCCCAGCCGGTGCGCGGGAGATCGCGGGCGCCGAGGGGCTCGGGCGGGGGCGCGGGTTCGGCGGAGGGCGTCGTCAGCAGCCGCAGCCAGCGGCCCAGCACCTCGCGCAGCTCCTGCGGCGGTACGACCGCGTCGGCCGCGCCCGCCGCGACCTGCGCCTCGGCCGTGTACGCGGCCGGGTCGGCGTCCGCCGGGCGCACCCGCGAGCCGGCGAAGCCCACCTGGGCGCCGGGGAGGGCGAGGACCACGTCGGCGCCCGCGCCCAGGGTGGCCCAGCCGCCGCCGGTCGTCGGGTCGCGCAGGACGGCGATCTGCGGCAGCCCGGCCTCACGCGTGAGCACCGACTGCCGGGCCACGCGCTGGAGTTGGGTCAGCGCGACCATGCCCTCCTGCATCCGGCTGCCGCCCGTGGCGATCAACGGCACGACCGGCAGCTGGTGTTCGCGTGCGTGGACGTACGCCGCCTCGATGCGGTCGCCGGTGCGTTCGCCGAGGGAGCCGCCCAGGAACCCGAACTCGAAGGAGATCAGCACGGCCCGTGTGTCCCCGACTCGGGCGGTGCCGCACACCACCGACTCCGGCTCGCCGGTGCGCTCGGCGGCGCGGGCGCGGGCGGCGTCGTAGCCGTGCCAGCCGAGGGGGCCGTCGGGGGCCGGCTCGCGCTCGGGCGGAGGCAGTTCGGTGAAGTCCTCGGCGACGAGGGCGATCGCCTGCCGTGCGGTGAGGCGGACGGTCATGAGGCCAGCGCCCGCTTCATGATCTTGCCCATGTCGTTGCGGGGCAGCGCGGCGAGGTGGTGGACGACCCGGGGCCGCTTGTGCGGGGCGAGCCGCCGGGCCACGTGGTCGGCCAACTCGGCGAGGGTGGGCGGAGCTTCGGGGTCGGCGGGTACGATCCAGGCGACGATCCGCTCGCCCAGGTCCGGGTCCGGCTCCCCGGTCACGGCGGCCTCGCGCACACCCGGGTGCTCCAGCAGGGCGTTCTCGATCTCACCGGCCCCGATCTTGTAACCGCCGCTCTTGATCAGGTCGGTGGCCTTGCGGCCGACGATGCGGACATAGCCGTCGGGCTCGCGCACCGCCATGTCCCCGGTGCGGAAGAACCCGTCCGCCGTGAACGCGGCCGCGGTGGCGTCGGGCCGGTTGAGGTACTCGGTGAACAAGTTCGGCCCGCGCACCTGGATCTCGCCGACGGTCTCCCCGTCGTACGCCGTGATCCCGGAGCCGTCCTCCTCCACCAGCCGCAGCTCCACGCCGGGCAGCGGCACACCGACGGTCCCGGCGCGGGCCTCGCCGTCGGCGCGGACGCTGGTGTTCATCAGTGTCTCCGTCATGCCGTACCGCTCGATGACCCGGCGCCCGGTCGCCGCCGCGATCCGCTCGTGGTCGTGCACCGGCAGCGCGGCCGACCCGGACACCAGCAGCCGCGCCCCCGCCAGCGCCTTCGCCAGCTCCGGGTCGCCGGGCAGGGTCTCCGCGATCCGGTGGTACATCGTCGGCACCCCGAACAGCATGGTCGCGCCGGACGCCAGCTCCCGCGCCACGCCCTCGGTGGTGAACCGGCCCAGATGCCGTACGCCGCCGCCCCGGCGCAGCGGGCCGAGGATGCCGAGCACCAGCCCGTGCACATGGAACAGCGGCAGCCCGTGCACCAGCTCGTCGGCGTCCGTCCACTGCCAGGCGTCGGCCAGCGCGTCCAGCGTCGAGGCGATTGCCCGGCGCGGGATGACGGCGCCCTTGGGCGGGCCGGTCGTGCCGGACGTGTAGACGACCAGTGCGGGGTCGGCGTCACCGGCCGACTCAGCGGGCAGGGCGCCTTCCGCGTGCACGTCGACCTCGACACGGGCCAACCCCTGGACGGCCACAGGCAGTTCGGCACCCGGCCCGACGAGGACGACGTCCGGCGCGCTGTCGGCCAGGATGTGCGCCAGCTCCTTCTCGCCCGACTTCGGGTTCAGCGGCACCAGCGGCAGCCCGGCGAGCAGCACGCCCACCGCACCGACGGCTGTCTCCAGCTCGGGCGTCGCCCACACGGCGACCCGGCGCGCCCCACGCACCCCCTCCGCCACGGCACCGGCCGCGGCGGCGAGTCGCGCGTACGTCAGCGACCGCGCCCCGAACCGGAGCGCGACGCGCTCGCCCGGTCCACCGGCGAGCGCGGGAAAGAGGGAGGACACGCGGGGCACTCCTTGACGGTCGGAAACGGCCGGGAAATTCGACGACGACCCGTTCCTACCCCAACCCCGCCCAAGGCCGCAGGAGCCCGGACCGTGACAACGGTCACCGAGCGACGCGGCGCGTCCCCACGACCACGCTCAGATCCGGCGCGAGCCGCAGTTCCACGGTGTGCAGCGCCGGGTGGTCCAGCCAGTGCAGCCGGGCCAGGTCGGGGCGGCCGTCGTGGAGGGGCGGCCAGGTGGTGGCGGGGGTGAAGTCGTCGACGACGACCGTGCCGCCGGGGGCGAGGAGCCGCTCCACGTCGGCGGGCGCGTCACCGGGCGTCTTGCCCTGTCCGCCGCCGTCCAGGACCAGCAGGTCGAACGGCCCGTGCTCCTCGACGCGCCGCCAGTCACCGGTGAGCACCTCCACACCGGGCCGGTCGGCGAACAGGGCCGCCGCGGCGCGGGCCCGCTGCGGATCGCGTTCCACGCTGACCAGCCGTACGTCTTGCCCGGCGCCGGACGCCAGCCACGCCAGGCCGACGCCGAGCCCGGTGCCGGTCTCCCCGATGACCCGCCGGGCCCCGCCCGCCAGGGCGTGCAGCAGGCGGCCCTGTTCGGGGCGGCAGGAGTGGGGGAAACCGTGCGCCCGGGCGGCGGCGACGGCGCGGGCGACGAGCGGGGGCAGGGGACCGGCAAAGGCGTGGGCGGCGGTTCCGGTGAGGGACATGCCGCCGATCCTGCCGGACCGGGCCGGGGCCCGCTGGACGATCGGGCCTCCCGTTTCCTGAACGGACCTCTTGATCAGGCCCCGGCCACCACCACGTCCGCGACCACACAGCTGATGTTGTCCGGGCCGCCGGCGTCGTTCGCGGCGTCGGTCAGGGTGCGGACGGCGTCGTCGGGGGAGCCGGCGTCGGTCAGAAGCCGTCGGATGTGTTCGTCGGGGACGGTGACGGACAGTCCGTCGGAGCAGAGCAGGTAGCGGTCGCCGGGGCGGGCCTCGTGGAGGCGGAGGTCGGGGAGGGGGTCGGTGTCCGCGGAGAGGGACTTCAGGAGCAGGAAGCGCTGCGGATGCGACTGAGCCTCCTCCGGTGTCAGCCGGCCCTCGTCGAGCAGGGACTGCACGACGGTGTGGTCGTGGGTGATGCGGAAGAGCGCGCCGTCGCGCAGGACGTAGGCCCGGGAGTCGCCGATGTGCGCCAGGGCCAGCGCGGAGCCCGTCCAGAGCAGGGCGGTCAGGGTGGTGCCTGTCTCCTCGGCCCCCGCGGTCTCCCGCACGGCGCGGGACGCGTCGCGCACGGCGTCCTCCAGCAGCCCGAGCACGCTGCCGTCCGGCAGGTCGCCGGTGTCCAGCGCGGCCAGGGCATCGAGGGCGGCGCCGCTCGCGCCCTCGCCGCGTGGCCCGTAGCCGTCGGCGACCGCGAGCAGCCGCCGCCCCGCGTAGGCGGCGTCCTGGTTGGCGGGACGCGTCCGGCCTCGGTCGGAGTGCGCGGCATAACGGAGTTCCAGCATGGTGGTGTCCTCCCGTGTCGGGGTCGACAGATGGTCGACGAGGAACGCGGCGAGGTCCCGCCGTACGGCCGTCTCCGCCTCGACGCGCGCCCAGTAGGCCCGGATCTCCGCGGCAGCCGCACGGGCGTCCCGCTCCTGGAGGTCACACACCTCGCGGATCGACGCCAACGGCATGCCGAGCCGCCGCAGCCACGCCACGAGCCGGGCCCGCTCCAGCTGTCCGGCCGCGTAGTACCGGTAGCCGGTGTCCGGGTCGACCCGTGCCGGCCTCAGCAACTCCAGCTCGTCGTACAGCCGCAGTGCCTTGGGCGACAGCCGGCTCACCTTCGCGAAGGCCCCGATCGTCAGCATCTCCATGGAGTACCTCGCCCCGTCCTCGTCTCTTCCGCCACCGATGCTGGGGCTTCACCGAAGGGGAAGGTCAACCACCGCCCACCGCCGTCCGCTGGAGCAGCCCCCAGGTGAACTCCGCCACCACCTCCCGGCGTACGCCCTCGGCGTCCGGGGCCGTGAACGTCAGACCCCACCGGGTGGGGGCGGTGCCCTCCAGGGGGCGGGCCGGGGCGAAGGCGCGCGCGGCCTCGTCGACCGTGCAGGACCAGGGGGTGAGGTCCGCCAGCGTCCTCAGGACCGGGGCCTGGGCTCCCGCGGCGCGGACCAGCCATTCGTTCCAGACCGTGCCGTTGGGGGCCAGGAGGATCTCGAAGCGCAGGTCGGGCCAGAGGGGGAGCGGCCACTGCCAGGCCTCGCAGTCCAGGTCGCCGATGCGGCGGGGCGTGACGGACTCCGGGGGGCCGAGGACCGAGCGGTAGCGGCTTGCGGCCGGTCTCGCCCGGGGTGAGCGCGTCATCGCCTGCCAGCGCTTGTTGGCCTCGCGCATCTCCGCCACCGACACGCCGAGTTCATGGCGGGCCCGCTCCACCAGGACCGGGTTGTGGTCGGCCATGCGGCGCAGCAGCACCAGCTGGAAGTGCAGGGGCGTGAAGGGGCTAGCTGACGGCATGCGTCCCATCGTCGCGCACCCGCGCCCCGCCCGGGCGGCGGCCGTCCGGGAGGAACAGCACCGAGTTGACGTACCGCGGCCGGTCCCCGAAGGGCAGGACACGGCGGGCCAGCCCGTGGGAGGCGACATGGGCGGCACGGGCCTGGTGCGCCTCCAGGGGGAAGGCGGACAGCGGGACCCAGGTGTCCGCGGGCAGCACCCAGCCCTCGTAGCCGAGCAGGCGCAGATACGTCACCACCGGTGCGACCGGCTGGATACGGGACTCCAGCTCCACGAACAGGGCGGGCCGGTCGCGGGAGAGCAGGGCCGTCGCGCCGCGCAGGACCGCGGGCTCGCTGCCGTCCACGTCGACCTTGACGAAGCCGACGTCCTTCAGGCCGAGGTCGTCCAGCGCCACCACGCGCACCGGGACGGCACGGGCGTGGATGTCCCGCCGTACGAGCGAGGACACGCCCCGGTCGCCGGGGTCGCCCGCGGGCAGCCAGAGGCGGGCGGTGCCGGGGCGGTCGCCCGCCGCGGCCTCGACGACCCGGACGTTCGCCGGGGCCGTCGCCGTGAGCAGGCGGGCCAGGTGCGGTACCGGCTCCACCGTCACCACCCGGCGGGACCGCCCGGCGAGCCGGTGGGTCCAGGGGCCGTACCAGCCGCCGACGTCCACCGCCGTCCCGCAGCCGGGCGGGCAGAAGTCGCCGAGGCGGGCCAGCTCCGGCTCGAAGCGCGGGTACACCGCACGCGCGGCGGCCGCGACCAGGCGTGGCGGCAGGTGCGGGGCGAGCCGGGCCGCCAGGGTGGGCCGCCCGGTCATGGTGCCGTCCCGGGCGCCTCGGGGTGTCCCTGGGAAAGACGCCGCAGGAAGTCCTCGTGCTCGTCGTCCCCCAGCTGCTCCCCCGACGACGGCAGCAGTTGCGGGACGCCGTCCACGATCGGGTAGAGGCGGCGCAGCCGCGGGTTGTACAGGGCGTCGTCGGCCAGCAGGTGCAGCGGGCCCTTGTCGAGCGGGCAGGCCAGGATCTTCAGCAGGGGGTCGTCCGGTTTCACGTGAACTCCTCGGCTGGGACGGGGACTTGCGGGGCCGGGTCGTGCTTCGGCACGGACAGCAGCACGCCGACCGCCAGGCAGATGCCCGCCAGCCGCAGCGCGAGCCGCACCGGATCGCCCGGCAGGGCCTCGCCGAACGACAGCGAGCCCAGCACGGCCGTGTACAGACACGTCACCGTCGTACACACCGGCACGATCAGCGACGCCCGGCAGCGTTGCAGCGCGGCTTGCGACATCACCAGGCCGAACGCGCCGGTGAACAGCAGCAGATAGGGGTACGGGGAGCGGGCCAGCCCGGCCAGGGCCTGCCCGGGCGGGCTCCCCGTCAGGCAGCCGGACACGCCCTTCACGGCCAGCGAGCTCACCCCGTACAGCAGGCCGACCGCCACGCCGTACTCGACGCCCGTGGTCGGCATCCGGTGGCGGCGCGCGGCCCGGCGCTCGGCGGCCCGGTACAGCCACACCCCGCCCGCCAGCGACGGCACGCACACGAGCAGTACCAGCGGGTAGGGCGCCGACCGGCCCACCTGCTCGGTGTCCTCCAGCGACAGCACCACCATCAGCAGCGCGGCGAGGATCGCGGCCAGCGCGTACCGCTCACGTCCGCTGGTCTCCTCCCGCAGCAGCCGCGCCGACAGCAGCACCAGCAGGACCAGGCCGGAGACGAAGATGCCCTGCGCGGCGGCGATCGGCAGGGTCCGGTAGACCACGAGCTGCGCCCCGAACCCGGCCGCGAGCGCCGTCGAGCCCGCCAGCCACAGCGGGCTGCCCAGCACATGCCGCAGCAGCCGCGCCGGGCGCCGCACGGACACCTCCGGCATGCCCGCCAGCGCCCGCTTCTCCAGCACGAAACCGCTGCTGTACAGCACGTTCGCCAGCAGGGCCGCGGCCACTCCCCACCACACGGGCCTCAGGTCCTTCGCGCGTGCAGCAGCAGGATCGAGGCCAGTGACGGTCGCGCGCAGGCCAGCCGGTCCAGCGGCCTGAGCGGCCGGGGCACCCCGTGGAAGGGCGCCCCGGCCAATGTCACGACCTCGAAGCCGGACGCGGCGACGAACTCCCGCAGCGCCCGGGCCGTGTACAGCCGCAGATGCCCTACGACCTCCCGGCCCGGCCGACCGTGGACCGCGCGCAGGCTCACCTCGGAGAACACCGGCTGCACCCCGGCCAGCAGCAGGCCGCGGTTGTACCAGGCGGCCAGGTTGGGGGTGGACAGCATCAGATGGCCGCCCGGGCGCAGCACCCGGCGCAGTTCGTCCAGGGCCGCGTCCGGGTCGACGAGGTGCTCGATGACCTCGCTGAACAGCACCGCGTCCGCCGATCCGGCCCTGAACGGCAGTCCGCGGCCGGTGAGTTCACCGCGCACGGCGTACGGCAGCCGGGCGCGGGCGCGGCCGAGCGCGTCCTGGGACCAGTCGACGCCGACGAGGTGATGGCCCGCGAGGAGGGGAGCCGCCGTGGCGGCCGCGGTGCCGTCGCCGCAGCCGATGTCGAGGATGGTGCGCGGGGTGGTGGTGGCGGGGCCGATCGCTGTCGCGAGCATGCGCGCCTGGCGCAGCGAGCGGGCGCTGCCGGAGGCGACCGGCACGGCGGGGTTCTCGTAGAAGTCGCGCAGTTCCCCAGGGGCGACGGCCGTCATGCGGGGACCTCCGTGGTGTGCAGGTGCTCCTCGAACAGCTCGCGCAGATGGGCGCCGTCGCCGGGCCCGAGCAGGGTGCGCGACCAGCGCAGGGCCAGGTGGAGGCGGCCGGCGGTGGAGGCGGTGGTGACGGTGAGGCCGCGCGGCATCCGGGCCGGCGCCGAGAACCACACTGCGTGCGCGCGGCCGCCGTCCTCGCCGAAGTCCAGCGGGTACGGGATGCGGCCGATGTTGCTGAGCAGCGTCGTCGACATCCAGGGCGCGGCCGCCCGGCGCAGCCCTCGCGTGAGGGCCGCCCGCCACGCGACCGGCGTGACCGGCTTCGTCAACAGGGCTGCCCCGTGCCCGAGTTGGGGGCGGGACTGGGCCTTCAGTGCACGGGTGCGGGTCGCCGTACGGTGCAGCAGCTCGGGCATGGGGAGGTGCAACTCCTCCGGTGCCAGGGTGACTTCGACCAGGCGGGTGCCGTTGCCGATGGGCATGGAGGCGTCCCTCGGGCGGTCGTCCACGGGCATGGTGATGCGCAGTGGGCGGGGGCGGACGCCGTGCGCGCCGTTCCAGTGGGCGACGGTGAGGGCGGTGGCGGCCATCAGCTGGTCGTTCACCGTGTAGGGGGCGCCTTTCGGGCGCCGGGGCAGGGGCAGTTCGGTGACGAGGAGGCCGTTGCCCGGCGTGGGCTCGGGCGCGCCGGGGGCGATCCTCGCGGGACGGGCCCAGGGGGAGGGCGCGGGTGGCGGGGGTGCGGCCTCCTGCTTCCGTACGGGGGGCGTCGAAGGAGCGTTGTCCCGGCCGCCGTACAGCTCCGCAGCGGTGGCGAGGACACGGAGGCAGGCGGGGCCGTCCAGGGCGGTGTGGTTGACGGTGAGCAGCAGGACGGTGCCGGCCTCCTCGACGACCTCCATCCGTATCGGCGGCGACACCGACAACGGGGGCGCGTACGCCAGCGCCCGGGCCCGCGCGTCCCGTAACGCCGTCCTGCCCGGCTCCGGGAACGTCACCACCTCCACGTCCGGGTCCGTCGTCAGCTCCCACAGGTAGCGGCGGTGGTACCAGCGGGCCGGCGCCTCGCGCATCAGGATGCGGGGGTGCTGGTGCAGGGCCTCGTGGAAGGCCTTGCGGAGACGGCCGGGGTCGAGGCGGCCCGGGAGGTGGACCTCGATGTGGACGGTCTCCGGTTCGGCCTCCTGGTGGCAGTGGCGGGAGATCTCGTCCACGACGGGGAACGGCACCCGTGTCGTCATGCCCGGCCCTCCTTCCGTGCTCCCGGCTCGCGCACGCTCACCAGCGCCGCGAACAGCCCTGTCAACGCCAGCAGTTGAGCGACCGGCCCGAAGGCCCCGGCCCCTTCCGTCGCGGGCCGTCCCGCGCCCGTCGCCGCCACGAGACCCGCG
Organism: Streptomyces sp. SAI-170; assembly: GCF_049739565.1. Lineage (NCBI taxonomy): Bacteria > Bacillati > Actinomycetota > Actinomycetes > Kitasatosporales > Streptomycetaceae > Streptomyces > Streptomyces sp. SAI-170. The sequence continues at coordinate 5,785,657 of NZ_JBMGQD010000001.1, forward strand.
GCCGCGAGGGAGGCGAACGCCAGCGGCACGAGAAGAGCGTGGCGGCGACGGGCCACCAGGGCGAGGGCCGGGACCAGCAGGGCGAACCAGCCCGCGATCACCACGCCGACCAGCGTCAGCGCCACCGTGCCGAGCCAGAACCCCGGCGCGGGCGGCACCGGCTGCGGCTCGTCCGGGTTCTCCGCGCGCCTGCGCCACAGCACCAGACAGGCCAGCACGGCGATCCCGGCCCCGCTGCCGATCAGCGCCCCCTCGTAGGCCGTCGACGGCTCGTACGTCAGCTTCACCGTGCCGCCCGCCCCGGCCGGTATCCGCCAGCCCTGCTGCCAGCCGTCGAGCCGGACCGGCGTCAGCTCCTCGCCGTTCAGGGTGGCCTTCCAGCCGTCGTTGTGGTTCTCGTACGTCGTCAGGTACGAGGCCGCGCCCGAGCCGACCGTCACCTCGCGGCGGTCGCCCAGCCAGTCCCGTACGCGCAGCTCACGCCCGCTGGTGGACGGCTCGGGGAGCGTGCCGCGGGTCAATGTCACGTCGGTGAGGAGCAGCGGGCCGGCGTCGGCCGACTCCAGCCGATGGGCGCCTTCCGGGAGATCGAGCGACCCGCCCGGACACAGCGTCACGTCCACCGCCCGGTGCTGGACCAGGTCCCGCACCGTCCCCCGCACGCGCGTCTCGTACCGCTGCCCGTCCACCGAGACCGCCGGCCCCTTCCCGCAGGGCAGGGAGAAAGTGCGGGAGGCGGCGGGCTGCGGCACGCGGTAGCGGTCGAGGGACGGGACGTACGCCTCGGTGAGGCCCACCGGCAGCTGGAGGTCCTCGTCGACGACCGGGTTGTGCAGGGTGAGCGGGGCGGTCGCGGTGACGGTGATGTCGAGGCGGTCGGTGGTGATCGGCGGGAAGCGCACCCAGCCGTTGTCGTCGACGGCGGCGACCGCAGCGCCGTCCGGGGAGCTGAGGTGCACCTGCGTGGGCCGGGTGGTCAGCCCGCCCGCCGGGGCCAGCACCAGCTCGCCCACCGGCTGCTTGTCCGGCCAGCGCAGATGCAGCGTCGGGCGGTCCCCGGCGATCCAGGCCGTCGTCAGGTCGCCGTCGGTGAGGTTGCGGGCCGACAGGCCCACGCCGAGGCGGGCGGTGGAGTCGGCGGTGGCGGTGATCCGGCCGGCCTGGTCCGGCGCCACCTCGTACAGCAGCCGGTCCAGCTGCTCCCCGGGCACGGGGATCGCGCTCGCCCGGAACCCGTACGCGCCGGGCGTGTTGACGGAGAAGCCACGGCGCAGGCCGGACTCCATGCCGGTCGGGGAGACGCTCGCCGGGTCGGCCGTACGGTGCAGGGAGACCACGTCCGCGGCCGAGCCGGAGTCCCGGGTGTCGGCGGGCAGCCGCAGCAGCCGGGTCACGGTCACCCCGGGCAGGTCCACCTCGGAGAAGCCCGCCCCGGTGAGTCCGGCGCGCCGCTCGACCGAGTCGACGATCGTCAGCCGCATCCAGCGCGTCGGCCCGGGGAACGCCCGGATGCTCTGGGCCGTGCCGTCGGGCCGCAGGAAGCTGGTCGCCGAGCCCCGCTCGGTCTCCACCCGCACCCGGGTCGGCGCTGCCCGCACACTGCCCTGCGGCAGCGGAGTGACCTCGAACGACGACGGCATGTCGTAGGACCCGCTGAAGCCGATCCGCAGCCACTGCCCGTCGGGCGAGCCGTCCGAGCCCTCCGCCCAGGCGGTCGCCGGGTCGCCGTCGAAGGCGTTCACCGGGTCGAACTGCGGCAGATGGAAGAACCAGCTGCCGTACGACGACGCCGTCACCGACCGCGCCCCGCGCAGCTCGGCCACCGTCTGGTGCTCCACGCCCGTCACCGGCAGGATCTGGTGCGGCTTCTCACCGGGGTCCTGAAGGGCGTCTGGCGCGTTGCGCTCGTCGCGGGTGTACGTGTACGAGGTGTTGGCGTCGACGAGGCCGAAGCGGGTGTCCGCGCGCCGCAGCCCGTCGCCGGTGACCTGCACGGGCGGGGTGCCGAGCCCGGGGTGGTTGTCGCCGGTCAGCACGGTCGCCCGGCCGCGCATCGCGGAGGCGAGCGGCAGCAGCGCCTCCGGGCCGCCGGAGACCACGGCCGTGTCGGCGACCGCCGTCAGCCGGGCCTGTCCGGGCCGGGGCACGGCCTCGTCGGCGGGCCGGTAGATCTCCACCGCCCGCACCCGCGGGTACAGGCCCTCCACCTGGAGCGGGGTGTCCTCGGCGATCCGGCCGACGGTCGTCACCGGGCCGAGCCCGGTCACCCGCTCGTAGCCGGACTGCTCCAGGGTCCGCTTCACGGTCGTGGTCGGGGTCCAGCCGATCTGGTCCGGGTCGAGGTCGTTGCGGACAATCACGTAGTACAGCCCGGCCCGGCTCAAGTAGTCGGCCAGGCCGGGCACTTCACCGCCGGTGAGCAGGGCCTGCTGGACGGCGTCCATGGCGCGGCGGTTGCCGGGCGTGCCGAAGGGGACGTAGTCGCGCTGCGCCCAGCGGGAGCCGGCGACCACGTCGAGGGGCTGGTCGATGGTCGAGCCCCAGGTGTACACACCGTGCGCGGTCGCGGGGACGACCAGGGCCCGCGAGTCGGGCGAGTACTTCTCCAGCCAGTCGGCGGTGGCCTTCCAGTACGCGGGGATCTCCCGGAACGAACCCGGGTTCAGGATCGACCCGTTGAGATACGGCCACACCAGCCCCGGCAGCACCAGCACGGCCGCGGCGAACGGCAGCACGCGCCGGCCGCGCACCGCCCGCGCCCCGCGCGGCTCGGCGGCCACCGCGACGAAGTGCGCGAGCCCGAGGGTGAGCGCGAGGGCCACCCCCGTCTGGAACTTGTAGATGTTGCGGAACGGCGCCAGCGTCCCGTCCAGCCAGCCCTGCACGGCCCCGTGGAAGGGCGCCCCGACCGTGCCGCCGTACCCGGCGAGCAGCACCAGCGCGCACACCAGCACCGTCAGCACCAGCCAGCGTCGCTCCGGCAGATCCCGGCGCGCCAGACCCGCGAGCCCGAACCCGGCGGCGAGCGCCGAGCACACGATCACCGCGACCGCCGAGACCACCGTCCACCCGGCGGGCAGCCATGCCTCGCCGAAGTGCAGATACGCCACCCAGTTCCCGGCACCGCGCAGCGCCTCGGTGGCCGACATCGTCTCGGTCGTGGTCTGCGAACTCTCCACATAGGGAAGAAAGTTCTCGCCGTACGCGCCGAGCAGCAGCAGCGGCACCCACCACCAGGCGGTGGCCACCACCATCGCGGGCGCCCACCAGGCGATCAGCTTGCGCCGCCGGGGCCCGGCCGGCCGGGACAGCAGATAGAGACCCACGGGAAGCAGACTGGCGAGGGTGGACACGGCGTTGACACCGCCCATGAAGGGCACCAGCAGCGCCGAACGCAGCGCCGCCACCCGGGCCGTGTACCGCTCGTCCGCCAGCGGCAGCAGCACCCACGGCAGGAACGCGCCCGGCAGCACGGCCGCCGACGTCGACCCGACCACGATGGTGAACACCGGCCACAGCGCGTACGCCACCGCCCCCAGCAGCCGCGAGGCCCCGCTGCCGACACCGAGCCGCTCGGCCAGCCGCAGCGCGCCCCAGAAGGCGACCGTCACCACCAGCGACAGCCACAACCGCTCCGCGAGCCACACCGGCACATGGGCCGTGCGGCACATCCAGTGGAAGGGCAGCATCGGCCACAGGTAGCCGACGTACTGGTCGGAGATCCCGCCGAAGCCGCCCCGGTCGTGCCACAACTGCCCCAGGTCGGCGAGGAACTGGCCCGGATCGGTGGTCACCCCCAGCTTGGTGTCGAAGGTCTGCCGCCCCGGCCGCACCGCGAGGAACAGGACGAGGACCACGGCCCAGAACCCCAGCAGCCAGCGCCGTGACCGCGGCCCCTCGGGTCTGTCGGGCGCGGTCGCGGGCGTGGGGACGGCCGCCGGGGGAGGAACCTGGACCGTGGTCGTCATGGGGCACACCGCCGGAGGATGAGGAGAAGGTTCCAGGTGGCGACCTCACGGAGTCCCGGCACCTTGACGATGCCCTCCGCGAGGAACGGCCAGTAGCGCGACCGCGCCGACACGATCCGCACGTCGTCGCGGGCCCGCACCTGCCGCAGGGTGGGGCCGATGTGCACGGCGAACAGGTTCTCGCCGAGCGTGTGCTTGGCCGGGCGCCCGGTGCGGCGCCGGTACCTCTCCCGGGCCCGCTCGGCGCCGAAGTAGTGCCAGGGCGCCCACTCGTGACCGCCCCACGGGGACAGCCAGTTGGTGAACGACACATAGATCAGCCCACCCGGCCGGGTCACCCGCACCAGCTCGCTGAGGAACGTCTGCGGGTCGGCCACATGCTCCAGCACGTTGGAGGAGAACACGACGTCCGCGACACCGTCGTAGAGGGGGAGGAGGTACCCGTCGGCGACGACGGCACCCCCGGGCGGCTTCTCGCCCAGCTCCCGTAAGTCCGGCTCGAAGAGGTACGCGTTGGCCCCGCGCCGCCGGAACTCCTCGGTGAAGTACCCGCCGCCTCCGCCGACATCGACGACGGTACGGCCGTCGACGGACCCGTCGTACGCCTCGACCTGATCGACGGCGTCCCGGGCGAGGACCGAGTAGCAGTGGACAGGGTCGTGCTGCTCACGGAGGAAGGCCCGAAGGAGAAGGACCGAACGCTGAAAAGATGGGTCGGCCTTATAGGGGCGCGGGGCTGTGTTCGATATGCGGCTACCGCCGCGTGGGCGCGACAAGCCACGACGACGCCGCAATCCGCTCACGGCGACCAACCCCGCACGGCCTCGGCGGCCACCGCCCGGAACTGCCTCACCGTCCGGTCCCACCGATACCGCGCAGCCCTGTCCTGAGCCGCCTTACCCATGACTTCACGGCGACGAGTGGACAACGCGAGCGTGCACCAGGCCGCAGCGAAGGACGACTCACCGGACGCCAGCACCCCGGTCACCCCGTCCATCACGGAATCCCGCAGCCCAGGCACGTCAAAGGCGATGGCAGGGGTCTGCCGAGCGGCGGCCTCGGTGACGACGAGCCCCCACCCTTCCACGGCGGAGGGATGCAGCAGCAGCCACGCCGCACAGAGCAGCCGGTGCTTCTCGGCCTCGGAGACATGCCCAGTGAACTCGACGCCCTCACCGGCCAGCTGCCGCAGGCGAATCCGTTCAGGCCCGTCCCCGACGACGACCAATCGACCGCCCGTCACCGGGCGCACCCGCTCCCACAACCGCAGCAGCAGATCGATCCGCTTGTACTCGACGAGCCGCCCGACGGCCACGAACAGCGGCTCCGGCGAGCGCCCGGTGTGCGGACCCGGCTCCTCGACGCCGTTGTGCACGACCCGGATGCGGTCGCGCTCGACGCCGATTCCGTGCAGGGCGTGCGCGGTGGAGGGGGAGACGGCGACGAGCAGGCCGTCCGGCCGGGCCCCGGTCAGCGCCCAGTGCTCCAGCCGTCGCCCGAGGCGCGCGGCCGGGGCCAGGGGCCCGCCGAAGCGCATGCTCCACAGGTCGGTGTGGACGTGGTTGACCAGGCACAGCGTGGGTCCCCGGTGCCACAGCGGGGAGAGGTACGGCATGCCGTTGCACACCTCCACCAGCAGGTCGGTCTCGCCGACCTGGCGGGCGAAGGCGGAACGGGCGCGCAGATAGTGGCCGTAGGCGCCGCCCGCGGAGACGACCCGGTAGTCGCGGTGGGCCGCGGGGCCGCCGCACAGCAGCGTGACCTGGTGGCCGAGGCGGGTGAGGCCGTCGGCGAGCCGGTCGACGAGCAGTTCGGAGCCGCCGGCCGACGGGTTGCCGAGGTCGCGGTGGGCGAGGAAGACGATCCGGCGCGGTTCGGGGGGAGGCGCCGTGGGGTGCTGCGCCCGGGGGAGTGCGGCGCGCAGCGAGGACTGCTGGGGCATCGGTGCTCCGACTCGTCTCAGGGTGCGGAACTCAAGTGGGGGGAGGGTGCGTGGGGGACAGTGGGGGAGGTGCGTGGGTGACTGTGGGGTGGGGTTCGCAAGTTTTCGCCCAGGCGTTCGTCACGGCTACTCACGAGCGTGACAAATTCGGCGGCTATTAGATCTGACGTAATGTCAATTCGTGAGCCCTGGTAGGGGTTGCCCTTGACGGTGCTTCGAAGCCGTGTCGAGACTGGGCATCCTGAAGCAGGGGGTGGAACACCGGGGTGGGGCGACCTTTCGGATCGGAGAGGGAGACCCTGAGATGCCCAGACTGCTCGCCGCAACCGTCACCGTCGTGGCCGCCGCCGTGCTCGCCGTGGGCGCCGCCGTCGGCGCCGTCGCCCTGCTCCGGGCCACCCCCGAGCAGCCCGACACCCCGCTGATCACCTATGAACAGGCGGCTGAGGGGAGCACGCCGTGACCGCCCGCCCCACGGCCGTCGCGGCGCCCCGCTCCGCCTGGCACGACGTGCCGCCCCTGAAGGTGCGCCGGTTCGCGGCGATCGCCCTCGCCGAGGCGCCGGAACTCGCGCAGGAGATCATGCGGGAGATCCGCCGCGAGTACCCCCATCTGCCCGTCGTCCTCGACGACAACGGCGAACCCATGGCCCTCGTCGGCATCCGCCGCGCCATCGAGGTCTTCGTCCGGCATCTGGAGCACACCGACCGCTCGGCCGGCCGCCCCACCGTCCCGCCCGGCGTCTTCCACGACTTCGGCCGCGGCGAGGGCCTCGGCGGGCGCAGCCTGGACTCCCTCCAGGCCATCTACCGCATGGGCGTACGGCTGGCCTGGCGCCGCTTCGCCGACATCGGCCAGCGCGTACGGATCCCGCCGCCCGCGATGTACGAACTCGTCGACGCCGGATACGAGTACCTCGACGGCCTCGTCGACCAGTCCGTGCGCGGCTACGCCGAGGCCGCCGCCCGCCAGGCCGGGGAGCGGCTGCGCCTGCAGCGCCGGCTCATGGAGCAGCTCCTCGCCGACCGGCAGCGCACCGAGGGTGCCGACGCCCTCGCCGAGCGCGCCTCCCGGGTCGGCTGGCCGCTGCCCCGCCGGGTCGCCGTCGGAGTGCTGCTGCGCCCGGCGCGGGAGGCCGTCGCGCCCGCGGTGGGGCAGGAGGTGCTGCTCGACATGGACTACGAGCAGCCGCGCATGGTCGTGCCCGAGCCGGACGCGGCCGGCCGCCGGGACCTGCTGCACCGGGCGCTGGCGGGCTGGGCGGGCGCGATCGGGCCGCCGGTGCCGCTGGCCGACGCGGCGAAGTCGCTGCGCTGGGCCGAGGCCGCCGTACGCCTGATGGAGCGGGGGCTGCTGCCGGCCGGCGAGGTGCTGTTCTGCACCGAGCACACCGAGGCTCTCGTGCTGCTCCAGCCCGAGGAACTGCTCGACGACCTGGCGCTGAGATGCCTGGCCCCGCTGACCCACTGCGGGCCGGCGCACGGACGGCGGCTCGCGGAGACACTGCTGGCCTGGCTGGAGACCCGCGGCGGTGCCCCGGAGGTGGCCGCGCGGCTCGGCGTCCATCCGCAGACGGTCCGCTACCGGCTGCGGCAGATCCGCGAACTGTGGGGCGACGAGATCGACGACCCGGACCGCCGCTTCGAGCTGGAGCTGGTGCTGCGGGCCCAGCGGCTGCGGGGGCGGCTGGGGGAGAGCGGCTGAGACCGGTACCGCTGGGGCATTGCCCGGTGAAACGGACTTTGAGTAGCCTGTGTTCGTCATTCCGATCGGCTGTTGAAATTTCGAACAGCCTCGCAGATCAAGGGAGGGGGCCGACGTGGGACGCCTCGTGCCTGCCGTGACCCGGGCTCTCGACATACTCGAGCTCTTCCTCGACGGAGACGGCACACTCTCCGCCCCCGACATCGTGCGCAAGCTCCAGCTGCCGCGCACCACCGTGCACGAGCTGGTGACCACGCTCGCCGCCCGCTCGTACATCGTCGCCGTGCCCGGCCAGCCCGGACGCTACCGGCTCGGTGTACGCCCCTACCAGCTCGGCAGCCGCTACGCCGAGCAGCTCGACCTCGCCGCCGAGGGCCAGCAGGTCGCCCGCTCCGTCGCCGAGACCTGCGACGAGACCGTGCACGTGGCGATCCTCGAAGGCACCGACGTCATCTACATCGCCAAGGTCGACTCCACGCACGCCGTCCGGATGGTGTCCGCGGCGGGCCGCCGGCTCCCCGCGCACTGCACCTCCGTCGGCAAGATGCTGCTGGCCTCCCTTCCCGAGCCGGAGCTCACCGCGCGCATCCCCGACAACGCCGAGCTGGTCGCGATGACTCCGAACAGCATCACCGACCCGGCCGCCCTGCGCGAGGCCCTCGCCGAGATCCGCACCCGCGGCCTCGCCGTCGAGAACCGCGAGTCCAACCCGGACGTCTCCTGCGTGGCCGCGCCCGTCCACGACCGCACCGGCCGGGTCGTCGCCGCGCTGTCCATCTCCGTGCCCATGATCCGCTGGAGCGAGGAGCGCCGCGCCGAGCTGGAGCAGCTCGCCGCCAAGGGTGCCGCCGAGCTGTCCGAGCGGCTCGGCCACCGGAGCGCCGTATGACCGCCTACGAGGTCGCCGTGCAGGCCGAGGCCGCGCTCGGCGAGGGCCCCACCTGGGACGCCGCGGCCGGCCGGCTGCTGTGGGTCGACATCCTCGGCTCCCGCGTGCACACCTACGACCCGTCGACGGGCCGCCGCACGGTGCGCCGCACCGACCAGCACGTCGGCGCCGCCAAGCCGCGGGCCGGCGGAGGCCTGGTCCTCAACCTCCGCGACGGGGTCGGTCTGCTCGACCCCGACGACACCTTCCGCTGGCTGCACCGCGACGTCGTCCCCGGCCGCCGCGGCAACGACGCCGCCGTCGCCCCCGACGGCTCCCTGTGGGCCGGCACCATGCGCTACGACGAGGCCCAGGGCGGCGGCACCCTGTCCCGCCTCACCGGCACCGGGACCGTCGAGGTCGTCCTCGACTCGGTCGCCGTCAGCAACGGCACGGGCTGGAGCCCCGACGGGCGCCTGATGTACTACATCGACTCCCCGACCCGCCGCGTCGACGTCTTCGACGTCACCGGCGACCGGGTGTCCGCCCGCCGCCCCTTCGCGGCCGTCGAGGACGGCGCCGGCTTCCCCGACGGCCTCACGGTCGACGCCGACGGCTGCGTGTGGGTCGCGCTGTGGGACGGGGGCGCCGTACGGCGCTACACCCCGGACGGGGTCCTGGACCGCGTCGTACCCCTGCCCGTGAGCCGCCCCACGGCCTGCGCGTTCGGCGGCGCCGAGCTGACCGACCTGTACATCACGACGGCCCGTACCGGGTTGGCGGCGCCGCATCCGATGTCGGGGTCGGTGCTGGTGATCCCCGGGGCGGGGAAGGGCATCGCGCAGCCGGCGTTCGAGGGCTGAGGTCTCCCTTCTCCGTCGTTCGGGCGCGGGTTGTCGTGGGCTGGTCGCGCAGTTCCCCGCGCCCCTGGGGACATGCAGCTACGGCAACCCCGCGGCCTTGCGCTCCCTCACCGTCAACGGCGGCCCGCTCAGCGGAGGTTTCAGCGGGCCGACCAGCGCCGCCAGCATCACACTCGGCGCGAGCAGAGTCCCCCCGCCCCGCTCCAGCGAGGTCACGTCCGTCACCCGGCGCGCGATACGGCCGTTCCCCGTCGCCGTGTACAGCAGCCGCGCCGTGTACGCCGCGACAAGGCGATCCCGCAAGGCAGGGCCGTGGTCGGTCGCGCCCGGGTAGAAGCTGTCCTGGCCGACCGCCAGGGACCACGCCGCGTCCACCGGCCGGGCCACGGCCCGCTGCACGCGGCGGGACAGGCCGGGCCGGCCGAGGCCCCGGTGGCGTACGGCATCCCGCAGGAGCAGCACGCTCTGGGCGGCGACCGAGAGGCCGTGGCCGTAGAGGGGATTGAGCGCGGCGAGGGCGTCGCCGAGGACGACGAGGCCCTCCGGCCAGGCCGGCATGCGTTCGTAGAAGGTGCGGCGGTTGGCGGTCATGCGGGTGAAGGCCACGTCCGAGAGGGGTTCGGCGCGTTCGATCAGGTCGGCGATCAGCGGGTGCCGGAGCTGTTCGCGGGCGAACCGGGCGAAGAGGCCGTTCTCGGGGGAGGGGTGGCCGCCGCGGGTGCCGGAGAGGGTGACGAGCCAGCGGCCCTCCTCGATCGGCAGGAGGATGCCGTTGCGGCCGGGGCCGCCGGAGCGCGGGTCGGGTTGCACGTTCACGAGCGGGAAGCCGGTGCGGGCGTCCGGCGGGGCGAGGAAGAGGCGGCTGGCGTAGGCCAGGCCGGGGTCGACCTCGCGTCGCTCGGCGGCGGGCAGACCGAGGGCGCGTAACCAGCGCGGCGCCGCCGAGCCGCGCCCGGTGGCGTCGACCACCAGGTCGGCGGGGAGGTGCCGTTCGTCGCCGCCGTGCCGGACCCGGACCCCTGTGACAGCGGTGCCCGTCCCCGTCAGGCCCAGTACCTCCGTGCCGTCGAGGAGTTCGATCCGCTCGTCGGCGAGGACGCGGGCCCGGATCGTCGCGTCCAGCAGGTCGCGGCCGGCCAGGACGACATGGTGGGACTCGGGCCAGCGGCGGTACCAGCCGTGCGGGGAGAGCGCCACGACACCGCTCGTGACGGGCGTCCGGCGGGCCCCGGCCGCACGCAGTGCGTCGCTGACGCCGGGCAGCAGGTCCTCCAGGGCCCGGGTGCCGCCCGACCACAGGACGTGGGTGTGGCGGGCCTGGGGCAGACCCCTGCGGGGCGTGGGGCCGTGCGGGAGGACGTCACGCTCGACGACGAGCACCCGGCCGGCCGGCCCGGCCAGGGCCTGCGCGGCGAGCATGCCGGTGTGGGAGCCACCGAGGACCACCGCGGTCATGCGCGGGCGCTCTCGGCGGGGGCGGCCGTGCGGGCGCGGACCGCGTGCAGTTCGTCGGGCCGGCTCAGCGCGCGGGAGACGGCCTGGATCTCGCGCATCAGGTACCCCATGTCCGCGGGCGCTCCCGACTCCCGCCGGGTCTCCACCGCGTCCAGCAGCATCACCGCGGCGGCCAGGGCCTCGGCGCGGACGGGCGGGTGGCCGAGGGCGAGGGCGGCGTCGTACGCGCGGACGCGCAGGTCCTCGTCGAGGTGGCGGGACAGCTGGAGCAGGGCGTCGCGGATGAAGGTCTCGCGGCGCACGAGGCGCAGTTCGCCGGTGGCGCGCGGGGCGAGCGGCTCGCGGCCGCCGGTGACGTCCCGCATCAGCAGGTACAGCGGCCGCAGTTGCCGGCGCACACTGCGAAGCCGCCAGTGCTCGTGGAGGTACTGCCCGGCGTGCGGGACGATGAAGCCGACCGCGACCAGCGTCGCCGAGGCGCAGGCGGCCGTGGGCGCCACATAGGTGCTCAGCCAGTCCAGGTCGCGCCCGGTCCAACGGGCCGCCACGGCGGTGAGCTTGGAGGCGTCGAACAGCAGGTTCAGGCTGTAGCCGACGGCCAGGATGCGCAGGCCCCAGCGCAGCCAGGCGTCCAGCCCGTCGGTGCGGATCCAGTTCCAGATCAGCCGGGCCGTGACGGTGCAGGCCAGGGTGTGCGCGAGGAGGTAGAGCAGGATCTGCTCGCGCATGAACGGGGTGGTGGCGTAGTACGTGTCCAGGTCGCGCGGCCGTTCCACCGGGGCGTCCGCGAGGGCGAACAGCACCCATAGCCCGACGACCACGCCGGCGTAGGCGACGACGACGCGGCGGGTCGCCCGGCGGGTGGCGGCCGAGCGGCCGGTGCCGTTGCGCCAGGCCACGATCAGCAGCAGCCAGGACGCGCACAGGGCGGTGATCAGGGAGTACACCCAGGGCGCCGCGATGTTCGGCACGCCGGTGACGCGGTTGGTCCAGGCGATGGTGGAGGGCGCCGCGGACACGAACACCGCGCAGCCGAACAGCAGCAGCCCGCCGACGGCCCGCAGCAGCGGGTCCCGCCACATCTTGACGATGCTGGGCAGTTTGATCGCCAGCGCGGCCGCCAGCAGCACGGTCGGCAGCCACACGGAGACGTTCAGATCGGTGAGCAGCCGGGACGGATCCAGGGCGAGCGGCACGGGAGCGGCGGCAGCCGGCCGGGCCACCCCGATGGAAGCGGAACGGCGGGCTCTGCTCGCCCGAGGGCGTGCGGCCGTCACGGGGGCGGTGCCGGTCACCGGGTCGTGCCTCCGCGGCCCCGGTAGCCCAGAGAGCGCTGCACCGGATCGAGGGGCGGGCGCGGGTCCGGGCCGTCGGTCAGAAAGGGGCGGAAGGCGGCGGCGAGACGGTGGCCGAAGTCGTCGGCCTGGGCCTCGTCGGCCTGGCGTGAGCCGTTGCGGGCGGCGACCGTCAGGGCGGAGCCGCCCCAGCCGGCCAGGGCGCGGGCGGCGGTCGCCTCGTCGACGCCGTGATGATGGCGGTGACCGGCGTGCAGATGCCACAACTCATGGCCGAGGATGACCAGTTGCTGGGAGGCCTCGGCGCGTTCCTCGACGATGACCAGGTCGAAGTCGCGGAACTCCACGCACAGCCCGGTCACTTCGATCTCGTCGGGGAACCGCTCGAAGCGCAGCTCGACGGGCCGTCCGCCGCGCAGCGCGGTCATCTCCTCGCACAGCACGCGGCACAGGTCACGGACGTCGGCGGGCGGCCGGGGTCTGGCCCGGAGCGCCGCGGTCAGGTCGCGGGCGAGTCCCCGCATGGCGGAGGCCGCGCTCGGTCGCCGTAGCGCCGCCGCGGCCCGGGCCGCCGTCCGTCGCGCGCCCGCGATGTCCATCGCGCCCCCTTCCACCGCCGTTCGGCGGGCTGTTCGAGACTACGCGGGGAGAACTGTCCGCGTCATGCGATCCGACGACGGTGGTTGCGGTCCGAACCATCGTTTGGTCCGGTCCTGGCCGAGAGTTGTTGCTGTCGGACCCTGTCCAACCCATTGACGTCGGCGCGTGGGGAATCTACGGTCCCGTTCGAAGTTACGAGCGGCATCCGATATTTCGAACGACCGGTTGTGGCCGGCTCATCGAACCAAGAACGTAAGGGCAGGCAATGGGACGACCTGGCCTCGATCGCAGGCAACTACTCGCCGCCGCGGGCGGACTGGCCGTGGCCGGCAGCTTCGGCTTCGCGGCACTGGGCACCGGTGCCGACGCGCTCGCCTCCGGCGCGGACACCCGCGTGCGCTACTGGAACCTCTTCAGCGGCGGCGACGGCGCCAACATGATCGCCATGCTGGACGCCTTCCGGAAGGAAAACCCCGGCATCGACGTGAAGGACTCCACCCTCCAGTGGGGCAACCCCTTCTACACGAAGCTGGCCATGGCCGCCGCGGGCAACCGCGCCCCCGAGCTGAGCGTCATGCACCTGGGCCGGGTCGCGGGCTTCTCACCGGGCCGCCTCCTCGACCCGTGGGACATGGACCTCCTCGCCAAGTACGGCGTACGGAAAGAGGACTACAACCCCGCCCTGTGGAACCGCGGCGTCATCGACGGCAAGCTCTACGCCCTGCCGCTCGACATCCACGTCCAGCTCTGCTTCTACCGCAAGGACGTGCTGAAGAAGGCCGATCTGCTCGGCGACGACGGCCGGATGATCCCGGTCGGCTCCACCACCGAGTGGTTCGACGTCCTGAAGAAGGCCAAAAAGGTCCAGAAGAAGGGCCTGCAGACCATCGGCCTGTGGACGAACGACCAGAACTTCCAGTGGTGGTTCTTCGTCGCCTTCTACACCCAGCTCGGCGGCCAGTGGTTCGACGAGAGCCGCACCCAGGTCCTCTTCGACGCCGACAAGGCCACCCAGGTCCTGGAGTTCCTGCGGCAGCACGTCACCGACGGCTATGTCGTCCCCGGCGCCCCCACCGGCGAACAGTTCATCAACGGCGCCCCCTTCACCTGGGAGGGCAACTGGTCGGTGCCGGTCTTCTCCGGAGCCGGGCTCGACTACGGCGCCACCCCCCTGCCGCCCGTCTTCGGCGAGCCGGCCACCCACGCCGAGTCCCACGCCTTCGTCCTGCCCCACCAGTCCGGCCGCGGCGGCGCCACCAACGAGGCCGCCCACCGGCTCGCCGCCTACGTCGTCCAGCACGCCCAGCAGTGGGCGGCCGGCGGCCACATCCCCGCGTACACGCCGACCCTCACCTCGGCCGCGTACCGCAAGCTCGCCCCGCAGAACGAGTACGTGAGCGCCATGGACCACCAGGCCACCGAGCCCAAGGTGTGGTTCGCGGGCTCCACCGGCGTGCTCGCCCAGGACCTCGGCCCGATCGTCGTCTCCTCGACGATGGGCTCCGCCAAGCCCGCCGCCGTCGCGGCGCGCATGAGGTCCCGGCTCACCACGCTCCTCGCCTCGAAGAACCCGATGGACGGCAAGACAGCCGCGCAGGGAGGTGCGGTCGCATGACGACGACCAGTGCTGAGACCGTCCTCGCCCCCGCGAGGACCAGGGCCGCCGCGGCCGGCGCGACCGTCCGCCGCAAGCAGGGCTTCCAGCACGGGGGCTGGTTCGTCGCCCCGTTCCTGGCCCTGTTCGTGCTGTTCGTGATCTGGCCGCTGCTGCGCGGCATCTGGCTCAGCTTCACGGACGCCAACATCTCCGGCGAGAGCGCGAGCTTCGTCGGCCTCGACAACTACCGCGAGGCGCTGGGCGACTCGATGATGTGGGACGCGCTCGGCCACAGCGCGTACTTCACCCTCCTCGTCGTCCCCTGCATCACCGTCCTCGCCTTCCTGCTCGCGATGCTCGCCCACAACATCGAGCGCGCCAAATGGCTGTGGCGGCTGTGCTTCTTCGCGCCGTTCCTGCTGCCGTCGACGGTCGCCGCCAACATGTGGCAGTGGCTGTTCACCCAGGGCATCGGCCTGTTCAACGAGACCCTCGGCATCGACACACCCTGGCTGACCGACAAGTCGTACACGATGTTCGCCATCGTCATCGAGACCCTGTGGTGGACGGTCGGCTTCAGCTTCCTGCTCTACCTCGCCGCCCTCCAGGGCATCCCCGGCCACCTGTACGAAGCGGCCAAGCTCGACGGCGCGAACGCATGGAAGCGCATGGTCCACATCACCCTGCCGATGCTGCGCAACATCACCGGCCTGGTGATCGCCCTGCAGATCCTCGCCTCGCTCCAGCTCTTCGACCAGGCCGTCGTGATGATGGACTTCGGCCCCGGACCGGAGCTCAGTACGCGCTCGTTCGTCCAGTACACCCTCGAACAGGGCTTCACCAGCTACCGCGTGGGCTACGCCTCCGCGATCTCCGTCATCTTCTTCGTGATCATCGCAGTCGTCGCCCTGGCGCGGATGTGGCTGCTGCGCAACCGTGAGGAGGGCGCTCGATGAGCAGCACCCAGATCCGGCTCAAGCCCCGCAGTACCTGGACACCCGGCCAGATCGTCCTCACCCTGCTCGGCGTCGCCGTCTCCGCCCTGTTCATGGCC
Source organism: Streptomyces sp. SAI-170 (assembly GCF_049739565.1). Lineage (NCBI taxonomy): Bacteria > Bacillati > Actinomycetota > Actinomycetes > Kitasatosporales > Streptomycetaceae > Streptomyces > Streptomyces sp. SAI-170. The sequence continues at coordinate 5,801,003 of NZ_JBMGQD010000001.1, forward strand.
CCGATCGCCGCGGCCCTGTTCACCTCCCTCAAGTCCGAGGCCGAGGCGGCCGAGATCCCGCCGCACTGGCTGCCGGACGAGTGGACCGGCCAGGCCTGGAAGGCCCTGTTCGAGACCGGCAACATCACCAACTGGTTCATCAACTCCCTGGTCGTCTCCGTCTGTGTGACGACCGTGGTGCTGGTGGTCAGCGCCCTCGCCGGATACGGCTTCGCCCGCACCGACTTCCGCGGCAAGAACGCCCTGCTCGGCCTGGTCATGGCGGGCCTGATGATCTCCCCGGCCGTCCTCGGCGTACCGCTGTTCACGACCGTCCAGCAGATGGGCATGGTCGACACCTACTGGGGCATGATCCTGCCCCAGTGCGCGCCCGCCGCGATGGTCTTCATCCTCTACAAGTTCTTCCAGGGCATCCCGCGCGAACTGGAGGAGGCCGCCTTCATCGACGGCGCCGGCCGCTGGCGGGTCTTCTTCACCATCGTGGTCCCGCTCGCCCGCCCCTCCCTCGCGGCCGTCGGCATCTTCACCTTCATCGCGTCGTGGAACAACTTCCTGTGGCCCTACATGGTCACCAACAACCCCGACCTGATGACCATGCCCAACGGCATCGCGACCGTCATGAACTCCTACGGCATCCAGTGGGCCCAGCTCATGGCCGGCGGTCTGATGGCCGGGCTGCCCCTGATCGTCGTCTTCGTCTTCTTCCAGCGTCAGATCGTGGCGGGCGTCGCCCACACGGGATTGGCAGGACAGTGACCGTGCGCACCACTCTCACGGCCGTGGCGACGGCCACCCTCATGGCCCTGATGCCCCACGCCGCCCAGGCGGCCGAGAGCTACCCCGACCCCCGCCCGATCACCGGCCAGGAGATCATCCACGACCCGACGGTGATACGCCTCAAGTCCGGCGGCTACGCGGCCTACTCGACCGGCGGCGTCATCGGCGCCCGCCTCTCCTCGGACGGCAGACACTGGCAGGACTCCGGCAACGCCTTCGCCGAGCCGCCGAGCTGGTGGTACGAGTACAACGACACCGGCGATCCCTGGGCCCCCGACATCTCCTACCGCGACGGCACGTACTGGCTCTACTACGCCGTCTCCTCCTGGGGCACCAACCACTCCGCGATCGGCGTCGCGACCTCGGAGACCGGCCTCCCCGGCACCTGGACCGACCACGGCAAGGTCTTCTCCTCCGAACGCACCGACTCCTGGAACGCCATCGACCCGGCGCTCATCAAGTCCCAGGGCCGCCTCTGGATGACCTTCGGCTCCTACTGGACCGGCATCCGCATGGTCGAACTGAACCCGGACACCGGCAAGGCCCTCCCAGGCGCCGAGGTCCACCACCTGGCCACCCGCCCCGACGCCCCCTACGCCGTCGAGGGCCCGTACGTGGTCAGGCACGGCCGCTACTACTACCTCTTCGCCTCCTACGACGCCTGCTGCTCGGGCGTGAACTCCACCTACAAGATCAAGGTCGGCCGCTCCACGTCCGTGACGGGCCCCTACGTCGACAGCAAGGGCAAGCCCCTCCTGGAAGGCGGCGGCGACCTCCTCCTGGAGGGCCACGGCGACTACATCGGGACGGGCGGCCAGTCGGTCTTCAAGGACCGAGGCGAGGACTGGCTGGCCTACCACTACTACGACGCCCAGGACAACGGCACCCCGAAGCTGGGCCTCAACAAGCTGAACTGGGAACAGGGTTGGCCTGAGGTCGCCTAGGGGCGCGGGGAACTGCGCGAGCAACCACAGACCACAGTCAGCCGCACCGGAAACACAAGCCACCCACCGCGAAAGGCGAACATGCGCACCGCCCGCTTCACCCTGGACCCCGCCTTCACCGTCGCCCAGGTAGACCCCCGTATCTTCGGCTCCTTCGTGGAACACCTCGGCCGCTGCGTCTACACGGGCATCTTCGAACCGGACCACCCGACGGCCGACGAGGCCGGCCTCCGCACCGACGTGCTGGAGCTGGTCAGGGAACTCGGCGTCACCGCCATCCGCTACCCCGGAGGCAACTTCGTCTCGGGCTACAAGTGGGAGGACTCGGTCGGCCCCGTGGAGGACAGGCCCCGCCGCCTCGACCTCGCCTGGCGCACGACGGAGTCCAACCGCTTCGGCCTCTCCGAGTTCATCGCCTTCCTCAAGAAGGTCGGCCCCCAGGCCGAGCCCATGATGGCGGTGAACCTCGGCACCCGGGGCGTGGCCGAGGCCATCGAACTCCAGGAGTACGCCAACCACCCCGCCGGCACGGCACTCTCCGACCTCCGCCGGGCCCACGGCGACAAGGACCCGTTCGGCATCCGGCTGTGGTGCCTCGGCAACGAGATGGACGGCCCCTGGCAGACCGGCCACAAGACGGCCGAGGAGTACGGCCGTATCGCCGCCGAGACGGCGCGGGCCATGCGCCAGATCGACCCGAAGGTCGAACTCGTCGCCTGCGGCAGCTCGGGCCAGTCCATGCCGACCTTCGCCGAGTGGGAGGCGACCGTCCTCCAAGAGACGTACGACCTGGTCGACTACATCTCCCTGCACGCCTACTACGAGCCCCTCGACGGCGACGTCGACTCCTTCCTGGCCTCGGCCGTGGACATGGAGTCGTTCATCGAGAACGTCGTCGCCACCTGCGACCACATCGGCGCCCGCCTGAAGTCGAAGAAGAAGATCAACCTCTCCTTCGACGAGTGGAACGTCTGGTACCTGTCCCGTACCGAGGCCGAGGTCAGCGCCCTCGACTGGCCGGAGGCCCCGCGCCTGCTGGAGGACAACTACAGCGTCACCGACGCCGTCGTCTTCGGCTCCCTGCTGATCGCGCTGCTCCGGCACGCCGACCGCGTGACGGTGGCCTGCCTCGCCCAGCTGGTCAACGTCATCGCGCCGATCATGACCGAGCCGGGTGGTCCGGCCTGGCGGCAGACGACGTTCTTCCCGTTCGCGCAGGCCTCGCAGTACGGCCGGGGCGAGGTGCTGGACGTCCGCGTCGACTCACCGACGTACGAGACGAAGAAGTACGGCGAGGCCGATCTGCTGCACGCCACCGCCGTGCGCGCCGAGGACGGCACGGTCACCGTCTTCGCGGTCAACCGCAGCCGCACCGAGGCCCTCCCGCTTCAGGTCGCGCTGGCCGGCCTCGGCGTGACGCGGGTCGTCGAGCACAGCGCCCTCGCCGACGCCGACCCGGAGGCCCGCAACACTCTCGACGAGCCCGAGCGGGTCACCCCGCACGCGGTCGAGGGGACCGAGGTCCTGGACGGCGGCCTCACCGCCGTGCTGGAGCCGCTGTCCTGGAACGTGATCCGGCTGGCCTGAGCCCAGCCCTGACCGACAATGGCCGCATGAGGATCTCGGCACGGGCGGACTACGCGGTGCGGGCGGCACTGGAACTCGCCGTACGGCAGGAGGACGGCGATCCGGTGAAGGCGGAGACGATCGCCGTCGCGCAGGCCATTCCGCACAAGTTTCTGGAGGGGATTCTCGGCGACCTCCGCCGCGCCGGTGTCGTGGACAGCCGGCGCGGCGGAGGCGGCGGCTACCGCCTCGCCCGCGCCGCGTCCGCGATCACCGTCGCGGACGTCATCCGCGCCGTCGACGGCCCGATCGTCTCGGTGCGCGGTGAACGCCCCACGGGCCTGAGCTACCAGGGCACCGCCGAGCCGCTGCTCCCGCTGTGGATCGCCCTGCGCGCCAACGTCCGCAGAATTCTGGAGGGCGTCACCCTGGCCGACCTCGCCGCGGACACCCTGCCGCAGCCGGTACGGGACCTGGCGGCGGAACCGGCGGCGTGGGAGAACCCGTGAAAATCGGGACGACACGGGCCGGTGCGCCGACATAGGGTCGGCGGCCGTGAACAGGCGTAAGCGGAAGAAGCTGTCGCGGCGGCTGACGACGGCGGCATGGCTGGGCGAGACGGACACGGTACGGACGCTGCTGCGCTCCGGAGCGGATCCGAGGGCGGCCGACCCGGAGGGCAGCACGCCGCTGTACCGGGCATCGGTGAACGGCGCCACGGACATCGTCCGCCTGCTGCTGGCGGCCGGTGCCGACCCGGACGTGGAGAGCGGACACGGCCACGAGGGCCTGCCCCTGTGCGGGGCCGCCTGCTGGGGCCACACCGACACGGTCCGGGCCCTGCTGGAGGCCGGCGCCGACCCGTCGCTGCGCGAGGACGGCGGCACGGGCCTCACCGCGCTGGAGTGGGCGCAGACCGGCGAACACGCCGAGAGTGTCGCGGTGTTGCGTGCCGCACAGGGCGGCTGATCCACAACTTCTGTTGCTGCGTGAACCATTGACGCACGAGGGGTTCGATTCTACGGTCCCGTCCGATGACGCGACCGTCGTTCGTGATACCGAACACGACGACAACCCCACCTAAGGAGCGTCCCCTTGAGCCGCACACGTCTTCGCCGCACCCTGCTCGCCGTCCCCGCGGCGGCCCTGCTCGCCCTGCTCCCCTCCACCGCCTCGGCCTACCCCAACCCCGGGACCGTCACCGGCTCCACCGTCGTGCACGACCCGACGATGATCCGGACCTCCTCCGGGCAGTACCTGCTGTACGCCACCGGAGGCGGCCTCGCGAGCAAGACCTCCAGCGACCGGATCGCCTTCAGGGCCGGGTCCGACGCGTTCTCCTCACGGCCGGCCTGGTGGTCGACGTACTCCTCCGTGCCGGAGGCCTGGGCGCCGGACATCTCGTACCAGGGCGGCAAGTACCTGATGTACTACTCCGTCTCCAAGTTCGGCACGAACACCTCCGCCATCGGCCTCGCCGGGTCGACCACCGGGCAGCCGGGCAGCTGGACCGACTACGGCATCGTCCACAGCTCCAGCTCCTCCAGCGACTACAACGCCATCGACCCCAACCTCTTCGTCGACGGTGACGGCAAGTGGTGGCTGTCCTTCGGCAGTTGGTGGACCGGCATCAAGATGATCCAGATCAACCCGTCGACCGGGAAGCAGCTGTCGACCAACACCACCCGCTACTCGCTCGCCTCCCGCCCGAGCGGGACCAAGGCCGTCGAGGCGCCCTTCGTCGTCAAGCGGAACGGGTACTACTACCTCTTCGCCTCGTACGACGTCTGCTGCCAGGGCACGAGCTCCACGTACAAGGTGAAGGTCGGCCGGGCCACCTCCGTCACCGGTCCCTACTACGACAAGAACGGCGTCGCGCTGATGAACAATGGCGGCACGCCCGTGCTGGAGTCGCACGGCAGCGTCGTCGGCCCCGGCGGGCAGTCGATCATGGCCGACGCCGACGGGGACCTGATCGTCTACCACTACTACGACGGCAACGACAACGGCACGCCCAAGCTCGGCATCAACCTCCTGAACTGGAGCAGCGGCTGGCCCGTCGCCTACTGACCCGACGCTCTTTTCAAGAGGCTCACCCCATCGCTCCGGCCTCGGGCCAGCCCACCACGCCCCGGAACTGGGCCGCGGTGAGCCCGCCCTGAGCCCCGCTCCGGGCCCCGCCCTGAGTCACCAGCCGATCGACAGCCGCCGTACCCGAGCTGTAACTGGTCCCGGTGCCCAGCTCGGATACGGCGGCCTCCCTCCTGGACGTCCCGTAGAGCACCTGGTCCAGGCCGGACACCAGGCGACGCACGTCGACCTGGGGGCGCACCACGAGCCGCAGGAAGCGGCTGGAGGAACCGATCTTGTTGCCGCACTCGCGGACCAGGATCCGGGCTTCAGTGAGCAGCCGGTCGCGGACCACGGTGCCCTCGGCGCCGACGGGCAGGCGCACGAAGAGGAAGTTGCCCTGGGAGGGGTAGACGGTCAGGCCCGGCAGCGCCGACAGCGCGCTCGCCATCTCCAGCCGGTCCCGGCGCACCTGCACCAGGCTCTGCGCGTACTCCGCGCCGTGCTCCTTCAGCATGAACACCACGTGCTCGGCGAAGGAGTTGAGGTTCCACTTGGGCAGCATCGCGCGGACCTTGCCCGCGAGGGCCGGAGAGGCGACCAGATAGCCGAAGCGGACGCCGTGCAGGCCGAAGTTCTTGCCGAGGCTGCGCAGCACGATGACGTTGGGCCGCAGGATCGCCTCCTGGACCACCGACGGTTCCGGCTCGGCGTCGGCGAACTCCAGGAACGACTCGTCGACGATCACCAGGTCCAGGTCCGCCATCGCGTCCATGAACTGCACGACCGCCTGCCGGTGCAGATAGCCGCCGTCGGGGTTGTTGGGGTTGCACAGGACCGCGACCCGGGTGCCCCGGGCACGGATGAAGTCGGCGTACCGCGCGAGGTCCAGGGCGAAGCCGCCGGACTCCTGGAGCGGGAACATGTCGACGCGCTTGCCGGTCTCCATCGGCTGGTCGGTCCAGCGGCCGAAGGTGGGGACGGGGACGGCGAGGGACTCCCGGACCAGCAGATGGTCGATCCAGGTGATCAGCTCCGTGGAGCCGTTGCCCATCGCCACGCACTGCGGCGGAAGGCCCAGCAGCGTGCACAGCTCGGCGGTGATGGTGTCGGCGCCGCTGGGGTAGTAGGTGACGATGTCGCGCAGGCCGGCCGCCAGCTCGTCGAACATCGCCGGGGTGGGGAAGTACGGGTTGCAGGGGATGCAGAAGTCCACCGGGCCGGCCCCGTCGCCGCCCTCGCGTGTCAGCGCCGCCATGGACGGGCTGTGGGCCGATCCGGAGCGGAACAGCGAGGTGACACCACCGGGCAAGGGAAACCTCCGTGTGTGGGTGGCCCGTGCGGGGGAGCACGGGCCGCCCTTACATACGGAGGGGGGTCAGGCGGTGTTCAACTCAAGCGAAGGAGTGGACGGTTGTGGATCGGTAGACCTGCCCCGGGCGCAGCACCGTCGACGGGAACGCCGGCTGGTTGGGCGAGTCCGGGAAGTGCTGGGTCTCCAGGCACAGCCCGTCGCCCTGGCGGTAGACCGTGCCGCCGGTGCCGACCAGGGTGCCGTCGAGGAAGTTGCCCGAGTAGAACTGCAGTCCCGGCTCGGTCGTGGCGATCTTCAGGGTGCGCCCGGAGGACGGGTCGCGCAGGGTCGCGACGTGCTCGGGCCGGCCCGAGATGCCCTTGTCCAGCGCCCAGTTGTGGTCCAGGCCCTGCCCGTACAGCAGCTGCTGGTGGGCCACGCGGATGTCGCGGCCGACCGGCTTGGCACGGCGGAAGTCGAAGGGCGTGCCCGCCACCTTCGCCAGTTCGCCGGTGGGGATCAGGCCCGAGTCGACCGGCGTGTAGCGGGAGGCGGCGATGGACAGCTCGTGGTCGTAGATCGTGCCGCTCGACTCGCCGGCCAGGTTCCAGTAGACGTGGTTGGTGAGGTTGCAGACGGTCGCCTTGTCGGTCGTGGCCTCGTAGTCGATGCGCCAGTCGCCGTGCCGGGTCAGGGTGTAGGTGACCTTCGTCTTCAGCGTGCCCGGGTAGCCCATCTCGCCGTCCGCGCTCGTGTAGCGCAGGTGCAGCCCGACGTCCGTGCCCTTGGTGAACGGCTCGACGTCCCACACCCGCTTGTCGAAGCCCTGGGCTCCGCCGTGCAGGCTGTTGTCGCCGTCGTTGACGGAGAGCTGGTACTCCTTGCCGTCGAGGGTGAAGCGGCCCTTGCCGATGCGGTTGCCGTAACGGCCGATCAGCGCGCCGAAGTAGGGGCTCGACGAGACGTAGTCCGCCAGGTTGTCGAAGCCCAGCGAGACGTTGGCGTACCGCCCGCGCCGGTCCGGTATCTCCAGGGACTGCACGATGCCGCCGTAGGACAGGACCTTCAGCCGGGTGCCGCCGTTCTCCAGCGACCAGCTGTGGACCTCGGTGCCGTCGGCGAGCTTGCCGAAGAGCGTCTTCACCGGCTTCCTGCCTCCCGTGGCGTACGCCGTGCCGCCCGCGGTGGCGGCGGTGATGCCGGCGGCCGCGGCCCCGGCGATGAGGGTGCGTCTGTTCAGTTCCATACAGCGGCTCCTGCCATATGAAGCGGGCCCCGCCTCGAGGCGGGGCCCGGTGTCCTATGAACCGACCTTGCGCTTGTTCCACACGTCGAACCCGACCGCGGCCAGCAGCACCAGTCCCTTGATGACCTGCTGCCAGTCCGTGCCGATGCCGACGAGGTTCATGCCGTTGTTCAGCACGCCCAGGACGAGACCACCGATGATCGCGCCGAGGACGGTACCGACACCGCCGCTCATCGACGCCCCGCCGATGAAGCTCGCGGCGATCGCCTCCAGCTCGAAGTTGAGGCCCGCCTTGGGCGAGGCCGCGTTGAAGCGGGCGGCGAAGACCAGGCCCGCCAGGGCCGCGAGCATGCCCATGTTCAGGAAGACCAGGAAGGTGACCTTCTTGTCCTTCACACCCGACAGCTTGGCCGCGGGCAGGTTGCCGCCGATGGCGTAGATGTGGCGGCCGAAGACGGCGTTGCGCATGAGGTAGCCGTAGCCGACCACCAGCACACCGAGGATGATCAGCACGATCGGCGCGCCCTTGTAGCTGGCGAGCAGCAGCGTGACGGTGAGCACCGCCGCGACCAGCGCCACGAGCTTGAGCAGGAAGAGCTTGGTGGGCAGCACTTCCAGGGCGAACTCCTGCTGCCGCTTGCGGTCGCGGAACTCCTGGAACACCACGAACGCGATCACGGCGAGGCCGAGCAGCAGGGTGAGGTTGTGGTAGTTGGTGTTCGGGCCGACCTCCGGCATGAAGCTGTTGGCGACCTTCTGCAGGCCCTCGGGGAACGGGCCGATCGTCTGGCCTTCGAGGAAGATCTCGGTCAGACCGCGGAAGGTCAGCATGCCCGCGAGGGTCACGATGAACGACGGGATGCCGAGGTACGCGATGAGGAACCCTTGCGCGGCGCCCGCGGCCGCGCCGATGGCCAGGCACAGCACCAGGGCGAGCTGCCACGATATGTCGTGGTCGACCATCAGGACGGCGCCCATGGCGCCCACGAACGCCGTCAGCGAGCCGACCGACAGGTCGATGTGGCCCGCGATGATGACGAGCATCATGCCGATCGCGAGGATCAGGATGTAGCTGTTCTGCAGCACCAGGTTGGAGACGTTGCGCGGCAGCAGCAGGTCACCGTTGGTCCAGACGGCGAACAGCACCACGATCAGGCCGAGGGCGAACAGCATGCCGTACTGCCGCATGTTGCGGCGCATGCCGTCGAGCATCAGCTGGAGCAGGCCGTCGCCCCCGGCGGCCCCGCTCCCGCCCGGCGGCGCGGGGGCCGGGCTCTTGGCGGTCACATCCGTGCTCATCGCGTTACCTCTTTGTCCTTCGTCATCTGGCGCATCAGCGACTCCTGCGAGGCCTCGGCCCGCGAGAACTCACCCGTGAGGCGCCCGGCGGCCATCGTGTAGATGCGGTCGCACATGCCGAGCAGCTCGGGCAGTTCGGAGGAGATGAAGACGACCGCCTTGCCCTGGGCGGCCAACTGGTCGATGACCGTGTAGATCTCGTACTTGGCGCCCACGTCGATACCGCGGGTCGGCTCGTCCAGGATCAGCACATCGGGACCCGCGAAGATCCACTTGCTGAGGACGACCTTCTGCTGGTTGCCGCCGGACAGCTTGCCGACCGGCTCGAACACGGTGGGCGCCTTGATGTTCATGGACTTGCGGAAGCCCTCGGCGACCTGGCGCTCCTCGTGCTCGTCGACCACGCCCCGCCGGGCCACCTTGCCCAGCGCGCTGAGCGAGATGTTGCGGTTGATGGTGTCGATGAGGTTCAGGCCGTAGTGCTTGCGGTCCTCGGTGACGTACGCGATGCCGTGCGCGACCGCCTCGGGGACGGTCTTCGTGCGGATCTCCGCGCCGTCCTTGAGGACCGTGCCGGCGGCGTAGCGGCCGTACGTCCGCCCGAACACGCTCATCGCCAGTTCGGTGCGGCCGGCGCCCATCAGGCCCGCGATGCCGACGATCTCGCCCCGGCGTACGGACAGGGACACGTCGTCGACGACCTTGCGCTGCTGGTCGATCGGGTGGTGCACGGTCCAGCCCCGGATCTCCAGGGCGGGCGCCCGGCCCTCCTCCGGCTCGTGCGGGCTGCGCTCGGGGAAGCGGTTCTCCAGGTCACGGCCGACCATGCCGGAGATGATCCGGTCCTCGGTGGTGCTCTCGGCCTTCACGTCGAGGGTCTCGATGGTCCGGCCGTCGCGGATGATCGTCACCGAGTCGGCGACCCGGCGGATCTCGTTGAGCTTGTGGCTGATGATGATCGAGGTGATGCCCTGTTCCTTGAGGTCCAGGATCAGGTCCAGCAGCTTGCCGCTGTCCTCGTCGTTCAGGGCCGCCGTCGGCTCGTCCAGGATCAGCAGTTTCACCTGCTTGGACAGGGCCTTGGCGATCTCCACCAGCTGCTGCTTGCCGACACCGATGTCGGCGACCCGGGTCTCCGGGTGCTCGTCGAGGCCGACGCGGCGCAGCAGTTCGGTGGCGTGCTTGAGGGTGTCGTTCCAGTTGATGAAGCCGCGGGTGGCGTGCTCGTTGCCGAGGAAGATGTTCTCGGCGATGGACAGATACGGCACCAGCGCCAGCTCCTGGTGGATGATGACGATGCCGTGCTGCTCGCTCGCCCGGATGTCCTTGAACCGGCAGGTCTCCCCTTCGAAGAGGATGTCCCCTTCGTAGGTGCCGTGCGGGTGGACGCCGGAGAGGACCTTCATCAGGGTCGACTTGCCGGCGCCGTTCTCCCCGCAGATGGCGTGGACCTCGCCCTGCCGGACGGTCAGATTGACGTCCGACAGCGCCTTGACGCCGGGAAAGGTCTTGACGATCGAGCGCATTTCCAGGACGGGTCCCGCCATGGTCGTGCCTTCCAATCCTTGAGGGACGGACGTCAGTTGAGGTCGCTTTCCTTGATGTAGCCGGAGTCGACGACGGTGGCCTTGTAGTTGGCCTTGTCGACGCTCACCGGCTCCAGCAGGTACGCCGGGACGACCTTGGCACCGTTGTCATAGGTCTTGGTGTCGTTGACCTCGGGCTTCTTGCCCTTGAGAGCCGCGTCGACCATGTTCGAGGCGACCTTGGCGAGCTCGCGGGTGTCCTTGTAGACGGTCATCGACTGCTGGTCGGCGATGATCGACTTCACCGAGGCGACCTCGGCGTCCTGGCCGGTGACGATCGGCCACGGCTTGGCCTTGGAGCCGTAGTCGTCCGAGCGCAGCGCGGACAGGATGCCGATGGAGATGCCGTCGTACGGCGAGAGGACGGCGTCGACGCGCTCGGTCTTGTAGGCCGAGGTGAGGATGTCGTCCATGCGCTTCTGCGCGGTGCCGCCGTCCCAGCGCAGGGTGGTGACCTGGGTGAGCTTGGTCTGGCCGGAGCGGACGACGAGCTGCTTCTTGTCGATGTAGGGCTGCAGGACGTTCATCGCGCCCTGGAAGAAGTAGCGGGTGTTGTTGTCGTCGTTGGAGCCGGCGAACAGCTCGACGTTGAACGGACCCTTCTTGCTGCCGTCCTTCAGGCCGAGCTTCTCCACGATGTAGGTGCCCTGGAGCTCGCCGACCTTCTCGTTGTCGAAGGACGCGTAGTAGTCGACGTTCGGGGTGCCGAGGATCAGGCGGTCGTAGGAGATCACCGGGATGCCGGCGTCCTCGGCCTGCTGCAGGACGTTGTTCATCGACTTGTTGTCGATGGCCGCCACGATCAGGGCCTTCACGCCCTGCGTGATGAGGTTCTCGATCTGCGAGACCTGCTGGTCGGGGTCGTCCTCGCCGTAGACCAGCTTGGTCTTGTAGCCCTTGTCCTGAAGGTGCTGGACGACGTTGTTGCCGTCGGCGATCCAGCGCTCGGAGGACTTGGTGGGCATCGCGATGCCGATGGTGGCGCCCTCGGTGCTGCCGCCCTTGTCCTCGCTGCCGCCCTCGGAGTTCTGGCCGCAGGCGGTGAGGGTGAGGGCGAGGGTGGCGGCGGTGGCTGTCGCGACGAGTGCGGCTCTGCGAGTGCGCATGATCATCATCCTTGATGTCGTGACCGGGCTGAGTGAGCGGGTGTGTGGGATTCTGTGGGACTGCGTCGACTTATGTGAAGGGGTGTTCGCCGGAACGTTATGAGGGTGTGTCGAAGCGGCGCAGCGCGCCCGGCAGTCGCGAGCCGAGCGGCGCCATGTCGCCGTCCGCGCCGTGCCGGGCGAGCAGGTCCAGTGCGAGGCGGCCCCGCCGCACCCGCTCCCGGGCGGTGGACAGGGTCAGATCCCGCAGGTGGTGGCCGTACGGGTAGATCCCGGGGGCCTTGGAGAGGCCGAACTTCAGATAGAGCGGCGCGCCGCGCCGGATCAGCTCGGCGACCTCGTACATCCGGATGTAACCGCCCAGGTCGTCCGGCGCCTCGATGTACATGTCCATCGGCGCGGCCGACACCCGGCGGATCTCGGTGAGGTGGTCCAGCGTGAGGTCGCTGGGCACGTTGATCGAGTCGCCGCCGAGCTGCTCGTAGACGGCGTACGCGGCCGGGTTGACCGGGCCGATCAGCGCGGAGACCTTCAGGGTGGTGTCGGCCGGGATGAGGCCGGCCAGGCGCGCCCGGTGCAGCGTCCACAGCACGCCCTCGTCGGCCACCAGCAGGCACTTCACGCCCAGCTCGGTGGCCCGTACGGCGTCCTCGACGCAGCCGGCGACGGCGTCGTGGCCCCGCGCGCGCAGGCCGGCGCCCCGCGAGTCGGTGCGCACCGAGCCGCCGATGTCCCAGGTGCCGCGCGGGCCGGTGAAGAGGCAGAGCTCGATGTCGCGCTCGGCGGTCGCCTCGACCATCTCGGTGATCTCGGCGTCGCTGAGCATCCACACCCCGCTGCCCTGGCTGATCCGGTGGATCGGCACATCCAGGCGCGAGGCCTCCTTCAGGACGACGGCCAGCGCTTCGGGGCCCTCGCACGAGGGGATCTCGGTGCGCCAGCGGCCGCCGCCGGGGAAGGTGTGCGGCGAGGCGTCGGCGGGGTCGGGCGCGGGCGTGCCCAGGCCGAGCGCGGCGAGCGCCTGCTCACCGGGTCGCCGGGCTGCCGTGGCGGAAGCGTCGGTCACAAGCTGTCCTTCGTGTTCGATATATCGGACGTGGTTCGCGTCCCTCGGCGTGAAAAAGGGCGCGAAAGACTTGGTGGTACGCCGGTACGGCGGCCGTCAGGTAACCCCCGTACCGGCGTACGTCTACGGGCGCAGCAGGACCTTGCCGACCTTCGGGTCACCGGACCCCACCAGCTCGATGGCCCGGGAGAACTCGGCCAGCGGCAGCTCGTGCGTCACCAGCGGCACCGGGTCGAGGAGCCCTGCGGCGAAGACCCGCACGGTGTGCGACCAGGCGTCCGGCGGCGCACCGAAGACGGTGTGCACCTCCAGCTGCCGTACGACGAGCTCGGTCGGGTCGAGCCCGTCCGCGCCCGGCGCCGGGATGCCGGTCAGCACCAGCCGGCCCCCGCGCCGCAGCAGCGCGGCGGCGGTGCGGGCCGCGTCGGCGGATCCGGCCGTCTCGATGACGACGTCGAAGTCTCCGGGCAGCTCCTGCTCCTTGGTGCGGAAGTCGGTGGCGCCGAACTGCCGCGACAGCGCCTCCCGGTCCCGGCGCGTGCCGACGACCAGCAGCTCACCGGGGGAGGAGGCGCGCAGGAACTGCACCGCGAACATCCCGAGCGTGCCGGTGCCGACGACGGCCACCCGCTCTCCGGGCCGCGCGTTCGCCTTGAGGGCCGCCGCCGCGATACAGGCGGCCGGCTCCAGCAGGGCCGCCGCGGTCAGGTCGGCGTCCTTCGGCAGGGCGTGCAGCAGCCGGGCCGGCAGGGTCAGGGTGGCGGCCATCGCGCCGGGCTGGGTGAACCCGGTCTCCTCGTAGCCGTCCGTGCACAGGGTCGTCTCACCGGCGTGGCAGCGGTCGCAGACCTGGCAGTTGCGAAAACCCTCGCCGACCACCTTGCGGCCCACCAGGCTCACCGGCACCCCGGCGCCGACCGCCTCCACCGTCCCGGACCACTCGTGACCGGGCGTCAGCGGGTAACGGACGTACCCCTCGGGCCGGTTGCCCTGGTACACCTCGCGGTCGCTGCCGCAGATGCCGGCCGCGTGCACCCGGACCAGCGCCTCACCGGCACCGGGCGCGCGCGGCGTGTGCTCCTCGACGCGATGCACGCCCGGAGCCTCGACGACGACCTGGGAACTCACTTGGTGCCCTTCGGCTTACGCTGCTCCCAGCCCTCGGCCCACAGGTCGAAGCGGGCCTGTTGCTGCGGGAACTCGGCGGCCGCGTCCACGTCCAGCTCGACGCCGAGGCCGGGCGCGTCGGACAGGTGGAAGTAGCCGTCCACCACCTGCGGGGCGCCCTTGACGACCTTCTTGATCTCCGCGTCGGCGAAATCGTTGAAGTGCTCCAGGATCTTGAAGTTGGGGGAGGTGAACCCCACCTGGAGGGACGCGGCGGTCAGCACGGAGCCGCCGACGTTGTGCGGCGCGACCAGCATGTAGTGGGTCTCGGCGGTCGCGGCGAGCTTGCGGGTCTCCCAGATGCCGCCGATGTGGCCGACGTCGGGCTGGATGATGTCCACGGCCTGGCTCTCGAACAGCTCGCGGAACTCGATCCGGTCGTGGATGCGCTCACCCGTGGCGACCGGGACGTCCACCTTCGCGGCGACCTTCTCCAGCGCCTTGAGGTTCTCCGGCGGGCACGGCTCCTCCAGCCACGCGGGCTTGAAGGGAGCGAGCTCCTTGGCGAGCCGGACGGCGGTCGCGGGCGAGAACCGGCCGTGCATCTCCAGCATCAGCTCGGACTCCGGGCCGATGGCGTCGCGCACGGCCTCGATGAGGGAGACCGCGTACAGGGTCTCCTGGTGGTCCAGCTCGAAGTGCCCGGTGCCGAACGGGTCGATCTTCAGGGCCTTGTAGCCACGCTCCATGACCTGCTGCGCGGCCTTGTGGTAGGCCTCCGGGGTGCGCTCGGTGGTGTACCAGCCGTTGGCGTACGCCTTGACCTTGTCGGTCACCTTGCCGCCGAGCAGCTGCCACACCGGCACGCCCAGAGCCTTGCCCTTGATGTCCCAGCAGGCCATCTCGATCACGGCGATGCCGGACATCACGATCTCGCCGGCCCGGCCGTAGTCGCCGTACTTCATGCGCTTGACGAGATCCTCGACAGCGAACGGGTCGGAGCCGAGAATGTGGTTGACCTCGGCCTCCTTCAGATAGCCGAGCAGAGCGTCGGTGTGTCCCAGCATCCGGGTCTCGCCGACTCCGGTGATGCCCTCGTCGGTGTGCACCTGGACGTAGGTCAGGTTGCGCCACGGCGTCCCGACCACGTGTGTGCTGATTCCGGTGATGCGCACGGCAGTTGCCCCTCGTGAACGTTAGCTTTTGTTCGAGATTTCGTCACTCGTTCGAAATGCTGGCCAGACAGTAAGGACGGGTGGGCGGGGGTGTCAATGGGTCGCACAGATTACGGTTTCGGTACTTTCGAAACCTCTCGCGCCCAACTCGCCACGCCGGTGGGCCCTCTTCCCCACCAAACCTTCACGACCACGTCTAGGAACGTGACGCGTCAGGAACTTAATCTTCCGGCGTCATGGACTACTGCCACCCCTGCCGACGGCATCTCAACGGCGCCCTTGCCTGCCCGGGCTGCGGCGTGCCCGCCGAGCAGCTCCCGGCGGAGCCCACGTACGACGACCCGGCCGCGCACGAGTCCGCGGCCGACGCCCGGGCCGACGCCCGCGCCGGCGAACCCCCGCAGGGCCGCGCCGCGTCCCGCCGCCCCGGCGAGAGCCGCCGCGACCGCAAGGCCGCCGCCCATCGCAGGCGCCGCCGCAGGACCGTCCTCATCACCGCCGGCTTCCTGCTGGCCGCGGGCGGCCTGAGCCTCGCCGAACTGGGCCTGGACGCACCCGGCTCCGCCCCGCAGCCGGCTGCGGCGGAGGGGGACGAGCAGACTGACGGCGGCGCGTCGCAGGAGGCCGGCACCGATCCGGCGGATCCCCTGTCCGACTCCCAGGACTCCACCACGCCGGGCGACCACGACCCCAGCGCCTCCGCCTCGGAAGCCTCCCCCTCGGCCTCCGCATCGACGAGCGAGTCCCCCGACGCCGGCAAGAGCCCCGGCGCCATCACCCGTTCCCCGTCCACCGGCACGGACACGGGCTCCGACCCCACCGCGGAGCCCCCGGCCCCCGCCGACTCGGCCCCGCCCGAGAACCCGGCCCCGGCGGACACGCCGACGGTCACCCCGACGACACCGGTCCCGGACCCGGAGCCGTCTCCCACGCAGGAGTGCGATCGCTTCTTGTGGTGGTGCACCTGAGGTAGTTGGGGGCGCGGGGAACTGCGCGATCAGCCACAACGAACGGAAAGCCGGAAGCGAACAACGGCCCCTACGGCGCAGCCGAGAGCATCCGCTGCAACAACTCCCGCAAAACAACCCGCTCAGCCTCGGAAAGCCCAGCCAACGGCTCCCGAGCGAACCGCAAAGACTCCCGCAACGACCGAGCCACAGCACGCCCCTCCGTCGTGGCGACAGCGACTTTCACCCGCCGGTCCGCGGGATCGGGCCGCCGCTCGACCAGCCCCCGCGCCTCCAGCCGGTCCACGATCCCCGTGACGTTCGACGGCTCGCACTTCAGCTTCTGGGCCAGCTTCCGCATGGGCAGCGGCTCCAGCGTGAGCAACCCGAGCAGCTTCGCCTGCGCCCCCGTCAGCGCGTGCTCGGCGGCAGCCTCCTCGTACTCCTCGTGATAGCGCGCGACGACCGATGCGATGAGGTCGACGACCTCCAGGGTCAGTTCGTCGGGACGGTTTCCGTGGGCAGTGGCCATGCCCCAAGGATACCCGGATTACTTGACAACCTGAAATATCCAGGCGCATGGTTGTTTCAGGCACTGAAGTAATCGAAAGGCACCCCCCATGATCAACCGCGAATGGCACCTGCTCAGCCGTCCCGCCGGCTGGCCCAAGCCCGAGGACTTCGCCCTGGTGGAGGCCGAGGTCCCGACGCCGCGCGAAGGTCAGGTGCTGGTGCGCAACAGGTACCTCTCCGTCGACCCGTACATGCGCGGCCGCATGAGCGCCGCCAAGTCCTACGTCGCCCCCTTCGAGCTCGGCAAGGTCATGCAGGGCGGCGCGGTCGGCGAGGTGATCGAGTCGAACGCCGAGGGCATCGAGCCCGGCGACCACGTCCTGCACTTCCTCGGCTGGCGCGAGTACGCCGCCGTGGACGCGAAGCACGCCGTCAAGGTCGACCCGCAGGCCGCGCCCCTGTCCACGTACCTCGGGGTGCTCGGCATGACCGGCCTGACCGCGTACGCGGGCCTGCTGCGCACCGCCGCGTTCAAGGAGGGCGACAGTGTCTTCGTGTCCGGCGCCGCGGGTGCCGTGGGCAGTCAGGTCGGCCAGATAGCGAAGCTCAAGGGCGCCTCGCGGGTGATCGGCTCGGCCGGCTCCGACGACAAGGTCAAGCTGCTGGTCGAGGAGTACGGCTTCGACGCGGCCTTCAACTACAAGAACGGCTCCGTCGCCGAGCAGCTGCGCGAGGCCGCGCCGGACGGCGTGGACGTGTACTTCGACAACGTCGGCGGCGACCACCTGGAGGCCGCGATCGGGCAGCTCAACGAGGGCGGCCGGATCGTCATCTGCGGCATGATCTCGGTCTACAACAACACCGAGCCCGCCCCCGGCCCGAAGAACCTCGCCCGCCTCATCCAGACCCGCGGCCGCATCGAGGGCCTCCTGGTCGGCGACCACTACGACCTCCAGCCGCAGTTCGTCCAGGAGGTCGGCCCCTGGGTCGCCTCGGGCGCGCTGAAGTACCGCGAGACGGTCGTCGAGGGCATCGAGAACAACCTTGAGGCGTTCCTCGGCGTCCTGCGCGGCGACAACACCGGAAAGATGATCGTCCAGCTCTGAGCTTCCCGCTGTTTCCGTCATGCGGTAACTTCATTCCGAAACCGCCGTCGATCGTGGGCGCGAGTCGCGGCGGACGAGGAGGAAGATCACCGCATGCCCATTCAGCAGTCCGACGTCCTGTACACCGCCGTCGCCACCGCCGAGAACGGCCGTGACGGCCGGGTCGCCACCGACGACGGCCGGCTCGACGTGATCGTCAACCCGCCCGTCGAGATGGGCGGCAGCGGCACCGGCACCAACCCGGAGCAGCTGTTCGCCGCCGGCTACAGCGCCTGCTTCCAGGGCGCGCTCGGCGTGGTCGCCCGCCAGGAGGGCGCCGACATCTCCGGCTCGACCGTCACCGCCAAGGTCGGCATCGGCAAGAACGACGACGGCTTCGGCATCATCGTCGAGCTCTCCGCCGACATCCCGAACGTGGACGCGGAGGCCGCCCAGGCGCTGATCAAGAAGGCCCACGAGGTCTGCCCGTACTCCAAGGCGACTCGCGGGAACATCATCGTGACGCTTGCCTGAGTTCAGTCGTTGCGTACGACGAGGGCCGCACCCTTGGACGTGGGGTGCGGCCCTTGCCGTACGTCCGCTCAGCCGGCCAGGGCCGCGCTGTGCACCGCCTTCACGAACCGCTCGTTCTCCGGCGCCGCGCCGCCCGGGTAGGCGAACCGGCGGCGGGTGTAGCCGTAGGCGAGACCCGAGCGCGGGTCGGCGAAGCCCTGGGAGCCGGCGGCGCCGCTGTGGCCGAAGGTGCCGGCGCCCAGGAACGGGTACGCCACGTCGGCGGTCGCCTGGAAGCCGAGCCCGAAGGCCCGGTGGCCCCGGGCCACCAGGTCGCGGCCGACGGAGTGGATCTGGCCGGCCTCGGCGATCGTGTCGGGCTTGAGCAGCGGCGGCCGCCCGTCCAGCTCGCTGATCGCCGCCGCGTACATCCCGGCGATCCCGCGCGCGGCCGCCACGCCGCCCGCCGAGGTCGGCCCCTTGGCGCGGACCAGCCGGGAGTTGGCGTGGTCCACCAGCGTCCCCGCGTCCGGCACATGGGTGTTGAACGCGATGGAGCCCAGCGTGTGCGGCCCCGGCGGTGCCGCGTCCAGCTCCGCCTGCTGCTCCGGCGTCGGCGCCATCGGCAGCGCGCTGCGGAACCGCGGCTCCAGCGCCTCGGGCAGCCCGAGACGGAAGTCCAGCCCGTACGGCGCCCGCACCCGCTCCTCGAACAGCTCCTGCGTCGTACGGCCCGTGGCCCGCCGCACCACCTCACCCGTGAGCGCGCCTATCACGAGCGCGTGGTAGCCGAACGCCGTGCCGGGCCGCCAGAACGGCCGCTGGTCGGCGAGCCGCTCGGCGATCACCCGGTCGTCCGCCAGCTCCTCCCGGCTGAACCCGGCGTCCAGGCCCACCACACCGGCCCGGTGCGCGAGCAGATCCCGCAGGGTGACCCCGCCCTTGCCCTCGGCGCCGAACTCGGGCCAGTAGTACGTGACCTTCCGGTCCAGCTCCAGGGTGCCGTCCTGCACGAGCAGCGCGACCACGAGGTGCGCGGCGCCCTTGGTCGTGGAGAACACGCCGTACAGCGAGTCGGCCTCGGCGCCCTCGCCGGCCCACAGGTCGACGACCCGCCTGCCGTCGACGTAGGCGCACAACTGGCCCTCGTAGTCCGGACGTTCCTCCGCCACGAACGCGGCGAACTCCTCGCGGACGGCCTCGTAGCCGTCGGCGACGGTGCCGTGGATCTCCTGCGTCATCCGCTCTCCCTCAACCTCGCATCAGCCTCTGCCGGCCTGTCCCATGATCAACAATGCCCGGGCCACCTGGGGGAATTCCCCCTTGGGGTGCGCCCGGAAGAGCGGTTCCGTCCCGAACAGAACAGCGTGCGGGCCACTGACGACCGAGGCCCGGCCGGCCGCGTCCGCCGGGCCGCCGGTGCCGTCGTCCGACGGCCGCCAGTGCCCGGACACGAGCGGGTCGCCGCTCGCGTAGGACTGCTCGACGCGCACATCGGGGCCGAGGCCGGTGAACCACACCGGCGCGTAGACGAAGCTGTGGGAGGGCGAACCGGCCGTCAGCGGGCCGGAGTTCAGCACCCGCACCACGCCGTTGGCGTCCCCGTTGCCCTCCACCGCGTGCGCCTTCAGCAGCCCCGTGGCCGCGCTCAGCTCCGCCCCGACGGCCCCGCGGCCCACCAGCCCGTGCCCGGCCGCCAAGAACGCCTCCAGCGCCCCGCGCGCGGCCGGGGTCAGCGCCCCGTGGTCCAGCCCGGCCGACACGAACAGCACGTCCACCCCCGACCAGTCGAAGCCCGCGTTCAGCACGGCCGTCGACACCGGGGTGACCTCGAAGCCCATCTCCCGCAGCGCGAACAGCTCACCCGCAGTGACCGCGGCGGCCACCCGGGTGCGGTGCAGCGCGGTGCCCTGGCCGAACTTCGCCGAGGAGAAGACCACGTCGTACGTCCCTGCCGCCACGGCCGCCGCCTCGCGCGCCGAACCCGGCACCAGCACCGACCCGTCCGCGGCCCGGCGCACCGGCACGCCCTGCACCAGCAGCGAGTTCAGCGCCGCCACCTCCGCCGGATCGGTCAGCCGCAGCCGCAGATCCCCGCGCGGGGCGACGTACCCGACGGGCGCCGCCTCCCGCACGGCGCGCAGCGGCAGCCCGGACAGGCGCCCGGACGGCACGGGCTCCACCCGGGCGCCCCACAGCCGGCCCAGGCTCCAGCCCGAGATGTCGTACATCACCGACACCTTGTCGCTGATGTCCCGCCCGTCCGCGAGCAGCGCGTTCGCCATGCCGCGCTTGGCCTGGCGCAGGTCGACGACGTACGAGCCCCGCGGCCAGGTCCGTCCGCCGAGCCGGAACGCCTGCCAGGCGCGGCTGACGCGGACGTCGTCGGCGAGCAGATGGCCGACGAGCCGGGCGGCGGCGGTGGTGCCGCCGGGGATCACATAGGCGCGCGGGAACTCGGTGGTGTACACGTCCTCAGGCCCGATGCCGGGCACGCCGGGCACGGTCTCCTCGGACACCGGCACCTGCGCCTCGCCCGCCTGCCCGCGCCGGAACACCTCGATCTGGTCGGCGATCAGGGACGTGCGGTGCGTGCGGACGAACTCCAGCGTGGCCCGCATCGCGGCGCCCGCCACCTCGACGTTCACCGCCGCCCGGCGGCGCAGCTCCGCCACCGGCAGGCTGCTGTAGGCGGAGTTGTTCACCGGCAGCGGGATCTCCACGGTGTGCGCGGCGACCGTGCCGTGGTAGGCCGCGTACTGCGGGGTGAAGATGGGCGGCCAGTCGTCCCAGCCCTCCTGCTGGTCCCGGAACGGGATCTGCGCGGGCTCGACCCCGTCCTTGTCGGGGGTGTACCCGAGGCCGTTGACGGCGGCCTCCATGCCGAGGGCGTTGGCGTAGGTGTTCTTCAGGAACAGGTCGTACTCGTAGTTCTCGCCGTGCGGGGGAGTGGTCGGCTCGATGAGGGTGCCGTTGACGTAGCCGTGCAGGTCCAGCATGACCGCGGGCTGCTTGTCGATCTCGATCTGCCGCATCGCCCGGGTCTCCGGCTGCGAGGCGGTCACGAAGTCCCGGTTGAGGTCGAAGCCGCCCGCGTTGGCCCGCGTCCCGGCGATCCGGCCGTCCGGGTTGGCGGTGATGTTGAAGTACAGGCGGCTGGTGCTCAGCAGCTGCCGGGTGCGCGCGTCGTTCGCGGTCGCGAGGCGCTCGATGAGCTTCAGGGCGGCGTCCGTGCCCTCCCACTCGTTGCCGTGGATGTTGTTGTTGAAGAACACCGACGTCTTGTACGCCGCTTTGACGGCCGGGTCCTTCGCGGCCGCCGCGGGCGCGTTCTCGATCAGCTCGCGCATCCGCTCCTGGGCGCGGGTGCGGGCGGCCGACTCCGGCGCGGTGACCGTGACCAGATAGAGCCGGTGTCCGCCCGCCGAACGCCCGGCCACCTCCACGCTGACCCGGTCGCCGAGCGCCTGAAGGGTGTTCAGCCTGGGCGCGATGCCGTGGTACGGGACGAGGCCCAGCTTCAGGGACCTGTCGGCCGGGTTCTCCGGGTCCGGGGCGAGGACCTGCTGCCGCGGATAGCCGCGGGAGGTGTCCGAGAGATCGGGGGCGGGCGAGGTGAGCGCTCGACGCGCAGCGGCCTCGGGTGTCTTGGCGGCGCCGCTGTCCAGGGCGGGCTCGTGGCGGGTGACGGGGTCGGGGCCGGGCTCGGGGCGGGCCTGGGCCGGGGCGGTGAGCAGGAGGGAACTGGTCGACAGGGTGAGGGCCAGGGCGGTTCTCGCAAGGACGCTACGGGTGGTGCGCACGCGTACCTCCTCCGGGCTTTCTGCGGATCGGTACGGCGAGATCTACCTGTTCGACTCAAGGGCAACAAGAGGGACTCGGTGTCACCCGGTTAGAGTTCCGCCATGCGTGATCTCGGGGCGGGTTTCCAGTACCTCATCAAGGGCCAGCGGTGGGTGGCCCTGCACCGCAGGCAGTTCGAGTTCGGGCTGATCCCCGGCCTGATCACCCTCGTGCTGTACGGGGCCGCGCTGGTGTCGCTCGCCGCGTGGGGCGACGACGCCGTGTCCTGGGCGACGCCGTTCGCCGACGACTGGTCGAGCCCCTGGCAGGGCCTGTTCCGCGGCTTCCTGACGGTCGTGCTGTTCGCGCTGGGCCTGTTGCTCGCCGTGCTCACCTTCACCGCGGTGACGCTGCTGATCGGCCAGCCGTTCTACGAGAGCCTCTCCGAGGAGGTCGACCGGGACGCCTCGCCCGACGGCACCGCGCCCGAGTCGGGGCTGCCGCTGTGGCGGGAGCTGTGGATCTCGGCCCGGGACAGCCTGCGGATCGTCCTGCGCGCCCTGTGCTGGGGCGTGCTGCTGTTCGCGCTCGGGTTCGTCCCGATCGCCGGGCAGACCGTCGTGCCCGTCGTCGGCTTCTTCGTCACCGGCTTCTTCCTCACCGAGGAGCTCACCGCCGTCGCCATGCAGCGCCGCGGCGTCGAACTGCGCGACCGCCTCGCCCTGCTCCGCTCCCGCAAGACCCTGGTCTGGGGCTTCGGCACGCCCCTGGGCCTGGCCTTCCTGGTCCCGTTCGTGGCGGTCTTCCTGATGCCGGGCGCGGTCGCGGGCGCCACCCTCATGGCCCGCGACCTGCTCGGGGAGGAGACCGTCGGCGACGGGGCCGACGACGAGTCCGAAGCAGAGACCGTGTGACCGAGTCCGAAGCAGAGACCGTGTGACCGAGTCCGAAGAGGAGACCGCGTGACCGAGATACTCGCCGTAGCCGTCATCACCGTGCTGGCCGTCATCGCCCCCGGCGCCGACTTCGCGATGATCGTCCGCAACAGCTATCTCCACGGCCGCCGCACCGGCCTCCTCGCCGCCACCGGAGTCGCCGCCGGCGTGCTGGTCCACGTCACGTACACCATGCTCGGCGTGGGCCTGCTGATCGCCTCCTCGACCTTCCTGTTCACGGTCATCAAGCTGATCGGCGCCGCCTACCTCGTCCACATCGGTGTGCGCACCTTCCGCGCCCGAGGCGAGGTGAAGGTCGACCTGGAGGACAAGACCGGGCTGACGCCGCTCGCCGCGCTGCGCAGCGGGTTCCTCACCAACGTCCTCAACCCCAAGACGACCCTGTTCGTCGTCTCCACCTTCGCCCAGGTCGTCAGCCCCGGCACCCCGCTCTACCAGCAGGCGGGCTACGGCCTGTTCATGTCGCTGGCCCACCTGCTGTGGTTCGGCGTCGTCGCCGTGTTCTTCTCGCAGGAGCGCATGCGCACGCTCATGCTGCGCGCCCAGAAGGTGCTCAACAAGGTGATCGGTTCGGTCCTGGCCGGCCTCGGCGTCAGCCTCGCGTTCGCCCCGTCGCACTGAGCGCGGCGGACAGGATGGCCCGCACCTGCGCGACGATGTCCAGCCGATTGCGCACGAACTCGGGGTCGGTCACCTCCGTGGTGTTCCCGGCCCCGAACTGCAGCACCGGCGTGTGCACATGCCCGCCCGGCAGGGTGTCGTGCAGGCCGAGGCGGTCGCGCAGCAGGGTCGCCCGGTAGGCGATCTCGTTGGACAGGTAGTTGCCGCCGCCCCCGGCCCGCGCGGTGGAGCCCGGGGTCGGCCCGTCCGGCCGTACGACGGGTTCGGTGCCCCCGGCCGGGATCTCGGTCACGCCGGTGTTGTCGTAGACCGGGAAGGGGCCGGTGCCCGCCGCGACGATCCGCGCGTACGGCAGGGTCGTGGAGGTCCACTGGGGCTGCGAGGCCGGGTCGGTGACCGGGACCGTCTCCGTGCGGCCGATGTTCTCGTTGTCGGGGAAGCCGCCCCGCCAGGCCCCGTTGGTGCGCTCGACGTCGAAGCGGCCGACGCGGCCCTGGCTCACGGTGGTGAAGAGGTCGACGTGGGCCAGGTGCGGGCGCAGGGTCCGCTCGACCGTCCCCTCGGCGAAGTCCCGCCAGCGGACCGGGAACACGGCCGTCTCCACCCGGGCCGGACCGTCCGCCGTCTCGATCACCGTGCCGTCCAGGGCCAGCGCGGTCGCGCCCGACGGGTTGGAGATCCGGATGTCCCGGTCCAGCGTGAACGGGTCGAAGCCGGTGACCAGGACCCGCCGGACGCCCTTGCCGCACGGGAAGCGGATGTCGCTCTGTCCGCGCGAGGTCCGCTCCAGGGCGTCGAGCAGCTTGGCGCGTCGCTCCTCGTCGAGTCCGAACCCGGGCCGGTAGGCCCGCACCTCCCGGGTCATCCCCAACCGCGCCCAGTACAGCGGCCGGTCGTCGTCCCGGCTCAGATCCCCGCCCGCCGGACCGCGTCCCTGCACCCGGTCCACGGCCCGCCGCCACAGCGCCGACCCCTCGCGTACGACGATCCGGTGGGCCTGCGCGTAGGAGCCGGCGTCCGCGAGATCCCGGGCGAACTCCGCCGCCACCGTGTCGAATCCCGAGCGGCGCAGGATCTCCTGCGGTACGGCACGGTCGAGCCGCTGCTCCTCGGCGGTCGGCGGGGCGTCGACCCCGGCTGTGGCTCCGGGGGCCGCCGCGAGGCCGACGGCCAGCGCCAGCACGGTGACGCCGATCCCAACCCGTATGACACTCACGTGACTTCAGGTCCTTCCCGTTGCGGTGGAGGTGCCAGGTCCTACCCGCCTCCGCCGCGCCGGAATCCCTTGTTCACAGTGCCGGAATCGTCTCCGCCGCCTCCCGCAGCGCCGCCAGGAACATCCGCGCGGCCGGGGCCGGGCCACGGCCCTTCACCGTCGCCGCGTACACCGCGCGGGCCGCCGCGCCCTCGTCCAGCACCGGCAGCAGCGCGATGTCCGGGCGCACCGAGGCGGCGGCCAGGGCCGGGATCAGCGTGACGCCGAGCCCTGCGGCGACATAGCCCTGCTTGGCCGTCCACTCGGCGACGACATGGGTCACCCGCGGGCGGAAGCCCTGGCGCAGGGCCGCGTCCAGGAGGGTGCCCTCGGGCTGGGGGCCGCCCGCGATCCAGTCGGCGTCGGCGAACTGCCCGAGCCGGACCGGCCCCTCGTGGCCCGCGAGGGGATGGTCCGCGGGGACGGCGACGTACAGGGACTCGTCGAGCAGATGGTGCAGGTCGTAGGCGTCCAGCGGGGCCCGGCCGGTCGTGGAGACCACCGCCAGGTCCAGATGCCCGGCGGTGAGCCGGTCGAGCAGGGCCGG
The DNA here is from genome assembly GCF_049739565.1 of Streptomyces sp. SAI-170. Taxonomy (NCBI): domain Bacteria; kingdom Bacillati; phylum Actinomycetota; class Actinomycetes; order Kitasatosporales; family Streptomycetaceae; genus Streptomyces; species Streptomyces sp. SAI-170. The sequence continues at coordinate 5,826,459 of NZ_JBMGQD010000001.1, forward strand.
GGTGAGGCCCTCCTCGCGGGTGACGCGGACGCGGGGGCGGCGGGCCCGGAAGGCGGCGAGGGCGCGGGGCACCAGCGCCGCGTCGGCCGTGGCGAACGCCCCGAACCGCAGCCGCCCGGCCGTCCCCGCGCGCAGGTCCGCCAGCTCCCGCCCGGCGCCCCGCAGGGCGTCCGTCACGGCCTCGGCGTACGGCACCAGGACCCGCCCGGCCTCGGTCAGCCGTACGCCCCGCGGCAGCCGGTCGAACAGCGGCTCGCCGCCCAACGCCGACTCCAGCGAGGAGATCTGACGGGAGACGGCCGACTGGGTCCAGCCCAGCGTGCGGGCCGCCACGGTGAAGGAGCCCTGGCGGGCGACCTCGAGGAAGGCCCGGAGCCAGACCGTCGACAGCTCCGGCAGTACGTCATGCGTGTTCGGCATGCCTGCCATGCTGGACATTCGCTTGTCGCATGGCAAGCCCCCGGCCTAGCGTCGGGGCATGGAGAAGATCGCCTTTCTGGGGCTCGGCCACATGGGCGCCCCGATGGCCCGCCGACTGCTGCGCGCGGGCCACCCCCTGACCGTCTGGAACCGTACGGCGGCGAAGGCCGACCCGCTGGTCGCCGAGGGCGCGCTGCGCGCCGGCACGCCCGCCGAGGCCGTCCGGGACGCGGACGTGGTCATCACGATGCTCGCCGGCCCCGACGCCCTCGACGCCGTCGCCACCGAGGCGGCCCCCGTCCTGCGGCCGGGCGTCCGCTGGCTGGAGATGTCCAGCGTCGGCCCGGACGCCGTGCGGGAACTCGCCGCCCGGCTCGGGGACGGCACGAGGGTGGTCGACGCCCCGGTCATGGGCAGCACCGACAAGGCGGCCACGGGCGAACTCGGCATCCTGGCCAGCGGAGACGTGGATTCCGTCGCCGGCATCCTTGCCCACCTGGGCACGGTCACCCGCACCGGCGGCCCCGGCTCGGGCGCCGCCCTCAAACTCGCCGTCAACACGGGGGTGATCGGCGGGGTCGCCCTGGTCGCGGAGTCCCTCCGGCTGGCCGACGCGCTCGGCGTCGACCCCGCCACCTCCCGGGCCGCCCTCGCCGCCGGACCGCTGGGCGGTGTCGTCGCCCGCGCCTTCGCCGAAGGGGTGCACTTCGGCACCGGGCTCGCCGTCAAGGACCTGGACCTCGCGGTGAAGGCGGCCGAACTGCCGGTCGTGGCGGCCGTGCTGGAGCGCCTGCGGAGCGCGGCGGAGGCCGATCCCGCACTCGCCGACGCGGACATCGCAGAGGCCGCGGCACACCTGCGTACCGCCGGCAGCAGCCCCCGTACCGCCGACTGAAGGAGCACCCGTGCAGGTCACCCTGGACAACCCCGAGAACGCCCCCGAGCCGCTCAGCCCCTACTACTCCCAGGTCGCCCGGGTCGCGCACGCCGACGGCAGCGCGCTGCTGTTCGTGTCGGGGCAGATCGCGGAGGGCGCCACCCTCGCCGAGCAGAGCGAGGGCGTCTTCCGGACCCTGGACGCCCTGCTCAAGGCGCACGGCGCGACCCTGGCGGACATCATCAACATCCGCACCTACCTCACCGACATCTCCCGGCTGGACGAGTACGGCCAGGTGCGCCGCCGCCATCTCACCGGCACCCCGCCCACCAGCATGACCTTCGAGGTGCCCAAGCTGTTCCGGCCCGAGGCGCAGATCGAGGTGGAGGTGGTGGCGGCGGTCCCGGCTCAGCGCACCCCGAACCCGTAGACCGTCTCCGAGCGGAACACCTCGCCCGGCCGCAGGACCGTGCTCGGGAACTCCGGCCGGTTGGGGGAGTCGGGGAAGTGCTGGGTCTCCAGCGCGATGCCGTCGCCCGGCGCGAACGGGCCGGAGAGGTGGTCGGCGGTGTACAGCTGGAGGCCCGGCTCGGTCGTCGACACGGTCAGCACCCGCCCGGACGCCGGGTCGTGCAGCTCGGCGACCTCGACCGGCCCGTCCGTGACGCCCTTGTCCAGCACGAAGTTGTGGTCGTAGCCCGAGCCGGTCGCGCGGGCCGTACGGAAGTCGAAGCGGGTGCCGGTGACGTCCGCGAACTCGCCGGTCGGGATCAGGTCGGCGTCGACCGGCGTGAACCGGGAAGCGGCGATCCGCAGTTCATGGCCGCCCGCGGGACCGGAGCCGGACAGGTTGAAGTAGCTGTGGTTCGTCACGTTCACCACCGTCGGCGCGTCCGTCACCGCCTCGTACGCGATCCGCAGCGCACCCGACTCCAGGAGCGTGTACGTCGCCGACAGCTCCAGGCGGCCCGGGAAGCCCTCCTCGCCGTGCGGGCTGACCCGGGCGAGGCGGACGCCGTGCTCGACGGGCGTCATGTCCCACACCCGCTTGTCGAAGCCGTGCCCGCCGCCGTGCAGCGAGTTGGGGCCGTCGTTCCGCTCCAGCGGGTACGTCACCCCGTCCAGCGCGAAGCGGGCGCCCGCGATCCGGTTGGCGTACCGGCCCACCAGAGCGCCGAAGTACGGCCCCTGGTGCGCCAGATAGCCGTCCAGGTCCTTGAACCCCAGCACCACGTCCGCGCGGAGCCCCTCGCGGTCCGGGAACTCGACGGACTGGACGATTCCGCCGTAGGACAGCACCCGCACCCGGACCCCCGCGCGCTCCAGGGTGCAGCGGCGCACGGGGGTGCCGTCGGAAAGTGTTGCGAACTGTTCGATCATGCCGGAAACCCTAAGTCAGGTCTCCTTCGCGGGTGACCGTCCGGTAGGCGATCTCCGCCAGCCGCGCCTGACCGTCGACGCTCGGATGGAACCAGTCCCAGTGGCTGAGCTGGTCGGTGCCGAACCGGTACGCGTACACCGCGCCCCCGTCGAAACGGCAGCGCTCGTCGCGCGCGCACACCTCGCGCAGCACCTTGTTGTAGTCCTCCACCCGCTTCTGCACCGTCGCCCGGCGCAGGTTCGCCGCCGCGTCCAGCGCGTCCGCGTCGTCCAGCATCGACGGGCATATCCCGAGCTTCCACACCTGCTTGCCCAGCAGGTTCGTCCGGCCCTGCGACCACAGCCGCTTCAGGTCCGGCACGCTCGACACATACACCTGCGCCTTGGGCAGGGCGCCGCGCAGGGTCCGCATCGCCTCCTCGAAGGAGGTCCTGAACGCGGCCACCGACGTCATCTCGTCCGCGGAGTCCCGGCAGGCGTCGTTGGCCCCCGCCATCACCGTGACCAACTCCGGGGAACGGGCCACCGCCCGGGCCATCTGGCCCGGCACGTCCGCCATCCGCGCCCCGGTCCGCGCGTAGTTCCAACTCCGCTCCGCCGCCCGCGCACGCCCCAGCAGGCGTACGGCGAGACTGTCGACGTCCTCGCGGCTGCCGGTCGCCCACGACGCCTCCGGGCAGTCCGTCAGAATGCCGCACGCGTCGAAGCCGCGGGTGATCGAGTCGCCCACCGCCACGATCGACTCCGGGCTGCGGTCCCACACCGGCGTCGGCGACGGCTTCACCCCCCGCGTCCCGCTCGGCGCCGGCGACTCACCGCCCACCGCATCACACCCGGCGACTCCCACCACAGTCGCCGCCACGGCGGCCACAACAGCCGCTAAGACATGGTTTCGCTTCCGCATCCCGGTGATCCCCTCGGTCGACCGACACGGCCTCGTCCCCACAGAACTCCTCACCAAGACAACGCGCGGGAGTTCCCGGATGCGCGCGCCGTGATCGTCCGCCCACGTACAGGCGTCCTGCCGAGTGAATGGTGTGTGTTTCCGGGCACCGGGACCGACGGTACGTCACCCTCCTTGCCCCGCCGCACGGTAGCCTCGCCATCAGCGTGGCTGCCCGCCACCACCGCTCGGCCCGCCTGTCCCGCTCTGCCCGGAGGTCCCGGTGACGACACGTGGAGTTCTGTACGTGCACTCCGCTCCGCGCGCGCTGTGCCCGCACGTCGAGTGGGCCGTCGCCGGGGTGCTGGGCACCCGCGTCAACCTCGACTGGATCCGGCAGCCCGCCGCGCCCGGCACCTGGCGCTCGGAGTTCTCCTGGCAGGGCGAGGTCGGCACCGCCTCCAAACTGGCCTCGGCACTGCGCGGCTGGCACCTGCTGCGCTTCGAGGTGACCGCCGAACCCTGCCCCACCGCCGAGGGCGAGCGCTACAGCTGCACCCCCGACCTCGGCATCTTCCACGCCGTCACCGGCATCCACGGCGACATCCTCGTCCCCGAGGACCGCCTGCGCGCCGCCCTCCTGCGCAGCCAGCGCGGCGAGACCGACCTGGAGGCCGAACTCTCCAAGCTCCTGGGCAAGCCCTGGGACGACGAACTGGAACCGTTCAGATACGCGGGAGAGGGAGCCCCGGTCCGCTGGTTGCACCAAGTGGTCTGACCCAAAGGGGCGCGGGGAACTGCGCGAGAAGCGACCACGGCCCGGCACCCGGCAACGAAACGGCCCGGACCCCACCACGGAGTCCGGGCCACTTTCGATCCGACGGCGTCACACGGTACGGAACGCAAGAACCACGTTGTGACCACCGAAGCCGAACGAGTCGTTCAGCGCGGCGATGCGGCCCTCCACGGGCAGCTTGCGGGCCTCGCCCCGGACGACGTCGGCGTTCGCCTCGGCCTCCGGGTCCAGGTTCTCGATGTTGATGGTCGGCGGGGCGACCCGGTGGTACAGGGCGAGCACGGTCGCGACCGACTCCACACCACCGGCGCCACCGAGCAGATGCCCCGTCATCGACTTCGTCGCGCTGACCGCGAAGTGGTCCGCGTCGTCGCCGAAGACCTTCCGCAGCGCCTTCAGTTCCGCGATGTCACCGGCCGGCGTCGACGTGGCGTGCGCGTTGACGTGCACGATCTCCGCGGGGTCCAGGTCGGTGTTGTCCAGCAGGCTCTGCAGCGCGTGCGAGATGCCGCGGCCCTCGGGCTCGGGCTGCACGATGTCGTGGGCGTCGGCGGAGATGCCCTGCCCGACCGCCTCGGCGTACACCCGGGCACCGCGCTTGGCGGCGTGCTCCGCGGACTCCAGGACGATCACGCCGGCGCCCTCGCCGAGGACGAAGCCGTCGCGGGCCACGTCGTAGGGACGCGAGGCGCCCTGCGGGTCGTCGTTGTTCTTGGACATCGCCATCATGTTGCCGAACGCGGCGATGGGCAGCGGGTGGATCGCCGCCTCCGTGCCACCCGCGACGACGACGTCGGCGCGGCCGGTGCGGATCATCTCGATGGCGTAGCCGATCGCCTCGGCGCCGGACGCACACGCGGAGACCGGCGTGTGCACACCCGCGCGGGCGCCCACGGCCAGACCGACGTTCGCCGACGGGCCGTTCGGCATGAGCATGGGGACGGTGTGCGGGGAGACGCGGCGGACGCCCTTCTCCTTGAGCACGTCGTACTGGTCGAGGAGCGTCGTCACGCCGCCGATGCCGGAGGCGATGACCGCGCCGAGGCGGTCGGGGTCGACGGAGGTGTCCTCGCCGGCCTTGCCGGTGAACCCGGCGTCCTTCCACGCCTCCTGCGCCGCGACCAGCGCGAACTGCGCGGAGCGGTCGAGACGGCGGGCCTGCGGCCGGGGAATGACCTCGGTGGGCTCCACGGCGACCGGAGCGGCGATCCTGACGGCCTGCTCGGCCGCCCACTCCTGCTCCAGGGGCTTGACGCCGGACTTGCCGGCGACCAGGCCCTCCCAGGTAGAGGCTGCGTCGCCACCCAGCGGTGTGGTTGCGCCGATACCGGTGACGACCACGGTGCGATTGGTCGGGCTCACGGGAATTCTTTCTCCAAGTAATGGGGATTCAGCGGCGCCACCGCCGGGTGGCGGGGCAGTCAGCCCAGGGGGTTGATCGGTGGATCAGGCCTGGTGCTTGAGGATGTAGTCGGTCGCGTCACCGACGGTCTTCAGGTTCTTGACGTCGTCGTCCGGGATCTTGACGTCGAAGCGCTCTTCGGCGGCGACGACGACCTCGACCATGGACAGCGAGTCGACGTCCAGGTCGTCGGTGAACGACTTGCCCAGCTCGACGTCCTCGACCGGGATGCCGGCGATCTCGTTCACGATCTCGGCGAGACCGGCGACGATCTCTTCCTGAGTGGCGGCCATGTCGGCGCTCCTTCGTAGATGTTTCTCAAGGGGTGTGGCAGTTCGCCTGGTGGCAGTGTGCCTAGGGGAGGGTAACGACCGTCGCGGCGTACACGAGACCCGCCCCGAAGCCGATGACGAGCGCGGTGTCGCCGCTCTTCGCCTCCCCGGTCGCCAGAAGCCGCTCCATCGCGAGCGGGATCGAGGCGGCCGAGGTGTTGCCGGTGGTGCGAACGTCACGGGCGACCGTGACGGACTCCGGCAGTTTGAGGGTCTTCACCATCGAGTCGATGATCCGCTCGTTGGCCTGGTGCGGGATGAAGACGTCCAGTTCGTCGGGCGAGATCCCGGCGGCGTCCAGCGCCTCCTTGGCGACCTTCGCCATCTCGAAGACGGCCCAGCGGAAGACGGCCTGGCCCTCCTGCGTGATGGCCGGGAACTTCTCGACGGTGCCGTCGCGGTAGTCCGTCCACGGCACGGTCTGCTTGATGGTCTCGGACTTGTCGCCCTCGCTGCCCCAGACCGTGGGGCCGATCGCGGGCACGTCCGAGGGGCCGACGACGACCGCGCCGGCGCCGTCGCCGAACAGGAAGGCCGTCGCGCGGTCCTCCAGGTCGGTCAGATCGCTCAGCCGCTCCACGCCGATGACCAGGACGTACTCCGCCGAACCCTCGACGATCATGCCCTTGGCGAGGGTGAGGCCGTAGCCGAAGCCCGCGCAGCCGGCCGAGATGTCGAAGGCGGCGGCCTTCGCCGTGCCGAGCTTGTCGGCGATCTCGGTGGCGACGGCCGGGGTCTGCTTGAAGTGCGAGACGGTGGAGACGACCACCGCGCCGATCTTCTCGGCGTCGATGCCGGCGTCGGCGAGCGCCTTGCCGGACGCCTCCACCGACATCGCGGCGACGGTCTCCTGGTCGTTCGCCCAGTGCCGGGTCTGGATGCCGGAACGCGAACGGATCCACTCGTCGGAGGAGTCGATCGTCTCGAGGATCACCTCGTTGGGGACGACCCGCGTCGGGCGGTAGCCGCCCACACCCAGGATGCGCGCGTACGGGGCACCCTTGGCGGGCTTGATCTTCGACATGTCCGTTCGGCTCCTTCTGGGGACGTCAGCTGTGCGCGGCGATGAGCTCGCGGGCCGCGTCGAGGTCGGCAGGGGTCTTCAGCGCCAGCGTCTGCACGCCCGGCAGGGCCCGCTTGGCCAGACCGGTGAGCGTACCGCCGGGGCACACCTCGATCAGCGCCGTGACCCCGAGCTCCTTGAAGGTCTCCATGCACAGGTCCCAGCGGACCGGGTTGGCGACCTGGCCGACCAGGCGGGTCAGCACCTCGGCGCCGGAGGCGACGGTCCGACCGTCCTTGTTGGAGACGTAAGGAATCTTCGGGTCGGTCGGGTCCAGCTCCTCGGCGGCCTTGGCGAGGGCCTCGACCGCGGGCGCCATGTGGTGCGTGTGGAACGCGCCGGCGACCTTCAGCGGAACGACCTTGCGGACGCCCTCGGGCTTGTCCTCGGCCAGCGCGGCGAGCTGCTCCAGCGTGCCCGCGGCGACGATCTGGCCGGCGCCGTTGACGTTCGCCGGGGTCAGGCCCAGCTTCTCCAGGTGCGCGACGGACACCTCGGGGTCACCGCCGAGCAGCGCCGACATGCCGGTCTCGGTGACCGCGGCGGCCTCGGCCATGGCCAGGCCCCGCTTGCGCACCAGGGTGAGCGCGGCGGTGTCGTCCAGGACGCCCGAGAAGGCGGCGGCGGTGATCTCACCGACGCTGTGGCCCGCGACGGCGCCCGGGGCGATGTCACCGAGTGCCGCGGCGGACAGCAGACCGGCCGCGACGAGCAGCGGCTGCGCCACGGCCGTGTCGCGGATCTCGTCCGCGTCGGCCTGCGTGCCGTAGTGGGTGAGGTCCAGCCCTATGGCGTCCGACCATGCGGCCAGCCGGTCGGCGGCGCCGGGCAGTTCGAGCCAGGGGGACAGGAAGCCGGGCGTCTGAGCGCCCTGGCCGGGAGCGACGAGTACGAACACTCTCACACTCTCTCTTGTCGAAGGGCATGCCCGCCCGTGGGGACTAGGACGAAGAACGCGAGGGGGATTTGTAGCTCCCCGACAAAACGCTAGGAAGGAAGATCACCGTCGGCGAGACGCCCCAGGATCAGCGCGATCCGCAGCGTGAACGCGGAGCGTACATCCGATGGCGACCATCCGGTGACGTCAGTCACACGTCGAAGCCGGTAGCGCACGGTGTTGGGATGCACGAACAGCATCCGCGCGGCCCCCTCCAGGCTGCTCGCCTGTTCCAGGTAGACGCTCAAGGTCTCCAGGAGCGCCGATCCGGCCTCCTCCAGCGGTCTGTAGATCTCCTCCACCAACTGCTCGCGGGCGCTCGGGTCTCCGGCCATCGCGCGCTCCGGCAGCAGATCGTCCGCCAGCACCGGCCGCGGCGCGTCCTGCCAGGCGGAACACGCCTTCAGTCCGGCAGCAGCGGCCTGCGCGGACCGGGTGGCGGCCTGCAGGTCGGGCACCACCGGGCCGGCGACGACGGGGCCTGCCGCATAGGGGCCGATCAGCGACTTGGCCACGGCCAGCGGGTTGTCGCTGCCGCCCGCGATGACGACCAGCCGGTTGCCCAGGACGCCGGTGAGGACCTGGAGCTTGGCGTGCCGGGCCGCGCGCCGGATGGCCTCCACGGTCAGCTCGGAGTCGCCGTCGGGTGCCGTGCCCAGCACCACGCAGACGTGCTCCGGCGAGTTCCAGCCGAGCGCCGCGGCCCGGGAGACGGCGCCCTCGTCGGCCTCGCCGCTGAGCACGGCGTTCACCACCAGCGACTCCAGGCGGGCGTCCCAGGCACCGCGTGCCTCGGCGGCCTGCGCGTAGACCTGGGCGGTGGCGAAGGCGATCTCGCGGGCGTACACCAGCAGCGCCTCGCGCAGCACGCTCTCGTCGCCGGGCGCGGCCACCTCCTCGATCGCGCTCTCCATGACCTCGATGGTGGTGCGCACCATCTCCACGGTCTGCCGCAGCGTGATGGCCCGGGTCAGTTCGCGCGGGGCGGTGCCGAAGACATCGGTGGAGATCGCCTGCGGGGCCTCCGGGTGCCGGAACCACTCGGTGAAGGCGGCGATGCCCGCCTGGGCGACCAGCCCGATCCAGGAACGGTTCTCCGGGGGCATCGCCCGGTACCACGGCAGCGTCTCGTCCATCCGCGCGATGGCCTGGGCGGCGAGGGAGCCGGAGGACTTCTCCAGCCGCTTCAGCGTCGCCGCGTGCGGATGGACGGGGCGCGCTGCGGCTCGGTCGGTACGGGCTTCGGGTTCGGGCACGGGGACAAGACTGCCTTATCCGGACGGGAGGATGCGCTACGGGGTCTACGGTGGGGCCTGTGATGGACGTACGGCGCGCCGCAGAGCGCTACCGCGGCGGGGAGCCGGAGGCCGGGATCGAGTCCTGGCACGCCTTCTCCTTCGGCCCGCACTACGACCCCGACAACCTCCGCTTCGGTGCGCTGATCGCCTGCAACGAGGAGCGGCTCGCCCCCGGCGCCGGCTTCGACGAGCATCCCCACAGCCACACCGAGCTGGTCACCTGGGTCGTCGAGGGCGAGCTGACGCACCGCGACTCCACCGGCCACGAGAGCAGGGTGCGCCCCGGCGACGTCCAGCGCCTCAGCTCGGCGGCCGGGGTGCGGCACGTCGAGCGCAACGACGGGGACACCCCGCTGACCTTCGTACAGATGTGGCTGGCGCCCCGCGACCCCGGCGGCGACCCGGTGTACGAGATCGTGCACGGCATCGCCGACTCCACGCCGTACGCCGTCCCCGAGGCGGGCGCGATGCTGCACGTGCGGCGGCTGACGGCGGGGGAGCGGACCGCGGTGCCGGACGCGGCGTACGTCTACGTCCATGTCGTACGCGGCGAAGTGCGGCTCGGCGACGTCGACTTGGGGCCGGGCGACGCGGTGCGCGGCACGGAGACGCGGGACCTGGAGCTGGTCGCGGGGGCCGGCGGTGCGGAGGTCCTCGTGTGGGAGATGGCGGCCGATTCGAACGGGTGACCGTCACTCGAACGCTGTCACTGGCGGTGGGTGACCGGTCACGCGCTGTTCGGCTTGCGCCGAGGACGCCGACTGCGGCACCGGCCTCACCACGCTGCACTCGCGCGGCTGAGCGTGACAAGCCCGAGGGCGAGCCTGGACGCCCGCCCGGAGCAGGCCGCGGCTACGGGCGCAGCTCCGCCAGCACGGCGTCGGTGAACCCCGGCCACGCCTCCACCGCCCAGGGCCCGAACGCCCGGTCCGTCAGCGCGACACAGGCCACGCCAGCCTCCGGGTCGATCCACAGGAACGTGCCCGACTGGCCGAAGTGGCCGAAGGTGCGCGGCGAGGAGGAGGCCCCCGTCCAGTGCGGCGACTTGCCGTCGCGGATCTCGAAGCCGAGGCCCCAGTCGTTGGGGTTCTGGTGCCCGTAGCCCGGGAGCACGCCCTTGGTGCCCGGGTACTGCACGGTCATCGCGTCCGCGACCGTGCGCGGGTCCAGCAGCCGCGGTGCCTGCACCTCGGCGGCGAACCGCAGCAGGTCCTCCACCGTCGACACGCCGTCCTTGGCGGGCGAGCCCTCCAGCGACGTGCCCGTCATCCCGAGCGGCTCCAGCACCGCCTGGCGCAGGTACTCGGCGAACGGGATGTCCGTCGCCTTGGCGACATGGTCGCCGAGCTGCTCGAACCCGGCGTTGGAGTACAGCCGCCGCTCGCCCGGCGCGGACATCACCCGGTGCTCGTCGAAGGCCAGCCCCGAGGTGTGCGCCAGCAGATGCCGGACCGTCGCACCGGCGGGCCCGGCCGGCTCGTCCAGCTCGATGGCGCCCTCCTCGTAGGCGACGAGCACGGCGTACGCCGCGAGCGGCTTGGTGACCGACGCCAGCGGGAACGGCCGCCCGGCCGGGCCGTGCGTCCCCACGACCGTGCCGTCGGCGCGGACCACACCCGCCGCGGCGGTGGGGACGGGCCAGTTCTCGATCAGCGCGAGGCTCTTCAACGACATGCCGTCGAGCCTATGCGTCTCACAGCCGCAACCGCATCGAGGGGTCCGGCTTGCGGACGAAGCCCAGGGACGCGTACAGCGGCTCCGCCTCGGCGGACGCGTTCAGGTCGACCTGGACGGCGCCGCGCTCGCGGAACCAGGCCAGCAGTTCCTCCATGCACGCGCGCGCGTACCCGCGGCGCCGGGCGTCCGGGTCGGTGGCGACGCTGAAGACGTACCCAACTCGCCCGTGCGGATTGTCCGCCCGCCCGATCCGGTACTCGATCGTCCCCGCCACCAGCGCGGCCAGCGCCCCCGGCCGCTCCGGGTGCTCCACGACGAACGCCGCGAAGTCCCCGTCGGGCTCCGCGAGACGCGCCCGCAGCGTCGGCAGGGACGCGGAGTGCCAGCCGTCGTCGCCGGACACCCCCGTGAACACGGAGTCGATCATCACCTGACGCAGCCGCAGCACTTCGGCGGCGTCCCCGGGCTCAGCACGTCGTACGAGACTCATGACGGCAAGCTAACGGTGAAGATCACGCCAAGTCCCGCTGTTTACCGTCGGTTCTCGCTTGCTTGGAGTCCACTCCAAGGCCATAGCGTGGGGGCATGACGGTGATGCAGACCACGGCCGTGACCACCGAAGGAGCCCCGCGGACCCCGGCGGACATCTGTACCGCCCCACCCCGACGGCACCCCCGCCCGGACGGCGAGGACCGCTACACCATCAGCGAGGTCGCCGCCTTCACCGGTCTCACCGCGCACACCCTGCGCTGGTACGAGCGGATCGGCCTGATGTCCCACATCGACCGCTCGCACACCGGCCAGCGCCGCTACACCAACCGCGACCTGGACTGGCTCGACCTCGTCGGAAAGCTGCGGCTGACCGGCATGCCGGTCGCCGACATGGTGCGGTACGCCGAGCTGGTGCGCGAGGGCGAGTCCACCTACGACGAGCGGCGCGAGCTGCTGGAGTCCACCCGCAGGGACGTGCTGGCGCGGATCGCCGAACTGCACGACACCCTCGCCGTGCTGGACCGCAAGATCAGTGTGTACGGCGGCGCCGACCGCGCCCGCGAAACGGAGACGAACCGATGAACGACACCAGGATCCCCACCGCCCGCCTCGGCGCCGACGGTCCCGAGGCGGGTGTGCAGGGCCTGGGCTGCATGGGCATGAGCTTCGCCTACGGCCCCTCCGACGCGCAGGAGTCCCGCGCGACCCTGGAGCGGGCCCTCGAACTGGGCGTCACCCTCTACGACACGGCGGACGCCTACGGCGCGGGCGACAACGAGCGCTTCCTGGCGCCCTTCTTCGCCGCCCACCGCGACGAGGTGCTCATCGCCACCAAGTTCGCCCTGTCCATCCCCGAGGACGACCCCACCCGCCGGATCATCCGCAACGACGCGCCCTACATCCGCCAGGCCGTCGAGGCGAGCCTCAAGCGCCTCGACGTCGAGGTGATCGACCTCTACTACATGCACCGGCGGGACGTGAACGTCCCCATCGAGGAGACCGTCGCCACCATGGCCGACCTGGTCCGCGAGGGCAAGGTCAAGCAGCTCGGCCTCAGCGAGGTCACCGCCGACGAGCTGCGCGCCGCCCACGCCGTCCACCCCATCGCGGCCGTGCAGTCGGAGTGGTCCCTGTTCAGCCGGGACATCGAGGCCAAGGTCGTGCCCGCGGCCGGCGAACTCGGCGTCACCCTCGTCCCGTACTCCCCGCTCGGCCGGGGCTTCCTCACCGGCTCCTTCGCCCGCGCCGAGGACCTCACCGCCGACGACTTCCGCCGCCATCAGCCCCGCTTCACCGGCGACAACGCCACGGCCAACGCCGCCCTGCTGGAGCCGGTGCGCGAGGTCGCCGCGAAGCACTCCGCCTCCCTGGGGCAGATCGCCCTGGCCTGGGTCCAGCAGCAGGCCCGGGTCCACGGCCTGCCCGTGATCCCGATCCCGGGCACCCGCAGGCCGACCCGGGTGGAGGAGAACGTGGCGGCCGTCGCCATCACTCTGGACGAGGAGGACCTAAACCTCCTGGACCCGATCGCGGCCCAGGTGGCCGGCGACCGGTACGCCGACATGCGCCACGCGTCCGCCGGCCGGGAGTGACCTTCAGAGCTCCGCCAGCAACTCCGCCTTCTTCACGGAGAACTCCTCGTCCGTGACGAGTCCCGCCTGGTGCAGCTCTCCCAGATGCCGAATCCTGTCCGCGATGTCGGCCGGGTCCCTCCGGGGCACGGCCGACACCGCGGCGCCCGGCCCCTTCCCCCGTACGGCGGCCAGCACGGCCGCGGCGAACGGCAGCGACTCGTGCACCGGGCCGTACCCGAGCCCGAACACCACGGCGGCCGGGTCCTGGTCCGCCTGCGTCGGCTGGGCGTCCCCGGTCAGCAGCCGCAGATGCCCCTCGAAGACCTCCGGCGAACGCCACTCGACCCCGCTGAGCTCGTCGACGGCGAAGCTCTGGTCCCCGGCCTTCCACTTCGCCGACGACGCCCCGGTCCAGAACCACCGGAAGTGCACGTGGGACCCGTCGAAGGACGCCTTCGCGTCGTACGCCTTGAACCGCAGCGGCACCTCGGGCGCCGTCACCAGGAACCGGTCGGCGGGCTCGGGGTCGCCCTTGAGGCTCGCCCGCAGCTCGTCGGCGTAGTACTCGGCGAGCACCTCGCGCTCGGCCGGCAGCACCAGCCGATAGGGGTCGCTGTGCTCCTTCAGCTGCCCGGCGGCAGCCTCCAGGAGCGGATCCGCGCCCGGCCGCAGCTCGGCGCGCAGCACCACGGTCCCCCGCCGTCCCGGCGTCAGCGACACCCCCTGCACCGCCTCCAGCGGCACCCGGCGCTCCCGCAGCGCCTGGAACAGCTTGGGTGTCCGAATCCCCCGTTCGTAGCGGATGAGCACGGAGTCGGACTCGAACTCCCAGGCGGCATGAAATCCGGCCAGTACGTCACCCATGCGGCTCATCGTATGCGGCATGAGCTCCTCCGTCCCCTCCCCGCGCAAACCGCAGTTTCTGCGCCTCTACGCGCGTCCCACCGGCGTCGTGGCGGACAAACCCGCCCGGCATGTGCCCAGATCGTCGGCGCAGTCCACCGAGCGGTACGCGCCAGTGCCGATCTCGGCGAAGTTCTGGAGGCTGTCCGTGCCGGGCACGAAGTAGCCCGCGTGTCCCTCGGCGTCGCGTGCCGACAGCACCCGCGCGCCGAACTCGGCGGTCACCGGGTCGGCGCCGTGGCCGAAGCCGCCGAGCTCCAGATGGGGCACGTCCCCGATCCAGTCGTCGGCGTCCCGCATGGCCCACACGCGCGCGGACGTGCCGAGCCCGGAGGCCTTCTCGGCGCGCATCCCGGGGCTGCCGGCCACCGCGATGTCGGCCACCCGTGCGGGCAGCGTGTGCGCGGCCACCCCGCAGACCACGGAGCCGTAGCTGTGGCAGAACAGCGACACCGGCGCCTTGCCGGGCAGGGCCCGCACCAGCGCGTTCAGCCGGACGGCGCCGCCCTCGGCGCGCAGCGCGGTGGCCGCGTCCATGCCGATGCCGCTGGGCGCGGTGTAGTCGGCCCAGGCGATGACGGCCGTCCGCAGGCCGGGGCGGGCCCGGCGCTCGGCGTCGTAGAGGGAGCGGGCCATGCCGACGGGGGCGGAGTGGTAGCGGTAGGTGCGCTGGAAGGTGAGCAGGTCGGTGTCGACGCCGGGCACGACGACGGAGATCCGCTCGGCCTCGGTGAGGTCGCCGAACACCTCGGCGACCCGGCCCGAGCCCTCCGGGTCGAAGGCGAGGATGTGCCGGCCCGGCTCGGCGAGCGACTCCAGGCGGTGCATACGGCGTCCCGCCTGCTGCTGCCCCGCGGGGTTGAGGCGGCTGTCGTGCATCCGGGCCAGCTCGACTCTGCGGGCCTTGCCGAGCGCGACGCGGTTGGCGCGGTAGCGCAGCTCGACGGGGGCGCCGTTCATGTTGCCGACGGCGAGCGGGTAGCGGGCCGCGAGCGTGGCCTGCTGCCGGTCGGTGAGCGTGGCGAAGAAGCGGGCGATGCGGGTGGGGGAGGCGTCCGGGTCGGGCAGCCGGTGGCCGGCGATGCTGCCGTCCTCCCAGGCGGACAGGGAGGCCTGGAGTGCGGTCACCGGGCGGTCGCTGCGCAGCGCGGTCCAGCCGGTGGTCGCCAGCATCACGAACACCACGGCCAGCGCGAGCAGCATGCGCCAGACGTTGAGTTGCGGGGAGGTGTCGAAGGAAGTCACTGGGAGGACACACTAGGAGAACGGGACGGTCTCGCGTGAACCGAGTGACGCAGATCACGTTTGACGAATCGCACAGGGATGTCAGGATGCGCGCCACTTCTCGGCGAGCGCCGGCCC
This sequence comes from Streptomyces sp. SAI-170, assembly GCF_049739565.1. NCBI lineage: Bacteria > Bacillati > Actinomycetota > Actinomycetes > Kitasatosporales > Streptomycetaceae > Streptomyces > Streptomyces sp. SAI-170. The sequence continues at coordinate 5,841,855 of NZ_JBMGQD010000001.1, forward strand.
TACGTGGTCGAGATACGCCGCGGTCAGCTCGCGGATCGCCTCCAGGTTGAGGTCCTCCCGGGCGCTCCACTGCCGCTCCGTGACCCGCATCACCGCACCGAACACCGCCACCGCCACCCGCGGCCGCGGGTCGGCGTCCACATCGAGCCCCTCGCGCTCGGCGACCAGCCGCGCGAACCGCTCCTCGGTCTCCGCGGAGCGCCGCAGATGCGCGGCGAGCAGCACCGGCGTCGACTCCACCACCCGGTACATCCGCAGGTACAGATCGACCGGTACGACGGACTCGATGACCTCGCTGATGGTGTCCCAGCCCTCCAGGACGGCCCGGCGCAGCGCCTCCAGCGGCGGCTCGTGCGGCGGACGGGCGCGCACGGCCTCGTAGAAGTGGTCCTCGGTGAGGCGCTGGACCGCGAGGGCGGCGTCCTCCTTGCCCGCGAAGTAGCGGAAGAAGGTGCGCTGCGAGACATCGACCGCCTCGGCGATCTCGTCGACGGTCGTGCGGTCGTAGCCCTGGGTGGTGAACAGCTCGAACGCGGCCCGCACCAGTGCGTCCCGGGTGCGCTGCTTCTTGCGCTCGCGCAGAGTTTCCATAGATGTCAGTTAGTGACGACTGAATTGCTTTGTCAAATGTCAGAGGCTGTCACTAGCCTCGTTCGTATGACTGGTCAGACCACCATCGACAAGACGGGGCCGGGGGACAGGGCACCGCTCACCCCGTCGGACCCGGCCCCCGCCCAGGGCCTGCGCGGGCACCCGTGGTTCACCCTTCTCACCGTCGCCGTCGGCGTGATGATGGTGGCCCTGGACGGGACCATCGTGGCCATCGCCAACCCGGCCATCGGGGCGGACCTGAAGGCGAGCCGCGAGGACCTCCAGTGGATCACCAACGGCTACTTCCTCGCCCTCGCCGTCACCCTGATCACCGCGGGCAAGCTCGGTGACCGCTTCGGACACCGGCAGACCTTCCTGATAGGCGTGGTCGGCTTCGCCGCCGCCTCCGGCGCGATCGGCCTCTCCTCCTCGATCGGCGCGGTCATCGCCTTCCGCGTGCTCCAGGGCCTGTTCGGCGCACTGCTGATGCCGGCCGCGCTCGGCCTGCTGCGTGCCGCCTTCCCGGCCGAGAAGCTCAACATGGCCATCGGCATCTGGGGCATGGTCATCGGCGCCTCCACCGCGGGCGGCCCGGTCCTCGGCGGCGTCCTCGTGGAGAACGTCAGCTGGCAGTCGGTGTTCTTCATCAACGTGCCCGTCGGCGTCCTCGCGCTCGTCCTGGGCGTGCTGATCCTGCTCGACCACCGGGCGGAGAACGCCCCGCGCTCCTTCGACCTGCTGGGCATCGCCCTGCTGTCGGCCGCGATGTTCTGCCTGGTCTGGGCCGTGATCAAGGCCCCCGAGTGGGGCTGGGGCGACGGGCAGACGTGGACGTTCATCGGCGCGTCCATGCTCGGCTTCGCGCTGTTCGCGTTCTGGGAGCTGCGGGTGCGTGAGCCGCTGATCCCGCTGGGCCTGTTCCGCTCGGTCGCGCTGTCCGCCGGTGTGGTCCTCATGGTCCTGATGGCCATCGCGTTCATGGGCGGCCTGTTCTTCGTGACGTTCTACCTCCAGAACGTGCACGGCATGGGCCCCATCGACGCCGGCCTCCACCTGCTGCCCCTCACCGGCATGATGATCGTCGGCTCCCCGCTCGCGGGCGCCCTCATCACCAAGCTCGGCCCGCGGGTGCCGCTCGCGGGCGGCATGGCGGTGACCGCGATCGCCATGTACGGCATGTCCACCCTGGAGGCGGACACCGGCAGCGGCGTGATGTCCATCTGGTTCGCCCTGCTCGGCTTCGGCCTCGCGCCGGTCATGGTCGGCGCCACCGAGGTCATCGTCGGCAACGCCCCGATGGAGCTGTCCGGCGTGGCCGGCGGCCTCCAGCAGGCGGCCATGCAGATCGGCGGCAGCCTCGGCACGGCCGTCCTGGGTGCCGTCATGGCCTCCAAGGTCGACAGCGACCTCGCCGGCAACTGGGCCGACGCGGGCCTGCCCCCGCTCGCTCCCGAGCGGCTCGACCAGGCCTCCGAGGCCGTCCAGCTCGGGGTCGCACCGATCACGCCGGGCACCCCGGAGCCGCTGGTCACCAAGATCACGGACGTCGCCCACGACACCTTCATCTCCGGCATGAGCCTGGCGTCCCTGGTCGCGGCGGGAGTGGCGGGCGTCGCCGTCCTCGTCGCCCTCCTCACCAAGCGGGGCGCGAACGCGGAGGCGGGCGCGGGCGCCGCCCACATCTGACGGCGCCCCACCCGGCGGCATTTCCCCTATCAGGGTGAGAGAGCTAAAGCCCCCTCCTCCTGGGCGGCCGTCGCAGGTGACAGTGGGACACATGCGGCGCGCTGCAGGAGGGGGGCAGCGCGCCGCAAAAGGCGTGAATGAACCGCGCGACGGGGGTACCCGCCCGACATCGGAACCCAACCGACCTGCTGGTCCAGGGAGTTGACGATGGCGAGCTTCGGACATCGAACGCGCGGGTACCCCCGCTCACGCGGCCGGACGTGGCAGCGGACCGGGCCGGACCGCGCGTCGCTCGCCATCACCGGAGCCATCTGCGCCGTGGCCGGCTTCTTCGTCCTGGGAATCCTCCTGGGCCCCACAGCCATAGCCTGCGGCTGGCTCTCCCTGGACCGCACCCGCAGGTCCCCCCGCAAGGTACCGACTCTGATCGCACTGGTCCTGGGAACCATAGACACGCTGCTAGCACTGACGTGGCTTGTCTTTTAGGGGCGCGGGGAACTGCGCGAGAAGCGAAGGCGGCCCGCAGCCGCGACTAAACAGAACCCCGCTCTTCAGTAGGCGCACCCGACCGCGCCCCGGACAACGCGGCAACCTCAGCCCGAAGCGCCCTGACCTCCTCGGTCAGCGCAGCAATAGCCGCGGTCTGCCGCCGTTCCTCCGCATCATCCATCTCGAACCGCGCAATGAACCACGCGGCGATGTTCGCGGTGACCACACCCAGCAACGCGATCCCGGACAGCATCAGCCCCACGGCAAGGACCCGCCCCAGCCCGGTCGTCGGCGCATGATCCCCGTACCCCACGGTCGTCATCGTCGTGAACGACCACCACACCGCGTCACCCAGCGTCCGGATGTTCCCGTCGGGTGCCTCCCGTTCGACGGACAGCACGGCCAGTGAGCCGAACATCAGCAGTCCGACCACCGCACCGGCGACGTACGTCGTCAGCCGGATCTGCGAGGCCATCCGCGCCCGCTTGCCGACCAGCAGCAGCGTCGAGACCACCCGCAGCAGGGCCAGCGGCCGCAGCAACGGCAGGACCACGGCGCACAGATCGAGCCAGTGCCGGCGTATGAACTCCCAGCGCCGGGGCGCCAGCACCAGCCGCACCAGATAGTCGAGGGCGAACGCGCCCCACACCACCCACTCGGTCACCGCGCACACGCGCGTGAGCTTGTGCCCGGCCGAGTAGTCCACGATCGGCACCGCGTAGGCGACCGCGAAGACGACGGCGAGCGCCAGCAAGGGCCGCTGGGTCAACTGCTCCCAACGGCCCTGTGCGGTTTCTTCCTTCATGCACGCAATCGTAGGTCTGCGCGCTCAGGCCCTGTCTTCCGGATCATGCCGGCGTCGCGGGGTCTGGAAGACAGGCCCTACGCGTCTCCGCCCGCGGCCCCCGGATCGGCGGCGGAGACGTCGAGCAGCTGGTACCGGTCGACGGCCTGCTTCAGCACCGACCTGTCGACCTTGCCCTCGCGCGCCAGCTCGGTCAGCACCGCCACCACGATCGACTGGGCGTCGATGTGGAAGAACCGCCGCGCGGCACCGCGCGTGTCGGCGAAGCCGAACCCGTCGGCGCCCAGGGACTGGTACGACCCCGGCACCCACCGCGAGATCTGGTCCGGCACCGACCGCATCCAGTCGGAGACCGCGACGAACGGCCCCTGCGCCCCGGCGAGCTTGCGCGTCACGTACGGCACGCGCTGCTCCTCCTCCGGGTGCAGCAGGTTGTGCTGCTCGCACGCGACGGCCTCGCGCCGCAGCTCGTTCCAGGAGGTCGCCGACCAGACGTCGGCACGGACGTTCCACTCCTCGGCGAGGATCTTCTGCGCCTCGACCGCCCACGGCACGGCGACACCGGAGGCCATGATCTGCGCCGGGATCGACCCGCCCGTGCCCTCGCTGAAGCGGTAGACGCCCTTGAGGATGCCCTCGACGTCCACGCCGTCCGGCTCGGCGGGGTGCTGGATCGGCTCGTTGTAGACGGTGAGGTAGTAGAAGACGTCCTCGCCGTGCGGGTGCTCCTCGCTGCCGCCGTACATCCGGCGCAGACCGTCCTGCACGATGTGCGCGATCTCGTACCCGAAGGCGGGGTCGTACGCGACACAGCCCGGGTTGGTCGAGGCGAGCAGCTGGGAGTGGCCGTCGGCGTGCTGGAGGCCCTCACCGGTCAGGGTCGTACGGCCGGCGGTCGCGCCCAGCACGAAACCGCGCGCCAGCTGGTCGGACATCTGCCAGAACTGGTCGCCGGTGCGCTGGAAACCGAACATCGAGTAGAAGACGTACACCGGGATCAGCGGCTCGCCGTGCGTGGCGTACGCCGAGCCCGCCGCGATCAGCGACGCCGTGCAGCCCGCCTCGGAGATGCCGTCGTGCAGCATCTGGCCGGTCGGGGACTCCTTGTAGGCGAGCAGCAGCTCCCGGTCGACGGCCTCGTACTGCTGGCCGAGCGGGTTGTAGATCTTCGCGCTCGGGAAGAACGAGTCCATGCCGAACGTGCGGTACTCGTCCGGCGCGATCAGCACGAACCGCTTGCCGAGCTCCTTGTCCCGCATGAGGTCCTTCAGGAGCCGGACGAAGGCCATGGTCGTCGCGATGGACTGCTGACCCGAGCCCTTCTTCACGGTCGCGTACGTCTTGTCGTCCGGCAGCGCGAGCGGCTGGGAGCGGACCACGCGCGTGGGGACGTAGCCGCCGAGGCCCTTGCGGCGGTCGTGCATGTACTGGATCTCCTCGGAGTCCCGCCCGGGGTGGTAGTACGGCGGGAGCCCGCTCTCCAGGTCCTTGTCGGAGATCGGCAGGTGCAGCCGGTCGCGGAAGCGCTTGAGGTCGTCGACCGTCAGCTTCTTCATCTGGTGCGTGGCGTTGCGGCCCTCGAAGTTCGGGCCCAGCGTCCAGCCCTTGATCGTCTTGGCGAGGATGACGGTCGGCTGCCCCTTGTGCGCCTTGGCCGCCGAGAACGCCGCGAAGATCTTCTTGTGGTCGTGACCGCCGCGGCCCAGGTGCAGGATCTGGTCGTCGGTCATGCCCTCGACCATCGCGCGCAGCCGGTGGTCGTCGCCGAAGAAGTGCTCGCGGATGTAGGCGCCGGACTCGGTGGCGTAGGTCTGGAACTGCCCGTCCGGGGTGGTGTTCATCTTGTTGACGAGGATGCCGTCGCGGTCCTGGGCGAGCAGCGGGTCCCAGGTGCGGTCCCAGATGAGCTTGATCACGTTCCAGCCGGCGCCGCGGAACACCGACTCCAGCTCCTGGATGACCTTGCCGTTGCCGCGGACAGGGCCGTCCAGGCGCTGGAGGTTGCAGTTGACGACGAAGGTGAGGTTGTCCAGGCCCTCACGCGCGGCGATGGTCAGCTGCCCCAGCGACTCCGGCTCGTCCATCTCGCCGTCGCCGAGGAAGGCCCACACATGCGACTTGGAGGTGTCGGCGATCCCGCGCGCGTGCATGTAGCGGTTCATCCGCGCCTGGTAGATCGCGCCGATCGGGCCGAGGCCCATCGACACGGTCGGGAACTCCCAGAAGTCCGGCATCAGCCGCGGGTGCGGGTACGAGGACAGGCCGTACGGCGCCTTCGACTTCTCCTGGCGGAAGGCGTCGAGGTTCTGCTCGCTGAGCCGGTCCAGCAGGTACGCGCGCGCGTAGATGCCCGGTGAGGCGTGGCCCTGGAAGAAGACCTGGTCGCCGCCGTCGCCCTCGTCCTTGCCGCGGAAGAAGTGGTTGAAGCCGACGTCGTAGAGGGACGCGGAGGACGCGAAGGTGGCGATGTGGCCGCCGACGCCGATGCCGGGGCGCTGGGCGCGCGAGACCATCACGGCCGCGTTCCAGCGCGTGGCGTTCAGGACCCGGCGCTCGATCTCCTCGTTGCCCGGGAAGAACGGCTCGTCCTTGGTGGCGATGGTGTTGACGTAGTCCGTGCTGCGCATCTCCGGCACGGCCACGCGCTTCTCGCGGGCCCGCTCGATCAGCCGCAGCATGAGGTAGCGGGCACGCTCCCGCCCGCGCTCGTCGATGGCGGCGTCCAGGGAGTCGAGCCACTCCTGGGTCTCGTCGGGGTCGAAGTCAGGAACCTGACTGGGAAGGCCGCCAATGATGATCGGATTGCGATCGGATCCGGGAACCACGCTGTTCCTTACCTGTCGGAGGGCCGTACTTCGGGGGTTCGGCGGGGGTTCGGGTCTGCCTGCACCGCTCCTAATCGTGTACCTCGGGGCGGCAAACGTCATCTCTACCGAGAGGTAACCGAGAGGTAACGGGCAGACCCGGCAACTCGGTGCAACCATGTTCGAGCCTCGTACCCAGAGATGGTTCCCAAACGCCCAAACGGGGCAGAAAGGTGTGGTGTGCGTCACCATTGATCGAGAGCGCATGCCTGAAGTTGCGGTGACAGCGCCAGGATCGTCACCGTTTCGGCGGTCTGGACGGCCGGGTACTTGCGCGATCCGTCCCGCCCGTGTGGACTACGGCCAATGCTTCGCGCACGCGCGTGGCTGAGTTATTTCCCAAGACATGATCAGGAGGCAACCCGTGAGCGCGACCGCGGACCACGCGGAGGAGCGGACGAGCCCTGCCGTCAGGCTGGGGTTCCAGCCCGGGCAGGTGGTCCAGGAGATCGGCTACGACGACGACGTCGACCAGGAGCTCCGCGAGTCCCTCGAGGAAGTCATCGGCAGCGACCTGGTGGACGAGGACTACGACGACGTGGCCGACGCCGTGGTGCTCTGGTTCCGCGACGACGACGGCGACCTGACGGATGCGCTGGTGGATGCCACCACGTACATCGAAGAAGGCGGCGCGATCCTGCTCCTCACCCCGAAGACCGGGCGTGCGGGCTATGTGGAGCCGAGCGACATCTCGGAAGCCGCGACGACGGCGGGGCTGTCGGCCTCCAAGAGCGTCAGCGTGGGCAAGGACTGGAGCGGCAGCCGGCTGGTGACGCCCAAGGCGGCCAAGACGAAGAAGTGACCCCGGCCCCGTCCTGAAACCCAAGAGGACGGGCCGAGCCTCCCGCTCGGCCCGTCCTTCGGCATGTCCGGGCCGTCTGCGCGGAGTGTCTGCCCGGATGTCGCCGTCTGCCCGGGTGTCCCGCCCGCCCGGCCCTCCCGGCTCCCTCGTAGGGTGGTCCCACCCGAACAGCCCCACCGAAGGGAACTGCCCGAGATGACCGTCCAGGTCGGCGAAAAGGCTCCTGACTTCGAGCTCAAGGACAACCACGGCCGCACCGTGAAGCTCTCCGACTTCCGCGGTGACAAGAACGTGGTGCTGCTCTTCTACCCCTTCGCCTTCACCGGCGTGTGCACCGGCGAGCTGTGCGAGGTGCGCGACAACCTGCCGAAGTTCGCCGACCGCGACACCCAGGTGCTCGCCGTCTCCAACGACTCCATCCACACCCTGCGCGTCTTCGGCGAGCAGGAGGGCCTGGAGTACCCGCTGCTCAGCGACTTCTGGCCGCACGGCGAGGTCTCCCGCGCCTACGGCGTGTTCGACGAGGACAAGGGCTGCGCGGTGCGCGGCACCTTCGTCATCGACAAGGAGGGCGTCGTGCGCTGGACCGTCGTGAACGGCCTGCCGGACGCCCGTGACCTGAACGAGTACGTCACGGCGCTCGACACCCTCTGATTCTTCGCCCCAGGGCCTGCGTGGCGCGGGAACCCGTCACTAGGATCGACTCGTTCGATCCGATGACAACGCACGACGGGGCACCCCGCCCCTGGACACCAATGGAGGACTCGTGGGAGTCAGCCTCAGCAAGGGCGGCAACGTTTCGCTGACCAAGGAGGCCCCGGGCCTGACCGCGGTCATCGTCGGTCTGGGGTGGGACGTCCGCACCACGACCGGCACGGACTTCGACCTCGACGCGAGCGCCCTGCTGCTGAACAGCTCCGGCAAGGTCAGCAGCGACGCCAACTTCGTCTTCTTCAACAACCTCAAGAGCCCCGACGGCTCGGTCGAGCACACCGGCGACAACATCACCGGTGAGGGCGAGGGCGACGACGAGCAGATCAAGGTCAACCTCGCCGCCGTTCCCGCGGACATCGAGAAGATCGTGTTCCCGGTCTCGATCTACGACGCCGAGAACCGCCAGCAGTCCTTCGGTCAGGTCCGCAACGCGTTCATCCGTGTCGTGAACCAGGCGGGCGAGGCGGAGATCGCGCGCTACGACCTCTCCGAGGACGCCTCCACCGAGACCGCCATGGTCTTCGGTGAGCTCTACCGCCACGGCGCGGAGTGGAAGTTCCGCGCCATCGGCCAGGGCTACGCCTCGGGCCTGCGCGGCATCGCCCAGGACTTCGGCGTCAACGTCTGACAGTCGCGAGAAAGTCACCGTCCGGCGTCGCACGGTTTATGTGCGGCGCCGGACGTGCAGGACAGCCACGTAAAGCAACACCTCGGGGAGGGACCAGCATCATGGGCGTCACGCTCGCCAAGGGAGGAAATGTCTCCCTGTCCAAGGCCGCACCCAACCTCACGCAGGTGATGGTCGGGCTCGGCTGGGACGCGCGCTCCACCACCGGAGCCCCCTTCGACCTGGACGCCAGCGCGCTGGTGTGCAGCGGCGGGCGGGTCATGGGGGACGAGTGGTTCGTCTTCTACAACCAGCTGACCAGCCCGGACGGCTCGGTGCAGCACACCGGTGACAACCTCACCGGCGAGGGCGACGGCGACGACGAGTCCCTGATCATCGACCTCTCCAAGGTCCCTGCCCAGTGCGACAAGATCGTCTTCCCGGTCTCGATCCACATGGCCGACGAACGCGGCCAGACCTTCGGTCAGGTCAGCAACGCCTTCATCCGTGTCGTCAACCAGGCCGACGGCCAGGAGCTCGCCCGCTACGACCTCAGCGAGGACGCGTCCACCGAAACCGCGATGATCTTCGGCGAGGTGTACCGCTACCAGCAGGAATGGAAGTTCCGGGCAGTAGGCCAGGGGTACGCGTCCGGTCTGCGGGGCATCGCTCTAGACTTCGGAGTCAACGTTTCGTAAAGCCGAGTGCGGCGCGGGGGATTCCCGTACACGTATGGATTGGGTAGCCAGTGCTTCTGAAAACCTTCGGCTGGTCGTTCGCGGTCACCGCGCTCGGCCTGGTCGCGGCGGTCTTCTACGGGGGGTGGACCGCCTTCGGCATCGTGGCGATCCTCTCCGTCCTGGAAATCTCGCTGTCGTTCGACAACGCGGTGGTCAACGCCGGAATCCTGAAGAAGATGAATGCCTTCTGGCAGAAGATCTTCCTCACGGTCGGTGTCCTCATCGCCGTCTTCGGCATGCGGCTCGTCTTCCCCGTGGTCATCGTCGCCATCAGCGCCAAGATGGGCCCGATCGAGGCCGTCGACCTCGCGTTCTCCGACAAGGACCGCTATGAGCAGCTGGTCACCGACGCGCACCCGGCGATCGCCGCGTTCGGTGGCATGTTCCTGCTGATGATCTTCCTGGACTTCATCTTCGAGGACCGGGACATCAAGTGGCTGGGCTGGCTGGAGCGCCCGCTCGCCAAGCTCGGCAAGGTCGACATGCTGTCGGTCTGCATCGCCCTGGTCGTCCTGCTGGCCTCCGCGATGACCTTCGCGACCCACGCGCACCTGCACGCCGGCCACGCCGACAAGGCAGAAACCGTCCTGCTGTCCGGCATCGCCGGCCTCATCACGTACATGGTCGTCGGCGGTCTCTCCGGCTACTTCGAGGACAAGCTCGAAGAAGAGGAGGAACGCGAGCACGAGGCCGAGGAGGAAGCCGAGCGCACCGGCAAGCCCAAGTCGGCGGTCGTCCTGGCCGGCAAGGCCGCGTTCTTCATGTTCCTCTACCTCGAGGTCCTGGACGCGTCCTTCTCCTTCGACGGGGTCATCGGCGCCTTCGCCATCACCAACGACATCGTCCTGATGGCCCTCGGCCTCGGCATCGGCGCCATGTACGTCCGGTCGCTCACGGTCTACCTGGTCCGCCAGGGCACCCTCGACGACTACGTCTACCTGGAGCACGGCGCCCACTACGCCATCGGCGCCCTCGCGGTGATCCTGCTGGTCACCATCCAGTACCAGATCAGCGAGCTCATCACCGGCTCCATCGGTGTCATCCTGATCGGCTGGTCCTTCTGGTCCTCCGTGCGCCGCAACCGCGCGCTGGCGGCCGCCGAGGGAAATCCGGGCTCGGACGAGAAGACTGAGGTCTCGTCCGGGGTGTGACACCCTCACGGGTGAGGAACGCTTTCCGGCGGGGCGGCGTCGAGGACCAGTCCTCCGACGCCGCCCCGCCGGGGTTTTCTACGTCAATTGGGGGCGGGACATGGGCTTGCTGGACGGACTCTGGCGCGGGCGGGACACCCAGTTCGACTCGGGCAGCGCGTCGAGCAACGCGATCGAACTGACCAGACGCCACAGCCAGGTCTCCCTCACCAAACAGGGCGCGGCCACCGGCAACCTCCGCGTCAACCTCTCCTGGCGGATGCGCACCTCCGACCTCGGCGGCCCCCAGCGCGAGAGCCTGCTGCGCCACCCCTTCAAGGCACTCAGGCCCCCGGAGGTCATGGGCCACACCCAGAGCATGGTCAACGTCGACCTCGACCTCGGCTGCCTCTACGAACTCCAGGACGGCACCAAGGGCGTCGTCCAGCCCCTCGGCGGCTATCTCGGCGACGTCAACGCCCCGCCCTACGTCAAGCTCAGCGGCGACGACCGCTTCGGCTCGGGCTCGGGCGAGACGATCTACGTCAACCTCGACCACCGCGAGCAGATCAAGCGCCTGCTGGTCTTCGTCTACATCTACGACCAGACCCCGGCCTTCGACCGCACCCACGCCGTCGTCACCCTCTACCCGAGCAACGGCCCCCGGATCGAGATCAGCCTCGACGAACGCCACCCCCAGGCCCGCTCCTGCGCGGTCGTCCTGATCGAGAACGTCAAGGACGAGATCATGGTCCGCCGGGAGGTCAAGTTCGTGTACGGCTTCCAGGCGGAACTGGACCGGCTGTACGGCTGGGGCCTGCAGTGGGGCAGGGGCTACAAGACGAAGGCCGAGAGGTGACGTGGCCGTCTTTCAGGGGCGCGGGGCGGGCAGACGCTACCGCCCGATGAACTGCGGCCCTTGAGGAGGCAGCTGGAACTCCCCGACCGGCTGCGGATAGCCGTAGGCCGGCTGCGGATACCCATAGGCCGGCTGCGGATAGCCGTACCCCGGCTGCTGAGGCACCGCGGTGGTCGGCGCCTCCGGAGGCAGCGGCTGCGCGGCCTCGGGCGCCCCGGCCTGCGGGGACTCGCCCTGCGAGGACTGGGAGGACTGGGAGGCCTGCGAGGAGGCCTGCGAGAACTGCGAGGCCTGCGAGGACTCGGCCACCTCGCCCTCGTCCACGGAGATGCCGTAATCCGTGGCCAGCCCCTTCAGCCCGTCGGAATAGCCCTCCCCGAGCGCCCGGAACTTCCACCCGTCGCCGCGCCGGTACAGCTCCCCGCAGATCAGCGCGGTCTCCTGACCGGTCTCCGGCTTGATGTCGAAATACGCCAGCGGTTCACCCTCACCCGCCGACGGGTCGTACAGCGAAATCCGCAGCGAACGTACGCGGTCGAAAGTCACCCCGTCGGCCGAAGCGACCAGCAGAATCCGGCCGACTCCGGACTCGACACCGGCCAGATCTGTCTGGATCGTGTCGGTCAGGCCCTCGGTGACCCGCTTCTTGCCGAGCCGCCACACCTGCCCGGAGGGGTGCCGGGGCTGGTTGTAGAAGACGAAGTCCTCGTCGGAGCGCACACGACCGTCGAGGCCGAGGAGCAGCGCCGAGGCGTCGACGTCCGGAACACCCTGCCCGGGCGTCCAGCGCAGCACAGCGCGCACCGTGGTGGCTTCGACCGGGACGTTCGACCCCTTCAGCATCGCGTGCGTCATGCGGCCATCCTGCCTTCTCGGTCCTGGTCACGACAATGCGGGGGTGCGGTGGAGAAACGGACGGCTGTGCGCGCCCGCGTTACCGGAAATTCATGCCCTGAGGGAACCTCGGACATGGACTCCTACGTACTATTACCGGCCACCCATCGTCACCTCACAGGTCAATCCGGCACCACGGGGGAGCTTTATGCGTCATTTCGGGCACATCGCCCCTGAGGTGCGACAGCGCCTCTTCCATCAGGAGCCGTGCGCATTCACCGCCGGCTCCCCGGCCCGGCTGCTGTCCGCGGCCCTGGGCGCCACGCTGTACAGTCCGGCGACCCGCCCCCGGCTCGCCGACGACATCGTCAAGCAGACGGCACGCGGCGTGGTGTCGATGGTGCTGTGCCTGGAGGACTCCATCCACGACGCCGAGGTGGCGGGCGGTGAGGAGAACCTGGTCCGCCAGTTCACCGAGCTGGCCGGGCGTGCCCCGTACGCCGAGGACCCCCCGCTGCTGTTCATCCGCGTCCGCGCCCCCGAGCAGATCCCCGACCTCGTGCGGCGCCTCGGCCCCGCGGTCCGGCTGCTGTCCGGCTTCGTGCTGCCCAAGTTCACCGAGGAGCGCGGCATCCCCTTCCTGGAGGCGCTGAGCGTCGCCGAGGCCGCGAGCGGACAGCGGCTGTTCGCGATGCCCGTGCTGGAGTCGCCCGAGCTGCTGTACCGGGAGTCGCGGGTGGAGACCCTGGAGGGCATCTCCCGCGCGGTCGACAAGTACCGCGACCGCGTCCTCGCCCTGCGCCTCGGCGTGACCGACTTCTGCTCCTCGTACGGCCTGCGCCGCGCGCCCGACATGACCGCGTACGACGTCCAGATCGTGGCCTCCGTGATCGCCGACGTGGTGAACATGCTGGGCCGCGCCGACGGCACCGGCTTCACGGTGACCGGCCCGGTGTGGGAGTACTTCCGCGTGCAGGAACGTATGTTCAAGCCCCAGTTGCGCCGCAGCCCCTTCCTGGAGGGACAGGCCGAGGAACTGCGCGAGGCGCTGCTCGAGCACGCCATGGACGGCCTGCTGCGCGAGATCACCCTCGACCAGGCCAACGGCCTCACAGGCAAGACCTGCATCCACCCCTCCCACGTGCTGCCCGTCCACGCGCTGTCCGTCGTCAGCCACGAGGAGTACAGCGACGCCCAGGACATCCTGCGGCCCGAGCGACTCGGCGGGGGTGTACTGCGGTCGGCGTACACGAACAAAATGAATGAGGTGAAGCCGCACCGCGCCTGGGCCGAGCGGACCATGCTGCGCGCCGAGGTGTTCGGCGTGGCACGTGAGGACGTCGGTTTCGTGGAGCTGCTCGCCGCCGGTATCCCCGGCTGAAGACACAGGAACTCATGAAGCATTCAGAGAACAACGGGGTCTGGTCCGGCGCCTGGGTCGCGGAGCGGCTCGGGGTCGGACTGGAGGGCGACGACAGCCTGACGGCCCTCTTGGGCCTCGCTCTGCGCCGCAACCCCAAGCGGGCCCACCTGCTGGTGTCGAACGTGCTGGGCAAGCACGTGCCCCAGTCGCCGTCCGTCGTCCATGGCCACGGCGTCGCCCTCGGCCGCCGCGTCCGCGACCTCCTCGGCGAGCAGGAGGCGGCCCGCGCGGTCGTCCTCGGCTACGCGGAGACGGCGACCGGCCTCGGCCACTCGGTCGCCGACGGCCTCGGCACCGCCCCCTACCTCCACTCCACCCGCCGCCCTGTCCCCGGCGTGGCCCCCGCGGGCGGCTTCGAGGAGTCCCACTCCCACGCCACCTCCCACCTCCTCCTCCCCGAGGACCCGGCCCTCCTGGCGGGCGACGGCCCCCTGGTCCTGGTCGACGACGAGTTCTCCACCGGCAACACGGTGCTGAACACGATCCGCGACCTGCACGCGCGCTACCCCAGGCGCCGCTACGTGGTGGTGGCCCTGGTGGACATGCGCTCCCGCGAGGACGCGGGCCGCCTGGAGGAGTTCGCGCGGGAGATAGGCGCGAGGGTGGACCTCGTGGCCACGGCCTCCGGGACCGTACGCCTGCCCGAGGGCGTCCTGGAGAAGGGCCAGGAACTTGTGACGAGGTTCGAGGTGGGTAACTCAGGGGCGCGGGGAACTGCGCGAGCAACCCACGACAACCCGCAGCCGCCCGACAACGAAATCACCCACGTCGATCTGCGTTGGCCACAGGACCTCCCCGACGGCGGAAGACACGGCTTCACCCCAGCCCACCGCGAGCACCTCGACGCAGCCCTCCCGGAAATGGCAGCCCGCCTGGCAGAGGCCCTCCCGGCCGAGTCGCACAGCGTCCTCGTCCTCGGCAACGAAGAGCTGATGTACGCCCCCCTCCGCCTGGCCCAAGAACTGGAACAACTCCTCCCCGCGACGCAGATACGGTTCTCCACAACGACCCGCTCACCGGTCCTGGCCATAGACGACCCGGCGTACGCCATCCGCACCCGCCTCGTCTTCCCGGCCCACGACAACCCCGCCGACGGCCCCGGCGACCGCTACGCCTACAACGTCGCCGGCGCCGGCTTCGACGCCGTCGTAGCCGTGGTGGACTCGGCCGGCGACACAGAACAACTGCACGCCCCCGACGGCCTCCTCGCCCAGCTGACGGCACACATCCCGCACGTCGTCCTCGCCGTCGTGCCGTCCTACGTCCCCGAAAGGCCCACCATGCTCCCCGAGCCGCTCCGCGGCCCCGCCTTCTCCTCGTACGCCCCGGAGGAGGTCGGCTGGCTGCTCCAGGACCTCTCGGACGTCACGCTGGAGGCCCCCACCGAGGAGCGCGAGGAGGCCATCCAGAGCGGCGGCGCGCACTACGCCGAGTCGCTGCCGGTGGAGTACCAGCCCAGCGAGCAGTACCAGGCGCTCTTCCACACGGCTCTGGAGGAGTCGGCGGCCCGCCTCGCCCAGGCGGTCGGCGCGGTCACCGAGCTGGTGCTCGCCGAGCGGTCGCCCCGCCCCGTGCTGGTGTCGCTGGCCCGCGCGGGCACCCCGGTGGGCGTGCTGATGCGCCGCTGGGCGCAGGCCCGGCACGGCGTGGACCTGCCGCACTACGCCGTGTCGATCGTGCGCGGCCGCGGCATCGACGCCAACGCGCTGCGCTGGCTGGCCGCCCACCACGACCCGGCCGACGTCGTCTTCGTCGACGGCTGGACCGGCAAGGGCGCCATCACCCGCGAACTGGCCGCCGCGATCGAGGAGTTCGAGGCGACGGGCGGCCCGGCCGGCTTCGACCCGGAGATCGCCGTCCTCGCCGACCCCGGCTCCTGCGTCCGCACGTACGGCACCCGGGAGGACTTCCTCATACCCTCGGCCTGCCTCAACTCCACGGTCTCCGGCCTGATTTCGCGTACGGTGCTCAGGGCCGACCTGGTGGGCCCGCACGACTACCACGGCGCGAAGTACTACCGCGAACTGGCGGGCGCCGACGTCTCGGTGGCCTTCCTGGACGCGGTGTCCGCGCGCTTTGCGGAGGTCCAGGACGCGGTGGACGCGACGGTGAAGGAGCTGCAGTCCGGCGACCGCGAGCCGACCTGGGAGGGCTGGGCGGCGGTCGAGCGGATCAGCGAGGAGTACGGCATCCACGACGTCAACCTCGTCAAGCCGGGCGTCGGCGAGACCACCCGGGTGCTGCTGCGCCGGGTGCCCTGGAAGATCCTGGCCCGGACCGGGGCGGGCGCCGACCTCGACCATGTACGGCTGCTCGCCGAGCAGCGCGGTGTGCCCGTCGAGGAGGTCGACGGCCTGCCGTACACCTGCGTCGGGCTGATCCATCCCCAGTACACACGCGGCGCGACGGGCGCCGACGGAAAGGCGGTGGCGCTCTGATGCCGGTGCTCGTGGCGAGCGACCTGGACCGGACCCTGATCTACTCCTCGGCGGCCCTCGCGCTGACCATGCCGGACGCGCGGGCGCCCCGGCTGCTGTGCGTCGAGGTGCACGAGAGCAAGCCGCTGTCGTACCTGACGGAGACCGCGGCGGAACTCCTGACGGAGCTGGGCGACGCGGCGGTCTTCGTGCCGACGACGACCCGCACCCGCAAGCAGTACCAGCGCATCAACCTGCCGGGCCCGGTCCCGAAGTACGCGATCTGCGCCAACGGCGGCCACATCCTGGTCGACGGCGTCTCCGACCCGTACTGGCAGGCGGCCGTCACGGCCCGGCTCGCCGACGAGTGCGCCCCGCTCGCTGAGATCCGCGACCACCTCATGGCCACCGCCGACCCGGTGTGGGTCCGCAAGCACCGGATCGCCGAGGACCTCTTCGCCTACCTGGTCGTCGAACGCGAGCTGCTGCCCGAGGAGTGGGTCAAGGAACTCGCGGTCTGGGCGGAGAACCGCGGCTGGACGGTCTCGCTGCAGGGCCGCAAGATCTACGCCGTCCCCAAGCCGCTCACCAAGAGCGCGGCCGTACGCGAGGTCGCGAGGCGCACGGGAGCGGACCTCACCCTCACGGCCGGCGACTCCCTCCTGGACGCGGACCTGCTCCTCGTCGCCGACCAGGGCTGGCGCCCGGGCCACGGCGAACTCGCCGAAGCCGACTGGACGGCCCCCCAGATCACCGCCCTGCCGGAGAGAGGCGTACTGGCGGGAGAGCGCATCCTCCGCGAGTTCTTGAAGGCGACCCGAGGGTAGACGCCCCTAGGGGCGCGGGGCTGTGTCGATATGCGGCTCCGCCGCGTGGGCGCGGGCAACCACGAAGCACCCGCACCCGACGACGAACGGCAGGGTCAGCCGCAACACCCTCCACCACAGCAACCGCCCCCGCCGCCCGCCCTCTGCGCGGGCGCGGCGGCGGTGCCACCGACCGCGACGGTCGACAACAGCTTGACCGTGTCGTCATGCCCGGAGGGACACGCGGCGGGGTCGGAGGACTCCGCCATCGGCCGACTCATCTCGAACGTGTCACCGCAGGTACGGCACCGGTACTCATAGCGAGGCATGCGCACAGATTAACCGCGCCGACCAGCAGGTCAACCGCCATCCTTCGGCGGCAGGGAGTCCCGGGTGCGCGGCCCGGTCGAGAGATCCGGCGCCCGCTGCTCGGCCTCCGCCTGCCCCGGGTGGCGAGCCCGCCAGTACGGGTTGTCGTGCGGCAGCGCAGAACCGACCCGCCCGTACATCCCGAAGGTCATCAGCAGGATGCCGACGACAAAGCTGAACAGGCAGTTCTGGATCTCGAAGGCCAGGAAGTTGTACTCGGTCTCCAGCAGGCCCAGATTCAGCAGGCCGTTGATGATGAACAGCACGCCGAGGACCATGTTCAGCGTGGACGCGAAGTTCCCGCCGATCACCATGCCGACGAACAGGAGCAGGCCGACGACGATCGACAGGACGCTGAGCGCGCCGTTGGTGTTCAGGCCGGCGACCTGGTCACCGCCGGTGTCGAAGAAGCCGATGTTGTTGGTCAGCCCGAGGATGCCGAAGGCCAGCAGGACCAGGCCCATCAGACCGGCTCCGACTCGGTAGACCTTGCTCAGCCGGTGGTCGACGGGAAGGTGTTCGTCGAGCTTCAACCCCTGGCGCGATCCGGAGTGGAACGCGTGTGTGGCCATGTCCGCCTCCCTTGGGTGCGGTACTAGCGGAGGCCTACTGCGTACCCCCAATATCCGCCCGGCTCACACGGTGCGCAAATGGCGTGCACATGGCCGTGCACCGGGCCGGGCCGGGGGCTCAGTGACCGGTGCCGCGCTCCTCGCGGATCTGCGCCACCACCCGCGCCACGCTCTGCCGCACGCCCTCCGTCTCGGTCAGGAAGTGCCAGTAGTCGGGGTGCCGGCCCTCCAGCGTGCCGATGGCCCGCTCCAGGCGTGCCACCGAGTCGTCCAGCGGGCGGGCGTGCCGGGGATCGGGGGTGCTGCGCCCGGCCATGGCCAGCCGCTGCGCGTCCCGGATCGCGAACCGGGTCCGCTCGATCTCCTGCTGCGGGTCCTTCTGCACGGCGTTCAGCCGCTTCAGCCGGTCCCCGGCCGCCGAGACGGCCTCGTCCGTGCTGTTCAGCAGCGCCCGCACGGTCGACAGCAGGGCCGTGGCGTCCGCCCACCGCTGCTCGTCGCGCGCGGCCCGCGCCTCGGCGAGCTTCGCCTCGGCCTGCCGTACGTGCTCCTCGGCCTGCTCCGGCACATGCTGGAGGTCCTGCCAGCAGGCGACGGTGAACCGTCGGCGCAGCTCGCTGAGCACCGGCTCGACCTGCCCGGCGCGGGTGGTGAGCGCCTGGGCGCGGGTGCGCAGGGACACCAGCCGGTGGTCGATCTCGGCGGCCCGCTCCGGCAGCCGCTCGGCCTCCGCGCGGATCGCCTCGGCCTCCCGCGACACGCGCTCGGCCCGGTCCAGGGTCTGCGGCACCCCGTGCTGCCCGGCGCCCTGGTTGAGCCGGGTCAGCTCCGGGGCGAGGGCCGCGAGCCGGGCGGCGAGGTCGTCGGCGCGCAGGCCCGAACCGCGGACCGCGTCCAGCGCGTTCGAGGCGGCCAGCAGCGCCTGCCGGGCCCGCTCCACGGCGGGCGCGAGCCGGGCCAGCTGGGTCTCGGCCTTGCCCAGCAGCGGGCCGAGGCTCTGCGCGAACCGGTCCAGGTCCGCGTTGACCCTGACCAGCTCGTCCTTGGCCGCGGTCAGCTCGGTGCGGGCGCGGGCGGCCGCCGACGCCTCCAGGTCGTCGCGGTCCAGGTCATGGGCGTCCACGGCCTGGATGTAGCGCTGACTGGCCTCGTCGATCCGGCGGCCCAGGTCCGTGAAGTCGGCGGCGGCCCGCTTGGCGGCGGGGGAGTCGTCGACCGCGGAGATGGTCTCGATCGAGATCCGCAGATCCCGCTGGGCGGTGTCGAGTTCGTAGAACGCGGCCGCCGCGTCGTCCTTCGCCGCCTGCGCCTCCGCGCGCTGGCTGTCCGCCCGCCCGCCGAACCAGCGCCGGGTGCCGCCACCGGCGAACGCGGCGGGCAGCGCCAGGCCGACGGCCAGGGGCAGCGCGGCGAGGGCGAGGGTGTCGCGCAGGGCGTCCCGCAGCGCGGGCCGCGCGGGGCGGCGGGCGCGCCGCTTCGACGGCGAATACGGCTGCGGTGGTGTCGCCGTCACATCCCTCTCCCGTGCTGTCGCGCCCTGCCGGTGTCATTCTCCCACCGGTTAAGGACGAACACACGGGCCTGTCAGTTCGCGACGGAGACGGCGAGTTCGGGAAGGACCGTGGACGCAGGGCCGCGCCGGCTTCATCCAGCCGTGTCGGCCGTGTCGACCGTGATGCCCCCGTCGCCGGTCTGGGCGGATATCAGGTGGCGGCTGGAGTCGTCGCGGGGGACGTCGACATGGACGGAGCCGTCGCCGGTGCGGGTGGTGACGTGATAGGTGGCGCGGGGCAGCTCGAGGTGGACCGAGCCGTCGCCGGTGCGGGTCTTCACCACGTCCGGCACGGCGCCCAGGTCGAGGTGGATGGAGCCGTCGCCGGTCTCGGCGTTGACCTGCCGGGCGGTCGTCTCGGCGCGGATGGAGCCGTCCCCGGTGCGCAGGTCCAGCGGGCCGGTGCTGTCGCTGACCCGGACCGAGCCGTCGCCGGTGCGGATGCTGAGGGCGTCGTGGAAGCCGCTGGCCTCGACGCTTCCGTCCCCGTCCTCGACCTTCACCTCGATGCCGCGCGGCACCTCGATACGGTGTCTGGCCTCGCAGTCGGCGATGAACCCCGAGCAGTCCACCCGGAGCTTCAACCGGTCGTCCGCCATGGCCCAGCTGATGTCGGGGCTGTCGCCGAGCACCACCTGGCCGTCGAACCACCGGGTGACCTCGACGCTGTCCCGCTGCCCGCCGTCCACGGCGACTATCTCCAGCGCCGAGTCCTCGGAGTCGATGGTGAGGGTGCGTCCTTCCAGTGCGAAGGAACGGCTCTCCGGCTTCTTGTCGTCCCCGGAGGACGCGCATCCGGCGAGCCCGCCGACGACGAGTGCGACGGCACCGGCGATGACGGCCGTGCGCACGATGACGGAGCTGCCCATGACGATTCCCCCTGGTCTTCCCTGAAGACGACTGCGCCCGGCCCGGCGGCCGGTACGACACTCTCCGACCGTACGGTCCGCCCGGGCACCGGGGGATCCGGGCCGCTCCCGGATTCATGGTGGGGTTTTCCCCCGGAACCTCTAAGGGTTTGCGGGGCACCACCCCCGGCAATGTAGGCTGTCGACTCGTTCACGGGTGCGTAGCTCAGGGGTAGAGCGCCTGCCTTACAAGCAGGATGTCGGCGGTTCGAAACCGTCCGCGCCCACATCGACGGCCCCCCGGAGTGATCTCCGGGGGGCCGTTCTCATGAGCGGCGGGCCTGCCGTACCTCGCGGTCCGCGGCCCAGGCGTCGCCGACCGGGCCGAGGTGGGCCAGTTTGTCGGGGTTGATCACCGTACGGATGGCTTCGATGCGGCCGTCGACGACGTCGAGGGCGAGGGTGTGCAGGACGCGGCCGTCGCGGTCGCGGAAGATCGCGCCGGGCTGGCCGTTGATCCGGTGCGGCTCGAAGGTGATGTCGACCCGGGCCATCAGGGGGAAGACGGAGCCCAGCAGGCGGGCCACGTTCTGCGCGCCGACGACGGCCCTGGCCAGCTGCGGGGCCTTGCCGCCGCCGTCGCCGACGAACTGGACGTCGGCGGCCAGCAGGTCCTGGAGTCCGCCCACGTCGCCGTCCCGCAGCGCGTCGAAGAAGCGGGTCGCCAGCCTCTGGCGCTCCTCGTCGTCCGCCGTGAAACGCGGCCGCCCGGCCTCCATGTGCCGCCGCGCCCGCACCAGCAGCTGCCGGCAGGCCGACTCCGAACGCCCCACCGCCGAGGCGATCTCGTCGAAGCCGAAGGCGAACACCTCCCGCAGCACGAACACCGACCGCTCCAGCGGGCTGAGCCGCTCCAGGAGGACCAGGGCCGCCATGGACACCGAGTCGGCCAGTTCCGCCGACCGCGCGGGATCGTCGTACGGGTCGTTCAGCAGCGGTTCGGGGAACCAGGGGCCGACGTACTCCTCCCGTCGCACGCGCGCGGAACGCAGTACGTCGATGGAGATCCGGGTGACCGTGGCCGACAGGAACGACTTCGTCGACCTCGGGACGGTCGTGGTGTCGGCGTAGCGCAGCCAGGTCTCCTGTACGGCGTCCTCGGCCTCGCTCACGCTGCCCAGCATGCGGTAGGCGATCGAGAACAGCAGCGGCCGCAGCTCCTCGAACTCCTCGATCTTGCTCACGCCGTCATCCCCCTGAGACTCTCGCGCCCGGCGGCGCGGGCGGCTTGTCGTGAACACCATGATCACGGCCGGTCAGCTTAACGCCCGCGCTTTCGGGGGGCGTTCAGCTTTCCGCGTCCTTGTGGGCGTTCTCATGGGCATGCTTGAGCTGGGAGCGTGCGGTCACGCGGTCCGGGCCGGAGATCTCCGACCAGAAGCGGTGGGTGGTGATGAAGACGGCGAGTTCGTGTTCGCGGCGGCGGAGCTTCTCCACCTCGGCCTGTTCGTCCTCGGTCCAGCCCGGGGAGGCGGGGCGCTCGACCTTGCGCCAGCCGCCGCTGTCGCTGAAGCCGTCGAGGGGTTCCACCGACCAGGGAAGACGTTTCAGCAGGGCCGACAGCTCGGCCCGGACCTGATGCAGCTCCTCCTGACCGGCTAGCAGGTCGCTCGGGAAGTCATAGGTCGTTGCCACGCGGCAATGCTACGCCTGTTCGATTTTGAGGTGCGAGCAGCTTCCCGTGGTTCACACGAACGGTGTACCGGCGGATGAACGAGTGTTCGGGGCGCATGCGCGCGCGGGTGCCCAGGGCGTCGATCCGCCCAGGACACCCGCGTGTACCGCAGAGGCGAGCGGCTCAGCCGGCCGTCGCCGTCAGCTCGGACACCAGCCGCGTCGCCACCGGCACCGGCACCCCGTGGCGCTGCGCCGCGCGCAGCAACGCGCCGCCGATGGCGTCCAGTTCGAGCGGTCGGCCGGCCTCGGCGTCGCGCTGCATGGACGACTTCGTGGCGGCCGGGAAGGCGTCGTAGCGGGCGAGGGCCTGGGCCGGCTCGGCCGGACCGCCGCTGGCGCCGCTGACCGCGGCCGTCTCCTCGACCAGGGCCGTCAGCTCCGCGCGGTGAGCGGTGCGTACCTCGCCCAGGGGGAGGCCGAGCCGGGTGGTGAGCAGCGCGAAGGGTGCGAGGAAGGACATCTTGGCCCACAGCGCGGCCGCCTCGTCCGGCACGACCCGGGTCTTCGGGCCGGCCGCGGTGAAGGCCGCCGCGAGGGCGTCCAGGCGCTCGTCCGGCACCGGGTCCCCGGCGAGGTCGATCTCGGCGAACGGGCTGCCGTGCTCGATCTCCCCGGGCGCCACGCGCGTGGACTCCACCCGGATCACCGCGGGCGCGACCCGGTCGGCGCGGTAGTGCTCGCGCAGGGTGGCCGGGTGCTCGACGCCGTTGAGGAACGGCACCAGCAGTCCGTCGCCGAGGGCCTCGGCCGGCACGCGCGCGAGAGCCTCGCCGAGCGTCGTCTGCTTCACGGTGACCAGGCAGGCGTCGACCGGCTCGCGCAGCTCGGTGTCCGCCTCCACGCGCGCGGTGAAGTCGCCGAAGAGGCCGCTGCGGACGCTGATCCCGGAGGTGCGCAGGGTGTCGGCCGTCTTCTCGCCGGCCAGGCAGATCACGCGGTGGCCCGCGCGGGACAGCAGCGCGGCGAGCAGGCCGCCCACGCCACCGGGTCCTAGTACGGCGATGCCGAGGTTGTCGTGCGCCATGGATGTGGCTCCTTGTCGTCGGTCGGCCCCGATGCGGTGGCCGCCTCGTTGTCGATCATGACAGAGGCGGCAGGGCCACGGAACCGCCGGGGCTCAGCAGATGCAGCCGCTCGGACAGGCCGGCGGCCTCGAAGGCCTTGGTCAGCGTGGGGCCGTCCTCGGTGAAGTGGCCCCAGTGCTCGAAGTGCAGCGGTACGACATGCCGGGCGCCGAGCAGGGTGGCCGCCTCGGCGGCACGCTCGCTGGTCAGGGTCAGCGGGGCGTCCGGCACGAGGGGCGTGCGGGCGGCCCCCGCGAAGAGCACCGCCACGTCGAACGGGCCCTCGCGGTCGGCGATCTCCCGGACCCGGTCCAGCGAGGCGTTGTCGCCGCTGACGTACACCTTCGGCAGGCCCTCACCGGACAGCACGAACCCGGTGACCTCCCCGACCAGCGGCTCCGACCCCTCCGGGCCGTGCAACGCGGGTACGGCGGTGACGCGCAGCGGGGTGCCAGGGGCGTCGGGGCGCTCCACCTCGACATGCTCCCAGGGCGCCAGACCCCGCACCGGGCCGCCCACGCGCGCGTGCGCCGACGGAGTCGACAGCACGACCGGCACCTCGCCGAGATAGGCACGGCCCGAGGTGTCGAGGTTGTCCGGGTGGTGATCGTGCGACAGCAACACCGCGTCCACCACCCCCACTTCCTCCACCCCGACCGCCGGCCCGACCTTCTTGACCAGCGTCCGCGACCCGACCGCGTACTCGCCCGGCGCGTCGAAGGTGGGGTCGGTCAGCAGCCGCAGTCCGCCCAGGGTGAGAAGAGCCGTGGGGCCGCCGATGTAAGTGATCTCCAAAGTGGTCATGATCGGCACAAGGGGGGAGTGGCCGGATGTATTTCCTCCGGTTCCGCTGGGGGTGGACGTTCGCCTGCGCGGCGCATCCTGCGGCGCAACACTGGAGGCATGTGCCGCAGCATCAAGACCCTCCGCCCGCCCGTGCTGCCCGAGGAGGCCACCGAGGCCGACATCCGGGCCGCTGCCCTCCAGTACGTCCGGAAGGTTTCCGGCTTCCGTGCCCCGGCAGCTCATAACCGCGAGGTCTTCGACCAGGCCGTGGACGCCGTGGCCGAGGCGACGGCCGCGCTGCTGTCCGGCCTGGAGGTGCGGGGACAGGGGGCGGCGGTCAGAAGGGCGAGCTAGGGGCCCGGCCTACGCAGGCTCCGCGACCTCGCGCGGTCTGCGCATCAGGTACGCCGCGCCGGAGCCGGCCGCGAAGAGGGCCAGGACCGAGACGCCGGTGGCGAGCCAGCCCGCGCCGAGCCAGTGGGTGCCGAAGTAGCCGAGGGCGACGCTGTAGGTGGCCCAGGAGAGGCCGGCAAGGGCGGACCAGGGCAGGAAGTCGCGGGCGCGGCTGTGGGCGGCGCCCGCGCCGAGGGAGACGACCGAGCGGCCGGCCGGGGCGAACCGGGCGAGGACGACCAGCGCGCCACCGCCCTGGGCGAGGGCCGTACCGAGACGTTCCTGCGCGAGGGCCAGCCGCGGCGAGCGGGCGATCGCACGGGCCAGCCGCGTGCCGTCGCGCCAGGCCAGCCGGTACGCGACGAGGTCGCCCAGCACCGAGGCCGTGGCGGCGCACAGCGTCAGGGCCAGGATGTCGGGCACGTCGTGCGGGACCCGGCCGGCCGCGGCGCCGGTCCCCGCGGCGGCCGCGGTGGCCCCCATGATCACCAGCACCCCGCTGGGCAGCACCGGCAGAAACACGTCGAGCAGGACGGAAACGCCCACCAGGGCATAGATCCATGGACTTCCGGCCAATGAGCCGAGACTCTCGAACACAACCACTCCCCGTACGACCCCCCGTGGCCCGGCCTGCCGCGATGGCGCGCGGGGAGCGGCAAGAGGGGCCGTTGACAGCCATACAGCGTACGCGGCGGCTGTGACGGGAGGTTCACAGGGGGCTCGTGTGCCCGGCACGCCGCCTTCACCGCCGCGTCACCTGGCAACGGGAGCGGACCCGCAGCCGATGAACGGGTACATAAGGCGCGTAACACACGAACCTGATGCGAGGGACGGTACAGATCATGGTGGGAGCTCTCTGCGCCGGAGCCGTCGCGGCGGCCCTGGTCGCCACAGGCCCCGGCGGCGCGGGCGGACACGTGGCAGGCGCGGACGGACGCGCGGACGGCTACTGGATGCGCACGCAGGCCCGGTTCGCCCCGCCCACCGCCTTCGTGCCGTCGGCGGCGATCACGTACGACATGGACCTCGTCCCGGCCGCCGCCTGGATCGAGGTCTCCCAGCACACCGAGCCCCTCGGTGCCACGACCGTCCGGCTGCGGGTCGAAGGGATGAAGCCGGGCCACGCCTACGGCGTCCAGGTGCACCAGAAGCCCTGCGGCGCCGACCCGGCCGCGGCCGGGGAGCGCTACCGGCACGCGTCCGGCACCGGCGAGCACCGCGCCGGCCCCGAGAACGAGGTGTGGCTGGACTTCGCCCCTCGCGCCGACGGTTCCGCCGAGGCGGCCGCGCATCACAGCTGGGGCTTCCGGCAGGGCGAGGCGTCCTCCGTCGTCCTCCACGACCGGCCCGGCGGCGAGGGCACCCGCGTGGGCTGCTTCACCGTGCCCTTCGGCTGGGTCACGGGCGCGGGCTGACCCGGACACGGGAACGGCGCCCTTCCCCCGGCATGCCGAGGGGAAGGGCGCCGTACGGCACCGGCTTACGCCGCGACGGGCGACGTCTCCGCCGCCTGCTCCGTCCGCCCCGCCGAGCGGCGCGTGAGCAGGCGGTCCAGGCCGAAGGCGCCGGAGCCGGTGAAGACCAGCAGGAAGAAGGCCCAGCAGAACATCGCCGAGGCCTCGCCGCCGTTCTGCAGCGGCCACAGGGCCGAGCCCTGGTGCACGTCGAAGTAGGCGTACGCCATGGAGCCGGAGGCCAGGAACGCGGCGGCGCGGGTGCCCAGGCCCAGCAGGACCAGGCTGCCGCAGACGAGCTGGATGACGGCCGCGTACCAGCCGGGCCAGGTGCCCGAGGGGATGGTGCCGCCCGTGCCGGCGGCGCCGCCCAGGACGCCGAAGAGCGAGGCGGCGCCGTGGCAGGCGAAGAGCAGGCCGACGACCACGCGGAACAGGCCTAGGACGTAGGGCTGGGCGGAGTTCAGTCGGTCGGTCATAGGGGGAGACTCCTTCGGTCGGACCGGTCCGGGGCGGACCGGCCGGGGGACGTGCCGAGCGGGTGACCGAAAGGTTAGGGTGACCTCATCATTGCTTGCAACTTCAACATTTAGCCACTCTTGACGCGCCCCGCCCCCTGATCCCGCCCCGTCCTCCGTCACCCGGACCTCCTCCACCGTCACAAGACGCGCCCCACCCTCGCCCTTGCCGCCGCCCCCGGACTCCGCCCGGGCCCGCTCCAGCCGCAGCATCGCCCCGCGCCCCCGCAGCGTCAGTGTCATCAACTGGTTGCCGAACCACGGCCCGCCCGTCCTGTGCCAGTCGATCGAGGGCCGCGGCACCTTTCCGCGCCCGGCGAGGGCGCGCCCCAGCGCCCGCCCGAGCCGGCTCCAGCCGAACCGGAAGCCCAGCCGCATCGACAGCGGCACGGAGTTGTGCACCGGGGAGCAGGTCAGCTGGAGCGTCCGGGCCTCGGGGCCCGACCCGGCCGGCCAGGACGGCTCGGCGATGTACGCGTGGTGCACGTCCCCGGAGAGGACCAGCACACTCGCGGGCGCCCCGGGACCCGAGCCCACCTCGGCGATCAGCGCCGCAAGCGCCTCGAAGGAGCCCGGGAACGCCGCCCAGTGCTCCAGGTCCGCCGCCCGCCGCAGCCGCTCCCCGAACCGCGCCCGGCGTGACCCCTCCTCGCCCCGGCACAGCGCCGCGCTCCAGCCCTCGGCGTCGTGCACCAGGTGCGGCAGCAGCCACGGCAGCGAGGTGCCGATCAGCAGGTGGTCGACCTCGTCCCGCGCGTCCAGGGCCTGCGCCCGCAGCCACGCGGCCTCACCGGGGTCGAGCATCGCGCGCGCGTCCTCCGCCAGCACCCGCGCCGCCCGGCTGTCCACCATCAGCACGCGCACCCGCCCGAAGTCCCGGCGGTAACTCCAGCGCACGGAGGCCGGGTCGGCGTCCGCCCGGCAGGCGAAGGCGCGCAACGCCTCGGTGCCGTCGGGGACTTCGCGTACGGCGGCGTAGAGCGGGTCGGCGGCCAGTTCGGCCGGGCTGAGGTTGCCGAGGTGCTGGTGGACCCAGTACGACATCAGCCCGCCCAGCACCCGCTCGCGCCACCAGGACGTGGCCCGCATGTCGGCGACCCAGGAGGCGGAGGTGTTCCAGTCGTCGACGACATCGTGATCGTCGAAGATCATCAGGCTCGGCACGGTCGACAGCAGCCAGCGCACCTCCGGGTCGAGCCAGGACTC
This sequence comes from Streptomyces sp. SAI-170, assembly GCF_049739565.1. NCBI lineage: Bacteria > Bacillati > Actinomycetota > Actinomycetes > Kitasatosporales > Streptomycetaceae > Streptomyces > Streptomyces sp. SAI-170. Next base: position 5,869,121 of record NZ_JBMGQD010000001.1, read on the forward strand.
GTGGTAGAGCCAGGTGTACTCCTCGTAGTCCGCGACCTGGCTGCCCGGCGGGTCCTTCAGGTCGCGGCGCGCCGCCAGCCGGCGCCGGAACGCCGGGGAGGTCTCGTCGGCGTACACCTGGTCGCCGAGCAGCAGCAGGACGTCGGGCCGCTCGGCCCGCGGGTCGGCCGCCAGGCGGGCGGCGAGGGTGTCGAGGGCGTCGGGGCCGACCGGGTCCGGCTCGCCGGCCGGGGGAGCGGCCCAGCGGCAGGAGCCGAAGGCCACGCGGACCGGCCCGTCCCGTCCGGTCAGGCGGATCTCGGAGGGCGGGGCGTCCGGCAGCGGCCACACGCGTGTGCCGTCCAGGATCACCTCGTACGCCGTCGAGGTGCCGGCGGTGAGGCCCGTCACCTCGACCAGGGCGTAGTGGTGCCCCGCGATCTGGAAGGTGGCCGCGGAGCCGCGGGCACCGTCCGCGCAGCGCACCTCGGTGGTGCAGGGGCGGCTCGTCTCGACCCAGACGGTCGCGGACGAGTCGCCGGTGTGTCTGAGCAGTGGTCCGAGCCGGAGTCCCGCCACGCGACCCCCTCCTTCGTCGCCCCGTACGGTACGGAAGGAGGGGGCTGCGGGCGAGGTTCCGGTCAGCAGGGGGCGAGGTAGTTCTGCAGTGCGGTCTTCTCGGCCGAGTCGACCGACAGGCCGTAGTAGTACTTCACCTGTACCCAGGCGCGGACGTAGGTGCACCGGTAGGCGGTGCGCGACGGCATCCAGGTGGCCGGGTCCTGGTCACCCTTGGCCTGGTTGACGTTGTCGGTGACCGCGATGAGCTGCGGGCGGGTCAGGTCGTTGGCGAAGGCCTGGCGGCGGGAGGTGGTCCAGCTGTCGGCGCCGGAGTCCCAGGCCTCGGCGAGCGGGACGAGGTGGTCGATGTCGAGGTCGGAGGCGGCGGTCCAGGTGGCGCCGTCGTAGGGGGAGTACCAGCTGCCGCTGGTGGCGGCGCAGGAGGAGTCGGTGACGACGTTCGAGCCGTCCCGCTTGAGGACCGTCTCGCGGGTGTTGCAGGTGCCGGAGACGGTGATCCAGTGCGGGAAGAGGTCGCGGCTGTAGCCGGTGCGGTCCTCGGTCGCGACGGTGAGGGCGGCGAGGTAGCTGCGGGCCGTGGCGCCGCTGACCGGGGTGGGGAGGGCGGCGGAGGCGGTCGGGCCGTTGAAGAGGCCGACGGAGGCTATGAGTCCGGTGAGTGCCGCGACTATGCTCAGGCGTCGACGCGCGTAGAACCTGGCCATGCTGAACTCCCTTGGGGTGTGGGGGTGTTGCGTGCGGGCGTGGGAATGCTCGCGGTGGGGCGTTGCGAACGGATGTGCGCCGGGTGAGAAGTTAGTGACGTGCGCATGACACGACAAGGTTCGGGTTCGAACTTCTCCTCGCGTACGATGGGCGGCGCAGAAGGGGAGTAGCTCTTCGCCGGACCGTCGACATACTGCTCAGCCCAGGCTGGGCCGGCGCCCGGAGCCGGGTCCTCACCAGGACCGGCCAGCGAGACCTTCGGCAAGCAGTGCCCGCCCGTGCCGTACGGCAGGGGTGACGTGCGCTGCCCTTGCCGAGGTCGCGTCCGAAGGGTTCACGCACTCTCGGTGGGGGCAGTCCCGACCGATTGAGGAACCTTGATCAGCCTGTCCGTCACGGCGCTCGTCTTCGGCGTCGTCTTCCTCGCCGAGCTGCCCGACAAGACCGCGCTCGCCGGTCTCGTGCTCGGCACCCGCTACCGCGCCTCCTACGTCTTCGCGGGCGTCGCCGCCGCCTTCGCGCTGCATGTCGCGCTCGCCGTCGCGGCCGGCAGCGTGCTCACGCTGCTGCCCCAGCAGATCCTTCACGCGCTGACCGGTGTGCTGTTCCTGGGTGGCGCGGCCGTTCTGCTGATGAAGAAGGACGAGGACGAGGAGGAGGTCCGCCGGCCGGAGAACCAGTCGTTCTTCAAGGTCGCCGGGGCCGGGTTCATGCTCATCCTGGTCGCCGAGTTCGGCGATCTCACGCAGATCATGACCGCCAACCTCGCCGCCCGTTACGACGATCCGCTGTCCGTCGGTCTCGGTGCGGTGCTGGCCCTGTGGGCGGTCGCCGGGCTGGGCATCGTGGGCGGAAAGGCCCTGATGAAGCGGGTTCCGCTGGTGCTCATCACCAAGATCGCCGCGCTGCTGATGCTGGGCCTCGGGCTGTGGAGCCTGTGGGAGGCCGTGGCCGGATGAGACGGCCGGGCGAGCTGAACGGAAGGTGAAGGTTTCCGCAGAGGCTGGCGCGATGCCGGAAATGTTTTGTACCGTGGAGAAACAAAGTGGCTCCCGCCCGTTTTCCCTGACCGGCGGGCGGGGCCGCCTTGTTCCTCCGGGGGAGACGGCGGGGCCACCCCCCGCGCCCCCTGACCTGCTTGGAGATGCTGCCGATGACGGCCACGACCGTGCTCACCGCCCGTGCCCTCCTGCTCGACATGGACGGCACCCTCGTCAACTCCGACGCCGTCGTCGAACGCGTCTGGCGGCGCTGGGCCGAGCGGCACGGGCTCGACGGCGACGAGGTCATGAAGGTCGTCCACGGCCGCCAGGGCCACGCCTCCATGGCCGTGCTGCTGCCGCACCGGCCCATGGAGCACAACCACGCCGACAACGCCCGCATGCTCGCCGAGGAGACCGCCGACATGGACGGCGTCGTCCCCGTCCCCGGCGCGCCCGCGTTCCTCGCCGCCCTGCGCGGCCTGCCGCACGCCCTCGTGACCTCCGCCGACGTCGCCCTGTCCAGCGCGCGCATGGCCGCCGCGGGGCTCCCGCTGCCCGACGTCCGCGTCACCGCCGAGTCCGTCGGTGCCAGCAAGCCCGACCCCGAGGGCTTCCTCAAGGGCGCCGCCGAACTCGGCGTCGACCCCGCCGACTGTGTCGTCTTCGAGGACTCCGGCGCGGGCATCCAGGCGGGCCGCGCGGCGGGCATGCGCGTCGTGGGCATCGGCCCGCGCGCGGGCTTCCACGGCCCGGACGTCCTCGTCCGCGACCTCACCCAGGTGCGGGTGGAGGCCGGGCCGGACGGGGAGATCCGGCTGTACGTGGATCAGGCGCTGTAGGTCCGAGCGCCTACGGCTCGTCGGTCTCCGACTCCAGCATCGCCCGGGTCGGCTGGTCGTACACGCCCAGCTCGGACTCGTCCTGGAGGCCGCGGGCCCACTGGTAGTTGCGCAGGGCGTCCTCGACGGGCGGTGTGAAGTTGCCGTTGATCTCGCCGTTGTAGAGGTACAGCTGCCGCAGCCGGTCCTGGAGCTCGGCGACCTCCCTGCCGGAGTCACCGCGGCGCAGCACCGCGCCGCCGTCCTCGCTCTCGACCGGCTCCGCGGAGGCCGTCGTGGCCGTCGGGGTCGGCGACGCAGTGGCCGACGGCGTGGGGGTCGGCGACGCACTGGACTCGGACGGCGAGGGCGACGCGCTCTCGCTCGGGCTCTCCGACGCGGACTCGGACACCGAGGGCGACGGGGACGCGGTCGTGGGGCTCGCCGACGTGCCGGACGTGGCGGGCGCCGGGTCGGCCGCCTCGCTCGTGCGCACCTCGGGCGCGGCCTCGCGGACGTCGCTCGGCAGCGCGGTGTCCCGCGTCGGCGTGTCGTAGGAGAACATCCCGCTCGCCAGCCCCGCCGCGGCCACCACCGCGACGACGGCTCCGCCCGCCGCGAGCAGCACCGTACGGCTCCTGCGGCCCCGGCGCGACACGCCCCGGCCCCCTCCCGCCGGGCCCGGCCTCACGGCAACCGTCTCGAACAGCCGCAGGTCGTTCTCACTGGGCGGCACCGCGGGGGGCGCCAGCGGGGTGGGCAGAGCCGCGGTGGCCGCCTCGGCCGCGGCGGCGGCCGGCACCGGGGGCAGGGCCTGGGTGGGCTCGTCGTCGGGCTGCGCGGGCCCCGGCTCGGCTCCGGTGTACGACTGCGGGTGCGCGGGCCCCGGCTCGGCTCCGGCCCGGTCCGTGTCGCTGTACGGCCGTGGTTGCGCTGGGCCCGCCCCGGTCCCGGCCGAGTCACGGTCGCCGTAGGACCGTCCGTGCGCGTGGTCCGCCCCGGCCCCGGCCGTGTCGCCGTACGGCCCCGTGTGCGCCGGTCCCGCCCCGGCCCCGGCCGCGTCCACGACGGCCCCCGCCCCGTCCAGGTCGACGTACGGGCGGATGCGCAGGGGGTCGAAGTCCTCCGCCGCGGCCGCCTCCGCCGTGCGGGCCTCCAGCAGTGCCTCGGCCGCGCGCAGGGCGCACCCGCAGGACGGGGTGTTGTCCGGCCCCCGCAACGCCCCGCATTCCGGGCACGGATGCCCCTGTGTGTCGGTCATGTGTTCGGTCCTCCCCCTAGCGAACACACGTGATTATGCAGACACGACCACCGCATCCGCCCGAAGCCCCCGGAATTTCGGCCTCCCACGGGACTCGACAGGCCATAACCGGACACACCCACCACGATGGAGTTGTCGAAGAGAGCCTCGGGAGGTCTTCATGGCCCACGACGCGCAGGGGAACACCGGACAGACGCTGCGGGTGCCGCGGGGGCAGGCCGGTGAGGAGCACGTCCCCGGCAATGTCCTCGTCTCCATCGGCGCCCTGCTGCTCGGGATGCTGCTGGCCGCGCTCGACCAGACCATCGTGTCCACCGCGCTGCCGACCATCGTCAGCGACCTCGGTGGCCTGGAGCATCTGTCCTGGGTGGTCACCGCGTACATGCTGGCCGCCACCGCCGCGACCCCGCTGTGGGGCAAGCTCGGTGACCAGTACGGCCGCAAACGGCTCTTCCAGTCCGCCATCGCGATCTTCCTGGTCGGCTCCGCCCTGTGCGGGCTCGCCCAGGACATGCCGCAGCTGATCGCGTTCCGGGCCGTGCAGGGGCTGGGCGGCGGCGGGCTGATGGTGCTGTCGATGGCGATCGTCGGCGATCTGGTCCCGCCCCGCGACCGGGGCCGCTACCAGGGCCTGTTCGGCGCGGTCTTCGGCGCCACCAGCGTCCTCGGACCGCTGCTCGGCGGACTGTTCACCGAGCATCTGAGCTGGCGCTGGGTCTTCTACGTCAACCTGCCCGTCGGCGCCGTCGCGCTCGTCGTGATCGCGACCGTGCTGCGGCTGCCGCCCAAGTCGACCCGGCACACCATCGACTACCTCGGCACGTTCCTCATCGCCTCCGTCGCCACCTGCCTGGTCCTCGTCGCGTCCCTCGGCGGCACCACCTGGGCCTGGGACTCGGCGCAGATCATCGGGCTCGCGGTGCTCGGCGTGCTGCTGGCGGTGGCGTTCGTGGCGGTGGAGCGGCGGGCCGCGGAACCGGTGCTGCCGCTGAAGCTGTTCCGCATCCGCACCTTCACGCTGTCCGCCGTGATCAGCTTCATCGTCGGCTTCGCCATGTTCGGCGCGATGACCTATCTGCCGACCTTCCTCCAGGTCGTGCACGGCATCAGCCCGACCATGTCCGGCGTCCACATGCTGCCGATGGTGCTGGGCCTGCTGCTGTCCTCGACCGTCTCCGGCCAGATCGTCAGCCGCACCGGCCGCTGGAAGGTCTTCCCCGTCGCCGGCACCGCCGTCACCACCCTCGGACTGCTCCTGCTGCACCAGCTCGACGAGCACAGCGCCACCGCCGAGATGAGCGTCTACTTCTTCGTCTTCGGCCTCGGACTCGGCCTCGTCATGCAGGTCCTGGTCCTGATCGTGCAGAACGCCGTCGGGTACGAGGACCTCGGCGTGGCGACCTCCGGCGCCACCTTCTTCCGTTCCATCGGCGCCTCCTTCGGCGTCGCCGTCTTCGGCACGGTCTTCGCGGGCCGCCTCGGCGACAAGCTCTCCGACGCCTTCCGCGGCGCACAGCTCCCGCCCGGCGTGTCGGCCGACTCGCTCGCCTCCGACCCGCGCGGCATCGGCTCGCTGCCGCCGCCGCTGCGCCCGGCCGCGCTGCACGCGTACTCCTCCGCCATCACCGACGTGTTCCTGTACGCCGCCCCGGTCGCGCTCCTCGGGTTCGTGCTGGCGTGGTTCCTGCGGGAGGACCGGCTGCGGGCGTCGGTCACCGCGCCGGACGTGACGGAGACGCTGGCCAGCAACCCGGTCGAGCGGTCGTCGTACGACGAGGTGTGCCGGGCGCTGTCGACGCTGGGCACGCGCGAGGGGCGGCGCGAGGTCTACCGGAGGATCACCGCGCGCGCCGGGTACGACCTGCTGCCCGCGGCGAGCTGGCTGCTGCTGCGGATCAAGCGGTACGGGGCTGTGGAGCCGGCCGTGCTGGCCGACCGCACCCCGGTTCCGCTGGGCGTGATCATCGAGGCCGGCCGGCAGGTGGAGGAGCGGGGGCTGGCCCGGCGCGAGGGCATCGAGCTGGTGCTGACCGACACGGGCCGCGAGGTCGCCGAGCGGCTGGCCGATGCCCGGGAGGAGTCCCTGGCGGAGATGCTCGGCGACTGGTGGGGCCCCGACCGTCCCACCGACCTCGTCCAGTTGGTCAAGGAGCTGAACGGCGAACTGTGCGGCTCGGAACGGGAGGAGCCGCATGAGGACGGGGCGGTGGCGCGGACGAGGTGAAAGCGTCCCGCTCGCCTGAAACCTCAGTTCACAGCCAGCTCCTTCGTGAACCAGTGCTCCGCGTAAGGATCGTCGTTGTGCCGCTCCGTCTCCCGGTAGCCGAGCCGGGCGTACACCGTGCGCGCCTCGACGAGGTCGCTGCGGGTGTCGAGGATCATCCGCTGCGCGCCCAGCTCCCGGGCCACGGCCTCGGCGGCGGTCACCAGCAGGGTCGCCCCGCCCTTGCCGCGCATGCCCTCCTTGAGGAACACCCGCTTCAGCTCCCCCGTCCCCGCGTCCTTCAGCCGGACGCCCGCCATGCCGGCCGGCTCGCCGCCGTAGCGCGCCAGCAGCAGCCGCCCCGCGGGGGGTACGAGCCCGTCCACCGCCCCGGCCGCGATCTCCCGTTCCAGCTCGTCGGGGTCGGTGCGACGGCCCTGGTGCAGCAGGTACCAGCGGTCGCTGACCTCGGTGTAGTAGAGGCGCCACAGCTCGGCGGCGGCCGGCGAGTCGACGGGTTCGGGGGCGATGGTCCACGTGGTCATGCGGGCCATTCTCCGGAGGCGTCCGGCGGACGGCGCAAACGATTAAGCACACCGGATCTGGCCGAAACACGCCGGTCAGGCCCGGCCGGGGCCGTTTCAGGCGGGCCTCCCGGGCAACCCGGCCCTCGAAACCGGCCCCACGAGAGGGCCGACGGGGATCGAGAACCCGGAAGGCATCCATGTCCACAGGACTGATCATCGCTTTGATCGTGATCGGGGCGGTCCTGGTCATCGCCGTCGCCGCCTTCTTGGCGTTGCGGGCCCGCAGCCCGCGCGGCGGGCGGGACCTGCGGCGGCGCTTCGGACCCGAGTACGACCGTGCCGTGGCCCGGCACGACGGGGACACCAAGGCCGCCGAGCGCGAGCTGAACCAGCGCGTCGAACGCCACGGCGACCTCCACCCGGAGCCGCTGGACCCGGTCCGGCGCGAGCGGTTCGAGGCCCGCTGGGCGGCCGCGCAGGAGCTGTTCGTCGAGGCGCCGCGCGCGGCCGTGTCCGAGGCGGACCATCTGCTCGCCGAGGCCGCGGAGGCGCGGGGCTTCCCGGACAGCTCGCACTACGACGACCAGCTGTCCGCCCTCTCCGTGCACCACGCCGTGCATGTGCAGGGCTACCGGCACGTCCATCGCCTCGCCCACGAGCCCGACGGGAACGGCGTGGCCGAGGAGCGGACCGCCACCGAGGAGATGCGCGAGGCCATGGTCGAGGCCCGCGAGCTGTTCGAGGACCTGGTGGGGGCCGGAGCCGGGGGCGCGGACAAGAAGGGGAGTCGAGGCATATGACCCAGGTGACAGGACCGGCCGGCGGCCACACCGCCCTGCTGGCACGCGAGGAGTGCGACCGGCTCGAGCAGCGGCTCCAGCACGCCGTGGCCGAGTTCGTGGACGAACCCCGGCACGCCGTGGAGGAGGCCGACCGCACGCTGGAGGAGATCGCCGCGCGCTTCACCGACGCCGTCACCCGGCGCCGGCGCACCCTGCGGATGTCCTGGCAGAACGCCGACGCGCCCGGCAGCACGGCCGACGACACCGAACAACTCCGCCTCGCCCTGCGGGACTACCGCGAGCTGGCGGAACTGCTGCTGCACGAGGGCGGCGGCGACGGCGCCCACAACGGCACGGGATCGGCAGGCTCCATGCTGTCCGGGTCCGAGGCGGGCTCCATGCGGCCCGAGGCCCGGCCCGCCGCCACCGATGCCCAGCGGGACGCGATGGCCAAGCCGCAGGAGGAGTCACCGACGGTGGCGCCCACACCGCGGTCGGCCGAGTACCCCCAGCGGACGGACCGCGGGGACATCGCCTGAGAGCCGAACCCCGAGCCCGACCGAGACCCGAACCGCGAACCCGACCGCGAGACGAACCGCCCCGCGGACCGAGAGCACCCGGACCTAACCGTCCGGGTGCTCCTTCTTCGCCCGGACCGCGCGCCAGTGCCGTACGACCTCGTCGACGTCGTACGGCTTCAGGCCCAGGGGAGGGCCGGGCGGCGGGCGGAACATCATGTCGCGGATCTTCGGGTTGATCGCCTCGACGATGCGGCGGGCGGCGCCCTCCGAGGGGGCGCGCAGCGCGGCCGCCAGAGCGTCCTCGGCTTCCTTGCGCAGGGCGAGGGTCGGGGGGAGGACCGCCAGGCCCTCGCGGGCCATCTTCCGCTTGATCCACCACAGTTCCTCGTAGGGCTGCTCGACGTCGGCGGGAAGGGGCTTGCCCGCGCCGGGAAGTCGGGCGAAGTCGCCGCGGGCCTCCGCGTCGCGGATCTGCTTGTCGGTCCAGGACTCGAAGCTGACGCCCGGTGGCTTTCGCTCGGTCATGAGCCCATTGTGCCGGACGGGACCCCCTCGGGCGTTTTAGTATGCGGCGGCGGCGAAACGACCGGGCCGCCGCCGTTCGAGGACCTTCCAAGGGGAGCGCACGTGCTGGAACTGACCATGGCCACCGTCTCCGGGGCGGACGCGGGCGCCACGGCCGGAATGCTCATGGCGGACGCGCCCAGCGAGCCCGGCGCCGTGCTGCGGGTGGGCCGGGACAAGTCCGTGTGCCGGCTGGTGACGCCGGACGACTGGCTGTTCGTGTCCCGGGCGCACCTGGAGTTCGCCTGCGGACCCGACGGGGTGTGGCAGGTGACGTGGCTGCGGGGCTCGCAGGCCGAGCCGTCCTCCGAGGTGCGCCTCGCGGTCGGCGAGTACGCGCAGACCATCGCGTACGGCGGCACGGTACGGCTGCCGCGCGGCGGCAACGGCGAGATCGTCGTCCAGGACCGCACCGCGCCCCGCAGCGTCAACGTCGGCTTCTACCACGAGGTCTGACCGGGTCCCGGTCTCACAGCACCCGCGCGAGCGCGAAGCCGTCCCAGCCCTTCGTGCCCACCGTCTGGACGGCTGTGCCGCTCAACCGCGGGTGCGTGGCGATGAGTTCGAGCGCGGCGCGGGTGCCCTGGACGTCGGGTGCGGTGCTGTCGGCGTCCAGGACGCGGCCGCCCCGGACGACGTTGTCGAGGACGATCAGACTGCCCGCGCGGGTCAGCTTCAGGGCCCACTCCACGTAGTGCGGGTTGTTGACCTTGTCGGCGTCGATGAAGACCAGGTCGAAGGGCGGCGGGTTCTCGTCGGCGAGGCGGGGCAGGGACTCCAGGGCCGCGCCGACGCGCACCTCGGCGATCTTGTCGAGGCCCGCGCGGGCGAGGTTGCGGGTGGCGACCTCGGCGTGCCGGGCGTCGTACTCCAGGGAGATCAGCCGGCCGTCCTCCGGGAGGGCGCGGGCCAGCCAGATGGTGCTGTAGCCGCCGAGGGTGCCGATCTCCAGGACGGTGCGGGCGCCCTGGACCTGGGCGAGGAGCTGGAGCAGCTTGCCCTGTGGCGCGGAGACGGCGATGGGCGGGAGACCGGCGGCCTCGCTCTCGCGCAGGGCGGCCTGGAGGGCGTCGTCGTCCTGCGCGAGGAGGTCCGCGAAGTAGGCGTCGACTTCGTCCCAGGGCTCTGACTGGCTCATGTACCGTGCCTTTCATATCTTCGTTAGAAGCGCTAACTAGCTGCCCTAACGAATGTAGCCGTCCTGCGCCTGCTGCGGGTGCGGAACACGACAACTGCCGCCCCCGAGGCCAGAACCAGTCCTCCACCGACCGTCAGCAGCCACGCCGGGACACCCCCGACCATGAGCAGCCGGCCGTCGTGGATCACCTGCTGGTACGGCGCGTCCGTGGCCGCGCGGGTCAGCTCGTGGTCGCCGGAGATCCGGGACGGCTCGGGGAACTCCTGCGTGATCGCCGTGAGATACGGCGTCCCCTGCGCGAGTCGCGCCAGCGGCCCCGAGCCGGCCGTCGTGAGCCGCCCGGCGAAGGTCACCTCCGGCCGCTCGCCGCCGATCCGCGAGCGCGGCTCCATGCGGTGGTCGGCCAGCACGTAAAGGCCCAGCGACTGCGGGGTCGCCGCAAGCCGCGACAGCCGCATCGGGTACACCGGCTCCTCGGCGGCGAAGCTGAGGTGCAGCGGATCGAGCGCACCGGCCAGCACACCCCCGGAGGGAAGGCCGTACGACGGTGAGGGCGAGGGGGAGGGGGAGCCGGCAGGCGTCTCCGCCACATCCGGGGCCAGCCGGATCGCCACGTACTCCCAGCCCAGCTCCACGTAGGGCCGCAGGGCCACCCTCAGGCGCTCGGGGAACGTGAAGCCGTTGTCGCGCAGCCAGCCCTCCAGGGCGTCCGGGTCCGTCGCCGTCAGCCGGGCCACGTCGAAGGGGCCGAGGCGCTGGCGGCCGACCACGCCGACGCCGGGCGCGGCGGCGTCCGCGCGGGGCGGCGCCCCGGCCGTGTCGCCGTCGGTGGAGTCGAAGGGCCAGTCGCCGTCGCGGGGCCAGAAGTAGTACCGGTCGCGGTGTACGGGCGCGGTCGCGGACGCCAGCTCGTCGAAGACACCGGGGTCGCCGAGGCGCACGGTCGCGCGGTGCGGCACCGGCATGATCCAGGCGGCACGCCGGGCGTCGCCGCCCACCGTCAGCCGCATCACGATCTGCTCGTGGCCCCCGTCCCAGCGGACCACGGACTCCTCGCGGTCCACCTGCACCCGCTGTCGCGCGTCCGGCAGCATCGCGCCGCAGCCGCAGGCGTACGCGGGTGCCACCAGCTGGGTGCCGAGCTGGACGCCGAGCAGCGCCAGCAGGACCGTCAGCACCCGCAGGTGTCGCCGTGCGCGCGCCTGTTCGAACCGCAAGAAACCGGCCATTCCCCCGAGCCCTCCCAAGAGCCGACTACGAGCTTGCGACGACTTTGCGGAAGCTTCGGTTCCCGGCCCGACCTGCTGCGTTCCACCTCCCTGCGGCAGGCGGCGGCCCAAGTCCTTCCCGATCATCGTGATCCGGACAAAACGAGTTCGGACGTCAGGTGGACCGAGGGCCGTCCGCGTCTGTCTCCTATGGGGGCGAACCCCCATAGGGTTCGCAGAAGCACCTCACGTACACGAGACGGACGGGGCGGGAGGCCGACGAGGCGTGGCGAATGCGGAGCACAGCGGACGACCGGTGGAAGCCCTCGGAGCGACGGCCGTCGGCGCGGCCCGGACCCGGCTGCGCGCGGCCCGGCTCGCCGTATGGCTGGTCGCCGTGGTCCTCGCCGTACGGCAGATGGCCGTGGTCCTCGGCTCGCCGCGCGGCGAGCGGCTGACCGACCTGGAGACCTGGGTGGGCCCGGACGGCGTGCTGCATGTGGAGGGCTCGCTGTACGACTCCTCGCGCTTCACGGGCACGCCGTTCGGCGGTCTGGTCCTCAAGCCCCTCACTCGTTCGGCTGAACAGGCACTCGGCTGGGGCTGGACCTTCGGCACGCTGCTGCTGGTGGTCGCGCTCGGCCTGGTCGCCGCGCGGGCCCTGCCCCAGCCGGCCGGGCGGCGCACCTCGCTGTTCGCGGCGCCCGTCGCGATCTGCCTGCTCATGCTGTCCCTGCCGGTGCGCAACACCCTCTGGCTCGGCCAGACCAGCATCATCCCGGTGCTGCTGGTCCTGCTGGGCTGCTTCGCCGTACGCGGCCAGCGGGCCGGCGGGGTCCTGATCGGCCTGGCGGCGGCCCTGCAGCCGACGCTGCTGCTGTTCGCGCCGCTGCTGTGGTTCACCGAGAGACGCAAGGCCGCCGCGACCACGGCGGGCACCCTCGCCGCCCTCACCGCGCTCGCCTGGGCGGCGATGCCGCACGACTCGTACACCTACTGGGTCCACCACCTGGCCGGCACCGGCCTCGGCGGCGCGGCCGACGCGCTCGCCAACCAGTCCCTGCACGGCGCCCTGCTGCGGCTCGGCCTGTCAGGACCGCTGGAGATCGCGCTGTTCCTGACGCTGGGCGCCGCCGTCGTCGTCCTCGGCCTGCGCCGGGCGGTGCGCTACGCCCGCGACGGCCAGCTCCTGCTCGCCGTCGCCGTCACGGGCTGTACGGCGATCGTGGTCGCGCCCATGGCCTGGCAGCACCAGCTGCTGTGGGTGCTGCTCGCGGTGGTCGGCCGGGTGGGCAGGCGCGCCTCGGACCGGTTCGTCTGGCCGGTAGCGGTCGTACTGGTGATGACCCTGCCGGCGAAGATGCTGCTGCCGAACATGGCGACGCTGTACCCCCTGCGCGACAACGCCGTCCTGCTCGCGGCGCTGCTGGCCGCGACCGCCCTCCCCTTCCTCTCCCGGACCTCGCCGTACTACCAGGAGCCGATCCCGACGCGGTACGCCCCGCAGGTCGAGGCCCGCTGGCGGCACATCCCCCTCCTGCCCTTCCTGCGCAGAGTGCTGACGCGCCCGAACCTCCTCCTGGAACTGCTGCTGATCCGCGTCACGTACGCCGCCTACCAGCAGGTCCGCCTCGCGGCGACCGGCGGCAGCAACTCGGCGGGCCGCGCGCGGGCGGAGGAGCACGGCGAGCAGATCCTGTCCCTGGAACGCTTCCTGCACCTCGACATCGAGCACGCGGTCAACCACGCCGTGGTGAAGATCGACTGGCTGAGGGAGTTCTTCGACTTCTACTACACGTCGTTCCACTTCGTGGTCCCGCTGACCGTCCTCGGCGTCCTGTACTGGCGCCGCCCGGTCGACTACCGCTGGGCCCGCTCCAGCCTCGGCCTGACCACCCTGCTCGCCCTGGTCGGCTTCTGGCTCTACCCCCTCGCCCCGCCCCGCCTGATGCCGACGCTCGGCGTCATCGACACCGTCCACGGCGTCCAGGACTTCACCCAGCCCGACTACGGCACCCTGACCGCGCTGACGAACCAGTACGCGGCGATGCCGTCCCTCCACTTCGGCTGGTCCCTGTGGTGCGGCCTGGCCATCGCGATCGTCGCCCGCAGGCCCTGGATGAAGGCGCTGGGGCTCTTGCACCCCTTGTTCACCGTCTCGGCCATCGTCGCGACCGGCAACCACTGGGTCCTGGACGCGGTCGGTGGCGCCGCCGTCGTCGGCGCGGGCTTCGGGCTGGCGTACGTCTTCCAGGGGCCGCGGGCGCGGGTGGCTGTTGCTGCGGCGGAGGAGGCGAGTGGGGAGGAGGAGCGGGTGCCGGTGAAGAGCTGAGCCACGGGCTCTTGAGAAATACATACGACCGACTGTATGTTCTTCTCCGTGATGCAACCTTCCTTCACCGAGGCGACCGACCCGTTCTGCCTGGACCAGGCGGACGCCGCGGCATTGCTGGCCGGGGCCCCGTGGCGCAGGTTCGCCGTTATTGGGGACAGCCTTTCGGCGGGAGTCGGGGATCCCACCCCGGGCTACCGGGACCAGGGCTGGTCGGACCGGGTGGCTGGTGTGCTGCGGGCCGTCCGGCCGGAGTTGGAGTACCTCAACGTCTGCGAGAACGGGGCGACGACCGCCCAGGTGCTCGAAAGGCAGGCGGCCCGCATGGTCGCCTTCTCCCCGGACCTGCTCCATCTGCCCTGCGGAGCCAACGACATCGTGCGGCGCAGGCCGGACTTCGCTGAGATCGAGCGAACGCTTCGGCGGATGTACGAGTCGGCGAAGGGCACCGGTGCCCTGCTGACCACCTTCACGCTCGGCCGGGCGTATGTCGTCCCGGGCTTCCCCGACTGGCCGGAGCGGATCGCCGCGGTCAACGAGATCGTCCGCGCGCTGGCCTCCGAATACGGCGCCGTCGTGGTGGACATGTGGGACCACCCGGTCAACGACCGCGACAACCTGCTCAGCGAGGACCGGCTCCACTTCTCGACCTCGGGGCAGGCCGTGATGGCCTCCGAGGTGGTCAAGAAGCTGGCCGGTTCCCTGGGGCGCACCACATCGGCGTAATCCTCCCCGTGACAAAGAGGTCCCTCATCGTGGCGAACAGCCAGCAGACAACTACTCAGCCCTTAGCGGTGGACAGAGCCGACGGCATTCCATGGATGACGATGTCGGTCGTCCTGGCCGCCCTGTTCATGGCGGTCCTCGACTCGTTCATCGTCGTGGTCGCCGGCCCCTCGATCGTGGCGGACCTGCACGCCTCGGACAGCGATGTCCAGTGGGTCCTGGCGGGTTATCAGCTGAGCTACGCGGTCTTCATCATCACCGCCACCCGCCTGGCCGACCTGTACGGCCGCAAGGGGGTCTTCCTCATAGGGGTGGCGCTGTTCACCCTGTCGTCGGTCGCCTGCGCGCTGTCGCCGACCGCGGGCGGTCTCATCGCGGCGCGTGTCGTCCAAGGGCTGGGTGCCGCCCTGATGGTGCCCCAGGTGTTCGCGTTCGTCACCGTGCTGGTGCCCGCGGCGAGGCGGCACAGCGTGTACGGCGTGGTCGGCATCGTCATGGGGATGGCCACCATCGGCGGTCAGGTCATCGGCGGACTGCTGATCGGCGCCGACCTGTTCGCCTCCGGCTGGCGCCTGGTGTTCTGGGTGAACGTGCCGATCGGCGTCGTCCTGTTCCTGCTCGCCGTGCGCCACGTGCCGAGGACGGGTTCGGCCGCCGCCCGCAGGCTGGACCTGCCCGGCGTCCTGGTGCTCAGCGCGGCCCTCTTCCTCCTGGTGCTCCCGCTGATCCAGGGGCAGGAGGAAGGCTGGCCGAGGTGGGTGTGGGCGTGCTTCGCGGGCAGCGCGGTCGCGTTCGGCCTGTTCGTCGCGATCGAGCGGGGCCTGGAACGGCGGGGCGGGGACCCGCTGGTACCGCTGACGCTGTTCGGCCAGCGGTCGTTCTCGCTCGGGATCGTTCTCGTCCTCGCTCTGTACGCGCTGATCTACTCGTACTACCTGGCCCTGTCGGTGACGATGCAGCAGGGCCTCGGCCTGTCGGCGCTCGGCGCGGGCCTGGTCCAGGTGCCGGCGGCCACGGCGTTCTTCGTCTTCAGCATGGTGGCGAGCCGGATCGTCCCGAAGTACGGGCGACGGGTCCTCGAGGTCGGAGCGGTCGTCCTGGCGACCGGCTATCTGTCGACCGGCCTCCTGCTGGTGTCCGGCCCGCGGATCACTCCGCTGCTCGTGATCCCCACCCTCGTGCTGCAGAGCGTCGGTGGCGGACTGGTCATCACGCCCGCGCTGAACACGGTGCTCAGCCGCGTCAAGCCGGAGTCGGCCGGAGTCGCGTCCGGGGTCCTGTCCACGGCCCAGCAGGTCGGCGGAGCGCTGGGCGTCGCCGTCATCGGAGCGGTCTTCTTCGGCTCGTTCCGTCCCGCGGCGCTCGGCAGGGTCGCCGCCGCCGGCCACGCCTTCGCCGTCGCGTCCTTCGGGGTGCTGGTCTTCGCCGTCATCGCGGGCGTCGTCGTCTTCCTGCTGCCGAAGCGGCCGGCGACCCAGGGCTGAGTGCGACGCCCGTCCGTCGACATCCCTACGGCGCGGTGAGCAGGCCCTCCACGATGCGGCGGACCTTGCTCACCGCACTGTCGTCCCCGAGCCGCAGCGCCGTGTTGGCGGCACACAGCACCGCGTCGATCTGGAAGACGGCGAGTTCGACGTCCAGGTCCGCGATCTCACCGGCGTCGACGGCGTGGCGCAGTTCGCCGGCGATGACGCCGAGCCACGCCTCCTGGTCGCGGAAGAGCGCGTCGTGGACGGGCCCGGTCCTGCCGTCGAACGCCGCGAGGTTCGCGGCCCGGAAACATCCGCCCGCGAACAGCGGCGTCGAGGCGTAGACGACCCACTCGTCGAGCAGCGCGCGCATCCGTGCGACGCCGTGCGGCGCGGACCCGGCAGGCCGGACCACGTTGTCGACGAACATCTCCCGGGCGAAGTCGATGACCGCCAGCTGCAGCGCTTCCTTCGTCCTGAAGAGCGTCTGGATGCCCGCCTTGCTGACCCCGGTGTCCGTCGCCAGACGTCCGAAGCTGAGACCGTCGAGACCGTCGAGCGAGGCGATGTCGACCGCCCGCTCCAGTACGACCTTCCGGGTCCGGGCCCCCCGCAGGAGGCGTTTGTCGGTGACATCTGCCGAGGAACTACCCATACGGTCGATCGTATCCCAGGACGCCGGGCCCGATCAGTGACACTCGAACCACACCGTCTTGCCGTCCCCCGGTGCCGGGCTCACGCCCCACTTGTCCGTCACCGCGTCCAGGAGGTGGAGGCCGCGGCCGTGCTCCGCGTCCAGGGGGAGGCCGGAGAGGGGGAGGGGGTGGTGGGGGTTGCCGTCCGTCACCTCCACGCGTACGCCGTCCTGCTGACGCAGGATCAGCAGCGTGCAGCGGCGGTCCGGGACATGCCGTACGACGTTCGCCAGCAGCTCCGTCAGGGCCAGTTCCGTCGCCTCGGTGAGCGCCCGCATCTCCCACTCCTCCAGCAGCGAGCGGGCGATACGGCGGATGGGGGCCGCCGAGTGTTCGCCCACCGTCAGGCTCATGCGGTAGTGGGGGGAGTACGGCGCCAGGAGAGTCGGGGGAATGTATTCGTTCACAGGACGAGGCTGGCCTGCCGTGACTACGCTGGGCTACTGAACCGATACAACGGGTCCCGCCGTGGGCGGAGTTGGTCGAGAGGGGCTGCACTCATGGTTCACATCAACGTCCTCGACCCGGGTGCCTCGCCACTCGACTACTACGGCTTCGAGCTGCGCAGACATCGGGAAGCGGCCGGGCTCACGCAGCGGCAGCTCGGGGAGGTCGTCAGTTATACGGGGTCGCTGATCGGGCAGATCGAGACCGCGCGGAAGGTTCCTACGCTGGAGTTCAGTGAGCGGGTGGATGCGGCTCTGGGGACTGGGGGCTTACTGTCGCGTCTCGTCGAGCTCGTCCTTCGTAGTCAACTGCCCGTCTGGTTCCAGCAGGTTGCCGAACTGGAGGTGCGGGCCGTCGAGATCTGCACCTTCCAGACGCACATGGTGCATGGCCTGCTTCAGACGGAGGGCTACGCGCGTGCGGTGCTCGGTGCGCTGGACGAGACCGACCTCGACGACCGCGCTGCCGCACGACTCGCCCGTCAGCGGATCTTCGAGAAGCAGGAGCCGCCCGTCTTCTGGATGGTGCTCAGCGAGGCCGCGCTGTGCCAGGGGATGGGCGAGCCGTCCGTGATGCGTGAACAACTCGCCCACCTGTTGTCGCTCGAGAGCGACCCCCGGATCAACGTCCAGGTGCTGCCGTTTTCGGCCGGGGCGCACGCGGGATTGCAAGGCTCGTTCAACGTCTACCGCTTCGCGCGCGACCCCGCCATCGTCTACACAGAGGGCTACGGCGCCGGTCATCCGACCGCCAATCCGGACACCGTCAAGGACTGTTCGCTCCGTTACGATCATCTGCGGGCCGCCGCTCTCTCCCTCAAGGATTCGGCGGAGTTGATCCGGCGAGTGATGGAGGAACGCTATGGAGAACCGCGAGATTCAGTGGCGTAAGTCCACCTACAGCGGCGACCAGGGCGGCGACTGCCTCGAAGTCTCCGGCTGCCCCGCCACCGTCTCCGTCCGTGACTCCAAGAACCCCGCGGGACCGGTCCTCATCCTCCGGCCCGCGGTGTTCTCGGCGTTCGTAGGATGGGCAGCGGCTACAGCCGCTGAATGATCGTGCCGGTCGCCAGTGCGCCGCCCGCGCACATGGTGATCAGCGCGAACTCCCTGTCCGTGCGCTCCAGTTCGTGCAGGGCGGTGGTGATCAGTCGGGCGCCCGTCGCGCCGACGGGGTGGCCCAGTGCGATCCCACCGCCGTTCACGTTGACCTTGTCGAGGTCCTGGTCGAAGACCTGCGCCCAGCTCAGGACCACGGACGCGAAGGCCTCGTTGATCTCGACCACGTCGATGTCCTTCAGGGACATGCCCGCCTTGCCCAGGACCGCGTTCGTCGCGTCGATCGGGCCGTCCAGGTGGAAGTGGGGGTCGGCGCCGACCAGGGTCTGGGCGACGATCCGGGCCCTCGGCTTCAGTTTCAGGGCGCGGGCCATCCGTTTCGAGGCCCACATGATGGCCGCGGCTCCGTCGGAGATCTGGGAGGAGTTGCCGGCCGTGTGCACCGCCGTCGGCATGACCGGCTTCAGGCGGGCCAGGGCCTCCATCGACGTGTCGCGCAGGCCCTCGTCCTTGTCGACCAGGCGCCACATGCCCTGACCGGCGAGCTGTTCCTCCTCCGTCGTGGGGACCTGGACCGCGAAGGTCTCCCGCTTGAAGCGCTCCTCCGCCCAGGCGGCGGCCGCGCGTTGCTGGGAGAGCAGGCCCAGGGCGTCGACGTCCGCCCGGGTCAGACCGCGCCGGTGCGCTATGCGTTCCGCCGCCTGGAACTGGTTCGGGAGGTCGACGTTCCACTCGTCGGGGAAGGGCTTGCCCGGGCCGTGCTTGCTGGCTGAGCCCAGCGGGACTCGGGACATGGACTCGACGCCGCAGGAGATGCCGACGTCGATGACGCCCGCCGCGATCATGTTCGCTGTCATGTGGCTGGCCTGCTGGGACGAGCCGCACTGGGCGTCGACCGTCGTCGCGGCCGTCTCGTAGGGCAGGCCCATCGTCAGCCAGGCCGTGCGTGTGGGGTTCATGGTCTGCTCGCCGGCGTGGGTCACGGTGCCGCCGACGATCTGCTCGACGCAGTCGGCGGGGATGCCGGTGCGGCCCAGGAGTTCGCGGTAGGTCTCGCCGAGGAGGTAGGCGGGGTGGAGGTTGGCGAGCGCGCCGCCGCGCTTGCCGATGGGGGTGCGGACGGCTTCCACGATCACGGGTTCGGCGGCCATGGGTGCGGGTCCTCTCGGAGAGGGAGGTGGGGGTGGCTCTCCTGGCTCACGGGCTTCCTGGCACAGCGAAGAACGCAGAACTAGTACGTGTTCTAGTTCCGCTCAGCAGTCTGCTGATGTGATGCCGGTCACCGCAAGGGTCTTGCAGGTTGTAGCGGCTCGAACTACCTTCTCGCCCGTCTGTTTCTGACGAGCCGTCAGAACTGCTCGGATGGCTGGGAGCTGCCGATGCCCTGTCCAGCGCTTCCCGACGGGTTCGACTTCACCGACCCCGACGTACTGCACCACCGCGTGCCCCTGCCCGAGTTCGCCGAGCTGCGCAGGGCCGAACCGGTCCGCTGGATCCCGCAGTCGGGGAACGTGGCCGGATTCCAGGACGAGGGCTACTGGGCGGTGACCCGGCACGCCGACGTCAAGCACGTCTCCACGCACCCGGAGATCTTCTCGTCCACCCTCAACACCGCGATCATCCGCTTCAACGAGCACATCGAGCGGGAGCGGATAGACGCCCAGCGCTTGATCCTGCTCAACATGGATCCGCCCGAGCACACCCGGGTCCGGCAGATCGTCCAGCGCGGCTTCACGCCCCGGTCCATCAGGGCGCTGGAGGGGCGGCTGAGGGAGCGCGCGCGGATGATCGTAGAGGCGGCGTCCGCGCGGGAGGGGGACTTCGACTTCGTCACAGAGGTCGCCTGTGAGCTGCCCCTCCAGGCCATCGCCGAACTGATCGGGGTCCCGCAGGACGACCGGGCGAAGATCTTCGACTGGTCGAACCGGATGATCGCCTACGACGATCCCGAGTACGCCGTGACGGAGGAGGTCGGCGCGCAGTCGGCCGCCGAGATCATCGCGTACGCCATGAACATGGCGGCAGCGCGGAAACAATGTCCGGCGAAGGACATCGTGACCACGCTGGTGGCGGCCGAGGACGAGGGCAATCTCGCCTCGGACGAGTTCGGGTTCTTCGTGCTGATGCTGGCGGTCGCCGGGAACGAGACGACCCGGAACGCCATCACGCACGGGATGCACGCGTTCCTCTCCCACCCCGACCAGTGGGAACTCTTCAAAAGGGAACGGCCGCACACGGCGGCCGAGGAGATTGTGCGCTGGGCGACTCCGGTGGTCGCCTTCCAGCGCACGGCCACCCAGGACACCGAGCTGGGCGGGAAGGTCATCAGAAAGGGGGAGCGGGTCGGGATCTTCTACGCGTCGGCGAACCGCGATCCCGAGGTCTTCCAGCGGCCGGACGACTTCGACATCACCCGTGATCCCAATCCCCACTTCGGTTTCGGTGGGGGTGGACCGCACTTCTGTCTGGGCAAGTCGCTGGCCGTGCTGGAGATCGACCTGATCTTCAACGCCGTGGCCGATGCGATGCCGGGGCTACGGCTGGTCGGTGCGCCCCGGCGGCTGCGTTCGGCGTGGATCAACGGCGTGAAGGAGCTGCGCGTCAGCGCCGTATGAGCTGCGGATGACCTGCGGCTCAGTACCAGCCGTTGGCCTGCCAGAAGTTCCAGGCGCCGACCGGGCTGCCGTAGCGGGAGTTCATGTAGTCCAGGCCCCACTCGATCTGGGTGGCGGCGTTGGTCTTCCAGTCGGAGCCGGCGGTGGCCATCTTGGAGCCGGGCAGGGCCTGGACCAGGCCGTAGGCGCCGGAGGACGGGTTCGTGGCGTCGACGTCCCAGCCGCTCTCGTGCTCGACGATGTGCGAGAAGGCGTTGTACTGCGCGGCGTTCGGGATCATCCGCTTCGCGATCGCCTGGGCCTGGGACGCGGAGGAGACCGAGGTGGTCGCGGCGTGCGCGGGAGCCGCGGAGAGCGCGATACCGGCGGTGGCGGCGGCCACGGCGGCGGTGGTGAGGGCCTTCTTCGGGGACAGGGCGTGGCGGATGCGGGCGAGAGTCAAGACGATGCCTTTGCTTCGGGGACATTGCTGTCGCGGTGACGTCCCTTCGTGTGCGGGACATGCGTCGGCGCCGAGGCCCGTGGGGCACGTCGGCGCCGTGCGACGTCATCCAGAGAAACAGGCTCGGCGGCCGCCCGCAATCACCCCTTTTACTAGTTGTGGCCGGATCCGCCGGGAAGGTCGTTTGTGTGACGTGGCTCTCAATCCGCAGGTCAGACCCCATTATGACGCGTACATGGTGTCCTGATTTGTCTACTATGCCGGGTCGTTCGTGATCTGGGTCATGTGGGGTGCTTCACCGGCCGGGTGACGGCCCGTGGGTGAGTGCTCACGGTGGGGGGCCGTCGAATGTGACGGGCGCCTCGAAAGCGGCCCGGCGGGTGCCCCGGCGGAGCGCCTTGAGGAGGGCGGGGCCCACGGCGAGGGTGAGCGCGAGGGTGCAGAGTGCTCTGCCGAGGTCCCAGCCGAGGGAGGTGGCCAGGTGGAACGCGAGGAAGCGGACGCCGTTCGCGACCGGGCCCACCTCCGGGTCCATCGCGATCGTCGTGGTCTTCGGGCTGAGGAAGGTCCAGCCCGCCATGTCCATCAGCAGGCCGTAGCCGAAGGCGGCCACGAAGCCGTACGCCGCGAGGAGCAGCGTCTCCGCCCTGCCGCGCAGCCGGTCCCCGTCCGGCAGCAGGGCCGCGCCCATGGTGAACCAGCCCATGGACAGCATCTGGTACGGCAGCCAGGGGCCGACCCCGCCGGTCAGCAGGGCCGAGGCGAACATCGTGACGCAGCCCAGGGCGAAGCCGAAGCCGGGGCCCAGCACCCTGCCGCTGAGGACCATCAGGAAGAACATCGGCTCCAGGCCGGCCGTGCCCGCCCCGAGGGGCCGCAGCGCGGCACCGGCCGCCGCGAGCACGCCCAGCATCGCCACCGCCTTCGGGCCGAGCCCCGCCTCCGCGATCGTCGCCGCGACCACGGCGACCAGAAGGGCGAGGATGCCCGAGAACAGCCAGGGCGCGTCCTGGGCGTGCGCCACCGCGGAGGAGGTGGGCGGCGCGAAGAAGGGCCAGGTGAGAGCCGCGATGCCGACCGTGCTGACCAGGGCGAGGGACGCGGTGGAGCGGGGGCCGAGACGGACGGCACGGGCCCTTCGGTCACGCGGCGTCTTCATGCCAGGGCCCTCCTCACCTGGGTCACCGTGAGCCACTTCTGCGGGGCGAGGATCTTCGCCACCTGAGGGGCGTAGGAGGGGGAGGAGACCACCACGTCGGCGGCCGGGCCGTCGGCGATGACCTCGCCGTCGGCCAGCAGCACCACCCGGTGGGCCAGCTCGGCCGCCAGCTCCACGTCGTGCGTGGCCAGCACGATCGCATGGCCCTCGGCGGCGAGGCCGCGCAGCAGCGTGACCAGGCGGGCCTTCGCCGCGTAGTCCAGACCGCGGGTCGGCTCGTCCAGCAGGAGGAGAGGCGGCCGTGCGGTGAGGACGACCGCCAGGGCGAGCGACAGCCGCTGGCCCTCGGAGAGGTCCCTCGGGTGCGTGTCGTCCGCGACGCCCGGCAGCAGCTCCGAGACCAGCGCCCGGCAGGTGCCCGGCTCCGCGCCCGCGTCCCGGTCCGCCTGCGCGCACTCGCCCGCGACCGTGTCGGCGTACAGCAGGTCCCGCGGTTCCTGCGGTACGAGGCCCACGCGGCGGACCAGCTCGCGCGGGGGCGTGCGGTGCGGGGTGGCTCCGCCGGTGCGGACCGTGCCCTTGGCGGGCTCGACCAGGCCGACCAGGGCCGACAGCAGGGTGGACTTTCCGGCCCCGTTGCGGCCCATCAGGGCGATCGTCTCGCCGGGGCCGACGGTGAGGTCGACCTCGCGCAGAGCGGGGACGCGGCCGCGGCGGACCGCCAGGGAGCGGACCTCGGCGACGGGGGCGGGGGTGTCGGGGGTGGCCGGGGTGGGGCGTGCGAAGAGGCGGCGGATGGAGGCCGGGCGTGTCCGGGCCTCGGTGGCTGGGTCGGGTGTGGTCAGGGGCGTCTCGGGGCGCCGGCCTTCGCCCTGGGGGCTCGGGGTGTGCGCCGACTGCACGGCGTTCCTGGTCGCTCGCGCCCACGCGGCGGCAGCCGCAGATTCGGCACAGCCCCGCGCCCCTGGGGCCGGCCGGCCTTCAGCCGTCGCCGGTTCCTGTCGTACGGCCTCCGGGTCCTGCCCTGCCAGCCGTTCCCGCAGGTCCGTGGCCCTGCGGCGGGCGTCCCGGACGGTCAGGGGCAACGGCGACCAGCCCGCCGTACGGCCCAGATCCACCACCGGCGGGCAGACCGGGGACACGGCCATCACCTCCGAGGGGGTGCCGAGCAGCGGGGGCTCTCCCGGCGCGGGGAGCAGCAGGATGCGGTCGGCGTAGTGGATCACCCGCTCCAGGCGGTGCTCGGCCATGAGGATCGTCGTGCCGAGGTCGTGGACGAGGCGTTGCAGGACGGCCAGGACCTCCTCCGCGGCGGCCGGGTCCAGCGCGGAGGTCGGCTCGTCCAGGACGAGGACGCTCGGGTGGGCGGTGAGGACCGAGCCGATGGCGACGCGCTGCTGCTGGCCGCCGGAGAGCGTGGCGAGCGGGCGGTCGCGCAGGGGGGCCAGGCCGAGCAGGTCGAGCGTCTCCTCCACCCGGCGGCGCATCACCTCCGGCGGCAGGCCCAAGGACTCCATGCCGTAGGCGAGTTCCTCCTCCACCGAGTCCGTCACGAAGTGCGACAGCGGGTCCTGGCCGACCGTGCCGACCACGTCCGCGAGGTCGCGCGGCTTGTGCGTGCGCGTGTCACGGCCCGCGACCGTGACCCGGCCGCGCAGGGTGCCTCCGGTGAAGTGCGGCACCAGTCCGCCGACCGCACCGAGCACCGTGGACTTGCCCACGCCCGACGGGCCGACCAGCAGGACGAGTTCGCCCTCCGGCACCTCGAAGTCGACGCCACGGACGGAGGGTCCGGCCGCGCCCTCGTAGGTCACGGAGACGTCCTCGAAACGGATCACGACGGCTCCTCCTGGGCTGACGCGGGGGACTTCGGGGCCGGGGTCACGAACGCCGGGAGCAGGCCCAGCAGACAGGCCGCCGCCGGCCACAGCGGCAACTCCGGCGCCACCAGCGGGACCACGCCGGGCGTCAGCGCCCCGGGGTCGCGGCTCGCCGCCAGTGCCAGCAGCGCGGCGACCCCCGCGCCGGAGGCCGCCACCACCCAGGCCCGTACGTCCCAGGGGTCCGGGCGGTAGCGGGTGCGCGGTGTGCGGCGGCCGCCCAGCCACAGCCCGGCCACCGCCGCGGCGAGCCCGGCCAGCAGCACCGGCAGCCCGTACGTGCCGCCCGCCGCGGTCAGCAGCCCGTACGTCCCCGCGCACACGCCCAGCAGCCCCGCGACGGTCAGCGCGGCCGTCGTACGGCGTACCGCCGCGGGGACCCGGACCGTACGGCCGTACCCGCGCGAGTCCATCGCGGCGGCGAGGGCGACCGAGCGCTCCAACGCGCCCTCCAGGACCGGCAGTCCGACATGCAGCAGCCCCCGCACGCCCCGGTCGGGACGGCCGCGCAGCCGGCGGGCGGCGCGCAGCCGCTGCACGTCCGCGATCAGGTGCGGGGCGAAGGTGAGGGCGACGACCACCGCGACGCCCGTCTCGTACAGCGCGCCCGGCAGGGACTTCAGCAGCCGGGAGGGGTTGGCCAGCGCGTTCGCGGCGCCGACGCAGACCAGCAGCGCGGCCAGCCGCAGGGCGTCGTAGAAGGCGAACACCAGGCCCTCGACCGTCACCCGGCCGCCCAGGCGGATGCCCTGCGCCCAGTCGGGGAGCGGCACTTCGGGGAGCGTCAGCAGGACGTGCGAGCCGGGGATCGGGGAGCCGAGGAAGAACGCGAACAGCAGCCGCACGGTCAGTACCGCGAGGCCGAGTTTGACGAAGGCGCCGTAGGAACGGGCCCAGGGGGCGTCGGGGCGGCGGACCGCCACGACGTAACCCGAGACGGCGACGAGCAGGCCGAGCAGCAGGGGGTTGCCGGTGCGGGTGGCCGCGGTGCCCAGACCTAGGGCCCACAGCCACCACGCACCGGGGTGCAGCGGGGTGCCGTCACGCACGGCGGCGTGCCTGCCAGAGCGCGGCCGCGCCGAGCAGCACGATCACGGCGACGCCGCCGATCAGGCCGAGGGAGGGGCCGTCGTCGGTGTGCTTCTTCGTCTTCTTGTGCTCGGTGTTCGCCGACACCTGCTCGCCGCAGCCCTGTTCCGGGTAGCCGGAGATGGCGCACAGCAGGGCGTTGGTGTCGTAGCGCAGGGGTTTCGCGACGGCGGCCAGGGCCTCGGCGGTCGTCGCGTCCGGGGAGACGCGGGCGCACGCGGTGCGGGCCGGTGGCGGGGTCTCGCCGGAGGGGGCGTCGGCGGGCGTGCCGAAGTCGAGGAGCAGGGCGACGCGCTTCTTGCCCTTCTGCGCCGGGGTGTCGGCGCAGATCGCCGCGAAGTCGGCCGTGCCGCGCGGCTGGTCGGCGTCCTGGGAGTCCTCGCTGACCGCGAACCGGAAGCCCTGGACGTCGCCGTCGGAGGGGCGGGCCGTGGCCGGGCCCTGGGTGGCGTACACCCAGCGGGCGCCGTCGCGGTCCCAGAAGGACCAGTAGCGGTAGCCGGCGGCGTGGGCGGACTGGGCCGTGGCCGCGCCCGTGAACAGGAGCGCGGCCAGGAGGGGCAGCAGGAGGCGGCGGATCATGCCTGGGACTTCTGCTCGGGCTTCTTGCGGGCGCTGATCAGGAAGCCGACGCCGATGCCGCCGACGAGGCCGACGCCGACGATCCACCAGACGCTGACGCCGCCGTCGTCGTCCTTCTCGGCCGCCTGGTCGTCGGCGTCCGGGGCGCGGCTCTCGTCCGCGGCGGGCACCTGCTCGGGGGCCGGGCCGGTGGCGTTCAGCAGGGCGATCAGGTCCTTGCCGCCGAAGTCGCGGGGGTTGATCCCCCCGGCCTGGGCGGCGAACACGAGCTGGGCGTACGCGGCGGGGCCGGACTGCTCGGCCCACTTCAGGGAGTTGGCCACCAGCCAGCGGGCCGAGGCGGTGGCCTGCTCGCCGAAGCCGCCCGCGGCGAGGGCGACGACGGCGTCGGCGGTGTTGCCGTAGTCGGGCTGGTTCTCGGCGCCGGGCATCACGGACGTCAGGTGCTTGTCCTTGGCCATGACCTTGGCGAGGTAGGCGGCGCCGTTGTGGGCCGCCTGCTCCGGGTCGCCGGGCTTCTCGCAGGAGGTGGCGACGTTGTCGCCGGCGGCGTTGTGCCCGGCGAGGGGCTCGCCGTAGGCGCCGATGACGGCCGCGGCGGTGGCGTCGGCGTTGGCGGCGAGCGCGCCCTTCTTGTCGGGCTGGTAGGCGAAGGCGCCGGCGTCCTTGCCCGTGCAGGGCAGGGCGAGCTTCAGCAGGGCGTCGTAGGGGGACTTGCCGCCCTTGACGGTCTTGCCGGGCTGCTGGCCGGCCGCGGCGAGGGCGCCCACGACGACCGAGGTGGAGTTGGCGTCGCTGGGGCTGCCCGGGTTGTAACCCCAGCCACCGTCCGCGTTCTGCACCGACTTCAGCCAGGCGACCGCCTTGCGCGGCACGTCCTCGTGGCCGCCGGTCGCGGCGAGCGCCTGCACGGCGAGGGCGGTGGCGTTGGTGTCCAGCATGGTCTTGGCGTCGCAGGCCTTGGCGGTGTCGGCGCGGTAGGAGGCGAAGCCGCCGTTGGCGCACTGCTGTCCGGCCAGCCAGTCGACGGCTTCGCCAGCCGGGTCCACGCCCTGCTCGGTCTGCGCGAGCAGCGTCAGCGACTGCCGCCACACACCGTCGTACGTCGGGTCGCCGGTGCCGTACAGGGCGTCGGGGAGCTTCACCGACGGCGAGGGCGAGGGACCGGCGGCGAAGGCGGGCGCGGCGCCGCCGAGTACGGCGACGGCGGCGGCCAGGGCCGCGGCGCTGCGGCGGACGTTCATGCGGGAGCCTCTCCCCTAGGGGGAACCGGGCAGCACGGGACGACCCCGGGCGGCTCGGCTCCGTAGACCTCGACGGTGCGTGAGCCGTTTCACGTACGGACAGGGCGATCCGGCTCGCCGGCCCTGCTCGGGCGACGGCTCACGGTTGCGGGTCAGCGCCGGATTTGCACCGGCTTCCCCCTGTACGGGTGTGATGACGACGTCGCCACTTTACCGGCCCGTACGGGGCCGGCCGAGGGGAGGCCGGGGGATGCGGACCTGCCGGGGTCCTGTCAGGAGGCGGCCTGCGGGGTCGGTCCGGCGAAGGGCAGGAACAGGGTGCGGGAGGAGAGGAGCCAGCCGTCACCGGTGCGGCGGAAGGTGTCCTCGTAGTGGCCGACCTGGACCGGCGGCCCGGCCGGGACCATGCCGCCGGTGTGGCCGTCGACGCGGTACGTCGTGAAGTACGAGGTGGCCTCGGCGGTGTCGGGGGAGGTCACGGTGACGAGGACGTTGGCCATCAGGCGGCGCGAGAGGCGGTCGGCGGGGCGGGAGCCGAAGTACCCGCGCAGGGCCTCCCGCCCCTCGACGCGCCGCTCGCCCTCGGGCCACTCCCAGGTGCCGTCCTCGGTGAACAGCTCGGCCACGGAGGCCGGTTCGCCGAGGTCGAGGCGGTGCACGAAGTCGAGGACCAGGCGCTCGCAGGCGCGCTCGGCGAGGAGGTGCTCCAGAGGTTCCATGATCCCTGGGTATCAGCGGCGCGGTCGCGGCCGCGAGCGGATTACGCGGCCACGTAGGTGACCGGGTCGCTGCCCGGGACGGCCTCCGCGCGGCCCAGCTTGACCAGGCGGCGCAGGTGGGCCTCGGCCTCGGAGACGGCGATGTTCCGTGACCCGTAGGGGATCTGGGGCCAGGGCCGGTTCCAGTCCATGCGCTCGGCGAGCTGCCAGGCGGTGAGCGGGGTGGTGAGCAGGGAGAGGAGGCCCGAGAGGCGCTGCTCGTGGTGGGCGAGGAGTGCGGTGACGCGGGCGGGGGCGTCGGTGAAGGGGTGCTGGTGGGCCGGGAGGATCTCGGCGGGGGTGAGGCGGGCGACGCGTTCGAGGGAGTCCAGGTAGTCGCCCAGGGGGTCGGTGACCGTGAGGTCGTCGGGGTCCTCGTACAGGCCGATGTGCGGGGAGATCCCGGGCAGCAGGTGGTCGCCGGAGAACAGGCGGCCGCGGCCGGGGAGTCGCGCCGGGTGGTCCTCCTCCAGGTGCAGGCAGACGTGGCCCGGTGTGTGGCCCGGGGTCCAGATCGCGCGCAGGCGGCGGCCGGGCAGCGGGAGCAGGTCGCCGGGGACGATCTCGCGGTCGGGGAGGGCGGGGGAGAGGCCGGGGAGTGTGCCGCGGGCCCTGCGCAGGGGCGCCACGTGGGACTCCGGGGCGCCCGCCGCCGTCAACTTGGCTGCCATGTAGGCGTACCACTGCCCGGCCGTGCCCGACCGGGTGCGGCTCACGATCGCCGCGTCCGCCGCGTGCATCGCCACCCAGGCACCGGAGGCCTCGCGGACCCGGCCGGACAGGCCGTGGTGGTCGGGGTGGTGGTGGGTGATCACGACGCCGTGCACGTCCGAGACGGTCGTCCCGCAGGCCGCGAGCCCGGCCCGGAGCGTGTCCCAGGAGGCCGGGTCGTCCCAGCCGGTGTCGACGAGCACCGGCCCGCTGTCCGTGTCGACGACGTACACCAGCGTGTGGCCCAGCGGGTTGTCGGGGATCGGCACCTCGACCGACCGCACACCGCCGCCGTGATCGAACGTCCTCGTCGTCATCCGTCCTCCCCCTCCACCATTGCCCACTATAACTAGAACTGGTATCAGTTCTGAAACATCGTCAGATACTGGCTGCCCCGGGAGGCGTTCGGCCATGGCGGAGCTCGTGGAGCACGGACAGCTGTACATCGGCGGGGAGTTGACCGACCCGCTCGGGCAGGACGTCATCGAGGTGGTCTCGCCGCACACGGAGGAGGTCATCGGACGGGTGCCGCACGCGTCGCGGGCCGCTGTGGACCGGGCCGTGGCGGTGGCGCGACGGGCGTTCGACGAAGGGCCCTGGCCGCGGCTGCCGTTGGCGGAGCGGCTCGCGGTCGTCACGCGGATCAAGGACGGGATCGCCGCGCGGCACGAGGAGATCGCGCGGGTCATCACCGCCGAGAACGGCTCGCCGTACTCCTGGAGCGTCCTCGCGCAGGCACTCGGCGCGATGATGGTCTGGGACGCGGCGATCAGGGTCGCGCGGGACTTCCCCTACGAGGAGCCGCGCGACGGCGTCCTCGGGCGGATCCTCGTACGGCGCGAGCCGGTCGGGGTGGTGGCGGCCGTGGTCCCGTGGAACGTGCCGCAGTTCGTCGCCGCCGCCAAGCTCGCGCCCGCGCTGCTCACCGGCTGCACGGTCGTGCTCAAGCCGTCGCCCGAGTCACCGCTGGACGCCTATCTGCTCGGCGAGATCGCCCGGGAGGCCGGGCTGCCGGAGGGCGTGCTGTCGATCCTGCCGGCCGACCGGGAGGTCAGCGAGTACCTCGTCGGGCACCCCGGCGTCGACAAGGTCTCCTTCACCGGGTCGGTCGCGGCGGGCAGGCGCGTGATGGAGGTCGCGGCGCGGAACCTGACCCGTGTGACGCTGGAGCTGGGCGGGAAGTCGGCGGCGGTCGTCCTGCCGGACGCGGACGTGGCGACGGCCGTGGCCGGCATCGTCCCCGCGGCCTGGATGAACAACGGGCAGGCCTGTGTGGCCCAGACCCGCATCCTGCTGCCGCGCTCGCGCTACGACGAGTTCGCGGAGGCCTTCGCCGCGGCGGCGAGCGCGCTGACGGTGGGCGACCCGATGGACCCGGCGACCCAGGTCGGACCGCTGGTCGCCGAGCGCCAGCAGCGCCGCAGCCTCCACTACATCCGCCTCGGGCAGGAGGAGGGCGCCAAGATCCTCACCGGCGGCGGGCGCCCGGCCGGCCTCGACCGCGGCTGGTACGTCGAGCCGACCCTCTTCGGAGACGTCGACAACAGCATGCGCGTCGCCCGCGAGGAGATCTTCGGCCCCGTGATCTGCCTGCTCCCCTACGGCGACGAGGCGGACGCCGTGCGCATCGCGAACGACTCCGAGTACGGGCTCAGCGGCAGCGTGTGGACCGGCGACGTCGAGCGGGGCATCGAGGTCGCGCGCCAGGTTCGTACGGGCACGTACTCGGTGAACACCTTCAGCCTCGACATGCTCGGCCCGTTCGGCGGCTACAAGAACAGCGGACTGGGGCGGGAGTTCGGCCCCGAGGGGTACGGGGAGTACCTGGAGCACAAGATGATCCACCTCCCGGCGGGGGCCTGACCCATGGGCGACCGCTGGCATGTGGAGGTCGACCGGGCGCTGTGCATCGGCTCCGCCCAGTGCGTCCACCGCGCCCCGGACGCCTTCCACCTCGACACCGCCCGCCAGTCCCGGCCTCTGCGCCCGGACATGGACGCCGACGAGCGCGTCCTGGAGGCCGCCGAGAACTGCCCTGTGGAGGCCATCGCCGTCACGCTGCTGGGCAGCGGGGAGGCGGTGTTCCCGCCGGAGGAGTGAGCGGGTTCGGGGTGTGTGAGACTTCGCCCTACGTCTGTGAGTCCTGGGGTGGGAGAGAGCGCGTGCGTGGGGTGGGGTTGGCCCCGCAGGGACTCAGGCCGCACAGGCAGGAACCGCAGCCCCTGGAAGCCCCCGGCTCTCGCCGCCTCCCTGATGTCCCCGCGCACGGAGCCCGTGGTCACTTGGGGCTCCTTCCCGGACGCCGGAGAACCCGAAGTCCGCTCACCGGACCCCCCGCCACACCCCGCCAACACCGCGATCGCCACCACCGCGGCCGCCGAAGAGCTGGGGCGGCGCGGTTGGGAGGTGGGGCAGAGGCTGGAGGATGCCCAGGGATACGGCTACCTGCCCGTGAAGGACCGCTGGGACTTGCAACTCGCTGCCGGCCCGCGTCTGAAGGGGCTCGATTTCGCCGGGGTGACGTTCTATGCGTGGAGCATGATCTGCGAGCTCACCACGGCCACTCCTGCACCCTGAAAAATCTTGCCCTCCGGGGGTTCCATCCACCCCTGGGCGTTTTATCCTGGAATCAGCCTACGAGGCGAGTGAGGGAGTCCGAACCGGAGTAGCCGACTTCGGCGGAAAGCAACGCTTTCGCCGGTGCCGACGTCGACGGTCCGGGCTGAGAGGTCCGAAGGTGGTAGTCGAACCTGAGGGCGACCCCCATCACCTGATCCGGGTCATACCGGCGAAGGGAACCCGTCTCGTAGGTCTTTTCGTGCGCCCGAGCCGTGTTCAGACGTCGTCGATCAGGCGGCAGACCGTCTCGATGTCGATGCGGACCTGGGCGATGGAGGCGCGGCCGGAGAGCCAGGTGATCAGGGCCGAGTGCCAGGTGTGCTCGATGACGCGGACCGCGGAGAGCTGGGCCGGGGTGGGGTCGGACAGGTTCATGGCGTCCAGGATGATCGCCGTCGTCTGACGGGAGACCTGGTCCACCTCGGGGGACACGCTGCGGTCGGCGAAGGTCAGGGCGCGGACCATCGCGTCGGCCAGATGGGGCTCCCGCTGAAGGGCGCGGAAGGCCCGCATCAGGGTCTCCGCGACGCGCTCCGCCGCGGTGTCGCCCGCCGGAGGCTTCTTCTTCAGCGTGGTGTGCATGTGCTCCAGCTGGTCCTGCATCGTGGCGACCAGCAGATGCACCTTGGACGGGAAGTAGCGGTACAGCGTGCCGAGCGCGACCTGCGAGGACTCGGCCACCTCCCGCATCTGCACCGCGTCGAAACCACCCCGGCTCGCCAGCTGCGCGCTCGCGTGCAGGATGCGCCGCCGGCGCGCCTGCTGCCGCTCGGTCAGCGGCGCGGACGCCGGTCGTACGTCACTGGCCTCGACCTTGGCCGGCTTGGCTTCCGCAGGCATGGATCCCGTTCCGTGACAGTCGGTGAGGAGGCAAGGAATAAGGAGTGATCGGACAGAGCATGCCAGGCTCAGGCCGTGGCGTGAATCACCTGATCCACTTCTCACAGCGGGGCTACCTGCCGGTAGATTCAGAGCCTCTTGAACGATCAAGTCTGTAACTTGTTCTAGATTAGCGTCCCGGCGTAGTCTCGCGGGACATCGCAGGCAGAAGGGGGCCCAGAGTGACCGCTGAGGCCAGTCAGGCGGGCCCTTCCCAGGGCCTCGCCGCAGACGGCGAGCGACCGCTCCGTATCGCACTCCTCACCTACAAGGGAAACCCGTTCTGCGGCGGCCAGGGCGTCTACGTCCGCCACCTCTCCCGCGAGCTCGCCCGCCTCGGTCACCGCGTCGAGGTCATCGGCGCCCAGCCCTACCCCGTCCTCGACGAGGGCTTCGACGGCCTCACCCTCACCGAGCTCCCCAGCCTCGACCTGTACCGCCAGCCCGACCCCTTTCGCACCCCCGGGCGCGGCGAGTACCGGGACTGGGTCGACGCCCTCGAGGTCGCGACGATGTGGACCGGCGGCTTCCCCGAACCGCTGACCTTCTCGCTGCGCGCCCGCCGTCATCTGCGCGCCCGCCGCGGCGAGTTCGACGTCGTGCACGACAACCAGACCCTCGGCTACGGCCTGTTGGGCGACGTCGGCGCGCCGCTCGTCACCACCATCCATCACCCCATCACCGTCGACCGGCAGTTGGAGCTGGACGCCGCCGAGACCTGGCAGCGCCGTTACTCGGTGCGCCGCTGGTACGCCTTCACCCGCATGCAGAAGCGCGTCGCCCGCCGCCTGCCGTCCGTGCTCACCGTGTCCGGCACCTCCCGTCAGGAGATCGTCGACCATCTCGGCGTACGGCAGGACCGCGTGCACGTCGTGCACATCGGCGCCGACACCGACCTGTTCTCGCCCGACCCGTCCGTGCCGCGCGTGCCGGGCCGGATCGTCACCACCTCCAGCGCGGACGTCCCGCTGAAGGGGCTCGTCTTCCTCGTCGAGGCCCTCGCGAAGGCCCGTACGGAACACCCGGCCGCGCATCTGGTCGTCGTGGGGAAGCGGCCCGCCGAGGGGCCGGTCGCCCAGGCCATCGAGCGCTACGGCCTGGAAGGCGCGGTGGAGTTCGTCAAGGGCATCTCCGACGCCGAACTCGTCGACCTGGTCCGCTCGGCGGAGGTCGCCTGCGTGCCGTCCCTCTACGAGGGCTTCTCCCTGCCCGCCGCCGAGGCCATGGCCACGGCGACGCCGCTGGTCGCCACGACCGGCGGGGCGATCCCCGAGGTCGCCGGACGCGACGGCGAGACCTGCCTCGCGGTGCCGACCGGGGACGCCGGCGCGCTGGCCGCCGCCCTCGTACGACTGCTCGGGGACGCCGAGTTGAGGGCGCGCCTCGGTGCGGCCGGGCGCGAGCGGGTGCTGGCCCGGTTCACCTGGGCACGGGCCGCCGAGGGCACGGTCGCCCACTACCGCGAGGCGATCGGCGAACGCCGCCCGGCGGCCGCACCCCCTGAGGCCTCGCCCGCCCCAGCAGCAGTAGAAGCAGTAACAGCTGTATCCAACGCCGAAAGCAGGGCCACGTGCTGACCGTCGACTTCTCCCGGTTCCCGCTCGCCCCGGGCGACCGCGTCCTGGACCTCGGCTGCGGCGCCGGCCGGCACGCGTTCGAGTGCTACCGGCGCGGCGCCCAGGTCGTCGCGCTGGACCAGAACGCCGAGGAGATCCGCGAGGTCGCCAAGTGGTTCGCGGCGATGAAGGAGGCCGGCGAGGCCCCCGAGGGCGCCACCGCCACCGCGATGGAGGGCGACGCCCTCGCGCTGCCCTTCCCCGACGAGTCCTTCGACGTCGTGATCATCTCCGAGGTGATGGAGCACATCCCCGACGACAAGGGCGTCCTCGCCGAGATGGTGCGCGTGCTCAAGCCCGGCGGCCGCATCGCGATCACCGTGCCGCGCTACGGCCCCGAGAAGGTCTGCTGGGCCCTGTCCGACGCCTACCACGAGGTCGAGGGCGGCCACATCCGCATCTACAAGGCGGACGAGCTGGTCGGCAAGATCAAGGAGGCCGGCCTCAAGCCGTACGGCTCCCACCACGCGCACGCGCTGCACTCGCCGTACTGGTGGCTGAAGTGCGCGTTCGGCGTCGACAACGACAAGGCGCTGCCCGTGCGGGCGTACCACAAGCTGCTGGTCTGGGACATCATGAAGAAGCCGCTGGCGACGAGGGTCGCCGAGCAGGCGCTGAACCCGCTGATCGGCAAGAGCTTCGTCGTCTACGCCACCAAGCCGCACCTGCCGCGTCTTCCCGAAGAGGCGGACGGCGCGTGACGACACCCCGCACGGAACACCTCGTCCTGCCGGGAGTCCTCACCGCCGAGCAGGCCGCCACGACCGTCGCCGGCATCCTCGCCGTGCAGCGGGAGGACGGCGCGATCCCGTGGTTCCGGGGCCACCACCTCGACCCGTGGGACCACACCGAGGCCGCGATGGCGCTGGACACCGCCGGCGAGCACGAGGCCGCCGAGCGGGCCTACGAGTGGCTCGCACGGCACCAGAACGAGGACGGCTCCTGGTACGCGGCCTACGCCGACGGGGCGCACGACGACGTCACCGACCGCGGGCGCGAGACGAACTTCGTCGCCTACATCGCCGTAGGCGTGTGGCACCACTACCTGTCCACCGGCGACGACGTCTTCCTGGACCGCATGTGGCCGACCGTCTACGCGGCGGTCGAGTTCGTGCTGCGGCTCCAGCAGCCGGGCGGGCAGATCGGCTGGCGCCGCGACGACGACGGCACCCCCACGCACGACGCCCTGCTCACCGGATCGTCCTCGATCCACCAGGCCCTGCGGTGCGCTCTGGCGATCGCCGAGCAGCGCGAAGAGCCCCAGCCCGACTGGGAGTTGGCGGTGGGCGCGCTGCGGCACGCCATCCGGCGGCACCCCGAGCGGTTCCTGGACAAGGACCGCTACTCGATGGACTGGTACTACCCCGTCCTGGGCGGGGCGCTCACCGGCGCCGAGGCGAAGGCGCGGATCGAGGAGTCCTGGGAGCGGTTCGTCGTGCCCGGCCTGGGCGTACGGTGCGTCGTGCCCAACCCCTGGGTGACCGGGGGCGAGTCCTGCGAACTCGCGCTGGCGCTGTGGGCGACCGGCGAGTCCGACCGGGCGCTGGAGATCCTTCAGTCCGTCCAGCATCTGCGGGACGAGGACAGCGGGATGTACTGGACGGGGTACGTGTTCGACGACGACGCCGTCTGGCCGCGGGAGTTGACCACCTGGACCGCCGGGTCGCTGCTCCTGGCCGTCGCCGCGCTCGGGGGCCACGAGGCCACGTGTGCCGTGTTCTCCGGGGAGCGGCTGCCTCTCGGGCTCGACCCTGATTGTTGCGCCTGATCGGTCGGGTGCGGGGCTTTCTGTGGTTCTCGCGCAGTTCCCCGCGCCCCTGGCCGGCTAGTGCCGGTGCACCCTGTTCGCTATGGCGTGGCCCACGAACAGGTACACCACCGCCGCCAGGCCGTAGCCCGCGACGACCCTCGCCCATGCCTCGTCGAAGGTGAACAGGTCGTAGGACCAGCCCGCCAGCCAGCGGGCGACGTCGTGCACGAACTGGACGAAGTCGTTGGAGCGGTTGGCGTCCAGCAGGTACATCAGGATCCACAGGCCCAGGATGACGGCCATGACGTCGGCCACGATCGCGATGACCGTACCGGCCTGGTTGGCACTGGTGCGATGTCGAGGGGACATGCCCATCGGGTAGCCCGGTCAAGGGAGTTGAAACCCGGTTCCGCGTGATCGCCTACGTGTTGAGCTCCGCCAGCACGCGCAGGCTCTCCGCGTCCGGCGCGAGGGCGAGCAGGTCGGTCACCGGGCCCGCGCGCCACAACTCCAGCCGCTCAGCGATGCGTTCGCGTGGGCCGACGAGGGAGATCTCGTCGGCGAAGGCGTCGGGGACGGCCGCGACGGCCTCCTCGCGGCGGCCCGCGAGGAAGAGGTCCTGGATGCGGTGGGCCTCGTCGGCGTAGCCCATTCTCGCCATGAGGTCGGCGTGGAAGTTGCGGGCCGCGTGCCCCATGCCGCCGATGTAGAAGCCGAGCATGGCCTTCACGGGCCTGAGGCCCTCGGTGACGTCCTCGCAGACGCGGACCTGGGCCATGGGGGCGACCAGGAAGCCCTCGGGGAGGTCGTCGGCGCCGATCAGGGGGCGGGTGGGGGACCAGTACAGGGGCAGCCAGCCGTCGGCGATCCTCGTCGTCTGCGCGATGTTCTTCGGGCCCTCCGCACCGAGGAGGACGGGCAGGTCGGGGCGCAGCGGGTGGGTGATGGGCCGGAGCGGCCTGCCGAGGCCCGTGGCGTCCGGTCCGTCGTAGGGGAGCGGGTGGAAGCGGCCGTGCAGCTCGACCGGGCGTTCGCGGCGCAGGACCTGCCGTACGACATCGACGTACTCCCTCGTCGCGGTCAGCGGCGACCTCGGGAACGGGCGCCCGTACCAGCCCTCCACCACCTGCGGGCCCGACAGGCCCAGGCCCAGCATCATGCGGCCGCCGGAGAGGTGGTCGAGGGTGAGGGCGTGCATGGCGGTGGCGGTGGGGGAGCGGGCGGCCATCTGCGCCACCGCTGTGCCGAGGCGGATGCGCGAGGTGTGCGCGGCGATCCAGGCGAGCGGGGTGAAGGCGTCCGAGCCCCAGCTCTCCGCCGTCCACACGGAGTCGTAGCCGAGGCGCTCGGCCTCCTGGGCGAGCGCGATGTGGCCGGGGTCGGGGCCGCGGCCCCAATAGCCGAGCGCGAGACCGAGTCGCATGCCGTCGCCTCTTTCTGACGGAGTGTCAGGAAGCTGTGGGGATGCGACTGTACGGCAACGGCCCCCCGCCCGGAAGGGCGAGGGGCCGTGACGTCGTACGGCGGACTCAGCCGCGCTGGATGCCGCTCGTGTCCTGGAGGACACCGCGACGGCCGTCCTGCGTCTGCGCGACCAGGGCCGCACCACGCTGCTCGACGGCCAGGTACCAGGTACCCGGGGCCAGTTCGGCGATCGGGGTCTGCGAGCCGTCCTCCGCGAAGAGGGGGCGCGGGACCGGGACCGCGAACCAGAAGGGCGAGAAGTCAGCGGCCGGCTGCGGCTGAGGCTGCTGGGCCTGCGGCTGGCCGGGCTGCGGCTGGCCGGCGTACGGCTGCTGCGGCGCACCGGCACCGTAGGGCTGCTGCTGGGGCTGCTGCGCGCCCGGGTAGCCGTAGCCACTGGGAGGCTGGGCGCCGTACGGCTGCGGGGTCACGGGGCGCGCCGCCGGCAGCAGGGAGCCCTTGAGCGCGGGGAGCAGCGGGGTCGCCACGGCCGCCGCGGCCATCACCAGCGTGGCGATGAGCGCGAGGATCAGGCCCGTGCCGGGACCGAAGATGTCCGCGACGCTGCCTTCTCCGTTGTCGAAGCCGCCCGCCGGGTCGAAGATGTTGCCGAGCGCGCACCAGGCGGCGAAGACCGTGAAGCCCACGCCGAACTGGCCGAGGTCCAGCCCCGCGACCTTCGGCACCTGCGGCAGACCGCGGGTCACGACGACGAGCGCGGCGCCGATGACGCCCGCCAGCACCACGCCGAGCAGGACCGGCCCGCTGCCCCACAGGCTGGGGATGTCGGCGTCGTCCGAAGCGCCATCGATCGAGTAGAGGTCGAGGAACGACGCGATGAACAGCAACACCGCTGCTCCGATCACCACGCCGTCGCCTCGAGTGAGGGAGCGGATATTCACTACTTGTCCTTCGTCAGTCGTCGTCTCGTCATCGGGGGCAGCGATGACACTATCGTTCGCACGATCGGCATGTCCGCCCGGTCCGGGAGGCTGATCACTACCCCCGCAGGAAACTCACGATTCCCTCGGAGAGCCCCAGCGCCGCCTTCTGCCGCCAGGCGCCGCTGGTGAGCAGCGCCGCGTCCTTGCTATCGCGCATGTTGCCGCACTCGATGAACACCTTGGGAACTGTTGAGAGATTGAGACCGCCCAGGTCCTCACGTGTGACGAGACCGGTGCCGTCGCCCACGTAGTTGGAGGGCGCGCTGCCGGTGGCGCGGACGAAGTTGCCCGCGATGCGCTCGCCGAGGTCACGGGAGGAGTCCACGATCGGGCGGGTGTCGGCGGCGCCCTGGTGGACGGCGCCGGGGAGGATCACATGGAAGCCGCGGTTGCCGGACACCGAGCCGTCGGCGTGGATCGACACCACCGCGTCCGCGTGGGCCTGGTTGCCGACGCGGGCCCGCTCGTCGATGCACGGGCCGTACGGCCGGTCGGCGTCGTGCGTCAGCTTCACCGTGGCGCCCTGCTGTTGCAGGAGCGCGCGCAGCCGGTGGGCCACGTCGAGGGTGAAGTCGGCCTCCGGATAACCGGAGTTGGTCGAAGTGCCGGTGGTGTCGCACTCCTTGCGGCCCGTGCCGATGTCGACCTTGCTGTTGATCTCGGTCGCGTGCCGGAAGTTGTTCGGGTTGTGCCCGGGGTCGATCACCACGACCTTGCCCTTCAAAGGGCCGTCGGGGGCGCCGGGCTTGTCGTCGTCGCGGCTCGGCGTCGGTGTCGGTGTCGGCGTCGGGGACGCCGGTGCCGGTGCCGGGGCGGGGCTGGAGGCGGCCGTGCGCTGCGAGCCGCGGCCGTCGGACGCGTTGGTGTCGGACGCGGTGGTGTCGTACACCAGCCAGCCGAGCAACGCCCCCGGCACCAGCGCCGCGACGGCGACGGTCAGCGGGCGGCGCAGGCGGCGCGGCGGGGCGGGATCGAAGTCGGGGCCTGTGTACGACACGCCTGACACCCTAACCGCCGGACAAACAAGGTGCCGGTCGCCGTCACCCCGTACTACGGTTGCCGTCGTTCAGGTGCGCCGGCCGCGGCTACTTCCCTT
Source organism: Streptomyces sp. SAI-170 (assembly GCF_049739565.1). NCBI lineage: Bacteria > Bacillati > Actinomycetota > Actinomycetes > Kitasatosporales > Streptomycetaceae > Streptomyces > Streptomyces sp. SAI-170. The sequence goes on from NZ_JBMGQD010000001.1 coordinate 5,907,967, forward strand.
ACTCGAGAACAAGTGCGCCGCCGCCACTCTTGATCTCTGAACGCCTGCCGGGCTCCCGGGTCGTTCCCGGGTCCCTCAGATCCCCGCGCCCGTGCGGCGCAGCACACGCAGCGAGCCCGTCGCCGAGACCTCCGTGAACGCCCCGGAGCCGAGCGCGCGCAGGTAGACGCGGTACGGGGCCTGGCCGGTGAACTCGTCCTTCGGGTCCGGGAACACGTCGTGGATGACCAGCAGGCCGCCTTCGGCAATGTGCGGGGCCCAGCCCTCGTAGTCGGCGCTCGCGTGCTCGTCGGTGTGGCCGCCGTCGACGAAGACCAGGCCGAGCGGCGCGTTCCAGATCTTCGCGACCTGCGGGGAACGGCCGACCAGCGCGACCACGTGCTCCTCCAGGCCCGCCCGGTGCAGGGTGCGGCGGAAGGTCGGCAGCGTGTCCATCAGGCCGATCTCCGGGTCCACCGTCTCCGGGTCGTGGTACTCCCAGCCCGGCTGCTGCTCCTCGCTCCCGCGGTGGTGGTCGACCGTGAGCGCGCTCACCCCGGCCCCACGGGCCGCGTCGGCCAGCAGGATCGTGGAGCGGCCGCAGTACGTGCCGACCTCCAGCAGCGGCAGCCCGAGGGCGCCCGCCTGCACCGCGGCCGCGTACAGCGCGAGCCCCTCGTCCACGGGCATGAACCCCTTCGCGGCCTCGAAGGCGGCCAGGATCTCGGGCTTGGGGGCCGCGGGCATGGGGGTCCTCTCGGTCGTACCGGCTGGTCGGAGGCCCATGGTGTCGTACCCCCTGCCGCCTCGGCGACAGGGGGTACGCGTGGGATGGATCTCAGGCCCTCACGGGCCTCGTCACGCCGTGACCGTCTCGCCCGGCAGGGACAGGTCGAGGTCGACCGGGTGCTCCTCGCCGGTGTGGGTCGCGGGGGCGGCCAGCGGGCCGTGGCCGGCGGCCCGGGCGGCGAGGACGTACGCGCCGCCCGCCGGGACCGCGAGGGCGTAGCTGCCGTCGTCGGCGGTCAGGGCCGAGCCCGCGCGGCGGCCGCCGTGGTCGATCAGGGTGACCCGGGCGCGGGCGACGGGGGCGCCGTCCGCGGCCAGGACCCTGCCGCGGAAGCCGACCAGGGCGGCCTCGGCGCGCTCCAGATTGGCGTCCTCCTCGCTGCTGGCACGCAGCCGCGGGGCCCGGTTCGGCTTCGGCAGGAACAGGGCCATCAGCAGGCCGACCGCCACCGCGCCCGTCGCGATCAGGAAGGAGAGCCGGAAGCCGTGCATGGTGGGGATCGCCACGCCGCCCACGTGGTCGGCGGTGTTGGCCAGCACCATGCCGATGACCGCGCTGGACACGGACGTACCGATGGAGCGCATCAGCGTGTTCAGGCCGTTGGCCGCGCCGGTCTCCGACGCCGGGACCGCGCCGATGATCAGGGCGGGCAGGGAGGAGTAGGCGAGGCCGATGCCCGCGCCGAGGACGACCGCGATGACCAGGCTCTGCCAGGCGGCGCTCATCAGGCCGAGGCCGGCGCCGTAGCCGATGGCGATGATCAGCAGGCCGAGGATCAGGGTGGCCTTGGGGCCGTAGCGCGCCGACAGCCGGGAGTAGACGGGCGCGGTGAACATCATCGTCAGGCCCAGCGGCGCCACCAGCAGGCCCGCGACGACCATCGACTGGCCGAGGCCGTAGCCGGTGGCCTTCGGGAGCTGGAGGAGCTGGGGCAGCACGAGCGAGACGACGTAGAAGGAGACACCGACCATGATCGACGCCAGGTTGGTGAACAGTACCGCCGGGCGGGCCGTCGTGCGCAGGTCGACCAGCGGGGCGGCGGTGCGCAGCTCGTAGACGCCCCACAGCACCAGCACCGCGGCCGACGCGCCGAACAGGCCGAGCGTGGTCGCGGACGACCAGCCCCAGTCGCTGCCCTTGGTGATCGGCAGCAGGAACAGCACCAGGCCCAGGGACAGACCGAGCGCGCCCGGCAGGTCGAAGGAGCCCTTCGCCCGCATCGGGGACTCTGGTACGACGGTCAGGGTGAGGGCGATGGCGAGCACGCCGAGTCCCGCGGCGCCGTAGAAGAGGGCGTGCCAGTCGGTGTGCTGGGCGACCAGCGCGGCGGCGGGCAGCGCGAGGCCACCGCCGACGCCGATGGAGGAGCTCATCAGGGCCATCGCCGAGCCGAGCCTCTCGCGCGGCAGCATGTCGCGCATCAGGCCGATGCCGAGCGGGATGGCGCCCATCGCGAAGCCCTGGAGGGTACGGCCGACGATCATCGGGAGCAGTGCGCTGGTGACGGCGCTGATCAGCGCGCCCGCCACCATCACGGACAGGCTCGCGACCAGCATCCGGCGCTTGCCGTACAGGTCGCCGAGGCGGCCCATGATCGGCGTGGCGACGGCGCCGGAGAGCAGGGTCGAGGTCAGCACCCAGGTGGCGTCACTGGGGGCGGTGTCCAGCAGTTGCGGCAGGTCCTTGATGACCGGTACCAGCAGGGTCTGCATCACCGCGACCACGATGCCCGCGAAGGCGAGCACGGGCACGAGGGCGCCGGACGCTCTTCCGGTCGGCTGGTCGGTCGTCGTCGTACGTGTCATGTGTAGCGTGAACTCGGTGCGCCAGGGCAACTATTCCTTTGCTTTGAGTAGCTAACGAATTCTTGACCTGCTCTTGAAGAACCGGGGGGAAGGCTTGCGGGCGCGGCCGCTTCTGGCTGAAAGGTGTCGCCAGACTCTCGGACGTCGCGATGCAGGGGCTGTCCATCTGTTGGGACGATCCCACGCATGCTCCGAGCCGCCGGCGCCATCCAGTCGCGGCGCAGCGTGGCGTCCGCCTGGCCTGTGGTGGGCATCGCCTGCGCGGGACAGTTCCTCGTCGTCCTCGACATCTCCGTCGTCAACGTCGCCCTGCCCTCCATCCGCAGCGACCTCGCCCTCAGCGGCACCGCCCTGCAATGGGTGGTGAACGCCTACGCCATCGCCTTCGCCGGCTTCCTGCTGCTGGGCGGGCGCGCGGGCGACCTCTACGGCCGTAAGCGCATGTTCCTGACGGGCCTCGCCCTGTTCACCCTCGCCTCGCTGGGCGGCGGGGTGGCACAGGAGGGCTCGCAGCTGCTGGTCGCGCGGGCGGTGCAGGGCATCGGCGCGGCCGTCCTGGCACCCGCCACCCTCACCTTCGTCACCGCGGCCGTCCCCGAAGGCCCGGCACGGGCCAGAGCCGTCGCCACCTGGACGGCCGTCGGTGCGGGCGGCGGGGCCGCGGGCGGGCTGGTCGGCGGGGTGCTGGTGGACGGCCTGTCCTGGCGCTGGGTCCTGCTGATCAACGTCCCCGCCGGGGCGGCCGTCTTCGCCGCGGCCGTGGGACGGCTCCGCGAGAGCCGCGCCGACGACGGGCGCCGCCTGGACCTGCCCGGCGCCCTGCTGGCCACCGCCGGACTCGCTACCGTCGCGTACGGCATCTCGCAGACCGAGGCCGCCGGCTGGACCGCCCCGGCCGCCTTGGGGCCGCTCTTCGTCGGCCTGCTGCTGCTCGCCGTGTTCTTACTGGCCGAGCGGCGCCGGACCGCGCCGCTGATGCCGCTCGCGCTGTTCCGGGAACGGTCGGTGTCCTCCGCGAACGGCGCGATGTTCGTCTGCGGCGCCGCCATGTACTGCATGTGGTTCTTCATGACCCTCTACACGCAGAACGTCCTCGACTACACGCCCCTGGAGGCCGGCCTCGCCCTCGTGCCCAGCTCGCTCGCCGTCGTCGTCGGCTCCAAACTTGCCCCGCATCTGATGCTGCGGGCCGGCCCGCGCCGCCTCGCCGTGCTGGGCGCGCTGGTGGCCGCGACCGGGTTCGCCTGGCAGTCGACGATGACCGCCGACGGCACGTATGTCACGGCGATCATGATCCCGGGCATCCTGATGATGCTGGGCGCGGGCCTCGCCACCACCCCGCTCGCCGCCCTCGCCACGTCCGGGGCTCCGCCGGAGGAGTCCTGTCTGGTGTGCGGGCTGATCAACACCTCCCAGACCATGGGCTGTTCGCTGGGCCTGGCGGTGATGTCCACCATCGCCACGGCCCGCACCCACGGGGGCACCACCCCCGAGGCCCTCACCGAGGGCTACGCCTCGGCCTTCCGCGCCTGCTCGGTGCTGATGCTGGCCGGGGCGTTGCTCATGGCGGTGTGGCTGCCGGCGAAGGGGCGGAGCCTGGAGATCACGGTGCAGGGGGCGTATCGGGGGTGAGGCGTGGAGGGCGTCCTGGCGTGGGGTCGAGACAGGGCGGGTCGGGGCGCGGATCGGATCCGGGAAATCACTGTGCAAGGGGCGTAGCGGGGTTGAGACCATGACAGGCATGCTGAGAGCCGCCGACGCCACGCCGATATCCCGACCCCGCCGTCCCGCGCCGCCCGCCTGGCTGGTGGTGGCCCTCGCCTGCGCGGGACAGTTCCTCGTCGTCCTGGACATCTCCGTCGTCAACGTGGCCCTGCCCTCGATGAGGGCCGACCTCGCCCTCTCCGGCGCGGGCCTGCAATGGGTGGTCAACGCCTACACCATCGCCTTCGCCGGCTTCATGCTGCTCGGCGGACGCGCGGGCGACCTCTACGGCCGTAAGCGCATGTTCCTGACGGGCCTCGCCCTGTTCACGCTGGCCTCGCTGGGCGGCGGGCTGGCGCAGGAGGGCTGGCAGCTGCTCGTGGCCCGGGCGGCGCAGGGGCTCGGCGCGGCCGTGCTCGCCCCGTCCACCCTGACCCTGGTCACCTCCTCCGTCCCCGAGGGCGCCGCACGGGCGCGGGCCATCGCGACCTGGACGGCCGTCGGTGCGGGCGGCGGGGCCGCGGGCGGCCTGGTCGGCGGACTGCTCGTGGACGGCCTGTCCTGGCGCTGGGTGCTGCTGATCAACGTCCCCGTGGGCGCGCTCGTCCTCCTCGCCGCCCTCGTACGCCTCCCGGAGAGCCGCGGCGACGGACGCCACCTCGACCTGCCGGGCGCGCTCCTGGTGACCGCGGGGCTCGCCACGCTCGCCTACGGCATCTCCCAGACGGAGTCCGAGGGCTGGACGGCCTCCGCCACACTGCTGCCGCTGGCCGCCGGTGTCCTGCTCGTCGCCGCGTTCCTCCTGGTCGAGTCGCGTACGGCGGGCCCGCTGATGCCGCTCACGTTGTTCCGGGTGCGCTCGGTGTCCTCGGCGAACGCCGCGAACTTCGTGTCCGGGTCGGCGATGTTCTGCATGTGGTACTTCATGACCCTGTACGCCCAGAACGTGCTCGGCTATTCGCCCCTGGAGGCTGGCCTCGCCCTGGTGCCGAGCTCGCTCGCCGTCGTCGTCGGCTCCAGGCTCGCGCCGCGTCTGATCCCGGGGCTCGGGGCGCGCAACCTCGCCGTGCTCGGCACGCTGGTGGCCGTCGCCGGGTTCGCCTGGCAGACCACCATGACGGCCGACGGGGCGTACGTCACGGCGATCATGATCCCGGGCGTCCTGATGATGCTGGGCGCGGGCCTCGCCGCCACTCCCATCGCCGCCCTCGCCACCTCGGGCGCCGCCCCGGAGGAGGCCGGCCTGCTCTCCGGCCTCATCAACACCTCCCGCACGATGGGCGGCTCCCTCGGCCTCGCCGCCATGTCGACCGTCGCCGCCGGCCACGCCCACGGAGCCGCCACACCCGAGGCCCTCACCGACGGCTACGCCGCCGCGTTCCGCGTCAGCACGGCCGTGCTGCTCGGCGGGGCGGTACTGATGGCGGTGTGGCTCCCGGGCAAGACCCGGCCGGGGAAGAGTCCTGCGGGGCAGGGCGAGGGAAGCGCCGCGGAGCAGGGGGCGGAGGGCTTGGCGGGGAGGCCGGTGGAGTGAGGGGGCCGGTGGCGTGACCGTGGCGCCCGAGAGGTCGATGTGCTTCGCTGGGCGCGGTAACTGCCGTACGTAGAAGGGGAGTTGACGTGCACCCAGAGCGGTGGGGCTTGGCCTTGGCAGTGGGCTGTGCGCTGATCGGCCTCTCCGCCTGCGGGGGAAGCGACCATGGTGACTCGGACGTCGGGCTCACACCGGCGCAGATGCGCAGCGCGATGCCCGACCGCGAGCAACTCCCCGTCGGGTGGCGAGGCGAGGCCGCCCCCGAGGTGATCGAGGGCGAGGAAGCCCGCACCCAATGCCTGATGATGGCCGCGAGGTGTGCCTCCGCCGGTGTGGTCGCCATCGGATCCGACACGTACGACGAAGGCACGGTGAACCGGCCCGACGGGGACAGCGAGCACAAGGCCCAGGTCGTCGTCCTGTCCTTCGAGTCCGCGAAGGGGGCGAGGACGGTCATGAGGAACCTGGTGAACGTCGGCCGAAGCGCAGGGTCACAGCAACTGGTGAAGATCGAGGCGGGCGCCCAGGACACCGAGACCTGGTCGAAGCGCGAGTCGGGCCTCTACGCGACCCAGGTGGTGCTGCGCGTCGACAGGGTGGTGATCCTCCTCGCGGGGGAACACCTCAAGCAGCCCGCTGACCTCGAACCGGTCGCAAAGACGCTGGTCGCACGGGTCAAGGAAGCGGCACGGTGAAGGTGGTTCGGCGGGTTCGGCGGTACGGCGGGTACGGCGGGTACGGCAGTACGGCGGGTGTGCGCGGCGCTGAGGTTCGGCGAATCCGGGAAATGAGGCAACGGTCCTGAGGGCCCATGGACTCCTTTGAATATCAGGAGGTGCCCATGGGGGACAGGAAGCAGGCCGGGGACCAGGAGTTCCAGGCGTTTGTCATCGGTCGCTGGCCGCGGCTGATGCGTACGGCATTTCTCCTCGCGGGGGAGCAGCACGCGGCAGAGGACCTCGTCCAGTCGACGCTGGAGCGGGTCTATGTGGCCTGGCGCCGGGTCGGCGCGGCCGACGACCCGGAGGCCTACGTACGCCGCGTGCTGATCAACACACACGCACGCAGACACCGCAGAAAACTACGGGAGTTCCTCGCGCCCAAGGACGACTCGGGGATCGCGCCCGAGGTGCCCGACACCGGCGACCGCATCGCCCAGGCCGAGGACAGGGGCGTGCTGCTCCAGGCCCTCGCCCAACTCCCTCCACGGCAGCGCCAGGCGGTCGTCCTGCGCTACTGGGAGGACCTCACCGAGACCCAGACGGCCGAGGCGATGGGCTGTTCCGTGGGCGCGGTGAAGAGCAACGCCGCCAAGGGGATCGCGAAACTCCGCGGCATACCCGAGCTGACCGACATGGCGACGTACGGAGGGCGGAAGTGATGAGCGCGGAGCGGGAGTTCGAGCACGGAATGACGGACCGGGACATCACCCAGCTGCTGGCCGACGCCGCGAGCGAGGTCGAGATCGGCATAGCCCCCACCCAGGCCCTGATCCGCGGCGGCCGCAGACGCCGAGCCCGCCGCTGGGCGATCGCCGCCGTCACGGCCGTGGTGGTGGCGGGCACCACGGGGGCGCTTGCGGTGACGGGGCTGCCGGGCGGGGACGGCCGAGAGGTGACTCCGGCCACCCAGCCGCCGACTCCACGACCCCCGCTGGTCGTCGAGCCGGAGCGGACCACCCTGGCGACCGGGACCGACGGAGGCCGGCCCTGGAAGGTCGTCCTCAATGTCTGGCCGGCCCCGAAAGACGAACTGGAGGCCGTGGCCACGCTGGAGGCGATGGCGGAGTTCGGCGACTTCCCGGGGGACATCAGGCGGCCCGAGGACCTGATCGGCAAGAGCGCCTACTTCCTGCACGGCGGCATCGAGAAGACTGACAGGGCGCTGGAGGGCATCACCGCCGGGGGCCTGACCACCGAGGCGGACCGTATGTCCGGCACCGACCTCGAGAGCGTGGCGGCCCCCCTCGACCGGGAAACGGAACACCGTCGGCGCCTGGTCATCGGTCATGTGGCGAAGACAGCACAGGAGGTGACCTGCACCTGGAAGGACGGCACCACAACCGTCCTCCCCAGGGCGATCAACGGCGTGACCGGGCTGCACACCATCAACCCCGACCACGGAACCTCCGAGACCGACATCCCGTCGATCCGCGCCGCCAAGGGCTCGCCCTACGCCTGGTTCGTCTGCCTGGCCCCCCAGGGCACGGCCTACAAGTCGGCGAAGGTGACCAAGTAGGGGCCGTGGGCACACCCTTCGAAAAAGTGGCGGCGACGCGGCGCGGAGGGCCCCCGCCCCGGCCCTCCGCGCCCGCGACCCCGCCCCTTCGGGCCCCCGGAGGGTGATCCCTCCCAAGGCGGTCCACCGCCCCGGCACGCCTCCGTCCAGCCACTTCGCCGCCCTGGCCGAGCCCCGCTGCGCCCTGGGGCCCTGGAGCCCGCCGACCTACGATCACGAGAGGCGAAAGGGGGCCGCATGGAACGGCACATACGCTCTGTGGACGACGTACTCCGCCTGCTGGACGGGCTGTTCGCACCGGAGGCCGACCGCTGGACCGAGCAGGGCGCCGACTGGTGGGACGGCTTCTATGCCGACCGCTCCCGCCCGGTGCCCTTCTTCGTCGACAAGCCCGACGAGAACCTGGCCTCCTACCTCGACGGCGGCCTCCTCCGCCCCGGCCGCGCTCTCGACCTCGGCTGCGGGCCCGGCCGTAACGCCCGCTACCTCGCCGCGCAGGGCTTCCAGGTGGACGCCGTCGACCTGTCCCCGGCCGCTCTGCGGTGGGCCCGGGAGGCCGGCGGCGAGGTCCGCTACCTCTGCGGCGACGCCTTCACCCTCACGGCGACGGAGCTGACCGGACCCTACGACCTCGTCTACGACTCCGGCTGCTTCCACCACCTGCCTCCGCACCGCCGCATCAGCTACCTCGCCCTGCTGGACCGCGTCCTGGCCCCCGGCGGCTCCTTCGCCCTGACCTGCTTCGCCTCCGGCGGAATGGGCTCCGAGCTGTCCGACACAGACCTGTACCGCACCGGCCGCCTGCACGGAGGCCTCGCCTACACCGCCGAGTCCCTGCGAGCCATCTTCACGGGCCTGACTGATGCGGGGGACCCGACCGGACCGGCCGACCCGACCCGTCTGACCGGGCCGACCGGGCCGACCGGTCCGACCGGTCCTGTCGGTCTCACGGAGGTCGAGCTTCGCCGGATGCGTGCCCAGTCGGAGGACTCCGCGTGCTTCGGGGAGGACTTCCTGTGGACGGGGCTGTTCCGGCGGGGGCAGGCCACGTAGGGCACCTGCCCGCCCGGGCGCCCGCGGAGTTACAGCCACCCCTGGCGGCGGGCCTCGCGCAGGGCCTCCATGCGGTTGCGGGTGTGGGTCTTGCCGATGGCGGCGGAGAGGTAGTTGCGGACGGTCGACTCGGAGAGGTGGAGCTGGGCGGCGATGTCGGAGACCGTGGCTCCGTCCGCGGAGGCCTTGAGGACGTCGCACTCGCGGGTGGTGAGCGGGTTGGGGCCCGCGCCCAGGGCGGCGGCGGCCAGGGCCGGGTCGACGACCGTCTCCCCGGTCAGCACCTTGCGGATCGCCGCGGCCAGTTCCTCCACGGGCCCGTCCTTCACCAGGAAGCCGGCTGCTCCTGCCTCCATCGCCCGGCGCAGATAGCCCGGGCGGCCGAAGGTGGTGAGGATCAGCACCCGGCAGTCCGGCGCCTCCGTGCGGAGCGCCGCCGCCGCGTCCAGGCCGCTCATGCCCGGCAGTTCGATGTCCAGCAGGGCCACGTCCGGGCGGTGCAGCAGCGCCGCGTCCACGATCTGGTCACCGGCCGCCACCTGGGCGACGACCTCGATGTCCGGCTCCATCCCCAGCAGCAGCGCCAGCGCCCCGCGCAGCATGCCCTGGTCCTCGGCGAGCAGCACCCTGATGGATTTCGCAGGACGGTACGCATGGGGCATTTCGTTCACAGGCCAAGGGTAGGGGCGTTCGCGGCCGGAAGGAGCGGTTCGGTGACCGGTAGTTCGGCGGTGACCAGGAAGCCGCCGTCGGGCGCGGGGCCGGAGGTCAGACGCCCGCCGGCCGCCGCAAGGCGCTCGGTCAGACCGCGGAGGCCGGTCCCGGCGAGGTCGGGCGAGCCGGTGGGTGTGCCATCTGGGCCACTGCCGAACGGTGTTGGCTGCCTCTCGTTTGGTGTGCCTGGGGTGTGGTTGGCCGCTGTTGCTGCCAGTGCCTGGTCCGGCGGGCTTGGTCTGTCGTCGCCCCCTGTTGTTCGGGCCTGCCCCCGCACCTCTGGCCCGTCGCCAACCTCCGGCACCCGAACCCGCCCCCGCACCCCCGGCCCATCGTCCGCCACCGTCACCCGCACTTGATCCCCCGTTCCCGACACGGTGATCGTGCAGTGGTCGGCGCTGCTGTGCCGTATGACGTTGGTGGTGGCTTCTCGGACCACCCAGCCGAGGAGGGTTTCGGCCGATGCGTCCAGGGGTGGGCCGGAGCGTTGGACGACAGGGGTCACTCCCGCTGCGGCCAGGGCCGAGGAGGCGCGGTCGAGTTCTGTGGTGAGGCTGCCCTTGCGGTAGCCGGTGACGGCCTCGCGGATCTCGGTGAGGGCCTGGCGTCCCACGGACTCGATGTCGGCGAGCTGGGCAAGGGCGGCGTTCACGTCTCTGGGGGCCAGTCTGCGGGCCGCCTCCGACTTCACCACGATCACCGAGAGGGTGTGTCCGAGCAGGTCATGGAGGTCGCGGGAGAAGCGCAGGCGCTCCTGCTCCACGGCCCGGAGGGCCAGCTCCTCGCGGGCCGCGCGCAGTTCCTTGACCGTGTCGGCCAGGGACAGCAGGGCTCCGGTCACCGCCGTCGAGACCAGCGTGGCGTAGGTGATGCCCAGTCCGGCCCAGCCGTCGTGTGCCACCGACACCGCGCCGGCGAACAGGCCCAGCCCCAGGGCGGTCCACCGCAGGGTCTCGCCGCGCAGTGCCGCGCCCGTCGCCAGGCCCAGCAGCGGGAAGAACAGCAGCCAGGTGCCGCCGTAGCCGATCGCCAGGGCGCAGGTCAGCGCGCCCAGGAGGGCCAGCGCCAGGCGGGTGGAGACCGACTCCCGCGTCTCCTTCACGAAGGCGCGTACGGCGACGTAGATGTACAGCGAGTTGAAGGCCAGCAGGCCCAGGCCGCCGATCAGCGGGTGGGCGGTGCGGTCCTGGAAGAGGTTGGAGAAGGCGCCCATCCCCAGCAGCAGCCAGGGGAGCAGGGCGAACGCGCCCGGTGAGCGGGCTTTTCGGCAGTCGTCCGTCGCGCAGTGGTCCGTCATGGCTTTACCCCCGTGGTCCCCGTCGTTCAGTCCAACAGTCCAATGTCGTTGCGGATCGTGATCCCGATTCCCGTACGCCTATGACGCTACGAGCCCCTCGCCCCACGCGGCAGGGCCGCCCGTACCGCATCCGCCAGGACAAATGTCCCAGCCGCCCGACTCAACGGCTCATCTGACATACCGTCAGAACCCTTCCAAACCCAAGCCCCCTCCGCTATACAGAGGTCGCCGGACTGGAACGCGTTCTAGGTTCCCCGTGAACGACCTCGGTGCGGCCGACGGTGCGGACGCCCGCGCCGAGGTCTCGGACCCGTCAGGAGCCCGCCCATGCCCATCGACGCCGCCAGGGCGCTCGCCGCCGAACCCCGTTCCGGCGAGATCGCCTGGACCCCCAAGGACGTCCTGCTCTACCACCTCGGCATCGGCGCGGGCCTGCCCGCCACCGACCCCGACGAGCTGCGCTACACCCTGGAGAGCCGGCTGCACGTGCTGCCGAGCTTCGCCACCGTCGCCGGCTCCGGTGCGCCCGGGGTGATCAGCGGACTGTCGATGCCCGGCATCGAGGTCGACCTCGCCCGCGTCCTGCACGGCGGCCAGAACCTCACCGTCCACCGCCCGATCCCGGCCACCGGGAGAGCGACCGCCACCTCACGTGTCGCGGCCGTGTACGACAAGGGCAAGGCCGCGATCCTCGTGCTGCGCACGGACGTCGCCGACGCGGACGGCCCGCTGTGGACCAACGACGCCCAGATCTACGTACGCGGCGAAGGCGGCTGGGGCGGCGACCGCGGCCCCGACACCCGGCTCGAGCCGCCCGCCGGACAGCCCGACCGGACCCTGGAGCGGACCGTCCGCGAGGACCAGGCCCTGCTCTACCGCCTCTCCGGCGACTGGAACCCGCTGCACGCCGACCCCGACTTCGCCAAGACCGCCGGCTTCGACCGCCCCATCCTGCACGGGCTGTGCACCTACGGCATGACCCTGAAGGCGGTCGTCGACACGCTGCTCGGCGGCGATGTGACCCGCGTGCGGTCGTACGCCACCCGCTTCGCCGGCGTCGTCTTCCCCGGCGAGACCCTGCGCATCCGCCTCTGGCAGCAGGACACCGGGACCGTGCGGGCCGCCGTGAGCGCCGTCGACAGGTACGACGCCCCCGTCCTCGCCGACACGATCGTGCACCACTCCTGAGCCGCCACGCACCTCCGAAAGGAGCCCCACCATGCGCGCAGCCGTACTGCACGAGACAGGCCAGGACAAGCTGGAGGTCTACGACGACGTAGAGGCGGTCGGTTTCGGGCCCGGCAGGGTGAGGATCCGCGTGCGGGCGACGGGGCTGTGCCACTCGGACCTGTCCGCGATGAGCGGCGTGCTGCCGCAGCCCGCGCCCTTCGTCCCCGGCCACGAGGGCGCGGGCGAGGTCGTCGAGGTGGGGGAGGGCGTCACCCGGGTCAAGGCCGGTGACAGAGTGGTCGTGTGCTGGCTGCCCTCCTGCGGCGAATGCCCCGCGTGCAGGCGCGGCCAGACCGAGCTGTGCCTGGCCGGGTTCATGAACGCAGGCACCCCCAACTTCAGGCGGTCGACCGGCGACATCTTCGGCTTCGCCGGCACCGGCACCTTCGCCGAGGAGATCGTCGTGGACGCACGCTGCGCCGTGCCGATTCCCGACGACGTGCCGTACGACATCGCCGCCCTCATCGGCTGCGGCGTGACGACCGGCCTCGGTGCCGCGCTCAACACCGCCGACATCGAGGCCGGTTCGTCGGTCGCGGTGATCGGCTGCGGGGGCGTCGGGATCTCGGTGGTCCAGGGCGCCCGGCTGAAGGGGGCCGCCGAGATCGTCGCCGTCGACCCGGTGCTCTCGCGCCGTGAGGCCGCGCTCAAGTTCGGTGCCACCAGGGCGGTTTCGCCCGACGAGCTGCCCGACGCCAAGCAACAGCTCACCGGCGGCGAGGGCTTCGACCACGTCTTCGAGGTCGTCGGCCGTTCCGCCACCACCCGCACCGCGTACGACCACACCCGGCGCGGCGGCACCCTGGTCGTCGTCGGCGCCGGAGCCATGGACGACCAGCTCCAGCTCAACATGTTCGAGCTGTTCTTCGACGAGAAGCGCATCCTGCCGTCCCTGTACGGCGGCGGGGACGTGCTGCGTTCCTACGAGCGCACGATCGCCCTGTGGCGGGCCGGCCGCATCGACCTGGAGGGCCTGATCACCCACCGGGTGCCGCTGACCGGCATCAACGAGGCCCTGGACCAGATGCGGACGGGGACCGCCCTGCGCACCTGCGTGGAGCTGTGATGGCACAGCCGCCGCGCCGGCCGCTGCACGGGCTCTCCGCGATCGTCACCGGCGCCGGGCGCGGGCTCGGCCGGGCCGAGGCGCTGGAACTCGCCCGGCTCGGCGCGGCCGTCGTCGTCAACGACTACGGGCAGCCCGGCCGCGACGGGTCCGGCGCGGCCTCCGCCGGACCCGCCGAGGACGTCGCCGCCGAGATCCGCGCCTCCGGCGGCACGGCCGTCGCCCACACCGGGGACGTATCCGACTTCCAACAGGCCCAGGAGCTCGTCCAGTTGGCCACAGCCGTGTTCGGCAGGCTGGACATCCTCGTCAACAACGCCGGCATCCTTCGCGACCGCATGGTCTTCTCCATGGCGGAGGAGGAGTGGGACTCCGTCGTACGGGTCCATCTCAAGGGCCACTTCAACACCACCCGGTTCGCCGCCGCGCACTGGCGGGAGCGGGCCAAGGCGCAGGGCGGGCCGGTCTACGGGCGGATCGTGAACACCTCATCGGAGGCGTTCCTCGCGGGCTCGGCCGGACAGCCCAACTACGCGGCCGCCAAGGGCGGGATCGTCGGGCTCACCACCTCCACGGCCCTCGCGCTCGCCAAGTACGGCGTGACCGCCAACGCCATCTGCCCGCGCGCCCGCACCCGTATGACCGAGGACGTCTTCGCGGGCCTCGCCGCCCCCGCCGAGGGCCTCGACCCGCTCGCCCCCGAGCATGTCGCGCCCCTCGTCGGCTACCTCGCCTCGCCCGCCGCCGCGCGGGTCAACGGCCAGTTGCTCGTCGTGCACGGCGGCATGGTCGCGGTCGTCGAACGGCCCCGGGTGCAGGCCCAGTTCGACAGTAAGCAGGACGCCTTCAGCTACGACGAACTGGACGCGCTGCTCACGCCGTACTACGCGCAGAGGCCAGCGGGGGAGACCTTCGCGGCCACCGAGGTGCTGGGACTCAAGCGGGCCTGAGCGCACCCATGAGGGACTCCAGCGCGCCTGAGCGCATACAGCAGGGGAACACGACCGCGGCCCCGCTCGCCGCAAGGGCGAACGGGGCCGTGGGATGTGCCGAGCGGCCGTCAGGCCGCCGTCTCGCGCTGCTGCTCCACCGGCTTGCGGTGGCGCCCGCGCGGGGCCGACTCGGTGTCGTGTGCCGAGACCGGCCCCCGGTGCTTGCCGTGGCCGGTCGCCTCATGGGCGTCGGCGGACAGCGGCTGGGACGTGCTGGCGTCGCTCATCGCGCTCATCGAAGAATTCACCCCGTCAAACATGATCTTCTTACAGCCGGGGGAGTCTAACCGGCACACCTCGGGCCGAATCCAGGCGGCCACGCCAACCGCCACTACTTCGTTACAAGACGCCCCAACGGCGCCTGCTGCAACGGCACCGGACGCGGTGCGGAGGGAGCCGGGGGGTCCGGTTCCGGAGGCTCGCCCGGTGCGTCGCCCGAGCCTGCGGACGCGTCCCCGGAGGCCGTCTGCGGCGAGGCCGAAGGCGCCCCCGATTCCGTCGGCTGTTCGGTCTCCTCCCACGGCTTCGCCCACTCGGCCACACCACAGGGCGTGTCCTCGGTCGCGTACGGCAGCCGCAGCGCGCCGCCCTCCGTCCACAGCCCGGCCCCCACCAGCCAGCCCAGCGGCGCCGGCAGATGACGTACGAGCCGGTCGGCGGGCCGCCACACGCCCAGCCACGTGCCCACCGGCCCGTCCACCCGCAGGGCCACCGCACAGCTCTCCGGCGTCAGTACCTGCCCCGGCTGGATCGCGAACGGCGTCACCGCGCACCCCTCCACCCGCAGGCACTCCGGGAACCGCACCGGCAGCGTGCTGCCCAGCACGCCCCAGCCCAGCCGCGCCCGGCCCGGCGAAGGCGCGTCCGAGCTGATCAGCAGCAGTCCGCTGTCCGGGTCGGCGCACAGCAGCCGGTCGTCGCTGCCGTCGGCGATCTGCAACAGCGGCGACACCTCACCGCCGCGCGCCAGGTCGACCACGACCGTCTTCGTACGGCCCCCCGACTCCTGGTCCAGCGCCAGCAGCCGCCCCGTACGGTCCAGCCACACCCCGCCCGAGCAGCGCCCCGGCAGCTGCGCGACCCGCTCGGGCCCGAAGGCCGAGCCCGCCACCAGCCACAGCGTGCTGGAGCGGGCGTCCACCGTGAGGGCGTACGCCCGGTCGCCGCCCGGCGCCGGCGGCAGCAGCCGCGGCCGGCCCTCCACCGCGCCCAGCAGCAGCTCGCCCGTGCCCGGCCCCGTCGGGTACAGCAGGGAGAAGACATGCCGTCCGTCGGTGGCCCGGCTGATCAGCACCCGCCCGTCGGCCAGCGGCTGCACCTCGGTGCCGGGCTCCTCCGGCTGGTTGGCGGGCAGCGGCACCGCGTACGGCTCGGGGCCGTCCAGCGTCCACCGCTCCGGGAACCAGGAGTCGCCGCTGCGGGCGAGCCGGGCGGCGTACGCGCCGTCCGCCGTGATCACACACCCCGCCGCCGGGTCGGGGTCGTCCGCGTCCGCCGCAGTGGGTTCGATCGCACAGGCCGTCATCGGTCGGTCACCTCCGGCCACGAAGCTAGTTTTCGCACGCACAGACGTGGGACCGCCGGGCTGCCGCTTCACACATAAGGGTGGCCGCACGCGGATTCGCCTGAGGAAACGGGGGCATGTGTGCTGTTCGGGGTGAACGGGTGCCACTGTCCGGGATGTACCGATGGCCGGGGTGCCCGCCCAGGTCCGCCCGGCTGCCCGCACACGTCCACACGGGTACATTCGCCGGAAACGGCCAGGTAGCCTTGCCCCGTGCCCCGTCTGTCTGAAGTCATCGCCGCGCTGGAGAACCTGTGGCCCGCCGAGCGGGCCGAGTCCTGGGACGCGGTCGGCACGGTCGTGGGCGACCCCGGCCAGGAGGTCACCCGGGTCCTGTTCGCCGTCGACCCCGTCCAGGACATCGTCGACGAGGCGGTGAAGCTCGGCGCGGACCTGCTGGTCACCCACCACCCGCTCTATCTGCGCGGTACGACGACCGTGGCGGCCTCGCACTTCAAGGGCCGGGTCGTGCACACGCTGATCAAGAACGACATCGCGCTGCACGTCGCCCACACCAACGCCGACACCGCCGACCCGGGCGTCTCCGACGCGCTCGCGGGCGCCCTGGACCTGCGTGTCGTACGACCGCTCGTGCCGGACCCGACCGACCCGGAGGGCCGTCGGGGCCTCGGCCGCGTCTGCGAGCTGGACCACCCGCTGCCGCTCAGGGAGTTCGCCGCGCGCGCTGCCGAACGCCTGCCCGCCACCGCGCAGGGCATCCGCACGGCCGGCGACCCCGAGGCCCTGATCCGCACGGTCGCCGTCAGCGGCGGTTCCGGCGACAGCCTCTTCGACCAGGTGCGCGCGGCCGGCGTGGACGCCTTCCTCACCGCGGACCTGCGCCACCACCCGGCGTCCGAGGCCGTTTCCCAGAGCCCCCTCGCGCTGCTCGACGCGGCGCACTGGGCCACCGAGTGGCCCTGGTGCGAGCTGGCCGCCGCCCAGCTCGACGAGATTTCCGACCGCCACGGCTGGGACCTGCGCGTCCACGTCTCGAAGACGGTCACCGACCCCTGGACCATCCACTCCCCTTCCCTTGGAGCCCCCAACTGAACGCCGCGCCCGCCGACCAGATCCGCCTCCTCGACGTCCAGGACCTCGACGTACGGCTCCAGCAGCTCGCCCACAAGCGCCGGTCGCTGCCCGAGCACGCCGAGATCGAGTCGCTGACGAAGGACCTCACCCAGCTGCGTGACCTGCTCGTCGCCGCCCAGACCGAGGAGAGCGACACCTCCCGCGAGCAGACCAAGGCCGAGCAGGACGTCGACCAGGTCCGCCAGCGTGCCGCCCGCGACCAGAAGCGCCTGGACTCCGGCGCGGTCGCCTCCCCGAAGGACCTGGAGAACCTCCAGCGCGAGATCGCCTCCCTCGCCAAGCGGCAGGGCGACCTGGAGGACGTCGTCCTGGAGGTCATGGAGCGCCGCGAGTCCGCGCAGGAGCGGGTCGCCGAGCTGACCGAGCGGGTCTCCTCCGTCCAGTCGAAGATCGACGACGCGACCGCCCGCCGGGACGCGGCCTTCGAGTCGCTGGACGGCGAGGCGGCCTCGGTGACGAAGGAGCGCGAGGTCGTCGCCGGCACCATCCCCGCGGACCTGCTCAAGCTGTACGACAAGCTGCGCGAGCAGCAGGGCGGCATCGGCGCGGCCAAGCTGTACGCGCGCACCTGCCAGGGCTGCCGCCAGGAGCTCGCCATCACCGAGCTGAACGAGATCCGCAAGGCCCCGTCCGACACCGTGGTGCGCTGCGAGAACTGCCGCCGCATCCTGGTGCGTACGGCCGAGTCCGGGCTCTAAGAGGTCGTCGACGTGCGGGAGTTCATCGTCGAGGCCGACGGAGGGTCGCGGGGCAACCCCGGCCCGGCGGGCTACGGCGCGGTCGTCTTCGACGCCGTGACGGGGGAGACGCTGGCGGAGGCGGCCGAGTTCCTCGGGGTCGTCACCAACAACGTCGCCGAGTACCGGGGGCTGCTGGCCGGGCTGCGCGCCGCGCACGCACTCGACCCGGCGGGCCGCGTGCACGTCCGCATGGACTCCAAGCTCGTCGTGGAGCAGATGTCGGGCCGCTGGAAGATCAAGCACCCCGACATGAAGCCGCTCGCCCTGGCGGCGGGCCGGGTGTTCCCGGCCGACCGGGTCTCGTACGAGTGGATCCCGCGCGAGCTGAACAAGCACGCGGACCGGCTGGCGAACGAGGCGATGGATGCGGGTGCGGCCGGGGTGTCCCGGCTGGCGGAGGCATCTGGGCTGATGGAGGCATCGCAGGCGGTGGGGGCGCCTGAGCCGGTGGGGGCGCCTGAGCCGGTGGGGGCACCTCAGTCGGCCGGGGTATCTCAGCCGGTGGGGGCATCTCAGCCGGCCGGTGGGATTCCGGCGGCTGCCGCGCCCGGGCCTCCGAGCGCCTCCCCCTCCCCGTCCCCTTCTTCCCCGTCTCCTTCCCCCGCGAAGGCCGGGACCGATGTCCGCGCCGCCAAGGCCGTGGCGTCGTCCCCGGGGTGGGCCCCCGCCGACATGGGCGCGCCGGCGACCTTCGTGCTGCTGCGGCACGGGGAGACGCCGCTGACGCCCGAGAAGCGGTTCTCCGGCAGCGGAGGGACCGACCCGGCCCTTTCCGAGGTCGGGCGGGAGCAGGCCGAGAGGGTCGCCGTGGCGCTGGCCCGGCGCGGGACGATCCAGGAGATCGTGGCGTCGCCGCTGGCCCGGACGCGCGAGACCGCGGGGATCGTGGCGGCCCGGCTGGGGCTGGACGTCACGATCGAGGACGGCCTGCGGGAGACCGACTTCGGCGCGTGGGAGGGCCTGACCTTCGGCGAGGTGCGCGAGCGTCACCCCGAGGACCTGAACGCCTGGCTCGGCGACCCCGAGGCGCACCCCACCGGCGGCGGCGAGAGCTTCGCGGAGACCGCCGAGCGCATCGCGGCCACCCGGGACAAGCTGGTGGCGGCGTACGCGGGCCGTACGGTCCTGCTGGTCACGCATGTCACGCCGATCAAGACGCTCGCCCGGCTCGCCCTGGGCGCCCCGCCCGAGTCGATGTTCCGGATGGAGCTGTCGGCGGCGTCCCTGTCGGTGATCGCCTACTACGCCGACGGCAACGCCAGCCTGCGCCTGCTCAACGACACGTCCCACCTGCGCTGAGCCCGGCCGCCTCCCGCGCGAGCCGCTCGATGCGGTCCCAGTCGCGGGCCGCCACCGCGTCCGCCGGGAGCATCCAACTGCCGCCCACGCAACCGACGTTGGGCAGGGCGAGGTACTCGGGTGCGAGGGCGGGCCCGATGCCGCCGGTCGGACAGAACCGGGCCTGGGGGAGCGGCCCGGCGAGCGAGCGCAGATAGGCCGTGCCGCCAGCGGCCTGAGCCGGGAAGAACTTCATCTCCCGCACCCCGCGCTCCAGCAGCGCCACGACCTCGGACGTGGTCGACACCCCCGGCAGGAACGGCACCCCGGACGCCCGCATCGCCTCCAGCAGTACGTCCGTCCAGCCCGGGCTGACCAGGAACCGCGCCCCGGCCCCCACGGCCTCCGCCACCTGCGCCGGCGTGATCACCGTCCCGGCGCCGACGACCGCCCCGGGCACCCCGTCCGTGATCGCCCGGATCGCGTCCAGAGCCCCGGCCGTCCGCAGTGTCACCTCGATCGCCGGCAGCCCGCCCGCGACCAGGGCACGTGCCAGCGGTACGGCGTCGGCGGGGTCCTCCACGACCACCACGGGGACGACAGGGGAGAGCTCCAGGACTGAGGTCATGCGCCTCATCCTGCCGTTGGTGTGCAGCATGCGCAAAGAGCGTTGCGCATGCTGCAATGCGCTGATCGGGGCCTTAGTGGATCTCCTCCACGAGCACATCCAGCGACCAGGAGCTCCCCGCCTTCGCGGGCGCCTCGGCCTCCACCACGTACCCCAGCTCCCGCAGCGCCTCCACCAGCTCCGCCGGGCTCCCCGGCACGGCGCCCGCCTGGAGCAGACTGCGCACGATCCGCCCCTTGGTCGCCTTGTTGAAGTGGCTGACCACCTTCCGCGTGGGCGCGTGCAGCACGCGTACGGACGCCGTACGCGCCGCGACCTCGCCCTTCGGCTTCCAGGCCGCCGCGTACGCCGCCGACCGCAGGTCCAGCACCAGCCCCGACCCGGCCGCCTCCGGCATCACCTCGGCCATCGGCCTGCGCCAGTGCGCGCCCAGCGCGCCGAGGCCCGGCAGCTTCACGCCCATCGAGCAGCGGTAGGAGGGGATACGGTCGGTGACCCGCACCGCCCCCCACAGCCCCGAGAACACCAGCAGCGAACGCGCCGCCCGCTGCTTGGCGGCCGTGTCCAGCGTGGCCAGGTCCAGGGCGTCGTACAGCACGCCCGTGTAGATCTCCCCGGCCGGACGCGTGCCCGCGCCGCGCAACCCGGCGTTCTTCGCGACCTCGCCCCGCAGCCCCTCGCTCAGCCCCAGCACCTCACGGGCCTTCTCCTCGTCCCCCGTGCACAGCTCGACCAGCTCCTCCAGCACGGCCGCCCGCGCCTCCCCCAACCCGGGCAGCGACAGCGACTCCGGCTTCAGCGGCGCACCACGACCGGACGCGGCCTTGCCTTCGGAGGGCGGGAGCAGGACGAGCACGGGTGTTTCTCCTTCGGACCTTCGGGGGGACGGCTCGGGACAGCGTACGGCGTGCCGCCCGCCCACCCCCGGCCTACGCTCGCTGTATGCCTCGCCGTCCCATTCGCGTGACCGGTGCTCCCGAAGCCCCGCTGCGGGCCGCGCTCGCCGCGCTGCGTGCCGAGTTGGGGATTCCCGCCGACTTCCCGACCGAGGTGCTCGCCGAGGCGGAGCGAGCCGCGCGGGAGCCGGTGCTGCCGTCGTACGACGCCACCGACATCCCCTTCCTGACCATCGACCCGCCCGCCTCCACCGACCTCGACCAGGCCCTGCACCTGTCCCGGCAGGGCACCGGCTACCGGGTCCGCTACGCCATCGCCGACGTCGCCGCCTTCGTCGCGCCCGGCGGAGCCCTGGACGCGGAGGCGCACCGGCGGGTGATGACCCTGTACTTCCCCGACGGCAAGACCCCGCTGCACCCGGCCCAGCTCAGTGAGGGTGCCGCGAGCCTGCTGCCCGGACAGACCCGGCCGGCGGCCCTGTGGACGTTTGACCTCGACGCGGACGGCAACCCGCTCGCCGTCGACGTACGCCGCGCGCTCGTGCGCAGCCGGGCCAAGCTGGACTACGCGGGCGTACAGCGGCAGATCGACAGCGGCACCGCCGAGGAGCCGCTCGCCCTGCTCCGGACCGTCGGCCTGCTGCGCGAAGGGCTGGAGGTGGACCGCGGCGGCATCTCGCTGGACGTGCCCGAGCAGGAGATCACCGAGCACGACCACACCTACGACCTCGCCTACCGCGCCCCGCTGCCCGCCGAGGGCTGGAACGCCCAGCTCTCCCTGCTCACCGGCATGGCCGCCGCCGATCTGATGCTGTCGTCCGGCACCGGCGTGCTGCGCACCCTCCCCGCCGCCCCCGACGGCGCGGTCGGCCGGCTCCGCCGTACCGCCACCGCCCTGCACATCGACTGGCCGCACCACGTCTCGTACGCCCAGCTGGTCCGCTCCCTCGACCCGCACGAGCCCCGCCACGCGGCTTTCCTCCAGGAGTGCACCACCCTCCTGCGCGGCGCCGGCTACACCGTCTTCCGCGACGGCACGCTCCCCGCGCTCACCACCCACTCCGCCGTCGCCGCCCCCTACACCCACTGCACGGCCCCCCTGCGCCGCCTCACCGACCGCTACGCCACCGAACTCTGCCTCGCCGCCTTGGCCGACCGTCCCGCCCCCGACTGGGTCCTCGCCGCCCTCGACGCCCTGCCTCAGCAGATGACCGACGGCGGCCGCCGCGCCGCCCAGGTCGAGCGGGAGTGCGTCGACATCGTCGAGGCGGCCCTTCTGAAGGACCGTATCGGCGAGGTCTTCGACGCCTGCGTGATCGACGTGGCCGACGGCAAGCCGACCACCGGCACCGTCCACCTCGAATCCCCCGCGGTCGTCGGCCGCATCGACGGCGACCACCTCCCCCTCGGCGAACGCCTGCGCGTCCGCCTCACCCAGGCCGACCCGGGATCGGCGAAGATCCGTTTCGTGCCCGCGTGAGTTCCGCCACGAGGAGAGCGTCGTCGTCGGCGTGCAGCCGTACGACCGTGACCTCTCGGCGCTGCCCCAGAAAGGTGACATGGGTGACGGGTTCGGCCAGCTCCAGCGTCACGGACGTCCGATGCCCGACCGCGACATCCAGCTCACCCGCCCGACGGCCCGGCGAGGTCCGCAGCTCACGCCGTACGCCGCTGACGGCGGCCAGCGGTATCCGCAGGTCCACATGGGCGGCGTACCGCACGCGCAGCGCGTCCGCCTCCAGCAGGTGCGGCCGTACGACGGACGCGGCGTGCAGCCCGATCACCACGACGACCGTGTACACGTCCAGGAACAGCACCACGGCGTGCACGGTCGGCCAGCCCCGCAGCAGCACCGACATGGTGAACGTCTCGACCACGCACACGAAGGCGAATCCGAACAGCACCGCCCCCTCCCCACGCGCGTACCCGAAGGCCCGCCCGCCGGCGAGGTGCGGCCGCCGGGCGACCCACCGGACCAGGCTGGTCAGCAACCGCACCTCGTGCGCGGCCAGCCGCAGCACGAGCCTCATGCCGGCCGCCCGAGCAGGGCGAGCGCCTGACGGATCGCGGCGGCCTGAGCGGGGGCGAAGTCGGCGAGGAACGCGCGCAGAAAGCTGTGGTCCGCCTCGACGGGCGCGTCCTGCGGGAGCATCCCGCGCGGAATGACCCCTGCCAGCGTCCGCGCCGCCTCCGCGACCCGCGGATCGTCCGGCGCGGCGTCGACGAGCGCGTCCAGCAGCGCGTACGCCTCCTGCGCCCGCGCCGCCGCCTCCGGACTGCCGAGCGCGCCGCTCAGCGCCGCCGCCATCCGTTCCCGTACCTCGGGTGGCGCGCCGGTGTCGATGAGCGCGAGGATCTCCCGGTCCTTGGCGGCCATGGGCGAGTCCGGGTCGGCCTGCTGCCGGAACAGCGCGGCCAGCTCCGCAGACACCGGCGCCTCCGCGGGCAGTTCCTCCGCCTCCAGCAGCACCTTCAGCCGCGCCCGCCGCTCCCTGATCGCGGCCTCCTGCCGCGCCAGATCCTCGTCCAGCTCGGCCAGCACCTCCACCAGGTCCTTCCCCGCGTCCTCCGCCAGCACGTCCCGCACCTCGGCCAGCCCCAGCCCCAGCTCCGTCAGCCGCCGGATCCGCGCCAGCACGACCGCATGCCGCAGGGTGTAGTCCCGGTAGCCGTTGCCGAGCCGCTCGGGCTCGGGCAGCAGCCCGAGGTGGTGGTAGTGCCGCACGGTCCGCGTGGTCACGCCCACGGCGGCGGCGAGTTCTCCGATACGCATGGGTTCAGTGAAGAGGGTGACGTCGCGGCAGGGTCAAGCCGCCACGATGGAGTGACGGCGGCGGGATTCCCGGCACGGTGATTCGCGACGCGGCAGCGTGGTGAGCCCCCAGGAGAGAGGGCATTACCGCTGTGGCCATGGACCCCATCACGCAGAAGATCCTGCTGGACTGGTTCGTCGACCTGGACACCCCCGAGGGCCTGCGGCTCGAACTCGTGGAGGGGGACATCGTGGTGACTCCGGTGCCGGACGGCCACCACGAGCACTGCGTCAGCCAGGTCGTGCATCAGATGCTCAGCCGATCCGGCACAGACCTGGGCTTTTCGGGCAACAAGGGGCTGCTGCTGCGGAACGCGGACGGCTGCCCCCAGGATCATGTGATCCCCGATGGCACGCTGGTGCCCCACGACCTGGGGCTCTTTCGAGGCGCCGCCCCGTGGATGCCGTGCGAGGGCGTCGCGATGGTGCTGGAGGTCACGAACTCCAGGCCCGCGGCCGACCGCGAGGTCAAGCGTCGTTGCTACGCCCGCGGCGGCATCCCGTTCTACCTCCTGGTCGACCGTGACACCGCGCGGACCACTCTCTTCGGCGCCCCCGAGACGACCGACTACCAGGAAATCCACGAGGTGGCCTTCGGCAAGCCACTTCCCCTCCCCGCCCCCTTCTCCTTCGACCTGGAGACCGCGGACTTTCTCTGACCCGTCCGGCGTTGCACCCTGAGGACCGGAAGGGGTGCGCGGGGTGGCGGAGCAGGCGTTGTGGACGAGGGCGCGGCTGGGCAGATGCGGCCCGCCGCTGGACCTTCTGACAGCCCGCTTCCAGCGCCACGTCTACGCCCCGCACGCGCATGAGGAGTTCACGATCGGGGTGTGCGTCGGCGGGTCCGAGATCATCGACTACCGGGGCGGACACATACGCACCGGCCCCGGCTCGATCGTCGTCCTGGCACCGGGTGAGATGCACACCGGCGGACCGGGTTCCGCGACCGGCGGTTACGCCTACCGCGCCCTGTACGCCGCGCCCTCCCTCCTGACCGAGGGCACCCTCGGCTCCCCGCACTTCCGTGAGCCCCTCCTCGACGACCCCGAGCTGGCCGCCGCCCTGCGGCTGACGCACACCGAGCTGGCCGCGTGCCCGGACCCGCTGGAGGCCGAGTCGCGGCTGCCGTGGCTGCTCACGGCCCTCACGCGCCGCCACTCCACCGCCCGCGCGACGACCGACCTCGTCCCCGGCGCCGACCGCATCGCCGTCGCCGTACGGGACCGCCTCGCGGACGAACTGCTCGCCCCGCCCTCCCTGGCCGACCTCGCCGCGGACCTGGGCCTGTCCCGCTATCAGCTGCTGCGTGCCTTCCGTACGACGATGGGGGTGCCGCCGTACGCCTGGCTCGCCCAGTACCGGGTGACGAGGGCGCGCGGTCTGCTGGACGCCGGGCTGCGGCCGGCCGAGGTGGCGGGTCTCGTCGGCTTCGCCGACCAGGCGCATCTGACGCGCTGGTTCCGCAGGGTGCTGGGCGTGACGCCGGCGGCGTACCGCAACAGCGTTCAAGACAGCTCCTGAGGGTCCGGCCGAAACTCGCCGTATGACTGCACGCGGCTGGTTCCTGTTCTCCCTGATGGGAGTCGTCTGGGGCATCCCCTACCTGATGATCAAGGTGGCGGTGGAGGAGCTGTCCCCGTCCATGGTGGTGTTCACGCGCTGTGCGCTGGGCGCCGCCCTCCTGCTGCCCTTCGCCCTGCGCCAGGGCGGCCTCACGGACACCGTCCGCGCCCACTGGCGCCCCTTGCTGGCCTTCGCGTGCATCGAGATCGTCGGCCCCTGGTGGACTCTCACCGACGCCGAACGCCACCTCTCCTCCTCCACCGCCGGCCTGCTCATCGCGGGCGTCCCGATCGTCGGCGTGGCCCTGGCCCGCTTCTTCGGCGACACCGAGCGGCTGGGGATGCGCAGGGTGGCAGGCCTGACCCTGGGCCTCGGCGGAGTCGCGGTCCTGACGGTCCCGCACCTGACCGGCGGCGACGCCCGCTCCCTGGCCGAGGTGCTGCTGACGGTGGTCGGCTACGCGACAGCGCCCCTGATCGCGGCCCGCTGGCTGAAGGACGTGCCGTCCCTGCACCTGACGACCTCCTGCCTGGCCTTCGCGGCGGTCGTCTACGCCCCCGCCGCGGCGGCCGGCTGGCCTGCGCAGATGCCCTCCGGCCAGGCCCTGGCGGCCCTCGCCGGCCTGGGCGTGATCTGCACGGCGGTGGCCTTCGTCGCCTTCCTGGAGCTGATCAAGGAGGCGGGCCCGACGCGCGCGACGGTCATCACGTACGTCAACCCGGCGGTGGCGGTGGCGGCGGGCGCCCTGTTCCTGAACGAATCCCTGACGGCATCCATAGCCGTGGCCTTCTCCCTCATCCTCGCCGGCTCGGTGCTGGCGACATCCGCCTCCCGCAGGCCGGTAACATGGTCGACACGGCAGACGAGCCGGGCGGGCGGCCGCGTGGAATCCCCTTGAGGGGCTCCCCGAGGAACGTCCGGGCTCCACAGGGCAGGGTGGTGGCTAACGGCCACCCGGGGTGACCCGCGGGACAGTGCCACAGAAAGCAGACCGCCCAGCACTTCGGTGGTGGGTAAGGGTGAAACGGTGGTGTAAGAGACCACCAGTGCCCAGGGTGACCTGGGCAGCTAGGTAAACCCCACCTGGAGCAAGGTCAAAAGGAAACACCCCGGTGTTTCTGCGCGGACGTTCGAGGGCTGCCCGCCCGAGTCCGCGGGTAGACCGCACGAGGCCGGTGGCAACACCGGCCCTAGATGGATGGCCGTCGCCCGGGGCTCCGCGAGGAACCCCGGGAACAGAACCCGGCGTACAGCCCGACTCGTCTGCCGCCTAGGTCACTGACCTGCGTATATGTCCTCCAGATCGGCTGGAATCCTGGCGCTGGGGAGAAACTGGGGAGATCCCGAAGCCTCTGAGCGCGGGACCGTCCCGGCGCCACCCGTCGCCGGTCACAGAGGTACGGCGCGGAGCTGCCCGATCCTCGCGTCGCGACGCTCGGCCCACTGGGAGAGCGGTTCGTCGTCCATGTCCGGAACGTAGTGGGTCAGGTGATCCGGTCCTCCCAGCGCAGGGAGGGGGCCTGGTCGATCCAGTACTGGTGGGACGCGGGCGTCACGCGGAGCCGTACGCAGTCGATCTCCGGCGCCCCGGCGTCCTGCCAGGCGACGAGCGAGCGTTCGACGTCGTCCCACAGGGCCACCGGGCCGCCTTGGCGGACGGTCCAGCTCTCGCCGTCGACGAGGAATTCGGCGAACGACTCCCTCTCCGGATCGAACAGGTACCGCAAGGGCGAGCCGTCACCGCCTGTCGCGCGGACGAACTGAGCGCCCGGCGCGGCCAACTGCGCGAGAAATGCGGGCATCCACTCCTCCAGGACGAGAGGCGACACCAGAACGCGCCGCTCGCTGTCGGCGTACGCGCTCCGGGCGGATAGGTCGCCCGCCAGAGGGGCCACCGCCTGGGCCCGCGCCTGCATGAAGGAGGAGCGCCCGACGATCCTGCCCTCTGCGGTCCCATCATCGCCGACGGTGAGTTTCGCCAGACCGGTTCCCCACGGCCACGAGCCGACCGTGCCGAGGACGATGCCGCCGAGGTTCGTCTGCCTGATCCAGGCGTACGGGATGCGGCGGACCGCGCAGGTGGCGATGACGCGGTCGTACGGTGCCCGGTACGGGTGGCCGAGGAGCCCGTCGTCCGTCACCGTCCACGTCGAGAAGCCGACGGCTTCGAGAGCGGCATCGGCGCGGGCGGCCACCTGCGCGTCGACCTCGACCGTGGCGACGTTGTCCTCGCCGAGGTAGTGGCACATCAGGGCGGTGGAGTAGCCGGTGCCCGTACCGATCTCCAGGACCCGGTGGCCCGCCGAGAGGTCCAGTGCCTCGATCATGCCAACGACGGTGGCCGGGTCGGTCGAGGAGGACGTGGGTACGCCCACGACGGGTCCGCCGGCCTGGTCGGCGGTGAGATGACCGTCGAGCTGGGTGGTAAGGGTGTCTACGCTGTACGCGATCTTCAGCCAGTCGTCCGGGTTCGCACCGTCGGCGGTGACGGGCCGCCAGGTCCGACCCTCATCGAGGAAGACTCCTGGGCGGAGGAACTGCTCCCGGGAGACCGTCTCGACGGCCGCACGCAGCCAGGAGGCCTTCAGGACGCCTTTGTTCACGAGCGCGGTTGCCAAGTGACGTCGTTCGGATGCCGGGTCGGTCATCGGCGGTCTCCTTGTGCGAGTAGGTCGGCGAAAGCGGCGGACATCGGGAGGCCGGTCTCGGTCTCCAGCCATGCCCACTGTCCGTTGGGATTGAGCTCCAGCCACCAGTAGTCCCCCGCTCGGTCGATCGCGAGGTCGAAGCTTCCCGACACCAGCTCCAGTCGGTCCAGGAAGGCATGCAGCGCTTTGTCCACCCGGTCCGGAAGGTGCTCCACGGTGTAGGTGAGCGCGCTGTAGTCCTTGCGCCAGTCCAGCAGTTCGGAGTCGATGCGTACGGCGAACGTGTGCCGGCCCACGAGCAGTACGCGAACGTCGGCGACCTTGTCCACACGGGCCTGGAACAGGTGGGGCGCGACCCGAACGCTGTCGTCGATCTCGTCAGGGGTGACGGGGTCGGCCCATCCGGTCACCGGCACGCCGTCACGCGCGTAGGGGGTCCACCGCAGAGTCTTGAAGATCCCGTCACCTTGGCTGCGGAGGAATTCGCGCGCCTCGGTCGGATCGTTGGTGACGAGGGTACGCGGGACGTTGAAGCCGAGCTGCTGGGCGAGAGCGAGCTGAGCGGGTTTGTAGTCGGCCGCAGTGATGCGCAACGGATGGTTGACCCAGAGAGGGCCGTCCAAGGCGAAGAGCATGCCCCCAAGCCCGTAGCGGACCTGCGCCGCAGCGAAACAGGAGTCATCCGGCGACAGGTGGGAGAAAGACGGCCACTCTGGGCGGCGCCAGTACACCGATCGAACACAGGCCAGGTTCGCGGTTCTCGACGGGGTGCGCACGTGCCCGACCACTGGGGTCGGGCACGTGCCGAACCGAGCCGAGACCGTGAGGTCCCCTCCGATGTCGGCGAGGTTGAACCGGACCACCGGCACATGGCGCCGGTTGAGTTCGCCGATCACCATGTCAGCGGTGACGTCATCCGCCTCCGTGGCCACCAGCACCGGCCTCTTCTCGGTCACGGTCGTCAGTCCTGACTGCTGTCCTGGTCGTGGCCCTGGTCGTTCCGGGAGTCCGAGTTCGTCGTCGTGGAGGTCTCGGTGCCGGAGCTGGTGCCGTGCTTGCCCATCTCGACCACCTGTCCGGCACGGTCGCGGAACACCCCGAGTTGGGTCTCGGCGTCGATGCTGACGGTGGTGTGCGGCCGACGGACGGTGGTCGGGTAGGGCGCGAGCCGGCTCGCGCCCCAAGGGCGGGTAAGGGTCGGAGAGGCGGAGGTGCTCATAGGACTCCTTGGAGGGCGGAGATGAGGCGCTTGCCTCAGGGAAAGGCGGGTTGAATGTTGTCTGCGGCCGTCGTCCACTCGATTCCGGACGGGGGCCGGATGTACGCGAGTCGGACCGTGCCGTGGCTGTGAAGTGCGTGTGTGACGGCGACGAGCACACCTTCTCCGCGTGACGCGACGTCTCGGACGGTCGTGTTCAGGAGAGGGTGTCGCTCGTAGCCGTCGGAGCCCACCGGGTTCACGTACCGGTGTCCCGCTGGGTCTCGACGCGGCGCATGAACCTCTCCCAGCCGTTCGCCGCTCGTATCCGGAGAGCCCGGCTCGGTACGCCGGGGACGGGCGCCGGCAGGCTGAGCGTACGGTCGGTGGCGATGTCGGGTGGCCTGCGGGGCGGTTCGGATGTCATTACGTTCTGCTCCTCTCTTCGAGAAGCCGCCAGAAGGGTTTCTGACCCCACGAGCGGTGTGTGACCAGTGAACGACGATCCGTTACGGTCTCCCAGAGCGGACCCCAGGCAATGCCCAGGCGTTTCACAGGCGTTGCGTCCAGGGAAGGGCGTACTCGTAAGGAGAGGCCGATGGCGTCGAGGCGTGAGCGCTTCGCCGAGCGGCGTGTGGCGCAGGGCTATTCTCAGGAGGACTTCGCAGAAGCGCTTGCGGTGGCCGCATCCACCGTGGTCCGTTGGGAGAGCGGTCGTGCCACCCCGCGACCGCACCAACGGCCAAAGATCGCAGGGCTGTTAGGAGTGACCCTCCCCGAACTGGAAGCCCTCCTTTCCGAAGAACAGCCGGCTGAGACCGCCGCGCTTCCCGACAATCCGCCTCTCCAGCATGGTGATGATGACGACATGAAGCGTCGCGAAGTCTTGGGTCTGCTTGCCGTCACGGGCGCGCTGGTCACCCTCCCCGACTCCGACGGGATCTCCCGGGGGCGTACGGCGTCGGCCCTCCTGGAGGCGGGGGACGACCTGCATCGCAGCCTCTGGAAGGTCTACGCGCTCTCGGATTCCAAGCAGGCCGTCTTCCCTGCCGTCCGCGGGCAGCTCGACACAATGTCGAAGGGTCTGGCCGAGGCCCGTACATCGACCGAGCGGGCCCGGCTGTGCCGGATGACCGCCGACCTCTACCAGCTCGTCGGCGAGCTGTTCTTCGACGCCAACCGGTACACAGACGCAGCCAGCTACACGCTGGCCGCCCACGCCGCTCATGCCGGCGGGGACCACGACCTCTGGGCCTGTGCCATGACCCGCCACGCGTACGTCGAGCTGTACGCGCGCCGTGCGCCCGCCGCCCAGCCCTTGCTGACGGCGGCCGCCCGGGTCGCTCAGGCAGGTGATGGCACGCTCTCCACCCGCCATTGGGTTGCCGCCGTCCAAGCGCAGGTGTACGCGGCGATGGGCGACCTCGATGCCTGCAACCGGGCTCTGGACGAAGCCGAGGAGGTACACGCACTCGATGGCAAGTGCTCCCACAACGGCGGCTGGCTCCGCTTCGACGGCTCGCGTCTCGCCGAGGAAAGAGGGGCCTGCTACCTCCGACTGGGCCGTCCCGACCTCGCGGAGGAGGCGCTCGTCGCGGCACTCGCCCAGCCCTTGTCGCTGCGCCGCCGCGCCGCCGTTCTGAGCGACCTCGCCGCCCTCGGGGCGTACCGGCGGGACGCCGACCAGGTCATGCACTACGCGGAGCAGGCTCTCGGACTGGCCGACCGGTCTCACTCTGGATTCATCGGCAGGAAGTTGGACGGACTTCGAGGGTCTCTTGCCCCGCTCATGGCCGATGACCGAGTCTCGGGTCTGGATCACCGAATCGCGGCGCTTCCGCGTACCGCATGACGAGAGGGAAACGTGCATGAGTGACGGTCGGATCTTCCGCGAGGCGTGGATCGCCGGTGTGACCAAGCACTACCCCGGTGAGCCGAAGCCCGGCTACATCACGCCGTGGGACGAGACGCCCGAGTGGGAGCGCGAGGCGGCCGCCGCAGTGTGCGGACAGGTGCGCGACTTCATCGAGGTCAGTGGAGGACACGCGACCCGGCTCACCCGCGAGCAGAAGGGCCGTTTCGTCGCGATCTGCTGGACCGCCCAGATGTTCCGGCACTTCGAGAACCCGAAGCCCGGATACGTCGCTGACTGGGCCGACCTGCCAGCCTGGCAGCGGGAGACGGACGCGGACATCTTCGAGCACATCGAGCAGACCTTCTGAGCGTCGGAACGGCGAGATCTCCGTCCGGTGCGCCCTGGACGGAGTCGTCTCCTTACGTAGCCGTGGCGGTAGCCAGGAAAGCGCCGTCCTGGATGTTTGTGCAGGTCATAGCGGTGTGATGACAGTCCCCGGCGTACAGCCCGGCTCGTCTGCCGCCCAGGCCTCCGCCCGTCCTACCCGTCCGGACAGGTCCTGGAGCCGCTCCAGCGAAGCAACTCCTCCGGCAGAGCCGCGAATCCCGCCTCGGTCGGTCGTAGCCCTGGGCGGGGCAGCTTTGGATCACCTGCCTGGTGGGAGGAGACGGCGGAGGGGAGCCATCGGGTCAGTACCGCCCGGAGAGCTCTTCGAGGAAGTCCAAGGACGGGGCCTCCTGGGGAGTGTCTTCGACGATTTCTCCGGCCTGCGATGATGGTGCGCTCTGTGCCGACCAGGCCAGTGCTGCCAGAGGGGTGAGCCCCTGGCGGTGCGCGGTGCGTAGGCGCAGCAGCCACGCGGCTCCGAGCCGGAATGCTTCCTCCCCTGCGGCGGTTCGAGGTTCGTAGCCCGCGGCGTCATCACCGAGGGAGGCCCAGACGTAGCCGAGCGTCCTTCCGTTCCGCCGGACCGTGAAGTAACGAACGGGATGGTCGGTGCTCTCCTCGTACTCGTCCTCGGAATCGGGGATTCCTGAACGGAGCAGGCGCGATCGCTCGGCGATCTCGAAGGTCCCCCATGAGTCGGTGTAGGCGAGTCCTTCGATTCTCGGATCCTCGAATCCCTCTGCCGAAGGTGTGGCGTGGCGGTTCATGGCGCCCGGTGTCGGAGTGACGCCGAATACGCGGGAGATGCCCTGCAGGGCGCCGGCGAGCCGAGGCGCGTTCACCGCATGGAGGTCGGGCTGTTCCCGGCCGCGCGTGTCCATCGTCAGCCACGCGTCCCCGTACGTTTGCAGGGTGGCGACGAGCAGGCTGCTCTTCCAGATGTCCACCTGGATGGCGAACAGCTTTTCCGCCCGGTGCCTCGCGCCTGATTCCAGCCAGTAGCCGGGGCATTCGACCCGTACACCTACGACGAATCCACCTTCGAGGGAGTCAACCTCGGTCATCGCGTGCGACAGGGCCGTATCAGGAGACAGAGGATCCTGCGCCAGCGGCAGGCCGACGGCCTGGACGCGCACGTCCCGCGCCTCCTCTACAGAACGGGCTGAAACGCTGACCCGTCCCGTGGGCTGCGCCAGGCCATAGCTTTCGAGGACATTCCAGACCGTCACGGCAGCCTCTGCGGCCTGGACCGGACGGAGCTCCTCGCCCGTTGTGACTTCCCATGTCCAGTCGCCGATGGGTTCTGAGGTGATCACAGTGTGTCCTTGGGGTGAGCTTGCTGCCGGGCGGAACGGCAACTTTGCCGTCCTCGAGGCGTATGACAAACGTGCTGCCTTCGCCCTTCGGTCCCTTTCGGCCAGGCGCAATGCGATTGATGCCGATGTGGCTTGATCTCGAACATGAGCGGCCATCGGGCCGCCGATGGCATCCCGTGCTCGTGGGTGGTGAGTGTCAGAACCCGGCTCCGCACCCTCCCCGTTCGACCCCCCGCACACCCACCCCACCCACCTCGGTCACACCCACCCACCACCCTCGGTGACACCCGGCCCGCTGCAACCCCGGAGGACGGGTGCTTTGTCAGGGGAGAGGGTCTTTCCTGGCGTGACTCTGCGCGACTTGGGGCGGGGAACGCGTGGCTCAGTATCGACCCCCTCAGTCAGATAGCGCTTTCTGCGAGTCCGGCCCCGCGGTTAGCATCTCGGCGTCCGTCAGGGGGGAGACGAAATCGTGCCACCTGCAAGAAAACTCGGGGTTTTCTCTCTGAGTTGGCCGATTTTTCTTCAGTTGACCTGCACCTATTTCATGGGATTGGTCGACGTCTGGGCGCTGGGGCGGATTTCCGACGACGCGGCCGCGGCCGTGGGGTCGGTCAACACCGTGGCGACGTTCGTGCTGATGATGTTCTCCTTCATGGGGCAGGGCGGGAGCCTGGTGTACGCCCGGGCGCTGGGGAAGGGGGAGGCGGAGAAGGTAAGGGAGTTCTACTCCGTCGCCCTGGTGCTGCATCTGCTGCTCGGCGCTGTCGTGAGCCTCGGGCTGTTCGCGTTCGCGGAGGACGTCGCGCGGATGCTCGGGCTGGGCGGGGCGCATCTCGCCTACGGGACGGCCTTCCTGGAGATCGTCGGCGGAACTGCGGTCGTGCATTCCCTCGTCGCCATGCTCGGCGGGGTCATGGCCGCCAACGGTTTTACGCGCCATGCCATGTTCGCCGCCGTCTTCACCAACCTCGTCAACGTCGGGCTCATCTTCGTCCTCGTCCTCGCCGACTTCGGGCCCCGGTGGGGCGTCCGCGGGGTCGCGCTGTCCACCGCGCTCGCCACCGGCGCGGGGCTCGCGTACAGCGCGTGGCTGGTGTTCTTCCGGATCCGGATCCGCTTCCGGCGGCCCGCCGACGGGCGGCAACTGCGCGCCCACGCAGGCCTGCTGCTCGCGTTCTCGCTGCCGACCATGCTGGAGCCCGCCTTCTGGCAGGCCGCGCAGATCGCCACCACCCGGATCATCGCGGCGGTCGGCACCGACGAGCTCGCCGCCCGGATGTACACCCTGAGCATCACCAACATGATCGGCATGTTCTCCTCGGCCCTGTCGCAGGGCCTCCAGATCGCCCTCGGGCATCTGGCGGGCGCCGGGGACACCGGCCGGCTGCGGAGCATCGCCCGCCGCACCCGCCTCGTCGGGGTGACGGCGGCCCTCGTGCTCGCGCTCGGCGTTGCACTGTGCGGCGGTCTGATCATGGACGGGTTCACCGACGACCCGGACGTCGCCGACGCGGGCCGACTGCTGCTGTGGTGCGGGCTGCTCTATCTGCCCGGCTCCTCGCTGATCATGACGACCGCGAGCGCGCTGCGGTCCGTCGGGCAGGTCACCTACCCGGCCGCCGTCGGCATCCTCGTGCTCTGGTGCGTCTTCGTGCCCCTCGCCTACACGCTCTCCCTCCCGCTCGGCCTCGGCATCGTCGGCGTCATGGCCGCCATGGCCGTCGACGAGAACCTCCGCGCGCTGCTGCTCGGCCTGCGCTGGCGTTCCGTCGCCGCGTCACAGCCGCCGCCCGTGCAGAACACCGGGCCTCGGCAGAAAGCGCCCTCCTCGCCCGAATTCTGACCTGCCCTGTATTCCCCTTTCCTGTACGTCACCGTGCTCCCGGAGAATCCCGTGAAAGCCAGCCTTGTCATTCCCGCCTACAATTCCAGGGAACTCCTCGAACCCTGTCTGCTCTCCCTCAACCACCAGCAGCTCGACGCCCCCGACACCTTCGAGGTCGTCCTCGTCGACGACGGCTCGACCGACGGCACCGGCGACATGGTCACCGCGCTGCCCCTGAAGTACGCGCTGCGGTACGTGTATCTGCCGCGGACCGGGACGTCCTGCCGCTCGGCCGCCCGCAACGAGGGCATCCGGCAGGCCGAGGGCGAGGTCGTCGTCTTCGCCGACGGCGACCAGATCATCGACCCCTCCTTCCTGCGGGAACATCTGCGCTGCCACCGCGACCGCACCGACGTGGTGGCCATCGGCTTCCGCGACTACCTCGCCCCCGGCAGCGTCGACCGCGACCTGCTGCGCGCCGGGTTCGACCGCGCGGCCCTCCCGCCCGTCGCCGCCCCCGACGAACGCGCCGAGGTCACCGATCTGCTGTCGCACAACCTGGGCGCCCTCGCCACCGGCTGGCATTTCCTCTACGGCTGCAACGTCTCCGTCCGCAAGGAACACCTCCTCGCCGTCGGCGGATTCGACGAGGACATCCGCAAGTGGAGCTTCGAGGACGTCGAACTCGGCTACCGCCTGCACCGGCACGGACTCACCCTCCTGCACACCCCGTACGCCCGCGTCCTCCACCAGTTCCACCCCGAGTCCGACCGCGAGCGGCACTCCGAATGGCGGGAGAACTACGCCTACTTCGCCGCCAAGCACCCCGAACTCGAGGTCCGCCTCCAGTGGATCCTCGACGCCTACTTCGACCCCGACCGCCCCGACGGACCCAGCTGGTTCGAGGCCTACCTCCGCTTCGAGTTCGCCTGCCGCGCGCTGGCCGGACGGCTTCCGCTCGGGCAGTCGTACGACGTCCTGCGCATCAGCAGCGCCGACGGGGCTCTGGACCGCATCGCCGAGGCCGGGGTCGCCGCCGATCTCCTCGTCGTCGACACCACCGACGACCGGGATCTGGCCCTCGCCGTGCAGACCCTGCGCACCGGACGGGAGCTGGCCTACTTCAAGCAGCCCGACCGGAGGACGCTTCAGCGCGCCGCCCGCACCTTCGGCTGCCCCGCCCTCGCGGAGGACGACGGCCGATGACTGCAGAAACGTTCAACGGGGACAGTCACGACATCCACCGGCTCGTCCTCGACGTGGCAGGAGGCGGCCCCCTGTCTCCTTACCGCCACGCGCCCTCCCTCGGCCATCGGGCCCTCGCGCGGGTCCTGGACCAGGAGCCCGGGCGGCTCCGCCCCGACGCCCCGGACTCCGTCTTCCACCGCGAGCCGACCGCCGAAGGCCCTGTTCCGTTCCTCCCCAAGGACCGGCTGCTCACCGCCGAGGAACAGCGCGTCGCCGTCGACTGCTTCGCCCGGGCGCTCGCCACCGGCGAGCTGACCAGCGGCCCGGCGGTCGCCGAGTTCGAGGACGCGCTCGCCGGCTTCCTCGGGCTGCCCCACGCGATCGCCACCGGCAGCGGCACCGACGCGCTGATCATCGCCCTGCGCGCGGTCGGGGTGGGCCCCGACGACGAGGTGATCATGCCCGCGAACAGCTTCGCCGCGACCGAGAACGCCGTGTTCGCCTGCGGGGCCGTCCCCGTCCTGGTCGACGTGGACCCCGTACGGCACACCCTGGACCCCGCCCTCGTCGCCGAGGCCGTCACCCCGCGCACCCGTGCGGTGCTGCCCGTCCATCTGCACGGCCGGCTCGCCGACGTCGAGGGCATCGCCCGCGTCACCCGGGAGCGGGGGCTGCGGGTGGTGGAGGACGCCTGCCAGGCGATCGGCGTCACGGGGGTCGGAGCCCACTCCGACGCGGCCGCGCTGAGCTTCAACCCGTACAAGAACTTCGGCCTGACCGGGAAGGCCGGTGCCGTCCTCACCCGGGACACCGAACTCGCCGAGCGGATACGGATGTTCGCCTACCACGGGTTCGAGCCCGGCCGGAAGAACGTCAAGGCCGAGGCGTACGGGCTCAACTCGCGCATCGACAACTCCACGGCCACGGTGGCGCTCGGCCTGCTGCCCCGGCTCACCCTCAACAGCTACCGCCGCGCCTTCCTCGCCCACCGCTACATCGAGGCCCTCGCCGGCACCCCGCTGGGCGTCCCGGTCTTCGAAGCCGACCACGCCTGGCACCTGTTCCCCGTGACGGCACACCCGGACGACCGGGAGGCGCTTCGCGCACGGCTGCGGGCCGCCGGGGTGGAGACCGACCTCTACTACCCCGTGCTCACCCACCACCAGCGCACCCCGCTGCACCACAAGCTGTTCGCGTCGGCCCGGCTGCCGCACACCGAGCGGCTGCACGCCACCGTGTTCCACCTCCCGCTGCACAACAACCTGTCCGTCACCGAGCAGGACCGAGTCATCGAGGCACTGCATGCTGCGCTCCGGCACCCCGGCCACTGACGCGCCCGAACCGTTCATCCCGGCCACTGACGCGCCCGTATCGTTCACCCCCGCCACTGACGTGCCCGTACCGCTCGTCCCCGTCGCCACCGACACCCCCGTACCGCTGCCCCAACCGGCCCCCGTACGGACCATCGCCTTCAGCGACTTCGACGAGACCTACCTCGCCCACACCCCCACCCCGGCACGCATCGCCGACCGCCAGGCGCTGGAGGACTACCTCGCCGAGGCGGCCTCGCGGCACGGGCTGCTGTTCGGGTGGGTGACCGGCAGCTCGCTGACCTCCGTGCTGGACAAGGTCCGTGCCCACGGGCTGCGGACGCTGCCGCACTTCGTCGCCTGTTCCCTCGGCACCGAGCTGCTGGTCACGGACGGGCACGAGCTGCGTCCCGAGCCCGGCTGGCAGCGTCGGCTGCCGTCCCCCGCCGACGTCACGGCCCGCGCCGACACCGTCGTACGCGAACTGGCGGCGCAGGGCGTGGCGTTGGAGCCGCAGCCGGGCCGTGCGCCCGACAGCCTCGTCAAGAGCTTCTACCACTACAGCCGCGACCCGGACGCCGACGCCCGCGCCCTCGCCCGGGTCGCCCCGGTGGCGGCCCGCTTCGGGCTCGCGGCGCAGACCAACCGCTGCAACCCCGGCGCGGGCGACCCCGAGGACGCCTACGACGTCGACCTGCTGCCGCCCGGCTGCGGAAAGCGGCACATCGTCGCGTACGTCTGCGCCCTCCACGGCGTCGACCCCGCTGACGCGTTCGCCTTCGGGGACAGCGGGAACGACCTGGAGATGCTCGCGGCCGTCGGCCACGGACTCCTGGTCGGCAACGGCACGCAGGAGGCGCGCGAGCGCCACCCCCAGGTGTCCGAGCGCCTCTACGCGGACGCCGTCCTCACCGCGCTGCGCGCCGGACTGGACCACGACCACGCCGGGAAGGGCCTGAACTGATGCGAGTCGGGATCGTCGGCGCCGGGAACATCGGCCGGGTGCACGCCCGGACCGTGCTGGCCTGCGAGCGGACCACCCTGGCGGGGCTGTACGACATCGACGCGGACCGCGCCCGCGAGGCCGCCGGTGAGCTGGGCGTGCCCGCGTTCGCCTCTCTGGAGGAGCTCTGCGCGGCCGCCGAGGGCGTGGTCGTCGCCTCGCCCAACCGCACCCATGCCGCCCACGCCCTGGCCGTGCTCGACCATGGCAGGCATGTGCTGTGCGAGAAGCCGATGGCCGTGTCCCTCGCCGAGGCGGCCGCCATGCGCGAGCGGGCCGCCGCGTCCCCGGTGACCGCCGGCGTCGGCTTCAACTACCGCTGTCTGCCCGTCGTACGGGCCGTACGCGAGCGCGTCGACGACGGCCGGCTCGGCCGCGTCCTGCACGCCGACCTCGCCTTCCGGCGGGCCAGCGCGCTCACCCGCAGGCACTTCACCTGGCGGGACGGCGCCGCCGAACGCTCCACCAGCGGCGCCCTCGGCGACCTCGGCGTGCACCTCCTCGACCTGCTGCACTTCCTGTTCCGCAGCCCCGTCGACACCGGGGCCTGCCAGGTGGCGCTGCGCACCAAGGTCGGCACCAAGGGCGGCCGGCCGGTCGAGGTGGACGACCACGCCTTCGTCAGCGGCCGGCTGCACACCGGCCCGCACTTCACCCTCACCGCGTCCAAGGCGTCCACCCCCGACGACGTCGGCCTCAGCCTCACCCTGACCGGCAGCCGCGGCGAACTCGCCTATCACTCCCGCGACGGCTCCCTCCTGCTGGAGCGCACCGGCGTCGACTGGGAGCCGGTCAAACTCCTCGGCCCCGCCCGGCTGGACGACCCGCCCGGCGAGGTCCCCGGCTGGGCCGACTCCTTCCTGGACCAGCTCCTCGACTGGACGTCCGCCGCACGGGGCGGCACCGGCGGCACCCTCGCCGGGTTCGAGGACGGCCGGCTGGCCCAGCAGGTGCTGGAGGACCTGCTGGGCCGGGCGGGACGCGCGAGCTGAGGTCACCGCGCCCGCAGGCGCCCCAGCGGAGCCAGTTCGTCGAGCCGGCCCCGGATCTCCTCCGGCAGCTCCAGGGCGAGCCCGTCCAGCGCCTCGTCGAGCTGGGCGACGCTGCTCACGCCCAGCACCGGCATCACCGGGACCGGGCCGCCCGCCATCCAGGCCAGCGCGAGCTGGTTGGCCGTCACCCCGAGCCGGCCGGCCAGCTCCCGCAGCCGGGCCAGCCGCCGCGCGTTGTCCGCGCCCCGGTACTCGGGGCTCAGCTGCCGGTCCGGCCGGGTCAACGCGCCCTGCAGCAGCGGCGAGTAGCCCTGCAGCACGGCTCCGTGCTCCTGCGCGAAGTGGACCAGCGGCCGGTCCAGCGGCACCTGCGGCCGGATGTCGGCCGAGGGGTCCGGCCACAGATACGAGTGCCGCACCTGTACGACGCGGTAGGCCGCGGTCGCCTCGCCGTCGGCGGCCAGCTCCTCGGCCTCGCGCAGCCGCTCCACGGCAGGGTTGCTCGCGCCGAGCACCCCCACCCGGCCGGAGCGCACCAGCTCCGACAGCGCGCCGAACGTCTCGGCGAGCGGGGTCGACGGGTCGTCGGCGTGCGTGAAGTACACGTCGACCGTCTCGCAGCCCAGCCGCTCCGTGCTGCGCTGGAACTGCTTGAGCACCACCTCGGGCGCCAGCCCCTCCGCGGACTCCGGGAACGGCCCGTCCAGCGGGTCCGGCAGACAGCCCACCTTCGTGGCCAGCAGCATCTCCGCACGCGCGCCCGTCGCCGCCAGCCAGCGCCCGAGGACCAGCTCCGACTCCTCACCGGTGCCGCCGGGCACCCAGAAGGAGTAGCAGTTGGCCGTGTCGAGCAGCCTGCCGCCGCGCTCGGCGAACCGGTCGAGGACCGCCCGCGAGGTCGGCTCGTCGACCGTGGTGCCGAAGTACATGGTGCCGAGGGCCACGCGGGTCGAGCGGAGCCGGTCCAGGACGGATTCCTGGAGCGGGGTGTTCAGCATGGACTTTCCTTTCGTTCACGCAGGGATACGGGGGTCAGGGACACTCGGCGTGCGGCGAGGGTGCCGTAGCCGAAGGCGAGGACGTCCGCCGCGGCCAGCACCAGCCGGCTGCCCGCCGCCGCGAGCGCGGCTTGCGGCGCGGGCAGCACCGAGGCCAGCGACACCGCCAGCAGCGCCTCGCGCACACCGAGCCCGTCCGGTACGACGACCACGACGCTGGCCAGCGACGTGGCCACCGCGAACCCGGCCACACAGGGCAGCACCGCCGCGAGCGGGTCCGCGCCCAGCGCGACCGCCAGCAGCCACAGATGGACGCCGGTCACCGCCCACGACAGCGCGCACAGCCACACCGCGCGCCGCAGCACCGGCCCCGGCACGGGAGCGAGCCGGCGCGCCAGCGCGGGCACCGCCCTGAACAGCCGTACCGCCACCGTGAGGAGCGGGGGCAGCAGACACAGGGCCAGGGGCGCCAGTACGGCGGTCAGGGCCGCGGCCGTCGGGCCGTACGCGTGGTCCGCCAGGGCGGGCAGGCCCACGACCGCGCCCGTCGACAGGGACACCGCGGCGTACGCGCCGAAGGCCGCGGTGAGGTGCAGGACCGTGATGCCGGAGGCCGCCGTCAGGCGGCTCTGCAGCACGATGGACCACATCACGCCGGGGACGTACTTGCCGAGCTGGCCCGCGGCGAAGACGCGTACCGCTTGGGGGCGGGGGAGGGGGGCCGACAGGGACTGCAGGGGTTCTCGCCAGGACAGGGCGGTGAGCCACAGGCCGGTCAGGGCGGCTGCGAGGGCTGGGGGGAGGTAGGGGCCGAGGTGGGTGAGGGCTGTTGTGATGTGGGCGTCTTCTGTGGTGAAGGAGCGGATGAGGAAGGCCGCGGACAGGGTCAGCACCATGAGGGTCAGGGCTCGTCTGAGCCAGGGTGCGCGGTCTCGTCTGCCATCGGCCGAGGTGGTGCGGCTTTCCGTTCGTTGTGGCTTGTCGCGCAGTTCCCCGCGCCCCTCAAAACCCTCACGCACGGCTGTACCTGTGGCGGAACGTCGGTGAGAGCAGCCAGTGGGCCGCCCCTGCTGTCGCCGCCAAGCCCGTCGTCGCGGTCATCAGGAAGTGGAGGCCGGTCATCAGCGGGAGGGCGCGTATGCCCGCTGCCGTGCGGAAGTAGCGGAGCAGGCCGCGTTCCTCCGAGACGAACAGGGCCAGGCCCGCCGCCGAGGCGGCCGCGCCCGCGGCCGGCCACAGCGGGAGGGCGGCCAGGCCCGCCAGGGCCAGGCCGGTGCCCGCCACCGCGCGGGGCCGGTAGGCGGTGTCCGACAGCTGGGGGCGGCCCCTTCCCCGGTCGGCGAAGAGGGACACCAGGGTCGCCGAGCGGCGGCACTGCTTGCGCAGCAGGACGCTCAGCCGGTCGTCGTCGTCATGGCGGCCGACGATGCGCGGGTCGAGCAGCACCGTCGAGTCGGCCGCGAGCCGGGCGCCGTACTCGATGTCCTCGGTGTCGCGCAGCGACTCGTCCAGCGGGCCAGCCCGGTCGTAGGCGGTGCGCGGCATCGCGCCGAGGGAGAAGTACGCGGCCTTGACGGGGCCGGCCGTGCGGCGCCGCCAGTAGTGGCCATGCAGGACCTTGTAGCGCTCGACGGCGCCGTCGTCGATGAGCGGCACGGAGTCGTAGATGCCTCCGACGAAACCCACCCGCGGGTCCGCCTGAAGGACCTCGACGGCGATGCGGACCGCGTCGGGGTGCAGCGCGATGTCGGAGTCGAGGAAGAAGAGGATGTCGCCGCTGCTGTGCCGTACGCCTGTGTTGCGGGCGGCGGACACCCCGGCGTTGGCGGTGCGCACCAGCCGGACACCCGGGTGGGCGGCGGCGATCCGCGGGGAGTCGTCGGTGCTGCCGTCGTCGACGACCACGATCTCGATGTGCGGGTACGTCTGCTCGGCGACGGCGCTGAGGCAACGGCCCAGTGTGCGGGCGTAGTTGTGGTTGGGGATGATGACGGAGACGGTGGGCGGCACGGTCATGGGGCACCTCACAGGAGTCGGCCGACGGCCAGACAGGCCAGCCACAGCAGGGCGTTGACGACGAGCGGCGCGTCCGTGAGGACGTCACGGCCGGGCTCGCCGCCGCGGCGCTGCGAGACCAGCTGGACGTAGCGGCACACGGCGAACACGGCGAACGGCACGGTGACGACCGCCAGGACGGGCGCGTGCGGATGCGGCGCCGACAGGGCGAACAGCTCGTAGCCGATCAGGGTCGCGGCCAGCAGGACGGCGATCAGCTGGTCCAGCAGCGGCACCGAGTAGCCCGCGAGCGCGGGCCGTCCCGCGACGGCCTGGCCGCGCAGTTCGGCGGTGACCAGTTCGTGCCGGCGCTTGCCCAGCGACAGCAGCAGACAGGTGCAGTACACGGAGATGATCAGCGCCGGGTTGAAGGGCGCGGCCACGGCGACGCAGCCCGCCACCGCCCGCAGGACGAAGCCCGTCGCGACCAGGCTGACGTCGATCAGCGGATAGTGCTTCAGGGCCAGGCAGTAGGCGAGGTTGAGCACCGCGTACCCGGCGATCGCCGCCTGGGCGCCCGGCGGCAGCGCCAGCCCGGTCACGACGAGCGCGGCCAGGCAGGCGGCGCCCAGCACCAGCGCGCCGGCCGGGCCGATCCGGCCGGAGGCCAGCGGGCGGTGCCGTTTCACCGGGTGCAGCCGGTCGCGCTCCCGGTCCAGCCAGTCGTTGAGCACGTACACCGCGGCCGAGGCCGCCGTGAACGCCAGCAGCGCGGCCAGTGCCCGGCCCGGGTGCCGCAGCAGGGCCGCCGGGTCCACCGCCAGCGGGGCGATCAGCACGAAGACGTTCTTCACCCATTGACGGGGGCGCAGGAGCAGCAGCGGCGCCGGCAGGCGCGAGCGCCTCGGTACGGCGGCCGCGCTCAGCAGGACGTACGGGGGGCCACTGCCCGGGGGTGCCGGCCGGTGTTCGTCCACCGCCTGTGTGCTCTTCAGGGTCATGACCCCGCCTTCAGCCGGCGGAACGCCTCCTCGTGGGCGTCCAGGAACGCCTCCCCGCCGAACAGCTTCGTCGCTGCCTCGCGGCCCGACTCACGGTCCTCGGCGGGCAGTTCGGCCAGCTCCAGCAGGGCCTCGCGCAGGGCGGCCGGGTCGCGGGGCGGGACCAGGCGGCCGAAGCCGGTGGCGGAGACCGGGTAGCGGGAGCCGGAGAGGTTCGTGGACACCGGCGGGACGCCCGCCATCATCGCCTCGACCTGGACGATGCCGAAGGACTCCGACACCGACGGCAGCGCGAAGACGTCGATGGAGGCGTAGAAGTCCCGCACCGCCTCCCCGCGCAGCAGCCCGGTGAACCGGATGCGCGGGTCGCCGCCGGCCTCGCGGCGCAGCTCGTCGATGTTGCTGCCGCCCGCGACGGTCGTGTAGTCGCCGGCGATCAGCAGCCGGGCTCGCGGGTCGTCCATCCCGCGGAAGGCACGGATGAGGTACTCGATGCCCTTGTCGACGGTGATCCGGCCCATGAAGCCGATGTGCAGCCCGTCCCCGTCCCGCATCCGGGGCGCGCCTCCGCTGCGGTCGACACAGGGGGACGGGATCGGGGCGAGCCTGCGGCGCCGGATGGTCGGCCAGATCCGCGAACCGCGCGCCTGGTCCTCGCTGTTGGTGATGACCAGATCCGCCCGGCGCACCGCCGACCGGCACACCGCGTCGACCGCCCGCATCCCGAACCGGTTCACCGGCGAGTCGGGCAGGAACACGTCGATGTGGTACGTCACCACCAGCCTGGCGTCCCCGGCCAGCGCGGCGACGAACGCGGCCTCGGGGTTGGGCAGATGCATGTGCACGATGTCGGAACGCCTGGCCAGTCTCCGCGCGAGCAGCGGCAGCGCGGGGGAGACGAAACCGCGGCTGACCCGGGCCAGGACGGGCGCCCGGTACACATGGACGCCGTTCATCACCTCCTGGCGGGGCAGCGCCGGGTCGTGCTGGGCACAGACCACGGCCACCTTCCAGCCGCGCGCGGCCAGGCCCTCGGCGGTCATCCGGGCGGCCTCGGTGAGCCCGCTGACGTAGGGGGCGTAGTAGTCGAGCATCACCGTCACGTCGTATCTGCGGGGTTCCCGCATGGTGGGGTCCCTCCTCGGGAGTGATCAAGGGTGTGCTGCAGGAAAGGAA
The DNA here is from genome assembly GCF_049739565.1 of Streptomyces sp. SAI-170. Taxonomy (NCBI): domain Bacteria; kingdom Bacillati; phylum Actinomycetota; class Actinomycetes; order Kitasatosporales; family Streptomycetaceae; genus Streptomyces; species Streptomyces sp. SAI-170. The sequence continues at coordinate 5,951,840 of NZ_JBMGQD010000001.1, forward strand.
AGGGGAGTTCAGGAGGCTTCTCGCGGTACGACGACCCGGACGCTCTGGGCCACATGGTCGGAGAACGCCTCCCCGCCGCCCAGGCGGTAGTCCGGCACACCGACGCCGCCGCCGGTGAACAGCCAGTCCAGCCGCCACAGCCGGGGCAGCGGGTAGTCGGAGACGGGCCAGGAGAACCCGGCGAAGGGGGAGCCGTCGGGCCGGTGGCCCTCGGTGCCCGCGCCGAGCGGACGCAGGCGGCCCATCCAGGGGGAGTTGAAGTCGCCGGCCACGACGGCCGGATGCGGGTTGGCCTTCAAGTCGGCGCGCAGGGCGCTCAGTTCGCGGTCGCGGCGGTCGTACTGCTCCTTCAGGAAACTTCGGAAGCCGGAGCCGAGCGGGTTGTCCCCGACGCGGAAGGGCACGGGGAGGTGGACGTTGTAGAAGGACACCGTGCGGCCGCCCGCCCTGATGTCGGTGCGCTGTGTCTTGGCGCCCTGCCAGTACCAGCCGTCGCCCGAGGCGGGCACCTCACGGTGGTGCTCGGCGACGACCGGCAGCCGGGACAGCGTCAGCAACTCGCCCTCCACGGACAGCCGGTAGCCGGGGAACTCCCGGCGCAGCCGCGCCGAGTCGTCGATCCGCACCGGCCGGTCGTCCACCCAGTACAGGTACTCCTGGAGCAGATACACATCGGCGTCCTGGCGGCGCAGGAAGGCGTAGAAGGCGTCCTTGTCGTCGGTCATCTGCCAGTAGTCCGTGGACCAGGCGAAGACCCTGACCTCGGTGCCCCGGACGGCCCCGTCCGGGAACCCGGGCACCAGGTCCGCCAGATACGCCCCGACGGCCAGCGGCACCACCAGCGCGGCCGCGAGCCACCGGCGTACCGGCCGGGCCAGGGGGGTCAGCGCGAGCAGCAGCAGCGGCACCGCGACCAGGGCGACGGGCGGCACGGCCTCCACCACGAGCCACGGCCACCACCGCCCGGCCAGCAGCACATGCAGCACCAGCAGCACGGCCCACAGGACGGAGGCCCCGACCAGCAGCCGGGTGCCCAGGCACCAGCGGGGCTTCACGGAGGGTCCGGGCTCCCGGACCCTGGCCTCGGGCACCTCCTCGGTCACGGCCATGTCAGAAGAAGGCCTTCACGAGGCCCAGCGCGCCTTGCCGCCAGGGGTCCGTGCTGGTCGGACCGCCCGAGGCGCTCGCGCTCGCGGCGGCCGTCGTGCGCTGCCCGCGCCACCAGTCGTACGTCCGCAGGATCGCGTCCCGGTTGGAGAACTGAGGGCTGAAGCCGAGCCGTTCGCGGGCCTTGTCGACGGACACGTAGGAGTCGGCGAGGAGCTTGTGCAGCAGCCGGCCGTACACCGGGGAGAGCCGGGTCCGCTCCAGCGCCCGCAGCACCGCGACCGCCGGGCGGCCGGGCACGGACACCACGCGTCTGCCGTGGCCGGCCGCGTCCAGCACGGCCTGGAAGTCCTCGCGCAGGGTGCCGAACTCCGCGGCCCCGACGTTGTACGTGTCGCAGGCCACCTCGTCCGGGGCGCGCAGCACGGTCAGGACGGCGTCGCCCAGGTCCTCCAGGGCGAGCATCTGGATGCGGACGTCGCCGCGGCCGAGGACCGGGAAGTGGCGGCCCTCCTCCGCCCACTGGAAGAGCATGTCGAACAGGCCCATCCGGCCGGGTCCGAGGAAGGTCTTCGGCCGCAGCACCGGCAGCCGCATGCCCTGCGCGCGGAACCGTTCGGCGACCGTCTCGGCCTCCGCCTTGGCCGCGCTGTAGGCGTCGACGGGGGCGTGCGGGTGCTCCTCCGGGGTGGGCACCAGCTTCGGCAGCCCGTACACGGCGGTCGAGGAGATGTGCACGACCCTGGGTACGGCCGTGGCGTGGGCCGCCTCCAGCACCGCGGTGGTGCCCTCGACGACGATCGAGCGGATGTCGGCGGCCGGGTAGCTGGGCAGCGCCGAGGCGCAGTGGACCACCGCGTCGGCGCCGTCCAGCGCCTCGGTGACCGCACGCCGGTCGCGGATGTCCCCGGTGAAGGGCAGCAGGCCGGGTGCGGCGGGCACCGGGCGCCGGTCGAAGGCGCGCACCTCGCAGCCCTCGGCCAGCAGCCGCCGTACGAGATGCCCGCCGAGCACCCCGGCGGCCCCGGTCACCGCGACCCGTCCGGGCAGGCTCGTGGAAGCGTCGGTCACCACAGCGAGCTCACCCGCTCCCGCACGAACCGGCCCACCAGACGGCCCAGGCCCTCGGCGAGGGTGGCGTCCAGGGCGTCGAGGAACCGCTCGACCTCCTCCGGCCCGGCCACCAGCGGCGGGCTGACCACCAGGGGGCTGCGGCCGTTGAGGGTGTTGTACGTGTAGATGTCGTGCTTGCGGTACAGGGTGTCGATGACCGCCGCCGTGATGATCTTCGTGCGGATCAGCGGGTCCTTCGCGGGGCCGGCCGCCGGGAGCTTGCCGATCAGGTCCAGCACCTTCGGCCCGCCCTGCAGGAACACCCCGAACAACGCGCCGTGCCCGCGTACGTCGGCGATCGACTCCGGGTACGTCTTGCGGATGCGCTCCAGGCCCGGCCGCAGCACCGCCTCGATGGCCCGCGCCCGCGCCGGGTAGTCGTCCTCCACCGCCACCGAGATCGCCTCGACGGCCGTCGCCGTCTCCTCGCCGAAGCCGTAGTACGTGGTGCTCGTGCTCTGCATCATGGCGTCGGTCATGTTGTCGTAGGCCCGCCGGAAGACCGGCTCGCGCGCCACGTACGCCGACACCGACGACTTGCCGCCGCCGAACGACTTCGACGTGGTGACCACGTCCGGCACCAGGCCCTCGTAGCGCGTGAAGTGGAACATGCTGCCGGTCTTGCCCCAGCCGGTGTAGATCTCGTCGAAGACCAGCACGATGTCCTCGGCCGTGCACAGCTCCCGCAGCCCGCGCAGGAACTCCTCCGAGCACCAGCGCATCGTGGACGCGCTGAACGGCTCGATCAGCAGCGCGTACACATCGCTGCGGCCGTCGGCGCCGCGGGCCTCGGCCAGTGCGGCGCGCACCGAGTCCAGGTCGTCGTAGGCGAAGGTGCGGATGCCGGGGATGGTGGGGAAGTCGAAGTGGTTCTGCGTGCTGCCGGTCAGTCCGCCGGAGCCGAGGAGCTTGCCGTGGAAGCTGATGTCGGAGCGCAGGATCGTCTGCCGCCTGCCGCCGTGGTACTTGTACGCCAGCTTCACCGCGCCCTCGACCGCCTCGGCGCCGGAGTTCGGCAGGAACGAGCGGGTCAGGTCGCCGGGCAGCACGGCCGCCAGGTTGTGCCCGAGGGCCGCGAGATACGGCGAGAAGTAGGTCTTGTGCACCTCCATGCGCCGCTGTTCCTGGAAGCGCTGCCGGGCGGCCAGGATGCGCGGGTGGTTGTGTCCGTGGTTGAGCACGCCGACCCCGCCGGTGAAGTCCAGGATGCGGCGGCCGTCACGGGTGTGGACATAGGCGCCCTCGGCGTGATCGACGAGCTCCCGGCCGAAGCCGAAGGAGGTCATCAGCCGGACCTGGCTCTTGTTGATGTAGGTGCGGTACAGCTCGTGCACCTGGTCGACGTCCAGTTTCTCCGCCTCTTCGAGGCTGATGAGTGCGGTCATCGCTCTCTCCCATACGACCTTGTGCGACCTTGTACGGCCTTGTGCGACCTTGCGGGCCTTGTGGTCAGCCGGTGTTCGAAAAGGTCGCACGGGAGAGAGGGCGGGCACGAGGCGTCACCGGCGTCCTGTGCTGGCGTGGCAGGTAGTGGACAGCTCAACCGGTCGAGCGCGGGTCACCGTCCGTGAGGTCCTTGCCGGCCGTGAGGTTCCTGCTGTCTGTGAGGTCCTTGCCCGCCGCGGCCTGTCTGCGGCCGATGAGGACGCCCGCCTGGAAGCGGCTGGTGGCGCCGAGTTCGTCCATCAGCGCCGAGATGTAGCGGCGGCAGGTGCGGGTCGCCATGCCGAGGCGGCGGGCGATCACCTCGTCCTTGAGCCCCATCGCCATCAGCCGCAGGATCGACGACCGTAACTCGGCGCCCACCTGCTGGCTGTCGTCGTCGCCGTCCGGGCCGCTGCCGAAGGGCCGGCCGACCTGCCAGGCGGCCTCGAAGGACCGGCACAGATACGCCACCAGCGTCGGGTCGGTGACCACGGCGGCGCCGGGCGGTTCGCTGCCCTTGCGCTCCATCGGCACGAACGCGATCCGCCGGTCGTAGACGAGCAGCCGTTCGGAGAGTTCCTCCGCGGTGCGCACCTCGGCGCCTTCCGCGCAGATCTGCCGTACATAGGTCCGTGTGGTGAGACTGGACCGGGCGGTGTGCTGATAGAGCGTGCGGATTCGGACACCGCGTCGCAGCATTTCCTGGGTCTGTACGACATCCTGCTGGAGGAGTTCCGCGGAGCGGCCGCCGCCGGGTTGGAGACTGAGCCGCTCCTGGGTGCAGCGATGGCGTGCCAGGTCGATCTCGCGGCGAACGTCGTCGGCGTTGTCAAGAACGCGGATCGGGACATCCGTGGAATGCGCGGAATGCGCACGCTCGATTGAGCGGTATAGTCCGGCAAGTGAGTGCAACTGCCGGTGAATTTCGGCTATCCGGCGCCGTTCGCGGGCGATCGACATCTCCAGCGGCGTGACCAGTTCGGCCTCCACCACCTCCGGGTCGAGCGGCACCACCGGGCCGTCCTCGCCCGATGTGCCCAGCAGTCGTAGGTCCAGCAGCGTCTTGCGGGCCTCGGCGACCCGGGCGGCGGGCACGCCGAGTTCGGCGGCGACCTCCTCGTCGACGAAGACACCCGCGCGCAGCGCGGACCGATAGGCGTCCAGCGCCAGTTCGTCCAACAGGGGTTGGCTGTCCAACGTGTGCCCCTCCACTCCACGTCCAGCCGCTATCCACTTGTGGCCGAGCCATCATAGGACACCGATTGAGCCTCGAACCGGCTTCCTTTTCCTGGCAGGCTGCTGCCCGGAAACGGCAGTGAAGTGAAGTCGAATTCAATCGAATGGGCGGCGAAATGACGGTGAAAGAGCGGCGAGTTGTGACCCGGGCGCTGGGGATCCTCCTCCTCTCCGGCACCCTCGGAATTCTCGGTTCCGTGACGGGCACGAACCCATTCGGCGACACCGGCCCAGCCCGGGACGTCATCACCGTCGCCGACGACAAATGGGACACGGGGCGCCCGGACTAGGCCCGATCGCCCGGACCCCTACGCCGTGCCGCCTGCACGATCCGGGGGCCAGTCCCTGACCCACGCCCGCGCGCCTGCGCCGGCTGCTCCGATGCGGACCGCAGGTCCTGCTCCGTGCCTGTGCCCGCTCCGGTCGGTGCGTTCCGGGTGACGGTCCCTGTCCCACGCCCGTGGGCGCGATCGGGGTTGCGGGCTGTGATCCGACGGCCGTGTCCGTGCCGGTCGGTGCGACCGGGCCGTAGGTTCTGATCCAAGCCCCCGCGCTCCGGCCGATGCGATCCGGTGACGGGCCCTGCCCCCCCGTGGGCGCGACCCGGGCCGCAGTCTGTGACCCCATGGTCGCGCCCGTGCCGGGCAGTGCGATCGGGGCTGCAGGCCGTGACCCCACGGCCGTGTCCCCTGATCCACGCCCGCGCGCTCCGGTCGGTGCGTTTCGGGTGACGGGCGCTGTCCCACGCCCGTGGGCGCGATCAGGGTCGCCGGTTGTACTCCACGGCCGGGTTCGTGCCGGGCGGTGCGACCGGGCCGCAGGGGCTGATCCACGCCCGCGCCCGCGCCAGGCAGTGCGATCGGGGCGCAGGCTGTAACCGAACGCCCGCGCCCGCGGGGGGATGCGGACCACCGGACCTGATCCACGCCCGCGCACGCCGGCTCGACTCGGACCGCAGGTCCTAACCCACGCCCCGCCCCAGGGCGCAGCCCGGACCACCGGACCGAACCCCCGCCCGCGCCCGCCGGCGCGACTCGGACCGCAGGTCCGAACCCGCCCCCGCCCGCGGGCGCAGCCCGGACCACCGGGCCGGACCCCCGCCCGCACCCACCGGCGCGACCCCGGCCGCAGGGCTAACCCACACCCGCCCCCGCGCCCGCCAACGCGATGCGGGCGATTCGCAGCAGGTTGAGGGCCGCGCCCGCGCGGAGGTTGTCGAAGACGAGCCAGAGCCAGATGCCGCGTGGGTTGTGCGGGGTCACGCGGATGCGTCCTACGTGGACGCGGTCCGGGTCGCCTGCGGTCAAGGGCGTGGGCGGGGCTGCCGTACAGCCGCCGTCGTGGACCACGACCGCCGGAAGCGAGGCCAGCAGTTCGGTCAACTCCCCGCGGACGACCGGTGACTCGGCCTCCACATACACCGCGGCGGCGTGCCCGTGGGCCACCGGGACTCGTACGCAGGTCGCCGTGACGTCAAGGTGGGGTCGGTCCAGCACCCGGCGGGTCTCCTGGACCAGCCGCCGTTCCTCGCCGCTGGACCCGTCCGGGAGCAACTGTCCCACCAGCGGGAGGACGTTGAAGGCCAGGGCCGGACGGAAGCGGTCCGCGGGTGGCTCCGCGTCCGGGTCGTGCAGTGCCAGCTCGGTGCCCTCCAGCAGCTCCTCGACGCCCTGATGGCCGAGCCCCGAGGCGGCCTGGTAGCTGCTCAGCACCACCTGGCGCACGCCCCAGCGGTGCTCGATGCCGTGCAGCAGCGGCACCAGCGCGACGGTCAGCGGGCCCGCCCCGGCGACCGGGCCGGACGGACGCCGGTGCAGCAGATGCCCGTTGACCTGAGGGACGACCACCGGTGTCGCCGGGTCGGCGCCGAACGCGCCCGAGGCGTCCACCACCAGCGCGCCCTGCGCCGAGGCCGCGTGCGCCCAGCGGCGGCTCACCGCCTCACCGGCGCAGAACAGCACCAGGTCGGCGGCGCCGAAGTCGACGTCCTCCAGCCCGACCACCGGCTGCAACCGGCCCCTGAGCGGCGCCCGCCGCCCCGCCGAGCCCGCCGAGGCGACCAGCTGGACGTCCCGGTACGCCATCCCCAGGTCCCCGATCAGCTCCACGACGGCGGAGCCGAGCGCGCCGGTCGCACCGACCAGGACGATCCGGGGAGCCGCGTCCCGCGTGACATGTGCCATCGGACCTCCGACCACGATCCACAAGACGGACGAACCGGGCTTGCGAGCAGATTCCGGTCTGCTGCCTCCATCCAATCCCCTCCCGCGGCCCCCTGGACACCCGCCCACGGCGTCCGCAACTGGACAGTCCGCAGGCGGCCAGCGCCCGCTGTCAGGCGGACGCGCGCAGCACCAGTTCCGTCGGGGTGATCACGGAGGACAGCGGGTGCCCGGCGCCGTCCCCGGCGGGGCCCTCGGTGTCGCGCGGGAAGAGCAGGTGGGCCATCAGCCGGCCCATGCCCTCGATGTCCTGGCGGACGGTGGTGAGCGGCGGGTCCGTGGCCTCGGCCACCGGCGCCAGGTCGTCGAAGCCGACGACGGCCACGTCCTGCGGCACCCGTCGCCCGCGCTCGCGCAGCACCTCCAGGGCGCCGGAGGCCATCAGATCGGAGGCCACGAAGACGGCGTCCAGGTCGGGGCACCGGTCCAGGAGTTCGCCCATTGCGGCCCGCCCGCCCCGCAGGGTGAAGTCGCCCTCGGCGATCAGCTCCGCCGGCCCGTCCAGGAGCACGTCCCGGTAGCCGTCCAGGCGGTCGATCGCGGCGGCCTGGTCCAGCGGCCCGGTGACGGTCGCGATCCGCGTCCGGCCGAGCGCGCGCAGATGCCGTACGGCCTCCCGGGCGCCACCGCGGTTGTCGGCGTCGACGTAGGTGTAGCCGTGCCCCGCCTCCCCGGCGCCCGGCACCGGCCGCCCGCCGAACACCGCGGGCAGGCCGGTCCGCTCCAGCATCCCCGGCAGCGGGTCGTCGGCCCGCAGCGAGAACAGCAGCGCCCCGTCCACATGCCCGCCGCCCAGGAAGTGCCCCACCCGCTGGTAGTCGTCGGCCTCCTCGATGAACAGCAGCACCGGCTGCACCTCCTGCCGGACCAGCTCCTGCCGGATGCCGCCCAGCAGCCGGTCGAAGAAGGGGTCCACGAAGAGCCGGTTCTGCGGCTCGGTCAGCACGACCGCCACCGCGTTGTTGCGCCGGGTGACCAGGCTGCGCGCCGCCTGGTTCGGCACGTACCCGAGCTCGGCCACCACCTTCCTGATCCGCTCGGCGACCGAGGCCCGCACCCCCGCCTCGCCGTTGATCACGCGTGACACGGTGGACCGCGACACCCCCGCCTCGCGCGCCACGTCCTGGAGTGTGGGCCGCTGCCCGTTCGCCCGCTCAGTCAACGCCGTCTCCGATCCGGTGCCGCGGTCCCGTCGCCCCGGCTGCCTGACCGACCACGTTAGACGTCAACTGCGTTGCGTCCGGCGGGTTCTGGCCGGACTGCGGCTACTCCCCGAGCAGCGACTCCTGGTCGTCGAACAGGGCCGCCTGCTCCTCCCTCTCGGACTTGCGGAGCTGCTTGTTGCGGGTGCCGACGACCACCGCGGTGGCCGCCGCCGTCACCCCGAGGGCCACCGGGACCATCCAGCCGCGGTCGAAGACGTGGCCGAGGGCGTGGTCCAGGGAGAGCCGGCCGGGCCCCGTGACGGCGAGGCCGGTGGCGGCCAGGCCCAGCGTGGCCGCGTACTCGTAGCCGCCGCCCTGGTTGAAGAAGCCGTTGGGGGTGTGCACCGCGGCGGCGCCCGCCATCGCGCCGGCCGCCGCGGCGCCCGCGGCCGGAGTGGCCAGGCCCAGCGCCAGCAGGGTGCCGCCGCCCGTCTCGGCGAGCCCGGCCGCCGTCGCGCTGGCCCGGCCGGGCTTGTAGCCGACGGACTCCATGAACTGTCCTGTGCCCTCGATGCCGTGGCCGCCGAACCAGCCGAACAGCTTCTGCGTGCCGTGCGCGGCGAGCACCCCTCCGGCGCCCAGCCGGAGCAGCAGCAGACCCAGGTCACGTCGGTCGTAGCAGGTCACGATGACTCCCAGAGAGATACCGAAGAGACGCGAGGCACCCGGACGCCGAAGACCCGCCCGCCTTGTGCTTCGTCCCTCCACCGTCCCATCACCGGGATCGGCCGGCCCGGCCCGTGCCGCCGTTCGGGTGGCACACCCGGTGGCGGGTCCCCGGCCCCGGTGTGACGCTGACGGCATGACGATTCAGACCGCCAGACTCAGCGACCCGGCCGTCCGCGCCTTCGTCACCGCCGTCAACGCGCACGACCGCGAGCGGTTCATGGACCTGCTCGCGCCCGGCGCGACCATGTCCGACGACGGCACCGACCGGGACCTCACCGATTGGATCGACCGGGAGATCTTCTCCTCCAACGGCCACCTGGACGTCGACCGCGAGTCCCAGAACGGCCGCGACCTGGTCGCCAACTACCGCAACGACACCTGGGGCGAGATGCGCACCCGCTGGCACTTCGAGGTCGAGGACGGCAAGATCGCCCGCTTCGAGACCGGCCAGGCATGACACGGCAGCCGTTCCACGGGTAGGTGAGTTCCGTGGAACGGCTGCCGCCTTCCCCCCTGGGATTGGCCGGAACCACAGAGCTTCAAGTGTGAAGCTCTTGTGGAGATGAGTCGACCATACGTCCTCTACCAGCCGCAATAGGGGGGAACTTCAAATTTCGGTTGTGCAACTCGCGTCAGCCGCGCCCCACGTACGGCATCGCCGTCGCCAGCACCGTCGCGAACTGCACATTCGCCTCCAGCGGCAGCTCCGCCATGTGCCGCACCGTGCGCGCCACATCGGCCACGTCCATCACCGGCTCGGGCCGGATCTCGCCGTCGGCCTGGAGCGCGCCCGTCTGCATGCGGACCGTCATGTCCGTCGCCGCGTTGCCGATGTCGATCTGCCCCACCGCGATGCCGTACGCCCGCCCGTCCAGGGACAGTGACTTGGTCAGGCCGGTCAGCGCGTGCTTGGTGGCCGTGTAGGCGACCGAGTGCGGCCGGGGCGTGTGGGCGGAGATCGAGCCGTTGTTGATGATCCGGCCGCCCCGCGGGTCCTGCTCCTTCATCTGCCGGTACGCCGCCTGCGCGCACAGGAACGCGCCGTTGAGGTTGGTGTCCACCACGTGCCGCCACGCCTCGTAGGACAGCTCCTCCACGGGCACGCCGCCCGGCCCGAACGTGCCCGCGTTGTTGAACAGCAGGTCCACACGGCCGAACCGCTCCACGGTCGCCGCGAACAGCGCGGCCACGTCGTCCGGCTGTGAGACGTCCGTGCGCACGGCGAGCGAGACGCCTTCGGGTGCGAGCGCCGCCGTCTCCCGCAGCGTCTCCGTACGGCGGCCCGCCAGCGCCACCGACCAGCCGGCCCGCAGCAGCTCCACGGCGACCGCGCGGCCGATCCCGGAGCCGGCACCGGTGACCACCGCGATCCTCTTGCCAGTTTCCTTCGCGTTCATGGCCCCGCAGCGTACGGGACGGTCCGGAATGCGGAACTCATCCGTCCGCCATGTGGGTGTCGTGCACCCGTCAATCAGCGGTCGTCCGCGGTCACTCCAATGCCCCCTGCACCCATTCGCCAGGGGAGGACCGCATGACACCCGACGCCCGCCGGCCCGAGCACACCCCCGCACTGCGCGCCGCCGCCCGCCACCTCGGCCGCCGCCGCTTCCTCACCGCCACCGGCGCCGCCGCCGCGCTCGCCTTCGCCGTCGGCCTGCCGGCCGCCGGCACCGCGGCCGCCGCCGAACTCGACCCCGCGCGGATCACCGACGACCCCTTCACCCTCGGCGTCGCCTCCGGCGACCCCCAGCCCGGCTCCGTCCTGCTGTGGACCCGGCTCGCCCCCGCCCCCTACCAGCCCGACGGCGGACTGCCCGCCGAACGCGTCCTGGTGCACTGGGAGGTGGCCCACGACGAGAACTTCCGCCGGATCGCCCGCCGCGGCACCGCCTTCGCCCACCCCGAGTTCCACCACACCGTCCACGTCGAGGTCTCCCACCTCGCCCCCGGCCGCCCGTACCACTACCGCTTCCGCACCGGCGCCTGGACCAGCGAGACCGGCCGCACCCGCACCGCCCCCGCCCCCGGCGACAGCCCCGCCGCCCTGCGCCTCGCGGCCGTCTCCTGCCAGGCGTACCACGACGGATACTTCACCGCGTACGGCCATCTCGCCCAGGAGGACCTCGACGCCGTGCTGCACCTCGGCGACTACCTCTACGAGTACGCCGTGAACGCCACCGGCGGCTCCCGCGCCTACACCGACCGCACCCTGCCCGCGCACTTCAACCGCGAGACCATGACCCTGGAGGACTACCGCCTGCGGTACGCCCTCTACAAGACCGACCCCGACCTGCGCGCCGCGCATGCCGCGCACCCCTTCGTCGTCACCTGGGACGACCACGAGACCGAGAACAACTACGCGGGCGACACCCCCGAGAACAGCGTCCCGCCGGAGGAGTTCCTGCTGCGCCGCGCCTCCGCCTACCGCGCCTACTGGGAGAACCAGCCGCTGCGCCGCCCGCAGCGGCCCCAGGGCCCGGACATGCGGCTCTACCGGCGGCTGCACTGGGGCGACCTCGCCCAGTTCGACATCCTCGACACCCGCCAGTACCGCTCCGACCAGGCGTACGGCGACGGCGCCCGCGTCCCCGGACCCGAGGCCGACGACCCGGCGCGCACCATGACCGGCGAGACGCAGGAGCGCTGGCTGCTGGACGGATGGCGGACCTCACGGGCGCTGTGGAACGTCGTCCCGCAGCAAGTCGTGTTCTCCCAGCGCAAGTTCGACCTCACCGAGCCCTCCCGCGTGTCGATGGACGCCTGGGACGGCTACCGCGCCTCGCGGCGCCGGGTGCTCCAGGGCGCGCAGGCCGCAGGGGTGGAGAACCTGATGGTGCTCACCGGGGACGTCCACGTGGGCTACGGCTTCGACATCAAGGCCGACTTCGACGACCCCGCCTCGCGCACGGTCGGCACGGAGATCGTCGCGACCTCCGTCAGCAGCGGCCGCGACGGCTCCGACCGGCCCGCGAACTGGGACACGTACATGACCGCCAACCCGCACCTGAGGTTCTACAACGGGCGGCGCGGTTACGTCACCGTCGAGCTGGGGCGCGAGCTGGCGCGGGCCGACTTCCGCACGGTGCCGTACGTGACACGGCCGGGGGCGCCGGTGACGACGGCCGGCTCGTACGTGACGAAGGCGGGCGAGCCGGGCCTGGAGCCTGCCTGAGCGGTCAGGTCACTCGGCCGGGGGCCAGGAGTCGCCCCACTCCGCGTCCCTGGCCGCCTTGTACAGGTCCCCGTGCCGCTTGGTGACCGTCGTACGGCGCAGGTGCTCGTCGGCCTCGCACAGGTCGAGGAGCACCTGCCCCTTGCGGATCTGCGGCCGCCGTACGACCCGGGCGGGCGCCGGGGTGACGGGCAGGCGGGTGGCGGCCACGTAGGCGAACTTCTCGTCCTCGTACGCCAGCGAGCCGCCCTTGACCTGCCGGTGCAGGGAGGAGCGGCTGACCCGCGCCGAGAAGTGGCACCAGTCCTCGCCGGGCACGATCGGGCAGGCGGCACTGTGCGGACAGGGCGCGGCGATGTGGAACCCGGCGGCGATCAGCCGGTCGCGGGCCTCGATGACGCGGGCGTAGCCGGCGGGGGTGCCTGCCTCGACGATCACGACGGCCTGCGCCGCGGAGGCGGCCGCGTCCACGAGCGCGGCGCGGTCCGCCTCGGTCAGCTCGTTGAGGACGTACGACACCGTCACGAGATCGGTGCTCTCGATCGTGAGCGCCGCTCCGATCCGAGAGCGCTGCCACCGTACGCCGCTCAGCGCCGGGTTGGCGGCGGCGATCTCCCGGCCCAGCGCCAGGGCGGGCTCGGCCCAGTCCAGGACGGTCACCTCGCGCGGCCCGTCCCAGGTCGCGCTCACCGCCCAGGTCGCCGCGCCCGTCCCGCCGCCGACGTCCACATGGCTGCCGGGCACCCAGCCGGGCACGGCGTCCGCGAACGCCGCGAGGGCCGCGGAGACCGCCTCGAAGGTGGCGGGCATCCGGTACGCGGCGTACGCGGCCACGTCCGCCCGGTCCCGCAGGATCGGCGCGTCGGTGGGGGTGGCTCCCCGGTAGTTGGCGATCAGTCGCTCGACCGCCTGCGCGGCCTGCCGCGGCGGGAGGCCGTCGAGCAGCCCGGCGAGCGAGGCGCGCAGGGTTTCGGCGGGGCTGACGGGGACGTTCACCCGGCGATTGTATGGGGGGCCGAGGACAGCGACGGACTGTCCGCGAACGCCTTCTCCCCGTCGACCTCGTAGCAGGCGTTGACGCTGGCGTCGCCGAGCGTGGTGTCGACGAAGCGCTGGACGTCGTCGACGGACCGCGACTCCCACAGGCACGTCGCGGCCGAACCGTCCACGCGCGGGTAGAACTGCAGCACCCTGGTGCCCTCCGGCGCCCCGCGGCCCTCGATCAGGGCCGTACCGCGGCTCCACGCCGCCTCCGGGTTCGAGAAATTGTGCTGGACCACGACGTACATGACGGCCTCCTGGTCCGATGCCTGTCCTTCACCGACTTCCATTGTGGGCAGGCGGGGCATGCCTGTACAAGAAGCGCAGATCGGGACAGACCTCCGCTCATGCCCCCCGGACCGCCCGCACCGCCCGCGCCACCCGCGTCCCCGCCGCCGCCCGCGGCGCGCTGTCCGCGGGCCTGCGGCGCGGGTGCACGGTGTTGGCCAGCAGGACGAGGAACGTGTCCGTGGCCGGGTCGATGACCAGGGACGTCCCCGTGAAGCCCGTGTGGCCCGCCGCGCCGCGGCCCGCCAGCTCGCCCATGAACCACGCCTGGTCCAGCGCGAACCCGAGCCCCGGCGGGGTCAGCAACAGCTCCACGAAGTCCGGGCCGAGGATGCGCGCGGGCCCGTAGGAGCCGCCGGCCAGCAGGGCGCGGCAGAACACCGCCAGGTCAGGACCCGTCGAGAACAGTCCCGCGTGCCCGGCGACCCCGCCCAGCGCCCATGCGTTCTCGTCGTGCACCTCGCCCCGCAGCATCCCGCGGTCCGCCTTCGCCCACGGCCGCCGCTGGTCCTCCGTAGCCGCCGCCCCAGGACACGGCCCGAACCGCGTCGCCGTCATCCCGAGCGGCCGGGTGATGCCCTCATGGATCAGGACGTCCAGGCCCCGCCCGGTGATCCGCTCCAGGACGTGCTGGAGCAGCAGCATGTTCAGGTCGGAGTACACGTACGCCCCGGGCGCGGAGACCGGCTCCTCCGCCCGCAGCAGCGCCAGCCGCTCCTCGGCGTCCGCACAGTCGTACAGCGGCAGCTCCGGCCGCAGCCCCGAGGTGTGCGTGAGCAGCTGCCGTACGGTGATCCCGTGCCCGGCCGCCCCGCGGAACTCCGGCAGATACGCGCCGACCAGCGCGTCGATGCCCAGCGTGCCCCGCTCGATCTGCTGCACCGCGGCCACCGAGGTGAACAGCTTCGTCAGCGACGCCAGGTCGAAGGGCGTGTCCACGGTCATCGCCACCCGCCGCTCCGGCGGCACCTCCACGCCCCGGTCGGCCACCGCGTCGAAGCCCGCGTACCGCACGGCCCAGCCCGCGGCCTCGGCCACCGCCACCACCGGGCCGCGCCCGGCGACCACGACGGCACCCGCGGCCCAGGGCCGCTCCCCGGTGGTGAGGTCATGGACCTCACCGACCAGGCGGTCGATCTCCGCGCGGTCGAGCCCGGCCCGTTCCGGCGTGCCCGTGCGCAGTCTCGGCGCGCTCAGCTCTCCTCCCCGGGGGTCTCGGCCGTGGCACGCCACGGCCGGCACAGCAGCGCGAAGAAGCCGGCCGCGAGCAGCGCCGCCGACAGCTGGACGACGGCCATCGGCACCGCGGTGTCCTCCCCGGCGATGCCGACCAGCGGGGAGGCGACCGCGCCGATCAGGAAGGACGACGTGCCGAGCAGCGCGGACGCCGACCCGGCGGCGTGCTTCGTCCGCATCAGCGCGAGCGCCTGGGTGTTGGGCAGCGTGATGCCCATCGCGGTCATCAGCACGAACAGCGCGGCCGCGACCGGCGCGAGCCCCGTCTGACCGAACACGCCCAGCGCCATCAGCAGCAGCGCGGTCGCGGCGACGGCGACCACGGCCAGGCCCACGCCCAGCACCCGCTCCAGCCGGACCCGGCCCACCAGCACCTTGCCGTTGAGCTGCCCGGCCGCGACCAGCCCGACCGAGTTCAGACCGAACAGCAGGCTGAAGGTCTGCGGCGAGGCCCCGTGGATCTCCTGGATCACGAACGGCGAGGCCGAGATGTACGCGAACAGCGCCGCGAAGGCGAACCCGCCGGTCAGCAGGAACCCGGTGAACGGCAGGTCGGCCAGCAGCCCGCGCATCGAGCGCAGCGCCTCGCCGACCCCGCCCGCGTGCCGCTCGGCCGGCGGCAGCGTCTCCGGCAGCCGGAACCACACCAGCGCCGACAGCAGCACCCCGATCACCGTCAGGACGACGAACACGCCCCGCCAGTCCGTCACCCGCAGGATCTGCCCGCCGATCAGCGGCGCCACGATCGGGGCCACGCCCGAGATCAGCATCAGGGTGGAGAAGAAACGGGCCATCGCCACACCGTCGTACAGATCGCGGACCACCGCCCGCGCGATCACGATCCCGGCGGCGCCCGCGAGCCCCTGCGCCAGCCGGAACGCCACCAGCGTCTCGACGGTCGGCGCGAACGCGCACAGCGCGGTGGCCACGACGTACACCGCCAGCCCAATCAGCAGCGGGCGCCGGCGGCCCCAGCGGTCGCTCATCGGGCCGACCACCAGCTGGCCCAGCGCCATGCCGAACAGACAGGCGGTGAGCGTGAGCTGCACGGTCGCGGCGGGCGCGTGCAGCTGGCGGGTGACCTCCGGCAGCGCCGGGAGGTACATGTCCATCGCCAGCGGGGGAGTGGCGGTCAGTCCGCCCAGGACGAAGGTGACGAGCGCGCCGGTACGGCGCGCGCCATGCAGGGGCGGCCGCGTCGGGGGTGCGGCCGCCCGTGACAGATCAGGTGTGGACGCCCCGCCCTCGGCCATGTGCCCCTGCCCCTCCTCGTCGCGCCGTGCGCTCCCTATGCTCTCAGCTCGAACACAGTGCTGATTGGCTGATTGTCACCGGAACGAGGGTGGGGCGGGAATGACGACGGACGTGGTGCGGTGGGGAATCCTGGCCACTGGGGGGATCGCGGCGGCGTTCACGGCGGATCTCGTGGATCTGCCGGACGCGGAAGTGGTCGCGGTGGCCTCGCGCACCGAGGCCTCGGCGAAGGCCTTCGCGGAACGCTTCGGCATCCCGCGGGCCTACGGCGACTGGGCGACGCTCGCGATGGACGAGGACGTCGACGTCGTCTACGTCGCCACCCCGCACGCGGCACACCGGGAGGCGGCCGGGCTGTGCCTGGAGGCCGGGCGGAACGTGCTGTGCGAGAAGGCGTTCACGCTGAACGCGCGCGAGGCCGAGGAACTGGTCGCGCTGGCACGCGAGCGCGGGAGCTTCCTGATGGAGGCCATGTGGATGTACTGCAACCCGCTGGTACGGCGGATGAAGGCGCTGGTGGACGACGGCGCGATCGGCGAGGTGCGCAGCGTCCAGGCCGACTTCGGCCTCTCCGGCCCCTTCCCGCCCGCGCACCGGCTGCGTGACCCCGCACAGGGCGGAGGAGCGCTGCTGGACCTGGGCGTGTACCCGGTGTCCTTCGCGCAGCTGCTGCTCGGCGAGCCCGCGGACATCGCGGCGAGAGCAGTGCTCTCGGACGAGGGCGTCGATCTCCAGACGGGTGCGCTGCTCTCCTTCGAGAGCGGTGCTCTGGCTTCGGTGCACTGCTCCATCGTCGGCGGTACGGCCGTCCAGGCCTCGGTCACCGGCTCGCACGGCCGCATCGACATCCCGTCCGGCTTCTTCCACCCGGACCGCTTCGTCCTGCACCGCGACGGCCGCGACCCCGAGGAGTTCACCGCCGACCCGGCCGACGGCCCCCGCACCACCCTCCGCCACGAGGCCCGCGAGGTCATGCGCGCCCTGCGCGCCGGCGAGACCGAGTCCCCGCTCGTCCCGCTGGACGGCACGCTCGCGGTGATGCGCACGCTGGACGCGATCCGGGGGCAGGTCGGCGTGCGGTACCCGGGCGAGGCCTGAGCCCGCGGCTGGTCACAGGGGGCCGGTCACAGGGGGGGGCGGGCTCAGAAGTGCCGACTCAGGGGGCGGCAGACTGAGGCGAGACGCCGCGTCTCGCCCCTGCTATCGTCCCCCCATGGTCGACAAGCACGCCCCCGACGCCAGCCGCCGCAGCGAGAAATCCCGCCGCGCGATCTACGCCGCCGCCCTCGCCCTCGTCGGCGAGGTCGGCTACCCGAAGACCACCGTCGAGGGGATCGCCGCCCGCGCCGGCGTCGGCAAGCAGACCATCTACCGCTGGTGGTCCTCCAAGGCCGACGTCCTGCTGGAGGCGTTCCTCGACCTCGGCGACCAGGCCGCGCAGGCGGCGGGCGCCGAGGACGGGCAGTCGTACGGCATCCCGGACACCGGCGACCTCGCCGCCGACCTCAGGGCCGTGCTGCGCGCCACCGTCGACGAACTCCTCGACCCCCGCTTCGAGGCCCCCGCGCGCGCCCTCGCCGCCGAGGGTCTGGTCAACGAGGAGCTCGGCCGCCGGTTCGTCGCCCGGCTCCTCGAACCCCAGCTCCAGCTCTACGTCGACCGCCTGCGCGCCGCCCAGGCCGCCGGCCAGGTCCGCCCCGGGGTCGACCCGCGCATCGCCCTGGAACTGTTCGTCTCCCCGCTCGCCCAGCGCTGGCTCCAGCACACCGGACCCATCTCCTACGAGTACACCGACACCCTCGTCGACTACGCCCTGTACGGCCTGGCGCCCCGATAAGTCCCGCTCCGCGCCGAACGCCGGTGTGGGGTATGTCTCGCCCCACCCTTCCCGGTTGTCGGCTCCGGCCCCCCGGGGCGCAGGATGGTGGGACCATGAGGCATGCTGTCCGCACCACAGCGAGGGCGAGGGGATAGATGAGCGGGGAGTTCGGTGGCCTGACCGGCCTGCGGGGCAGACTCACCCAGTGGCTGCGCAGAAGCGGCCCCGAGACCGCCGACGACGGCGGCCGTGAGGCCCTGCTGATCGCCGCCGCCGCAGCGGGCCTGCCGCTCGCGCCCGCCGCGCACCCCGCCCCCGGCTACCGCTGTTCCTGCGACCGCGTCGGCTGTCCCACCCCCGCACGGCACCCGGTGTCGTTCGCCTGGCAGACGCAGTCCACCACCGACCGCGCCCAGATCGAACGCTGGGCCCGCCATCAGCCGCAGGCCAACTTCATCACCGCGACCGGCATGACCCACGACGTCCTCGACGTCCCCCTGGAGGCCGGCCGCGAGGCCCTGGCCGGGCTGCTCGCGGCGGGGATCGACGTCGGGCCGGTCGCCGAGAGCGACGACGGCCGCATGCTCTTCTTCACGCTGACGCGTGGCACGCCTGAGGACGAGGACGAGTGGTGGCCGTGCGAGCTGGACTGCCACCCCGAGACGATGGACGAGCATCCTGGGCTGCGGTGGCACTGTCGGGGGTCGTATGTGCTGGTGCCGCCGGCCAGGCTTCCCGGTGACGACGACCGGAGCGTGCACTGGGTGCGGGGCCTGGAGTACGCCCTGCCGGACCCGTTGACGTTGCTGGAGCACCTGACCGATGCGTGTGCCCGGCACACGGGGCATGTGCCTGCGGCCTGGCCTCTGCGGCACTGACCGTAGCTCCGACCGTTGTGTCGTCTGCGCGCCGCCGTTGTGGCTGGTCGCGCAGTTCCCCGCGCCCCTGGGTTACTCGCCCTTGGCCCCTGTCAAACCCTGAATGCGCCCCAGCATCTCCACCTCGGCACCCTTCTTCGGGTCCAGGACCACCTCGTTGGAGACGAACTCCATCGTCAGGGACTGCTTGATCTCGCCGGTCGTCAGGGCCAGGACGTCGTCGCCAGGGGTCGGCACGCTCGTGCCCGCCGCCGCGGTCTGCTTCTCGAAGTGGCGTGTGGCGAAGAAGACCAGCGCGCCCCCGTCGGCGGTGCGCAGGGCGAGCGGGGCGTAGTCGCCCCCGGACAGGGGCTCGTCGATGTACTGCCGGGCGAGACCGGGGCGTTGGGCGTTCTTGTCGCGCAGTTCGCGCCACTCGGAGGTGTGTGTGCCGTCGGCGAAGACGGTGTCGCCGTCCTGGAGGTAGGAGGCGTAGTCCTGGCTCAGGTTCTTGGGGGCGATGGCCAGTTCGGGCGAGTCGGCGGGGACGGCCTCGACATGGCCGTCGGCGTCCTTCTTCAGGTCGGGGACGGAGCCGGGCGCGACCAGCGTCAGATAGGCCACTTCCCAGGGGGCGTCCTGCTTGTCGCGGGTGAAGACCAGCAGCCAGCGGGCGTCACCGCCCTTGTTGCCCTTGGCGTCGGCGAGGAACCAGCGCGGCCAGCCGGCCTTCTCGACGATGGTGAACTTCGCGTCCGTCAGCTCCAGCGGCGTGTGGTTCGCGTTGCCGTCCGGGTGGTTGGCGTGGCCCGCCTTCAGCCGGGCCCCGTCGATGTCGGCGAGGGCGCCGGTGACACGGCCGGCGTCCAGGGAGCTGTCGTAGGCCTTGTCGGCCGCGTTGTAGGCGGCCGTGAAGTCCTCAAGTGCCTTGGCGGCCTCGCTCTGTGTGGCGGCGGGGAGCACCTCGCGCTCCCCGTGCACCACCACGCATCCGCTCAAGGTCAGCGACAAAGCGGTCAGCGTGGCCGCTATGACGCCGTTCCGGTCACGCCTGCGAAGCCTCAGACGGCTGCGATCCCTGCTCATCGGGCTCCTTCACCTTCCCCTTCCCGGAGGCGAACCCTACCGGGGCGAGGAACAGCGCGAGCGTCGGGATCAGGTACAGCAGCCACACCGTGACCTGGAGGACGGTCGGATCGGGCTGGAAGTTGAAGATGCCCTTCAGCAGCGTGCCGTACCAGCTGTCCGGCGGGATCGCGCCGCTGATGTCGAACGCCTTGTCCGTCAGGCCGGGCAGGAAGTCGGCCTCCTGAAGGTCGTGGAAGCCGTACGCGAGGACGCCCGCGGCGACCACGACGAGCATGCCGCCGGTCCAGGTGAAGAACTTCGCCAGGTTGATGCGCAGCGCGCCCCGGTAGAACAGCCAGCCCAGGAACACCGCGGTGGCCAGGCCCAGTCCGGCGCCGATCAGCGGGCGCGGGGAGCCGTCGCCGGCCGCGCGCACGGATGTCCACACGAACAGGGCGGTCTCCAGGCCCTCCCGGCCGACGGCGAGGAAGGCGGTGACGACCAGGGCGACCGTGCCGGTGCTCAGGGCCGAGTCGAGCTTGCCGTGCAGTTCGGCCTTCAGATGCCGGGCGGTGCGCCGCATCCAGAAGACCATCCAGGTCACCAGACCGACCGCGATGACCGACAGCGAGCCGCCGAGCATCTCCTGCGCCTCGAACGTCAGCTCCTGGGAGCCGAATTCGAGGGCGCAGCCGAAGCCGAGGGCGAGCGCGACGGCGACGCCGATGCCGGTCCAGATCGGCTTGAGGGCGTCACGCCGGCCGGTCTTGACGAGGTAGGCGATCAGGATGCAGACGACGAGGCTGGCCTCCAGGCCCTCGCGCAGTCCGATGAGGTAGTTGGAGAACACGGCTCAGGCCTCCTTCGCGAACAGCGTCCGGCCCCACCAGTCGTCCTTGTCGCGGACGCCCGGCGGGATCGCGAAGACCGCGGAACCCACGTGCTGGATGTACTCGTTGAGCGCGTCCGTGGCCAGGTTGCGCTGCACGGGCACGAAGCCCTTGCGGACGTCCCGTTGGTACGCCAGGAAGAACAGGCCCGCCTCCAGCCGCCCCAGGCCGTCGGTGCCGTCGGTGAAGGAGTAGCCGCGGCGCAGGATCGTCGCCCCGTGGTTGGAGTCGGGGTGGGCGAGCCGCACGTGCGCGTCGGGCTTCATCGCCTTCAGGAACGGCTCGTCGCGCTCCTTGGCCTTGCCGACCGGGGCGCCCTCGCCCTTGTCGCGGCCGAAGATGTCCTCCTGCTCCTGCAAGGAGGTGCGGTCCCAGGTCTCGATGTGCATGCGGATGCGGCGGGCGACCAGATAGGAGCCGCCGGCCATCCAGTCGGGACCTTCCTTCTCGCCGACCCAGACGAACTTCTCCAGCCGGTCCGTCTCGGTGCCCGCGATGTTGCGGGTGCCGTCCTTGAAGCCCATCAGGTTGCGCGGGGTCTGCGCCTCGGGCGTCGTGGAGGAGGTCTTGCCGAAGCCGAGCTGGGACCAGCGGATGACGACCTTGCCGAAGCCGATGCGGGCCAGGTTGCGGATCGCGTGCACCGCGACCTGCGGGTCGTCGGCGCAGGCCTGGATGCACAGGTCGCCGTTGCTGCGGGCCGGGTCGAGGTTGTCGCCGGCGAACTTCGGCAGGTCGATCAGGGCGTCGGGGCGCCGGTCGGCCAGGCCGAACTTCGTGAACAGCGAGGGCCCGAAGCCGATCGTCAGGGTGAGCCGGGACGGCTTGAGGCCGAGGGCCTCGCCGGTGTCGTCCGGCGGCGCCTCGGCGAGCCCGCCGTACGCGCCCTCGCCGACGGCCTGTCCGGCCGTCATCCGGCGGGCGGCCTCGGTCCAGTCCTTGAGCAGCTGGACGAACTCGGCGCGGTCGTCCGTCTTCACGTCGAACGCGGCGAAGTGCAGCCGGTCCTGGACCGGGGTGGAGATGCCCGCCTGGTGGGCGCCGTGGAAGTCGATCGCGGCGCCCGCCTCGGCGCCCGCGGGGTCGACGTCGTTGCCCGTACGGGTCATGGCGACGGCCCCGCCGGCCGCGACGGCGCCGAGCGCGAGGCCCGCGCCGCCCCAGCCGAGCAGCGAACGCCGGGACGGGATGGCGGCCTGGGTGCTGTCCGTGTCGGTCATGTCCGGTTGCCCCTCGTTCACTTCACGACAGCGGCGGCGAGCTGGGAGAGCGGCTCGGCGAGCGCGTTCACCGCGTCCGACAGCTCCTTGCGGTCGGCCTTGCCGACCTTGTCGTACGAGGTGAACTCGTACGAGGTCTTGTTCGGGCGGTACTTGTCCAGCAGAGCGTTCAGCGCGGCGAACTGCTTGTCCAGGTCGGCGGTGAGGGCCTTGTCGTTCTCCTGGGCGACCGGCTTGAGCAGCTGGTAGGACTTCTCGGCGCCCTCGACGTTGGCCTTGAAGTCGACGAGGTCGGTGTGCGAGTAGCGCTCCTCCTCGCCGGTGACCTTGCCGGTGGCGACCTCGTCGAGCAGCTCCTTGGCGCCGTTGGCCATGGAGGTGGGGGTGATCTCGGCCTTGCCGACCCGGTTCTGCCAGTCCTTCAGGTCCTTGACGAGCAGGTCGGCGAGCTCCTTCTCCCGGTCGCCGATCTTCTTGTCCTGCCACAGCGCCTTCTCCAGGCGGTGCCAGCCGGTCCAGTCGGTGGCCGGGTCCTGGCCGTCCTCCAGGCCGTCCTCGCGGACGTCGACCTTGGGGTCGATGTCGCCGAAGGACTCGGCGACCGGCTCGGTGCGCTCCCAGCCGATGCGGGAGGGGGCGTAGGCGGCCTGGGCGGCCTTCAGGTCGCCGTCCTTGACGGCCGCCGCGAACTTCTCGGCCAGCGGCAGCGTCTCGTCGGCCTGCGCCTGGACGTAGGCGCGGTAGGCGGCCACGGCCTTGTCGAGGCGCGGGTCGCGCTTGGCCGCGGCGCCGCCGCCGGTGGCCTTGATGTCCTGCCGGATGCCGTCGCCCTTCATGCCGGGCTTGCAGGCGATCTGGTAGTCACCGGCCTTCACCTCGGCGGTGACCCGCTGCTTGGTGCCGGGGCCGATGTTCTCGCGCTCGGTGACCACACGGTCGTCCGGGAACAGGACGTAGACCTCGGTGACCTTCGAGCCCTTGTTCTCGATGGCGAGTTCGAGGTGCCCGGCGGGCACCTCCTTCTTCGACACCTCGCACTTGTCGTCGGTGGCGGTCACGGTGATGACGTTGTCCGCGCTCGCGTCGCCCTTGCTTTTCTCGGTGCAGCCCGTGACGGCGGTCAGGGCCGCCGCGGTGGCGGCGGCGGTCACGACGGAGAGGCGGACGGCACGCATACGAACTCCAGACGAGTGGCGGAAAATCTATGTGACCCACGTCACTTCGGCATGGGTAGGCTCGCCTAACTTATCTGAGCCTTACCTGTGCGATACCCAAGCGAACGGTGATTCAGCTCTCATCGACGCTGTATGAGCACGGCCTGATCACGCCGACCCAAACCGCACACCATGGGCAGGTCAAGAAACCGCCAAGGGCGGCGGTGTGAGCCCGTCGTCGCGGCCGATGGTTGAATTCCCCGGTGACTGACTACGACGTGCTGCGCGTCTTCTGTGCGCCGAACGGCGGATACGGCAACGAACTGGGTGTCGTCCGCGAGGGCTCGGTGCTGCCGGAGCGCGAGGACCGCCAGGCGTTCGCCGCCAAGCTCGGCTTCAGCGAGACCGTGTTCGTCGACGACCCCGAGCGTGGAGTCGTCGACATCTACACACCCACCCTGCGGCTGCCCTTCGCCGGTCACCCCTGCGTCGGCACGGCCTGGCTGCTGGACGTGCCCGAACTGGTCACCCCCGCCGGGACGGTGGGCGCCCGCCAGGACGGCGAGTTCAGCTGGATCGAGGCCCGCGCGGAGTGGGCGCCCCCGCGCACCCTGCGCCAGTACGCCACGGCCGCCGAGGTGGACGCCCTGCCGGTGCCGCCCAAGGGCGAGTGGATCTACGCCTGGGCCTGGGAGGACGAGGCCGCGGGCCGTGTCCGTGCCCGGGCGTTCCCCGGCCGCGACGACGGCATCGACGAGGACGAGGCGACCGGCGCGGCGGCGCTGCTGCTGACCGCCCGACTGGACCGCGCCCTCAACATCGCCCAGGGCAAGGGGTCGCAGATCCTGACGGCGCCTCAGCCGTACGGATGGGTGGAGATAGGCGGGCGGGTGTTGTTGGAGAGGTGAGCGTCGCCGGTTCCGTGCGGCGCCGTTGTGGCCGGTCGCGCAGTTCCCCGCGCCCCTTTGGGGCGCTCCTCGCTCAGCGCCCTGAAAACCCCTGTGTTCAGGGCGAAAGCCCGCTTGCACTCAGCGACGATCCGCTGTTTCTCCGACTCGTCCGCCATGACCGAGTCCAGCCGCTCCCGGTAACCCCGCTTGAACGCCGCCGGGTTGGGGATCTGCTCGAAGACGTAGAACCGCACCCCGTCGCCCTTGCGTGCGAACCCCCACGTCCGCTCGGCCTTGTCGCGGATGATCTGCCCGCCGGACAGGTCGCCGAGATAGCGGGTGTAGTGGTGGGCGACATAGCCGCCGGGCCAGCGCCCGGCGCAGTACCGCACCCGGTCCGCGTACGCGCGCGTGGCGGGCAGCGCGCTCAGTCCCGCCCGCCACCCGGGCCCGCGCAGATGCTCCAGGTCCCGCTCCAAGGACCCGAGCCGGAACAGCTCCGGCCGGATGAACGGCCCCGCGACCGGATCGGCCGCCAGCCGCTCGGCGCCCGCCTCCAGAGCCTCGTACACGAACCACAGCTGCTCGGTGTAGCGCGCGTACGCGTCCACACCGAGCCGGCCGCCGAGCAGGTCGCTCATGAACGTCGAGCTCTCCGCCTCCGTGTGCTGCTCCTGGGACGCGGTGCGGAGAACGGCGGAGAAGGGGGAGGAGGGGTAGGAGAGGGGGGAGAACTCCGGATCCATACGGATCACCCATACCGGTGCAATATCCGACAACCTGTCGGTAAGAGCCTACGGCAGGGTGAGGATGTCCGCTCCCGACTCCGTGACCACCAGCGTGTGCTCGAACTGGGCCGTCCGCCTGCGGTCCTTCGTCACGACCGTCCAGCCGTCGTCCCACATGTCGTACTCATGGGTGCCGAGCGTCAGCATCGGCTCGATCGTGAACGTCATCCCCGGCTGCATGATCGTCGTCGCGTGCGGGCTGTCGTAGTGCGGGATGATCAGGCCCGAGTGGAACGACGAGTTGATGCCGTGACCCGTGAAGTCCCGCACCACCCCGTACCCGAACCGCTTGGCGTACGACTCGATGACCCGGCCGATCACATTGACCTGCCGGCCCGGCTTGACCGCCTTGATCGCACGGGTGAGCGACTCGCGAGTGCGCTCCACCAGCAGCCGGCTCTCCTCGTCGACGTCACCCACGAGATAGGTCGCGTTGTTGTCGCCGTGCACCCCGCCGATGTACGCCGTGACGTCCAGGTTGACGATGTCGCCGTCGCGCAGCACCGTCGAGTCCGGGATGCCGTGGCAGATGACCTCGTTGACGCTGGTGCACAGCGACTTGGGGAAGCCCCGGTAGCCGAGCGTGGACGGGTAGGCGCCGTGGTCGCACAGGAATTCGTGCGCCACCTTGTCCAGCTCGTCCGTGGTGACACCGGGTGCGATGATCTTCGCGGCCTCGGCCATCGCCCGCGCGGCGATCCGGCCCGCGCGGCGCATCGCCTCGATCGTCTCGGGCGTCTGCACCTCCGGACCGGTGTACGGCGTCGGCGCGGGCTTGCCGACGTACTCGGGGCGCCGGATGTTTCCGGGTACGGAACGGGTGGGAGAGAGCTCCCCTGGTACGAGCAGCGACTGGCCAGACATGCCAGCGAGTCTAAGACAGCGGTCATGGGGGACCATGTCCGTGGCGAAAGGAGCCGGTCATGGCCCTGTTCAAGAAGCGCACCGTCGGCAAGCCGGGCGAGTGGTACTACTGCCTGGAGCACAAGAAGGTCGAGGAGGGGCCGGAATGCCCCGCGAAGGACCGCTTCGGCCCGTACACCACCCGCGCGGAGGCCGAGCACGCCATGCAGACCGCCCGCGAACGCAACCTGGAGTGGGAGAACGACCCGCGCTGGCACGACGCGCCCACGGGTCAGGCCACCGACGAGGACTGATCAGGTCTGGGGCTGGGGCCGGGCCGCGGCGGCCGTCTCCCGCTGCTCCCGCACCCGCGCCGCGTGCTCGTCCGTGCGGGCGTCGTACGTCATCAGCTTCGGCAGGCACAGCGCCAGCAGCCCCACCGCTCCCGCGCACAGCAGCCCGCCGGACCACACCGACGCCCGCACGCCCCACCATGCGGCGAAGGCGCCCGACCTGACCTGGCCGAGGGTCGGCCCGACCGAGTACGACAGCAGCTCGATCCCCGCGAGCCGGCCGCGCAGCTCGTCGGGGATCGTCTGGTTCCACATCACTCCGCGGAAGATCCCGCTGACCATGTCGCAGCCGCCGGCGACCGTCAGGAACAGCAGCACCAGCCAGACGTTCCCGCACAGCCCGGCCGCCGCGATCGACACGCCCCACAGCGCGGCCGCCAGCGCCACCATCCGCCCGTGCCGGTGGATCCGCCCGGTCCAGCCGCTGGTCACGCTCACCAGCAGCGAGCCCAGCGGCACCGTGGCGTACATCAGCCCCAGCGCCCACTCGGCGTCCAGCTCGTCCGCGAGGAACGGCAGCACCGCCAGCGGCATCGCCAGGAACATCGCCGCCAGGTCCACGGCGTAGGTGCCGAGCAGCTCCTTGCGGCTCCAGGCGTACCGGGCGCCCTCCGCGATCGCCCTGAGCGAGGGCTTCGCGGCCTCGCGCGCGGCGGGGGAGGAGGCGAGGGGCAGGATCAGCACCACCGACACGACGAAGGTCAGCAGGTCCGCCGCGTACGCCCAGCCCAGCCCCGCGTACGCCACCACCACACCGGCCAGCGCCGGGCCCGCGACCCCGCCGACCGTCCAGCGCAGCGAGTTCAGCGAGGCCGCGGCCGGCAGATGCTCGTGCGCCACGATCCGCGGCCACAGCGAGTCCAGCGCGGGCCGCTGCACGCTGACCAGCGCGGAGGAGAGCGCCGCCACGAGGTACAGCGGCCAGACCGCCGGCTCCGGGAGCAGCGCGTTGACCAGCAGGATCGCGCTGAGCACGCCCTGACCGGCCTCCGTCCAGACGATCAGGCCGCGCTTGTCCAGCGCGTCCGCCAGCGCGCCGCCGTACAGGCCGAAGACGATGAGGGGGATCAGCTCCACCGCGCCGATCGCCCCTACCGCCGCGGTCGACTCGGTCAGTTCCTTGATCTGTACGGGCAGTGCAACGAAGGTCAGGAAGCTGCCGAAGTTGGAGATCGCGCCCGAGATCCAGAGCAGTCGGAAGTCCCGGGAGGCTCGCCAGGGGGTGAGGTCGGGGAGGAACGAGCGGTGAGCGGTCACGAGAGGTCATGGTCGGTGGGGCGTGAAACGGGGTGCAACCGAGTTTTTGCTGCAGCCCGCGCGGACCGTGGAGTTCCTTGAACGCCGTCGGCGGCTGCGGGTTCTCTGTGGCTGGTCGCGCCCGCGCGGCGGAGCCGCATATCGACACAGCCCCGCGCCCCTTAAAGGGGCGCTACCAGGCTGTGGGTGGGGGTGCCGTCAAGGTCTCGGCCAGTCTCGACAGGCGGTCGCGGAAGCGGCGGCGGGCACGCGGTAGTGGGGCCGCGTTCTCGCCCGCTGCCGCGCTCACCAAGTGCTGGACGCTGTCCAGGTCCAGCTCGGCGCCCTCGGGGACCGGAAGGGCCTCGTGGGCCATGGTTTCCAGGTCGCCGCCGCCTGTGCCGAGGGCCAGGACCGTCGCGCCGGCCCGGCGGGCGCCGTGGACCCGCTCCAGCAGGCCCGCGTGCTCGTCGGGGGCCACCACCAGCAGGGTCTCCCCGCGCCCCGCCGCCTCGATGCGGCCGAGTCCGACCGCGAGGTGCGCGGGACCGGACGGGCGCGCGGCATGCCGTACGAGCGTCGGCGCCAGCTCCGGCGTGCCCGACCAGGCGGCCTCGTCCACCAGGTGCGCCGCCAGATGCCACGGCTCGTACTCCGGCGTCCCCACCACCAGCAGCCCGCCCCTGTGCGACACCACCGACCCGCGCAGCGCCCCGGCGAACCTGCGGGTGGCGGCGGGCCATTCGGTCCCGGCGAGCACTTCGCGCAACAACGCGACCCGTACGGCGTCCATGCGCCCGCATCCTGCCCCAACCTCCCCTCCCCGGCCCGCGGTTCGGCCGGAATTCGCCCGAACCGGGGCGCCCTCGCCGCTGAGCGCGGGACGGGGCCCGCACACGCGCACGTAGAGTCGGGCGCATGACCTCTACCGACAGTGCTGCACAGAAGGCCCCCGCCAAGGACCCCTGGGACCTGCCCGATGTCTCCGGGTTCGTCGTCGGCGTGCTCGGCGGAACCGGACCGCAGGGCAAGGGCCTCGCCTACCGGCTCGCCCGGTCCGGCCAGAAGGTGATCATCGGCTCGCGGGCCGCCGACCGCGCACAGGCCGCCGCCGAGGAACTCGGCCAGGGCATCGAGGGCGCCGACAACGCGGAGACCGCCCGGCGCAGCGACATCGTGATCGTCGCCGTGCCGTGGGACGGCCACGCCAAGACGCTGGAGTCGCTGCGCGAGGAACTGACCGGGAAGCTGGTCGTCGACTGCGTCAACCCGCTCGGCTTCGACAAGAAGGGCGCCTACGCCCTCAAGCCGGAGGAGGGCAGCGCCGCCGAGCAGGCCGCCGCCCTGCTGCCCGGCTCCCGGGTCACGGCCGCCTTCCACCATCTGTCGGCCGTCCTGCTCCAGGACCCCGAGATCGAGCAGATCGACACCGATGTGATGGTCCTCGGCGAGGAGCGCGCCGACGTGGAGATCGTCCAGGCGCTGGCCGGCCGCATCCCCGGCATGCGCGGCGTCTTCGCGGGCCGGCTGCGCAACGCCCACCAGGTCGAGTCGCTGGTCGCCAACCTGATCTCCGTGAACCGCCGCTACAAGGCGCACGCGGGGCTCCGCGTCACGGACGTATGAGCCCATGGGGGACACTGGTGGGCATCAGCAGCACAGCAGTGTCCCCCTCCAGGAGCCCCTCATGCCCCGCCTCGCCCTCTACGCCCTGATCGTCTGCCTCCTCGCCGTCGCCGCGGCCGTCGTCTCCTTCGCGCAGGGCAGCTTCCTCGGGATCGTCTGGGTGCTGCTGGCGGGCCTGTCGTCCAACATGACCTGGTACTACCTCAAGCGCGAGAAGGTCAGGAAGTCCGTCACGGGCTGACCGAACAGATCTCGTCGGTGCCGCGCCAGAAGCGGTACAGGTCGTAGCCGCAGTACGTGTCGAAGTCGCTGATCCCGAGACCCCTCAGGATCGCGTCGATCACGTCGAAGAACGCGTTGTTCAACGACGGGATCCACAGCAGCGCGAACACGATCAGCAGCCCGAACGGCGCCAGCGGCTCCACCTGCCGCCGCACGTTGTACGACAGCCAGGGCTCGATCACGCCGTAGCCGTCCAGGCCCGGCACCGGCAGGAAGTTCAGGATCGCCGCCGTCACCTGGAGCAGCGCGAGGAACGCCAGCGCGAAGCGGAAGTCCCGCGGCACGCCGTCCAGCGCGTCCAGCCAGAACGGGGCCGTGCACACCAGCGCGAACGCCACGTTCGTCAGCGGGCCCGCCGCCGAGATCAGGCTGTGCCGCCAGCGGCCTCTGATCCGGCCCCGCTCGATGAACACCGCGCCGCCGGGCAGGCCGATCCCGCCCATGATCACGAACAGCACCGGCAGCACGATGCTCAGCAGCGCGTGCGTGTACTTCAGCGGGTTCAGGGTGAGATAGCCCTTCGCGCCCACCGAGATGTCCCCGCTGTGCAGGGCCGTGCGCGCGTGCGCGTACTCGTGCAGACACAGCGAGACGATCCACGCCGCCGTCACGAACAGGAACACGGCCAGGCCCGGCTGCTCGGCGAACCCGGTCCAGGTGGCCCAGCCGGTCACCGCCGTCACGGCCGCGATCCCCACGAAGACGGGGCTGATCCTCCGGTCGCTGTGCCGGCTGGTGGCGGTGGTCATGGGGCGGGACACCTCCGTGCTCGGGCGGCTTGGGTGCCCGACCGTACCGGGCGCACAGGGACAACGTCCCGGGAACGGACGAGGGTTCCTGAGAAAAGGGGCCGACTTGACGCGAGCCTCGCCGCAAAACCCCGTGACCCGGCCCCCACCTCACCGGAGAGAATGGCTCCCGTGCGCTATCGCATCCTCGGCACCACCCAGGCCTTCCGCCCCGACGGCACCCCCGTCCCGGTCGGCGGGGCGCGGCTGCGTGCCCTGCTGACCGTGCTCGCGCTGCGCCCCGACCGGGTCGTGCCGGCCGGGCTGCTGGTGGACGAGGTGTGGGCCGGTGACCCGCCCGCCGACGCCACCGGCGCCCTCCAGGCACTGGTCGGACGCCTGCGCAGGGCGCTGGGCGCCGACGCGGTCGTGCTGGCCGACGGCGGCTACCGGCTCGCCGCCTGCCCGGACGACATCGACCTGCACCGCTTCGACCGGCTCACCGGCGAGGGCCTGCGCGCCCTGGCCGACGGCGACCCCGCCAAGGCCGCCGGCGTCCTCGACGACGCCCTCGCCCTGTGGCGCGGCCCCGCCCTCGCCGACCTGCCCGACCGCACCCCCGAGGCCGCCCGCTGCGACCGCCTCCACCTCGACGCCCGCCGCGCCCGCCTCACCGCCGCCGTCGCCCTCGGCCACGCCGACCGCGCGCTGCCCGAGCTGACCGCCCTCTGCGACACCCACCCCCTCGACGAGCCCCTCCAGGCCCTCCGCCTGCGCGCCCTCCGCGCCACCGGCCGCACCGCCGAGGCCCTCGCCGCCTACGACGCCGTACGCCGCCTCCTCGCCGACGCCCTCGGCACCGACCCGGGCCCGGAACTGCGCACCCTGCACACGGAGCTACTGGGGAACGGACCTGCACCGGCTCATGCCCCTAGGACCGCCCCCGACACCGGGACCGTCCCTCCCCGCCCCCGAGGCAACCTCCGCGCCCGGCTCACCTCCTTCGTCGGGCGCGAGGACGACATCGCCGCCATCCGCGACGACCTCGCCACAGCGCGGCTCGTGACCCTCCTCGGGCCCGGCGGCGCCGGGAAGACGCGGCTGT
This sequence comes from Streptomyces sp. SAI-170, assembly GCF_049739565.1. Taxonomy (NCBI): domain Bacteria; kingdom Bacillati; phylum Actinomycetota; class Actinomycetes; order Kitasatosporales; family Streptomycetaceae; genus Streptomyces; species Streptomyces sp. SAI-170. Next base: position 5,982,667 of record NZ_JBMGQD010000001.1, read on the forward strand.
CGCAGGAGGCCGCCGAAGGGGTGGCCGACCTCGCGCCGGACGGGGTGTGGCTGGCGGAGCTGGCGCCGGTGGACGACCCGGCGGCGGTGCCGGAGGCGGTGCTGACGGCGATCGGGGCGCGGGAGACCGTGCTGTACGGCGCCGGGGCGGAGAGCATCCGGGCCGCCGTCGGCGATCCGCATCACGACGACGCCGTCACCCGGCTCGCCGAACACTGCGGCAGGCGCAGACTGCTGATCGTCCTCGACAACTGCGAGCACGTCGTCGACGCCGCCGCGCGCCTCGTGGACGAGCTGCTCACCCGCTGCCCCGGCCTGACCGTGCTGGCCACCAGCCGGGAGCCGCTGGGCGTGCCAGGCGAGCTGCTGCGCCCGGTCGAGCCGCTGCCCGAGCCGTACGCGCTGCGGCTGCTCACCGACCGCGGTGCCGCAGCCCGGCCCGGCTTCAGCCCCGAGGAGGACCCGGAGGCCGCCGCCGAGATCTGCCGCCGCCTGGACGGCCTGCCGCTCGGCATCGAACTGGCCGCCGCCCGGCTGCGGATGCTCACCCTGCGGCAGATCGCCGACCGCCTCGACGACCGCTTCCGGCTGCTGACCACCGGCAGCCGTACCGTCCTGCCCCGCCAGCAGACCCTCCGTGCCGTCGTCGACTGGTCCTGGGAACTGCTCGACGCCGACGAACGCGACGTCCTCAGCCGCCTGTCGGTGTTCGCCGGCGGCTGCGACCTCGCCGCCGCCGAGGCCGTGTGCGGCCCCGCCGCCCTGGACGTGCTCGGCCAGCTCGTCGACAAGTCCCTGGTGGTGGCGGCCCCCTCCGCGAACGGCGAGATGCGCTACCGGCTCCTGGAGACCGTCGCCGAGTACGCCCGCGAACGCCTTCAGGAGGCAGGACAGCGCGCCGCAGCCGAGCGCGCCCACCTCATCCACTACCGCGAACTCGCCCGGACCACCGACTCGTTGCTGCGCGGCTCCGGCCAGGCAGCCGCCATCGCCCTGCTGGAGCTGGAGTACGAGAACGTGCGCACCGCCCTGCGGCACGCCGTCGCCGAGCGCGACGAGCAGGAGGGCCTCGTCCTGGCGCTGTCGCTGGTCCTGTACTGGCAGATGCGCGATCTGCGCCAGGAGACCCGCCACTGGTGCGCCGAGGTCATGGCCCTGGGCCCCGACCCCTTCACCGAGCCCGTACGCAAGGCCGTCTCCGTGGCGGAACGCCTGACGGCCGCGCCGCCCCCGCTGACCGGCGAACTGCTCACCGAGGCCCGCCGCGGCGTGCACCTGGCCCACCTCGCCTGCATGGACGCCGAGCCCGACTCCTGGAGCACCCCGCGGGCGCAGGCCAGGCTGCGGCTCATCGCGGCCACCTACGAGCCCGGCCAGCCGCAGACCTGCCGGATCCCCGGCATGCTGTGGTTCTACGCCGTGATGCTGACCGGCGACCTGTGCCGCCTGTACACGATCGTCGACGCCTGCGTGGAGACCTGCCGCGCCACCCCCGGCTTCGAGTGGGAGCTCGCCGTCAGCCTCCAGATGCGAGCCAACTTCCGCGCCAACACCGCCCAGTGGGCCGCCGACGCCTCCCGCGACGCCGACGAGGCACTGGAGATCTTCCGCCGTCTCGGCGACGACTGGGGCTACGCCGAGGCCCTCTCCGCGCGCGGCGAGGCCCATGAGGCCCGCGGCGACTTCGCGCTCGCCGCCGCCGACTACCAGGAGGCCGGCACCTACGCCGAACGGCTCGGCGCCCGCGCCCATGTGGCGGTGCTCGCCGCGCGGTTCGGCGCGGCCCTGCTGGAGACGGGGGAACACGAGCGCGGTGAGCGCATCCTGCGCGAGGTGATCGCCGAGCACGACGGCGGCCTCAGCGAGGGCATGCCCGCCGCGCGGCTGTTCCTCGCCGGCTGGCTCAGCCTGACCGGCCGTACGGCCGAGGCACGGGAGCAGATGCGGCTGCTGCGCGAGGGGTTCAGGATGGCCCACTTCGCCGTCTTCGCCGCGTTCCTGCTGGGCGCCGAGGCCTGGCTGGAGGTGGTCGACGGCCGCTACGAGGAGGGCCTGGAACTGGTGCGCGAGGCCCTGGAGAAGGCGGCCGACCCGCTGGCCCAGGCGATCCGGCCGGCCACGCGCTCGGCATACCTCGCCGTCGCCGCGGTCGCCCTCGCCGAGCACCAGCGGGGCCGCCGGGCCGCCGACGCGGTCCGCTGCCTGGGCGCGGCCGACGCCGCACTGCCCCCGGGCCATGTCCCCTCCCTGGTCGAGCGCACGGTCCGCGAACGGGCCGAGTCCGCCGCACGGGCCGCACTGGGCGAGACCGCCTACGACACGGCGTACGCCGAGGGCGGTGGCCTCTCCCCCGAGGAGGCCACCGCCCTGGTGTGAGCCGCACGACTCACTTCTTGGTGCGGAACTTGTGGACCGCCACCGGCGCCATCGTCACGGTCAGCAGCACCGACCAGGCCAGCGTCACCCACAGGTCGTGCGCGACCGGGCCGCCCACCATCAGCCCGCGCGCGGAGTCGGCCAGCGCGGACAGCGGGTTGTAGTCGGTGAAGTTCTGCAGCCAGCCCGGCATCGACTGGGTCGGCGCGAAGATCGACGAGCCGAACTGCAGCGGCATCAGCACCAGGAAGCCCATCGCCTGCACGGACTGCGCGCTCTTCATGACGACGCCCAGCAGCAGGAACACCCACATCAGCGCCGAGCCGAACACCATGGACAGGCCCACCGAGGCGAACAGACCGGGCCAGTTGGTGATGTCGAAGCCCACCAGCACACCGACGATCAGCAGCACGGTGGTCGCGAACAGCATCCGCAGCAGTTCCACCGCGATCTTCGCGAACAGCACCGAGCCGCGCCCGATCGGCAGGGACCGGAAGCGGTCCATGACACCGGTGTTGAAGTCCTGGTTGAAGCCGGTGCCCACGCCTTGGGCGATGTTCATGCCCATCATCGCCATCAGGCCGGGCACGACGTACTGCACGTACGCCTGCTGCCCGCCGCCCAGCGACTGGCCGATCGAGCCGCCGAAGACGTACACGAACAGCAGCGTGAAGATGACCGGGAACAGCACCGCGTCGAACGTCGACTCCGGGTCCTGCCGTATCCACAGCAGATTGCGGCGCACCAGGGCGCCGGTGTGGCGCAGATGGGCCCGCAGCGGGATACGGGTGTCGGCGGCAGCGGTCACGGCGGATACGGCGCTCATACGGCGACCTCCTCGCGGGCGTCGGTGGACTGGGTGGGGAGCGTGGTCTCGGCCCGCTTGCCGGTGAGGCTCAGGAACACCTCGTCCAGGCTGGGCAGTTCGGTGGTGACGGAGGCGAGCGTGATGCCGAGCGCGACGGCCGCGCCGATGACGGCGGTGAGCTGCTCGTCGCTGAGGACGGGCACCAGGACCGTGCCGCTGTGCGTGTCGACGTCGGCGGTCGCGAGGCCGGTGATGCCCAGCTCGTCCAGGGCGCGGGCGAGTTCCCGCAGCCGCAGCGGGTCGGCCGGCCGGATCCGCAGCCGGCGTCCGCCGACCCGGGACTTCAGCTCGTCGATGCCGCCGCCGGCGATGACCCGGCCCCGGTCGACGACCGTCAGCTCGGAGGCGAGCTGCTCGGCCTCCTCCATGTACTGGGTGGTGAGCAGCACCGTCACACCGTCGCCGACCATCGCCTTGACCTCGTCCCACACCTCGTTGCGGGTGCGCGGGTCCAGGCCGGTGGTGGGCTCGTCGAGGTAGAGCACGGCGGGGCGGCCGATCATCGACGCGGCCAGGTCGAGCCGCCGGCGCATACCGCCGGAGTACGTCGACGCCGGGCGCTTCGCGGCCTCCGTCAGCGAGAACCGCTCAAGGAGCTCGTCGGCACGGACCCGGGAGTCCTTGCGGGACAGGTCCAGCAGCCGGCCGATCAGATAGAGGTTCTCCCAGCCGGACAGCTTCTCGTCCACGGAGGCGTACTGCCCGGTGAGGCCGATCACCCGGCGCAGCTGCCGGGGCTGGCGTACGACGTCGTAGCCGGCCACCGTCGCCTGTCCGGCGTCCGGGGCGATCAGCGTCGACAGGATCCGTACGAGGGTGGTCTTCCCGGCGCCGTTCGGCCCGAGCACCCCCATCACGGTCCCCTCGCGCACGTCCAGATCGACACCGTCCAGTGCCTTGGTCTCGCCGTAGTGCTTCACCAGCCCCCGCACGGAGACGGCGGCGCCCGTCGCCGCGGGCTTCTTCTCGATTCGCGTCATGTCCAAGACGGTGTCAGGACCGACCGACAAACCACCGACAAGTCACCGACGCCGCCGACAAGCCGCCGACAGCACCGCGTCTTTCCCGACGACGACGGCGACCATCGATTGAGGAACCACGACGGCGAGCAACCAGATCCGCGAGAGCGGCGCCGGCTCAGGCGCAAAAAATGGCACAGCCCCGCCGACGGGGGAAGATCGGCGGGGCTGTGTCGTACCGCGGTGGCTCAGTGGACGGAGTGCTCCTCCAGCGGGAACGTTCCGCCGACGACGTCCTCGGCGAAGGCCTTCACCGCGTCGCCCATGACCTCACGCAGGTTGGCGTACTTCTTCACGAACTTCGGCACCCGGCCACCGGTCAGCCCGAGCATGTCGGTCCACACCAGCACCTGGGCGTCCGTCTCGGCGCCGGCGCCGATCCCGACGGTCGGGATGTGCAGCGTGCGCGTGACCTCGGCGGCCAGCTCGGCCGGCACCAGCTCCAGGACCACCGCGAACGCGCCGGCGTCCTGCACGGCCTTCGCGTCGCGCAGCAGCTGCTGGGCCGCCTCCTCGCCACGCCCCTGGACGCGGTAGCCCATGGCGTTGACCGACTGCGGGGTCAGGCCGATGTGCGCCATGACCGGGATGCCGGCCTCCACCAGGAGCCGGATCTGGTCGTACGACCGCTCGCCGCCCTCCAGCTTGACCGCCTGGACGCCGGCGTCCTTCACCAGCCGGGTGGCCGAGCGCAGCGCCTGGACGGGGCCTTCCTGGTACGACCCGAAGGGCAGGTCGCCGACGATCAGCGAGCGCCGGGTGCCGCGCACGACGGCCGCGGACAGCATGGTCATCTCGTCGAGGGTGACGGGCACGGTGGTCTCGTAGCCCAGATGGCAGTTGCCCGCCGAGTCGCCGACGAGGATCACCGGGATGCCGGCCTCGTCGAAGACGGACGCGGTCATCGCGTCGTAGGCGGTGAGCATGGGCCACTTCTCGCCCCGCTCCTTGGCGAGGGCGATGTCGCGGACGGTGATGCGGCGGGTGCCCTTTCCTCCGTACAGCGCCTTGCTGCCGTCGGAGGTGCCTGCCTGTGCAGTCTGGGCAGCCGAAAGCTGCGTCATTGCAACGGCTCCTTACGTCATCTCGAGGCGCCCTCACGGCGTCCCCGGACCACCTCCATGGTGGCACCTCGCCCGGACGAGGGCCAGACCACCCCCGGGTGGCGAGGAGCACGCCGGCCCGGGGTCCGTATGTGCGCGTCCCGGGGTGCGAATGTGCGCGTTTCGTCACAAGGGAACCCGACGGAAACCGCGGCCACCACCGGCACCGTCATGCACGGCAGGAACGGAGCCGATCATCCCCTAGGGTCGTAGGCGGGGGACGACGGTGTGCACGGCAGGTAGCGAGGCGACGGTATGGCGCAACAGGCGTACGCAACGGAGACGGACAACGGCGGCTCGGGGCCCGAGCACCGCGGCTCTCGGCTTCGGCGCCTGGTCCACCGGCTGTTCGACGGCTGGCGCGGGGACCCGCGGATCTGGCGCCGGGGCATCGTGGTGGCGGCCCTCGGGGTGCTGCTGGCCCTGGTGATGCTGCTGCACGCGCAGATCCCGAACCGGATCGGCAACCTCGGCAGCCTGGGGGAGACCTTCCTGCCGTGGTTCGGTGTGTTCATCCCTCTCCTCCTGGTGCTCGCGCTGGTGCGCAGGTCGGCCACCGCGCTGATCGCGCTGCTGATGCCGGTGATCGTGTGGCTGAACCTCTTCGGCGGCCTGCTCACCGACAAGGCCGCGGCCGGCGGCGACCTGACCGTGGCCACGCACAACGTCAACGCCGACAACTCCGACCCGGAGGGCACCGCCCGCGCGGTGGCGGCCTCGGGCGCGGACGTCGTCGCGCTGGAGGAGCTGACGCAGGGCGCGGTGCCGGTGTACGAGAAGGCGCTGGCGCCGGCGTACAAGTACCACTCCGTGCAGGGCACGGTCGGGCTGTGGAGCAAGTACCCGCTGAGCGGGGTCAGGCCCGTCGACATCAAGCTGGGCTGGACCCGCGCGATGCGGGCCGCGGTGGCCGCGCCGGGCGGACAGGCCGCGGTCTACGTCGCCCATCTGCCCTCGGTGCGGGTGAAGCTGGAGGCCGGGTTCACCGCCCGGCAGCGCGACAAGAGCGCCGACGCGCTGGGCGAGGCGATCGCCGACGAGCCGCTGGACAAGGTGCTGCTGCTCGGTGATCTCAACGGCACGATGAACGACCGCTCGCTCAACGCCGTCACCGCGCAGATGCGCTCCACGCAGGGCGCGGCGGGCAGCGGCTTCGGCTTCAGCTGGCCGGCGTCGTTCCCGATGGCGCGCATCGACCAGATCATGGTCCGCGGCATCGAGCCGGTCAGCTCCTGGACCCTCCCGGAGACCGGCAGCGACCACCTCCCGGTGGCGGCCCGGGTCCGGCTGGCCTCCTCGGATTAACCCCCTGGTACACGGCCGGTACGCGATCGGAATACTGGGCCTGAGAGACTTTGTTCCGCAAGAGAACATAAGAACCTCTCCCTGAAAGGCACAGGCCCCTTCATGCCCCTGGCCCTGCTCGCCCTCGCCGTGGGCGCCTTCGGCATCGGCACCACCGAATTCGTGATGATGGGCCTGCTGCCCGACGTGGCCGCCGACCTGGACATATCCCTCCCCACCGCGGGCCACCTGGTCTCGGCGTACGCCCTCGGCGTCGTCATCGGCGCACCCCTGCTGGCCGCGGCCACCGCCCGCATGTCCCGCCGTACGGTGCTCATCGCGCTGATGGCGCTGTTCGTCGCGGGCAACGCGCTGTCGGCACTGGCGCCGGGCAACGGCGCACTGCTGGCGGCCCGGTTCCTGAGCGGCCTGCCGCACGGCGCGTTCTTCGGCGTCGGCGCGGTGGTGGCGACCGGCCTGGTCGCCCCCGAGCGCCGGGCCCGGTCGGTGTCCCTGATGTTCCTCGGCCTCACGGTCGCCAACGTCGTCGGCGTCCCCGCAGCCACCCTCATGGGCCAGCACCTGGGCTGGCGGGCGACCTTCCTGGCCGTCTCGGCGATCGGCCTCGCGGCGATCGCGTCGCTGGCGCTGCTGATCCCGGCGGAGCGGGGCGAGGGCACTCCGCGGGTGGGCCTGCGCGGCGAACTGGCGACCCTGCGCTCCGTGCCGGTCTGGCTCGCCCTGGGCACGACGGTGGCGGGCTTCGGCGCGCTGTTCGCGGCCTACAGCTACATCACCCCCATGCTCACCGACGCCGCGGGCTACGCCGACACCAGCGTGACCCTGCTCCTCGCCCTCTTCGGCGTCGGCGCCACCGCGGGCAACCTCCTCGGCGGCCGCCTGGCGGACCACGCCATGCGCGCGACCCTCTTCGGCGGCCTCGCGTCGCTGGTCGCGGTGCTCGGCCTGTTCCCGTTGCTGATGCGCACGGAGTGGACGGCCGCGCTCGCGGTGATCCTGCTGGGCACGGCGGCGTTCGTCACCGGCTCCCCGCTCCAGCTCATGGTCATGGAAAAGGCAGCCGCCGCCCCCTCCCTCGCCTCCTCCGCCAACCAGGCCGCCTTCAACCTCGCCAACGCCGGCGGCGCCTGGATCGGCGGCCTCGCCCTCGCCGCGGGCTACGGGGTCACGTCCCCGGCCCTCGCGGGCGCGGCCCTGGCCGTACTGGGCCTCGGCGTCGCCGCGGTCGCCTACGGCGTGGACCGACGCCGGGGTGCCCTCGCCGGAGCCCATGAACGCCTGGTGGCGGGCTCGTCACGACGGGACGCGGAGGCGGTACGGGGCTGAGCGGGTGCGCTCTAGGCTGAACGCATGGACGCTGTCGGAGTGTTGGGGGAGCAAGCCGCGCTGCGGGCCGAAGCCGAGGGGGTGTACCGGGACCTTCGGCTGGGGGAGTTGCTCGCCGAGGTCGGTACGCCGACCGTCGTCGGGAGTACGGCGCTGGGGCTGATGGTCCGCAGGGACCTGGACGTGGACGTGACGTGCGAGCGGCTCGACGACGCTGCCGTGGCGGCCGTCGCCGGGGTCGGCGGCCGGCTGGCGAGGCATCGCGACGTCCGTCTCGTGACCTTCCGCAACGACCGCGGGGCGTGGAACCAGGAGCCGGACGCCTACCCCGACGGCCTGTACCTCGGCGTGGAGTGCCGGGCGGCCTCCGGGGACATGTGGAACCTGGACATCTGGTTCCTCGACGAGCCGGCACGTCAGCCCTCGACCGCCCACCTGACGAGCCTGCGCCCTCGCCTCACGGACGAGACCCGCGCGGCGATCCTCGGGATCAAGCGGGCCTGGGCCGACCGCCCCGAGTACGGCACGGCCGTGCGGAGCTACGACGTCTACCGGGCGGTCCTCGACGACGGCGTCCGCGACCCCGCCGGGTTCGAGGCCTGGGTGAGGAAGAGGGGCTGAGACGCACCGGGGCCCGCTGCCGTACGCGGAAACGTACGCCAGCGGGCCCCGGTCGGAGCTCCCGGGCTCAGGCCCCCGGCCGCTTGCTCAGGTCGTCCCCGAACAGCCGGAGCAGTTCCTGCTCCACGACGGGGGTCAGGGCCTCGACGTAGCCGTCGGCGAGGTGGCCGTAGTCGCGGTAGACCATCGTGTTGCCGACGACGATCGGGCAGTTGCCGGACGGGGCGCAGACCCAGTCGTAGGGGTCGATCGTGGGCACGTCCTCGGCGGTCGCGGCCGCGCGGATGGCCTTGGTGACGTCCGGCTTGGGGTCGGCCTCGGAGCGGTCGCGGGCGCAGGCGCCGAGGTCGCCGGAGTTGGCGTTGGCGCAGTCGACCGCGTTGTTCTTCGGCCAGGGCGTGTCCAGCAGGGTCGCCACCTGGACGCCGCCCTTGTGCAGCATCCGGTAGGTCTCCGCCTGGCCCTTGCCCCAGGCCTCGGCGGTGTCGCCGTCGCCCCACAGCTTCGCCGAGTTGGAGCTGGAGGTGAGGACCAGCTCGGGCTTCATCTTCAGGATCTTGTCGATGGTGGTGGCACGCCAGTCGTCACACGTCGAGTACGGGCCCTTGTTCCACTCGATGGTGATCTGCGAGACCTTGCACGCGTTCTTGGTGAACGAGTACAGCTTCCAGTGGTGCTCCTTGGCGATGGCGTCCAGCGCCGGGAACCACTGCGCGACATGCGAGTCGCCGAACAGGACGACCGTGCGCTCCGCCTTGGTGTCGCCGTACAGACACGGCTGCGTCTGCACCTTGTCGGTCATCGTCAGCGCGCAGTCGTCGGTGTACACCGCGGACCGCTTGTACGCCGTGTCGCGCATGCTCGGGGTCAGGTTGGAGGGAAGCTTGTCGACCTTCTGCTCCAGCAGCTTCGTCAGCTCGGCGCGCGGGTCTGAGGCCTGGGCGAGCGCCTCCCTGGTGTTCTGCCGCGCCCCGCCCTCGGACAGGCTCGGCGGGAACTGCGCGGCGACCACCGCGAGGGACGCGGCGACGGCCGACAGACCCAGGCCGAAGACCAGACCCCGGCCCGCCCGCGCCTTGAAGGCGCGGTGGAAACGCATCGGGTTCTCGACCAGGTGCAGCGTCAGCCAGGCCAGCGGGATGCCGCACAGCGCGGCGATCAGGCGCAGCGGCCCGTCGTGCTCGCCGAACCCGGCGGCGGCCGGGACGATCAGGATGAGCGGCCAGTGCCACAGGTACCAGGCGTACGAGATGCCGCCGACCCACACCATGGGCCGCAGCGACAGCAGCGCGCCCGCGCCCCAACGGCCGCCCGCCGCGCCGCAGGCCAGCACGGCGGCGGCGCCGAACACCGGGACCACGGCGTTGTGGCCGGGGAAGACGGTGCTGTCGTCGAACATCACGGCCGCGTAGGCGATGGCGGCGATGCCGGCCCAGCTCACGACCACCGCGACCGGGCGCGGGATGTCGTCGAGCCGGTCGGCCACCAGCGCGAGCAGCGCGCCCACCGCGAGCTCCCAGATACGGCCCTGGGAACCGAAGTACGCCCAGGAGGGGGCGGTCTCGGTGAGATGGAGGTTCACCGCGAACGAGCCGGCGGCCAGCGCGAGCAGCGGCAGCCCCAGCAGGGCCCGGCGGCGGAACAGCTTCAGCGCGACGATCAGGACGATGGGCCAGATCAGGTAGAACTGCTCCTCCACCGCCAGCGACCAGAAGTGCTGGAAGGGGGACGGCGGCACGTCCGTGTTGAAGTAGTCCGTTCCGGCGTCGGCGAGCCGGAAGTTGACGACGTACCAGGCGGAGGCGATGGCGTCCTTGGCGTAGTCAGCGAACCGCAGCGGACCGAGGAACAGCCACGAGCCCGCCAGCGTCGCCACCACGACGAGCGTGGAGGCGGGCAGCAGCCGCAGCGCGCGGCGGGCGTAGAAGCGGCCCAGCGAGATCCGGCCCTGGCGGCTGTGCTCACGGAGCATCAGCGAGGTGATGAGGAAGCCGGAGATGACGAAGAACACGTCCACGCCGACGTAACCGCCGGCCACCTGCGTGACCCCGGCGTGCGACAGCGCCACGAGCGACACGGCGACCGCGCGCAGGCCCTGGATGTCCAGTCGCAGTCCGGAGCCGCCCGTCGGCTGTCCGGACCGCTTCCCGCCTTCCCCTGGTGCGCCGTCCGGGGTTCTGGACGCCGTCGGGGGCGCCTCCGGAGCGGGCTCTGCTGGGTGCGCGATGCGGGGGACGGGCACCGTGGGGATCTCCTTGCTCGTAGGGCGTCGTCCGAGACGTGCACCGACGCCTACGGACACCGAATCCGGGGCTCGTCGCCACCGGGACGACCGGCCGACGCCGGTGATCGCCCCGGAACAGGCGATCGAACCTACCCTTGAGCAGAACCGTTTGTTATGACGCTGTCATCACATCGTCATAACAAACGGCGGTGGACGGGTTTGAACCGTCCGGGTTGCCGCTCGGTGAACTCAAGGCTCCGCGTCGGCGCGGACCCGCCTCACAGTACCGGCAGGTTCTTCCGCAATTCGAACGCGGTCACCTCGCTGCGGTACTCCTCCCACTCCTGGCGCTTGTTGCGCAGGAAGAAGTCGAAGACGTGTTCGCCGAGGGTCTCGGCCGCGAGGTCGCTGCGCTCCATCAGCGACAGGGCCTCGCCCAGGTTCTGCGGGAGCGGCTCGATGCCCATCGCGCGGCGCTCGGCGTCGGACAGCGCCCACACGTCGTCCTCGGCGCCCGGCGGAAGCTCGTAGCCCTCCTCGATGCCCTTCAGACCGGCGGCGAGCAGCAGCGCGTACGCCAGGTACGGGTTCGCGCCCGAGTCCAGCGAGCGGACCTCGACACGCGCCGAGCCCGTCTTGCCCGGCTTGTACATCGGTACGCGGACCAGGGCCGAGCGGTTGTTGTGGCCCCAGCAGATGTACGACGGGGCCTCGCCGCCGGCGCCCGCGGTGCGCTCGGAGCCGCCCCAGATGCGCTTGTAGGAGTTCACCCACTGGTTGGTGACCGCGGAGATCTCGGCGGCGTGCTTCAGCAGGCCCGCGATGAAGGACCGGCCGACCTTGGAGAGCTGGTACTCGGCGCCGGACTCGTAGAACGCGTTGCGGTCGCCCTCGAAGAGGGAGAGGTGGGTGTGCATGCCGCTGCCCGGGTGCTCGGAGAACGGCTTCGGCATGAAGGTGGCCTGGACGCCCTGCTCCAGCGCGACCTGCTTCATGACCAGGCGGAACGTCATGATGTTGTCGGCCGTGGACAGCGCGTCGGCGTAGCGCAGGTCGATCTCCTGCTGGCCCGGGGCGCCCTCGTGGTGGGAGAACTCCACCGAGATGCCCATCGACTCCAGCATGGTGATCGCCTGGCGGCGGAAGTCCATGCCGATGTTCTGCGGGGTGTGGTCGAAGTAGCCGGAGTTGTCGGCCGGGGTCGGGCGCGAGCCGTCCAGCGGCTTGTCCTTCAGCAGGAAGAACTCGATCTCCGGGTGGGTGTAGAAGGTGAAGCCCAGGTCGGAGGTGCGGGCGAGGGCGCGCTTGAGGACGTAGCGCGGGTCCGCGAAGGACGGGGAGCCGTCGGGCATGAGGATGTCGCAGAACATCCGGGCCGTGCCGGGGGCCTCCGCGCGCCACGGCAGGATCTGGAACGTCGACGGGTCCGGCTTGGCGATCATGTCGGACTCGTAGACCCGGGCGAAGCCCTCGATCGCGGAGCCGTCGAAGCCGATGCCCTCGTCGAAGGCCTGCTCCAGCTCCGCGGGGGCCACGGCGACGGACTTGAGGAAGCCCAGCACGTCCGTGAACCACAGCCGTACGAACCGGATGTCGCGCTCCTCCAACGTCCGGAGCACGAACTCCTGCTGCTTGTCCATCTTCCGCTTCCCCATCCTTGCTGGTCAGGCCGCCTGCTCTCGCGCCACGAGAGGCGGTCGGGCACCTGAGCATCCCACCACAACACCATTTCATGCGCGTTGCGGCCCATGATCGTCCGGCCGACTCCGGCCCGAACGCCCGCCGACCGCCAGGTGAACACTCTCCAGCCCATCTTGCCTGCTGACACCGACATCCGTAATGGCCGACGACCACGGGGACCGGCCCAGGGACCGGCCAATCACGAGCCCGCCCTACGAAACGGGCTGTCGTGCCCATTACGATCAGCGCACTCGTCCGTCCCACTCATCCCCAGAAGGGGTCCCCCCATGGGTTCCGCGAAGAAGAGCAGCAGCGCCGACCGCAAGGCACGTATAGAGGAGATGCGGCGCGCCGAGCACGCTCGTGAGCGTCGCAACCGGATCCTCACCATCGTGGCCAGCGCGGTGGTCGTCGTCGGCCTGGTCGCCGGTGCCGTCGTCCTCGTGCAGACCCAGTCCGACGACAAGGACGACACCGCGAGCGACGGCAAGACCAGCTCCGGGAAGTTCGTCACGGGCGAGGACGGGGTGAAGACCTGGAAGGGCACGCTCTCGCGCACCCACGTCGACACGCCGGTGAAGTACCTCTCCGAGCCCCCGGTCGGCGGTGACCACAACCAGGTGTGGATGAACTGCAACGGCGACGTGTACACGAAGGAGCTGAAGAACGAGCACGCGGTGCACTCGCTGGAGCACGGCGCCGTCTGGGTGACGTACACCTCCAAGGCGGACAAGGCCGACGTCGAGGCGCTCGCGGCGAAGGTGAAGAAGACGCCGTACACCCTGATGAGCCCGGACGAGAAGCAGGCCGACCCGATCATGCTGAGCGCGTGGGGCCACCAGCGCACGGTGACCGGCGCCGACGACCCGAACGTGGACAAGTTCTTCGAGAAGTACGTCCAGGGCGAGCAGACGCCGGAGAAGGGCGCCGCCTGCCAGGGTGGGCTGTCCGAGTGAGGCAGGCGCAGGCCGGGTGGATCGCCGGGGCCGCGGCGGCGGCGCTGGTCGCGGTCGGGGCCGTCACCTACGCGGTCGCCGGGGACGGCGGGTCGAGCGCCAAGCCGTCCGCGGACTCCGCCGACGCCGGGTTCGCCCGCGACATGGCGATCCACCACCAGCAGGCGGTGGAGATGTCGTACATCGTGCGCGACCGCACCGACGACGTCGAGGTACGGCGCCTGGCCTACGACATCGCGCAGACCCAGGCCAACCAGCGCGGCATGCTGCTGGGCTGGCTGGACCTGTGGGGCCTGCCGAAGGTGTCCGCCGACCCGCCGATGAGCTGGATGGGCATGGGCGACATGCCCTCCGAGGGCGAGGGCTCGCTGATGCCCGGCATGGCGACCGACGCCGAGATGAAGAAGCTCGGGACCCTCAGCGGGCGCAAGGCCGAGGTGTACTACCTCCAGCTGATGACCGACCACCACAAGGGCGGCATCCACATGGCGAAGGGCTGCGCCGAGAAGTGCGCGGTCGGTGTGGAGAAGCAGCTCGCCCAGGGCATGGTCGACGCCCAGCAGTCGGAGATCGACCTGATGGCCGGGATGCTGAAGGAGCGGGGCGCCCCGCCCCGCGACTGACGGGCCGTGGGCGGGGCCACACCCCGCCCCACCCCCATCGCGTCGCTCTGACGATTACACTGTGGGCGTGCCTCAACTTCGCCTCGCCCTGAACCAGATCGACTCCCGTGTCGGCGACATCGCCGGCAACACCGAGACGATCCTCCGCTGGACCCGGCACTCCGCCGAGCAGGGAGCGCACCTGGTGGCGTTCCCGGAGATGGTGCTGACCGGGTATCCCGTCGAGGACCTGGCCCTGCGCTCCTCCTTCGTGGCCGCCTCCCGCGCGGCCCTGCGCACCCTCGCGGCGCGGCTCGCCGAGGAGGGCTTCGGAGAGCTGCCGGTCGTCGTCGGCTACCTCGACCGCAGCGACAGCGCCCAGCCGAGGTTCGGCCAGCCGGCGGGCGCCCCGCAGAACGCGGGCGCGGTGCTGTACCGCGGCGAGGTGGTGCTCAACTACGCCAAGCACCACCTGCCGAACTACGGCGTCTTCGACGAGTTCCGCTACTTCGTGCCCGGCGACACCATGCCGGTGCTGCGGGTGCACGGCGTCGACGTGGCCCTCGCCATCTGCGAGGACCTCTGGCAGGACGGCGGCCGCGTCCCCGCGGCACGCTCCGCCGGGGCGGGCCTGCTGCTGTCGATCAACGCCTCCCCGTACGAGCGCGACAAGGACGACACCCGCCTGGAGCTGGTCCGCAAGCGCGCCCAGGAGGCCGGCTGCACCACCGCCTACCTCGCCATGATGGGCGGCCAGGACGAGCTGGTCTTCGACGGCGACTCGATCGTCGTCGACGCGTCCGGCGAGGTGATCGCGCGGGCCCCGCAGTTCTCCGAGGGCTGTGTGGTCCTGGACCTCGACCTGCCGGCCGCCGCCGCAGACGCGCCGACCGGCGTGGTCGACGACGGCCTGCGCATCGACCGCGTGGTCCTGTCCGAGGAACCGCTGCCCGCCTACGAGCCCCAGCACACCGGCGCCTACGCCGACCGCCTCGACGACGACGAGGAGGTCTACTCGGCGCTGGTCGTGGGCCTCAGGGCGTACGTCCAGAAGAACGGCTTCCGCTCGGTCCTCATCGGCCTGTCCGGCGGCATCGACTCCGCCCTCGTCGCGGCGATCGCCTGCGACGCGGTCGGCGCGGAGAACGTGTACGGCGTCTCGATGCCGTCCAAGTACTCCTCCGAGCACTCCAAGGGCGACGCCGCCGAACTGGCCCGCCGCACCGGCCTCAACTTCCGTACGGTGCCCATCGAGCCGATGTTCGACGCGTACATGGGCTCCCTCGGGCTCACCGGCCTCGCCGAGGAGAACCTCCAGTCCCGGCTGCGCGGCACCCTGCTGATGGCGATCTCCAACCAGGAGGGCCACATCGTCCTCGCGCCCGGCAACAAGTCGGAGCTGGCGGTCGGCTACTCCACGCTCTACGGCGACTCGGTCGGCGCCTACGGCCCCATCAAGGACGTCTACAAGACGTCGATCTTCCGCCTGGCCGAATGGCGCAACCGGGCCGCCGCCGAGCGCGGCCAGACCCCGCCGATCCCGGAGAACTCCATCACCAAGCCCCCGAGCGCCGAGCTGCGCCCGGGCCAGGTCGACACGGACTCCCTGCCGGACTACCCGGTCCTCGACGCGATCCTCGCCCGCTACGTCGATCGAGACGAGGGCGCCGACACAATCGTCGCGGCCGGCTTCGACCACGCCCTGGTCACCAAGACCCTCCGCATGGTCGACACGGCCGAGTACAAGCGCCGCCAGTACCCGCCGGGCACCAAGATCTCCCCGAAGGGCTTCGGCAAGGACCGCCGCCTGCCGATCACGAACGGGTGGCGCGAGACCGTGTAGTTCGGTACGAAACCTGTCTCTTTATACAGAATCGCCGTTTTGTCTTGACCCGGTGAGGTGCAGGGGAGAAGCGTGGGCCGGGACGCGTCAGTCCGA
Organism: Streptomyces sp. SAI-170; assembly: GCF_049739565.1. Lineage (NCBI taxonomy): Bacteria > Bacillati > Actinomycetota > Actinomycetes > Kitasatosporales > Streptomycetaceae > Streptomyces > Streptomyces sp. SAI-170. The sequence continues at coordinate 5,998,685 of NZ_JBMGQD010000001.1, forward strand.
AACCCTCCGCCGCGGCGGGGAAACGGGACTGGAGGCAGATGGTTATGACGACCAGACCCACGGTGAAGCGGCTCGTCACGGCGCTCGGCGCCGGGGCGGCCGTATGCGCACTGAGCCTCGGCGGCGCGACCGTCGCCGATGCCAAGATCCAGCCGGTCGACACCCAGTGCAGCAACAACGGTGGCCAGACCCCGAAGGGTCAGCAGCCGACCTGTACGGGCGGCGGCCTGAACCAGGAGACCGAGAACCAGAACCCCTCTGGTTTTGCCCCACCAGGACAGAACTGAGCCGAGCGCCCGCCGGAGCGGGTGATGGATCGCCGCGGCGTCAACGCGCCGCGGCTTTCTGGTGCCGGCCCCTCAGCCGTCCCGCGTCAGGGTGGCGGCCGTGCGCAGCCGGGCCGTGTTCGCCGCGCGGACGGCCTCCAGCTCCTCGGTGTGCTGGTCGATGAGGCGCTTGTGGTAGGCGGACTCGACGGTGAACCAGACGCCGACCAGGTTGGTGCGCTGCTTGCAGCGGATGTCGGCCGTGGCGGTGGCGATCGTGCGGCGGCTCGTGCTGCCGGTGAGGGCCGGATCGGCGAGCGGGGCGAGCGGGTCGGCGTAGTCGTGGCCGCTTTCGGCCATGCACGCGGACCAGGCGCGGATCGCCCCGCGCACCCGGGAGTCGGCCCTGGACAGGTCGAAGGCGCGGAAGGACAGCTGCTGCGGCAGCCCCGGGTCCGTCCCCGCGGGCGCGACCGAGCCGAGCGAGCGGTCGGCTTGGGTCATACAGCCGCCCTCGGGGACCTTGCGGCCCTTGATGCTGGAGCGGCCCTTGCCGAACAAGACGGTCTCCGCGTCGGCGTGCAGGACCGGGCGTGCGGGCGGCTTCTGCAGGGCCGGGTCGCGCTTCCCGAGCCCGTAGCCGTACGCGGCGGCGTCCGCGGCGTCGGTGATGCCGTAGCGGCGCTCGGTGGCGCTGCGCGGGCCGTAGTCGGCGGCCGGCTGGCGGACCGCGTACGTGAATCCGAAGTCATGCATGCACCGGTCGATGAGGACCACCCGGGCCCGGTCCAGATCCCGCAATTGACGGTCGTCGAGAAGATAGTCCTGGAGCGGCAGCCGGAGATCCACGGCCGCGGTGATCCGGGGAATGTCCGAAACTGTCGGTTCGGAATTTTGCTCGCTTTTCCGATGGCCGGAACCCGAGCCACCGGAACCGGAGGAGCAGGAGATGAGGACGGTCATTGCGAGAACGGCGGTGCACACTGTCGTCCCCGTCCGGCCTAACGCCGACCTTACGAACGGTTTGCGAGCGTGGAGGTGCAATCGGGGCATCGTGAACTCCGCGAATCTCGATTACGATCAGACAGCCGAGTGCCCTGCCCAGCTGCAATGGGCAGGGCACCGGTCCTGACTGGTGTTTCCTTCTGTGCGGTGCTGTCGCGTCAGCTGAAGTACGCCGACGACACCGTGTTCTTGTACGTCGAGTTCAGGTTGCCGTACGCACCCGGCGAAATGTATCCGCACGAGCCGGAGTAGTTGTAGCCGGTGCACACCCACCAGGTGTAGGTGTCACGGTTCCAGTCCGACTCGGTGTTGTTGTCCGCGCGGATGCCGGTGCCCGGGAAGACGTCGTTGCTGAAGTCGGCGTCGGAGTAGTACAGGTCGAAGATCGGCGTCCCGTAGTTGGCGAGGTAGTAGAGCCCCAGCTCGCCGGTCTCCACGACACCGTTCTTGTGGGTGGCGGCGGACGCCGAGCCGGCGCCCGCCATGCCGATGCCGCAGAGCGCGGCCACCGCCGCGCCGGTGGCGACGGCGCGGCGGAGGTTCCGCCTGACGTTGGTTCGGACCATTGCTCCTCCAGAATTCGAGCGCCCGCGTTGTCCGGTCCCCCGGCCGGGGACGGTCGGGCCTAAGCAATGGCACCAGATCGTGCAGCTGGGCAGCTATTGGCCCTTGGGACAGTTCTGCACGTGGTAGACGTACGACACCAGAGCGGCCTGGAATCTCCCGTTGACGGCCAGCTTTGCCACGATGCTGGCAATGTGGGCCTTGACTGTACGCTCCGTGATGTAGAGAGCGCGGGACACGTCCCGATTCGACGATCCCAGGGATAACAGGCGGAACACATCCCACTCGCGTTCACTCAGGAACTGGACTCTTTCGAGTGCGGACATCCCGCCGACGGCCCCCGAGGCGCAATTCAAACTGAAGAGCGCACACGTCTGGCATCTGTAAGAAGCATCCATTAGTCCCCCCGATCCTTCTTCCCCGCTCAGGGAGGGTACCGGGAGGAGTAAGGGCGCGTCAGTAAAATGACATCAATTCTCGAATTCTATGCCCCGCAGTAACTATTCTTCGGCGTTGTTGTCACGCAGTGCCGGGAGCGTGACCCGCACCGTGAGCCCGCCTCCGGCACGCGGTGCCGCGTCCGCCTCGCCGCTGTGCGCCCGCGCCACCGACCGCACGATGGACAGCCCGAGCCCCGTGCCCTGCGCCGAGCCGACCCGGTCGTCGAGCCGGCGGAACGGCTCGAACAGCGCGGGCACCTCGTACGGCGCCACCTCCGGCCCGCTGTTGTCCACCGTGAGCACTGCCCCCGCCGGGCCGTCGCCGCCGCACACCACCCGCACCCAGCCGCCGTCGGTGTTGTACCGCACGGCGTTCTGCACCAGGTTCTGCGCCAGCCGCTCCAGCAGCACCGGATCGCCCCGCACCCAGACCGGGACCGCGTCCAGCGTGAGCGTCACCCCGGCCCGCCGGGCGTCCGGCTGCGACAGGTCCGTCACCCGGCGCACCACCGCCGACAGGTCGACCGGCACGGGATCGGCCACCGCGTGCTGGGAGCGCGCCAGGGTCAGCAGCCCGTCGATCAGCCGCTCATGGCGGGCGTTGACCGCCAGCAGGTTCTCCCCGAGCTGGGTGACCTGCGGCGGCGCGTCGGGGCGGCCCATCGCCACCTCCAGCAGCGTCCGGTTGATCGCCAGCGGCGTCTTCAGCTCGTGCGAGGCGTTGGCGACGAACCGCCGCTGCCCCTCGAAGGCGGCGTCCAGCCGGCGCAGCATGTCGTCGAAGGTGTCTGCCAGTTCGCGCAGCTCGTCGGGCGGTCCTGTCAGCCCGATCCGCTCGTGCAGACTGCGGTCCGCGACCCGCCGGGCCGTCGCCGTGATCCGGCTGATCGGCCGCAGTGTACGGCCCGACACCAGCCAGCCGATCAGCAGCCCGCCGGCCGCGAACAGACCGAGCGCCACCGAGCCGCCCACCACCAGCGGGCGCAGCGTCCGCTGCCGGAAGTCGGCCCGCAGCCGCCGCGCGGCCTCGCTCGCCTGCTCCTTGTACTGCTCCTTGGCCGCGAGGGGATCCTCGTTCCCGGCGCCCTCCGCTCCGCCACCGGGCGTCTGCGCGGGCGCCGACGCCCCCGGCGGCGGATACACCGACGTGATGTCGATCGGCTGCGTGGCGATGATCCGGTCCAGCATCACGTACGTCACCAGCAGCAGCGTCACTCCCGACAGCATCACCAGCCCGCCGTACAGCAGCGTCAGCCGCACCCGGATGGTCCGCTTCGGCGGCTGCACCACGCCCGCGCTCATGGGATCCGGTACCCGAACCCGGGCACGGTCAGCACCACTTGGGGCGGTCCCAGCTTGCGGCGCAGGGTCATCACCGTCACCCGGACGACGTTCGTGAACGGGTCGATGTTCTCGTCCCACGCCTTCTCGAGGAGCTGCTCGGTGCTCACCGCGCTGCCCTCCGCGCGCAGCAGCTCCTCCAGCACCGCGAACTCCTTCCGCGACAACGCCACATACCGCCCGTCCCGGTACACCTCGCGCGGCCCCGGATGCAGCGAGATCCCGGCCCGCGACAGCACCGGGGGAGTGGCGGGCCGGGCCCGCCGCCCCAGCGCCCGCACCCGGGCCACCAACTCCCCGAACGCGAACGGCTTCGGCAGATAGTCGTCCGCGCCCAGCGACAGCCCGGCGATCCGGTCGGCGACCTCACCCGCCACCGTCAGCATCAGGATCCGGGTGCCGTAGCCCTCCGCGACCACCGTCCGGCACACCTCGTCGCCGTGCACCCGCGGCAGGTCCCGGTCCAGCACCAGCACGTCGTAGTCGTTGACGCCCAGCCGCTCCAGGGCCGCGGCGCCGTCGTAGGCGACGTCCACCGCCAGCGACTCCCGCCGCAGCCCCTCCGCGATCGCGTCGGCGAGCATCTCCTCGTCCTCGACGACGAGTACGCGCACGTCGGCCCACCTCCCCCTCGGTCCCGGGCGATGCTGCCCGAGCCTCCATAAGGCGTTCATAAGCGCCAATCCTGACAGTGGACTTACACACCGTCGTATGTCATCTGCGGACAGTAACCGCAACCACGGGGAGAGAACACGACATGACGGGACACAGCACCCGCCGCACGCGGCGCACCGGCCTGCTCGCCGCCGTACCCCTGCTCGTCCTCGCACTCGGCGTCACCGGGTGCGGCGGCTCCGACGACACGCCCTCGGTCGCCACCGCCCAGACGTCCCCCGGCGCCGGCGGCAGCCGGGTCGACGACGAGGAACAGGCCCAGAAGTACGCCCGCTGCCTGCGCGACCAGGGCGTCGTGATGAAGGAGACCACCGAGGGCGCCCCCGAGATCGACAAGGAGAAGACCTCCGTCGAGAAGATCATGTCGGCCACCGAGAAGTGCCGCGCCCTCCAGCCCGCCGCCTCCGCGCCGCCCCGCCTCCCGGCGGAGGACATCGAGAAGCGCGGCCGCTATGCCGCCTGCCTGCGCGAACACGGCCTGCCCGACTACCCCGACCCCGACCCGCGGACCGGCGAGGCCGAGCTGGACGAGGACCTCGCCCGGCGCATCAAGACCGACCCCGAGGCCCGCAAGGCCCTCGAAGCCTGCCGCAACCTCCTGCCGCGCTCCGGCGGAGGGTCGGTGAACGGCTGATGACCGCCCCGGCACCCCGCCACCGCCGTACCCGCGTCGTGCTGGGCGGCGCGGCGGTGGCGGCCACCGCGGCGGCGGTCACCGTCGCCGCCCTCGGCCTGGGCGGCGGCCGGTCCGACGCCGCCCCGCCCCCGGACGACACCCCGACCGCCACCGCCCACGTCGTACGCCGCACCCTCACCGACGCGACGACTCTCACCGGCCGCCTCGACTACGGCGCCACCACCCCGGTCGTCTCCCGGGCCACCGGCACCGTCACCTGGCTGCCCCCCGCCGGCAGCCTCGTCGGACGAGGCGACGCGCTGCTGCGCGCCGACGACCGGCCCGTCGTCCTGCTCTACGGCACCCTGCCCATGTACCGGGCCCTCGCCGAGGACGCCAAGGGCCCGGACGTCCTGCAGTTCGAGAGCAACCTGGCCGCCCTCGGCTACACCGGCTTCAGCGTCGACGAGGAGTTCACCGACAACACCGCCGCCGCGGTCAAGCGCTGGCACCGCGACCTCGGTCTGCCCAGGACCGGCACCGTCGCCCTCGACCAGGTGATCTACGCCCCCGGCCGGCTGCGGGTCGCCCAGCAGACCGTCCGCCTCGGCGCCACCGCGAACGCCCAGGTCCTCACCTGCACCGGCACCACCAAGGTGGTCACGGCCGAACTCCAGAGCGGCGAGGCGGGCTGGGCGGCCCGCGGCACACGGGTGCGGATAGGCATCGGAGGCGGCAAGTCCGTGGAGGGCAAGGTCACGGCGGTGGGGGACACCTCGACAAGTGGAGGGAGCGGAGGCGGGACCGGGGGCTCGGACGGGTCCGGGGAGTCCTCCGAAGGGACGTCGGACAGCGGGTCCGGCTCCGGGTCGCAGAACGACACCGTCACCGTCACCATCGCCGTCGCCCGGCAGCAGGCCCTGCGCGGCACCGACCCCGGCCCCGTCGACATCCGCTACACCGCCGAACGCCGCGAGAACGTCCTCGCCGTCCCCGTCGTGGCCCTGCTCGCCCTCGCCGAGGGCGGCTACGGCCTGGAGGTCGTCGAGGACTCCGACGACACCGGCACCAGGCCCCGTACCCGCATCGTGCCCGTGCGGACCGGCCTCTTCGCCGAGGGACTGGTCGAGGTGCACGGCGCCGGCCTCGCCGAGGGCACGACCGTGGGGATGCCCGAATGAGCGACGACGGTACGGCGACAGCCACGCCCGTGGCCGAACTGCGCGGCGTGTCCAAGACCTACCCCGGCGGCGTCACCGCGCTGCGGGACGTCGACCTGGACATCCGCCGCGGCGAACTGCTCGGCATCGTGGGCCCCTCCGGCTCGGGCAAGTCCACGCTGCTGCACATCCTCGGCACCCTGGACCGGCCCACGTCGGGCACCGTACGCATCGACGGCCACGACATCTCCCGCCTCACCGACCGCAGGCTGTCGGCGCTGCGGGCCTCCCGCATCGGCTTCGTCTTCCAGCAGTTCCACCTCGCGGCGGGCGTCCCGGTGCTCGACAACGTCGCCGACGGGCTGCTCTACGCCGGCGTGCCCCTGCGCGAGCGCCGGGCCGCCGCAGAGGCCGCCCTCACCCGGGTGGGCCTCGCCCACCGCCTCGTCCACTCGCCGCACCAGCTGTCCGGCGGCGAACGGCAACGCGTGGCCATCGCCCGCGCGGTCGCCGGCGAACCGGCCCTCCTGCTCGCCGACGAACCCACCGGCAACCTGGACTCCGCCTCCGGCGCCGGCGTGATGCGGGTGCTGCGGGACCTGCACGCGGCCGGCACGACGGTCGTCGTCATCACCCACGACCGGGAGATCGCCGCGTCGCTGCCCCGCCAGGTGCACGTACGCGACGGCTCGCTCACACCGGCCCCGAGAGCGGAAGGCGGCACCCGATGAGCACACCCTCGCCCCTGCGCCCGCACGCCCGGCTGCGCCCCGCCGACGTCGCCCGGGTCGGCGCGGCAGGCCTGCGGGCCCGCCCCCTGCGGGTCTTCCTCTCCGCGGTCGGCATCGCCATCGGCATCGCGGCCATGCTCGCGGTCGTCGGCATCTCCGCCTCCAGCCGCGCCGACCTCGACCGCACCCTGGACCGGCTCGGCACCAACCTGCTCACGGTCAGCCCCGGCACCACCCTCTACGGCACCGACGCCCGGCTGCCCCAGGAGTCGGTCCGCATGATCGACCGGATCGCCCCGGTCCGCTCGGTCTCCGAGGTCGGCCGGATCGAGGCGCACGCCTACCGCAACGACCACGTCCCCAGCGGCAGCACCGGCAGCATCGAGGTGCTGGCCACCCGCGCCGACCTGCTGCGCACCCTCGGCGGCCGGGTCACCACCGGCTCCTGGCTGAACGCCGCGACCGCCCGCCACCCGGCCGTCGTCCTCGGCGCGAAGGCCGCCCGGCGGCTCGGCGTGCACACCCCGGGCGTACGGATCTGGCTGGGCGGCGAGTGGTTCGGCGTGGCCGGCATCCTCGACCCCGTCCCCCTGGCCAAGGAACTGGACACGGCCGCGCTGGTCGGCTGGCCGGCCGCACAGCGCCACCTCGGCTTCGACGGGCACCCGACCTTCGTCTACGTACGCTCCGCCGAACCCTCCGTGGAAGCCGTACGGTCCGTCCTCGCGGCCACCGCCAACCCCGAGGCGCCCAACGAGGTGCGGGTCTCCCGCCCCTCCGACGCGCTCGCCGCCCGCCGTGCCACCGACCGGACGCTGGGCGCGCTGCTCCTCGGCCTCGGGGCCGTCGCCCTGCTGGTCGGCGGCATCGGGGTGGCCAACACCATGGTGATCTCCGTGCTGGAGCGCCGCCCCGAGATCGGCCTGCGCCGGGCCCTCGGTGCGAGCCGAGGCCAGATCCGGCTCCAGTTCCTCGCCGAGTCGCTCCTGCTGTCCGCCCTCGGCGGCCTAGGCGGCGTCCTCCTCGGCATCGGGGTCACCGCGGGCTACGCCGCCACCCAGTCCTGGCCCGCAGTGGTCCCCCCCTGGGCAACGGCCGGCGGCCTGGCGTCGACGCTCCTGATAGGCGCAGCAGCAGGCCTCTACCCCGCGATCCAGGCCTCCCGCCTCTCCCCGACGGAGGCCCTCGCGGCCCCGTGAGGAGGGAGCGTGGTCATGGTTTGTCGCGCCGAGGCGGCCCCGGAAACGTTCCTTCCGGTGGCTCGGGGTGCAACAAACCATGACCACACCGTCAGGCGTCCTCCGCCAGCGCCGCCAGGACCTTGTGGAGGGGTTCCGTCAGGCGGCGGCGGTACTCCTGGATGGCCCAGCCGTTGCCGTCGGGGTCCTTGAAGTACATGAAGGTCGCGCCGTCCTGCGGGGCGAACTGCTGCGGCTCGGTGACCTCCAGGCCGCGGGCGGTCAGCTCCTCGTAGGCGGCCTTGGCGTCGGTGACACAGAGCTGGAGGCCGTGGTACGTGCCGGGCTGCGGGGTGCCCGTCGGCACCTGAAGGCCGTCCACCAGGGCGATCGAGCAGCCCGAGCCGGGCGGCGTGAGCTGCACGATCCGTACGCCCGGCATCACCTCGCCGTCGAGGTCCACATGGAAGCCGACCTTGTCGCGGTAGAACTCCTTGGCCCGGTCCACGTCCGACACGGGCAGCAGGACCACCTCGAGGCTCATCTGCATGGCGGGACTCCCTTCGCATTCGCCGAAAGCGTTCACCCCACCGAACTCGAAAGCCGCCCCCGCCGCCACCCCTACGGTCCGTCTCACGGGCAGAACTCGGCAGCGCCCCCGGCCGGGACTGCGGTTACGCTCGACTGCGAACGACCTTGAGGAGGCGGGGCATGACGGCGCCGGGGCGCAGAAGCAGTACCTTCACACGGCTGCTGCGGCACGGTTTCACCGACGCCACCGCCGCCGAACGCCTCCTGGACAGCACCGAGCTGGCCGCCGTGCGCAACGACCCCGTGCTGCTGGAGGCCCTCGGCGCCACCGCCGACCCCGACCTCGCCCTGAGCGCCCTGGTCCGCCTCCTGGAGGCCCAGCCCGCCCCCACCGCGCGCCGGGAACTGCTGGACACCCTGATAGCGGCCAAGCCGCTGCGCGACCGGCTGCTCGGGGTGCTCGGCGCCTCCGCCGCGCTCGGCGACCATCTGGCCCGGCACCCGGACGACTGGCGGGCGCTGGTCATGTATGAGCCGCGCGATCTGCACCCGGGCGTCGAGGAGTTCGAGCGGGGCCTGGCCGAGGCGGGCGACCCGGTCGCGCTGCGGGTCGCCTACCGGCGCTGTCTGCTGTCCATCGCCGCCCGCGACGTGTGCGGCACCACCGACATCGCCCAGACCGCCGCCGAGCTGGCCGACCTCGCCACCGCCACGCTCCGCGCCGCCCTCGCCATAGCCCGCGCGGACGCGCCCGGCGACGCCGCGCTGTGCCGGCTCGCGGTGATCGCGATGGGCAAGTGCGGCGGACACGAGCTCAACTACGTCTCCGACGTCGACGTCATCTTCGTGGGCGAGGCCGTCGACGGCGCCGACGAGGGCAAAGCCCTGCGCGCGGCCACCAAGCTCGCCTCGCACATGATGCGGATCTGCTCCGAGACGACGATCGAGGGCTCGATCTGGCCGGTCGACGCCAACCTGCGCCCCGAGGGCCGCAACGGCCCGCTCGTGCGCACCCTCAGCAGCCACCTCGCCTACTACCAGCGCTGGGCGAAGACCTGGGAGTTCCAGGCCCTGCTCAAGGCCCGCCCGGTCGCCGGCGACCTGGAGCTCGGCGAGGCGTACGTCGCCGCGCTGCAGCCGCTGGTCTGGCAGGCCGCCGAGCGGGAGAACTTCGTCGCCGACGTGCAGAAGATGCGCCGCCGGGTCGTGGAGAACATCCCCGCCGCCGAGGTCGACCGCGAGCTCAAGCTCGGCCCCGGCGGCCTCAGGGACGTCGAGTTCGCCGTGCAGCTCCTCCAGCTGGTCCACGGCCGCACCGACGCGGGCCTGCGCAGCGGCACCACCCTGGACGCGCTCCAGGCCCTCGCCGCCGGCGGGTACGTCGGCCGGGAGGACGCCGGCCGGCTCGACGAGGCGTACCGCTTCCTGCGCTCCATGGAGCACCGCATCCAGCTCTACCGGCTGCGCCGCACCCACCTGGTGCCCGAGGCCGAGGCCGACCAGCGCCGCCTGGGCCGCTCGCTGGGCCTGCGCACCGACCCGGTCGCCGAGCTCAACCGCGAGTGGCGCCGCCACACCGGTGTCGTACGCCGACTGCACGAGAAGCTGTTCTACCGCCCGCTCCTGGACGCCGTCGCCCAGCTCGCCCCCGGTGAGGCCCGGCTCAGCCCCGAGGCCGCCCGCGAGCGGCTCATCGCCCTCGGCTACGCCGACCCGGCCGCGGCCCTGCGGCACCTGGAGGCCCTCGCCTCCGGCGTCACCCGCAAGGCCGCCATCCAGCGCACCCTGCTGCCGGTGCTGCTGGGCTGGTTCGCCGACTCCGCCGACCCCGACGCGGGCCTGCTGAACTTCCGCAAGGTCTCCGACGCGCTCGGCAAGACGCCCTGGTATCTGCGGCTGCTGCGCGACGAGGGCGCCGCCGCGCAGAACCTCGCCCGGGTGCTGTCGGCCGGCCGGCTCGCCCCCGACCTGCTGATGCGCGCCCCCGAGGCGGTCGCCCTGCTCGGCGACGGCGACGGCGGCGGGGCCGGGCCCGTGGGAGGGCTCGCCCCGCGCACCCGCGCCCATCTGGAGCAGGAGGTGCTCGCCGCCGTCGGCCGCGCCGAGAACGCCGCACAGGCCGTCACCGCCGCCCGTGGCGTCCGCCGCCGCGAGCTGTTCCGCACGGCCGCCGCGGACATCGTCGGCTCCTACGGCACCGAGATCCGGCCCGCCGAGGCCGACGAGGGCGCGCTGGTGGACCGGGTGGGCGGCGCCGTCTCCGACCTGACGGCGGCGACCCTGGCGGGCACCCTGCGCGCGGTAGTCCGCGAGGGCTGGGGCGACACCCTGCCCACCCGGTTCGCGATCATCGGCATGGGCCGCTTCGGCGGTCACGAGCTCGGCTACGGCTCCGACGCGGACGTCGTCTTCGTCCACGAGCCCCGCGACGGGGTCAGCGAGCGGGAGGCCGCCGAGGCGGCGAACAAGGTCGTCTCCGAGATGCGCCGCCTGCTGCAGATCCCCAGCGCCGACCCGCCCCTGCTGATCGACGCCGACCTGCGGCCCGAGGGCAAGTCGGGCCCCCTCGTCCGTACGCTCAAGTCGTACGAGGCGTACTACCGGCGGTGGTCCCTGGTGTGGGAGTCGCAGGCGCTGCTGCGCGCCGAGCCGTTCGCGGGGGACGCGGACCTGGGCCGCCGCTTCGTCGAGCTGATCGACCCGCTGAGGTACCCCGCGGGGGGCCTGCCGGAGGAGTCCGTCCGGGAGATCAGGCGCCTGAAGGCCCGCATGGAGACGGAGCGGCTGCCCCGCGGCGTCGACCCCAAGCTGCACGCCAAGCTGGGGCCCGGCGGGCTGTCCGACGTGGAGTGGACCGTGCAGCTGCTCCAGATGCGGCACGGCGCGCAGGTGCCCGGACTGCGGACCACCCGGACACGTGAGGCGCTCGCCGCCGCGCTCGCCGCGGGGCTCCTCTCGGAGGAGGACACCCAGACCCTCGACAACGCCTGGGTGCTCGCCACGCGCGTGCGCAACGCCGTGATGCTGGTACGGGGACGGGCCGGGGACACGTTCCCGTCCGATCCGCGCGAGCTGGCCGCGGTGGGGCGCTACCTCGGGTACGGGCCCGGGCACGTGGGGGACATGCTGGACGACTACCGGCGTACGACCCGGCGGGCCCGTGCGGTGGTGGACGAGCTGTTCTACGCCGACCGTTAGGGGGTGTCGGCGTTCGCCGGCGGCTGCGGGTGGTTCGTGGCTGGTCGCGCAGTTCCGCGCGCCCCTGAGGGCACGCACCTTAAGGGGCGCGGGGAACTGCGCGAGCAACCGCACACGACCCGCAGCCGCCGACGGACGGAATCAGCCACCCACGGCCCGCGGCAACCGATACGGCAGGTCCCCGTACCAGACCCGCGCCACGGCGTACCCGAACGTCAGGCACAGCATGCCGCCCACCGCGTCCAGCCAGAAGTGGTTGGCGGTGGCCACGATGACCACCAGCGTGAGGGCCGGATACACCAGACCCAGCACCTTCACCCACGGCACCGACGCCAGCGCGAAGATCGTCAGGCCGCACCACAGCGACCACCCGATGTGCATGGACGGCATCGCGGCGTACTGGTTCGACATGTTCTTCAGGTCGCCGGAGGCCATCGAGCCCCAGGTCTGGTGGACGACCACGGTGTCGATGAAGTCCGCGCCGTTCATCAACCGGGGCGGCGCGAGCGGATACAGGTAGTAACCGACCAGGGCCACGCCGGTGGTGGCGAACAGGACCAGGCGGGTCGCCGCATAGCGTCCGGGGTGACTGCGGTAGAGCCACACGAGAACACCGAGCGTGACGACGAAGTGCAGGGTGGCGTAGTAGTAGTTCATGCCGACGATGAGCCAAGTCACCGAGTTCACGGCGTGGTTCACGGACTGCTCGACGGCGATGCCGATGCTGTGCTCGGCCTGCCAGATCCAGTCGGCGTTGCGCAGCGCCTGCGACTTCTGCTCCGGGACGGCGTTGCGGATGAGCGAGTACGTCCAGTAACTCACCGCGATCAGAAGGATCTCGAACCACAGCCGGGGCCGTCGCGGGGCGCGTACCCGGTGCAGCAGACTCTGCCCCGAATTGTCCGTGACAGTCTGCGGAACGACCGCCTCTTCGCGGCCTTCCAGTGTCGTCACGGTCGTCTCACCCATGGGCACAGAGTCTGCCAGACATTCCCCATCCCCCCGATCATCCCCCGGTCGGCTCGGGGACGCACCCCCGGGGCCCGGGAGGAGCCCCGTCCCGGCCCTACGGGCGATGGTGGTTGCCGGGGGCCGACGCGGTCGAGCCGCGCACCACCAGCTCCGGCATGAACACGAACTCGCTGTGCGGGGCGGGCGTCCCGCCGATCTCCTCGAGCAGCGTGCGCACCGCGGCCTGGCCCATCGCCGGAACCGGCTTGCGTACGGTCGTCAGAGGCGGGTCGGTGAAGGCGATCAGCGGGGAGTCGTCGAAGCCGACCACGGAGATGTCCCGGGGGACCTCCAGGCCGAGCTGCCGGGCCGCCCTTATCGCGCCGAGAGCCATCATGTCGCTGGCGCACACCACGGCCGTGCAGTCCCGCCCGATGAGGGCCGTGGCGGCCGCCTGACCGCCCTCCAGGGTGTACAGCGAGTGCTGCACGAGGTCGGACTCCACGCCCTCCGGGTCCAGGCCCAGCTGCTCCTGCATGGCGCGGACGAAGCCCTCTATCTTCCGCTGGACCGGCACGAACCGCTTCGGCCCGAGCGCGAGCCCTATCCGGGTGTGACCGAGCGAGGCGAGATGCGTGACCGCGAGGCTCATCGCCGCCCGGTCGTCGGGGGAGATGAACGGCGCCTGCACCTTGGGGGAGAAGCCGTCCACCAGCACGAAGGGCACGCCCTGCGCCCGCAGCTGCTCGTAGCGCTGCATGTCGGCGGTGGTGTCGGCGTGCAGTCCCGAGACGTAGATGATGCCGGCCACCCCGCGGTCGACCAGCATCTCGGTCAGCTCGTCCTCGGTCGAGCCGCCGGGGGTCTGGGTGGCGAGCACCGGGGTGTAGCCCTGGCGGGTCAGCGCCTGGCCGATGACCTGCGCCAGGGCCGGGAATATCGGGTTCTCCAGCTCGGGCGTGATCAGGCCGACGAGGCCGGCGCTGCGCTGGCGCAGCCGCACGGGACGCTCGTAGCCGAGGACGTCGAGCGCGGCCAGCACGGCCTGGCGGGTGGTGGCGGCGACGCCTGGCTTCCCGTTGAGGACGCGGCTGACGGTCGCTTCGCTCACCCCCGCCTGCGCAGCGATGTCCGCAAGCCGTGTGGTCACGGCAGTGGACTGTACCGGTCGTATGTCGCCTTGCACACCAACCGGACGCCGGGTGCGGGCGGTTGACCGGCGCGCTGGTTGCTGCGGCATGGCGTCCCCTCGTGAAAAGTGCGGCAAGAGCTTGCAGAGTCTTGCACAAGTGTTCCTCTCCGCGCTGATCACTGGCAATACCCGGTCTCCGGACGGCCCTCAGGAGGTCACGCAGACGTAACGTCTGAGATCCCTTGCACTTTTTTTCTGCAAGGTCTTTCGCGGCGCTTACATGGCTGTTACGTTCACGTCGCCCGGCGGCGGCAACGGCGCAGTCGGCAAGTCGGCAGGGACGGATGACGGGACCGCCCCCTGCACCACACGGGCTTTACCCCTCAAGGAGAACTCATGCGGCGTGGCATAGCGGCCAGCGCGCTGGTGGCGTCCCTCGCTCTCACGGCGACGGCCTGCGGCGGCAGTGACAGCGGTGACTCGGCGGACGGTCCGGTCACCCTCACCTGGTGGGACACCTCCAACGCGACCAACGAGGCGCCGACGTACAAGGCCCTGGTCAAGGAGTTCGAGGCCGCCAACAAGGGCATCAAGGTCAAGTACGTCAACGTCCCCTTCGACCAGGCGCAGAACAAGTTCGACACCGCCGCCGGTTCCAAGGGCGCCCCGGACATCCTGCGCTCCGAGGTCGGCTGGACCCCCGCCTTCGCCAAGAAGGGCTACTTCCTGCCGCTGGACGGCACGGAGGCCCTCGCGGACCAGGCCAAGTTCAAGTCCAACCTGATCGAGCAGGCCAAGTACGAGGGCAAGACCTACGGCGTTCCGTTCACCACGGACACCCTCGCCCTGGTCTACAACAAGGAGCTCTTCCAGAAGGCCGGCGTCGACGCGCCCACCACCTGGGACGAGCTGAAGAAGGCCGCCGCCACGATCAAGACGAAGACCGGCGTCGACGGCTACTGGGGCTCCACCCAGTCCTACTACGCCCAGTCCTTCCTCTACGGCGAGGGCACCGACACCGTCGACGTCGCCGCCAAGAAGATCACGATCGACACGCCCGAGGCCAAGAAGGCCTACGGCACCTGGCTGGACCTCTTCGACGGCAAGGGCCTGCACAAGGCCGACACCACCGCCGACGCCTACGCCCACATCCAGGACGCGTTCGTCAACGGCAAGGTCGCCGCGATCATCCAGGGCCCGTGGGAGATCACCAACTTCTACAAGGGCTCCGCGTTCAAGGACAAGAACAACCTCGGCATCGCCACCGTCCCGGCCGGCTCCTCCGGCAAGGCGGGCGCCCCGACCGGCGGCCACAACCTCTCCGTGTACGCCGGCTCCGACGAGGCCCACCAGCAGGCCGCGCTGAAGTTCGTGAACTTCATGACCTCCGCGCACGCCCAGGAGACCATCGCGCTGAAGAACGCCACGCTGCCCACGCGTGACGACGCCTACACCGCGAAGGTCAAGGCCGACCCGGGCATCGCCGGCTACCAGGGCGTCCTCTCCGCCGCCCAGCCGCGCCCCGCGCTGCCCGAGTACAGCTCCTTCTTCGGCCAGCTGGACACCGAGCTGCTCGCCGTCGCCGGCGGCAAGAAGTCCCTCGACGAGGGCCTGAGCAGCGCCGAGACCAACATCGCCAAGCTGGTGCCGGACTACAGCAAGTGACCGCCCGTGGCCGCCGGAACGCCCTGATCATGGGGGGAGCGTTCCGGCGGCCACCGGCCAGTGCGCCGTACTCCCCCTGAACTTTCCAGAAGGTGTCGAACCATGACAGTCGCCATCGACCGAGCGACCGGCAAGAGCCGTGGTGACCACGGGCAACGCCCCGGGCTCGGGCAGCGCCTGAAGCAGGCCTACCAGAAGCACTGGTACGCCTACGCCATGATCGCCCCGGTGGCGATCGTGCTCGGCGTCCTCGTGCTCTACCCGTTGGCCTACGGCTTCTACCTCACGCTCACCGACGCCAACAGCCTCAACACGGCGCGCACCATCGGCGTCAACGAGATCGAGGCGACGTACAAGTTCATCGGCTTCGACAACTACGCCGACATCCTGTGGGGCGAGACCTCCTACGACCGGTTCTGGTCGCACTTCATCTGGACGATCGTGTGGACGGCCGCCTGTGTCGCCCTGCACTACGGCATCGGCCTGGGCCTCGCGCTGCTGCTCAACCAGAAGCTGCGCGGCCGCACCTTCTACCGGCTGATCCTCATCCTGCCCTGGGCGGTGCCGACCTTCGTCACCGTCTTCGGCTGGCGGTTCATGCTCGCCGACGGCGGCATCATCAACTCCTTCCTGGAGTTCCTGCACCTGCCGACGCCGGCCTGGCTGGAGGACACCTTCTGGCAGCGGTTCGCCGCGATCATGGTCAACACCTGGTGCGGTGTGCCGTTCATGATGGTCTCCCTGCTCGGCGGACTGCAGTCCATCGACGCCTCCCTGTACGAGGCCGCGGAGATGGACGGCGCCAACGCCTGGCAGCGCTTCCGCTTCGTGACCCTGCCGGGCCTGCGCTCCGTCTCCTCCACCGTCGTCCTGCTCGGCGTGATCTGGACCTTCAACCAGTTCGCCGTGATCTTCCTGCTGTTCGGCGACACCGCCCCGGACGCCCAGATCCTTGTCACCTGGGCCTACTACCTGGGCTTCGGGCAGCAGCCGCGCGACTTCGCGCAGTCCGCGGCCTACGGCATCCTGCTGCTGGCCATCCTGATCGTCTTCACCTCCTTCTACCGCCGCTGGCTGAACCGCAATGACCAGCAGCTCGCGATCTGAGGCAGGAGCTCCCATGAGTACGACCACCGCCCCGACCTCCGCCGAGCACAAGCAGGCCGGCACCCCGGGCACCGACCCCAAGGGCGCCTCCCGCCGCCGCGGCGAGAACAGCCTCCTCGGCAGCCTCGCCTCCCACGGCATCCTCGTCGTGGCCAGCCTGATCGCGCTGTTCCCGATCGCCTGGCTGGTGTACCTGTCCCTCGGCCCGGACAAGGACGACTACCTCCACCCCGGCGGGATCTGGGAGAAGATGTCGTTCGAGAACTACTCGTACGTCCTGACCGAGACCAACTTCTTCGACTGGCTGAAGAGTTCGCTCGCCGTCTCCCTCGGCACCACCGTCATCGGCGTGATCATCGCCGCGACCACCGGCTACGCCGTCTCGCGCATGCGCTTCCCCGGCTACAAGAAGTTCATGTGGGTCCTGCTGGTCACCCAGATGTTCCCGATCGCCGTGCTGATCGTGCCCATGTACCAGCTGCTGTCCGAACTCCAGCTGATCGACACCTACTTCGGTCTGATCCTGGTCTACTGCTCGACCGCGGTGCCGTACTGCGCCTGGCTGCTCAAGGGCTACTTCGACACCATCCCGTTCGAGATCGACGAGGCCGGCCGGGTCGACGGGCTCACCCCCTTCGGCACCTTCTTCCGGCTGATCCTGCCGCTGGCCAAGCCGGGTCTCGCGGTCGCCGCCTTCTACAGCTTCATCACCGCCTTCGGTGAGGTCGCCTTCGCCTCGACGTTCATGCTGAGCGACACGAAGTACACCTTCGCGGTCGGTCTGCAGAGCTTCATCAGCGAGCACGACGCCCAGCGCAACCTCATGGCCGCCACGGCGGTGCTGGTCGCGATACCCGTCTCCGCGTTCTTCTACCTCGTGCAGAAGAACCTCGTGACCGGCCTCACCGCGGGTGGCACGAAGGGCTAGCCGCCGGGGGAGGGACTTCGCGCCGTCTTTCGGCTGCGGCTTTCGTCGTGGCTTGTCGCGCAGTTCCCCGCGCCCCTTGGGGCGCGTCCCTCAGGCGCCTTGTCGCCCCCAGGTACCCGAGGCGGTCGCGGTGGCCATCCGACCCCGCTGCCACCGCGTCCGCCTCGTCACCCGCCGCCGTACGCAGCCACATGACCTCGACCCAGTTACACATCAAGGACGCCATGAGCCAGCACTCCTCAGCGCCGAACTCCGCCGTAGCCACCATCGCCAAGCGCCGTGACTGGTGGCGGGACGCGGTGATCTACCAGGTGTACCCGCGCAGCTTCGCCGACAGCAACGGCGACGGCATGGGCGACCTGGAAGGCGTACGCTCCCGCCTGCCGTACCTGCGCGACCTCGGCGTGGACGCGGTGTGGCTCAGCCCCTTCTACTCCTCCCCGCAGGCCGACGCCGGCTACGACGTCGCCGACTACCGCGCCGTCGACCCGATGTTCGGCAACCTGCTGGACGCCGACGCGCTGATCCGCGACGCCCACACGCTGGGCCTGCGCATCATCGTCGACCTGGTGCCCAACCACTCCTCCGACCACCACGAGTGGTTCAAGCGCGCGATCGCGGAGGGCCCCGGCTCGCCGCTGCGCGAGCGCTACCACTTCCGCCCCGGCAAGGGCGAGAACGGCGAACTGCCGCCCAACGACTGGGAGTCCATCTTCGGCGGCCCCGCCTGGACCCGGGTCACCGAGCCCGACGGCACCCCCGGCGAGTGGTACCTGCACCTGTTCGCCCCGGAGCAGCCCGACTTCAACTGGGAGCACCCGGCGGTCGGCGACGAGTTCCGCTCGATCCTGCGCTTCTGGCTGGACATGGGCGTCGACGGCTTCCGGATCGACGTCGCCCACGGCATGGTCAAGGCGGAGGGCCTGCCCGACCTCGGCACCCACAACCAGCTCCACCTGCTGGGTAACGATGTCATGCCGTTCTTCGACCAGGACGGCGTCCACGAGATCTACCGCCAGTGGCGGCTGATCCTGGACGAGTACTCCGGCGAGCGCATCTTCGTCGCCGAGGCGTGGACCCCGACCGTGGAGCGCACCGCCAACTACGTCCGCCCCGACGAGCTGCACCAGGCGTTCAACTTCCAGTACCTGGGCACCTACTGGGACGCGCAGGAGCTGCGCACGGTCGTCGACCGCACCTTGGAGGCGATGCGCCCGGTCGGCGCCCCGGCCACCTGGGTGCTGTCCAACCACGACGTCACCCGGCACGCCACCCGCTTCGCCAACCCGCCCGGCCTCGGCACCCAGATCCGCACGGCCGGCGACCGCGAACTCGGCCTGCGCCGGGCCCGCGCGGCGACGCTGCTGATGCTGGCCCTGCCCGGCTCGGCGTACGTCTACCAGGGCGAGGAGCTGGGCCTGCCGGACGTCGTCGACCTTCCCGACGAGGTGCGCCAGGACCCGGCGTACCACCGCGGCGAGGGCCAGGACGGCTTCCGCGACGGCTGCCGGGTGCCGATCCCGTGGACGCGCGAGGGCTCGTCGTACGGCTTCGGCACGGGCGGCAGCTGGCTGCCCCAGCCGGCGACCTGGGGGGAGCTGAGCGTCGAGGCCCAGACCGGCACGGCCGGCTCCACCCTGGAGCTCTACCGCGCAGCCCTCGCCACCCGCCGCGACCACCCCGACCTGGGCGCCGGTGACTCGGTCGAGTGGCTGCGCGCCCCCGAGGGCGTCCTCGCCTTCCGCCGCGGCGATTTCGTCTGCGTCGCCAACACCACGGACGAGTCGGTCACGACCCCGGCGTACGGGCGCGTGCTGCTCACCAGCGGTGAGGTGGCCGAGGTCGACGGCGAGACCAAGGTCCCCGCGGACACCACGGTGTGGTTCACCACGGCCTGACCCACCCGGACACCGTCGCCCAGGGCCCGTCACCGACTCCGGTGGCGGGCCCTGCCGTTACCCGGCCGGGCACGCCCCCGTAACCTCACCACCCGTGAAGCTCTCCGCACCGCGTTCCTTCCGCTCCCGGCGCCTCGACGCCCAACTGAAGCGCGCGCTCCGGCTTGCGAAGGAGGACCGGTTCGAGGAGGCCGAGGCCGAGGCCAGGGCCTGCGAGGCGGGGGCCCGGCGCCTGTGGCGGCAGGGGCGCCGCCGTGCGATGACGTGGTGCGCGAAGGTGACGGCTACGGCGGTGGCGTGCGCCCACGGACGCGGTGACGAGGTGCTGGCCGAGATGGAGACCCTCATCGCGGAGCTGGACGGCGCGCCCGGGGCCCTACGGACCTTCCCGGTCATGCTGCGCAACAACCGCGCGGCCGTCCTCGGCTGGCAGGGCCGCCACGCCGAGGCCGAGGCCGAGTCACAGGCCCTGCTGCGCGAGCTGTCCCGCCTTAAGCACCTCACGAAGGTGTGGACGCTGGAGCTGAGCGTGCTGGACGGTCTGGCGGAGGCGCTGTGCGGGCTGGGCCGCCACGAGGAGGCCGAGGCGATCGCCCGGGGCAACCTGCCCCGCGCTGCGGGCATCGACGGAGCCGAGGCCGCACTGCACGCCACCCTGGTGCGCAGCCTGAACGGCCAGGGCCGGTACGCCGAAGCCCTCGCCGAGGCGCGCCGGTTCACGCCGAAGCAGGAGCGGGGGCACACCGGGAAGCTGGACCTGGTGACGGCCGGCGCCCTGCAGGGCCTGGGCCGCCTCGCCGAGGCGGAGGCCACGGCCCGCCGCGCCCTGGCCGACTGCGAGACGCGTCTGCACCCGTCCCATCCCCGCATCCAGGAGGCCCGCACCCTGCTGGCCCGCCTCACCGCCGGCCCCGGCACGGCTGTGTAACGTCTTGCAGCAACTTCTGTCGGCCCGCTGCCTTTTTGGCCAGCGGGCCTCTAACATCTGGCCACCGCAAGGTTTCTGAAAGATTTCAGCAAACCCCTTCAACGGTGAAGGACTCCCCACATGGCCAGAACTCTCCCGGGCGCGCTCGCCCTCGCCGCCGCGGCCGCCGTGCTCATACCCGGCACCGCCGGCACCGCCCAGGCCTCCCCGCCCGGCACCAAGGACGTCACCGCCGTGATGTTCGAGTGGAAGTACTCCTCGGTCGCCGCCGAGTGCACCAACCGGCTCGGCCCGGCCGGCTACGGCTACGTGCAGGTCTCCCCGCCTGCCGAGCACATCCAGGGCTCCCAGTGGTGGACGTCGTACCAGCCGGTCAGCTACAGGATCGCCGGCCGGCTCGGTGACGCCACCGCCTTCAAGAACATGATCAACACGTGTCACTCGGCCGGCGTGAAGGTCGTCGTCGACACCGTCATCAACCACATGGCGGCCGGGAACGGCACCGGCACCGGCGGCTCGTCGTACACGAAGTACAACTACCCGGGCCTGTACTCCTCCTACGACTTCGACAACTGCACCGCGCAGATCACCAACTACCAGGACCGCTGGCACGTCCAGAACTGCGAGCTCGTCGGCCTCGCCGACCTCGACACCGGCGAGGACTACGTCCGCTCCGCGATCGCCGGCTACATGAACACCCTGCTCTCCTACGGGGTCGACGGCTTCCGCATCGACGCCGCCAAGCACATCGCGGCCGCCGACCTCGCGAACATCAAGTCGCGGCTGAGCAACCCGTCGGTGTACTGGAAGCAGGAGGCCATCTACGGCGCCGGAGAGGCCGTCCAGCCGACCGAGTACACCGGCAACGGTGACGTCCAGGAGTTCCGCTACGCCTATGACCTCAAGCGGGTCTTCAACAACGAGAACCTCGCCTACCTGAAGAACTACGGCGAGGGCTGGGGCTATATGAGCAGCTCCGTCGCCGGTGTCTTCGTCGACAACCACGACACCGAGCGCAACGGCTCCACCCTGAACTACAAGGACGGCGCCACCTACACCCTGGCCAACGTCTTCATGCTCGCCTGGCCCTACGGCGCCCCGGACATCAACTCCGGCTACGAGTTCTCCGACATCGACGCCGGGCCGCCCAACGCCGGACAGGTGGGCGCCTGCTGGCAGGACGGCTGGAAGTGCCAGCACGCCTGGCCCGAGATCCAGCGCATGGTGGCCTTCCGCAACGCCACCCGCGGCGAGTCGGTCACCAACTGGTGGGACAACGGGGGCGACGCCATCGCCTTCGGGCGCGGCAGCAAGGGCTACGTGGCCATCAACCACGAGTCGTCGTCCCTGACCCGCACCTACCAGACCTCCCTGCCCGCGGGCACGTACTGCAACGTGCAGAACAACACGCCCGTGACGGTCAACGCCGGCGGCCAGTTCACCGCCACCCTCGGCGCGAACACGGCACTCGCCCTCTACACGGGCAAGTCCTCCTGCTGAGACGTCGACGCGCAAGGGTCGTGAAAATCCTTTCCGTTACTTTCACGACCCTTGCTGCAAGCCTTTCGCGGCGATAGCGTCGCGCCGGGGTCGGACCCAATGAGCCGTAATCGCAAGGAGTTCACGTCCGTGATATCCAGATGGCCGGCGCCGGGCAGGCGCCGCACCGTGCAGGGCAGACGGGTCGCGGCCGTCACCGTCGCCGCGCTCGCCGCGGCCCTGGTCCAGCCGCTCGCCGCCCACGCCGACACCCCGCCGCCTCCGCCCTCGGACGCGGCTCTGGCCAAGGCGGCCGCCCGGCACGACCTGACCCGCGAGCAGTTCTACTTCGTCCTGCCGGACCGTTTCGCCAACGGCGACACGGCCAATGACAAGGGCGGCCTCACCGGCACCCGCCTCACCACCGGCTACGACCCCACGGACAAGGGCTTCTACCAGGGCGGCGACCTCAAGGGCCTGACCGGGAAGCTCGACTACATCAAGGGCCTGGGCACCACCGCGATCTGGATGGCGCCCATCTTCAAGAACCAGCCCGTGCAGGGGACCGGCGCCAACGCCTCGGCCGGCTACCACGGCTACTGGATCACCGACTTCACCCAGGTCGACCCGCACTTCGGCACCAACCAGGACCTCGAGAACCTCATCGACAAGGCGCACGCCAAGGGGATGAAGGTCTTCTTCGACGTCATCACCAACCACACCGCCGACGTCGTCGACTACGACGAGAAGTCCTACGGCTACCTCTCCAAGGGCGCCTTCCCGTACCTGACCAAGGACGGGCAGCCCTTCGACGACGCCGACTACGCCGCCGGGGGCACCCGGTTCCCGCGCGTCGACCGGGACTCCTTCCCGTACACCCCGAAGGTCACCAGGAACAACAAGGTCCCGTCCTGGCTGAACGACCCGCGGATGTACCACAACCGCGGCGACTCCACCTTCGCCGGCGAGAGCTCCACCTACGGCGACTTCTCCGGCCTCGACGACCTGTGGACCGAACGTCCCGAGGTCGTCCACGGCATGGAGCGCATCTACCAGCGCTGGGTGCGCGACTTCGACATCGACGGCTTCCGCATCGACACGGTCAAGCACGTCAACCTCGAGTTCTGGACCCAGTGGGCCACCGCCCTGGACGCCTACGCGGCGAAGCAGGGCCGGGACGACTTCTTCATGTTCGGCGAGGTCTACTCCGCCGACACATCGGTCACGTCGCCGTACGTCACCCAGGGCCGGCTCGACGCCACGCTCGACTTCCCCTTCCAGGAGGCGGCCCGCCAGTACGCCTCCCAGGGCGGCAGCGCCAAGAAGCTCGCCTCGGTCTTCGGTGACGACTACAAGTACACGACCGACAAGGCAAACGCCTACGAGCAGGTCAGCTTCCTCGGCAACCACGACATGGGCCGCATCGGCACGTTCCTCAAGCAGGACAACCCGAACGCCTCCGACGCCGAGCTGCTGAAGAAGGACCGGCTCGCCAACGAGCTGATGTTCCTCAGCCGCGGCAACCCGGTGATCTACTACGGCGACGAGCAGGGCTTCACCGGCGCCGGCGGCGACAAGGACGCCCGCCAGCCGATGTTCGCCTCCCGCACCGCCGACTACCTCGACGACGACCAGCTCGGCACCGACCGCACCCACGCGAGCGCCGCCTTCGACACGAGTGCGCCGCTCTACCGGCAGATCAGTGCGCTCGCGAAGCTCCGCAAGGCCAACCCGGCCCTCGCCGACGGCGTCCAGACCGAGCGCCACGCCACCGACGGACCCGGCGTCTACGCCTTCTCCCGCACGGACGCGAAGACCGGCGTCGAGTACGTCGTCGCCTTCAACAACGCCGCCGAGGCCAAGTCGGCGACCTTCGCGACCGGCTCGGCGGACATGCGGTTCGACGGCATCTACGGTGCCACCGGAGCGCTGACCTCGGACGGCGACCGCAAGCTCACCGTCACCGTCCCCGCCGGCTCCGCCGTCGTCTACAAGGCCACCGGCAGGCTCGCCGCGCCCGCCACCGCGCCCACCCTCACCCTGACCGCCCCCGCCGCCGGAGCCACCGGCACCGTCGAGCTCACCGCCGACGTCCGGGGCGGACAGCTCGACCGGGTCGTCTTCGCCGCGCAGGTCGGCTCCGGCAAGTGGCGCGTCCTCGGCTCCGCCGACCACGCCCCGTACAAGGTCACGCAGACCATCGGCAAGGACGTGGCCCCCGGCACCGCCCTGCGCTACAAGGCCGTGGTGATCGACACCAAGGGCCGTACGGCGTCCGCCACCGCCGCGTCCACCACCGGCACCCCGCCCGCCGAGGAGACCCCCACCGCCTCCTCCCGCGACTACGCGGTCGTCCACTACAAGCGCACGGACGGGAACTACGCCGACTGGGGCCTGTACGCCTGGGGCGACCTCGCCGACGGCGAGGCCACGAACTGGCCGGACAGCCACCCCTTCACCGGCCGGGACGCCTACGGCGCCTTCGCCTACGTCAAGCTCAAGCCGGGTGCCTCGAACGTCGGCTACCTGGTCATCGACAAGCAGGGCAACAAGGACGTCTCCACCGACCGCTCGATCGACGTCACCAAGACGGGCGAGATCTGGATCGAGCAGGGCAAGGAGACGGTCCTCACCGAACGGCCGTCCGGCGTCTACCCGGCCCCCGACAAGACCAAGGCGGTCCTGCACTACCACCGCGCCGACGGCGCCTACGACGGCTGGGGCCTGCACACCTGGACCGGTGCCGCGAACCCCACCGAGTGGTCGAACCCCCTGAAGCCGGTGAAGACTGATGCCTATGGCGCGGTCTTCGAGGTGCCCCTCGCCGAGGGTGCCACCAGCCTCAGCTACATCCTCCACAAGGGCGACGAGAAGGACCTGCCCACCGACCAGTCCCTGGACCTCACGGCCAGTGGCTACGAGGTGTGGATGGTGAGCGGCCAGGAGAAGTACCTGCTCCCGCAGCCCAAGGGCTCCGCGGCCGCGCTCGACCTGACCACCGCCAAGGCGGTCTGGATCGACCGGAACACCGTCGCCTGGAACGGCTCCGAGGCCGCCGCCTCCACCCAGCTCCAGTACTCCCTCACCGGCTCCATCGAGGTGAAGGACGGGGCGCTGACCGGCACCGACGAGCGCTGGCTGCGGCTGGCGAAGACCGACCTCACCGAGGCGCAGAAGGCGAAGTTCCCGCACCTGAAGGACTACACCGCCTACTCCGTCGACCCCCGCGACCGCGACCGGGTCCGCCAGGCCCTGCGCGGCCAGCTCGTCGCCTCCCAGCACGCCGCCAACGGCGCCGTGCTCACCGCGACCGGCGTGCAGATCGCGGGCGCCCTCGACGACCTGTACCCCGCGACCGACGCCGACCTCGGCCCGGTCTTCCACGACGGCCGGCCCACCCTGTCGGTGTGGGCGCCGACCGCGCAGAGCGTCGCCCTGGAGATCCAGGACACCACCGTCGCCATGCGGCGCGACTCCGCCACCGGCGTCTGGTCGGTGACCGGCCCGAGCTCGTGGAAGAACAAGCCGTACCGGTACGTCGTGAAGGTCTGGGCGCCCAGCGTCCGCAAGGTCGTCACCAACAAGGTCACCGACCCCTACTCCGTCGCCCTCACCGCGGACTCCGAGCGCAGCCTGGTCGTCGACCTCGCCGACAACGCGCTGAAGCCGGCCGGCTGGACGACGTACACCAAGCCGAAGGCCGTACCGCTGAAGGACGCGCAGATCCAGGAGCTGCACATCCGGGACTTCTCGGTCGAGGACCGCACGGCCCACGACCGGGGCACGTACCTGGCCTTCACCGACAAGCTCAGCGACGGCTCGAAGCACCTGCGCGAGCTGGCCGAGGCCGGCACGTCGTACGTGCATCTGCTGCCCGCGTTCGACATCGCCACGATCCCCGAGAAGAAGACCGATCAGCAGACCCCCGACTGCGACCTGGCCTCCTTCGCCGCCGACTCCGACCAGCAGCAGGAGTGCGTGGCGAAGGCCGCCGCCAAGGACGCCTACAACTGGGGCTACGACCCGTACCACTACACGGTCCCCGAGGGCTCCTACGCCACCGACCCGGACGGCACCGCCCGTAACGTCGAGTTCCGCAAGATGGTCAAGGCGCTCAACGAGGACGGCCTCAGGGTCGTCATGGACGTCGTCTACAACCACACGGCGGCCAGTGGCCAGGCGAACACCTCGGTCCTGGACCGGATCGTGCCCGGCTACTACCAGCGCCTGCTGGCGGACGGCTCGGTCGCGAACAGCACCTGCTGCGCCAACACCGCCACCGAGAACGCCATGATGGGCAAGCTCGTCGTGGACTCCATCGTCACCTGGGCCAAGGAGTACAAGGTCGACGGCTTCCGCTTCGACCTGATGGGTCACCACCCGAAGGCCAACATCCTGGCGGTAAGGAAGGCCCTCGACGAGCTCACCGTCGAGAAGGACGGCGTCGACGGCAAGAAGATCATCCTGTACGGCGAGGGCTGGAACTTCGGCGAGGTCGCCGACGACGCCCGCTTCACGCAGGCCACGCAGAAGAACATGGCCGGCACCGGCATCGCCACCTTCTCCGACCGGGCCCGTGACGCGGTGCGCGGCGGCGGCCCCTTCGACGCCGACCCGGGCGTCCAGGGCTTCGCCTCCGGCCTGTACACCGACCCCAACCCGGCCGCCGACAACGGCACCGAGGCCCAGCAGAAGGCCCGCCTGCTGCACTACCAGGACCTGATCAAGGTCGGCCTGTCCGGCAACCTCGCCGGCTACCGCTTCACCGACACCGCCGGCAAGGAGGTCAAGGGCTCCGAGGTCGACTACAACGGCGCCCCCGCCGGTTACGCCGCGGCCCCCGGCGACGCCCTCGCCTACGCCGACGCGCACGACAACGAGTCGCTGTTCGACGCCCTCGCGTTCAAGCTCCCCGCCACGGTGAGCGCGGACGACCGGGCCCGGATGCAGGTCCTCGCGATGGCGACGGCCACCCTCTCGCAGGGCCCGGCGCTCTCCCAGGCCGGCACCGACCTGCTGCGCTCGAAGTCGCTGGACCGCAACTCCTTCGACAGCGGCGACTGGTTCAACGCCATCCACTGGAACTGCGCCGACGGCAACGGCTTCGGCCGCGGCCTGCCCCCGGCGGCCGACAACGCCGCCAAGTGGCCCTTCGCCAAGCCGCTGCTGGCCAAGCTGAAGGTCGGCTGCGAGCAGATCCAGGGCGCCTCGGCGGCCTACCAGGACCTGCTGAAGATCCGTACGACAGAGCAGGCGTTCTCCCTCGGCACGGCCGAGCAGGTGCAGGCGCAGCTCTCCTTCCCGCTGTCCGGGACCGAGGAGACGCCCGGCGTGATCACCATGAGCCTCGGTGACCTGGTCGTCGTCTTCAACGCCACCCCGCAGGAGCAGCGGCAGCAGGTGAGCGCGCTGGCCGGCACCGGCTACGGGCTGCACCCGGTGCAGGCGTCGGGGGCCGACCCCGTCGTGAAGAACGCGGCCTACGCGCAGGAGTCGGGCACCTTCACGGTCCCGGCCCGCACGGTGGCCGTTTTCACCCGCACCGGCTGACCCGGGGCTGCGGTTAGGGTGCTCCTGTCCGCCGTAGAACAGGAGCACCCATGCCGCAGATCACCGTCGAGCGTTCCGGGTATCTGGACGCCGTCGACTGGGAGGAGTTCGCCATCGCGCTGCACCCGCTGGTCGTCGACATCGCGGGTGCCAAGCCGGAGGCCTGCAAGACGCGGGTCCTGCGCACCGAGGACGAGGCCGTCGGCGCCGAGCGCGAGGGCCACGCCATCGTGAACGTCTCGATCGCCCTGCTGGCCGGCCGCAGCGAGGAGACCAAGGCCCGGCTCACCGAGGCCGTCGTGGAGCTGCTGCGCAAGCACATCGAGCCGCAGGACGGCCTGAAGCTGCATCTGTCCGCCGAGGTCCGCGACCTCGACCCGTCCTACGCCAAGGCCGAGGTCTGAGACGACCCGCTACGAGGCGAGCGCGATGAGCCGGCTGACGAGGTCCGTGAACGGCCCGTCGGCCGGCTCGTCGGCGAGAATACGGCGCAGCAGCGCGCTCATCTCCTCGTCGTAGGCGGCGCTGACGGCGGCGAGCGCGGCGAAGTCGTGCACCAGCTGCGCCTGGAGCTCCTCGCGCGGGATGCGCCGCCCGTCCAGCCAGATCAGCGCGGTCGACTCGGCCAGCGAGATCCACGAGCGCACCACCAGCTCCAGGCGGGCCGGCGGGT
The DNA here is from genome assembly GCF_049739565.1 of Streptomyces sp. SAI-170. NCBI lineage: Bacteria > Bacillati > Actinomycetota > Actinomycetes > Kitasatosporales > Streptomycetaceae > Streptomyces > Streptomyces sp. SAI-170. The sequence goes on from NZ_JBMGQD010000001.1 coordinate 6,026,701, forward strand.
CGGTGACGCCGAGGTGGGCCAGGATCTGCTCATAGGCGGCCTGGCGCACGCCGTCGATGAGGGCGTTGGTGGTCGAGGAGCCGACGGCCGGGCCGCCGCGCATCAGAGCGGAGAAACCGGGGCCGTGCTCGTCGACGAAGTCGAAGAACCGGGCCATCACCCGCAGCAGCCGCGCCCCGAGCGGCCCGTCGTGCGGCTCGGCGAACCGGCCCGCCAGATCGTCCGAGGCACGCTTCAACGCGGCCTCGTACAGGCTGAGTTTGCCGGGAAAGTAGTGGTAGACCAGCGGGCGTGAGATGCCGGCGGCCGACGCTATCTCGTCGATGGAGACCTCGTCGGGAGAGCGGCGGCTGAACAGCTCGAGGGCGACCCCGATCAGCTGCTGCCGTCGCTCCTCGACCCCCATCCTGCGGCGAACCCCGGTAGACATACGAACACCTTACCGATCGGATCCGGCCTCGAACGGGCCGGACCGGCCGCGATGTTCACCGGGTGCCCGTCACATGTCCAGCACCAGACGCTCACCTCGGGCCCGGGAGACACAGATCAGCATCGAGTCGTCCCGCTCGCCGTCGGTCAGCAGCTCGTCCCGGTGGTCCACCTCGCCCTCCAGCACCCGCTGCTGGCAGGTCCCGCAGAAGCCCTGCTCGCAGGAGTAGAGGGTGTCCGGCAGCTCCTCGCGTATCGCGGCCAGCACACTGGTGCCGGCCGGGACGGTCACCGTACGCCCGCTGCGGGCCAGTTCGACCTCGAACTCCCGGTCGCCGTCGGTGGAGGTGCGCGGCGCGAACCGCTCCAGGTGCACGTCCGGCGCCCGCTCCGCCACGGCAGCCATCAGCCCCTCGGGCCCGCAGCAGTAGACGGTGGCGTCGGCGGGCGCGTCCGCGAAGAAGCCGTCCAGGTCGGGCAGCCCCGTCTCGTCCTCGGCCGCGACGACGACCCGCGCCCCGCCGAGCTTGAGCACATCCTCCAGGAACGGCATCGACGCCCGGTTCCGCCCGCAGTACAGCAGTCGCCACTCGGTGCCTTCCGGCAGCGCCCGCAGCATCGGCAGCACCGGGGTGATCCCGATGCCGCCCGCGACGAACACGTACGACTCCGCCCGCACGAGCGGGAACCGGTTGCGCGGCCCGCGCACCTCCAGCTCGACGCCCTCCTGCACCTGCTCGTGCACCTCGCGCGAACCACCGCGCCCGTCCGGCACCAGCCGGGTGGCGACCGTGTAGGAGGAGCTGTCCTCCGGGTCGCCGCACAGCGAGTACTGCCGTACGAGACCGGAAGGCAGGACCAGGTCCAGATGCGCGCCCGGCTCCCAGCGCGGCAGGTCGTGCCCTTCCAGCCGGAGCTGTACGACCCCGTCGGCGATCTCCTCGTGCGCGGTCACCAGCAGTCTGAGCGCCCGTGAGCGCGGCCGCCCGGAGACCGGCTCCTCCAGCGCGGGCATCGGCCACAGCGGCGAGGCCTGGATCCGGCGCCGCATGGCCCGCCGCACGAGATAGGCGGCCCCCGCGACAGCCACGTACGTCATCGGCCTGGGCATCACGCGGCCCCCTTCTCTGCGGCGAGCGCGGCCGGTGAACTGGCGAGATACGCCACGGCCTGTGCGGTGGAACCCTCCTGCGAGGGGTGGTACGTCCGGCTGAGGTAGGTCGGGATCGACCTCAGCATGTCGCCGGTCGCGGGCAGGGTGCCCCGTCGCCCGCGCAGATAGAAGTCCTTGAAGGACGCCTTGCCGTCCAGCAGGGTCGGGTCGTTCTCCATGAAGAACCGCGCCCCGCGCTGCCACAGGAACACCAGCGTCGCGAACGCCGTCGCCCAGGTCCGCGCCCGCCGCCGGTAGCTGCCGTCGACATGCATGAACAGGTCGAACGCCACCGACCGGTGCTCGACCTCCTCCGCCCCGTGCCAGCGCAGCAGGTCCAGCATGGTCGGGTCCGCCCCGCGCCGGTCCAGCTCCTCGGCGTTGAGCACCCAGTCGCCCAGGAACGCCGTGTAGTGCTCGATGGCTGCGATCAGCGCGACCCGCTCCATCAGCCACCACCGCCGCGCCCGCCCCGGCGGCAGCGTCCGGTCGCCCAGCAGCTTCTCGAACATCCAGTCCACCTGCGCGGTGTACGGCGTCGGATCGAGCCCCAGCTCACGCAGGTGCGGCAGCACCTCGTCATGGGCCTGGGAGTGCATCGCCTCCTGCCCGATGAACCCGATCACGTCCTGCCGCAACTGCTCGTCACGGATGTACGGCAGCACCTGCCGGTAGACATGCACGAACCAGCGCTCGCCGGCCGGCAGCAGCAGATGCAGCACATTGATGGTGTGCGTGGTGAAGGGATCGCCCGGCACCCAGTGCAGCGGTGTGTCCTCCCAGGCGAAGGACACCTTCCGCGCCTTGAGCGCCACCCGCTCGTGCTTGTTAGACATGGCGTCAATGTACTGACGGGTAAGCGAGGGGGGAAGACCCCGAACTTTTGGAATCTGCCTGGGGGTCGGGTACCTCAGGGGCGCGGGGAACTGCGCGATCAACCACAGACAACCCGCACACGGCAACGAAACAGCAAGCCCCTCATCGGAGCCCGCTGATCACCCGCCCATCCTCCAAGGCACCCTTCAACTCGGCTTGAGCCCCCTGCTCAGCCTCCACGGCCAGCAAGTTGCCCTGCCCGGACCCCGTGACCCCACCCTGCGCCTCGACGGAAGCCACGGTCCCGCTGCCGGCGGCGAGCAGATACCACCCACCGCCCTCCGCCTTCCACAACACCCCGGCGAGCACATGCGGATCACGCGGCCCACACGCAGCCACGTTCTCGGCCTTGGCCACCACAGCCCCATAGGTGCCGCCCGGCGTACGGAACTGCGCCAACACCCTCGGCCCGCCACCCCGCCACGTCTCCGCCCGCGTACACACCCACTCCGCCGTCCCACCAGCCTCCGGCAGCACCTGCGAGGCATACCTCCAGGAGTTCACCGCCCGCACCCCCTGCCCCCGCAGATCGGCAAGAGAACAGGCATACGGCGCCCAGCCGCGCAGCGCCCCCGCGCCGGTGACATCGCGCTCCGAGCCGGGCCGGCCGGCGGTCAGCCGGGCCGGCACCAGCTCACCGAGGTCGCTGGCAAGAACGGTGCCGTCCCGCCCGGACAGCTCCAGCGCGTTCCAGGAGGCGCACGCGCCGGTGCGCGTGGCCGGGCTGGCCAGCGGCGAGGTGATCCCGTCGGTCAGGGTCAGCTCCATCGCCCCCGAGCCCGGCTTCAGCAGGTCCCGCTCGGCGGCCTTCGTCACCCAGGGCGCGGTCAGGTACCGCACATTGCCGTCGGCCCGGTCCAGCACGACCGCGCTCGCCTCCGGGCCGCTCGCGCCGTCGGCCCGCGCGAAGTCCATCGCGGCCCCGGCCGTGCCGTCCTTCGGCTCGGCGTACCGGGCGATGCGCAGACCGTCGTACAGGATCACCACGCGCGCGTTGTCGACATTGCCCGCCCACAGCAGCTGCGCCGGACCGGGCGGGCCGCCCGAAGGGGTGCCGGGGGTCACCGAGACATGGACGCGCTCGCCGGGGCGGGCCCACACCGCGAGGGCCCGGCGCAGCAGGGCCGTGTCGTCGGTGAGGTCGCCGCGGGCCGGCCACACCGAGAAGTCGGTGCGGGCGGAGCTCTGCCAGGCGGCGGGCGCCACCTTGACCAGCTTGGCCGGGTCCAGCGCCGCCTCGGCCGAGGGGTTTCGCGCATACGGCGGGGCGGCGGCCCCCTCACGGCCCCAGCCGTCACCGGGCAGCCCGAGCAGCGCCCCGCACACTGCGAGGGCCGCGACGGCGGCGAGGGCGGCCTTGCCGTGCTGGCGGCGCCGCATCAGATCGGTCGGCCGGGCCTGGAGCGAGCAGGCGTCGAACTCGGGCGACTCCAGCAGCGCGTACTGCGCGGGCACCCCGTCGGCCTCGGCCAGCGCCGCCTGGGGGTCACCGGCCCCGGCCGCCGCGAGCAGCCTGCATACGTCGCCGTCCGCCAGCCCTTCCAGGCCGCGCAGCACATACGCGGCGCGGGCCTCGGCGGACAGCGCGGACAGCCGCTGGTCCAGGGCGAGTTCGTCGGCGCCGCCCGAGCGCGGGAACAGCTTCAGGCCCCACACCTGCGGCAGCAGCACCGGCAGTTGGGCGCGCCGGGGCCAGGCCCGGAAGGTCAGCGGCAGTCCAGCCTCCAGGGCCGAGCGCAGCACCCGCTGCCGTACGAAGGCGTAGCCCGGGTCACCGGCCCGCGCGCCGGTGCCGCCCGGCTGGGCCTGGGCGGGGATGGCGGGGGCCGCCGTACGTCCGCGCGGCAGGGCGCGCTGGGTGAGGGCGTGCGCGGTCAGCACCCGGCGGCTCCGGCCGAGGCCCGGCGGCAGCACCAGATAGGCCAGCCGGACCAGCCGCGGATAGTGCTCGACGAGCGCGGCCTCGGCCTGCTCGACGTCGACCACCGGGTCGGTGGGGGAGGGGGCGGGGCGCGGAGCGACATCCTGTGACTGCACGTTCAGCAGAACGAGCGAACGGTGCGTTGGTCACCGCCGCCCGGGCGACTCAGTCCCGCGGATCGACCAGCGCCCGCGCGTAGTTGCCCATCGACCGCTGATAGCGCGGCAGATGCGGGGCCAGCGCGCCCAGCACGAGCGACAGGCCCTCCCGGTCGCGGCCCAGACTCGACAGGCACAGCGCCAGTGCGGCCCGTACGGCGTCGTCCAACTCGTCCGAGGGGCCGTCCAGTTCGGGGGTCAGCAGCTTGACGCCCTCCTCCGGCTGCCCGATGTTGCGCAGCGAGCTGGACAGCTGGATCTTCGCCCGCCGCCCCTTGTAGCCGTCGAGCCCGCGTGCCAGCGCCTCCCGGTACAGGGGCACCGCCTTGTCGGAGTGGCCCGTCGAGTCCCAGGCGCAGGCCTGCTCGAAGGGCCCGGCCGGGTGTCCCTCGGGCAGTTCGGCGACGAGCGCGTCGATCACCGCCCGGAAGGCGGGGGCCTCCTCCTCGGGGTAGTCGTCGAAGGTCGCCCAGGCGGCGGTCACACGGTCTTCCCAGTCCTTGTCCACGGGCTCAGCCTCGCACGCGTGTGCCTGCCGGGGCACCCGGTTTGAGCGGGGCGGGCGTGACAGCCGTATCGAACTCAGGCACCCTGCTCGCCCGCCGTCCGCCCGGAGGAACCATGAGGCTGTCCCGACCGATGATCACCCTCGCGCTGCTGGCCCTGACGGCCTGCGGCTCCCCGGACGGGGAGGCATCCGTGCCCCCGACCGCCACCGGCAGCCTGGAGCACCTCGCCGCCGAGGCGGACTGCGCGCCGGACCTGCAGACCGACGCCGACGAGATCCGCCAGGCCATCTGCGAGACCGGCGACGGGAAGTTCGTCCTCGCCACCTTCGCCACCGACCGCGGCCAGCGCGAGTGGATCGACTCCGCCAAGGACTACGGCGGCCACTACCTCGTCGGCCGCAAGTGGGTCGCCGTCGGCGACATGGACGTCGTCACCGCGCTGCGCGGCACGCTGGGCGGCACGATGGAGGAGGGCCGGACGCATCATCACTAGGGCACAGAAATGAGCGGGCGGCGGGAACCCTGGGGATTCCCGCCGCCCGCTCACCTTGGGGAGGCTGTCACCGGCAGCGCGCACCGGAGTTGATGCACTGGACCATCTTGTTCATCAGGCCCTCGTCGAAGACGTTGATGAAGTCGTCATGGTCGGTGATCGCCTTGTGCAGCTGCTCGGGGAAACCGTCCACCGCGAACGCGTTCTGCACCTGGCCGTTCTCGATCACCGGCGCCTCGACGTCGTAGACGAGCCGCATGACGAGCTGCGGGATCGCCTGGAAGCCGTTCTGGCAGCGGCCGTCGCCGTCCGCGAACGCCACGTGCGTACGGTGGTTGGCGCTGTCGATGTTCTGGCCGTCCCAGCAGCTCTGGAACTTGAAGGTGCGCACCACGTCACTGCCGTCGGGGCAGATCGGGTACTTGTCCTTCAGCTGCCGGTCCTCGAAGCCGGTGCAGCTCCAGGAGGCGTTGGCGTTGCCGGGGCCGTTGGTGAAGGCCTTGGCGTCGCCGGTGATGATCCGCAGGAACTTCGGCATCGCCACGACCTTGGACTTCGGGCTGCCGACGAACTTGATCTGCGCCTGCTTGGCCTGCAGGATCCGGCCGACGTTGCCCTCCTTTCCGCCGCCGTCGTTGTTCTGGTCGAAGTCCTGCGAGCCGTCCTGCACCCGCAGCACCGGCCAGTAGTACGACGACTTGTCGCCCTGGTTGGCGCAGCTGGTGCCGGCGTCCGCGAACGTGTCGTTGTTCGCGAAGGCGTCGTTGGCCTGGTTGCCGACGTAGTCGTGCAGATGGTGGGCGCCGTTGCTGACGCCGGGCGCCACGATGACGTTGTCGGTGTTGAACTTCTTGTTCTCGTTCACACCGCACTTGCTGGTGAACGAGCCGGTGGAGGCGTTGCGGCCGCGGTCGACCTGCTGGACGTTGGGCTGGACCGTGGTGATGTCCACGAAGTCGTCGGCTACGGGGCCGTTGCCGGCCTGACCGCCGTTGCCGTTGCCGTTCCCGTTGTCCTGCTGGCCGTCGCCGTTGTCCTGCTGGCCGTCACCGTTCTGGTCCTGGCCGCCGTCCTGCTGCTGGCCGTCGTCCTGTTGCTGGTCACCGTCCTGCTGCTGACCGCCGTCCTGCTGGCCGTCGTTGGTCTGCGGCTGCTCCGAGGGGGCGGCGGTACAGCCGGACAGTCCGTCGAGGTCGTCGGGGGCGTCGCCGCCGGCCCGGTCGATCTCCAGCTGGATGCGGTCGATGACCGCCTGGCGGCGGTCCTTCAGCGGCTGGAGGATGGCGTTCTGGACGAAGTTCGGGTCCCGCGTCTGCGCGTCCCGGGTGGTCGCCAGGCGCTGGTAGGCCTCGGTGATCTGCTCGTCCAGCGTGGCCAGCTCACCGTCGACCTCGCCGCGGGCGCGGTCCGGCACGTCGGAGAGCTGCTGGCCGACGTCCGGGCAGTCGACCGTGGCCACCTGCACCCCGGCCGCCTTGGTCCGGTCGGTCCAGGTGTTGTGGTCCTCGTGCGCCGAAGCGTAGAAGTTCGCCCAGATCAGCCCGCCCCCACCGAGCGCTAGGGCCGCCGATGCGGCTATGGCCTTGGTGGCCAGCGGCGTACGGCGTTTTCGTGTGTTGCGTCCCATGGAACTCCTCTGACTTCCTTGCGGGGCAGCATCGAGGCGCCCGACAGGAGTGAAGCGGCTCCGTTCCATACGGACGCGGTCCCACGGGTGTTCAAACGTCACAGAAATCAACACCCGCCAAGGAGCGGGGTGTTGAAGATCAGCGTTCCCGGTCCAGGAAGGCGAGGACGGCCAGCACCCGCCGGTTGTCGTCGTCGGAGACCTCCAGGCCGAGCTTGGCGAAGATGTTCGCCGTGTGCTTGGTGATGGCCCGCTCGGTCACGGTCAGCTTGGCGGCGATCGCCGCGTTCGAGCGGCCCTGCGCCATCTGCTCCAGCACCTCCCGCTCCCGCGGGGTGAGCCGGGCCAGCGGCCGGTCCTCGCCCGAGCGGCGGGCCAGCAACTGCTGGATGACCTGCGGGTCCATCGCGGTGCCGCCCGCCGCGACCCGTCGTACGGCGTCCACGAACTGCTCCGCGTCGAACACCCGGTCCTTGAGCAGATAGCCCACGCCTCCCGCGCCGTCGGCGAGCAGCTCGCGCGCGTAGAGCTGCTCCACGTGCTGCGAGAGCACCAGCACCGGCAGCCCGGGCCGCTCGGCGCGGGCCCGCAGCGCGCACTGAAGTCCCTCGTCCGTGTGGGTCGGCGGCAGCCGTACGTCGACCACGGCCACGTCGGGCTGGTGCTCGCGCAGCGCGCGGTCCAGCTCCGGTCCGGTCTCGACCGCGGCGGCGATCTCGAAGTCGAAGGCTTCCAGCATCCGTACCAGGCCGTCGCGGAGCAGGAAGAGGTCCTCGGCTAGGACAACACGCAAGGGATCTCCATGGTCACCATCGTGGGACCGCCCGCGGGAGAGCTGACGGCCAGGACGCCGTCGAATGTACCCAGTCGCCGCTCCACCCCGGACAGCCCCGAACCGGCCCCGATCGACGCGCCACCGCGGCCGTTGTCGGTCACCGAGGCGAACAGCCGGCCCTCGGAGTGATAGAGGTCCACCCAGATCCGGTCGGCCTCGGCGTGCTTGACCGCGTTGGTGAGCAGCTCGCTGACCGCGAAGTACGCCGCCGACTCCACCGGCGCCTCGGGGCGCCCGGCGAGGTCCACGCTCACCTCCGTGGCGATCGGCATCCGCAGCGCCAACGCCCGTACGGCGTCGCCCAGTCCGCGCTCGGCCAGCACCGGCGGATGGATGCCGCGCACCAGGTCGCGCAGCTCGGCGAGGGCGTCCGCGGAGGACCGGCGGGCCTCGGCGAGCATCTCCTTCGCCTTCTCCGGATTCCTGTCCAGCAGCGCCTCGATGGTGCCCAGGTCCATGCCCATCGCGACCAGGCGGGCCTGGGCCCCGTCGTGCAGGTCCCGTTCGATGCGGCGCAGTTCGGCGGCCGAGGCGTCGACGGCGTCGCGCCGGGTCTCGGTCAGCCGCTCGACCCTGCGGGTGAGTTCCTCGTGCGAGGGGGTGAGCACGCTCCGGGTGAGCGAGAAGTGCGCCTGGAGGAGAGCGGGCGCCCAGCGCAGCGCGACGGCCAGCCAGACCAGCCCCAGCAGCGGAGCGAGCAGCGCGGTCCCGGTGCCGGTCACGGGCAGGAAGGTGTACCAGTAGATGCCGCCGTCGTCCACGGTCGACTGCCACAGCCCCAGCGGCACGACCAGCCCCAGCAGGCCCTGCACCAGCAGTGCCGGCGCCAGGATGGCCAGGCCCGCCCCGGCCAGTACGTCCACGCACAGCCAACGCAGATCCCGCCAGGTCCCGGGGTCCCGCAGCAGCGCGTACGTCAGCTCGGCCCGGCCCATGATCCCGGGCCTTGGCTTCGGCGGCTCCGCGTACCGGGCGGGGATCTGCACCCCGCCCCACTCCTCGGCCAGCTCCCGCCGCTTCTCGGCGTACGCGCGGACCGCGGTCAGCACGGTGGGCAGGGCCAGCACCCCGATCCCGAGCGGGATGTAGACGATCGACACCACGGTCAGCACGGTGAGCGCGATCGAGGCCGTCCACCCCATCACCGCGAGCCCCAGCCCCTGCGCCCCGGCCACCAGCACGTCCCGTGCCTTCGCCACCGCCATGACCCCCACCTCTCTGTGACCGGGGTCCAGTCTGGCCGAATCCCTGCGGGAGATCACGGGGGCGAGGGCCCGATCGGGGGGTGGTGCCAGCTACACCGTCCCGCCGCCCTGTGACGCAGGTTACGCCGGGCCGCGTCCGTGACCACTGAGTAACTCCGTTCGGGATCTCGTACATAGCGGCGACCTCTCCCCGACTCCCAGGAGGCGCGCATGTCGCGTAGGAGGACTCTCAGTACGAGGAAGAAGCTGGCGCTGCTGGTGAGCGCGGCCACGGTGGCGGGAGGCGGCGCCTTCGTCATGGCGGCCACCTCCAACGCCGCGCAGTCGGCGGCGGACTCGACCGTCTGCCAGGGCCTCGCCACCGCGCTCGGCAACAACGAGCGGTTCATCGAGGGCCAGCGGGCGAATCCCGACGCCCAGTCGGCGGCGCGGATCGCCAACCGCGAGGCCGTCATCGAGCAGATCAAGAAGCAGCAGGAAGCTGCCGGATGCACCGTTGGGGAGTCGGCTCAGGGCTCCCAGGCGGGACAGAACGGCCAGCAGGGACAGCAAGGTCAGCAGGGACAGGGACAGGGACAGGGACAGCAGGGCCAGCAGGGGGGCGGCGCAGAGCAGTCCGCGCCGCCCGCCGAGGCATCGCCGCCGCCGGCCGAGGCGTCACAACCGCCCGCTGACGCCTCCCAGCCGCCCGCGGCCTCCGGCCGGCAGGTCTGCAACGGCTCCACCGTCACCCTCTCCGGAGAGGGCGGCGCCCCCGCCGCGTCCAGCAACCAGTTCCCGGCCGGTACGAAGCTGAAGGTGACCAACCTCGACAACAACAAGTCGACCACCGTCGAGGTCACCTCGGTCTCCGGCAGCTGCGTGCTGCTGAACAACTCCGCCTTCGAGCAGGTCCGCGAGCCCGGCAAGTTCCTGATCCGCCGGGCCCTGATCGAGAAGGTGGGGTGAGGCTCAGGCCGACAGGAAATCGCTGAGGCGGCCCGCCAGAGACGCCGGCGCGGACTGCGGCAGCGCGTGATGGGAGACGTCCGCCAGGATCTCGACCTCGGCACGCGGCAGCAGTCCGGCCGCCCGGGCCGCCACCCCGGACGGGTCATGGGTCCTGCTGTTCGCGGCCACGAGCAGCAGGACCGGCACGTCCAGGCCGCGCAGTCCCTCGGGTGCGGGCCGCGGTCCGGTCACCGGCTTCGCGGAGGGGAAGCCGGCGGCCGCCTCCTGGAGCCGCAGCCAGTCGGGATCCAGTACGGCCCCGGCGGTCTCCCACTCCAGGAACGCCCGCACCCGGCGCGGCGAGGGCCACAGCAGCATCGGCGCGGCCCGCAGCAGGTACGGCGCCTTGTACCCGGCGAAACACCCCGTCGGGTCCAGGAGGAACAGGCGGCGCACCCGCGCGGGCGAGCGCAGTGCGTGGTGCAGGGCGATCCAGGCGCCGTAGGAGTGCCCGCCCACGTCGGCCACGTCGACGCCGAGCCCGTCGAGCAGCGCGTCCAGCCAGGCCGTGAGGTCGGCGACCGAACGGAGGGGACGGTCGCCGCCCCGCGCGCTGCGCCCCGGCGCGCCGACCAGGTCGACGGCGTGCACCCGGTGCGTGCGGGCCAGCTCGCCGACCTGCGCGTACCAGGAGGCGGACGTCGCGCCCCCGCCGCCCGGCAGCAGCACCAGCGCGGGCCCGTCGACGGGGCCGCAGACATGGACGTACGTCGTCCCGTACGGCGTGGGCACCTCGACCGCCTCCCGCCCGGTCGGCCACTTCGCCGTGACCTTGTCGTACGTGGCGAAGAACCCGTCGATGTCGTACGTCCCCATGGCGTCCCCTTATTATCTCGTTCAGCGAGATTGTCGTGGAGCGAGATGATAGCCGGAGGAGACGCGGGATGCGGGAGCCGGGACCGGAACTGGAGATCGTCCATCTGCTGCGTGCGGTGACGCTCGAACTCGGGCAGCACAGCGCCCGGTTCGCGAACCGCAACGACATGCACCCCACCGACGTACGCGCCCTGATCGCCCTCATGGACGCCGCCCGCGCCGGCGAGGAGATGACGGCGGGCCGGCTCGGTGCCGCGCTGGGCCTGAACTCCGCCGGTACGACGGCCCTGGTCGACCGCCTGGAACGGGCCGGGCACGTCCGCCGGGTGCGCGGCGAGCGGGACCGGCGCCAGGTCGTCGTCCAGGTCGAGGAGCGCGCCGTCGAGCTGGGCTGGGCGTTCTTCGGCCCGCTGATCGGGCGGGCGGTGGAGCTGCTGCGGGAGTGCGACGACAAGGAGCTCGCGGCCATCCGCCGCTTCCTGGGCGGCGTACGGGACGCGGCGGCCGAGGCGGAGTGACCGTCTCGCCCTCACGCCGAGCCGTGCATTCCCCTCGCATACGAAGGGCCGCCGCGGTCCCCTCTTGCGCCTGCGAACCGGCAGGGCCGCGGCGCCCCGCACACGGCGCCGCCTCACGACGTGAGACAGGACACACCAACACCAGGTAACACGGGGTTCACATTCGAGCAATGACCGGGAAATCGCCTGTTGACAGGCTGCCGGGCATCGACGGCGGCGCTCCGGTGCCGCAGCGCCGCAGCAGCACCCGCAAGTGCAGACCCACCCCCGAAGGAAGTGGCCCGTGACCTTCAAGGCTGAGTACATCTGGATCGACGGCACCCAGCCGACCGCCAAGCTCCGCTCCAAGACCAAGATCATCGCGGGCTCGCCCGCCGGTCTGGACGCGCTGCCGATCTGGGGCTTCGACGGGTCCTCCACGAACCAGGCCGAGGGCCACGCCTCGGACCGCGTCCTCAAGCCGGTCTTCACCTGCCCGGACCCGATCCGCGGCGGCGACGACATCCTCGTGCTCTGCGAGGTCCTGAACATCGACATGACGCCGCACGAGTCCAACACCCGTGCCGCGCTCGCCGAGGTCGCCGAGCGGTACGCCGCCCAGGAGTCGATCTTCGGCATCGAGCAGGAGTACACCTTCTTCGACGGCGCCCGCCCGCTCGGCTTCCCCGAGGGCGGCTTCCCGGCCCCGCAGGGCGGTTACTACTGCGGTGTCGGCGCCGACGAGATCTTCGGCCGCGAGATCGTCGAGAAGCACCTCGACAACTGCCTCGCCGCCGGCCTCGGCATCTCCGGCATCAACGCCGAGGTCATGCCCGGCCAGTGGGAGTTCCAGGTCGGCCCGCTGGCCCCGCTGGAGGTCTCCGACCAGCTGTGGGTGGCCCGCTGGCTGCTCTACCGCACCGCCGAGGACTTCGGCATCTCCGCCACCCTCGACCCCAAGCCGGTCAAGGGCGACTGGAACGGCGCCGGCGCGCACACCAACTTCTCCACCAAGGCGATGCGCGAGAACTACGACGCGATCATCATCGCCGCCGAGTCGCTCGGTGAGGGCTCCAAGCCGCTCGACCACGTCAAGAACTACGGCGCCGGCATCGACGACCGCCTGACCGGTCTGCACGAGACCGCCCCGTGGGACAAGTACTCCTACGGCGTCTCCGACCGCGGCGCCTCGGTCCGCATCCCGTGGCAGGTCGAGAAGGACGGCAAGGGCTACATCGAGGACCGCCGCCCGAACGCCAACGTCGACCCGTACGTCGTGACGCGTCTGCTCGTCGACACCTGCTGCGCCGCCCTGGAGAAGGCCGGCCAGGTCTGAGCCACGGCTCGCGCTCTTCGAAGGGGGCGTCCACCTCGCGGTGGACGCCCCCTTCCGCATGCGCCGAGGGGAGTTGCCGGCAGGGACCCGGGCCACCGGGTGGGCGTCCGGTACGTGAGAGGAGGGTCCTCGCAGGGCGCGTCGTCTGCTTCAATATGGGCATGGCCAGCTTCCAGAACCGCAGCGCGACGGGTCGCCATGACCTCGAGCCCTTCTGGCCTTCCCGTCAGCACCACGACTTCGACCGGGTGTGTTGCCGCGCGACGAACGCGCGGGCCCTCTAAAGCCGTACACCCACCCGGCCTTCGGCCCAGCGCGCCACGACGTACGTCCCTCGACGAGCCCGACCACGACCTCGCGGCCGTCGACCCTCCTGACGAACCTCTCGCGCGAAAGAGCTGACGTCTCATGGCGACCACCCGTTCCCTGTCCCCGCTCTCCACCCTTCCGGCCCCCGAGCCCGACCCCGCCGAGCCCCCGGCACGGCACCGGCTGCGTGCCGTCGGCCCGGACGAGGTGCCCGACCTCGCGGACTTCCTGCCGCCGGGCGCCACCTGGCTGCCGGCCCCCCAGCACACCCTGCCGACCCTGCCGGGCCGCCCGCCGATGGTCGGCTACCTCGTGCTCGTCCCGGCCGATCAGCAGCCGCCGCTGCCGGTGGAGCCGTCGGTCGCCGAGGGCGGCGCGAACTCCGTGGTCCGCATCGACCCGGTGCAGCGCACGGCCGAGGTGGCGGGCCGCGAACTCGACCTGACCTACCTGGAGTTCGAGCTGCTGGCCCACCTGGTCGCCCACCCGAACCGGGTCCACACCCGCGACCACCTGGTCACCACGGTGTGGGGGTACGGCCATGTCGGCGACGGCCGCACGGTCGACGTCCACATCGCCCGGCTGCGCCGCAAGCTGGGCGCCGAGTACCGCCAGGCGATCCAGACCGTGCGCCGGGTGGGCTACAAGTACACGCCGCCGACCGCGCACTGAACCGTACGAGCCGTTCTGCCGACGGCTAAGCGCGCTTCCCACCGCCGACCCGCAGCGGGCAGAGTCACCTGCATGAGACTTCTGGTGCTGGGTGGTTCGCACTTCGTCGGACGGGCCGTCGTGGAGGCCGCGCTCGGGCGCGGCTGGGAGGTGACCGTGTTCAACCGGGGACGGGAGACACCCGTCCCCGGCGTACGGTCGCTGATCGGCGACCGCACCGCACCCGGCGGCCTGGACGCGCTGGCCGAGGGCGAGTGGGACGCGGTCGTCGACACCTGGTCGGCCGCGCCCCGCGCCGTACAGGACACGGCCCGCCACCTGCACGGGCGCGTGGGCCGGTACGTGTACGTGTCGAGCTGCTCGGTGTACGCCTGGGCCCCGCCCGCCGGCTACACCGAGGACGCGCCCCTCGTCGAGGGCGCCGCCCCGGACGCCGGGCAGACCGACTACGCGCACGACAAGCGCGGCGCCGAACTGGCCGCCGCCGAGGCCTTCGGCACGGACGCCGCCCTGCTCGTGCGCGCGGGCCTGATCCTCGGCCCGTACGAGAACATCGGCCGGCTGCCCTGGTGGCTCACCCGGCTCGCCCGGGGCGGTCCCGTCCTGGCGCCCGGCCCCCGGGACCTGCCGATCCAGTTCATCGACGTCCGCGACCTCGCCGACTGGACGCTCGGCGCCGTCGAGCGCGAGCTGAGCGGGCCGTACAACCTCATCAGCCCCCAGGGGCACGCCACGATGGGCGCCCTGCTGGAGGCCTGCCGGCAGGTCACCGGCGACACGGCGGAGCTCCGCTGGACCGACCCGTCGGTCGTCCTCGACGCGGGCATCGAGCCGTGGACCCAACTCCCCGTCTGGGTCCCGCCGGACACCGACCTGCACGAGGCCCTCCACCGCGCCGACGTCTCCCGCGCCGTCGCCACCGGGCTGACCTGCCGCCCCGTCACCGACACGGTCGCCGACACCTGGACCTGGCTGCGCTCCCTCGGCGGCAGCGCCCCCCAGCGCCCGGACCGGCCGGCGGTCGGGCTGGACCCGGCGCTGGAGGCGAAGGTGCTGGAGGCCGGGAGCCGCTGACAGGGGCGCGAGTGCGAGCGCCCGCCGCGGGAGGCGCCGGCGCGGACGTCACTTACGCGTCAGCGCGTCCCGCACGGCGTCGTCGGTGCGGCCCACCACGGCCGTACCGTCGTCCGCGGTGATGATGGGCCGCTGGATCAGCTTCGGATGCGCCGCGAGCGCCGCGATCCACCGCTCCCGCGAGGCCTCGTCCCGCGCCCACTCCTTCATCCCCAGCTCCTTCGCGTCCGCCTCCTGCGTCCGCGTGATGTCCCACGGCTCCAGCCCGAGCCGCTCCAGCACCGCCCTGATCTCGTCCTCGCTGGGCACGTCCTCCAGATACCGGCGGACGGTGTAGTCGGCGCCCTCGGCGTCGAGCAGGCTGATGGCGCTACGGCACTTGGAACAGGCGGGGTTGATCCAGATCTCCATGGCGTACACGGTACGCGGGCCGCCCGGACCGTGTCCCTGACGTCACCCGGCGGACCCGCTGTTCGAATTCGAGCGGTGTCGCGTGCCCCTCCTGTGGCGGGTGTGACACCCCGCCAATTTCCTCGCTCACCTGGGCATTTGACGGCCTGACGGCCACCCCGATTGTCAGTGCCCCGCAGTAGAATAGAGGCAGTGTTCGAGGGTGTTGCCGAGGCCGCCGGATGGCCACGGCGAGGCGCCCCGACCGCGACAGGAGGATGCCCGTGCCCGCTGCCGCACTGAAGACGAAGCCGCTGCCGACCCAGTCCACCGCGAAGCGTCCCGTTCTGCTCGACCTGCCGTACGCGCCCGTGCACAAGCGGCCGCTGCCGCCCGGCCGGCCGCGCGAGTGGTACGTGGCGCACAACCGCCGCCTGAAGGCGATGCGCCTCGCCATCGCCCTGCTCGACTCGGGCGTCTACGTCCCCCAGCAGGCCCGCAACGAGACCATACGCAGCGCCGCCGAGCAGATCGGCGTGCACCCGCCGTCCGACACGACCTGCCACATGGTCCGGGCGTTCCTGCGCTACAACCGGTGATCTGACCACGCCGGGTGCCCGCCCCGCCCCGCCAGGGCACGGCACCCGGCGCCTCAGCCCGCCAACTCCCGCTCCAGCGGCGTACGGAAGCGCGGGGTCAGGCGCGTGCCGCCGACCCAGCCGCGCAGCCGTTCCGCCTCCGCCGCGATCGCCGCCTCGGCCTCCCGGCCCACGCCGTCGCCGTCGAGGACGCGCCAGACGATCTCGCCGTCGGGCCGCTGCGCCCAGCCGCCGACGACCCGGCCGTCCCACCACACCGTAGGGCCGACGTTGCCGCTGCGGTCGAAGAGGGCCGCTCTCAGCTCCGGCGCCAGATACCAGTCCCGCTGCTGCCAGGCCATCGCCGTCGGGTCCAGCGCCGGCAGCAGCGCCGCCCACGGCTCCGCCGCACCGCCGGTCACCGGCTCGGCGTCACCGGCGGCCACGAAACCCGTGCCCTCGGCCAGCGCGACCTCCTGCGCCCCGATCGCGGCCAGGGCCCGCCGTACGTCGGTGACCTTCCAGCCCGTCCACCACTTCAGGTCCGCCTCGGTGGCCGGGCCGCAGCAGGTCAGCCAGCGCTCCAGCAGCTCCGCCTGCGCGGCGGCCTCCTCCAGCTCGGGGTGCGGGGGAGCGGGTGCCCAGCGGAACTGGCTCGACGTCCACGAGCCCAGCGGGCGGCCCCGCACCACCTTGCCCTCCGTGCCCAGCACCCGCAGCAGCTGGGTCGAGACCGTGTGGACGCCCTCGTAGCTCTTCCCGGCCGCGTACACGTACTGCTCCCGCAGTCGCGGCTCGTCCGTCGCCAGCTCGGCCGCCGTCGCCTGGCCCCGCCGCTCCAGCGCGGCCAGCGTCGCCGCCTCCACCTCCGCGAGCCACGCCGCGTCCGGCGCGCCGGCCGCCGCCATGTTCTTCAGCAGCCCGGCCCGCTCCTTCGCGGCCACCGCCAGGCCCGTCGACGCGTGCACCACCGCCGTCAGCTCGGCCGGGAACACGAACACCGTGCGCCGCATGCCGTGCATCCGCACCAGCGAACGGTCCTCGTACAGTGCCCGCTCCGTGTCCGCCACCGTCTTGCCCGGCTCCACGAGGCGCGCCCCCACCGCCAGGAACACCGTGGCCGGGTCCGTGCCGTGCAGCGCCACCAGCGATTCGGCGACCTCCTCCGGGCTCTGCGCCCGCGCACCACCCGCCAGCCGGTGCCGCACCCCCAGACGGACCCGCCGCTCCTCCGGCCCGACGAACCGCAGCCCAGCACCCATCCCGACCTCGCCCTCCCCGCCGTACGGAACCGCTCGTGTCTCCATCCTGCCGCGCCCCACTGACAATGCGGCGGGCTCAGTGGCCAGGGGGACGCCCAGGACCGTACGGTCGTCGACTCGCGGGAGCTACTTGGCCACCCCTGCGCGGGTCGCCGCACAGCCGCCCTCGGTCAGGCCCGTCAGCAGCGACGTCACCAGCTCCCGGCGGTCCTCGGCGTGGTCGCGCAGCCACATGCCGAGGAAGTGGTCGGCGTCGGGCAGGTCGAGGCGGCTGAACCGGGCGCGGGTGCTCAGCGCGTCCTGGACCGCCTCGGTCACCGCCGGCGGGATGACGTGGTCCGTGCCCGGCACCACCAGCACCGCGCGGCCCTCGTACGCCCGCAGCGCCGCGAGTGCGGCCGAGTCGCGCCAGCCCTCCGGCCGGCGGATGAGCGCGCTGAACCGTCCGTCGCCCTGCCCGAACGGGACGTCCCACGCCTCGGCGGCGTACACGGCGGGCGCGCACAGCCCGAGGGCCGCGACCCTGTCGCCGTAGTGGGCGGCGAGGTCGGCGACCGTCTGCCCGCTCATGCTGAACCCGACGAGGATCAGCGGATGGCCCGCGGGCACCTGGGCGTCGACCACCGCGACCGCCTGCTCGAAGCGCCGCCGCAGGCTCAACTCGGCGAGGTCACCGGTGCTTTCACCGTGCCCGGAGAAGTCGAAGGCGATCGCGCCGCAGCCCTGGGCCGTGAACTCGCCGAGCAGCGGCAGCAGTCGCTCCTTGCTGCCCTTGCCCGCGCCGTGCAGCAGCACGGCCGTGGCGGTCGTACCAGCGCTGTACGCGCCGCTGAGGCATTCACCGTCGAAGTCCTGCGTGAAGAAGGCCGGTTCACTCATGGGCCCCATTGGATCAGGCCGCCGCCGGAAAAAGGAGATGCACCCGCGGTGACCGGCTTCCTACGCTGGTAGCGCGTCGTCAAGGACGCGGACCCACACATCCACCTACACGGAAGACACCAGTCATGAGGAATCTCATCATGGCCGGAACCGTGGTCCTGGTGGTCCTGGGATTCGGTGACCACGTCTGGTGGCTGGCAGCCGTCGCCCTGCTCTACCTGTACGCACAGTACGGGCGGGGCTCGTCCGCGGCGGCCCGCGGCGGAACCCCTACGGGTTCGGCCACGGGCCCTGCGCCCGCCACCTACCAGGCGTACCGGGCCCGCCGTGACCAGCAGGCCAAGTGGGAGCGCCGCTACCGCAGGGAGCGCCCCCAGGAGGCCCGTCGCCAGGAGCGCGGCAAGTAGACCGGCCCGCCGCCGTGCACCGGCCCGCCGCCGTGGGGCGGCACCCACCGACCCGACCCACCCACGACACGGGGCTCCCGGGCGTCACAGCCCGGGGGCTCCCCACAGCGGGAACCAGCGTCCGAGGTCCTGCTCGATGCGCAGGTCGCCCTCCAGCGCGGCCCGCACCCGCAGCTCCAGCGCGTTGTCCCGCCGCTCGGCCGTGCCCGGCAGCGGCGCGAAGGGATAGAAGGTGCCCCGCTTGTAGAGGTAGACCAGCGCGAGGCCGCGGCCGTCCTCGTTCCGGAAGCCCGCCAGCGAGCACAGCAGCTGCGGGCCGAAGCCGTTGACCTCCAGGGAACTGTTCACCGCGTGCAGATCGTTGACGAGCTGGGGCAGCTCGTCGGGGGAGCGGCGCGAGACCAGCCAGGAGTAGCCGTAGGCGTCCTCCTCCAGCTCCACCGGCGGCCCCTCCCGTCCCGCGTCCGCGTCCAGCAGCGCCCGTACCTCGCGGTGCGTCTGCTCGAAGGCGGCGCCTTCGACGGTCGCGAAGCACACGGCGCCCTGCCCGGTCGGCGTGAATCCGGCCGTGACCTCCAGCGTGACCGCCGCCGACGGCAGCGCGAACAGCTGGTCCAGATCCGGCTCGACGGGCTTCGTACGGCCGAGAAGGATGTCCAGCAGCCTCATCTCAGCCGGCCCTCCCCGGCTCGGCCGCCTCGCCCAGCTCACCCGAGATCCGGCCCAGTTGTTCGAGTCGCTGCTCCAGGGAGGGATGCGTGGAGAACAGCCGCGCGAGGCCGGAGCCGGCCGCCGGGGTGAAGTAGAAGGCGTTGAAGGCCTGGACGGTCCGCAGGTCCTTCGCCGGAATCCGCGCGATGTCGCCGGTCACCTTCGTCAGCGCCGACGCCAGCACCGACGGCCGCCCCGTGAGCAGCGCCGCCGCCCGGTCCGCGGCGAGCTCCCGGTACCGCGAAAGGGCCCGGATCAGCAGGAAGCTGAGCGCGTACACGGCGGCGGACACGCCCAGCACCGCGGCGAGGACGACGGCGGTGTTCTGATCCCTGCGCCCGCCACCGAACATCTGCGAGTAGAAGGCGAACCGCACGATCAGCCCCGCGAGCACACCCAGGAACGACGCCACCGTGATCACGGCCACGTCCTTGTGCGCCACATGCGACAACTCGTGCGCGAGGACCCCCTCCAGCTCGGCCGGCTCCAGCCGCCGCATCAGCCCTGTCGTCACACACACCACCGCGTGATCGGCATTGCGCCCCGTCGCGAACGCGTTCGGCATGTCCATCGCCGACACCGCGACGACCGGGCGCGGCATGTCCGCCAGAGCGCACAGCCGGTCCACGACCGCGTGCAGCTCGGGCCACTCCTCCCGCTCCACCACCCGCCCGCGCATCGCGTACAGCGCGATCCGGTCCGAGAACCAGTACTGCGCCCCCAGCAGCCCCGCCGCGACCACCACGACCAGCACCCACGACTTCAGCAGCACGACCAGCGCGCCCACGAAGGCGACATACAGCAGCCCGAGCAGGAACAGCGTGACCGCCATCCGCGCGGTCAGCCCCCGATCACCGCGAAATCGACTGCGCACGGCCCATCACCCCAGACACAGGCACGGCCCCTGTGCCCCAGTGTGCACCCGCCGCAAGCCCTTGGGCCTCTCAGTACGGCAGCCCGGCCGCCCGTCTCAGGTGCTCGAAGCAGTACGCGTCGCCGAACAGATGCCGTGCCCGGTCCAGCAGCTCGCCCACCGCCGGGTCCCCGAACCGTACGTCCGCCTCCGGCCGCCAACCGCGCACGGACTGCCGGGCCCGCAGACGCAGCTTGAGGTCCGTGTCGTCCACGAGCGCCACCGCCGCCCGCAGCCGCCCCAGCCCGCCGCGCGCGCCGAGCAGCCGGAACGCGGCCACGCGCTGGTGCCGGGGCCGTCCGGCCTCGAGGCGCTGCGTCAGCCACGCCTCGGACAGAGCCGCGGCGGACGGCAGCAGCGCGAGGACCGTCTCGCGTACGACCCCCGGGGCGGGGTCGTCCAGCAGCGGCCTCAGCCGTGCCGCGTCCGCCACGTCCAGCATCCGCAGTCCCGCCACGGCCCGCGCCCGCACCCGGGCCTCCGGGTGCCCGAGCAGCGGCCACAGCAGAGCGGCGTCCGTCCGCTGCCCGCACTCGGCGAGCCCGATCACCGCCCCCGCAGGCACGTCCTGCGGCCGCGCGCACCGCTCCCGGTACCACGCGAGGGGGTCGTCCTCGCCCTGTCGTACGACATACCGAGCACAGGCCCTGACCAGCGCCGACCGGTCGGCGAGGAACACCACCGCCGCCTCGGGCCGCCCGGCCGCCCGCAGCGCGGTGACCCCGGCCGCCCGTGCCTGCGTGTTCCGCGCCCCGAGCAGCTCCGGCAGGACGTCGTCGTACGCCCCGCCGCGCACCACGGCGGCCAGCGCCGCGTCCGCGCACAACCGCTGTACGACGATGTCGTCGTCGCGCGCTGCGACGCGGGCCAGCTCGGCGGGGGAGAGGAGCCCTTCCGCCACGGCGAGCCGACGGGCGAAGCGCCGCACCGCCCGGTCCGCGTCGGCGTACAGCGGCTCCAGCAGTCCGCCGGGCGCGTGCCGCAGCAGTTCCCCGAGCAGCCGCACGGCATACCCGCCGTGCTTGCGCCGGCCCAGCCGCAGGACGAGGGCCGCGAGCGTCACCGCGCGTGCCGCGTCGAGCCGCTCCTCCAGCAGCCGTCGGGCCCGCTCGCGCACGGGCTCCGCCCAGTCGGCGCTGCGGATGACGACCAGCGGCAGGAGATCGGGATGGTCCCCCGCCCTGTCCAGCGCGGCCTCGCGGATCCGGCCGTCCGGGTGGCACAGGGCGAGGGCCAGCTCGGACTCGGTGAGCTGCTTCACGCGCCGCAGCCGGCCTCTTCCTGGCCGGGCGGGCAGCAGCGCCGGTGGGACGTGGCCGCGCACCCCCAGGTCGAAGGCGGTCCACCCACCCGGGTCGGTGACGTCCAGCGCCTCACGCAACGGCAGGCCCTCGGCGAGCAGCATCGCGCCCACTCCGCCGATCCAGATCTCCTCGCTCACCGGGCCGCCCCCCTCGCTCTCCCGCCCATCCGGCGATGGTAGGGCCCAGGTCGGCGGCCGGTCGCGTGAGATTCGGGGCGGGACGGCTCAGTACGGCGAGCGCGTGTTGAGGTACCCGATCACCACGATCACCAGCACCACACAGCCGAGGACCACGGCCGTGGAGACCCAGGAGGAGCGGCGCGGACCGGAGGTGGTGGGGTCGGCGCGGAAGGGGACCGGGCCGGGTGGGTTCTGCTTCCAGCGGGCCGCGAGCATACGGGCCCGGGCGGAGGGTTCCTTGTGCTCGGCGGAGTCCGCCCAGCGCAGGTCGTACTCGCGCTCCTGGTTGTCGTCGTGGTCGTGCGTCGGCATCTACGGCCCCCCGTGTCGCCTCGGACGAAGGAATCTGTGTCCCATAGAACATACGCCCGATGACGCGCCGCCGGTTCAGGGGCCGTCAGCTTCGGGTGAAGGCGGCCGCGTTCTCGACGGCCCACTGGCGGAAGGTGCGGGCGGGCCGGCCGAGGAGGCTGTCGGTGGTGTCGTGGACGACCGCGGGGGTGCCGTCGGCGGCCGCCCAGAAGTTCAGCAGGGACGTCACCATCGGCGCGGGCATGTGCGCGCCCATCTGCCGCTCGGCCTCGGCGCGGCTGATCCGCTCGACCGGGATCTCCCGGCCGAGGACGTCGGCGAGGACGGCGAGCTGGGCGCGGAAGGTGAGCGACTCGGGGCCGGTCAGCGTGAGCGCGCGACCGGTGAGGGACGTGCCGGTCAGCGCCTCCACGGCGATGTCGGCGATGTCCTCGGGGTGGATCGGCGCGAGCTGGGCGTCGGGATAGGCGAGCTGGATCGGTCCCCGGCCCAGGGTGTACGCCCAGCTCAGGGCGTTGCTGGCGAAGGCGTCGGGGCGCAGGAGGGTGCAGGTGGGGGCGGCGTCGGCGAGGGCGCGCTCGACCAGCAGGCTGTGGCGCGCGAGCGGGTCGTGCTCGGCGTCCGGGCCGAGGACGGAGGCCGAGGAGAGCAGCACGATGTGCTCCACGCCCATGGCCTCGGCGGCCTTGACCAGGTCGTGGACACCGGCGGGCTCCGGATAGAGCAGGACCTGGCGGACCCCCCTCAGCGCGGCTTCGAGGCCCTCGGGCCGGTCCAGGGCCAGCTCGGTGACCTCGACGCCGGCCGGGACGGTGAGCTCGGCGGGGCGAGCGCTGGCGGCGCGCACCGGAAGCCCGGCGGAGTGCAGGCGGGCGAGGACCGACCGGGCGATCTGGCCGCGGGCGCCGGTGATGAGCGTGGTCATGAGAGAACTCCCCGTTCGTAGGAGGCCGGGAAGGGACAGCTGGACAGCCCCATGACCCGGCGAAGACATATGCATGATTGCATGCACACGTTTTCAGGTCAACACATGTCTTCGCGGGGGTACATAGGTAGGCTGCGGCGCATGACGAAGCACGAGCCTGAATCGGCCGACGAGCTGCTGGACGCCGTCGGCCCCGCGTTCGGGAAGCTGCGCCGCTCCTCCCTCCTGGAGGTCGACAACCCGATCTCCCAGAAGGACCTCGGCCGCACCCTGGTCCTCAACATCGTCCTGGAGGCCGAACAGCGCGGCACCGGCGAAGTCACGGTCGGCGCCGTGGCCGAGCACCTGGGCGTGGACCCCTCCGTGGCCAGCCGCATGGTGTCCGACTGCATCTCCGCCGGCCACCTGGTCCGCGCCGCCTCCCAGCAGGACGGCCGCCGCACGGTCCTCCACCTCAGCCCCGAGGGCGAGGAGCTGATGGCCCGCTTCCGCCGGCACCAGCGCTCCGCCTTCGAGCAGATCACCGCGGACTGGCCGCAGCAGGAGCGCGTCGAGTTCGCACGGCTGATGCTGAAGTACGTCGCCGCGCAGGAGGCCCTCCGACGGGGAGCCACCGCCTGAAACGGCCCGAAAGACGAAGGAGGCCGCCACCCCAGCGGGGTGACGGCCTCCTCGATGATCAGCCGACCTCGGTCAGCAGGTCGTCATCGGCTCACACGTCGAAGTACAGCTCGAACTCGTGCGGGTGCGGACGCAGCTGCAGCGGCGCGATCTCGTTCGTGCGCTTGAAGTCGATCCACGTCTCGATCAGGTCGGACGTGAAGACGTCGCCCTGGAGGAGGAACTCGTGGTCGGCCTCGAGGGCGTCGAGGACGGCGTTCAGCGAGGTCGGGACCTGGGCGACGCCCGCGTGCTCCTCGGGGGCAAGCTCGTAGAGGTCCTTGTCGATCGGCTCGGCCGGCTCGATCTTGTTCTTGATGCCGTCGAGGCCCGCGAGCAGCAGGGCCGAGAAGGCCAGGTACGGGTTGCCGGAGGAGTCGGGCGCGCGGAACTCGACGCGCTTGGCCTTCGGGTTGGAGCCCGTGATCGGGATGCGCATGGCCGCCGAGCGGTTGCGCTGCGAGTACACCAGGTTGATCGGCGCCTCGAAGCCCGGCACCAGACGGTGGTAGGAGTTCACCGTCGGGTTGGTGAACGCCAGCAGCGACGGGGCGTGCTTGAGGATGCCGCCGATGTAGTAGCGGGCGGTGTCGGACAGACCGGCGTAGCCCTGCTCGTCGTAGAAGAGCGGCTCGCCGTTGGTCCACAGCGACTGGTGGACGTGCATGCCCGAGCCGTTGTCGCCGAAGATCGGCTTCGGCATGAAGGTCGCGGTCTTGCCGTTGCGCCAGGCCACGTTCTTCACGATGTACTTGAAGAGCTGCAGGTCGTCGGCGGCGGCGAGCAGCGTGTTGAAGCGGTAGTTGATCTCCGCCTGGCCGGCGGTGCCCACCTCGTGGTGCTGGCGCTCGACCTTCAGGCCGACGTTGGCCAGCTCCAGGGAGATCTCGGCGCGCAGGTCGGCGAAGTGGTCGACCGGCGGGACCGGGAAGTAGCCGCCCTTGTAGCGGACCTTGTAACCACGGTTGTCCTCCAGGGCACCGGTGTTCCAGGCGCCCGCCTCGGAGTCGATGTGGTAGAAGGACTCGTTCTCCGACGTCTTGAAGCGCACGCTGTCGAAGACGTAGAACTCGGCCTCGGGACCGAAGAACGCGGTGTCGGCGATACCGGTCGACGCCAGGTACGCCTCGGCCTTCTTCGCCACGTTGCGCGGGTCACGGGAGTACTGCTCGCCCGTGATCGGGTCGTGGATGAAGAAGTTGATGTTGAGCGTCTTGTCGCGGCGGAAGGGGTCCACCCGCGCGGTCGACAGGTCGGCGCGCAGCGCCATGTCGGACTCGTGGATGGCCTGGAAGCCGCGGATCGACGAACCGTCGAACGCCAGCTCCTCGTCGGGGTCGAACGCCTCGACGGGCAGCGAGAAGTGCTGCATGACGCCCGGCAGGTCGCAGAAGCGGACGTCGATGAACTTGACGTCCTCGTCCGCGATGAACTT
This sequence comes from Streptomyces sp. SAI-170, assembly GCF_049739565.1. Taxonomy (NCBI): domain Bacteria; kingdom Bacillati; phylum Actinomycetota; class Actinomycetes; order Kitasatosporales; family Streptomycetaceae; genus Streptomyces; species Streptomyces sp. SAI-170. The sequence continues at coordinate 6,051,556 of NZ_JBMGQD010000001.1, forward strand.
CTTGACCTCGTCGGCGTTCTGGAACATCCAGGTCCTCCTACTCCCGACCGCCATGCCGGGGTGGTAGTTCGTTCGTGCGGCCAGTGCGGTGGCACACGCTCGCACCTGACCCTAGGGACGGGTGATTTCTCGGGCGTGACCCATTTGTTTCGCAGAAGTTAACCGGCTCACCTTCCACGGTAGCTCCGACACACCCCGCCGTGCTCCGGTCGAAAACGGGCGCAGTACCGTGTACGGGTGGACAAGAGGCAAGCAATCGGATCATGGCTCTCCGGGCCCCGCGCGGCCATGGAGGAAGCCGGTGCCGACTTCGGACATCCGGGTGAACAGCTCGGCCTCCCGCAGCAGGGGCCCGGCTCGATCGCCCGCCCCGGCAGGCGCCTCGGCGCCCTCGCCGTCGACTGGGGGCTGTGCATGCTCATCGCATACGGCCTGATCACCGACGGGTACGGCCAGGCCACCGGCAACTGGGCCCTGCTGATCTTCCTGGCGCTGAGCGTCCTCACCGTCGGCACGATCGGCTCCACGCCCGGCAAGCGCCTCTTCGGCCTGCGCGTGATCGCCGTCGACACCAAGACGGTGAACCCGGTGCGCGCCCTGGTCCGCTCGGTCCTGCTGTGCCTCGCGATCCCCGCCCTGATCTGGGACCGCGACGGCCGCGGCCTGCACGACCGGCTGGCCGGCACGGTCGAGGTCCGCATCTGACCTTCGTATACGCCGAAGATCGTATACGGCGAAGATCACACCATGTGGTACGCCCATGACGGTCACGCCGACGACGGTCACGCCGACGACGGTCACGTCTACGACGGTCATGTCTACGACGAAGGGGCGCCCGGTGCTGTCGAGCACCGGGCGCCCCTTCGTGTACGAGGAGTGGGTCAGCGACCCTTCGGGCCGCCCTTCGGCAGCTTCATGCCCTTGGGCATCGGGCCCTTCGGCAGCGGCATGTTGCTCATCAGGTCACCGAGGGCGCGCAGCCGGTCGTTGGTGGCGGTGATCTGCGGGCCGGTCAGGACGCGGGGGAGCTTGAGCATGGTGGTGCGGAGCTTCTTCAGCTCGACCTGGCCCTCGCCCGTGCCCACGACGATGTCGTGCACCGGCACGTCCGCGACGATGCGGTTCATCTTCTTCTTCTCGGCGGCCAGCAGGCTCTTCACCCGGTTCGGGTTGCCCTCGGCCACCAGGACGATGCCGGGCTTGCCGACCGCCCGGTGCACCACGTCCTGGCTGCGGTTCATCGCCACCGCGGGGGTCGTCGTCCAGCCCCGGCCGATGTTGTCCAGCACGGCCGCGGCGGCGCCCGGCTGGCCCTCCATCTGCCCGAAGGCGGCCCGCTCGGCCCGGCGGCCGAACACGATCGCCGTCGCGAGGAAGGCGAGCAGCAGGCCCAGGATGCCGAGATAGACCGGGTGGCCGATCAAGAAGCCGATCGCGAGGAACACACCGAGGACGCCGAGTCCGACGGCCGCGAGTACAAGACCGATCTTCTTGTCGGCCTTGCGGGTCATCTTGTACGTGAGAGCGATCTGCTTCAGTCGCCCTGCGTTCGCGGCGTCCGCCGCGGTTTCCTTCCTCGCCATGCCACGAAGTCTACGTGGCCCCGGGAGCGCCTTCGACGGCAGTGCCGGGTGGACCGGATTCAGGAGCGGGCGGCGGCCTGGTCCAGCACGCGCTGGGCCTCCACCCGGTCCTTGGCACGGCGGCGGTCCTCCAGGACGGAGGTCCAGGCGTTGCGGCGGGCCGTGCGCTGGCCGCCGCTCATCAGAAGCGACTCGACGGCGCGCAGGGCGTCGGCGAAGGACGGGATCGCGGTGGCGCGAACGGGCGCGGCCTGCATGACTGTGGGTCCCCCTCGGTGCGGGTGCACGTGGCGTGAGTAAACCGTCACTGATTGGTGTTACCAGGGCATGACCGGGGGGTCAAACGCCGATGAAACCTTTCGACGTGGACTTTCGAGGGTCCGGGCACAGCGAAGCGGCCCCGGCGTACGCCCCCATCTGCGGGGACGGCCGGGGCCGCTGCCAACTCGCCTCTACTGGCGGGTAGTTGCTTGTGCCTGAATTCACACAGCCTGGGTGGCGGTGAAGCTGCCGCGCTTCTCCTTGGCCATCTGGTACAGGCGGCCCGCACGGTAGGAGGACCGCACCAGCGGGCCCGACATCACACCGGAGAAGCCGATCTCCTCGGCCTCCTCCTTCAGCTCCACGAACTCCTGCGGCTTCACCCAGCGCTCGACCGGATGGTGGCGCACGGAGGGGCGCAGGTACTGCGTGATGGTGATCAGCTCGCAGCCCGCGTCGTGCAGCTGCTTGAGCGCCTCGCTGACCTCCTCGCGGGTCTCGCCCATGCCGAGGATCAGGTTCGACTTGGTCACCAGGCCGAAGTCGCGGGCCTCGGTGATCACCTTCAGGGAGCGCTCGTAGCGGAAGCCGGGGCGGATGCGCTTGAAGATCCGCGGGACGGTCTCGACGTTGTGCGCGAAGACCTCGGGGCGGGACTCGAAGACCTCCCGCAGCAGCTCCGGGACGGCGTTGAAGTCGGGGGCCAGCAGCTCGACCTTGGTGCGGCCGGCCTCACGGGAAGCGGTCTGCTGGTGGATCTGGCGGACCGTCTCGGCGTACAGCCAGGCGCCGCCGTCCTCCAGGTCGTCGCGGGCGACGCCGGTGATGGTGGCGTAGTTCAGGTCCATAGTGACCACGGACTCACCCACGCGGCGCGGCTCGTCGCGGTCGAGCGCCTCGGGCTTGCCGGTGTCGATCTGGCAGAAGTCGCAGCGCCGGGTGCACTGGTCGCCACCGATGAGGAACGTGGCCTCACGGTCCTCCCAGCACTCGTAGATGTTGGGGCAGCCGGCTTCCTGGCAGACCGTGTGCAGGCCCTCGCCCTTCACCAGGTTCTGCATCTTGGTGTACTCGGGGCCCATTTTCGCCCGGGTCTTGATCCACTCGGGCTTGCGCTCGATGGGGGTCTGGCTGTTGCGGACCTCCAGGCGCAGCATCTTGCGTCCGTCGGGTGCGACTGCGGACACGACCGGCTCCCTAGCGATTGATTCTTCGGCGTCCTCAAGGGTACGCCCGTGGATTTGAATGCCCCGAGCGCCGTCAGGCAGCCGGCGTCTTCTCGATCTCGCGCGGCTTGAGGTCCGCGTTCTCCAGTACGTCCTTCAGGTGCCGCTCGGCCACCGGCAGCACGTCCTCGATGGTGACCTCGCGGCCGAGTTCGTAGGAGAGGGACGTCACGCCCGCGTCGCGGATGCCGCAGGGAATGATCTTGTCGAAGTTGGAGGTGTCCGGGTTCACGTTCAGGGCGAAGCCGTGCATGGTGACGCCCTTGGCGACACGGATGCCCATGGCGCAGATCTTGCGGTCCTCGCGGCGCTGGCCCGCGTTCGAGGGCGCGTACTCGGGGCCGTTCAGCCGCGGGTCGAACTCCGGGTCGGTGGTCCGCGGGTCGAAGTCGAGCGTGAGCCCGCCGAGCGCAGGGCGCTCCTCGACCGGGTCGCCCAGCACCCAGACGCCGGCCCGGCCCTCCACCCGCGAGGTCTCGATGCCGAACTCGGCGCACACCCGGATCATCGCCTCCTCCAGGCGGCGCAGATGCGCGACCACGTCCACCGGGCGGGGCAGCTTCTGGATCGGGTAGCCGACGAGCTGGCCGGGACCGTGCCAGGTGATCTTGCCGCCGCGGTCCACGTCGATCACGGGCGTGCCGTCGAGCGGGCGCTCCTCGGGTGCGGTGCGGCGGCCCGCGGTGTACACCGGCGGGTGCTCCAGGAGCAGACATGTGTCGGGCACCTCGTCCGCGAAACGGGCGGCGTGCACGCGGCGCTGCTCGTCCCAGGCGGCCTGGTAGTCGACCATGTCCGCGCCGAACCCCATACGGACGAACCGCAGCTCACTCACGGCAAGCGCCTCCTCGAAGTCGTAAGGCATGAAACGCGCCCACGCCACTGTACGACTCCCGGTCGCACGTCAGCCCGGCAGGCAATCCTCACACGATCGGATGAATGGGCGTCGAAGAGTGTGGTCACCTGCTCACGCTCCGCTACATTCACGCCGTTCACAAGGCCATAAGGGCTGCTCACAGGCAATTCCAGGCACTTCGGAACGCCCGGAAGGCAGGAGACCGCACCGCACATGACGGATCGCCCCGCGCAGCGCACCCCCAACCGTCAGCTCGCCGCCCTGATCGCAGAAGCGGGGTTCTCCAACGCAGGTCTCGCCCGCCGTGTGGACCAGCTCGGCATGGAGCACGGGCTCGATCTCAGATACGACAAGACGTCCGTGACCCGATGGCTGCGCGGACAGCAGCCGCGCGGCACCACCCCCGCCCTGATCGCCGAGGTCTTCACCCGTCGCCTCGGCCGCCGCCTCACCGCCCAGGACCTCGGCCTGGACGCCTGCGCCCCCGTCTACGCCGGCCTGGAGTACGCCGGCAGCCCCGAGGAGGCCGTCGACATCGTCAGCGGCCTGTGGCGCAAGGACTCCGGCAGCCACGCCGAACTGCGCAAGATCGCCTTCACCCCGGCGGGACTCGTCGTCCCCAGCCGGGACTGGCTGATCGGGCGGCCCGACGACTCCGTCACCCGAGGTGAGCAGCCCGCCCGGGTGCCCGCCCAGGGCCGTCCCGCCGTACCGCGCCAGCGCGGCCAGAGCGAGCGTGGCCCCGGCCAGAAGGTCACCGCGGGCGACGTCGCCGCCCTGCGCTCGGTGGGCGACCTGTTCCGCACCCTGGACGACATGTACGGCGGCGGCCACGCCCGCCAGGCCCTGGTGCGCTACCTGGAGCACGAGTGCGAGCCGATGCTGCGCGGCACCTACGGCGAGCAGACCGGCCGCCGCCTGTTCGCCGCGGCCGCGGATCTCACCCGGCTCGCCGGCTGGACGTCGTACGACATCGCCGCGCACGGCCTCGCCCAGCGCTACTTCGTCCAGGCGCTGCGGCTCGCGCAGGCCGCGGCGGACCGGGCGTACGGGTCGTACGTGCTGGTCACCATGAGCCGTCAGGCCGTCTACCTCGGACACGGGCGCGAGGCCGTGCAGCTCGCCCGGGTCGCCCAGCAGGGCGTCGGCGGGTCGGCTCCGCCGGTCGTGCAGGCACTGCTGCACGCGGCCGAGGCGCGCGGGCACGGGGTGCTGGGGGAGGTCCGGGCCTGTACGGCGGCCCTGGTGCGGGCCGAGCGCGCGCTGGAGGCGGCCCGGCCCGGGGACGAGACTCCGTACTGGGCGCGGTCATTCGACGAGGCGCAGCTCGCCGACGAGTTCGGGCACGCGCACCGGGATCTTCAGCTGTTCCGGACGGCCGCGCAGCATGCGGAGAAGTCGTTGCAGATGCGGGGGGCCGGGTTCGCCCGGAGCCGGTTGTTCTGCCGGGTGGTGCTGGCTACGGCTCGGCTGGGGTTGGGGGAGCTGGATCAGGCCTGTGCGTTGGCCGCGGAGGCCGCCCGGGCAGGCGGTGGAGATGCGGTCGGTTCGGGCGGTGGAGTACATCAGGGACTTCGAGCGGCGGTTGGAGCCGTACAAGGACGCTGCGCCGGTCAGGGGGTATCGCGAGAAGGTCGCGGCGTTGCAGTAGGTTCCGCCGTGGGTCCGACCGTTGTGTTCCGTCTTGCCGTTCGTTGTGGCTGGTCGCGCAGTTCCCCGCGCCCCTGAGGGCGTTCAGGCGGCCCGCGTTGTGAGCATCGGGTCCTCCTGGTGCGTCGAAGGCGTCAGGCCCAGGTCCGTCAGGAGGGCCTGGGACGCCCTGTGGCCCGAGTGGAGGGCTCCCTGGACTGTGCTGGTGTCGCGGTGGTCGCCGCAGACGTAGAGGCCGGCCAGGAGGCGGACGGGGCGGTGGAGGTCGTGGGGTGGGCGCATGGCCGGGACCGCCTCGGGGGTGTGGTGGACGGCGAGGGTCTCCCAGCGGGCGGTGGAGGTGCCGTAGAGGCGGGAGAGGTGCGTACGGACGGCCGTGTCGAGGTCGGGGGGCGGGGTGCCGAGGACCGTCGAGGAGATCAGGGCCCGGCCCGCCGGGGCCCTGGTGGGGTCGAGGTCGCTCATCAGGGCCGTGTGGGAGACGGGGCCTCCGCGGTCGGCGTCCAGGACGAGAGAGGCACCGGTCGTGGGCGGCACGTCCGTGGTGTGGTGGATCACCGTCACCGGGTGGAAGTCCGGCACGCGCAGGCCGGGCAGCAGGTCGGCGGCCGTACGGGCGTCGGTGGCGAGCAGGACCGCGCGGCAGCGGAACTCGCCGTGCTCGGCCGTGCCGACCGAGGTCGTGGAGACGGAGGTGACCTGGACGCCGGTGTGCAGGGTGCCCGGCGGCAGGGTGCGCGCCAGCAGCTCCGGCAGCACCTCCGCGCCGCCCTCCGGCACGCACAGCCGCCCCGCGGCGAAGGCGCGCAGCGCGAGGTCGGCGCACCGGCTGGACGTGGTCAGGTCCGGGTCGCACAGCAGCGCGGCGAGCAGCGGGCGCAGGAAGCCGTCGATCGTGCGGGCGGGCAGGCCGCGGGCGGTGAGGGCCTGTGCGGCGGGCAGCTCGGGGCGTGCCAGGAGGCGTTCGACCGGGGTCGCGGCGAGCCGGGCGAGGGCCGTGCCCAGCCGGGCCTGGTCGACGGCGGTGCCGACCGGCTTGCCGGGCTGCTGCGGCCGAGGGGCGCTCGCGAAGGCGCGCACTGCGTGAAGTGCGCCCCTCGCGCTCCCTCGGTGGACCTGGGCGCCGACGCGGTGCCGGCGTCCGTCGCTGTGTATCAGGACGCCCGGCTCGAAGCGGCGCAGGGCGAGTGCGCCGAGGCCCGGGGTCGCGCCCAGTTCGGGATACGCCGTGGACAGCAGTTGCCCGATCCGGTCGAGCCGGAAGCCGTCGACCTTCTCGGTCGACATGCGGCCGCCGGGACAGGGGGCGGCTTCCAGGACGGCGGTGGTGACTCCTGCGCTGGTCAGCCTCTGTGCGGCGGCGAGACCGGCGACCCCGGCTCCCACCACGACGACGTCCGCCTGATACGCGGGCTGAAGCACGTGCCCCTCCTCGAGGTTGAGGTTGCGCGGCCGGTGGAGACCTCATGCCCCCAATGGACTCCGGGGATACCCGAGTTCTGGTCGAGGTTAGGGCCGCGGCCGATCGGAGGCAGTCGCGCATGGGCAGGGCACGGTCGCACGGCGGTCGCACATGGGCGTCAACCGCCGCTTCCCGAAGGCGCCTTCCGGTCGCGTCCTCAGTCGAGCGCGGCCCGGATCGTGTCCTCGATCCCCGGAAAGGCGAACACGAACCCCGACTCCAGCAGCCGCATCGGCAGCACACGGGTGCTGCCCAGCACCTCACCGGCCATGTCACCGAGGACGGTCCGCAACACCGGCGCGGGCACGGCGAGTACGGCGGGGCGGTGCAGCACACGGCCCATCGCCGCGGTGATCTCACGGTTCGTCAGCGGCTCGGGCGCGGTCACGTTGAACGGCCCCGACAGGTCGTCGCGGTCGAGCAGATGCCGGATCGCGGCGACCTCGTCGTGCAGCGAGACGTACGACCAGTACTGCCCGCCGTCCCCGAACCGTGTCCCCAACCCCGCCTTGAACAGAGGGAACAGCCGCCCCCACGCCCCGCCGCCGCGGGCCACCACCAGCCCGGTGCGCACGAACGCCGTGCGGACCCCGGCCTCCTGCGCGGGCGCCGCCGCGGCCTCCCACTCCACGCACACCGACGGCAGGAAGCCCTCCCCGGCGGGCGCGTCCTCGTCGACCGCGCGCTGCCCGGTGTCGCCGTAGTAGCCGACCGCGCTGCCGTTCACGAAGACCCGCGGGCGCGGCTCCAGCGCGGCGATCGCCCGGGCCAGGGCGAGGGTGCCCAGCACCCGGCTGGCGCGGATCTCCTCCTTGTAGGCGCGCGTCCACGGCCGGTTGCCGACGCCCGCTCCCGCGAGGTTCACCACCGCGTCGCACTCGGGCAGATCCACCCGGCCGCCCCGCGGGTCCCAGCGGATCTCGTCCGCCGCCCCCGGCTCCCGCCGCACCAGCCGCACCACCTCGTGCCCGTCCGCCCTCAACGACCGCACCAGGGCCCGCCCGATGAGCCCCGACGCCCCGGCCACCACGATTCGCGCATGCTCCATCCCCCCATCCTGCCGGGTGCACCCTGCACATCCGGGCCGGGCCTGCCGTCCGCGCCCCGGATAATCCCGGACCCGCCCCGGCACGTCGCCGTACAGTGGCGGGCATGCCGGATCCGCAGATACGCATACGCGTCGCGACGTACGCCGACGAGCCCGCGTTGAGCCGCCTCGACCATGTGACCTGGTCCTACGGGCACGCGGTGACCCCGCGGCCGGGGCTCGACGAGCCGTTCTTCCGGGAGACGGCGGGGCCGGGGGACCATCTGGTCGCCGAGCTCGACGGACGGCTGGTGGGGTACGTCCGGCTCGGCTTTCCCACGCCGCTGCCGTCCAACGCCCATGTCCGCCAGATCCGCGGCCTCGCCGTGGACGACACGGCGCGCGGCAAGGGAGTCGGCCGGGCACTGGTCCGCGCCGCGGTCGAGCGGGCACGAGCCCTGGGTGCCCGCCGCCTCACCCTGCGGGTCCTCGGCCACAACACCGCCGCCCGCGCCCTGTACGAGGCCGAGGGCTTCGCCGTGGAGGGCGTACAGCCGGAGGAGTTCCTCCTGGACGGGGCGTACGTGGACGACGTACTGATGGGGCAGCGGCTGGTCTGAGACCCCGTGACGCGACGAGGCGCCCGCGCGGGACGAGGCGGCCGTCCCGGTCGGGGCCACCGCGCTCGTTCGGGGCGGCGTGAGGGACGGATCGGCGTGCCGGACAAGCTGACCGGGCCGACATGGGGGTCGCGCCGCACGACGTGACCGCGCCGGATGAGGCGATCGCGCTCCCCGCGGCGCCGGCGCCCGAGGAGGCGGCCCGCCCCAGGAGCGGTCCGGCCTCACCTCGTGATGGCGCTGGACGAGGCGATCGCCCCCCGGGCGGCGCCCTCGCCCTAGGAAGCGGCGTGCCTCACCTCGTGACCGTCCCCTACGACGTGACCAGCTCGCCCGTGTCCACCTGAGCCGTCGCGTCCTCGCCGCGGTCCGCCTCGGGGGCGACCTCGTCGGCGGTCAGGACGTAGGCCGTGTCGTCGTCCGAGGTCGAGCGGGCGAAGACGACGCCGAAGACGCGGCCGTCGGGGGTCAGCAGGGGGCCGCCGGAGTTGCCGGGGCGGACCGTGCAGTGGATGGCGTAGACGTCGCGGGTGACCGCCTCGTCGCTGTAGATGTCCTGCCCGGTCGCGCGGACCCGGTCCGCGATCGTGGCCGTCTGCAGTTCGAGGCCGCCGTCCTGCGGATACCCGGCCACCACGGCCGCCTCCCCGCGCTCGGCGTCGTCGTCGAAGCGCAGGACCGGCGCCCGCAGTCCCGGCACGTACAGCACGGCCACGTCCTTGTCCGGGTCGAAGAGCACCACGCGCGCCCCGTACGGCCGTCCGAGCCCGCCGACCCGCACGCTCGGCGCGTCGATGCCGGCCACCACATGGGCGTTGGTCAGCACATGCTCCGGCGCGTACACGAACCCGCTGCCTTCGAGGCCCTGGTTGCCGGAGGCGCCCTCGATCTTGACGCTGCTGCGCTGGGCGGCCCGGGTCGCCGCGGGGGTGACGGTGTCGCCGGAGGGCCCGGCCACCTCGGCCGAGGACACCTGCGGGAAGCCCGCCGCCGGCGCCTGCTGCACGGTCGGCGGGGGCGCCGCGGCCGCGGCCGGCACGCCCGCCGCGGCCCACGCCACGATCAGCGCCGCCAGCGACCTCGCCACCGCCCGGGCGGCGCCGTCCGCCGCTCTCAGCGGACCCCGGCCCGTCCCGGTCCGCCGCCCCGGCCCACGGCCCGCCACCGCCGGGACCAGGATCGGCGGCAGCAGAAGGATGACGAGCAGGTCCACACGCGTCGCCTTTCTCTCGGACGCCCCTCGGCACGGGCCCGATGATCAGCCGTGTACCCCGGAAAACGTCCCCGACCGGGACGAACGTTCCTCCGGCTGGCAGAGCACACATCGCGGACGGAAGAGAACGGACCGACAGTGGGTCCATGCGTGTCGAGCGACTGGCCCACCGCGCGCGAGCCGCGGCCCGCCGCTGTGCCGCCGTGCCGATCCCCGGCCCCGCCCTGCCGGTGCTGGGCGCGCTGCCCGGGCTGGCCGCCGCCGTGGCGCTGGCGCTGTGCGCGGCCGGGGTGGAGCGGCCGGCCGCCGTGCGGGCCGCCTCCCGCCCCGTCTCGGGTGTGCACGCCGCGCCCCGGCCCACGATCGTGCCCCGCTCGGCCTGGCTGACCGACGGCACCGCCCCCGCCAGCCCCCCGCCGCCGCGCTACGACGACCGGGTCGTCGCCGTCTTCGTGCACCACACCGACTCGCCCAACGCCTACGACTGCGCCGAGACGCCCCGCATCATCCGCTACCTCTACGCCGGCCAGACCGGCGCCCGGGACTGGGACGACATCGGCTACAACTTCCTCGTCGACCGCTGCGGCATCATCTACGAGGGCCGCGCGGGCGGCGTCGAGCGGGCCGTCACCGGCGCCCACACCCAGGGCTTCAACCACCGCACCGCCGGCATCGCCGCGATCGGCACCTTCACCGAGGGAACGCCGGTGCCGCGCGTGATGAGCGACGCGATCGCGGCACTGGCCGCCTGGAAACTGGGCCTGTCGGACACCGACCCGCGGGCGCGGGTCCGCCTGGTCTCCAGCAACAGCCGCAGCCGCTTCAGCGCGGGCACCGCCGCCGCACTGCCCGCCCTCGCGGCCCACAAGGACGCCTTCATGACCAGCTGCCCCGGGGCGTCCCTCAGCGCCCTGCTGCCGGAGATCCGCCGACTGGCGGCCCGCCTGCAGGGCCGGGCCTAGCTGTGTCTAACCCCTGAACCGCTCCCACAGCCGTGGATAGCGGGCCGCCAGCTCCCCGTCGTCCTCGAAGTCCAGCGCCGTGCCCTCCGGCTCCGAGGGCGCGGGCGGGATGCCGAGGTCGGGGGCGACGGTGCCGGTGAGCTGTTCGTAGGCCTCGTCGGCGGCGTAGCCGAGTTCCTCGCCGTCGCCGTCGATCTCCTCGTCGAAGTCCTTCAGCAGGTCGGCGAGCGCGTCCGGGTCGTGCAGCGCGCCCTCGAACACCTCGCGGCCCTGCCCGATCAGCCAGCAGCGGAAGAAGTCGAAGGCGTCGTCGCTGGCCCCGTCGAGCAGCACCCATGCGGCGCCCCACAGGTCCCAGTGGTAGGCGCGGTTGTAGCGGGCCTCGAAGTGCCGGGCGAAGTCGAGCACGGACTCGGGATCGAGGGCGGTGAGCCGCTCCACCAGCAGGTCGGCCTGGTCCTCGGGGTCGCCCTCGGCGGCCTCGCGGGTGCTGTCCACCAGCTCCCAGAACTCCGTCTCGTCCATCACGGGTCCAGCATCGTCCCTCGGCCGGGGGCACGCACCCCGAAGCCCCGCATCAGACCCGCCCGTACAGCTGTGCCAGCCGCAGCGCGCGCTCCGCGAACCGGGCCCGCAGCGGCTCGGGCGCCAGCACCTCGGCCTCCGGCCCCAGCGCGGTGAGCTGGGTGAGGGCGACCTCCTCCGACTCCACCCGCAGGGTCAGGACGACCCACCCCTCGGCGTCCGGCTCGCCCGCCTCCGCCCGTGCGTCCCGCGCGGCCACCGGGTCGACCGCGTGCGGCAGCAGCCGCAGCCCCTCCGGCGACACCCGCACCACCACCTCGGCCCGCAGCAGCGACCGCGCGAACCGCTCGGCCTGCGCCGCCCAGAACCCCGGCAGATCGAAGTCCTCGTCCCTGCGGAACCGCTCCTGAAGCGGCTCGACCCCGGCGAACCGGTCGATCCGGTACGTCCGGAAGGCACCCTCCGGGACCACCCGCGCGCACAGGTACCAGACCCCCGCCTTCAGCACGAGCCCGTACGGCTCCAGCACCCGCGCGGCCTCCTCCTGCCCGCGCCGGTAGCGCCCGGCCAGCACCCGGTCGTCCCACACCGCCTCCGCGACCGCGGGCAGCAGCTCGGGCGTCTCCGGCTCCCGGAACCAGCCCGGCGCGTCCAGATGGAACCGCTGCGCCGCCGTACGCGACGCGTCCCGCAGGGACGGCAGCAACGCCGCCGACACCTTCAGCCGCGCCGCCGACGCCGCGTCCTCCAGACCCATCTCCCGCAGCGCCCCCGGCACCCCCGACAGGAACAGCGCCTCCGCCTCACCGCGCGCCAGCCCCGTCAGCCGGGTGCGGTAGCCGCCGATCAGCCGGTACCCGCCGGCCCGACCCCGGTCGGCGTACACCGGCACCCCGGCCTCCGACAGCGCCTGCGCGTCCCGTGTGACCGTCCGCTCCGACACCTCCAGCTCCCGCGCCAGCTCGGCGGCGGTCATGGAGGGCCGGGACTGGAGGAGAAGCACCATCTTGATCAGCCGGGCTGCGCGCATACGGCCATCATGCAAGGAGGCCCCCGCCGAAGCGGAGGCCTCCCGAAAAGCGAGCGGTCCTTACAGGCCGTACTTCTCCCGCGCTTCCTTCACCGCGGTCGCCTTGACCTCGCCGCGCCGGGCGAGCTGGGCCAGGGCCGCGACGACGATCGACTCGGCGTCGACACCGAAGTGGCGGCGGGCGGCCTCGCGGGTGTCGGAGAGGCCGAAGCCGTCGGCACCGAGCGAGGAGTAGTCCTGCTCGACCCACTGGGCGATCTGGTCCGGGACCTGGCGCATGTAGTCGGAGACCGCCAGCACCGGGCCCTCGGCGCCCTGGAGCGCCTGGCGGACGTACGGCACGCGCTCCTCGCCGCGCAGCAGGGCCGCGTCGGCCTCCAGCGCGTCACGGCGCAGCTCGGTCCAGGAGGTCGCGGACCACACGTCGGCGGCCACGCCCCACTCCTCGGCGAGCATCCGCTGGGCCTTCAGCGTCCAGTGGATCGCGGTGCCCGAGCCCAGCAGCTGGATGCGCGGGGCGTTGGCAGCCGGGGACAGCTCGGCCGACTCCGCCGTGTTGAAGCGGTACAGGCCCTTGACGATGCCCTCGTCGATGCCGAGGCCCGAGGGCTTCGCCGGCTGCGGGAGCGGCTCGTTGTAGACCGTGAGGTAGTAGAAGACGTTCGGGTCCTCACCCGGGGCCGCCTCGCCGTACATGCGGCGCAGACCGTCCTTGACGATCGTGGCGACCTCGTACGCGAACGCCGGGTCGTACGTCAGCGCCGCCGGGTTCGTCGCCGCGATGACGGGGGAGTGACCGTCGGCGTGCTGCAGGCCCTCGCCCGTCAGCGTCGTACGGCCGGCGGTGGCGCCGACGAGGAAGCCGCGGCCGAGCTGGTCGCCGAGCTGCCACATCTGGTCGGCCGTGCGCTGCCAGCCGAACATCGAGTAGAAGATGTAGAACGGGATCATCGCTTCGCCGTGCGTGGAGTACGCGGTGGACGCGGCGATGAAGTCGGCCATCGAACCGGCCTCGGTGATCCCCTCGTTGAGGATCTGGCCGTTCTTGGCCTCCTTGTAGTACATCAGCTGGTCGCGGTCGACCGGCTCGTACGTCTGGCCCTTCGGCGAGTAGATGCCGAGGGACGGGAAGAGGCTCTCCATGCCGAAGGTGCGCGCCTCGTCGGGGACGATCGGCACCCAGCGCTTGCCGGTCTCCTTGTCGCGGACCAGGTCCTTGATCAGACGGACGAACGCCATGGTCGTCGCCACGTTCTGCGAGCCGGAGCCCTTGTCGAAGGACGCGAACGCCTTCTCGGCCGGGGCCGGCAGCGGCGCGACCGGGTGGACGCGGCGGGCCGGGGCCGGACCGCCGAGGGCGGCGCGGCGCTCCTGGAGGTAGCGCACCTCGGGGGAGTCGGCGCCCGGGTGGCCGTAGGGGACGACGCCGTCGACGAAGTCGCTGTCCTTGATCGGCAGCTCCAGCAGGTCGCGCATCGCCTTGAACTCGTCCACCGTCAGCTTCTTCATCTGGTGGTTGGCGTTCTTCGACGCGAAGCCCTCGCCGAGGGTGTGGCCCTTGACCGTCTGGGCCAGGATCACGGTCGGCGCGCCCTTGTGCTCGACGGCGGCCTTGTACGCGGCGTACACCTTGCGCGGCTCGTGACCACCGCGGGACAGGTGGAAGATCTCCAGGATCTTGTCGTCGCTCAGCAGCTTCGACAGCTCGGCGAGCTCCGGGTCCTTGCCGAAGAAGTCCTGGCGGATGTAGGCGGCGTCGCGGGTCTGGTACGTCTGGACCTGCGCGTCGGGTACCTCGCGCAGACGGCGTACGAGCGCGCCGTTGGTGTCGAGCCGGAACAGCTCGTCCCAGGCGGAGCCCCACAGCGTCTTGATGACGTTCCAGCCGGCGCCGCGGAACTGGGCCTCCAGCTCCTGCACGATCTTGAAGTTGGCGCGGACCGGACCGTCGAGGCGCTGCAGGTTGCAGTTGATGACGAAGGTCAGGTTGTCCAGCTGTTCACGCGCGGCGAGCGCGAGGGCCGCCGTCGACTCCGGCTCGTCCATCTCGCCGTCGCCGAGGAACGCCCACACGTGCGAGGCGGAGACGTCCTTGATGCCGCGGTTGGTGAGGTAGCGGTTGAAGCGCGCCTGGTAGATCGCCGACAGCGGGCCGAGGCCCATGGACACCGTCGGGAACTCCCACAGCCAGGGCAGGCGCCGCGGGTGCGGGTAGGACGGCAGGCCGTTGCCGCCGGACTCCTGGCGGAAGTTGTCCAGGTGGGCCTCGGTCAGGCGGCCGTCCAGGAAGGCGCGGGCGTAGATGCCGGGGGAGGCGTGGCCCTGGATGTAGAGCTGGTCGCCCGAGCCGTCGGCCTCCTTGCCCTTGAAGAAGTGGTTGAACCCGGTCTCGTACAGCCAGGCGGCCGAGGCGAAGGTGGCGATGTGGCCGCCGACGCCGTACTTGCTGCCACGGGTGACCATCGCGGCCGCGTTCCAGCGGTTCCACGCGGTGATCCGGGCCTCCATGGCCTCGTCACCGGGGACGGCCGGCTCGGCGGCGGTCGGGATGGTGTTGACGTAGTCGGTCTCGAGGAGCTTCGGCAGCGCGATGCCGGCGCCCTCGGCGCGCTCCAGTGTGCGGCGCATCAGGTACGCGGCACGGTGCGGGCCGGCCGCCTTGGCGACCGCGTCCAGCGAGGCCTGCCATTCGGCGGTCTCCTCCGGGTCGCGGTCGGGGAGCTGGTCGAGCGCGCTCGGCTGGATGGCGTTGGGGTCGGTCATGTCGCCGCCTTCCTCAGTCGAAGGGGGTTCCCTCATCTGCGTAAGGGTTCGGGGGTGCCCTAGGTCTTTGGCAGGACAGGGCGAGACTTCGGTGGAAGTCCGTCGGCGACTGTAACCCCCTGATCGATGATCGATCAAAGGGTTCCCGGCGAAAACCTCCCGATCACGAGAAAGTAGGCACGCGGTGCCTCGACCGAAGACACCGGGTGCCTTGCTTTCGAAGGCTTTTCGCAGGTGGGGCCACGTGTGAGCGAACGTTCACAGCCTCGTTTGAGCGAGGGTGCGCTCAGCCCTCGTGCCGGGGCGCGCACCCCAGCACATGCGCCTTCACCAGTTCCGCGATCCGCGGGTCCCGCCGCCTGAAGGCCTCCACCAGCTCCTGGTGCTCCTCCGCGTACGACTGCTGTACGGTGCCCAGCCAGCGGATGGACAGGGCCGTGAAGACCTCGATGCCGAGGCCTTCCCAGGTGTGCAGCAGCACCGAGTTGCCCGCGGCGCGCACCAGTTCACGGTGGAAGCCGACCGTGTGGCGGACCTGGGCCGTGCCGTCGGCCTTGCTGTCGGCCTCGTAGAGGGCGGAGACATGCGGTTCCAGGGCCGAGCAGTCCTGCGCCAGCCGGTCGGCGGCGAGCTCCGCGGCGATGGCCTCCAGGCCGGCCCGGACGGGGTAGCTCTCCTCCAGGTCGGCGGCGGTGAGGTTGCGGACGCGCACGCCCTTGTTGGGAGCCGACTCGATCAGCCGCAGCGACTCCAGCTCGCGCAGGGCCTCGCGGACGGGGGTCTGGCTGACCTCCAGCTCCGTCGCGATACGGCGCTCCACGATGCGCTCGCCCGGCTGCCAGCGCCCGCTGATGATCCCCTCCAGGATGTGCTCGCGGATCTGTTCGCGCAGCGAGTGGATGACGGGGGCGGTCATGAGGGCTCCTTAGGGGCGCGGCCGACGTTTAGACAATACGGCCAGGGCGCTTCGCTGGAGGAGCGGACGGGGACGCTTTCGCGCAGGTGAGACGAGACTTACACGGCCTGCGGCCGGGGCGGGGCGCCCAGTGACGCGGTGCCGTCCGTTGTCGGGCGGCTGCGGGTTGTCCGTGGTTGTTCGCGCAGTTCCCCGCGCCCCTGGGGGACGTCGATGCCCCCGCCCGTTTTCACGGACGGGGGCATCGGACTTCAGCCGTAGGGCGCTGCCTTACAGACCCAGCTCGACCTCGAACTCGCCGGCCTCCAGGATCGCCTTGACCGCCGTCAGGTAACGCGCGGCGTCGGCGCCGTCCACCAGGCGGTGGTCGTAGGACAGGGTCAGGTACGTCATGTCGCGGACGCCGATGACCGTGCCCTCCTCCGTCTCGATGACGGCCGGGCGCTTGACCGTGGCGCCGATGCCGAGGATCGCGACCTGGCCTGGCGGCACGATGATCGTGTCGAAGAGCGCACCGCGCGAACCGGTGTTGGAGATGGTGAAGGTCGCACCGGACAGCTCGTCCGGCGTGATCTTGTTGGCGCGGACCTTGCCCGCCAGCTCCGCCGTGGCCTTGGCGATGCCGGCGATGTTCAGGTCGCCCGCGTGCTTGATGACCGGGGTCATCAGGCCCTTCTCGGAGTCCACCGCGATACCGACGTTCTCGGTGTCGAAGTAGGTGATGGTCCCCTCGGCCTCGTTGATCTTGGCGTTGATGACCGGGTGGGCCTTCAGCGCCTGTGCGGCGGCCTTGACGAAGAACGGCATCGGGGAGAGCTTGACGCCCTCACGCGCGGCGAAGGAGTCCTTCGCCTGGGCGCGCAGTCGCATCAGCTTGGTGACGTCCACCTCGACGACCGACGACAGCTGCGCCTGCTCGTGCAGCGCCTTGACCATGTTGTCGCCGATGACCTTGCGGATGCGCGGCATCTTGACGGTCTGGCCGCGGAGGGGGGAGACCTCCAGGGCGGGCGCCTTCTTGGCGGCGGCCGGAGCAGCGGCGGCGGCCGGAGCCGGAGCGGCGGCGGCGGCCTTCGCTGCCTCGGCGGCGGCGAGGACGTCCTGCTTGCGGATACGACCGCCGACGCCGGTGCCCTTGACGGAGCCCAGGTCGACGCCGTTCTCGGCGGCGAGCTTGCGCACCAGCGGGGTGACGTAGGCACCCTCGTCGGTGGCCTGCGCGGCGGCGGGAGCCGGAGCGGCCGGGGCCGGGGTGACCGGGGCCGGGGCCGGGGCGGCGGGAGCGGCCGGAGCCTGGGCGGCCGGAGCCGGAGCCGCAGGGGCGGCCGGGGCGGCCGGGGCCGGAGCCGGGGCGGCGGGCGCGGCGGGAGCCGGAGCCGGGGCCTCGGCGGCCGGGGCCGGAGCGGCGGGAGCGGCCGGAGCCGCCGGGGCCGGAGCGGCACCCGGAGCGCCGATGACGGCGAGCTTGGCGCCGACCTCGGCGGTCTCGTCCTCGCCGACCGTGATCTCGAGCAGCACACCGGAGGCCGGGGCCGGGATCTCGGTGTCGACCTTGTCCGTGGAGACCTCGAGCAGCGGCTCGTCGGCCTCGACGGAGTCGCCGACCGACTTCAGCCAGCGGGTGACGGTGCCCTCGGTGACGGACTCACCGAGCGCGGGCAGGACCACGTCCGTGCCCTGGGCGGAGCCGGCGCCCGCGGCGGCCTCGGCGGTGGGCGCCGGAGCCGGGGCGGCCTGCTCGGTGGAGGGCTGCGCGGCCGGGGCCGGCTCGGGAGCCGGCGGGGCGTACTGCTCGGCGGCCGGGGCCGGCTGGGCCGCCGGGGCGCCGCTGCCGTCGTCGATGATCGCCAGCTCGGCGCCCACCTCGACGGTCTCGTCCTCGGCGACCTTGATGGAGGCCAGGACACCGGAGGCAGGGGCCGGGATCTCGGTGTCGACCTTGTCGGTCGACACCTCGAGCAGCGGCTCGTCGGCCTCGACGCGCTCACCCTCGGCCTTCAGCCAGCGGGTGACAGTGCCCTCGGTGACGCTCTCGCCGAGCGCCGGAAGGGTTACGGAAACCGCCATGGTTTCTGTTGCTCCTTACGAATTGCGGAAGTCTGTGTCGTCGCGCGCGAGGGCTGATCAGTCGTGCGCGTGCAGCGGCTTGCCCGCCAGTGCCAGGTGGGCCTCGCCGAGCGCCTCGTTCTGCGTCGGGTGGGCGTGGATGAGCTGGGCGACCTCGGCCGGCAGCGCCTCCCAGTTGTAGATCAGCTGGGCCTCGCCGACCTGCTCGCCCATGCGGTCGCCGACCATGTGGACGCCGACGACGGCACCGTCCTTGACCTGGACGAGCTTGATCTCGCCCGCGGTCTTCAGGATCTTGCTCTTGCCGTTGCCCGCCAGGTTGTACTTCAGAGCGACGACCTTGTCCGCGCCGTAGATCTCCTTGGCCTTGGCCTCGGTGATGCCCACGGAGGCGACCTCCGGGTGGCAGTACGTCACCCGCGGGACACCGTCGTAGTCGATCGGCACCGGCTTCAGACCGGCAAGACGCTCCGCCACCAGGATGCCCTCGGCGAAGCCGACGTGCGCGAGCTGGAGCGTGGGGACCAGGTCACCGACCGCGGAGACGGTCGGGACGTTGGTGCGCATGTACTCGTCGACCAGGACGTAGCCGCGGTCCATGGCGACGCCGGCCTCCTCGTAGCCCAGGCCCTGCGAGACCGGGCCGCGGCCGACGGCGACGAGCAGGACCTCGGCCTCGAACTCCTTGCCGTCGGCGAGGGTGACCTTGACGCCGTCGGCCGTGTACTCGGCCTTGGAGAAGAAGGTGCCCAGGTTGAACTTGATGCCGCGCTTGCGGAAGGCGCGCTCAAGAAGCTTCGAAGAGTTCTCGTCCTCGACCGGGACGAGGTGCTTCAGGCCCTCGATGACCGTCACGTCGGCGCCGAAGGACTTCCACGCCGAGGCGAACTCGACGCCGATGACACCGCCGCCGAGGATGATCGCGGACTTCGGTACGCGGTCCAGGACGAGGGCGTGGTCGGAGGAGATGATCCGGTTGCCGTCGATCTCCAGGCCCGGCAGCGACTTCGGCACGGAGCCGGTCGCCAGCAGCACGTGGCGGCCCTGGATGCGCTGACCGTTCACGTCGACGGAGGTGGGGGAGGACAGCCGGCCCTCACCCTCGATGTAGGTCACCTTGCGGGAGGCGACGAGACCCTGCAGGCCCTTGTAGAGGCCCGAGATCACGTCGTCCTTGTACTTGTGGACACCCGCGATGTCGATGCCCTCGAAGCTGGCCTTGACGCCGAACTGCTCGCTCTCGCGCGCCTGGTCGGCGATCTCGCCCGCGTGGAGCAGGGCCTTGGTGGGGATGCAACCCCGGTGCAGGCAGGTGCCGCCGACCTTGTCCTTCTCGATCAGGGCGACGTCCAGGCCCAGCTGCGCCCCGCGCAGGGCCGCGGCGTAACCACCGCTACCACCGCCGAGGATCACTAGGTCGAAAACGGTGCTGGCGTCGTTCGCCACGTCACGTCCTCCATGCATGTGCGCCACGCCGGTCTCCAGTGACCGGTCGGCGGCTGGTGTCCGGCCGCTCGTTCTTCGGCCCTTAGGTGGGGGCCCTGTCCTGCCGAGCCCCATCTTCGCACTAGTCAGTGCTTGACGAGACGCGGGGCCGGTGTGTGAGACGTCCCACTGCTGAGATCGACGTGGCGGGCAGCGCCCTCAGGGGCGCGGGGAACTGCGCGCCCAGCCACATACGGTCCGCAGTCGCGATACGACAGACGGAACCGAGTGACTGGGCGCACAATGGCTCAGCCCAGGTCGCCGGAGGCGGTCAGCTCCGCGACCCGCACCAGCGTCCGCACCGCGGACCCGGTGCCACCCTTCGGCGTGTACCCGAACGGCGCAGCCTCGTTGAACGCGGGACCGGCGATGTCGATGTGGGCCCAGGTGATGCCCTCGCCCACGAACTCGCGCAGGAAGAGACCGGCGACGAGCCCGCCACCCATGCGCTCGCCCATGTTCGCGATGTCGGCGACCGGCGAGTCCATGCCCTTGCGCAGGTGCTCCGGCAGCGGCATCGGCCAGGACTCCTCGCCGACCTCCTCCGCCGCCTCCACCACCGCGGAGCGGAACGCGTCGTCGTTGGCCATGACACCGAACGTCCGGTTGCCCAGCGCCAGCACCATCGCCCCGGTCAGCGTCGCCACGTCCACGATCGCGTCCGGCTTCTCCGCGGAGGCCGCCCACAGCGCGTCCGCGAGGACCAGCCGGCCCTCGGCGTCGGTGTTGAGCACCTCGACCGTCTTGCCGCTGTACATGCGCAGCACGTCACCGGGGCGGGTCGCGGAACCCGACGGCATGTTCTCGGCGAGCGCCAGCCACGCGGTGACGTTCACCTCCAGGCCGAGGCGCGCGACGGCGACCACGGCCGCGAAGACCGCCGCCGCACCGCTCATGTCGCACTTCATGGTCTCGTTGTGACCGGCCGGCTTCAGCGAGATGCCGCCCGAGTCGTAGGTGATGCCCTTGCCGACCAGCGCGAGGTGCTTCTTCGCCTTGGCGGAGGTGTAGGACAGCTTCACCAGGCGCGGAGCGGCCGCCGAGCCCGCGCCGACGCCGAGGATGCCGCCGTAGCCGCCCTTGACGAGCGCCTTCTCGTCGAGCACCTGCACCTTGAGGCCGTGCTCCTTGCCCGCGGTCTGCGCGATCGCGGCGAAGGCCTCCGGGTCGAGGTCGTTCGGCGGCATGTTGATCAGGTCGCGGGCGCGGTTGAGCTCCTCGGCGACCGCGACGGCACGCTCGACCGCGGCCTTCTGGGCCTTGTCGCGCGGCTTGCCGCCCAGCAGGGCGATCTCGGCGAGGGGAGCCTTGCCGTTCTTCGCGTTCTTGCCGTTCTCCTTGTACGCGTCGAAGGAGTAGGCGCCCAGCAGCGCGCCCTCCGCGATCGCGCCCGCGTCGCCGGAGTCGGCGAGCGGCAGGGCGAAGCCGGCCTTCTTGGTGCCGGTGAGGGCACGGGCGGCCGCACCGGCGGCGCGGCGCAGCGCCTCGGCGTCGAACTCGCCGTCCTTCTCCGGCGCGGCGCCCAGGCCCACCGCCACCAGGAGCGGCGTCTTGAAGCCGGCCGGCGCGGGCAGCTTGGTCACCTCGCCCTCGGCACCGGAGGCGCCGAGGGTCTCCAGAACGCCGGCGAGCTTGCCGTCGTAGGCCGCGTCCACGGCTTCGGCGCCCGGCGCGACGACAGGGCCCTTGGCGGCCTTGGCGACACCGATCACGATCGCGTCGGCCCTCAGATTGGGTGCCGCGGACGTGCTGAGAGTGAGAGCAGTCACGGTGGTGAAATCTCGCTTCCGATGTGAAGTTGCTGTGGCCGAACGGTGTGGGTCGGCCGGGCCCGACAGCCGACCCTAGAACCGGGGTGAGCCCTTGCTCTCACCGGGGTCCGCACCAATGCGGCGTATGCCTGGCACGAGACTACGCGCGTACGCCGAGTTCGCTCATTCCTACGGGCGTTCACCTGTGAGTGGCGTCGTTGCTATTTCCCGATCCTCACACTCGGTGACTTGAGTCACACTCATCGCATTCGGATGAGCGGCGGCGATGCCGCTTTGAATGATTTCCACGGATCCCCCGTCAAGGAGCACAGGGGGATCTTTGGGGGGAGGACCAGAAATGGCGCAGAGCGCGCACAGGCGGAGAAACACGGCCGTGACCCTGGGGGTCGCGGGCCTGCTGGCCGTGGGGGTGGGGGCCCCGCAGGCGTCGGCCGCCACGGCACCGCGCATCGACCTCAGGGTGCTGCTCGTGGACAACGGCGACAGCGCGGTCCGCGCGATCGCCGCACAGCTGCGCGGTACGGGCGTCCCGTACACCACGCTCGACCTGACGGACCCGGCCCGCCCGACCGTCACCGACGCCTTCCTCAGCGACACCGTGAACGGCACGCCGCGCGCCAAGTACCAGGGCGTCGTCCTGCCCCACGAAGCGCCCTTCGGCTCCGGTTCGGCCGAGCAGACCGCGCTGGAGAACTACGAGCGGACGTACGGCATCCCGCAGGTCGACGCCTACACCTGGGCGCATCCCGGGGTGGGCCTCGACTACACCAGCGAGAGCGGCTGGGCCGGCGCCCTCGACGGCCAGGAGGCCTCCGTCACCGCCGCGGGCAGGGCGGGCCGTTTCGGCTACCTCGACGGCGCCTTCGCCTTCGAGGACAACGACCCGGCCGTCCAGGAGAGCTACGGCTACGCCGCCCGCCCGCGCACCGGCTTCACCTCGTACGTCGACATCCCGGTGCCCGACGGCACCGGCCGCGGCAGCCTGGTCGGCGAGTACGTCCACGACGGCCGCCGCGAGCTGGTCGTGACCTTCGCCTACAACCAGCACCAGCGGCAGTTCCGGCTGCTGGCCCGCGGCATCGTGGAGTGGCTGACCGACGGCGTCCACCTGGGCCGGGACCGCAACTACTTCGCCGTGCACGTCGACGACGTCTTCGCGCCCGACAGCCGCTGGAACACCGACCGCAACTGCACCCCCGGCGACTTCGACTGCCCCGGCGGCGACGACGGCGGCGAGAACCCCATCCGGATGACCGCCGAGGACGCCGCCTACGCCGCCCAGTGGCAGCGCGACCACGGCTTCACCATGGACATGGTCTACAACGCGGGCGCCGGCGAGGAGTGGAAGGCCGGGCACGGCGGCACCGACGCGCTCACCGACCGGCTGCTCGCCGACAAGGCGCAGTACCGCTGGATCAACCACACCTACACCCACCCCTTCCTGGGCTGTGTGCAGGACACCACCACCGTGCCGTGGACCTGCGCGAAGAACACCGACGGCTCGACCAGGTACATGAGCCGCTCCGAGATCTCCGCGCAGATCCGCGACAACAACAACTGGGCCTCCCTCAAGGGCCTGCCCGTCGACCGCACCGAACTGGTCACCGGCGAGCACTCCGGCCTGAAGACCCTCCCGCAGCAGCCCGCCGACAATCCCGACCTCGCCGGCGCCCTCGCCGACAACGGCGTGAAGTGGATCGCCTCGGACAACTCCCGCGAGCCGCAGCAGCGGTCCGTCGGAGGCGCGCTGACCGTGCCGCGCCACCCGATGAACGTGTACTACAACGCGGGCACCGAGGCCGAGATGGCCGACGAGTACAACTGGATCTACACCTCCGCGGCCGACGGCGGCAGCGGCCTCTGCGAGAACAACCCCACCTCCACCTGCCTGCCCGACCCCCTGGACCCCGCCACCGGCTACGACGACCACATCGTCCCGCAGGAGGCCCGCACCGCCCTCGGCCACGCCCTCGCCAACGACCCGCGCCCGCACTACGCCCACCAGTCCAACCTGGCCGAGGACCGGATCCTGTACCCGGTCATGGACAAGGTGCTGGCCGACTACCGGGCCCTGTTCGCCGACAACACCCCGCTGGAGAACCTCCGCCAGAACGCCATCGGTACGGAACTGAAGCGCCGCGCGGCCTGGGAGACGGCCGTGGCCAACGGCCGAGTGACGGCCTACCGCGTCGGCACGACCGTGACCGTCACGGCCCCCTCGGGAGTCCAGATCCCGGTGACGGCCCCGGAGGGCACGAGGAAGCAACTCCTGCTGGGCACCAGCACCTTCGGCACCCCGTACGCGGGCATGCGCTCCGCATGGACCACCCCGGAGCCGCTGCAGTCGGCAGTGACGCTGAAGTTGGCCTGAGCCGGATGCCCTGAGGGGCGCGGGGAACTGCGCGACCAGCCCACGACGACCCGCAGTCGGCGGACGGGCGGCGGTTCCCCGCACGACAACCGCACAAAACAGGGGGGACCCGCCGCAGCGATGCGCAACGGCCGTCACGTCACCATGCTCACAGAAGGCACGTACCCGCACGTCCACGGAGGGGTCAGCACCTGGTGCGACCAACTCGTCAAGGGCATGCCGGACGTCGACTTCCACATCGTCTCGATCACCGGCACCGGCCGCGAGCCGGTCACCTGGGAGCTGCCGCCCAACGTCCGCCACCACACCACGGTCCCCACCTGGGGCCCGAAGCCGGGCCACAGACGCGCCCCGTACGGCAAGGCCCGCCGCCGCTTCACGGACACCTACGAAAGGTTCCTGCTCTCCTTCCTGGACCAGGACTCCCGCTGCGACTTCGGCGAGGCCCTCACCGACCTGGCCCGCCTGGCCCGCGAAGGCCGCCTGTCCGCAGCCCTCCGCACGGAGACCGCGCTGCGCTCGCTGATGTGGATCTGGACGATGCCGCATCTGCCGACCGCGGCCGCCCGCCCCACCGTGCACGACGCGCTCACCGCCACCGACCTGCTGGAACACGCCCTGCGCCCGCTCGGCACCCGCATCGCGCAGGACTCGGTCGCGCACGCCGTGAGCAGCGGTCTGGCCACCCTGCCGGCGCTCGCCGCGCGCGCTCTGGACGGCGTACCGTTCCTGCTCACCGAGCACGGCATCTATCTGCGCGAGCGCTACCTCGGTTACCGCAGCGACGCCCAACGCTGGCCGGTGAAGGCGTTCATGCTCGCCTTCTACCGTGAACTCAATTCACACGGCTACCGGTCCGCCGACCTGATCACACCGTGCAACCAGTACAACCGCCGCTGGGAGGAGCGCGGCGGCGCCGCCCCCGACCGCATCCGCACGGTCTACAACGGCGTCGACCCCGCCGCCTTCCCGCACGCCGGGCCCGAGCCCGAGGTCCCCACCCTCACCTGGTGCGGCCGCGTCGACCCCATCAAGGACCTGGAGACCCTGATCCGCGCCTACGCCATGGTCCGCGCCGAACTGCCCGAGACCCGGCTGCGCCTGTTCGGCCCGGTCCCGCCCGGCGGCGAGGCGTACCGGACGAAGCTGGAGAAGCTCGCCGCCGAACTCGGCGTCACCGACGGCCTCACCTTCGAGGGCCGCATCAGCGAGGTCTGGCGCGCCTACGCGGCCGGCCATGTCGTCATGCTGTCCTCCATCTCGGAGGGCTTCCCGTTCTCCATCATCGAGGCCATGTCCTGCGGCCGTACGACCGTCTCCACCGATGTCGGCGGAGTGCGCGAGGCCGTCGGCGACACCGGACTCGTCGTACCGCCGCGCGAACCGGAGAAGATGGCGGCCGCCGCGCTCACCCTGCTCAAGGACGACGAACGGCGCCTGGAACTCGCCGAGTTGTCCCGCCAGCGGGTCATCGACCGGTTCACGCTCCGCCGCTGTGTGGAGAACTTCCGCACGATCTACCACGAACTCGCGGGGCTGCCCGAGGTGTACGAGCCGACCGTCGAGACCGTCGCCGACTGGACCCTGGAGCTGCGCGACCCCTGGTACGCGGCCGTCGCCACGGAAGGGGCCGACTGGTGAGCGGAAGCGTCTGGCTGCCGCCCGGCGCCCGCCTGGACACCCTGCCCGCCGTCCCTCGCCGGCGCACCGCCCCCGGCTGGGCCGCGCCCGACCCGATCGACGAACTCGCCGACCGTCTGGAGGACTTCGTCGCCGCGGCCGTCCACCCGGACGAGATAGCCGCCCTGCTGGAGTCCGACGGCATGTCCGACGACCGGATACGCACGGCGTACGGCGTGAAGGACTCCTTCGCGCTCGCCGAGGAGCTCTACGTCCGCGTCGACCGCCGCCACCCCGAACCCGAGGGCCCCGTCCACGACCCCTGGCAGATCGGCCTGCTCGGCTGCCTCGTCAGGGGCGTCGTCTTCGCCCTCCCCGGCCTCGCCTACGTCCTCCTGTCGACCGCCACCCTCCCCCTCCTCGCCGCCGCCCTCACCGGCTGGACCTGGAACCAGGGCCTGTCCCACCGCGCCTACGCCTGGCTGGGCCTCGGTGACCGCACCGCCGCCCGCCGCTGCCTCCTGATCGGCGCCCCCGTGGGCGCCCTCCTTGGCGCACTGAGCGCCCTCGCCGTCACGGGCCCCACCGACCCGGGCGCTCTGGCCTTCGCGACAGGCCAGTCGCTCTACCTGGGCGCCGCGACGGTCCTTCTGGTGATGGGCCGCGAACGCGCCTTGCTCGCAGCGCTGTTGCCGATGGCGGCGGGGGCCGCCGTCACACCCGTACTCCACATCCCCCCACTGCTCCGGTACGCCCTACTGCTCGGCTCCCTGCTGGCGGTGGTGACCCTGGCTGCATGCCCTCAGGGGCGCGGGGAACTGCGCGAGCGACCACGACGAACCGGCAGTCGACCACCGGTCATGGGCCCCCCACTGCCGGCCTCGTTCCCCTACGCCCTGTTCGGCCTGGGCAGCGGCATCCTGGTCCTGGACACCGCCCTGAAAAGCGCGCCGGGCGCGGTCGCCCTCACCCTGAGCATGGGCGCAGCCGAATGGCTGCTGTACCGCTTCCGCAGCGCCGGCCTCGCAGAGCTACGCTCCACCGGCACCCCGGGCGCCTTCCGCCGGGCGACCGCCCTGATGGTCGCCCGCTGCCTCACCTGCTACCTCGCCGTGCTCACCGCGCTCGCCCTGGCCGGCGCCGCCCTGTGGCCGGCCTCCCCTCACCTGGCAGGCCCCCGCCTGACCGGTCTGCTGTTGCTCGGCGTGGTCGTGTGGACCGGCCTGCTGCTCCAGTCCTTCGGCGCGATCCTCAGCGCGGCCGCGGTGACCTGCGCGGCGGCCCTCGCCCACACCCTCCTCCTGCTCAGGGGGGCGCCGGAGTGGACGGGCCCGGCGGTGTACGGCGTGGCGGCGGCGGTGCAGGTCGCCCTGGTCTGTGCCCTGCTGGGAAGGGCGACGGCCCACCGATGAGCACCCTGCTGGTCCCGTACTACGAGCACCCGGACGTCCGCCCCGCCGAATGGGAGGCGCTCCTCGCCGCCGCGCCCCGCCTGTACGGCGTCGTCCTCAACCCGGCCAGCGGCCCTGGGGAGCGCCCGGACCCGGCGTTCGCGCAGGTCGCGGCCCGGTTGCGGGAGGCAGGCGTCCGGGTCCTCGGCTACGCCGACACCGCCTACGGCGACCGCCCGCACGCCGACGTCGTCCGCGACCTCACCCGCCATCACGCCTGGTACGGCACCGACGGCGTCTTCCTCGACCAGGCCGCCTCGGCCCCGCAAGCCCTCCCGTACTACCGCCGCCTCGCCTCGGCGGCCTGGACCTCCGGCTGCACCGCCCTCGTCCTCAACCACGGCACCCCGCCCGACCCGTCGTACGCCAGGATCGCCGACGTCCTGGTCACCTTCGAGGGCCCCTGGGAGACCTACCGGACCCTGCCGCCCACACCCTCGTACGGCTCCGGGGTCCGGGTCTGTCACCTGGTGTACGGCGTCCCCGCGGAGACCGGCCTGCGGGTGCGGGGGGCCGACCTGCACTGTGCGGTACCGGGGGCGGGGGATCATCCTTGGGGTACGTTGCCGCACACCCTGGAGCCCGCCCGGTGAGACGCCCTCTCCTGCTCGTCGCCCTGCTGCTCCTGCTCGCGGGCTGCACCTCGGCCCCCGACGACCACGAGGGCGAGCCTGCCCCCGGCGAGCGCTGGCGGCCGCGCCCCGGCATCACCTGGCAGTGGCAGCTCAGCGGGCGTCTGGACACCTCCGTCGACGTGCCGGTGTACGACATCGACGCCTTCGACCACGACGCCGGCACGGTCGCCGCCCTGCACGAGGACGGCCGCAAGGTCATCTGCTACCTCTCCACGGGCGCCTGGGAGGACTGGCGCCCCGACGCCGAGGAGTTCCCGCGCGCCGTGCTCGGCCGCGGCAACGGCTGGGAGGGCGAGCGCTGGCTCGACATCCGCCGCACGGACGTCCTGGAGCCGCTGATGGCGGCCCGGATGGACATGTGCCGCGAGAAGGGCTTCGACGCGGTCGAGCCGGACAACATGGACGGCTACGCCAACACGACGGGCTTCCCGCTGACCCCCGCCGACCAGCTCCGCTACAACCGCCTGATCGCCCGCCTGGCCCACGACCGGGGCCTCGCGGTCGGACTGAAGAACGACTTGGACCAGATCCCGCAGCTGGTGGGGGAGTTCGACTTCGCGGTGAACGAACAGTGCGCCCAGTACGACGAGTGCGACACGCTCACCCCGTTCGTCGAGGCGGACAAGGCCGTCTTCCACGTGGAGTACGAGCTGCCGACCCGCGAATTCTGCCCCGAGGCGAGGGAGTTGGGCCTGAGTTCGATGCTGAAGCACTACGAACTGGGCGCATGGCGACGCCCCTGTGTCCAGGGGCGTGGGGAACTGCGCGACAAGCCACGACGGCGCCGCACGGTCTCAGCCGAGCGCCAGCACCACGAGCGCCGCGGTGACGGCCGTCTCCTCGAGCCCCCCGAACACATCGCCGGTCACTCCACCGAACCGCCGCACACAGCGCCGTAGCAGCAACTCGGCGGCACCGACGGCGACCACCACGGCGAGGGCGCCCCACACGAAGTCGTACGCCCCACCCGCCACCACCACGACGGCCAGCGCCACCCCGACAGCCCAGCGCACCGGCACGACCCCGGCCACGGCGGCCCCCAGCCCCTCCGGCCGCGCCGCGGGCACCCCCACCCGCGCGGCGAGCGTGAGCGCGAGCCGCCCCGCCGTCGCGGAGACGACCACGGCCAGCGCCCCCCGAGTCCAGGAACCGTCGTACAGCTGAGCCACGGCGGCGACCTGGGCGAGCAGCACGAACAGCAGCGTGATGACCCCGAACGGCCCGATGTCCGACTGCTTCATGATCCGCAGGGCGTCCTCGGCCGGCTTCCCGCTGCCCAGCCCGTCCGCGGTGTCGGCGATCCCGTCGAGGTGAAGCCCCCGGGTGAGCACGGCGGGCACCGCCACGGAGGCGACCGCGGCGAGCAGCGGCCCGGCCCCGAGGACCAGCAGAAGCAGCCCCACCGCACCGGCGGCGATGCCCAGCACCGCCCCGACCAGCGGAGCGCACAGCATGCCGCCCCGGGCCGCCTCCCGGTCCCAGCGCGTCACGCGCACGGGCAGCACGGACAGCGTGCCGAAGGCGAAGCGGAGGCCGTGAGCAGCGGGTATCGAGGACACGGCGGAAGGCTACGCGACGGCGTAACCCGACAGGCGGCCGCACCCGCGCGGACGGAGACTGCGCATATGGGCGACTGGTTTCACCGCAACATCACCGAACCCGGCAAGCTGCCGCTGCTGCTCGCCCTGCTGGCGTTCGTGGTGACCTTCCTGGTGACCCGCACGATCACCCGCCTCATCCGGGCGGGCAAGGGCCCGTTCGGCAACGTCCAGGCGGGCGGAGTGCACATCCACCATGTCGTGCCGGGTGTCGTCCTGACCGTGATCGGCGGGTTCGCCGCGGTCGCCGGTGGCCGGCACGGCTTCGGCTCGGCGCTCGCCGCGGTCGTGTTCGGGATCGGCGCGGGCCTCGTCCTCGACGAGTTCGCGCTGATCCTGCACCTCGACGACGTCTACTGGACGCAGGCCGGACGCCGGAGCGTGGAGGTGGTGGTGCTGACCGCCGCGCTGGTGGGCCTGCTGCTGCTCGGCTTCTCGCCGTTCGGGGTGAACGGCCTGTCCGACGACGAGGTCCAGAACCGGGGCACGGCCCTCGCGACGATCGGCGGGAACTTCCTGTTCGCGCTGGTGGCCCTCGGCAAGGGCAAGATCCGCATGGCCCTCTTCGGCGTGATCGTGCCGCTCGTCGCCCTGGTCGGCGCGCTCCGGCTGGCCCGCCCCGGCTCCCCGTGGGCCCGCCGCTTCTACCGCCGCCGCCCGCGCGCCCGGGCCCGCGCCGGGCTGCGCGCCTACCACCACGACCGCCGCTGGGCGGGACCGGCCCGCCGCTTCCAGGACTGGATCGGCGGCACCCCGGACCCGACACCTACGCCACCGCAGCCGCCCACGCGTGACTCCCGCTGACGGGGGCGCCGCACTCCCCCCGTTTCCGGCGGATCACCCCTTCTCGGGCTCCTCCTGCGGCTTCTCCTCCGGCCGTTCCGGCAGCTCCGCCGCCAGCGCCGCCGCGGACTGCACCAGCGGCAGGGCGAGCAGCGCCCCCGCGCCCTCGCCGACCGTCACGCCCTGGTCCAGGAGCGGCTCCAGGGCCATCCGGTCCAGCGCCTTCGCCTGCGCGGGCTCCCCGCTGAGCTGCCCGGCCAGCCACCAGTCGGGCGCCCGGAACGCGATCCGCTGCCCGACGAGCGCACAGGCCGCGGCGACCACACCGTCCAGCACGACCGGCACCTTGCGCACGGCGGCCTGGAGCAGAAAGCCCGTCATCGCGGCGAGGTCGGCCCCGCCGACGGTCGCCAGCAGCTGCAACTGCTCCCCGAGCACCGGCCGCGCCCGCCGCAACGCGTCCCGGATCGCCGCGCACTTGCGCATCCACGCCAGGTCGTCGATCGCCAGCCCGCCCCGCCCGGTCACCACCGACGCGTCGGTCCCGCACAGCGCGGCGACCAGCACCCCCGCGGCCGTCGTCCCGCCCACGCTCACATCGCCGAGCACCAGCAGATCCGTACCGGAGTCGGCCTCCTCGTCGGCCACCGCCGCCCCCGCCCGGAAAGCGGCCTCCGCCTCCTGAAGGGTCAGCGCGTCCTCGACGTCGATCCGCCCGCTGCCACGCCGCACCCGATGCCGTACGACGTCCGCGGGCAGGGTCTCCGGGTCGCAGTCCAGCGCCATGTCGACCACGCGCACCGGCACGCCCTGCCGCCGGGCCAGCACCGCCACCGGACGGGCGCCCTCCAGGATCTCGCGCACCAGCACCACCGCGCTGCCCGCCGGCCGCGCCGACACCCCGAGCCCGGCGATGCCGTGGTCACCGGCGAACAGCACGACCTTCGGCCGCTCGACCGGCCGCACCGGCACCACGCCCTGCGCGGCGGCCAGCCACTCACCCAGTTCGTCCAGGCGCCCCAACGATCCGGGCGGCACGATCTGACGCTCCCGGCGCGCCTCCGCGTCGCGGCGCACCCCGCCGTCGGGGCGCTCGATCAGATCGGTGAAGTCGTCGAGATTCAGCGAGCTCATTCGCCGAACAGTACCGGCACCGCTCGAACAGAACGGCGTCACATCGACACGTCGAATCGCCACCACACCCCCACGACGTCGTTGCACCCAAGATCGGGATCCCATACGTTCCGTTTTGCAGTGGATTGTCGTACACCGCTGTCCGCCGCCCCGGCCGTCCCTGGGAGTCGCCGATGTTCCCCGCCCCCGCCGCACCGCGCCGCGACGACTGCCCGTGGTGCGGCTCCAGGAGCCTGCGCACCAAGCCGGGTTCGCCCGTCGTCGACGAGTGCGGCGACTGCGCCCACGTCTTCCAGAACCCCAGACAGCCGGGCCTGCCGACGCCCGACGCCCCCACGGACGGGGTGCGCGCCGCCGTCACCCGTCTGCGGCACCGCCTCGCCGCCCGCGCGATGCTGCCCTTCCCCGAACCGGAGAGCTGGCTCGACGTCGGCACGGGCCACGCCGACTTCCCCGAGACGGCCCGCGCGCTCTTCCCCTACACCGCCTTCGACGGCGTCGACCCCACCTACCGCGTCCACCAGGCCCTCCTGGCGGGCCGCCTCGACGAGGCCCACATCGGCCCCCTCACCACGTACGCCGTCCTCACCCGCCTGCGCGCCCGCTACGACGTGGTGAGCCTCCTGCACCACCTGGAGCACACCACCGACCCCCGCGGAGAGCTGCGCGCCGCCCTGACCGCCCTGCGCCCCGGCGGCCACGTCCTGATCGAGACGACCGACCCCCGCCGGCTCCCGCTCCCTCGCGTCCCCCACCTCGTGCCTCCGGCCAACCTCCGCGCGGAACTCTCGGCGCAGGGGTGTGAGCTGGTGACGTCCACGGTGCCGACGCTGCTGCGCCGCGCTCGGGTGTCACGGGCGTACCGGGTGATCGCGCGCAAGAGCTAGGGCACGGTCAGCCCCGCAGCACCACCGCCTGGCCCGCCACCACCAGCAGCACCTGCTCGCACTCGGTCGCGAACGCCGCGTTCAGGCGGCCGAGTTCGTCGCGGTAGCGCCTGCCGGAGGCGGTGGCGGGCACGATGCCCGAGCCGACCTCGTTGGACACGGCGACGACGACCCGAGGCGTCTGCCGCACGGCCTCCGTGAGCTCCCGCACCCGCTCCCGCAGGGCCCGCTCGCCCCCGTCGGCCCACTCCGCGTCGTCCCACGCCCCGACCGCGTCCATCGCGTCCGTCAGCCACAGCGACAGACAGTCGATCAGCAGCGGCGGCCCGTCGTCCTTCAGCAGCGGCACCAGGTCGCACGTCTCCGTCGTACGCCACGACCCCGGCCGCCGCTCCCGATGCGCCGCCACCCTGGCCGCCCACTCGGTGTCACCGCCCCGCGTCCCGCCGGTCGCCACGTACAGCACGTCGGGGAACGCCTCCAGCCGCCGCTCGGCCTCCACCGACTTCCCCGACCGCGCCCCGCCCAGCACCAGCGTCCGCCGCGGCACGTCCGGCACGTTCTCGTACGCCCCCACCGCCAGCGTCGTCCCGTCCGGCACGGCCCGCGCACCGGCCGCCGCGAGCCGCCGCCGCAACTCCGCGCCCGGCGGCACGTCGTGGTCCAGATGCACCGCCACCACATCCGTCGTCGGCCCCACCGCACCCACCGCCCGCAGCCGGGCCAGCGCGTCCGGCCGCCCGACGACGTCCACGAGCACCATGTCGTACGGCTCCCCGAGCGTGCTGCCCTCCTCGAGCCCGGCCGGTGCCCCGCCCGGCGGCAGATACAGCAGCCGCTGCCCCTCCGGCCCCGTCACCGCGTACCCGGTACCCGGCGCGTCCATGGCCACCGCCCGCACCCGATGCCCCGTCAGCAGCGCCAACTCCCGCCCGTCCGGCACCCGCCCCGGCTGCGGCAGCCCCGCCGGGACCTCGACGGCGGGCCCCTCGTGCGGATGCGACAGCAACACCTGCCCCACGCCGGACAGCGACCGCCCGGCCCGAGCCGCGGCGAACGCCGCCCCCGGGGTCAGGTCCAGCAGCAGAGCCCCGTCCACCAGCAAGGCGGTGGCGGCCCGTGCGTCCGCCCCCAGGGCGGTGGCACAGGCAGCGCAGGGACAGTCGGGCCGGGGAAGCCCGGCGGGGGCACCAGTGCCGAGAAGCGTCAGTTCCACGCCCCGATTCTCGCCGGTCACCGATGAGGACGCCCGGCGGGTACGTCTCTCAGGGGCGCCTGACCGTGCCGCAGACGCCCCGCAGTCGAACGACTACGCTCGACCCAGTCAAACGATCAGGGAGGCCTGCATGGCGACATGGACGTGGCGGTTCGAGAAGGCCGACGGGGCGGAGGTCCAGCCGGCGGTGGAGCCCGAGGAGTTCACCACGCAGGGCGACGCGGAGTCCTGGATCGGCGAGCACTGGAAGGACCTCGCCGCAGGCGGCGCCGACCAGGTGCGCCTGTTCGAGGACAGCACCGAGATCTACGGCCCGATGAGCCTGCACGCCGAAGAGGTGTGACCGGCGGGGGCGGCCGGCTCAAGGCTCACTGCTGTCCCGCTCGAAGGCGAGCGCGATCCCCGCTCTCCGGCCCGGCCCGGTCGGCCGCCCCACCCCGCCGCACCCCGACCACGGCGACCCCGACGGCGCGGAAACGGGAAGCGTCCATGCCCCGAGTCTCACCTCGGGGTGAGGACCCGGCTTGTCCGGCTCACCCGATCGAGCGCAGTCGGCACCCGCGGTTCAGCCGCGTACCCCGCACAGATGCAGCAGCGCCGCGACCGCGCGGTACGGGTCCGTGCGGCCCGCCCGCTCCTCGGCCGCCAGCAGCCGCTCGACGTCCTCGGGGACCTCAGCCCCGTCGGCCGCGGTGTCGGTGAAGACCCGGACGCCGTACCAGGCGTGCAGCGGCGCGCCGATGCCCGCCAGCGTCGCGGTGAGGGTCTGCAGACGGTCCGCCCGCACGTCCAGGCCCAGGCGGTTGCGGTAGGCGGTGGTGTCGAAGGAGGCCAGCGCCCCGGCCCAGTCGCCGGACAGGCCCGGCCGCATGGCCAGCGCGTCGGCGTTGCGGACCAGCAGCGACAGCAGCCCGCCCGGCGCCAGCACCCGCGCCAGGCCCGCCAGCAGCGGGTCCGGCTCCTCGACGTACATCAGCACGCCATGGCACAGCACCACGTCGAAGCTGCCCGGCAGGAAGTGCACACCGGTGTCCCGGCCGTCGCCCTGCACGATCCGCATCCGCTCCCGGATGCCCTCGGGCTCGGCGGACAGCGCCTCACGCGCCGCGGCGATCATCGTCGCGTCGCGCTCCACACCGGTGACCTGGTGGCCGATCCGGGCCAGCCGCAGCGCCTGCGTGCCCTGCCCCATCCCGACGTCGAGCACCCGCAGCCGCTGCCCGATCGGAAAGCGCTGGGCTATCTGCTCGTCGAGCTGCCGGGCCACCAGCTCCTGTCGTACGACATCACGCAGCCCACCGAGCTTGTCCAGCCAGGCGTCGGCCGCATCCCCGGAGAACGAGGTTGTGCTCAGGGCCGCTCTCCGCGCTTGACCTGCGGCTTGGGCAGCCGGAGCCGGCGCATCTGGAGGCTGCGCATCAGGGCGTAGGCCACCGCACCGCGCTTGTTGTCGTCGGGGAAGCGCTCACGCAGCGCCTTCTTCAGGCGGAAGCCGGTGGCGATCGAGTCCAGCACGATCAGCACGATCACGACGAGCCACAGCAGCAGCGCCAGCGTCTGCACGTTCTGTACGCGGATCACGCTCAGCACGAGGATGACCACGGCCATCGGCAGGAAGAACTCGGCGATGTTGAAGCGCGAGTCGACGAAGTCGCGGGCGAAGCGGCGCACCGGACCCTTGTCGCGGGCGGGCAGATAGCGCTCGTCACCGCCGGCCAGCGCCTGGCGCTGCCGCTCCAGGGCGGCACGACGCTCCTCGCGCTGCCGCTTGGCGGCCTCCTTGCGCGTGGTCGGCGTACTGGCCACGCTGCGGCGCTGGGCCTGGGCCTGGCTGCGCTTCGGCGTCGGCCGGCCCTTGGGGGCCTGCGGGTCACGGGGCTGCTTGGAGTCGGTCAGCGGCGCCTTGTCGGCGACGGCGGCCTTCTCTTCCTTGGTGGCACGGCTACGGAACACAAAACCCAAGGGTACGGGGTACCGAGGCATGGACCCCAGCCCCGCGGGGAACGATCCGGCAACACCAGTCGTCTGTACAGGGACAGAGGGCACGTCGCGCGCACTCCGGAAGGACCGCTCCGGGCCCTCGGGGATCACCTACTCCCTACGCCGGAGCCGGGGCGTACGCAGTCGTCCTCGGGGATGAGCGCATCCGACCCGGAACAGTGCGTCAATGGATGCAGGGCCCGTACTGTGGGTTCTGTCGCAGACCTGTGAGCCGGAGTCCGTCAGAAGGGGGCGCGGAAAGCCCATGAGCGGTGTCATGAAGCGGATGGGGATGATCTTCCGCGCGAAGGCGAACAAGGCCCTGGACCGGGCCGAGGACCCGCGCGAGACCCTCGACTACTCGTACCAGAAGCAGCTGGAGCTGCTCCAGAAGGTGCGCCGCGGTGTCGCCGACGTGGCCACCTCGCGCAAGCGCCTGGAGCTCCAGCTCAACCAGCTGCAGCAGCAGTCCTCCAAGCTGGAGGACCAGGGCCGCAAGGCGCTCGCGCTGGGCCGCGAGGACCTGGCCCGCGAGGCGCTCTCGCGCCGGGCCGCCCTCCAGCAGCAGGTGACCGACCTGGAGACGCAGCACGCCACCCTCCAGGGCGAGGAGGAGAAGCTCACCCTCGCGGCGCAGCGCCTCCAGGCGAAGGTGGACGCCTTCCGGACGAAGAAGGAGACCATCAAGGCGACCTACACCGCGGCCCAGGCGCAGACCCGGATCGGCGAGGCGTTCACCGGCATCTCCGAGGAGATGGGCGACGTCGGCCTGGCCATCCAGCGCGCCGAGGACAAGACCGCCCAGCTCCAGGCCCGCGCCGGCGCGATCGACGAACTGCTGGCCTCGGGTGCCCTCGACGACCCCACGGGCGTCGCCAAGGACGACATCCAGGCCGAGCTGGACCGGCTGTCCGGTGGTACGGATGTAGAGCTGGAGCTGCAGCGCATGAAGGCCGAGCTGGCGGGTGGCTCCGCCGACCGGCAGGCCATCGAGGGCGGCCAGGGTCAGGGGCAGTCCCAGCAGCAGCCGCAGGATGCTCCGCGGTTCGACAAGCAGTAGGCCACGCCGAGGGAGGCGACATGATCGTCAGGATCATGGGGGAGGGCCAGGTGAGGCTGGAGGACAGCCACCTCGCCGAACTGAACAAGCTGGACGACGAGCTGCTGGCCGAACTGGAGGGTGGCGACGAGTCCGGCTTCCGCCGGACGTTCAACGCCCTCCTGGACGCCGTGCGTCGTCTCGGTGTGCCGCTTCCCGACGACTCTCTCGAACCGTCGGACCTCATCCTGCCGGCGCCGGACGCGTCGCTGGAAGAGGTCCGTGAGATGCTCAGCGACGATGGACTGATTCCGGGCTGATTCGGGTGGCTGATGCGCGTACCGGTCCGCGGATTGTCCGTGGCTGGTCGCGCAGTTCCCCGCGCCCCTGAGTAGGGAACGTAGAGCCCCGTGACCACGCTCGACCGCGTTCGTGCTCGCATGAAGGCGTATCCCCTTGCACTGGACGCGACGCTGGCGGCCGGTGTGCTGCTGTGCATGGTCGCCGGTTCCTTCGTGGATCCCCGGGGGGAGAACGGGGTCACCTGGGGGCTGCGTACGCCGGACCCGCTCAGCCTGGTGCTGATGGCGTTCGGGGCGGTCGCGCTGGTGTTCCGGCGGCGGGCCCCCCGGACGGTGCTGGCCGTCACCGGCGGGCTGTCTCTCGTGGAGTGCGTCACCGGTGACCCGCGCGCGCCGGTCGCCATGGCCGCCGTCATCGCGCTGTACACCGTCGCCGCCACCACCGACCGGCACACCACCTGGCGGGTCGGCCTGCTCACCATGACCGTGCTGACCGGCGCGGCCATGCTCGCCGGGCCCCTGCCCTGGTACGCGCAGGAGAACCTCGGCATCTTCGCGTGGACCGGCATGGCCGCGGCGGGCGGCGACGCCGTGCGCAGCCGGCGGGCGTTCGTGCAGGCCATACGGGAGCGCGCGGAGAAGGCGGAGCGCACGCGCGAGGAGGAGGCGCGGCGGCGGGTCGCCGAGGAGCGGCTGCGGATCGCCCGGGACCTGCATGACGTGGTCGCGCACCACATCGCGCTGGTCAATGTGCAGGCCGGAGTCGCCGCACATGTCATGGACAAGCGCCCCGACCAGGCCAAGGAGGCCCTCGCCCATGTGCGGGAGGCCAGCCGGTCGGCGCTGAACGAGCTGCGGGCGACCGTCGGGCTGCTGCGGCAGTCCGGCGACCCCGAGGCACCGACCGAGCCGGCGCCGGGGCTGGACCGGCTCGACGAGCTGGTCGGCACCTTCCGTGCGGCCGGGCTGCGGGTCGAGGTCGCCCGCACCGACCAGGGCACCCGTCTGCCGGCCGCCGTCGACCTGGCCGCGTACCGGGTGATCCAGGAGGCGCTCACCAATGTGCAGAAGCACGCCGGGCAGGGCGCGAAGGCCGAGGTGAGCGTGGTCCGGGTGGGGCCGAGCATCGAGATCAGCGTCCTCGACGACGGCAGCGGCGACGAGGCCCCGGCCGACGGCGGAGGGCACGGTCTGCTCGGCATGCGCGAGCGCGTCACCGCCGTACGCGGCACCCTGACCACCGGTCCCCGCTATGGGGGCGGTTTCCGCGTCCATGCGATCCTGCCGGTCAAGACCCGCACCAGCTCAAGCGAGGACTGACGTATGACGATCCGTGTCCTGCTCGCCGACGACCAGGCCCTGCTGCGCAGCGCCTTCCGGGTGCTCGTCGACTCCGAGCCGGACATGGAGGTGGTCGGGGAGGCGTCCGACGGCGCCGAGGCCGTGCGGCTGGCCAAGGAGCAGCGGGCTGACGTCGTCCTGATGGACATCCGCATGCCCGGCACCGACGGGCTCGCCGCGACCCGGCTGATCAGCGCCGACCCGTCGCTCGCCCAGGTCAGGGTCGTCATCCTGACGACGTTCGAGGTCGACGACTACGTCGTGCAGTCGCTGCGCGCGGGCGCCTCCGGGTTCCTCGGCAAGGGGTCGGAGCCCGAGGAGCTGCTGAACGCGATCCGGGTCGCGGCCGGCGGCGAGGCGCTGCTGTCCCCGGCCGCCACCAAGGGGCTGATCGCCCGGTTCCTCGCCCAGGGCGACGACGGCGAGGGCCCCGACCCCGCCGGCTCCGAGCGGCTGGACGCGCTGACCGTGCGCGAGCGCGAGGTGCTGGTGCAGGTCGCGGGCGGACACTCCAACGACGAGATCGCCGAGCGGCTCACCGTCAGCCCGCTCACCGTGAAGACCCATGTCAACCGGGCCATGGCCAAGCTGGGCGCCCGGGACCGGGCCCAGCTGGTGGTCATCGCGTACGAGTCGGGGCTGGTCCGTCCAAAGGCTGACTGACCTCATCCGGGCCCTACTGCACCCGCAGTATGCGCGGCATAAGGAACGGGACCTGGGGGCTACGCGGCACGGCCCGGGGATGGCCCAGGGTGTTGGGGTGGGTGCTGCTGTGCGCCCGTATCCCCGCTCCGGCCGTCGAAAAGAGACCCTGACCCATGTCCTGGCTGTCGAGATTCAGCCTCGCGCAAAGGGCCCTGATCGGGCTGATGTCGATCATCGCACTCGCCTTCGGGGCGATAGCGATACCCCAGCTCAAGCAGCAGTTGCTGCCCACCATCGAACTGCCCGTGGTGTCGGTCCTCGCGCCGTACCAGGGCGCGTCCCCGGACGTGGTCGAGAAGCAGGTCGTCGAGCCGATCGAGGACAACCTCGAAGCCGTCGACGGCATCACCGGCGTCACCTCCACGGCGAGCGAGGGCAACGCCGTGATCATGGCGTCCTTCGACTACGGCAACGACACCAAGCAGCTCGTCGCCGATGTGCAGCAGGCCGTCAACCGCGCCCGCGTCCAGCTCCCCGACGACGTCGACCCGCAGGTCATCGCCGGCTCCACCGACGACATGCCCACCGTCGTCCTGGCCGTCACCTCCGACAAGGACCAGCAGGCCCTCGCCGACCAGCTGGACCGCACGATCGTCCCCGACCTGAAGGACATCGACGGTGTCGGCCAGGTCACCGTCGACGGCGTGCGCGACCTCCAGGTCACCGTCACCCCGAACGAGCGAAAGCTGGCCGCGGCGGGTCTGACCTCGCAGTCCCTCGCCCAGGCCCTCCAGGCGGGCGGCGCCACCGTCCCGGCCGGCTCCTTCGACGAGGCCGGCGCCAACCGGACCGTCCAGGTCGGCGGCGGCTTCACCTCGCTGTCGCAGATCGAGGACCTGATGGTCACCGGCGAGGCCGGCAAGCGGCCGGTGCGCCTCGGTGACGTGGCCTCCGTGCAGCAGGAGCAGGCCCGCGCCGACGCCCTCACCCGCACGAACGGGCGGCCCAGCCTCGCCGTGATGGTCACCATGGACCACGACGGCAGCGCGGTCGCGATCTCCGACGCCGTCGAGGACAAGCTGCCCGAGATGCGCGAGGCCCTCGGCTCCGGAGCGACCCTCACGATCGTCAGCGACCAGGGCCCGGCGGTGAAGAAGTCCATCGAGGGCCTGACCACCGAAGGCGCCCTCGGTCTGCTCTTCGCCGTCCTGGTCATCCTGGTGTTCCTCGCGTCGATCCGCTCGACGCTGGTCACCGCCGTGTCCATCCCGCTGTCGGTGGTGCTGGCGCTGATCGTGCTGTGGACGCGTGACCTGTCGCTGAACATGCTCACCCTCGGCGCGCTGACCATCGCCATCGGCCGGGTCGTGGACGACTCGATCGTCGTCCTGGAGAACATCAAGCGCCACCTCGGCTACGGCGAGGAACGCGAACCGGCCATCCTCGACGCCGTCCGCGAGGTCGCGGGCGCGGTCACCTCCTCCACCCTCACCACCGTCGCCGTGTTCCTGCCGATCGGCCTCGTCGGCGGCATGGTCGGCGAGCTGTTCGGCTCCTTCAGCCTCACCGTGACGGCCGCCCTGCTGGCGTCGCTGCTGGTGTCGCTGACGGTCGTGCCCGTGCTGTCGTACTGGTTCCTGCGCGCCCCCAAGGGCACCCCCGAGGACGCCGAGGAGGCACGCCGCCTGGCCGAGGAGAAGGAGGCGAACAGCCGCCTGCAGCGCCTCTACGTCCCTGTCCTGCGGTTCGCCACCCGGCGCCGGATGACCAGTGTGGCGCTGGCGATCGTGATCCTGGTCGGCACCTTCGGCATGGCACCCCTGCTGAAGACGAACTTCTTCGACCAGGGCGACCAGGAGGTGCTCACCGTCCGTCAGGAGCTGGCGCCCGGCACCAGCCTGGCCGCGACCGACGCCCAGGCCAAGAAGGTCGAGAAGCTGCTCGCCGGCACCGAGGGCGTCAAGGACTACCAGGTCACCGTCGGTTCCTCCGGGTTCATGGCGGCCTTCGGCGGCGGCACGGACACCAATCAGGCGCAGTACAACGTGATGCTGGAGGAGTCGGCGTCCTCTGACGACGTCACCGACCGCATCGAGGCCGGGCTGAAGAAGCTGACCGGCATCGGCAGCACCACCGTCGCGGCCGGTGACGGATTCGGCAGCCAGGACCTCAGCGTGGTCGTGAAGGCCGCCGACGCCGGCGCCCTGCGCGAGGCCGCCGAGCAGGTCCGCGGCACTGTAGCCGAGCTCGACGACGTCACCGACGTCACCAGCGACCTCGCCCAGAGCGTCCCGCGCA
Organism: Streptomyces sp. SAI-170; assembly: GCF_049739565.1. Taxonomy (NCBI): domain Bacteria; kingdom Bacillati; phylum Actinomycetota; class Actinomycetes; order Kitasatosporales; family Streptomycetaceae; genus Streptomyces; species Streptomyces sp. SAI-170. The sequence goes on from NZ_JBMGQD010000001.1 coordinate 6,092,274, forward strand.
TCTCGGTCAAGGCCAACAGCAAGGCCGCCGCGGCCGGGTTCAGCGACCAGACGCTCGGCATGGCCGTCGCCCAGGCGGTCCGCGGCACCACCGCCGCCCAGGCCACCCTGGACGACACCGAGCGCGACATCGTCATCCGCTCGGCGAAGCCCGCCGAGACCCTCGCCGAGCTGCGCAAGCTGCCGCTGGGCAGGGTGCGGCTCGGAGACATCGCGACCGTGAAGCTGGTCGACGGGCCCGTCTCCATGACCCGGATCGACGGTCAGCGCGCCGCCACCGTCACGGCCCGCCCGACCGGCGACAACACCGGCGCGGTCAGCGCCGACCTGCAGTCGGCGATCGACAAGCTGAAGCTGCCCGCGGGCGCCACGGCCGAGATCGGCGGAGTCTCCTCCGACCAGGACGAGGCGTTCGCCAACCTGGGCCTGGCGATGCTCGCCGCCATCGCGATCGTGTTCATGCTGCTGGTGGCGACCTTCCGCTCGCTGGCCCAGCCGCTGATCCTGCTGGTCTCCATCCCGTTCGCCGCGACCGGCGCGATCGGCCTGCTGGTGGCCACCGGCACCCCGATGGGCGTGCCCGCGATGATCGGCATGCTGATGCTGATCGGCATCGTCGTCACCAACGCGATCGTGCTGATCGACCTGATCAACCAGTACCGCAGGCAGGGCCACGGCGTCGTCGAGGCCGTCGTCGAGGGCGGCCGCCACCGGCTGCGCCCGATCCTGATGACCGCCCTGGCGACCATCTTCGCCCTGCTCCCGATGGCCCTCGGCATCACCGGCGAGGGCGGCTTCATCGCCCAGCCGCTCGCCGTGGTCGTCATCGGCGGCCTGATCACCTCCACCCTGCTGACCCTGCTCCTCGTCCCGACGCTCTACGCGATGCTGGAGCTGCGCAAGGAGCGCCGCGCGAGGAAGCGGGCGGCCAAGCGGGAGAAGAAGGCCGCGGCACCCGCCCGGAAGGAACCGGCGGGCGTCTGACGGGATTTTCGGCGGCCGGGTTCCATGCCTCATGCACGGAACCCGGCCGTCGGCGTGTCCGTGCCTCGTATCCTGCTGTCTCAACTGGCATACGGGGGAGAGGGATCGGAGCGTGCCGCTGCACAAGGACGATCCGAGGTCGGTCGGCGGGTACAAGCTGCTCGACCGGCTGGGAGCCGGTGGCATGGGCGTCGTCTACCGGGGCAGAGCGCGCTCCGGACGCGAGGTCGCCGTCAAGGTGGTGCACGCCCAGTACGCGGAGGACGCCGTCTTCCGCGCCCGGTTCCGGCAGGAGATCGCGGCGGTCCGCAAGGTGAGCGGCGCCTTCACCGCCCCGGTCGTGGACGCCGACCCGGAGGCGGCCCGGCCCTGGATGGCGACGCAGTACGTGCCCGGCCTCTCGCTCGCCACCCGCATCCGCGAGCAGGGCCCGGTCAAGGAGGCCGAAGTCCGCCGGCTGGCCCTGGGTCTGGTGGAGGCGCTGCGGGACATCCACCGGGCCGGGGTGGTCCACCGCGACCTCAAGCCGGCCAACGTCCTGATCGCCGGCGACGGCCCCCGCGTCATCGACTTCGGCATCTCCCGGGCCGCCGAGAACAACACCCTCACCGAGACCGGCCAGATGATCGGCACCCCGCCGTTCATGTCTCCCGAGCAGCTCACCGACGCCCGCTCGGTCGGCCCCGCCTCCGACGTCTTCTCGCTCGGCGCGCTGCTGGTGTTCACCCTCACCGGCCGGGGCCCCTTCGACGCGGACAGCCCCTATCTGACGGCGTACCGGGTGGTCCACGACGCCCCCGTCCTGGACGGCGTACGACAGCCCCTGCGCGACATCCTGGAACGCTGCCTGGCCAAGGAGGCCGCGGACCGGCCGGAACTGGACGAGCTGGCCCGGGAGTTCGCGGCCGTCCTGCCGGAGGAGGGGGACGACGACCCGCCCACGGTGATCCTCGGCGCGAAGGCTCCGGCGGAGGCGGGGGCCGCGGCCGAGCGAGCCGGTCGTCGGCGCCGTGTGCACCCGCTGCTCGCCGCGACGGGCACGGTCGGCGCGCTGGTCCTCGGGCTGACGGCGTACCTGCTGATCGGGCCGGGGCTGGCGGAGAGCCGGGAGCCGACCGTGCCGGAGGGCTGGCGGCCCTGGCAGACGACGGTGTTCGACACGTCGACCACGGGCGCGCTGGTCGTGGGATCAGTCGGCGGCAGCATGATCGGGGGCGAGCCCAACTGTCTGACGCGCGGGGACGCCGTCTACTGCGCGGGCGACAGCATCAGGCCCGTCCGTCTGGACGCCCGGACCGGGAAGACCGTCTGGCGTGCCGAGATCCCGAAGATCGACCCGGAGACGGAGTCGTACAGCGCCACGCTGCTCGGCGTACGCGACGGCATGGTGGTGCTGCGCCAGTCCCTCACGGAATCCGCCGAGACGGATCGGGTCTATGTACTCGGCCTCGACGCCGAGACCGGTGAGCAGCTCTGGAAGCACCGGTCGGACGACACGAACCTCGACCTGGCCCTGTCCGCGGGCCTGGCCATCACCTCCGGCGGGGGCACCGCCGTGACGGCCCGCTCCCCGCGCACCGGAGCCGAGCGCTGGACCGCGAAGATGCCCAAGGGCGACTACTGCTCGTTCCTGCCGGACGGCGCCGAGGTGTACGCCCAGTGCATGGGGGACATGGAGGCGTCCGACGACTCCGTGCTGCTGGCCCTGGACCCGGACGACGGCTCGCAGCGGCGCCTCACGGTCCCGTCCGGCAGCGGTGTCCTCGGCCTCCTGGACGGGAAGCTGCTCCTGCTCCAGTCGGGCCCCACGGACGAGTCGTCCCTGGACGCCCCGCTGTACGAACGGGTCGTGCTGATCGACCCGGCCACCGGTACCCGTACGACGGCGAAGCTGGCGAAGGGCTACGACGGGGAGCCGACGCTGTCGGGCGGCCTGCTGTGGTTCGTCTCCGAGAGCGGCGTGGTGACCGCGGTGTCCCCGCGCACCGGCGAACAGGAGTGGCAGGCCCGCACCAGCCTGGAGGAACCCGGCGAGCCCACCTACGACCCGCGAACGCACACCCTGTACCTGGCCAGCGGCACCGGCAGGGTGGCCGCACTCGACGGGCGCGACGGCAGCCTCCTGTGGGAGACGCTGCCGCGGCCGGGGGTGACCTCCAGCGGCATGACAGGGCCCGGCGTGCTGCTCTACAAGGGCGCCCTGGTGGTCGCCACCGGCGACGGCACCGTCTTCAGCCTCGACCCCGCCGACCCGGAAGGGAAGACCCTCCCGGACTGACGGCGGGGCCGCGGCGGGCCGGTTTTACGGCAGGGCGAGCATCCGCTCCAGCGCCAGCTTGGCGAACGCCTCGGTCTCCTTGTCGACCTCGATGCGGTTGACGAGGTTGCCCTCGGCCAGGGACTCCAGGGCCCAGACCAGGTGCGGCAGGTCGATGCGGTTCATCGTGGAGCAGAAGCAGACCGTCTTGTCGAGGAAGACGATCTCCTTGCCCTCGGGAGCGAAACGGTTCGCCAGGCGGCGGACCAGGTTCAGCTCCGTGCCGATGGCCCACTTGGAGCCGGCCGGGGCGGCCTCCAGCGTCTTGATGATGTACTCGGTCGAGCCGACGTAGTCCGCCGCGGCGACGACCTCGTGCCGGCACTCGGGGTGCACCAGGACGTTCACGCCCGGGATGCGCTCGCGCACGTCGTTCACCGAGTCCAGGCTGAAGCGGCCGTGCACCGAGCAGTGGCCGCGCCACAGGATCATCTTCGCGGCACGCAGCTCCTCGACGGTCAGGCCGCCGTTCGGCTTGTGCGGGTTGTAGAGCACGCAGTCGTCCAGGGACATGCCCATGTCGCGGACGGCGGTGTTGCGACCCAGGTGCTGGTCGGGGAGGAACAGCACCTTCTCGCCCTGCTCGAACGCCCACTCCAGCGCCCGCTGGGCGTTGGAGGAGGTGCAGATGGTGCCGCCGTGCTTGCCGGTGAAGGCCTTGATGTCGGCCGAGGAGTTCATGTACGACACCGGCACGACCTGCTCGGCTATGCCCGCCTCGGTCAGCACGTCCCAGCACTCGGCGACCTGCTCGGCGGTGGCCATGTCGGCCATGGAGCAGCCGGCGGCCAGGTCCGGCAGGACGACCTTCTGGTCGTCGGTCGTCAGGATGTCCGCGGACTCGGCCATGAAGTGCACACCGCAGAACACGATGTACTCGGCCTCCGGGCGCGCGGCCGCGTCCCGGGCCAGCTTGAAGGAGTCGCCCGTGACGTCCGCGAACTGGATGACCTCGTCACGCTGGTAGTGGTGGCCGAGCACGAACACCTTGTCGCCGAGCTTCTCCTTGGCGGCACGGGCCCGCTCGACCAGGTCCGGGTCGGACGGCGACGGAAGGTCACCGGGACACTCGACACCGCGCTCGCTCTTCGGGTCGGCCTCACGACCGAGGAGCAGCAGGGCGAGCGGAGACGGCTGGACGTCGAGGTCCGGGGTGGTCTGGGCGGTGGTCACGACACGCACCCTTTCTTCTTCTCGTCGAACTGACGCTATCTATCATAACCGCTTCACGTCAGTTTGACGATGGCCATAGTGTCGATGTGACGTGAATCCCGATGCCGCCCCGGCGGGCTGTGCCGCAGGACATTTCCTGCCAGGGAGCCGGTGTGCGAGCATGAAAAGAAGGACCGGCCCGGCTTGAGAAGAAGGACCGGCCCGGAATGAATCCGAGGCCCCGCCGGTTGCAACCGTCGGCAAGCAGTCTCCGTACAACCCGGGAGAGATGTAGATGTCCGTATCGGACGAGACCAGCACCGTCACCGACGGCATCATCCTGACCGACGCCGCCGCGTCCAAGGTCAAGACCCTGCTCGACCAGGAAGGCCGTGACGACCTCGCCCTGCGCGTCGCCGTCCAGCCCGGCGGCTGCTCCGGCCTGCGCTACCAGCTCTTCTTCGACGAGCGCTCGCTCGACGGCGACGTCGTGAAGGACTTCGGCGGCGTGAAGGTCGTCACGGACCGCATGAGTGCCCCGTACCTGGGCGGCGCCACGGTCGACTTCGTGGACACGATCGAGAAGCAGGGCTTCACGATCGACAACCCGAACGCGACCGGCTCCTGCGCCTGCGGCGACTCGTTCAACTAAGTCGTACAGTCTGACCTTCCGAGGCGGCACGACAACGACGGCGGCGGTCCCCCTGACGAAGGGGGGCCGCCGCCGTCGGCGTATCCGCTCGCTTCAGGGCCCGGGCCGTGAGGCCTCAGGTCCCGGGCCGCGAAGCCTCGGCTACCGGGCCGTGGACGCCTCCGGCAGCCGCGCCCCCGGCTTCTCCAGCGGGACGCTCCTGTCGTTCGAGCCGACCACCCGGCGGTCCCCGAGCGGCTCTTCCAGCTGCACGGTCCGGTGGAAGACCTTGGCGATGAGGATGCACATCTTGCCCGGCCACGGCTTCTCGGTCACCGTCACCGTCACCCGGTCCGCGCTCTCGGCGGCCGCCACCGTGTAGTCCGCGCACACACCGCCCGTGAAGCGCACGGTCAGCTCACGGCCCTCGGCCTCGTACGCCTCCACCCGCACATCGCGCGGGCTCGGCGCGGAGGTCGGCTCGTCCGGGCCAGGGCCGGTCGGCCGCGGGCTCGGCGGAGCGGTCGGCTCACCGGGCGGCGGGTTGCCCGGGGCGGGCGAGGCGAGATAGCGCGGCTCGACCGCCGGATGCGTCACCGTGAAGGTGTCCTCCGTCCCCGGCGCCCGCACCTCGAACAGCCACGACGGCACCAGGGCCTGCCGCCCGTCCACGACATGCGACGCCAGCCCGAAGACCGCCCCGCGCACCTCGATCGTCTGCTTGTCCAGCGGCTCGGGCTCACAGGGCGCGATCTGCCCCGACTCCTCCAGCGGCTCGGGGCTCGCGCAGCCGCCGACGCCCGACCCCGCGCGGACCGAGCCCGCGTTCATCCGCTCCAGGGTCTCGCGCGCGCCCAGCACCGGGTATGTGTCGCCCTTCACCGGCGCCTCGAGCTGGCCGTTGCCGCCGACGATCTCGCCGTCCACGCCGACCGTCAGACCGGTCGCCCAGCCGTACGTCGGCAGCCCGCCGATCTCCGGGTCGGCGTTGACCAGCCGCTGCGCACCCATGACCTGGCTCGCGTCGACCTTGGCGTCGTCCTGGCCGACGGCCTTCAGCACCGGCGCGGCCGCCTTCTTCGCCGCGTCCTCGCTCACCGGGTCGGCGGCCGGGGCCATCGGGCCGCGGTGCGGGCACTCGGTGGCGTTCGGCTTGCAGTTGTCCGTGCCGGGCGCGTACCGGTGGAACGTCCAGGTGCCCGGCGCCTGCCGGTTCACCTGGAGGGTCGGCCCGGAGTCGTCCCGCGCGCCGACCCGCCAGGACTGGCCCTGCAGGACCGGCGTGCCCGCGATGTCCAGCGCGGCCGCCAGCCTCGCCACGTCGTCCTGGGTGACCTCGCCCTTCGCCCGGTAGACGGGCGCCGAGTCCGGGCCGTCGGGCAGTGTGCCCCCGGCCCGGTAGACGGCGCCGTTCGGGTCGGGCTCGCCCGGCGCGATACCGGCGCCGCCGCCCTCGGAGTAGCCGTCCAGGGCGAGTGGTGGGGGAGTGCCGTCGTCGCCGGGCGCACCGGAGGACGCACGGCCGGAATCGCCGGAACCGCCGGTCACGGACGCGGCGAGGTAGGCGCCGCCGCCCGCTACGAGCAGCACGGCCGCGGCGACGGAGGCCACCACGGGCGGACGGCGCCGCCCCGGCCGCTCCTCGGCGGACGTGCCTGCCTCACCCGCGACGGCGTCGTCGCGATCGGGGTTGTCGGATCGCTCGGTGTTCACCGCATCGCTCCTGCTGCTGGAGGGTCGTATCTCGCTTCCCCCCGAGGGGGGACGGCGATGAGACGCAGCGGGGGAGCGTGAGGTTCCCTGCCATGCGCTGGTTCACCCGTTCGGGCGCCCCTCAGTCCCCGTAGTCCGACATCGCGTCCAGGAGCCGGGCCGACGCCGGCGGCACCGTCACGCCGTGGATGCTGGACGGGGAGACCGGGCGGGCGTCGAGCCGGTCCGCGACCGCCCAGTGCGGGGCCATCCGGGCACAGTCGCCGCGCAGGGACGCCAGGTCGCCGTCGAGGTCGGCCCGGGCGGGGACGGCGGGAGCCTTGAGGTTCGTCATGACCGCACCGTATGCACGACCGCACTCACGAAGAAAGATCTACTATCGGGTAGTTTTGCCTGCTTCTGGGCCGCACCGCATACCGGGTAGCGTGGACTGTCATTACCCCTCCACCCAGGAGACCCACGCCGTGCGCATCGCAGTCACCGGCTCCATCGCCACCGACCACCTCATGACCTTCCCCGGCCGGTTCGCCGACCAGTTCGTCGCGGACCAGCTGCACACGGTCTCGCTCTCCTTCCTGGTCGACAACCTCGACGTACGGCGGGGCGGCGTCGGCGCGAACATCGCGTTCGGCATGGGCCAGCTCGGCACCCACCCGATCCTGGTCGGCGCGGCCGGCTTCGACTTCGACGAGTACCGGGCCTGGCTGGACCGGCACGGCGTCGACACCGGCTCGGTCCGCATCTCCGAGACCCTGCACACCGCCCGCTTCGTCTGCACCACCGACGCCGACCACAACCAGATCGGCTCCTTCTACACCGGCGCGATGAGCGAGGCCCGCCAGATCGAGCTCAAGACCGTCGCCGACCGCGTCGGCGGCCTCGACCTCGTCCTCATCGGCGCCGACGACCCCGAGGCGATGCTCCGCCACACCGAGGAGTGCCGGACGCGGAAGATTCCCTTCGCGGCCGACTTCTCCCAGCAGATCGCCCGGATGAACGGCGAGGAGATCCGGATACTGCTGGACGGGGCGACGTACCTGTTCTCCAACGAGTACGAGAAGGGGCTCATCGAGTCCAAGACCGGCTGGTCGGACGCGGAGATCCTGGCCAAGGTCGGCCACCGGGTGACCACGCTCGGGTCGCGCGGCGTGCGCATCGAGCGCGTGGGCGAGCCGGTCATCGAGGTCGGCTGCGCCGAGGAGGAGCGCAAGGCCGACCCGACGGGTGTCGGCGACGCGTTCCGGGCGGGGTTCCTCTCGGGGCTGGCGTGGGGGGTTTCGCTGGAGCGGGCGGCGCAGGTGGGGTGCATGCTCGCCACGCTGGTGATTGAGACCGTTGGTACGCAGGAGTACCAGTTGCGGCGGGCTCACTTCATGGATCGGTTCACCAAGGCGTACGGGCATGAGGCGGCGGACGAGGTTCGGGGGCATCTCGGCTGAGTTTCGTCCGCGGGTTGTGGGGGGCTGGTCGCGCAGTTCCCCGCGCCCCTTAGGTACGTCAGCTGGATCTACGCACCACGTACGCGGTTCCCTTCTCCGCCTTCTCCTCGCCCACGTATTCCTGTTCGCGCATCTCGCACCATGCCGGGATGTCCAGTCGAGCTGCCTCGTCGTCGGACAGGACCCTTACCAGGCCACCCACGGGTACGTCTCCGATCACCTTGGCCAGTTCGATGACCGGGATCGGGCAGCGCTTGCCGAGGGCGTCGACGACCAGCTCGTCCTTGTGGACGACCGCGGACGGTGTCGGCGCCCCCAGCTTCTCCCGTACGGCGGTGACCGTGCCGGGCAGGGTGTCCAGGAAGCCCTCGACGTCCTCGGACACCGCGCCCATCGGCAGGGACACGCGGACGTTGCCCTCGGTCAGGACGCCCATGGCCTTCAGGACGTGGCTGGGCGTCAGGGTGCTGCTCGTGCAGGAGGAGCCGGAGGAGACGGAGAAGCCGGCCCGGTCCAGTTCGTGCAGGAGGGCCTCGCCGTCGACGTAGAGGCAGGAGAAGGTGACGATGCCGGGCAGGCGGTGGTCCGGGTCGCCGACGACCTCCACGTCCGGCACCAGCCGAGGCACCCGCGCGCGGATCCGCTCCGTCAGCTCCCGCAGCCGTACGGCCTCCTGGGCGGCCTCGGCGCGTACCGCCCGCAGGGACGCGACGGCCGCGACGATCGCCGGGATGTTCTCGAAGCCGGCGGCACGCCCGGACTCCCGCTCGTCGACCGGCCCTTGGGCCGCGAAGCGCACGCCCTTGCGGACGACGAGCAGCCCGACCCCGGACGGACCGCCCCATTTGTGGGCGCTCCCCGTCAACAGGGACCACTCGCCCTCCACCGGGCCCCACCCCAGCGACTGCGCAGCGTCCACCAGCAGCGGCACCCCGGCCGCTCGGCACACCTCGGCCACCTCCGCCACCGGCTGCACGGTCCCCACCTCGTGGTTGGCGGACTGCAGACATGCCAGCGCGGTGTCCTCCCGCAGCGCCTCCGCGTACGCCGACGGGCTCACCCTTCCCGTCCAGTCGACACCCACTTGAGTGACCGTGCCGCCCTCCCGCTCGTGCACCTCGGCCGAATGGAGCACGGCGGAATGTTCGACCGATGACACGATCAGGTGGCGTCCGACGCGCCGCCGCCCGGCCAACGCCCCCGCCACGCCGCTGTGCAGGGCCCGCGTCCCGGAGCCGGTGAAGACCAGTTCGTCCGGCCGGCAGCCCACCGCCTCCGCGGCCGCCTCCCGCGCGGCGTCCAGCAGCATCCGCGCCCGCCGCCCTTCCCGGTACAGACGTGCGGGATCGGCCCACCCCTCATCCAAAGAGGCCAACAGGGCCTGACGAGCCACGGGATGGAGAGGCGCACTGGATGCAGCGTCGAAATAGGACACACCGCAACGCTAACTCCCCAGGGGCGCGGGGAACTGCGCGAACAGCCACAAACAACCCGCAGCCGCCAAACCAGCGAACCACCCGAGACAGTAGGCCCCCCTCCCCGCGAACCCCCGGAGGGCGTCGGCTAGGGTTTGGTCCGCATAAACATCCAAACCCCTGCCCGACGCAGGGCGGCGACCGACCAGCGAGAAGGCCGCAGCCAATACGCGCGGGCGAGACTCTCGGGAAGGCGCTACGTGAGTCCCAACGGCTCCGACCGCTCGCCGCGGCGCCCGATGCGGCGGAAGCTGCTGCAGGCAATGACCGCGGGCCTGGTCCTGGCGACCGCCACCGGTTGCACATGGAAGGACTTCCCCCGCCTTGGCATGCCCACCCCCACCACAGAAGAGGCTCCGCGGATCCTCTCCCTGTGGCAGGGCTCCTGGGCTGCCGCGCTCGCCGTCGGCGTGCTGGTGTGGGGCCTGATCCTCTGGAGTGCCATCTTCCACCGGCGCAGCCGCACCAAGATCGAGGTACCTCCGCAGACCCGGTACAACGTGCCCATCGAGGCCCTGTACACGGTGGTCCCGATCATCATCGTCTCGGTCCTGTTCTACTTCACGGCCCGCGACGAGTCGAAGCTCCTCGACATGTCGAAGAAGCCCGACGTCACGGTCAATGTGGTCGGCTTCCAGTGGAGCTGGTGCTTCAACTACATCGAGAACGTCGAAGGTTCCACGGGCGACGCCAAGAAGGCCGAGGAACTGAACGCGATCCCGGACCGCTACAGGGACGCGTTCCCGGCGAACGCCGGCGGTGTCTACACCTGCGGCACGCCCGGTGAGCGCAACCCGCAGACCGGCAACCCGGGCCCGACCCTGTGGCTGCCCAAGGGCAAGACGGTCCGCTTCGTCCTGACCTCGCGCGACGTCATCCACTCCTTCTGGGTGGTGCCGTTCCTGATGAAGCAGGACGTCATCCCGGGCCACACCAACGCCTTCCAGGTGACCCCCAACCAGGAGGGCACCTTCCTGGGCAAGTGCGCCGAGCTGTGCGGCGTCGACCACTCCCGGATGCTGTTCAACGTGAAGGTCGTCTCCCCGGAGCGCTACGAGCAGCACCTGAAGGACCTCGCCAAGAAGGGGCAGACCGGTTACGTTCCCGCGGGCATCGAGCAGACCGCCCATGAGAAGAACCGGGAGACGAACAACCTGTGAGCATCCTCAACGAACCTCAGGGTGCCGGGGCAGCCGAAGACTCGTACTACGAGGACGAGCTGCCGGTCCGGCGCAAGCAGCCCGGCAACGTCGTGGTGAAGTGGATGACGACCACTGACCACAAGACGATCGGAACGCTCTACCTGGTCACGTCGTTCGTGTTCTTCTGCATCGGTGGCGTCATGGCTCTGCTCATGCGCGCCGAGCTGGCCCGTCCGGGCCTGCAGATGATGTCGAACGAGCAGTTCAACCAGGCGTTCACGATGCACGGCACGATCATGCTGCTGATGTTCGCGACGCCGCTGTTCGCCGGCTTCGCGAACTGGATCATGCCGCTCCAGATCGGTGCCCCCGACGTCGCCTTCCCGCGACTGAACATGTTCGCCTACTGGCTGTACCTGTTCGGCTCGCTCGTCGCCGTCGGCGGCTTCCTCACCCCGCAGGGTGCGGCCGACTTCGGCTGGTTCGCCTACTCCCCGCTGTCGGACGCGGTCCGCTCGCCGGGTATCGGCGCCGACATGTGGATCATGGGTCTGGCCTTCTCCGGCTTCGGCACCATCCTCGGCTCGGTCAACTTCATCACCACGATCATCTGCATGCGCGCCCCTGGCATGACGATGTTCCGCATGCCGATCTTCACCTGGAACGTCCTGCTGACCGGTGTCCTGGTCCTGCTGGCCTTCCCGGTCCTGGCCGCGGCCCTGTTCGCGCTGGAGGCCGACCGCAAGTTCGGCAGCCATGTCTTCGACGCGGCCAACGGCGGAGCCTTGCTGTGGCAACACCTCTTCTGGTTCTTCGGACACCCAGAGGTGTACATCATCGCCTTGCCGTTCTTCGGCATCATCAGTGAGGTCATCCCGGTCTTCTCCCGCAAGCCGATGTTCGGCTACCAGGGTCTGATCGCGGCGACCATCGCCATCGCGGGTCTGTCCGTGACCGTGTGGGCGCACCACATGTACGTCACCGGTGGCGTGCTCCTCCCGTTCTTCTCCTTCATGACGTTCCTCATCGCCGTCCCGACCGGCGTGAAGTTCTTCAACTGGATCGGAACGATGTGGAAGGGCTCGCTGTCCTTCGAGACGCCGATGCTCTGGGCGACCGGCTTCCTGATCACCTTCACCTTCGGTGGTCTGACCGGCGTCATCCTGGCCTCGCCGCCGATGGACTTCCACATCTCGGACTCGTACTTCGTGGTGGCGCACTTCCACTACGTGGTGTTCGGCACCGTCGTCTTCGCGATGTTCTCCGGCTTCCACTTCTGGTGGCCGAAGTTCACGGGCAAGATGCTCGACGAGCGCCTGGGCAAGATGACGTTCTGGACGCTGTTCATCGGCTTCCACGGCACCTTCCTGGTCCAGCACTGGCTGGGCGCCGAGGGCATGCCGCGTCGTTACGCCGACTACCTGGCGGCCGACGGCTTCACCGCCCTGAACACGATCTCGACGATCAGCTCGTTCGTGCTCGGCGCCTCGATCCTGCCGTTCTTCTACAACGTCTGGAAGACGGCCAAGTACGGCAAGAAGATCGAGGTCGACGACCCGTGGGGTTACGGCCGCTCCCTGGAGTGGGCGACGTCCTGCCCGCCGCCGCGGCACAACTTCCTCACCCTGCCGCGGATCCGCAGCGAATCCCCGGCGTTCGACCTGCACCACCCTGAGATCGCCGCGCTGGAGCAGCTGGGCCACGGTGGCCAGGAAGCCGCCGCGCTGGCGGGCGGCAAGGAGGCCGGCAAGTGAAGATCCAGGGCAAGATGTTCATGTGGCTGAGCGTCTTCGTGCTCGCCATGGCCGTGTTCTACGGCGTGTGGTCGAAGGAGCCGGCCGGTACGACGGCGCTCTTCCTGGCCTTCGGCCTGTGCATCATGGTCGGCTTCTACCTCGGCTTCACGGCCAAGCGGGTCGACACCGGTGCCCAGGACAACCAGGAGGCCGACGTCGCGGACGACGCCGGTGAGCTGGGCTTCTTCAGCCCGCACAGCTGGCAGCCGCTGGCGCTGGCGGTCGGCGGTGCCATCGCGTTCCTCGGCGTGGCCGTGGGCTGGTGGCTGCTGTACTTCGCCGCCCCGATCATCCTGATCGGCATCTGGGGCTGGGTCTTCGAGTACTACCGCGGTGAGAACCGCACCCAGTGACCTGAGCGCCGAGCACCGCGCGCAGTAACACGAGCCGAGCGCTCCGGAACCCGGACACTCCGTCAGGAGGGTCCGGGTTCCTCCGTTTCGCCTACTTCCCGTACCTCGTCCGTGTCACCCGGCGCGCCGCCGTTGACGAAGCTTCCTACGTTGAGGTCATGAGCACCTCACCGCGCATCGTCGCCGGCTGCACCCTGCTGGTCATGAGCCTCGGCCCGGCCCTCGCGGCCTGCGGCGCCGACGGCAACCCGCTGTCCGCGGCGCCGTACGACGCCGCGGACCAGGTCTCCTTCAACGCCCCCGAGGGCGACGGGAAGAAGGCCGATCCGGACAAGCCCCTGGAGATCACGGCCGAGGACTCCGACGGCCGTATCACCGACGTCACCGCCGTGGACGCCACAGGACGCCATGTGGCGGGCGAACTCTCCGCCGACGGCACCCGGTGGCACAGCACCTCACCGCTGGCCGCGGACGCCCGCTACACGGTCCGGGTGAGCACCGAGGACGAGGACGGCGCCCCCGGCCGCAAGGTCGTCACCCTCGACACCGGCAAACCCCGCACCCAGAAGCGCCTGGACGTCACCTTCGGCCCCAAGACCGGCACGTACGGCGTGGGCCAGCCCGTCACCGCCGAACTCGGCATGCCGGTCAAGGACAAGGCCCAGCGCGCCATCGTCGAACGCGCCCTGAAGGTCCAGTCCACCCCGTACGCCGAGGGCGCCTGGCACTGGGTCGACGACAAGGAACTGCACTACCGGCCCAAGGAGTACTGGCCCGCCCACGCCACGGTCCGGGTGCGCAGCAACCTGGAGGGCATCAAGATCAGCGACCGGCTCTGGGGCGGCAGCGCCAAGCCCGTCACCCTCACCATCGGCGACAGCGTCATCGCCGTCACCGACGCGGCCTCGCACCAGATGACCGTCTACAAGAACGGCAAGGAGATCAACTCCATGCCGGTCACCACGGGCAAGCCCGGCTTCGAGACCCGCAACGGCGTCAAGGTCGTGCTGGGCAAGGAGTACTACGTACGTATGCGCGGCACCAGCATCGGCATCGCCGAGGGTTCCGCCGAGTCCTACGACCTGCCCGTCTACTACGCCACCCGCGTCACCTGGAGCGGCGAGTACGTCCACGCCGCCCCCTGGTCCGTCGGCTCCCAGGGCTACGCCAACGTCAGCCACGGCTGCACGGGCATGAGCACGGGCAACGCCGAGTGGTTCTTCGAGCACGTCCGCGAGGGCGACGTCGTCCGGGTCGTCAACTCCGGCGGCCACACGATGGAGGCCTTCGGGAACGGCTTCGGCGACTGGAACATGCCCTGGGAGAAGTGGCGCAAGGGCAGCGCCCTGCTCGGCAACGGCACGTCACAGGCCTCAGCCCCCCAAGAGGTGGCGAGACTGAGGCCGCAGAGCGTGTGAGCGGGTCAGACGCCCTGAAGCCGCTTCTGGCGCAGCAGAGAGGCCAGAGCGGAGGCGAACTCCACGGGGTCCACAGGATGCGTCACAGCCGCGTCGGCCCGGCTCCACGTCGCCAGCCACGCATCCTGCGGCCGCCCGATCAGCAGCAGCACGGGCGGGCAGCCGAACACCTCGTCCTTGATCTGCCGGCACATCCCCATGCCCCCCATGGGCACGGCCTCACCGTCGAACACACACACATCGATGCCCCCGCGGTCCAGCTCGCGCAGCACCGCCGCGGGCGTCGCGCACTCCACGAACTCCACCGCGGGAACGTCCGGAGCCGGTCGTCGGCCCGTGGCGAGCCGCACCTGCTCCCGGGTGTTGGAGTCGTCGCTGTAGACCAGCACCGTGGCGGTCGGCTGCATTGTTCCTCCGAGACGTCAGCGTCGTACGGACAGGACGGGCGGGGCCGTTGGGCCGGATGCTACTCCTGTCGTCCTCCCCCTGAACACCACGTCAACACCGGTTCGGCGGGCAGCAACACTCCGAACGGCACCCCCCGGAGTGAGGGCGGGATAAGCGACCGACATAATGTCGGTCGTGGCGACAGCAACGACAGTAGAAACCGGGCACGCGCACCCGTCGGTCAATCGACCGAACCTCACCAGCGTCGGAACCATCATCTGGCTGAGTTCCGAGCTGATGTTCTTCGCGGCCCTCTTCGCGATGTACTTCACCCTGCGATCGGTGACCGGTCCCGAGTTCTGGGCGGAAAAGGCCGAGGCCTTGAACTTCCCGTTCTCGGCGACGAACACCACGATCCTGGTGCTCTCCTCCCTCACCTGCCAGCTCGGCGTGTTCGCCGCCGAGCGCGGTGACGTGAAGAAGCTCCGGATGTGGTTCATCGTCACCTTCGTGATGGGTGCGATCTTCATCGGTGGCCAGGTCTTCGAGTACACCGAGCTGGTGAAGAAGGACGGGCTCTCCCTGTCCTCGGACCCGTACGGCTCGGTCTTCTACCTGACGACCGGCTTCCACGGCCTGCACGTGACGGGCGGTCTCATCGCCTTCCTGCTGGTCCTCGGGCGTACGTACGCGGCCCGCAGGTTCACCCACGAGCAGGCGACCGCCGCCATCGTCGTGTCCTACTACTGGCACTTCGTCGATGTCGTCTGGATCGGCCTCTTCGCCACGATCTACATGATCAAGTAGCGGGACCCGATCCACCGCGCGATCCCGAAGCGCACATCCAGAAGCATCGACGCAGAAGATCCTGACACCGGGGTAATCCGTGAAAAAGCTCTCCGCACGACGACGCCATCCGCTGGCGGCGGTCGTCGTCCTACTCCTCGCGCTGGCGGCCACTGGGGGGCTGTACGCCGTGTTCGCGCCCGCGGACAAGGCGCAGGCCGATGAAACAGCCCAGTCCCTCGCCATCGACGAGGGCAAGAAGCTCTACGCCGTAGGCTGCGCCAGCTGCCACGGCACCGGCGGTCAGGGCACCTCCGACGGTCCGAGCCTCGTCGGCGTGGGCGCCGCGGCCGTCGACTTCCAGGTGGGCACCGGCCGTATGCCGGCGGCGACCTCCCAGGGCGCCCAGGTGCCGCGGAAGAAGAACATCTACTCGCAGGCCCAGATCGACCAGCTCGCGGCGTACATCGCCTCGCTGGGCGCCGGCCCGTCGGTCCCGACCGACGAGCAGTACGGCCCGGAGGGCGCGGACATCGCCAAGGGCGGCGAGCTCTTCCGCACCAACTGCGCGCAGTGCCACAACTTCACCGGCAAGGGTGGCGCGCTCACCAAGGGCAAGTACGCTCCGACGCTCGAGGGCGTCGACCCCAAGCACCTCTACGAGGCCATGCAGACCGGCCCGCAGAACATGCCCTCGTTCCCCGACACCACGCTGTCGGAGCAGAACAAGAAGGACATCATCGCGTACCTCGACGCGGTCAACAGCGACGACACCGAGAACCCCGGTGGCCTCGAGCTGGGCGGCCTCGGGCCGGTCACCGAGGGCCTCTTCTCCTGGGTCTTCGGTCTCGGCGCGCTGATCGCGGTCGCCGTCTGGGTCGCCGCTCGGACCGCAAAGGCCAAGAAGTCATGAGTAGCCAAGACATTCCAGAAGAGAACCTGCCCGCTGAGCAGGGCACCGCGCACGGCGCGGTGAGCGTCGCGGACGAGAAGAACCCGTTCGCGGACCCGGGCCTGCCGCCCCACGAGCACCGGATCCAGGACATCGACGAGCGGGCCGCCAAGCGGTCCGAGCGCGCGGTCGCCCTGCTGTTCACGGTGTCGATGCTGGCCACCGTCGGCTTCATCGCCTCGTACGTGGCGATCCCGCACGACAAGGCCGTCTTCGTCTTCCCGATCGGTCACCTCAACGCGCTGAACTTCGCGCTGGGTCTGACCCTCGGCACGGCCCTGTTCTGCATCGGCGCGGGCGCGGTCCACTGGGCCCGCACCCTGATGTCCGACGTGGAGGTCGCCGACGACCGTCACCCGATCGCGGCGTCCGAAGAGGTCCGCGCGAAGGTCCACGAGGACTTCCGCCAGGGCGCCAAGGAGTCGGCGATCGGCCGGCGCAAGCTGATCCGCAACACCATGTTCGGTGCGCTCACCCTGGTGCCGCTGTCCGGTGTCGTGCTGCTGCGCGACCTCGGCCCGCTGCCCGAGGACAAGCTGCGTCACACCCTGTGGCGCAAGGGCAAGCTGCTCGTCAACATGAACACCAACGAGCCGCTGCGTCCCTCCGACGTGGCCGTGGGTTCGCTGACCTTCGCCAAGCCCGAGGGCCTGGAGGAGCACGACCACGACTTCCAGAACGAGATCGCCAAGGCGGCCCTGATGATCGTCCGGCTCCAGCCGGAGGACATCAAGGACAAGCGCGAGCTCGACTGGTCGCACGAAGGCATCGTGGCGTTCTCCAAGATCTGCACCCACGTGGGCTGCCCGATCTCGCTGTACGAGCAGCAGACGCACCACGTGCTGTGCCCCTGCCACCAGTCCACCTTCGACCTGTCCGACGGTGCCCGGGTGATCTTCGGTCCCGCCGGTCACGCCCTGCCGCAGCTGCGCATCGGCGTGAACGACGAGGGCTACCTCGAGGCGCTCAGCGACTTCGACGAGCCCGTCGGCCCTGCCTTCTGGGAGCGCGGATGAGCACCAACCAGACCACCGACTCCCGCGCACGCGGGAAGGCACCGGCCGGCGAGCGGATCGCCGACTGGGCCGACGGCCGGCTCGGGATCTACTCCCTGGCCAAGGCCAACATGCGCAAGATCTTCCCCGACCACTGGTCGTTCATGCTGGGTGAGATCTGCCTCTACAGCTTCATCATCATCATCCTCACGGGTGTGTACCTGACGCTGTTCTTCCACCCGTCGATGAACGAGGTGGAGTACCACGGCAGTTACGTGCCGCTGCAGGGCCAGCTCATGTCGGAGGCGTTCTCCTCCACGCTGGACATCAGCTTCGACGTCCGTGGCGGTCTGCTCATCCGGCAGATCCACCACTGGGCCGCGCTGATCTTCCTCGCGGGCATGTTCGTGCACATGATGCGCGTGTTCTTCACGGGCGCGTTCCGCAAGCCGCGTGAGATCAACTGGCTGTTCGGCTTCCTGCTGTTCGTCCTGGGCATGTTCACCGGTTTCACCGGCTACTCGCTCCCGGACGACCTGCTCTCCGGCACCGGTGTCCGCTTCACGCAGGGCGCGATCCTGTCGACGCCGATCGTGGGCACGTACATCTCGATGTTCCTGTTCGGCGGCGAGTTCCCGGGCACCGACTTCGTGGCCCGCTTCTACTCGATCCACATCCTGCTGCTGCCGGGCATCATGCTCGGTCTGGTGGTCGGCCACCTGATCCTGGTCTTCTACCACAAGCACACGCAGTTCGCGGGTCCCGGCAAGACGAACAAGAACGTCGTCGGCATGCCGCTGCTGCCGGTCTACATGGCCAAGGCCGGAGGCTTCTTCTTCCTGGTCTTCGGTGTCATCGCGGCCATCGCGGCGATCGCGCAGATCAACCCGATCTGGGCGATGGGCCCCTACCGCCCGGACCAGGTGTCCACCGGCGCCCAGCCCGACTGGTACATGGGCTTCGCCGAGGGTCTCATCCGCTTCTTCCCGGGCTGGGAGATCAACCTCTGGGGCCACACGCTGGTCCTGGGCGTGTTCATCCCGCTGGTCCTGTTCGGTGTGGTGCTGATCGCGCTCGCGGTCTACCCGTTCATCGAGTCCTGGATCACCGGCGACAAGCGCGAGCACCACATCCTGGACCGTCCGCGCAACGCCCCGACGCGTACCGCGTTCGGCGTCGCCTGGATCACGCTGTACATGATCACGCTGGTCGGCGGTGGAAACGACCTCTGGGCCACCCACTTCCACCTGTCGATCAACGCGGTCACGTGGTTCGTCCGGATCGGCTTCTTCGCCGGACCGATCATCGCGTTCATCCTCACCAAGCGGATCTGCCTCGGCCTGCAGCGCCGCGACAAGGACAAGGTCCTGCACGGTCGCGAGACCGGCACGATCAAGCGCCTGCCGCACGGTGAGTTCATCGAGGTGCACGAGCCGCTCAGCCAGGAGGCGCTGCACACGCTCACCGCGCACGAGCAGTACAAGCCGGCGGAGATCGGCCCGACGGTCGACGAGAACGGCGTCGAGCGCAAGGTGAAGGGTTCCGAGAAGCTGCGCGCGAAGCTGAGCAACGCGTACTACGGCGAGGACTCCCAGATCCCGAAGCCGACTGTCGAGGAGTACAAGGAGATCACGAGCGGCCACGGCCACCACTGATCGCTGCGCTCGCCACACCAGTGAAGGGCCCCCGTCCGGTGTTCGGACGGGGGCCCTTCGCCGTGCCGTCAGCTGGATAGGGTGGGTGCAGGAGTCTTCACGACCCGGCACCGATACTTTCTCGTACTCACTAGGAGCGGCTGATGAGCGCTGTGACCCCCGCTGGAGGCGACACCGCGGCGGGCCGTTCCTGGCCCGAGGTGCTGAACGCCCTGCTGGACGGGTACGACCTGAGCGCGGAGGCGACCGCGTGGGCGATGGACCGGATCATGCGCGGCGAGGCCACCGACGCGCAGATCGCCGGGTTCGCGGTGGCGCTGCGCGCCAAGGGCGAGACCGTCGAGGAGATCACCGGTCTGGTGCGTGCGATGTACGAGCACGCCAATGTCATCGAGGTGCCCGGCGACACGGTCGACATCGTCGGCACCGGCGGCGACGGCGCCAAGACGGTGAACATCTCCACCATGTCCTCCATCGTGGTGGCCGGCACCGGCGCGAAGGTCGTCAAGCACGGCAACCGCGCCGCGTCCTCCGCCTCGGGCGCCTCCGACGTGCTGGAGAAGCTCGGCGTCAACCTGGAGCTGACCCCCGCGCGGGTGGCCGAGGTCGCCGAGGAGGCCGGCATCACCTTCTGCTTCGCGGTGAAGTTCCACCCGGCTCTGCGTCATGTGGCGGCCGCCCGCGGCCAGTTGGGCATCCGCACCACGTTCAACTTCCTCGGCCCGCTGACCAACCCGGCCAAGGTGAGGTCCCAGGCCGTCGGTGTCGCGCACGCGCGCATGGCGCCGATCGTCGCGGGCGTCCTCGCCGAGCGCGGCAACTCGTCGCTGGTGTTCCGCGGCGACGACGGCCTGGACGAGCTCACCACCACGGCCACCTCCCGGGTGTGGGTGGTCCGCGACGGCAAGGTCACCGAGGAGTCCTTCGACCCGCGCGAGGTCGGCCTCGACCTGGTCCCGGTGGAGGCCTTGCGCGGCGCCGACGCCTCCTACAACGCCGAGGTCGCCCGTCGTCTGCTCGACGGCGAGACCGGCCCGGTCCGTGACGCGGTCCTGCTGAACTCGGCGGCCGCGCTGGTCGCCCTGGAGCCCACCGGCGCCCCGCTGGCCGAGCAGATCCGGGCCGGCATGGCGAGAGCCGCGGAGTCGATCGACTCGGGCGCGGCCAGGCGCACCCTGGACCGCTGGGTGGCGGTCAGCAACGCCTGACCGCCTCGGGTGTCGTCCCGCGATCCGGACACGGGTTGCGGGGCGACGATCTTTTCGCGTACGTTCCTGTACCAGGTCATGAGTGACAGTCATGAGGCCCCGGCCGACTGTCCGGCAACCCTCCGTCCGTGGCGGGGTGCCCCGGGTGAAGACCAGGCCGCACGGCAGCAAGGCCTGCGGCAAGCGCGGACCCCTCGCGAAACCAGGGGTCCTGGGTCGTTCGAGGGAGTCTCCCGTGAGCAAGCGAATGCGTTAGGGCCGCCGAGCCCCGCCTCCGCACACCCCTTTTCCTTCCTCCCCGTACCTCTTACGGGGCATCTCTCACGGGAGTTCCGCCATGTCCGTCTCCACCGCTGCCGCCGACCAGTCCGTTTGTGCCCCTCTGCCCGTTCTGGGGCGGGATGTCACCGTCCCGCTCGTCACCGGCGGCGAGGTCACCTACGCGGCCCTCGACTACGCGGCCAGCGCCCCCGCCCTGCAGCGGGTCTGGGACGACGTGGCCGCCTACGCCCCGTACTACGGCAGCGTCCACCGCGGCGCCGGCTACCTCTCCCAGCTGTCCACCGACCTCTTCGAGAACGCCCGCGTGACGGTCGCCGAGTTCCTGGACTGCCGCGCCGACGACCAGGTGGTCTTCACCCGCTCCACCACCGACTCCCTCAACCTGCTGGCCCGCGCCCTGCCCGCCGACTGCCAGGTCTTCGTCTTCGAGACCGAGCACCACGCCTCGCTGCTGCCCTGGCAGGACGTGGCCCGGGTGACCTACCTCAACGCCCCGCGCACCCCGGCCCAGGCCGTCCAGACGCTGGAGCGGGCCCTGGCCGCCCGTGACCCGTACGGCCCGGCCCTGGTGTGCGTGACCGGTGCCTCGAACGTCACCGGCGAGCTGTGGCCGGTCCGTGAGCTGGCCGCCGCCGCGCACGCCCACGGCGCCCGGATCGTCCTGGACGCCGCCCAGCTGGCCCCGCACCACCCCGTCTCCGTCCGTGACCTCGACGTCGACTGGGTCGCCTTCTCCGGCCACAAGCTGTACGCCCCCTTCGGCTCCGGCGTCCTCGCCGGCCGCGCCGACTGGCTGCGCGAGGCCGAGCCCTACCTCGCGGGCGGCGGCGCCAGCCGCAAGGTCACCCGCCGCGAGGACGGCGGCGTCACCGTCGAGTGGCACGAGAGCGCGGCCCGTCACGAGGCCGGCTCCCCGAACGTCATCGGCGTCTACTCCATCGCCTCGGCCTGCAAGGCCCTCACCGAGGCGGGCTGGGACACCCTGGTCGCCCGCGAGCAGCACCTGATCGCCAAGGTCCGCGAGGGCCTCGCCGACGTCCCCGAGGTGAAGATCCTCTCCCTCTTCGGCGACGACGCCCCGAGGGTCGGCGTGATCTCCTTCGTGGTCGAGGGCTGGAACAGCTCCCACTTCGCCGCCGCCCTCTCCGCCGAGTACGGCATCGGCGTCCGCGACGGCCTCTTCTGCGCCCACCCCCTCGTCCGCACCCTCCTCGGCACCGACCCCCAGACCCAGGGCGAATGCGGCGCCCCCGAGGCCGCCCCGGGCGAAAAGTCCCTCAACGCCATCCGAGTGAGCTTCGGAGCGGGCACGCCGGACGAGCACGTCGACCGTTTCGTCGCCGCCGTGAAGGAGCTGGTGACGGAGGGCGCCAAGTGGACGTACCGCACGGAGGAGGGTCGCTGCGTACCGGTGCGCTAGGGGCGCGGGGAACCGCGCGAGCGACCCGCGACAACCCGCAGACGCACAAAAGCCCGCGGCCCCGAGTCGGTAGGCGTCAGGAATCGAGCCCGATCGCAAACGCGGCCTCGAGGTCATGCTGCGAGTACGTCCGAAAAGCGACATGCGTGTCCGTCGCCTCGACGCCCGGGATCTTGCTGATCCGGCCCGGGATGACATCCGCCAGATCCTCGTGCTCCCGCACCCGAACCATGGCGATCAGGTCGTACGTACCCGTCACGGAGAAGACCTCGCTCACCGTCTCCAGCGAAGCGATCTGCTCGGCGATCTCGGGAATGCGGTCCACGCTGGTCTTGATGAGGACGATCGCGGTGATCACGGTTGGTTCTCTCCCTCACGGGCCGGCGTCGACGGGCTGGCCTTCACTCTAGTCGTACGGCCGTACCGGGCCCACGCGTAGCAGAAGCCCAGCCCGAAGCCCACCAGGTGGGCCAGGTACGCCACCCCGGGCCCGTCCGGGGCGCGTCCCGCGGCGAGCCACTGCAGGGCCGCCCAGAAGGGGAGCACGACCCACGCGGGGAACCGCAGCGGCAGGAAGAACAGGAACGGCAGCAGGCTGGTCACCCTGGCCCTGGGGAACAGGGCCAGGAACGCGCCCAGCACGGCGGAGATCGCCCCGGAGGCTCCCACCAGCGACTGGTCGGAGTCGGCGTTGGCGGCCGCGTAGCCCAGCAGGGCGAGATAGCCGCAGCCGAGATAGAAGAGGGTGAACTCGATCCGCCCCATGCGTTCCTCGGTCATCATGCCGAAGACGTAGAGGAACAGCATGTTGCCGAGCAGATGCACCCAGCTGCCGTGCACGAACAGCGCCGTCGCCGGGGTCAGCGCGGAGCCCGCCGCGCCCTCGAACAGCTCGGCCGGGATCACCCCCCAGCGCCGGAAGTAGGCCCGCTGGGCGGCGAACAGCTCCTCCCCGGAGCCGTAGGCCGGGTTCAGGCCCGCCGCCGGGCCGATCAGGAAGATCAGGCAGCACAGGCCGATCAGTGCGTATGTCATCGGCGCCGCCGGCCGCCGCATCGCCTCGGCCGCCCGCCCGGCCACCGCGCTCCAGTTGCTGACCATGACCCCAGAGCATGGCGTAACCGGACGCATACGCACAGATCGCCTCGCCGCCGTGGACAGACGGGCATGGTGTCGTCGGCAGGCCGTAGGGTTACGAGCCACACGCGCCGGTAAGCCGGTGCATCACGGAGACTAGAAGGAAGCGAACAGTCACGATGACGGTTCCCCTGCCGACCGCCACGACCCGGTGGCGCTGCACCCTGTGCGGCAACCTCACCCGCTTCGATGTGACCCGCTCGTCGAAGGTCGTCGAGTACGTCCACCTCGACCTCGCCGGAGAGCCGAGCGTGGAGGAGCGCGAGGTGGTCAGTGAGACCATCGAGTCGGTGCGCTGCCGCTGGTGCAACGCGGTGGACCAGGTGGAACTCGTGGACAGGCCGGGTGCCGGCTCCTGAGGGGAGCGGGCCCCGCACAGGCATTGGGGTGTGACGGATGGTGGAGACCGCAGGCGGGGGGCCGGGCGACGGCGCCGCTGAGGTGCTCGACCGTCCGCTGCCCGACGGCGTGCGCCGCCGGGTCGTGCAGATCGTCTCGGACGGCTTCGGCGGGCTGACCGTCGCCGAACTGCCCGCCCAGCTCAGACAGTACGCCCGGTTCGCTCCGAACCGCAGGGCCAAGTTCGCGGGCAACGCGATGGCCGCCGCGCTGGAGACCGACCCGCTGTTCCGCCAGCGGATCGGCGAGAAGCTCCGCGAGGCCCAGCCCGAGCTGACCGGCGCGCTGGACGCGGGGTCGCCGCCGCCGGCCGCGGACCCGCTGGACGTGGCGGCCGCTGCCTATGTGCTGCGCCCCACCGGCTGGGTGAAGCTGGTGACGGCCGCGGGCGAGGAGGCCCTGCGCGCCGACGCCGAGCGCGCGGACGAGGAGAGCCGGGCCGAACTGGAGCGGCTGCGCGCCGAACTGGCCGTCGCCCGTGAGCACACCCGCGCGGAGACCGAGCGGCTGCGCACCGAGCTGGAGTCGGCCCGCAAGGAAGCCGAATCGCTTCACCGCAAGCTCCGCGCGGCGCTCAGCGACGTCAAGCGCGGCGAGGCCGCGCTGCGCAAGACCCACGCCGAGATGGACACCGTACGGGCCGAGAGCCATGCGCAGGTGTCCGCCGCGGAGAGCGAGGCGCGGCGGCTCAAGGCGCGCCTGGGGGAGACCGAGGCCGCCCTGGAGGCCAGCCGCAAGGCGGCCCGTGAGGGACGCAGCGTCGAGGACATGCGGGTACGGCTGCTGCTGGACACCGTGCTCGACGCGGCGCAGGGGCTGCGGCGTGAACTCGCCCTGCCGCCGGTGTCGGTGCGGCCCGCGGAGACCGTGGACGCGGTCGAGCCGGGGCGGATGACGCCGAAGGACATCGCCGCGCGGGCGCTGAGCGAGGACGACCCGGCGATCCTGGACCAGTTGCTGGCGCTGCCGCAGGCGCATCTGGTGGTCGACGGCTACAACGTCACCAAGACCGGCTATCCGCAGATGCCGTTGGAGAAGCAGCGCCTCAGGCTCCTCGGGCAGCTCTCGCAGCTCGCCGCGCAGACCGGCGCCGAGGTCACCTGTGTCTTCGACGGCGCCGAACTGGTCGCGCCGGTGCTGCTCGCGCCGCCGCGCGGGGTGCGGGTGCTGTTCTCCAAGCCGGGCATCACGGCGGACGAGCTGATCCGTCAACTGGTGCGCGCCGAGCCGCCGGGCCGGCCGGTCATCGTGGCCTCCACCGACCGTGAGGTGGCCGACGGAGTGGCCCGCGCGGGGGCGCGCCCGGTGGCGTCGGCGGTGTTGCTGAAGCGGTTCTCGAGGAGCTGAGCCGTTTGCCCCATGGGCAACGTACGCCCCATCGGCAACGTACAGGCTCATTGCCCGAATTGGCCGGGTCTTCACGCAACGTAGCGTCAAGCGCGCATCACCCCATGTGAGTTGCGGGCAAAGAATGCGCTCCGTGAGCGGAATTTTTGGGCTCAGGATTTGAACTGATCACAGCAAGGTCACTAGGTTTAGCGCTCGAACCTCCGATCGGGTGATCACTCACAAGAAGGAGTCCACCCCCGTGGCGTCCCACCGTCGACCCAAGCAGCCCAGTCGCGCACGCGTGACCGTGCTGACCACCGCAGCCGCCGCCGCCGTCGCGATCAGCGCGCAGGCCGCCAATGCCGCGCCCAGCGAGAAGCCGAGCAAGGACGAGGTCAAGGCCAAGGTCGACAAGCTCTACGAGCAGGCGGAGCAGGCCACCGAGAAGTACAACGGGGCCAAGGAGAAGCAGCAGAAGCTGCAGAAGGAGATCTCCACCGTCCAGGACAACGTCGCGCGCGGTCAGGAGGAGCTCAACGAGCTGCGCGACGGCCTGGGTTCGATGGCCAGCGCGCAGTACCGCAGCGGCGGCATCGACCCCTCCCTGCAGCTGTTCCTCTCCGCGGACCCGGACGACTACCTCGACAAGGCCTCCACGCTCGACCAGTTGAGCGGCCAGCAGGTCGAGGCGCTCGGGGACATCCAGGACAAGCAGCGCGAACTCGCCCAGCAGCGCGCCGAGGCCACCGAGAAGCTCAAGGACCTCGCCGCCACCCGCGAGGAGCTGGGCAAGAAGAAGGAAGAGGTCCAGGGCAAGCTCGCCGAGGCGCAGAAGCTGCTCAACTCCCTCACCGCGGCGGAGAAGGCCGCGCTCGCCGCCGAGCAGGAGCGCGCCAACCGCTCCTCCGAGGAGCGCGTCGACCTCGGCAACACCGCCCCGGCCTCCGGCCGCGCGATGGCCGCCTTCCAGGCCGCCCAGAGCAAGATCGGCTCGCCGTACGTCTACGGCGCCTCCGGCCCGTCCTCCTTCGACTGCTCGGGCCTGACCTCCTGGGCGTTCGCCCAGGCCGGCGTCTCCATACCGCGCACCTCGCAGGCCCAGGCCAGCGCCGGCACGCGCATCTACAGCCAGTCCGACCTCAAGGTCGGCGACCTGGTCATCTTCTACGGCGACCAGCACCACGTCGGCTTCTACGCGGGCAACGGCCAGGTGCTGCACGCTCCGCGCACCGGCACTGTCGTGCGCTACGAGTCGATCGGCAACATGCCGTTCCAGTTCGGCGTCCGCATCTGACCCGTAAGGCTGACGCCTTCAAGATCAGGACACCGCACCGCCCGAACGGGCGAATCCTCGAGGCGCGTTGTGACTCCACGCCCCGCCGCTGACCTGCGTCGGCGACGGGGCGTCACCGTGCGTGCTCGCGGAGGTCTTTGGCCGGTGCCCCGTCCCGGGGTTACTGTCTGCCGCGTTTCCAGCCGCCAGTGGAAGGAGCGCGTGCCGACGTGGGCTCTCATCGCCGCCTTGCGCCGTCCGGGTTCGACCGCGGGATCACCGCCCTGTGCGCCCTGTCCGCCGCGGCCCTCGGTGCCGTACCGGCCGCCACGTCCGCGGTGGCCGCGCCGCACGACGACACCCGGGCCGAGGTGGACCGCCTCTACACCGAGGCGGAGAAGGCCGCCGAGGCCTTCAACCAGGCCGACGAGCGCGCGGACGCGCTGCGCGAGCAGGTGGGCGACGCGCAGGACCGGATCGCCCGCCAGCAGGAGCGCATCAACTCCATGCGGGAGGCGCTCGGTTCACTGGCCGGCGCCCAGTACCGCTCCGGCGGCCTCGACCCCACCGTCGCCCTGCTGTTCTCCGAGGATCCGCGCGACTACCTCGACAAGGCCGCCACCCTGGACCGGATCAGCGCCCGCCAGGCCGGACAGCTCGACGACCTCCAGGACGCCATGCGCGAACTCGCCCAGGAGCGCGCGGAGGCGACCCGCAAGCTCGTGGAGCTGGAGAAGAGCCGCAGGGCGGTCGCCTCCCACAAGCGCACCGTCGAGCGGAAGCTGGCCCGGGCCCGTCACCTGCTCAACTCCCTGCCGGATGCCGAGCGCGACGCCTACGACCGCGCCTCCCGCTCCGGCCGCGCGGACCTGCCCGGCCTCTCGGAAGCCGCCCCGGCCTCGGGCCGCGCCGCCGCCGCGGTGGCCGCCGCCCGCTCCGCGCTGGGCCGGCCGTACGTGTGGGGCGCCAACGGGCCCGGCGGCTTCGACTGTTCCGGCCTGATGCAGTGGTCGTACGCCCAGGCCGGTGTCGCCATCCCGCGCACCTCGGGGGACCAGCGCTACGCCGGGCGCCAGGTGCCGCTGTCCGAGGCGCAGCCCGGTGACCTGGTCGTCTACCGCTCCGACGCCAGCCATGTCGGCATGTACGTCGGCGACGGGCAGGTCATCCACGCCCCCTATCCGGGCGCTCCGGTGCGCTACGACCCTGTCGGGATGATGCCCATCGCCTCGGTGACCCGGGTCTGATCCGGCCGGACGGCCTTACGATCGGAAAGGTGGCTGGTCGAGGGCGGGTACGGGGCGCGGTGGTCGCGGCGCTCTGTGTGCTGCTCGTCTCCCCGTCCGGCTGCGGCCGGCCGACCGCCGAGGACAGCGCCCGCACCGAGGTGCAGCACCTGCTCGACCGCCGCGCCGAGGCGCTCGTCGACCACGACGCCGCCGCCTACCGGGACACCGGCGGCGCGGCGGCGTACGAGCGGCTGCGGGCCGTGCCGCTGGCCGACTGGTCGTACGAGCTGACCGGCCTGCGCCGGGACGGCGACACGGCCACCGCCGACGCCGAACTGCGCTACCGCCTCACCGGCTACGACGCCGCCCCGGTCAGCGCCGGCCGCACGCTGAGTCTGGCCCGCGGCGCGGACGGGGACTGGCGGGTGGTGTCCGACCGGCCCGCCGAGAAGGCCGCGCAGCAGCTGTGGGACCAGGGCCGGGTGGACGTGGTGCGCGGCCGGCACAGCATCGTGCTGGGTGTCGGGCGGTCGCGGGAGTCGCTGCGGGACTTCGCGGGCCTCGCCGACCACGCCGTACCGGCCGTGTCCGACGCCTGGGGCGGGCAGTGGAGCCGGCGCGTGGTGGTGCTGGTGCCGGAGTCCCTGGACGGCATGGCGGGGCTGCTCGGCTCCCCGGCCTCCGCCTACCGGGGCATCGCGGCGGTGACCACAGGCGAGGTCGGCGGCTCGGGGCGGGCGCCCGCGGACCGGGTCATCGTCAACCCCGACGCGTACGGCGTGCTCGGCCCGGTGGGCAAGCAGGTCGTGCTCACCCACGAGACCACGCATGTCGCCACCCGCGCCCACACCGGCGAGGCGACCCCGCTGTGGCTGTCCGAGGGCTTCGCCGACTGGATCGGCTACCGCGGCACCGGCCGCACCCCGGCCGAGGCCGCCCCGGAGCTGGCCCAGGCCGTGACCGAGGGCCGGCTGCCCGGGGCGCTGCCGGCCGACGGCGACTTCGGCTTCGACGGCGACTCGGCCGCGCTGGCCCGGGCGTACGAGGGCGGCTGGCTGGCCTGCCGGATGATCGCCGAGCAGTGGGGCGAGGACCGGCTCGGCGCGTTCTACCGCGCGGTGGGGGAGCACCGGCAGCGGGCCGGGGCGGTGGAGGACGCGCTGGAGCGGGTGCTGGGGACGAGCCTGGAGGACTTCACCGGGCGGTGGCGGGAGTACCTGCGGGCTCAGCTCGGCTGACCGAGCAGCTCGATGGCCTCCGTGAGCCACTCCCGCTCGGCCTTCCCCGTCGCCCGGGCCACCCGCAGCATGCCCTGCCGGAACAGGTCGTCGGCCTGCTCGGCGCGCACGGGTGAGCCGCCCTTGTAGAAGAAGCTCGTCGGGGCGTCGAGGAAGTCCAGCCTGCGGCGCAGCACCGCGGCCTGTTCGTGCCGGTCGGGCAGATGGCGCAGGAAGGCGAGCAGGGTGTTGAAGCGGACCTGGTCGGAGATCTCGGTCTGCTTCGGGTGCCGCAGCCGCTCCAGCAGGTCCGCACGGCCCTTGTCGGTCAGGGACAGCACCCGGCGGGGGGCCGCGCTCGCGCCGTCCTCGGTGTGCTGGTCCAGCTTGCCCGCGGTGACCAGGCGGGTGATCGCCGGGTACAGCGCGCCGTCGCTGACGGGGCGGACATGGCCGCTGAGGGCCTTGATGCGCTCCTTGAGCTCGTAGCCGTGCAGGGGTTCCTCGGCGAGGAAGCCGAGGATCGACAGCTCCAGCACGTTTCCTCCTTGTGGTTCGCCGCGTCGTCATGCTACCTCTTATCGAGCTACCTCGTTTCGATGTAGCTCAGTAAGAGGGGGATGTTCGTGAACGCCCATCGCAGACAGCTCGTCTCGCTCGCCCACCCCGTCTACTTCTCGCTCCTGGCCTCCGTGGCCGCCGGGATCATCAACACCGTCTGGGTCGCCCGGCTCGGCGGTCCCGCCATGGCCGCCGTGGCGGTGGCGACCAACACCGAGAACGTGCTGCTCGGCGTCGCCCTGCTCTTCGGCTCCGGCACGACCGTGCTGGTCGCCCACGCCAGAGGCGCACGTGACCCCGCCGCGCTGCGGGCCGCCGTGCGCGGCGGCTGGGCGGTGTTCGGGCTGATCACCCCGGTCGTGGTGACCGCCGGCTTCCTGCTGCGCGAGCCCCTGGCCCGCCTGGTGCTCGGCGGAGGCGCGGCCCTGCCGCTCGCCGTCGGCTACTTCGCGATCTCGATCCCGGGCGTCGCCGTGTTCTTCGCACAGCAACTGGTCGACGGGATCCTCAAGGGAACCGGCGACACCAGGACCCCGATGCGGCTCGCCCTGCTCGTCAACGGCCTGATCCTCGTCTGCGACCCGTTCCTCATCCACCTCTACGGCGTCCAGGGCGCCGCCGCCTCCACGGTGCTGTGCCGCTGCCTGGCGCTGGGTGTGGGGCTGCTGGCCCTGCGGCGCAACGCGCTGCTGCGGAGCACGGCCGGGGTGCGCTCCGGCGCCCTGGTCCGTCGCACGCTGAGAACCGGGCTGCCGATGGCCGCCGACTTCACCCTCCGCCAGGGCGGCACCCTCGTGCTGGTCGCGATCGTCGCGCGGATCGGGGTGACGACGGTGGCCGCGTACGCCATCGCCTGCAAGACCCTGTACGTGGCCACCATGGCCTTCTACTCGGTGCGGCAGGCCGCGGCCATCCACACCGCGCACACGCTCGGCGCCGGGCGCGAGGAACGCCGGGCCATCGGGCGGCAGGCGGTGCTGCTCTCCTCCGCGGTGGGCGCGGTGGCCGCGGCCGGGCTGGCCCTCGCCGCCCCGTGGATCATGGCCGCGTTCGGCGCCGAGGGCGCGATCGCCCACGAGGGCGTGCTGTTCCTGCGCTGCATCGGCCCCTACCTGCTGCTCATGGCGGGGTTCATCGCGCTCGGCGGGGTCTTCGAGGGCAGCGGGGGAGCGGGAGCGCTGCTGCGGGTGACCGTGCTCGGCACGGCCGTACAACTGCCGCTGGCGTACGGCCTGTCGGGGCTCGGCCTGCCCGGGATCTGTCTGGCGATGGCGCTGTCGATGGGCTTGCAGGGCGCGGTGGCCGCGGCGCTGTTCCGGCGGGCCGGGCGCCGGGCGGAGGCCGCGGTGTCGCTGATCAAGGCGGCCTGAGGCGCCACAAAGGCGCCCCGAGGTGTGCGTCGGCAGGCGCCTGCGGCCTTCAGGAAGGCGCCCGAGGCGTGCGTCGGCAGGGCGCCTGCGGGCTCAGGAAGAGACCGGCGTCTCCTTCACCGGAGCGGTCTGGCCGGGCAGCGGCGCGGGGGCGCGGTGGGCGGTGGTGGCCCGCCACAGCTCACGGCCCGCGAGGGCGGCGGCCGTCACCAGCATGCCGTTGCGCAGGACCAGCAGCGTCACCCCGAGGGTGTCGCTGGCGACGACATGCCCGAACCACACCGGGAACTCCAGCACCGTCACCAGCGACGCCGCGATCACCAGCAGGCCCGGCAGCCGCATCCGGCTCTCCCGGTAGCCCAGGCACACCGCGGCGAGACCGACCAGCCACACCATGTACTGCGGGCTGATCACCCTGCTGGTGGCGGTGAACAGCAGCACCGCCGCGAACGCGGCGTCGGCGAGCGTCGTCGCCGTGAAGCGCACCGCGGCCAGCCGCCACAGCAGCAGCCAGCCGAACGCCATGCCGGTCAGCGCCAGCGCCGCCGTGCTCACCACGTCGACGTACGGGCCGAGGAATTCCACCGAGCCGTAGTTCAGCAGCACCTGGCCCTCCCAGCCGTGGTGCCGCGCCACATGGAAGACCAGCGAGCCCAGCGACTCCACCTCGGTGCCCCGGTCCCTCTGGAACGTCAGGAACGCGAACGCGCCCGGCATCGCCAGCGTGAACAGCGCCGCGAGCCCGGCCACCGTCGCCGCGGCCGCCCCCCAGGCCCGCCGCCGCACACAGCCCACCAGCAGCAGCGCCGGCCACACCTTCAGCATCGCCCCGAACCCGGCGAGGGCCCCCATCAGCCGCGGCCGCCGGGCCCCCGCGAGCAGCGCGGCCACCGCGACCGCCGTCACCATCAGGTCGTAGCGGGCGTACACCGTCGGCCCGAGCAGCGGCACGCCCACCACCCACACCCAGGCGCCGCGCAGCGTACGCCCCGGGCGCTGTCCGACGAACAGCAGCAGCGCCAGGACGGCGAAGTCGGCGAGGAAGGCCAGCACGAAGAAGGCCTGCGCGTAGTCCAGGAACGGCAGCAGGGCCGGGGACAGGATGGCCAGCGCGGCGGCGGGCGGGTACTGCCAGGTGACGTCCTCGCGCGGGAACGTTCCCTCGCGCAGGACCTCGTACCAGCCGTGGTAGATGAACGACACGTCGCTGGTGACGTCGGGGCCGGGGAAGACGAACACCTTGAAGACGAACAGCAGCAGCGCCAGGCGCGTCACGCCCCACACGGCGAGCAGCCCGAAAGCGGCGCGCCTGTCGTCCGTGTTGTCCACCCGTGCCCCAATTTCCGATTCGCGGCCGTGCCGACCCGCGAGTCTACGTTGGGTAAGGTCGGCGACGATGCGCAAGACCCTGATCGTGACCAACGACTTCCCGCCGAGGCCGGGCGGCATCCAGGCGTTCCTGCACAACATGGCGCTGCGGCTCGACCCCGAGCGCCTTGTCGTCTACGCCTCCACCTGGAAGCGGAGCCGGGAGGGCATCGAGGCGACCGCCGCCTTCGACGCCGAGCAGCCCTTCACCGTCGTACGCGACCGCACGACGATGCTGCTGCCGACCCCCGGCGCCACGCGTACGGCGGTGCGCCTGCTGCGCGAGCACGGCTGCACCTCGGTGTGGTTCGGGGCGGCGGCCCCGCTCGGCCTGATGGCACCCGCCCTGCGGAAGGCCGGTGCCGAGCGGCTGGTGGCCACCACCCACGGCCACGAGGCCGGCTGGGCCCAGCTGCCCGCCGCCCGCCAACTGCTCGGCCGTATCGGCGAGGCCACCGACACGATCACCTACCTCGGCGAGTACACGCGCTCGCGCATAGCGACCGCACTGAGCCCGGCCGCCGCCTCCCGGATGGTCCAGCTCCCGCCGGGCGTCGACGAGAAGACCTTCCACCCCGCCTCCGGCGGCGACGAGGTCCGCGCCCGCCTCGGCCTCACCGACCGCCCGGTCGTCGTCTGCGTCTCCCGCCTGGTCCGCCGCAAGGGCCAGGACACCCTCATCCAGGCCATGCCCCGCATCCTCGCCGCCGAGCCGGACGCCGTCCTGCTGATCGTCGGCGGCGGCCCGTACGAGAAGGACCTGCGCCGGATGGCGGCCGAGGCCGGCCTCGGCGACTCCGTCCGCTTCACCGGCCCCGTCCCCTGGTCCGAGCTCCCCGCCCACTACGGCGCCGGCGACGTCTTCGCGATGCCCTGCCGCACCCGGCGGGGCGGCCTCGACGTCGAGGGCCTCGGCATCGTCTACCTGGAGGCCTCCGCGACCGGCCTCCCTGTGGTGGCAGGCGACTCCGGCGGAGCCCCCGACGCCGTCCTCGACGGCGAAACCGGCTGGGTGGTCAGAGGCGGCTCCCCACAGGACGCCGCCGAGCGCATCATCACCCTCCTCGGGGACCCCGAACTGCGCCGCAGGATGGGCGAGCGGGGCAGAGAGTGGGTCGAGGAGAAGTGGCGCTGGGATCTCTTGGCAGAAAACCTGAAGACGCTGCTTTAGGTGACGTAGCTCAGGGGCGCGGGGAACTGCGCGAGCAACCACGCACAACCCGCAGTCGCCAACGCAACGGGACCCGGCAGAACCCTTGGCGGAACCCCGAACTCGGCGCATGCTGCGCAGCATGACCCCACACCTGACGAGACGTCAGATCCTAGGAATGGCCGCGCTGCAAACGGCCGCGGCCCTCGGATTCACCCGCATCGACCTCCAGTCGGCCCGGGCACAAGAGGCCCCAGCCGCCGACAACGCCCCAGCCATGGTCGTCGGCTCCGGCTACGGCGGCGCAGTAGCCGCCCTCCGCCTGGGACAGGCCGGCATCCGCACACTCGTCCTCGAAATGGGCCGCCTCTGGAACACCCCGGGCAAGGACGGCAAGGTCTTCTGCTCCACAGCCGCCCCCGACGAACGCAGCATGTGGTTCCGCACCCGCACCGAGGCCCCCCTCGCCACCTTCCTCTGGCTGGACGTCGTCAACAAGGACATCACGCGCTATCCAGGCCCCCTGGATCGCGTCCGCTTCGACCACATGTCCGTCTACGTCGGCAGAGGCGTCGGCGGCGGCTCCCTGGTCAACGGCGGCATGGCGGTCACCCCGCCCCGGGCGTACTTCACCGAGCAGTTCCCGACGGTCGACGCCGACGAGATGTACGGCACGTACTTCCCGCGCGCCCGCTCCATGCTGGGCGTCAACACGATCGACCCGTCCTGGTTCGAGTCCACGCCGTGGTACCGCTTCACCCGGATCTCCCGCAAGCACGCCGCCAACGCCGGCCTCAGGACCACCTTCGTGCCCAGCGTCTACGACTTCGAGCACATGCGCCGCGAGGCAGCCGGCACCGCCCCGAAGTCCGCCCTGGCCGGCGAGGTCATCTACGGCAACAACCACGGCAAACGCAGCCTCGACAAGACCTATCTGGCCGCCGCGCTCGGCACCGGCAACGTCACCGTGCACACGCTGGAGCGGGCCACCGCGGTGAGCCGCGCGCCGGACGGGACGTACGTCGTGACCGCCGAACGCATCGACCCCAGCGGCGCGGTCGTGGAGAGGAAGGAGTACGCCTGCACCCACCTCTTCCTGGCCGGCGGCAGCCTCGGCACCACCGAACTCCTCCTCAGGGCAAGGGAGTCCGGCGCGCTTCCCGATCTCGACGCGAGCGTCGGCGCCGGCTGGGGGCCCAACGGCAACGTCATGCTGGGGCGGGCCAACCATCTGTGGGACACCGTAGGAGAGGACCAGTCCACCATGCCGGTCATGGGCATCGACGACTGGGCGAACACCGCCAACCCGGTCTTCGCGGAGATCGCCCCGCTGCCCACGGGCCTGGAGCACTGGGTGAGCCTCTACCTGGCGATCACCAGGAACCGGGAGCGGGCGTCGTTCTCCTGCGCGGACGGCTCCTTGAAGCTGGGCTGGAGCGCCTCGCAGAGCTCCGTGTCCGCGGGCATGGCGAAGAAGCTCTTCGACCGGATCAACGCGGCGAACGCCACGATCTACCGCTACGACCTGTTCGGCAGCGGCAACCGGGTCTTCGCCGACGACTTCACCTACCACCCGCTGGGCGGCTGCGTGCTGGGCAAGGCCACCGACGGCTACGGCCGGGTCAAGGGCTACCGGCGGATGTACGTCACCGACGGCTCGCTGGTGCCCGGCTCGATCGGGGTGAACCCCTTCGTCACCATCACCGCCCTCGCCGAACGCACCATGGCGCGGGTCCTCGTGGAGGACACCGCGCCATAGAGCACCGCCGAGGTCACTTGGCGTAGATCGCCTCGATCTCGGCCGCGTAGTCCTTCGCCACCACGTTGCGCTTCAGCTTCAGCGACGGCGTCAGGTGGCCCGACTCCTCCGTGAACTGGGAGGGCAGAATGCGGAACTTCCGCACCGATTCCGCCTTCGACACCGCGGCGTTGCCGTCGTCGACGGCCGCCTGGATCGCGGCCTGCAGATCCGCGTCCTCGCGCAGCGACGCCGCGGTGGACCCCGCCGGCTTGCCGTGCTCGGCCGCCCAGCGGCCCAGGAACTCCTCGTCGATGGTGACCAGCGCGCCCACGAACGGCCGCCCGTCACCGACCACCATGCACTCCGCGACCAGGGCGTGCGCCCGGATGCGGTCCTCGATCACGGCCGGAGCGACGTTCTTGCCGCCCGCGGTGACGATGATCTCCTTCTTGCGGCCGGTGATCCTGAGGTAGCCGTCCTCGTCGAGGGTGCCGATGTCGCCGGTGTGGAACCAGCCGTCGGCCAGCGCCTCCTCGGTCGCGCCCGGGTTGTTCCAGTACTCCTTGAACAGGTGCTCGCCGTGCAGCAGCACCTCGCCGTCGTCGGCGATCCGCACCACCGAGCCGGGCAGCGGCTGGCCGACCGTGCCGATCTTCTGCCGGTCCCAGGGGTTGAACGCGGTCGCCGCGCAGGACTCGGTCAGGCCGTAGCCCTCAAGGACCGTGAAGCCGATGCCGCGGAAGAAGTGGCCCAGGCGCTCGCCCAGCGGGGCCCCGCCGGAGATCGCGGCCTCGCCGCGGCCGCCGAGCACCGCGCGCAGCTTGCTGAAGACCAGCTTGTCGAAGACCTTGTGCTTGATCTTCAGGCCGAGGGACGGGCCCGCCGGGGTGTCCAGCGCCTTGCTGTAGGCGATCGCGGTGTCCGCGGCCTTGTCGAAGATCTTGCCCTTGCCGTCCGCCTGCGCCTTGGCGCGCGCGGAGTTGTACACCTTCTCGAAGACGCGCGGCACGCCCAGGATCAGCGTCGGACGGAACGCGGCCAGCTCGTCGGTGAGGTTCTTGATGTCGGGGACGCAGCCCAGCTTGATCGGCGCGATCATCGGGGCGATCTGCACCAGGCGCCCGAAGACATGGGCGAGCGGCAGGAAGAGCAGGACGCTGCACTCACCGGTGCGGAACAGCGGGCGCAGCCGCTCGACGACATTGCCGCACTCGGCGAAGAACGCCCGGTGGGTGAGGACACAGCCCTTGGGGCGGCCGGTCGTGCCGGAGGTGTAGACGATGGTCGCCGGGTCGTCCGCCTTGGCGACCGAGCCGCGCTCCTCCAGCGTCTCGTCGGCCACGTCCTGGCCGAGCCGGCCCAGCTCCTCGACGCCGCCGGCCTCGATCTGCCAGACGTGCTTGAGGGCGGGCAGCGACTCGCGCACCGACTCCACCGCGGCGGCGTGGCTGGCCGTCTCGACGATGCAGGCGGTCGCGCCCGAGTCCGACAGGATCCACTGCACCTGCTCCGGCGAGCTGGTCTCGTACACCGGCACGGTCACCGCGCCCGCGCTCCAGATCGCGAAGTCCAGCAGCGTCCACTCGTAGCGGGTGCGCGACATCAGCGCGACCCGGTCGCCCGGCTGCACACCGGCGGCGATCAGGCCTTTGGCGGCCGCGTGCACCTCGGCGAGGAACTCCGTGGCGGTGACGTCCTGCCAGCGGCCGGACACCTTGCGGGCGATGACGGCGACGTCCGGATGCTGCGCGGCGTTTCTGCGGACGATGTCGGTCAGATTCCCGTCCGCGGGGACCTCGTACAAAGCCGGAAGGCTGAACTCGCGCAAGACTGCTGCTCCTCATAGGGCGCCGGCGCCACGACGTTGTGCGATGCGACGGTGCGGTCCAAGGCTCGGGCAAGTGCTCGGGAATTCACATGTTGAAAACCTGAGCACGACTGGACTGCCCGGACGTTACCCGCCGGTATGGCGTCTACGACAGGGGGTCCCGGCGAGATGTTCGCTGCGTCACACAGTTGGGTGTTCCTTCGCGCACAGTAGTCGACGGCGTTCGGAACCAGCCAGTAACCGCAGGTCCGGCCAGCACTGTTCACAAGGGCCGCGCGCCGCCTACGCTTGATCACCATGGCATCCACCCGCGTTCACGTCGTGAGCGACGTGCACGGCAACGCCGCCGACCTGGCCCGGGCCGGGGACGGCGCCGACGCCCTGATCTGCCTGGGCGACCTCGTCCTGTTCCTCGACTACGCCGACCACTCGCGCGGCATCTTCCCCGACCTGTTCGGCGTCGAGAACGCCCACCGGCTCGTCGAGCTGCGCACCGCCCGCCGCTTCGACGAGGCCCGCGATCTCGGCCGGCAGCTGTGGGCCGGAGTCGGCGCCGACCGCGCCGCCGTGATCGAAGGGGCCGTGCGCAAGCAGTACGCCGAGCTGTTCGCCGCCTTCCCCACCCCGACCTACGCCACGTACGGCAATGTCGACATGCCGCCGCTGTGGAAGGAGTACGCCCGGCCCGGGACGCGGGTCCTGGACGGCGAGCGGGTGGAGATCGGCGGCCGCACCTTCGGCTTCGTCGGCGGCGGCCTGCGCACCCCCATGCGCACCCCGTACGAGATCTCCGACGAGGAGTACGCCGCCAAGATCGAGGCTGTCGGCGAGGTCGACGTGCTGTGCACCCACATCCCGCCCGAGGTGCCCGAGCTCGTCTACGACACCGTCGCGCGCCGCTTCGAGCGGGGCAGCCGCGCCCTGCTGGAGGCGATCCGCCGGACCCGGCCCCGTTACGCCCTGTTCGGGCACGTCCATCAGCCCCTGGCGCGGCGGATGCGGATCGGGGCGACGGAGTGCGTCAACGTCGGGCACTTCGCGGGCAGCGGCCGCCCCTGGGCCCTCGAATGGTGACCGGCGGCGCGCGGTAGCCTTCACGCTGCACATACGTGCGCACCACGACTTCTTGCCGGACCGCATCTGGAGGAGCCACGAAGATGGCGGAACACACCAGCTCGAGCATCACGATCGAGGCGGCACCGGCCGACGTCATGTCGGTGATCGCGGACTTCGCCCGCTATCCGGACTGGACCGGCGAGGTCAAGCAGGCCGAGGTCCTCCGGGCGGACGAGCAGGGCCGCGCCGAGCAGGTGCGGCTCGTCATGGACGCCGGGGCGATCAAGGACGACCAGGTGCTCGGATACACCTGGACCGGCGAGAAC
Source organism: Streptomyces sp. SAI-170 (assembly GCF_049739565.1). Lineage (NCBI taxonomy): Bacteria > Bacillati > Actinomycetota > Actinomycetes > Kitasatosporales > Streptomycetaceae > Streptomyces > Streptomyces sp. SAI-170. Next base: position 6,130,362 of record NZ_JBMGQD010000001.1, read on the forward strand.
GAGGTCTCCTGGACCCTCGTGAAGTCCCAGATGCTGCGGTCGCTCGACGGGTCCTACGTACTGAAGCCGGCCGGGGCGGGCGCCACCGAGGTCACGTACCAGCTGACCGTCGACGTGAAGATCCCCATGCTCGGGATGATCAAGCGCAAGGCCGAGAAGGTCATCATCGACCGGGCGCTGGCCGGGCTGAAGAAGCGGGTGGAGTCGGGGGCGAAGTAAGGGGGTTACCGTCACCCTCATGCGCACCCTCCTGATCATCGGTCCGGGTGGCAGTGGCCGGACCACTGCCGCCGCCGCCACCGCGCTCGCCGCCGCCGGGGAAGGCCTTCGGACGCTCGTGCTGAGCGTCGACCGGTCCGACTCGCTGGGCGCCGCCCTCGGTACGGCCACCGGGCCCGACCCCGTCCGGGTCGGCGAGCACCTCACCGCATGGCGGCCCGACCCCGCGGTCGGTTTCCGGGACGGGCTGGCCGCGCTGCAGGAGCGGGCCGGCGGGGCGCTCGATCTGCTCGGGGCCGCTCGGCTGGAGCCCGAGGAGATGTCGCCGCTGCCCGGAGCCGACGAGCTGGCGCTGCTGCGGGCGCTGCGGGACGCCGCGCTGTCGGAGGCGCACGACCTGGTCGTCGTCGACCTGCCCCCGCTCGACCGGGCCCTCGCGCTGCTCTCCCTCCCCGAGGAACTGCGCCGCTGTCTGCGCAGGCTGCTGCCGCCCGAGCGGCAGGCGGCCCGCGCGCTGCGGCCGGTGCTGGGCCGGCTGGCCGGGGTGCCGATGCCGGCGGAGTGGCTGTACGAGGCGGCCGCGCGCTGGGACGTGGAGCTGGGGGCCGTCGAGGCCGTGCTCGCGGACAAGGACACGCACGTACGGCTGGTGGCCGAGCCGGGACCGGCCGGAGCCGACGCCGTGCGGGCCGCCGCCCTCGGACTCGCCCTGCGCGCCCGGCGCCCCGAGCGGCTGGTGGCCAACCGGGTGGTGCCCGAGTCGGAGGCGGGCCCCGGCAGCTGGCTCACAGGACTCGTGGTGCAGCAGCGCAAGGCGGTGGAGGAGTGGCAGAGCGTGTACGACGTCCAGGCCGCGCCCCACCTCGGACGTGACCCGCGCGGCACGGAGGACCTGGCCGCACTCGCCCTCTCCGCCGAGCCGGGCAGCCCCTCCACTGTGGAGTGGCCGGTCGAGGACCGGCTCGCGCAGGACGGCGTCCTGGTGTGGCACATCCCGCTGCCGGGCGCCCGGCGCGACGAGCTGGACCTCATCCGGCGCGGCGACGAACTCGCCCTCGGCGTCGGCCCGTTCCGCCGGGTCGTCCCCCTGCCCTCCGCGCTGCGCCGGTGCACCGTGGCCGGGGCGAGCCTGCGCGAGGACGAGCTGCGCATCCGCTTCGCGCCGGACCCCGCGCTGTGGCCGACGGGGCGCTGAAACCGCGGCACCCGGTCGGGTAACGTCGTAAGAACGAACCGTAGTCAGGAGCCCGCCATGAGCGAAGAGCACCCCGAGGCAGGGGAGCGCCCGACCGCGGCCGACGCCGACGCCTGGGCGACGGCGTGCGCCGAGGATCTCGCGGCGGAGAAGGCCCGGCGCCAAGGCCGGCAGGGCCCGCCTCCCGGCTCCGCCGCCGAGGAGCTGCGCAAGCTCGTCGACACCGTCGCCGACAAGCTGGCCGGACTGCAGTCACCGCTGCTCGGCGCGGTCGCCGGACCCGCCGCCCAGCAGGTCGTGCAGCAGGTCGTCCAGCAGGCCAAGGCGGCCGTGGAACCCGTCATCGAACGCAACCCCGAGGTCTTCGACCACCTCGCCGTCGCAGGTCAGGAACTCCTCGCCGCCTACCGCTCCGCCGTCCAGGCCCAGGAGAAGCGCTGGACCACCCGGACCGCGGACTTCGAGCACGGCCCCGACGAGGGCGACAGCGGTCCATCAGGCGAACGCATCGACCTGGACTGACTGCCTCCTCGGGTACGGTTGGCCGTAGCGGGGCTCGACCGAAACTGAGGGATTCATGGGACTCACCATCGGCGTCGACATCGGCGGCACGAAGATCGCGGCCGGCGTGGTCGACGAGGAAGGCAACATCCTCTCGACCTTCAAGGTGCCGACCCCCACCACGCCCGAGGCCATCATCGACGCCATCGCCTCGGCGGTGGAGGGCGCACGCGCGGGGCACGAGATCGTCGGCGTGGGCATCGGTGCCGCGGGCTACGTCAACCGTCAGCGCTCGACGGTCTACTTCGCGCCCAACATCGACTGGCGCAACGAACCGCTCAAGGAGAAGGTCCAGGCGCGCACCGGCCTCCCGGTCGTCGTGGAGAACGACGCCAACGCCGCCGCCTGGGGCGAGTACAGGTTCGGCGCCGGCAAGGGCCACCGGAACGTCATCTGCATCACCCTCGGCACCGGCCTCGGCGGCGGCATCATCATCGGCAACAAGCTGCGCCGCGGCCACTTCGGCGTGGCCGCCGAGTTCGGCCACATCCGCATGGTGCCGGACGGCCTGCTGTGCGGCTGCGGCTCTCAGGGCTGCTGGGAGCAGTACGCCTCCGGCCGCGCCCTCGTCCGCTACGCCAAGCAGCGCGCCAACGCCACCCCGGAGCGCGCCGAGGTGCTGCTCGCCCTCGGCGACGGCACCCCCGACGGCATCGAGGGCAAGCACATCTCCATGGCCGCCCGCCAGGGCGACCCGGTCGCCGTCGACTCCTACCGCGAACTGGCCCGCTGGGCCGGCGCCGGCCTCGCCGACCTCGCCTCCCTCTTCGACCCGTCCGCGTTCATCGTCGGCGGCGGCCTCTCCGACGAGGGCGACCTGGTCCTGGACCCGATCCGCAAGTCCTACAAGCGCTGGCTCGTCGGCGGCAACTGGCGCCCGGTGGCGGACGTGATCGCAGCCCAGCTCGGCAACAAGGCCGGCATGGTGGGAGCAGCGGACCTGGCCCGGGAGCCCGACCCGATCATGTAGGTACCTGGTTTCTTAGGGGCGCGGGGCTGTACATACATGCGGCTCCGCCGCGTGGGCGCGACAAGCCACACGAACGGTCAGTCGCGCACATACCTCGCGCCCCGAGTCATGGGGCGTACATTGATCCACATGACGCCGCTCCCCAAGTCCCGCACGGACTCAGACGGTTCAGCAGTCATCAGGGTTCTCAGCTACAACATCCGCTCGATGCGCGACGACACCGACGCCCTCGCCCGCGTCATCAGGTCCTGCGCTCCCGACCTGGTCCTCCTCCAGGAAGCACCGCGGTTCTTCCGCTGGCGCAAGAAGCTCGCCCGCCTGGCCGAGGCAGCCGACCTCGTCGTCCTCTCCGGCGGCGCCACAGCCGCGGGCCCCGCCCTGCTCTGCAACCTGCGCGCCACGGTCGAGCACACCGAGGACGTCCTGCTGCCCCTCACCCCTGGGCAGCACAGACGAGGCCTCTCCACGGCAGTGGTCCGCTTCGGCGCCGCCCGCGTGGGCGCGATCAGCTGCCACCTCTCCCTGGACAGGGCCGAGCGCCAGGAGCAGGGCGGCCTGCTCCTGGACCGCGTCGCGGCACTCGGCACGGACCACGTCATCGCGGGCGGAGACCTCAACGAACGCCCCACCGGCCCCACCTTCCAGCGGCTCGCGACACAGCTCCAGGACTGCCACACCACGGCCCCCTGGGGCAGCTCGGACACCTGGATCCGCGACGAACCCCACCGCCGTATCGACGCGATCTTCGCGACCAAGGGCATCGAGGTGCTCGGCTGCGGTGTGCCCCTGGACCAGCCCGGCATCACCGCACACGACCTGAGGGCGGCCACGGACCACCTTCCGGTCCTGGCCGCCCTCAGAGTCCCAGCCGCCTAGACGACGGGATCCCAGCCGCTCAGACGACGGCGCCCCGCCCCGGATCGTCGCTCTCGTCGTCATCGGTGCGCATGCGCGCCACCAGCGTGGCGAAGCCGCCCAGGAAGCCGCCGATGCCGAGCGTGGCCAGCCACCAGGTCATGTCCCAGCCCAGGACGACGGCCAGCAGAAGCAGCACCGGGCCGCCGATCACGGCCAGCCAGGCGAACTTGGAGGTGGTGTCGGCGGCGGGCAGCGGCGGCGGCTCCGGCGGCACGAAGTGCCCCTCGTCGCTGTCGTCGAAGTCGTCCTCCGCCGGCTCGGCGACCGAGTAGTCGCGCGGGCCGACACCGGGCGCGAAGGCGACCGAGCTGCCCAGCGGCTTCGGGGTCTCGTCCTTCTTGGCGGCCGGGGCCTCCCCCTCCGGGTCGGCGTTCGTCTCGGACTCCAGCAGCGCCAGGTCCTCCACCGACTTGAACGGCTTGGCGCCGGGCGGGTCCGGCGGCTCCTCGCCGTAGCCCTGGACGATCGCCGCCCACGCGGCGTCCTCGTCGAAGGGCACGCTCTGCTCCTCCGGACCGAGGCCGTCGCGCTCCTCCCGGTCTCTGCTCTCGGAGTCGTGCTCAGCCACCTGCGGCCGTCCCTTCCTTGCCGACACTGGGTGCGAGCCGGCCGATGAACGCGTAGCTCTCCGCGAAGATCCGGTCCGCGTCGTGGTCCAACGTAGCGACGTGGTAGCTCTGTTCCAGCAGCAGCTCGGTGACGTCCGTGGAGGACACCCGGCTGAGGATGCGGGCCGAGTCGGCGGGCGGTACGACATGGTCCTGCGGGCTGTGCAGGACCAGCAGGGGCTGGGTGACCTGGGGCAGCTCGCCGTCGACCACGCGGAAGAACTGCCGCAGGGAGTGCGCGGCGTGCAGCGGCACCCGGTCGTAGCCGACCTCGACATTGCCGGGCTTGGCGATGTCGCTGGCGATGCCCTTCGTCGTACGGACCAGATGCCGGGCCACCGGAAGGGCGTACGCCGACAGGCCGTGCACCTTGTTCGCCGGGTTGACGAGGACCAGCCCGGCCACCTCGTCGCCGTGTCGCGCGGCCAGGCGCAGGGAGAGGGCGCCGCCCATGGACAGGCCGAACACGAAGACCCGCGCGCAGCGCTCGGTGAGGGCGCGCAGCTCGCGGTCCACCTCCGCGTACCAGTCCTGCCAGCCGGTGAGCTGCATGTCCTCCCAGCGGGTGCCGTGGCCGGGCAGCAGCGGCAGGGACACGGTCAGACCGCGCTCGGCGAGGTACTCCGCCCAGGGGCGCAGCGACTGCGGGGAACCGGTGAAGCCGTGGCACAGCAGGACGCCGACCTCGCCGCCCTCGTGGCGGTACGGCTCGGCTCCGGGAAGGACCGGCACCTTCGGTCTCCTTGTGGGTGAGAGAGGGGCTGTGGCCTTCACCGTACGCGACCGCACCGACACCGACCAGGGCCGTCGGGCCACTCGCGCGACCCCCGGGTTAAGGTCTGATCCACAGACACAGGAGGCACTCGGTTGTTGTACGGCGCGATGAAGGTCACCGTCGGGGGTTCGCTGAAGCTCGTCTTCAGGCCCTGGGTGGAGGGCCTGGAGAACGTCCCCGCCGAGGGCGCCGCGATCCTGGCGAGCAATCATCTGTCGTTCTCGGACTCCTTCTTCCTGCCCGCGGTGCTCGACCGCAAGGTGACGTTCATCGCGAAGGCCGAGTACTTCACCACCCCGGGCGTGAAGGGCCGGCTGACGGCCGCGTTCTTCAAGGGCGTGGGCCAGCTGCCCGTGGACCGCTCGGGTGCGCGCGGTGCCGGTGAGGCCGCGATCAAGAGCGGCATCGAGGTGATCGAGCGCGGGGAGCTGTTCGGCATCTATCCCGAGGGCACCCGCTCGCCCGACGGCCGCCTCTACCGCGGCAAGCCCGGCGGCCTCGCCCGCGTGGCGCTCGCCACCGGCGCCCCGGTGATCCCCGTGGCGATGATCGACACCGAGAAGATCCAGCCGCCCGGCAAGGTCGTCCCGAAGGTCATGCGCCCCGGCATCCGCATCGGAAAGCCCCTGGACTTCAGCAGGTACTACGGCATGGAGCACGACCGGTTCGTGCTGCGGGCGGTGACCGACGAGGTCATGTACGAGATCATGAAGCTCTCCGGCCAGGAGTACGTCGACATGTACGCGACCGCCGCCAAGCGGCAGATCGCGGAAGCCGCCAAGGCCGAGAAGGAAGCCGCGAAGGAAGCGGCGAAGGCCGCGAAGAGCGGAACGTAGGAGACACGGGCGGGGATCCGGGGGAATCGGGGGGTGGGCCGGTGGCGCGGCGCGAGAAGGTCATGAGGATGTCGGTCGAGCTGCCGCTGTGGCGTGCGCTCACCGGCTTCCGCGTGCTGACCATGCTGTACGCGGTCGGCCTGTTCGCCACCGCCTACGACGAGTTCCGCCGCCCCTGGCTCGCCGTCGGCTACTACGCCGTCCTCGGCGTGTGGACCCTGGCCACCCTGCCCCGGGTGCAGAACGCCGCGAGCTGCACACGGCGCTTCCTCGCCGCCGACCTCACCGTCGCGCTCACCGGCATCCTCCTCACCCCGCTCGCGGACGCGCCCGCGCGGGTCGCGGACGGCGGCCCGACGCTGCCGTCGATATGGACCGCGGGATCGGTGCTCGCCTTCGCGATCAAGGGGGGCTGGCGCTGGGCGGCCGGCGCCTCCACCGCGGTCGCCGTCGCCAACCTGATCGAGCGCGGCGCCCCCGCCCGGGACACCGTCCACAACGTCATCCTCGTCTGGGTCGCCTCCATCGCCATCGGCTACGTCGTCGAGGTCGCCCGCGCCTCCGAGCGCACCCTCGCCCGCGCCCTGGAGATCGAGGCGGCCACCCGCGAGCGGGAGCGGCTCGCCCGGGACATCCACGACAGCGTGCTCCAGGTCCTGGCCATGGTGCAGCGCCGGGGCGCGGTCATCGGCGGCGAGGCGGCCGAGCTGGGCCGGATGGCCGGAGAGCAGGAGGTCGCCCTGCGCACCCTGGTCTCCGGCGGCCTCACCCATGTGTCCCGGGTGTCGGAGGACGCCGCCGAGGGGGCCGTCGTACGGGTCGTGGAAGAACCCGACCCCGACGACGGGCCGGTGGACCTGCGCCCGCTGCTCGCCCCCTTCGCCTCCGCCCGGGTCAGCCTCGCCGAACCCGGCGCGCCGGTGCCGATGGAGCCCGCCGCGGCGCGGGAGCTGGCCGCGGCGGTCGGCGCGGCCCTGGACAATGTGCGGCAGCACGCGGGGGACGGCGCCCGCGCCTGGCTCCTGGTCGAGGACTGGCCCGACGAGGTGATCGTGACCGTACGCGACGACGGCCCCGGCATCCCGGACGGCCGGCTCGCGCAGGCCGAGGGCGAGGGGCGCATGGGCGTGGCCCTGTCCATCCGCGGACGGCTGCGCGAGCTCGGCGGCAGCGCCGAGCTGATCTCGATCCCGGGGCAGGGCACGGAGGTCGAGCTGAAGGTACCGAAGGTCTCACGGGGGAAGGCAGGACAGCGATGACCGAGCAGGCGATCAAGGTGATGGTGGTCGACGACCACCCCATGTGGCGCGACGCGGTCGCCCGTGACCTGGCCGAGTCCGGCTTCGACGTGGTCGCCACGGCGGGCGACGGCGAACAGGCCGTACGCCGGGCCAGGGCGGCCTCTCCCGACGTCCTCGTCCTCGACCTGAACTTGCCCGTCAAGCCCGGCGTCCAGGTCTGCAAGGAGCTCGTCGGCCACAACCCGGCGCTGCGCGTCCTGGTCCTGTCCGCCAGCGGCGAGCACGCCGACGTACTGGAGGCGGTCAAGTCCGGCGCGACCGGCTATCTGCTGAAGTCGGCCTCCACCGAGGAACTCCTCGACGCGGTGCGCCGCACGGCCGTCGGCGACCCGGTGTTCACGCCCGGCCTGGCCGGTCTGGTCCTCGGCGAGTACCGCCGCCTGGCCTCCGAACCCGCCCCCGCCTCCCACGCCGACGAGCCCGACGCCCCGCGCCTGACCGACCGTGAGACCGAGGTGCTGCGCCTGGTCGCCAAGGGCCTGAGCTACAAGCAGATCGCCGAGCGCCTCGTCATCTCCCACCGCACCGTCCAGAACCACGTCCAGAACACCCTCGGCAAGCTCCAGCTGCACAACCGCGTCGAACTCGTCCGGTACGCCATAGAGCGGGGCCTCGACGACGAGTGACCGCGTGAACCTCGCGCCCGCGACTTCACCGGAAAGGCCCGGCCGGGCCATGCCGAAGTGACCTGGGTCACGGCTAGCGTGCTGCCGTACGGCACTCGCGTGTTCGGCAACCGTGGCGAAGGGACATTTCCATGCGGGTCGGAGTACTGACCGGAGGCGGCGACTGCCCCGGGCTCAACGCCGTCATCCGCGGCATCGTCCGCAAGGGCGTCCAGGAGTACGGCTATGAATTCACCGGCTTCCGGGACGGCTGGCGCGGCCCCCTGGAGGGCGACACCGTGCGCCTGGACATCCCCGCCGTGCGCGGCATCCTGCCCCGCGGCGGCACCATCCTCGGCTCCTCGCGCACCAACCCCCTCCAGGCGGAGAACGGCATCCGGCGGATCAAGGAGAACCTCGCCAAGCTGGAGGTCGACGCACTGATCGCGATCGGCGGCGAGGACACGCTCGGCGTCGCCGCCCGGCTCGCCGACGCGTACGGCATGCCCTGCGTGGGCGTGCCCAAGACGATAGACAACGACCTGTCGGCCACCGACTACACCTTCGGCTTCGACACCGCGGTCGGCATCGCCACCGAGGCCATCGACCGGCTGCACACCACCGCCGAGTCCCATATGCGCGTCCTGGTGGTGGAGGTGATGGGCCGGCACACCGGCTGGATCGCCGTCCACGCCGGACTCGCCGGCGGCGCCAACGTCATCCTCGTCCCCGAGCAGCGCTTCGACGTCGACCAGGTCTGCGCCTGGGTCACCTCCCGCTTCAAGGCGTCGTACGCCCCGATCGTCGTCGTCGCCGAGGGCGCCATGCCCAAGGACGGCGAGGCCGTCCTCAAGGACGACTCGCTGGACTCCTTCGGGCATGTGCGGCTGTCCGGCATCGGCGAGTGGCTCGGCCGGGAGATCGAGCGACGCACCGGCAAGGAGGCCCGCACCACCGTCCTCGGGCACGTCCAGCGCGGCGGCACCCCCAGCGCCTTCGACCGCTGGCTCGCCACCCGCTTCGGACTCCACGCGATCGACTGCGTGCGCGACGGGGACTTCGGCAAGATGGTCGCGCTGCGCGGCACGGACATCGTGCGCGTACCCATCGCCGAGGCGACGGCGAGGCTGAAGACGGTCGACCCGAAGCTGTACGAGGAGGTCGGCGTCTTCTTCGGCTGACACAGCTACGGGGGAGCGAGCATGGCGGGACTGTTCGACCGGCTGGGGTTCGGTGCGCTGCTGGAGGGGCACAAGGAGGAGCTGGCCGCCGTCTGGCCCGCCGTGCGCGACGGCGGCGAGCCACCCGCGCCGGGCCTGCTCCGGCAGGCCGGGCTGACCGCCCTGATGCGCACCGCGGCCAAGGCGGGCAGCGGCGAAGGGGCGCCGGAACACGCGGTGTTCCTGCTCGCCGCCGCCCTGCTGCACCGCGCCCTCCCCGACGCCGTCCCGCCCGGCTTACGGCCCCTCGTCGATGTCCGCGCGGACATCGACGAGGACACCGCCGCCTTCGCGGGCCGCATGTCCGCGCTGCTGGTGCAGCGGGCGCAGGCCACCGACACCCCCGACGCACTGCGCCGCTGGTGCCTGGACGCCGCCCTGCTGTGCGGCGGCCGCTGTCTGCGCGGCCGGCCCGCCGACGACCCGCTGCTCGGCGCGGTCCACGAGGTGCTCTCCCGCGCCGCCGAGCAGCGCTTCCGTCTCAGCGGCGACCCGGCCGACGAGGACACCGCCCTTGATCACGCCCGCGCCGCCCTGGACGCCGCCGGCGGCGCCGACCGCGCCCCGCGCGCCGGACGCCTCTCCGCCCTGCTCACCGCCCGCGCCTCACGCACCCGCGACTCCGCCCGCATCGAGGACGCCGTCGAGCTGGCCCGCACCGCCCTCGACGGCCTCGACCCGACGAGCCCGCAGTGGCTCGGGCAGGCCGCGATGACCATGTCGACCTATCTGACCGCCACCGCCCGGGAGAAGACGGACGTCACCCTGCTCGACGAGGCCCTCGCCCTCCAGCGGACCATCCGCCGCCACCCGCTCTACCCGCGCATCGAGGCACAGCTGCGCGGCCACTACGCCGACCTGCTCGCCCAGCGCTTCGCCCGCCGCCGCGACGAGGACATCCTGCGCGAGGCCATCGACGCCTACACCGAGCTGCACACCGCCGAACCCGCCCGCTACGCCGCAGACCTGGGCCGGCACCTCCAGTACCGCTACCAGCTGCGCGGCGACGCGGCCGACCGCCGCCGGGCGCTGGAGCTGATGGCGCAGGGCCTCGCCGGACCGCATCCCTCGCGCGAGGCCGCGACCTCCTTCTGCGCCGCCACCGTCCACGAGTACCGCGAGACCGGCGACCCCGCGGGCATCCCGCCCGCCCTGGCCCTGCTCACCCGGCTCACCGCTCCGGGCGCGCCCTACGCCGAGGACTCCGGGGTCCTGGCCTCGTTCGTCGACCTGCACCTCGCCCGCGCCGAGCAGGAGACGAGCCCCGACTTCGGCCCCGCCGAGGCCGTCGCCCGGCGGGCCCTCGCCGCCGCGGACACCCCTGGGCGCCAGGCCGAGGCGCTGGCCCGGCTCGGCGGCGTCCTCGTCTTCCGCTACCGCGCCACCGCCGACCTCGCCCTCCTCGACGAGGCCGTCGCCCGACTCCGCGAGGGCCGCGCCGTCCTGACGCCCGGCGCCGAGGTGCCCGAGCAGCTCCTCGGCAACCTCCTGCTCGCCCTCGGAGAGCGGCACTCGCGCACCCGGCACCTCGCCTCCCTGCGCGAGGCCGTCGACGCCGCCCAGCAACTGGCCGACCGCACCTCGCAGTTCGGCGCCGAGTTCCCCATCGCCCTCGGTAACCTGGTCACCCTGATCGTCGCGTACGCCCGCCAGTCCGGCGACACCGGCGAACTCGACCGCGGGCAGCGGCTGGTGGAGCGCGCCCTCGCCACCACCGCCCCCGGCCACGCCTGGCGCGCCGCCCTGCTCAACGCCCTCGGCTCCATCCTGCTCGCCCGCACCCGGCTCCCCGGCGCGGGCGTCGAGGCCGCCGACGCCGCCGTACGCCACTACGAGCAGGCCCTGCGGGACGCGCCCGACGACCCGCAGCGCAGCGTCATGCTGTACGGCAACCACGCCTACGCCCTGTGGACGCGCCACCGGCTCGGCGGGGAACGGGCCGATCTGGACCGGGCGCTGGAAGGGGCACGCGCCGCCGCGCACATGCTGCCGCCCGGTGACCCGCGCCAGGGCACCGCGCTGGCCGTGCTGTCGCGCGTCCTCTACGACGTGGCCCGCGCCGACGGCGACCGCGACGGGGTGCGCGAGGAGGCCCTCGCCGTCAACGCCGGCCTGGCGGCCGACCCGGCACAGCCCGCCGCCACGCGGATGTCCGCCGCGCTGCAACTGGCCACCGTCGCCGAGGACAACGGTGACGCGCGGCGCGCACTGGAGGCCGCCCGCCTGGCCGTCGAACTGCTCCCACTGCTCGCCTGGCGCGGCGTGGACCGCTCCGACCAGGAGGAACTCCTCGGCGACATGGCCCCGACCGGCTCCTTCGCAGCCCAGATCGCGCTGGCCGCGGGCGAGCCCGAGTCCGCCCTGGAACTGCTGGAGGCCGGCCGCGGGGTGCTCGCCGCCCAGGCCCTCGAACTGCGCGGTGAAACCCGCGAGCTGGCCGCCGCGCATCCCGTCCTCGCCGCCCGGCTCGACGCCCTGCGCCAGAACCTGGACGCGGCCGCCGCCGACGGTCTGTCCGGCGAACAGGCCGACCGCCGCCACCGGCTGGCCCGCGAATGGCAGGAGACCCTCGACGCGATCCGCGTCCGCGACGGCTTCCGCGACTTCCTGCGCCCGCCGCGGGCCGACCGTCTGCTGCGGGCCGGCGCCGAGGGCCCGGTCGTCGTCGTCACCGTCGGCCCCGAGCAGCAGGGCGGCCACGCCCTCCTGATCGACGGCCCCGGCCTCAAGGTCTGCCCGCTGCCCGGCCTCACCGACGCCGAGGCCCGCGAACGCAGCGAGACACTGTTCCAGGCAGCCGCGGCGGCCTCCCGCTCCGGCCTCGCCCGCGCCTTCGCCGAACGAGCCGTGACCGACGTCCTCGACTGGCTGTGGCAGACGGTGGCGGGCCCGGTCCTCGACGCCCTGGACCTCCCCCAGGACGGCGAGTGCCCGCCCCGGGTGTGGTGGTGCCCGACCCGCTCCCTGGCCTTCCTGCCGCTGCACGCGGCGGGCGAGGTGCCCGACCGGGTGGTCTCGTCGTACACCCCGAGCGTGGCGGCGCTGCTGCGGTCGCGGGAAGCCGCCTCGAGTCCCGCGGCGGACCCGCTGATCGTCGCCGTGCCCGAGCTGGCCGGCCAGACCCCGCTGCCGGGCGCCCTCCGGGAGGCCGGCCTCGCGCACACCGCGGTCGGCGGCACGCTGCTCAGCGGCGAGGAGGCCAAGGCGGACAGGGTTCGCGACGCACTCGCCCGGCACCCCTGGGTCCACTTCGCCTGCCACGGCGTCCAGGACCCGGCGCGGCCCTCGAACGGACGCCTGTTGCTGCCGGGCGGCGCGCTGACCGTCCTCGACGTGGCCCGGCTCGACCTGCCCGGCGCCGAGTTCGCCTACCTGTCGGCCTGCGAGACGGCCGTCGGCGGCACGACCCTGCCCGACGAGGCGCTGCACCTGGCCGGCTCCCTCCAACTCGCCGGGTTCTCCCAGGTGATCGGCACGCTGTGGCGGGCCGACGACGAGTCCTCGGCGGAGATCGCGCAGGGGGTGTACCGGACGCTGGGGGAGCCGCGGGAGGGCAGGCCCCCCGCCGCCCGAGCCCTGCACCAAGCAGTGAGGGCCCTGCGCGAACGCCACCCCGACCGCCCGCTGAGCTGGGCCGCACATGTCCATTCGGGCGCATGACAGCGGGGCCGGGATCTACGATCGTCCGCGTGGATTTACCAGAGGACGACGACCTTCACGCCCAGTTCTGCCGGGAGTTGGCCACGCTGCGGCTGATGAGCTTCGGCCCGCGCCGGGCCGCCCTGGAACAGGCGGTACGACGACTGCGCGAGGGCGCGGACATCGACGAGGTGCTGGCCGGGCTCGACGTCACGGTCACCGCCCCGCTGCGCGCCCGGCAGGGCGAGACCCCCACCGCGGTCGGCGCGCCCGGACCACCGGTCCGCGGCGCCTACCTCTGCCCGGTCGGCGCCTGCCGGCGCGTCGAGCGGCGCCGGGCCGGCGAGGGCCCGCCCGAGTGCCTGGTGCACGAACGGGTCCTGAGTTTCGTCCCGGACGCGTGAGCCGATGACGGGCTTCCTCGCCGAACTGGGCCGCAGACTGGCCGACCGCTGGTTCACCCTGCTGGTCCTGCCGGGGCTGGCCTACCTCCTGGTCGCCGCGGCGGCCCTCCGCCTCGGCCAGTCGGACTGGCACGACTGGCGAGACCTGTGGAACGGCTTCACGGCCCTCACCGAGGGCACCTCTGCGGCGGACCGGGACGCCCTGGCGGCCCGCACGGCCCTGCTGATCCTGGCAGCCGTCCCGGCCTCCGCCGCCCTGGGCGCCCTGGCCCAGTCCCTCGCAGCCCCGGTCGAACGCCTCCTCACCGGCGACTGGCCCTGGAAAGCCCTGGCCACCCGCCGGACGACCCGCAGGGCAGAGGCCTGGCACACGGCGAACGAGGCCTACGAACACGACGAGGACCCGGCACACGCCGCCCGCCGCAACGCGCTCTCCCTGATCCCTCCGCAACACCCCACCTGGCTGGGCGACCGCCTCCACACCCCCACCGTCCGCCTCTCCCAGGAGTACGGCATCGACCTGGCCGTCATCTGGCCCCGCCTCTGGCTCCTCCTCCCGACCCCGACGAGAGACACCCTCACGGCGGCCCGCTCCCGCCTGGACACGGCGTTCACCCTGGGCGGCTGGGCCCTGCTGTACGCCGTACTGGCGGTGGGGTGGTGGCCATCAGTCCTGATAGCAGCGGCGATGGCCATGGTGTCCCACCGCAGAGCGTCACTGGCCGCAGAGGCATACGCAGAGCTGGTCGAATCGGCCGTAGACCTACACCTGGACCGCCTTTTGACCCGCCTGGCGGAACCCCGCCCTTCACCACAACAGGGCCGAGCTCTCACAGAACGCTTAAGGAGAGGTAGTTAAGGGGCGCGGGGAACTGCGCGACAAGCCACAGACGGCCCGCACGCCATATATTCACAGAAACCACCCCAGAACGGCGGAGGTCCCGTTGGAGATCCTGGCATTCGGCGTGCAGACAGACGAAAAGCCCCTCCTCGAACACGCCTTCCACGGCCACCACGACCTCCGCTGTGTGGACGTCTTCCTGACGGAGGACACCGCTCCCATCGCCGCCGGCTACGAGGTCATCTCCACCAGCGTCAACGCCGACCTGGGCCCGCGCGTACTACAGACCCTCGCCGCAGGGGGCACGCGGATGATCGCCCAACGCTCCACCGGCTTCAACAACATCGACCTGGCCGTGGCCGAACGCCTGGGCCTGACCATCTCCAGGGTCTCCTACTACTCGCCCTACGCCGTGGCCGAGTTCGCCTGGACCCTCGCCATGGCCGTGAACCGGCGCGTCGTACGCGCCTCCACCCGCACCCGCGACTTCGACTTCCGCCTCGACGGCCTGATGGGCCGCGACATGCACGGCCGCACCGCCGGAGTCCTCGGCACCGGCAAGATCGGCGAGGCCTTCGCGAGGATCGCGCACGGCTTCGGCATGCGCCTGCTCGGCTGGGACGTCGCCGAGAACCCGGAGTGCATGCAGCTCGGCATGCGCTACGTCTCCAAGGACCAGCTTCTCGCCGAGTCCGACCTGGTCACCCTGCATGTGCCGCTGATGCCGGAGACCCGGCACCTGATCGACGAGACCGCGCTGAAGGCGATGAAGGACGACGCGATCCTGGTCAACTCCAGCCGCGGCGGCCTGATCGACACGGCCGCACTGGTCACCGAGCTGCGCGCGGGGCGGTTCACGGGGGTCGGCCTGGACGTGTACGAGGCCGAGGCGGGCCTGTTCTTCCTCGACAAGTCCCTCTCGGCCGTCGAGGACGACACCCTGGCCCGCCTCGTCACGTTCCCGAACGTGCTGGTCACGTCCCATCAGGCGTACTACACCGTGGACGCCGTCGGCCAGATCGTCGACGCCACGGTGAAGAACGTCCTCGACTACAAGGCCGGCCGCCGCTCGGAGAACGTGCTGGTGCCGCGCAGCTGACCGACCAGCTCCCGCACGATCACCGCGCCGTTCAGTGTGAGCACCGACTCGGGGTGGAACTGGACCCCGGCGAAGCCGGGACCGCGCAGCGCGTGCACCTCGCCGTTCGCCGCCCGGCCGACCTCGATGCCGTGCGCGGCCAGCTCCTCGGCCGCCGCGTCGTCGCAGCTCGCCACGAAGCTGTTGTAGAAGCCGACGGTCTCCGGCCGCCCGAACAGGTCGACCGTCGTCTGCGCGCCCTGGTAGGGCACGTCCTTCCGTACGATGTCCAGCCCCAGCTCGGCCGCGATCAGCTCGTGCCCGAGGCAGACGCCGAGGACGCCGTGCCGGTGCTCCCGGACGACCCGCGAGGTCAGCTCGCGCAGGAACCGCATCTTCGGGTCGGCCAGGTCCGACGGGTCACCCGGACCCGGCCCGAGCACGAGTGGCCCCTCGTGCGCGAGGACCGTCTCGGCGAGGCCGGGCTCGTCGTAGCGGCGCACGCTCACCTCCAGGCCGCTGGACCGGAGCACATGCGCGAGCATCGCCGTGAAGGTGTCCTCCCCGTCCACCACCAGGGCGTGCCCGGTCAGCGCCGCGGCCTTGTCCACGGGCCCCTGCATCCGCAGCCAGAACGGGGCGAGCCCCGCCCGGCGCCCGTCCAGCGCGGCCCGTACCCGCGGGTCGTCCGCCAGCCGGGGCCGTACGGATTCCGTGCGCGGCCTGCCCGGACGTACCCCCAGGGCCGCCAGCACACCGGCCGCCTTCGCATGCGTCTCGGCGACCTCGCTCGCCGGGTCCGAGCCGCGGACGAGCGTGGCGCCGACGGGGACGCGCAGCCGGCCGTCGGCCAGGACGTCGGCGGTGCGGATGAGGATGGGGGAGTCCAGCGTCTGCACCCCGTTGGCGTCCCGGCCGAGCAGCGCGAGCGCGCCCGCGTAGTAGCCACGCCCACCGACCTCGTGCCGCTCGATCACGCGGCAGGCGTTCTGCACGGGAGAGCCGGTGACGGTCGCGGCGAACATGGTCTCCTTCAGCACCTCCCGCGCGTCCAGCGTGGACTTGCCGCGCAGCTCGTACTCGGTGTGCGCGAGGTGGGCCATCTCCTTCAGCCGGGGACCGATCACCACCCCGCCCATGTCGCCGACCGTGCACATCATCTTGAGCTCCTCGTCGACGACCATCGACAGCTCCTCGATCTCCTTGCCGTCGGCGAGGAAGTCCAGCAGATGCTCGGGCGTCGGGCCCTCGGCCGGGTAGCGGTACGTGCCGCTGATCGGGTTCATCACGACCGTGCCGCCGGACATCCGCACATGCACCTCGGGGCTCGCGCCCACCAGCGTGCGCTCCCCGGTGTGCACGACGAACGTCCAGTAGGCGCCCCGCTCGCCCTCCAGCAGCCGCCGGAACAGGGCCAGCGCGTCGGCCCGGCCGAAGCCGGGGATGTGCCCCTCGTACGTCCGCCGGATCACGAAGTTCGCGCCCTCGCCGCTGCCGATCTCGTCGCGCAGCACGCGCCCGACGATCTCGGCGTACTCCTCGTCCGCCACGTCGAAGGCGCCGCCCTCGACCCGCACGTCGTGCGCGGGGAGCCCGTCCAGGGCCTGCGCCAGGGGCAGGGTGTGGGACTCCTCCGGGGTGAGGACCGTGAGCGGCGTGCCGTCGTCGCGGACGTCGAAGCCGCGCTCGCGGATCTGCCGGAAGGGAATCAGGGCCAGGCCCTCGTCGGGGAGGTCGGCGAGACGGTCGTACGACGTCACCGGGCCGATCAGCAGCTCGACCGTGTCGTGGTCATGGCCCGGAGTGCGGCGCCGGAGCAGGGCGAAGGGACGGGAGTCGTGCAGGAGCTGTGCGAGATCCATGAGTTCCTCTTCCGGGCTTGAGCGGTGAGGAGGAACGACCCCGGGAAACACGGAAGGCCGCCCCTCGGGCGGCCTTCGCGAAGTCTTGCGTACGCGCAGTCAGTGGGCCGCCGGACGAGCGGGCCACCACCAGTTCTGGGTCGAATGCGCGAACATGTCAGGCACCCTACCCCATGTCCGAGGGGTGTACCCCGTGTCTCAATTGCTGGGCATGGGGTAGGACGCCCGACACGACCCCGTAGTGTTGAGGGCGTGACCGTGAACGCTAAGACCAGCGCAAGCGCTGGCAACACCTGGCGAGACCTGCCCGCGGCGCAGCAGCCCGAGTACCCCGACACCGAGGCTCTGCGCGCAGTGATCGCGGACCTCGAGTCGTATCCGCCGCTCGTCTTCGCGGGCGAGTGCGACCAGCTGCGCGCCCGGATGGCGGCCGTCGCCAAGGGAGAGGCGTTCCTCCTCCAGGGTGGCGACTGCGCCGAGGCCTTCGACGCGGTGTCCGCCGACCAGATCCGCAACAAGCTGAAGACGCTGCTCCAGATGGGTGCCGTCCTCACCTACGCGGCCTCCGTGCCCGTGGTGAAGGTCGGCCGGATCGCCGGCCAGTACTCCAAGCCGCGCTCCAAGCCCACCGAGACCCGTGACGGCGTCACCCTCCCGGTGTACCGGGGCGACTCCGTCAACGGCTTCGACTTCACCGAGGCCTCCCGCATCCCGGACCCGGAGCGGCTGAAGCGGATGTACCACGCGTCCGCCTCCACGCTGAACCTGGTGCGCGCCTTCACCACCGGCGGTTACGCCGACCTGCGCCAGGTGCACGCCTGGAACCAGGACTTCGTGAAGTCGTCGCCGTCGGGCCAGCGCTACGAGCAGCTCGCCCGCGAGATCGACCAGGCGCTGAACTTCATGCACGCCTGCGGGGCCGACCCGGAGGAGTTCAAGACCGTCGAGTTCTATTCCTCGCACGAGGCGCTGCTGCTCGACTACGAGTCGGCCCTCACCCGAGTGGACTCGCGCACGGGGCACCTGTACGACGTCTCCGCGCACATGGTGTGGATCGGTGAGCGCACCCGGCAGCTGGACCACGCGCACATCGAGTTCGCCTCGAAGATCCGCAACCCGATCGGCATCAAGCTCGGCCCGACGACGACGGCCGAGGAGGCGCTGCAGTACATCGACCGCCTCGACCCCGACCGGGAGCCGGGCCGGCTGACCTTCATCGTCCGCATGGGCGCCGACAAGGTCCGCGACAAGCTCCCCGAGCTGATCGAGAAGGTCACTGCCTCCGGTGCCACGGTCGCCTGGGTGACCGACCCGATGCACGGCAACACCTTCGAGGCGGCCTCGGGCCACAAGACCCGCCGCTTCGACGACGTGCTCGACGAGGTCAAGGGCTTCTTCGAGGTCCACAAGGCGCTGGGCACCCACCCGGGCGGCATCCACGTGGAGCTCACCGGCGACGACGTCACCGAGTGCGTGGGCGGCGGCGACGAGATCTTCGTCGACGACCTGCACCAGCGCTACGAGACGGCCTGCGACCCGCGGCTGAACCGCAGCCAGTCGCTGGACCTGGCGTTCCTCGTGGCGGAGATGTACAGGGACCAGTGACGGGCCTGCCTGTTACCCCGGCATAAGTGGGGCGCGGATCACATACGATCCGCGCCCCACTGCTCTTTTGCGGTTCCTGTGGGATGGGTAAGGTTAGGTTAGCCTCACCGATCAAGGGGATGGCGCTACGGAACCCGGCGGGAGGTGAACCGCGTGTACGTCTGCTCTTGCTTCGGCGTCACCGAGCAGCAGGTCAAGCAGCACGCGGAGAACGGCGCCTGCACGCCGCGCCAGATAGCCTCGGCCTGCAAGGCCGGCACGGACTGCGGGTCGTGCGTCCGCCGTATTCAGGCCCTCCTGGGCCGGGGCGCGTGCCCTCGTCGTGAGCTCGCCGACCAGGGCAAGCCGGTCCTCGCCGGGCTGGAAGAAGCCGCTTAGGTCCGGGCCCGGATCAGCTGGGCCGCTCGGCCCCGGATCAGCTGGGCTGCTCGATCTGCTGGGCGATGTAGAGCGCCTCACCGATCTTGTCGATCAGCTCCAGCTGGGTGTCCAGGTAGTCGATGTGGTGCTCCTCGTCCTCGAGGATCGACTCGAAGAGGTTCGCGGACGTGATGTCGCCCTTGGAGCGCATCACCTCGATGCCCCGCTTGAGGCGGTCGATCGCCTCCACCTCGACCTGCCGGTCGGCCTGGAACATCTCGGTGACCGTCTGGCCGACCCGCACATGGAACAGGCGCTGGTAGTTGGGCAGGCCGTCCAGCATCAGGATGCGCTCGGTGATCTTGTCCGCGTGCTTCATCTCGTCGATGGATTCTTCACGCGTGTACTTGGCGAGCTTGGTCCAGCCCTTGTTGTCCTGGATCCGGTAGTGCAGCCAGTACTGGTTGATCGCCGTCAGCTCGCCGGTCAGCTGCTCGTTGAGGAATTCGAGGACCTCGGGGTCGCCCTGCATCGCAGAGGCTCCTTCCGCACGGGGGGAACTGGCAGATAGCGCCGCATGATTGCACCGCCCGAGGAAGATCGTCCAGTAAGTGCGTACTTAGTAAGTAAGTGCATGCTTAGCGCCAGTTGTCCGATTCCGAACCTGCGTGGTCATGTGCACCGTGCCGGGTCTGTCAGGATGGAGCCATGGGTCATCCGGTGGAGCGCGAATGGGGAGAAGCAGCACCGACCGAGCTCCCGCCGGGGCAGCGACTGCAGCGGGGCTGGCCGGTCACGCACTACGGTCCCGTGCCCAAGTTCCGGCCCGAGCGCTGGGAGTTCAGGGTCTTCGGGGCCACCGCCGACGGTGAGAAGCGCTGCTGGACCCACGAGGAGTTCACGGCCCTGCCGTACACCACCGTCGTCGCCGATCTGCACTGCGTGACGAAGTTCAGCATGCTCGGCGCGGAGTGGGGCGGTATCCCCGCCCGGACCGTCCTGGAGATCGCTCCGCCCGCCGACGACGTCACCCATGTGATGGTGTGGGCGGAGTACGGATTCAGCTCGAACCTGCGCCTGACCGACTTCGCCTCGGAGCGCACCCTCTTCGCCACCCACAAGGACGGCGAACTGCTCACGGCCGAACACGGCTTCCCGCTGCGCCTGATCGTCCCGCACCTGTACGCCTGGAAGGGGCCCAAGTGGGTCCGGGGCGTGGAGTACATGACCGCCGACCGTCGCGGCTTCTGGGAGGAGCGCGGCTATCACAACATCGGCGACCCCTGGAAGGAACAGCGCTACTCCTACCAGGAAGAGCCCGGGGACGGCCCCGAGCTCTGAGTCCTGATCGCCTTGTGGGTCAGTGGTGGTACTGGTGCACCACCGCGTGGCCCTTGCCGCGGCCGATCATCCACTTGTTGACCGGCGTGGTGATGAAGAACGCCGCCACGAGGGCGATGGCCAGCACCCACCAGAACTTCGCGTCGTCCAGGTGGGCGTCCATGGCGCCCGGCCACAGGGCGATCACGCCGTTGTCGATCAGCTCCATCACGGCGATCGAGAGGGTGTCGGCGGCCAGCGCGACCCGGATCGCGGCCTTGAGGTCGACGCCCGCCTTCAGGACGCCCCGCAGGGTGAGCGAGTAGCCGAAGAAGAAGGCCAGCACGATCGCCAGGACCATCGTCGGCATGTTGCCCCAGCCGAGCGCGGTGCCGATGATCATGCCGAGCACTTCGCCGATGGCGCAGCCGGTGAGGCAGTGCAGGGTCGCCTGCGCGGCCATCGCCCAGCTGGCGCCGCCGGTGTGGTGGTCGTGGTGGGCGTGCCCCTGATGACCGGCGTGGCTCGTGTGGTCGTGGCCCTGGTGGCCTTCGTGACCCTCGTGCTGCTCGTGGTGCTCGTGCGCGGTGTGTGCGTCGTGCTGCATGTCTGCCCCCATAGCCGGACTGCGGTTCCTGCGCGCTCAGTAGGAACCGTATACCCCCTAGGGGTATTCCCGCCAGGGTTTTAGGGGAGTGGATCTATCCGTCGCGGAGCTTCTTCAGCCGCTCCACGTCGTCGGCGTGCCCCTCCTTGCCGCCCGGAGTCTCGATGATCAGCGGTACGCCCTCGGTCGCCGGGTGCGTCATGAGGTCACGGAACGGGTCCTCACCGATGTGACCGGCGCCGATGTTCGCGTGCCGGTCCTTGTGCGCGCCCACCACGTCCTGGGAGTCATTGGCGTGGATCAGCTTCAGCCGGCCCTCCCCGACGGTGTCCACCAGCAGGTCCAGGGTCTGGTGCGTGCCGCTCGGCCCGGTCAGGTCGTGCCCGGCGGCGAAGATGTGGCAGGTGTCCAGGCACACGCCCAGCTTCGGGTGGGCGTCCAGCGCCTCGAAGTACGGCCCGAAGTCCCAGGTCCGCGCGCACAGCGAGGAGCCCTGGCCGGCGGTCGACTCCAGCAGCAGATACGGGTCGTCGTCGTGGGTCAGCTCGTCGAGCAGCGGCAGCAGATGCTCGCGGACCTGCTTCAGCGCCACCGCCCGGTCCCGGCCGCCGGTCGCGCTGCCCGTGTGCACGACCACCCCGAGCGCACCGATCTCCCGGCCCCTCCTGAGCGAGTGCCGCAGCGACACGACCGACTTCTCGACGGTCGCCTCCGTGTGGGACCCGAAGTTGATCAGGTACGGCGCGTGCACATACGCCGGGATCGACTCGGCCGCGCACGCCGCCCGGAACGCCTCGTCCTCCCGCGGGTTCCCGGCCGGAGTCGCCCACCCGCGCGGGTTGGCGACGAAGACCTGCACGGTCTCGGCCTTCAGATCACGGGCGTAGGTCAGCCCTACGCTGCTCAGACCTCCGGCGACGGGCACATGGCTGCCGACGGGATTGCGGGACGGGCCGGGGAGGGGGCGTTCAACACTCACCCGTTCAGGGTGTCATGCCGTACGGCCTGCCCTTGCCGGCCGGTGCCCGCCCCTCCCGTCCCTGCCTCGGCTCAGCGGATCTCGATGGTGATGGTCGAGCCCTTGGGGGCGGTGTCGCCGCCTTCCACGGACTGGCTCTTCACCGTGTCGCCGAACAGACCGAGGATGCCGCGGTCCTCGTCGACCTCGAAGCCGGCGCCCTCCAGCTTGTCGTGGGCGTCGTCCACGCTGTCGCCGACCACGTCCGGGACCTCGACCATGACCGGGCCCTTGGACAGGGTCAGCGTCACGGTGTCGCCCTCGGCGGCCTGACCGCCCGAGTCCGGGGACTGCAGGGCGACCTGCCCCTTGTCGTACTCGGAGTGGATCTGCGCCGAGGCGACCTTGACCTTCAGGCCCGCCTCCAGGAGCTGCGCGCGGGCGTCCTCGAGGTCGTCGCCGAGGACGTCGGGGATGTCCACCGGGCTGCCCTTGCTGACGACCAGGGCGATGGCGGAGCCCGCGTGGCGCTCGACGCCGCCCTCCGGGTCGGTGCGCAGCACCGCGCCCCTCGGCACCTCGTCGCTGAACTCGCGCGTGACCATGCCCGGCTCCAGGCCCTCACGCTTCAGGGCCCGTCTCGCCTCGTCCAGCGGCTCGCCGCGCAGCGCGGGCACCCGGACGACCTCCGGGCCCCGGGAGACGGTGAGGGTCACCGAGTCGTTGTCCCGGATACGGGCGCCCGGCGCCGGGTCGGTGCCGATCACCAGGCCGCGCTTGACGGTGTCGCTGTAGGCCCGCTTGACCTCGCCGACCTCCAGACCCGCGTCGGACAGCCGGTCGCGGGCCTGCTCCTCGGTCTTCTCCAGCACCAGCGGCACCTTGGTGAACTGGCCGGAGTTGATGTACCAGACGCCCGCGCCGAGGCCCAGCACCAGCAGCACCGCCGCGACGATCGACACCACCCCGCGCCGCGGCAGCGACCGGCGGCGCGGCGGCAGCGGAGCCGGGGAGGCCAGCCGGCTGGTGTGCCGGTCCTCGTCCTCGTTGACCGGCAGCGGCCGCGGCACGGTCAGCGAGGGCGGGATCACGCTCGTACGGTCCTCGGCGTTGTCGTGGTCCGCGGCGGTCGCCTGCGGCGGCACCGCGTCCAGCTGCGCGTCGGTCAGCCCGGCGCGCGCCTCGCGGACCTGCGCGAGCAGCGCCACCGCGTCGTACGGCCGGATCTCCGGGGTGCGCGCGGTCGCCGAGGCGACCAGCTCGTCCAGCGCGTACGCCATACCGGGCACCTCGGCCGACGGCGGCGGGACGTCCTCGTGGACGTGCTTGTAGAGGATCTGCGCGGGGGAGTCCCCGAAGTGCGGCTTGCCGCCGGTGAGCATCTCGAACAGCATCACCCCGCACGCGTACACGTCCACGCGCGGGTCTGCGGCGCCCCGCTCGATCTGCTCGGGCGCGAGATAGGCGGCCGTGCCGAGGACCGAGCCGGTGGTGCTCGTCACCGTGTCCACCGAGCGCACGAGCCCGAAGTCGGCGACCTTCACCCGGCCGTCGTCCCCTATCAGGACGTTCTCCGGCTTCATGTCGCGGTGCACGAACCCGGCCCGGTGCGCGGCGCCCAGCGCGGCCAGCACCGGCTCCAGGATGTCCAGTGCGGCCCGCGGCTGCAGCGCCCCGCGCTCGCGCACCACGTCCCGCAGGGTGCAGCCGGCGATGTACTCCATCGCCAGATACACGTACGACCCGTCCGTGCCCTGGTCGAAGACCTGCACCACATTCGGGTGCGCGAGGCGCGCCACGGACTTCGCCTCGCGGATGAACCGCTCGACGAACGCCCCGTCGGCTGCCAGCGCCTGGTGCATCACCTTCAGCGCGAGCACGCGGTCCAGGCGGGTGTCCACGGCCCGGTAGACCGTGGCCATCCCGCCGACCGCGATCCGCGCCTCGACGCGATAACGCCCGTCGAGCACCTGCCCGACCAGTGGGTCCTGAAGGGTCGTGTCCACGCAGGTGAGTCTACGAGCCACGACTGACACCCCGACCACGTCCGCCCGGATCGAGGACGGACTGCAGCCGACCTGTGACGCACGCGGCCGACAACGCCCCGCGCCGCTGGACAGACCTCAGAAGGCCGGCCGCTCGGGGTCCAGCCGCGCGACGCCCTCCACGGGGGACGAGGCCTCGGCGAAGTGCCGCTTGGGAATGCGCCCGGCCCGGTACGCCAACCGCCCCGCCTCCACGGCACTCCGCATGGCGGAAGCCATCAGCACCGGCTCCTGCGCCCGCGTCACCGCTGAGGCGAGCATCACACCGGCACACCCCAGCTCCATGGCGAGCGCCGCATCCGACGCCGTACCGGCACCCGCGTCCAGAATCACCGGCACACGCGCGTGCTCGCAGATCAGCTGGAAGTTGTGCGGGTTGCGGATGCCGAGCCCCGAGCCGATCGGCGACCCCAGCGGCATGATCGCCGCGCAGCCGGCGTCCTCCAGCTTCCGGGCGAGGACCGGGTCGTCATTGGTGTACGGCAGGACGGTGAAGCCGTCCTCCACCAGCGTCTCGGCCGCGTCCAGCAGCTCGATCGGGTCCGGCAGCAGGGTGCGCTCGTCGGCGATGACCTCCAGCTTGACCAGGTCGGTGCCGAGCGCCTCGCGGGCCAGCCGGGCCGTCAGCACGGCCTCCCCGGCGGTGAAACAGCCCGCGGTGTTGGGCAGCACCCGGATGCCGAGCTTGTCGAGCACCGACAGCACCGAGCCGTGCACCGAGGGGTCCACGCGCCGCATGGCGACCGTCGTCAGCTCCGTCCCGGACGCCACCAGCGCCCGCTCCAGCACCTCCAGGCTGGGCGCGCCCCCGGTCCCCATGATCAGCCGGGAGCTGAACGTCGTACCACCGAGGACGAACGGATCGTCGGCCATGGGTCAGCCTCCCTGTACGGCGGTGAGGACTTCGACGCGGTCGCCCTCGGCGAGCGCGGTGGAGGGCCACTGCGTGCGCGGCACGACGGTCTCGTTGAGCGCGGCCGCCACTCCGGAGGGCGCCGCGGTGAGGGACTTCACGAGCGTGTCGAGAGCCGTCCCCGGCTCGATCTGCCGACGCTCGCCGTTGACGGAGATGGTGACCGAGAGGTTCATACGGGCTGCTCCGTGAGTGCGGTGGTGAAGCGACGGGGCGTGAAGGGGCGGGCCTCGTCGGGGAGTTCACCGGTGGTCAGGACATGCGCCATGGCGTCGCCGGTGACCGGGGTCAGCAGTACGCCGTTGCGGTAGTGGCCGGTGGCCAGCAGCAGGCCGTCCAGCTCGGTCGGGCCGAGCAGCGGCGCGTTGTCGGGGGAGCCGGGGCGCAGACCCGCGCGGGTCTCCGTCAGCGGCAGTTCCGTGATGCCGGGGACCAGTTCATGGGCGTCGCGCAGCAGCTCGTACACGCCGCCCGCGGTGACCGTGGTGTCCCAGCCGAGTTCCTCGCTGGTGGCCCCGACGACCAGCTCGCCGTTCTCGCGCGGCACGAGATAGACATGGCTGCCGCGCACCACCGCGCGGACGGTGCGGTTGAGGAAGGGCGCGTACCGCTGCGGCACGGTCAGCCGCAGCACCTGCCCCTTCACCGGCCGCACCGGCGGCAGTACGTCGTCCGGGACGCCGGCCAGCCGCGCGCTGAGGCTGCCCGCCGCGAGGACGACCTGCCCGGCCTCCAGCAGGGCGCCCGCGCGCGTGACGACGCCCGCGGCCCGCTCCCGTACGACGGTGAGCCTCTCGGCCCAGTCGCGGTGGACGACCACGCCCGCCCGCTCGCAGGCCGTCACCAGGGCGGCCGCGAGGCGTCGCGGGTCGATCTGGTGGTCGCCGTCCACCCGCAGCCCGCCGCGCACGCCCGGCGCCAGCATCGGCTCCAGGCGCCGGCACTCCCGCCCGGACAGCCACTGCGAGTCCAGCCCCGACTGCTGCTGGAGCGCGTGCAGTTCGCGCAGGTGCGCGCGGTCGTCGGCGTCCAGCGCGACGGCCAGCGTGCCGCACTGCCGGTAGCCGAGGTCGTGCCCGGTGAGGTCGGTCAGCTCGGCGGCGAACTCCGGGTAGCGGCGCGCCGAGGCGAGGTTCAGGCCGAGCAGGGTCTGCTCGCCGAAGTGCAGTTCGGTGACGGCGGCCAGCATCCCGGCCGCCACCTGCGCGGCTCCGCCGCCCGGCTCGGGGTCCACGACAGCCGTGGCGAGACCGCGTTGCGCGGCCCGCCACGCCGTCACCAGACCGATGATGCCGCCCCCTACGACGAGGACGTCTGACGTACGCGACATGGGCGTCCAGCCCCTCCCTTCGCCGGCATGACCCGGATCAGGTTCGTACGGTCGGAGGCCGGCCAGCCTCCCTCTCAGCCCGGTGCGTCCGGGCTCCCGCGAGTGCTTTACGTTTGCCCCACCCTAACCGCAGCCGCCTCGCCCTCGTAAGGGAGCCTTCTGCCGTGCCCCGTTCGCTCGACGGTCTCGTCCTCGCCCCGGTCGCCGACCAAGCCCCAGGTCAGGTGGGCACCCGCACCCGGTTCACGTACCACGAGAAGGACGGCGAGATCTGGGCCGAGTACGCGGGCGGCGATGTCGTGCGCGGCTGTCTGGTGGGAACCCGGGACGCAGACCGGCTGGACTTTCGGTATGTCCAGCTGGGGCCCGACGGCACCACGTCCTCGGGGCATTGCGTGTCCCGGGTCGTGGAACTGCCCGACGGCCGGGTCCGCCTGGAGGAGACCTGGGAGTGGGAGTCGCGGCCGGGCAGCGGGACGAGCGTTGTGGAGGAGGTCACGGCACCGGGCCCCTGACTGACGAGTTGTCAGGTGTCTATGGTGATCAGGTGAGCGAGCAGACGCAGGAGCGGGAAGTGTCGGGAGTAGCCATGCCGCAGCGTGTCGTCGTCGTGGGCGCGGGCATGGCCGGCGTGCAGACCGCGGTCGCCCTGCGCGAACAGGGCTTCAAGGGCACCGTGACCCTGATCGGCGCCGAACCCCACCAGCCCTACGACCGGCCCCCGCTGTCCAAGGCCGTCCTCCTCGGCACCGCCGAGGGCTCCGCCTTCGACGTCGACTTCGAGGCGCTCGACATCGGGCTGCACCTCGGCCGCGAGGCCCTCGGCCTGCGCCCCGCCGACCACGAGCTGGACACGGAGCAGGGCCCGGTGCCGTACGACGCCCTGGTCCTGGCCACCGGCGCCGAACCGGTCCGGCTGCCCGGCGCCGAGGGCGTGCCCGGCGTGCATCTGCTGCGCACCCTGGACGACGCCGAGCGGCTGCGGCCGGTCCTTCGGCGCCAGCACGACATCGTGGTCGTCGGCGCGGGCTGGATCGGCGCCGAGTTCGCCACCGCCGCGCGCGAGGCGGGGTGCGCGGTGACCGTCGTGGAGGCCGCCGACCGGCCGCTCGCCGGGGCGCTGCCCGCCGAGGTCGCCGCCCCGATGACCTCCTGGTACGCCGAGGCCGGCGCCTCTTTGCGCACCCACGCGCGCGTGGCCCGCGTCGAGCCCGGCGAGGTCGTCCTGGACGACGGCACCCGGCTGCCCGCGGGCGCGGTCGTCGTCGGCATCGGCGCCCGCCCCGCCACCGCGTGGCTCGCCGGCTCCGGGGTCGAGCTGGGCGCGCACGGCGAGGTCGTCGCCGACGCCCACCTGCGCACCTCCGCGCCGGACGTCTACGCGGTCGGCGACTGCGCGTCCTTCCCCTCCGGCCGCTACGGCGAGCGGCTGCTGATCCACCACTGGGACAACGCCCTGCAGGGCCCGCGCACGGTCGCCGCGAACATCGTCGGCGCCTCGACCGGCGAGGCCCCGGTGGTCCACGACCCGGTGCCGTACTTCTGGTCCGAGCAGTTCGGCCGTTTCGTCCAGTACGCCGGCCACCACACCTCGGCCGACATCCTTCTGTGGCGCGGCGACCCGTCCGGTCCGGCGTGGTCGGTCTGCTGGCTGCGCGAGGGCCGCCTGGTCGCCCTTCTGGCGGTGGGCCGGCCGAGGGACCTGGCCCAGGGGAGGAAGCTGATCGAGTCGGGCGCACGAATGTCCCCCGAGCTGCTGGCGGACCCGGCGCGCCCTTTGAAGGCGGCTGCGCTGTGACGCCCTCAGGGGCGGGGGGAACTGCGCGATCAACCACGACGAAGGCCGCGGCCGCGGTACGGCGGATGCAGCCGCGGTCGATCGCGGCGCCCCCACCCGGGTGGCCTCGACTTCCGACTGTCAGTGCCGGATGGCAGGCTTGTCCTTGTGACCGAGATTGACGCAAAGATCGATGCTCTCGTCCCCGCCTGGCTCACCCTCCCCGACATCGCAGAAATGCTCGGTGTCGAGGTGACGCGTGTGCGGCAGCTGGTCAAGGAGGGCCAGCTCATCGCCGTACGCCGTGGTGAGAACCGCGCACTGCACGTCCCCGCCGCCTTCATCGACGGGGACAAGGTCGTCAAGGGCCTCACCGGCACCCTGACGCTCCTGCGGGACGACGGCTTCACCGACGAAGAGATGCTGGAGTGGCTCTTCACCCCCGACGACAGCCTGCCCGGCACACCCGCGCAGGCGCTCAGCGAGAATCGCGGCACGGAGGTGAAGCGCCGCGCCCAGGCGCTCGCCGTCTGACCTGATCAGCACTCCGGAGGTACGGGCCGGGGCCACGCCCCGGCCCGTACAGCCACCGACAACGGGGGGACATCCACCCATGCCCGCGACCGCACGCGCCCAGCTCGCCGACGCCCGGCTCTACCTCTGCACGGACGCCCGCAGGCGCCAGGGCGACCTGCCCGAGTTCCTGGACGCGGTCCTCTCGTCCGGCGTCGACATCGTGCAGCTGCGCGACAAGGGCATGGAGGCCGGTGAGGAGCTGGAGCACCTGAAGGTCTTCGCCGACGCCTGCGCCCGGCACGGCAAGCTCCTCGCGGTCAACGACCGCGCGGACGTCGCGCACGCCGCCGGGGCCGATGTCCTGCACCTGGGCCAGGGCGACCTGCCGGTGCCCGCGGCCCGCGCGATCCTCGGCGAGGACGTCCTGATCGGCCGCTCCACGCATGCCGAGGAAGAGGCCGCCGCGGCCGCCGTCCAGGAAGGCGTGGACTACTTCTGCACCGGCCCCTGCTGGCCCACCCCCACCAAGCCCGGCCGCTACGCCCCCGGCCTCGACCTGGTCCGTTACACGGCGGGCCTCGGCACCGACCGCCCGTGGTTCGCCATCGGCGGCATCGACCTCGGCAACCTCGACGAGGTGCTTGAGGCGGGCGCCCGCCGGGTGGTGGTCGTGCGGGCCGTCACCGAGGCCGACGACCCCGCGGCGGCGACGGCGGAACTGGCCAAGCGTCTGCGGTCCGCCTGAGGGCCGTGCGGAGCTGTGGGCCGCATGGCGAGACGCCAGGGGGTCCCGATCAGGTCATTTCGGGCGCCACGTGTCCACTCCGTGGACAGTAGACGGACAATTCGGGCAAATTTCCTTCATTCGGTTGGGGGACCGCCGACCCCTGGATAACCTGCGGGTATGGCCCTAGGAACCGCATCCACCAGGACTGATCGCGCACGCACCGTGCGCGACATCCTCGCCGGCGGCAAGACGACGTACTCCTTCGAGTTCTCGGCGCCGAAGACCCCCAAGGGCGAGAAGAACCTGTGGAGCGCGCTCCGCCGGGTCGAGGCGGTCTCCCCGGACTTCGTCTCCGTCACCTACGGTGCCGGCGGCTCCACCCGCGCGGGCACCGTCAAGGAGACCCAGCAGATCGTCGTCGACACGACGCTCACCCCGGTCGCCCACCTCACCGCCGTCAACCACTCCATCGCCGAACTGCGCAACATCATCGGCCAGTACGCCGACGCCGGTATCCGCAACATGCTCGCCGTGCGCGGCGACCCGCCCGGCGACCCGATGGGCGAGTGGGTGCCCCACCCCAAGGGCCTGACCTACGCCGCCGAACTCGTCCGGCTCATCAAGGAGTCGGGCGACTTCTGCGTCGGCGTCGCGGCCTTCCCGGAGATGCACCCGCGCTCCGCCGACTGGGACACCGACGTCGAGCACTTCGTCGACAAGTGCCGGGCCGGTGCCGACTACGCCATCACGCAGATGTTCTTCCAGCCGGAGTCCTATCTGCGGCTGCGCGACCGCGTGGCGGCGGCGGGCTGCGAGACCCCGGTGATCCCGGAGGTCATGCCCGTCACCAGCGTCCGGATGCTGGAACGGCTGCCCCAGCTCAGCAACGCCCACATCCCGTCCGAGCTGAAAGAGCGCATCCTCGCAGCCAAAGACAATCCCGCCGCTGTACGCTCCATCGGTATCGACTTCGCCACCGAGTTCTGTGCGCGGCTGCTGGCCGAGGGTGTCCCCGGACTGCACTTCATCACGCTCAACAACTCCACGGCGACCCTGGAAATCTACGAGAACCTGGGCCTGCACCACCCCCCGCAGGCCTAGACCTGCCGCACCGGTATACGACACACTGCGTAGCGGTCACTGGGAGAGGGGCGTACATGGGCTGGGCGGTCCTCTACATCGCGTTCGGCGTCGTCGCACTGTGGCTGCTGGGCGAGGTGCTGCTGCAGTACAAGGCACGGCTGCGCTGGCGGCTGCTCGCTTTCGCGGGATTCCTGGGCGTCGTCGCCGGTGTGCTGATCTCCTCGGTCGTCGTGATCGGCCTGGGCGCCATCGCGTTCGCGGTCGGCCAGGTCTACGTCACGATGTCCTTCCGCCGCGGCTTCGCGGCGGGCTGGGCGGTCAAGCGGCCGGACTCCGCCGGCGGCGGCTCCCGCCGCGGCCGCGGCGAACGCCGTGACCCGACCCTGGAGGTCTCCGGCCTGGAGGCCGCCGACGCGGACGGCCCTGTCACGGACGGCTACGACCGCCCCGGCTCGGCCTACGGCCAGGACGACGACTACGACCGCGACGACGTCTTCACCCCCGCCCGCGCCCACGACCCCGGCGCGGCCGAGAGCAGCGCCGTCTACGAGCCCCAGCCGCTCCCCGAGGACACCGGCTCCTACGGCGTGTACGGCGACACCGGCTACACCCCGGCCCCGCAGACGCAGGACCAGTACGCGGCCACCGCCCAGAGCGCCGACCAGACCTACGGCTACGACGCCTACTCCGGCTACGGCCAGCAGGGCTACGGCTACGACACCGGCGGCCAGCAGCAGTACGCCGCCTACTCCGACCCGTACATCGGCACGCAGACCTACGACGGCGCGTCCTACGACACCAGCTACGGCGGCCAGCAGCAGTTCGGCCAGCAGGCCTACGGCCAGGACCAGTACGGCACCGACGGTTACGGCCAGACCCCGCCCGGCGGCGTCTGGGTGCCGCAGCAGCGCACCGACGAGCAGTACGGGGAGCTGCCGCAGGAGCAGCCGTATCCGTACCAGGGCGACGGCCACGGCCAGGACCAGGGCACCGGGTACGACGAGCAGCACTACCGCTACTGAGCCCCGCTGCTCACTGCGAGCCGCGGAACTCCGGCCCCTCCACGATCAGCCCGGCCACCAGGGCGCCGGACATGCCCGCGTGGGGCAGGCCCCCACCGGGATGGGACCAGCCGCCGACGCGGTAGAGGCCGGGCAGCCGCGTGATGTTCGCCGGGCGCAGGAAACGGCCCTCCCCGGCGGCGAGCGCGGGTGCGGGAACCGAACCGCAGCCCGTCTCCGCCGCGGTGTGCGCGGGGGTGCGCGCCTCATGCCACAGCATCCGCTCCCGCAGCCCGGGTATCGCCGACCCGGCCCCGTCGAGCAGCAGGTCCGTGTAGCGCCGGACCGTGTCCTCCTGATCCCACCCGGCTTCGGCCGGCACCACCGCGGAGACCACCACGGCCTCGTGCCCGTCGTCCGGGACGAGAGCGGGGTCGTCGGGGCGCAGCACGGTCACGGTGGGACGTGGTGGCTCGTCCCCACCGGGAGAGGCGAGGAAGTCCAGCTCCGCCTCGCGGTCCGGCGCGTGGACGACGGTGCGGTGCGCCACCCCCGGCTCGCGCCCGCCGCGCAGCGCCAGCAGAAGGGTGAACCGGCCCGGGGCGGCGGAGGCGGAACCGGCATCAGGGCGCACATCGCCGTCCGTGTCCAGCGGATGCCCCGTCAGGGCGCTCAGCCGGACCGGGTCGACGTCCGCCACGACATGGTCCGCCTCGGCCACGGTGCCGTCGGCCAGCTCCACCCCGGCCGCCCGGCCGTCCTTCTCCACGATGCCCGTGACCTCGGCGCCGAAGACGAACTCGACCCTGCGCCGCACACACCGCTCGTACACCGCGCGGGCCAGCTCCCCGAGCCCGCCGCGCACGTACCAGGTGCCGAAGGCGTGCTCCATGTACGGCAGCACGGCCGCGCTCGCCGGAGCGGTCCGGGGGTCGAGGCCGTGGGCGAGGACCTGGGTCTCCAGGAGGTCGGCCAGGCGCTCGTCGCGCAGCTCCCAGGCGCCGATCTCACGCAGCGTGCCCGCCCGGCGTGTGCGCAGCAGCCGCTTGTGCGGGACGGACGGATACGGCTCGCGCTCCGCCAGCACCGACCAGTTCGGCCACAGCGGCTCCTCCAGCAGCGGCCGCCGCGTACGGTCCCAGGCCTCCCGGGCCCGGACCAGGAAGTCGCCCCAGCGGGCGCCCGCACCCGCGCCGAGGGCCTCGTCGAGCGCGGAGACCACGCCCGCGCGGGACGCGTTCGGCAACGGCACGGTGGTGCCGTCCGGGAAGACATGGCAGGACGACGGGTCGATCTGGACCAGCTCGACGCAGGACTCCAGGGGCTCCTTGCCCGTCTTGATGAACAGGTCGCGCCAGACCGCGGGCAGGGGCAGCAGCCCCGGCCCGGTGTCGAAGCGGAAGCCGTCCCGCTCGAAGCGGCGCACCGCTCCGCCGTACGTGTCCGTCCGCTCGTACACCGCCACCCGGTGGCCCGCGACGGCCAGCCGGGCGGCGGCCGCCATCGCGCCCATCCCGGCGCCGATCACCGCAATCCGTGCCATGCCTGCGACTTTATCGGCCACCACTGACAATCCGGCCTCGGGGCCGTCCGGCACCGGGGGCGGGCACCCAGGCGTGAGTACCCGTACCTAGGCGCCGAGATGAGTACGCGCGCGGATGGGGCGGGACCTGCCCGGACGAGAGAGTGGAGGCACGGAAAGGGGCAGGGCGCCGGCACCGCCGACACGGGGCGGCGGAACGGCGCCGCCCTGGACCGCTCCTTCCGCCGACCCGGTCGGCGGGAGCGAGGCACGGGGGAACCCGGGGGACGACCGAACGGGGGCCCGACGGGGGAAACACGGGGGAGCACAGGGAACGGGGGAGTACGGGGGGAGCGCCGGTTCGAGACTGGCCCGCGGGGGACGCGGCCAGTCCGGACCGGCGCTTTCCTGTGTCGAAGAAGGCCGCCCCGCGTGTTCAGCCACGCCCGCTGACCCGCCCCTGGAGCAGCCGGGACAGCGCCGCGTGCACGTCGTCCAGAGAGCGCTCCGGCTGGAACGCCTGCCAGTCCAGCGCGGCCACCAGCACCATGCCGACCAGCGCGGCGGCGCTCAGCTGGATGTCGATCTCCTCGCTCAGCTCGCCGTTCGCCACGCCTTGGCGCAGCACGCCCTCGACGACGGCCACGGCCTGCTGCCGGACCACCATCAGGGTGGACTGCCAGGCCCGGTTGGTGCGCCACAGCTCGGCGACGTACAGCTGGGTGAAGGCGGGGTAGCGCTCGATGAAGACGAGACCCGCGCGGATCATCGCGTCGAGGGCGTCCACCGCGCCGCCGCCCTCCCGCGCGGTCCGCTCGGCGGCCTCCCGCAGCGAGGCGGTGAGGAGTCCCACGCCGTGCCTCAGCAGCTCCTCGAAGAGGACGGACTTGCTCGCGAAGTTGTAGTAGACGGTGCCCTTCGCGACCCCGGCACGCTCGGCGATCTCGTCCACGGTGGTGGCGGAGAAGCCCTGCTCGGCGATGAGGGTGACGGCTGCCTCGTAGAGCTTCTGCCGGGTGGCCTCGCGGCGGGTGCTGGCGCCCGACGCGGCGCTGCTGCTTTCCATGGTCATGATTGTCCCGCGTTCGCTCACAGGCTCAGCTCCGGATGCAGCCGGTCCAGCGTCCACACCTGCTTGCGGCGCGCCGACAGGGCGGTCAGCGCGAGCGCCCCGGCCGTGAAGGCCGCCAGCACGGCGCACGCCTGCCACACCGGGCCCAGTCCGCCGCCGGTGACAAGGCGCCGCAGCGCCTGGACGACGTAGCTCATGGGCAGGTACGGGTGGATCGCGTTGAAGAATCCGGGGCTGGTCTGCACCGGGTAGGTGCCGCCCGCGGAGGTCAGCTGGAGCATCAGCACGGCGAGGACCAGGATGCGGCCGGCCGCGCCGAAGCGGGCGTTGAGCCACTGCACGATCGCCGCGAAGCAGGCCGTGACCAGGCACAGGAACGCCACCGTCCCGGCCGCCCGGACCGGCTGCAGGCCGACCGCCCAGTGCAGCACCGCCATCAGGGCGGCCGTCTGGAGCACGCCGATCGCGACGACCGGCAGCCAGCCCGCCAGCGCGATCCGCCACGCGGAGGCGCCCGCGGCCAGGGCCCGCCGGTTGAGCGGCGCGATCAGCATGTAGGCGACCATCGCGCCGACCCACAGCGACAGCGGGATGAAGTACGGGGCGAACCCGGTGCCGTAGTTGGGCGCCTTGTGCAGGGCCTGGTTGGCGAGCTGCACGGGGTCGGCCATCACGGCGGTACGGCGGTCGCGCTCGTCCTCGTCGTAGTCGGGGATGCGCTCGGCGCCGTCGTGCAGGCCGTCGGCGAGCTTCCCCGAGCCGTCGACCAGCTTGAACAGGCCGCCGTTGAGGTCGGTCGCGCCCGTCCGCAGCTTGCCGACACCCTCGTCCAGGTCCACCGCGCCGGTGCTGGCGGTGCCCAGCCCGGAGTGCAGCTTCTTGGCACCGGCGGCTACCTTCCCGGCCCCCGCGTTCAGCTTGTTGATCTTGCTGACGGCGTCGTCCAGGTCCTCCGACAGGTGCGGGGCCCGGTCGGCTAGCGCCTGGGCCTGCTTCTGCAGGGTCGCCAGATGCTGGTCGAGCTTCTTCAGCGCGCCGTCCTGGTCGGCGGCCAGCGTCTCCAGGTCCCCGGCGAGGGCAGCGACCTCGGCGGCCGCGTCCTTCGCCAGCTTCAGATCAGGACAGGCCGGATCGGGCGCCGCCGTGGGCAGGACGTCGGTGAGGGAGGGGGAGGGGGCGGCCGTGGGGCTCTCGCAGCGCGCGCGGTGGACGCCGGCCAGCCGGTCGGCGGCGTCCCGGGCGTTCTGCGCCGCCGTGGGGGCCCGCTCCACCAGGTCGTCCAGGTTGTCGCGCACGGCCCCGGCGGCATCGGCCACGAACTGGGCCGTCTCCCCGATGCTCTTCTCGTTCTTCCGCAGGAAGGGGCCCACCTCGTCCGCGAACCCGTTCACCCGGTCGGCCAGCGCCTGCGTGCCCTCGGCGACCTGCGCGGAGCCGTCCTCCAGGTCGCCCGCGCCCGTGTCGAGCTTCTTGACGCCCTTGGACAGCGCGCCGCTGCCGCTCTTGGCCTCCTTCAGGCCGTCCGCGAGCGCCTTGGAGCCCTTCTCCGCCTTGCCGATGCCGCCCTTGAGCCGGTCAGCCCCTCCGGCGGCCTTCTCGGTCGCGCCGTGGATGTCGGAGAAGGAGATGAAGATCTTGTCCAGGAACGACCGCGAGGTCTTCGTGGACGCCGCCGTGCGCACCTCACTGAACACCGTCCGGGAGATCTGGCCGACGATGTAGTTGTTCGCGTCGTTCGTGCGCACCTGAAGCGCGCCGGTCTCCGGGGAGTCGCCCGCACTGGAGGCGACGCGCTCGCTGAAGTCGGCCGGCATGGTCAGCGACAGGTAGTACGTCCCGTCCTCCACGCCCGCGCGTGCCTCCTCGGCGCTCACCTCCTTCCAGTCGAAGACCTCGCTCTCGCGCAGCCCCTCGGTGATGTCGTCACCCGCGCGGACGCGCTTCCCGTCGGCGGTCGCGCCCTTGTCGTCGTTGACCAGCGCCACCGGGATGCGGTCCAGGCGGCTGTACGGGTCCCAGAAGGACCACAGGTACAGCGCGCCGTACAGCAGCGGCAGCAGCAGAAGCGCGACAAGGGCCGCGCGCGGGAGCTTGCCGCGGCCGAAGCGCCGCAGCTCAAGAGCGGCCAGTTTCGGCGAGCGCATCGGCCGCCTCCTTCGCTTCGTCGTCGCTGTCTTCGGACTCGGTGTCCTCGTCCCCGGTGTTCTCCGGCGTGGCCTCGGTGGTCGTGTCCGCCGGGGCGCCCCCCGGAGCCGCCCCGGTGGACACGACCACCGCCCCCTCGGGAGCCTCGCT
Source organism: Streptomyces sp. SAI-170 (assembly GCF_049739565.1). Taxonomy (NCBI): domain Bacteria; kingdom Bacillati; phylum Actinomycetota; class Actinomycetes; order Kitasatosporales; family Streptomycetaceae; genus Streptomyces; species Streptomyces sp. SAI-170. Next base: position 6,166,525 of record NZ_JBMGQD010000001.1, read on the forward strand.
GCACACGGCCAGCACGGTCGTGCCCGCCGCGGCCAGCGAGCCGAGCAGGGACCACACCTCGGCCCGCTCCGCGTCCGACAGCTTCAGGTCCGTGTCGTCGACGCCCAACAGCCGCGGCCGGCCGATCAGCGCCAGCGCGAGCGACAGCCGCAGCGCCTCCAGCCGTTCCAGATCGCGTACGGCGGTCCGGGAGCCCTTGGGAAGGGCCGCGCGGTCGAGACCGGCGGCGGTCAGCGCCCTGTCGACCCGCAGCCTCTGCTCGGCGAGGCGTTCCCGGCGCGGCCGCAGCAGGGTGCGTACGGAGCCGGTGAACCGCCGCTGGAGCAGCGCGCGCTCGTGCAGGTGCTCGCCGACGGTCAGCGCGGGGTCGAGGTCGGTGACCCCGGGGACGTGCGCGAGGGCGCTGACGCGGCGCACGGCCGCCATCCGCTTCGGCAGGTCCAGGCCGCCGACGACCGCGGTGCCCTCCGTGGGCTTCATCCGGCCCGTCAGCGCGAGCAGCAGAGACGTGCGGCCCGAGCCGGACGGCCCCTCGATCGCGATCAGTGCACCGGGCGGCGCGTCGACGCCGATCCCGCGGAACGCCCATCCGCGGGGGCCTTCGAGCCCGAAGTCCCGGGCGACGACAGCGAGACCGCCGTCGCCCGCGTCCTTCCCGTCGCCCGTGTCCTTGCCTTCCCCCATGCCCTCCCCTTGCCGCGCCCCGTCCCCGTCGCGCCCGGGCGCCCTACTTTTGAACTGACTGGTCAGTGCAAAAACTAGCCCGAACCTTCGATCGAAGCAAAAGCCCAGGTCAGACCGGATTGTCAGTGGCATAGCCCACGATGGGCACATACGGCAGCCCGTATGCGGACGTGCCGTCACACAGACGACAGGAGGTTCGTCATGGCCAGCTACCCCGCAGCCGCCGCCCGTCGGCGCCGCGCCACCGGCCCTGCCCCCTCACTGACCGGCCCGGCGAGCGACGTGCACCCCGTGCTGCGCCGGTCCTCGGCCCCGCCCGCCGCCCTCGATCTGCTCGCCCAGGCCCGCGCCGGACTCGACGAGGCGGCCGTCCTGGAGACCCCCAACGAGCGGTACGCCACCGCGCACCTCGCAGCGCTGCGCACCGCCGCCGCCGTCCTCGCCGCCCGCGGCAGGCCCGAACCGACCTCCAGGCGCCGGGCCCGGATACGGAGCGCCTGGGAAGTGCTCCCCGAGATCGCGCCCGAGCTCACCGAGTGGAGCGCCCTGTTCGCCTCCGGGGCCGCCCGCCGCGCTCGGGCAGAGGCCGGCATCCAGGGCGCGGCCAGCCGCCGCGACGCCGACGACCTCATACGCGACGTGGCGATGTTCGTCCGCATCGTCGAGCGCCTGCTGCTCCTGCAGCCGGTGCTGCCCCAGCCCCGGGCCGACACGGACCCTCCCGCGGGCGCCCCGGACATGCCGGACGCGGGGTGAGGGAGGCGGGCGACCCTGGGGGAGAGGGTTGTCCGGCGGGGGCCGGAACCGCGATGACCTGCCGCGCCGTCCGAGGCAATAGGGTGGAGGCGCCTGATGTTCTCCCTCCCCGTCACCCGGGGCGCCGGGAGGACGACCGTTCGCTCCGCCGTGCAAGAGGCGGTGCCACGCCGAGGAGTCAACTGCCGTGTCGGACCCGATGCGCCCCCGCGCTTCTCTCCGTACCGCCGTGGTCTGGGAGGTCCTGCGGGACGCCCTGGACCGCCGGGTCAAGGCCACGGGCCGGGAGTCGCTGGACGTCCTCGACACCGGGGGCGGCAGCGGCAACTTCGCGGTGCCCGCCGCCCGCCTCGGCCACCGCGTCACCGTCGTCGACCCGAGCCCCAACGCCCTCTTCGCGCTGGAGCGCCGCGCCGCCGAGGCCGGGGTCGCCGACCGGGTGAAGGGCGTGCAGGGCGACGCGCACGGCCTGTTCGACGTGGTCGAGCGCGGCGGCTACGACGTCGTGCTGTGCCACGGCGTCCTGGAGTACGTCGACGACCCGGCCGAGGGCGTCCGCAACGCCGTCGCCGCGCTGCGCTCCGAGGGCGTCCTCAGCGTGCTCGCCGCCGGACTCGGCGGTGCCGTGCTCGCCCGGGCCCTGGCCGGCCACTTCAAGGAGGCCAAGCAGGCCCTGGAGGACCCGGACGGCCGCTGGGGGCAGGGCGACCCTGTGCCGCGCCGGTTCACCGTCGAGCAGCTCACCGACCTCGTCGCGGGAGCCGGCCTCACCGTCGGCGCCGTGCACGGCGTGCGCGTCTTCGCCGACCTGGTGCCCGGCGTCCTCGTGGACACCGAGCCCGGCGCGCTGGAGGCACTGCTCAAGCTGGAGGAGGCCGCGGCCGAACTCCCGGCCTTCCACGCGGTGGCGACCCAGCTGCATGTGCTCGGTGAGACCGCAGGGGCTCACGAGGCCTGAGTGCCTGCTGTGACAGGGCCCTGATCAGCGAGGCGGGCTCCGCATGGAGTCCGCCACAGGCCACCCGATCGGGCGGTTCCCGCCGTATGATCGAGGGAGACCGCTCCGGCATGACGGGTCGGCCGCCGGGGAATGGAAGCCTCAGCGAGCCGGTTCGCCCATGGCGGAGCCGGTTGGCCAATTGGCGCAGAGGGGCGGGTTTCACGGGGGCGATTCCCTGCCTATCCTGAAGGGACCCCCCGGGTCGCCCCGGCGACTGCACGATGAGGAGGACTCCGTGCCGCTCTCGGAGCACGAGCAGCGCATGCTCGAGCAGATGGAGCGAGCGCTGTACGCCGAAGATCCCAAGTTCGCGACAGCGCTTGAGGGAAGCGGGCTGCGTACGTACACCCGGCGACGGGTCTACCAGGCGGTCGCGGGCTTCCTCGTAGGTATCGCGCTCCTCATGGCCGGAATGGTCGCCAAGCAGGTGTGGCTCAGCGTGGTGGGCTTCCTCGTCATGCTGGGCTGTGCGGTACTCGCGGTGACCGGCTGGCGCAAGGCTCCCAGGCCCGGCGAACAGCATGCGGCCGGCCCGGAAGGGCGCCGACAGGGACACCAGCGGCGTTCCGTGATGGACCGCATCGAGCAGCGCTGGCAGCGGCGCCGCGACGAGCAGGGCCACTGAGCCGCACCCTCGCTCCTCGGACACAGACACAGACGTGCGTGAGGGGGTTGCCGCCCGGGCGGCAACCCCCTCACGCATGCCCGCGCTCACGCATGCCCGCGCTCACGCATGCCCGCGCTCACGCATGCCCGCGGCGCCCGCCCGGGCGCATCTGGCGAAGAGCCGGCCCCGGCACGGATGACCGTGCCGGGGCCGAACGCTCACGCCGTCCGTCTCAGCCGCTGCGCTGTCCCGACGGCCTGCGGACCAGGGCCGTCAGGCGCGCCGCCAGCCGCTCCCGGAACGCCGTCCAGCGGTCGCTGAGGTCCCACACCGCCCGGACGGCCGAACGCGGCGCGATCACCGCGCGCACTCGGGTCGACCGGCTGACCCGCGACCGCAGCGCGACCCGTAGCCCGCGCACCTCGTCGGCGAGCCCGGACACGGCCTGCGGCCGCGGCGCGAACAGCACCTGCTCCACCGCGCCCGCCACTCGGTGCACGCCCTGCGCCGCGGACTCGTCCAGCTGCCCGAGCCGCACGATCCGCTCGGCCGCCTTGCGCGGGGTGAGCGCGTCGTCCGGCGCGATGCCGTAGTCCCAGGCGGTGTCCGTGAGCTCACGCCACACCGCCAGCACATGACCCGCGGCCGCCTCGGCCGTCGGCCGCGCGGGCAGTTGCCCGGTCGGCAGCACCGTCACATCGACGCCGTCGCCGGACGGCCCCGGCGCGGCCGCGGTGTGCCGGGCCGAGGCCAGCCGCACCACACGCCGTCTGAGCCGGTACAGCATCGGCGCCAGCGGCACCACGAGCAGCGCGACCCCCAGCAACACCCAGGCGGTGATCTGGTACCAGGGCGGACCGTCGCCGTCCGACGTGCCCGGGTCCAGCGGCAGCGCGCCCGCGCAGGCCTCCAGCCGCTTGTCCTCCGCCGAGCAGCTCGAGCTCTGCGACGGCTCCGCGGAGGGCGCCGCGTTGCTCGGCCGGGCGTTCTCCGGCAGCTCAGGGTCACTGTTGTCGGGGGAGTCCGGGACGGTGTACGGCGGGGTCGACCCACGGGTCGGGGTCGGCTCGAAGCGGGTCCAGCCCACTCCCTCGAAGTACAGCTCCGGCCAGGCGTGCGCGTCGCGCAGGCCCACCGTCACCGTCCGGTCGGCCTGCGGGGTGCCCGGCGCGAAACCGACGGCCACGCGGGCCGGGATGCCCAGCGAGCGGGCCATCGTCGCCATGGCGAAGGAGTAGTGGACGCAGAAGCCCCGCTTGTCGCGCAGGAAGCGGGCGAGGGCCTGCCGGTCGTCGCCGACCTCCACCTCCGTGTCGTACTGGAAGCCGCCGGTCAGGGCGAAGTACTCCTGGAGCGCGACCGCCTGCTCGTAGGGGTTCCTCGCGTCCGCGGTGACCTCGCGGGCCGTGGTCGCCACCACCGACGGCAGCGAGTCGGGCAGCTCGGTGTACTGCCGCTCGATCGAGGCGGGCGGCTGCGGGGCCTCGGCCAGCTGGCGGGCCGTCGGACGCACCTCCAGGCTGCGCACCTCGTACGTCTTGCCGCGGGTGGTCTCCCGGCGGTCGCCGACCACCGTCATGCCGATCGGCTCGTACCGCCAGCGCCCGTCGATGTCGACGCCGCTCGGCGGATACGGCATCGGCAGCCAGTCCTGCGCGTACCAGTCGGCGGCGGCGATCCGGGTGCGCACCTCGGTGCGCGGGATGTCCGCGCGCAGACCGGTGGGTGCGGGGAACTCGTCGGGCACGTCGACGATGCGCCGCTTGGCGGGGCGCCAGGTGGTGCCGTCGAAGTCGTCCAGGGACACGATCCGCAGGTACATGCTGGACACGTCCTCGGAGTCGGTGCGCAGCACCAGCACCGTGCGGTCCTCGTCCACGTTCAGGCTGTCGCGCAGCGACACCAGCGGGTTGACCGCGGAGATCGTGCCGCCGCCTCCGCCGCCGGAGCCCACGCCCGTACCGACCCCGTCCAGCAGGCCGCCGTTCATCGCGGGCAGGGCCAGCGGCACCACCAGGGCGATGCCCAGCGCCACCGCGCCGATCCGCCGCCCGGTGCGCACCGGCGCCACGGCGTCGCCGGCGCCGGTGAGGGCGCCCGGGGAGCGTGGGCCGCCGGAGAAGACCCGGCCCCACTGGGAGAGCCGGTCGCGGCCCTCGGCCAGCAGCAGCATCAGATAGCCCGCCGCGGCGAGCAGGAACCACACCCAGCCGCCGGCTCCGTCCGCGAGGCCCGCCGCCACCGAGTACAGCGCGAGCAGCGGCAGTCCCGCCGGGGCCGCGCTGCGGAAGGTCACCGCCAGGGCGTCCACCATCAGCCCGATCACCAGGACACCGCCGACGAGCATCAGCTGGATGCCGTCCGACATAGGCGCCGGGATCGCGTACCGCTCGACGTCCTGTGTGCCCTGCTCCAGCAGATCGGCGAAGTGCTGGAACGCCTGCGGCCCCGGGACGAACCCGGCGAGCGCCTGCTCGCGGGCGAAGGACAGCGTGAGCAGCAGCAGCGACGCCAGTGCCTGGGCCGCCACGGTCAGCGTCCGCGCGAGCGGGACCCTGCGCATGGCCGCGCCCACGCCGGACTGCACCGCGAGCAGCAGGGCCGCGTGCATCAGCCAGGCGGGTGTGTCGACCAGGGGCAGAAGGGCGCAGGATGCCAGGAGAGTGGCTGCCAGGGCGCACAGTGCCATACGGGCCCGTCCGCTCATGAGCGCACCTCCCCGTGGGTGAGTCGCGTCGTCAGCGGCTGCGGGTCGGGATGGGTCGATCGCGCAGTTCCCCGCGCCCCTGGGTCGGCCATCCCCAGGCCACCTGAGCGTTCTCGGTCGGCCTGGCGCCACAGGTCGCCCAGTGCTATGCCGCGGGGTACGGCGATGGCTGTCCAGCCGGACTCGCGCAGCAGGCGCAGGCGCTCTTCGGTGCGGTTGCCCGCGGCCGGGACGTCGTACGGCTCGCGTGTCCAGGTGTCGCTGTCCAGCACGAAGGCGAGGGCGCCGCCGCTGCGGCGGCTCATCTTGGCGGCGACGGCGGCCTGCGCCTCGTCGAGGTCGCCGAAGAACGCCACCAGCAGGCCCTCGTTGCCACCCCGCAGCACGTCGTAGGCGTGGGACAGGCCGGTGCCGTCGGAGTGGTCGATCACCGCGAGGGTGTCCATCATCAGCCCGGCGGCGTCCGCCGACTCCTGGCTGGTGCCCGCGAAGCCGTCGGCGCCCTCGCCCGGCACCGAGCTGCCGGTGTCGGTCAGCAGGCGTACCGAGAAGCCCCGTTCCAGCATGTGCACCAGCACCGACGCCGTGCCCGACACCGCCCACTCGAACGCGGAGTCGGGGCCCGCGCCGCGGAAGGCGAGCGCGCGGGTGTCGAGCAGCACCGTGCAGCGGGAGCGCTGCGGCTGTTCCTCGCGGCGCACCATCAGCTCGCCGTAGCGGGCGGTGGAACGCCAGTGGACGCGGCGCAGGTCGTCGCCGTAGCGGTAGCCGCGCGGGATGACGTCGTCCTCGCCGGCCAGCGCCAGCGAGCGCTGCCGTCCGTCGCCGTACCCGCTGGCCTCACCGGTCAGCCGCACCGGCGGCAGCGCCTCCACGCGCGGGATGACCGTGAGAGTGTCGTACGTCGAGAAGGAGCGGGTCAGTTCGCACATGCCGAACGGGTCGGTGAGGCGCAGCTGGAGCGGGCCCAGCGGATAGCGGCCGCGCAGGTCGGAGCGGACCCGGTAGGACACCTCGCGGCGGCCGCCCGCCTCGACCCGGTCCAGGACGAAACGCGGGCGCGGGCCGAGGACGTAGGGCACCCGGTCCTGGAGCATCAGCACGCCGGTGGGCAGCCGCGAGACGTTGTCCATGCGCAGATGCACGCGGGCCTCGGAGCCCGCGGGCACGCGCGCGGGGGAGAGCCTGCGGCTGCCGGCCACCCGGTAGCGGGTGCGGTACAGGACGGTCGCGCACACCAGCGGCAGCACCGCCAGCAGCAGCCCGACGCGCAGCAGGTCGCTCTGGCCGAGCACGTAGGCGCATACGGCGGCCGCGACACCGGCGGCCAGGAAGGAACGCCCACGTGTGGTCAGACCGGCCAGCGCCGTGCGCACCGCGCCCTTGCCGCCGCTCTCCGCCTCGGCCTGGATCGCCCCCCTCGGCGCGGCGTCGCTCATCACAGCCTCCGCGGCGGCTGCTGGCCGAAGCCCTGGGCGCCGCGGCCGAGCCCGAAGGTGTTCTGCTGCGGCGCGGCCGGCACCGGGGTGTGCTGAAGGATCTCCTGTACGACCTGCTCGGCCGTACGGCGGTTGAGCTGGGCCTGTGCGGTGGGCAGCAGACGGTGGGCCAGGACGGCGACGGCGAGGGCCTGGATGTCGTCCGGCAGCGCGTACTCCCGGCCGCTCAGAGCGGCGGACGCCTTCGCCGCGCGCAGCAGATGCAGCGTGGCGCGCGGCGAGGCGCCGAGTCTGAGGTCGGGGTGGGTGCGGGTCGCGGCGACCAGGTCGACGGCGTAGCGCCGGACGGTGTCCGCGACATGGACGCCGCGGACGGCCTCGATCAGCTTCACGATCTCGTGCGCGTGGGCGACCGGCTGGAGGTCGTCCAGCGGGCTCACCCCGCCGTGCACGTCGAGCATCTGCAGCTCGGCCTCGGGGCTGGGGTAGCCGATGGAGACCCGGGCCATGAAACGGTCGCGCTGGGCCTCGGGCAGCGGGTAGGTGCCCTCCATCTCGACCGGGTTCTGGGTGGCCACCACCATGAACGGGCTCGGCAGTTCGTACGTCTGCCCGTCGATGGTGACCTGGCGCTCCTCCATCGACTCCAGGAGCGCCGACTGCGTCTTGGGCGAGGCGCGGTTGATCTCGTCGCCGATGACGATCTGCGCGAAGATCGCGCCCGGCTTGAACTCGAAGTCCCGGCGCTGCTGGTCCCAGATGGAGACACCGGTGATGTCCGAGGGCAGCAGGTCGGGCGTGAACTGGATGCGCCGCACCGAGCAGTCGATGGACCGGGCCAGTGTCTTGGCCAGCATCGTCTTGCCCACGCCGGGGACATCCTCGATCAGCAGATGCCCCTCGGCGAGCAGCACGGTCAGCGAAAGCCGGACGACCTCGGGCTTGCCCTCGATCACCTCTTCCACCGAGCGGCGCACCCGATCCACGGTGGCGGTCAGATCAGTGAGGCTCGCTCGATCGTCATAGGTCGTCACCCGGCCCTCCTCGGCCCGTTCCATTGCCCGGGCCGACGCTCCGCGACGCGAAACCGGCCCCACCCGAAACACGGACGGCGCGCGGGAAAAGTTCCGCGTGACGTCACAACGGCATTCTTGTTGCCGTTACCGGTTCGTGTCACTCGCCTGTGGACAACTGGCCGCGATATGTCGGTTCTTACGGTCTTTTGTGACCGGAAGAACCTGGAATCAGCGAAGAACGAGCCCGCCGGGTCCGCCTCACTCCGTGGGGTCGATCTCCCGCAGCAGACCGGTCTTCACGTCGAAGACGAAGCCGCGCACGTCGTCGGTGTGCAGCAGGAACGGCGAGGTGCGCACCTTCTGCATCGACTGGCGCACGTCCTGGTCGACGTCACGGAACGCCTCCACCGCCCACGCGGGACGCTGCCCGACCTCCATCTCCAGGTCGTGCCGGAACTCCTCGGTGAGGGTCTCCAGGCCGCACCCGGTGTGGTGGATCAGCACCACGCTGCGGGTGCCGAGCGCGCGCTGGCTGATGGTGAGCGAGCGGATCACGTCGTCGGTGACCACGCCGCCGGCGTTGCGAATCGTGTGACAGTCGCCGAGCTGCAGTCCGAGCGCGGCGTGCAGGTCCAGGCGGGCGTCCATGCAGGCCACGACGGCGACCTGGAGGACGGGGCGGGCGTCCATTCCGGGGTCGGTGAAGGCGGCGGCGTACTGCTCGTTCGCCTCGACCAGGCGGTCGGTGACCGAGCCGACGCGGGTTATGGAGCCCTCGGAGCCGGTGGGGAGCGATGCAGAAGTCGTCATGCTGAAGACGTTACTGGTCACCTCAGGTGGAGGCCTGTTGTGAGAGCGGACAAAGAACGCCATTGAGTTCTTGTTGTGAGGCAATGCACAGCCGGCGCGTGAACCGGTGCTCAGGGCCCCGCCGCCACGCGCGGGCCGGTTGATTGACCGCAACACAGGGTGGACTAAAGTGACGCGAAGCGGGAGGCGAGGTTCTCCCTGCTTTTTTCCGTCACGAGAGGGCGGGGACCCGGCGGTGCGTACGGCCCCGCCGGACCTGAGAGGGCCCCCTTGAGCAACAGTCGACATGTCCCGGTGATGCTCCAGCGCTGCCTGGACCTGTTGGCCCCCGCCCTGCAAGAACCCGGAGCGGTGGTCGTCGACTGCACCCTCGGTCTCGGCGGCCACAGCGAAGCGCTCCTGACGCGGTTCCCCGAGGCCCGGCTCGTCGCGCTCGACCGCGACAAGGAGGCCCTGCGGCTGTCCGGCGAGCGCCTCGCGCCGTACGGGGAGCGGGCGACGCTGGTGCACGCGGTCTACGACGAGCTGCCCGAGGTGCTCCGGCGGCTCGGCATCCCGCGCGTGCAGGGCGTCCTGTTCGACCTCGGGGTCTCCTCCATGCAACTCGACGAGGCCGACCGCGGCTTCGCCTACGCGCAGGACGCGCCGCTCGACATGCGCATGGACCAGACGACCGGCATCAGCGCCGCCGAGGTCCTCAACACCTACCCCGCCGGTGAGCTCGTACGGATCCTTCGGGCGTACGGCGAGGAGAAGCAGGCCAAACGGATCGTGGCGGCCGTCGTGCGCGAGCGCGAGAAGGAGCCCTTCAGCAACAGCGCGCGACTGGTGGAGGTGATCCGGGACGCGCTGCCGCAGGCAGCCAAGCGCACCGGCGGCAACCCCGCCAAGCGGACCTTCCAGGCGCTGCGCATCGAGGTCAACGGCGAGCTGTCCGTCCTGGAGCGGGCGATCCCGGCCGCGGTGAAGGCGATCGCGGTGGGCGGGCGCGTCGCCGTGCTGTCGTACCACTCGCTGGAGGACCGGCTGGTCAAGCAGGTCTTCGCTGCCGGTGCCGCCAACACCGCCCCGCCCGGACTGCCCGTCGTGCCCGAGCGCTACCAGCCCCGGCTCAAGCTGCTCACGCGCGGTGCCGAACTTCCCACCGAGGAAGAGGTCGCCGAGAACAAGCGGGCGGCCCCGGCGCGGCTGCGCGGCGCGGAGCGCATCAGGGAGGACGTGGAGTGAGTCGGGCGAAGGGGCGGGCGCCTGGGTTGGAAAATCCAACTCACCATTCCAACTCGCGACGCACTGACGCACGGGAGGCCCGGTGAGCAGGAAACCCGAGCTGAAGGGCCGGGCCGTCCGGCTCGCACGGCTGCTGCCGGCCGGGCCCGGGCAGGCCGCCCGCACCCCCTTCGTCCTGCTGGTGGTGCTGCTGCTGGGCGGCGGCCTCATCGGCCTGCTCGTACTGAACTCCGCGCTCAGTGAGGGCTCCTTCCGGCTGGACGACCTCAAGAAGGCCACCAAGGACTTCACCGACCAGGAGCAGGCCCTCCAGCGCGACATCGACGCCTACTCCGCCCCCGACGCCCTCCAGCGCCGCGCCCGCGAGCTGGGCATGGTCCCCGGCGGCGACCCGGCCTTCCTGGACCCCGACGGCAAGGTCAAGGGCGTCCCGTCCCCGGCCCCCACCCCCGAGGACGCCTTCACCACCCCCCTCGTCCTGGCCCCGGAGGCGATGCCCACCACGCCCCCGTCCCCATCCGCGTCCTCCACGCCCGAGACTCCCGACAGGTGAGCCCGGTGACCGAGAACAACGCGCGACTTTCTCCTGTGGCGCACCCCCGCTCCGGTGCCCGGACACCCGAGCGGCTTCCCGCCGCCCGGCTGGACCTCGTCGTCCGCACTGCGGTGCGCATGCGCACGGGTGCCCCGACTCCCGAGCCGACCCCCGCCGCCCGCCCCGGCCCGTCCCGCACCCCCCGAAGCGCCTCCGGCCTCACGGCCCGGGGCCCCGGGCAGGTGACTGCTGCGACGGAGAAGCGACCCTCGGGGCGTGACGCCTTCGGCCTCGCTGCCCCGCGCTGCTGCCCGGGGCGTGGCGGCGATGGCCTGGCCCTGCGTCGCGGGCGTGAGGCCTTCGGCTTCGCAGCTACGCACTGTCCGGGGCGTGACCCCCACGGCCTCGCTGCCCCGCGCTCCCGCCCGGGGTGTGGCCGCGATGGCCTGGCCCTGCGTCGCGGGCGTGACGCTTTCGGCCTCGCAGCTCCGCGCTGCTGTCCGGCGCGTGACCCCTATGCCCTCGCAGCCCGGCGCTGCCGCCCAGGGCATGACCCCCGCGCCCTCACAGCCCCGCCCCGCCACCCAGGGCGTGACCCCGATGGCCTGGCCCCGCCCCGCGGGCGTGGCCGTGTGGCCCCACCCCCCTCCGCAAGCCACGCCCTCCGCGCTCCCCACGGCCGCGGAGGCCCGGGCGACACCCCCCTCCCGACCTCGACCCCCGGCAGGTGACGGACGTGACCGACAGGGAACCGCCGCGGCGGCGTGTGCCCGGGCCCGCGCGGCCCGCCCGACCTGCGGGACGCAGGCCGTCGGGGGCCGGGGCCCAGCGGCCCGTGCGGCGTCCGGCAGTGTCGCGGCCCGCTGGGCCCCGGCCGCTCAGGCTCGGCAGTCCGCGGCCCCGGCTGCGGATGGTCGGGCTGGCGTTGACGCTGGTCATGGCCGCGTTCGTCGTACGGCTGCTCCAGGTGCAGGCCGTGGACGCGAGCACGTACGCGGCGAAAGCCGAACAGAACCGGTACGTCGGGCAGGTGCTCGCCGCCGAGCGCGGGGAGATCACCGACCGCACCGGCGTCGCGCTCGCGACCAGCGTGGACGCGTACGACATCACCGCCGACCCGACCCTGTTCAACCGCAAGGCGCTCAGGATCGACGACGGCCCCGAGCAGGCGGCCGCGCTGCTCGCGCCGATCCTCGGGCAGGAGCAGGAGGACCTGGTCGAGAAGCTGCGGCCCGCGAACAAGGAGCTGCGCTACGCCCTGCTCGCCCACCGGCAGACCCCGCTGGTCTGGCAGCAGATCAAGGACCTGAAGTCGGCGCTGGCCACGAAGGCCGAGACCGACCCGGCCACCGTCAACGTCCTGGCCGGAGTCCTGGCCGTGCCCAGCAGCAAGCGGGTCTACCCGAACGGCGACCTCGCCGCCGGGATACTGGGCTGGGTCAACGCCGAGGGCAAGGGCGGCGGCGGCATCGAGCAGCAGCTGGACGAGCAACTCGCCGGCAAGGACGGCAAGATCCGCTACGCCCAGTCCGGCGGCCGCCAGGTGCCCACGGCCGGCTCCACCGAGACCCCGGCCGTGCCCGGCTCCGACATCGAGCTGACCATCGACCGCGACATCCAGTGGGCGGCGCAGAACGCCATCAGCGAGCAGGTGAAGAAGTCCAAGGCCGACCGCGGCTATGTCATCGTCCAGGACACCCGCACCGGCGAGATCCTCGCCATGGCCAACGCGCCCGGCTTCGACCCCAACGACCTCACCAAGGCGAACCCGAACGCGCTGGCCAACGCGGCCCTCCTCGACGCCTACGAGCCCGGCTCCACCGCGAAGATCATCTCCATGGCCGCCGTACTGGAGGAGGGCGTCGCCACCCCCGAGACGCATGTGATCGTGCCGAACCGGCTGCACCGCGGCGACCGTCTCTTCAAGGACGACATCGACCATCCGACCTGGTACCTCACGCTCAACGGCGTGCTCGCCAAGTCCAGCAACATCGGCACCATCCTCGCCACCGGCCAGCTCGGCAAGACCCAGCCCGCGGCCAACAAGGTCCTCTACTCGTATCTGCGCAAGTTCGGCCTCGGCAGCTACACCGGGCTCGACTTCCCCGGCGAGACCAAGGGCATCCTGGCCCCGCCCGAGAAGTGGTCCACGTCGCAGCAGTACACGATTCCTTTCGGCCAGGGCGTCTCCCTCAACGCCGTGCAGGCCGCCTCCGTCTACTCGACCATCGCCAACGGCGGCGTCCGTATCGAGCCGACGCTGGTGCGCGGCACCAAGGGCCCCGACGGACGCTTCACGCCCGCCCCGGAACCCGCCAAGAGCAGGGTGGTCAGCGCCAAGACGGCGAAGACGCTCGCCCGGATGCTGGAGTCGGTCGTGGACGACGAGGAGGGCACCGGCAACAAGGCGCGCATCCCCGGCTACCGCGTCGCGGGCAAGACCGGTACGGCCAACCGCGTGGATCCGGCCACCGGCAAGTACCGCGGCTACACCTCCTCCTTCGCCGGGTTCGCGCCCGCCGACAAGCCCCGCGTCACCGTCTACTGCGCCATCCAGAACGCCACCGAGGGCAACTACTTCGGCGGCCAGATCTGCGGCCCGATCTACAAGCAGGTCATGGAGTTCGCCCTGAAGACCCTCCAGATCCCGCCCACCGGAGCGCCCCCCGCCCGACTGCCCGTCTCCTACACACCCTGACCCGACCTGATCAGCACTTGACAGCCAGGAACCAGCTCGTGACAACGATCACCCCCGATCCCGGGAACCAGAGCACCCCCCGCACCTCACTTCGCCCCGGAGCGGGTGAGCCCGGTACGCTCACCGCCGTGCCACACGCTGATCAGTCCCGAACCACCCAGAAGGGCGCTCCCGTGACCTACCCGGGACCGCCGCGACCGGCCCAGGTGCCCGCCACACCCCTCGCGGAGCTCGCCGGCCGACTGGGTGCCTCCGCACCCGAGGGCGCCGCCGACGTCACGGGCATCACCCACGACTCGCGCGCCGTCCGCCCCGGCGACCTGTACGCCGCCCTGCCCGGGGCCCGGGCACACGGCGCCGACTTCGTCGCGCAGGCGGCCGGCCTCGGCGCCGCGGCCGTGCTGACCGACCCGTCCGGCGCCGAGCGCGCCGCCGCGACGGGCCTGCCGGTGCTGGTGGTGGACGACCCGCGGGCCCGGATGGGCGAGCTGGCCGCCGAGATCTACGGCCGCCCCGGCGAGGACCTGCTCCAGATCGGCATCACCGGCACCTCCGGCAAGACGACCACCGCCTATCTCGTCGAGGGCGGACTGAAGACGGTCCGGGCCACCGGCCTGATCGGCACGGTCGAGATGCGCATCGGCGACGAGCGCATCAAGTCCGAGCGCACCACCCCCGAAGCCACCGACCTCCAGGCCCTGTTCGCGGTCATGCGCGAGCGCGGCGTCGACGCGGTCGCCATGGAGGTCTCCAGCCACGCCCTGGTGCTCGGCCGGGTCGACGGCTGTGTCTTCGACATCGCCGTGTTCACCAACCTCAGCCCGGAGCACATGGAGTTCCACTCCGACATGGAGGACTACTTCCGGGCCAAGGCACAGCTGTTCACGCCGAAACGCAGCAAACGCGGCGTCGTCAACCTCGACGACGAGTACGGCCGCAGGCTCGCCACGGAGGCGACCGTTCCGGTTGTTACCTACTCCGCCGAGGGCCACCCCGACGCCGACTGGCGCGCCGAGGGCGTCGAAGTCGGCCCGATGGACTCCACGTTCACCGTGGTCGGCCCGAACGGCGAGCGCCTTTCCGCCAGGTCGCCGCTGCCCGGCACCTTCAACGTGGCCAACACCCTTGCCGCGATCGTCGCCCTGGCCGCCGCGGGCCTCGACCCGCAGACCGCCGCCGACGGCGTCGCCGCCGTGCCGGGCGTGCCCGGCCGCCTGGAGCGGGTGGACGCCGGACAGGGCTACCTCGCGGTCGTCGACTACGCCCACAAGACCGACGCCGTCGAGTCGGTGCTCAAGGCGCTGCGCAAGGTCACCAAGGGCCGGCTGCACGTCGTCCTCGGCTGCGGCGGCGACCGTGACACCACCAAGCGCGCCCCGATGGGCGCCGCCGCGGCCCGGTTCTCCGACACGGCCGTACTGACCTCCGACAACCCCCGCTCCGAGGACCCCCTCGCGATCCTCGCGACCATGCTCCAGGGCGCGGCGTCCGTGCCGGCGCACGAGCGCGGCGAGGTGCTCCTCTTCGAGGACCGCGCGGCCGCGATCGCCGCCGCCGTCCAGCGCGCGCACCCCGGGGACACCGTGCTCGTCGCGGGCAAGGGCCACGAGCAGGGCCAGGACATCGCCGGCGTGGTCCGTCCCTTCGACGACCGCCAGGTGCTTCGCGAAGCTATCCAGAAGACCCAGGGATGAACTTGTGATCGCCCTCTCTCTCGCCGAGATCGCAGAAGTCGTCGGCGGGCAGACGCACGACATACCGGATCCGGCCGTCCAGGTCACGGGGCCGGTCGTCCGGGACTCCCGTGAGGTGGTGCCCGGCAGCCTGTTCGTCGCCTTCGTCGGCGAACGCGTCGACGGCCATGACTTCGCGGCCGCCGTCGTCGAGGCGGGCGCGGCCGCCGTACTGGCCTCCCGGCCGGTCGGGGTGCCCGCGATCGTCGTCGACGACGTGCAGGCCGCCCTCGGCGCCCTCGCCCGTCACGTCGTACGACGGCTCGGTGCGACCCTCGTGGCCCTCACCGGCTCCGCGGGCAAGACCAGCACCAAGGACCTGATCGCCCAGGTGCTCCAGCACAAGGCGCCGACCGTGTGGACGCCGGGCTCGCTCAACAACGAGATCGGGCTGCCGCTGACGGCGCTGTCCGCCACCGAGGAGACCAGGTTCCTCGTGCTGGAGATGGGCGCCCGCGGCATCGGCCACATCCGCTACCTCGCCGGCCTCACCCCGCCGAGGATCGGCCTGGTGCTGAACGTCGGCACCGCCCACATCGGCGAGTTCGGCGGCCGCGAGCAGATCGCCCAGGCCAAGGGCGAACTCGTCGAGGCACTCCCCTCCGAGGCGGAGGGCGGCACGGCCGTCCTCAACGCCGACGACCCGCTCGTGCGCGCCATGGCCTCCCGTACGAAGGCGAAGGTGCTCCTCTTCGGCGAGAGCGACGAAGCGGACGTACGCGCCGAGAACGTACGACTCACGGACACCGGGCAGCCCTCCTTCACCCTTCACACACCCTCCGGGTGCAGCGATGTGACCATGCGCCTGTACGGTGAGCACCACGTGTCGAACGCGCTCGCCGCGGCCGCCGTCGCCCATGAGCTGGGCATGTCCGCGGAAGAGATCGCCACCGCGCTCTCCGCGGCGGGCACCCTCTCCCGCTGGCGGATGGAGGTCACCGAGCGCCCGGACGGCGTGACGGTCGTCAACGACGCCTACAACGCGAACCCCGAGTCCATGAAGGCCGCTCTGCGTGCGCTGGCGGCGATGGGCAAGGGGCGCCGTACGTGGGCGGTGCTCGGCAAGATGGCCGAGCTCGGGGACGAGGCGCTCGCCGAGCACGACGCGGTCGGACGGCTCGCCGTCCGGCTCAACGTCAGCAAGCTCGTCGCGGTCGGGGGCAGGGAAGCCGCCTGGCTGCAACTGGGCGCATATAACGAGGGTTCGTGGGGTGAGGAGTCGGTGCACGTGTCCGACGCACAGGCGGCGGTCGACCTGTTGCGCAGCGAGCTGCGCCCGGGGGACGTCGTGCTCGTGAAGGCGTCCCGTTCGGTCGGCCTCGAGAGCGTTGCCCAGGCGCTGCTCGAGACCGGTGCCGAGGGTGAGGTTTCCGCCCGATGATGAATCAGGTCCTGTTCGCAGGAGTCATTGGCCTCTTCCTGACGCTGATCGGCACCCCGCTGCTGATCAAGCTGCTGGCCCGCAAGGGCTACGGGCAGTACATCCGTGACGACGGCCCGCGCGAGCACGCCAGCAAGCGCGGTACGCCGACCATGGGCGGTATCGCCTTCATCCTGGCGACGGTCGCCGCCTACTTCCTCAGCAAGGTGATCAGCGGCGAGCCGCCGAGGTACTCGGGCGTGCTGGTGCTGGGCCTGATGGTCGGCATGGGCGTGGTCGGCTTCCTGGACGACTACATCAAGATCGTCAAGCGGCGTTCGCTGGGTCTGCGGGCCAAGGCGAAGATGGCCGGCCAGCTGATCGTCGGCATCGGCTTCGCGGTGCTTTCGCTCCAGTTCGCGGACAACCGCGGCAACACGCCGGCATCGACCAAGCTGTCGTTCATCACGGACTTCGGCTGGACGATCGGCCCGGTGCTGTTCGTCGTCTGGGCGCTGTTCATGATCCTCGCCATGTCGAACGGCGTGAACCTGACGGACGGTCTGGACGGCCTGGCCACCGGCGCCTCCGTGCTCGTTTTCGGTGCCTATACGTTCATCGGTGTGTGGCAGTTCCAGGAGTCGTGCGCGAACGCTCAGACGCTCACGAACCCGGGCGCCTGCTACGAAGTGCGCGACCCGCTCGATCTCGCGGTGGTCGCCTCGGCGCTGATGGGTGCCTGCCTCGGCTTCCTGTGGTGGAACACCTCGCCGGCCAAGATCTTCATGGGCGACACCGGTTCGCTGGCGCTCGGCGGTGTGCTCGCCGGTCTCGCGATCTGCTCGCGCACCGAGCTTCTGATCGCGATCCTTGGTGGTTTGTTCGTTCTGATCACCATGTCGGTGGTCATCCAGGTCGGCTCCTTCCGCCTGACCGGGAAGCGCGTCTTCAGGATGGCGCCGCTCCAGCACCACTTCGAACTCAAGGGCTGGTCCGAGGTCCTTGTGGTGGTCCGTTTCTGGATCATCCAGGGCATCTGTGTGATCGTCGGACTGGGCCTCTTCTATGCGGGATGGGCAGCGGACAAGTGACCGACTGGCAGGGGAAGAACGTCACCGTCGCCGGGCTCGGCGTCTCCGGCGTCCCGGCGGCCAAGGTGCTGCACGGGCTCGGCGCGAGGGTCACCGTCGTCAACGACGGCGACGACGAGCGGGCCCGCGCCCAGGCCGCCGAACTCCAGGCGCTGGGCGTCACCGTGCGGCTCGGCGACGGGGCGACCCTGCCCGAGGGCACCGAACTGATCGTCACCGCGCCCGGCTGGCAGCCGGACAAGACCCTGTTCCGCGCCGCTCACGAGGCCGGTGTCGAGATCTGGGGCGACGTCGAACTGGCCTGGCGGCTGCGCGGGCCCGACGCGGCGCCCTGGCTCTGCGTCACCGGCACCAACGGCAAGACGACCACCACGCAGATGCTGGCGTCGATCCTGAAGGCCGCCGGGCTGCGCACCGCCGCCGTCGGCAACATCGGCGTCTCGCTGCTCGACGCGGTCCTCGGCGAGGAGCAGTACGACGTCCTCGCGGTGGAGCTGTCGAGCTACCAGCTGCACTGGGCGCCGTCCCTGCGCGCCCACTCCGCCGCCGTCCTCAACCTCGCGCCGGACCACCTGGACTGGCACGGCTCGATGGAGGCATACGCGCGCGACAAGGGCCGGATCTACGAGGGCAACCAGGTCGCCTGCGTCTACAACGTGGCCGACAAAGCCACCGAGGACCTGGTGCGCGAGGCCGACGTCGAGGAGGGCTGCCGCGCCATCGGCTTCACCCTCGGCACCCCCGGTCCCTCCCAACTCGGCGTGGTGGACGGCATCCTGGTCGACCGCGCCTTCGTGGAGAACCGGCAGAAGAACGCCCAGGAGCTCGCCGAGGTCTCCGACGTGAACCCGCCCGTCCCGCACAACATCGCCAACGCCCTTGCCGCGGCGGCCCTCGCGCGCGCCTTCGGGGTGCCCGCCGGTGCCGTACGGGACGGTCTGCGGGCCTTCACCCCGGACGCCCACCGCATCGCGCACGTGGCCGACGTGGACGGCGTGGCGTACGTGGACGACTCCAAGGCGACCAACACGCACGCCGCGGAAGCCTCGTTGGCGGCGTACCCGTCGATCGTGTGGATCGCGGGCGGCCTCGCCAAGGGCGCGACCTTCGACGAGCTCGTCGCCAAGTCGGCGCAGCGGCTGCGGGGCGTCGTCCTGATCGGTGCCGATCGGGCCCTGATCCGCGAGGCGCTGACGCGACACGCCCCGGAGGTACCCGTCGTCGACCTCGACCGGACCGACACTGGGGCGATGCTTGGGGCCGTCCAGGAGGCCCAGCGGCTCGCGCGGCCCGGCGACACCGTGCTCCTCGCCCCCGCCTGCGCCTCCATGGACATGTTCACCAACTACAACAAGCGCGGTGACGCGTTCGCGGAGGCGGTTCGCGAACTCGGCTCCTGACCGACGCAGCGGAGGCGCTGATGCCCAGTAGCCGTACCGGCCGCCGGCCCGCCCCCCGGGCCGCCTCGCGGCCCCCCGCCCCCCGTCCCCCGCGCGAGAATCCGGTCCTACGGCTCTACACGCGCGCGCGCAAGGCGTGGGACCGGCCGCTGACGGCGTACTACCTGATCCTCGGCGGGAGCCTGCTGATCATCGTGCTGGGTCTGGTGATGGTCTACTCGGCCTCCCAGATCAAGGCGCTGCAGATGGGCCTCACGGGCTCCTGGTTCTTCCGCAAGCAGCTGCTGGCCGCCGTGATCGGGGGCGGGCTGCTGCTCGTCGCCTCGCGCATGCCGGTGAAGCTGCACCGGGCGCTGGCCTACCCGATCCTCGCGGGCGCGGTCTTCCTGATGGCGCTGGTGCAGGTGCCGGGGATAGGGATGTCGGTCAACGGCAACCAGAACTGGATCTCCGTCGGCGGCCCCTTCCAGCTCCAGCCCAGCGAGTTCGGCAAGCTCGCGCTGGTGCTGTGGGGCGCCGACCTGCTGGCCCGCAAGCAGGACAGGAAGCTGCTGAACCAGTGGAAGCACATGCTGGTGCCGCTGGTGCCGGCCGCGTTCATGCTGCTCGGGCTGATCATGCTCGGCGGCGACATGGGCACGGCGATCATCCTGACGGCGATCCTGTTCGGCCTGCTGTGGCTGGCCGGGGCGCCCACCCGGCTGTTCGCCGGAGTGCTGTCGGTGGCCGCCGTGATCGGCGTGATCCTGATCAAGACCAGCCCCAACCGCATGGCCCGTCTGCAGTGCCTGGGCGCCACCGACCCCGGACAGGGTGACGCGTGCTGGCAGGCCGTGCACGGCATCTATGCCCTCGCCTCCGGTGGAATCTTCGGATCCGGACTCGGCGCGAGTGTGGAAAAATGGGGTCAACTCCCCGAAGCGCACACGGACTTCATCTTCGCCGTCACCGGTGAGGAACTGGGTCTGGCGGGGACGCTGTCGGTGCTCGCCCTGTTCGCCGCTCTAGGCTATGCGGGTATCCGCGTGGCCGGACGCACGGAGGACCCCTTCGTGAGGTACGCCGCGGGAGGTGTGACCACCTGGATCACGGCTCAGGCCGTGATCAACATGGGTGCGGTGCTCGGGCTGCTGCCGATCGCCGGTGTCCCCCTCCCGCTGTTCTCCTACGGGGGTTCCGCCCTGCTGCCGACCATGTTCGCCATCGGGCTGCTGATCGCCTTCGCGCGTGACGAGCCCGCTGCGCGGGCGGCGCTTGCGATGCGGCAACCCCGCTTTGGTAGAAAGCGGGGGGCTGGGGGTACTGCGGCTGGTCGGAGTCCCCGGAGATGGAACACGATGCGACGGCGCACCTCGGCGGTGCGCTCGTCCGGAGAGCGGTGAATTTCGGTGCATGTCGTACTCGCCGGCGGGGGCACCGCGGGCCACATCGAGCCCGCGCTCGCCCTCGCGGACGCCCTGCGCAGGCAGGACCCGACCGTGGGCATCACGGCCCTGGGCACGGAGCGCGGGCTGGAGACCAGGCTGGTCCCCGAGCGCGGCTACGAGCTGGCGCTGATCCCGGCCGTGCCGCTGCCCCGCAAGCCGACCCCCGAGCTGATCACCGTCCCGGGCCGGCTGCGCGGCACGATCAAGGCCGCCGAGCAGATCCTGGAGCGCACCAAGGCGGACTGCGTCGTCGGCTTCGGCGGCTATGTGGCGCTGCCCGGCTATCTGGCCGCCAAGCGGCTCGGTGTGCCGATCGTCATCCATGAGGCGAACGCCCGGCCGGGTCTGGCCAACAAGATCGGCTCGCGGTACGCCGCCCAGGTCGCCGTCTCCACCCCGGACAGCAAGCTGCGCGGCGCCCGCTACATCGGCATCCCGCTGCGCCGCTCCATCGCCACCCTGGACCGGGCCGCCATGCGCCCCGAGGCCCGGGCCGCCTTCGGGCTCGACCCGAACCTGCCGACCCTGCTGGTCACCGGCGGCTCCCAGGGCGCGCGCCGGCTGAACGAGGTCGTGCAGCAGGTCGCGCCGTGGCTGCAGCAGGCCGGTATCCAGATCCTGCACGCGGTCGGACCGAAGAACGAACTGCCGCAGGTGCAGCAGATGCCGGGAATGCCCCCCTATGTCCCGGTAAGTTACCTGGACCGGATGGACCTCGCGTACGCCGCGGCCGACATGATGCTCTGCCGCGCGGGCGCGATGACCGTCGCCGAGCTCTCCGCCGTCGGACTCCCGGCCGCCTATGTCCCGCTGCCCATCGGCAACGGCGAACAGCGGCTGAACGCCCAGCCGGTGGTCAAGGCCGGCGGCGGTCTGCTGGTCGACGACGCGGAGCTCACTCCCGAGTGGGTGCAGCAGAACGTGCTGCCCGTCCTCGCCGACCCGCACCGGCTGTACCAGATGTCCCGCGCCGCCGGTGAGTTCGGCCGGCGCGACGCCGACGAGCTGCTCGTCGGCATGGTGTACGAGGCGATCGCCGCCGGCCGTGCACATCGATAGGAACCGTATTTCTGTGTAGGCGGAAGGCAGGGAGCGTGGCCGGTACGACCACCGCCGAGCGCGGTGAACGCCAGCAGGAGTCGTCCGGCCCGCCCCCCGCGCGGCGGTTCGCCAGGCGCCGCCTCCGTCTTCTCCTCGCCGGCGCCGCCCTCGTGCTCCTCTCGGCGGGCGGCGTCTGGCTGTTGTACGGCTCGCAGTGGCTGCGCGTGGAACGCGTCGGCGTCTCGGGCACCACGGTGCTGACGCCCGCTCAGGTGCGCGAGGCGGCCGACGTGCCCGTGGGGGATCCGCTCGTCTCGGTCGACACCGAGCGGATCGAGTCGCGACTGCGCCGGAAACTGCCCCGGATCGACTCGGTCGACGTGAGCCGTTCCTGGCCGCACGGAATTGTCCTGAAAGTGGTTGAACGTACCCCTGTGCTCTTGGTGGAAAAGGGCGGAAAGTTCATCGAAGTGGACGATGAAGGCGTCCGTTTCGCCACGGTTTCCGAGGCTCCTAAAGGCGTTCCGGCACTGGAATTGAGCGTTTCCCGGTCCAGTTCGGCCGCCGCCAGCCTGCGCCGCTTCGGCGAGGGCCGGCTGACGCGTGAGGCGGTCCGGGTGGCGGGCGCGCTTCCGGCCGCGGTCGCCCGGGACACCCGGGCGGTCAAGGTGCGCTCCTACGATGCCATCTCGCTGGAGTTCGGCGACGGCCGGACCGTCGCCTGGGGCAGCTCGGAGAAGGGGAACGCGAAGGCCCGTACCCTCGCCGCTCTCATGAAAGCCGCCCCCGGTGCACGGCACTTCGACGTGAGCGTTCCCACGGCCCCCTCGTCATCGGGGAGTTGACGCACATCCGCGCAGGCCAGCACCCTGGTTGGGCAGCGCTACGGCTGATCACATAGGGTGAAAAGAAAAACGGGAGGTTCGGCGTGTTCGTTGAACGCGCGCCACTTGTCGACTTAGTGTCTCGTTCAGAAGACTCCAAGGAACAGACATACTGGTAACCCTAAACTTGAGCTTTAGGGTTCGGGTCGGCGAAACGGACCGTCCCATTCGGCATCAGTCGTCTGATCGCGGGACGCGGCGCGTCCCGGTGATCCGTCGACACGTAACTCGAGGCGAGAGGCCTTCGACGTGGCAGCACCGCAGAACTACCTCGCAGTCATCAAAGTCATCGGTGTCGGCGGCGGTGGTGTCAATGCCATCAACCGGATGATCGAGGTCGGTCTCAAGGGCGTCGAGTTCATCGCCATCAACACCGACGCGCAAGCTCTGTTGATGAGCGACGCCGACGTCAAGCTCGACGTCGGCCGTGAACTCACCCGCGGACTCGGCGCCGGAGCCAACCCGGCCGTCGGCCGCAAGGCCGCCGAGGACCACCGCGAGGAGATCGAGGAGGTCCTCAAGGGGGCCGACATGGTCTTCGTGACGGCCGGTGAAGGCGGCGGCACCGGCACCGGCGGCGCGCCCGTCGTGGCCAACATCGCACGCTCGCTCGGCGCGCTCACCATCGGCGTGGTCACGCGCCCGTTCACCTTCGAGGGACGGCGCCGCGCGAACCAGGCGGAGGACGGCATCGCCGAGCTCCGCGAAGAGGTCGACACCCTCATCGTCATCCCGAACGACCGGCTGCTGTCCATCTCGGACCGCCAGGTCTCGGTCCTGGACGCCTTCAAGTCCGCGGACCAGGTCCTGCTCTCCGGTGTTCAGGGCATCACCGACCTCATCACCACGCCCGGTCTGATCAACCTCGACTTCGCCGACGTCAAGTCGGTCATGTCCGAGGCCGGTTCGGCCCTCATGGGCATCGGCTCGGCCCGCGGCGACGACCGCGCGGTGGCCGCGGCCGAGATGGCGATCTCCTCCCCGCTGCTGGAAGCCTCCATCGACGGCGCCCGCGGTGTGCTGCTGTCCATCTCCGGCGGCTCCGACCTCGGTCTGTTCGAGATCAACGAGGCCGCCCAGCTGGTCAGCGAGGCCGCCCACCCCGAGGCCAACATCATCTTCGGCGCGGTCATCGACGACGCCCTCGGCGACGAGGTGCGCGTCACGGTCATCGCGGCCGGCTTCGACGGGGGCCAGCCCCCGGCCCGCCGGGACAACGTCCTCGGCTCGGCCTCGGCCAAGCGCGAGGAGCCGGCGCCGGCGCGGCAGCCCGAGTCCCGCCCGAGCTTCGGCTCGCTCGGCAGTGTCACGCCGAAGGAGGAGCCGGAGCCCGCGCCCGAGCCGGTGGCCGACCTCCCGGCCGCCTCGCCGGTGCCGCCGTCGCGCAGCTACACCGACAGTGCGGCCGAGGAGCTGGACGTACCGGACTTCCTCAAGTGATAGGACAGCGCGAGAGCGTGAGCGGCGCGCACTTCGCCTTCACCGACCGGTGGGGCGGGGTGAGCGCCGCTCCGTATGAGGAGCTCAACCTGGGCGGCGCCGTCGGCGACGACCCGGAGGCGGTCCGCACCAACCGGGAGCTGGCCGCCAAGTCGCTGGGCATCGACCCCGCGACGGTGGTCTGGATGAACCAGGTGCACGGCGCGGACGTGGCCGTCGTCGACGGACCCTGGCCGGCCGGTGCCGAGATCCCGCAGGTCGACGCGGTGGTCACCGCCCGGCGCGGACTCGCTCTCGCCGTGCTGACCGCCGACTGCGTGCCGGTGCTGCTGGCCGACCCGGTCGCCGGTGTCGCCGCCGCGGCCCACGCGGGCCGGCCCGGCATGACCGCCGGCGTGGTCCCCGCCGCTGTACGGGCCATGACTGAACTGGGCGCCGACCCCGCCCGGATCGTCGCCCGCACCGGACCGGCGGTGTGCGGCCGGTGCTACGAGGTGCCCGAGGCCATGCGGGCCGAGGTCGCCGCGGTGGAACCGGCGGCGCACGCCGAGACGAGCTGGGGCACACCCGCGGTGGACGTAGCCGCCGGGGTGCACGCGCAGCTCGTCCGGCTCGGGGTCGCCGACCGGGCGCAGTCGCCGGTGTGCACGCTCGAGTCGGGGGATCACTTCTCGTACCGCCGCGACCGCTCCACCGGGCGGCTCGCGAGCTATGTGTGGCTGGACTGATGGGGCATGACGGACCGTAAGGGCGAACTCGCCGCGAACCTGGCGAAGGTGGAGGAGCGCATCGCCGCGGCCTGCCAGGCCGCCGGGCGCGAGCGCGACGAGGTGACGCTGATCGTGGTCACCAAGACCTACCCGGCGAGCGATGTGCGGATCCTGTCGGAACTCGGTGTGCGCCATGTCGCCGAGAACCGTGACCAGGACGCGGCGCCGAAAGCCGCGGAATGTGCGGATCTGCCCCTGAATTGGCACTTCGTCGGCCAGTTGCAGACCAACAAGGTGCGTTCCGTGGCCGGTTACGCGGACTTCGTGCAGTCCGTGGACCGGGCCCGGCTCGTGACGGCGCTGTCCAAGGAGGCCGTGCGGGCGGAGCGCGAACTGGGCTGTCTGATCCAGGTCGCGCTGGACGCGGGGGCGAGCGACCGGGGGGAGCGGGGCGGTGTCGCCCCCGGCGGAATCGAAGAGTTGGCCGACCTCGTCGCCGGCTCGCCCGGGCTGCGGCTCGACGGGCTGATGACTGTCGCTCCGCTGACCGGCGAGTACGCGGGTCGCCAACGGGCGGCGTTCGAGCGGTTGATGGATTTGTCGACTGCCCTGCGCCGAGCCCATCCGGCTGCGAACATGGTCTCGGCAGGGATGAGCGCGGACCTCGAGGAGGCCGTGGCGGCCGGAGCGACACATGTACGCGTCGGCACCGCGGTACTCGGAGTCCGCGCCGGGCTCGGGTAACGTCGCCAGGAAGTCGGACCACAGCAGAAAATATGGTCATTGCCCGCCGAAAGGCGGGCACAACGACCACGTGGATCGCGGGCACTTGGCGGTCGTCAGCGGATCCACCACAGAGCGGAGGACTCAGAGCATGGCCGGCGCGATGCGCAAGATGGCGGTCTACCTCGGCCTCGTGGAGGACGATGGGTACGACGGCCGGGGATTCGATCCCGACGACGACTTCGAGCCCGAACTCGATCCGGAGCCCGAGCGTGACCACCGACGGCACGAGCCGTCGCATCAGCAGCACATCGCACATCAGCCCGAAAGGGACGAAGAAGTGCGAATCGTGCAGGCGCCCGTGCCTCGCGAACCGGTTGCCCGATCCACCGCGTCAGCCGCGGAATCGGGTCGTCCGGCGCGTATCGCGCCCGTGGCGTCCATCACACAAGAACGTCAGTCCCTGGAGAAGAACGCACCGGTGATCATGCCCAAGGTCGTGTCCGAACGAGAGCCTTACCGGATCACCACGCTTCACCCGCGGACCTACAACGAGGCCCGTACCATCGGGGAACACTTCCGTGAGGGCACCCCGGTGATCATGAATCTGACTGAGATGGACGACACAGACGCGAAGCGACTTGTCGACTTTGCGGCAGGTTTGGTGTTTGGTCTTCACGGCAGCATCGAGCGGGTGACGCAGAAGGTGTTCCTGTTGTCGCCTGCTAACGTCGATGTCACGGCGGAGGACAAGGCCCGCATCGCAGAGGGCGGGTTCTTCAACCAGAGCTGAGACGCACCACCGGTAAGAACAGCACGAAACAGGGAACAGGGGAGAGGGAAGCACCAGTCATGAGCGTGGTCTTGCAGGTTCTCTACATCGCGCTGATGGTGTTCCTCATCGTGCTGATCTTCCGACTGGTCATGGACTACGTCTTCCAGTTCGCCCGCTCGTGGCAACCCGGCAAGGCGATGGTGGTCGTTCTGGAGGCCACCTACACTGTCACCGATCCACCGCTCAAGCTTCTGCGGCGGGTGATCCCGCCGTTGCGTCTCGGGGGCGTGGCGCTCGACCTGTCCTTCTTCGTACTGATGATCATCGTCTACATCCTGATCACGCTCGTGCGGAGCGCGATGTGACCGATGTGACAGATACGGTCTTGCCGACTGCCGACGACAACGTTGAGGTGAAGAGATGCCGTTGACCCCCGAGGACGTGCGGAACAAGCAGTTCACGACCGTCCGCCTCCGAGAAGGCTATGACGAGGACGAGGTCGATGCCTTCCTCGATGAGGTCGAAGCCGAACTGACGCGCCTGCTCCGCGAGAACGAGGACCTGCGCGCCAAGCTGGCCGCGGCCACGCGTGCTGCTGCGCAGAACCAGCAGAACATGCGCAAGCCCCCGGAGCAGCAGGACCAGCAGCAGGGTGGCATGCCCCAGCAGGGTGGCATGCCGCAGCAGGGTATGCGAGGCCCCGGCGCTCCGGTGCCGGCCGGCATATCGGGCCCGCCGCAGCAGCAGATGGGCGGCCCCATGGGTGGCCCGCCCCAGCTGCCGAGCGGTGCCCCGCAGCTGCCCGCCGGTCCCGGCGGTCAGGGTCCGCAGGGTCCCGGCCCGATGGGTCAGGGTCCTGGTCCGATGGGCCAGCCCCCCATGCAGCAGCAGATGGGCGGCCCCATGGGCGGTCCGATGGGCGGCCCCATGGGCGGTCCCGGTCAGGGCCCCGGTGGCGACAGCGCCGCGCGTGTCCTCTCGCTGGCCCAGCAGACCGCCGACCAGGCGATCGCCGAGGCCCGCTCCGAGGCCAACAAGATCGTCGGCGAGGCCCGCAGCCGCGCCGAGGGTCTCGAGCGTGACGCCCGTGCCAAGGCCGACGCCCTGGAGCGGGACGCGCAGGAGAAGCACCGCGTCGCCATGGGCTCCCTGGAGTCCGCGCGCGCCACGCTGGAGCGCAAGGTCGAGGATCTGCGCGGCTTCGAGCGCGAGTACCGTACGCGCCTGAAGTCCTACCTGGAGTCGCAGCTGCGCCAGCTGGAGACCCAGGCGGACGACTCCCTCGCCCCGCCGCGCACCCCGGCGACCGCGTCGCTGCCGCCGTCCCCGGCGCCCTCCATGGCCCCGGCCGGCGCGAGCGCCCCGTCGTACGGCGGCAACCAGCCGATGGGTGGTGCCCCGGCTCCGTCCGGCCCGTCCTACGGCGGCCAGCAGCAGATGTCCCCGGCGATGACCCAGCCCATGGCTCCGGTCCGCCCGCAGGGCCCGTCCCCGATGGGTCAGGCGCCGTCGCCGATGCGTGGCTTCCTCATCGACGAGGACGACAACTGACGGCCGGTAGTACGCCGTAGGCGTCGGCAGCGTTCAAAAGGGGCGGGCCCCGGATTCCAGATCCGGGGCCCGCCCCTTTTACGCGTGTTGAGTTCGGTGCCCAGGGGCGCGGGGAACTGCGCGATCAACCACACGCGACGGTCAGCCGGACGACTGCGGACATGCCGACGGCGGCCGCCCGCAGGACAGCCGCCGTCGGCATGTGACTTACGCCTTGCGCAGGCGGAACGTCAGCGACAGCCCCTCGTCGCTGAAGGGCGCCCCGAACGTGTCGTCCGCCTCACCTTCGGAGAAGTCCGTCGCGAGGACCTCGTCCGAGATCAGCCCCGCGTGCTCGGTCAGGGCCGAGGTCACCGCCGGGTCCGTGGACGACCACCGCAGCGCGATCCGGTCGGCCACATCCAGCCCGCTGTTCTTACGGGCCTCCTGGATCAGCCGGATGGCATCCCGCGCGAGGCCGGCCCGCCGCAGCTCCTCCGTGATCTCCAGGTCGAGCGCGACGGTCGCGCCGGAGTCGGAGGCCACCGACCAGCCCTCGCGCGGCGTCTCGGTGATGATCACCTCGTCCGGGGCGAGGGCGATGGTCTCGCCGTCGACCTCCACCGACGCCGTACCCTCACGCAGAGCCAGAGACAGCGCGGCGGCGTCGGCGGCGGCGACCGCCTTCGCCACGTCCTGCACCCGCTTGCCGAACCGCTTGCCCAGCGCACGGAAGTTGGCCTTGGCGGTCGTGTCCACCAGCGACCCGCCCACCTCGGACAGCGAGGCCAGCGACGAGACGTTCAGCTCCTCGGTGATCTGCGTGTGCAGCTCGCGGTCGAGGGTCTCGAAGCCCGCCGCCGCCACCAGGGCACGGGACAGCGGCTGACGCGTCTTGACACCCGACTCCGCGCGCGTGGCCCGCCCCAGTTCCACCAGGCGGCGCACCAGCACCATCTGCTTCGACAGCTCCGGGTCGATGGCGCCCAGGTCGGCCTCCGGCCAGGACGACAGGTGCACCGACTCCGGCGCGCCCGGCGTGACCGGGACGATCAGGTCCTGCCAGACCCGCTCGGTGATGAACGGGGTCAGCGGGGCCATCAGCTTGGTGACCGTCTCGACGACCTCGTGCAGCGTGCGCAGCGCGGCCTTGTCGCCCTGCCAGAAGCGGCGGCGCGAACGGCGGACGTACCAGTTGGACAGGTCGTCGACGAACGCGGACAGCAGCTTGCCGGCGCGCTGGGTGTCGTACGCCTCCAGCGCCTGCGTCACCTGGTCGGTGAGCGCGTGCAGTTCGGACAGCAGCCAGCGGTCGAGCAGCGGACGGTCGGCCGGGGCCGGATCGGCCGCGGACGGCGCCCAGTCGGACGTACGGGCGTACAGGGCCTGGAAGGCGACGGTGTTCCAGTAGGTGAGGAGCGTCTTGCGGACGACCTCCTGGATCGTGCCGTGACCCACGCGACGGGCCGCCCACGGGGAGCCGCCGGCCGCCATGAACCAGCGGACCGCGTCCGCGCCGTGCTGATCCATCAGCGGGATCGGCTGCAGGATGTTGCCCAGGTGCTTGGACATCTTGCGGCCGTCCTCGGCGAGGATGTGGCCGAGGCAGACCACGTTCTCGTACGACGACTTGTCGAAGACCAGCGTGCCGACCGCCATGAGGGTGTAGAACCACCCGCGGGTCTGGTCGATGGCCTCGGAGATGAACTGGGCCGGGTAGCGGCTCTCGAACAGCTCCTTGTTCTTGTACGGGTAGCCCCACTGCGCGAACGGCATCGAGCCCGAGTCGTACCAGGCGTCGATGACCTCCGGCACGCGCGTGGCCGTCTTGGCGCACTGCGGGCAGGCGAAGGTGATGTCGTCGATGTACGGGCGGTGCGGGTCCAGCTCCGACTGGTCGGTGCCGCTCAGCTCGGTGAGCTCCGCGCGGGAGCCGACACAGGTGAGGTGGTCGTCCTCGCAGCGCCAGATGGGCAGCGGGGTGCCCCAGTAGCGGTTGCGGGACAGCGCCCAGTCGATGTTGTTGTTCAGCCAGTCGCCGAAGCGGCCGTGCTTGACGGTGTCCGGGAACCAGTTGGTCCCCTCGTTCTCCTGGATCAGACGGTCCTTGATCGCCGTCGTACGGATGTACCAGGAGGGCTGCGCGTAGTACAGCAGCGCGGTGTGGCAGCGCCAGCAGTGCGGGTAGCTGTGCTCGTACGGCAGGTGCTTGAAGAGCAGGCCGCGCTCGCCCAGGTCCTCGGTGAGCTTCTCGTCGGCCTTCTTGAAGAAGACGCCGCCGACCATCGGGACCTCGGGCGAGAAGGTGCCGTCGGGCAGGACCGGGTTGACGACCGGCAGGCCGTAGGAGCGGCAGACCTTGAGGTCGTCCTCACCGAAGGCGGGGGACTGGTGGACCAGACCCGTGCCGTCCTCGGTGGTGACGTACTCGGCGTTCACCACGAAGTGGGCCGGCTCCGGGAACTCCACCAGCTCGAAGGGGCGCTGGTAGGTCCAGCGCTCCATCTCGGCGCCGGTGAAGGACTGGCCGGTGGTCTCCCAGCCCTCGCCGAGGGCCTTGGCGACCAGCGGCTCGGCGACGACGAGCTTCTCCTCGCCGTTCGTCGCCACGACGTAGGTGACCTCGGGGTGGGCGGCGACGGCCGTGTTGGAGACCAGCGTCCAGGGCGTGGTCGTCCAGACCAGCAGCGCGGCCTCGCCGGCGAGCGGGCCGGAGGTCAGCGGGAAGCGGACGTAGACCGACGGGTCGACGACCGTCTCGTAGCCCTGTGCCAGCTCGTGGTCGGACAGGCCGGTGCCGCAGCGGGGGCACCAGGGGGCGACGCGGTGGTCCTGGACCAGCAGGCCCTTGTTGAAGATCTCCTTCAGCGACCACCAGACCGACTCCACGTACTCGGGGTCCATGGTCCGGTAGGCGTCGTCGAGGTCGACCCAGTAGCCCATGCGGGTCGTCAGCTCGGCGAAGGCGTCGGTGTGGCGGGTCACCGACTCACGGCACTTGGCGTTGAACTCGGCGATGCCGTACGCCTCGATGTCCTGCTTGCCGGAGAAGCCCAGCTCCTTCTCCACCGCCAGCTCCACGGGCAGGCCGTGGCAGTCCCAGCCGGCCTTGCGGGCGACGTGGTAGCCGCGCATGGTGCGGAAGCGGGGGAAGACGTCCTTGAAGACACGCGCCTCGATGTGGTGGGCGCCGGGCATGCCGTTGGCGGTGGGCGGGCCCTCGTAGAACACCCACTCGGGGCGTCCCTCGGACTGCTCCAGGCTCTTGGCGAAGATCTTCTGCTCGCGCCAGAAGTCGAGCACCGCGTGCTCGAGTGCGGGCAGGTCGACCTGGGCGGGTACCTGGCGGTACGTAGGCGATGTCATCAGCGAGCTTCCTCCGGCGGACTTGCTGCCTTCCGTCCGGAGGGACGAGAGCTGCTGCGCCGGTTTCGGCGCGCTCCCGCGGTACCACCCTCCTTGGCCCTCCGGAGCCGGGTGCGGCGCCGGTGAGCCCCCTCATTGGGGTCGCGATGCCGGGTCTACTGGCCTGCGCCTGATCGGCTTCGGCGTTCTTCCGGCGGCTCCGGGGTGATCTTCACGTCGCGCTCGCCCCCGGGCTTCCACCGTCCCCGGGTCGCTCTGGGCTGCGTACGCCGCTACTCGTCCCCATCCACGCTTCTCGCTCCGCCCAGTGTACGGCGCCCCGCCGACAGCGGCCGACCGGATTTCCCGGGTCCGGGGCGCGGCGGCGGGGGCTGTCCGGGATGACCCGAATGGTCACGTGTGACCGTTCGGATTCCTGGACGATCCACCGGTCGGATTACCTGGCGGGGAGCTGGGCACAACGCATGCATGCCGGCCTCGCGGCACGCGCGGGGTGGGCGAATCGGGCGGCGTGCCCCGTTGCCGCGGGACTCAAGTCGATTTATCGTCCCAGCACGATTCGCGAGCAAGATCACAATATGTGAAGGGGCCGCGGCATGGTGGCGAAGAAGACCGCCGAACAGTCGGCGTCCAGCGGGTCCACACATGCCTCCGGCGGCGGTGCGGTTGCCTCCGGCGGTTCGGCCAAGGACGTCGGTGGGAAGAAGAGCACGGCTGCGAAGGACAGCTCGGCTGTGAAGGACAGCACGGTTGCCAAGGACAGCCCGGCTGTGAAGGACAGCACGGTTGACAAGAACAGCTCGGTTGCCAAGAACAGCTCGGCTGTGAAGAAGGCCGCGGCGAAGAAGACCACGGCCAAGAAGGCCGCGTCGAAGAAAGCTGCGGCGAAGAAGGCGCCGCCGCCGGAGAAGCCGGCCTCGGCGAAGGCGTCCGCCAAGAAGGCATCTGCCGACGAGGCGCCTGCCAAGAAGGCGGCTGCCGACAAGGCACCTGCCGCAGACAAGGCCGCGACCAAGAAGGTCGCTGCCAAGAAGGCCCCTGTGAAGAAGGCCATCGCCTCCAAGGCGGGCACCCCCGAGGCCGGTACCTCCGAGGCCGCCGCCCCCAAGGCCACCCCCACGAAGAGCACCTCCACCAAGCACACCTCTAACAAGAGCGCGGCCAAGAAGACCGCGGCGGCGAAGAGCACGGCGAAGAAGGCGGGCGCGGCCGAGGCCGCGGAGCAGACGGGAGCCACGACAGTGGTTGCGAAGAAGACTCCAGGCACGGCCACGGCGGCGAAGACGGCCGTCCCCAAGGCGCGCGGCGTCGCGGTGGAGCCGGGCGAGCTCGCGGTACGTCCCGGTGAGGACCCCTGGACGACGGAGGAGGTCGAGGAGGCCCGCGCGGAGCTGACCGGGGAGATGGAGCGGCTGCGGGCGGAGATCACCTCCTCCGAGCAGTCACTGGTGGGCCTGATGCGGGACTCCGGCGACGGCGCCGGGGACGACCAGGCCGACACCGGCACGAAGAACATCACGCGCGAGCACGAGCTGGCGCTGGCCGCCAACGCGCGCGAGATGCTGATGCAGACCGAGCGCGCCCTGGAGAAACTGGACGCGGGCACGTACGGCCTGTGCGAGAACTGCGGCAACCCCATCGGCAAGGCCCGTATGCAGGCCTTCCCGCGGGCCACACTGTGCGTGGAGTGCAAGCAGAAGCAGGAACGCCGGTACTGAACGCCGTACTGATCGGTCGGGGAGGCGTGCCGTACCCTCGTCCTCAGTCAGGCACCTAGGTTGAGGGACTCACGTGGCAGAGGCGGAGCGCATCATCGGTACGCCGGACATCCCCGAGGCGGCACGGGCCGCGCAGGAGCGGGATGACGACGGCACGCAGGAGCGGTCGGACGCCTCCGCGGACGCCGGCGCGTCCCGCGACGCCGATGTCCCCGAGGACTCCCCGCCGGCCGAGGCCGAGGCCGAGGCCGAGCGGCCCAAGGGGCGGCGCCGCATCGCCGTCCTGCTCGCGGTGGCGGTGTTCGCCTACCTCGTCGACCTGGTCAGCAAGATGCTCGTGGTGACCAAGCTGGAGCACCACGAGGCGATCGAGATTTTCGGTGAGTGGCTGAAGCTCGACGCCATCCGCAACAAGGGCGCGGCGTTCGGCTTCGGCCAGGCCTTCACGATCATCTTCACCGTGATCGCGGCGGCCGTGATCGTGGTGATCTTCCGCCTGGCCCGCAAGCTCTACAGCCTGCCGTGGGCCGTCGCCCTCGGCCTGCTGCTCGGCGGCGCGCTCGGCAACCTCACCGACCGGATCTTCCGTGCCCCGGGCGTCCTGGAGGGCGCGGTCGTGGACTTCATCGCCCCCAAGCACTTCGCCGTGTTCAATCTCGCGGACTCCGCGATCGTGTGCGGCGGCATCCTCATCGTGCTGCTGTCGTTCCGGGGCCTGGACCCGGACGGCACCGTCCACAAGGACTGAGCGCGCGTACGGGACTGTCTCACCCGTCCGGCATACTCGACGGGTGAGCACGATTCCCGAGATCCGTACCCTGCCCGTGCCGGACGGCCTGGAGGGCGAGCGCGTCGACGCCGCCATCTCCCGCATGTTCGGCTTCTCTCGTACGAAGGCGGCGGAGCTGGCGGCCGCGGGCAAGGTGCTGGTCGACGGCACGGTGGTCGGCAAGTCCGAGCGCGTGCACGGCGGGGCCTGGCTGGAGGTCGAGATGCCGCAGGCGGCCGCGCCGGTGCAGGTGGTGGCCGAGCCGGTCGAGGGCATGGAGATCATCCATGACGACGACGACGTCGTGGTCATCGTCAAGCCCGTCGGCGTCGCCGCGCACCCCTCGCCCGGCTGGACCGGACCGACCGTCATCGGCGGCCTCGCGGCGGCCGGCTACCGCATCTCCACCTCCGGCGCCGCCGAGCGCCAGGGCATCGTGCACCGCCTCGACGTGGGCACCTCCGGCCTGATGGCCGTCGCCAAGTCCGAGCGCGCGTACACCTCGCTCAAGCGCCAGTTCAAGGAGCGCACGGTCGACAAGCGGTACCACACGCTCGTCCAGGGCCACCCGGACCCGACCAGCGGCACCATCGACGCGCCCATCGGCCGTCACCCGAACCACGACTACAAGTGGGCGGTCACCGCGGAGGGCAAGCCCTCCGTCACGCACTACGACCTCATCGAGGCCTTCCGCTCCGCCTCCCTGCTCGATGTGAAGCTCGAGACCGGCCGCACCCACCAGATCCGTGTGCACATGGCCGCCCACCGGCACCCCTGCGTCGGCGACCTGACCTACGGCGCCGACCCGACGCTCGCCAAGCGGCTGCGGCTGACCCGCCAGTGGCTGCACGCGGTCCGCCTCGGCTTCGAGCACCCCGGGGACGGCGACTGGGTCGAGTTCGAGAGCGAGTACCCGGCCGACCTGCAGCAGGCCCTCGACCAGGTCCGCGAGGAGACCTACAAGTGAGCCCCTTCAGCGTCCGGGTCGCCGAGGACCCCGCCGACCGCGAGGCCTGCTTCGCGGTGCGCAAGCAGGTCTTCGTCGTCGAGCAGGGCGTCCCGCAGGAGATCGAGTACGACTCCTACGACGCCGGCGCGGTGCATGTGCTGGCCGTGCGGGACGACGGCACACCGCTCGGCACCGGACGCCTGCTGCACGGCGAGGCCGCCGCGGCCAAGACCGGTGGCGATGCGTCGGTCGGGTCGCTCGGGCGGCTGGCCGTGACGCAGGAGGCCCGCGGCCTGGGCGTCGGCGTCGCGCTGGTGCGCGCCATCGAGGACGCGGCACGCGCGCGTGGCCTGGCCGCCGTCGACCTGCACGCGCAGACGCACGCCCTGGGCTTCTACGAACGGCTCGGGTACGAGGCGTACGGCCCGGAGTACGTGGAAGCCGGCATCCCGCACCGGGCGATGCGGCGCGCGCTGTAGCGCAGCCGCTGCCAAGAAGGGCGGCATGGCAGGCTGGGGGCCTGCCGTGTGATCGCCCGACCCTGCGGAGCGCCCAGCGTGGAACAGTTGGCCTTGGTTTTTCTGCTGCTGCTCGGGGCGGTGCTCAGCGTCCCGCTGGGCAACCGGCTGGGGCTGCCGGCGCCGGTGCTGATGACGCTGTTCGGCCTCGTCCTCGCGCTGCTCGACTTCGTGCCGAATGTCGACGTACCGCCGGATCTGATTCTTCCGCTGCTGCTTCCGCCGCTGCTGTACGCGGCCGTACGGCGCACCTCCTGGCGGCAGTTCGCGGCGAACCGGCGGCCGATCTTCCTGCTGGCCGTGGCGCTGGTGTTCGTCACCATGCTCAGCGTGGCCGCTGTCGCGCACATGATCGTGCCAGGGCTGCCGCTCGCCGCGGCGTTCGCGCTGGGTGCGCTGGTCGCGCCGCCCGACCCGGTCGCCGCGACCGCCGTCGCCGGACAGCTCGGGCTGCCCCGCCGGCTGGTGTCGATCCTGGAGGGCGAGGGGCTCTTCAACGACGTGACGGCCATCGTGCTCTACCACGTGGCGATCGCCGCCGTGGTCAGCGGCAGTTTCTCGCCCTGGGAGGCCGGCCTCGACCTGGTGCTGTCCGCGGTGGTCGCGGTGGCCGTCGGGATCGCCCTCGGCTGGGGCGCGAACAGGCTGCTCGATCTGCTCGGTGACCCGACGCTGCAGATCGGGCTGACGCTGCTGGTGCCGTACGCCGCCTATGTGCTGGCCGAGGAGCTGCACGGCTCGGGGGTGCTGGCGGTGCTGACCTGCGCGCTGTTCCTCGCCGAGTACGCCGCCGACGCCGACGACGTGATGACCCGGCTGGCCGGGCACACCTTCTGGGACATCGTCGACACGCTCGTCACCGGGGTGGCGTTCGGGCTGATCGGTCTCGAGCTGCACATCGCGGTGCGGACGGCGTCCGGGCGGTGGGGCGAGATGCTCGGCTGGGCGGCGGCGATCGCGGCCGTGGTCATCTTCGTACGGCTGGCCTGGCTGCTGCCGGCGACCTGGCTCACCAAACGGCTGCACGCCCAGCGCGACCACGACGAGGAGATCCCGACGAGCTGGCGGGAGACCGTCGTCATGTGGTGGTCGGGGATGCGCGGGGTGGCCTCGGTGGCGCTGGCGCTGGCGATTCCGCTGGAGACCGACGCCGGGACGGCGTTCCCCGACCGGGACGAGATCGTGTTCATCGCCTTCGGGGTGATCATGGCGACGCTGGTGCTCCAGGGGCTGACCCTGCCCTGGCTGGTGAAGCGCCTGGGGGTGCAGGCCGACACCGGGCGGGAGAAGGAGTTCGAGAAGGCGCTGGCCCTACGGGCGGCGAAGGCCGCCAAGCGCAGGCTGCGGGAGATCGAGGAGGTCGAGGAGCTGCCGGAGGAGGTGTCCGAGCGGATGCTGCGGCGGGCCCACGACATCGGGGTGCGGATCGCGCCCGAGATCGGCGAGGAGGAGCGCCGGGAGGCGTTGCGCCGGGTGAAGCACGTGCGGCGGATCGAGGGAGAGATGCTCAGCGCCGCGCGGCACGAGGTGCTGGCGGCGCGCAGCGAGCCGGGCGCGGACCCGGAGGTGGTGGACCGGGTGCTGAGGCAGCTGGATGTGCGCAGTCTCAGATGACGGCCTGCGCCCGCCCTTGGTCGTTCGTACGCTGTGATCATGACGCGTAACGTTGTGATCAGTGGAGGCGGCAGCGGGATCGGGCTCGCCGCCGGCCATGCCTTCGCCGCCGACGGAGACCGGGTGGTGCTGCTGGGCCGGCGCGCCGAGGTACTGGAGAAGGCGGGGGTGCCGGGGGCACTGACCTTCGCGGCGGACCTCGCCGAGCCCGCGGACGTCCGGCGGGTCGCGGAGTTCGTCCGGCAGGAGGTCGGGACCGTGGACGTGCTGGTGCACTGCGCGGGAGGCAACGGCGGTCTCGAGCCGGGCGCCGAGGGCGAGGACCCGCTGGACGCCGTCCTGCACGAGTGGACCGTGAACTTCCGGCTGAACACGCTGACCGCGGTCCTGCTCACCGAGGCGCTCAAGGAGCGGCTCGCCGAGCCCGGCGGGCGGGTGCTGTTCCTCAGCTCCATCGCCGCCTACCGCGGCTCGGGCAGCGGGGCGTACGCGGCGTCCAAGGCCGGGCTGCACCCGTACGTCCATGACCTGGCACGCGAGCTGGGCCCGCGCGGCATCACCGTGAACGCGGTCGCGCCCGGCTATGTCGAGGACACCGGGTTCTTCGGCGGGCCCGTCGCCGAGGCGCGCCGCGAGCGGCTGATCGGCGAGACCTCCACCGGCCGCGCCGGCACGCCAGGGGACGTCGTCGCCACCCTGCACTGGCTGGCGTCCCCGGGCGCCGGGCACATCACGTCCCAGATCCTCCAGGTCAACGGCGGTGCCGAGCGCGGCCACTGAGGGCGCGTGCGCCCCCACGTCGGCGCACGGTCAGCGCTCCGTCCGCTGCGGGTCCATGGCGCGGCGGCCGCGGCCCCCGTCGGGGGACAGCCGCGCGCCGGGCAGTGTCGCGTCCGCGGTGTTGACCCGGGGCAGGGCGTAGGGGTGGTGGGTGACCAGCCAGCGGATCATCGCCTCGCGCACGGCGACCCGTACGGTCCACACGTCGTCGGCGTCCTTCGCGGTCACCAGCGCCCGTACCTCCATGGTGTTGGGCGTGGTGTCCGTGACGTCCAGGCCGTAGGCGCGGCCGTCCCAGGCGGGGCACTCGCGCAGGATGTCGCGCAGCTTCTCGCGCATCGCCTCCACCGGCGCCGAGTGGTCCACGTGCCAGTAGACGATGCCGGTCATCTGCGGGGTGCCGCGCGACCAGTTCTCGAACGGCTTGGACGTGAAGTACGACACCGGCATGGTGATCCGGCGCTCGTCCCAGGTCCGCACGGTCAGGAAGGTCAGCGTGATCTCCTCGACCGTGCCCCACTCGCCGTCCACCACGACCGTGTCGCCGATGCGCACCATGTCGCCGAAGGCGATCTGCAGCCCGGCGAACATATTGCTCAGCGTGGACTGCGCGGCCACACCGGCGACGATGCCGATGATGCCGGCCGAGGCGAGCAGCGAGGCACCGGCCGCGCGCATCGCCGGGAAGGTCAGCAGCATCGCGGCCACGGCCACCACACCGACGACCGCGGCCACCACCCGTGTGATGAGCGTCACCTGGGTGCGGACGCGCCGTACGCGCGCGGGGTCGTGGTGGGCGCGTGCGTAGCGGGTGTACGTCGTCTCGACCACGGCGGCCGCGATGCGGATCACCAGCCAGGCCGCCGACCCGATCAGGACCAGCGTCAGCGTGCGGCCGATGCCGACCCGATGGGCCTCCAGCACTTTCGCACTGTCGTACGACCCTCTCAGCAGGGCGGCGCAGAGCACCAGGTGGTAGGGGATGCGGCCGCGGCGCAGCAGGCCCCACAGGGGGGTTTCGCTGTGCCGCCGGTCCGCCTTGCTCAGCAGTCGGTCCGTCCCCCAGCCGATGAGCAGCGCGAGGACGACCGAGCCGCCGATGACGATCAGCGGGCGGAGTACGTTCTCCATGCCAGAGAACGTAACCGGATCAGGTCATCATGAACACGGGAGGCCCGGACGATCCCGGAGAGGCACTGTCGTACCCGGCTGGCACCATGGCCTCATGAACATCATGCTCTTTCACTCGGCCTACGGACTGCGGCCCGCGGTGCGCGCCGCCGCCGACCGGCTGCGCGCGGCCGGTCACGAGGTGTGGACGCCCGACCTCTTCGAGGGGCGCACGTTCGACACGGTCGAAGAAGGCATGGCCTGCACGGAAGAGATCGGCAAGGACGAGCTGCTGAAGCGCGCGGTGCTGGCGGCCGCGCCCTACTCCGAGCGCGGGCTCGTGTACGCCGGGTTCTCGCTGGGCGCCTCGATCGCGCAGACCCTCGCCCTCGGCGACGACAAGGCACGCGGTCTGCTCCTGCTGCACGGCACCTCGGACATCGCGCCGAACGTGACGGCGGACGAGCTGCCGGTGCAGCTGCATGTCGCCGAGCCCGACCCGTTCGAGACCGACGACTGGCTGAGCTCCTGGTATCTCCAGATGGGCCGTACGGGCGCCGATGTGGAGGTGTACCGGTACGCCGGGGCCGGTCATCTGTACACCGACCCCGACCTGCCGGACCACGACGCCGAGGCGGCCGAGGCCACGTGGAGAGTGGCGCTCGGCTTCCTCGACAGTCTGTAGGGTCAGCCCGCGCGGTAGGCGGTCCAGCTCTGCTGCATGCGCGTCACCTGGCCCGCGGTGAACTGGTACATGCAGTTGTCGTACGTGTAGTCCATGAAGTTGTGGATCGGGTCCACGCCCGTCTTGCTGGCGCAGGAGTCGCGGCCCGTGGGGCACTGGTAGGCGGCGCTCTTCTCGGCCGGGGTGTCGGTGACGTAGTCGCCGTTGCCGTTACAGCCGCCCTGGAAGGTGTGGTACAGGCCCATCCAGTGGCCGACCTCGTGGGTCGCGGTGTCGCCCTCGTCGTAGTTGGTGGCCGTGCCGCCCGGCAGGGACGCGTCGAGGATGACGACGCCGTCCATGGACGGGTTGGAGCTGTAGGAGCTGGGGAAGGTGGCCCAGCCCAGCAGGCCGCCGCCGAGGTTGGCGCTGTAGATGTTGAGCGCGTTGGCGCCGCCCTTGCGCAGGGTGCTCTTCATCTGCTTCTCGGCGGTCGAGCCGGAGGTGAGGTTGTACCAGGTGGCGTTGTCCGTGTAGTCGGTTCCGGCCAGGCTGAACTGGAAGCCGGAGTCGGTGTTCCCGGTGCCCTGGCCGGCGTAGGCCGCGTTCAGCACGTTCATCTGGGCGTTGATGTCGGTCGAGCTGAGCTGGCCCTTGGTGCCGTCGTGGATGACGTGGAAGTACACCGGGACGGTGGCCGTGGCGGCCGCGGCCGAGAGGCGGCCGCTGGAGCGCAGCTTGTCCAGCTTCTTCTTCAGGTCGGCGTCCATGGCCTGGGCCTTGGCCGCGGTGACCTCGTTGGGCTCGGCGATCTGCTGGCCCGCGCCCGGCTTGGCCTCACGGGCGGCGGCGTGCGCGTGCGTGTCCTCGACGCACTCGGCGCCGGTGGTGCTGGCGGCCGCGATGCCGGTGGGGGCCGACACCGGGGCGAGCAGCAGGGTTCCGGCCACGGCGGCCGTGCCGAGAAGGCGTCTGCGCAGAGAGGGAGATACCGGGGCGAGCGCACGCATGCTGACTCCTGTGGGGATGCGGTGGGGAGTTCGCGGGCCAGGGATCTTCCTGTCCGCCGCCCGGAGATTACGTGGACATGCCGACTCGACAAGAGCACTGTTCAGGCCCAATCAAATTCCCGGCGAATGCGGAGGAATGGGAAGGTGAACTGTCGTGGTGTCCGGAGTTTGGGAATCGGATGTAACAAGAGCGGTGACCGGCGCGGGTGGTGTGTCCGGATTAGGACCTTGGCTCACACCACCCGCCGTAGCGGCGTGATCTCGCCTTAACCGATCAGTAGCAGACCGCGGTTGGCTGAAAATCGCCCCTCGGGTGTCCGGCTCACACCGGGCTGTAGGTCCGCTCGACCTTCTGCGTGCCGCTGCGCGTGCGGTACGAACGCGCCCAGGCGGAGGTCGCGTCGGCCTTCGTACGGTCGGACAGCACGTAGTAGTCCATCTGCGCGCGGTCGGCGGTGATGTCCAGGACGCCGTAGCCGTGGCGGTCGGTGTCGACCCAGTGGACATGCCGGTTGGCCGCGCGGATCACCGGGGCGGCGACGGCCGAGACCGTGCCCTCGGGGACCTTCACCAGGTCGTCGAGGTTGTCGGAGGTCACCGAGGTGACCACGAACTCGGTTGCCGCCGAGGCCGACAGCGGATACGTCCCGGCGTTCACCGGTACGTCGTTGGCCCACGCCATGTGGATGTCGCCGGTCAGGAACACCGTGTTCTTGATGGCGTTGGAGCGCAGGTGCGCCAGCAGCTCACGGCGGTCGTCGGTGTAGCCGTCCCACTGGTCGGTGTTGATCGCGAGGCCCTCCTTGGGCAGGCCCAGCAACTCGGCCAGCGGCCCCAGGAGCTCGGCGGACAGCGCGCCGATGGCGAACGGGGCGATCATCACCGAGTTGCCGACCAGCCGCCAGGTGGTGTCCGAGGACTTCAGGCCCGCTTTCAGCCAGTCCAGCTGGGCCCGGCCGGTCAGCGTGCGCTCCGGGTCGTCCACGTCGCCGTTGCCGAACTTGACCTGCTGCGAGCGGAAGGAGCGCAGGTCGAGCAGCGAGAGGTCGACGAGCTTGCCGAAGCGCAGCCGGCGGTAGGTGGTGCCGGCGATGGCCGGGCGCACCGGCATCCACTCGAAGTAGGCCTGCTTGGCCGCGGACTGACGGGCCGCCCAGGCACCCTCCGCGCCCTCGGTGTGGTTCTCCGCGCCGCCGGACCAGGTGTCGTTGGCGAACTCGTGGTCGTCCCAGATCGCCACGACCGGCGCCTTGGCGTGCAGGGCCTGGAGGTCGGCGTCGGTCTTGTAGCGGCCGTGCCGGGTGCGGTAGTCGGCCAGGGAGACGATCTCGTTCGCCGGGGCGTGCGGCCGTACGACCGTGCCGCGGGTGCCGTACTGGCCGGTGCCGTACTCGTAGATGTAGTCCCCGAGGTGCAGCCAGGCGTCCAGGTCGCCGCGGGCCGCGAGATGGCGGTAGGCGGCGAAGTGGCCGGCCTCCCAGTTGGCGCAGGACACCACGCCGAAGCGCAGGTTCGCCACGGCCGCGTCGGCGGCGGGCGCGGTGCGGGTGCGGCCCGTCGGCGAGTCGGTGCCGCCCGCGGAGAAGCGGAAGAAGTAGTCGGTGGCGGGGGCGAGGCCGCGCACGTCCGCCTTGACCGTGTGGTCGGAGGCGGCGGTGGCGGTGACGGAGCCCTTGGCGACGATGTTCGTCAGCGCCTTGTCGGTGGCGACGACCCACTCCACCGCGGTGTCCGGGCCGAGCCCGGAACCCGGCACCGCCTCGGCGGTCGGGGTCACCCGGGTCCACAGCAGGACACCGTCGGGCAGCGGGTCGCCGGAGGCGATGCCGTGCAGGAAGGCGGGGGCCGACTCGGCGGCGCGCGCGGGCAGCGACGCGGCGAGCGGAGCGGCGAGGACGGCTCCGGCAGCGGCGGCCTTGACGACCGAACGGCGGCGCGGAGCGGGCGTGTTGGGATCTATGTGAGATCTGTGGCGACTGGTCACGGCCGATCAGATTACTGATCAGTAGTCCAACATGTAAGACATTCGGACAGCGAAAGCGGGCGAACTCCCAAGAGTTCGCCCGCTCTTCGGTGACGCGTTTCCTTACTTGGTCACGCCCGCGTCCTTCAGCGCCGTCTGCCACTCGGCGACGGAGGTCGGGTTCTTGATGACCTTGTCGTTGATCTTGACGGTCGGGGTGGAGTCCACTCCCTCCGCGTCGTCGAAGGACTTGCTCATCCTCATCGCCCAGGCGTCGTAGGTGCCCTTCTCCACGGCGTCCTGGAACTTCTTGTTGTTCTTCAGCGCGTCGACCGTGTTCGCCACCTTGATCAGGTAGCTGTCGTCGGCGAGGTCGTCGCTGGTCTCCTCGGGGTGGTACTTCGCCGAGTACAGCGCGGCCTTGTAGTCCAGGAACGCCTCGGGGCCGACGTTCAGCGCCGCGCCGAGGGCGCTCAGGGCGTTCTTGGAGCCCTCGCCGCCGAGGTTGCCGTCGAGGAAGGTGCCGAGGGTGAAGGACAGCTTGTAGTCGCCGTCCTCCATGCCCTTGTTCACGGTCTCGCCGACGGTCTGCTCGAAGCTGGCGCAGGCCGGGCAGCGCGGGTCCTCG
This sequence comes from Streptomyces sp. SAI-170, assembly GCF_049739565.1. NCBI lineage: Bacteria > Bacillati > Actinomycetota > Actinomycetes > Kitasatosporales > Streptomycetaceae > Streptomyces > Streptomyces sp. SAI-170. Next base: position 6,209,207 of record NZ_JBMGQD010000001.1, read on the forward strand.
TAGAGGTGGACCACGTTGTCGGTCTTGGAGTCGCCGACGACGATCGTGGTGCCGTTCTTGCCGGAGGTGTTGGCCGGGGCGACCACCGTGGCCTTCGCGGCCTCCTCCCACTGGCCCGGCTGGTTGGCCTGGACGACGGCGAAGCCTATGCCGCCCGCCGCGGCCAGGACACCGACGACCGCGCCCGCGACGGTCAGCTGCCGCCTGACCTTCGCCTTCTTCGCCTCACGCTCGCGCTCGACGCGCAGCCGCTCCCGGGCCGCCGACTTCGCCGCCTGGCTGTTCCGCTTGCTCATGCTGATGATCTCCATGGGGGACGCGCACACGTCGTACGCGGGATACGGATGGGGGACTGTCTGTGCTCAGGGGAAGCCCGTGCCGTCGCTCAGGCGGCGGCGAGGGCGGGGGAGCACGGCGGTCCACGCCGTCCCAGGGAGTGCGAGAGCAGCAGGTCGCGTACCGGGGCCGTACGGCACACCGGGCGCGGCCGGCCGGGGCGGGCCGGGGTGCGGCGTACGGCGACCGCGGCGACCGCCAGCAGCAGGGGCCGGAAGGTGGTGGCGCCGGCGGCGCGCACCAGCTGGGCCAGCGCCCGCTCGCCGCGCCGCAGCCAGGCCGCGGCCAGCAGCCCGACGCCGACATGGGCGGAGAGCAGCAGCCAGGCGGTCGTGGGGTCGGCCTGCGCGAGCAGGGCCGCGACCCGGTCGCCGCCCGCGCCGCCGGTGACCCGGGCGAGCGGGCCGCCCACCTCGCCGGCGCACAGCAGATCCAGACCGACCGCACGCAGAGGCCCGGCGACCGGGCCGCCCGCGGCGCCGTAGCAGGTGTGCTGGCCGGTGGTGAAGACCGTGTCGGCGGCCAGCTCCAGCGGGATCAGCAGGGCGGCGATCCGGCCGAAGCCGCGCTCGCCGCCCGCCAGGGCGTACGCGACGGCGAACACGGCGGCGGAGACCACCGCGACCGTGCCCACCGGCAGCGGGACACCGGACAGCAGCACGTGCGACGCGGTGCTGAGCGTCACGACGACCGCCGTGAACAGCGCCGCGCGCACGGCTCTGAGCCGGGTCCCTGAGATGTCCATCGCCCAAAAGTGTGTCATGCGCTGCGGTAAGGGACCCCTAAAGGAATCCTGTGAACCCTGCGGTACGCGTCACAGCCCCGGGATGCGGCCGTTGCGGAACAGGTCGACGAAGATCTGGTGGTCGGCACGCGCGCGTGCGCCGTAGCTGTGCGCGAAGTCCACAAGGAGCGGCGCGAAGCCCTCCTCGTCGGCGGCGATCGCCGCGTCGATGGCCCGCTCGGTGGAGAACGGCACCAGCGACTCGCCGGAGGTGTCGTCCGCCGCGGAGTGCATCGAGGCGGTCGCCCGGCCCAGATCGGCGACGACCGCCGCGATCTCCTCCGGGTCGTCGATGTCGCCCCAGTCCAGGTCCACCGCGTACGGCGAGACCTCGGCGACCAGCTGGCCCGCGCCGTCCAGCTCGGTCCAGCCCAGCCACGGGTCGGCGTGCGCCTGCAGAGCGCGCTGGGAGATCACCGTGCGGTGGCCCTCGTGCTGGAAGTACTCCCGGATCGCCGGGTCGGTGATGTGCCGGGACACCGCCGGGGTCTGGGCCTGCTTGACGTAGATCACCACGTCGTTCTCCAGGGCGTCGCTGTGGCCCTCCAGCAGGATGTTGTACGACGGCAGCCCGGCCGAGCCGATGCCGATGCCGCGGCGGCCGACGACGTCCTTGACGCGGTAGGAGTCCGGGCGGGCCAGCGAGGTCTCCGGCAGCGTCTCCAGATAGCCGTCGAAGGCCGCGAGCACCTTGTAGCGAGTGGCCGCGTCCAGCTCGATGGAGCCGCCGCCCGCGGAGAAGCGCCGCTCGAAGTCGCGGATCTCCGTCATCGACTCCAGCAGCCCGAAGCGGGTCAGCGAGCGGGCGTCGCGCAGGGCGTCAAGGAGCGGGCCCTCGGCGGTGTCCAGGGTGAAGGGCGGCACCTCGTCGCGCTTGGCGCCGGTGGCCAGGGCGTGGATGCGCTCGCGGTAGGCGGCCGCGTAGATCCCCACCAGCTCGGTGATCTGCTCGTCGCTGAGCGCCTTGGCGTAGCCGATGAGGGCGACGGAGGCCGAGAAACGCTTGAGGTCCCAGGTGAAGGGGCCGACGTAGGCCTCGTCGAAGTCGTTGACGTTGAAGATCAGGCGGCCCGTGGCGTCCATGTACGTGCCGAAGTTCTCCGCGTGCAGATCGCCGTGGATCCACACGCGCGAGGTGCGCTCGTCCAGGAACGGCCCGCCCCGCCGATCGGCGTCCACGTCGTGGTAGAAGAGCCCCGCCGTGCCGCGGTAGAAGGCGAACGCGGAGGCCGCCATCTTGCGGAACTTCACCCGGAACGCGGCCGGGTCGGCGGCCAGGAGCTCGCCGAAGGCGGTGTCGAAGACGGCCAGGATCTCCTCGCCGCGCTGCTCGTCACTGAGCTGGGGAACCGACATCGCTGGGAGCCTCCTGGTGCATGACACGTACGACAGTGTTTCTGCCGTCTCCAACGCACGACCGTACGTCGGAGTGCCCGCCGGGTGTCAGTGCCGAGGCATAGACTTCGACGCTGACCCCAGAACTGTCCGCCAGCCCGTCGCCGAGTGTTTCCCCTGGAGGGCCCACCGTGTCAAAGCCGCCGTTCACGCACCTGCACGTCCACACCCAGTACTCGCTGCTGGACGGTGCCGCGCGGCTGAAGGACATGTTCAACGCGTGCAACGAGATGGGCATGACGCACATCGCCATGTCCGATCACGGCAACCTCCACGGGGCGTACGACTTCTTCCACTCCGCGAAGAAGGCCGGAATCACCCCGATCATCGGGATCGAGGCGTATGTCGCCCCCGAGTCCCGGCGCAACAAGCGCAAGATCCAGTGGGGCCAGCCGCACCAGAAGCGGGACGACGTCTCCGGTTCGGGTGGCTACACCCACAAGACGATCTGGGCGGCGAACGCGACAGGTCTGCACAACCTCTTCCGGCTCTCCTCCGACGCCTACGCCGAGGGCTGGCTGCAGAAGTGGCCCCGGATGGACAAGGAGACCATCTCCAAGTGGTCCGAGGGGCTCATCGCCTCCACCGGCTGCCCCTCCGGCGAGCTCCAGACCCGGCTGCGCCTCGGCCACTTCGACGAGGCCCTGAAGTCGGCCGCCGAGTACCAGGACATCTTCGGCAAGGACCGCTACTTCCTGGAGCTGATGGACCACGGCATCGAGATCGAGCGCCGGGTCCGCGACGGCCTGCTGGAGATCGGCAAGAAGCTCGGCATCCCGCCGCTGGTCACCAACGACTCGCACTACACCTACGCCCATGAGGCCGGGGCGCACGACGCGCTGCTGTGCATCCAGACCGGCAAGAACCTCTCCGACCCGGACCGCTTCAAGTTCGACGGCACCGGCTACTACCTCAAGTCCACGGACGAGATGTACGCCATCGACTCCTCGGACGCCTGGCAGGAGGGCTGCCGCAACACCCTCCTGGTCGCCGAGCAGGTCGACACCGCCGGCATGTTCGAGAAGCGCGACCTCATGCCCAAGTTCGACATCCCCGAGGGCTACACCGAGGTCAGCTGGTTCCGCGAGGAAACCATGCGCGGCATGCACCGCCGCTTCCCCGAGGGCATCCCGGACGACCGCATGAAGCAGGTCGAGTACGAGATGGACACCATCATCTCGATGGGCTTCCCCGGCTACTTCCTCGTCGTCGCCGACTTCATCATGTGGGCCAAGAAGCAGGGCATCGCCGTCGGCCCCGGCCGAGGCTCCGCGGCCGGCTCGATCGTCGCCTACGCCCTCGGCATCACCGACCTCGACCCGATCCCGCACGGCCTGATCTTCGAGCGGTTCCTCAACCCCGAGCGCATCTCGATGCCCGATGTCGACATCGACTTCGACGAGCGTCGGCGCGTCGAGGTGATCAGGTACGTCACCGAGAAATACGGCGCCGACAAGGTCGCCATGATCGGCACCTACGGCACCATCAAGGCCAAGAACGCCATCAAGGACTCCGCGCGCGTGCTGGGCTACCCGTACGCGATGGGCGACCGCCTCACCAAGGCCATGCCGCCGGACGTCCTCGGCAAGGGCATCCCGCTCTCCGGCATCACCGACCCGCAGCACCCCCGCTACTCGGAGGCGGGCGAGATCCGGGCGATGTACGAGAACGAGCCGGATGTGAAGAAGGTCATCGACACCGCGCGCGGTGTGGAGGGCCTGGTCCGGCAGATGGGCGTGCACGCGGCCGGCGTGATCATGTCCAGCGAGACCATCACCGACCACGTCCCCGTCTGGGTCAGGCACACCGACGGCGTCACCATCACGCAGTGGGACTACCCGAGCTGTGAGTCGCTCGGCCTGCTGAAGATGGACTTCCTCGGCCTGCGCAACCTCACGATCATGGACGACGCCGTCAAGATGGTGAAGGCCAACAAGGGGATCGACATCGATCTCCTGAGCCTCCCGCTGGACGACCCCACGACCTTCGACCTGCTCCAGCGCGGCGACACCCTCGGCGTCTTCCAGTTCGACGGCGGCCCCATGCGCTCGCTGCTGCGGCTGATGAAGCCCGACAACTTCGAAGACATCTCCGCCGTGTCGGCCCTGTACCGGCCGGGCCCGATGGGCATGAACTCCCACACGAACTACGCGCTGCGCAAGAACGGCCAGCAGGAGATCACGCCGATCCACAAGGAGCTGGAGGAGCCCCTCGAAGAGGTCCTCGCGGTCACCTACGGCCTGATCGTCTACCAGGAGCAGGTGCAGAAGGCCGCCCAGATCATCGCGGGCTACTCGCTCGGCGAGGCCGACATCCTCCGCCGCGTGATGGGCAAGAAGAAGCCGGAGGAGCTGGAGAAGAACTTCGTCATCTTCCAGGCCGGCGCCCGCAAGAACGGCTACAGCGACGAAGCCATCCAGGCGCTGTGGGACGTGCTGGTCCCGTTCGCCGGCTACGCCTTCAACAAGGCGCACTCCGCCGCGTACGGCCTGGTGTCCTACTGGACCGCCTACCTCAAGGCCAACCACCCGGCCGAGTACATGGCGGCGCTGCTGACGTCCGTGAAGGACGACAAGGACAAGTCCGCGGTCTACCTCAACGAGTGCCGCCGCATGGGCATCAAGGTCCTCCCGCCGAACGTCAACGAGTCGGAGTCGAACTTCGCCGCCCAGGGCGACGACGTGATCCTCTTCGGCCTGTCCGCCGTGCGCAACGTCGGCACCAACGTCGTCGAGTCGATCATCAAGTGCCGCAAGACCAAGGGGAAGTACGCCTCCTTCCCCGACTACCTCGACAAGGTCGACGCGGTGGTCTGCAACAAGCGCACCACCGAATCGCTGATCAAGGCCGGCGCCTTCGACACCATGGGCCACACCCGCAAGGGCCTGACGGCGCAGTACGAACCGATGATCGACAACGTGGTCGCGGTCAAGCGCAAGGAGGCCGAGGGCCAGTTCGACCTCTTCGGCGGCATGGGCGAGGAGAGCAGCAGCGAGCCGGGCTTCGGGCTCGACGTGGAGTTCTCCCCGGACGAGTGGGAGAAGACGTATCTGCTCGCCCAGGAGCGGGAGATGCTCGGCCTGTACGTCTCCGACCACCCGCTCTTCGGCCTGGAGCACGTGCTGTCCGACAAGGCGGACGCGGGCATCGCCCAGCTCACCGGAGGTGAGCACGCGGACGGCGCGGTCGTGACCATCGGCGGCATCATCTCGGGCCTGCAGCGCAAGATGACCAAGCAGGGCAACGCCTGGGCGATCGCCACCGTCGAGGACCTGGCGGGCTCCATCGAGTGCATGTTCTTCCCGGCCACCTACCAGCTGGTGTCCACCCAGCTCGTCGAGGACGCCGTGGTGTTCGTCAAGGGTCGCCTCGACAAGCGCGAGGACATCCCGCGGCTGGTGGCGATGGAGCTGATGGTCCCCGACCTGTCGGCCGCCGGCACCAACGCGCCGGTGATCCTCACCATCCCGGCCACGAGGGTCACCCCGCCCATGGTCAGCCGCCTCGGCGAGATCCTCAGCCATCACAAGGGCGACAGCGAGGTCCGCATCAAGCTCCAGGGCCCGACCAGGACGACGGTGCTGCGTCTGGACCGCCATCGGGTCAAGCCCGACCCGGCGCTGTTCGGCGATCTGAAGGTGCTGCTCGGCCCGTCCTGCCTGGCCGGCTGAGCCGTCGTACGACAGCGCGAGGGGCGCACCCGTAAAGGGTGCGCCCCTCGTTGTGTGCCTGGGTCTCAACAACCCATACGCAGAGGTCAGTTGTGACCGAAGCGCTTCTGCCGGCCCTTGCGTGCCATGTCTGCGGGAGACACCGGCGGCGCCATCTGCTCCGACTCCGAGTGCATCGGGCTCGTCTGGGCGGACTGCGGGGCACGCTCGGACTGCGGTCGCTTACGGTCACGGTTCTTGTTCTTGGCCATGGTGATCTGCCTCCTGTGGGGGATCTAGGGGCCAGGGCCGCGACCAGATTCACATAGGCTGACAACGAGCGCATTTCGGATAATTACCGTGCGTGAAGGGCGCGGTCGGCGCGCGGCGCTCCGAAACGCCACGCCGAAGATCGAGTTCCGGCCGTTAACCCACGCGCCGTCGGGCAGACTCGAAGGAAGCCCGAAGCAAACCTCCCAGGAAGAGGGTGAGTCGCGTGGACCGCTGCATCGTCCTGGTGGACGCCGGGTATCTGCTGGGGGCCGCCGCCAGCCTCCTCGCCGGGGAGCCCTCCAGGTCCCGCATCACCGTCGACCACGCCGCCCTCATCCAGGGCCTGCGCGAGCGCGCCGAATCCGACACCGAGCGCCCCCTGCTGCGCATCTACTGGTTCGACGGCGCCCCCGACCGCGTCCCCCAGCCCGAACACCGCCGGCTGCGCGTGATGCCCCGGGTCACCGTCCGGCTCGGCGCCCTGACCCGCAGCGACGGACGCTGGGCGCAGAAGGGCGTCGACGCCGCGATGCACGCCGAACTCACCGAACTGGCCCGCAACCGCGCCTGCTCCGACATCGTCCTCGTCACCGGCGACGGCGACCTGCTGCCCGGCATGATGGCCGCCAAGGAACACGGCGTGGCCGTCCACCTGTGGGCCGTCCAGGCCGCCGACGGCGACTACAACCAGTCCGAGGACCTCGTCGCCGAGGCCGACGAACGCCGTGTCCTGGACCGCGCCTGGATCACCAAGGCCGTCCGCGCGAAGGAACTGACCGGCATCTGCGCGCCGCCGCCCGTGCCGCGCCCCGAGATCGCCGCGATCCTCTCCGCGCCGCTGCCCGAATCCGCGCTCAGCGGCAGGGAGCGGCCCGACGAGGAGGCCCCGCACCGGCAGCCCGGCGCACCCGCCGCCGCGTCCGTCTCGGCCGAGGAGCGGGTGCCCGCCCCCAAGGGCGTGCCCACGCCCAAGGACCTCGCCGCCCTGCGCGCGCCCGGCGGCCAGCCCGCCCCGCACCCGGCGAGCGCGACCCTGCGCTGGTCCTCCGACAAAGGCTGGGTCGACCGGCCCGGCGTCGCCGCGGAACCCCCCGAGATCGCCTCCATGCCGACGCTGGCCCAGCTGACCACGGCCGAGCAGCGGTGGGCCGACCGCGAGGAGGACATCACGACCGTCGGCGGAGACCCGTACGAGGTCGGGCAGGTGTTCGCGCGGCGGTGGATGGCACGGCTGGGGGACCAGGGGCATCTGCAGCGGCTGTCGGGCATGTACCCGCGCATCCCGCACCGCGTCGACGGCGAGCTGCTGCGGTACGCGGCCCGGTTCGGGCTGCTCGCGCACAAGGACGACCAGATCGACGAGCACGACCGGTACGCGATCCGGGCCGGCTTCTGGCGCGAGGTCGACGTCCGCACGGCGGCCGAGCACGCCCCTGCCGGGGAGTAGGCCGTCCGGGTCACGCCCAGGGTCACGGGAAACCGCGCGACCGTGCGGGCGACGGCGTCGCGGTTGATCGCCGTTGCGCCGGAAAGAGCGCATTTGCGGTCATGGTGCCACCCGGGAGAGTGGGCGCCCGGCCGACCCCGTACTCTCGTCCCTTGTGAGTACGCGCGCGGCACAGGCACCAGGACGCTCCGGTGATGTCGTGTGCGCGGCGCGCGGACTGACCAAGACGTATCCCGCGGTACGGGGCCGGCGCGGTGTGGCCGCCACGCCCGAGGTGCGGGCCACCGACGACGTGGCGCTGGACATCCGGCGCGGCGAGATCTTCGGGCTGCTCGGCCCGAACGGCGCCGGCAAGACCACCCTCGTACGCCAGCTCACCGGGCTGATGCGCCCCGACCGCGGCAGTGTGCAGATCCTCGGGCACGACATCGTGCGGCACCCGGAGCGGGCCGCGCGGCTCCTGGCGTATCTCGGGCAGGAGTCGTCCGCGCTGGACGAGCTGACCGTGTCGCTGGCCGCCGAGACGACCGGGCGGCTGCGCGGCCTCGACGTACGGCAGGCCCGCGCCGAGCGGGACGCCGTGCTGGAGGAGCTGGGCCTGACCGCGCTCGCCGCGCGGCCGCTGAAGAAGCTGTCCGGCGGGCAGCGGCGGCTGGCCTGCTTCGCCGCCGCGCTGGTCGGGGAACGGCCGCTGCTGGTGCTCGACGAGCCGACCACTGCCATGGACCCGGTGGCCCGGCGGGCCGTGTGGTCCGCCGTGGACCGTCGGCGCGCCGAACGCGGTGCGACGGTGCTGCTGGTCACCCACAACGTGATCGAGGCCGAGACGGTCCTGGACCGGGTCGCCGTCCTCGACCGGGGCCGGGTGATCGCCTGCGACACACCCACCGGGCTCAAGGAGCGCGTGGCCGGCGAGGTCCGGGTCGAGCTGGTGTGGCGGGACCGGGCCCCGCTGGAGGTGCCCGAGGTCGCCGCGCTGCGCGAGGGGGCCGTTCAGTCCGGGCGCCGCTGGACGCTGCGGCTCGCGCCGGAGGAGGCCCGCGCGGTGGTCGCCACCGTCACCGGCGGGGCCGCGTTCGCCGCGCTGGACGACTTCACGCTGGCCACGCCCAGCCTGGAGGACGTCTACCTGGCGCTGGGCGGGGCGGCACGGCAGGGACTGGTGAAGGCGTGAGCAGGACGGCCACCGGATCCGTACCAAACCCCCGGGACCCCAGGAAGGGGAGCAGCGCGAGGTGAGTGTCGTACCCGCAGAGGTGCTGCCGGGCAGTGCCCTGGATGCGGAGGAGCCGGCCGCGTGGGCGGCCGAGCTCGGGCCGCGGGCGCGGCTGTGGCCGTCGCTGGCGGCCGTGTACCGGGCCCAGCTGTCCCGGGCCCGGGTGGCGCGCATCCCGTTGCTGTTCGTGGCGACCTTCCAGTCCATCGGCATCCTGATCATGATGCGCGGGGTCGTCGACGGCGGCAGCCAGGCGGAGTCGGTCGTGGCCGGCTCGGCCGTGCTGGTCGTCGCGTTCGTCGCGCTGAACCTGCTCGCGCAGTACTTCGGGCAGTTGCGGGCGACCGGGGGCCTCGACCACTACGCGACCCTGCCGGTGCCGCCGACGGCCGTGGTGCTGGGCGCGGCCGGCGCGTACGCCTCCTTCACCCTGCCGGGGACCTTCGTCACGGCCGCCTTCGGGTGCGTGCTGTTCGGGCTGCCGCTGACCAATCTGTGGATGCTGCTCGCGGTGGTGCCGCTGGCCGGGGCCGCGCTGTCCGGGCTCGGCGCGGCGCTCGGGCTGCTCGCGCCGCGGCCGGAGCTGGCGACCGTACTGGGGCAGCTGGGGATGTCGGCGGCGCTGCTGCTCGGGGTGCTGCCGCCGGAGCGGATGCCCGGGTTCGTGCAGTTCGCCCGCGATCTGCTGCCCTCGACCTACGGCGTCGAGGCGTACACGCGCACCTTCTCGGCGCACCCCGACTGGGCCGTGGTGGCCGCGGACCTCGCCGTGTGTGCGGGGGTCGGGGTGTTCTCGCTGGCCGTGGCGACGTGGGCGTACCGCCGGGCTGCCGTCCGGTGACGCGTCGGCCGGGCGGGCCTGGCACGATGTCAGGGTGACCGCACCGCTTACTCCGCCTCCGCCGCCGCACGACCACTCGGCACACAGTCAGTCGCCCTCACCGCACGAGGGATGGCCGCCCCGGTCGGACGTGGCCGGGAGCGGGTACGGCCACGAGGTGTACGAACAGGACGGTCCCGGCATGAAGACCGAGCTGCGCGAAGCCGCTGTGATCACCGTCGCGGTGGCGGTGTGCGGTGTGCTCCTCGGCGTGCTGTGGAACTGGCTGGCGCCGCGCATACCGCTGGTCGCCGATGTGGTCGACGGCAGCTGGGTCGTCTACGTCAAGGACACCGAGGGCGAACAGGCGATCGGCGTCGACGGAACGTTCACCCTGCTGGCTCTCGCCTTCGGCGCGGTGACGGCACTGGCCGTGTTCCTGTGGCGTCGCAGGGGAGGCGCCCCCCTGGTCGTCGCCCTGGCCCTCGGTGGCCTCCTCGGCTCCCTGCTGGCCTGGCGCCTGGGCATGTGGCTCGGCCCGGCCGACGACGTCCTCGCCCACGCCAAGGAGGTCGGCAAGGGCGTCACCTTCTCGGCCCCCCTGAAGCTGGGCGCGAAGGGCGCCCTCCTGGCCTGGTCGGTCGGCGCCCTGCTGATCCACCTGGGCCTGACAGCCCTGTTCGGCCCGAGGGACCCGGAGATCCAGACGCAGTAGAGGGTGTGCCTTAAGGGGCGCGGGGCTGTATCGATATGCGGCTCCGCCGCGTGGGCGCGACCAGCCACGGACGGCCCGCAGCCGGCTGCGAACGTCAGCCGGCCCCTACGGCCGCCCGACAGGCGCGAGCACCGCACCCGTCAGCGCCGCCAAATCCCCCGGAGCCAGCTCCACCTCAAGCCCCCGGCGCCCGGCCGAGACACAGATCGTGGCGTGGCCGGAGGCCGACGCGTCGAGCACGGTCGGCAACTTCTTGCGCTGCCCCAGCGGCGAGATACCACCCCGCACATACCCCGTCGTACGCTCGGCCAGCGCCGGGTCGGCCATCGCCGCCTTCTTGCCGCCGACCGCCGAGGCGAGGGCCTTGAGGTCCAGGGAACCCGCGACCGGCACGACCGCCACCGTCAGCGTGCCGTCGACGTCCGCGACCAGGGTCTTGAAGACACGGTCGGGGGACACGCCCATCGCCTCGGCGGCCTCCTCGCCGTAGGAGGGGTGGGACGGGTCGTGGTCGTAGGAGTGGACCGTGTAGTCCACGCCGGCCGCGGTGAGGGCCACCGTCGCCGGCGTCCCACCCGCCTGCTGCTTCTTCGACTTCTTCGCCATGCCTCGGTCCAGCCTCAGTTCAGACTCGTCGGTCCGCGCGTCAGGTCCTGCGACGGCAGCGACGGCAGGCTACGGATGATCGCCGTCTCGGCGCGAAGGAGTTTCAGCTCGTCGCGCAGCCGGGACGCGGTGTCGGGGGCCTGCAGCAGCCGCTGCTTGGTCGGCGTGTCCAGCACCATCGCCGCGGCCACCAGGTACGACACCACCGACGGCTCGTCGGGCAGGTCCGCGCCGGTCGACAGCGACCGCTCCCGCGCCCCGGCCAGCCGCTTCTGGTACTGCCGGAACGCCCGCAGCACCCCCTCGGCCAGCGCCCCCGCCTCGTCGCCCGGCTCCTCCTCCAGCGGCTCCAGCTCGGCCATGAGGAACGGCCCGGAGGCGTCCACGGACAGCAGCCGCACCCGGGTCGTGCCGGTCGCCAGCACCTCGAAGGTGCCGTCGGGCCGCTCCCGGATCGTCGCCGCGTCCGCGACGCAGCCGACCGTGTGGAACGCCTTCGCCGGGTCGTCGCCGAACCCCGCGGCGGGCCCGCGCTCGGGCAGGGCCGTCGGGTCCGGCATGCCGGGCGCGCTCGGCGCCACCTCATGGCCGTCGCGGATCGCCACGACGGCGAACTGGCGCGGTTCCTCCTCAGGAGTCTTGGCAAGGGTGCGCATCAACGCGCGATAGCGCTCCTCGAAGACGTTCAGCGGGAGTACGAGCCCCGGGAACAGAACCGAGTTCAGCGGAAAGAGCGGCAGCCGGACGGTGGTCACGGCGCCAAAGCCTAATGGTCGGCCGAGCGGGCGCGTCCGCCGTGCCCACTGTGCGGATGCCCGGGGCCGTCCACCTCCACCGCGCCGACGCCCGCGAGCAGGCCCGCCCGGACCCGCAGGAACAGCCCGAGCGGGTCCTCCCCGGCCCGGTCCCACGGGAAGGACGTGGCGTACGGGCCGGTCAGCCGCAGCTGGTCCAGGGCGTCCGTGCGACGGTCCAGGCGCACCAGCACACAGGCGAGCAGATTGCGGATCTGCGCCGGCCACGGGTCGGCCGCCGGGAACCGCGCCGACAGGGCGATCGCCCGGTCCGCCGCCGCGTCCAGCCGGGCGCGGGGCACCGAGGGGCCGCAGCCGTCGGTCAGATACGCGAAGGCCGCCCGCACCGGCAGCGCCTGCACCAGCGCGTCCTCGGGGGCGTCCTGCGCGGCCCGGTCGGCGAAGTCGAAGCACTCGCGGTGCGCGCCGTGCCAGGTGGCGGCCAGATAGCGCAGGGCCGCCACATGGCAGCCGTAGTGGTGCGGGGCCCGCCGTACCGCCGCCTCCCACAGCTCCCCGAAGTACTTGTGCCCGGCCCGCGAGCCGCGCGCGTGGTCCAGCGCGAGGCGCCAGGGCACCGGGTCGCGGTGGTCGCCGTGCGCGGTGGCCGTGATCGCCGGGCTCACCTCGCGCAGCAGCTCCTGCCGCGCCGGCGAGCCCCATGCCCGGTCGACCGCGAGCTGCGCGCCGACCAGCAGCGCGTCCGGGTCGTGCGGGGCGGCCGTACGCCATGCCTCGAACCACTCCGGGCGCGAGTGCGCGAAGAACGCCAGCCGGACGACGTAGCGGTCGCGCAGCTCCCACTCGCCGTGCGCGCGGGTGGCCGCGAGCAGGGCGGCGGCCGGGCCGTGCTCGCCGCGCGCGGCGGCGACCAGGGCCGGGCCGAGCCGGTCGTCGGGCGCGTCGAGGAGCACCTCGTCGTCGGCCGGCAGTCCGGGGACGGGGCGCGTCCGCGCGGGAGCCTTGGACATCCGGGCGCCGCGGATGAACGGGGGCAGCAGAGCCATGGTGTCGACCATTGAAAGACCGCAGCTCGTACCGGCGCCAGAGCCTTCACGGAACCCGCCGATGGTTGTACGAACCGCGGTCAAAGCCGGGTAAAGAGCGGTCACCGTGTGTCACCTCGGCCTCAGCAGTCGTGCCGCCCGGCCTCAGCAGTCGTGCCACCCGGCCTGAGCAGCCGTGTCACCCCGGCCTGAGCGGTCGTGTCACCCCGGCCTCAGCAGTCGTGTCGCCCCCGCCGCCACCGTCGTCGCCAGGACCCAGCCCGCCAGGACCAGCGCCGCCCCCAGCCACTGCCAGCCGCCCTGGAGCTGCCAGACGCCGACCTGGCCGAGGTCGATCACCGGCAGGAGTAGGTCCAGGGCGAAGAGGGCCGGGTTCCAGGGCGGCTCCGCGGTTCCGGTGGCCACCTCGGGACGCCCGGCGTGGGCGAAGGCCAGGGAGCCCGCCGCCCACAGCACGGCCATCCACAGCGCGGCCCGGCCCGGCCGGTAGCCGTAGGCGACCGTGAGGTCCTGGACGTATCCCCACAGCTTCGTGCCCAGCGGCAGCGTCTCGCGGCGCCGGCGCTGCTTGGCGAGCAGCACCTCGCGGGCGTCCTCGTCCTCGCCGCCCGCGCGCAGCACCGCGGCCAGCCGCTCGTACGGCTCCGGGCTGTACTCGGCGGTCGCCGCGGCCACCCACTCCAGGCGCTGCGCGGGGGAGAAGGGGCCGTGCGGCACCAGGTTCTCGTAGGTGAAGCCCCCGATGTGCAGCCGGCCCGGCCCCGGCCAGCTGCTCGCCCGGTCGACCAGGTTCACGATCCGCGCCCCGGACAGCACCACGCGGCCCAGCCGGGGCGTCTCGCCCAGGAAACGCAGCTCGGGCGTCTGCACCCGGCGCAGCGACAGCTCCTGGTCCTCGGCCAGCTCCAGCCGCGCCCGCTCCAGGTCGACGGCGTCCCCGAACCGGCCGTCGTCGAGCCGGGCCCCGCCGACGCACTCGAAGGACTGGATGCGCGTACCGCGCGGCGGCGTCACCCCGGTCGGCCAGCCGCTGCCCACCGCGGCCGGGGTCATGTACAGCGTGCGGCCCACGGTCAGCTGCGGCGCGTTCAGCGCGTGCCGCCCGTCCGGGTTGACCAGCCGCGCCCCACGCAGGCTCAGCGACTGGCCGACGGCCGCCCCGCGCAGACTCAGCTCGCCGTACGACTCCAGCAGCTCGGCCTGCACGTCCTGCCCCACGCTGATGCCGTCGCCGGCGATGGAGCGGCCGCGCCGGTCGGAGTGCACGACGGCCTGGTTGAGCAGCAGGTCGGTGCCGATCTGCGCGTCGGTCAGTCGGATGCCGCGGTCGAAGCGGCAGCGCGGCAGATGCAGATCGCCCTCCGTGTGCACCCGGGCCGCCTCGAGCCGCGGCACCGCGCAGTCCACCATCCGCAGGGTCGTGAAGCGCGCCTCCGGCAGCAGCACCTCGCGCTCGAACCGGCAGCCGCGCAGCTCGACGTACGGCACCACGATCCCGCCCGCCAGCTCCACGGGGTCGCTGATCTGCACCCCGGCGAGCTTCAGCGCCGACACCCGGCCCGCCAGCGCGGGCGGCCCGTCCAGCAGCAGCCAGCACACGATCCGCGCCCGCACGGTCCGCTCCGGACCCCACGGACGCCCGCCGTGCGGATCGTCCACCACCCGATCGCCGCTGCTCAGGTCGTACACGGTGCCGTTGCGGAACGCCTGCCACATGCCCACCTCGGCGGCCGTCAGGTCCTCCGGCGGCTCGCCGTCCCCCTCGGTCACCTGCGCCTCCTTCGTGTTTTCGTACGATCGTCATGCCCGGTGGGTGACGCTCCGAACGCGCGTGGTGAAGGAGATGTCCCAGGGTCTGTATCAGCCATTGATACGCGCGGACGGCGTGGGACGACGGTCTGGGAGAATGGGACCGTGATCTCCCGAATCGATCTGCGCGGCGACGCCCTCCCCGAGGGCCCCGCCCTGCGCGACCTGCTGCCCCGAGCCGACTTCGACGTCTCGGCCGCCCTCGAGAAGGTGCGTCCGATCTGCGAGGCCGTGCATCATCGTGGCGACGCGGCGCTGATCGACTTCGCGGAGAAGTTCGACGGAGTCAGGCTCGAGCAGGTGCGCGTCCCCGCCGAGGCCCTCACCAAGGCCCTCGACGAGCTGGACCCGGCCGTGCGCGCGGCCCTGGAGGAGTCCATCCGCCGCGCCCGGCTCGTCCACCGCGCCCAGCGCCGCTCCACCCACACCACCCAGGTCGTGCCCGGCGGCTCGGTCACCGAGAAGTGGGTGCCGGTCGACCGCGTCGGGCTGTACGCCCCCGGCGGCCGGTCCGTGTATCCCTCGTCCGTGATCATGAACGTGGTCCCGGCGCAGGAGGCCGGAGTCGAGTCCATCGCGCTCGCCTCGCCCGCCCAGGCCGAGTTCGGCGGCCTGCCGCACCCGACGATCCTCGCCGCGTGCGCGCTGCTGGGCGTCGACGAGGTGTACGCCGCCGGTGGCGCGACCGCCGTCGCGATGTTCGCGTACGGCACCGAGTCCTGCCCGCCCACCAACATGGTCACCGGCCCCGGCAACATCTGGGTCGCCGCCGCCAAGCGCTACTTCACCGGCAAGATCGGCATCGACGCCGAGGCCGGCCCGACCGAGATCGCGGTCCTCGCGGACTCCACGGCCGACCCGGTGCACGTCGCCTCCGACCTGATCAGCCAGGCCGAGCACGACCCGCTCGCGGCGGCCGTCCTGGTCACCGACTCCGTGGACCTCGCGGAGGCGGTCGAGAAGGAGTTGCAGACGCAGGTCGCGGCCAGCAAGCACATCGACGACCGGATCGTCCCCGCCCTGAACGGCAAGCAGTCCGCGATCGTCCTCGTCGACGGCGTCGAGGAGGGCCTGCGGGTCGTCGACGCGTACGGCGCCGAGCACCTGGAGATCCAGACGGCCGACGCGGCCGCCCTGGCCGACCGGGTCCGCAACGCCGGCGCGATCTTCATCGGCCCCTGGGCGCCGGTGTCCCTCGGCGACTACGCCGCCGGGTCCAACCACGTGCTGCCCACCGGCGGCTGCGCCTGCCACTCCTCCGGCCTGTCCGTCCAGTCCTTCCTGCGCGGCATCCACATCGTCGACTACACGCGGGACGCGCTGGCCGAGGTCGCGCACCACGTGGTGACGCTGGCGGAGGCGGAGGACCTGCCGGCCCACGGGGCGGCGATCAAGGCGAGGTTCGGTTGGAAGGTGCCCGGTAAGTGACTTTCGGTATCGACGATCTCCCCGTACGGGACGAGCTGCGCGGCAAGTCCCCCTACGGCGCGCCCCAGCTGGACGTCCCCGTACGGCTGAACACCAACGAGAACCCCTACCCGCTGCCCGAGCCGCTGGTCGAGCGGATCGCCGAGCGGGTCCGTGAGGCGGCCCGCGACCTCAACCGCTACCCGGACCGGGACGCGGTCGAGCTGCGCACCAAGCTCGCCGAGTACCTGACGAAGACGTCCGGCCACGAGGTGGGCCTGGCCAACGTCTGGGCCGCGAACGGCTCCAACGAGGTCATCCAGCAGCTGCTGCAGACCTTCGGCGGACCGGGCCGTACGGCCATCGGCTTCGAGCCGTCGTACTCGATGCACGGCCTGATCGCGCGCGGCACGGGCACCGGCTGGATCTCCGGCCCACGGGGCGAGGACTTCACGATCGACCTCACGGCGGCCCAGCAGGCCATCGCCGAGCACCGGCCCGACGTCGTGTTCGTGACGACCCCCAACAACCCCACCGGCAACGCGGTCCCGCCCGAGACGGTCCTCGCGCTGTACGAGGCCGCGCAGGCGGCCAAGCCGTCGATGGTGGTCGTGGACGAGGCGTACATCGAGTTCAGCCACGGCGACTCGCTGCTGCCGCTGCTGGAGGGCCGGCCGAACCTGGTCGTCTCCCGCACGATGTCGAAGGCGTTCGGCGCGGCGGGCCTCAGGCTCGGCTATCTCGCCGCGCACCCGGCCGTCGTGGACGCCGTACAGCTCGTACGGCTGCCGTACCACCTGTCGGCCGTCACGCAGGCGACCGCGCTGGCGGCGCTGGAGCACACCGACACGCTGCTCGGGTACGTCGAGCAGCTGAAGGCCGAGCGGGACCGGCTGGTGTCCGAGCTCAGGGCGATCGGCTTCGAGGTGACCGCCTCGGACGCCAACTTCGTCCAGTTCGGGCGCTTCGCCGACGCCCACGTCGCCTGGCAGCAGATCCTCGACCGGGGTGTCCTGGTCCGGGACAACGGCGTACCGGGGTGGCTGCGGGTCACCGCCGGGACGCCGGAAGAGAACGACGCGTTCCTCGACGCGGTCCGTGAACTGAAGAAGGAGCAGAGCGCATGAACCGCGTGGGACGCGTGGAGCGGGTCACCAAGGAGACCTCGGTCCTGGTCGAGATAAACCTCGACGGCACCGGCCGGGTCGACGTGGCGACGGGTGTCGGCTTCTACGACCACATGCTCGACCAGCTCGGCCGGCACGGTCTGTTCGACCTGACCGTGAAGACCGAGGGCGACCTGCACATCGACTCGCACCACACCATCGAGGACACCGCCCTCGCGCTGGGCGCCGCCTTCAAGCAGGCCCTCGGCGACAAGGTGGGGATCTACCGCTTCGGCAACTGCACGGTCCCGCTGGACGAGTCCCTCGCCCAGGTCACCGTGGACCTCTCCGGCCGCCCGTACCTGGTGCACACCGAGCCCGAGAACATGGCGCCGATGATCGGCGAGTACGACACCACCATGACCCGGCACATCCTGGAGTCCTTCGTGGCCCAGGCGCAGATCGCGCTGCACGTGCACGTGCCGTACGGGCGCAACGCGCACCACATCGTGGAGTGCCAGTTCAAGGCGCTGGCCCGGGCCCTGCGGTACGCCTCCGAGCGTGACCCGCGCGCGGCGGGCATCCTCCCCTCCACGAAGGGCGCGCTGTGAACGGGCTGTCCACCGTCCTGATCGTCGTCGGACTTTTTCTGCTCGGTGGCATCTACTCCTTCATCAAGCAGGAGATGCCCAAGAGCCTGATCGTGCTGCTGTCCATCGGTGCCGCGATGTGTCTCACCGCGGGCATCCTGCGGCTGGAGGTGTGGAATTGAGCACCAAGAGCGTCGTGGTCTTCGACTACGGCTTCGGCAACGTCCGTTCCGCCGAGCGTGCCCTCGCGCGCGTGGGCGCCGACGTCGAGATCACCCGTGACTTCGACAAGGCGATGAACGCCGACGGGCTGCTGGTGCCGGGCGTCGGCGCGTTCGCCGCCTGCATGAAGGGCCTGAGGGACGCGCGCGGCGACTGGATCGTCGACCGGCGCCTGTCCGGCGGACGCCCGGTGATGGGCATCTGCGTCGGCATGCAGATCCTCTTCGCGCGCGGCATCGAGCACGGCGTGGAGACCGAGGGCCTCGACGAGTGGCCCGGCTCGGTCGAGCCGCTCCAGGCCGAGGTCGTCCCCCACATGGGCTGGAACACCGTGGACGCGCCCTCGGACACGCAGCTGTTCGCCGGGCTCGACGCCGACGCGCGCTACTACTTCGTGCACTCCTACGCCGTCCACGACTGGACGCTGGAGATCCACAACCCGCGCATCGAAGCCCCCAAGGTCACCTGGACGACCTACGGCAAGCCCTTCGTGGCCGCCGTGGAGAACGGCGCCCTGTGGGCCACCCAGTTCCACCCCGAGAAGTCCGGCGACGCCGGAGCCCAGCTCCTCACCAACTGGATCGGAACCCTGTGAGCAAGCTCGAACTCCTTCCCGCCGTCGACGTCCGCGACGGCCAGGCCGTCCGCCTCGTGCACGGCGAGTCCGGCACCGAGACGTCCTACGGCTCCCCGCTGGAGGCCGCCCTCGCCTGGCAGCGCTCCGGCGCCGAGTGGCTGCACCTGGTCGACCTGGACGCCGCGTTCGGCACCGGCGACAACCGTGAGCTGATCGCCGAGGTCGCGAAGGCGATGGACATCAAGGTCGAGCTGTCCGGCGGCATCCGCGACGACGCCTCCCTGGCCGCCGCGCTCGCCACCGGCTGCACCCGCGTCAACCTCGGCACCGCCGCCCTGGAGACCCCGGAGTGGGTCGCCAAGGTCATCGCCGAGCACGGCGACAAGATCGCCGTCGGTCTCGACGTACGCGGCACGACCCTGCGCGGCCGCGGCTGGACCCGCGACGGCGGCGACCTCTACGAGACGCTGGAGCGCCTCAACAACGAGGGCTGCGCGCGCTATGTGGTCACCGACATCGCCAAGGACGGCACGCTGCAGGGCCCGAACCTGGAGCTGCTGAGGAACGTCTGCGCGGCGACCGACCGCCCCGTCGTGGCGTCCGGCGGCGTGTCCTCGCTGGCCGACCTGCGGGCCATCTCCGAGCTGGTGCCCCTCGGTGTCGAGGGCGCGATCGTCGGAAAGGCGCTGTACGCGAAGGCGTTCACCCTGGAAGAGGCCCTGGAGGCTGTGGCGTCATGACGTCCGACGGCGTACGGCGGGTGCAGAGCGGAAGTCCCTGGGAGGAGTCCTTCGGTTTCGCACGCGCCGTCGCGGCGGGCGACCGGGTGCTGGTGGGCGGCACGACGTCCTTCAAGGGCTCGGTGCTGTACGGGGAGGGCGACCCGTACGAGCAGGCGAAGGTGGCGTTCACCAGCGCGCTGGAGGCGATCGCCGAGTTCGGGCTGGGCCCCGAGTCGGTGATCAGGACCCGGATGTATCTGACCCATCAGCGGGACGTCGACGAGGTCGGCCGGGCGCACCAGGAGTTCTTCGACTCCGTGCGGCCGGTCACGACCCTGGTGGTCGTGGAGGGCTTCGTCGACCCGCGCATCCTGGTCGAAGTGGAACTAGAGGCATTCAGAGGAGCCGAGCAGTCATGACCCTGGCGGTCCGAGTCATCCCCTGCCTGGACGTGGACAACGGCCGGGTCGTCAAGGGCGTCAACTTCCAGAACCTGCGCGACGCGGGCGACCCCGTCGAGATGGCGAAGGTGTACGACGCCGAGGGCGCCGACGAGCTGACGTTCCTGGACATCACCGCCTCGTCGGGCGACCGCGAGACGACGTACGACGTGGTGCGCCGCACCGCCGAGCAGGTGTTCATCCCGCTGACGGTCGGCGGCGGCGTCCGCACGGCCGAGGACGTGGACAAGCTGCTGCGCGCGGGCGCCGACAAGGTGGGCGTCAACACCGCGGCGATCGCCCGGCCGGAGCTGATCCGGGAGATCGCCGAGCGCTTCGGCCGTCAGGTGCTGGTGCTGTCGGTGGACGCGCGGCGCACCGAGTCGGGCGGCTTCGAGGTGACGACCCACGGCGGCCGCAAGGGCACCGGCATCGACGCGGTCGAGTGGGCCCACCGGGCGGCCGAGCTGGGCGCGGGCGAGATCCTGCTCAACTCGATGGACGCCGACGGCACCAAGGACGGCTACGACCTGGAGATGATCGAGGCCGTCCGCAAGCACGTCACCGTCCCGGTGATCGCCTCCGGCGGCGCCGGCAAGCTCGCCGACTTCGCCCCGGCGGTCGCCGCGGGCGCGGACGCGGTGCTGGCGGCGTCGGTGTTCCACTTCGGCGATCTGCGGATCGGCGAGGTGAAGAACGCGCTGCGGGGGGCGGGGCATCCGGTGCGGTGACGCTGCGCTGAGCTTGGCCGGGGTCATCGGCATGCGCGTCCGCTGCGGCGGGCTCTGCTTTGGAGGCGGCCCGGCCACTGCGTGGTCGGGCCGTTCAGCTGCCCGGCTGGGCGGATGTGAGGGAGCTGCTCTCGGGTTTGCCCCCAGACGCACGACCCTGCTGCCTCTCGGCGGGGCATCGTCGCATGGGGTGATCGAGGAGACCGAGGCCGGCAGCGCGCTGGTGGCAGCCCGCCTCGGACGGGGTCAGCATCCGGGACGAGGACTTCCGTGACGCCCCCGAGAAGGCGGCCGCGCACACGCGGCGAGCCGGCTGTTCTTCGAGCAGCGCGCGGACATGTTCCGGCGGTGGCTGGACGAGCGCGCGCACTGGAGTCAGGAGTGGAACGGCGTCGCCGAATCCTCCGAGGGGGTCCTGCGGCTCACGTCGGACGAACTGGCCGAGCTGACCACAGAGATGCTCGCCCTCGTCCGCAGCTACGAGGAACGCGGCCGGGCCGCCGAGGCCGCCGGCGCCACCGAGGGCCGGGAGAACGTCGCCGTGCACACGTACGCCTTCCCGTTCCGGACCTGAGGAGTCGGCGCCATGCTCGTGACCGAGACCCCCGTCGTGGAGCGCACCGCCCACCGAGACCCCAATGTCCTGCGCTGGCTCGGCGCCTACGCCTCCTCGGCCGTCGGCGACAACGTCTACTACCTCGCCCTGTCCTGGGCCGCCGTGCAGGCCGGCACCCCCGCCCAGGCCGGTCTGGTCACCGCGCTCAGCGCCGTGCCGCGGGCCCTGCTGATGCTGGGCGGGGGAGTGGTCGCCGATCGGCTGGGCCCCCGCAGTGTGCTGATCGGCAGCGCCGCCGTGCGCTGCGCGGTCGTCCTCGCGGTCGCGATGCTGCTGGTGGTGGGGAGCCCCGGGCTGTGGCCGCTCGTCGCGCTGGCCGTGGTCTTCGGGGCGGTCGACGCCGTCATGATGCCCGCGCTGGGCGCCCTGCCGCCCCGGATCACCTCACGCGGCCAGCTGGCCCGGGTGCACGGCATGCGCGGCCTCGTGGTGCGGCTGGCCAACGTCGTCGGCGCCCCGCTCGGCGGGCTCGGGGTGGCGCTCGGCGGCCCCGCGGCCGCGTTCGGACTGGCCGGAGCGCTGTTCGCGGCCGCGCTGCCGCTCCTGGTGGCCGTACGGACGGGAGACGCGTCGAAAGGCGCCACACACGCGCGTGGCAGTGCGTGGAGCGACCTGACCGAAGGGCTGCGGCACATACGCCGCCACCCCGTCCTGCGCCCACTGATCGTCGTCATCGCGCTCAGCGACCTCGGCTTCGTCGGTCCCCTCAACGTCGGCCTGGCCCTGCTCGCCGACGAACGCGGCTGGGGCGCCGGAGGCGTCGGCTGGGTGCTCGCCGGCTTCGGGACCGGCGCGGGAGCCGCCTCGCTGCTGCTCACCGCCAAGGGACGCATCCCGCGCGCGGGGCTCGTGCTGTCCGTGTCCGGCGTCGCGAGCGCCGCCTGCATCGCCGCGCTGGCGTACGCCCCGCACCTCGCGGTCGCCGTCGCCGTGGCCCTCTCCGTCGGGCTGATCTCCGGGCTGAACGGTGTGCTGTGCGGTGCGCTGCTCCAGGCCGAGGCCGACCCGGCCTACGTCGGCCGGGTGACCTCTGTGTCCAGCTTCTTCAGCCTCGGCGTCGCACCGCTCACCTTCCCGCTGACCGGTGCCGCGATCGGAGCGTGGGGGCCCGCGCCGGTGTTCACCGTGAGCGCGGCGGTGTGCGGCCTCGCGGGCGCGTACGGCCTGGGCAGCCGGGCGCTGCGCCGCGCCGAACTGCCCCGCTGAGGCCCCTCAGATGCCGAGCTGCTTGCCCTCGTGCAGCTGGGTGATCGCGGCCTCGTCGCCCTCCAGGTCCACCTTGGCCGCGTCCTGCCGGCCGTAGAGGAACAGCAGCAGCTCCGACGGCTCGCCGGTCACCGTCACCACGGGTGTGCCGCGGCGGGCGACCACCGTCCGGCCGTCGGGGCGGCGCAGGACCAGTCCGGTGGGGGCGCCGCGGCCCATCAGGCGGGCGGTGCGCTCCAGGCGGGACCACAGGGCGTCCTGGAAGACCGGGTCCAGCTCGCGCGGCGACCAGTCCGGCTGCGCACGGCGTACGTCCTCGGTGTGGACGTAGAACTCGATCGTGTTGGACGCCTCGTCGAGCTGCTTGAGGTTGAACGGCGAGAAGCGCGGCGGGCCGGTCCGGATGAGCTGGATCAGCTCCTCGTACGGCTTGGCCGTGAACTCCTCCATCGCCTTGTCCAGGCGCGGCGCGAGCTGCTTGATCAGCAGGCCCCCGGCGGCGTCCGGCCGGCGCTC
This sequence comes from Streptomyces sp. SAI-170, assembly GCF_049739565.1. Taxonomy (NCBI): domain Bacteria; kingdom Bacillati; phylum Actinomycetota; class Actinomycetes; order Kitasatosporales; family Streptomycetaceae; genus Streptomyces; species Streptomyces sp. SAI-170. Next base: position 6,232,192 of record NZ_JBMGQD010000001.1, read on the forward strand.
GCGCACCACCACATGAGCGGCCAGGTCGCGGGTCCGCCAGCCCTCGCAGAGGGTCGGTTCGTCGGGCCCGGCGGTTTCCAAGAGATCGGCGAGGAGGAGCCGTTCACGCTTGGCGAAGGTCGACATGCAGCAAGCCTACGACCACGTACAGGGTCCGCCCAGTGGACACCACACCGTCACTGTCAGTGGTGCACGGCACAATGGCACCCATGAGCAGCACGCCTCCATCCAGCAACCTGGACCCCGAGATCGCCGCGCGCCTCAAGCGCAGCCCGGACGGCCTCGTGCCCGCGATCGCCCAGCAGTACGACACCGGAGAGGTGCTCATGCTCGGCTGGATGGACGACGAGGCGCTGCACCGCACCCTCACCACCGGCCGCTGCACCTACTGGTCCCGCAGCCGCCAGGAGTACTGGGTCAAGGGCGACACCTCCGGCCACTTCCAGTGGGTGAAGTCCGTGGCGCTGGACTGCGACGCCGACACCGTGCTGGTCAAGGTCGACCAGGTGGGCGCCGCCTGCCACACCGGAGCCCGGACCTGCTTCGACGCCGACGTGCTGCTGAAGGATTCCGGTGTGACAGCCGGAGATCAGTAAGGTCAGCCGCCATGGACCTCGAGACGTTCCGCAAACTGGCCGTCGACCGCCGCGTCATCCCGGTCACCCGCAAGCTCCTCGTCGACGGCGACACCCCGGTCGCGCTCTACCGCAAGCTCGCCGCCGAGCGCCCCGGCACCTTCCTGCTGGAGTCCGCGGAGAACGGCCGTTCGTGGTCCCGCTACTCCTTCGTCGGCGTCCGCTCCGCCGCGACCCTCACCGCCCGCGACGGCCGGGCCCACTGGCTCGGCACGCCGCCCGTCGGCGTCCCCACGGACGGCGACCCGCTCGCCGCCCTGCGCGCCACCGTCGAGGCGCTGCACACCCCCCACCAGGAGGGCATGCCGCCCTTCACCGGCGGCATGGTCGGCTACCTCGGCTACGACATCGTGCGCCGCCTGGAGAAGATCGGCCCGGGTGAGCGCGACGACCTGCAGCTGCCCGAGCTGACCATGCTCCTCACCAGCGACCTCGCGGTGATGGACCACTGGGAGGGCTCGGTCCTGCTGATCGCCAACGCGATCAACCACAACGACCTCGACACCGGAGTCGACGAGGCCCACGCCGACGCCGTCGCCCGGCTGGACGCGATGGAGGCCGACCTCGCCCGCCCGGTCGCCCAGCCGCCGGCCGTGCTGCCGCCGTCCGAGCTGCCCGAGTACACCGCGCTGTGGGGCGGCGCCGACTTCCAGGACGCCGTCGAGGACATCAAGGAGCGCATCCGCGCGGGCGAGGCCTTCCAGGTCGTGCCCTCCCAGCGCTTCGAGACGCCGTGCACGGCGAGCGCGCTGGACGTGTACCGGGTGCTGCGGGCCACCAACCCCTCGCCGTACATGTACCTCTTCCGCTTCGAGGGCTTCGACGTCGTCGGCTCCTCCCCGGAGGCCCTCGTCAAGGTCGAGGACGGCCACGCCATGCTCCACCCCATCGCCGGCACCCGGCACCGCGGGGCCACCCCGCAGGAGGACCAGGCCCTCGCCGACGAACTCCTCGCCGACCCCAAGGAGCGCGCCGAGCACCTGATGCTCGTCGACCTCGGGCGCAACGACCTGGGGCGTGTCTGCGAGCCGGGCTCGGTGGAGGTGGTCGACTTCATGTCCATCGAGCGGTACTCCCACGTCATGCACATCGTCTCCACGGTCACCGGCAAGGTCGCCCCCGGCCGCACCGCCTTCGACGTGCTCACCGCCTGCTTCCCGGCCGGCACGCTCTCCGGCGCGCCCAAGCCGCGCGCGATGCAGATCATCGACGAACTGGAGCCGTCCCGGCGCGGTCTGTACGGCGGCTGCGTCGGCTACCTCGACTTCGCGGGCGACTCCGACACCGCCATCGCCATCCGCACGGCCCTGCTGCGCGACGGCACGGCGTACGTCCAGGCCGGCGCCGGCGTCGTCGCCGACTCCGACCCGGTCGCCGAGGACCAGGAGTGCCGCAACAAGGCCGCGGCGGTCCTGCGCGCGGTGCACACCGCGAACCGGCTCGGGCGGTAGGGCCCTTGCCCGGGCAAGTGGGGCGCTTCTCACGTCGGCCCCGGGTGACGGTTCACCCGGGGTTCGGGCGATAGTGGAGTACGTGACTGCTGTTCCTCACCCCCGTACCGAAGCCGTACGACCCGCCCGCGCGGGACGCCGCAGCCTCGCCCTCGCCCTGCTGTTCGGGGCGCTCGGCGCGGCCGTGGTGCTGCTCGGCACCCGGCAGCGCTGGTCGGAGGGCACCGCGACGGTGGCCGGCGGCGCCTTCCCGCTGACCGCGAAGGGCAGCGACGTCACCGGCGTACCCGCCGCCCTCGCCATAGTGGGCCTGGCCGCACTCGTCGCCGTCTTCGCCGTCCGCAAGGCCGGCCGCCTGCTGGTCGCCGCCCTGCTCGCGCTCTCCGGCGCCGGCACGATCGCCGCGGCCCTGGCGGGCGCCTCCGACAGCTCCGCGCTCGACGAGCAGGCCGCCCAGGTCTCCGGCGACACCTCCGCCACGGTCGGCTCGCTCACCCATACGGCCTGGCCCTACGTCGCCGCCGTCGGCGGCCTGCTGATCCTGCTCGCCGGGCTCCTCGCCCTGCGCTACGGCCGGCAGTGGCCCGCCATGTCCGGCCGCTACGAGCGCACCGGCGCCCCCCGGCCGCGCCGCGACCGGCAGACCACGGACCCCGACCGGCCCGAGGACCTGTGGAAGGCCCTGGACCGCGGCGAGGACCCGACGGGCGCCTAGAGGCCGGGTCCCGATGTGGTGAAACCGACGCCGTCGGAAGCCACCCCCGCGTCCCGCACGCGCCCGCGTACAGGACAATGGACGACGAGCGTCAGGCTCACACACGCACACAGCTACGAGGAGCAAGCAATGGCGGACAGCAGCCACGGTCACGGTCACACCCCGGCCGCCTGGACGGGTGTCATCATCGCCTTCATCGGTTTCTGTGCGGCGGGCGCCTTCATGGTGATGGCGAACCCGCTCGGTTTCTGGGGAGGCATGGCGGTCGTGGTCCTCGGCGGTGTCGTCGGCCTCGTCATGCGCGCCATGGGCATGGGCGCCCCCAAGGCGGAGCCCCTGGTCATGACCAAGGCCCCCGCGGTGACGGCCCCCGTCGTCACGCGCGAGCCGGTGCCCGCGGAGAGCTGAGCCCCGTACGCCGCCCCCGCGCGGCCGCGTGACGACGCTCGCTGAACAGCACTCCGAAGGGGCGGCCCGACACCGGGCCGCCCCTTCGGAGTGTCCGCGCGACCGTGCCCGTACGGCGCCCACCGCGCGCCCCCGTCGCTCCCGCGCGGCACAATGCGAGGCGTGAACGCCGACGGCCGGACCCCGGCTCCCACCGCCCGCACCGCCCAGGACAGGCCCCTGCTGCGGCTCGCCGTGCCCACCGGAGTGCTCGCGGCCGTCGCCGGGGCCTTCGCCTACGTCGGCGCGGTCGACCCCAACGAACCCGGCCACTACCCGGTCTGCCCGCTGCTGCGCTTCACCGGCCTGTACTGCCCCGGCTGCGGCGGACTGCGCAGCGCGCACGCGTTCGTGCACGGCGATCTGCCGGCCGCCCTCCAGGCCAACGCCCCGGCCGTCGTCGCCTATCTGGGCTTCGCCGTGCTGTGGACCGTCTGGGTGGTCCGCGCGGCCCGCGGCAGACCGCTGCGCATCGACCCGCGCCCGGCGCACATGTGGGCCATCGGGGCCTTGTTGCTGGTCTTCACCGTTGTCCGGAACCTTCCCTTCGGTGGCTGGCTGCATCCTTGATCGACGGCGGAATGTCCAGGTAGTGGGACCGCCGTCAACCGGATGCGGGGCCTTCGCCTTCCTCCGGATACCATCGCAGTGACCATTGCTTTGCCCCTGGTCGCAGGAACTGTCAACCGTCTGGAAGGGGGCCGCTCGCGTGAGTGTGCTCGACGAGATCATCGACGGAGTCCGTGCCGACCTCGCGGAGCGGCAGGCGCGCGTCAGCCTCGACGAGCTCAAGGAGCGCGCGGCGAAGGCTCCCGCTGCCAAGGACGGCGTGGCCGCCCTGCGCGGCGACGGCGTCAAGGTGATCTGCGAGGTCAAGCGCTCCAGCCCGTCCAAGGGCGCGCTGGCCGCGATCGCCGACCCGGCCGGACTCGCCGCGGACTACGAGGCGGGCGGCGCGGCCGTCATCTCCGTCCTGACCGAGCAGCGCCGCTTCGGCGGCTCGCTCGCCGACCTGGAGGCCGTCCGCGCGCGCGTGGACATCCCGGTCCTGCGCAAGGACTTCATCGTCACCTCGTACCAGCTGTGGGAGGCCCGTGCGTACGGTGCCGACCTGGCGCTCCTCATCGTGGCCGCCCTCGACCAGTCGGCCCTGGAGTCGCTGATCGAGCGGGCCGTCTCCATCGGTCTCACCCCGCTCGTCGAGGTGCACGACGAGGACGAGGTCGAGCGTGCGGTGGACGCGGGCGCCAAGATCATCGGCGTCAACGCGCGCAACCTGAAGACGCTGGAGGTCGACCGCGGCACCTTCGAGCGGGTCGCCCCGGAGATCCCCGACCACATCGTCAAGATCGCCGAGTCCGGCGTCCGCGGCCCGCACGACCTCATCGCCTACGCCAACGCCGGCGCCGACGCCGTCCTGGTCGGCGAGTCCCTGGTGACCGGCAAGGACCCCAAGGGCGCCGTCGCCGACCTGGTGGCCGCGGGCGAACACCCGGCCTTGCGGCACGGCCGGAGCTGATCACCCGCTAGGCTGACACCGATGACTCTCACCGTGACGACCGTGGACCGGTACGCCCGCCTGGCGCGTGGCTGCCGCCCCCGAGGCTGCCGTGCCCCGGCACGCAGGGTGCACGGTCGCCGGGTGCGTTATGTCATCGGTGACGAACCCGGGCAGGTGAACGGCCGTCGATGGCGTGGCTTCAGGGGCGCGGGGAACTGCGCGACCAGCCACAACGGTCCCGCAGCCGACTGACAACCTCCGCCCCCACGGCGAACAGTGTCTTTTCCACAAACACTCACCGTGAGGCTCAAGCATGCCCAGCGACTACTTCATCCCTGACCCCGAAGGCCAGGTCCCCTCGGCCGAAGGCTACTTCGGCGCCTTCGGCGGCAAGTTCATCCCGGAGGCCCTCGTCGCGGCGGTCGACGAGGTCGCCGTCGAGTACGACAAGGCCAAGAACGACCCCGAGTTCGCGCGCGAGCTCGACGACCTGCTGGTGCATTACACCGGCCGGCCCAGCTCCCTCACCGAGGTGCCCCGGTTCGCCGAACACGCCGGTGGCGCCCGCGTGTTCCTCAAGCGCGAGGACCTCAACCACACCGGCTCGCACAAGATCAACAACGTGCTCGGCCAGGCCCTGCTCACCAAGCGCATGGGCAAGACCCGCGTGATCGCCGAGACCGGCGCCGGCCAGCACGGCGTGGCGACGGCGACGGCCTGCGCGCTCTTCGGCCTGGACTGCACGATCTACATGGGCGAGATCGACACCCAGCGCCAGGCCCTGAACGTGGCCCGGATGCGCATGCTCGGCGCCGAGGTCGTCGCCGTGAAGTCCGGCAGCCGCACCCTCAAGGACGCCATCAACGAGGCGTTCCGCGACTGGGTCGCCAACGTCGACCACACGCACTACCTCTTCGGCACGGTCGCGGGCCCGCACCCCTTCCCGGCGATGGTCCGCGACTTCCACCGCGTCATCGGCGTGGAGGCCCGCCGCCAGCTCCTGGAGCAGGCCGGCCGCCTCCCCGACGCGGCCATCGCCTGCGTCGGCGGCGGCTCCAACGCCATCGGCCTGTTCCACGCCTTCATCCCCGACAGCGACGTACGCCTCATCGGCTGCGAGCCCGCCGGACACGGCGTGGAGACCGGCGAGCACGCGGCGACCCTCACCGCGGGCGAGCCCGGCATCCTGCACGGCTCGCGCTCCTACGTCCTGCAGGACGAGGAGGGCCAGATCACCGAGCCGTACTCGATCTCGGCCGGCCTGGACTACCCCGGCATCGGCCCGGAGCACTCCTACCTCAAGGACACCGGCCGCGCCGAGTACCGCGCGGTCACCGACGACGCGGCCATGCAGGCGCTGCGGCTGCTGTCGCGCACCGAGGGCATCATCCCGGCCATCGAGAGCGCCCACGCGCTGGCCGGCGCCCTGGAGGTCGGCCGGGAGCTGGGCCCGGACGGGCTGATCGTGGTCAACCTGTCCGGCCGCGGCGACAAGGACATGGACACGGCCGCGCGCTACTTCGGCCTGTACGACACCGACGCCGAGGTCGCGGCCGACGCCGCCGACACCGCCGAGATCGAGGGGGACGCCAAGTGAGCGGGAACATCCAGCTGTTGACCGACACCCTCGCCGGTGCCAAGGCCGAGGGCCGCGCGGCGCTCATCGCCTACCTCCCGGCCGGGTTCCCGACCGTGGACGGCGGCATCGAGGCGATCAAGGCCGTCCTCGACGGCGGCGCCGATGTCATGGAGGTGGGGTTCCCGCACAGCGACCCCGTCCTCGACGGCCCCGTCATCCAGACCGCCGACGACATCGCCCTGCGCGGCGGCGTCAAGATCGCCCACGTCATGCGCACGGTCAAGGAGGCCCACGAGGCCACCGGCAAGCCGGTGCTCGTCATGACGTACTGGAACCCCATCGACCGCTACGGCGTCGAGCGGTTCACCGCCGAGCTGGCCGAGGCGGGCGGCGCGGGCTGCATCCTGCCCGACCTGCCCGTGCAGGAGTCGGCGCTGTGGAGGGAGCACGCCGAGAAGCACGGCCTCGCGACGGTCTTCGTCGTGGCGCCCAGCAGCAAGGACGAGCGGCTGCGCGAGATCACCGCGGCGGGCAGCGGCTTCGTCTATGCCGCTTCCCTGATGGGCGTCACCGGCACCCGCGAGTCGGTGGGCGCGCAGGCCGAGAACCTGGTGGAGCGCACCCGCGCCACCGGCACCGACCTGCCCGTCTGCGTCGGCCTCGGCGTCTCCGACGCGGCCCAGGCCGCCGAGGTCGCCGGCTTCGCCGACGGAGTGATCGTCGGCTCCGCCTTCGTCAAGCGGATCCTGGACGCCCCGGACACCGCGGCCGGTCTGCAGGCCGTACGCGATCTCGCGGGCGACCTCGCGAAGGGCGTGCGCGGACAGGCGTAACCGCACGACGCGGAAGAATCGGTCACTCGAACGGGTGGACCTGGGACCGGGGAGGCGCGCTGCGCCTCCCCGGTTCGTTTCCGGGGTGTGAGCGAGAAGAATCGTGACGGAAAGCGCACGGCCCGGGAGCGGCTCGCGGCCGAGCGGGAGAAGCACAAGGCCGCCGAGAAGCGACGGCGCGCCCTGATCGTGGGCGCGAGCGTGGTCTGTGTCCTGGGCCTCGCGGCCGTGATCGGCGTGGTCGCGGCGAACGCCGGCAAGGACGACGGCGGCGACAGCGCGGGCCCGGTCGTGGCGCCTTCAGGAGCCCAGGGCAAGGACGGCCTCGCCCTCCCCGTCGGCAAGGAGAGCGCCAGGTCGACGCTCACCATCTGGGAGGACTTCCGCTGCCCGGCCTGCAAGGGCTTCGAGACGGCGTACCGCCCGACGATCCATGAGCTGACCGAGGCCGGAAAGCTCAAGGTGGAGTACCACCTGGCCACGATCATCGACGGCAACATGGGCGGCAGCGGCTCCCGCAAGGCGGCGAACGCCGCGGCCTGCGCCCAGGACGCCGGGAAGTTCACGCCGTACCACGACGTGCTCTACGACAACCAGCCCGCCGAGACCGACGACGCGTTCTCCAAGGAGGACAAGCTCATCGAGCTGGCCGGCAAGGTCGACGGCCTGGACACGCCCGCGTTCCGCACCTGTGTGAACGACGGCCGGCACGACAGCTGGGTCGAGAAGTCCGCCGCCGCCTTCCGCAACGGCGGCTTCGGCGGCACGCCGACGGTCCTGCTCGACGGCAAGAACATCTACCAGGACCAGACGATGACCCCGGCCAAGCTCAAGCAGATGGTGGAGGCGGCCCAAGGCTGAACGGCGCCTGTTATGGAGCCGTAGCCGGGCCGCCCGCCGTCGGGCCCGCCCGGCACGGTAGCGTCGACCTTGCCATGGAACTTGCCTACATTCCCAGCCCGTCGCGCGGGGTGCTGCACCTCGGTCCCGTCCCGCTGCGCGGCTATGCCTTCTGCATCATCATCGGCGTCTTCCTGGCCGTCTGGCTCGGCAACAGGCGCTGGATCGCCCGCGGCGGGCGGGCCGGCACCGTCGCCGACATCGCGGTCTGGGCAGTGCCGTTCGGCCTGATCGGCGGCCGCCTCTACCACGTGATCACGGACTACGAGCTGTACTTCAGCGAGGGCCGTGACTGGGTGGACGCCTTCAAGATCTGGGAGGGCGGGCTCGGCATCTGGGGCGCGATCGCGCTCGGTGCCGTCGGCGCGTGGATCGGCTGCCGCCGCCGTGGCATCCCGCTGCCCGCCTACGCCGACGCCGTCGCACCCGGTATCGCGCTCGCGCAGGCCGTCGGCCGCTGGGGCAACTGGTTCAACCAGGAGCTGTACGGGCGCGAGACCGACCTGCCCTGGGCCCTGCACATCACGTCCTCCACGGACGGCCGGGTGCCGGGCTACTACCACCCGACGTTCCTGTACGAGTCCCTGTGGTGCATCGGCGTCGCGCTGCTGGTCATCTGGGCGGACCGGCGCTTCAAGCTGGGCCATGGACGGGCGTTCGCCCTGTACGTCGCCGCGTACTGCGCGGGGCGCTTCTGGACCGAGTACCTGCGCGTCGACGACGCCCACCATGTGCTCGGCCTGCGGCTGAACAACTGGACCGCGCTGCTCGTGTTCCTGCTCGCCGTGCTCTACATCGTGGTCTCCGCGAAGAAGCGGCCCGGGCGTGAGCCGGTGGTCGAGCCCGGGGCTCAGCCGGCTTCTCCGGAGGGGGACGCCGAGGGTGTGGAGCAGGACGACGCGTCCGAGGCCGAGGAGAAGGACAAGGCCGACACCTCTGAGGCGGAGGCCGAGGTCAAGGCCGATGCCGAGGCCGAGTCCGAGTCGGCGAAGAAGGCCTGACGGCCGGTTCTTTCGGTGTGAAGGGCGCCCGGGATCTCCGGGCGCCCTTCGTCGTTCCGCAGGGCCTCGCCGGCAGGCCCTAGCGGCGTCGGGTCAGGGCCAGCGTCGCCTGGGCGGCCTTGATCACCGCGGCGTCGATGAACGTGCCGTCCGGGAGGGCCTGGGCTCCCTCCTGCTGTGCGGCCGCCTTGACGATCCGCTCGGCCCGCTCGATCTCCTCGCCCGTCGGCAGGTACGCCCGCTCGATGACGGGCAGCTGGCGGGGGTGGATCGCCGCCCGGCCCAGGAAACCGAGGGCACGGCCGTGGGCGCAGGTGGCGGCCAGGCCGTCGAGGTCGCGGGTGTCGGGGTGGACCGACTGGGGCGGAGCCGGCAGGCCCGCCGCGCGTGCGGCCACGACGATCCGGGAGCGCGACCAGTCCAGGCCGCTGTCCCCGCGTACGCCCAGGTCGGCCCGCAGATCGGCCTCGCCCAGGCCGATGCCCCGCAGGGCCGGGTGCGCGGTCGCGATGGCATGGGCGCGTTCCACACCGAGGGCCGTCTCCAGCAGGGCGTACAGCGGGGGTGTGCTGCCGGTGGCGAGGGTCGTGTGGCTGGCGACGTGGACGATCTGCTCGCGGGAGGCGACCTTGGGCAGCCGGAGGCCCGAGAGACCCGGCAGGCCGGCCAGGGCCCGCAGGTCGCCCTCCGCCCAGGGGCCGTCCAGGGCGTTGACCCGGACATGGACCGGGACCGGGTGGGCTTCGGTGAGGAGGTCGGCCGTGGCCTCGCGGGCGTAGACCTTGCGGTCGGGCGCCACCGCGTCCTCCAGGTCGACGACGACCACGTCCGCGCCCGCGGTCAGGGCCTTCGCCACCACCTCGGGCCGGTCGCCGGGAACGTACAGCCAGGTCAGTGGGATGACCGGGCGGGGGATCACAGGGCGCCCTCCGCGCGCAGGGCGGTCAGCTCGCTCTCGGTGAGGCCGAGTTCGGTGAGGACGGCCTCCGTGTCGGCGCCGTGGGGGCGGCCGGCCCAGCGGATCGCGCCGGGGGTCGCGGAGAGGCGGAAGAGGACGTTCTGCATGCGCAGGGGCCCGAGGTCCGGGTCGTCGACCGTCGTGACGGTGTCCAGGGCCGTGTACTGGGGGTCCGTCATCACGTCCCGTACGTCCTGGACGGGTGCGATGGCCGCGTCCGCCTTCTCGAAGGCCTGGAGCACCTCGGTGCGGGTGCGGTCGGCGATCCAGGTGCCGACGGCTTCGTCGAGGACGTCGGCGTGGCGGGCCCGGTCGGCGCCGGTGGCGAACCACGGCTCGTCGATCAGCTCGGGGCGGCCGACCAGGCGCAGCACGCGCTCGGCGATCGACTGGGCGGAGGTGGAGACGGCGACCCAGCTGCCGTCGGCGGTGCGGTAGGTGTTGCGCGGGGCGTTGTTGGCGGATCGGTTGCCGGTGCGCTCCTGGACGTAGCCGAGCTGGTCGTACCAGGTGGGCTGGGGGCCGAGGGCGGCCAGGATGGGCTCGATGAGGGCGAGGTCCACCACCTGGCCCCGGCCCGTGCGGTCGCGGGCGGCCAGCGCGGTCATGACCGCGTACGCCGTGGCCAGGCCCGCGATGGAGTCGGCCAGGCCGAACGGCGGAAGGGTCGGCGGCGCGTCCGGTTCGCCGGTGAGCGCGGCGAAGCCGCTCATGGCCTCGGCGAGGGTGCCGAAGCCGGGGCGGCGGGAGGAGGGGCCGAACTGGCCGAAGGCGGTGACCCGGGTCAGGATCAGGCGCGGATTGGCCGCCGACAGCTCCTCCCAGCCCAGGTCCCACTTCTCCAGGGTGCCGGGGCGGAAGTTCTCGATGACGACGTCCGCGGTCCCGGCGAGCCTTAGCAGGGTGGCCCGTCCGCCGGGCCGGGACAGGTCCAGGGTCATCGCGCGCTTGTTGCGGCCGAGGACCTTCCACCACAGGCCCACCCCGTCCTTGGCCGGCCCGTGGCCGCGGGACGGGTCCGGCTTCGTGGGGTGCTCGACCTTGATGACCTCCGCGCCGAAGTCACCGAGCATGGTCGCGGCGAGGGGCCCGGCGAAGAGGGTGGCGAGGTCCAGGACGCGCAGGCCGGCGAGCGGGGCTTGCGCGGTCATGACGTGAACTGCGCGTCGATCTCGGAGCGGTACGGCATCGATGTCGACGCCCCCTCCCGCTGCACCGACAGCGCGGCCGCCTCGGCCGCCCAGCGCAGTGCCTCCGGCATCGGGCGGCCCTCGCCGAGCGCCACCGCGAGCGTGCCGACGAAGGTGTCGCCGGCGCCGGTGGAGTCGACGGCGGCGACCTGCGGCGCGGGCACGGTGACCGGGTCGGCACCGCGGGCGGCGTACAGACAGCCCGCCGAGCCGAGGGTGACGACGACCTCCGGGACCTCCTCCAGCAGGGCGATCGCGGCCGCGCGGGCGTCGGTGCGGCCGGTGAGGGTGGCCGCCTCGTGCTCGTTGGGCACCAACAGGTCGGTCGCCGCGAGCAGTTCGATGGGCAGCGGCTGGGCGGGGGCCGGGGTGAGGACCGTACGGATGCCGTGGGCGCGGGCGGCCTGGGCTCCCGCCAGCACGGCGGCCAGCGGGATCTCCAGCTGGAGCAGCAGGGCGTCGGCGCTGGCGATCAGGCCCTCGTCGCCGGGGGAGAGGTGGTCGACGGTGCCGTTGGCGCCGGGGATGACGACGATGGAGTTGCCGCCCTCGTCGTCCACGACGATGTGCGCGGTGCCTGAGGGGCCGTCGACCGTGCGCAGGCTGTCGGTCTCGACGCCGGAGTGCTCCAGGGTGGAGCGCAGTCTCGCGCCGAAGGAGTCGTTGCCGACCGCGCCGATCATCGAGACGGTGGCGCCGGCGTGCGCGGCGGCGATGGCCTGGTTGGCGCCCTTGCCGCCGGGGATCGTGCGGAACTCCCGGCCGGTCACGGTCTCCCCGCGCTGCGGGGCCTTCTCGACGTACGCGACGAGGTCCATGTTCGTGCTGCCGAGGACGGCGATGTGCGTCATGGGCGGGATGCCTCCAGGTGGGTGAGGTGGGCGAGGGTGTCGAAGCCGGTGCCGTCGAAGTCGGCGACGGAGGTGGCCAGGCGGTTCTTCAGCGGGGCGGTCCAGTGGGCGGGCAGGGCGGCGGGGGAGCCGGCGAGGAGGGCGGCGACGCTGCCGGCCGTGGCGCCGCAGGAGTCGGTGTCCCAGCCGCCGGAGACCGCGCGGGTGATTGAGCCGGTGAAGTCGCCGTCGGCGTGGGTGAGGGCGGCGGCGATCAGGGCGGTGTTGGGGACGGCGTGGACCCAGTGGGTGCCGCTGTGGTGTGCGTGGAGCCGGTCCACGACCTCGTCGAAATCGGCCGTCCTGCGGGCGAGTTCGACGGCGTGGGTGACCGCCTGCGCCAGCCGGGAGCGCGGCGGGACGACCGTCAGGCCGGTGCGCAGGCAGGTGTGCACGTCGTGCGTGCCGGTGGCGGCCGTCGCGGTGACGGCGGCCGTGAACATGGCCGCGTGGACGCCGTTCGCGGTGTGGGTGAGGGTCGCGTCGCGGTGGGCCTGCGCCGCGGCGGCCCCGGGGGCGCCGGGGTTGGTCCAGCCGTGGACGTCGGCGCGGATCAGGGCGCCGATCCATTCGCGGAAGGGATTGCGGTGCCGGGCGGTGTGCGGGGGCTCGATGCCGGTGAGGAGGTTGCGGTAGGCGAGGCGCTCGGCGGTGAAGGTGCGGCCCGCCGGGAGTTCGTCGAGCCAGAGCCGGGCCACGTCCATGGTGGTGAAGTCCCGGCCGTGGCGCTGCAGCAGGAGGACGCCCAGCAGCGGGTAGTTGAGGTCGTCGTCCTCGGGCATGCCGTCGATGTTCTCGGCGAGGGAGGTGGCGGCCGAGCGGCGGTTCCAGGGGTGCTCGGCGAGCAGCTCCTCGGGGACTCCCCGGGCGGTGAAGTAGCCGGTCAGGGGCCAGTTGCCGGTGGCCCCGGCGAGTCGGCGGACCGCGTCGAGAGGCAGTTTCTCGACGGGTTTGCCCAGCAGGCAGCCGACGGCCCGGCCCAGCCAGGCGGCTTCGAGGGCGGCGGGTCGCGTCGTGGCCCTGGCGTCCGCCGGCCAGTCGGGGCACAGCGCCTTGATCGCCGCGAGGTCCGTCGGCTCCCGGTCGGCCAACGCGCTGGGCAGGTCGGCGAGTTCGTCCAGCAGGTCCTCGGCCAGGGTGCGCAGATAGCGGGAGGCCGGTTCCGGGGAGGCGCCCGCCCGCTGCGGGGCCTGCCCGCCGCCGGCCGCCCGCCATCTCGCCGCGATCGCCGACGGCTCGCGGCCGTCCTGGGCGGCCTGGACGAGTTCATGGCCGATCAGGTCCTCGGGCTGGACCCAGGTCAGTCGGAGCACGGGGTGCCTCCCAGTGCGGCGAAGGCGCGTTCATGGGCGCGGCGGCGGTGTACGTCCCGTTCGAAGATCTCACGGGCGACCTCGGTGAGGGCCGTGGCCGGGGCCCACAGGTCCAGTCGGCTGGCCTCGGCGACCGTCTTGGCCCAGTCCGCGGGGGCCGGGGAGCCGAGCGCGCCGGCGAGGGCGCCCGCCATGGTGGCGATGGAGTCGCAGTCACGGCCGTAGTTGACCGAGCCGAGCACCGCGTGGCGGTAGTCGCCGCGCGCCACCAGCAGCATGCCCAGGGCGATCGGGAGTTCCTCGATCGCGTGCAGCCGGGACGGGCGGCGGGCGCCGAGGGAGGGGGCCCGGTAGTCGGGGCCGACCGTGTCGTAGGGGGCGACCGCCTCGCGCAGCGGGGCCAGGGCCGACTCGAAGTCGCTGTGCCGCGCGGCCGTTTCGCAGACCTGCTCGATCGCCGCCCGGGTGCCGTCCTTCGCCAGGGACAGACAGGTCTCCACGACCGACCGCGGTGTGGCGCCCGGTGCGCACGCAGCCGCGACCGCCGCCGCGAAGACGCCCGCCGCCTCACGGCCGTACGACGACTGGTGCGCACCGGCGACGTCCAGCGCCTCGGCGTACGCGGCCGTGGGGTTCGCCGCGTTGACCAGGCCGACCGGGGCCATGTACATCGCCGCCCCGCAGTTGACGATGTTGCCTACGCCCGCCTCGCGCGGGTCGACATGGCCGTAGTGAAGCCGTGCGACCAGCCATTTCTCCGCGAGGAAGATCCGCTGGAGGGGGAGTGCCTCGGCCTCCAGCTCGGGGATCCAGCGGGGCGTGGTGATCAGGTCCGGGACCAGGTGGTCGGCGACCGCGTAGGCGTCGAGGTGGTCGCGGACGCGCGCGTACACCCGGATCAGGGCGTGGGTCATCAACGTGTCGTCGGTGACGTGCCCGTCGCCCTTGTGGTACGGCGCGATGGGGCGGGCCGTGCGCCAGTCGGCGCCGTGCCAGGGGCCGACGATCCCGTGGACGCGGCCGCCGTGGCGCTCGGCGATCTGCTCCGGGGCCCAGCCCTCGACGGGGCCGCCGAGGGCGTCGCCGACGGCCGCGCCGACCAGGGCCGCGGTGATGCGTTCGTCCAGGGTGCGGGCTTCTTCTCCTTTGGGCGTCATGCCCCGAATCATCCTCCTGGTGGGGCCGGTTGCGCGGCTTCCAGGAGTCCGGCGAGTTCCACCAGGTCGGTGCCGGTGAGGCGGGGCAGCACACAGCCGGAGAGAGTGCGGCAGGCGTCCCGCCAGGGCGCGGGGAGGGAGCCGGCGCCGCCGAGCGCGCCGGTGAGGGCGCCGGTCAGGGCCGGGGCGGAGTCCGCGACGCGGGAGAGGCAGGCGGCCGCGGGGACCGCCTCGGCGAGACGGCCCTTCGCCGCCACGGCCAGGGACAGCGCCACGGGGACCGTCTCGGCGGCGGCGATGCCGTAGCTGTAGACGTGGTCGACGATCTCGTGTTCCAGGAGGGGGATCAGGGCGAAGGCGGTGTCGGTCTCCCGGGCCAGATGCAGGGCGTGGCGGGCGTTGCGGCCGATCTCGGTGGCCTCGGGGAGCTGGGCGAGCGCCGCCTGGGCGCAGGCCGTGACGTCCGCTCCCGTCAGGGCGACGGAGAGCGCCGCTGCCATCGCCCGCGCGCCGTGCACTCCGTCGCCGTCCTGGGTGTAGCGGGCGTCGAACTCGGCGAGGGCCGCGGCGTGTTCGGGGGCGCCGGGGTGGGCGGTGGCCAGGACGCAGGCCCGTACGCAGGCCGCGTCGTCGAAGTAGTGCGGGTTGTCGTGGCCGGTCGCGGGCGGGCGCAGGCCGGTGGCGAGGTTGGCGAGTCCCGCTCGTACGGAGATACGGGCGCGCAGGTCGGTCGCCTCGGCTGCCAGGGCGTTCCAGGCGAGGTCGAGGGCTGCCCTCGTACGGCGCTCTCGGTCGAGGTCGGTGCGGGTGGTGTCGTCGCCTGCGTGCAGGAGGGCCTGTGCGGTGAAGGCTGCCCATTCGGCGTCGTCGGAGGGGCCGAGGCGGAGGGGGGCCGGGGGTTGGTTGAGGGCGATGGGGACGGGGAGGGTGGTGGTGGCGTGCTGTTCGGCGAAGGTGTCCAGCTCTCGGGTGAGGCGGCGGGTCCAGTCGGGCAGCCGCGCGGCGCGGTGGCGGGCTGCGGGCCAGCCGGCGGCGTCTCCTGCCGCCAGGCCCAGGAGGAGGCCCTGGATCCTTCGGGCCTCGGCTTCGCCTTCGGCCCGGTGTTTCCCACCCGCACCGCCCGTGCGGGATTCGTCGTCGAGTGCGGGTGGCCCCGGTGGGGGGTGCTCGTCGTCGGCGGCCGCGGGTTGGGGGTTTTGTTTCTCACCCGCACCACCCGTACCGCTTTCGTCGTCGGGTGCCGGTGGCCCCTGTGGGGCGCACCCGCCGTCGGCGACCGCGGCGCCGTCCGCCTGCGGCGCGCTCGCGGTGTCCGGCGTCGCCCCCGTGTCTGGCGTCGCCTCTGTGCCCGGCGTCGTCTTCGCGTCCGGCGTATCCTCCTCGTCCGGCTGCTGCGCGCTCGTCGTGTCCGGCGTCTCCTCCTCGTCCCGCTGCGGCGTGCTCGTCGTGTCCGGCGGCGCCCCCGTTTCCGGCTCTCCGGCGGCGATCGGCAGGGGCGTTGTGCCCTGGCCCTCGTCCCATGGGGCAGGCGGCCTCATCAGGCGCTGCCCGGGGCGTCCGCTGCCAGGGTGAAGG
Organism: Streptomyces sp. SAI-170; assembly: GCF_049739565.1. NCBI lineage: Bacteria > Bacillati > Actinomycetota > Actinomycetes > Kitasatosporales > Streptomycetaceae > Streptomyces > Streptomyces sp. SAI-170. Next base: position 6,248,337 of record NZ_JBMGQD010000001.1, read on the forward strand.
CGGTTCGGTCGGGGGCCGGGGTCGGCTCGGTCGGGGTCAGGAGGTCCGCCACCTCCAGGACGTGGTGGCCGGCCATCGAGGGGAGGCAGCTGCCGCGGGCCGGGCCGATCGCGTCGGCCCATTCGGCCGGGATCGCGGAGGCGCCCTGTGTCGCTCCGGCCAGGGCGCCCGCCACCGCGGCCGTCGTGTCGGCGTCCCGGCCCATGTTCACGGCGGTGAGCACGGCCTCGCGGAAGTCGCCGTCGGCGGCCGCGTACGCGCCGAAGGCGAGGGCGACGGCCTCGGGGGCCAGGTCGGTCCAGGGGTAGCCGCCGATGACCACCGCGGAGCGGACCGCCCGTTCGCCGCGGTGCGCCACGGACACGGCCCTCCTCAGTGAGCGTGCCGTCCAGGAGTCGTCGGGGACGACCGCCAGGGCAGAGGCGATCACGGTGATCGGCGGGGCGCCCGTCATCGCCGCGGCCACGCCCGCCGCGACCGCCTGGCCGCCGTAGATGCCCTCGCCGTCATGGCTGACCGAGCCGTCGATCGCGACCAGGCGGGCCGCCTCCGCGGGGCGGCCGGCGGCGAAGACGCCGAAGGGGGCGGCGCGCATCGCCAGGCCGTCGCTCCAGGCGTGCCGGTGCTGGGCCGAGACCGGAGCCGCGAGGCCCCTGCGCAGGTTCTCCAGCGTGCCGCGCTCGCTGAAGCCCGCGCCGCGGAAGGGCCCCTCGTCGCGGTCGGCGATCCACTCGTGCCAGGCCGCCTCCACATGGGCCGGGGTGAGGGCCGAGCCGTGGCGGGCGAGCAGCAGGCCCGAGAAGATGGCGTACTCGGTGTCGTCCGTGCCGGCCGGGTGCTCGGCGACGTAGCCGGTGATACGGCCCCAGCGGGCGCGGATCTCCGACGGCTTCAGGTTCTCGGCCGGGGCCCCGAGGGCGTCCCCGACGGCCAGGCCGAGCAGGGCGCCGCGGGCCCGTTCGCGGAGTTCGGCGGTGTTCCCGGATGCCGGGACCGGCGGGACGCAGGCGAGGGATGCCATACGCGGCCTCCGTTGCTGAAGGGGGTCCGCGTAGGGCGGGACCCTTTGCGGATGTGTCCCACCGACAGCGGTTGACTTCAGCCTCATCCGTCTCACTGTCACCCGGTCGACATATGTGTCACTTAGCGCTCGGATGAGCTTTCGAAGGCAAAACCGCAGGTTAGCCCAGCCTTTCCTTGCTGGCGAGGAGGAATAGGGGGACGTAGTGTGGGCGTTGTCGAAAAGTAGAACGCGTCCAAAGTTAGCTTTGGCTAAGCTCAATTGGGGGGCTCCCGATGGCCATCATCGAGACCGAGGCGGTGCTGCACGAGGCGCACCGGGACAACCACACGCACCGCGACGTCAACGGCGGCTGGCTGCGCCCCGCCGTGTTCGGTGCGATGGACGGTCTGGTCTCCAACCTGGCGCTGATGACGGGTGTGGCCGGCAGCTCCGTGAGTCAGCAGACCGTCGTGCTGACCGGGCTCGCGGGTCTCGCGGCCGGCGCCTTCTCCATGGCCGCCGGTGAGTACACCTCCGTCGCCTCCCAGCGCGAGCTGGTCGAGGCCGAGCTGGACGTCGAGCGGCGCGAGCTGCGCCGGCACCCCAAGGACGAGGAGGCCGAGCTGGCCGCGCTCTACGAGTCGCGGGGCGTGGAGCCGGAGCTGGCCCGCCAGGTGGCCCGGCAGCTGTCGCGGGACCCCGAGCAGGCCCTGGAGATCCACGCCCGCGAGGAGCTGGGCATCGACCCCGGCGACCTGCCCTCCCCCACGGTCGCGGCCGTGTCCTCGTTCGGGGCGTTCGCGCTGGGGGCCCTGCTGCCCGTGCTGCCGTATCTGCTCGGCGCTACCGCGCTGTGGCCCGCCGTGCTGCTGGCTCTGCTCGGGCTGTTCGCGGCCGGGGCGGTGGTGGCCAAGGTGACCGCGCGCAGCTGGTGGTTCAGCGGGCTGAGGCAGCTCGCGCTGGGTGGTGCCGCGGCCGGTGTGACGTACGTCCTGGGCAGCCTGTTCGGAATCGCCGTAGGATGACGCGGCTGGAACTTATGCGTTGGGCCGCATAAGTAGCCGTTACTCGGTGGTTTCGAGCGCGTGACCACCGGGCATGAGCCGTAAGCGCTGTGGGCAATGAGGCCCGCGGCGCACTCGCGGGGCAGGCGACGAAGCCCCACCCGCCCCCCGGGCCGAAGGACATGGATCTGTCCCCGTCGGTCCCCCAATACATTCACCGCCAAGCGCGGTACCTGCGCCGATACCCGCGGCGTCCGCATGCTGGAACGGACTATCCCGGTTCCCGAGAACCGCTCCATCATGTAACCTGCACGAAATTTTGACTCCACGCAGAGGGCCAACGTCGTCCCTCGGCACTTGCACATGCCAGATGACGACGACGGGAGAGCCGATGCGTACGCCGCGCCAGCCGTCCCAGCACTCCGCGAATGGCCAGAACTGGTCCTTCATGGATGCTCGCCCTGCTGCGCAGGGTATGTACGACCCCCGCAACGAACGCGACGCGTGCGGCGTCGGTTTCGTCGCCACCCTCACCGGCGAGGCGTCCCACACCCTGGTCGAGCAGGCCCTGACGGTCCTGCGCAACCTGGAGCACCGCGGTGCCACCGGCTCCGAGCCCGACTCGGGCGACGGCGCGGGCATCCTCTCCCAGGTGCCGGACGCCTTCCTGCGCGAGGTGGCCGGATTCGAACTGCCCGAGGCCGGTGCCTACGCGGTCGGTATCGCCTTCCTGCCCGAGGAGGGCACCCAGGACGCCGTCTCGCACATCGAGACGATCGCGGCCGAGGAGGGCCTGACCGTCCTCGGCTGGCGTGAGGTCCCGGTCGCGCCCGAGCTGCTCGGCGCCACCGCCCGCTCCACCATGCCGGTCTTCCGCCAGATCTTCGTGAGCGACGGCACCAGCACGGGCATCGCCCTGGACCGCAAGGCGTTCGTGCTGCGCAAGCGCGCCGAGCGCGAGGTCGGCGTGTACTTCCCGTCGCTGTCCGCGCGGACCATCGTCTACAAGGGCATGCTGACCACCGGCCAGCTGGAGCCGTTCTTCCCGGACCTGTCCGACCGCCGCTTCGCCTCCGCGATCGCGCTCGTGCACTCCCGGTTCTCCACGAACACCTTCCCGTCGTGGCCGCTGGCGCACCCGTACCGGTTCGTCGCGCACAACGGTGAGATCAACACCGTCAAGGGCAACCGCAACTGGATGGTCGCCCGCGAGTCGCAGCTCGTCTCCGACCTCTTCGGCGGCGACAAGCTCGAGCGGATCTTCCCGATCTGTACGCCGGACGCCTCCGACTCGGCCTCCTTCGACGAGGTGCTCGAACTGCTGCACCTCGGTGGCCGTTCGCTGCCGCACTCCGTGCTGATGATGATCCCGGAGGCGTGGGAGAACCACGACTCCATGGAGCCGGCCCGCCGCGCCTTCTACCAGTTCCACTCCAACCTGATGGAGCCCTGGGACGGCCCCGCCTGTGTCACCTTCACCGACGGCACGCAGGTCGGCGCCGTGCTCGACCGCAACGGTCTGCGCCCCGGCCGCTACTGGGTCACCGACGAGGGCCTCGTCGTCCTCGGCTCCGAGGTCGGCGTCCTGGACATCGACCCCGCGAAGGTCGTCCGCAAGGGCCGCCTCCAGCCCGGCAAGATGTTCCTCGTCGACACCGTCGAGCACCGCATCATCGAGGACGACGAGATCAAGGCGCAGCTCGCCGCCGAGGCCCCCTACGCGGAGTGGCTGGAGACCGGCGAGATCGAGCTGAGCGACCTGCCCGAGCGCGAGCACATCGTCCACACCCACGCCTCGGTCACCCGCCGCCAGCAGACCTTCGGCTACACCGAGGAAGAGCTGCGCGTCATCCTCGCCCCGATGGCCCGCGCCGGCGCCGAGCCGATCGGCTCCATGGGCACGGACTCGCCCATCGCGGCCCTGTCCGAGCGCCCGCGGCTGCTCTTCGACTACTTCACCCAGCTGTTCGCGCAGGTCACCAACCCGCCGCTGGACGCGATCCGCGAAGAGCTGGTCACCTCCCTGCGCAGCTCGCTCGGCCCGCAGGGCAACCTGCTCGACCCGAGCGCCGCGTCCTGCCGCTCCGTCGTGCTGCCCTTCCCGGTCATCGACAACGACGAGCTGGCCAAGCTCATCCACATCAACGCCGACGGCGACATGCCCGGCTTCAAGGCCGCGACGCTGTCCGGCCTGTACCGGGTGCACGGCGGCGGTGAGGCGCTGGCCGCGCGGATCGACGAGATCTGCGCCGAGGCCGACGCCGCCATCGAGAACGGCGCCCGGCTGATCGTCCTGTCGGACCGTCACTCCGACGCCGAGCACGCGCCGATCCCGTCGCTGCTGCTCACCGCGGCCGTCCACCACCACCTCATCCGCACCAAGCAGCGCACCCAGGTGGGCCTGCTGGTCGAGGCCGGCGACGTCCGCGAGGTCCACCACGTCGCGCTGCTCATCGGCTACGGCGCCGCCGCCGTCAACCCGTACCTGGCGATGGAGTCGGTCGAGGACCTGCTGCGCGCCGGCACGTTCCTCAGCGGCCTGGAGCCCGAGAAGGCCATCAAGAACCTCATCTACGCCCTCGGCAAGGGCGTGCTGAAGGTCATGTCCAAGATGGGCATCTCCACCGTCGCCTCCTACCGCGGCGCCCAGGTCTTCGAGGCCGTCGGCCTCGAAGCGGCCTTCGTGGAGAAGTACTTCAACGGCACCGCCTCCAAGATCGGCGGCGTCGGCATCGACGTCGTCGCCAAGGAGGTCGCCGCCCGCCACGCCAAGGCCTACCCGGCCTCCGGCATCGCTCCCGCGCACCGCGCGCTGGAGATCGGCGGCGAGTACCAGTGGCGCCGCGAGGGCGAGCCGCACCTGTTCGACCCGGAGACGGTCTTCCGCCTCCAGCACTCGACCCGCACCAAGCGCTACGACATCTTCAAGAAGTACACGGACCGCGTGAACGAGCAGTCCGAGCGCCTGATGACGCTGCGCGGCCTGTTCGGCTTCAAGTCGGACCGTCAGCCGATCTCCATCGACGAGGTCGAGCCGGTCTCCGAGATCGTCAAGCGCTTCTCCACCGGCGCCATGTCGTACGGCTCCATCTCCAAGGAGGCGCACGAGACCCTCGCCATCGCCATGAACCAGCTGGGCGGCAAGTCCAACACCGGTGAGGGCGGCGAGGACCCGGAGCGTCTGTACGACCCGGCCCGGCGCAGCGCCATCAAGCAGGTCGCCTCCGGCCGCTTCGGCGTCACCTCCGAGTACCTGGTCAACGCGGACGACATCCAGATCAAGATGGCCCAGGGCGCCAAGCCCGGCGAGGGCGGCCAGCTGCCCGGCCACAAGGTCTACCCGTGGGTCGCCAAGACCCGGCACTCGACGCCGGGCGTCGGCCTGATCTCCCCGCCGCCGCACCATGACATCTACTCCATCGAGGACCTGGCCCAGCTGATCCACGACCTGAAGAACGCGAACCCGCAGGCGCGGATTCACGTGAAGCTGGTCTCCGAGGTCGGCGTCGGCACGGTCGCCGCGGGTGTCTCCAAGGCGCACGCGGACGTCGTCCTGATCTCGGGTCACGACGGTGGCACGGGTGCCTCCCCGCTGACCTCGCTGAAGCACGCCGGTGGTCCCTGGGAGCTCGGCCTCGCCGAGACCCAGCAGACGCTGCTGCTCAACGGCCTGCGCGACCGCATCGTCGTGCAGACCGACGGCCAGCTGAAGACCGGCCGTGACGTGATCATCGCCGCGCTGCTCGGCGCCGAGGAGTTCGGTTTCGCGACCGCGCCGCTCGTCGTCTCCGGCTGCGTCATGATGCGCGTCTGCCACCTGGACACCTGCCCGGTCGGCATCGCCACCCAGAACCCGACTCTGCGCGACCGCTTCACCGGCAAGGCCGAGTACGTGGTGAACTTCTTCCAGTTCATCGCCGAAGAGGTCCGCGAGCTCCTCGCCGAGCTGGGCTTCCGCTCCATCGAGGAGGCCGTCGGCCACGCCGAGGTGCTGGACGTCGAGCGCGCGGTGGACCACTGGAAGGCACAGGGCCTGGACCTGGAGCCGCTGTTCCACGTGCCCGCCCTGCCCGAGGGCGCGGTGCGCCACCAGGTGATCGCCCAGGACCACGGCCTGGAGAAGGCCCTCGACAACGAGCTGATCAAGCTGGCCGCGGACGCGCTGGCCGCCTCGGACGCGACGGACGCACAGCCGGTCCGCGCCCAGGTCGCCATCCGCAACATCAACCGCACGGTCGGCACCATGCTCGGCCACGAGGTGACGAAGAAGTTCGGTGGCGCGGGCCTGCCCGACGACACCATCGACATCACCTTCACCGGCTCGGCCGGCCAGTCCTTCGGCGCCTTCCTCCCGCGCGGTGTCACGCTGCGCCTGGAGGGCGACGCCAACGACTACGTCGGCAAGGGGCTGTCCGGCGGCCGTGTCGTCGTCCGTCCGGACCGGGGTGCCGACCACCTCGCCGAGTACTCGACGATCGCGGGCAACACCATCGCCTACGGCGCCACCGCAGGCGAGCTGTTCCTGCGCGGCCGCACCGGTGAGCGGTTCTGCGTCCGCAACTCCGGCGCGCTGGTGGTCTCCGAGGGCGTGGGCGACCACGGCTGCGAGTACATGACCGGCGGCCACGCCGTCGTCCTCGGCGAGACGGGCCGCAACTTCGCGGCCGGCATGTCCGGCGGTGTCGCGTACGTCATCGACCTGGACCGCGACAACGTCAACGTCGGCAACGTCGACGCGATCGAGGCGCTGGACGAGGCCGACAAGCAGTGGCTGCACGACGTGGTGCGCCGTCACCAGGAGGAGACCGGTTCCACGGTCGCCGAGAAGCTCCTCGCGGACTGGGACACGGCCGCGGAGCGCTTCAGCAAGATCATCCCCAGCACGTACAAGGCAGTGCTCGCCGCCAAGGACGCCGCCGAGCGAGACGGTCTCTCCGAGTCCGAGATCACCGAGAAGATGATGGAGGCGGCGATCAATGGCTGACCCGAAGGGCTTTCTGAACCACGGCCGCGAGGTCGCCAAGTCCCGCCCCGTCGAGGAGCGCGTCAGGGACTGGAACGAGGTCTACGTCCCCGGCTCGCTGCTGCCGATCATCAGCAAGCAGGCGTCCCGCTGCATGGACTGCGGCATCCCGTTCTGCCACAACGGCTGTCCGCTGGGGAACCTGATCCCCGAGTGGAACGACTACGCCTACCGCGAGGACTGGTCGGCGGCGCAGGAGCGCCTGCACGCCACCAACAACTTCCCGGAGTTCACCGGCCGCCTCTGCCCGGCGCCCTGTGAGTCGGCGTGTGTGCTCGGCATCAACCAGCCGGCCGTCACCATCAAGAACGTCGAGGTCTCGATCATCGACAAGGCGTGGGACACCGGGGACGTCGCCCCGCAGATCCCCGAGCGCCTGTCGGGCAAGACCGTCGCCGTCGTCGGCTCGGGCCCGGCCGGTCTGGCCGCCGCCCAGCAGCTGACCCGGGCCGGCCACACCGTCGCCGTCTACGAGCGCGCGGACCGCATCGGAGGTCTCCTCCGCTACGGCATCCCCGAGTTCAAGATGGAGAAGCGGCACATCAACCGCCGTATCGAGCAGATGCGCGCGGAGGGCACCAAGTTCCGCACGGGTGTCGAGATCGGCCGCGACATGCCGGCGACCGCGCTGCGCAAGCGGTACGACGCCGTCGTGCTGGCCGTCGGCGCCACCACGGCCCGCGACCTGCCGGTGCCGGGCCGTGAGCTCAAGGGCATCTACCAGGCCATGGAGTACCTGCCGCTGGCCAACAAGGTGCAGGAGGGCGACTTCGTGGCGCCCCCCATCACGGCCGAGGGCAAGCACGTCGTGGTCATCGGCGGCGGCGACACCGGCGCGGACTGCGTCGGCACCGCCCACCGCCAGGGCGCGGCCTCCGTCACCCAGCTGGAGATCATGCCGCGGCCGGGCGAGGACCGGAACGCGGGCCAGCCGTGGCCGACCTTCCCGATGCTGTACAAGGTCACCTCCGCGCACGAGGAGGGCGGCGAGCGGGTCTACTCCGTCTCCACCACCCACTTCGAGGGCGACGAGGACGGCAACGTCCAGTGGCTGCACCTGGTCGAGGTCGAGTTCGTGGACGGCAAGCTGACCCAGAAGCCGGGCACCGAGCGCAAGATCCCTGCCCAGCTGGTCACCCTCGCCATGGGCTTCACCGGCACCGACCGGGAGAACGGCCTGGTGGAGCAGTTCGCGCTGGACCTCGACGAGCGGGGTAACATCGCTCGCGACGCCGATTTCCAGACGAACGTTCCGGGAGTGTTCGTCGCCGGTGACGCCGGCCGCGGCCAGTCCCTCATCGTGTGGGCGATCGCGGAGGGCCGCTCGGCCGCCCGTGGCGTCGACCGCTTCCTGACCGGAGCGAGTGACCTGCCGGCGCCGATCCGTCCTACGGACCGTGCGCTGACGGTCTGATCCGGCCGGCACAAGACGTCCCGTACAAAGGCGTACGGAACATTGGTGGCGCCTGCCCTGTCCCCGACCGGACTTTGGGCAGGCGCTGCCGCATTTTCCGGCTTCTCGCCGTGGGATTGTCCGTGCGGCGCCGGGCGCGGGTCGGCTGTGGCTGGTCGCGCCGTTCCCCGCGCCCCTTCAGGCACGTCGGTCTTTACGGCACCTTGAAAGTTTCGCCGTAGACCTGCCAGGTCAGGGGGGTCGCCAGGTCGAGGTTGCCCTCGTTCAGGAAGCGGCGCTGGGCCGTGTCGATACGGCTGGTGTCGGCGTTCGCCTTCTTGGCCAGCATGGCCGCGCGGCGGACGTCCAGGAACGCGTCCAGGTACGCCCGCTCGTCGCCGCCCTCGGAGGGCAGGTCGGCCTGCTTCAGGGCGCGTTCGCGCATGCCGTAGAAGCCGTTCGGGCTGGAGTCCGGGCCGTGGTAGATCATCGCGTCGTAGTAGATGAACTGGCCGAGGGTGCCCAGGCCGTCCAGCTTGGCCAGGCGTACCGCCGGGTCGAAGTAGACGTTGTCGCGCTCGGCGTCCTGGGCCGCGCGGAACGCCGGGACCTGCGCCTCCGCCTTCCAGGCCGCGGTGAAACCGGGGTCCAGGCCCTCGTGGGAGGCCGTGCCGTCGACCTTGCGCAGGGCAGGGAGGTAGCGGGCCAGAGCGTTGTCCGGGTGGGCCTTGGTGTAGTTCTCCACCAGGACCAGCAGATCGTGGGTGCCGGTGCAGAAGCCGACGACGCCCGCGGTGTAGCCGGTGCCGTCGCCGGAGTCCTCGATGGCGCCGTAGGAGCGGCGCCAGTCCAGCGAGGAGAACGCGGACGTGGACACGATCCGCTGGGCCAGGTCCTTCTTCGCCGGAGCCGCGAGGCCGGGCGGCAGGGCGGCGATCGCCTTGTCGTCCGCGCTGCTGTCCCCCTCGGCCTTCGCCTTGGCCTCGTCACGGGCCAGCTGCTCGACGGACGTCCCGTTCTGCGCCGAGGAGTCGTCGGAGGGCGCCAGGAAGTACACCCCGGCCGTGATCAGCACCGGCACCGCGGCGAACAGCAGACCCACTTTTCTCATGACACTCACCGTACGGCCCGTTTCAGGCCGCCCCTCCCGTCAGTTCCGTCACTCTCGCCCACGCGGCCACGAGAAGCGCCACCAGTATGACCGCACACGCCGCCGCCTGGATCGCCGTACGCCGTGGTCCGCGCGGGGCGTAGGCGAAGGCCGCGGCGACCGCGCCGCCCGCGAGGAGGCCGCCGAGGTGGCCCTGCCAGGAGGTGAGCTGGGCCGAGACGACCAGCCACAGCAGCAGGAGCACCATCATGCGGTGCACCTCGGTCAGGTCCGAGCCCAGTCGGCGGGCCATGACGTACGCCGCGACGGTGAGGCCGAAGAGCCCGCCGGACGCGCCGAGCGACAGCTGACCGGGGTCGGCCAGCAGCAGCTCCAGCACCGAGCCGCCCAGCGTCGACAGCAGGTAGAGGGCGAGGAACCGGCCCCGGCCGAGTTGCGGCTCCACCATCTGGCCGAGGCGCCACAGGGCGAGCATGTTCAGCACGACATGGGCGATGCCGAAGGTGCCCTCCGTCGGCATCAGGTGCAGGAACCCGCTGGTGATCAGCCGCTCCCACTGCCCGGCGGCCACACCCTCGGCCTGGAAGCCGGCGGGCACGTCGCCGCTCTCGGGGAGGTAGTGCAGGCCGTCCGGCCCGATCAGCCCGGAGCCGAGCATCGCGAACCGGTCCACCAGCTCCGGGCGCGCCAACTCGGCCAGATAGACGAGGACGTTCAGCGCGATCAGCGCGTACGTCACCACGGGCGCCGCCGTGACGGTGCCGCCGAACACCGTCCTGGCCCGGCGCACCGACCGGGCGCCCTCCTTCACACACTCGGGGCACTGGTGGCCGACGGCGGCCTCGCGCATGCAGTCCGGGCAGATGAACCGCTCGCAGCGGGTGCAGCTGACGTAGGACTCCACCCGGGGGTGGCGGTAGCAGGTGGTCACGGCGGATTCGGCGTCCACGCCGGCTCCTCGAGGGGAAGGGGACATCGGTGAGCCGGTGGGGGCGGCGGCGAACAAAATAGCGAACGGCCTTGGGGAGAGCGCGAGGTGGGGGCCGCGAGGGCGCCGCTGTGGCGTAGCCTCTGGCTCTTGGGGCGAGGGGAGCTCGGCCTTGTGGAGCTCCGGTTCGTGGAGCGAGGGAGCTCCGGTTCATGGGTGAGGGGAGTCCGGGTATGGCGGCGATCAGTCTCAGCAAGGTGGAGGAGACCGCTCCTGCGCTGGTCAGCCTGTACAAGACCGCCGGGGCGTCGGTGGCCCGGCACGGCCTGGACGGGCAGCGGGCCGCCGTCTACCTCGTCGTCGACTACTCCGGCTCCATGAAGCCGTACTACCAGGACGGCAGCGTGCAGGCGCTCGCCGACAGGGTGCTGGGGCTCGCCGCCCACTTCGACGACGACGGCCGGGTGCCGGTGGTGTTCTTCTCCACCGACGTGGACGCCGTCACCGACATCGCGCTCGCCGACCATCACGGCCGTATCGACCGGATCGTGGCCGGGCTCGGCCACATGGGCAAGACCAGCTATCACCTGGCCATGGACGCCGTCATCGACCACTACCTCGACAGCGGCTCGCGCGCACCCGCCCTCGTGGTGTTCCAGACCGACGGCGGCCCGATCAACAAGCTCGCCGCCGAGCGCTATCTGTGCAAGGCGGCCCGGCTGCCGCTGTTCTGGCAGTTCATCGGCTTCGGCGACCCCAGCAGCCGGCAGTTCGAGTATCTGCGCAAGCTCGACGAGCTGTCCGTACCGGACAAGCGGGCCGTCGACAACGCCGGGTTCTTCCACGCCGGGTCGGACCCGAGGACGGTGTCCGACGCGGAGTTGTACGACCGTGTCGTCGGCGAGTTCCCGAAGTGGCTGACGGCCGCCCGGGCGCAGGGCATCATCCCGCCAGGTGCTTGAACTGCTCCTCGGTGAGCTCCAGTTCCAGCGCGGCCACGTTCTCCGCCAGATGGGTGGGGGAGGAGGTGCCCGGGATGGGGATCACGTTCGGGGCGCGGTGCAGCAGCCAGGCGAGGGCCGCCTGGGCGGTGGTCGCGCCCAGTTCCGCGGCGACCTCCGTCAGCGGCGCGTGCTCGCCGCCGCTGACCGGGAAGTACGGCACGAAGGCGATACCGCGTGATGCGGTGTGGTCGATCACCCGGTCGTGGCCGCGTTCGGTCAGGTTGTACATGTTCTGCACGCTAGCGATCGGGGCGATCCGCGCCGCCTCGTCGATCTCGTCGACCGTCACCTCCGACAGGCCGATGTGCCGGATCTTGCCCTCGTCCCGGAGCTGCTTCAGCGCGCCGATCTGGTCGGCGAGCGGGTACTCCGGGTCGATGCGGTGCAGGTGGAACAGATCGATACGGTCGGTGCCCAGCCGGCGCAGGCTCAGCTCGGCCTGCTGACGCAGATAGGCCGGGTGTCCGTGCGGGATCCACTCGGCCGGACTCGGCCGCAGCACACCCGCCTTGGTGGCGATGACGACGTCGTCGCGGTGCGGGGCGAGCGCCTCGGCCAGCAACTCCTCGTTGGCGCCGAGGGCGTAGGCGTCGGAGGTGTCGAAGAAGTTCACCCCCAGCTCGACCGCCCGGCGCAGCAGGGCGACCGACTCGGCGCGGTCGGTGGGGGCGGTCCAGATGGGCGCGGTCATGCCGGACCGCTCGTGCGGGGCGTTCGCGAGCCGCATCGCGCCGTAGCCGATCCGGCGTACGTCGAGGTCGCCGCCGAGCTGGAATATCGTCGAGTTCGTCATGGCTGCGACCCTAGGAGCTCACATCAGTGTGAGCTTCAAGGGCATGTGAGGGGGGTCACATGAGGATCGGGGAGCTGTCGAGCGAGACCGGCGTGAGCGTCCGGCTGCTGCGCTACTACGAGGAGCAGGGCCTGCTCGACGCCGACCGCACACCGGGCGGACAGCGGCTGTACGGCGCCGACGCCCCGGTCACCGTCCGCCGCATCCGCACCCTGCTGGACGCCGGGCTGCCCACCAAGGTGATCCGCGAGGTGCTCGACTGCGTGTGCGGCAGCGACGCGGAGGTCGAGCCGTGTCTCACGCCGATGCTGCTGGAGCAGTTGGCCGGCATCGAGCAGCGGATCGCTTCCCTGGAGGGGACGCGGGAGTCGCTTGCGCGGCTGGTCATGTCGTAGTGCCGGGGTTCATGCCGTAGGGCCGGGTCATGTCGTACGGCCGGGTCATGTCGTAGCGCCGGATTCGCGGGCGACCAGCAGTTCGGCCCGGCAGGTGTCCGGGTCGCCCCAGGCGGTGCGCAGCGCGCGGGCCTTGGCCAGCCACAGTGACAGGTCGTACTCCGCGGTGTAGCCGATCGCGCCGTGGCACTGGAGTGCCGTACGCGCGGTGGTGTACGCCGCCTCGCACGCGTTCACCTTCGCCGCGGCTATGTCGGCGTCGCTCATCGTCAGCGCGGCCCCGAAGAGGAGGGGGCGGGCGAACTCCAGGGCCAGTCCGGCGTCGGCGAGCCGGTGCTTGAGGGCCTGGAAGGAGCCTATGGGGACGCCGAACTGGGTGCGTTCGCGTACGTACGCCACCGTCCTGTCCAGTAGGGCTTCGCCCACGCCGAGGGCCTGGGCGGCCGTGGTGAGGCGCGCGAGGGCCGCGTTCGGTCTCGTGGCGAGCAGTTCGCCGCCCGGTGAGAGCGGGGTGCGGCGGCGGGCGGGGTCCAGGGACGGGCGTACCGGGCCGTGGCCGGGGGAGAGGCGCAGGCCGTCGGGGGTGAGGGTCAGACGTATGTCCGCCGTGTCGCCGTCCAGGGCTAGGGAGTTCTCGGGGGCGAGGGTGGCCAGGGACGTGCCGTCGAGGAGGGCGGGGAGGAGGGCGTGCGGTTGCGGGGGCCGGCCCTCGGGTCGGCTTTCCGTCGCCGCGTCGGAGAGCAGGGCCGCCGCCGTGACCGTCTCCACCAGCGGGCCCGGTACGGCGTACCGGCCCAGCTCCACGAAGGCGACCGCGAGTTCGACGGGGCGTCGGCCCAGTCCGCCGTACGCCTCCGGTACGGCCAGCGCGCACACGCCTGCCTCGGCGATACGGCGCCACAGCGCGCGCCCGCTCGTCGGCTCGCCCCGGCTCCAGTCCCGTACGACCGACGGCGTGTCCGCGGTCTTCAGCAGCGCGCCGAGGGAGTCGGCGAAGGCCCGCTGCTCGGTGTCGAGGAGGAACTTCGGCATCAGCGGCGTCCCTTCGGCAGGCCGAGCAGGCGTTCGGCGACGATGTCGCGCTGGATCTCGTTCGTGCCGGCGTAGATGGGACCGGCCAGGGCGAAGACATAGCCCTCGGCCCAGGCGGTGTCCGCCGACTCGCCCTCCTCGCCGAGCAGATCGAGGGCCGTCTCGTGCAGCGCGATGTCGTACTCCGACCAGAAGACCTTGTTGAGGCTGGACTCCGGTCCCGGCGGGTGGCCGTCGAGGGAGCGGGAGGCGGCCGCGTAGGTGAAGAGCTGATAGGCGCGGGCGCCGATCAGGGCATCCGCCACGCGCCTCTTGGTGCTCTCCGGGCTGCCCCGCGCCCGCCAGAGGCGGTGGAGCCGCTCGGCACTCGCGAGGTAGCGGCCGGGGGAGCGGAGCATCAGGCCGCGCTCGGTGCCCGCGGTGGACATCGCGATGCGCCAGCCGTCGCCGGGCGCGCCGATGACGTCCTCGTCAGGGACGAACACCTCGTCCAGGAACAGCTCGGCGAAGGCGGGCTTGCCGTCGAGACGGGCGATCGGGCGGACGGTGACACCGGGAGCGCGCAGGTCGAACATCAGGTACGTCAGGCCCTGGTGGCGTTTCGGTGCGCCGGGGTCGCTGCGGAACAGGCCGAACGCGCGGTCGGCGAAGGCCGCGCGCGAGGACCAGGTCTTGACACCGCTGAGCAGCCAGCCGCCGGTCGTCCTGACGGCTTTCGACCGCAGGGACGCCAGATCGGAGCCGGCCTCGGGCTCCGACCACGCCTGCGCCCACACCACCTCACCCGTGGCCATGGGCGGCAGTACGCGCGCGCGTTGGCCGGGCGTGCCGTGGTCGAAGAGGGTGGGGGCGAGGAGGCTGATGCCGTTCTGCCCGACGCGGCCGGGCGCACCTGCCGCCCAGTACTCCTCCTCGAACAGCAGCCAGCGGATCAGGCCGGAGTCCCGGCCGCCGCCCCCGCCGTCGTCCCGGCCGCCGCCCCCGCCGCCTCTGCCGTCGTCCCGGCCGCCGTACTCGGTCGGCCAGTGCACCACCGACCAACGGTCCGCGGCCAGTTCGGCCTCCCACGAGCGGTGCGCCGCGAAGCCCTCCTCGGTCTCCAGGGAGGGCAGCGGCTCCGGCGGCACATGCGCCTGCAGCCAGGCGCGGGCCTCGGCGCGGAACGCCGTCTCCTCCGCGGTGAAGGCGAGATCCATCGATGCCACTCCCCCCTCATTCTTCTTCCCTAACAAGTGTTTGGTAGGTTACCGTGGCCCTATGACAGACGTCGAGAGTCCGGCGTACGTCCCCGGGCACGGGCTGCTGGAGGGCCGCACCGCCGTCGTCACGGCGGCCGCGGGCGCGGGCATCGGCGGAGCCACCGCCCGCCGCCTCCTGGAGGAGGGCGCGCGCGTGCTGATCAGCGACGCCCATGTACGGCGGCTGAAGGAGCACGCGGCCGAGCTGGCCGGGGAGTTCGGCCCGGACGCCGTGGCCGCACTGCCCTGCGACGTCACCGACGAGGCCGAGGTGCGGGCGCTGTTCGAGACGGCCCTGCGGGAGCACGGCCGGCTCGACGTCGTCGTCAACAACGCCGGGCTCGGCGGGACTTCGCCCCTGGTCGACATGACCGACGACCAGTGGACCAAGGTGCTGGACGTGACCCTGAACGGCACCTTCCGCTGCACCCGCGCCGCCCTGCGCGCGATGCGCGAGACCGGCTCGGGCGTGATCGTCAACGTCGCCTCCGTCCTCGGCTGGCGCGCCCAGGCCGGCCAGGCGCACTACGCGGCGGCGAAGGCGGGCGTCATGGCGCTGACCCGGTGCGCCGCCGTCGAGGCCGCCGCGTACGGCGTCCGCGTCAACGCCGTGGCGCCGAGCCTCGCCCTGCACCCGCACCTCGCCAAGGTGACGACCCCCGAACTGCTGACGGACCTGACCGCGCGGGAGGCCTACGGGCGGTACGCCGAGCCGTGGGAGGTGGCCAACGTGATCGTGTTCCTGGCCTCGGGCTACTCCTCGTACCTGACGGGCGAGGTCGTCTCCGTGAGCAGCCAGCACCCCTAGGACAATGGACAGCGTGCCGACCAAGAAGAAGTCCCAGGTGAGCGCAGCCGCCGCAAAGCCCGCGGCAGGCGCCGCTCAGGCCCGCCGCCGCGAACTCCTCGACACCGCCGCCGAGGTCTTCGCCGAGCAGGGCTACAACGCCACCACCGTACGGAAGATCGCGGACCACGCGGGCATGCTCGCGGGCAGCCTCTACTACCACTTCGACTCCAAGGAATCGATGCTGGAGGAGATCCTGCGCACCTTCCTCGACGAGCTGTGGGACGGCTACGACACCGTCCTGGGCGCCGAGCTGGGCCCGCGCGAGACCCTCGAAGCCCTGGTCACCGAGTCCTTCCGGGAGATCGACCGGCACCGCGCCGCCGTCGCGATCTACCAGAAGGAGAGCAAGCAACTGGTCGCGCAGGAACGGTTCACGTTCCTCGCCGAGTCCCAGCGCCGGTTCGAGAAGGCGTGGCTCGCCACGCTCGAACGCGGTGTCGCCGCCCGGGTCTTCCGGGCCGACCTCGACGTCCGCCTCACCTACCGCTTCGTGCGCGACACCGTATGGGTCGCCGCGTCCTGGTACCGGCCCGGCGGACAGCACAGCCCGGAGGAGATCGCCCGGCAGTACCTGTCGATGGTGCTGGACGGGATCGCCGTACGTGAGTAGCCGTTGAGGTGCCCTTTCCTGTGAGGGAGTCGTGAGTCGCCATGGCCGAGGCCTACATCGTCGAAGCGGTCCGCACGCCCGTCGGACGGCGCGGGGGAGGGCTCAGCGGGGTCCATCCCGCCGACCTCGGGGCCCATGCGCTACGCGCGCTGATGGAGCGCTCGGGCATCGACCCGGCTGCCGTCGAGGACGTCGTCCTCGGCTGTCTGGACGCGGTCGGGCCCCAGGCCGGGGACATCGCCCGCACCAGCTGGCTGGCGGCCGGGCTGCCCGAGGAGGTGCCCGGCGTGACCGTGGACCGGCAGTGCGGCTCCTCCCAGCAGGCCCTCCACTTCGCGGCCCAGGCCGTGCTGTCCGGCACGCAGGACCTGGTCGTGGCCGGCGGCGTGCAGAACATGTCCATGATCCCCATCGCCTTCGCCACCCGGCAGGCCGCCGAGCCGCTCGGCCTGACCCAGGGCCCCTTCGCGGGCAGTGAGGGCTGGCGCGCCCGCTACGGCGACCGGCCCGTCAACCAGTTCGTCGGCGCCGAGATGATCGCCGCCCAGTGGAACATCAGCCGGCGCGCGCAGGAGGAGTTCGCCCTGCGCTCCCACCAGCGGGCCGTGCACGCCCTCGACGAGGGCCGCTTCGACCGCGAGCTCGTGCCGTACGGCTCCGTCGACACCGACGAGGGCCCGCGCCGCGACACCTCCTTGGAGAAGATGGCCGCGCTGAAACCCGTCCTCGACGGCGGCACCGTCACGGCCGCCTGCTCCTCCCAGGTCTCCGACGGCGCGGCCGCCCTGCTCCTCGCCTCCGACCGGGCCGTACGGCGACACGGGCTGCGGCCGCGTGCCCGTGTGCACCACCTCTCCGTGCGCGGCGACGACCCCGTCCGCATGCTCACCGCCCCCATACCCGCCACCGCCCACGCCCTGAAGAAGACCGGCCTCACCCTCGACGACATCGACCTCGTCGAGATCAACGAGGCCTTCGCACCCGTCGTCCTCGCCTGGCTCAAGGAGACCGGCGCCGACCCCGACAAGGTCAACGTCAACGGCGGCGCCATCGCCCTCGGCCACCCCCTCGGCGCGACCGGCGCCAAGCTGATGGTCACGCTGTTGCACGAACTGGAGCGGGTCGGGGGGCGCTACGGGCTCCAGACGATGTGCGAGGGCGGGGGCCAGGCGAACGTGACGATCGTGGAGCGGCTTTGAGGGGCCGGGGGTGGCTTCGGGCAGGGGTGCCTGAAGGGCGAGGGGTGAGGGGGCAGGGGGTGGCTTCGGGTTGCTGAGTGGTGGGGTGGTGGCGGAGAACAGGTTGGTGAGTGGTGGGGATGGTCGCCGAGAGTAGGTGGTGCGCGGTCGTTGGCTGGGAGAAGCTGGGTGTCCTGGCCGCGCTGCGGGCCAAGGCGGCCCGACTGCTCGCCGACGCGGGTGAGCTCGGCTCGGTTCGGCTCGACGTAGGGAACCCGGCAGTTCACCCCCGGCGGCACCGGCGGCTGACGGGGTCACTCGCCCGTAGCTCGGTCCCGTGCCTCGCTCTCCCTTCCCGGCAGCCCCTCGATGATCTCCACCGCCTCGGTCATCACCCTCTCCACCAGCTCCTTGCACGACGGCAGGTCCTCGATCACCCCCGCCACCTGCCCCGCTGCCATCACGCCGGTGTCGGTGCGCCCGTCCACCATCGACGCCTTGAGCAGCATCGGCGTGTTCGCGGCGAGCAGCACCTGGCTCCAGGTCAGGTCCCTGCCGTGTCTGAGCGCCCGCCCGTCCTGGACCATCCGGTGCCAGGTCAGCCCGGACAGCCGGCGGAAGGCGCCCGCGTGGCGGACGGCGCGGACCAGCGCGCTCGCCCGGCCGGCGCGCTCCAGGGCGGCGACGAGGTCCGAGCGGAGCATGCGGTGCGGGAGACCGTCGACCGCCCGGGTGACGGTCACGTCCCGCACCGACGCCGCCAGATAGCGCGCCTTCACCGCCTCCGGCACCGGCGAGTCCGAGGTCAGCAGGAACCGCGTGCCCATCGCCACGCCCGCCGCCCCGTACGCCAGCGCCGCCGCCAGACCCCGCCCGTCGAAGAAGCCGCCCGCCGCCACGACCGGCACGTCCACCGCGTCAATCACCTGCGGCAGCAGCACCGTCGTCGCCACCTCACCGGTGTGCCCGCCGCCCTCGGCGCCCTGCACGATCACCGCGTCCGCACCCCAGGCCGCGACCTTCTCGGCATGCCGCCGCGCCCCGACGGTCGGGATCACCACCACCCCGGCCTCCTTCAGCGCGGCGATCAGCTCGGGCGAGGGCGCGAGGGCGAAGGACGCCACCCGCACGCCCTCGTCGAGGATCAGCCGGACCCGGTCACCCGCGTCGGCCGCGTCCGCGCGGAGGTTGACCCCGAAGGGCGCGTCCGTACGGGACTTCACCTCGCGTATCGCCTCGCGAAGCCCGTCGACGGTCATGGTTGCGGAGGCCAGGATGCCCAGTGCGCCCGCGTTCGCCGTCGCCGAGACCAGGCGCGGGCCCGCCACCCAGCCCATGCCGGTCTGCACGAGGGGGTGGCGCACCCCGACCAACCGGGTCAATTCGGTGGTCAGCGCGATCTCCATCACCGGTCGACCTCCCTCGCCCGGGTGTTCGCCGGGTCCAGCACCTCGCGGATCAGGCGCAGTTCGGCGGCGGTCGGCTCCCGGGTCGGCGGCAACCCGTCCGCGACCGCGAGCGCGAAGCCCGTCGCCTCCTCCACCTCCTCCACCGTCACGCCGGGATGCAGCGAGGCCAGCCGCATCGAGCGGTCGGGCGTGGCGAAGTCGAGGACACCGAGGTCGGTGACGACCCGCCCGAGCCGGTGGTAGCGGGCGGTGTCCGGTATCCCCGCCGCCCGGTCGTAGCCCACTCCGCACACCATGTCCACGCGCTCCACGAACACCCGCCGCGTATGCCGGGGCACCCAGTAACTCGTCGTGTTGTTCAGCGTGTTCACCGGTGCGCCGCGCACTCCTAGGAGCTGGCGCGCGGGTTTCGCCCAGTCGCCGATGCAGGAGATGTTCTGGTTGCCGTGGCGGTCGAGCTGGCTCGCGCCCATCATCACGTGTCGCCGGCCACCGGTCACCAGCGTGAGGTGGGCGCGGTAGGGCAGCCAGCCCTCCACCGTGCCGTCGGCGTCGACGAGCAGCGCCTCGCCGTCCGTCAGCAGCAGGTCGGGCGCGAACGTGTGGCGGGCCAGCCGCGCACCGAGCGAGGGAATCAGCCCCATCGGGCTCGCGAGGACCTCCCCGGCATCGCGCCAGACCTCGGCGCAGGCGACCACGCAGTACTCGGCGCGGGTTGCGGTCATGAGGCCCGCTCCTCGTCCCCGGCGAGGAAGCGCTCCGCGAACTCCGGCCAGGGCGTGCCGGCGTACTCCCGCTGGGCGGCCTCGTCCCGGCCGTAGTCCGGGGCGCAGGAGGTGAAGTGCGCGCCGTTCGGGGCCTCGACCACACCGGTGACCGTGTGCCGTCTGATCAGCAGCGTCTGCGGCGCGGCCTCCTTCGTCAGCTCCGCCGTGTCCACGACCCGCTCGCACGACACGTACGCCGCGTCCGCCGCCTCGCAGAACAGGTCGTCGAAGTACGGGTCCGGACCGAGGTACTGGCCGTTGCCCCTGCGGTCGGCCCGGTTGACGTGCACCAGGGCCGCGTCCAGCCGCAGGGCGGGCATGGCGACGAACGTCTCCCCGTCCTCGTACGGCGAGGTCACCGTGCGCAGGCCGGGGTTGACCCGCATCACGTCCGAGCCGAGCCCGGCGCGCACCGGCAGGAACGGCAGCCGGTTCGCCGCCGCGCGAAGGCCCCACAGGAACATCGCCTCGTCGACCTCCGTCAGCTCCAGGGCGCCGCGCTCGCGGGCCGCCCGGTAGTGCGGTTCGAGCGGGATCGAGTCCAGGGTGACGAAGGGGGCGACCAGTCTGCGGACGCGTCCCGCGGCTGCCAGCATGCCGACGTCCGGGCCGCCGTAGGAGACGATAGTGAGATCGGTGATCTCGGACCGGAGCAGCGCTCTCACCAGTGCCATCGGTTTGCGGCGTGAGCCCCAGCCGCCGATGCCGAGGGTCATGCCGTCGGCCAGTCGGGAGACGACCTCGTCGGCCGTCATCGTCTTGTCGCGCACTCTTATGCCCCCTCTTTCTCCACGCCGACGCTGCTGTGCTCCGTGCCGGAGGTGCCCTTCTCCGGGCCGGGGGCCGTGTGCTCCGTGCCGGAGGTGCCCTTCTCCGGGCCGGGGGCCGTGTGCTCCGTGCCGGAGGTGCCCTTCTCCGCGCCGGATGTCGCGTTCTCCGTGCCGGAGGTGCCCTTCTCCGCGCCGGAGGTCGTGTTTTCCGTAACGGAGGCCGACTTGTGTGCCCCAGGGGTGCCCTTCTCCGACCCGAAGTCCGCCTTCTCCGTGCCGGAGGTACCCCCCTCCGCCCCTAAGGCCGCCTTCTCCGCCCCAGAGGAGTCCTTCTCCGCCCCGAAGCCCTCGCGCACCCGGTCGGCCACTCCGCTCAGGGCCGCCTCGAAGGTGAAGCCCTGCTCGAACCGGTAGCTGCGGCGTACGTCCACCGGGTCGATGCCGTTGATCGCCGCCTTGGCCAGCCGCAGCAGCAGTCCGTCCTTCGCGGCGATCTCCCGCGCGAGACCGAGCGCGCCGGTCCGCAGTTCGCCGCGCGGCACCACCTGCCACACCGAGCCGTGCGCGTGCAGCTCGGCCGCGCCGACCGTGCGCGAGGTGTAATAGAGCGTCCGCATCAGATGCCGCGGGACCAGCCGGGCCAGATGCGTGGCCGCGCCGAGCGCGCCGCGGTCCAGCTCCGGCAGCCCGAACACGGCGTCCTCGCTCGCCACGATCGCGTCCGCGTTGCCCACCAGACCGATGCCTCCGCCCAGGCAGAACCCCTGCACCGCTGCCACGACCGGGACCTCGCACTCGTAGACCGCGGCGAAGGCCTCGGCGCAGCCGGAGTTGGCGCCGATCAGCGCCCTGTCGCCCTCGGCCTGTATCTCCTTGATGTCCACGCCCGCGTTGAACCCCCGGCCCTCGGCCGCGAGCACCACGCACCGGACCTCGGGGTCCCGGCCCGCCGCGCGCACCGCGTCGGCCAGGGCGAACCAGTCGGCCACCGTCAGCGCGTTCACCGGCGGACGGTCGACCGTGACGACCGAAATCCCTTTTTCCGGGGATGAGGTGGAGACACCCATGGGCTCATCAGCTACCTTCGCACTCGACGCCTTTCCACCAAACATTTGTTAGGTGTGACGCTTCGAAGCTAGCAGTCGCCACCGACAAGCGGGAGAGCCTGTGGATAACTCGCTGCGCGGCCGGACCGTCGTCGTCACCGGCGGGACCAGGGGTGTCGGGGCCGGGATCGCGAGAGCGTTCGCCGAGGCCGGGGCCGAGGTGGTGGTGTGCGCCCGCAGGGCCCCCGAAGTGCCGCTTGCCGGGGCCGAGTTCATGCCGCTCGACCTGCGCGATCCGCCCGCCGTGCACGCCTTCTTCGCGGCGCTGCCCCGCCTCGACGTCCTCGTCAACAACGCCGGCGGAACCCCCTACCGGCTTCTGACCGACGCGACGCCCGAGCGGCACGCCCGGGTCGTCGAGCTGAACCTCGTCGCACCGCTGACGGCCTCCCTCGCGGCGTACGAGCACCTGCGGCGGGCCCACGGCTCGATCGTGATGATCGGCAGCGTCAGCGGAACTCGCCCCTCACCCGGCTCGGCCGCCTACGGCGCTGCCAAGGCCGGCCTGGACAACCTCGCCCGCTCGATGGCCGTGGAGTGGGCCCCGTACATCCGCGTCAACACCCTCGTCGTCGGCATGGTCCGCACCGAGCAGTCCCACCTGCACTACGGCGACGAGGCGGGCGTCGCCGCCGTCGCCCGCACCGTCCCCCTCGGCCGCCTCGCCGAACCCGCCGACGTCGGCGCGGCGGCCGTGTTCCTCGCCTCCCCGGCCGCCGCGTACATCACCGGCGCCTCGTTGCACGTGCACGGCGGCGGCGAG
Source organism: Streptomyces sp. SAI-170 (assembly GCF_049739565.1). Lineage (NCBI taxonomy): Bacteria > Bacillati > Actinomycetota > Actinomycetes > Kitasatosporales > Streptomycetaceae > Streptomyces > Streptomyces sp. SAI-170. The sequence continues at coordinate 6,270,714 of NZ_JBMGQD010000001.1, forward strand.
CGGCCGGCGTTCCTGGACGCGGCGACCGCCCACAAAGGAGATGAGACATGAGCGGAATCTGCGCGGACCGGGTCGTCGCGATCACCGGCGCCGGCCGCGGGCTAGGCCGGTCCCACGCCCTCGCCTTCGCCTCCGAGGGTGCGCGGGTGGTCGTCAACGACCTCGGTGTCCGCCTCGACGGCACGCCGGACGGCACCGCGGGCCGAGCGGCGGACGGCGCCTCGGCTGTCCGCAGCCCGGCCGAGCAGGTCGCTGCCGAGATCCGGGCCGCCGGCGGCGAGGCCGTCGCGCACACCGGGGACATCGCCACGAGCGAGGGCGCCGCCTCCCTCGTCCGCACCGCCCTGGAGGCGTACGGCCGCCTGGACACCCTCGTCAACAACGCGGGCTTCCTGCGCGACCGGATGCTCGTCAACCTGGACGAGAGCGACTGGGACGCCGTCCTGCGCGTCCATCTCAAGGGCCACTTCCTGCCACTGAAGCACGCGGCTGCGCACTGGCGGGCGGAGGCGAAGGCCGGGCGTACACCCGTCGCCCGGATCGTCAACACCTCGAGCGGCGCCGGGCTGGCCGGGTCGGTCGGGCAGGGCAACTACAGCGCCGCGAAGGCCGGCATCATCGCCCTCACCCTGGTCGCGGCGGCCGAACTGGGCCGGTACGGCATCCAGGTCAACGCCATCGCGCCCGCCGCGCGGACCCGTATGACGGAACGTACGTTCGCCGCGACCATGACGGCACCTTCCTCCGGCTTCGACGCCATGGCCCCCGAGAACGTCTCCCCGCTGGTCGTCTGGCTCGGCTCGGCCGCCAGCGACGGCGTGAGCGGGCGGGTGTTCGAGACCGAGGGCGGGCGGATCACGGTCATGGAGGGCTGGCGGCCCGGCCCCACCGCCGACAAGGCGGCACGGTGGACACCGGCAGAGGCGGGGGAACGGGCCCGCGAACTGCTGGCGACGGCGCAAACGCCGATGCCGGTGTACGGTGCCCAGCCCGAGCCCTAGCCGGGCGTGTCCCCGTCGGTGGGCCCGCAGGTCCCTGCTGTCGCGCTCACGCCGAACGCGTCAGGTCCTCCGCCCGAACCGGGTCCGCGTACGGCACCCCGCGCGCGTAGCGCTCCAGTTCGTCCAGAGCGGCGTGAGCCATCCGCCCCAGCTCGTTGCCGAGGGAGCCGGCGACATGCGGTGTGAGCAGCACGTTCGGCAGGTCGTAGAGCGGGGAGGAGGCGGGGAGCACCTCCGGGTCGGTGACGTCGAGGACCGCGTTCAGACGGCCGGTGAGCAACTCCTCGGTCAGGGCGGCCGTGTCGACGAGAGAGCCGCGCGAGGTGTTGATCAGCGTGGCCCCGTCCGGCAGCAGAGCGAGCCGTGCGCGATCGAACAGGTGCCGGGTCTCGGGGAGTTCGGGCGCGTGAATGGTCACGATGTCGCTGGAACGCGCGAGAGCGTCCAGGGACACGGCCCGCACGCCCATCTCCGCCGCCTGCTCGTCATCGACGTACGGGTCGTGGAGGAGTACGTGCAGGTCGTACGGCCGGAGCAGCTCGATGACCCGGCGGCCGATCCGCGAAGCCCCCACGACACCCACGGTCCGCTGGTGGTTGCCGCCCGACCCGATCACATCGATCGGGCTCACCCATGAGCGCTTCTCGCGGTACACGCGCGCGGAGTGCAGCACCCGCTTGCCGGAGAAGAGGATCGCGGCCACCGTGTACTCGGCCACCGGCAGCGCGTTCGCCCCGGCAGCCGAGGCGACCGTCAGCCCCCGCTCCCAGCAGGCTGCCGTGATGTGGTGCTTGACCGAGCCGGCCGCGTGCACGACCGTCCGCAGCCTCGGCATACGCGCGAGCGCCTCGGCCGTCAGCGGCGGACAGCCCCAGCCCGTCAGCAGCGCCTCGGCATCGGCCAGCGCCCCGGCCGCCGCTGGGTCGGTGAAGTCCTGTACGACAAGGGCGGTGTCGATGTCGGCGACAGCGGCGAGGCGTTCGAGCGCGGCGGCGTCGAACAAAGCCTCGCGGACGGAGGCGTCCATGGCGAGGACGGTGCGCGGACGGCGGACGGACGGAGAGGTCACTTGACGGCTCCCGCGGTCAGGCCGGAGCGCCAGTGGCGCTGCAGCGAGAGGAAGGCGACGGCGAGCGGCACGACGCTCAGCAGCGAGCCCGTGATGACGAGCGCGTACAACTGCGGTTCCTGCGGCAGGATCGCGTTCCAGCCGAACAGGCCGAGGCCGACGGGGTACAGGGACGAGTCATTGAGCATGACGAGCGGCAGGAAGAAATTGTTCCAGCTGCCCGTGAAGGTGAACAAAAAGATGGTGACGAACGCGGGAGAGAGCATCGGAAGCGCGACTGATCGGAAAACGCGCAATTCACCGGCCCCGTCCATACGCGCAGCCTCCAGCGTCTCTCCGGGTACGTACGCCTCGCAGAACACCCGCGCGAGATACACCCCGAACGGGTTGACCAGGCCGGGGATCAGCACCGCCCAGTAGGTGTTCACCACCCCCGCCTCGGAGGCCAGCAGATACATCGGCAGCGAGATGACGGTGTGCGGCACGAGGATGCCCAGCAGGACCAGACCGTACAGCTTCTCCTTGCCCGCGAAGTCGTACGTGGCGAAGGCGTAGCCCGCCAGCAGAGAGACCAGCGTGGAGGCGAGCGCGCCGACGCCGGAGTACAGCAGGCTGTTGGCGAGCCAGCGGCCGAAGATGCCGTCCTGGTACGCGAAGAGATCGGCGATGTTCGTGAACAGGTTGAACTCGCCGAGCCGGAACCCGGGCCGGCCGAACAGATCGCCGTTGTCCTTCGCGGCGTTCACCAGCAGCCAGCTCAGCGGCATCAGCGTGTAGACGGCGACCACGGCGAGCAGCGTGTTGACGGCGACCCGCGAGGACCAGCCGGACGTACGGCGACGGCGTGCGTGCCCCGCCTGTTCTGCCGCGCGCGCGGTCGTACGGGTCGCCCTGGGGGCGGTGTCGACGGCCATGCTCACGCCTCCTTCCAGCGGTTGCCCAGACGGGTGATGACGAACGACAGCGCGGCGCCGAGCACGGCCAGCAGGAGCGAGGCCGCCGCGGCGAGGCCGTAGTCGTGCTCGGTGAACGCGGCCTGGTAGATGAACATCACCGGGCTCCACTCAGGGGAGATCGAGGACGCGCGCGTACGCAGCACTTCGGGTTCGTTGAACAACTGGATCGAACCGACTGCGGTGAACAACACGGTCAGCACCACCGAGGAATGGATCATCGGCAGCTTCACCGACCACGCCGTGCGCAGGGCACCCGCGCCGTCCATGACGGCGGCCTCCAGCGTCTCGCGCGGCACGGCCTGCAGCGCCGCGTAGAAGATCACCATGTTGTAGCCGAGCCACTGCCAGGTTGCGGCATTGGCCATCGAGAAGATCACAGCATCAGGTCCGAGCAGATCCCAGTCCGATCCGAACACGGACAGAAAATCGATCACGGGACTGAGTCCCGGTGTGTAGAGGAACCCCCACACCATCGCCGCGATCAGACCGGGCACCGCGTGCGGCAGGAAGTACGCCAGCTGGAAGAACCGTTTCGCCCGCGCGAGCGCCGAGTCCAGCAACAGGGCCAGCGCCAGCGCCCCGCCCACCATCACCGGGATGTAGATCACGCAGTACAGCGCGATGTGCGCGAAGCCGCGCCGGAAACCGGGGTCGTCCAGCGCACGGAGATAGTTGTCGCCGCCGACGAACAAAGTCTCCGTGCCACCGAAGCCCAGACCGGAGGTGGCCTGCTCACGGAACAGGCTCATCCAGACCGCGTAGCCGATCGGCGCCAGGAGCGTGGCGAAGAACAGCAGCAGGAACGGGGCGAGGAAGAGAGCAGGAGCGGTACGCCGCGCCCGTGTGAGGCGCTGCGCGGCCGGCCCGGGCTTTGCCGAGACGGGCCGGCGTGCTGCCCGAACGGACGGTGGCGATGTCGGGGCCTGTGTGGATGCCATGAGTGGGACTCCTAGGGTCCGGGCCCGGCCCAGTGCGGGCGGAACCGGGCGCTCGGGAAGGGCGCGAGCGTGGGGTGCGCGCGCCCTCGCGGCGGGAGGAGGTGGGGGCGGCGAGGTGGAGACGGTCGACGGAGGGGACACCGGCGGGCGCCACCTGAAGGGCCGCGCTGCGCGTGGCTCCGTGGGTGAGGCATGGACTCCTTGAGGGGCCGGTGCGCGCCCTTTCGGAGGACGAGCAGCCGGCGCCCCTCCAGAGACGCGGTCCGCGCCGCCACGATGAACTCGATGCGCGCGCCCTGCGCGGGACGAGGTGCGGTCGTTCCCGCCGTGTGACGAGGTGCGGCCGTGCCCGCCGTGTGTCGAGGTGCGGCCCGCCGTGTGTCGAGGTGCGCGCACTCCCGCGCAGGATGCGCTGCACGCCCCCACCGGACGGTTACTTCGCGAGCTTTAGCCCGCGGTCCGTGATCGCCTTCTCGGCCGCGCGCTGACCGGCCTGGAACGCCGCCCAGAAGTCACCGCTCTTGTTCACCTTGCCGAACTCGGTCTGCAGGGTGAGCGTCGTGGAGTTGTGGACCGGGCTCCACACCCAGCCCTCGGCGATCTTCGGCACCTCGGCGCCCGCGACGGCGTAGATGTCCTGGCCGCCGAAGAAGGAGGCGTCGAAGGACTGCTTCGCGGTGGCGCGCAGGTCCTCGGCGGCGGGCAGACCGCTGGAGGTGCCGGCGGCGAGACGGGCCTTGACGGCGGCCTTGTCCGTGGTGGCCCAGAGGGCGAACTCCGCTGCCGCCGCGGCCTTCTTCGTGTCCTTGCTCAGCGCGAAGGAGGAGCCGCCGACGGCGCCGGTGGCGGGCGTGCCCCAGTTCGGCAGCGGCGCCTCCGCCCACTTGCCGGCCTGCTTCGGGTACGTGGTCTTGATGCCGCCCGCGCTCCACGAGGCGCCGATCAGGGCGATCGCCTTGGAGTCGGTCACGGCCTTGGTGGACTCAGGGCTCCACGCCTTGTGGTTGAGCACAAGGTCGTCCTGGACCAGGTCCTTCCAGTAGTCGGCGACCTTCTTGGTGGCCGGGTCGGCGATGTTCACCGTCCAGGCGTCACCGGAGGAGCCGTACCAGTGGGCACCGGCCTGCTGGGCGAGCCCGGCCCAGGTGGCGGTGTCGTCGCCCCAGAAGTCGAGGATGCGGGCCTCGCCCTTGGACGCCGTCTTCACCTTGCGTGCGGCGGCCTCGAACTCCGCCCAGGTGGTGGGTACCTCGACGCCGTACCGCGTGAACAGGTCCTTGCGGTAGTACAGGGTCTGCGGACCCACGTCGTACGGGGCGGCCCAGGTCTTGCCGCCGAGGGTGACCAGGCCGCGGACCGACGCGGGTGCGTACTTCTCGACCGGGTCGGCGAACTCGGCGGAGGAGTCCCGCAGCAGGCCCTGCGTCACGAGGTCCGGCAGCGCCTGGTACTCGACGTTCACGACGTCCGGGGCGTTGCCCGCCTTGACCGCCTTGGCGAGCTTGTCGTAACCGCCGTTCAGACCGGCCGGGATCTCGGCGAACGTCACCTTGATGTTCGGGTGTGTGCGATTGAACTCGGCGGCCATGTCCTTGGTGCCGGGCATCCACGACCAGTACGTGATCTCGACGGGCTTGTCGGCGGTGCCGGTGCCCGCCTGGGCGTCGTCGGAGCCACCGCAGGCGGTGGCGAGGACGGCGAGACAGGCGAGCGCTGCGGCGAGCGCGGGGGAGGACGGCTTCATGACGGTGACTCCAAACGGAAGACCGATCAGCGGGGGCGAATGACGCACATCTTTCGCGCAGGTCCGATCAGAGTCAATAGAAACGAACAATCAAGCAGAGAATTTGATCTGATCGATCAAAGAGTGTTCGTTTGATGTTCGTTTCTCCGGGTGGGTCGGAGAAACGAACACACCCTTCAGCCCAGGTCCGGCATCTCGCGGGTCTCCACCGCCGCCGGAACCGTCCCCGCGTCGGCGTCCAGCTCCAGGACCACGACCTCGTTGTGCCCCGCCCGCAGCAGCGGCCACGGCAGGTACAGCGTGCGCTGCGGTCCGCGCGACTCCCAGTACCGGCCCAGGCAGAAGCCGTTGACCCACACGTAGCCCTTGCCGGCGCCGGGCAGTGCCAGATACGCGTCCGCCGGCTCGGTCACCTCCAGGTGGCCGCGCAGGAACACCGGTCCCCGCTCGGTCCCGCCGGCGCGCCCCCAGTCGAGCCGCTCGGGAGTGCCGTGCCCGAGCTCCACGGCCCGCGCCCGCCAGCCGTGCACCTGCTGCTGCGTGTGCAGAACCCGCCGGACGCCCTTGCTCTCGCCGAGTGCGGTCCCGTAGTTGACCCGGCCCATGGACTCCACCAGCAGCTCCAGCCGCGCCCCCGCCTGCGGCACCGCCACGTCCGCGATCACCTCGGCCGCGTCCCGCTCCAGGACGCCCGCGAACGCGCCGTCGAGGTAGACATGGGCCCGGTCGGCCAGGCCCTGCGCCGACAGCGGGTACGGGCCACGGGGCCCGGGGACGCGTGCCTCGTAGAGCGCCAGGCCCTGCCCGATGCCCAGTTCCTCGAAGGACGGCGGCTGCGGGGCCGCACGCTCCGGACCGGCCAGGGCGTCCAGTACGTCGAACAGCCGCAGTGCCTCGCCGAGTTCGACCCGCGCGGGCGGCAGCAGGGGCGCGGCCGGCTCAGGCTCGGGCAGCGGTCCGTCCGCGTAGGCGGCCAGCACCTCACGGAACGCCCGGAACTTCTCCGTCACCGCGCCGCGCTCGTCGATCGGGGCGTCGTAGTCGTAGGAGGTGACCGTCGGCAGGTAGCGCTCGCCGGTCGCCGGGTCCTCGGTGTTGGCGCCCGCCCAGGTGGAGAAGTTCGTTCCGCCGTGCGCCATGTAGATGTTCACCGACGCTCCCGAGCCGAGGATCTCCGCGAGCGTGTCCGCGGCGTCCTGCGGATCGCGTACGACGTGTTCGGTGCCCCAGTGGTCGAACCAGCCGCACCAGAACTCCATGCACATCGCCGGATCCTTGGGCCGCAGCCGCGCGAGAGAGGCGAACGCCTCCGTGGCCCTGCTGCCGAAGTTCACGGTCGCCAGGGTGTCCGGCAGCGTGCCGCCGGTCAGGAAGAAGTCGTCGGGCCCGTCCGAGGTGAACAAGGGCACGTCGATCCCGTGCGAACGCAGCGAAACGGCCAGATGCTCCAGATGGGCCGTGTCGCAGCCGAAGGAGCCGTATTCGTTCTCCACCTGCACCATCAGCACGTTTCCGCCGCGGGTGACCTGGTGTTCGGCCAGTAGCGGCACGAGCCGGTCGTACCAGCGGTCCACATGTGCCACATAGGCGGGATCCGAGCAGCGCAGCGCCCGCACCTGGGGGTCGGCGAGCAGCCACCAGGGCAGTCCGCCGTTGTCCCACTCCGCGCAGATGTACGGCGATGGACGAACGATCGCGTGCAGACCCGCCTCGCGCGATACGTGCAGAAAACGATCGAGATCGGCGATCCCGGTGAAGTCGAACACGCCCGGGCGCGGCTCGTGCAGATTCCACGGCACATACGTCTCGACCGTGTTCAGGCCCATGGCCCGCAGTTGCCGCAGCCGCTGCGGCCACTGCTCGGGCAGCACCCGGAAGTAGTGCAGGGCGCCCGAGAGCATGCGCAGCGGACGGCCGCCGAGGGAGAAACCCTCGGTTGATATCTCGAACATGAGGGTCTCTCCAGTCGGGGAGCCAGGGTGGTGAGGAAGAGCTGCCGCCAGGAGTTACGCGCTGGATGCGCGTACATGCAGCTCGGGAAGGATCTCGATGCGGTGCCGGGGCCGCGCGGGGTCGGCGAGGCGCTGGGCGAGCAGTTCCACGGCCGCCGCACCCACCGCGTGCTTGGGCGGCGCGACCGCGGTCAGAGGCACGTCCGCCAGCGCGGCGACCTCGTCGTCGTACGCCACGATCGCCATGTCCTCGGGCACCTGGATGCCGCGCGAACGCAGCCGCTGGAGCACGACGATGGCGTCATGGTCGTTGTGCACGACCGCCGCCTCCAGCCGCCCGCCCGCGACCGCGTCGGTGAACTCGGCCAGCACCCGCTCGCGTTCGGCCGCGTCACCGCCCGGCGGCGGCAGCCGGAACAGGGCGTTGTCGTTGACCGGGAGCTCGGCGTCGGCGAGCCCCGCGCGGTAGCCCTCCAGGACGAGCGTGCTGTGCGGGCTGTCCTCGCGCAGCAGCAGCCCGACCAGCACCCGGTCGGTGTCGCACAGATGGCGGACGGCGATACGGGCGCCGTGGGCATGGTCGGTGACCACGCGCTCGGCGCCGGTGTCGTGGTCGGGGCGCCGCTCGACCAGGACGTACGGCACGTCGAGTTCGGTCGCCGGCCAGTCGCGGGCGCCCGCCGGGCCGCACGGGGTGATCAGCAGTCCGTCGATGCCGTCGGCGAGCATCTGCCGGGCCTGCGCGCGCTCCTCCTCCGGGCTGTACTGCGAGATGCCCAGCACCAGCCGGATGCCGCGCTCGGCCGCGGCCTCGCGGGCGCCCTTGATGACCTCGGGGTAGTAGTAGTCGGCGGCCGGGACGATCAGGCCCACGACGAAGTCGCGTCCGCCGCCCCGCGGTGCGAGGCGTTCCGCCGCGCCGGGCTGCCCCGTCCGGTCCTCCGGCAGGACCGCGCCGCCGTGCACCCGGGTGACCAGGCCACGCTCGGCGAGTGACTCCACGTCGCGGCGGACAGTGATGGGGGAGACGTTCAGCTCCGCGGCCACGTCGGTGACTCTGATCGATCCACGCTCGCGCACCCTGTGGAGGATCTCCTGATGCCTTTCTTCGGCGTGCACGTTGACCGGGCTCCCCTCGTCGTCGGTCGTCGTCCGGGCTGGCTGACCTGGAGTCTAGCGCCCGTCTGATCGAATGTGAACGTTTATGCTCGAACAATCAATCCGAGCGCGGAATGCTCACTTCATTGCCGCACTGTGTGCGGTTGTGTTAGAAACCGCTCACCTTAGCGCGGAATCGGGCCCGACGACGCACCCCCATCCCTCTTCGGAGGTACTTGCGCATGCCCTCCTTCCTCCCCCGCCGCACGCTCCTGCGCGCGGCCCTCGCCACCGTCGCCCTGACCCCCCTGCCCCTGACGGCCGCGGGCACCGCCCACGCCGCCGACGCCTACGACACCCTGCGCCTGAAGTGGCGCGACCTCCTGCTCGGCACCGGCTACGACCCCACCGCCGAGCCCTACCGCAGCAGACTCGCCGCCCTCGGCGCCACTGCGGCCGACCTGCACGCCACGATGAACCCGGTCCCCGGCTCCCTGTGGCCCGACCTGGTCTACGCCGACCCCGAGCCCGACACCGACAGCGAGTCCTACACCTACTCGGGCAACCTCGGCACCAGCTACAACCGGCTGCGCACCCTCGCCGAGGCCTACGTCCAGCCCGGCACCGGCCTCACCGCCGACGCGGGCCTGCTCAGCGACCTCCTCACCGGCCTCGACCACCTCCACGACGAGGCCTACAACGCAGGCCAGACCCGCTACGGAAACTGGTACAACTGGCAGATCGGCATCCCCCAGGCGCTGCTGGACATCAGCACCCACCTCTACGACCACCTCGGCGCCACCCGCATCGCGAACTGGACCGCCGCCGTTGACCACTTCGTCCCCGACAGCGCGGTCGCCAGCTACACGGGCACCTCCACCGGCGCCAACCGCGTCGACCTGTGCCGCGTCCTCGCCCTGCGCGGCGTCATCGGAAAGACCCCCGCCAAGATCACCCTCGCGAGGGACGCCCTCAGCCCCGTCTTCCCGTACGTCACCACGGGTGACGGCCTCCACGCCGACGGCAGCTTCATCCAGCACACCTACGTCCCCTACGCCGGCACCTACGGCGCGGTCATGCTCGGCGGACTCTCCCTGCTGTTCGTCCTGCTGAAGAACTCGGCCTGGGAAGTCACCGATCCCGACCGGCAGATCATCCTCGACTCGGTCGAAAAGGCGTATGCGCCCTTCCTGTTCAACGGCCTCGCCATGGACGACGTCTCCGGCCGGGCGATCAGCCGCGGAGTGCAGAAGACCGATACACGTGCGATCCTCCAGGACGACCATCTGCGCGGTCATTCGATCATCGCCTGTATCGCCCTGCTCGCCCAGAGCGCCTCCGCCGCCGAACGAACACGCTGGGAGGGAATGATCAAGGGCTGGATCGCCCGCGACTACTACCGGCCCGTCCTCGCCTCAGACGCCCTCGGCGTCGCCCCGCTCGCCCGCCTCAAGACCATTGCCGACTCGACGGTAACCGCCACGCCCGAACCCACCGGCCACCGCCTCTTTCCCGCCATGGACCGGGCCGTCCACCGCAGGCCCGGCTGGGCCGCCGCCGTCTCCATGGCGTCCCAGCGCATCACCCACTACGAGAACGGCAACGGCGAGAACCTCCGCGGCTGGCACAGCGGTTCGGGAATGCTCTACTGGTGGGGCGACACCTACGGAAACGGCCAGTACAGCGACTGCTTCTGGCCCACCGTCGACCCCTTGCGCCTGCCCGGTACCACCGTCTCCCGCAAGACCCTCGCCGACGGCGAAGGCGGCGCCTGGGGCGCTCCGCGGCCCGACGTGCGCTGGGTCGGCGGCGCCACCGACGGCACATACGCCGCCGTCGGCCAGTACCTCAAGGGCCTGTCCTCCACCCTGCTGGCCAAGAAGTCCTGGTTCTTCCTCGACGACACGGTCGTCTGCCTCGGCGCCGGCATCCACGGCCGCGACGGCACCGGTGTCGAGACGATCATCGACAACCGCAACCTCGGCGCGAACGGCACTCACGCCCTCACCGTCGACGGCGCGGCCCAGCCCACCACCCTCGGCTGGGCCGGCACCCTCACCGGCGCCCGCTGGGCCCACCTTGCGGGCTTCGGCGGCTACGTCCTCCTCGGCGGCGCCACCGTCAAGGCCGTACGCGAGGCCCGTACCGGAGCCTGGTCGGACATCAACACCGGCGGCACCACCAACCCCGTCACCCGCCGCTACCTCACCCTCTGGCTCGACCACGGCACCGACCCCACCTGGGCCGACTACGCCTACGCCATCCTGCCCGGCGCCACCAGCGCGCAGACCGCGGCCCGCGCCGCCGACACCGGCCGGATCACCGTCCTGGCCAACACCAACGACCAGCAGGGCATCCGCGTCCCCGCCCTCGGCTACAGGGGCGCCAACTTCTGGCTCGCGGGAACCGTCGGAGACATCACCGTCACCGCACCGGCGAGCGTCATGGTGCGGGAAAGCGGCGGGACGGCCACCATCTGCGTCTCCGGCCCCCTGCGCGACGGCGCCGGCATCGACCTCACCTGGAACCGCCCCGTGTCCGCGGTGACCTCCAAGGACTCCACGGTCCAGGTGCTGTCGACCGGCTCCGCCCTGACCCTGCGGATCACCCCCGGCACCCTCGGCGCCGTGCACAAGGCGGTGGTCACCCTCGCCTGACCACGGGCCCTAGGTGTCGCACTCCAGCAGTGTCCGACACAGCCCGCATCGCGCCTTCACCCGCCCTCGCACCGGAACCCTGATCCGCTGATGGCACGTGGGACACGGGAAGGACACCCGCAGCTGACCCGGCTCCTGCGGAGTGAAGGCGTAGGGCACATCCGGCGCGGCGGCCGGCGCGGGCTCACGGCCCGGCCGCCGCTCCTGGGCGTGCCGCCGGTCGCGCGCATACCGCCGCCTGCCCGCCCAGCCCGCCGCCGTCAGCGGAGGCTGCTGCTCGTCCTGCCGGGCTCGCGCCATGCCCTTCCCGTACGCCGAGTACGCCTGCGCACTGGTGAACCACGTCGACGGATCCTCACCGAACACCAGCGACCGCTTGGCCAGGACGTACCCGAACTCCTCCGGCGTCAGATATCCCAGCTTCTGCGACGACGCCCCGTCCTCGCGGTAGGCGTCCAGCAGCAGCCAGCCCGCGCCGAGGTAGGTGGTCGCGGTGTCCGTGAGGATCTCGTTGTCGCGCGTCCCCGCGAACGAAAGATCGAGCCTGTGCAGATAGACATGCATGATCTCGTGTGCGAGCGCCGCGCCGATGTCCCGGCGATGCGTACGGAAACGATCGTTCAGCTCCACGAAGTACTCGGGGCCTGCGGTCAGTTCGACATTGGCCGCATGAGTCATCTCGCGGAAACTTACGATCATTCGAGCATCCGGCAGCCGAAAGTGCCGTACGAGCTCATGTGCCACCCGCTGCGTGCCCAGATACAGATCGTCCGTGTCGCAGAACGCCACATCGGCCGGAGCCACGCTCGCGTCGAACGTCCGCACCGTGTCGTACGACAGCCTGCGGTACAGCGCGGTGACGGCTGCCCGCACCGTCTCCAGATGTGGGTAGCCGTGCTCGACCGGTCCGCCGTTCGCCACGCCCGCACCCCCAAGACGCCTGAACCCGATGTCCACTCTACGAGGAGAAGAACGGACTTTGTCCGGTCAGGTTGCGTGCGGCCGCTCGCGGCGCTCCGCCCCGAGCCCCCCGCGCCCGGACCGAGGACCCCGCCGCACAGAGCAGGCACCCGCGCGTACGCGCCCGCCCGTGCGCCTGCCCACGGGCGCCCCGCAGGATCCGGCCACAGCCCGCCAGAACGCCGCCCCGGAGCCCCGCCGCCCGCGGCGACCCGCGCGCCCCTCAGGTGCCCGATTCGGCCAGCGGCCCCCGTCCCGCCCTGTGCGCCGGTGATCCGACCCCTGCTCGCCACGTAGGGTGGGCGCTCATGACCACCAGCAACACCGGAACCGGTGACGTCGACCCCGCCGTGCGCGAGGAGCTCGCACGGCTGCGCGACAGCATCGACAACATCGACGCGGCCGTCGTCCACATGCTCGCCGAGCGCTTCAAGTGCACCCAGCAGGTCGGTCACCTCAAGGCCGTCCACCAGCTGCCGCCCGCCGACCCGGCCCGCGAGGCACGCCAGATCGCCAGGCTGCGCACCCTCGCCGAGAACGCCAAGCTCGACCCGGCCTTCGCGGAGAAGTTCCTGAACTTCATCATCGCGGAGGTCATCCGCCACCACGAGAGCATCGCCGAGGACACCGTCAACGGCCAGGCACCCACGGGGCGCTGACCCGGCTCGCCCCGGCCGTCCCAGCGACAGGGAGGTCCGGCCATGGCGTCGGATGCCAGGATCCTCATCGTCGGCGACCACGCCGACACGCTGTACGCACTCGAGAGCGCCCTCGCCCCCCTCGGTCGCCGGCTCACCCGCGCCACCAGCGGCGACGAAGCCCTCAAAGAGCTGCTGCGCGGCCGGGCCGGCCTGGTCCTCCTCGACGTGGGCATGCCCGGGCCCGGCGGCCTGGAGGTCGTCCGCTACATGCGCCGCCTGGAACAGACCCAGCACATCCCCGTCGTCCTGCTCACCGGTTTCGGCCCCGACCAGGAGCTGGCCGCCGCCGCGTACGGACTCGGGGTCGCCGACCTGATCACCAAACCCGTCGACCCCTGGTCCCTGCGCACCAAGGTCCGCTACCTCTACGACGCCCACCAGCGCCACGTCGCCCTCCAGCAACAACTGCGCGACCTGCGTGCCCGGACCGCCACCGCCGCAGGGCCCGCCCGCGTGCCTCAACAGCGCGAACCCCGCAGCGCACCCGCACAGGACCGAACGTAGACCGGCCGAAGTGCGTATGTGGCAAGGCACGGCATAACGAACGCGGCGAACGCGGCGAACGCACAACGAACACATACGAACCACCGGAGCACAGCCGACGTCCACACCGGAGCACACCCGGCGTCCGCACGGCGCGTCACGGACCGCTCACGAACCGAACCGCCCCTGTGCGCTGTCACGGGCATCAGGCAGCATGTCGTCCATGTCCGTACTCACGCGCGACGAAGCGCAGACCCGTGCCCAGCTCCTCGACGTCCACCGCTACCACGTCGACCTCGACCTCACGACCGGCGGCGACACCTTCGACTCCCGCACCCACATCCGCTTCACCGTGCGCGAAGGCCAGGACCGTACGGACACCTTCGTCGAGCTCAAGCCGGACCGACTGCGCTCCGCCACCCTCGACGGACAGCCCCTCGACCCCGAGAGCCTCGACGGCAACCGGCTGCCGCTGAAGAACCTCACCCCCGGCGAACACGAACTGCGCGTCGACACCGCCATGCGCTACTCGCGCACCGGCGAGGGCATGCACCGCTTCACCGACCCCACCGACGGCGAGACGTACCTCTACACCCAACTGTTCATGGACGACGTGCAGCGCGTATTCGCCGCGTTCGATCAGCCCGACCTCAAAGCGGTCTTCGAACTGACCGTCAAGGCACCCGAGGAGTGGACCGTCCTCGCCAACACCGTCACCGAACACCTCGGTGACGGCCGCTGGCAGGCCGCCCCCACGCCGCTGATCTCCACCTACCTCGTCGCCGTCGCCGCCGGTCCCTGGCACTCGGTGCGCACCGAGCACCGCGGACTGCCGTTCGCCCTGCACTGCCGCCGCTCCCTCGCGCCCTACCTGGACGCCGACGCCGACGAGATCCTCGACGTCACGCGCGCGTGCTTCGACCGCTACCACGAGAAGTTCGACGAGCCGTACCCGTTCGACTCCTACGACCAGGCGTTCGTCCCGGAGTTCAACGCCGGCGCCATGGAGAACCCCGGCCTCGTCACCTTCCGCGACGAGTTCGTCTACCGCTCGGCCGTCACCGACGCCGAACGCCAGACCCGCGCCATGGTCATCGCCCACGAGATGGCCCACATGTGGTTCGGCGACCTCGTCACTCTCAAGTGGTGGGACGACATCTGGCTGAACGAGTCCTTCGCCGAGTACATGGGCTACCAGACCCTCACCGAGGCCACCCGCTTCACCGACACCTGGACCGACTTCGGAGTCGTCCGCAAGGGCTGGGGCTACGACGCCGACCAGCGGCCCTCCACCCACCCCGTCGCCCCCGAAGCCGTCGACGACACGGCCTCCGCGCTGCTCAACTTCGACGGCATCTCCTACGCCAAGGGCGCCTCCGCCCTCAGGCAGCTGGTGGCCTGGCTCGGCGAGAAGGACTTCCTCACCGGCATCAACTGCCACTTCACCCGCCACAAGTTCGCCAACGCCACCCTCGCCGACTTCATCGACTCCCTCGCCGCCGCCACCGACCGCGACGTCCACGCCTGGGCCGACGCCTGGCTGCGCACCACCGGCGTCGACAAGCTCACCCCCCGCATCACCCCCGCCGACCACGGCACCTGCACCCTCACCGTCGACCGCGCCGGCAGCCGCCCCCACCACATTACCGTCGGCCTCTACGACCGCGACCTCACCGACAACGGCCGCCTCGCCCTGCGCGAACGCCTCGACCTCGACATCCCCCACACCCACCGCCCTGCCCATCGGCAAGCGCCCCGCCCTGCTCCTGCTCAACGACGGCGACCTCACCTACGCCAAGGTCCGCTTCGACCCCGAGTCGTTCGACACCCTGCGCTCCGGCCTGTCCGGCCTGCCCGAACCCCTCACCCGCGCGGTCGTCTGGAACGCCCTCAGGGACGCCGTACGCGACGGCGAACTGCCGCCCGCCGCCTACCTCGACACCGCCCGCGCCCACCTCCCGCACGAGACCGACCTGGCCCTCGTCCAGGGCGTCCTCGGCTTCGCCACCACCCAGATCACCGACCGCTACCTCACCCCCGACGCCCGCCCCGTCGCCCAGTCCACCCTCAGCGCCCTGTGCCGCGACCTCATCCGCCGCACCGAGGACGGCGACCACCCCGGCCTGCGCCTGATCGCCGTACGCCACTTCATCGACGTCGCCGCTCAGCCCGACACCATCGCGGCCTGGCTCGCCGAGGGCACCGTGCCCGGCGGACCCGAACTCGACCCCGAGCTGCGCTGGCGCGTCCTGGAGCGTCTCGCCGTCCTCGGCGCCACCGACGAGGACGCCATCGCCGCCGAGCTCGCCCGCGACCCCAGCGCCACCGGCCAGGAAGGCGCCGCCCGCTGCCGCGCCGCCCTGCCCGACGCCGAGGCCAAGGCCCGCGCGTGGGAGGCCATGTTCAGCCGTGACGACCTGTCCAACTACCTGTTCACGGCCACCGCCCAGGGCTTCTGGCAGCCAGAACAGGCCGACCTCGTAAGCGATTACGTCCCCCGCTACTACCAGGACGCCGTCGCCCTCGCCGAACGCCGCGGGCCCGCCATCGCCGACGCCGCCGGCCGCTGGGCCTTCCCCACGCACGCCGTCGACACCGAGACCCTGCGCCTGGGCGAACAGTGCCTGAAGGACGCCGAACCCATCCCCGCCCTGCGCCGCAAGCTCGTCGACCAGCTCGACGACCTCGCCCGCGCGCTGCGGGTACGCGGCGAGGCATGACCGCCGTGACAGGCGCACAGGGATAACAGGCGTACAGGCTCAACAACACCGGCAACAGCGGCAGCTCCAGTGACACCGGCACTGCCGCAACCGCTCCAACTGCCGTACGGCAATGGCGGGCCGAGCCCGACGGACCTCGGCCCGCCACCCGACGCCACCCCACCCGCGCGCCCCGCCCTCCGTCACCTCGCCTTACACCCGACACGCCTTCCTCGCACGGAAGTACCCCCTTTCGGGTTCCGATCGTCGGGCTTTCCGGACGTGCCGGACCATCCCCGTACAAGCTGGGAATCCCCCCGCATCGCGCCCGTGGAGGAAGCCCGGCCCATGAGCACGCCACCCCTCGCCTCAGGCCCCCGAGGAACCGACGCCCTACGGCCGTTGCTCGACACCGTCCTCGACGCGCTCGACACCGGCCGCCGCGCGCGCGGCGGACCGCTGCCCGCCGGCGGCCCCCACGCGATCGCCGCACGCCTGCGCACCGCCGTCGGGGACGTCCTGCCCGACCAGGGTGACCCGAACGCCCTGCGCACGGTCGTCCAGGCCCTCGCCGAAGGGGCCGCCGACCCCGCCGAACCGCTGTGCGCGGCCCACCTGCACTGTCCACCGCTCGCCGTCGCCACCGCCGCCGACCTCGCCGCGAGCGCCCTCAACCCCTCCCTCGACTCCTGGGACCAGGCCCCGGCCGCCTCCGAGCTCGAAACCCTCGTCACCCGCGCACTCGCCGAACAGGTCTTCCCGGGCCGGGGCGGCGACGCCCTTGTCACCACCGGCGGCACCGAGGCCAACCACCTCGCCCTGCTCCTCGCCCGTGAGGCACACGGCGGCAGCACCCGGCTCATCTGCGGAGCGAACGCACATCATTCGCTCAGGCGCGCAGCATGGCTGCTCGGTCTGCCCGAACCGATCGTCGTCCCCGCCCCCGCCGGCACCCTCGACCCCGCCGAACTCGCCGCCGCCCTGGCAGGCCTCACCGGACCCTGCCTCGTCGCCGCCACCGCCGGTACCACCGACGCAGGCCTCATCGACCCCCTGGACGAGATCGCCGCCCTCTGCCGCGCCCACGGCGCCCGTCTGCACATCGACGCCGCCTACGGCGGACCGCTGCTGTTCAGCGACCGCCGCCGCCACCTCCTCCACGGCCTCGACGCCGCCCACACCGTCACCCTCGACCTGCACAAACTCGGCTGGCAGCCGGTCGCCGCCGGACTGATCGCCGTACGCGACACGCAGGACCTCACCGCCCTGCACCAGCGCGCCGACTACCTCAACGCCGACGACGACACGGCTGCAGGCCTGCCCGACCTCCTCGGCCGCTCCCTGCGCACCACCCGCCGCCCCGACATCCTCAAGATCGCGGTCACCCTCAAGACGCTCGGCCGCACCGGACTCGGCGCGCTCGTCGACGCCGTGTGCGAACGAGCAGAAGAGCTCGCCGACCTGATCACCGCGCACCCCGGCTTCGAGCTGTACGACCGGCCCACCGTCAGCACCGTCCTCTTCAGGCCTGTGCCCGCCGGCGACAACACCGCCTCCGACGACACCGCCACCGCAGGCACCGCCTCCGACGACACCGCCACCGCAGGCACCGCCTCCGACGACACCGTCGCCGCCGTACGCCGACGGCTGCTCACCGACGGCCGCGCCGTCCTCGGCCGGGCCCGCCAGGACGGCCGCCTCTGGCTCAAGGCCACCCTGCTCAACCCCCACACCCGGTCCGACGACCTGGCCGCACTGCTCAAGCTCGTGGAAGGACACACCGCCCCATGAACCGCCCCCCACACCCTGACGGCGACACCCCCCGCGACCTCGTCGGCATCGGCATCGGCCCGGCCAACCTCTCCCTGGCCGCCCTGGCCCACCCGCTCACCGAACTCGACGCCGTCTTCTACGAACAGCGCCCCGCCTTCGACTGGCACCCCGGCCTGCTCATCGACGGCGCCACCATCCAGGTCCCCTTCCTCGCCGACCTGGTCACCCTCGCCGACCCCGCCAGCCCCTGGACCTTCCTCAACTACCTCAAGACCCGCGAGCGGCTCTTCCCCTTCTACTTCGCCGAGCGCTTCCACATCCAGCGCGCCGAGTACGACGCCTACTGCCGCTGGGTCTCCGAGAACCTCCCCGGCCTCCACTTCCACCACCAGGTCGACGCCGTCCGCTTCAACCCGGAGCGCGACGTCTTCGAGGTCGACTACACCCAACTCGACGCCGACGGCGAAGCCGAGGCCCTCGGCCGTACCACCACCAGGAACATCGTTCTCGGCATCGGAACCGAGCCCTACGTCCCCGAGCCGCTCAAGCCCCTCGTCGACGCCCCCGGTGTCCCCGTTCTGCACGCCGCCCACTACCGCGACCACCGCGACGCCCTGCTCAAGGCGGACCACGTCACCGTCATCGGCTCAGGACAGTCCGGCGCCGAGATCTTCCTCGACCTGCTCCGCCACCGCCCGCCCGGCCACGAAGGCCTCCACTGGCTCGGCCGCACCCCGGCCTTCGCCCCCATGGAGTACTCCAAGCTCGGACTGGAACACTTCACACCCGACTACACGCGCTACTTCCACGCCCTCGCCGAACCGGTCCGCGACAAACTCGTCGCCTCACAGTGGCAGCTCCACAAGGCCATCGACGCCGACACCATCGCCGCCATCCACGACGAGCTCTACCGCCGCACCCTGCACGGCGGCTGGCCCGACACCGTCCTCACCCCCGGCGTCCACGTCCGTACCGCCGGACGCATCGCCACCACCAAGGTCGAACTCCACCTCGAACACCTGCAGCAGGGCACCCGCAGCCGCCTCACCACCGACGCCGTCGTCCTCGCCACCGGCTACCGCGAACGCCCCCTCGGCCGTCTCCTCGCCGCCCTCGAGCCGTACCTGCGCCGCGACAGCAGCGAACGCCCCCGTATCGACGAACACTTCCGCCTCGTGACCGACCCCTCCGTCAGCGGCGCCGGCTGCACCATCTATGTCCAGAACGCCGAACGCCACACCCACGGCGTCGGCGCACCCGACCTCGGCCTCACCGCCTGGCGCAGCGCCGACATCCTCAACACCCTCACCGGCAAAGAGCCCTACCCGCTGCCCACCCGCACCGCCTTCACCACCTTCGGCCTGGAACAACGACAGCCCCAGATCCCGCCCGCACGACAGCCGAGGGAACTCATCCCCCTCGCGGACGGAATCTGAGGCCGTTCGCTCAGAAAACGAACATCAGAACACCGGAGTGCCCTCACGCGTCAGCTTCCAGTCCACCGACGCGAAGTCCTTCGGGTCCAGGACACCCTTCGCCGTCACCCACTCCGCGATCCGGGTCCGGATCTCCGTCGACTCCGACCACAGCTCCGGCGCCGACGCCACGTGCGGGAACGCCCCACCACCGTTCGCACGGTAGTTGTTCACCGCGAACACGAACTTCTGAGCATCGTCCAGCACGCCGCCGTCGTACGACAGGTTCCTGATCCGCGAACCGGCCGGCTGGGCGATGTCGATCTCGTACGACAGCCCCGACACATAGTCGTAGTTGTAGTCCGGGCGGTTGTTCGCGTTCGTCAGCTTCTCCACGTCGACCGGAGCACCCGCCGCCGTCTGCACGAAGTACTCCGCCGAGTACTCCAGGTACGCCTTCAGCTGCGCACCCGTCATCAGCTTCGCGACCAGCGTGTTGTCGTACACGTACAGGCTCGACAGATCCCGGATCGTCACCTTGCCCGCCGGAATCTCCGACGTCCGCGAGAACGGCGACGCCTGCGAGATCACCGGCAGCGACGCGTACTCCGTGCCCGCCAGCGCCGCCCTGACCACGTCCTCCTGAACCTTTGTGATCAGATCGATGATCGGAGCGTCCTTGTAGCGCGCTTCGACCGTCGTGAGCGTTTCCGTGGCCGTACCGACCACCTGGTTGACGTACTCCACGACCTTCGCGTGCTCGTCGTCCAGCAGCTTCGAGATCTCCGGGTCGTCCGCCACCGTGTTCGAGTTGTGCAGCGACGCCGCGACCGACTCGACCACCCAACGCCCCTTGCGGAACACCAGGTCGATGTCGAACAGGGTCAGCCGCTCCGCGTAGCACAGCGGCTCCGACAGCACGACCGTCTTCCCCGTCTTCTCGTTGACGACCTTCAGCTCCGGGATCTCCACATGCGCGTGACCCACCAGGATCGCGTCGATGTCCGGCACCAGACGCGCCACGTTCGCCGCCGCGTTCTCCACGTACGGCAACTGGTCACCGTACGACGACGTACCCGACGAACCACTGTGCGCCGACACGATCACCACGTCCGCGCCCATCGACTTCAGCTTCGGCACCCACTTCGCCGCCTGCTCCTCAAGACCCGGGAACGCCAGCTTGCCCTGGACGTACGCCTTGTCCCAGATCGCGATGCCCGGGTTCGTCAGACCCAGCACCGCCACCTTCACCGGCCGCGCGCCCTTCACGTGGAAGGTCTTCATGAAGTACGGCGGGAACGCCGGCCGCAGCGTCTTCGCGTCCACCGCGTTCGCGCCCAGCAGCGGGAAGTCGCACTGCTCCTCGAACTTGCGCAGCGTCTCGATGCCGTAGTTGAACTCGTGGTTGCCCAGCGCCACAGCGTCGTACCCGATCGCGTTCATCGCCTGGGCCATCGGGTGCACCGGACCGCCCTCGGCGGTGATCGGGTCCACCTTCGCGTAGTAGTACGTCAGCGGGGTGCCCTGGATCGTGTCGCCGGCGTCCAGCAGCAGCGTGTTGCAGCGGCCCTTCTCCTCGCGCACCTGGTCCACCAGCGTCGAGATACGCGCGAGACCCTTGGCGTTGCCCTTCGCGTCCGCGTACTCCGCGTCCTTGAAGTAGTCCCAGTTGAAGACATTGCCGTGCAGATCGGTCGTGCCCATCACGGTGAGCGAGTACCGCTTCTCACGGCCCCCCTTCGCCGCCGGCGCACTCTCCGCCGCCTGAGCCGCGGGAACCGCCGCCGTACCGGCGAGCGCCACCCCCGCCCCGGTCACGGCGGACTTCTTCAGGAACTTCCGGCGGTCCAACCCCATGTTCGAACTCTCCTCGGCCACGCGAAACGGTCACAACGCGCGTAGATAACGCGCGTAGATTCTGACCCGCTCACGGCAAGCAGCAATAGACCCAGCAGGTTGCGATTGAGTGACCCGAGCGATGAACGAACAGCCTTGATCGGTCCGATCGGTGACAGAGTGGGACGTATGACCACACCCGAAGCCGACGGTCCCCAACCGCCCGTCCCCTACGGCACACCCGACGCACCCCGCATCGCCGTCCGCGGCGAAGCCCACCTCGAAGTCGACCCCGAGATCGCCCGTCTCGGCATCACCGTCACCGCCCGCGGGCGCGACCGCCGCTCCGCCCTCGACGACCTCACCCGCCGCAACACCGCCACACTCGACCTGGTCAAGTCCTACGGCGACGCCGTCGAACGCCTGGAGACCGGCGCCTTCTCCATCACCCCCGAACTCACCAGACACGGCCGTGGCGAACGCATCCGCACCTACCACGGCGCCGTACGCATCACCGCCGAACTCACCGACTTCACCGCCCTCGGCGAACTCACCACGCGCCTCGCCGACCTGGACCTCACCCAGGTCGACGGCCCCTGGTGGGCCCTGCGCCCCGACTCACCCGCCCATCGCGACGCCCGCGCGCAAGCGGTACGCGAAGCCGTCCAACGCGCCCGCGAATACGCCGAAGCCCTCGGCACCACCCTCGCCGCCCTCGTCGAACTCGCCGACATCGGTGCGGAGAACCCCATGGCCCACCCGCCCGCCGCCGGCCGGATGCGCTCCGCCGCCTACAGCATGGCCGCGGAGACGGAGACCGCCGCCCCACTCGATCTGGAACCCGAACGCCAGCATGTGTACGCCGCGGTCAACGCCCGATTCACGATGCATCCGCCGCGACTGTAGAAATTCATTCATGGAAGCGGAATTCGAATACAGGGCGGAATGCCGGTCGGGCGCGGGTGAAATGCTCATCGGAGCGGACGCCCGCACAATTCAACAGTTGTCAACACCCCTTCATCCAAAGGTGGTTGAGTGGTCATGCCCGGCCAATTCTCTACCCACCGGTAAGGCATAGGCTCGGACCATGCGCCGAGCGAAGATCGTCTGTACCCTGGGCCCCGCCACCGACTCGTACGACCAGATCAAGGCACTGGTCGAAGCCGGAATGGACGTCGCCCGATTCAACCTCAGCCACGGCACCCACGCCGAGCACGAGGAGCGTTACCACCGCGTCCGCAAGGCCGCCGACGAGACCGGCCGCAGCGTCGGCATCCTCGCCGACCTTCAGGGCCCGAAGATCCGACTCGGCCGATTCACCGAAGGACCCGTACTCCTCGAACGCGGCGACACCTTCACCATCACCGTCGAAGAAGGCGCCGAAGGCGACCGCGAACAGTGTGGTACCACCTACCAGGGCCTCGCCGCCGACGTCACCCCCGGCGAACGCATCCTCGTCGACGACGGCAAGGTCTGCCTGGAGGTGACCTCCGTCGACGGACCCCGCGTCCACACCACCGTCGTCGAAGGCGGCATGGTCTCCGACCACAAGGGCCTCAACCTCCCGGGCGTGGCCGTCTCCGTCCCCGCGATGTCGGAGAAGGACGAGGAAGACCTCCGCTGGGCCCTGCGCACCGGCTTCGACGTCATCGCCCTCTCCTTCGTCCGCAGCGGACGCGACGCCGAGGACGTCCACCGCATCATGGACGAGGAGGGCCGCCGCCTCCCCGTCATCGCCAAGGTCGAGAAGCCGCAGGCCGTCGACGCGATCGACGACATCGTCGCCGCCTTCGACGGCATCATGGTCGCCCGCGGCGACCTCGGCGTGGAGATGCCGCTGGAGCAGGTGCCGATCGTCCAGAAGCGCGCGGTCAAACTCGCCAAGCGAAACGCCAAGCCGGTGATCGTTGCGACACAGATGCTCGACTCGATGATCGAAAACTCACGCCCGACCAGGGCGGAGGCATCCGACGTCGCCAACGCCGTCATCGACGGCACGGACGCGGTGATGCTGTCCGGCGAGACGAGCGTCGGCAAGTACCCCGTGGAAACGGTCAAGACGATGGCCCGCATCGTCGAAGCGGCAGAAGAGGACATGCTCGCCAAGGGCCTGCCGCCGCTGAACGAACGCAACAAGCCCCGCACGCAAGGCGGTGCGGTCGCCCGCGCGGCCGCGGAAATGGGCGACTTTCTCGGCGCCAAGTTCCTCGTCGCCTGCTCCCAGTCCGGCGACACCGCCCGCCGCCTCTCCCGCTACCGCTCCCCGATCCCGCTGCTCGCCTTCACCCCCGACCCGGCGACCCGCTCCCAACTCAGCCTGACCTGGGGCGTGGAGACGTTCCTCGGCCCGAGCGTCGACTCCACCGACGCGATGGTCGACCAGGTGGACGAGCTGCTCCTCAAGTACGGCCGCTGCCGGCCGGGCGACACGGTCGTCATCACGGCCGGCTCCCCGCCCGGAGTGTCCGGCACGACCAACCTGGTGCGGGTCCACCACATCGGAGAGGCGTCGCGGTAAGCGGTTCAGTCGTGCAGCTGCGAGCGGATCGCGGCGCGCGAAATGCCGGTCTCTTTGCTCACCGAGTCGGGATGCAGCGAAAAGCGGATGTTCACGAGAACGGGAACATCCGCTTAATAATGGCGACCTTGGATTCGGAGGAAAAGTACCCCGGGTCGGATTCGAACCGACGCTGTATGGTGTTTGAGACCATTGCCTCTACCGCTGGGCTACCGGGGCTCCCTTGGAAATAAAGGACGACGGTCACCCGCCGTGCCCCCACCTTACCGCAGCTAGGTAGGCTCTTGTCAGCAGTACCCCTGCCTGAACAAGGAGCCCCCCGTGACCGCGCCCGAGTCGCCCCAGCCCGTAGACGCGCCCGACGACGACAAGTCGCACGTGCCTCCGCTGACGACCCGTGTCGTCATCGCCGAGGACGAGGCACTGATCCGGCTCGACCTCAAAGAGATGCTGGAGGAAGAGGGCTACACGGTCGTCGGTGAGGCCGGTGACGGTGAGCAGGCCGTGGAGCTGGCCCGTGAGCACAAGCCGGACCTCGTGATCCTGGACGTGAAGATGCCCAAGCTCGACGGCATCTCCGCGGCCGAGAAGATCACCGAGGAGTCGATCGCCCCGGTGCTGATGCTCACCGCGTTCTCGCAGCGTGACCTCGTGGAGCGCGCCCGGGACGCCGGCGCCATGGCGTACCTCGTGAAGCCCTTCAGCAAGAGCGACGTCGTTCCGGCGATCGAGATGGCCGTCTCGCGCTACACGCAGCTGAAGGAGCTGGAGAAGGAGGTCGCCGACCTCACCCTGCGCCTGGAGACCCGCAAGCTGGTGGACCGCGCGAAGTCGATCCTGCAGACGGAGTACGGCCTGACCGAGCCGGCCGCGTTCCGCTGGATCCAGAAGACCTCGATGGACCGGCGTATGTCGATGCAGCAGGTCGCCGAGGCCGTCATCCAGGACGCCGAGGAGAAGAAGGCCGCGAAGGCCTCCGACAAGGGCTGAACTGGCCGCACCGCATGGCTGAGGCCCGCGTCCCCTGCGTAAGGCAAGGGGCGCGGGCCTCAGTCACGTACAGGAACCTTCTAGTCCTCGCCGAGGTACGCCTTGCGTACCGACTCGTCGACGAGCAGGTCCTGGCCCGTGCCGGAGAGGACGATCTTGCCGACCTCCATGACGTGGCCGTGGTCCGCGAGGGACAGTGCGGCCTGGGCGTTCTGCTCGATGAGCAGGATGGTGGTGCCCTGGGACTTGAGCTCCTGGATGGTGGCCATGATCTTCTGCATCATGATCGGCGACAGGCCCATGGAGGGCTCGTCGAGCATCAGGAGCTTGGGGCGGGACATGAGGGCCCGTCCCATGGCGAGCATCTGCTGCTCGCCGCCCGAGAGGGTGCCGGCGGCCTGCTTCCTGCGCTCACCGAGGATGGGGAAGAGGTCGTAGGCCCGCTGGATGTCCTTCTCGATGCCTTCCTTGTCGTTGCGGAGGAAGGCGCCGAGGCGGAGGTTGTCCTCGATCGTCATGCGGGGGAAGATGTGCCGCCCCTCGGGGGAGTGGGCGAGTCCCAGTGAGACGACCTTGTGGGCGGGGACCTTCTTGAGCGACTTGCCCTCGAAGCGGATGTCGCCGGAGACCGGCTGGAGCAGTCCGGAGAGGGTGCGCAGGGTCGTGGTCTTGCCGGCGCCGTTGGTGCCGATCAGGGTGACGACCTCGCCCGCTTCGACCTTGAACGAGATGCCTTTGACGGCCTCGATCTTGCCGTAGGCGACCCTGAGGTCCTCGACCTCGAGCAGTGCGGTCACTTGTCGTCCCCTTCCGTGGTGCTCTGCGTCTCGGCCGCCTCGACCTCGGCGGCTTCGTCGCTGCCCGGGGCGCCCTCGAAGGGGGTGCCGAGGTAGGCGGCGATGACGCGTTCGTCCGCCTGGACGACTTCGGCGGGGCCTTCGACGATCTTCTCGCCCTGGACGAGCACGGCGACCCGGTCGCAGAGGTTCATGATGAACCGGATGTCGTGCTCGATGACGAGGACGGCGATGCCCTTGTCCCGGATGGCGAAGATGAGTTCTTCGGCCGCTCGGGTCTCCTGCGGGTTCATGCCCGCGGTGGGCTCGTCGAGGAGGAGCAGGCCGGGTTCGCTCGCGAGTGCGCGGGCGATCTCCAGCTTGCGCTGTTCGCCGTATGGCAGGTTGCGGGCGAGGTGGTCGGCCTTGGCGGCGAGTCCGGTGAACTCCAGGAGTTCCATGGCGCGTTCGCGGGACTCCTCCTCGGCCTTCTTGAAGCCGGGGAGGCGCAGGAGGGCGGACCAGAGGCCCTCCTTCGTGCGGGTGTGCCGTCCGACCAGTACGTTCTCCAGAACGGTCATGTTGGCGAAGAGCCGGATGTTCTGGAAGGTGCGGGCGATGCCGGCCTGGGTGACCAGGTGCGGCTTGGGCGGCAGGACGGTGTCCTTGTACTTGACGGTGCCCTCGGTGGGGACGTACAGGCCGGTGAGGCAGTTGAAGAAGGTGGTCTTGCCGGCGCCGTTGGGTCCGATGAGGCCGACGATCTCCCCGGTGTTGACGGTGAGGTCGACGGAGCGTACGGCGGTGAGGCCGCCGAAGCGCATGGTGACGTCGGTGGCGTCGAGGACCTTGGTGGTGGTTGCGGTGGTGGTCATGGCGGTCACGCACCTGCCTTCGCGACGCCGGTCGCGCCGTCGGGCAGCGGTTTGTCCTCCGGTACGTCGAGCTGTCCGGTCTCGTGGAATTCGAGCTGCTTCCTGCGGTCGGCGACCAGGCCTTCGGGGCGGAAGCGCATGAGGAGCATGAGCGCGACGCCGAAGAGGAGGAGCTGGTACTCCGCCATGAACTGGAGCTTGGCCGGGATCAGGTAGAGCAGGGCGGCGCCGATGAGGGGTCCGCTGATGGTGCCCATGCCACCGAGGATGACGGCGGCGAGCAGGAAGGCCGAGTTGGGCGGCACGGAGCCGGCGAACTGGTACTGCTCGGGGGTCACGCTGTAGGAGACGTGGGCCTGGACGGTGCCGGCGAGGCCGGCGAGGGAGGCGCCGAGGGCGAAGGCGAGGAGCTTGAGGCGGAAGCCGTTGATGCCCATGGCGGTGGCGGCGGTCTCGTCCTCACGGATGGCGACCCAGGCGCGGCCGATGCGGGATTCCGCGGAGCGGCGGAAGACCATGACGACGAGCACCGTGCACAGCAGCATCAGCAGGTAGTAGTTGCCGGAGCGGGTGAGCTCGTGGCCGAGGACGTCGTGCGGCAGGCCGAGGTTGAAGCCGAAGATCTCCAGGTCGGGGATGTTCGGGATGCCGTTGGAGCCGTTGGTGACGTCGGGTCCGCTGTTGCCGTTGAGGTTGTTCATGGTGATGCGGAAGATCTCACCGAAGCCGAGCGTGACGATGGCGAGGTAGTCGCCGCGCAGTCGCAGGGTCGGTGCGCCGATCACCACGCCGAAGATCAGCGAGGCGAGGGCGCCGGTGAGGACGGCCGCCCAGAACGGGAAGTGGACGCCGATGGTCGACTGGGGGGAGCCGGAGACCAGGGCGGCGGCGTAGGCGCCGACGCCGAGGAAGGCGACGTATCCGAGGTCGAGGAGGCCGGCGAGGCCGACGACGACGTTCAGTCCCAGGGCGACGGTGGCGAAGATGAGGATGTTCGCTCCGATCAGCGCGAACTGATCGTTTGACTGAGTGAACGGGAAGCAGATCGCTGCGACGAACGCTGCGGCCATGGTGACGTTGCGGTTCTTGGCGGTGAGCGCCGAGAGCCGCTTGAGCAGGCCTGCGCGGTTGACGGCGGTGAAGCCGAAGCCGGCGAGGATCAGGAAGCCGATGAACAGCTCGGAGTACTCGGTGCTGATGCCGTACGAGAAGACGTACAGGCCGACGCCGAAGCCGGCGGCGATGATCAGGATCTCGGCCCAGGAGGGGAGTTCCTTGGCGCGGCGGGGGTCGGGGGCGCTGAGTACGTGGCGCAGGACCGTCCAGGGGCTGGGGTCGGGGTTCTGGCCGGTGTAGGGCTGGTCGGCGGGGAGGCAGAAGGCGCCGACGACCGCGAGGAGGGCGCCGATGCCGGAGACGTAGGCGCCGGGCTCGAGGTTGACGATGCCGCCGAGTTCGTAGCTGATGGCGCCGATGGCGTAGCCGGTGGTGCCGAGGACGCCGAGCGCCATCAGTCGGACCGGGCTGTTGGTGCCGCCGGGGGTGAGCCAGCCGAGGCCTCGGATGCCGTAGCCGGACAGGGTGAGCAGCAGCGTGAGGAGTGCTCCCACGAGCGTGAGCACCTGCAGGCCGCCGGGGTAGCCGGTGACGGTGAGGTTTCCGGGGAATTCCTCGGTCCAGGTCCAGGCGAGGAAGGTGCCCGCGAGGGCGACGGCGGAGCCGGCGAGGGTGATCGCGCGTGCCGCGGCGGGCGGCATCGGGATGATCGCGGTGGCTTCCGAGGGGTTCGTCTTGGTGGTTTCGATCGTGTTGTTGGTCATGTGATCACGCCCGATCCGCGACGCGTTCGCCGAGCAGGCCTTGTGGCCGGAAGAGCAGGACGAGGATGAGGAGGGCGAAGGCCCATACGTCCTTCCAGGCACCGCCGCCGAAGAGGTCCATGCCGGGGATGTCGCCGATGTAGCCGGTGGCGAGGGATTCGGCGACGCCGAGGACGAGGCCGCCGAGCATGGCGCCGTAGATGTTGCCGATGCCGCCGAGGACGGCCGCGGTGAAGGCCTTGAGGCCCATCAGGAAGCCCATGCGGAAGCCGACCTGGCCGTTCTTGAGGCCATAGGCGACCGCTGCGATGGCGGCGAACGCGGCACCGATGGCGAAGGCCATGACGATGATGCGGTCGGTGTTGATGCCCATCAGCTTGGCGGTGTCGGGGTCCTGGGCGGTGGCCTGCATGCCGCGGCCGGAGCGGGTCTTGGTGACGAAGAAGCCGAGAGCGACCATGCAGAGCGGGGCGGCGATCAAAACGAACACGTCACCGCGCTGGATGGTGGCGCCGAGGAATTCGAAGGGCTCGCCCTGGAACTGCGGGAAGGGGTGGTCCTTCTTGGCGTCGGGGTACCACATCCACACGACCTGCTGGAGGACGATGGACAGGCCGATGGCGGTGATGAGGGGCGCCAGCCGTGGTGCGGTGCGCAGAGGCCGGTAGGCGAAGCGTTCCGCCGCGGTGGCGACGGCGACGGAGACGATGATCCCGCCGATGATCATGAGGGGTACGGCTGCACCGAGGCCGAAGCCGTCGGGGAGTACGAGCCAGACGGTGAGGGCCCCGAAGCCCCCGACCATGAAGATCTCGCCGTGGGCGAAGTTGATGAGCTGGACGATGCCGTAGACCATCGTGTAGCCGATCGCGATGAGTCCGTACATCGCGCCGAGGATGAGTCCATTGGCCAGCTGTTGCGGCAGTTCGTTCACCGCAGGGCCTCCGTGGAGTGGTTCGGATATGGCGCCGCGCGGGAGCGCTGGTGGGCGCTTCCCGCGCGGCCTGGATCAATGTGTGAGTGGGGGTCTCTTACTCGTCCCCTGGTCAGCCCACCTTGGGGGAGGCGCTGTACTCGGGCGCCCACGCGCCCTTGGTGACCTTGTAGGCGGTCATCAGCGTGTTGGTGGTGTCACCGAACTCGTCGAAGGAGATGGTGCCGGTGACGCCGTCGAACTTGACCTTGGCCATCGCGTCCAGGACCGCCTTGCGGCCGTCGGACGGGAGCTTGCCGTCGTTGCCCTCGACCGCCAGCTTGACGGCCTCGATGATGGCCCAGGTGGCGTCGTAGGTCAGGCCGCCGTAGGCCTCGTAGGCGTCCTCGTAGCTGCCGGCCTCGTAGTTCTTGATGAACTCCTTGGCGGAGTCGAGCTGCTCGACGGGCTTGCCGACGGAGGTGGCGAGGTCGCCCTCGGCCTTCTTGTTCAGCTTGGGGAACTCACCGGAGTAGATGCCGTCGCCGCCCATGAGCGGGATGTTCTGGCCGCTGTCCTTGAGCTGCTGGCTCAGGGGCGCGGCGGCCGGGTACTCGCCGCCGTAGTAGAGGGCCTCGGCACCGGTCTTCTTGATCTTGGCCACGACGGAGTTGAAGTCGCGGTCGTCGGGGTTGATGTGGTCGCTGCCGACGATCTTTCCGCCGAGCCTGGTGAAGTTCTCCTTGAAGGAGGCGGCCAGACCCGCGCCGTAGGTCTTCTGGTCGTCGATCAGGTAGACCTTCTTCTTGCCGGCCTTGGTGAAGAGGTACTCGGCGGCGAAGGCACCCTGGATCTCGTCCGTGGTGGCGGTGCGGAAGAACGTCTTGAACTGGCGGACCGAGTTGCCGGTCTTCCAGCCGTCGCCCTGGGTCAGCTCCGTGCCGGTGTTGGCGGGGGAGATCTGGGTGAGGCCGGCGTCGTTGAACGGCTTCTGCATCTGCTGGGAGACGCTGGAGTTCAGCGGGCCGACGACGCCGAGGACGTCCTTGTTGCTGATGAACTTCTGGGCGTTCTGCTGGCCGACGGACGGCTGCGCCTGGTCGTCGAGGGGCTCGATCTTGAACTCGACGCCCTCGACGTATTCCTGCTTGTTGGCGGTCTTGGCGGCGAGGTCGGCGGAGTTGCGCATGCCGAGGCCGAGGGCCGACAGGTCGCCGGTCAGCGGAGCGTCGAGGCCGATCACCACAGTGGTCTTGTCGCCGCCGCCTTTGCCGCCACCGTCGTCGTCGCGCGAGCCACAGGCGGTCAGGGTGAGCGATCCCGCCGCGAGGACGGCGGTGATGGCTATGAGCGAACGTTGACGCACGAGTCAGTCCTTTCCCTGGCACGGCGGTTCCCCGTGGAACGCGCCGAGTCGAGCGCTGGACCGAAGTGGCTTCGAATCCGGTGGCGCGGTGACTGGCCGTGACTCTAGGCGCGTCGACGGAAATGCAGGAGTGGTCTGGCCAAGGCTGTGACGCTCTTGTTATGCCGCGGAGTATCGGAGAGCGCGACACCGTGGGCGGAAGGGGGGAATTCCAGCCGGTTCGCGCTGTCCGCATAGTGAGAATGCGCAGGGTGCGCCTCGATCGAATGCAGCACCGTTTCTTTGTTTTGGTACTGACGCGACTTGTTGCCGGAGGCTACTTGAGGCCGGGGAAGGGCGGGGAGTATGCCACATTCAGTCCGAAAAGGAAGGTGGTGTGGAGCTGCGGATTCCGTTTTTCTTGATTGCTTGTGAATTACGCAGGGTTACGGGCCGGAAAGGGAGTCCGGCGTTCTGGGGCACTTTTCCGTATTCGATCACCGGGTGGGGGAACGCGTCGGCGCATCGCGGGCGATCCCGTGACCGTCCGCGTCCGCCGCACTGCGTCCGACGGTACGTCAAACGCCCGCGGAGAGTGGCGTGTTGGGCTTCGTGAGACGCCGGAGGGGGCGGTCGCACCTTCGCGACCGCCCCCTCCGGCGTCCGGATTCGCTCCGCCGGTCAGCCGGCGGAGCCGAGCTGCTCGGCGTCCTTCGGGCCGACGTCGCGCAGCAAGCAGGTCAGCCGCGCGCTGCACACCCGCCGCCCCTCCTCGTCGCTGATCACGATCTCGTACGTCGCCGTGGACCGGCCGCGGTGCACGGGCGTGGCCACGCCGGTGACCAGGCCGGAGCGCACCCCGCGGTGGTGCGTGCAGTTCAGGTCGACGCCGACGGCGATCTTGGAGACGCCGCCGTGCAGCATGGAGCCCACCGAGCCGAGGGTCTCGGCCAGGACCGCGGAGGCGCCGCCGTGCAGCAGGCCGTAGGGCTGGGTGTTGCCCTCGACCGGCATCGTGCCGACGACCCGCTCGGCGGACGCCTCCAGGATCTGCACGCCCATGCGCATGCCGAGGTGCCCGGCGGAGAACAGCGCGGGCAGGTCGACGCCGAGGGCCGCGTACTCGTCGATGACCTCCTGCGGGAACTTCACATGCTGCTGCTCGCCCATGGGCCCGGCTCCGTTCGTTCGATCAGTACGGCTCGTATCGACGAGCCGATCAGTCACGGCTCGTTCGGATGAGCCGATCAAAACGACTCATCCCGCTGAGCAAACGCTCAGTCGGTGGCCGATTGTTCCAGACGGACCACTACGGACTTGCTGGCCGGGGTGTTGCTGGTGTCCGCGGTGGCGTCCAGCGGGACGAGGACGTTGGTCTCCGGGTAGTAGGCGGCGGCGCAGCCCCGCGCGGTCGGGTAGTGCACCACGCGGAAGCCGGGCGCCCGGCGCTCCACGCCGTCCTTCCACTCGCTCACCAGGTCCACGTACACCCCGTCGGCGAGGCCGAGCGTGCGCGCGTCCTCGGGGTTGACCAGGACCACCCGGCGACCGCCCCGGATACCGCGGTAGCGGTCGTCCAGGCCGTAGATCGTGGTGTTGTACTGGTCGTGCGAACGCAGCGTCTGCAGCAGCAGCCGCCCCTCGGGCAGGTCGGGGTACTCCACCGGTGCGGAAGTGAAGTTGGCCTTGCCGCTCGCCGTGGGGAAGCGGCGCTCGTCGCGCGGCGCGTGCGGCAGCGTGAAGCCCCCCGGGCGGGCCACGCGCGCGTTGAAGTCCTCGAAGCCGGGGATCACGCGCGCGATGCGGTCCCGGATCGTGCCGTAGTCCTTCTCGAACTCCTCCCACGGCGTGTTCGACCGCTCGCCCAGCACTCGGCGCGCCAGCCGGCACACGATCGCCGGCTCCGACAGCAGATGACGGCTCGCGGGCTCCAGACGTCCGCGCGAGGCGTGCACCATGCCCATGGAGTCCTCGACGGTCACGAACTGCTCGCCGCCGCCCTGGAGGTCGCGCTCGGTGCGGCCGAGCGTCGGCAGGATCAGTGCCCGCGCGCCCGTGACGGCGTGCGAGCGGTTCAGCTTCGTCGACACATGCACCGTCAGCCGCGCACGCCGCATGGCCGCCTCGGTGACCTCGGTGTCGGGGGAGGCCGCCACGAAGTTGCCGCCCATGGCGAAGAAGACCTTCGCCTCGCCGTCGCGCAGCGCCTGGATGGCGCGTACGACGTCGAAGCCGTGCTCGCGCGGGGGCGCGAACCCGAACTCCTTCTCCAGGGCGTCCAGGAAGGCGGGCGCGGGCCGCTCGAAGATGCCCATCGTGCGGTCGCCCTGCACATTGGAGTGGCCGCGCACCGGGCACACACCCGCGCCGGGACGGCCGATGTTGCCGCGCAGCAGCAGGAAGTTGACCACCTCGCGGATGGTCGGCACCGAGTGCTTGTGCTGCGTCAGGCCCATGGCCCAGCAGACGATGGTGCGCTGCGAGGCGAGGACCATGCGCAGGGCCTCTTCGATCTGCGCGCGCGTGAGGCCGGTCGCCTGGAGGGTCTCGTCCCAGCCGGCCGCGCGCGCGGCCTCGGCGAACTCCTCGAAGCCGTGCGTGTGCTCGCGCACGAACTCCTCGTCGACCGCGCCCTCCGCCTCCAGGATCAGCTTGTTGAGCAGGCGGAAGAGGGCCTGGTCGCCGCCGATGCGGATCTGCAGGAACAGGTCGGTGAGGGAGGCGCCGGTGGTCAGGCCCTTGGGCGTCTGTGGGTTCTTGAAGCGCTCCAGGCCTGCCTCGGGCAGCGGGTTGACGCTGATGACCTTCGCGCCGTTCGCCTTCGCCTTCTCCAGGGCCGAGAGCATGCGCGGATGGTTGGTGCCCGGGTTCTGCCCGGCCACCACGATCAGGTCCGCCTTGTACAGGTCCTCCAGCAGGACGCTGCCCTTGCCGATGCCGATGGTCTCGTTGAGCGCCGAGCCCGAGGACTCGTGGCACATGTTGGAGCAGTCCGGCAGGTTGTTGGTGCCCAGCTCGCGCGCGAAGAGCTGGTAGAGGAACGCGGCCTCGTTGCTGGTGCGGCCCGAGGTGTAGAAGACGGCCTCGTCGGGGGAGGAGAGCGCGTCGATCTCCTCCGCGATGATGTCGAAGGCGCGCTCCCAGGTGACCGGCTCGTAGTGCTCGCCGCCCTCGGGCAGGTACACGGGGTGCGTGAGCCGGCCCTGCTGGCCCAGCCAGTAGCCGCTGCGGCCGGCGAGGTCGGCCACGGAATGCGCGGCGAAGAACTCGGGGGTGACCCGGCGCAGGGTGGCCTCCTCGGCGACCGCCTTCGCGCCGTTCTCACAGAACTCCGCCTTGTGCCGGTGGTCAGGCTCGGGCCAGGCGCAGCCGGGGCAGTCGAAGCCGTTCTTCTGGTTCACGCTGAGCAGGGTCAGCGCGGTCCGCTTGACGCCCATCTGCTGCTGGGCCATGCGCAGCGTGTGCCCGATGGCCGGCAGCCCCGCCGCCGCGTGCTGCGGCTCCGCGACCTGGGGCGCGTCCTGGACCGGGTCGGCCTTGGGCGGCTTCGTCGCCATCGCACGGTCTCCTTCGACTGCGTGTGTGAAGTACGTCTCCGATCCTCGCACGCGGCACCGACAGCAGTGACCGGGCGTCCGGTGCCGGGGTCGCAGCCATTGGCTGCGCTTGACGTCATTGGCCGCGCTTGCTGTGGGGCTCGGCGTCGCGGGGGTGTCGGCGCGGTGTGAGGGGCGTGGGTGCCGGCGGGGCTTGGCTGGGGTTGGTGTGATCGGCACGGTGTGATCGGCAGGACGTGGGAGTCGGGGCGGGGGGCGGCGGTGGTGGAGCTGGGCAGTACGGGAGCGGGGTGCCGGAGTTGGGCGGTACGGGAGCGGGGGCGCCGGAGTTGGATGTGGGGGAGCGGGGCGGGTCGGAGTGCGGGGCGCCGGAGGCGGGGCGGGTCGGAGTCCGTGGTGCCGGTGTGCCGGTGTCTTGCGACGCGAGTGCCGGACGGTGGGGGATACCGGAGCCGGGTGGTGGGGGAGGCTGGGGATACCGCAGCCGGGCGGTGCCTGAGCCCGGGAGTGCCTTGCCCGGTGGCCTGAGCCGGGTCGTGCCGGACCGGTCGGAGTCGGCGATGGCGGTCCGCTGTCAGTGGGGCGTGGCAGGATCGGGGGCGTGGCAGAGACAGCACCGAACAAGACCGAGAAGACCTCCGGCGGCGACCGTCCGCGGCTGATGCTCATGGACGGGCACTCGCTGGCCTACCGCGCGTTCTTCGCGCTGCCCGCGGAGAACTTCACCACCGCGACCGGCCAGCCGACGAACGCGATCTACGGCTTCGCGTCGATGCTGGCCAACACCCTGCGCGACGAGGCGCCCACGCACTTCGCCGTGGCCTTCGACGTCTCGCGCAAGACCTGGCGCTCGGAGGAGTTCACCGAGTACAAGGCGAACCGCTCAAAGACCCCGGACGAGTTCAAGGGCCAGGTCGAGCTGATCGGTGAGCTGCTCGACGCGATGCATGTGTCCCGCTTCGCCGTCGACGGTTACGAGGCGGACGACGTCATCGCCACTCTGGCCACCCAGGCCGAGGCCGAGGGCTTCGAGGTGCTGATCGTCACCGGCGACCGCGACTCGTTCCAGCTGGTCAGCGAGCACACGACGGTGCTGTATCCGACCAAGGGCGTCTCCGAGCTGACCCGCTTCACCCCGGAGAAGGTTTTCGAGAAGTACGGCTTGACGCCCGCGCAGTACCCGGACTTCGCCGCCCTGCGCGGCGACCCGTCGGACAACCTCCCGGGCATCCCGGGCGTCGGCGAGAAGACGGCCGCGAAGTGGATCAACCAGTTCGGTTCCTTCGCCGAGCTGGTCGAGCGCGTCGAGGAGGTCAAGGGCAAGGCCGGGCAGAACCTGCGCGACCACCTGGAGGCCGTCAAGCTCAACCGCCGGCTCACCGAGATGGTGCGCACCGTCGAGCTGCCCAAGACGGTCGCCGACCTCGCCCGCCCCGCGTACGACCGCAAGGCCGTCGCGATGATCCTGGACACCCTGGAGATCAGGAACCCCTCGCTGCGCGAGCGGCTGCTGGCCGTCGACCCGGGCGCCGAGGAGGCCGAGGTCACCCCGGTCGTCGCCGACGGCGTCGAGCTGGAGGGCACCGTCCTGGGCACCGGCGAGCTGGCCGGCTGGCTCGGGGAGCACGGCGGTGCGGTGCTCGGTGTGGCCACCGTCGACACCTGGGCGCTGGGCTCCGGCTCGGTCGCCGAGGTCGCGCTGGCCGCGCCCGGCGGGGCCGCCGCCTGGTTCGACCCGGCCGAGCTGGACGAGGCCGACGAGCAGGCGTGGGCGGCCTGGCTGGCCGACGAGTCCCGGCCCAAGGTGCTGCACAACGTCAAGGGCGCGATGCGCGTCTTCGCCGAGCACGGCTGGAGCGTGGCCGGTGTCGGCATGGACACCGCGCTCGCCGCCTACCTGGTCAAGCCCGGTCGCCGCTCCTTCGACCTGGACGCGCTGTCCATGGAGTACCTGCACCGCGAGCTGGCCCCCGCGGCCGCGGCCGACGGCCAGCTGGCGTTCGGCGCGGACGACGGCGCCGAGGCCGAGGCGCTGATGATCCAGGCCCGCGCGATCCTGGACCTCGGCGAGGCCTTCGAGGGCCGGCTGAAGGACGTCGGCTCCGCGGAGCTGCTGCGTGACATGGAGCTGCCGACCTCGACACTGCTCGCCCGGATGGAGCGGCACGGCATCGCGGCGGACCGCGCCCACCTGGAGGCGATGGAGCAGATGTTCGCGGGCGCCGTGCAGCAGGCCGTGAAGGAGGCGCACGCGGCGGCCGGACACGAGTTCAACCTGGGCTCGCCCAAGCAGCTCCAGGAGGTCCTCTTCGGTGAGCTGGGCCTGCCGAAGACGAAGAAGACGAAGACCGGCTACACCACCGACGCCGACGCGCTGGCCTGGCTCGCGACCCAGACGGACAACGAGCTTCCGGTGATCATGCTGCGCCACCGTGAGCAGGCGAAGCTGCGGGTCACCGTCGAGGGCCTGATCAAGACCATCGCGACGGACGGCCGTATCCACACGACGTTCAACCAGACGGTCGCCGCCACCGGCCGCCTGTCCTCCACGGACCCGAACCTGCAGAACATCCCGGTCCGCACCGACGAGGGACGGGCCATCCGGCGCGGCTTCGTGGTGGGCGAGGGCTTCGAGTCCCTGATGACCGCGGACTACAGCCAGATCGAGCTGCGGGTGATGGCTCACCTGTCCGAGGACGAGGGCCTGATCGAGGCGTTCACCTCCGGCGAGGACCTGCACACCACCGTGGCCTCGCAGGTGTTCGCCGTCGAGCGCACTGCGGTGGACGCGGAGATGCGCCGCAAGATCAAGGCCATGTCGTACGGCCTGGCGTACGGTCTGTCGGCGTTCGGCCTGTCTCAGCAGCTGAACATCGAGGCGGGCGAGGCGCGCGCCCTGATGGACACCTACTTCGAGCGCTTCGGCGGGGTGCGGGACTATCTGCGCCGGGTCGTCGACGAGGCCCGGGCCACCGGTTACACGGCCACGCTGTTCGGCCGCCGCCGCTATCTGCCCGACCTCAACAGCGACAACCGTCAGCGCCGGGAGGCCGCCGAGCGCATGGCCCTCAACGCGCCGATCCAGGGCACGGCGGCCGACATCGTCAAGATCGCCATGCTCAACGTGGACCGTGCGCTGCGCGAGGCCGGCCTGAAGTCCCGCATGCTCCTCCAGGTCCACGACGAAATCGTCCTCGAGATCGCCCCCGGCGAGCGCGCCGCGGCCGAGGAGCTCGTCCGCCGCGAGATGGCGGGCGCCGTGCACCTGCGCGCCCCTCTGGACGTCTCGGTGGGCGTGGGCCCGGACTGGGAGTCGGCGGCACACTGACGGACACGAGGCCCAGGCCTGGTCGGCCTTCGCGCCGACCAGGCCGGGCCTGCTCCCAGCGCTGGTTCCGAGAGGCGCCTGGATACTTGCTGCACCGGCCCGGCGGTGCGCTCGCGCCGGTCCACGAGGCTGCTGGGCGCCTACCGGCCGGGCCTGGGGCTGCTCTCGCCAGTCGTTCAAGAGGCACGGGGGCCTGCCGGCTGGGCTGTTGGCTGCTCTCGTCATCGGTCCATGAGTCGTCTGGTCAGCTGCTGCGCATGCCTGGGGCTGCCTCGCCCCGGTCCATGAGGCCCAGCTTGCTGCTGGCTGGGCGGGGCCGGTGCTTACGGGCGGTTCTAGGAGCTGCCCGGAACCTGCTGCGTGGCCCGGGACTGCCTCCGGCCGCCATCCGTGAGGGTCGGTGTCTGCCAGTCCCGCCATTGCGCGCCTCCCGTCCTTCAGGCCCAGAGCGCCTGTCGGCGGGCCAGGGCGTGCCCTCGCCACCAGTCTCGGAGCCGCCGCGCACCAGGCTGCCCCGGCGCGGAACGCCCTCGCCCCCTCCGCGAAGCCCCTGGCGGGCCTGCCGCCCAGGCGACTCGGCCCGTTCTCGCCTTCAGCTCCCCGAAGCCCCCGGCGTGCCTGCCGCCCAGGCAACTCGGCTCGCTCTCGCCCTCAGCTCCCCGAAGCCCCTGCACAAGCCCGGCCCCGACCCGCCGAGCGGCGCGCGCCCACCCCACACCCCCCAGAAGGCCGTCACCCGCGTGGCCCCCGCGGAAAAGCAGGCAGGGGGCGTTGGCCCTGAGGATGCGGGCATGGGTATACGCATGCTCAACCGCCGGCCGGCGCCTTCGCCGCTCGTGCCGGTCCCGGCCTTCGCGGCCGGTGCAAGCACCGCCCGTCTCGTTGTCGGCCCCGCGGAGGCCGTGCGCCACGCCGCTGTGGACCTGGGCCGCGCGCTGAGCCACTGTCGGCGTCTCAGATCGCTCGGCGAGTGCCGGCCGATTCGAGGGACTCTCGCCGCCGTGGGGCGCACCCGCGACCCGGCCCGCTGGCGGCTGTGGGCCGACCTGGCGCGCGGCTATGTGGCGCTGCTGCTCACGCTGCTGCCCCGCACCCGCCCGGCCGGCACCCTGACCGTGTTCGTCGCGGGCGTGCCCCCGCTCAGCGGGCCACCGGGCTGCGCGGCTCCCTGCTGACCGGGCCCGGAACCGGGGCCGGGCGCCACACCCGGACCGCCACGGTGTACAGCAGGACGCCCAGGAACAGGCCCGCGCCCGCCCCGAAGCACAGCGTCGGGATCAGCTCCCACGGCTTGGCGATGGACTTCCACTGGGCCCACCATCGCGTCGCCCGCTGCACTGCCGCGACCAGGGCGCAGCCGCCGATCAGCACACCGGCCGCCCAACGGTCGCGCAGGGACAGCAGGGGTACGCCCACCGGCTCGGCCGCCGGTGCGTGCCGCAGCGCCCGCACCAGGAACACCACGATCACTACGGCGGCCACGGCGGAACCGCCGTACTGCAGGTACCAGTACAGCGGGGAGCCCGCGATCTCCCGGCCCAGCACCGGGAAGAGCCGCATGCCCCACCGGTCGAGGTGCGTGAAGGCGTCCCACACGACATGCGTCAGCGCGCCGAGGGCCGCGGAGACGTACCACCAGGCCGCCGTCGACGGCCGCACGCGTGCGCGTGGCGCCCCGCAGCGCAGCAGCGTGGCGACGCGGTGCTGCCGGTTCCGGGGCAGCAAGCCCACCAGCGGTTCGCGCACCAGCAGCCACAGCCCGACCAACGCCCAGGAGATGAGCACGTCGATCGTGAACACCCCTGGGAAGGAGTGCGTCACATCACCGAACTCCATCGCCCCGGACAGCACACTCGCCGCGTAATAGGTCAAGTCGGGTGAGAACGTGCCCGCCATCAATACGGAGGGGACGAGTGCCCCGCGGCCGGTTCCATCGGTGCGCATGAGGGGCAGCGCGGCTGCCGCATGACTCAAGGTGAACGGCAAGTGGCCTCCCCGTGACGGGCGTTGAACCGGGTCGCTGTCCGGTGATCGTCTGAGTGGTTCAGTATGCGCGACCGACCTGTACGCCGATCGTCGACCGCGATCCGAACATCGTCCGACCCCATGTGGCCAAGCCGTGAAAACGCACCGCGAACCGGTCCCCGGCCCGCGGAAGTTGTCGTAGGGTCACGGAGGGCCACATGCGGGTATGTGCGGCTGATCGGACGCACAGACCCGACGTGCGAACGAACAGAACACTGAAAAACGGGCGCTGATGCAACCGACCCCGGGCGTCGGCAGTCACAACAGTGGCGAGTACAACAGGAAGAGTCGGGCGCTCGGGCGTCCACGGGAGGGGTTCACTTCATGGCGGCGCAAATCGGCAGGCGTCTGCGCAAGGGGGCGGCGACCACCGCTGTGGCCGCGGCGGCGGTCGCGGCACTGTCCGCGTCCCAGGCTCCGGGAGTGACGACCGACGAGGGCAGACAGCCCACCGCCGACTCCCAGCCCACACCGGACGTCGTCGCCGACGACAGCGCGACCGGCAACTCGCCGTACTACACGGACCTGCCGCCGCTGAACAGTCCGACGCCCTCGCCCACCACGTCGGGCGCCCCGACCGGCATCGGACACGCCGAGGCCGGCATACCCGCGACCGTCCTGGACGCCTACAAGAAGGCCGCCGCCCGGCTGAACGCGGCCAAGCCCGGCTGCAACCTGCCCTGGCAGCTGCTCGCCGCCATCGGCAAGGTCGAGTCCGGCCAGGCCGGCGGCGGCCGCGTCGACGCCAACGGCACCACGTACACGCCGATCCTGGGCCCGCAGCTCGACGGCAACGGCTTCGCGCTCATCAAGGACACCGACAACGGCGCCTACGACGGCAACGCGAGCTACGACCAGGCCGTCGGCCCCATGCAGTTCATCCCCTCCACCTGGGAGTGGGCGGGCCGCGACGGCAACGGCGACGGCCTGCGGGACCCCAACAACATCTACGACGCCGCACTCGCGGCCGGCCACTACCTGTGCCGCTTCGGCTGGGACCTGTCCGCCCAGGGCGACCTCGACCGCGCGATCCTCAGCTACAACAACTCGCGCGACTACCTCAACACCGTCCTGTCGTGGCTGGAGTACTACCGCAAGGGCACCCACGAGATCCCGGACGGCACGGGAACGCTGCCCGACAACCGCAGCGACAACCAGCCCGCTTCACGCCCCTCCTCCAAGCCGTCGGCGAGCCCGGACCCGAAGCCGACCCCCAAGCCGCCGACCCACACCCCCGGCGGCGGCACGCCGACCCCGACCCCCACCCCGCCGCCGACCACCCAGCAGCCCACGCCCACCGACACCGTGGACCACCTGGAGGACGCGGGCACCGCGAAACTCACCGCGACGGCGGGCGAGGCGTTCACCAAGCGGATCAGCACCAGGGCGGAGACCAAGGCCGGCGAGGCCGTCGGCAAGGTCCGCATCCGGTTCACGATCACCGGTGAGACCGATGCCACCTTCACGGGTGGAGAGAGCGTCGCCACGATCGTCACCGACAGCTCCGGTGTCGCCCTCGCGCCCCGGCTCAGCGCCGGGGAGAAGACGGGCACCTTCACCGTCCGCGCCACCGTCGTCGGCCGTTCGCTCCCTGGCCTCGACTACGCCGCCACGGTCACCGCCCGCGCCGCCGACGCCCTCACCCGGGTCGGCGACACCCCGCTGACCTGCCCGGCGGGCGGCGAGTTCGCCGAACAGGTCCAGGTGAAGGCGACGTACCAAGGCGCCGTCGCGGACCGCGTCGCGGCCACGGCGACCCTGATCAAGTCGGCCGACGACCCGACCGTGAACGACAAGGGCCCCTACTTCAAGGACGCCGACGGCAAGACCGTACGCACCCTGACGGAGCTGGAGACTGACGCGAACGGCCTGCTGACGCTGCCGAAGCTGTACGCCGACGACACCGCCGGTACGTTCCTGCTGCGCATCACCACCACCGGTGGCGCCACGCTCACCGTCGAACTGACGGTGGAGGCCGCCGCCTCGCCGACGCCGACCCCGACGACCGGTGAGTCGACGAGCCCGTCGCCGAGCCCTTCGGCGTCGCCCACGGTCTAGCCGGCATCGCAACCGACGACGGCGCCCCCTCCGCTCACCGCGGCGGGGGCGCCGTCGTCCATGTGCGCGACGTGTTCTCATCTCGCCCGCCCGTTGCTACGGTGCCGAGACCTGACGGCACGTCAGTTCCGAGCCAGTTCTACGGGAGGCCCGCATGCGCGCTCTCGGCGCCGCCGCGATCGGGCTCGTGCTCGCCTTCGCCCTCGTCCTCGCCGTCACGGCCCTGGGCGGGTCCACGGGCGAGACGTCCCCGAAGCCTTTGCTGACGACGGTCCCCGCCCACCCGTGACCGCCCCGAGGGAGGCCGAGATGCGCCGCACGTCCGGACTGGTCCTGCTCGCCCTCGCCGTGTTCTTCGCGACCCTGGCCCCGCTGCTGCGCTGGTACGCCTTCCCCCGCCTCGCCAAGGTCCCGCCGAACCAGTACCAGGACATGGTCCTTGAGGCAAAGAACGCCACCCTCCTCGA
The DNA here is from genome assembly GCF_049739565.1 of Streptomyces sp. SAI-170. NCBI lineage: Bacteria > Bacillati > Actinomycetota > Actinomycetes > Kitasatosporales > Streptomycetaceae > Streptomyces > Streptomyces sp. SAI-170. The sequence continues at coordinate 6,312,668 of NZ_JBMGQD010000001.1, forward strand.
CTACGGCACCATGAAGGCCCGCAAGGTCCCCCGGGTCACCATCGTCCAGACCCTCAAGGGCAACGTGGAGGCCTCCGAGCGGATCGAGCGGACAGCGGGCCGCGACGTCGTCGTCTGGGACACCCTCTCCTATGTACAGGGCCCCGACGGCCGGATGGTCTCGCGCATCCCCGAGCGCTACATCTTCGACGCCCACACCCAGGAACCCGTCCACGCCACCGGAGAGACGGTCGACGGCGACCCGGTCAGACGTGAGGGAATCGAGTTCAAATGGCCGTTCCTGACCGAAAAACGAAGCTACGCCTACTTCGATGCCCAAACGCGCACTTCGGCACCCATCCACTACAAAGGCACCCGCACCTTCCGTGGCCTGGAGGTCTACTACTTCGAACAGACCGTCCCCTGGACACGGGTGAACTTCCCCAAGGTCATGCCCGTCGACGGCATCACACCTGAGTCCGTCGCCTCCACCGGCACCACCCGCTGGTACACCACCGTCCGCAGATTCTGGGTCGAACCCGTCACCGGCGCCCCCGTCTACGGCGAGGAGATCCACAAGGAGGAGTTACGCGGCGGCACCCTGCTCGGCGGCCGCGACAAGGTGACCGCCTTCGCCGGGCACGTGAAGATGCGCGAGGACTACATCGAGCACACCGTCGACCTGGTCAAGTCCAACCGCACCCTGGTCCTGCTGCTCACCGCCTACCTGCCCTGGAGCTTCCTGGCCCTCGGCGTCCTGCTGCTGGCGCTCGCCCTCTGGCTGGAGGCCCGCGGCAGGCGCCCGGCCGGCCCGGAGCTGCCGGTCAGCGCCTGAGCGCCGCGTTGGTGCGCCGGGTCGGCTCCGCGGTGGCCGGATCCTCGGGCCAGGGATGCTTCGGATAACGGCCGCGCAGCTCGGCCCGCACCGCCTTGTAACCGTCCCGCCAGAAGGACGCGAGGTCCGCCGTCACGGCCGCCGGCCGCCCGGCGGGAGACAGCAGATGCACCAGAACCGGGACCCCGGCGAGCGTCGGCGACTCATGCAGCCCGAACATCTCCTGCAACTTCACCGCCAGCACCGGCCGCTCGGGGTCCTGGTAGTCGATCCGGATTCTGGACCCACTCGGTACGGTGATCCGCTCCGGCGCCAGCTCGTCCAGGCGCGCGGCGTCCCCGGACGCCCAGGGCAGCAGCCGGCCGAGCGCCTCACCGGCGTCGAGCCGCGCGAGGTCCGACCGCCGACGGGCCCGGCTCAGCTCCGGCTCCAGCCACTCGTCCACGCGCGCGTGCAGCGCGGCATCGGAGACGTCCGGCCAGGGCTCGCCCAGGTGCAGCCGCAGGAACGCCAGCCGCTGCCGCAGCACCTCGGCGTCGGAGGACCAGCGCAGCAGCCCGAACCCCTCCTGACGCAGCCCGTTCAGCAGGGCTTCGCGTACGAGGCCGGGATCGGCGTCCCTCAGGGTGCGCGCCGCGCACTCGATCGCCCCGAGCCGCTCCACGCGGCGTGCGACGACGTCCCCGTCGGCCCAGTGCACCTCCTCGGCCTCGCCGTACAGCGGCGCCGCAGCCGCCCTGGCCGTGTCCTCGTCCACCACCGCGGCCAGCTGCACACGCGCGTGCCCCTTGCCGACCGGCCGATCGGCGACCGCGACGGCGAGCCAGGGGGCTCCGCGCAGGGGCGACCCGTCGGGCAGCTCGGCACGGGTTCCTGACGCCATGAGGTACGAGCCGCCGTCCAGCTTGGCGACCCGCTCGGGAAAGGCGAGCGCGGCGACGTGCCCGGCGAGCCGGTCGTCGCCGGCGCGAAAGCCGCCCCCGAGGCCGGCCGTGCCGGAACGACCGTCGGCAGCCTCTCCGGAGCGACCACTGGAGACCTCTCCGGGGCGACCACTGCCCACGTCTCCGGAGGCGCCGTCGGAAACCTCCCCGGCGGCAGCCCGCAGCCGGCGAACCTCGCGCCGCCACCTGTCCGCGTACGCGTCGCCCCCACGCCGAGCGGCCCGCCACGCAGCGGCCAGGTCGTCGCCGTACTCGCGCGGGGCCTCCTCGGACAGCAGCGCCACCACCTCGGCGCCCGCACCGGCGGTGTCCAGCAGCGCCCGCCCCAACCTGGGATGAAGACCCAGCCGTGCCAGGCGCAGCCCCCGCTCGGTGGCGCGACCCGCCGGGTCCACCGCTCCCATCGCCGTCAGAGCGGCCCGAGCCGCCGCCATCGCGCCCGCCGGCGGCGGGTCGAGCAGAGCCAGCCCCGATGCCTCCGGATCGCCCCAGCACGCCGCCTGAAGGGCGAACGCCGTCAGGTCGGCCACCTTGATCTCGGGGGAGGGGAACCGCGGCAGCCGCGTGTCCTCGGCCTCCGCCCAGCAGCGGTACACCGCACCCGGTGCCTCACGCCCGGCACGCCCCGCCCGCTGCCGCGCGGCCGCCTGCGAGGCCCGTACCGTCGTCAGGGCGCTCAACCCGCGCGCGTGATCCACCCGCGGTTCGCGCGCCAGGCCCGCATCCACGACCACCCGCACCCCGGGCACCGTCAGCGACGACTCCGCCACCGCCGTGGCCAGCACCACCCGGCGCCGCGAGCCGGGCGCGAGCACCGCGTCCTGCACGGCCGCCGGAGCCCGGCCGTGCACCTGGAGCACCTCCACATCCCCCAGAGCGCCGAGCTGCCCCGCCACGCGCGCGATCTCGCCCACCCCCGGCAGGAAACACAGCACGTCCCCGTCCCGCTCGGCCAGCGCGCGCCGCACCACCGACGCCACATGCGCCAGCAGGGCCGGGTCGACCCGCATCCCGTGCGGCGGCCGTACCGCTCGCGCGGGCGGCGCCCAGACCACCTCCACCGGATGGGAGACGCCCTGGGCCTCCACCACCGGCGCATCGCCCAGCAGCCGCGCCCAGCCCTCGGCGTCCGTCGTCGCCGACGCCGCCACGAGACGCAGCTCGGGCCGCAGCGTCTCGCGCACGTCCCACAGGAACGCCGCCACCGTATCCGCGTCCAGATGCCGCTCGTGGCACTCGTCGAGCACCACGACGTCCACGCTCGCCAGCTCCTGGTCACGCTGGAGCCGCTGCAGCAGCACACCGGTCGTGACGACCTCCACGCGCGTGTGCCGCCCCACGACGCGTTCGCCGCGCACGGTGTAGCCGATGCTCTCGCCGGGCTTCTCGCCCAGCAGCCACGCCATGCGCCGGGCCGCCGCCCGTGCCGCGATCCGCCGCGGCTCGGCCACGACCACCCGCCGCGCGGGGCCCTCCCCGAGCAGCCCCGCCAGCACCAGCGGCACCAGCGTCGTCTTGCCGGTGCCGGGCGGGGCCACCAGCACGGCCGTGCCGTGGCCCTCCAGGGCGTCGTGCAGACCAGGCAGGGCGCTGCGTACGGGCAGCGCGTCCAGGGCGTCGTAGCGGATCACGCCCACAGTGTCGTACGAGAGGCTCATAGGAGCACGAATGGATGGTCGAACAGCACCGTACGTGCGCGAACGATCAGCCCCTGCGCACGCGGCCCCGTACGCGCGGGCTCGATCAATCGCGAGGCCACGTACGTGCGGGCGCGATCAATCCCGTACGTGTGAGAGCGATCAGTCCCGTACGCACACGAAGATCGCCGTGCCCGGGATCAGGTTCCCGCGCAGGGGCGACCAGCCGCCCCACTCCGACGAGTTCCACGCCGGCCACTCCGGCTCCACCAGGTCCACCAGGCGGAGGTCGGCCGCGACGATGTCCCGCACGCGGTCGCCGATCGTCCTGTGGTGCTCGACGTAGACCGCGCGACCGTCCTCGTCCTGCTCGACGTACGGCGTGCGGTCGAAGTAGGAGGAGGAGACGCTCAGGCCCTCGGGGCCGGGCTCGTCCGGGAACGCCCAGCGGATGGGATGGGTCACCGAGAAGACGAAGCGGCCGCCGGGGCGCAGCACGCGATGGACCTCGCGCAGCACCTGGACGGGGTCGGCGACGAAGGGCAGCGCGCCGTAGGCCGAGCACGCGAGGTCGAAGGAGGCGTCCGCGAAGGGCAGGGCGCCGGCGTCGGCGCAGACCAGAGGGAACGTTCCGCCGATGCGCAGCGCGTGCTGGAGCTGGCGGTGGGACAGGTCCAGGGCGACCGGGCGGGCGCCCTGTGCGGCCAGCCAGCGCGCGCACTGGGCCGCGCCGGCGCCGATCTCCAGGACGTCCTTGCCCTTCAGCTCCTCCGCCGGGCCCAGCAGCTCGGCCTCCACCTCGTCGAGACCCTCCGGGCCCCACACGAAGCGGTCGTCGCCGAGGAACGTGCCGTGCTCGACCTGGTACTCGTCGGCGTTGCGGTCCCACCAGCCTCGGTTGGCGCGGGTGCTCTCCGCCGCTCCGGCCTCGCGCCGGGTGGCCTCCGGTTCGGCGGCGGACTCGGAAGAAACGGGCTCTTGGATGATCGGCTCCCTCGTCGTACTCTTCCGTCCAGCCCGTCCCGGTGGCGTCACAAGAGGGGCGCTCCGGACCCTGCGTGGCCTCAGAAGACTGAATTTGTGCCGGGTATGCGGTGTTCTACCCCGGGTGTGCGCCTTCGCGCATTGACCCTGCCCGGCTGCCCCCGTATGCTACAAGTTGCGCTGCGGGCCTGCGCACCTCAGACGTAGCAGGCTGCGCTCGCATCTGTTGTATGTCCCCTCGGTTTTCGAGGCGCACTACCTGTTTTTGCAGGTGGGGCGCTTCCTTGGCTGTCCGGCTTCTGCAGAGCGAAACGGGCTCCCGGCGTAAGCAGTACCTACGACTTCAATGTCCGTACCGGAGCCCTTTCCCACATGACGAGCAGCACCGAGACCACCGCCACCACCCCGCAGGTAGCGGTCAACGACATCGGTAACGAGGAAGCTTTCCTCGCCGCGATCGACGAGACGATCAAGTACTTCAACGACGGCGACATCGTCGACGGCGTCATCGTGAAGGTCGACCGGGACGAGGTCCTGCTCGACATCGGTTACAAGACCGAAGGCGTTATCCCGAGCCGCGAGCTCTCGATCAAGCACGACGTCGACCCCAACGAGGTCGTCGCCGTCGGTGACGAGATCGAGGCCCTGGTCCTCCAGAAGGAGGACAAGGAAGGCCGCCTGATCCTCTCGAAGAAGCGCGCCCAGTACGAGCGTGCCTGGGGCACCATCGAGAAGATCAAGGAAGAGGACGGGATCGTCACCGGTACCGTCATCGAGGTCGTCAAGGGTGGTCTCATCCTCGACATCGGCCTCCGTGGCTTCCTCCCGGCCTCCCTGGTCGAGATGCGCCGCGTTCGCGACCTCCAGCCCTACGTGGGCAAGGAGCTCGAGGCCAAGATCATCGAGCTGGACAAGAACCGCAACAACGTGGTCCTGTCCCGCCGTGCCTGGCTCGAGCAGACCCAGTCCGAGGTCCGCCAGACGTTCCTCACGACCCTGCAGAAGGGTCAGGTCCGCTCCGGCGTCGTCTCCTCGATCGTCAACTTCGGTGCCTTCGTGGACCTGGGTGGCGTCGACGGTCTGGTCCACGTCTCCGAGCTGTCCTGGAAGCACATCGACCACCCCTCCGAGGTCGTCGAGGTCGGCCAGGAGGTCACGGTCGAGGTCCTCGACGTCGACATGGACCGCGAGCGCGTCTCCCTGTCGCTGAAGGCGACCCAGGAAGACCCGTGGCAGCAGTTCGCCCGCACCCACCAGATCGGCCAGGTCGTGCCCGGTAAGGTCACGAAGCTGGTTCCGTTCGGTGCGTTCGTCCGCGTGGACGAGGGCATCGAGGGTCTGGTCCACATCTCCGAGCTGGCCGAGCGCCACGTGGAGATCCCGGAGCAGGTCGTCCAGGTCAACGACGAGATCTTCGTCAAGGTCATCGACATCGACCTCGAGCGCCGCCGCATCAGCCTCTCGCTGAAGCAGGCCAACGAGTCCTTCGGTGCCGACCCGGCCTCGGTCGAGTTCGACCCGACCCTGTACGGCATGGCCGCGTCCTACGACGACCAGGGCAACTACATCTACCCCGAGGGCTTCGACCCCGAGACCAACGACTGGCTCGAGGGCTACGAGAAGCAGCGCGAGGAGTGGGAGCGCCAGTACGCCGAGGCGCAGTCCCGCTTCGAGCAGCACCAGCAGCAGGTCATCAAGTCCCGCGAGGCCGACGCCGCTGCCGCGGCCGAGGGTGGCGAGGCTGCGGCTCCGGCCGCGACCGGTGGCTCGTACTCCTCCGAGGGTGGCGACACCTCCGGCGCCCTGGCGTCGGACGAGGCGCTGGCTGCCCTGCGCGAGAAGCTGGCGGGCGGCCAGAGCTGAACGCTCGCCGCTGGGCTTAGCCGCTGATTTGAGGGGCCGTACCTTTCGGGGTACGGCCCCTCGGTCGTGCTCTCAAGCCGTTGTCGTTCGTCTGCGGGTCGTCCCTGGCTGATCGCGCCGTTCCCCGCGCCCCTTTGCGGCGTTGTTGTGGATCTCGGGAATGAGTGCTGGTTGTGCCTCGTTGTTCACTGTGAACACGAGGAGGAGCGGTCACTGTGCTTGATCCGCAGAGTCTGTACACATGGGAGCCGAAGGGCCTGGCTGTCGTCGACATGGCGCTCGCCCAGGAGTCCGCCGGCCTTGTCATGCTCTACCACTTCGACGGATACATCGACGCGGGTGAGACCGGCGACCAGATCGTCGACCGGCTCCTCGACTCACTGCCCCACCAGGTCGTGGCGCGCTTCGACCACGACCGGCTCGTGGACTACCGGGCCCGGCGCCCGCTGCTGACCTTCCGACGCGACCGCTGGACCGACTACGAGGAGCCCACGCTCGCTGTGCACCTGGTCCAGGACGCCACCGGAGCCCCGTTCCTGGTGCTGTCCGGACCCGAGCCGGATGTGGAGTGGGAGCGCTTCGCTGCCGCCGTCGAGCAGATCGTGGAGCGGCTCGGCGTCCGTCTCGCCGTCAACTTCCACGGCATCCCCATGGGCGTCCCGCACACGCGCCCCGTCGGGCTCACCCCGCACGGCAACCGCACCGACCTGATCCCCGGCCACCGCAGCCCCTTCGACGAGGCCCAGGTGCCCGGCAGCGCCGAGTCACTGGTCGAGTACCGCCTCATGGAGGCCGGCCACGACGTCCTCGGCGTCGCCGCCCACGTCCCCCACTACATCGCCCGCTCCGCCTACCCGGACGCCGCCCTGACCGTCCTGGAGGCCATCACGGGCGCCACCGGACTGGTCCTGCCGGGCATCGCGCACGCGCTGCGCACGGACGCGCAGCGCACCCAGACCGAGATCGACCGGCAGATCCGGGAGGGCGACGAGGAGCTCACCTCGCTCGTCCAGGGGCTGGAGCACCAGTACGACGCCGTCGCGGGGGCCGAGACCCGGGGCAACATGCTCGCCGAGCCGGTGGACATCCCGTCGGCGGACGAGATCGGGCGCGAGTTCGAGAAGTTCCTGGCGGAGCGGGAGGGCGACGTCTGAGGCCGGTCAGCCTGCCTTGGCCGGGATTCGTCGCAGCTGAGGCCGGCTTGCCTCGGCCAGGGTTTGTCGCAATTGAGCTAGGCCTCCTTGGACCTGGGTTCGTCGCAGCTGACCCCGGCCGGTCCCGGCGGGGCGGCTGTCAGAGGCAGGGCCTAAGCTTCCGCTCATGCTGACAGTGGGCCTGACCGGCGGCATCGGTGCCGGCAAGAGCGAGGTGTCGCGGCTGCTCGTGGAGTGCGGAGCCGTACTGATCGACGCGGACCGCATCGCGCGTGAGGTCGTCGAGCCCGGGACGCCTGGCCTCGCCGCCGTCGTCGAGGCGTTCGGCGACGAGGTGCTCGCTGAGGACGGCAGCCTGGACCGGCCCAAGCTGGGCTCGATCGTCTTCAGCGACCCGGAGAAGCTGACCCTGCTCAACTCCCTCGTCCACCCGCTGGTCGGCGCCCGCTCGCGCGAGCTGGAGGAAGCCGCCCCCGCGGACGCCGTCGTCGTCCATGACGTGCCGCTGCTCACGGAGAACGGCCTGGCGTCGCTGTACGACCTCGTCATCGTCGTGGACGCCCCACCGGAGACCCAGCTCGACCGGCTCGTGCGGCTGCGCGGCATGACCGAGGAGGACGCCCGCGCGCGTATGGCCGCCCAGGCCACCCGGGAGGAGCGCCGGAAGATCGCCGACATCGTCATCGACAACGCCGTGCCGCTTCCGGAACTCCGTCGCCGGGTACACGAAGTGTGGGAGGACCTCGCGGAGCGGGCCCGCGGCCGCGCCGGTCTTTCCTGAGACGCTCAGGCGGGTGCCGTCGCGGCGAGGGGCGGAGGGAACGGCGGGGAATAGCGCTGTCCGCCGTGGGCGTTGGAACGCTGCAGCGTGGGAAGGACTGTGCCGTGCCCGAGACCAGCGGTTCGACCGGACGTACTCCGGAGACGCATGTCATCGACTTCCGTGCCGCTGAGCAACTGCTCGCCGCACGGGATCCGCGCGGCGCGGTGAAGCTGCTGGACGGGGTCATCGCCGCCCATCCGGAGAACACCGCCGCCCGGCTGCTGCGCGCACGCGCCTTCTTCGCGGCGGCGCAACTGCGGCCTGCCGAGCTGGAGTTCACCATCGTCCTGGAGCGCGAGCCGGACAACGCCTTCGCCCACTTCGCGCTCGCCCGCACCTATGAGCGCCAGGGGCGTCCCGACCAGGCCAAGCGCCACTTCCGCCTCGCGGCCGCGCTCGACCCGAACCCGCAGTACCTCAAGGCGGCGCGCTTCGACTCGTGACCGGCGGTTGACGGACCGCCGACGGGCTCATGGACGACGGCTGCTCGCGGAGGGTTGGCTGGCGCGGACCGTCGGCTGCTCCCGGATCGTCGGTCGGTCATGGCCCGCGGTTCTCCGGCGGCCGGTACGGCGGGACATCGGGGCCCGGCTGATAATGCGGGCCCTGCCGGATGTGCCGGAGCACGATGCTCAGGTCGATCGTGGCCACCAGCCACAGCACGCCGCAGGCGATCGCCCAGCCGATCCGGCCGACCAGCGCGAACGCGGCCGTCCCGAAGATCGCCCAGGCGATACCCCAAAGGCTCAGCCAGAAGCGCGCCCGCAGTGCACTGCGCGCGGTCGCCGGCTCACTGCCCGTACGCATGGATCTCACCGCTCCTGCTTGAAACGTACTCCGGCGCCGGACGTTCTCCAAGAGGAGGCCGAGCCGGTTCAGCGGACCGCACCGGAGCTTCGAACGGTTGCCTCGCCGGGGCGCTCCTACACGAACGAGTGAACGATGCCGGGGTGGGAACGGCGGTGTCAGCGTGGGCCGTTGGACGGGCATGAGGCTGGAAATGCGAGCGGGATACGACGGTACGGGACCGGGTGCGATCACTCCTGACGGCTGTGCGGTGGAGCTCTACTCCCGGCTCCCGATCGGGGACGAGCCGGACATCATCGCCGGGGCCGTCCCGGCAGGGGCGCACATCCTGGAGCTGGGCTGCGGGGTGGGCCGCATGACGCATCCCCTGCTGGAACGCGGTTTCACGGTCACCGCGGTGGACGAGTCGCCGGAGATGCTGGCCCGCGTCCGCGGGGCACGCACGATATGCGGCTCCATCGAGGATCTGGACCTGGGCGAGACCTTCGACGTGGTCATGCTCGCCTCGTTCCTGGTCCACGCCGGGGACATCGAGGTGCGGCGCGGCCTGCTGCGCACCTGCGCACGGCATCTCGCCGAGGGCGGGTGCGTGCTCATTCAGCGGGAGGGGGCGGACTACCACACGAATGTGCCGCGCGAGCGGGTCGACCCCAGCGGCTTCACCGTGCGGATCGTGTCGTCCGAACCTGCCGGCGAGGGAGTCGACTCGATCCGCGCCGAGTACGAGTTCCCGGACGCCGTCTGGACGCAGACCTTCCTGTCGCGGCCGTTGACCAAGGAGCAGTTCGAGGATGCGCTGGGGGAGGCGGGGTTGAGAGTGGAGAAGTACCTGACGGCGGACGGGATATGGGCGAGGGCGGTTCGGGGCGTGGAGGAGGTGGGGGAGGAGTGGCGGCCGTAGGACCACGAGCAGGTACGAGCAGGGGCATCGGTCGGCGCCCAGATCCGAACGTAGGGAACACCCACATGATGAGACGGACGCACTCGTCGAGCGCCTCTTCGGGCTCGGCTGGGTGAGAAAGTCCGCTGGGGAGCGATGAGTTCGGGCAGACGTGCGGGTCCATCTCTGTGACCGCAGAACGGACCACTGCACACAGGAGAACCCCATGTCCGAGACCACCGCAGCCGTCACCAGCACGAGCACCGGCATCGGTACGAGCACCGGCACCGGTATCGGCACCGGCGTCAACGCCCCCGCGGCCGCCGGCGCACACAGCCGCTGGGCCCGAATCACCCTCCGGGGCCTACAGATCGTGCTCGCGCTGTTCTTCGGGATCGCGAGCGCGCTGCCCAAGCTGATCGGTCACTCGAGCGCGGCCGAGGTCTTCGACGAGATCGGGTGGGGCAGCGTGGGGATGTACAGCATCGGGGCGCTGGAACTGGCGGGTGCGGTGGCGCTGTTGGTGCCGGTGCTCCAGTCGGTTGCGGCGGTGGCGCTGAGCGGGCTGATGGTGGGGGCGTTCGTCTTCCAGATGACCGTCTTCGACGGGGAGAACGCGGCGACCCCGCTGATCCTCATCGTGCCGCTTGCTCTGGTCGCCTGGGCGCGCAGGGGTCACAACGCGGACCTGCTGCGGCTGGTCCGACGCAACGCGTGAGAGGGGAACCTCCCGAAGGTCTCGCTCACTCCTCCTCGGACGGAAGTGAGGGCCGACGCTCCTGCGGGGATCGGCCTCCCGGGAGGAAGCCGAGGCCGCCAAGGCCGCGGAGGCGTTCCAGTTCGCGTCGGTCGCGCTTGGTGGGGCGGCCTGCTCCGCGGTCGCGGAGGCCTGCCGGGGCGACGGCCTCGCGGGGCGGCGGGGGCGGGCTGTTGTCGACGTAGCACTGGACGGCGACCGGGGCGCCGACCCGCTTGCGGATCAGGCGCTTGACGATGACGACCCGCTCCCGTCCCTCGTGCAGGACCCGGACCTCGTCGCCGATGCGGACGGAGTGCGAGGGCTTGACCCGCTCGCCGTTCACGCGGACGTGCCCACCCTTGCAGGCCGTGGCGCCGACGGACCTGGTCTTGACCAGCCGTACGGACCAGATCCAGCTGTCGACGCGCACGCTCTCACCGTTGGACGGCCCGGCCGCCTCGGCCGCGGCCACGGCGGCGGCGACCTTCGGGTCGGCGATCTTCGGGTCGGCGACCGTCCGGTCGGCCGTCTGCGGGTCGGGCTGGGTGGCGGCGCCGTCGTCGGCGGCACCGGGGTGCTGCGTCTCGTCCGCGTCCTGGGAAGCCATGGCATCGACCTTAACTCCCTCACCCGCCCTACCGTGGAGAGATGGACCCAGCCGCCCGCTCCACCGGCCCCAGCGAGCCGGAAGCCCCCACCGACCCGACCGATCCCAGCCAACCCCCGAACGCCCCGGACCCCCTCACCTCGGACCCCCTCCCCACCGGCCCTCTCTCCACGGACCCCCTCCCCCCAGAACTCGTCGACGTGCCCGCTCTCGATCGCCGCATCGCAGGGTGCCGGGCCTGTCCGCGGCTGGTGGAGTGGCGGGAGGAGGTGGCGCGGACCAAGCGGGCGGCGTTCATGGAGTGGACGTACTGGGGGCGGCCGGTGCCGGGGTTCGGGCCGGGGGATGCGGGGCTGCTGGTGGTGGGGCTGGCTCCGGCGGCGCATGGGGGGAATCGGACGGGGCGGATGTTCACGGGGGACCGGTCGGGGGACGTGCTGTACCAGGCGTTGTACGACGTGGGGCTGGCCTCGCAGCCGACGTCGGTGGCGGTCGGTGACGGGCTGGAGCTGTACGGGGTGCGGGTGACGGCGCCGGTGCACTGTGCGCCGCCGGCGAACCGGCCCACGCCCGGGGAGCGGGACATGTGCAGGCCCTGGCTGGTGCGGGAGCTGCGGTTGCTCAGGCCGACGCTGCGGGCGGTGGTGGTGCTGGGGGCGTTCGGCTGGCAGGCGGCGCTGCCGGCGATGGCGGAGGCGGGCTGGACGGTGCCGCGGCCGCGGCCGGCGTTCGGCCATGGGGCGCGGGTGAGTCTGCGGGACGGAGAGGGAGGCGAGGGCCTGGAGCTGTTCGGCTGTTTCCATGTCAGCCAGCGCAACACCTTCACCGGCCGGCTCACGCCCGAGATGCTGAGGGAGGTGCTGGGCGCGGCTGCGGGGGCGGCGGGACTGCGACCGAAGGAGAACGGGAGCAACAGGAAATGAGGCGCGCCGGGAGTGGCTGATCTGCTGGTCGCCGCAACGGACGAGTACGCCCAGCGGTAGAGCCAGCGGTACACCGAGCGGGACACCGACGAGCAGTCCTAGAGCGCGTCCTCGCCGAACAGGTGCCGTACCGTCGAGCGGTAGTTGGCGCGGACATGGTCCAGGGCATGGGTGCGGGCGCGGTCCGGGTCGCCGGAGGCGATGGCGTCGTACAGCTCGCGGTGTTCGGTGAGGAGCTGGGGCCATTCCTCGTTGCGCCGGGTGAGCCAGCGCAGGCGGCCGTCGACGGGTTCCATGACGGAGATCAGCAGGCTGTTGCCCGCGGTGGCCAGGATGCGGTCGTGGAAGCGGGTGTTGACGTCGGTGATGGTCTCGGCGTCGTCGGCGCGGGTGGCGGTGGCCGCGCGGTCGAGCAGTTCGGCGAGTTCGGCGAGGTCGTCCGGGGTGGCCCGGGTGGCGGCGAGTCCGGCGGCGTAGACCTCCAGGGCCTCGCGCAGTTCGAAGAGTTCCTTGACGTCGGCCGGGGTGAGACGGCGTACGACGGTGCGGCGCGGGGTCTCGAAGTGGACGAAGCCCTCGGCGACCAGGGCGCGGATGGCCTCGCGGACGGGGACGCGGGAGACTCCGAAGCGTTCGGCCAGCTCGCGTTCGACGAGCCGGTCTCCGGGGCGCAGCCGGCCCGCGATGATCTCCTGCCGCAGGGCGGCAAGGACGCGCTCGCGCACCGCGCCGAGGGGTTCGATCTTCGTCATGGGCCCATCTTCGCCGACCCCAAGGGCGTTTTACGGAGGGTTAACCGCAAGGACATCGGTCCGGATGCTTGACGGCGGCACCATGTCGGCAGTTTGGTATACCAAACGGCGCGCGCAGCTCCCTCCGTCCCCTCGTTCCGGGAGGCCCCGTGTCCCTCGCCGACCGTGCCGAAGCCACCGGCACCGCCGCCTTCGTCCCCGATCCCCGCCTCACCAACGAAGACCTCGCACCCGCGAAGCAGCGCAACTGGAAGGTCTTCGACCTCTTCGCGATGTGGATGTCCGACGTCCACAACCTCGGCAACTACACGTTCGCCGCGGGGCTGTTGTTCCTCGGTATGAACGTCTGGCAGATCTTCACGTCGCTGCTGATCGGTTTTGTGATCATCTATGTCGGAATGAACATGATGGGTCGTATCGGTCAGCGCACCGGCGTGCCCTTCCCGGTCGTCAGCCGGATCAGCTTCGGTGTCTGGGGCGCCAACATCCCGGCGCTGATCAGGGCCGTCATCGCCATCATGTGGTACGGCATCCAGACCTACCTCGCCTCCGTCGCGGTCAATGTGATGCTGCTGGCGGCCTGGCCGGGGCTGGAGTCCTGGACGCGGAGTTCGTTCCTCGGGCTCGACGCGCTCGGCTGGGTCTCCTTCGTCGCCCTCTGGCTGATCCAGGCGGCGATCATCAGCAGGGGCATGGAGTCGGTCCGCAAGTTCCAGGACTTCTGCGGCCCGGCGATCTGGCTGGTGATGATCGCGCTCGCGGTGTGGATCCTCGCCAAGGCCGACTGGACCATCTCCCTGACGTCCACCCCGCACCCGGTCTCCACCGGCGAGCAGTGGCGCCAGTGGTTCGGCGCGGTCGGCCTGGTGCTCGCCACCTACGGCACGCTGATGCTCAACTTCTGCGACTTCTCCCGCTTCTCGCCGGACTACCGGACTGTGCGGCGCGGCAACTTCTGGGGCCTGCCGGTCAACTCCACGGCCTTCGTGATCGTTTCGGTGATCGTCACCGCAGGTGCGTACGAAGTGTTCGGCAAAGAGATCACCGATCCCGCCTTCCTGGTCGCGGAGATCGGCAGCACCTGGGTGCTGGTCGTGGGCGCGCTGACGTTCGCCATCGCCACCATGGGCGTCAACATCGTCGCCAACTTCGTGTCGCCGGCGTACGACCTGGCCAACGTCTGGCCGCAGAAGATCACCTTCAAGGTCGGCGGCATGATCAGCACGGTCGCCGCGCTGGTGGTCACGCCCTGGAACCTCTTCTCCAACCCCACCGTCGTCAACTACTTCCTCGGCGGACTCGGCGCCTTCCTCGGCCCGCTGTTCGGCGTGATCATGGTCGACTACTACTGGGTCAGGCGCGGCCGGGTGGACGTGCAGAAGCTGTTCAGCGCCGAGCCCGGATCGCCGTACTACTACCGCAAGGGCGTCAACCCCAAGGCGCTGTGGGCGTTCCTGCCCTCGGCGGCGGTCGCCGCGGTGCTGGCGCTGGTGAAGGCCTTCTCCGATGTGGCGCCGTACTCCTGGTTCATCGGTACGGCGCTGGCTGCGGGCCTGTACGCGCTGCTGTGCCGGGCCGAGCGGACGGCCGCCGGGGTGGAGGGCTGAGCGGCGTGCGGATCATCGTCACCAACTGCAACACCACGCGGGAGATGACCGAGGAGATCGTACGAGGTGCCCGGGCCGCCGCCGGGCCGGGCACCACCGTCACCGGGCTCACCCCCGCCTGGGGCCCCGAGTCCGCGGAGGGCTGGCTCGACAGCTACCTGTCCGCCGCCGCCGTACTCGACACGCTGCGGTCGTACGACGGTCCGCCGTACGACGCCGTCGTCATGGCCGGCTTCGGTGAGCACGGGCGGGAGGGCGTGCGGGAGCTGGTCGACGTGCCGGTCGTCGACATCACGGAGGCCGCCGCCCACCTCGCCTGCCTCCTCGGACGTCGCTACGGCGTCGTCACCACGCTCGACCGCTCCCGCGGCCAGATCGAGGACAGCCTGGAGACGGCGGGTGTCGGCCGTAACTGCGCGGCCGTCGTCGCCACCGGCCTCGGCGTGCTCGACCTCGACGAGGCCGAACGCACCCGGGCGGCCTTCCTGACCGCGGCCGAACGGGCCCGGGAGGCCGGCGCCGAGGTGCTGGTGCTGGGCTGCGCGGGGATGACGGGACTGCAGCAGGAGGTGAGCGGCAAACTGGGCCTGCCGGTAGTCGACGGGGTCGGCGCGGCCGTCCGTCTCGCCGAGTCGCTGGTGGCCCTCGGCCTCAACACCAGCCGCGCGGGCGGCTATGCGCGGCCGCTGCCGAAGCGGCGTACCTGGGGAAGGCCCCTCAGCTGAACGGCCGCCACTCGTACCGCACGTCCGGCTCGCGCTCCTCGTTGCCGCTGCCGTCGGTGTGCTCCACGGCGCGGAACCCATGGCGCTCGTAGAAGCGGTGGGCGGGCTTGTTGACCTGGAAGGTCCACAGGCTCAGCCCCCGCGGGGCGCGCTCCTTGGCGAGCGCGACGAACCGGTCGCCGATGCCGCGGCCCCGCCAGTCGGGGTGGAGGTACAGCTGCGAGATCTCCTCGTCGGCGAGGACCATCAGCCCCACCACGACCCCGTCCGCCTCCGCCACCCAGGTCTCCCGCCGGGGCACCACGACATCACGGATGTACGCGCGCACGGCGTCGTCGGTGTGGGGGCGGACGACCGTCGGCAGGGCGGCGTCGTACGAGCGCAGATACACCTCGGCCACCGCCTCCGCGTCGGCGGCGACCGCCCGGCGCAGCGTGACCTCCGGATGCTCGGGGACGACGGCCGTGGCCGTGATCTCCACCAACTGCCCGGTGTAACCGAGGCAGTTCACACCGAGCAGCGTCGAGGAGTGCGGCCCGGTGCTCAGTCCGGACGCCTCGACGACGTCCCACACGGCCGACAGGACGGCGGTCTCGCTGCTGACGACGTACACGTCGGTGTGGACGACCTGCGCGAAGCCGCTGCCGACCGCCCGGAGTTGCTCCCCGAGGTTGGCGATCACCTGCTCCGCCTGCCGGACCGGGTCGCCTTCCCCGACGAGCTTGCCATCGGCGTCGAGCGGCACCGAACCGGCGAGGAAGGCGAGCCGGGTGCCGGCCTCGACCACGGACGCGTGGGAGTAGCGAGGCGGCGGGAACAGGCCGGGGACGGTGACGCGCTGGATCACAAGGGCTCCTGGGACAAGGTGGCCGACGACCGCCGATCGTCCCCGATCACGGCCGCCGGCCGCACCCGGTTTTCCTGCGCCGTGCCGCCCTCAGGCAGCTCGCGGCACGACCTTCAGGACCCCTCCGAAACGCCGGGGGGGGGTGCGCCAATCGGCCCCAGTCCGGGCGAGCGCGGTGCCGGAAGGTCGATCAGGTCGCTGACACCGGCCACCTCCTGGAGCGTGCGGGCCAGCGAGACCAGGGTCCGCCGCACCTCCGCGAGCTGGGCGCGCAGCGCCGGCGCGTGCTCCCAGCCCCGCTCCCAGGCCACCGGGTCGCACTCCTCGGGCCGCTGGGACTCGTACGCGGTCAGCCGGGGATGCCAGGAGGCGAGCAGCGGGCGCAGTACGCGGTTGAGGACGGTGACCGCGAGGACGCCGAAGCTGACGTGGCCCGGCGCGAGCGGAGGCGCCACGTCCGGGCCGTAGCGGCGCAGGATCTCGCGGGTGGTGTCGAAGAAGGTGTACAGCGACGACAGCGCCTCGCGCAGGAAGCCCTCCTCCGGGTCGAGCTCCTCGACCGACACGCGGGTCACCAGCTCCAGGTACAGCTCCCAGGCGGCACTGCGCTCGGCGTCGGCCGGCTGCCAGGTGCCGGAGATCTCGCCGACGAACGGAATCGCGAGCGTGGCCGTGATCTGCGACGGGCCGCTCGGCCGGCGTCGCCTGCGCTGACTGTGTCCCATGATCGCCCTCCCCACGTCCACAGTAGGGTAAGTCGCCGTGTGGGACGTCTTCCTCAGCTACAGCCGCGGTGATGTGGAGCAGGTCCGTCCGCTGGCGCGTGCGCTGCGCGAGGGCGGTCTGACGGTGTTCACGGACGAGAGCGGTGTGGCCTCCTTCGCCGGGATCAGCGACACCATCCGGCGCGAACTGGCCTGCTCCAGGGCGCTCCTGGCGTACTACTCCACGGCCTACCCCGAGCGGGAGGCCTGTCAGTGGGAGCTGACCACGGCCTATCTGGCCGGGTTGGGGGAGGGCGACCCGCGCCGCCGGGTCATGGTCGTCAACCCGGAGCCGACGACCGGGCACATCCACCCGGTCGAGCTGCGCGACGCCCGCCACGCCCCGGCCCATGACCTCGCCGCGCTCGTGGCCGACGTACGCGCCCATGTGGCCCGGCTGGAGGGGCCCATGACGATCCGGGAGCACCGGACGGGCCTGCGCGGACCCGCCGGTTTCCTGGGCCGGCTGCCGGAGCTGTGGCAGGTGCACTCCGCCCTGCACGCCCACTCCGCGCCCCTGGTCACCGGCCGGGCCGTGGCCCGCGCGGCGCAGATCCGGGGCATGGCGGGCATCGGCAAGACGGCCCTCGCGCAGGAGTACGCGGTCCGCTTCGAGGCCGCGTATCCGGGCGGGGTCTTCCGGCTGGACGGCGAGGCGTACGACGACTCGCTGCGCGCCCTCGGTATCGGGCGCTCGTACGAGGGTCTGGAGGGCATCGGCGAACCGTTCCTGTGGATCGTCGACTCCCTCCCCGCGGGCCGCCTCGGGCCACGGGCCGTCGCGGACCTGACCCCGCCCCATCCGCTGGCCCACACCCTGTTCACGTTGCGCAGCAGGGCCTACGACGCGCTGGGCGCGGCCGTCGACCTGGGGCCGCTCGACGCCCGGCACGCCCGTGAGCTGGCCGGTGACGAGGTGTTGGCCGAGGCGGTGGGCGGGCATCCGCTCGCGCTGGCGCTGCTGGGCCGCGCGGTGCGGGCCGGTCATCGGCCGCACACGCTGTACGACCGGCTGCACGCGCGGGGCAGATCGCTGCTCGACACGCTGGCGGGGGAGGAGGTCACGGCACGTCTCGTGCACGACGTGACCGGCGAGGACGCCGCCGACGTGCTGCGCTGCGCCGCCGCCCTGCACCCGCTGCCGGTCACCGCCGAGGACACGGCGCGCGTGCTGGCCACCGCCGACCGTGTGCCGCGCGCGGTGGCCCGGCGCCGCGCCGCGAACGGCATCGCGGAGCTGCACGTGCGCAGTCTGCTCGCACCCGCGGCCGGGCCCAGCCGTCCCGACGGAGGCCTGCGCGGCGGTCTGCGCGACGGCCGCAGTCTGCTCGCGCCCGCACCCGCGGCCGGGCCCAGCCGTCCCGACGGCGGTCTGCGTGACGGTACGGCTGCCGACACCGACGCGGGCTGGCAGCCGCACCCCGTGGCCCTGCATGCCTGGTACCACCACGACCCGGCCCCCGCCCGCACCGAGGCGCTGCGCCGGGCCGCGCTGCGGACGCTGGACGACGAGCGCGCCGGCCCGGTTACGCTGGCCTTCCCCGGTAGCCGGAGGGAGGCCCCCATGGCAGCGCCCAGCGAGTCGGAGCGGATGGCCGCCTTCGACCTCCAGGTCGAACTCGTCACCCGCATCGGCGTGCAGGAACTCGCGCCGGGCACCGGCAGTCTCCGTGAGGCCCTCACCTCGCTGAAGTCGCTGATCGACTTCACGCGCGCCACGCTGCGCACGTACAGCATCCGCCTGGAGCGGGGCTCGGCGACCGGCTCGCCGACGGTCCAGGACCTCGCCTACACCCTCGTCAACGACGTCATCCGCCCCTTCACCGCCGCCTGGCACCCCCGCCTCGCCGCCCACGAGGCCCGTCGCCCCGAGGGCGTCGCGCCCTTCGAGCACGAGACGTCCTGGGCGGAGTCGGACGCCATGCGCGGCGAACTCGCCGCCCTGCGCGAGCCGTTGCGGCGGATCGTGACCGGGCTCGGGGACATCTCCGGGGCCGACTTCGGGGTGGAGACGGCCGGCTAGCCCCCGCTCAGCTCTGGAGGAACACATGCCCGCAGGCCGCGCCGCCCCCGAACTCGAAGGCCTGACCACCGAGGACGCCGCCTTCCTGCACGCGGTGACCGACCGCCTCGCCGCCCTCCCCACCGTCCACGCCGTCGCCCTCGGCGGCTCCCGCGCCCAGGGCACCCACCGCCCCGACAGCGACTGGGACCTGGCCGTCTACTACCGCGGCCCGTTTGACCCGGCCGACCTGCGCGCCCTCGGCTGGGAGGGCGAGGTCTCCGAACTCGGCGCCTGGGGCGGCGGCGTCTTCAACGGCGGCGCCTGGCTGACCATCGACGACCGCCGCGTGGACGTGCACTACCGCGACCTCGACGTGGTCGAACACGAACTCGCGGAGGCGGAGCAGGGACGGTTCCGGGTGGAGCCGCTGCTGTTCCATCTGGCGGGGATCCCGAGCTATCTGGTGGTGGCGGAGCTGGCGATCAATCGGGTGCTGTGGGGGGAGCTGGCGGGGCCGGTGGGGTATCCGCCGGAGCTGCGCAAAACCGCTCCCGATCACTGGTACGGCATGGCCGCGGCCACCCTCGCCTACGCGAGGGCGGGCCACGCGCCGAAGGGCGCGCTCACCCAGGCCGCCGGTGCGATCGCCCTGGCCGCGTCCCAGACGGCCCACGCCGTGCTGGCCGCCCGAGGCGAGTGGGTCACCAACGAGAAGGGCCTGCTGGCGCGGGCCGACCTGGACGAGATCGATGAACTCCTGAGCCGCCTGAGCCCGGCACCCGAAGCGCTGACGCAGGCGGTCGCCGAGGCGGAGCGCATCCTCGCCCGCGCTGTCGACGCCGCCCGAGGGTGAGGGTCAGGCAGGAACGGGCCGGTTCGCCGAGGGAGCCACGAGCTCCTGCAGCTTCGCGCGCGTCTCGGCGTCGGTGGAGTAGATCACCGTTCCGATCATGCCTCTGGTCAGGAGCACCTTGTAGGTGTTCCGGATGAGCCGGTCCACGTCCTCGTCGGAAGTCGATTTCTTGAACACGGGATCCTTGGACGCTGTCC
Source organism: Streptomyces sp. SAI-170 (assembly GCF_049739565.1). Classification (NCBI taxonomy): domain Bacteria; kingdom Bacillati; phylum Actinomycetota; class Actinomycetes; order Kitasatosporales; family Streptomycetaceae; genus Streptomyces; species Streptomyces sp. SAI-170. The sequence continues at coordinate 6,332,593 of NZ_JBMGQD010000001.1, forward strand.
GGTCGGTGACCCAGCGATCGCCACGCCAGAGCAGGTCCGGACCGATGATCACCCCGCTCCAGTCGTACTCGAAACCCTGTGCCGTGTAGACACAGCCGACCTGCCCGAATCCGGCGGGGTCCGTGGCCCACAGCGCCGCCGGCGGCGCGCCTGCGACACCCCGCTCCCCGTACACGTTCCAGGGCCTCGCCCAGTCACCGATCACCACATCCGTGGGCAGCGACTGACCCGGCGCGTACTTCGTGGTCCACTTCCAGCAGTACCCGGCGGACATGCGAGCGCTGTAACCCTCTGACCTGCGTTCCTGCAGGAAGTCCTCCATCTCCTGCGGGCTCTCGGCAACGCACAGGCGCATCCTGTCGTCGGGGTCCCAGGTGAGGGCCCCTCCCTCTTCGAGTCCGAGCAGACGGACGACCCAGCGCAGGTAGGCATCGCTTCCTCCGCACCGGAACTGGCTGTCGAGGGAAACTTCGTGGCAGGCGAGGTTCTTCGCGGCGGCAGCGTCCCGGATCTCCTTCAGGGAACCCATTTCCCCGGGCCGTACCACCTGGTGTTCGTCCAGGAGGAAGACCGGCACGCGGGCGGCGTCGAGGAGTTCCTCCAGTTGGGGCTTGCCGGTCCGGTGTTCCGCTCGCGTGTAGCGGTTCTCCGACGTCCTGCGAATGCGGTGGGCCTCATCGCAGATCAGCACGTCCAGGCCGTTGCGCTCGGCGGTCATGAAGCTGTTGAAGTACTTGAACAGGTCCTGGACCTCACGCTTCCGGCTGCCGGCGACCTTCCGCATGGTCTTGGTGAAGGATGCCGAACCGGTGGCGTGGAGAGCGGATCGGCCCTGCCGGTACAACTCGCCGAGCAGGGACAGAGCGATGACGCTCTTGCCGGTTCCCGGCCCACCGGTGACGACGACCACCTCCTTGTGGTCCGCGGTCGAGGCTCGGCGCACGGCACGCATGACCGTCTCGTAGGCGATCCGTTGCTCATCGAGAAGCACGAACTCCTCGCGCTCGCGCACCTCTTGTGCCGCGACGGCCATCAGCTGCTTGGACGGCGCGATCTTGCCGGCAGCGAGCTCGTCGGCGGCGAGAGCGCCCGACTTCGGTGCAAGGCGTGACTTGAGGAACGCCAGGAACCGGCCACGCCGCTCCTCGCTGAACAGCATGCCGCGCTCGTTCTGTTCGGCGTCGTACAGGCCACTGATGCCGAACTCGGTCGCGTTGTGCAGGTAGGCCACGCCGGCTATGCGTTCAGGGTGGGAGGAGAGCGCACCGTTGAAGTGGACGAGGTAGTCGCAGTAGCCGCGAACCTGCTCGATCGGGTTCAGCACGGGGCGTGAGTAGCTGTCGATCCGGCACAGGAGCGGGTCGTCCTCGTCCGGCTCGGCGTTGGACCACTGCTTCAACTCCACGACCACGTAGGACGGCTCGCCTGTCGTGGGATGCACGCCCGCCAGTACGGCATCGGCCCGCTTGCTGGTGAGAGGCAGTTGGTACTCGAAGAAGACATGCACGTCGCCCAAGTCGGCCTCGAGCAGGATGTCGAGCAGCCGAGGGAGGCTCTGCCGCCACGAATTCGCTTCCGACGTGCTGGGGCGGTAGCCGTGGACGTGGACGAAGCGATCCGTCAGTCGATGAAACAGCGCTTCGCTGAAAATCTGTTCACGGGCGGCGGAGACGGATTCACGAAGCAAGTCGGGCTCCCGGGCAGCACGGTGTGACGCGTGCGGGTGGGGGCGTGTCCACGGTGGGAAGCCTGGCGGGCCGCAGCAGGGATGAACGGCCGAAGCCTATATCGGGGTTCAACGTGTCCTGTTCTCCCTTCGCGCTTGTGGCGACCGCAGGCTGCTCTTGGTCAAGTGGCCCACCGGTGCGGGGACTTGGGCGCCGCCTGCATCGACAGCTGCGCAACTCATGAGGAAGGAAGTGCCCGAAGTGGAGCGCAGAATCGTTACGCCCCACTTCGGGCATACGAACCGTCACTGACTTCTGGTGTCGGCGGGTCGGATCAGGCTAGGCAAGGGCGCAATAAGGGCTGCCAAGTCTGACGGGGTCTTCCCCGAGAGGGGGAGAGGCGGGCGAACAGTGCGCCGGGGAAGGTGAGCCGCGCGAGGCAGCGAGCATGAAGAAGCTCCTGACATCGGTGTGGTGGGCTCCAACCGCGCTAAGCGGGGTGGGCCCAGTCGGGGCCGACGAAACGTTCGAACGGTAGCACGCCGCGTGATTCCCTTGGCCAAGGATTTCGGCGTGTTGAGCGCGCGTCGGGGACCCGGCGCCAGGCCTTCGGAATGCCTTGTGCTCCTCATGTCCGGTCGCTCCGCCCGACTGTCACACGCGTGAAATGCGGCTGTTTCCTCCCCTCCAGCAACGCGGCCTACGGTGGAGCCACGCAGCCCGGCCACCGTCGTCCGAGGTGCACCCCGCCCTCGTACGGACAGGAGCCCCGTGTCGCGCAACCTCGTTCTTCCGCCCTGGATCGCTCATGCTCTGCGGGCCCAGCGAGGGCCTGTGCCCTGGGGCGCGGTGGGGCGGGGGGTGTCGGCGGCGGGGCCGTTGGTGGTGGGGGCGTTGGTCGTCGGGCGGGTGTCGCTCGGGGTCGTCGCGGCCATCGGTGCGATGTTGGCAGGGATCAACGACCGCCCCGGAAGCCGGCGTTCGGCGGTGAAGCGGATCGGGGCGCCTGCGCTCGCGGGGGCGTTCGGGCTCGGGGCCGGGGCGTACGCCGGGCAGCATGCGGGGGCCTTCGCGCTGAGTGCAGGGCTGTTGGTGCTCGGGGTGGGCGCCGGGTGCGTCAGTGCCGTGGGGCCCGTGGCGTCGTCCGCGGGCACGCAGGTGCTGGTCGCCGCGGCGGTCGGGGCCGGGATGCCGCTCGGCGAGCCGGGATGGCTCGCGGCGGTCGCCTTCGGTGGCGGGGCCGGTTGGCTGTTGCTGCTGCGGGTCGTGGTGCCCGGGCCCGGGGTCCTCGCCGGGGACTTCCGGTTCGACGGGGAGCGGGCGGCCGTGGCCCGGGTGTACGACGCCATCGCGGAGCTCCTCGACGCCGCCGGGACCAGCGCCGCCGTGCCCCGCCGAGCCGCCCTCACCGCCGCCCTCGACCAGGCCCAGGACGCCCTCGGCGGACCCCGGCTCCGCAGGGGCGCCACCTCCGCGGCCGAGCGCCGGCTGCACGCCCAGTACGCCGCGGCTCTGCCGCTCGCGGAGGCGGCGACCGCGTTGGCCTGGTCGGGGGAGGTCGGGGGCGCGTCGGCCTGGTCCCGGGAGGACGTCGGTGGGCGGCCTGGGGAGGCCATGGCCGAGGCGGTCCGGTCTGAGGAGAGCGCCGGTGGGAGGTCGTCGGCGGAGGCCGGGGCTGGGGCGGTCTGGTCCTCGATGGGCGTCGCCGGGTCGGCCGGTGTGGCTGGTGGCGGGCGGTCGGGGCAGGGCGCCGGTGGGTGGTCCGGGGAAGTCGGTGGGAGGTCGTCGGTGGAGGCCGGGGCTGGGGCGGTCTGGTCCTCGATGGGCGTCGTCGGCTCGGCCGGTGTGGCTGGTGGCGGGCGGTCGGGGCAGGGCGCCGGTGGGTGGTCCGGGGAAGCCGGTGGCAGGTGGTCGGTGGAGGCCGGGGTTGCGGCGGCCTGGTCCTCGAAGGGCGTCGCAGAGTCGGCCGGTGTGGCCGGTGGCGGGCGGTCCGCGCAGGGCGTCAGCGGGCCGTCTCGGGAGGTTTCGGAGGTTTCGGAGGTTTCGGCCGGGGGCGCCCTCGGGGCCCGGTCCCGGGACGTCGGGGTCGCCGGGGTCGGGCGGGCCGGGGCGGCGTTGCGGCGGTTGGCCAGGGTGGTGCGTGAGGGTGGGCACAGCGGGCCGTTGCCCGCGCCCCGCAGGGCCGGGCCTGCGCTGCGGGCGCTCGATGACGCGCTGCTGAAGGCCGCCGAGGCCTTCGATCAGGGGGACGGCGGGGATCTTCACACCCGTCGGCGCGGGGCTCGAGAGCTGCTGCGTACGGCGTTCGGGGCCGGCGGGCGGGAGTACGGGTTCCGGGCGGGGCTGGCGTTCGGGGGCAGTGCCGCCGTGGCGCAGTGGCTGCACCACGCCCAGTGGTACGGGTCGCACACCCACTGGTACTGGCTGCCCGCCACCGCCGTCTTCCTCGTCAAGCCGGACCTGGGCCCGCTGGTCTCCCGGGTGCTGTGCCGGGCCGCGGGGACCGTGCTCGGGGCGCTGGTCTTCGCCGGCCTCGCCGCCGTACTGCCGCGACCCGCGGGGCTCGTCGCCGTCGTGGCGGTGTGCGGGGCGCTCATTCCCGTCGCCACCCGGCATTTCGCCGCGCAGACCGCTGTCGTGACCGTGCTGGTGCTCGCCCTGGTCATGGTGGGCGGCGAACCGCAGGCCTCCGTGGGCCGGATCGGTGAGACGCTGCTGGCCTGCGCGATCGTCCTCGTCGTGGGGCATCTCCCGGTGCCGGGGCGGCGGGGCGGCGGCGTACATGCCCGGCTCGCCGCGGCCGCCGACGCGGCGCGGCGCTACCTCGCGCAGGTGATGAGCGGCTCCGACGACCGCGCCCGGCGCTGGATCCTGCGCCGCGAGGCCTACCGCACGCTCGCCGAGGCCCGTGCCGCCATCGCCCTGGCCGCCGCCGAGCTGCCCGCCCTCGCCCGGCACGCCCACGGCGCCGACGAGGCCGCCGCCCTGCTGGAGCGGCTCGTCGACACCACGACCGCGTGCGCCGTCCACCTCGACGACACCGGCCGGCTGACCCCACGGCACACCCGCCAGGTCGGCGACCTCCTGGACCGTCTCGCGGCCCATGCCGAGCAGACCGGGCTACGGCTTCCCGACCTCGCCGTCGATGTCCGCGTCCGGCCGTCGTGCCGTGCCGTGGCCGTCTAGCGTCCGGCGACGGGTACGGAGGCGCCGGCCTCGGCGTCGTACGACCGCACGGGTCTGCCCTTGCCGCAGATGCCTCCTGAAGGCCTACGCCCTCACGCACCCAACCGCACCCACACCGGCGCATGGTCCGACCCCGCCGCACCCCGGCGGCGCGTCGGGTCCTCGCCCACCGACGGCAGGCGCGGCGGGCCGGCGTCCGGCAGGCCGGTGCCCGCGGTCGTCACGCGGTGGATGAGGCGATGGCTGAGCAGGATGTGGTCGATCAGCTCACGGCGGCCGGAATGCACCCGGGAGAAGCGTTCGTCGGCCGGGATGTGCCCGGCCACGCTCCACAGCCGCTCCGCGTCGCCCAGGTCGGGCCGGTCGAAGCCCGCCGTGGCCAGCTCGGAGCCGGGCGGGCCGAGCAGCAGCTGGGTGGTGGCGGCCTGCTCGTCGTCGTTGAGGTCGCCCAGCACCGCCACGTCCCGCACCCGGCCGTCGCCCGCGAGCAGCTGCCCGGCCAGCTCGCGCAGCGCCGCCGCCTCGGCGGCCCGGCGGAACAGCGCATAGGTGCCGAAGCGGACCCGCTCGCCCTCGTCGAGGGGATGGAAACGCTTGTTCGGATACGTCAGCAGCTTGGACTTCAGATGCGCCACCGCCACCCGCAGCGGGCCCGCGTCCCCGTCCGTCTCCACCGCCAGCAGACCACGCCCGGCCTTGCCCGTCGTACCGCCCTTGTCGTCCGTCTGCACCGGCCGCAGCCGCGCCGCGAACGCCTTCGTGTCGGCCAGCACCCGCAGCGGCGTACGGCTGAGCACGCCGACGCGGATACCGCGGTGGTCGGGGTGCCCGGACAGTACGGTGTGCCAGTCGCCGCCCACCGTGGTGACGAGGTCGGCCAGCGCCGCGGGCTCCCCGACCTCCTGCACGCCCAGCAGCGCCGGGTCCAGCTCCGTGATCACCGCGGCCAGGGCGGCCAGCTTCGTCTCGTACGCGGCCCTGTCCTCGGGCCCGAACGGCCCCCCTGGCCGGTAGAGGTTCTCCAGGTTCCAGGTGCCCAGGAGCAATGCCGGCTCCTTCCGGTAGAGCCACACGGCCCGGCGTACATCGGCGAGCGAGCCACACGCTCCGCCCGGTCCGACTACGTTGGCGTGGTGAGCCAGACCCCCGCCGACCTCATCATCACCGGATGCACCGTGCTCGCGCACGACGATCAAGAGCGGATCGGGTTCCGCGAGGACGCCGCGATCGTCGTACGGGACGGGGCCGTCGCAGCCGTCACCGATGCCGCAGAGGCCGTGCACGTACCGGCCGCCGAGCGCATCGACGCGCGCGGCCAGGTGGCCATGCCCGGCCTGGTCAACTGCCACACGCACGCCCCGATGGTCGCCCTGCGCGGCCTGGCCGAGGACCTGCCGACCGAGGAGTGGTTCAACGACGTCGTCTGGCCGGTGGAGGTCAACCTCACCGAGCAGGACGTGGCGCTGGGCGCGCGGCTGGCCTGCGCCGAGATGATCCGCGGCGGCGTGACCTGCTTCGCCGACCACTACTTCGACATGGACGCGGTCGCCGACGTCGTCGCCGAGTGCGGGCTGCGCGCCCACCTCGGGCAGGCGTACTTCTCCTCGCAGGGGCCCCAAGGACGCGAGGCCTCCCTGGAGTTCGCGCTGCGGCACCGCGGCGGCGCGGGCGGCCGGATCACCACCGCCCTTGCCCCGCACGCCCCCTACACCGTCACCGACGACGACCTCGCCGCCACCGCCGCCCTCGCGCACGAGCACGGCCTGCCCGTGCATCTGCACGCCGCCGAGAACCGCGACCAGGCCGAGACCAGCCTCGCCCGGCACGGCGCCACCCCCATCGAGGTCATGGAGCGCACCGGCCTGCTCGGCACCGAGCTGCTCATCGCCCATGGCACCGGCATCCTGGACCGCGACCTGCCCGTCCTGGAGCGGGCCCGCGGCCGGATCGCCGTGGCGAGCGCGCCCCGCGGCTATCTGAAGTTCGCCTGGCCCACCACCACGCCCGTCCGCGCGCTGCGCGCCCTCGGCATCCCCGTGGGCCTCGCCACGGACGGCGCCGCCTCCAACAACTCCCTCGACGTATGGGAGTCCATGGCGCTCACCGCGCTGGTCCAGAAGTCCACCGAGGGCGACCCGCGCTGGCTGACCTCCCGTCAGGCCCTGCACCACGCCACGCTGCAGAGCGCCCAGGCCGTCGGACTGGGCGACCGGGTGGGCCGTATCGCACCCGGTCTACGCGCCGACATCGTCCTCGTCGATCTCACCGGGCCGCACACCCAGCCCGTCCACGACCTCGCCGCCACCCTTGTGCACAGCGCCCGCGCGGCGGACGTGACCACCACCATCGTCGACGGCCGTGTCCTGATGCGCGACCGCGAGCTGCTGACCATCGATGTCCCGGCCGTCGTAGAGGAGTTGGCCGCACGACTGCCCGCCCTCGTCGACCGCGGGCACGGCACACGGATCCAGGAGTACGACGCATAGGCCGAGGTGCACGGCGCTTGGGCCCGGCGGCGCGTCACATTGGCCGAGGCGTACGCCACTTGGGCTCGACAGCTCGCCACATGGCCCCAGGCATACGGCACTTGGGCCCAGCAGTGCGACACACAGGCCAAGACATACGGCACTTGGGCCCAGCAGCGCGACACATAGGCCGAGGCATGCGGCACATGGGGCCGGCAGCGCGACACATAGGCTGACCTCCATGGATCCCGCCGACGGACTCATCGCCAGCCCCCACGACGTCAATCGCCGTCTGCGCGAGAGCGCGCCCGTGCACCGCATCACCGGCACCGACGGCAACCCCGCCTGGCTCGTCACCCGGTACGAGGACGCGCGCCGGGCGCTCGCCGACCCGCGCCTCTCCCTCGACAAACGGCATGCGACGCCCGGCAACTACCGGGGGTTCGCCCTGCCGCCCGCCCTGGACGCCAACCTCCTCAACATGGACCCGCCCGACCACACCCGCATCCGCCGGCTGGTCGCCCGCGCCTTCACCCCGCGCCGCGTCGAGCAGTTGCGCACACCGATCCGCCGGACCGCCGACCGGCTCCTGGACGCCCTCGGCCCGCACGGCACCACCGACCTCGTCGCCTCCTACGCCGCACCCCTGCCCATCACCGTCATCTGCGACCTGCTCGGCGTGCCCGAGGACCACCGACGGGACTTCCGGATCTGGACCGACAGCCTCGTCGCCCCGGACCCTGCCCGTCCGCAGGCCGCCAAGGAGGCCGTCGCCGGGCTGCTCGGCTTCTTCACCGACCTGCTCGCCGCCAAGCGCAAGGAACGCGCCGACGACCTGCTCTCCGACCTGATCGCGGTCCGCGAGGAGGGCGACCGGCTCGGCGAGGACGAGCTGATGTCCCTCGCCTTCCTCATCCTCTTCGCGGGCTACGAGAACACCGTGCAGCTCATCGGCAACGCGGTCCTCGGCCTCTTGAACCACCCGGACCAGCTCGCCGCCCTGCGCGCGGACCCGGCCCTGCTGCCCGCCGCCGTCGAGGAGTTCGCCCGCCACGAAGGTCCGGCCCTGCTCGCCATCCGGCGGTTCACCACCGAGGACGTCACCTTCGGGGAGGTCACCGTCCCGGCCGGGGAGACCGTGCTGGTCTCCCTCGCCGCCGCCAACCGCGACCCCGCCCGCTTCCCCGAGCCCGACCGGCTCCTCCTCGACCGCGACACCTCCGGCCATCTCGCCCTCGGCCACGGCATCCACTACTGCCTGGGCGCCCCGCTGGCCCGCGCCGAGACCGAGATCGCGCTGGCCGCACTGCTGGAGCGCTTCCCCGAACTCGCCCTGAGCGAGCCCGGGTCCGCGCCGCGCTGGCGTCCGTCGCTGCGCGCGCGGGGGCTGACCTCGCTCTGGGTGACGTACGGAAAAAATCTTGTGAACCAGCGATGAGTTCCGCCCCTCCCCCCGGTCACCACCCCGAACGGGACCGTTGCACAGGAGGGGCCATGTCGCTTCCGGAGATCGTCTCGCGGGCTCAGTGGCGCGCGCGGCGCGAGGAACTGCTGCTCAAGGAGAAGGTGGTGACGCGCGCGCGGGACGTGCTGAACGCCGAGCGGCGCAGACTGCCCATGGTCGAGGTGGACGAGGAGTACGTCTTCGAGGGCGGCGACGGAAAGGCCACCCTCCTCGACCTCTTCGAGGGGCGGGACCAACTCGTCGTCTACCACTTCATGTTCGCCCCGGACTGGGAGGCGGGCTGCCGCAGCTGCTCGGCGTTCCTGGACCAGATCGGGCATCTCGCCCATCTGCATGCCCGCAACACCTCCTTCGCGGCGGTGTCCCGGGCGCCGTACACGCGGATTCTGCCCTTCAAGGCGCGGATGGGCTGGACCGTGCCCTGGTACTCGTCGTACGAAAGCGACTTCAACCAGGACTTCGAGGTGACCCTGGAGCAGGAGGGGGAGCTGGTGGAGCGGCCCGGCATCAGCTGCTTCCTGCGGGATCTCGACCGGGTGTTCCACACCTACTCGGCCTTCGAGCGCGGACTGGACGGGCTCGGTTCGACCACCAGCCTGCTCGACCTGACCGCACTCGGCCGCCAGGAGGAATGGGAGGAACCGAAGGGGCGCGCGTCGGCCTTCGGGGCGCCCGCGGGGAGTGAGAGGATCCGCTATCACGACGAGTACGACGACTGACACGGAGCGTGCCCGGTCCGTATGCGGAAGTCCCTGAGACCCGGCTCACATGCGACGCTGAACGAGTGTCAACTATGTCTCAGTCCCGTCACTGAACGAGGCTTTTCCCCTTTCACAGGCGTTAACTCATATCAGTACGACGCTTTGTGGAGGTGCAGGATGGTGAACGGGCGAAAGGTGCTCGAAGGCTTTCCCGCAGGCGGGCCCCGTGGTTCCTGGCCTGCCGAGGAGTTCGCGCAGGCCCGCCGTATGGAGGGGCTGCCCGCCGAGGTCGTGATGGACCTCGCCACGGACACGTTTCTGGTGATCGTCCGCGGCGACGGCGGGGAATGAGGCCGGTCGGTCAGCCCGCCTTCGGTGCGGGCAGCCGCACGCTGAACTGCTCGGCCTGCAGGCCGTACAGCTCCGCGTAGATCCCGCCGGAGGCCAGCAGCTCGTCCGGGGTCCCGGACTCCACGAGACGGCCCTCCGCCAGGACATGCACCAGATCCGCGTGACGGACGGACGCCAGGCGGTGCGTGATCAGGACGACCGTCTGGCCGGTCCCGGCCAGTGCCCGGATCTTCTCGAACACCTCGAGCTCGGCCCGCGCGTCGAGCGCGGCGGTCGGCTCGTCGACGATCAGGATGCTGCCCTGCCGGTAGGCGGCCCGCGCGATGCCCAGGCGCTGCCACTGGCCGCCCGACAGCTCGTGTCCGCCGCTGAAGTTGCGGGCCAGCAGGGTGTCCAGCCCGCGTGGCAGGTCCGCGACGACGTCCTCGGCGCCCGCCTCCGCGACCGCGGCCGCCAGGCGTTCCTCGGTCAGGGGCGCGGCCGGGCGCCCGATGCCGACGTTGACCTTCGCGGTGAACGGCCAGCGCTTGAAGTCCTGCGCGACCATCGCGATCCGCTCCGCGAGCTGCCTGCGGTCGGCGGTCGCCGCGTCCACACCGTCCCAGAGGATCTTGCCCGAGTCCGGCATGTACAGCCCGGCGAGCAGCTTGACCAGGGTCGTCTTGCCCGAGCCGTTCTCGCCGACGAGCGCGATGATCCGGCCGAGGGGGAGGGTGAGGCTGACGTCGTCGAGGGCGGGGCGGGCCGCGTCGCCCGGGTAGTTGAAGGTGACGTTCTCGAATCTGATCTCGCGAGGGTGCTCGGGCAGAGCCGCCCCGCCGGCCGGGATCGCCCGCTCGGCCGCCTCCCGGTACAGCCGCTGGAGGTCGCCCACGAACAGGGCCTCCTCGTGCAGCTGGTTCACCTCCAGGACCAGGCTGTCCAGGCTGCCCGAGCCGGTGCGGATCGCGATCACGGCCGTACCCGCCACCGACAGCGCCATCGTCCCGGCCAGCAGCAGCCCGCCCAGCGTGGCGTACGTCGCGACGGTCGCCAGGCCCGTCCACGCCGCCGCGATCAGCCCCGTACGGGCCGCGAGGCGCGCGAGGCGGGCCTGCTCGGCCTCCGCGGTCTCCGACATCGCGCGGAAGTGCCGCAGCAGGAACGGGCCCACGCCGTGCAGCCGGATCTCCGGGGCGGCGGCCGGTTCCGTCAGCAGGCCCTGCAGCAGATAGCCCGCCCGCGCGTGCTGCACCCAGGCGTGGAAGGACTCGTAGCGGCGGCGGGCGTTGGTCAGCGCGCCCCAGGCGCTCGGCAGGGTCATCGTCACCAGCAGCGGCAGCAGCGCCGGGTGCAGCACGGTCAGCACACCCGCCGCCGCGATCAGCGAGATCATCGCGTTCACCAGCCGGGTCGCGTGGGCGATCATGCGGCGGGAGGAGGAGGCGCCGTACTGGGCGGTGTCCAGCAGCTTGTGGAAGGCGTGGTCCTCGATCGCGGCCAGCTCCACGGCCGCCGCCCGCTCCAGATACCGCTCGGTGGCCAGCCGCTCCACCTTCGGCTCCAGCCGTCCGGTGGCGTACGTCGACGCGGCCCGCAGCAGCGCGCCCAGCAGCAGGACGGCGGCCACGGTGACCAGGGCGGGAGCCGCGCCGCGCAGCCGGTCCTCGATCGGGCCGCCCGCCATCAGCCGGGCCAGCACGGCGTTCACCGCGAGCAGGTTCACCGCCTGGGCGAGACCCCGGCCCGCCTCGGCGGCCAGCACGATCCGCGCGGCCCGGCGGTCGGCCTGCCAGGCCAGGGCCAGACTGGAGCCGAGCAGAGCGGGCAGCCGGGTGATCATGGCCCGGAAGCTCAGCTCCAGGAACGCGTCCGCGTGCTGGTTCCACCCCATGTCGTAGCGCAGCGGTCCACCGAACAGCAGCCGCTCCGACTCGGACACGTCCTCCTGCCCCACCTGGCGTTTCCGCCGCGCCTTCCCCACCGGTGCCTCCCCGTGACCGTGGCCGGAGGGCCACTATCGCGGGGCCGCCGCCGTGGTGGCAGGGCGCGCAGGGTTTTCCGCGGGTATGCGCGGGCGTGCGCGGGCTGCGTTCTTGTACGGCGGTGGGGGCGGGGGCTGTTTTTGGCGTACGGCGGTGAGGGCGGGGGCCGGTTTCTCGTACGGCGATGAGGGCCCGGGCCTTTTCGCGTACGGCGGTGAGCGCGGAGGCCGAGGTCGGCTGCAGCTCTGTGCGCTATGCGCTGACCGGCCGGGCCCAGGTCGGCGTCGTCCCCGTCAGGCGGCACAGCGCGAGGTAGAGGGGGATCGGCGGGCTGTAGGGGAGGGTGCCCTCGGGGCGGTGGATCAGGCGCGGCCGGCCGGTCGTGAGGGCCTCGGGGACGAGGGCGCCGCGGGCGTAGTGCGCGGGGGCGGGCCAGTCGAGGGCGTAGTCGGAGTCGGAGGGCAGGAGCCACCACCAGTGCGCGTCGTCGGCGTAGACGCAGCCCACGCGGGGCAGGCGGGGCATCAGCTGAGGGCCGAGCCGGGCGGGTGTCGCGACCGCGTCGCAGCCCAGCGGGGCGGTCATGCCCGCGGGGACGGACAGCTGCCGGGGCGTGTGCCCGGACCGTGTGTCGCGGCCCAGTCGGACCAGTGTGTCGAGGCTGAGGACCCGGCCGGCGCCCGAGGCCGCGCTCACGCGGTCCTCCGCCCGGTGTCGTAGCGCTCGGCGGCCTCTTCCTCCTCGCCGGAGCCGCCCGGAGCCGGACCGGGCTTCGGGGGCGCACCCCAGCCGAGGTCGCACCGGGGTTCCTCGAGGTCGAGGGCGATGTCGACGTTGACGTCGGTGTCGAGGTCGGTGTTGATGCCCACCCAGGCCACGTCGTCGCACGGCTCGGCCTCGCCCCGGCCCGCTGCGTCGCCGAAGGCATCCGCGTCGCCCTGGCGCGGCAAGTCCGCCCAGACCAGCAGGCCCGTGCCGTGTTCCTGGGCGCCCCAGGCGCGGCAGAGGGCCTCCACGAGAAGCAGTCCCCTCCCCTGCTCCTCCTCCGTGCGCTGGGCGCAGGGGTGCGGCTCGGTGGGGGCGCAGCCCTCGTCGCGCACGGCTATGCGCAGCAGCTCGTCGCCGTCGCGCAGCTCGCAGACGACGACGGAGCTAGCCGTGTGCACGATCGCGTTGGTGACGAGCTCGGATATGACCAGAGCCGCGGTGTCACAGGTGTCCTCGCACACCGACCACCCGGCCAGCCGTGCCCGCGCCAGTCGTCTGGCCTGTGCGGGGGAGCCCGGGTGTGCGGCCAGCTCGAAACGGAACCGGCGCTCGGGCCCGTCCCCGAGGGGACCGGCTCCTGAGGCGGCGCCGAGGCCGAGAGGGCCCGTGGCGGCGTCTGTTCCTAAGGGCGCGGACGGAATCACGCTTGCCACTATCTCCCCGCCGTGAACACTTGGCAAGTGTCACTCTGAAAATTGCAGAGTGCTGTGTGACGGCGTGGAAGGCCGTGGCACACTGCTCGCAACAGCACGTCGAGCGGCGCCACTTGGGATCGCCGAGACCTCGGCCGGACATGTCCGGCCCGGCCTGATCTGTACGGAAAGTGTCCAGATCGGGCCGTTTTGGTGGGCATCGAGGATGACGCCCGAGGTTTCGAACGGGTCTTCGGATGGCGCCGCAGGGCTGTCGGGATTCTTCGGGGTGGAGGTGGAGGGTGAGCGAGCCGCGGTCCGCGCCGACGGTGGGACAGGTCGTCCTCGGTCGGCGCCTGCTGGACCTGCGGGAACAGGCGGGGCTCAAGCGCGAGGAGGCGGCCCGCGTCCTGCGTGTCGCGCCGGCCACCGTCCGCCGGATGGAGATGGCCGAGGTCTCGCTCAAGATCCCGTACCTCCAGCTGCTCCTGAAGGCCTACGGCGTCCCCGACGACGAGGCCGAGGCCTTCGTGCAACTGGCCGAGGAGGCCAACAAGCCCGGCTGGTGGCAGCGGTTCCACGACGTCCTGCCGGGCTGGTTCTCCATGCACGTCAGCCTGGAGGGGGCCGCGAGCCTCATCCGCAGCTACGAACCCCACTTCGTCCCCGGCCTGTTGCAGACCGAGGACTACGCGCGCGGGGTGATGCTCTCCGGCGCCGTCGGGCAGACCCGGCCCGACGACATCGAGCGGCATGTGGCCCTGCGCATGCAACGCCAGGGACTGCTCACCCGGGAAGGGGCGCCGCGTTTCTGGGCCGTGATGGACGAGACCGTGCTGCGCCGCCCGGTCGGTGGGTCGGAGGTGATGCGGGCCCAGATCGACAGACTGCTCGAGGTGGCGAAGCTGCCCAACGTCACGCTGCAGGTCGTCCCGTTCGCCACGGGGCCGCATCCCGGCACGTACGGGCCCTTCGTGCTGTTCCGATTCGCCGTGCCCGAACTGCCGGACATGGTCTACAGCGAGTACCTGACCGGGGCCGTCTATCTCGACGCGCGCACCGAGGTGGCCACTCATCTCGAGGTCATGGACCGCATGGCGGCGCAGGCCGCCACGGCACATCGCACGAAGGAGATCCTCCGGGATCTCCGCAAGGAGCTGTGAATGGATCGCATCGACCCCCAGTCCTGCCCGCGGATCCGCGGGCAGCGGATCTACAACGGCATGCCCGCCAGGGAGTTGGGCAGCGAGGGCTGGCACAAGCCCTGGAGCGGCGGCAACGGGGGCAACTGCCTGGAGGCGATGAAGCTCGCGGACGGCCGGATCGCCGTCCGGCAGTCCACCGACCCCGACGGGCCGGCGCTGATCTACACCTCCGACGAGATGACGGCCTTCATCGAGGGCGCCAAGGCGGGGGTGGCGGACTTCCTGCTGTCCTGAACGACCCTGCGCCGCACGTTTTTAAAGTCTGTGCCGAGATTTCAAGTGTGTGCTGGGACGCCGGTGCGCGGCCGCCTCGTGGGGCGGCCGCGCACCGGCGCGTTCAAGGGCCCTGTACGGCTCTACAGGTACGACCAGATCCGGCGCGGCGCGTCCACCAGGCGGCTCAGCGCCTCCACACCGACCGGCGGCTGCTCCGCCTTCTCCTTGCTCAGGTGCAGCCCGTACCAGATCTGCTCGATCGACGGCGGGCCGACCGCGAGATTGCGCCGTACGGCCGTCGAGGCCGACTCCTCGCCGCTCTGCACCAGATAGGCCGCGGCCATCGTGCCCGTACGGCCCACGCCCGCGCCGCAGTGCACGAACACCGGCCCGGCCGAGGACGTCACCGTGTCCATGAACTGCTTGACCTGGTTCGGAGTCGGCGTCTGTCCGTCCCGGATGGGCATGTGCACGACCTCCAGACCGGCCTTCTCCGGCTCGGCGAGCTGCGCCGCGCTCAGGTCCTCGGCGCGCAGGTCCACCACCGTGGTGATGCCCATGTCGGCGAGGTTGCGGTAACCCGCGGGGGAGGGGGCGGCCCCGCGCCACAGGTGACCCTCGGAGTCGACGGGCTGGAAGTTGTGCACGCCCTGGACCACGCGCGTCCCGGCGGGCGCGGGTGTCTCCGACTGGATCCACTGGTGGGCGACCAGGATGCCGAGCGAGCCGACGGCCCACAGGACCAGGTATCCGATCACGATGGCGACCAGAGCCCGTACGGCACGCCGCTTGACGCTGCGCTTCGGTCGGGCGGGAGCAGGGGCAGGGGCAGTGGTGGTGGGCGGCGGGGGGAGGATTTCGGCGACAGTCATGGCGGCCCAAAGGGCTAGGGGACGGGAGATTCCTGGAATCGTATCCCGGCCCGACATGTCCGATAAGCCGGATATGACCTATCTCTCATTCCCGATGACGAGTACCGCACCCCACGCGTGGTACACCTCCGGGCCCTGCCGTGGCCCCATTCAGTTGTCGTACGGCTCCGTGTCGCCCATCCCCACCACCGTCAGATGGGCCCGCTCCAGCGCGGTGTCCTCCAGGCAGCCGCGCAGTCGCAGCCGGTCGTGCTCGGTCAGCGCGGGCCGTACGACACCGGCGAACAGGCCCTCGCCCAGATCGCCCAGCGTCGCCCGGTTCAGGGCCACGGACGTGGAGTCCCGGCACCCCTCCCACAGCTGCCGCGCGGCCAGCGCCCGCCGCTCCGGCGTCATACCCGCGTCCCGTACGTCGATACGGACCAGTACCGACGTGGCCGCGGAGGCGTCCTCGCGCTCGTGCCGGGTCTGGGTCAGATCGGCGAGGCCCACGATCAGCGCGCCCAGCAGCGCGGTCCCCAGCACACCCGCGACCACCAGCCGCGCCGTGCGGGCCCGCGTCGCCCGTCCGGCCGGCGGCGGTACGTCGTCCATGTCGAGCCCGGCCGAGGGGTCCGGCGCGGCGAGCACGGCCAGCCGTCCGGCCAGCTTCCGCTCGGCGGGGCGGGCCGTCGACGCCGCGACCCGCTGCACCAGCCAGGCCATCCCCGACAGCAGCACGCCGGTGACCATGAGGACCGGCACGAACACGTACGTCCGCTCTGCCGGCTCCTTCAGCCACCGGAACCGGGCCGCGCGAGGGGCGTCCTCGGACCGCTGCCCCTGACGCAGCCGGGCCAGCACGTCCCGCTGCCGCTCGGTGAACTCGCGCTGGCGCAGGTCGTAGTCGCGCATCCGGTCCTCGACCCGGGCCAGCCGGCCCACCAGCACCAGCCCGAGCAGCAGCACCTCCACCACCAGCAGCACCACACCGCACAGCACCGCGCGCTGCCACTGCCAGCGGTAGAGGTAGACGACGAAGTACATCGCCGCGCCGCCCGCCGCCGCGGCCCCGAAGAAGTACGCCAGGCGCCTCATCGGGGGCCTCCCCGGTGTGCGGCGCCGGACGCGGACCGGGTGGGCGGCCTGCTCTCGGTGTCCGGTGCTCCGCCGCTGGTGCCCCGTGCTCCGCCGCTGGCGCCCCGTGCTCCGCCGTCGGTGCCGGGTGATCTGCCCTCGGTGCCCCGTGCTCCGTCGTCGGTCGCCGGGTCGGGGCGGACCTCGCCGGTCCTGCCGTCGAGCGTCAGCCGGGTGCCGGGCGGGAAGCGGCGTACCGCGTCCTCGGCGCCGACGACCGCGGGCAGCCCGTACTCGCGGGACAGGACGGCCAGGTGGGACAGCGGGCTGCCGGTCTGGGCGACCAGCCCGGTCAGCCGGGGCAGCAGCGGGGCGAGCGCCGGGTCCAGGGTGCGCACGACCAGCACCGCGTCGTCGGGGGGTGCTCCGGTGCCGTCCCAGGCCGTGCCGACGGCTCGCCCTCCGGACACGCCACGGCCGGAGCCTTCGCCGCCGGTACGGCCGCTGCGGTGCCGCTCGGCCCGGCGGCCCCGCGCCCGCTCGGCGACGAGCGTGCCGTCCTCGGCGATCCGGAACGCGTCCGGCAGCGGGGCGGACAGCGGCCCCGGCACCCGTTCCCGTACGTCACCGGGGAGCGGGCCGCCCTCCAGCGCGGCGATCAGCTCGGCCCACCGCAGCAGCCCGACCCGCGCGGGGTCGTCCAGCACACCACGCACCCTCAGCCGGTGCGCCGCCTCCCGCACGAGCCGCACCTGGAGTTCCTGCACCCACCGGATCCGCAGACGCAGGGCCTCGCGGGGCGGCAGGGCGGGGAGGGGAGCGGCGGCCGAAGGAGCGGCGTCGTCGGCGGTTCCCCGCCGGGGCCGTACGAGGTCGACGGCACCGCCGCGCGTGTCTGTTCTGCCGATGCCCTGGGCCCCGGCCGTCCCCGTCCCCGGCTCCGGCGGCAGGTGCGGCCGGTCGCGCAGGCTCGGGGAGGTGAGGGCGAGGACGAGCGGCTCGGTGCGGAGCACGCGGTCGTCGGGTATGCGCCGGGCGCGGGCGTCCGCGAGGACGGCGAGGGCCGAACCGGCGGCGGTGGTCCGGGGCGTGTCGCGCAGCAGGGCACCCGCGAGGCTCTCCTGCGCGTGCAGGGAGACCAGGGCGGCGCGCGACCAGCGCAGCGTGGAGACGAGCGCGGACCCGGGCAGCTCGTCGGGGCGGGGAATCTCGGCGAGCTGCCGGTCCATGTCGGCGACGAGGTCCACGGCGAGGCCGGGCAGCGCTCCCGTGAGCCGCCCCACCCGCCAGGCCGCGGTCAGCCGGCGCGCACCCGGCGCCGGGTTGAGCAGCGCCAGCCAGGGATGCCGCGGCGGCAGCGCCCCGAGCAGCCGCAGATCGGCGGCCGCCCGCCCGCCGACGGACGTCACCACCGGCACCGTACGCAGCAGCCGGCGCGGCGCGGTGCCGCCGATGTCGAGTGCGGCGGCGAGCCCGCGGGCCATCGGCGCCACCCACAGGTCCTCCTCCAGCGGCATCAACTGCTCGGGCAGCGTCTCCGCGACGGGTCCCGGACCCAGCAGCCGTGCCCCGCGGGCGGGCCGCGCGGCCATCGCCGTGATCGGACGGCTCTGAAACAGCCACAGCCGTCCGTCCTCGTCGAACCCGAACTCGATGTCCTGCGGCCCGCCGAACACCTGCCGCGCTCGTCGCGCGAGCCGTGCCAGCCGGCTCAGTTCGGCACGGCCGAGCACCGCTCCGCCCTCGCCGGGCGGGTCCACGCGCAGCAGGCGTCCGCGCGGGCTCAGCCAGTGGTCGGTACCCGCGCGCACGCCGCTGACCAGCGTGTCCGGCCCACCGGACACCACGCTCACCAGCAGCCGGTCGGTACGCCCCGCGACGGGATCGGCCCCGAACATCACCCCGCCCACCCGGGCCGTCAGCATCGGCTGCACCAGCACGGCCATGGGCGCCGTCGTCCCGTCGGGCAGCTGCGCCGAGGCGCGCACGGCCCGCACCGCCGTACGGAAGTCGTCCGGGCCGCGCACGTCCAGCACCGAGTCGAAGCGGCCCGCCTGGGAGGACTCCCCGGTGTCCTCCTGCGAGGACGAGGACCGCACGACCAGCGGCCGTGTGCCGTCCTCGGACAGCTCGCGCCAGGCCTCACGCAGGGCGGGGGAGTCGTCGGGTACGCCGGACGGGATCACGAAACCGGGCAGTACGGGCAGGCCGGCGCGGGCCGCGCGGGCGAGGTTCGCGGCCTTGGAACCGGTGAGACCGGGATCAGCCGCGGCAGGCCGTTCCAGCGGGACGGCCTCGGGGCCGTGCGCCCCCGGCGACATGCCGAGCGCACCCTGGCCCCCGGAACCTTCCCCCTCGTACGCACCTTCTCCGTGCCGTTCGACGAGAGTCGTCATCGAGCACCCTCCAGGACCGGCCGCCTACAGGGGGGACGCGCGGGGTTGGCCCTACGCCTGACGGCGGTACCAAGGACGGGGCTGCCGCCGCCGAGGCCGTTTCACGGGAGACGGCGACGAAACACCTCCTGGGACAAAATCGTCCCACTTTCTTCCTTGGAACACCTCTGCCAGGTGTCACATTCCGGCCAAATCGGGTTCATCGTGGGTTCATCGGGGAGGCGTGGTTCGGGGGCCGGCCGGGAAGCTCACGCGGAGTGGTCCGCGGGCAGTACCCCGCACAACGCCTCCAGCGCTGCCTCGTACGCGTGCTCGGGCGGCGTCGCATACCCCACCACCAGGCCGTCCATGGCCCCCATGGTCTCCGTGTCCGTCTCCGGATGCCGGAACGCCGACAGGCCGTCCAGGGCGATCCCCTGCCACACCGCCCCCTTCACGGTGGTCGGCTCGGTCCCCGGCGGCAGCCGCAGGACCGCGTGCAGCCCGGCCGCCACGCCCGTCACCTCGATGTGCGGCGCCTGCGCGGCCAGCGCCGCCACCAGCCGGTCCCGGCGACCGCGGTAGCGCTGCCGCATACGCCGTACATGACGGTCGTACGACCCACTGGAGAGGAAATCGGCGAGCGCGAGCTGATCCAGCACACTCGCCCACGCCTCCCGCTCGCCCTTGACCGCCAGTACCTCCTCCACCAGTGGCCCCGGCAGCACCATCCACCCCAGCCGCAACGCCGGTGACAGGCTCTTGCTGACCGACCCGATATAGACGACACGCTCCGGGTCGAGACCCTGCACGGCGCCGACCGGCTTGCGGTCGTAGCGGAACTCGCCGTCGTAGTCGTCCTCCAGGACCACCCCGCCCCGCGCGCGTGCCCAGTCGACGACCGCCGCGCGGCGCGCCGCGTGCAGCGGGCCGCCCGTCGGGAACTGGTGCGCCGGAGTGAGCAGCACCGCCCGCTCGCGCCCCAGCCGATCGACCCGCGCCCCGTGCTCGTCCAGCGGCAGCGGAACCGTCCGGACCCCCGCCGCCGCCAGCAGCTCCCGGTGGAACCCCAGGCCGTACGCCTCCACCGCCAGCGGACCCCGCAGCACCCCGCCCCCGAACAGCAGCCGCAGCGCATGCGCGAACCCCGAGCAGACCACGATCCGGCCCGGCTCCGTCCGCACCCCACGCGCGCGTGCCAGATACTCGGCCAGGGCCTCCCGCAGCTCGATGCGCCCGGCCGGATCGCCCGGCCCGAACACCTCGTTCGGCGCCTGCTGCAGCGCCCGCCGATACGAGGCCTGCCAGGCCGCGCGCGGGAACTCCGACGCGTCCGGCGTGCCCTGCCGCAGATCGTGCCGCGGCCCACGCGCGCGTACGGGCGCCCTGCCCGGCTTTCGCATGGCATGCCGCACCGGCTCGGCCCGGTCCGCCACCCGGGTGCCCGAACCCTGCCGGGCCGTCAGCCAGCCCTCCGCGACCAGCTCGGCGTAGGCGTCCGCCACCGTGTTGCGGGCGACCCCCAGATCCGCCGCCAGCGACCGGTACGGCGGCAACCGCGTCCCCGGCGCCAACCGTCCGCTCCGCACCGCCTCCCGCAACGCCCGGATCAACGCGGCCCGCCGCCCACCCGGCCCCGCCACCTCCAGATGCAGATCGGCCCCGATCCGCTCCGCCGCATCGACCCACGACTCCGTCATGGAGCGGGACCCTACAGTCGGTGGGGTTTACACGGAGGTGGGTGCTGGGCGTACGGCGGCGGTGCGGGTGGTGCGGTGCGGATTTGGAGGTCGCGGTGCGCTTGGGTGCTGGGCGTGGCAGGGCTGAACGGGGTGCTTGGGGGGGGAGGGGGGGAGGCCTCGGCGGGGTGGACTACACCGACATCGGCCGGTCGTGGGGTGAGACGGGGGCGGGCAGCCGTGAGGTGCCTGTGAGGTGGCGGTCGACCGCTGCCGCCACCGCTCGGCCCTCCGCGATCGCCCAGACCACCAGGGACTGACCGCGCGCAGCGTCCCCCGCGGCGAACACGCCGGGCACATTGGTGGCGAAGCCCGCGTCCCGGGCGATCGTGCCGTGCGGCTCCAGCGCGAGGCCGAGCTGGTCCACCAGTCCGTCCCGCCGGTCGGGGCCGGAGAAGCCCAGGGCGAGCAGCACCAGGTCGGCGGGCAGCGCACGCCCCGTGCCCGGCAGCGGCCGGCGCCGCTCGTCGACCTCGGTGAGGTGCAGCGCCCGCACCCGTCCGGCCGCGTCCCCGGTGAACCGCAGCGTCGACGCCGCGAACAGCCGCGCGTCGGCGTCGGCGGCGGGCGCCGTCCGCAGATCACGCGCCTCCTCGTGCGCGGCCGACAGCCGGTAGACCCGCGTCGGATACGTCGGCCACGGCTCGGCGTCCTCGTCACGCGCCTCGCCCGGCCGGCCGTAGATGTCCAGCTGGGTCACGGACGCGGCGCCCTCCCGGATCGCGGTGCCGAGACAGTCCGCCCCGGTGTCACCGCCGCCCACGATCACCACATGCCGCCCCGCCGCCGACAACGGCGACTGCTCCAGGTCCCCCTCGCACACCCGGTTGGCCAGCGGCAGATACTCCATCGCCTGATGGATCCCCGCCAACTCCCGCCCCGGCACCGACAGTTCACGCCACGCCGTCGCGCCGGTGGCGACCACCACCGCGTCGTAGCGTGCCCGCAGTTCGTCCGCCCCGATGTCCCGCCCGACCGCCGTCGAGGTGCGGAACCGCGTGCCCTCGGCCCGCATCTGCTCAAGCCGCCGCTCCAGATGGCGTTTCTCCATCTTGAACTCGGGGATGCCGTACCGCAGCAGCCCGCCGATCCGGTCGTCCTTCTCGAACACCGCGACCGTGTGCCCGGCCCGGGTCAGCTGCTGCGCCGCCGCGAGTCCCGTCGGCCCCGACCCGATCACCGCGACCGTCCTCCCCGACAGCCGGTCCGGCGGCCTGGGCGGCGCGAACCCCTCCTCCCACGCCCTGTCGGCGATCGCGCACTCCACGTTCTTGATCGTCACCGCCGGCTGGTTGATCGCCAGCACACACCCCGCCTCGCACGGCGCCGGACACAACCGCCCTGTGAACTCGGGGAAGTTGTTCGTCGCGTGCAGCCGGTCCGCCGCCGCCCGCCAGTCGTCCCGCGCGGTCAGGTCGTTCCACTCAGGGATGAGATTCCCCAGCGGACAGGCCTCGTGACAGAACGGGATCCCGCAGTCCATGCACCGATCCGCCTGCTCGGAGATGATCGGCAGCAACGCTCCCGGCGCATACACCTCGTCCCAGTCGCGGACCCGCTCCTCGACCGGCCGCCTCGGCCACTCCCGGCGAGGCGTGGTCATGAACCCCTTGGGATCTGCCATGGCCGTCTTCCTTGCCTGCGCGTACGACCAGCCGTACCCCGTTCGACGGCACCCTTCCGGCAACGATACGTCCCATTCACCCGGACCGCAGGGGGGCGAACGGCGCGGTGGACAGCGCCTGCGGACCCCGGCTCCAGCCTGGCCCCAGCCCCGTGCCAACGAGGTCGGGGAGGCGTTTCCGGTGGCCGCTCCCGGGGCGCTGCGGGTCAGGTGAGCGCCAGGACGTAGAGCACCGCGGCCGCCGCCGACGCGACCATCCGTATGTGGTTCCACCGCGTCCACTCCCGCACATAGACCGGCCAGTACGCGTCCGCCTCCGGACTCCCCGGCTCCAGCCGGAGCAGCGCGTCATTGCGCGGCACGTTGGCGACGACCGTCACCCCGAACGAACCGAACCCGTACAACGCACTGCCCAGCAGCAGCTCCGCCTTCCCCTCCCCGGGCCACACCACGAACGTGACCACAGCCACCGCCACGGCCACCACCGCCGTGCCCAGGAACACCGCCATGAACGCCGGTCTCGGCGCCGCCCTGTTGATGGCGTTCATCGCCGCCACTCCCTGCGCCGACGGCAGCGCCGCCAGCGCCCGCATGACGAAGGTCGAGAACGCGCAGAACACCCCCGCCGCGAGCCCCGTCCCGAGCACCCCCGCCACGGTCAGCCACAAGTACGGTCCTTCGATCACGCCCACCCACCCGCTTCCTTTTCCCCTGCTCCTGCCCTCAGTCAACGCCACCGCCTCCGGCCGGACCATGGCCGATCGGCGCGCAGCCATAAGCGAGCGTCCAGCCCGCCTCACCCGGCCGCGTCCGCACCCTCCTCCCGCCAGCCGCGCAGCACCGTCTCCACGGCCGGCCTGATCCGGCGCCGCGCCTCATGCCGCGGCACGCCGCTCATCAGCAGCAGGTCGTACGGCGTGTCCACATGCCGTACCGACGCCACCACCGCCGAGATCACCGCCCCCTCGGACAACGCCCGCCCCGCGGCGCTGCGCCCCACCCGTCCGCTGCCGCGCACCGAAGCGTGCCCGGCGATCCCTCGGGCCCGCCCGGCGGGGCAGCCCGGGAACAGCCGCCGTATCTCCGCGGCGAACGCCTCCGCGAACCGCGCGTCCTCCACCGCCCGTCGCCGCGCGTCCCGCGCCCGACGCCGCCGCCGTGCCTCGGCGTCCGCCAGGCATCTGACCTCGGCCCGCGCGAGCGCCTCCTCCTCGACGAGGACGCCCTGGCGCTCGTAGCGGCTCTTGCGGCGGTTGAACCGCACCACCACCGCCGACAGCCCGCTCTCCTCCCGCGACCTGCGCGTCAACGCCGTGTCGCCACGCGGCAGGAACACCAGATGCCCGAGGTCGGCGCAGTCCAGGCAGCGGGGCGCGCCCTCCTCAAGGACGAGCAGGGACAGCGGCCCGCGCAGGCACGCGGAGCAGCGCTTCCTCTTGAGAGGCTGGATGACGACAAGTCCGGCGCGGGGCTGGTGGGTTGCGGGTACGGCCATACCCGGTTCATGCCCCCTGGTCCCCTCCGGCCCACTCACCCCCTTCCCTGTGCCGACCGGCCCGGTATCACCCCACACGCCCTCCCGCCGGCTACGAGCCGTATCCGCACCCGTCCCCGAAGGCGAGGGCGGGTGCACGGCATCATGGCCGTGTGCGACTCGAAGCGATCACCTGGGAGCGGCTCGGCGACGCTCTGGCCGACCGTCTGCTCGACCTTGAGCCGGCCGACGGCAGCCCCTGGCCGCGCGTCGCCTTCGACGGCGCACCCGCGGCCCACCCCGGAGAGCTGGCCGAACGCGTGTCGGAGGCGCTTCGGCTGCGCGGCCGCTCCTCGCTCGTCGTGCCCGCGGAGGGCTTTCTGCGCCCCGCTTCGGTCCGCCTGGAGTACGGCCACCGGGACCTGGAGGCGTACTACGGCGGCTGGCTCGACACCGGGGCGCTGTGGCGCGAGGTGTTCGGGCCCCTCGAACCCGGCGGTGACGGACGGGTCCTGCCCGACCTGTGGGACCCGGTCACCGACCGCGCCACCCGCAGCCCCTACGTCCAACTCCCACAAGGGGCCGTGCTGTTGCTGCATGGACCGCTCCTCCTGAAGAACTGGTTCCCCTTCGATCTGACCGTGCACGTCCTCCTCTCCCCGGGCGCCCTGCAGCGCCGCACCCCCGAAGCCGACCGCTGGACGCTCCCCGCCTTCGAGCGCTACACCCACGAGACCGACCCGGCCGGTGCCGCGGACGTCGTCGTGCGCGCCGACGATCCCCGCCATCCCGCGTGGAGCGGCTGACCACCCGCTCCCGACTTCACCTGCTCCCGGCCTCGGCCGCCCCGGCCGGACCTGTGGCCGGCGAACGCCGGACGCGTGCCGCGAGGCTCCGGGTGCGGGGGTTCCGTGCCGCGGCGAGAATGAAGGGCGCCGGGACTAGCGGTGCGTCCTGCGCCGCGCCGGCCGTCCGGCATCGGGAGGTACTTTCATGACCACCGCCGGAGACATCATGCACCCCGGTGCACAGTGGATCCCCGCCCACGAGACCCTCGACCGCGCCGCGCAACTGATGCGTGAGCTCAACGTCGGAGCCCTGCCCATCAGCGACGAGAACGAGCGGCTCTGCGGCATCCTCACCGACCGCGACATCGTCGTCGGCTGTGTGGCCATGGGACACGACCCCTCCAAGGTCACCTGCGGTGAGATGGCCCAGGGCACACCCCGCTGGATCGACGCGAACGCCGACATCCGTGAGGTGCTGCGGGAGATGGAGGACCATCAGATCCGCCGGCTGCCCGTCATCGAGAACAAGCGCCTCGTCGGCATGATCAGCGAGGCCGACCTGGTCCGGAACCTGTCGGAGGACCAGATCGCGGAGTGGACGGGACGGGTCTACGCGCGGACCTGACCCGTCACCGCGCCCGCGCCACACCCTGTCCCTTCGATCTCCCTTCGCCTTCTTTCCGTCCCCGTCCGGTCCGTCGTGCCGGGCAGGGCGTCGGGTGTTCCGGGCCAGGACTCGGGATCAGAGCCAGCCGTTGCGCCGGAAGCCGCGGTAGAGCGCCACGCAGGCCAGGCCTATGACGCCGATGACCATGCCGTAGCCGTAGCGCCAGTGCAGTTCCGGCATGTGCTCGAAGTTCATGCCGTAGATCCCGCACACCATCGTCGGAACGGCGACGATCGCCGCCCATGCCGTGATCTTCCGCATGTCCTCGTTCTGCGCCACCGTCACCTGGGCGAGATGCGCCTGAAGGATCGAGTTGAGCAGCTCGTCGAACGACGCGATCTGCTCCGTCGCCCGTATGAGGTGGTCGGAGACGTCGCGGAAGTAGGCCTGTATCTCCGGGTCGACCACGCGCACCGGCCGGTCGGCGAGGTCGAGCAGCGGGCGGCCCAGCGGGACCACGGCCCGCTTCAGCTCCAGGAGTTCACGCTTGAGCTGGTAGATGCGGCCCGGGTCGGCCCGTGCGCCGTTCTCCGCGAAGACGTCCGTCTCCACCTGGTCGATGTCCAGTTGCACGGACTCGATGACGTTGAGGTAGTCGTCGACCACATGGTCCGCGACCGCGTGCAGGACCGCGGAAGGCCCCTTGACGAGCTGGCCGGGGTCGGACTCCAGCTCCTCGCGCAGCGGGCCGAGCGAGCCGTGCCGGCCGTGCCGGACCGTGACGACGAAGTCATGGCCGACGAAGACCATGATCTCGCCGGTGTCGACGACCTCGCTCGTCGCCGTCAACTCCTCGTGCTCGATGTAGCAGACGGTCTTGAACACGGCGAACAGCGTGTCGCCGTACCGCTCGACCTTCGGGCGCTGATGGGCCTCGATCGCGTCCTCGACGGCCAGCGGATGCAGGTCGAACAGCTCGGCCACGCCCGCGAACTCGCGGTTCGTCGGCTCATGGAGCCCCAGCCAGACGAAGCCGGAGCCGCTCTTGCGCACCCTTTTCACCGCGTCTGCCAGATCCCCGTCGACCGGAAGCCGGGCACCGTCCTCGTACGCGATGCAGTTGACGACCGAGGAGCCCAGCGGGGACCGGGCGGGGTGACTCAGGTCGACCCGGCGCCGCCGTCGGGCCAGCCGCGCCACTCTGCGCAGGCCGTCGACCGTGCCGAGGCTCGTGACCTTCCGCAGATTCCCTGCCATGGACATCGGGACTCCTTGCGTGGTTCTCCTTGCGCCGCCTTCCCGCGCCTTGTCGCGCCAGTTTGCCAGGAAGGGAAGAGCAGCGGACCAGCCTGTGGATAGCGCGGATTCCGCTTTGTTCCCGCCTGTGGACGACGGGACGGGACGTGTCGAATTGCCCTTCTGTCCCAAGCGTTGGCGGACTCCTGGAGCCTCCCCGAGCGTCGCCACATCATGACAACCGGGACAACTGGGATGATCGGGTCATGACGCGAACCGACGGACACCTGCTCGACGACCTCGATCACGAAGACCACGACCGCCCCCCGTCCGACGAGCACCTCGACCAACGCGACCAACCCACCGAGCTCCTCGGCCATCTCTCCCCACGTGAATCCAGCGAGCAGCGCCGACCCGATCCCCGCCGGGAGGAACTCGCCCGCCGGCAGGCCGACGCGGCGCAGTGGCGCGAGGCGTTCGCCGCGCTCTACGACCCTGTGACGTTCCGCCACTTCGAGGCGTTCGGCGTCGGACCCGGCTGGCGCTGCTGGGAGGCCGGCGCGGGAGGGACCACCGTCGTCTCCTGGCTGGCCAAGAGGGTCGGCCCCACCGGCAAGGTCATCGCCACCGCCACGGACACGTCCTGGGCCGACTCGCCCGCCCGTCCGCCGGTCGAGCTGCGCGTCCACGATATCGCCGTGCAGGACCCGCCGGGGGAGGGGTTCGACCTCGTCCACGCCCGACTCGTCCTCGGCCGCGTGCCCGACCGGGAGCGAGCGCTGCGCGCCCTCGTCAAGGCCCTGAGGCCCGGCGGACGCCTCCTCGTCGAGGACACCGACGCCGCCCTGCAACCGCTGATCTGCCCCGACGAGTACGGCCCCGAGCAGCAGTTGGCGAACCGGCTGCGGCACGCGGTGCGCACCGTTCTCGCCGACCATGGCGTCGACCTCGCCCACGGGCGCACCCTGCCGCGCCTGCTGCGCGCGGCCGGACTCCGTCAGGTCGAGGCGGACGCCGGTTTCCCCGTCACTTCCCGGGCCTGCGCCGGGCTGGAATCGGCGACGGTCCGTCAACTCCGCAGCCGGCTCGTCGCCGCGGGCCTCGTCACGGACCATGACATCGACCGTCACCTGTCCCACATCTCCTCCGGCGAGATGGACCTGGCCGCACCCGCGCTGATCTCGGCGTGGGGCCGCAAGGCGTAAGGGGTGAACGGCGTCGGCGGGCGCGGGTGAGTCGTGTCTTCTCGCACGGTTCCCCGCGCCCCTGAGGGCCGTGCACCGCAGGCGCCTGAAGGGGTACGGGGAACCGTGCGCCCCGGACAGCGGCCGCACGACAGCACGCGGGTCAGCCGCCTCTGCCCCTCTCCGACTCATGTCGGCCGGTTCCCTCTGCCCTCTCCCCGACTCGCGCCGGCCGGTTCCCTCTGCGCCGCTCCGGCTCACGCCGGCCGATTCCCTCTGCCCCTCTCCGACTCACGCTGGCCGGTTTCCTCTGCGCCGCTCCGGCTCACGTCGGCCGATTCCCTCTGCCCCTCTCCGACTCACGCTGGCCGGTTCCCTCTGCGCCGCTCCGGCTCGCGCCGGCCAGGCCGCATCGCCTCTCTCCCCCCCCCAGGCCTCATGGCCTCTCTCCGCGCGCTGGTCGCCTCGGTGGCCGGCCGCCCACCCGCTCCACCGCCCGGGCCCCGGCCCGCGTGCCCTCCGTCGCCGCGTCCTCGGGCCCGGCGCCCTTGAGCAGCGCGGCGAGGAAGGCGCCGGTGAAGGCGTCGCCGGCGCCGGTGGTGTCGCGAGGCGTCGCCGGTGCGGCCGGGACCCGGGCGCACACGGTGCCCGACCGGGCGACCAGGGCACCGGTCGCGCCCTGTTTGGCGACCACCAGCGGGACGCGACAGCTGAGCTCGGCCGCAGCGTCCCCGGCGTCCGCCAGACCTGTCAGCAGACTCGCCTCGTCCCGGCTCGGCAGCAGGACGTCGACTCCCTCGACAAGGGCGAGGAAACGCTCCACGCCCAGCCCCTTCAGAAAGCCCGCCGACGCCGGGTCCAGGCTGACCGGCACCCCCTGCGCGCGTGCCGACCGGACGGCCAGGGCAACCAGGGCGCGGCTCGGCTCCGAGAACAGCAGGTAGCCCGACAGATGCAGCCACGCGACGCCGTCCAGCAGCGCGTCCGACCAGTCCTCGGGCCCCAGCCGCAGGGACGCGCCGCTGTCGGTGAGGAAGGTGCGCTCCGCGGACGCCTCGCTGTCCACCAGGCACACCACCGTCCCGGTCGGCGCCTCCGGATCGACGACCAGCAGAGGCCGTACGCCGTCCGCGATCAGCTCCCGCTCGTGCCAGGCGGCCGCGTCCGCGCCGACCCGCCCGAGCATGCGCACCTCGGCACATCCCCAGTGCGCGGCCCAGCAGGCCACGTTCGCCCCCGCCCCGCCCGGCACCAGGCGAATCGCGGCGGCCGTGTCCGTGCCCGACGCGAGGGGTCCGCGATGACGGGCGACGACGTCCGTGATCACATCCCCCGCCACCAGCAGCGCGCCGTCCCGCGGCCGGATCACTTCCCGGCCCAGGCCG
The DNA here is from genome assembly GCF_049739565.1 of Streptomyces sp. SAI-170. Classification (NCBI taxonomy): domain Bacteria; kingdom Bacillati; phylum Actinomycetota; class Actinomycetes; order Kitasatosporales; family Streptomycetaceae; genus Streptomyces; species Streptomyces sp. SAI-170. The sequence continues at coordinate 6,361,553 of NZ_JBMGQD010000001.1, forward strand.
CCGCGATCCGTGCGGCCAGCCGCACATTGCCGCGCACCGCCGCGAGATTGGCGCTCAGCGACGCACCGTCGGTGTGCCGCACGAGGTAGTCGAGCAGGAACGGCGTGACCGCCTGGCCGCTGACCCCCTCCGCCTCGCACGCCTGCAACGCCTCGGCGAGCACACGCGCGTGCAGCTGCGGATCCAGCTGCTCCGCCTCGGGAACCGGGTTGGCGACGATCAGCGCCGACTCCGCCGCACCGAGCGCGTCCTGCGCCCGCATCACCCCGGCCACCTGCTCGGGACCGTCCAGCGTCCACTCCACCGGATGCCCCGAGTCGGACAGATAGAAGCCGGGGAAGCGGTCCGTGCCGTATCCGGCCACAGCCACCCCCAGCGTCTCCAGCCGCTGCAGCGTCGCCGGCACGTCCAGGATCGACTTCACCCCCGCGCACACCACCGTGATCCGGGTACGCGCCAGAAGGCCCAGGTCGGCCGACTCGTCCTGGGTCACCGTCCACTCCCGGTGCACCCCGCCGAGCCCACCCGTCGCGAAGACCCGTATGCCCGCCAGCGCCGCCAGTGCCGCGGTCGCCGACACCGTCGTGGCGCCGCTCGCCCCCGACGCCACGGCCAGCGGCAGGTCCCTGTGTCCCAGCTTGCGGATCCCGTCCTCGTTGGCGACCCGCTCCAGCTGCTGCTTGTCCAGCCCGACCAGCGGCTGGCCGTCCAGCACCGCGATCGTGGCCGGTACGGCACCCTCCCGCCGTACGGCCGCCTCCAGCTCCAGTGCCACCTCCAGGTTGCGCGGACGTGGCAGCCCGTGCGCGATGATCGTGGACTCCAGAGCCACCACCGGACGGCGACCTGCGACCGCCTCCCGCACCTCTTCCGACACCACCAGCACCACGCCCGCCTCCTGTCTGTCGGTTCTCCCTCATCTCTGGCGGCCCGCACCCTTGATCAAACCCCGTCGCTCAACACCGCTTCCCGACGGCAACGGCCTGGAGGTACGCACCACGACCGGAGGATCGCGAGACCTCAGAACAGCGGCTGGGGCAGCACGCCCTCCAGGGCGAGCAGCTTCCGCTTGGTCTCCAGGCCGCCGCCGAACCCGCCGAGGCCGCCGTCGCTCTCCACGACTCGATGGCAGGGCACCACCACAGGCAGCGGGTTGGAGCCCATCGCGGCCCCCACCGCCTGCGCGGCGCCCGGCTGGCCGACCCGCTCGGCCAGGTCGCCGTAGCCGACGACCGTGCCGTACGGGACACCCGAGGCCAGCTCGCGCAGCACCTGCCGGTTGAAGCCCGAGATCAGCGACCAGTCCAACGGCAGCTCGAAGCCGTGCCGCTCGCCCGAGAAGTACGCCTGGAGCTGGCGTATCGCCTCGGTCAGCAGCGGGGAGCCGGGATCCTCCACCGGTTCGGCCCCGAGCCGGGACGCCAGCCGCTCCAGCGCCTTCTCGCGCACCGCGTCCCCGGCGTGGAACACGACGTTGACCAGGCCCTCGCGGGTCGCCGCCAGCAGCAGCGGGCCGATGTCGGTGCCGACGACGGCCCACACGACCTGCTGCTCGTACTGCCCATGGCTGTTCATACGCCCCACGGTACGACCCACCACTGACAACGCCCCTTCGCGCTCGGGCGGATACGGGATGGACACACGTGGAACGGAGTCGGTGTCGAGTGCTCACCCGGGCCGCACAAGTGGGGCGGGGCCGTGATTCTTTGCCGGAAAATCGTTCGACCATTCCGGTGGGGGTCATACTCTCTGCACTCGACCTGACCGCCCGCGCGGTTCTGGGAGTGCGCATTTCGGGAATTTGCGGGACGCAAAGGGCGGAAGGGCAGCCGCGCATGCAAGGCACGATCGACGGATTCAGCTATGGCCTGGTCACCCCGGTGGTGGCCTATCTGATGGCCTGCCTCGGCGGTGCCCTCGGCCTGCGCTGCACCACAAGATCCATGCTGGTCGCCCAGTCCTGGCGCCCCGGCTGGCTCGCCCTCGGCTCCGCGGCCATCGGCTCCGGCATATGGACCATGCACTTCATCGCCATGATGGGCTTCACGGTCGCGGAGGCCCCGATCCACTACGACCGGACCACGACCTACGCCAGCCTCGGCGTAGCCGTCGTCATGGTCGGCATCGGGATCTTCATCGTCGGCTACAAGGGCGCGCGCGGGGCGGCCCTGTTCACCGGCGGCACGATCACCGGGCTGGGCGTCGCCTCGATGCACTACCTGGGCATGGCCGGCATGCGCCTGGACGGACGACTGCAGTACAACACCTTCACCGTCGCCGCCTCCGTCGTCATAGCCATGGCCGCCGCCACCGCCGCGCTGTGGGCCGCCGGACAGGTCCGGGGCTTCGCCTGGAGCGTCGGCGCGAGCCTCGTGATGGGCCTCGCCGTCAGCGGCATGCACTACACGGGCATGGCCGCGCTCAGCGTCCACCTGCACGGCACCGCCGCCTCGGGCACCGGCGAGTCGCCCGCGGCCCTGCTCGCCCCGATGCTGATCGGCCCGCTGGCCTTCCTGTGCCTGGCCGGCGTCGTCGTGCTGTTCGACCCGCTCGTGGTCATGGGCCGCACCCACTGGCCCCGCGTCGAGCAGAAGCCCGGCGTCCCTGCCCGCACCCCCGCCGAGCCCGCCGCCCGCCGCTCCACGCGCCGACCCATGTCGACCCGCGGGCCGCAGAGCCGCTAGAGCGGCCTTCGCACAGCACCGCCGGCCGCCCCGTGACCCGGGCGCCCGCCCCACCGAACCGCCTGTCACGGCCCGTCCCCACCTCGCGGAACCCGTGATCCTGCCCCGTTGTCAGTGGTGGGTCGTACGGTGGATCCATGCGGCCCGTTTCCCACATCGAACGCACGGTGGCGCCCTTCGAGGTCGTCAGCCCCTACCAGCCCAGCGGCGACCAGCCGACGGCCATCGCCGACCTGGCCAAGCGCATCCAGGCCGGTGAGAAGGACGTCGTCCTGTTGGGCGCGACCGGCACCGGCAAGTCCGCCACCACCGCGTGGATGATCGAGAAGCTCCAGCGCCCCACGCTTGTGATGGCGCCGAACAAGACGCTGGCCGCGCAGCTGGCGAACGAGTTCCGCGAGCTGCTCCCGAACAACGCGGTCGAATACTTCGTCTCGTACTACGACTACTACCAGCCCGAGGCCTACGTCCCGCAGTCGGACACCTACATCGAGAAGGACTCCTCCATCAACGAGGAGGTCGAGCGCCTCAGGCACTCCGCGACCAACTCGCTGCTCACCCGCCGTGACGTCGTCGTGGTCGCCTCGGTCTCCTGCATCTACGGCCTGGGCACCCCCCAGGAGTACGTGGACCGCATGGTCCCGCTCCGCGTCGGCGACGAGATCGACCGCGACCAGCTGCTGCGCCGCTTCGTGGACATCCAGTACACGCGCAACGACATGGCCTTCAGCCGCGGCACCTTCCGGGTGCGCGGCGACACCATCGAGATCTTCCCGGTCTACGAGGAGCTCGCCGTCCGCATCGAGATGTTCGGCGACGAGATCGAGGCGCTGTCCACGCTGCATCCGCTCACCGGCGAGATCATCAGCGAGGACCAGCAGCTGTACGTCTTCCCGGCCTCCCACTACGTCGCCGGCCCCGAGCGCATGGAGCGGGCCGTCAACGACATCGAGAAGGAGCTCGGCGAGCGGCTGGCCGAACTCGAGAAGCAGGGCAAGCTCCTGGAGGCCCAGCGCCTGCGGATGCGCACCACCTACGACATCGAGATGCTCCGCCAGATCGGCACCTGCTCCGGCGTGGAGAACTACTCGATGCACTTCGACGGCCGCCTGCCCGGTTCCCCGCCGAACACCCTGCTGGACTACTTCCCGGACGACTTCCTCCTGGTCATCGACGAGTCCCATGTGACCGTGCCGCAGATCGGAGCCATGTACGAGGGCGACGCCTCCCGCAAGCGCACCCTCGTCGAGCACGGCTTCCGGCTGCCCTCCGCCCTGGACAACCGCCCGCTGAAGTGGGAGGAGTTCCAGGAGCGCATCGGTCAGACCGTCTACCTGTCCGCGACGCCCGGCCAGTACGAGCTCTCCCGCGGGGACGGCGTCGTCGAGCAGATCATCCGCCCCACCGGTCTGATCGACCCCGAGGTCGTCGTCAAGCCCACCGAGGGACAGATCGACGACCTGGTGCACGAGATCCGCACCCGCGTGGAGAAGGACGAGCGCGTCCTGGTCACCACCCTCACCAAGAAGATGGCCGAGGACCTCACCGACTACTTCCTGGAACTCGGCATCCAGGTCCGCTACCTGCACAGCGACGTCGACACGCTGCGCCGCGTGGAACTGCTGCGCGAGCTGCGCAGCGGCGAGTTCGACGTCCTGGTCGGCATCAACCTGCTGCGTGAGGGACTCGACCTGCCCGAGGTGTCCCTGGTGGCCATCCTGGACGCCGACAAGGAGGGCTTCCTGCGCTCCGGCACCTCCCTGATCCAGACCATCGGCCGCGCGGCGCGCAATGTCTCCGGCCAGGTCCATATGTACGCCGACAAGATCACCCCGGCGATGGAGAAGGCCATCGACGAGACCAACCGCCGCCGGGAGAAGCAGGTCGCCTACAACAAGGCCAACGGCATCGACCCACAGCCGTTGCGCAAGAAGATCAACGACATCGTCGCGCAGATCGCCCGCGAGGACGTCGACACCGAGCAGCTCCTCGGCAGCGGCTACCGGGCCAAGAAGGACGGCCGGGGCACCAAGGCGCCGGTGCCCTCGCTCGCCGAGCACTCGGCCAAGGGCGCGAAGGCCGCCAAGCCGGCCAAGGGCGCCAAGAGCAAGGCCAAGGAGACGGTGCCGACGGACCGGCCTGCCGCCGAACTCGCCGAGCAGATCGAGGAGATGACCGCGCGGATGCGGGCCGCCGCAGCGGACCTCCAGTTCGAGATCGCGGCCCGGCTGCGCGACGAGGTGTCCGAGATGAAGAAGGAACTGCGCCAGATGCGCGAGGCGGGCATCGCCTGACGGGGCCGGTGGGGCGCCGGCCGGACCTGTGACCGGCGCCCCGAGCAGTCACGTCGTACGCGCTGTGTTGCAAGACCGACACAAAGCAGGGGTCGGGGGTCGGCAGTGTCAGTGCCTCTGCGTAGGGTTTCGATCAGCCGCGTACATCGCGGCAACAGGGGACTGTTCGAGAGGGGAATCAGCGCGTGACCGTCAACATGACCAAGGGTCAGGCCATCAGTCTGCAGAAGAACGACGGCGGCAGCCTGACCGCGGTGCGCATGGGTCTCGGCTGGCAGGCGGCCCCCCGGCGTGGCCTGTTCGGCTCGCGGACGCGGGAGATCGACCTGGACGCCTCCGCGGTCCTGTTCGCCGACAAGCAGCCGGTCGACGTCGTCTTCTTCCGCCACCTGGTGAGCGACGACGGCTCGGTGCGGCACACCGGTGACAACCTGGTCGGCGGTGTCGGCCAGGGCGGCGACGACGAGGCCATCCTCGTCGACCTGCAGCGTGTCCCGGTCCACATCGACCAGATCGTCTTCACCGTGAACTCCTTCACGGGCCAGACGTTCCAGGAGGTGCAGAACGCGTTCTGCCGTCTGGTCGACGAGACCAACGGCCAGGAGCTGGCCCGCTACACCCTCGCCGGCGGCGGCGCCTACACCGCCCAGATCATGGCCAAGGTGCACCGCAACGGCCCCGGCTGGACGATGACGGCCCTGGGCTCCCAGGCCAACGGCCGGACCTTCCAGGACCTGATGCCGGCCATCCTGCCGACGCTGTAGGACCAGGACACCCAGCGGCACACCACATCACCACGAGCGACACAGAGCGACACAGGGGGACGAAGGCGATGACGGCCGAGCTGGTGCGGGGGCAGAATCACCCGCTCTCCGAGACCCGTCTAGAGATCCGGGTCTCGGCCGGCAAGCCGATCGTGGCCGGCGCCACGCTGAGCGACGAGCACGGCAAGGTGCACGGCGTCGAGTGGGTCGCCCACCCCGGCGCACCCACGCTGCCGGGGCTCGAAGTCTCCCGGCAGGCCGCCGCCGAGCACCGCCTGGCGGTGGACCTCGACGCTCTGCAGGACGCCGTCCACCGTGTCAACGTCCTGCTCGCTCTTCCGACGGAGGGGGTGGGCCCGGTCCGCTTCGGCGCCCTGGCCGCCCCGTTCGTCGCCGTCACCGGCCTCGACGGCACCGAGGTCGCCACCTTCACGCTCACCGGCCTCGACGCCGAGTCGGCGGTCGTCGCCCTGGAGCTCTACCGCCGGCAGGGCGCGTGGAAGGTGCGCGCCGTCGGTCAGGGCTACGCGGGCGGCCTCGCCGAACTCCTCGCCGACCAGGGCCTGCCCGAGGCACACCAGCTCGCGAGCACGATCAACGACGCCGTGGTCCAGGGCGTGGCCCGCTCCGTGGCGGCACCCCCGCCGCGTACAGCGGACGGCGACCGGGCCCACCAGCCGGCAGCCCCGGCACCGGCCACCGACACGAGCGGCACGCACGGCGGCGGCGCAAGCCCGCAGCCCGGCTCCTCGTACGGCGGCGCGACCCTGCCTGCCGATTCCTCGTATGGCGGCGCCACTCCGCCCACCGGCTCCTCGTACGGCGGCACGAGCCCGCAGCCAGGGTCTCCTTACGGCGATCCGGGCCCGCACACCGGCCAGCCGACCCTGCCGCACACCCAGCCTCCGCAGTCGGGGCACGGCACGCAGACGCCGCCCCCTGGCCAGGCGTCTCAGACCGGCGCGGGCCACACCGGCGGAGCGGTCCAGGGGGACCCCTCCGCCGCCACGCAGCCCTCGATGCCGAGCTCAGGCGGGCCGATCGACTACCACCACCCGCGCAGGCAGCACGCGGCCCCGCCGCCCCCGCCCACCGCGCCTCCGGCCCAGCCCGGACAGCCGGCCACTCCGGTGGCGGGCGACGCCAGCGGCTGGTCCATGGACGAGCGGCTGTACAACCAGGTGTGGGGCATGTTCGAGGACCTGGCCCGCACCACGGCCTCGTACCGCAGCGCCGTCGACTTCGCCGACTCCCGTATGGAGAAGGAACTCGACCAAGTGCTGTCGGACCCCCGGTTCCGGGTCGGCGGACAGGGCGACGCCGCGCGCGAGGCCGCCCGCGCCAAGCACGCCCAGCTCGTCGACCAGGCCCGCCAGGCACTGGACCGCGATCTCGTCCAGCTGACCGCCGAGTCGGACGTCGTCGAGCCCGCGCTGCCGGCCGCGTACGCCCGCTGGGACAACCCCGTCTGGCACGGCTATCGCGTGCCGATGGAGATGCCGATGGCTGTGCGCCTGGGCGATCTCCATCTGCCGGAGTGCCCCGAGCTGCGTATACCTATGCTGGTGCGGCTGCCGCTGGAGCGCGGTCTGTGGATCGACAGCGGACGCGCGGGAGCGGGGGACGGCTCCTTCGCCGACGCCCATGACCTGCGGCGACTCGGGATGGAGACGGCCGTGGCCCATGTGGCCCGGCTGCTGGCCGTGCATCCGGCCGGCGAGTTCACGGTGCATGTCATCGACGCGGCCGGGGCCGCAGCCCAGCCGCTCGCCCCGCTCGTGCAGACCGGTGTGCTGGCGGGCCCGCCGGCCCTCGGCGCCGCCGGGGTCACGGACGTGCTGGCCCGGCTCACCCAGCGGGTCGACCTGGTGCAGATGGCGGTGCGCGGGGGAGCAGCCGACGCGCTGCCGCCGGGCTTCGACACCTCGCAGCAACTGCTGGTGGTCAACGACTTCCCGCACGGCTTCGACGACCGGGCCGTCACCCAGCTGCGCTATCTCGCGGACGAGGGTCCGGCCGTCGGCGTCCACCTCATGATGGTCGCCGACCGCGAGGACTCGACGGCCTACGGCCCGTTGCTGGACCCGCTGTGGCGTTCGCTGATGCGACTGACGCCCCTGCCCGACGACCATCTGGCCGACCCGTGGGTCGGGCACTGCTGGACGTACGAGCCGCCGCTGGTGCCGCCCGGCAGCCAGGTGCTCCAGCAGGTGCTCACGCAGGTCGCCACGGCCCGGCGATCCTTGAACCGCTGACTCGACCAAGCACAGGTAAAGCCCCACTAGCCAGCACACTTGTACTTTCCTTTACCTTCCTCTTTACCTTTCCTTGGTGGTTGGGGTACTCTTTTCCGTACGGAGGGGAGTACTCCCTACCAACTGCGGCGACCCCGTCAATACGGATCAGGCCAGATCCCGGGGCGTCGGCCCGAGCCCTTATGGAGCCCCCGGGTGGAAGAGACCTCCGGCAGCGACGACGCTGACTGAACTGTTTGCCGTTACGTACTGCCGGAGGCGCAGTGGATGTTTCCCTGACCCTGTGGGTCCTGACGATCGTGGGCCTCGCCGCCCTGATCGCGGTCGATTTCTTCATCGGCCGCAAGCCCCATGACGTGTCCATCAAGGAAGCCGGAATCTGGACGGTCGTCTGGATCGCCCTGGCCGGCCTCTTCGGACTCGGCCTGCTGCTCTTCGGTGGCGGACAGCCCGCCGGTGAGTTCTTCGCCGGCTTCATCACCGAGAAGTCGCTCAGTGTCGACAACCTCTTCGTCTTCGTCCTGATCATGGCGAAGTTCGCGGTGCCCTCGCAGTACCAGCAGCGAGTGCTGCTGGTCGGCGTCCTGATAGCCCTGGTCCTGCGGGCGATCTTCATCGCCGCCGGAGCCGCGATCATCGCCAGCTTCTCGTGGGTGTTCTACCTCTTCGGCGCCTTCCTGATCTGGACCGCCTGGAAGCTCATCCAGGAGGCCCGAGCGGAGGAGCACGACGAGGAGTTCGAGGAGAACAAGCTGCTCAAGGCCGCCGAGCGCCGCTTCGGTGTGGCCGACCGCTACCACGGGACCAAGCTGTGGATCCAGCAGAACGGCAAGCGGGTCATGACCCCGATGCTGGTCGTGATGCTCGCCATCGGCTCCACCGATGTGCTGTTCGCCCTCGACTCGATCCCCGCGATCTTCGGTCTGACGCAGGACCCGTACATCGTCTTCACGGCCAACGCGTTCGCCCTGATGGGTCTGCGTCAGCTGTACTTCCTCATCGGCGGTCTGCTGAAGAAGCTGGTCCACCTGTCGTACGGCCTGTCGATCATCCTGGGCTTCATCGGCGTCAAGCTCGTGCTGCACGCGCTGCACGAGTCCGGCGTCCATGTCCCGGAGATCAGCATCCCCGTCTCGCTCGGCGTGATCTGCGTGGTCCTGATCGTCACCACGATCACCAGCCTGATGGCGTCGAAGAAGCAGGCCGCGGTCGAGGCGCGCGGCGGAGGCGAAGGCGCTCCGAAGGACAGCGCCGACGTCTGACCACGTCGGACGTACGACCGAGCAGCACCGGGAGGGAACCGTCTCGCATTGCCGAGCGCCCCTCCCGGTGCTTGCTTGGGAGCCGAGGGCGTTCCCGGCCCAGGGGACGCCACGGCCGCTGAGAGGCAGTCATGAAGTTCGCACAGATCATCGACTTCGAGACCGAGCGCATGGACGAGATGGAGCAGCTGCTCCAGGAGGCCAGAGAGCGCGGGTCCGGCGGGACGGGCGACGGCCCCACCCACCGCATCCTCCTGAAGGACCGGGACAACCCGAACCGCTACCTGGCGGTGATCGAGTTCGAGTCCTACGAAGGGGCGATGCGCAACAGCGACGCCCCGGAGACCACCAAGTTCGCCGAACGGCTGGCCGCCATGTGCACCAGGGCACCCCGCTTCACCAACTGCGACCTGCTGGACTCCAGAGACCTCGGGTAGACGCGAGGACAGCAGGGGTGCACGCGCCAGTGCGCCCCGCGAACGGCCGCCCCCATCAGGCCGGAGTGCGGGGCCCGTTCACCTTTGGGAGGATCACCGCATGATCGTCAGGCTCCGGTCGCTCGTGGCTCGTTGGACGTCCCTCGTGCCGGCGCTCGCGGTGGTCCTTCTGATCTTCACCTGGGGGCGGGATCTGCCCGGCGCGGTCGTCGCGCTTGTGACCGTGGTCCTCGCCGGAGCCGTGCTGGCCGCCGTCCACCATGCCGAGGTTGTCGCCCACCGGGTCGGCGAACCCTTCGGCTCGCTGGTCCTGGCCGTCGCCGTGACCGTCATCGAGGTCGCCCTCATCGTCACCCTGATGGCGGACGGCGGCGACAAGAGTTCCACCCTCGCGAGAGACACCGTCTTCGCCGCCGTGATGATCACCTGCAACGGCATCGTCGGTATCTGCCTGCTGGTGTCCTCGCTGCGCCATGGCACGGCCGTGTTCAACCCCGAGGGCACCGGTGCCGCGCTGGCCACGGTCGCGACCCTGGCCACGCTCAGCCTGGTGCTGCCGACCTTCACCACCAGCAAGCCCGGGCCCGAGTTCTCGGCCGTACAGCTCACCTTCGCCGCACTGTCGTCGCTGGTCCTGTACGGACTGTTCGTGGCGACCCAGACCGTCCGCCACCGCGACTACTTCCTGCCGATCACCCGGCAGGGCGAGGTGATCACCACCGAGGACCACGCCTCCGCACCCTCCGCGCGGACCGCGCTGCTCAGCCTGGGGCTGCTCGGACTGGCCCTGGTCGGCGTGGTCGGACTCGCCAAGGGGGTGTCGCCGACCATCGAGTCCGGCGTGGACGCGGCCGGCCTGCCCCATGCCGTCGTCGGTGTGATCATCGCTTTGCTCGTGCTGCTCCCCGAGACCATCGCGGCCCTGCGGTCGGCGCGCCGGGACCGCGTCCAGACCAGCCTCAACCTCGCGCTCGGCTCCGCCATGGCCAGCATCGGTCTGACCATCCCCGCGGTCGCCCTGGCGACGGTCTGGCTCTCCGGCCCCCTCGTCCTCGGCCTCGGCGCCACCCACATGGTGCTGCTCGCCCTGACCGTGGTGGTCGCCTCGCTCACAGTGGTGCCGGGCCGGGCCACACCGCTGCAGGGCGGAGTGCACCTGGTGCTGTTCGCGGCGTACCTGGAGTTGGCGCTCAACCCGTAGGCGATGAACCCTGGTCGACGAGTCACTGGCCGATGAGTCGCTCAGTCGGTGAACCGCTGGTCGTGACCGCCGGTCGAAACCCTTGCCAGTCCCCCGTAGGGACGTCACCCCGTAGGGACGTCACCCCGCAGGGACGTCACCCCGCAGGGACGGCATTCGCCCGCACCCCCACCGGCCGGGTCTCCGGCAGCAGCGCGAAGCAGCCGAGGCTCAGCAGTGCGATGACCGTCAGATACGCGGCCACGCCCCACGGCACCCGGCCGCCCTGCTCGGCGAGTGCCGTCGCCGCGATCGGCGTGAGGGCGCCGCCGAGAACGCCGCCGAGGTTGTAGCCGACGGCCGCGCCCGTGCACCGTACCCGCGGCTCGTACAGCTCCGGCAGATACGCCGCGATGACCGCGAACATGGCGATGAACGCCAGCATCGCGCCCAGGAACCCGAGGAACATCAGCAGCGGTTCCCCGGTCGACAGCAGCGCCACCATGGGGAACATCCACACGGCCGCCGCCGCACAGCCGGTCAGGCACATCGGCCGCCGCCCGAACCGGTCGCCCAGCACCGCGGCGAACGGCGTGACCGCCCCCTTCACCACCACCGCGGCCATGATGCAGGCCAGCATGACGGTACGGCTCACCCCGAGCCGCTCGGTGGCATAGGCGAGGGACCAGGTCGTCACGGCGTAGAAGATCGCGTACCCGACGGCGAGGCCGCCGGCTGTCAGCAGCACCAGCCGCCAATGGTCGCGCACCACCTCGGCGAGCGGCACACGCGCGTGGTCGTCGAGCTCCAGGAAGCTGGGGCTCTCGGCGAGCGACGAGCGCAGCCACAGCCCCACCAGGGCCAGCACCCCGGCCGCCCAGAACGGCACCCGCCAGCCCCACTGCGCGAACTGCGCCTCGGACAGCGAGGCGGCCAGCGCCAGCGTCACGCCGTTGGCGAGGACGAAGCCCACAGCGGGCCCCACCTGAGGGAAGCTCGACCACAGCCCGCGCCGCTCCGCCGGGGCGTGCTCGGCGGTCAGCAGCACCGCCCCGCCCCACTCCCCGCCGAGCCCCAGCCCCTGCAGAAACCGCAGCACCAGCAGCAGCACGGGCGCGGCCACACCGATGGTGTCGTACGTCGGGACACAGCCGACCGCGACGGTCGACGCGCCGGTCAGCAGCAGCGAGACGACGAGGACGGGCCGTCTGCCGTGCCGGTCCCCGATGTGCCCGAACAGCACCGAGCCGAGCGGCCGCGCGACGAAACCCACGCCGAACGTCCCGAAGGCGGCGAGCGTCCCGGCCACCGGCGAGAAGGTCGGGAAGAACAGGGGCCCCAGGACGAGTGCCGCGGCCGTCCCGTAGACGAAGAAGTCGTAGAACTCGATGGCCGTCCCGGCGAGCGAGGCGACGGCGAGCCGCAGCATGCTGGGCGCCCTTACGGTGCGTACGTCGTGCATGCCGCGTCAACTACCCACGGTGACCGCTGGTTACGGGGGCGCACAGGCGGACACCACGCGCCTCAGTAGGTCACCGTGATGCGCCGGGCCGGTCCGTCGACACGGATGAGACCGCCGTACGGCAGGACGAGCTGCGGGTCGGTATGGCCGAAGTCCACGTCGAAGACGATCGGGGTGTTGGGGGCATACATACGCATGGCGCGCAGCACGGCGTCGCGCTGCTCGGCGGCGTAACGGGCGGCGTCCTCGGGGCTGTTGGGCTGCTCGAAGGACCATGTCTTGGCCCGCCCCATCAGCAGCGCCGAGAAGCGCTTCAGCAGTCCGCGCTCGCCCATGCCGCGCAGGACGTAGAAGACCTCCGTGGCGCTCGGCATGTCCTCCGAGGTCTCCAGGAGCAGCACGCCACCGTCGTAGTGGCCGAGATCGGGCGCGATCTCCCGGTCCGCCATCAGCAGCCAGGCGACGATCTCCAGGCAGCCGCCCCAACTGCGCCCCTCCACCACGCGGTCGGCGTTCACCCACGTCCAGCCGTCGCCGGGCCGCATCGCGGGCTCCGACTCGAAGGTCGCCGGGTCCGCCCAGTCGCCGTTCACATCGCCCCAGCGCTCGGCAGGCTTCAGTTCGTACGGACCGGAGTCGAACAGCGCGGCCCGAAGGGAGTCCGCGGTCAGCGGGTTCATCGAGCCCGGGCGGCCCAGCTCGCACATCACGCTCGCGCCGTGGTAGCCGACGATGCCGGTGTTGTGCAGGTAGGCGAGCAGGTTGGTGTTGTCGCTGTATCCGAAGAACGGCTTGGGGTTCGCCCGGATCAGTTCCCGATCCAGGTGCGGCAGTACGGTGATCTGGTCGTCGCCGCCGATCGACGCGATGACCGCCTTGATGTCCGGATCGGCGAAGGCGGCGTGGATGTCGGCGGCGCGCTCCTGGGGTGTGGCGCCCATCTTCCGGGTCGTCGGGTACTCGACCGGTTCGAGTCCGAAGTCCTCGCGCAGCCGCTCCAGGCCGAGTTCGTACGGCCTCGGGAACAGCTCCGGCAGCCCGGCGGAGGGGGAGACGACGGCGATACGGTCGCCCGGTACGGGCTTCGGCGGATACACGGGCGTGTTCATGACGGGAGGCTACGGGCGGACGCGGCGTCGGCGCACCGTGATAAACCGGGTCCGAACAGCGGTCCCCCACGGGCCGCGCCACCCCCGAACGGACCGGAGGAAGCCGTGCCCCGCACCCTGGCCAACGCCCCGATCATGATCCTCAACGGCCCCAACCTGAACCTGCTCGGGCAGCGCCAGCCGGAGATCTACGGCTCCGACACCCTCGCCGACGTCGAGGCGATGTGCGCCAAGGCGGCGGCCGCGCACGGGGGCACGGTCGACCTGCGCCAGTCCAATCACGAGGGCGAGCTGGTCGACTGGATCCACGAGGCCCGGCTGAACCACTGCGGCATCGTCATCAACCCCGGCGCCTACTCGCACACCTCGGTCGCCATCCTGGACGCGCTCAACACCTGCGACGGCATGCCGGTGATCGAGGTCCACATCTCCAACATCCACCAACGCGAGTCGTTCCGGCACCACTCCTACGTCTCCCTGCGCGCCGACGGCGTCATCGCGGGCTGCGGGGTGCAGGGGTACGTGTTCGGCGTGGAGCGGGTCGCGGCGCTGGTGGGAGCGGCGCGGGCGGACGCGTAAGGACTGATAGGCGACCGGCGTAAGGACCGCTGTAAGGACGGCTGCAAGGACGGCTGCAAGGACCGCTGTAAGGACCGGCCTCCTGGACGTACGCCCCTTACAGCCGCCCCGCCTCCACGATCCGCCGCAGGAACTGCCGCGTGCGCTCCTGCTGCGGATCGCCGAAGATCTGCTCCGCGGTGCCGTGCTCGAGCACCACCCCAGCGTCCAGAAAACAAACCTGGTCGGCGACCTCCCGCGCGAACGCCATCTCGTGCGTGGCGAGCACCATGGTCATGCCGTCGTCCTTCAGGTCGCGCACGACGGACAGCACCTCACCCACCAACTCCGGGTCCAGCGCCGCGGTGATCTCATCGAGCAGCAGTAGCCGGGGGCGTACGGCCAGCGCGCGCACGATCGCCACGCGCTGCTGCTGGCCGCCGCTGAGCCGGTCCGGGTACTCGCCCGCCCGCGCCCCGAGCCCGAGCCGCTCCAGCAGCTCCCGCGCGTGTGCCTCGGCCTGCGCGCGGGAGACGCCGTGCACCCGGCGCGGGGCCAGGGTGATGTTGTCCAGGACCGTCATGTGCGGGAAGAGGTTGTACGCCTGGAAGACCACGCCGATACGGCGCCGTACCGCGTCCTGGTCGACGCGCGGGTCGGTGATCTCCTCGCCGTCCAGCCAGATCGCGCCGTCGTCGATGTCCTCCAGCAGGTTGGCGCACTTCAGCAGCGTGGACTTGCCGGACCCCGAGGCGCCGATCAGCGCGGTGACGGTGTGCGGGGCGACCTCCAGATCGACGTTGCGCAGCACGACCGAGTCGCCGAACGTCTTGCGCACGGACTCCATGCGCAGCACGGGAGCGGTGTCGTTCACAGGGTGCCTCCCTGGGCGCGGCGGCGGTCCATCCGGGCCGTCACCCAGTCGGTGAAGCGGGTCATCGGGATGGTCAGCGCCACGAAGACGAGACCCGCGACGATGTACGGCGTGTAGTTGAGGCTGCGGCCCACGATGATGTCGGCGGCCCGTACGGCGTCCACCGCGCCGCCGATGGACACCAGACCGGTGTCCTTCTGCAGCGACACCAGGTCGTTCAGCAGCGGCGGCACCTGGCGGCGCACGGCCTGGGGAAGCACCACATGGCGCAGCGCCTGACGGTTGCTGAGGCCCAGCGAGCGGGCCGCCGCCCGCTGGGAGGGATGCACGGACTCGATGCCCGCGCGGAACACCTCCGCGACGTACGCGGAGTACGTCAGCGTCAGTGCCGTACCGCCCAGCACCACCGGGTCCACGGTCACGCCCTGCAGCCGCAGGGCGGGCACGCCGAGCACCACGATCATCAGGTTGATGATCAGCGGCAGTCCCCGGAAGAAGTCGGTGTAGGCGGCGGCCAGGGCGCGCAGCGGGAAGAACACCGGGCCGCGCAGGGTGCGGGCGACGGCGATCAGCATGCCGAGGACCAGCACGGCGGCGCCGCAGATCAGCAGCAGCCGTACGTTGAGCCACAGCCCTTCGAGGACCTTGGGCAGCGCCTCGCGCGCGTAACCCCAGTCGAAGAACGTCTCCTTGGTGCGCGGCCAGCCCGGCGCGCTCACCACGACCAGGTACAGGACGACGCCCGTGACCAGGGTCGACAGCGCGGCGATCGCAGTGGCGCGCCGCGCGCGGGTGCGCTTGAAGCGCTCGCGGTCGAGGCGGCGCTGCGAGGGGACGTAACCGTCGTCCGCCCCTGCTGCTCCTGCCGCGCCGCCGGGCATGTCGCCCTTGTCGTCCGCGCTCTCCCGGCCCGACTCGCCCTTGGTGACGGTCACTTCAGCACCGGGGCGTCGACGGCGTCGGAGAGCCACTCCTGCTCGATCCGGGCCAGCGTGCCGTCCTTGCGCAGGGCGTCGACGGCGTCCGACACACACGCGGTGAGGGCGCTGCCCTTGTCGAGGACGAGGCCGAACTGCTCGGGCGTACCGCCCTGGTTCTCGAACTGGCCGACGATCCGGGCGTCCGTCACCTCGGCCGCCGTGATGTAGAACGCGGTCGGCAGGTCGACCACGATGGCGTCGACCTGGCCGTTCTTCAGGGCGGACTTGGCCTGGTCGTTCTTGGCGAACGCCGCGGCGTCCTGCTCGGGCTTCACGACGTCGTCGATGTAGTTCAGGCTCGTGGTGCCGACCTGGGCACCCAGCTTGACCTTCCTGAGGTCCGCGACGCTCTTCGCCTTGGCGGCCTCGGAGTCCTTCAGCGCGACGACGGCCTGACGGACGTCGTAGTAGCCGGTCGAGAAGTCGACGGCCTTGCGGCGCTCGTCGCTGATGGAGACCTGGTTGATGTCGAAGTCGAAGGTCTTCGCACCGGGCGCGAAGGCCTTGTTGAAGGGAACCTTCTGCCAGACCACGGCGTTCTTGTCGTAACCGAGGCGCTCGGCCACGGCGTAGGCGACCGCCGCCTCGAAGCCCTTGCCGTTGGACGGCTCGCCGTCCTTGAACCACGGCTCGTAGGCCGGCTCGTCGGTGGCGATCGTCAGCTTGCCCGAGGTCTCCGTGGCCAACTCGCCCTTCGCGCAGGCGCCGGCGGCCGAACCCGACGGCTGGTCCGACGCCGTCTCCTCCGGCTGCGGGGCACAGCCGACGGCGGTGGCGAGCAGGGCTATGGTCGCGGTGGCTACGGCGCGGCGCAGCGCGCTGGGGGCGAGATGCATGGCGGGAGAGTGGCAGCGAACCGCGCGTTTGTCGAGGTCACACGGGCGTTTGTCCGCATAGTGGGAACGGGTGTTGCGGTTTCGTGAACGCCGCGTTCGCCCGGGCCGCCGGCCGAGGGCGGGGTTCGGAAGACCGGCGGCCCCTTCCGCGCCGGAGCCGTCGTCCCGCGCGGGGCGACTTCCAGTTGACCGCGCGGCCCTCCGCGCCGGGAGCGCGCGCGTGGCCCCGGCGCGTGCACCTGGTTCACACGGGGCGCGTGTTGAGTGCCGCGCGCCCCCTCGACGGTGCGGTTCACCACCCGCGCGCGTGCCACTCCGGCAGATGCGGGCGCTCGGCGCCGAGCGTGGTGTCGTTGCCGTGCCCCGGGTAGACCCAGGTCTCGTCGGGGAGCACGTCGAAGATCTTCGTCTCCACGTCACGGATGAGGCGCGCGAACGCCTGGGCGTCCTTACGGGTGTTGCCCACGCCGCCGGGGAACAGGCAGTCCCCGGTGAACACATGAGGGTGCCCGTGCGGGTCGTCGTAGACGAGGGCGATCGAGCCGGGCGTGTGACCGACCAGATGGCGCGCGGTCAGTTCCACGCGTCCCACGCGGATGGTGTCGCCGTCGTCGACCAGCACGTCGGTCGGTACGGGGATGCCGTCGGCGTCGTCCCGGCCGGCGTAGGTGCGGGCGCCGGTGGCCGCGACGACCGCGGCGAGCGCCTGCCAGTGGTCGCCGTGCTGGTGGGTGGTGACGACCGACGCGATCCCGTCGTCACCGATCATCCCGAGCAGCGCGTCCGCGTCGTTGGCCGCGTCGATCAGCAACTGCTCGTCCGTGGCCCGACAGCGCAGCAGATAGGCGTTGTTGTCCATCGGGCCGACCGCGATCTTGGTGATCATCAGGTCCTTGAGCTCGTGCACATCCGCCGGGCCGCCGACCGTCACCTGTCCGCTGTACGTCATGGCGGCAGCCTATCGCCGCGAGTGCGGGCGGGCCCGTGGAGGTGGAGGGCGGTGGGGCGGACCCGCGAGGGGGTGCCAGGGCGGTAGCCGCCCCTCGCCGCCAGGGGCGGCCCTCCGCCTCAGGCCCCTTCGCTACAGCGGCGGCAGCTTGGGCAGTGCGTCGCCCTTCACCGTCAGGGACGTACCGTCGCGGCGGCCTGCGAGCCAGCCGAGGAGGTCTGCGGGGGTGCCGGTGACGGTCACCTCGGGTCGGTCGGAGTCCCGGCCGGTGTGCCACGCGCGTGTGCCGTCGGTCAGCAGGGTCGGGGGTACGTCGGCGAGGCCGGAGAACCGGGCGGCGAGGAAGTCGATGTAGCGCTCCGTGAAGTCGGCCGGTACGTCCTCCAGCTCGTAGCCGATGCCGAGGTCGACGTGGTGCAGCTCGACCTCGGCCCACCGCCGGAACGGCACCCGGGCCGCCGAGTCCGTGACGCCGTTGCGCAGCTCCACCGTGCGCGACCAGTCGGCGGGAGCCTCGCCCGTCGCACGGAAGCCGGCCGCGCTGTCGCGCAGGTCGGCGAGGTGCGCGTCCAGCGGGCGCGGCGCGTCCCGCTCGATGTCACCGTCGCGGGCCTCGGCGGAGGCGTACATGGGACGGCCCTCCAGGACGTTCACGAGGGCGTCCGCGTTGCGCGCCAGGTGGGCGAGCACATGGCCCCGGCTCCAGCCGGGCAGGCGTGACGGTTCGGCCACAGCGGCGTTGTCCAGCCCGGCGACCGCGGTGAGGAGCCGCTCGGTCGCATCCTGTACAGAGGCCAGGTCATGAGCGTGATCAATCATGCTGCTGACCTTAGTCCCGCCACTCCTTCGGGTGAAGGATCTCGACCGCGCCCGCAAATCGAATGCACGTGCTATATGGTCGGTGGCGGCGTCGGGCATGCTGGAAGGCCGGGGATTGTTGGTAACCGGTGAATCCGACCGGCGTTGTCAGTGGCTCCCCCTAGTCTGAGAAAGACGGGGGCCCCGCCCCTGTCACTTCTCTCAAGAAAGGTGCGGACCGGCGTGGCCGACCGTCTCATCGTCCGTGGCGCGCGCGAGCACAACCTCAAGAATGTCTCGCTCGACCTGCCGCGCGACTCGCTCATCGTCTTCACGGGCCTGTCGGGGTCGGGTAAGTCCTCGCTGGCCTTCGACACCATTTTCGCCGAGGGGCAGCGGCGTTACGTCGAGTCGCTGTCGTCGTACGCCCGGCAGTTCCTCGGGCAGATGGACAAGCCGGACGTCGACTTCATCGAGGGCCTCTCCCCGGCCGTCTCGATCGACCAGAAGTCGACCTCGCGCAACCCGCGCTCCACGGTCGGCACCATCACCGAGGTCTACGACTACCTCCGCCTGCTCTTCGCGCGCATCGGCAAGCCGCACTGTCCCGAGTGCGGCCGCCCGATCTCGCGCCAGTCGCCGCAGGCCATCGTCGACAAGGTCCTGGAGCTGCCGGAGGGGAGCCGCTTCCAGGTGCTGTCGCCGCTGGTGCGCGAGCGCAAGGGAGAGTTCGTCGACCTCTTCGCCGACCTCCAGACCAAGGGCTACTCCCGCGCGCGGGTCGACGGACAGACCATCCAGCTGTCCGAGCCGCCGACCCTGAAGAAGCAGGAGAAGCACACCATCGAGGTGGTCGTCGACCGCCTCACGGTCAAGGACTCCGCCAAGCGCCGCCTCACCGACTCCGTCGAGACCGCCCTCGGCCTGTCCGGCGGCATGGTCGTGCTCGACTTCGTCGACCTCCCCGAGGACGACCCCGAGCGCGAGCGCATGTACTCGGAGCACCTGTACTGCGCGTACGACGACCTGTCCTTCGAGGAGCTGGAGCCGCGCTCCTTCTCCTTCAACTCGCCCTTCGGCGCCTGCCCCGAGTGCACCGGCATCGGCACGCGCATGGAGGTCGACCCGGAGCTGATCGTCCCGGACGAGGACAAGTCCCTGGACGAGGGCGCCATCCACCCCTGGTCCCACGGGCACACCAAGGACTACTTCGGCCGGCTGATCGGCGCCCTCGCGGACGCCCTCGGCTTCCGCACCGACATCCCCTTCGCGGGACTGCCGCAGCGCGCCAGGAAGGCCCTGCTCCACGGCCACAAGACGCAGATCGAGGTCCGCTACCGCAACCGGTACGGCCGTGAGCGCGTGTACACGACCCCCTTCGAGGGCGCCGTCCCGTTCGTCAAGCGCCGGCACAGCGAGGCCGAGTCCGACGCGAGCCGCGAGCGCTTCGAGGGCTATATGCGCGAGGTGCCCTGCCCCACCTGTGAGGGCACGCGCCTGAAGCCGATCGTCCTCGCGGTCACGATCATGGGGAAGTCGATCGCCGAGGTCTCCAGCATGTCGATCAGCGACTGCGCGGACTTCCTGGGCGAGCTGAAGCTCAACGCCCGCGACAAGAAGATCGCCGAGCGCGTGCTGAAGGAGGTCAACGAGCGGCTGCGGTTCCTGGTCGACGTCGGCCTGGACTACCTCTCGCTCAACCGCGCGGCCGGCACCCTCTCCGGCGGCGAGGCCCAGCGCATCCGCCTGGCCACCCAGATCGGCTCCGGCCTCGTGGGCGTGCTCTACGTCCTCGACGAGCCGTCCATCGGCCTGCACCAGCGCGACAACCACCGGCTGATCGAGACCCTCGTGCGGCTGCGCGACATGGGCAACACGCTCATCGTCGTCGAGCACGACGAGGACACCATCAAGGTCGCCGACTGGATCGTCGACATCGGCCCCGGCGCCGGTGAGCACGGCGGCAAGGTCGTGCACAGCGGCTCCCTGAAGGAACTGCTCGCCAACGCCGAGTCGCAGACCGGTCAGTACCTGTCCGGCAAGAAGTCGATCCCGCTGCCCGACATCCGCCGCCCGCAGGACCCGGGGCGCCGGCTCACCGTGCACGGCGCTCGCGAGAACAACCTGCAGGACATCGACGTCTCGTTCCCGCTCGGTGTGTTCACGGCCGTCACCGGCGTCTCCGGCTCCGGCAAGTCGACGCTGGTCAACGACATCCTGTACACGCACCTGGCCCGCGAGCTGAACGGCGCCCGCACGGTGCCGGGCCGCCACACGCGCGTGGAGGGCGACGACCTCGTCGACAAGGTCGTGCATGTCGACCAGTCGCCCATCGGCCGCACGCCGCGCTCGAACCCGGCGACGTACACCGGCGTCTTCGACCACATCCGCAAGCTGTTCGCGGAGACCACCGAGGCCAAGGTGCGCGGCTACATGCCGGGCCGCTTCTCCTTCAACGTCAAGGGCGGCCGCTGCGAGAACTGCGCGGGCGACGGCACCATCAAGATCGAGATGAACTTCCTCCCGGACGTCTACGTCCCGTGCGAGGTCTGCCACGGCGCCCGGTACAACCGGGAGACCCTGGAGGTCCACTACAAGGGCAAGTCCATCGCCGAGGTCCTGAACATGCCGATCGAGGAGGCCATGCACTTCTTCGAGGCGGTCCCGGCGATCAACCGCCACCTCAAGACCCTCAACGACGTCGGTCTCGGCTATGTCCGTCTCGGCCAGTCGGCGACGACCCTGTCCGGCGGTGAGGCGCAGCGCGTCAAGCTCGCCAGCGAGCTGCAGAAGCGCTCCACCGGCCGTACGGTCTACGTCCTGGACGAGCCGACCACCGGTCTGCACTTCGAGGACATCAGCAAGCTGCTGACGGTCCTGTCCGGCCTGGTCGACAAGGGCAACACGGTCATCGTCATCGAGCACAACCTCGACGTGATCAAGACCGCCGACTGGGTCGTCGACATGGGGCCCGAGGGCGGCGCGGGCGGCGGCCTGGTCGTCGCCGAGGGCACGCCCGAGGAGGTCGCGGCGGTGCCGGCGAGCCACACCGGCAAGTTCCTGCGGGAGATCCTGGACCCGCAGAAGCTCAGCGACGCCACCCCGGTGAAGGCCCCGCGCAAGACGGCCGCCAAGACCGCCGCGGCCACGAGCAGGACAGCCGCGAGCAAGACGGTCACGAGCAAGACCGTCACGAGCAAGACCGTCACGAGCAAGACGTCGGCCGCGAAGAAGACCACGGCCAAGAAGACCGCCACCAAGACGGCCGCGAAGAAGACGACCAGGTCGCCCAAGGCCTGACCGCAGGACGCCGCGCGCTCCACGGGACCATCCCGTGGGGCGCGCGGCGTCATCACGTCCTTCTCAGGCACGCTTCTCCGGCACCTGCTCAGGCACCCTTCGGCTCGACGAACTGCATGTCGAGCTGGATCTTCACCGCCTCCCCGAGCAGCCCGGGTGCGAAGTCGAGCCCGAACTCGCTGCGCCGGATCTCGCCCGTCGCCTCGAACCCGGCATGCCGACTGCCGTCCATCGGCACATCGACCAGCCCGCCGAACTCCACGGCCAGCGACACGGGCCGGGTCACGTCCCCGATCGTCAGCTCGCCCTCCATCGTCCAGTCCTCGTCCTCGCCCCACACGCGGGTCGAGCGGTACGTCATCGTCGGGCGCTTCTCCACGTCCAGCATGTCGGCCGCGCGCAGATGCGCGTCACGGTCGGTGTTCCCGGTGTCCACCGAGGCCAGATCGATGGTCGCGGACACCCGGATGTCCTCGGCTGTCTCACCGACGTACAGCTCGGCCTGCACCGAGGTGAAGCGCCCGCGCACCTTGGCGATGCCGAAGTGGCGGATGCTGAAGTTCACGGCGGAGTGCAGCGGGTCCAGGGCCCAGTTCCCAGATGCGATCGGCAGGGCGGCGGTGGCGGTCTCGTTCGTCATGCCTCCACCCTGCGGCGCCCCCGCTGCCGGAGGGAGACCGGCCGGAGCCTGGTAGTGGCAGGGCCACCCTCCGCCGCGCGGCCGTTGGTACGTTCAACCCGTGAGCCACAACGAGTTGGGCACCTTCCTGCGCACCTGGCGCGAAGCCGTCACCCCGGCCGAGGTGGGGCTGCCGGCCGGCCCCCGCCGACGCACCCCGGGCCTGCGCCGTGCCGAGCTGGCCACGCTCGCCGGCGTCAGCGTCGAGTACCTCACCCGCCTGGAACAGGGCCGCGACCGCAACCCCTCCCCGCAGGTGCTCGGCGCGCTCGCCGACGCGCTGAACCTGTCGCTCAGGGACCGGGTCCTGCTGCGCCGCCTCACCAAGGAGGCCGAGGGCGGCGACCCGCTGGTCTGCGGGGCGGCTCCGCCGCTCGGGCGCGCGGCACGCCCGACCGTCCAGGCGGTCCTGGACCGGCTGGAACCCGCCCCGGCCGCGGTCATCAACTGGATCGGCGACGTCGTCGCCCACACCGACGGCTACGCCCGGCTGTTCGGCCCGCTCGGGCTGTTCGACGCGGAGCCGCCCAATCTGTTGCGCCACCTGTTCACCGACCCGCGCGCCCGCACCGCCTACCCCGACTGGAGCCGCGTCGCCGACGAACTGGTCGCCCGGCTCCGGCACGGCGTACCCCTGCGCGATCCGTATCTCGCCGAGCTGGCCGAGGAGCTGACGGTCACCGCGGGGGCGGAGTTCGCCGACCGGTACGCGGCCCTCGCCGTGACGCCGCGCAGCGTCGGGTCGCAGCAGGTCGAGCACCCGGAGGCCGGGCCGCTGCGGCTGCTGCACGAGACGCTCGCGCTGCCGGACGACGGCCAGCACATGGTGGTGCACCTGCCCGCCGACGACGCCACGGCCGCCGCCCTGGACCGCCTCGCAGGCCGCCGCCCGGGCGCCCTGCGGGCCGTGGACAAGGCCGGCTGACCACGGTCACCGTCACCGCCGACAAGGCCGGCTGACCTCCGTCACCAGGGCGCGGCCAGCCGACGTACGGATGCCGTACGTCAGGGACGTACGTCCGCCAGCTCATGGGCGTACGGCGGTTCCGCCCCTGCACGAGAGCAGGTGACGGCCGCCGCGCGGGCCGCGAAGCGCAGCAGCTCGCTCCAGCCGACCGGGCCCAGCTCGTCGAGCGCCTCCGCGGACAGCGCGTCGCGCGCGGCGAGGCCGTGCAGCAGCGCCGCGTTCACCGTGTCCCCGGCGCCGATGGTGTCCACGACGTCGACCGCCTCGCCGGGCACGGTGTGCACGCCGCCGTCACGGGTGAACGCGGTCAGGCCGTCACCGCCCTGGGTGATCACTACGGCCGACGGCCCGGCGGCCAGCCACTCCTTCGGGTTGCCGCCCAGCCAGAGGGCGTCCTCCTCGGACAGCTTGAGCAGCGACACCGACGGCAGCCAGCTCTTGAACCGGGCCCGGTAGGCGTCCGCGTCCGGGATCAGACCGGGCCGGATGTTGGGGTCCAGGGCCGTGAACACGCCCTGGGCCGCCGCCGTCCGCATCAGCTCCTCGTACGCGCTCGCCCCCGGCTCCAGCACCAGCGAGCAGGTCCCGAAGGACACCGCACGAGTTCCGGCGGGCAGGGAGGCGGGCGCCGTGAAGAGCCGGTCGGCGGTGCCGTCGACGTAGAAGGAGTACGCGGCCGAGCCGCCGTCACCGATCGTGGCGACGGCGAGTGTGGTCGGCTCCGGGCCGCGCTGGACGCCCGAGACGTCCACCCCGGCCCGCCGCAGCCCGTCGAGCAGCGCCTCGCCGAAGGCGTCCCGGGACGCGCGCGAGCAGAAGGCGGTCGGCGAGCCGAGACGGCCGAGGGCCACGGCCGTGTTGTACGGGCCGCCGCCGAGGGCGGGCCGCAGGTCGGCGAGGGCACCCGTGCCCTGCGGTACCAGGTCGATCAGGGCCTCACCGGCGACGACGATCACGAGGCGGTTCCTTTCGCGGGCTGTTCGGGGTGCTGAGGAGGGTGCTCGGGGTGCTGAGGGGGGAGTTCGGGACAGCCGCACGAGCTGCGGTGCACGAAGGTGCACGGGAGCCGCAGAGTCCGGGCGGGCCGCTCCGGTGCGGCGAGCCGGTCCAGCAGGACCCGGACCGCCTGCGCGCCGATCTCCTTGCTGGGCTGGGCGATCGCGGTGAGCCGGGGCGAGAACAGGTCCGCCCAGGCGAAGTCGTCGAAGCAGCACAGGGCGATGTCCCCGGGCACGGACAACCCCCGTTCACGCAGGGCGCGCAGCGCGCCGATGGTCATCGCGTTGTTGGCGGTGACGAGCGCGGTCGGCGGGACGGCGAGGGAGAGCAGCGCGGCCGTGGCCCGCTCGCCGCCGGTGGCGGCGGAGTCGCCGTGGACCACGAGCCGCTCGTCGTAGGGGAGTCCGGCCGCCGCGAGGCCGTGCCGGTACCCGGTGATCCGCTCGCTGGTGGTGCTGAGCCCCGGCAGCCCGGCGACCAGGGCGATACGGCGGTGACCGAGACCGGCGAGGTGGGTGACCAGCTCCGTCACCGGCGCGGCGCTCTCGGCACACACCTGGTCGAAGGCCGGGCCGTCCTCCGCGCGCGTGTCGACCAGCCGGTCGAGGAACACCGCGGGTACGGCGTGACGGCGCAGGTAGGCGACCAGCCCGCCCGGGTCGGCGGAGGGCGCGACGACCATGCCGTCCACCCGGCGCTCGTGCAGCAGCTGGACGACCTTGCGCTCGTGCGCGGGGTCGTCGTGCGGATCGGCGATGAGCAGGCTGTAGCCGTGCTCCAGGGCGCTCGCCTCGACGCCCTGGAGGATCTCGGTGAAGTACGGGTTGCTGATCGCCGACACCGCGAGGCCGATCGAGCGGGTGCGGGAGGTCACCAGGGAGCGGGCGAGCGTGTTGGGCGTGTACCCGAGCTGTTCGACGGCGTCGAGGACGGCCTGCCGGGTGTGCGGCAGCACGGGCCGGGTGTCGTTGAGCACGTGCGAGACGGTCGCCACGGAGACGCCGGCATGCCGGGCGACATCGGCCATGGTCGCCATGGGCGCACCCCTTCCTGGACCCGAACCGGCCCCTCAGGGCGGGAACGTACCCCATACGGTGGCCCCGCGTAAACGCTTGCGCAAGCGTTTACGTCCTGTGACGAACCCAGCCACGACCGCCGCCCGACCACCCCGGTATCGTCGGCGGACGCCCCCCCAGCCCACCGCCCCCCAGCCCCCGCCCCCAGCTGCCCCCGCCCCAAGACCCATGGAGACCCGCATGTCCGCCCGCCCCTCCGCCAGCCGTCGTACCGTCCTGCGCGGAGCGGCGCTCACCCCGGCCGTGGGACTGGGGCTCGCCGCGTGTTCGCCCGGTGGGGGAGCGGGGTCGTCGCGTGCCACGCCGACGGCTCCCGTGGACCTCGGGGCCGAGGGCGAGGTCGCCCAGGGCGGCGCGCACCTGGACCAGGAGCACAACGTGGTGGTCAGCCGGACCGGGGACGGCTCGCTGAAGGCGTACAGCACGATCTGCACGCACGGGGGCTGCCCCATCAACGCGCTGGAGGGCACGACCCTGATCTGCCCCTGCCACGGCAGCAAGTTCGACGCGACGACCGGCGAGGTGCTGCAACGCCCGGCGACGGCACCGCTGACCGAGCTGCCGGTGCGGGTGGAGAACGGCAGGGTGGTGGCGGGCCCCCGGGCCTGACCGGTTCTCGTCCTACGGCTCCCAGTCCCAGCCGATCCCGACGATCCCGGAGCGCACGCGGGGCTCGACGAGGTGGACGGTGTGGTGGTGGGCCGTGAGCGGCAGGGCCTGGCGTCCGCTGCGGGGGGCCGCCGCCGAGTGCTGCGTGAACCGGTGACAGTGCAGCGGCAGGGTGCGCTCGTCGAACCGCACCTGGAGCACGTACTGGCCGCCCGGCGGGCCGAAGCCGCGCACGCACTCGTAGGAGGCGCCGGCCGTGCCGTCCTCGACGGCGTAGCGGAAGAGGAACGTATCTCCCGCGCGCAGGCGGGCGTCGAAGAGCAGCTCGGCGACGAGGATGCCGGTCTCGTGGTGCCGGCGGACGCGGCCGATGCGGCAGTTCTCCAGCGCCCGCACGGACATGCGCTCGGGCACGCACCCGGGGTCACCGTGGTGGACGGCGACGAAACGGTCGACCCCGTCCCGGTGGGCGCGCACGATGTGGTGGGACTCGCGGCCGAGCAGCTCGCGGTGCTCCCCGATGCGGACCTGCTCGTGATGGCCGAGCATGTGCAGCCCGCCGTCGCGCGGGGAGTCCAGGTCGAGCAGGAGGCGCTCCAGGACGCCCGAGGCCTCCACCAGCGAGCGGTAGGAGCGGGCCGCGGTGTGCTGTCCCGCGGGGCCGTCGTCGGCCTTGGCGAGCAGGCGGATCAGCGACTCGTCCGGCAGCTGGAGTATCTCCTCCAGGGCGCGCACGGCACGCAGGGACTCGGGGCGCTGCGGGCGGCGGGCGCCCTGCTGCCAGTAGCTGAGGCTGGTGACGCCCACCTTCACCCCGTGGCGCGACAGATGGTGCTGCACGCGTTGCAGCGGCAGGCCGCGGGCGGCGATGGCGGCGCGCAGGGCGACATGGAAGGGGCCGCCGCGCAAAGCCGTGTCCAGTTCCGCGGTGGTGCCGTCCGCGTGCTGTGTGGCGTGCGGCATGCAGGGGCCTTTCTGTGTGGTTCACAACGGCTGGTCAGACCGTTCACGCGGGTGCTGCCGGGGCCACCCCGTCGGCGGCGGGAGGTGGGTCACGTCTGTGCGCCGTGCGTCACGGCCCCGAGTTCCCCCGCATTGAAGCGTGTTGACCAAGTCCCGACAACACTGTGGGCTCAACCACGGGGTACTCCTCGCCACGCGGTGGCGTGCGGGCTCAAGTAGGCGTGGAGCTCAGCCGTGTTGCGTGGCTTTGTTGGCGGGTCGGCCCGGGCGGGCCGACTTTCGCAGGTGTCGGGGGAGGGAACCCGCGGTGACCGAGGGGTGGCCCTCGCGGCGCCGGGCGGGGACGCGTCCGGGCGGCCGGTGTCCGAGTCCTGCCGTCCGAGTGTGGATCTTCGGCGCACGTCCACCGCCCGCCGTCCACAGGCCCGCCGGACTGTCACTGCTCGCCAGTAGGGTGTGAGACATGGCCGACCCCTCCAGCTACCGCCCCAGGCCGGGTGAGATCCCGGACTCCCCGGGGGTGTACAGGTTCCGTGACGAGCACCGCCGGGTGATCTACGTCGGAAAGGCGAAGAGCCTGCGCCAGCGCCTGGCGAACTACTTCCAGGACCTGGCGAACCTGCACCCGCGCACCCGGACCATGGTCACCACGGCCGCGTCCGTGGAGTGGACCGTGGTGTCCACGGAGGTCGAGGCCCTGCAGCTGGAGTACTCCTGGATCAAGGAGTACGACCCCCGGTTCAACGTCAAGTACCGCGACGACAAGAGCTACCCGTACCTCGCGGTGACGATGAACGAGGAGTTTCCGCGCGTCCAGGTGATGCGCGGCCACAAGAAGAAGGGCGTCCGCTACTTCGGGCCGTACGCGCACGCGTGGGCGATCCGGGACACCGTCGACCTGCTGCTGCGCGTCTTCCCGGTGCGCACCTGCTCGGCCGGTGTCTTCAAGAACGCCGCCCGCACCGGCCGCCCCTGTCTGCTCGGCTACATCGGCAAGTGCTCCGCCCCCTGCGTCGGCCGGATCTCCCCCGACGACCACTGGGAACTGGCCGACGAGTTCTGCGACTTCATGACCGGCCGCACCGGCACCTACCTCCGCCGTCTTGAGAAGCAGATGATGGAGGCCGCCGAGGACATGGAGTACGAGCGGGCCGCCCGGCTGCGCGACGACATAGAGGCGCTGCGCAAGGCCATGGAGAAGAACGCGGTGGTGCTCGCCGACGCGACCGACGCCGATCTGATCGCGGTCGCCGAGGACGAGCTGGAGGCGGCCGTGCAGATCTTCCACGTCCGCGGCGGACGCGTGCGCGGCCAGCGCGGCTGGGTCACCGACAAGGTCGAGGAGATCACCACCGGCGCCCTGGTCGAGCACGCGCTCCAGCAGCTCTACGGCGAGGAGACCGGCGACAGCGTCCCCAAGGAGGTCCTCGTCCCGGCCCTGCCCGACCCGGTGGAGCCGGTCCAGCAGTGGCTCACCGAGCGGCGCGGGTCGGGCGTCTCGCTGCGCATCCCGCAGCGCGGCGACAAGAAGGCCCTGATGGAGACCGTGCAGCGCAACGCCCTCCAGGCGCTCGCCCTGCACAAGACCAAGCGCGCCTCCGACCTCACGACCCGCTCGCGCGCCCTGGAGGAGATCGCCGACGCCCTGGAGCTGGACAGCGCCCCGCTGCGCATCGAGTGCTACGACATCTCCCACCTCCAGGGCGACGACGTCGTGGCCTCCATGGTCGTCTTCGAGGACGGACTCCAGCGCAAGAGCGAGTACCGCCGCTTCCAGATCAAGGGCTTCGCCGGGCAGGACGACGTCCGCTCCATGCACGAGGTGATCACCCGCCGCTTCCGCCGCTACCTCGCCGAGAAGGAGCGCACGGGCGAGTGGGCCGAGAGCGACGACGCCCTCGCCGTCGGCCAGGAAGACGGCTCCGGCGAGGAGACCGGCCCCGGACAGGCCGCCGCCCCGGGCGAGGCGGGCGCCGCTCTCAACACCCTCACCGAGGACGACGGCCGCCCCAAGAAGTTCGCCTACCCGCCCCAGCTCGTCGTCGTCGACGGCGGACAGCCCCAGGTCGCCGCCGCCCAGCGCGCGCTGGACGAACTCGGCATCGACGACATCGCGGTGTGCGGCCTGGCCAAGCGGCTGGAGGAGGTCTGGCTGCCCGGCGACGACGACCCCGTCGTGCTGCCCCGCACGAGCGAGGGCCTGTACCTGCTGCAGCGGGTCCGCGACGAGGCCCACCGCTTCGCGATCACCTACCAGCGCACCAAGCGCGCCAAGCGGTTCCGCGCGGGCCCTCTGGACGACGTACCGGGACTCGGCGAGACCCGCAAACAGGCGTTGATCAAGCACTTCGGTTCGGTGAAGAAGCTGCGATCCGCGACAATCGACCAGATCTGTGAGGTACCCGGCATCGGCCGTAAAACAGCCGAGACGATCGCGGTGGCCCTCGCCCAGGCGGCCCCGGCCGCGCCCGCCGTGAACACGGCCACTGGAGAGATCATGGAAGACATGGAGGACGGGGTGCCCGAGACGACGGCGGACACCCCGGGGGAGCCCGTAGCCCTGGGCGCCCCGGACGAGCGACGGGGGCAGGAGACATGACCGACCACGAGACGCAGCCGACAGCCGATCAAGAGCAGGAACCGCGGTCCACGCAGGGCCGCGAGCACCAGGAGGCCGCCGAGGACCGGCAGGCACTCCCCGACAACGGAGCACAGGTGAGCCAGGACATCGCGGGCCCCGGGATCCCCGACGCCGCCATCCCCGAGCTGGTGATCATCTCCGGCATGTCCGGAGCGGGCCGCTCCACGGCCGCGAAATGCCTGGAGGACCTCGGCTGGTTCGTCGTCGACAACCTGCCGCCCGCCCTGATCCCCACCATGGTGGAGCTGGGCGCCCGCTCCCAGGGCAACGTGGCGCGGATCGCGGTCGTCGTCGACGTGCGCGGCCGGCGCTTCTTCGACAATCTGCGCGAGTCCCTCGCCGACCTGGAGGCCAAGCACGTCACCCGGCGCATCGTCTTCCTGGAGTCCTCCGACGAGGCCCTGGTGCGCCGCTTCGAGTCGGTGCGCCGCCCGCACCCGCTCCAGGGCGACGGCCGCATCGTCGACGGCATCGCCGCCGAGCGCGAGCTGCTGCGCGAGCTGCGCGGCGACGCCGACCTGGTGATCGACACCTCCAGCCTCAACGTCCACGAGCTGCGCGCCAAGATGGACGCCCAGTTCGCCGGCGAGGAGGAGCCCGAGCTGCGGGCCACGGTGATGTCGTTCGGCTTCAAGTACGGCCTGCCGGTCGACGCCGACCTCGTCGCCGACATGCGCTTCCTGCCCAACCCGCACTGGGTCCCGGAGCTGCGCCCGTTCACCGGCCTGAACGAGGAGGTCGCGGCGTACGTCTTCAACCAGCCCGGCGCCAAGGACTTCCTCGACCGCTACGCCGAGCTGCTGCGGCTGATCGCGGCCGGCTACCGCCGCGAGGGCAAGCGGTACGTGACCATCGCCATCGGCTGTACGGGCGGCAAGCACCGCTCGGTGGCCATGTCGGAGAAGCTCGCCGCGCGCCTCGCGGCGGAGGGCGTGGAGACGGTGGTCGTGCACCGGGACATGGGACGGGAATGACCGGACGTACTCCGCGGCTGAGCCGGCTGCGCCGGGCCATGCCCGAAGGACGGGCCGGCCGGCCCGTCGAGGCCCGCGGCGGCCGAGCGCGCCGCCGGGGCGCCCAGCCCAAGGTCGTGGCGCTCGGCGGCGGCCGGGGCCTGTCCGCCTCGCTCGCCGCGCTGCGCCGGATCACCGGCGACCTCACCGCCGTCGTCACCGTGGCCGACGACGGCGGCTCCAGCGGGCGGCTGCGGGACGAGCTGGGCGTGCTCCCGCCCGGCGACCTGCGCAAGGCGCTGGCCGCGCTGTGCGGCGACGACGACTGGGGCCAGACCTGGGCCCGTGTCATCCAGCACCGCTTCCACTCCAAGGGCGACCTGCACGACCACGCGGTCGGCAACCTGCTGATCGTCGCCCTGTGGGAGCAGCTCGGCGACCATGTCCAGGCCCTCGACCTGGTCGGCAAGCTGCTCGGCGCGCACGGGCGCGTGCTGCCCATGTCGGCCGTGCCGCTGGAGCTCCAGGCGCTGGTCAAGGGGCACGACCCGGACCGCCCGGACGACGTGGACACCGTCCGCGGCCAGGCCACCGTCGCCCTCACTCCGGGTGAGGTCCAGTCGGTGCACCTGGTGCCGCACGACCCGCCGGCCGTCCCGGAGGCCGTCGCGGCCGTCCTGGACGCCGACTGGGTGGTCCTCGGCCCCGGGTCCTGGTTCTCCTCGGTCATACCGCACCTGCTCGTGCCCGAGCTCCTCGACGCCCTGACCGAGACGAAGGCGCGCCGGGTGCTCTCCTTGAACCTCGCCCCGCAGCCCGGGGAAACCGACGGCTTCTCCCCGCAGCGTCATTTGGAGGTTTTGGGACGACACGCCCCTAAACTCGCCCTGGACGTGGTGCTGGCCGACGTGGCCGCCGTGCCCGACCGCGACTCGCTGACCGATGCCGCCAAGCGGTTCGGGGCCGCGGTCGAGCTGGCGCCGGTGGCCCGGCCCGACGGGACCCCGCGGCACGACGCGGAGCTCCTGGCCGCCGCGTACGACCGTATTTTTCGGATGCATGGAAGGATCGGCCCATGGCGATGACGGCAGCGGTGAAGGACGAGATCTCCCGGCTCCCCGTCACCCGGACCTGCTGCAGGAAGGCGGAGGTCTCCGCCATTCTGCGGTTCGCCGGCGGCCTCCATCTGGTCAGCGGGCGCATCGTGATCGAGGCGGAGCTGGACACCGCGATGGCGGCCCGCCGGCTCAAGCGGGACATCCTGGAGATCTTCGGCCACAGCTCCGAGCTGATCGTGATGGCGCCCGGCGGTCTGCGCCGCGGCTCGCGCTACGTGGTCAGAGTCGTCGCCGGCGGTGACCAGCTGGCCCGCCAGACCGGCCTGGTCGACGGGCGGGGCCGCCCGATCCGCGGTCTGCCCCCGCAGGTCGTCTCCGGCGCCACCTGCGACGCCGAGGCCGCCTGGCGCGGTGCCTTCCTGGCGCACGGCTCGCTCACCGAGCCCGGCCGCTCCTCCTCCCTGGAGGTGACCTGCCCCGGCCCCGAGGCCGCGCTCGCGCTGGTCGGCGCCGCCCGCCGGCTGTCGATCGCCGCGAAGGCCCGCGAGGTGCGCGGCGTGGACCGGGTCGTGGTCCGCGACGGCGACGCGATCGGCGCGCTGCTCACCCGGCTCGGCGCGCACGAGTCGGTGCTGGCCTGGGAGGAGCGCCGGATGCGCCGCGAGGTGCGGGCGACGGCGAACCGTCTCGCCAACTTCGACGACGCCAACCTGCGCCGCTCGGCCCGCGCGGCGGTCGCCGCCGGTGCCCGGGTGCAGCGCGCGCTGGAGATCCTCGGCGACGAGGTCCCCGAGCACCTCGCCGCGGCCGGCCGGCTGCGCATGGAGCACAAGCAGGCCTCCCTGGAGGAGCTGGGCGCGCTCGCCGACCCGCCGCTGACCAAGGACGCGGTGGCCGGCCGGATCCGCCGGCTGCTCGCCATGGCCGACAAGCGCGCCGCCGATCTGGGCATCCCGAGCACGGAGGCCAACCTCTCCGAGGAGCTGGCGGACAACCTCGCCGGCTGACCCCGGCCCGAACACGCCGGTGCCGAAGCCCCGTTGGGCCTCGGCACCGGCGTTCGTGTGTCCGTGAGGCGCTCTTGACGCACCCTCACGGTGACATGAGCCTGACACTCGCCGTCCTTCACTCGCGCACGTCCTTCACGCCCTCCAAGGAGTGATACGGGCCTTGACTTTCCATAGTCATTTCGAGCTACGAGGAGTTTCCGCTCAGGGCGGTCCGTACCCCTACTGGTGGGTAAGGATGGCAGTGCCGTGTATGGGCCGTCTCGATGTCACCTCCGGCGCTTCAGGGAGGTAGGGTCGTAGGCGGTCGGGGACATCCCAAATAGAGCTCGCCGGCACCGCATCGCCGGCGTACCAACGAGGAGATCGGTTCGTGACGATCCGCGTAGGCATCAACGGCTTCGGCCGCATCGGGCGTAACTACTTCCGCGCGCTCCTGGAGCAGGGTGCTGACATCGAGGTCGTGGCTGTCAACGACCTGGGTGACACCGCGACCACGGCTCACCTGCTGAAGTACGACACCATCCTGGGCCGCCTGAAGCAGGAGGTCACGCACACCGAGAACACCATCACCGTGGACGGCCACACCATCAAGGTGCTGTCCGAGCGCAACCCGGCCGACATCCCCTGGGGCGAGCTGGGCGTCGACATCGTCATCGAGTCGACCGGCATCTTCACGAAGAAGGCCGACGCCGCGAAGCACCTCGCCGGCGGCGCCAAGAAGGTCCTCATCTCGGCTCCGGCCAAGGACGAGGACATCACCATCGTGATGGGCGTGAACCAGGACAAGTACGACCCGGCGAACCACCACGTCATCTCCAACGCCTCCTGCACCACCAACTGTGTGGCGCCGATGGCGAAGGTCCTCGACGAGAACTTCGGCATCGTCAAGGGCCTGATGACGACGGTGCACGCGTACACGAACGACCAGCGCATCCTGGACTTCCCGCACTCGGACCTGCGTCGCGCGCGTGCCGCCGCCGAGAACATCATCCCGACCACCACCGGTGCCGCCAAGGCGACCGCCCTGGTCCTGCCGCAGCTCAAGGGCAAGCTGGACGGCATCGCCATGCGCGTCCCGGTCCCGACCGGCTCGGCCACCGACCTGGTCGTGCAGCTGCAGCGCGAGGTCACCAAGGACGAGGTCAACGCCGCGTTCAAGAAGGCGTCCGAGGACGGCGACCTGGCCGGCTACCTGTCGTACACCGAGGACCCGATCGTGTCCTCGGACATCGTCAGCGACCCCGCCTCCTGCACCTTCGACGCCTCCCTGACCATGGTCCAGGAGGGCAACTCGGTGAAGATCCTCGGCTGGTACGACAACGAGTGGGGCTACTCCAACCGTCTCGTCGACCTCACGGAGTTCGTGGGCCGTCAGCTCTGATCGGCTGAAGCAGGCGACTTGAAGCGAGAGCAGGGCCCGGGCCAGGCGCAGGGACGCGCGGCCCGGGCCCTGACTCACGTCACGACCGGCCCTCCTCTCTAGGATCGGGCCAGGTCATCCACTGGTCATCCGGTCACGAGCAGAACGAGCCACGAGCCTCCACTAGGAGTCCCCCGAAAATGAAGACGATCGACGAACTCCTCGCCGAAGGAGTCACGGGCAAGCGGGTCTTCGTCCGCGCCGACCTCAACGTGCCGCTGGACGGCACCACCATCACCGACGACGGCCGCATCCGCGCGGTGCTGCCCACCGTCAAGGCCCTCGCCGACGCGGGTGCGCGGGTCGTCGTCGCCTCGCACCTGGGCCGCCCCAAGGGTGCCCCGGACCCGGCCTTCTCGCTCGGCCCCGCCGCCGCCCGCCTGGGTGAACTCCTCGGCGCGGACGTCGCCTTCGCCGCCGACACGGTCGGCGAGTCGGCGCGGTCCACGGTCGCGGGCCTCGCCGACGGCCAGGTCGCCGTCATCGAGAACCTCCGCTTCAACGCCGGTGAGACCAGCAAGGACGACGCAGAGCGCGCCGCCTTCGCCGACCAGCTCGCCGCCCTCGCCGACGTCTACGTCGGTGACGGCTTCGGCGCGGTCCACCGTAAGCACGCCTCGGTGTACGACCTGCCGAAGAAGCTCCCGCACTACGCGGGTTACCTCATCGCCACCGAGGTCGGCGTCCTGAAGAAGCTCACCGAGGACGTCCAGCGGCCCTACGTCGTCGTCCTCGGCGGCGCCAAGGTCTCCGACAAGCTGGCCGTCATCGACCAGCTCCTCGGCAAGGCCGACCGCCTCCTCATCGGCGGCGGCATGGCCTATACCTTCCTCAAGGCCCAGGGTCACGAGGTCGGCATCTCCCTCCTGCAGGAGGACCAGGTCCCGGTCGTCCAGGAGTACATGGAGCGCGCCGAGAAGAACGGCGTCGAGCTCGTGCTGCCGGTGGACGTCCTGGTCTCCCCGGAGTTCCCGGACCTCAAGGCCAAGGCCCCGACCAACCCCACCACCGTCGCCGCGGACGCCATCCCGGCCGACCAGGAGGGTCTGGACATCGGTCCCGAGACCCGCAAGCTGTACGCCTCGAAGCTCGCCGACGCGGCCACCGTCTTCTGGAACGGCCCCATGGGCGTCTTCGAGCACCCCGACTACGCCGAGGGCACCAAGGCGGTCGCCCAGGCCCTCATCGACTCCCCGGGCTTCACCGTGGTCGGAGGCGGCGACTCCGCCGCCGCCGTCCGTACCCTGGGCTTCGACGAGAAGGCGTTCGGCCACATCTCGACCGGCGGCGGCGCCTCCCTCGAATACCTCGAGGGCAAGACGCTCCCCGGCCTCGCCCCACTGGAGGACTGACCCTTTATGAGCACGCGCACGCCGCTGATGGCGGGCAACTGGAAGATGAACCTCAACCACCTCGAGGCCATCGCCCACGTCCAGAAACTCGCCTTCGCCCTCGCGGACAAGGACTACGAGGCCGTCGAGGTCGCGGTCCTGCCGCCCTTCACCGACCTGCGCTCCGTGCAGACGCTGGTCGACGGCGACAAGCTCAGGATCAAGTACGGCGCCCAGGACATCTCGGCGCAGGACTCCGGCGCCTTCACCGGCGAGATCTCCGGCCCGATGCTGGCCAAGCTGAAGTGCACGTACGTGGCGGTCGGCCACTCCGAGCGCCGCCAGTACCACGCCGAGACCGACGAGATCGTCAACGCCAAGGTGAAGGCCGCCTACAAGCACGGCCTGACCCCGATCCTGTGCGTCGGTGAGGAGCTGGACGTCCGCGAGGCGGGCAACCACGTCTCCCACACCCTCGCCCAGGTCGAGGGCGGTCTGAAGGACCTCCCGGCCGAGCAGGCCGAGTCCGTCGTGATCGCCTACGAGCCCGTGTGGGCCATCGGCACCGGCAAGGTCTGCGGCGCCGAGGACGCGCAGGAGGTCTGCGCCGCCATCCGCGGCAAGATCGCCGAGCTGTACAGCCAGGAGCTGGCCGACAAGGTCCGCATCCAGTACGGCGGCTCGGTCAAGGCCGGCAACGTCGCCGAGATCATGGCGCAGGCCGACATCGACGGCGCCCTGGTCGGCGGCGCGTCCCTGGACGCGGACGAGTTCGTCAAGATCGTCCGCTTCCGCGACCAGTGACGCGACCGGCGAGTATGCCGTAGCGACGATCCGTCGTACTCTTGCGGGGTCCAGCACTGACGCTGGGCCCCGCGTCGTCCATCCGTATCCGAGGAAGTTGGTCCAGCTGTGGTTCTGGGGTTCTCCATCGCCCTGATCGTCTTCAGCCTGCTGCTGATGCTGCTGGTGCTGATGCACAAGGGCAAGGGCGGCGGCCTGTCCGACATGTTCGGCGGCGGCATGCAGTCCTCCGTCGGCGGCTCCTCGGTCGCCGAGCGCAACCTCGACCGCATCACCGTGGTCATCGGTCTGCTGTGGTTCGCGTGCATTGTCGTACTCGGCATCCTGATGAAGGTCAACTGACCTACGGCTCGCACGCCAGCACAATCCGGTACGTAAGGCCCCATGTTCGGTACGCGCTCGAGAGCGCGGCCTATCATGGGGCTTGCGTCTAGATGTGGGAGCTGTAACTCCAATCACTGGACGCGCGTTGGGCCTTACGTAGACTGAGGCGCTCGCAACGAAGCGACACGCCGACTCGCTTCGCGGCACCATCACGCAGGGAGT
The DNA here is from genome assembly GCF_049739565.1 of Streptomyces sp. SAI-170. Taxonomy (NCBI): domain Bacteria; kingdom Bacillati; phylum Actinomycetota; class Actinomycetes; order Kitasatosporales; family Streptomycetaceae; genus Streptomyces; species Streptomyces sp. SAI-170. The sequence goes on from NZ_JBMGQD010000001.1 coordinate 6,398,351, forward strand.
TACACCGTGGCAAGTGGCAACGCGATCCGAGGAAGCCGGGTCGGGGCGGGGCCGATGGGCGAGGCCGAGCGCGGCGAGTCCGCGCCGCGTCTGCGCATCTCCTTCTGGTGCTCCAACGGGCACGAGACGCAGCCCAGCTTCGCCAGCGACGCACAGGTGCCCGACACCTGGGACTGCCCGCGCTGCGGGTTCCCGGCGGGGCAGGACCGGGACAACCCCCCGGCTCCGCCGCGCACCGAGCCGTACAAGACGCATCTGGCGTACGTACGGGAGCGGCGCAGCGACGCCGACGGTGAGGCGATCCTGGCCGAGGCGCTCGCCAAGCTCCGGGGCGAGATCTAGCGCCCGCGGCAACTCCCCTCAGTCACCGACCGGTTCGGACACCCGGTTAGACTCCTCCGGCGATCATGAACACGATCACTCGGGGGAGTGCAAGTTGACAACGCCTCAGCGGACCTGGACCGGCGGCGCGCTCACCGCCAAGTCCTTCCTCAAGCCTTACAAAGTGGCCTGGGTGATGTTCCATCCGGCCTGGATCCCCGACTCGGTCGATCCCTCGGTGGAGCTGCTCAAGCGCCTGAGGGTCATCGCGGGAGCCGTCGCCGCCCTCGGTGTCTACACCTACGTCCAGGGCGGTTTCGCCTTCACCGAAGTGCTCGGCAACGCCGTGACCGCGTCCCTGGTGCTGCTGTTCCTCGCCCCGATGACGGTCGGCGTCATGCTCTGGGTGTGGCGGCGCTCGGGCGGCGGCACGGTGGGACAGCTCAAGGTGCCGTTGACGAACGCCCTCAAACTGCTTCTGCTGTTCGTCGGTTCGGTGATCGGCACGGTCGCGCTGTTCTACTCGACGAACTCGCTCTCCCCGTTCGTCCGGCTGCCGTTCATGCTCGCGGCGCTGTGGGGAACCGTGTTCGCGATCGCGGGGGCCATCCGGATCACCGGCAACTTCTTCGGCACGGCCGTCGTGCACCGCTGTCTGCCGCCGCTCCTCGCCTCGGTCACGTCCTGGCTGATGGCCCTGTTCGACCTCATCAGCGGCGACCTGCACGGCCTCGGCCTCGCCATGGGCGTGGTGTTCATCCTCGGCGCGCCGGTGACCGTCACGGGCATCGCCTGGCTGGAGATGCGCCGGCTCAAGGACCGCTACGGCATCCGCCTGGGCGCCCACCCGGCGACCCACCCGCCCCTCCCGGTCCCGCCCCCGCCGATGCCGCCGACGGCCCCGCCGTACGTACCGCAGCAGGGGAACCCGTACGGACACCCGCACGGGAACCCGTACGTACCGCCCCAGGGAAACCCGTACGGACACCCGCACGGGAACCCGTACGTCCCCCCGCAGGGCACCCCCTACGGACACCCGCACGGGAATCCCTACGCGCCCGGGCCCCACGGTTCCTGAGGCGGCTCGCTCGGCCCCGTGCTGCCTATCCTGAAGAAGGGGCGGCTCGCGGGTGTGAGAAGGGAGCCGCGGGTGACTGACCAGATGGCGGGCTCCGACGCGGCCGCCGCGCAGGCACTGAGCCGCGCACGGGACGCCGTATCGCGACAGGCGTGGGGCGAGGCCTACCGTCTGCTGAGCGACGCGCCCGCCCCGCTCACCCCGGACGACTTCGCGGCCTACGCGGACGCGGCCTGGTGGACCAGCCGCATCGACGAGTCGATCGTCGCGCGCATGAAGGCGTACGCCGGCTACACCGCGGCCGGGGACGACCGGCGGGCCGGGTACTGCGCCTGGATGCTCTTCTACGAGCATCAGCTCGCGGGGCGTACGGCGGTGGCGGCCGGCTGGCTGCGACGGGCGCGGCGGCATCTGAGCGAGGAGCCGGAGTGCGTCGAGCAGTGCTACCTCGCGTGGATGGAGTCAGAGGCGGCCGCGGCCCGCGGCGCGTTCGACGAGGCCATGACCATCGCCCGGGGCATGGCGGCCCTCGCCCGGCGCTGCGGCAGCCCCGACCTGTACGCGATGGGCGTCCAGGCGCAGGCGTGCGTCCTGCTGGCCGAGGGACGCGTCGCCGAGGGGCTCGACCTGCTCGACGACGCGATGTGCGCGGCCATGGCGGGCGAACTCAGCCCCTTCTTCACCGGTTGGATCTACTGCCTGGGCCTCCAGCGCTGCATGGCCTGCGTCGATCTGGAGCGCGCGGCCGAGTGGACCGAGGCGGCCATGCGGTGGTGCGCGGCGATGCCCGCGGAGAACAACTTCCGGGGGCTGTGCCGGGTGCACCGCGTGGAGGTGCTGGAGCTGCGCGGGCTGTGGCCGCAGGCGCTCGAGGAGGCCCGCAGGACCTGCGAGGAACTGCTGCCGTACGAGCGCTGGATGGCCGGTGGCGCCTACCGCCTGGTCGGGGACATCCGGCGGCGGTACGGCGAGTCGGCCGCGGCCGAGGAGGCGTACGAGCGGGCGCACGAGCTCGGCCGGGACCCGCAGCCCGGACTCGCCCTGCTGCGGCTGGCCCAGGGCCGGGCCGAGGCGTCGGCCGCCGGGCTGCGGCTCGCCCTCGCGGAGCAGCCCTCCGGTCAGGACCGGCTCGGGCGCTGCCGGCTGCTCGGCGCCCAGGTCGAGGTCGCCCTCGCCCTGGACCGGCTGGACGAGGCCCGCACGGCGGCCGACGAGCTGGGCCGCCTGGCCCGGGAGTGGCAGCAGCGGTGCGGTTCGCAGGCGACCATGCTGCACGCCGTCGCCGCGTCGGCGGGCGGCGCGGTGGCCTACGCGGCCCACGACGTGGAGCGGGCCCTGCCCCTCCTGCGGCGGGCGCTCGCGCTGTGGCTGGCCCTGTGGGTCCCCTACGAGGAGGCGCAGACGCGGATGACGCTCGCCGCGGCCTGCCGGAGCGCCGGGGACGACGAGGGCGCCCGTATGGAGCTGCGGGCCGCGCGCGGCCTCTTCGAACGGCTCGGCGCCGCACCGGACGCGCGCCGGGCGGCCGCGCTGCTCGGCGGCCTGGGCGGCCACGGTCCCCAGGTGCTCACCGAGCGGGAGCTGCAGGTGCTGCGCCTGGTCGCCGCGGGCCGCACGAACCGGGCGATCGCCGCCGAGCTGGTGATCAGCGAGCACACCGTCGCCCGGCACCTGAACAACATCTTCGCCAAGCTCGACGTGTCCTCGCGGTCGGCGGCGACGGCGTACGTGTACCAGCACGGCCTGGCCTGAATGGGCAGTTCTGCCCATGCCCGACGGGACGGGATGGGTGGTTCCGGCGATGAGAGGAGCCGCGGACCGGGCGTACACCGAAGGAGCACGGACAATTCTCCGACCTGGCGGAAAGCAGGTGGCGGTCATGACCACCCTCACAGGCGCCCCGGACCGGCAGCGGCTGCGCGACTCCCTGCGCGGGGACATCGTCGAGCCCGGCGACCCGGACTACGACGAGGCCCGCAAGGTCTACAACGCCATGATCGACAAGCGGCCGGCGATCGTCGTCAGGGCCGTCGACGCGGGCGATGTCATGGCGACCGTGGACTTCGCCCGGGAACGGGGGCTGCCGCTGGCGGTGCGTGGCGGCAGCCACGGCGTCGCCGGGTACGGGACCTGCGACGACGGGGTCGTCCTCGACCTCGGGCGGATGCGCGGGACACGGGTCGACCCCGAGACCCGCACGGCACGGGTGGAGGGCGGCTGCACCTGGGCCGACGTCAACCACGCCACGCACGCGTTCGGGCTCGCCACCACGGGCGGGGTCGTCTCGTCGACCGGCGTCGGCGGCCTCACCACGGGCGGCGGCATGGGCTACCTCGCCCGGCGCTGCGGTCTGGCCTGCGACAACCTGCTCTCGGTCGACCTGGTGACAGCCGACGGGTCGTTCCTGACCTGCACGGAGGAGCAGAACGCCGACCTGATGTGGGCGGTGCGCGGCGGGGGAGGGAACTTCGGGGTCGTCACGTCGTTCGTTTACCGGCTGCACCCCATCGCCGACATCCTCGGCGGGCCGACGTTCTACCCGCTCGACGGGGAGGTGATCCGCCGCTACCGGGAGATGATCGCCGACTCCGACGGGCGGCTCGGCGCGCTGTTCGCCGTCGCGCTCGGTCCACCGCTGCCGTTCCTGCCCGAGCGCTGGCACGGGCGGCCGATCTGCGGGGTGATCGCCTGCTGGAGCGGGCCCGAGGAGCAGGACGACGAGATCCGCACACGCCTGTCCGGACTCGGCCCCGTGCTCGGCCAGATGGTCGAGCGGATGCCCTACCCGGTGATCAACACCCTCTTCGACGAGCTGCTGCCCGCGGGCCTGTTCCACTACTGGAAGGGCACCTTCAGCCGCGGCCTGCCCGACGGGGCCATCGACGCGTACATCGACTACGGCGCCTCGACGCCCTCCCTGGAGAGCGCCACCGTCGTCTTCCCGCTCGACGGCGCGGTGCAGCGGGTCGGACCGCAGGACACCGCCTTCGCCTACCGGGACGTCGACTACGCGACCGCCCTGTCCGGCACCCTCACCACCCGCGAGGACTGCGAGGCGCAGAGGGACTGGGTGCGCGGCTTCTACGACGCGCTGCTGCCGCACTCCGCCGAGGGCGGCTACGTCAACTTCTTCGACGGCGACGACCAGAACCTCGTACGGTCCAACTACCGGGCGAACTACGACCGCCTGACGCAGATCAAGCGGCGCCACGACCCGGGGAACCTGTTCCGGCTGAACCACAACATCGCACCCTGAGAACCCGCTGTGTGTTTTCCGTGTACATGCCCTAGGGTTCCGCTGATCCAGGGGAGGAAAGTGTGGGACAGGTGCGTGGGGGGTCCGTCGCCGTGGCGGCGGCGGTTCTGGGGCTGGTGCTGAGCGGGTGCGGGCAGCGGGAGAAGCCGGCGGACGTCGGTCCGCCCAAGGGTCCCGAGGGCGTTTCGGCGACCGGTTCGGCGCCGTACGACAGCCCGGAGGACGTGCCGGAGAGGCTGGCGGAGGACGGCACGACCATCGTCGTGGGAGACCCGGACGCGGTGGTGACGGTGCACCTGTACGAGGACCCGCGCTGCCCGTACTGCGAGGAGTTCGAGACCACCGGCGGCGGGCCCGGGCTGCGGGACGCCACCGTGACGGGCCAGGCCGCCGCCGAATACACGCTGGCCTCCTTCCTCGACGACAAGCTCGGCGGCAGCGGCTCGAAGAAGGCGGTCAACGCCCTGCGCGCCGCCCTGGAGCAGGGCAAGTTCGCGGAGTACCACGAGGTGCTCTACGACAACCAGCCCGAGGAGATCGTCGACGGCTACACGGACGCCTATCTGCTGGAACTCGCCGGGGAGGTCGACGGGTTGCGCGGGCCGGCCTTCGACGACGCCGTGAAGACGATGAAGTACCGCTCCTTCGTGACCGCCTCCGAGAAGGCGTACGAGCAGGCCGGCGGCAAGGAGGAGCCCGGAGGTCCGGGGACGCCCAGCGCCGACATCAACGAGGTCCGGATCCCCGGTGACTACAAGGGCCTGCTCTACGACGCCCAGATGTTCTCCCAGCTGCTGAACGACATCCACGAACGGCCGTGGACCTGGGGTGACCAGATCTTCGAGTGACCGCACCCGGGCCCGTACGCGACGACGCCGGGCCCCGCCCCGAAGGACGGAACCCGGCGTCGAAGTGCCGTGCGGCCGGCGCTCGTTACGGCGACGCCGGCGGGTACAGCGAGCGTGGCAGCTGGGAGGCCGCTGCCGAGTCCAGGAGCCACAGGGTGCGCTGGCGGCCGCGGGCGCCCGCGGCCGGGGCCTGGATCTCCCCGGCGCCGGACAGGGCGATGGCCGCGGCCTGTGCCTTGTCCTCGCCGGCCGCCAGCAGCCACACCTCACGGGCCGCCCGGATCGCCGGGAGGGTGAGGGAGACGCGGGTGGGCGGCGGCTTGGGGGCGCCGTGGACGCCGACCACCGTGCGCTCGGTCTCGCGCACCGCGGGCAGCTCCGGGAACAGCGAGGCCACGTGCGTGTCCGGGCCGACGCCCAGCATCAGGACGTCGAAGGTGGGCACCGCGCCGTGGTTCTCGGGGCCGGCCGCGCGGGCCAGCTCCTCGGCGTAGCCGGCTGCCGCGGCGTCCACGTCGGCGCCGTACGGACCGTCCGACGCGGGCATGGCGTGCACGCGCTTCGGGTCCAGCGGCACCGAGTCCAGCAGTGCCTCACGGGCCTGGGTGACATTGCGCTCGGGGTCGCCCTCGGGCAGGAAGCGCTCGTCCCCCCACCACAGGTCCAGGCGGGCCCAGTCGACGGCGTCGCGGGCCGGGGCCGCGGCGAGGGCCGCGAGGAGGCCGTTGCCGTTGCGGCCGCCGGTGAGCACGACGGACGCGGAGCCGCGCGAGGCCTGCGCGTCCACGATCTTCGTGATCAGCCGGGCCGCGGCGGCCTGTGCCATCAGGTCCTTGTCGTGGTGGACGACGAGCTGAGGAGTGGTCACTTCGCGGCCGCCTTCCTCGTCGTCTTCGCCGGGGCCTTCTTGGCGGCCTTCTTCGCGGGGGCCTTCGCCGCGGACTCCTCCGGAGCGGGGACCGCGACGGGTTCGTCCGAGGCAGCCGGTTCCTCCGAGGCGACCGGGTCCTCCGTGGCGACCGGGTCGGCCGTCTCGGCGGTGACCTCGGCTGCGGCCCCGGCCTGGGCCGGAACCCCCGTCGAAAGCCGCTCCACCCCGAACCGCAGCGCGGACGCGTAGGTGTCGTCCGGGTCCAGCCGCCGCAGCTCCTCCGCGATCAGCTCGGCCGTCTCGCGGCGCTTGAGCGCCACCGCACGGTCGGGCTGCCCCTGGATGGACAGGGTCGCGAGGGTGCCGTCGGCGCGGTCCAGGACGATCGGGCCGCGGTCGGTGTCCATGCGGACCCCGGTCAGACCGGGGCCGACGGACACCGAGCGCTTGACGGGCACGCCGAGCCGGTCCGCGAGCCACATGGCGAGCAGCTCGCAGCTCGGGTTGAACTCCTCGCCCTCGACCTCCACGGCCTGCACCCGGCAGACGACCTGGTCCAGGGCCGCGGCCAGCATCGAACGCCAGGGCGTGATGCGGGTCCACGACAGGTCCGTGTCGCCGGGGGTGTAGGCCGAGGCGCGGGCGGCGAGCTCCTGCACCGGGTGCTCGGCGGCGTAGCTGTCGGTGACCCGGCGCTGGGCGAGCGCGCCCAGCGGGTCCTCGGCCGGGTTCAGCGGCGCGTTGACCGGCCACCAGACGACCACCGGGGCGTCGGGCAGCAGCAGCGGCAGCACCACCGACTGGGCGTGGTCGACCGCCTCGCCGTACAGCCGCAGCACGACCGTCTCGCCGGTGCCCGCGTCGGCGCCGACCCGGACCTCGGCGTCGAGCCGGGACTGGGTGCGGTCGCGCGGGCCGCGCGAGACGCGCTTGATGACGACCAGGGTGCGCGAGGGGTGCTCGCGCGAGGCGTCGTTGGCGGCGCGCAGGGCGTCGTAGGCGTTCTCCTCGTCGGTGACGATGACGAGGGTGAGGACCATGCCGACCGCCGGGGTGCCGATCGCGCGCCGGCCCTGCACCAATGCCTTGTTGATCTTGCTGGCCGTGGTGTCCGTGAGGTCTATCTTCATGGCCGGCGCCAGCTCCGTCCGTCTCGCTGAAGCATCTCGTCCGCCTCGACGGGCCCCCAGGTGCCGGCCGGGTACTGCGCCGGCTTGCCGTGCGTGTCCCAGTACTCCTCGATCGGGTCGAGGATCTTCCAGGACAGCTCGACCTCCTCGGTGCGCGGGAAGAGGTTGGAGTCGCCGAGCAGCACATCGAGGATGAGCCGCTCGTAGGCCTCCGGGCTCGACTCGGTGAAGGACTCGCCGTACGCGAAGTCCATCGACACGTCCCGGATCTCCATCGAGGTGCCGGGCACCTTGGAGCCGAAGCGGACGGTGACGCCCTCGTCGGGCTGGACGCGGATGACGATCGCGTTCTGGCCCAGCTCCTCCGTCGCCGTCGTGTCGAAGGGGGAGTGGGGCGCGCGCTGGAAGACGACCGCGATCTCCGTCACCCGGCGGCCGAGCCGCTTGCCGGTGCGCAGATAGAACGGCACACCCGCCCAGCGGCGGTTGTCGATGCCCACCTTGATGGCCGCGTAGGTGTCGGTCTTGGAGTCGGGGTCGATGCCCTCCTCCTGCAGATAGCCGACGGCCTTCGCGCCGCCCTGCCAGCCGGCCGCGTACTGCCCGCGCACGGTGTCCCGGCCCAGGTCCTTGGGCAGCCGGACCGCGCCGAGCACCTTGGTCTTCTCGGCGGCGAGCGCGTCCGCGTCGAAGGAGGCCGGCTCCTCCATCGCGGTCAGCGCGAGCAGCTGGAGCAGGTGGTTCTGGATGACGTCACGGGCGGCGCCGATGCCGTCGTAGTAGCCGGCGCGGCCGCCGATGCCGATGTCCTCGGCCATGGTGATCTGCACATGGTCGACGTACGACCGGTTCCAGATCGGCTCGAACATCGTGTTGGCGAAGCGGAGCGCCAGGATGTTCTGGACGGTCTCCTTGCCCAGGTAGTGGTCGATGCGGAAGACCTGGTCCGAGCCGAAGACCTCGTGCACGACCTTGTTGAGCTCCTCGGCCGACTTCAGGTCGTGTCCGAAGGGCTTCTCGATGACCGCGCGGCGCCAGGAGCCGCCGGTCTGGTCGGCCAGGCCGTGCTTCTTCAGCTGCTGGATGACCACCGGGAAGGAGCGCGGCGGCACCGACAGGTAGAAGGCGAAGTTGCCGCCCGTGCCCTGCGCCTTGTCCAGCTCCTCGATGGTGCCGCGCAGCCGCTCGAAGGCGTCGTCGTCGTCGAAGGTGCCCTGCACGAAGCGCATGCCCTGGATGAGCTGCTGCCAGACCTCCTCGCGGAAGGGCGTGCGGGCGTGCTCCTTGACCGCGTCGTGGACCTCCTGCGCGAAGTCCTCGTGCTGCCACTCGCGGCGGGCGAAGCCCACCAGGGAGAAGCCCGGCGGCAGCAGACCCCGGTTGGCGAGGTCGTACACGGCGGGCATCAGCTTTTTGCGTGACAAATCGCCTGTGACGCCGAAGATCACCAGACCCGACGGCCCCGCGATACGCGGGAGCCGTCGGTCGGCGGGGTCACGAAGCGGGTTCGCTCCGGAACCGGAAATGGGGGACAATTCAGCCCTCCGAGGGAGCGAGACGCTTCAGCTCGGCCTCGGTCGAGGTCAGCAGGTCGTTCCAGGACGCCTCGAACTTCTCGACGCCCTCGTCCTCCAGGAGCTGAACCACGTCGTCGTACGCGATCCCGAGCTTCTCGACCGCGTCGAGGTCGGCACGGGCCTGCTCGTACGTGCCGGCGACGGTGTCACCGGTGATCTGGCCGTGGTCCTCGGTGGCCAGCAGCGTGGCCTCCGGCATGGTGTTCACCGTGTTCGGCGCCACCAGGTCGTCGACGTACAGCGTGTCCTTGTACGCCGGGTCCTTCACACCGGTCGACGCCCACAGCGGACGCTGCTTGTTGGCGCCGGCGTTCTCCAGCTTGCTCCAGCGGTCGGAGGAGAAGACCTCCTCGTACGCCTGGTAGGCGAGCCGCGCGTTGGCGACGGCGGCCTTGCCGCGCGCGGCCTTGGCCTCGTCGGTGCCCAGCGCGTCGATGCGCTTGTCGATCTCGGTGTCCACACGGGACACGAAGAAGGACGCCACGGAGTGGATGAGGGAGAGGTCCAGGCCCTTCTCCTTCGCCTTCTCCAGGCCCGCCAGGTAGGCGTCCATCACCTCGCGGTAGCGCTCCAGCGAGAAGATCAGCGTGACGTTGACGCTGATGCCGTTGCCGATCACCTCGGTGATGGCCGGCAGACCCGCCTTGGTGGCCGGGATCTTGATCAGGGTGTTGGGCCGGTCCACCAGCCAGGCCAGCTGCTTGGCCTCGGCGATGGTCGCGGCGGTGTTGTGGGCCAGGCGCGGGTCGACCTCGATGGAGACCCGGCCGTCCTGGCCGTTCGTACGGTCGTAGACCGGGCGCAGGATGTCGGCCGCGTCCCGGACGTCCGCCGTGGTGATCATGCGGACGGCCTCGTCGACGGTCACCTTGCGGGCGGCCAGATCGGTCAGCTGCTGCTCGTAGCCGTCACCCGACGAGATCGCCTTCTGGAAGATCGTCGGGTTGGTGGTGACGCCCACGACGTAGCTCTGGTCGATCAGCTCGGCCAGGTTGCCGGACGTGATCCGCTTGCGGGACAGGTCGTCCAGCCAGATCGCGACGCCCTCCTCGGAGAGGCGCTTGAGTGCGTCTGTCATGGAAAATGCATCTCCTACGTGTCGTATGTCAGCGTCAGCGCTGAGCTGCGGCGATCGATTCCCGCGCCTTGTCGGCCACGTTCTCGGCGGTGAAGCCGTACTCGCGGAAGAGGACCTTGCCGTCGGCGGACGCACCGAAGTGCTCCAGGGAGACGATCCGGCCCGCGTCACCGACGTACTTGTGCCAGGTCAGACCGATACCGGCCTCGACCGCGACACGCGCCTTCACGGCAGGCGGCAGAACGCTGTCCCGGTACCCCTGGTCCTGCTCCTCGAACCACTCCACGGACGGCATGGACACCACCCGCGTCGGGACCCCGGCCGCCTCCAGCTGCTCGCGCGCCTCGACGGCCACGTGCACCTCGGAACCGGTGCCGATGAGGATGACCTCCGGCGCGCCGTTCGACGCCTCGAACAGGACGTAGCCGCCGCGGGCCGCGTCGTCGTTCGACTCGTACGTCGGCACACCCTGGCGGGTAAGGATCAGACCGTGCGGGGCGCCCTTGCCGAAGACCTTCGTGTAGCGCTTGAGGATCTCGCGCCAGGCGATCGCGGTCTCGTTGGCGTCCGCCGGGCGTACGACGTTCAGGCCCGGGATGGCGCGCAGCGAGGCCAGGTGCTCGACCGGCTGGTGGGTCGGGCCGTCCTCGCCGAGACCGATGGAGTCGTGCGTCCAGACGTACGTCACCGGCAGGTGCATCAGCGCCGAGAGCCGCACGGCGTTGCGCATGTAGTCGGAGAACACCAGGAAGGTGCCGCCGTAGATCCGGGTGTGACCGTGCAGCGCGATGCCGTTCATCTCCGCGGCCATGGAGTGCTCGCGGATACCGAAGTGCACGGTGCGGCCGTACGGGTCCGCCTCGGGCAGCGGGTTGCCCGCGGGCAGGAACGACGACGTCTTGTCGATCGTGGTGTTGTTGGAGCCGGCCAGGTCGGCCGAGCCGCCCCACAGCTCCGGGATGACCGCGCCGAGCGCCTGGAGCACCTTGCCGGAGGCGGCACGGGTGGCGACACCCTTGCCGGGCTCGAAGACCGGGAGCTTCTCCTCCCAGCCGGTCGGCAGCTCGCCCTTGTTGATGCGGTCGAACTCGGCAGCCCGCTCGGGGTTGCTGTTGCGCCACTCCTGGAAGGACTTCTCCCACTCGGCCTTGGCCTGCCGGCCGCGCTCCAGCGCCTGCCGGGTGTGACCGATGACCTCGTCGGAGACCTCGAAGCTCTGCTCCGGGTCGAAGCCCAGCACGCGCTTGGTCGCCGCGACCTCGTCGTCGCCCAGCGCCGAGCCGTGCGCGGCCTCGGTGTTCTGGGCGTTCGGGGCGGGCCAGGCGATGATCGAGCGCATGGCGATGAAGGACGGCCGGTCGGTGACCGCCTTGGCCTTCTGGATCGCGGCGTAGATCGCCTTCGGGTCGAGGTCGCCGTTGGCCTGCGGCTCCACGCGCTGGACGTGCCAGCCGTAGGCCTCGTAGCGCTTGACGGTGTCCTCGGAGACGGCCGTCTCGGTGTCGCCCTCGATCGAGATGTGGTTGTCGTCCCACAGCAGGACCAGGTTGCCGAGCTTCTGGTGACCGGCCAGCGAGGACGCCTCCGCGGAGATGCCCTCCTGGAGGCAGCCGTCACCGGCGATGCAGAAGACGTAGTGGTCGAAGGGGGACTCCCCGGCGGGGGCCTCCGGGTCGAACAGACCGCGCTCGTAGCGGGCGGCCATCGCCATGCCCACGGCGTTGGCGACACCCTGGCCCAGCGGGCCCGTGGTCGTCTCCACGCCCACGGTGTGGCCGTACTCGGGGTGGCCCGGGGTCTTGGAGCCCCAGGTCCTGAACGACTTCAGGTCGTCCAGCTCCAGGCCGAAGCCGGCCAGGTAGAGCTGGGTGTAGAGGGTCAGGGACGAGTGGCCGGCGGACAGCACGAAGCGGTCGCGGCCGACCCAGTCGGCATCGGCGGGGTCGTGCCGCATCACCTTCTGGAAGAGGGTGTAGGCGGCAGGCGCCAGGCTCATCGCCGTACCCGGATGGCCGTTGCCGACCTTCTGTACGGCATCGGCGGCCAGGACGCGGGCGGTGTCGACGGCCCGCTGGTCCAACTCGGTCCACTCGAGGTCTGTGGTGGTCGGCTTGGTGCTCACCCTGAGTCAGGGCTCCTCTCCACATGTCGGGTAGCCGGTCTTCCGGGCGCGCGCCCACCGGCCGCCGATGCGCTCGACGCACACCGGCCGTGTTGAGCCTACCCCCGTAAGGACGTGCGTTTTTTCGGCTCATTCCAGACTGCCGGGACTCTCGGACATCCGCCTGCCGACTGGGCTGTATCGCCTTTTGGCAAGTGAATACGGACCCGCTCGAACGAGTGCTCAAGTGACAGCGTTCGGGCTCTTCCGACGGCGTCTTCCAACACGACCCGACCCCCGCGAATGTCCGGGTCTGGGCAACGTCTACAGTGGCGTGGTACGCGCGAGCCCTTTACCCGGACTTCACACGGGCGGGCTTGCTGGGAGTCTCTGTCAGGGGTGTGCGTGACGGCCGTTGAATCCCGTCCTGCGGGGGTTATCGGGACGAGCGAGAGCCCGGCTCGGCGGCCGTTCGGGGCCCGGGTCAAGGGGTTCGTGGCGCTGACCAAGCCGCGGATCATCGAGCTGCTGCTCATCACCACCGTTCCGGTGATGTTCCTCGCCGAGCAGGGCGTGCCGGACCTGGGTCTGGTGCTGCTCACCTGTATCGGCGGCTATCTCTCGGCCGGCGGCGCCAACGCGCTGAACATGTACATCGACCGCGACATCGACGCGCTGATGGACCGCACCTCGCAGCGGCCGCTGGTGACCGGCATGGTCAGCCCGCGCGAGTGCCTCGCCTTCGGCATCGCCCTCGCGGTGGTCTCCACCCTGCTGTTCGGCCTCACGGTCAACTGGCTGAGCGCCTGGCTCTCCCTCGGCGCGCTCCTCTTCTACGTCGTCGTCTACACGATGATCCTCAAGCGCCGCACCGCGCAGAACATCGTGTGGGGCGGCATCGCGGGCTGCATGCCGGTGCTGATCGGCTGGAGCGCGGTGAAGGACTCCCTGTCCTGGGCGCCCGTCATCCTCTTCCTGGTCATCTTCTTCTGGACGCCGCCGCACTACTGGCCGCTGTCCATGAAGGTCAAGGAGGACTACGCGCGCGTGGGCGTGCCCATGCTGCCGGTCGTCGCCTCCAACAAGACCGTCGCCAAGCAGATCGTGCTCTACAGCTGGGTCATGGTCGCCGTGTCCCTGCTGCTCACCCCGCTCGGCTACACCGGCTGGTTCTACACCGCCGTCGCCCTCGCCGCGGGCGGCTGGTGGCTGTGGGAGGCGCACGCCCTGCAGAACCGGGCCAAGGCCGAGGTGACGGGCGCGAAGCTCAAGGAGATGCGCCTGTTCCACTGGTCCATCACCTATGTCTCGCTGCTGTTCGTCGCGGTCGCGGTGGACCCGTTCCTGCGGTAGAAGCTGAGGCAAGCGTCACGTCGCCGAACGATCTACCGCTCGGTAGCATCCTGTCCATGGCAGACACGCAGCAGGTTGACGCGAAGGCCGAGCGCAAGGTCGCCCGGCTCGCCAAGCAGATCAGCACCTTCGCCAAGGCCCACGGCGGTGCCGAGGGCCAGGTCGCGTACATCGGTGAGCGCGGCGCCCGCATCGCCCTCGTCGGCGAGGACGGCGAGTGGGGCAACCTGGTCGCCCCCACGTACGACATCGCCCAGCAGGCCGTCGCCAAGTCCGGCATCACCACCCACGAGGACTTCGACGGGGAGTTCGCGGCGAAGGTGAAGACCGGCGCGTACGAGTGGAAGCGGATGGCAGGCATTCAGATCGGCGGTTAGGTGAGGTAGTCAGGGGCGCGGGGAACTGCGCGAGAAACCACAGACGAGCCGCACCCGCCGGACGATCCGAGCCACCCTCTGATTGGGCGCACCCCATCCCCCCTTCACCCGTTAGGACGTGTAGACCCACACGCCCACACGGGAAGCCGGGATGATCGAAACGCCGAGCCTCGTGGACCAGTACTGCCACGGCGTACTGAGAACAGAGCTGGGCCTCGGCACCTTCGAGGCCCAGCTGTCGCGTACCGAGGGCCCGCCCGCCCCCGGCACCACCCTCTTCGACACCCAGACCGGCTTCGCCGTACGCCGCTGGTGTCCGCCCCTGCTCGGCCTGGAACCCCACTGCTCCCCGGCCCGCTATCTCGCACGCCGCCGTGAACTGGGCGTCCTGGAGGCCGGCCGCAGGCTCCTGCGCGGCAGCGGCATCACGACGTACCTGATGGACACCGGCCTGCCGGGCGACCTGACCGGGCCGGACGAGATGGCCACGGCCGCCGCCGCCCAGGCCCGCGAGGTGGTCCGGCTGGAGCTGCTCGCGGAGCAGGTCGCCGACACTTCCGGCACCGTCGAGTCCTTCCTCGCCAACCTCGCCGAGTCGGTGCACGGCGCCGCCACGCACGCGGTGGCCTTCACCTCCGTCGCCGGCGTACGGCACGGCCTCGCGCTGGCACCCGAGCCGCCCGGACCCGGCGAGGTGCGGGGCGCCGCGGGCCGCTGGCTGGCCGGCCGCAGGGTCGGCGGCGAGCTGAGCGACCCCGTCCTGCTGCGGCACCTGCTGTGGATCGCCGTCGCCTCGGGCAGGCCCCTCCAACTGCACGCGGGGCTCGGCGAGCCCGGCCTGCGCATCGACCGCACCGACCCGGTGCTGCTCACCGACTTCGTGCGGGCGACCGCGGGCCTGGGCACCGACCTGGTCCTGCTGCACGGCTACCCGTACCACCGGCACGCCGCCCACCTCGCAGGGGTCTTCCCGCATGTGTACGCCGACTCGGGCGCGGCCCTGGCCCGCACCGGGGCCCGCGCGGCCACGGTCCTCGCGGAGATCCTGGAGCTGGCCCCCTTCGGCAAGGTCCTCTTCTCCAGCGGCGCCCACGGTCTGCCCGAGCTGCATGTGGTCGGCGCCCGGCTGTTCCGGGAGGGGCTGGCCCGGGTGCTGGGCGCGTGGGTCGCGGAGGGCGCCTGGTCGCTGGGGGACGCCCAGCGGGTCGCGGGCATGGTCGCGGCGGGCAACGCGCGCAGGGTGTACGGCCTGGACTGAGCTGTACAGACTGGGCCCATGCAGACCGACGCCTTACTCGACCGGTTCCTCGCGCACCTGGCCCCACTGGACCCCGTCGCCGTCTGGGCCCACGGCTCCCTGGCCGGCGGCGACTACCAGGAGGGCCGCAGCGACCTGGACCTGATCGCCGTACTGGACGGCATCGGTCCGCGTACCGTCTGGCGGCTGGCACTGCTGCACGCCCGGCTGCGCAGAGAGCCGCTGTCCCCGCTGCTGCACTGCACGTATCTGACGCCGACGACCATGGAGGACCCCGCTCGGCCCCATCTGACCTGGGCGCACGAGGAGCTGTACAAACGGCCCGTCACCCCGGTGACCCGCACCGAGCTGCACGCCTTCGGCAGGGTCCTGCACGGGCGGCCGCCCGCCGGGCTGCTCCCGCCGGTGCCGGACGGACAGCTGACCCGGTTCGTCGTACGCGACCAGCGGGACTACTGGCGCCCGGCCCTCGCCGACGCCCGGCTGTGGACCCGGGACGTCTGGGTCGACCTCGGCCTGCTCACCTTCGCCCGCGCGAGCGCGACCCTGAGCGACGGGCGGCTGATCTCCAAGCGCGAGGCCCTGGACCTGCTGCCCGGCCTCGGGGCGCCCGGCGAGCTCGTGGAGGACATCCGCGGCCGCCGCTACGGCACGCCGGTGCCGCTCGGCGAGGAATGGACGGCCCGCAGAGCGGAGCTGACCCGGGCCTACCTGGGCCCGGCGATCGACGCGCTGGTCGCCTCGTACGGCTGAACCGGCAGGTCCGCCACCTCGGTCTCGGGGCGTTCGCGCAGCGCCAGCAGGACCCGCAGCACCGCGATCCACACCAGGCAGGAGCCGAGCATGTGCGCGCCCACCAGGACCTCGGGCAGGTCGGTGAAGTACTGGACGTATCCGATGACGCCTTGCGCGAGCAGCACCACGAACAGGTCCCGGGTGCGGCCCAGCGGGCCCTTCGGGGCGTCGACCGCCTTGAGGACGAACCACAGGGCGAAGGTCAGGGTGACCGTGATCCAGGCCAGGACGGCGTGCAGCTTGCTGACGTCCTCCCAGTTCAGCGGCATGCGCTCGACCTCGCTGGAGTCGCCCGCGTGCGGGCCCGCGCCGGTGACGACCGTGCCGACGGCGATCAGCAGGACGGTGACGCCGACCAGCGCCCACACCAGCTGCTGCACGGACCGGCCGACCAGGGGCCGGGGCGCCACGTCGCCCTCACGGGTGCGCTGCCACATCGCCGTGGCCACCGCGATGAGGGCGGTGGACAGCAGGAAGTGGGCCGCGACCGTGTACGGGTTGAGGCCGACGAGCACCACGATGCCGCCGAGCACCGCGTTGCCCATCACGATCCAGAACTGTGCCCAGCCGAGCCGGGTCAGGCTGCGCCGGTACGGCTTCTCGGAGCGCGCGGCGATGATCGCCCAGCCGACGGCGGCACACAGCACGTACGTCAGCATGCGGTTGCCGAACTCGATGTAGCCGTGCAGGCCCATCTCGCTGGTGGTGGTCAGCGAGTCGTCGGTGCACTTGGGCCAGGTCGGGCAGCCGAGGCCCGAGCCGGTGAGGCGGACGGCGCCGCCGGTGACGACGATCACGACCGCCATGAGGAGCGCGGCGAGAGCCGCCCGCCGGACCGTCCGAGGGGTCGGCGTCCAGCGTGCGGCGATGAAGGCGAGCGGGTTGCGCACGGCCTCGGTGGCGTCGGCGCGGGTCAGCTTTGGCACGCGCACCATCGTAGGCGTCCGCTTGTGCACGCGTTCACGAGGGTCCCCGGTGTGCCTACTCCCAGCGGAAGAAGCGCCCCGCCGCGGCCAGCCCCACGACCGCCCACACCGCGAGAATCCCCAGGTCGCCCCACGGCATGCCGGACCCGTGCTGCAGCACGTCCCGCAGCCCGTCGGACAGCGCCGAGACGGGCAGCAGGGCCAGCACGTCCTGGACGCCCGAGGGGAACTTGTCCAGCGGCACGATCACCCCGCCGCCGACGAGCAGCAGCAGGAACACCAGGTTCGCGGCCGCGAGGGTCGCCTCCGCCTTCAGCGTGCCCGCCATCAGCAGGCCGAGCCCGGAGAAGGCGGCCGTGCCGAGGATCAGGAGCAGCAGGACGGCGAGGGGGTTGCCGTGCGGGCTCCAGCCCAATGCGAAGGCGATCACTGTCACCAGGAGCACCTGGAGCACCTCGGTGACCAGCACGGAGGCCGTCTTGGCGGTCATCAGGCCCCAGCGCGGCAGCGGTGAGGCGGCCAGCCGCTTGAGCACGCCGTAGCGGCGCTCGAAGCCGGTCGCGATGGCCTGGCCGGTGAACGCCGTCGACATCACCGCCAGCGCGAGGATGCCGGGCGTGAGGAAGTCCACGGCCTCGCCCTCGCCGGTGTCGACGATGTCCACCGAGCCGAACAGCACCAGTAGCAGCGTCGGGATGACGACCGTGAGCAGCAGTTGCTCGCCGTTGCGCAGGAGCATCTTCGTCTCCAGCATCGCCTGGGCCGCGATCATGCGTCCCAGGGGCGCCGCGCCCGGCTTCGGGGTGTACGTGCCAGTGGCGCTCACGAGCGCAGCTCCTTGCCGGTGAGTTCCAAGAAGACGTCCTCCAGCGTGTGCCGCTCCACCGAGATGCGGTCCGGCATCACGCCGTGCTGGGCGCACCAGGAGGTGACGGTGGCCAGCAGCTGGGGGTCGACCTTGCCGGTGACCCGGTAGGAGCCGGGGGTCAGCTCGGCGGCGGCGCTGTCCGCGGGGAGCGCCTTGAGCAGCGAGCCGACGTCGAGGCCGGGGCGGCCGGTGAAGCGCAGGGTGTTCTCGGCGCCGCCGCGGCACAGCTCCTCGGGGGAGCCCTGGGCGATGACCTTGCCGGCGTCGATGATCGCGACGTCGTCGGCGAGCTGCTCGGCCTCGTCCATGTAGTGGGTGGTGAGGATGACCGAGACACCGTCGGCGCGCAGGTCGCGGACGAGGTCCCAGGTGGCGCGGCGGGCCTGCGGGTCGAGCCCGGCGGTCGGTTCGTCGAGGAACACCAGCTCGGGGCGGCCCACGACCGCCATGGCCAGGGCGAGCCGCTGCTGCTGGCCGCCGGACAGCCGCCGGTAGGCGGTGCGGCCGCAGGAGCCGAGCCCGAGGCGTTCGATCAGCGCGTCCACGTCCAGCGGGTGGGCGTGCAGCTTGGCCACATGGCGCAGCATCTCGTCCGCGCGGGCGCCGGAGTAGACGCCGCCGGACTGGAGCATCACGCCGATCCGGGGACGCAGCGCCGCCGCCTGCCGCACCGGGTCGAGGCCCAGGACGCGCACGGTGCCGGAGTCCGGCTTTCGGTACCCCTCGCACGTCTCGACCGTGGTCGTCTTGCCGGCGCCGTTGGGTCCGAGTACGGCGGTGACTCCGGGCCGGGCCACCAGATCGAGGCCGTCCACCGCGGTTTTCTCGCCGTACCGCTTGACCAGGGACTGGACCTGGAGGACGGGATCGGTTCGCATGGTCCGAGAGTCTAGGTTCGCCGGGGGGTGCTGTGGTGCGCGGGTGCGAAGAGGGCTGGTCAGAGGGGTCGCGTTTGATCGATCAAAGATCGTTTCCGCAGGTCACATTAGGTATACCTAAGTGACGCAGGGCACCGTCGGGTGATCCGGACGGCGCTTGCCCCGGTCTGAAGAATTACGCAACAATGGCGTTGTGAAAAACGTCGGCGAGGCTCGGGAGACCCCCACGGGGGCCCCTCAGGAGGAGTTCGCGACCGGAGAGCGTTCGACACGCAACCGGGTCGCGCGGTCCATCCTGGACCACGGGCCGTCGACCGTCGCCGAGCTGGCCGCCCGGCTGGGCCTGACCCAGGCCGCCGTCCGCCGCCACCTCGACGCCCTGGTCGCCGACGACGTCGTCGAAGCCCGCGAACAGCGCGTGTACGGCACCCGCACCCGCGGCCGCCCCGCCAAGGTCTTCGCACTCACCGACTGCGGCCGCGACGCCTTCGACCAGTCCTACGACAAACTCGCCGCGGACGCGCTGCGCTGGATCGCCGAGCAGGAGGGCGGCCAGGAAGCGGTCGCCGCCTTCGCCCGGGCCCGTATCGCCGCGCAGGCGGGCACGTACCGCGAGGCCGTCGAGGCGGTCGCCCCCGCACAGCGGGCCGAAGCCCTGGCCAAGGCCCTGACGGCCGACGGGTACGCTGCTACGGCGCGCAGCGCACCCGGCCGGCAGCTCGGCGAGCAGCTGTGCCAGCACCACTGCCCGGTGGCTCATGTCGCGGAGCAGTTCCCCCAGCTGTGCGAGGCGGAGACCGAGTTCTTCGCCGAGCTGCTCGGAACCCACGTCCAGCGGCTCGCGACCATCGCCCACGGCGACGGCGTGTGCACGACGTTCATCCCCAAGATTTCCACTGACGCACCTGCAAGCACGGCCGGGAGGAACCCCGCATGACTCTGCCCACGGAGACTGCTCACCCTGAGCTCGAGGGTCTGGGCAAGTACGAGTACGGCTGGGCCGACTCCGACGAGGCCGGTGCCTCCGCGAAGCGCGGTCTGAGCGAGGACGTCGTCCGCGACATCTCCGCGAAGAAGAGCGAGCCGGAGTGGATGACGAAGCTCCGCCTCAAGGGCCTGCGCCTGTTCGACAAGAAGCCCATGCCGAACTGGGGCTCGGACCTGTCGGGCATCGACTTCGACAACATCAAGTACTTCGTACGCTCCACGGAGAAGCAGGCGGAGTCCTGGGAGGACCTGCCCGAGGACATCAAGAACACCTACGACAAGCTGGGCATCCCGGAGGCCGAGAAGCAGCGCCTCGTCGCCGGTGTCGCCGCCCAGTACGAGTCGGAGGTCGTCTACCACCAGATCCGCGAGGACCTGGAGGAGCAGGGCGTCATCTTCCTCGACACCGACACGGCGCTGAAGGAGCACCCGGAGCTCTTCAAGGAGTACTTCGGCACCGTCATCCCGGTCGGTGACAACAAGTTCGCCTCCCTGAACACCGCCGTGTGGTCGGGCGGCTCCTTCATCTACGTGCCGCCGGGCGTGCACGTGGAGATCCCGCTCCAGGCCTACTTCCGGATCAACACCGAGAACATGGGCCAGTTCGAGCGGACCCTGATCATCGTCGACGAGGGTGCCTACGTGCACTACGTCGAGGGTTGTACGGCCCCGATCTACAAGTCGGACTCGCTGCACAGCGCCGTCGTCGAGATCATCGTCAAGAAGAACGCCCGCTGCCGCTACACGACCATCCAGAACTGGTCGAACAACGTCTACAACCTGGTCACCAAGCGTGCCGTCGCCTACGAGGGCGCGACCATGGAGTGGATCGACGGCAACATCGGCTCCAAGGTGACGATGAAGTACCCGGCCGTCTACCTGATGGGCGAGCACGCCAAGGGCGAGACCCTGTCCATCGCCTTCGCGGGCGAGGGCCAGCACCAGGACGCCGGCTCCAAGATGGTCCACATGGCGCCGAACACCTCTTCCAACATCGTCTCGAAGTCCGTGGCGCGCGGCGGCGGCCGCACCTCCTACCGCGGTCTCGTGGAGATCGGCGAGGGCGCCCACGGCTCGAAGTCCAACGTGCTGTGCGACGCGCTGCTCGTCGACACGATCTCCCGCTCCGACACGTACCCCTACGTGGACGTCCGCGAGGACGACGTGTCCATGGGCCATGAGGCGACCGTCTCCAAGGTCTCCGAGGACCAGCTCTTCTACCTGATGAGCCGCGGTCTGAGCGAGTTCGAGGCGATGGCGATGATCGTCCGCGGCTTCGTCGAGCCCATCGCGAAGGAGCTGCCGATGGAGTACGCGCTGGAGCTCAACCGGCTGATCGAGCTGCAGATGGAAGGCGCGGTCGGTTAAGACCCGCACTCCTGGACACAGCTAGCGAAATCTGACGTAGGAAGAGAGCAGACCGACAGCCATGGCTGAGGCTCAGAACATCCCGGTGGGGTCCACCACCGCCGGCCAGATCGCGGTGGCCGCCGAGTCGACCGTCGCCACGCGCATGAGCGCGCCCCCGTCCTTCGACGTGGCGGACTTCCCGGTCCCGCACGGCCGCGAGGAGGAGTGGCGGTTCACCCCGCTGGAGCGCCTGCGCGGGCTGCACGACGGCACCGCCGTCGCCACCGGTGACGGCGTGAAGGTCGACGTGCAGGCCCCCGAGGGCGTCACCGTCGAGACCGTCGGCCGCGACGACGCGCGCCTGGGCAAGGCGGGCACCCCGGTGGACCGCATCGCCGCCCAGGCCTACTCCGCGTTCGAGAAGGCCGGCGTGATCACCGTCCCCAAGGAGACGGTCCTCGCCGAGCCGATCCGTATCGCCGTGCACGGCGAGGGCGGCACCGCCTTCGCCCACCAGGTCGTCGAACTGGGCGCCTTCGCCGAGGCCGTGGTCGTCATCGACCACACCGGTGACGCGGTCCTCGCCGCCAACGTCGACTACGTCCTGGGCGACGGCGCCAAGCTGACCGTCGTCTCCGTCCAGGACTGGGACGACAAGGCCGTGCATGTGGGCCAGCACAACGCCCTCATCGGGCGCGACGCCTCGTTCAAGTCGGTCGTCGTGACCTTCGGCGGCGACGTCGTACGGCTGCACCCGCGCGTCGCCTACGCCGGCACCGGCGGTGAGGCCGAGCTGCTGGGTCTGTACTTCACGGACGCCGGCCAGCACCAGGAGCACCGCCTTCTGGTCGACCACAACGTCCCGCACTGCAAGTCCAACGTCGTCTACAAGGGCGCCCTGCAGGGCGACGCGGCGCACGCGGTGTGGATCGGTGACGTGCTCATCGAGGCCAAGGCCGAGGGCACCGACACCTACGAGATGAACCGCAACCTGGTGCTCACCGACGGCGCCCGCGTCGACTCGGTGCCCAACCTGGAGATCGAGACCGGCGAGATCGTGGGCGCCGGCCACGCCTCCGCCACCGGCCGCTTCGACGACGAGCAGCTCTTCTACCTGATGGCCCGCGGCATCCCGGAGCACGAGGCCCGCCGCCTCGTCGTCCGCGGCTTCTTCGCCGAGCTGGTCCAGCAGATCGGTGTCGCCGACATCGAGGAGCGCCTGCTCGCCAAGATCGAAGAGGAGCTGGAGGCGTCGGTCGCATGACCTTCGTACGCGCCTGTGCGCTGAGCGAGCTGGAGGAGGACACCCCGAAGCGGGTGGAACTCGACGGCACGCCGGTGTCCCTCGTCCAGACCGAGGGCGAGGTGTTCGCGATCCACGACATCTGCAGTCACGCGAACGTCTCCCTCTCCGAGGGCGAGGTGGAGGACTGCCAGATCGAGTGCTGGCTGCACGGCTCCGCGTTCGACCTCCGCACCGGCAAGCCGTCCGGCCTTCCCGCGACGCGCCCCGTCCCCGTATACCCCGTAAAGATCGAAGGGGACGACGTGCTCGTCTCCCTCACCCAGGAGTCCTGAGGCACCCATGGCAACGCTTGAAATCCGAGACCTGCACGTCACCGTCGAGGCCGACAACGCCACGAAGGAGATCCTCAAGGGCGTCGACCTCACCGTGAAGCAGGGCGAGACGCACGCCATCATGGGCCCCAACGGCTCCGGCAAGTCGACCCTCGCCTACTCCCTCGCGGGTCACCCGAAGTACACGATCACCGGCGGCACCGTCACCCTCGACGGCGAGGACGTCCTGGAGATGTCCGTCGACGAGCGCGCCCGCGCGGGTGTCTTCCTGGCGATGCAGTACCCGGTCGAGGTCCCCGGCGTCTCGGTCTCCAACTTCCTGCGCACCTCCGCCACCGCCGTCCGCGGCGAGGCCCCCAAGCTGCGCACCTGGGTGAAGGAGGTCAAGGAGGCCATGGAGCGCCTCAACATGGACCCCGCCTTCGCCGAGCGCAACGTCAACGAGGGCTTCTCCGGCGGTGAGAAGAAGCGCCACGAGATCCTCCAGCTGGAGCTGCTCAAGCCGAAGATCGCGATCCTCGACGAGACCGACTCCGGCCTCGACGTCGACGCGCTGCGCATCGTCTCCGAGGGCGTCAACCGCGTCCGCGAGACCGGTGAGGTCGGCACCCTGCTGATCACGCACTACACGCGCATCCTGCGCTACATCAAGCCCGACTTCGTCCACGTCTTCTCCGGCGGCCGGATCGTCGAGTCCGGCGGCGCCGAGCTCGCCGACAAGCTGGAGAACGAGGGCTACGAGGCATACACGAAGGGTGGCGTATCCGCGTGACACAGCTGCCGGGCCTCCTCGACACCGAGGCGATCCGCAAGGACTTCCCCATCCTGGACCGTCAGGTCCACGACGGGCGCAAGCTCGTGTACCTGGACAACGCGGCGACCTCGCAGAAGCCGCGCCAGGTGCTGGACGCCCTGAGCGAGTACTACGAGCGCTACAACGCCAACGTCCACCGCGGTGTGCATGTGCTCGCCGAGGAGGCCACGGCGCTGTACGAGGGCGCGCGCGACAAGGTCGCCGAGTTCATCAACGCGCCCTCGCGCGACGAGGTGATCTTCACGAAGAACGCCTCCGAGTCGCTCAACCTCGTCGCGAACATGCTGGGCTGGGCCGACGAGCCCTACCGCGTGGACTCCGACACCGAGATCGTCATCACGGAGATGGAGCACCACTCCAACATCGTGCCGTGGCAGCTGCTCGCGCAGCGCACGGGCGCGAAGCTGAAGTGGTTCGGCCTCACCGACGACGGCCGCCTCGACCTGTCCAACATCGACGAGATCATCACCGAGAAGACGAAGATCGTCTCCTTCGTGCTGGTGTCGAACATCCTGGGCACCTTCAACCCGGTCGAGGCGATCGTGCGCCGCGCCCAGGAGGTCGGTGCGCTGGTCTGCATCGACGCCTCCCAGGCCGCGCCGCACATGCCGCTGGACGTCCAGGCCCTCCAGGCCGACTTCGTGGCCTTCACCGGCCACAAGATGTGCGCCCCGACCGGCATCGGCGTGCTGTGGGGCCGCCAGGAGCTGCTGGAGGACCTGCCTCCGTTCCTCGGCGGCGGCGAGATGATCGAGACCGTGTCGATGCACTCGTCGACGTACGCCCCGGCGCCGCACAAGTTCGAGGCGGGCACCCCGCCGATCGCGCAGGCGGTCGGTCTGGGCGCGGCGATCGACTACCTCAACTCGATCGGCATGGACAAGATCCTCGCCCATGAGCACGCGCTCACGGAGTACGCGGTCAAGCGCCTGACGGAGGTCCCTGACCTGCGCATCATCGGCCCGACCACGGCCGAGGACCGGGGCGCCGCGATCTCCTTCACGCTCGGCGACATCCACCCGCACGACGTGGGCCAGGTCCTCGACGAGCAGGGCATCGCGGTCCGGGTCGGCCACCACTGCGCGCGGCCGGTCTGCCTGCGCTACGGAATTCCTGCGACCACGCGAGCGTCGTTCTATCTGTACTCCACGCCGGCCGAGATCGACGCACTGGTCGAGGGGCTGGAGCACGTACGGAACTTCTTCGGCTGAGGGGTTGGCGAGCGATCGCATGAAGCTGGACTCGATGTACCAGGACGTCATCCTGGACCACTACAAGAACCCGCACGGGCGTGGTCTGAGGGACGGCGACGCCGAGGTGCACCATGTGAACCCGACGTGCGGTGACGAGATCACGCTCCGCGTGAGGTACGCCGGCACCACGGTCGAGGACGTCTCGTACGAGGGCCAGGGCTGCTCGATCAGCCAGGCGAGCGCGTCGGTGCTCAACGAACTCCTCGTCGGCAAGGACCTCTCCGAGGCGCAGAAGATCCAGGAGACCTTCCTGGAGCTGATGCAGTCCAAGGGGAAGATCGAGCCGGACGACGCGATGGAGGAGGTGCTGGAGGACGCGGTCGCGTTCGCCGGTGTCTCCAAGTACCCGGCACGGGTCAAGTGCGCCCTCCTGAGCTGGATGGCATGGAAGGACGCGACGGCCCAGGCCCTGGGCGGAGCCGACGCGGAAAGGAAGACGGCATGAGCGAGACCGTTGAGATGAAGCCGGCCTCCGAGGACGAGATCCGCGAGGCCCTGTACGACGTCGTCGACCCCGAGCTGGGCATCGATGTCGTCAACCTCGGCCTGATCTACGGCATCCACATCGACGACGCGAACATCGCGACGATCGACATGACCCTGACCTCGGCGGCCTGTCCGCTGACGGACGTCATCGAGGACCAGGCCAAGTCCGCCACGGACGGGCTGGTCAGCGAGCTGCGCATCAACTGGGTCTGGATGCCGCCGTGGGGTCCGGACAAGATCACGGACGACGGCCGCGAGCAGCTTCGGGCGCTCGGGTTCAACGTCTGACAGCCCCTGGTTCAAGGGTCTGACAGCCCCTGCAGAAGCCCCGCCGGACGCGCGAGCACCGGCGGGGCTTTCTCATGCCACGCACACGCCCGCACATGCCCGCACACGCTCCGCACCGGGCGTACACGCGGTGCGCACAGGGGGCGCACAGGGCGTACACACATGTTCGGTCTGTCGGATCTATTGACGCAGCGCTGCCGACTCGGCACGCTCCGTGCGGACAAAGGCGGAGTGCCGGCACAACGGTGTGCCCCACCCGCCGGGGGATTCCTAGGGGGGAATCAATGCACGCGTTAACCACGCGTACGCGCATGCCCATGCCCGCCTCCGTACGGGCGCTGCTGGCCGGGTTCGTGATCCTGGCGCTCGCCCTGGCAGGCATGGTGGCCCTGGCACCTCGGGCCTCGGCCGCGCCCGTACCCGACGCCTCGGCGAGCCCCACGGCCGTCGACCGCTACGGCGTCTCGACCGTGAAGCTGAGACTCGACGGCGAGTCGAGCACCCAGTCGACCCCGACCGACCTGGTGCTCGTGCTCGACGAGTCCGGCAGCATCGACAACACCGAGTGGGGCCAGCTGAAGGACTTCGCCAAGAGCGTCGTCAACGGCGTGGCCGCGCACGGGCTGTTCACCAACGGCGGCCGGGTCGGCGTGGTCGGCTTCGCCGACGGTGTGACACCGCCCGTCAGCGCGCTCAGCGGCGACAAGGACGCCGTCCTGAACGCCATCGACACCAACCCCAAGCAGAACACCGGCACCTGCATCGCCTGCGGACTGAACGAGGCGAACAACGTGATGGGGCCCGACGACCCGGGCCGCAACCAGCTGGTCATCGTCATCACCGACGGCGAGGCCACCAGCGGCAACACCGGCGCCGCGGCGACCGCCCTGCAGGCCAAGGCCACCGTCTTCGCCGTGGGTGTCGGCGGCGGCATCCAGCAGGGCACCCTGGAGGTCATCGCCAGCGGCCCCGGCTCCGACAACACCTTCTCCGCCGGTGACTTCGGCAGCCTGGACACCCTGCTGAAGCAGATCGTCGAGGCGGTCGTGGTGCCCGGCGCCACCCACCCGTCCATCGCCGTCACGCTCGACGCGCCCTGGGAGCTGGTGCCCGGCACGGTGACCGCGAACCTCGCCGGCTCGTCCGTGGGCGGCGTCACCGCCGACGGGTTCACCTGGTCGCGGGCCGAACTCGGCGACGAGAACCTGGAGATCACCTACCAGGTCAAGCACCGCGGCGCGCCCTGCGGGCCGCTGGACGTGAACAAGTCCGTCGTCTACCACGACGACCAGAACGCCTCGGTGACCTTCCCGAAGGTCGTCGTCACCGTCAACTGCCTGCCGCCGGTCGCCGACGCCGGGCCCGACAAGGCCGTCGACGAGGGCTCCTCGGTCACGCTCGACGGCTCCGGCAGCCACGACCCGGACGGCACCGTCGTCTCGTACGCCTGGAGCGGCGCGGACGCCGGCATCGGCACGCTGACGAACGCCGGCGCGGCCGTGGCCACGTACAACGGCCTCGACGACGGCGCCGACGCCGTGACGCTCACCGTGACCGACGACAACGGCCTCACGGACGGCGACTCGACGACCGTGACCGTCAACAACGTCGCTCCCGACCTCACCCTGACCAGCTGCCCCGTCGACCCGCACGCGGTCGGCACGGACGTCTCCTTCGCCGGTACGTTCACCGACCCGGGCACACTCGACACCCACACCCTGTCGGTGGCCTGGGGCGACGGCACCACCACCGAGGTGCCGGGCGTCGGCTCCCCGGTCGGCAGCACGCACCAGTACGCGGGGGCGGGCATCTACGACATCGCCGTCACCGTCACGGACGACGACGGCGGCACCGACACCCAGCACTGCGGCTTCGTCGTCGTGTACGACCCCAACGGCGGCTTCGTGACCGGCGGCGGCTGGGTCAACTCGCCGGCCGGCGCCTACCCGGCCGACCCGAGCGCCACCGGGCGCGCCAACTTCGGCTTCGTGTCGAAGTACAAGAACGGCGCGAGCGTTCCCACCGGCAGCACGGAGTTCCAGTTCAAGGCCGGGAACCTCAACTTCCACTCCGCCGACTACCAGTGGCTGGTCGTCGCCGGCAACAAGGCCATCTACAAGGGCACCGGCACGGTGAACGGCGCCTCCGGCTACTCGTTCATGCTCAGTGCCACCGACAGCACACCCGACACGTTCCGGATCAGGATCTGGAAGACCGCGGACGACACCCTCGTCTACGACAACCAGCTCGGCGCGGCGCCCGACGCCGACCCGACGACCGCCCTCGCGGGCGGGTCGATCGTGATCCACAAGAACTGACGGAACGCGAAAAGGGAGCGGGCGGCCGCGCAACGCGGCCGCCCGTTCGTCGTCAGTTGTGGCTGTGCAGGATCTCGTTCAGGCCGCCCCACTCCGCGTTGTTCGGGACCGCCTGGACGGCGCCGGTGACGGAGTTGCGGCGGAAGAGGATGTTGTCGGCGCCGGAGAGCTCGCGGGCCTTGACGATCTGGCCGTCGGGCAGGGTGACCTTGGTGCCGGCGGTGAGGTAGAGGCCCGCCTCGACGACGCAGTCGTTGCCGAGGGCGATGCCGACGCCGGCCTCGGCGCCGACCAGGGAGCGCTCGCCGATCGCCACGCGCTCCTTGCCGCCGCCGGACAGCGTGCCCATGGTGGAGGCGCCGCCGCCGATGTCCGAGCCGTCGCCGACGACGACGCCCTGGGAGATGCGGCCCTCGACCATGGAGGTGCCGAGCGTGCCGGCGTTGAAGTTGACGAAGCCCTCGTGCATGACCGTGGTGCCGGCGGCGAGGTGCGCGCCCAGGCGGACCCGGTCGGCGTCGGCGATGCGGACGCCCGCCGGGGCGACGTAGTCCGTCATGCGCGGGAACTTGTCCACGCCGAAGACGCTGACGTGCAGACCGCGGGCGCGGGCGGCCAGACGGACCGTCTCCAGCGTGTCCACGGCGACCGGGCCGAGCGAGGTCCAGGCGACGTTGGCCAGCAGGCCGAAGATGCCGTCCAGGTTCTGCTCGTTCGGCTTCACCAGGCGGTGCGAGAGCAGGTGCAGCCGCAGGTAGGCGTCGTGCGTGTCCAGCGGCTTGTCGTCCAGCGAGGAGATGACCGTACGGACCGCCACGATCTCCACGCCGCGGACGTCGTCCTTGCCGAGGGCCTGCACCGCCGTGCTCGCCGAGCAGCTCACGAGTGCGCTCGGCGTCCAGGCGCTCGGTGCCGGCCGGGCCGGGCTCGGCGGCCGGCTCGGGCGCGGGAAACCAGGTGTCGAGGACGGTGCCGTCGGCGGCGATCGTGGCGAGGCCGGCGGCAACGGCGCCGGTGGTGCGAGGAGCAGTCGTGTCGGTCATGAGGGCAACCTAACGTGACGCACCCCGCCCGGGCGAACCGGCCATCCCCCGTCTCACCTGCCGGGCAGCCCTCAGGGCCGCTGTCCCTCCCGGTCCACGACGGCCACCTCCTCCCGGACCCCGCTGATGATCACGTCCCCCTTCCGCAGGCCCTCCTCGCCACTGCCTGCGATGAGCCGGAAGCCGCGGTAGAGGTACGTCACCGGGTCCAGGAGGATCTCCTGGCGGCCTGCGGACGGGTTGCCGTCCTTCACCCAGAGGGCGATCGCGTCCCGGCCCAGGACGTCCGTGACCTCGGCGACCTGGACCCCGGGGACCGTGGCCAGGGCCCGGTAGACCTTGGCCAGGCCCTCCGGGTCGTACGGGTAGGAGCGGCTGAGGACGACGCTGAGCGCGCGGTACTCGTGCGCGACGCGGCTCTCGGTCGGGTCGGTGGCGTAGTAGAACGCCCGGGCCTTCGCCCTGACCTGCCGCGGGTCGTCCGGCAGGCCGGTCAGGAAGGTGTACTGCTCCCTGGGGGAGTGGTCGTCGCCCTCCTTGCCGTTCTCGAAGGCGGGGTCCGCGTACTTCTTCCAGCCCTCCTGGGTCTCCGGGCCGTCCACGTCGTCGGTCGCGTTCGACTCGACCGTCTTCTCGTAGATCCACTGGCCGTCGCGCGCGGTGACCGCGGGGCCGGCGGCGATCGTGTCCGCCGCCCGGTTCAGCAGGTCCTTCGCGCTGCCCAGCTCGATCGCGTACGAGGACCCCGGCCGGACGTCGCCGGAGCCGCCGTCGCCGACGACCTGGGTGCCGATCAGCGCGGCCGCCGTGATCGCGGCCGCCGCCCCTAGGGCAGCGAGCCGCCAGTCCGAGCGCAGCCTGCGCGTACGGGAGGCCCGGCCCGCCTCCTTCAGCAGCCGGTCGCGGCCGGCGACCAGGTCGGGGCGCCCGGCGACGGGCGCGTCGGAGCGCAGGTCGCGGACCGCCGTCATCTCGTCCATGTCAGACCACCTCCGAGGGGTCGAGCGTGAATGCGGGGTCGGCGCCCAGGGCCGTACGCACCTTGCGGCGGGCCCGGTTGAGCCGGGAGCGGACCGTGCCGACGGGGATGCCGAGCGCCTCGGCGACCTCCGGATAGGTCAGGTCGGCCCAGGCCACCAGCAGCAGCACATGTCGGTCACCGGCCGACAGCGCGGCCAGGGCACCGGCGAGCGGCGCCTGCGCGGAGCCGGCGGCGAGCCGTTCGTCGGCCCGCTCCGACCAGGACTCGGCGACCGGGTCGTGCCCGGTGCGGGCCAGCGCCTTGAGGGCCCGCACCTCGGTGCGGCGCTGCTTGCCGATGAGGTTGGCGGCGATGCCGTACAGCCAGGGCCGGGCGTTGCCGCGGTCCGTGTCGTAACGGCTCCGGGTGCGGAAGGCGACCAGGAACGTCTCGGCGGTGAGGTCGTCGGCCGCGCCGGCGCCCAGGCGGCGTGCCGCGTAGCGGTGGATGTCCGGCGCGTACCGGTCGTAGAGCCGGGCGAACAGCTCCGGCTCCTCCAGGGACTGGGCGACGAGGTCGCCGTCCGCGAAGGGCGGTCCGGTCACGGGGCCTCCAGGGAACAGGGTCTTGGTGAGCATGTCACCCCGCTGTTCCCCGAAGGAGCCCGAAGGGTTCACGCCCGGCGCAGGAGGGTCACCGTCCGGCGGCCCGGGTTGGCTCGTTCGGGTTGCTCAGCGTGACCTCGGGTCCCCTTCCACGGATGGCAGGGGGCCGGAGGGGTTCGTCGAGCGAGGGGCTGAGTGATGGTGGACGCGTGGGCGCGGAGGGCGGCGGTGGCCGGGTTCGTGGCGGCGGTGGGCTGGTCGGCGGCGGATGTCGCGCATGCCGACGAGACCAACACCGCCTCGCACAACGGGCATCGGGTCGCCCTGGTCAACATGGGGCAGGTCGACGACCCGATGGAGGACGTGCTGGAGCATGTGCGGCTGCTCGGGCCGGGGTCGCAGGGCGGCTGACGCCGGGGGATCAGGCGGCCGTCAGGCGGTCGTACGCCGTGCGCAGCCTGCTCGCCGCCTCGCGGTCGGCGGGCCGCAGCGGGGCGCGCACCGGCCCGGCGGGCAGACCGAGGCCGTTCAGCAGGGACTTGGCGGTCACCGTGCCGGGCAGGCCCGCCGCCATCATCGACTCGATGAGCTCGGTGGCCTGTTGCTGGAGCCGGGCCGCCTGCGCCGTGTCGCCCGCCTCGAACGCGTCGAGCACCGCCCGGAGGTGACGGGGGATCACATTGGCGACCGTGCTGATGTATCCCGCGCCGCCCACCGCGTACAGGGCGAGGTTGTGCTCCTCGCAGCCCGCGTAGTACGCCAGGTCGGTGCGGAAGAACACCTTCTGCGCCGCCAGGAAGTCGTAGGAGCAGTCCTTGACGCCGACGATGCGCGGGTGCTCGGCGAGGCGGATCATGGTGTCCGGCTCGATGCGGGTGCCGGTGCGGCCGGGGATGTCGTAGAGGAGGACCGGCAGGCCGGAGGCGTCCGCGATCTCGCGGAAGTGGGCCTCCAGGGCGTCCTGCGGCGGCTTGCTGTAGTACGGCGACACCACCAGCAGGCCGTCCGCGCCCGACTTCTCGGCCTCCAGGGCGAGTTCGACCGTGTGCCGGGTGTCGAAGGTGCCGACGCCCGCGACGAGGGACGCCCGCTCGCCCACCGCCTCCCGTACCGCCCTGATCAGCGCGGCCTTCTCGGCGTCCGACGTGGTCGGCGACTCGCCGGTCGTCCCGGACAGCACGAGCCCGTCGCAGCCCTCCGTCACCAGCCGGTCGGCGAGCCGCTGCGCGCCGTCGAGGTCCAGCGCGCCCGACGCGGTGAAGGGCGTGATCATCGCGCACAGGGCGCGGCCGAAGGGAGGGTGCGTATGGGTCATGAGGGTAGTGTCGGCCGGTGCTCGGTGAAGCTCTACTTAAATCTTCTACGCGATATCGCTAAGCGGAGCTGTAGTGTCCGACGGGCCGGGACCGGCCGGAACGCTCTCCGGCCGGCCCCGGGAGACCTCACGGGTGGAAGCGCAGCACCTGCGGGTCGTGGTCGCTGATCTGGTCGTTGAACTCCGAGTTCACATGCACGCTGTCGTACTCGAAGTCGCAGCCGCGCCGGATGCCGGGGCTGATCAGGATCTGGTCGAGGACCTGGCTGTTGCCCTGGTAGACGTACGAGTAACGCTCGCTCCTGGGCAGCGACTTGATCGCCGACCACAGCTCGCCGTCGCCCTCCAGGACCTTCGCGGTACCGGAGAACTCGAAGTCGTTGATGTCGCCGAGGACGACGACGTTCGCGTTCTTCTGCACGGCGAGGACGTCCTTGACGAAGGCGTTCACGGCCGTCGCCTGCGCGTGGCGCTGGGTCTCCGAGCTGCGCGCCGGCGGCTGGTACTGCGCGGTGAAGCCCTGGTCGCCGCCCTTGGAGTTGAAGTGGTTGGCGACCACGATGACGGTACGGCCGCGGAAGACGAACTCGCCGGCCAGCGGCTTGCGGCTGTTGTTCCAGGCGGCGTTCGCCGGGTCGATGCGGCCGGGGGAGACGGTCAGCGCCGCCTTGCCGTGCTCGCGGGCGACCCCGACGGCGGTGGTGGCGTCGCCGCCCGCGCGGTCGGTGAACGACACCCGCTCGGGGTTGAACAGGAACACCTGGCGGATGTTGCCGCCCGGCTCACCGCCGTCGGCGAGGTCCACCGGGTCGATCGAGCGCCAGTCGTACGTCGGGCCGCCCGCGGCCGCGATCGCGTCGATCAGCTTCCTTACCGTCTGGTCGGCGGCGACCGTGCCGTCCTTCACCGCGCCGTTGTTGTCCTGGATCTCCTCCAGGGACACGATGTCGGGCGACTGGAGGTTGTTCACGATCGCGGACGCGTGCGCGGCGAAGGTGTCGTCGGACGGGTCGAGGTTCTCGACGTTGTACGTCGCCACCGCCAGCTCGCCGCCCCGCTGCTTCTCGGTCGTCTCCCGCTCCAGACCGGCGCTCTCCAGCGTGCCGAGCCGGCTCGCGACCAGGGTGTAGCCGCCGAACTGGTTGTAGTCCAGCGGGCCCGCGGTGGTGCCGGCCAGGGTGTCGCCGACGTTCGCGACGGGGAAGTCGGCGGGCTTGCCGAGCGACTGGATCATCAGCCGGCCGCCGTTCTGGGAGGCGTAGGAGCCGTAGACCGTGCCGCCGCGGCGGTTGTCGTGCTCCTCCGGCTTCACCGTGACCCACAGCTCGGTGTACGGGTCGCTGGCGCCCACCACCCGGGTGTCGGCGACCTGGACGTTCATGCCCTCCACGGACTCGTACAGGTCCAGGGCGTACGCCGACGGCCTGAGCGGCAGCGCATTGATCGAGCCGTTCGCGGCGGGGTCGCCCTCCGGGGCGTAGGCGTCCGGCACCGCGTCGGCGTCCAGCGTCACGGCGGCCGGGACGGCGTTGCCGCTGGAGAGCACCGTGAAGGTCGCGCGGGTGATCTCGGTCAGCGACTGGTTGCCGGAGGAGGTGCCGCCCGGGACGAACTCGGAGACCGTGCCGGAGACCTTGACCGCGTCCCCGACGGCCACGCCCTTCGGCGTGGAGCTGGTGAAGACGAACACGCCCTCACTGGTGGCCGGGTCGGCGTCGGCCTGCGGGTCCTGGATCCAGAAGCCCTTCGAGGAGCCGTAGGTGCGCACACCGGTGACGATTCCGGTCACGTCGGTGACCTGCTTGCCCGCGTACGGGGATATGCGAGTGGTGCCCTGGACGTCATGGACGCGGATGGCGTCGGCGTGGGCGGGCGAGGTCAGCACGACCGTGGATGCCGCCGAGCACACGGCGGCGACGGTGAGCGCGGCGAGGCGCGCGGAAGACTTGCTGGGCAAGGGATCCCTCCGGGGACGTTTTCGTGAAGCGCCGGGACGAGGGTGGGTCGTTGGCTGGACCGTGACGCGCGTAGCGTCCCGGTGTACAGGTGTTCCCCCCATTTCTACGCGCGTCAATTTCCTGCCTGGCGCGGCCGGTTGTCAAGGTTTCGGCCATGTACGGAATCCGACCGTGAGATGAACCGGGCGGCATGGGTGGAAATCCGTCTAGGCTGAGCGGCGTTCCCGGCCGTAGTGCGTGCGATACGGCCGTCCAGGCGCCCTAGGAGAAAAAGGCACATGTCAGACAGCTCCCCCCTGCCGCCGGTGCGGCTTGCGTCCGAAGCGGAGCTGGCGCGTGACGCGCTGTCCACGCCGGTGCTGTCCCGGGCGGCCCGGCTCGCCCGCTGGGCCGGACCCGACACCCGTGTCGACGCGGGCGGCGGTCTGGCCGACGCGCAGCTCCCGGCCGCCGCCGAGGTGCTCGGACTCGACGGCGACGACGCCGCGGCGCTGGCCAGCGAGGCCTGGCGGGTCGCTGTCGACACCGGGCTCGTCGAGGTCGTCGACGAGGAGGCCGGCACCGTCACCGCGGGCCCGGACCTCGCCCTGCTCACCTCCGGCTCGCCGCTCGACGTGCTCGGCGTGTGGCAGGACGCTCTGGAGACGCTGCTCGCCGACGCGAGCGTGCCCGACCTCGACGACCTGGTCGACGCGCTCGACGAGGGCGGTACCGTCGACTTCTCCCGGCTCGACTGGGACCCGCAGGCCGAGGCCGACTTCCTCGACCGCGTCCTGGCCAATCTGTATCTGCTCACCGTCAGCGAGGACGGCCCCGGTGAGGGGCCCGTGCCGCTGCCCGCGCTGGCCGCGTCCGCGATCGTCCCCGGCGACATGGGCGAGCCCACCAACGACGTGCTGGAGCAGGTCTCC
The DNA here is from genome assembly GCF_049739565.1 of Streptomyces sp. SAI-170. Classification (NCBI taxonomy): domain Bacteria; kingdom Bacillati; phylum Actinomycetota; class Actinomycetes; order Kitasatosporales; family Streptomycetaceae; genus Streptomyces; species Streptomyces sp. SAI-170. Next base: position 6,432,933 of record NZ_JBMGQD010000001.1, read on the forward strand.
GACGCGATGATGCGCCTCGACGACCAGTTCCGGGTCCTGGAGCCGGTCGGGCTCGTGGAGTACCGGCCGGTCGACGAGGCGCTGATGGCCGACGCCGACGCCGATGACGCTGAGGCGCCCGCCGAGCCCGTCGACGACACCGACGTCTCCCGCTACGGCATGGTCCGGCTGACCCCGCTCGGCCTGTACGGGCTGCGCGCCCGGCTGCTGGAGGCCGGACAGGCCGCTCCGGCCGTCGGCGAGCTCGCGGACAAGGGTGCGGACGCCCTCCTCGACGGCACCGCCGCCTTCGGGCCGCGTGCCGCGCAGGCCGAGACCGAGCAGTGGCTGACCCGCCGCGCGCCGCTGGCCGCGGCCCGGGAACTGCTCGCCGCCGCGCGGGGCGCCGACGCGGGCGGGCCGCTGCGCCGGCTGCGCTGCCAGCAGGCGCTGTCCCTGGTCGGCGCGGAGGCGGAACCCGCGCTGCGCGAGGTGCTGGACGACCCCGAGCTGGGCGGGCTGGCCCGGGTGTGGCTGACCGAGCGGGGTGCGGCGGACGTGCCGCCGCCGTCCGAGGCGATGGTGTTCTGGCTGACCGTCGACACGGTGGCCGCGCAGCTCGCGGCCGAGGGCAACTCCGAGGAGCTCCAGGCTCTCGTGGAGGGCCTCGCCGAGCACCACAGCGGGTTCTTCGCGGCCGCCTGGCGGGTCGACCATCCGGCGACCGCCGATGTGCTGGAGGCGATGGGCCGGCTCCACCCCGACAAGAAGGTCGCCAAGGAGGCGCGCAAGGCCGCCTTCAAGGCGCGTTCCGCACAAGGGAACTGACGTTCCCGGTAAGGGAACCGGCCCTCGTTTTATTGACTCGCTCGGGCCGTGGCGGCCCTCCTAGAGTGATAACTCGGGAGGCGCCGCCGCCGAAATCCGGCCCTTTTCGATTCGGCCCGGCATATATGCAGCCGATGCCGCCGCCGAAGCGTCTCCCTCGGTGAACGACGGACGAATTCGGGGGAATTCAGCATGGCGTACTTCGTGATGACGATGGACGACACCAGGTGGCCGGGCGCGGACGAGGAGTGTCCGACGGCGGCCGCGGCGGGTCGGCGCGTGACCTGATCACCAGCGGTCGCCGGAGGCCGCTCGCCCGGTCGAGCCGGCCCGACGGGCGCCCCTCGCCGGGGCGCCCCGCGGGTCTCACAGGGCCTGGGCCGCCGGCTTGACCATGTTGCGCACCGTGCGCGCCTTCACGAAATCTCCCATCGCCGTCATCTCCCATTCGCCGGAGAACTGGCGAATCAATTTCGCCATCATCACGCCCGTCTGCGGTTCGGCGTTGGTGAGGTCGAAGCGCGCGAGTTCCTCGCCGGTCGCCGCGTCCATCAGACGGCAGTAGGCCTTCGCGACCTCCGTGAACTTCTGCCCGGAGAAGGAGTTCACCGTGAAGACCAGACCGGTGACCTCCTGGGGGAGACGGCCCAGGTCGACCGTGATGACCTCGTCGTCCCCGCCGCCCTCGCCGGTGAGGTTGTCGCCGGAGTGGCGGATCGCGCCGCCCACGATGGTCAGCTTGCCGAAGTAGCAGCTGTCGACGTGGTTGCGCTGCGGGCCGTACGCGATGACCGACGCGTCCAGGTCGATGTCCTTGCCGCGGTACGCCGGTTCCCAGCCGAGGCCCATCTTGACCTGGGACAGCAGCGGCCGGCCGCCCTTGACCAGGGACACGGTCTGGTTCTTCTGGAGGCTGACCCGGCCCTTGTCGAGGTTGATCTTCCCGGCGCCGGGGGCGGCCGCGGGCGCGGCCGGAGGGGCCGGGGGAGCCGGAGGCGTGCTCAGCGGCGGGACCGGCGGGGCGACCGGCGGCTGCATGGCGGGCGGCGGGGGCGCGACGGGCTGGGCGGGAGCCGCGGGCTGGGCGGGGGCGGAGGGTTCCTCCACCGTCACGCCGAAGTCGGTGGCGATGCCGGCCAGGCCGTCGGCATACCCCTGGCCGACCGCGCGGGCCTTCCAGACGCCGCCGCGCTGGTAGATCTCCACGATCACCAGCGCGGTCTCGGCGCCGAGCTGCGGGGGCGTGAACGTGGCCAGGACGCTGTTGTCGTCGGCGTTGCGCAGGGTCGCCGTCGGTTCGATGCCCTGGAAGGTCTGGCCGGCCGCGTCCGGGCTGGCGGTGACGACGATCTTCTCGATGCCCGGGGGCAGGGCGGTCGTGTCGACCGTGATCGCGTCGGGCGCGGCGCCACCGCCGGAGCGGTACGTCACGCCCGGGCCGGCGGGCTGGTTGTAGAAGATGAAGTCGTCGTCGGAGCGCACCTTGCCGTCGGCGGTGAGCAGCAGGCCCGAGACGTCCAGCCGCACCGGGGCGGTGACGTCCACCGTCACGCGGGCGGCGGGGAGCGGGATGTTCGAGCCGGGGGTCATAGCTGTCATGCCTCATGAACGAGCGAGGGCGCTTTACTGTTCCCTTACCTGCGGGCCGATCGGTGGAAGGCACCCTTCCGGGCGGCTAGGGAACCACCACGATCTTCCGGCCCACCCCCGCCGCGAACTGCTCCAGTGCCTGCGGATAGCGCTCCAGGGGGATGCGGTCGCTGATGAAGACGTCCGGGTCGAGGACGCCGCCCGCGAAGAGTTCCGCCGCCCGCTCGAAGCTGTGCAGGACCGCCATCGAGCCGGTGACGGTGATCTCCTGGTTGTAGATGCGGTACGGGTCGATGGTCACCCGGGTCGCGTAGTCGGCGACGCCGAACTGGAGGAAGGTGCCGGCCTTGGCCACCCGCTCCAGGCCGTCCTGGATCGCGGCGGCGTTGCCCGTCGCGTCGATCACCAGGTCCCAGCCCTGAGGCCGGTCCAGCTCGTCGGCGTTCGCGGCGGACGCCGAGACGCCCAGCAGGCGGGCCGTCTCCAGGCGGGTGGGGTTCACGTCCACCACGTCCACGCTCGCCGCGCCCGTCCGCTTGGCCAGCTCCAGCATCATCAGGCCCATCGTGCCGGAGCCGTAGATCAGGACGTGTGCGCCGAGGCGGGAGCGCAGCACGTCGTAGCCGCGCACCGCGCACGACAGGGGCTCCACCAGCGCCGCGTCCTCGGTGCGGACGTGGTCCGGCAGCTTGACGCAGTTGGCCACCGGGGCCACCGCGTAGCGCGCCGCGCCTCCCGCCGTCGTCACGCCGATCGCCGCCCAGCGCTCGCACAGGTTGTTGTGGCCCGTACGGCAGTAGCGGCACTCGTGGCAGTACAGCGACGGGTCGACCGCCACCCGGTCGCCCGCCGACAGCTCCGTGACCCGGGTGCCGACGGCGACGACCTCGCCGGCGAACTCGTGTCCGGGCACGATCGGCAGCTTGGGCGCGAACTCGCCCTGGAGGATGTGCAGATCCGTGCCGCACAGCCCGCACGCGGCGACCTCGACCACGACCTCGCGCGGGCCCGGTGCAGGGTCCGGGATCTCCTCGACGACGGCCCGGCCCACGGACTCGATGACGGCGGCCTTCATTTCACGGCTCCCAACGACAGGCCCTGGACCAGCTTGTCCTGGGCGGCGAACCCCGCGGCGAGCACCGGCAGGGAGACGACGAGCGACGCGGCGCACACCTTGGCCAGGAACAGGCCCTGGCTGGTGATGAAGCCGGTCAGGAACACGGGGGCCGTCCCGGCCACGACACCCGTGAGCACGCGTGCGAACAGCAGCTCGTTCCAGCTGAAGATGAAGCAGATCAGCGCGGTCGCGGCGATGCCGGGGAGGGCGATGGGCGCCACGACGCGGGCGAGGATCGTCGGCAGTCTCGCGCCGTCCACCTTCGCGGCCTCGATGATCGCCACCGGTACCTCGGAGAGGAAGGACTGCATCATCCACACCGCGATCGGCAGGTTCATCGAGGTGTAGAGGACGACCAGCAGCCAGATGTTGTCGAGGGTGTGCGTGTTCCTCGCGAACAGGTAGACCGGCAGCAGCCCCGCCACTACCGGCAGCATCTTCGTCGACAGGAAGAAGAACAGGACGTCCGTCCACTTCTTCACCGGACGGATCGACAGCGCGTACGCCGCCGGGAGCGCCAGCACCAGCACGAACAGGGTCGACGTCACCGACGCCACCGTCGAGTTGATCAGCGCCGGCCAGGGGCTCGCGCCGCCGCCCACGCCGAAGAACTCCCGGTAGCCGTCCAGGGTGAGCTCCGCGGTGAAGGACGGCGGGTTGGTCGCCGCGTCCTGCTCCGAGTGCAGGGACGTCAGCGCCATCCACGCGATGGGCAGGAAGAACACGATGCCGGCCAGCCAGGCCACCAGGCCCAGGCCGTTTCTGCGGACGACGCTCATGCCCGGGACACCTCCTCGCGGAACAGGGACGACACCACGCGCAGCGCGAGGGTCGCGATGACGATCGAGCCGATGACCACCAGGACGCCCGCGGCCGACGCGAGGCCGTTCTCATGGGCCTGGTAGAAGCTCTGGTAGACGGTGTAGGGCAGGTTCGCCGTGCCGAGGCCGCCGGACGTGATGGTGAAGACCGCGTCGAAGTTCTGGACGATGTAGATCGAGCCCAGCAGGGCGCCCAGTTCGAGGTAGCGGCGCAGATGCGGGAGCGTGAGGTGGCGGAAGATCTGCCAGTCGCTCGCGCCGTCCACCCGGGCCGCCTCGATCTGCTGCTGGTCGCGGCTCTGCAGGCCCGCCAGCAGGATCAGCATCATGAACGGCGTCCACTGCCACACCAGAGCGGCCTCCACCGCGAGCAGCGGGGTGTTCGACACCCAGTCCGGCTGGGGCCCGCCGATGTAGTGCAACAGGCCGTTGAACAGGCCGTATTCGGGGTTGTAGAGGACGTGCTTCCACAGCAGCGCCGCCGCCACGGGCACGACCAGGAACGGGGCGATCAGCAGGGTGCGCACCACGCCCCGGCCACGGAAGCGGCGGTCCAGCAGGAGTGCCAGGAGCAGGCCGAGGACCAGGCTCGCCAGCACCACCGCCGCGGTGAGCAGCACCGTCGTCCACACCGAGCGGCGCAGGTCCGGATCGGTGAGGACGTCCCCGTAGTTGGCGAGGCCGGTGAAGCGGCGGGCGTCGGGGTAGAGGGAGTTCCAGTCGAAGAACGAGATCACCAGCGTGGCCACGAAGGGCAGTTGGGTCACCACGATCATGAAGACCAGGGCGGGCAGCAGCGGGGCGCGGGTCGCCCAGGCGCGCAGACGGGGCCGGGACGTGCCCGCGGTGCGTACGGTGGTGGGGGCCGCGGGGGCCGTCGTGGTCGCGGTCATCGTCCCTCGTACTCCTCGGAGATCTTCTCGGCGAGCGCTTGCGACTTCCTCAGGGCCGAGTCGACGGACTGGCGTCCGGCGATCGCCGCGCTGATCTCCTGGGAGACCTTGGTGCCGAGGTCGGTGAACTCGGGGATGCCGACGAACTGGATGCCGGGCGCGGGGCGCGGCTGCACCCCGGGGTCGTCGGGGCGGGCGCCCTCGATGGCCTGCCGGGTCATCTCCTGGAAGGCGGCGGCTTGGGCGCGGTAGTCGGCGTTCTCGTACGTGGAGGCGCGCTTGCCGGCGGGCACGTTCGACCAGCCGATCTCCTCGCCGACCAGCTGCTCGTACTCCTTGCTCGACGCCCACGACACGAACCGCCAGGCCTTGTCGGGGTTGCGGGAGGCGTCCTGGATGCCCCAGGCCCAGGTGTAGAGCCAGCCGGAGGACTCCGTCCGCTCGACGGGGGCGGGGGCGTAACCGACCTTGCCCTTGACCGGGGAGTCGGCCGTCTCCAGCAGACCGGCCGCGGAGGTGGCGTCGTACCACATGGCGACCTTGCCCTGGGTCATGTTGTTCAGGCACTCGGCGAAGCCGGACTGGGCGGCGCCGGACTCGCCGTGCTCGCGGACGAGGTCGACATAGAACTTTGTCGCCTCCTTCCATTCCGGCGAGTCGAGGCGCGCCTTCCAGTCCTTGTCGAACCAGGTGCCGCCGAAGGTGTTCACGACCGTGGTGAGGGGGGCCATGACCTCGCCCCAGCCGGGCAGTCCGCGCAGACAGATGCCCTTCATGCCGGGCTCGGCGCCGTCGACCCGCGCGGCCAGGTCGGCGACCTGTCGCCAGGTGGGGCGGGCGGGCATGGTCAGGCCCTGCCGCGCGAACACGTCCTTGCGATACATCAGGAACGACGACTCGCCGTAGAAGGGCTGGCCGTACAGCTTGCCGTCGTCGCCGGTGAGGGACCGGCGCATCGGCTTCAGGACGTCCTGCTCGTCGTACGCCGTGTCCTTGGCGACGTAGGAGTCCATCTCCTTGAGCCAGCCGTTGCGGGCGTAGATGGGGATCTCGTAGTTGGAGAGCGTCGCCACGTCGTACTGGCCGGCCTGGTTGGCGAAGTCCTGGCTGATCTTGTCGCGGACGTCGTTCTCGGGCAGCACGGTGAAGTTCACCTTGATGCCGGTCTTCTCGGTGAAGTGGGCGGCGGTGAGCTTCTGCAGCTCCACCATCTGCGGGTTGTTGACCATCAGCACGCTGATGGAGTCACCGCCGGAACCGGACCCGCCAGCTCCGGCCCAGCAGCCGGAGAGCAGCGGGGCGAGCAGCGTCCCTGCGGCGGCCGTGGCGAGCAGGGCTCGCGAGGGCCGTCGTCGGCTCGGGGTTCGCATGGATCGCTCCTGGACGTATGGGGAGATAAGGGGCGGGGGTGGGCATGGGGGTGCCCTGGGGGAGTGGGTTTGGTTTTCAGACGGTGGTGACTTCTGGTGAGTTGGTTTTTCAGACGCGGATGACCTGCGGGCCGAGCAGCGAGTAGCGGTGCGCCTCGGCGGACGGCAGCAGCGTGCTCGTCACGATCGCCTCCAGCGTGCCGACCTCGGCGAACCGGCAGAAGCTGACCGCGCCGAACTTGGTGTGGGCGCCGACGAAGACGGTGCGCCGCGCGGCCCGCACCGCCTGCGCCTTGACCTCGCCGACCGCCGGGTCGGGAGTGGTCAGACCGTGCTCGCGGGAGATGCCGTTGGCGCCGATGTAGGCGAGGTCGAGGACGAAGCCGGCCAGCATCTTCGTCGTCCAGTGGTCGACGGTGGCGAGGGTGCCGGAACGCACCCGGCCGCCGAGCAGCAGCACGGAGGCGTTCCCGGCCGCGGCGAGCGCGCCCGCGACGGGCAGGGACGCGGTGACCACGGTCAGCGGCCGGTCCCTGGGCAGGGCCTCGGCGATGAGCTGCGGGGTGAAGCCCTCGTCGACGAAGACGGTCTCGGCGTCGCCGAGCAGTTCGGCAGCGGCCGCCGCGATGCGGCGCTTCTCGGGGACGTGGCTGGTGGCGCGGAAGGCGAGCGTGGTCTCGAAGCCGGCGCTCTCCACCGGGTAGGCGCCGCCGTGCGTGCGGCGGACCAGGCCGTGGTCCTCCAGGGTGCGCAGGTCCCGCCGTACGGTTTCCTTGGCCACGCCCAGGGTGGTGGCGAGCGCGTTGACGTCGACGGAACCCGTGGTGCGCGCGGCGCGGAGGATCTCGCGCTGGCGTTCTTCCGCGGTTCTGTTCATGCCGAAGTTCTACAGCGCGTGGGAGGGGGTCACCAGGTTTGTCGCGGGCCTGATTCTGACCGGGTGTGACCGTTCGGGCCGCGGGGTGGGGGTGCCGTGGTGTGCCGTCCGCGGGTCGGTTGTGGCTGGTCGCGCAGTTCCCCGCGCCCCTTTCGGGGCGGTGTCGTGCTGCCCGTTCGGTGTTGCGCGGGATCCGGTTCGTGCCCGGTTCCGCTTCAGTACGGCCAGATCGGCGGGTCCGTCACGAAGTGGCCGCCCAGGTGGGCGTGGGCCTCGTTGGCCGGGTCGAGGTCGCCCTGTTCGGCGATGAGCTTGTCCGCGAAAGGCTCGGAGTCGTCCTGGGGGTCGTAGCCGAGGGCTCGGGCGGTGGTGAGGTCCCACCACAGGCGGGTGTTGGCGGAGGAGCCGTGGACGACGGTGTGGCCGACGTGGTCGGCGGTGAGGGCCGCGTGGAAGAGGCGGGCGCCGTCGGCGGGGCTCATCCACACCGAGAGCATCCGCACGCTGGTCGGCTCGGGGAAGCAGGAGCCGATGCGGACCGAGACCGTCTCCAGGCCGTGCTTGTCCCAGTAGAACTGCGCCAGGTCCTCGCCGAACGCCTTGGACAGGCCGTAGAAGGTGTCCGGGCGGTGCGGGGTCTCGATCGGGATGAGCGGGTCGTCGCCCTGGGGTCGGGGGGTGTAGCCGACGGCGTGGTTGGAGGAGGCGAAGACGATCCGGCCGACGCCCTCCTCGCGGGCGGCCTCGTAGAGGTGGTAGGTGCCCTCGATGTTCGCCTTGAGGATCTTCTCGAACGGGGCTTCCAGGGAGATCCCCGCGAGATGGATGATCGCGTCGACACCGCGTACGGCCTCCCGTACGGCGTCCTTGTCGGCGAGGTCCGCGACGATCGCGTCCGGCTCGCCCTCGATGGGGAGCAGGTCCAGCAGACGCAGGTCGTAACCGTACTCGGGGAGCAGGCCCCGCATCAGGGTGCCGAGTCCGCCGGCGGCGCCGGTGAGCAGGACGGTGCGGGGAGCGGGCATCCTAGGGTCTCCCTGAGTCAACGGTATTCACGTCCAGTATTCACATCCATGGACACGTTATGGATCATCCTCGCTTCTCGTCAAGGGTGGCGGAGGTGCCGTTCATAAACATAAACTTCGATCAGAAACCTGCACGCTTCGTTGTCGCCCCGTTCTAGGGAGAGTCCGTGACGCCTGCCGACCTCGCCGCTCGACTCGGTATCCCCAGCGGGCCGCTGTTCTTCCCCGTCACCGCCTACGGTGCCGACGGCGCCGTCGCCCTCGACGTCTACCGCGCCCATGTGCGGCGCGGGATCGAGGCCGGGGCCGCGGCCGTCTTCGCCTGCTGCGGCACCGGGGAGTTCCACGCGCTCACGCCCGAGGAGTACCAGGCGTGCGTACGCGCCGCCGTGGAGGAGACGGCCGGCCGGGTGCCCGTCGTCGCGGGCGCCGGGTACGGCACCGCGCTCGCCGTGCGCTACGCCCGCCTCGCCGCCGATGCCGGGGCCGACGGGCTGCTCGCCATGCCGCCGTACCTCGTCGTCGCCGGGCAGGAAGGGCTGCTGCGGCACTACCGGGACATCGCGGGCGCCACGCCGCTGCCGGTGATCGTCTACCAGCGGGACAACGCCGTCTTCACCCCGGAGACCGTCGTCGAACTCGCCCGCACCGAAGGGATCATCGGGCTCAAGGACGGGCTCGGCGACCTCGATCTGATGCAGCGGACCGTCAGCGCCGTGCGCGGTGCGGTGCCGGGCGACTTCCTCTACTTCAACGGGCTGCCGACCGCCGAGCAGACCCAGCTCGCCTACCGGGCCATCGGGGTTCCGCTGTACTCCTCCGCCGTCTTCTGCTTCGCGCCCGAGATCGCCCAGGCCTTCCACCGAGGCCTCGAGGTCGGCGACGAGGCCGTCGTACGGCGGCTGCTGGACGGGTTCTTCCGGCCCTTCGTCGAACTGCGCGCCCAGGGACGCGGATACGCCGTCTCGCTCGTCAAGGCGGGCGTGCGGCTGCGGGGGCTGGACGTCGGGGAGGTGCGGCCGCCGCTGCACGAGCCGGCCGAGGAACATGTGGAGCGGCTGGCCCAGTTGATCGAGCGCGGGTACGAGCTGGTGAAGGAGGAGAGCGCGTGAAGGCGTCGGCGTTCGTCTACCCCTGGGACGTCAACGGCGACCCGGCGGCGGGCGAGTGGATCGCCGGGCTCGGCCTCCCCCAGGTGACCCTCGCGTCCGCCTACCACTCGACACGTGCCCTGACTCCTCGCCATCCGCGCCATCGCGTGGTCACCGCCGAGCATGCCGCTGTCCTGTATCCGGTGGAGAGCGAGCGCTGGGCCGGGCGGGAGCTGCGGCCCTACGCGGCCGGGGACTGGGCTCCCGGTGACGCCTTCGGCGAGGCCTGTGCCGCGCTCGCCAACGCGGGTCTCGAGGTGCACAGCTGGGTCGTCCTCGCGCACAACTCCCGCCTCGGGGCCGAGCATCCGGGGACCTCCGTGGTGAACGCCTACGGGGACCGCTACCCGTGGGCGCCCTGCATCGCGCAGCCCGCCACGCGCGCGTACCTCGTCGAACTCGCCGCCGAGGCCGCCGTACGGCCGGGGGCGCGGGGCACCGAGCTGGAGTCCCTCGGCTGGTACGGGCTCGCCCATCTGCACGCCCACGACAAGACCGGCGGGGTCGGGCTCGGCGATGCCGGGCAGTACCTGATGTCGCTGTGCTTCTGCGCCGACTGCCGCGAGGGGTACGCCGGTCAGGGGCTCGACCCGGACGCCCTCGCGGTGCGGGTGCGCGAGGCGCTGGAGCCGGTGTGGCGGGGGGAGTCCCCCTCCGACGGGGGCTGGGCCGGCGTCGAGAAGCTGCTCGGGGAGACGGAGGCGGCGGCCACGCGCGCGTGGCGCGACTCGGTCGCCCGCGGGCTCCAGGAGGACGCCGTGGCCGCGGTGCGGGAGGCCGCGCCCGAGGGGTTCCAGGTGCTGCTGCACGCCGATCCGGTGTCGTACCACTGCGGGGCGAACGCCGGGGTGGACCCGGCGCACGTACTGGCTCTCGCGGACGGGGTCGTCGTGCCCTGTACGGGTGGGGCCGGGCTGGTCACGCCGTTCGCCGAGCAGGGGGTGGAGCGGGCGCAGGGGGTGCAGGGCGCGGTGATCGCGGCCAACTTCACCGTCGTGTCCGGGATGGGCGGGCGGCCCCACGCCCTCGGTGACGACATGGCACGCGCGCGTGCCCTCGGGGCGAACGAAGTGCGGCTCTATCACGCCGGGTTGGCGTCCGACGGGGACCTCGACGCCGTGCGGCGCGCGATCAGGGGGCTGTGAGCCAGGACCCCGAGCAGGATCACGCCCAGGGCGATCAGGAGCGGGCCGTGGGGGAGCAGCTCGACCAGGGCCGCTCCCGTGGCCAGGCCGACCACGTTCGGGGCGAACACCAGGGTGCTCGCCGTGGCCGAGACGCGGCCCAGGAGGGCGTCCGGCGTTTCGCGCTGTACCGCCGTGAACGCGGCGATCAACGGGCAGGGCAGGCCCACGCCTGTCGCCGCCGCACAGGCCAGGGCGACCGGGTCCGACGGGATCGCGCGCAGGGCGATCGCCGCCGCGGTGAGGGCGATGCCGGCTGCGGCGAAGCGGTGCGCGCCCAGGTGGCGCAGGGCCCGGCCGGAGAACAGGCCGAGGATCACCGTGCCGGCGCCCTGGGCTGCCGCGAGGGTGCCCGCGTAGGTGGGGGCGCGGTGGAGGGCGTCCACGACCGCGTAGGTCAGGGCGCCGTTGACTCCCGCGATCAGCATGGTGAGGCCTGCGGTGCGGACGAGGGCGAGGAGGCTTGCGTGCCGGCGTAGGTGGTGGGTGCCGTCCTTGATCCGGGTCCGCCAGGGGGTGGGGGTGGGGGTGGGGGTGGCCGGGTGCGGGGTGTCCTTCTTCGGTGGGGTCAGGCGGGTGTACAGCGCTGCCGCCGCGAGGCACGTCGCCGCGTCCAGTGCGGCGACCGCGGGGCCGCCGTGCGTGCTGTACAGGGCCGCTCCCGCGAGCGGCGCCAGGAGTTTCATGCCCTCGTTCGCCGTCATGCGCAGGCCGTTGAAGTCGCCCAGCAGGGCCGGGGGGAGGGAGCCTGCCACCAGGGCCGACTCCGCGGCGTCGGTGACCACGCCTGCGGTGCCGTACAGGGTGAGCACCGTGAGGAGGAGCCACACGTCCGACGGGGTGTCCAGGGTGAGGAGGGTGAGCAGGAGCGCTCCCAGGAGCAGGTTCGTGGCGATCAGCAGGGGCTTGCGGGGGAGACGGTCGGCGACGGTGCCCAGCGCCGGGCCGGCGAGGCTGGGGGCCCACATCGCCAGCAGGCACAGCGCGGCGACGCCGTTGGAGCCGGTGAGGTCCTTCACCCAGATGCCGGAGGCGAGCCAGAGGGCGGAGGTGCCGAAGCCGGAGATCACTGTGGCGGTGAGGAAGAGCCTTGCCTCGTGGTGGCGCAGCGGGTGGGTGGGGCTGGGGCTGGTCATGCCTGGTGATCCTGCGGCTGAGGTGGGGGTGGGGGGATCGGGCAGGTGCCTTAGATGTGACGTGCCTTGGGGCCGGATGCCTGCGGCGGCCTGCGCGGGTTCGGTGGGGGTTGCTGTAGCGCACCCGCTGTGTGGGTGGGACGGGGCCGGGCCGGGGGGTTGTCCGTCCTCGGTCCGGCGATCTGGTTGGCTACGGGGGTCTAACTGGGTTTCCGCCGGCCGCTGCGGGCGGACAACCCCCCGTCCCGTCCCCTCCCCGCCGTTCGCGGCTGGCCCCATCGCCCACCGTCCGTGGTTCCTTGCGACCGTACGCGGCTGACGGTCGTGTCCTTAGGGGCGCGGGGAACTGCGCGACCAGCCGACGACGGCCCGCAGTCGCGTACGGCGGGGAGGCGCGGCGGCACGCCAAATGCGCGGCCGACCCCCGGAGGGAAACGTACGCTCCGGGGCATGCCCCTAAGCCTCACTGTGCTCGGTACCGCATCTCCGCACCCGGGGCCGGACCGCCCCACGTCCGGCTATCTGCTGCGCGGCGGTGGCGCGGAGGTGTGGGTGGACGCCGGGTTCGGGACGTTCGCGGAGTTGCGGAGGCACATGGATCCGGCGCGGCTGACGGCGATCTGGGTGTCGCATCTGCATGCGGATCACTGCGCGGACCTGCTGGCCGCGCACTACGCCTTCGCGTACGGCGGCGTCACCTTGGCCGGCCCCGTCCCCGTGTACGCGCCCGAGGGGTGCGACCGGCGGATCGCGGGGTTCTTCGGGCGGACGGACGTGGAGTTCCTGAGGGACGTGTTCGACTTCCGGCCGTTGTACGACGGGCATTCCGTGCGGCACTGGAATCTGACGCTGACCGCGCGGGCCGTGGTGCACGACGTGGAGGCGTACGGGCTGCGGGCGGAGTGTCAGGGGAGTGTGCTGGCGTACTCCGGGGACAGCGGGCCCTGTGACGCGCTGGGGGAGCTGGCGCGGGGCGCGGATCTGTTCGTGTGCGAGGCCGACATCGACCGCGGTCGCGAAGGCGAACGTCAGGTGCATCTGACGCCGGAGGACGCCGGGGCGTGCGCGAAGGGGGCTCGGGAACTGCTCGTCACGCATGTCGGGCCGTCGCTGGACCGGGAGGAGGCCGTCGAGCGGGCGGCTGCCGTGTTCGGGGGGCCGACGTCCATGGCCCGCGAAGGGGAGACCCGGACCGTCTGAACTTTCTTTTGTCAGAAGCATTGACGAAACCTGGGTGCGCTTCTAGCTTCGTCGCGTCGTACTTCGTACGTCATATATGAGACGCGATACGTCAGATCCGAGAGGCGCGCATGACCTCTGTGCCCACGCCGATCCCCTCCCGCACGCAGTTCGTGCTGGAGGAGATCAAACGCCGAATTCTCACTGGTCGGTTGACGCCTGGTCAGGCCCTGGTCGAGACCGAGCTCGCCGCCCAGTTCGGGGTGTCGAAGACCCCCGTGCGGGAGGCGCTGAAGACGCTGGCCGGGACCGGGCTGGTCGTGATGAGCCAGTACAAGGGCGTCACGGTGCGCATGGTCGACGCGGACATGGCGCGCGAGGTCTACGACGTGCGGCTGCTGCTGGAGCCCGAGGCGCTGCGGCGCGCGGTGCGGCGAGGGGCCTCGCTGGACGCCGCGCGTGCCGCGCTCTCGCGTGCCGACGACGCCGGTGACACCGCCGAACGCTCCCTGGCCAACCGGGAGTTCCACCGGGCGCTGTATCTGCCCTGCGGCAATCCGCTGCTCGGGCGGATGCTCGACGAGGTGCGCGACCAGGCCGCCCTGGTGTCCGCCGTCGCCTGGGCCGCCTCCCCTTCGTGGGAGCGGGAGGCCCGTGAGCACCAGGAGATCCTGCGTCTCGCCCTGGCGGGCGACGCCGACGGTGCCGCCCGTGCGCTTCACGATCACATCGCGTCGTTCGTGCTACGGGCCTTCCCGGAAACGGCCGGCGAGGCCCAGGGAGAGGACGGTCAGGCATGACAACGACGTTCGAGACCCAACGGGCGGCCCTGGCCGACGTGGTGGCGATCCCGGTCACCCCGTTCGCCGAGGACGGGGCGGTGGAGCAGGACGCCTACCGGGCTCTGCTGCGTCGGCTGCTGGACGGTGGTGTCCGGACTCTGACCCCCAACGGCAACACCGGCGAGTTCTACGCGCTGACTCCCGAGGAGCGCCGTCTCGTCACCGAGCTGACCATGGAGGAAGTGGGCGACCGGGCCGTGGTGCTCGTGGGGGTGGGGCACGACGTGCCCACCGCCGTCGCCTCCGCCCGGCATGCCCGGGACCTCGGTGCCGCGATGGTCATGGTGCACCAGCCCGTGCATCCGTACGTCTCGCAGAACGGGTGGGTCGACTACCACCGCTCGGTCGCCGAGGCCGTTCCCGAGCTGGGTGTCGTGCCGTACATCCGTAACGCGCAGTTGGAGGGCGCTCGGCTCGCCGAGCTCGCCGATGTCTGTCCCAATGTCATCGGGGTGAAGTACGCCGTTCCGGACGCCGCTCGGTTCGCCGGCTTCGCGCGTGATGCTGGGTTGGAGCGGTTCGTGTGGGTGGCCGGGCTTGCCGAGCCCTATGCGCCGTCCTATTTCTCCGCCGGGGCCACCGGGTTCACCTCCGGGCTGGTGAATGTCGCGCCCACGGTCTCGCTCAACATGATCGAGGCGCTGCGGTCCGGGGACTACGCGGCCGCGATGAAGGTCTGGGAGCAGATCCGGCGGTTCGAGGAGCTGCGTGCCGCCGACGCCTCCGCCAACAACGTCACCGTCGTGAAGGAGGCGCTCGCCGCGCTCGGGCTGTGCCGGCGTGACGTTCGCCCGCCCAGCCGGCCGCTGCCGGAGAGCGAGCGGGCCGAGGTCGCCGCCATCGCTGCCGGGTGGTCCATATGACGCGGCCGGAGGAGCTTCGCAGCCATCAGTGGTACGGGACCGAAGGGCTGCGGTCCTTCAGCCATCGGGCGCGGACCCGGCAGCTCGGGTATCTGCCCGAGGAGCATCTCGGCAAGCCCGTCATAGCTGTCCTCAATACGTGGTCCGACATCAACCCCTGCCATGTGCATCTGCGCGATCGTGCGCAGGCCGTGAAGCGGGGCGTGTGGCAGGCCGGCGGTTTCCCGCTGGAGTTCCCTGTCTCCACGCTGAGCGAGACTTTCCAGAAGCCGACCCCGATGCTGTACCGGAACATGCTCGCCATGGAGACCGAGGAGCTGCTGCGGTCCTATCCGGTGGACGGGGCCGTGCTGATGGGCGGCTGCGACAAGTCCACGCCCGCGCTGTTGATGGGGGCCGCCTCCGCCGACCTGCCGGCCGTTTTCGTGCCTGCCGGTCCCATGCTCCCCGGGCACTGGCGCAATGAAGTGCTCGGCTCCGGTACGGACATGTGGAAGTACTGGGACGACAAGCGGGCCGGGCTCATCGGCGACTGCGAGATGGCGGAGCTGGAGAACGGGCTCGCCCGGTCCCCGGGGCACTGCATGACCATGGGGACGGCGTCGACGCTGACGGCTGCCGCCGAGGCGCTCGGGGTGACCGTGCCCGGTGCCTCCAGCATTCCCGCCGTCGACTCCGCCCATGACCGGATGGCAGCCAAGGCCGGCATGGTCGCCGTGGAGCTGGTGCGGAAGGATCGGCGGCTCTCGCAGATCCTCACCCGGGAGGCCTTCGAGGACGCCGTCACCACTGTTCTCGGGCTCGGGGGGTCCACCAACGCCGTCATCCATCTGATCGCCATGGCGGGGCGGGCCGGGGTCCGGCTCACGCTGGACGATTTCGACCGGATCGCGCGGACCGTGCCCGTGCTGGCCAATGTGCGGCCCGGCGGACAGACGTACCTGATGGAGGACTTCCACTTCGCCGGCGGGCTGCCCGGGTTCCTGTCGCGGATACCCGACTTGTTGCATCTGGACCGGCCGACCGTCTCGTACGACACCCTGCGCGAGCAGATCGCCGGGGCTCAGGTGCACAACGACGATGTCATCCGCAGCCGGGAGAATCCCGTCGCCGGTGAGGGCGGTGTCGCCGTGCTGCGCGGGAATCTGTGCCCGGACGGTGCCGTCATCAAGCACA
This sequence comes from Streptomyces sp. SAI-170, assembly GCF_049739565.1. Lineage (NCBI taxonomy): Bacteria > Bacillati > Actinomycetota > Actinomycetes > Kitasatosporales > Streptomycetaceae > Streptomyces > Streptomyces sp. SAI-170. The sequence goes on from NZ_JBMGQD010000001.1 coordinate 6,448,964, forward strand.
TCGCCGCCGAGCCGCATCTGCTCAAGCACACCGGGCCCGCTGTTGTCTTCGACGACTACCGGACCATGCAGCGCACCATCAACGACCCCGCGCTCGGTATCACCGCCGACAGTGTGCTGGTGCTGCGCAACGCCGGGCCCAAGGGCGGGCCGGGCATGCCCGAGTACGGCATGCTGCCCATCCCGGACCATCTGCTCAAGCAGGGGGTGCGGGACATGGTGCGGATCTCCGACGCCCGGATGAGCGGCACCAGTTACGGCGCGTGCGTGCTGCATGTGGCGCCCGAGTCGTACATCGGCGGGCCGCTCGCGCTGGTCAGGAGCGGGGATCCGATCACCCTGGACGTGGAGGCCCGGTCCCTTCATCTGCACGTCGCTGATGAGGAGTTGGAGCGGCGGCGCGCCGAGTGGACGCCTCCGCCCGCCCGTTACGAGCGGGGCTACGGGTTCCTCTACGACCAGCAGATCACCCAGGCGGACACCGGCTGCGACTTCGAGTTCCTCGCGCGGCCCGGCAAGGTGCAGGACCCGTACGCGGGCTAGACACCCTTTTTCTTGGCCGATATTTCGAACGACTACCGGCAAGCGCTTCACACGCACACGAACGGAGAACAGTCATGGCCCAAGCCGCAGCCGTGGCGAAACCGCCCGCGCCACCGAGGCGGCGCCGTGCCTCCGCCACACCGCGCAGACTTCCCTATCTGCTGATCGCGCCGGCGGCCCTGCTGATGCTGGGCTTCATCGCGTACCCCGTCATCAGCGTCTTCTACTACAGCCTGCAGAACTACAACCCCACCAAGCCCTGGCGGAACGGGTACGCGGGCTTCGACAACTTCGTCCGGATCTTCACGGACGACCCGCAGTTCTGGTCGACCCTGACCTTCAGCGCCAAGTGGGTGTTCGTCGAGGTCGCACTGCAGCTGCTGTTCGGACTCGCGCTGGCGCTGATCGTCAACCAGACCTTCGTGGGGCGGGCGATCGGCCGCGCGCTGGTCTTCTCGCCCTGGGCCGTCTCCGGTGTGCTGACGTCCGCGATCTGGGTGCTGCTCTACAACTCCCAGACCGGCATCACCCGCTATCTCGCCGACATGGGCATCGGGTCCTACGGCACCAGTTGGCTGTCCGACACCTCCACCGTGTTCCCGGCGGCGATCGTCGCCGACCTGTGGCGCGGGGTGCCCTTCTTCGCGATCCTCATCCTCGCCGACCTCCAGTCCGTCTCCAAGGACCTCTACGAGGCCGCCGAGGTCGACGGGGCCAGTCGGATCAAGCAGTTCTGGCACATCACGCTGCCCCACCTGAAGGACGCGATCGTCCTGTCCACGCTGCTGCGCGCGGTGTGGGAGTTCAACAACGTCGACCTGCTGTACACGCTGACCGGCGGCGGCCCGGCCGGAGAGACCACGACCCTGCCGCTGTACATCGCCAACACCAGCGTCGAATCCCATGACTTCGGATACGCGTCCGCGCTGACCACGGTGGCGTTCGTGATCCTGCTCTTCTGCTCGATCGTCTATCTGCGGCTGAGCAAGTTCGGAGGTGAGGACAAGTGACGGTCAAGGAGGCCATCCCCGAGACTCGCGTGGTCGTCCCGCGGCGGACGCCCGACGCCCCGAGCGGCAGGGAGCGCACCTGGGACGAGGTCCCGCGCTGGCAGATCTATGTGCCGCTGTCCGTCTACCTCGTGTTCACCCTCATCCCCTTCTACTGGATCCTGCTGTTCGCGGTCCGCCCCTCCGGCTCCACCTCGCTGCTGCCCTGGCCCGTCACCGGCGAGCACTTCGAGAAGGTCTGGAACGAGCGGAGCTTCGGTACGTACTTCCAGAACAGCCTGCTCGTCGGCCTCGCCACGCTGGTGATGACGACGATCGTCGCCCTGGCCGGCGGCTATGCGCTCGCCCGGTTCGACTTCAAGGTCAAGCGGGCGTTCATGCTGGCCCTGCTGTGCTCCCAGTTCGTGCCGGGCGCGCTGCTGCTGGTGCCGCTGTTCGAGATCTTCGCCGAGCTGCAGATGATCAACTCGCTGGGCAGCGTCATCATCGCGGAGACGGTGTTCCAGCTGCCGCTGTCGATGATCCTGATCAGCAACTTCATCAAGAACGTGCCGTACTCCCTGGAGGAGGCGGCCTGGGTGGACGGCTGCAACCGGTTCACGGCCTTCCGGATCATCGTCCTGCCGCTGCTGCGGCCGGGTCTGATCGCCGTCGGCTCCTTCGCCTTCGTGCACTCCTGGAACCACTTCCTGTTCGCCCTGATGTTCCTCAACAACCCCGACAAGCAGACCATCCCGGTCGGCCTGAACACCCTGATGAGCGCCGACAGCGTGGACCTCGGGGCGCTGGCGGCGGGCGGCATCATCGCGGCCGTGCCGGTCGTGCTCGTGTTCGCCTTCATCCAGAAGTGGCTGATCACCGGCTTCAGCGCGGGGGCGGTGAAGGGATGAGGAAGCACCGCCTTCTCGTGTCGCTGGCTCTCCTGGCGGTCCTCAGCGTCCCCGCGCACGCCGACGCGCGGGACATCTCCCGCGACACCCTCGCAGCCGACGACGGCTGGGCGGCGTACGGCTCAGGCACCACCGGCGGGGCCGCCGCCGACGACGCCCATGTCTTCACCGTCACCGACCGCGCGGAGCTCGTGCGCGCCCTCGACGGCGGCAGCGACACCCCGAAGATCATCCGGGTCGCCGGGACCGTCGACGCCAACACCGACGACCAGGGGCGTCGGCTCGACTGCGACGACTACGCCACCGACGGCTACAGCCTGAAGCGGTACCTCGCCGCCTACGACCCCCGCACCTGGGGCGCCGCCAAGCCCAGCGGCCCCCAGGAGGAGGCCCGCCAGGCCTCGGCCGCCCGCCAGGCCGAGCGGGTCGTGCTGCGGGTCGGCTCCCACACCACGATCGTCGGGCTCGGGGACGACGCCGTACTGAAGGGCGCCAGCCTCCAGGTGAGGGGCGCGGACAATGTCATCGTCCGCAACCTCGAACTGCGCGACGCCTACGACTGCTTCCCCGTCTGGCAGCCCAACACCGGCGGCCTCGGCGACTGGAAGACGGCGTACGACAACCTGTGGCTGGCCGGCGCCACCCATGTGTGGGTCGACCATGTCACCGCGAGCGACAAGGGCCACCCGGACGAGGACGAGCCGACCTACTTCGGCCGCAACTACCTGCGCCACGACGGACTGCTGGACATCACCAACGCCTCCGACCTGGTCACCGTCTCCTGGAGCCGGTTCGTCGGCCACGACAAGGCCATGCTCATCGGCAACAGCGACTCCGCCACAGCCGACCGCGGCAGGCTGCGGGTCACCCTGCACCACAACCAGTTCGAGTCCGTCGTCCAGCGCGCCCCGCGCGTGCGGTTCGGGCAGGTCCACCTCTACAACAACCGCTATGTCGTCCCCGAGGACGTCCACGACTACCGCTACTCGATCGGCGTGAGCACCGAGTCGGCCGTCTACGCGGAGAACAACGCCTTCACCGTGCCGGGGCACGTCGAGGTCGCCGACCTGGTCAAGAGCTGGAACGGCAGCGCGCTGTACCAGCGGGGCACGCTGTTCAACGGCTTCCCCGTCGACCTGCTGGCCATCCACAACGCCTACAACTCCGGCAGCGAGCGCGATCTGACGGCCGACGTCGGCTGGACGCCCGTGCTGCACGGCGGGATCGACAGCGCCCAGGCGGCCGACCGGGCCGTGCGCAAGGGCGCGGGCGCCGGGAGGATCCCATGAGCCTGCCCATCGTGCTGGCGGGTGCCCGCGGCCATGGCCGCTGGCACGTCGAGAACATCAGGCGGCTCCAGGCGAAGGGACTCGTCCGCCTCGTCGGCATCTGCGAGCTGACCCCGCTCACCGAGGAGGAGTTCGGCGGCGAACTGCCCGCCCAGTCGGCCGACTTCGGCGCCCTGCTCGACGCCACCGGCGCCGAGGCCGCGGTCGTCTGCACGCCGATCCCCACCCACACCGACCTGGCGCTGACGGCCGCCCGCAGGGGCGTCCACCTGCTGCTGGAGAAGCCGCCGGCACCGTCGTACGCCGAGTTCCGGCGGATGGCCGACGGGGTCGCGGCGGCGGGGGTCGCCTGCCAGATCGGGTTCCAGTCGCTCGGCTCGCACGCCGTGCCCGCGATCCGTCGGCTGATCGCCGAGGGCGCGATCGGTGAGGTCGCCGGGGTCGGCGGCGCGGGCGCCTGGGCGCGGGACGAGGCCTACTTCCGGCGGGCGCCCTGGGCCGGCAGACGGCGGCTGAACGGCGCCGACGTGATCGACGGGGCGCTCACCAACCCCCTCGCGCACGCCGTCGCCACCGCCCTCGTGCTGGCCGGCGCCGGGCGGGCCGAGGACGTGGCCGAGGTCGAGACCGAGCTGTGGCACGCCAACGCCATCGAGGCCGACGACACCTCCTGCGTCCGCGTCACGACCGGCGGGGGCCGCACGGTCGCCGTCGCCGCGACCCTGTGCGCGGAGCGGCCCGACGAGCCGTACGTCCTGGTGCACGGCAGCCGGGGACGGATCACCTTCTGGTACAAGCAGGACCGCGTGCTGCTCCAGCGTGCCGGGCACGGCCCGGAGGAGTTCGAGTACGGCCGCACCGACCTGCTGGAGAACCTCGCCGCCCACCTCACGGCCGGCGCCGAACTGCTCGTGCCGCCGGAGGCGACCGGCGCCTTCATGAAGGTCGTCGAGGCGATCCGGCAGGCCCCCGACCCGGCTGCGCTGCCCGAGTCGGCCTGGCGGCTGCTGCCCGCCGAGCGGCGCCGGGTCGTGCCCGGTGTCGACGGACTGGTCGCGGCCTGCGCCGACACCCTCGCCCTCTACTCCGAACTGGGCGCCCCCTGGGCGGCTCAGGAGGTGAGCTTCCGATGACCGAGTCCCCGGTGCTGAGCGCCGCCGGTCGCCCCGTCGGCCGCTATGTCACCCGGCCCGAGCTGCCCGGCCGGCTCTCCCCGCGCCCCTACCTGCACCCCGTCACCACCCTCGCCGGCACGGCCGTCACCGAACTGAGCCCTGCCGACCACCCGCACCACCTCGGCGTCGGTGTCGCCGTTCCCGACGTCGAGGGGCACAACTTCTGGGGCGGCCGCACCTTCGTGCGCGACCAGGGCCCGACCGAGCTGGACAACCACGGTGCCCAGCGGCACGTCGCCTTCCAGCTGCGCGACCCGGACGGATTCGTCGAGGAACTGCGCTGGGTCGCCGCGCGGGGCGAGCTGCTGCACGAGCGCCGTACCGTCGCCGCGACCGAACTCGGCGACGCCGCCTGGGCGTTGGACTTCACCTTCGCCCTGACCAACACCACCCCCGACACCCTGTCCGTCGGCAGCCCCGCCACCAACGGCCGCCCCGGCGCGGCCTACGGCGGCTTCTTCTGGCGGGCGCGCAAGGAGGCCGAGGCGCCGGAGGTCTTCACACCCGACGCCGAGGGCGAGGAACAGGTGCACGGCCGGACGGCCGAGTGGCTGGCCCTGGCAGGCAGCACCTGGACGCTCGTCTTCGCGGGGGCCACCGACGCCACCCGCCGCGACCCGTGGTTCGTGCGCACCGCCGAGTACCCGGGCGTCGGCTCCTCCCTCGCGCACACCGAGCGCGTCGCGATCGGCCCCGGCGACACCCTCGTACGCCGTGTCGTCACGGTCGTCGCCGACGGCCGGCTCGACCGCACCGAGGCGGCCGCGCTGATCCGCAAGGCGGTCGCCCAGTGACGTACACCAACCCGATCCTGAACGCCGACTGGTCCGACCCGGACGTGCTGCGCGTCGGCGACGACTTCTACCTCACCGCCTCCAGCTTCGGCCGCGTCCCGGGTCTGCCCCTGCTGCACTCGCGGGACCTGGTCAACTGGACGCTGGTGGGCCACGCCCTGGACCGGCTGGAGCCCGCCGAGGAGTTCGCCCGGCCCCGGCACGACTGCGGGGTGTGGGCGCCCTCGCTGCGCTTCCACGACGACCGCTTCTGGATCTTCTGGGGCGACCCCGACCAGGGCGTCTTCCAGGTCAACGCCCCCGAGATCAGGGGGCCCTGGACGCGGCCGCACCTGGTGAAGGAGGGCAAGGGGCTGATCGACCCCTGCCCGCTGTGGGACGAGGACACCGGCGAGGCCTACCTGGTGCACGCCTGGGCCAAGTCCCGCTCCGGGGTGAAGAACCGGCTCACCGGCCACCGGATGCGCCCCGACGCCACCGGGCTGCTCGACGAGGGCACGCTGATCGTGGACGCCGACCGCGTCCCCGGCTGGTTCACCCTCGAAGGGCCCAAGCTGTACAAGCACGACGGCTGGTTCTGGATCCTCGCCCCGGCCGGGGGAGTGGAGACCGGCTGGCAGGGCGCCTTGCGCTCACGCGGGTTCTTCGGGCCGTACGAGGAGAAGGTCGTCCTGGAGCAGAAGGACACCGACGTCAACGGCCCCCATCAGGGCGGCTGGGTGCGCACGGCCTCGGGGGAGGACTGGTTCGTGCACTTCCAGCAGCGCGGCGCCTACGGCCGGGTCGTCCATCTCCAGCCGATGCGCTGGGGGGCCGACGGCTGGCCGGTGATGGGCGACGACGGGGCCCCGGTGACCGTGCACAAGCTCCCCGACCTGCCGCCCCAGCCGCCCGCCGCGCCCGCCACGGACGACGACTTCCCCGGCGGCCGGTTCGGCCGGCAGTGGCAGTGGACCGCCAACCCCCAGGACGGCTGGGCCACCCAGCACTCCGGCGACGGCCTGAAGCTCGCCTGCGTCCGCTCGGCCGACGCGCACGACCTGCGCAGGCTGCCGAACGTCCTCACCCAGCGGCTGCCCGGCATGCCCTGCACGGTCGAGGTCGGGCTGCGCCTGGACAGCGAGGAGCCGGGCGCGCGGGCCGGGCTCGCCGTGCTCGGGGACGCCTTCTCGTGGATCGGGCTGCAACGCGCGGCCGACGGCACGGCCGAGCTGGTGCACCGGTTCGCCGAGGGCGTCGCCGACCGGGAGCGGGACGCGGCCCGGGCCCGGCCCGCGCCCGAGGGGTGGGCGCGCCTGCGGATCGAGATCGGCGCCGGAGCACGCTGCCGGTTCTTCACCGACCTCGGTGACGGCTGGACGCCGTCCGGGCAGGTCTTCGCCGCCACGCCGTGGCGCTGGGTCGGTGCCCTGCTCGGCCTGGTCGCCCTCGCGCCCGACGGCCAGGGGCACGCGGGCACCGCCACCTTCACGCACTTCAGGGTCACGCCGCAGTAACGCACCGCATTCGTCAGCCTGTTGGGAGCCGCAATGACGCACCTCCGTAGCAAGCGCTTGCCGGGCGCCGGCAGAGCCGTGGCCGCCGCCGCGGCCCTCGTCGCCTCGCTCGGCCTGGGGTCGGTCGGGGAGGCCCAGGCCGAACCGGCCGCTCCCGCCGCCGCGGCGGGCACCCGCTTCACCGACGTGCCCCATGGCTTCGCCTCCCTCGCCGGCGGCACCACCGGCGGGGCCGGCGGCAAGGTCGTCACCGTCACGGACGCGGCCTCGCTGGCCCGGTACGCGGCGGCCGATGAGCCGTACGTCATCCGGGTCAAGGGCTCGATCGCGGTGGAGCCGTTCGGTGCCGAGATCGACGTGGCCTCCGACAAGACGGTCGTCGGCGTCGGCGACACCGGCGAGATCGTCCACGGCGAGCTGCATCTGAACCCCGGCACGCACAACGTGATCATCCGCAATCTGACGATCCGCGACTCGGCGGTCGAGGGCAACTGGGACTGCAAGGACACCGACTTCGACGGCATCCAGATGGACACCGCCCATCACGTCTGGGTCGACCACAACCGCTTCTCGAACATCTGCGACGGCCAGCTCGACATCCGCAAGGACAGCGAGTACGTGACCGTCTCCTACAACCGCTTCGAGAACAACAACAAGACGTTCGGGCTGGGCTGGACGTCGAACGTCCGCACCCAGATCACGGTCGACCACAACTGGTTCGCCCGGACCAAGCAGCGCAACCCGTCCGTGGACAACGCCGCCTACGCGCACCTGTACAACAACTACCTGACGGCGCAGGCCGATCCGGGCGACCCCGTGTGGACGTACGGCAACTGGTCGCGCGGGCGCACCAAGATGGTCATCGAGAACAGCTATTACGAAGACGTCCAGCACCCCTATCAGGCGGACACCACCGCGGAGTTGGTGCAGCGCGGGTCGATCCTGCGGAACACCACGGGCCGGCACGACGAGTGGGGTGCCGCCTTCGATCCGCGGGAGTTCTACGCCTACCGGCTGGACCCGGCCGCCGCCGTGCCGGCGCTGGTCAGGCGGTTCTCCGGGCCGCAGCGGCAGATCGGCGTCGTCCTGCACGTCCCGGGCGCGTACCCGACCGTGCAGGCCGCCGTGGACGCCGTGCCGGACGGCAACGACGTGCCGGTGACGCTCGCCGTCGCGCCGGGGACGTATCGCGAGAAGGTCTACATTCCCGCGACAAAGCCGAACATCATTGTGCAGGGGACTGGACAGGACCGGTCCGACACCGTCATCGTCTACGACACACCGGCCGCGTACGGCGGCTCCAACGGGAGCGCCACCGTACGGATCGCCGCGAGCGACGTCACGGCGCGCCGTCTCACCTTCAGCAACGACTTCGACGAAGCCGCGCACGAGCTGAACGGCGAGCAGGCGCTGGCGGTGAAGACGACCGGCGACCGGATCGTCTTCGAGGACACCGCCTTCCTGGGCAACCAGGACACCCTGATGACCGACAGCCCCAAGCTGACCACCGTCAGCCGGGTCTACATCCGCGACTCCTCCATCGAGGGCGACGTCGACTTCGTCTACGGGCGGGCGACGACCGTCATCGACCGGTCGGTGATCCGGGCCCTGAGCCGGGGCTCCGCCAGCAACAACGGCTACATCACGGCCGCCTCGACCTGGAAGGGCAACCCGTACGGGTTCCTGATCACCCGGTCGCGGATCGTGAGCGACGCCCCGGAGGGGTCCTTCCACCTCGGCCGGCCCTGGCATCCGGGCGGGGAGCCGGACGCCGTGGGCCAGGTCCTGATCCGGGAGACCGAGCTGCCCGCCGCGATCAAGTCGGCGCCGTGGACCGACATGAGCGGCTTCTCGTGGAAGGACGCGCGGTTCGCGGAGTACCGCAACTACGGCCCGGGTGCCGTGGTGAGCGCGGACCGGCCGCAGCTGAGTGACGCCGACGTGGCGTCGTACGGCGTCGACGACTACCTCCGGGGCGCCGACGACTGGGCGCCGCACACCCGCTGACCCCCCACAACTTCATATCCCCCGAGGGAATCCCCGATGGAATTCCCGATGGCATCCCGTTGGATCCAGAAGAAGAGAGCCGACCGATGAAGATCAGCAGCAGCAGAAGCAGGCGGGCCGCCGCGGCCGTGGCCCTGGGATCCGTGCTCGCCCTGACCGCGACCGCCTGCGGCGACGACGGCAATGGCGGCGGCGGCACGGGCGCCGAGGGCGACGGCAAGGGCAAGATCGTCTTCTGGGACAACAACGGCGGTGTCCGCACCGATGTCTGGAAGGAGATCATCGCCGACTTCGAGAAGGCCAACCCGGACATCGACGTCGAGTACGTCGGTATCGCCTCCACCGAGTACCAGTCCAAGGTCGACACCGCCATCCAGGGCGGCGGCCTGCCGGACGTCGGCGGTGTCGGCGCGGCCATGCTCGCCGGGTTCTCCGCGCAGAACGCGCTGGAGCCGCTGGACGAGCGGCTCGACAAGTCCGCCCTTAAGGGCATGCTCAACAAGGACATGGTCGAGTCCATGAAGGCCGCCGGCGGCGGCGACGGCACCCTGTACTCGATCCCGACCTCCGCCAACAACGGCGTGCTGTACTACCGCACCGACCTGTTCGAGAAGGCGGGCCTCGACGAGCCGACCACCTGGGACAAGTTCTACGAGGCGGCGGAGAAGCTGACCGACGCCAAGAAGAACGAGTTCGGCTACACGATCCGGGGCGGCGCGGGCTCCATCGCGCAGGCGCTCGACTCCATGTACGGGCAGTCCGGGATCACGTCGTTCTGGAACGGCGACAAGACGACGGTGAACGACCCGAAGAACGTCGCCGCGCTGGAGAAGTACGCCGGGCTCTTCAAGAAGAGCACCCCCGCGGCCGACCTGAACAACGACTTCACCAAGATGGTCGCGCAGTGGGACTCCGGCACGATCGGCATGCTGAACCACAACCTGGGCTCGTACCAGGACCATGTGAAGGCGTTCGGGACGGAGAAGTTCCGGGGCATTCCGCAGCCGGTGGGCTCCGCCGGCAAGCGGGTCCAGGTGTCCAACCCCGTGGACGGGCTGGGGCTGTTCAAGAACTCCAAGAACAAGGACGCCGCCTGGAAGTTCATCGAGTTCGCGCTGTCGCACGCGGAGAACTCGAAGTTCAACGAGTCCGCGGGGCAGGTGCCGGCGAACACGGAGGCGGCTTCGGACGCGTGGGTGACCAAGGCGGAGCCGACGAAGCTGGCCGCTGCCGCGCTGACCGACGGGTCGACGACCATCGTGCAGCTGCCGTACTACCTGCCTGACTGGAACACCATTTCCAAGGCGGACAACGAGCCGAACTTCCAGAAGGTGCTGCTGGGGAAGATGAGTGCGAAGGAATTCCTGGACGGGCTGGCTGAGCAGCTGAATGAGGCTCAGGCGGAGTGGAAGCAGCAGAACGGCTGACCGTTCTTTTCCGAGTCTCGCCGTGGGGCGGCCTGTGCTTTGCAGGGTGCGGGCCGTCCCTGGCTGGTCGCGCAGTTCCCCGCGCCCCTGATAACTCGCCCCCCGTTGAAAGGTTCAAGGCGTGTCCCTCAGCCGTCGACAGGTCGCTGCCGCCGCACTTGCCGCCGTTCCCCTCGGCGCTGCCGTCAGCAGCCCCGCTCATGCCTCACGGCATTCCAGCCGCACGCTCTACATCGCCGGTGACTCCACCGCCGCCCAGAAGTATGTCTCCGCCGCGCCCGAGACCGGGTGGGGAATGGCGTTGCCGTTCTTTCTGCACAAGGACCGGGTCGTCTCCAATCACGCGGTGAACGGGCGGAGTTCGAAGAGTTTCATCGACGAAGGGCGGCTGGATGTCATTCTCGCGGCCATTCGGCCGGGGGACCTTCTGCTGATCCAGTTCGGGCACAACGACGAGAAGACGACGGATCCGACGCGGTACACCGAGCCCTGGTCGACGTATCAGGAGTGTCTGCGGAGGTATGTCGAGGGGGCGCGGGCGCGAGGTGCCCGGCCCGTGCTGGCGACGTCCGTGGAGCGGCGGAGGTTCGACAGCGCGGGGAAGGCGCTGCCCAGCCATGGGGAGTACCCGGCGGCGATGCGGGCGCTGGCCGCCGAGGAGGGGGTCGCGCTGCTCGACGTCCAGGCGCTGTCGCTGGCGTTGTGGCAGGAGCTGGGGGTCGAGGAGACCAAGGCGTACTTCAACTGGACTGCGACTGAGCAGGACAACACGCACTTCAATCCGCCGGGTGCGATCGCGGTCGCCCGGATGGTGGCGCGGGAGCTGGTGCGGGCCCGGGTGCTCGCGCCGCGGGACGTGCTCCGGCTGGAGGACGAGATCCCGGACTCGTGGATCACCTGGCCGTCGGATGTCGAGTAACTAGGAGAGCCGCAGCGTGAATATCCGTAAATGTCATGGACGTGTCATTACTGTGCTCGGCTGCACCGCGCTGGTGCTGTCCGTCACCGGAGGCGCCGTCGCGCACGGCGGCGGGCGGCACGATGTCGCCAGGGAAGTGCTGCCGGCGGGCGACGGGTGGGGGTCGTACGGGACCGGCACCAGTGGAGGTGCCGCCGCCGACGCCGAGCACGTCTACACCGTCAGCACCTGGGCCGAGTTCCGGGCCGCGCTCGAAGAGGGCGGCTCCGCGCCGAAGATCGTCAAGGTCAGAGGCACCATCGACGCCGTCGCCGACGGCTGTGACGCCCTCGCCGTGCCCGGCTACGACTTCGACGCCTACCTGGAGAAGTACGCCCCCGAGACCTGGGGCCTGGAGACCCGGCTGGACGCCGAGCCGGACGACAGCCCCGAGGGACTGCGGCGTGCGTCGGCCGCCGTGCAGGACCAGCTCATCAAGGTGGAGGTGCCCGCCAACACCACCATCATCGGCGTCGGCCGGGGCGCCGGCCTCAAGGGCGCCAGCCTCCAGATCAAGGGCGTGGACAACGTCATCGTCCGCAACCTCACCTTCGAGAGCCCCATCGACTGCTTCCCGCAGTGGGACCCCAGGGACGGGTCCAAGGGCAACTGGAACTCCGAGTACGACTCCGTCGTGGTGTACGGCTCCACCCATGTGTGGATGGACCACAACACCTTCACCGACGGCAGCCACCCCGACAGCGCCGCCCCCACCTACTTCGGGATGCTGTACCAGCAGCACGACGGCGAACTGGACATCGTCCGCGGCTCCGACCACGTCACCGCCTCCTGGAACGTCTTCGCCGACCACGACAAGACGATCCTGATCGGCAACAGCGACAACGCCGCGACCACCGCCACCGACCGGGGCCACCTGAAGGTGACCTTCCACCACAACCTGTTCCGCGACCTCGTCGAGCGCGCGCCCCGCGTCCGCTTCGGACAGGTCGACTCCTACAACAACCACTTCATCGGCGACGACACCTACGCCTACAGCTTCGGCATCGGCAAGGAGTCCCAGCTCGTCGCCGAGCACAACGCCTTCACGCTGCCCGCGGGCGTCAGCCCCGCCAAGATCCTCAAGAAGTGGAACGAGGCGCCGCTCACCGCCGCGGGCAACCTCGTCAACGGCGAGCCCGTCGACCTGATCGCCGTGCACAACGCGGAGATCCCCGCCGAGACCCTCCAGTCCGGCGTCGGCTGGACGCCCGAGCTGCGCACCAAGGTCGACCCCGCGTGGGCCGTGCCCGGTCTCGTCCGCCACCGCGCGGGCGCCGGCCGGCTGCGCTGACCGCACCCCGAACCGGCCGGGGCGGTCCGCACCGCGGCCCCATCACGGGCCCGTCCGCCCCGGCCCATCCCCTCACGCCCCGCACCGTGAAGGAGCACCTCCCCATGGCCACCCTCTCCCGACGCGGATTCCTCGTCGCCGGCGCCGCCCTCGGCCTCGCGCCGCTGCCCGCGTACGCCGGGACCCGCCCGCCGCACGGGCCCTTCGGCCGCTACGGATCGCCGGCCGCCCGGCTCACCGCCACGACGCTGTACGTCGATCCGCGCGGCCGCGGCGACTTCACCACGGTCCAGGCCGCCGTGAACGCGGCCGGCGGCACCGGGTACACCCTGGTCCTCGCGCCCGGCGTCTACCGGGAGACCGTGGCCGTCGCCGCCCCCGAGATGTCCTGGATCGGCGCGAGCGAGGACCCGCGCGACGTGGTCGTCGTGTACGACAACGCCGCCGGGACACCCAGGCCCGACGGTTCCGGCACCTACGGCACCTCCGGTTCCGCCACCACCCTGATCCGCTCCGACGGCTTCACCGCCCGCTGGATCACCTTCGCCAACGACTGGCTGCGCGCCGACCACCCCGGCGTCTCGGGCACCCAGGCCGTCGCCGTCAAGGTGCAGGGCGACCGGGCCGCCTTCCACCACTGCCGCTTCCTCGGCCACCAGGACACGCTGTACGCCGACTCCGCCGCACTCGGCGTGTTCGCGCGGCAGTACTACGCCCACTGCCATGTCGAGGGCGACGTCGACTTCGTCTTCGGGCGTGCCACCGCCGTCTTCGCGCACTGCCACTTCCGCACCCTGGACCGCACCGACCTCGCCGCCGCGCCGTACGGCTTCGTGTTCGCGCCGTCCACCGCCGGGGCCAACCCGCTCGGCTACCTGGTGACGAGGAGCCGCGTCAGCAGTGAGGCACCCGACGCCCACTACAAGCTGGCCCGGCCCTGGGTGCCCAGCTCCGACCCCACCGCCCGTCCGATGCTGACCGTGCGCGACACCTGGCTCGGGCCCGGCATCGACGCCGCCGCGCCCTACGCCAACATGTCGAACTCCTTCCCCTGGCAGCAGCAGCGCTTCGCCGAGTACCGCAACACCGGGCCGGGGGCCGAGATCACCGACCCCGCGAACCGGCCCCAACTCACCGAGGAACAGGCCGAGTCGGCCACCCGGGCGGCCTATCTGGGCGACTGGGCCCCGTGGAAGAAGTGCTGAGCATGCGCCGCCGCACCCTCCTCGCCGGGATCACCGCCGGGCTCGTCGCCACCTCCGGCGGGTCCGCCCTCGCGGCCGGCCGACGTGTCCTGCACGTCCGGCCCGGCGACTCCGTGCAGGCCGCCGTCGACGCGGTGACCGGGCCCGGCTGGACGATCGTCGTCCACCCCGGCACCTACCGGGAGGTCGTGAAGATCCCCGCCGACAAGGCCGGGCTGACCCTGCGCGGCGCCACCCGCGACCCGCGCGACACGGTCATCGTGTACGACAACGCCAACGGCACTCAGAAGCCAGACGGCTCCGGCACCTACGGCACGGCCGGCTCGGCGACCTTCACCTCCGCCGCGCCCGGCCTCACCGTCCGCGACCTCACCCTCGCCAACGACTGGCTGCGCGCCGACCACCCGGACATCACCGGCACCCAGGCCGTCGCCGCGTACGTGACCGGCGACCGCTCGCACTTCGAGCGGGTACGGCTGCTGGCCCACCAGGACACCCTCTTCGCCGACACCGGCGCCCTGGACACCTTCGACCGGCACTACTACCGCGACTGCCACATCGAGGGCGACGTCGACTTCGTCTTCGGGCGGGCTCGTGCCGTCTTCGACCGCTGCCGCTTCCACACGCTCGCGCGGGAGGTGCCGTTCACCCCCAAGGGCATGGTCTTCGCGCCCTCCACCGCCCGCGCCAACCCGTACGGGTTCCTCGCCGTGCTCGGCCGGATCACCTCGGGCGCGGAGGACGGGGCGTACAAGATCGCGCGGCCGTGGGTGCCGTCGTACGAGACGACGGCCCGGCCCTCCCTCGTCGTCCGGGACACCTGGATCGGGCCGGGGATCGACGCGGTGGCGCCGTACACGAATATGCGCGAGGCCTACCCGTGGCAGACCATGCGCTTCGCCGAGTACGCCAACTCCGGCCCCGGGTCCACCGTCACGGTCCCGGAGAACCGGCCGCAGCTGACGGGGCAGGAGGCGTCCCTGCACACACCGCGGACCTACCTCGGGGACTGGACGCCGTACGAGAGGCACTGAAGCCGTGCTGCCGCCCTTCCACGCCGCACTCAAGGACGAGTTGACCTTCCCGCTGGCCTGGGGGAACGCGCCGGTGCGCGACTTCGGCGCCTGGCGCGCGGCCGCCCGCGCCGAGCTGGAGCGGGCGCTCGTCGTGGACCGGCAGGACTGCACGCCGTACGACCCGGAGTTCGGGGAGCGGGCGCAAGGGGACGGCTTCACAAGGGAGTCGGTCACCCTCTCCCTCACCCGCCACGAGCGGGTCCGGGCCCTGCTGCTCACCCCTGAGGGCAGCGGGCCGTTCCCCGCCGTGCTGCTCCTGCACGACCACGGCTCGCGGTTCGACATCGGCAAGGAGAAGGTCGTCCGGCCCTGGTACGACGACAACCGCCTTGAGTCCGCGCGCGGTTGGGCCGAGCGGTGCTACGGCGGCCGGTTCCTCGGTGACGAACTCGCCCGGCGCGGGCATGTCGTCCTGGCCGCCGACGCGCTCGGCTGGGGCGACCGAGGCCCGCTCGCCCATGCGCAGCAGCAGGCCCTCGCGAGCAGCCTCTACCAGCTCGGCTCCTCCCTGGCCGGGCTCATGGCCCGCGAGGACGCCCGTGCCGCCGGGTTCCTCGCCGGGCTCGACCGGGTGGACGGCCGCCGGGTCGCGGCCCTCGGCTTCTCCATGGGGGCCTTCCGCGCCTGGCAGACGGCCGCGCTCAGCGACGACATCGCGGCCGCCGCGAGCGTGTGCTGGATGACCGGGCTGAAACAGCTGATGACCCCCGGCAACAACGCGCTGCGGGGCCAGTCCGCTTTCCACATGCTCCACCCCGGGCTCGCCCGGCATCTGGACCTCCCCGACGTCGCGAGCATCGCCGCGCCACGGCCGATGCTGTTCTTCGACGGCGGGCTCGATCCGCTGTTCCCCGCCGCCGGTGTCCGCGCGGCCCACGCCAGGCTGCGGGCCGTCTGGCGCTCCCGTCATGCCGAGCAGCGGTTGCACCTGAAGACCTGGCCGGACCGCGGCCATGTCTTCGACGCCCGTATGCAGGACGAGGTGTTCGCCTGGCTGGACCGCGTCCTGTGACCCGGGCGGGTGCCGGCGGGACCCGTACGGTGGCTTGACCCGATCGAGGTGACGCGCGTAGAAACCTGCCATGCATAAGCCTCTGCGTCTCGCGGCCGTCGCCGCAGCCTGCGCCGTCACCGGTGCCGCCCTGTACGGCGCCGGCGCGGCCACGGCCGGCCAGTCGACCGCGAACAGCACCCACGAGCCCTACAACATCGGGCTCCTCGTCAAGGACATCGACACCTACTACGGCACCACGCTCGACGCGAACGGTGTCTACCAGGCGTCCCCCGACAGCCCGTACGCCCAGGACCTCGCGGACATCGACGAGTCCGCGATGCGGTACATCGACAAGGCGGCCCGCAAGGCCCACAAGCACGGCGAGCGGCCCGCGGTCGTCTTCGACATCGACGACACGCTCCTGCTCAGCCTCGACTACGAGAAGAAGACCAACTACACGTACAACTCCGCCACCTGGGCCGAGTACGTGAACCGGGCCGACCGTCCGGCCGTCTTCGGCAGCCCCGAGCTGGTGCGGTACGCGCAGTCCAAGGGCGTCGAGGTCTTCTACAACTCCGGGCTGAGCGAGTCCCAGCGCGCCGCCGCCACCGAGAACCTGAAGAAGGTCGGCGCCGATGTGAACCTCGACGCCGACCACATGTTCCTCAAGGACAAGGCGAACCCGCCGGCCTACCTGAGCGCGTGCGCCACGCCGGGCACCTGGAACTGCACGACCGTTCAGTACAAGTCCGGCACCCGCCGGCACATCGAGGACGACCTCGGGTACGAGATCGTCGCCAACTTCGGCGACCAGTACAGCGACCTCGAGGGCGGCTACGCCGACCGGACGTACAAGCTGCCGAACCCGACGTACTTCGTCAGCTGAGCCCCTTCACCGGCCCGGCCGACTCCAGGGTCGGCACGACCGGCTGAAGGGTACCGTCCGCGGCGAACCACAGCCGGTCGATCGTCGTCTCGCGGTGCGTGCCGTCCCCGCCGGGGCGGCCTGGACCGTTCAGGGCGAACCGGTGGTAGACGATGTACCAGTCGTCGGTGCCGGGCGTGTTCACCACCGAGTGGTGGCCCGTGCCGAGGATGCCGTGCTCGGGCCGCTTCGACAGGATCGTGCCCCGCTCGGTCCACGGACCGAGCGGGGTCGGGCCGGTGGCGTAGGCGACGTGGTAGTCCGGGCTGCGGGTGTCGTCCTCGGACCACATGAAGTAGTACGTCCCCTGCCGCTTCACCACGAACGAGCCCTCGCGGAAATTCGCCGGGGTGATGTCCTTCACCTGCGCGGCGTCGAAGGAGACCATGTCGTCGGCCAGCGGGACGACATAGCCGCGGCTGTTGCCCCAGTACAGGTACGAGGTGCCGTCGTCGTCCGTGAACACGGCCGGGTCGATCATCTGGCCGGTGAACCGGCCCTTCGCCACGAGGGGTCTGCCGAGCGCGTCGGTGAAGGGGCCGGCGGGTGAGTCGGCGACCGCGACGCCGATCTGCTGTTCGGCGCAGAAGTAGAGGTAGTAGCGGCCGTCCTTCTCGGCGATCGCCGGAGCCCACGCGTTCTTGTCCGCCCAGGCCACGTCCGGGCCCAGGTCGAGGACGACGCCGTGGTCCTTCCAGTGGACCAGGTCCTTGGAGGAGTAGGCCTTGAAGCGGGTGCCGCTCCAGCCGGGGAAGCCGTCCGTGGTGGGGTAGATCCAGTACGCGCCGTCCAAGTAGCGCACATCCGGGTCGGCGGTGAGGCCCGGCAGGACGGGGCTGCGGGTGGGCACCGCCTCGACCGTCCAGGTGCGGCGCGTGCCGTCCGCCGCCGTCACCGTGTACGTCCGCGGCGTGCGGAAGTCGCGCCGCGTGCCCGACGGCGGGCTGAGGGTCGCGCCCGCGGCGACGGCGAACTCGGGGGCCAGAGCGGCGCGTTGGGCGTGCGGGGCCATCGGCAGGACCACCTTCGAGGCGGCCTCGGTCACGATCGCGTACCCCCGCTGACCCTTCGCGGTGACGTCCACGACCGAGGCCGGCGTCGCCGGGTAGGCGGCCAGCAGCCGGTCGTACTCCTCCTGCGTCACCGGCAGGACGGTGCCGTGCCGGGGGCTCGCCGGGAGCTGGTAGTTCTCCGACATGGTCCACTCGCCCGAGTCGAGCTCGGTCGTCTCGAAGGGGACGTAGCCGCGGCCGCCGTACTCGTCGACGAACAGGTACCACTTGTCCTCGGTGTTCGACTTGAACACCGTCGGCCCCTCGCCGCGGCTGATCGCGCCGCTGCCGATGCAGTCCGAGACGAAGTCGTACTTCGTCGAAGTCAGCGTCGTCGACTTCTCCGCGGTGATGAACTTGGAGCAGGGGCTGGAACTGCTCGGGTCGCGTTCGTCCTTGGTGTAGCGGTGGTACGTGCCCTCGTGCTCGACCACCGTGGAGTCGATCACCGAGTAGCCGGGGTCGTTCCAGACCTTCGGCTCGCTGAAGGTGCGGAAGTCGTCGGTGGTGGCGTACAGCATCTTGTTGTACGTCGAGCCGGTGTGGTCCGGGTCGTCGGCCGCGTACAGCTTCGACGCCCAGAAGACGACGTACGTGCCGAGCGTGTCGTCCCAGTAGGCCTCCGGCGCCCAGGTGTTGCCCGCGTTGTCGGGGGAGACCCTCACCAGCCGCTGGTCGGTCCAGTGGACCAGGTCGGTGGACTCCCAGACCATGACCGACTTGCTGCCGTGGCGCTGGACCTGGTCCCAAGTGCCGCTGGAGCCGCGGTACATGCGCAGGTCGGTGGCGATCAGATAGAACTTGTCGCCCTCGGGGGAGCGGATGACGAACGGGTCGCGCAGGCCCTTCTCGCCGATGGTCGAGGTCAGCACCGGCTTCCCGGCGTTGAGTTCGCGCCAGTGCAGCGGGTCGTTGCCGCGGCTGAGGGCGTAGCGGATCTGCTCGCCGTCGGCGGTGCCCTCGCCGGTGAAGTAGGCGAACAGGTAGCCGGCGTACTCGGGTTGCTTCACGGGTGGTGCTCCTGGGGCTGCGGTGCTGGGCGGGGCGGACATCAACGAGAGGAGGAGGGCCAGTAGGGGGAGCACGAGCCTGCCGGGGTGCATGGCACATCCTGTGGGAGTCTGGGGGATTCTGTTGAATGGCGTGCCTTCGGAGTGTCACCAGTGGGGGACAGCGGGTCAATCGGTGCGGGCGGGCTCAGCGGAAGCGAAAGTTTCGGTGGTTTTCGTACGGTGGCGGGCAACCTCGAGCCGCACGGTGGCGACCCGTTGACGTAAGACCCCCACGCATCGCCCAGGAAAGGAACGCCCCAGTGCGTCAGAGCACCGGACGCCACCGCAGGGCCCGCACCCTCTCGATCGCCGCGGCCGTCTCCCTCGCCGCGGGCGCGGGTGGCGTCTGCCTCGGCCTGTCGAACGGCGGCGCCGAGGCCGCCTCCAGCACGGTGACCGTCTCCTCCACGGCCCAGCTGGAGACGGCGGTCCGCGGCGCCACCGCCGGCACGGTCATCCAGATCCGCGGCGGCATCTACCGGCCCACCGCCACCCTGAAGTCCACCGCGAGCGGCACGGCCACCCGCCGCATCACCCTGGAGGCCTACGGCACCGAGAAGGTCACCCTCGACGGCTCCCGGCTGCCCGCCGGGTCCTGGCTCGCCGGCATCCACGGCAGCTACTGGACGATCCAGAACCTCACCTTCCAGAGGGCGCCCGCCCAGGGCCTCGTCGTCACCTCCTCCACCGGAGGCGTCTTCCAGAACCTGGTCACCGCGGACAACGGCGACTCCGGCTTCACCCTGCGCGGCGACGGCACGACGGACAACCTCGTGCGGAACCTGGACAGCCACGGCAACTACGACACCGCCGCCCACGGCCGGAACGCCGACGGCATCGCCATCAAGTTCGGCTCCGGCACCGGCAACGTCCTCGACGGCGCCCGCCTGTACGACAACGCGGACGACGGGCTGGACCTCTGGCAGTTCTCCTCGCCGGTCACCGTCGAGAACTCCTGGGCGTTCGGCAACGGCGAGAACCGCTGGAACGACCCCGCCTTCGAGGGCAACGGCAACGGCTTCAAGCTCGGTGGCGGCGGCGTCTCCGTGGCCCACCAGGTGCGCAACAACGCCGCCTGGGACAACACCCTGCACGGCTTCACCGAGAACTCCAACACCGGCGCCGTCGTGCTCTACCGCAACACCGCCTACGCCAACACCGAGGACGGCTTCTACTTCGCCACCGGCCGTGCCCGCCTCGCCCGCAACCTCGCGGTCGGCAACGGCGACGGCAGGGCCAGGCTCGGGCGGGCCACCGTGTCCGCGGCCAACAACTGGGACGCGGGTGTGGCGACTCCGGCGTTCGTCTCCACCAGCGCGGCCGGTGCGTACGGTCCTCGCGGCGCGGACGGTTCGCTGCCCGCGACCCGCTTCCTGACGACGGGCTCCACGGCCATCGGCGCGACCATGAAGTGACCTTCAGGACCCTTCAGGACAAGGGAGACGCCCCCGCCGATCGTCATCGGCGGGGGCGTTCCGTGTCCGGGCGCGATGGGGGTCGCGGCCCGGAGGCCGGCCGGGGGGCGGCCGGCAGCTCAGACGATCACTCGTACGAGAGATCCGAGGCGGTGTAACGGCAGTTCGTGCCGTCGGGGCCGGTGCCCAGCTCCTTCGGCTCGGCGCCGGTGTCGTTGCCCTGGAAGCGGGTGCACGGCTTGATCTTCTTGCCGCTGTCGCCGTGGATGCGCACCTTCCGCAGGGCCGCGGTGTCCCCGTAGTTGGCGTTGATGCCGACGATCGACTTGCCCGGCGCGGTCACGTCCACGTCGGTGATGATCACCTGGCGGTTCTTGTACTGCGTCTTGCAGTTGCCGCAGGTGCGCACCAGCTTGCCGAAGTCCGACACCTGGAACTTGGTGACGACCAGCTTGCCCGCGCCGTTGAACTGGAACACCTTGTCGTCGGCGTGCCGCGCGCCGCCGCCGTACACCGTGTACACGGCCGACGCCGACTTGCCCTTGAAGGTGGCGGCGTCCTCGCCGACGTCCTCCCACCAGACGTTCTGCAGCGTGCAGCTGCCCAGGCAGTGGATGCCGTCGGCGGCCGGGGCGCCCAGGATGACGTTCTTCAGGACGGCGCCGTCCTCCAGCTGGAAGACCGGGTCCTGGTCCTCGTCCTGGCTGTCGCCGCCGAGGGCGCCGCTGCCGTAGAAGCGCTGGTACTTGCCGTCGTAGCTGCCCGACACCTTGATGGTGCTGGTGACGGCCTTCTTGCCGGTGGCCGTCGGCCAGGAGGACGCGGCGCCGGCCGAGGACAGCATCGTCGTGGTGACGACGGCCGCCGCGGTGATGCCGAGGGCGGCGGCGCCGCCGATGACCGCGCGCCGCCGGGTGACGCGGCGACGGTGACGGACACGCTGTTCGGGTCGTGCTGTCATACGCATTCCTTGCGTGGTGGGGGATCCTTGCGTCTCCTTGTCGCCACCGGCAGGGAAGGGGTTGCCGCGTCTCCCGGTCTTTTTACGAGTCCCCGTCGGACGCCGTGTCGTTGTCGCCGTGGGGCGCGAAGTCGCCCGCCACGGACAGCTCCTGGCCGTCCGCCGTCGCGTTCGCCGCGTACCGGTCGTCCTTCGCGTCCCGGCCGCCGCGCTCGTGGTCGTACTGCCCCGCGAACACCCACTCGCCCGCCGGGACCGTACGGCCCTCCTTGAGCGTCCATGTGTAGACCAGGAAGCCGTCCCGTTCCTCGGCGGTGAAGGCGAAGTCGTCCTCCGGCAGCGAGCGCCAGGCGCCCGCGGAGGACACCCCGCCGGTCTGCGCGATCTCCAACCGCACGGTGAGGGCGGTGAGTTCCTCGGTCGTCTTCAGCGTGATGTTGCTCTGCGCCCAGAAGTCGTTGCTGTGCGGGTCCACCGAGCCGTCCGACCACAGCGGGCCGTCCTGCTCACCGGAGGCGGGCGGCGCGGACGAGACCGGCGCCGTCGGGGTCGGTGACGGGGATGCGCTGCCGGGCTGGCCCGACGGCTGGGAAGGCTGACTCGGGGTGTCCTTGGGGCTCGGCGTCGGGTCCGCGGGGAAGGCTGGCGGCCGGCTCGTCTCCTCCGGCGACGGCGTGGGCGTCGCCGACTCGGCCACCGTGCGCTGCGGCGGGGCCGGCTCCTCCTTCACGGCCGAGGCGACCGCGTAGCCGCCGACCGCCAGCACACCCGCGACCGCGGCCGTGGCGCCCGCGACCCGCAGCCAGCCGAACACCGGCTGCCGCCGGGACCGGTGGTCCGTACGCGTCTGCTCGGACATGCCGCGCTCGATCCTGGCCAGGATGCGCGCGCGGTCCGGCTGATGCGCCTCGGCCGCCTCCCGCAGCCGGGCGCGCAGCTCGTCGTGCACGTCCCGCGTCATCGGTTCCTTCCTCCGGCCTCGCCGCTGCGCGCCATCGCCGCATGCACCTGCCGCGGCGCTCCCTGTGTCCCGAGCAGCCGCTGCAGCTCGGCCATGCCCTTCGAGGTCTGGCTCTTCACCGTACCCACCGACACACCCAGGGCCAGCGCGGTGTCCTTCTCCGACAGGTCGAAGGCGTGCCGCAGCACCACACAGGCCCGCTTGCGGAACGGCAGCCGGCGCAGCGCGGCCTGCACGTCGACCGCGCCGGCGACGTCCGGGTTCTCCGTCCTCTCCTCGCCGCGCGGCCAGAACAGGGCGATCCGCCGCCGCTCGCGCACCGCGCTGCGGATACGGGTGCGGGCCAGGTTGGCGACCACCCCGCGCGCGTACGCCACCGGATGGTCGGCCGCGCGCACCCGGTCCCAGCGGTGCCACAGCGCGAGCAGCGCGTCCGCCGCCAGATCGTCGGCCGCGTCCGGCTCGCCGGTCAACAGGTGGGCGAGGCGGGCCAGTTCGGCGTAGTGCCGCTCGAAGAAGGCATGGAACTCCACGGAGGCGGCGTCGTCGACGACTGTGCCCACGGGCTGTTTCTCCTCGCTGTGGTTCCCCAGGCGTCGAACAGCCGTACGCCGGGACGAGATCCGGCACTGTATCAGCGATCCGTACGGGTCTTCGAACGCGGTATGGCATCCCGAACCCGATTCCGTAACACGGGGAAAACCTGAAACCGGTTCGACGGGGGAACAATCCAGCCAGCATCCGCACACGATCAAGCAGGCGCCGAGGAGTTGTCCGCCATGTTCGACAGGTATTTCCGGATCTCCGAGCGGGGATCCACCATCGGCCGGGAGATACGCGGCGGTTTCGCCACGTTCTTCACCATGGCCTACATCCTCGTCCTGAACCCGATCATCCTGGGCAGCGCCAAGGACCGGTACGGCGAGGCGCTCGACCCGGTCCAACTCACCACCGCGACCGCCCTGGTGGCGGCCGTGATGACGGTCGTCATGGGCGTCGGCGGCAATCTACCGCTCGCCCTCGCCGCCGGGCTCGGCCTCAACGCCGTGGTCGCCTTCCAGATCGCCCCGCTGATGAGCTGGGACGACGCGATGGGCCTGATCGTCCTCGAAGGCCTGCTGATCTGCGTGCTGGTGGTGACCGGACTGCGCGAGGCCGTCATGCACGCCATCCCGCAGCCGCTGAAGCAGGCGATCAGCGTCGGCATCGGCCTGTTCATCGCGTTCATCGGCTTCGTCGACGCCGGGTTCGTCAGCCGCATCCCGGACGCCGCGAACACCACCGTGCCGGTACAGCTCGGCGGCACCGGCACGCTGACCGGCTGGCCGATCCTCGTCTTCTGTCTCGGCGTGCTGCTGACCGTCGCCCTGCTGGCCCGCAAGGTCAGGGGCGCGATCCTCATCAGCATCGTGACGACGACGCTGGTCGCGATGGCGATCAACGCCGCCGCGGACGTGCAGAGCTGGGGCCTGACCACCCCTGAGTGGCCCGACAAGGTCGTCGACACCCCGGACTTCGGGCTGCTCGGTCAGTTCAGCCTGTTCGGCGCCTTCGACGAGCCGGGCGTCGGCGTCATCACGGTCGTCCTGCTGGTCTTCACGCTGATCCTGTCCGACTTCTTCGACACCATGGGCACGGTCGTCGGCGTCAGCGCCGAGGCGGGCCTGCTGGATCAGGAGGGCAAGGTCCCGAACCTCGGGCGGGTGCTGCTCATCGACGGCGCCGCGGCCGTCGCGGGCGGCGCCTCCTCGGCCTCCTCCGCCACCTCCTACATCGAGTCGGCGGCCGGTGTCGGCGAGGGTGCGCGCACCGGCTTCGCCAACCTCGTCACCGGCGGCCTGTTCGCCCTCGCCCTGCTGTTCACCCCGCTGCTCACCATCGTCCCGCTCCAGGCGGCCGCGCCCGCCCTGGTCGCCGTCGGGTTCCTGATGATGACCCAGGTCAAGTACATCGACTGGGACCGGTTCGACATCGCCATCCCGGCCTTCCTCACGATCGCCGTGATGCCGTTCACCTACTCCATCACCAACGGCATCGGCGCCGGCTTCCTGGCCTACGTCGTCATCAAGACGGCCCTGGGCAAGGCCAAGGAGGTCCACTGGCTGCTGTGGGGCGCCTCGGCCCTGTTCCTGGTGTACTTCGCGATCGACCCGGTCAAGCAGCTGCTCGCCTGAGGCCTGATCCGGAAGAAAGGCCCTAGTCCGCCAGCGCGGCCTCCATCACGGCCTTGGCGACCGGCGCGGCCAGGCCGTTGCCGCTCACCTCGGAGCGAGCCGCGTCGGACTGCTCCACGATCACCGCGACAGCGACCTGCTTGCCGGTCGAGTCGGACGTGCCGTACGAGGTGAACCAGGCGTACGGCGTCTTGGAGTTGTTCGTACCGTGCTGGGCGGTGCCCGTCTTGCCGCCCACCGTGACGCCGTCGATCTGCGCGTTCGTGCCCGTGCCCTCCTCCACGACCGTCTGCATCGCCGACTGCAACTGCTCGGCCGTGGAGGAGCTCACGATGCGCGTGCCGGAGGCGTTGTCGTCGTAGTCCTCCAGCACATCACCGTCGCTGTCGGTGATCCGCGACACCATGTGCGGCGAGACCAGCTCACCGCCGCCCGCTATCGCCGCCGACACCATGGCGATCTGCAGCGGCGTCGCGGTGACGTCGAACTGGCCGATGCCGGACAGCGCGGTCTGCGCCTTGTCCATGTCCTTCGGATACACGCTCTCGTAGGCGCGCACCGGCACGTCCTGCTCGTCGTCGTTGAAGCCGAACTTCTCCGCCATCGCCCGGACCTTGTCCTGGCCGAGGTCGACGGCCATCTTGCCGAAGACGTTGTTGCAGGAGTACTGGAGCGCCACGCGTATGGAGGCGTTCTCACAGGGCGCGGAGGGGTTCTCGTTGGTGAGGTCCCGGTCTGACTGGGGCAGCGGGTACGGGTCGGGGCTGACGGTCTTGTCGTCGACCGAGGAGTACAGCCCGTCCTCCAGAGCCGCCGCGGCCACGACCAGCTTGAAGGTGGAGCCCGGCGGCAGCGGCTGGCGCAGCGCACGGTTGGTCATCGGCTTGTCGGCGTCCTTCTGCAGCCGCGTCCAGACGTCGGAGTCACCGGTGGCCAGGTCCGCGGGGTCGTACGACGGCGTCGAGACGACCGCGAGGATCCGGCCGGTCTCGGGGTCGATGGCGACAGCGGCGCCCTTCTTGTCGCCGAGGGCCTCGTACGCCGCCTTCTGCACGTCCGGGTCGATCGTGGTGAGCACATCGCCCGGGTCGGCGCGCTTGCCGGTGACCGTGTCCATCACGGTCTGCAGCCGGGTGTCGGTGCCGTCCAGCAGGTCCTGGTAGACGCCCTCCAGCTGGGTGGCGCCGAAGACCTGCGAGCTGTAGCCGGTCACGGCCGCGTACAGCTCGCCGTCGGTGTACGTGCGCTTGTATCTGAGGTCGCCGCTCGTCGTCCGGGCCGAGCCCGTGACCGCCTCTCCGCCCACCACGATGTTGCCGAGCGGCTCGCTGTACAGCGCGATCGCGTTCCGCCGGTTGTCCTTGTCCTCTGCCAGCGCCCTGCCTTCGTAGAACTGCACCCAGGTCGCCCTGACCAGCAGAGCGAACACCAGCAGCAGCGTGAAGACCGACGCGCGCCTGATCGTCTTGTTCATCCCGATCACTAGACGAACGACTCCGACCGGATCGTTCCCTTCCGCCCGCTTTTCTCATGCGCCTCTCATGCGCAGGGCTCGTGTCCGGGTCAGGAGGAGCCCTTCAGGAAACCCGCCTCGTACGCCGCGATCACCGCCTGCGTGCGGTCGCGCGTCCCCGTCTTCGCCAGCACCGCCGCCACGTGCGACTTGACCGTCGCGGCACCCACCTCCATGCGCCGGGCGATCTCCGCGTTGGTCAGCCCGGCCGCCATCAGCCGCAGCACCTCGCTCTCCCGGCCGGTGAGCCGCGCCACCCACGCCGGAGGCGCCGAGGTCGCCCGGCCGTGCTCCACGGCGAGGGCCCGTACCGCCGCCGGGAAGAGCAGGGTGTCGGTGTGCGCGACCAGCCGCACCG
Source organism: Streptomyces sp. SAI-170 (assembly GCF_049739565.1). Classification (NCBI taxonomy): domain Bacteria; kingdom Bacillati; phylum Actinomycetota; class Actinomycetes; order Kitasatosporales; family Streptomycetaceae; genus Streptomyces; species Streptomyces sp. SAI-170. The sequence goes on from NZ_JBMGQD010000001.1 coordinate 6,475,529, forward strand.
CCTGCACCAGCGCGTCCGCCTCCGCCCGCTTGAGCAGGAACCCGGCGGCTCCGGCGCGCAGCGCGTCGTACACGTACGAGTCGTTCTCGAAGGTGGTGACGACGACGATGCGCGGCGGCTCCTGCATCGTGGCGAGGATCTGCTCGGTGGCCCGGATGCCGTCCGTCCCGGGCATGCGGACGTCCATCAGGACCACGTCGGGCCGCGCCTCCCGCACCACGGACACCGCCTCGGCGCCGGTCGCGGCCTCGCCGACCACCTCGCATCCCGGCTCGGCGGACAGGATGGCGCGCAGCGCGGTGCGCACCATGCGCTCGTCGTCGGCGAGGACGATCCGGATCGGACGGTCGGTCATGCGCTTCCCCTCGACTGTGCTGAGTGTGCCGGCGATGCTGTCAGCGGCAGCCGCACCCGCAGCCGCCACGTTCCCTCCACGGCCCCCGCCTCGGCCGTCCCGCCCAGCAGCCGGGCGCGGTCGGCGATGCCGCGCAGCCCGTGTCCGCCGCCGGGCCGGCAGGGGGTGGCGGCGCCGGTCACCGGGTTCTCCACGGTGATCTCCAGACCGCCGTCGGCGACGGCGAGCCGCAGCCCGACCGGCACCTCTCCGCCCGCGTGCCGCAGCGCGTTGCTCAGCCCCTCCTGCACGATGCGGTAGGCCTCCCGGGACACCATCGGCGGTACGGCGGCGGGGTCCGCGGCGATGTCGGCGGTGAGCTCGGTGCCGCCCGCGCGGGTGCGGCGCAGCAGGCCCTCCAGGTCGTCGGCGAGGGTCGGCGCCGGGGCCGTGCCGGGGGCGTCGCCGGCCCGCAGCACTCCCAGGACGGCGTCCAGTTCGCCGACCGTGCGCCGGGTGGTGTCCTCGATCGCGGCGAGCGCCTCACGCACGAACTCCGGGTCGCTGTCCAGCACCCGGCGGGCCGCGCTCGCCTGGAGGGTGACCGCGCTGAGGGCGTGGCCGACGGAGTCGTGCAGCTCGCGCGCGAGCCGGTTGCGCACGGCCAGGTCGGCGGCGCGCGCCTCGGCCGCCGCGAGCCGGTCCTCGGGGCCGGGCCCGAGCAGCACCGGCGCCCACCGGGCGAGCAGCGCCCCGCACCCGGCGGCGACCGCGGCCAGCGCCACCAGCACGGCCACACCGGCCGGCGCGGACAGCGCCAACACCCAAGGCTGGCCGAAGACTTCGGGCATCCCCATGCGACCGCCCGTGAGCCCCGCCACGACCGGCAGCGCGATCAGCACCGCCGCCAGCGGCGGCACGGCCAGCGACATCCCGGACACGATCCCGCCGAGCCCCAGATGCAGCGTGAACCACGCGGCCGTCCGCCGCTTCGCCGCCCGGCTGCGCGCGGGCCCGTACGCCAGCGTGTCCGCGTCGACGCCGCACAGCGCGCGCACCGCCCCCGACTCCAGGGTCCGGGTCAGCGGGAACAGCGAGGTGACGGCCGCCAGCGGCAACCCGACCGCGAACGAGACGAGTTGCCAGACGATGTCGTAGAAGACGTACCGCGCGTCGACGGCCGGGCCCACGATCAGCTGGCCGACGAACACGTACGGCATGGCGAGCGCGCCGCCGAGGATCAGATGGATCCACCGTCGGCGCGCCCGCCGCCCGAACAGCGTCCGGACGAACGCGCTCACGCCGCAGGGCGGTTCGCGGCCGCCGAGCGTACGACGAGGAAGCGGACGACCAGGCCCGCGACGAGTATGCCGACGATCATGCCGCCAGCGTAGGTGAGAACCATCAGTGTCGTGGGCCGATGGTCGGCATCGTCCAGGGAGAGCAGCGAGGCCACCGAGAGCCACAGCGCCCAGCAGGCCGTCGCAGCGGACCCCACCGAGGCCAGTGCGAGAGGCACCTTGACGGGCAGGGCGCGCCCGCGCCGGAAGGCGAGCAGCAGGCCGCCCGCGACGGCGACGGCGAGGAAAGCGGCGTCCTGGACCTGAAGGACGTAGAAATCGCTGGTCCGGTCGGCGATCCGGCCCGCGTTGAGCCCGGTCGTGCTGCCGCTCGCCCACAGCAGGTGCGCGGTCAGCGGCAGCAGCGCCAGGACGGCGGCCAGGGCGGCGACGACCCGCTGTCCGGTGCCGGTGAGCGCGCGCGGCAGGTCCCAGACGCGCCCCTGCCACAGATGACCCCAGCGGTCTCGGGCGTAGAGCACGAACAGCGTCCCGAGAGCGAGGCCCTGCACGATGAACCCGGTGTAGACGACGCCGAACACCCACTCGTCGAGGAAGGGTTCACGTCCGCTGTCGGCACTGCGCACCGTCCCGCCGAGCGCCTTCACCGCGAGCTGCACCGGGAAGCCGGTCATGATCGGGGTCAGCAGCCCGGCCGCTCCCCACATGGGCAGCACCAGCAGCCACGCCGGCACTCGCAGGCCCCACGGCCGGGTCAGCAGGAGCGTCAGCACGATCACCATCGCGTCCATCAGCACGGTGACGCCGTTGGCGACGGCCATCTCGGCCCGGTGCTCGAGCAGCGAGCTGCCGTCCGGGATGCCGAGGTGACTCCCGGCGATCCAGGCGACCTTGAGGCTCAGATACGGCGCGCAGGCGACGAGGGCGACGGCCCGCAGCACCCTGCGGAGGCGGTCCGGTGCCGTCGGAGCGGCGGGAGTGGCGGAGGCGGGGACTGTCTGCGTCATGCCTCAACGCTCCCGCGGACACCGCACCCCGCACGTCCTGCTGCCCGACGATCCGCCTCCGCCGCACGGCGGAGAGAACCTCCCGCGGGCTCAGCCCTCCAGCACCAGCACCAACTCGTCGATCTCCGCACCCCGCGCGTTCGCGAAGCCCCGCGCCTGCGTGGTCACCCGGAACCCGCACTTCTCCAGCACGCGCACCGACCCGGAGTTGTCCGCCGCGGCACGCGCGTACAGCGGGCGCTCCGGCACCTCGGCCAGCAGCGCGCGCAGCGCGGCCGTGGCGATGCCGCGCCCCCAGTACGCGCGGTCGATCCAGTACGTCACCTCGCGCTCGCCCGGCTCCCCGTACACCGCCGCGCTGCCGACCACGTCACCGTCCAGCAGGACGGTCCGGTTGACGGCGTCGGAGGCGCGGATCCGCTTCCAGTGCGCGTCGAATGCGGCCCGGTCGGCGGGGTCGGGCGGGGTGAACGCGGCCATGGTCAGGGACTCGGGGTCGTTCATCTGCCGGAAGAACACCGGCAGATCGCTGTCGTGAACGGGGCGCAGTACGACGTCCATGGCTGCGACCATAGCCGCTCAGAGCCTGCGGGTCGCCAGGGTCAGCCGGTCGCGGGCGTCGAACAGGGCGTCCTTCACCATCTGTTCGTGGGCGGGGGTCAGCCGGGCCACCGGCACCGAGCAGCTGATCGCGTCACGCGCCGGGGTGCGGTAGGGGATCGCCACACCGAAGCAGCGCAGGCCGAGCGTGTTCTCCTCGCGGTCGACCGCGTACCCCTGCTCACGGACCTGGTGCAGCTCCTCGATGAGCTGCTCCCGGTCGGTGATGGTGTTCTCGGTCAGCGCCGGCAGCGTCTCCGGCAGCATCTTGCGCACCTGCTCGTCCGAGAACGTGCTCAGCAGCGCCTTGCCCAGCGACGTGGAGTGCGCGGGCAGCCGCCGTCCGACCCGGGTGAAGGGGCGCAGATAGTGCTGCGACTGGCGGGTGGCGAGATAGACGACGTTGGTGCCGTCCAGGCGGGCGAGGTGGATGGTCTCGGTGGTGTCGTCCGAGAGCCGGTCCAGCGTGGGCCGGGCCACCGCGACCACCTCGTCGCCGTCGATGTAGGAGGTGCCGACCAGCAGCGCCCGTACGCCGATGCCGTACCGCGTGCCGGTCGCGTCCGTCTCCACCCAGCCGAGCTCCACCAGGGTGCGCAGCAGCATGTACAGACTGGACTTGGGATAGCCGACGGCCTCCTGGACCGCCGCGAGGGAATGCATGCCGGGGCGTCCGGCGAAGTACTCGAGCAGTTCGACCGTCCGTACAGCGGACTTGACCTGCGCTCCGCCCCCCGTCTCGCCTGCCGACATGTCGCCCTGGACCCCTTCATTCGACGAGAAGCTGAGGATAGAGTCTCCGACGAACGTTCATCACCAGAGACGGTGTTCAGTATATCGAACGACCTGGTGATTCACCCAGTGAATACGTGGAGGGATCTGCGGTGGCAGCAGCACCAGTCTGGAGTGTCGACCCCCGTACCGGGAAGCAGCGGGAACAGGTTGCGGTGGAGGCCACGGCCCAGGAGGTGGACGCCGCCGTCCGTGCCGCGCACGACGCCCGGGCCGCGCTCGCCGACCGTGCGGTCCGCTCCGCCTTCCTGCGCACGGCCGCCACCGAGCTGGAGGCGGCCCGGGAGCAGCTGGTCGAGGCCGCCGACGCCGAGACCGCGCTCGGCCCGGTCCGGCTCACCGGCGAGCTCGCCCGCACCTGCTTCCAGCTGCGCGCCTTCGCGGACATCGTCGACGAGGGCGCCTTCCTGGACGTCGTCATCGACCACCCCGACGACACCGCCACCCCGCCGATCCCGGACCTGCGCCGCTACAAGGTGCCGCTGGGCGTCGTCGCCGTCTACTCCGCCTCCAACTTCCCCTTCGCCTTCTCCGTGCCCGGCGGCGACACCGCCAGCGCGCTCGCCGCGGGCTGCCCGGTCGTGGTCAAGGCCCACCCCGACCACCCGGGCCTTTCGGAGCTGGTCGCCGCCGTGCTGCGGCGGGCCGCCGCGCGGCACGACATCCCCGAGGGCGTGCTGGGCCTCGTGCACGGCTTCGAGGCCGGCGTCGAGCTGATCAAGCACCCGCTGGTCTCCGCGGCCGGCTTCACCGGTTCCGTACGAGGGGGCCGCGCGCTCTTCGACGCGGCCGCGGCCCGTCCGGTGCCGATCCCCTTCCACGGCGAGCTGGGCTCGCTGAACCCGGTCCTGATCACCGAGGCGGCCGCCGCCGAGCGCGGCGAGGCCATCGGTACGGGGCTGGCGGGCTCCATGACGCTGGGCGTCGGGCAGTTCTGCGTGAAGCCGGGGCTGGTGCTGGTGCCGTCCGGCGGGGCGGGCGACGGGCTGCTGAAGTCGCTCACCGACGCCGTCAGCGACACGGACGCCGGTGTCCTGCTGGACCACCGTATGCGGGACAACTTCGTCGCCGGGGTCGCCGAGCGGGCCGAGCTGGACGGGGTGGAGTCCCCGGTCACCCCCGGGGCGGGCGGGGAGCACACCGTCAGCGCCGGGTTCCTGACCGTGCCGGCCGAGAAGCTCACCAGTGAGGGGTCCTACGACCTGCTCCTGGAGGAGTGCTTCGGGCCGGTCACTGTCGTGGCCCGCTATGAGGACGAGGCCGAGGCGAAGACAGTGCTGTCGCGGCTGCCGGGGAATCTCACGGCGACCGTGCATGTCTCTGCCGAGGAGGCCGCGGGGGAGGGGCGTGGGCCTGAGCTGCTCGCGGAGCTGACGCCGCTCGCCGGGCGTGTGCTGGTGAACGGCTGGCCCACGGGTGTGGCTGTCGCTCCTGCGCAGCACCACGGCGGTCCTTACCCGGCGACTACTTCCACGTCCACGTCCGTGGGTGGTACCGCCATCGAGCGGTGGCTGCGGCCCGTGGTGTATCAGGGGGCGCCTGAGGCGTTGCTGCCGGCTGAGCTGCGGGATGGGAACCCGCTGGGGCTGCCTCGTAGGTTCAACGGGCGTTTGGAGCGGTGAGCGCCGTAGGGGTGTGGGTTGTTTCGCGGCTTTCCGTGCGTTGTGGTTGCTCGCGCAGTTCCCCGCGCCCCTAAAGGGCTGATCCGCCGACCATAGAGAATGAGTGTATGGACGTAACCCTTCCCCAACTGCCCTTCCCCCTGCGCACTTACGGGCCCGACGGGCACTGGTCCTTTGACGACGGTGTGCTCAGTGGGTGGGCCGGTGCTCGGCAGGATCGGTTTGTGCCGCCCACCGGGGAGGCGTTGGACTCCGCGGCGGATGCGCCGCGGTTGCTCGGGGCGCCCGAGGGGGACTTTCAGCTGATCGCCCGGGTCACCGTGGGGTTCAACGCGGCCTTCGATGCCGGGGTGCTGTATGTGCATGTGGGGGAGCGGGCCTGGGCCAAGTTGTGTCTGGAGTACTCCCCGGATGTGCCGACGGTGTGCACGGTGGTCACCCGGGAGCACTCCGACGATGCCAACTCCTTCACCGTGGAGGGGAGTTCGGTGTGGCTCAGGGTGAGCAGGACCGGGCGGGCGTTCGCGTTCCATGCCTCGCGGGACGGGGAGCGGTGGACGTTCGTGCGGCTGTTCACGCTGGGCGGCGAGGAGGAGACGGGCGCGGCGCTGGTCGGGTTCATGGCGCAGGCGCCGCTCGGCGAGGGCTGTGTGGTGACCTACGACCACATCGAGTTCCGGCCGAGCTGGCCGGCCGACCTGCGGGACGGCAGCTGAATCCGGAACCCGGGTGGCCGGAAATGCGTCCTAGCCGGCGTGATCGTTGAGCGAGTGACCGGAAGCCGGGTGATCCGGACCGTCGTGCGGGCCGAGGCGGAGGCGGTCGCCGCGCTGCACGCCCGGGCCAGAGCGACGTACTACCCCGACGGCGTCCCGGACGACGGCACCGACTGGCGGGCCGCCTGGCTCGGCGCCATCGAGCGGCCGAACGGGCAGGTGCTGTGTGTCGTCGAGGGCGGCCGGATCGTGGGTCTCGCCTCTTTCCGGACCGTCGACGCCGTGCCCGCCGACACCGTCGACCTGCTTCAGTTCCACGTCGACCCCGACCACTGGCGCTCCGGCATCGGCACCGCCCTGCACACGGCCTGCCTGGAGCAGTGGCGGGCCGACGGCCGGCGCACCGCCGTACTGAGTGTCCATGTCGACAACCGGCGGGCCCAGGCCTTCTACGCCCGCCAGGGCTGGCTGCCCGACCCGGAGCGGCCCCTGGCCGAAGGTGACCATCACCTCATCCTGCGGCTGGACGTCCGGGGGGAATGAACCCCGTCGGTTGAAGGTTCACGTAATAGCGGAGGAGGTCTCCGTATACGTGCCGTACGACCGAAGGAAGCCGAAGAACATGCGCGTCGAGATCTGGAGCGACATCGCCTGCCCCTGGTGCTACGTGGGCAAGGCCCGCTTCGAGAAGGCGCTGGCGGCCTTCCCGCACCGGGACCAGGTCGAGGTCGTGCACCGCTCCTTCGAGCTCGACCCCGGTCGCGCCAAGGGCGACGCCGGCCCCGTCATCCCGATGCTCGCGCGGAAGTACGGCATGAGCGAGGCGCAGGCCGAGGCCGCCGAGGACAACGTCGGCGCGCAGGCCCACGCCGAGGGCCTGGAGTACCGCACCCGCGGCCGCGACCACGGCAACACCTTCGACATGCACCGCCTGCTGCACTTCGCCAAGGAGCAGGGCCGCCAGGACGAGCTGATCCAGCTGCTGTACCGGGCCAACTTCGCCGAGGAGCGGTCCGTGTTCACCGAGGGCGACGAGCGGCTGGTCGAGCTGGCCGTCGAGGCGGGCCTGGACGCCGACGCCGCCCGCGCGGTGCTGGCCGACGAGGACGCCTACGCCGACGAGGTCCGCGCCGACGAGCGCGAGGCCGCCCAGCTCGGCGCGAACGGCGTGCCGTTCTTCGTCCTCGACCGCACGTACGGCGTCTCCGGCGCCCAGCCCGCCGAGGTGTTCACGCAGGCTCTCGCGCAGGCCTGGGGCGAGCGTTCCCCGCTGACTCTGATCGACCAGGCCGACGCGGACGCGTGCGGCCCCGACGGCTGTGCGGTGCCCCAGCCGAGCTGAACCGCAGGTCAGAGGCGATCTATAAGCAGTCCTTTGCGCAAGCACGGAAAAATTCGCAATGGACTGATAGGTCATGAGGGGATCAGAGTGGTCCCATGGAGACCTTCGAGAGCCTCGTCCGTGCCGAGTTCTCCCCGGAGAACACCTTTCTCAACACCGCGAGCAACAGCCTGCTGCCGGCCCGCACCGTGACCGCCCTGGACGGGGCGGCGCGGATGCGGGCCAAGGGCCTGCCGCTGGGCCCGCTCTACGAGGACGTGGAGGCCGTCCGCGCCTCCTTCGCCCGGCTGACCGGAGTCCCGGTCGAGCGCGTCGCGACCGGCGGCTCGGTCGCCGAGTACGGCGGCCTGATCGCCGCCTCCCTGCCGGCCGGGGCCGAAGTCCTCACCGCCGAGGCCGACTTCGCCTCCCTGGTCAACCCCTTCCACATGCGCGGCGACCTCAAGGTGCGGGCCGTCCCGCTGGAGCGGCTCGCCGAGTCGGTCCGCCCGGAGACCGCGCTCGTCGCCTTCAGCGCCGCCCAGTCCGCCGACGGCCGGGTCGCCGATCTGGCCGGGATCCGCGAGGCGGCCCGGGCGCACGGCGCGCGCACCTATGTCGACGCCTCCCAGGCGGTCGGCTGGCTGCCGCTGGGCGCGGGGGCGTACGACTACGTCGCCGTCGTCGGCTACAAGTGGCTGCTCGGCCCGCACGGCGCCGTGTTCTTCACCGTGCCCGAGGACCTCGGCGGGCTGACCCCGCTGCTCGCCGGATGGGTCGCGGGCGAGGTGCCCTTCGACAGCTGCTACGGGCCCGTCGCCGAACTCGCCCACTCCGCGCGGCGCTTCGACATCGCCCCCAGCCTGTTCGGCTACGCCGGGCTGCGCGCCTCCCTCGCACTCGTCGAGGAGATCGGCGTGGACACCATCCACGCCCACGACCTCGCCCTGGCCGACCGCTTCCGCGCGGGCGTCGCCGCCCTCGGCCACGAGCCGCTGCCCTCGCCCGGGTCGGCCATCGTCTCCGTGCCCGGCCTCGACCACCTCCAGCCCCGGCTGGCGGAGGCGGGCATCCAGGTCTCCGACCGGGCCGGCAACCTGAGGGCGTCCTTCCACCTGTACAACACCGAGGCCGACGTGGACAGGCTGCTGGAGGCGCTGTCCGGCTGAGGGGCGACGCGGCGGTCAGCGGGCCTCGGCGCAGAGGTTGCCCTCGACCTTGAGGAGCAGTGCGAGGAACTGCTCCCGCTCGGTCGCGGACAGACCGGCCAGGGTGCGTTCCTCCAGGGTGCCCCAGGCCCGCTCGACCTCCGTCAGCAACTTGGTGCTGCCCTCGGTCGCCTCCACCAGGACCGCGCGCCGGTCCGCCGGGTCGGGCAGCCGGCGGACATGCCCCGCCTGCTCCAGACGCTGGAGCATCTTGGTGATCGTGGACGGGTCGAGGTCCAGCATCTTGATCAGGTCCGACTGGCGGCTCGGCCCCTGCTCCCACAGGTGCATCATCACCAGCTCCTGGCCCGGATAGAGCCCGAGGCCGCGCAGCAGCCCGGCCGCGGTCGTGCGGTGCAGCCGTGCGGCGCGGCTGATGGCGTGGCTGACCGGCCCGCAGTGCGCGGCGGCGGGCAGCCGGGTACAGGCGGCCTCCTCCATGGGGCGTTCCTCCCTGATCGTCGTCGGACTCGTGACCCTACTTCCCCCGAGATTAGCTTGGCCGACCAAGGAATGGTCTACAGTGGCTCTCGGTTCAATTACTTGGCCGACCACATAATTCCGTGGATCGGTTCCCCTACGCCTCCTCAGGAGCCCCGATGACCACCGCGTTCGACCCGATCGACCTGTCCGGCACCCGCCTGGCCAACCGCATCGTCATGGCACCGATGACCCGCAGCCGCGCCGGAGCGGGCGGCGCCCCGACCGCGCTCACCGCCGAGTACTACGTCCAGCGGGCCTCCGCCGGTCTCCTCGTCACCGAGGGCGTGCAGCCCTCCGCCGTCGGACAGGGCTATCCCGACACCCCCGGCCTGCACTCGGCCGAGCAGACCGCCGCCTGGCGGGAGGTCACCGACGCCGTGCATGCGACGGGCGGCCGGATCTTCGCCCAGCTCATGCACGTCGGCCGCATCGGGCACCCCGCGCTGCTGCCCGACGGACTGCACAACGTGGCCCCCTCCGCGGTGGCGGCCGACGGCCAGGTGTACACGCACGAGGGACCCAAGGACTACGTCACCCCGCGCGCACTGACCGCCGACGAGGTCCGCAAAACCGTCGAGGACTTCACCGCCGCCGCCCGCAACGCGATCGAGGCCGGCTTCGACGGCGTCGAACTGCACGGCGCCAACGGCTACCTCATCCACCAGTTCCTCTCGCCCGACAGCAACCGGCGCACCGACGAGTGGGGCGGCCCGGTGGAGCACCGCATCCGCTTCGCCGTCGAGACCGTCCGTGCCGTCGCCGACGCGATCGGCGCCGAGCGCACCGCCCTGCGCATCTCGCCCGGAAACCCGTACAACAGCATGAGCGAGCCCGACGCCGAGGCCACCTACACCGCGCTGGTCGCCGAACTGGAGCCGCTCGGCCTGGCCTACCTCCACATCCTGGAGAGCCCGGGTCTGCGCGACCTCACCCTCGCCCTGCGCAAGCGGTTCAGCGGCACGGTCGTCCTCAACCCGGCCACCGACGGGCCGACCGGACCGGACGCCCTGACCCTGATCGAGGACGGCACCGCCGACCTCCTCGCCTTCGGCCGGCTCTTCCTCGCCAACCCCGACCTGCCGGCCCGCCTCCGGGCCGGCGGCCCCTTCAACGAGGCCGACCCGGCCACGTTCTACGGCGGCGACGCCACGGGCTACACGGACTACCCGACGCTGTGACACGGCGAGGGGGCCCGCCGGCATCGGCAGGCCCCCTTCACGCGGTGGTTCACCGGACGGGCGTGAAGTCCCGCGCCCCGATGCTGCATCACTCCGGGGGACGACCCCCGGACCCCCGGCAGAGACTCACCGGACCGGCGTGAAGTCCCGCGCCCCGATGCTGCATCACTCCGGGGGACGACCCCCGGACCCCCGGCAGAGACTCACCGGACCGGCGTGAAGTCCCGCGCCCCGATGAACTCAGGTCGCCGCACCGGCGCCGCGAACGGCTCGACCGCTGTGTTCTCCACGCTGTTGAACACGATGAAGACGTTGCTGCGCGGGAAGGGCGTGATGTTGTCGCCCGAGCCGTGCATGGCGTTGCAGTCGAACCAGGTCGCCGAGCCAGCCCGGCCGGTGAACAGCCGGATGCCGTGCTCGGAGGCCATGGAGGTCAGGGCCTCGTCGGACGGGGTGCCCGCGTCCTGCATCTGCAGCGACTTCTTGTAGTTGTCCTTCGGCGTCTCGCCCGCGCAGCCGAGGAACGTCTTGTGCGAGCCCGGCATGATCATGAGCCCGCCGTTGGTGGCGTAGTTCTCGGTCAGCGCGATCGAGACGGACACGGTCCGCATGTTCGGCAGGCCGTCCTCGGCGTGCCAGGTCTCGAAGTCCGAGTGCCAGTAGAAACCGCCGGCGCCGAAGCCGGGCTTGACGTTGATCCGCGACTGGTGGACGTACACGTCCGAGCCGAGGATCTGCCGGGCCCGCCCGACGACCCGCTCGTCCCGCACCAGGGACGCGAACACCTCGCTGATCCGGTGCACTTCGAAGACCGAGCGGATCTCCTTGGACTTCGACTCGACGATCGAGCGCTCGTCCGCGCGGATCGCCGGGTCGGTCACCAGCCGGTCCAGCTCCTGCTTGTAGACGGCGACCTCGTCGTCGGTGATGAGCTGGTCGATGGCGAGGAAGCCGTCGCGCTCGTATGCCTGGAGGTCGGCGGTCGCGATGGGGCCGGGCGTGTCGGGGGAGCCCCACACGACGGGGTCCTGGCGCGGGACCTGCACCTCGGTGGTGCCGCGGGTGGGGTAGAGGTCGGTGACGGTGAGGGTCACTGGATCACACCTCCTCGGGTTCGGTGAGCAGGGGGTAGACGCCGTTCTCGTCGTGGTCCTCCCGTCCCGTGACGGGCGGATTGAAGACGCAGATGCAGCGGAAGTCCTCCAGGACGCGCAGCGAGTGCCGCTCATGACCGTCCAGGAGGTACATCGTGCCGGGAGTGATCGTGTACGACGTCCCGGTCTCGTGGTCGGTGAGTTCGGCCTCGCCCTCGACGCACACGACGGCCTCGACGTGGTTGGCGTACCACATCGACGTCTCGGTCCCGGCGTACAGAATCGTTTCGTGCAGGGAGAAGCCGACGCGCTCCTTGGCGAGGACGATGCGTTTGCTCTCCCAGGTCCCGGACGCGGCCTTCACATGGCGGTCGGTTCCCTCGATGTCCTTGAACGAACGGACGATCACGGTGGTGCGGTCCCTCCTGGTCAGACGGTGATGGCGGGGGCGGTCTCCCGGACGGCCCGGGCGAGGATCCTCAGGCCCTCGTCCAGCTCCTCCGGGGTGACGGTCAGGGCGGGCAGCAGCTTGACGACCTCGCTCTCGGGGCCGGACGTCTCGATGAGCAGCCCGAGTTCGAAGGCGCGGCGGGCGACCCGCTCGGCGCGCGCCTTGTCGTGGAACTCCAGGCCCCACACCAGACCGCGCCCGCGGTACTCGCGTACGTCGGCGAGGTTCTCCTCGGTGATCCCGATCAGCGCCTGCTCGACCTGCTCGCCACGCGTGCGGGTCTGCTTCTCCATGGCGGAGCCGTCGGCCCAGTAGCTCTCCAGCGCGGCCGTGGCGGTGACGAACGCCGGGTTGTTGCCGCGGAAGGTGCCGTTGTGCTCGCCCGGCTCCCACACGTCGAGCTCCGGCTTGAACAGGCACAGCGACATCGGCAGGCCGTAGCCGCTGATGGACTTGGAGACGGTGACGATGTCCGGGACGATGCCGGCCTCCTCGAACGAGAAGAACGCGCCGGTACGGCCGCAGCCCATCTGGATGTCGTCGACGATCAGCAGCATGTCCTGCCGCTCGCACAGCTCCTTCAGGGCGCGCAGCCACTCGGGCCGGGCGACGTTGATGCCGCCCTCGCCCTGCACGGTCTCCACGATCACCGCGGCGGGCTTGTTGAGCCCGGAGCCCTGGTCCTCGAGCAGCCGCTCGAACCACAGGAAGTCGGGGACCGTGCCGTCGAAGTAGTTGTCGAACGGCATCGGCGTGCCGTGCACCAGCGGGATACCGGCCCCGGCCCGCTTGAAGGCGTTGCCGGTGACGGCCAGCGAGCCCAGCGACATGCCGTGGAAGGCGTTGGTGAACGACACGATCGCCTCGCGCCCCTTCACCTTCCGGGCCAGCTTCAGCGCCGACTCGACCGCGTTGGTGCCCGTCGGGCCCGGGAACATCACCTTGTACGGCAGGTCCCGCGGCCGCAGGATCAGGTCCTGGAAGGTCTGCAGGAAGGCGCGCTTGGCCGTCGTCGACATGTCGAGGCCGTGGGTGACGCCGTCGCGCTCCAGATAGTCGAGCAACGCCCGTTTGAGGACGGGGTTGTTGTGGCCGTAGTTCAGCGATCCGGCGCCGGCGAAGAAGTCGAGGTACTCATGGCCGTCCTCGTCGTACATACGGCTGCCGCGCGCGCGGTCGAAGACGGTGGGCCAGCCGCGGCAGTAGCTGCGCACCTCGGACTCCAGGGTCTCGAAGACGCTGAGGTCGGGCTGGGTGATGGTCACGACGATTCGCTCCTCAATGCGACGGAAGATCCGGCGGAAGGTCCGACGGAAGCCGGCTGGCTCAACGGGTCGGGAGGGTCAACGGGCCGATGCGGTACAGCACTTCGGGATCGTGCGGGCCGTCCGGGAACTGGCCCCGGTCGAACAGCACCTCCTGCTCGACACGGGCGCCGTGCCGTGCGGCGAACGAGGTGAACAGCCGCTCGGAGGCGGTGTTGCCCGGGGTGATGGTGGTCTCGACGTACACGACCGACTGCTCACCGGCGACCCGGGCCACCAGCCCGTCGAGCAGCCGCGCCGCGAGCCCACGGCTGCGGTGGGCGCCGTCCACGGCGACCTGCCACACGAGCAGGGTCCCCGGCCGGTCCGGCCGCAGATACCCGGTCACGAACCCCACCGGCTCCCCGTCGTCCCCGCGCACCACCGCGGAGGTGCCGGCGAAGTCACGGCACCACAGCAGATAGCTGTAGGACGAGTTCAGATCGAGGTTCCCGGATTCCTTCGCGAGCCGCCAGAGCGCGGCTCCGTCGGAAACCGCGGGGCGGTCTATGTGCAGGTCTGCTGGTGCGGCAGTCATGCGGATTGAATTTAGCGACGTAAATTCGAAATTGCATCGCCGCAGGGCCTTGGGTCCGGGCCGCTTTCGTGTTATCACGCGGGCGCGAGCGCTGATGACTTTGGCCCGATATGCCCCAGGAGAAAAGGGCATATCGGGCCGCTTGTGGAGCGCGTCACACCCCGAATCGCGTTCGCAAAATCTTCGCGTTTACCCCCGGGGAAACCGGGCAGAAGAATATGGGCGACTAAGTTCGAGCGAATTCAGTGAATTACCTGGAAAATGAAATCTGCATTTAGACGGCGGAACGCAGCGCGGCGAGACTCGCCCGGACGGCCTCTTCGCTCGCACAGGCCCCGTAGTGGTTGACCCGGATCATCTCCGCGGCCAGCGCGCCCCCGCCCGCCGCGAGCGGCACCGACGGATCGGCCTCCAGCGCCCGTGCGACGACCTCCGAGGCGACCAGCCCGTCCCGCACCCGCAGGGTCGTGGCCACGGGCGCCGCGTCCCGCACCTCGTACACGTACGGCTCCAGACCCGGCAGACCCGCCACGCCCTCGCGCACGGCCAGCGCGGCCTCCCGGTGACGGGCCATCACCGCGTCGAGCCCCTCGGCCTCGATGCGCTCCAGGCACGCCTCCAGCGCCAGCATCTCCAACTGCGCCGGGGCGTGCAGCAGGGCCTTGCGGCCGGCGTCGACCCAGCGCTCCTTCCAGTCCAGCAGGGACAGATACGAGCGGCGCGGCGCCCTCGGGTTCGCCGCCATGCGCGCCCAGGCCCGCTCGCTCACCGACACCGCCGACACACCCGCCGGGCCACCCATCGCCTTCTGCGCCCCGATCACACACAGGTCCACGCCCCACGCGTCCGGCAGCACCGGCTCCGCGCCGACCGAGGCGACGGCGTCCAGGTAGAACAGCGCGCCCTGCTCGCGCACCACCTCCCCGATCTCCGCGACCGGGTTGGTGTTGCCGGTCGCCGCCTCCGCGTGCACCAGCGACACGAAGTCGATCTCAGGGTGGCGCCGGAACGCCTGCCGGATCTGCCCGGCGGTCACCGCCGTGTGGAACGGCACGGCCAGGTCGATCACCGTGGCGCCGCAGTCGCGCAGCCAGTCGCCGAACGTCTGCCCGTAGGGGCCCGTGATCACGTTCAGCGCGGTCGTGCCCGGTCCCGCCGTCCCCCGGATGGCCCCCTCCAGCGGCAGCAGCGCCTCGCCCTGCATGATCACCACGTCCTGGCGGGTATGGAGGAGGCGAGCCACCCGGTCCTCGATCGAGGCGAACCGGGCGGCGCTCAGCGGAGCGAGGTCCAGGAAGGGGTGGGTCACGGCAGTGCTCTCTTCACTCAAGGGGCGGCTGCGGTCGAGCCTAGGTCACCGACTCCTCGGGCCGGACGGCCGCTGTGTGGGCCGGACGGCCGTTTTCTTAGGC
Organism: Streptomyces sp. SAI-170; assembly: GCF_049739565.1. Taxonomy (NCBI): domain Bacteria; kingdom Bacillati; phylum Actinomycetota; class Actinomycetes; order Kitasatosporales; family Streptomycetaceae; genus Streptomyces; species Streptomyces sp. SAI-170. The sequence continues at coordinate 6,490,890 of NZ_JBMGQD010000001.1, forward strand.
CGGACGGCCGTCGCACCATGGGATTGATTTGAGACCCTCAAACATCTCCTTATAATCGGAACGCACAGTTCCCTACCAGGAGGTCCACCCGTGAACACCGTCCTCGGCCGCCGGGCCCGCGCCCTGGCCGCCATCACCGCGACGGCCGGGCTGGTCCTCGTGGCCGGCTGCACCTCCTCCGACGACGGCGACAGCGGCAAGAAGACCGCCGCCGGCGGAGTCGAGCTGGTCAAGGCCGGACAGCTGACCACCTGCACCCACCTGCCCTACCCGCCCTTCCAGTCGGAGATCGACGGCAAGGTGCAGGGCTTCGACGTCTCCCTGATCGACCTCGTCGCCGACGACCTCGGGGTGAAGCAGCAGATCCTCGACACGCCGTTCGAGAACTTCAAGACCGGCGCCTTCCTCAACTCCGGCGAGTGCGACCTGGCCGCGGCCGGCATGACCATCACCGCGGAGCGCAAGAAGAACGTCGACTTCTCCGACCCGTACTTCGACGCCACCCAGGCCGTCCTGGTCGACAAGAAGAGCGGCATCAAGTCCTTCGCCGACCTTAAGGGCAGGAAGGTCGGCGCCCAGGCGCAGACCACCGGTGAGGACTACGCCAAGAGCAAGGGCCTCGACCCCGTCTCCTTCGAGTCCTCCGACGCCGTCATCAACGGCCTGCGCACCGGCCAGGTCGAGGCCGTCGTCATCGACTACCCGGTCGTCCAGGGCTGGCTGAAGGACAAGGCCAACGCCGCCGCCTTCCAGGTCGCCGAGCAGATCAACACCGGTGAGCAGTACGGCTTCACGGTCAAGAAGGGCAACGCCAAGCTGCTCGCCGCGATCAACAAGGCGCTCGCCGAGGCCAAGTCCGACGGTACCTACAAGAAGCTGTACGAGCAGTGGATCGGTCCGTACGACGAGTCCGCCGCGTCCCCGGCCGCCTCCTGATGACCGCTGCGGACACCGAACTCCAGCCGAAGAAGAAGGGCCTGACCAGGCGCCAGAAGCGGCGCCTGTCGCGGGCTGTCCAGTACGCCGTCTTCGTCGCGGCCCTGATCGCCCTCGCGGTCGGGGCGGACTGGGACCGGCTGCAGAACCAGTTCGCCCAGAAGGACATCGCCCGGGAGATGTTCCCGGACGTCATCACGCTGGCGCTGAAGAACACCGTGCTGTACACCGTGTCCGGGTTCGTCCTGGCCCTGGTGCTCGGACTGGTGCTCGCGCTGATGCGTCTGTCGTCCGTCGGGCCGTACCGGTGGGCGGCCGGTGTCTACATCGAGATCTTCCGCGGCCTGCCCGCGCTGCTGATCTTCATCTTCATCGGCGTGGCCGTCCCGCTGGCCTTCCCGGGCACGGAGATCGTCGGCGGGACGTACGGCAAGGCCGCCCTCGCGCTCGGCCTGGTCGGCGCCGCCTACCTCGCGGAGACCTTCCGGGCGGGTATCCAGGCGGTGCCCAAGGGGCAGCTGGAGGCGGCCCGTTCGCTCGGCTTCTCGCCCGCGCGGGCGATGGTCTCGATCATCATCCCGCAGGCCTTCCGGATCATCCTGCCGCCGATGACCAACGAGTTCGTGATCCTCTTCAAGGACTCCTCCCTCGTGCTGCTCCTCGGTGTCACGCTGGAGGAGCGCGAACTGTCCAAGTTCGGCCGGGACCTGGCCAGCACCACCGCCAACTCCACGCCGATCCTCGTCGCCGGCCTGTGCTACCTGCTGGTCACGATCCCGCTCGGCTTCGTCGTCCGCCGTATGGAGGCCAAGGCCCAGGAGGCCGTGAAATGAGCCGACCGGAGATCCAGGTCAAGGACCTGCACAAGTCCTTCGGGGACAACCAGGTGCTGCGCGGCATCGACCTGGAGATCGGCCAGGGCGAGGTCGTCTGTGTCATCGGCCCCTCCGGCTCCGGCAAGTCCACGCTGCTCAGGTGCGTGAACCTGCTGGAGGAGCCGACCAAGGGCCAGGTCTTCGTCGGCGGCACCGAGGTCACCGACCCGGACGTCGACATCGACGCCGTGCGCCGCCGGATCGGCATGGTCTTCCAGCAGTTCAACCTCTTCCCCCACCTGACGGTGACCGAGAACCTCACGCTGCCCCAGCGCCGGGTCCTCAGGCGCGGCAAGGCGGAGGCGGCCGAGGTCGCCGCGGAGAACCTGGAGCGGGTCGGCCTCGCCGAGAAGGCCGACGCCTACCCGTCCTCCCTCTCCGGCGGTCAGCAGCAGCGCGTCGCCATCGCCCGCGCGCTGGCCATGGGCCCCGAGGTGATGCTCTTCGACGAGCCGACCTCGGCGCTCGACCCCGAGCTGGTCGGGGACGTGCTCGCGGTCATGCGCATGCTGGCCCAGGAGGGCATGACCATGATGGTCGTCACCCATGAGATGACCTTCGCCCGCGAGGTCGCCGACCGGGTCGTCTTCATGGACGGCGGCGTGATCGTCGAGGACGGCGCCCCCGAGCAGGTCATCACCCGCCCCCGGCACGAGCGCACCCGCCACTTCCTCTCCCGCCTGCTGGACCCCGCGATGGCCCAGGTGGAGGAGGAGACCAGCGACCAGATCGGCAAGACCGACTGAACCGTCCGGCCGCCTGACAGGAGCCGCCCCTCTCGGCGAGGTGGGCGGCTCCCGTCGTGCGGGAGTGCCTGACTAAGGTGCCGTTCATGAGCGAACGCGCGGTGCTGCACGTGAAGGGCCGGATCCTGGTCGGCCCGGAGGACGTCCGGGACGAGCTGTGGGTCGTCGACGGACGGATCTCCTACGACCGACCCGCCGGCGCCCGTGAGGTGCGCGAGGTCGAGGGGTGGGCGCTGCCCGGCCTCGTCGACGCGCACTGCCATGTGGGCCTGGGCGCGCACGGCGTGGTCCCCGAGGAGGAGGCCGAGAAGCAGGCCCTCACCGACCGTGAGACCGGCACCCTGCTGATCCGCGACGCGGGCTCGCCCTCCGACACCCGCTGGACCGACGCCCGCGAGGACCTCCCGAAGATCATCCGCGCGGGCCGGCACATCGCCCGCACCCGTCGCTACCTGCGCGGCTACGCCCATGAGATCGAGCCCGCCGACCTCGTCGCGTACGTCGCCCAGGAGGCCCGGCGCGGCGACGGCTGGGTCAAGCTGGTCGGCGACTGGATCGACCGCGAGGTGGGCGACCTGACCGCCTGCTGGCCGCGCGAGGCGGTCGAGGCGGCCATCGCGGAGGCCCACCGCCTCGGCGCCCGCGTCACGGCGCACTGCTTCGCCACCGACTCCCTGCCCGACCTGGTCGAGGCGGGCATCGACTGCGTCGAGCACGCCACCGGCCTCACCGAGGACCTGATCCCGCTGTTCGCCGAGCGCGGTGTCGCGATCGTGCCGACCCTCGTCAACATCGCGACCTTCCCGCGGCTCGCCGCCGGCGGCGAGAGCAAGTTCCCCCGCTGGTCGGCCCATATGCGCCGGCTCCACGAACGCCGCTACGACACCGTCCGCGCCGCCTACGACGCCGGCATCCCGGTCTACGTCGGCACCGACGCCGGCGGCTCCCTCCCGCACGGGCTCGTCGCCGAGGAGGTCGCCGAGCTGGTGACGGCCGGCATCCCCGCGCTCGACGCCCTCGCGGCGACGACCTGGTCGGCCCGGAGCTGGCTGGGCCGGCCCGGCCTGGACGAGGGCGCCCCGGCCGACCTCGTCGTCTACGAGACGGACCCGCGGGCGGACGTCCGGGTGCTGGCGGCGCCGCGGCGGGTGGTGCTCAACGGGCGTGTGGTGAGCTGACGCGACGTTACCGGCGGGCGGGGGCGTCGTTGTGCACTCCCGCGCGTGCGCCGGCCGGCCGACCTGGGCGTTCGCTTCCCGGGCGCCTGAGGGTGACGGCCGGGAACGCCCGTACCGGATGAATCGAATGCACGGCCGGAAACCCCACGATGGGGTGAAGTGACGCTGGATCGCCACCCGTTCACTCTCCGTGCGTAATTCTTGCGGGGTCCCACAGCACGTCTCCTCTGGGGGTCCCACAGTGAACGGCACGAACGTCCGTATGCCCGCACGCAGATGCGCCGCCGCCGCGGTCGCCACGGCCCTGGCCGCAGGTCCCGCGGCCCTGGCCCACGCGACCCCCGACCAGGGTCGCGCGAGCGCCGTCGTCCTGCGCACCGGGCTCGACGTGGGCCTGCTCGACAAGACCGTGAACGTCCCGCTCGCGGTCTCGCTGAACGAGGTCCAGGCACCGCGCAGCGCCGAGAAGTCCACCCTGACCGTCCAACTGGACGGCGTCGACGGCGGACAGCCCGTCAGCGTCCTGAGCGCGGAGGTGGCCGAGGCCAAGGCCACCGTCGACGCCGGGAAGGCCGAGGGCCGCACCCGCCTCGCCCACGCCCGGCTGCATGTCCCCGGTCTGCCCCTGCTGTCCCTGATCGAGGTCGAGGAGGTCACCTCCAGCGCGGTCTGCGAGACCGGGAAGGCGCCCGTCGCCGAGGCGAACGTGCTCGGCACGGTGACGGTCCTCGGCAAGCGCGTCACGCTGACGGCGGGCGGGCCGACCGAGGTGAACGTGCCGGGAGTGGGAGAGGTTCGCCTTGACCTCTCCCAGCGGCGGACGACGTCCCGCACGGCCGCCGCGACCGCCCTCGAACTGGCCGTGTCGGTGAACCCGTTGAAGCTGAACGTGGCCGAGGTCGAGGGCACGGTGACCCTCGCGAAGTCCACCTGCGAGACACCGCCGAGCCCTGCTTCCGCGCCACCGGTCGAGCCCCAGGGCGGGCACGAGGAGCCGGGGCTCGCGGAGACGGGGGGCAGTGCGGTGACGCCGTACGTGGCGGCCGGTGCGGTGGCGCTCTGCGTGGTGGGCGGGGGAGTGGTGACGGTGACGCGCCGCAGAAGGGGCTGAGGCGGGAAGGGGTGCGTCGTCCTTCGGCTTTCCCGCCGTTTCGCCGCTTCGCGGCCGTTCTCCCACCCGCGCACCGCCCGTAGGACTCCGCCGAGAGGCTTGGCTCTCCCTCTTCGGTTGCTCGCCGTCGGCGGCTGCCCCGCCGTCGTGGTCACCGCTGGTGATGGCCCGGGCGGCATGCCCCAGGGTTCGGCCTCTTGGCCGACTGGAGCCCCCTGGGGCTCAGCTCAGGGCGGCCCGGAGCGCTTCCAGGAAGTCGGACACCGTCGCCCTGTCCCGGACGGCGATGCGCAGCCAGTCCGGGTCGAGGCCGGGGAAGGTGTCCCCGCGTCGGACCGCATAGCCCAGCTCGCGCAGACGGGCACGCACACGCGTCGCGCCGGGGACCCGGATGAGCACGAAGGGACCCTCCGGCGGCCCGGCCACGCGCACCCCCGCCGCGGCGAAGGACTCCAGCCCCGCCAGCAGATGGGCCCGGTCCGCCGCGACGCGATGCGCCGCATGGGCCGCCTCCGCGAGGGCCTGCGGGCCGACACACGCCTCGGCGGCGACGAGCGCGGGGGAGGACACCGGCCACAACGGCTGCGCCCGCTCCAGCTCGGCGATCACCTCCGGCGCGGCCAGCACGTACCCGATGCGCAGCCCGGCCAGACCCCAGGTCTTGGTCAGGCTGCGCAGCACCACCAGCCCCGGCACGTCGGTCCGCCCGGCCAGCGCCTCCCGCTCACCCGGCACGGCGTCCATGAACGCCTCGTCGACCACCAGCGTCCGCCCCGGCCGGGACAGCCGTACCAGCGTCTCGGCGGGGTGCAGCACCGAGGTCGGGTTCGTCGGGTTGCCGACCACCACCAGGTCCGCGCTCTCCGGCACCAGGGCGGGATCCAACCGGAACCCGTCGGCCTCCCGCAGCAGCACCCGGTCCACACTGTGCCCGGCGTCCCGCAGCGCGGCCTCCGGCTCGGTGAACTGCGGGTGCACCACCACGGGTTGACGCACCTTCAGCGCCCGCGCCAGCAGCACGAACGCCTCCGCCGCACCGGCCGTCAGCAGCACCCGCTCGGGCCCGACCCCGTGCCGCGCGGCCACCGCCGCCCGGGCCGCCCGCCCGTCCGGGTAGGCCGCCAGACCGGCCAGCGACCCGGCGATCACCTCCCGCAGCCAGACGGGCGGCGTGTCCGCGCGGACGTTCACGGCCAGGTCCACCAGACCCGAACCGTCGTCGCGGACCTCCGCGTCCCCGTGGTGCCGCAGATCGTGCCCGGCACCCTCCTCAGTGCGCATGCGCGTGCCCACCGTGATGGTGATGCCCATGGCCATGGTGGTGGTGACCGTCGTCGTCCGGGTGGAAGTGCGGCTGCTGCGGCAGCCCCACCTTGTCCTCGAAGCCGGGCAGCGCGATCCGGTACACGCACGAGTCGCAGTTCATCCGCAGATCACCCTTGACCGCCTCCCGGTACCGCTCCATCACCAGGTCCAGGAGCTCCGGCTCGGGACCGATGACGTCCGCCGACCGCACCTCGGCCTCCGGGTGCCCGTCGGCCCACGCCGCCGTCTGCTCCCGCACCCGGTCGGGCAGGATGCCCGTGAACAGGAAGTAGGGGAGCACCACGATCCGTCGTGCGCCCAGCTTGAGGCACCTCTCCAGTCCGCCCGGCACGTCCGGCGCCGCGAGCGACACGAACGCCGTCTCCACGCCCGCGTATCCGCGCCCCTCCCACAGCAGCCGCGCCGCCTTGTGCACCTCGGCGTTGGCGTCCGGGTCGGTCGAGCCGCGCCCCACCAGCAGCACGGTCACCTCGCCCCGGTCCCAGTCGCCGAGCACCGCGTCCAGCCGCCGCTCCAGCACGCTCAGCAGCGCCGGGTGCGGGCCGAGCGGACGGCCGTAGGTGTACGAGATCCCGGGGTGCCGCTCCTTCTCGCGGGCCAGCGCCGCCGGGATGTCGCCCTTGGCGTGCCCGGCGGACACCAGCATCAGCGGCACGGCCGCGAACCGCCGTACGCCCTGCTCGACCAGCTCGGTCACCGCCTCGCCCAGCGGCGGCGGGGACAGCTCGATGAAGCCGCCCGCGACGGGCAGTTCGGGGTGGCGGCGGCCGAGCTCCCGTACGAAGTCGCGGAAGGCCTCCGCTCCGGCGTCGTCCCGGGTGCCGTGTCCGGCGATGAGCAGGGCGGGCGGCGGGGTGGTCACAGGGTCTCCTTCGACTGCGAAACGGGGTGGTACAGCAGGGCGTTGAGCGCGGCGGACGCCACCGCCGAGCCGCCCTTCTCGGACACGTTGCTCACGGCGGGCAGCCCGCTCATCCGCAACGCGGCCTTGGACTCGACCGCGCCGACGAAGCCGACGGGCAGTCCGATGACGAGCGCCGGAGCGGCGTCCAGGGTCAGCAGTTCCTCCAGCGCGGTCGGCGCGTTGCCGATCACCCAGAGGGCGCCGGGGCCGACCTGCTCGTAGGCGAGCCGGATGCCGTGCGCCGAGCGGGTCAGGCCCGGCCCGGCCACGCCGTCCTTGAGCCGGCAGACGGTCTCCCGGCGGGTGATGCCCGCGCCGACCATCTCCACGTCCACGACGACGGGCGCCCCGGCGTGCAGCGCGACATGCGCCTTCTCCAGCTCGCCCTCGTCCATGACGAGGTCGTCCGCGTACTCCAGGTCGGCGGCGGAGTGGATGACCCGCTCCACCACCGCCCGGGTCAGCGGCGGGAAGTGCGAGGTGTCCAGCCGGGCGCGCAGCCGGCGGTAGGACTCCTCCTCGATGGGGTGGATCACACGATTCACCGGGAGGCCTCCTGCCAGCGGTAGCCGCGCGGCGTCACCATGCGCCCCGCGATGTTCCGGGTCGCGGTGTTGCCGACCGTCACGACGGTCATCATGTCGACCCACGCCGGGTCGAGTTCGCCGAGCGAGGTCACCCGACTCGACTCGTCCGGCCGCGAGGCCTGGCGCACGACACCGACCGGCGTCTCGGGCGCACGGTGCTCGGCGAGGATGCCGAGCGCCTTCGGCAGCTGCCAGTCACGGCCCCGAGAACGGGGGTTGTAGAAGGTGACGACGATGTCCGCCTCGGCCGCCGCCCGCACCCGCCGCTCGATGACCTCCCACGGCGTGTGCAGGTCGGACAGGCTGATCGACACATGGTCGTGGCCCAGCGGCGCGCCCAGGATCGCCCCGGCCGCCAGTGCGGCCGTCACTCCCGGCACGCCGACCACGTCGATGTCGTCGGACGCCTCCGCGAGCGCCGGCGACGCCATGGCGTACACGCCCGCGTCACCGCTGCCGATCAGCGCGACCGCCTGCCCCTTGCGGGCCTCGGCGACCGCCGTGCGCGCCCGCTCCTCCTCGGCACCGAGGCCGGACTCCAGGATCAGGGTGCCCGGCCGCAGCAGATCGCGGATCTGGTCGACGTACTGGTCGAGGCCGACCAGCACCGACGCCCGCCGCAGCTCCGCCTTCGCCCGCGGGGTGAGCAGGTCCCGCGCGCCGGGGCCGAGTCCGACCACCGCGAGCCGCCCGCGCCCGGGACGTCGTACGACGGCACAGGTCGCCATCGCGGGCAGGCCGTCCGCGCGCTCCGACTTCCGCTTCGGCACCAGGAGTTCGCCCCCGCCGACGAGCGCCGCCGCCTCCGCCACCGACGGCGTGCCCACGGCCGCGAGCGGCGCGTCGGACGGGTTGGGCACCGTCACGTCCGCCAGCTCCTCGGCCGGGTACGTCACCACCGGCACCCCGAGCCGCGCGGCGGCCCCGACGATGCCGGGCTCCTCCGACTTGGCGTCCACGGTGGCGAGTTCGGCGATGCTGCGAGGGGACAGTCCCGCGTCCTGAAGCGTCCGCGAGATCAGCCCGAGGACCTCCTCGACCGGCGCGCCCTTGGACGCGCCGACCCCGACGACCAGCGTCGGCGGACGCAGCCACACCTCCCCGGCGGCCGGTTCGCCGGCACGGTCGGTCACCCGCACCCGGTGGGCGCCCTCGGCCCCCAGCGGCAGCGGGGGCAGCGGCCACGCCACCTCCCTCTCCAGCGCGACCGGCTCACCGTCCAGCAGCGCCCGGGTCACCGCGGCGACATCGCCCTCGTAGGGCAGGCCGAGGGTGTCCAGACCGGGGATGCCGACCGCGTCCGTCGCCGTCGTCACCACCGGCTCGGCCGCCAGCGACTCGCCGACCTCGCGGGCCAGTTCGTTGGCGCCGCCGCCGTGCCCGCCGAGCAGGGCCACGGCGTACCGCCCGCCCTCGTCGACGCACACCACACCCGGGTCGCTCGCCTTGTCGCCCAGCAGGGGCGCCACGAGCCGGACGACCGCGCCCGCGGCCAGGAAGCACACCAACTGCTCGCACTCGGCGAACGCCCGCCGTACGGCGTCGGCGACGGGACCGTCGTACACCCGCGTCCGCTCCGGCCACGCCGCGGCCAGCCGGTCGCGCGCCGCCGCCCCCGCCGCGGTGGCGGAAATGAGGCCGATCACTGACGTACTCCTTCACTGAGGGCCGGGGGCCGCACGCCCCACAGCAGGAAAACGGGATTGGCCGCCGCCAGCCGGGTCACCTCACCCGGCAGGGGGGCCAGCCGCGACGACTGCAGCAGCACGCCGTCGCAGGTGAACCCGGCGTCGACGAGCGCCGCACGGGCCGCCGGCACCCGGTCGATCGCGGCCATGGCGACCACCACGGTCCGCCGCGCCCGCCGCGCGCACGCGGTGACCACGGCGGGCAGCTCACGTCCGCCGCCGCCCACGAACACGGCGTCCGGGTCGTCGAGACCGTCCAGGACGGTCGGCGCCTCCCCGTGCACCACCTGCACATCGACACCGTGCGCGGCCGCGTTGGCGCGGACCCGCTCCACACCGTCCGCGGTCTTCTCCACGGCCGTCACCGCCGCGCCCAGGCGCGCGCACTCCACGGCCACCGAACCGGAGCCCGCGCCGACATCCCACACCAGGTCACCCGGGCGCGGCCCGAGCCGGGCGAGCGCCAGCGCCCGCACCTCGAACTTGGTGATCATCGAGTCGCGGTGCGCGAACGCGTCCTCCGCCAGCGCCCACCCGGCGGCCGGCAACGGCAGCCCCGCATGCGCGCGTACGGGACCCAGCGCACGCCTCTCGTCCAGGCACAGCACGACACTGACCGCGGTGCCCCAGTCGCGGGCGGCGGCCTCGGCGGGCGTGACCCGCTCCAGCCGCTCCTCGGCGGAGCCCAGCGCGGTCGCGATGACCAGGACACGGTCGTACGCCCGCAGCGCGGCACCCAGCTCGGCCGGTCCGGCACCGGGCCCGGTGAGCACCGCGACCTTCGGGTACGCCCGGCACATGTTGACCGCCGTACGCGGATCACGCCCGTGCGCGCTGACCACCACGGCGTCCTCCCACGGCAGCCCGGCCCGCGCGAACGCGGTCGCCACCGAGGACACGCCGGGGCGTACGTCCAGCAGCTCGGGCCCGAACCGCTCGGCCAGCGCCCGCACGATCCCGAAGAACCCCGGGTCGCCCGAGGCCAGCACGACGACGGACCGTTCCTTCTCGACGTACGCCGCGACGGTGTCGAGGGCCGGCGCCAGCGGGCCCAGCACGATCCGCTCGGCCGTCTCCGGCAGCCTGACGGCGTCCAGATGCCGCCGGCCGCCCACGACGAGTTCCGCACCGGCCAGGACGCCCGCGGGGACGGGCTGCCCGACGACCGTGATCACGTGGAGGCACCCCGCTCGCGCAGGGCCCTGCGGGCCTCGGGGTCGGCCTTGCGGTAGCCGTGGAAGTGGCCCGGGTGGTACAGGTGCGAGCGCGTGCCGTGCGCGTCGAGCGCCGGGCCCACCAGGAACAGCGTGTGCTTCCAGAGCTTGTGCTCCTTGACCGTCTCCTCCAGCGTGCCGATCGTGCACTTGACCACCAGCTCTTCGGGCCAGGTCGCCTGGTACGCGATCACGACCGGCGTGGCCGTCGGGTAGCCGCCCTCCAGCAGCTCCCGCACGAGCTGGCCGCTGCGGGCCGCCGACAGGAAGATCGCCATGGTGGTGCCGTGCTTGGCGAACTCGCGCACCTCCTCGCCCGGCGGCATCGGCGTCTTGCCGCCGCCCAGCCGGGTCAGCACCACCGACTGCGCCACCTCGGGAATGGTCAGCTCGCGCTGCGCCAGCGCGGCCACCGCCGAGAAGGACGACACGCCCGGCACGATCTCGGTCTCGATGCCGATCTCGGCGCACCGGTCCACCTGCTCCTGCGTGCCGCCCCACAGGGCCGGATCGCCGGAGTGGATACGGGCGACGCGCAGGCCCTCCGTACGGGCGCGCCGGTACACGGCGACCACGTCCTCCAGGGACATCTGGGCGGAGTCCAGGATCTCCGCGCCCTCGCGCGCGTGCTCGAGGACCTCCGCCTGGACCAGGCTCGCCGCCCAGATCACGACGTCGGCCTCGGCGATCGCGCGCGCGGCCCGGAACGTCAGCAGATCGGCGGCGCCGGGGCCGGCACCGACGAAGGTCACCTTGCCGGTGGGGGCATCGGCCATGGGAATCGGTCCTCTCCTACGTGTTACTGCGGTTGCTGCTGCTGGATGTGCGCGGACGCCGGTCGATCCGCTACCAAGGGGCCATGGCGGTCCTTGTCGCGCTCGGCGCGTTCCTGATGACGCTGGCCGGCGGCTGGACGGCGGGCCGTGTCACCGACCGCCGTCACCTGGTGCTGGGCCTGGCCGGGGGCCTGATGCTGGGCGTCGTCGGCCTCGACCTGCTGCCCGAGGCGCTCGAGGCCGCGGGCGACGAGGTGTTCGCCGTACCGGCGGCCCTGCTGCTGTTCGTGGCCGGCTTCCTGTTCGCCCATACGGTGGAACGTCTGCTGGCGACCCGCCGCGCGGCTCACGGGGCCGCGCAGGAGCACGGGCACCGCGCGCCCGAGGTGGGCCTGACGGCCGCCGCCGCGATGGTGCTGCACAGCGCCATGGACGGCGTCGCGATCGGCGCGGCCTTCCAGGTGGGCGGCGGCATGGGCGCGGCCGTCGCGGTCGCCGTGATCGCGCACGACTTCGCGGACGGCTTCAACACCTTCACCCTGACGACCCTGTACGGCAACGCCCGCCGCCGGGCGATCGCCATGCTGGTCGCCGACGCGACGGCTCCGGTCGTGGGCGCGGCCGCCGCCGCGTTCGTCAGCATCCCCGAGCCTCTGCTGGGCGGCTATCTCGGCTTCTTCGGCGGCGCGCTGCTCTACCTCGCTGCCGCCGAGATCCTGCCCGAGGCCCACCACACGCACCCGGCCCGCTCGACGCTGCTGTGCACGGTCGCGGGCGCGGGGTTCATCTGGCTGGTGGTGGGCCTGGCCGAGTAGCACGGGGGACGTCACAGCTTCCCGCCCCGTCCGCCGTCCCGCCGCGCGGGCGCGATCAGCGTCGACAGATAGGGCAGGGGCTCCTCACCGAGGCCCGCGGCCGGGCGGATCGTCTCCTCGGGCAGCCCGAGCGAGGCACCCCACACGGCGTCCTCGATCCGCCCGCTCTCCCGCAGCGCCTCGGCGACCTCCCCGGCCAGCCGCCCGAACTTGTACGCCACGACGGTCCCGGGCCCGGCCAGCGCCTCCTTCAGCACGGCCGCCCCCGCGGTGACCGGCACCAGCGTCAACGGCTCGGTGCCCTCGGTCAGTACGGCGCCTGAGCGCGAGGCGAGGTCCTGCATGGCGGTGATGCCGGGCACGGTCTCCACGGCGACGCCGGGCACGAGGTCGCCGATGGTCTGCGCGAGATAGGTGAACGTCGAGTACACATTGGGGTCGCCGATCGTGGCGAACGCGACGGTGCCGTGCGCGCGCAGCAGTTCTGCGACCTTGTCGCCCGCCGCGTCCCAGGCTGCCTCCCGGCGCCCCCGGTCGGTCCGCTCGTTCAGCGCGAACACGACCCGGACGACCTTCTCCTCGGAGACGTAGTGCAGCACCGTCGCCTCGGCCCGCCCCCGCTCACCGGTGTCCATCACGGGCACGACCACGACATCGGCGTCCCGCAGCGCGTTGACCCCCTTGACGGTCACCAGCTCCGGGTCGCCCGGGCCCACCCCGACTCCGATCAGCCTGCTGCTCATGACGTCCGGCACCTCTCCACGAACCGACGGGCCACACCGGGCTCGGCCGCCCAGTGCGTGTGCAGATAACTCGCGTGCACACCTTGTTGTACGAAACCTTCGACGCGCTTCTGAGGGGCGCGCACCCCCCACGCGGGAGCCGCCCCGGCGCCCGGCTCGACGACCGTGCGATGGAACTCGTGGCCCCGCACCCGGGTCCCTGCGGCGGCCAGCACACTGTCCGACACGGCCACGGCGTCCCGGTACCCGAGCGTGAGCCGCTCCGACATCCGCGCCCCGGCGTCCAGCACCCCGCACATCGGCTGCCCGTCCAGCTCCCGGCACAGATACAGCAGCCCGGCGCACTCGGCGGCGACCGGGGCACCGGCGTGCGCGAGCGCCGCGACGGCCTTCCGCAGCGGCTCGTTGGCCGACAGCTCGGCGGCGTACACCTCCGGGAACCCGCCGCCGATCACCAACCCCCGCGTGCCGTCGGGGAGTCGCTCGTCGCGCAGCGGGTCGAAGGTGACGACCTCGGCTCCGGCGGCGGTGAGGAGTTCGGTGTGCTCGGCGTAGGAGAAGGTGAAGGCGGGCCCACCGGCGACGGCGACGACGGGCGCCGCTTGTGAGTCCCGCTTCTCGACGTGGTGAGTCGGGTGGGGGGTGGGCGAGGCGACGGCATCGGCCACGTCGAAAGCCGCACCCGAGAGCGCACCGGCGGAACGCGCCAGCGTGACCAGCCCGTCCAAGTCGCACGAGTCAGCGACCTGCGCGGCCATCGCGGCGACGGCCTCCACGGCGGCAGCCCGCCGCTCGGCGACCGGCACCAGCCCCAGATGCCTGGACGGCGTGTCCACCTGCGGAGCCCGCCGCAGAACGCCCAGCACCGGCACCCCGGAGAAGTCCAGGGCGTCCCGCAGCAACTGCTCGTGCCTGTCGGAGGCGACCTTGTTCAGGATCACGCCCGCGACCCGCACCTCCGGGTCCCAGGAGGCGAACCCGTGCACCAGCGCCGCCACCGACCGCGACTGCGACGACGCGTCCACGACGAGCACCACCGGCGCCCGCAGCAGCTTGGCGACATGGGCGGTCGAGGCCAGCTCCCCTTCCCCCGCCGCCCCGTCGTACAGCCCCATCACACCCTCGACGACCGCGATGTCGCACCCGCGCGCCCCGTGCAGGAACAGCGGAGCGACCAGCTCGGCCCCGCACAGGTACGCGTCGAGGTTGCGCCCCACGCGCCCGGTGGCGAGCGCGTGATACCCGGGGTCGATGTAGTCCGGCCCCACCTTGTGCGGGGACACGGCGAGCCCCCGCGCGGCGAGCGCGGCCATCAGCCCCGTGGCGACGGTGGTCTTGCCGCTGCCGGACGACGGCGCGGCGACGACCAGCCGGGGAACGGACGAGGAGGAGGACATCACCGGGTCACCACTCGATGCCTCTCTGGCCCTTCTGGCCGGCGTCCATCGGGTGCTTGACCTTGGACATGTCGGTGACCAGGTCGGCGAACTCCACCAGCTTCTCCGGGGCGTTGCGGCCGGTGATCACCACATGCTGGGTCCCGGGCCGGTTGCGGAGCACGTCGACGACCTCGCCGGTGTCGACCCACCCCCAGTGCATCGGGTACGCGAACTCGTCGAGCACGTACAGCCGGTACGTCTCGGCGGCCAGGTCACGCTTGACCTGCTCCCAGCCCTCCCGGGCCTTCTCCTCGTTGTCCATCTGCGCGTCGCGCTGGACCCAGGACCAGCCCTCGCCCATCTTGTGCCAGTCGACGGTGCCGCCCTCGCCGGAGGCGCCGAGCACGCGCAGCGCGTTCTCCTCGCCGACCTTCCACTTCGCCGACTTGACGAACTGGAACACCCCGATCGGCCAGCCCTGGTTCCAGGCCCGCAGCGCGAGCCCGAACGCGGCCGTCGACTTGCCCTTGCCGATGCCCGTGTGCACCACGACCAGCGGCCGGTTGCGCCGCTGACGCGTGGTCAGTCCATCGTCCGGCACCACACTCGGCTGTCCCTGCGGCATTACGCGGCCCTCCTCGACGACGTCACGTTCTTCACCAGTCCGGCGATGCTGTCCGCCCGCAGCTCGTCCAGCGTCACGGCGGTCCCGCCCAGCTCGCCCGCGAGCTTCCCGGCGAGCCCGAGCCGCACGGGCCCCGACTCGCAGTCCACGACCACGGAGGCGACCCCGTCGGCCGCCAACAGCCCGGCAGCCTTCGAGGCCAGCAGCAGCGGCTCGGGCCCTCCGGTCGCCCGCCCGTCCGTCACCACGACCACCAGGGGCCGCCGCGCCGCGTCCCGCAGCCGCTCCACCCGCAGCACCTCGTGCGCCTTGAGCAGCCCGGCCGCCAGCGGCGTACGCCCACCGGTCGGCAGCGACTCGAGGCGGACGGCGGCCGCGTCCACCGAAGAGGTCGGCGGCAGCGCCACCTCGGCCGCCGAGCCCCGGAAGGTCACCAGACCCACCTTGTCCCGCCGCTGGTAGGCGTCGAGCAGCAGCGACAGCACGGCACCCTTGACGGCGCTCATCCGCTGCCGGGCGGCCATCGACCCGGAGGCGTCGACCACGAACAGCACGAGGTTGCCCTCACGCCCCTCCCGGACCGCCTGCCGCAGATCGTCCCGGCGCACCAGCAGCCCCCGCCCGGAGCGCCCGCGCGCCCGCTGGTGCGGGGCGGCCGCCTGCACGGTCGCCGCCAGATGCAGCTTGGTCAGCGCGCCCTGCGGCCGCCGCGCCCCGGTCGTCCGCCCGTGCGCGGTCCGCGCCCGCGAACGCCGCCCGGCGGCACCCTCACCGATCCCGGGCACGCTCAGCACCTTCGTCCTGAACGGCTCGGCGGCCCGTACGGCGGACTGCTCACCGGCGCCGGACGGCTGGGGCTCCCCGCCCTCACCGGCCTCCGGCCGCGCGGCGGTGTCCCCGCCCTCGGGCCCGGCGTCCGGGGACGGCTGCCCGCCACCACCGCCACCCGGGCCGTCGGGGTCGGGGTCGTCGTCCGGGGAGTCCCCGGAGAACTCCTCCAGCGTCTGGTCCAGCTTGTCCTCGTCCAGGCCGGGCGCGTCGAAGGGATTACGCCGCCTGCGGTGCGGCAGCGCCAGCAGCGCGGCCTGCCGGACGTCCTCGGCGAGCACATCGGTCCGCCCCGCCCACGCCGCCAGCGCGGTCGCGGTACGCGCCATCACGATGTCGGCCCGCATGCCGTCCACCTCGAAGGCCGCACAGGTCGCCGCGATCTGCCGCAGCGCCCCGTCGCCCAGCCGCACCTGCGGCAGCAACTCCCGCGCCGCGACGATCCGCTGCCGTACGGCGGCCTCCTCGTCGGCCCAGCGCGCGGCGAACCCGGCCGGGTCGTCGTCGTACGCCAGCCGACGCCGTACGACCTCCACCCGCTGGTCGGGCTCCCGTGAGGCGGCCACCTCGACCGTCAGGCCGAACCGGTCGAGGAGCTGCGGCCGCAGCTCGCCCTCCTCGGGGTTCATGGTGCCGACCAGCAGGAACCGCGCGGCGTGCCGCACGGAGACGCCCTCGCGCTCGACGTACGAGGCGCCCATCGCGGCCGCGTCCAGCAGCAGGTCGACCAGGTGGTCGTGCAGCAGGTTGACCTCGTCGACGTAGAGGATCCCGCGGTGCGCGTCGGCCAGCAGACCCGGCTCGAAGGCCTTCACGCCCTCCGCGAGCGCCCGCTCGATGTCCAGCGCGCCGACCAGCCGGTCCTCGGAGGCCCCGACGGGCAGCTCGACCATGCGGGCGGGCCGCTCGGTGCCGGGGCCCGGCTCGTGCGGGCCGTCCGGGCAGGCGGGGTCGGGGGACGCGGGGTCGCACGAGAACCGGCAGCCGGGGACGACCGGCACCTGCGGCAGCAGCGCCGAAAGGGCCCGGACGGCCGTCGACTTGGCGGTGCCCTTCTCGCCGCGCACCAGCACACCGCCGACCGCCGGGGACACGGCGTTCAGCAGCAGCGCGAGCCGCAGATCGTCCTGGCCGACAACGGCCGTGAAAGGAAAGGGAGTCGTCACTGGTCGCCCTCCAGGTCGCCTTCGAGCTCCAGGTAGGTGGCCCGCAGCCGCTCCAGCGTCTCCGCGTCCGGCTCGGCCCACAGACCGCGCTCGGCCGCCTCCAGGAGCCGCTCGGTGATGCCGCGCAGCGCCCACGGGTTGGACTGCTTCATGAAGTCCCGGTTCTCCGGGTCGAAGACGTACTCGGCGCTGAGCTTCTCGTACATCCAGTCGTCGACCACGCCCGCCGTGGCGTCGTAGCCGAACAGGTAGTCCACGGTCGCCGCCATCTCGAAGGCGCCCTTGTAGCCGTGGCGCCGCATGGCCGCCATCCAGCGCGGGTTGACCACACGGGCCCGGAACACGCGGTGCGTCTCCTCGCCCAGCGTGCGGGTCTTCACCTGGTCCGGCGTCGCCGAATCGCCCACGTACGCCTCGGGGTTGGCGCCCGTGAGGTGGCGGACCATCGCGACCATGCCGCCGTGGTACTGGAAGTAGTCGTCCGCGTCGACCAGGTCGTGCTCGCGCGTGTCGACGTTCTTCGCGGCGACCGCGATCCGCTTGAACGCCGTCTCCATGTCCCCGCGCGCCGCCCGCCCGTCGAGCCCGCGCCCGTAGGCGTAGCCGCCCCAGACGGCGTACACCTCGGCGAGGTCGGCGTCGGAGCGCCAGTTGCGGGCGTCGATCAGGGGCAGCAGGCCGGCGCCGTACGCGCCCGGCTTGGAGCCGAAGACGCGGGCCGTCGCGCGGCGCCGGTCGCCGTGCTCGGCGGTGTCCTCGTCGGCGTGGGCCTTGACGTAGTTCTGCTCGGCCGGCTCGTCCAGCTCGGCCACCTTGCGCACCGCGTCGTCGATCAGCCCGACGACATGCGGGAACGCGTCCCGGAAGAAGCCGGAGATACGGACGGTGACGTCGATGCGCGGCCGGCCCAGCTCGGCGAGCGGGATCACCTCGAAGCCGGTCACCCGCCGCGAGGCCTCGTCCCACACCGGACGGCAGCCCAGCAGCGCCAGGATCTCGGCGATGTCGTCGCCCTGGGTGCGCATCGCGGAGGTGCCCCAGACCGTCAGGCCCACCGACTTCGGGTACGCGCCGGTGTCCTGGAGGTACCGCTGGACCAGCGAGTCCGCCAGCGACTGGCCGACCTCCCAGCTCAGCCGCGAGGGAATCGCCTTGGGGTCGACGGAGTAGAAGTTCCGGCCCGTCGGCAGCACGTTGACCAGGCCGCGCGTCGGGGAGCCGGAGGGCCCGGCCGGGACGTAACCGCCGTCGAGAGCCCTGAGGATGTGCCCGATCTCGTCCGTCGTACGGGCGAGCCGCGGCACGACCTCGTCGCAGGCGAACTCCAGCACCGCGACGGCCTCAGGCAGTTCGACCCCGACGACCTCACGCACCAGCGCCGGCACCGAGGTCGCCGCCCAGTCCCGGGCCTCCATGCCCTCGGCGAACCGCCGGCACAGCTGCTCCAGCAGGTCGATCGCGTCGGCGGCGGTACGGGCCGGCCCCTGAACCAGGTCCGTCAGCTCCACCGGCACCTTCACCGCGGCGCCCGGCTCGGCCAGCAGCTCCTTCTCGACCAGCCCGAAATGGGCGGCCAGCGCGGCCCGCAGGCCCGGCAGCGCGTTCGCCTGTCCGCCCCACACCTGCGAGGCACGCAGCACGGCCAGCACCAGGTTCACCCGGGGCTCGCCGACCGGGCCGCCGCCCAGGATGTGCAGGCCGTCGCGGATCTGCACGTCCTTGATCTCGCACAGATAGCCGTCGATGTGCATGACGAACTCGTCGAACTCGTCCTCGTCCGGCTGCTCGTCCACATGCAGGTCGTGGTGCAGCTCGGCGGCCTTGACGAGGGTCCAGATCTGCGCCCGCACGGCCGGTGCCTTCGTCGGGTCCAGGTCGCTGACCAGCGCGTACTCGTCGAGGAGCTGCTCCAGCTTGGCGAGGTCGCCATAGGTGTCGGCGCGCGCCATCGGCGGGACCAGATGGTCGACGACCGTGGCGTGGCCGCGCCGCTTGGCCTGGGTGCCCTCGCCGGGGTCGTTGACGATGAACGGGTAGATCAGCGGGAGGTCACCCAGCACGGCGTCCGGCGCGCAGCCCCCGCTGAGGCCGAGGCCCTTGCCCGGCAGCCACTCCATCGTGCCGTGCTTGCCCATATGCACGATCGCGTCGGCGCCGAAGCTGTTCTCCAGCCAGCGGTAGGCCGCCATGTAGTGGTGCGACGGCGGCATGTCCGGGTCGTGGTAGATCGCGATCGGGTTCTCCCCGAAGCCGCGCGGCGGCTGGATCATCACGACGACGTTCCCGAACTGGAGGGAGGCGAGGACGATGTCGTCCCCGTCGACGTACAGGCTGCCCGGCGGCTCGCCCCACGCCTCCAGCATGGCTTCCTTGAGGTCCGGGTCCAGCTTCTCGAACCACGCCCGGTAGTCCGCCAGCGGCACGCGTGCGGGCGCGGCGGCGAGCTGCTCCTCGGTCAGCCATTCCACGTCGTGGCCACCGGCGTTGATGAGCCGGTGGATCAGCTCGTCACCGTTGTCGGGGTGCCCCTCGACGACGTAACCGGCTCCCTTGAGTGCGTCCAGCACCCGCACCGCCGACGCGGGCGTGTCCAGCCCCACCGCGTTGCCGACACGCGAGTGCTTGGTCGGGTACGCGGTGAAGACGAGCGCGAGCTTCTTCTCCACGTTCGGCTTGTGCTTCAACTGCGCGTGCCGTACGGCGATCCCGGCCACGCGCGCGGCCCGCTCGGGGTCGGCCCGGTACACCGGGACGTCGTCCGGGCCCTGCTCCTTGAAGGAGAACGGCACGGTGATGAGGCGCCCGTCGAACTCCGGGATCGCCACCTGCATCGCCGCGTCCATCGGGGACAGCGCCGCGTCGGACTCGTCCCAGGCCTTTTTCGACGAGGTCAGGCAAAGCCCTTGCAGCACAGGGACGTTGAGGTCGGCGAGGGCCCCGATGTCCCATGCCTCCTCGTCGCCGCCCGCCGACGCCTGCGAGGCGTGCGTGCCGCCCGCGGCCAGGACGGTGGCCACCAGGGCGTCGGTCCTCGCCAGCAGCTCGTACAGCCCGGCGTCCGCGCCGCGCAGCGAACCGCAGTACACCGGCAGGGCGTTGGCGCCACGGGCCTCGATCGCGTCGCACAGGGTGTCCACGAACGCCGTGTTGCCGCTGAGCTCATGGGCCCGGTAGAAGAGCACGCCGACGGTCGGGCGGCCCTCGACGAGAGCACGCTCGCCGTGGACGCCGTACTCCGGCATCTTCTGCGGCGCGGCGAAGCCCTCGCCGGTCAGCAGCACCGTGTCGGACAGGAAGCGGGAGAGCTCGACCAGGTTCTCGGGGCCGCCCTCGACCAGGTACTTCAGCGCCTCCGCCACGACACCCGCGGGCACGCTGGACTCGGCCATCAGCTCGGCGTCCGGCACGGCCTCACCGCCCAGCAGCACGGTCGGGATGCCCGCCTCCTTCAGCGTGGCGAGCCCGTCCTCCCAGGCGCGCTTGCCGCCGAGAAGCCGTACGACGGCGATGTCCGCGCCCTGGACGAGTGCGGGCAGCTCGGTGGCGACGTCCACCCGGGTCGGGTTGCCGATCCGGTACGGCGCTCCCGAGGCACGGGCCGCCAGCAGATCCGTGTCGGCGGTCGACAACAACAACACTGTGCTCATGCGGGTGCTCCCGGTGGAATGAAAGGCAGTCCTTGCGGCGCGCCGGACTCGATGAGCCGCCACAGCGCGTCGGTGTCCGCGTGCTGTTCGATCAGGTCGCCGAGCCGGTCGAGCTGCTCCTCGCGCAGCGCGGCGAAGGAGGTGTCGGGCGCCGGCACGAAGCGGCGGCCCGCGGCGGCGGCCACCTCGCGCAGGAAGGCGCGCCGGAAGCCGTCCGACTCCAGCGAGCCGTGCCAGTGGGTGCCCCAGGTCTGGCCGACGCGGCAGCCGTCCAGGAAGGGCTCGCCGCCCTCGATCCGGGCGACCCCGTGGTGGATCTCGTAGCCCTCGACGGGCTCGCCGAGTGCCTCGCCGGCCGGCCGGGTGAGGGTCTTCTCGCGGGCGAACCGCACCCTGACGGGGAGGACCCCGAGGCCGTCCACGTGACCGCGACGGCTCTCGACCTCGTCCTCGATGTGCTCGCCGAGGACCTGGAAACCGCCGCAGATGCCGAGGATCGGCCGCTGTTCGGCGGCCCTGCGCACGAGCGCGTCCGCAAGGCCCCGCTCACGCAGCCACTCCAGCGCCCGTACGGTCCCGCGGGTACCGGGGACGACGACCAGGTCCGCGTCGGCCAGCTCCTCCGGCCGGTCCACGAACCGCACCACGACGCCCGGTTCGGCGGCGAGCGCGTCCACGTCCGTGAAGTTGGACATCAGCGGGATCGCGCACACCGCGACGCGCAGGACGTCCTCGCCGTGCGGCGGGGCCACGTTCGACTCCCGGACCGTCCCCCGCAGGGACACCCGCAGCCCGTCCTCCTCGTCGATGCCGAGGCCGTGCTGGAAGGGAAGGACCCCGTAGGTGGGGCGCCCGGTGAGCCCGAGCAGCATGTCCAGGCCCGGCTCCAGCAGGGAGACATCGCCCCGGAACTTGTTGACGAGGAACCCGGCGACGAGCTTCTGGTCCTCGGGGGAGAGCAGAGCCACGGTCCCGAAGAAGGACGCGAAGACGCCCCCGCGGTCGATGTCGCCGACGACAAGCACGGGGAGCCCGGCATTGCGGGCGATCCCCATGTTCACGATGTCCGTCCGGCGCAAATTGATCTCGGCCGGACTGCCCGCCCCCTCGCAGATCACCGCGTCATACGTGCCCCGCAACTCGGTGAGACACTCCAGCACGGTGCCGAGCAACTGCTGCTGCCGTCCGCCGTGATAGCCGCGCGCGCTCAGCTCGCCGACCGGCTTGCCCAGCAGCACGACCTGGCTGCTCTGCTCGCCACCGGGCTTGAGCAGCACGGGGTTCATCAGCGCGGTGGGCTCCACGCGACAGGCCTGGGCCTGCATGGCCTGCGCCCGGCCTATCTCGGCGCCTTCGCGCGTGACGAAGGAATTGAGGGACATGTTCTGCGCCTTGAAGGGCGCGACCTTGACCCCCTGCCGCACCAGCCATCGGCAGATCCCGGCCGTGACGACGCTCTTGCCCGCGTCGGACGTGGTGCCTGCGACGAGGAGACCCCCGCCCATGCTCTTGCCCCAGCTCATGTTCTTCCGCCCCCGCTCATGCTGTTCCGCCCCTTCACGACCAGGCGCCCGGCGACTCCCACGCCGAGCGCGAGCCAGCCGACCCGGCGGGAGAGCCGTACCGCCCGGCCGATGTCGGTGACGGCGACGGCGCGTCCCGTCGCCCCGTTCAGCACGGGCCGGTGCTCGACCCGGCCGCCGTAGGACAGCGTGCCGCCGAGCCGCACACCGAGGGCGCCCGCGAAGGAGGCCTCCACGGGCCCGGCGTTGGGGCTCGGGTGCCGGCCGGCGTCGGCCCGCCAGGCGCGTACGGCACCGCGCGGATCGGGTCCCGCGGCCGCGGCGAGTACGGCGGTCAGCCGCGCGCCCGGCCAGCCGGCGAGGTCGTCCAGGCGGGCGGAGGCCCACCCGAAGCGGCGGTAGCGGGGCGACTTGTGGCCCACCATCGCGTCCAGGGTGTTGACCGCCCGGAAGCCGAGCAGCCCCGGCACCCCGCCGAGCGCGCCCCACACCAGCGCGCCGACGACCGCGTCGGAGGTGTTCTCGGCGACCGACTCCACGACGGCACGGGCGATCCCGTCGGCGTCCAGCGCCTGCGGGTCCCGCCCGCACAGGTGCGGCAGCCGGGCCCGCGCGCCCTCGATGTCGCCCTCCTGGAGCGACTGTCCGATGGCACGGGCCTCGCGCGCGAGCGACGTCCCGCCGACGACGGCCCAGGTGGCGGCGCCGGTCAGCGCGACGGAGGCGGCGGGGGAGCGGCGTACGGCACGGGCGGCCGCGGCGCCCAGGGCGACCGTGCCGCCCACGCACACGGCGGTGTGCAGGGCGCCCAGGCCGCGGTGGTCGCGCCACAGCCGCTGTTCCACGGCACCCGCGGCGCGACCGAACGCGGCGACCGGATGCCCGCGGCGCGGATCGCCGAGCAGGAGGTCACCGAGAAGGCCGGCGGCGGCGCCGTACGCGAACACGCGATCGGCACGCATCGGGCTCAGCCGGCCGGGCAGGCGGGCAGGGCAGGGGTGGTGAACCGTGTTGGGCAGCCGCGCATGGCGATATGTCCTCACTCAGGGTGTCCGCGCCCTGGTTCGACGAGACCGGCGGTGAGAGTTCCTGGCTCCCGGGGATGCTAGGCCCTGTGTCTGGGCCTACCCCGGTGACAGTGGCGGGACCGCGCCGGATTCGCACCGGCTTCCTCTCCTGCCGCCGTAGATGGCTCCGGCAGTCCACCACGGCCCGCGAACACCCGTCAACTCGCTGTTGACCTGCGAGGCTGGAGTGTGCCGAGGCCCACACCGCTACCATGCCGGCCCGCCCGTGGGGACCGACTCGGGCGGAAATGCGCTCTGCCGGGCGGCAATCCGCGCGAGCGCTTGTGACGCTCCGTCAGTACCCACTGCAATACATCCGACGGGCGAGACGAAAGGTGCGTACGCAGTGACCGGTGACCGCTTCCCCGAGGCACTCGGCCCCGCGGTGGCCCGGGTGCGGGACGCCGACGGCACGGCGGTCGGCACGGGCTTCCTGCTCGCGCCGGGCCTGGTGGCCACGTGTGCCCATGTCGTGGCGCAGGCGCTGCGCGTCGACGGCCGGGACGAGACGGTGCCCACGGCGTCGCTGACCGTGGAGTTCCCTCTGCAACGGGGCGGCACGGTCCACCGGGCGTCCGTGTCGGCGTGGCGCCCGGTGACGGCGGACGGGTCGGGGGACGTGGCGCTGCTGCGGTTGCTGCCGGGGGAGGGGCGGTGGTCGGGGGAGCCCTCAGGGCTCTCTGGGGAGCTCTCACGGGAGCCCTCACATGGGCCCTCCGGGGAGGTTTCCGGGGAGCTCTCTGGGGAGGCCTCACGGGAGCCCTGCGGGGAGCCCTTCGCAGAGCCCTCCGGGGAGCCTTTCGCAGAGCCCTTCGGGAGTCCCGTCCCCCTCGCCGGGGTCGGCGATGTCTGGGACCACCGCTTCCGCATCCTCGCCTTCCCGGCGGCCGCCGAGCACGGCGCGTGGATCGGCGGGCGGCTGCGCGGAGCCGTGGGGCACGGCTGGATCTCGATGGAGGCCGAGGGGACGGCGCACCGCATCACCCCGGGGTGCAGCGGGGCCCCGGTGTGGGACGAGGAGGTCGGCGCCGTCGTAGGCATGACGGTCGCGGCGGACCGCGGCCCCGTGGCCGTCACCTCCTACCTCATCCCCGCCGCCACGCTCCTCGACCTCCAACCCGGCCTGCGCCGCTGCCCCTACCGCGGCCTGGACGCCTTCCGCGAGGAGGACGCCGAGCACTTCTTCGGCCGCGAGGAGGAGACGGACCGGCTGGTCGACGCGGTGGAACGCCACCTGGTCGTCCCGGTCGTGGGCCCCTCCGGCAGCGGCAAGACCTCCCTCGTCCGCGCGGGCGTCCTGCCCCGCCTGCGCGCCGACGGCCATACGGTGTCCGAGATCCGGCCCCTCCCCGGCACCCGCGCCGCGCTCACCCTGGCCCGGGCGCTGGCCCCGCTGCTCGCGCGGGACTCCGGCGTCCCGGAGCAGGAACGGGCGGCCCTGGCGCTGGCGCAGGTCCTGGACGCCGAGGGCGCCGACGCCGCGGCCGCGCTGGGCCGACGGGTGCTGGAGAGCTGCGGCCCGGCCGGACATGTCTTCTTCCTCAACCAGTTGGAGGAGACCGTCGCCGCCGAACCGGCCACCGCACGGACGCTGCTCGGCCTGACGATCGCCCTGGCCGCGGCACCGGCCGAGGGCAGACGCCTGCGGGTCCTCGCCACGCTGCGCTCGGCGTCGCTGGACGACCTCGTCGAACCCGCCACGGCCCGCGTCCTCAGCGACTGCGCCCAGGTCGTCGCCCCCCTGGACCGCGCGGCCCTCCTGCGCGCCGTCGAGGGCCCGGCGGCCCGGGTCCCCGGCCTCACCCTCGAACCCGGCCTCGCGGAACGCATCGTGGACGACGCCGAGGGCGAGCCGGGCCATCTGCCGATGGTCGAGTTCGCCCTGACGGAACTGTGGTCGCACGAGAAGGGCATCCGCCTGACCCACACCGGCTACGAGGCCCTGGGCGGCGTCGCCGGAGCCCTGTCCGCCCACGCCGAACAACGCGTCGGCGAGGTCATCACCGAGTACGGCGAGGCCCCCGTCCGCCGCCTCTTCACCCAACTGGCCCGCCCCGACGACGCGGCGGGCTTCACCCGCAAACCGGTCCGCCTGTCCCCCCTGCCCCCCGAACTCCGCGCCACGGCCGAGGCCCTGGCCACCCGCACCCGCTTCGTCCGCATCACCCACGGCCCCGACGGCGACCCCCTCGTCGACCTCGCCCACGAGGAACTCGTCCGCGCCTGGCCCCGCCTGCGCACCTGGCTGGAGGCCTCCCGCGACTTCCGCGCCTGGCAGGAACGCCTCCTCCAGTCCCTCGCCCACTGGCAGGAAACGGGCCGCGAGACAGGCGCCCTGCTACGGGGCACCATGCTGGCCACGTCCCTGGAACAACTGGCCTCCCTGGAGCACCGCGACGACATCACCCAGGCGGAGCGCGACTTCATCGAGGCGGGGCGGCGGCATCAGCAGCGGGGGCTGCGACGGTTGCGTACGGCGGCGGCGGTGCTGGTCGTGCTGGCACTGGTGGCCGGAGTGCTGGCGGTGGTGGCGTGGCAGAGGGGCACGGAGCTGGAGACGCGGGGGCGGGTGATCGCGTCCCGGGCGCTGGCGGAGGAGGCGGAACGCCTCGCAGCGACACGCCCGCTGGCCTCCATGCACCTGGCCATGGCCGCGTGGCGCAACGACAAGGGCAAAGAGGCCCGGCAGGCGCTGCTGGACGCCTATTTCCGAGGGGTCTCCGTGACCGGTGGCCACGCGGGGACTACCGGCGAGCTGATCGGCGATCTCGACATGACCCCCGACGGCACGACCGTCGTCACCCTGGCCGAGGGAAAGGCCAACAGCCGGGAGGTCCGGGTGTGGACGGGCGTCTTCCGAAAGTCCGCGCGGTCGTGGCCGGTGCCCGGACTGCCCGGCGTGCCCACGATGGTCGCTCTCAGCGACGACGGAGGCCTGCTGGCCGTCGCAACGGACGACGGCTCCGTGACGGTGATCGACCTGCGACGGCACGAACGGAGGTGGACCGGCCCGCCGCCGGACCTGGGGGCCACCGCGTCCGTCGGCACCGGCGCGCTGGACTTCTCGGACAGCGGTGACCGTCTGCTGCGGCTGGCCCTCGACGTCTCAGGCGACGTCGAGGACCCGAAGGACGTCGCCTGGGCGGGTGAGGTCTGGAGGACCGACACCGGCCGGACCGTGCCCGTGGACCTCGAGGGCGACGCTCCGGAGGACGGCGCACTCGTCGGTGACGGCACGGCGGCCGTCCTGCTGGCCGACCCCGGCGAGCCGGACCAGGGCACGGCGACCGTGCGCGACCTGACCACCGGGGCGGTGCTGCGTACGGTTCCCCGAGCCGAGTCCATCGCTGGTCGTGGCTCGGGCGTCGTCGTCGACCGCTCGTTCGGACGGCATGCCTTCCGCTCCCTCTCGGGCTCCGGCAGGGCCGGGCCGGCCTTCATGGTCATCGGCTGGGACGGAC
This sequence comes from Streptomyces sp. SAI-170, assembly GCF_049739565.1. Taxonomy (NCBI): domain Bacteria; kingdom Bacillati; phylum Actinomycetota; class Actinomycetes; order Kitasatosporales; family Streptomycetaceae; genus Streptomyces; species Streptomyces sp. SAI-170. Next base: position 6,517,485 of record NZ_JBMGQD010000001.1, read on the forward strand.
TCGACGCGACCGGACGGTACGCGGTGGAGACCAGCGGGGAGGGCGGCCTGGCCGTGCTGCGGGTGACGGACGTGACGACCGGTGTGCGCCGGCTCGCGTCGATCAGCCTGGACCCGATGGAATGGGCGGGGCCCGTCGCGGTCCTCAGCCGACCGGGCGGCGCGCCGCGGGCGCTACGTGCCGTGGGATCGGACCTGCTGGTGCTGCGGACCACGCCCGCGAGCCGGGCACCGCTGCCGGACGTGGCCACGGACACGTCGTCCCCCGACGACACGTACGCGCGCAGCTCCGACGGCACGGTGCGAGCCCGTACCGAGAAGACGAGCGAAATCGGGACGAGCACAGCCTGGCTGATCATGGCCCGGGTCGGCGAGGAGCTGACCGCGCGGCCCGTCCGACTGGACGAGTGGGACACGTCCGACATGAACGAACCGGACCTGTTCTTCACGGCGGACAGCCGTCGGACCGTCCTCTGGTACAGCGGCGACCAGATGCTGTCGGTGCGCACCTCCCCCCAGGGCCGGTTCGAACACACCGAGCACTTCACCGGTGGGATCGACTTCGCCGCCCCCTTGTACGGGAGCAGGATCGCGGTCCTGACGCAGGACCGGCTGTTCCTCTACGACACCGCGACCCGGCAGAAGTGGCCGGTGACCCGCGACCCCTGCGGGTACCACGAGGGCCCCTGCCTCGGATACGCGGTGCGCCCCTCACGACCGCACGAGGTGGCGATCGCGGACGGCGCCGGCAGACTCGCCCTCTGGAACGTCGACAGCGGGAGGAAGCTGCCCGGCGTCGACATCACGATGGCGACGGACGGGACACACATGCTCCTGACCTTCTCGCCGGACGGCGCACTCCTCGCCGCCCCTCTCGACAGCAGGACCATCGCCCGCCGTACCGTGCCCGGCAGCGGACGGGTGGGGCCCGTCATGGAGAGCGGCGAGGACTTCGACCCGAGCTCCCTCGCCGACGACGGCACCCTGCTGACCGTGGGCGGCGAGGCCTCGATGGGACTGTGGCGCCCCAAGGACACCCGCGAGCCCTACGTCACCCTCCCGTTCGACGCCCAGCCTCAGGACATCCACCTCACCCCCGGCCAGGTGCTCGTACGGCGGGAGAACGACGAGGTCCGCGTCCCCCTGGACCCCGACACCTGGAGCCGAGCCCTCTGCCACCACTGGCCCGGCACCTACACCAAGGCCGAGAAGGCCGTTCTCAAGCACGAGGGGGCCGTCACGGACTCTCCTTGTCCGTGACGGCCCCCTCGCAAGGGCCGGGCGTCAGACGCCGGCCCCTTACGCCATGATCAGGTAGATGCCGTACGCCACCGCCGCCGCGCAGGCGGCGAAGCAGGCGTAGGCGCCGGTGACGGCGAGGGCGGCCGAGCCGCCCTGGGCCGAGGCCCGCTCCTGGCGGGACAGGCCGACGACGCCGAGGGTGAACAGGCCCACCAGGGCCACGGTGACCACGAGGCTGACGCCGAAGACGGAGCCGAGGGCCGCCCAGTCGATCTTCATGCTGCTGATTCCTTAAAGCGGGGTGTGGGGGGTCAGACCGCGGCCTTGGGAGCGGCCGGGTCGGCGCTCGCCGGGGCGGGGATGGTGGCCGACAGCTCCTCGGAGAGCTCCTCGGCCATGACGCCCGCCGGCGGCGGGGTGACCGCGGCGATCGCCGTGGTGACCACTCCGGCCGGCTCCTCGTCGGCGTCGTCGTTGACGTTGGTGTGGTCGACGACCTCGCGGCGCGAGAGCTTCCAGATCGCGGCGCTGGAGGCGATCAGGAAGACGGCCACGAGCGCGGTGCCCCAGTCGCCGAAGCCGGTGACGTACTCGGCGAGCGCACCCACCAGCGCGGCGGCCGGCAGGGTCAGACCCCAGGCCACGAACATCCGGGTCGCGGTGGACCAGCGGACCACCCCGCCCTTGCGGCCGAGGCCGGCGCCCATCACGGAGCCGGACACCGAGTGCGTGGTGGAGAGCGAGAAGCCCAGGTGGGAGGAGGCCAGGATGACCGTCGCGGCGGAGGTCTGGGCGGCGAAGCCCTGCTGCGGCTGGAGGTCGGTCAGGCCCTTGCCCATGGTACGGATGATGCGCCAGCCGCCCAGGTAGGTGCCGAGCGCGATGGCCAGACCCGCGGACAGGATGACCCACATGGGCGGGTCGGAGTCGGGGGCGATGGAGCCGCCGGCGACCAGGGCGAGGGTGATGATGCCCATCGTCTTCTGGGCGTCGTTGGTGCCGTGGGCCAGCGAGACCAGACCGGCGGAGGCGATCTGCCCGGCGCGGTAGCCCTTCGCCGCGGCCTTGCCGTCGGCCTTCTTGCCCAGGGTGTAGCTCAGCCGCGTGGCGAACATCGCCGCGAGGCCCGCCACCAGCGGGGCCGCGATCGCCGGGAGCAGCACCTTGGTCACCAGAACGTCACCGTGCACGGCACCGAAGCCGGCCGAGGCGACGGTCGCGCCGATCAGTCCGCCCATCAGGGCGTGCGACGAGGAGGACGGCAGACCGACGAGCCACGTCAGCAGGTTCCAGAGGATCGCACCGACCAGAGCGGCGAAGATGACCTCGGGACGGATGCCTGATTCGTCGACCAGACCCTTGGAGATCGTGTTGGCGACCTCGACGGAGAGGAAAGCACCCACAAGGTTGAGGACGGCGGACATGGCCACCGCGACCTTGGGCTTGAGCGCACCGGTCGAGATGGTGGTGGCCATCGCGTTGGCGGTGTCGTGAAAACCGTTCGTGAAATCGAACGCGAGTGCGGTCACCACCACAATCGCGAGGATCAGTGAGAGGTTTTCCATTTACCCAGGCAATCGTTCGAAGGTCATTGGCTTGTTGAACGTAGGTAACTCAGGTGAACGCCAGGTGAACTCGGCAGGGCATCGGAGTGTCGGATGAAGGGGCGGGATCAGGGCATGTCCGAGCAGCATCACGACCGGGGGGACGAGACGGCCGCCGCCTGGGCCGACCTGGTGGCCACGGCTCGCCGCACAGTAGCCGACGGACTCGTCGTCGGCACCTCCGGCAACGTCTCCGTCCGCGTCGGCGACGTCGTACTGGTCACACCGTCGGGCGTGCCCTACGACCGGCTCGGCCCGGACGACATCACGGGCGTCGACCTCACCGGCCGCCAGGTCCTCGGCACCCTGGTCCCCACCAGCGAGTTGCCCATGCACCTCGCCGTCCACCGCACCACCGACGCCCGCGCGATCGTCCACACCCACGCCGTATACGCGACAGCCGTCTCCACCCTCGTCCCCGAGCTCCCGCTGATCCACTACATGTCCGCGGCCCTCGGCGGCCCCGTCCGCGTCGCCCCCTACGCGACCTATGGCACCGAAGAACTCGCCGAACACATGCTCCGGGCCCTCACCGACCGCACCGCCTGCCTCCTCCAGAACCACGGCACCCTCGCCTACGGCGCCACCCTCGACCAGGCCTACGACCGCACCGCCCAACTGGAGTGGATGTGCCGAGTCTGGCTCACCGCCTCCTCGGTCCCAGGCCTGACCCCGACCCTCCTGACCAGGGACCAGGTGGCAGAGGTGGGGGAGAAGCTGAGGGGCTACGGGCAGCGGTGACGAGGGGAAAGCCGCCGACGGCGAGCAACCGAGGAGGGAGAGCCGAGCCTCTCGGCGGAGTTCGACGGGCGGTGCGCGGGTGGGAGAACGTCCGCGAAGCGGCGAAACGGCGGGAAGGCCGAAGACGGCGAGAGGGGCAAATGTGCTGAACAAGCCCAAATAAGCCGAACAAGGCCCGATCGCCCCCGCCCGCTGGCCGAGAACCGGGTCCGCCAGGACACTGAACCCGTGCGCACTGTCAAAGCGACGGCCGCCGCCGTCACCGTTGCCCTGGCAGCCGGCGCGGCCGGAGTCGCCGCCGGACGCCTCGCCAGCGACGCCGCGCTCAAGGCGCCGCCGGGCCGCCCCCTGCCCACCGAGCCCAGGCTCAACGTGCACGGCACGGCCGCCGGCCGCATCACCCTGACCCGCGACTTCGCCTCCCTGCGCCCCGGCACCTACGGCCTCGCCGGCGACGGCAGCCACGCCGTCGTCGGCCCCGTCCTGGACGCCACCCCGCACCCCGCCGACACCGTCGTACGCCGTCTGGAACGCGTCACCCACGGCACCCTCGAACCCGGCGACCACGTCTGGCTCACCCCGAACGTGCACATCGGCGACCCCGCGAGCGCCCTCGGCCTGGACCATGCCGACGTCGACGTCCCCGGCGAGCTCGGTGCCCTGCCCGCCTGGTTCGTGCCCGGCGCCCGCGAGACCTGGGTGATCGCCGTGCACGGCCTGGGCGCCACCCGCGAACTCGCCATGAACGTGATGGGCTTCCTGCACCGCCTCCGCTTCCCCGTCCTCGCCCTCGCCTACCGCGGCGACCTCGGCGCACCCCGCTCCGCCGACGGCCTCAACCACCTCGGCGAGACCGAGTGGCGCGACGTGGACGCCGCGATCCGCTACGCCGTGCGCTACGGCGCCCAGCGCGTCGTCCTGCTCGGCTGGTCCACCGGCGCCGCGATGTGCCTGCACGCCACCGCGCGCTCCGCCGTCCGCGACCGGGTCCGCGGGCTGGTGCTCGACTCCCCGGTCCTGGACTGGCAGACCACCCTGCGCGCCCTGGCCGCGGCCCGCCGCACCCCGCACGCCCTGCTGCCGCTCGCCGTGCGCGCCGCCCAGGGCCGCACCGGCCTGTACGGCGACCCGGGCCGCAGCGCCGCCGAGGCCGACGGCCTGACCGTGCCGACCCTGGTCTTCCACGGCCCCGGCGACACCGTGGCCCCCTGGCGGCTGTCCCGCCGCCTCGCCGAGAGCCACCCCGGACTGGTCTCCCTGCACACCGTCCAGAACGCCCCGCACAGTGCCATGTGGAACCCCGACCCCGCCGGCTACCAGGAAGCCCTGCGCCGCTTTCTGACCCCGCTCATGTGACACCCCCCGCCGCCCCGGTCGCAGCCATTCCGTTTACCCCTGTACCACTGGCCTGTTCCCACCTCCTCCACGCCTTCGCCACCCGGTGCGTTGGCCAGGTCCGTCGCCCGCCGTGACATTCCGTTTGGGTTTTCCGACCGTCAACCGGAAGACTGCACCCGTGACGTCCCGTATCCCGCGCGACTCCAGGCTTCGACTCGTCCGCCCACGACCCCTGGCCGCCGCCCCACGAGCCATGGACCAGCGGCGCCCGCGCCGCCCCGCCCCGCGCCCCCCGGAGGGCACCCCGGCCCCTGCGGAGCTGGCCAGAATGGCGCGCTCCCAGCTCGCCGGCGCGGTCCGCGTCGCCCGCTGGGCCGACGCCGCCCTGCGCCCCGGCCGGGCGGGCTCCGCCGACGGCAAGGCCACCCTCTCCGCGGCGACCGCCGAACGGGCCGCGGCCGAACTCGGCCTGACCCCCGCTCAGATCCGAGCCGAATGGGACACCGCCCGGCTCGCCGGTCTCGTCGAGGTGCACGGCGACAGCGCCCGCCCCGGCTGGCGGCTGCGCGCCTGGGACCGCGACGACAGCGCCGTCCTGCGCGGCTGGGTCGCCCTCTTCGACGCCTGGTCGCTCGCCCACCCGGAGCCCGCCGGGCACGAGGCGGCCGCCGTCGCCGAGGTCGTCTCGGCCATGCCCCAGGTGCTCTCCTTCCTCCAGCTCTCCGCCGGCCCCGTCCCCGTGGCCCAGCTGCTGGACCTGCTGGAGCAGCGGGTCACCGAGCTGCGCACCGAACGCTGCGAGGTCGCCTACGTCCCGCAGCCCGAGCCCGTCGAGCCGCAGCCCGGCGACACACAGCCCGACGCCCCGCTGGCCCCCCTCCTGGACTGGGCGCTGCACGCCCTCGCCTCCGTCGGCGCCCTCACCTGCGACGCCGCCCACGCCACCCTCACCCCGCTGGGCAACTGGGCGGTGTGGGTCAAGCTGGAGCAGATCTGCGTCGCCGCGCAGAGCCCCGCCGGCAACATCGAGGCCTCCGCCGAGGACATGCTGCGCGGCTGCGCCCAGCTGCGCCCCAACGCCGCCCGCGCCGAGTACCGCGCCTGGCTCGCCGCCCGGCCCGTCGGCAGCGCCGTCACCGAACTCATCGACGCCGCCCGCGGCGAGGACGCCCTGCTGCGCGGCCTGGCCTTCGAGGCGCTGCGCGTCGTCGGCGCCCCCGCCGAGCCCGACGTACGCGCGGTGCTCGACGAGCCGACCCTGCGGCCGTACGCCCTGCTGTGGCTGGCGGAGCACGACGGCAGCGACCCGGAGGACGCGCACGAGGTCCTCACCCGGGAAGAGGCCACGTGGCTGTGGGTCGACACCGCCGCCGCCGTCGCCGACCACGGCGAGGCCCCGCTGCTGGTGCGCCACCTGGAGTCCGCGGTGCAGCCGACGGTCCCCGCCCTGCTCGACGAGGTCCGCGCGGTCGGCCACCCCCGCACCGTGCAGGTCCTGGTCGCGCTCGCCGCCGCCCACCCCGACCCGGCCCTGGCCAAGGCCGTGCGCCGCGCTGCCTTCCAGGTGCACACCGGAGGGCTCTGACGCGCGACGGGCGGCTCAGCCGCCTATTGCCGGCGCGTACGTGCCGAAGCTCCAGATGTTGCCCTCGGCGTCCCGGGCCATGTAGTCCCGCGAGCCGTAGTCCTGGTCCGTCGGGGGCATGAGGATGTCCACCCCGTGGTCCACCGCACGCCGGTGGTGTGCGTCGACATCGTCCACGACGACGTACACCCCGGCCGGGCCCGCGCCCTTCATCGCCCCGTCGAAGACGCCGCCGCGGCCCTTGGAGCCGATCATCACCGCGCCGTTGCCCTGGACCAGCTCGGCGTGCATCACCGTGCCGTCCTCGCTCTCGTACAGCGACAGCTCCGTGAACCCCAGGCCCTCCGTGAGCTGCCGGATCGCCGCCTTGGCGTCCGCGTACAGCACCGTCGGGAAGATGCTCGGACCGCTGCTCGTGCCTGCCATGCCGATCACTCCTTCGTGATCATCCCGCTCCGGAAATCCCACCTGCCGCCAGTGTTGCAGCCACCACTGACAACGCCCCGCAGACGAGCTCCGCCGGCCCCGCGACCCTGATCGGTGACGCCATGGTCACCCGGCTGCGGCGGAAAATCCGGTTGCATGGGCCCGTTAGACTGAATGCCATGGCCATTCTCCTCGCGCATTAGACAGCGGGAACGTCCTCAGCCGCTCAGTCCCGCCAACCCGTCTGCCCTGGAGTCTGTCCGTGATTTCCGCCTCCGGTATCGAGCTGCGCGCCGGTGCGCGCGTCCTCATCGAGAACGCCACCTTCCGTGTCGCCAAGGGCGACCGCATCGGCCTCGTCGGCCGCAACGGTGCCGGCAAGACCACCCTCACCAAGTGCCTCGCGGGCGAGGGCATGCCCGCCGGCGGCACCATCACCCGCTCCGGCGAGGTCGGCTACCTCCCGCAGGACCCCCGCACCGGCGACCTCGACGTGCTCGCCCGCGACCGCGTCCTCTCCGCGCGCGGCCTCGACGTACTGATCCGCAAGATGCGCGAGAACGAACAGCGCATCGCCAACGGCCAGGGCGCCACCCGCGAGAAGGCGCTCAAGCAGTACGAGCGCCAGGAGACCGAGTTCCTCACCAAGGGCGGGTACGCCGCCGAGGCCGAGGCCGCCACCATCGCCGCCGCGCTGAACCTGCCCGACCGGGTGCTCGGCCAGCCCCTGCACACCCTCTCCGGCGGTCAGCGGCGCCGTATCGAGCTGGCCCGCATCCTCTTCTCCGACGCGGACACCCTGCTCCTGGACGAGCCGACCAACCACCTCGACGCCGACTCGATCGTCTGGCTGCGCGACTACCTCAAGACCTACCGCGGCGGCTTCATCGTGATCTCCCACGACGTCGACCTGGTCGAGACGGTCGTCAACAAGGTGTTCTACCTGGACGCCAACCGCGCCCAGATCGACGTCTACAACATGGGCTGGAAGCTCTACCAGCAGCAGCGCGAGGCCGACGAGAAGCGCCGCAAGCGCGAGCGCGCCAACGCCGAGAAGAAGGCCGCCGCGCTGCACTCGCAGGCGGACAAGATGCGCGCCAAGGCCACCAAGACGGTCGCCGCGCAGAACATGGCCCGCCGCGCGGACAAGCTGCTCTCCGGCCTGGAGGCGGTCCGTCAGTCCGACAAGGTCGCCAAGCTCCGCTTCCCCGAGCCCGCGCCCTGCGGCAAGACCCCGCTGATGGCCGAGGGCCTGTCGAAGTCGTACGGCTCCCTGGAGATCTTCACCGACGTCGACCTGGCCATCGACAAGGGCTCCCGGGTCGTCATCCTCGGCCTCAACGGCGCCGGCAAGACCACGCTGCTGCGGCTGCTCGGCGGCGTGGAGCAGCCCGACACCGGCGAGGTCGTCCCCGGCCACGGCCTCAAGCTCGGCTACTACGCCCAGGAGCACGAGACCCTCGACCCGGAGCGCACGGTCCTGGAGAACATGCGCTCGGCGGCCCCCGACATGGACCTGGTCGAGGTCCGCAAGGTGCTGGGCTCGTTCCTGTTCTCCGGCGACGACGTCGACAAGCCCGCCGGCGTGCTGTCCGGCGGCGAGAAGACCCGCCTGGCCCTGGCCACCTTGGTCGTCTCCTCGGCGAACGTCCTGCTCCTGGACGAGCCCACCAACAACCTCGACCCCGCCAGCCGCGAGGAGATCCTCGGCGCGCTGCGCACCTACAAGGGCGCGGTCGTCCTGGTCACCCACGACGAGGGCGCCGTCGAGGCGCTCCAGCCGGAGCGGATCATCCTGCTGCCGGACGGCGTGGAGGACCTGTGGGGCTCCGACTACGCGGACCTCGTCGCCCTCGCTTGATCGAATGAGTGATCCACAGGCTATGGATCATTCGGCCCATCGGTGATCCACCATCTGTGTGAGATCTCCTCGTACCGAGGTGTGTCCTACATCCATTTCCCGGCCGAGCCCTTTGTCGACAAGGGCTCGGCCGTGGTGCGTCACTGACCTGGCACTTCGCGGAATTACCCGTTCGGCGGTACGAACGCCAGAGCCCGGAATCGCCGATTCCGTATGTGTGGACCTGCTCCTGTCGTCACAACCCTGTCGCACTGACCTTGCCGAATGGGTGGCCATGACGGCCGGGAGGGGTGATCATGAGGGGACCAGAGCGCACTTCCCATGAGGAGGCACGGGTGGCCGAGACTCTGAAGAAGGGCAGCCGGGTGACCGGCGCCGCGCGCGACAAGCTCGCGGCAGACCTGAAGAAGAAGTACGACGCCGGTGCGAGCATCCGGGCGTTGGCCGAGGAGACCGGCCGCTCGTATGGCTTCGTGCACCGCATGCTCAGCGAGTCGGGCGTCACGCTCCGCGGGCGTGGCGGGGCGACGCGGGGCAAGAAGGCCGCTTCGGCCTGACTCCCGGGCGGCCCCACGGCGTGATGGTGGCCACCCGGTCGGTCGCACGGTCGACCGGGTGGTTACTGTGCAGTCACTTATGGATGCCGGCGTACGGCGTCCACTGCTGACCGCACCCATCGGAGGCGCCGTATGGCTTCGCTCGACCCGGTACTCGACAAGGACGGCGTACGGCTCACCGTCGACGACGCGATCGCCACGGTGACGCTGACCAATCCGGCCAAGCGCAATGCGCAGAGCCCCGCCATGTGGCGGACGCTCGCCGAGGCCGGGCGGTCGCTGCCGGGCTCCGTCCGTGTCGTGGTGCTGCGCGGTGAGGGCAAGTCCTTCTCCGCCGGCCTCGACCGGCAGATGTTCACGCCCGAGGGCATCGAGGGCGAGAAGTCCTTCGTCGACCTCGCGCGTGGCAGCGACGCCGAACTGGACGCGGCCATCGCCGAGTTCCAGGAGGGGTTCACCTGGTGGCGGCAGAGCGACATCGTCTCCATCGCCGCCGTCCAGGGCCACGCCATCGGCGCGGGCTTCCAGCTCGCCCTCGCGTGTGACCTGCGCGTCGTCGCCGACGACGTGCAGTTCGCCATGCGCGAGACCAGCCTGGGCCTCGTCCCCGACCTCACCGGCACGCATCCCCTGGTGTCGCTGGTCGGTTACGCCCGTGCGCTCGAGATCTGCGCGACGGGCCGCTTCGTGCTGGCCGAGGAGGCCGTGAACACCGGCCTCGCCAACCTCGCCGTGCCCGCCGCCGAGCTCGACTCCACGGTGCAGGACCTCGCCGCGGCGCTGCTGGCCGCGCCGCGGGATGCCGTGATCGAGACCAAGGCGCTGCTGCGGGGGGCCTCCGACCGGTCGTACGAGGCTCAGCGTGCTGCCGAGCGTCAGTCGCAGGCCCGGCGCCTGCGGGACCTCGCGGGGCTGGGGGAGTAGGCGTCTCGTTCGTTGCCGACTGCGGACCGTGGTGGGCTGGTCGCGCCCGCGCGGCGGCAGCCGCACATCGATACAGCCCCGCACGCCCCTTAAGGGGCCACTGATGTGATCAGCACGGCCACCGTGGGGCCGTCCGGCAAGGCCGCTGCCACGGCTGCTCTCACCTCTCGGGCCACCGTCAGCGCGCGGTGGCCCGGGTGGACGGCCAGTTCCACGCGGACATGGCGGCGGGGCAGGGACGCCGGCGCCTCCTGGCGTTCCTCGATGTGCACCGCCCTGCCCAGGCCGCCGAGGGTGCCGGTCAGCCGGGAGACACCCGGGACGGACAGGGCGGCGGTGGCGACCAGGGACTCGTCGCCGGACCCAGGCCGCGTGTCCGAGCCGTCCGAAGGTGTCGCACCCCCGGACGGCGGCACGGCCTCCTCCTCGCCCAGCCCCGTCACCCGAAGATCCACCTCCGTGACCGTCAGCCCCACGGCCTCCGTCGCGGCCCGCGCGAGGGCGTCACGCAGACGGGACGCCGCCGCCGGCAGGGGCTCGGTGCCGCTCGCCGTGAAGTCGGCCGTCACCCGAAGGGGGCCGGGCGGCAGGGCGCTCGGCGGGGGCGGCACGGCCGGCTCCTGACCCCCGTCCGGACCGGCCGGGGCGATCCGCAGCGGACCCAGCCGCACCCCTGGCACACCGTCCATGGCCCGCCGCAGAATGGACTCTGCCGCACTCTCCGCGATCCACGCGCCGTCGCGCGGCCCACCAAGGGGCAGCAGCCTGCCCAGGCCCAGCTGCTCCCGCACCACCCGTGTCCATCGATCCGCCGTCATTCCTCCAGCCTGCCGTATCCATGGCGCGCGGCCGAGCAACCCCACTTACGGTGGTCGAAGGACGACGACCGAAAAGGACGTACGGCGATGACCGACATGACGGACCAGAACCGGACGCAGACCTCCGAGGGCGGCAGCGAGTCCTCGGTGCAGACCCGCAAGGCCACCCGGCGCGGCGGCGGCGACCCCGGGACCCGGGGCCGGACCACCATCGCCGACGGCGTGGTCGAGAAGATCGCCGGCCTCGCGGCACGCGATGTCGTCGGCGTTCACGCGATGGGCAGCGGCATCAGCCGCACCTTCGGCGCCGTACGCGACCGGGTCCCGGGCGGCGGCGCCAAGTCGGTGACCCGCGGCGTCAAGGCCGAGGTCGGCGAGGTGCAGACCGCGCTGGACCTGGAGATCGTCGTCGACTACGGCGTGTCGATCTCGGACGTGGCGCGCGACGTGCGCGAGAACGTCGTCGCGGCCGTCGAGCGGATGACCGGCCTGGAGGTCGTGGAGGTCAACATCGCGGTCAGCGATGTGAAGCTGCCCGACGAAGAGGAAGAGGAGCCGGAGTCCCGGCTCCAGTGACACGCGGCCGGCCCGACAACCGCACTGCTGAGGGGAGCGCACCATGAGCATGGCCGTGGTCGGCATGATCGCCGGAATGGCGCTGGGGTTCGCCGGGTACTTCGGCGGCTTCGGCGCGTTCCTGCTCGTCGCCGCCCTGGGAGCGGTCGGTTTCGTCGTCGGCCGGTTCGTGGAGGGCGACTTCGAGCTCGGCGACTTCTTCCGTCCGCGTGACGAACGACGGCGGTGACGCCCGTGAGCGAAGGGATCGGCGAGCTCGGCAGACCGCTGACCGTCGTTCCGCCGGGCGAGCGCGGGGCGACGCGGATCGCCGACCGCGTCGTGGCGAAGGTCGCCGCGCAGGCGGCACGCGAGGCCCTGGGCCCGCTGCCGCCGGACGCCGCGCGCCCGCACGCCAACGTCGTCGTACGGCAGGGCCACGCCCCCGGCCGTGAGGGACAGGACGCGGCCCACATCCACGTCCACCTCGAACTCGACTACCCGACCGACATCGGCGCCCGCTGCCGCTCGGTGCGGCGCCATGTCGCCGAGCGGGTGGGCGCGTTGGTGGGCATGGACGTGCCCGAGGTCGCCGTCCAGGTCGAGCGGCTGCACCTGGCGCCGGGGCACGGCACGGCACACGGGAGGACGCGATGAGCGGATCCCACGACAGCGAGCGCCCCGAGGGCACCACCCGGCGCATGCCGGTCCTGGAGAAGGAACCGGAGCCCACTGCTCCGGTCCCGCGGCCGATCCTGGCCGGCGCCCGCCGCTTCTGGTCGGCCCGCCGTGTCCCGGGGGCCCTCGCCGCCCTGCTCCTGCTGGCCGCCGCGGGGATCTTCCTCTACGACATCGCCGCCGTACGCGCCGGACGTCCGGCCATGCGCTGGCGCCGCGAACTGGCCCACCAGCTCGCCCACCGGCCGCTGGACGACACCTGGGTGCTCGTCGGCGCGGGCGTCGCCGCCGCGCTCGGCCTGTGGCTGATCGTCCTCGCCGTCACCCCGGGCCTGCGCGCCCTGCTGCCCATGCGGCGCACCGACGCCGACGTGCGCGCCGCGCTGGACCGGTCCGCCGCCGCGATGGTGCTGCGCGACCGCGCCATGGAGGTCTCGGGCGTGCAGTCGGTCCGGGTGCGGGCGGGCCGCCGCCGCGCCGACGTCCGCGCGGTCTCGCACTTCCGCGCCGTGGACGACGTACGACAGGACCTGGACGCCGTGCTCGACGAAGCGGTCCGCGCGCTGGGGCTCGCCCGGCCGCTGTCGCTGTCGGTGCGGGTGCGGCGGCCCGGACGGAAGGGGTGAGCCGGTGCCGAAGACAGTGAACCGTGTCCTGCTCGGCCTGCTGGGCCTGGTGCTGCTGGCCCTCGGCGGCTCGGTGCTGGCCGTCGGTCTGGGTGCCCCGGCGCCCTCGTGGTGGATCCACGACGGACGCCACGACGTCCTCCTCGACGACACCGAGCGCACCCGCTGGCGCGACCACGGCTGGTGGTGGCCGACCGTCATCGCCGTGCTCGCCGTCCTGCTCCTGCTGGCCCTGTGGTGGCTGACCGCGGTGCTGCGCCGCCGCAGGCTCGCCGAGATCCTCGTCGACACCGGCGACGGCGCGGGCGCCCTGCTGCGCGGCCGCGCCCTCCAGTCCGTCCTCGCCACGGAGGCGGCCGCCCTGGACGGCGTCAACCGCGCCCACGTCCATCTGACGGGCCGCAGAAACGCCCCGCAGACCCGTATGAACCTGGTCCTGGACCCCCACGCCGACCCGTCGACGACCCTGCACACGCTGACGACGGAAACCCTGGCCCACGCGAAGGACTCGGCCCACCTGGAGTCGCTGCCCTCGGAGGTCCGCATGAGGTCCCTCAGACACCGCGAACAGAGAGTCAGTTGAGATACCCAGGGGCGCGGGGAACGGCGCGAACAACCACACACAACCCGCACCCGGCAACGGCGCCTCAGAACCCGTGCCGCATCCCGCCGTCCACAGGCACCATGATCCCGGTCAGGTAGGAAGCCGCGGGGGACAGCAGAAACGCCGCAGTCCGCCCGAACTCCTCGGGCTTCCCGTACCGCCGCAACGGAATCCGCGCCTCGTTCTCCGCCCGAGTGGCCTCGGGATCGGCGGACAGCCCGTCCAGCTCGCGCACGCGGTCGGTGTCGATGCGCGCCGGCAGCAGCCCGACCACGCGAATCCCGCGAGGGCCGAGCTCGTCCGCGAGGGACTTGGCGAACCCGGCGAGGCCGGGCCGCAGCCCGTTGGAGATGGTCAGCCCCGGAATCGGCTCGTGCACCGAGCCGGACAGCACGAACCCGATGACACCCCCGGCCTCCAGCTCGGCCGCCGCCGCGCGAGCGACCCGCACCGCGCCCAGGAACACCGACTCGAACGCCGCCTGCCACTGCTCGTCCGTGTTGTCGGCGACGAACCCCGGCGGGGGCCCGCCCACGCTGACGAGCACGCCGTCGAAGCCGCCGAACCGCTCGCGCGCTACCGCGATCAGACGGGCCGCGGCCTCGGGGTCGGCGTTGTCCACGGCGACACCCACCGCGTTCTCCCCCAGCTCGGCCGCCGCGTCGGCGGCCCGCTTGTCGTCCCGTCCGGTGACGACCACCTTCGCCCCGTCGCCGACCAGTTCGCGCGCGACGGCGTTGCCCAGCCCGCGCGTGGCTCCGGTGACGACGTACACCCGGTCCTTCAGTCCAAGATCCATGGCCCTATCCTGCCCCCTCGTCCCGGAACAGGGCGAGGGCCGTGGTCACCAGGGCGATGTGGCTGAACGCCTGCGGGAAGTTGCCGAGCTGGTGGCCGGTCTCCGGGTCGTACTCCTCCGCCAGCAGGCCCACGTCGTTGGTGAGGTCCACCAGCCGGTCGAACAGCTCACGGGCCTCCTTCCGGCGGCCCGTCAGATGCAGGGCCTGCGCCAGCCAGAACGAGCAGGCCAGGAACGTGCCCTCGGTGCCCGGCAGGCCGTCGACGGCGGTGTCGTCGGTGCTGTAGCGGTGCAGGAACCCGCCATGGTCGAGTTCCGCGCGGACCGCGTCGACCGTGCCGATGACGCGCGGGTCGTCGGGCGGCAGGAAGCCGACGGAGGGGATGAGCAGCAGGGCCGCGTCCAGTTCGCCTGAGCCGTAGTACTGCGTGAACGTGTTGCGTGCGGGGTCGTAGCCCTTCTCGCACACCTCGCGGTGGACCTGCTCGCGCATCTCGCGCCAGGCGTCCACGTCGCCGTCCAGCTCCGGATACCGTTCCACCGCGCGCACCGCGCGGTCGGCGGCCACCCACACCATCACCTTGGAGTGCACGAAGTGCCGGCGGCCGCCGCGCACCTCCCACAGCCCCTCGTCGGGCTGCCGCCAGTTCGCGCGCAGCCACTCGAGGAGGGCCACCTGGATCGACCAGATGTGCGGCTGGGTCGGCAGGCCCGCCTTCCGGGCGAGGGAGAGGGAGTCCATGACCTCGCCGTACACATCGAGCTGGAGCTGCTGCACGGCGTCGTTGCCGATCCGTACGGGGGAGGAGCCGCCGAAGCCGGCCAGCCACGGCACCTCCACCTCGGGCAGCCGGCGTTCACCCGCGACGCCGTACATGATCTGCAGGTCGGCCGGGTCGCCCGCGACCGCGCGCAGCAGCCAGTCGCGCCAGGCCTCGGCCTCCTCGTGGTAGCCCGCGGCGAGCAGCGCGCCGAGGGTGAGGGTGGAGTCGCGCAGCCAGCAGTAGCGGTAGTCCCAGTTGCGGACGCCGCCCAGCTCCTCCGGCAGGGAGGTGGTGGGGGCGGCGACGACCCCGCCGGTGGGCTGGTAGGTGAGGGCCTTGAGGGTGATCAGGGAGCGCAGGACCGTGTCCCGGTGCGGGCCGTCGTAGCGGCAGCGGTCGGACCAGGCCCGCCAGTCGGTGACCGACGACTCCAGCGACTCGTACGGGTCGACCAGCGCCGGGCGCGGCTCGTGCGAGGGGTGCCAGGTCAGGACGAAGGCGACCTGCTCGCCCTCGCCGACGGTGAACTCGGCGTAGGTGGCGAAGTCTTCGCCCCAGGTGTGCACCGCGGGTTCGCTGCGCAGCCAGACCGAGTCGGGTCCGGCGACGGCGACCCGGTGGCCGCCGCTGTTGCGCACCCACGGCACGATCGAGCCGTAGTCGAAGCGGATACGCAGGGTGCTGCGCACGGTGACCCGGCCGCGCAGGCCCTCGACGATCCGGACGAGGTCGGGGGCGTGGTCGCGCTGCGGCATCAGGTCGGTGACCCGCACCGCGCCCTCGTCGCTCTCCCAGTCGGTGTCCAGCACGAGGGTGCCGGGCCGGTAGGCGCGGCGGGTGCAGGTGCGGGCGCCCTTGGGGGCGATCCGCCAGTGGCCGTTGTCCTCGTCACCGAGGAGCCGCGCGAAGCAGGCCCCCGAGTCGAAGCGGGGCAGGCACAGCCAGTCGACGGAGCCGTCCCGGCCGACCAGCGCGGCGGTCTGCTCGTCGCCGATCAGGGCGTAGTCCTCGATGCGGTGATGCACGGAGTGCGGGTTCCCGGCGGACCGGGCCGACAATCCGCCTGGGGGCCGCCCGAGTGACAGTTCCTGTCGGGCGGCTGCGGTGGATGTGCCAGGGGCGCGAGCAACCACTCACGGCCGGCGGTCGCGGAACGACGGACTCACCACGGCGAGTCGGCGAAGCCTCCGGCGCCGTCCGAGCTCACACCGAGGCCGGCTCCGCGGCAACGCCCTCGCCGGTCGCCGCCTCCTCGCGGTCGCGCAGTTCGCGGCGGACCAGGACGACCCAGCCGACGGGGACACCCGCGCAGAAGAGCCACCACTGGATGGCGTAGGCGAGGTGCGGGCCGATGTCGTCGTGGTCGGGGGCCGGGATCGGCTCGGGGGAGCCGGTGCGCGGCTCGGGCGCGGTCAGGTCGATGTAGCCGCCGAGGACCGGGGCGCCGAGCCGGCGTTCCGCCTGCTCGCTGCTGATGAGCATGACCTGGCGGTCCGGCAGGCCCTTGACGTCCTTGATGCCGCTGTCCGCGGAGGTCTCGTCGGGCATCAGCCGCCCGGTGACGGTGATCTCGCCCTTCGGCGGCGCCGGGATCCTGGGGAACTCCGTCTGCGCGCCGTCCGCGGGGATCCAGCCCCGGTTCACCAGCAGGACCGTGCCGTCGTCGAGGACGAAGGGCGTCAGGACGTGGAAGCCGACCTTGTCGTCGGCGTTGGTACGACGGCGTACGACGACCTCGCGCGCGGTGTCGAAGCGGCCCGTGGCCGTCACCCGGCGGTAGCGGTCCTCGCCCTCGACCTCCGCTCCGGGGGAGGTCAGCTCCTGCGCCGGCACCGGCTTCGCGGCGAGCGAGTCGGCGATGACCTGGTTCAGCGCGACCCGGTGCTCATGGCGGTGCAGCTGCCAGAAGCCCAGCTCGATCATCGTCGGGACGAGCGCGACGGCGACGAGGGTGAGAATCACCCACTGCCGGGACAAGAGGAAGCGGAACACCCCACGACCGTACATCGCGGGTCGCGGGGTGTTTCCGGAGGGGGGTCCTCAGGGTCCTCATGCGGTCGGGACCGTCAGACCTTGTCGACGATGCCCGCCCTTCCCTCCGCGCGGGCGCAGTGCGCACCGCAGTACCAGTGGCCCTCGACCTCGACACCCTGGCCGATGATCTGCACCCGGCAGTGCTCGCAGATCGGGGCCATGCGATGGATCGCACAGGAGAAGCAGTCGAAGACATGCACCGCGCCCTGCGCGTGCACCTCGAAGGTCATTCCGTAGTGATTGCCGCATACTTCGCAAGTCGCCATGCGCCACAGGGTGAGCCGTCACCGCGGCGCGGGCGAGCGGGCGGCGGGCGAGTCGCCCGCCAATCACCCGTCCGTACGGGTCACGTTCTGTGACCTTTTCGTACGGTTCACCCCTCCGCGGCCGGCTCCACGTCCCGCAGCAGCTGTCCGAAGGCCGCCTCGTCCACCACAGGCGTGCCGAACTGGCGGGCCTTGGCCACCTTGGACGTGCCGGAGTCGGGGTCGTTGGTGACGAGCAGGCTGGTGAGCCGGGACACGCTGGTCGCCACATGCAGGCCCGCCTCGACGGCGCGGTCCTCCAGCAGCTCGCGTTCGATCGACGTGTCGCCCGAGAAGGCGACCCGCATGCCCTGCTTGAGCCTTTTGCCCTCTTCGTACCGGCCGGGGTTGGGGTACGGGCACGCCGGCCGCTTCCGCGAGGGACGCCAACCGCTCGACCGATAGCCGCCGTAGCCGCCCGCCTGCTGCCCGATGCGCGGCGCGGGCCGGTCCGCCCACTCCGTCAGCGGCCGGCACTCCTGCAACGGCAGCCGCACACTGCCCGCCGCCGCGGCCCGCAGGCTCGGCCGGAACGCCTCGGCCAGCACACGCGCGTCGTCGAGCGCGTGGTGCGCGCGCTGCTGCACGACACCGAAGTGCGCGGCCAGCGACTCCAGCTTGTGGTTGGGCAGCGGCAGGCCCAGCTCCTTGGACAGCGCGATGGTGCACAGGCGTTGACGCACCGGCGGCTCACGCCTCGCGCGCGCGTACTCGCGGGCGATCATCTGCCAGTCGAAGACGGCGTTGTGCGCGACGAGCACCCGGTCCGCCAGCCGCGCGGTGAACTCCTCGGCGATGTCCGCGAACAGGGGCGCCCCTTCGAGCGCCTCACTCGTCAGACCGTGGATCCACACCGGGCCCGGATCGCGCTCGGGGTTGACCAGCGTGTACCAGTGGTCCTCGACCTCACCGCGCGCGTCCAGCCGGTACACGGCCGCGGAGATGATCCGGTCGTCGCGGGCCAGGCCGGTGGTCTCCACGTCAACGACCGCGTATCCCTGGGGATACACGGCCGGCCACGCTGTGGGGGAGGACGCTTCGGTCGTCCGGTCTTCGAGCATGGTCACTGAGGATACGGGCCGGGACTGACAGCGCCCGCTCCCAGGTGGCCTGTCACCGCCGCCTGTTCGAACCGCGCGGGTCGGTGCCCGCCCGCCGGCGGACCGGGTGCCATCCTCCCGGTGTGACGCAACCAACGCACGACGAGGCCCACGGCGGCGCGCTGGGGGAGCGGCTCAACTGGCTGCGCGCGGCGGTCCTCGGCGCCAACGACGGCATCGTCTCCACGGCCGGACTCGTCGTCGGCGTGGCCGGCGCCACCGACAGCCGCGCCGCGCTGCTCACCGCGGGCCTGTCCGGACTGCTCGCCGGCTCGATGTCGATGGCCGCGGGCGAGTACGTGTCGGTGTCCACCCAGCGCGACTCCGAGAAGGCCGCCCTCGCCCTGGAGCGACGGGAGCTGCGCGAACGCCCCGACGCCGAGCTCGCGGAGCTGACCGGACTCCTCGAAGAACGCGGCCTGTCCCGCGAGGTGGCGCGCGAGGCCGCCGAGCAGCTGACCGAGCGGGACGCCCTTCGCGCCCACGCGCGTGTGGAGCTCGGTATCGACCCGGACGAGCTCACCAACCCCTGGCACGCGGCCTGGGCGAGCTTCCTCGCCTTCACCGCCGGAGCGCTGTTGCCGCTGCTCGCCATCGTCCTGCCGCCCGCCGACTGGCGGCTGCCCGTGACGGTCCTGTCGGTCCTCGCCGCGCTGTGCGGCACCGGCTGGAGCAGCGCCCGCCTCGGCGCGGCCGCACCCGGCCGGGCGATGCTGCGCAACGTCGCCGGCGGCGCCCTGGCCATGGCGGTGACGTACGCGGCGGGGGCACTGCTGGACGCGGCGGGCGTCTAGCGAGGCCCGCGGGCGGCGTACCGGCATCAGCAGCCGAGCAGAAAGACCTCTCCCATGCGCGCCACCACCATCCACGCCCCGTTCGACATGCGCGTGGAGGACGTGCCCGAGCCCGTGGTGCAGCAGCCCACCGACGCCGTCCTGCGGGTGCTGCGTGCCTGCATCTGCGGCAGCGACCTGTGGGCGTACCGCGGTGAGGCCGCCCGGCAGCCGGGCCAGCGCATCGGGCACGAGTTCCTCGGCGTCGTCGAGGAGACGGGCTCGGAGGTGACGGGCGTGCGCCGCGGCGATCTGGTCGTCGCGCCCTTCATGTGGTCCGACGGCACCTGCGACTACTGCCGCGAGGGCCTGACGACGTCCTGTGTGCACGGCGGCTTCTGGGGCTCGGTCGGTTACGACGGCGGCCAGGGCGAGGCCGTGCGCGTCCCGCACGCCGACGGCACCCTGGTGCGGCTGCCCAAGGAGGCGGCCTCCGACGACCACCTGCTGTCCGCGCTGCTGACGCTGTCCGACGTGATGGGCACCGGCCACCACGCGGCCCTCGGCGCGGGCGCCCGGCCCGGCGCGACCGTGGCCGTCGTCGGGGACGGCGCGGTCGGCCTGTGCGCGGTGCTCGCGGCCAAGCGGCTCGGCGCCGAGCGGATCATCGCGCTCGGCCGGCACCAGGTGCGCACCGACATCGCGCGCCGCTTCGGCGCCACCGACGTCGTCGCCGAGCGCGGCGAGGCCGCCGAGGAGGCCGTGCGGGAACTCACCCGCGGCCAGGGCGCGCACGCCGTCGTCGAGGCGGTCGGCACCGAGCAGTCGATGCGCACCGCCGTGAACATCGCCCGCGACGGCGGCGCCATCGGCTTCGTCGGCGTGCCGCACGGCAGCGGCACCGGCCTGGACCTGAGCGTCATGTTCGACCGGAACATCGCCCTGCGCGGCGGCGTCGCCCCCGTCCGCGCCTACATCCCCGAGCTGCTGCCCGACATCCTGGACGGCACCATCGACCCCTCGCCCGTCTTCGACATGACGGTGGGTCTGGAGGGCGTCCCCGACGGCTACAAGGCGATGGACGAGCGCATCGCCCTGAAGGTCCTCGTCACCAACTGACGCGCACCGGCGCAAGGTCCCGCCACCGGCCGAGCCTCACCTGCCGAAGGTCCCGTCACCCGCCGACGCTCGCCGGCCGACCGCTCACCACCGGATCGGCACCGGCAGCGCCGTCAGCAGCCCCGACACCGCGACCACCACCCCCAGCAGGGCGACCTCCCCGCGCGCGGGGACACAGGCGGTCAGCGGGTCGGCGGCGCGGCGCAGCCGGACCCGCGCCCACAGCGCCAGCGCCGCGACGGCGGCCACGAGCAGCACCTTCGCCAGCAGGGTGCGCCCGTAGGCCGTCGTCGTGAGCTGCTCCAGGACCGTCTCGGCGGGCATCCGCCGCAGCGTGCTGCACACGCCGGTCGCGGTGACGGCGGCGAGCAGAAGCGCCGCCACGCGCGCGTACAGGCCGAGCAACGCGGCCCCCGCCTCCCGCACGCCCCACAGCCGCACCAGCCGCAGCGCGTGCGCCAGGCCGCCCACCCACAGCGACGCGCAGAACAGGTGCACCAGCGTCAGGGCCGAGCCGGTCAGCGGGTCGTGCTCGGTCACCGGATGCGCCCGCAGCGCCTCGGCGACCACCACCGCGGCCAACGGCCACACCTGGCCGCCCGGCCGCCGCGACAGCGCGCACAGCCACGCCACCGCGAACGCGTTCACCTCCAGCAGCGCCAGCTTTCCGTCCCGCGACGCGTACAGCCCGCCCACGTCGATCTGCGCCCACCCGCTCGGCACCAGGTTCCCGGTCGCCACGACGGAGGCCAGCCCCAACGCGGCCACGAACCCGGCACCCGCCGCGAACGCCGCCCAGCTGCGTGGCCGTTCCGCCGAAGCGCCCGGCACCCCGCGCGCGAGCCGGTTCACGAACAGCTCGCCCAGGGGCACGCACAGCGCGGCGAACAGCACCGTCCGCAGCAGCCCGACGCCGCCCACGCCGGGCGCGGCCGCCTCCCCGGTGCCGTGCAGCGCGGCCGACGGGCCCAGCAACGGGACCAGCGCGCCCAGGGCCACCAGCACGAGGACGGCGACCGCCCGCCCCGTCCCGGCAGGCCGCGCCGGGCCGCTCGCGTCGGCCGTCTCACTGGAGGGTCGTGTCGACGTCACTTCGAGATCTTCACCAGCCGTCACAGAGCGGGCAAGCCAAGGAGAACAGCCGACGGACCGTCACTGCGCCGCCGACTTTCACTCCCACCGCGCCTCGTCCGTGCCCCACACCCCCGGCGGCCGGGCCCAGTCGGCCGGCCCGCCGTCGAAGCCGACCGGGGAGCGGGCGTACCGCAGCCGCCCGATCGGGCTGTCGGCCTGCGCGAGCCACGCCTCGGGCCCGTCGTACGCCTCCCCGGCCTCCTCGTGTGCCGCCCTGCCCGCCAGCAGCCAGGCCGCCGTGCGAGCCAGCGACAGCCGCACCAGGCGGCCCTGACCGTCGTACGACCGCTCGGTGAGCGCGCGCAGGACGGCGGCCGCCAGCAGATAGCCCGTGCCGTGGTCCAGCGCCTGCGCGGGCAACGCGCCGGGCTCCTCGGGCGAGCCCTCGACGGCCGCGATACCGGTGGCCGCCTGCACCAGGCTGTCGAAGCCGCGCCGCCCGCCCCACGGGCCGTCCGTCCCCCATGCCGACAGTTGTACGACGATCAGCCCCGGCCGGCGCGCGGTCAGCGCGGCGGGGGAGAGGCCGAGGCGGTCGAGCGCGCCGGGCCGGTAGCCGGTGACGACCACGTCCGCGGTGTCGAGCAGCTCCGTGAAACGGCCGCTCGTCGCGTCCAGGGTCGTCGAGCGCTTGCCGAAGCCCGTGTCGGCGTGCTGGTCGGGCAGTTCGGGCAGGCCCGGCGGGTCGACGCGCAGCACGTCCGCGCCGAGCAGGGCGAGCGTGCGGGTGGCGACGGGGCCGGCGATGACCCGGGTCAGGTCCAGCACGCGCACCCCGGAGGCCGGCAGCAGGGGCGTGCCGTCCAGTGACGGCAGCACACGCGCGTGTGCCGCGCCCAGCCGTTCCGTCTCCACCAGGGGGCCGGGGACGGGGAGCCATTCCTCGGGTGTGCGCACCGCGACGGCCAGGCCGCCGGCCGCGTACACGGTCTCCTCGATCTCCCGCGCGGGCCGCTCGGCCAACGCCGCCGCCACGCGCGTGTGGTCGTCACCGACGCCGAGCGCGGTCAGCAACCGCGCTGTGTGGTGCGGATAGTTGGCGTGCGTGCGCACCCAGCCGTCGGAGGTGCGCCAGAACCGCGACAGCGGCGCGAACGTCATCGGCGCCCGCCCGTCGACCAGCAGCTGCCGCTCACTGGTGAGCGCCGTCGCCACCGCCCCGTCGTCCACCGTCACCCGCGGCACCTCGGCGAGCCCCGCCCGCCGGGCGCCCAGCTCCGCCGCGGCCAGCGCACACGCGCCGACGCAGGCCCGCGCCAACGGCCGTACCGGAAGGCGCGCTTGCAGAACTCCGGGCCGTACGACGGCCGACACGCGCGCGAGGAGGGCGGGATCGCCGCCGAGCGCGGACCAGGCGGATGCGATGTCTGTCATGACGGCACTATGCGGCAAGGGCCGGGCGGTGAACCGCCCGGCCCCCAGGGGGATGGGATGTCCCTTACTTCGTCACCGCGTCCAGCGCGTTGACGATGCCGAAGCCGTAGAAGCCGTTGTACTGCGGCCCGCCCACGCAGGTCGCGTCCTGTGTGCCGTTGCCGTCCTGGTCGTAGGACTCGGGGCAGGCCGTCGGGTCCGCCTGCGCCTTGAGCATCGCCTGCAGCGCGGCCGGGGTCGCCCACGGGTGCTTGGACTTCAGCAGCGCGGCGACACCCGACGCGTGCGGCGCGGCCATCGAGGTGCCCTGCAGGAAGCCGTAGCCGCCGTTGGGCATGGTGGACAGGATGCGGCCGTCCTTCGACGGGGTGTCCGGCAGTTGGTAGCGGCGGTCACCGCCCGGCGCGGCCACGTCCACGACACCCTTGCCGTACGACGAGTAGTACGACTTGAGGCTCTTCACGCCGGTCGCGCTGACCGTGACGACGCCCGGCAGCTGGGTCGGCACGTCGTAGCACTCGTGCGGGTCGATGGTGCGGTCGACCGCGGTGGAGTCGTCCGGGCTGGAGTCGTCCAGGATCGCGTCGGAGTCCAGGTCGTGGTTGGAGTTGCCGGCCGAGGCCAGCGACAGGGTGCCCTTCTTCTGGGCGTACAGCTGGGCTCGGTTGACCGCGTCGACGATCGCCTTCTGGTCGGGGTCGTCCATGCAGTTGTACAGCCACGGGTCGACGTAGTAGCTGTTGTTCGTGATCTCCACGCCGTGGTCGGCGGCGAACACGAACGCGCAGACCACGCTCTCCGGGTAGAACAGGCCGTTGGTGCGGTCGGTGACGTTGATGGCCGACACCTTCACGCCCGGCGCGACACCGGCCACACCGACGCCGTTGCGGGCGGCGGCGATCTCACCGGCGACATGGGTGCCGTGGTAGTCCTGCGGCGTGTACGGGCGCCAGGAGCCCTCGCTGGTGTCCGGGACACCGCCGTCGCAGTTGGCCGACTGCGACCTGGAGAAGTTCGGGGCGATGTCGGGGTGCGTGTCGTCGACTCCGGTGTCGATGACGGCGACGGTCACCTTCGAGCTGCCCGGGTTGATCGTCGCGGCCTTGTCGGCGCCGATGGCGCGCAGGTCCCACTGGTCGGCCTCGAGCGGCTCGCTGCCCGGGGTCGCCGCGGCCTCGACCTTCGCGGCCTCGGCGGCCGTCAGGTAGTCGACGGCCCCCTCTTCGGTGGTGCTCGCGGGCGTCAGCGGCGCCGTACGCGTGGCGCCGGCCGACTGCACCCCGCGCACCGTGCGTATCTGCTTGCCGAAGTCCGGGTTCGCCGAGTGGACGACGATCACGCCGATCTTCTCGTACGCGATCACGACGGAGCCGCCGGCCGCGGCGATCGCCTTCTTCACCGACTCGATCGTGCGGTGGTCCGTCCTGGTGTTGACGACGTAGGACAGCGTCGAGGCGTCCTGCGCCTGCACACCGGACTCCGCGACCGGAGCCGCGGAGGCGACGGACGGCAGGAAGCCGAGCGAGGCGGTCAGCGACAGCACGACGGGCACGGCGAGAGCGAGACGGCGTCTGGAAGGCAGATGAGCCATGGGGTCTCCACATCATCCTGAAACGGAACCGGCCCGAGGCATCAGTGGGCACTCGGGCAGGTACATGACGGGGTTGGTGCAGGGCCGAAGCTATCCCCCGAACTCGCTGGCCAGCAATGTTCCAGGACCCCTGACTTGAGGCTCCGAGGGTTTTCCCTCGGCCGCGCGCGCAAGTCGTGGAAATCCGGTTGAACCGCGTCGTGCGCGGCGCCGTGACGTTGAGCAGGGCGCACGAGCACGATCGAGCCCCTGTCGGATCGCCGCCGGAGGCAGTACAGTCACCGGCCGGTCATGTGATCCACGTCACTATGAGGTCAAAGCCGTATGCCCGCCGCACCGCGAGGAGACTCCGTGGCCACCGAGACACCGCCCCCGTCGAGCAGCACACGACGGCTGCCCTCCGCCGAGGAGTTCACCGCCGTGCAGGAGAGCGCGGAGTTCGGTGAACTGCGCCGCGCCCACCGCTCGTTCGCCTTCCCGCTCACCATCGCCTTCATCGCCTGGTACCTGCTGTACGTCCTGCTGTCGAACTACGCCGGCGACTTCATGGGCACCAAGCTGTTCGGCAACATCAACGTCGCCCTCGCGCTGGGCCTCGCCCAGTTCCTCACCACGTTCCTCATCGCCTGGTGGTACGCGCGGCACGCCGCCGCGAAGCTCGACCCCAAGGCCGAGGCGATCAAGTCCCGGATGGAGGGCGGCGCATGAGCCCCGCGATCACCCTGGCGGCCAATGAAGCCAGCGAGCACCGGCCGCTCATCATCACCCTGTTCGGCCTGTTCGTCGTGGCCACGCTCGTCATCACCGTATGGGCGGGCCGGCAGACCAAGGACGCCGCCGACTTCTACGCGGGCGGCCGCAGCTTCAGCGCCTTCCAGAACGGCCTCGCCGTCTCCGGCGACTACATGTCCGCCGCGTCCTTCCTCGGCATCGCCGGCGCCATCGCCCTCTTCGGCTACGACGGCTTCCTGTACTCCATCGGCTTCCTCGTCGCCTGGCTGGTGGCGCTGCTGCTGGTCGCCGAGCCGCTCAGGAACTCCGGCCGCTACACCATGGGCGACGTCCTGGCGTACCGCATGCGCCAGCGCCCGGTCCGCACCGCGGCCGGCACCTCCACCATCGTCGTGTCGATCTTCTACCTGCTGGCGCAGATGGCCGGCGCCGGCGTCCTGGTCTCCCTGCTGCTCGGCATCACCTCCGACGCGGGCAAGGTCCTCATCGTCGCCCTCGTCGGCGTCCTGATGATCGTCTACGTCTCCATCGGCGGCATGAAGGGCACCACCTGGGTCCAGATGGTCAAGGCCGTGCTGCTCATCGGCGGCACCATCCTGATCACCTTCCTGGTGCTGCTGAAGTTCGACTTCAACATCTCCGACCTGCTCGGCAAGGCCGCCGAGAACAGCGGCAAGGGTGCCGCCTTCCTGGAGCCGGGCCTGCAGTACGGCGCCACCGGCACCTCCAAGCTGGACTTCATCTCCCTCGGCATCGCTCTGGTCCTGGGCACCGCCGGCCTGCCGCACATCCTGATCCGCTTCTACACGGTGCCCAACGCCAAGGCCGCCCGTAAGTCCGTGAACTGGGCCATCGGCATCATCGGCGGCTTCTACCTGATGACCATCGCGCTCGGCTTCGGCGCGGCCGCGCTGATCGACCAGCAGGAGATCATCGACTCCAACCCGTCCGGCAACACCGCGGCACCTTTGCTCGCCCTGCACCTGGGCGGCGTCGACTCCGCCTGGGGCGCGATCCTGCTCGCCACCATCTCCGCGGTGGCCTTCGCGACCATCCTCGCCGTGGTCGCGGGTCTGACTCTGGCCTCGTCCTCGTCGTTCGCCCACGACATCTACGCGAACGTCATCAGGAAGGGCAAGGCCACCGAGAAGGAGGAGGTCCGGGCGGCCCGCCTGGCCACCATCGGCATCGGCGCGGTCTCCATCCTGCTGGGCGCCCTCGCCCGCGACCTCAACGTGGCCGGCCTGGTCGCGCTCGCCTTCGCGGTCGCCGCGTCGGCGAACCTGCCGACCATCCTCTACAGCCTGTTCTGGAAGAGGTTCACCACCCAGGGCGCCCTGTGGTCGATCTACGGCGGCCTGATCGTCGCCGTCGGCCTGGTGCTGTTCTCGCCCGTCGTCTCCGGCGACCCGAAGGCGATGTTCCCCGACGTCGACTTCGCCTGGTTCCCGCTGAAGAACCCGGGCATCATCTCCATCCCGTTCGGCTTCCTGATGGGCTGGCTCGGCACCGTCGTCTCCAAGGAGGAGCCCGACGCCGCCAAGTACGCCGAGCTCGAGGTCAGGTCCCTGACCGGCACCGGCGCCCACTGATCGCACGAACCCCTGGCGCGGCCGTGTCGTAGCTCCCTACGACCCGGCCGCGTCTTACCTGGTGGATCGGGACGGTGTCGTTGTCGGTGGCGTCACGTAGGCTCGCAGGTGACGGAAAACGTGCGATCCGCAGTCCGGGGAGGGGCCCACGTGCTCATCGACACCTACGGCCGGGTGGCCACCGACCTCAGGGTCTCGCTCACCGACCGGTGCAACCTCCGCTGCACCTACTGCATGCCCGAGGAAGGCCTGCAGTGGCTGGCCAAGCCCGACCTGCTCACCGACGACGAGATCGTCCGCCTGATCGACATCGCGGTGCGCACCCTCGGCATCCGCGAGGTCCGCTTCACCGGCGGCGAGCCCCTGCTGCGCCCCGGCCTGGTCGGCATCGTCGAGCGCGTCGCCGCCCTGGAGCCCCGCCCGCAGATGTCGCTGACCACCAACGGCATCGGCCTCAAGCGCACGGCGTCCGCCCTGAAGGCCGCAGGCCTCGACCGGGTCAACGTTTCCCTGGACACCCTGCGCCCCGACGTCTTCAAGACCCTCACCCGCCGCGACCGCCACAAGGACGTCCTGGAGGGCCTGTACGCCGCCCGCGAGGCGGGCCTGACCCCGGTGAAGGTCAACTCGGTGCTGATGCCGGGGCTGAACGAGGACGAGGCCCCCGACCTGCTGGCCTGGGCCGTGGAGCACGACTACGAACTGCGGTTCATCGAGCAGATGCCCCTCGACGCCCAGCACGGCTGGAAGCGCGACGGCATGATCACCGCCGGGGACATCCTGACCTCGCTGCGCACCCGCTTCGAGCTGACGCCCGAGGGCGACGAGAAGCGCGGCTCCGCCCCGGCCGAGCGCTGGGTCGTCGACGGCGGCCCGCATGTCGTCGGAGTCATCGCCTCCGTCACCCGCCCGTTCTGCTCCGCCTGCGACCGCACCCGCCTCACCGCCGACGGCCAGATACGCACCTGCCTCTTCGCCACCGAGGAGACCGACCTGCGCGCCGCCCTGCGCTCGGGCGCCCCCGACGAGGAGGTCGCCCGCATCTGGCGCCTGGCGATGTGGGGCAAGAAGGCGGGAGCGGGCCTGGACGACCCGACCTTCGTCCAGCCGGACCGGCCGATGTCGGCGATCGGGGGCTGAGCCCCTCACAGGGCCGGGAGGGCTAGGCCCCCTCGGGGGCCTGCCAGTCCTCGAACTTCACGACGTCCTTGAGGAACCCGCGCACGCCCAGGAACTGGGACAGGTGCTCCCGGTGCTCCTCACAGGCGAGCCACGTCTTGCGCCGCTCCGGCGTATGGATCTTCGGGTTGTTCCACGCCAGCACCCACACGGCGTCGGCACGGCAGCCCTTGGCGGAACAGATCGGGGTCTCGTCACTCACGCTTCGTCTCACAGCCGCACACAAAAGGCGACGCCGAGCAGCCACGGGGGGAGCTGCCCGGCGTCGGTCTGTCGCTCCGACGGGGGATGCGGAGCGCGTACGAAGTATGTCACGGGTAACCGGTTGCCGGGCACCGGAAGCACATGATTGATCTGAGCTTTTCCTGAGCTTGCGCGCGGGCGATGACAGGGCTTTCGCGCTCACCTCCGCACCGGCACACTCAGGACTGCTCGGTCGGCTCGTGTTCCCCGTCCCGAGGCGGCGCGATCATCGGCTTGGCCGGCATCTCCACGAACGTCGACGGCAGCCCGGGCGCGTTCTCCCGGCCCGCGTTCGCGATCACCACCGCGATGTACGGCAGGATCAGCCCCAGGACCAGCGCCACGATCGCCACGTGCCGTTCCACGTTCCACAGCACCGCGGCCAGGACCACCGACACCGTCCGCACGCTCATCGAGATCACGTACCGGCGCTGCCGGCCGCGGACATCGTCATGGAGCCCCTGCCGGGCTCCGGTGATCCGATAGACCTGGGCGCCGCTGCTGCCTGAATGCCGCATCCGCATGACGTCCACGGTACGCCGCGCCTGCGTCGCGTACGAGACCGGGTTCCCCTTCTGCCTGCGCGAACGCCGTCGCCCCTCCCACGTACGGCCGACGCCGACATGCGGCGTACGAGGACCGAGCCCAGACTGAGGGCAATGCTCGCGGGGAGCCGAACCGGAGCCGAACAGGGAGGCAGCCATGGGCTGGTTGTGGGCGATCATCGTCGGGTTCGTGCTGGGTCTGATCGCCAAGGCGATCATCCCCGGAAAGCAGCACAGCCCCCTGTGGCTGACCACCATCTTCGGCATGCTCGGCGCGATCGCCGGCAACGCGATGGCCCGGGGATTCGGGGTCGAGGAGACGTCCGGCATCGACTGGAGCCGGCACATCTTCCAGCTCATCGCCGCCGTGATCATTGTGGCGGTGGGGGACATGCTGTACATGGCGACGCTGGGCAAGAGGAAGCACCAGCGCGCCTGAGCGCCGTCGGGGCGCGGGCTTTGTGCGGCTGACCGTTCGTCGTGGCTGGTCGCGCCGTTCCCCGCGCCCCTTTGGGGCGCTTTTCTCAGGCCTCGGTCACTTCCACGGCAGCCAGGTTCTTCTTGCCGCGCCGCAGCACCAGCCACCGCCCGTGCAGCAGGTCCTCCTTCGCCGGGACCGCGTCCTCGGACGTGACCTTGACGTTGTTCACGTAGGCCCCGCCCTCCTTCACGGTCCGCCGACCGGCGGACTTGCTCGGGACCAGGCCGACCTCGGCGAACAGGTCGACCACGGGCGCGAGCTCGGCGACCCGGGCGTGCGGCACCTCGGAGAGCGCGGCGGCGAGGGTCTTCTCGTCGAGGTCGCCCAGCTCACCCTGACCGAACAGCGCCTTGGACGCGGCGATGACGGCGGCGGTCTGCTCCGCGCCGTGCACCATCGTCGTCAGCTCCTCGGCGAGGGCCCGCTGAGCCGCCCGCGCCTGCGGCCGCTCCTGCGTCTGCTTCTCCAGCTCCTCGATCTCCTCGCGGGACCTGAAGCTGAAGATGCGCAGGAACTTGGAGACGTCACGGTCGTCCGCGTTCAGCCAGAACTGGTAGAAGGCGTACGGCGTGGTCATCTCCGCGTCCAGCCACACGGTGCCCGACTCGGTCTTGCCGAACTTTGTGCCGTCCGCCTTGGTGATCAGTGGCGTGGCCAGCGCGTGCACCGCCGCATGCGGCTCGACCTTGTGGATCAGGTCGGCGCCCGCCGTGAGGTTGCCCCACTGGTCGCTGCCGCCGGTCTGCAGCACGCAGCCGTGGCGCCGGTACAGCTCCAGGAAGTCCATGCCCTGCAGGATCTGGTAGCTGAACTCGGTGTAGCTGATGCCCGCGTCGGAGTGCAGCCGTCGGGCGACCGCCTCCTTGGAGATCATCTTGTTGACGCGGAAGTGCTTGCCGACGTCCCGCAGGAACTCGATGGCCGACATGCCCTGGGTCCAGTCCAGGTTGTTGACCATGGTCGCGGCGTACGGTCCCTCGAAGTCCAGGAACCGCTCGATCTGGCCGCGCAGCCGCGCCACCCAGCCCGCGACGACCTCCGGGTCGTTCAGCGTGCGCTCCGCGGTCGGCTTGGGGTCGCCGATCAGGCCGGTGGCGCCGCCGACCAGACCCAGCGGGCGGTTGCCCGCCTGCTGGATCCGGCGCATCGTCAGGATCTGCACGAGGTTGCCCAGGTGCAGGCTGGGCGCGGTCGGGTCGAAGCCGCAATAGAACGTGACGGGGCCGTCCGCGAACGCCTTGCGCAATGCGTCCTCGTCAGTGGAGAGGGCGATGAGCCCGCGCCACTTCAGCTCGTCGACGATGTCCGTCACGGTTCTCGTGTCTCCTCGGATGATCTATGTGTGGTCGAGCGACCACGCCTATGAGGTTATACGCCCCGACTGACAGAGCTCATATTGAAATCGGGGACCCGCACCGCGGGCATCGCGGCCCTGGTGAACCAGTCGCTCCACTCGCGCGGCAGCGTGCGCTCGGTGCGCCCGGCCTCGGTGATCCGGCCGAGCAGGCCGACCGGGGACTCGTTGAAGCGGAAGTTGTTCACCTCGCCGGTCACCTCGCCGTTCTCCACGAGGTAGACGCCGTCCCGGGTCAGGCCCGTGAGCAGCAGCGACGCCGGGTCGACCTCGCGGATGTACCACAGGCAGGTCAGCAGCAGCCCGCGCTCGGTGTTCGCGATCATCTCCGACAAGGAGCGGTCCTCGCCGCCCTCCAGGATCAGGTTGTCCACGCCCGGCGCCAGCGGCAGCCCGGTCAGGCCCGCCGTGTGCCGGCTGGTGATCAGGTTCTTCAGCTCGCCGCGGTCGATCCACTCGGTGGGCGCGAGCGGCAGGCCGTTGTCGAACACCGACGCGTCGCCGCCGGAGGCGTGCGCGAGCGCGAACGGCAGCGCCTCCAGGCCGGGCTCGTTCGGGTCGCTGCGCAGGGTCAGCGGCAGGTCGGTGAGCTTCTCGCCGATCCGGGTGCCGCCGCCCGGCTTGGAGAACACCGTCCGGCCCTCGGCGGCGTCCCGGCCCGACGCCGACCACATCTGATAGATCAGCAGGTCCGCGACCGCGGTCGGCGGCAGCAGCGTCTCGTACCGCCCGGCCGGCAGCTCGATCTTCCGCTCGGCCCAGCCGAGACGCACGGCGAGCTCGGCGTCCAGCGCCGCCGGGTCGACGTCCTTGAAGTCCCGTGTGGAGCGGCCCGCCCAGGCCGAGCGGGTGCGGTCGGGCGACTTGGCGTTGAGCTCCAGCGTGCCGTTGGGCTGGTCGTGCCGCAGCCGCACCCCCGTCGACGTCCCGACATAGCTGGACGTCAGCTCGTGGTTGGCGAAGCCGTACAGCTCGCGGCCCCCGGCACGCGCGCGTGCGAAGGCCTCGCCGAGCGCCGGGGCGAAGTCGGCGAACACCGCGGAGGAGGTCTCCGCGGGCGCGTCCGTGAAGTCGGGCGACGCGGCCACGCCCGTGACCAGTGGCTGGGCGTCCTCGGCGGGCGCGGCCCCGCGCGCGGCGGCCTCGGCGGCCCGCACCAGCGGCTCCAGCTCGTCGGCGGTCACCGCGGACCGCGACACCACGCCCGCGGCCGTGCCCTCCTTGCCGTCCACAGTGGCGATCACCGTGAGCGTGCGCCCGCGCGTGACGCCGTTGGTGGTCAGCGCGTTGCCCGCCCAGCGCAGGTTGGCGGTCGACTGCTCGTCGGCGATGACGACACACCCGTCCGCGCGGGACAGCTCCAGAGCCCGCTCGACGATCTCGTACGGCTTGCTCGCGCGGGCGCTCATCGACCGGCCTCCTGGGTGGTGTTCAGACTGTGCTTGCCCGGGGGACGACCCCCGGACCCCCGGCAGATCCTGATGTCGGCGCTCACTTACCGGCCTCCTGGGTGGTGTTGAGGATGTTGACGCCCCGGAACAGGGCGGACGGGCAGCCGTGGGACACGGCGGCGACCTGGCCGGGCTGGGCCTTGCCGCAGTTGAAGGCGCCGCCCAGGACATAGGTCTGCGGGCCGCCGACGGCCGTCATCGAGCCCCAGAAGTCGGTGGTCGTGGCCTGGTAGGCGACGTCCTTGAGCTGCCCGGTGATCCGGCCGTTCTCGATGCGGAAGAAGCGCTGGCCGGTGAACTGGAAGTTGTAGCGCTGCATGTCGATCGACCAGGACCGGTCGCCTACGACGTAGATGCCGCGGTCGACCCCGCCGATCAGATCCTCCGTCGAAAGGCCCGCCGGGTCCGGCTGGAGCGAGACGTTCGCCATGCGCTGCACCGGCACATGGGCGGGGGAGTCGGCGTAGGCGCACCCGTTGGAGCGCTCGAAGCCGGTCAGTCGCGCGATCCTGCGGTCCAGCTGGTAGCCGACCAGCGTGCCGTCCTTCACCAGGTCCCAGGACTGGGCCGCGACGCCCTCGTCGTCGTAGCCGATGGTCGCCAGGCCGTGCTCGGCGGTGCGGTCACCGGTGACGTTCATCAGCTCCGAGCCGTAACGCAGCTTGCCGAGCTGGTCGAAGGTGGCGAAGGAGGTCCCGGCGTAGGCGGCCTCGTAGCCGAGGGCCCGGTCCAGCTCGGTGGCGTGCCCGATGGACTCGTGGATGGTCAGCCACAGGTTGGACGGGTCGACGACCAGGTCGTACGACCCCGCCTCCACGCTCGGTGCCCGCATCTTCTCGGCGAGCAGCTCCGGGATCCCGGCCAGCTCCGCGTCCCAGTCCCAGCCGGTGCCCGTCAGATACTCCCAGCCCCGGCCGACCGGCGGCGCGATGGTGCGCATGGAGTCGAACTCGCCGCTGGACTCGTCCACCGACACCGCGGTCAGCTGCGGGTGCAGCCGCACGCGCTGCTGCGTGGTCACGGTCCCGGCCGTGTCGGCGTAGAACTTGTTCTCGTGCACGGTGAGCAGGGAGGCGTCCACATGGTCGACGCCCTGCGCGGCCAGCAGCCGGGCGCTCCAGTCCGCCAGCAGCCCCGACTTCTCCTCGTCGGGCACAGTGAACGGATCGATCTCGTACGACGAGATCCACGTCTTCTCCGCGTGCACGGGCTCGTCGGCCAGCTCCACCCGCTCGTCGGAGCCCGCCGCCTTGATCACCTGCGCGGACAGCTTGGCCATCGCCACCGCCTGGCCCGCGACCCGCGCGGCCGCGTCCATGCTCAGGTCGACGCCCGAGGCGAAGCCCCAGGTCCCGCCGTGCACGACCCGCACCGCGTACCCCAGGTCGGTGACGTCCGAGGTCCCGGCCGGCTTGGCGTCCCTGAGCCGCCAGGAGGCACTGCGCACCCGCTCGAAACGGAAGTCGGCGTGCTCGGCCCCCAGCGCACGCGCGCGTGCCAGCGCGGCGTCGGCGAGGGCGCGTAGAGGCAGGGCCGTGAACGACTCGTCAATGCTATGAGGCACCGGCGTCTCTTTCTGTAGCGATGGATCGGATTTGTAGGGATGCGTCGGCGGTACGCCCGTTCGGCGCGGCGGCAGCTCCGATCATGGCCCTCATCCAGCGCGCGGACCACATGTTTCGGGCCGGAGCCGGCACGCTTCTGTAGGGATCCGACAGTGCGGCCCCTGTGCCACTGTCGGTGCCCGATTGTCCGCCGAGGCGAGCGGCCCGATAGGTTTTCGATGTAGCCGCCTGTCATCCAGGTGTTCGGGCGGGTCAGACAGACCGCTATCGAAAGGGTGATCCGTTGAGCCGCTCGGTTCTCGTCACCGGAGGCAACCGGGGCATCGGCCTCGCCATCGCCCGCGCTTTCGCCGACGCCGGCGACAAGGTTGCGATCACATACCGCTCGGGTGAGCCGCCGGCCGGCTTCCTCGCCGTCAAGTGCGACATCACCGACCCCGAGCAG
This sequence comes from Streptomyces sp. SAI-170, assembly GCF_049739565.1. Taxonomy (NCBI): domain Bacteria; kingdom Bacillati; phylum Actinomycetota; class Actinomycetes; order Kitasatosporales; family Streptomycetaceae; genus Streptomyces; species Streptomyces sp. SAI-170. The sequence continues at coordinate 6,551,623 of NZ_JBMGQD010000001.1, forward strand.
GTGGAGCAGGCCTACAAGGAGATCGAGGACGCCCACGGCCCCGTCGAGGTCCTCGTCGCCAACGCAGGCGTCACCAAGGACCAGCTCCTGATGCGCATGTCCGAGGAGGACTTCACCTCGGTCATCGACACCAACCTCACCGGCACCTTCCGCGTCGTCAAGCGTGCCAACCGCGGCATGCTGCGCGCCAAGAAGGGCCGCGTCGTGCTGATCTCCTCGGTCGTCGGGCTGCTCGGCTCCGCGGGGCAGGCGAACTACGCCGCCTCCAAGGCCGCCCTGGTCGGCTTCGCGCGCTCCCTCGCCCGTGAGCTGGGCTCGCGCAACATCACTTTCAACGTCGTCGCGCCCGGTTTCGTCGACACCGACATGACCAAGGTGCTCACCGACGAGCAGCGCGCGAACATCGTGTCGCAGGTTCCGCTCGGCCGGTACGCGCAGCCGGAGGAGATCGCCGCGGCGGTGCGGTTCCTCGCCTCCGACGACGCCTCGTACATCACTGGAGCCGTCATCCCTGTTGACGGCGGACTGGGAATGGGTCACTGATCACCATGAGCGGAATTCTCGAGGGCAAGCGCATCCTGATCACGGGTGTGCTGACGGAGGCCTCCATCGCCTTCCACGCCGCCAAGCTGGCCCAGGAGCAGGGCGCCGAGATCATCCTGACCGCGTTCCCGCGGCCCACGCTGACCGAGCGCATCGCCAAGAAGCTCCCCAAGCCCGTCAAGGTCATCGAGCTCGACGTCACCAACGACGAGCACCTCGCCCGGCTGGCCGACATCGTCGGCGAGGAGCTGGGCGGCCTGGACGGCGTCGTGCACTCCATCGGCTTCGCGCCGCAGGACGCGCTCGGCGGCAACTTCCTCAACACGCCGTTCGAGTCCGTCGCCACGGCCATGCACGTCTCGGCGTACTCCCTGAAGTCGCTGACCATGGCCTGCCTGCCGCTGATGCAGAACGGCGGCTCGGTCGTGGGCCTCACCTTCGACGCGCAGTTCGCCTGGCCGCAGTACGACTGGATGGGCCCGGCCAAGGCCGCCCTGGAGGCCACCAGCCGCTACATGGCCCGCGACCTGGGCAAGCAGAACATCCGCTGCAACCTCGTCTCCGCCGGCCCGCTCGGCTCGATGGCCGCCAAGTCCATCCCGGGCTTCAGCGACCTGGCCTCCGTGTGGGACTCCCGCTCCCCGCTGGAGTGGGACCTGCAGGACCCGGAGCCGGCCGGCCGCGGCATCGTCGCCCTGCTGAGCGACTGGTTCCCGAAGACCACCGGCGAGATCATCCACGTCGACGGCGGTCTGCACGCCATCGGCGCCTGACCCTCACCTCTTCGCAGGTGACGCCCCGTTTCCCGCAGTGCGCGGGGAGCGGGGCGTCACTCGTTCGGCTCAACCGGCCGGGCGGGGGGCCGGGGCGAGCGGGCAGGCTGGAGTACGCGTGATGTCCCTCCCCAGCCCGGCCGAGGAGGTTCCCTTGTGCGCCTGTCCCGCAGCCTGGCCCCAGTGACCCTCGCCGTCGCACTCGCCCTCTGCGCGCCGTACGAAGCGATGCCCCACGCGCGCGTGGCCGAGGAGACCTCGTCGCCGTTCGGCGCCGAGTGCCGTACCAGTGTCAGCGGATCCCATGTGGTCGCCCACTGCCACAACGCCTATGTCGACATCGACCGGGTGCGGCTGCACATCGAGTGCGACCGCTGGTGGGACCTCGACACCGACAGCACGCCGGTGGACATCGGTCCGGCGACGACAGTGCGGCTGGCCGGCCGGTGCTGGAAGGAGATCCGCTCGGTGTGGATCAGTCACCAGCGGCTGTGAGCCGCCCCTGGCGGCAGCCGAGCGGGTAGCTCGCCGCCTCGGTGGCCGCCGTCTCCGCGTCGCCCGCGCGGATCGCCTCCATCAACCGCGCATGGTCCATGTACGTCTCCGGCGTCAGCTCCTCGCCCACGTCGTCGCGCAGCCAGTCCCGCAGGACTTCGCCCAGATCGGCGTACATCGCCGTCATGACGTCGTTGTGCGAGGCCGCCACCACGGCCAGGTGGAACGTGGCGTCCGCGGTCACGAAGGCCTCCTTGTCGCCGGACTCCCACGCCTCCTCGCGGCGCCGCAGCAGCGTCTCCAGCTGCCGCAGGTCCCGCTCCGTACGCCGTTCGGCGGCCAGCTTCGCCGCGCTCGACTCCAGCGTGGCCCGCAGCTCCGCGATGTGCCGCGGGTCGGCGTCGGCGAAGCGGCGGTGCATCACCCCGGCCAGTTCGCTGGTGGCCACGACATAGGTGCCCGAGCCCTGCCGGATGTCCAGCAGGCCGTTGTGCGCGAGCGCCCGGACGGCCTCGCGGACGGTGTTACGCGCCACCCCGAGCTGCTCGACCAGCTCGGGCTCGGTGGGGATGCGCGAGCCGACCGGCCACTCGCCGGAGGTGATCTGATGCCGCAGCGCGGCGATGACCTGCTCGGACAGCGCCGAGCGACGGGGATGGCTCAGGGGCATGGCTCACCTTCGCACGTCCGTGACCGCCGCGGGCCACCCGGGAATGGACAACCAATCATCCCATGATTCTATGATGGTCGGCATGGCAGCCGAGGAGACGCACACGAAGACACCCACGAGGACCCAGACCCGTACGCGGACCGGTACGACGGAACGCGACCCGGCGACGAGTGAGGCCACGCGCGCGTTGACGGGTTGGCCGATGCGTCTGCTGGTCGTCGGCATCGTGCTGTCCGCCTTCAACCTCCGCCCCGCCATCACCAGCCTCGGCGCGCTGCTCGAGGAGGTCCGCGACGGGCTCGGCATGAGCGGCAGCGTGGCCGGACTGCTCACCTCCGTGCCGCCCCTGTGCTTCGCCGTCTTCGGCGTCACCGCCCCGCGCCTGGCCCGCCGCTTCGGACCCGCCGCCGTGGTGTGCGCCGGCATGGCCGCCATCGCCACCGGCCTGCTCGTACGGCCCTTCGCCGGCAGCACGCCCGCCTTCCTGGCCGCCAGCGCGCTCGCCCTCATGGGCATCGCGGTCAGCAACGTCCTGATGCCGGTCATCGTCAAGCGCTGGTTCCCCGACCGCGTCGGCTCCATGACCGGCCTGTACTCCATGGCCCTGGCCCTGGGCACCTCCACCGCCGCCGCCGCGACCGTCCCGCTGACCGACGCCCTGGGCGGCAGCTGGCAGACGGGTCTCGCCGTGTGGTCGGCACTCGCCGTGGCCGCCGTACTGCCGTGGATTCCGTTCGTACGGGGCCGGGGTGCGGGTTCCGCCGCAGAGGCGTCGGGGGCAGGGGACCGGGGGGAGGCCCCTGCCGCCGAGGCTCCCGCGCGGGATGCGGCTTCGGGCAAGGCGGCACACGCGCGTGGGGAGGCGGGGCCGGCGCGGCTGCGCATCACCCGCAGCCGTACCGCGTGGGCGCTGGCCGTGTTCTTCGGGCTCCAGGCGACGGCCGCGTACATCACCATGGGCTGGATGGCGCAGGTCTTCCGCGACGCGGGTGTGGCCGCCTCCACCGCGGGTGTGCTCCTGGCCGTGACGATGGTGATGGGCGTGCCGCTCGCCTTCGTCATCCCGCGGCTGGCCACCCGGCTGCCCCAGCAGGGCCCGATCGTCCTCGCGCTCGGTGTCTGCGGCCTCGCCGGATACGCCGGCCTCTACTTCGCCCCCGCGGGCGGCGCCTGGGCCTGGGCGGTGCTCCTCGGCATCTCCAACTGCTCCTTCCCGCTGGCCCTCACCATGGTCGGGATGCGTGCCCGCAGCGGGCCCGGCGTGGCCCAGCTGTCGGCCTTCGCCCAGAGCACCGGCTACCTGATCTCCATCCCCGGCCCGCTCCTGGTCGGCATCCTCTACCAGCACACCGGCGGCTGGGGCGTCCCCATCGCCCTCATGGCCGCGCTGATGCTGCCGCAGATGGTCGTCGGCTGTCTCGCGGGCCGCGACCGCACGGTGGAGGACGAGGCGGCGGTCTGAGCCGGGGCTCAGGGGTGGTGCTCCGACCCCGAGGCGTGGGCCCGGACGCGGGGTGCGAGACTTGCGGTATGCCTGTGCTCGACCCGAACCCCCAGAACGGCCAGAAGAAGATGCTGATCGTCTTCGGCTCCTTCTTCGCCATCTTCGTGATCATCGCCGTCATCGCGTCGATCGCCGCGCCCTGAGCCCGGCCTGGCCCGCCCGTGGTGGGGCTAGCCCCACCATCCCCTAGGGGGTGAGGCTCAGGGTCAAGTGGGTGGATCACCGGATGGGTTGAGGGCCATGGAGCCCGTAGCTTCGAAGTGTGGCCGCGAGAGGCGGACCACGGACCGTTCGAGAGGCTGCGGAGGCACCCATGTCGGCCCCCACGCACACCAGGCCCCACCCGGCGATCACGGGCGGCGTCGGCACCCGCCTGCCCTGGTGGGCCCTCGCGCTGCCCACCCTCGCCTTCATCGCCCTGTTCGCGCTCATACTCAACCCCTCCGAGGCCCACGCCACGACCGGCGGCGAACCGGCCGTGGCCCAGCTCGTGGAGCGCGCGCAGCAGCTGCTCACGCTCGGGCACTAGGCCCCGTCAGGGCCGTTCGCAGCGGTGTTCGGAGTGGTCATCCGAGCGGTGTTCCGAGCGGTGTTCCGAGCTGGTGGGACGCCTGCCAACTCCCTGCGCCTCATGGCATCTTTCATGCGAAGCTGGGACGCATGAGCGTCGCAGAAGCCCGCAGGATTGTCCTCTTCCGGCACGCGAAGGCCGACTGGCCACCGGTGAACGACCATGAGCGGCCGCTCGCCGAGCGGGGCCGCTTGGACGCCGCAGCCGCCGGCCGCAAGCTGGTCGACACCGGCATCCCCTTCGACCTGGCCCTGTGCTCCACCGCGACCCGGACCCGGGAGACCTGGAAGCTCGCCGTCCATGAGTTCCCGCACCGCCCGAAGACCGTCTACGAGGAGCGGGTCTACGAGGCGTCTCCGGGCGAGCTGATCGCCCTGCTCAACGAGACCCCTGACGACGCGCGCAACGTCCTGCTCATCGGCCACAACCCCGGCGTGCACGGCCTGGCCGACATCCTCTCCGGCACGGTCGAGGGCGACGCCGCCGAGCGGATGACCCGCCGCGGCTTCCCCGCCGCCGCGTACGCCGTCCTGTCCTTCGAGGGCTCCTGGAAGTCCCTGGAGCCCGGTGTCGGCACCCTGCTCGACTACTGGGCGCCGACGGACTGACCACCCGCACGCACCAGGGGCCCGGCACCGCAGCGGCACCGGGCCCCCGGAGGCGGGTCCGGCTCAGTCCACGAGGTGCGTGTCCGCCGCCTCGACCTCTTCGCGCGTGATGCCCAGCAGGTAGAGGACCGTGTCCAGGAACGGCACGTTCACCGCGGTGTGCGCGGCCTCCCGCACCACCGGCTTGGCGTTGAAGGCGACCCCGAGCCCGGCCGCGTTCAGCATGTCCAGGTCGTTCGCACCGTCGCCGATCGCCACCGTCTGCGACAGCGGCACGCCGGCCTCCGCGGCGAACCGGCGCAGCAGCCGCGCCTTGCCCGCGCGGTCCACGATCTCGCCGGTGACCTTGCCGGTGAGCTTGCCGTCGACGATCTCCAGCGTGTTGGCCTGGGCGAAGTCCAGCCCGAGCCGCTCCTTGAGGTCGTCCGTGACCTGGGTGAAACCACCCGAGACGACGCCCACCTGGTAGCCGAGCCGCTTCAGCGTGCGGATCAGCGTCCGGGCGCCCGGGGTCAGCCGGACCTCGCTGCGGACCTTGTCCACGACCGAGGCGTCCAGCCCCTTCAGCAGCGCCACGCGCGCGTGCAGCGACTGCTCGAAGTCCAGCTCTCCGCGCATCGCGGCCGCCGTCACCTCGGCGACCTTGTCCTCGCAGCCGGCGTGCGCCGCGAAGAGCTCGATCACCTCGTCCTGGATGAGCGTGGAGTCGACGTCCATGACGACCAGCCGCTGGGCGCGCCGGGTCAGCCCCGCCGCGACGACCGCGACATCGACGCCGAGCGCCGCCGCGTCCGTCACCAGCGCGGTGCGCAGCGGCTCGGTCTCCACGCCGGAGACCGCGAACTCCACCGCGGTCACGGGGTACTTGGCCAGCCGGAAGATACGGTCGATGTTGCCGCCGGCCTTGGTGATCCGCGCGGCGATCGCGGCGGTCGCCTCCGCGGTGAGCGGATGCCCCAGCACCGTCACCAGGGACCGGCCGAGCCCGCGCGGCCGGTTGTCGCCGAGGCCGGAGATGATCTCCGCCTGCATCTTCATCGACTCGGCCCAGCTGTGCACGGTCGCCCGCAGATCGCCCTCGATCCCGTGCGGCGGCTCGGTGACGAGGGCGCACAGCACGATCCGGCCTCGGGTGACGACCTGCTCGATGTCGACCACGTCGACCGAGTAGGCGGCGAGGGTGTCGAAGAGTCCGGCCGTGATGCCCGGCCTGTCCTTGCCGAAGATCTTGACAAGGAGGGTGGGGACGTCAGAGGGGGTCTGCGATGCACTCATGGTGCTCCCACCGTATCCGGCACCCAGTGCCGCGCGCCCCCGAGGTCCGCCTGACGGACACGGAACACCGCGTGTCCGTTCGGTGTCGGGCACCGGGCGCGGAGGCGACACCTGGATTTCCCTGGTCGATCATCTCCATGTGCCCAGGGGCCGATCGGGCGACACGGGCTCCCCGGCACCTTCCCCCTGCGGTCCCGGCCGACCCGTGCGCCCACGTCATCGCCCCCGGGGTGGCGGCGGCGGCCCGGGCGGAGGCGGGGGCCCTTCCTCCGGCGAGGTCGGCGGCCGCTTCCCACGGTCACCCGGACGCCCGGGCCCACGCGGCCTCGGCTCAGCGGGCTGCGCCACGGTGGGAGCCCCGTAGAGATCACCGGCACCCCCAACCCCTTCTCCCGCACCCCCGGCCTCCTCACTCGTCTCCACCTCCGACCACATCACCATGCGCCCCGCGTCCGTCTGCGCCCCCTCACCTCCGGCCTCCGGCCACACCACCCGCCCTTCCACCTCCGGCCGGGCGCCCTCCGGCGCCGCCCGCACCCCCTCCGGGAACCGCAGATACGGGTTGGTCGCAGGGTTGGGCTCCCGATAGGGCGCACCCGGCGAATACGGTCCCGGTGCCCCGGGCGTGGACGAGTACGGCCCCGCCGCCCCGGGCGTTGGCGGGTACGGTCCTGCCGACCCGGGTCCGGGCGGGTACGGCCCCGCCGCCCCGGGCCCGGGCGAGTACGAACCCGCGGACCCAGTCTCCGGCGAGTACGGCCCCACCGCCCCGGGCGTCGGTGGGTAGGGTCCTGCCGATCCGGGCGTTGGCGGGTACGGTCCTGCCGACCCGGGTCCGGGCGGGTACGGCCCCGCCGCCCCAGCCCCAGGCGAGTACGAACCCGCGGCCCCAGACCCCGACGAGTAAGCCCCCGCCACCCCAGGCGCACCAACCTCCGGCGAACGCCGCGTCTCCCTCCGTACGTCACCGAGTGCCAAGGCCGCCGCCCTCCGCCCCGCGGCCCCGCATCCCCAGGCCAACAGAGCACCCGCGGCCCCGGCCCCCGCACCCCACGCCGCGCCCAGCAGCAGTGCCACGCCGAGCCGCCCCTCCAGGCGCACCCCGGAGCTCACCGGCAGCGAGGCGCCCACGGACACCTCCACCAGCGCGGCCAGCAGGGGCAGCGCCGGCGCCGTCACGACCCCGAGCCGCAGCGCGCACACCCCGGCGAAGCGAAGGGCTCCGCCGCCGGGCAGGTCCCCGGCCCCCGCCGCGGTCGGCGTGCGTACCCCCACCAGAACCCCCGCCAGGAGCATCAGCAGCGCCGCGGCCACGCCCAGCAGCCACACCCGTCCGTCCAGCTCGGCCAGCCGGGGCAGGGTCACCGGCCGGTCGGAGTCGACGAGGAGGTCGTCCAGCGGGTCGGGAAGGAAGCGGGACATCAGGCCCGTGGCGTCGCCGTCGAAGGGGACGAAGAGGCCGATCGGGAGGCCCAGCCACACGCCGTTGGGTGCGCCCAGCAGGGCCGCGCCGGCGATGCGGCGAGGGTGGTCGTCGTCGAGGGCGGCCCACCCCGCGGCCGCCCACCCGGCGGCGACGGCGACGAGCAGCACGGTCACGAGGGCCGAGACGGACGGCCGTACGACCCGGTGCACCACGGCGAGCCGGGCCGGCAGGGGAGTGCGGCGCGAGGCCAGCAGGGCGATGAGCAGCACGCCGGCGGCCCAGCAGGCGCCGCCCAGCAGCGTGGGCACGGTGTCGACGCCGAACTCGACGGAGGCCTTCGCGTCGATCAGGTCCCCGACCCGGTCCGGCAGCAACCCGTCGAGGTCACCGAGGCCGGGGACCTCGACCCCGCCCGAGGGTGCGTCGATCGTGATCACATCGTGTCCCGCCCACACCGGCAGGCCCAGCGTCGCGACGAACAGCGCCACCATCGAGCCTGCCCGCGCAAGGAGTTCGGCCGGGGAGACCACAACTCCGGCCGCTCGCAAGGATCGTAGGAAGAACCAGGACAAAAGGAGCGCACCGACCAGACTGACGCCCAGTGGCGTGATCTCGACGGCCGCCGGCCCCTCAGGTCCCGCCGGCCCGAACGCGGACGCATCACCGGAAGACGTCACCGAACCACCGGCACCGAGCGCCACGACCGCCGCCGTCATCGGCCCGAGTTCGCCCCGCGTGTCCGCGTCCAGCAGGTGCAGACCGAGCCCGGCCGTCGTCGCCATACCGATCAACGCCCAGCTCACAGCGGCGATCGCGGACAGCAGGACATCGATCCAGGGCACCTTCGTGTCCGTCCGCACGGCCTCGGTACGCATGGCAGACCCCCCGACCCGCGGCACGGCGCGAACGTCGCGCATGTCCCGCTCGCCTGGAATACCACTCTCCGGGCAGGTTTCAACCCCCGTCAACGGCAAAGCGTCAGTGCGCTGTACGCGGTCTTCACAAGGCCCGACTTTCGGTCAGGGGGCCGCTACTGAAATAGTTCCCCCCGATGTTCGACATCCCTAGACTCCCTGCGACGGGGGTAACTCGGGGGACAACTCAGTGGGGCATGGAGTGCCGGAACTCGTACTGGAATCAAACGGACGGACCTGGACGCTGGATCCGTCCCGGTCGTACACACTCGGACGCGATCCGCAGGGAGACGTCGTGTTCGACGACGCCAGGGTCTCCTGGCGGCACGCCACGATCAGCTTCAACGGCGGCAGTTGGGTCATCGAGGACCACGGCAGCACCAACGGCACCTTCGTGCAGGGGCAGCGGATCCATCATCTGGAGATCGGCCCGGGCACCGCGGTGCACCTGGGCAACGCCACCGACGGGCCGCTCGTCGGCCTGACCGGCGCCGCGGCCGGCGTCGGCGCACCACAGGCGCAGCAGCCGCAGCAGCAGCCGTACGCGGCACAGGGCGTGGCCCCGGGCGCGGCGCAGGGCGCGGGCCCCGGCTGGGCCGCCCAGCAGGCCCCGCAGCAGGCGCCCCCGCAACAGGCACCGCAGCAGCAGGCCCCGCAGCCCGGCTGGCAGCAGCCGCCGCAGCAGCCCGCCGCGCAGGTCCCGCACCAGCAGGGCGCGGGCGCGCCGCCGGTCTACGGCGACCGCAGCCCGACCACGTTCCACCAGTTCTCCATCGGCCGCGTGATGCGGATCGGCCGTGCGCTGGAGAACGAACTCGTGGTCTCCGACCTGCAGGTCTCCCGCCACCACGCGGAGTTCCACTCCACGCCCGACGGCCGTATGGAGATCCGCGACCTCGGCTCCCACAACGGCACCTACGTCAACGGTCAGCCGATCGCCAAGGGCGGCTCCGCGCTGCTCGGCCCGGCCGACATCGTCGGCGTCGGTCACTCCACGTTCCGTATCGTCGGCGACCGCCTCGAGGAGTTCGTCGACACCGGTGAGGTCTCCTTCTCCGCCCGCCATCTGACCGTCACGGTCGACGGCGGCAAGCAGATCCTCAAGGACGTCTCCTTCGGCGTCCCCGAGAAGTCGCTCATCGCGGTCATCGGCCCGTCCGGCTCCGGCAAGTCCACCCTGCTCAAGGCGCTCACCGGCTACCGGCCCGCCAACCAGGGCGAGGTCCTCTACGACAACCGGAACCTCTACAAGCAGTTCGCCGAGCTGCGCCAGCGCATCGGTCTGGTCCCGCAGGACGACATCCTGCACAAGGAGCTGACCGTCAAGAAGGCCCTGAAGTACGCGGCCAAGCTGCGCTTCCCGGCCGACACCACGGCCGCCGAGCGCGAGGCCCGTATCGATGAGGTGCTGCGCGAGCTCAAGCTCGACATCCACAAGGACAAGAAGGTCACCTCCCTGTCCGGCGGCCAGCGCAAGCGCGTCTCGGTCGCCCTGGAGCTGCTGACCAAGCCGTCGCTGATCTTCCTGGACGAGCCCACCTCGGGCCTCGACCCGGGCATGGACCGCGATGTGATGCAGCTGCTGCGCGGCCTCGCCGACGACGGCCGTACCGTCCTCGTCGTCACCCACTCGGTGGCCGAGCTGGCGATCTGCGACAAGCTCCTGGTGATGGCGCCCGGCGGTTCGGTGGCCTACTTCGGCCCACCGGAGGAGGCGCTGAACTTCTTCGGCTACGACACCTGGGCCGATGTCTTCTCCGCCTTCGAGAACTACCGCGACTACGACTGGGCGGGCCGCTGGAAGGGCTCGCAGCACTACCAGATGTACGCGGCCGACATCGACGCCGTCGCCCCGCAGGCCGTACAGATGCCGGCCATGCAGGCGATCAGGCCGCCCAAGCCCCAGGGCTGGATGTCGCAGTTCATCACGCTCGTACGCCGCTACGTCTCGGTGATCGTCTCCGACAAGGGCTTCCTCGCCCTGATGGTGATCCTGCCGGCCGTCCTCGGCGCGGTGAGCCTGCTCATCGACCCCGACCGGGGTCTGCTGCCCAACCCGCCCAACCCGCAGTCCGGGCGGATCATCCCCAACGGCACGGCCACCACCGTCCTGCTGATCCTCTCCGTCGGCGCCTGCTTCGCGGGCGCGGCCAACTCCGTCCGTGAGCTGATCAAGGAACGGGTCATCTACGAGAGGGAACGTGCGACGGGCCTGTCGCGTTCCGCGTACCTGATGTCCAAGGTGTTCGTGCTCGGCATGATCACCGTGCTGCAGGGCCTGCTGGTCGGCGTGATCGGCTTCGCCACCCGCGAGATCCCCGAGGAGGGCCTCGTCCTCGGCGGCGCCACCCTCGTCGAGCTGTCCCTGCCGATCATGGCGCTGGGCTTCACCTCGATGATGTTCGGCCTGATCATCTCCTCGCTGGTGAAGACCGCCGAGAAGACCATGCCGCTGCTGGTCATGTTCGCGATCATCCAGGTCGTCTTCACCGGCTGCCTCTTCGCCCTGAACGGCACGGTCGGCGTCAACCAGTTCTCGTATCTGATGCCGTCCCGCTGGGCGGTCGCCGCCGCCGGCGCCTCGCTGGACTTCAACCGGATCAGCCCGCCCGAGGAGGGCGCCGACACCGACCCGCTGTGGGAGCACTCGGTCGGCGCCTGGAGCCTGGACATGGCCGCCCTCATCGTGCTCGGCGTGATCTGCGGCTTCTTCGTGGCCCGCTTCCTGCGCCGCCACGAGCCCGAGGTCATGCGCAAGTAGGTCCCACAAGAGCAAGAGCTCATACGCATACGCCGCAGGGCGGCACCCCGTCAGTTGGGTGCCGCCCTGCGGCGCACACGTGGTGAGGTCCGCGCCGGCCTCAGTACGCGCTGTTCACATTGTCGATCGAGCCGTAGCGGTCGGCCGCGTAGTTCGCCGCGGCGGTCAGGTTGGCGACCGGGTCGTACTGGCTCCAGGCCGTGCCCGGGACGTGGTACGCGTCGAAGGTCGGCTTGATGATCTGGAGCAGACCGATCGACGGGACGCCGTTCTGGGCGTTGATGTCCCAGTTGTTGATCGCGTTCGGGTTGCCCGAGGACTCCCGGATGATGTTGCGGTACAGGCCGTTGTAGGTACCCGGGATGCCCTTGTCGTGCATGATGTCCAGGGCGTGGCGGATCCAGCCGTCCAGGTTGTTCGCGTAGGTCTTCGCGGCGACCGGCTGCACCTTCGGACGCGCGGCGGACCGGCTCGCGGCCTTCTTCGCGGCACGCTCCTTGGCGGCCTTCTCGGCGGCGGCCTTCGCCTTGGCCTCGGCCACGGCCTTCTTCTTCGCCGCGGCCTCGGCCTTCGCCTTGGCGGCAGCGGTCTCGGCGGCCTTGTGCTGGGCCTCGATGGCCTCGACCTTCACGCTCGCGGCGGCGAGCTGGTCGGTCAGGGTCGCCTTGACGTCGGTGACCTTCTGCGAGCCGTAGGCCACGGGAGCCGCGGCGGCGGCCTCGTCCGTGGTGGTCTCGCCGCCCGCGGGGATCACGGAGAACGCGAGCGCTGCGGCGCCGAGGGTGGCGACACCGGCGAGCGCGAGCTTGTGGGTCTTGGTCAGCGTGCGACTACGACCGGGGTTCTGGGTGTTCTTGGGCATGGCGGGATGGACCTCTTCGAATAGCGCGGAGGTCGCTCTTCGTCCGGCGGGGGAACCTCTTCGTCCGGCGGGGCGCGGGTGCTTCCCACACGAACGCCGCGGGCGGAGACCCGCGGCGCTGAGCGACGTGAGCCATTGTTAGCGGCCGCAAAAATCCCAGGCAAAGGTGTGACGTACGATCCCCGATAGTGGATCAGGGAATGGCAAAACGGGACAGACCGGGCCGTCTGTCCCGCTCGGGCGGGTGACCGCGTCTCCTACGCGCCTTCGTACGTGACCTGCGCCCTATGCGCGGGCTCACACCGTCGCCACCCCCGTCTCACCCTCAGTTGCCGCTGCAACGCCCAGCGTGAGCGGCCTCCTCCCGCAGGAGGAGATGCACGTCCCCGAACTCGTGCCAGAGGTAGCGCTCACGCAGCGCCTCCTCATACGCGCGGCCGACCGAGGCCCGTCCCGCCACCGCCTCCAGCATCAGCAGATGCGAGGCCTCCGGCTCGTGCAGCCCGGTCAGCAGACCGTCCACCACGCGTACGCCGCGCTCCGGCGTGACCACCAGATCCGTCCACCCCCCGGCCGCCCGCACCACCCCGTCGGGACCCGCCGCCGACTCCACGGCCCGCACCGCCGTCGTCCCCACGGCCACGACCAGTCCGTCCCCCGCCCGCACGGCGTTGATCAGCCGCGCCGATGCCTCCGGCACCGAGAACCGCTCCGGATACGGCGGCTCGTGCACCTCCGCGGACGCCACCCCCGTGTGCAGCGTCACCGGCGCGAACTGCACCCCACGGCTCACCAGCTCCGCCACCAGCCGCGCCGTGAAGGGCCGCGCCGCACTCGGCATCTCCGCGCTCCCGGCCCCGTCGGGCGACGGCAGCGCGAACACCGTCTGATAGACGGACAGCGGCTGATCCCGCTCCGTGTAGGAGTAGCGGATCGGCCTCCCGTGCCGACGCAGCAGCCCCACGACGTCCGGATCGGAGGGACGCGCCCACCACAGCCGCTCCCCGCGCCCGCTCAGCGGCCCCTCCAGCACCAGCCGCCCGCCCCCGGCCAGCCCTACGACCGCCCCCGCCGGCCCTCCGGCACGCGCACGCGTGGCGCCCCGCCCGTCCGGCTCCCGCAGCTCGACCGCCCAGCGCCCGTCGTCCCCGTGCGTGGAGAAATGCACCACCACACGCGTGTGCCCGATCCACCCGTCCACCGCCGCCGCCAGCGTCGGCGAGGTGTTCACCACCAGCAGATCCCCCGCCCGCAGCAGCCGCGGCAACTCGGCGAACGCATGGTGCGACACCGCACACCCCCGCGACACCAGCAGCCGTACGTCGTCCCGGTCCAGCCCCGGCCCCCGCTGCTCGGCCGGCACCCGCGCGGACAGCTCCGCCGGAACGCGCAGCGCCAGGCTCACCGCGAAGCCAGCAGCGCCGGCGCGCTGTACCGCCCGCTCGGCGGACGCTCGTCCAGCAGCCTCAGCAGCACCGGCGCCACGTCCTGCGGCTCCGGCGTCCCCGACAGGTCCTCATCCGGCTCGGCCGCGGCCAGCATGTCCGTGCGCATGCTGCCCGGGTCCACCCACCACACCCGCAGCCCGGACTCCTCCACCGCCAGCACCGCCGACAGCTGGTCCAGGGCCGCCTTCGTCGCCCCGTACCCGCCCCAGGTCCGGTACGCCTCCACCGCCGCGTCCGAGCTGACGTTCAGCACCGCCCCGGCCGCCGCCTGCCGCAGCAGCGGCAGAGCCTCCTGTACGAGGCCCAGCGGGGCCACCACGTTCGTCTCCAGCACGGCCCGGAACGCCTCCAGCGGATGCTCCTCCAGCGGCACCAGCGGCTCCACACCGAGGATCCCCGCGTTGTTGACCAGCAGATCGACACCGCCCAGCCGCCAGGCCGCCGCCACCAGCTCGGCGCGGTGCCGGGCGTCCGTGACGTCCCCGGCCAGGGCCGACACGCGCGTGCCGTGGATCGACAGCGTGTCCGCGGCCTCCTTCAGCCGACCCGCGTCCCGCCCGTCCAGGACCAGGTCCCAGCCCCGTGCGGCCAGCACGCCGGCGAGTGCCCGGCCCAGCCCCCTCGACGCCCCCGTGATGATCGCCACCGCCATGACACCGTCTCCCTCGTCCCGTACGCCGCCGACCGGCGCTGGTCCCAACGTAGGAACGGGGCCCGCCGCGCCACCTCGGACGCGGGACGCAAGGAAGCGGGGCCCTTCGCCCTAGGACCGGCGCCCTAGGCGAGGGCCGTCACAGGTCGGATCCTCGCTGTCACACCCCGCCGGTACCGTGAGGACATGAGTCAAGGTCATCGGTCCGGCCTCGCCGCGGTCAGCTCCGCGCTGCTGGCCATGAGCAGGCACCTGGAGGTGCGCGACGTCCTCAAGACGATCGTCGCCTCCGCCCGTGAGCTGCTCGACGCGCAGTACGCCGCGCTCGGCGTGCCCGACGACCACGGCGGCTTCGCCCAGTTCGTCGTCGACGGCGTCAGCGACGCCCAGTGGAAGGCCATCGGCCCCCTGCCCCGCCAGCACGGCATCCTCGCCTCGATGCTCCACGAGGCCACACCGCAGCGCCTCGCCGACGTCCGCAAGGACCCCCGCTTCGAGGGCTGGCCCTCCGCGCACCCCGACCTGTCCGACTTCCTCGGCCTGCCCATCCGCGACGGCGACGAGATCATCGGGGCGCTGTTCCTCGCCAACAAGAACTGCGGGAAGCCCGAGGGCGGCTGCGGCTTCACCGCGGAGGACGAGGATTTGCTCGGCATCCTCGCCCAGCACGCGGCGATCGCCCTGACCAACGCCCGCCTGTACGAGCGCAGCCGCGAGCTGACCATCGCCGAGGAGCGCTCCCGCCTCGCCCACGAGCTGCACGACGCCGTCAGCCAGAAGCTGTTCTCCCTGCGCCTGACCGCCCAGGCCGCCGCCGCCCTCGTCGACCGCGACCCCGCCCGCGCGAAGGGCGAGCTCCAGCAGGTCGCCGCCCTCGCCGCCGAGGCCGCCGACGAACTGCGCGCCGCGGTCGTCGAGCTGCGCCCCGCCGCACTCGACGAGGACGGCCTCGTCGCCACCCTGCGCGACCAGACCCACGTCCTCGACCGCGCCCACACCGCGCGCGTGACCTTCGCGAGCCACGGCGTACGCGCCCTGCCCGCCGCCCAGGAGGAGGCGCTGCTGCGCGTGGCCCAGGAGGCCCTGCACAACGCGCTGCGGCACTCCGGCGCCGAGCATGTCGACGTCAGCCTCGACCGACAGGGCAGCGGCGCGGTCCTGCGCGTCACGGACGACGGCAGCGGCTTCGAACCCCGTACGGTCCGGCGGGCGGGACGCCATCTGGGCCTGGTCTCCATGCGGGACCGCGCGAGCGGCGTCGGCGGACGCCTCACAGTGGAATCGGCGCCCGGAAAGGGCACCACGGTCGAGATGGAGGTCCCCGGTGGCTGACGCAATCAAGGTGCTGCTCGTCGACGACCACCAGGTCGTCCGCCGGGGACTGAGAACGTTCCTGGAGGTGCAGGACGACATCGAGGTCGTCGGCGAGGCCGCCGACGGCGCGGAGGGCGTCGCCCGCGCCGAGGAACTGCGCCCCGACGTCGTCCTCATGGACGTGAAGATGCCCGGCATGGACGGCGTCGAGGCCCTGCGCAGACTCCGCGCGCTGGACAACCCCGCGCGCGTGCTGATCGTCACCAGCTTCACCGAGCAGCGCACCGTCGTCCCGGCCCTGCGCGCGGGCGCCGCCGGATACGTCTACAAGGACGTCGACCCCGACGCCCTCGCCGGCGCCATCCGCTCCGTCAACGCCGGCCACATCCTGCTCCAGCCCGAGGTCGCCGGCGCTCTGCTGTCCCAGGAGGAGACGGGGCCCGGCCAGGGCCGAGGCGGCTCGCTCACCGAGCGGGAGCGCGAGGTGCTCGGCCTGATAGCGGACGGCCGCTCCAACCGCGAGATCGCCAGGGCGCTCGTGCTGTCCGAGAAGACGGTCAAGACCCACGTCTCGAACATCCTGATGAAGCTCGACCTGGCGGACCGCACCCAGGCCGCGCTCTGGGCGGTACGCCATGGAATGGCCGGTTGATCCAGGCTGAGATTCATACCGTCGTGGGAATGTCACCCGGATGGCGCATCCTCCGTGGATCTCCGGCGTTCTCCAGTGCGTGTTGCGGCGACCGCCGCGGCAACCGCAAGGGAGGGCTTGAGAACAGTGAAGAACCTGAAGAAGGCAGCGGCCGTGACGATGGTGGCCGGCGGTCTGGTGGCCGCCGGAGCCGGGATGGCCTCCGCCACCGAGGCGCACGCCCACGGCAAGGCCGAGCACTCTCCGGGCGTCCTCTCGGGCAACCTCGTCCAGGCCCCGGTGCACATCCCGGTGAACGCCGTGGGCAACAGCGTGAACGTGATCGGTGTGCTGAACCCGGCGTTCGGCAACCTGGGCGTGAACCACTGAGCCGCACCGCGATCAGCTTGTCCGTTCAATGATCCGAACGGGCAGTTCATGAGGGCGTTCCGTGCCGTTCACGCCGGACCCGGCGTTGATCAGCGTACGACCCGCGGCCGGGTCGGATTCGTACACGCAGGAGGAACCCTTCCCATGAACATCGCCAAGAAGGCCGCTGTGGCCGTCGCCGTCGCCGGTGTCGCCGCGGGCGCGTCCGCCGGTGCCGCTGTCGCGTCCAGCCATGCCGAGGGCGCGGCCGTGAAGTCGCCGGGCGTCGCCTCGGGCAACCTCGTCCAGGTGCCCATCCACATCCCCGTCAACGTGGTCGGCAACACGGTCAACGGCATCGCCGCCCTCAACCCGGCATTCGGCAACACGGGCGTCAACGACTGACGCCTGCGGCGGAAGAGCGGCCCCTCACATCCAGGGCGATGTGAGGGGCCGCTCCGTTGCCACGACGGTCTCGCGCCGTGGGGCTACGGGTCGTGGTCCGGCTGCGGGCCGTGGGTGGCCGGTCGCGCAGTTCCCCGCGCCCCTTGGGGCACTGCCCGCCGAGCCGCGAGCATGCGCAGCCAGGTCTCACCGAATGCCGCGCTCCCGCTCCTCCACATACGCGTTGTACGCCGACACCTGCGCCCGCCGAGCCGTCCGCTCCACCGGCCGCAGCGCGGCCCCCCGCGCCGCCATCTCCGAAGCGCTCACCGCACCCCCGTGCCCGTGGTCGTAGGCGAGCGAGACCAACAGCCCCACCCGCTGAGCCAGCTCCAGGACGCGCACAGCCCGGGGCGGATACCCCGGCGCCAGCACCTCCCGCCCCCGCTCCGCCCGCGCCCGGTACGCGCCCAGCGCCGCCTCGGCCACCGGCCCCGACGCCGCCACATCCAGCCGCGTCAGCACCTCGGTCGCCTCCCGCAGCGCCTCCGCCAGCTCCCGCTCCGCCTCGCCCAGCGACGGCACATCGGCCGGCGGCGCCTCCCGTACGGCAAGGCAGTGCCAGACCACCTCGACATGCACATCACCCTCGGGCCCGGCCTCGTACACCTCCGGTACGAGCCCCAGCGCGGCCCCGTGACAGACGACGGCCTCCTCCGCCTCCAGCGCCCGCGCGTTGAACTCCGGCGGCCCGCTCAGCCCCAGCGGATGCCCCGGCGCGGGCAGCGCCACCCGCAGCCCGGCCACCCCCAGCGCCCGCAGACGCCCCAGCGCGAGCGTCAGACCCACGGGCGCCGACTCACCCGGCAGCCCCTCCACCCGGTGCACGGCGTCCTCCCCGACGATCGCCGACACGGCGTCATCAGGCGAGACAAGACCGGCAAGAAGGGCATTTCCCCAAGCGGCAAGGCGACCAGAGCGCGGTTCCGAAAGCATGCCTCCACCCTAAGGAACGCCCAAGCACGGGACCGATGGAACGGCCCGCCCGACCAGTGGCGTAGATTTCTTCGAGGGCTGCGCCCACCGGCGCGGCGCTACGAGCCACAGGCGTACGCGACAGCCGAGACCGGCCACACTGCAAGGGGAGACAACGCGCTCATGAGCGATGTTCTGGAGCTTCAGGACGTATCCGTGGTCCGTGAGGGCCGGGCTCTGGTGGACCAGGTCTCCTGGTCGGTCAAGGAGGGCGAGCGCTGGGTCATCCTGGGCCCCAACGGCGCCGGCAAGACCACCCTCCTCAACGTCGCCTCGAGCTACCTCTACCCCAGCAAGGGCACCGCCACCATCCTCGGCGAGACCCTCGGCAAGCCCGGCACCGACGTCTTCGAACTGCGCCCCCGCATCGGCATGGCGGGCATCGCCATGGCCGACAAGCTCCCCAAGCGCCAGACCGTCCTGGAGACCGTCCTGACCGCCGCGTACGGCATGACCGCCACGTGGCAGGAGGACTACGACGAGGTCGACGAGCAGCGCGCCCGCGCCTTCCTCGACCGCCTCGGCATGAGCGACTACCTGGAGCGGAAGTTCGGCACCCTCTCCGAGGGCGAGCGCAAGCGCACCCTCATCGCCCGCGCCCTGATGACCGACCCCGAGCTGCTCCTCCTCGACGAGCCCGCCGCCGGCCTCGACCTCGGCGGCCGCGAGGACCTCGTCCGCCGCCTCGGCCGGCTCGCCCGCGACCCGATCGCCCCTTCCATGATCATGGTCACGCACCACGTCGAGGAGATCGCCCCCGGCTTCACCCACGTCCTGATGATCCGCCAGGGCAAGGTCCTCGCCGCCGGTCCGCTGGAGCTGGAGCTCACCTCCCGCAACCTCTCCCTCTGCTTCGGCCTCCCGCTCGTCGTCGAGCAGGTCGGCGACCGCTGGACCGCCCAGGGCCTGCCGCTCTCCTGATCGCCAACCGCCCCGTCGCGCGGACCCGTTCACGCCCTGTCGGCGGCCGGAGCACGGACCTACCATGACCCTGTGAACGACATCGACGCATGGGTGTGGTGGCTCGTCGGCGCGGCCGCGCTCGGAATCCCGCTCGTGGTCACCGCGATGCCGGAGTTCGGCATGCTCGCGGTGGGCGCCGTCGCCGCGGCGGTCGTGGCCGGCTTCGGCGGCGGCGTGGTCCTCCAGGTCCTCGTCTTCCTCGCCGTCTCTGTCGCCCTCATCGCCGTCGTACGGCCCATCGCGACCCGGCACCGCACCCAGCGCCCCCAACTCGTCACCGGCGTGGAGGCGTTGAAGGGCAGACAGGCCGTCGTCCTGGAACGGGTCGACGGCTCCGGCGGCCGTATCAAGCTCGCGGGCGAGGTCTGGTCGGCCCGCGCCCTGGACACCGACCGCAGCTACGACGTGGGCGACGCGGTCGATGTGGTGGACATCGAGGGAGCCACGGCGATCGTCATGTGATCTTGTCAGCCAAGGTATGGCGCAACTGAACCGAACACCCCCCGGGGTACGCGACGGTCTGTCAGACTCGACCAGCAAGATCTTCGACAAACATAAGATCTGCCGAAAGCGCCGAGGCGAGAAGGGTACGGGGAACGACGATGGAACCGATCATCATCGTCCTGGTCATTCTGGTGGTGTTGGTCTTCATCGCCCTGATCAAGACGATCCAAGTCATCCCACAGGCCAGCGCCGCCATCGTCGAGCGCTTCGGCCGCTACACACGCACCCTGAACGCGGGCCTCAACATCGTCGTCCCGTTCATCGACACCATCCGCAACCGCATCGACCTGCGCGAACAGGTCGTGCCGTTCCCGCCCCAGCCGGTGATCACCCAGGACAACCTGGTCGTCAACATCGACACCGTCATCTACTACCAGGTGACCGACGCGCGGGCCGCGACGTACGAGGTCGCCAGCTACATCCAGGCCATCGAGCAGCTCACGGTCACCACGCTCCGCAACATCATCGGCGGCATGGACCTGGAGCGCACCCTGACCTCCCGCGAGGAGATCAACGCCGCCCTGCGCGGTGTCCTCGACGAGGCCACCGGCAAGTGGGGCATCCGCGTCAACCGCGTCGAACTGAAGGCCATCGAGCCGCCCACCTCCATCCAGGACTCGATGGAGAAGCAGATGCGCGCCGACCGCGACAAGCGCGCCGCCATCCTCCAGGCCGAAGGTGTCCGCCAGTCCGAGATCCTGCGCGCCGAGGGTGAGAAGCAGTCCCAGATCCTGCGCGCCGAAGGTGAGGCCAAGGCAGCGGCGCTCCGCGCGGAAGGCGAGGCCCAGGCCGTCCGCACGGTCTTCGAGGCCATCCACGCCGGCGACCCCGACCAGAAGCTCCTCAGCTACCAGTACCTCCAGATGCTCCCCAAGATCGCCGAGGGCGACGCCAACAAGCTCTGGATCGTCCCCAGCGAGATCGGCGACGCCCTCAAGGGCCTCTCCGGCGCCATGGGCAACTTCGGCGCCCCGAAGCCGAGTTCGGGCAACGGCACGGAGCGCACGGAGAAGCCCAGCATCGACTGACGTGCCTTTGAGGGGCGCGGGGAACTGCGCGACAAGCCACAACGGACGGAATGCCGGGGACAAACAGTCAGCCCAACGGCGAGACGATCAGGCAGCGTCCACGGTGAGCCAATCAGGCAGCGCGGCAAACTCCTCCGCCCCCAGAGCCAGCAGCATCGCATCCTGAGGGCTCGGCTCGAACGGCTCCCGCAGCAGAGGCATACCCGCCTGCTCGGGAGTCCGGTCCGCCTTGCGGTGATTGTCCTCCGCGCAGGAGGCCACCGTGTTCAGCCAGGTGTCCCGGCCCCCCTGAGCCCGAGGCACGACGTGGTCCACGGTCGTCGCCCTGCGCCCGCAGTACGCGCACCGGTGCCGGTCCCTGACCAGCACACCCCGCCGAGACCACGGAGCTTGTCTTCGGAAGGGCACCCGTACGTACCTGCACAGCCTGATCACCCGCGGCGCCGGTATGTCGACCTCGGCTCCTCGCATCCGCAGCTCGGGGTGGGACTGCTCGACCACGGCCTTGTCCTGGAGCACCAGAACGACGGCTCGGTTCAACGTCACCGTCGACAGCGGCTCGAAGCTCGCGTTCAGCACCAGCGTGTCCCGCATACCAGCCCACCTCCCGTGCGCAGCGGCCCACCCCCCTGGCGGGCTGCGATCAACTCTGGCCGGGCACGCCGAGATGGACAACGCAATAAAAAGTGCCCGCCCCCGATCAATTCCATGACCGGGGGCGGGCAAACGTTCCATGAACGTCAGTCTTCGGCGGGCACCTCGTACTCACCGACGAGCTGGGCACGCGCGAGCGTGTGGAACCGCAGGTTGAAGCCGACGGCGGCGGGCGAGGTGTCCGAGTCCGGACCGAGCTTCTCCTGGTCCACGGCGTACACCGTGAACACATACCGGTGCGGCCCGTCCCCGGGCGGCGGCGCGGCACCGCCGAAGTCCTTCGACCCGTAGTCGTTGCGCACCTGTACGGCGCCCTCCGGCAGCCCGTCGAACTTGCCGGTGCCCGCACCCGCCGGCAGCTCCGTCACGGAGGCCGGGATGTCGAAGACACTCCAGTGCCAGAACCCGCTGCCCGTGGGCGCGTCCGGGTCGAAGCACGTGACGGCGAAGCTCTTGGTCTCCGGCGGGAAGCCCTCCCACCGCAGCTGCGGCGAGGTGTTGCCGGCCGCGTAGACCTGAGCCTCCTTGAGCGTCGCCCCCTCCTGGACGTCCTCGCTCGTGACCGTGAACGACGGCACGGGCGGATGGAAGTCATGGGGGAGCGGCCGCCGCTTGAGCTCGGTCACCTCGGTACCTCCTGATCGGTTCCTGCAGTCGGAACCGAGCCTAGAACCAGTTGCGCTTGCTGCCGACCTCGGACAGCCACTGGTTGAGGTACGCCGCCCAGTCGGTCCCCTGATAGTCGTTCAGACCGACCTGGAACGAGCGGAACGTGTCGCTGCCCTCGCCGAACAGACCCGGCTTCTTGTCCATCTCCAGCACCACGTCCATGGCCTGAGCGTCGGCGACGAAGCTCAGCTCCACCTGGTTCAGCCCGCGGTACTGCTGCGGCGGGAAGAACTCGATCTCCTGGTAGAACGGCAGCGTCTGCCGCGTCCCGCGGATGTGGCCGCGCTCCATGTCGGCGCTCTTGAACCGGAAGCCCAGCTGGATGAACGCGTCCAGGATCGCCTTCTGCGCCGGCAGCGGATGCACGTTGATCGGGTCCAGGTCGCCGGAGTCCACCGCACGCGCGATCGCCAGCTCGGTCGTCACACCGATGTGCATCCCGCGCAGCGTCTGACCGTCGATCGTGGTGACCGGCGTCTCCCACGGGATCTCCAGCCCGAACGGCACCGCGTGCACGGCACCCGCCTGAAGCTCGAAGGCACCGCCCAGCTGCTGCTTGGTGAACTCGATGTTCTGCTTGTACTCCTGGTCCTGGCCCTCGACCTCGACCTGCGCCTGGAGCCCGACGGACAGCCCCTCGATCTGCTGGCTGACGTTGCCGCCCTGGATGCGCACCTCGCCCTGGACGACACCGCCCGGCACGACGTTGACCTCGGTCAGCACCGTCTCCACCGACGCACCGCCGGCACCCAGGCTCGCGAGCAGCTTCTTGAACCCCATGACTCTCCTTGTGACGAGTGGACCCTTGTCCCGGACCCTTGTCCCCTAGAAACGCGATCCGGCCGTGGCCGGTTCCGCCTGCACTACTCTCGGACGGCGTGATCGCGAGCCCCGACCGTACGCCCCTGCCCCGAGACTTCTTCGACCGCCCCGTTCTCGACGTGGCCCCCGACCTCCTCGGCCGCATCCTCGTGCGCCGCACCCCGGACGGTCCGATCGCCCTCCGCCTGACCGAGGTCGAGGCCTACGACGGCCAGGACGACCCGGGCTCCCACGCCTACCGCGGGCGTACCCCCCGCAACGCGGTGATGTTCGGACCGCCCGGACATGTGTACGTCTACTTCACCTACGGCATGTGGCACTGCATGAACCTCGTCTGCGGCCCCGAGGGCAGGGCGAGCGCCGTCCTGCTCCGCGCGGGAGAGATCGTCGAGGGCGCCGAACTGGCCCGGACCCGTCGACTCTCGGCCCGCAACGACAAGGAACTGGCCAAAGGCCCCGCCCGCCTCGCCACGGCCCTGGACATCGACCGCACCCTCGACGGC
>NZ_JBMGQD010000001.1:6577500-7072500 GCF_049739565.1 Streptomyces sp. SAI-170
CGGGATGTTGTCCCGGGGTGATGGGTGGTTGGTCGTTGTTTGAGAACTGCACAGTGGACGCGAGCATCTGTGGCCAAGTTTTTAAGGGCGCACGGTGGATGCCTTGGCACCAGGAACCGATGAAGGACGTGGGAGGCCACGATAGTCCCCGGGGAGTCGTCAACCAGGCTTTGATCCGGGGGTTTCCGAATGGGGAAACCCGGCAGTCGTCATGGGCTGTCACCCTTGCCTGAACACATAGGGCAAGTGGAGGGAACGAGGGGAAGTGAAACATCTCAGTACCCTCAGGAAGAGAAAACAACCGTGATTCCGGGAGTAGTGGCGAGCGAAACCGGATGAGGCCAAACCTACGACGTGTGAGACCCGGCAGGGGTTGCGTCGTGGGGGTTGTGGGATCTCTCTTCCACGGTCTGCCGGCCGTGGGACGAGTCAGAAACCGTTGATGTAGGCGAAGGACATGCGAAAGGTCCGGCGTAGAGGGTAAGACCCCCGTAGTCGAAACGTCAGCGGCTCGTTTGAGAGACACCCAAGTAGCACGGGGCCCGAGAAATCCCGTGTGAATCTGGCGGGACCACCCGCTAAGCCTAAATATTCCCTGGTGACCGATAGCGGATAGTACCGTGAGGGAATGGTGAAAAGTACCGCGGGAGCGGAGTGAAATAGTACCTGAAACCGTGTGCCTACAAGCCGTGGGAGCGTCGGGCAAGCACTTGTGCTTGCCTCGTGACTGCGTGCCTTTTGAAGAATGAGCCTGCGAGTTTGCGGTGTGTTGCGAGGTTAACCCGGGTGGGGAAGCCGTAGCGAAAGCGAGTCCGAATAGGGCGATTTTAGTAGCACGCTCAAGACCCGAAGCGGAGTGATCTAGCCATGGGCAGGTTGAAGCGGAGGTAAGACTTCGTGGAGGACCGAACCCACCAGGGTTGAAAACCTGGGGGATGACCTGTGGTTAGGGGTGAAAGGCCAATCAAACTCCGTGATAGCTGGTTCTCCCCGAAATGCATTTAGGTGCAGCGTCGTGTGTTTCTTGCCGGAGGTAGAGCACTGGATAGGCGATGGGCCCTACCGGGTTACTGACCTTAGCCAAACTCCGAATGCCGGTAAGTGAGAGCGCGGCAGTGAGACTGTGGGGGATAAGCTCCATGGTCGAGAGGGAAACAGCCCAGAGCATCGACTAAGGCCCCTAAGCGTACGCTAAGTGGGAAAGGATGTGGAGTCGCACAGACAACCAGGAGGTTGGCTTAGAAGCAGCCACCCTTGAAAGAGTGCGTAATAGCTCACTGGTCTAGTGATTCCGCGCCGACAATGTAGCGGGGCTCAAGCGTACCGCCGAAGTCGTGTCATTCCAGCATGTACTCCCAACGGAGGCTGGGATGGGTAGGGGAGCGTCGTCTGCCGGGTGAAGCAGCCGCGGAAGCGAGTTGTGGACGGTTGACGAGTGAGAATGCAGGCATGAGTAGCGATACAAACGTGAGAAACGTTTGCGCCGATTGACTAAGGGTTCCTGGGTCAAGCTGATCTGCCCAGGGTAAGTCGGGACCTAAGGCGAGGCCGACAGGCGTAGTCGATGGATAACCGGTTGATATTCCGGTACCCGCTGTGAAGCGTCAAACATCGAATCCAGTGATGCTAAGGCCGTGAAGCCGCCCTGGAGCCTTCGGGTGAAGGGGAGTGGTGGAGCCGCCGGCCCAAGTTGGTAGTAGGTGAGTGATGGGGTGACGCAGGAAGGTAGTCCATCCCGGGCGGTGGTTGTCCCGGGGTAAGGGTGTAGGACGCAAGGTAGGCAAATCCGCCTTGCACATAGTCTGAGACCTGATGCCGAGCCGATTGTGGTGAAGTGGATGATCCTATGCTGTCGAGAAAAGCCTCTAGCGAGTTTCATGGCGGCCCGTACCCTAAACCGACTCAGGTGGTCAGGTAGAGAATACCGAGGCGTTCGGGTGAACTATGGTTAAGGAACTCGGCAAAATGCCCCCGTAACTTCGGGAGAAGGGGGGCCATGTCTGGTGATCCGTTTTACACGGTGAGCTGGGTGTGGCCGCAGAGACCAGCGAGAAGCGACTGTTTACTAAAAACACAGGTCCGTGCGAAGCCGTAAGGCGATGTATACGGACTGACGCCTGCCCGGTGCTGGAACGTTAAGGGGACCGGTTAGTGACCTTTCGGGGTTGCGAAGCTGAGAACTTAAGCGCCAGTAAACGGCGGTGGTAACTATAACCATCCTAAGGTAGCGAAATTCCTTGTCGGGTAAGTTCCGACCTGCACGAATGGCGTAACGACTTCTCGACTGTCTCAACCATAGGCCCGGTGAAATTGCACTACGAGTAAAGATGCTCGTTTCGCGCAGCAGGACGGAAAGACCCCGGGACCTTTACTACAGTTTGATATTGGTGTTCGGTTCGGCTTGTGTAGGATAGCTGGGAGACTTTGAAGCTCACACGCCAGTGTGGGTGGAGTCGTCGTTGAAATACCAGTCTGGTCGTGCTGGATGTCTAACCTGGGTCCGTGATCCGGATCAGGGACAGTGTCTGATGGGTAGTTTAACTGGGGCGGTTGCCTCCCAAAGGGTAACGGAGGCGCCCAAAGGTTCCCTCAGCCTGGTTGGCAATCAGGTGTTGAGTGTAAGTGCACAAGGGAGCTTGACTGTGAGACCGACGGGTCGAGCAGGGACGAAAGTCGGGACTAGTGATCCGGCGGTGGCTTGTGGAAGCGCCGTCGCTCAACGGATAAAAGGTACCCCGGGGATAACAGGCTGATCTTCCCCAAGAGTCCATATCGACGGGATGGTTTGGCACCTCGATGTCGGCTCGTCGCATCCTGGGGCTGGAGTCGGTCCCAAGGGTTGGGCTGTTCGCCCATTAAAGCGGTACGCGAGCTGGGTTTAGAACGTCGTGAGACAGTTCGGTCCCTATCCGCTGTGCGCGTAGGAGTCTTGAGAAGGGCTGTCCCTAGTACGAGAGGACCGGGACGGACGAACCTCTGGTGTGCCAGTTGTTCTGCCAAGGGCATGGCTGGTTGGCTACGTTCGGGAGGGATAACCGCTGAAAGCATCTAAGCGGGAAGCCTGCTTCGAGATGAGGACTCCCACCCACTTGATGGGGTAAGGCTCCCAGTAGACGACTGGGTTGATAGGCCGGATATGGAAGCACGGTAACGTGTGGAGTTGACCGGTACTAATAGGCCGAGGGCTTGTCCTCAGTTGCTCGCGTCCACTGTGTTAGTTCTGAGGCAACGACTGTTGCCGGCTTTGAGCAGAACTCACAATTACAAAGTGTGCTTGTTCGCTCGAAACCATTAGGGTTTCGGTGGTCATAGCGTAGGGGAAACGCCCGGTTACATTCCGAACCCGGAAGCTAAGCCTTACAGCGCCGATGGTACTGCAGGGGGGACCCTGTGGGAGAGTAGGACGCCGCCGAACAATCTTTGGAAGGACCCCTGGTCCCAGCGTTCAGCTGGGACCAGGGGTCCTTTTGTTTTTACAATGCTTGCAGTACCTAAGACAGGAGTCACCATGTCCACCAACTCTCCCGACGACCGACCGGAGCGCGACCAGCGGCGCCGGGAGGGTGCGGACCGAGGTGACCGCGGGGGCTACCGCGGTGACCGTGGTGACCGCGGCGGGTTCCGTCGCGACGACCGTGGCGACCGTGGTGGGTTCCGCCGCGACGACAGCCGTGGTGACAGCCGTGGAGACAACCGCGGCGGCGGTTACGGCCGTCGTGACGACCGCGGTGGCGACCGAGGTGGCGACCGAGGTGGCTTCCGTCGGGACGACAACCGCGGGGACAGCCGTGGAGACAACCGCGGCGGTGGCTACGGCCGGCGCGACGACCGCCGGGACGACCGGCGTGACGGGGACCGGGGTGGGTTCCGCCCGTCGCACCAGCGTGACGACCGGGACCGTGGGCCGCGTCGTGACGACCGTGACCGGGACCGTGGTGGGTTCCAGCGGCGTGACGACCGCGGGGACCGTCCCGCCTTCCGTCGGGACGACCGCCGCGACGAGCGTCCCGCCTTCCGTCGTGATGACCGGCGCGACGACCGCCGTGACGACCGTCGGGACGACAGCCGTGGTGACAACCGCGGTGGTGGCTACGGCCGTCGTGACGACCGCGGTGGCGACCGTGGTGGCTTCCGTCGGGACGACAGCCGTGGTGACAACCGTGGCGGCGGCTACGGCCGTCGTGACGACCGTGACCGGGACCGCGGTGGGTTCCAGCGGCGTGACGACCGTGGTGAGCGCCCCGCTTTCCGTCGGGACGACCGGCGCGACGACCGCCGTGACGACCGGCGCGATGAGCGTCCTCCCTTCCGCCGTGACGATCGCGGGGACCGTCCTGCCTTCCGTCGGGACGACCGTCGTGACGAGCGTCCCCCCTTCCGCCGGGATGACCGACGCGACGATCGCCGCGATGACCGCCGTGACGATCGGCGTGATGGCGACCGTGGTGGGTTCCGTGGGCGTGACGACCGACGCGACGACCGTCGGGATGACCGGCGTGATGGCGACCGTGGTGGGTTCCGTGGCCGCGGGGGAGACGACCGTGGGGGCCGTGGTGGCTTCCGGGGTCGGGACGACCGTGGTGGGCGGCCCGGCGGTGACCGCGGTGGCTTCCGCGGGCGTGGCGGCGACGACCGACGCGGTGGCGACGACCGGCGTGGCGGGAGCCGGTTCCGTGACGAGCGGGACCGCGATCGCGACCGTGAGCCGATCAAGCGGCTGCCGATCCCCGAGGACGTCACCGGCGAGGAGATCGACAAGGACGTCAAGCAGGAGCTCCAGAGCCTGCCCAAGACGCTCGCGGACGACGTCGCCAGGAACCTGGTGATGGTCGCGCGGCTCATCGACGAGGACCCCGAGGGCGCGTACGGGTACTCCCGTGTGGCGCTGCGGCTGGCGTCGAGGGTCGCGGCCGTGCGTGAGGCGGCCGGGTTCGCGGCGTATGCCAACCAGAAGTACAGCGAGGCCCTCGCCGAGTTCCGGGCCGCGCGGCGGATGACCGGCACCGTGGAGCTGTGGCCGGTCATGGCCGACTGCGAGCGCGGGCTCGGCCGGCCGGAGAAGGCGCTGGACATGGCCGGTGCCCCCGAGGTGAACAAGCTCGACAAGGCCGGCCAGGTGGAGATGCGCCTCGTCGCGGCCGGTGCACGGCGGGACATGGACCAGATCGACGCGGCGATCGTGACGCTGCAGAGCCCGGAGCTGGCCTCCAACTCCGTCCAGCCCTGGACCGCGCGGCTGCGGTACGCCTATGCCGACGCGCTGCTGGCCGCCGGTCGTGAGGGCGAGGCGCGGGAGTGGTTCGCGAAGGCCGTGGAGGCCGACCGCGACGGCAGCACCGACGCGTCGGACCGGCTGGCGGAGCTGGACGGTGTCGAGTTCGTCGACGCGCTCGACGAGAGTGGTGCGGACGAGGCCGTGAGCAGCGCCGCCCCCGAGGCCGAGGAGAAGCAGGCCGAGGCCGAGGAGAAGAAGCCCGTCGTCGAGGCCGATGACGAGATCGTCGACGAGGCCCGCGACGAGGACTGACCTCGGCTGAGCGTCGTACACGAAGGGCGGGATCCCGAGATCGGGGTCCCGCCCTTTTCGTATGCCCTGTGTGCTTCGTACGACGTCAGATGTCGAGTGCCCGCAGGACCAGACCCGAGGCGGGCTTCGGGCCGAAGGACGTCGACTTGCGGGGCATCGTGACACCCTGGCGGGCAAGGTCGCGGACGACGTCCTCGCGGACGGGGTGCATGAGGACGGCCGTGCTGCCGGCGCGTTCGGCCTTGGCGACCGTGGCCGCCGTGTCGTGGATGTAGGCGATGCGGGCCGGGTCGTCCTCGGGGATGTGCCACAGGTGGGCGAGGAGCGTGGAGTGCAGGACCGTCGCGTCGAGGGTGCGCCAGGCGGCGGGGCGGTCGGCGGGGACCGTGCGGTCCAGCAGTGCCGGGTCCGGGCGGTCGATCAGGTGGAAGGCGCCGTCGCCGGCGAGCAGGAAGGCGTTGCCCTCGCAGGCCGCGTCCGCCAGGGTCTCCAATGCCCCGGGCAGGGGCAGGTCGAGGCGGCGTACGCGGAAGTGGCCGTCGAGCGCGGTCAGGGCGTCGGAGACCGGGAGGCCGTGCAGGAGGCGGTGGATGGCGCGGACCCGTAGCGGGTAGCGGGCGGTGTCGACCAGGAGGACCAGGCCGAGGTCCCAGGGGCTGGGGGAGGGGTGCTCGGCGCGCAGCCGGCGGTAGGTGGCCCAGCGGTGGTGGCCGTCGGCGATGAGGGCCTGGTGGTGGGCCAGGTCGTGCTGGACGAGGGCCAGGTCGGCCGGATCGGTGACGGACCACAGGCGGTGGCAGTAGCCGTCCTCGGTGGTGGTGGACAGCAGCGGGGGCTGTTCGGCGGTGCGCTCGATGACCTCGGCCGCCGAACCGTTGCCGCGGTAAGTCAGCAGCAGGGGTTCGAGGTTGGCCCAGGTGGCGCGCATCAGCGCGGCGCGGTCGGCGACGACGTGCGGCATGACGTCCTCGTGGGGCAGCACGATGCCCTCGGACGGGTCGGAGACGCGCAGGTTGCCGATCAGGCCGCGCTGGAGCATGCCGTCGGCGTGGCGCTGCTCGTACACGTACAGGGCGGGGTCGGGATCGGCGGTCAGGACGCCCTCGGCGAGCCAGCGGCGCAGGGTGTCGGCGGCCTGCTCGGTGCGGGCGCCGACGGTGCCGGCCTGGGGGAGGATCAGCCGGACGATGTTGTGCGGGTCCGCGTCCTGGAGGTGGTGCACCCCGTCGGGGCGTACGACGACGTCGTACGGCGGGGAGGTGACGGCGGCCAGACTGCCGACCCGGTCGGGGTCGTAGCGCAGGCCTCGGAACGGGGTGAGTTCCAGGCCTCGGGGCGCCGTTGCTTCCGAGTGACCTGCAGTGTTCATCAGGGCATCGTACGTGTCGGACGGGTGTCAGTGGCATGGGGGATGATCGGGGGAAAGGCGAGCGGACGAGGAGCGATGCGGAATGAGCCGGAGTGTCAGGACGAGGCCCGAGGGCAGTGGGCAGGCCCTGAGCGAGGCGTACGACACGGCGCTGCTCGACCTGGACGGGGTGGTGTACGCGGGCGGGAGCGCGATCGTGCACGCCGTGGAGTCGCTGGCGGTCGCCCGGGAGGGCGGGATGCGTCTGGCGTACGTCACCAACAACGCGCTGCGGACGCCGGACACCGTGGCCGGGCATCTGACCGAGCTGGGGATACCGACGGGCGCGGACGACGTCATCACCTCGGCGCAGGCGGTCGCGCGGCTGATCAGTGAGCAGGTGCCGGCGGGGTCGCGCGTGCTGGTGATCGGCGGCGAGGGGCTGCGGGTCGCGCTGCGGGAGCGGGGGCTCACGCCTGTGGAGAGCGCCGATGACGATCCGGCGGCCGTGGTGCAGGGCTATGGCGGGCCCGAGTTGGCGTGGGGGCGGTTCGCCGAGGCGTCGTACGCCGTGGCGCGCGGGGTGCCGTGGTTCGCGTCCAACACCGATCTGACGATTCCCAGCGGTCGGGGCATCGCGCCGGGGAACGGGGCGGCGGTGGAGGTCGTGCGGATAGCGACCGGGGCCGAGCCGCAGGTGGCGGGCAAGCCGCTGCCTCCGATGCACCGGGAGACCATTCTGCGCACGGGTGCCGAGCGGCCGCTGGTCGTCGGGGACCGGCTGGACACCGACATCGAGGGCGCGTTCAACGGCGAGGTGGACTCGCTGCTGGTGCTGACCGGCGTGACGGACGGGGCCCAGCTGCTGGCGGCGCCGCCGCAGCACCGGCCGACGTACGTCGACGCCGATCTGCGGGGGATGCTCACCGGGCAGCCGGAGGTCGTCGAGGCGGGCGGCGGCTTCCGGTGCGGGGGGTGGACCGCGACGGCTGGTGCCGAGCTGGAGCTGGAGGGTGACGGGGAGGCGTTGGACGGGCTGCGGGCTCTGTGCGCGGCGGCGTGGACGGCGGCCGGGGAAGGCTCCTGCGCACTGGACGGGGGCAAGGCGCTGGCACGGCTGGGGCTCTGAGGAGCGGTCAGAGGACGGGCGCCGAGCGGTCATCGGTGCGGTCAGTGGACGGGTGCCGAGCGGTCATCGGTGCGGTCGGAGGACGGGCGCCGAGCGGTCATCGGTGCGGTCAGAGGGCGTGTGCCGGGCGTCCGTCGGTGCGCGCGTGGGCATGGACGGGCATCGTCCAGGATGGGAGGGTAGGCTAACCTAACCTCCGTGTTGGTCGACAGTCCTCCAGAACCGCGCGCGGAAACCGCCTCCGCGCCCCCCGACCGCCGTGCGATACGCGCCGCCGGGCTTCTCGTCTCCGTCCTGATCCTGGCGTGCGTCGCGGTGGCGAGCCTTGCGATCGGGGCCAAGGAGCTGTCCCTGGGGCAGGTCTGGCACGGCCTGTTCCAGGCGTCCGGGACCTACGGTGACGTCGTTGTCGACGAGAGGCTGGCGCGGACGCTGCTCGGGCTGCTCGCCGGGGCCGCGCTGGGACTGGCCGGGGCCGTGCTGCAGGCGCTCACCCGCAATCCGCTGGCCGACCCCGGACTGCTCGGCATCAACGCCGGTGCGTCCGCGGCGGTGGTCACCGCGATCACCTTCCTCGGGGTGACGAGCCTGCAGGGCTATGTGTGGTTCGCGTTCTTCGGGGCCGCGGCGGTGGGGGTGCTGGTCTGGTTCCTCGGCGGCAGCCGGGGCGCCACGCCGGTGCGGCTCGCGCTCGCCGGCACCGCGCTCAGCGCGGCCCTGTACGGCTATCTCCAGGCCGTGATGATCGTCGACGAGGCGGCGCTGGGCAAGATGCGCTTCTGGACGGTCGGTTCGCTGAGCTCGGCGACCGACGAGACCATCACCCAGGTGCTGCCCTTCATCGCCGCCGGCGTGCTGCTCGCCCTCGGTCTGGCCCGCCCGCTGAACGCCATGGCCATGGGCGACGACACTGCCAAGGCCCTCGGCGCCCACCTGGGCCGCACCCGGGCGCTGTCGATGCTCGCCGCGACCATGCTGTGCGGGGCCGCGACGGCCGCCTGCGGGCCGATCGTCTTCGTCGGCCTGATGGTGCCGCACGTCGTGCGCTCCTTCACCGGCCCCGACCTGCGCTGGATCCTGCCGTACGCGGCGGTCCTGTCGCCCGTGCTGCTGCTCGGCGCCGATGTCGTCGGCCGTCTCGTGGCCCGGCCCGCCGAGCTCCAGGTCGGCATCGTCACCGCGATCGTCGGCGGCCCGGTCTTCATCTTTCTCGTACGACGGCGGAGGACGGCCCAGCTGTGAGTACCGCAGTGAAGAACCCGCGCGGCACCACACGGGCCCTGCGCACCCCCGGCGGGCTGTCCGTCCGCGTCGATGTGCGCGCGTTCGTCGTCGTCGTGCTGCTGCTGGCGGCCGCGCTGACCGCGAGCGTCCTGCTGATCGGCACGGGCGACTTCCCCATCTCCGCCGGGGACGTCGTCAAGACGCTGGCCGGGAACGGCAATGCGGGCCAGGAGTTCATCGTCAACCAGCTGCGGCTGCCGCGGGTTCTGGTCGGCCTGCTGGTCGGCGCCTCGCTCGGGCTCGGCGGGGCGCTGTTCCAGGCCGTGTCCCGCAACCCGCTGGGCAGCCCGGACGTGCTCGGACTCGGCCAAGGCGCGACGGCCGGCGCGCTCGTGGTGATCGTCCTGATGTCCGGCAGCGCCGGACAGGTCGCGGCCGGCGCGCTCGTCGGCGGCCTGGTCACCGGCCTCGCCATCTATCTGCTCGCCTGGAAGCGGGGCGTGCACGGCTACCGGCTGGTCCTGGTCGGCATCGGCGTCTCGGCCATCGCCACCGCCGTCAACGGCTATCTGCTCACCAAGGCCGACCTGGTCGACGCCTCCCGGGCGATCTTCTGGATGACCGGATCGCTCAGCGGCCGCGACTGGGAGCAGGTGGAGCCGCTGCTGTGGCTGTGCGCCGTACTCGTGCCGCTGATTCTCGCCAACGCGCGCGGGCTCCGGATGATGGAGATGGGTGACGACGTGTCCAACGCGCTCGGGGTGCGTGTCGAGCGGGTGCGGATGCTGCTGATGGTGGCCGCCGTGCTGCTCACCGCGTCCGCGACCGCCGCGGCCGGACCGGTCAGCTTCGTCGCGCTGACCGCGCCGCAGCTCGCCCGGCGCCTGACCCGCTCCCCGGGCCCGAACCTGCTGGCGTCCCTGTGCATGGGAGCCGCCCTGCTGGTCACCGCCGACTGGGGCTCGCAGCGGCTGTTCGGCGCCGACCAGCTGCCGGTGGGCGTGGTCACCGGTGTGCTCGGCGGCGTGTACCTGCTGTGGCTGCTGGTCACCGAGCGCCGGGCGGGGCGGATATGACGCCGGGGATGCGCAAGGCCGCGTACGAGAACACTTCGAGGAGCACTGTGAATCGCCTGTCCGCCGAGAACGTCACCCTCGCCTACGACCAGCGCGTCATCGCCGAGCGGCTGTCGGTGGAGATCCCCGACAACTCCTTCACGGTGATCGTCGGCCCGAACGCCTGCGGCAAGTCGACGCTGCTGCGGGCGCTGTCGCGGATGCTCAAGCCGACCCAGGGCCGGGTGCTGCTGGACGGGCAGGTCATCCAGTCGATGCCGGCGAAGAAGGTCGCGCGCACCCTCGGCCTGCTGCCCCAGTCGTCCGTGGCGCCCGACGGCATCACGGTCGCCGACCTGGTGGGCCGGGGCCGCTACCCGCACCAGGGCATCCTGCGGCAGTGGTCGGCCGAGGACGAGCGGATCGTCCAGGAGTCCATGGCGCACACCGGGGTCGCCGAGCTGGCCGACCGGTACGTCGACGAGCTGTCCGGCGGCCAGCGACAGCGCGTGTGGATCGCCATGGCGCTCGCCCAGCAGACGCCGCTGCTGCTGCTCGACGAGCCGACGACCTACCTCGACATCCAGCACCAGATCGACGTCCTCGACCTGTGCGCCGAGCTGCACGAGACGCAGGGCCGCACCCTGGTCGCCGTACTGCACGACCTCAACCACGCGGCCCGGTACGCCACGCATCTGATCGCCCTGAAGGGCGGCGAGGTCATCGCGCAGGGCGCCCCGAACGACGTCGTCACCGCCGAGCTGGTCGAGGAGGTCTTCTCCCTGCGCTGCCAGGTCATCGACGACCCGGAGACGGGCACACCTCTGGTGGTGCCGGCCGCGCGCAAGGCACGCGCCAGGGCTTAGAGGAGCTTCCTGAGCAGCAGCAGGTCGCGCACTCCCGCGTGCAGCTTGACCCGGCCCGAGCCCCACGCCCTGGCGAAGTGCAGCTCGCCGTCGACCAGGGCGACCAGGTCGTCGCCGGTCATGGCCAGCCGGATCTGGGCCTTGTCCGCGGGCGGGCCCTGGAGGGTGTCCCGGACGTGGATACGGCCGTCCGACATCCGGCCCACGAAGGTGGTGTCCAGGTCGGTGATGTGGCAGCTCACCGAGCGGTCCAGCGCGGCGGCCGCGCGGACGTCGCCCTCGGCGCTGCCCATGTGCTCCGAGAGCTTCTCGAGTGCGGCACGGCACTCCTCGATCGTCGCCATCGTCACCGACGGTACCGCAGCGATTCGGGGTAGCGTCGGGGCATGAACGACGCTGTTCCGGAGCCGGAGCTCGCTGACAGGGAGCCGGACCTCACTGAGGAGGACCCCTCCGCCCCGGCCCCCCTCGACGTCCCGCGCACCCCCACCGGCAACGCCGAGGTCGACGCGCAGCTGCAGCGGCTGGCCGACGCCGACCACCTCGCCACGGACGGACATCTTCAGGTGTACGAGGATGTACACCAGGGGCTGCGTGACGCGCTCACCGCGCTCGACGCCCGCCCGGGACCTCCGGCGCCCCCGTCGTCGTACCACCAGAGCAGGAGCTGAACCGAACGTGGCAGGAGTCGCACGCCGCCGTCTCGACGCCGAGTTGGTCCGCCGGAAGCTGGCGCGCTCGCGCGAGCACGCCAGCCAGCTGATCGCCGCGGGGCGGGTGACCGTCGGCAAGACCGTCGCGACCAAGCCGGCCACCCAGGTGGAGACGGCGGCGGCGATCGTCGTGCAGAGCGACGACAACGATCCCGAGTACGTGTCCCGGGGCGGGCACAAGCTCGCCGGGGCGCTGGAGGCCTTCGTGCCGCAGGGCCTGGTCGTCGAGGGCCGCCGGGCCCTGGACGCGGGCGCCTCCACCGGCGGCTTCACCGATGTGCTGCTGCGCGCCGGTGCCGCGCACGTCGTCGCCGTCGACGTCGGCTACGGGCAGCTCGCCTGGTCTCTGCAGAGCGATGAACGCGTCACCGTCAAGGACCGTACGAACGTACGCGAGTTGACGCTCGAGGCGATCGACGGAGAGCCGGTGGACCTTGTCGTGGGAGACCTGTCCTTCATTCCGCTCGGACTGGTGCTGCCCGCCCTCGTGAAGTGCGTGCGGGCGGACGCCGATCTGGTGATGATGGTCAAGCCGCAGTTCGAGGTGGGGAAGGAGCGGCTGGGCAGCGGGGGTGTCGTACGGAGTCCGCAGCTGCGGGCGGAGGCCGTGCGGGGCGTGGCCGAGAAGGCGTGGGAGCTGGGGCTCGGGGTGAAGGGCGTGACCGCCAGTCCGCTGCCCGGTCCTTCGGGGAACGTCGAGTACTTTCTGTGGCTGCGGGCCGGTGCCCCCGAACTGGACCCGGCCGATGTTGACCGTGCAGTGGCGGAGGGGCCGCGTTGACACCGAATCGAGCTCGTACTGTTTTCCTGCTGGCCCACACCGGGCGGCCGGCAGCCATCCGCAGCGCCGAGCTCGTGGTCAAGGGGCTGCTGCGGTCCGGGATCGGCGTACGGGTACTGGAGTACGAGGCACGCGATCTGCCGCTGCCGGACGAGGTGCAGCTGGTCAAGGAGGCGACACCGCAGTGCCTCGACGGGTGCGAGCTGCTGATCGTCCTCGGCGGTGACGGCACCCTGCTGCGCGGGGCGGAGTTCGCGCGGGCGTCCGGCGTGCCGATGCTCGGCGTCAACCTCGGGCGGGTCGGCTTCCTGGCGGAGGCCGAGCGGGACGACCTCGACAAGGTCGTCGACCGGGTGGTGTCGCGGTCGTACGAGGTCGAGGAGCGGATGACCGTCGATGTCGTCGTGCACAGCAACGGCGACATCGTGCACACCGACTGGGCGCTGAACGAGGCGGCCGTGCAGAAGGCCGGCGCGGAGAAGCTGCTCGAGGTCGTGCTGGAGATCGACGGGCGGCCGGTGACGGGGTTCGGGTGCGACGGGATCGTGCTGTCCACGCCGACCGGGTCGACCGCTTATGCCTTCTCCGCCGGGGGGCCTGTGGTGTGGCCCGAGGTGGAGGCGCTGCTGATGGTGCCGATCTCCGCGCATGCGCTGTTCGCGAAGCCGTTGGTGACCTCGCCGGATTCTGTGCTTGCTGTGGAGGTTCTGCCGCATATCCCGCCGGGGGTTCTGTGGTGTGACGGGCGGCGGACGGTCGAGTTGCCTCCGGGGGCTCGGGTGGAGGTGCGGAGGGGGGCTGTGCCGGTGCGGCTGGCCCGGCTGCATCACGCTTCGTTCACGGATCGGCTGGTGGCGAAGTTCGCGTTGCCCGTTTCCGGGTGGCGGGGGGCGCCTCACTAGCGGGGCGCTTAGCTCGGTCGGGTGACAGGGCGCCTCGCACAGAGCACTCCAGACCTCGTAAGGTCTTCACCGTGCTGGAAGAGATGCGGATACGGTCGCTCGGCGTCATCGACGACGCGGTTGTCGAGCTGTCGCCCGGGTTCACTGCCGTCACCGGTGAGACGGGTGCGGGCAAGACCATGGTGGTCACGAGCCTGGGGCTGTTGCTGGGCGGGCGGGCGGATCCGGCGCTGGTGCGGATCGGGGCCGAGAAGGCGGTCGTGGAGGGGCGGATCGCGCTGGACGCGGACGCCGCCGTGGCCGTGCGGGCCGAGGAGGCAGGCGCCGACCTCGACGACGGGGCGCTGCTGATCAGCCGTACCGTTTCGGCCGAGGGGCGCTCGCGGGCGCATCTCGGCGGGCGCAGCGTGCCTGTGGGCCTGCTGGCCGAGCTGGCCGACGAGCTGGTGGCCGTGCACGGGCAGACCGATCAGCAGGGGCTGCTGAAGCTGTCCCGGCAGCGGCAGGCGCTCGACCGGTACGCGGGGGACGCGGTCGCTGTGCCGCTTGCCAAGTACGCCGAGGCCTACCGCCGGCTGCGGGCCGTCTCCGCCGAGCTGGAGGAGATCGTCACGCGCGCGCGTGAGCGGGCGCAGGAAGCCGACCTGTTGCGCTACGGCCTCGACGAGATCGCGGGCGTGGAGCCGCGGGCCGGTGAGGACACGGAGCTGGCCGAGGAGGCGGAGCGGCTGGGGCACGCCGAGGCGCTGGCGTCCGCCGCCACGGCCGCGCACGCCGCTCTGGCGGGCAACCCTGAGGACCCGGAGGGTGTCGACGCCAGCACGCTGGTGGCGGGCGCGTACCGGGCGCTGGAGGCCGTACGGTCGCACGACCCGGCGCTGGGGGCGCTCGCCGACCGGATCGGGGAGATCGGGATTCTGCTGGGCGATGTGGCCGGGGAGCTGGCCGGGTACGCCGACGATCTGGACGCCGATCCGCTGCGGCTGGCCGCGGTGGAGGAGCGGCGGGCGGCGCTGACCGGGCTGACCCGGAAGTACGGCGAGAACATCACCGCCGTGCTGGCGTGGGCCGAGCAGAGTGCCGCGCGGCTGACCGAGCTGGACGGCGACGACGAGCGGATCGGGGAGCTGACCGCCGAGCGGGACGCGCTGCGCGTCGAACTGGGCGGGCTGGCGCAGGCGCTGACGGACGCGCGCACGGAGGCCGCCGAACGGTTCGCGGCCGCGGTGACGGCGGAGCTGGCCTCGCTGGCCATGCCGCACGCGCGGGTGTCCTTCGACATCCGGCAGACCGAGGACCCGGAGGGCGTGGAGGTCGGCGGGCGTACCGTCGCCTACGGGCCGGCCGGTGCCGACGAGGTCGAGCTGCTGCTGGCCCCGCACCCGGGGGCGCCAGCGCGGCCCATCGCCAAGGGCGCGTCGGGCGGTGAGCTGTCGCGCGTGATGCTGGCCGTGGAGGTCGTGTTCGCGGGGACGGACCCGGTGCCGACGTATCTCTTCGACGAGGTGGACGCCGGTGTCGGCGGCAAGGCGGCCGTGGAGATCGGGCGGCGGCTGGCGAAGCTGGCCCGGACCGCGCAGGTCGTGGTCGTCACCCATCTGCCGCAGGTGGCCGCGTTCGCCGACCGGCAGCTGCTGGTGGAGAAGACCGATGACGGGTCGGTGACCCGGTCCGGTGTGAAGGTGCTGGAGGGCGAGGACCGGGTCCGGGAGCTGTCGCGGATGCTGGCCGGGCAGGAGGACTCGGAGACGGCCCGGGCGCATGCCGAGGAGCTTCTGGCCACGGCTCGGGCGGATGCCGGGTAGACCTCGGTCGTTCACCCGTGTGGGTGAGGTTCCGGGGGGTCTCGGCCTGGGTTCCTGACGTCGCCGTCCCCGGAACACCCGTACGTCCTGGCATCCTTGGCCGTGTCTGTCCGTCCCCGAATCAGGAGCCCCGGCCACGTGAGCCACGTGAGCAGCCAGTCAGCGCCCGGACAGTCGCCGCTTCGCACCGTGCAGGTGCTCGGTGGCGGCAACGCCCGCAGCAGCGCGCATGTGCGGTCCCTGGCGTCCGGGCTCGTCGCGAGGGGCGTGCGTGTCACGGTGTGCGCCCCCTTCGAGGCCGCTCACACCTACGACTTCGCCGGGGCCGGCGCCGACCATGTGCACATCCCGCGCAGCAGCGACCCGGCGTCCGTGGCCGCGCTGCGGGCGGCCTGCGCGGATGCCGACCTGGTGCACGCGCACGGGCTGCACGCCTCGTTCCGGGCGGTGCTCGCGCTCAGCGGGCGGCGCACCCCGCTGGTGGTGACCTGGCACGGGCGGGCGCAGGCCGAGGGGGCGCGCGCGCACTTCCTGCGTCTGCTCGAGCGGCGGGTGGTGAAGACCGCTTCGGTGGTGCTCGGCACGACCTCAGACCTGGTGGACCGGGCCCGCTCGACCGGCGCCCGGGACGCCCGCCTGGCCGCGGTCGCGCTGTCCGGGCGGCGTACGGTGGTCGACCGCGACGAGTCGCACCGGCCCAAGCTGCGGGCCGAACTCGGCGCGACGGGGCGGCCGTTGCTGCTCGCGGTCGGCTCCCTGGACCGGCACCGCGGTTACGAGGTGCTGCTGGACGCGGCCCGCGCCTGGCGCACGCTGGACCCGGTGCCGCTGGTGGTCATCGCCGGCGAGGGCCCGCTGCGCCCGCTGCTGCAGGGGCGGATCGAGAGCGAGGGGCTCGCGGTGCGGCTGCTGGGCCGCCGCGACGACGTGCCCGAACTGCTCGCGGCCGCCGATGTGGCGCTGCTGCCGAGCAGTTGGGAGTCGCGCTCGGTGTTCGCCGAGGAGGCCCTGCACGCGCGTGTGCCGCTCGTCGCCACCGACGTCGGCGGCCTCCCCGACCTCGTCGGTGACGCGGCCGAACTCGTGCCCTACGGCGACGCGCACGCCCTCGACCGGACCGTCACCGGCCTCCTCGCCGACCCCGAGCGCCGCGAGGAGCTGCGGGAGCGGGGCGTACGGCAGGCGGCGACCTGGCCGACGGAGGACGAGACGGTGGCGCAAGTGCTCAGTGTGTACGACGAGTTGACGCAGGCGAGGCCGCTGATCTGAGGTCGCCCTAGCCCACGTGCCGCCTTGCTCTCAGGGCCAGGCTCAGCGCCAGCACCGTCTGCGGGTCGTCGAGGTCGGTGCCCAGCAGCTCGCCGATGCGGGCGAGGCGGTTGTAGAGGGTCTGCCGGTTGAGGTGCAGCTCGCGGGCGGTCTCCGCCTTGCGGCCCGCGTGGGCGAGGTAGGTCTCCAGGGTGGGCAGCAGCGGAGGCTTGGAGCGGCGGTCGTGGTCGTGGAGGGGGCCGATGGCCCGCTCCACGAAGGCGGCCAGGTCGGGATGGTCGCGCAGCCGCCACAGCAGCAGGTCGATGTCTAGGCGGCGGGCGTCGTACCAGGGCCGGTCGGCGAGGCCCTGCGCGGCGGCGGCGGTCTCCGCCGCGTGCCGCAGCCCCGCGGAGGCCGCCGCCCAGCCGCCGGCGACTCCGACGACGACCACCGGAGGCCGGGCCCCGGGGCGTTGCATCCCGGCCCGCTCCACGCCCGCCCGCAGCGCCGCCGCCACCCGGTCGGCGACCGCGGCCCGCTCCGATTCGGTGCGCAGCCCCAGCAGCAGCGGCACCCGGCCCTCCACCGGACGTACGCCCAGCAGCACCGGCACCCCCA
This sequence comes from Streptomyces sp. SAI-170, assembly GCF_049739565.1. NCBI lineage: Bacteria > Bacillati > Actinomycetota > Actinomycetes > Kitasatosporales > Streptomycetaceae > Streptomyces > Streptomyces sp. SAI-170. Next base: position 6,594,720 of record NZ_JBMGQD010000001.1, read on the forward strand.
CCGAGGCCAGCTCCTCGGCGACCGCGCGCGCCAGCACGGCCCAGCCGCCGCCGGGGGACAAGCCGTCGCCGAGCCGCATCACGACGGGCAGCAGCGGTCCGGTGCCGGGCTTGAAGCCGAGGACGCGGGCCTGCGCGGGGGCGTCCTCGGCGGCGATCCGGCCCTCGGCGAGGTCGGTGAGGAAGTCGCCGCGTCCGCGCGCGGCCAGTTCCTCCTCCTGTCGGGCCTGCATCAGCACCACGGCCAGTATCCCGGCGGCCCGTTCGGCGGCGATCCGGTGCACCGGCGCGAGCGGCGCGCGCACCGGCAGCAGGACCAGCCGGGCGCGTACGGATCCGGTGCCGGGGCCGCCGCCGGGCACGTCCACCAGCACCGAACCGGCGGGCGGCGGCGTGTCCTTGTGCTGGCCGCGCAGCCCCTCCCACACCTGGAGCGGATCGGCGCCCTCGGGCCCGGCCCCGGCGGCGTACAGCAGACGGCCGTCGTAGGTCTCCAGGAAGACGGGGTTGTCGCCGAAGTCGGCCAGGATGCCGAGGACCTGGGGCACTCCGCCGCCGCCGAGGAGGGCCTGGGTGCAGCGGCGGTGCACCTCCTCGGCGCGTTGCAGCAGGGCGTAGTGGCCGTTGACGATCTCGGTGTGGACCTCCTCCGTGACCGTCACGAAGGGCACCTCGCGGTGCAGTTGGACCAGCGGAAGCCCTGCCGCGCGGGCCGTCTCGATCAGGGTGGCGGGCAACCGGCTGAAGCGCGGGCCGAGTTCGACGACGAGGGCGGCGATGCCCCGCTCGGCCAGTGTCCGCACGAACGCGCGCTGTTCGGCGGGGCGCGTGCCGAGGCCGTAGCCGGTGGTCAGCAGCAGTTCGCCGCCCTTGAGGAGGGAGGCGATGTTCGGCACCTCGCCGGCGTGCACCCACCGCACGGTCCGCTGCAGCCGGTCGGCGCCCGCGAGGACCTCGGGCAGACCGCTGCGCAGTCCGGGCAGCTCCAGCGCCCGCTGGACGGTGATGCCCGCGCCCTGGGTGTCGAATCGGTGGTCCGTGCGGCTTTCCATGCAGCGGACGCTACCCGCGCGCGCGTTCCGACGACATCTCCGCGCGGTTACGGCGACGATCACCGCGCCCCGCCGGTCGGCAATGCGTCGCCCCCGGCGCCCAATTGCACGACCGCGTGTCTGTTGTGGCGTGCGTCACCATGACGAAACACTGTCGCATCCGCAGGGAGACCCCTGTGTGATCTTCGGATTTCGTTGTGGCAGCACGCTGAGTATGCAGAAAATGAGGAGAGGGGCGGGAATGGCAGAAACTCCCACGCGAGAGGTCCATCGGCTCAAGGCGAATTCCGTGGGCCTGGTGGGTGTCGTCTTCATGGCGGTGGCGACCGCCGCGCCGATCACCGCCATGACCGGCAACCTGCCCATCGCGGTCGGCTTCGGCAACGGCACGGGCGCCCCGGCCGGCTATCTCTTCGCCACGCTCGTGCTGACGGTGTTCGCCGTCGGCTATGTCGCCATGGCCCGCCGCATCACCGCCGCGGGCGCCTTCTACGGCTACATCTCGCACGGCCTCGGCCGCATCGCCGGCATGGCGTCGGGGATGCTGGCCGTGCTGGCGTACATCGTGTTCGAGGCGTCCATCGTGGGCGTCTTCGCCTACTTCACCAAGACCACCGTGCACGACCAGCTCGGCGTAGACCTGCCCTGGGTGCTCTACGCGGCCGCGATGCTGCTGGTCACCGCGGTGCTGGCGTTCTTCGACATCAACCTCACCGCCAAGGCGCTCGGCGTGATGCTGATCGCCGAGATCGCCGTGCTCTTCGCCGTCGCCACCGCCGTACTGCTGCAAGGAGGCGGCCCCGACGGCATCCCCGTCGAGCCGATCAACCCCAAGAACGCCTTCACGGGCGCCTCCGCGGGTCTCGGGCTGTTCTTCGCCTTCTGGTCGTGGGTCGGCTTCGAGTCGACCGCGATGTACGGCGAGGAGTCCCGCGACCCCAAGCGGGTCATCCCGCGCGCCACTCTCATCTCGGTGGTCGGCGTCGGCCTCTTCTACATCTACGTCTCCTGGATGACCATCGCCGGCAACGGCCTGGACGGCGCGGTCAAGGTCTCCTCGGGCACGAGCCCCCTCGACCTGTTCTTCGACCCCGCGCACGCCTTCATCGGCGCCTGGGCGGTCGACGCCTTCCAGTGGCTGCTGATCACCGGCTCGTTCGCCTGCGGGATGGCCTTCCACCAGTGCGCGGCCCGCTATCTGTACGCCATCGGCCGCGAGGGCTTCCTGCACCCCGCGCTCGGCCGCACCCACCCCAAGCACGGGTCGCCGTACATCGCCTCCTTCGTGCAGTCCTGCATCGCGGTCGCGCTCGTCGTGGGCTTCTGGCTGAGCGGCCAGGACCCCTACATCCACCTGTACACGCTGCTGGCGATCCTCGGCACGATGGCGATCCTCATCGTGCAGACCCTGTGCTCCTTCGCCGTCATCGGCTACTTCCGCCGCAACCACCCCGAGGACCGGCACTGGTTCCGCACGTTCACCGCCCCGCTGCTCGGCGGGATCGGCATGACGGCGGTGGTGGTGCTGCTGGTGATCAACATGGACACCGCGGCCGGTGCGGCGGCCGACTCCTTCTTCTTCAAGGCCATCCCGTGGATCGTCGGCCTTGTCTTCTTCGGCGGCCTCGGCCTCGGCCTGTATCTGCGGGCCCGGCGGCCGGAGCGCTACGAGATCATCGGCCGGATCGTCCTGGAGGACGCGGCCGAACGCACGGACGACGACGTCACGGAGGCCCACGCCAACGCCTGACGAGTGCCCAGGAAGCCCACACCCCACGTCCGAGGAGCAGTCCTGTGTCCCGTACGCACTCCATGCACCTCCTGCGTTCCCTCGCCGCCGACCACGCGGCCGCCCGGCACCTCGGGGTGCCCGTCGCCGAGGCCCGGATGCGCCGTCGGTCGGTCCTGAAGGGGGCCGCGGCCCTCGCCGCTACCGCCACGGTGACGGCCGCGCCGCCCGCCGCGGCCGCGGCAAAGCCCCGTATCGCGGTCGTCGGCGCCGGTATCGCCGGACTGACCGCCGCCCTGACCCTGCACGACGCCGGTTACGCCTGCACCCTGTACGAGGCCCACCCCGACCGGGTCGGCGGCCGTATGTTCAGCCAGCGCGACCACTGGGCCTGGGGCCAGACCTCCGAGATCGGCGGCGAGCTGATCGACACCAGCCACAAGAAGATGCTGGAACTGTGCCGCCGCTTCTCCCTGCCCGTCGAGGACTTCCTCGGCGGCGGCCCCAACGGGGCCGAGGAAGTCCTGTGGTTCAACGGCACGTACTACCCGCGCGAACAGGCCGACGAGGACTTCAAGGCCGTCTACCAGGCCCTGCACCGCGATCTGCTGGAGGCCGGGGAGGTCAAGTGGAACCAGACCACACCCACCGGCACCGCACTCGACAACATGACCCTGTACGACTGGATCGAGTCACGCGTGCCGGGCGGCCACGCCTCCCCGCTGGGCCGGTGGTTCGACGTCGCCTACAACGTCGAGTACGGCGCCGACACCACCGACCAGTCCTCGCTGGCCCTGGTGCTGCTGATGGGCTACCAGACCAATCCCGGCAACTTCAACATCTGGGGCCTGTCCAACGAGCGCTACCACGTCGTCGGCGGCAACGACCGACTCCCGCACGCCATCGCCGACTTCCTGCCCGACGGCACCGTCCGTCACGGCTGGTCGCTGAACGCGGTGCGGGCCAACAGCGACGGCACCCAGACGCTCACCTTCACCGAATCGGGCGTCACCCGTACGGTGACCGCCGATCACACCGTCCTGTGCGTGCCGCTGCCGGTCCTGAAGCAACTCGACCTGAGCCGGGCCGGGTTCGACCCCCGGATGACCAGCCTGATCCGTGACGCCCGGATGGGGTACTGCACCAAGCTCAACATGCAGTTCTCCAGCCGCCCCTGGCGCGGCACCGGCGCGTGGCCGGGCGTCTCGGCGGGCGACTGCTTCACCGACAGCCGCGTCCAGCAGACCTGGGACACCACCAAGGTCCAGCCCGGCACCGGCGGCATCCTCATCCAGTACCACGGCGGCACCCGCGCCAAGTCCCTCGCCCCGGCAGGGCCGTTCAGCTTCGAGAGCGACCCGTACGTGGCGAAGCTGGCATCCACCTACACCAGGGACATCGACGCCTTCTTCCCCGGCACCTCGGCCGCCTTCACCGGCCGCGCCCAGCTGTCGGCGTGGCACCTCAACCCGTACGCCCAGGGCGCCTACTCCTACTGGCCGGTGGGCTACCTCCACCGCTACGCCGGCTACGAGGGCACCCCGCAGGGCAACATCCACATCGGCGGCGAGCACTGCTCCTACGACTTCCAGGGCTTCATGGAGGGCGGCGCCACCGAGGGCGAGCGTGCCGCGCGGGAGGTGATCGCCGCCGTCTGACCGGCTCTACGCCGGCTTGATGTTGTGGTTGAAGCGGAAGACGTTGTCCGGGTCGTACCTCCGCTTCAGCTCGCCCAGCCGCCGGGCGTTGTCGGCGCCGACCCCGGCCACCACCCGGTCGGCGCCCTCGTCGCCGATGAAGTTGAGATACACCGCCCCGGTGCTCCAGGGGCGGGCGTCGGCGCGTACGTCACGCACCCACTGGACGGCCCGCTCGTCGTCCGCCGGGTCCTCCCACAGCCCGAAGGGATGCACGCCCCAGGGCGCGTCCCGGTAGGGCACCGGATACTCGTGCGGCCCCTCGGCGATCGCGCCGCCCAGCGGGAACAGCGCGTGCATGCTGCCGGTCGGCACGGGCATGGACGCGGCCCGTGCGCAGTAGAGGTCCAGGTAGGCGTCCGGAGCGCCGGTCAGGTACTCCGCCGACCAGTAGTTACGGAACCCCGGCGGGTCGTCGATCATGCACTGGACATCGGCGTACGGCATCGCCCCGACGATCTCCGACTCGTGCGGCAGCGCCAGCAGCGGCTCGGCGATCTTGCGCATGTCGGCCTCGGTCCCGGCGTACGTCAGAAGGACGCCGCACAGCAGCGTGCCGACCAGGCGCGGGGGGACGAACTCCTCGGGCGGGCCGGTGAAGTAGATCAGGGCGCCGCTCGCCTCGTTCGGGCCGGCGGCGATCACATCGCGGTAGGTGCGTGCCGCCTCGGGGCCGTTCTCCGGCAGGTACAGCAGCAGGGCGATGGCGAAGTCGGGCAGTTCGTGCAGCCTCAGCGTGAGCGCGGTGGCCACACCGAAGTTGCCGCCGCCACCGTGCAGGCCCCAGAACAGCTCCGGGTTCTCGTCGGCGCTCGCCCGGACCCGCTCGCCGTCGGCGGTGACCAGTTCCACGCCCAGCAGGTTGTCGACCGCGAGCCCGCACCAGCGGTCCAGCCAGCCGCTGCCGCCGCCCAGCACGAACCCGCCGACTCCGGTGGTGGAGGCCCTGCCGCCGGTGGTGGCCAGGTGGTAGGGCTCGGTGGCGCGGTCCAGGTCGCTCATCGTGGCCCCGCCCGCGACCCGTACCGCCTCCGCGCCGGGATGGACGGTGACCGCCCGCATATGGCGCAGGTCCACCACCAGGCCGTTGTCGTTGAGCGCCGAGCCCGCCACGCTGTGGCCGCCGCCGCGCACGGCGATGTTCAGGTCCAGCTCCCGACCGAAGCGGACGGCCCGCACGACGTCGTCCTCGTCCACGCACTGCGCGATCACGGCCGGCCGTTTGTCGACCATCGAGTTGAACACGACCCGGGCCTCGTCGTAGCCCGGGTCGCCGGGGGCGAACACATCGCCCGACAGATCCTCGCGCAGCGCGGAGAGGGCCGCGCCCGCCTTCGAGAGGGAAGCCATGGCCGCCCCCTTTCCAGGAAGGGGGATTGATGCGTTTCCAGCCTAGGCGTGCGCGGCCTGCCCGGCGCGGCCGGTGAGGGGGGTTTGTTCAGCCGCCGTAGGCGCCCGAGGCGGTCAGCCGAAGCGCGGTGTCGATCAGCGGGACGTGGCTGAAGGCCTGCGGGAAGTTGCCGACCTGGCGCTGCAGACGCGGGTCCCACTCCTCGGCCAGCAGACCGAGGTCGTTGCGCAGCTCCAGCAGCTTCTCGAACAGCTGGCGGGCCTCGTCGACCCGGCCGATCATCGCCAGGTCGTCCGCCATCCAGAACGAGCACGCGAGGAACGCGCCCTCGTCGCCGGGCAGGCCGTCGACGCCCTCCGACTCGCCCTCGGTGGGGTAGCGCAGGATGAAGCCGTCCGGGGTGGACAGCTCGCGCTGGATCGCCTCGATCGTGCCGATGACGCGCTTGTCGTCCGGGGGCAGGAAGCCCATCTGCGGGATCAGCAGCAGACTCGCGTCCAGCTCCTTGGAGCCGTAGGACTGCGTGAAGGTGTTGCGCTCCTTGTCGTAGCCCTTCTCGCACACCTCGCGGTGGATGTCGTCGCGCAGTTCCTTCCAGCGCTCCAGCGGGCCGTCGGCGTCACCGGACTCGATCAGCTTGATCGTGCGGTCGACGGCGACCCACGCCATCACCTTGGAGTGCACGAAGTGCCGGCGCGGACCGCGCACCTCCCAGATGCCCTCGTCCGGCTCCTGCCAGTGCTTCTCCAGATAGCTGATCAGCTTCAGCTGGAGCAGCGAGGCGTAGTCGTTGCGCGCCAGACCCGTCATGTGGGCCAGGTGCAGGGCCTCGGTGACCTCGCCGTACACATCCAGCTGGAGCTGGTGCGCGGCGCCGTTGCCGACGCGGACCGGGGCGGAGTTCTCGTAGCCCGGCAGCCAGTCCAGCTCGGCCTCGCCCAGCTCGCGCTCACCGGCGATGCCGTACATGATCTGCAGGTTCTCCGGGTCGCCCGCGACCGCGCGCAGCAGCCACTCGCGCCAGGCGCGGGCCTCCTCGCGGTAGCCGGTGCGCAGCAGCGAGGACAGGGTGATCGCCGCGTCCCTGAGCCAGGTGTAGCGGTAGTCCCAGTTGCGCACGCCGCCGATGTCCTCCGGCAGGGAGGTCGTGGGCGCGGCGACGATGCCGCCGGTGGGGGCGTACGTCAGCGCCTTCAGCGTGATCAGGGAGCGGACCACTGGCTCGCGGTAGGGCCCGTGGTACGTGCAGTGCTCGACCCAGTCGCGCCAGAAGTCCTCGGTCGCCGTCAGCGACTGCTCCGGCTCCGGCAGCGGCGGCGCCTCCTTGTGCGAGGGCTGCCAGGAGATCGTGAACGCGATCCGGTCACCGGGAGCCACCGTGAAGTCGGAGTACGTGGTCAGCGAGTGGCCGTATGTCTCGGCCTCTGTGTCGAACCACACGGAGTCCGGGCCGGCGACGGCGACCGTGCGCTCGTCGTCGTGCTTGTGCACCCAGGGCACCACCCGGCCGTAGCTGAAGCGCATCCGCAGGGCCGACTGCATCGGCACCCGGCCGGAGACGCCCTCGACGATCCGGATCAGCTGCGGGGCGCCGTCACGCGGGGGCATGAAATCGGTCACCCGGACGGTGCCGCGCACGGTGTCCCACTCCGACTCCAGGATGAGCGAGTCACCGCGATAGGTGCGCCGGTCCGCGACGGGTGGCGCGGTGTCGGGGGCGTGCGCCGGTCCGATGCGCCAGAAGCCGTGCTCCTCGGTGCCCAGCAGACCGGCGAAGATGGCGTGCGAGTCGAAGCGGGGCAGGCACAGCCAGTCCACTGTGCCATCCCGGCAGACCAGGGCGGCGGTCTGCATGTCTCCGATGAGTGCGTAGTCTTCGATGCGCCCGGCCACGTGCAACTCCAGTCGAACGGCCACGTCACCCCATGTAGGGGCGGTCGCTGGTGCGGTCAAGGGGTCGTTGTAATGCGTCGATGAGCCGTGAGGCAGGACCGTCTCCCCGCCAGGGAAACGGCCGACGATTCTCTGCTCAACGAACTGACGAGCTCTTGTTGTTCCGGGGGGTACGGGCGTGGGTGGTGCCGTTTTTCCGGCCGGCTCGACAGCCAATGTCCGAGCAGGATACGACGCGCCCGGATGATCTGCGTGCGCCTCCGGGCAACCGGGCTGGGCCGAACGAGTGAGCCGCGGGTGAGCCTCGCGCGAGCGGCGTCGTCGCAGTTCGGACGGGTGTCCGGGCGTGTGCGGAGCGTGGCCGGAAGCCATGGGGTCGAGGCGCTGATACGCTGGTAGCCCGTGGACCGGTGGGCGTCCTTTCCCAGGACAACGCACCCCCGAACCGCAGCGACGGCACCCCCGGAGACCTCCGGCCCGGCAGCCGCACCGCACCTCCAGACAGCGACCACGGGAGCCCCCTCTTGGCCATGACGCCCAAATCCACGACGACCAAGCACATCTTCGTCACCGGGGGTGTCGCCTCCTCTCTCGGCAAGGGTCTGACGGCCTCCAGCCTGGGCATGCTGCTCAAGGCCCGGGGCCTGCGCGTCGTGATGCAGAAGCTCGACCCGTACCTGAACGTCGACCCGGGCACGATGAACCCGTTCCAGCACGGTGAGGTCTTCGTCACCAACGACGGTGCCGAGACCGACCTGGACATCGGCCACTACGAGCGCTTCCTCGACCGCGACCTGGACGGCTCCGCCAACGTCACCACGGGTCAGGTCTACAACACGGTGATCGCCAAGGAGCGCCGCGGCGAGTACCTGGGCGACACCGTCCAGGTCATCCCGCACATCACCAACGAGATCAAGCACCGCATCCGCCGCATGGCGACCGACGAGGTCGACGTCGTCATCACCGAGGTCGGCGGCACGGTCGGTGACATCGAGTCGCTGCCGTTCCTGGAGACCGTCCGCCAGGTCCGCCACGAGGTCGGCCGCGACAACGTCTTCGTGGTGCACATCTCGCTGCTGCCCTACATCGGCCCCTCCGGCGAGCTGAAGACCAAGCCGACCCAGCACTCGGTCGCCGCCCTGCGCAACATCGGCATCCAGCCCGACGCGATCGTGCTGCGCTGCGACCGCGAGGTGCCGACCGCGATCAAGCGCAAGATCTCGCTGATGTGCGACGTCGACGAGGCGGCCGTGGTGGCCTGCCCCGACGCGCGCTCCATCTACGACATCCCGAAGACCGTCCACGGCGAGGGCCTGGACGCCTACGCCGTGCGCAAGCTGGACCTGCCGTTCCGTGACGTGGACTGGACGACCTGGGACGACCTGCTCGACCGCGTCCACAAGCCCGAGCACGAGGTCACCCTCGCCCTCGTCGGCAAGTACATCGACCTGCCCGACGCCTACCTGTCGGTGACCGAGGCACTGCGCGCCGGCGGCTTCGCCAACCGCACCCGCGTCAAGATCAAGTGGGTCACCTCCGACGACTGCAAGACCCCGGCCGGTGCCCAGGCGCAGCTCTCCGACGTCGACGGCATCTGCATCCCCGGCGGCTTCGGCGACCGCGGTGTGCAGGGCAAGGTCGGCGCGATCCGCTACGCCCGCGAGAACAAGATCCCGCTGCTCGGCCTCTGCCTCGGCCTGCAGTGCATCGTGATCGAGGCCGCGCGTCACCTGGCCGACATCCCGGACGCCAACTCCACCGAGTTCGACCCGGCCACCGCCCACCCGGTCATCTCCACCATGGCCGAGCAGATGGACATCGTCGCCGGTGAGGGCGACATGGGCGGCACCATGCGCCTCGGCATGTACCCGGCCAAGCTGGCCGAGGGCTCGATCGTGCGCGAGGTCTACGACGGCAAGGAGTACGTCGAGGAGCGGCACCGCCACCGCTACGAGGTCAACAACGCCTACCGCGCGGAGCTGGAGAAGAAGGCGGGCATCCAGTTCTCCGGCACCTCCCCGGACGGCAAGCTGGTCGAGTACGTCGAGTACCCGCGTGAGGTCCACCCCTACCTGGTCGCCACGCAGGCGCACCCGGAGCTGCGCTCGCGCCCGACGCGGCCGCACCCGCTGTTCGCCGGGCTGGTGAAGGCAGCGGTCGAGCGGAAGACTGCTGAGTAACACACCGGTTGTACGGTTGCCGGGGTGCGTTCCTTCAACGGGACGCACCCCGGTTTCGTTTCCGCAGTTGAAAGGTCTGGCATGACGATCAAGGACACCCCCGCGGAGTGGGAGATCCGGGGCTCGGAGACGCCCTTCCGGGGCAACAAGACCTCCGTGCGCACGGATGAGGTGGTCATGCCCGACGGGACCGTGGTGCGGCGGGACTACCAGGTGCATCCCGGGTCCGTGGCCGTGCTCGCGCTCGACGAGCAGGACCGGGTGGTCGTGCTGCGCCAGTACCGGCATCCCGTACGGCAGAAGCTGTGGGAGATCCCGGCCGGGCTGCTGGACGTGCCCGGGGAGAACCCGCTGCACGCCGCCCAGCGGGAGCTGTACGAGGAGGCGCACGTCAAGGCGGAGACCTGGCGGGTGCTGGCCGATGTGTACACCACGCCCGGGGGGTGTGACGAGGCGGTCCGTATCTTCCTCGCCCGTGATCTTTCCGAGGCCGAGGGGGAGCGGTTCGAGGCGGAGCACGAGGAGATCGACCTGGAGCTGGATCGGGTGCCCTTGGCTGAGCTGGTGAGGGGCGTGCTGGCGGGGGAGCTGCACAACAACTGCCTGGTGGTGGGGGTGCTGTCGCTGGTCGCTGCTCGGCAGGGTGAGGGCTTGGATGCGCTGCGTCCTGCGGATGCGCCTTGGGAAGCGCGGCCGTTCGAGGTCTGATCGCCGTTGGGCCGAGGGTCGTCGGTTCTGGCTGCCGCGCCGTTGTCGCGCAGTTCCCCGCGCCCCTAAAACCACACTGTCCGTTGATCCGATCGGGGAGTCCTTCTCTGCGTCGGCCTGCCTCCTGCCCGGGATGTTGCAGAGCGTGAACTAGGCTCTGGAAACGCCCTGACCGGAGTCCCGGCGGGCCTGGGCGCGTGGTGGGACGGGAGTGTGGCCCGTGACGGATCAGGTGGTGGACACGGACGCGTCCGTCCTCGTCGAGGAGGGCCGGTTCCTTGGACGCACCCGGGAGTTGAAGGACCTGTGCGCCGACATCGGGCGGGCCGGTCTGGACACGCTCTCGGGGCGCAAGGCCCCCCGCGCGCGGGTGCTGTTGATCGCCGGGCGGCCCGGGTCGGGGCGGACCGCTCTCGCCGAGGAACTGGTGCGGCAGGTTGCGGACCGTTACGAGGACGGGGTGCTGCGGGCCCGGCTGAGCGAGCCCGACGGCACGCCCGTTCCGGTCGAGCGGGTGGCGCGGGAGCTGCTCACTGCCCTGGAGGTGCCGGTGCCGCCGGGGGCCGACGAGGACGAGGTGGCCCAGGTCCTGCGCGAGGCCCTCGCCGAGCGCAGGATGCTGATGCTGCTCGACGACGCCGCCGATGCCGGGCAGGTCGACGCGCTGCTGCCGGAGGCCCCGCAGTGTCTGGTCGTCGCGGTGTCCGGGGGGCCGCTGACCGGCATCTCGGACGTGCGGCCCTGCACGCTGGGCGGGCTGGACACCAAGTCGGCCGTGGAGCTGCTGTCCCGGCACACCGGCTCGGTGCGGATCACCGTCGATCCACGGGCCGCCGAGGGGCTGGTCGAGGAGTGCCAGGCGCAGCCGGCCGCGCTGCGGCTGGCCGGAGGCTGGCTCGCCGCCCGGCCGAAGGCCGCTGTCGCGGACCTCGCCAAGCATCTGCACGCCGAGGGCGATGACGCCGCCACCCCGCTCGCCCGGGTGTTCCGGCTCGCCTACACCTCGCTGCCCGCCCCGGCCGCCCGGATACTGCGACTGCTCTCCCTCGCCCCGGCCGGACTGGTCGACCCGCACACCGCCTCCGCGCTGGCCGGCTGCTCGGTCAGCGGCGCCCGGACCACGCTGGACGACTTCGTCGCGCTCGGTCTGCTGCACGCCGTGGACTCGCCGCTGCCGCAGTACGAGGTGCCGGCCTGTCTGCATCCGATGCTGAAGGCGCTCGCCGAGTCGCAGGACCGCCCCGCCGAGATCCAGCTGGCCCGCGCCCGGATGCTGGAGCGGACCGTACGGCTGCTGCAGTCCTGCCGGGCGATCACCGAGACCGACAGCCCGCAGGCCCGCGAGAAGCTGCTCGGCATGCCCCGCTCGCTGCGCTTCCCCAACCCTCGGGCGGCCGCCGAGTGGCTGCGCCTGCGCAGGCCCGCCCTGCTGGCCTCGGCGCGCCTCGTGGTCGCCGACGGAGAGCTGGACACCCTCGCCCGCCGGCTGCTGTCCCAGCTGGTGCGGGCCATGGTCGCGCACTGGGGCACCCAGGCGGCGGCCGCCGACCTGTACGGCGTGCACGGCCTGGTGCTGGACGTGGCTGAGCGGCGCGGGCTGCACCGCGAGCGGGCCGCCGCGCTGCTGAACCTGGCCGACCTGGACGCGCGGACCGGGCGGACAACCGAGGCTCTGGTGCGATATCGGACAGCTTTGGACGCCGGACGCAGAGCAAATGACCCGTACGCCACCGCTCGCGCAATGGAATCCGTAGGTGGTGCCCACCTGGAGCTCGGGGACTACGACCGGGCCGCCGACTGGTTCGGGCGGGCGCTGGCCCAGCGGCTGGCCCGTGAGGAGCGCGCGGACGCGGCCCGGCTGTACGGCCGTATCGCCACGGCGCACACCTACGCGGGCCGCTACGGGGAGGCGCTCAGGAGCTGGCGGGCGGCGATCGCCGGGTACCGCAAGGAGGGCGATGTCGCCGCCCAGGCACGGGCGTTGAGCGAGCTGGCCCGGGTGCAGGAGTACGCCGGGCGGCCCGAGGAGAGCCTGCGCACCTGCCAGGAGGCGGTGGAGTGGGCGCGGCGCGCGGAGGACGTACGGCTGCAGGCCGCGCTGCACCTGCGGACGGCCGACACCCTGGAGCACCTCGGGGACCCGGTGGCCGCCGCACTGCACCGCAGCACGGCCGAGCGCATGCTGGGGGAGGAGCTCCAGGAGGGCGATACCCCAGAGATCCTTTCGGAACAAGACGCTAACGCCTGCGAAATCCGCAGTGCATCCGCTGAAGATTGATGCAATGAAAGGCTAGACAGCGGGAACACCTTCATTAGACTGGCTCTGCCGCACGTTCTCCTGCGGTGTCTCCCGGTGTGCCCGTGGGTAGCCGGTATGTCGTGTTAATACCCCCTCTGAGCCAAGGACCGTGATCGACGTGAAGGTCGGCATCCCCCGCGAGGTCAAGAACAACGAGTTCCGGGTGGCCATCACCCCCGCCGGTGTGCACGAGCTGGTGCGCAACGGTCACCAGGTCGTCATCGAGCGGGGCGCCGGCCTCGGCTCCTCGATCCCGGACAGCGAGTACATCGCCGCCGGCGCCGAGATCCTGGACACCGCCGACGAGGTGTGGGCCACCGCCGACCTGCTGCTGAAGGTCAAGGAGCCCATCGCGGAGGAGTACCACCGCCTCCGCAAGGACCAGACGCTCTTCACCTACCTGCACCTGGCCGCCTCCAAGGAGTGCACGGACGCCCTGCTGGAGTCCGGCACCACGGCCATCGCCTACGAGACCGTCGAGCTGCCCAGCCGCGCGCTGCCGCTGCTGGCCCCGATGTCCGAGGTCGCGGGCCGTCTCGCCCCGCAGGTCGGCGCCTACCACCTGATGCGCTCGGCCGGCGGCCGCGGCGTGCTGCCCGGCGGTGTCCCGGGTGTCGTCCCGGCCAAGGCCGTCGTCATCGGCGGTGGCGTCTCCGGCTGGAACGCCGCGCAGATCGCCATCGGCATGGGCTTCGACGTGACCCTGCTCGACCGCGACATCAACAAGCTGCGCGAGGCCGACAAGATCTTCGGCACGAAGGTCAAGGCCGTCATGTCCAACGCCTTCGAGCTGGAGAAGGCCGTCCTGGACGCCGACCTCGTCATCGGTGCCGTCCTCATCCCGGGCGCCAAGGCCCCGAAGCTCGTCACCAACGAGCTCGTGTCCCGCATGAAGCCGGGAAGTGTCCTTGTCGACATCGCGATCGACCAGGGCGGCTGCTTCGAGGACTCGCGTCCGACGACCCACGCCGAGCCGACCTTCCAGGTCCACAACTCGGTCTTCTACTGCGTCGCCAACATGCCGGGCGCGGTGCCCAACACCTCCACCTACGCGCTCACCAACGCCACGCTGCCGTACATCGTGTCGCTGGCCAACAACGGCTGGGTCGAGGCGCTGCGCCGCGACGCCGCGCTCGCCAAGGGTCTGAACACCCATGACGGCAAGGTCGTTTACAAGGAGGTCGCCGAGGCCCACGGACTGGAGCACGTCGAGCTGGAGACCCTGCTCGGCTGACCTGCCGGCCGACGCGCTCGGCTAAGTCACCTTTTCGTAAAGGCGATACGTCAACAAGACGCGTCAACCACACGCACCCGGCCGGACCTTGCCCGACAAGGTCCGGCCGGATGTGTGTATGGTCACTTTGCGACTCTAGGTCAACTCGCCTCGAACGTAACCCTTGAACCGATTCGCACACCGGTGAAACCTGCTGTGCGACGGCCGTACGCCCTTGACAGAGGGATGTTTCATTGCCGACACATCCTGCCGGGTCCGGCGGATTGTGTTGCTGCGGACCACCGACACGCCATAGAGTCGCCAACCGTCGGCATGGTGCCACGCTGACCTTGTCTAGAAGTTTCCTGGTCACCAAGGAGGTAAGACGACTTGTGAATGAGTCGACATTTTCTCCCGGGGGTGGTCAACCAGGAATGCCTACGCGGGGCCAGGGCTCCACGGGGCTCGAGGCTGTCGGCTCCGTCGCTGTCCGAACCTTCGCAGCCCACCAGAGCCAGACCAGCCCCCACACGGCTCTGTCAGCACACCAGAGCATGGATGGCCATCACGTGAACGCCATGGCCGGCGACGGAAGTGGCGCGCCCCACAACCACTTCGCCGACTACGACGAACTGCCCGAGGGGCACTTCTACGACCCCGACGCCGAATACGAGCCGGACCCGGAGTACGCGGCCACGCTCGCACCCGACGCTGCCCGTCAGCGCCGGGAGCGCATCGGCCCGACCGGACGCCCGCTGCCGTACTTCCCGATCCCGGGCCCGCTGACCGATCACGGACCCGCCAAGATCATCGCGATGTGCAACCAGAAGGGCGGCGTCGGCAAGACCACGTCGACCATCAACCTGGGTGCCGCGCTCGCGGAGTACGGCCGCCGCGTGCTGCTCGTGGACTTCGACCCGCAGGGCGCGCTGTCGGTGGGTCTCGGCGTCAACCCGATGGAGCTCGACCTCACGGTCTACAACCTGCTCATGGAGCGGGGCATGTCGGCCGACGAGGTGCTCCTGAAGACGGCGGTCCCCAACATGGACCTGCTGCCCTCCAACATCGACCTGTCGGCCGCCGAGGTCCAGCTGGTCTCCGAGGTCGCGCGCGAGTCAACGCTGCAGCGGGCGCTCAAGCCGCTGATGGACGACTACGACTACATCGTGATCGACTGTCAGCCCTCGCTGGGCCTGCTCACGGTCAACGCGCTGACGGCCGCCCACAAGGTGATCGTCCCGCTGGAGTGCGAGTTCTTCGCGCTGCGCGGTGTCGCGCTGCTGACCGAGACCATCGAGAAGGTCCAGGAGCGGCTCAACCCGGAGCTGGAGCTCGACGGGATCCTCGCCACGATGTACGACTCGCGCACCGTGCACAGCCGTGAGGTGCTCGCGCGGGTCGTCGAGGCGTTCGACGACCACGTCTACCACACGGTCATCGGGCGCACGGTCCGCTTCCCGGAGACCACGGTCGCCGGTGAGCCGATCACCACGTACGCCTCCAACTCCGTCGGCGCCGCCGCCTACCGTCAGCTCGCCAGGGAGGTGCTCGCCCGGTGTCACGCCGAGTGAGTCTGCCGGGGGCCGACGAACTCTTCCGTACGACAGGCGGGATGGCGCTCCAGCCGTCCACTCCACGGCGGCCCGCGAACGGCGAGGCCCGGGTGCCGGCTCCCGCGGGGGAGAGCGACCCCGCTGCCGCCGCCGCGGAGGACGCGCCGCAGTCGGTGCCCGTACAGGGCGGCGACGGCGACGGGGCGGAGCATGTCGCGGCCGACGCGGAGCCGGCGGACGCCGGGGAGTCCCGCAGCCGGGCCGAGCGCTCGGCGCGGCGGCAGGCGACGCAGGAAGGTTCTGCCGCGGCTGCCGCCGGTGACGCCGCCGCTCCGCGCAAGCGGGGGCGGTCGGGCACCCGGCGGCCCAGCGGCCGCGAGCGGCACGACGAGAAGATCACCGTCTACGTGTCCGCCGAGGAACTCATGGATCTGGAGCACGCCCGTCTTGTGCTCCGCGGTGAGCACGGGCTGGCCGTCGACCGCGGGCGGATCGTCCGCGAGGCCGTCGCCGTAGTGCTCGCCGATCTGGAGACCCGCGGGGACGCCAGCATCCTCGTACGCCGGCTGCGGGGACGGTAGGGGTAGCCTGCGAGGGCTATGACCTCGAACGACGTTCCCCGCGGCCGTCGGCGCGCGCTGGGGCGCGGGCCGGGGGCCACGCCCGAGCCCGGACCGGAGGAGCCCACCGCTGCCGTCGAGGAGAGTGCGGCTGCTGTCGACGAGCCCACCGATTCCGTCGAGGACGACGGCGTCTTCAAGGTGCGACTCGCCAACTTCGAGGGACCCTTCGATCTGCTGCTCCAGCTGATCTCCCGGCACAAGCTGGACGTCACCGAGGTCGCGCTGTCCAAGGTCACCGACGAGTTCATGGCGCACATCCGGGCGATGGGCCCGGACTGGGACCTGGACCGCACGACCGAGTTCCTCGTCGTCGCCGCCACCCTGCTCGACCTCAAGGCGGCCCGGCTGCTGCCCGCCGCCGAGGTGGAGGACGAGGCCGACCTGGCGCTGCTGGAGGCGCGGGACCTGCTCTTCGCGCGGCTGTTGCAGTACCGGGCGTACAAACAGATCGCGCAGATCTTCGACCAGCGGCACGCCGAGGAGGCCCGGCGCCACCCGCGGACCGTCGGCCTGGAGCCGCAGCTCGCCGACCTGCTGCCCGAGGTCGTCATCAGCATCGGCGCGGAAGGGTTCGCCAGGCTCGCCGTGAAGGCGATGCAGCCCAAGCCCAAGCCGCAGGTGTACGTCGACCACATCCACGCGCCGCTGGTGAGCGTGCAGGAGCAGGCCGGGATCGTCGTCGCGCGGCTCAGGGAGCTGGGCGAGGCCAGCTTCCGGGCGCTGGTGGACGACACCGACGACACCCTGACCGTCGTAGCGCGGTTTCTGGCGCTGCTGGAGCTGTACCGGGAGAAGGCCGTCGCGCTGGAGCAGGAGGCGGCCCTCGGGGAGCTGCTGGTGCGCTGGACCGGCGGGGACGGGGACGAGACGCCGCGGGTGACCGACGAGTTCGACCGGCCGCCCGAGGAGCCGAAGGAGGAGAGCAAGCCGTGAGCGAGCCGACCGCGGAGGTCCCGACGGGGCCGCAGCCCGTCGCCGACCTCGACCTGAAACCGGCCCTGGAGGCCGTCCTGATGGTCGTGGACGAGCCCGCGAGCGAGGAGCACCTCGCGAAGATCCTCGAGCGGCCCCGGCGGAGCATCGCCGACGCGCTGCGCGAGCTGGCCGACGAGTACGTCCGGCAGGGCCGCGGCTTCGAACTGCGGTACGTGGCGGGCGGCTGGCGGTTCTACACCCGGCCCGAGTACGCCGCGGCCGTGGAGAAGCTCGTGCTGGAGGGGCAGACCGCCCGGCTCACCCAGGCGGCGCTGGAGACCCTCGCCGTCGTGGCGTACCGGCAGCCGGTCAGCCGCAGCAGGGTCTCCGCGGTGCGCGGAGTCAACTGCGACGGCGTGATGCGCACCCTCCTGCAGCGCGGTCTGGTCGAGGAGGCGGGCACGGAACCCGAAACAGGTGCGATCCTGTACGTGACGACGAACTACTTCCTGGAGCGGATGGGCCTGCGTGGTCTGGACGAGCTCCCGGAGCTCGCGCCCTTCCTCCCCGAGGCGGAGGCGATCGAGGCCGAGACGCTGGAAGGGGTCCCGTCGTTCGATCCGGACGCCCCGGATTCCGAGGACGCAGACGACAAGACGGAACTTTGATGCGAAGCAGCAGCGGCAGGAACAGCAGCGGAAACAACGGCGGGAGCCGTGGTGGCAACAGCGGCGGCCGCGGCGGGAGCAGCGGTGGCCGCGGTAACTACCGCGGCGCCGGTGGCAACCGCGACGACAAGCAGGGCGGCCGTCCGAAGAAGCCGCGCCCGGAGGAGCGGCGTTACGACGTGGGCCCCGGCGCCACCCAGGACGGCCCGAAGTCGGGCCGCGGCCCCTCGGCCCGCGGTGGCGCCAAGGGCGGTCCGAAGAGGCCCCAGCAGCGGGGCCGCAGCGTGCCGGCCACGTCCCGCGAGTACGAGACGCGGGCCGAGGAGCGCAACCGCGAGCGGTACGCGGGCAAGAAGGACGTCAAGCTGCCCAAGACCTTCCCCGGCGCCGAGCAGGAGGGCGAGCGGCTGCAGAAGGTCCTCGCGCGCGCGGGCTACGGCTCCCGGCGTGCCTGTGAGGAGCTGATCGACGAGGCCCGGGTCGAGGTCAACGGGCAGATCGTCACCGAGCAGGGCCTCAGGGTCGACCCGGAGAAGGACGAGATCAAGGTCGACGGCCTCACGGTCGCGACGCAGTCGTACCAGTTCTTCTCGCTGAACAAGCCCGCCGGTGTCGTCTCCACGATGGAGGACCCCGAGGGCCGCCAGTGCCTCGGCGACTACGTCACCAACCGTGAGACGCGGCTCTTCCACGTCGGCCGGCTCGACACCGAGACCGAGGGCGTCATCCTGCTCACCAACCACGGCGAGCTGGCCCACCGGCTGACCCACCCGAAGTACGGCGTGAAGAAGACCTACCTCGCGCACATCGTCGGCCCGATCCCGCGCGACCTGGGCAAGCAGCTCAAGGACGGCATCCAGCTGGAGGACGGCTACGCCCGCGCGGACCACTTCCGGGTCGTGGAGCAGACCGGCAAGAACTACCTGGTCGAGGTGACCCTGCACGAGGGCCGCAAGCACATCGTGCGCCGCATGCTCGCCGAGGCCGGCTTCCCGGTCGACAAGCTGGTGCGGGTCTCCTTCGGCCCGATCACCCTGGGCGACCAGAAGTCGGGCTGGCTGCGGCGGCTGTCCAACACCGAGGTCGGGATGCTGATGAAGGAAGTCGACCTCTAAGTCGTTTGCCCTCGGCCACCACCCCCTTTTATAGTCGGAGTGACTATTAAAGGGGGTGGTCGTCGTGGAGGGCTACGACAAGTACGCGTTCGAGCCGTTCGCCGTGACTGTCGACCTCGCGGTCCTGACGATCCGCGCCGGCGCCCTGCACGTCCTGCTCGTCGAGCGCGGACAGGAGCCGTACGCCGGCCGCTGGGCGCTGCCCGGCGGCTTTCTGCTGCCCGAGGAGTCGGCGGAGACCGCGGCCCGGCGGGAGCTGGCCGAGGAGACCGGGCTCGCGGACGTGTCCGGGCTGCACCTGGAGCAACTGCGCACCTACAGCGAACCCGGCCGTGACCCCCGTATGCGGGTCGTGTCGGTCGCGTTCACCGCGCTGCTGCCCGACGCGCCCGAGCCGCGCGGCGGCGGGGACGCGGCGCAGGCCCGCTGGGTGCCGTACGGCACGGCCGGGCCGCTCGCCTTCGACCACGACCGCATCCTGGCCGACGCCCACGACCGGGTCGGCGCCCAGCTGGAGCACGGGGCCGTCGCGACCGCGTTCTGCCCGTCCGAGTTCACCCTCGGCGAGCTCCAGCAGGTCTACGAGACCGTCTGGGGCACCGCGCTGGACCGGCCCAACTTCCGCCGCAAGGTGCTCGCCGCCCCCGGCTTCGTCGAGCCGGTACCGGGCGCGGCCCGGCTGACCGGAGGGCGGGGGAAACCGGCCGCCCTCTATCGCGCGGGCCCCGCGACCGCGCTGCATCCGCCTCTGCTCCGACCGTCCCGGGAAGGACGTCCCGCATGACCACGTACGAGAGGAAGCACGCCGCCACGGGGGCCCTGCTGGGGCTCGCGCTCGGGGACGCGCTCGGGTTCCCCACCGAGTTCAACGACGTCCCCTCGATCCTGGCCAAGTGCGGACCCTGGCGGGAGATGGAGCTGCCGACTCCCGCTTTCGTCACCGACGACACCCAGATGACCCTCGCCCTCGGCCGCGGGCTGCGCACCGCCATGGACCGCGGTTACCTCGCGCCCAAGCGGCTGGAGCGGCTGGAGCGGCCGGTGCGCGAGGAGTTCGTGGACTGGTACCAGTCGCCCGAGAACAACCGGGCGCCCGGCAACACCTGCCTGGTCGCCTGCGACCTGCTCAAGGCCGAGGGCCGGGTCTGGCAGGACGCCAGCCAGATCCACTCCAAGGGCTGCGGCGCCAACATGCGGGTCGCGCCGATCGGGCTCGCCCCCGGCCTGAGCGACGAGCAGCGCGCGGGCGCCGCCCAGCTCCAGGCGGCCCTCACCCACGGGCATCCGACCGCGCTCGCCGCGTCCGACCTCACCGCGCACGCCGTACGACTCCTCGCACAGGGCGCCGAGCCGACCGGGCTGGTCGGGCTGCTGCGGTCGTACGCACTGGACAACCGCACCCGGTATCACCACACCTGGCTGGGCGACCTGTGGACCCGGTCCCAGGACCCGAGCCCGGAGCACTTCATCGCGCACGGGTGGGACGACTGCCTCGCCGTGCTGGAGCGGCTCCAGGACGCGCTGCGCCACCCCTCGCCGGAGACGGACCCGTGCCTGGCCACCGGGGAGGGCTGGATCGCCGAGGAGGCGCTGGCGAGCGGGCTGCTGTGCTTCCTGCTCTTCGTCGACGAGCCGCTCACCGCGCTGCGCCGGGCCGCCTGCTCCTCCGGCGACTCCGACTCCATCGCCTGCCTGGCGGGCGCCTTCGCGGGGGCGTACCACGGGGCGGGGGCGTGGCCCGACGCGTGGGCGGACCGGATCGAGTACCACGGGGAGCTGGTGGCGCTGGGCGCGCTGTGGGATGCGTGAGTGAGGTCCGTAGGGGCTGAGCACGGCTGCCTTCTGCGGGCTGTCTTGGGCTGGTCGCGCAGTTCCCCGCGCCCCTTGAGGCGTTCCGGTGGCGGGGCGTCTGTATGCGGGTGACAGTGGCCCGGACGGGTCGGTTGCGCGGGAAGGCGGCACCATGACGGGCAAGGACCTCGACATCGGCGATCTGCTCGGCGGCATCCTCGGCGGGCGGGGCGGTACGGGCAGCGGTGGGCTGCTGGTGGGTGCCCTGCTGTCCACGCTCGGCGGCAAGGGAGGCAACCCCCTCGGCGGGCTGCTGGAGAAGCTTCAGGACGCGGGGCTGGGCGAGCAGGCGGGGTCCTGGGTCGGCAACGGTGACAACCTGTCCGTGACCGGCGACCAGCTGCGGCAGGCCCTCGGCGACGACACCCTCGGCAGCGTCGCCCGTGAGGCCGGTGTCACCCCGGACCAGGCGGCGGTCGACCTGGCCCAGGCGCTGCCCCCGGTGGTCGACAGGCTCACCCCCGAGGGCCGGGTGCCGCAGGCGGCCTCGCTGGAGGAGCTGATCCGGCGGCAGTCGCTGTGACGCCGTCTCAGGGGGCGGGCGGCGCGCGCCGCCCCTTCCCGCGCTGACTAGGCTGGTCGGGCGAAACAGCCGTACAGCAGCAAGGAGCAGTGCCGTGGCGGTACGAGCGGTCCGGGGGGCCGTGCAGTTGGAGCGGGACGAGGCCGGCCACATGGAGGAGCAGGTCTCGGCCCTGCTCACGGCCGTCCTGGAGCGCAACGGCCTGACCGCCGAGGACCTGATCAGCATCTGGTTCACGGCCACGCCCGACCTGCACAGCGACTTCCCGGCGGTCGCCGCCCGCAAGCTCGGCATCGTCGACGTGCCGCTGATCTGCGCCCAGGAGCTCGACATCGAGGGCGCCATGCCCCGCGTCGTCCGCGTGCTCGCGCACATCGAATCCGACCAGCCCCGCGCCGACATCGCACACGTCTACCTCGGTGCGGCGGCCGCCCTGCGCAAGGACATCGCCCAGTGAGGACCGCACTCGTCATCGGAACCGGGCTGATCGGCACCTCGGCCGCCCTGGCCCTCGCCCAGCGCGGTGTCGTCGTGCACCTCGCCGACCACGACCCCGAGCAGGCCCGCACCGCCGCCGCGCTCGGCGCCGGGACGGACGAGGCGCCCGAGGGGCCCGTCGACCTCGCGATCGTCGCCGCCCCGCCCGCCCATGTCGCCGGGGTCCTCGCGGACGCCATCCGGCGGGGCGTGGCCCGCGCCTACCTGGACGTGGCCAGCGTCAAGGGCGGACCGCGCCGCGAGCTGGAGGCGCTCGGCCTGGACCTCACGCCGTACATCGGCACGCACCCGATGTCCGGCCGCGAGAAGTCCGGCCCGCTCGCCGCCACCGGTGACCTCTTCGAGGGCCGCCCCTGGGTGCTCACCCCGACCCGGGACACCGACACCGAGGTGCTCAACCTCGCCCTGGAGCTGGTCTCGCACTGCCGGGCCGTCCCGGTCGTCATGGACGCCGACGCCCACGACCGTGCCGTGGCCCTCGTCTCCCACATGCCCCACCTGGTCTCCAGCATGGTCGCCGCCCGGCTGGAGAACGCCGAGGAGGCCGCCGTACGGCTGTGCGGGCAGGGCATCCGCGATGTGACGCGGATCGCCGCCTCCGACCCGCGGATGTGGATCGACATCCTCTCCGCGAACCCCGGGCCGGTCGCCGACCTGCTCGCGGACGTCTCCGCCGACCTCGACGAGACGGTCCGGGCCCTGCGCGCCCTGCAGTCCTCCGACGAGGACAAGCGGCGCGAGGGTGCGGCCGGCATCGAGGACGTGCTGCGGCGCGGCAACGCCGGGCAGGTCCGGGTCCCGGGCAAGCACGGCTCGGCGCCGCGGGTCTACGAGACCGTCGTCGTGCTCATCGACGACCAGCCCGGACAGCTGGCCCGGATCTTCGCCGACGCCGGACGGGCCGGGGTCAACATCGAGGACGTGCGCATCGAGCACGCCACCGGGCAGCAGGCCGGTCTGGTGCAGCTCATGGTCGAGCCGAAGGCCGCGCCCGTGCTCACCGCGGCGCTGCGCGAGCGGGGCTGGTCCATCCGGCAGTAAGGACCCCTCCTGCGGGCCGGTAACCTTGTGCGGGGCGCCCTCGCGTCCCGCACCCCACTCGCCACACCGCACCAGGAAGGTGTCCCTCCGTGGAAAACGGCGCCGCCCAGACTGTGTCGCCCGTGATCGTCGCCATCGACGGTCCCTCCGGCACGGGCAAGTCGAGCACGTCGAAGGCCGTCGCCGCGCAGCTCGGCCTGAGCTACCTGGACACCGGCGCCCAGTACCGGGCGATCACCTGGTGGATGGTGAACAACGGCATCGACATCGAGGACCCCACGGCGATCGCCGCGGTCGCGGGCAAGGCGGAGATCGTCTCCGGCACGGACCCCGACAAGCCGACGATCACCGTCGACGGCTACGACGTCTCCGGGCCGATCCGCACCCAGGAGGTCACCTCCAAGGTCAGCGCGGTCAGCGCGGTGCCCGAGGTGCGCGCCCGGATCACCGAGCTGCAGCGCTCCATCGCGGCCTCGGCGGAGTACGGCATCGTCGTCGAGGGCCGGGACATCGGCACGACCGTGCTGCCCGACGCCGACCTCAAGATCTTCCTGACCGCCTCGCCGGAGGCCCGCGCCGCCCGCCGCAGCGGTGAGCTGAAGGGCGCCGACGTGCACTCCACCCGCGAGGCGCTGCTCAAGCGGGACGCGGCCGACTCCAGCCGCAAGACCTCGCCGCTGGCCAAGGCGGACGACGCGGTCGAGGTCGACACCACCGACCTCACCCTGCAGCAGGTCATCGAGTGCGTCGTCACCCTCGTCGAGGAGAAGCGGGCCGGCAAGTGAGTCTCCCTTCGCAGGAGGGCCTGCCGTCGGAGCGGGGCGCCGAGGTCGGGCGCCGGATCGGCGTCGGCCTGATGTACGGGCTGTTCAGACCGAGGGTGCTGGGCTCCTGGAAGGTGCCCGCGACCGGGCCGGTGATCTTCGCGATCAACCACTCCCACAACCTCGACGGCCCGATGGTCATGGGCGTGGCGCCCCGGCCGACGCACTTCCTGATCAAGAAGGAGGCGTTCGTCGGCCCGCTGGACCCGTTCCTGACCGGGATCGGCCAGCTGAAGGTGGACCGCTCGGGCGCCGACCGCAAGGCGATCAGCCGGGCGCTGGGTGTGCTGGACGGCGGCGGCGTCCTCGGGATCTTCCCCGAGGGCACCCGCGGCGAGGGCGACTTCGCCTCGCTGCGCGCCGGGCTCGCCTACTTCGCGGTCCGCAGCGGGGCGCCGATCGTCCCGGTCGCGGTCCTGGGAAGCTCCGAGCGGCGCGGACGGTTGATAAAGGGGCTGCCCCCGCTGCGCAGCCGCATCGACGTCGTCTTCGGCGACCCGTTCGAGGCGGGCGACGGTTCGGGGCGGCGCACGCGCACGGCGCTGGACGAGGCGACCGAACGTATCCAGAAGCAGCTCACGCTCCACCTGGAAAACGCCAGGCGCCTGACCGGGCGCTGAGCGACACTGAGTAGTGGATCACCCCGAAGCGGGGCAATCCACCGATCACCACGATGAACGACGAGGTACGGACTTCATGAACGACCAGATCCAGCCCGGCGGCTCGGACCACTTCGAGCACGACCACGGGGCGCTCGGCGACGCCGAGTACGCGGAGTTCATGGAGCTCGCCGTGGAAGAGGGCTTCGACCTCGAGGACGTCGAGGGTGCCATCGAGGCGGCCGGGCACGGCCCGCTGCCGGTGCTCGCCGTCGTCGGCCGCCCCAATGTCGGCAAGTCGACCCTGGTGAACCGCATCATCGGCCGCCGCGAGGCCGTCGTCGAGGACAAGCCCGGTGTCACCCGCGACCGCGTCACCTACGAGGCCGAGTGGGCGGGCCGCCGCTTCAAGGTCGTCGACACCGGCGGCTGGGAGCAGGACGTCGCCGGCATCGACGCCTCGGTGGCCGCGCAGGCCGAGTTCGCGATCGAGGCGGCCGACGCGGTCGTCTTCGTCGTCGACGCCAAGGTCGGCGCCACCGACACCGACGAGGCGGTCGTACGGCTGCTGCGCAAGGCCGGCAAGCCCGTGGTGCTGTGCGCCAACAAGGTCGACGGCCCGAGCGGCGAGGCCGACGCCTCCTACCTGTGGTCCCTCGGCCTCGGCGAGCCGCACCCCGTCTCCGCGCTGCACGGCCGCGGCACCGGCGACATGCTGGACGCCGTCCTGGAGGCGCTGCCCGAGGCGCCCGAGACGAGCTTCGGCGGCGCCGGACTCGGCGGCCCGCGCCGTATCGCCCTCATCGGCCGCCCGAACGTCGGCAAGTCCTCGCTGCTGAACAAGGTGGCGGGCGAGGAGCGCGTCGTCGTCAACGAACTCGCGGGCACCACCCGTGACCCGGTCGACGAGCTGATCGAACTCGGCGGCGTCACCTGGAAGTTCGTCGACACGGCCGGTATCCGCAAGCGCGTCCACCTCCAGCAGGGCGCCGACTACTACGCCTCGCTGCGCACCGCGGCCGCCGTCGAGAAGGCCGAGGTGGCGGTCATCCTGATCGACGCCTCGGAGTCCATCTCGGTGCAGGACCAGCGCATCGTGACCATGGCCGTGGAGGCCGGGCGCGCGATCGTGCTGGCCTTCAACAAGTGGGACACCCTCGACGAGGAGCGCCGCTACTACCTGGAGCGGGAGATCGAGACCGAGCTCGGCCAGATCGCCTGGGCGCCCCGGGTGAACGTCTCGGCGCGCACCGGCCGGCACATGGAGAAGCTGGTCCCGGCGATCGAGACGGCCCTCGCGGGCTGGGAGACGCGTGTGCCGACCGGCCGCCTGAACGCCTTCCTCGGTGAGCTGGTCGCGGCCCACCCGCACCCGATCCGGGGCGGCAAGCAGCCGCGCATCCTCTTCGGCACTCAGGCCGGCACCAAGCCGCCGCGGTTCGTCCTCTTCGCCTCCGGCTTCATCGAGGCCGGCTATCGCCGCTTCATCGAGCGCCGTCTGCGCGAGGAGTTCGCCTTCGAGGGCACCCCGATCCACATCTCGGTGCGGGTGCGCGAGAAGCGCGGCCAGAAGAAGAAGTAGACAGCTGACGAAAAGGGGCGGCCCCTTCAGGGGCCGCCCCTTTTCGTTTCCGTCAGTTCCCGCGCGCCCCCGGCGGCAGCCCGGCCGGCACATGCGTCATCGTGCCGTGCTGCCCCAGCTGCCCGATCCGCTGCCACTGGGACTGCTGCTGCCCCGTGCCGCTGCGTGCGCTGCTCGCCCCCGCGCTGTAGGCGCTGTACGAGCCGCCGTACGACCCGCTGTACGCCCCCGGGTGCCGCGTGCCGAACGCCGTGAACCCCAGCTCCTCCTCCCCGCTGCGGTCACCCGGCAGCGAGCGGAACGTCTTGACGTACTCGGCGTACAGCTTGTCGTAGATCGGCGTGGCCGAGGGGCCACCCTGCGGCTCATGACTCGCTCGTGCAGAAGGGATGGGCGGGGGGACCTGGCGGCGGGGGACGTCGTATGAGTGCACGTAACTCCAAACGACGGGACACCCTCAAGGGATGCGCCCCAAAGGGGCGCGGGGAACGGCGCGACAAGCCACGACGAACCCGCAGCCGCCGAAC
Organism: Streptomyces sp. SAI-170; assembly: GCF_049739565.1. Lineage (NCBI taxonomy): Bacteria > Bacillati > Actinomycetota > Actinomycetes > Kitasatosporales > Streptomycetaceae > Streptomyces > Streptomyces sp. SAI-170. The sequence goes on from NZ_JBMGQD010000001.1 coordinate 6,621,160, forward strand.
AACAGGAAGCATCACCTCAGTAGGCGAGCCTCACGTCCCGGCCAGAGGCAACGCGGCAGCGACCAGCTTCCCGTTCGCCGCCGCCTTGTCCAGCGCGTCCCGCAGCAGATCCTCACGCGGCTGACGCCCGATGGACCCCACCGGCGCAGCGAACATGAGCACCTGCTGGTGCTTGTTGGCCGCGGTCCGCCACCCCTCCGTCACCTGCAACGGCTGATGCGCCTGCCACCAGGCCACCGGCTGCCCGCCGTTCGGCCCCGGCTGGAGCACCGCGTGCAGCTGGCCCATCGCCAGCAGAACCGACCAGCCGTGCTGCACCGGCGGCGTCGTGGTCAGCTCGGTGAGCGGCATGAACCCCTGCTCGATGAGCAGCGGCAGGAAGTCGTCCCCGACCGCGGTCGAGCCGGGCCGTACGATCGGACCGGTCGGCTCGACGACCAGCGCAGGGTGCAACTCCCCGGCGATCAGCACGAGTCCGCTGGTCACCCCGAGCACGGCCTGCTCGGGCACGACCTTCTCCGGGTCCAGGTCGACGGTGTCACCGCTGATCGACCGTACGGCACCGCGCAGTTGCTCCTCGGTGACCTGGACGACCTGCGAGGGCAGGCAGCTGGCGTGGGCGAAGGCGAGGACGGCGGTCTCGTCCCCGACGAACAGGACGGTGCTGGTGCGCTCGTGCTCGGAGTCGCCCGGGGTGCGGCAGGACGTGCAGTCGTAACTGCCGGGGGCGTTGTCTCCGGCGAGCAGCCGGTCTGCTTCTTCGTCGCCGATCTCGGCGCGTACCTCGTCGCTGAGGTCGAGCATGCGCGGCACGGGTGGCTCCCTAGAGATGCGGTGTGGTGAGGCCGGGCGGCCTCATGAAGGACACAACGGGCCAGCTGTGGCGGGAGTCACGCTGCTCCACGAACGGAATCGCACCGTCCGACGCGCAGGGTCACCTGCCGCACGGAATCGGCCACTCAATGTCAAGTAATCGGAAGTCAAAGGAACTTGATCGGGTGAGGTGGGTCACAGACGGTCAGGTGTGGTCGGTCGACAAATCGGGATATCCGCGAAACAAGCGGGTCATGCCAATGAGTTGATACCGGCGGTAACCCTGAACTGGCCTGGACCGACGGGCAGTTGGTTGATGTGAACTCGCCACGCTCCGTACATTCATCGGCCGTGTGCAACGAGCACCGCTCGGGCAAGTCCGCCGACCGCACAGGACCAGCTTTGCGTACGACCCCTCGGCGGACGGGGCGGAGCACGCGGAACGCGCCGATGCGCGGGAGCGTGCCCCGCTCTGGGGGACCCCGGGTCCGTAGAGAGGGATGCTCATGTCCGAATGTGCCGATACCACCACGCACGCCACCTCCTCCTCCCGTAAGGCGCGTACGACGGCGGCTCTCGCCGGGGCGGCCCTGCTCGCCCCGCTCGGCCTGCTGGCCGCGACCGGCGACGCCCATGCGGCGGACAGTGGCGTGTGGGACCGCATCGCCCAGTGCGAGAGCGGCGGAAACTGGCACATCAACACCGGGAACGGCTACTACGGCGGGCTGCAGTTCTCCGCCGGCACCTGGCGCGCCTACGGCGGCACCGCCTACGCCCCGACCGCGGACGGGGCCAGCCGCGAGCAGCAGATCGCCGTGGCCACCAAGGTCCAGCAGTCCCAGGGCTGGGGCGCCTGGCCGACCTGTTCGGCACGCGCCGGCGCGTACGGCGGCGCGCCGGCGGCCCCCGCGACGGGCGGGACGTCGAACACGCAGAGCAGCTCCGGCAGTCGGAGCAGCTCCAGCACGCAGAGCAGCCCGAGCACCCCCGAGGCGGCCCCCGCCGCGCCCGCCCAGGCGCCGGCGCGCACCTCCGGCCACACCGACCGCAGCTCCTCGCGCGGGGACTACACCGTCCGCCAGGGCGACACGCTCAGCGCCATCGCCGCCCGCAACGGCACCAGCTGGCAGGCGCTGTACGCCGCCAACAAGGCCGTCATCGGCGGCGATCCCGACCTGATCGTGCCGGGCCTGCGGCTCGACGTCTGACCCCTGCCCGCCCGGCCTTCTCTCGGCTACGAGGCCCCGCCCGGTCCGCCGACCGGGTGGGGCCGCTCGCGTGTCCGGCGCGGCCGGCCCGGCGGGGCGGGGCCCGCTGCCTAGCGTGGTTCGATGCCCGTCCCACGCCGTGTCCCGCTCGCCGCCCTCGCCGCGGCGCTCCTGACCGCTTTCGCTCCCGCGGGCGCGCACGCCGCGCCCCCGCCGCCCTCGCCCGGGGTCGCCACCACGCGTGTGCCGTACGCCTGCGCCCAGGACGAGTGGCCCTGGGGATGTATCGCCGAGTGCGAGAGCAGCGGGCGCTGGCACGTCAACACCGGCAACGGCTTCTACGGCGGACTGCAGTTCTGGCAGCCCACCTGGGTGGACTACGGCGGTCTGAAGTACGCGGCCCGCGCGGACCTCGCCACCCGCGCCGAGCAGATCGCGGTGGCCCGCAAGGTGCTGGCGCTGCAGGGCTGGGAGGCCTGGCCGGTGTGTTCCCGGCGCTACGGGCTGGCGGGCCGCATGCACACCGTGGAACGCGGCGACACGCTCTCCTCGATCGCCCGCACATACGGCGTCAAGGACGGCTGGCGAGGCATGTACGCGGCCAACAAAAAGGCGCTGGGCGACCGTCCGGACCTGCTGCGCATCGGCATGCTGCTGGTCATCCCGAAGGGCTCGACCCGGACGCCGGACCTGGCCGACCACGCCCCGGCGGTGTTCGGGCCGCCGCTTCCCCCCGTTCCCACTCGGAGGCCTCTCCGCTGAACGCGACCGCGCCCCGGCGCAGTTCGTGCACGAACACCGTCCTGGTGTGCAACGCGGGCGGCAGTCGCTGCTCGGCGACGACCACGCACGCGTCGAGCCCCGCCAGCAGCTCGTACGTACGGGCCGCGACCTGCGGCGCCATGCCCTGCGCGGGCTCGTCGAGCAGCAGCACGCGCGCGGGGGACAGCAGGGCGCGGGCGACCGCGAGCATCCGCTGCTCACCGCCGGACAGCGTGCCCGCGCGCCGGTCGAGGAGCGGGGCGAGCTGCGGGTAGGCCTCCAGGGCGGGGCCGTGGGCGCGGGCGGCGAGCTCCAGGTTCTCGCGGACCGTCAGCGAGCCGAACACCGCCTGCCGTTCGGGGACCAGGCGCAGCCCACGGCGTGCCCGCCGGTGCGCGGGCAGCCGGGTCACGTCGACGCCGTCCCATACGACCGCCCCGCCCGACAGCGGCACGGTTCCGGCCAGCGCCCGCAGCACCGTCGTACGGCCGGAGCCGTTGCGGCCGAGCAGGACGGTCAGGCCGGGGGAGGGGGCGGTCAGGGTGACGCCGTGCAGGGCCTCCAGCGGGCCGTAGTGCACGCGCGCGTGACGCAGGGCGAGGGTCATGCGCCCACCTCGCGCGCGTGCAGGACGCTTTCCGGCGGCCCCGTCGCGACGATCCGGCCGGCCGCCATCACATGGACGACGTCCGCGAGCCCCGCGACCAGGTCGAGGTCGTGCTCCACCACGAGCAGCGCGGTGCCGTCGGCGGCCAGGGCCGCGAGGATGCGGCTCAGCGCGGCGACCTCGGCGGAGTCCAGGCCGGCGGCGGGTTCGTCGAGCAGCAGCACCCGGGGATCGCCCGCGAGGGCACGGGCGAGTTCTACGCGCCTGAGGGTGCCGGTGGGCAGCCCGGCGGCGGGAAGGTCGCCCAGGGGGCCGAGCCCGAAGAGGGACAGGGCCCGGTCGGTCGCGCCCGCGCCGCCACGGCCCTGCTCGGCGCCGACCTGGACGTTCTCGCGGACCGTCATCGAGGGGAACACCGCGAGCTGCTGGAAGCCGCGGGCCACGCCGAGACGGGTGCGGGTGTGCGAGGGGAGGGCGGTGATGTCCCGGCCGTCCAGCAGGACACGCCCCTGGCTGGGCCGCAGCGTGCCGGCGAGACAGTCGAACAGGGTGCTCTTGCCTGCGCCGTTGGGGCCTACGACGGCGGTGACCTGCCCGGCGGCCGCGGTCAGGTTGACGCCGTCGAGCGCGGTGAAGCGGCCGTAGCGCGCGTGCAGGTCGTGGGTGGTGAGGACGGTGTTCCCACTCGCACCACCGGTGTGGCGTTCGCGGGCGGGTGCGGGTGGCCCTTGCGGGGGCTGAGCGCCGCCGGCGGCTTTCGCGTGCGTGCCGGCGGGCGATGGGGTGGCTGTCGCGGGCGTGCCGTGTGCGGGGCCCAGGGGTGGTGCGGTGGCGTTCAGGGGTCGTGCGGCGGTTTTCCCGGGCATGGCGCCACCCGGGCCCGAGGGGCGCCCGACGGCCCTTCGGGGCATGCCGTGTGCCACAGCCTCACGGAGGCGGTCCCGAACCCTCTCCCCGGACGGGGAGAGCCGCCCCGGTCGGCTCAGCCTCAGCCGAGACCCCGCAAGCCTCAGTGCCTCGAACACGCCGCCCGGGAAACGCCCCACCAGTACCGCGAGGACGCCGATCACAGCCGCTGCCACGCCGCCGCGGGTGCCTGCGTCGAGGCCGACGAGGAGGGCCGCGGCGGCGAGGGCGCCGAGGGTGCTCTCGGCGCCGAGGACGACGACCGCGGCGAACCACAGGAGGCCGCGGACGGGGTCGTAGGCGCTGGGGTCGAAGGCCCGCAGGCCCATGCCGAGCAGGCCACCGCCCAAGGCGGCCAGGGCGGCGCCCGCGACGAAGGCGAGCAGCTTCAGGGACGGTACGGGCACGCCCGCGGCCTGGGCGCCCGCCTCGTGGTCCCGCATGGCCGCGAGGGCGCGCCCGGTGCGGCCCCTGCGCAGGGCGTGCACCGACAGCAGCGCGGCCACGAGGAGCAGCAGCTCCAGGACGTAGTACGCGCGGTCCCCCTCGAAGCCGGCCGGGCGGCCCAGGGACAGCCCGTGCGTGGCGTACGGCTGGGCGAAGACGAAGCGGCTCACCCCGACGCCCACCGCGAAGGTGGCCAGCGCGAGCGCGAGGCCGTGGCGGCGGATCGCGGGCCGACCCGTGAGCAGGCCCAGCGGCGCGACCAGGAGCACGGCCGCCGCCAGCGCGGCCAGCTCCGGCAGCCGCGGCAGACCCGGGAAACGCCCTGCCGCGAGCAGCGCGGTGAACAGGGCGCCCAGACCGGCGTACGCCGCCTGGCCCAGGGAGATCTGGCCGCCGCGGCCGGTCACCACCACCAGCGACAGCAGCACCACCGCGAGCGCCGGCACCTGCACCGAGGTGTGCAGGTCCGAGCCCGCGAAGCCCAGCGGCAGCAGGAACAGCACGACGGCCACCGGCCAGGCACCCGGCGGCGTCGGGACCCGGGCCGTCGCCGTACGCGGCAGCGCGTCCCGCGCGCCGATCCCGGGCAGGACCAGGGCGGCGACCAGCAGCGCCACCACGAACAGGTTGGCGCCGACCGCCTGGAGCAGCGGCTCGCCCCAGCCGGAAGGGTGCAGCCGGGTCAGCTGGCTCTGCGCCACCCCGATGCCCAGCGCCACCACGACCGCCACCGGCAGGCTCCGCATCCGCGCGGCCACCGCGACCGCCATCACCTCCATCACCAGCAGCGGCAGGCCGTACGGGTCGAGGCGGACGTACGGCGCCAGCAGGACGCCCGTCAGGCCCGCGGTGAACGACCCGAACGCCCAGCCCGCCGCCGCGACCCGGTCGGCGTCGATGCCGGCAAGGACGGCGAGCCCCCGGTCGTCCACGACCGCGCGCAGCTCCCGTCCGAACCGCGTCCAGCGGGTCACCGCCCCCACCCCGGCCGCGAGCACGGCCACCACCGCGAGCTGCCCCCACGGGTCCGCCGACACCAGCTCGGGCGCGTCGTCCCGCGCGCCCTGCCCCCACAGCAGTGCCGCCCCGCCCACCAGCAGCACGAACACCCCGAGGGACGCCACCAGCGTCTGCGCCGGACCGCTGTCGAGGACCGACAGCGGCCGGAACACGAACCGCTCCAGGACCACCCCGATGCCCGGCGCCAGCACCAGCAGCGTCACCAGGGCCCCCAGCCACAGCGGCCACTGCCAGCCGACCACCGTCTGCCGCAGCGCGTACGCGCAGACCATCGCGATGGCGCCGTGCGCGAGGTTCAGCACGCCCGTCGCGCGGTACGTCACCACCAGCCCGATGCCGGTGAGCGCGGCCGCGGCGCCGACGGACAGACCCGCCAGGGTGAGGTCGTAGGTGAGCGAGGACATCAGGTGTCCGGCTCGCACACCGGGCAGGGGGCCAGTTCGCCGCGCCCGCGCTCGTCCACCGGCACGGCCCCCGCCTTGCCCGCCACCAGCGGGCAGTCCGCCCGGTGCACCAGGGTGCCGCCCGGGACCGTCACCAGCTCCGGCGCGACCGGGCGGGCCCCCGCCCCCGGCTCCTCCTCGGCCGGCTCGTCCGCCACCAGCAGCGCGTACAGCTCCTCCACGCGCGCGGCCGCGATCGCGTCCCGGCCGTGGGCCAGCAGCACGGCGGCCGCGACGATCAGGGCGGCTCCGGGGATCGTGCAGGAGGCGAGATACGGCAGCTGGCGTTCGGCGAACCGTTCGCCGGAGACGCCGTACCAGCCGATGACGCACAGCACCGCCCCGGCCGCGAGGGCGGCCCAGCCGGCCCACAGGACGGGGTGCGGGGTGCCCGCTCGTGACGTCCTCATCCTCGGCCTCCACACGTCCTGCGTCGGCGATCTGTCCAAGGCGGCCAATGGCTTGCACTATGCCTTGTGTCAGCTGACCCTGAAAGAACCGGGCGCGCACGCCCGGACCGACACCCGGTGGTGAGCCAGATGGTTCTCGGGAGCGACCTCATCAGGTGGGGCAGGCCACGACGGCGAGGCACCGCGCTGGCGGCCGCGCTGCTGCTGTTCCTGGCCCCGGCCCTCGCGGCGTGCAGCGACGACGAGGGCGGCGGCAGCCAGAGCGCGACCCCCGTGCCGACGCTCGACACCCCCACCGTGATCCCGTCCGTCAGCGAGCCCGAGGCCCAGCCGCGCCCGTCCGACCCGAAGGCGGCCGAGGCCGAGATCAGGGCCAACTGGCAGAAGTTCTTCGACCCGAAGACCCCGCTGAAGGACAAGCAGGCCGTCCTGGAGAACGGCGAGCAGATGGCCCCGGTCCTCCAGGCGTTCAACGGCGACGAACGCGGCGGAAAGGTCGGCGCGCAGGTCGAGAAGGTCGTCTTCACGTCGCCGACCGGCGCGAACGTGACGTACACCCTCACCCTGTCGGGGCAGACCGCGCTGCCCAACGCCTCCGGGACCGCGGTCGAGCAGGACGGCACCTGGAAGGTCTCCGTCAACACCCTGTGCGCGCTGGTGCAGCTGAGCCGGACCGGCAGTGCCTCCCAGTCGCCGATCCCGGGCTGCTGAGGCCGCCGTCGCGGCGCTGCTGACGCTCCTGGCCGCGGCCTGCGGCAGCCGGCTCCCGGAGAGCGACTTCGAGCACCGCGACCGGGGCACCTCCACCACGGCCGCGGCGCCGATCCGGGTCGGCGTCATCACCAGCGCCACCAGCCCGGTCGGCGGCACCGCCTTCACCGGCCCGCGCGACGGCGCCAAGGCCTTCTTCGACCGGCTGAACGCGCGCGGGGGCATCGACGGCCGCCGCGTCGAGGTGCGGGAGTGCGACGACGGCGGCAGCGGCGTCGGCAACAACGAGTGCGTGCACCGGCTGATCGACGAGGACCGGGTCGTCGCCCTGGTCGCCACCACCGCCCTCGACTACGCGGGCGCCTCCCGCGTCTCCCACGCGCGCGTGCCCGACATCGGCGGCCAGCCCATCGGCGCCGCCTACGACACCTGGCCGCACCTGTACGGCATCTACGGCAGCCTCGCGCCCCGCGACGGCACCCCGGGCTGGGACGGGCGGCTGTACGGCGGCACCGAGGTCTACCGCTACTTCAAGCGCGAGCACGGCGCGCGCACCGCCGCCGTCGTGTCGTACAACCAGGCCTCCTCCGCCGCCTACGCCCGGCTGATCGAACGGGGCCTGAAGGCCGAGGGCTACCGGGTCGTCACCGAGCAGGTCGACTTCGCGCTGCCCAACTTCCGTGCCGTCGCCGCCGATCTGAAGGAGCAGGGCGCCGACCTGGTCTTCGACGCCATCGACAGCCATGGCAACGCCCGACTGTGCGCGGCCCTGGACGACGTGGGCGCCCACCTGACCGCCAAGGTCACCAACGTGCAGAACTGGACCTCCACCGTCGCCGAGGACTACAAAGACGCGCCCCGCTGCCGCAACGCCCTGTGGGCGACCGGGTCCAGCCGCAACTTCGAGGACACGCACCAGGAAGCCGTACGGGAGTTCCGTGAGGCCACGGAAGGCCTCGACACGCATTCGCAGTGGCAGTTGGAGGGCTGGGCCGCCGCGAAGTGGTTCACGGACGCGGCCCGCGCCTGCGCGGAGAAAGGCATCACGCGCGCGTGCGTGGACGGCTTCATGCAGCGCAGCAGCGGCTACACCGCCGGCGGGCTGCTCCTGCCCGTGTCGTACGAGCGTCTCACCGAGCCGCCGAGGACCCGCCGGACCTGTCTGTCGGTCGCGCGCTGGCGGGACGGCGAGGGCTGGGTGTCCCAGGGGGACATGGACCGCACCTGCTTCCGGGTGCCGCAACTGCCGTACGAGCCCTGATGGACACTGTTGACCATGCTGGAGACCTCCGCCCGACTGCTGCGTCTGCTCTCGCTCCTCCAGGCCCACCGCGAGTGGTCCGGCCCCGAGCTGGCCGAACGGCTCGGCGTCACACCGCGGACCGTGCGCCGGGACGTGGACCGGCTGCGTGAGCTGGGCTACCCGGTGCACGCCAGCCCCGGCACCGGCGGCGGCTACCAGCTCGGGGTCGGCGCCGAACTGCCGCCGCTGCTCCTGGACGACGACGAGGCCGTCGCCGTGGCGGTCGGCCTGCGCACCGCCGCCGGGCAGGGCGTCGAGGGCATCGGCGAGTCCTCGGTGCGCGCGTTGGCCAAGCTGGAGCAGGTGCTCCCGCACCGGCTGCGCCGCCGGGTGAGCGCCCTGAACAGCTTCACCGTGCCGATGTTCCGGGACACCCGCCCCGACGCCGTCGACCCCGCGCTCCTGACCGAGCTGGCGGGCCTGTGCCGGGACGCCGAGCGGCTGCGCTTCGCGTACGAGGACCACGAGGGCGCCGCCACCCGCCGTACGGTCGAGCCGCACCGGCTGGTGTGCTCCGAGCGGCGCTGGTACCTGGTCGCCTGGGACCTGGACCGGGCGGACTGGCGCACCTTCCGCGTCGACCGCATCACGCCCAGGCCGCCGCACGGGCCCCGCTTCACCCCGCGCGAGCCGCCCGCCGACGACCTCGCCGCGTACGTCTCCCGGGGCGTCTCCACGCGCGTGTACGCCGCGCAGGCGGTGGTCCGGCTGCTGGTGCCCCTCGAGGAGGCGGCCCAGCACGTCTCGCCGTCGGCCGGGACGCTGGAAGCCGAGACCGAGCACACCTGCATCCTGCGCGCGGGCGCCGGGAGCCTCGACGTGATGGTGGTCCACGTGATGATGCTGGGCGTGGAGTTCGAGGTGCTGGAGCCGGCCGGCCTCACCGACGCGATCAGGAGGGGAAGGGACCTTTTGAGCCGTGCTCTTGAACGGGGTGACGCTGCTCCAGCGCCGCGTACTCCGGGTGATGCAGATCGAACGCCGGCGAGTCCGAGCGGACCCGGGGCAGCGTCGTGAAGTTGTGCCGCGGCGGCGGGCAGGAGGTCGCCCACTCCAGGGAACGGCCGTAGCCCCAGGGGTCGTCGACCTCGACCTTCGCGCCGTACTTCGCGGTCTTCCATACGTTGTAGAGGAACGGCAGCGTCGACAGGCCCAGCAGCAGCGAGCCGATGGTGGAGACGGTGTTCAGTGCGGTGAAGCCGTCCGCGGCGAGATAGTCCGGATAGCGGCGCGGCATGCCCTCCGCGCCCAGCCAGTGCTGCACCAGGAACGTGGTGTGGAAACCCACGAACAGCGTCCAGAACTGGATCTTTCCCAGCCGCTCGTCGAGCATCTTCCCGGTGAACTTGGGCCACCAGAAGAAGAACCCGCCGAAGATCGCGAAGACGACCGTGCCGAAGACGACGTAGTGGAAGTGCGCCACCACGAAGTACGAGTCGGTGACATGGAAGTCCATCGGCGGCGACGCCAGGATCACCCCGGTCAGCCCGCCGAACAGGAACGTCACCAGGAAGCCGGTCGCCCACAGCATCGGGGTCTCGAAGGACAGCGAGCCGCGCAGCATGGTGCCGGTCCAGTTGAAGAACTTCACGCCCGTCGGCACGGCGATCAGGAAGCTCATGAAGGAGAAGAACGGCAGCAGCACCGCGCCTGTGGCGAACATGTGGTGCGCCCACACCACCACCGAGAGACCGGTGATCGTCATCGTCGCGCCGACCAGGGCCGTGTAGCCGAAGATCGGCTTGCGGCTGAAGACCGGGATGATCTCGGTGATGATGCCGAAGAACGGCAGCGCGATGATGTACACCTCGGGATGTCCGAAGAACCAGAACAGGTGCTGCCACAGCAGCGATCCGCCGTTGGCGGCGTCGAAGACATGGCTGCCGAACCGCCGGTCGGCCTCCAGACACAGCAGCGCGGCCGCCAGCACCGGGAACGCCATCAGGATCAGGATCGACGTGAACAGCGTGTTCCAGGTGAAGATCGGCATCCGGAACATCGTCATGCCGGGTGCGCGCATCCCGATGATGGTGGCGAGGAAGTTCACCGCGCCGAGGATCGTGCCGAAGCCGGCCAGTGCGAGGCCCATGATCCACAGGTCGGGGCCGACACCGGGCGAGCGCTCCCAGCTGTTGAGCGGCGCATAGGCGAACCAGCCGAACGCCGCAGGGCCGTCGGGTGTCAGCAGCGACCCGAGCACGATCAGGCCGCCGAACAGGAACAGCCAGTACGAGAACATGTTCAGCCGCGGGAACGCCACGTCCGGGGCGCCGATCTGCAGCGGCATCAGCTCGTTGGCGAACCCGGCGAAGCTCGGCGTCGCGAACAGCAGCAGCATGATCGTGCCGTGCAGGGTGAACAGCTGGTTGAACTCCTGGTTCGTCATCAGCTGCAGACCCGGCCGGGCCAGTTCGGCGCGCATCAGCAGCGCCATCACCCCGCCGGCGAGGAAGAACAGGAACGACGTGATCAGATACAGATGGCCGATCTTCTTGTGGTCGGTCGTGGTCAGCCAGTCGACGATCAGCCGACCGCGCCGCCTGCGCCGTACGGATTCCGCCGTCGCCTGCACGGTCTGCGTCCCCATGACTCGCTCGCCCCTTCGCCTCGTCGCGCCCCGGGCCCGCCCGTCATGATGCTCGCTCCGGTGCGGGCTCCGACAGGGGGCGTACGCGCTCCCTGCCGAAAACGGAATGGAATGGGCCCCGCCCGCGGGACGGTCCTCCGGGCACTTGGGGCACTTTCCGCCGGGTAATTCCGAGGGCTGCGAAGACACGCGGGAATTGCGTTCGAATACCTGCGGAAGGCGTACGGAACCCCCCGTCCGTGTGACGGAGTTCGGACCAAACCCTTGTAGTGATCTTGTGACAGAAGCGTGACCGAGGAGGGACCGGCTACCCGGCGTGTCCGCTTCCGCCTTTCGTGGCCGGGGCTTTGCGCCTAGCGTGGCGGCATGGCACCGATACCGAAACCCGCCGCCGAACCCCACGACGACCCGGACGCCTACGTCGGCCTCGACGCCGCCGGTGCGGAGCGCCTCGCGCGCGAGCGGGGCTGGTCGACCGTCCGCTCGCTGCCGCCGGGGGCGATCATCACGATGGAGTACCGCCAGGGGCGGCTCAACTTCGAGGTCCGCGGCGGCCGGGTGGCCCGCGCCTGGAAGGGCTGACCGGCACGGAGAACGCCGAAGGCCCCGGTTCCCGTCAGGGACAACCGGGGCCTTCGCGATGCGGGGCGCGGTGTGCGTACCGTGCGCCCCGCAGTCCTGGGGCCGTCAGCCGCCGGTCAGCGGGCGGGCCGGTGAGCCGGCGCCGCGCGGGACGCGGTCGGAGTGCGGCGGGCGGCGGCTGCCGGTCGGGGTGACCGGCGTGCGCTCCGAGCGGACCGTGTGCGGGCCGGGGGCCAGGTACACGGGGTTGCGCGGGGTGTGGGCGGTCGCCGACGGGATCGTCTCGCGCACCGGCGTGGCGTCGCCGTCGTCCTCGCCGGACCGGACCGAGGCGAGCACCGGGGCGGGCGCGGGGACGGGGACCGGGCCGGTGCGGCGGGCGGTCCACCGGTCGCGCAGGTCCAGCAGGAACGACTCGGCGCGGGAGATCAGCGGCTCGAACCACGGCAGGGCCAGCAGGACCAGCAGACCCGCGGCCCAGCCCAGCAGGACGTCGCTGAGCCAGTGCGTACCGAGGTAGACCGTGGTCAGGCCGACGCTGAGGGACAGCACGGCCGACAGCGCAGACAGCCAGCGCCGGGTCCAGGGCGTGGAGGCCAGATAGGCGAGGATGCCCCAGGTGACGACCGCGTTCGCGGTGTGACCCGAGGGAAATATGTCGCTTCCGGCTTCGAGCCAGTGCCACATCTCGTTGGAGCCGACCTCGGTCGCGTAGTGCGGACCCGAGCGGCCGAGGCCGTACTTCACGGCGCCCACCGTGATGTTCAGCAGCAGTACGGCCATGCCGAAGGCGAGCAGCGGGCGCAGGGTGCGCTGCCGCCAGGAGCGCCAGCCGAGCCAGGCCGAGACCATCACGGCCGTCGGGCCGCGCTGGCCGAGGACCACCCAGTAGTCCAGGAACGCGTGGATCTCCGGCCACTGCTGGTACGGCCGGAAGAGCATGGCCTGCCAGTCGATCCGGACCAGCCAGGTCGTGGCCGCGACGGCGAGCACGATCGCTGCGTAGAAGGCCAGGGTCGCGCCGAAGAGCACCACACGGTGCCGCGTCATCCGCGGCACGTCGAGGACGGGCCGTTCGGGCTCGCGGTCCAGTCTGGCGAAGATCCGGTCGAGCCGGGTCGGCTTTGGTTCGGTACGCACTCAATCGACGTTACAGCGAGTGAGGGACTCATCTCGCGGAAGCGCAGGCTTCGTAATGACGATGTGATGTGGGATTCCTCTCAGGGGACGGTTTATTTCCACGGATTCCCTAATCGTGTGGGCCGCTTCCCTTCAATTCCTTTGATCATTCCGGTAACCGGTTTTGCGGTGCTTCCGAATTCGTTCACCAGGGCATGGTGCGGAATTCACCGGGAGTGCTGGGCCGTCACGGTGGACCGGAGCCGTTCAGCCAGAACGCCCCGTACACCGCCGAGGCCACCGCGACGGCCGTCAGCACCGCCGCCGACCTGCGCGGCCGCGCCCGCGCGAGGGCCAGGGCGAGCGGCAGCAGCAGCGGGAAGGCGGGCATCAGCAGCCGCGGTTTCGAGCCGAAGTAACTCGACGCGCACAGCGCGAGGGCCGTGACCACCCCCGCGTACACCAGCAGCGGCAGCGGCTGGCCCTGCCGTACGCAGACGACATACAGCCAGAGCACCAGGCCCACCCCGGCGATCAGGGCGAGGCCCGCGAGGGCGCCCGGAACCGACGTGAACTTGTCGGCGACGAAACGGGCGAAGGCGTAGCCGCCGTCGAAGCCGTTGCGCCAGCCCGCCTGGACGTCGAGATAACCGAACACGCCCTTGCCGGTGCGCCGGCCGACCCACAGCACGTAACCGGCGGCGCCCAGGGGCGCGAGGAGCAGAGCGAGGGCGCGCCGCCCCGCATGAGCGCCGGGCGTCGCACCCCCGCTTCCGGTACCTACGAAAGAGGTACGGCGCTCTCGTACGAGGCTCGCGAGGCCGGCCGCCCACACCGCCGCGACCACCGCGAGCCCGACCGGCCGGGTCAGTCCGGCCAGCGCGGCCAGCGTGCCCGCGGTGAGCCAGCGGCCGGTCAGCACGGCGTACAGCGACCAGGCGGCCAGGGCGGTGAACAGCGACTCGCTGTACGCCATCGACTGCACGATCCCGACCGGCAGCACCGCCCACACCAAGGCCGCGCACACCCCGGCCCGGCGGCCGTACACCTGGTCGGCGACCGCGAAGATCCCCCAGGCCGCGGCGAGCGAGGCCAGCAGGGACACCACCAGTCCGGCGTCGGCGTACGACAGCGGGCTCACCGCGTGCAGCCCCCGCTCCAGCCAAGGCAGCAGCGGGAAGAACGCCAGGTTGGAGTGGATGTCGCCGTTCGGCAGCCGCACCTCGTAGCCGTAGCCCAGCTCGGCCACACGCGTGTACCAGAGCGAGTCCCAGCGGGCGGTCAGCAGGGTGTGCGCGCTCTTGTCGCGCGCGGCGCTCCACGCGACCAGCGCGACCAGGCCCAGGGCGCGCACGGCGGCGTACCCGAGGAGGGCCGGGGCCGCCCGGCGCAGGGCCGAGGAGGCGCGGCCGAGGGCCGAGGAGGCCGGTGCCACACGCGTCTCAAGATCGGTCACGGGCTCGATTATCCGGTGTGTCCGCGACTGTCCCGACCGCGCTGACGTGGAACGGGGCATGCGGAGTGGCGTACGCCACATGGGTTCCGGGACACGGTGAGAGTTCCGCCACGCGACCGACGCGCGAACTCGCGTACGCTGACGGCTCACTCGCGTATCCGTTGCGCGGGCCGGAGCCGCCGCTCAAGCTCCGGCCGTCGGCACGGGGAGTCCCCACCCTGAGAGCCCGCCGAACGCGAGGGGACATCTGGGAGGTACGTACATGTCCGGGACGACCACGGCTGCCCAACGCGCGCGCCGTCGGGTGGCCGGGGCCGGTGCCAACCGCTGGGTCGTCCTGGTGGTCCTCTGCGTCAGCCTGCTGCTCGTCGCGGTCGACGCGACCGTGCTGCACGTGGCGGTGCCCGCCGTCACCGAGGACCTTCAGCCCGGCGCGATAGAGCTGCTCTGGATCGTCGACACCTACCCCTTGGTCTGCGCCTCGCTGCTGATCCTGTTCGGCACGCTCGGCGACCGCGTCGGCCGCAGACGCATCCTTCTTCTCGGCTACGCCCTCTTCGGCGTCGCCTCCGCGCTCGCCGCCTTCGCGCAGGATCCGCAGGTGCTGATCTTCGCGCGGGCGCTGCTCGGGGTCGGCGGCGCGATGATCATGCCGGCCACGCTGTCCATCCTGCGGCAGGTCTTCCCCGACCGGCGCGAGCGGGCGCTGGCCATCGGCATCTGGAGCGCGGTGGCCGCGGTCGGCGCGGCGGTCGGACCGCTGCTCGGCGGCTTTCTGCTGGAGCACTTCTGGTGGGGGTCGGTGTTCCTGGTGAACATCCCCCTGATGCTGGTCAGCCTGCCGGTCGGGCGGTTGCTGCTGCCCGAGTCGACGGGCGACGGGAACGGTCCCTGGGACGTGGTGGGCGCGCTGATGGCGGCCGCCGGCCTGTTCGGCACGGTGCTCGGCGTGAAGCGCCTCGGCGGCGGCGAGTCCGCGGGCAGCGTGTTCACCTTCGTGCCGCTGGTGGTGGGCGTGGTGCTGCTGGTGCTCTTCGTACGGCGGCAGCGGCGGCGGGCGCACCCTCTGGTGGACCTGCGGATGTTCGCGCGGCCGGCGTTCAGTACGTCGGTGGGGTGCATCGTCCTCGCGATGCTCGCGCTGGTCGGTCTGGAGCTGATCGCGGCGCAGTATCTCCAGCTGGTGCTGGGGCTCTCGCCGCTGGAGACCGGGCTGCGGCTGCTGCCGCTGACCATCGCGGCGATGGCGGCGGGCCTCTTCGGGGCGCGGATGCTGCGGCGGTTCGGGCCGCGGCGGATGGTGTGCGCCGGGTTCTGCCTGACCGCGGCGGCCGTGGTGCTGCTGACGGCGATGGGGAGCCAGGACGACACCGGGCTGCTGCTCGCCGGGTTCGTGCTGCTCGGGTTCGGGCTGGAGACGACCCTGTTCGGGGCGTACGAGTCGATGCTGAGCGAGGCGCCGGTGGAGCAGGCCGGCGGGGCCGCGGCGATCGGCGAGACCTCGTACCAGCTCGGGGCGGGCATCGGGATCGCGCTGCTCGGGACCGTGATGAACGCCGCCTACGCTCCTGGAGTGGCCTCCGTTCCCGGTGTGCCGGCGTCGGCGTCGGTGTCGGCGGGGCATTCGCTGGGGGAGGCGTACGCGGTGGCGGGGCGGCTGGGCGGGGAAGCGGGTGTCGCTCTGCGCCGGGTGGCCCGGGACTCCTTCGTGCACGGGCTGCATGTGACCCTGCTGGTCAGCGCGGGTCTGCTGTTGATGGGCGCCGCGATGGCGCTGCGCTTGCCGCGCGTCATGCAGTGCGAGGCCGTGGACGTTGAGTTGCCCGCACCTCGAGGCGTCGCGGAGTCCAGGGTGTCTGCCTGACCTTCTCCCACCCACGCACCGCCCGTCACCAGTCGGCCAAGAGGCCGGACCTTCCCGTGGGGCGCACCCACCGCCGGCGGCTGCCGCGCCGTGGGCTGTCTCTCGCGGGCTCTGCCGCCGTCGGGCTGATCTCTCCCTTCCTTGGTCCTTTCGGTGTCTGGCCCCTGGCCGTTCCGTCGGGGTGCTGTGGTTCTTTTCGCCGTCCGGGCAGGGTGGACGTCGTGTGTGGGGCGTCGTAGCGTCTGGGCGTCGAGTTTGTTAGCGGTGCTAGTTTCCTGTGTCGGAAGGTGAACCGTGTCTGCGAAGTTGCCCCCCTTTGACCCCGCCGATCCGCTGGGGATCGACGATCTGCTGGAGCCCGAGGACGTCGCGGTACGGGAGACCGTGCGGCGGTGGGCGGGGGAGCGGGTGCTGCCGTACGTCGCCGAGTGGTACGAGAAGGGGGAGCTGCCGCAGATCCGGGAACTCGCCCGGGAGCTGGGCGGCATCGGGGCGCTCGGGATGTCGCTGGAGGGCTACGGCTGTGCCGGGGCCTCGGCCGTGCAGTACGGGCTGGCCTGTCTGGAGCTGGAGGCCGCCGACTCGGGCATCCGGTCGCTGGTGTCGGTGCAGGGCTCCCTCGCCATGTACGCCATCCACCGGTTCGGCAGTGAGGAGCAGAAGCAGACCTGGCTGCCGCGCATGGCCGCCGGTGAGGTGATCGGCTGCTTCGGGCTCACCGAGCCGGACATCGGCTCCGACCCCGCCGCCATGCGCACGTACGCCAAGCGCGACGGCGGCGACTGGGTGCTCACCGGACGCAAGATGTGGATCACCAACGGCTCCGTCGCCGGGGTCGCGGTCGTGTGGGCGCAGACCGAGGACGGGATCCGCGGGTTCGTCGTGCCCACCGACACCCCCGGCTTCTCCGCGCCCGAGATCAAGCACAAGTGGTCGCTGCGGGCGTCCGTGACCAGCGAACTGGTCATGGACGAGGTACGGCTGCCCGCCGACGCCGTACTTCCGGAGGTCACCGGCCTGCGCGGGCCGCTGAGTTGTCTGTCCCACGCGCGCTACGGCATCGTCTGGGGCGCGATGGGAGCCGCGCGGTCCTGCTTCGAGACCGCTGTCGACTACGCGAAGTCGCGGGAGCAGTTCGGTCGGCCCATCGGCGGGTTCCAGCTCACCCAGGCCAAGCTCGCCGACATGGCGGTCGAACTGCACAAGGGGATTCTGCTCGCCCACCACCTGGGGCGACGCATGGACGCCGGCCGCCTGCGTCCCGAGCAGGTCAGCTTCGGCAAGCTCAACAACGTACGAGAAGCGATCGAGATCTGCCGTACGGCACGGACGATCCTCGGTGCCAACGGGATCTCCCTCGAATACCCCGTCATGCGGCACGCGACCAACCTCGAGTCGGTGCTCACCTACGAGGGCACCGTCGAGATGCACCAGCTCGTGCTGGGCAAGGCGCTCACCGGGCTGGACGCCTTCCGGTGAGGCGGTGACGCGCTGAACCCCGAGCGGGGGCAGGGCCGGTGGAGCGGCCCTGCCTCAGCTCTGGTTGAAGAAGCCGTCGGTGCGGTGCGCCGCCGGCTCGCCGTTGATGATCTCCGTGTTCGCGGGGGTCAGCAGGAACACCCGGGTGGACACGCGCTCGATGGAGCCGCGCAGCCCGAAGATCAGGCCGGCCGCGAAGTCGACGACGCGCTTGGCGTCGGCCGGCTCCATGGCCGTGAGGTTCATGATCACCGGGACGCCGTCCCGGAACAGCTCGCCGATGGCGCGGGCGTCCCGGAAGCTGTCCGGGGTGACCGTGCCGATCCGGCGGCCCTTCTCCTCGGCCGTGTCCGTGGCCACCTTCACCCGCGGGTCCGTGACCCAGGCGTCTGCGGAGTCGTTCCCCTCGTAGGTGTCGTCGTCGTAATAGCGCTCGTCATCGTTGTCGTCGACGAGGCCGAGCCACGCACTCGCCTTGCGCACCGATCCCATGGACGCCTCCTCTCACAGCGGTCTTCTTCTTCTGTCCTGCCATCCCTATGGTCATCCATGATGCGGACGGCGCGCCAAGTGGATAGACGCCGCGCGGGGGGTTTGTGACGGTACTGGTGCACAGCCGATCCGTCGAGAGCCCTGGTGTCCCAAGGGTCGTGACGCGTATGGCTGCTGACTGTGAGTGAAATATGATTCTTCACGGCACACGAGTGACAGACGGTGCGTACGGGTGAAAACGACTCTCCTGGGGAGGGTCCTACGACATGACGATCGGCCGATACGATCGAGCCACTCGGCTCGTTGTCGACGCCGCGTCAAAGGTCGCACGCATCACGGGGGATCGTCGTGTTCGGAATCGTCAGGCCGTGCCGCCATCGTCTCGGTGAACGGCTCAAGACCCAGTGGATGGCCCACTTGTGCGGGCTCTGCCTGGCGCTGCGCCGGGACCATGGGCAGTTCGCCCGGATCGTCACCAATTACGACGGTTTGCTCATCTCTGTCCTGACGGAGGCTCAGGCGCCGCGCGCGCAGGCCGAGGGCTGGCGCCGTACGGCCGGACCCTGCCCGTTGCGCGGGATGCGCACGGCGTCGGTGGCCCGGGGCGAGGGCGCCCGGCTCGCGGCCGCCGTCTCGCTGGTGCTCGCCTCCGCCAAGGTCCGCGACCACATGGCCGACGGGGACGGACTGCTCGCCCGCGCCCCGGTCGCGGTCGCCGCACGCCGGGTCGCCGAGAGCTGGGGCCGCGCCGGAGCGCGCAGCGGTTCCGCCGTCGGCTTCGACACCGGGGTGCTGGTCGAGGCCGTGGACCGGCAGCTCGGCCTGGAGGCCCTCGCCGGGCCCGGTACGCCGATCCTCACCGTCACCGAGCCCACCGAGACCGCCACCGCGGCCGCCTTCGCCCACACCGCCGTCCTCGCCGGCCGGCCCGGCAACGCCGTGCCGCTCGCCGAGGCGGGCCGGCTCTTCGGCCGGCTCGCGCATCTGCTGGACGCCGTGGAGGACCAGGCCGCCGACGCGCAGTCAGGGGCCTGGAACCCGCTCACCGCGACCGGGACCGCGCTGACCGAGGCCCGGCGCCTGGCCGACGACGCCGTGCACGGCATACGTCTGGCCCTGCGCGAGGTGGAGTTCACCGACGGCAAGCTGGCGCACCGGCTGCTGGTGCACGAGCTGCCCGCCGCCGTTGACCGCGCCTTCGGCACGGCCTCCTGCGCCCACGGCCCCTCCTTGTACGGCCCGCCGCCGTCGGGGCCGTACGGGCCGCCCGGCGGCCCCGGTGCGCCGCTGCCGCCCCAGCCGCCCCACCGCGACCGGCGCGGGCTGCTCGCCGGGTGCGCGGTGTGGATGGGGCTCGCCTGCACGTGCCAGATGTGCTGCGGGACGTACGAGGACCCCTGGACGCGGGAGCGGCGCGAGGCGCTGTGCAGCAACTGCGACTGCTCCGGGTGCGGGGACTGCTGCAACTGCTGCAGCTGCTGCGGCGAGGACGGCGGCTGCTGCGACGGCTGCGACTGCGGGTGCGACTGCGGCTGCTGAGGACCGGCGCGCCGGTGCGGGGGCCCGTGGAACGCCGAAGTCCCGCCCCTCGCGCGCGGGGCGGGACCTCGGACTCAGGTCGTGCGGGTGGTTCAGCCGATCTCGGTGCCGGTCGCCGAGAGGGCCTCGGTCACCGGCTGGAAGAAGGTCTCGCCGCCGGAGGTGCAGTCACCGCTGCCGCCGGAGGTGAGGCCGACGGCCTTGTCGCCGGAGAAGAGCGAACCGCCGCTGTCGCCGGGCTCGGCGCACACGTCGGTCTGGATCAGGCCGTTGACGATGTCGCCGTTGCCGTAGTTGACGGTGGCGTCCAGGCCGGTGACCTTGCCGGAGTGGACCTGGGTGGTGGAGCCGCTGCGGGTGACCTCCATGCCGACGGTGGCCTCGGCGGCGCCGGTGATCGCCTGCGCGGAGCCGTTGTAGAGGTTCACCTCGCTCGGGTGGTCCACCTCGGCGGTGTACTTCACCAGGCCGTAGTCGTCGCCGGGGAACTTGGACGTCTCGTTGGTGCCGATCTCGTTGCCGGACGAGTCCGACCAGGTGGTGATGGACTCGGTGCAGTGCCCCGCGGTCAGGAAGTACGGCTCGCCGCCCTTGACCACGTTGAAGCCGAGCGAGCAGCGGCCGCTGCCGTCGGTGATGGCGTCGCCGCCGGCGATGAAGGGCTTGAACTCACCCTTCGAGCGCTGGAGTTCGGCCGTCTGCCCGAGCCCCTTCACGACCTCGGTGAGCTTCGCCCACTCGGCGTCGGAGACGGTGCGGTCGGCGGTGACGACGACCTTGTTGGTGGTCGGGTCGGTGACCCAGGCCGTGCCCGGGATCGTGGCGTCCTGCGTGAGGGTGGTGCGGGCGCTTCTCAGCTCGGCGAGGGAGTTCTCGACGATCCGCGCCTTGGCCCCGGCCTCCTCGACCGTCTGGGCGGCGGCCGCGTCGAGGACGTTCACGACCAGGTTCTTCGCCTGTGCGTCGTAGTACGTGCCCGCCGCGTCGGCGCCGAGGTCCTGGCCGAGCAGTGAGGCGAGCTTTCCGGCCGCGGGCGCCGAGAGGGTCTTCGGCTGGGCGGTGTCGGGGGTTTCGCTCGCGTTCGCACTCTGGAAAGTGACGCCCGCGGCCACCAGTGCGGCGATACCCGCACCTGCCGCGGCGGCCCGCCGCCTGGGTATGCGTCGGTGCTTCAACTCGTGTCCTCCTGTGGGGGGTCGGTTCCGCAGGTTGTGGGGACCTGACGGACCGGAAGGCTTGGTTGACGGGCGCCTACTCTTCCGAACCTCACAGGGAGCACACAAGGTCGACTTCAGGACGCGCGTACAGCGGTGTCGAACGCTCCCGCGCACACAGCCGTTCGCTCGCACCCTTGGGAATTCGCACTGCAAATACTACGAGCGAGTAACCGCTAGGCGGAGCGTGACATCCGGCCGTGGCTCGAATTCGACGCTCCGGCAGCCGGGATCAGTCGGATCGGTCGGGATCAGTAGGGGCGGGCAAGAGCGAGCCCCCGCACGCGGGTTGCGTGCGGGGGCTCACAGGAAGAGGTGCGGGTGCGGGCGTTCGCCTCAGCCTTAGAAGACGCTCACGCCGTACGCGCTCAGCGCCTCCGTCACCGGCTGGAAGAACGTCGTGCCGCCGGAGCTGCAGTCACCGCTGCCGCCGGAGGTCAGGCCGTAGGCGATGCCGCTGTTGGAGTACAGCGGGCCGCCGGAGTCGCCCGGCTCGGCGCAGACCGTGGTCTGGATCATGCCGTAGACGATGTCGCCGCCGCCGTAGTTGACGGTCGCGTTGAGGGCGGTGACCCGGCCGCTGTGCGTGCCCGTGGTGGAGCCGCGGCGGTAGACCGTGGTGCCCACGCTCGGCGTCGCGGCGCTGGTGATGTCCACGCTGCCGACCGTGCCCGACTTGGTGACGGACGTGTTCGTGTAGCGCACGAGCCCGTAGTCGTTGGTCGGGAAGCTGGAGCCGGCCGTGGAGCCGAGCACCGTGGTGCGCGAGGAGTTGGAGTACCAGGTGCCCGCGCCGTCGGTGCAGTGGCCCGCGGTCAGGAAGTAGTACGTGCTGCCGCTGCGGACGTTGAAGCCCAGGGAGCAGCGCCAGCTGCTCGCGTAGATGGCGTCGCCGCCGGAGATCAGCTTGTTGAACGTGCCGGGCGTGCGCTTGACGCTGATCGCGCCGGCGTTGGCACCGGCCTGCCGCTTGATCTTCGCGAGCTCGGCCTGGGAGACCGTGCTGTCGACGGTCAGCAGCAGCTTGTGGTTCTTGGCGTCGACGGCCCACGCGGTGCCCGGCACATCGGCCTTGAGCACGGCGTTGCCCGCCTGGTTGAGCTGTGCGGCGCTGTACGTGGTGACGTCGGAGGCGTTCGCGCTGGGGATCGCGATCGCGGCCGCGGCCACGAGACCGGTCGTCACGGCGGTCAGCCGGGTCCGTCTCGAGATACCGCTGCGGGGGGTGGTGCGCTTGATCCTCACTTTTCGTTCCTCCACAAAGGAAGTCGGGGGCCCGCGTGGGGTCGGGGCCCGTGAGGCGCAGTCGGGGGCAGGTCCCGGATCCCGGGTATGCCGTGCTCCTGACAAGCGCTGTGGGGGAGTATTCGGCCGCACGGCCGAGCGGCGCAAGGGCGCCTTTCGGCCGTGCGGCTTTCAACTGTCCGCCGATCCACGCGCGTCCATCAGGTTCGACGCGGACGAACCGGACGTTCGGTGGAGCGGGAATGCGAGGGAGCGGGAATGCGAGGGTCGACCAGGACGCCCCGGTCCGGGCTCAGTAGATGCTGACGCGGTACGCGCTCAGCGCCTCGGGCACCGGCTGGTAGAAGGTCGTGCCGCCGGACCGGCAGTCGCCGCTGCCGCCGGAGGTGATGCCGAGCGCCTTGGTGCCGTCGTAGAGCGGACCGCCGGAGTCGCCGGGCTCGGCGCAGACCGTGGTCTGGATCATCCCGTGCACGGTGCCGCCGCCCTGGTAGCGCACGGTCACATTGAGGGCGGTGACGGTCCCGCCGTGGGTGCCGGTGGTGGAGCCGGTGCGCTTGACGCTCTCGCCGACGTACGCGTTGGCGGCGCTGTACCCGCCGGAGTGGCTGAGGCCGGTGTTGTCGTAGCGGACCAGGGCGTAGTCGTTGCCGGGGAAGTCGGCGCCGACGGTCGGGCCGATCAGGGTGCGGTGGGCGGAGTCGGTGTACCAGGTCTTGACCGACTTGCCGCAGTGACCTGCGGTGAGGAAGTAGTACGTGCCGCCGCTGACCACGTTGAAGCCGAGCGAACAGCGGTAGCCGCCGCCGTAGATGGCGTCTCCGGCGGACAGCAGCGGGCGGATGACGCCGGGGGTGCGCCTGACCTCGACCGCGTCGGCGGCCTTCTCGATGCGGGCGATCTCGGCCGCGGAGACGGTGCTGTCCGCGGTGACGACGACCTGTCCGGACGCCCGGTCGGTGTACCAGGCGGTGCCGCCCGGTGCGGCCGCGGCCACGGCACTCGCGGCCCGGGCGAGTTCGGCCGCGTCGTCGGCCGGAGCGGACGCGCCCGCGCTGGGCAGCCCGGCCAGGGTGGCGGCGACGAGTCCTGCGGCGACGGCGAGCAGTCGGATGCGCTGGGTTCTCACTGATCCTCCTCGTGGGAGCGGAAGGCCCCGGCAGGGTCGGGGGCCCGTGAGACGCTGTGGGGGTGGCGTGGCTCCTGACATGCGCCGCAGGGGAGAATGCCCGCCGACCGGCTCGCGCACAAGACCACCCGCAGAGGCGTCCGGCGGACGAACCCGTTTGCCGTACACACGCCACACGCGCCGACGGTACGGCCGCCGGCGCGCGTGTCGTTCGAGAAGCGGAGCTCAGACCAGGTTGCGCTCTCCCGCCTCCACGGCCACGTCCAAGGTGTTGCCCGGGGGTGGGAAGGGGCAGATGAAGTGGTCGGCGAAGGCGCACGGCGGCAGCAGCGCGCGGTTGAGGTCGACCGTCGTACGGCCCTCGGCGTCCGGCGCGGCGGGCCGCAGGAACCGGAAGCGGTAGCTGCTCACCCCGCTGGTGGCGTCGGCGAACACCGCCCACAGCGAGCCGTCCGCCTCGACGCTCACCTGGAGCGTGAACTCCTGCCCGTCCAGGGCGAACGACAGGTCACCGCCGAGCCCGAGCCCGCGCTCGCGCCCGTCCGCGTTCGCCACCCGCACCGTCCGGTCGGCGCCGTACGGCGTGAAACGCCCGGGCACCGCCCAGCGCGGGTCGTACGGCGTGGCCTCGATGCCCTGGAAGGCGCGGCGCGCCTCGGAGGCCGGGTCGAAGTCCCGTATGCCCCATATCCCTTCGCGCACCAGCACCACCAGGCGCCGCTCGCCGAGGGCAACCCGGGACGCGGCCGCCGGGCCGGAGTCGGCCGTGAGGCGCGCCTCGCCGGTGAAGGGCGCCCCGTCGAGGGTCAGCCCGTCCTCGGCGGCGGCGGTCAGCACCACCGCGTCCCCGTCGGCGCGCCAGAGCCCGGGAATGGCCGGAAGTCGACCGTCCGGATAGTCCTCCAGCCAGTGCGTGCCGGTCAGGGCGAGCGGCCCGTGAGGCGCCGACACCGTCTCCACACGGCGCTCGTGCCACTGCTTCCACTCGTCGAATGCGTCCGTCGTCGTCATGTGATCAACCTTTCCATGGAGTGCGACACGCTGGGCGCGGGATACGGCAGCCCCAGATGCTCGCGGAGCGTGCCGCCCGGGTAGAAGGTGCGGAACAGGCCGCGGTGCTGGAGCAGGGCGACCGTGCCGTTGACGAACCGCTCCAGATCGCTGCGCGGTTCGACCGGGGTGACATGGAAGCCGTCGGTGACGCCCTCGGCGTGCCAGCGTGCGATCAGCTCGGCCAGGTCGACGGGGCCGCCGCGGTAGAGGGGCCCGTGCGCGGTGTGCCGGGGGCCGCCCCCGCCGTGGCCGGGCTCGGCCGCGTGCTCGCCGCCGCCCAGGTCGATCCGCAGGCTCGCCAGCACGCGCACCGCGTCGGGATCACGCCCGGCCGCGGCCACCTCCCGGCGCAGCTCCTCGCGTACGGCCCCCGCCTGCGCCCGCCCGGCGGCCCGCACCAGCACCACGTCGGCGTACCGGACGGCGAGCCGTAAGTCGGCCTGGTCGAAGGTGACTTCGGCGACCCGCACGGCCGCGTCCGCCGTACGGCCGGACAGGCCCGGTCCCTCGACCCGTACGCCCGCCCGGCCGTGCGCCGGCCCCGGGACGGCGTCGCTGACCAGCCCGATCCGGGAGGTGAGCGCGAGCAGGCTGAGCGGGTCGTCGCCGGCGAGCGTCACGAAGTCGAGCCCGCCGCGCTCGGCGAGCAGGACCGCGTCCGGGCCGGGGTCGCCGTCGAGACCGGCGGCCAGATGCAACAGCCCCATGGTCACAGCACCTTCGACAGGAAGGCCCGGGTGCGTTCGTGCCGCGGCGCGTCGAGCACCTCACCCGGCGGGCCCTGTTCGACGATCCGCCCGGCGTCCATGAACACCACCGTGTCGGCGACCTCCCGGGCGAACCCGATCTCGTGCGTCACGACGATCATGGTGGTGCCCTGCCGGGCCAGCTCCTTGATGACGTCGAGGACCTCGCCGACGAGCTCGGGGTCGAGCGCGGAGGTCGGCTCGTCGAACAGCAGCAGCTTCGGCTCGAGGGCGAGCGCCCGGGCGATGGCCACCCGCTGCTGCTGTCCGCCGGACAACTGGCGCGGATAGACGTCGGCCTTGTCGGCGAGGCCCACCCGCTCCAGCAGCCCGCGCCCGGCCAGGACGGCGTCCTTGCGGGACCGCTTCAGCACCGACACCGGCGCCTCGACAACGTTCTCCAGCGCGGTGAGGTGCGGGAAGAGGTGGAAGTTCTGGAAGACGAAACCGATCCGGGTGCGCTGCCTCAGCACCTCGCGCTCGGGCAGTTCGTGCAGCCGGTTCCCCGCGCGGCGGTAGCCGATCAGCGCCCCGTCGACGCTGATCGCGCCTCGGTCCACCTTCTCCAGGTGGTTGATCGTGCGCAGCAGCGTGGACTTGCCCGAGCCGGAGGGGCCGAGGATCACCGTGACCTGCCCGGCGCCCACCGTGAGGTCGATGCCCTTGAGGACCTCCAGGGAGCCGAAGCTCTTGTGGACGGATCTGATGTCGACCATGACGGTCATCGCATGCATCCTTTGATTCCTGTGTGGGGGAAGTGACGTGGCCTACGCGGCGGCCCGGCCCGCGAGGTCCGCGAGGAAGGCCAGCGCCGCTCGCGCGGTGGCGTCGTTCTGCCGGAAGGCGGGGCCGCCGGTGCGCGGCCGGGTGAACGCGCCCGAGCCGCGGGCGTCGGTGTGCGGCCCGAGCGCGAACCGCCGCGGGTGCGGGCGCCCGGCGCGGTCCAGGACCCGCCCGTCGGCGGGGTCGACGGCCAGCAGCCCGTCCGGGGTGGCGGCGGCCCCGTCGGCGTACAGCTGCCGCAGCAGCGAATCCCGGGCCCGCTCCACGGTCGGCTGCGGCAGCCGCGCCTCGACCAGCGCACGGGCCTCGGTCCGCACTCCGGGCGCGGTCGGGCTGGACGCGCGGAACACCCCGTCCTCGGCGGCCACGGCCATGTCCGCGCCGACGAACCGCAGCACCCCGGCCCGTGACAGCGCGAGCATCTGCCGCAGTCGGGGCCCGGGCGGCCCGGAGGCGAGGTAGCTGAAGAACCCGTGCCACCAGCCGCCGATGTCGCCGAGCCGCACGAGCTGCCCGTAGACGGAGAGCAGGGCGAGGAAGACCGCCAAGTCGGGGCTGTGCTGCGGGTCATGACGTCTGGTCTGGTCACGCTCGATGTAGTCCCGTAGCCCCTCCTGGAGCGCCTCCCGCGAGGCGTACCGCACCCCGTCCAGCGGCCGGTCGAGGGCCGCCAGGTCCAGCCGGTCGGCCGGGTCGGGCACGGCGGACGCCACCAGCGCCGCCCGCTCGGCGGGGTCGGCGACGGCGTACTTCGCCTCGAAGTCGGGCCAGGGCAGGGCGGTGCGCCCGGGATGGGCGGTGAACAGCCGGTGGTAGTGCGCGAAGCCCAGCTCCTTCTCCACCAGCGGCCACACGTTCCGCCCGAAGTCGAACTCATCGGGCCGGGCGAGCAGTCGGTCGATCTCGGCCGGGCCCAGGAAACGCGGCAGCGGCGGGCGTTCGCCCGTCCAGTCGTAGCCGATCTTCGCGTGGTACGGCACTCCGCGCCGCGACCCGACGTACAGCACGGGCTCCTGCCCCGACGGCACATAGGTGTCGCCCTCGTGGCGTCCGCCGCGGCCCTCGGTGAGCAGCACCATCAGGTCCACGAAGGCCAGTCCGAAGCCGCGCACCAGGACGGGTTCACCGGCTTTCAACGCGGACAGGTCGCTGTCGGCGGTGAAGTCGGGCGGGAGGTGCACCAGCCCATGGGCCTTCGCGTACGCGGCCAACTCGCGCTGTTCGTCGTCGAGTTCGGCGTCGAGGTGGCCGAGCGTCAGGACGACGAGGTCGGCCGGGAGAGGCCGCGGACGGCCCTCCAACCACACCTGCTGGCGTCCCGCGTGCGAGCCGGTCACCCGCAGGGCGCGCCGCGGATGGTGATGAACCCGGATCCGCGGGGGCAGTCGCTCCACCGTACGGTCGTACACCCAGCGCAGATAGGCGCCCTGGAGCCGCCGGCCGGTGAAGGTGCGGCCCTCGATGCCGGCCCACTCGTGCAGAGTGGGCCCCGCGTGCACGGGCCCGGCCATGGTCACCGTGTCGTCGGTGAACAGGGTGACGTCCTCGGCGTGGGAGTTCATCCACAGCAGCGGCGACTGGGCCTCGCGCCAGATGCGGCCGGCGCCCGGCGGATGCGGATCGACGAGATGGATGTCCAGAGCCTGGGCGGCGTACAGCTCGGGCGCGTTGGCGGCGATCCGCTCCAGCAGACCGGTCCCCCGCGGACCGGCCCCGACGATCACCAGCGACGGCCTCATCGGGAGGTCTCCGAGCCGCGCGCGTAGTGCTTCTCGACGTAGTACTGGCCGATGGTCAGCACCGAGGTGACCACGGTGTACCAGAGGGTGGCGACCATCAGGAGCGGGATCACCTGGTAGGTGCGGTGGTAGATCAGCTGCACCGAGAACAGCAGGTCGCTGACCGCGATGACGCTGACGATGGAGGTGCCCTTCAGGGTGCCGATCAGCATGTTCCCGGCCGGCGGGACGATGGAGCGCATCGCCTGCGGCAGCACGATCCGCCGCCACCGCCGCCACCGGCTCAGACCCAGCGCCTGGGCGGCCTCGATCTGCCCGCGGTCGACGGAGAGGATGCCGCCGCGCACCACCTCGGCGGCGTACGCGGCCTCGTGCAGGGTCAGTCCGACGATCGCGACGGTGACCGGGCCGAGCAGGTCGACGGTCCGCACGCCGAGGACTTGCGGATACAGCGCCCCGATGTTGAACCACAGCAGCAGCTGCACCAGGATCGGGATCGACCGGAACAGCCAGACGTAGCCCCAACTCACCGCTCTCAGCACGGGGTTGGCGGACAACCGGAACGCGGCGAGCAGGGTGCCGAGGGCGAAGCCCAGCACCATGACGACCGCGGTCAGCCAGAGGGTGAGCCACAGTCCGCGCAGCACCGAGGCGGAGGTGAACCAGCGGGCGACGACGTCCCAGTGGAACGCGTCGTTGCGCAGAACGGAGTTGACGGCGAGGCCCAGCAGGGCGAGGACGACGACGGCCGCGGCCCACTGCCCGTACCGGCGTTGCGGCACGATCCGCGGTACGTCGGTGTCCTGGGGTATGTCAGGGGCTTTGGCGAGGGTGTCGGAAGACATGGGAAGGCTCCATGGCGCGATGGACGGATGCCTTCACACAGCGGGCGCGGGTCAGCCCCGCACCTCACGGCCGAGCCCCTCAGCAGGGCCGTTCGTCGAGATTACGGTCCCGATTCCCTTTCCTGTCAAGGGTGTCCAGAGTGTGAGCGGTACGTCTCACCGTGGTTGACGCGGCATCGGCGACCTGTTCCACTTGGCCCATGCATCCGCAGCAGTGGCTGGTCACGCGCTCCCACATCGACTTCGGTCGCGTGTGGTCCTGTTCTTGTTGAGCCGACCCCCTGCCTGCCCTGCCTGATCAGGGTCTCCACCCACGCCTTCACACGCGCACTCTCCCCTCGCCCTGCGCTTCTTCCGCCTTCGCTCCTGTAGGAGACCGCACATCATGCGTCGTACGACCGTGCGCGCCCACGCACGCCATTTCGCCCCGTTCGCCCTGATCACCTCGGCGGCCCTGCTGCTCACCGCATGCGGTGCGGACACCCCGGACCAGGGCCAGGACCACGTTCCCGCCGGGGACGTCGTCTCGGACATCGCGGTGGACCCGGCCGCCGCGAAACTCCTCCCCCCGGACGTCAAGAGCCTCACGGTGGCCGTGAGTGTCGGCGGCACCCCGCCCGGCACCACCTACCTGGACGACGGAAAGACCCTCACCGGCCAGGACGTCGACTTCACCAAGGCCGTCGCCCATGTCCTCGGCATCGAACTGAAGACCGAACAGGCCGGCTTCGAGGCGATCCTGCCCGCCCTGGACAGCGGCAAGTACGACTTCGGCGCCAGCAATTTCGGAGTGACCGACGAACGGCGCGAGACCATCGACTTCGTCACCTACATCAACGACGGCCAGGGCTTCGCCACGCGTGAGGACAGCGACTTGTCGAAGGTCACCGACCTGCGGCAACTGTGCGGCCTGAACGTGGCCACCGGCGCCGGCACCACCTTCGAGGCCACGCTGGAGGAGAACAGACACCTCTGCACGGACGCCGGTGAGAAGCCGTACAAGATCCAGACCTACAACGAGGCCGGCGCCATCTGGTCCTCCCTCCAACAGGGCCGCAGCGACGTGGTGATGTCCACCATCAACGGCCTGCGCTACGCCGTGGCCCACCAGGAGGGCCTGAAGTTCCTCAACGAGTTCCACCGCCTCGACGTCGGCTTCGCCTTCAAGAAGGGCACCAAGCTGGCGCCCGCCTTCCGGGCGGCGGTGAACAAGCTGATCGAGGACGGCACTTACGACAAGATCCTCAAGAAGTGGGGCACGACGGACTCGGCGATCACGAGGTCGGAGATCTCCCCGCCGGAGCTCAGGAGCTGACCTCGCCCGCCCGCGCCATGCTGCCGTCCGGGCCCGCACCGACGGGACCCGGTTCGGTGGCGCGGCGCCGGCGCAGGGCCGCGGCGAGCATCGTGACGACGATGCCGGCGAGGGCCCAGGCGCCCAGGACCAGCAGGGACGCGGTGGTGTCGTTGCCGCGGAAGTAGGCGATCGAGCGCGCGGCCCAGGTGCCCGCGCCCGGGGGCAGGGCCGGGCCGATGGCGTTCCAGAAGGGCGGGAGCATCGGCAGCGGGAAGGCGCCGCCCGCGCTCGGGTTGCCCGCGATGACCACGAGGAGGATCGCCAGGCCGATGCCGACGACGCCGAAGACGCCCTGGAGGGCGAGGGTGGCGGCGCCGACGGCGAAGGTGATCAGGGCGCCGAGCCACCACAGGGCGACCACGCCGCCGGGCAGGGCGTCCAGGATCGGCCCGACGATGACCGCGCCGCCGAGGCCGCCCACGATCGAGACCAGGGCCATCACCCCGAGCCTGATCGCCGCTCTCGTGGGGTTGGCCGGGCGGGCGCCGGTGCTGATCGCCAGGATCGAGGCGCAGAGATAGCCGCCCACGCACCAGCCGACCACCAGATAGAAGGAGGACAGACCGTCGAAGTCCTGCGGTGAGGCCGGGGCCACGTCGACCGTGCGGACCGCGCGGTTCTGGGTCTTCTCCAGGGCGGCGGTGAGGTTCTCCAGGGCGGTGGCGAGCACCGTGCCGCCGCCCGAGGCGACCAGGAGGGTGTCGGTGGTGCCGGCCGGGTTCACCACCAGGGCGCCGTCGATGTCCCGGTGCATGATCTGCTTCCGGGCCGTCGCCTCGTCCGCCACCGCACGCGGGTCCAGCGGCGAGCCGGGCAGCTGCTCCAGCCTGGCCACCGCCTGCCCGGCCGCCGCCCGCGGCGCCACCACCCCGAAGGGCACGTCCTTGGGCTTCGGATCGTGCAGCGCCCCCACATAGGAGGCGATGAACAGCAGCTGGAGGGCGATCACGCCGATCACCAGCAGCGTGGCCCGCGGCGTGACGGCGTCCCTCACCTCGGACAGGGTGCTCTGTGTCATGTCCCCAACGCTCCCGGGTGACGGCCGTTTGCGCAGGTGGGAGGCGCCCGAACGGCTGTCGTACATACGTTCGGGTTTTGGTCTATGGTGGGGGTGAGCAGGTTGGGAACGAATGTTCGACAGCGGTCGACAGCAGGAGGTGCGGATGCCGGGGTTCACGCATCTGCACACCGTCTCCGGGTTCTCCCTGCGCTACGGCGCCTCCCACCCGGAGCGGCTGGCCGAGCGTGCCTCGGAGCGGGGCATGGACGCCCTCGCCCTCACCGACCGCGACACCCTCGCCGGTACGGTCCGGTTCGCCAAGGCCTGCGTCAGGGCCGGCATCCGCCCCCTGTTCGGGGCCGACCTGGCGGTCGCCCGGCCCGAGACGGCCGCGCACGACGACTCCGTACGACGGGAGCGGCGGCGCACCCCCGTGCGCGGCGGCGCCTTCGTCGACGAGTCCGCCCCCCGCGTCACCTTCCTCGCCCGGGACGGCGCCCGCGGCTGGGCCGACCTGTGCCGGCTCGTCAGCGCCGCCCACACCGCCCCGGACACACCCCTGCTGACCTGGGCCGACAACCACGCCGACGGCCTCACCGTACTGCTCGGCCCCGACTCCGACGTCGGCCGCGCCCTCGCCGCGGGCCGCCCCGACCGCGCGGCCGTGCTGCTCGGCCCCTGGCGGGAGGTGTACGGCGACGCCCTGCGCCTGGAGGCCGTCTGGCACGGCCGCGAGGGCACCGGGCCCGGCTCCCTGCGGCTGGCCGCGCGCACCGTGGGCCTCGCCGCCGAGCAGGGGGTGCGGCCGGTCCTCAGCAACGCCGTGCGGTACGCCGACCCCGGCCTGGGCCCGGTCGCCGACGTGCTGGACGCCGCCCGCCGGCTGGTGCCCATCGACCCGGCCAAGGAGCTGGACTCCGGCGAGGCCTGGCTGAAGGACGCCGGGGCCATGCTGCACGCGGCCGAGCGGATCGTGGAGGCCGCGGGCTTCCGCCGGGACACGGCCCACCGGCTGCTGGAGCAGACCGCGGCCACGGCCGCCGAGTGCCTCGTCGACCCCGAGGACCACCTCGGCATGGGCAGCGTCCACTTCCCCGAACCGCACCTCGTCGGCGCGGGCCGCCGCACCGCCCAGCGGGCGCTCGCCTCCCGGGCTGCGGCCGGCATGGTGCTGCACGGCTACGCCGGCCGCCGGGAGTACTGGGAGCGGATGCACCACGAGCTGGACATCATCGCCCACCACGGCTTCGCTTCCTATTTCCTGACGGTCGCTCAGGTGGTGGACGACGTACGGGACATGGGCATCCGGGTCGCCGCGCGCGGCTCCGGTGCCGGGTCCCTCGTCAACCACCTCCTCGGCATCGCGCACGCCGACCCCGTCGAACACGGGCTGCTCATGGAGCGCTTC
This sequence comes from Streptomyces sp. SAI-170, assembly GCF_049739565.1. Lineage (NCBI taxonomy): Bacteria > Bacillati > Actinomycetota > Actinomycetes > Kitasatosporales > Streptomycetaceae > Streptomyces > Streptomyces sp. SAI-170. The sequence continues at coordinate 6,653,427 of NZ_JBMGQD010000001.1, forward strand.
CTGTCCAAGGAGCGGCTGGTGCTGCCCGACATCGACATCGACGTGGAGTCCGCGCGCCGCCTGGAGGTCTACCGGGCGATCATCGGCCGCTTCGGCACCGAGCGGGTCGCCACCGTCGCCATGCCCGAGACCTACCGGGTGCGGCACGCCGTCCGGGACGTCGGCGCGGCCCTGTCCATGGACCCCGCCGAGATCGACCGGATCGCCAAGTCCTTCCCGCACATCCGCGCCCGCGACGCCCGCGCGGCCCTCGACGAACTGCCCGAGCTGAGGCAACTGGCCGGGGAGCGGGAGAAGTACGGCAGGCTGTGGGAGCTGGTCGAGGCGCTCGACGCGCTGCCGCGCGGGGTCGCCATGCACCCGTGCGGGGTGCTGCTGTCCGACGCCTCCCTGCTGACCCGTACGCCGGTCATGCCGACCAGCGGCGAGGGCTTTCCCATGTCCCAGTTCGACAAGGACGACGTGGAGGACCTCGGGCTGCTCAAGCTGGACGTGCTCGGTGTGCGGATGCAGTCGGCGATGGCGCACGCGGTCGCCGAGGTGGAGCGGGCCACGGGCACCAGGGTCGACCTGGACGCGGTGCCGCCGGGCGATCCGGCGACGTACCGGCTGATCCGGTCCACCGAGACGCTGGGCTGCTTCCAGATCGAGTCGCCGGGCCAGCGCGATCTGGTGGGGCGCCTGCAGCCTTCGACTTTTCATGACCTCGTGGTCGATATCTCGCTCTTCCGGCCCGGGCCGGTCGCCGCCGACATGGTGCGGCCGTTCATCGCGGCCCGGCACGGACGGGCGCCGGTGCGCTATCCGCACCCGGACCTTGAGGAGCCGCTGCGCGACACCTACGGGGTCGTCGTCTTCCACGAGCAGATCATCGACATCGTGGCGATCATGACCGGCTGCGGGCGCGGCGAGGCCGACCGGGTGCGGCGCGGGCTGTCCGACCCGGAGTCGCAGGGGCGGATCAAGGTGTGGTTCGCCCAGCACGCGGCGGCGCGCGGCTATGACGCGGAAACGATTCAGCGTACCTGGGAGATCATCGAGGCCTTCGGTTCCTACGGCTTCTGCAAGGCGCACGCGGTCGCCTTCGCCGTGCCGACCTATCAGTCGGCCTGGCTGAAGGCCCATCACCCGGCCGCCTTCTATGCCGGGCTGCTCACCCACGACCCCGGGATGTACCCCAAGCGGCTGCTGCTGGCGGACGCGCGGCGGCGCGGGGTGCCGGTGCTGCCGCTGGATGTGAACAAGTCGGGCGTTGCCCACCGTATCGAACTGGTGTCCGATGGCTGGGGTCTGCGGCTCGCCCTGTCCGATGTGCACGGCATCAGCGAGGCCGAGGCCGCCCGGATCGCCGACGGGCAGCCCTACGCCTCCCTGCTGGACTTCTGGGAGCGGGCCCGCCCGAGCCGCCCGGTGGCCGGACGGCTCGCGCAGGTCGGCGCGTTGGACTCCTTCGGCGCCAACCGGCGTGATCTGCAACTGCACTTGACCGAGCTGCACCGGGGCGCCCGTAGCAGAGGAGGAGCTCAACTGCCGCTGGCCGGAGGGCGCAAGACCGCGCCCGCCGGGCTGCCCGACCTGTCCGACGCCGAGAAGCTCAGCGCCGAGCTCGGTGTGCTCTCCATGGACGCCTCGCGCAACCTCATGGACGACCACCGCGCCTTCCTCGACGAGCTGGGCGTGGTCTCCGCGCGCCGGCTGCGCGAGGCCCGGCACGGCGAGACCGTGCTGGTCGCAGGAGCCAAGGCGGCCACCCAGACGCCGCCGATCCGGTCCGGCAAGCGGGTCATCTTCTCCACCCTCGACGACGGCACCGGCCTGGTCGACCTGGCCTTCTTCGACGACTCCCACGACGCCTGCGCCCACACCGTCTTCCACTCGTGGCTGCTGCTGGTGCGGGGGGTGGTGCAGCGGCGCGGGCCGCGCAGCCTCAGCGTGGTGGGCTCCGCCGCCTGGAACCTCGCCGAGCTGGTCGAACTGCGCGCCGAGGGCGGCCTCGACGAGGTCGCGGCCCGGCTGGCCGAGCCGGTGCCCGAGGCGGGTTCCGGGACGAGTGAGGGGGACCCGACCGGTGGGCGGCGTATCCATCTGCCGACCGGTTACGAGATGCATCCGTGGGCCGATCTGCGGCCCGCGGGGCAGGAGGCCTCACAAGGGCCTGCTGCGGCAAGGAAGTTGTGGCACCAGAGCCCTGGGAGTGCGGGATGACCATCCTCTGCGTACGTTTCCGGCTGCCGCCGATGTACGAGGCGGCCCTGCCGGGGCTGCTCGGACTGCTCGAGGAGTTCACGCCGGTCGTCGAGGCGCTGCCGCCGGACGGGGCACTGGCCGATCTGGGCGGCGCCGAACGCTACTTCGGGCGCAGCGCCGTCGAACTGGCCTCGGTGATCCGGGTGCGGGCGCTCGCGCTGCACGGCGTCGACTGTGTGATCGGCGCCGGGCCGAGCCCGATGCTCGCCCGTATGGCGCTGCGCGCGGCCCGGCCCGGGGTGACGTACGCGGTGCCCGAGGACGCGGACGCGATCCGGGAGTTCCTCGCCGGTCAGCCCGTCCTCGCGCTGCCCGGCGTGGGTCCGGCCACCGCCCGCACCCTGGACGAGTACGGTCTCGACACCCTCGGCCGGGTCGCCGGCGCGCCGCTGTCCACGCTGCAGCGTCTGGTCGGTGCCCGGGTGGGGCGTGAGCTGCACGAGAAGGCGAACGGGGTCGACCGTGGGCGGGTCGTCCCGAACGCCGTCTCACGCTCTCTCGCCGCCGAACGGCCGTTCTCCCGCGACGAGTTGGATCCCGACCGGCATCGGCGTGCGCTGCTGGCGGCCGCGGAGGAGCTCGGCGCCCGGCTGCGTGCCGTCGGCAAGGTGTGCCGCACGCTGACCCTCACCGTGCGGTACGCCGACCGGTCGGCCACCTCGCGGAGTTGCACGTTGAAGGAGGCGACCGCGCATTCGGCCGAGCTGACTCGGGTGGCTTACGGCATGTACGAGGCGCTGGGTCTTCAGCGGGCTCGGGTGCGGGCGGTCTCCTTGCGGGCGGAGGGGCTCGCGCCTGCCGAACAGGCCTCTCATCAGCTCATGTTCGATCCTGTGGACGAGAAGGTCCGGCGTATCGAGGAGGTCGCGGATCGGGCTCGGGCGAAGTTCGGGCCGCGGGCTGTGATGCCGGGGTCGTTGGCGGCGTAGCGCTTCGCCGTTCGCCGTGGGTGGGCCTGTTTGTCTTGCGGGTGCCCGCGCCGTCGTGGCTTGTCGCGCAGTTCCCCGCGCCCCCGAAAAAGCCTAGTTGGCCCAAGGGGGAGTGATGACTGTGCCGTCGGTCATCGTCGCCTCCAGGCCGATGGACGTCGTGACCCAGGTGATCGCCGTGTGGGCCGTCGGGTTCTCCACGGCCAGCGTCGCCCCGGGGTTGATGATCACGGTGTCACCCGCGGTGACGCGCTCGGTGACGTCGTCGAGGGTGATCAGCAGGTCGCCGATCAGCAGATGGAAGATCTCCTCGCGGTTGACGGTGTGGGCGGGGGCCTTCGTCCCCGCCGGGATCTCGCCGCGCCAGGCGCACAGCTCCTTGCTGCCGCTGAGCGGGGTGGCGTACGAGACGAAACGGGCGCCGTGGATCTCGTGGGTGACGGCGTCGGACGAACGGATCACGGGCAAGGGGAAACCTCCGGTCGGATGCGTAAGGGTGGCGCAAGGATGGTCAAGCGGCTTGACCATATGGATGATGGTCAAGGAGATTGACCAATACGTCAAGGGTGTTTCAATGACGGCGTGCAGAACTCCGACGCCATGGCCCTGTCCGTCGCCCTGCTCGCCGTCGCCGGTGAGCTGACCCAGCGCATCAACGACGGGGTCGTGGCGCGCGGCTTCGAGGGGATGCGGCCCGCGCACGGGTTCGCGTTCGTCCGGCTCGCACCCGACGGGGCGACGGTCACCGACCTAGCCGCACATCTCGGGGTGACCAAGCAGGCCGCGAGCCAGCTGGTCGACGAGATCGTGCGCAAGGGGTACGCCGAGCGGCGGCCGCATCCCGGGGACGCGCGGGCTCGCCTGATCGTGCTCACCGAGCGGGGGTGGGCGTGCACGCGTGCCGCCGAGGAGTCCGCCGCCGAGGTGGTGCGGGCCTGGGCCGGAGTGCTCGGCGAGGAGGAGCTGCGGGGGCTGTACGGCCGGCTGGCGCGGATCGCACCTCAAGGGCCCATTCGGCCCGTCTGGTGACGGCGTGTCGGTTAGCGCTGGAAGTTTTTACTGACGCGTAACTTCCATCTTTGACTACTCGTCCGTAACTTGACGAGTGAACAGCATCCCGTGATCCGGATCACAGGGCGTAAGGCAGTCGCCATTCCCTTGAGCCGCGAGGAGATCACCCGATGCTGCCCTGGAAACGCCTGCTCAGATCCCTCTCAGCCGTGCTGCTGACCGCAGCCGTCGCCACCGTTCCCGCTGCGACCGCCGCGACCGCCGCTCATGCCGAGAGCGCCACCAGCAGCGGCTGGAACGACTGGACCTGCAAGCCGTCCGCCGCCCACCCCCGGCCCGTCGTGCTGGTCCACGGCACGTTCGGCAACTCCGTCGACAACTGGCTCGGCCTCGCGCCCTATCTGACCGCGCGCGGCTACTGCGTCTTCTCCCTCGACTACGGCCAGTTGCCCGGCGTCCCGTTCTTCCACGGGCTCGGCCCGATCGACAAGTCCGCCGAGCAGCTCGACGCGTTCGTCGACCGGGTGCTCGACACCACCGGCGCCGCCGAGGCCGACCTCGTCGGTCACTCGCAGGGCGGCATGATGCCCCGCTACTACCTCAAGTTCCTGGGCGGGGCCGCCGAGGTGAACGCCCTGATCGGCATCGCGCCCGACAACCACGGCACCACCCTGAACGGCCTGACCAAGCTGCTGCCCTACTTCCCCGGCGCCGAGGACCTGTTGTCCATGGCCACCCCCGGGCTCGCCGACCAGGTCGCGGGGTCCGCCTTCCTGACCAAGCTCAACCAGGGCGGCGACACCGTGCCCGGCGTCCGCTACACCGTCATCGCCACCAAGTACGACGAGGTGGTCACGCCGTACAGCAGCGGCTGGCTGGAAGGTCCGAACGTACGCAATGTGCTGCTGCAGGACCTGTGTCCGCTGGACCTGTCCGAGCACCTGGCCATCGGGCTGCTCGACCGGATCACCTTCCACGAGGTGGCGGCCGCGCTCGACCCGGCACACGCCACCCCGTCCACCTGCGCGTCCGTGTTCAGTTGACGTGCGCCGGGGCCCGACCGGCCTGAGCCGCCGGTGGGGCCCCGGAAACCGGTCGGTCAGCGACCGTGCCGGGCACCGCTCGCCGAGCGCCGCCGGGCCGCGGTGAACAGCACCGCCGAGCCCAGCGCGAGGGTGGCCGCGCCGCCCATCGCGAGATACGCCGTGCGGGCGTCGCCGCCGGTCTCCGCGAGGTTCTGTCCGGCCGAAGCGGCCTTGGGCCGGTTGCCGCCGGCGTCCTGCGCAGCGGCGGGCTCGGCCGAGGTGTGCGCGTCCCCGTCGCCGTGGCCGTGGTTCTCCACCGTCGACTTTCCGGCGCCGTCCTCGATCTGCTCCTCGGAGGGCGCGGAGGCGGTCGGTGCGGGGGCGGTGGGGGCGGCCGAGTCGTTCGGGTCTGCCGGGGTTTCCTGTGTGGTGCCTCCGAAGTCGACGTCCGAGCAGGAGTAGAACGCCTCCGGGCTGTCCGAGCGCTGCCACACCGCGTACAGCACATGGCGGCCCGAACGCTCCGGCAGCGTGCCGGAGAAGGTGTAGAAGCCGCCCTGCGCGGCCGGGTTCGTGGCCGTCGCCACCGGGTTCGCCAGGTCCAGGTCACTCCAGGCCAGCGGCTTCGCCGGGTCGTGCCCCGCCTTCGTCAGATACACCTTGAAGGTGCCCCGGTGCGGGGCCGTCACCCGGTACTTGAACGTGTACGACCCCGCGCCGACGCTCGTCGCCGGCCAGTCCGCGCGGGCCAGGTCCAGGCCCTTGAACTCCTCGCTGTTCGCGCTGCACAGCTTGCCGTCGGGTATCAGCTCCTGGTGCCGGCCGGCCGCGTCGCCGATGCGGATGCCGTTCCAGTCGTACAGCGCCTGGGTGCCGCCCGCGGCGACGGCCGCCTTGCACGCCGCGGACCTCGGGCTCTCCGGCCCCTCCGCGTAACACTGCGACACCCGGCTGACCGGGTCGCCCATCGAGCCGTGCGCGACCGCGGGCGCGGCGGCCAGCGCGGTCAGGGCGAGCGGGGCGACACCGAGGGCGGTGACGGTGGCGGCGGCCTTGGCCTTCAGGCGTGCGGGCTTCGCGGATACGGGCATCGCGGATCTCCTCTAAGGTGGGGGCGGCGATCAGAAGCTAGCCGCACCGCGCCGCGAAATCGCCTGTTGAGAGGCGCTTTTGGAGATCCTTATGGTGCCTTTAAGGGAGTGCTCAGACTGCGATCAGGTCGGTAGCGTGCGCGCCATGACGCACGACGAGATCCGGCCCGCCGCGGCCGCCGACGCCGCGGCCGTGAAGGCCGTCACCGACGCCGCCTACCACCACTACATCGCACGCATCGGCGTGGTGCCGCAGCCCATGGAGGCGGACCACGCGGCGGACGTGGCCGCGGGGCGGGTGTTCGTCACCGGCGAGCCGGTCGTCGGGCTGGACGCGTACGACGACCATCTGTTCCTCGACAGCATCGCCGTCCACCCCGACGCCGCCGGACAGGGCGTGGGAGGACGGCTGCTGCGGTTCGTCGACGCACGCGCGCGTGCGCTGGGTCTGCCCGAGATCAGGCTCTACACGAACGCGATGATGTGGGAGAACCAGAAGATCTACCCGAAGTACGGGTACGAAGTCGTCGAGCGGCGGGTGGACGGGCCCTACGACCGGATCCACTACCGCAGGCGTCTGGACTGAGCGGGTCTCATGGGGCCTCCGGCCACCAGACGCGTGCGATGTCTTTTCGGACCTCGGGCCGCTCCGCGGGCAGGGTCTCGGCCTCCTCGCGGATCCGGCGGGAGTTCGGCTTCTTGAGGGGCTTCTGCACGGTCGCTCGGCGCATGGCTGCCTCCTTGAGTGCCTACCGTGTTCCGCGTTCTCACGGAGGTAGACGCTTTCGGTGAGAGTTCCTCATCGGGGCCGGTCTGTCAGTGGCGCCCGTCACCATCCGGACTGTCAGTGGCTGCTGACACTCTGGGGTCATGAATGACGACCGTGACCGCGCGAACGCGCCGCGTGTGGACTGGGACGCCGAGGCCGCGTCCTTCGACGACGACCCCGACCACGGCCTGCGGGACCCGGAGGTGCGCCGGGCCTGGGCCGGGCGGCTGCGCGGCTGGCTGCCCGAGGAACCCGGCGAGCTGCTCGACCTCGGCTGCGGCACCGGCAGCCTGTCGCTGCTCGCCGCCGAGCAGGGACACCGGGTGACCGGCGTCGACAGCTCCCCGGCCATGGTCGCCCGCGCCCGCGCCAAACTCGCCGGGCGTGACGCGGTGTTCCTGGTCGGTGACGCTGCCGCACCACCGGTCGGGGACCGGCGCTACGACGTCGTGCTCGTACGGCACGTGCTGTGGGCCCTGCCCGACCCCGGCCGCGCCCTGCGCCACTGGCGGGGGCTGCTGCGGCCGGGCGGCCGGCTGGTGCTGGTCGAGGGGGTGTGGGGGACCCTCACACCGGTCGGCATATCCGCCGACACGCTCACCGCCCTCCTCGCGCCGCTCGCCGCGCAGGTCCGTGTGGAGCGGCTGTCGCAGGACGCGGTGCTGTGGGGGAGGGCGGTGACGGACGAGCGGTACGCGGTGGTGGCGACGGCCTGAGCGGCCTCCGGCCGGCAGCGGCGGTCCCGAGCGCCTCGGGCGGGCAGTGACGGTCCGAGACGCCTCAGGCGGCAGTGATGGTCCGAGCGCCTCGGGCTGGCAGTGACAGTCCGAGACGCCTCACGCCGGCACCGACGGTCCGAGACGCCTCACGCCGGTACCGACGGTCCGAGACGCCTCACGCCGGCAGCGACGGCCTGAGACCGCCTCAGGCCAGCAGCGACTCCAGTCCGCCCTCGACGGTGGCGAACGCCTCCAGCTCGTCGAGGGCGGCCACCGCCGCGGCCGCGGCCTCCGGGTCCCGCTCGGCCAGACCGCTCTCGGCGAACTCGTCCTCGTCCAGGCGGCGTACGTCCGTGCCGTCGGCCGAGCGCCACAGGTCCAGGTCGAGATCCTCGACGACCAGCTCGTCGCCGGACAGCGTGGCCGGGCGGGTGATGTCGCAGTACCAGCCCTTCAGGGCACCTTGCGCGTCACGGACCTCCTTGACCGAGTACCAGCGGTCGCGCCAGTAGTGCTCGGTGAACACATCGCCGGGCTCGAAGCGTACGAAGCCGAAGTCGCGCACGCCCTCACCCGCCCAGGCCGCTCTGACGGAGACGCGGGTGCCGTCGTCGGACAGCAGCGTCGCCGCGTAGCGGATCTTCGTCCGGCCGGCCTTGAGGAGGACCACGTCCACCTCGCGTGCCGGTTCAGCCGAGTTCACGGACATGGCGCACCTCCGTCGCACAGACCTCGTACCCGAACCACTTGTTGATCGCCAGCATCGGCCCGTTGCCGGTGTCGTTGCCGGTGAACGCCTCCGTGTACCCGGCGGCGCGGGCGCGATGCAGGGAGTGGTTCTTGGCGAGCTTGGCCAGGCCCCGGCCGCGGTGGGCGCGGGCCGTGCCGGTCATGCCGCTGCCGTAGTGGCGGGAGCCGTCCGTGCGGGCCGCGGTGAAGGCGGCCGGACGGCCGTCGACGAGCGCCACGACGGTCAGCTCCAGGTCGGTGAGCGGGTGCCGCCACGTCTCCTCGAGCCAGGCCTCGTAGTCCGTCAACTCCGCTCCCGCGTCGCTCGGTTCGTCCGCGGTCGTCTCCGCGTCCAGCGCGAACAGGGGGCGCGGGTCGGCCGCGAAGTCGGCGCCCGTGCGCAGCTCGACGCCGGGCGGCGGGTCCTGCAGCGGCGGCAGGGTGCCGTGCGCGAGGTCCAGGCGCTGGAAGTGCGCGGAGCGGCTCGCGCGGTAGCCGTGCGCCTCGGCGAAGGCGCGGTTGCCGGGCGCGTCCAGGACCCAGGACAGCAGCCGGGTCGCGCCCTGCGCCGCCAGGTACTCCTCGGCGGCGCGGACCAGCAGCGTCCCCGCGCCGCGGTGGGTGCGCTCCGGGTGCACGTACACGTTGACGAAGGCCTGGCCCGGCTCGGGGGCCTCGTGGATGAGCCCCACCTGCGCCGAGCCGATGATCTCGCCGTCGGTGTCCTCGGCGACGAGCGGCCGGTAGCGGGCGTCCGGATGGAAGTGGGCCAGGTCGTAGGCGAGGGAGTCCGCGGTGATGAGGTGGAACGGCAGGGCGTGGTACCGGACGGCCGCGAAGCCCTCCAGGTCGGCACGGACGTCCGGCCGGATCTCGCGCACGATGACTGTCATGGGGCCGCACGTTACGTGCGCGGCGCACCTGTGTGCCGCTCATTTTCCGGGCCGCGCGCGAGGTCCGGCCGGTGCGGGAGGGCCGCCCCGTGCGGGACAATCGGCCTGTGACCTTGAAGATCCACATCGATGACAGCGCCGTACCGCCGTACGAGCAGGTGCGGGCGCAGATCTCCGAGCAGGCGCGGTCGGGGGTGCTGCCGGTGGGGTACCGGCTGCCGACTGTGCGGGGGCTCGCCGAGTCGCTGGGCCTCGCCGCGAACACCGTCGCCAAGGCCTACCGCGTGCTGGAGGGCGACGGGGTGATCGAGACGCGGGGCCGCAACGGCACGTTCGTCGCCGCGGCGGAGTCGGCCGCGTCCAGGGAACTGGCCTCGGAGGGCCGGACCTACGCGGAGCGGGCACGGCGGCTCGGCGTACCGGAGGAGGAGGCGCTGTCCGCGGTACGCGACGCCCTGCGGGCGGCCTACAGGGAGTAGAGCCTGACGGCGGCCTACGGGGAGTAGGGCCTGACGGCGGCCTACCGGGAGTAGAGCCCGGCGGCGGCCTACGGGGACCAGAGCCCGGCGCGGCAGGCAGAACAGCCCGGCGGTCACGGGGTGCGGGTCACCGTGCGGTCCAGTCGTCTCGCCGTCCTCGCGAACACCTTCGCGTCCTCCACCGCGGCCCCGTTGGGGTCGTTGTTGAAGTACACGTACACGTCCTCGGCGTCCGGCCAGGTGTGCGCGATCCGGTCGGCCCAGGTCTGCAGCGACTGTCTGCCGTAGCGCGGCCAGTCCTTCGCGCGCCCCTGATGGAAGCGCATGTACCCCCAGTCCGCCGTGCGCCACAGCGGAGCCACCGGCCGGGCGCGGACGTCGGCCCAGCACAGGGCGGCGCGCCGGGCCTGGAGAATCTCGCGCACCTCGGGCGTCCACCAGGAGTCGTGGCGTGGTTCGACCGCGACGCGGACCGAGGCCGGGAAGCAGGCCAGGCAGGCGTCGAGCAGGGCGGGGTCGGCCTTCAGGGTCGGCGGCAGTTGCAGCAGGACGGGGCCCAGCCGGTCGCCCAGCCCGGCCGCGTGGGTCAGTAGGCGGTCGACCGGCTCCGCGGGTTCCTTCAGCCGCTTGATGTGGGTGAGATAGCGGCTGGCCTTCACCGCGACCACGAAGTCCGGCGGGACGCGGTCGCGCCAGGCCTCGAAGGTCTCCCGGGACGGCAGCCGGTAGAAGGCGTTGTTGATCTCGACGGTGGCGAAATGGGCCGTGTACTCCTCCAGCCACCGCCGCACGGGCACGTCGGCCGGGTAGAGGAGGCCGCGCCAGTCCTTGTACTGCCAGCCCGACGTGCCGACGTACCAGGTCATGCCTCCATGAAAGCACTCACAGGTACAGGCCCGCGTCCGCGCCCTCCCGCGGCTCCGGCAGCGCGGTCGGGGACGCGCCCCGGCGCAGCGCGTACAGCTCGGCCAGGCTCGCCCCCTCGCGGCCGACGCCCTCCTCGGTGCCCAGCCAGGTCACCGACTCCTCGCGGGTCAGCCGGCCGACCTCGATGCGGGCCAGACAGCGGCCGGGCCGGACGACGGCGGGGTGCAGTCGCTCCAGGTCCTCGTTTGTGGTGACGCCCACCAGGACGTTGCGGCCCTGGCCGAGCAGGCCGTCGGTGAGGTTCAGCAGCCGGGACAGGGCCTGGCCCGCGGTGTGCTTGGCCTCGCCGCGGATCAGTTCGTCGCAGTCCTCCAGGAGCAGCAGCCGCCAGCGGCCCTTGCCGGTGGAGTCGTCCTCGCCGATCGCGATGTCCATGAGGTAGCCGACGTCGGAGAACAGCCGCTCGGGGTCGAGGACGCAGTCGACCTGGCACCAGTCGCGCCAGGACCGGGCGAGGGTGCGCAGCGCGGAGGTCTTGCCGGTGCCGGGCGGGCCGTGCAGGAGCAGCAGCCGGCCCGCGATGTCCTCCGGGGTCGTCTTCATCAGCCGGTCCATCGCGTCCGCCACCGGCGCGGTGTAGTTGGGGCGGACCTCGTCCCAGGTGCCCGCGGAGATCTGCCGGGTGGTGCGGTGCGGGCCGCGCCGGGGGGAGACGTACCAGAACCCCATCGTCACGTTCTCCGGCTGCGGTTCGGGCTCGTCCTCCGCGCCGTCGGTGGCCTTGTCCAGGATCTCGGCGGCCAGTTCGGCGTCTGGTCGCGGTGACGGTGACGTCGGCGCCGCGGTTCCAGCGGGAGATCAGCAGCGTCCAGCCGTCGCCCTCGGCGAGGGTCGCGCTGCGGTCGTCGTCGCGGGCCACGCGCAGCACCCGGGCGCCGGCGGGCAGCAGGGTCGCGCCGGACCGTACGCGGTCGATGTTCGCGGCGTGCGCGAACGGCTGCTCGCCCGTCGCGAAACGGCCGAGGAACAGCGCGTCGACGACGTCGGACGGGGAGTCGGAGTCGTCGACGTTGAGCCGGATCGGCAGGGCGTCCTGCGGGTGAGCTGACATGTCGCCATGATCTGCCACAACTGCCCGGTGTGCACCCGGTTTCCACCTGGTGGGTGCGCTGTCGGAGTAACCCTCGACGGGGAGACACGGGGCGGAACGCGGGGCATGGCGAGGGCGCCGCGCCGCGCCGCGCGGACGTACGGCACGTACGGGATGCCTTCGACTACCGGAACTCCGCCTGCACGGCGGATGACCACGTCATATGCCCCGTCGGCGCGCCCCGCGCCCGCGCAGCCGCCACAGCGGGACCGGCAGGAGCAGCAGGGCGCTGATCGCGGCGACGGCCACGATCCCGCCGCGCACCGACCACTGGTGCAGGGCCAGCAGGGTCTGGGCGACCAGTATGTCGAGGACGATCGCGCCGCCGAGGGCGGCGATCGCACGGCCCAGCGGATCGAGCGCGCGCAGCAGCCGGGCGAGGGCCAGGGCCGGTGCGGCGAGCAGGAAGAACAGGGTGAAGGGGCCGCGCAGCGGCGAGGTGGAGTCGGCCAGCGCGAGCAGCGTCCCGGTCCCCGCGGCGGCCGTGGCGGCGCCCACGAGCAGCACGAGCAGATCGCTCCCCGGTCCTGGTCCTGCCCCGGGTCCCGCCCGCTCGATGTCGGACGACGGCCACGTGCGGTCTCGCTTGTCAGAAAGGGGCTGCATGGGCGACGTTCCCCCCGAAGCGTCGGATGCCGGGCTTCAATGTCGCGCAGCCCGGAGCCGGGCGTCAAGACGCGCGGGACCCGTCGGCCCGGTTGCGCTCCCGGACCTGCGCGTGTTCCCCGAAGGCAGTGGGGGCCCCGGGGAACACGCAGGTCACAGCCGTCTCGCGGGTGTCACGGGACGATCTTCAGCAGCCGGTTGGGCGAACCGCTCCCGGGGCTGGTGACCTTGCCGGTGGTGGCGCCGTTCACCAGCGCCGTGGCGACCTGGGCCGGGGTGGCCGAGGTGTGGTTCGCGAGGTACACGGCCGCCGCGCCCGCGACGTGCGGGGTCGCCATCGAGGTGCCGGAGATGGTGTTGGTGGCGGTGTCGGAGGTGTTCCAGCCGGCCGTGATGGAGGAGCCGGGCGCAAACACGTCCAGCACCGAGCCGTAGTTGGAGTAGCTCGCGCGGGCGTCCGTGTTGGTCGTGGCGCCGACGGTGAGGGCCTCCGTGACGCGGGCCGGGGAGAAGGAGGAGGCGTTGGAGTTGCTGTTGCCCGCCGCGACCGCGTAGGTCACGCCGCCGGCTATGGAGTTGCGTACGGCCGTGTCGAGCGCGGTGGACACGCCGCCGCCCAGCGACAGGTTGGCGACGGAGGGGCCGCTGTGGTTCGCCGTCACCCAGTCGATGCCGGCGACGACGCCCGCGGTGGTGCCCGAGCCGCTGTTGTTCAGCACCCGCACCGCCACGATCCGCGCCCGCTTGGCGACACCGTACGTCGACCCCGCGATGGTGGTGGCCACGTGCGTGCCGTGGCCGTTGCCGTCGGAGGCGGTGGTGTCGCCGTCGACGGCGTCGTAGCCGTAGGAGGCCCGGCCGCTGATCTGGGCGTGGGTGATGCGCACCCCGGTGTCGATGACGTACGCCGTCACGCCGCTGCCCGCGGAGTCCGGGTAGGTGTAGGTGCCGGACAGCGGCAGGGACGTCTGGTCGATCCGGTCCAGGCCCCAAGGGGCGCCGCTCTGCGTGGTGTCGGCGGCCCGCACGACCCGGTCCTGTTCCACCGAGGCCACCGACGGGTCGGCCGCGAGCCGTCGTGCCTCGGCGGCGGAGAGGGTGGCGGCGTAGCCGTCGAGCGCGGCGCGGTACGTCCGCTTCACCGTGCCGCCGTACTTCTTGATCAGGCCTCTGCCGGAGGCCGAGGACGCCGTGAAGCCCGCGTCCTTCTTGAGCGTGACGATGTAGCTGTCCTTGACGGCGTCGGGCGAGCCGGCCGCCAGGACTCTGCCCTCGGCCGGGGCGGCCTGGGCGGGGAGGGCGGTCGACGCGCCGACGAGCGCCGCTGTCGCCAGACCGGTGAGGGCGGCGAGCCGGACCTTGTTGCTCCGCAGTCGTGCCATGACGAGGGAGTCCTCCTGCGTGGGGGGCGTGTTGTCGCTCACTCAGAAGCGTCGGCCAACAACCCAGTCGGGACAAGGGAGTTGACGGCATGTCAACGAACCTGACATGAGCACGCAATCGAACAGGTGGCGAAGTCTCCTCGAACTACTGAAAAGTCATCACCTTTCTTGGCATGGACACTTCCCGTCAACACGCGTAGTTGCTACGACAGTCATGGCAGAGATCCTGCTAAAGGGAGGTTGCATGAGACGTTCCCGAATTGTCGTCTTCGTCAGCTCGGTACTCCTCGCCGTCGGCACCGCCCTCACCGGGGCCGCCGCGGCGCAGGCGGCCGAGACCGCCGCCACCTCGTACGTGGCGCTCGGCGACTCCTACTCCTCCGGCGTCGGCACCGGCAGCTACATCAGCTCCAGTGGCGACTGCAAGCGCAGCACCAAGGCGTACCCGTACCTGTGGGCCGCCGCCAACTCGCCCTCGTCCTTCAGCTTCAACGCCTGCTCGGGCGCCCGCACGGACGACGTCCTCTCCGGCCAGCTCGGCCCGCTGAACTCCGGCACCGGTCTGGTCTCGATCAGCGTCGGCGGCAACGACGCCGGATTCGCCGACGTGATGACGACGTGTGTGCTCTCGTCCGACAGCGGCTGCATCGACCGCATCAACACCGCGAGGGCGTACGTCGACTCCACGCTGCCCGGCAAGCTCGACAGCGTGTACTCGGCGATCCGCACCCGTGCCCCCTCTGCACGGGTCGTCGTGCTCGGCTACCCGCGCTTCTACAAGCTGGGCACCACCTGCCTCGGCCTGTCGGAGACCAAGCGTTCCGCCATCAACGCCGCCTCCGACCATCTGAACAGCGCCATCGCCACCCGCGCCGCCGCACACGGCTTCGTCTTCGGCGACGTCCGCACCACCTTCACCGGCCATGAGCTCTGCTCCGGCAGCGCCTGGCTGAACAGCGTCAACTGGCTGAACATCGGCGAGTCCTACCACCCGACGGTCAACGGCCAGTCGGGCGGCTACCTGCCGGTCCTGAACAGCAACGACTGAGCCGTCATCAGGAAGGTGTCGCAGTAGGGGAGGCCCCGCCCGTCGGGGTCTCCCGCACACACGTCACCGAGAACGGCACGGAGTTGGACGAGGCCTCCACCGGCCCGCGCACCTCGACGCCGAGCGCGTCACGGTACGTGCCCTCCTCCGCGTACGTCGTCAGGACCACCGTGTCCCGCCCGGAGCGCGGGCCGCCCTCGGGCAGCGACAGCGTCTTCCAGCCGTCGCCCAGGACCTCACCCTTCACCGTCACCCAGCGGTAGTCCACCTGCGCCGGCAGCCGCCCCACCGTGAACGTCGCCGTGAACGCGGGCGCCTCCGTCTCCGCGGGCGGGCAGGTGCCCGAGTAGTCCGTCCGGGTGCCCACCACGTTCACCCGCACCGACTGCGGCGGCGGCGTGCTCGACGGGCTCGCGCTGCTCGTGCTCGGCGTGGGCGACGGCTCGTCGGTGTGCGACGGTTCGCGCGTCTCGCTCGGCGTCGGTGTCGGCGTCGGGGTCGGGGTGACGGCCGTCCGGCTCCGCGCACCGCCCCCCGCCGTCCCGCCGCCGTCGTCCTCCCGGTTCAGCAGGGCGTACGTCAGTCCCGCGAGCGCCAGCGCCAGCACGACCAGGCCCGCGACCAGCGCCAGGGCGGCCCGCCGGTTGCCGCGCCGGGACTCCTCCTCCGGCACGGGCGTCGTCGCCGTGCCCGCCGCGACGGGGTACACCGGCGTCGGCCGCTCGTCCTGCGGATGCCCCACGACCGTCGGGGCGAAGGGATCCGCCCCTACGACGCCCGCGCGCGGGGCGCCCCCGGCGCCCACGAGCCGCAGCTCCCGCTCCGCCTGCTCGGCCGACAGCCGCTCAGCCGGGTCCTTGCGCAGCAGCCCCGCGATCACCGGCGCGAGTGGCCCGGCCCGGTGCGGCGGCGGCAGTTCGTCGTCCACGATCGCGCGCAGCGTGCTCAGCGGCGTGTCCTGACGGAACGGAGAGTGCCCCTCGACCGCCGCGTACAGCAGCACCCCCAGCGACCACAGGTCCGACGCCGGGCCCGGCGTACGGCCCAGCGCCCGCTCCGGCGCCAGGAACTCCGGCGACCCGACGACCTCACCGGTCATGGTCAGCGCGGAACTGCCCTCGACCATGGCGATCCCGAAGTCGGTCAGCACCACCCGGCCGTCGTTCGCCAGCAGCACGTTGCCCGGCTTCACGTCCCGGTGCAGCACCCCCACCTCGTGCGCGGCGTGCAGCGCGGACAGCACCTCCGCCCCGATCCGCGCCGCTCGCTGTGGCGGCAACGGGCCCTCGGCGTCGAGGAGTTCGCCGAGGGTGATGCCCCGGATCAGCTCCATCACGATCCAGGGGCGGCCCTCCTGCGTCACCACGTCGTACACCGTCACCACATTGCGGTTGGCCACCCGGGCCGCCGCCCACGCCTCACGCTCCAGCCGCGCGTACAGCCGCTCCACGTCGACGGCCGGCAGTCCGGCGGGCGCGCGCACCTCCTTGACCGCGACCTCCCGGCGCAGCACCTCGTCGAGGGCCCGCCAGACCGTCCCCATCCCGCCCTCGCCGAGCGGGGACAGCAGCCGGTAGCGGCCCGCGATCACGCGCTCACCGCCCGGTGATCCAGACACGGGCACCTCCTCGTCGCAGCCGCGGGCGCCATGCCCCGTCCGATCCGGTCCCGTCTGATTTCTCCCCAAAAGTAGCTCAGCCGAATGCGGATGCCGCCCCCTTGAGCAGCAATCCGGCCCCGAGCAGCACCACCACCCCGGCCGACACCAGCGGCAGCGCCCCACGGGCCGCCACCACGAGCGGCCGCGCGGTCCAACGCGGCCGCCGCTCCAGCGCCCGTACGGCCCGCCCGCCGAGCCGTACGACGGCGAACCCGGCCGCGGTGAGGGTCAGCGCGAGCCCCGCCCCGTAGGCGACGACCAGCAGCAGCCCGAACCACGCGTGCCCGAGCGCGGCCGCGCCGACCAGCACGACGACCGCCGACGGACTGGGCACGAGCCCACCGGCGAAGCCGAGGAGGAGGGTTCCGCGGAGGGTGGGGGCGGTGTGGGTGTGTCCATGGTGCTGATGGTGATGGTGATGGTGATGGGGGTGCTGATGCCCGTGGTGATGGTGATGGTGATGCTCATGGTCGTGCGCACCCACGAGAACCGGGATGCGCTCCGGCGCTGCCTGAGCCTGACGCAGGGGCCGCCGAGCCCGCCACGCCTTGCGTACGAGGCTCAGCCCCGCCCCCGTCACCAGTGCGCCGCTCGCCAGGCCCAGCCAGGTGATCACCGACGGCGTGGCCGCGGAGCCGGCCGTGACGAGGAGGCCGAGGGCGATCACGCCGAGGGTGTGGGTGACGGTCACGGACGCGGCGAGGGGCAGGACGTCCCGCAGTCGGGCCCGCCCGCCACGGGCCGCCGCCGACGCGGCCATCAGCGTCTTTCCGTGGCCCGGCGCGAGCGCGTGCAGCGCGCCGAGACCGACGGCGACGAACAGAGCGAGCACCCCGAAGCCGAACGTGAGGTCCTGCCGCGCGACCAGGGAGTCCAGCGCGCGGGTGAACCGGTCGGCCCCGCGCGGCAGCACGGACGCGGCCGGAGGCGGCCCCTCCTGCGTCAGGGCCGGACCGCCGGGCCGGACGGACAGCGAGGCGGTGGAGGTGTCGGCAGGGGAGGACAGCAACTCATCGGGGTAGTCAGCCAGTTCACCGGAGACCGACGCACGCGGTACGTCCGACGCCGTGAGGGTCATCCGGTCGCCCCGCGCGGTCACCTCCCGCCACCCCGGCCCGGACGAGGCCCCCGCCGCCCGGAAACCGACGCGGAAGGGCGTGCCCTCCGGCAGCGGCGCCCTGAGCCGGCACTCCACCCGAAGCGTGTTCAGCCCCGCCTGCCCGGGCAGCACCCGCGCGTCACTCCCCGCCACGGCGAGGGCGACCCTACGGCCGTCCACCTCCACCTCACTGTCCCGCGCAGCCCGCACACACCGCCCCCGGGCCCACCCCGCCAGACCGCCCGCCCTCGCCATCTCCGGCCGGGCCTGGGTCGCCGGGATCTCCGCCAGGTCCTCGACATGTCCGACCCGCAGCTCGCCGGGGGCCGCGACGAGTCCGTCGTAGCGGTTCACGGTGAAGTTCCCGAGCGGGTGCGCGCTCGCGGTGCCGGAGGGCAGGAGGGCCAGCGCACAGGCCGCGGTGAGGGTGGCGACGGCGGTGGCGAGGGCGCGGGGGAGGGGGCTGGGTCTGCGGCGGGAGGCTTCTGGGGTGGCTTCCGTGCCGCGGGGGGTGCGGCGGGGCACCTCTCGGGCGGCGCCCGTGTCGCGGGGGGTCTCGCTGCCGCGGGGGGTCTCCGGGCCCGGGCCTGTGCCGCGGTGGGTTTCCGCGGTTGCTCCCGTGCCGCGGCGGAGCACCGGGTCGACGGCCGTGCCGTGGGGGGTTTGGGGGGCGGCCCCGGGGCCGTGGGGGGTCTCCGGGTCCGGGCCCGTGGCGTGGCGGAGGGCCGGGTCGGTGTCCGTGCCGGGGGTGGTTTCGGGGGCGGTGTCCGTGTCGCGGGGGATCTCGGGGCCCGGGCCTGTGCCGCGGTGGGTTACCGCGGTTGCTCCCGTGCCGCAGCGCAGCACCGGGTCGCCGGCCGTGCGTTGGGGGGGTTTGGGGGGCGGCACCCGGGCCGTGGAGGGTCTCCGGGTCCGGGCCCGTGTCGCGGGGGAGTACCGGGTCGGTGTCCGTGCCGCGGGGGGTCTCCGGGTCCGGGCCCGTGCCGCGGGGGGTTCGGGGGGCGGTGCCTGTGCCTTGGGGGGTCTCCGGGTCCGGGCCCGTGGCGTGGCGGAGGGCCGGGTCGCCGGCCGTGCCGGGGGTGGTTTCGGGGGCGGCGCCCGTGCTGCGGCGGGTCTCCGGCCCCGGGTCCGTGCCGCGGAGGGTGCCCGCGGTTGCTCCCGTGCCGTGGCGGAGCACTGGGTCGGTGTCCGTGCCCGGGCGGAAGCAGGGGCGGTGGTCGTGGTGAAGGTGGTACAGGGTCATCGGGATGCCTCCAGTGCCTCACGGGCCTCGCGGGCGCCGAGCGGTGAGAAGGCGGGGTTCAGCTTCAGGGCCGCCGTCAGGTGGGCGCGGCCCTCACGCGCATGACCCGTGGCCAGTTCGATCACGCCCCGGTGGTGGAGGAAGGCGGCGTTGCGGTAGCCGGTGGCCGTGGCGCGGCGGGTGTACGGCAGGGCCTCGGTGTCGCGGCCGTTGACGTGCAGCGCCCAGGCGAGGGCGTCCGCCGTGTGCACGGTGTGGCGGCGGGCCCATTCGGCGCGGGCCGCGCGCAGGGCGGCGGCCCGGTCCCCGTGGTCGGCCTCGGCGAGGGCGGTGTCGAGATCGACGTCGACCCCGCCCGCCCGCGCGAGGGCCGTCCAGGCATCCACCAGGGCGTACTGCTCCCTCGCCCGGGCCCGGTCGCTCCGCGCCTCGTACAGCTCGCCCAGCGCGACGAGCGGACCCGGCAGCGGGGCCCTGGCGACGACCTGCTCCAGCCCCCGCACCGCGGCAGCCCCCTCACCCTTCGCGGCCTGGGCACGGGCCCGCCCCTCCAGCGCCGGGAGGTAGCCGTCGTCGGCGGCCAGGGCCCGCCCGTAATGCCGTAGGGCGCTGTCGTACTGCCCCTGGTTCCAGGCCAGTTGCCCCAACTGTGTGGCGACGTACGCGACGTCCCCCGGCGAGGTCGCCCCGTGCAGGGCCTGCTCCAGCACCCGGCGCGCCGTGCGCACATCCCCACGCAGCTCCCGCACATAGGCGTACCGCGTGAACACCGGTATGCCGGGCCGCCGTTCATCGGCCGTGTCGGCGGCCCGCGCGGCCTCGGCGTACCGGCCGAGCTCGACGAGCGCGTCGATACGCGTGCACAGGGCCCGCTCGCTGTACGGGTTCCGCTTCAGCGCCCGGTCCGCGTCGGCCAGCGCCTTCGCGAAGTCGTGCCGCGCGGCGGCGAGCGCGGCCCGCCCGGCGAGTGCCTGGTCGTTGCCGGGCGCCAGCCTCAGCGACCGCTCCAGCGCGTCCCCGGCCTTCGGGTAGAGCGACGGGTCGCCACCGACCCTGGCCTGCTCGACGTAGGTCAGACCGAGGGTGGCCCATCCGCCGAAGTCCCTTGGCTGCGCCCGCAGATGCGCCTGAAGCGCACCGACCCCCACCGCCCGTGGTGCCACGGCGACATCGACATCCCGCGACTCCCGTACCGAGCCGAGAGCGACGGACCCGGCGGTGAGGGCGACGGCCAGCAGAACGGCAGAGAGCCCGAGCTGAACCTTGTTGGTGTTCGAGGACAACGCCTCTCCTCTGTGAGATGGGTCGAGGTATCTCAGGGGCGCGGGGAACTGCGCGACCGGCCCCCCCACGGCCCGCAGCGGAAGTACGACCACAAGCCCCACGGCGCTCAGTACGCCCGCCCCCTCACCCGCCGCCACCACACGAGCCCGCCCCCGATCAGCAGAATCCCCACAGCCCCCGCACCGGCGGACGCGGCGATGAGGGTGGTGTCGGCCGAGCCGCCGGAGGCACCCGCGGGCTGAAGCGCGTCGCCGATCTGGTTCCGGACATCGGCCCCACCCGACACCCCCTTGGCCAGCGCCCCCCGAGACCCCTCGGTCGGCAGCGCCACATACGGGAACGCCTTCTCGAACGCCTTGTCGTTCTTGTCGACCGCGTCCCCCAAGTCGTTCTTCTGACCGAGCAGTTCACCCTCGACGACCTGCAGCGAGGCATCGATCACGTCGTCGGTGAGCCGGCGCCCGTTGGGGAAGCCGGCCTTGTCGCCGTCGAGGACGCCCAGCCGCTTGGGGCTGTGGGCGGGCGGGATCGACGTGTTGAGGCGCAGCACCTCGGCGGGCCGCACGTGCGGCGGCTGGTTGAGCCCGTCGACTCCCTTGAGGAAGACGTCGACGAGGTCGTTGCGCGGCTCGGCCGGCGCCTTGATCTTGTAGATCGCCTCGATGAGCTTGGGGAGTTCGGGGTTGGTGACGTTCTTGAGGAACTGACCGTCGTCCCAGGGCGCGCTCGCGTTGAACTTGTCCTTGTCGCCGACCGGGTTGACGACCTCGTTGACGAGCGGGTTGCCCAGCCGGGAGACCTGCATGAAGTGGCCCTGGGCGTTCTTGCGCTGGGTCGTCGACCAGATGCCGACGACCGGCTGGTGCCCGGACTGCCGGATCATGTGGTTCGGCACCTGAAGGGCGATGGAGTTGACGTTGTAGCCCTTGAGGGTGTCGTTGCCGACCTCGGAGAGGTTCCCGCCGTAGAGCAGGTCGAAGACGCGCAGGTCCAGGAAGAACGGGTCGTCGGCCTGTCCGGCGAACGACGTGGAGCCGCCCGCGAGTTGGTGCACGGCCTGGGTGCGCAGCTTGGCGTAGTCGGGCATGGACGCCTTGCCGACGTTCGACGGGGCGACGGGCACGTCGTCGGCGATCTTCGTGCGGGACATCGCGTGCTGGTTCTTCAGCCGCAGCAGCTCGATGTCGTACGTCTGCGTGATGTTGAGGTCCGGGTCGTGGAGGCTGTCCACGGGGCCGGTGTTGTAGAGGAAGGTCCGCTTGTTCTTCACATGGGTGGCGAAGGTGAAGCGGTAGAGCAGATCGCCCTGGGCGTCGCCGTCGTTGTCGATGTGGATGTCGTACTGGGCGTCGTCGGCGAAGGGGAAGAAGTTCGGTCCGCCGGCGGGTTCCTCGAACGGGATCCAGTTGGCGATGATGGTGGTCGTGTCCGGCTTGTCCGGGCTGACGAACGCGTACACGTCCGTGTTGTCGTACTGCGGCTGCCCCGAGATCAGCGGAGCCTCCCTGTGACTTGAGGCGGAGGCCGCCCGCGGTTCCAGCGCGGTCGCACCGGCGGCCGCGAGCCCCCCGGCGGCCAGCGCGCCACATATGAGGGTCGTGAGGCCCTTGCGCCCGGACCCGTTCCTGGAGATAGCTGTCATGCCGTCCGTCCTCCGTGCCGACTTCTCTGACGCCGGGGGATTCGGAGCGGGGTGCGGGGCGGATTGGTGGATCGCGAGAACTTCTTCCGGGACCGTGCGAACTTCTTTCGGGGGCCGCGCGACCCGCGTTTTCGCCGCCGTGATCCGTATCCCCTCCGGAGGTGTGTGCGGTGCGGATGCCTGGTGTGGCGGGTCGGGGCGGGTGCCGGCGGCGAGAGGGGGACCGGATGCGGGCGGAGGAACTGCTGCTGAGCGTCGCGAGAGGCGATCAGCGGGCCTTCGAGGAGTTGTACGCGGTGGTGGCCGGGCCGGTGTTCGGGCTGGTCCGGCGGGTGGTGCGGGACCCGGCGCAGTCGGAGGAGGTGGCGCAGGAGGTGCTGCTCGAACTCTGGCGCTCCGCCGCCCGGTTCGACCCCGGGCGGGGCAGCGCCCTGGCGTGGGTGCTCACCCTCGCCCACCGCCGCGCCGTGGACCGGGTGCGCAGCGCCCGCGCGGCCGGTGAGCGCGAGCAGCGCGAGGCCCTGCGCTCCGGCGGGCCCGCCTTCGACCAGGTCGCCGAGGAGGTGGAGGCGGGCCTGGAGCGCGAGTGGGTGCGCCGCTGCCTGGACCGGCTGACCGCGCTGCAACGCCAGTCCGTCACCCTCGCCTACTACGACGGCTACACCTACCGCGAGGTCGCCGAGCGCCTCGGACTGCCCCTCGGTACGGTCAAGACGCGCATGCGTGACGGCCTGACCCGCCTGCGCGACTGCCTGGGAGGCGCGGCATGAGCCTGTTCCGTCGTGAGGACCCGCACTCGCTCGCGGCCCCTTACGCGCTCGACGCCCTCGACGCCGAGGAGCGGCGGCGGTTCGAGAGGCATCTGGCGGGCTGCGACCGCTGCACGGCCGAGGTGCGGGACCTCACCGAGGACGCGGTCCGGCTCGCCTGGTCCACGGCTGCCGCGCCGCCCGCCGCGCTGCGCGACCGGGTCCTGGCCGCCGTACGGACGACCGCGCAGGAGGCCGCGGGGCACGGCGGGAGTCCGGAGCGCGGCGGGCGGTCGGCGGGGTCGCGGCGGAGCGGGCGGCTGCCCGCTCATGTCTGGGGCACTCAGCCGCTGCCGCGACGCTCCCGTGCGCCCCGGACGCGCCCGCTGCTGGTGCCGTTCGCCACCGTGACGGCCGCCGCCGCGCTCGTCGTGGCCGCGCTGTTCGGCGTCCAGGCCGACCGCAGTCAGGACCGTCTCGCCGCCGAGCGCGACCGGGCACGTGAGATCGCCCACGTTCTGGCCGCTCCCGACGTGCGGACGGCCGTCACGAGGGACGCCGGCGGCCGCAGTATCGGAGTGATCGCTTCCGCATCCGAGGGGCGTGCGGTGGTGACGCTGAGCGGATACGGCGAGCCGCCGGGCGACCGCGTGCACCAGCTCTGGCTCATGCGCCCCGGTGCGCGGCCCCGCTCCCTGGGCCTGTTCGAGCGCGACACGCCCTTGGTCGCGGGCGGCCTCCAGCGCTCCTCGACCTCACTCGCTGTAACCGTCGAACCGGACGGAGGCTCACCACAGCCCACTGGACAGCCGGTTGTCCAACTCGCCCTGGAATCGGTTGGATTCGGAGAGTGACCGCCGAGGCGTCGTCAACCCCCTTACGGGGAAGGTGAATCCTGTGACCGCGATACACGCATGCCCCGTGAGGGCGATAGGGTTACCCTGCCCGTGGGCCGGGTGGACTCGTACGGGTGGGGAGTGACATGGAACAGATAACTGTGCGCAGGGCGAGGGTCCCTGCGATCACCTGCGGGAGCAGCGCGACCAGCTCGCGTCTCGACCGCCATCTCTCGGTGCTGGGCGGCCCCGCCGTACCGCAGCAGAAGACGGCCGAGGCGACCCTGCTGATGCGTGAGCTGACCGCCCGTGAGCCCGACCGCCACCGCAGCAGCCGTCTGACGCGGGTCAGCCGCGTCTCGCTGTTCGCGCCGCTGCGCCGACTGCGCCGCACGCTGTTCGGCGGTCACTGAGCAGTCCCACCCCGGGGTGATCCCCGGGGCTCACGCTCAGGCCGCGACACCGTCCCGGCGCAGCGCTGCGATCTCGTCGTCCGTCATCCCCACGGCGCGCAGCACTGCCCCGGTGTGCTGCCCGAGCGCGGGTACGTCCCCCATGCGCGCCTCGCCTCCACCCGGCAGCGTGATCGGCGGCAGCAACGCCCGCAGCGGGCCCACCGGCGAACCCACCCGACGCCACCGCCCCCGCGCCGCCAGCTGCGGATGCTCCGCGACCTCGGAAACTTCCCTCAATCGCGCGCAGGCGATGCCCGCCGCCTCCAGGCGGGCCATCGCCTCGTCGCCGGACAGCGCCCCCAGCGCCTTCGCCACAGCGGCGTCGGTGCGCTCCCGGTGGGCCACCCGCGCCGCGTTCGTCGCGAAGTCCGGGTCCGTGCCCAACTCCGGGCGTCCTAGAACCTGTTCGGCCAGCCGCTGCCACTCCCGGTCGTTCTGCACCGACAGCAGCACCCGCCCGCCGTCGGCCGTCGCATAGGCGTCGTACGGGGCGATGACGGCGTGCGCGAGGCCGGTGCGCGCCGGGGGAGTGCCGTCGTGCATCGCATGGTGCAGCGGATGGCCCATCCACTCCGCCAGCGCGTCCAGCATGGACACCTCCACCGGCCCGCCCCGCCCGGTCGTGCCACGCCGCACCAGCGCCGCGAGCACCCCCGAGAAGGCGTACATGGCCGCCGCGATGTCGGCCGCCGGGATGCCCGCCTTCACCGGCTGCTCCGGCGTCCCGGTCACCGACACCAGCCCCGCCTCGCACTGCACGAGCATGTCGTACGCCCGCTTCTCGGCGTACGGCCCCGACGGCCCGTAACCGGAGATGTCCACGGCGATCAGCCGCGGGTGCGCGGCACACAGCGTCGCCGCGTCCAGACCCAGCCGGGCCGCCGCGCCCTGTGCGAGGTTCTGCACGAACACGTCCGCCTCGGCGACCAGTCGCCGTACGACGTCCAGGCCGCGCGGGTCCTTCAGGTCCAGCGCGACCGACTCCTTGCCGCGGTTGCACCACACGAAGTGCGAGGCGAGGCCCCGCGCCGCGGTGTCGTAGCCGCGGGCGAAGTCGCCGCCGTCGACCCGCTCCACCTTGATCACCCGGGCGCCGAGGTCGGCGAGCTGGCGGGTGGCGAAGGGGGCCGCGACGGCCTGTTCGACGGCGACGACGGTGATGCCGTCCAGGGGGAGGGGGAGTCGGTCCATGGTGTGGATCATCACCCGCGGCGGACGGCCCTGTCAGCACCGGTCAGTGTGAGAACCGGCGCACCGCGAGCGGCGCGCACACCGCGATCAGCACCGCGCACCAGGCCAGCGACCCGGCGACCGGGTGCGCCACCGGCCAGGCGGCCCCCTCGGGCACGGGCGCGTTGCCGAACAGGTCGCGCAGGGCGGTGGTCACCGCGCTGATCGGGTTCCACTCGGCGAGCGTGCGCAGCCAGCCGGGCATGCCGTCGACGGGGATGTACGCGCTGGACAGCAGAGGCAGCACGAAGGTCATGCTGGCCAGCTGCCCGCCGGTCTCCTCGTCCCGGGTCAGCATGCCCAGCAGGATGCCGACCCAGGTGGAGGCGAACCGGAAGAGCAGCAGCAGCCCCAGCGCCCCGGCCGCCTCCAGGGCCGAGCCCTCGATCCGCCAGCCCACCGCGAGCCCGACCAGCAGCAGCGGCACCGTGCCGGCCGCGGTGACCACCAGGTCGGCCGCCGCCTGCCCCAGCGGCACCGCCGCGCGGCTCACCGGCATGGTGCGGAAGCGGTCCATCACGCCGCGGTGCGTGTCCTGCGCCGCCTGGAGCATGCCGGTGGTGATGCCGCCCGCGGCCGTCGCGACCAGCAGACCCGGCACCAGGAAGGATCGGTAGGCCTCGCCGGGCATCGCGACCGCGCTGCCGAAGACGTACCCGAAGAACAGCAGCATCGTGATCGGGGCGGTCTGGGTGAGTACCACCAGGCCCGGGTTGTTGCGGATGCGCCGCAGCTGCCGGCCCAGCATCGCCGTGCCGTCGTACGCCAACGCGCTCATGCCGCACGCTCCTTGAGGTCCACAGGGTCGCCCGTCAGCCGGAGGAAGACGTCGTCGAGAGTGGGCGGCCGGATGCTCGCGTCCAGCAACGGCACGCCCGCCGCGTCGAGTTCACGCACCAGACGCGGCAGCGTGAGGGTGGTGTCGCGGGTGACCGCGCCGACGGCCCGCCGGTCGTGGTCCAGCGTCGGCCGGCCGCCGGTGAGCCGGTCCAGCACCGCGGCGGCCTCCGCCATCGCCTCAGGACCGGTCACCACGGCCTCGGCGTACGCCCCGACGACGGACTTCAGCTCCTCGGGCGACCCGGTGTGCGCGACCCGCCCCCGCTCGATCAGCACGATGTCGTCGGCGAGCCGGTCCGCCTCCTCCAGGTACTGCGTGGTGAGCAGCACGGTCGTGCCCTCGGCCGCCAGCTCGCGCACCTCCTCCCAGATCCGGCCGCGGCTCGCCGGGTCGAGGCCCGTCGTCGGCTCGTCGAGGAACAGCACCTCGGGACGCCGTACGAGACTCGCCGCGAGGTCGAGCCTGCGGCGCATGCCGCCCGAGTACGTGCTCGCCGCCCGGTCGGCGGCCTCGGCCAGGCCGAACCGCTCCAGCAGCTCGTCGGCCACCGCGTTCGGACCGCGCACCCGGTGCAGCCGGGCGAACAGGCGGAGGTTCTCGCGGCCGGTGAGGTCGCCGTCGACCGA
Organism: Streptomyces sp. SAI-170; assembly: GCF_049739565.1. Classification (NCBI taxonomy): domain Bacteria; kingdom Bacillati; phylum Actinomycetota; class Actinomycetes; order Kitasatosporales; family Streptomycetaceae; genus Streptomyces; species Streptomyces sp. SAI-170. Next base: position 6,680,037 of record NZ_JBMGQD010000001.1, read on the forward strand.
GGCGTACTGCCCGGTGACGCCGATGCGGGCCCGTACCTCGGCCGCCTCCCGCACCAGGTCGTGCCCGGCCACCCGGGCCGAGCCGGAGTCCGGGCGCAGCAGCGTGGTCAGCAGCCGTACGGCCGTCGTCTTGCCCGCGCCGTTGGGGCCGAGGACCCCGCAGACCGTCCCCTGCGCGACGGCCAGATCGAGCCCGCGCAGGGCGTGGACCGCGCCGAAGCGCTTCTCCAGACCTTCACTAAGTACAGCGTACGTAGAAGTCATGGCCGCACCATAGCGCACTACGTACGGCGTACGTAACTACGATGGTGGGCGAGGTGATGACCGATGGCGGGCCGAGCGGCCGAACCGCATGTGATCTGGACCCGGCCCGAGCGCACGGGCCGGGGGCCGAAGCCCGCGTACACCCGCGCCGACATCGCCGCGGCGGCGGTGCGGATCGCCGACGCCGAGGGGCTGGACGCGGTGTCCATGCGACGGGTCGCCGCCGAGCTGGGCTGCGGGACGATGTCGCTGTACAACTACGTGCCGCGCAAGGAAGACCTCTTCGAGCTGATGATGGACACGGCGGCGGGTGAGCATGCGCTGCTGGAGCCGACGGGGGACTGGCGGGCGGACATGCTGCGCATGGCGCGGCAGGGGCGGGCGTTGGTGCACCGGCATCCGTGGATGGTGCGGCTGATTTCGGGCGTCTACGGGTTCTCGCCGAACTCGCTGCGCTTTCTGGAGTGGTGCCTGACCTGCCTCGACCCGCTGGACGCGCCCTACGGCACGAAGGTCGAGCTGATCGCCATGGTGAACGGGGTCGTGGCGACGTCGGTCGCCAACGAGCTGGCCGTCGCCGAGCGGGCACGGACGCTGCCCTGGTCGGAAGAGCAGGAGAACGCGGTGCGCTCCGCTTATGTCGGCGGGCAGTTGGCGAGTGGGGCGTTTCCTCGGCTGGCGGCGGCGGTTGCTGAGGGCGGGGCCGAGCCGGTTGATCTGGAGGCCGTTTTCGAGCGGCTGGTGGGGCGGGTGCTGGACGCCTATGCGCCGCGCTGAGCTGTGCCGTCGTGCGAGTGCGGGTCCGTTGTGGTCGCTCGCGCAGTTCCCCGCGCCCCTGGGTTGCCTATACCAAGGTGAACTGACCCCCCGGGCCTTCCTCCTCATGGTCCAGGACCGAGGCCGGTTTGCGAGTCGAGGGCGGGAGCGGCAGTACGCCTGCCTCCCGTAGGTCCTTCGTTGTGATGGCCGGCTTCGGCTCGGGGCGCTGAATCTCCGCCAGCAGCGCCAGTACGGTGATCAGCTCCAGGAGTTCCGACGTCCAGGTCTGGGGCCAGGCCGAAGGGCGGACGGCGTCCAGGGTGCCGGGCGTCGGATCCGCGGTCCGGGACGCGAACCAGGACTCCAGGACGCGCACGCCCTCCGCCTCGAAGTCCCACGCCTCGGGCGGCACGGGCGAGATGCGGCCCTCGTCGAGAGCCAGGGCCTCGTCGTCACGGTCGTAGGCGAGGGACAGCGGGCGGGACGGCAGTGGTGCGCGGACGTACGGGCGGCGGCCGCCCGGCAGTTTGGGGCGTTCCCCGTCGGGGCGCAGCAGCCAGAGCAGGCGGTGGCCCGTGCGCACGCCCCGCTCCCAGGCGTCGGGGTCGTCCGGCAGGGGGACGGTGAGGTCGGGGCGGGCCGCGGCCATGATCCAGGCGAGCATGTCCTCCGGCGGGACCGGCACCCCCAGGCGGGCCGCCAGATGAGCCGTCAGGCCCGGGGCGAGGTTCGGTTCCTCGGCGCCGGGGCGGCGGTACAGCGGGCGGACGCGGCCGCGGCGCGTGAAGGGCAGCAGGGAGGTGGCCAGCAGGGGCAGGCCGGGGGTGTCGGGGGTCTCCACGACGAAGATCTGGCGTCCGTCCGCGACCCGCCACAGCTCCGGGCGGGCCGCGTCGAGCAGCCGGTGGTCGGGGATCAGCCACTGCTCGTCGAAGGGCGCGTGCAGGACGCGGACCGGCTCGGGGCAGGGCCCGGACGCGCGCGCCAGCTTCTCCGTGCCGCCGTGCCGGCCCGGCAGTTGCCCGACGGCCGTGTGCAGCGAGCGGGAGCGGGTCGGGGCGAACAGGGCCTCGCGGTCCGGGCCCTCGGCCTTGAGCAGCGTCGCCCAGCGGGACCTCAGCGCGGCCGGGTCCGGCGCCACCGGCCAGGTGCGGCCCGGCCGCGGCGGTGCGACGGACCACGGCATGAGGTCCGCGAGCGGCGGAGCGTCGTCGTGCGTCACGCCCGGCATGGTACGACGCGCTCGGTGGACCTCATGTATGAGTCAGTGCGCTTCGAGCGTGACCGTGAAGGAGAAGCGGTCGCCCCTGTAGTGGATCACCGCCACGTCCAGCACCCGGCCCTCGGTGTCGTAGGTGATGCCCGTGTAATGCAGGATCGGGCTGAGCAGCGGGACGTTGAGCAGCCGGGCCGTCTCCGGGTCCGCGAGGCGGGCCTCCACCGTGTCGGTGATCCGGCTGATGTCCGCCTTGACCACGTCCCGCAGCACCTTGGTCATCGGCCAGCGCGCCAGATCGGCCGGATCGATACGGTCGGCCAGCTCGGGACGGACGTAGTTGCGGGCGTGGTTGGTCGGCTCACCGGTCTTCTCGTCGCTGCGCAGCCGGTGGTACGTCGCCACTTCGGCCAGCTCCGGGAAGTGCTCGGCGAGTTCGGCCGGCGGGGCGGCCCGGCCGTGGTCCAGCAGCTCGGCGGCCATGCCGGACTGCTGGGCCACGATCGCGTCGACCGAGCCCAGCAGCCGCACCGGGGCGCCCCGCTTGACGCCCGGCTCGATGAACGTGCCCCGGCGGCGGTGCCGGCTGATCAGGCCCTCGTCCTCCAGCTCCTTCAGCGCCTGCCGCATGGTCAGCACACTCACGCCGTAGTGCCCGGCCAACTGCTCCTCGGTGGGCAGCCGCAGCGGGTCCTGCGGCGAGCGGCCGAGTATCGAGGCGCGCAGCGACTGCGACACCTGGTACCACAGCGGCAGCTTGCGGTTCAGGACGATGGAGTCCGGGGCGAAGGAGGTCACGGGGCCATCCGTACCCTTTCGGGAATCTTCCGTGCAACCGGTTGACCGCTCGGAGCCGGGAAGTGCTCGGAGCCGGCGGAGTGCTCAGAGCGGACGGAAGTGCCGCTCCAGGCCCTGCCACACGTCGTCGTAGCGCTCCTGGAGGTGCTCGGCGCGGGCCGCGTGCGGGGTGAGGATGACCGGCCAGCGGGTCTCGAACATGAACGCCAGACCGTCGTCGATCCGCTGCGGCTTCAGCTCCGCCGCACTCGCCTTGTCGAACGTCTCCCGGTCCGGTCCGTGCGCCGACATCATGTTGTGCAGCGAGCCGCCGCCCGGCACGAAACCTTCCGCCTTCGCGTCGTACGCGCCCTCGATCAGGCCCATGTACTCGCTCATCACATTGCGGTGGAAGTACGGCGGCCGGAACGTGTCCTCGCCCACCAGCCAGCGCGGCGCGAACACCACGAAGTCGACACCCGCCAGGCCCGGCGTGTCCGACGGCGAGGTCAGCACCGTGAAGATCGACGGGTCCGGGTGGTCGTAGGAGATCGTGCCGATGACGTTGAAGCGGCGCAGGTCGTAGACGTACGGCACGTAGTTGCCGTGCCAGGCGACGACGTCCAGCGGCGAGTGGTCGTACGTCGCCTTCCAGAGGTTGCCGCAGAACTTGTTCACCACCTCCACCGGGCCCTCGACGTCCTCGTACGCGGCGACGGGCGCGTGGAAGTCCCGGGCGTTGGCCAGGCCGTTGGCGCCGATCGGGCCGAGGTCGGGCAGCCGGAAGGCGGCGCCGTAGTTCTCGCAGACGTAGCCGCGGGCCGACTCGTCGAGCAGTTCCACGCGGAAGCGGACGCCGCGCGGGATCAGGGCGACATGGCCCGGCTCGGCGTGCAGCAGGCCGAACTCCGTGCGCAGCAGCAGCCCGCCGTGCTCGGGGACGATCAGCAGCTCCCCGTCGGCGTCGCTGAACACCCGGTCCATCGAGGCGTTGGCGTGGTACAGGTGCACGGCCATGCCGGCGCGCTGCGTCACATCGCCGTTGCCGCCGAGCGTCCACAGGCCCGCCAGGAAGTCGGTGCCCTCAGCGGGCTCCGGCAGCGGGTTCCAGCGCAGCCGGTTGGGGTCCGGGACGGTCTGCGTGAACGGGCCGGTGCGCAGGGTGCCGTTGCCGGTGCGGGTGAAGGCCGGGTGCGCGGCCGACGGGTGGATCCGGTACAGCCACGAGCGGCGGTTGTGCGCCCGCGGCTCGGTGAACGCCGTCCCGCTGAGCTGCTCCGCGTAGAGGCCGAGCGGTGCCCGCTGCGGCGAGTTGCGCCCCTGTGGCAGTGCGCCCGGGACGGCCTCGGAGCTGTGCTCGTTGCCGAAACCCGAGAGATACGACAGCCCCTCGGCGGTCTTCCGCGCTTCCGCGCTCATGCTCGCTTCTCCCTGCCGTCCGTATGCGTGGGTACTCATTCCTATGGTTCACCGTAGGATTCGCTCGGGGTGGGCGCAAGAGGGCCGCGTGATCTCGCCGCGTCCTCCTCTGTGGGGAGGACGAGAACCAGACTTCAGGGGGATTCGAGGTGTCGGACCGGTGTTCTACGCTCACGGCCATGTCGTGGACGCGCAGACCCTTTGCCGCGCTCGCGGTCTGTGTCCTGCTGCTGACCGGATCCGCGGGCTGTGGCACCAGTGACGCCGGGGAGGGCAAGAACGGTGACTCGCCTTCACCGGTGGGCCAGGTGCTCGAGAGCCAGGACGAGCAGGGGCGCCCCTATCGCCAGGTGGACGAGGAGGACGCCCCCGACGTCGGCATCGAGGTGCAGCCGGACAGCGGCGGCAGCTGGGACGTCCGCCTGGCCCTGAGCAACTTCCGCTTCTCGCCGCCCGGAGCCCCCGAGCAGGCGGCCGCCGGCCGCGGTTACGTCCGCCTCTACCTGGACGGCCGGCCCCTCGCCGAGCTGCGCGACCCCGACCACCGCCTCGCGGCCCGCCTGGTGACGCGCGGCACGCACCAGGTCACCGCACGCCTCTACGCCGACGACGGCACGGTGTGGGCCGTGGACGGGCAGCCGGTGGAGTGCACGGCGGACATCACGGCGTCGGGGGAGGAGTCGGCACCGGCGGCGTCCTCCCCGTGGGGCACCCCCTCGCGGTCCACGCCGTCCTCCGGCGTGAGTACACCCCAGGTCTCCCTCCGTATGAAGGGGCGTGGTTCACCCGACCCCGGCGGAAGGGCATCATGAAGTCCGTGTCCCACGCGACCTCGCTCCGCCGTGCCCCCGTGCAGCGGCGCAGTGCCGAACGGCTGACCCGGATCCTGGACGCCTGCGCCGACCTCCTCGACGAGGTCGGCTACGACGCCCTGAGCACCCGCGCGGTGGCGCTGCGCGCGGGCGTCCCCATCGGCTCGGTCTACCGCTTCTTCGGCAACAAACGGGCGATGGCCGACGCCCTCGCCCAGCGCAACCTGGAGCGGTTCACCGAACGCGTCCGCGAGCGCCTTCAGTCCATCGCGGGCGGCGGCGACTGGCGCGCGGCCGTGGACGCCGTGCTCGACGAGTACCTGGCCATGAAGCGCACCGCGCCCGGCTTCTCGCTCGTCGACTTCGGCAACCAGATCCCGGTCGGCTCCCGCGACGCCGAACCCAACCACCGCGTCGCCGAGCGGCTCACCGAGCTGCTCGCCGTCTTCCTGTCCCGGGAGCCCGACGAGGACATGCGGCGCAGCTTCCTGATCGCCGTGGAGACCGCCGACACCCTCGTCCACCTGGCCTTCCGGGTGGACCCCGAGGGCGACGAGCGGATCATCGCGGAGATGCGGCAGCTGCTGCGCGGCTATCTGGCCCGGCTGCTGGACTGACCTGGCGGGACCGAGTCCCGCCGTCACACCCCTCCCCTCCATGCCTACCGGTCGGTATGCTCGGCGTCCTGCCTGTGCGCCACCGCTGCCGCGACCCTTCCGGGAGGACCCGTGCCCCGCACCGCCCTGCGAATCTGCCCCCTGTGCGAGGCCACCTGCGGGCTGACCCTCACGATCGACGGAACCCGGGTCACCGGGGCCCGCGGCGACCGCGAGGACGTCTTCAGCCGTGGCTTCATCTGCCCCAAGGGCGCCTCCTTCGGCGCCGTGGACGGCGACCCCGACCGGCTGCGCGGCCCGCTCGTGCGCCGGGACGGCGAACTCGTCGAGGCCACCTGGGAGGAGGCCTTCGACGCGGTCGCCGCCGGACTGCGCCCGGTCGTCGAACGCCACGGCCCGCACGCGGTCGGCATCGTGCTCGGCAACCCCAACGTCCACACCATGGCCGGCGCCCTCTACCCGCCCGTCCTGCTGGCCGCCCTCGGCACCCGCAGCCTGTTCACCGCCTCCACGGTCGACCAGATGCCCAAGCACGTCTCCAGCGGCCTCCTCTTCGGCGACGCGAACGCCATTCCCGTCCCCGACCTGGACCACACCGACCACCTCCTGCTGATCGGCGCCAACCCCCTGGAGTCCAACGGCAGTCTGTGCACCGCCCCCGACTTCCCCGGCAAGCTCAAGGCCCTCAAGGCCCGCGGCGGCACCCTCACGGTCGTCGACCCGCGCACCACCCGCACGGCCAAGCTGGCCGACCGGCACCTCGCCATCCGGCCCGGCACGGACGCGCTGCTGCTCGCGGCGATGGCGTACGTCCTCTTCGAGGAAGACCTCACCGACCTGGGCGTACTCGGGCAGCATGTGCAGGACCTCGCCGAACTCCGGGACGCCGTACGCGACTTCACCCCCGAGTCGGTCGCCGAGGCCTGTGACATCGAGGCCCCGGTCATCCGCACCCTCGCCCGCGAACTCGCCGCCGCCCCCACCGCCGCCGTCTACGCCCGCATCGGCAGCTGCACCGTCGCCCACGGCACCCTGGCCAGCTGGCTCGTGGACGTCCTCAACATCCTCACCGGCAACCTCGACCGCCCCGGCGGCGCCCTCTTCCCGCAGGCCGCCACCGACAAGACGCCCCGGCCCGCCGGACCCGGCCGCGGTTTCGCGCTCGGCCGCTGGCACTCCCGCGTGAGCGGACACCCCGAGGCGAAGGGCGAGTTGCCGCTGTCCGCGCTCGCCGAGGAGATCGACACCGCGACCGAGGACGGCGAGCCGGTCCGCGCGCTGATCGCCGTCGCCGCGAACCCGGTGCTGTCCGCGCCCGACGGCGACCGCCTCGACAAGGCCCTGGACTCCCTGGACTTCATGGTCAGCGTCGACCCCTACCTCAACGAGACCTCCCGGCACGCCCACGTCGTCCTGCCGCCGCCCCCGCCCGCCCAGAGCCCGCACCACGACTTCGCCTTCAACACCCTCGCCGTGCGCAACCAGGTCCGCTACACCCGCCCCGCCGTCCCGCTGGAGGACGGCCGCATGGCCGAGACCGAGATCCTCGCCCGGCTGACCCTCGCCGCGACCGGCATGCACGGCGCCGACCCGGCCGCCGTGGACACCATGGTCATCGACCAGACCCTCGCCAAGGCGGTCCGCGAGCCCCACTCGCCCGTCCACGGCCGCGACCCGCAGGAGCTGGCCGCCCGGCTCACCGGCGACACCGGCCCCGAACGCCGGCTCGACCTGATGCTGCGCCTCGGCCCCTACGGCGACGGCTTCGGCGTACGACCGGACGGACTGACCCTGGCCAGGCTCCTCGACCACCCGCACGGCATCGACCTCGGCCCCCTCCAGCCGCGCCTGCCCCAGCCGCTGAAGACCGTCAGCGGCAAGGTCGAGCTGCTGCCCGGCCCGATCGCCGCCGACCTGCCTCGGCTGAAGCAGGCCATGGCCGAACGCCCCGCGGGCCTGCTCCTGGTCGGCCGCCGCCATCTGCGCTCCAACAACAGCTGGATGCACAACGTCCCCGCCCTCACCGGCGGCTCCAACCGCTGCACCCTCCACCTGCACCCCGAGGACGCCGAACGGCTCGGCGTCCGCGACGGGACGGATGTACGGGTGAAGGGCGCCGGGGGAGAGGTGACCGTCCCCGTCGAGGTCACGGACGCCGTACGTCAGGGCGTCGTCAGCCTCCCGCACGGCTGGGGCCACGACCGCCCCGGCACCCGCCTCGGCCACGCCGCCAAGGACCCCGGCGTCAACGTCAACCAGCTCCTCGACGGCCGCCTGCTCGACCCGCTGTCGGGCAACGCCGTCCTCAACGGAGTGCCGGTCCAGGTGTCCGCCCTGGCGTCCCTGTGAGCAGCGCAAAGCTGTGACCAGCAGTTTTGCGCTTATTGCTCGCACGTCAACGTCTTGTTAACGCCGCTTGACGGCACCTAACGTCACTGCCACCGCCGGCCCTGGTGGGATGTTCAAGGGCGAACGTTAGGTATCCACTCATGCTGACCATCCTCGGCTTCGCCATGATCGCGACCTTCCTGGTCCTGATCATGCTGAAGAAGATGTCGCCCATCGCGGCGCTCGTGCTGATCCCAGCGCTCTTCTGCGTGTTCGTCGGCAAGGGCGCCGAGCTGGGCGACTACGTCATCGACGGCGTCTCCAGCCTCGCGCCCACCGCCGCGATGCTCATGTTCGCGATCGTCTACTTCGGTGTGATGATCGACGTCGGCCTCTTCGACCCGATCGTGCGGGCCATCCTCAAGTTCGCCAAGGCCGATCCGATGCGCATCGTCGTCGGTACCGCCCTGCTCGCGGCGATCGTCTCGCTCGACGGCGACGGCTCCACCACCTTCATGATCACCGTCTCGGCGATGTACCCGCTGTACAAGCGCCTGAAGATGAGCCTGGTCGTCATGACCGGTGTCGCCGCGATGGCCAACGGCGTGATGAACACCCTGCCCTGGGGCGGCCCCACCGCCCGCGCGGCCACCGCCCTGAAGGTCGACGCCAGCGACATCTTCGTGCCCATGATCCCGGCGCTCGCCGTCGGCCTGCTCTTCGTGATCGTCCTCTCGTACGTCCTCGGCCTGCGCGAGCGCAAGCGGCTCGGCGTGCTGACGCTGGACGAGGTGCTGGAGGAGGAGACGGTGCTGGTGGGTGCGGGCTCCGGTGCCGGCGGCGCTTCGAAGGTGACCGGCGGCACGGGCTCCGGCGTCCTTGGTGCGGACGCCTCCGACGAGGACGACGACTTCAAGGGCCTGGACCCGAACCGCCCCACCCTGCGCCCCAAGCTGCTGTGGTTCAACGCGCTGCTGACGGTCACCCTGCTCACCGCCATGATCATGGAGTGGCTGCCGATCCCGGTGCTGTTCCTGCTCGGCGCCGCGCTCGCGCTCACCGTCAACTTCCCGCGCATCCCCGAGCAGAAGGCCCGGCTGGCCGCCCACGCCGACAACGTCCTGAACGTCTCCGGCATGGTCTTCGCCGCCGCCGTCTTCACCGGCGTCCTGCAGGGCACCGGCATGGTCGACCACATGGCCAAGTGGATGGTGGACGTCATCCCCGCCGGCATGGGCCCGCACATGGCCCTGGTCACCGGTCTGCTGAGCCTGCCGCTGACGTACTTCATGTCCAACGACGGCTTCTACTTCGGTGTCCTGCCGGTCCTCGCCGAGGCGGGCGCGGCGCACGGCGTGACCCCGCTGGAGATGGCCCGCGCCTCGCTCGTCGGCCAGCCGCTGCACATGTCCAGCCCGCTCGTCCCGGCCGTGTACGTCCTGGTCGGCATGGCGAAGGTGGAGTTCGGCGACCACACCCGGTTCGTGGTCAAGTGGGCCGCCGCGACCTGCCTGGTGATCCTCGCCGCCGGTCTGCTCTTCGGCATCATCTGACACATCCTGGGGAGGGATCCGACCATGAGGCCCGGTAAGGACCGCGGCTGGCTGCTCCGCCTCGTCATCGCCTTCGGCTTCGCCCAGGGGGCGGTGTCGATGGCCCGGCCCGCCGTGTCCTACCGGGCCCTGGCGCTGGGCGCGGACGAGACCGCGGTCGGTGTGATCGCCGGCGTCTACGCCCTGCTGCCGCTGTTCGCCGCCGTCCCGCTGGGCCGCCGCACCGACCACGGCCGCTGCGCGCCCCTGCTGCCGGTCGGCGTGGTGCTGATCTCCGGCGGCTGCGCGCTCAGCGGCCTGGCCGGGTCGCTGTGGACGATGGCGGTGTGGAGCGGGGTGATGGGCCTCGGTCATCTCTCGTTCGTCATCGGCGCCCAGTCGCTGGTCGCCCGCCAGTCCGCCCCGCACGAACAGGACCGCAACTTCGGCCACTTCACCATCGGCGCCTCCCTCGGCCAGCTGATCGGCCCGGTCGCGGCCGGCGCGCTGATCGGCGGCCCCGACATGGCGGGCAGCAGCGCGCTCGCCCTGCTGGTCGCGGGTGCGGGCGCGGCCGCCGCGTTCACCTCGCTGTGGCGCATCGAGCACCGCCGTACGACGCCCAAGTCCCGCGCCGGGCAAGGCGTCCCCGTGCACCGCATCCTGCGCACCAGGGGGGTGCCGGCCGGCATCCTCATCAGCCTCTCCGTGCTGTCCGCGACCGACATCCTCACCGCCTACCTGCCGGTGGTCGGCGAGCACCGGGGCATCGCCCCCTCGGTGATCGGTCTGCTGCTCAGCCTGCGCGCGGCGGCCACGATCGCCTGCCGGCTGGTGCTGACGCCCCTGCTGCGGCTGCTGGGCCGTCGCGCGCTGCTGATGGTGACGTGCCTGCTGGCGGCGGCGCTGTGCGCGGGCGTCGCCCTTCCGGTGCCGGTGTGGGCGCTGGCCGTGATGCTGGCCGCGCTGGGCTTCTGCCTCGGCGTCGGCCAGCCGCTGTCCATGACGACGGTCGTGCAGGCCGCCCCGGACGGCGCCCGCTCCACCGCCCTCGCCCTGCGCCTGACCGGCAACCGCCTGGGCCAGGTCGCCGCGCCCGCCGCGGCGGGCCTGATCGCCGGGGTCGCGGGGGTGGCCGCGCCGTTCGTGATGCTCGGCGTGTTGCTGCTGCTCTCCTCGGGCGTCGCCCTGCGCGCACCGGCGAAGCCCGCCGAGGAGGCCTCGGGTGAGGCCGCCGGTGAGGTCGCCGAACCCCGTCGGACCGGGGTGTCCTTGGGCCGGAAGGGCGACAACTGACGGGTCGTAGGGCGCGGGTCCCGCTCTTCCCGGCGGAGATGTGACAAAGAGTCAGAACACGAGTGATTCGTACGACAATCAGTCTGACTCGGAGGATGTCGCATGCCCACCCTGCCCACCACGTGTCTGCCACGCCGCGCCCGAACGCGCACCGCCGCCCTCGCGGCCCTGACCCTCGCCGGGAGCGGCCTCGCCGGAGCGATCCCCGCCGTCGCCCAGCCCGGCGACAACGGGGACGTCAAGATCCACGCGGTGGGCACGCCCTTCACCGACCAGCGCAACGAGCCGAACGTCTGCGACTTCTACCTGGCGGCCTTCAACTTCGACCCGGGCGAGAGGGTCACCTGGACCATCAAGACCCAGCCGCCGATCCCGGGCGGGGCGCAGCTGCCCAACGCGGTTTACCCCGACAACACGATCACCATCGACGCGAACGGCATGGCCCAGAGCATCCCGCTCGGCCTGCCCAACGGGCAGTACAAGCTCACCTGGCGGACCAACCAGGGCAATGGAGCGGGCAAGTTCAAGGTGTTCAAGGTCTCCTGCCCGGTGTCCAAGCCCACCGCGCCCCCGACCGGACCTGGCGTCCCGCCGCACGGCGGCCCGCCCGCCGGCGGTGGTGGGCTCGCCCGTGACGCCGCCTTCGCTCCGGTCGCCGGTGCCGCCACCGTGGGCCTCGCCGCGGTCGGCGGGGTGATGTGGTTCCGGCTCCGTCGTCGCCCGCATGGCGCGTAGGCGCATCCGCAGGCCCTGGTACCGGACGCGCGCCTACCGTCTGACGAGGACGGTCGTGATGGCGGTCTCGCTGGTGGCGGGCGGCGTCTGGTGGGCTCAGGGCGAGGAGCCCGGCGGGGCGGTCGACACCGCCCGGCCGGGCTCCCCGGCCCTGTCCGCCACCGGCGACCACACCGACGCACGCGGGGCACCACGAGACGGCACCCGGAACCCCGAGAACCAGGCCCGGGACCACCGGGCCCCCCACTCCCGCGAGGCCGGGAAGCGCGACCCGCACCGCGGGGGTGAGCGGGTGAGGGGGGCAGGGGAACGGAGTGCACGGGGCGCCGGGAAGCGGGATGCGCGGGGCGCACGGAGGCTGGATGCGCGTGGTGCCGGGCAGTTGGACGCGCGTTGTGTCGGGAAGCCGGATGCGCGTGGTGCCCTGACGTCGGATGCGGGTGGCGCCCGGAAGGCCGATGTGCGGGGTGCCGGGAAGTCAGATGCGCGTGGCACTGGGACGGCGGATGCGCGTGGCGTCCGGACGTCGGATGCGCAGGGTGCCGGGAAGTCGGATGCGCGTGGCGCACGGAGGCCGGACCCGCGTGGCGCCGTGACGTCGGACGCGCGCAGCGCCCGGAAGGCCGATGCGCTTGGTGGCGGGCAGTCGGACGCGCGTGGTGCCGGGAGGCCGGATGCGCCTGGCGCTGGGGCGTCGGATGCGCGCGGTGCAGGGAAGTCGGATGCGCGTGGTGCAGGGAAGTCGGATGCGCGTGGCGCACGGAGGCCGGACCCGCGTGGCGCCGTGACGTCGGACGCGCGCAGCGCCCGGAAGGCCAATGCGCTTGGTGGCGGGCAATCGGATGCGCGTGGCGCCGTGACGTCGGACGCGCGCAGCGCCCGGAAGGCCGATGCGCGTGGTGCCGGGAGGTCGGATGCGCGCGGTGCAGGGAAGTCGAATGCGCGTGGCGTCGGGAAGCCGGGCCTGCGTGGCGCCCTCATGTCGGACGCGCGTGGCGCCCGGAAGGCCGATGCGCGTGGTGCCGGGAAGCCGCACCTGCGTGGCGCCGGGAAGCCGGACCCGCGTGGCGCCCTCACGCCGGACGCGCCTGGCGCCCAGAAGTCCGATCCGCGCGGCGCCCGGAAGGCCGATCGGTGTGATGCCGCGAAGTCGGATGCACATGGTGCCCGGAAGCCGCATGCGCGCGACGCCGGAAACCCGCATGCCCGCGACGCCGGAAACCCACAAGCGCGCGGCACCGGAAACCCACAAGCGCACGACACCAGAAACCCGCACGCCCGCGACGCCCGCAAGCCCACCCCGCACCGCTCGGCGCAGCCGGACCCGAAGCCGTCCCCGCGCCCCTCGGGGCCCCGGAAGGCTTCCCCCGCCGCGCCCGCGCTCCGCCCCCTGCCGCGCTCCCGCGCGACCCGCCTCACCATCGACTACATCGGTGTGGACGCCCCGGTCATGAGCCTGCACCTGGACAGCCGGCGGCAGCTGCCCGCGCCGCCCGAGGACGAGGCCAACCTGGTCGGCTGGTACGCGGACGGCCCGTCGCCCGGGGAGCAGGGCACCGCCGTGGCCGTCGGGCACCTCGACACCGACACCGGCCCCGCGGTCTTCGCCGGCCTCACCGAACTGAAGCGCGGCCGCCTGATCGAGGTGAAGCGCGCCGACGGCCGTACCGCCGTCTACTCGGTCGACGCCATCCGGTCGTACGAGAAGGACCGGTTCCCCAACCGGGAGGTGTACGGCGCCCGGGGCCGCCCCGAACTGCGGCTGATCACCTGCGGCGGCAACTACGACCGCAGGAACGGCTATTCGGGCAATGTCGTCGTCTTCGCCCACCTCGTCGAGACCCGCGCTGCCGCCGGCCGTCGCTGAATTCGGCCGTCCGCTTTCTCACCTGGTGGACCATCGCGTCCGATCCTGCCCGATCTCTTCCCCCGGCCGCGCCGGTTCCGTTAACTTCCGGGACCCACAGGCCCCGTACGACCCGCACGGGGCGTCCGACCGCGGAGCACCAGCGCCCGAATGAGCCCCCGGGGGCACCCCTCATGACACGCGCCATCTCCCTGCACGACGTCAGCAAGAGCTACACCAAGGGCACCCGTGTGGTGGACCGGCTGACACTGGACATCGCCTCCGGCGAGTTCCTCGTCCTGCTCGGCCCCTCCGGCTGCGGCAAGTCGACGGTCCTGCGCATGATCGCCGGCCTGGAGGAGATCGACGAGGGGAGCCTGCTGCTGGACGGCGAGCATGCCAACGACCTGCCGCCGGCGGGCCGGGACATGGCGATGGTCTTCCAGAACTTCGCGCTCTACCCGAACATGACCAGCCGCGACAACATCGGCTTCCCGCTGCGCATCGAGTCCCCCGGCGCGGACCCCCGCCCGCGGGTGGACGCCACCGCCCGCATGCTGGGCATCGAGGACCTCCTCGACCGCTTCCCCCGCCAGCTCTCGGGCGGCGAACGGCAGCGGGTCGCCATGGGCCGCGCGGTCGCCCGCCACCCCTCCGCCTTCCTGATGGACGAGCCGCTGTCCAACCTGGACGCCAAGCTCCGCAACCACCTGCGCGCGGAGATCGCCCGGCTCACCCGGGAGCTGGGCGCCACCACGATCTACGTCACCCACGACCAGGCCGAGGCCATGTCGCTCGGCGACCGGGTCGCCGTGATGCGCGGCGGCGTCCTGCAACAGGTGGGGACGCCCCGCGAGGTCTACGCCCTGCCCCGCAACGTGTTCGTCGCCGCCTTCATCGGCACGCCCCGCATCAACCTCCTGCGCGGCCTGGTGCGGGCCCCGATCGGCGGGGCGATGACCATCAGCCTCGGCAAGCAGTACCTGCGGCTGCCCGAACCCCTGTCCCTGGACCACCAGATGCTGCGCGTGCAGCAGGGCCGCGAGGTCATCGTGGGCCTGCGCTCGGAGGCCCTCCGCTTCGCCGAGCCCTCGGCCGCCCGGCCCGGCGAGGTGCCGCTGGTCGGCCTGGTCGAGCATGTGGAGTTCCAGGGCCACGAGGTGCTCGTCCACGTCAACACCGGCTCCAGCCCCGCCGTCGTACCGGACCTGGAGGCCCCGCGCCCGGTCCGCCGCACCCGGCGCCGCCGCGAGGGCGCCACGGTGGTGGACCGGCTGCGCCGCGAGGGCGGCACGGTCGTGGACCGGCTCCGGGAGCGGGCGGGCGCGCTGCGGGCGGGCCCGGTCGTGGTGCTGGACGAGCCCGCGGACCGGCGGCCCGAGTCCGCCGAACCCTTCGCGGCTCCCCAGGGCCGTATCCCCGGCGACCTCATCGTCCGCACCACCCCCGACCTCCACCTGCGGTACGGCATGCAGGTGCCGCTCCTGGTCGACCTGGCCCACCTGTTCGTCTTCGACCAGGACGGCGAGCGCATCTGCCCGGCCCCGGCCCGCCTGCCGGGCCTGGCGGAGTGAGGCGGACGCGCGGCCGACCGGGCCCATCTCACATCGGCGCGGCGCCCCAGGTGGCGTAGCCTCTCGCCGGGATGCCTCCGGCGCGGGCGTGGCCTCACCGCCGGGTGCCTCTGGCGCGGGAAAACTATCGCCGCTAGTTTGGCTTCCCGGATGTCGCCGCGATCTCGGGAGGTAGGCCGATGAAGGCCCAGGACGGCATGTACATCGACGGCGCCTGGCGCCCCGCCGCGGGCCAGGGCGTGATCGACGTGGTGAACCCGGCGGACGAGCAGATCGTCGCCCGGGTCCCCGCGGGAGACGCCGAGGACGTGGACACCGCCGTACGGGCGGCCCGCGCGGCCCTGCCCGGCTGGGCGGCCACGCCCCCGGCCGCCCGCGCCGAACGGCTCGCCGCGCTGCGGGACATACTGATCGCCCGCAAGGACGAGATCGCCGAGACCGTCACCGCCGAGCTGGGCTCGCCGCTGGCCTTCTCGCAGAACGTCCACGTCGGCGCCCCGATCGCCGTCGCGAGTTCGTACGCCGAGCTGGCGGCGACGTACGCCTTCGAGGAGAAGGTCGGCAACTCGACCGTCCTCCAGGAGCCGGTCGGTGTGGTCGCCGCGATCACGCCCTGGAACTACCCGCTGCACCAGATCGTCGCCAAGGTGGCCCCCGCCCTCGCGGCCGGCTGCACGGTCGTCCTCAAGCCCGCCGAGGACACCCCGCTGACCGCCCAGCTGTTCGCCGAGGCGGTCCATGAAGCGGGCGTCCCCGCGGGTGTGTTCAACCTCGTCACCGGCCTCGGCCCGGTCGCCGGCCAGGCCCTCGCCGAGCACCCGGACGTCGACCTGGTCTCCTTCACCGGCTCCACGGCCGTCGGCCGGCGCATCGGCGCCCTCGCCGGCGGCGCCGTGAAGCGGGTCGCCCTGGAGCTGGGCGGCAAGTCCGCCAACGTGATCCTCCCCAGCGCCGACCTCGCCAAGGCCGTCAACGTCGGCGTCGCCAACGTCATGTCCAACTCCGGCCAGACGTGCAGCGCCTGGACCCGCATGCTCGTCCACACCTCCCGCTACGAGGAGGCCGTCGAGCTGGCCGCGGCCGCCGCCGTCAAGTACGGCGACCGCATCGGCCCGCTCGTGAACGCCAAGCAGCAGGAGCGGGTGCGCGGTTACATCGACAAGGGCGTCGCCGAGGGTGCGCGCCTGGTCGCGGGTGGCTCCGAACCCCCGCGCGAGCAGGGCTTCTTCGTCAGCCCGACCGTCTTCGCCGATGTCACCGAGGACATGACCATCGCCCAGGAGGAGATCTTCGGCCCGGTCCTGTCGATCATCCGCTACGAGGACGAGGCGGACGCCCTGCGCATCGCCAACGGCACCATCTACGGCCTGGCCGGCGCCGTCTGGGCCGGTGACGAGGCCGAGGCGGTCGCCTTCGCCCGCCGCATGGACACCGGCCAGGTCGACATCAACGGCGGCCGCTTCAACCCGCTCGCCCCCTTCGGCGGCTACAAGCAGTCCGGCGTCGGCCGTGAGCTCGGCGCACACGGCCTCGCCGAGTACCTCCAGACCAAGTCACTGCAGTTCTAGGAGAGTTGCCCGTCATGGCCGTCCGTGCCGCCGTACTGCCCGCCGTCGGTGCTCCGCTGGAGATCACCGACATCGACCTCCCGGACCCCGGCCCCGGCCAGGTCCGCGTCCGCCTCGCCGCCGCCGGTGTCTGCCACTCCGACCTGTCCCTGACCAACGGCACCATGCGCGTCCCCGTCCCCGCCGTCCTCGGCCACGAGGGTGCCGGCACGGTCGTCGCCGTCGGCGAGGGCGTCACCCATGTCGCGCCCGGCGACGGCGTCGTCCTGAACTGGGCCCCGTCCTGCGGCGCCTGTCACGCCTGCACGCTCGGCGAGGTCTGGCTCTGCGCCAATGCCCTCAACGGCGTCGCCGACGTCTACGCCCGTACCGCCGACGGCACCGACCTGCATCCCGGCCTGAACGTCGCCGCGTTCGCCGAGGAGACCGTCGTCCGCGCCGCCTGCGCCCTGCCCGCACCCGCCGGCATCCCGCTCACCGACGCGGCCCTCCTCGGCTGCGCGGTCCTCACCGGCTACGGCGCCGTCCGGCACTCCGCCCAGGTGCGCGAGGGCGAGACGGTCGCGGTCTTCGGGGTCGGGGGAGTGGGCCTGGCCGCCCTCCAGGCCGCCCGGATCGCCGGCGCGTCGAAGATCATCGCGGTCGACGTGTCCCCGGCCAAGGAGGAACTGGCCCGCGCCGCGGGCGCCACCGACTACGTCGTCGCCTCCGAGGAGACCCCGCGCGCCGTCCGCGCCCTCACCGCCAAGCAGGGCGTGGACGTGGCCGTCGAGTGCGTCGGCCGCGCGGTCACCATCCGCGCCGCCTGGGAGTCCACCCGCCGCGGCGGCCGCACCACCGTCGTCGGCATCGGCGGCAAGGACCAGCAGGTCACCTTCAACGCCCTGGAGATCTTCCACTGGGGCCGCACCCTGTCCGGCTGCGTCTACGGCAACACCGACCCGGCCCGCGACCTCCCGGTCCTCGCCGAGCACGTCCGCGAGGGGCGCCTGGACCTGTCGTCACTGGTGACCGAGCGGATCACCCTCGACGGCATCCCGGCGGCCTTCGACAACATGCTCGCGGGCAAGGGCGGCCGCGCCCTGGTCGTCTTCTGATCCGCGACGCCCCGCACCCCGGCCTCGTAACGACGCCGGGGTGCCGGGCGTACCAGCCCGGCGAGGGTGCCGGGATGTCGGGCGAACCCGGGACCCGTGGTCACACCGTGGCGTCGGCGCTCTGAGGCCGGGGCTCCGGCGCCGCGGCCCGTGGCCGGGAGCGCGACACCGCCACGCCCGCCAGACACAGCGCGCCGCCCGCCAGCGTGAGCGCCCCCGGCACCTCGCCGAGCGCCGCCCACGCCATCACGACGACCAGCGCGGGCACGGCGTACGTGGTCGCCCCCATCCGTCCGGCGCTCGTCCGGGCGAGGGCGTAGGCCCAGGTGGTGAAGGCGAGCGCGGTCGGGAACACGCCCAGATAGACCATGTTGAGGGTGGCCCGCAGCGGCGCCTCGCCCGCCTCCCGCACCAACTGCCCCGCGAACGGCAGGCACATCACCGCCCCGACGGCACACCCGAACGTCGTCACCTGCAGCGCGCTCGCCCGCCCCAGGGCCGGCTTCTGCGCGACCACGCCGGCCGCGTACCCGACCGCGGCGAGCAGGCACAGCACCACCCCGAGGACCGAGGACCCACCGCTGCCCGACATCGAAAGACCGACGGCCACCGCCCCGGCGAACGACACGGCCATCCCCGCCACCAGCCGCGGCGGCATCGCGTCCCCGAGCACCTTGGAGGCCAGCAGGGCGATGAGGATCGGCCCGATGTTCACCACCAGCGCGGCCGTCCCGGCGTCCACCTGCTGCTCGGCCCAGTTGAGGGCGACCATGTAGAACCCGAACCACAGCACCCCGGACAGGGCGATGCCCCGCCAGGCACTCCGCGGCGGCAGCCCCTCCCGCCGTACGGCACACAGGACGCCGAGGACGAGCACCCCGGCGAGCAGCCGCCCGAGCGCGAGCGCGCCGGGGGAGTAGGCCGCTCCCGCGCTGCGGATGGACACGAAGGCCGACGCCCACAGCACGACGGTGACACACGCGGCACCGGCCGCCAGAAGTTCACCGCGACGCAGTCGCTTCACCGAAGAATCCCGCTTTCCACTCCGAGCAGGTCGCAGAACGCCCGCTCACCCTCGTCGGTCACTTTCACGGCGCGCGCGGACCCGATCCGCACGCACCACCCCGCCGCCAGCGCGTGCCGGCACAGCGCCGCCCCGGCCACCCCGGCGAGGTGGGGCCGGCGCTCGGTCCAGTCGAGGCACCCCCGCGCGAGCGGCCGCCGCCCGCCCCGGTCCAGGGCGATGCCGGCCGCGTCGAACCACGCGAGCCCGGCGTCGGTGAGCGCGAACCCGGCGTCCTGGCGCAGCAGTCCGCGGGAGGTGAACGCGTCGGTGAGCGCGATGCCGAGCCGCCCGGCGAAGTGGTCGTAGCAGGTACGGCCGCGCGCCATGGCCGAGCCTGCGCCCGCCTCCCGCAGACCACGCGGCCGCGCCTTCGCCCCGGCGTCCACCCGAGCGGCGAGATCCTCCACCAGCTGCGCGACCTCGGTCGACGCCAGCCGTACATACCGATGGCGCCCCTGACGCTCCTGCGCGAGCAGCCCGCCGGCGACCAGCTTCCCCAGATGCTCACTCACCGTGGACGCGGCGACGCCCGCATGCCGCGCCAGCTCGCCCGCCGTCCAGGCCCGCCCGTCCAACAGCGCCAGCAGACACGCGGCCCGGGTCTCGTCGGCGATCAGCGCGGCGAACGCGGCGAGCCCGGCCGCCTGCGGATCTTTGATGCTCATGGGCCCAGCATGCGACAGGAACGCTTCGGCCCCCACCGAAATATCAGACGGCCCCCGCCACCTGCTCGTACTGCCGCTCCAGCCCGTCGAGCAGCGCGGTCAGTCCCGTCTCGAAGGCCCGCTCGTCGATCTTCTCCTGGAGCTCGGAGAGCAGATGGGCCTGCCCGAGGTGGGGGTAGTCGGCGGGGTCGTAGGCGCTCTCGTCGTCCACGAAGCCGCCCGCGAAGGAGCCGAGCGCGGAGCCCATGATGAAGTACCGCATCAGCGCCCCGATGGAGGTGGCCTGCGGCGGCGGCCAGCCCGCCTCGACCATCGCGCCGTAGACCGCGTCGGCGAGCCGCAGCGCGGCCGGGCGGCGGCCGGGGCCGCGGGCGAGGACCGGGACGATGTTGGGGTGGTCGCGCAGGGCGGCCCGGTAGGAGACGGCCCAGTCGTGCAGCGCGGTCCGCCAGTTCCGGCCGTCCTCGAACATCGACAGGTCGACCTGGGCGCTCACCGAGTCGGCGACGGCCTCCAGGATCTCGTCCTTGGTCCGGAAGTGGTTGTAGAGCGAGGGCCCGCTCACCCCCAGCTCCGCGGCCAGCCGGCGCGTGGAGACGGCCGCCAGGCCCTCCGTGTCGACGAGTTCCCGCGCCGCGTCGACGATGCGGTCGGTGCTCAGCAGGGGCTTGCGCGGTCGGGCCATGGCGCACATAGTAGGGCTGCACCAGGAAACTAGCGGTGCTAATTTAAATGTGCAGCTTTCAAGGTCCTTTCTCTGTGGGGTGATCGCGTGGTGAACCTGGCGCTCAGCGAGGAGCAGACCGCCGTCAGGCAGCTGGCCCGGGACTTCGTGGAGCGCGAGATCGCCCCGCACGTGGTCGCCTGGGACCGCGCCGAGGAGGTCGACCGCGGCATCGTGAAGAAGCTCGGCGAGGTCGGCTTCCTCGGCCTGACCATCGACGAGGAGTACGGCGGCTCCGGCGGCGACCACCTCGCGTACTGCCTGGTCACCGAGGAGCTGGGCCGCGGCGACTCCTCCGTGCGCGGCATCGTCTCCGTCTCCCTGGGCCTGGCCGCCAAGACGATCGCCGCGTGGGGGACCGAGGAGCAGAAACGTCACTGGCTGCCGGGGCTGACCTCCGGCGAGTACGTCGGCTGCTTCGGCCTGACCGAACCGGGCACCGGCTCCGACGCCGGCAACCTCACCACCCGCGCGGTCCGCGACGGCGGCGACTACGTCATCAACGGCACCAAGATGTTCATCACCAACGGCACCTGGGCCGACGTCGTCGTGCTGTTCGCCCGCTCCACCGACGCCCCCGGCCACAAGGGCGTGACCGCCTTCCTCGTCCCCACCGACACCCCCGGCCTGACCCGCCGTACGGTCCACGGCAAGCTCGGCCTGCGCGGCCAGGCCACCGCCGAACTCGTCCTCGAGGACGTCCGCGTGCCCGCCTCCGCGATGCTCGGCGAGGAGGGCAAGGGCTTCTCCGTCGCCATGTCGGCGCTCGCCAAGGGCCGGATGTCGGTGGCGGCCGGCTGCGTCGGCATCGCCCAGGCCGCCCTGGACGCGGCCGTGCGCTACGCCCAGGAGCGCGAGCAGTTCGGCAAGCCCATCGCCCAGCACCAGCTGGTGCAGGAGCTGATCAGCGACATCGCCCTCGACGTCGACGCGGCCCGGCTGCTGACCTGGCGGGTCGCCGACCTGATCGACCGCGGGCAGCCCTTCGCCGTGGAGTCCTCCAAGGCCAAGCTGTTCGCCTCCGAGGCCGCCGTACGCGCCGCCAACAACGCCCTGCAGGTCTTCGGCGGCTACGGCTACATCGACGAGTACCCGGCCGGCAAACTCCTGCGCGACGCACGGGTGATGACCCTCTACGAAGGCACCAGCCAGATCCAGAAGCTGCTCATCGGCCGTGCGCTGACGGGGGTTTCGGCGTTCTGAGGCGTTCTGAGTACCGGCCTGAGTAGTTGAGCGGATGTGGCGCGGGCCACGGTGGCCGATGCTCGTGCCCATGAGTGACACAGCGGACAAGCCGCAGAACACAGCCGCCTTCTACGGCCAGGCCGTCGCCTCCTTCGCCGTCGCCATGGCCGCCACCGCCGTCGGCATCTTCAAGCTGGAGGCCGACGCCTGGGTGCGGGCCTTCCTGGCGATCGCCGTGCTGTACCTCGTCACCTCCGCCTTCACCCTGGCCAAGGTGATCCGGGACCGGCAGGATGCCGAGCGCCGGTCCTACCATCCGCTCGAGCGGCTCTGAATCCGTTCGGCGCAGCGTCGACCGGCTGCTCTAAGCGCCCGCTCACCCACAGGGGTATGGTGGTGTCCCTGTCAGCGAGAGGGGCGAACCAGCGATGAGTACGGCGGAGGAGACGACCGGCGGCGAGCCGCAGGCGTGGGACGAGGTCACGCCCGACGCGGCCCGGCGACTGCTCGTGGCCGCGGTGGAGGCCTTCGCCGAGCGCGGTTATCACGCCACGACCACCCGCGACATCGCCGGCCGCGCGGGCATGAGCCCGGCCGCGCTCTACATCCACTACAAGACCAAGGAAGAGCTGCTCCACCGGATCAGCCGGATCGGCCACGAGAAGGCCCTGGAGATCCTGCGCACCGCGTCCGGCCGTGAGGGCACCGCCACCGAGCGGCTCGCCGACGCCGTCAGCTCCTTCGTCCGCTGGCACGCGGGCGGCCGTACGACCGCCCGGGTCGTGCAGTACGAACTGGACTCGCTCGGCCCCGACGCGCGCGCCGAGATCCTCGCCCTGCGCCGCCAGGTCGACGGCGAGGTGCGCGGCATCATCCAGGACGGTGTGACGTCCGGCGAGTTCGACGTGCTCGACGTCCACGGCACCACCCTCGCCGTGCTCTCCCTGTGCATCGACGTGGCCCGCTGGTTCAACGTGGACGGCCCGCGCACCCCCGACGAGGTCGGCGCGCTGTACGCCGACCTCGTGCTGCGGATGGTGGGCGCGGGCAAGTAGGGCCCCGCCAGGGGTGGTCCCGCTCAGAGGTAGTAGCGGGCCACCGACTCGGCCACGCACACCGGCTTGTCGCCGCCCTCGCGCTCCACGACGAAGGCGGTGGTCACCTGCACGCCGCCCGCGACGTCCTCGACGCCACTGATCGTCGCGGTGGCGCGCAGCCGGGAGCCGACCGGAACGGGCGCGGGGAAACGGACCTTGTTGGTGCCGTAGTTGACGCCCATCTTCACGCCCTCGACGCCGATCAGCTGCGGCCCGAACAGCGGCAGCAGCGACAGCGTGAGGTAGCCGTGCGCGATGGTCGTGCCGAACGGGCCCGCGGCGGCCTTCTCCGGATCGACGTGGATCCACTGGTGGTCGCCGGTGGCCTCGGCGAACTGATCGATCCGCTTCTGGTCGATCTCGACCCAGTCGGTGTACCCGAGCTGTTCGCCCACCGCCGCCTTCAGCTCCTCGACGGACGTGAAGATCCTCGGCTCTGCCATGTCGTCCCCGGCCTTCCCTGTGCATCACACGGTCACCATGTCTAAGCAACTGCTTAGCATGGTGGTGTCGGGGGCGCCTGTCAACGGACGGTCCGCCTCCTGGGCACCCGGGAGTTCTCTGTAGGCTTCGAGGGGTGCCCCAGATTCCCGAGAAGATCCACGAGCTCACGGTCGGCCAGCTCGCCGCGCGCAGCGGCGCCGCCGTCTCCGCCCTGCACTTCTACGAGTCCAAGGGCCTGATCAGCAGCCGCCGCACCGCGGGCAACCAGCGCCGTTACACCCGTGACGCGCTGCGCCGCGTCGCCTTCGTCCGGGCCGCCCAGCGGGTCGGCATCCCGCTGGCCACGATCAGGGACGCCCTCGCCGAACTCCCCGAGGAACGCACCCCCACCCGCGAGGACTGGGCGCGGCTGTCCGAGGCCTGGCGCTCCGAGCTGGACGAGCGGATCACGCAGCTCAACCGGCTGCGCGACCATCTCACCGACTGCATCGGCTGCGGCTGTCTCTCCCTGGACACCTGCGCCCTGTCCAACCCCGACGACGCCTTCGGCGACCGCCTCACCGGCTCCCGCCTGATGTCCGAACGCCCCGGCGGCCCCCGCCCCCGCCGCTCCGAGCCGGCGCGTGCGACCGCACAGCAGGACCAGTGCTGCTAGGAGCCCGTCTCACCGGGAATCGCCCCGCCCGGCGTCGACCGCGGCGGGGCGCGCCCCTCGGGGTAGTCCTGGGCTCGGCCCCGCAGACCTCGCCGTTTCGCCGGCTCCGGCTGATGTCGGAATGCCCGGGCGGGCCCTGACGCCCGCTGCTCCGAGGTAGCGCGTATGACCGCACAGCAGGACCAGTGCTGCTAGGAACCCGTTTCGTCCGGAGTCACCCCGCCCGGCAATGACCGTGGCGGGGCGCAGCCCCCGCGGTGGTCCTCGGCTCCGCCCCGGCGGCCTCACCGCTGGCGAGGTACCCGACAGGCTGGTAGCGTCGCGATCTTCGGCCGGCCACGGGTCGCGCACGGAGTCCTGACGGGACGAATCCCGATGACCTCAGCCGCCCTCGCCAGGGCCCTCGCCGACATCGACGCGGTCTTCCACGGCTTCGCCAACCCCCAGGAGAGCGGCTGCGGCTACTGCCACGGCGAGAACGAGATCGCGTACCTGCGCACGCCCTCCGTGCCGCTGCCCCTGGACTCGCTGGGCATGTTCCTCTTCGAGGTGCCCGACCACTTCGACGACCACGCGACGGCGATGCGCAGGCTTCTTCCGCAGGGCGCGCGGGCGATGGCCGAGGGCAGTCTCTCCGCCCTCGCCCTGGGCGGCCACGGAATGACCCGCGTGCGGTGGCGCTCGTGGCCGGCCGAGCAGGTGGCCGCCGTGGACGCGTTCCTGCACGCCTGGTGGCAGGACTCCGTGGCCACGCCCGAACCGCCGTACGGCATCGAGGACGTCTTCGACACCTGCGTCACGATCGCCCGCACCGTCATGCCCTTCCTGGACGCCTGGCCCCACGGCCCGGTCCCCGACGCCCACTTGGCGCGCTGCGCCGACCTCTGGCTCTACGAACTCCTCTCCGACTGCTCCCCCTTCTCCTGGTGGTACGACGACACCGCCGAGCGCGGCCTCACCGACCTGCGTGCCTGGCTGTCCGGCCCCGGTGCCGCCCGCCTGCGCGCCCAGGGCGAGCCGGACCTCGCCACCCGCGCCGAACTACTCGTCCTGCCGTACGACGAGCGCTGGGCCCACCCGTACTGGGAGACCGTCCCGGTCCCGGACTGAGCGCGAACGCCCCTCGGCCGGTTGAGCGACCGCCGAGCGACGGGATGGACGCGGACGCCCCCGCGGGCCCCTGTCCGCACCCTCAACTCCTGCCCGCAGGCTCGCGGCAGCGGTGCCCTCCACCTCCGGCGGCCCCGTGGCTGAGAGGGCGCCCCTCGGTCGCCTGGGCGACGGTCCGAGCGCGGGTGCCCCCCGTGGGCCTTCGGCCACACCCCTCAGCTCATCCGTTGCCCCCGTGGCCGTGGTGACCGTGCTCCGGGTCACACCTCGCCGCCACTGGCCGCGCGAGCGCCCCTCGGTCGAAGGAGCGACCGCCTGAGCCCGGGCGCCCCCGTGGGCTCTGGCCGCACCCCAAGCTCCCCCGTTGTCACCCCGTCGCGGCGACCGTGCTCCCCCGTCGCCACCCGTGGCCGCGGTGACCGTGCTCCCCCGTTGCCACCCCGTGGTCGCGGTGACCCTGCTCTCGACCCCCGGTCGCGCCCCGCGGGCCCGCCCCCGTTGCCCCCGTAGCCGTGCCCGGCCTCGGTCGGCCCGGCTGGTCTCAGGCCGACACCAGCAGGCGTCCCCGCATCGCGCCGGCCAGCGCCTCAGGGGTCAGCACGGGCCGGGGGACGAGGATGCCGCACTCCACGCAGACCGGGCCGGAGGACGGCTCGTGGGACAGGCCGTCCTTCCACACCAGTCGCTCGCCGTCGCACACCGGGCACGAGACCCCCGGTTCGCGCTCCAGCGCGGCGATCAGCCGCCGGAGCACCTCGGCGAGCGGCTCGCGCGGGTGGACGCGCGGGTCGTCGCACCAGGCGACACCGAAACCGCCCCAGGTCAGCCGGTGCCAGTCGTCCACGCTGCCCGGCCGGCGCAGCCCGTCGTGCTTCTCCTTCTTGCGGCGCTCGGCGAAGTCGACCTCATAGGCCAGCCACACCGACCGCGCCTCCTCCAGCTCCTCCAGCGCGGCCACGAGCCGCGCCGGGTCGGGGGACCTGTCCTCCGGACCGAAACCGGCCCGGAGGCACAGATGGTCCCAGGTCGCCCTGTGTCCGTAGGGTGCGAACCGCTCAAGGCACTTACGCAGCGAGTAGCGCCGTAGCGCCAGATCGCACCGCGGATCGCGCACCTGTCTCGCGAGACTCCGGAATCCGGCCATCGCCCTGCACCTCCGTCACACCTGCACCTGTACTTCGGTCACTTCGGCGTCGTCGTACGGGCCGCCGTACGGGCCGTCGTACGAACGTCTCCGAATAGACGTGTGCACACCCCGTTCGGCTCCCTTCGAAACCCGCTCCGACTCCGCCTTGTCGCAATCACGACCCCCGTCCGGCTCCACCCGGCTCGTAAATCTGACGCATGTTCATCTTCGAACCCGGGGATACCGCCGGTAACGTCCGGCCCCCGTCCCGTCGGTAGGAGCAGCCATGCCACGGCTCACCCCACGCAACCTGCTCGACAGAATGAGAACTCCCGGCGCCCTCCCCGGGTTCCTGAAGACGGCATCCGTATGCACTCTCATTGCCGGTCTTTTGTCTCCGCTCGCCCCGGCGGCCGCCGCCCCCACGGCTGAGGCCGCCGCCGCCGACCATTGCGGCGGACACTGCTCGGACATCCTGCCGCCCGGCCAGAACGGCAACGCCACCCTCGCCCAGATCCTGCTCAACCAGGCCTTCGGCAGCATGCCCGCGCACGCCTCCGACCAGCTCGGCCCCTACGCCAAGCTCGCCACCGGCTACCCCGCCCTCACCGAGGCGACCCTCAGCACCTTCTTCAACGACGCGTCCTTCGGCGTCCCCGCCGACCAGGTCGCCTCCACCGTCCGGCCCGCAGGACGCACCGACGTCACGATCGTCCGCGACAAGAAGACCGGCGTCCCGCACATCACCGGCACCACCCGCTACGGCACCGAGTTCGGTGCCGGGTACGCGGCGGCCGAGGACCGGCTTTGGCTGATGGACGTCTTCCGGCACGTCGGACGCGGCCAGTTGACCTCCTTCGCGGGCGGCGCCCCCGCCAACCAGGGCCTGGAGCAGGAGTTCTGGCGCAATGCCCCCTACACCGAGGCCGAACTCCAGGCCCAGATCGACGACGCCGTCGCCCGCAACGGCGAGCGCGGCCGCCAGGCCATGGCCGACGTGACCGCCTACATCGACGGCGTCAACGCCTATATCGACGCCTCCGACAGCGGCCGCTACTTCCCCGGCGAGTACGTCCTGACCGGCCACAAGGACTCGGTCACCAACGCCGGCACCATCGAGCACTTCAAGCCCACCGACCTGGTCGCCCTGGCCTCCGTCATCGGCGCCCTGTTCGGCTCGGGAGGCGGCGGCGAGGTGAACAACGCCCTGTCCCTGCTCGCCGCCCAGCAACGCTACGGCGTCGCCGAGGGCACCGAGGTGTGGGAGTCGTTCCGGATGCGCAACGACCCCGAGGCCGTGCTCACCGTCCACGACGGCAGCTTCCCCTACGCCGGCCGGCTCACCACCCCGCAGGGCCGCGCACTGCCCGACGCCGGCTCCGTGGTCCGCGAGCCCCTCGTGTACGACCGCACCGGCAGCGCGTCCGGCAGCAGCGCCGCGAACGCCTCCACGAACGCCGCACGGGAGGCCGTCAGCTCTGCCCGGCGCGGCATGTCCAACGCCCTTGTCGTCAGCGGCGAGCACACCGCCGGCGGACACCCCATCGCCGTGTTCGGCCCTCAGACCGGCTACTTCGCACCCCAGTTGCTGATGCTGCAGGAGATCCAGGGCCCGGGCCTGAGCGCCCGCGGCGCCTCCTTCGCGGGCCTGAGCATGTACGTCGAACTGGGCCGCGGCCAGGACTACGCCTGGAGCGCCACCACCTCGGGCCAGGACATCATCGACACCTACGCCGTCGAGCTGTGCCAGGACGACCACCACTACCTCTACCGCGGCACCTGCACCCCGATGGAGAAGGTCGAGCGCAAGAACGCCTGGCAGCCCACCACCGCCGACAGCACCCCGGCCGGTTCGTACACCATGCGGGTCTGGCGCACGAAGTACGGCCCTGTCGAGTACCGCGCGACCGTGGGCGGCAAGAAAGTCGCCTACACCACCCTGCGCACCTCCTTCCTGCACGAGGCCGACTCCATCATCGGCTTCCAGATGCTGAACGATCCGGGCCACGTGAAAGATCCCGCCTCGTTCCAAAGCGCGGTGCAGCACATCAACTACACGTTCAACTGGTTCTACGCCGACTCCGAGCACACCGCGTACTACAACAGCGGCGACAACCCCGTACGGGCCACGGACGTGGACGCCGAGTTCCCCGTCTGGGCACGCCAGGCCTACGAGTGGCAGGGCTGGGACCCGACGGCCAACACCGCCACCTACACCCCGGCCTCCGCCCATCCCAACTCGGTCGACCAGGACTACTACATCTCCTGGAACAACAAGCAGGCCGAGGGATACGCGGCCGCGCCCTGGGGCGAGGGCTCCGTGCACCGCGGCGACCTCCTCGACGACCGGGTCCGGCGGCTGGTCGCCGCGGGCGGCGTGACCCGTACCGCACTGGTGAAGGCGATGGCCGAGGCCGCACTCACCGACCTGCGCGCCGAGGACGTCCTGCCCGGCCTGCTCGAAGCGATCACCAGCACGCCGGTGTCCGACCCGGCGGCCGCCGCGGCCGTCACCAAGCTCCAGGCGTGGCTGTCGGCGGGCGGCCGGCGCACGGAGACCTCGGCGGGCTCGAAGACGTACGCGCACGCCGAGGCGATCCGCATCCTCGACGCCTGGTGGCCGCTGCTGGTGAAGGCCGAGTTCGCACCCGGCCTGGGCGCCGAGCTGTACACCGCCATGACCGCCAACCTGCCCGTCGACGAGTCACCCTCCGCCGCCCACGGGCCGACCGGCGCCCACGCGGGAAGCTCCTTCCAGTACGGCTGGTGGAGCTATGTCGACAAGGACATCCGCGCGGTCCTGGACAAGCCGGTCACGGGACCCCTGGCACGCGAGTACTGCGGCGGCGGCAGCCTCGGCACCTGCCGGGACGCGCTCCTGACCACCCTCAAGGAGGCGGCAGGCCGGACGGCGGCCCAGGTCTACCCCGGCGACGACCAGTGCGCTGCCGGCGACCAGTGGTGCGCCGACGCGATCGTCCACCGCACGCTCGGCGGCATCAAACACGGCAAGATCGGCTGGCAGAACCGCCCGACGTACCAGCAGGTCGTCGAGTTCACGTCCCACCGCTGACCCCGACCGCACACCCCTGAACGCCCGGCGATGGGCCGCCACCGGCCGCGACCCGCCGCCGGGCGGCGGGCCGGGTGGCGGATCGGGTGCCCGCCGGCCGGCGGCCGCGTGCTGGGTGGGTGGCCGGGTGTGCCCGCTGCGCGGCCACGGCCGTGCGGGTCGTCGGGTGGGCCCGCCGGCCAGCCACATGACCGTGCGGTCACCCGATTCGGCCCGGCGCCCCGTCACGTCAGCGGTACAGCAGATACTCCTGCCGCACCCGCCGGAACGCCGCGAGTTCCTCCTGCCAGCCCGCCACCACCTCGTCGACGCCCGCGCCCGAGTCGATCGCGGTGCGCACCCAGGTGGACCCGGTGAGCTTGTCGATCCAGTTGTCGGCGCGCCAGGCGAAGCCGCTCCAGGCCCGCTTGGCGGTCACCAGCAGCGCGATCCCGGTGCGGACGGGGTCGTAGGCCGCGCGGTCGTGGACGTGGATCTGCACGCCGCCGACGGTCCTGCCCTGGAACTTGGAGAAGGTGGGCGCGAAGTACGCCTCCCGGAACCGCACGCCCGGCAGGGCGAGTTCGTTCGCGGCGGCGGCCCAGCGCCCGTCCAGGCCCTCCGCGCCGAGCAGTTCGAACGGCCGGGTCGTGCCGCGCCCCTCGGAGAGGTTGGTGCCCTCGAACAGGCACGTCCCCGAGTACACCAGCGCGGTGTCGGGCGTCGGCATGTTGGGGCTCGGCGGCACCCAGGGCAGGCCGGAGTCGTCGTGGAACTCCGTGCGCCGCCAGCCGGTCGTCCGCACGGTCTCCAGCGGCACGGGCGCGGTGAGGAACTCGCCGTTGAACAGCAGCGCCAGCTCCGCCACCGTCATCCCGTGCGCCTGCGAGATCGGCTGCCGTCCGACGAACGTCGCGAACTCCTTGTGCAGCACGGGCCCTTCGGCGGACCGCCCGCTCACCGGATTGGGTCGGTCCAGGACGACGAACCGTTTCCCCGCGAGCCGGGCCGCGTCCATGCAGTCGTAGAGCGTCCAGATGTACGTGTAGAAGCGCGCGCCCACGTCCTGGATGTCGAAGACGACCGTGTCCACGCCGGAGGCGGTGAAGACGTCGGCCAGCGGCTGTCCGCTCTTGAGGTAGGTGTCGTAGACCGGCAGCCCGGTCGCGGGGTCGTCGTAGCGGCCCTCGGAGCCGCCGGCCTGGGCGGTGCCGCGGAAGCCGTGCTCGGGGCCGAAGACGGCCGTGACGTTCACGCGCGTGTCGGCGTGCATGACGTCGACGATGTGGCGTGCGTCCCGGGTGATCCCGGTCGGGTTGGTGACGACGCCGACCTTCTGCCCGTCCAGCAGGGCGTAGCCGTCCGCGGCCAGCCGCTCGAACCCGGTCCGCAGCCGCCGTCCGCCGCCGGGCGGAGCCGCCGCGGCGGGGGTGGTCGTCGCCGCCGTCGTCGCGGCGACCGCGGCCGTCGTGGCGAGCAGGCTTCGTCGGGACAGCTTCATGCGGCGACCTCCGTGATTCCAGCGGGTGTCATGCCCACGCACGCTAGCGCGGGCCCGGCCCGCGGGGAACGAGGCGGACCGCAGGCGTCCCGCGGAAGCCGCCCTTTCCTCACGACATACCGACTGGTTAGTCTGTCGCTGCGCAGAGCCGCGTGCCGCAGTCGGGGTGTCGCCATGTCGACGCCGTTGCATAAGGAGACCGATGGTGGAAGCCGTGCAGGATGCCCGAGTGGTCGTCACCGGGGCGGGAGGCGGCATCGGAGCCGCGCTCGCCCGCCGCTTCGCCGCCGAGGGCGCCCGGGTCGTCGTCAACGACCTCGACGCCGCCAAGGCCGAGGCCGTGGCCGCGGAGATCGGCGGCATCGCGGTGCCCGGCGACGCCTCCGCGATCGTCGAGGACGCCCGTGACGCCCTCGGCGGCACCGTCGACGTCTACTGCGCCAACGCCGGGGTCGGCTCGGGCGGTTCCGAGGCCGCGAGCGAGGACGTGTGGGCGCTCGCCTGGGACGTCAACGTCATGGCCCACGTCCGCGCGGCCCGCGCCCTGCTCCCGGACTGGCTCGAGCGCGGCGAGGGCCGTTTCGTCTCCACCGTCTCCGCCGCGGGCCTCCTCACCATGATCGGCGCCGCCCCCTACAGCGTCACCAAGCACGGGGCCTACGCCTTCGCCGAGTGGCTCTCGCTGACCTACCGCCACCGAGGTCTGAAGGTCCACGCCATCTGCCCCCAGGGCGTGCGTACCGACATGCTCGACGCCACCGGCAGCGCAGGCGACCTGGTGCTCGTGCCGACCGCGATCGAACCGGACGACGTGGCCGAGGCCCTGTTCAAGGGCATGGCGGACAACCGCTTCCTGATCCTGCCGCACCCCGAGGCGGCGGGCTACTACCAGGCCCGGGCCGCGGACCCCGACCGCTGGCTGGGCGGGATGAACAAGGTCCAGCGGGCATGGGAGTCCGGCTCCTGAGCGGTCCGTGGGAAGATCTCCCGTCAGGAACCGCTTCCCGCCCCAGGCAAACCGGGAAGCAACGAACGGAAGGGCAGGTGGCGCAGTGGCCAGGACGACGGACGGGGACGGCACGCCTGTGCCGCAGCGGCTCCTGGCCGCCGCCACCCGCCTCTTCGCCGAGCAGGGGTACGACCGCACCTCCGTCCAGGAGATCGTGGAGGCGGCCGGCGTCACCAAGGGCGCGCTCTACCACTACTTCGGCTCCAAGGACGACCTCCTGCACGAGGTGTACGCGCGCGTGCTGCGCCTCCAGCAGGAACGCCTCGACTTCTTCGCCAACGCCGACGAGCCGGTCGACAAGCGCCTGCGGGGCGCCGCGGCCGACGTCGTCGTCACGACGATCGAGAACCTCGACGACGCGTCGATCTTCTTCCGGTCGATGCACCACCTCAGCCCGGAGAAGAACAAGCAGGTGCGCTCCGAGCGCCGGCGCTACCACGAACGCTTCCGCGCGCTGATCGAGGAGGGCCAGCAGGCGGGCGTCTTCTCCAAGGCCACCCCGGCCGACCTGGTGGTCGACTACCACTTCGGCTCCGTCCACCACCTGTCCACGTGGTACCGCCCGGACGGCCCGATGACCCCGCAGGAGGTCGCCGACCACCTTGCCGACCTGCTGCTGCGCGCACTGCGCCCGTGAATCCGTAAGGGGCGGCCACCATGGGTGGCCGCCCCTTACGCGTGTCCCTCTACAGGTACTTCTTCAGCTCCCGCCGCGCCAGCGACCGCTGGTGCACCTCGTCGGGACCGTCGGCGATCATCAGCGTCCGTGCGGCCGCGTACAGCTCGGCCAGCGGGAAGTCCTGGCTCACGCCGCCCGCGCCGTGCAGCTGGATCGCCCGGTCGAGGATGTCCACCACCGCGCGCGGGGTGGCGATCTTGATGGACTGGATCTCGGTGTGGGCGCCCCGGTTGCCGACCGTGTCCATCAGCCAGGCCGTCTTCAGCACGAGCAGCCGCAGCTGCTCCACGGTCACGCGCGCGTCCGCGATCCAGTTGTGCACCACGCCCTGCTGGGCCAGCGCCTTGCCGAACGCCGTGCGCGACACGGCCCGCCGGCACATCAGCTCGATCGCGCGCTCCGCCATGCCGATCAGTCGCATGCAGTGGTGGATACGGCCCGGACCGAGGCGGGCCTGCGCGATGGCGAAGCCGCCGCCCTCCTCGCCGATCAGGTTCGACACCGGCACGCGCGCGTGGTCGAAGATCACCTCGGCGTGACCGCCGTGGGAGTGGTCCTCGTAGCCGAAGACCTGCATGGCCCGCTTGACGGTGACACCGGGGGTGTCGCGCGGGACGAGCACCATGGACTGCTGGCGGCGGATGTCCGCCCCGTCCGGGTCCGTCTTGCCCATCACGATGAAGATCTTGCAGTTCGGGTCCATCGCCCCGGAGATGTACCACTTGCGGCCGGTGATGACGTACTCGTCGCCGTCCCGTTCGATGTGGGTGGTGATGTTGGTGGCGTCCGAGGAGGCCACCTCCGGCTCGGTCATCGCGAACGCCGAGCGGATCTCACCGGCCAGCAGCGGCTCCAGCCACTGCTTCTTCTGCCGGTCGTCACCGAACTGGTGCAGCACCTCCATGTTGCCGGTGTCCGGAGCGGAGCAGTTCAGCGCGACCGGCGCGAGCTGCGGGGAGCGGCCCGTGATCTCCGCCAGCGGCGCGTACTGCAGGTTGGTCAGCCCTGCCCCGTACTCGGAGTCCGGCAGGAACAGGTTCCACAGCCCCTGCCTGCGCGCCTCGGCCTTCAGCTCCTCCACCACGGCCGGGGTGTCCCACGGCGAGGCGAGCGCGGCGCGCTGCTCCTCGGCCACCGCCTCGGCCGGATACACGTACTCGTCCATGAAGGCCAGCAGCCTGGCGCGCAGCTCCTCCGTGCGCGCGTCGAACGCGAAGTCCATGTCCGTCAGCCTTCCTGAAGAGTGGTCAGACCGTGCTCGATGAAGACCGGCACCAGATCGCCGATGCGGTCGAAGCCGCGGCCGACCGTCTGGCCCAGCGTGTAGCGGTAGTGGATGCCCTCCAGGATCACGGCGAGCTTGAACCAGGCGAACGCCGTGTACCAGGCGACGCCCGAGACGTCCCGGCCCGAGCGGGCGGCGTACCGCTCGATCAGCTCGGCGGGGGAGGGGTGCCCGGCGGCCGCGGCGGTGGTGCTCACGGGCGAGTCGGGCAGGTTCAGGGGCTCGCTGTACATCACCAGCAGCCCGAGGTCGGTCAGCGGATCGCCGAGGGTCGACATCTCCCAGTCGAGGATCGCCTTGATCGAGTCGTCCTCACCGATCAGGACGTTGTCCAGCCGGTAGTCGCCGTGCACCACGGTCGGTACGGGGGAGCGCGGCAGCTCCCTGCCGAGCGCGGCGTGCAGCTCGTCGATGCCGGCGAGGTCGCGGTTGCGGGAGGCGTCCAGCTGCTTGCCCCAGCGGCGCAGCTGCCGGTCCAGGAACCCCTCGGGCCGCCCGAAGTCGCCGAGCCCCACCGCCTCCGGGTCGACGGCGTGCAGCTCGACCAGCGTGTCCACCAGCGACAGCACCGCGTCCCGGGTCCGCTCGGGGCCCAGCGGCGCGAGCTGGTCGGCCGTGCGGTACGGGGTCCCGGCCACGAACTCCATGACGTAGAACGAGGCCCCCAGCACGTCCTCGTCCTCGCACAGCAGCACCGGCGCGGGCACCGGCACGTTCGTCGGGTGCAGGGCGCTGATCACCCGGTGCTCGCGCTTCATGTCGTGCGCGGTGGCCAGCACATGCCCGAGCGGGGGCCGGCGTACGACCCACTTCGCCGAGCCGTCGGACACCTCGTACGTCAGATTCGACCGCCCGCCCTCGATCAGCCGGCCGGTCAGCGGCCCCTGCACGAGCCCGGGCCGCTCGCGGTCGAGCAGTCCGCGCAGCCGGTCGAGGTCGAGCCCTGGCGGGTGGTCGGATGCCATCGTCGCTCCTACGTGCGTGTGAACAGGATGCGACTCATGATGCCGACCGGTCGGTATGTCGTCCAGTGGGGCGGGCCAACGTGATCGGGGCCACGATAGGCCGCGGCGCGGCGGGGGAGTAGTACGGCGGGGCCGGAGGGCGTGTTTCCCGCCGCGCCCGGGCGCGCCGCCACACCGGCGTGCCCGCCACGGCCGCCGTCCGCCGCGTCCGGCCACGGCCGCCACGGCCCGCCGTGCCCGCCACGGCCGTCGTCCGCCGCGTCCGGCCACGGCCGCCGTCCGTCCTGCCGCGGTCTGCCACGGCCGCGGTGCTTGGGCGCTCCGGCCGCGCTCCGCCGCGCCAGCCGCAGCCGCCGCGCCCGCCAACGTCCCGCCGTGCCCGCCACGGCGGGCGTGCTCCGGCGTGCCTGCCCCGGCCGTCGTGCTCCGCCGTGCCCGCCACGGCCGCCGTGCTCCGGCGCGTCCGCCGCGCCGCCACGTCCTGCCGCGGTCTGCCACGGCCGCGGTGCTCGGGCGCTCCGGCCGAGCTCCGCCGCGCCGGCCACAGCCGCCGCGCCCGCCATGGCCGCCCACGTCCCCCCTTGCCCGCCACGTCCCCCCCCGTGCCCGCCGCGTCCCCCCGTGCCCGCCGCGTCCCCCCGTGCCCGCCACGTCCCGGCGCGCCCGCCACGGCCGCCGTGCTCCGGTGCGTCCGCCACCCCACCGCGCTCCGCCGTGTCCCGCCGTGCCCGCCGTGCTCAGGGCGCGCCCACCATGGCCGCTCCTCAGAACACCAGCGTCGTTGCGCAGACCGCCAGCGCCATCGTGCACAGGGTCGCAGCCGTGGCCTGGTGGGCGGTGAGGGTGTGGGGGCGGCCGCCAGGGGTGCTCAGGGTGCGGATGCGGTGGTGGGCGACCAGGAGGAAGCCCAGCCACAGGAGGCAGCACAGGGCGCAGGTGAGGGCCGATGCGGTGGAGAGGCCGCCGCGGAGGGTGCTGCGTACGGCGAGCACGGCGGCGACCGTGCAGGCCAGCGTCGTGCGCCGCCAGGCCAGTCGGGTGCGCTCGGGCTGGAGTCCCGGATCGCGTTCGTCGGCCGGTCCGCTCACCCCTCCCACCCGATGAACACCACGACCACCATCGCGAGGGCCACGACCGCCACGACCAGGCTCAGCAGCGCCGGGAAGCGTGACGTGGGAAGGTCCTCGCCCCGACGCATGGCCCGCTCGCAGCGCACCCAGTGGTTCACCGCCCGCAGGGAGGACAGCACGCCTGCCGCGAGCAGCGCGAGTGCGAGGCCGACGCGCCAGCCCCATCTGAGGTCCGGCAGGAACTGGTCCACCGCGAAGCCGCCGCCGATCAGCGCGAGCGCGGTGCGCAGCCAGGCCAGGAAGGTGCGCTCGTTGGCCAGTGAGAAGCGGTAGTCGGGGGTGTCGCCCTCCGCCCGGATGCGGTCGGGCGCGAACCATATCCGGACGTTCCGTACGAGTTCACTCACGTGAGTGACCCTATCCGGCGCGGTGGGCCACGAGCCGCTCGTACGCCGCCAGCCCGTCCGGGACCCACTCCCACTCGGGCAGCCGGGTCCGCAGCTCGTCCTCCGTGACGAACGCGTGCCAGGCGACCTCCTCGGTCTGCGGCTGCACCGGGAGCGCGCAGCGGACCTCGTAGACGGCCGACCACCAGCTGTTTCCGGCGCCGTCGTCGTAGAGGAACTTGAAGAGGAAGTCGGGCTTCGGCAGTCCGCTCACGCCCAGCTCCTCCTCCGCCTCGCGCAGGGCCGCGGCGTCGTAGGTCTCGCCCGCGCCCACGACTCCGCCGACGAACATGTCGTACAGCGAGGGGAAGACCAGCTTCGTCGCCGTCCGCCGGTGGACGAAGATCCGGCCCTCGGCGTCTCTGGCCTGGATGAACACGCAGCGGTGCCGAAGGCCTCGGGTGTAGACCTCGCCGCGGGGGAGCTGCCCGATGATCTGGTCGTGCTCGTCCACCACGTCGAGGATTTCGTCTGCGCTCATGGCGGCATCCAATCAGGACAGCGGCCCGAGCCCGCCGTCAGGCCCGTTGCGGAACGGCCTCACCCGGCACGGCGGCGCCGCCCGCCGTCAGGCCCGCTGCAGCGCGGCCTCGCCCGGCACGGCGGCGCCCTTCGGCATCGCCGGATGCATCCCCAGCAGGACGATGCCCGTGACCACGGCGGCGAGGCCCGCGGCCTCCCAGGCCAGGGCGCCCGTGTCGGTGCGCAGGCGGTCGCCGAGGAAGCCGACGCCGCAGATGATGCCGGCCAGGGGCTGGGCGGCGGTCAGGGCGGGCAGGGAGGCGCGCAGGGACGCCGTCTCGAAGGCGCTCTGGACCAGCAGCAGCCCGGTGACGCCGAGCAGCAGGACGGCGTACGGCTGCCAGCCGGTCAGCAGCTCGGCGAAGCCGCCGGCCGAGAAGCGCTCCCCGCTGACCCGGGTGAGGGCGTCCTGGACGCCGTAGAGCAGTCCGGCGGCCAGGGCCAGCAGCATCGGCGCGGAACACAGCCGGGTGCGCCTGGCGTACGCGGTGAGGAGCAGGGCGAGGCCGACCATCGCGCCGATGATCAGCCAGGGCCGTAGCGGGTCGGCGACGGCGGTGCCGCCGCGGGGTTCGCCGGCCACGATGAACGCGGTCACCCCGCCCGCGAGCAGCGCGAGGCCCGCCCACCCCTGGCGCCCGAGCGGCTGCCGGGAGCTGCGCCGGGACAGGGCGAGGGCGAAGAGCAGGTTGGTCGCCAGCAGCGGCTCCACGAAGGAGATCTCGCCCTGGCCGAGGGCGACCGCGCCGAGCGCCATGCCGACGACCATCAGCCCGATCCCGCCCAGCCAGCGCGGCATCCGCATCAGGTCGAGCAGCAGCCTGGGGGAGAGGAAGTCGCCGAGCGGCGCCCGCTGGGCGGCCTGCTGCTGGAGGACGAACCCGAAGCCCAGACAGCAGGCGGCACCGACGGCGAGAAGCAGAACCAGAACCGACACGCTGCCGTACCTCGGTAGAAAACCCGGGAGACGGAGTGCTCCCGGACAGCCCATGGTCCGTCGACGCACCCAGGTGCGCTATGGCGTACGTCACATGGTGGTCTTCGATGGAATCCGTCGGAATTCACCCGCCGTGTGGCCTCACATGCCACAACTGTCCCTTCTGTTTCAGGAGTTGACAGGTGTCACCTTGCCGGCGCCACTTGACGATGAGTATTGGCTCCAGGTTGGCTGTGCGTGATCGGTCGATGACGGCACTGATGTAGTGTTCCGTAAATCGACATATCGCACCAATGTCGGACATTCCGCATAGTCAGACATTTCGCATTGTCGTCGCACCACCGTCTTCAGGAAGTTCCCCCTCGGTGTCACCACCCCCGCCTCCTCTGGGCCGCGGTCGCAAGCGCTCGGCACAGACCTTCGACGCGGCACTCGACGACACCGACCTCGTGGCCGCGCGGGCCGCGCTCGCCCAGGGCCGCTGGCAGGCCGCGCGCTCGCTGCTCGCCCACACGGGGGACGACTGGGACCGCCGGGGCCACCGCGTCACCGTGCTGGCGATGGAGAAGTACAGCGCCGCCTGGGCGCGCGAGTGGCGGCTCGCCGAACCCGAGTCCGCGGACGCCTCCGTCCTGCTCGCCCTGTCCCTGGTGCACCGTGTCCTGCACGACAAGGAGAAGCCCGACCGCGCCCGCGAGGCCTGCCGGGCCGCCGCCGGGCTCGTACCGGCCGACCCGACCCCCTGGCTCGGCCTGCTGATGCTGGAGCGCGACCAGGGCGGCGACCAGGAGGCGGGGCGCGTCTTCGACGAGGTCCGCCACCGCCACCCCGAGCACCACCACGCCCACCACCTGATGGTCGCCCTGCTCGCCGAGGTCCGCGCGGAGGACGGCCCGGACCCGCTGCACGAGGTCTACGACTTCGCCAACTGGGCCGCCGAACAGGCACCCGCCGACTCCCCGCTCGCCATGCTCCCGGTCGTCGCGCACGCCGAGCGCTACCGCGTGCTCGCCGCCGCCGGCCACGAGAGCGCCGACCCGGTCGCCTCCGGCCACTGGGTGGGCCGCCGCGCCCGGCAGGTGATGAAGGCCGCCTTCGACTGGTGGCTGGAGTGGGAGCACGAGGACCATCCGCGCCGGATGATCGACCTCAACTTCCTGGCCCACGCCAAGTCCTGCGAGGGCCGGGGCGCCGAGGCGGCCGCGCTGTTCCACCGCATCGGCGAGCACATCACCCCGCAGCCGTGGTCCTACCCGGACCGCGACCCGTACGCCGCCTTCCGCGCCGCGCGCGCCAGCGCGCTCGGCACGGGCTGAACCACCCCGGACACCCCCACGGACCGGTCCCCCGAACAGTCCCCATGGTCCCCGAAAGGACGCCCCCGATGACAACGGGCAGTTCGAGAACCACCGCCCCCGGCAGCGCCGACGGCATCAACACCTTCAAGGGGCAGGAACGCGCCCTGCGCGCCGACCGCCTCGGCACGGGCGGACTGCTGTTGTCCGTCCTCGCCGCGACCGCCCCCCTCATGGTCGTCGCGGGTGTCATGCCCACGGCATTCGCGGTGATGGGCATCGTCGGCCAGCCGCTGCTCTTCGTCGTCCTCGGCGTGACGCTGGTGCTGTTCAGCGTCGGCTACGCCGAGATGAGCCGGCACGTCCACAACGCCGGCGCCTTCTACGCCTACATCTCGCGCGGCCTCGGCGGCACCGCCGGCGCGGGCGCCTCCTTCGTCGCCCTCGTCTCCTACAGCGCCCTCCAGGTCGGCATCTACGGCATCTTCGGCTTCGAGGTCTCCGGCCTGCTCGCCACCTACGCCGAGGTCGAGGTGGCCTGGTGGATACCCGCGCTGCTCGCGGTCGCGGTCGTCGGCGCGCTCGGCTGGCTGAAGATCGACGTCAACGCACGCCTGCTGGGCGTTCTGCTGCTGATCGAACTGGCCCTCGTCGTCATCTTCGACATCGCCGCGGTCGGCGACCCCGGCGCCGAGGGCCTGTCCCTGCACGCCTTCAACCCCGACACCCTCACCGGGGCGGGTGTGGGCACCGCGCTGTGCTTCTGCATCGCCGCGTTCACCGGCTTCGAGCAGGCCCCCGTCTACGCCGAGGAGACCAGCCGCCCGCACGTCCTCGTCCCCCGGGTGATGTTCCTCGCCGTCGGCTTCGTCGCCGTCTTCTTCGCCCTCAGCTCCTGGGCGCTGACGGTCGCCGCCGGCCCGTCGCAGATCGTCCCCACGGCTCAGGAGCAGAGCGCCGGACTGCTGTTCTTCCTCAGCGAGTCCCGGCTCGGCGGCACCTTCACCGACGTCATGCACGTGCTGTTCGTGACCGGCATGTTCGCGGCGCTGCTCAGCTTCCACAACGTCGTCGCCCGCTACGCCTTCGCCATGGGCCGCGAGGGCCTCCTTCCGGCCGCCTTCGGCCGCACCACCGGCAGCAGCGGCGCGCCCGGCACCGGCTCCCTGCTCCAGACGGTGATCTCCCTGCTGGTCGTGGCCGGCTTCGCGCTCGCCGACGACGCTCCGGTCGGCGACCCGACCGCGCCCGTCCTGCACCTGTTCACCTGGGGCGGCAACATGGGCGCGCTCGGCGTGATCCTGCTGATGGCGACGGCCTCCTTCTCCGTCGTCGCCTTCTTCGTCCGCCGCGGCGCCGCGGCCGCCCAGGCCTGGCGCCTGGCCGCCTCGACCGTGGCCGGCCTGGCCCTGCTGGTGATCGCCGTCTACACCATCAAGGACATCGACGTCCTGATCGGCGCCGGCCCCAGCTCCTCCCTGAGCTGGATCCTGCCCGGCATCATCGTCCTCGCCCTCGTCGCCGGCCTCACCCACGGTCTCCTCCTGCGCTCCCGCGCCCCCGAGGCCCACGCCCGCATCGGCCTGGGCAACGAGGCCTTCCAACTGGAGAAGGCAGCCGGCTCCACCGACTGACCCGCCACGCACGCGGGCCTGCCCGGCCGGAACGCCCTCGCGCTCCTGTTTTTACGGGGCTGCCGGGGGCGCCGGCCGGGAGGTGGGCCTTCTCTAGGCGGGACCTTGAGCCCGGCGCCCGGGGCTCGCCGGCATCCGGTCAGGCTGAGACCCCGCACGCGGAGCCGACTTCCGCCCGAGCGGGGTCTTCCCGGGGCGGGACCTTGAGCCCGGCGCCCGGGGCCCGCCGGCACCCGGTCGGGCTGAGACCCCGCTCGCGGAGCCGACTTCTGCCCGAGCGGGGTCTTCCCGGGGCGGGGCCTTGAGCCCGGCGTCCGGGGCTCGTCGGCATCCGGTCGGGCTGAGATCCCGCACGCTGAGCCGACTTCTGCCCGAGCGGGGTCTTCCCGGGGCGGGCCTGGGCCCTGAGCCCAGCGCCCGGGGCTCGCCGGCATCCGGTCGGGCTGAGACCCCGCACGCGGAGCCGACTTCCGCCCGAGCGGGGTCTTCCCGGGGCGGGGCCTTGAGCCCGGCGTCCGGGGCTCGTCGGCATCCGGCCGGGCTGAGACCCCGCCCGCGGAGCCGACTTCCGCCCGAGCGGGGTCTTCCCGGGGCGGGACCTTGAGCCCGGCGCCCGGAGCCCGCCGGCACCCGGCCGGACCGAGACCCCGCCCGCAGGAGCCGAGCTCCGCCCGCGCCTGTCGACTCGTGCACGTCGGGCCCGCTGCCTCATCCCCAGGCGGCCCGGCTTCCGCCTGAGCCTGTCGGCTCCGGCCTGAGCTGCTGTCTGCCCCCGGCCCGGGGCCAGCTTCCGCCCGGGCCCGTCGGCCCTCTGCCTGAGGCTGTTGGTTTCCGCCCAGGCGCGGCGGCACTCGCGGTCGTCACCCCCGAGGGACGTCGTCGGCCAGGCCCTTCGCCCGGTCCCGCCGTATTACGCCCCACCCCGCCGACTCCCGCCCGCCCCCGCTGCCCTCTGCCCCGGGCCGGCCCCGTTTCCGCCAGAGCCCGTAGCGCCGGCAACGCAGCCCACCCCCGGTCCCGCCCCGCCGACTGATTACGGAACCCTGACGGGCACCCCGACCCCCTGGTCCCGCCACCGCGCGGGTGCTCGAATGAGGGTGTGAACCCAGAACGCCCCGAACCCGAGGAGCCGGTCGGCAGGCCCATAGGGCGTCGTGTCCTTCTGGGCACGCTCGGCCTGGGGGCCCTCGGCGTCGTCGCCGCGCCTCCGCTGCAGCGCGGCCTGGAGGCCTTCCTCGGCAGCGCGGCCGACAAGGACCCGACCGGCCTGAGCCGCCTGCTGCCCAACGGCGGCGGCTTCCGCTACTACTCGGTCGTCTCCTCCGTCCCCCGCAAGTCCCCCCGGGACTACCGCCTCCGGATCGACGGCCTGGTCGACCGCCCCGCCACTTACACCCTGTCCGACCTCAGAGCCATGCCCCAGACCCGCCTCGTACGGGACGTACAGTGCGTCACTGGCTGGCGGGTGCCCGGCACGCCGTTCGAAGGGGTGCGCCTGTCGCGGCTGCTGGACGCCGCCGGGGTACGCGATCAGGCCCGGGCCGTGCGCTTCACCTGCTTCGACGGGGCGTACTCCGAGAGCCTCACCCTCGACCAGGCCCGCCGCTCCGACGTCCTGATCGCCCTGCGCATGCAGGACGAGGACCTCGGCCACGCGCACGGCGGCCCCGTCCGCCTCTATGTCGCGCCCATGTACTTCTACAAGTCCGCCAAGTGGCTCTCGGGTATTACGCTCACCGACCGCGTCCGCCCCGGCTACTGGGAAGAACGCGGATACGACGTCGACGCATGGGTCGGCCGCTCGAACGGACGCGACGATGACCCTACGACCTGACCCCCTGCGGCCTGACCCCCAACGACCTGACCCTCCGCGCCCCGACACGCGCACCCCGGACACCCGGCTGCGGCGCTTCACCCCGGCCGAACGCTGGGTCCACCGCACCACGGCCGCGCTGATGGGCATCTGCGTGCTGACGGCGGCCTGTCTCTACATCCCCGAGCTCGCCCAGCTCGTGGGCCGCCGCGAACTGGTGGTCCGGGTCCACGAGTGGGCCGGCCTCGCCCTGCCCCTGCCCGTCCTGTCCGGTCTCGCCTCCCGTGCCTTCCGCGCCGACCTGCGCTTCCTCAACCGCTTCGGCCCGCACGACCGCGTCTGGCTGCGCGCCGCCCTGCGCCGCGACAAGCGGCCCGCGTCCCGCCCCGCGGGCAAGTTCAACGCCGGCCAGAAGGTCTACGCCGCCTGGATCGCCGGAGCCACCCTGGTGATGCTCGGCACCGGCCTGCTGATGTGGTTCACCCACCTCACTCCGCTGCGCTGGCGCACCAGCGCCACCTTCGTCCACGACTGGCTCGCCCTGACGGTCGGCGTCGTCCTCGCGGGCCACATCGGCATGGCCCTCGCCGACCCGGAGGCCCGCCGCGGCCTGCGCACGGGCCGGGTGAGCCGGGAGTGGGCGGACCGCGAACACCCGCTGTGGCGGCCCTGACCGGGACACACGTAGGCCGCCGGACCCCGATCGAGGAGTCCGGCGGCCTTCGTACGGTCGTACGGCCGGAGCCGGCTATATGACCAGCGACAGCAGCAGCACCACACCACCGGCGACCACGGAGATG
The DNA here is from genome assembly GCF_049739565.1 of Streptomyces sp. SAI-170. Taxonomy (NCBI): domain Bacteria; kingdom Bacillati; phylum Actinomycetota; class Actinomycetes; order Kitasatosporales; family Streptomycetaceae; genus Streptomyces; species Streptomyces sp. SAI-170. The sequence goes on from NZ_JBMGQD010000001.1 coordinate 6,722,957, forward strand.
ATCGTCTCCATCAGCGACCAGGTCTTGATGGTCTGCCCGACCTTCAGGCCGAAGTACTCCTTCACCAGCCAGAAGCCGGCGTCGTTGACATGGCTGAAGAAGAGGGAGCCGGCGCCGATGGCCAGGACCAGCAGGGCCGTGTGCGTCGTCGACATGTCGGCCGCGAGCGGGGCCACCAGGCCGGCCGCCGAAACGGTCGCCACGGTCGCCGAGCCGGTCGCGAGCCGGATCGCCACGGCGATCAGCCAGGCCAGCAGCAGGGCCGGGATCGACCAGTCCTCGGAGATCTCCAGGACCATCTGCCCGACACCGGAGTCGATCAGCGTCTGCTTGAAGCCACCGCCCGCCCCGACGATCAGCAGGATGCCCGCGATGGGCGCGAGTCCCTTCTCGACGGTCCCCGACAGTCGCTCCTTGGTGAACCCGGCGGGCCGGCCCAGCGTGAAGAACCCGAGCAGCACCGCCGCCAGCAGCGCGATCAGCGGCGAGCCGACCACGTCGAAGACGCGCTGCACGGTCTTCTCCGGGTCGTCCACCACGATGTCGACCAGCGCCTTGGACAGCATCAGCACGACCGGCAGCAGGATCGTCGCCAGCGTGGCACCGAAGCCCGGACGCCGCTCCAGCTCCTCCGAGGCGCGCTGCGGGATCATCCGGTCCGGCGCGGGCACGTCCACCCAGCGCGCGGCGACCTTGGAGAACAGCGGACCGGCGATGATCACGGTCGGGATCGCGACGAGCACACCGAGCGCCAGCGTCACACCGAGGTTGGCCTGCACGGCGTCGATCGCGACCAGCGGGCCGGGGTGCGGCGGCACCAGGCCGTGCATCACTGACAGACCGGCCAGCGCCGGGATGCCGATCCGCATCAGCGAGTAGTTGCCGCGCTTGGCGACCATCAGCACGACCGGGATCAGCAGGACGACGCCGACCTCGAAGAACAGCGGCAGACCGATCACGGAGGCGATCAGCACCATCGCCCACGGCATCGACCGCCCGCCCGCCTTGGCGAGGATCGTGTCGACGATCTGGTCGGCGCCGCCGGAGTCGGCGAGCAGCTTGCCGAGGACCGCGCCCAGCGCGATCAGCACGCCCACACCGGCCACGGTCGAGCCGAGCCCGGTGGTGAAGCTGGCGATCGCCTTGTCGAGCGGCGCCCCGGCGAACGCGCCCAGCGCCAGCGACCCCACGGTCAGCGCCAGGAAGGCATGAAGCTTGAACTTGGTGATGAGCAGGACGATGACGGCGATGCCCGCCAGCACGGCGACGCCCAGCTGGGCGTGCCCGGCCGAGGTGATGGGCTCGACGGTGTCCGCTGCCAGCATCTCGACGCTGAGTCTGGTCACGGGGATTCCCTTGCAGGTACGGGGGACGGGGGAGGGGTGGTGCGGGAGTTACAGCGCCGGATCGGGGAGGGCGCTCAGCGCGTGCGCGGCACGCTCGGTGATCTCCTCCGGGGATCCGGAGACGTCGACGGCCACGCCGGCCTCGTCCGCCTCGAGCGGCTGGAGCGTGGCGAACTGCGAGTCGAGCAGCGCGGTCGGCATGAAGTGCCCCTGCCGGTGCGACATGCGGTCCAGGATCAGCGCGCGGTCGCCCGTGAGGTGGACGAACACGATGTCCGGGGCGGCCGCCCGCAGCCGGTCGCGGTACGACCGCTTCAGCGCGGAGCTGCTGACGACACCGCCGAGCCCGGCCCGGCCGTGCGCCCAGGTTCCGATGGCGTCGAGCCAGGGCCACCTGTCGTCGTCGTCCAGCGGGACACCGGCCGACATCTTGGCGATGTTGGCCTGCGGATGGAAGTCGTCGCCCTCGGCATAGGGGACGCCGAGCCGGGCGGCGAGCAGGGGACCGATCGTGGTCTTGCCCGTTCCGGCGACGCCCATCACCACGACGACGTGGGGGGTACGCATCACTGCCTCGCTGTCTTCTTCGACATGCGACGTCGACCTCCGACGTCTGACGTCGCCCTACTGAAACCTATTAGGTACGACGAATTCAAGAAGCTGTGATGAATAAGTCTGACTTTTTATGTCCGTAGCGGCCCCCGTACCCTGAGTGCATGACCACACCGGGCCGCGGGCTGCACGGCCGTGTACTGGACACCCTCGGGCCCGAGATCACCGCGGGCGACTACCCGCCGGGCAGCGTGCTGCGCACCGACGAACTGGCCCAGCGCTTCGACGTCTCCCGCTCGGTGATGCGCGAGGCGGTGCGCGTCCTGGAGTCGATGCACCTGGTGGAGTCCCGCCGAAGGGTGGGCGTGACCGTGCTCCCCGAGTGCGAGTGGAACGTCTACGACCCGCAGGTCATCCGCTGGCGCCTGGCCGGCGCCGACCGCCCGCGCCAGCTGCGCTCGCTCACGGTCCTGCGCTCCGCCGTGGAACCCGTCGCCGCCGGGCTGGCCGCCCGCCACGCCACCGCCGAACAGTGCGCCGAGCTCACCGAGTGCGCCCTCGGCATGGTCGCCCACTCACGCGGCCACAAGCTGGAGGGCTATCTGTTCCACGACATCGCCTTCCACCGCGCGATCCTCACGGCCTCCGGCAACGAGATGTTCGCCCGGCTCGGCGATGTGGTCGCCGAGGTCCTGGCCGGCCGCACCCATCACGACGTGATGTTCGAGGACCCCGACCCCGCGGCCGTCACCCTGCACGTCCGGGTCGCCGAGGCCGTCCGCGCCCGCGACGCCGCCCGCGCCGAGGAACTCACCCGCCAGATCACGGTCGGCGCCCTCCAGGAACTGGACATCCTGGCGCCGTAGAAGACCGCCCTGAGGCGGAGGGCTCTACTCCAGGAAGTCCCCGTCGACGTACACCCACGCCCCGTCCACCCGCTCGAACCGGCTGCGCTCATGCAGCGAGCCGCCTCGGTACGACGCCCGGAAGGTGACCGTGCCGGTGGTGTGGAAGGCCGAGCCGGCGGACGTCTGAAGGATCTCCAGCCCGGTCCACCGCATGGCCGGGTCGAGGTCGAGGCGCGCCGGGCGCGTGCGCGGATGCCAGGTCCGCAGCAGATAGCCCGTGTCCTGCCGCACGAAGGCGCTGTAGCGCGACCGCATCAGGGCCTCGGCGGTCGGCGCGGCCGCCGCACCCGCGTGGAAACGCCCGCAGCAGGCGTCGTACGACTCGGGCAGCCCGCACGGGCACGCACGCGTGGTCATCGCCGAAGTCCTCCGCAAAAGCATCCGACAAAAGCAGAAGACCCCTGGTCAACAGGGGTCTCAGCTGGTGTCCGAGGGGGGACTTGAACCCCCACGCCCGATAAAGGGCACTAGCACCTCAAGCTAGCGCGTCTGCCATTCCGCCACCCGGACAAGGTGTCTGTCGTGCGGGGTTTCCCCCGCGGCGACGTCGTAAACATTACCAGGCTTTCGAGGGTGCCCGATCACAGCCGGCCGTGAGCGCCCTCACGGCCCGCGCCGGCCCATGCCGCGTGAACGGCGTGTGTCGGGCCGGGACCGGTCTTGGGGCGGGGCCCGGCGGGGTGGAGGATGAGGGAGACCACCAGCAGTGGACCACCAGCAGTGACAGCGGGAGGAACCAGCGTGAGCCAGACGGGCACGGCCGGCGGCGTCACCGGCCAGGACGAGGTCGTCGACCTCTGCCGCGAGCTGATCCGGATCGACACCAGCAACTACGGCGACCACTCCGGCCCCGGCGAGCGCAAGGCGGCCGAGTACGTCGCCGAGAAGCTCGCGGAGGTGGGCCTCGAACCGCAGATCATCGAGTCCCACAAGGGGCGCGCCTCCACGGTCGCCCGGATCGAGGGCGAGGACCCGTCCCGGCCGGCCCTGCTCATCCACGGCCACACCGACGTCGTCCCGGCCAACGCGGACGACTGGACCCACCACCCCTTCTCCGGCGAGGTCGCCGACGGCTGCGTGTGGGGCCGCGGCGCCGTCGACATGAAGGACATGGACGCGATGACCCTCGCGGTCGTCCGCGACCGGATGCGCAGCGGCCGCAAGCCCCCGCGCGACATCGTCCTCGCCTTCCTCGCCGACGAGGAGGCGGGCGGCACCTACGGCGCCCGCTACCTCGTCGACAAGCACCCCGGCCTGTTCGAGGGCGTCACCGAGGCGATCGGCGAGGTCGGCGGCTTCTCCTTCACCGTCAACGAGAAGCTGCGCCTCTACCTGGTCGAGACCGCCCAGAAGGGCATGCACTGGATGCGGCTCACCGTGGACGGCACCGCCGGACACGGCTCGATGACCAACGACGACAACGCCATCACCGAGCTGTGCGAGGCCGTCGGCCGGCTCGGCCGGCACACCTGGCCGGTGCGGGTCACCAAGACCGTACGGTCCTTCCTGGACGAGCTCTCCGACGCGCTCGGCACCGAGCTCGACCCCGAGAACATGGACGAGACCCTCGCCAAGCTCGGCGGCATCGCCAAGATGGTCGGCGCCACGCTCAGGAACTCGGCCGCCCCGACCATGCTCGGCGCCGGCTACAAGGTCAACGTCATCCCCGGCCAGGCCACCGCGCATGTCGACGGCCGCTTCCTGCCCGGCTACGAGGAGGAGTTCCTCGCCGACCTGGACCGCATCCTCGGCCCCCGGGTCAAGCGCGAGGACGTGCACGGCGACAAGGCGCTGGAGACCGACTTCGACGGCAAGCTCGTCGACGCCATGCAGACCGCCCTCGGCGCGGAGGACCCGATCGCCCGGGCCGTGCCCTACATGCTCTCCGGCGGCACCGACGCCAAGTCCTTCGACGACCTCGGCATCCGCTGCTTCGGCTTCGCGCCGCTCCAGCTGCCGCCGGAGCTGGACTTCGCCGGCATGTTCCACGGCGTGGACGAGCGGGTGCCGGTGGAGGGCCTGAAGTTCGGCGTACGGGTGCTCGACCGGTTCCTCGACGCGTCCTGAAATCGCCCACTGAAACGACACTTCAACCCTCGTACGCGCGTGCGTAGTTGACCGAGAAGAGTGAATGCGCTCATCAGGTCGTAGCCCTAATCGGCGCTCCTCGTTACTGGTGTTGCGATCCGCGGCTTGGATCGCTTTGCCAACAAGGAGGAATAATGATCAAGAAGGTCGTCGCTGCTGCGGCTGCCACTGGTGGGCTGGTTCTCGCGGGTGCGGGCCTGGCCGTTGCCGACTCGGGTGCCCAGGGTGCCGCCGTGCACTCCCCGGGTGTCGCGTCCGGCAACGTCGTTCAGGTTCCGGTGCACATCCCCGTGAACGTCTGCGGCAACACGGTCTCGGTGATCGGTCTGCTGAACCCCGCCTTCGGCAACACCTGCGTCAACGACTGACGCCCACCAACTGAGGGGCGTCCCCACCCCGTCGGCCCCGGAGCGCGCGCCATGCGCTCCGGGGCCGACCGGTCTTTGCCGCGTTTTTTCACGAAAGCGTCTTTCACGAAAGGCAGGGATCAATACATGCGACAGGCCACCCGTAAAGGCCTCCTGACCATGGCGGCGGCCACCGGCGTGATCGCCGCCGCGGGCGGCGCCGCGCACGCCGCCTCCGGCGCGAGCGGCTCCGCCTCCAACTCGCCCGGCGTGCTCTCCGGCAACTCGGTGCAGGCGCCGGTGTCCGCGCCGGTGAACGTCTGCGGCAACACCGTCGACGTCGTCGGCGCGCTCAACCCGGCCATGGGCAACTCGTGCACCAACAACAGCGGTACGTCCGGCGACTCGGGTGACTCCGGTGGCTACGGCGACTCCGGTGGCTACGGCGACTCGAGTGGGTCGAGTGGCTCCGGTGACACGGGAGCCGACGGCAGCACCAGCGACTCCCCGGGCGTCGCGTCCGGCAACCACGTCCAGGCGCCCGTCGAGGCCCCGGTCAACGTCTGCGGCAACAGCGTCGACGTCGTCGGCGCCCTCAACCCGGCCATGGGCAACGACTGCGGCTCCGACCATGGAACGCGGCCCGGCCCGCCGGACGACGACAACGGCTACGGAACGCCGCCGGGACCGGGCAAGCCCGGCGTCCCGGAGGACCGGAACATCCCGCCCGCCCCGCCGTCGCCGGACCACCGCCCGCCGGCCGCCCCCCACGACGACTCGTCCGTCCACGGCCACCGGACACCGGGCACCGACCGGTCCGTGTCCCACCCGGCGGCACACACCGGCGGCACGGAACTCGCCTCCACCGGCATGGACCTGCCCGTCGGTGCGGCCGCGGCGCTCGGGGCCGGGGCCGTGCTCGGCGGCGCCGTCCTGTACCGCAGGGCGCGCAGGTCGGCGTAACACACGTCACATCCCTCATGACGGAGCGGGCCCCCGCAACTGCGGGGCCCGCTCCGTTTCCGCCGTCTTCGGGCGCTCACCAGGTGGCGCGCACCTGGCGGATGATCCTGCGCCGCAACCGCACCCTGCGGCTGCCGTCACGCATCAGACTCAGGCGGTACAACTCCCAGTGTCCGTACTCGGCATGGTCCGTCAGCAGACGTGTCGCCTCCTTGCGGGAGACCCCGCGCGGTACGTACACGTCGACAAATTCGTATTCCGGCATCGCATCTATTGTGCGGGCTGGGGCCCGGTACGGATAGCGTCTGCACTATGTCTGATGCTGCGCAGCCCACCGCTGCCGAGGTACGCGCCGCCGCCGAGGCGGTCAAGACCGCGCTCGACCGCCACCTGGCCGCGGTCGAACGCCGGTCGGGGGACGAGGACCCGGCCGTCTACGAGGCGTTCAACCAGCTTGCCGCGGCCGCAGAGGCGTACGACGAACTGCTCTACGACCGCTACGACGAGGTCACGCCCTTCGAGATCCCCGGCGCCGACTCCACCCCGCCCTACACGGGCCCGGAGGAGCCGAACGCGCTCAGCGTGCTGATCCGCCGCGACTACGCCGTGGTGGAGCCGCAGCGGCTGCTGGCCCAGGCCGAGCGGGTCGAGGCGGCCGAGTACGACGACGCGGACGCGGCGGGTACGGTGCACGGCGCGCTGGGCATCCTGTTCGGCGAGTACGAGCCGGACGAGATCGCCACCCGGCACAAGGAGTTCGGCCTGGAGGAGGGCGACTCCACGCTGTGGGTGATCGCCGCCGACGAACCGGCCGAGCCGGGCGAGTGGCTGGAGACGCCGTTCGACCACGTCGACCCCCAGCGGGTGGTCTGCCGCTTCGACGTCAGCGCGGTATTCGACGACGAGACCGACGACGACCTGGACGACGATCTGGAGGTCGTGGACGAGGTCGACGAGCCGGAAGAGGCCGACGAAGAGGACATCGACGAGGCCGACGCCGACTCCGACGTCGACTCCGACGAAGACGTGGACGAGGCCGACGACTACGGGTACGACTCCGAGCCCGACGACGAGCTGGAGCGGCTGGAAGCGGACCGCTGAGAGAAGCTGAGACAGCTGGGACAAGGGCGGCGGCGGTCGCGGGGACATCCCCCGCGGCCGCCGCCGCTGTCGTGCTCCGTCCGGGCGGGCTCAGTCCTGCGCGGCCTGCGGAGTCAGCAGCACCGGCAGCCGGGTCGTGCGCGCCTTCGCCGGCACCTCCGCGACCGCCCGCGGCAGCGCCTGCTCCACCCCGTGGACCACGGACAGATGCCGCTCGGCCCGGCCGAACGCCGTGTACACCCACGGCCGGTTCAGCGCCTGCGCCGCGTCCCCGGGCAGCACCACGACCGCCGCGGGCCAGCGGCCGCCGACCGCCTGGTGCGCGGTCAGCGCCCACCCGTGCCGTACGGTCTGCTCCACCCGCTCCTTCGGTACGACGACGGCCTCGCCCGCGCACGACAGGTGCAGCCCGTCGGCGTCGGCCTTGACCACCTGGCCGGGCAGCGTGCGGCCCGGGGCGGGGGAGTAGGCGACCCGGTCGCCGGGGTCGAAGCCGCCGAACCGGCCGGGGCCGGGGTTGAGCCGCTCCTTGAGTGCCGCGTTGAGCACGCGGGTGCCCGCGGCACCGCCGTGGCCCGGCGTGATCACCACGGTCTGCTCGGCGGGCACACCGATCGCCCGAGGCACCGAGTCCGCGACGAGCTGCACGGTCCGGTGCACGGCCTCGCCCGCGTCCCGCACGGGCACGATGACGATCTCCTTGCCGGGCGCGTCCACCTGCCCCAGCTCGCCGATGCCGATGCCGGAGACCAGCTCGCCCAGCGGGCCCGGGTCGGGCCGGCGCGAGGCGACCTGCGGGCAGATACGCGCGGCGAGCAGATCGGCGAACACCCGGCCCGGCCCCGCGGACCACAGCACGGCCGGGTCCCCGGCCAGCACCAGCCGGGCCCCGTCCGGCAGCGACTCGACGAGCAGCGCCGCCGTCTCCACGTCCAGCTGCGGCGCGTCGAGCACGACCAGCAGGTCCAGGTCAAGCGCCCCGTCGGAGTCCCGCCCCGGCCCCTCGGCGCCGGACAGCAGCCCGGCGACGGTGGCGGTGCCCGGCCCCTCCGGGGCATCCAGCAGAGCGGCGAAGCGGGCCCGGCCCACGGGGCTGTGGGTGGCCGCCCAGGCGCGCAGGCCCAGGGTGTGCGCGGTGTGCAGCAGGGCCGCCGGTTCGGCGAGGGAGGCGTCGGCGCCGGTGTGCAGGACCAGGCCGTGCGCCGCGACCGCGCGGATCAGCTCGGCGGCGGACCCTTGCGCGGAGGCGGCGGCGCTCTGCCAGTCCTCGGCCGAACCGCCCTGCTCGGGCGTCGAGTTGATCAGCCGGGCCAGGCCGTCGGCGAGGCTCTCCTCCGCGAGCGCGTACCGCTCGAGACCGACGAGGACCCGCACCGGGCGGCTCTCCTCGGCCTCCTCCTCGTCCTCGGCCGCAGGCGTGCCCGGCCCGTCCAGGGCGTCCTGGAAGGCCAGCGCCTCGCCCTCCGCGAGAGCGCCCTGCACGGCCGCGTCCGGGTCGGGCACGCCCCGCTGCCCCAGGGCCGCGACAAGCGTGGGCAGCTCCAGGGCGGTGTGCCCGGCGAGCGCGGCCTGCTCCAGCAGCCAGCCCGTCAGGGCCCGGCCGCGCCGCTCGTCGTCCGGCCCGCACTCCGCGCCGAGCAGCGCGCGCGCGAACCCGTCGGCCTGCTCGGGCCGCACCCCGGCGACCCCGAGCAGCTGCCAGGGGTCCTCGCGCAGCCGCTCCTCGGCGCCCTCGCCCAGCGCGGCCGCGACCTGCGCGGCGAGGGCCTCCGGCGCACCGCCCTCGCGCAGCACGCCCTGCACGGCCGCGACGGCCTCCGGGGCAGGGGTCGTGGAGCCGGGCTCGGGCGCGGCCGGCACCGGCTGGGGACGTCGTACCGGCTCGGGAGTCGCCGGGCGGCGCGGGGGCTCGGGCGTGCCGAACACGGTCGCCGGGGGCTTGGCCCCGCCCTCCACCGCGCGCACGGCGGCGAGCAGTTCGGCGGCCTTCCCGCTCAGCTTCGCCCCGCTGTCGACGGGACCCTGCTTCTCGGCCTTGCGCCGCTCGATCCGCTCCCGCTCCAGCCGCTGCGCGACCAACTCGGCCTCGGCCTCGGACAGCTCACCGGCGCCCTCGGCGCCCTCGGCGGCCTCCTTGGAGCCGTCCTCGGCAGCCTCCGTGGCGTCCGGGGCCTCCGTGGCCCCGTCGGCCCCCTCCACCGCGGCGGGCGGTGTCTCCGGCCCGGCGTTCTCGGTGGTCTCCGGCTCCGTGCTCACAGCGTGCTCCAGTCGTGATCGGGATAGCGGTGCACGGGCGCCGACACATCGTCGAGCGCCCGGCAGATCTCGTCAGGAAGACTAAGCGCCTCCACTGACAATGCCGCCGTGAGCTGCTGCGCGTTGCGCGCGCCGACGATCGGCGCGGCCACCCCGGGCCGGTCGCGCACCCAGGCGAGGGCCACCTGGAGCGGGGTCACCGCAAGGCCGTCCGCGGCCGTGCTCACCGCGTCCACGATCCGGCTCGCGGTGTCGTCGAGGTAGGGCTCCACAAAAGGCGCGAAGTGCTCCGAGGCGCCCCGTGAGTCCGGCGGCATCGCCTCGCCCCGGTACTTCCCGGTCAGCACCCCGCGTCCCAGCGGCGAGGACGGCAGCAGCCCGATGCCGAGGTCCAGCGCGGCAGGCAGCACCTCGCGCTCCACGCCGCGCTGGAGCAGGGAGTACTCCATCTGCGTGCTGGCCAGCCGGGTCCGCACCCCCGGCGCCGCCAGCTGCCAGGTCGCCGCCTTGGCGAGCTGCCAGCCGCAGAAGTTGGACACGCCCGCGTACCGGGCCCGACCGCTGCTGACAGCCAGGTCGAGCGCCTGGAGGGTCTCCTCCAGCGGGGTCGTGGGGTCGAAGGCGTGCACATGCCAGATGTCGACGTGGTCGGTGCCGAGCCGGGCCAGCGAGGCGTCCAGCGCGGCGAGCAGATGGCCGCGCGAGCCGTCGAAGCGGCGGTCGGGGTCCGGCACGCTGCCGGCCTTGGTGGAGATGACCAGATCCCGCCGTGGGATCAGCCCTTCTATGAGCCGCCCGAGGACGTACTCGGCCTCTCCGTCGCCGTAGACGTCCGCGGTGTCGACGAGGGTCCCGCCCGCATCCCAGAACGTCTTCAAGAGGTCCGCCGCGTCATGCTCGTCGGTGTCCCGGCCCCAGGTCAGGGTGCCGAGACCGATACGGGACACACGCAGGCCGGTGCGGCCGAGATGCCTCTGCTCCATGGACGCCGAGAGTACTGGCCGGAACCCGCCGTGTGGGGGCCTGTGGACAACCGTTTCCGATGATCGCAACACTGCCTTCGAAGGGGCCCGCGACACCCCTGCCCCGCGCCGCGGCCCGTGGGCTACTGTCTGCGGAACAGAGACGTTACTGATCAGTAAGGGGATCTGGCATGCAGCTCGGGATCAACCTCGGCTACTGGGGTGCCGGAATGGACTCCGACAACCTCGCCGTCGCGCAGGAGGCCGACCGGCTCGGCTACGCCGTCTGCTGGGCCGCGGAGGCCTACGGCTCGGACGCCGCGACCGTGCTGACCTGGGTCGCAGCCCAGACCGAGCGCATCGACGTCGGCTCGGCCATCTTCCAGATCCCGGCCCGCCAGCCCGCGATGACCGCGATGACCGCCGCCACCCTCGACTCGCTCTCCGGCGGCCGCTTCCGCCTCGGCCTCGGCGTCTCCGGACCGCAGGTCTCCGAGGGCTGGTACGGCGTCAAGTTCGACAAGCCGCTGGCACGCACGCGTGAGTACGTCGAGATCGTCCGCAAGGCCATGACCCGCGAGCGCCTGTCCTACGAGGGCGAGCACTGGACCCTGCCGCTGCCCGACGGCCCCGGCAAGCCGATCAAGCTGACCGTGCACCCGCAGCGCGAGCACATCCCGCTGTACATCGCCGCGATCGGCCCGAAGAACCTGGAGCAGACCGGCGAGATCGCCGACGGCGCCCTGCTGATCTTCCCCTCCGCCGAGCACCTGGAGGAGACCGCGATCAAGCACCTGCGCGCGGGACGCGAGAAGGCCGGCAAGACCCTCGACGGATTCGACATCTGCCCGACCCTGCCCCTCGCCCTCGGCGAGGACAAGGACGTCCCGCTGCTGGCCGACTTCTTCCGCCCCTACACCGCGCTCTACGTCGGCGGCATGGGCAGCCGCAAGCAGAACTTCTACAACCAGCTCGCCCGGCGCATGGGCTACGAGCAGGCCGCCACCGAGATCCAGGACAAGTACCTCGCCGGCGACAAGCAGGGCGCCGCGGCCGCCGTACCGCACGAACTGATCGACCGCACCACCCTGCTGGGCTCCGTCGACCGCATCGCCGACCGGATGAAGGCCTACGCCGCCGCCGGTGTCACCACCCTCACCGTGACCCCCGCGGGCTTCACCCTGGACGACCGCCTGGCCGCGCTGCGCGCCGGCGTCGAGGCCATGGAGCGCGCCGGGCTGGCGTGAGCCACCGGCATCGGCGGGAGGGGGAGTTTCAGCGGCCGTGGTGGGGGCTCGGGGGTCTTCCCCGCCACGGCCGTCATCCAGCACAACGCGCCGGACCGGGCCCGGGTTACGCACCGGGCACGTCCTCCTTTTGGCGGAGTCGCCCGACACAACTGTTGCGGCCCTTGCGGCACGGCACTTGACTCGTTCTTCGCGGACCCTGCGGAACCCGCGCATCCCGCGGAGAGCGAGAGGTGCCTCAGATGCTTTCGGCCAAGAGTCTTTTCCAGGAGATCCTCGACAACGACGAGTCCTTCCGGCTGTTCTGCTCCATCGCCGCCAGCGGGGAGTCGCAAGGAGGCTGGGAGAACGCCCGGATCGCCGCGCTGGTCCCCGCGAGCGAACGCGGCCTCGCCCCCAAGATCACCCGGCACGGCGCCGACGAGGACAAACACGGCCGGATCTTCAACGCCCTGCTGAAGAAGCGCGGCCTCGAACCCGTCCCCGTGCCGCCCGAGACGGACTACACGATGCTCCTGGAGCGCCACGGCATCGGCCTGGCCCACGACAAGCTCAAGGGCGACGAACCGCTCACCGTGCAGGACATCGTCACCTACCTCGCCCACAGCCGGGTCACCGAGCAGCGCGCCTCCGAGCAGATGGAACTGCTGCGCAGACACTTCGCCGACCACCCCGACATCGGCCGCGCGGTGAAGATGATCTCGAGCGACGAGGACAACCACCTCGCCTACTGCCACGAGGAACTCCTGCGCTTCGCCCGCGCCGGCCACGGCCACGCCATCCAGCGCACCCTGCGCGAGAGCGCGCTCGCCGAGATCCGCATCTACCGCGACGTCAGCCTCGCCGTCATGGCCCACATGGGCCGCCTCCTCGGCTGGTCCAGGGCCAGGTCGGCCGTCCTCGCGGCCGGCATCCACGCCGTGTACGCCTGGGAGCGGTTCGCGGGCTGGCGCCGCATGGTCCGTCTGAAGACCCCCGAACGCCGCGACGCGCTGGGCGGACCGGCCACCCCCGCGCCCGAGTTCGCGTGAGAGTTCGCGTGAGTCAGAGCCAGTCGCGGCTCTTGAACAGCCGGTACAGCAGCACCTCCAGGGCGGCCATGAGCCCGATCAGCGCCGGATACGACCACACCCAGTGCAGCTCGGGCATGTGGTCGAAGTTCATGCCGTAGATCCCCGCCAGCATCGTCGGGACCGCGGCCATGGCCGCCCACGCCGAGATCTTCCGCATGTCGTCGTTCTGCCGGACGCTCGTCTGCGCCAGATGCGCCGACAGGATGTCCGACACCAGCCGGTCCAGGCCCTCCACCGACTCGTTCACGCGCGTCAGATGGTCGCTCACGTCCTGGAAGTACGGCCGCGCCTTGGCGTCCACGAACGGCACCGCCACACCGAAGGCGCCGGTGCCCGCGAGCCTGGCCAGCGGCAGCGTCAGCGGGCCGGTCGCCCGGCGGAACTCCAGCACCTGCCGCTTGAAGGTGTAGATCCGCGACGCCGTGTGCCGCGACCCGCCGCGCTCCGGCGAGAACACCTCCGCCTCCAGCTCCTCCAGGTCCGTCTGCAGCTCGTCCGCGACCTCCAGATAGTGGTCGACGGTCGCGTCGGTGATCGCGTACAGCACCGCCGTAGGACCCTTGGCCAGCATCTCCGGCTCGTCCTCCAGACGTCGTCGTACGGCCTTCAGCGGGGCGCCCTCGCCATGACGGACCGTGACCACGAAGGAGTCACCGAGGAAGATCATCACCTCGCCCGAGGAGACGGTGTCGCCCTCCGGCTCGTAGACGACCGGTTTCAGCACCATGAACAGCGAGTCCTCGTACACCTCCAGCTTCGGGCGCTGGTGTGCCTTCAAAGCGTCCTCGACCGCCAGCGGATGCAGCGCGAACTCCTCGCTGACCAGGTCGAACTCGTCCGGTGACGGCTCGTGCAGACCGATCCACACGAACCCGCCGGCCGCGCGCGCCGTATCCAGCGCGTCGGACAGGTCCGACGGTCCCTCGGTCCGCCTCCCGTCGTGATAGACGGCGCAGTCGACGATCACGGAGCGAATTCTCCCCTCGGACGCCCGCCACCGCACCCGTTCATATGCCTACCCTGGTCGGCATGCCCACGCTGCTTCTGGTCCGGCACGGACGCTCCACCGCCAACACCGCGGGACTGCTCGCCGGCTGGACGCCCGGCGTCGCCCTCGACGAGCGCGGCCTCGCACAGGCCGCCGCGCTGCCCGGACGGCTCGCCGACCTCCCGATCCGCGAGATCGTCACCAGCCCCCTGCAACGCTGCCGGGAGACGATCCAGCCGCTGCTCGACGCCCGCCCCGACGTCACCGTCCACGAGGACGAGCGCATCGGCGAGGCCCACTACGGCGACTGGTCGGGCCGCAAGCTCGCCGAACTCATGGACGAACCCCTCATGCAGGTCGTCCAGGCCCACCCCTCCGCCGCCGCCTTCCCCGGCGGCGAGTCCATGCGCGCCATGCAGACCCGCGCCGCCGAAGCCGTACGGGAATGGAACGCGCGCGTGGAGCGCGACCACGGCGACGACGCCGTCTACCTCATGTGTTCGCACGGCGACATCATCAAGTCGCTCGTGGCGGAAGCACTCGGACTTCATCTCGACCTCTTCCAGCGGATCTCCGTCGAACCGTGTTCCATCACCGCGATCCGCTACACCCGCCTGCGGCCGTTTCTCGTCCGCCTCGGGGACACCGGCGACTTCGCCTCCCTGGTGCCGCGCGAGGAGCCCCCGAACGACCAGGCGACCGTCGGGGGCGGTGCGGGCGCACCGTGATCGTCGGCCGCAGTAGGGTGAATCCACCGCAACTGCGCCGCGATTGCCCCTCTTCACGATTCTTGGAGCTGGACGTGTCCCGTCAGGTGTTCCTCTACGACCCCCCGGACCGCTTCGTGGCCGGTACGGTCGGACTGCCCGGGCGCCGTACGTTCTTCCTCCAGGCCACCGCCGGCTCCCGGGTGACCAGCGTGGCCCTGGAGAAGACCCAGGTCGCCGCGCTCGCCGAACGGATGGACGAGCTGCTGGACGAGGTCGTACGCCGCACCGGAGGCAGCGCGGCCGTCCCCGCCGTCGCCCCCGCCGAGATCTCCGACACCGCCCCCCTGGACACCCCCGTCGAGGAGGAGTTCCGGGTCGGCACCATGGCCCTCGCCTGGGACGGCGAGGAACAGCGCATGATCGTCGAGGCACAGGCCCTCGTGGAGCTCGACGCCGACACCGAGGAGGACCTCGCCGAGGCGGAGGAGAGACTTCTGCAGGACGAGGAGAACGGACCCCCGATGCTGCGGGTCCGGCTCACCGGGGCGCAGGCCCGCGCCTTCGCCAAGCGCGCCCTGGACGTCGTCAACGCCGGCCGGCCGCCCTGCCCGTTGTGCAGCCTGCCGCTCGACCCGGAGGGACACGTATGTCCGCGCCAGAACGGATACCGCCGCGGAGCATGACACCGGCGGACCTGCTCGCCGAGGGCGAGCTGACCGTACGCGGACGCCTGCGCGAGGCCTCCAACGCGGCGCTCTACTGCACCCTGGCCCACGAAGGTCAGGAAATCACCTGCATCTACAAACCCGTCGCCGGGGAACGCCCCCTGTGGGACTTCCCCGACGGCACCCTCGCCCAGCGCGAGCTGGCCGCCTACGAGGTCTCGGAGGCGACCGGCTGGCAGCTGGTCCCGCCCACCGTGCTGCGCGACGGCCCCTACGGCGAGGGCATGGTCCAGCTGTGGATCGAGGCGACGGCCGACGCCGAGCTGCTCGCCCTGGTCGACGGCGAGGAGCCCGAGCCCGGCTGGAAGGCCATCGGGTTCGCCGAGGTGGGGGAGGGACAGACCGCGCTGCTCGTGCACGCCGACGACGAGCGGCTGCGGCGGCTCGCCGTGCTCGACGCGGTGATCAACAACGCCGACCGCAAGGGCGGCCATCTGCTGCCCGCCGCGGACGGCCGCCTGTACGGCATCGACCACGGCGTCTCCTTCCACGCCGAGAACAAGCTGCGCACCCTGCTGTGGGGCTGGGCGGGCGAGCCGCTGCCCGAGGAGGCGGTGGCCGTCCTGAAGGGGCTCAAGGAGTCCCTGCTGCCCGGCGGCACCCTCGCCGAGCGCCTCGCCCCGCTGATCACCCCCGCCGAGACCGACGCCACACGCGCGCGTGTCGAGGCGCTGCTGGCCTCCGGAAAACACCCCGAACCCAGTGGGGAGTGGCCCGCGATCCCCTGGCCACCCGTGTGAGCACACCGAGCGGCAGAACACAAGAGCGCCTTCCCGGCCAACCGGCGTCCTCCGGTTCGTATCCGGAACTCCAGTCCGGTTAGGCTCGACACATGCATGCCTGGCCCGCTTCCGAGGTCCCCGCCCTGCCTGGTCAGGGCCGCGACCTGAGGATCCACGACACCGCGACCGGTGGGCTCGTCACCCTCGAGCCCGGTCCCGTCGCCCGCCTCTACGTCTGCGGCATCACGCCGTACGACGCCACCCACATGGGGCACGCGGCGACCTACAACGCGTTCGACCTCGTCCAGCGCGTCTGGCTGGACACCAAGCGGCAGGTTCACTACGTCCAGAACGTGACCGACGTCGACGACCCGCTCCTGGAGCGGGCCAAGCGTGACGACATCGACTGGGTCGCCCTGGCGGAGAAGGAGACCGCCCTCTTCCGCGAGGACATGACCGCGCTGCGGATGCTCCCGCCGCAGCACTACATAGGCGCCGTCGAGGCGATACCCGGCATCGTGCCGCTCGTCGAGCGGCTGCGGGACATGGGCGCCGCCTACGAGCTCGAAGGCGACATCTACTTCTCCGTCGAGGCCGACCCGCGCTTCGGGCAGGTCTCGAACCTCGACGCCGCCGCCATGCGGCTGCTGTCCGCCGAGCGGGGCGGCGACCCCGACCGGCCCGGCAAGAAGAACCCGCTCGACCCGATGCTGTGGATGGCCGCCCGCGAGGGCGAGCCCAGCTGGGACGGCGCCACCCTCGGCCCCGGCCGGCCCGGCTGGCACATCGAGTGCGTCGCCATCGCCCTCGACCACCTCGGCATGGGCTTCGACGTCCAGGGCGGCGGCTCCGACCTCGCCTTCCCGCACCACGAGATGGGCGCCTCGCACGCCCAGGTGCTCACCGGCGAGTTCCCCATGGCCAAGGCGTACGTCCACGCCGGCATGGTCGCCCTGCACGGCGAGAAGATGTCGAAGTCCAAGGGCAACCTGGTCTTCGTCTCCGCGCTGCGCCGCGAGGGCGTCGACCCCGCCGCCATCCGCCTCGCCCTGCTCGCCCACCACTACCGCGCCGACTGGGAGTGGACCGACCAGGTCCTCAGGGACGCCCTGGACCGGCTCGGCCGCTGGCGCGCGGCCGTCTCCCGGCCGGACGGCCCGGCCGCCGAGGCGCTCGTCGACGAGATCCGCGAGGCCCTCGCGAACGACCTCGACGCCCCGGCCGCGCTCGCCGCGGTCGACCGCTGGGTCGCCCGCCAGGAGTCCGAGGGCGGCACCGACATCGGCGCGCCCGGTGTCGCCTCGCGCGCGGTGGACGCGCTGCTGGGCGTGGCTCTGTAGAGCGCCGTAGAGCAAGGCGAAGGGCACTTCCCCCCGCACATCCGGGGAGTAAGTGCCCTTCGCCATGGCTGTGTTGACAAATCGTCATGACCGCTGGGGCTGTGCGCCGGGCCGTCATGTGATGGGGTGAGCGCGTCCGACGATCACGCGGCTCGGCCCGCTCGGCCGGCCCCTCCGGGTAAGGACGCACCGTGGACTTCGCTTCACCGACACGCAGACACTTACTCACCGCCACCGCGGCCCTCTCGGCCGCCGCCCTCGCCGGCGGCACCGCCCACGCGGCCGCGGCACCCCGGCACCCCTGGCCCGAGCAGTTCCCGCTGCCGAACGGCTGGCAGCCCGAGGGCATCGCCATCGGCCCCGGCCCGTACGCCTACTTCGGCTCCCTCGGGCACGCCGACCTCTACCGGGTCCATCTCCCCACCGGCCGCGGCACCCGCGTGCGCACCGGCCTCGACGAGACGCACCCCACCGTCGGACTCAAGAGCGACCGCTACGGCCGGCTCTTCCTGGCGGGCGGCCCCAGCGGCGAGCTGCGCACGGTCGACGCCCGCACCGGCGAGGTGGAGCGGATCGTCCCGGTGGGCGGCTCTTTCGTCAACGACGTGATCCTCACCCCGGGCGCCGCCTGGTTCACCGACTCCTTCACCGACGCGCTGTACCGGCTCGAACTGGGCGCGCGCAACGAGCCCGGCGAGGCCCGCACCGTACGGCTCGGCGGGGACTGGGTGCAGGGCGACGACTTCACCGCCAACGGCATCGAGCGCACCCCCGACGGCAGCGCCCTGCTCGTGGTGAACGCCTTCGCCGGCGGCGGCACACTGATGCGCGTCGACCCGCGCACCGGCGTGGCCCGCGCGGTCGACCTCGGCGGTGCGCTCCTGCCCAACGGCGACGGCCTGCTGCTGCTCGGCCGCACCCTCTACGTCGTCCAGCAGTGGCAGAACGCCGTCGACGTCTTCCGCCTGAACTCCGCCGGCACCCGGGGCTCGCTGATCACCCGCATCCAGGACCCGGCCCGCTTCCGCATCCCGACGACGGCCGCGGCCTGGGGCGACCGCATCTACCTGCCCAACGCCCGCTTCGACGTCGAGGAGCCCACCTCCGACACCGACTACGACGTCGTGGCGGTGGACCGGGTGTGACACGACGAAGAGGGGCGGTGCGCCACGCACCGCCCCTCCTCGTCATGCAGTCATGCAGTCATGCCCTCAGTCCTCCGACGCTTCCCCGTCGTCCGCGCCCGGCTTGGGCGGCTTCGGCGGCCGGTTGCGGTCCCCGCCGGAGCTGTCCCGCCGGTACGGCGAGCCCTCGCCGTCCGTGGCGTGCCCGCCCGCCGTGCCGCCGCCGTCCCGGCGCCGCAGATAGCGCTCGAACTCCCGGGCGATGGCCTCGCCCGACGCCTCCGGCAGCTCCGCGGTGTCCCGCGCCTCCTCCAGCGTCTGCACGTACTCGGCGACCTCGGTGTCCTCGGCGGCCAGCTGGTCCACGCCGACCTGCCAGGCGCGCGCGTCCTCGGGCAGCTCGCCCAGCGGGATACGCACGTCGATCAGGTCCTCCAGGCGGTTGAGCAGCGCCAGCGTCGCCTTCGGGTTCGGCGGCTGCGACACATAGTGCGGTACGGCCGCCCACAGCGACACCGCCGGGACGCCCGCGTGCGTGCACGCCTCCTGCAGGACACCGACGATGCCCGTCGGGCCCTCGTACTTGGTCTCCTCCAGGTTCATCCGGCGGGCCAGGTCCGCGTCGGACGTGGTCCCGCTGATGGGGACCGGGCGGGTGTGCGGGGTGTCGCCGAGCAGGGCGCCCAGGACGACCACCAGCTCCACGCCCAGCTCGTGCGCGAACCCGAGCAGTTCGTTGCAGAACGACCGCCAGCGCATCGACGGTTCGATGCCACGCACCAGCACCAGATCGCGCGGCTTGTCCCCGCCGACCCGGACGACCGACAGTCTCGTCGTAGGCCAGGTGATCTTGCGTACGCCGTTGTCCATGAACACCGTGGGGCGGTTCACCTGGAAGTCGTAGTAGTCCTCGGCGTCCAGCGCCGCGAACACCTCACCCTTCCACTCCCTCTCCAGATGCGCGACCGCGGTGGAGGCGGCGTCGCCGGCATCGTTCCAGCCCTCGAACGCGGCCACCATGACCGGGTCGATCAGCTCGGGAACCCCCTCGAGCTCGATCACCCAGTGCCTCCTTCCGACGTGCCCTCGCTTGACGTCCCAACCTTACGGCGTTCGGCGCGGGCGCCCGCAGCCCCCTTGCGCGGGGGAGTGAACGGATCACTGCCCCGTTCGCCACCCCGGAACACCCCGAACGATCACAGGGGGCCGGTACGCCGGCACGGTCCTGCGATATTTGGACGCATGGCGACGATCGACGGACTGAACCCGGGCACCTTCGGCATCTACACCTTCGACTTCGAACACCAACCGGCCGCGCGGATCGGCGAGTCGGCGCGGGAACTGGAGCAACTGGGCTGGCGCGCCCTGTGGTTCCCCGAAGTGGGCGGCCGTGAAGCACTCTCCCTCGCCGACCGGCTCCTCTCCGCCACCGAGCGCCTGACCGTGATCAACGGCATCGCGCAGATCTGGGCCCGCGACGCCCGCACCGCCCAGGGCGGGGCGCTGCTGCTGGCCGACGCCTTCCCGGACCGGCACGTCCTCGGTCTCGGCTTCGGCGGCACGCCCCACGCCGGCGTCAAGCCGCTGGCCGCGATGGCCGCCTACCTCGACGACATGGACGCCCTCCAGCCGCCCGCCACCGCGCCCCTGAAGTCCCCGGTACGCCGGCTGCTGGCCGCGTACGGCCCCAAGATGCTCGGCCTCGCCCGCGACCGCACGGCAGGCGCCCACACCTACCACGTCAACGTGGCCCACACCGCCGAGGCCCGCGAGATCCTCGGCCCCGACGCCTTCCTCGGCGTCGAGCACGCCGTGCTGCTGGAGACCGACGCCGACCGGGCCCGCGCGATCGCCCGCGAGCACCTGGTGCCGTACCTCGACACCCCGTACAACCTCGCCAAGTTCCGCCGCCTCGGCTACACCGAGGAGGAACTCGCCCACGGCGGAAGCGACCGCCTCGTCGACGACCTCGTCCTGTGGGGCGAGCCGGAGAGCGTCGCCGCCCGGCTGCGCGGCCACTTGGACGCGGGCGCCGACCATGTCGCCGTCCAGGTGATCGGCACCGCGCCCGGCGAGTCCTCGATGCCGTCCTGGAGGCGGCTCGGCGAGGTCCTGCTCGACGGTTGAGGCGGCAGGCGAAAGGGGCGGCTCCTGTGCGGGGAGCCGCCCCTCTCACGTGCGTAGGACCGTCCGGCCGTCGTTCCTGTCGGCCCTACTTCTCGCCGAGCGAGCCGTGACCTACTTCTTGTCGAGCAGGTCCTGGACCTTCCCCCGCACCTCGTCCGTGGCCAGGCCGCGGATCGTCAGGGTGGTGCGGCGGCGCAGCACGTCGTCCGTGGTCTCGGCCCACTCGTTGTCACGGGCCCAGGCGACCTGCGCCCAGATCTCCGGCGCGTCCGGGTGGACGCGCTCGGCCAGCTCGGGGTTGTCGTTGGCCAGCCGGGCGATGTCGAAGGCCAGCGAGCCGTAGTGCGTCGCCAGGTGCCGGGCGGTGTCCGCCGCCATGCGCGGGCCGGGCGCCGGGCCGTCGGTCAGCAGACGGTGGGCGACCGCGCGCGGGTTGGCGACACCCGGCAGCGGCAGCTTCTTCGGCAGCGAGGAGATCGGCTCGAAGTCCTCGCCCAGCGGGTGACCCGGCAGCGCCTCGAGCTTCTGCATCACCGTACGGCCGATGTGGCGGAAGGTCGTCCACTTGCCGCCCGCGACGGACAGCATGCCGCCCTTGCCCTCGGTCACCACCGTCTCGCGCTTGGCCTTCGCGGTGTCGCCGGGGCCGCCCGGCAGCACCCGCAGACCGGCGAACGCGTACGTGATCAGGTCACGGTCGAGCTGCTGGTCGCGGATGGAGAACGCGGCCTCGTCGAGTATCTGGGCCGTGTCCTTCTCGGTGACCGCGACGTCAGCCGGGTCGCCCTCGTACTCCTCGTCGGTCGTGCCGAGCAGCAGCATGTCCTCCCAGGGGAGGGCGAAGGTGATGCGGTACTTGTCGATCGGGGTGGCCAGCGCGGCCTTCCAGGGGGAGGTGCGCTTCAGGACCAGATGCGCGCCCTTGGACAGGCGGATGGAGGGCGCCGCGTTCGGGTCCTCCATCTTGCGCAGGTGGTCCACCCAGGGGCCGGTCGCGTTGAGCACCAGCCGGGCGCTGACGCCGAACTCGTCGCCGGACAGCCGGTCGCGCAGCTCGGCACCGGTGACCCGGCCCTTGGTGAAGCGCAGGCCGGTGACCTCGGCGTGGTTGAGGACGACCGCGCCCGCCTCGACGGCCGCGCGGACCGTCATCAGCGCCATGCGCGCGTCGTTCATCTGGTCGTCGCCGTACACGGCCACGGCCTTGAGGTTGTCGGTGCGCAGCTCGGGCACGTCCTGCGCCGCCTTCGCGGGCGACAGCAGGTGGCCCACGCCGTCACCGAACGCGGAGAGCGCGGAGTAGGCGAAGACGCCCGCCCCGAGCTTCGCCGCGCCGTGCGGCCCGCCCTTGTACACGGGGAGGTAGAACGTGAGCGGGTTCGCCAGGTGGGGGGCCACCTGACGGGAGACCGCACGGCGCTCGAAGTGGTTCTCCGCCACCAGCTTCACCGCGCCGGTCTGCAGGTAGCGCAGGCCCCCGTGGAGGAGCTTGGAGGAGGCGGAGGAGGTGGCGCCGGCCCAGTCGCCGGCGTCGACCAGAGCCACCCTGAGACCGGACTGCGCGGCGTGCCAGGCCGTGGAGATGCCCAGGATGCCGCCGCCGATGACGAGAAGGTCGTACGACGCCTTGGAGAGCTGCTCCCGGGTCTCGGCGCGGCTCGGGTTCGAGCCGGACGCCGGGTGCGTGCCCAGGGCAGGTACGGACTGCAGGGTGGACTGCGTGGTCATGGGGTTTCTTACTCCTCGTCCTCGATCCAGCCCATGGTCCGCTCGACGGCCTTGAGCCAGGTCTTGTACTCACGGTCGCGGGTCTCCGCGTCCATGCGGGGGGTCCACTCGGCGGCCCGGCGCCAGTTGGCGCGCAGGTCGTCGGTGCTGGTCCAGAAGCCGACGGCGAGACCGGCGGCGTAGGCGGCGCCGAGGCAGGTGGTCTCGGCGACCATCGGGCGCACCACGGGGGCGTCCAGGAAGTCCGAGAGCGTCTGCATCAGCAGGTTGTTGGAGGTCATGCCGCCGTCGACCTTCAGGGCCGACAGCTCGACGCCGGAGTCCTTCGTCATGGCGTCGGTGATCTCACGGGTCTGCCAGGCCGTGGCCTCCAGGACGGCACGCGCCAGGTGCGCCTTGGTGACGTACCGGGTCAGGCCGGCGATGACACCGCGGGCGTCGGAGCGCCAGTGCGGGGCGAACAGGCCGGAGAAGGCCGGCACGAAGTAGGCGCCGCCGTTGTCCTCGACCGTGAGCGCGAGCGTCTCGATCTCGGCCGCGGTGGAGATCAGGCCCATCTGGTCGCGCATCCACTGCACCAGCGAACCGGTGACGGCGATCGAACCCTCCAGGGCGTAGACCGGCTGCTCGTCGCCGATCCGGTAGCCGACCGTGGTCAGCAGGCCCGAGTAGGAGTTGATGATCTTCTCGCCGGTGTTCATCAGCATGAACGTGCCGGTGCCGTAGGTGGACTTCGCCTCGCCCTCGGAGAAGCAGGTCTGGCCGAACAGGGCCGCCTGCTGGTCGCCGAGCGCGGAGGCGACCGGGATGCCGCCGAGCAGGTCGCCGAGCTTGCCGCCGGTGACCTCGCCGTAGACCTCGGCGGAGGAGCGGATCTCGGGCAGCATCGCCAGCGGCACGCCGATGGACTCGGCGATCTTGTCGTCCCACTCCAGCGTGTGGAGGTTCATCAGCATGGTGCGGGAGGCGTTGGTGACGTCGGTGTAGTGCTTGCCGCCGTTGACACCGCCGGTCAGGTTCCAGATGACCCAGGTGTCCATGGTGCCGAAGAGGATGTCCCCGGCCTCGGCGCGCTCGCGCAGGCCCTCGACGTTGTCCAGCAGCCAGCGGGCCTTGGGGCCGGCGAAGTACGACGCCAGCGGCAGACCGGTCTCGCGGCGGAAGCGGTCCTGGCCGACGTTGCGGCCGAGCTCCCGGCACAGGGCGTCGGTGCGGGTGTCCTGCCACACGATGGCGTTGTGGACGGGCTCACCGGTGTTCTTGTCCCACAGCACGGTGGTCTCGCGCTGGTTGGTGATGCCGATGGCCTTGATGTCGTCGCGGGTGATGCCGGCCTTCTGGACGGCTCCGGCGACGACCTCCTGGACGTTGGTCCAGATCTCGTTGGCGTCGTGCTCGACCCAGCCCGGCTTCGGGAAGATCTGCTCGTGCTCCTTCTGGTCGACGGAGACGATACGGCCGTCCCGGTCGAAGACGATGCAGCGGCTGGAGGTCGTGCCCTGGTCGATGGCGGCGATGAAGGGGCCGGCGTGGGCGTCGGTCACTGTGTGCTCCTGGAGGTCCTTGGGTTACGGGGCTGTACGTACGGCGCGTATGCCTAGGTCTGGTTAAACGAAAGCGACCTTGTAGATACCCGCGGCGATCGCCGCGCCGATCAGCGGACCGACGACGGGGATCCAGGCGTAGCCCCAGTCGGAGCCGCCCTTGTTGGGCAGGGGCAGAAGGGCGTGCACGATACGCGGGCCGAGGTCACGGGCCGGGTTGATCGCGTAGCCGGTCGGACCGCCGAGCGACAGACCGATGGAGACGACCACCAGGGCGGTGATCAGCGCGCCCAGGATGCCCAGGCCGTTGCCGTTGTCGTTCAGGCCCTGCGTGAGGACGGCGAGCACCAGCACGATCGTGCCGATGATCTCGGTGGCGAGGTTCTGCACCGCGTTCCGGATCTCCGGACCGGTGGAGAAGACACCCAGGACCGGACCGGCGCCCGTCTCCTGGGCCTCGACGGCCTTGGTGGCGGTTTCCTGCGCACCGGGACCGCCGACGATCTCCTTGTCGGTCAGGTGGGCGTGGAACTGGCCGTAGTACGCGACCCAGACCAGAGCCGCGCCGATCATGGCACCGAGCACCTGGCCGCCCCAGTAGGTGGCGACGTTGCTCCAGTCGTTGTCCTTGATCGCGAGTGCGAGCGTGACCGCCGGATTGAGGTGCGCGCCGGACAGCGGCGCCGAGGTGTAGACCGCCGTCAGCACGGCGAAGCCCCACCCGAAGGTGATGGCGAGCCAGCCGGCGTTGCGGGCCTTGGAGGCCTTCAGCGTCACGGCGGCGCAGACGCCACCGCCGAGCAGGATGAGTATGGCGGTACCGATGGTCTCGCCGATGAAGATGTCGGAGCTGGACACCCGCGACTCCTTTGTCCTTCGTCCAGGGGAAGCAGACCCCGAGTCCCTTCGGGGGTGCTGCGCCCTCGGGGGTGAGAGCTTGCCGGTCCCTTGGCGTTGTCACACTCTAGCGCGTATTGCCGGTAGGTGTTCGACAATGCCGACCGATGGACGGGAGTCTTGCTTCGGCGTAACGCGCACGTCAAGAGTTCTGTTATCGAAAGCACGATCGTTATTGATCGACTCGACTTATCGCCGATGCGTCCGTGCCTGTACAGCTTCGGGCTTTATGCCCACCTTGCATTGGGTTTCAGGGTAGGCCGAAGGCCGGAACGCCGTCGTGGCGTCCCGGCCGGGTGAGGCAGTTGCTCAGAAGCGTCCGGCGCCCAGATCCCGCGACACCGCGCGGGCACAGTCGCGCACGGCCGCGATGAGTTCGGGGCGCACCTCGCCGTCGCGGCCCAGCCGCTCCACGGCGCCCGTGATGCCCACGGCGCCCACCGGCATGCGCCGGCGGTCGTGGATCGGCGCGGCGATGGACGCCACGCCCTCCCAGGTCTCCTCCACGTCCGCCGCGTAGCCGCGCGCACGTGTGATGTCGAGGATGTGCTCGAAGGCCTCCGGCTCGCACACCGTGCGGTCCGTGAAGGCCTTGCGGTCCGCCTCCATCGCCTCGCTGTGCGCCACCGGGTCGTACGCCGACAGCACCTTGCCCAGCGCCGTGGAGTGCAGGGGCTGCATGGCCCCGATCTCCAGCACTTGACGGCTGTCGTCCGGGCGGAAGACGTGGTGCACGATCAGCACGCCCTGCTGGTGCAGCACGCCCAGATACACGCTCTCGCCGCTGGAGCGGGCCAGGTCGTCCGTCCACACCAGGGCCCGCGCGCGCAGCTCGTGCACATCCAGGTAGGTGGTGCCCAGGCGCAGCAGCTCCGCGCCCAGCTGATAGCGGCCCGAGGCCTCGTCCTGCTCGACGAACCCCTCCTGCTGCAGCGTGCGCAGAATGCCGTGCGCGGTGCCCTTGGCGAGGCCCAGCGAGGAGGCGATGTCCGACAGGCCCAGCCGTCGCTCGCCGCCCCCGAGCAGGCGCAGCATCGCCGCCGCCCGCTCCAGCGACTGGATGTTCCGTGCCATCGCCGTCCTGCCTCCGTCCCCTTCGACCGTCGAGCCGTGGCACCATGCCGCTGTTCGACACGATCCACTGTTCGGCAATGTCGAACACTACCGGTCGATGCCGACCCTGCGCTAATGGTCGTCCGAGGCCGGTCGCCTTTCGGTCACCGCTCGTTCGCCACATCATGGGTCACGTGCCCACCGGCACGGACCCCGCCGCCTGCTCGTCCGGGTGGTGGACGCCCCTGACCACAGGCGCGGGGTCCCGGCTACCCTGACGGCGTGCGCCCTCTCGGGGAAGCCCCCACGGGCTTCACCGCTAAGACCTGCAAGGCCTGGTCCTAGGGGCGCAAAGCCGACAGCCGTCGCATCCGAGGGAGCCCTTCATGGCCTCTGTGCCGCCGACCCCTTCCGCCGACAGCCGGACCCGCGCGTCCGCGCTCCGCCAGGCGCTCGCCACCCGTGTGGTGGTCGCCGACGGAGCCATGGGCACGATGCTCCAGGCCCAGGACCCGTCCCTGGAGGACTTCCAGCAGCTGGAAGGCTGCAACGAGGTCCTCAACGTCACCCGGCCCGACATCGTGGCCTCCGTGCACGAGGCGTACTTCGACGCCGGCGTGGACTGCGTGGAGACCAACACCTTCGGCGCCAACCTCAGCGCCCTCGGCGAGTACGACATCGCCGACCGCGTCGCCGAGCTGTCCGAGGCCGGCGCCCGCATCGCCCGCGAGACCGCCGACGCCTACGCCGCCCGCGACGGCCGGCAGCGCTGGGTGCTGGGCTCCATGGGCCCGGGCACCAAGCTGCCCACCCTCGGCCACACCACCTTCACCGCGATCCGCGACGCCTATCAGCAGAACGCCGAGGGACTCCTCGCCGGCGGCGCCGACGCCCTGCTGGTGGAGACCACCCAGGACCTGCTCCAGACCAAGGCCTCCGTCATCGCCGCCCGCCGCGCGATGGAGACGGCCGGCTACGACGTGCCGCTCATCGTCTCCGTCACCGTCGAGACCACCGGCACCATGCTGCTCGGCTCCGAGATCGGCGCCGCCCTGACGGCCCTGGAGCCGCTCGGCATCGACATGATCGGCCTGAACTGCGCCACCGGCCCCGCCGAGATGAGCGAGCACCTGCGCTACCTCGCCCGGACCGCCCGCATCCCGCTGTCCTGCATGCCCAACGCCGGCCTGCCCGTGCTCACCGCCGACGGCGCCCACTACCCGCTGACCGCGCCCGAGCTCGCCGACGCGCAGGAGAACTTCGTCCGCGACTACGGCCTGTCCCTGGTCGGCGGCTGCTGCGGCACCACGCCCGAGCATCTGCGCCAGGTGGTGGAGCGGGTCCGCGAGCTGACCCCGGCCGAGCGCAGCCCCCGCCCCGAGCCCGGCGCCGCCTCGCTGTACCAGACCGTGCCCTTCCGCCAGGACACCTCCTACCTGGCCATCGGCGAGCGCACCAACGCCAACGGCTCCAAGAAGTTCCGCGACGCCATGCTCGAGGCCCGCTGGGACGACTGCGTGGAGATGGCGCGCGAGCAGATCCGCGAGGGCGCGCACATGCTCGACCTGTGCGTGGACTACGTCGGCCGCGACGGCGTCGCCGACATGGAGGAGCTGGCCGGCCGCTTCGCCACCGCCTCCACCCTGCCGATCGTGCTGGACTCCACCGAGGTCGACGTCATCGAGGCGGGCCTGCAGAAGCTCGGCGGCCGCGCGGTGATCAACTCGGTGAACTACGAGGACGGCGACGGCCCCGAGTCCCGCTTCGCCCGCGTCACCCGCCTCGCCCAGGAGCACGGCGCCGCGCTGATCGCGCTGACCATCGACGAGGAGGGCCAGGCCCGCACCGCCGAGAAGAAGGTCGAGATCGCCGAACGGCTCATCGACGACCTCACCGGCAACTGGGGCATCCGTGAGGAGGACATCCTCGTCGACTGCCTCACCTTCACCATCTGCACCGGCCAGGAGGAGTCCCGCCGCGACGGCATCGCCACCATCGAGGGCATCCGCGAGCTCAAGCGCCGCCACCCGGAGGTACAGACCACCCTCGGCCTGTCCAACATCTCCTTCGGCCTCAACCCGGCCGCCCGCATCCTGCTCAACTCCGTCTTCCTCGACGAGTGCGTCAAGGCGGGCCTGGACTCGGCGATCGTGCACGCCTCCAAGATCCTGCCCATCGCCCGCTTCGACGAGGAGCAGGTGCAGACCGCCCTCGACCTGATCCACGACCGCCGCAGCGAGGGCTACGACCCGCTGCAGAAGCTCATGCAGCTCTTCGAGGGCGCCACCGCCAAGTCCCTCAAGGCCGGCAAGGCCGAGGAACTGGCCGCGCTGCCGCTGGACGAGCGCCTCAAGCGGCGCATCATCGACGGCGAGAAGAACGGCCTGGAGGCCGACCTCGACGCCGCCCTCGAAACCCGCCCGGCCCTGGACATCGTCAACGAGACCCTCCTCGACGGCATGAAGGTCGTCGGCGAGCTGTTCGGCTCCGGCCAGATGCAGCTGCCGTTCGTGCTCCAGTCCGCCGAGGTGATGAAGACGGCCGTCGCCCACCTCGAACCGCACATGGAGAAGACCGACGAGGCCGGCAAGGGCACCATCGTCCTCGCCACCGTCCGCGGCGACGTCCACGACATCGGCAAGAACCTCGTCGACATCATCCTGTCCAACAACGGCTACAACGTCGTCAACCTCGGCATCAAGCAGCCGGTCTCCGCGATCCTGGACGCCGCCGAGGAGCACCGGGCCGACGTCATCGGCATGTCCGGTCTCCTGGTGAAGTCCACCGTGATCATGAAGGAGAACCTGGAGGAGCTCAACGCCCGCGGCCTCGCGGCGAACTACCCCGTCATCCTCGGCGGCGCAGCGCTCACCCGCGCCTACGTCGAGCAGGACCTGCACGAGATCTACGAGGGCGAAGTCCGCTACGCCCGCGACGCGTTCGAGGGCCTGCGGCTGATGGACGCCCTCATCGGCGTCAAGCGGGGCGTGCCCGGCGCCAAGCTGCCCGAGCTCAAGCAGCGCCGGGTGCGGGCGGCGGCCGGCGCCGTGGTCGAGGAACGCCCGGAGGAGGGCCACGTCCGCTCCGACGTGGCCACCGACAACCCGGTCCCGACCCCGCCGTTCTTCGGCACCCGCGTCGTCAAGGGCATCCAGCTCAAGGAGTACGCGTCCTGGCTGGACGAGGGCGCCCTGTTCAAGGGCCAGTGGGGCCTGAAGCAGGCCCGCACCGGCGAGGGACCGACGTACGAGGAGCTCGTCGAGACCGAGGGACGTCCGCGGCTGCGCGGCCTGCTGGACCGGCTGCAGACCGAGAACCTCCTCGAAGCGGCCGTCGTCTACGGCTACTTCCCGTGCGTGTCCAAGGACGACGACCTGATCATCCTGGACGAGCAGGGCAACGAGCGCACCCGCTTCACCTTCCCCCGCCAGCGGCGCGGCCGGCGTCTGTGTCTGGCCGACTTCTTCCGCCCGGAGGAGTCCGGCGAGACGGACGTCGTCGGGCTCCAGGTCGTCACTGTCGGCTCCCGCATCGGCGAGGAGACCGCCCGCCTCTTCGAGTCCAACTCCTACCGCGACTACCTCGAACTGCACGGCCTGTCCGTGCAGTTGGCCGAGGCACTCGCCGAGTACTGGCACGCGCGCGTGCGTTCCGAGCTCGGCTTCGCGGGGGAGGACCCCGCCGAGATCGAGGGCATGTTCGAGCTGAAGTACCGCGGCGCCCGCTTCTCCCTCGGCTACGGCGCCTGCCCGGACCTGGAGGACCGCGCGAAGATCGCCGGCCTGCTGGAGCCCGAGCGCATCGGTGTGCAGCTGTCCGAGGAGTTCCAGCTGCACCCTGAGCAGTCCACGGACGCGATCGTGATCCACCACCCGGAGGCGAAGTACTTCAACGCCCGCTGAGGCGGCTGAGACGCAGCTCGCCGGGCGGCGTGCCCTGGCGCACGACTTTTAAACGAGGCGCTCGCGCCGCACGCGACGTACACTGGTCGGTCCACTGCAGGCCGGTTCCCCGCGCGGGAACCGGCCTGCTGGGCCCTGAAGGAGGTACGCCGGATGACCACCACGGTCCCCGCACTCGGCACCCGTACGGCCGAGGGCTCCGCCCTGCAGGCCGTGCTCCTCGACATGGACGGCACTCTCGTGGACACCGAGGGTTTCTGGTGGGACGTCGAGGTGGAGGTGTTCGCCGCTCTCGGCCACACCCTCGACGACTCCTGGCGGCATGTCGTGGTCGGCGGCCCCATGAGCCGCAGCGCGGGGTTCCTCATCGAGGCCACCGGCGCGGACATCACCCTCGCCGAACTGACCGTCCTGCTCAACGAGGGCTTCGAGGACCGCATCGAGCGCGCCCTGCCGCTGATGCCCGGCGCCGCCCGGCTGCTGGCCGAACTGGCCGCGCACGACGTCCCGACGGCCCTGGTCTCCGCCTCCCACCGGCGCATCATCGACCGTGTGCTCACCTCGCTCGGCCCCCAGCACTTCCGGCTCACCGTCGCCGGCGACGAGGTGCCGCGCACCAAGCCGCACCCCGACCCGTATCTGTTCGCGGCCGCCGGACTCGGCGTCGATCCGGCCAGATGCGCCGTCGTCGAGGACACCGCGACCGGCGTCGCCGCCGCCGAGGCGGCCGGCTGCCAGGTGGTGGCCGTGCCCTCCGTGGCGCCCATCGCCCCGGCCGCCCGGCGGACCGTCGTGACCTCTCTCGAAGAGGTCGACCTGGCATTTCTGCGCGGCCTGATGACACAAATGGTCTGAGCGTTCACCGGACGTGCGGACGCCATTCGCACGCGTTTTCTTTCCGAGTCGCACGCGAGCGCGGATTAAACCGGAGACGGCCCGGGCGGGGGCGAATTCCACCGGGTGTGAACGAGGTTGGCGATGTGAGGTTCCCCACGCCGCAGGGCCTCGACACGAGCGCCGACGTGTGCCATCTGCCCCTTTTTCCGAAGCATGGGCGTGCCCTTGTGTCCGGATTGGGGGGACGCTGTACCCAAACCTTCCACTGTCGGGTTTTCGGTGTGTCCACGCCCGGTTTCAGAGCGTGATGGAACCTCAACTCCGGTGGCTGTGAACCCCGGAGCGGGCGCCCATTAATCTCGTCGCGAGAACATCACCCCCCTCCCCGTGGTCTCGCGGCGCCACCCCTGCTTGCGTGATACACGGACCTGACAGCAGTGGAGAAACCCGAGCATGAACCGCAAGACTTTGGTGCTGCCGGCCGTCATCGGCCTGCTCGCGCCGGTACTCGCCGCCTGCGGCGGGGCCGACGGCGGGAGCGACGGCGGCGGCGCGATCGCCGTCGGCACCACGGACCGGTTCATCGCCACCGCGGACGCCCCCGCCCCCCTGGACCCGGCCTACGCCTACGACGTCGGCAGCTGGAACATCCTGCGCCAGACCGTGCAGACCCTGATGATCCAGCCCCGCGGCGAGGGCGAGCCCGTCCCCGAGGCCGCCGAGAGCTGCACCTTCACGGACACCGGCAACGAGCGCTACGTCTGCAAGCTGCGCGAGGGCCTGAAGTTCGCCGACGGCAACCCGGTCACCGCCAAGGACGTCAAGTTCTCCATCGACCGGGCCCTGGCCATCAAGGCCGACTCCGGCGTCTCCGCGCTGCTGTCCACCATCGACACCGTCGAGGCGCAGGGCGAGCGCGAGGTCGTCTTCCACCTGAAGACCGCCGACGCCACCTTCCCCTACAAGCTGTCGACCCCCGTCGCGGGCATCGTCAACCCCGCCGACTACGACAAGGGCAAGCTGCGCGACGGGTTCGAGGTCAGCGGCTCCGGCCCGTACAAGCTCGAGGCCAAGGTCGAGAACGACGAGATGGTCTCCGCCGTGTTCACCAAGAACGCCGAGTACAAGGGCGCTCTGACGGTGAACAACGACAAGGCCGAGATCCGCTCCTTCAAGGACGCCGACGCCATGGACGCCGCCCTGCAGGACGGCGACATCGACGTCATGAGCCGCACCCTGACGCCCGAGCAGATCAAGAAGCTCTCCATCGACCCGGGCGAGAACGTCGAACTCATCGACATGCCCGGCCTGGAGATCCGCTACCTCGCCTTCAACACCGACGCCCCCGGCGTCAAGGACAAGGCCGTACGCCAGGCCATGGCCCAGGTCGTCAACCGCAGCGAACTGGTCTCCAAGGTCTACGGCTCCCAGGCCGAGCCCCTCTACTCGCTCGTCCCGGCCACCATCACCGGCCACTCCAACTCGTTCTTCAACGAGTACGGCGACCCCAGCACCGACAAGGCCGAGTCCCTGCTGGCCAAGGCGGACGTCACCACCCCGGTGAAGCTGACGCTGCACTACACCACCGACCACTACGGTGCCGCCACCAAGCAGGAGTTCGAGGTACTGCAGAAGCAGCTCAACGCCAGCGGCCTGTTCGACGTCACCATCAAGGGCACCCCCTGGGACAGCTTCGTCCCCGCCCAGCGCAAGGGCTCCTACGAGGTCTGGGGCATGGGCTGGTTCCCCGACTTCCCCGACGCCGACAACTACCTCGCGCCGTTCCTCGACGACGACAACTTCCTCAAGTCGCCGTACGCCAACAGCGTCATCCGCAACACCCTCATCCCCGCATCCCGCCGCGAGCCCGACCGGGGCTCGGCCGCGACGAGCCTGACCGAGATCCAGGACATCGTCGCCGAGGACGTCCCCGTCCTGCCGCTGTGGCAGGGCAAGCAGTACGTCGCCGCCCGTGACGACATCACCGGCACCGCGTACGTCCTCAACTCCTCCTCCACCCTTCAGCTCTGGGAACTCGGCCGCGGTGTGAGCGGCTGACGCTTCCGCGTCCTCCGGGGGGCCCGGGACGGCGCACCCCGGGCTTCTTCTCGAGAACGACGACAAGGCACACGCACGTGAACATGCGCAACCAGTGGCCGGTCCTGCCCATCGTGGCGGGACTGGCCTCCGGCCTGCTGACCGGCTGCGGCACGGAGACCGGCGACTCCGGCGGAACCGGCTCCAGCGTGGTCATGGGGATGTCCGACGACGTCCTCGCCACCGACCCGGCATCGGGCTACGACCCCGGCTCGTGGCTGCTGTTCAACAACGTCTTCCAGTCCCTGCTCAGCTTCCCCAAGGGCGGCACCGTGCCCGAGCCGGAGGCCGCCGAACAGTGCGGCTTCTCCGACACCCAGGCCACGGTCTACGAGTGCACCCTCAAGGACGGCCTGAAGTTCAGCAACGGCGACCCGCTCACGTCGGAGGACGTCAAGTTCTCCTTCGACCGCATGCTGAAGATCAACGACGACGCCGGCCCCGCGATCATGTTCCCCATGCTGGACAAGGTCGAGACCCCGGACGACAAGACCGTCGTCTTCAAGCTGAAGGTCCCCGACGCCACCTTCCCCAGCAAGATCGCCTCCGGCGCCGGCTCCATCGTCAACCACCGCGACTACGACGCCGACGGCCTGCGCGAGGACGGCGAGGCCAGCGGCTCCGGCCCCTACAAGCTGGACTCCTTCAGCGACGACGAGGCCGTCTTCTCCGTCAACGAGAACTACAAGGGCACCGCCGAGATCCAGAACTCCGGCGTCACCCTCAAGTTCTTCCACGGCGACCAGACCGCCCTCAAGCAGGCCCTGCAGGAGGGCGACGTCGACATCGCCTACCGAGGCCTGAGCGCCGCCGACATCGCCGACATCGAGGCCAAGTCCGACGGCACCGGCACCGAGGTCGTCGAGGGCAGCAGCGCCGAGGTCCAGCACCTCGTCTTCAACATGGACGACCCCGTCGCCGGGCAGCTCCCCGTCCGCAAGGCCATCGCCCACCTCCTCGACCGCGACGCCCTCATCAGCGACGTCTACGAGGGCACCGCCACCCCCCTCTACTCGATCATCCCGGCGGGCATCGACGGCCACAACACCGCCTTCTTCGACACCTACGGCGGCCGCCCCTCCAAGGAACAGGCCAAGTCCGTACTGCGCGAGGCCGGCATCACCGACAAGGTGCAGCTCACCCTCTGGTCCACGCCCTCCCGCTACGGCCCCGCCACCGACCAGGAACTCAAGGCGATCGCCGGACAGCTCAACGACAGCGGCCTGTTCGACGCCGACGTCAAGTCCGTGGCGTTCGACCAGTACGAGAAGGACATCGCCGCCGGCAAGTACGGCGTCTACGTCAAGGGCTGGGTGCCCGACTACCCCGACGCCGACAACTTCACCGCCCCGTTCTTCGGCAAGGGCAACGTCCTCGGCAACAACTACACCAACAAGACCATCACCGGCACCCTCATCCCGCGCACCGCGGGCGAGAGCAACCGCGCCGCCACCGACAACGACTTCGACGCACTCCAGCAGATCGTCGCCGACGAGATCCCCGTCCTGCCCGTCTGGCAGGCCAAGCAGTACGCCGTCGTCGCCGACGGCGTCTACGGCCTGGAGTACTGCCTCGACGCCTCGACCGTCTTCCGCTTCTGGGAGATCAGCAAGAGCAAGGACTGACGGGACCGCCGGGCCTGACGGGCCTGCCGTACGCACGCCGAAGGGCGCCTTCCCGGCGGGGAAGGCGCCCTTCGCGCGTGTGCTATTGCTGTGCGCCGGGGCGCACCAGCCCGCTCTCGTACGCGTACACCGCCGCCTGCACCCGGTCGCGCAGCCCCAGCTTGGTCAGCACATGGCCCACATGCGTCTTGACCGTCGTCTCGCTCACGAACAGATCCGCGGCGATCTCCGCGTTCGACAGCCCGCGGGCCACCAGCTTCAGCACCTCCACCTCACGCTCGGTCAGCGTGTGCAGCGTGTCCGGAACCGGCTCGTCGCCCGAGGGCAGATGCGTGGCGTACTTGTCGAGCAGCCGGCGCGTGATGCTCGGCGCGAGCATCGCCTCACCGGCCGCCACCACGCGAATGGCCTGCACCAGCTCATTGGCCGGGGCGTCCTTCAGCAGGAACCCGCTGGCGCCCGCCCGCAGCGCCTCCACCACGTACTCGTCGAGATCGAACGTCGTCAGCACCAGCACCTTCGCCGGGCCGTCCCGGCCGGGACCGGTGATCTGCCGCGTCGCCTCCACCCCGTCCATCCGCGGCATGCGGATGTCCATCAGAACCACATCGGGCTGCAGGGCCCGCACCTGATCGAGCGCCTGCAGACCGTCACCGGCCTCACCGACGACCGCGATGTCCTGCTCCGCCTCCAGGATCATCCGGAAGCCCGTACGCAGCAGGGGCTGGTCGTCGACCAGTAGGACGCGGATGGCCACGTGAGTCTCCTTCGCTAGTCCGGCCCCATTCTGCCCTGCTCGCCCACCGCCGACTCGGGCGCCCTCAACGGCGGTTCGACCGGAACCGCCACCGTCACCGCCAGCGGATAGGGCGGGGGAGTGCCGCCGAACTCCGGACAGTGCGCCTGGTGGTCGCACCAGCCGCACAGCTTCGTGGGCCGCGGCCGCCAGTCGCCCGTCTCCGTCGCCTGCCGGATCGCCTCCCACAGCGCCAGCAGCTTGCGCTCCACGCGCTCAAGATCCGCCGGCACCGGGTCGTACGTCAGCACGTCACCGCTGCCGAGATACACCAGCTGCAGCCGGCGCGGGATCACCTGCTTCAGCCGCCAGACGACCAGCGCGTAGAACTTCATCTGGAACAGCGCACCCTCGGCGTACTCCGGCCGGGGCGCCTTGCCCGTCTTGTAGTCGACGATCCGCACCTCGCCGGTCGGCGCCACGTCCACCCGGTCGATGATCCCGCGCAACCGCAGCCCGGACTCCAGCTCGGCCTCGACGAACAGCTCACGCTCGGCGGGCTCCAGCCGGGTCGGGTCCTCCAGCGTGAACCACCGCTCCACGAGCCGCTCCGCCTCACCCAGCCAGCGCGCGAGCCGCTCGCCCTCCGGGTCGTCCGCGAACAGCTCCACGACCTCCGGGCGCGACTCCCGCAGCCGGTCCCACTGGCCGGGGATCAACGACTTGGCGCGCGGCGGTGTCCGCTCACCCGCCGGAGCGTCGAACAGCCGCTCCAGCACCGCATGCACCAGGGTCCCCCTGGTCGCCGCCTCGCTCGGCTTCTCCGGCAGCCGGTCGATCACCCGGAACCGGTACAGCAGCGGGCACTGCATGAAGTCACTGGCCCGCGAGGGCGACAGCGAGACCGGCGCTATGGCCGTCCCGGCCGGGACGGAGTCCACGGACTCCCCGGACGGTGTGGTCACGGCCTGCGCTGCGCTCTCGGTGCTGGTCTCCATGCCCCAAGACCTTACGGCCCACCACTGACAGTCACCCAGCCGCAGGGGTGCCGGGGCGGAACGCGACGGGCAGGCCGCATACCATCGACCCGAGACCCTTCCGCCCGGCAGGCGCGGAGGACGCTTCGAACGAGGGGACACCGTGGACCAGAGCGGCGGGAGCGGCCAGCCGCGGCCGGACGACAAGGACCCGGCCGAGCACCAGCCAGCCCACAGGACCCCGCCCTCGGCCGACCCAGCCCCCGAAGAGCCCCCGGCGGCGACCGGCACGCCCAGCCCCGACGCCCCCCGCACCCCGGCCGAGCCCGACCTCTCGAAGAACACGCCCCGATCGGCGGGCGACGTACAGAGCGGGACGGCCCCCACCGAGGACACCGCACCTGCCGCGCCCGGCGGCGAGACCGCGCCTTCCGCACCTGGCGACGGCACGGTGCCTGCCGTTCCCTCCGCGCCTGGCGGTGAGACCGCATCCGACGCGCTTGACGACGGCACCGCGCCTCCCGCCTCCGGCGACGGCACTTCGTCCGCTGTCCCCTCTGCGTCTGGCGGTGAGACCGCATCCGGCGCCTCCGGCAACAGCACTGCGCCCTCGGCCTCCGGTGACGGCGCTGCGGCCGCTGTGCCCTCAGTGCGCGGCGGCAACGCCGCACCCACTGCGCCCGGCGGTGACACCGCGCCTTCCGCCTCTGGTGACGGCACTGCGTCCGCCGCCCCCTCCGCGCCTGGTGGTGAGACCGTATCCGGCGCCTCTGGCGATGGCACCGCGCCTTCCGCCTCCGGTGACCGCACTGCCCCCTCCGCGCCTGGTGGCGAGACCGTATCCGGCGCCTCTGGCGATGGCACCGCGCCTTCCGCCTCCGGTGACCGCACTGCCCCCTCCGCGTCCGGTGGCGAGACCGTATCCGGCGCCTCCCGCGACGGCACTGCGTCCCCCACCCCCGGCGACCGCCCCGCCCCCACCGGCGACACCACACCCCCCACCCGCACCACCCCCGGCCACGGCCCCCGCACGGAGGCACACAGCCACCACGACCCCGCCCCCGGCAAGGGGCGCCCCGCGCAACGGGAACCCGGCGGGGGCATCCTGATGGGCCGGCCCTTCGGCGTGCCCGTCTACGTCGCGCCCAGCTGGTTCCTCGTCGCCGCGCTGATCACGTGGGTGTTCGGCGGCCAGCTCGACCGGGTCCTGCCCGAACTGGGGGCCGCCCGCTACCTGGTGTCCCTCTTCTTCGCGGTCGCCTTCTACGCCTCGGTCCTCGTCCACGAGCTCGCCCACACCGTCGCCGCGATCCGCTTCAAGCTCCCGGTCCGCCGCATCCAGCTCCAGTTCTTCGGCGGCGTCTCCGAGATCGAGAAGGAGGCCGAGACACCGGGCCGCGAGTTCGTCCTCGCCTTCGTCGGCCCGCTGCTCTCCCTCGTCCTGGCCGGCCTCTTCTACGCCGCCATGCAGACCGTCGAACCCGGCACCGTCCCCGGCGTCCTGCTCGCCGGCCTGATGATCTCCAACCTCATCGTGGCCGCGTTCAACCTCCTGCCCGGCCTCCCCCTCGACGGCGGCCGCATGCTGCGCGCCGTCGTATGGAAGCTCACCGGCAAACCCATGAGCGGCACCATCGCCGCCGCCTGGTTCGGCCGCGCCCTCGCCGTCGCCGTACTGATCGGCCTGCCGCTGCTCACCCAGTCCGGCGCCCTCGGCTCCGACGCCGTCGACAACGTCGGCATGGACACCGTCATGGACGCCCTGCTCGCCGCCATCCTCGCCGCGATCATCTGGACCGGCGCCGGCAACAGCCTGCGCGTCGCCCGCCTGCGCGAGCACCTGCCCGAACTGCGCGCCCGCACCCTCACCCGGCGCGCCGTACCCGTGCAGACCGACACCCCCCTGTCCGAGGCGCTGCGCCAGGCCAACGCCGCCGGCGCCCGCGCCCTGGTCGTCGTCGACGCCGACGGCCACCCCCTCTCCCTCGTCCGCGAGGCCGCCATCGTCGGCGTACCCGAACACCGCCGCCCCTGGGTCCCGGTCAGTGGACTCGCCCAGGACCTCACCGACGGCATGCGCGTCTCCGCCGAGCTCGCGGGGGAGGAACTCCTGGAGGTGCTGCGGGCCACCCCCGCCACCGAGTACCTCGTCGTCGAGGACACCGGCGAGATCTACGGCGTCCTGTCCGCCGCCGACGTCGAGCGCGCCTTCGTCAAGGCCATGGCCCGCCCCAGCTAGTGGTCTGCGGCCCCCGCAAACCCCGGTAGGCTGGTCACATGTCCGAACCGACCGGTGCCGCCCGCAGGCGCGGGCCCTTCAAGGTCGGGGACCAGGTACAGCTGACCGACCCCAAGGGCCGCCACTACACGTTCACGCTCGAAGCCGGGAAGAACTTCCACACCCACAAGGGCAGCTTCCCGCACGACGAACTGATCGGCGCTCCCGAGGGCAGCGTTGTCCGCACCACCGGAAACGTCGCCTACCTCGCGCTGCGCCCCCTGCTCCCCGACTACGTCCTGTCCATGCCCCGCGGGGCAGCCGTCGTCTACCCGAAGGACGCGGGGCAGATCCTCGCCTTCGCCGACATCTTCACCGGCGCACGCGTCGTCGAGGCCGGCGTCGGCTCCGGCTCGCTCAGCAGCTTCCTGCTGCGCGCCATCGGCGACGACGGCATGCTGCACTCCTACGAGCGCCGCGAGGACTTCGCCGAGATCGCCAAGCAGAACGTGGAGCGCTACTTCGGCGGCCCGCACCCCGCCTGGCAGCTCACCGTCGGCGACCTCCAGGACAACCTGTCCGACACCGACGTCGACCGCGTCATCCTCGACATGCTCGCCCCCTGGGAGTGCCTGGAGGCCGTCTCCAAGGCGCTCGTCCCCGGCGGCATCCTGTGCTGCTACGTCGCGACCACCACCCAGCTCGCCCGGACCGTCGAGTCCATCCGCGAGATCGGCTGCTTCAACGAGCCGACCGCCTGGGAGACGATGATCCGCAACTGGCACATCGAGGGCCTCGCCGTCCGCCCGGACCACCGGATGATCGGCCACACCGGCTTCCTCCTCACCGCCCGCCGCCTCGCCGACGGCGTCGAGCCGCCCATGCGCCGACGCCGCCCCGCCAAGGGCGCCTACGGCGAGGACTACTCCGGCCCCAACGCCGACGGAGGCATCGGCCGCTGACGCGGCCCGCCACACCGTCCAACGCCGCCGCGCCGTGGTGGAGTTCCCGTACACCAGCGGGAACTCCACCACGGCGCTTCGTCGTTCACACCGGGCATTGACACCGTGCCAGGCCCACCCAGCGGTCCCGCGTGACAACCGGCACCCCGCCGTTCCCCCGCGCTGTGACGTGTGGCACCATGCAGGCCACCCCCCCACCGGCACAGCCCTCACGGGAGACACTCCTAGTGCAGCAATCCGCCGTCCCGGAACTGGCACACACGCACACCCACCCGATCCACTGGCTCGCCACCGCGACCGCCGTCGCCGGAGTCGTGGCCCTCTCCTCCGTGCTCCAGCCCGAGTCGGCGACCGCCGCCCAGGCACCCGGCACCGCACCCAAGTCCGCCCCGGCCGCCGCCGCGCCCCCCGCCACCACCGGCGTCGACTTCCCCCTGGACTGCGGCCCGGTGAAGCTCGTCGTCGCCAAGAAGGCGACCGGAGACCTCGACGGGGACGGCCGGCCCGAGACCGTCGCCGTCGTCCACTGCGACGCCGGAATGAGCACCCCGCCCGACGGCGTCTACGTCCTCACGCAGGGCGCCGGCGCCCCCCACGCGCGCGTGGTCGCCACACTCGTCGACCCCAAGGACCGCACCAAGGTCACCGACCTCGCCGTACGCTCCGGCACAGTCCGCGCGAGCCTGCTCGGCTACTCCACGCCGGACGTGCCCACCTGCTGCCCCGACGTCACCGACAACGCGAAGTGGCAGTGGAAGAACGGAGCGTTCGTCCGCTCGACACCCTCCGAGGCACGCAGCGTCTGACACCGGCCACCGGCAGGTGTGAGAAATCAGACATTGGTGACAAGCCGTGAAGGTGCGGTCACCCGGCGTCCGGACCGAACACCTCGACCCTGTCCGAAACGCGCCGCACATGGATGCACTCGCCCGGACACTCCTTCGCCGAGTCCACCACATCCGCCAGCAGCGGCAACGGCACCGGCGTGGTCGCCCCCTGCTCCTGCAACAGCTCGTCCTGCGGGCTCTTCACATACGCCAGACCGTCGATGTCCAGCTCGAACACCTCGGGCGCGTACTGCACACAGATGCCGTCGCCGGTGCACAGGTCCTGGTCGATCCAGACCTCCAGCGCCTCGCCGGCGACTGCGGCGTCCTGCTGCACGGTCATCTCTCCTGCCATTTTCGTTCGCCGGACCTTTCGGGAACCTTCCAGGCCCTGACGGGTGTTGAACACCTTGACCCTACCTCCGCCCGCTTCCCCACCCGCTTGTGTGGGTATCCCCCTGGCGTGAGGGAGAGCGCAAGGGTGAAGATCGGACACACCCCGACAGTCTTTGTGATCTAGGGGTTTCAATCGACACCCGCCCAGGTAGGGTCTGGAAGCGTCCAGCTCCCCTTGGAGGAGGTGAGGACCGTGGCAGCCCACGACGACGACATGAACCGCGGCATCCGCCCGGGACGAGGGTCCGAAGACCCGGCCGGGCAGATCGCCTACCTTGAGCAGGAGATCGCCGTCCTGCGACGCAAGCTCGCCGACTCTCCGCGACACACGAGGATTCTCGAAGAGCGGATCGTCGAGCTGCAGACCAACCTGGCCGGCGTGTCCGCCCAGAACGAGCGACTCGCGAACACCCTGCGCGAGGCCCGCGACCAGATCGTGGCCCTCAAGGAAGAAGTCGACCGGCTCGCCCAGCCACCGGCCGGCTTCGGAGTCTTCCTGGAGGCCAACGAGGACGGCACCGCCGACATCTTCACCGGCGGCCGCAAACTCCGGGTCAACGTGAGCCCGAGCGTCGAACTCGACGACCTCCGGCGCGGCCAGGAAGTCATGCTCAACGAAGCACTCAACGTGGTCGAAGCCATGGAGTTCGAGCGCGTCGGGGACATCGTCACCCTCAAGGAGATCCTCGAGGACGGCGAACGCGCCCTGGTGCTCGGGCACACCGACGAGGAACGGGTGGTACGGCTCGCCGAGCCGCTGCTGGACGTCACCATCCGCCCCGGCGACGCCCTGCTGCTCGAACCCCGCTCCGGCTACGTCTACGAGATCGTCCCCAAGAGCGAGGTCGAAGAACTCGTCCTCGAAGAAGTCCCCGACATCGGCTACGAGCAGATCGGCGGCCTCGGCAACCAGATCGAGGCCATCCGCGACGCGGTCGAACTGCCCTACCTCTACCCCGACCTCTTCAAGGAGCACGAACTGCGGCCGCCCAAGGGCGTCCTGCTGTACGGGCCCCCCGGATGCGGAAAGACGCTCATCGCCAAGGCCGTCGCCAACTCGCTGGCCAAAAAGGTCGCCGAGGTCACCGGCCAGGCCGCCGGCAAGAGCTTCTTCCTCAACATCAAGGGCCCCGAGCTCCTCAACAAGTACGTCGGAG
This sequence comes from Streptomyces sp. SAI-170, assembly GCF_049739565.1. Classification (NCBI taxonomy): domain Bacteria; kingdom Bacillati; phylum Actinomycetota; class Actinomycetes; order Kitasatosporales; family Streptomycetaceae; genus Streptomyces; species Streptomyces sp. SAI-170. Next base: position 6,764,492 of record NZ_JBMGQD010000001.1, read on the forward strand.
AAACCGAGCGCCAGATCCGGCTCGTCTTCCAGCGAGCCCGCGAGAAGGCCTCCGAAGGCACCCCCGTCATCGTCTTCTTCGACGAGATGGAGTCCCTCTTCCGCACCCGCGGCTCCGGCGTCAGCTCGGACGTGGAGAACACCATCGTCCCGCAGCTCCTCGCCGAGATCGACGGCGTGGAAGGCCTGCAGAACGTGGTCGTCATCGGCGCCTCCAACCGCGAGGACATGATCGACCCCGCCATCCTGCGGCCCGGCCGACTCGACGTGAAGATCAAGATCGAGCGCCCCGACGCCGAAGCCGCCAAGGACATCTTCGGCAAGTACCTGACCGAGCGCCTCCCGCTGCACGCCGACGACCTCGGCGAACACGGCGGCGACAAGACCACCACCGTCCAGAGCATGATCCAGACGGCAGTGGAACACATGTACGCCGAATCCGAGGAAAACCGCTTCCTCGAGGTCACCTACGCCAACGGCGACAAGGAAGTCCTCTACTTCAAGGACTTCAACTCCGGCGCCATGATCGAAAACATCGTGGGCCGCGCCAAGAAGATGGCGATCAAGGAATTCCTCGACAACAACCAGAAGGGCCTCCGCGTCTCCCACCTCCTCCAGGCCTGCGTGGACGAGTTCAAGGAGAACGAGGACCTGCCCAACACCACCAACCCCGACGACTGGGCCCGCATCTCCGGAAAGAAGGGCGAGCGGATCGTCTACATCCGCACCCTCATCACCGGAAAGCAGGGCGCCGACACCGGACGCTCCATCGACACGGTGGCCAACACCGGACAGTACCTGTAAAAAACAGGGCGGCTGCGGGTGCCCTCCACCGGGTACCCGCAGCCGACTGTTTTCCGGGCTGAATTTTGGGCACGGCCGGACCAAGGCAATGACGCAAATGATCTCCACACCAGCGCAGAGCCGTTCTAGGCTCTTCGGTACCGCCGAGTCGCGCAGTGCGGGGACGGGCACCGCACACGCAACCCAGCGCCAGCGGTATCTGAGCGGCGCCCACGACCGAGGACGCCGCCGGGCAAGGAGGGCCGCATGACCGTACGGCGAGTAATGGGCATCGAGACGGAGTACGGCATCTCCGTCCCCGGCCACCCCAACGCCAATGCCATGCTCACCTCGTCCCAGATCGTCAACGCCTACGCGGCGGCGATGCACCGGGCCCGCCGGGCCCGCTGGGACTTCGAGGAGGAGAACCCGCTCCGCGACGCGCGGGGCTTCGACCTCGCCCGCGAGGCCGCCGACTCCAGCCAGCTCACCGACGAGGACATCGGCCTGGCCAACGTCATCCTCACCAACGGCGCACGGCTCTACGTCGACCACGCCCACCCCGAATACAGCGCCCCCGAGGTCACCAACCCCCGCGACGCCGTCCTGTGGGACAAAGCCGGCGAACGCATCATGGCCGAAGCCGCCGAACGCGCAGCCCAGCTCCCCGGCGCCCAGCCCATCCACCTCTACAAGAACAACACCGACAACAAAGGCGCCTCCTACGGCACGCACGAGAACTACCTGATGAAGCGGGAAACCCCCTTCTCGGACATCGTGCGCCACCTCACCCCCTTCTTCGTCTCCCGCCAGGTCTTCGCCGGAGCAGGCCGCGTCGGCATCGGCCAGGACGGCCACGAACACGGCTTCCAGCTCAGCCAGCGCGCCGACTACTTCGAAGTCGAAGTCGGCCTGGAGACGACCCTCAAGCGCCCCATCATCAACACCCGCGACGAACCCCACGCCGACGCCGAGAAATACCGCCGCCTCCACGTGATCATCGGCGACGCCAACCTCTCCGAGATCTCGACCTACCTGAAACTGGGCACGACCGCCCTCGTCCTGTCCATGATCGAAGACGGCTTCATCGCCGTCGACCTCGCCGTCGACCAGCCCGTACGCACCCTCCACCAGGTCAGCCACGACCCCTCCCTGAAGCGGCTCGTCACTCTGCGCAGCGGCCGCACCCTAACCGCCGTACAACTTCAGATGGAGTACTACGAGCTGGCGCGCAAATACATCGAGGAACGCTACGGCGCCGACGCCGACGAGCAGACCAAGGACGTCCTGGCCCGCTGGGAGGACACCCTCACACGCCTGGAGAACGACCCCATGAGCCTCGCCGGCGAACTCGACTGGGTCGCCAAGCGCGAGGTCATGGAGGGCTACCGGCGCCGCGACAACCTCGACTGGGACGCCGCCCGCCTGCACCTCGTCGACCTCCAGTACGCCGACGTACGCGCCGAGAAGGGCCTCTACAACCGCCTCGTCGCCCGCGGCCGCATGAAGCGGCTCCTCGACGAGCAGGACGTCGAGCGGGCCAAGTCCACGCCCCCCGAGGACACCCGCGCCTACTTCCGCGGCCGCTGCCTGGAGCAGTACGCCGACGACGTCGCTGCCGCCTCCTGGGACTCGGTCATCTTCGACCTCCCCGGCCGCGACTCCCTCCAGCGCGTCCCAACCCTGGAACCGCTACGCGGAACGCGAAATCACGTCAAGGAGCTCCTGGACCGCTGCCGCACCGCGGAAGACCTGGTCAGGGTGCTCTCGGGCGGCTGAACGGGTACTCGGACCGTCCCGGGCGCGAGGGTGGAAAACCCGCCGTCCGGGAATCATCGAGGTGGCCCTCGTACGTTCTTCGAACTACAGGGCCGATGTCAGACCCGGCTAGTAGGGTCTGATCATCACCGATCGGCAGGAAAGCCGACCTGTCGACCATGTCGGGCAACTGAGCGGGGTGAAGGTTATGGCAACCAAGGACACCGGCGGCGGCCAGCAGAAGGCCACGCGCTCCACCGAGGAAGTCGAGGAGCAGGCGGCGGAAGCCCAGGCTTCGGAGGACCTCAAGGAGCGCCACGAGAAGCTGAGCGACGACGTGGACTCGGTCCTCGACGAAATCGATGACGTACTCGAGGAGAACGCAGAGGACTTCGTGAGGTCCTTCGTTCAGAAGGGTGGCCAGTAGGTCGCTTTTGCCTTCGATTCAAAGGTCGACGGGGTGGGGCGGTGGCAGGTGGCTCGGAAGTGAAGCGCTGTGCGCGGTGCGGCATGACCAAGCCGCGCGCGGCCTTCGCCCGTAAGCGTACGAACCTCGATGGCCTTCAGCATCGCTGTCGCAATTGCGCTGCCGACTCCGACAGGCGGCGGCAACAGGCCATGGGGAGGACGCTCCCGCCGCGTGACGCTGTGCCACCTGGTCACAAGCATTGCCAGGGTTGCGGAGAGGTCAAGCCGCACTCCGAATGGGAGCGCAATGGGTCCTCGTCGGACAGCTGGGCTAGCTCCTGCCGTCCTTGCCGGGCGGAGCGCAACCAGATCAGCTACTTCAAGGTCAAGTACGGCCTCACCAAGGGCGAGCGCGACGAGATGGTCGCGTCTCAAGGTGGTGTCTGCTGCATCTGTCTGTCGGCTCCTGCCGTGCATGTGGATCACTGCCACAAGACGGGTAGGGTCCGTGGCGTACTGTGCTTCAACTGCAATTCGGCCATCGGCAAGTTGGGAGACGATCCCGACGCCGTACGTAGGGCCGCTGCCTACCTGGAAGGAATCGCGTGGAAGCCAACACTCGTAGCACCGGGCGTCTACCAGCTGCCTTCCTGACGCCAGGATCCTCCTCGTTCATGGACTTCCTCTCCGAGCACCAGCCGGAGCTGCTGCCGGGGAAGCGGCAACTGCCGCCGACGCAGGGCGTGATCGAGGCGCCGCATGGGACGACGATCGTCGCCGTGGCCTTCCCCGGGGGCGTGGTGCTGGCCGGTGACCGGCGGGCGACCATGGGGAATGTGATCGCTCAGCGGGACATCGAGAAGGTGTTCCCGGCGGACGAGTACTCGGCCGTCGGTATCGCCGGCACGGCCGGTCTCGCCGTGGAGATGGTGAAGCTGTTCCAGCTGGAGCTGGAGCACTTCGAGAAGGTCGAGGGCGCTCAGCTGTCGCTGGAGGGCAAGGCGAACCGGCTGTCGACGATGATCCGGTCGAACCTGGGCATGGCGATGCAGGGGCTGGCGGTCGTGCCGCTCTTCGCGGGGTACGACCTGGACCGTGCCAAGGGTCGGATCTTCTCCTACGACGTGACGGGTGGCCGTTCCGAGGAGCAGGGCTACGCCGCCACCGGCTCGGGCTCGATCTTCGCGCGGGGTGCGATGAAGAAGCTCTTCCGGGACGACCTGACCGAGGAGCAGGCGACCACGCTGGTCGTGCAGGCGCTGTACGACGCGGCTGACGACGACTCGGCGACCGGTGGTCCCGATGTCGCGCGCCGGATCTACCCGATCATCACCGTGATCACCGAGGACGGCTTCCGCCGGCTCACCGAGGACGAGGCCTCGCAGATCGCACGCGCCGTGCTGGAGCGCCGGCTGGAGCAGCCGGACGGTCCGCGGGCCGCGTTGCTGTAGCGGGCCGCTGCTTGTTGCAAGGTGATCCAGTGATTTCGACAGAAAGGGACGGATAACCGGTGTCGACGCCGTTCTATGTCTCACCTCAGCAGGCCATGGCCGACCGGGCGGAGTACGCCCGTAAGGGCATCGCGCGGGGCCGCAGCCTGGTCGTGCTGCAGTTTGCCGACGGCATCGTGTTCGTCGGCGAGAACCCGTCCCGTGCGCTGCACAAGTTCAGCGAGATCTATGACCGGATCGGCTTCGCGGCCGCCGGTAAGTACAACGAGTACGAGAACCTGCGCATCGGCGGTGTGCGGTACGCGGATCTGCGGGGTTACACCTATGACCGTGGTGACGTGACCGCGCGTGGCCTGGCGAATGTGTACGCGCAGACGCTGGGCACGATCTTCTCCAGTGTGGGGGAGAAGCCGTACGAGGTGGAGCTGGTGGTGGCCGAGGTCGGCGAGACGCCGGAGTCGGACCAGATCTACCGGTTGCCGCACGATGGTTCGATCGTGGACGAGCACGGCTCGGTGGCGGTCGGCGGCAATGCCGAGCTGATCAGCAACTACCTGGACCAGCGCCACCGTGATGGCATGACCCTTGCGGAGGCCCTGAGGCTGGCGGTGCAGGCCCTGTCGCGGGAGTCGAACGGCACGCAGCGTGAGATCCCGGCGGAGCGGCTGGAGGTGGCGGTGCTGGACCGTACGCGGCCGCAGAAGCGGAAGTTCAGGCGGATCCAGGGCCGTCAGCTGGAGCGTCTGCTGGCGCAGCAGGAGGGTGCGGCGGCGGAGGTGGCCGAGGAGGGTTCCTCCGAGGAGGACTGAGTCCGGCCCTGCCGACATTGCACTGTGGAAGCCCCGCGCCTCGTTTCCGGCGCGGGGCTTCCGGCGTCTCGGTGGCGTCCCGGCGGCTCTCAGGAGGCTGGTGGAGGCGCTGTGGAGCCCCGTACGACGAGTTCGACGGGGATGTCGCCCGCGTCCGGTGTGCGGCCTTCCAGGACGGCCAGGAGGGCCTGCATGCCGCGTTCGCCGAAGAGCTCGGCGTCGAGGCGGACGGTGGTGAGTTCGGGGTCGATGGCGGTGGCGAGGCCGAGGTCGTCGATGCCGGTGACGGAGAGGTCGTCGGGGATGCGCAGGCCGAGGCGGCGGGCGGCTTTGTAGGTGCCGGCGGCGAGGAGGTCGTCGTCGCACAGGACGGCGGTGGGGCGGGGGCCGGGTCCGGTGAGGGCGGCTTCGGCGGCGGTGACGGCGCTGTCGATGGCGAGGGGGGCGCGGGCGGTCCGTACGGTGGTTCCGGGCCGGTCGGCGAGGTGTGCGGCGAGTTCCTGGGCGCGGATCTCGAAGGTCCAGGAGGGGACGTCGGCGGCGAGGTGCAGGAAGTGGTGGTGGCCGAGGTCGAGGAGGTGGTCGGTGGCTTGGCGGATGCCGTCGGCGATGTCGAGGTTGACGGTCGCGGCGCCGTGGCTGCCTTCGGGGTCGCTGTCGAGCATGACGAGGGGGAGCTGGTCGCCGCGGATGGGGGTGAGGGCGTCGGCGGCCATGGAGGAGGCGATGACGCCGTCGAGGGCGGCCTGGGCGGAGGCGAAGGGGTCGCGGGCGGGGCCGATGCCTTCGGGGGAGGGGTAGAGGACGACTCCGAAGCCGCTTTCGGCGGCCACGCGCGCGGCGCCGGTGTAGACGCCGGCGAAGAATTCGGTGGTGAGGGCGGGGACGACGAGCAGGACGGTGCGGGTGTGGCCGAGGCGGAGGTTGCGGGCGGCGAGGTTGGGCCGGTAGCCGAGTTCCTGGGCGGCTTGGCGTACGCGTTCGGCGGTGGTTTCGGAGACGCGGCCGCGCCATTTGTCGCCGAGGACGAGTGAGACGGCGGCCTGGGAGACGCCGGCGGCCTGGGCGACGTCCCGGCTGGTGGGGCGTGTACGGCCGTGTGCCACCGTGAGCCTTCTCTTTCGTCTGGACTCGTGAACAGCGCACATGGTACGTATGACAGACGACGTTATACGTAAAACCTCAGCCGGAAGGGCGGATCATGGCCGCGGGATACCTGGAGATCCTCAGGGCGAAGCACGCCACCCGGCTGCTGGTGGGCACGCTGGTGGGCCGGCTGCCCAACGCCACGGCGGCGATCGCGATCGTGCTGTTCGTGCGTGCCGAGGGTGGCACCTACAGCCTCGCGGGCGCCCTGGCGGCGGTCTACGGCGTGGCGAACGCCGTGGGCCAGCCGGTGCTGGGCCGTCTGGTCGACCTGTACGGGCAGCCGCGTGTGCAGCTGCCCGCGGCGCTGGCGTCGGCCCTCGCGATGACCGCGTTCGCGTTCACCGGCACGGACCTGCTGGGTCTGTCGTACGCGGCCGTGGCCTTCGCGGGTCTGTTCACTCCGCCGCTGGAGGGCGGGCTTCGGGCTCTGTGGCCGTCGGTGCTGCGGCGTGAGGAGCAGGTGCACACGGCGTACGCGATGGACGCGGTGGCGCAGGAGGTGATGTTCACCGTCGGCCCGCTGCTGGTGACCCTGTGTGTGTCGTTGTGGTCGGCGCAGGCCGCGGTGGTGGTGCTGAGCGTCCTCGGGGTGCTCGGCGCGCTGTCGGTGGTGGTGTCGGCGCCCTCGCGCGCGTGGCGCTCGGCCCCGCGGGAGGCGCACTGGCTGGGTGCCCTGCGCTCGCCGGGTTTGGTGGCGCTGCTCGCGGCGTTCCTGTTCATCGGGATGGCGCTGGGGTCGATCACGGTGGCCGCGGTGCCGTACGCCGACGAGCACGGCGGGGACGCGGTGTACGGCTGGATGATGGCGGCGCTGGGGCTGGGCGCGCTGGTGGGCGGCACGGTGTACGGGGCGCGGCAGTGGGCGGGCGCGGCCGAGCGGCGACTGCGGGTGCTGGTGGCGTTTCTGGCGGTGTGTTACCTGCCGCTGACGTCGATGCCCGGTGCCGTCGCGATGGTGGCGCTGACCGCGCTGGCGGGCGTGTTCCTGGCGCCGGCCATCGCGTGCGCGTTCGTCATCGTCGACCGGCATGCGCCGAGCGGCACGGTGACGGAGGCGTTCTCCTGGCTGGTGACGACGTTCACGGTCGGCGCGTCGGTGGGAACGGGCCTGGCCGGGCCGGTCGTCGAGGCGGGTGGGGCGGTGTGGGGTTTCGTGGTGCCGGGTGCGGCGGGTGCGGTGTCGTGGCTGGTGCTGGCGGCCACCGGGCGGGTCCTCGCAGCTCCCGTCCGGGGTGCGGTCGTTGCGGCTTCATCGGAAAATGATCCAAATCGTGCCGTCGAACCCCGTTTCAGCTCGGGGGATCGGGCGTAATGTTCAGTCATGGACCGCCGCATTTTCGGGCTGGAGAACGAGTACGGCGTCACGTGCACGTTCAGGGGACAGCGCCGTCTGTCGCCTGACGAGGTGGCGCGGTACCTCTTCCGCCGTGTCGTGTCATGGGGCCGCAGCAGCAATGTCTTTCTGCGGAACGGCGCCCGCCTCTATCTCGATGTCGGGTCACATCCGGAATACGCGACACCCGAATGTGACAACGTGACCGAGCTGGTCACTCACGACAAGGCCGGCGAGCGCATTCTCGAGGGACTCCTGGTGGACGCGGAACGACGCCTGCACGAGGAGGGAATCGCAGGCGACGTCTACCTGTTCAAGAACAACACCGACTCGGCCGGCAACTCCTACGGGTGCCATGAGAACTATCTGGTGGCCCGGCACGGGGAGTTCTCCCGGCTCGCGGACATTCTGATCCCGTTCCTGGTGACGAGGCAGCTGCTGTGCGGTGCGGGCAAGGTGCTGCAGACGCCGCGCGGTGCGGTGTACTGCGTCAGCCAGCGCGCGGAGCACATCTGGGAGGGTGTGTCCTCGGCGACGACCCGTTCGAGGCCGATCATCAACACGCGTGACGAGCCGCACGCGGACGCGGAGCGCTATCGCCGGCTGCATGTCATCGTCGGCGACTCGAACATGTCCGAGACGACCATGCTGCTGAAGGTCGGCGCGACCGACCTGGTGCTGCGCATGATCGAGGCGGGCACGGTGATGCGGGATCTGACCCTGGAGAACCCGATCCGGGCGATCCGCGAGGTCAGCCATGACATCACCGGGCGGCGCAAGGTGCGCCTGGCCAGTGGTCGGGAGGCGTCCGCGCTGGAGGTGCAGCGCGAGTACTACGAGAAGGCCGTGGACTTCTGTGAGCGGCGCGGCATCCGTACCGGCACGGTGGAGCAGGTGCTGGAGCTGTGGGGCCGCACCCTGGACGCGATCGAGACCGAGGACCTCGACCGGATCGGCACCGAGATCGACTGGGTGATGAAGTACAAGCTCATCGAGCGTTACCGGGCCAAGCACAACATGACGATGTCGCATCCGCGCGTGGCGCAGATAGACCTCGCCTACCACGACATCCACCGCCGTCGTGGCCTGTACTACCTGCTGGAGAAGAAGGGTCAAGCGGCCCGGATCTGCAACGACTTGAAGATCTTCGAGGGCAAGTCGGTTCCGCCGCAGACCACTCGGGCGCGGCTGCGCGGCGATTTCATCCGCCGGGCGCAGGAGCAGCGCCGTGATTTCACGGTCGACTGGGTGCACTTGAAGCTGAACGACCAGGCGCAGCGCACGGTGTTGTGCAAGGACCCGTTCCGTTCGGTGGACGACCGGGTGGAGAAGCTGATCGCCGGAATGTGAGCGAGGTGTTCCGGGTCTGTGCCGGAACGCAACACGGGCGCCGTACGTTTCTCGTACGGCGCCCTTCTCACGCCGTAGAGTTGCGCGCACGTCCATCCGACCAAGATCGACCGATTACGAGGCCCCCACCGTGCGCCGACGCTCCCTCATCCTTGCCGCCGTCCCCGCAGGACTGGTCACGCTCGCCGGTTGCGGCGACGAGAAGTCCGACTCGAGCAAGGCCAGCGACAGTGCGTCGCCGACGGCGCCCGAGTCGTCCGCCGCGCCGGCGCCGAAGATCGTGGAGGGTCCGCTGCCGGCGATCACGGCGGGTGTGAAGTTCGGCGAGAAGCCGACGGTCGCCAAGGGCAGTGGGCAGCCGTCGAAGGACCTGGCGGTGAAGACGCTCATCGCGGGCGGCGGCCGGACGGTCGCGGAGAACGACTATGTGCAGGCCCACTACCTCGGCCAGGTCTGGGACACCGCGAAGGTGTTCGACAACTCCTACGACCGCAAGACGCCGCTGATCATCCAGCTGGCGCAGGGCAGCATCATCGACGGCTGGCGTTACGGCCTGGCCGGCAAGAAGGTCGGCAGCCGTGTCGAGATGGCGGTGCCTCCGGCCCAGGGCTACGGCTCGCAGGGCAATGCGCAGGCGGGCATCAAGGGCACGGACACGCTGGTGTTCGTGGTCGACCTGAAGGCGACGTTCAACGGCACGAGCTCCGCCAAGGGCACCGAGGTCGCGCAGGAGAACAAGGACCTGCCCAAGGTGGGGACGAACACCGACGGCAAGGCCCCGTCCATCGAGATCCCCAAGGCCGACCCGCCGAAGAAGCTCGTGGCGAACTACATCATCGAGGGGGACGGCGAGGAGGTCGCCGCGGACAGCACGGTGCTGGTGCAGTACAAGGGCGTGCAGTGGGACGGCGGCAAGGAGTTCGACTCGACGTACAGCCGCAAGTCGCTGACGTCGTTCTCGCTGCAGCAGGTCGTCAAGGGCTGGTCGCAGGGGCTGACGGGCAAGAAGGTCGGCAGCCGGGTGCTCGTCGTGATCCCGCCGGAGCTGGGTTACGGCGACAACCCGCCGCAGGGCAGCGGTATCGAGAAGGGTGCCACGCTGGTGTTCACGGTGGACATCCTCGCCAAGATGTGACGCCGTGCCGACCCGGTCGCGGGCGGCGCGTGCCTGGGGATGAAAGACTGTGCGCGTTGCCTTTTCGTACACATGCAGGAGCTAGTGACGTGAACATCGACAAGCCCGAGATCGACTTCCCTGAGGGCGAGCCGCCGGCGGACCTCGAGATCAAGGACATCTGGGAGGGTGACGGCGAGGTCGCGAAGGCGGGTCAGACCGTCACCGTGCACTACGTCGGTGTCTCTTTCAGCACGGGCGAGGAGTTCGACGCCAGCTGGAACCGCGGTGCGCCGTTCCGCTTCCCGCTGGGTGGCGGCCGTGTCATCAAGGGCTGGGACCAGGGTGTGCAGGGCATGAAGGTCGGCGGGCGTCGTCAGCTGACCATCCCGGCCCACCTCGCCTACGGCGACCAGAGCCCGACTCCGGCCATCAAGCCCGGTGAGACGCTGATCTTCGTGGTCGACCTTCTCGGGGTCTGATCACACAGGGTCTGATCACTTGGGGTCCGATCGTCGTACGACCGGACCCGATCACCTGGGGTCCATGCCTGTCCGGGCATGGGCCCTCGGCTTTTGCCAGGGGACCGCGGAGCGGTACGGTCATCGGTCGGAAGCACCATAGGGAAGGCGAAGGGCATCGATGGCCATTGCCAAGGCCGAGCGGCTGATGAACCTGGCGTTGTGTCTGCTCGGGACGCGGCGGCCGCTCAGCAAGCGTGAGCTGAGGGAATCCATCGAGGCCTACGTCGAGGCCTTCGGGCCCGGCCAGGGTGCGGCCTTCCGGCCGGAGAGCGGGGCGGCCGGGAGCGACGACTCCTTCAACCGCATGTTCGAGCGGGACAAGGACGATCTGCGCGAGCTGGGCCTGGTCATCGAGACGGTCGAGAACCTGGACGGCGAGGTCGGGTACATGGCCCGCCGTGACTCCAACCGGCTGCCGCCGATCACCCTGGACGCCGAGGAGGCCGCGGCTCTCGGGCTCGCCGCCAAGGTGTGGCAGCAGGCGCGGCTGGCCGGTGCGGCCAGCGGGGCCCTGCAGAAGCTGCGGGCCGCGGGGCTGCCCGAGGACGTCGACCCGTACGAGGCGCATGGCGCGCTGGAGCCGCGTATCCCGGTGCACGAGGCCGCCTTCGAGCCGCTGATGCTGGCGTGCCGCGACCGTCGCCCGGTCGTCTTCGACTACCGCAAGGCGACCGCCGCCCACCCCGAGACCCGGCAGGTCGAGCCGTGGGCGCTGGAGTGCTGGCGCGGGCACTGGTACCTGGCCGGCTTCGACCGAGACCGGGGAGCCGAGCGGGTGTTCCGGCTGTCGCGGATCACCGGCAAGGTGCGCAGCCGCAGCGCCGCCTTCACCGCGCCCGTGCCGGACGTCGTCACGGTCCGGGAGACCGTCGCGAGCTGGGCGGGGGAGACCGCCGACCGCAGCGCGCGGATCCGGCTGCGGTCCGGCGCCGGTTACCCCCTTCGGGCGAAGGCCACCGTGGTGCGGGAACTCGGCGGCGGCTGGGACGAGTTGGAGATTCCGTACGGCCATGGGCTGGACGCCTGGCTGGTGGAGTTCGGGCCGGACGTGGTGGTGCTGGAGCCCGCCGAGCTGCGGGCCGATGTCGTGGACCGGCTGCGTGCCGTGGCCAAGGGCTGAGGGGGAGCGGGCAACAACGTGGCAGGCAAACCGGTCAGGCCCACGAACGCCATCGACCAGACCCGGCGGATGCTGTCGCTGGTGACCTATCTGCGCGAGCGCCCCGGCGCGCGCGTGGAGGACGTCGCCCGTGCCTTCGGCATCACCGAGGACGAGCTGGTCTCCGACCTCGACGTGCTGCCGATGTGCGGGACCAGCTTCCGCGGCGGAGATCTGCTCGACATCGACACCGACGGCGAGCGCATCTGGTGGCACAACCCGGCCGCGCTCGGCGCCGAGGCGGCCGAGCCGCTGCGGCTGGCCGCCGACGAGGCGACCGCGCTGCTGGTGGCCGCGCGGGCCGTGGCCACGCTGCCGGGGCTGCGCGAGAGCGACCGGCAGGCGCTGCTGCGGGCCACCGCCAAGGTGGAGACGGCCGCGGGTGAGGCCGCCGGGGCGAGCTCGCGTCTCTCGGTCACCTTCGAGTCCGAGGGCGGTGTCTTCGCGGACGTCGACCGGGCCATCTCCGAGCGGCGCCGGCTGTGGATCCGCTACTACTCCCCGGCGCGCGACGAGGTCACCGAGCGGGAGATCGACCCCATCCGGCTGGTCAGCGTCGGCCACACCTATGTCGAGGCGTGGTGCCGCCGCTCCGAGGCGCGCCGCACCTTCCGGCTCGACCGGGTCGCCGAGATCAGGATCCTCGACGAGCCGTCCGCGCCGCCGGAGATCGAGCTGCGCGACCTGTCCGAGGCGCTGGTGCAGCCCGCCGCCGAGGACCCGGAGGTCGTCATCGAGGTGGGGCCCGGCGGGCGCTGGGTCGCCGAGTACTACCCGCACGACAGCGCCGAGGAGCTGCCCGACGGCGGCCTGCGCATCACCCTGCGCACGCCCGACCCGGCCTCCCTCAAGCGCCTGGCGCTGCGGCTGGGCGCCGACGGCCGCATCGTCGCCCCGAGCGACCTGGCCGACACCGCCCGCCGGGCGGCCCGCGACGCGCTCGCGGCGTACGACGGCCTGGAAGCGCAGGGGAACGGTGTGCCCGGTGCGGCCCCGGGCGGACCGGTCGGTGCGTGCGTCGAGGGCTGCGGTGGGCAGGGCGACAGGCGGGAGCAGGGGCTTTGAGCGAGTCGATGCCGTCCGGGGGGCGGGGCATGTCGGTGGCCTCCGCGTTCGCGGGGATGAGAGGTGTGGCGCCCGTGGTGTTCCGGGCGGGCTGCCCGGACTGCCGGGGCCGCTTCGAGCTCGCCGCCGGTGCCCTGCGCCTGGCCATCGGCGCCTCCAGCCGCACCACCTTCTACTCCTTCACCTGCCCCGACTGCGGCGCGTCGGTGCGCAAGCCCGCGGGGGAGCGGATCGTGGAGCTGCTCACCGGGGGCGGCGTACGGACCCTGCGGCTGCATTCCACGGTCTAGGTCGGCTGCAGGCCACGGTGTAGGTCGGCTGCCTTCCTGGCCGCGGGACCGTCTAGGCTCGGCGTCATGTTCTGGCCGATGTTCGCGGTTGCCGTGGGTTTTCTTGGTCTCGCCGTCCTCGGCGTGTTCGCCGTGCGGGTGTTCCTGGAGGCGCAGCGCCTCGGCAGGCAGGTCACGGAGGCCGCCCGGCGCATCAACAGAGCGGCCGAGGATCTGGAGCGCGCGGCGGTCAGCACGGCCCGAGCCGTGGACTCGCTGTGAGAGGCGCCGGACAGCGCCGCTGACTGTGCGCTCTCGGCGTGTTTCGGGCGGTATCGCCCTGTCAACTTGCCGGGAGCGACAGGTACGCTGCTGATCGCGGCCCGCTGAACGAGGCCCGGACCGCGAACCGGGAGTACGCACGGGGATTGCCTGAGGTTCACCCCCGGGCGTTACGATCGCTGGCGGCACGATCGTTCGGACACCTGTCCGACCGGTCGGACAGTGTCCCATCAATTCGCCTCGGTGAGAAGGTAAAACATATGTTCGGCGGAAAGATCGGCCCGCTCGAGATCACCCTGATCCTCGTCATCATCCTGCTGCTGTTCGGCGCCAAGAAGCTGCCGGACATGGCTCGCTCGCTCGGCAAGTCCGCGCGCATCCTCAAGAGTGAGGCGAAGGCGATGAAGGAGGACGGCAAGGCCGCCGCCCCGGCCGACCCGCCGAACCCGGGCGACGACCAGGCCCCCGCTCAGCGCGTCATCCAGGCTGCTCCCGGCGATGTGACCAGCTCCCGGCCGGTCAACGAGCCGACGGACACCACCAAGCGCTGACGCAGGGCCGGTGACCTCCGGCCCGCCGTAGGAGATGGGAACGTGGGTTGCTGAAGCCTGCCCGCAACAAGGAGAAGGATCCCGAGGGGCGGATGCCCCTCGCGGAACACCTGCGTGAGCTCCGCAACCGGCTCGCGAAGGCCGTGCTGGCCATCATCGTCGTCACCGTCGTGGCCGCCTTCTTCTACAACGACATCATCGACTTCTTCACCAAGCCGGTCCTGGACTCCGTCGGCTGCCCGGACTCGTTCTCGGAGCTGGCGAAGCAGAAGGGCGACAGCCCCTGCGCCCAGATCACGATCAACGGCCTGCTCGCGCCCTTCACCCTCGCGCTGAAGGTGTCGCTCATGGCCGGCGTCGTCCTCGCCTCGCCGGTGTGGCTCTACCAGCTGTGGGCGTTCGTCGCGCCCGGTCTGCACCGGCACGAGAAGAAGTACGCGTACGCGTTCGTCGCCACCGGCGTCCCGCTGTTCTTCGCCGGCGCCTACTTCGCCTACTCCGTGCTGCCCACCACCGCGAACGTCCTGATCGAGTTCACGCCGTTCGGCGTGGACAACCTGCTGCCGCTGGACGACCTGCTCGACCTCGTCACCCGCATGGTGATCGTCTTCGGTCTGTCCTTCGAGCTGCCGCTGCTGCTGGTGATGCTGAACTTCACCGGGGCGATCACCGGCAAGCGCATGCTCGGCTGGTGGCGCGGCATGATCCTCGGCATCACGGTCTTCGCGGCCATCGCCACGCCGAGCACCGACCCGCTGTCCATGCTGGCGCTCGCCGGGCCGATCTGGGTGCTCTACTTCGCCGCTGTGATCGTCGCGCTCGTCAACGACCGGCGCAGGCTCCGCCGCGAGGCCCTCGGCCCCGCCGACGACGAGGCCTCCGACCTGGACCTCACGCCCGACGACATCGGCGACATCGAGCCCGTCACCGCGAGCCGGGCCCTGCCCGAGCAGACGAGCACGGACCGGGTCAACGGTTACGACGACGCGACCTGACCACCCCGGGGCCGCCTGAGCGTCCCCTCTGCCTCACCCCCACCGCGGGCCGCGGCCGGGGCGCCCACCCGGCGCCGCCGGCCGCTCGCCGTTGCGGGTGCCTTCACCGGCCGAACGGCCGTGAGCTGCACGGATCCCCGGCCCGCGGGAAGCAGATCGGGATAATGATCGTCCTGTTGTCAGTGCGGAACGGTACGCTCGAAAGCACGATGACAGAGGACCTCTCACCGGCCCAGCGGTACGCGGCAGCCCGCAAGCGCGCTGCCGAGCAGGCCACCGCGCTCGCGTCCTTCCGCGAGATGTACGACTTCGGCCTCGACCCCTTCCAGATAGAGGCCTGCCAGGCACTCGAAGCGGGCAAGGGCGTCCTGGTGGCCGCGCCGACCGGCTCGGGCAAGACGATCGTGGGCGAGTTCGCCGTCCACCTCGCCCTGCTCCAGGGCAAGAAGTGCTTCTACACGACACCCATCAAGGCGCTGTCGAACCAGAAGTACTCCGACCTGTGCCGCCGCTACGGCACCGACAAGGTCGGCCTGCTCACCGGCGACAACAGCGTGAACTCCGACGCCCCGGTGGTCGTCATGACCACCGAGGTCCTGCGGAACATGCTGTACGCAGGCTCGCAGACCCTCCTCGGCCTCGGCTACGTGGTCATGGACGAGGTGCACTACCTCTCCGACCGCTTCCGCGGAGCCGTCTGGGAAGAGGTGATCATCCACCTGCCCGAGTCCGTGACCCTGGTGTCACTGTCCGCGACCGTGTCCAACGCCGAGGAGTTCGGCGACTGGCTCGACACCGTCCGCGGCGACACCGAGGTGATCGTCTCCGAGCACCGGCCCGTGCCGCTGTTCCAGCACGTGCTCGCCGGGCGCCGGATGTACGACCTGTTCGAGGAGGGCGAGGGCCAGCGCAGAGCCGTCAACCCCGACCTCACCCGCATGGCCAGGATGGAGGCCAGCCGGCCCTCCTACCCGGACCGCCGGCGCGGCCGCGCCATGCGCGAGGCCGACCGGGAGCGGGAGCGGCGCCAGCGCTCCAGGATCTGGACGCCGAGCCGCCCCGAGGTCATCGAGCGCCTCGACGCCGAGGGGCTGCTGCCCGCGATCACCTTCATCTTCAGCCGCGCCGCGTGCGAGGCCGCCGTACAGCAGTGCCTGTACGCCGGACTGCGGCTGAACGACGACGAGGCGCGGGTCAAGGTCCGGGCCCTGGTCGAGGAGCGCACCGCCTCCATCCCGACCGAGGACCTGCACGTCCTCGGCTACTACGAGTGGCTGGAGGGCCTGGAGCGCGGCATCGCCGCCCATCACGCGGGCATGCTGCCGACCTTCAAGGAGGTCGTCGAGGAACTGTTCGTGCGCGGCCTGGTCAAGGCCGTCTTCGCCACGGAGACCCTCGCGCTGGGCATCAACATGCCCGCGCGGTCCGTGGTCCTGGAGAAGCTCGTCAAGTGGAACGGCGAGCAGCACGCCGACATCACCCCCGGCGAGTACACCCAGCTCACCGGCCGGGCGGGCCGGCGCGGCATCGACATCGAGGGCCACGCGGTGGTGCTGTGGCAGCGCGGCATGAACCCCGAGCAGCTCGCGGGACTCGCGGGCACCCGCACCTATCCGCTGCGCTCCAGCTTCAAGCCGTCGTACAACATGGCGGTCAACCTGGTCGAGCAGTTCGGGCGGCACCGCTCGCGCGAGCTGCTGGAGACGTCCTTCGCGCAGTTCCAGGCCGACAAGTCGGTCGTCGGGATCTCGCGGCAGGTGCAGCGCAACGAAGAGGGCCTGGAGGGCTACAAGGCCTCCATGACCTGCCACCTCGGCGACTTCGAGGAGTACGCGCGCCTCAGGCGTGAGCTGAAGGACCGCGAGACCGAGCTGGCCCGGCAGGGCGCGTCGCAGCGGCGCGCGGAGGCGG
The DNA here is from genome assembly GCF_049739565.1 of Streptomyces sp. SAI-170. Lineage (NCBI taxonomy): Bacteria > Bacillati > Actinomycetota > Actinomycetes > Kitasatosporales > Streptomycetaceae > Streptomyces > Streptomyces sp. SAI-170. The sequence continues at coordinate 6,781,402 of NZ_JBMGQD010000001.1, forward strand.
CCGTGGCGCTGGAGCGGCTCAAGCCGGGTGACGTGATCCATGTGCCGACCGGCAAGTACGCGGGCCTGGCGCTGGTCCTCGACCCGGGGCTGCCGGCCGGGCGGTCCAACGGCCATCGCGGCTTCGACCACCACGACGGCCCGCGCCCGCTGGTGCTGACCGCCGAGCGGCAGGTCAAGCGGCTGGCGTCGATCGACTTCCCGGTGCCGGTGGAGGCGCTGGAGCGGATGCGGATCCCCAAGTCCTTCAACCCGCGCTCCCCGCAGTCGCGCCGGGACCTGGCCAGCGCGCTGCGCAGCAAGGCCGGGCACATCGTGCCGGACCGGCACCGCAGAGGGCGTTCGCAGGCGGCCGACGACCGCGAGATCGCCCGGCTGCGCGCCGCGCTGCGCGCCCACCCCTGCCATGGGTGCAACGACCGTGAGGACCATGCGCGTTGGGCCGAGCGCTACCACCGGCTGCTGCGGGACACCTCGCAGCTGGAGCGGCGCATCGAGGGCCGTACGAACACCATCGCCCGGACCTTCGACCGGATCGTGGCGCTGCTGACCGAGCTGGACTACCTGCGCGACGACGAGGTCACCGAGCACGGGCGGCGGCTGGCCCGGCTGTACGGCGAACTCGACCTGCTGGCCAGCGAATGCCTGCGGGCCGGCGTCTGGGAGGGCCTGAGCCCGGCGGAGCTGGCGGCCTGTGTGTCGGCGCTGGTGTACGAGGCCCGGGTCAGTGACGACGCGCTCGCGCCCAAGCTGCCGTCCGGCAAGGCCAAGGCCGCGCTGGGGGAGATGGTGCGCATCTGGGGGCGCCTGGACGCGCTGGAGGAGGACTTCCGCATCACCCAGACCGAGGGGGTCGGACAGCGGGAGCCGGACCTCGGCTTCGCCTGGGCCGCGTACATGTGGGCCTCCGACAAGGGGCTCGACGAGGTGCTGCGCGAGGCGGAGATGCCGGCCGGTGACTTCGTGCGGTGGTGCAAGCAGGTCATCGATGTGCTGGGGCAGATCCAGGCGGCCGCCTCTCCCGAGGGGTCCACCGTGCCCAGGGCTGCCCGTAAGGCTGTTGACGCGTTGTTGCGGGGGGTTGTCGCCTACTCGTCCGTGGGCTGATCTTTCGTCGGCGGGCGCGGCGGATCTGTGGCTGGTCGCGCCCGCGCGGCGGAGCCGCAGATCGACACAGCCCCGCGCCTCTGAGCACGCACCCCGGGACCTCATTCACTCGTTACGGTGAGTTACTTTCGCATGCCTACACGTCGCTACTCTCCGTGTGCGAGCGTGGTCTCAGCGTGCAAATGGGGCCGAGCGTACTCCTGTTGCGGGGGCATTTCAGGTGCTTGCCGAATATGACACGGCGATGATCCGGTCGGACTAAGCTCGCCCGCAGCGCGCCGAGTTGAGATGAATCGCGCGCTTGTTCCCCTATATGCCTTAGATCCCGACAGTTCCCTGACGAGGGCCCACATGGTGAGTGTCCAATCCCCTCCCGTACGCCGCGAACTCCCCTTCACTCGCGTGCTGTTGCTCCCCGCGATAGTCATGGCCGCGGCGACCGGCGCCGCTGTGGCACTCGTCGCGCAGCCGGCGCAGAACGCGGTGGCCGTGTGCGGTGGCGTCGCCACCCTGCTGGTGATCCTCACCGGCGCCGAGGCCGCGCGCCGCGGCCGTGTGCTGCGCGACCTGCGTGCCGAGCACGCCCGTCACACCGCGTATCTGGAGCGGCGGATCGCCGCCCACGACGAGCGGATGATCCGCCTCGGCCAGGAGGTCGTGCCCGCCGCGCTGGGCCGGATGAGCACCGGCCACTCGCCCGGAGAGGTCATGCGCGACCTGGGCCTCATCGATCCCTCCTACCGGGACCTGGCCGAGGCCGAGCGCCAGCTGGTCCACTACCTCCTGCGGATCGTCGACCACGAGGAAGCCCTGCGCGACTCCGCCCAGCGGTCCTTCGTGAGCATCGCCCGCCGCGTCCAGGCGATCATCCACCAACAGGCCGCCGAACTGCGGGAGATGGAGGAGGACCACGGCCGCAACCCCGAGGTCTTCGACGACCTGCTGCGCATCGACCACGGCAACGCACTGATCGGCCGGCTCGCCGACTCCATCGGCGTCCTCGGCGGCGGCCGCCCGAGCCGTCAGTGGCCCAAGCCCGTCGCCCTCTACAGCGTGCTGCGCGGCGCCATGTCCCGCATCCTGGAGTACCGGCGGATCTCCCTGGACAACATCGCCAAGGTCAACATCCGGGGCACCGCCGTCGAACCGGTCATCCACGCCTGCGCCGAGCTGCTCGACAACGCCACCCGCTACTCACCGCCGCAGACCAAGGTCCACGTCACCGCCTTCGAGGTGCAGACCGGCGTCGCCATCGAGATCGAGGACGGCGGTGTCAGCCTCAGCGAGGAGGCCCGCGCCCGCGCCGAGGGCATGCTGGAGCGCGCCAAGGCCGGTGTCGACCTCCAGGAGCTCGGTGACAGCCCGCGCCTCGGCCTCGCCGTCGTCGGCCGACTGTGCACCCAGTTCAACATGCAGGTGTCACTGCGCAATTCGGCGTACGGCGGTGTCCGGGCCGTGCTGATCGTGCCCAGCGACATGATGACCACCGAGCCCGGCGTCGGACTCGCCCACGGCATCGGCGCCACCGCCCTGCCGCAGACGGTCGACGCGCTCGAAGGCCCCAAGCGCCCGCCCAAGAAGCGCCGCCCCACCAGCCCGCGCATCCCGGCCGCGGTCTCCATGGAGGACGAGATCCCGGAGGTCACCGAGTGGACCGCGGGCGGTCTGCCGCAGCGTCGCAGCCGGGTCAAGATCCCGATCAGCCAGCGGATCGCCGAGCAGTACGCCGCCGAGGCCGCCATCCGCGAAGGGCGCGACCCCGGCCCGCAGTGGGCCGACCTGAAGGCCGAGCTGGAGCGGCAGGCACCGGCCAAGAGGGAAGACAAACCCGCACCCGGCCTGGCCTTCGAGGCCTTCTGGGAGGGCCTGAAGAAGGTCGCCCCGCCCGGTGAACACCCCACCGCGTTCACCCGCAACCCCACCGCATACATCCATCTGATCGAGGACTCGGCCCCCAGCGAGGCCGACGACGAGGGGGACCTCAAGTGATCCAGCAGCGAGCGAACTTCGACTGGATGCTCAAGGAACTCGCCGACGGCGTACCGGGCATCGCCATGATCGTGGTGCTCTCCGCCGACGGACTGCGTATCGCCCGGCACGGCGGCGACCCCGACACCGCAGACCGGGTCGCCGCGGCCTGCGCGGGACTGCAGAGCCTGGCGAACGCGGTCGCCCAGGAGATCCCCACCAGCGAGGGCGAGATGAACATGGTCCTCATCGAGATGGACCGCGGCTACTTCTACATGATGGCCGCAGGCCCCAACGCCTACCTCGCCGTCCTGGCCGACATGATCTGCGAGCCCGGCATGATGAGCAACCGCATGCGCGACCTCGTCGTCCGCATCGGCGCTCATCTGACGAGTCCGCCCCGGCGCAACGGGCAGACCGTATGACGCCTCCGCAACGCCAGAGGCGCACCCCCGTCCAGCCCCCTGCCCCGCCCCCGCAGGCGGCCGGGCAGGAGGGCGACCGCCCCAACCCCGAACGGCTCTTCGTCATCGGCGGCGTCGACGGCTCACGCGCGGAGATGGACCTCGTCACGCTGATCGTGGCGCGTGCCGAGCCGTCGCCGTCGACCACCCCGGAACAGGCCGCGGTACTGCGGCTGTGTTCCGCCCCGCTGTCCGTGGCCGAGCTGTCGGCCTACCTCAGTCTGCCGTTCAGCGCGATGACCGTCCTGCTCACGGAGATGCTGGCGGCCGAACTGGTCACGGCGCGCGCCCCGATCACCCGTCAGGCGCTCCCCGACCGTTCCCTCCTCGAAGCGGTGATGCATGGACTTCAAAAGCTCTGACACCGTCCCCGGTCCACGCACCGAGGACCATCTGCCGCACACGGCCCAGGCCGCGGCGAAGATCGTGATCGTGGGCGGCTTCGGAGTCGGCAAGACGACCATGGTCGGCTCGGTCAGCGAGATCAGACCGCTGACCACCGAGGAGACCATGACGCAGGCCGGCGTCGGCGTCGACGACAACTACGGCTCCGAGACCAAGACCGCCACCACCGTGGCCATGGACTTCGGCCGTATCAGCATCACCGACCAACTGGTCCTCTACCTCTTCGGCACCCCGGGCCAGGAGCGCTTCTGGTTCCTGTGGAACGGCCTGTTCGAAGGGGCGCTGGGCGCGGTCGTGCTGGTCGACACCCGCAGGCTGGAGGTCAGCTTCGACGTCATGGGGCGGCTGGAGGAACGCGGCGTGCCCTTCGTGGTGGCCGTCAACTCCTTCCCGGACGCGCCCCGTTACCCCCTCGAGGACCTGCGCACCGCCCTCGACCTGACCGACGAGATCCCGATCATGGAGATCGACGCACGGCGTCGTGCCTCCAGCCGGGACGCCCTGATGACCCTGGTGCGCTTCCTGCACTCCATCGCCCTGAGCCGCGCGCTCACCTGAAAACCCCGACACCGGATCTGATCCACCAGCCTCGGAGCCTCCACAGTGACGCCTGAACCCTTCTCATCGACCGGAACGGACGACCCGACCCTCGCCCCGCCCCCCGGCTGCCCGGCGCACGGCACCGGCCCCGGAGGCCGGCACCGGCTGTACGGCCCCGAGGCGGTGGACCTGGGCGAGCTGTACGAGAAGCTGCGGGCCGAGCACGGGCCCGTGGCGCCCGCGCTGCTCCATGACGACGTGCCGATCTGGGTGGTCCTCGGTCACACCGAGAACCTGCACATGGTGCGCACCCCCTCGCAGTTCACCCGTGACAGCCGCATCTGGACCCCGCTGATCGAGGGCCGGGTCAAGCCCGACCACCCGCTGATGCCGCACATCGCCTGGCAGCCGATCTGCTCCCACGCCGAGGGCGACGAGCATCTGCGGCTGCGTGCCGCGGTCACCGGCGCCATGTCGACGATCGACCACCGGGGCCTGCGCCGGCACATCAACCGCTACACCCAGCGGCTGGTCAACCGCTTCTGCGAGCAGGGCAGCGCCGACCTCGTCGGCCAGTTCGCCGAGCATCTGCCGATGGCCGTGATGTGCGAGGTCCTCGGCATGCCGGAGGAGTACAACGACCGGATCGTGCAGTCCGCCCGGGACGCCCTCAAGGGCACCGAGACGGCGATCGCCAGCAACGCCTACGTCATGGAGGCGCTCGGCCGGCTCACCACCCGCCGTCGCGCGCACCCCGAGGAGGACTTCACCAGCCACCTCATCATGCACCCCGCGCGACTGACCGACGACGAGGTCCGCGAACACCTGCGGGTGGTCCTCTACGCCGCCTACGAGGCCACCGTCAACCTGCTGTCCAACGCGCTGCGCATGGTGCTGCTCGACCCGCGCTTCCGTGCCCAGCTCAACGGCGGGCAGATGACGGTGCCCGAGGCGGTCGAGCAGTCTCTGTGGGACGAGCCGCCGTTCAGCACGGTCTTCGCCTACTTCGCCAAGCAGGACACCGAGTTGGGCGGGCAGCGCATCCGGCGCGGCGACGGCCTGCTCTTCGCACCGGCCCCCGGCAATGTCGACCCCCGGGTCCGGCCCGACCTGGCGGTCAACATGCAGGGCAACCGCTCGCACCTCTCCTTCGGCGGCGGCCCGCACGAGTGCCCGGGTCAGGACATCGGCCGTGCCATCGCCGACGTCGGCGTCGACGCGCTGCTGATGCGCCTGCCGGACGTGGAACTCGACTGCGACGAGGAGGACTTGCGCTGGACCGAGTCCATCGCCTCCCGGCATCTGGTGTCGCTGCCGGTGCAGTTCGCTCCACGGGCGCAGCAGGACGTGAAGGAGAAGCCGTCGATCCGGCCGGTCCCGCAGCAGCGGCCCGCCTGGCAGATCAGCACGCCGGCCCCGCAGCCGGTCGCGCAGCCGGCCCCGCCCGTGCAGCCCGAGCCGCAGCCGCCGGCCCCCGCCGAGGCCCCCGTTCCGGCACCGGCCGGACGCCCCGGGGCGTGGCAGCGGTTCCTGCGGTGGTGGCGGGGCTACTGAGCCTTCGTACGACTGGGCGTCCACTCGCCAGCCCAGTCGTCGTACGACGTCCACGCCTCCAGCTCTCGCCCGCTCCTGAAGCGGTGGGCCGTCCCCGTGATCGGGTCGGTGAACTCCAGGACGCGGGCGAGGAGTTGCAGCGGACGGCGGAAGTCGTCGGCCGGTACGGGCGGCAGAGGTGAGGGGTAGAGGGGGTCGCCGAGGATCGGCAGGCCCAGCGTGTTCATGTGCACGCGCAGCTGGTGGGTCTGCCCGGTGGTGGGAGTCAGCCGGTACCGGGCGGTCCCGTCGGGCCGGTGCTCGGGTGTCTCGATCCGGGTGACGGCGTTCGGCTCGCCCTCGACCTCGTACGCGGCGAGCACCCCGCGCTCCTTCACGATCCGGCTGCGCACGGTGCGCGGGAGAGCGAGCCCGGGATCGTACGGGGCCACGGCCTCGTACTCCTTGTGCACCCGGCGGTCGCCGAACAGCGTCTGGTAGGCGCCGCGCTCCTCGGGCCGTACGGTGAACAGCACCAGCCCGGCCGTGAGCCGGTCCAGCCGGTGTGCCGCGCTCAGCGCGGGGATGCCCAGGTCGCGCCGGAGCCGGGCGAGTGCGGTCTCGGTGATGTGGGAGCCGCGCGGGGTGGTGGCCAGGAAGTGCGGCTTGTCGGCGACGACGATGTGCTCGTCGCGGTACACGACCTCCAGCGGGAACGGCACCGGCACCTCGTGCGGCAGCTCGCGGTGGAACCACACGTACAGGCCGGGTACGTACGCCGTGTCCGCGGTCACCGGGCGTCCGTCCGCGCCGACGATCAGCCCCGCGTCCAGCATCCGCTCGACGACCCCGGCGCCCGCACCGGACAGCCGCTCCACGAGATGCTCGCCGACCGTGGCCCAGGTGCCCTCGCCCGGCAGGCGCACGCGCACCGGGTCGATCCCGTCGCGCTGGGGCAGCGGGGAGGGCGGGGGAGGGGTGCGGCGTCTCATCGCAGGCAAGGGTACGTCGCGGCCGCGACCGGCCTTCGGCGCCGTAAAACCTGTTGGGCCCGTTCAGGCGCCTTGGCAGGATGCGGGCCATGCCCTATCTGACCGGTCCTGTCCTGCCCGACGGCACCTTCGCGGGCGCCCCGCAGCCCGTGATCCCCACCGGTGACGGTCTGCTGCTGCGCCCCTGGCGGGCGTCGGACGCGCCCGGGGTGTACGCCGCCTTCCAGGACCCGTTGATGCACCGCTGGCATCTGCGCGCGGCCGACTCCGAGGACGAGGTGCGCGGCTGGATCGAGGAGTGGCAGGGGGAGTGGGCGACCGAGCGCAGCGCCCAGTGGGCCGTCGTGGACGCCGGGGACGACCGGCTGCTCGGGCGGGTGGCGCTGCACCACATCGACCAGGTCGACGGTCAGGGCGAGGTCGGCTACTGGACGGTCGCCGCGGCCCGGGGCCAGGGGGTCGCCGCCCGGGCGACCTCGGCCCTCGCCCGGTGGGCGCTGGAGGAGGCCGGCTTCCATCGTCTGGAGCTCACCCACGCCCTGGGGAACGAGGCTTCCTGCCGGGTCGCCGCCAAGTGCGGGTTCGCGCTGGAGGGCACCAAGCGCGGGGCGGTGCTCTACACCGACGGCTGGCAGGACGTGCATCTGCACGCGCGCGTGCAGGGCGACTGAGGGCGCGGGCGGCGGGGGGCTCGAGCCGCCTGCGGCGGGGGCTCAAGCCGCTTGGCTTGCGGCGGGCGGCTCACGCCGCCGGGGCCTTGCCCTCCTGCTCCTGCTCGATGCGGGCGTTCCACTCGCGCTTGGAGGCCTGCCAGCCGTCCTCGTTGTGGCCGAGGCGCCAGTAGCCGGAGATCGACAGGTCCTCGCGGGGGATGCCGCGCTCGACCCGCAGCAGACGCCGCAGCTCCTTCACGCAGCTCGCCTCGCCGTGCACGAAGGCGTGCACCCGGCCCTCGGGCCACTGAAGGGCGCGCACCGCCTCGACCAGGGCCTCGCCGACGCGCCGGTCGCCGCGGTGCAGCCAGACGACCTCCGCGGCACAGTCGATCTTCACTTCCTCCTCGGGGCCGGAGACCTCGACGAAGCAGCGCACGTCGGCGTCGTCGGGCAGCGTCTCCAGGGCGGCCGCGATCGCGGGCAGCGCGCTCTCGTCACCGGCGAGCAGATGCCAGTCGGCCTGTGTGTCGGGGGCGTAGGCGCCGCCGGGGCCCATGAAACGGACGGTCTCGCCCGGCTGGACACGGGTCGCCCAGGGGCCGGCCAGGCCCTCGTCGCCGTGGACCACGAAGTCCAGCGTCAGCTCGCGCGTCTGCGGGTCCCAGATACGCACGGTGTACGTCCGGGTCACCGGCCACTGTTCGCGCGGGAACTCGGCGCGGATGCGCTCCAGGTCGAACGGCTCGGGATAGCTCACGCCGTCGGACGGCGGGAACAGCAGCTTGACGTAGTGGTCGGTGTGGGCACCCACCGTGAAGTCGGCCAGGCCGTCGCCGCCGAGCACCACGCGCTGCATGTGCGGGGTGAGCCGCTCGGTGCGGACGACCTGCGCGGTGTGGGGCTTCCGCGCCGTGCGGGCCGGACGTTCTGCCATGGCGGCCTCCCTGCGATCCATGCTTAGGCATACCTAAGTTAGCACTACCCTCAGAGCATGTGCGCGGAACGAGTGCCCACATGAGCACCACAGGCGATTACCCGCCCAAGGTCAGCAACAGCCGGTGCAGGGAGTTGCCCAGTCCCCAGCGCGCTCCCAGCTCGGCCACCGCCGCGGGGTCGCGCGGGGTGCGCGGCAGGAGCGTGTCCACGTCCGGCAGCGGCACGTCGTGAGCGACCTTCACCACCTTCGGGGCGACGGCGACATACGGCCGCGCCTCGGTCAGCCGCTTGCGCTGCGAGGGCGTGAGCTTCGCCCTCGGGTCGTCCACCGCGGCCATGATCCCGGCCAGGTCGCCGAACTCGGCCAGCAGCTTCGCGGCCGTCTTCTCGCCGATGCCGGGCACCCCGGGCAGTCCGTCGCTCGGGTCGCCGCGCAGCAGGGCCAGGTCCGCGTACCCGGGGCCGTCGACGCCGTACTTCTCGCGCAGCACCGCCTCGTCGGTGAGCTGGAGCATGCCGACGCCCTTGAGCGGATACAGCACCCGCACCCCGCGCGTGTCGTCGACCAGCTGGTAGAGGTCGCGGTCGCCGGTGACGATGTCGACCGGGCCCTTGGCGTGCGCGGTGAACGTGCCGATCACGTCGTCCGCCTCGTAGCCCGCGACACCCACCCGGGCGATGCCGATCGCGTCCAGGACCTCCTCGATCACCGGCACCTGAGGCGACAGGGTGTCCGGCACCACCTCCTCGTCCGGCCCGACCGCGTGCTCCTCGGCGACCCGGTGCGCCTTGTACGAGGGGATCAGGTCGACCCGCCACTGCGGCCGCCAGTCGGCGTCCATGCAGGCCACCAGCTCGTCCGGGCGGTGGTCCCGCACCAGGCGGTCGATGAACTCCAGCAGCCCGCGCACGGCGTTCACCGGCGTGCCGTCCGGGGCCTTCACGGACTCCGGGACGCCGAAGTAGGCGCGGAAGTAGAGCGAGGCGGTGTCGAGGAGCATCAGTCGTCCGGTCACGCCTCGCATCATGCCGCACACCACTGACAACCACGCGTCATGCCGCACACCACCGACAACCACGCGCCGGAACGTGTTGCGCCCTGCGCCTGTGCCGTGACCTGCCCCACTTGTGCGTTTGTGGCCCACGGCTGCGGGCAGGCGCCGCCACGGAGCGACGTCGGCCGTCCACCCCCTCAGGCGGCCGCTCGCTCCGTTTCCATTGCCCCCGAGACAAGAGGTTCGCGTGTCAGCCAGGCTAGAGGCCGATCATCTCTACAAGGTGTTCGGCAGACGACAGGACGAGGCGGTCGAGCGGCTCCGCAAGGGAGCCGACCGGGAGGAACTGCGCGCAGACGGCACCACCGCAGCCGTGATCGACGCCTCCTTCACGGTGGACAAGGGCCGGATCTTCGTCGTCATGGGCCTGTCCGGCTCCGGCAAGTCCACCCTGCTGCGGATGCTCAACGGCCTGCTGGAGCCGACCGCCGGGCAGGTCCGCTTCGACGGCCAGGACCTGACCGCGCTCGGCGCACGTGAGCTGCGCGAGGTCCGCTCGAAGAAGATCAGCATGGTCTTCCAGCACTTCGCGCTGTTTCCGCACCGCAGCGTCCTGGACAACGCCGCCTACGGCCTCGCCGTGCAGGGGGTGCCCCGCGCGGAGCGCGAGAAGCGCGCCGCCGAGGCCCTCGAACTGTGCGGCCTCGCCGGCTGGGAGAAGTCCTGGCCGGACGAGCTGTCCGGCGGCATGCAGCAGCGGGTGGGCCTGGCCCGCGCGCTGGCCACCGACGCCGACCTGCTGCTGATGGACGAGTCCTTCAGCGCGCTGGACCCGCTGATCCGCCGTGACATGCAGGACCAGCTGCTCACCCTCCAGCGCACCCTGAAGAAGACCATCGTCTTCATCACCCACGACCTCAACGAGGCCATGCGCCTGGGCGACCGTATCGCCGTCATGCGCGACGGCCGCATCGTGCAGAACGGCACCGCCGAGGACATCCTGCTGCGCCCGGCGAACGACTACGTCGCCTCCTTCATCAAGGACGTCGACCGCTCCCGCGTGCTGACCGCGGGCGCGGTGATGGACACCTCGGTGACCGGCGAGGCCCCCGCGTGCGGCTGTGAGACCGCCACCCGCGAGACGCCGTTCGCGGAGCTCTGCGCGATCAGCGCCCGTCTGTCGCACCGCGTGTCGGTGGTGGACGAGGCGAACCACGTCATCGGTGTGGTGCCGCGGCAGCGGCTGCTCGCCTTCCTCGGCGACGAGAGCGCCGACCCCGCGCCCTGCGACAACCCGGACGGGAAGGTGGCCGCCCGTGCCTAGGCTTCAGCTCGGTGACTGGGTCGACTCCGGTGTCGACTGGCTCGTCACGCATCTGTCCTGGCTCTTCGACGCCGTCAAGACGGTCGTCGAGGGCATGTACGACGGCATCGACGCCGTCCTGACCGCGCCCCAGCCGCTGCTGCTTGCGGGCATCCTCGCGGTGCTCGCCTGGTGGCTGCGGGGCCTGGCCGCGGGGGTGCTGTCCTTCGCGGGGTTCGCGCTGATCGACTCGCTCGACCTTTGGGACAAGGCGATGTCGACGCTGTCCCTGGTGCTGGTCGCCACCGTGATCGCCCTGGTGATCTCCATCCCGCTGGGCATCTGGGCGGCCCGCTCCAAGGCCGTCAGCGCGGCCGTGCGGCCCGTCCTGGACCTGCTCCAGACGATGCCGTCGATGGTGCTGCTGATCCCGGCGATCCTGTTCTTCGGCATGGGCGTGCCCGCCGGTGTCGTCGCCACCCTGATCTTCGCGCTCGCCCCGGGCGTGCGGATGACCGAGCTCGGCATCCGCCAGGTCGACGCGGAGCTGGTGGAGGCGGCCGAGGCCTTCGGCACCACGCCCCGTGACACGCTCCTGCGGGTCCAGCTGCCGCTCGCCCTGCCGACGATCATGGCGGGCGTCAACCAGGTGATCATGCTGGGCCTGTCGATGGTCGTCATCGCCGGCATGGTCGGCACCGGCGGCCTCGGCGGCGCCGTCAACGAGGCCATCGGCCAGCTCGACATCGGCCTCGGCTTCGAGGCGGGCCTCGGCATCGTCGTCCTCGCGATCTACCTGGACCGCGTCACCGGCGCGCTGGGCACGCAGCTGTCCCCGCTGGGCCGCCGCGCCGCCGCGAAGGTCCGCCGCACCCCCCTGACCTACCGGCTGCGCCCCACCGTCGCGGTGATCGGCGTCGTCGTCCTCGCCCTGGTGGCCGGCGGCATGAACGTCTTCGGGTCGAACGCCGGCACCGCCGAGGCCTCCGCCACGGACGTCGGCAAGGGCCGCGAGGTCAAGATCGGCTACATCCCGTGGGACGAGGGCATCGCCTCAACCTACCTGTGGAAGGAGCTGCTGGAGCGCCGCGGCTTCGAGGTCACCACCACCCAGTACGCCGCCGGGCCGCTGTACACGGGCCTGGCCACGGGCCAGATCGACTTCCAGACGGACTCCTGGCTGCCGGTCACCCACGCCGAGTACTGGAAGAAGTACGGCAAGCAGCTCGACGACCTCGGTAAGTGGTACGGCCCCACCTCCCTGGAGCTGTCCGTCCCGTCGTACATGAAGGACGTCAACACGCTCGCCGACCTGAAGCGGCACGCCGCCGACTTCGACGGCAAGATCGTCGGCATCGAGCCCAGCGCCGGAATGATGGGCCTGCTCAAGGACAAGGTGCTGAAGGAGTACGGGCTCGAGGGCTCCTACGACGTCGTCGACGGCTCCACCCCGGCGATGCTGGCCCAGCTGAAGCGGGCGTACGCCAAGAAGGAGCCGGTCGTCGTCACGCTGTGGTCGCCGCACTGGGCGTACAGCGACTACGACCTGAAGAAGCTGAAGGACCCCAAGGGCGCCTGGGGCGCGGGCGACGGCGTGCACACGCTGGCCCGCGACGGCTTCGCCGCCGACAACCCCGAGGTCGGCCGCTGGCTGAAGGACTTCTCGATGACCGAGCGGCAGCTCACGGATCTGGAGTCGCGGATCCAGAAGGCCGGCAAGGGCCAGGAGCAGCAGGCCGTGCGCGACTGGCTGCAGGACAACCCCGCACTGGTGGACCAGTGGGCACCGGTCGCCGGGGACGCCGACCGGGCGTCCTGACCCCCCATGAACGGGCGGCCGGGTGACCTGACGGACCCGGCCGCCGGACAGAGGGGCGGGCCACCGTACGACTTCCCCTTCGTACGGCGGTCCGCCCCTCCTCTTCGCCCCGCGACGGCCACCGTAAGAATCCGGCCAACCACGCAGAGCCACGCACGGGCCTGTGAACGGCTCCCGAGCGGCCCGGAGTTCGAGACGGGCCTCCTTCGGGAACTCGGGAACAGACGGAGACGCCGGTGCATTGAACCCGGAACGATGCCTGTGGGCTGGCGTGAAGTATGAGGTCGGACCTCAGACAATGTGTCGTCGATGTGACGGCCGCCTGCAACGGTTTGCCGAACATGCGTAGGGTGCAGAGAACCCAAGAGAATGCACCGCAAGCAGCGCGTCCCTGACCCGACCGACGAGCGAAGGAGGGAGCCGGAGCGATGGGCGACCACAAAGAGCAGCCTCTGCGCGTGGGCGCGGCCGTGCGGCGCCGCCGCCGTGCGCTGGAGCTCACCCTCGCCGTCGTGGCCGAGCGCAGCGGCCTGTCGGTGCCCTTCCTGAGCCAGATCGAGAACGACCGGGCGCGGCCCAGCACCAGCTCCCTGGAGAAGGTCGCCGACGCCCTGCGCACCACGGCCGTCGAGCTGCTCGCCGCCGCCGATCCGGCGTGCAGCGTCGACGTCGTGCGCGCCGAGGACCCCGATCCGGGGCCCGAGCCGCTGATGCGCTCCCTGGTGCGCGGCCACCATCAGATGCACGCCTCGGAGTTCACCGGCGGCCATGAGACGGGCCGTGAGTTCCAGTACCGCAACGACCAGTTGATGTACGTCGCCGACGGCGGCGTCGAGATCGAGGCGGAGGGCCGCGCCTACCGCCTGGGCCGCGGCGACACCCTCTACCTGACCGGCGGAGTCCGCCACCGCTGGCGCGCCACCGTGCCGGAGACCCGCGTCCTCGTGGTCGCCGTCGCGGAGCACATCGACGCCTTCGAGGACCGGCAAGGCCCCAGGTGAGGGTCGTCTCCCTGGTGCCGTCGCTGACGGAGGCCGTGGCCGAGTCACTGCCCGGTGTGCTGGTCGGCGCGACCGACTGGTGCGTCCGTCCGGCGGGCCTGGAGGTCGCCCGCGTCGGTGGCACCAAGAACCCGAAGGTCGAGAAGATCCTCGCCCTCGGCCCCGACCTGGTGGTCGCCAACGAGGAGGAGAACCGCACGCCCGACCTGGACGCCCTGCGCGAGGCGGGCGTGGAGGTGCTGGTCACCGAGGTGCGGGACGTGCCGCAGGCGTTCGCCGAGCTGGAGCGGGTGCTGCACGCCTGCGGCGCCGCGGCCCGGCCGCGCTGGCTGGACGAGGCGGAGGCCGCCTGGGCGGCGCCGGTCGGCCTGTCCCGTCGTACGACCGCCGTGGTGCCGATCTGGCGGCGGCCCTGGATGGTGCTGGGCCGCGACACCTTCGCCGGTGACGTGCTGGCCCGCCTCGGTGTCGACCACCTGTACGCGGGGCACGCCGAGCGCTATCCGCGCGTCCCGCTGGAGGAGCTGACGGCCGCCGCGCCCGACCTGGTCGTCCTGCCCGACGAGCCCTACCGCTTCACCGCCGACGACGGCCCCGAGGCGTTCCCCGGGCTGCCGTGCGCGCTCGTCGACGGCCGGCACCTCACGTGGTACGGGCCGTCACTGGCCGAGGCGCCGCGGGTGCTGGGCGCGGCCCTGCGAGCAGCGCTCCGCTGACCAGACCCCGTACGGTCCCGAAGGCCGCGAGCGCGACAGCGGTCAGCAGCACGGCGTACAGGGCGACCGCCAGGGCGTCGTAGGCGAGCAGTCCCGTGTGCCGGGCCAGGGACGCGGTGCCGGTGACGCAGGTGCCCACCGGGAAGGTGAAGGCCCACCAGGTCATCGCGAAGCCCATGCCGTGCCGCCGGGCCCGCACCACGTGCACCGTGGCGAGCCCCAGCCACAGCAGCGCGAAACCCATCACCGGGACGCCGTGCAGGACGGCGAGGATGCCGAACCCGTCGGCGTACGGGGCGGGCAGCACGCCCGGCGCTACACCGGCGAAGTTGCCCGCGGCGGTGGTGGACTGGCCCAGCGGGCCGAGCACCAGGAACAGCGTGGGGGTCAGCGCGAGCGGCAGCGGGCCACGGGTGATCAGGCGGGTGAACACCAGCGGCAGCATCACCAGCGTGGCCAGCAGGCTCAGCCCGAACAGCGCGAAACAGCCCAGCAGCAGCGTCGCCCGGGCCTGCCCCGGCGGCAGATGCGGCACCAGCAGCGGCCCCTGCGCCGCGGACACCATCGGCGCCACCAGCGGCAGCAGCCACACGGGCGTGGCCTGCTCCGGCGTCACCCGGTGCCGTACGGCCATCAGGTACGGGACCGTCACGGCCGCGGCCAGCGCGGTGGCCGTACCGGCGGTGAACAGCACGACGTCCAGCGCGAGCGCGGCCCGCGGCCCGATCCAGTCCCGCCCGACCGCCAGCGCGCCACCACCGACCGACAGCAGGGCCATCGCCACACAGCCGTAGAACGGAGCCGTCGCCGGGTCCAGCAGATGCGCGCGGGCCTGGTCGCGGTGGTGGCGCCAGTGCTGGGCGCGCCCGCCGAGCAGCACCAGCAGCATCGCCAGGGAGAGCGCCCAGACGGCCGCGCACAGCGGGCGCAGGCCGGGGAGATGGACCGGCAGCGCGGTGCCGGCGGTGGCGACGATGGCGGTCCCCATGACGGTGGCGTACCAGTTGGGCCCGAGGTGGCGGACGGCGGCGGCGCGGGGACGGCGGGGGTCGGCGGGCGGGGCGGAGAGCGGCTGGGCGGCGGTGACCATGATCCCCAGGATCTCCCCGCCCCGGGGCCACCACCAGGGACTATGTCTCTATGAGGACATAAGGTGGGGTTATGAGCAGCGTGGATGGGCGGGACGGGGACATACGGCCGGGCGGCGGTTCGCTCGCGCACCGGGTGCCGGATCTGGGGGCGCTGGAGCTGCTGCTGGCCGTCGCCCGGCTGGGCAGCCTGGGTGCGGCGGCCCGCGAGGTCGGCATCACCCAGCCCGCCGCGAGCAGCCGCATCCGCTCCATGGAACGTCAGTTGGGCGTGGCTCTGGTCGACCGTTCACCGCGCGGCTCCCGGCTCACGGACGCGGGCGCGCTGGTGACCGACTGGGCGCGCCGGGTGGTGGAGGCGGCGGAGGCCTTCGACGCGGGCACGCAGGCGCTGCGGGACCGGCGCGACTCGCGGCTGCGGGTCGCCGCCAGCATGACCATCGCCGAGTATCTGCTGCCGGGCTGGCTGCTCGCGCTGCGCGCCCAGCGGCCGGACACGGCCGTGTCCCTGCTCGCGGGCAACTCCGCCGCGGTCGCCGAACGGCTGCTCGCCGACGAGGCCGACCTCGGCTTCGTCGAGGGCCTGTCGGTCCCCGCGGGCCTGGACGCGGCCGTCATAGCCCATGACCACCTGATCGTCGTCACCGCACCGGGCCACCCCTGGGCCCGCCGCCGACGCCCCCTGGCGGCGGACGAACTCGCCGCCACGCCCCTGATCCTGCGCGAGGAGGGCTCCGGCACCCGGCAGGTCCTCGACGCCGCCCTCGGTGGCCTCGCCCGCCCCCTGATCGAGCTGTCCTCCACCACCGCCGTGAAGGCGGCCGCGGTGGGCGGCGCGGGCCCCGCCGTCCTCTCCGAGCTCGCCGTCGGCGAGGAACTCGCCATGCGCCGCCTCGTCCGCGTGCCCCTGGACGGCGTCACCCTGGAACGCTCCCTGCGCGCGGTGTGGCCGACGGGACACCGGCCCACGGGGCCGGCGCGGGACCTGCTGTCGCTGACGCGGGGGTAGGGCCCCTTCGCGCGAAAACGCTTGGCTTCCCTGGGCGCGGGCCCGGCACCATGGCCCCCATGACCACCACCGCCCCACCCGCCTCCGGCTCCCGGCTCCCGTGGCAGGCGCTTCCCGACGTCGTGCGGGACGCCGTCGCGGAGATGACCGGCGGGCCGGTCGTGGAGGCCGTCACCCAGTCCGGCGGGTTCTCGCCCGGTGTGGCCGCGCGGGTGCGGACGGCCGGTGGGCGGCGGGCTTTTGTGAAGGCCGTCAGCTCCGAGTCCAACCCGTACAGCCCGGCCATGCACCGAGCCGAGGCCCGCAACGCCGCCGCGCTCCCGCCGCAGGTGCCCGCGCCGCGGCTGCTGGGGGCGTACGACGACGGCACCTGGGTCGCTCTGGTCTTCGAGGACGTGGCCGGGCGGCAGCCGCACGTGCCCTGGCGGGCGGCGGAGTTGCGCGGGGTGCTGGACGCCGTGGCCCGGCTGGCCCGCGCGCTCACCCCGTGTCCCCTGGACGCCCGGCCCGCCGCCGAGGCGCTCGCCCGCAACTTCGCCGGCTGGCAGGACCTGCGCGACGGCGCCGAGGGCGAGGTGGCGGACCGGCTGGGCGCCTGGACCGCCGCCCGGCTGGACCGGCTGGCCGAGCTGGCCGGACCCTGGGCGCAGGCCGTCGCCGGTGACACGCTCGCCCATGGCGATCTGCGCGCCGACAACATGCTGCTGACCGAGGACGGCCGGGTCGTCTTCGTCGACTGGCCGCACGTCGTGCGCGCCGCGCCCTGGTTCGACCTGCTGGTCATGCTGCCGTGCGTGCGCGGGCAAGGAGGCCCGGACCCGCAGGAGGTGTTCACCCGCCACGAGCTGGGCGCGGGCGCCGACCCGGACGCCGTCACCGCCGCGCTCGCGGCCCTCGCCGGCTACTTCCTGCGGCACTCCCTGCTGCCCCCCGCCGCCCGGCATCCCCACCCTGCGCGCCTTCCAGCGGGCGCAGGGCGAGGCCGCCCTGGAGTGGCTCAGGACGCGGCTGCCGCTGTGACCAGGGCCCGCATCACCCGCGGGTCCTCGCCCATCTCCGGGTGCCACTGCACCCCGAGCACCCAGTGCGGACCCGGCAGCTCGACCGCCTCCACGGTGCCGTCGGCGGCGTGCGCGCAGGGGACAAGACCGGTGCCGAGACGGTCCAGCGCCTGGTGGTGATAGGTCGGTACGGCGGTCTCCTCGGCGACGATCGCGGCGTACCGCGTGCCCGGGACCGGCTTGACCGGGTGCCGGCCGAAGACCCCGGGGGCCTCGGTGTGGCCGTCGAGGTGCTGGACGAGGGTGCCGCCGACGGCGATGTTCAGCAGCTGCATGCCGCGGCAGATGCCCAGCAGGGGAGTGCCGGCGGCCAGGGCGGCGTCGATCAGGGCGAGTTCCCAGGTGTCACGGGCGTGCGCGGGCGGGCCCGTGCGCGGGTCGCGCTCGGCGCCGTAGCGGGCCGGGTCGACGTCCGGCCCACCCGCGATCACCAGCCCGTCGAGGCGGGCGACGGCCTCGGGTGCATGCTCCGGCGCGTCCGGGGGCAGCATCGCGGCGAGCCCGCCCGCCTGCTGGACCATCCGGGGATACCCGGCCGGGACCAGCGCCGCCGCCAGATCCCACACGCCCCAGCGCGCACTGGACTCCAGATACGTGCTGATCCCGATGAGCGGCCTGTCCGCCATGTGCCCTCCCGCGCCTCAATGGACTGTCCGCATACCTTTATCCCGGGGCCGTCAGGTCAGGAAACCCCGCAGCAGCGCCGCCGTGCCCGCGCAGTGCTCCCGCATGATCTCCCGCGCCCCGTCCGCGTCCCCGTCGAGGACCGCCTCCACCAGAGCGGTGTGCTGGCGCTGGGAGTGCTCCAGGTTGCGCACCAGCAGCGGGATGCAGTCGAGCAGGTCGTTCACCGTGGCCCGTACGGCCGCGTACTGGGCGGTGAGCGTGGCGGAACCGGACAGTTCGGCCAGGGTGAGGTGCAGGAGGGTGTCCGCGCGCCGGTAGTCGTCGAGCGGCGCGTCCTGCGTGCGCTCCAGCGCCTCGCGCAGCCGCCCGCCCTGCTCGTCCGTCAGCCCGTGCGCCGCGCACAGCCCCGCCGCGCCCACCTCCAGCACCTCCCGGAAACGCAGCACGTCCTCCACGTCGACCCCGGCCACCCGCCTGCGCAGCTCGTCCTCACCCGGGCTCGCCGTGCGCGACAGCACGAACGTTCCGCCGTACCGCCCCCGCCGGGACTCCACCAGCCCCTGCTCCTGAAGCACCTTGAGCACCTCCCGCAGCGTCACCCGGCTGATCCCCAGCCGCTCCGCCAGCTCCCGCTCCGCCGGCAACCGGCCCCCGTCGGGGACCAGCCCGAGCCGGACGACCTGGAGGATCTGCTCCAGGGCCTCCTCGAAGCCGTTGCCCGCCCGGACGGGGCGCAGCACCGGCGTCAGCCGGTCACCCGCGTCGGCCGCCTCTTCCGCCATCTCGCCGTGCCCCCTTCCCAAGCAATGGTTCTCAGCAATACCTTATGGCTCCCGGCTGACCGAAGAAGCCTTAAGGAGGCTTTCCCGTGGCAGACCGCACACCGCCGCTCGGCATCGAGGAACTGCACGCCCTCGTCGCCGGCGGTGAGATCGACACCGTCGTCCTGGCCTTCCCCGACATGCAAGGACGGCTCCAGGGCAAGCGGTTCGCCGCGCGTTTCTTCCTCGACGAGGTCCTCCACCACGGCACCGAGGGGTGCAACTACCTCCTCGCCGTGGACACCGACATGAACACCGTCGACGGCTACGCCATGTCCTCCTGGGAGCGCGGCTACGGAGACTTCGCCTTCCACCCGGACCTCGCCACCCTGCGCCGCATCCCCTGGCACCCCGGCACGGCCCTGCTGATCGCCGACCTCGCCTGGGAGGACGGCACCCCGGTGGCCGCCGCGCCGCGGCAGATCCTGCGCCGCCAGCTGGAGCGGCTCGCCGAGCACGGCTGGACCGCCCAGGTCGGCACCGAGCTGGAGTTCATCGTCTTCAAGGACACCTACGAGGCGGCCTGGGACGCGAACTACCGCGGCCTGACCCCCGCCAACCAGTACAACGTCGACTACTCCATCCTCGGCACCGGCCGCATCGAACCCCTCCTTCGCCGGCTGCGCAACGACATGGCCGGGGCCGGCCTCACCGTCGAGTCCGCCAAGGGCGAGTGCAACCCCGGCCAGCACGAGATCGCCTTCCGCTACGACGAGGCCCTCGTCACCTGCGACCAGCACGCCCTGTACAAGACCGGCGCCAAGGAGATCGCCGCGCAGGAGGGCGTGTCGATCACCTTCATGGCCAAGTACAACGAGCGCGAGGGCAACTCCTGCCACATCCACCTCTCGCTCACCGACGCCGACGGCACCAATGTGATGGCCGGGCCCGACGGCATGTCCGACGTCATGCGCCACTTCCTCGCCGGGCAGCTCGCCGCCCTGCGCGACTTCTCCCTCCTCTACGCGCCCAACATCAACTCGTACAAGCGCTTCCAGCCCGGCTCCTTCGCCCCCACCGCCGTCGCCTGGGGCCACGACAACCGCACCTGCGCGCTCAGGGTCGTCGGCCACGGCCGCTCCCTGCGCTTCGAGAACCGCCTGCCCGGCGGCGACGTCAACCCGCACCTCGCCGTCGCCGGACTCGTCGCGGCGGGGCTGTACGGCGTCGAGCACAAGCTGGAGCTGCCCGAGCCCTGTGCGGGCAACGCCTACACCGCCGGCTACGAGCACGTCCCCACCACCCTGCGCGAGGCCGCCGAGCTCTGGGAGAACAGCCCCATCGCCCGGGCCGCCTTCGGCGACGAGGTCGTCGCGCACTACCGCAACATGGCGCGCGTCGAGCTGGAGGCCTTCGACGCCGCGGTCACCGACTGGGAGCTGCGCCGCTCCTTCGAACGCATGTGAGGCACCGACTTGTCCGAGCAGCTCCAGGTACTGAACCCGGCCACCGAAGAAGTCCTCGCGACCGTGCCCGCCGCCGACGCGGCCGACGTGGACCGGGCCGTCGTACGGGCCACGCGCGCACAGTCGGCGTGGGCCGCGCTCGCCCCCGGCGACCGGGCCCGGCTGCTGCGCCGGTTCGCCGCGGTCGTCGACGAACACCTCGAGGAACTGGCCCAGCTGGAGGTCCGCGAGGCCGGGCACACCCTCGGCAACGCCCGCTGGGAGGCGGGCAACGTCCGTGACCTGCTGGACTACGCGGCCGGGGGAGTGGAGCGGCTGACGGGCCGGCAGATCCCGGTCGCGGGCGGCCTGGACGTCACGATCCTCGAACCGCTCGGCGTGGTGGGCGTCATCGCGCCCTGGAACTTCCCGATGCCGATCGCCGCCTGGGGGACCGCCCCGGCCCTGGCGGCCGGCAACGCGGTGCTCCTCAAGCCCGCCGAGACGACCCCGCTGACCGCCCTGCGCCTGGCCGAACTGGCTCTGGAGGCCGGACTGCCGGAGGGCCTGTTCCAGGTGCTGCCCGGCCACGGACCCGTCACCGGGAACGCCCTCGTCGAGCACCCCGGCGTCGCGAAGATCGTCTTCACGGGGTCAACGGCCGTGGGCAAACAGGTGTGGGCGAAGGGCGCGGCCCAGCTCAAGCGCGTCACGCTCGAACTCGGCGGCAAGAGCCCCAACATCGTCTTCGCCGACGCCGACCTGAAGGCCGCCGTCGACCCCTTCTCCTTCCTCGACAACTCCGGCCAGGACTGCTGCGCCCGCACCCGCATCCTCGTCCAGGAGTCCGTCCACGACGAGGTGCGCGAGCTGCTCGCCGACGCCCTCGCCGCCGTCGTCGTAGGCGATCCGGCCGACGAGAAGACGCAGATGGGCCCGCTGATCTCCCGGCAACAGCTGGACCGCGTACGGTCGTTCGTGCCCGACGACGCCCCCGGCCTGCGCGGCAGCGCGCCCGACGGGCCCGGGTTCTGGTTCCCGCCGACCGTGCTCACCGGCGAGCGCCCCGACTCCCTCGCCGCCCGCGAGGAGATCTTCGGCCCCGTCGCCGTCCTGCTGCCGTTCACCGACGAGGAGGACGCGATCCGCCTCGCCAACGACACCCCGTACGGCCTGTCCGGCTCGCTCTGGACCCGGGACATCGGCCGCGCCCTGCGGGTCGCCGGGGCCGTCCGGGCCGGCAACCTGTCCGTCAACTCCCACTCCAGCGTCCGCTACTGGACCCCGTTCGGCGGCTTCAAGCAGTCCGGCGTCGGACGCGAGCTGGGCCCGGACGCCCTGACCGCCTTCACCGAGACCAAGAACGTCTTCATCAGCACGGAGGGCCCCGCACAGTGACCTCATCGACCGAAGAGACCGTCTGCCGCCGCCTGGTCGGCCGTACCGCCGTCATCACCGGAGCCGGCAGCGGCATCGGACTCGCCACCGCCCGCCGTCTCGCCTCCGAGGGTGCCCACGTCGTCTGCGGCGACGTCGACGAGGCCCGCGGCAAGGCGGCCGCCGAGGAGGTCGGCGGGCTGTTCGTCAAGGTCGACGTCACCGACCCCGAGCAGGTCGAGGCGCTGTTCAAGGCGGCGTACGACACCTACGGCAGCGTCGACATCGCCTTCAACAACGCCGGCATCTCCCCGCCCGACGACGACTCGATCCTGGAGACGGGCCTGGAAGCCTGGAAGCGCGTCCAGGAGGTCAACCTCACCTCCGTCTACCTGTGCTGCAAGGCCGCGCTGCCCTACATGCGGCGCCAGGGCAAGGGCTCCATCATCAACACGGCGTCCTTCGTGGCGCGGATGGGCGCGGCCACCTCGCAGATCTCCTACACCGCCTCCAAGGGCGGCGTGCTCGCCATGTCCCGCGAACTGGGCGTGCAGTTCGCCCGCGAGGGCATCCGGGTGAACGCCCTGTGCCCCGGCCCGGTCAACACGCCCCTCCTCCAGGAGCTGTTCGCCAAGGACCCCGAGCGGGCCGCGCGCCGCCTGGTGCACATCCCGCTCGGCCGGTTCGCCGAGGCCGAGGAGATCGCCGCCGCGGTGGCCTTCCTGGCCAGCGACGACTCCTCCTTCGTCAACGCCACCGACTTCCTCGTCGACGGCGGTATCTCGGGGGCCTACGTCACCCCGCTGTAGGCCCCCGCCCCAGCCCGTTCGCCTAGAGTGCCGCTGTGAGCATGACACCACCGCCCGGCTGGTACCCCGACCCGCACGCCCCGCATCTGGAGCGCTGGTGGGACGGCACGGCCTGGACCGAGCACCGGCGCGCCCCCGAGACGGCGGGGCCGCCGGTGCCCGTCCCCGTGCCCGCCGGCGGTGGCTCGGGGCGCGCCAAGGCGGTCGCGCTGACCGTGGCCGGGGCGGTCCTGGTCGCCGCGATCACCACCGGCGCGATCGTGCTCAGCGGCGGCAGCGACGACGTCGACACTCCGGCAGACCCCTCACCGACCACGTACTACACGGCCGCTCCGCCCTCCCCGACGACCGAGGAGCCCGACCCGGTCGAGGAGGAGGACCCGTCCGTCGTCGTGGACGAGCTCAACGGCATCACCTTCCCGCTGCCCGCGGGCTGGGTCCTGCCGGAGTACGTCACCGACCACTCCGTCGTGATGACCACGGACGGCACCTACGACTGCCCCGGCGACTGGGGCAGATGCCTGCACGGCCAGGTCAGCTCACGCACGGTCAGCTCGGACGGCGAGACGCCCGAGGCCCTCGCCAAGGCCGACATAGCGGACGCTGCCGAGGAGGCCTACGGCCGCAACCGGCTGGACCGGCGGCCCTTCGGCGGCATCACCTCCCACCGGCAGGTCGCGGCCGGACAGGTCGCGGTGGCCGGGCGCGCCGGCTACTACGTGCGCTGGCGCGTGCACACGGCCGAGGGACCCGGCGGCTACGTGCAGTCGCTGGCCTTCCCCTCGACCGTCGGCATCGGCTCGCCGGTCGTCGTCCGCTTCGTCTTCGACGCCGGCGACGACGGCCCGCCCCTCGGCGACATGGACCTGATCACCGACGGCATCCGGCCCGTCGGCGACGCGGACACGGGCGGGGGCGTGGGCAGCAGTGTGGGCCCCACCGACTGAGACGCGCTAGAGGAAGGTGCGCCCCTCACCTCGATACGTCGGCACGGTCGCCGTCACCCGGTCGCCCTCCACCAGATGCAGCGTCTCGAACCGCTCGCACAGCTCGCCCGCCTTCGCGTGCCGGAACCACACCTTGTCGCCGATCAGCAGATCGTCCGCCGGTGAGCCCAGCAGCGGCGTCTGCACCTCGCCGGGCCCCTCCTGGGGGTCGTACCGCAGCCCTTCGGGCAGGTAGGGCACCGGCAGCCGGTCGGGCCCGGCCGCACCGGAGGCCGGATAGCCACCCCCGAGCACGGTCACCACTCCCACCCCCGGCCGGCGCACGACCGGCTGGGCGAACAGAGCGGCCGGACGTCCGCTGAAGGACGTGTAGTTGTCGAACAACCGCGGCACATACAGACCCGACCCGGCCGCGATCTCGGTGACCGCGTCCTCCGCGGCGGTGTGCTGCACACTGCCGGTGCCGCCGCCGTTGACGAACTCCAGGCCCGGCACCACCGCGCGCACCGCCCGTACCGCGGCCGCCCGCCGCTCGGCCAGCTCCTGGCGCGCGGTGGCCTGCATCAGCCGGATCGCCCGCGACCTCAGCGGCCGGCCGGCCACCGCGTCGCCGACGCCCGCGACATGACCCTCGTACGCCATGATCCCGACGACCTCGAAACCGGGGCGCCGGGTCACCGCGCGGGCCAGGTCGGCGAGTTGGGCGGGGGAGTGGCACGGGGAGCGCAGGGCGCCGACGCGCACGCGCCCGCCGAGCAGGCGCAGTGACGTGTCCAACTCCAGGCAGACCCGGACCACTTCACGCCCGCCGGAGCGCGCCGCGTCGATCAGGTCGAGCTGCGCCGGGTCGTCGACCATGACGGTCACCGCGGCGGCCAGCTTCGGGTCGGCGGCCAGTTCGGCGAAACCGGCCCGGTCGGCCGACGGGTAGGCCAGCAGCACGTCGTCGAACCCGGAGCGGGCCAGCCACAGCGACTCGGCGAGCGTGTACGACATGATCCCCGCGAAGCCGTCCCTGGCCAGGACCCGTTCCAGCAGGGCCCGGCAGCGTACGGACTTGCTGGCGACCCGGATCGGCTTGCCGGCCGCGCGGCGGACGAGGTCGTCCGCGTTGGCGTCGAAGGCCTCCAGATCCACGATCGCGACGGGGGCGTCGAGATGGGCGGTGGCCCGGTCGTAACGGGCCCGGTCGGCGGCGCGCGCAGTCATGAACGCAGCCTGCCAGACAGGATTACCGCAGGGTAGGGGGACGATCCGGGCAGATGCCTCCGGCTCGTGGACCGGTTCCCCCTCGGGCCCCGGCAAGCCGTAGAGTGACGCGCACGTACGGGCACCGGTACGCACGAGGAAACGCCGGCACGGCACGAGGGAACGGGGGGTGCATGAGCACCGAAGCGCAGCGCGCCCCGGTTCCCCCACGTCCCACGGCCCCTCCCAAGCCCACCACCCCGCCCCCACCCCCGGAACCCCCCGCTCCACCCACACCCCCCACCCGTGGCGAACGCGAACACCCACACCCGACACCCTCGGCCCCGCCCGTGAACACCCCCTTCGGCGGCCCTCGGCCGCGCACGGCGGTTCCCGCCCCCTCGGCCCCGGACCGCAGCGCCGCGTCGGCCTCCGGTCCGGCCGCGGACCGAGGCGGGGACGGCGTCTTCGGTGGCTCCCGTCAGGGCACGGCGGTTCCCGCCCCGTCGGCCTCGGACCGCAGCACTGCGACGGCCTCCGGTCCGGCCGCTGGCCGAACTGGGGACGGCGTCTTCGGCGGCCCACGCCAGGGCGCGGCTGCTCCCGCCCCCTCGGCCCCGGACCGCAGCGCCGCGTCGGCCTCCGGCCCGGCCGTGGACCGAAGCGGGGACTCCCGTCAGGGCACCGCGGCACTCACCCCCTCCGCCCCGGATCGCGGCACCGCCCCGCCCCCCGGCCGCCCCCCGGTGAACCGTGCCCGCGCGGAATCCGGTGTCTCCGCCGCGAACCGTGGCTGGACGGCACCGGGTACCCCGGCCGGGGACGTCTCCGCAGCGCACCCCCAGACCCGTGAGGGCACCTTGGCGGTGCCTGCCGGGGAACGCGGCGCCGAGGGGCCGCGGTTTCCCAGTCTGGGGGGCATATCGGCCGGGCGGACGCGGGTCGCTCCGCCGCCGCCCGCCGCCTCGGCCCGCTTCCCGGACGTTCCTCCGCAGGGCCCGGGGGAGACGCCCGAGGAGACCACCACTCGTCTGCGCCCCGTCCCGGCCGAACCGGCTGCCGCCGATGCGGCGAAGCCTCGCCAGGCCCCCGACCTCCCGCCACCGATGCCCCCCACCGCACACCCCCACGACCCCGGCCCCGACCCCGACGCGCCCTTCGCCTGGGGCGACCCCGCCGGACGGCCCGTCGTGTCCTTCGGACAGCCGGAGATGCCGGAGTCGTACGAGGAACGGGCCCGGGCCCGTCGCAGCCGGGCGCGCACCGCCGCGGCGGCCGCCTGTGTCGTCCTCGGCGTGGGACTCATCGGCGGCGCGGTGACGGGGAGTTGGCTCGTCGGCGAGTCCGCCGAGGAACGCGAACGCAGCGCCTTCACCGCCGCCGGCGAGCTGTGGCACAACGTGCCGGTCGACCAGCTCTTCCCGCCCACCGTGCAGGGCACCGGGGCGGGCCCCGGCGGAGCCGACCGCACCTGGACCCGGATCGCCGTCGCCCCGGACACCGGCTGCGCCGACGCCTTCGACCCGCTGCTGCGCAAGGCCCTCGCCCCGGTCGGCTGCGAACGCCTGCTGCGCGCCACCTACACCGACGCCACCCGCAGCCACGTCACCACCGTCGGCCTGCTGTTCACCAAGGCCGACGCGCCCGCCATGCGCTCCCTGGACCGGCAGTTCGACAGCGAGGGCCTGGCCGAGCGCACCGACCTGATGCCCCGCCCCTACGCGGCGAAGGGCACCCTCGCCGAGGACTTCGGCCCGCGACAGCGCGCCTCCTGGACCGTTTCGGTGCTCACCGACGCCCCCGTCGTCGTCTACGCCGTCTCCGGCTGGGCCGACGCCCGCACGGTCGACGAGCCCCAGCCCGCCGCCGACGCCACCCGCGCCGAAGCCACGGCCGACCCCGCGCAGGCCGGCCTCGGCCACGAGGCCCAGGGCCTCGCCGACCGCATCGAGCGCGCCCTGCGCAGACACGCCGCCACGGCCACGGAGCAGCCGTCATGACCCGCCGTACGACCGCCAGGACCGCGCTCCTCGGCAGCCTCCTCGCCGCCTCGCTCGCCCTCGTGCCGCCCACCGTCGCGCACGCCGACGCCATACGCGCCCAGCAGTGGGCCCTCGAAGCCCTGCACACCGACGAGGTCTGGCAGACCACCAAGGGCGAGGGCGTCACCGTCGCCGTCCTCGACACGGGCGTCGACGCCAGCCACCCCGACCTCGTCGGCAGCATCCTCAAGGCCAAGGACATGGTCGGCTTCGGCGCAGGCAAGGGCGACCGCGCCTGGGCCCGGCACGGCACCGCGATGGCCGGCATCATCGCCGGCCACGGACACGGCCCCAGCGGCGGCGACGGCGTCCTGGGCGTCGCCCCCGGCGCCAAGATCCTGCCGGTCCGGGTGATCCTGGAGGACGGCGACCCCGCCCGCGCCAAGGCCCGCAAGACCCGCGGCAACGCCCTCGCCGACGGCATCCGCTGGGCCGCCGACCACGGCGCCGACGTCATCAACCTCTCCCTCGGTGACGACTCCAAGTCCGCCCACCCCGAGCCCGCCGAGGACGAGGCCGTCCAGTACGCGCTCGGCAAGGGCGCGGTCGTCGTCGCCTCCGCGGGCAACGGCGGCGAGAAGGGCGACCACATCTCCTACCCGGCCGCCTACCCGGGCGTCATCGCCGCCACGGCCGTCGACAAGTTCGGCACGCGCGCGTCCTTCTCGACCCGCCGCTGGTACGCCACCGTCAGCGCCCCCGGCGTCGACGTCGTCATCGCCGACCCCGACCGGAAGTACTACCAGGGCTGGGGCACCAGCGCCGCCGCCGCCTTCGTCTCCGGAGCCGTCGCGCTGGTCAGGTCGGCCCACCCCGGCCTCACCCCGGCCCAGATCAAGAAACTCCTGGAGGACACCGCCCGCAACGCCCCGGACAGCGGCCGCGACGACTCCCGCGGCTACGGCTTCATCGACCCGGCCGCCGCCATCAGGGCCGCCGACCACCTGAAGGCGGGCGGCCTGCACTCGACGGCGTACGGCGAGAAGTACTTCGGCGACGGCCCCGACGACCCCGAGCCCGACGACGGCCCCGCGGACTGGGCGGGCCCCTTGGCAGGCAGCGTGGGCGGAGTCCTGCTGGTGATGGCCGTGGTCCTGTGGCGGGGCCGCAGGGAGACCCACTGACCCGCGCGTCGCTCCGCCCGCCGCGGGAGGGGCGGCGCTACCTTCCGTCGCCATGGCGGAACCCCTCTTCTACCTCGACCGCTCGGACATCCTCGACGGCAGGCTCGCCGACGTCCGCGACGGGATGCGCGAACTGGCCGGCTTCGTCCGGGCGCGCGAGCCGCGGCTGATCGCCTACCACTTCTTCGTCGACGACACCGAGTCCACCATGAGCGTGCTGGCCGTCCACCCCGACTCGGCGTCGCTGGACCTCCACCTGCGCGTCGGCGGACCGAGGTTCCGGGCGTTCGGCGCACTCGTCCGCATGCGGTCCATGGACGTCTACGGCAGCCCGGACCCGGCCGTCGTGGACGCACTCCGCGAGAAGGCCGCGTACCTCGGCGGGGCCACGCTCACCCTGCACGCCTGGCAGGCGGGCTTCAGCAGGCTCCTGCCCCCGATAGGGTCGGACACGTGAACAAGAACATCCCCGACCCCGGCTTCGGCGACGACGACGGCTCGGCCGACCCCCGGCTGAGCGCGGCCCTCGCGACCTGGGCCGAGGACCGCACGGCCGTCGCCCCCGTGCTGGAGGCCCTCAAGGGCGCCAGACTCCTCGTGCCCGTCGTCGCCGTGCTCGGCGAGGTCGAGGAGGACGAGAACGGCCTGCGCCGCGAGAAGACCAGCGACATGGCCGTCCCCACCCTGAAGGCCGGCCCCCGCACCGCGCTGCCCGCCTTCACCTCGACCGAGTCGCTGGCCCGCTGGGACGCCGAGGCGCGCCCCGTGGCCGTACCGCTGCACCAGGCGCTGCAGGCGGCCGCGCACGAGAAGGCCGACACGGTGGTGCTGGACCTGGCGGGGCCGGTGCCGTTCGAGCTGACCCGGCCGCTGCTGCTGGCCCTCGCGGAGGGACGCACCAGCGCCGACCCGCTGACCGATCCGGCGGTCGTGGAGGCCGTACGCGCCGCTGTCGCGGGCGAGCCGGCCGTGCTGCGCGCCCACCTCGGCCCCGGGCAGGCCGACGGCACCCTCGCCCTGGTCCTCGACCCGGCCGCGGCCCCCGCCGACGCCGCCCGCGCGGTGGCCCGGCGTCTCGCCGCCGACGAAACACTGAGGGCCCGCCTGGTGCGCGGTCTCGACCTGGCAGTGCTGCCGGCCGAGGCCACGCCACCCGGCGAGCCCCTCTTCGTACGCGCGTGATCTAGCCGTACACCGGGCCGGTGTACTTCTCGCCCGGGCCCTGGCCCGGCTCGTCCGGGACCAGGGACGCCTCGCGGAAGGCGAGCTGGAGCGACTTCAGGCCGTCGCGCAGCGGGGCGGCGTGGAAGGAGCTGATCTCGGTCGTGCTCGCGTCGAGCAGGCCGGCGAGGGCGGTGACCAGCTTGCGGGCCTCGTCCAGGTCCTTGTACTTGTCGCCCTCCTCGGTCAGGCCGAGCTTCACCGCGGCGGCGCTCATCAGGTTGACGGCGACCGTCACGATCACCTCGACGGCCGGCACCTCCGCGATGTCGCGGGTCATCTCGTCGTAGGCGGGCGTGTCTGGAGAGGTCTCACTCATGCCTCTCACGATAGGCCCCGGCGGAGCCCGGTTCGCACCGCCCCCGGGTTGCTGCTAACCTTGTGTAACGACCGGCTGGACACTGACGTGTGCAGCCCACAAGTGGAGGCTCCGATCTCCCACCTGACCGTCCTCCGGGACGGCGGGTCACCCGGTCAGGCGGCCACCATCGTTCCGTACGGACGATGGAGTCGCCCGAAAGCGCGCCCCGCGATCATCGCGGCGGTGCTCCGG
This sequence comes from Streptomyces sp. SAI-170, assembly GCF_049739565.1. Lineage (NCBI taxonomy): Bacteria > Bacillati > Actinomycetota > Actinomycetes > Kitasatosporales > Streptomycetaceae > Streptomyces > Streptomyces sp. SAI-170. The sequence goes on from NZ_JBMGQD010000001.1 coordinate 6,811,088, forward strand.
TTGTGTTTGGAGCCCCGCCTGTGATCGTCCGGGGCATTTTTTGTGCTTCGGCGCGGTTAGGTCTTACGAAAGAAGACATACGCGGCTGTCCGCCAGACCGCCGTGTGGTGCTAACCGAGGAGGATCCATCAGCGCCGAGCCCCGCATCAACGACCGGATTCGCGTTCCCGAGGTGCGACTTGTCGGTCCCAGTGGCGAGCAGGTGGGCATCGTCCCGCTGGCCAAGGCACTGGAGCTTGCGCAGGAGTACGACCTGGACCTGGTCGAGGTCGCGGCGAACGCCCGTCCGCCCGTGTGCAAGCTCATGGACTACGGGAAGTTCAAGTACGAGTCGGCCATGAAGGCCCGTGAGGCGCGCAAGAACCAGGCGCACACGGTCATCAAGGAGATGAAGCTCCGGCCGAAGATCGACCCGCACGACTATGACACCAAGAAGGGTCACGTCGTCCGGTTCCTCAAGCAGGGCGACAAGGTCAAGATCACGATCATGTTCCGTGGTCGCGAGCAGTCCCGGCCCGAGTTGGGCTACCGACTGCTGCAGCGTCTCGCGGAGGACGTCCAGGACCTCGGTTTCGTGGAGTCGAACCCGAAGCAGGACGGCCGAAACATGATCATGGTTCTCGGTCCGCACAAGAAGAAGACCGAGGCGATGGCCGAGGCCCGCCAGGCGCAGGAAGCCCGCAAGGCGGAGGCGAAGGCCAACCCCGGCCGTTCGATGAACGCCGCGGACCCCGACGCCGCGAACGCCGCCGAGGCCCCGGCCGAGGCTCCGTCCGAGGCTTCCGCCGAGGCGTGACCCCGGGGGACGTCAGTCCCCAGGACGTAACCGATACAAGAGCGACGCTCCACCGTGCCCGGTTTTCGCGACCGGGCACCGGAGCGCCACCGACGAGGAGAGAACGGCGCTATGCCGAAGAACAAGTCGCACAGCGGTGCCAGCAAGCGCTTCAAGATCACCGGCTCCGGCAAGGTGCTCCGCGAGCGCGCCGGCAAGCGCCACCTGCTCGAGCACAAGTCGTCCCGCGTGACGCGTCGCCTCACCGGCAACGCCGAGATGGCCCCGGGCGACGCCGCGAAGATCAAGAAGCTTCTCGGCAAGTGAGGTCGGGCGCGCAGCGCCTGATCCCCCTCTAGACCGGGACCCAATCGTTTCCGGGCCGTGTGAGTCCAACCACGGCCCCGCTACAAGGAGTTAACAAGTGGCACGCGTCAAGCGGGCAGTCAACGCCCACAAGAAGCGCCGGGCGATCCTCGAGCAGGCTTCCGGCTACCGCGGTCAGCGTTCGCGTCTGTACCGCAAGGCCAAGGAGCAGGTCACCCACTCGCTGGTCTACAACTACAACGACCGCAAGAAGCGCAAGGGCGACTTCCGTCAGCTGTGGATCCAGCGCATCAACGCCGCTGCCCGCGCCAACGGCATCACCTACAACCGCTTCATCCAGGGTCTGAAGGCCGCCAACGTCGAGGTCGACCGCAAGATCCTCGCCGAGCTGGCGGTCAACGACGCGGGCGCGTTCGCCGCGCTGGTCGAGGTGGCCCAGAAGGCGCTGCCGAGCGACGTCAACGCTCCCAAGGCTGCGTGACGCCGCGCCGGCCTTGAGCCGACGTGACTGGACGGACCCGCGGGCTCAACGCCCGCGGGTCCGTTGTTGTTGAAAGAGGTGAAGGTGAACCGTATGTCCCCTGCCAGCCCCGAGCTGATCTCCCCCCGTTCGCCCCGCGTGTCCGCCGCACGGCGGCTCGCCAGGCGGAACTTCCGGGGGAAGGAGCGGCTGTTCCTCGCGGAGGGGCCGCAGGCCGTGCGGGAGGCGGCGGCGTACGGGGACAACCTCGTGGAGCTGTTCGCGACCCTCGAGGCCGCGGAGCGGTACGCGGACATCGTGGGGGAGGCGCGTGACGCGGGCGCCCGGGTCCACCTCGCCTCCGAGGAGGTGATCGCCGACATCTCCACCACCGTGACCCCGCAGGGCCTGGTCGGCGTCTGCCGCTTCCTCGACACGCCCTTCGAGGACATCCTGCGCGCCCGGCCCAAGCTGGTCGCCGTGCTGGCGCATGTGCGCGACCCCGGCAACGCGGGCACCGTGCTGCGCTGCGCCGACGCCGCCGGAGCGGAGGCGGTCGTCCTCACCGACGCGTCCGTCGACCTGTACAACCCCAAGGCCGTACGGGCCTCCGTGGGCTCCCTGTTCCATCTGCCGGTCGCCGTCGGTGTCCCGGTCGAGCGGGCCGTCGCCGGGCTCCAGGAGGCGGGCGTACGCATCCTCGCCGCCGACGGGGCCGGGGACCGAGACCTCGACGAGGAACTGGACAAGGGCACCATGGGCGGGCCCACCGCCTGGGTGTTCGGCAACGAGGCCTGGGGCCTGCCGGAGGAGACCCGCGCCCTCGCCGACGCCGTGGTGCGCGTGCCGATCCACGGCCGGGCCGAGTCGCTGAACCTCGCGACCGCCGCAGCCGTATGCCTGTACGCCTCGGCCCGTGCACAGCGCGCGGCCACAGGCTGCCGCTCCGTCACCGAAGGCTAGTAGGGTGACCTGCCCTGGGGCCCTCCCCAAGCTCTCGGCTGCGCTCGTCGAGCGGGGAGGCACCTCCATGCCGTCTGAGAGGTGGGACACGGGGATATGAGCGTCGGCACGGGCAGCGCAGCGGGGGCGGAAGACGCGAGCCGCCCGCCCGAGCTGCGCCTGGACGCCCCGGCCGGGCTCGGGATAGACCCCGACGACCTGCCCGAGGGACTCGTCGTCGCGGACGAGCAGGGGCGGGTGATCTGCTTCAACGCCGCCGCCGAGCGCATCACCGCCGTGCGCGCCGCCGACGCGCTCGGCCGGCGCCTCGACAAGGCCCTGCCGCTCGAAGACCTCGAAGGCCGGCGCTGGTGGCAGGTGACCGACCCCTACGGCGGGCTCGCCATACGGATCGGGCAGCCGGAGCGCAACCTGCTGCTGCCCGGCGCCCGCGAGGTGCTGGTCTCCGCCCGCTATGTGCGCGACGAGCCCACCGGGCCCGTACGGCGGGTCGTCGTGTGTCTGCGCGACACCGAGGCCCGGCGCCGCACCGAGCGCAGCCACGCCGAGCTGATCGCCACCGTCGCCCATGAGCTGCGCTCGCCGCTCACCTCGGTGAAGGGCTTCACCGCGACGCTGCTGGCCAAGTGGGAGCGGTTCACCGACGACCAGAAGCGGCTGATGCTGGAGACCGTCGACGCCGACGCCGACCGCGTCACCCGGCTCATCGCCGAGCTCCTCGACATCTCCCGGATCGACTCCGGCCGCCTGGAGGTGCGCCGCCAGCCCGTCGACATCGGCGCCGCCGTCGGTCGGCACATCCAGGCGTACGTCGCCGCCGGACAGCCCGCCGACCGGTTCCTGCTGCGCGTCGAGCAGCCGCTGCCCGATCTGTGGGCCGACCCCGACAAGATCGACCAGGTGCTCGGCAACCTCCTCGAAAATGCCGTGCGGCACGGCGAGGGAACTGTCACGATCGACGTCAGGCCCGCCCCGTCCCCCCGCGAGGGAGAAGGCCACGAGAACGCAGCCACGTCGGTCACCGTGAGCGACGAAGGCCCCGGCATCCCGGAGGAGTCCATGAACCGCGTCTTCACCCGCTTCTGGCGGGGCAGCAAGCGCGGCGGCACCGGGCTCGGCCTCTACATCGTCAAGGGCATCGTCGAGGCCCACGGCGGCACCATCACGGTCGGCCGCGCCCCCGCAGGCGGCGCCGAGTTCCGATTTACGTTGCCCGTGGCGGCACCGGCGTATCTCGCCCAGTGACCCACGGGCGCATCCGTAGACCCTCACCCCGTTAGACTCGGCCTTTGGCACCTTTGTGTCCCATGGACGGCCCTCTGACCTCTGCGTGAGTCGGTGACGGGGACCTTCAGCCAGCCAATCGGAAGCACGGGAAGAGATGTCGGCACCGAATAAGTCGTACGACCCTGTAGAGGTCGAGGCGTTGAAACCGGAAGAGATCGAGCGCATGCGGGACGAGGCGCTCGCCGCCTTCGCCGCCGCGGACTCCCTCGACGCGCTCCAGGACGCGAAGGTCGCCCACACCGGCGGCACCTCCCCGCTGGCCCTCGCCAACCGCGAGATCGGCGCCCTGCCCCCGCACGCCAAGGCCGCCGCCGGAAAACTGGTCGGCCAGGCCCGCGGCGCGGTGAACAAGGGCCTCGCCGCCCGCCAGGCGGAGCTGGAGGCCGAGCGCGACGCACGCGTCCTCGTGGAGGAGGACGTCGACGTCACGCTGCCGTACGACCGCGTCCCGGCCGGCGCCCGCCACCCGCTCACCACGCTCTCGGAGCGCATCGAGGACATCTTCGTGGCCATGGGCTACGAGGTCGCCGAGGGCCCCCAGGTCGAGGCCGAGTGGTTCAACTTCGACGCCCTCAACATCGGCCCGGACCACCCGGCCCGCGGCGAGGCGGACACCTTCTTCGTGCAGGGTCCGGACGGCGGCACCGAGTCGGGCGTGGTGCTGCGCACCCACACCTCCCCGGTGCAGATCCGCTCCCTGCTCGACCGTGAGCTGCCGGTGTACGTGATCTGCCCCGGCCGGGTGTACCGCACCGACGAGCTGGACGCCACGCACACCCCCGTCTTCCACCAGGTCGAGCTGCTCGCCGTGGACGAGGGCCTGACCATGGCGGACCTCAAGGGCACCCTGGACCACATGGTCCAGTCCCTGTTCGGCGAGGGCATGAAGACCCGGCTGCGGCCGAACTTCTTCCCGTTCACCGAGCCGTCCGCCGAGATGGACATGGTGTGCTACGTCTGCCGCGGCGAGTCCGTGGGCAACCCCGACCGTCCCTGCCGCACCTGCTCCTCCGAGGGCTGGATCGAGCTCGGCGGCTGCGGCATGGTCAACCCGCGGGTGCTGGCCGCCTGCGGTGTCGACCCGGAGAAGTACAGCGGCTTCGCCTTCGGGTTCGGCATCGAGCGGATGCTGATGTTCCGCCACAACGTCGAAGACATGCGAGACATGGTCGAGGGTGACATCCGGTTCACCCGGCCCTTCGGGATGGAGATCTGATGCGGGTCCCGCTTTCTTGGCTGCGGGAGTACGTCGACCTGCCGGCCACCGAGACCGGCCGTGACGTCCAGGCCAAGCTCATTTCGGCCGGTCTGGAGGTCGAGACGGTCGAACAGCTCGGCCACGACCTCAAGGGCCCCCTGGCCGTCGGCCAGGTGCTGACGATCGAGGAGCTGACGGAGTTCAAGAAGCCCATCCGCTTCTGCACCGTCGACGTCGGCCAGGCCAACGGCACCGGCGAGCCCCAGGAGATCATCTGCGGCGCCCGCAACTTCCAGGTCGGCGACAAGGTCGTCGTGGCCCTCCCCGGCGCCGTGCTGCCCGGCGACTTCCAGATCGCCGAGCGCAAGACGTACGGCCGGGTCTCCCGCGGCATGATCTGCCTCCAGCGACGAGCTGAACATGGGCGACGACGGCACCAAGGGCATCATCGTCCTGCCGCCGGAGACCGAGATCGGCCGTGACGCCGTCGAGCTGCTGGAACTGGTCGACGAGGTGCTGGACATCGCCGTCACCGCCAACCGCGGCGACTGTCTGTCCATCCGCGGCGTCGCCCGCGAGACCGCCATCGCCTACGGCCTGCCGCTGAGCGACCCGGCCCTGCTCGACGTACCGGCGCCGAACGCGTACGGCTACCCCGTCCAGGTCACCGACCCGGCCGGCTGCGACCGCTTCACCGCCCGGACCGTCTCCGGTCTGAGCCCCGAGGCGCGCTCCCCGCTCTGGCTCCAGCGCCGCCTGCAGAAGGTCGGCATGCGCCCGATCTCGCTCGCGGTCGACGTCACCAACTACGTGATGATGGAGCTCGGCCAGCCGCTGCACGCCTACGACCGTGGGCTGGTCCAGGGCACCATCGGCGTCCGCCGCGCGGCCGAGGGCGAGAAGATCGTCACCCTCGACGGTGTGGAGCGCAAGCTGCACGCCGAGGACCTCGTCATCACCGACGACCGCGGGCCCATCGGCCTCGCCGGTGTCATGGGCGGCGCCAACACCGAGATCGCCGACCACGACGACGTCGAGAACGCGACCACCGACGTCGTGATCGAGGCCGCGCACTTCGACGCGGTCGCCATCGCGCGCACGGCCCGCCGCCACAAGCTGTCCTCCGAGGCCTCCCGCCGCTTCGAGCGGGGCGTCGACCCGGCCGCCGCCGCGGCCGCCGCGCAGCGCACGGTCGACCTGCTGGTCCTCCTCGCCGGCGGCACCGCCGACGCGGGCGTCACCGAGGTCGTCGCGCCGTCCGGGCCGCACACCATCAGCGTCCCGGCCGACCACCCCGACAAGGTCGCGGGCGTGCACTACGGCCGCGAGACCGTCGTCCGCCGCCTCCAGGAGATCGGCTGCGACGTCTACGGGCAGGACGAGCTGATCGTCACCGTCCCGTCCTGGCGGCCCGACCTCCTCGAGGTCAACGACCTCGCCGAGGAGGTCATCCGCCTGGAGGGCTACGAGAACCTGCCCTCCACGCTGCCCAAGCCGCCCTCCGGCCGTGGCCTCACCCACCGCCAGCGGCTGCACCGCCGCGTCGGCCGCGCCCTCGCCGGCGCCGGCTACGTCGAGGCGCCGAACTACCCGTTCGTCAACGAGCAGGTCTTCGACCAGCTGGGCCTCGAGGCCGACGACCCGGCCCGCCGCGTCGTGAAGCTGGTCAACCCGCTCAACGACGAGGAGCCCGCCCTCCGTACGTCGCTGCTGCCGGGCCTGCTGGGTGCCCTGCGGCGCAACGACGGCCGTGGCTCGCACGACCTGGCTCTCTTCGAGACGGGGCTGGTGTTCCAGCCGCGTAAGGAGCAGAGCGTCGCCGGCCATCTGCCCGTCGACCGCCGGCCCACCGACGAGGAGCTCGCCGCGCTGAACGCCGTGCTGCCCGAGCAGCCGCGCCATGTCGCCGTCGTCCTCGCGGGCGCCCGCGAGCAGGCCGGCTGGTGGGGCAAGGGCCGCCCGGCCGACTGGGCCGACGCGATCGAGGCCGGGCGCGCGGTCGCCCGTGAGGCCGGTGCCGAGCTCGTCGTCCGCAAGGGCGCGTACGGGCCGTGGCACCCGGGCCGCTGTGCCGAGTTCGTGGTCGTCGTCGACGGGGCGGAGGTCGTCATCGGTCACGCCGGTGAGCTGCACCCGCGTGCCGTGAAGGCCTTCGGTCTGCCCGCGCGCACCTGTGCGATGGAGCTGGACCTGGACGCCCTGGAGCGCTCCGGCGACGGTGTACCGCAGGCGCCGAGCATCTCCACCTTCCCGGTCGCCACGCAGGATGTCGCGCTCGTCGTGGACAAGCCGGTGCCGGCGGCCGAGGTCGAGGCGGCGCTGCGTGAAGGCGCCGGTGAACTGCTGGAGGGCATCCGGCTGTTCGACGTGTACGAGAACGCCGAGCAGCTCGGTGACGGGCGCAAGTCGCTCGCGTACGCGCTGCGGTTCCGGGCCGGTGACCGGACGCTGACCGTGGACGAGGCGTCTGCGGCGCGGGACGCGGCCGTCGCCCTTGCCGGTGAGCGGACCGGGGCCGTCCTGCGCGGCTGAGCGCCGTAGGGGCTGCGCGAGTGCCCCGGCTGCGGGTTGTCCGTGGTTGCTCGCGCAGTTCCCCGCGCCCCTTTAGGGCGATTCACTCATACGAGTGACAAAAGTGGGCGTAGTGGCCCCCCTCGGCCATGACTCGACAGAATCGGACCGGCCTTTCGGGGCCGGTCGATCTGTGCTGTCAGGGCCTGGATGGGGGGCCATCGACATGATTCGCATCAGGCGGCCGCTGCGCAGGGCCCTTGTGCTGGGACCGCCCACGGCGTGGGGCGCCGTGGCGATCACCTACAAGCTCGTCTGCCCGGCGGAACAGCAGGGCGGGCTCGGCGCGCGGATTCTCACCAGCGCCGTGTTCTTCGCCGTCGGCACGGGGCTGATACTCCACGTCCGGCGGACCCTGCTGCACGAGCTGCGCCAGGTGCGCCGGGTCGCGCGGGCCGCGCAGAGCGTGCTGCTGCGGCCGCTGCCGCCTCGGGTCGACGGGCTGAACACCGCCGCCGCCCAGCTCTCCGCCGACCGCGCCGCCTGTGTCGGCGGCGATCTGTACGAGGTGGTCGGCACCGAGCACGGCGTCCGGGTCGTGATGGGCGACGTACGCGGGCACGGGCTCGCCGCCCTCGGCACCGTCGCGGCGCTCCTCGGCAGCTTCCGCGAGGCCGCGCACGACGAACCCGACCTCGGCCGCGTGCTGCGCCGCCTCGACCGCGCGATGGCCCGGCACCTGCGCGAACGGTCCCGCTGGGAGCACCCGTCCTCCGGCGCGGCTCCCGCCGACAGCCCCGTCGCCGAGGAGTTCGTGACCCTGCTGCTCCTGGAGATCCACCGCGACGGCCGACTCCTCGCCCTCAACTGCGGCCACCCCTGGCCGTACCGCCTGGCCGGCCCCACGGTGACCTCCCTGTCCCGGGCCGACCCCCTGCCTCCCCTCGGCCCCTTCCCCCTCCCACCCGACCTCCCGCCCCTGCCCTGCGGCGACTTCCTCCCGGGCGAGTCCCTGGTCCTCTACACGGACGGCGCGGAGGACGCCCGTGACAACAGGGGCCGCTTCTTCGATCTGAGGCACACGCTGGCGAAACTCACCGGCAGCCACCCCCAGGCGATCCTGCGCACGGTCCTGGAAGCCCTGCTCAGCCACACGAAGGGCAGGACGACGGACGACATCGCCTTACTGGTCCTACGCAACGACAGAACAGGGCCTAGGTGCATGCCCCTAGGGGCGCGGGACGCTGACATCAGCGGCTCCGCCGCGCGGGCGCGAGCAACCACGACGCACCCGCAGCCGACAAACCACCTTTAGCCCTACGGCGTTCGAAAGCGAGGGCCGGCGTCGCCGTCCGCCAAGCCACGGAGTGTCGGGCAGGCAGCTGGGCGGACGGCGCGAAGCGGGCCGCCGCACTGTACGAGGGGGAGCCGGCGGCCCGGCCGGCCTCTTGCGAGGCATCCCAGTCAACCGGCCGGAAACTCTCCGCAACAGCGCGCGCACGCTGCGGATTCGCGTACTCCGTTCACACCCCGTGTGAAGGCGGACCCACTACGCTGTCGGGCACCGAGCCACCGGGGGGCACCCATGCAGCCCAACACACTGCTCGACGCGATCCTGGACGAGGCCGGGATCTCGCACGCCGGGCTGGCCGCACATGTCAACCAGGCCGGGCGCGCCCGCGGCCTGGCGCTGCGGTACGAACACACCGCCGTGGCCCGCTGGCTGAAGGGCCAGCGCCCGCGCGGCCAGGTGCCCGACCTGATCTGCGAGGTCCTCGCGGCCCGGCTGCACCGGCCGGTCACGCTCGACGACATCGGCCTCGGCGTCCCCGGTGAGCCGACCGTCACGCACGCCGGCACGCTGTCCGGGTTCGTGGAGCGCGCCACCGCCCTGTGGCGCTCCGACGAGCAGCAGCGCCCGCACATCCTGGGCGCGCCCGCGGTCACCGGCACGCCCGCGGTGATGCCGGTGTGGGAGTGGGAGAACCCGCCGGAGGACGTGGACGTCTCGCGCGGCGGCCGGCACCGGGTGACCTCGGCCGATCTGGAGATGCTGCGGGCGGCCCGTACGCACTACGAGCAGATGTACCGCAAGGCCGGGGGCGTGGCGACCCGCAGCCGGATCGTCGGCTTCCTCAACGCCGAGGCGGCCCCGCTGCTGCGCGGCAGCTACACCGACGCGACCGGCCGCCAACTGCACCGGGCGACGGGCGGTTTGGTGGCGATCGCCGGGATCTGCGCGTACGACTCGGACGCGCACGGCCTCGCCCAGCGCTACTTCCACCAGGCGCTCAGGCTCGCCAAGGCCAGCGGGGACCGGGGCCTGGGCGCGTATGTGATCGCGCTGCTGGTGAACCAGTCGCTGTTCATGCGTGAGCACCGTCAGGCGGTCGCCTTCGCGGAGGCCGCGCTGCGGGCCGCGGGCAAGCACATCACGCCCGCGCTCGCCTCCGACCTGTACGCGATGCAGGCGAAGGCGTACGCGCACCTCGGCGACGGCACCAGCGCGCTGTCCTGCATCCGGCGGGCCGAGGCGGCCGCCGAACGCATCCGGCGCGGGATCGAGCCCGACGAGACCGGCTATGTCCAGCCCGGCCTGGTCAACGTCCAGGTGGCGGAGGCGCTGCTCAGTCTGGGCGAGCTCCAGGCGGCGGCCGAGCACGCCGCGGCCGCGGTGGACAACCCCGCGCACGACCGGGGCCGGGTGCACCGGCTGGCCATGCTCTCCACGATCGAGCTGCGTCAGGGCAACGCCGACAAGGCCGTGGCCACCGCGGTGCAGATGGCCGAGCAGGCGCGGGGCATGGAGTCGCAGCGGCTGCGCGACAGACTCCGCGCGGTGCGTGAGCACCTGGTGGGCAGCGGCTGTTCGGGCACGGCGGAGGCCGCCGAACTCATCGACGGGGCACTGCGCGTACCGCTGTGATGCCCTGCTCCGGCCCGCCTCTGTGCGCCCGCCGCGCTGCCAACGCCCGTCCCTGTGCCTGCTGCCGGACCGCTCCTGCTGCGATATTGCCACTTACTCGGCGGAAGGTGGCAGAACCGTGCAGTGGACGAAACAGAACGAACAAACTGTGTACTCAAACCGCTGGTTCAGCGTCAACCTGGCGGATGTCGAGCTGCCGGACGGCCGGCATCTCGACCACTTCCTGATACGGCTGCGGCCCGTCGCCGTGGCCACGGTGGTCAACGAGGCCAATGAGGTCCTCCTCCTGTGGCGCCACCGCTTCATCACCGACAGCTGGGGGTGGGAACTCGCGGCCGGCGTCGTCGAGGACGGCGAGGACATAGCCCGGGCGGCCGCCAGGGAACTGGAGGAGGAGACAGGCTGGCGGCCGGGACCCCTGCGCCACCTGATGAGCGTGGAGCCGTCCAACGGGCTCACCGACGCCCGGCACCACATCTACTGGGCCGACGAGGGGGAGTACATCGGTCATCCCGTGGACGACTTCGAGTCGGACCGCAGGGAGTGGGTCCCCCTCAAGCTCGTCCCCGACATGGTCGCCCGTGGCGAGGTCCCGGCCGCCAACATGGCGGCCGCACTGCTGTTACTGCATCACCTCAGGCTCGGCCAGGACGTCCCTGGCTAACGGCCGAGCGCCTGCCAGACCGTCACGACGAGCGCGCCCACGGCCGTGACGGCCGCGATCGAGGGCAGGGGCCAGCGGGTGTGCTCCAAGGAGGTGAGCCGGGTCTCCAGCTCGTCCACCTCCTTGGCGGTCTCCTCGGTGCGATGGGTGAGCAGAGTCAGTCCGCCCTCGACCCTGGCGTACGCCACATCGAGGCGGCGTCGTAACTCTGCGAGTTCCCCTTGGATCACGGGATGCTCGGGATCGGCGGTCACGGGTCCGCTCCTTTCCGTAGTGGATTCACATCCCTTGCATGCGCGTGATGAGTCAACTCGCCTGGTGGGCGCGTGGGGAGAGTGTGCGAAGGGCATATGCGTGCCCGCCGCGCACACGGTGTGTGAATGCCGCGGGCCCGGCACTCGGAAGAGTGCCGGGCCCGCGGCGGTGACTGTGTGTGCTCAGCTGTAGGTGTAGAACCCGGAGCCGGTCTTGCGGCCGAGGCGGCCCGCGTCGACCATCCGCTGCAGCAGCGGGGGAGCGGCGTACAGCGGCTCCTTGTACTCGGTGTACATCGAGTCGGCGATCGAGGCGATCGTGTCCAGACCGATGAGGTCGGAGAGCTTCAGCGGGCCCATCGGGTGGGCGCAGCCGAACTCCATGCCGTTGTCGATGTCCTCGCGGCTGGCGATGCCCGACTCGAACATCCGGATCGCGGAGAGCAGGTACGGCACCAGCAGCGCGTTGACCACGAAGCCCGAGCGGTCCTGGGCGCGGATCGCGTGCTTGCCCAGCGTCTTCTCGGCGAACACCTGGGCGCGGCTGAGCGTGCCCTCGGAGGTGGTCAGGGCCGGGATCAGCTCGACGAGCTTCTGCACCGGGGCCGGGTTGAAGAAGTGGATGCCGATCACATGGTCGGGGCGCGAGGTCGCCACGGCCAGCTTCACCAGGGGGATGGAGGAGGTGTTGGAGGCCAGGATCGCGTCCGGGCGGGTCACCACCTGGTCGAGGACCTGGAAGATCTCGGTCTTGACCTGCTCGTTCTCCACGACGGCCTCGATCACCAGATCGCGGTCGGCGAACTCGCCCAGGTCGGTGGTGAAGCTCAGCCGCGCCAGCGTGGCGTCGCGCTCCTCGTCCGAGATCTTGCCGCGCTCGGCCGCCTTCGCCAGGGAGTTGAACAGCCGGGTGCGGCCGATCTCCAGGGCCTCGCCGGTGGTCTCGGCGACCTTGACGTCGAGTCCGGCACGGGCGCACACCTCGGCGATGCCCGCGCCCATCTGACCGCAGCCCACCACTCCGACGCGCTCGATGTCTGTCACATCGTCCCTTTCGCTGCTTGTGTACGGCTGTGGCAGGCCGGCGGGGTTCCGCCCCTGCTCCGTTCGTGCACGTTACCCCCAAGTATCGATGATCGATCGCCGGGGTCGGGCATCCTGGGCGCGGAGACGATCCGTGACCGTGCGGATCCGGAGCGTATGGGGTGTGTTTGGTGGGACGGATGTCACGGCGGGCGTTCGCGGTGGCGACTCTGGCGACCCTCGTGACGGGCGGCGAGGCGGTCGCGCAGGGGGTGAAAGGCCCGCGGCCGCGGTGGCCGCGGGCCGTCAGGGAGATGCGCGGCATGTGGCTGGCGACCGTCGCCAACCGGGACTGGCCCTCGGTCACCGGGCTGTCCGCGGCCCGGCAGCGCGCCGAGCTGCTCGCCCACCTCGACCGGGCCGTCGAGCGGCGGCTCAACACGGTGATCTTCCAGGTGCGGCCCACGGCCGACGCGCTGTGGCCCTCGCCGTACGAGCCCTGGTCGCAGTATCTGACCGGGGTGCAGGGCCGCGACCCCGGCTGGGACCCGCTCGGCACGGCCGTACAGGAGGCGCACGCGCGCGGCCTGGAACTGCACGCGTGGTTCAACCCGCTGCGGGTGGCGAACCACTCCGACCGCACGCAGCTCGTCGCCTCCCACCCGGCCCGCCGCCACCCCGACTGGGCCGTCGCCTACGGGGGCCGGCTGTACTACAACCCGGGCCTGCCCGAGGTCCGGGACTTCGTGCACGACGCGATGCTGGACGCCGTACGCAAGTACCCGGTGGACGGGGTGCACTTCGACGACTACTTCTATCCGTATCCCGTCCCCGGCCAGACCTTCGACGACGACGAGGCCTACGACACCTACGGCGGCTCCTTCGGCAGCCGGGCCGCCTGGCGGCGCGACAACATCGACCGGCTGGTGCGCGACATGGGGACCCGGATCGAGCAGGTCCGGCCCGGCACCCGGTTCGGCGTCAGCCCGTTCGGGGTGTGGCGCAACGCGAGCACCGACCCGCTCGGCTCGGACACGGACGCGTTCCAGTCCTACGACGAGCTGTACGCGGACTCCCGTAAATGGGTGCGCCAGAACTGGATCGACTACGTCTGCCCGCAGCTGTACTGGCACATCGGGCACGCGTCCGCCGACTACGCCAAGCTGGTGCCCTGGTGGGCCGAGGTCGCCCGGGGCACCGGCACACAGGTCTACGTGGGGGAGGCCCTGTACAAGGCGGGCCTCGCGGGGGAGCCGGCGGCCTGGCAGAACCCGGCGGAGCTGTCCCGGCACCTCACGCTGGCCGGGGGCCACGCGGAGGTGCGCGGGCACGTCTTCTTCGCGGCGACCGAGGTGGCCACCGACCCGGGCGGGGCGATGGCGCGGGTGGTCGCCGACCACTACAGCGCGCCGGCGCTGCCCCCGCGCTGACTCACTTCACTGTCAGGGCATCTGCCGTCCGGGCGGCATCGACCGGCCGGGCATCGGCTGCTCGGGCGGCATCTGCTGCCCGGACATCTGCTGCCCGGTCATCGGCCGCTCGGGCATCGGCTGCCCGGACATCGACTGTCCGGCCGTCTCCTGGCCGGTCATCGACTTCTTGTGCCGGATCTCGGTGTCCGGCCCCGGGGAGCAGACGCCCTCGTGGCCGTCCTCGAAGCGGACGCGGTACGGAGGGGTGCCCTCCTGCCCCATCACTTCGACGATCTCGCCGACCTTGTCGTGCTGTCCGACCACCCTGCCGTGCTGGACAAGCTGGTCGCCCACGGTTGCACGCATCGGGCCTCCTCAAGGTGTGTCAGCCGCGCGCCCGTTGGGTCACGGCGATGCACACCAGCACCGCCGCGGCCGTCAGCGGGGCGGCCACTGTCAGGTGCTCGCCCAGCAGCAGCACCGACCACACCAGTGTGAGCAGCGGCTGGGCCAACTGCAACTGGCTGGCCTTGGGAATGCCGATGACCGCCATGCCCCGGTACCAGACGACCAGACCCAGGAACTGCGAGCCCGCCGCCACCCACAGCAGCCCGGCCAGGCTGTGCCCGGTCAGGTGCACGGGTTCGTACGACAGCGCCACCGCAGACCCGATCACCCCGAGCGGCGCGCACAGCACCAGCGCCCAGCCGATGACCTGCCAGCCGGGCATCACCCGGGCCAGGCGGCCGCCCTCGGTGTAGCCGGCCGCGCACACCAGCAGCGCGGCGAAGAGATAGAGGTCGGCGCCGGTGAGGGCGCCGCCGCTCTGCTGCACGGTGAACGCCACGACCGCGGCCGCGCCGGCCAGCGCCGCCGTCCAGAAGGTCCGCGAGGGACGGTTGCCCATGCGCAGCGCGGACAGGGCGGCGGTGGTCAGCGGGAGCAGTCCGACCACGACGGCCGCGTGCGCGGTGGTGGACGTCTGCAGCGCGAGGGTGGTGAGCAGCGGGAACCCGACGACGACTCCGGCGCCGACCACCGCGAGCCCCGCCCAGTGCGCCCGCGCGGGCAGCGGCACCCGCAGCGCCAGCAGACAGCCGCCCGCGATCAGCGCGGCGAGCACGCTGCGCACGGCCACCAGCGACCAGGGGCCGAAGCCCTCCAGGCCCCAGGCGGTCGCGGGGAAGGTCAGCGAGAAGGCGGTGACGCCCAGTGCGGCCTGGACGACGCCGAAGGAGGACGACCGCTGCTGCAGGGCGTCGACTGCTATCCGACTCGGGGCGATAGCGCTACTCTGTGCTCTCATGCATGAGCGTAGCAGTGTCGGTGAACTGGCGAACACCCTGCGGAGCGAGCTCAACCGCTACTCTCCGGGTGAGAAGCTGCCGTCGAGCCGGGCCCTTGTCGAGCGGTTCCGGGTGAGCCCGGTGACCGTGTCGCGGGCGCTGGCCCAGCTGGCCGCCGAGGGACTGGTGGTCACGCGCCCCGGTGCCGGGGCCTTCCGGGCACGGCCCCGCGAGGCGCCCGCCGCGACCGGGGACACCTCCTGGCAGGAGGTCGCGCTCAGCGCCGACGGCGCCGCCGACCTGGTGCCGCGCACGGTGGACGCCTCCGGGGTGACCGTGTCGCTCGCCGCCCCGGCGGCCGGGGTGATCGAGTTCAGCGGCGGCTATCTGCACCCCTCCCTCCAGCCCGAGAAGGCGATGGCCGCCGCCCTGTCCCGGGCCGGACGGCGTCCCGGCGCGTGGGGCCGGCCGCCGCTGGAGGGGCTGCCGGAGCTGCGGGAGTGGTTCGCGCGCGGCCTCGGCGACACCGTCAGCGCCGCCGATGTGCTCGTCACCGCGGGCGGCCAGTCGGCGCTCACCACCGCCTTCCGGGCGCTGGCCCCGCCCGGCGCGCCCGTCCTCGTCGAGTCGCCCACCTACCCCGGCATGCTGGCCATCGCGCGGGCCGCGGGCCTGCGCCCGGTGCCGGTCCCGATGGACGCCGACGGGGTGCGCCCGGAGCTGCTGGCCGACGCCTTCAAGGCCACCGGCGCCCGGGTGTTCGTCTGCCAGCCGCTGTTCCAGAACCCCACCGGCGCCGTGCTCGCCCCCGAGCGGCGCGGTGAGGTGCTGCGGATCGCCCGCGCGGCCGGCGCCTTCGTCATCGAGGACGACTTCGTACGACGCCTCGCCCACGAGGACGCCGGTGTGCTGCCGCGCCCGCTGGTCGCCGACGACCCCGACGGCGTCGTCGTCCACGTCGGCTCGCTGACCAAGGCGACCTCGCCGAGCTTCCGGGTGAGCGCGCTCGTCGCCCGCGGGCCCGTCCTCGAGCGGCTGCGGGCCATCCAGGTCGTCGACACCTTCTTCGTCCCCCGGCCCCTGCAGGAGGCCGCCCTGGAACTGGTCGGCTCCCCGGCCTGGCCCCGCCATCTGCGCGCCCTCGGCACCCAGTTGCGCGCCCGCCGGGACGCGATGGTCTCGGCCCTCAGGCTGCACCTGCCCGACCTCGACCTGCCGCACGTCCCCTCCGGCGGCTACCAGCTCTGGGTCCGCCTCCCCGACGACCTCGACGAGACCCTCCTGCCCTCCGCCGGCGCCCGCGCCGGTGTCTCCCTCACCCCCGGCCGCCCCTACTTCTGCGCCGAGCCGCCCGCCGGCCACCTCCGCCTCAGCTTCGCCGCGGCGGCCGGTACGAACGAGATCGCCGAGGGCGTACGACGCCTGGGGGCGGCCTGCGAGGAGCTGCGCGGCTCGTGAAACCCGGTCGACCGGCCCCGCGCCGGGCTGCGAGCATCCCCGCATGACAGACACCACCGCCCTCCCCGACGGCTACGAGCTCTCCACCGACCCCGACCGCATCGACGCCGAGCGGGTGCACCGCTGGCTGTCCACCGACGCGTACTGGGCGACGGGCCGGCCCCGCGAGAAACAGGACCGGGCCATCGAGGGGTCGCTCAACTTCGGGGTGTACGACACGGCGTCGGGGGAGCAGGTGGCGTACGCCCGGGTCGTCACCGACCGGGCGACCTTCGCCTGGCTGTGCGACGTCTATGTGGACCGGTCGGTGCGCGGCAAGGGGGTCGGCACGGCGCTCGCCGTGGCGGTGCGCGAGGAGCTGCGGCCGTACGGGCTGCGGCGCATGCTCCTCGCCACGCACGACGCCCACGGGGTGTACGAGAGGGCCGGGTTCGCCCCGCTGGAGAACCCGGACCAGTGGATGGCGCTCCTTTTCGGCCAGTGAGACCCGGCCCACTCTGCGTAACCCATCAGTAACGCCTCTTGACCAGCGCACTCTGCAGGCCCACCATCCCCGCATGGCACTTCGGGTCACCTTCGTCGCCGCCGCGCGCAGCTCCGCGCTGCTCGCCGAGCGCTTCCAGGACGACCGGCCGCTGGACCAGGCGGGCTGGGACGAGGTCCAGCACGTCGCCGGCGGCCTGCTGCCGCTCGCGGCGGCCGACCTGCGCTACTGCTCTCCCACCCCGCGCAGCCGCGCGACCGGTGACGCCCTCGGCTACGCGCCGCTGGTGCAGCTCGCCCTGCGCGACTGCGACATGGGCCGCTGGAACGGGCTGACGCTGGGCGAGGCGATGGCCCGTGAGCCGGGCGCGGTGGACGCCTGGCTCGCCGACCCGCGCGCCACTCCGCACGGCGGCGAGTCGCTGCTGGCGTTCATCTCCCGGGTCGGCGGCTGGCTGGACACCCGCCCCGTGGAGGACGGCTGCCGTATCGTCGCGGTGGCCGAGCCCTCGGTGATCCGGGCCGCGCTGGTGTACGCCCTGAAGGCCCCGCCCTCGACGTACTGGAACCTCGACGTGCGCCCCTTGTCGGCCACCACGCTGGCCGGTCAGCGGGGCCGCTGGAACCTGCGCCTCGACATGGCCGCCGCGGCCTAGGGCCTGTCTTCCGGATCATGCCGACGTCGCGGGGTCTGGCCCTCGGCGGTTTCGCGCGTGTAGTCCGTGACCAGCAGCAGGTCCTTCGCCGGTCCGCCCACCCGCCACACCGTGCGCCAACGGTCGGGGCCGGTCACGGTGAACTCCCCGTGGTAGAGGTCCGCGGAGCAGGGGTGGTCGGCGATGTGCCGGCCGGTCCTCAGGTCGAGCGAGTGGAAGGGCCGCCCGTCGGCGAAGCGGACGTCCGCCGTCCCGGCCTGTGACCCCGGCAGGAAGCGCAGCGTCCGCTCGGCGGGCCGGGTGACCCCGTGCCAGGTGAAGTCGCCGGTCTCCCGGTGCAGCAGGCCGCCGCCGGAAAGTGGCGTGAAATCGGTGGTCCCGGTGAAGACGCCTTCCGTGCCGTCCCCTAGATCGCATACGACCCGTTCGACCCGCCATCCCCCCGCCAGATAGGCGAGCGCAGCGGGCACTGGCCAGAACTCGTCCATCTCGCCCGCGGTCCTTTCCCGGCCGTCCCTGCGCGACCCATTGACGCGTCAACGCCCCCTCCCTATCTTGCCGTTCGAAGTGCTGACCAGCGTCCGATATTTCGAACCATCATGCGCCCCGAGCAGGGGCCGAGCCGCGGAGTATCCATGTCACGCACCACCCGCACACGCCGGGTCCGCCGGCGAGTCGGCCTCACCGCCGGTGCCGTCCTGGCGGCCACGGCCGTCGTCGTCCCCGCCCCCGCCCACGCCGAGGCGGTCACGGACTACGCGATCACCCTCGACCCCGGCGCCCGGGGCGCGGCCATCGACGACACGATGTACGGCGTCTTCTTCGAGGACATCAACCGCGCCGCCGACGGCGGCCTGTACGCCGAACTCGTACAGAACCGGTCCTTCGAGTACTCCACCGCCGACAACGGCTCCTACACGCCCCTGACCTCCTGGGCGGTGGACGGCACGGCCCAGGTCCTGAACGACACCGGCCGCCTGAACGACCGCAACCGCAACTACCTCTCCCTGGGCGCCGGCTCGACCGTCACGAACTCCGGCTACAACACCGGAGTCCGCGTCGAGCAGGGCAAGCGCTACGACTTCTCGGTGTGGGCCCGCGCCGAGGCAGGCAGCACCCTCACGGTCGCCCTGCGGGACGCCGCCGGCCCCCTCGCGACAGCCCGCCAGGTGGCGGTGTCGGGCGGCTGGCGGAAGTACACCGCCACCTTCACCGCGACCCGCACCAGCTCGCGCGGCCGCCTCGCCGTGACGTCCTCCGGTGCCGCCGCCCTCGACATGGTCTCGCTCTTCCCGCGCGACACGTACAAAGGCCAGGCGAACGGCCTGCGCAAGGACCTCGCCGAGAAGATCGAGGCCCTGCACCCGGGCTTCGTCCGCTTCCCCGGCGGCTGCCTGGTCAACACCGGCTCGATGCAGGACTACAGCGAGGCCTCCGGCTGGCAGCGCAAGCGCAGCTACCAGTGGAAGGACACCATCGGCCCCGTCGAGCAGCGCGCCACCAACGCCAACTTCTGGGGCTACAACCAGTCCTACGGCCTCGGCTACTACGAGTACTTCCGCCTCTCCGAGGACATCGGCGCGATGCCGCTGCCCGTCGTGCCCGCGCTGGTGACCGGCTGCGGCCAGAACCGGGCCGTGACCGACGACGCCCTGCTGAAGCGGCACATCCAGGACACCCTGGACCTGATCGAGTTCGCCAACGGCCCGGCGACCTCGACCTGGGGCCGCAAGCGCGCCGAGATGGGCCACCCCAAGCCGTTCCACCTCACCCACATCGAGGTGGGCAACGAGGAGAACCTCCCCCAGGAGTTCTTCGCCCGCTTCCAGCAGTTCCGCGCCGCCGTCGAGGCGCGGCACCCGGAGATCACCGTCATCTCCAACTCCGGCCCCGACGACACCGGCACCGTCTTCGACACCGCCTGGAAGCTCAACCGCGAGGCGGGCGTCGACATGGTCGACGAGCACTACTACAACAGCCCCCAGTGGTTCCTGCAGAACAACGACCGCTACGACAGCTACGACAGGAACGGCCCCAAGGTCTTCCTCGGCGAGTACGCCTCCCAGGGCAACGCGTTCGAGAACGCCCTCTCCGAAGCCGCGTTCATGACCGGCCTGGAGCGCAACGCCGACGTCGTCAAGCTCGCCTCCTACGCTCCGCTGCTCGCCAACGAGGACTATGTGCAGTGGCGGCCGGACCTGATCTGGTTCAACAACCACGCCTCCTGGAACTCCGCCAACTACGAGGTCCAGAAGCTGTTCATGACCAACGTCGGCGACCGGGTCGTGCCCTCCACCGCGACCGGCACCCCGGACGTCAGCGCCCCGATCACCGGCGCGGTCGGCCTGTCGACGTGGGCGACCAGCGCGGCGTACGACGACGTCAAGGTCACGGCGGCCGACGGCACCACCCTGCTCAGCGACGACTTCTCCGGTGACGCCTCCAAGTGGACCCACAGCGGCGCCGGCAGTTGGAGCGTCCAGGACGGGGCCTACGTCCAGACCGACGCGGCCGCCGAGAACACCCTGGTCACCGCCGGTGACCCGGCCTGGCACGACTACGACCTGAACGTGAAGGCCACCAAGAAGTCCGGCAAGGAGGGCTTCCTCGTCGCCTTCGGCGTCAAGGACACCGGCAACTACTACTGGTGGAACCTCGGCGGCTGGAACAACACCCAGTCCGCCGTCGAGCAGGCCGTGAACGGCGGCAAGTCGACCCTGCTCTCCAAGGCCGGCTCCATCGAGACCGGCCGCACCTACGACCTTCAGGTCAAGGTCCGCGGCCGCCAGGTGAGCCTCTACGTCGACGGCACGCTCTGGGACAGCTTCACCGACGACAAGCAGGCCGAGCCCTTCCGCCAGGTCGTCACCGAGGACGAGCGCACCGGCGACCTGATCGTCAAGGTCGTCAACGCCCAGCCGACGGCCGCCCGTACGGCGATCGACCTCGGCCGCGACGACGTCTCCTCGCGGGCCCGGGTGACCACCCTGGCCGCCGACCCCGGCGACGTGAACACCGAGTCGGACACGCCGGTCACCCCGGTGACGTCCACCTTCTCGGGCGTCGCCGAGAAGTTCTCGTACACCTTCCCGGCGAACTCGGTCACGTTCCTGCGGATCAGGCAGGACTGACGGGCGACGACGGAGCGGGCCATCGTCTTGGCGGTGGCCCGCCTGTCACCAGTAGGCCCGGTCGTCCCACGACCGGAACCCGGCGAACTCCACCGGGTCGTCCTCCTCGTCGTCCAGCCGCGCCAGCCCCGGCGTGACGAGCGCCCCGCGCTGCCAGGCGAGCAGCGTGTCCAGCAGTCCGCCCTCCAGCGGCGGTCCCTGCCGGGCATGCCGGGGCCAGAACACCAGGGGCCAGGCGTCGGGGTCCGGCCCTTTGGTGAGCCAGCCCAGATAGTCGGCGTCGATGGAGTTGGCGAACGGCAGGAAACCGCCCGGCTCGGGCCACGCCGGCAGCGGAAAGTCGTCCGGGTGGCTCTCCCGCAGGCTCCGGTAGCCGTCCAGCGTCTCCTCGACGTGCGTGACGAACCGCCGCTCGCCCGTCCGCAGCGGGGTGTGGAAGCGCAGCCACTCGCTCCAGATCCCGGCGCCGTACAGGTCCATCAGCGCCACGTACTCGGTGGGCAGCCGCGTGCCGAGTTCCGCGAACAGCCCGTCCCAGACACCGCCCCCGAGATACGGCTCGACGGGCGGGGGCGCGAGCAGCCGCAGCGCGTCGAGCCCGGTGCCGGTCTCCAGGGCGAGTCGCCGCTCCTCCTCGCCGAGCCGCGAGGGCACCGGCACCGGCGGGGCCCATGGCACGGGAGAGTCCGCCAGGAAGTCCGGCCGGGCCCGGCTCCCGTACAGCGGCCCGATCACCGGCCCCGGCGGCGTGGGCGTCTCCCACCCCTCCCGCACGGCGTACCGCAGATACGCGCCGAGCCCCACCTCGTACCGATGCCAGGGCAGCAGCCCGCTGCCGGGTATCGCCCCCCGATGCAGCACGACGACGGGCCATGCGTCGGGATCCTCCGACCTGGATGTGTCCCAGAAGAACAGATCCCCGTCCTCGCTGTCGCCCCACGGCAGCAGCCCACCGGGCTCCGGGTACAGCACCGGACACCCGGCCTCGCCCCGCGCGTCCCGCAGCACCCGCCGCAGCCACCTGCTCCAGTCGTACGCGTCCCCGTCCCCGCAGGGCACATGCACATTGAGGAACCCGCCCACCTCCACAGGGCCGCACTCCCCGGCCAGCCGCCGGTAGTCACCGGGCAACCGCACCCCGAGCCACTCCTCGACGACCTCCCAGTCCACAGCCACGGGTTCCGGCGGCTGGGCGGCGTAGATCTCGGTGAAGTCGGTCAGGCTCGGGCACACGCGCATCCTCCGGATGATCTTCGGCGGGACCCCGATTCTGTCACCGGTGACAGAACACGCACCCGTCCCAGAACGGCAGCGCGCTCAGCATCCGGTGCCGCACGCAGCAGGCGCCGCACCCCTCCACCGGCAGCACGTCGCCCGCCGGGCGCGCGCCGGCCGGGTCGAAGCCCTCGACGATCTCGTGGAACCGACGCAGACACGCCTCGGCGTACGGAGGGTCGTAGCCGAGGTCGTCCCACCGGTGGCGCCGCGCGGCCAGGCCGACGACCCGCAGCACGAAGTCCTTCGCCGCGCCGCGCTCCTCGGCCGAGTCCCCCCAGTCGAGGTCCGCGAGGTCGAAACCGACCGCGCCCCGGCCCATCACGTTCTGGTCCTGCAGCGCCAGCAGGGCGGCGAACCGGCCGGTGAGCGCGCCGGGGCACCTCCTCGGCGGCGAACCGGCCGCTGAGCGGGCCTGGGCACCTCCTCCGCGAAGCGATTGCATAAACGTGCAGCGAAACGTATAGTCATGCCATCCAGGAGGAGGGTTCCATGACGGTACGAGCGGCAGTGGCCGGAGCGAGCGGGTACGCGGGCGGCGAGGTGCTGCGCCTGCTCCTGGGGCACCCCGAGGTGGAGATCGGCGCGCTGACCGGGAACTCCAACGCCGGGCAGCGGCTGGGCGCACTGCAGCCGCATCTGCTGCCGCTGGCCGACCGGGTGCTCCAGGAGACGACCGCCGAGGTGCTCGCCGGGCACGACGTCGTGTTCCTCGCCCTGCCGCACGGGCAGTCCGCCGCGGTGGCCGAGCAGCTCGGCCCGGACGTCCTGGTCGTCGACATGGGAGCCGACTTCCGGCTGAAGGACGCCGCCGACTGGGAGACGTTCTACGGCTCCCCGCACGCCGGCACCTGGCCCTACGGCCTCCCCGAACTTCCGGGTGCCCGCGCCGCGCTGGAGGGGTCCAAGCGCGTCGCGGTGCCCGGTTGCTACCCCACCGCGGTCTCGCTCGCCCTGTTCCCGGCCTACGCCGCCGACCTCGCCGAGCCCGAGGCCGTCGTCGTCGCCGCGTCCGGCACCTCCGGCGCCGGCAAGGCACCCAAGCCGCATCTGCTGGGCAGCGAGGTCATGGGCTCCATGACCCCGTACGGCGTCGGCGGCGGCCACCGGCACACCCCCGAGATGATCCAGAACCTCAGCGGCGTGGCGGACGAGCGCATCTCCGTCTCCTTCACGCCCACCCTTGCCCCCATGCCCCGCGGCATCCTCGCCACCTGCACCGCCAAGGCCAGGCCCGGCGTCACCGCCGAGTCCGTCCGCGCCGCCTACACCAAGGCCTTCGCCGACGAGCCGTTCGTCCACCTGCTCCCCGAGGGCCAGTGGCCCGCCACGGCGTCCGTCTACGGTTCCAACGCCGTTCAGGTCCAGGTCGCGTACGACGCCGCCGCGCACCGCATCATCGCGATCAGCGCCATCGACAATCTCACCAAGGGCACCGCAGGCGGTGCCGTCCAGAGCATGAACATCGCCCTCGGTCTCGACGAGACCACGGGACTGACGACGATCGGAGTTGCGCCGTGAGCGTGACGGCAGCGAAGGGATTCACGGCAGCGGGCATCGCCGCCGGGATCAAGGAGAACGGCAACCCGGACCTGGCCCTCGTGGTCAACAACGGCCCGCGCCGCGCCGCCGCCGGCGTCTTCACCTCCAACCGCGTCAAGGCCGCCCCCGTCCTGTGGTCCGAGCAGGTCCTGAAGACCGGCGAGCTGACCGCGGTCGTCCTCAACTCCGGCGGCGCCAACGCCTGCACCGGCCCCAAGGGCTTCCAGGACACCCACGCCACCGCCGAGAAGGCGGCGGAAGTGCTGAACATCGGCGCGGGCGAGGTCGCGGTCTGCTCCACCGGCCTGATCGGCGTCCTGCTGCCGATGGACAAGCTGCTCCCCGGCGTCGAGACCGCCGCCGCCCAGCTCTCCGAGCACGGCGGCGAGAAGGCGGCCATCGCCATCAAGACCACCGACACCGTCCACAAGACGTCCGTCGTCACCAAGGACGGCTGGACCGTCGGCGGCATGGCCAAGGGCGCCGGCATGCTCGCCCCCGGCCTCGCCACCATGCTCGTGGTGATCACCACGGACGCCGACCTGGACAGCGCCGCCCTGGACCAGGCCCTGCGCGCCGCGACCCGCACCACCTTCGACCGGGTCGACTCCGACGGCTGCATGTCCACCAACGACACCGTGCTCCTGCTGGCCTCCGGCGCCTCAGGTGTCACGCCCGAGTACGCTGAGTTCGCCGAGGCCGTGAGGACCGTCTGCGACGACCTCGGCCAGCAGCTGATCCGCGACGCCGAGGGCGCCAGCAAGGACATCAAGGTCGAGGTGATCAACGCCGCGACCGAGGCCGACGCCGTCGAGGTCGGCCGGTCCATCGCCCGCAACAACCTCCTCAAGTGCGCCATCCACGGCGAGGACCCCAACTGGGGCCGCGTCCTCTCCGCGATCGGCACCACGTCCGCCGCCTTCGACCCGGACCAGCTCAACGTCGCCATCAACGGCGTCTGGGTCTGCAAGAACGGCTCGGTCGGCGAGGACCGCGACAAGGTCGACATGCGCTACCGCGAGGTGCACATCGTCGCCGACCTCGCCGCGGGCGACGAGACCGCCACCATCTGGACCAACGACCTCACCGCCGACTACGTCCACGAGAACAGCGCCTACTCCTCATGAGCACCACGCGGAAGCACACCGCCCTCCCCAAGGCCCAGATCCTCATCGAAGCGCTGCCCTGGCTGGTCCGCCACAACGGCAAGACCGTCGTCATCAAGTTCGGCGGCAACGCCATGATCGACGAGGAACTGAAGGCCGCCTTCGCCCAGGACGTCGTCTTCCTGCACCACGCCGGCCTCAAGCCGGTCGTCGTGCACGGCGGCGGCCCCCAGATCAGCGCCGCCCTCGACAAGCACGGCATCGTCAGCGAGTTCAAGGCGGGCCTGCGCGTCACCACCGAGGACGCCATGGACGTCGTACGCATGGTGCTCGCCGGCCAGGTGCAGCGCGAACTGGTCGGCCTGCTCAACCAGCACGGGCCGCTCGCCGTCGGCCTCACCGGCGAGGACGCGCACACCATCACCGCCACCAAGCACCAGCCCGAGATCGACGGCGAGAGCGTCGACATCGGCCGCGTCGGCGAGATCACCGCCATCGACACGGGCGCCATCGAGGCCCTGCTCGCGGACGGCCGTATCCCGGTCGTCTCGTCGATCGCACGAAGCCAGGACGACGGACATGTCTACAACGTCAATGCTGATACGGCGGCTGCGGCTCTCGCTGCGGCACTGGGCGCCGAGACCCTCATGGTCCTCACCGACGTCGAGGGTCTCTACGAGGACTGGCCGAACTCCGACGAGGTGATCAGCCGCCTCACCGCATCCCAGCTGGAGAAGCTGCTGCCGGAGCTGTCCTCCGGCATGGTCCCGAAGATGGAGGGCTGCCTGCACGCCGTCCGCAACGGCGTGACGACCGCCCGCGTCATCGACGGCCGGGTCCAGCACTCCATCCTGCTGGAGATCTTCACCGACGAAGGCATCGGCACCATGGTCGTGCCCGATCAGAACACCGAGGGCCAGAAAAAAGAGGGGGAGTCATGAGCAACCAGGAGATGACCGCGCGGTGGCAGGGCGCGCTCATGAACAACTACGGCACCCCGCGGCTGCCCCTCGTCCGCGGTGAGGGCACCACGGTCTGGGACGCCGACGGCCGGCCGTACCTCGACTTCGTCGGCGGCATCGCCACCAACGCGCTCGGCCACGCCCACCCGGCGATCGTCGAGGCCGTCAGCAGGCAGATCGGCTCCCTCGGCCACATCTCCAACTTCTTCATGGCCGAGCCGACCGTGACGCTCGCCGAGCGGCTGATCCGACACTTCGGCCGCGAGGGCAAGGTCTTCTTCTGCAACTCCGGCGCCGAGGCCAACGAGGCCGCCTTCAAGATCGGCCGGCTCACCGGGCGGACCCACATGGTCGCCACCCAGGGCGGCTTCCACGGCCGCACCATGGGTGCCCTCGCGCTCACCGGCCAGCCCGCCAAGCAGGAACCCTTCCTGCCGCTGCCCGGCGACGTCACCCACGTGCCGTTCGGTGACGCGCAGGCCCTGGCCGCCGCGGTCACCGAGGACACCGCCCTGGTCATCATCGAGCCGATCCAGGGCGAGCTCGGCGTCGTCGTCCCGCCGCCCGGCTACCTCAAGGCCGCCCGCGCCATCACCGCCGCCACCGGCGCGCTGCTCGTCCTCGACGAGGTGCAGACCGGCATCGGCCGTACCGGCAACTGGTTCGAGTACCAGGCCCACGAGGGCGTCCTGCCCGACATCGTCACCCTCGCCAAGCAGCTCGGCGGCGGACTGCCCCTCGGCGCGACCGTCGCCTTCGGCCGGGCCGCCGAGCTGCTCCAGCCCGGCCACCACGGCACCACCTTCGGCGGCAACCCGGTCGCCTGCGCGGCGGGCCTGGCCGTGCTGGACACCATCGAGAACGAAGGGCTGCTGGAGAACGTCAAGCAGCAGGGCGAGGCGCTGCGCGAGGGAATCGAGTCCCTCGGTCACCCGCTGGTCTCCCATGTCCGGGGCGCCGGCCTGCTCCTGGGTATCGTGCTCACCGAGCCGCTCTCGACGAAGGTGCAGCAGGCGGCTCAGGACGCCGGTTTCCTGCTGAACGCGCCTGCCCCCGATGTCGTACGGCTCATGCCGCCGCTGAACATCGGCCAGGAGGAAGTGGAAGCGCTTCTTCAGGCGCTGCCCGGCATCCTTGACGCAGTCGACGGGGACGGACGAGCCGGAGAATGAGACGACGATGAGCCAGGCGCAGGATCACGACCAGACCTCCGGGCCGGCCGTGCCGCAGACCCGCACCGCACGTCACCGCCGGATCGTGGACATCCTCAACCGGCAGCCGGTGCGGTCGCAGAGCCAGCTGGCGAAGCTGCTCGCGGACGACGGGCTGACCGTCACGCAGGCGACGCTGTCCCGGGACCTCGACGAGCTGAACGCGGTGAAGATCCGCAACACCGACGGTGAGCTGATCTACGCCGTGCCCAGCGAAGGGGGGTTCCGTACGCCTCGCGCTCCGCTCGGGGAGTCCGCCAAGGAGGAGCGGATGCGGCGGCTCTCGCAGGAGCTGCTGATCTCCGCGGAGGCCTCGGCGAATCTCGTGGTCCTGCGTACCCCTCCGGGGGCTGCGCAGTTT
Source organism: Streptomyces sp. SAI-170 (assembly GCF_049739565.1). Taxonomy (NCBI): domain Bacteria; kingdom Bacillati; phylum Actinomycetota; class Actinomycetes; order Kitasatosporales; family Streptomycetaceae; genus Streptomyces; species Streptomyces sp. SAI-170. The sequence continues at coordinate 6,838,359 of NZ_JBMGQD010000001.1, forward strand.
CTCGCCTCGGCCATCGATCAGGCCGAGCTGCACGACATTCTGGGGACCATCGCGGGTGACGACACGTTGCTGTTGATCAGCCGGAACCCTACGGGTGGGCAGGCGCTGGCCGATCATTTGCTGCGGTTGGCTCAGAACGGGCACTGAGGGGGTTCTTCGTCGCCGTTGCCGGGTGCGGGTCGTCTGTGGTTCTCGCGCAGTTCCCCGCGCCCCTAGGGGCGTCTGTCATCAGGATCGCTTCCACGTCCGGTAGGGACTCCAGCCACCTCCGGGCCCGTTTCGATCCCATCGCGAAAGCCGCTGTCGCCCAGCAGTCGGCCCAGGTCAGGGACGGGCCTGCCACGGTCACCGACAGGAGGTCCGTGGTCGCCGGGCTTCCGGTGCGCGGGTCCATGATGTGCGCGCCGCGCTCGGCCGTGCCGGAGGTGGCCACCGCCAGTTCGGTCGCCTGCGCCGAGGAGATCACCGCCGCCAGCTCGCCCGGCCGCAGGGGGTCGGCCACGCCGACCTGCCAGGGCTGTTGGCCGCCCGGGGAGCCGAGCAGCTGGACGTCTCCGCCGCCGTTGACGTTGACCGCGGTCGCGCCGGCGTCCCGCAGCAGGTGTGCCACGCGTTCGGTGGCCCAGCCCTTGACGATGCCGGTGGGATCGAGGCGGCCGGCGTAACGGGGGCTGAACCAGCCGTCGCTGAGCCGTTCGGCCTCGGCGGCCAGTTCGAGCACCTCGGCCACGACCGGGTCGCAGTCGGCGAGGTCCAGCTCCCCGCGCGCGAGCCGGGAGAGCTGGCTGTTCTCGCGGTAGGTGCTGAACAGAGCGTCGAGGCGGTGCAGTTCGGCTACGGCCGCGTCGAGCGCCTCGGGTCCCCCGCCGCGGACGTCGAAGGAGAACACCGTCCCCATGACCTCCTCCGTGCGCCGCACCCGGGAGTCAGCCACCGGCCTGGTCCAGCGCCGACTGCAGGGACTTCCGGTAGCCCTCGCTGGTGTACGTCGCCCCGGACACGGCGTCGATCCGCGCGCTCTGCGCCGCCACGGCCTCCTGGTTGAGCTGAGGTACCGCGCTGCCGTTGATCTCGGTGCTGCGGCCGCCGCTCGGGGCCTGGACGGCTTCGGCCCGGGTGATCCTGCCGCCGGCGAGGGTGATCCGGACCTGGACGGGGCCGTACTGGGTCGCGGCGACCGCACCGGTGACCGTGCCGGCGCCCGGGGCGGGTCGCCCGGCGGCGGACGCCGGTGGGGGAGGAGGCGCCGCGGCGGCCGGGTCGGAGGCCGGCTTGAGGGACAGCAGCAGCACGACGCCGGACACGGTGGCGACGGTGGCGAGCAGGGCACGCCGGACGGGATGGCTCTTCTTCATGGGTTCCGCAACTCCACGGCTCACATCTCGAAGGACTCGTGGTGGATGCGCCGGGCCGGCACACCCGCGCCGCGCAGCGCCTCGTACACCGACTGCGCGAAACCGGGCGGCCCGCACAGGAACACGTCGTGGCGCTCGATCTCCGGGATCTTGCGCTGCAGCGACTCGGGGGAGATGTCCGGGCGTTCGCCGTCAGGGCTGTTGACCGCGTACATCAGCCGGGCGCCCCGCTCGTCGGCGATGGCCGCCAGCTCGTCCCACAGGGCCAGCTCCTGGGTGCTGTTGGCCCGGTAGAGCAGGGTGATGTCACCGGCCGCGCCTGGCAGCGTCTCGAACAGCGCCCGCATCGGCGTGATCCCGACCCCGCCCGCGACCAGCAGCACCTTGCCCCGGCTGCGCCGCTGCGCGGTCAGCGCGCCGTACGGCCCCTCGGCCCACACGCGGGTGCCGGGTTCGAGGTCGCGCAGCCGGGAGCTGTGGTCGCCGATCGCCTTGACGGTGATGCGCAGCATGCCCGGCCGGGGCGCCGCCGACAGCGAGTAGGGGTGCGAGCTGAACCGCATGCCCGGCGCCAGGAACCGCCACCGGAAGAACTGCCCGGCCTCGGCGCCCATCCGGTGCAGCTTGTGCCCGCCGATCAGTACCGACACGATGCCCGGCGTCTCCTCGATCACCGCCTCCACCCGCATGCGGTGCCGCAGATTGAGCCGCACCGGCGTCAGCACGCGGTACCACAGCAGCAGCCCGGTGACGGCCGCGTACAGCGCGGTCCACGCGGTCTTCGCGAGCGGCTGCACCGCGAAGTCGTTGCCGGTGGCGATCTGGTGCCAGAACGTCAGGAACACCGCCGCGTACGTCAGCAGATGCACGTGGTACCAGAGGTCGTACGGCAGCCGGCGGCGGACCGGGCCGGCCGAGATCAGGCCGATGACCAGCAGCAGACCCGTGCCGACGGCCGCCTTGCCCATGTCCGGCAGCCCGGTGACGGAGTCGACCGTCTGCTGGACGACGTCCCCGAGGCCCTTGCCGGCCTGGAGGGCGTACCCCCACATGGTCAGCACGACATGGGCGAGGACCAGGCTCAGCGTGTACCGCCCGGACATGGCGTGCCAGCGCGCGACCCGGTCCGACCCCACCCGCCGCTCCAGCGCGGGCACCCGTGCCATCTGCAGCACGACGAGCGCCATGAGATACCCGGCCACGAGCCCGGTGATCCGCCCGGCGCCCAGGACCCACCCCGCCCGATCGGCGACGGCCGGGGTGTTGTCCCACCACAACCACAGCACCCCGGCCGCACCGGCCCACAGCGCCAGCAGCAACGGCACGGCCGGTGAGCGGCGCGGTCGTATCCGACGCATGGTCTGCCGACGAGCGGCCCGACCGCCTGCGAGCGTGGTGGTCACGATGCCTCCGGGACTGCTGTCTTCCTGGGCCCAGAGGTACGGAGAGGGGACGGGACCTGTTCAACGCCGTGAGCGGACATGCCCTTCAGGGGCGCGGGGAACTGCGCGAGCAACCACACACAACCCGCACCCGCAAACCCACAAGAACCCCTACGGCATGGGCGGCAGAGGCAACGGCAACCCCGGCAACCCGTCCATGCTGGAGGCGATGTGGTCCTTCTTCTCGAAGTACGCCCCCAGCGAGGCGTCGTCCTCCCGCGCGAAGCGCCGAGCGTGCAGATCCCGGTCCTCGTCGTACGACATGAAGGGCACGGCGTACCCACAGGTGTCCCGCACGAGCTCGGCCGTCACCACGATGATCGCGCGCAGCCCATGGAGCGAGGGGTCGATGTCGGGGAAGCGGGCGAGGAGTTCGGTGAACCGCGGGTCGTCACGGAACACCGGCTCGCCCCGCCCGTGCACCCGCACGATGTTCGGCGGCCCCTGGAACGCGCACCACATCAGGGTGATCCGCCCGTTCTCCCGCAGATGCGCGACCGTCTCCGCGTTGGACCCGGCGAAGTCCAGGTACGCCACGGTGTGTTCGTCCAGCACCGCGAAGGAGCCCTTGAGACCCTTGGGGGAGAGGTTGATGGTGCCGTCTCCCGCCAGCGGGGCGGTGGCGGTGAAGAAGACCGGCTGTTCCTCGATGAACGTACGAAGCCTGCCGTCTATGTGCTCGTAAGTCTTTCCCATGGCTAAAGATTATCGACGCTAAGGACTGCCCACGAGCGAGATTGACGAATCATGCAGGGGTCTGCATACTCATGCATAACAACGGTGTCTTCCGAGGAGCAGCGCAGTGAGCAGCAACAGCGGTGACGTACGGCTCTGGGGCGGCCGGTTCGCGGACGGCCCCGCGGAGGCCCTGGCGAAACTGTCCGCGTCGGTCCACTTCGACTGGCGGCTCGCCCCCTACGACATCGCCGGTTCCCGCGCCCACGCGCGCGTGCTGCACAAGGCCGGACTCCTCACCGAGGACGAGCTGACCCGGATGATCGCGGGCCTCGACCAGCTGGAGACGGACGTCGCCTCGGGCGACTTCGTGGGCACCATCGCCGACGAGGACGTCCACACCGCCCTGGAGCGCGGCCTGCTGGAGCGGCTCGGCCCGGACCTCGGCGGCAAGCTGCGCGCGGGCCGCTCCCGCAACGACCAGGTCGCCACGCTGTTCCGGATGTACCTGCGCGACCACGCCCGCATCGTCGCCGGTCTGATCGCCGACCTCCAGGACGCCCTGATCGGCCTCGCCGAGGCGCACCCGGACGTGGCGATGCCCGGCCGCACCCACCTCCAGCACGCCCAGCCGGTGCTGTTCGCCCACCATGTCCTGGCGCACGTCCAGTCGCTGTCCCGGGACGCGGAGCGGCTGCGCCAGTGGGACGAGCGCACGGCCGTGTCGCCGTACGGCTCGGGCGCCCTGGCCGGCAGCAGCCTCGGCCTGGACCCGGAGGCGGTGGCGAAGGACCTCGGCTTCGAGCACGGCTCCGCCGCCAACTCCATCGACGGCACGGCCTCCCGTGACTTCGTCGCCGAGTTCGCCTTCATCACGGCGATGATCGGGGTGAACATCTCCCGGATCGCCGAGGAGATCATCATCTGGAACACGAAGGAGTTCTCCTTCGTGACCCTGCACGACGCCTTCTCCACCGGCTCCTCGATCATGCCGCAGAAGAAGAACCCGGACATCGCCGAGCTGGCCCGCGGCAAGTCGGGCCGTCTGATCGGCAACCTCACCGGCCTGATGGCGACCCTCAAGGCCCTCCCGCTCGCGTACAACCGCGACCTGCAGGAGGACAAGGAGCCGGTCTTCGACTCCATCGACCAGCTGGAGGTCCTGCTCCCGGCCTTCACCGGCATGATGGCCACCCTCACCGTCCACCGCGAGCGCATGGAGGAGCTGGCCCCGGCCGGCTTCTCCCTCGCCACCGACATCGCCGAGTGGCTGGTCAAGCAGGGCGTCCCCTTCCGGGTCGCCCACGAGGTCGCCGGCGAGTGCGTGAAGGTCGCCGAGGCCGAGGGTAAGGAGCTGGACGAGCTCACCGACGAACAGTTCGCCAAGATCTCCGAGCACCTCACTCCCGAGGTCCGCACGGTCCTCAACGTCCCCGGCGCCCTGGCCTCCCGCGACGGCCGGGGCGGCACGGCCCCGAGCGCGGTCGCCGTGCAGCTGGCCGAGGTGAAGGCCGACGTGGCGGCGCAGCACGAGTGGGCCACGGCCAAGCAGGCCTGACCCTGGCAGCAACCCCCGAAGGGCCCGGACGACATGTCCGGGCCCTTTTGTGTTGCCCCGCCTCGTATTGCCCCGCTTTGCGTTGCCCGCGCTGCTCGATAACAGATGGGATTCAGCCACTGGCCGAAACCTTGACGACTTCCTACTCGGAGGTAACTATTCCGGTTACCCGGTCGGCATTGCCGAACACCGGTCGCCTCAGCCGATCATGAAGCCGGGCAAGCAGCCGAGCACGAAAGGGACGTCATGCGAGCAATCCGCACGAGACGCACCACCCGCCTCCTCGCCACCGTCACCCTCGCCGCCCTCTCCGCGCTCGGCCTCACCGCCGCCCCCGCGGGCGCCGCGGACACGCCGCCGCCCGGCGCCAACAACTGGTCCTGCAAGCCGGACTCGGCCCACCCGCAGCCCGTCGTCCTGGTCAACGGCACCTTCAAGACCTCGTACGAGAACTGGCTGACCCTGTCGCCCGAGCTCGCGGCCGCCGGCCACTGCGTCTTCTCCTTCGAGTACGGCGACCTGGAGACGGCCCCCATCCCCGACTCGGCGGCCGAGCTGCGCGACTTCGTGAATGCCGTGCTCGGCGCGACCGGCGCCAAGAAGGTCGACATCGTCGGGCACAGCCAGGGCGGCATGATGCCCCGCTACTACGTCAAGTTCCTCGGCGGCGCGACCAAGGTCGACGACCTCGTCGGCATCGTGCCCTCCAACCACGGCACCACCAACCCGCTCGCCCTGGTGGCCGGAGCCACCCTCTGCCCCTCCTGCGTCGACCAGACCGCGGGGTCGGAGTTCCTGCAGAAGCTCAACGCGGACCCCGAGACCCCGGTCGGCCCCGACTACACGGCGATCGCCACCAGGTACGACGAGGTCGTGCTGCCCCACACCAGCGCCTTCCTCGACGGCCCGGCCTCGTACGTGACCAATGTGCTGCTGCAGGACCGCTGTCCGCTCGACCTCACCGAGCACGACCAGGCGCCCAAGTCCCCGCTGGTCGAGCAGTGGGTGCTGAACGCCCTCGACCGGCGCGGCCCGGCCGACCCGGCCTTCGTGCCGCGGTGCGTCAGCATGGGCTGAGCCGCCCCGAGCCGGTTGGGGCGCGGCCGGTTAGATTGGTGCCGGATCCGCCTCAGCCGATCGTGCAGGGAGCCCTCATGCCGTTCAGCCGCCTGGCCGCCGCGACCACCCCGACCGCACACATCGGACTGGGCCTCGCCGCCGTCGGCCGCCCCGGCTACATCAATCTCGGCCGGGACGACGACCTTCCTGAGGACCGTACGGTCGAAGCGCTCGAACAGCGCACGCACGACCTCCTCGACGCGGCCTACGCGCAGGGCGTCCGCTACTTCGACGCCGCCCGCTCCTACGGCCGTTCGGAGGAGTTCCTCGCCGACTGGCTGAAGGCCCACCCGGAGGCCGACGACGTGGTCGTCGGCAGCAAGTGGGGCTACACCTACACCGCCGACTGGTCCACCGACGCCGAGCAGCACGAGGTCAAGGACCACAGCCTCGCCACGTACCGGCGTCAGCGCGCCGAGACCGACGCCCTGCTCGGCGAGCGCCTCGACCTCTACCAGATCCACTCGGTCACCCCCGACAGCCCCGCCCTCACCGACAAGGCCCTGCACGCCGAGCTCGCGGAGGCGGCGGCCCAGGGGGTGTCGGTCGGCTTCTCCACCAGCGGTCCCGCCCAGGCCGACGCCATCCGCGCGGCGCTCGCCGTGACCGTGGACGGCGAGCCCCTCTTCCGTACGGTCCAGTCGACCTACAACCTCCTGGAGCCCTCGGCCGCCCCCGCCCTCGCCGAAGCCCATGACGCCGGGCTCACGGTGATCGTCAAGGAGGGCATGGCGAACGGCCGCCTGGCGGAAACCCACGCGCCCGACGCCCTGAAGGCGGTGGCCGCCCAGACCTCCCTCGGCTGCGACGCGGTGGCCCTCGCCTGTGTGCTCCGTCAGCCCTGGGCCGGGGTGGTCCTCTCCGGCGCCGCGACCGTCCTTCAGCTCGCCTCCAACCTGCACGCCCCGGTCGTGGACCTCGACGAGGACCAGCTCGCCCGCCTCGCCGCCCTGGCCGAGGAGCCGCGCGCGTACTGGGAGAAGCGCGGCGCGTTGCCCTGGCACTGAACCACCCCGGAGGTCCCTGACCCTGAGACACGCATGCCCTCGATGAGACAGAGATGTCTCACATGGGCTATGGTTGTCTCATGGCTGTCGATCGTGACCACGTCCTGCGCAGTGCCGCGGCCCTGCTGACCCGCAAGTCCACCGCGACCATGGACGAGGTCGCCAAGGCCGCCGGGATCAGCCGGGCGACCCTGCACCGCCAGTTCGCCGGGCGCGACGCCCTCGTAAGGGCCCTGGAGTCGCTCGGCATCGCCGAGTGCGAGGCCGCGCTGGACGCGGCCCGGCTGGACGAGGGCAGTGCGAGCGACGCCGTACGGCGCCTCGTGCGCGAGGTCGAGCCCGCGACCGGGCTGCTGTCGTTCCTCTACAGCGAGAACCAGCTGTTCGAGGGCGAGGGCCAGAACGCGGGCTGGGCCCGGCTCGACACCCGGATCGCGGCCCTGTTCCGGCGCGGCCAGGACAGCGGAGAGTTCCGCATCGACCTGACCCCCACCTGGCTCACCGAGGCGCTCTACGGCCTGATCGCGGCCGGGGCGTGGGCGGTGATGGACGGCAAGGTCGCCCGCAACGACTTCCAGTTCATGATCGTCGAGCTGCTGCTCGGCGGAGCACTACGGAGAGAGGAACCATGACCAGCGCCCTGCAGCCGGCGACGACGACCGAGGCGGTGAAGCGCCCGGGCCGCTGGCTCGCGCTGTCCGTCCTCGTGCTCGCCGTGCTGCTGGTGGCCGTCGACGCGACGGTCCTCGGTCTCGCAACCCCCTACATCAGTGAGGATCTGCGCCCCACCGGCAACCAGCTCCTCTGGATCGGCGACGTCTACTCCTTCGTCATCGCCGGTCTGCTCGTCTCCATGGGCAGCCTCGGCGACCGCATCGGCCGCAAGCGCATCCTGCTCGTCGGCGCGACCGCGTTCGGCGCGGTCTCCGTGCTCAACGCCTACGCCACGAGCCCCGAGATGATGATCGCGGCCCGCGCCCTGCTCGGTGTCGCCGGCGCCACGCTGATGCCGGCCACCCTCGCCCTGATCCGCAACCTCTTCCACGACCCGCGCGAGCGCAGCCTCGCCGTCGGCATCTGGGGCGCCACCGCCTCCGCCGGCACCGCGGTCGGCCCGATCGCGGGCGGCTTCCTGCTCGAGCACTTCTGGTGGGGCTCGGTCTTCCTGATCAACCTGCCGGTGATGGCGGTCCTCGTCCTCGTCGGCATCAAGCTGCTGCCCGAGTCGCGCAACCCCGAGCCCGGCCCCTGGGACCTGCCCAGCGTGCTGCTGTCCCTGGTCGGCATGATCGGCGTCGTCTACGCCGTGAAGGAGGCCGCCTCGCACGGCCTGGCCTGGGAACCCCTCGCCGTGGGCCTGCTGGGCCTGGCCGCGCTGTACGCCTTCGTCCGCCGTCAGCTCACCCTGCCGGCCCCGCTGCTGGACATGCGCCTGTTCGCCCACCGCGGCTTCAGCGGCGCGGTCCTGGCCGACCTGCTGACCATCCTCGGCCTGTCCGGCCTGGTGTTCTTCCTGTCCCAGTACCTGCAACTCGTCCAGGGCCGACGCCCGTTCGAGGCGGGCCTGGCGGAACTCCCGGCCGCCGTGGGCGCGGTGGCGGCCGGCCTGGTCGCGGGCCGGGTGGCCCGCCGCCTCTCGGTCCGTACGGTGGTCTCCGGCGGCCTGGCGGCCGTCGGCCTGGCCCTGGCCTCCCTGGCCTTCCTCGACCAGTCCACCGGCTACCCGGTCCTGGGCGCCGCCCTGCTGGTCGTCGGCGTCGGCGCGGGCTTCTCCTTCACGGTGACCGCGGACGTCATCCTCGGCTCCGTCCCCAAGGACCAGGCGGGCGCCGCCTCCGCGGTCTCCGAGACGGCCTACGAACTGGGCGCGGCCCTCGGCATCGCCCTGCTCGGCTCCATCGTCACCGGCGTCTACCGGGGCTTCCCCGCCCCGGTCGGCACCCCCGCCGAGGCCCACGAGTCCCTCGGCAGCGCGACCGAGGTAGCAGCCACCCTGCCGCCCCACACGGGCGAGACCCTCCTGAACGCGGCCCGCCAGTCCTTCGTGGACGGCCTGGCGATGGCAGCGGGCGCGGGAGCAGCCGTACTGCTGGCGGCCTCGGTGGCGGCGTGGTTCATGCTGAAGAACCAGAAACTGGAAAACGCGTAGGGAAAGGTGCCCTAAGGGGCGCGGGGAACTGCGCGAGCAACCAACGACAACGCAAAGCCGCCGTACGGGCAGCACCCCTACGGCGGCAGAGCGAATCCTCAGGCGGCTTTGGCCTTCGTGGCGTACATGTCCACATACTCCTGCCCCGACAGCCGCATGACCTCGGCCATCACGGAGTCGGTCACGGCCCGCAGCACATACCGGTCCCGGTCCATCCCCTCGTACCGGGAGAACTCCAGGGGCTCCCCGAACCGCACGGTCACCCGGGACGGCCGAGGCATACCAGCCCCACCCGGCTGGATCTTGTCCGTGCCGATCATCGCGAACGGCACCACCGGCGCCCCGGTCATCAGGGTCAGCCGCGCGATGCCGGTACGGCCCCGGTACAGCCGCCCGTCGGGCGACCGCGTCCCCTCGGGGTAGATCCCGAAGACGCGGCCCTCCTCCAGAATCCGCCGCCCGGTCATCAGCGCGGCGACGCCGCCCTTGCCGCCGTCCCGGTCGACCGGGATCATGCCGACGCCGGTGAAGAACCACGCCATCAGCCGGCCCTTGAGGCCCTTGCCGGTGACGTACTCGTCCTTGCCGATGAAGAACACCTGACGGTCGCAGACCAGCGGGAGGATCATCGAGTCGATGAAGGTCACGTGGTTGCCGGCGAGGATGACCGGACCGTCGCCCGGAATGTTCTCCACGCCCTCCACCCGGGGGCGGAACATCAGGCGCATGACCGGACCGAGCACACCCTTGATGAGCGCGAAGCGGGACAACGGGTCCTCCGGTTCTGTATGTGTCTGTGCAGGTGAGGACGATACTCGCGGCCACGGGTGTTGCGCACATCGGGTTCACCGAGGTCTTACACGGAATTGACCGGCGTTCACCTGCGGCGGCCCGACGCCGGGCCCCCGTAACGTGGGCGCGACGATGTGACGGACATCGCGCGAGCATCTGTCCTCCGGGTGTCCCGGAGGGGTACCCGGCCAAACCGACGGCCCGTCATCTACGTCCCCTCGTACGCCATTCAGCGTCATCCGCTCGTACGCCATTCAGCGTCATCCGCGTGTTCGAGCCGAGGTCTCCCTCCGGTCATGTCCGCGCCCCTACGATCGGCCCGCACACCACGAGCACCGACGGCGAGGAGGCCGCGCATGGCAACGCAGGAGTCGAACGAGCCGCAGGGCACCGGACGGCGGGCACTCCTCGGCGCGGCGGTGCTGGGCGCCGGTGTCCTGGGCCTGTCCGGCACGGCGAGAGCCGCCGGGGCGACGGGGCACTCGGGTGGGGTGAGGAGCCTGCCCAAGCCCACGATCATCGGCCATCGCGGCGCCAGCGGCTACCGCCCCGAGCACACCCTGGGCTCCTACCAGCTCGCCCTGGACCTCGGCGCGGACATCGTCGAGGCCGGCGACCTGGTGCCCACCAAGGACGGCCACCTCGTCTGCCGGCACGAGCCGGAGATCGGCGGGACCACGGACGTCGCGAGCCGCCCCGAGTTCGCCGGCCGCAGGACCACCAAGGTGCTGGACGGCGCCTCCGTCACCGGCTGGTTCACCGAGGACTTCACGCTCGCCGAGCTGAAGACCCTGCGGGCGACCGAGCGCATCCCGGCCAACCGCCCGCACAACACCCTCTACGACGGCCGCTGGGAGATCCCCACCTTCGAAGAGGTGCTGCTCTGGCAGGACGAGCAGACCCGCAAGCGGGGCAAGCAGGTGTGGATCTACCCCGAGCTCAAGCACCCCACCTACTTCCGGAAGCTGGGCCTCGGCCTGGAGGAGCGGGTCGCCAAGCTGCTGCACCGGCACGGCAAGGACCGCCGTACCTCGCCGGTGATCGTGCAGTCCTTCGAGCCGACCAGCATCCAGCGGCTGAACAAGCTCGTCGACAACAATCTCGTCGTCCTGCTGTCCGGCCCCACCACCCGCCCCTGGGACTTCGTCGAGACCGGCGACCCGCGCACGGTCGCCGACCTGGTCAAGCCGGCCGGGCTGCGCGAGATCGCCTCCTACGCCCAGGGCATCGGCCCCACCCTGGACCTGATCGTCCCGAAGGACGCGAGTGGCCGCCTCACCACGCCGACCACGCTGGTCGCCGACGCCCACAAGGTCGGCCTGATCCTGCACCCCTGGACGCTGCGCAACGAGAACCCGTTCCTGCCGGCGGACTTCCGCAAGGGCACCGACGTCGACGCGTACGGCGACGTCTTCGGCGCCTACCAGGTGTACTTCGCCACCGGCATCGACGGCATCTTCACCGACCAGCCGGACACCGGCCTGCTCGCCCGCGAGGACTTCGTCAACGGCTGAGCCCCGCTGAACCGTTTGAGGTGAACCACCGGCCGCCCGGCAACCCCTGCCCCGGGCGGCCGCGTCGTGCCGCATATGACGCCCGACATGGTCACCGCCCTGCGCCCCCTGCTCGTCGCCGAGGCCTCGGCCGAGGCACATGCCACCGGCACCGAGCCCGGCGACCTCGAACAGGCGGTGTGGCTGCGCCTGCTGGAGCGCCTCGACGCCGACGGCCCCCCGCACGACCCCGAGCGCTGGCTGCGCGCCGCCGTCCGCGCCGAGGCCCGCCGCAGCCGTCGTACGACCGTCTTCGAGCGGCCGTACGAGAGCGAGCCCGCCGACGAGGCCGCCCGGGACCCCGAGCAGCAGGTGCTCACCGCCGCCCGCCTTCGAGTCCTGCGGGACGCGGTGGCCCGGCTGCCCGGACGCTGCCCGCGACTGCTGTCCGCCCTGTTCTCCCCGAGGGACCTGACCTACCGGGAGATCGCGGGGGAGTTGGGTATCTCACAGGGCAGCCTCGGCCCGGAACGCTCCAGATGTCTGGGATGTCTGCGTCGTTTGCTCACACCGGAGGTTGCGGCCCGCAGAGTGCGGGGATAGGAGTGGGGGACGACAGGCGACAGGTGAGCGGGAGGCGTGCACACATGGGCATGAGCGTGATCATCTCCGAGGCGACCGAGCAGGACGTCGAGCAGATCTTCAGGCTGCAGTACCTGTGCTTCCAGAGCGAAGCCGCGCTGTACGGCAACTACCGCATCGACCCGCTCGTGCAGAGCCTGGAATCGGTTCGCGAGGAGGTCGCCGCCGACCGCGTCTTCGTCGCGCGGCTCGGCGAGGAGGTCGTCGGCTCGGTGCACGGCCGCGTCACCGAGGACGGCGCCGCCGCCATCGGCAAGCTCTGCGTGCACCCCCGCCTCCAGGGCCACGGCATCGGCGCACGACTGCTGCGCGCGGCGGAGACGGCCCTCGCCGAGCAGCACGGCGCCACGACCTTCCGCCTCAGCGCCGGCCACCGCAGCGAGAACGGCCTGCGCCTGTACCGCCGCGTGGGCTACGTGGCCGTAGGGACGGAACAGGGCCGGGACGGAGTCCCGATGGTCATCCTGGAGAAGGCGGCAACTTCATACGCGGCTACCGCGTAGGGCGCTTTCCTGGGGGCGCGGGGAACTGCGCGACCAGCCCCAAACAACGGGAAGCCGCGAGAACAGCTCAGCCACCCTGTTGGGACCGCGCCTTGCGCAACCAGTACATGGCGGAGAGCGGCAGCAGAACCGGGATGAACAGGTACCCCATCCCGTAGTCCGACCACACCGTCGCGTCGGGGAACGCTGACGGATCGGCCAGAGTCCACGTGCCGACCGTCAGCACCCCGAGCAACTCCGCCCCGCAGCACACGAACGCCGCCCGCCGCGCCATCTCTCCGCCCCGCACGAGCGAGTACGTGATGAACCCGTAGACCAGCCCGGCCAGAGCCGACAGCGCGTACGCGAGCGGCGCCTTATCGAAGTCGGTCGCGATCTGCACGGCGGATCGCGACACCGCGCCGACCACCATCACCCCGTACAGCCACACCAGCAGCATCCCGGGCCCGCTGATCAGCCGCGCGGGCTTCTCCTCCACCGCCGTCACCTCAGCCACCCCAGATGTCGTAGAGCCGTACTTCCAGCACCGCGAGGACGACGCCGCCCGCGGCGACCGTGACCGAGCCCCAGCGCGTGCGCTCGGCCAGCGACATGAACCCCGTCACCGGCACACACGCGAACGCGCCCAGCAGATACGCCACGAAGATCGTCGTGCCCTGCTCCGGCTTCTCGCCCCGCGCCAGCTGCACGATCCCGATCACCAGCTGGACCAGCGCCAGCACCGACACCACGGCCATCCCGATGAAGTGCCAGTCCTTCGTCGGCTGATCACGGTAGGCGGCCCAGCCGCACCAGGCGGCGAGCAGCAGCGCGGCGACTCCGGTCGCCAGCGTCAGGGCATCAAGCATGCCGTGACCCTATTACGTCGAAGGGTCTAGACCACATCGGCGTAGGGTCGGGGCATGACGATCCACGCACGCGCCCTGCTCTTCGACAACGACGGCACCCTGGTGTCCTCCCTCGCCTCGGTGGACCGCTGCTGGGCCCGCTGGGTGGGCGAGTACGGCATCCCGCCCGAGGAGTTCGCCCGGGTCGCGCTGCACGGCCGTACCGCCGTCGCGATCGCCGCCGACCTGCTCCCGGCCGACGTCGTGCCGCGGGCCGTCGCGCGGATCGAGCAGCTGGAGGTGGACGACGTCCCCGGCGGTGTCGAGCTGCTGCCCGGCACCCGCGCCTTCCTGGACGCCCTGCCGGCCGACCGCTGGGCGGTCGTCACCTCCGCCACCCGCCGGCTGGCCGAGGCCCGCCTGGACGCCGTCGGCATCCTGCCCAAGACGCTGATCACCGCCGACGAGGTCACCCGCGGCAAGCCCGACCCCGAGCCCTATCTGCTCGCCGCCCGGCAGCTCGGCGTCGACCCGGCCGACTGTGTCGTCTTCGAGGACGCCCCCGCCGGGCTCACCGCGGGCCGCGCGGCCGGAATGCGGACCGTGGCGTTGGCCACAACCCACCGCGCCGAACAGCTCGACGCCGACCTCGTGGTCGGGGACCTGTCGGCCTTGTCGGTACTGGTCACCGACGCGGGCGTGGAGATTGCCGTACGCGACTGAGAACGGCAACGCATGTGTCCACGGCTGTCCACTATCCGGACAGCCGTGCCCGGTCAGGAGCGTCCGTCTGCTTTACTGATCGCATGACCACGACGAGCTGCCGCATCCTTGCGACCGAGGCGACCATGACGCCCGGTGCTCGTTGTATGTGTCGAATGTGCGCCTTCTAGAGGGCCCCCGCACCATCTCTTGAGCCTCGCGCCCCGAAGCGAGCCCCGCAGTGGCATGTCCGTACGCCCAGCGCCGTACGTGACCAGCTTGCCCCGCGCACATCCCCCTTCCGTACCAGGGCACATCCACGCCCGCGTACTCGACAGTGACGGAAACCCACGTGATCACCACCACGGGCCTCACCAAGGTCTACCGCTCCCGCGGCCGCGAGGTCACCGCGCTCGAGGGCGTCGATCTTCACGTCCGCGAAGGCGAGGTGTACGGCGTCATCGGCCAGTCCGGCGCCGGCAAGTCCTCCCTCATCCGCTGCGTCAACCTCCTGGAGCGCCCCACCTCCGGCACGGTCAGCGTCGCCGGCCAGGACCTCACCGCCCTCGCCGGCCGGGGCCCCCGCGCCGGCAAGGAGCTGCGGCGGGCGCGCAGCCGTATCGGCATGGTGTTCCAGCACTTCAACCTGCTGTCCTCGCGGACCGTGCAGGACAACGTCGAGCTGCCGCTGGAGATCCTCGGAAAGTCGGGCAAGGACCGCTCCCGCAAGGCGCTCGAACTCCTCGACCTCGTCGGCCTCGCCGACAAGGCGAACGCCTACCCGGCCCAGCTCTCCGGCGGCCAGAAGCAGCGCGTCGGCATCGCCCGCGCCCTGGCCGGCGACCCCAAGGTGCTGCTGTCCGACGAGGCGACCAGCGCGCTCGACCCGGAGACCACCCGCTCCATCCTCCAGCTGCTGCGCGACCTCAACCGCCAGCTCGGCCTGACCGTCCTGCTCATCACGCACGAGATGGACGTGGTGAAGCAGATCTGCGACTCGGCCGCCCTGATGGAGCGCGGGCGCATCGTGGAGTCCGGCACGGTCAGTGAACTGCTCGGCACCCCCGGCTCCCAGCTCGCCTCCGCGCTGTTCCCCGTCGGCGGCGAGGCCTCCGGCGAGGACCGCACGGTCGTGGACGTCACCTTCCACGGCGAGAGCGCGACCCAGCCGGTCATCTCCCAGCTGGCCCGCACCTACAACATCGACATCTCCATCCTCGGCGCGGCCATCGACACCGTCGGCGGCCTCCAGGTCGGCCGCATGCGCATCGAACTGCCCGGCCGCTACGAGGACAACGTGGTGCCCATCGGCTTCCTGCGCGAACAGGGCCTGCAGATCGACGTCGTCCGCCAGGACGCCGTACTGGTGAAGGAAGGTGCCAAGTGACCTGGTCGGAGATGCAGCCCCTGCTGGAGCAGGCGTGTACCGAGACACTGGTCATGGTCGGCTGGTCCACCCTGATCGCGGTCGTCGGCGGACTGCCGCTGGGCATCCTGCTGGTCCTCACGGACAAGGGCGGCCTGCTGCAGAACACCGTGGTGAACAAGGTCATCGGGCAGATCGTGAACGTCGGCCGCTCGATGCCGTTCATCATCCTGATGGTCGCGCTGATGAACTTCACCCGCTGGATCACCGGCACCACCATCGGCAGCGAGGCCGCGATCGTGCCGCTCGCCATCGGCGGCATCCCGTTCTTCGCGCGGCTCGTCGAGACGGCTGTCCGCGAAGTGGACGGCGGGCTCGTGGAGGCCGTGCAGTCCATGGGCGGCAACACCTGGACGATCGTCCGCAAGGTCCTCGTCCCCGAGTCGCTGCCCTCGCTGATCGCCAGCACGACGACCACGGTCATCGCCCTGATCGGCTACTCCGCCATGGCCGGCACGGTCGGCGGCGGCGGCCTCGGCGACCTCGCCGTCCGCTACGGCTACCAGCGCTTCGAGACCGGCCTGATGTGGATCACCGTGGCGATCCTCGCGGTCGTCATCTCGGTCATCCAGTTCGCCGGCGACTACGCCGCCCGCTCCCTGCACCGCCGTGGCGCCCGCTCCGGGCCCGCCCCGAAGCTCCGCCTGCTCAAGGCGAAGGAGCCGGACGCGGCCGGGGTCGGCAAGGCCGCCTGACTCCCTCAGGGCACCCCCAGACTCCCCGTTCACCCACGACGGGGTCGCACCACCCATAAGGAAAGGCACTTTTCGTGCGTAACACCGCCAAGATCACCACCGCCGTCCTCGCCGCCGGAGCCCTCACCTTCGGGCTGACCGCCTGCGGCTCCTCCGACAGCGGCTCCTCCTCCGCCGACGGCCCCCTGATCGTCGCCGCGAGCCCGACCCCGCACGCCGAGATCCTCAACTTCGTCAAGGACAACCTGGCGAAGAAGGCGGGCCTCGACCTGGAGGTCAAGGAGTTCACGGACTACGTCACGCCGAACACGGCCACCGAGGACGGCTCCGTCGGCGCCAACTACTTCCAGAACCAGCCGTACCTCGACGACTTCAACAAGAAGAACGGCACCCACGTCGTGCCCGTCGTCACGGTCCACCTGGAGCCGCTCGGCCTGTACTCCGAGAAGGCCAAGAGCGCCGACGCCCTCAAGAGCGGTGCCACCATCGCCGTCCCCAACGACACCGTGAACGAGGCGCGGGCCCTGAAGCTGCTCGCCGACAACGGCCTGATCACCCTCAAGGACGGCGTGGGCAACGAGGCGACCCCCGCGGACATCACCAAGAACCCCAAGAACTTCAAGTTCAAGGAGCTGGAGGCCGCCCAGACCCCCCGCTCCCTGAAGGACGTCGACGCCGCCGTCGTCAACGGCAACTACGCCATCGAGGCCGACCTCAAGCCCGCGAAGGACGCCCTCGTCCTGGAGTCCGCCGAGAACAACCCCTACGGCAACTTCCTCGCCGTCAAGAAGGGCAACGAGGACGACCCGCGCGTCAAGAAGCTCGCCGAGCTGCTGACCTCGCCCGAGGTCAAGAAGTTCATCGAGGACGAGTACGCCGGCTCGGTCATCGCCTCCTTCTGAACCCACTGACGCCCTGTCAACGGGCCTTCACCGCACCCGGTGTCCCCTCTGCGCGAACGCATGCGCGAACCGAGGGGTCCCCGGGTGCGGTTCAGTGCTTTCATGCTGCATGCTGGGCAGTTCAGCACGACCTCAGCTTTTCGACGGCTTTCCACGGCTACGGAGCGGCGCATGACGAGCACCTTCCCCAACATCTCCATCAGCACGGAGCGGTTGGTGCTGCGTCCCCTCGACGAGGACGACGTCCCCGCCCTGGCCGCGATGATGAACGACGAACAGGTCGCGGCCTGGACCGACGTCCCGCAGCCCTTCACCGAAGACGGCGCCCGCAGCTGGATCACCGAGTACGCCCCCACCGAACGGGAAGCGGGACACGGACTCGACCTCGCCGTCACCGAGTTCCTCACCCAGCGCCTCGTCGGGATCGTCCAGCTCACCAAGACCAACTGGCACGTCCGCTCCACCGAGCTGTCGTACATCATCGCCCCCTGGGCCCGCGGCGAGGGCTACGCCTCCGAGGCCGCGCTCGCCACCGCCCAATGGCTCTTCGGCGACCAGAAGTTCGAGCGCATCGAACTGCGCACCGCCGCCGACAACACCGCATCCCAGCAGGTCGCCCAGAAGATCGGCTGCATCAGCGAGGGAGTCCTGCGCAACGCCTGCATAGCGCACGTCCGCGCCGGGGACGGCACCTGGACGGACTTCCGCACCGACTTCATCGTCTGGAGCCTGCTCCCCGAGGACATCGAGGGCAGCGCCGAGCAGCTCGCCGACACCGCCGGTTTCACGTCGTACGCCGACTGGAACTGATCGGCGCCGGGAAGCCGCAGCCGTTCCCACAGCACGACCAGGTACGCTCACCAAGCCCGCCCCGGAGCGGGCCGACCCCACGACGAGCTGCGACGATCCCTGGAGACTGACGACGATGGCCGACCGGGTCACGGTGATCGGCTGGGACGGCTCGCCGCTGACCGCGGCGGCACGCGCCGCACTGGGCGCCGCCACCCTCGTGGCCGGTGCCGCCCACCATCTGACGCTGCCCGAGGTACCCCCCGCCGCCGAGCGCATCAGGCTCGGCAGCGTCGCCCTCGTGGCCCGCCGCATCGCCGCCCACCGCGGCACCGCGGTCGTGCTCGCCGACGGCGACCCCGGCTTCTTCGGCGTCGTACGCACGCTGCGCGCGCCCGAGTTCGGCCTGGAGGTCGAGGTCGTGCCCGCCGTGTCCTCGGTCGCCACCGCGTTCGCCCGTGCCGGCATGCCCTGGGACGACGCCCAGGTGGTCGTCGCCCACAGCCGCACCCTGCGACGCGCGGTGAACGTATGCCGCGCCCACACCAAGGTCGCGGTCCTCACCTCACCCGGCGCCGGACCCGCCGAACTCGGACTCCTCCTGGAGGGTGTCCACCGCACCTTCGTCATCTGCGAGGAACTGGGCACCGACCGCGAACAGGTCAGCGTCGTCACCTCCGACAAGGCCGCCGACCACACCTGGCGCGACCCCAACGTCGTCATCGTCATCGGCGGCCCCGCCCGTACGGGCCCCGCCGCCGAGGACGGCTGGATCGCCGGCCGCGACCCGGGCACCGGCCCCCGCGGCTGGACCCAGCCCGCCGAGGCCTACGGCGGTGAGCTGGGCGAGGGCGAGACCGACATGCTGCGCGCCGCCCAACTCGCCCGGCTGGGACCCCGTACCGGCGACCTGGTGTGGGACATCGGGTGCGGTGCGGGCGCGTTCGCCACGGAGGCCGCCCGCGCCGGTGCCGCCGTCCTCGCCGTCGACCGTTCCATGGAGGCCTGCGCGCGCACCGACGCCGCCGCGCGCCGCTTCGGGGTGCAGATGCAGATCGTCCGGGGCACGGCCCCGCACGTCCTGGAGGACCTGCCGGAACCGGACGTCGTCCGGGTCGGCGGCGGGGGAGCGGCCGTGGTCTCCGCGGTCGCCGACCGCCGCCCGCGGCGCATCGTCGCCCACGCCGCCACCCGCGACGAGGCCGAACTCCTCGGCCGCGATCTGACCGAACACGGGTACGACGTGGAGTGCGCCCTGCTGCAGTCCGTGGAACTGGACACCCGCGCCTGGACGGAGAAGGAGCGGAGCGTTGCGTTCCTGCTCAGCGGGGTCCTGCCGGATCGCTCCCCGTGATCCTGTTGTCGTACTGCGCGCGGTAGGCTGGCCGATCGTTGTACCGCACTCGGTCGCCCGGCGCTTCGTCGGTCAATGTCCGGAAAGCACACCCGTTTTGGGGTGAGTGTGGTACGGCAGAACCGGAGGACGCGCAACGTGGCGCAGTCCACAGCGGACCGTTGCGGATCAAGGTGTCGCGACGGCGGAACGCCGGAGACAATGCCACCGAATGGCTTTGTCGCCTTTTCCGGGCGGGTCGTTCGTGCCGCTGGACACGGACGCTCGTTCTTCATTGCGGGGCGGTCGGTGCGCCGTTCCGGGTGAGCTGGACGTAGAGGCACTAACCGATGGGCGAGGGGTACGCATGACCGACACCGGCCAGGTCCCGGGCGAGGGGCTGCCGGAGAACGCAGGCATGGTGGAACAGCCGGGCGTTCCCGAGCACGCGGCGTACACCACCTACCTCTCCGAGACCCCCGCCGAGGACGAAGACCTCCTGCTGCCGGGCGCCCAGAGCGCCTGGGGCAACGAAGTGGCGCCCCCCGCGCCCGAGCCGGTCGTCGAGGCCGTGCACGAGCCGGACCCGCACGAGACGGGCGGCCGTGACAGCGGCTCCGTCGACCTGACCGGCGTCCGTCTGCCGAACCCGGCCGCGTCGGCGGCGCGCCGTCCGCTGCACCTCGGCCCGCCGATCCCCGACGCCTCCGCGAGCCCGGTCCGCTCCCTGGCCGACCGCGGCCCCGCGGGCGCGCCCGTGCGCCAGCCCGGCCCCCCGACCTCCGGCCCCGAGTACCTGGACGTGCCGCGCGCCCGCGAGATGCCGGCCCAGCAGGCCGCCCCGCAGGGCGCCATGCCCCAGGGTGCGGCGCCGTGGGGTGCCCCTGCGGCCGCTCCCGCCCCGGCCCCGGTGCCCGCGGCGGCCCCGGCTGCGGAAACGGTTGGCCCGGTTCCGCATCCCGCCACCGAGCCGGTGGACGCGGCCCAGGCCACGATGGCCCGCCTCACGACCCAGGCGGTGGCCGCTACGACGCCCGCGGGTGAGGCCGTGGCCGTGTCGGAGCCGGTCGGGCCCGATGGTTCGCAGGAGCCGGCCGCGGTGCCGGTCGCCTCTGAGCCCGAGGTACCCGTGCAGGGCGTCGCCGAGGCCGGAGAGGGCGTTGTGGGCGAGCCCGTTGCCGAGCCGGTTGCCGCTGTTCCTGCTGCGGTTCCTTCGGAGCCCGCCCAGGAAGACGCCCAGGTCGCGCAGGCGCCTGTCGCCGACTCGGTCGAGCCGCAGGCGGGGGAGGTCGTTGTCGAACCTGCTCAGCCGCAGGTCGTGGAGGCCGCTGCCGAGCCTGTCGTGGATGCCCCTGTCGCCGCGCCGGTCGCGCCGCAGGTCGTCGAGGCTGTGGCGGTCGCGGAGGCGGTGGAGGCCGTGGAGGCCGTTGCCGTGGCCCCGGCTCAGCCGGTCGCGCCCGTCGCGGATGCCGCTCCTGCCGTGCCGGTCGCTCCGCAGGCCGAGGAGGCCGCTGCTGTGGCTCCCGCCGTGGAGGCGCCGCAGGTCGTGGACGCCGCCCCTGCCGAGGCCGCTCAGCCGCAGGTCGTGGACGTCGTAGCCGTGGCCCCTGACCAGGTGACGCCCCAGCCGGCAGAGGCCCCGGCCCCCGCCGACCTCGCTGAGTCGACCCAGGAGCCCGCGGACGCTCCCGTCCAGGAACCGACCCCGGACGCGCAGCCCGCGGCCGAGGTCACCCCCGACCAGGCCCCGCAGGCGCAGCAGCCGCCCGCGGAGGCGCAGCCGGTGCCGAAGGCGCAGCCGGTCCCGGACGCCCAGCCGGTCGCGGACGGCAACCCCATCCCGGACGCCCACTCCATGCCTGACGCGCAGCCGATCCCCGACGCGCAGCCGATCCCCGACGAGCCCCCGGCCCCGACCGCCCCGGCGCCCACGGCCGAACAGCCGACCCCGGACGCCCAGCCCGCCCAGTCGGAGCAGGCCCCGCAGCCGGAACAGCCCGCCGCGCCCGAGCAGCTCCCGCAGCCGGAGCCGACCGCCACCACCGAGCAGCCCCCGCAGCCTGAGCACCTCACCCCGGCCCCGCACCCCACGGCCGAGCCCGCGCCCGCGGCCGAGGTCACCCCAGCAGCCGAGGCCATCCCCGAGGCCGAGCCTGCGCTCGCGGCCGAGCCCACCCCCGCAGCGGAGCCCGCCCTCGCGGCCGAGCCCACCCCCGTCCCCGCCCAGGCCGCCGCCCACATCCCGGACCCCGCGGCCCAGATCCCGGACGGCCCCCACCCCGCCGAGCCGCCCACGGCCCACCCGGCGGACGTACACCCAGGGGACGTAGCCCCCCAGCCGGAAGCCCTCGCAGGCCCGCAGTCGATCACCCAGCCGAGCCCGGCCCCGCACCCAGCCCCGGCCGTGGCGCAGCCCGTCCACCCCGCCCACCCCGTCGGAGACGAAGGCACCCTGCCCACCGGCGCGGTCGACGTGCCCCCGCTGGGCGAGTTCGTGCCGGTGGAGGGCGCCCCCGTACCGACGGCCCCGCACCTCGCTCCGACCCCGCCGCACCCCATCGCCGTACCGGCACAGCGGGAGGCGGCGCCGGAGACGGACGGCGACGTGGAACTCGTACAGCAGGCGGACGACCTGGAGACCCGGGTCGCCGAACAGGAAGACCGGCACGACCAGCAGGTCCAGGAAACAGAGGGCACGGCCGCGGTGGCAGAAGCACGACAGTCCGCGGGCCCGGCCGCGCCCGCCTACGACGACGCCGAGCGCGCGGCCGTACTGAAGGTCATGCGCGAGCGCCGGGACATCCGCAACGGCTTCCGCAGCGACCCCATCCCGCACGAGGTGCTGCTGCGCGTCCTGGAGGCGGCCCACCACGCGCCGTCCGTGGGGCACTCCCAGCCGTGGGACTTCGTGGTCATCCGGTCGGCCGACACCCGCCGGGCCATGCACGAACTGGCGATGCGCCAGCGCGAGGCGTACGCCAAGTCGCTGCCGAAGGGCCGGGCGAAGCAGTTCAAGGAACTGAAGATCGAGGCGATCCTCGACACCCCGGTGAACATCGTCGTCACCGCCGACCCGACCCGCGGCGGCCGCCACACCCTCGGCCGGCACACCCAGCCGCAGATGGCGCCGTACTCGGCCGCCCTCGCGGTGGAGAACCTGTGGCTCGCCGCCCGCGCGGAGGGCCTCGGCGTCGGCTGGGTCAGCTTCTTCGACGAGCGCGAGATGGTCCGCGCCCTCGGCCTGCCCGAGCATCTGGAGGTCATCGCCTACCTGTGCGTCGGGTACGTCGACGAGTTCCCGGACGAGCCCGAGCTGATGCAGGCCGGCTGGTCCAAGCGCCGCCCGCTGTCGTGGGTCGTGCACGAGGAGACGTACGGCCGCCGCGCCCTGCCCGGCGAGGAGCCGCACGACCTGCTCGCCGAGACCGTCGCGCAGATCCGGCCGCTGGACGCCAAGGCGCTCGGCGAGGCCTGGGAGCGGCAGAAGCGCATGACCAAGCCGGCCGGCGCGCTCGGCATGCTGGAGATCATCTCCGCGCAGCTCAGCGGCCTGTCCCGGCAGTGCCCGCCGCCGATCCCGGAGCCCGCGGCCGTCGCGATCTTCGCCGGTGACCACGGCGTGCACGCCCAGGGCGTCACCCCCTGGCCGCAGGAGGTCACCGCCCAGATGGTCGCCAACTTCCTGGGCGGCGGAGCGGTCTGCAACGCCTTCGCCAACCAGGTCGGCGCCGAGGTCTGCGTCATCGACGTCGGCGTGGCCGGCGACCTGCCCTCCACCCCGGGTCTGCTGCCCCGCAAGATCCGCGCCGGTACGTCCGACATGACCACGGGCCCCGCGATGACCCGCGAGGAGGCCAAGCAGGCCATCGAGGTCGGCATCGAGACGGCCCGCGACCTGGTGGCGGCCGGCAACAAGGCCCTGCTGACGGGCGAGATGGGCATCGCGAACACCACCGCGTCCGCCGCCCTGATCTCGGTGTTCACGGGCACCGACCCGGCCGAGGTGACGGGCCGCGGCACCGGCATCAACGACGAGACCCTCGCCCGCAAGACCGAGGTCGTCCGCCGGGCCATCGAGGTGCACCAGCCCGACCCGGCCGACCCGATCGGCGTCCTCGCGGCGATCGGCGGCTTCGAGCACGCCGCGATCGTCGGTCTCCTGCTGGGTGGCGCGTCCCTGCGGACGCCGGTGATCCTGGACGGCGTCAGCGCCGGTGCGGCCGCGCTGGTGGCCCGCGCCATCGCCCCCGAGGTGCTGGCCGCCTGCATCGCCGGCCACCGCAGCGCCGAGCCCGGCCATGTCGCCGCGCTCAACAAGCTCGGCCTGCGCCCCCTGGTCGACCTCGACCTCCGCCTCGGCGAGGGCACCGGCGCCCTTCTCGCCCTCCCGCTGGTCCAGAGCACGGCCCGCGCGATGCACGAGGTGGCGACGTTCGACTCGGCGGGCGTCACCGAGAAGTAGGCGCCCCAGGCGTCATCGGCGGGGTCGGTCCGCTGTTCAGTCAGCGGACCGACCCTGCCGTGTGCCTCTCCCGCAGCTTAAAATCCGCACGTCAGGGCCGCTCCGAAGCCGTAGCGCCCACCGCACGCCCCGTCGAGGAGCCGCCCCTCATGGCCGAAAACCCCGCCTACCCGGTAGGCCTCCGCCTCACCGGCCGCAAGGTCGTCGTCCTCGGCGGCGGCCAGGTCGCCCAGCGCCGCCTCCCCGCCCTCATCGCGGCCGGCGCCGACATCCACCTCGTGTCCCCGCAGGCCACCCCCTCGGTCGAGGCCATGGCGGACGCCGGCGAGATCACCTGGCAGCGGCGGCCGTACGAGGACGGCGACCTGGCCGACGCCTGGTACGCCCTGATCGCCACCAGCGACACGGACGCCAACGCCCGTGCCTCCGCCGAGGCCGAGCGGCACCGCGTGTGGTGCGTGCGCTCCGACGACGCCGACGCGGCCACGGCCTGGACCCCGGCGACCGGCACCAGCGAGGGCGTCACCGTCGCGATCCTCACCACCGACACCAGGTCCCGCGACCCGCGCCACACCGCCGCCATCCGCGACGCGGTCGTCGAGGGCCTGCGCGACGGCACCCTGGTCGCCCCGCACCACCGCACCCGCACCCCGGGCGTCGCCCTGGTCGGCGGCGGCCCCGGCGACCCGGACCTGATCACCGTGCGCGGCCGCCGTCTGCTCGCCGAGGCCGACGTCGTCATCGCCGACCGCCTCGGCCCGCGCGACCTGCTCGCGGAACTCCCCCCGCACGTCGAGGTCATCGACGCCGCGAAGATCCCGTACGGCCGCTTCATGGCCCAGGAGGCCATCAACAACGCCCTCATCGAGCACGCCAAGCAGGGCAAGTCCGTCGTACGGCTGAAGGGCGGCGACCCCTACGTGTTCGGCCGGGGCATGGAGGAGCTGCACGCCCTCGCCGAGGCCGGCATCCCCTGCACGGTCGTCCCGGGCATCTCCAGCTCGATCTCCGTCCCGGGCGCGGCCGGCATCCCGGTCACCCACCGGGGCGTGGCCCACGAGTTCACCGTCGTCAGCGGCCACGTGGCCCCCGACGACGAGCGCTCGCTGGTCGACTGGCCGTCGCTCGCGAGGCTCACGGGTACGCTCGTGGTCCTCATGGGCGTCGACAAGATCGGCAAGATCGCCGAGACCCTCGTCGCCCACGGCAAGTCGCCCGACACCCCGGTCGCCCTGGTCCAGGAGGGCACGACGGCCGCGCAGCGCCGGGTCGACGCCACCCTCGCCACGGTCGCCGAGACCGTCCGCGCCGAGGACGTGAAGCCCCCGGCGGTGATCGTCATCGGCGAGGTCGTCAAGGTCGGCCCGGCGACCTCGGCGTAACCCGAGGTAACCCAACCCGTTGGCACCGCACGTACGACAAGGCAGTATCACCCTGTGGCCGATCTCATCACCGTTGAGGACCCCGACGACCCGCGCCTGCGCGACTACACGGGCCTGACCGACGTCGAGCTGCGCCGCAGGCGCGAGCCGGCCGAGGGCCTGTTCATCGCGGAGGGCGAGAAGGTCATCCGCCGGGCCAAGGACGCCGGGTACGAGATGCGCTCGATGCTGCTGTCGGCGAAGTGGGTCGACGTCATGCGCGACGTCATCGACGAGCTCCCGGCCCCCGTGTACGCGGTCAGCCCGGAGCTCGCCGAGCGGGTCACCGGCTATCACGTCCACCGCGGCGCCCTTGCCTCCATGCAGCGCAAGCCGCTCCCGGACGCCACCGAACTCCTGCGCACCGCACGCCGCGTGGTCGTCATGGAGTCGGTCAACGACCACACCAACATCGGCGCCATCTTCCGCTCCGCGGCCGCCCTCGGCATGGACGCGGTCCTGCTGTCCCCGGACTGCGCCGACCCGCTGTACCGCCGCAGCGTCAAGGTCTCCATGGGCGCCGTCTTCTCCGTGCCCTACGCCCGTCTCGACACCTGGCCCAAGGGCCTGGACTCGGTCCGGGAGGCAGGCTTCAACCTGCTCGCCCTCACGCCCGACGAAAAGGCCAAGAGCCTCGACGAGGCCGCGCCGCACAGGATGGACCGGGTCGCCCTGATGCTGGGCGCCGAGGGCGACGGCCTGTCCCGTCAGGCCCTGGTCGCGGCGGACGAATGGGTCCGCATCCCCATGGCCCACGGCGTCGACTCGCTCAATGTGGGCGCGGCGGCAGCGGTCGCCTTCTACGCGGTGGCGACGGGCCGCCCGGGAGCGTAGCGGCTACTCGGGCCGGGACATCTCCAGCGTCGACTCGTACCGCTGCGACATCGTCGCGCTCTTGTCCAGCGGTGTGTACGACGGCTGCACCGACTGCCCCTGACGCTCGCGCGTCCCGCTTCCACCAGGGGTGCCGAGCCCGCTCGCCGAGCCCTGGCAGCCCTGCACCACGGCGATGCCGAGGGCCACCAGCAGCGTGACCACGACGAACACGAACAGCCGCTGGCGCAGCAGGCGCGGGTTGGCCGGGCGCAGCTTGGTGCCCGTGGCCCGGGGCGCCGGACGGCCACCACGCGGCGCGGGCCGGCTGCCGGTGCCGCCGCGCGTCGAGCCCCGGGTGGCGGGGGTGTTGCGGGGGACCGGCGTGGGCCGGGTCTGGCCGGAGCGAGGGGCCGTACCGCCGCGCGAGGCACTGCCGCCCCGGGACGGGGTCGCCCCGCGCGCGGGGGCGGAGCCCCGGGCGGGCCGGGGCTCGGGCGTGGGCCCCTGCGGCCGCGGCCTGCGCTGCTGGGCACGCTGCTGCTCGGGGTAGGTGTCCGCGAGCCGCCCGGTGGGCCGGTCCGGCTCGGGCGTGCGCGGCGCGGGCGGCCGCCCGTCGAGCAGGACCTGCGCCTCGCGGGCCGCGATCTCCTTCAGCCGCAACGACAGGTCGAGGGTGCTGGGCCGCTCCTCGGGGTCCTTCGCCAGGCAGGCCCGCACGAGCGGCGCCAGCGCGTCGGGGACGCCGTGCAGCTGGGGCTCCTCGTGCACCACGCGGTACAGCATCACCTCCGAACTGCCGTGTCCGAAGGGGGAGTCGCCGGTGCAGGCGTAAGCGAGAGTGGCACCCAGCGAGAAGACGTCGGTGGCGGGCGTGACCGCGGCGCCGCGCACCTGCTCGGGCGCGAGGAAGCCGGGGGAGCCGACGGCCGTGCCGACGTGGGTGAGGGTGGAGGCCCCGGTCGCCCAGGCGATGCCGAAGTCGATGATCCGCGGCCCCTTGGGGGACAGCAGGATGTTGGACGGCTTGAGGTCCCGGTGCACCACACCGGCCTCATGGACGGCGACGAGCCCCTCGGACAGCGCGGCCCCGACCGCGGCGACGTCCGCCGCGCACAGCGAGCCCTCCTCGGCGACCTTGTCGTGCAGGGAGGGGCCGGGCACGTACTGCGTGGCGAACCACGGCCGGTCGGCCTCCAGATCGGCCGCGACCAGCCGGGCCGTGCACCCGCCCCGGATGCGCCGCGCGGCGGAGACCTCGCGCGCGAACCGCGATCGGAACTCCTGGTCCTCCGCCAGATCGGGCCGGATCACCTTCAGTGCGACCCGCTGCCCCTTGCGGTCGGAGCCCAGATAGACGACCCCCATACCGCCCGCGCCGAGCCGCCGGTGCAGCTTGAACGAGCCGACGACGCGCGGGTCCTCGCGCCTCAGGCGCATCATCGCCATGTTCATCCCCGCTGCCCGGTCCGTCTGACGTGGCACAGCTTACGTTTCCGCGGCCGTGTGCGCGCAGAGGCCGCGCCCTCTCGATTCGACGGATTGCCGGTGCCGGCCGGGAGACTTGAGCGAGGGTCAGGGCCCACGAGGACCGGGCGCCCGGAAGCCGCCCCCGATCCCAACGGCCCGCCGGGAAAAGGGGATTGGACCAAGGCGGGCGGAGCCGGCGGAGAGGGGCCCGGCCGCCGTCGGCCGACCCTGTACGGACCCGGTACGGACGTAAAGGAAGAGCACCAGCCAGGCGCCGGTGACGGAAGTGAGGCACGTCACCCCGGGGGCTCGGAGGGCCCGGCAATCCGGACAGACGGGGCGTCCCCTCCGGGAAGACCCCGAGACCCGGGAGCGCGTCTCCACCCAGGGGAGTACACACCGGTGAGGAGCTCATCCTCCGGGAGGCCCGGCAATCGGTACGAGGGCATGACGCCCGCCGCCCGCCACGCGCCTAGATTTGAGGTCAAGCGGCGGGCGCAGCACTCGTCCCCCGAGGTCGGACGCCCGCCGCTTGCCAACGACAACTGAGATCGGTCAGGAGAGGGACCATGGCCTTCACGGCACCGCGGACAGCGCTCCGCAGTCAGGGACGCAGGGCGTACGCCGCCTTCCACCCGCGCCGTACCGGGCGCCGCCATCCGCTGGTGGCCACGGCCATGGCCCTTCCTCTGGCGGCCCTGCTCCTGCTCGTCTTCGACGGCTGGGAGACGGTGGCCACACAGGCGTCGTCCGTGGGCGTGATGCTGGGGCGCTGAGCGGCGACCCCAGGCCCGGAAGAGCGGTCCGGGCGGGGACATCCACCCATAACCCCGTGGGGACGGGGGTGCGGCGGACGGCAAAATGCCGGCGCAGCTGGGGAGCTGCGCCGGCATTGCTTTTCCCTCCGGCAGTGCCCTGCTGTGTCCCCCGACGGCGCCGACCACTCCCGGGTCGTCGCCACGAAGGTCGGCGAGGCGGCCGCGAAGGAGCCGAACCTGCGGGCCGCCGACCTGGCCCCGGTGACCGCGCGCTCGCGTGATGTCCGCCGACGACGACCTGATGACCGTGGCTCACGCCGCCGTAGTGCCCTCACGCGCCGCCCTCGCGTACGCTCGCGGCCGGAGCGACCCCGGGGGAGATGTGACCGCAGACCTGTTGTCCGAGCTGGCCGCGAAGGCCCGCGGCGCGGCCCACCCCCGCGCCGAGAGCTGCGCCTGCGGGGCGAGCGTCACGCTCGCCGACCGCCCCGACGCCACCGTCGTACGCCATGCCGGCACCGTCGCGAAGGCCCACGCCCCCGGCACCACCGCCGCCGACCTCGCCCCTCGCGTCGCCGTGGCCGCCGCGCTGCCCGGTCCGCTCCTGCCGCCGCTCTCCCCGATGCCGGCCGCGCTGCACGGCCGGCTGGTGACCTTCTGGCCGTACGGCGACCCCGTGGACCCCGACGATCCGGACGCCGCGCCCTGGGAGGCGGCCGCGGCCCTGCTCGCCGTGCTGCACCGCTCTCCCGCCCCCGCGGGGCTGCCGCCGATGCGGGGCCCGGCCAAGGCGGCACGCGCGGTGACCCGGCTCCGCGACGGCGCCCCGGAGCACCCGGCCGCCGGCCCTGTCCTGCGCGCCTGGGACGCCCTCCCCGCCTGGGCCCGCGACGAGGGACCGATGCCGGACACCACGACCCTGTGCCACGGCGACCTCCACCTCGGCCAGCTGGTGCGCCACCCCGCCCCCGACGGCCCCTGGCGGCTCATCGACGTGGACGACCTCGGCACGGGCGTTCCCGCCTGGGACCTGGCCCGCCCGGCCGCCTGGTACGCCTGCGGTCTGCTGCCGCCCGAGGAGTGGACCCGGTTCCTCACGGCCTACCGCGAGGCCGGCGGCCTCGCCGTCCCCGCGGACGGCGACCCATGGCCCGCCCTGGACGTCCCGGCGCGCGCCCTGACCGTGCAGACGGCGGCCCTGGCCATCACCAAGGCCGTCGCGGCGGACCGCGACCTGGACGAGGTGGAGCAGGCGCTGATCGACGCCTGTGCGCGCATGTGTTCCGTATCACCGCAGTTGACGACGAGTTTCGCGAAGTAGCGTGCAACCGGCGACGCGACGACGGAGTCTGTGCTGGAGATAGACGAAGTCCTGGATCTTCACGAAGCAGGACCGACCGGCGAGGAGTTGAGCCGACCATGCAGTGTCCGAAGTGCCACGGCGCGATGCACACCTACAACCGCAACGGTGTCCAGATCGAGCAGTGCTCCAACTGCCGCGGGATCTTCCTCGACTACGGCGAGCTCGAGGCGCTGACCCGGCTGGAGGCCCAGTGGACCCAGCCCGCCCCGCCCGCACCGCCCGTCGCCCCGGCCCCTCCGCAGGCCTACCCCGCCCCGCCGGCCCCCGCCTGGGGCGCCCAGCACGGCGGCGGCCACTACGGCGGCCACCACCGCAACAAGAGCTTCGGCCGCATGCTCTTCTCCAGCTGAGCCGCGGACCACGAAGAAGCCCCCCGGTCGCAGGACCGGGGGGCTTCGGTGTGTGGACGATACTGGGATTGAACCAGTGACCTCTTCCGTGTCAGGGAAGCGCTCTCCCGCTGAGCTAATCGTCCTCGGGACCCTGGACCCGCAGGTCAGGGGCACTGCGTGCGCGATACTGGGATTGAACCAGTGACCTCTTCCGTGTCAGGGAAGCGCTCTCCCGCTGAGCTAATCGCGCGGGGTGATCTTTCGAGAAGATCATAAGGCCTTCGAGAAGACCCAGTGGACGATACTGGGATTGAACCAGTGACCTCTTCCGTGTCAGGGAAGCGCTCTCCCGCTGAGCTAATCGTCCTTGGAGGTGGAGACGGGATTTGAACCCGTGTAGACGGCTTTGCAGGCCGTTGCCTCGCCTCTCGGCCACTCCACCAGGAGTGTAGGGGATCGGGAAACCCCCTTCTTCCTTCGAGCGGACGACGAGGCTCGAACTCGCGACCTCAACCTTGGCAAGGTTGCGCTCTACCAACTGAGCTACGTCCGCTTGTCGTTTCGGTCCGCTTCCGCGTCCCGGCGACGTGTTGAACTCTAGCGGATTCCCCGGCCAGTACAAAAACGCGTTTGCGCAGCGTGCTGCGGTGCACCCGGCCACCAGCCCCCGCGGACCGGCCCGCAGGTCACGCCGGGGTCACCCACAGGACACCCGCCCTAGACTCGACACCGTGCTCGACCTCGCTCCTCTGGCCCGTTTCGGCGACCGCGTCGCCACCGGCCTCCTCGACGTCACCGACGACCCCGAGGCACTCGACTCCGCCGGCTTCTGGGCCGTCGTCGCGGACTTCGAGGGCCGGCTGACCTGCGCCCGCTTCGCCGACGTACGCGAGGAGCCCGTGCCCGCGCCCGTGCCGGGCGCCTGGCGGGGACCGGCGGCCGACGACTGGACGTCGTCCCTCGACCGGGCCGGGTACACGGCGGGCGTACGCCGCGTCCGCGAGCACATCGCGCGCGGCGAGGTCTACCAGGCCAACCTCTGCCGCGTGCTGTCCGCGCCCGTCGCCCCGGACGCGGACGTGGACGCGCTGACCGCCCTGCTCTCCCGCGGCAACCCGGCACCGTACGCAGGAACGATCCGGCTGCCAGAGCACGGCGTGGAGACGGCCACCGCCTCCCCGGAGCTGTTCCTGCGCCGGGCGGGACGGACCGTGGAGTCCGGGCCGATCAAGGGCACCGGACGCACCGAGGCGGACCTCCTGGAGAAGGACTACGCCGAGAACGTCATGATCGTGGACCTGGTCCGCAACGACATCGGGCGCGTGTGCGCCACCGGCACTGTGACGGTCCCCGACCTGTGCGTCGTGGAGAAGCACCCGGGTCTGGTCCACCTCGTCTCCACCGTGCGCGGCGAGCTGCGCGACGACGCCGGCTGGCCGGAGCTGCTGGCCGCCGCCTTCCCACCCGGCTCGGTCACCGGCGCACCCAAGTCGAGCGCTCTGCGGATCATCGAGGCACTGGAGACCGCCCCCCGCGGCCCCTACTGCGGCGGCATCGGCTGGGTCGACGCCGACCGCGGCACGGCCGAGCTGGCCGTCGGCATCCGCACCTTCTGGATCGACCGGTCCGCCGGAATGCTGCGCTTCGGCACCGGCGCCGGCATCACCTGGGGCTCCGACCCCGAGGGGGAGTGGCGGGAGACCGAACTGAAGGCGTCCCGGCTGCTCGCGATAGCGTCGGGCACGTACGAGGTGAGCGGAGAGGGGCTCTAGATAGTGAAGATCTGGCTGGACGGCGGGCTGCAGGACATCGAGTCCGCCCGCGTATCCGTCTTCGACCACGGGCTGACCGTCGGCGACGGCATCTTCGAGACGATGAAGGTGACCGAGGGCCGTACCTTCGCCCTGACCCGGCACCTCGCCCGGCTCACCCGCTCCGCCCGCGGCCTCGGCCTGCCCGACCCCGACCTCGACGAGGTGCGCCGCGCCTGCGCCGCCGTCATCGAGGCCAACCCGATGCCGCTCGGCCGGCTCCGCGTCACCTACACCGGCGGCCACGGCCCCCTCGGCTCCGACCGCGGCGAGCACGGCCCCACCCTGGTCGTGGCCCTCGGCGAGACCACCCGCCGCCCCGACACCACCGCCGCGATCACCGTGCCCTGGACCCGCAACGAACGCGGCGCGCTCACCGGCCTGAAGACCACCTCGTACGCCGAGAACGTCGTCGCCCTCGCCCGCGCCCACGAGCACGGCGCCTCCGAGGCGCTGTTCGCCAACACCGTCGGACAGCTCTGCGAGGGCACCGGCTCCAACGTCTTCGTCGTCCTGGACGGCGAGATCCACACCCCGCCGCTCGCCTCCGGCTGCCTCGCCGGCATCACCCGCGAACTGGCCGTGGAGTGGACCGGCGCCAAGGAGACCGACCTCCCGCTGGACGTCCTGGAACGGGCCGACGAGGTCTTCCTCACCTCCACCCTCCGCGACATCCAGGCCGTGCACCGCGTCGACGACCGCGAACTGCCCGGCACGCCCGGCCCGGTGACGGCCAAGGCCATGCGGATCTTCGACGAGCGCGCGGGCGACGACCTCGACCCGTAGAGCTGGTGTGAAATCCAGCTGCCGCAGGGCGCGTCAGCGGGTAGAACACCCGTGATGACCACGACCCTGCGGCCGACCGAGCCGCTTCAGCGCGCCGCCGACGGGGCTCTGTCACGCCACTTCAACGTGTGCGTGAACAGTCGTCCCGTCGGCGCGATACACCTGACCACCCACCCCGTGTTCGGGCCCGCCGTCGCGCAGATCCGCGACCTGCGCATCGCGGAACCCGACCGCGGGCGAGGCCGGGGCACCGTGGCGGCGCTCGCCGCGGAGGAGGTGGCCCGCGGCTGGGGCTGCGCCCGCATCGAAGTCTCCGTGCCCGCCAAGGCCCAGGAGCTGCTCCGGCTCGTCACGGCCCTCGGATACGTCCACCGCAACCGCGGCATGGAGAAACACCTCGGCACCACCGCACCGGCCCTGCCCGAGGGCAGCCGGGCCCGGCCGATGACCGAGGCCGAGTTCGGGCCCTGGAACCAACAGGGCATGGCCGACTACGCCCGCGAGTGGATCTCCCGCGGCGTCCCCGAGGACGAGGCCTGGGCCAAGGCCCGCCGCGACCACGCCAACGCCCTTCCGCACGGCACCGACACCCCCGGGGTCCTGCTGAGCGTCCTGGAACACGAGGGCACCCCCGTCGGCACGCTCTGGCTGGCCCTCGACACCGACCGGGCCTACGTCTACGACGTCGAGACCGACGCCCGCTTCCGGGGCCGCGGGCACGGCCGCTCCCTGATGCTCCTCGCCGAGTCCCAGGCGGCGGCCGCGGGCAAGCGGATCGTCGGCCTCAACGTGTTCGCCGGCAACACCCCGGCGGAGCGGCTGTACGAGTCCCTCGGGTACCGGACGGTGGGGTACGTGATGTACAAGCCGCTGCTGTGAGGGCGGACCCTCGGGGGATGGGCCGGCTGTTGGGGGTGAGGGCCTGTTCCGGGGGCCTGTCCCGAGGGCTTGGCGGGCGGTCCCGGCGGGTGGTCCCTTCGCTTGGGTGTCGCTGCTGTCGTTCGGCCGTCGCTCAGCCCTGCTGCTCGGCCAGGAGGCGGTCCGCGATCTCCTCGATGCGCTCGCGCAGGCCCTCCTGGCTCTTGCCGCCGTCGAGGCGCTCCCCGCCGATGACGTAGGTCGGCGTGCCGGTGACACCGAGCGCCTTGCCCTCCGCCTGGTCGGCGTCGACGATCAGGATGTGCCGGCCGTCGATCAGCGCGGTGTCGAATTCCTCGGCGTCCAGGCCGAGTTCACGCGCCACCTCGACGAGGAAGGCCTCGCCCTTGCGGCCCAGTTCCTCGACCCGGCCCAGCACCGCCTCGACGTACGGCCAGCCCTGCCCCTGCTCGCCGGCCTCCTCGGCGGCCTGCGCGGTGGCGAAGGCGTACTTGTTCTTCTCCAGCGGGAAGTGCCGCAGCCGCACCTCCAGCCGGTCGCCGTAACGGGCGCGGAGGGCACGGAGGTCGTCCAGCGCGGTACGGCAGTCCGGGCACTGCAGATCGCACCAGAAGTCGAGAACAAGGGTCGTGGGACGCGTGGCCGCGGAGGAGTTGTCGCTCATGGGGCCAGTCTCCCAGCCGCGGGGGAGCGGACCCAATCGGGCTGGGGGTGGGGGAGGGGTGCCCAGGAAGGGGTGACCTGGGCAGGGGCGGCGCTGGTGACGCGGGCGGGGCCGACCGGAGGGATGAGGGGCGCGTCCTGGACGGGGAGCCGGGGGTGTCTCCCGGGCGGAGAGCCGGTGGGGCCGACCGGAGGGGCGAGGGGCGCGTCCTGGTCGGAGAGCCGGGGGGGCGTCCCGGACGCCGACCCCGACTCGCGGAGGAGCCGACCCGGAGATGTCCCTGATGTCCGGCCGGAAGATGGCCTGGCCGGGGGCGGGAGGTGCACGATGGAGGGGACGAACCGCTTGCCCGACCGAGTGTCGCCTGGAGGACCGGATGATTGCCGAGACCGTGTGTTCAGCCGTCGCCGCGGCCGGCCTCGGCATCGCCGCGGTCACCGCGTACCGCCGCCGCTTCCTGGCGGCAGCCCGTATCGCGGCCTACGCCCTCGTGCCGCTCGGCCTGGCGATGACCGGCGTGGTCGACTGGCTCGTCGACACCGCCTTCAGTCCGACGGCCTGGGCCGGCT
This sequence comes from Streptomyces sp. SAI-170, assembly GCF_049739565.1. NCBI lineage: Bacteria > Bacillati > Actinomycetota > Actinomycetes > Kitasatosporales > Streptomycetaceae > Streptomyces > Streptomyces sp. SAI-170. Next base: position 6,873,096 of record NZ_JBMGQD010000001.1, read on the forward strand.
TCGGCGTGCTCGGCGCGGCCTGGGCTCTGTTCGCCGTGACACGCGCGGTGGAGAAGCGCCGGGGCGGCACGCGCAAGGAGCGCCGTGCGGCAGCGGCCGCCGCCCAGCGTGAGGCCGTCGCCCCGCAGGCCTCGGCCCCTTCCCTCGGCCCGACCGCACGGACAGCGCCCCGCCCCCAGACCACGACGCGAGGCGACTCCGAGGACTTCAGCGACATCGAGGCGATCCTCAAGAAGCACGGCATATGAACCCCGGCCGCGGCGTGACGCGGCCACCGGGTCCTACCGAGGCGACCTCCGGCTCGGCCGAAACGACGGGGTCGACTGAATCGAACCAGTCGACCGTATGTGCGACACGCCGGGCTTCGGTCGACCCCGCGCACGCACGCACTTCACGGAATCCGGCGAACTACCCGGCAATCCGGGCGTGTTGAGCGCGTCAAGGGTGCCGATTGCGCCATCATCGCCCGCGAGATGCTGGACACGACACAGAGCGATGCCGCGCCGCCGAAGGACGAGCCGCGCGGATGCCTCTTCGCCCTTTCCCAGCCACCGCTGATGATCTTCCTTGCGGTGATCGGGAGTCTGCTGCTCATGGCCGCGCTGCACGACCTGCTGTTGCTGTGAGCCGTACCCGTGGTCCCCGGCGTCACCCGCCGGGGACGACGACGGCATTCGACCGGCGACCTGTCGGCAGGGCTCAGCCGGCGGCCTCCTTGCGGCGGGCCCGGTACGCGGCGACGTGCAGCCGGTTGCCGCAGGTGCGGCTGTCGCAGTAACGCCGGGAGCGATTGCGGGAGAGGTCGACGAAGGCGCGCCGGCAGTCGGGGGCCTCGCAGCGTCGCAGCCGCTCCTGCTCGCCGGCGACCACGAAGAAGGCGAGCGCCATGCCGCAGTCGGCCGCGAGGTGGTCGGAGAGGGAGGCGCCGGGGGCGAAGTAGTGCACGTGCCAGTCGTAGCCGTCGTGGTCCGTGAGGCGGGGGGTGGTGCCCGCGGCGGCGACCAGCTCGTTGATCGCGCCGGCGGCGGCGCGGGGGTCGGGGGCCGCGAAGATCGCGGCGAACCGCCCGCGGATCTTGCGCACCGCGGCGAGGTCGAACTCCGAGAGCGCCCCGATGTCGCTGACCTTGTGGCTGCGCACGAACTCCTCGAGAGCCGCCACGTCGGGGAGCCCCTCGGGGGTCTCGTCCTCGGGTGCGGTGTTCACCAGATCCACCACAGTGTCGAGGGCGCACCGGGTGTCGTGGGTGATCAGCACGTTTCGCTCTCCCTGGCCTGGGGGGTCGGGCGGGCGCCCGCCGATGCTGGCCGATGGTAGTGGCTCCGGGCCGCACCGAAAGGGCCTCGCCTCCGCGCGCAACCGCTCGCGGTGCCGTTACAACGCACACGGCCTCCGGGACGTTCCCGGCACAGGGGACGCACCGCCGCGACCCCCGTCACACACGGTCACCGCACGCAACCGGCGCCGACCCCGCGGTGCTGGACCGCGGCGACGACGCCGGTGTGTGCCGTATGCGGTTGTCGTAGCCCGAGCCGTCTCCCCGAGTGGACGGCGCCGGGCGGTCTGTGAGGAGCTCGCCTAGCTCTCGGCCAGGATGTGCGAGAGCTCCTGATCCAGGTCGAAGTGCCGGTGCTCCGTGCCGGGCGGAACGGCGGCGTCCGTCCGCTTCAGGAACGACTCCAGGGCCCGCGCCGGGGCCTCGAGCAGTGCCTCCCCCTCCGGGGAGCTCAGGGCGATGCACACGACGCCCTGACCATGACTGCGCGACGGCCAGACACGGACGTCGCCGGTTCCCGTGGGCCGGTGCAGGCCCTCGGCGAGGAGGTCGCGGGCGAAGACCCACTCGACGGTCTCCTCGGCTCCGGTGTGGAAGGTGGCGTGCACGGCGTAGGGGTCGGCCGTGTCGTACCGCAGGCCTGCGGGGACAGGCAGGGAGGACTCGCTCGACACAACGAGGCGCAGGTGCAGCTCGCAGCTGACCGTGGTGTTCATAAGCGCCAGGGCCTTTCGCTCAGTGTGCGCTCGGGGATTCGCACGTCGGCGAAATCGACATGCCACCTACGGTGCCGTTGTAAACCCCTCTGAGTGTTTTGCATGTCTTTACGTAACTCTTCCGGCCGAGGGGTGCTTCGGAGAGTACGGCCATTACGGTGACCGGAATCGGTCCGGTAGGTTTGGTGGCATGAATACGGGGAGTGACGAGCCGGGCGAGGCAGTGGCCATGGCGGCGGACGGTGTGAAGGTGGACGATACGAAAGCGGACGGGAGCAAGCTCGAGCGCGCGCTCGGCTCCAGGGCTCCGGAGTTCATCAAGGCCAGCCGGGCCCTGCACCTGAGCTGGCAGGTGGGCGTCTTCGTGGTCGGCCTTGCGGTGGTGGTGGCCGGCATCATCATGCTGCCGTTGCCCGGTCCCGGCTGGGTCGTGATCTTCGGCGGCATGGCGATCTGGGCGACCGAGTTCGTGTGGGCCCAGCTGGTGCTGCGCTGGACGAAGCGGAAGGTGACCGAGGCCGCTCAGCGGGCCCTCGACCCCAAGGTCCGCAAGCGCAACATCATCCTGACGAGCATCGGCCTGGTGATCATCGGAGCCCTGGCCGGGTTCTACCTGTGGAAGTTCGGCCTCGTGATGCCGTGGAAGATCAAGGACCAGTGAGCCGGGAGCGGGCGCAGGGCCGGCCAGGGGTGGTCACAGGCACCCCCTGACATGGGGTAATGTTCTTCCTGCGCCCGGGCGATTAGCTCAGTGGGAGAGCGCTTCGTTCACACCGAAGAGGTCACTGGTTCGAACCCAGTATCGCCCACCCGGACCGACGGCCCGTCTGCACAGAGCAGACGGGCCGTCGGCGTATGTCTGCCCGTACTGATCGAGGGGCTTGGGCGTGGGGGCGGTGTTAGGTGACCTCGCGCTTCCCGGCGGTGCCATGAGATGGCGCGCCTTCGGGGATGTTGCTCTGACCTCGGCTTTTCGGGTCAGGGGCGCTGGTCGAGTGGGCTTGCGCCGGGGCGGGCGTTGTGTGCTGGGGCGTCGCTTGTGGGGCCGAGCCTTCCACCGGGGGCCCCGGCGCTTCGCCAGGCGCCATGACGTGGCGCGTCCCTCCGGGACGCCTGACGTCGAGTGGTCCCATGGGGGTGCCGTGCCGTAGTGCGCATTCGTTGTTCTGACCTCGGCCTCTTGGCCGAGTGCCCTGGTCGAGTGCGCTTCCGCCGGACGTCGGGGGCCATGATCTGGCGTACGTTCTTCGAGGCACTGTGACCTGGGGCGTTCCGGCCGCGGGGACTGCCCGGGTGCGTCCCCCAGGGAGCTGCGCCGAGGCGTCCCGCGGCTCCTTGGCTTTGAGCTGGCACCTGTTGCCCGCAGGGGCTCACGCCCGTCCCCTGCGCCGGGGCTGGGCTCTCGCCCTGGGGGCGAGCGCTGGTGGCGGCGCTTTGCTGTCCCTGAGTGCCGTGACCTGGGTGTTCTCTTTCATGGCGTCATGAACCCCGCGCTGTTGCCGGGGCTCTGGGCGCTTGCACGTTCCCGCTGATGCCGTGATGGAGCGCGCTCTTCGGGAAGCTTGGCCTCGGCTGTTCTGGCTGACGTGCCGTGGGCGAGGGCGTCTTCGCCGGGGCAGGCGCTATGGGCACGGTCCGGCCGAGGCATCGTCGAGCGCGCGCTTCCAGTGGGGCGTTCCCGTGCGCTCCCGCCGGGTGCCATAACGCGGCGCGCTGCTTGGGGGACCTGCTGTGATCTCGGCCTTTCGGTCGAGGCGCGCCTTGGTCGAGCGGGCTTCTGTCGGAGGTCAGGGCCATGACCTGGTGCACCTCCTTCGAGGCACTGTGACCTTGGGTGTTCCGGGTGCCTTCCGGCATGAGGCGTCGTGACCCCGCCTGTACCCCGACCCTGGCCTCGCCCCGCTCCTCCAGGGGCCGGGCTCTCGGCCGAGATGGCCGCATCGGACTCCCTTCGCAGTCTTGACCTGGGCATTTCCCTCCGGGGTGTCATGAACCGCGCGCTCCCGCAGTGGCGCCGTGCTTCGGGCCTTCCGCCGAGGCGCCATGCGCACCCACGGCCATGGCCTCGTACCGCTGCCCCAGCGGCGCGCTCACGCCCCGCTGGCCCCTCCAGAGGGCGCCCGCTCCTCACCCTCGGCTGAGGCGCTGGCGGCCGCCTCAGCGCCCTCTGGGCGCTGACCTGAGCGTCCCCTCCGTGGCGCGACCAGCACGCCCCCACCGACCGCTGTGCTGCGCGGCCTTCCCGCCGAGGTGCCGTGCCCCGAGCGTCCTCAAGGCCATGCCTTCGCACCGAGTTCTCCAGCGGGATTCACGGCCCCACCAGGCGCGCTCAGCCCCCACGCCCTCCAGTAGTGCCACTCGCACCCGCGTCCCCTTCCGAGGGGCAGTGACCTGGGCGTCCGGTCTCGTGGCGCCACCGCCTACCGCCCTCCCTCTGAGGCGCCGTGACCTCGGAAGTGCAGGCCTCGGCGCCGTGGCCAAGCCCGCCCCAGGCGGCGTGACCTCGCGCCTCCTCGCCGAGGTGACCCGCGTCCCTGAACGGCCCCTACCCCGCACTTGGCCAAGTTCCCGCCGCCCCCGGGGCGAGCCCCATCCACCAGCCGACCCGCTCGCAGGTGCGCCCGCCCTGCCGCCCCGGGGGCAAGCCCGCATCCTCCAGCCGACCCGCTCGCAGGTGCGCCCGCCCCCGGGGCGAGCCCGCACCCACCAGCCGACCCGCTCGCAGGTACGCCCGCCCCGCCGCCCCCGGGGCACGCCCGCATCCACCAGCCGACCCGCTCGCAGGTACGCCCGCCCCGCCGCCCCGGGGGCAAGCCCGCATCCACCAGCCGACCCCCTCCCAGGTGCGCCCGCCTCCACCGCCCCCGGGGCACCCCCGCGCCCTCCAGCCAGCCCGCTCCCGACCCCGTAGACCCTCCTCCGGTCCCGTTGTGAGCTCACGCATCCACGCGGACGCCTCATGCCCCCTGCGCCCTCCACCAGCGCGCACCGTGCCCCGAGCCGTCCCGCAGCCCAGGCCGTGCCTTCCACGCCCCGCCGGCGCCCCGACCTCGCACTCACCCCAGCGCTCGCACCAAGGCCCCCCACACCCGCACCCCATCCAGGAGCCCCTCCCCGCACGCCCCCACCCCCGACACACCCCCCACCCCGTCCACACCCCGGGATGAAATCCAGCCGCAACCAACCCCCGTACGACAAGCCCACTCCCGTTCGACCCGCCGAACCCACCCCGCTCACCTGCAATAACGCCAGCCCACCGCGGCCACCTCGCCCCACCGAGCCACTGGACCGACGACCCGATCAGGAAGAAATTCCTGTCCGAATCATTGACGCACCCCGAGCCCCTCCGTAACTTGTCCCGGCAAGCGCTTACTTGAAACGATTCATGATGCGGCAACGACGCTGCGGGGAGGGGTTCGCTGTGGGCACGGGCAACATTGAGAGGCGCACGATCCTGAAGGTGGCCGGGGCTTCCGCGGCGACGCTGGGGCTGGCCGCGACCACCGGTTGCGGTGGCGGCGGAGGGACTGCCGCCGATGGGACGGTGACACTCCGTTACGCGTGGTGGGGCGGCGAGCCGCGCACCATCGCCATCAAGAAGACCATCGCCCTCTTCGAGAAGAAGTACCCGAAGATCAAGATCAAGCCTGAATTCACCGATTACGCGGCGTTCTGGGAGAAGTTCCAGACCCAGGCCTCCGGTGGAAATCCGCCGGACGTTTTCCAGAATGCGGTCGGCTTCCTGCGGAAGTACGACAAGCGCGGTGTTCTCATGGACCTCAAGTCCCAGGCGGACGAGGGGAATCTGAACCTGGAGAACTTCCGCAACGGCGTTCTGGCGAACGGTCAGGTCGACGGCAAGCAGATCGGCATTCCCGTCGGCGCCAACACCATGGCGCTCGTCATCGACCGCAAGGCCTTCCAGAAGGCAGGCGTGGCGCCGAAGTTCGGCTGGACCTGGGACGAGTACTTCGACGCGCTGCAGACGATCCAGGACAAGCTGAAGATCGCCGGTGACACCGGCTACTTCACCATCATGTACCTCTACGACCTGTATCTCCGTCAGAACGGCAAGGCCTTCTTCACCGACACCGAACTCGGTTTCACCGAGGACGATCTGACGCAGTGGTGGGAGGACGGCTACAAGCGCGTGCGCTCCGGGCTCGTCGCCGACCCCAAGAAGATCGAGCAGGTCGCGCCCAAGTCCGGTCTCTCGGCCGGGCTCGCCGCCTCGGAGTTCACGTGGGACAACTTCTCCATCCGTTACGAGGGTGAGGGCGAGTCGGACTACGGTCTCGCGCCGATCCCCACCACCAACGGCAAGGACACCGGCCAGTACCTCGGCTCGCTGATGCTCAGCGCTTTCTCCGGGACCGAGCACCCCAAGGAGGTCGCCCAGTTCATCGACTTCATGGTCCACGACCCCGAGGTCGGCAAGATCATGGGATACGACCGCGGCATCCTCGCCACGACCGAGCAGTACGAGGCGTTCACGCCCACCGACGACAACAACAAGGGCGTCAAGGCGTACGAGGAGGAGGTCGCCGCGGCCGGCGTGCTCGGGAAGATCACCCCGCACCCGTCCGGAGCGGATGTCATCGAGTCGGCGTTCCTGCGTCTCGGCGGCGAGGTCGCCCAGGGCAAGACCAAGCCGTCCGACGCCGCCAAGGCGCTGTTCAGCGAGGCCAAGGCCGCGTTCGCGGGCTGAGGGGACGTACCACCATGACGCTCGTCAAGGAAGCGCCCGCGCGCCCGGCCGGGAAGCGGCCCGCCGCTCCCGCCGCGGGGCGGCGCGGGCGGCGCCGCGAGAACCTCGCCGGCTATCTCTTCATGTCGCCGTGGATCGCGGGATTCCTGCTGCTCACGGCGGGGCCGATGATCGCGTCGCTGTACTACGCGTTCACCAGCTACAACCTGTTCACGCCACCGAAGTGGGTGGGGCTGGACAACTTCACGACGATGTTCCAGGACCCGCGCTGGCAGAAGTCGGTCGAGGTCACCCTGAAGTACGTCGTCGTGGCCACGCCGCTGAAGCTGCTGCTCGCCCTCGGTGTGGCGCTGCTGCTCGCGCAGAAGCGGCGCGGCCAGGGCCTGTACCGGGCCGCGTTCTACATGCCCTCCCTGATCGGCGCCAGCGTGTCCGTGGGCTTCGTGTGGCGGGCGCTTTTTTCGGACGACGCCGTCGTGGACCGTATGCAGAAGGTCTTCGGGTTCGACGTCGGCGGCTGGATCGGCAACCCCGACTACGTCCTCTACGCCCTGGTCGCCCTGAGCATCTGGCAGTTCGGCGCCCCGATGGTCATCTTCCTGGCCGGCCTGAAGCAGGTCCCGCAGGAGCTGTACGAGGCCGCCGAGGTGGACGGGGCCGGGCCACTGCGACGGTTCTGGAACATCACGCTGCCGATGATTTCCCCGGTGCTGTTCTTCAACGTGCTGCTGGAGTCCATCCACGCGTTCCAGGTGTTCGGCTCCGCGTACGTCGTCTCCGACACCCGGTGCGGGCCGGCCGACGCCACGCTCGTCTACACCTGTTACCTCTACCAGAAGGGCTTCAAGGAGGCCCAGATGGGCTTCGCCTCCGCCATGGCCTGGACGCTGGTGGTCGCGGTGGCGCTCGTCACGGCGGTCCTGTTCTGGTCGCAGAAGAAGTGGGTGCACTACGAGGAGGCCGCCAAGTGACCACTGCCACCACACCTGCCGTGCGCGGCGCCGCCGAGCGGCGGCGCACCGGATCGATCGCCTGGCACGTGGGCGCGCTCGCCGTCCTCGCGGTCGTCCTGTACCCCGTGATCTGGGTGGTCGGTGCCTCGTTCAAGCCGAGCAAGGACATCATCGCCAGCCTCGACCTGCTGCCCACCGACCCCGTCTGGGAGAACTTCTCCGGACTGGCCGACGGTATCTCCGGCATCTCCATCAGCACCTTCTTCGGGAACTCGCTGATGTACGCGGGCCTCGCCGTCGTCGGAGTCGTGCTGTCGAGCTCGCTGACCGCGTACGCCTTCGCCAAGATCCGGTTCGCTGGGCGGAACCTGCTCTTCACGATGATGATCGGCACGCTGCTGCTGCCGTACCACGTGCTGCTCATCCCGCAGTACGTGCTCTTCAGGAACCTGGAGCTCACCGACACCCTGGTGCCGCTCGTCGCGGGCAAGTTCCTGGCGACGGAGGCGTTCTTCGTCTTCCTGATGGTGCAGTTCATGCGCGGGCTGCCGCGTGAGCTGGACGAGGCCGCCAAGCTCGACGGCTGCGGGCACCTGAGGACCTACTGGTCCATCGTGCTGCCCCTGAGCCGTCCCGCCATCATCACCAGCGCCATCTTCACCTTCATCAACGCCTGGAACGACTTCATGGGGCCGTTGATCTACCTCAACACCCCCGAGAAGTACACCGTCTCGCTCGGCCTGATGATGTTCCGCGACCAGGAGGGCATCTCCAACTACGGCAGCATGATCGCGATGTCGCTGGTGGCGCTCGTGCCGGTCATCGCCTTCTTCGCGGCCTTCCAGCGCTACCTCATCGACGGTATGGCGACCTCCGGACTGAAGGGCTGAGGCCGACCTCATGGCGCAGCAGATGCGGGTGAAGGCCCGCAAGGAGTCCGTGTTCAACGAGCGGTTCGGGGTCTTCGCCGAGTGTCTGCTCACGGGTGTGTGGATCGCGGTCGCCTCGCTCGGCGTGGTCACCTACCCGGCCGCGTTCGCCGCGGGCGCCGGCCATCTGCGCCGCCGTATCGCCCATGAGGCCGGTGGCATCAAGGAGTTCGCCGCCGACTTCCGGGCGGCCCTGCGCGGGGGATGGCTCGTGGGCCTCGCCGGCTGGGCCGCCCTGGCCGCCGTATGGCTGGACGTACAGGCCGCGCGGGCCGGGCTTCCCGGTGGACCGCTGGTCGGAGCGGTCGGCCTGCTCGCGCTTCTCGCCGCCGCCGTCGCCGGGATGCGCGCGGCGGCGACCTGGACACCCGGCGCGGCCTGGCGGGCGCTGCTCGCCGCCGCGGTCCGGCGCACCCTGCTCGATCCCGCCGGGTCCTTCCTGATCGTCGGGGGAGTGGTGGTCGTCGTCCTGTCCGGCTGGCTGATCGCCCCGCTGGCGGTGCCCGTGCTGGGCGCCGTCGCGGCGGCCGCCGTCGCCGTGGAGGAGCGGTACCGCAACCGCTGAGTCCAGTCCCGTCCGAAAGGTCGGCGCCCCGGGCGCCGCGCCTCTCTCTGTCATGCCCTTGGCAAGCCTTGAACCCGCACGGAAAGGAAAGCCATGTCCCCCATCCCCCGCAGGTCCATCCTGAAGGCGGCCGCCGTCGCCGGAGCCGCCGCCCAGTTCAGCTGGGCCCTCGGCACGAAGGAGGCCCAGGCGGCCCCCGTCGCCGCGGCCGCCGACGCCGACCCGGTCGTCCTGAACTGGCTGGAGGACGGGGGCCTCGGCGCCGCACCCGGCTCCACGGTCGGCGTGCCCTGGCCCAAGGGCGCCTTCCAGGCCGACCAGACCTTCGCGCTCACGGACGAGGCCGGCAAGGCGGTCCCCGTGCAGTCCTGGCCGATCGCCTACTGGCCGGACGGCTCGCTGAAGTGGACCGCCCACGCGGTCGGCTCGGGTGACGGCAAGCTCACCCTCGCCGCAGGCACCCCCGCCGCCCCCGCACACCAGGTCACCGTCGACGAGAACGGCGGCACGATCACCGTCTCCACCGGCGTCGTCACCACCCGGATCGGCAAGTCCGGCTCGGTCCTGGTCAAGTCCGTCACCCGCGGCTCCACCGAGATCGCCAAGGACGGCCGCCTCGTCCTGCTGCGCCAGCCCGAGATCGAGGACGGCGACCAGGGCACGGTCAAGTACGAGCGCTTCGACAGCGCCATCGACGAGGTGAAGGTCGAACAGGACGGCCCCGTCCGCGCGGTCGTCCGCATCGACGGCAAACACCGCAAGGGCGACCGCGGTTGGCTGCCCTTCTCCGTCCGCCTCTACTTCTACGCGGGCGCCGAGTCCTTCCGCATGGTGCACACCATCACCTACGACGGCACCCAGGAACCCGGCAAGGCCAGCGGTGACTTCATCCGCGGCATCGGCGTCCGCTTCACCGTGCCGATGCGCGACCAGTCCTACGACCGCCACATCCGCATCGGCGGCGAGGGCACCGGACTGCTGCGCGAGGCCGTCAAGGGCATCACCGGCCTGCGCCGCGACCCCGGAGCGGCCGTCCAGGCCGCCCAGTTCGAGGGCAGGAAGCTGCCCGACCCCTCCACCTGGGACCAGCGCGTCACCACGCGCCTGCAGTACATCCCCGAGTGGGGCGACTACACCCTCTCCCAGCTCTCCGCCGACGGCTTCTCGGTGCGCAAGCGCACCAAGAAGGGCCACGGCTGGATCGGCGCGGGCGGCGGCCGGCGCGCCTCCGGCTTCGCCTACGTCGGCGGCGCGAGCGGCGGCCTCTCCTTCGGCCTGCGCGACTTCTGGGAGAAGTTCCCCGCCCAGCTCGACATCCGCGGCGCCCACACCGACGAGGCCCAGGTCACCGTCTGGCTCTGGTCGCCCGAGGCCCAGCCGATGGACCTGCGCTTCTACCACGACGGCATGGGCCAGGACACCTACCCGGAGCAGCTCGAGGGCCTCAACATCACCTACGAGGACTACGAGCCCGGCTTCGGCACCCCCTACGGCATCGCCCGTACCTCCGAACTCCTCTTCTGGGCCAACGAGTCCACCCCGTCGGCCGACCGACTCGCCCAGCAGGTCGAGGCCGTGCGCGTGCTGCCCCAGCTCGCCGCCCCGCCCAAGCAGCTCATCAAGGCCGGCGTCTTCGGCCCCGGCCTGTACTCCGAGCCCGACCGCTCCACCCCCGCCAAGGCCAAGATCGAGGACCACCTCGACTTCCTCTTCACCTACTACAAGGACCAGGTGGAGCAGCGCCGTTGGTACGGCTTCTGGGACTACGGCGACATCATGCACACCTACGACAACGCCCGGCACCAGTGGCGTTACGACGTGGGCGGCTACGCCTGGGACAACTCCGAGCTCTCGCCCGACCTGTGGCTCTGGTTCGCCTACCTGCGCTCCGGCCGCTCCGACATCTTCCGCTTCGCCGAGGCCATGACCCGCCACACCGGCGAGGTCGACGTCTACCACCTCGGCAAATGGGCCGGCCTCGGCACCCGGCACGGCGTCCAGCACTACGCCGACAGCGCCAAGCAGCAGCGCATCGCCAACACCACGTACCGCCGCTACTACTACTTCCTCACCGCGGACGAGCGCCTCGGCGACCTCATGCACGCCAACGTCGACTCCGACGAGACCTTCCTCGTCCTCGACCCCATCCGCAAGATCCGCACCGAGCCCTACACGCCCGACCGGCACGCCCTGTCCATCGGCTTCGGCACCGACTGGAGCGGCCTGGTCTCGGCGTGGCTCACCGAGTGGGAGCGCAAGGGGCCGAAGTGGGAGAAGGCCAGGGCGCGCGTGCTGTCCACCATGGAGACCATCGCCGCCCAGCCGAACGGCTTCGTGCAGGGCACCGGCCTCTACGACCTCGACACGGGCCGGTTCGCCGTCGCCGAGCAGCCGGTCGTCGGCGTCTCGCACCTGTCGGCCGTGTTCGGCCTCAACGAACTGTGCGCCGAGCTCATCGACCTCGTCGACATGCCGAAGTTCAAGGAGGCGTACCTCGACTACTGCCGCTACTTCAACGCCAGCAAGACGGAACAGGCCGCCCGGTACGGTTCCAACTTCGGCTCGCTGATCCTGTTCCAGGGGCACTCGCGGCTGGACGCGTACGCCGCTGTGCAGACCGGGGACGAGAAGCTCGCCACGCGCGCGTGGAGCAAGTTCTACAACTCCGACGGCTACAAGGAGTCCTCGCCCTGGAAGACCGAGCCGATCACCGGGCCTCTCGCGCTGGTGGCGGGCAGCGAGGCCGCGTGGGTGTCGAGCAATGACACCGCGCTGTACGGTCTCGCCGCCATCGAGAACCTCGCGCTTCTCGGGCACAAGATGCCGTCGTAGTCGGTCGCTTCGGCCGGTGGGGGACTGCGCGCCCGCGTGTGGCTGGTCGCGCAGTTCCCCGCGCCTCTGGGGACGCTGCCCCTGGGGGACGCTGCCTCTGGGGGACGCGTCAGCGCATGCCCTGCAGCATCTCTCGCATCCTTCGTACGTTCCTCAGCCGCTGTTCGTACGTCGCCCCCAGCGCGAGCAGCAGCAGGCCTGCCAGGGCCGGCGGGACCCAGCGGGGGAGGGCGTCGGCGACCTGGACGAGATAGGGGGCCAGTTCGTGCAGGGCGTCCAGGGTGAGGACCGAGCCGCCCAGGACCAGGGGTGCCTGGAGGTTGTTGCCCGCGCCCAGCAGCGTCACCGCGAGGGCGCCCAGGCCCAGCAGCAGGGGGCGCTGCCAGTGCGGGTCGGCCCAGGCCGCCACCAGGCTCGGCAGCAGGGTGACGGCCAGGCCGGGGCCGTACGCCGTCCAGGACGAGGCCTGCGGGTCACGGCGTCGGTGGAGACGGCCGACGAGCAGGGCGGGGACCGTGACCGGCAGCGTGTAGGCCTCCGGGTCGGTGACCTCCCAGGCCGCGAGCCGCACCCAGGAGGCCAGCACGAACAGGCCCGCCGCCGCACAGCCGGCGTAGCGCCGGTCGGGGCGTACGGCCGTGCCCGCGGCGATCACGCCGAGCAGGGCCAGGACCAGCGACAGCATCGGCGGGTGGGTCACCGCGAGGCCCACCGCCACCAGACCGGACACCGCACCCGCCACCTCCACCGCGAGCCGGGTCGCGCCCTCGGCGCGCGGTGCGTACAGGGCCGCCGCGGCCGGGACGGCCGGCACGAGCAGGGCGATGTACCGCGGCTCCCACCCCAGGGACGCCCCCGTCGCACAGGTCAGCGCGGTGGCGTACACGGTCGCGGCCACGGCCGGCAGGGTCCGGCGGGCCAGGGCCGCGCACAGGACGGTCAGCGACGCGAGCACGGTCAGCGTGGCCGCCTCGGTGGCCAGCGACAGCAGCGCCAGGACCGCCGAGGTGACGAGAGCCAGGACGGTCGGGACGAGACGGCCCCGCAGCAGCAAAGCGATCGTCAGCGCGCCCGGCAGCGCCAGCCCCGCGAGGTACGGCAGCTCCAGTGTCGCCGGCAGCACGAGCAGCGCCGCCCACACCAGACCCAGGGCCGTGTCCAGAATCCGCGGGCGCCATACGGCGTCCCCGTCCGGCAGGCCTTCGCCGAAGCCGGCCTGCCGGAAGAGCCGTGCGCCGAGGCCCGGCTCGCGGACCGCGAGTGCCAGTACCGCGGCGACCACGCCCAGCACCAGCGGCACCAGGGCCGTCTCCGGGGGCCACGGCGCATCGGCCGTCACCGCCGCCCGCGCGTCCGCGGGCGCCCCCGACCAGACCCGGGCGAGCCGGCCCACCGGTCCCAGCAGGGTCACCGCCACCACCGGCAGCGTCCACACCACGGCCAGCGCCTGCACGGCACCCGACGCCCAGACGGCCCCCTGCCGCACCGGCACGGGCGTCCGGGAGACCCGTACGACCGCCAACAGCGCGATGCCGAGGGCCAGATGGACCGGAACCGTCCACAGGTCCGGGAGCGCCACGCGCGGCACCGCGCCCAGCGCCGCCACCAGCAGCAGGCCCGCCGTCACCGCCGTACCGAGCGCGAGGCCCCGCCGCGGGGACCGCCAGGCCGCGCCCAGCGCGATCGCCGCGGCGAACAGCAGCAGGGCGGCCGCACGGGCGGCCATGCCCGGGGTGGAGGCGGTGGCCGCCAGCCAGCCGGCCGCCAGGACACCCCAGCCGCCCATGCCGAACGCGCCCGTCAGCGCCATCACGCGCACGGTTCCAGCGGTCGTACGGAGCGCCAGGACCGTGTCGCAGGCCGCCGTCGTCAGCAGGGCCGCCGTGATCACGTACGGGTCCGCGTCCGCGGCCACCGCCCAGAGCAGCAGCGGCAGTTGGCCCACCGCGAGAGCCGCGGGCACCGGCAGCCGCAGGGCCGGGTCCGACCAGCGGGCGACACCGAAGCCGTACGCCGCCCAGAGCACCGCCAGGACCGCCGACGCGACGGCCGCGTAGCCGACGCCGTCCGTGTCCGCCAGCGCCACCCGGTGCAGCGCGTACGCGTCCAGCACCGTCAGCGCCAGCCCGAGGCCCGCCACCGACTCCGCCGTCGACCGCAGACTGCGCCGCAGCAGCGGCAGCGGCGCCGCGAGCGCGGCCGCGGTCACCGCGGCGAGCACCAGCGCACGCCCGGCGATGCCCAGATGACCCCAGCTCACCACGGTGAACGCCGTCGCCGCGATGGTCAGCAGCACGCCGCCCAGGACCAGCAGGATGTTCTGCACACTCGGCGCGGACGTCTCCTGGCGGGGCTGCGGGGAAGCGGGCATCGGCCGCACCGGGCTCAGCTGGGACACCAGCCAGGCACGGCGGGCCAGCAGCTGGGACCGGCGGGCGTCCAGCCGGAACAGCTCGGCGTCGAGGAGCCGCAACTCCTCGGCCGGGGGCGGAATGTGCGTCATGCCTCGGAGTGTGTCCCGCGTCACCGCGTACGGCATGAGCACGCGTACTCAGAGGACGTACTCAGAACCGGGCAGACTGGAGCCATGGAGTGGCACCACTACCGCTTTCGCAGCCTGTGGGCCGTGCCCGCGCCCCCGGTCGCCGTCTACGCCGTCCTCGAACGCCCCGAGGACTACCCGCGCTGGTGGCCCCAGGTCCGCGAGGTCACACGCCTCGACGACACCACCGGCGTGATCCGCATCCGCTCCCTCCTGCCGTACGACATGACCTTCACGGCCCGTGAGGTGCGCCGCGACCCCGCGGCCGGAGTGCTGGAGATCGCCATGAGCGGCGACATCGACGGCTGGGCCCGCTGGACCGTACGCGCGCACGGCAGCGGCAGCCTCGCCCGCTACGAGCAGGTCGTCGACGTCAACAAGCCGCTGCTCAGACGGCTCGCCCTGCCGGGACGGCCCGTCTTCCGCGCCAATCACCGGCTGATGATGCGCGCCGGGCACCGCGGACTCCTCGCGTACCTGCGAACGGTTTGAACGAACCCCGCGGGGACCTGTATTGTTCAGTGCGTTCCCGGGCGATTAGCTCAGTGGGAGAGCGCTTCGTTCACACCGAAGAGGTCACTGGTTCGAACCCAGTATCGCCCACCGGGAAAGGCCGGTCCGCCCAGCGCGGACCGGCCTTCTTCATGCCGCGGCCGGCAGCTCCGGACGCAGCGGCCACGCCGGGTCGACCTCCTCCTCGCTGCCGTTGCGCGCGAACCACGTCTGCAGCCCGCGCGCCTGTGCCGCATGCCACACCGCCTGCAGCGTGTGCAGTTCGGCGGGGGACAGCCGCTCCAGCCGCGAGGCGAACCTGCGCCCCACCGCCCGTACGACCTCCAGCGCGGCCACCGCGTCCGCGGCCGCGTCGTGCGCCTCGTCCAGCGGGACGCCGTAGTGCGCGCACAGGTCGGTCAGCGTGCGCCGGCCCTTGCGGTAGCGGTCCAGATGCTTGTCCAGCACCCGCGGGTCCAGCACCAGCAGCGGCGTCGACTCGAACCAGCGGCCCAGCGACGAGGCCCGGTGCCGACGCAGCTCCCGGTCCAGCAGGGTCAGGTCGAACGGCGCGTTCATCACCACCAGCGGCCGTCCCACCCCGGCCTGTTCCCGCAGGCCGGCGGCTATCTCGTGCATCACCGGCGCCGGCCAGCGGCCGTTGCGCTGGAGATGATCCTCCGTCAGTCCGTGCACCGCCGTCGCCTCCTCGGGCACCGGCACACCCGGGTTCACCAGCCAGCGGGTCACGCGCGGCCGGGTGCCCGGCGCGTCCTGGACGACGAGGGCGGCCGACACGATCCGGTCGGTCTCGACGTCCACGCCCGTAGTCTCCGTGTCGAATGCCGCCAGGGGCCCCTCGTACCAGATCTTCATCGCGTCACAACTCCTCGGTCCACCAGGGCAGCTGACGCACCGTCTTCCGCCCGTTTGGTGATACCCGGGCTGTTTGCGCACTACGCCGGAAGGAGACAACAGGAGTACGGGTCTTTGCAGTTCAGCGGCCCGCACGGGGAAATCACCTTGCCTGGAAGGCTGTCGGTCATGGCGATAGCGCAGCCCGAGCGGGGCGGGCTGCTGCCCGAGCGCACGGGACCGACTCGCGGCACACTCGCCACCACCGCCTGCATGGAGACACTGCAGGTGGGCTATCTGCACGCCGTCGCTGCGGCCGCCGGCTGCTCGCTGTCCCAGCCCTTCCCCGACAACGGCATCGACTGGCACGTCAGCCACAGCGCCCCCGGGCACACCGTCGACGACGAGGTCACCATCAAGGTCCAGCTCAAGGCGACGTACCAGATCGCGCCGAACCCGGCGGGCCGCTCCTTCTCCTTCACCCTCGACAACGACCATCTGCGCAAGCTCGCACGGACCCCGGTCTCCGTGCACAAGATCCTGGTGGTGATGCTCGTGCCCCGGTCCCAGGACGACTGGCTGCGCGCCGGCCACGACCGGCTCGACCTCCGACACTGCTGCTACTGGGTCAACCTCGCCGGCCACCCGATCACCGGCCGGCACCGCACCACCGTGCGCGTCCCCACCGCGCGGATCTTCGACGACCGGGCGCTGTGCGAGATCATGACGCGCGTCGGGACGGGAGGCAGACCATGACCCACCGCCCGTTCCACGAGCCCCTGCACCCTGAAGATGCGCAGTGGAACCGTCCCCCCGAGCCCGGGGACGTCGACCCCGCCGTCCTCGCCGCCCTGCTGCACCGGCACGGCTGGCAGCGGCGCGGCGGAGCCGCCGGACACTACGGCCGCTGGACCCCGCCCGGCCCGGCCGGCGCCGGCACCAGCCTCCTCGTGCCGGAGAGCCGCGCCTTCCCCGACAGCGACGACCTGCTCGGCGAGGCCCTCGACTCCCTCGCCCGCAGCGCCACGCCCTCCGCCCGCGAGGTGCTCCTCGGGCTGAGCGTGCCCAGCGACGAGATCCGCTGGTGGCGGGACACCTCCGGCAGCCCGGCCTCCTGGGCGGTGGAGGAGCAACTGCGCGCCGCCGCCCGCCAGATGCTGCTCGCCGGCGCCCTCGCCACCCGCGCCCGGGCCGGCTACCACGGCGCCCGGCACCGGCGCCCCGCCGCCGCGCTGCTGGACAGCGTCCTCGTCGGCGCCGGGGGCGGGGACGGGGGGCGGCTCACCGCCTTCGTGCCCGTCAGCGGCGGCCGGCCTCTCGCCGTACGCCTCCACCAGGCGCTGTACGCCGCCCGCGAGGCCATCGACTACCAGCGCGCCACCGGCGGCATGGACGCCTTCGACGGCGCGATCGAGGCCGGAGTCAGCCGCGAGCTCACCGAGGCGCTGATCGCACTGGTCCGCGGCAGCGAGGGCGCCCGGATCGCCGTCGCCTGGGCACCCGCCGCCGGCGTCCCCGACGGCTGCGCCGGCGAAGGCGTCGAGTTCTCGCCCGGCGACCTGCCCGCGCTGCGCGAGGCCGGCGCCCGCTATCTGCGCGCCGAGCCCTCCGTGCCCGTGCGGATCACCGGCGCCGTCGTCCGCATGCGCCGCTCGCAGCCGCGGGGCGAGGGCAGCGTACGGCTGCGGGTGCTCGCGGGCGCCGAGATCCCGCACGTCCGGGTCGTCCTCGACGAGGAGGACTACCGCATCGCCGGGCACGCCCACCTCGTCGGGCTCCCGGTCCGACTGCAGGGACGCCTGGAGAGCAGGGGCGGCTTCCGGCGGCTGACCGGCGCCTCGGGGGTCGTGCCCGTGCAGGTCGACGAGGAGGAGCGGGACCGGCTGCTGAAGTCCATGCAGGAGAACCTGGACTTCCTGGAGGAGGCCTGCGGCGGGGAATGATTTCGCGGTCAGGGGCGCCGGGTCGGTACGATCGCAGTCAATGCGTGCGCTCCGGTATCGCGCCGCACCCCACCTTCAGTCAGGAGAGACCGGTGTCAGACGTCCGTGTGATCATCCAACGCGATTCCGAGCGGGAAGAGCGCGTGGTGACGACGGGCACTACGGCCGCCGACCTCTTCGCCGGCGAGCGCTCGATCGTCGCCGCGCGCGTGGGCGGCGAGCTGAAGGACCTCGCCTACGTCCTCGGGGACGGGGAGACCGTCGAGGGCGTCGAGATCTCCTCCGAGGACGGCCTGAACATCCTGCGCCACTCCACCGCGCATGTGATGGCCCAGGCCGTGCAGGAGCTGTTCCCCGAGGCCAAGCTGGGCATCGGCCCGCCCGTCAAGGACGGCTTCTACTACGACTTCGACGTCGAGAAGCCGTTCCATCCCGATGACCTCAAGGCCATCGAGAAGAAGATGCAGGAGATCCAGAAGCGCGGGCAGAAGTTCGCCCGCCGCGTGGTCACCGACGAGGCCGCCCGCGAGGAGCTCGCGGACGAGCCGTACAAGCTGGAGCTGATCGGCCTCAAGGGCGCCGCCTCCAGCGACGACGGCGCGGACGTCGAGGTCGGCGCCGGCGAGCTGACGATCTACGACAACCTGGACCCCAAGACCGGCGAGCTGTGCTGGAAGGACCTCTGCCGCGGTCCGCACCTGCCCTCCACCCGCCTCATCCCGGCGTTCAAGCTGATGCGCAACGCGGCCGCCTACTGGCGCGGCAGCGAGAAGAACCCCATGCTCCAGCGCATCTACGGCACCGCCTGGCCCTCCAAGGACGAGCTGAAGGCCCACCTCGACTTCCTCGCCGAGGCCGAGAAGCGCGACCACCGCAAGCTGGGCAACGAGCTCGACCTGTTCTCGATCCCGGAGCAGATCGGCTCCGGCCTCGCCGTCTTCCACCCCAAGGGCGGCATCATCCGCCGGGTCATGGAGGACTACTCGCGGCGCCGCCACGAGGAAGAGGGCTACGAGTTCGTCTACACCCCGCACGCCACGAAGGGGAAGCTCTTCGAGACGTCCGGGCACCTGGACTGGTACGCCGACGGCATGTACCCGCCCATGCAGCTCGACGAGGGCGTGGACTACTACCTCAAGCCCATGAACTGCCCGATGCACAACCTGATCTTCGACGCGCGCGGGCGTTCGTACCGTGAACTGCCGCTGCGTCTCTTCGAGTTCGGGACCGTGTACCGGTACGAGAAGTCGGGTGTCGTGCACGGCCTGACCCGTGCGCGCGGCTTCACGCAGGACGACGCCCACATCTACTGCACCCGCGAGCAGATGTCGGAGGAGCTCGACAAGACGCTCACCTTCGTCCTCGGCCTGCTGCGCGACTACGGCCTGACCGACTTCTACCTGGAGCTGTCCACCAAGGACCCGGAGAAGTACGTCGGGACCGACGAGGCCTGGGAAGAGGCCACCGAGACGCTGCGCCAGGTCGCCGAGAAGCAGGGCCTGCCCCTGGTCCCGGACCCGGGCGGCGCGGCCTTCTACGGCCCGAAGATCTCCGTCCAGGCCAAGGACGCCATCGGCCGCACCTGGCAGATGTCGACGATCCAGCTCGACTTCAACCTGCCCGAGCGCTTCGACCTGGAGTACACCGGCGCGGACGGTGCCAAGCAGCGCCCCGTCATGATCCACCGTGCGCTGTTCGGCTCCATCGAGCGGTTCTTCGCGGTCCTGCTGGAGCACTACGCGGGTGCCTTCCCGGCGTGGCTCGCCCCTGTGCAGGCGGTCGGCATCCCGATCGGTGACGCGCACGTGGAGTACCTGGAGAAGTTCGCCGCGGCCGCGAAGAAGAAGGGCCTGCGCGTCGAGGTCGACTCCTCCTCGGACCGCATGCAGAAGAAGATCCGCAACGCCCAGAAGCAGAAGGTGCCCTTCATGGTCATCGCGGGCGACGAGGACATGTCGGCCGGCTCGGTGTCCTTCCGCTACCGCGACGGCTCGCAGGAGAACGGCATCCCCTTCGACGAGGCGATCGACAAGATCCTCAAGGTCGTCGAGGAGCGGACGCAGGTCTGACCCTGCCGCCGAAGGCCCCCGGGGTTCACCCCGGGGGCCTTTCGCCGTTCTCGTCGTCCTCGCGTGAGAACACCTGGATCAGCCAGGACGAGAACGAGCCGGTCACCGCGCCCAGCAGGGCCAGGCCGCAGGCCATCAGGCCGGTGGCGATCAGCCGGCCGAGCGGCGTGACCGGGGCGATGTCGCCGTAGCCGACGGTGGCGAGCGTCGAGCAGGTCCACCAGACGGCGTCCCCGAAGGTGCGCATGCTCGCTCCGGGCGCCCCGCGCTCCTGCTGGTAGACGGCGAGGGCCCCGCCGAAGCCGAGCAGCGCGGTGGAGATCCCGGCGTACGTGATCACGCGCGCGTGCAGCGGTAGCCGGGGCCGTCCGCGCCGCCGCAGGACCGCCTCGTACAGCCGGACGATCCGCAGCGGGCGCAGCAGCGGCAGGAGCACCACGACGGTGTCCAGCCAGTTCCGCCGTACGAAGCCGGCGCCCTGGCCGCTGAGCCGCCAGCGCACCCCGTAGTCCAGGGCGAACAGCGCCCACGCGGCGCACATCACGGCGAGGGGCAGGTCGCCGCCGGGGGCCAGGACGTGGGCCGCGTAGGCGATGAAGAAGGCGAGGGAGGCCACGGCGAGCGGCGACTCGGTGCGCTGCTCCCAGCGGGCCCGGCGGCTGTCCCGGCTGTCGGTGTCCACCGGCTCAGCTTCGCCCGGGGCGGGCCCTCCCTCGCCCCGGCGACACGCCACGAACGGGCGAAGCCATATGCTGCACTGCATGACGAGTGAGCCGGAACAGCAGATCGGAGTGGGGACGCAGGACGCGTTCCAGCGCCTGTGGACGCCCCATCGGATGGCGTACATCCAGGGTGAGAACAAGCCGACCGGCCCCGGGGCCGACGACGGCTGTCCCTTCTGCTCGATCCCGGCCAAGTCGGACGAGGACGGGCTGATCGTCAAGCGGGGTGCGCAGGTGTACGCGGTGCTGAACCTGTACCCGTACAACGGCGGCCATCTGATGACCGTGCCCTACCGTCATGTCGCCGACTACACCGACCTCACCGAGGCGGAGACGGCCGAGCTGGCCGAGCTGACGAAGCAGGCGATGACGGCCCTGCGCACCGCGTCCGGCGCGCACGGCTTCAACATCGGCATGAACCAGGGCACGGTGGCGGGGGCCGGTATCGCCGCCCATCTGCACCAGCACATCGTCCCGCGCTGGGGCGGCGACACGAACTTCATGCCGGTCGTCGGTCACACCAAGGTGCTGCCGCAGTTGCTGGCCGACACCCGGAAGATGCTGGCGGACGCCTGGCCGGTGTGAGCCCCTGCGTGTCGGCGAGGCCTCACGCGTCGTAGAGGTCGGCCTTCCTGGGCGTCGGGTCCTGGACGTTGCCGCTGAGGAAGGCCGAGCGGGCGCCGAACTTGTCGGTGTCCACGCCGTTCTCCTCCAGCACCCTGATCGCGGCCGAGTGCACGACCCGCAGCACCGGGGTCGCCGCGCGCAGGGCGTCGTCGGCCATGAAGCGGTGGCGCCAGGGCTGGTCGGCCCAGGCGTGCCGCAGGCCGAAGGGCTCGGGCAGGGCTATGGAGCCGCCGAGCCAGTTCAGCAGCGGCGGGTACCAGGTCAGCGGGGCGCGGACGGCGAGCCGTACGACCTCGTTGGTGGTGACCAACGGCAGCTTCACCGTGCGGCTCTCCCACGGCTTGAACTGCTTGGTGACCTGCTTGGTCGGGGCCTCCGGCTTGGCCGTGAACAGCGGGTTGACCGGGCCCAGGGCGTGGCCGGTGACCTCGATGCGCAGGGTGGCGTGCAGCACGGTGACGGTGATCAGCATGGTGATGATCAACTGGCCGTCCCACAGGGTCCACTGCACGCCCAGGTAATGGCGGTCGCCGGCGCCGAACTGCTGGCGGTTACAGATCTCCTGGATGGCGTGCGGCTTGACCTGGTAGGCCTCCACGTCGGTGCCCTCGGGCCGGGAGACGGCCTTGGCGTTCTCCCCGACGGGGGTGACGACCCAGTGCCGTATCGACGGGGTGGGGAAGCCTCCCGTGTTCAGCGGGCCGCGTTCCAGCATGCGCAGTTGGTCGTGGATCGCGCGGACCACGTCCCAGCTACGGAAGGGGTGGATCTCCCGGTCGGCGTCGGCGGGCACCAGCTCCTCGGCGAGCTGCCAGGCGCCCCAGCGGGTGCCCATGCCGAGGATGCCCTTGGGGCCGGCGTAGAAGACGGAGTTGGACTGCTGCTCGGCGCTGAGGCGGGCCAGGGACTGGCGGAGCTGTTCGGCGGCGGTCTCGCCGGGGCTGCTGGGGACGGCCTCGGGGACCTTGGCGCCGACGCTGCTGCCCGACAGCAGGCTCGACCAGCGCTCGCGCAGGTCCCGCGCGGTCGACTCGCAGATCCGGCGGGCGCCGAACCAGCCGAGCACGGGCAGCAGGACCGCCGCGCGCGCGTACCAGCCCCAGAACCCGGCGAACGGCATCCGGAGCAGGAAGACCACGGCCAGGGCGCCGACGGCGACGAGCAGGGTGGTGGCGAGCGCGGAGGCCCGCTTGTCGTCGCGCCGGTCGATGGTGGCGCGCAGCTGGAAGACCAGCAGCCACACCAGGAAGCCGGGCAGGAAGAGCAGCCCGCACACCACGCTGATCGCGGTGAGTTTGTTGTCGCGCTCGCGGCGGATGCGGTTGGCGGCCAGGCAGTGCTCGACGACCACCTGCGGTTCGGTGCCGAAGGACTGGATGAGCGCGCCGCGGCCGCTGCCCAGCATGCGGTCGACGACCGCGCGGCAGAACGCCTCGCCCAGGTTCGGCCGGAAGATCGCCGCCCAGGGGCGGCCGTCCTTGACGGTGGTCTGGTGCCAGTCGTTGTCGGCTTTCTTTATGTCCTCCATCGGGCTGTCCCGGTAGGCCGCGGAGGCCAGCGCGAAGGTCGCCGTCTGGCCCTCGTCGCCCGTGCGCGGCACCTGTGGTCCGAAGATGTCCGCGTAACCGCTGTCAACGGTCATTCCCGCCCCCTCGCCGCTGTGGTTCGCCTCTGCGGCCTTCCCGACTTCCCTGCCCCGCACACCTGTTGATCAGGTCATCAGCGTATCCGCAGCCACCGACATCGCGTCGGCGGACGGCCTAAAGCCGTCCGCCGACCCGGGGGAGAGCGGTCCGCGCCTGGCCACTTGGCGCCGGACCGCCTCAACTAGGAGGCTTTCGCCTCCTGTTGGCGAAGCCGCTCGGCGACCTGCTGCGGCATGGGTTCGTGCCGGGCGTAGGAGCGGTCGAAGCGGGCGGTGCCGTGGGACAGGGAGCGCAGGTCGACCGCGTACCGGCCGATCTCGATCTCCGGCACCTCGGCCTTGATGAGGGTGCGGCCGCCGCTGGTCTGCTCGGTGCCGAGGACCCGGCCGCGCCGGCCGGACAGGTCGCTCATCACGGCGCCCACGTACTCGTCGCCGACGAGCACGCTGACCTCGGCGACCGGCTCCAGCAGATGGATCTTCGCGTCGGCCGCGGCTTCCCGGAGCGCGAGCGCGCCGGCCGTCTGGAAGGCGGCGTCGGAGGAGTCCACCGAGTGCGCCTTGCCGTCGAGCAGGGTGATCCGTACGTCGACGAGCGGATGCCCGGCGGCGACGCCCTTGGCGGCCTGGGCGCGCACGCCCTTCTCGACGGAGGGGATGAACTGCCGGGGCACCGCTCCGCCGACGACCTTGTCGACGAACTCGATGCCGGAGCCGCCCGGCAGGGGCTCCACCTCGATCTCGCAGATCGCGTACTGGCCGTGTCCGCCGGACTGCTTCACATGCCGTCCGCGCCCGGCCGACCTCGCCGCGAAGGTCTCCCGCAGGGACACCTTGTGGGGTACGACGTCGACCTGGACGCCGTAGCGGCTGCGCAGCCGTTCCAGCGCGACGTCGGCGTGCGCCTCGCCCAGGCACCACAGGACGACCTGGTGGGTGTGCTGGTTCTGCTCCAGGCGCATGGTGGGGTCCTCGGCGGCGAGCCGTGACAGGCCCTGGGACAGCTTGTCCTCGTCGGCCTTGCTGTGGGCCTGGATGGCCAGCGGCAGCAGCGGGTCGGGCATCCGCCAGGGCTCCATCAGCAGCGGGTCGTCCTTGGCGGAGAGCGTGTCGCCGGTCTCCGCGCGGTTCAGTTTCGCCACGCAGACCAGGTCCCCGGCGACCGCGTGGGTGACGGGGCGCTGCTGTTTGCCGAACGGTGTGGACAGGGCGCCGATGCGCTCGTCGACGTCGTGGTCCTCGTGGCCGCGGTCGGCGAGGCCGTGCCCGGAGACATGGACCGTCTCGTCGGGGCGCAGGGTGCCGGAGAACACGCGGACCAGCGAGACCCGCCCGACGTAGGGGTCGGAGGCGGTCTTGACGACCTCGGCGACCAGTGGCCCGGAGGGGTCGCAGACGGCGAGGTCGCGGGGTTTGCCGTCGGGTGTGGTGACGGCGGGCGCCTCCCGCTCCAGCGGGGTCGGGAAGCCGCGGGTGATCAGCTCCAGGAGTTCGAGGGTGCCGAGGCCCTGGCGGGCGCCCTCGGCGGCGGGGGCCGCGGCCAGGACGGGGTGGAAGGTGCCGCGCGCGACGGCCCGCTCCAGGTCCTGGATCAGCGTCTTGACGTCGATCGCCTCGCCGCCGACGTACCGGTCCATGAGGGTCTCGTCCTCGCTCTCGGCGATGATGCCCTCGATCAGCCGGTTGCGGGCCTCCTCGATCAGCGGCAGCTCGTCCTCGCCGGGCTGGGACTCCACCCGCTTGCCGGTGGAGTAGTCGAACAGCGTCTGCGACAGCAGTCCGATCAGGCCGGTCACGGGCGCGTGCCCGTCCGGTGCCTGCGGGCCGTGCAGCGGCAGGTAGAGCGGCAGCACGGCGTCCGGGTCGTCCCCGCCGAAGGCTTCGGCGCAGATCCGGGTCATCTCCTCGAAGTCGGCCCGCGCGGCCTCCAGGTGCGTGACGACGATGGCCCGCGGCATGCCGACGGCCGCGCACTCCTCCCACACCATGCGGGTGGAGCCGTCCACGCCGTCCGACGCCGAGACGACGAAGAGGGCCGCATCCGCAGCGCGCAGACCGGCCCGCAGTTCTCCGACGAAGTCGGCGTATCCGGGGGTGTCCAGGATGTTGATCTTGATACCGTCCCATTCGACCGGCACCAGGGAGAGCTGCACCGAGCGCTGCTGGCGGTGCTCGATGTCGTCGTAGTCCGAGACGGTGCCGCCGTCCTCCACGCGGCCCGCCCGGTTCACCGCCCCCGCGGTCAGTGCGAGGGCCTCCACCAATGTCGTCTTGCCCGCTCCGGAGTGGCCGACCAGCACCACATTCCGTACGGACGCGGGTTGGTCGGCCGCCACTGCCCTGCCGGCGGCCCCGGGGTGTGCGTTCGCCTTGTCGCCCATGGCCTTGCCTCCCGTGCACGGTGAGGTCACTGTGGGCGCGGGCATGCGGACCCTCCCCCAGAGGGGGTACCCCAAGGGCGGCTCCGGTGACGCCCGCGGTTCTTCGAGCTTTGCACCCCTGTCACGGTGCGTCCATACGAACGACGGGAACCGGCCTGCCGCCGTCGGTCGCGGGCCGTTCGCCGGATCGCGCGGGCGGCTGCGGGTGCCCGGCGGTCGCCGACACGCGCGCGTGGCTACGATGGGCCAGCCGGTGGCCAGCAGGGGCCACGGCGACACCGACCCTCGGGAAGGCCATGCTGAACAAGTACGCGCGTGCATTCTTCACGCGTGTCCTCACGCCGTTCGCCGCGTTTCTGATCCGCAGGGGCGTCAGCCCCGACACGGTCACGCTGATCGGCACCGCCGGTGTGGTCGCGGGCGCGCTGGCCTTCTTCCCCCGGGGCGAGTTCTTCTGGGGCACGATCGTCATCACACTGTTCGTGTTCTCCGACCTCGTCGACGGCAACATGGCCCGCCAGCTGGGCCGCTCCAGCCGCTGGGGCGCCTTCCTGGACTCCACGCTGGACCGGGTCGCGGACAGCGCCGTCTTCGGCGGTTTCGCCCTCTGGTACGCGGGCACCGGTGACGACAACGTGCTGTGCGCGGTGTCGATCTTCTGCCTGGCCAGCGGTCAGGTGGTGTCGTACACCAAGGCGCGCGGCGAGTCGATCGGGCTGCCGGTGGCGGTCAACGGCCTGGTCGAGCGGGCCGAGCGGCTGGTGATCTCGCTGGTCGCGGCGGGACTCGCGGGCCTGCACACGTTCGGTGTGCCGGGCATCGACGTCCTGCTGCCGATCGCGCTGTGGCTGGTCGCCGTGGGCAGCATGGTCACGCTGATCCAGCGGGTGGTCACGGTGCGCCGGGAGTCCGCGGAGGCGGAAGCCGCAGACGCCGCGCAGGCCCCGCAGGGCGGCCAGGGTGGCTCGCAGGACGGCTCCCCGGGCCACTCGCAGAGCAGTGAGGCGGCGAAGTGAGGCTTCAGGAGCGTCTGACGGACGCGCTGTACGGGGCCGGCTGGAGCACGGTCAAGAAGCTCCCCGAGCCGGTCGCCGTGCGCCTGGGCCGCACCATCGCGGACCTCGCCTGGAAAAAGCGCGGCAAGGGCGTGCAGCGGCTGGAGAGCAACTACGCGCGCGTGGTGCCCGACGCGAGCCCCGAGCGGCTGGCCGAACTGTCCCGCGCGGGCATGCGCTCCTACCTGCGCTACTGGATGGAGTCCTTCCGGCTGCCGGCATGGAGTGCCGAGCGGGTCAGGAACGGCTTCGACCCCAAGGACGTGCACCACCTCACCGACGGCCTCGCCTCCGGCAAGGGCGTCGTCCTCGCGCTGCCGCACCTGGGGAACTGGGACCTGGCCGGCGCTTGGGTCACCACCAAGCTGGAGACCCCGTTCACCACGGTCGCCGAGCGCCTCAAGCCCGAGACGCTGTACGACCGTTTCGTCGCCTACCGCGAGGGCCTCGGCATGGAGGTCCTGCCGCACAGCGGCGGCTCCGCCTTCGGCACGCTGGCCCGCAGGCTGCGCGACGGCGGCCTGGTCTGCCTGGTGGCCGACCGGGATCTGTCGGCCTCCGGGGTGGAGGTGGAGTTCTTCGGCGAGACGGCCCGGATGCCCGCAGGGCCCGCGCTGCTCGCCCAGCAGACCGGCGCCCTGCTGCTGCCGGTGACGCTCTGGTACGACGACTCGCCCGTCATGCGGGGCCGGGTCCATCCGCCGATCGAGGTGCCCGAGTCAGGTACGCGCGCCGAGAAGACGTCTGTCATGACACAGGCCCTGGCCGACGCGTTCGCCACGGGCATCTCGGAGCACCCGGAGGACTGGCACATGCTGCAACGGCTCTGGCTCGCCGACCTGGATCCGTCCCAGGGGCGGTCCGCGTGAGGATCGGCATCGTCTGCCCGTACTCGTGGGACGTGCCGGGCGGCGTCCAGTTCCACATCCGCGATCTCGCCGAGTACTTCATCCGCCTCGGCCACGAGGTGTCCGTCCTCGCCCCTGCCGACGAGGACACACCGCTGCCGCCGTACGTCGTCTCCGCCGGCCGCGCGGTCCCTGTGCCGTACAACGGCTCGGTGGCCCGGCTGAACTTCGGCTTCCTGTCGGCCGCGCGGGTGCGCCGCTGGCTGCACGACGGGGCGTTCGACGTGGTCCACATCCACGAGCCGACCTCGCCGTCCCTGGGTCTGCTGACCTGCTGGGCCGCGCAGGGGCCCATGGTGGCCACGTTCCACACGTCCAACCCGCGCTCCAAGGCGATGATCGCCGCGTACTCGATCCTTCAGGCTGCGCTGGAGAAGATCAGCGCCCGCATCGCGGTCAGCGAGTACGCCCGCCGCACCCTGGTCGAGCATCTCGGCGGGGACGCGGTGGTGATCCCCAACGGCGTCGACGTCGACTTCTTCGCCAAGGCCGACCCCAACCCGGAGTGGCAGGGCGAGACCATCGGCTTCATCGGCCGCATCGACGAGCCCCGCAAGGGGCTGCCCGTGGTGATGCGGGCCCTGCCGAAGATCTTCGCCGCGTACCCGAAGGCGCGGCTGCTGGTGGCCGGCCGCGGTGACGAGGAGGCGGCGGTCGCCGACCTGCCGCGGGAGCTGCGCTCGCGCGTGGAGTTCCTCGGCATGATCAGCGACGCCGACAAGGCGCGGCTGCTGCGCAGCGTCGACGTCTACCTCGCCCCCAACACCGGCGGCGAGAGCTTCGGCATCATCCTCGTCGAGGCGATGTCCGCGGGCGCCCCGGTGCTGGCCTCCGACCTCGACGCCTTCGCCCAGGTCCTCGACCAGGGCGCGGCGGGCGAGCTGTTCACCAACGAGGACGCCGACGCCCTCGCCGCCGCGGCCATCCGCCTCCTCGGCGACCCCGACCGCCGCGCCGAGCTCCGCGAACGCGGCAGCACCCACGTCCGCCGCTTCGACTGGTCCACCGTCGGCGCGGACATCCTCTCGGTCTACGAGACGGTCACCGCGGGCGCGGCAGCGGTCGCCGCAGCGGACGACCGAGAGCCCGGGACGGGGCTGCGGGCCCGGCTGGGGTTGGCGAGGGACTGAGGCGGTTAGGCGGCCCACGACGGCGGGAGAGCCGCCGACGGTGGGTGACCACAGAATGGAGAGCCGAGCCTCTTGGCCGGCTGTCACTGGCGGTGCGTGGGTGGGAGAAGGCCGCGCAGCGGCGAGACGGCGGGAACGCCGGAGTCGGTGCCGGGGACGGCCGGCGATCAGTGACGCGTAGGCTGTGCGGCCGTGACCGCAACCCTCATCTGGATCCTCGTCGCCCTCGTGGCCGTCGGCCTGTACCTGAGCTGGACGGCGGGCCGGCTGGACCGGCTGCACGCCCGGATCGACGCCGCTCGTGCCGCGCTGGACGCGCAGTTGCTGCGCAGGGCCTCCGTGACGCAGGAGGTGGCCACCTCGGGCGTGCTCGACCCGGCCGCGTCGATCGTCCTGTACGAGGCGGCACACGCCGCCCGCCAGGCCGAGGAGGAGCAGCGGGAGGTCGCCGAGAGCGAGCTGAGCCAGGCGCTGCGGGCCGTGTTCGCGGAGGCGGCGCAGGTCGAGGCGGTGCGGGAGGCGCCCGGGGGAGAGGAGGCCGCCCGTGAGCTCACCGAGGCCGTACGGCGCGTGCCGATGGCCCGCCGCTTCCACAACGACGCCGTCGGCGCGGCCCGTCGCCTGCGTGAGCACCGTAAGGTCCGCTGGTTCCGGCTGGCCGGCCACGCCCCGTTCCCGATGGCGTTCGAGATGGACGACGAGCCCCCGGCGGCACTGGCGGACCGGGCCACCTGACCGCCCGCCCTCCTGGGCCGTCTGACCAGGGGTTTCTCGGTGGCTGGCCTGAAAGTGACGTGGTCCGTCGACGGCCGGGTGGCGCAAAAACGATCCACCGGCTTCCCATTGGCCCTTGCTGTGGCCTGGCCCGTTCACGTTTCCTCGGTGATGCAGAAACCCTCTTTTCACACTTCTGTGAGGTCAACCCGTGTCCATCATCGAGAACCAGGCTCCCGCCACCGGCACCGCCCGCGTGAAGCGCGGCATGGCCGAGCAGCTCAAGGGCGGCGTCATCATGGACGTCGTCACGCCGGAGCAGGCCAAGATCGCCGAGGACGCGGGCGCCGTCGCCGTCATGGCCCTGGAGCGCGTCCCGGCCGACATCCGCAAGGACGGCGGCGTGGCCCGTATGTCCGACCCGGACATGATCGAGGGCATCATCGACGCGGTCTCCATCCCGGTGATGGCCAAGTCCCGCATCGGCCACTTCGTCGAGGCCCAGGTCCTGCAGTCCCTCGGCGTCGACTACATCGACGAGTCCGAGGTCCTCACCCCGGCCGACGAGGTCAACCACTCCGACAAGTGGGCCTTCACCACCCCCTTCGTCTGTGGTGCCACCAACCTCGGTGAGGCCCTGCGCCGCATCGCCGAGGGCGCGGCCATGATCCGCTCCAAGGGCGAGGCCGGCACCGGCAACGTCGTCGAGGCCGTCCGCCACCTGCGCCAGATCAAGAACGAGATCGCCAAGCTGCGCGGCTTCGACAACAACGAGCTGTACGCCGCCGCCAAGGAGCTGCGCGCCCCGTACGAGCTCGTCAAGGAAGTCTCCGAGCTCGGCAAGCTCCCGGTCGTGCTGTTCTCCGCCGGTGGCGTGGCCACCCCGGCCGACGCCGCGCTGATGCGCCAGCTCGGCGCCGAGGGCGTCTTCGTCGGCTCCGGCATCTTCAAGTCCGGCGACCCGGCCAAGCGCGCCGCCGCCATCGTGAAGGCCACCACCTTCTACGACGACCCGAAGATCATCGCCGACGCGTCCCGCAACCTCGGCGAGGCCATGGTCGGCATCAACTGCGACACCCTCCCCGAGTCCGAGCGCTACGCCAACCGCGGCTGGTAATCACTCAGGTACTGACCTCATGAACACTCCTGTCATAGGCGTCCTGGCCCTCCAGGGCGACGTACGGGAGCACCTCATCGCCCTGGCCGCGGCAGACGCCGTGGCCAGGCCGGTCAGGCGCCCCGAAGAGCTCGCCGAGGTGGACGCCCTCGTCATCCCCGGCGGCGAGTCCACCACCATCTCCAAGCTGGCCGTCCTCTTCGGCCTGATGGAACCCCTCCGCGCGCGCGTACAGGCGGGCATGCCCGTCTACGGCACCTGCGCCGGCCTGATCATGCTCGCCGACAAGATCCTCGACCCGCGCTCGGGCCAGGAGACCATCGGCGGCATCGACATGATCGTGCGCCGCAACGCCTTCGGACGGCAGAACGAGTCCTTCGAGGCCGCGGTCGACGTCAAGGGCGTCCCGGGCGATCCTGTGGAGGGCGTCTTCATCCGCGCCCCGTGGGTGGAGTCCGTCGGTGCCCGGGCCGAGGTGCTCGCCGAGCACGACGGCCACATCGTCGCGGTCCGCCAGGGCAACGCGCTGGCCACGTCGTTCCACCCGGAACTGACCGGCGACCACCGCATGCACGCGCTCTTCGTCGACATGGTGCGCGCAGACCGGGCGGCGGAGTCCTTGTAGGATCTCTGGCGTCGTTACAGAGATGGGTTACGCGAAGGAGACAGGCAGATGTCCGGCCACTCTAAATGGGCCACGACGAAGCACAAGAAGGCCGTCATCGACGCCAAGCGCGGCAAGCTCTTCGCGAAGCTGATCAAGAACATCGAGGTCGCGGCGCGCATGGGCGGCGTGGACCTCGAGGGCAACCCGACGCTCTACGACGCCGTTCAGAAGGCCAAGAAGCAGTCGGTTCCCAACAAGAACATCGACTCCGCGATCAAGCGTGGCGGTGGTCTCGAGGCCGGCGGCGCCGACTACGAGACGATCATGTACGAGGGCTACGGCCCCAACGGCGTCGCGGTGCTCATCGAGTGCCTCACCGACAACCGCAACCGCGCCGCCTCCGACGTGCGCGTCGCCATGACCCGCAACGGCGGCAACATGGCCGACCCCGGCTCGGTGTCGTACATGTTCAGCCGCAAGGGCGTCATCATCGTCCCCAAGGGCGAGCTGACCGAGGACGACGTCCTGGGCGCGGTCCTGGACGCCGGTGCCGAAGAGGTCAACGACCTCGGCGAGAACTTCGAGGTCATCAGCGAGGCCACCGACCTGGTCGCGGTCCGCACCGCCCTCCAGGAGGCCGGGATCGACTACGACTCCGCCGATTCCAGCTTCGTGCCGTCCGTCCAGGTCGAGCTGGACGAAGAGGGCGCCAAGAAGATCTTCAAGCTGATCGACGCGCTCGAGGACAGCGACGACGTGCAGAACGTCTTCGCCAACTTCGACGTCAGCGACGAGGTCATGGCGAAGGTCGACGCGTAACGCTGCCGCGAGCTTCGCGGATCACGACGGGCCGGTGGGACACATGTCCCCCGGCCCGCCGCCGTTGTCAGTGGCAGCGGATAGCCTGGCGGGAGTCAAAAGGATCTCCGTCCACGGACCGCAACCATCAATTGGGGAACCACGACGGTGCTCAGCCAGGTCCGCGAGAGCGGCGGCGGCTCAGCCGCAAAAGAGGGGAGGGGGCGCAGGTGCGCGTACTCGGGGTGGACCCCGGACTGACCCGGTGCGGGGTCGGGGTCGTCGAAGGTGTCGCCGGGCGCCCGCTGACCATGCTCGGCGTCGGTGTCGTACGCACCCCGGCGGATGCCGACCTCGGCCACCGCCTCGTCGCCGTCGAGCAGGGCATCGAGGCCTGGCTGGACGAGCACCGGCCCGAGTTCGTGGCCGTGGAGCGCGTCTTCAGCCAGCACAACGTCCGTACGGTGATGGGCACCGCCCAGGCCAGCGCCGTCGCCATGCTGTGCGCCGCCCGCCGTGGCATCCCCGTCGCCCTGCACACCCCCAGCGAGGTCAAGGCCGCCGTCACCGGCAGCGGCCGCGCCGACAAGGCACAGGTCGGCGCCATGGTCACCCGGCTGCTCCGGCTGGACGCCCCGCCGAAGCCGGCCGACGCCGCCGACGCCCTCGCACTCGCCATCTGCCACATCTGGCGCGCCCCCGCCCAGAACCGGCTGCAGCAGGCCGTCGCCCTGCAGGCAGCGAAAGCACCGACCAGAACTCCGAAGGGCCGCACCGCATGATCGCCTTCGTCAGCGGCACGGTCGCCGCACTCGCCCCGGACGCCGCGGTCGTGGAGGTCGGCGGTGTCGGCATGGCCGTCCAGTGCACGCCGAACACACTGTCCACTCTGCGTCTCGGCAAGCCCGCCAAGCTGCACACCTCCCTGGTCGTCCGCGAGGACTCCCTCACGCTGTACGGCTTCGCCGACGACGACGAGCGCCAGGTGTTCGAGCTGCTGCAGACCGCGAGCGGCGTCGGCCCGAGACTCGCCCAGGCGATGCTCGCCGTGCACAGCCCGGACGCCCTGCGCCGGGCCGTCGCCACCGGCGACGAGAAGGCGCTCACGGCCGTGCCCGGCATCGGCAAGAAGGGCGCCCAGAAGCTGCTCCTCGAACTGAAGGACCGTCTCGGCGCACCCGTCGGCGCCCCCGCGGTCGGCGCCCCGGTCACCCAGGGATGGCGCGACCAGCTGCACGCCGCGCTCATCGGCCTCGGCTACGCCACCCGCGAGGCCGACGAGGCGGTCACCGCCGTCGCCCCGCAGGCCGAGGCGGCCGAAGGCGCGCCCCAGGTGGGCCAGTTGCTCAAGGCCGCCCTGCAGACCCTGAACCGCGCCCGCTGACCCCACGACCCGTCGTAAGGCACACACATGAACTGGGACGACCCGACCGACACCGCCGCCACCGACGAGCGGCTCGTCGGCGCGTCCGCCGACCGCGAGGACCAGGCCGTCGAGGCCGCCCTGCGCCCCAAGGACCTGGGCGAGTTCATCGGTCAGGAGAAGGTCCGCGAGCAGCTCGACCTCGTCCTGCGCGCCGCCCGCGCGCGAGGTGCCACCGCCGACCACGTTCTGCTGTCCGGCGCCCCCGGCCTGGGGAAGACCACCCTGTCGATGATCATCGCGGCCGAGATGGGCGCCCCGATCCGCATCACCTCGGGCCCCGCCATCCAGCACGCCGGCGACCTCGCGGCGATCCTGTCCTCCCTCCAGGAGGGCGAGGTCCTCTTCCTCGACGAGATCCACCGCATGTCCCGGCCCGCCGAGGAGATGCTGTACATGGCGATGGAGGACTTCCGCGTCGACGTCATCGTCGGCAAGGGCCCCGGCGCCACCGCCATCCCGCTCGAACTGCCGCCCTTCACCCTGGTCGGCGCCACCACCCGCGCGGGCCTGCTGCCGCCCCCGCTGCGCGACCGCTTCGGCTTCACCGCGCACATGGAGTTCTACGAACCGGCCGAACTGCAGCGCGTCGTCCACCGCTCGGCGAACCTCCTCGACGTCGAGATCGACACCGACGGCGCCGCCGAGATCGCCGGCCGCTCCCGCGGCACCCCGCGCATCGCCAACCGCCTGCTGCGCCGCGTGCGCGACTACGCCCAGGTCAAGGCCGACGGCGTCATCACGCGCGACATCGCCGCGGCGGCCCTGAAGGTGTACGAGGTCGACGCGCGGGGCCTCGACCGGCTCGACCGCGCCGTGCTGGAGGCCCTGCTGAAGCTCTTCGGCGGCGGCCCGGTCGGCCTGTCCACCCTCGCCGTCGCGGTGGGGGAGGAGCGGGAGACCGTCGAGGAGGTCGCCGAGCCCTTCCTCGTACGGGAGGGACTGCTGGCGCGCACCCCCCGCGGCAGGGTCGCGACCCCGGCCGCATGGGCGCATCTCGGCCTCACGCCGCCCCGCGCGGCAGGCTCCGGAAACGGACAACAGGACCTGTTCGGGACGTGACGGCACGGGAACGGCAGGGGTTCGCCGCGGGATGAGACCGGGTTCGGCGCGGGATTGGCGACGTCAGGAACCCAGGTGCCATGCTGAGCGTTGTTCCCTGCGCGCGGACTCGCTTAGACTCCGCCGATGCCGCCCGTGCCGGACGGCATGCATACCCCCATCGAATAGGCCGCACACCACCGCGGTCGTGTGAAGGAAGTTCGACCCGTGAGTCTCGTGACCCTCCTCCCGTTCATCGTGCTCATCGGGGCCATGATCCTGATGACGCGGTCGGCGAAGAAGAAGCAGCAGCAGGCGGCCGACATGCGGAACCAGATGCAGCCCGGTTCCGGCGTCCGCACGATCGGGGGCATGTACGCGACGGTCAAGGAGGTCAGTGAGGACACCGTCCTCCTCGACGCCGGCCCGGGCGTAGAGCTCCTGTTCGCCAAGAACGCCATCGGCGCCGTGCTCTCCGACGACGAGTACAACCGCATCGTCCACGGCATCGAGCACGACCTGAAGTCCGACGTCGTCCCGGACGACGCCTCCTCCCTCACCGAGTCCGACGAGTCCGCCGGCTCCGCCGCCGCCTCCGACGAGACGTCCGTCGACCTCGGCAAGAAGGACGCGGGCGAGGAGTCCTCCGAGGACGCCGCCGAGGCGAAGGACGCCGCCGAGGCGAAGGCGGAAGAGCCGAAGAAGACCGACGGCGACTCCGACACGAAGTAGTACTGCCCCGGTGCGGTGCGGGGGCCTCCTCCGCACGCACCGGGACACGTGTCTCTCGTCAGGGGATCCCACACCATGTCATGGCCGCCCGCCCGCCGACCCGGCGCGAGGCGGCCCGAGAGGGAGTACGAGAAGGTGGCAGCACCTAAAAAGGGCCGGACCGCGAGCGCCCAGAGCAAGCCGGGGCGCTCGCTGGCCCTGATCCTGATCGCCATCGTGGCGCTCACCGGCGGTATGTTCGCGGCCGGTCACACGACCCCGCGTCTCGGTATCGACCTGGCCGGCGGTACCAGCATCACGCTGACGGCTGTCAATGAGCCGGGCCAGCCCAACGCGATCAACAAGACCAACATGGACACCGCTGTCGAGATCATGAACAGCCGTGTCAACGGTCTTGGTGTGTCCGAGGCGGAGGTCCAGACCCAGGGCGCCGACAACATCATCGTCAACATCCCCAAGGGCACGAACTCCAAGCAGGCCCGGGATCAGGTCGGTACCACCGCCAAGCTGTACTTCCGCCCCGTGCTGCAGAGCGCGCCCTCCGGCGGCGCCGCCGTCCCCAGCACCAGCCCGACCGGCAGCCCCAGCGGCAGCGCCTCCCCGAGCGGCAGCCCCTCGCCGAGCGCCTCCACCTCCGCGAGCAGCGGTGACGAGGCCACCCCGTCGGCCAGTGCCACCACGCAGGGCCGCGCGGTCACGGAAGCTCTGAAGGCCGACCCCACCCCCTCGGCGAGCGCCTCGCCCTCCGGCTCCGCCACCCCGAGCGCCACGCCGTCCGCGGACACCGGTTCCGCCGACAGCGACCTCCAGGCCCAGTTCGCCGCTCTGAACTGCGCCGACCCCAAGCAGCGCGCGCAGGCCGGCAAGGCCGCCAAGCCGGAGGACACGACCGTCGCCTGCGGTCAGGACGGCGACGTGTGGACGAAGTTCGTGCTCGGCCCGGTCGCCGTCGACGGCACCGATGTCGACAAGGCCCAGGCCGTCCTCGACACCCAGAGCGGTGCCGGCTGGAAGGTCACGATGGACTTCAGCGGCAGCGGCGGCAAGAAGTTCGCCAAGATCACGGGTGACCTGGCCACCAAGGCCTCCCCGCAGAACGAGTTCGCCATCGTCCTGGACGACAAGGTCATCTCGCACCCGTACGTCCGTACGGCCATCAGCGGCGGCAACGCGGAGATCTCCGGCAACTTCACCCAGACCGAGGCGCAGAGCCTGTCCAACATGCTCTCCTACGGTGCGCTCCCGCTGACCTTCAAGGAGTCCAGCGTCACCACCGTCACGGCCGCGCTCGGCAGCGAGCAGCTGCACGCGGGTCTGCTGGCCGGCGCCATCGGCCTCGCCCTGGTCGTGCTCTACCTCGTCGTGTACTACCGCGGCCTGTCGCTCGTCGCGTGCGCCTCGCTGCTGGTGTCCGCCGCGCTCACCTACGTGATCATGTCGCTGCTCGGCCCGGCCATCGGCTTCGCGCTGAACCTGCCGGCCGTCTGCGGTGCCATCGTCGCGATCGGCATCACAGCCGACTCCTTCATCGTGTACTTCGAACGCATCCGGGACGAGATCCGCGAGGGCCGCTCGCTGCGCCCCGCCGTGGAGCGGGCCTGGCCGCGTGCCCGGCGCACCATCCTGGTCTCCGACTTCGTGTCGTTCCTGGCCGCCGCGGTGCTGTTCATCGTCACCGTCGGCAAGGTCCAGGGCTTCGCGTTCACGCTGGGTCTGACCACCCTGCTGGACGTGGTCGTCGTCTTCTTCTTCACCAAGCCGCTGATGACGATCCTCGCCCGCACGAAGTTCTTCGGAGGCGGCCACAAGTGGTCCGGCCTCGACCCGAAGGGCCTGGGCGCCAAGCCGCCGCTGCGCCGCACCCGCCGTCCCGCCGGCCCTGTCGCGGGCCCCGTCGACCCGAAGGAGGCCTGAGATGTCGAAGCTCGGCAACCTCGGAGCCCGACTGCACCGCGGTGAGGTCAGCTACGACTTCATCGGCCACCGCAAGCTCTGGTACGGCATCTCGGTCCTGATCACCATCACGGCCATCCTGGGCCTGGGGGTGCGCGGCCTGAACATGGGCATCGACTTCCAGGGCGGCGCCGTCTTCACCACCCCGAAGACCAGCGTCTCGGTCTCCCAGGCCGAGGAGTACGCGGCGGAGGCCTCCGGCCACGACGCGGTCGTGCAGAAGCTCGGCAACGGCACGCTGCGCATCCAGATCGCCGGCATGGACACCCAGCAGTCCGACCAGATCAAGACCGAGCTGGCCAAGGACTTCAAGGTCGACCCGGAGCGGATCGCCGCCGACCTGGTCGGTCCGAGCTGGGGCGACCAGATCGCCAACAAGGCCTGGCAGGGTCTGGCGATCTTCATGGTCCTGGTCGTGATCTATCTGGCGATCGCGTTCGAGTGGCGCATGGCCATCGCCGCCCTCGTCGCGCTGATCCACGACATCACCATCACGGTGGGTATCTACGCCCTGGTGGGCTTCGAGGTCACGCCCGGCACGGTGATCGGTCTGCTGACGATCCTGGGTTACTCGCTCTACGACACGGTCGTCGTCTTCGACAGCCTCAAGGAGCAGACGAAGGACATCACCAAGCAGACCCGCTTCACCTACAGCGAGATCGCCAACCGCTCCATCAACGGCACCCTGGTGCGCTCGATCAACACCACGGTCGTCGCGCTGCTGCCGGTGGCGGGCCTGCTGTTCATCGGTGGCGGCTTCCTCGGCGCGGGCACGCTCAACGACATCTCGCTGTCGCTGTTCGTCGGCCTCGCGGCCGGTGCCTACTCCTCGATCTTCATCGCCACGCCGCTCGTCGCCGACCTCAAGGAGCGCGAGCCGCAGCTGAAGGCGCTGAAGAAGCGCGTCCTCGCCAAGCGCGCCCAGGGCGGCGACCAGGCCGAGCCGTCGGCCGCCGTCGCCGGTGAGGCGTACGACGGTCCCGAGGACGCCGCTCCGGCTGTCGTCGGCCCGCGCGAGACGTCCGCCGCCCGCAGCCGAGGCCGTGGCCGTCCGTCCGGGAAGCGCCGATGACCGAGCTCAGGCAGCTGCTGCTCAGCCGCATCCGCGAGGTCGCCGACTATCCCGAGCCGGGCGTGATGTTCAAGGACATCACCCCGCTGCTCGCGGACCCGGCCGCGTTCACCGCGCTGACCGACGCGTTCGCGGAGATCGCCGTGCGCACCGGGGCCACCAAGGTCGTCGGCCTGGAGGCTCGCGGCTTCATCCTCGGTGCGCCGGTCGCCGTCCGCGCGGGGCTCGGCTTCATCCCCGTACGCAAGGCGGGCAAGCTCCCCGGAGCGACCCTCGGCCAGCGTTACGACCTGGAGTACGGCTCGGCCGAGATCGAGGTGCACGCCGAGGACCTGGCGGCCGACGACCGGGTTCTGGTCGTCGACGACGTCCTCGCCACCGGCGGCACCGCCGAGGCCTCGCTGCAGCTGATCCGGCGCGCGGGCGCCCAGGTCGCGGGGGTCGCCGTACTGATGGAGCTCAGCTTCCTCGACGGCCGTACCCGCCTGACGGCGGCCCTGGACGGAGCGCCCCTGGAGGCGCTGCTCACCGTCTGACCGCACCGGGCGAGGACCCCGAAGACGCAGGTCGCAGCACACTGAGGCGGGCCCGGAGGAATCCGGAGCCCGCCTTCGGTGTTGCTGCGTGAGCAGTCCGCACTTCGGCCTGAAGGCGATCCTGGAGCCCAGGCTCGCTACCATGGGTTCTCCGGAGCCTGACCGGGGGACCCGGAACGCGCACGAGGAGCCCTCTTGCCAGACGAGGCCCAGCACCTGACCGCCGCCAAGCCCGAGCCCGCCTCGGAGCAGCCGGCCACGCCCGCGCCCGACGCGAAGAACGACACCCGCGGGACGGCCGAGCACGCCCAGTCCGCGCCCGTCGACCGGCCCGCCGAGGCCGCCCGCCCCAAGCCGGCTCCCGCTCCTCCCGCGCGCAGCGCTCCCTCGCCCGCTCCCACGCCCCCGATCCGTCCGGCCGCGCCCCAGCCGTCCGCCCGTTCCGGCTCCTCCAACCGCGTCCGCGCCCGGCTCGCCCGCCTCGGCGTCCAGCGCGCCAACCCCTACAACCCGGTCCTGGAACCGCTGCTGCGGATAGTGCGCAGCAACGACCCCAAGATCGAGACGGCGACCCTGCGCCAGATCGAGAAGGCCTACCAGGTCGCCGAGCGCTGGCACCGCGGCCAGAAGCGCAAGAGCGGCGACCCGTACATTACCCACCCCCTCGCGGTGACCACCATCCTCGCCGAGCTCGGCATGGACCCGGCCACCCTCATGGCCGGCCTGCTGCACGACACCGTCGAGGACACCGAGTACGGCCTGGAGGACCTGCGCCGCGACTTCGGCGACGTCGTCGCCCTCCTCGTCGACGGCGTCACCAAGCTGGACAAGGTCAAGTTCGGCGAGGCCGCCCAGGCCGAGACCGTACGCAAGATGGTCGTGGCGATGGCCAAGGACCCGCGCGTGCTGGTCATCAAGCTCGCCGACCGCCTGCACAACATGCGCACCATGCGCTACCTCAAGCGCGAGAAGCAGGAGAAGAAGGCGCGCGAGACCCTCGAGATCTACGCGCCGCTCGCCCACCGCCTGGGCATGAACACCATCAAGTGGGAGCTGGAGGACCTCGCCTTCGCGATCCTCTACCCCAAGATGTACGACGAGATCGTCCGGCTGGTGGCCGAAAGGGCACCGAAGCGTGACGAATACCTGGCCATAGTGACCGACGAGGTCCAGCAGGACCTGCGCGCGGCCCGTATCAAGGCCACCGTCACCGGCCGCCCGAAGCACTACTACAGCGTCTACCAGAAGATGATCGTCCGCGGCCGTGACTTCGCGGAGATCTACGACCTGGTCGGCATCCGCGTCCTCGTGGACACCGTCCGCGACTGCTACGCGGCCCTCGGCACCGTGCACGCGCGCTGGAACCCGGTCCCCGGCCGGTTCAAGGACTACATCGCGATGCCGAAGTTCAACATGTACCAGTCGCTGCACACGACGGTCATCGGCCCCAACGGCAAGCCGGTCGAACTCCAGATCCGTACGTTCGACATGCACCGCCGCGCCGAGTACGGCATCGCCGCGCACTGGAAGTACAAGCAGGACGCCGTCGCCGGTGCCTCCAAGGTCCGCACGGACGTGCCCCGCACGTCCGGCAAGGACAAGGACGCCGTCAACGACATGGCGTGGCTGCGCCAGCTCCTGGACTGGCAGAAGGAGACCGAGGACCCCGGCGAGTTCCTCGAGTCGCTGCGCTTCGACCTCTCCCGCAACGAGGTCTTCGTCTTCACGCCCAAGGGCGACGTCATAGCGCTGCCCGCGGGCGCCACCCCGGTCGACTTCGCCTACGCCGTCCACACCGAGGTCGGCCACCGCACCATAGGAGCCCGCGTCAACGGCCGCCTGGTGCCGCTGGAGTCCACCCTGGACAACGGCGACCTGGTGGAGGTCTTCACCTCCAAGGCGGCGGGCGCCGGACCCTCCCGCGACTGGCTGAGCTTCGTCAAGTCGCCCCGGGCCCGCAACAAGATCCGCGCCTGGTTCTCCAAGGAGCGCCGCGACGAGGCCATCGAGCAGGGCAAGGACGCCATCGTCCGCGCGATGCGCAAGCAGAACCTGCCGATCCAGCGCATCCTCACCGGCGACTCGCTCGTCACCCTCGCGCACGAGATGCGCTACCCCGACATCTCCGCCCTGTACGCGGCGATCGGCGAGGGCCATGTCTCCGCGCAGAGCGTCGTGCAGAAGCTCGTCCAGGCCTTCGGTGGCGAGGAGGCGGCCACCGAGGAGATCGACGAGAGCGTGCCGCCCGCGCGCGGACGCAGCCGCAAGCGCCGCTCCAGCGCCGACCCGGGCGTCGTCGTCAAGGGCGTCGACGACGTGTGGGTGAAACTGGCCCGCTGCTGTACGCCCGTCCCCGGCGACCCGATCATCGGCTTCGTCACCCGAGGTAGTGGCGTATCGGTTCACCGCAGCGACTGCGTCAACGTGGAGTCACTGTCCCGCGAGCCCGAGCGCATCCTCGACGTCGAGTGGGCCCCCACCCAGTCCTCGGTCTTCCTGGTCGCCATCCAGGTCGAGGCCCTGGACCGCTCCCGGCTCCTGTCGGACGTCACCCGCGTCCTGTCCGACCAGCACGTCAACATCCTCTCCGCGGCCGTCCAGACCTCCCGCGACCGCGTGGCCACCTCCCGCTTCACCTTCGAGATGGGCGACCCCAAGCACCTGGGCCACGTCCTGAAGGCCGTACGCGGCGTCGAGGGCGTCTACGACGTCTACCGCGTGACGTCGGCCCGCAGCCGGTCGTAACGGCCGCAGGGACACGAAGAAGGGGCTCCCCGAGGGGAGCCCCTTCCTCATGTGCGGTACGGCGTCAGCCGCCGAACTCCTGCAGACCCTTCAGGGCCTGGTCCAGCAGCGCCTGGCGGCCCTCCAGCTCCTTCTCGAGCTTGTCGGCACGGGCGTTGTTGCCCTGCGCGCGCGCCTGCTCGATCTGGCCCTTGAGCTTGTCCACCGCGGCCTGCAGCTGACCGGTCAGCCCCTCGGCACGCGCGCGTGCCTCCGGGTTGGTGCGGCGCCACTCGGCCTCCTCGGCCTCCTGGATCGCCCGCTCCACGGCGTGCATGCGGCCCTCGACCTTCGGCCGGGCGTCGCGCGGCACATGACCGATCGCCTCCCAGCGCTCGTTGACCGTGCGGAACGCGGCCCGCGCGGCCTTCAGGTCGGTGACCGGGAGGATCTTCTCGGCCTCCTCCGCCAGCTCCTCCTTGAGCTTGAGGTTCTCCGCCTGCTCGGCGTCCCGCTCGGCGAAAACCGAGCCACGGGCCGCGAAGAACACGTCCTGGGCGCCGCGGAAGCGGTTCCACAGGTCGTCCTCGTGCTCGCGCTGGGCGCGCCCGGCGGCCTTCCACTCGGTCATCAGCTCGCGGTAACGCGCGGCCGTGGGACCCCAGTCCGTCGAACCGGACAGCGCCTCGGCCTCCGCGACCAGCCGCTCCTTGGTCCTGCGGGCCTCCTCGCGCTGCGCGTCCAGCTGCGCGAAGTGGGCCTTGCGACGCTTGGAGAACGCCGAGCGCGCGTGCGAGAAGCGGTGCCACAGCTCGTCGTCCGACTTGCGGTCGAGCCGGGGCAGCCCCTTCCAGGTGTCCACCAGCGCGCGCAGCCGCTCACCGGCCGCCCGCCACTGGTCCGACTGCGCCAGCTCCTCGGCCTCGACGACCAGCGACTCCTTGGCGTGACGGGCCTCGTCGGTCTGCTTGGCCCGCTGTGCCTTGCGCTCCTCGCGGCGCGTCTCGACCAGCCCCGCGAGCTTGTCCAGCCGGGCCCGCAGCGCGTCCAGATCGCCGACCGCGTGGTGCGCGTCCACCTGCTCGCGCAGATGGCCGATCGCGGTCTGGGCGTCCTTCGCCGACAGGTCGGTGGTCTTCACTCGCTTCTCGAGGAGGCCGATCTCGACAACCAGGCCCTCGTACTTGCGCTCGAAGTAGGCCAGCGCCTCCTCGGGGGAGCCTGCCTGCCAGGAACCGACGACCTGCTCGCCGTCGGCCGTACGCACGTACACGGTCCCCGTCTCGTCGACGCGGCCCCACGGGTCGCTGCTCACAGCGCCTCCTCCACATGATGCCTGCGGGGGGCCTCAGCTCCCCCGGGCATCGTCCACAGTTTCGTCACGGCCAACATAGGCGACCGGCGGGTTGCCTGTCCGCATCCCGCGCGACCGAAATTCCGCAGATGGCGGTCCGGATGGGGTCAGGATTTCGCGACCGTCGCCTTGTCGATCACAACGGTCGCGTTCGGCGCGCCGTCACCGGCGCCGGTGTTCTCGCCGGCCTCGGCGATCTTCTTCAGGACCGTCATGCCCGATGCGGAAACGGTACCGAACGGTGTGTAGCTGGGGGGCAGCTGACTGTCCTGGTAGACGAGGAAGAACTGGCTGCCGCCGGTGTGCGGCTGGCCGGTGTTCGCCATCGCGACCGTGCCCGCCGGGTACACGCCGCCCTTGAGGCTCTTGTCCTTCAGATTCTCGTCCGGGAGGGTGTAGCCCGGCCCGCCGCTGCCGCTGCCCGTCGGGTCGCCGCACTGCAGCACGTAGATGTTGCTCGTGGTGAGCCGGTGGCACTTGGTGTGGTCGAAGTAGCCCTTGCCCGCCAGGTAGTCGAACGAGTTCACCGTGTGCGGGGCCGCCGACGCGTTCAGCGCGATGTCGATGTCACCGCACGTCGTGGCCAGCTTCATCGTGTACTTGGCCGACTTGTCGATGGTGACCGCCGGCTCCTTCTTCCACGTCTGCGTCTTCACCTTGCCCTCGGCGGGCTTGTCGCAGGGGTCCTTGACCGCGCTGGGCGTGGGGTCCGTGGTGGCGCTCGCGTTCGCCTTGTCGTCCTTGTCGTCCTTCATGACCCCGGTCGTGTACAGCGCGAGGCTGCCCACCAGGACCACGCCGAGCACCGACGCGATCACCGAGTTGCGGACCTTCGCCTTCCGTCGCGACTCGGTGCGCCGCTGCTGCTGCCGCAAGAACTTCTCCCGGGCGAGCTGCCGCCGCCGCTGTTCCTGGGTGACCACCGGGTTGTCTCCTCGTACGTCCGTCTGGTGTGTGCCCCGTACCGTATATGGGTTCGCTGAGGAATCGGCAGCGCCGGTAGGCTCTGACCTCAGGCGTAGCCCATGCGCAAGCCACCCCGAACCGACACAACGAAGGACGATCGTGCTCATTGCCGGGTTCCCCGCCGGGGCCTGGGGGACGAACTGTTATCTCGTCGCCCCCGCCGCCGGTGAGGAGTGCGTGATCATCGACCCGGGCCATCAGGCGGCCCCCGGAGTCGAGGAAGCACTGAAGAAGCATCGGCTCAAGCCCGTCGCCGTCGTCCTCACCCATGGCCACATCGACCAT
The DNA here is from genome assembly GCF_049739565.1 of Streptomyces sp. SAI-170. Taxonomy (NCBI): domain Bacteria; kingdom Bacillati; phylum Actinomycetota; class Actinomycetes; order Kitasatosporales; family Streptomycetaceae; genus Streptomyces; species Streptomyces sp. SAI-170. Next base: position 6,916,766 of record NZ_JBMGQD010000001.1, read on the forward strand.
GTGGCCTCGGTCGTCCCGGTCTGCGGAGCGCACGACGTACCGGCCTGGATCCACCCCGAGGACCGGTACATGATGAGCGACCCCGAGAAGGCGCTCGGCCGGTCCATCGGCATGCCGTTGCTCGGCGAGCTGACCGTGGGGGAGCCGGACGACGTCAAGGAGCTCACCGACGGCGCGAAGCTGGAGCTGGCCGGACTGGAACTGACGGTCGCCCACGCGCCCGGCCATACCAAGGGGTCGGTGACCTTCGGCATGCCCGAGGCGGCGGACATCCCGCCGATCCTGTTCTCGGGCGACCTGCTGTTCGCCGGCTCCATCGGACGCACCGACCTGCCCGGCGGTGACATGGCCGAGATGCTCGACTCGCTGGCGCGTGTGTGCCTGCCGCTCGAGGACTCGACCGTGGTGCTGTCGGGCCACGGTCCCCAGACGACCATCGGCCAGGAGCGCGCCACCAACCCGTATCTGCGGAAGGTGGCCGCCGGCCCGGGAGCTGACGTCGACGCTCCCCGACGAGGAATGTGACGAGAGACTTTCCGTGAGCACCTTCAAGGCCCCCAAGGGCACCTACGACCTCATCCCGCCGGACAGCGCCAAGTTCCTGGCCGTCCGCGAGGCCATCGCCGCCCCGCTGCGCAACTCCGGCTACGGCTACATCGAGACGCCCGGCTTCGAGAACGTCGAGCTGTTCGCGCGCGGTGTCGGCGAGTCCACCGACATCGTCACCAAGGAGATGTACGCCTTCGAGACCAAGGGCGGCGACCGGCTCGCCCTGCGCCCCGAGGGCACCGCGTCCGTGCTGCGTGCCGCCTTGGAGGCCAACCTGCACAAGGCGGGCAACCTCCCGGTCAAGCTCTGGTACTCCGGCTCGTACTACCGCTACGAGCGCCCGCAGAAGGGCCGCTACAGGCACTTCTCGCAGGTCGGCGCCGAGGCGATCGGTGCCGAGGACCCGGCCCTGGACGCCGAGCTGATCATCCTGGCCGACCAGGCCTACCGCTCCCTCGGCCTGCGGAACTTCCGCATCCTGCTCAACAGCCTCGGCGACAAGGAGTGCCGCCCCGTCTACCGGGCCGCCCTCCAGGACTTCCTGCGCGGCCTGGACCTCGACGAGGACACCCTGCGCCGCGCGGAGATCAACCCGCTGCGCGTCCTGGACGACAAGCGCGAGTCGGTCCAGAAGCAGCTCGGCGACGCCCCGCTGCTGCGCGACTACCTGTGCGACGCCTGCAAGGCGTACCACGAGGAGGTCCGCGAGCTGATCACGGCCGCCGGTGTCGCCTTCGAGGACGACCCCAAGCTGGTCCGCGGCCTGGACTACTACACGCGTACGACGTTCGAGTTCGTCCACGACGGCCTGGGCTCCCAGTCCGCGGTGGGCGGCGGCGGCCGCTACGACGGCCTGTCCGAGATGATCGGCGGCCCCGCCCTGCCGTCCGTCGGCTGGGCCCTCGGCGTCGACCGCACGGTCCTCGCCCTGGAGGCCGAGGGCGTCGAGCTCGCCCTCCCGGCGTCCACCAGCGTCTTCGCCGTCCCCCTCGGCGAGGAGGCCCGTCGCGTGCTGTTCGCGAAGGTCACCGAGCTGCGCAAGGTCGGTGTCGCGGCGGACTTCAGTTACGGCGGCAAGGGCCTGAAGGCGGCGATGAAGGCGGCCAACCGCTCCGGCGCGCGCTACGCCCTGGTCGCCGGTGAGCGCGACCTCGCCGAGGGTGTCGTCCAGCTCAAGGACATGGAGTCCGGCGAGCAGTCGGCGGTCGGTGTGAACGAGATCGTGGCCGAGCTTGAGGCGCGGCTCGGCTGAGCGCACACGCGTGTGGAGGGGCGTCCGGGTTTCCGGACGCCCTTTCGCATGCCGTGGGGACACCTGTCCGAGACCGAACGCTCCCGGCTGAACCGACGTACATCCTTGTGGTGAGCGAACGGTGCGCTTACGCGCGTGTGCGGCACAATGGCCCCTGCCCGAAGATGTTCCAAGTCTCAAGTGACGGAATCGGCGTGATGAGCAAGACGACAGTGCAGGACGTCTCCACCGAGCCCGAGCCCCGGCCGGACGCCGCGGTGCCACGCGCGGTCGGCGGCAGCCGGGCCTTCGCGCTGCTGCTCGTGATCACGGGCGCGGCCGGACTGCTGGCCGCCTGGGTCATCACGATCGACAAGTTCAAGCTGCTGGAGGCGAAGGTCGAGGGCAAGACCTTCACGCCCGGCTGCAGCCTCAACCCGGTCGTCTCCTGCGGCAGCGTGATGGAGAGCGACCAGGCGTCCGTCTTCGGCTTCCCCAACCCGATGCTCGGCCTCGTCGCCTACGGCATCGTGATCTGCGTCGGCGTGAGCCTGCTCGCGCGGGCCCGCTTCCCGCGCTGGTACTGGCTCGTCCTCAACGCCGGGACGCTGTTCGGCGTGAGCTTCTGCGCCTGGCTGATGTTCCAGTCGCTGTACCGGATCAACGCGCTGTGCCTGTGGTGCTGCCTGGCCTGGGTCGCCACGATCGTCATGTTCTGGTACGTGACCTCGTTCAACGTCCGCAACGACCACCTGCCCGCCCCGCGCTGGCTCAAGAGCTTCTTCGGCGAGTTCACCTGGGTCATGCCTGTGCTGCACATCGGGATCATCGGCATGCTGATCCTGACCCGCTGGTGGGACTTCTGGACGAGCTGACGCCCCGCAGGCGAGCCGGCGAGCTGACAGCCCTGAGGGGATTGTCAGTGGGGTGATTTAGGGTTTCTGACGTGGAGCCCGATCTGTTCACCGCCGCAGCCGAAGAGCGCCAGGAGAAGGACCCGACCAGCAGTCCCCTGGCGGTCCGTATGCGACCGCGCACCCTCGACGAGGTCGTGGGCCAGCAGCACCTGCTCAAGCCGGGCTCTCCCTTGCGCAGACTCGTAGGCGAAGGCGCCGGGGGACCGGCCGGGCCCTCCTCGGTGATCCTGTGGGGCCCGCCCGGCACCGGCAAGACGACCCTCGCCTACGTCGTCTCCAAGGCCACCAACAAGCGCTTCGTGGAGCTGTCCGCGATCACCGCAGGCGTCAAGGAGGTCCGCGCGGTCATCGACGGCGCCCGCCGCGCGACCGGCGGCTACGGCAAGGAGACCGTCCTCTTCCTCGACGAGATCCACCGCTTCAGCAAGGCCCAGCAGGACTCCCTCCTCCCGGCCGTGGAGAACCGCTGGGTCACCCTGATCGCGGCCACCACCGAGAACCCGTACTTCTCGGTGATCTCGCCCCTGCTGTCCCGCTCCCTGCTGCTCACCCTCGAGCCGCTGACGGACGACGACGTCAGGGGTCTCCTCAGGCGCGCCCTCACCGACGAGCGCGGCCTCAAGGACGCCGTGGGTCTGCCCGAGGAGTCCGAGGCCCACCTCCTGCGGATCGCCGGCGGTGACGCCCGCCGCGCCCTGACCGCCCTGGAGGCCGCCGCCGGAGCCGCCCTCGACAAGGGCGAGCAGGAGATCTCCCTCACCACGCTGGAGGAGACCGTCGACCGCGCGGCCGTGAAGTACGACCGCGACGGCGACCAGCACTACGACGTGGCCAGCGCCCTGATCAAGTCGATCCGCGGCTCCGACGTGGACGCCGCCCTGCACTATCTGGCCCGGATGATCGAGGCGGGCGAGGACCCCCGCTTCATCGCCCGCCGGCTGATGATCTCCGCCAGCGAGGACATCGGCCTCGCCGACCCGAACGCCCTGCCGATCGCGGTCGCCGCCGCCCAGGCCGTCGCCATGATCGGCTTCCCCGAGGCCGCCCTCACCCTCAGCCACGCCACGATCGCCCTCGCCCTCGCCCCGAAGTCCAACTCCGCGACCACCGCGATCGGCGCCGCCCTGGACGACGTACGCAAGGGAATGGCCGGCCCCGTGCCGCCGCATCTGCGGGACGGGCACTACAAGGGCGCGGCCAAGCTGGGGCACGCGCAGGGGTATGTGTATCCGCACGACCTCGCGGAGGGCATCGCCGAGCAGCAGTACGCGCCGGACGCCCTGAAGGACCGCGAGTACTACACCCCGACCCGGCACGGCGCGGAGGCGCGCTACGCGGACGCCGTGGAGTGGACCAGGAACCACCTCGGTCGCAGGCGGTCGTGACCACCCTGTAAACTCGCTCGGAGTGCTGAGTCCCGCGCAGTCAGAGCGGGACATCCAGCCGGAACCCCCAGCGGGTTCCAGGAGCGTCGCGCACCGTCGAACGGTGTCGCGGGCAGCCCACCACCACCCCGGAGCCCGGGACAGGTCGGTGGGCCACTCGCGTGCTGCACGTATGTGCCCAGACCAGGGGAGCGGCTGCCCACCAGGCCCGGCAACGGACCCGGAGGGTTTCCCCGGCTGCGGATGCGACCTCCCACGACTCTGACAAGCCGAATCAAGGAAATGAGAAACAGTGGCGAACCAGTCCCGCCCCAAGGTCAAGAAGTCGCGTGCCCTCGGCATCGCGCTGACCCCGAAGGCCGTCAAGTACTTCGAGGCCCGTCCCTACCCGCCGGGTGAGCACGGCCGTGGCCGCAAGCAGAACTCGGACTACAAGGTCCGTCTGCTCGAGAAGCAGCGTCTGCGCGCTCAGTACGACATCTCCGAGCGCCAGCTGGTCCGCGCCTACGAGCGTGCGTCCAAGGTCCAGGGCAAGACCGGTGAGGCCCTGATCGTCGAGCTCGAGCGCCGCCTCGACGCGCTGGTCCTGCGTTCGGGCATCGCCCGCACGATCTACCAGGCCCGCCAGATGGTCGTCCACGGCCACATCCAGGTCAACGGTCAGAAGGTCGACAAGCCGTCCTTCCGTGTCCGTCCGGACGACGTCGTGCAGGTCCGCGACCGCTCCAAGGAGAAGACCCTCTTCACGATCGCCCGTGAGGGTGGCTTCGCCCCCGAGGGTGAGACCCCGCGCTACCTCCAGGTGAACCTCAAGGCCCTGGCGTTCCGCCTGGACCGTGAGCCGAACCGCAAGGAGATCCCGGTGATCTGCGACGAGCAGCTCGTCGTCGAGTACTACGCCCGCTGATCCCAGCAGGCGTCGTACCACCAGCGGTACCTCAGCCCGTCGTCTCCCCGCCCCCGCGGGTGGGGGAGGCGGCGGGCTTCCGCGTGTCCGCGGCACCTCGCGGCGAGGGCACCGGCCCGCGGGAGGCCGGCGGCGAGCCGTCCGCGGTCGGTGACGGCGCCCCGCCCAGCGCCCGGGCCACCGCCGCCCGCCGCTCCAGCCGTCCGCCGAGCCGCACGCACTCCTCGTACCGCTCGTCGCCCAGCGCCTCACGGGCCCCGGCCTCGCACAGCTCGTGCGGCTGGTTGTAGTAGGCCGAGCCGAACAGCGGCAGCCCCACCGACGGCCACATCCCGGCCGCCGCGCCCTGCAGCACGGCCGCCTCGGCCGCGTCGCCCTCCGCCAGGGTCACCAGGGCGAGCAGCTCCACCACGAGCACCGTGCCCAGCAGGTCGTTGAAGCCGTCCGCGCCGGCCAGGCAGTCCGTCAGCAGGTCCCGGGCGCGCGCGAGCTCGCCGGCGCCCCAGGCCGCGTACGCCAGCACGAACAGGGCGTAGGAGCGGGCCCAGCGCTCCCCGTGGTCCTCGCACACCCGGCGCACGTCCTCGCTCAGCCGCACCGCGTCCGGCAGATCGCCCTGGAAGGCGCGGGCCATGGCCAGCTCCACCTGCCCCATCAGCACATTGCTGTTGAGCTCGCCGATCTCCCGGTAGCGCTCCAGCGCCGACCGCAGCAGCGTTTCTGCGCGCGGCATGTCGTCCGTGACCAGCGCGAGACAGCCTGTGCGGTGCTCGGCGTACGCCGCCGCGGTCGCGTTGCCGAGGCGCTCGGCGTCCTCCCGGCACTCGTGCAGCGCCGCCAGCGCGGCGACCGAGTCGCCCTGGAGCACGCACACATAGCCGAGCACCCACAGGGCCTTCAGCCGGGACTGCTCGTGCGTGGTCTCCTCGGCCGGCGGCAGCTCGACGCTGCGCTCCAGCCAGCGCCGGCCCTCCGACAGACGCCCGCAGCCCACCCAGCAGAACCACAGCGCCCCCGCCAGGTACTGGCCCAGATGCGCCTCGTCCGGGTCGGACAGGCTGAACTCCAGGGCGAGCCGCAGATTCGGCAGCTCCGCCTCGACGCGGGCGGCGACCTCGCCCTGCCGCCGCGAGAACCAGTCCAGCTCGCACCAGGTCGCCAGGCCCAGATACCAGTCCCGGTGCCTGCGCCGCAGCCGCTCGGCGTCGCCCATGGCCTCCAGCCACTCGGCGCCGTACTCGCGCACGGTGTCCAGCATCCGGTAGCGCACCCCGGCCGGGGTCTCCTCGCGGGCCACGACCGACTGGGCGAGCAGCGCGGTGAGCACATCGAGGACGTCGTCGGCGTGCAGTCCGTCGCCGCTGCACACGTACTCCACGGCCTCCAGGTCGAACTGCCCGGCGAACACCGAAAGACGCGACCACAGCAGCCGTTCCTCCAACGTGCACAGCTCGTGGCTCCAGCCGATCGCGGTGCGCAGCGTCTGATGGCGGGGCAGTCCGTCCGGCCCGCCGCCGGTCAGCAGCCGGAACCGGTCGTCGAGCCGGTCGAGCAACTGCGCCGGGGACAGTGCCCGCAGCCGGCCCGCGGCCAGTTCGACCGCGAGCGGGATGCCGTCCAGGCGGCGGCACAGCTCGCGCACCCGCTCGTCGGGCCGCAGCACGACCCCGTGCGCCGAGGCGCGCTCCACCAGCAGGTCCACGGCGTCGTCCGGGCCGAGCGGCGCCAGCGGGAACAGCCGCTCCCCGGCCACCCCCAGCGGCCGGCGCCCCACGGCCAGCACACTGAGGCCGGGCAGCCGCCGCAGCAGATCGCCCACCAGGGCCGTGCACGGCTCAAGCAGATGTTCGAACCCGTCCAGGAGCAGCAGCAGTTCGCGCTCGGCGAGCTGGTCGAGGAGGGTCTCGCGCGGCAGCCGCGTGGTGTGGTCCGTCAGCCGGAGCGCCTCCACGACGGCGTACTCGACGAACTCCGGATCGCGCAGCGCGGCCAGCTCCACTCGCCACACCCCGTGCGGCGGCCGCCGCCGCGCGGCCGCGTGCGCCGCGAGCCGGGACTTGCCGACCCCGCCGCCGCCCGTCACCGTCACCAGCCGCGCGGCGTCGAGCGCGGCGGCAAGCCCGGACAGTTCGGCCGTGCGGCCGACGAACGCGTCCAGCTCCGCCGGGAGGTTGCCCCGTACAGGGTCGTCGTCGCGCTGTTCCACTCGCATGGGACACGGAGCGTACTGAAGCGTAATCACTCCGTACAATCGCGTCCGGCGATCGCGGCCTCGGCAGGGCCCTAATCGGGTACGGTGCGGTACCCCCGGCGCGATAGGCTCGGTCCATTACTTATTCGATGTTCAGGCATGTTTCAGGGAGCGGGTGCGCAAGGTGTCCGGTGGAGAGGTGGCCGGGATCCTGGTGGCCGTCTTCTGGGCGATCCTGGTCTCCTTCCTCGCGGTGGCTCTCGCGAGGCTGGCCCAGACGCTCAGGGCGACCACCAAGCTGGTCGCGGATGTGACCGAACAGGCCGTCCCGCTGCTGGCCGACGCCTCCGCGACGGTGCGCTCCGCGCAGACCCAGATCGACCGGGTCGACGCGATCGCCTCCGACGTGCAGGAGGTCACGTCGAACGCGTCCGCGCTGTCGACGACCGTCGCCTCCACCTTCGGCGGCCCCCTGGTCAAGGTCGCCGCCTTCGGCTACGGCGTGCGCCGGGCCCTCGGCGGCCGCAAGGGCGACGCACCCGCCAAGGCGCCCCGACGGACCGTCGTCGTGGGCCGCACGATTCCGGCCTCCCGGCGGGACAAGCGAGACTCCAGCAGGAAGAGGGGCTGAGAGCGACCGATGTTCCGCCGTACGTTCTGGTTCAGCACGGGCGTCGCCGCCGGTGTGTGGGCCACCACCAAGGTCAACCGCAAGCTGAAGCAGCTGACGCCCGAGCATCTCGCCGTCACCGCGACGAACAAGGCGATCGAGGCCGGACACCGCCTGAAGGACCGCGCGGTCGGCTTCGCCCTCGACGTCCGCGACAACATGGCCCAGCGGGAGGCCGAACTCGAAGAGGTGCTCGGCATCCACGAGGATCCGAGCGCCCCGGAGTTTCCCGCGCCCCGGCGCTACACCGCCATCGAGAACGACCACAAGCCGAAGTACATCGAATCCACGGTGTACTGGAACAACAAGAACGACCGGAATGGGGACCACTGATGGAGTCGGCTGAGATCCGCCGCCGCTGGCTGAGCTTCTTCGAGGAGCGCGGGCACACCGTCGTCCCTTCGGCGTCGCTCATCGCGGACGACCCGACTCTGCTCCTCGTCCCCGCCGGCATGGTGCCGTTCAAGCCCTACTTCCTGGGTGAGGTCAAGCCGCCCTTCCCGCGCGCCACCAGCGTGCAGAAGTGCGTGCGCACGCCCGACATCGAAGAGGTCGGCAAGACCACGCGGCACGGCACCTTCTTCCAGATGTGCGGCAACTTCTCGTTCGGCGACTACTTCAAGGAAGGCGCCATCAAGCTCGCCTGGGAGCTGCTCACCAGCCCCCAGGACAAGGGCGGTTACGGCCTGGAGCCGGAGAAGCTCTGGATCACCGTCTACCAGGACGACGACGAGGCCGAGCAGATCTGGCACGAGGTCGTCGGCGTGCCCAAGGAGCGCATCCAGCGCCTGGGCATGAAGGACAACTTCTGGTCCATGGGCGTGCCCGGCCCGTGCGGCCCCTGCTCCGAGATCAACTACGACCGCGGACCCGAGTTCGGCGTCGAGGGCGGCCCCGCCGTCAACGACGAGCGGTACGTGGAGATCTGGAACCTCGTCTTCATGCAGTACGAGCGGGGCGAGGGCACCGGCAAGGACAAGTTCGAGATCCTCGGCGACCTGCCCAGCAAGAACATCGACACGGGCCTCGGCCTGGAGCGCCTCGCCATGATTCTGCAGGGCGTGCAGAACATGTACGAGATCGACACCTCCATGGCCGTCATCGAGAAGGCCACCGAGCTGACCGGCGTCCGCTACGGCGACGCCCACGCCTCGGACGTGTCCCTGCGCGTGGTCACCGACCACATGCGCACCGCCACCATGCTCATCGGCGACGGTGTCACCCCGGGCAACGAGGGCCGCGGCTACGTCCTGCGCCGCATCATGCGCCGCGCCATTCGCAATATGCGCCTGCTGGGCGCCACCGGTCCGGTCGTCCAGGACCTGATCGACGTCGTGATCGGCATGATGGGTCAGCAGTACCCCGAGCTGATCACCGACCGCGAGCGCATCGAGAAGGTCGCCCTCGCCGAGGAGAACGCCTTCCTCAAGACGCTGAAGGCCGGCACCAACATCCTCGACACCGCCGTGACGGAGACCAAGGCCGCCGGCTCCGCCGTGCTGCCCGGCGACAAGGCGTTCCTGCTCCACGACACCTGGGGCTTCCCGATCGACCTCACCCTGGAGATGGCCGCCGAGCAGGGCCTCTCCGTGGACGAGGACGGCTTCCGCCGCCTGATGAAGGAGCAGCGGGAGCGCGCCAAGGCCGACGCCCAGGCCAAGAAGACCGGCCACGCCGACATGGGCGCCTACCGCGAGATCGCCGACACCGCCGGCGAGACCGAGTTCATCGGCTACGGCGACACCGAGGGCGAGACCACCATCGTCGGCATCCTCGTCGACGGCGTGTCCTCCCCGGCCGCCACCGAGGGCGACGAGGTCGAGGTCGTCCTGGACCGCACCCCGTTCTACGCCGAGGGCGGCGGCCAGATCGGCGACACCGGCCGGATCAAGGTCGACTCGGGCGCCGTCATCGAGGTCCGCGACTGCCAGAAGCCGGTCCCGGGTGTGTACGTCCACAAGGGCGTCGTCCAGGTCGGCGAGGTCACCGTCGGCGCCAAGGCCCACGCCTCGATCGACAACCGTCGCCGCAAGGCCATCGCCCGCGCTCACTCGGCCACCCACCTCACCCACCAGGCGCTGCGCGACGCCCTCGGCCCGACGGCCGCCCAGGCCGGTTCGGAGAACCAGCCCGGCCGCTTCCGCTTCGACTTCGGCTCCCCGTCCGCCGTTCCCACGGCCGTGATGACCGACGTCGAGCAGAAGATCAACGAGGTCCTCGCCCGCGACCTGGACGTGCACGCGGAGGTCATGGGCATCGACGAGGCCAAGAAGCAGGGCGCCATCGCCGAGTTCGGCGAGAAGTACGGCGAGCGCGTGCGCGTGGTCACCATCGGCGACTTCTCCAAGGAGCTGTGCGGCGGCACGCACGTGCACAACACCGCCCAGCTGGGCCTGGTGAAGCTGCTCGGCGAGTCGTCCATCGGCTCGGGGGTGCGCCGTATCGAGGCCCTCGTCGGCGTGGACGCCTACAACTTCCTCGCCCGTGAGCACACGGTCGTCGCCCAGCTCCAGGAGCTGATCAAGGGCCGCCCGGAGGAGCTTCCGGAGAAGGTCTCCGCCATGCTCGGCAAGCTGAAGGACGCCGAGAAGGAGATCGAGAAGTTCCGCGCCGAGAAGGTGCTGCAGGCCGCCGCCGGTCTCGTCGAGTCCGCCAAGGACATCAACGGCGTCGCCGTCGTCACCGGTCAGGTCCCGGACGGCACCACGCCGGACGACCTGCGCAAGCTGGTCCTCGACGTGCGCGGCCGCATCCAGGGCGGACGGGCCGCGGTCGTGGCCCTGTTCACCGTGAACAACGGCAAGCCGCTGACGGTCATCGCCACCAACGAGCCCGCCCGCGAGCGCGGCCTCAAGGCCGGTGACCTGGTCCGCGCCGCCGCCAAGACCCTCGGCGGCGGCGGTGGCGGCAAGCCGGACGTCGCCCAGGGCGGCGGCCAGAACCCGGCCGCCGTCGGCGAGGCCGTCGACGCCGTCGAGCGCCTCGTCGCGGAGACGGCCAAGTAATGCGCAGAGGACGACGTCTCGCCATCGACGTCGGGGACGCCCGCATCGGGGTCGCCTCGTGCGACCCCGACGGGATCCTCGCCACGCCGGTGGAGACCGTCCCCGGCCGGGACATCCCCGCCGCCCAGCGCCGGCTGAAGCAGCTCGTCGAGGAGTACGAGCCGATCGAGGTCGTCGTCGGACTCCCTCGCTCCCTCAAGGGGGGCGAGGGCCCCGCCGCCGTCAAGGTCCGTGGCTTCACCCAGGAACTGGCCCGCATGATCGCGCCGGTTCCGGTGAGGCTCGTCGACGAGCGGATGACGACCGTGACGGCCAGTCAGGGCCTGCGCGCCTCGGGCGTGAAGTCCAAGAAGGGCCGTTCCGTCATCGATCAGGCAGCCGCTGTGATCATCCTCCAGCAGGCACTCGAATCCGAACGGGTGTCAGGTAAAGCTCCGGGCGAGGGCGTCGAAGTGGTCATCTGATCGCGATACGGTAACGTTCCGCGCGATGCGGCGGCGTTCGAACAGCCACCGCACAGCAAGAGGCGGAACGGAACCCGGGCCCCCCGAGCCCCGGCGAGCCGCCGCCTCGCGGCTCTAGGGGATCGATGACTGAGTATGGCCGGGGCCCTGGCTCCGAACCGTGGCATCCGCAGGACCCGTTGTACGGGGACGGCGGATGGGAAGGGCAGCAGGCCGCCCAACCGGGCCACCAGTCTGCCTACGGCGGCCAGCAGCAGCACTACCCGCAGCAGCCGCACCAGCCGTACGACGAGTGGGGCACCGGCCAGCAGGCCTACGGCCAGACGCAGCAGCACTACCCGCAGCAGCCGCAGCAGTACGGCGGTCAGCAGCAGCCGTACGACACCAACGGCGGCGGTCAGTCATACGACACCAACGGTGGGCAGCAGTCGTACGGCGACGGTTCCTGGGCCACGGGCACCCAGCCGCACCTGCCCTATCCCGGCGACCCGGCAGACCCCTACGGGCAGCAGGCCGCGGCCTACGGCGACCAGCAGCCGGACTTCTACCAGACACCGGACGCCTACCCGCCGCCCGAGCCGCCCGCCCGCAGGCGCCCCGAACCCGAGCCCCGTACCGACTGGGACCCGGGCCCCGACCAGGGCGAGAGCGACTTCTTCGCGAGCGGGAACGACGACGACGGCGACGACGACTTCGGGGACGAGCCGGGGGACCGGCGCGGACGCGGTGAGCGCAGGGGCCGCGGCGGCAAGGGCGGCAAGAGCAAGAAGAGCCGCAACGGCTGCGCCTGCCTGGTGGTCGCGCTGGTCTTCGGCGGCGGTCTGGCCGGTGTCGGTTACTTCGGGTATCAGTTTTACCAGGATCGTTTCGGCGCAGCCCCGGACTACGCCGGGGACGGTACGAGCCAGATGGTCACCGTGCAGATCCCCAAGGGCGCGCTCGGCTACGAGATCGGCCGACGGCTGAAGGAGGCCGGCGTCGTCAAGAGCGTCGACGCGTTCGTCTCCGCCCAGTCGCAGAACCCCGACGGCGACACCATCCAGGCCGGTGCCTATCTGCTCAGGAAGCAGATGTCCGCCGCGAGTGCCGTCGAGATGATGCTCGACCCCAAGAGCCAGAACAATGTGATGGTCGCGCCGGGGCAGCGCAACCTGCGTGTCTACAAACTGATCGACGAAAAACTCGGCCTGCCCGCGGGCACCACGAAAAAGGTCTCCGAGACGAAATACGACAGTCTCGGCATGCCGGACTGGGCGAACGACAACAAGGACATCAAGGACCCGCTCGAGGGCTTCCTCTATCCCGGCACCTATCCCGCGGCCAAGGGCATGAAGCCGGAGAGCGTCCTCAAGGAGATGGTCGGCCGCGCCACCGCGAAGTACGAGGAGTACGACCTCGCGGCGAAGGCCGAGGCGCTGAATCTGAAGGACCCGCTGGACGTCCTCACGGTCGCCAGCCTCGTCCAGGCCGAGGGCAAGACGGAGGACGACTACCGCAAGATGGCGGAGGTCATCTACAACCGTCTCAAGCCCACCAACACCGAGACGAACCAGAAGCTCCAGTTCGACTCGACGTACAACTACCTGATGAACCAGAGCGACATTCACATCGGGGAAGACGAGATCAACAGCAACCCGGACCCGTACAACACGTACAAGTACCGAGGTCTGCCGCCGGGTCCCATCGGCAACCCCGGTGAAGAGGCCATGCGGGCGACGCTGAATCCCACCGACGACGGCTGGCTCTACTTCGTGGCGACCGACGGTATGCACAACACCGAGTTCGCCAAGACGTACGCGCAACACCAAAGGCTCCTGGACAAATTCAATGCCAACACCGGAAACTGACGCCCGCCGGGCCGCCGTGCTCGGCTCGCCCATCGCCCACTCCCTCTCGCCGGTGCTGCACCGCGCCGCGTACGAGGAGCTGGGGCTCGCGCACTGGTCGTACGACCGGTTCGAGGTGGACGAGGGGGCGCTGCCGGGGTTCTTCGCGGAGCTCGGTCCCGAGTGGGCCGGGCTGTCGCTGACCATGCCGCTGAAGCGGGCGGTCATCCCGCTGCTCGACGAGATCAGCGAGACGGCTCGCTCGGTCGAGGCGGTCAACACCGTGGTGTTCACCGAGGACGGCCGTCGCGTCGGCGACAACACCGACATCCCCGGGATGGTGGCCGCGCTGCGCGAGCACGGCATCGACAAGGTCGACGCCGCCGCGATCCTCGGCGCGGGCGCCACCGCCTCCTCCGCGCTGGCCGCGCTGGCCCGCGTCTGCACCGGCGAGATCTCCGTCTACGTCCGCAGCGAGGCCCGCGCCGCCGAGATGCGCCAGTGGGCCGAGCGGCTGGAGGTGGAGGTCCGCATCGCCGACTGGGCGGACGCCGAGGAGGCCCTGCGCGCCCCGCTGGTCATCGCCACCACCCCGGCCGGCGCCACCGACGCGCTGGCCCCGCTGATCCCCGAACGCCCGGCTGCCCTCTTCGACGTCCTCTACGACCCGTGGCCCACCCAGCTCGCGGCCCGCTGGTCGGCGTACGGCGGGGCCGTGGTGAGCGGCCTCGACCTGCTGGTGCACCAGGCGGTGCTCCAGGTCGAGCAGATGACGGGCCGCTCTCCCGCACCGCTGGCGGCGATGCGGGCGGCGGGCGAGCGGAGCCTTGCCCGGGAATAGTTCCTTATGCGAATGCCCGCCTAGCGGAATCCTCACTTCCAGATGATCTGGGCGTGCAAAGGCCCCGCTTTCGGCAGACCCGGAATTTGCCGGGCGGACCCCGTGGGCCGTTAAGATCCGCGGGGTTCCGCAGGGGGCGGAACCGGGAGGGAAAACGCCGTATGTCCTTTGCTGTGCCTTTGGCGTCCGGAAAGAGCGAGATATTCGAGGCGCTGCTCAAGTTCATGCCCGATTGGGTGCAGATCACCGTGCTGGCGCTGGCGATCCTGGCCCTCGTCGTCTCCTGGGGCTTCAAGCTGAAGCGCAGGATCGACCACCGCCGCGCCCTGCGGTCGGGCGTGCCGGTCCCCGTGCCCGCACAGCGCAGCGGCGCCGACTTCCTGGGCCAGTACGCCTCGCAGCCCCAGGCCCAGGCCCAGCCGCAGCGCAGCGGCGCCGACTACTTGGGCGCCTACGCGCCTCAGCAGACCCGCCAGGACGGCACGGTCTGAGCTCCCGGCCCGTCCACGAATCGTCCGCCAGATGGACCGGCGGCCGGTTCTCGGCCGTGGACATGGGAGGATCGGAGACGGCGGGCCCCAGGCCGCGCACCGGGTCCCGCCGTCGCCGTACGCGCGCACATGCGTACGCCGGGCAGTACCGGGGCGCGAGCACTGAGGAGCACCGTTGAGCAGGTTGCGCTGGCTGACCGCGGGGGAGTCCCACGGTCCCGCACTCGTGGCGACGCTGGAGGGCCTTCCCGCCGGCGTGCCGATCACCACGGAGATGGTGGCGGACCACCTGGCCCGGCGCCGGCTCGGTTATGGACGCGGTGCCCGGATGAAGTTCGAGCGGGACGAGGTCACCTTCCTCGGCGGCGTCCGGCACGGCCTCACCCTCGGCTCCCCGGTCGCGGTCATGGTGGGCAACACCGAGTGGCCCAAGTGGGAGAAGGTCATGGCGGCCGACCCGGTCGACCCGGACGAGCTCGCCCAGCTGGCCCGCAACGCGCCGCTCACCCGGCCCCGCCCCGGCCACGCCGACCTCGCGGGCATGCAGAAGTACGGCTTCGAGGAGGCCCGCCCGATCCTGGAGCGCGCCTCCGCCCGTGAGACCGCGGCCCGGGTCGCGCTGGGCGCGGTCGCCCGCTCCTACCTCAAGGAGACGGCCGGCATCGAGATCGTCTCCCACGTCGTCGAGCTGTGCTCCGTGAAGGCCCCGCAGGGTGTCTACCCGACCCCGGCCGACGTCGAGAAGCTGGACGCCGACCCGCTGCGCTGCCTGGACGCCGACACCTCCAAGGCGATGGTGGCCGAGGTCGACCAGGCCCACAAGGACGGCGACACCCTGGGCGGTGTCGTCGAGGTCCTGGCGTACGGCGTTCCGGTCGGTCTCGGCTCGCACGTGCACTGGGACCGCAAGCTGGACGCCCGTCTGGCCGGAGCCCTCATGGGCATCCAGGCCATCAAGGGCGTCGAGATCGGCGACGGCTTCGAGATGGCGCGGGTCCCCGGCTCCAAGGCGCACGACGAGATCGTCAACACGCCCGAGGGCATCCGGCGCGTCTCCGGCCGCGCGGGCGGCACCGAGGGCGGTCTGTCCACGGGCGAGCTGCTGCGCGTGCGGGCCGCGATGAAGCCGATCGCGACCGTGCCGCGCGCCCTGCGGACGGTGGACGTCACCACCGGCGAGCCGGCCCAGGCCCACCACCAGCGCTCCGACGTCTCCGCCGTCCCGGCCGCGGGCATCGTCGCCGAGGCGATGGTCGCCCTTGTCCTGGCCGACGCGGTCGCGGAGAAGTTCGGCGGCGACAGCGTGGCCGAGACCCGCCGCAACGTCACGTCGTACCTCGACAACCTGCACATCCGATGACCGGTCCGGTGGTCGTCCTGATCGGCCCGATGGGTGTGGGCAAGTCCACCGTCGGGCAGCTCCTCGCCGACCGGCTCGGCGTCGGCTACCGGGACACCGACGACGACATCGTCACCGCCGACGGCCGTGCCATCTCCGACATCTTCGTCGAGGAGGGCGAGCCCGCCTTCCGCGCTCTGGAGAAGCAGGCCGTGGCCCGGGCGCTCGCCGAGCACGAGGGCGTCCTCGCGCTCGGCGGCGGTGCGATCCTCGACGCGGACACCCGCGCACTGCTGGCCGGCCATGCGGTCGTCTACCTCTCGATGGACGTCGAGGAGGCGGTCCGGCGCACCGGCCTGAACGTGGCCCGCCCGCTGCTCGCGGTCAACCCCCGCAAGCAGTGGCGCGAGCTGATGGAGGCGCGACGGCATCTGTACGAGGAGGTCGCCACGGCGGTGGTGCCCACGGACGGCCGTACGCCGGAAGAGGTCACCCAAGCAGCCCTGGACGCTTTGGAGTTGAAGGAAGCATGAGCGAGTCGGTGACACGGATCCACGTCGGCGGCGCCGACCCCTACGACGTCCTGGTGGGCCGTCAGCTCCTGGGTGAGCTGGGCGGGTTGATCGGCGACAAGGCCAAGCGGGTCGCCGTCGTCCACCCCGAGGCGCTGGCCGAGACCGGTGAGGCGCTGCGCGCCGACCTGGCCGGCCAGGGCTACGAGGCCGTCGCGATCCAGGTGCCGAACGCGGAGGAGGCCAAGACCGCCGAGGTCGCCGCCTACTGCTGGAAGGCGCTGGGCCAGTCCGGCTTCACCCGCACGGACGTGGTGGTCGGTGTGGGCGGCGGCGCCACCACGGACCTGGCGGGCTTCGTGGCCGCGACCTGGCTGCGCGGCGTGCGCTGGATCGCCATCCCCACCACTGTCCTGGCGATGGTGGACGCGGCCGTCGGCGGCAAGACCGGTATCAACACGGCCGAGGGCAAGAACCTGGTCGGCGCCTTCCACCCGCCGGCCGGCGTCCTGTGCGACCTGGCGGCGCTGGACTCCCTTCCCGTCAACGACTACGTCTCCGGACTGGCGGAGATCATCAAGGCCGGCTTCATCGCCGACCCGGTGATCCTCGACCTGATCGAGGCCGACCCCGAGGGCGCGCGCACCCCGGCGGGCCCCCACACGGCGGAACTCATCCAGCGCTCCATCCAGGTCAAGGCGGACGTGGTGTCCTCCGACCTGAAGGAGGCGGGCCTGCGGGAGATCCTCAACTACGGACACACCCTCGCCCACGCCATCGAGAAGAACGAGCGCTACAAGTGGCGCCACGGCGCCGCGGTCGCGGTCGGCATGCACTTCGCCGCCGAACTCGGCCGCGTGGCGGGCCGCCTGGACGACGCCACGGCGGACCGCCACCGCACGATTCTGGAGTCGGTCGGGCTGCCGCTGCACTACCGCTACGACCAGTGGCCCAAGCTGCTGGAGACGATGAAGGTCGACAAGAAGTCCCGCGGCGACCTGCTGCGCTTCATCGTGCTGGACGGTCTGGCCAAGCCCACCGTGCTGGAGGGTCCGGACCCCGCGGTGCTGCTCGCCGCGTACGGCGAAGTGGGCCAGTAAGCGGGAGTCCGCCCGATTCGCCTGCGCATCCGGGCACTTGTGACCGCCCCCGGCCGTTCACCAAAGGACGGCCGGGGGCGGTACCGTTCGGTAGGGAGCGGGCCTGCCCCGCCGCAACCGCCAATTGCCTGTACGAGACGGAGTGGCACCGGATGCAGCACGCAGTGGGGTCTCCGCTGCCGCCGCCCCACCAGCCGGGGCACGGACCGGCCGCCGACTGGGCGTCGGCCGCACACCAGCAGGGCCGTCACCACCCGGTTCCCCCACCACCCCCGGTCCCCGGCTTCAGCGCTCCGCCCCCCGGGCAGATGCCGCCCGCCCCGGTGGACACCACCGGCCATGTCGCGCTGCCGCCCGGCGGCCCGGTGCCTGTGCCGAGTCCGCCGCCTCCCGCCAACGCGGCGCCGGACCCCATGACCACCACGATGGCCGTGCTGCTCATCGGCCCCGCCGGAGCGGGCAAGACGTCCGTCGCCAAGTACTGGGCCGACCACCGCCGGGTGCCCACGGCCCACATCAGCCTCGACGACGTCCGCGAATGGGTCCGCTCCGGCTTCGCCGACCCCCGGTCCGGCTGGAACGACCACTCCGAGGCCCAGTACCGCCTCGCCCGCCGCACCTGCGGTTTCTCCGCGCGCAACTTCCTTGCCAACGGCATCTCCTGCATCCTCGACGACGCCGTCTTTCCCGACCGGCCGGTCGTCGGCCTCGGCGGCTGGAAGCGCCATGTAGGTCCCGGCCTGCTGCCGGTGGTCCTTCTTCCCGGACTCGAGATCGTCCTGGAGCGCAACGCCGAACGCTCGGGCAATCGCCGCCTCTCGGACGAGGAGGTCGCCCGCATCCACGGCCGTATGGCCGGCTGGTACGGCTCCGGCCTCCCCATCATCGACAACTCCCAACTCGACGTCCCCGGCACGGCCCGCGTCCTCGACGAGGTCCTCGCCCGCTCGATCGCCAGCCCACCCAAGTGGTGACCCCCCCGGACTCCGGCTTCCCCGCCGTCTCGCCGCTCCGCGGCCTTCTCCCACCCACGCACCACCCGTGACAGCCGGCCAAGAGGCTGGGCTCTCCTTCTGTGGTTGCTCGCCGTCGGCGGCTAGCCCGCCGTGGCGGGTCATCGCTGGTGGCCACATGCGACGATGGCGAGACAGCCCGGAGGCCACAGCGGTGGGTCGGATGCGGTGCTGACCTCACGGCGGCGGTGCGGCCGCCCATGGCAGGAGTGAAGACAATGCCACGGCGGCGGTGCGTCCGCCCACCGGCGGGACTTGGGGCGTTCGCAAGGACGGCGGTGCGGCCGCCCACCGGCGGGAGTGGGGCGTGGGGGTGCGGCGCAGCCCGGCGCTTAGCTGGTTACCACCCAAGTTCGACGCGTAGATGCCCTAGGGGCCAGACCCGCGCCGGGCTCGCCGCGCCCCCACGCCCCCGAACCCCCCACCGGCAAAGGCATCGCCCCACCGGCGCCGAGGCCGCCACCGGCGGTAGCGACGACACCCCGCACGGCCCGGAAGCCGCCCACCGGCGCCGAGCCCGCCCACCGGCACAGGCAGCGCCCCACCGGCGCCGAGGCCGCCCACCCGGGGTAGCGACGACCCCGCACGGCCTGGAAGCCCCCACCGACGCGGAGCCCGCCCACCGGCACAGGCATCGCCCCACCGGCGCCGAGGCCGCCACCGGCGGTAGCGACGGCACCCCGCACGGCCCGGAAGCCGCCCACCGGCGCCGAGCCCGCCCACCGGCACAGGCAGCGCCCCACCGGCGCCGAGGCCGCCCACCGGGGGTATCGACGACCCAGCACGGCCTGGAAGCCCCACCGGCGGGGAGCCCGCCCACCGGCACAGGCAGCGCCCCACCGGCGCCGAGGCCGCCCACCGGCGGTAGCGACGACCCCGCACGGCTCGGATGCCGCCCACCGACAAGCCGCCCCACCGGCACAGGCAGCGCCCCACCGACGCGGAGCCCGCCCACCGGCAGAAGCCCGCCCACCGGCGCCAGGCCCGGCCACCGGCGCCAAGCCCGCTCACCCGCAGAAGCGACGCCCCCCGCCCGAACCCCGTATGGCGGTCCCGACCGGCGACATCCGGCCACCCCTCGTACGCTCGGTTCATGTCAGAGGTGCACGCATCACGCCGAACGCGGCTAAGAGAGCGCTGCAACGCGGCCGGCAGCGCGGCGGCGCTGATCTCCCGCCCCGCCAATGTGCGGTACCTCGCGGGCGCGGCCCCGCAGGGTGCCGTACTCCTGCTCGGAAAGCACGAGGACCTCCTCGTCTGCACGGGCCCCCCGGACGACCGCCCCTCCGACGGCCGCCCGGACGAGGCGCTGCGCGTGCACACGCTGCCCGTCCTCACCGGCGACGCCGCGGTGGCCGCGGCCGACCTCGCGCAGAGCCAGGGCGCCGACTCCCTGGCCGTGGAGGAGCACCACCTCACCGTGGCCCGACACCGGGCCCTCCGCTCCGTGGCGCCCGAGCTCCGCCTGGCCGACCTCGGCGGAGCCGTCGAGCAGCTGAGGGTCGTCAAGGACGAGGAGGAGATCTCCTGCCTCCGCATCGGCGCCGAGATCGCCGACCAGGCGCTCGGCGAGCTGCTGGAGTCCATCCTCGTCGGCCGCACCGAACGCCACCTCGCGCTCGAACTCGAACGCCGTCTCGTCGACCACGGCGCCGACGGCCCCGCGTTCCCCACCTCCGTGGCGACCGGCCCCCACGCCGGCCGAAGGGCCCACCGCCCCACCGACCGCCGCGTCGAGGAGGGCGACTTCCTCTCGGTGTGCCTGGGTGCCACCTACCGCGGCTACCGCTGCGAGATCGGCCGCACCTTCGTCATCGGCACCACCCCGGCGGACTGGCAGATCGAGCTGTACGACCTCGTCTTCGCCGCCCAGCGCGCCGGACGGGAGAGCCTCGTGCCGGGCGCCGCGTACCGTGACGTGGACCGCGCGGCACGCCACGTACTGGACTCGGCGGGCTATGCGGAAGGCCTCCCACCGCTCACCGGTCACGGCGTGGGACTCGAAATCGACGAGGACCCTCAGCTGACCCCCGCGGCCATGGGTAAACTGGACGCTTGCGTGCCGGTCACCGTCGAACCGGGGGTCCACCTCCCGGGCCGGGGCGGCGTCCGGATCGATGACACGCTCGTCGTACGCCCTGAGGCGGACGGCGGACCCGAGCTACTCACCATCACGACCAAGGAGCTGCTCGCGCTGTAGGCGCTTGCCCCGGGGTCGTCCACGTCAGTCCAGGAGATTCCGCAACCGTGGCTTCCACGAACGACCTCAAGAACGGCATGGTGCTCAAGCTCGAAGGCGGCCAGCTCTGGTCCGTCGTCGAGTTCCAGCACGTCAAGCCCGGCAAGGGCCCGGCCTTCGTGCGCACCAAGCTCAAGAACGTGCTCTCCGGCAAGGTCGTCGACAAGACCTTCAACGCCGGCGTCAAGGTCGAGACGGCCACTGTCGACAAGCGAACCATGCAGTTCTCGTACATGGACGGCGAGTACTTCGTCTTCATGGACATGGACACCTACGACCAGCTCATGGTCGACCGCAAGGCCGTCGGCGACGCCGCGAACTTCCTGATCGAGGGCTTCGAGGCCACGGTCGCCCAGCACGAGGGCGAGGTGCTCTTCGTCGAGCTGCCGGCCGCCGTCGAGCTGACGATCCAGGAGACCGAGCCGGGCGTCCAGGGCGACCGCTCCACCGGTGGCACCAAGCCCGCCACGCTGGAGACCGGCCACCAGATCCAGGTCCCGCTCTTCATCACCACCGGTGAGAAGATCAAGGTCGACACCCGCACCAGCGACTACCTCGGCCGGGTGAACAGCTAACCGTGGCTGCCCGCAACACGGCCCGCAAGCGCGCCTTCCAGATCCTCTTCGAGGGCGACCAGCGCGGCGCCGACGTCCTGACGGTCCTCGCGGACTGGATCCGGCTCTCCCGGGCCGACACCCGGCAGCCGCCGGTGAGCGAGTACACGATGCAGCTGGTCGAGGGGTACGCCGAGCACGCGACCCGCATCGACGAGCTGATCGCGCAGTACTCGGTCGGCTGGACGCTCGACCGGATGCCGGTCGTCGACCGCAACATCCTGCGCCTCGGTGCGTACGAGCTGATCTGGGTCGACGAGACGCCGGACGCCGTGGTGCTCGACGAGATGGTGCAGCTGGCCAAGGAGTTCTCCACGGACGAGTCGCCCTCGTTCGTCAACGGCCTCCTGGGCCGCCTGAAGGAGCTCAAGCCGCAGCTCCGCCGAGGGTAGGCAGCGGCACATCAGCTAAAGGGGCGCTGGGGAGCGCCGACGGCCGCGGGTAGTCCGTGGCTGGTCGCGCGGTTCCCCGCGCCCCTTCGGCATGCCGTCCCTCGCAGCGTCACCAGCGCACACAAAACACCGCCGGGGTCGTGGGACCCGTACGGTCCCACCACCCCGGCGGTACGTTTCTGCTCAACCGGCAGAGCGCGCTCAGCTCTCCTCGTGGGAGACCGCGCGCCGCGCGTCCGCGTCCAGGACACCCCAGCTGATCAGCTGCTCGGTGAGGACCGACGGGGACTGGTCGTAGATGACGGCGAGGGTGCGCAGGTCGTCCTGGCGGATCGACAGCACCTTGCCGTTGTAGTCACCGCGCTGGGACTGGATCGTCGCCGCGTAGCGCTGCAGGGGGCCCGCCTTCTCGGCCGGCACCGTGGCCAGCCGCTCCAGGTCCAGGACCAGCTTCGGCGGGGGCTCGGCGGCGCCGCCCGGGGTCGTGCCCGGAAGCAGCTCCTGCACCGGCACGCCGTAGAAATCCGCCAACTCGGCGAGGCGCTGCACGGTCACGGCTCGGTCGCCGCGCTCGTACGAACCGACCACGACGGCCTTCCAGCGCCCCTGGGACTTCTCCTCCACACCGTGGAGGGAAAGGCCCTGCTGGGTGCGGATGGCCCGGAGCTTGGCCCCGAGCTGTTTGGCGTATTCGCTGGACATATAGCTCCCCGGCACTGGGTCGACGCGGCCGGCTTGGTTTCCGTGCCGCGCGGCTGGTAACTCACTGTGAGGTTACGCAGCGTTACTCTGCCGCGTCAAGCCGAATGGTCCGCACCGGCTCTTCCGTGGTCGTGGGGGCCCATTGGGCCAAGGGGGTGACGCGAGGTGCCCCAGGGGCCTGCTACGGTGGATGGCGCAATCTCGACGTCCTTTAAGGTCCGTCCCGTGAGGCGGAGAAGGAGGTCCGTTTCGTATGGACAAGAACGACAAGAACGACGATGCGCAAGCATCCGATGCACGGCCCGTTCTCGAAGGCCCTGACATCGCGCGGGTACTGACCCGCATCGCCCACGAGATCGTCGAACGCGCCAAGGGCGCCGACGACGTGGTGCTCCTCGGCATTCCGACCCGCGGCGTCTTCCTCGCCCAGCGGCTCGCCGTCAAACTGGAGCAGATCACCGAGCGCAAGGTCCCCGTCGGCTCGCTGGACATCACCATGTACCGCGACGACCTGCGCATGCACCCGCCGCGCGCGCTGGCCCGCACGGAGATCCCCGGCGACGGCATCGACGGCAAGCTCGTCGTCCTCGTCGACGACGTGCTCTTCTCCGGCCGCACCATCCGCGCCGCTCTCGACGCCCTGAACGACATCGGGCGCCCCCGCGCGGTGCAGCTCGCGGTCCTCGTCGACCGCGGCCATCGCGAACTGCCCATCCGCGCCGACTACGTCGGCAAGAACCTCCCCACGTCGCTGCGGGAGACGGTCAAGGTCCAGCTCGCCGAGGAGGACGGTCGCGACACCGTGCTGCTCGGTGTGAAGCCGGCCGCCCAGTAGCAGAGCAGGCGCACGGCGCGCTTCGGCGTGCCCGCGTATGCGCCGATCTGCCCTACTGCGCCCTCTGGGGGCATCCCCCAGACCCCCGGATCCCGACTTAACTGCCTTACGGAGCCTGACAGATGCAGCGTCATCTCATCTCGGCCGCCGACCTCACCCGCGACGACGCCGTCCTGATCCTCGACACCGCCGAGGAGATGGCCCGGGTCGCCGACCGGCCGATCAAGAAGCTGCCGACCCTGCGCGGCCGCACCGTCGTGAACCTCTTCTTCGAGGACTCCACCCGCACGCGTATCTCCTTCGAGGCCGCCGAGAAGCGGCTGTCGGCGGACGTCATCAACTTCACCGCCAAGGGCTCGAGCGTCTCCAAGGGCGAGTCCCTGAAGGACACCGCCCAGACGCTGGAGGCCATGGGTGTCGACGCCGTCGTCATCCGGCACGGCGCCTCCGGAGCGCCGTACCGCCTGGCCACCTCGGGCTGGATCGACGCCCACGTCATCAACGCCGGCGACGGCACCCACCAGCACCCCACCCAGGCGCTGCTCGACGCCTTCACCATGCGCCGCCGCCTGGTCGGCCGGGACGCCGGCCTCGGCCAGGACCTGTCGGGCAGGCGCATCACGATCGTCGGCGACGTCCTGCACAGCCGGGTCGCCCGCTCCAACGTGGACCTGCTGCACACCCTCGGCGCCGAGGTCACCCTGGTCGCCCCGCCCACCCTGGTGCCGGTCGGCGTCGAGACCTGGCCGTGCGAGGTGTCGTACGACCTGGACAGGACGCTTCCCAAGTCCGACGCGGTGATGATGCTGCGCGTGCAGCGCGAGCGGATGAACGCCGCCTTCTTCCCCACCGAGCGCGAGTACTCCCGCCGCTACGGCCTCGACGGCGACCGCATGGCGCGGCTGCCCGAGCACGCCATCGTGATGCACCCCGGCCCGATGGTCCGCGGCATGGAGATCACCGCCGAGGTCGCCGACTCCGACCGCTGCACCGTCGTCGAGCAGGTCGCGAACGGCGTGTCCATCCGGATGGCCGTCCTGTATCTGCTGCTCGGCGGAAACGAGCCCGCCGTCACCCACGCCCGCACCACTGAGGAGAAGTAAGACATGAGCAAGATCCTGATCCGCGGTGCGAAGGTGCTCGGTGGCGAGGCGCAGGACGTCCTGATCGACGGCGAGATCATCGCCGAGGTCGGCCAGGGCCTGTCCGCCGAGGACGCCGTGGTCGTCGAGGCGGCCGGCCAGGTGCTGCTGCCGGGCCTGGTCGACCTGCACACCCATCTGCGCGAGCCCGGCCGCGAGGACTCCGAGACCGTCCTGACCGGCACCCGCGCGGCCGCCTCCGGCGGCTACACCGCCGTGTTCGCGATGGCCAACACCTTCCCGGTCGCCGACACCGCCGGTGTGGTCGAGCAGGTCTACCGGCTCGGCCAGGAGCACGGCTACTGCGACGTGCAGCCGATCGGCGCCGTCACCGTCGGCCTGGAGGGCAAGAAGCTCGCCGAGCTGGGCGCCATGCACGAGTCGGCCGCCGGGGTCACCGTCTTCTCCGACGACGGCAAGTGCGTCGACGACGCCGTGATCATGCGCCGCGCGCTGGAGTACGTGAAGGCCTTCGGCGGAGTCGTCGCCCAGCACGCGCAGGAGCCGCGGCTGACCGAGGGCGCCCAGATGAACGAGGGCATCGTCTCCGCCGAGCTGGGCCTGGGCGGCTGGCCGGCCGTCGCCGAGGAGTCGATCATCGCCCGCGACGTGCTCCTCGCCGAGCACGTCGGCTCGCGCGTGCACATCTGCCACCTGTCGACCGCCGGCTCCGTCGAGATCGTCCGCTGGGCCAAGTCCCGCGGCATCGACGTCACCGCCGAGGTCACCCCGCACCACCTGCTCCTCACCGACGAGATGGTGCGCAGCTACAACCCCGTCTACAAGGTCAACCCGCCGCTGCGCACCGAGCGTGACGTGATGGCGCTGCGCGAGGCGCTCGCCGACGGCACGATCGACATCGTCGCCACCGACCACGCCCCCCACCCGCACGAGGACAAGGACTGCGAGTGGGCCGCCGCCGCCATGGGCATGGTCGGCCTGGAGACCGCGTTGTCAGTGGTCCAGGAGACGATGGTGAAGACGGGCCTGCTGGACTGGGCCGGGGTCGCCGACCGGATGTCCTTCAAGCCTGCCCGGATCGGGCAGGCGAGGGGCCACGGGCGTCCCGTCTCGGCTGGTGAGCCCGCCAACCTCACGCTCGTCGACACGGAATACCGTGGCCAGGTGGACCCCGCGGGCTTCGCCTCCCGCAGCCGCAACACTCCGTACGAGGGGCGTGAGCTGCCGGGCCGTGTCACGCACACGTGGCTGCGGGGCAAGGCCACCCTCGTCGACGGGAAGCTCACGTGACACCTGTAATCCTGCTGGCCGCCGAGAAGAAATCGGCCGAGGTCACCGACTGGGCCGCCCGGCTCGGCTGGGTGATCGGGCTCGCGCTCTTCGTCGCGCTCGTCTACTGGCTGATGCGCGAGGGCTGGAAGTGGCGCGGCACGCTCCAGAGCGACCTGCCGGAGCTGCCCAGCGCGCCGGAGTCGACCGGCCCGGTGAAACTGAAGCTGAGCGGCCGCTACCACGGCTCCACCACCGCGGGTCAGTGGCTCGACCGCATCGTGGCGCACGGCCTGGGCACCCGCAGCCGGGCCGAGCTCACGCTGACCGACGCGGGACTGGACGTCGTACGACCGGGAGCGACGGACTTCTTCGTCCCCCGTGAGGCGCTGCGCGAGGCCCGGCTGGACAAGGGCATCGCCGGCAAGGTCCTCACCGAGGGCGGACTGCTCGTGGTGACCTGGGCGCACAGCGGCAAGCTGCTCGACTCCGGGTTCCGCTCCGAGCACGCCGCCGAGCACAACGAGTGGGTCGCCACCCTCAACTCCATGATCGAATCCAACAGCACGGAAGGCGCCGAACGATGACGACCTCCACAAGGGGAACGAAGGTTCCCGCCGTACTCGTCCTGGAGGACGGCCGGACCTTCCGCGGCCGCGCCTACGGGGCCGTGGGGGTGACCTTCGGCGAGGCCGTGTTCTCCACCGGCATGACCGGCTACCAGGAGACCCTCACCGACCCCTCGTACCACCGCCAGGTCGTCGTGATGACGGCCCCGCACGTCGGGAACACCGGCGTCAACGACGAGGACCCCGAGTCGAAGCGCATCTGGGTCGCCGGCTACGTGGTGCGCGACCCCGCGCGCGTGCCCTCCAACTGGCGCTCCCGGCGCTCGCTGGACGAGGAGCTGCGCGAGCACGGCGTCGTCGGCATCTCCGGCGTCGACACCCGCGCCCTCACCCGCCACCTGCGCGAGCGCGGCGCCATGCGCGTCGGCATCTTCTCCGGCAACGCCCTGCCGGACGAGGGCACCATGCTCGCCGAGGTCCGCCAGGCCCCCGAGATGGAGGGCGCGAACCTGTCGGCGGAGGTCGCCACCAAGGAGGCGTACGTCGTCCCCGCGATCGGCGAGAAGAAGTTCACCGTCGCCGCCGTCGACCTCGGCATCAAGGGCATGACCCCGCACCGCATGGCCGAGCGCGGCATCGAGGTGCATGTGCTGCCCGCCACCGCGACCGCCGAGGACGTGTACGCGGTGAACCCCGACGGCGTGTTCTTCTCCAACGGACCCGGCGACCCGGCCACCGCCGACCACCCGGTCTCCGTGATGCGAGCCGTCCTGGAGCGGGGCACCCCGCTGTTCGGCATCTGCTTCGGCAACCAGATCCTCGGCCGCGCGCTCGGCTTCGGCACCTACAAGCTGAAGTACGGCCACCGCGGCATCAATCAGCCGGTGCAGGACCGTACGACCGGCAAGGTCGAGGTCACCGCGCACAACCACGGCTTCGCCGTCGACGCCCCGCTCGAGAAGGCGACCGACACCCCCTACGGCCGCGTCGAGGTCTCCCACGTCTGCCTCAACGACAACGTGGTGGAGGGTCTCCAGCTCCTCGACAAGCCGGCCTTCAGCGTCCAGTACCACCCCGAAGCGGCCGCCGGTCCCCACGACGCCGCGTACCTGTTCGACCGCTTCGTGAAGCTCATGGAGGGCCAGCGTGCCTAAGCGCACCGATATCCAGTCCGTCCTGGTCATCGGCTCCGGCCCGATCGTCATCGGCCAGGCCGCCGAGTTCGACTACTCCGGCACCCAGGCGTGCCGGGTCCTGAAGTCCGAGGGCCTGCGGGTCATCCTCGTGAACTCCAACCCGGCGACGATCATGACCGACCCGGAGATCGCCGACGCCACCTACGTCGAGCCGATCACCCCGGAGTTCGTCGAGAAGATCATCGCCAAGGAGCGGCCCGACGCCCTGCTGCCCACCCTGGGCGGCCAGACGGCCCTGAACACCGCGATCTCCATGCACGAGCAGGGTGTGCTGGAGAAGTACGGCGTCGAACTGATCGGCGCCAACGTCGAGGCCATCAACAAGGGCGAGGACCGCGACCTCTTCAAGGACGTCGTCGAGGAGGTCCGCAAGAAGATCGGGCACGGCGAGTCCGCCCGCTCGGTCATCTGCCACTCCATGGACGACGTCCTCGCGGGCGTCGAGACGCTCGGCGGCTACCCGGTCGTCGTGCGCCCCTCCTTCACCATGGGCGGCGCCGGTTCCGGCTTCGCGCACGACGAGGAGGAGCTGCGCCGCATCGCAGGCCAGGGCCTCACGCTCTCCCCGACCACCGAGGTGCTCCTGGAGGAGTCCATCCTCGGCTGGAAGGAGTACGAGCTGGAGCTGATGCGCGACAAGCACGACAACGTCGTGGTCGTCTGCTCCATCGAGAACTTCGACCCGATGGGCGTGCACACCGGTGACTCGATCACCGTCGCCCCGGCGATGACCCTCACCGACCGCGAGTACCAGGTGCTGCGCGACGTCGGCATCGCGATCATCCGCGAGGTCGGCGTCGACACCGGCGGCTGCAACATCCAGTTCGCGGTGAACCCCGAGGACGGTCGCGTGATCGTCATCGAGATGAACCCGCGCGTCTCCCGGTCGAGCGCCCTCGCCTCCAAGGCGACCGGCTTCCCGATCGCCAAGATCGCCGCCAAGCTCGCCGTCGGCTACACCCTCGACGAGATCCCGAACGACATCACGCAGGAGACCCCGGCCTCCTTCGAGCCCACGCTCGACTACGTGGTCGTCAAGGCCCCGCGCTTCGCGTTCGAGAAGTTCCCGCAGGCCGACTCCACGCTGACCACCACCATGAAGTCGGTCGGCGAGGCCATGGCCATCGGCCGCAACTTCACCGAGGCCTTCCAGAAGGCGCTGCGCTCGCTGGAGAAGAAGGGCAGCCAGTTCACCTTCGTCGGCGAGGCGGGCGACAAGGACACGCTGCTGCGCGAGTCCGTCCGCCCCACCGACGGCCGCATCAACACCGTCATGCAGGCCATCCGAGCGGGCGCCACCCCGGAGGAGATCTTCGAGTACACGAAGATCGACCCCTGGTTCGTCGACCAGCTCTTCCTCATCAAGGAGATCGCGGACGAGCTGGCCGAGGCGCCCGAGCTGACCCGCGAGCTGCTCGCCGAGGCCAAGCGACACGGCTTCTCCGACCAGCAGATCGCCGAGATCCGCGGCCTGCGCGAGGACGTCGTCCGCGAGGTCCGGCACGCCCTCGGCGTCCGCCCGGTCTACAAGACGGTCGACACCTGCGCCGCCGAGTTCGCCGCGAAGACGCCGTACTTCTACTCCTCCTACGACGAGGAGACCGAGGTCGCCCAGCGCGAGAAGCCGGCCGTCATCATCCTGGGCTCCGGCCCGAACCGCATCGGCCAGGGCATCGAGTTCGACTACTCCTGCGTCCACGCCTCCTTCGCGCTGTCCGACGCCGGGTACGAGACCGTGATGGTCAACTGCAACCCGGAGACCGTCTCCACGGACTACGACACCTCCGACCGCCTGTACTTCGAGCCGCTGACGCTGGAAGACGTGCTGGAGATCGTCCACGCCGAGCAGCAGGCCGGCCCCGTCGCGGGCGTCGTCGTGCAGCTCGGCGGCCAGACCCCGCTGGGCCTGTCGCAGGCGCTGAAGGACAACGGCGTGCCGATCGTCGGCACCTCCCCGGAGGCCATCCACGCCGCCGAGGACCGCGGCGCCTTCGGCCGCGTGCTCGCCGAGGCGGGCCTGCCCGCCCCCAAGCACGGCACCGCCACCACCTTCGCCGAGGCCAAGGCCATCGCCGACGAGATCGGCTACCCGGTCCTGGTGCGCCCGTCGTACGTCCTCGGCGGCCGTGGCATGGAGATCGTCTACGACGAGACGCGCCTGGCCAGCTACATCGCCGAGTCGACCGAGATCAGCCCCTCCCGGCCGGTCCTCGTCGACCGCTTCCTGGACGACGCGATCGAGATCGACGTCGACGCCCTCTACGACGGCCAGGAGCTGTACCTCGGCGGCGTCATGGAGCACATCGAGGAGGCCGGCATCCACTCCGGCGACTCGGCGTGCGCCCTGCCCCCGATCACCCTCGGCGGCTTCGACATCAAGCGCCTGCGCGCCTCCACCGAGGCCATCGCCAAGGGCGTCGGGGTGCGCGGTCTGATCAACATCCAGTTCGCGATGGCCGGCGACATCCTCTACGTCCTGGAGGCCAACCCGCGCGCGTCGCGCACGGTGCCCTTCACCTCCAAGGCGACCGCGGTGCCGCTGGCGAAGGCGGCCGCCCGTATCTCGCTGGGCGCGACCATCGCCGAGCTGCGCGCCGAGGGCCTGCTCCCGGCCAACGGCGACGGCGGCGAGCTGCCGCTGGACGCGCCGATCTCCGTCAAGGAGGCCGTCATGCCGTGGTCGCGCTTCCGCGACATCCACGGCCGCGGCGTGGACACCGTCCTCGGCCCGGAGATGCGCTCCACCGGTGAGGTCATGGGCATCGACTCGGTCTTCGGCACGGCGTACGCCAAGTCGCAGGCCGGCGCCTACGGCCCGCTGCCCACCAAGGGCCGCGCGTTCATCTCCGTCGCCAACCGCGACAAGCGCTCGATGATCTTCCCGGCGCGCGAGCTGGTCGCCCACGGCTTCGAGCTGCTCGCCACCTCCGGCACCGCCGAGGTCCTCAAGCGCAACGGCATCAACGCCACCGTCGTGCGCAAGCAGTCCGAGGGCACCGGCCCGAACGGCGAGAAGACCATCGTCCAGCTCATCCACGACGGCGAGGTCGACCTCATCGTCAACACGCCGTACGGCACCGGCGGCCGCCTCGACGGCTACGAGATCCGTACGGCGGCCGTGGCACGGTCGGTGCCGTGCCTGACGACGGTCCAGGCGCTCGCCGCGGCCGTCCAGGGCATCGACGCACTCAACCACGGGGACGTGGGCGTCCGATCGCTCCAGGAACACGCCGAACACCTGACCGCGGCCCGCGACTAGCAGCCAAGAGGGGGACACCGGAAACGGTGTCCCCCTCTTCATGAGGACAGACACCATGTACAAGCTTCTGTTCAACCTCCTCTTCAGGCGCATGGACCCCGAGAAGGCCCACTACCTGGCCTTCCGCTGGATCCGCCTCGCCGCCCGCATCCCGGTGCTGCGCACGTTCGTCGCGGCCGTCCTGGCACCCCGTCACAAGGAGCTGCGCACGGAGGCCTTCGGGCTGCGCATGCACGGCCCCTTCGGACTCGCGGCCGGGTTCGACAAGAACGCGGTGGCGATCGACGGGATGTCGATGCTGGGCTTCGACCACGTCGAGATCGGCACGGTCACCGGCGAGCCGCAGCCGGGCAACCCCAAGAAGCGGCTGTTCCGCCTGGTCGCCGACCGGGCGCTGATCAACCGCATGGGCTTCAACAACGACGGCTCGCTGGCCGTCGCCGCCCGCCTGGCCTCCCGCAACCCGGTCTTCAGGACGGTCGTGGGCGTCAACATCGGCAAGACCAAGGTCGTCCCCGAGGACGAGGCGGTCCTGGACTACGTGAAGTCGGCCGAGCGCCTCGCGCCGTACGCCGACTACCTGGTCGTGAACGTCTCCTCGCCCAACACGCCCGGCCTGCGCAACCTCCAGGCCACCGAGGCGCTGCGCCCGCTGCTGAGCGCCGTACGCGAGGCCGCCGACCGGATGGTCACCACGCGCCGGGTGCCGCTGCTGGTCAAGATCGCGCCGGACCTCGCCGACGAGGACATCGACGCCGTCGCCGATCTCGCGGTGGAGCTGGGCCTGGACGGGATCATCGCCACGAACACCACCATCGCGCGCGAGGGCCTCGGTTTGAAATCCGAACCCTCGCTGGTCAAGGAGACCGGCGGCCTGTCCGGCGCGCCCCTGAAGGCCCGCTCCCTGGAGGTGCTGCGCCGCCTCTACGCGCGCGTGGGCGACCGGATCACCCTGGTCGGCGTCGGCGGCATCGAGAACGCCGAGGACGCCTGGCAGCGCATCCTGGCCGGCGCCACGCTGGTCCAGGGCTACAGCGCCTTCATCTACGAGGGCCCCTTCTACAGCCGCGCCATCCACAAGGGCCTCGCCGCCCGGCTGCGCACCAGCCCGTACGCCACCCTCGCCGACGCTGTCGGCGCCGACGTGAGGAAGTCCGCATGAGCCCCCTCGAGCCCTTCGGTGCCCGACTGCGCCGCGCCATGGACGAGCGCGGCCCCCTGTGTGTGGGCATCGACCCGCACGCCTCCCTCCTGTCGGAGTGGGGCCTGAACGACGATGTGGCGGGCCTGGAGCGGTTCAGCCGTACCGTCGTGGAGGCCACGGCCGACCGGGTCGCCGTCCTCAAGCCGCAGAGTGCGTTCTTCGAGCGCTTCGGCTCGCGCGGGGTCGCCGTCCTGGAGAAGTCCGTCGAGGAGGCCCGCGCGGCCGGTGCCCTGGTCGTGATGGACGCCAAGCGCGGCGACATCGGCTCGACCATGGCCGCCTACGCCGAGGCCTTCCTGCGCAAGGACTCGCCGCTGTTCTCGGACGCGCTGACGGTGTCGCCGTACCTCGGCTACGGCTCGCTGAGCCCGGCCGTCGCGATGGCCCGGGAGACCGGCGCGGGTCTGTTCGTCCTCGCGCTGACCTCCAACCCGGAGGGCGGCGAGGTCCAGCACGCGGTGCGCGCCGACGGGAGGAACATCGGCGCGACCATGCTGCGGCACCTGGCCGCAGAGAACGCGGGGGAGGAGCCGCTGGGCTCCTTCGGCGCGGTGGTCGGCGCCACGCTGGGCGACCTGTCGTCGTACGACCTGGACATCAACGGTCCGCTCCTCGCGCCGGGCATCGGGGCTCAGGGGGCGACTCCGGCGGACCTTCCGCGGGTGTTCGGGTCGGCCGTGCGCAACGTGGTGCCGAACGTCAGCCGGGGGGTGCTGCGGCAGGGTCCCGACGTCAGCGCGCTGCGGGCGGCCGCGGACCGGTTCGCGGAGGAGATCCGGACGGCGGTCGCGGCCGGCTGAGTGCGCCTGGACGCGCGTTCGAGGGGTCGGATGAGCGGTCCGGGACGGACTTGAGCCTGGATACATTCTCAAATCCGGGGCAGTATGTCTGAAATATCCTGTCCTGACAGAGGCTGACCAGGACTTTTCCTCTGTTCTCGCTGACTCTGGCGGACTTGACCGCTAGTCTCCGACGAGAGAGCGGGCAAGCGTGTTGCTCGTGGCTCCCCAGGTGTGGGGCGACTAGGTTCCTCACCGGTCCGTATCCGACAGTTCGACATCCGAGGTGACGTAGGCGTGGCTCTTCCGCCCCTTACCCCCGAACAGCGCGCAGCCGCGCTCGAAAAGGCCGCCGCGGCTCGCCGGGAGCGGGCCGAGGTCAAGAATCGACTCAAGCACTCCGGCGCCTCCCTTCACGAGGTCATCAAGCAGGGCCAGGAGAACGACGTCATCGGCAAGATGAAGGTCTCCGCCCTGCTCGAGTCCCTGCCGGGCGTGGGCAAGGTCCGCGCCAAGCAGATCATGGAGCGACTCGGCATCTCCGAGAGCCGCCGCGTGCGTGGTCTCGGGTCCAACCAGATCGCCTCCCTGGAGCGCGAGTTCGGCAGCACCGGTTCCTGACGTTCGGGGCTCTCCGGGACCGACGTCCCGGGCACCCCGCGATTGCTGGAATAATCGCTGCATGGCTGCAACATTCCGGGGGACGACCCCCGAGCCCCCGGACGTACGTCCGCGGCTGACCGTGCTCTCCGGCCCCTCGGGGGTCGGCAAGAGCACGGTCGTCGCCCATATGCGCAAGGAACACCCCGAGGTCTGGCTCTCGGTGTCGGCGACGACCCGCAAGCCCCGCCCCGGCGAACAGCATGGTGTCCACTACTTCTTCGTCACCGACGAGGAGATGGACAAGCTGATCGCCAACGGCGAGCTGCTGGAGTGGGCCGAGTTCGCCGGCAACCGCTACGGCACCCCGCGCGCCGCGGTGCTGGAGCGCCTGGAGTCGGGCGAGCCCGTCCTCCTGGAGATCGACCTCCAGGGCGCCCGGCAGGTCCGCGAGTCGATGCCCGAGGCCCAGCTGGTGTTCCTGGCCCCGCCCTCCTGGGAGGAGCTGGTGCGCAGGCTCACCGGCCGGGGCACCGAGCCGCCCGAGGTCATCGAGCGGCGACTGGACGCGGCGAAGGTCGAACTGGCGGCCGAGCCGGAGTTCCACGAGACCCTGGTCAACACCTCCGTCGAGGATGTGGCGCGTGAGCTGCTAGCCTTGATGGATGTTGTGTGATCGTTTCCGGTCACCCTCGCTGAATCTGCATCTTTCCCATCCATCGGAAGGTAGAGCGTGTCCTCTTCCATCTCCGCGCCCGAGGGCATCATCAACCCGCCGATCGACGAGCTCCTCGAGGCCACCGACTCGAAGTACAGCCTCGTGATCTACGCGGCCAAGCGGGCCCGCCAGATCAACGCGTACTACTCGCAGCTCGGCGAGGGCCTCCTCGAGTACGTCGGTCCCCTCGTCGACACCCACGTCCACGAGAAGCCGCTCTCGATCGCCCTGCGCGAGATCAACGCGGGTCTGCTGACGTCCGAGGCCGTCGAGGGCCCGGCGCAGTAATATCAGCAGCTTGCGGCTGACTTTTCCCACAGGCCCGGCGGTGTGTCCGCCGGGCCTGTGGTGTGTCATGGGGGTTGTACGTTTCCTAGGTCCGGGGAGTGACGGTGGACAAGCCGAAGGTCGTTCTGGGGGTCAGCGGTGGCATCGCCGCCTACAAGGCGTGCGAGCTGCTCAGAAGGCTCACCGAGTCCGGCCATGACGTCCGGGTCGTGCCGACCGCCTCCGCGCTGCACTTCGTCGGCGAGGCCACCTGGTCGGCCCTGTCCGGCAACCCCGTCTCCACCGAGGTCTGGGACGCCGTCCACGAGGTGCCGCACGTCCGCATCGGGCAGCACGCCGACCTGGTCGTCGTCGCCCCCGCGACCGCCGACATGCTCGCCAAGGCCGCCCACGGCCTCGCCGACGACCTGCTGACGAACACCCTGCTCACCGCCCGCTGTCCGGTGGTCTTCGCGCCCGCCATGCACACCGAGATGTGGGAGCACCCGGCCACCCAGGAGAACGTGGCCACGCTGCGCCGCCGCGGCGCCGTCGTCGTCGAACCGGCCGTCGGCCGCCTCACCGGCGTCGACACCGGCAAGGGCCGGCTGCCCGATCCGGCCGAGATCTTCGAGGTCTGCCGCCGGGTCCTCGCCCGCGGGGTCACCGAACCGGACCTCGCCGGGCGCCATGTCGTCGTCAGCGCCGGCGGCACCCGCGAGCCCCTGGACCCGGTGCGCTTCCTCGGCAACCGCTCCTCGGGCAAGCAGGGCTACGCCCTCGCCCGTGCCGCCGCCGCGCGCGGCGCCCGCGTCACCCTGATCGCCGCCAACACCGCCCTTTCGGACCCGGCGGGTGTCGACGTCGTGCAGGTCGGCACCGCCGTCCAACTGCGCGAGGCCGTGCTGAAGGCGGCCGCCGACGCCGACGCGGTGGTGATGGCCGCGGCCGTCGCCGACTTCCGGCCCGCGGCCTACGCCTCCGGGAAGATCAAGAAGAAGGACGGCCAGGAGCCCGAGCCGATCGTGCTCGTGCGCAACCCCGACGTCCTCGCCGAGATCTCCGCCGAGCGCGCCCTGCCCGGACAGGTGGTCGTCGGCTTCGCCGCCGAGACCGACGACGTCCTCGCCAACGGCCGCGCCAAGCTGGAGCGCAAGGGCTGCGACCTGCTCGTCGTCAACGAGGTGGGGGAGCGCAAGACCTTCGGGTCGGAGGAGAACGAGGCCGTGGTCCTCGGCGCCGACGGCTCCGAGACCGCCGTACCGCACGGGCCGAAGGAGGCGTTGGCCGAAACCGTGTGGGATCTTGTGGCCGAACGCCTTCGCTGAGCGCCTCATACGCTTCAGGGCGCCCGTCGGCCACGCAACTTTGGCGCGTGGCGCCCCTGGCCAATGCCGCTCGGGATTGGGCAGAATGCCCGTGCCGCAGGTCACAGCGCTCCCGAGAGGCGAGACACGTGAGCCGGTGGCCGAGCGCGACCGATAAACTGTTCTCGGACGACGCCGGGCGCAGCCCCCAGCCCGTCCGCCCATGATCAGCCAGCAGCCGCTGCAAACCCAGGGAGCGTTGTGTCCCGTCGCCTGTTCACCTCGGAGTCCGTGACCGAGGGTCACCCCGACAAGATCGCTGACCAGATCAGCGACACCATTCTCGACGCGCTGCTGCGCGAGGACCCCACGTCCCGTGTCGCCGTCGAGACCCTCATCACCACCGGCCTCGTGCACGTGGCCGGCGAGGTCACGACCAAGGCCTACGCGCCGATCCCGCAGCTGGTCCGGGAGAAGATCCTGGAGATCGGCTACGACTCCTCGAAGAAGGGCTTCGACGGCGCCTCCTGCGGTGTGTCGGTGTCGATCGGTTCGCAGTCCCCGGACATCGCGCAGGGTGTCGACACGGCGTACGAGAACCGTGTCGAGGGCGACGACGACGAGCTGGACCGCCAGGGCGCCGGCGACCAGGGCCTGATGTTCGGCTACGCGTCCGACGAGACGCCCACCCTGATGCCGCTGCCGATCTTCCTCGCGCACCGCCTGTCCAAGCGGCTGTCCGACGTCCGCAAGAACGGCACCATCCCCTACCTGCGCCCCGACGGCAAGACGCAGGTCACCATCGAGTACGACGGCGACAAGGCCGTCCGCCTCGACACGGTCGTCGTCTCCTCGCAGCACGCGTCGGACATCGACCTGGAGTCCCTCCTCGCTCCCGACATCCGCGAGTTCGTCGTGGAGCCGGAGCTGAAGGCGCTGCTCGACGAGGGCATCAAGCTCGACACCGAGGGCTACCGCCTGCTGGTCAACCCGACCGGGCGCTTCGAGATCGGCGGCCCGATGGGCGACGCCGGCCTCACCGGCCGCAAGATCATCATCGACACCTACGGCGGCATGGCCCGCCACGGCGGCGGCGCCTTCTCCGGCAAGGACCCGTCCAAGGTCGACCGCTCCGCCGCCTACGCCATGCGCTGGGTCGCGAAGAACGTGGTGGCGGCCGGCCTGGCCTCCCGCTGCGAGGTCCAGGTCGCGTACGCGATCGGCAAGGCCGAGCCGGTCGGTCTGTTCGTCGAGACCTTCGGCACCCACAAGGTCGAGACCGAGAAGATCGAGAAGGCCATCGACGAGGTCTTCGACCTGCGTCCGGCCGCGATCATCCGCGACCTCGACCTGCTGCGCCCGATCTACGCCCAGACCGCCGCGTACGGCCACTTCGGCCGCGAGCTCCCCGACTTCACCTGGGAGCGCACGGACCGCGTGGACGCCCTGCGCAAGGCGGCCGGCCTGTAAGGCCCCGCACTGCCCGCCGAGGCCCGGCATCCCTTCGGGGGCGCCGGGCCTCGTCACGTGAACGGGCTGGCACGCCACCTGGACGATCTCTACGCTGAGGGGCGCCTCCCGGTGCGCAGGCCGCGGTTCCTTCGGTGGAGTGCGCTTCGCGCGTGCGGTGAATCCGAGTTCCTGTGACCCGCCGCCGACCTGATCTCGGGAGGCACCTTTCCCTCTCCCGTCGTGGCGCCGCTGTCAGTGGCGTTTGGTAAGAATGCAAGCGTGAGCGGGGAGAACGGGTCGGTGAGCGGCGGGGCCGAGGGAGCGCCGCCCGAGCAGCTTGCGCTGATCCGGGAGAGTGTGCGCAACGCCAAGGCGCCGCGGGCGAAGCCGCGCACCTGGCGGGGGGCCGCGCTGGCCAAGGAACTGCCGGTCGCCCGGGTGCTGGTCGACAAGGGCGTGCTGCATCTCGACCGGTACTTCGACTACGCCGTGCCCGAGGAGCTGGACGCCGAGGCGCAGCCCGGGGTGCGCGTGCGGGTGCGGTTCGGGGCCGGGCGGCATCGGGTGCGCGACGGGCGGCGTGAGGGCGGCGGGCTGATCGACGGGTTCCTCGTCGAGCGGCGGGCCGAGTCCGACTACTCCGGGCCGTTGGCCGCGCTGGCCCAGGTCGTGTCGCCGGAGCCCGTGCTGAGCGAGGAGCTGCTCGGGCTCGCCCGAGCCGTCGCCGACCGGTACGCGGGCAGTCTCGCCGACGTTCTGCAGCTCGCCGTACCGCCACGCAGTGCCCGGGCCGAGCAGCGGCCCTCGCCCGCGCCGCTGCCGCCGCCTCCACGCCCGGAGCCGGGGTCGTGGGCGCGGTACGAGCGTGGGGGCGCCTTCCTGGAGGCACTGGCCTCCGGAGGGTCTCCACGGGCCGTGTGGAACGCGCTGCCCGGGCCCCAGTGGGGCGAGGAGCTTGCCCGGGCCGTCGCCGCGACCCTCGCCTCCGGGCGCGGCGCGCTGGTCGTCGTACCGGACGGGCGGGCCGCCGCGCGGGTCGACGTCGCGCTGACCGAGGTGCTCGGTGAGGGGCGGCACGCGCTGCTCACCGCGGACGCGGGGCCGGAGAAGCGGTACCGGGAGTGGCTCGCCGTGCGGCGCGGGTCCGTGCGGGCCGTCGTGGGGACGCGGGCCGCCATGTTCGCGCCCGTCCAGGACCTCGGTCTGGTGGCCATCTGGGACGACGGCGACGACAGCCACAGCGAGCTGCACGCCCCGCAGCCCCATGCGCGCGAGGTGCTGCTGCTGCGCGCCGCGCAGGACAGGTGCGGCTTCCTGCTCGGCAGCCTGAGCTGCACGGTGGAGGCCGCGCAGCTCGTGGAGAGCGGCTGGGCCAAGCCGCTCGTCGCCACGCGCGAGCGGGTGCGGGCGCTCACGCCGCTGGTGCGGACCGTCGGGGACCAGGACCTGGCCCGGGACGAGTCCGCGCGGGCCGCCCGGCTGCCCAGCCTCGCCTGGCAGGCCGTCCGCGACGGGCTGCGGCACGGACCCGTGCTGGTGCAGGTGCCCCGGCGCGGCTACGTACCGCGGATGGCCTGCGCGCAGTGCCGTACGCCCGCCCGGTGCCGGCACTGCGCCGGGCCGCTGGAGGCACGGGACGGCGGGGCGCTGGTGTGCGGCTGGTGCGGCCGCGAGGAGACCTCCTGGCACTGCCCGGAGTGCGGGTCCTTCCGGCTGCGGGCGCAGGTCGTCGGCGCCCGGCGCACCGCCGAGGAGCTGGGGCGGGCCTTCCCCAAGGTGCCGGTGCGCACCTCGGGGCGCGAGCATGTGCTGGACACCGTGCCGGGGACGCCCGCGCTGGTGGTGAGCACGCCGGGCGCCGAGCCGGTGGCCGAGGGCGGCTATGCCGCGGCCCTGCTGCTGGACGGCTGGGCGATGCTGGGGCGGCCCGACCTGCGCGCCGGGGAGGACGCGCTGCGGCGGTGGATCGCGGCGGCGTCCCTGGTGCGGGACCGGTCGGCCGACGGCACGGTCGTCGTGGTCGCCGACCCCGCCCTGCGGCCCGTACAGGCACTGGTGCGGTGGGACCCCGTCGGGCACGCGGTGCGTGAACTCGCCGAGCGGGCCGAACTGGGCTTCCCGCCGGTCTCCCGGATGGCCGCGGTCTCCGGCGTCCCCGAGGCGGTCGCCGACTTCCTCGCCACCGCCGGCCTGCCCGGCGACGCCGAGGTGCTGGGACCGGTGCCGCTCCCCGTCACCCCGCCCGGACGCCCCCGACGGCCCGGCGCACCGCCGCCTGGCGAGCAGTGGGACCGCGCGCTGGTCCGCGTACCGCCGGGCAGCGGCGCGGCGCTGGCGGCCGCGCTGAAGGCCGCGCAGGCGGCACGGATGGCCCGCGGTGCGGGCGGTGGGGAGCCGGTGCGGGTGCGGATCGATCCGGCGGACATCGGGTGAGGTGTCCGGGAGGCGTCGGTAGGCCTGAGAGAGCATCTGAGAGCTCGGGTGGCCCGGGCGATTGCGCGGCTACTGGTTCGTCGTGGCTTGTCGCGCCCACGCGGCGGTAGCCGCAGATCGAGCACAGCCCCGCGCCCCTGAGACGCACTGCCCTCCTGGTCGGTGTGTACCAGGAGGGCAGTCGGGGAAGGAGCTCAGCCGTTGCGCGGGCCGGGGACGGCGGAGGGCCTGGGGTCGTCGCGCAGGGACGGGCTGCCCGCGGTCGGCTGGGTCGGCATGGAGCGGGCCGCGGGGACCGTGGGCGTGGGGAGGCTGGTGACGTTGAGCGTGCGGGTGCCCGACGGCTCCTGCGTGCGCTCGGCCTCGGCGGCAGCCTGGGTGGCGGCGCGGCGGGAGCCGTAACGGCGGTGCACCGCCTGCTTGGTGACGCCGAGTGCGGAGCCCACCGCGTCCCAGGAGAAGCCGAGCGAGCGGTCGAAGTCGACCGCGGCGGTGACCAGAGTCTCGACACTGTCCCGCAGTTCCTGGGCGAGGCGGACCGTGGGGGCGGGGGCGCGTCCGTAGACGACGAAGCCCGTGGACGGGCCGGAGCGGCGCGGGCGGTAGACGTTGCCCAACTGGGCGGTGAGGGTGCGCAGTGCGTCCACCTGCCGGCGGACCCGCTCGATGTCCCGCACCAGCAAGTGCAGGCTGGCCCGAGCCTGGGCGTCGTGGGTTGCGTGGTCGGCCATGAACAAGCCTCTCGAACCGGCGTTGAGGAGAAAGGATCGGGCCGCGAAGCGGCCCGTTGTGGTCAACTCTTTCTTGACCAACGCGCCTGCGCTCCGCTGGTCACGGGGTGGGGGCGCAAGGGCATATGCATACGCCCCCACAGGCCCGCGTGCGCGGGGAGCCCGGCGCCATAGACTGGTGCGCTGCCCGTGTCCGACGGGCGCGCTGCCCACGTCCGATGCGTGTGCTGTCCGCGTCAACCCCCGCCCGAGAGGCCCGAACCCACCCATGAAGCTCGTCTTCGCCGGTACCCCCGAGGTCGCTGTTCCCGCCCTGGACGCCCTGCTCGCCTCCGGGCGGCACGAGGTGGCCGCCGTCGTCACGCGCCCGGACGCGCCGGCCGGGCGAGGACGCCGGCTGATCGCGAGCCCCGTCGCCGAGCGGGCGGAGGAGGCCGGCATCGAGGTGCTGAAGCCGGTGAAGCCGCGCGACCCGGAGTTCCTGGAGCGGCTGCGCGCGATCGCGCCCGACTGCTGCCCCGTCGTCGCCTACGGCGCCCTGCTGCCGCGCGTCGCCCTCGACATCCCCGCGCACGGCTGGGTCAACCTGCACTTCTCCCTGCTGCCCGCCTGGCGCGGCGCCGCGCGCCCGTGCAGCACGCCCTCATGGCGGGCGACGAGATCACCGGCGCGTCCACCTTCCTGATCGAGGAGGGGCTGGACTCCGGGCCCGTCTACGGCACCGTCACCGAGTCGATCCGCCCCACCGACACCAGCGGCGACCTGCTCACCCGGCTCGCCTTCGCCGGTGCCGGGCTGCTCGCCGCGACCATGGACGGCATCGAGGACGGCAGCCTGAAGGCCGTACCGCAGCCCGCCGACGGCATCTCCCTCGCGCCGAAGATCACCGTCGAGGACGCCCGCGTCGACTGGGCCGCGCCCGCGCTGCGCGTCGACCGGGTCGTGCGCGGCTGCACCCCCGCGCCCGGCGCGTGGACGACCTTCCGCGGCGAGCGCCTGAAGCTCATCCAGACCGCCCTCGCGCCCGACCGCACCGACCTCACGCCCGGACAGCTCGCCGTCGGCAAGAACAGCGTCCACGTCGGCACCGGCTCGTACGCCGTGGAGCTCCTGTGGGTGCAGGCCCAGGGCAAGAAGCCGATGAAGGCCGCGGACTGGGCACGCGGGGTGCGCATCGCCGAGGGCGAGACCGTCGGGGCCTGAGGCCTCGCACGGGCGGTTCGTGGCCGACGTACGCTGGTCGGACACCGTACTTCAGAAATCCGGAGCACCTTTTCGTGAGCGACACCTCCCGTCGGCCCCGCACGTCCGGCAAGCCCTACCGGCGGCCCAAGAAGGACCCTGTCCGCATCCTCGCCTTCGACGCGCTGCGCGCCGTGGACGAACGGGACGCGTACGCCAACCTCGTGCTGCCGCCGCTGCTGCGGAAGGCCCGTGAGAACGGCGATTTCGACGGGCGGGACGCGGCGCTGGCCACCGAGCTGGTGTACGGGACGCTGCGCCGGCAGGGCACGTACGACGCGATCATCGCGCAGTGCGTCGACCGGCCGCTCCGCGAGGTCGACCCGCCCGTGCTCGACGTACTGAGCCTCGGCGCGCACCAGCTGCTGGGCACGCGCATCCCCAGCCATGCGGCCGTGTCCGCCACCGTGGAGCTGGCCCGGGTGGTGCTCGGCGACGGGCGCGCCAAGTTCGTCAACGCGGTGCTGCGCAAGATCGCGCAGAGCGACCTGGACGGCTGGCTCGCCAAGGTCGCCCCGCCGTACGACGAGGACCCCGAGGACCATCTGGCCGTCGTGCACTCCCACCCGCGCTGGGTCGTCTCCGCGCTGTGGGACTCGCTCGGCGGCGGGCGCGCGGGCATCGAGGAGCTGCTGGCCGCCGACAACGAGCGGCCCGAGGTGACCCTGGTCGCCCGGCCCGGCCGGGCCACGACCGAGGAGCTGCTCGGCGAGGAGGCGGCGGAGCCGGGCCGCTGGTCGCCGTACGCCGTGCGGCTCACCGAGGGCGGCGAGCCGGGCGCGATCGGCGCGGTGCGCGAGGGCCGGGCGGGCGTCCAGGACGAGGGCAGCCAGCTCGTGGCGCTCGCGCTGGCGAACGCGCCGCTGGACGGCCCCGACGAGAAGTGGCTCGACGGCTGTGCCGGGCCCGGCGGCAAGGCCGCGCTGCTCGGTGCCCTCGCGGCCGAGCGCGGGGCCACGCTGCTCGCGAGCGAGAAGCAGCCGCACCGGGCCGGCCTGGTCGCCAAGGCCCTCGCCGGCAATCCGGGGCCGTACCAGGTGATCGCCGCCGACGGCACCCGGCCGCCGTGGCGGGCGGGCACCTTCGACCGGGTGGTCATGGATGTGCCCTGCACCGGGCTCGGTGCGCTGCGGCGGCGGCCCGAGGCGCGGTGGCGGCGTCGGCCCGAGGACCTGGACGGGTTCGCGCCGCTGCAGCGGGGGCTGCTGCGTACCGCGTTGGAGTCGGTGCGGGTGGGGGGCGTTGTCGGTTATGCGACCTGCTCGCCGCATCTCGCCGAGACGCGAGCTGTTGTCTCCGATGTGCTGAAGCAGTTCCCCGGCGCCGAGTTGATCGATGCGCGGCCGTTGCTGCCTGGGGTGCCGGAGCTGGGGGACGGGCCTGATGTGCAGTTGTGGCCGCATGTGCATGGGACCGATGCGATGTATCTGGCCCTTGTTCGGAAGACCGCGCCGTAGGGGTTCCGTCGTCTTGTGTCCTCGCGTCCGTCGTGGTTGCTCGCGCCCGCGCGGCGGTAGCCGCAAATCAAGCACTGCCCCGCGCCCCTAGGGCACCCATGCCTGGCCACCACACCTTGTCTCCTGCATCCAGGAAAAGCGCCGTCACCAGCACCGAGCGGACGATGAAGGTGTCCAGGAGTACGCCGAGCGCCACCGCGAAGCCGATCTCCGCGAAGGCGACCATCGGCAAGGTGCCCAGGGCCGCGAAGGTGCCCGCGAGCACCAGGCCGGCCGAGGTGATGACCGCGCCGGTGGCGGCGAGGCCGGTGACCACGCCGGGGCGGGTGCCCTGGCGGGCCGCCTCCTCGCGGATGCGGGTCGTCAGGAAGATGTTGTAGTCGATGCCCAGCGCGACCAGGAACACGAAGACGAACAGCGGGAAGTCCGTCGACTCGCCCGCGTAGTCGAAGAGGTGCCGGAAGGCGAGCGCGCTGATGCCGAGGGCCGCCGCGAAGGACAGGATCACCGTGCCGATCAGCAGCAGCGGGGCGATCAGGGCGCGCAGCAGGGCACACAGAATGAGCAGCACCACGACCAGCACCAGCGGGATGATCAGCAGGTTGTCGTGCGTGGTGGCCTCGTCCATGTCCAGCAGGGCCGCCGTACCGCCGCCCACCTGAGCGTCGGCGTCCGGCACCGCGTGCACGGCGTCGCGCACCCGCTCCACGGTCTGTTTCGCGGCCTCGCTGTCTGCCGGGGCGGTCATCGTCGCCTCGAACAGCACCTTCCCGTCGACCACCGGCCTGGTGCCCGGCGGCAGCCCCAGTGAGGCCGGCACCACGCCCTCGGTCCCGGCGACGGCCCGGCCCACCTGCCGGGCCTGTTCCTGGTTCGAGATGATCACGAGCGGATCTCCGCTGCCGGCCGGGAAGTACCGCGCCGAGACCTCCTGACCGGTGATCGAGTCGGGTTTCCCGGTGAACGCGTCCGCGTTGGAGATGCCCTCCGCGCGCAGCTGGATCAGGCCCAGGGAGCAGACCGCGAGGATCACCGCGGTGACACCCCAGACCATGCGCGGGCGTGCGGCGATACGGCGGCCCATGCGCGCCCAGACGCCCCGCTCGTGCGGGTTCGGCGCGCCCAGGTGCGGGATCACCGGCCAGAAGATCCACCGGCCGAAGATCACCAGCAGGGCCGGGAACAGCGTCAGCATCGCCAGCAGCGCGACGGCCACGCCGATGGCGGCCACCGGACCCAGGCCCCTGGTGGAGTTCATCTCGGCCGCCAGCAGCACCAGCATGCTCAGGACGACGGTGGCGCCCGAGGCGATCACCGCCGGGCCCGCCCGGTGCAGGGCGAGGGCCATCGCCTCGTGCCGGTCCTCGTGGGCGCGCAGCTCCTCGCGGTAGCGGGCGACCAGCAGCAGGGCGTAGTCGGTGCCCGCGCCGAAG
This sequence comes from Streptomyces sp. SAI-170, assembly GCF_049739565.1. Taxonomy (NCBI): domain Bacteria; kingdom Bacillati; phylum Actinomycetota; class Actinomycetes; order Kitasatosporales; family Streptomycetaceae; genus Streptomyces; species Streptomyces sp. SAI-170. Next base: position 6,961,008 of record NZ_JBMGQD010000001.1, read on the forward strand.
ACGAGGACGGTGAGGATGCCCGCGCTCTGGCCGTTCACGGTCAGGCCCGCGTGCTGGGCCAGGAAGTAGATCAGCGCCTGCGCGGTGAACAGGGCGGCGATCACCCCGAGCAGTGGCACCAGCAGCAGGGTCGGGCTGCGGTAGGTGATCAGCAGCATCACGATCACGACCGCCATCGCCGACAGCAGCAGGGTGGAGTCGATGCCCTCGAATGCCTCGGAGAAGTCCGCGGAGGTGCCGCCGGGGCCGGTGATGTGCACGGCCAGGCCGTCCCGGCTTTTCCCCACGTCGTCGCGGATGGAGTCGACCGCGGGTGCGATCCGCTCCCAGCCCTTCTCGTCCATGGTGATCGGCACGTAGACCTGGGCGGCCCGCGGATCGGCCGGGCGGTCGTAGACGGGGCCGCGCGTGCGGTCGCCGATGATCCCGTGGTCGGTGAGCTGCTTCAGTTGCTGGACGTCCTGCTCGATCTCCGCCCGGTCGCGGACGGTCAGCCCGCCGTCCCGGGCGTAGATCACGACGGCCGGGATCTGCTCCGGCCGGAAGTCCTCGGACATCTCCAGCACTTGGGTCGACTCCGCGGATCCCGGCAGCCAGGACGCCGCGTCATTGTCCTGCGCGTCGGTCAGCTTCTGCGCGAAGGGCGCAGTGAGGAACAGCCCCACCAGCCACAACACCAGCACGACCCACTTCGCCCGCCGCCCGCAGACCAGATGGGCGACACCCCGGCCACGCGTCATGGGGACCACCGACCGGACGAGGACGACCCGTAGCCGAAGTAACCGCATAGTCTTGGGCCATGGCGCAGATCAACCCCAGCATCCTGTCCGCCGACTTCGCCCGCCTCGCGGCCGAGGCCGACGCCGTCCAAGGAGCCGACTGGCTCCACGTCGATGTGATGGACAACCATTTCGTCCCGAACCTCACGCTCGGCGTGCCGGTCGTGGAGTCCCTGGCCCGTGCGACGGACACTCCGCTGGACTGCCACCTGATGATCGAGGCCCCCGATCGGTGGGCGCCCCAGTACGTGGAAGCGGGTGCCTCCTCCGTCACCTTCCACGTCGAGGCGGCCGCCGCTCCGGTGCGGCTCGCCCGTGAGATCCGGGCGAAGGGCGCGCGCGCCTCCATGGCCCTGAAGCCGGCGACGCCCATCGAGCCGTACGAGGACCTGCTGCCCGAGCTCGACATGCTGCTGATCATGACGGTCGAACCGGGCTTCGGCGGCCAGGCGTTCCTCGACATCATGCTCCCGAAGATCCGCCGCACCCGCGAGTTGATCAGCAAGCACGGCCTCGAGCTCTGGCTCCAGGTCGACGGCGGTGTCTCGGCCTCGACGATCGAGCGGTGCGCCGAGGCCGGGGCCGATGTCTTCGTGGCCGGCTCCGCGGTCTACGGGGCCGACGACCCGGCCGAAGCGGTCCGTGCGCTGCGCGCTCAGGCGGAGTCGGCGACCGCCAAGGCGTCGTGGGCGTGCGACCACTGAGCGTCAGGAACATGAACGGCGCCCATCAGGGCGGATCGACCGCGCCACATCTGCAAGGATGAACGGCGAATCCAGAGTGTGAACAGCAGTGAGGAGATCGCCGTGTCGGGTATGTCGGCGGGCCGGTCAGCCATGCGGATGGGACCCGCTGAGCTGGTGCAGGCGGCGGCCATGGCCCGCCGCTTCTACCTCGAGGGCAAATCCAAGATCCAGATCGCGGAGGAGTTCGGCGTCAGCCGCTTCAAGGTGGCCCGGGTCCTGGAGACCGCCCTCGAACGGGATCTCGTACGCATCGAGATCCGCGTGCCGGCCGAACTGGACGCCGAGCGCTCCGACGCGCTCCGCGCCCGCTACGGCCTGAGGCACGCCGTCGTGGTCGAGTCCCCGCCCGAGTCCGAGGAGACCCCCGACCCCGAGAACCTCGGCGAGGTCGCCGCCGACCTGCTCGGCGAGCTCGTCAACGAGGGGGACGTCCTGGGGCTGGCCTGGGGCCGCTCCACGATCCACATGGCGGCGGCGCTGGACCGGCTGCCGCCCTGCACCGTGGTGCAGCTGACGGGCGTGTACGACGCCGGGACCGCCGAGCGCGGCTCGGTGGAGGCCGTGCGGCGTGCCGCGCAGGTCTCCGGCGGCGACGCGCACCCCATCTACGCGCCGATGCTGCTGCCGGACGAGGCCACCGCGGCCGCGCTGCGGCACCAGACCGGTATCGCCCGGGCCTTCGAGTACTTCGACAAGGTCACCGTCGCCTGTGTGTCCATCGGCTCCTGGGAGCCGGGCATCTCCACGGTGCACGACATGCTCAGCGACGAGGAGCGGGCGCACTACGCCTCGCTCGGGGTCGCCGCCGAGATGTCCGCGCACCTCTTCGACGCGCAGGGCCGCCGGGTGGGGCGCGACCTGGGGGAGCGGTGCATCACGGTCAAGGCCGACCAGCTCCGCCGTATCCCCGAGGTCGTCGCGATCGCGGGCGGACAGCGCAAGGCGGCCGCGATCGACGCCGTGCTGCGGTCCGGGCTCGTCACCTCGCTGGTGACGGACACCTCGGCCGCGGACTACCTGATGACGGCCGGCCCGACGCCGAAGCCCGCCCTGAACCGGGCCGACCCGGACGGAGCCTGACAGCGGATATCCCGGGGAGGGCCGTGGCGGCATCGACATGCTGCCGCGGTCCGTCCCCGATTCCTGCGGCGAAGGCGGTGCTCAGATGACCAAGTACGTCGTCACCCTCGACCTCGACGGAGTCACCGACAAGGCCGGCCTGATGGACCGCTGCGCCCATGACCTGCGGCTGCCGGACTGGTTCGGCCGCAACTGGGACGCGCTGGCCGACTGCCTCTCCGACCCGGGCCTGTGGCCCGAGGACGCACCCGTGCTGGTCCTCGTACGCAATTGGGGGCCGTACGCCGAGGCGCGGCCGCAGGAGTGGGAGACCGCCGTCGACGTCTTCTCGCAGGGCTCGGCGGTCACCGTGGCCCTCGCCCTCGGAGGATCCTCCTAACGCACCCTGCGTAGCCTGGATGAACTGACCGTGCACGGCATTCCTGCCGACATGGGACAATGAAGTACGTGCTCTTCGCCCCCCTGGCTGTCCTGTCCGGGGGCCACCTCTGATCGACTGGGATGTGCAGCACGTGCGTTTCCTCAACGACATCCAGCCCTCGTACGACCTGACGTACGACGACGTCTTCATGGTCCCGAGCCGCAGCTCGGTCGGCTCGCGGCAGGGTGTGGACCTCAGCTCCCCGGACGGCACGGGCACCACGATCCCGCTCGTCGTCGCCAACATGACCGCCATCGCCGGCCGCCGCATGGCCGAGACCGTGGCCCGGCGCGGTGGCCTCGTCGTCATCCCGCAGGACATCCCGATCGAGGTCGTCACCGAGGTCGTCTCCTGGGTCAAGAGCCGGCACCTGGTGCTGGACACCCCCATCGTGCTCGCCCCCCACCAGACCGTCGCCGACGCGCTGTCCCTGCTGCCGAAGCGGGCGCACAACGCCGGTGTCGTCGTGGACGAGGACCAGCGGCCCATCGGTGTCGTCACCGACCGGGACCTGTCCGGCGTCGACCGCTTCACCCAGCTCGAAGAGGTCATGTCCAAGGACCTGCTGCTGCTCGACGCGGACATGGACCCGCGCGAGGCGTTCAACACCCTGGACCACCACAACCGCCGCTACGCCCCCGCAGTCGACGGTGACGGCCGCCTCGCCGGCATCCTCACCCGCAAGGGCGCCCTGCGTGCCACGCTGTACAAGCCCGCCGTCGACGCCAAGGGCAGGCTGCGCATCGCGGCCGCCGTCGGCATCAACGGCGACGTGGCCGGCAAGGCCAAGCAGCTGCTCGACGCGGGCGTCGACACGCTCGTGATCGACACCGCGCACGGCCACCAGGAGTCGATGATCAGCGCGGTCAAGGTCGTGCGGGCGCTCGACCCGCAGGTGCCGATCGTCGCGGGCAACATCGTCTCCGCAGAGGGCGTCAAGGACCTGATCGACGCGGGCGCGGACATCATCAAGGTCGGTGTCGGCCCCGGCGCCATGTGCACCACCCGCATGATGACCGGCGTGGGCCGGCCGCAGTTCTCCGCGGTCCTTGAGTGCGCCGCCGAGGCGAAGAAGTACGGCAAGCACGTGTGGGCCGACGGCGGTGTCCGCCACCCGCGTGACGTGGCGATGGCCCTCGCGGCCGGCGCGTCCAACGTGATGGTCGGCTCCTGGTTCGCCGGCACCTACGAGTCCCCGGGCGACCTTCAGCACGACGCCCAGGGGCGCGCCTACAAGGAGTCCTTCGGCATGGCCTCCGCGCGTGCCGTGCGCAATCGCACCTCCGAGGAGTCCGCCTACGACCGCGCCCGCAAGGCGCTGTTCGAGGAGGGCATCTCCACCTCGCGGATGTTCCTCGACCCGGCCCGCCCGGGCGTCGAGGACCTGATCGACTCGATCATCGCGGGCGTCCGCTCCTCCTGCACCTACGCCGGTGCCGGCTCCCTGGAGGAGTTCGCCCAGAAGGCCATCGTCGGCATCCAGAGCGCGGCCGGCTACGCCGAGGGCAAGCCGCTGCACGCCAGCTGGAGCTGACGCGCCCTCAACTCACCTGTGGACGGCCCCCGGTGGAAAACCGGGGGCCGTTTCGCGTTCCTGTGCCTACCGTCGGGGCATGGAGATCAACGTCTGTGGTCCGGCCGACGTGGCCCTGCTGGACCGGTTCATCGGCTCGCCGGGAGCCACCTCGTTCCACGCCCGCAGGTTCGCGCGCCAGGAGGCGGGGACAAGCACGTATCTCGTGGCCTGGCTGGACGGGCGTCCCGTGGGGCACACGGAGGTGCGCTGGGGCGGCTGCGCCGACGAGCGGGTCAGGGCGGCGCGGCCCGGCTGCCCGGAGATCAACGCGCTGGCCGTGTGGCCCGAGACGCTGCGCTCGCGCGGCATCGGCAGCGCGCTGATCCGGGCGGCCGAGCGGCTCGCCCGCGAGCGCGGCCGCACGGCCATCGGCCTGGGCGTCGACGACGACAACCCGCGCGCGGCCGCCCTCTACGCGAGGCTCGGCTATCTGCCCCTGCTCGACTACGTCGACCGCTACGCGTACGAGGACCACGACGGCACGATCCACGAGTGCGCCGACCCCGCCACGTTCCTGGTCAAAGACCTGCTCAAAAACCCCGGACGCAACACTTGACAGCCGTCGCGCAACGAATGTCCACCCCTTCGCGATGAACGCAACGATCTTACGGGCGTGCGCAAGGTTGCTGCATTACGGCAGCAATGCCCTGGACCGTAGGCTCCTGCGCTGTACGAGGCGTGGCGGGGTTTCCGCTCGGTGTGCGGATCCCGCGGGACGGGGTACCGCCACACCCCCGTCCCCCTGACCGGCAGCGATAAGGAGCCGCGCGTGCTCGACCAAGGCGCACCCCCGCAAGTCCGCAGTGAAACCGTCCCCGCGTCCCCGGGGCTCGGAGCGCGCCTGATGCGCAGGAAGCCGGTAGAACGCCTGGTCGCCGAGGGTGGCCAGGGTGAGGGAGGCTCGCTGAAGCGCTCCCTCGGGCTGTGGCAGCTCACCATGATCAGCATCGGTGCCACCCTCGGCACCGGCATCTTCGTCGTCCTCGGCGACGCCGTCCCCGAGGCCGGCCCGGCCATCACGCTGGCCTTCGTCATCGCCGGTCTGACGGCCCTGTTCTCCGCCCTGTCCTACGCGGAACTGGCCGGCTCCATCCCGGTCGCCGGGTCCTCGTACTCGTACGCGTACGCAACGATGGGCGAACTCGTCGCCTGGATCTGCGGCTGGTGTCTGGTGCTGGAGTACGGCGTGTCGGTGGCCGCCGTCGCCGTCGGCTGGGGCGAGTACCTCAACGAGCTGCTCGACGGCACGATCGGCGTCACCATCCCGACCGCGCTGTCCTCCGCGCCCGGCGAGGGCGGCATCGTCAACCTGCCCGCGCTGATCGTCGTGCTGCTCGCGATGGTGTTCCTGCTCGGCGGCGCCCGCGAGTCCGCCCGCGCCAACACGATCATGGTCTGTGTGAAGATCGCCGCGCTGGTGCTGTTCTGCGCCGTCGGCTTCATGGGCTTCAAGTCCGGCAACTACGCCGACTTCATGCCGCTCGGCATGGCCGGTGTCAGCGCCGCCGGCGCCACCCTGTTCTTCTCCTACATCGGCTTCGACGCCGCCTCCACCGCCGGTGAGGAGGCCAAGGACCCCAAGAAGGACCTGCCGCGCGCGATCATGCTGTCGCTGATCATCGTGACCGCGCTGTACGTGCTGGTCGCGGGTGTCGCGGTCGGCGCCTGGCACTGGACGAAGTTCGAGGGCTCCGAGGCGTCCCTCGCCGCGATCATGAACGACGTCAGCGGCCAGACCTTCTGGGGCACGCTGCTCGCGCTCGGCGCGGTCATCTCCATCGCGAGCGTGGTGCTCACCGTGCTCTACGGCCAGACCCGCATCCTGTTCGCGATGTCCCGCGACGGACTGGTGCCCAAGGCGCTCGGCAAGGTCGACCCCAAGACCGGCACGCCGCGCCTGAACACCGTCATCGTGTCGCTGTTCTGCGGTGTCCTCGCCGCGTTCATCCCGCTCGGCAAGCTCGTCGACGCCACCAGCATCGGCACGCTGTTCGCCTTCGCCCTGGTCAACATCGCGGTGATCGTGCTGCGTTACAAGCGGCCCGAGCTGGAGCGCACCTTCCGGGTGCCGTTCGGTCCGGTGCTGCCGGTGCTGGGCTTCGCGTTCTGCGCGTACAACATGTTCAGCCTCGACACCGTCACCTGGGTCGTCTTCGGGTGCTGGATGGCCGCGGGTCTCGTGTTCTACTTCAGTTACGGCCACCGCCGTTCCCGTCTCGCGACGCCTGAGGCGTCCGTAGTTGAAGTGAAGTGAACCACCCGCAGTGCTGAACGATCTCGACGAACGCATCGTGCACGCCCTCGCCGAGGACGCCCGCCGCTCCTACGCGGACATCGGGCAGCTCGTCGGCCTGTCCGCGCCCGCCGTGAAGCGGCGCGTGGACAGGCTGCGGGCCACCGGAGCCATCACCGGGTTCACCGTGCGGGTGGACCCGGCGGCGCTCGGCTGGGAGACCGAGGGGTTCGTCGAGATCTACTGCCGGCGCAACACCTCGCCGGAGACCATCCAGCGGGGCCTGGAGCGCTACCAGGAGGTCGTGGCCGCGTCGACCGTCACCGGGGACGCGGACGCGGTCGCCCAGGTCTTCGCCTCCGACATGCGCCACTTCGAGCGGGTGCTGGAGCGGATCGCCGGGGAGCCGTTCGTGGAACGGACCAAGTCCGTGCTGGTGCTGTCGCCCTTGTTGCGGCGGTTTTCCTCCGGGTCGCCTACCTAGTACGTCGGCTGCGGGTGGTGTGTGGCCGGTCGCGCTCACGCGGCGGAGCCGCAAATTCATGCAGCCCCGCGCCCCTCAGGGGCACTCTCGCGGACCGAGTTCAGCAGTCGGCGTACGACCGCCCTGTGTGCGCCCGAGCCGATGACCAGGGCCCGGTAGACCGCCCCCGCGGGGCCGGGGAAGCGGGCCCGGGTCTCCGCTCGCAGCCGAGTCCGTGCCGGGCCCGCCTCCTCCAGGCGGAAGACCAGCGCGTACGACGAGAAGCGGTGGCTGCCGACCAGGGTCAGCTCCCGGGGCGGCTCGGCGGCCGCGACCCGGAAGCCGCCCAGGGTCGAGCCCTCGGCGAGCGGCCTCGGCCCGGACGCCGTCCGGTCGGCGACGCCGAGCAGTCGCAACGCCCCGGACCGTCGGCGGCCCGGGAAGGAACGCTCCAGTACGTCCCCCAGCGCACGCCACACGACATCGGCCCCCGCGTCGACCACCGCCGTGTGCGTGTCGACGTACGGCAGGTCATGGATCTCCGTGGCGTTCATGAAGGCTCCCTCGGCTCGACTGCCGTCAGTCTCGTGCGCGGCGCGCGTCGCCGGCCTCCTCCGCCCGGACGACCTTCATGGCCGTTCGGGGGAGGGGCGCCTCGTCACAGCGCGGGGTTCCACGGCACCACCGTGAAGTCGCCCGTGCCCTCGGCGACCTTCTCGAACGGGGCCGAGCTGACGCACTTCGGCAGGTTCCTCGGGCCGAGGTCCTTCGTCGCCGCCCAGCTGTAGCCGAGCCGGTCGTGCTCGCCGAGGTCGTGGACGGTGACACCGACCCGCCTGCCCTTGGCGCCGGGGAGGTCGCTCTCCGTGATCACCCCCGAGACGACGGCCACCTTCCCGCCGGTGACCAGGCAGTCGACCCGCGCCTTGGCCCGGGCGCCCTCGCCGTTCAGGTAGTGGCTGAACTCGAAGGAACCGGTCGCCTTCGAGGGATCGGCCGTGTCCTCGGCCGCCAGATGCGCGTCGAAGGTGAAGGTGATGTCGTCCCCGGCCGACCGGTACAGCTTCGCCGTGCCGGTGAGGGCTGCGGCCTCCCGGGCGGGCGGCGCGTCCGACGCGGTGGCGGAGGCCGCGGCCGTGGCGGTCAGCAGCAGCGCGGCGCCGAGTACAGCGGTCTTCGTACGGCGGTTCATGAGGGTCCTTTCCGCAGGTCAACGGGACGGCACCACTCTCCACGGCGCGCGCCGTCGGCACATCGCGCCGTGGGCGGCACCCGTCCTCCGCCGCGTGGGGGAGGAGACGTACGACGAGAGGCGCAACGAATCGCCGTGCATCCCTCCGCGGACGCAACGAACCGCGCACCGGCGCGCAACGGCTTCTCCTTGTCCGGCCTGGTCGCGCGCCCGTACCGTCTAGATGGCCCCCGCACCGATACGTCGAGGCGGCCCCCCCGCACCCGTCCGTCCCCGGTGAGGAACCCGTATGCGCACCGCCCTGCTCCAGAGCTCCGGCCGCCCCGGCTCGACCGTCGAGAACCTGAAGGTCCTCGACGAGGCCGCGGGCCGGGCCGCCGCCGCGGGGGCCGGGCTGCTCGTCACGCCGGAGATGTTCCTGACCGGGTACGCCATCGGCGACGACATCGCCCGGCTCGCCGAGACCGCCGACGGCGAGGCAGCCGACGCGATCGCCGAACTGGCGGCCCGGCACGGCCTGGCGATCGCCTACGGCTACCCCGAGCGCGACGGCGACACGGTGTACAACTCCGTCCAGCTGATCTCCGCCGACGGCACCCGGCCGGCCAACTACCGCAAGACCCACCTCTTCGGCTGCTTCGAGCGCGACCACTTCACGCCGGGCGACACCCCGGTCGTGCAGGCCGAGCTGAACGGTCTCACCGTCGGCCTGATGATCTGCTACGACGTGGAGTTCCCGGAGAACGTCCGCGCCCACGCCCTGGCCGGCACCGACCTGCTGCTGGTGCCCACCGCGCAGATGCACCCCTTCCAGTTCGTCGCCGAGTCGGTGGTGCCGGTGCGCGCCTTCGAGAACCAGATGTACGTCGCGTACGTCAACCGGGTCGGCGCCGAGGGCGAGTTCGAGTTCGTCGGGCTCTCCACCCTGGCCGGCCCCGACGGTGTCGCCCGCACCCGGGCCGGCCGCGCAGAGCAGCTCGTCCTCGCCGACGCCGACCCCGCCTTCCTCGCCGCCTCCCGCGAGAACAACCCGTACCTGAAGGACCGCCGCCCCGGCCTCTACGGGTCCCTCGTCTGAACCTCCCCCGCCGTTCCGCAGCAGTCGCAAGGAGTCCGTACCCCATGACGTCCACCGTGCCCAACGCCGTCGAGCACGCCGACGAGCAGCAGCCGCCGATCACCATGTTCGGCCCGGACTTCCCGTACGCGTACGACGACTTCCTCGCCCACCCGGCGGGCCTGGGCCAGATACCGGCGACCGAGCACGGCACCGAGGTGGCCGTCATCGGCGGTGGCCTGTCCGGCATCGTCGCCGCCTACGAGCTGATGAAGATGGGCCTCAAGCCCGTCGTCTACGAGGCCGACCAGATCGGCGGCCGGCTGCGCACGGTCGGCTTCGAGGGCTGCGACGACTCCCTGACGGCCGAGATGGGCGCGATGCGCTTCCCGCCGTCCTCCACCGCCCTCCAGCACTACATCGACCTGGTCGGCCTGGAGACCACGCCCTTCCCGAACCCCCTCGCCGAGGCCACCCCGTCGACCGTCGTCGACCTCAAGGGCGAGTCGCACTACGCGGAGACCGTCGACGACCTGCCCCAGGTGTACCGGGACGTGGCCGAGGCCTGGAACAAGTGCCTCGAAGAGGGCGCCGACTTCTCCGACATGAACCAGGCCATGCGCGAGCGCGATGTCCCGCGCATCCGCGAGATCTGGGCGGAGCTCGTCGAGAAGCTCGACAACCAGACCTTCTACGGCTTCCTCTGCGACTCCGAGGCCTTCAAGTCATTCCGGCACCGCGAGATCTTCGGCCAGGTCGGCTTCGGCACCGGCGGCTGGGACACCGACTTCCCGAACTCCATCCTGGAGATCCTGCGCGTCGTCTACACCGAGGCCGACGACCACCACCGCGGCATCGTCGGCGGCTCCCAGCAGCTGCCGCTGCGCCTGTGGGAGCGCGAGCCGGAGAAGATCGTCCACTGGGCGTACGGCACCTCGCTCGCCACGCTGCACGAGGGCGGTCAGCCCAAGCCGGCCGTGACCCGGCTGCACCGCACGGCGGGCAACCAGATCACGGTGACGGACGCGAACGGCGACATCCGCACCTTCAAGGCGGCCATCTTCACCGCCCAGTCCTGGATGCTGCTGTCCAAGATCGCCTGCGACGACTCGCTCTTCCCGATCGACCACTGGACGGCGATCGAGCGCACCCACTACATGGAGTCCTCCAAGCTCTTCGTGCCCGTGGACCGGCCGTTCTGGCTGGACAAGGACGAGGAGACGGGCCGGGACGTCATGTCGATGACGCTGACGGACCGCATGACCCGCGGCACCTACCTGCTGGACGACGGCCCGGACAAGCCCGCCGTCATCTGCCTCTCCTACACCTGGTGCGACGACAGCCTGAAGTGGCTGCCGCTGTCCGCGAACGAGCGGATGGAGGTGATGCTGAAGTCGCTCGGCGAGATCTACCCGAAGGTCGACATCCGCAAGCACATCATCGGCAACCCGGTGACGGTGTCCTGGGAGAACGAGCCCTACTTCATGGGCGCGTTCAAGGCCAACCTGCCGGGCCACTACCGCTACCAGCGGCGCCTGTTCACGCACTTCATGCAGGACCGGCTGCCCGAGGACAAGCGCGGCATCTTCCTCGCCGGCGACGACATCTCCTGGACGGCCGGCTGGGCCGAGGGCGCGATCCAGACCGCGCTGAACGCGGTCTGGGGCGTCATGCACCACTTCGGCGGCACCACCGACGCGGCCAACCCCGGCCCCGGTGACGTCTACGACGAGATCGCCCCGGTGGAACTGCCCGAGGACTGACCGGGCCGGACAGACCAAGGCGCGGGTGGGCGGACTCAGACTCCGGCCGCCCGCGCCTTTTCAAACACCTCGGCGGCCACCGCCTTCAGCTCCTGCGCGTCGCGCACCGAGCCCTGCAGATCGACCAGGATCTCCTCCAGGCCGACCTCGGCATGCGCGGCCAGATCCTCGACGATCTGGTCGGCGCTGCCCTGGAAGGGCTGCCGGTCGGCGGCGTCGTAGGGCTTGGGGGAGTAGCGGGTGTTGACCCGCAGCACGCTGCGCAGCGGCTCGGTGCGGCCGCGCTCGGCGGCGAGGTCCTGCAGCTCGCGCCACTGCGCGGCCAGCGCCTCGGCGCCCATGGCCACCGGCAGCCAGCCGTCGGCCCGGTCCACCAGCCGGCGGCGCGCCTTGGGGCTGAGGCCGGGCAGCAGGATCGGTATCGGCCGGGCGGGCTTGGGTCCGACCACGGCCGACGCGATCTTCGTGATGTCGCCGTCGTACGACACCGGGTCCGGGCCCCACACCGCGCGGCACACGTCGATCAGCTCGTCCAGCACCCGGCCCCGCTCCTCGAAGGGCCGCACCGAAGCCGCCGCGTACTCGTCGAGCGACCAGCCGGTGCCCAGGCCCGCCACCACCCGGCCGCCGCTCGCCGCGTCCAGCGTGGCCAGGGCCTTGGCGAGCTGGAAGGGTATGTGCAGCGGCGCCACCAGCACGCTGGTGCCCAGCCGGGCCCGCTCGGTGGCGGCCGCGGCCAGGGTGAGCGTCGTCAGCGGCTCGGCCACGCCGCGGTAGAAGTCGGGCCAGGGCAGGCCCGGTATGCCGTACAGCCCCTGGGTGGCGGGCTCGGGGAACAGCGCGCGCTCGAAGACCCACAGGCTGGTGTAGCCGATGCCCTCCGCGGTGCGGGCCACGTCGGGCACGTCCCTGCCGAGGTCGAAGTGGCGCATCTGGGGCAGTCCGAGGCCGAGCGGTGTCGCCATGCGTGAGCTCCTCGTGATCGCTGACATTGGATCAACGTCGCATGGTCACAGGGAGTTCCAGCGTCCCCGAGGCGGCTCGCCGAGGCCGGATCAGTCGGGCAGGGGCGTGAGCAGCATCCGCCCCGCGAAGCCCACGGCCGCGTCCAGTCGCTCGGTGAACTCCCCTGCCAGGTCCGGGAGTCGGCGCAGGGCCCACAGGGCGCGGGCCGCGGCCCAGGTGGCGTCCCGGGCGCGTTCCAGGCTCCAGGAGCCGAGGAGATGGGTGAGCGGGTCGGCGATCTGGAGCAGGTCGGGGCCCGGCATCAGATCCTCGCGGATGTGCTCCTCCAGCGACACGAGCAGGTCGCCCACCCGGTCGAACTCGTCCTCCAGTTCGCCCGGTTCGCACCCGAGGCTGTGACAGGCGTCCACCACGGCGAGGGCGAGATCGTGACCGATGTGGGCGTTGATGCCGGCGAGCGCGAACTGCAGCGGACGTACGCCGGGATGGCGGCGGAACTGGAACAGCGGCCGCCAGCAGGCGGGCGGGCGGCCGTCGGACGCGGCCGCGTCCACCGCGGACAGGTACCGCTCGGCGAACCGCACGTCCAGCGTGATCGCGGCTCTCGGGTCGGCGAACCGGCCCGCGTCCACCTGCCGGTCCACCGCCTCGGTGACGGCCAGGTAGACACGGTTGAAGACCGCGACCCCGTCCCGTGCGGGAAGGGCCGCGTCCAGCGCGCGCATCCGGGAGACGACCGCGTCGACGGGGGTGGTGAACTGTTCCAACTGCGCCATGGGGGCAGGGTCCCAGTCCCGGCCCGACCGCAGGGGCGGCGGGCCCGACGCTTCCCCAGAACGGGGGAACGCTACGGCTTGGCGGGCCGCTCGTCCTCGTCGTACGACGACGTGCCCTCGTCCAGGAGCGGCTCCTGCGCCTTCAGGTGCGCCGGGGCGAAGGCGCGCAGCGCGTGGTAGCCGGTGATGACGACGATCGTGCCGAGGGCGATGCCGCTGAGCGAGAAGGTGTCGGTGAACTCCATGGTGACGTTGCCGACGCCGATGATGATGCCCGCGGCGGCCGGGACGAGGTTCAGCGGGTTGCGCAGGTCGACCTTGGCGTTGAGCCAGATCTGGGCGCCGAGCAGGCCGATCATGCCGTAGAGGATGACCGTGATGCCGCCGAGCACACCGCCCGGGATGGCGGCGACGACCGCGCCGAACTTGGGGCAGAGGCCGAAGAGGAGGGCGAAGCCGGCGGCGGCCCAGTAGGCGGCGGTGGAGTAGACGCGGGTCGCGGCCATCACGCCGATGTTCTCGGAGTAGGTGGTGTTGGGCGGGCCGCCCACCGCGGTGGAGAGCATCGAGGCGACGCCGTCGGCGGAGATCGCCGTGCCCAGCTTGTCGTCGAGCTTGTCACCGGTCATCTCGCCGACCGCCTTGACGTGTCCGGCGTTCTCGGCGACCAGCGCGATCACGACCGGCAGTGCGACGAGGATCGCCGACCACTCAAAGCTCGGTCCGTGCAGGTCGGGCAGGCCGATCCAGTCGGCCTGGGAGACGGCGGAGAAGTCCAGGCGCCAGTGGTCGGTGACCTTGCCGCTGCCGTCCGCGGAGTGGATCCGGCCGAAGACCCGGTCGAAGGCCCAGGAGATGCCGTAGCCGAAGACCAGGCCCAGGAAGATCGCGATCCGGGACCAGAAACCGCGCAGACAGACGACCGCCAGGCCGGTGAACAGCATCACCAGCAGGGCCGTCCACTGGTCCTGCGGCCAGTAGGTGGAGGCGGTGACCGGGGCGAGGTTGAAGCCGATCAGCATCACGACCGCGCCGGTGACGATCGGCGGCATGGCCGCGTGGATGATCCGCGCCCCGAACCGCTGCACCGCGAGACCCACCAGGAACAGCGCCACGCCGACCACGAACACCGCGCCGGTCACGGTCGCGCTGGTGCCGCCCTGGGCCCGGATCACCGCGGCGACGCCCACGAACGACAGCGAGCAGCCGAGGTAGCTGGGCACCCGGCCGCGGGTGGCGAGCAGGAACACCACCGTCGCGACGCCGGACATCATGATCGCGAGGTTGGGGTCCAGGCCCATCAGGACCGGTGCGACGAAGGACGCCCCGAACATCGCGACCACGTGCTGGGCGCCGAGGCCGACCGTGCGCGGCCAGGACAGCCGCTCGTCGGGCCGGACCACCGCGCCGGGGGCCGGGGTGCGTCCGTCGCCGTGCAGTTTCCAGCGGACGCCGAGATCCATGGGGTTTCGCTTTCGTCGTACGGGTGGGTGCCGCGGACCATTGTCCCTGCCAGAAGGGCATGCTGAGCGCCCGCTTAGGATGGGGTCGTTGAACTATTGACCACAGGAGCCGCACCGTGACCGCCGAAGCACTGCCCATCCCCGCCCTGTCGTACGGCCGGCTCGTCCCCGTCACTGTCCACTTCGACGACCTGGACGCGCTCGGCCTGCTGCACAACGCCCGCTATCCGCTGATGGTCGAGCGGGCCTGGGCCGCGCTCTGCCAGGACCACGGCTTCCGCTTCGAGGGCGACTGGGCCGCCGCCGGTGACGCCTGCAACGCCGTCAAGGAGCTGCGGATCAGCTACGAGGCTCCGGTGACGCGGCCCGGCGAGTACGCCGTCCACCTGTGGCTGGAGCGACTCGGCAACACCGGCCTGACCTACGGCTTCCGGTTCTGCTCGGCCGACGGCGCCACGACGTACGCCCACGGCAGCCGGGTGCTGGTCCGGCTGGACGCCGACACGCTGCGCCCGGCGCCGTGGAGCGAGGGGTTCAGGACCGCGGGTCGGGCACTGCTGCGTCCGTCGGACGGCTGACCTTCGGCCGGTCCCGGTCGCCCGCCCGCAGAACCCCCGCGAACACGGCGAGTCCGCAGGCCAGCAGGGTGACCAGGCCGAACGACACCACCAGGCTGGTCGCCTGGGCCAGTCCGCCGATCGCGCTGGGGGCGACCAGGCCCGAGGTGTAGGTGATGGTGGCGACACCCGCGATGGCCTGGCTGGGGTTCGGGCCGCTGCGGCCCGCGGCGGCGAAGCACAGCGGCACGACCACCGCGATGCCGAGGCCCATCAGCGCGAACCCGGCCATCGCCGTCGCCGGGTTCGGTGCGGCGACGATGAGCAGTCCGCCGAGCGCGGCGAGGACACCGCCTGCGCGGACCGTGCGCACTGAGCCGAAACGGTCCACCACCTTGTCGCCCGCGATCCGGGCCACGGCCATGGTGAGCGTGAAGCCGGTGGTGCACGCCGCCGCCAGACCCGCCGAGGTCTCCAGCTCGTCGCGCAGATAGACCGCCGACCAGTCCAGGCTGGCCCCCTCGGCGAACACCGCGCAGAAGCCGACCGCGCCGATCAGCAGCGCCGACTTCGGCGGCAGCGCGAACCGCGGCGGCGGCTCCTCGTCCTCGGCCGGCTGGAGGTCCAGCACCCAGCCGCACGCGGCCACGCCGAGCACGGTCAGGACCGCGGCCGCCAGGAGGTGGTGCAGGCGTGCGTCGGCGCCCAGGTGCGCGGCGAGCGTGCCCGCGGCCGAGCCGATCAGGGCGCCCGCGCTCCACATGCCGTGCAGCCCGGACATGATCGAGCGGCCCAGCCGGTTCTCGACCTCGACGCCGAGGGCGTTCATCGCCACGTCCGCCATGCCCGACGTGGCGCCGTAGACGAACAGCGCCGCGCACAGGGTGAGCAGGTTCGGGGAGAGCGCGGGCAGGACGAGGGACAGCGTCCACAGGGCGATCAGGCCGCGCAGGGCGTTGCGGGCGCCGAAGGTGTGGCTGACCCGGCCCGCCAGCGGCATCGCGAGCGACGCGCCCAGCGCCGGGAACGCGAGCGCGAGACCGAGCTGCCCCGCGCTCACCCCGGCGTGGTCCTGGATCCAGGGCACCCGGGTCGCGAACGAGCCGGTCACCGCGCCGTGCACAGCGAACACGGCGGCCACGGCGTACCGGGCCCGCCGCACATCGCGCTGCTCGTAGGACACTGCCTCCATTTTCCCGCCCCTCCCGGACCCTGCAGCCCCGCTGTGCCGGTGCCTCTGCTTCGGTGTGGCCGTAAACTATCAGGAACCCTGCCTGATAGATAGCGGATAAGATGCGCCCATGCCCGCATCACCGAGCACCGCCCGGGCCATCAACGACCGGCTCGCCCTGCGGCTGCTGCAGCAGGAGGGCCCGCTGACGGCGGCCCAGCTGAAGCAGCTGACCGGACTGTCCCGGCCGACGGTCGCCGACCTCGTCGAGCGGCTGACCGCCGCCGGGCTCATCGCGGTCGTCGGAGAGGCGGGGGAGCAGCGCCGCGGCCCGAACGCCAAGCTGTACGGCATCGTCGCCGAGCGCGCCCGTCTCGCCGCCCTCGACGTGCGCACGGAGGGCGTCTCCGTGGTCGTCTCCGACCTGGTGGGGCGGGTGCTCGCCGAGGCGTCCGCGCCGATCGCGGGCGAGGCGGGGACCGGCCCCGCCGTGGAGCAGGCCGTCGCGCTGGTCGAGCGGGCCGCCAAGGAGGCCGGGGCGCAGGAGCTGCACACCGTCGGCATCGGCGCGCCCGGCCTGATCGACCCCGCGACCGGTGAACTCCGCGATTCCACCGGGCTGCCCGCCTGGCACCGCCGCCTCGTGGCCGCCCTCCAGGAACGGCTCCCCGCGGCCCGGGTGACCGTCGAGAACGAGACCAACCTCGCCGCCCTGGCCGAGCAGCGCGAGGGCGCCGCCCGCGACCGCGACACGTTCGTCCTGCTCTGGCTGGGCGCAGGCACCGGCGCGGCCGTCGTCCTGGACGGCCGCCTGCGCCGCGGCGCCTCCGGCGGCACGGGCGAGATCGGCTTCCTCCCGGTGCCGGGTACGGACGCGCTTCCCTCGGCCACGGACTGCGAGGGCGGGTTCCATTCCCTGGCCGGGGCTCAGGCGATCGAACGCCTCGCGGGGGAGTGCGGGGTGAGGGCGCGGGCCGTGGGCGAGGAACTCCCGGCTGCGGCGGCGGTCCGGGCGGCTGTGGCGGACCCGGCGGCTGCCTCCTTCCTGGACGCCCTCGCCGGCCGGCTCGCCATCGGGGTCGCCTCCGTCGTCGCCGTACTGGACCCGGGGTGTGTCGTGCTCGGCGGGGAGGTCGGCCGGGCCGGGGGCGAGGCGCTGGCCCGGCGGGTGGAGGAGCGGATCCGGCGGATGTCCCCGCTGGAGACGGAGGTCAGGGCCGGCGCCCTCGGCGGGAGCGCCGTCCTGCGCGGAGCCCTGCTGACCGCCCGGGACCGCGCGCAGGACGAGCTGTTCGGGCCGGACCGGCCCTGAGCGCGCGGCTCAGGCGCGGAAGCGTCGCTCCAGGTACTCCTCGAACGTGCCCTTGCCCACCGCCAGCTCCGGCGTGAGGTGGCCGCCTGCTCGGAAGGCGCGGTACGCCGCGCCCCACAGCGGCACCCTCACCAGTGGGCGGCGCCGGCCGGTCGCCGACAGGTAGGCGCGGGCCAGGGAGTCCAGGGAGCGCACCTCGGGGCCGCCCATGTCCGGGACGCGTCCCGCGGGAGCGCCCACGGCCAGCTCGGCGAGACGGCCCGCGACCTCGGCCACCTCGATCGGCTGGTCGCTCACCCCGGCCGGCAGCAGCATGAACGGAAGCTTGGCGAGCGGCTGGAAGACCTGCACCAGCAGGTCGTGGAACTGGGTGGTGCGCAGGGTCGTCCAGCCGAGGCCCGACTGCTCCACCAGGCGCTCCACCGCCAGCTTGGTCTTGTAGTAGCCGAACGGCACCCGGTCCACCCCGACGATGGAGATGTAGACCAGGTGCCCGACGCCCGCCCGCCGCGCCGCCTCCACGAGGTTCGCCGCCGCCCGCTCGTCCCCGCCGCGCGGCGTGCTCGCGCAGTGCACGACCGTGTCCACGCCCGCCAAGGCCGCGTCCAGCGCGCTGCCGCCCTCCCTGAGGTCCACGGCGTACGGCCGGCTGTGCCGGCTGAGCACCCGCACCTCGTGCCCGTCCGCGCGCAGCCGCTCGGTGACGAGCCTGCCGAGCACTCCGGTGCCGCCGGTCACCAGGATCGTGGTCATGCTGTTCAGCCCCTTCGGACGCCGGGCGCTCCCGAGTGGAACGCCCTTCGCCAGCTGAGACCGCGCGGCCCCCGCGGAATGTGACAGCCGACGGGGGCGACTTTCAGGGACGCCCGAGCTGGCGCTGCGCGAACTCCAGCTTGTCCGGGTTCAGCACGGTCCGTCCCTCGGTGATCAGCCCGTCGCGCAGCTCGAAGGAGGACACGCCGATGAGCCGGTCGCCGTCCCAGGCGAGCAGCGCGCTGCTGCCGTTGACCTCGGCCAGGGTGAAGCGCACCCCGTCCAGATAGCGCTCGGCGACGCCCAGCAGGAAGCGCAGGACCTTGTCGCGGCCCTCGATTCGCCTGCGGGCCGCGCTGACCTTGCCGCCGCCGTCGCTGACCCAGGTGACATCGGCGGCGAGGAGTTTCTCCAGGCCCGCCAGATCGCCCTCGCGGGCGGCGTTGAGGAAAGAGGCGACGAGCTCCTCCCGGCGCCGAGGCTCGGGGGCGAAGCGGGGCTCGTCGGCGGCCACCCGCTGCGCCGCGCGGCGGTAGAGCTGGCGGCAGTTGGCCTCGCTGAGATCGAGCACGCCCGCGATCTCCCGGTGCCCGTACCCGAACGCCTCGCGCAGCACGTACACCGCCCGCTCGGTCGGCGTCAGCCGCTCCAGCAGCACCAGCATCGCCAGCGACACGGCGTCGCGCTGCTCGGCGGACTCCAGCGGCCCGAGCGTGCCGTCGGAGGTGACGACCGGCTCGGGCAGCCAGGGCCCGGCATAGGTCTCGCGCCGCGCCCGGGCCGAGGTCAGCCGGGTGAGGCAGAGATTGGTGACGACCTTGGCGAGCCAGGCCCCAAGGTTCTCGATCCCGGCACGGTCGGCCCCGCTGAACCTCAGCCAGGCGTCCTGGACGGCGTCCTCCGCCTCGTCGGCGGAGCCGAGCAGGCGGTAGGCGAGGCCGAACAGCCGGGGGCGGTGCGTCTGGAACTCGTCGGCGAGCGCGGCGGCAGTCGTCATGCTCTCACCCTGCCAGACCCCTGCGCCGGGACGGCGTTGGGGAGACCCGGCGGCGGGCAAGGGCCGTCGTCACCGCCGCCGGGCCCGTCATCGAGGGTGGCTAGCAGGAACCGAGGTCCTGCCACACACCCCACTCGCCGGTGGTGCCGGGCTCCTCGCCCTTCGTCCACCACTTGGCCTTCCACGAGTGCCCCTTGTGGGAGACCTGAGTACCGCCGCCGTACTCCGTCGTCGCGCTCCACGCGGGCGCGGTGCAGGCACCTGGCGTCGGAGTCGGGGTCGGCGTCGGGGTCGGGTTCGTCGGGTCGGGGGAGGGGCTGGTGCCCGTGCCCGGCTCCACCACCGTCGTGCCGCGCGCCAGGTTGCCGGCCAGCTGGTACGTCGTACCGGCGATGGTCACCGTCCAGTTCCACGGCGTGGACACCGGCAGGTAGTAGTTGAACGACAGCTCCACCGACGCGCCCGGCGCCAGCGACTGCCAGCTCGGCAGCTTCAGCGACACCCGGTGGAAGTCGCCCTTCAGCCCGCCCACGTTGGACCCGGTGTGGTCGCTGCTGATCACCTTCGTGCCGAAGCCCGACTGGTCGGAGGCGTTGCCCGGTGCCGCGGTGGAGTAGTCGAACTGGAACTCCGTACCGCCCGGCAGGGTCGTCCTCGTGTTGTTGGTGATCTTCACCTTGGGCGTGATCGGGTAGTTGGAGTCGCCCAGCTTGAAGTCGCCGAACTCCACGCCGATGTCGACGGCCTTGGCGGGCAGCGCCTTGTTGGACACCTTCGCACCGTACGGCGCGGCCGACCTGAACTTGTCGTACATCAGCGAGGTGAGCGTCGAGCCGGGCTCGTACTGGCCCTTCGCCGCGTTCCAGGCGTAGTCGCCCGCCAGCTCCCACACCATCGTGCCGCCGATGCCGCGGTCGACGACGTAGTCGGCCTTCGCGGCCACCGACTGCTCGTCCTCGGTGGACAGGAACACCTTCTTCTCGGCGTTCCACAGCCACGGCGCGACCAGGGTGGAGTCGTACTTACGGGCGTAGGTGCCGGTCAGCTTGGTGCCGGCCGGGAAGCCGTACTTGGCCAGGTAGTCCCCGGCGACGCCCTTCTCCAGGTTCTTGGCGTGCCACATCGGGTTGGAACCGGCCGGCGACTCCTGGCCGTTGGTGTCCTTGTCGTGCCACAGGTTGTCGATGCCGACCGCGCCGTCACCGCACTTGGTCAGCCCGGACCCGGCCGGGCAGGTCGTCGCGGCCGCCTTGCCCCACAGGCCGTCCGTGCCGCCCTGGACGTTCTTGAAACCGCGTGTGTAGTACGGCAGGCCGATGTTGATGCGGCCGGCCGGCATCGAGCCGCGGAAGTAGTGGTAGGCCCAGTCGGTGTTGAGGTAGCCGATGCCGCCGTACTGCTGGCTGCCGTAGACGCCCGCCGCGGCGAGCTCGGCGTCCTTGCCGTCGTCGAACAGGGAGGCGTTCGGGCCGACGTACTCGTTCCAGGCGCCGTGCAGGTCGTACGACATGATGTTGACGTAGTCCAGGTACTTCTGGACCTGGAAGGTCTCCATGCCGCGCAGCAGATAGCCGGACGAAGGCGCCGCCACCGAGAGGAGGTAGTGCTTGCCGTCGGCCGCGCCCGCGCGGTCGAGCTTCTCGCGCAGGGTCTTCATCAGGGCCGCGTAGCCCTTGACCAGGCCGGCCCGGCGGGCGTTGGAGAGCGACCAGTCGAGCGGGTTGCCCGCGTCCTTCATGGTCGTCGGGTACTCGTAGTCGATGTCGACGCCGTTGAAGCCGTACTTCCTGATGAAGTCGACGGCCGAGGCCGCGAAGGTGTCGATGCCCGCCTGGTTCACCGAGCCGTCGGCGTTGGTGGCCATCGAGTAGAAGCCGCCCGAGTTCACGCGCGAGCCGTCGTCGGCGAAGTAGCCGCCGGTCTCCGCCCAACCGCCGACCGAGATCAGCGTCTTGACGTTCGGGTGCTGCTTCTTGAACTTGTTCAGCAGGTTGAAGTGGCCCTTGTAGGTGTACGCCGGGTCCATCTCGGCGCCCGCCACGCCCGGCCAGGTCATCCCGGTCGCCGCGTTGTTCGCGCCGTCCGTGCCCACGGAGAGCTTGTTGGAGCCGTCGATGTGGGCGAAGGCGTAGTTGAGGTGGGTGACCTTGTCCCAGGGGATGTCGGAGGCGAGATAGGCGGGCGTGCCGTCCTTGCCGGTCCGCCAGCCGGTGAAGTAGCCGATGACCCGGCGCTGATGGTCGGCGCCCATCTTCTCGCGCCCGTCGGCGTCGTAGACGGAGCAGTAGGGGACGTCGACGCCGGGCGTCCGGTAGAGGCCGTCGGGGCGACAGGAGTCCTGGTCGGCGGCGTGCGAGACGGTCGCCGGAAGACCGGCCAGCAGGAGACCGGCGACCGCGCCGGCGGCGGTGAGCAGTGCGGGTCTGGCGCGATTGCGTGCGGGGGACAGCAATTCGGCTCCTCTCCAAGGAAGTTGCGCAGACCCTAGGGAGGACTAGACCAATGCGTCAATAGGTATGGACCAATCTCGGGGCGGTGGCCGGCCGACCGGTTCTCGTCATGTTCATGTGAGCCACTCCACAGGGTTCACCCGCATGGACGAGTACCGTCCGTGGCACACTGGCCCTGTACCAGTAGCAGCGCACTCCGGGGTCGGTGAAAGTCCGAACCGGCGGTTACAGTCCGCGACCCGGTCGCCTCCAGCGGCCGGTTGACCAGGTGAAATTCCTGGACCGACGGTTAAAGTCCGGATGGGAGGCAGTGCGCGGCGGGCGAGCACATCCGTGCGCGCCGCCGTACCGGTTCGCCCTAGCGGCGAGCCCTGTCCGGCGTCGCCCCCGGTGTCCTTGCTCGTCCTTTCTGTCGTCATCGACAGCCCCGGAGTCCGTGCCCGAAGAGGCAGGAGGACCCGGGAAGTGTTCACCGGAATCGTCGAAGAGCTGGGCGAGATCACCGCCGTCGAGACCCTCGACGACGCCTGTCGCTTCCGGCTGCGCGGACCCGTCGTCACCGAGGGCGCGAAGCACGGCGACTCCATCGCCGTGAACGGCGTCTGCCTCACGGTCGTCGACCACGAGGGCGACGAGTTCACCGCCGACGTCATGGCCGAGACCCTCAAGCGCTCCAGCCTGGGCGTCCTCACCGTCGGCTCCCGCGTCAACCTGGAACGCCCCACCGCCGTCGGCGCCCGCCTCGGCGGCCACATCGTGCAGGGCCACGTCGACGGCACCGGCTCCGTCCTGGAGCGGACCCCCTCCGAGCACTGGGAGATCGTGAAGATCTCCCTCCCCGCGGACCTCGCCCGCTACGTCGTGGAGAAGGGCTCCATCACGGTCGACGGCATCAGCCTCACCGTCGTGGAGGCCGGGCCCGACTACTTCACCGTCAGCCTCATCCCGACGACCCTCGCCCTGACCACGCTCGGCATCAAGCAGCCCGGCGACCCGGTCAACCTCGAGGTCGATGTCATCGCCAAGTACGTCGAGCGGCTGCTCACCACCGGTCAGGGGGAACCGAAGTGAACTGGCTGAACTCCGAGGCGTTCGTCCTGCTCGACCAGCACATCATCTGGTCGGACATGATCGGCAACATCTTCGGCCTGATCGCCCTCACCCTCGGCTGGCGCCGCTCGGTGTGGACCTGGCCCGTGCAGTTCCTCGCCGGTCTGATCCTCTTCGTCGCCTTCTACGGCCATCTCACCGGCAGCGCCGGCAAGCAGGTCGTCGTCATGCTCGTCGCCCTCTACGGCTGGTGGCAGTGGCAGCGCGGCACGGGCCGGGGCGAGGACGGCCAGATCTCCGTGCGCTTCGCCAACTGGCGCGAGCGCGGCGCGATGATCGCCGCGGCCGCCGCGGGCACCGTCGCGGTGGCGCTGCTGTTCAAGGCCTACCCGAGCCTGTCCTGGGACCCCTGGCCCGACGCCTACATCTTCGTCGGCACCATCGTCGCCATGTACGCCCAGGCCAAGGGCATGGTCGAGTTCTGGTTCGCCTGGCTGCTCGTCGACGTCGTGGGCGTCCCCCTGAACTTCGCCAACGGCTACGCCTTCTCCGGCTTCGTCTACGTCATCTACGGCGCGCTCGTCCTGTGGGGCATGCGCGACTGGTGGCTGCGCTCCCGCAAGGGTCCGCAGCCCGCCCTGGAAGGAGCGCCCGCATGAGCACGGCACCTGTCCTGTACTCGACCGACGACCTCGACGACTTCGCGCTCGATCCGATCGAGCAGGCCATCGCCGACATCGCCGCCGGCCGCCCGGTCGTCGTGGTCGACGACGAGGACCGCGAGAACGAGGGCGACCTCGTCGTCGCCGCCGAGCATGTGACGCCCGAGATCGTCGCGTTCATGATGAGCGAGTGCCGCGGTCTGATCTGCGCCCCCATGGAGGGCGACGAACTGGACCGGCTCCAGCTCCCGCAGATGGTCGCCGACAACACCGAGCAGATGAAGACGGCGTTCACCGTCTCCGTCGACGCCTCAGGCGCCCACGGCGTGACCACCGGCATCTCCGCCGCCGACCGCGCGACCACGCTCCAGCTCCTGGCGAGCGGCACCGCCCAGGCCGACGACTTCGTGCGCCCCGGCCACATCTTCCCGCTGCGCGCCAAGCCCGGCGGCGTGCTCACCCGCAACGGCCACACCGAGGCCGCCGTCGACCTCGCCCGCCTCGCGGGCCTGCGCCCGGCGGGCGCGATCGTCGAGATCGCCGGCGAGGACGGCCGTATGCTGCGCCTGCCCGAGCTGATCCCCTTCGCCCGCAAGCACGGCCTGACGATCATCTCCATCGAGGACCTGATCGCCTACCGCCGCTCCAGCGAGCCCACCGTCCGCCGCGAGGCCGAGACCCGGCTGCCCACCGCCCACGGCACCTTCACGGCGTACGGCTACCGCTCCACCGTCGACGGCGTCGAGCACGTCGCCCTCGTCCACGGCGAGATCGGCGACGGTGAGAACGTCCTCGTCCGGGTCCACTCCGAATGCCTCACCGGCGACGTCTTCGGCTCCCTGCGCTGCGACTGCGGCCCCCAGCTGGACGCCTCCCTGGAGCGCATCCAGGCCGAGGGCCGGGGCGTGGTCGTCTACCTGCGCGGACACGAGGGGCGCGGCATCGGGCTGCTGTCCAAGCTGCGCGCCTACGAACTCCAGGAGCGCGGCCGCGACACCCTGGACGCCAACCTGGAACTCGGCCTGCCCGCCGACGCCCGCGACTACGGGGCGGGCGCGCAGATGCTCAAGGACCTCGGGGTGCGCAGCGTCCGGCTGCTGACCAACAACCCCGACAAGAGCGACGCGCTCGTCCGCCACGGCGTCGCCGTCACCGAGCGCGAGCCGATGCCCGTCACCGCGGGCGAGCACAACCTCCGCTACCTGCGCACCAAGCGGGACCGGATGGGCCACGACCTGCCCTGGCTGGAGACGGCTCCCGTCACCACCACCTGCGGCAACCAGTAAGAGACCACCGAGGAGACAAGAGAACGTGAGCGGCAAGGGCGCACCGGAACTGTCCGTACGCAACGTGGGTGACCTGCGGGTCGCCGTCATCGCGGCGCAGTGGCACGAGAAGGTGATGGACGGACTGGTGGACGGCGCGCTGCGCGCCCTGCACGACCTGGGCATCGACGAGCCGACCCTGCTCAGGGTCCCCGGCAGCTGGGAACTGCCGGTCGTCGCCAAGGTGCTCGCCGGACGCGGCTACGACGCGATCGTCGCGCTCGGCGTCGTCATCCGCGGCGGCACCCCCCACTTCGACTACGTGTGCCAGGGCGTCACCCAGGGCCTGACCCAGGTCTCCGTCGAGACCGGCGTGCCCGTCGGCATGGGCGTGCTCACCTGTGACACCGAGGAGCAGGCCCTGGACCGGGCGGGCCTGGAGGGCTCGAACGAGGACAAGGGGCACGAGGCGGTCACCGCCGCCGTGGCCACCGCGGCCACCCTGCGTTCAGTATCTGAACCGTGGCGCTGAGCGGGGCCGGGGACCGCGTAGGGTAAGGACCACCATGTCCAAGAAGACGTTCGAGGAGCTCTTCACCGAGCTCCAGCACAAGGCCGCCCACGGCGATCCCGCCACCTCCCGCACCGCGGAACTGGTGGACAAGGGCGTCCATGCCATCGGCAAGAAGGTCGTCGAAGAGGCCGCAGAGGTCTGGATGGCCGCCGAGTACGAGGGCAAGGAGGCAGCCGCCGAGGAGATCTCGCAGCTGCTGTACCACGTCCAGGTGATGATGGTCGCCCGCGGCATCAGCCTCGACGACGTCTACGCCCACCTGTAAGCCCCACCGCACCGATCCCGTCGTACGTACCTCACGCAAAGGAAGCCGACCTCATGCTGCGCATCGCCGTCCCCAACAAGGGTTCCCTCTCCGGCCCTGCGGCGGACATGCTGCATGAGGCCGGCTACCAGCAGCGCCGGGAGTCCAAGGAGCTGCGGATCGTCGACCCGGAGAACGAGGTCGAGTTCTTCTACCTCCGCCCCCGCGACATCGCGATCTACGTCTCCTCCGGCAAGCTCGACATCGGCATCACCGGCCGCGACCTGCTGATCGACTCGGCCGCCGACGCCGAGGAGATCCTGCCGCTGGGCTTCGCCCGCTCCACGTTCCGCTTCGCCGCCAAGCCGGGCACGGCGGACACCCTGGAGGACCTCAAGGGCAAGACGGTCGCCACCTCCTACGAGGGCATCGTCGCCGGCCACCTCGCCGACCACGGCATCGACGCCTCCGTCGTGCACCTCGACGGCGCCGTCGAGACCGCCATCGAGCTCGGTGTCGCCGAGGTCATCGCGGACGTCGTCGAGACCGGCACCTCGCTGCGCAACGCCGGCCTGGAGGTCTTCGGCGAGCCGATCATGAAGTCCGAGGCGCTGGTCGTCCGCCGCACCGGCGCCGACGCCGACGACCCCAAGGTCCAGCAGTTCCTGCGCCGACTTCAGGGAGTCCTCGTCGCCCGGACGTACGTGATGATGGACTACGACATCCGCGCCGAGCACCTGGAAGCGGCCGTCGCCATCACCCCTGGCCTGGAGGGCCCGACCGTCTCCCCGCTGCACAACGAGGGCTGGGTCGCCGTGCGCGCCATGGTCCCCACCAAGGAGGCGCAGCGGATCATGGACGACCTGTACGCCATCGGCGCGCGGGCCATCCTCACCACCGCCATCCACGCCTGCCGTCTCTGAGAGGGCCGCGGCACGATGTCGGACCTTCCCTCCCTGCCCGTCACCTTCCGGCCGAGCCGCACCCGCGCGGTGCTGCTCGGCGCGGCCGCGGCGATCTTCGTGGTCGTCTCGGCGGTCGCGCTGCTGCTGGACCGCCTCGGTCCCGGTGAGCGGCTCAGCTTCGTCTTCACCGCGGCCCTGTTCGCCGGTGGCCTGCTGATGCTGGCCCGGCCCAGGGTCGTCGCCGACGAGACCGGCGTCACCGTCGTCAATTTCGCCAGTACCCGGCGCCTGGAATGGGCCGAGATCGTCCAGGTGAACCTGCGCGTCGGCGACCCGTGGGTGTTCCTCGACCTCACCGACGGCACCAGCCTGCCCGCCATCGGCATCCAGCCCGGCATCGCCAAGGAGCAGGCCATCGCCCACGCCCGCGCCCTGCGCGCCCTGGTCGAGGCCCGCTCAGGGGACCCTCGCACCTGATGGAGCCGTTCCCCCTGACGTAGTCGGCCATGTCTTGATTAATCTGGTGACGGAGGCGTACCGAACGCGCCTCCGCCCCTGGAGTGCCGCACGGCGGCGCACAGGGGCTCCTGCTACTTGAGGAGTGACTCCCTCCAGCGATGGACGGATCGTCCTGTAGTACCTGCGCCGCCCCCGGCCCCCGCGCACGGGCGGCGGCATCATGACCACCCCCCTGCTGCTTCTGGCAGCCGCTTTCGTGCTCATCCTGGCCAACGGCTTCTTCGTGGCCGCCGAGTTCGGCCTGGTGACGGTCGAGCGGCCCGAGGCGGAGAAGGCCGCCGCCGAGGGTGACCGCCGCGCCCGTACGGTCGTGGAGTCGCTGAAGGAGCTGTCCTTCCAGCTCTCCGGCACCCAGCTCGGCATCACCATCACCTCCCTCGTGGTCGGCATGCTCGCCGAGCCCGCGCTGGCCGAGCTGCTCGACGGCCCGGTCACCTTGCTGGGTGTCCCCGAGGGCGCCGTGTCCGGTGTGGCCGTGATCATCGGCATGCTGCTGGCCTCCGCGGTGCAGATGGTCGTCGGAGAGCTGGTGCCCAAGAACTGGGCCGTGTCCCGGCCCCTGCAGGTCGCGCGCTTCGTCGCCGGCCCCCAGCACCGGTTCGCCCTGCTGTTCCGGCCGGTGATCGCCGCGCTGAACGCGGTCGCCAACCGGCTGGTGCGCGCCCTGGGCGTGGAACCCGCCGAGGAGCTGGCCTCCGCCCGCACCCCCGGCGAGCTGGTGTCGCTGGCCCAGCACTCCGCGCAGGCCGGTGCCCTGGAGCAGGACACCGCCGACCTGTTCGTGCGCACCCTGTCGCTGGCCGAGCTGACCGCCCAGCATGTGATGACCCCGCGCGTGAAGGTGAGCGCGCTGCAGTCGTCGGCGACCGCCGAGGACGTCGTCAACCTCACCCGCGCCACGGGCCTGTCCCGCTTCCCCGTCTACCGGGAGAAGATCGACGAAATCGTCGGCATGGCACACCTCAAGGACGCCCTCGCGGTGCCCGTGCACGACCGACTGCGCACCCCGGTCGCCCGCATCGCCCGGCCCGCGCTGCTCGTCCCCGAGACGCTGCCGGTCCAGCCGCTGCTCGCCCGGCTGCGCAGCGAGCAGCCCATCGCCGTCGTCGTCGACGAGTACGGCGGCACCGCCGGGGTCGTCACCCTGGAGGACATCGTCGAGGAGATCGTCGGCGAGGTCCGCGACGAGCACGACGGCCACGACACCCCCGAGCTGGCGCCCGCCCCCGCCGAGGACGGCAGGCCCGCCTGGGACGTCGACGGCAGCTGCCGCGTCGACACCCTCGCGCGCATAGGCCTGGAGGTCCCCGAGGGGCCGTACGAGACCGTCGCCGGACTCGTCGCCGACCTGCTCGGCCGCATCCCGGCCGCCGGTGACCGCGCCGAGCTGCCCGGCTGGCGGCTCTCCGTGCGCCGGGTCGGCCACTACCGCGCCGAGCGCGTCCGCCTGGTGCGGACCTCCGCCGTGCGGGAGGCCGCCCGATGAGCGTCCTGCAACTGCTGTTCGCCGCGCTGCTGGTGCTCGCGAACGGCTTCTTCGTCGGCGCCGAGTTCGCCCTGGTCTCCGTACGCCGCAGCCAGATCGAACCGCTCGGCACCACCCGCGCCCGCCAGGTGCTGTACGGCCTGGAGCGGCTGCCGCGGATGATGGCCGCCGCCCAGTTCGGCATCACCATCTGCTCCCTGACCCTGGGCGCGGTCGCCGAGCCGACCGTGGCGCAGCTGCTGGAGCCGGTCTTCGAGTGGATCCATATGCCGCACGGCATGGTCCACCCGCTCGGCTACGTCATCGCGCTCGCGGCCGTGGTCTTCTTCCACCTCGTCATCGGCGAGATGGTCCCGAAGAACCTCGCCATGGCGGCCCCCGAGAAGACCGCGCTGTGGCTCGCCCCCGGCCTGGTCGCCTTCGCCCGGGTGTGCGGGCCCGTCACCCACGCCCTCGGCGCCTGTGCCCAGGCCGTGCTGAGGCTCTTCCGGGTGGAGCCCAGGGACGAGGTCGAGGCGGTCTTCACCAGCGTCCAGCTGGGCCGGCTCGTCGAGGACTCCGGCCAGGCCGGTCTCCTCGGCCCCGAGGAGCAGGAGCGTCTGGAAGACGCCCTGGAGCTGGGCTCGCGCCCGGTGACGGACGTGCTGCTGCGCCGCGAGTCGCTGGTCACGGTCGGCCCGTCGGTCACCCCGGGCCGGATCGTGGAGCTGACGGCACGCACCGGCTACTCCCGCTTCCCGGTCGCCGCGGACAACGGCGCCTTCATGGGCTACGTCCACATCAAGGACGTCCTCGACCTGGAGCACTCCGACCGGGCCGTCCCGCAGCACGTCTGGCGCCATATGACGACCCTGCGCTCGGACCTGCCCCTGGACGACGCCCTCACGGTCATGCGCCGCGCGGGCACCCACCTCGCCCAGGTCGCGGACGCGTCGGGCCGGGTCCTCGGCCTGGTCGCCCTGGAGGACGTACTGGAACTGATCGTCGGCGAGGTCCGCGACCCGGCGCACCGGGAACAGGCCCCGCCGGAGGTACGAGTCAGCGAGCCGCGGACCAGCGGTGCCCCGGAAGAGGCGCTCGCGACCTAGTTCAGAGCGCGGAGGGATCCTGCGGCCCACGCCCCGACAGCACCTCACCGTAGGCCTGCATCAGGTCGGGCAGCCGCAGGGTCGCCAGGTCGTCCCTGCTCAGCGTTCCGGGATAGGCGGACAGCCGCAGATCCCGGTACGCGCAGCTCTTCTCGTACAGGGTGCGCAGGAACCGCCCGTTGCCCAGTTCGTCGATCCAGCCCTGGTCGACGACGTGCCCGGCGATGGAGCGCAGCTCCTCCAGCGCCTCCTCGTCCCAGGCGTCGCCGTTCTCGGCGGCCAGCACCTCGCCGATCGCGGTGAGTTCGAGGGGGCGGTAGGAGGGGAAGTCGACGCGCGTGGTGAAACGGGAGGACAGGCCCGGGTTGGCGGCGAGGAGGCGGTCCATGCCCTCCGGGTAGCCGGCCAGGATCACCACCAGGTGGTCGCGGTTGTCCTCGGCCCGCTTCAGCAGGACCTGGAGGGCCTCGTCGCCGTAGGCGTCGCCCTTGCCGTAGCCGGAGTTGGACAGCGAGTAGGCCTCGTCGACGAAGAGGACGCCGCCGAGCGCGGAGTCGATGAGCTCATTGGCCTTCACCGCGGTCTGACCCAGATACTCGCCGACCAGGTCGGCCCGCTGGGCCTCCACGAGATGGTCGCCGCCGAGCAGGCCGAGGGCGTAGAAGACGCGGCCGAGGATGCGGGCGACGGTGGTCTTGCCGGTGCCGGAGGGGCCGGAGAAGACGAAATGCCGTTTCGGCGGCTGGACGGGCAGCCCCTGACCGGCCCGCAGCCGGGCCATGTTCAGCTGCGCCGACAGCGCCTTGACCTGGCGCTTGACCGGCTCCAGGCCCACCATGCGCTCGAGCTCGGCGAGCGCCTCGTCGAGTAACCCGGGGTCCGTCGGCCCGGCGGGCAGTGACGCGGACTGCACGGCCGTCTTCTCCCGCACCGCCGGATCGCTCACCGACGGCATCGGCGCGGCGGGCGGCGGCAGCTCGGGCTCGGGCAGCCGCAGATCACGGCCGTCGACGCCGAACAGCGGATCGAGTACGTCGATCCCGTCGACGCTGTCCTGCCCGGCACCGGCGAGGCTGATCGCCGCGAGGTCGGCGGACTCGTCGTAGCCGTCGCCCTCGGAGATGGCCGCGAGCCGGGCGGCGGTGTCCATGAACGCGGGGTCGACCCGGTGCACGGCCCGGTACAGCGGCAGCGCGGCCGCCGAACGGCCGGTGCCCTCGTGCGCCCGGGCCAGCCAGTAGCGCAGCTCCTTGCGCTGCGGCTGCTCGCTGCGACAGCGCATCAGCGCCGCCGACAGCAGCGGCTCGGCCTGCCCGTACATCTCCAGGCGGACCCGGGCCATGCCGCCGAACAGCCCGGCCTCGATGCCGAGCAGGGAATCGTCGAGGAGCGGGTCGGTGTGCCGTACGAGCTGCTCCCAGTCCTTGACCAGATAGGAGCGGCAGGCGTGCAGGAAGCGCACCTGCGGGTCGGTGTCCACCGGCGGCAGTCCGGCGAGCGCCCGGTCCAGTTCGGGCACATGCCGGCCGTCGAGCCAGTGCGAGGCGTGCGCGAGCAGCAGATCGCGGGGGCTCTCCAGCACCGGCTGCACCCACCAGCCCAGCCAGTACCAGGAGTTCAGGGCGCGCGCGTGCCGGGAACGCTGCTCGCCGAACCGGTCGCGGTGCCGGAACATCCGCAGCAGCGCGGTCGTGGTGTCGACGCGCAGCGCGTGCAGTCCCAGCCAGCCGTCCGCCATGCCGGGGTCGATCCGCACCGCGGTGCGGAACTCCTCCTCGGCCTGCGGATAGGCGCCCATCGTGTAGGCGTCGACCCCGCGCAGCCAGGCGAGGTCGGCCGGGGCCTCGGGGCCCTGCGTGCCGAAGTCCATCCCGTCCCCCACAAGCCGTGCCCCCGCTGGTTCACCGCCGGGCCGTCACCCGCGGCCGCACCGCTCGAACCGCCGCGCCGCGGACCGGAGTTGCCGGTGTGCGGCGCCCGCTCGAAGGTCGCGCCGAGGGCATCGTACCTGCGCGGGCGGTGCCCGCCGAAGGGTGCGGCAGGGGCCGTTCGGGGAGGCGGGAGCGGAGGCCGACGGCTCCACTTCGGTGACCGAGGGTGAGCGCGCGGCGTCCCACGGCGCTCGCCGAAGCGGGCCCGGACAGAACGAAGCCCCCGGTCACGGGGGAACAACCGGGGGCTTCGCGTCAGTGGGTCGCCCTGGTAGGGGGCACATTGAGAACGTAAGACCTGTACGGCCCCTCGGTCAAGCGGAGTTGAGGCACTCCTGGAAGTTCCCGCGCGACGGTCTTCACAGCCCCACCACATTGTCTACAGTCGCTCACGGAGCGTCACTTCGACGTCTCGGCTGCGCGCCCCGGGAGCACCTCGTACCCCTCTGGCACCTGTCGCACCAGGAGATTCGCGTACGGCTCCGAGGGGTCCTCGGCGAAGTGCCGCGCCTCCGCCCGGACCCACCCGTCCCAGAACGCGCGCTGCTCCTCACCGTCCCGGTCCCGCCCGCGCGCCCACGCCGTCTCCCGGGGCATCCGCATCCACATCAGCCGCGCCAGATACGGCCGTAGCGCCCGGCGTCCCGCGCCGACGCCCTCGATCAGCACGACGTCCGCCGGCGGCAGCGTCCGCGGCGGCCCGAAGTGCCGGGCCCGCCAGTCGTAGGGCCGGTACACGGCCGACTCGCCGCGCCCGAGCGGCTCGACGACCTCCTCCATCAGCCGGCCCGTCCACGCGAACAGCTCCTCGTGCGTGGCGATGTCGTCCAGGCGCAGCACAGGCGCTCCGCTGAGCTCTGCGGCGAGACGCCCGGCGAAGGTGGACTTGCCGGACCCGGCGTGCCCGTCGACGGCGATCAGCCGGACGGGGCCGAGGGAGGGGGGCAGGGCCCGGAGCTGACGGGCGAGTAGGGGGAGGGAGAGAGGACGTGTCGGGGAGTGCACGTGCCCATCATCCCCGTGGTCGCCGATCGTCGCGGGCTGCGGGTGTTCGTGGGTTGCTCGCGCAGCCCCCTGGGGACGTGCCCCCCAGGGGCGCGGGGAACTGCGCGACCAGCCACGGACCACCCGCAGTCGACCACGCACGATCAGCCCGGGCGTCAGTGGTCGACACCAATATTGGTCGCCGCGGCATGCCCCGAGGTGCTGGATGGACCAGGGCCCCTGCGGCCATAGTTGGCGCACGCAGCCACCCGACGAGGACACCTGGGGGTCACACACCCATGAGCAGAGTCGAACAGCCGTCGCGCAGAACCGTCCTGGCCGCGGTGGTCGCCGCCGCGGTCACCGCCGGCGCGGCCCCGGCGGCGGGCGACACGAACGCCGCACCCCACGAGGAGGCCGTCCTCGCACGACTCGTCGACAACCGCGCCTGGACGACGTTCACCGACTGGCGTTCCGGAACGGCCCGCGGCACCCGCCCCGTCGCCGGTGTCCGCCCCGGCCTCGTGATCGACAGCCCGGCCGGCACCACCGACTACACCGACCCGCACACCGGCACCACCGCCGCCTGGGAGTACGCCACCTGGACCTCGCCCGTCCACACCCTGGCGGTCCCCGCGACCGAGGTGATCGCCTCCTGGAACGCGGCCACCCCGGCCGGCACCTGGATCGAGATCGAGCTCAAGGGCACCTACTCGGACGGCACGGACACGCCCTGGTACGTCATGGGCCGCTGGGCCTCGGGCGACCGGGACATCCGGCGGACCTCGGTCGACGACCAGAGCGACGGCAAGAGCAGCATCTGGACGGACACCTTCGCCATCGACGACGCCTCCACCGGCCTGCGCCTGACCTCGTACCGCCTGCGCCTCACCCTCCACCGCCGCCCCGGCAACAAGGCGACGCCCACCGTCTGGCGGCTCGGCGCGATGGGCTCCGACGTCCCCGACCGCTTCACCGTGCCGGCCTCCGCGCCGGGCCTGGCGAAGGAACTCGGCGTCCCGCGCTACTCGCAGGAGGTCCACAAGGGCCAGTACCCCGAGTACGACAACGGTGGCGAGGCCTGGTGCAGCCCCACCTCCTCGCAGATGATCATCGAGTACTGGGGCGGCCGGCTCACCGACGAGCAACTGTCCTGGGTCGACCCCTCCTACGCCGACCCGCAGGTGTGCCACGCGGCCCGCCACACCTACGACTTCCAGTACGCCGGCTGCGGCAACTGGCCCTTCAACGCCGCCTATGCCGCCACCTTCCGCGGCCTGCAGGGCGTGGTCACCCGGCTGCACTCCCTCACCGACCTGGAGACCCTGATCGCCGCGGGCATCCCGGCCATAACGTCCCAGTCCTTCCGCGCCGAGGAGCTGACCGGCGCCGGATACGGGACCTCGGGGCATCTGATGACGGTCATCGGCTTCACCGCCGACGGTGACGTGATCGCCAACGACCCGGCCTCGGACGACAACGAGGCGGTGCGCCGGGTCTACAAGCGGCGCGAGTGGGAGAACATCTGGCTGCGCACCAAGCGGTACGACGCGAACGGCAAGGTCAGAAGCGGCACCGGGGGCGTCTGTTACCTCTACTTCCCGGCCCGTCCGAGCCTCCAGCAGCGCCGCGCGCTGGCGGCGGTGGGGGTGCGCTGACCGCAGGGCCCTCCGGGGCGGCTGTGACCAAGCGCACGGTCGCAAAAGCCGCCCCGGGTGGCAAGGTGGACAGCATGACCACGAACGCAGCCACCGCGGCCCGGGTGACCACCGGCGGACCTCAGGAAGACGGCCCGAAGATCCTCGAGCACGTCATGGGCTGGACCCTGGTCGTGGTCGTCGCGATGCTGATCGCCCAGCTCGGCCTGCTGTGAGCGCCCAGCTCGGCCAGCTGTGACGGCCCAGCTCGGGCTGCTGTGACCGCCCGGCTCCGCCTGCTGTGAGCGCTGCCCGGCCCGCTGTGATCACTGCTCGGACAGCTGTGACCTGAGCCACCCATGACCTGACATACTGCGGGAGTCCCGCCGCCCGTCGGATATCAGGTTAGACAGTGACCATCAGCCATCAGCGTGGCGCCGCCCGGCCTCCGGTCCGCGGCACCGACCGCTCGCTGGCGCGTCGCGCCGAACTCCTCGCCATCGGGCGGAAGTTGTTCGCCGACACGCCCTACGACGCGCTCTCCATGGACGACATCGCCCGCCAGGCCCATGTCGCCAAGGGACTGATCTACTACTACTTCCACTCCAAGCGCGGCTACTACCTGGCCATAGTCCAGGACTCGGTCGCCGACCTGGTCGGCTTCGCGGCGAGCGGCCGTGAACTGCCCCCGGGGGACCGGGTGCACCGCACGATCGACGGCTATCTGCGCTACGCCGAGCACAACCACGCCTCCTACCGCACGATCGTCAGCGGCGGCGTCGGCTTCGACGCCGAGGTGCACGCCATCCGCGACGGGGTGCGCGAGGCGATCGTGACGACCATCGCCGAAGGGGCGTACGGCAGGCAGGAGATCGCTCCGCTGGCCCGCATGGGGCTGCTCGGCTGGGTGTGCGGCGTGGAGGGCGCCACCCTGGACTGGATCGACCGCCCGGGCCTCACCCGCGACGACATGCGCGAACTGCTGGTGCGGATGCTCGGCGGCACCCTGCGCGCGATCGAGGAGCTGGACCCGGCCCACCCGGCCCCGGAACCGGCCCGCCGGGACGTGTAGCCGACGGGCGGGGGCCCTTGTGGCTGTGCCCCCGCCCGGACCGCGCATCGGCCTCGATCAGTTGATCGCCCTGATCAGCTCACCGTTCGCCGTGTCCCCGCTCAGCTCCCAGAAGAAGGTGCCGCCCAGGCCCTGGTCGTTCTTGTACGTCATCTTGGTCGCGATGGTCGACGGGGTGTCGTAACTCCACCAGTTGCTGCCGCACTTGGCGTACGCGGTGCCGCCGACCGTGCCGGTGACCGGGCACTTGGTCTTGAGGACCTTGTAGTCGTCGATGCCCTGCTCGTACGTCCCCGCCGCCGGGCCGGTCGCGGTGCCGCCGGGTGCGGACTGGGTGACGCCGGTCCAGCCGCGGCCGTAGAAGCCGATGCCGAGCAGCAGCTTGGACGCCGGGATGCCGAGACCCTTGAGCTTGGCGATGGTCGCCGAGGTGTACATGTTCGCCTTGGGGATACCGCTGTAGGAGTTCAGCGGGGAGTGCGGGGCGGTCGGGCCCGTGGCGTCCCAGGCGCCGAAGTAGTCGTACGTCATCGGGTTGTACCAGTTGACGTACTGGGCGGCGCCCGCGTAGTCGGCGGCGTCGATCTTGCCGCCGGCCGTGGCGTCGGCGGTGATGGCCGCGGTGACGAGGTAGCTGGAGCCGAACTTGGCCCGCAGGGCCTGCATCAGGTTCCGGAACGCCGCCCTGCCGCTGGTGTCGCAGCTCAGACCGCAGGCGTTGGGGTACTCCCAGTCGATGTCGATGCCGTCGAAGACGTCCGCCCACTTGGAGTTCTCGACCAGGTCGTAGCAGGACTGGGCGAAGGCGGCGGGGTTGCGGGCCGCCTCGCCGAAGCCGCCGGACCACGTCCAGCCGCCGAACGACCAGAGGATCTTCAGGTTCGGGTGGAGCCGCTTGAGCTTGCGCAGCTGGTTGAAGTTGCCGCGCAGCGGCTGGTCCCAGGTGTCGGCGACGCCGTCCACCGACTCGGCGGCGGTGTAGGCGCGGTCGGTGGCGGCGTAGGCGTCGCCCATCGCGCACTTGCCGCCGGTGACGTTGCCGAAGGCGTAGTTGATGTGGGTGAGCTTCGCGCCGGAGCCGGAGGTCCGGATGTTCTTGACGAAGTACTTGCGGTCGTAGGTGCCCCATTCGGTGAAGTAGCCGACGACCTTGGAGCCGGCGGCCGCCTCGGCGGCGGGGGCGGTGGTGCTCGCGGTCGCGGTGGCGGTGCCCGCGCCGGCGAGCAGTCCGGCGCCGAGCACGGCGCTGCACAGCGCCGAGACGAGGGAACGGAAGGGGGTTCGCATCGGTGTCTCCTCGTGGGGGAGAGGGGGACATGCGCCGGCGCGCGCCCCGGTGCTTGGCATGGACGCGATGAAAAGCCGGTGATCCGACACCGTAGGAGGACTAGACCAGTGCGGTCAATGGTGCGGACCAATCCGATCCGGTCGCGGATTCTCTGAAGTAAGCGGTCGTTAACCAGTGACGCGCCGCCTCCGATCGGGCATACTCACAGCGCCGAGCCGCTGGTCAGCAGCGTCCGAGACCCGGAACTGCGAGCATCGACAACGGCACCAGAGAGACCTGGCGGAGCCGCCCCCACAACGGGCCGGGCCGCCCGTGCCCGAGAGGGAGGAGAGCGTCGCCATGCCCGACCGCGCCCCGCAGCCGGTGGATCGTCAACTGCCCACCGACGAGGCCCGGGATCTGATCTCGCTCGTCCGTGACATCGCACAGCGCGAGATCGCTCCGGCGGCGGCCGAGGAGGAGGACGCCGGGCGGTTCCCGCGCGAGATCTTCACCCTGCTCTCCCGCTCCGGCCTGCTCGGCCTGCCCTACGACGCCGAGTACGGCGGCGGCGAGCAGCCCTACGAGGTCTACCTCCAGGTCCTCGAAGAGCTGGCCATGGCCCGGCTCACCGTCGGCCTCGGGGTCAGTGTGCACACCCTGGCCTCCTACGCCCTGGCCGCCTACGGCAGCAAGGAGCAGCAGGTCGAGCATCTGCCCGCGATGCTGGGCGGCGGCCTGCTCGGCGCCTACTGCCTGTCCGAGCCGGCCTCCGGCTCCGACGCGGCCTCGCTGCGCACCAAGGCCGTGCGCGAGGGCGACGCCTGGGTGCTCACCGGCACCAAGGCGTGGATCACCCACGGCGGCATCGCCGACTTCTACACCGTGATGGCCCGCACCGGCGAGGACGGCCCGCGCGGCATCACCGCGTTCCTGGTGCCGGGCGACGCCGAGGGGCTGAGCGCCGCCGCGCCCGAGAAGAAGATGGGCATGAAGGGCTCGCCCACCGCCCAGATCCACCTCGACGGCGTCCGCGTCCCCGACAGCCGCCGTATCGGCGAGGAGGGCCAGGGCTTCACCATCGCCCTGTCCGCGCTCGACTCCGGGCGGCTCGGCATCGCCGCCTGCGCCATCGGCGTCGCCCAGGCGGCCCTCGACGAGGCCGTGGCGTACGCCCAGGACCGCCGCCAGTTCGGCAAGCCGATCGCCGACTTCCAGGGCCTGCGCTTCATGCTCGCCGACATGGCCACCCAGATCGAGGCCGGCCGCGCCCTGTACCTGGCGGCGGCACGGCTGCGCGACGCGGGGCTGCCCTTCGCCAAGCAGGCCGCGATGGCCAAGCTGCACTGCACCGACACCGCCATGAAGGTCACCACCGACGCCGTGCAGATCCTCGGCGGCTACGGCTACACCGCCGACTTCCCGGCCGAGCGCTACATGCGCGAGGCCAAGGTGCTGCAGATCGTCGAGGGCACCAACCAGATCCAGCGGATGGTCATCGCACGCCACCTCGCGGGTCCGGAGAGCCGCTGAACTGACCCGGCCGCACCACGGGCGCCGCGAGCCGTACCCACTCCGGGTCGTGGCGCCCGGGCAGCGTGCGGCCCCGGTCGGCCCAGGTGCGCAGCAGATCCAGGTAGATGGGCGGGTCCGCGGGCTGCGGCGGAGCCGTCGGGGGCGGGGCCATGGGAGGCGCCAGCGGAACCGATTCTGCGCGAGCCGGGACGAACAGTTGGTGCTGACGCCCGGTCGTGGAATAGGTGGGGGTCATACCGGGCCAACGCGGCGGTGGCGGCCCGGGTCACCGGTCGACGTAATCGGCCGTGAGTTCGCGCCCGTCCCGCACGCGGTCTGGTCATCGGAGCCGGTCTGACGTACCGTCACCTGAACCGCCGTCAGGGAGGTGCGCCTTGGCCGACGATCGCCCCGTACCGCTCGACGAGTACCCGGTCCACCAGGTGCCGCTGTCCATGAAGCACGTCGCCACCGGCGACCGCAACGCCTACGACCGCGGCATCTTCCACGTCTTCGACCACGCCGGCCGGGCTCTGCTGATCACCGGCCTCGGCGTGTACCCGAACCTCGGCGTGACCGACGCGTACGCCACCCTGCGCCTCGGCGACACCCTGTACGCCGTACGGGCGAGCGACGCCCTCGGCGACGACCGCCTGCGGCTCTCCGTCGGGCCTCTGCGCACCACCGTCGAGCGGCCGCTCGCGGAGTTCGTGCTGAGCTGCGCGCCCCCGCCGGACGACCCCGACGGCCTCTCCTTCGAGATCCACTGGTCGGCCGACTTCCCCGCGCTGTGGGAGCCGCACCATGTGCAGCGGCGCGGCGACCGGCTCACCCTGGAGGGCCGGCGTTTCGTGCAGGCGGGCCGGTGCACTGGCCGGATCCGCGCGGGCGGCCGGGAGATCCGCCTCAAGCCCGGCGAGTGGACCGGCACCCGCGACCGCAGCTGGGGCGTGCGCCCCCTGCCCGGCGAGGACGGCGGCCGGCTCGCCGCGGAACACCCCACCGAGGGCTTCCACTGGATCTGGAGCCCGGTGCGCTTCGAGGACCGGTTCCTGATGCTCGTCGTCCAGGAGGACGCCGACGGCCACCGTTCCCTGAACGACGCCACCCTCGTCACCCCGGGGCAGCGGGACCGCCAGCTCGGCTGGCCCCAGGCCGAGATCACCTACCGCCCGGGCACCCGCCACCCCGAACGCGCCGTCGTCCACCTCGGCGACGTACGCAAACCGCAGGAGCTGGAGGTGGAGATCATCGCCTCCTCGCCGCTCGCGGTCGGCGCCGGGTATCCGCCCGCCGAGGACTGGCAGCACGGCACCTGGCAGGGCCCGGGCTGGGTGGACCGCCGTACGTACGACATGGCGGCACCGCACCCCCGTGTCGCGTACGGCGTCACCGACCACGCGGCCCGCTTCCGCCTCGACGGGCGCACGGGGTACGGCATCTTCGAGCACGGTTCCTTCGGCCGCCACGACCCCAGTGGGTTCACCGGCTTCGACTCGGTCGGGCGGTGAGGCGAGATGCCTCCCGCACGCCCCCGCACCACCACCCGCGACCCCGAGGACATCGCCCGCCGCCTCACCGCCTGGCTGGACACCCGGCTCCCCGGCGCGAAGGCCACCGGCGTGCGCGTCCCCGCCTCCAACGGCATGTCCAGCGAGACCGTCCTGTTCGACATCGAGCACCCCGAACCGCCCCTGCGCGCCTGTGTGTTGCGGCTCGCGGCGGACCCGTCGGCGTACACCGTCTTCCCCGAGTACGACATGTACCGCCAGTACCGCACGATGAGACTGGTCGCCGAGCACACGGACGTGCCCGTCCCCGAGGTGCGGTGGCTGGAGCTGGACCCCGGCCCGCTCGGCGCGCCCTTCTTCGTCATGGAGCGCGTCGCGGGGCGGGTCCCGCCGGACGTGATGCCGTACACCTACGGCGG
Organism: Streptomyces sp. SAI-170; assembly: GCF_049739565.1. Classification (NCBI taxonomy): domain Bacteria; kingdom Bacillati; phylum Actinomycetota; class Actinomycetes; order Kitasatosporales; family Streptomycetaceae; genus Streptomyces; species Streptomyces sp. SAI-170. The sequence goes on from NZ_JBMGQD010000001.1 coordinate 7,000,892, forward strand.
CAACTGGCTGCACGCGGCGAGCGACGCCGAGCGGGAACGCCTGGAGGCCGCCACCGTAGGGCTGTTGGCCCGGCTGCACGACCAAGTGCCGCTCGGCGAGGCCCGGTTCCTCGCCCTGCCGGGCGCGGACGCGCTGCGCGGCCATGTCACGGCCCAACGCGCCTACTACGCCTGGGTCGTGCACGGCCTGCCCCGCTCACCGCTCATCGAGGCGGCCTTCGACCGGCTGGAGGAGCTGTGGCCCGCCGAGCCGGGCACACCGGTGCTCAGCTGGGGCGACGCGCGCATCGGCAACGTCGTCTACGACGGCTTCGAGCCCGCCGCCGTCCTCGACTGGGAGATGGCCGCGCTCGCACCGCGTGAGACGGACCTGGGATGGCTGGTCTACCTGCACCGCTTCTTCCAGGACCTCACGGTCGCCTCCGGACAGCCCGGACTGCCGGACCTCCTGCGCCGCGAGAACGTCGAGGCCCGCTATGCCGAGTTGACCGGACACACCCCGCGCGACATGGACTTCCACACCCTCTACGCCGCCCTGCGGCACGCGATCGTCATGCTGCGGATCGCGTACCGCCGAGTGCACTTCGGTGAGGCGGCCCTGCCGGCGGATCCGGACACACTGATCCTGCACCACGGCAGCCTGCGGGCCATGGTGCAGGGCAGTTACTGGAACTGAGCGAAGCGGCTCAGGCGGCGTGGCGGCGCATCGACGGGACGCGCATCGGGCGCGAGCCCGGACCGCCGACGTGCGAGAAGGGCTGCGTCCGCCAGTCGAGCCCCTGAGGGAGCGTCAACAGCAGGGCCGTGTCCTGCTCCTGCGGCTCGACGGTCTCGTCGGCCGGGCGGGCGTCGGTGGCGCTGCGGCCGGTGCCCCGGCACACCGTGAGCCCGAACGGGTTCCACGGCGAGGCGCACAGCGCGTGCTCCGGCAGGGACTCCTCGTCCGCCAGCAGGGCGATCGGCTGGGCGCAGTCCGGGCAGATCACCCGGTACATCTCGAAGGTGTCGTACGCGTCGACGGCCTCGTCACCGTCATCACCGTCGAAGACGTCGGTTTCGACGCCCTCCGGCTCGGGCTCGACGACCGGCTGCTGCCGCTTGGGCACGCTACGACCAGGGCGCTTAAGACTCTGCATGGGATTCTCCCCCTCGGGCTGGGCCGTGAAGGCGCTGCGGCCTCGACCACAGCAAGCACTTCCCGTCCGGCCTCCGAGGTAATCACGAGTCCATCACGGACGTCACCCGGGACCTGTGGCGTTCGTCACACGCCGTCCGCAGGTGCCCGGAAACGGCGTGTCCCGGCCCCTCGTGCCTCCGGCGGTCCTCGAGCAGTTCTCCGGCGGACCGCGAGCCGGGGCGGACGAGGACGGGCGGGGCCCCAGGTCACGAACCGGGTATGACCGGGCTGTCGAGGTATCCGAAGAGATCAACCGCCCTGTAGGTTCTTGCGCCATGGAGGAGCTGGACCGTCAGATCGTGCAGCTGCTCGTCAAGGACGGGCGGATGAGCTACACAGACCTCGGCAAGGCCACGGGTCTGTCGACGTCGGCCGTGCACCAGCGGGTGCGCCGGCTGGAACAGCGCGGGGTCATCCGCGGCTACGCCGCGGTGGTCGACCCCGAGGCCGTCGGGCTGCCGCTGACCGCCTTCATCTCGGTCAAACCCTTCGACCCCAGCGCCCCCGACGACATCTCCGACCGGCTCGTCGGCGTCCCCGAGATCGAGGCCTGCCACAGCGTCGCGGGCGACGAGAACTACATCCTCAAGGTGCGCGTGGCCACACCGCACGAGCTGGAGGGCCTGCTGGCCCGCATCCGGTCGCTCGCCGGGGTGTCGACGCGTACGACGGTGGTGCTCTCGACGCCGTACGAGGCACGGCCGCCGCGTATCTGACGACCTGCGTGCGGTGCGCCCCGGCCGAGGCGCGAGACTGTTCCTCATGAGTGAGCGCACCGCCCCGACCGAGACCGTCCTGCTGCGCCGCGGAGAAGTGCACAGCCCCGCGGACCCCTTCGCCACCGCCATGGTCGTCGAGCACGGCCAGGTCGCCTGGGTCGGCTCGGAGGGCGCGGCCGACGCCTTCGCCGACGGCGTCGACGAGGTCGTCGACCTGGACGGGGCACTGGTCACCCCCGCGTTCACCGACGCGCACGTCCACACCACCGCCACCGGGCTGGCCCTGACCGGCCTCGACCTGTCCGCGGCCCGCGATCTGGACCAGGCCCTGACGCTCGTACGGCGGTTCGCCGCCGCCCGCCCCGACGACCGGGTCCTGCTCGGCCACGGCTGGGACGCGGCCCGCTGGCCCGGCGGCCGCCCCCCGACGCGCGCCGAGCTCGACGAGGCCACCGGCGGCCGTCCCCTCTACCTCTCCCGGATCGACGTCCACTCGGCGGTCGTCACCACGGCGCTGCTCGACATGACGCCCGGCCTCGGCCCGGTGGACGGCCCGCTCACCGCCGACGCCCATCACGCCGTACGGGCCACCGCCCTGGCCGCCGTCACCCCCGCCCAGCGCACCGAGGCCCAGCGCGCGGCCCTCGCGCACGCGGCCTCCCTCGGCATCGGCTCGGTCCACGAGTGCGGCGGCCCGGAGATCTCCTCCGAGGACGACTTCACCGGCCTGCTCCGCCTCGCCGCCGAGGAGCCCGGCCCACGGGTGGTCGGCTACTGGGCCGAGCAGGATGTGGCGAAGGCGCGTGAGCTGGGCGCGCTCGGCGCCGCGGGCGACCTGTTCGTCGACGGCGCCCTCGGCTCCCACACCGCCTGCCTGCACCAGCCGTACGCCGACGCCGGGCACACCGGCACCGCCTACCTGGACGCGGCGGCCGTCGCCGCGCATGTCGTCGCCTGCACCGAGGCCGGGCTCCAGGCGGGCTTCCACGCGATCGGCGACGCCGCCGTCAGCGCTGTCGTGGAGGGCGTGCGCGCCGCATCCGACAAGGTCGGGCTCGCCCGCGTCCGGGCCGCCCGGCATCGCGTCGAGCACGCCGAGATGCTCGACCCCGAGGCGATCGCCGCCTTCGCCGAGCTGGGTCTGACCGCGTCCGTGCAGCCGGCGTTCGACGCGCTGTGGGGCGGCGAGGACGGCATGTACGCCCAGCGGCTCGGGGTGGAGCGGGCCCGCTCGCTCAACCCGTTCGCCGCCCTGCTGCGGGCCGGTGTCCCGCTCGCCCTCGGCTCCGACAGCCCGGTCACGCCGCTCGACCCGTGGGGCACGGTCCGGGCCGCCGCCTTCCACCGCACGCCCGAGCACCGGGTCTCCGTGCGCGCCGCGTTCACCGCCCACACCCGCGGCGGCTGGCGGGCCACCGGCCGGGACGACGCGGGCGTCCTGGTGCCCGGCGCACCCGCCGACTACGCGGTCTGGCGCACCGGCGAGCTGGTGGTCCAGGCCCCCGACGACCGGGTCGCCCGCTGGTCCACCGACCCCCGCTCCGGCACCCCCGGCCTGCCCGACCTGACCCCCGGCGGCGAGCTGCCGGTGTGCCTGCGCACGGTCGTCGGCGGGCGGACGGCGTACGTACGGCCGGGCGAGTGATCTACGCCGCCGGACCCCCTCCGGCGGCTCACCGCGCGACCTGCGCATCCTCCCCGCCGACCAGCACGTTCCGAACGTATGCGCAGCTCAAAGGGGTGTTGACAGAGGACGGTCCGGGGCCGGTAGGTTCGGCGGAGTCCACCACAGGACGCCCGACGGGGGCACGTCCGCGCACTCGCCGCCGCGCCGCTGGGTCAGGGACGGTGCACCCCACCGGGCACCGCCACTGGGAGCCAGGCTCAGCGCCCGCGCCGCGGCGAGGGAACGTTCCGGCCGGTCGGGAAGGTGTGACCCGGGTGGGGCCCGGCCGCTCAGTAGACAACGGCCTCAGGTCGATCCGCAGCCAGCGGATCCCGGGCCGGCCCGAAGGGTGCCGGGCCCCCATCCGCAGCCCCGTGGGCCGCTGTCATGACTCCCGTGGGCCCCGCTGTTGTGGAATCGGCACGAGCATACGAACCGCCCGCCACGTCATCGCAGACGGCGGCCACTATGGTGGACCTCTGCGCATGAAGACGAAGGGGCAGCAGTGAACGACGGCGACGGGAGCGGGGCGGCACAGTCCCAGAGCAGGCGTTTCGGCCCGCTCGGCACGGCCCTGGTGATCATTCCGACCTACAACGAGGCGGAGAACATCAAGGGGATCGTGGGGCGGGTGCGGGCCGCCGTCCCCGCGGCGCACGTGCTCGTGGCCGACGACAACAGCCCGGACGGCACGGGCAAGCTGGCCGACGAGCTGGCCGTGGGCGACGACCAGGTGCATGTCCTGCACCGCAAGGGCAAGGAGGGCCTCGGCGCCGCCTACCTCGCGGGCTTTAGCTGGGGCCTGGAGCGGGACTACGGCGTCCTCGTCGAGATGGACGCCGACGGCTCCCACCAGCCCGAGGAACTGCCCCGGCTGCTGACCGCCCTCAAGGGCGCCGACCTGGTGCTCGGCTCGCGCTGGGTGCCGGGCGGACGCGTGGTGAACTGGCCCAAGAGCCGAGAGTTCATCTCCCGCGGCGGCAGCCTGTACTCCCGTGTCCTGCTGGACGTCCCGATCCGTGACGTCACCGGCGGCTACCGGGCCTTCCGCCGCGAGACCCTGGAAGGGCTGGGCCTGGACGAGGTCGCCTCGCAGGGCTACTGCTTCCAGGTCGACCTGGCCCGGCGGGCGATCAAGGCCGGGTACCACGTGGTCGAGGTGCCCATCACGTTCGTGGAGCGCGAGCTGGGCGACTCCAAGATGAGCCGGGACATCCTGGTCGAGGCGCTGTGGCGGGTGACGACCTGGGGCGTGGGGGAGCGGGCCGGCAAGGTCGCCAAGCGGCTTCGCCCGTAGGACGTTTATCCCGGACTGAGCTGCCGCGGGGCACACTGGACGCATGACGCAGACCTCCACGCAGCCGGCGAGGCCCCGCCGCAGCCGGCTCCGCACCTTCCTGCCCCTCGGGATAGCCGCCTGGCTCGTGCTGGAGATCTGGCTGCTGACCGTGGTCGCGGGCGCGGCGGGCGGGTTCACCGTCTTCCTGCTGCTGGTCGCCGGCATCCTGCTCGGTGCGGCCGTGGTGAAGCGGGCCGGACGCCGGGCCTTCCAGAACCTGAACCAGGCGGTGCAGCGCGGCGGCACACCGTCCGGCAGCGAGGGCAACGGCTGGCTGATGCTCGGCGGCCTGCTGCTGATGCTCCCCGGCCTGGTTTCCGACGTGCTCGGCCTGATCCTGCTGATCCCGCCCGTCCAGAAGGCCCTCGGCCGCCGCGCCGAGCGCACCTTCGAGCGCCGGCTGCGCGCCGCCGCGCCGGGCAGCTTCGGAGACGCCTTCCAGCAGGCCCGTATCCACCGCCCGGACGGGAAGGTCGTCCAGGGCGAGGTCATCCGGGACGAGCCCGGCGGGGACGCCCCGCAGGGACCGCGCCCGCCGCTGACGCACTGAGAGGCCTCGCCAGCCTTGCGGAAGACAGACCGAGGGCGCCGTACGAGATCTCGTACGGCGCCCTCGGTCATTTCGGCGTGCGCTGTCGCCGGTCAAGCCACGCTGGGGCTCATGCCGACTTGCGGCTGTCCCGGGGGTGAACCGCGATGTTCATCGCCCCGGAGCGGAGAACGGCGAGTCGCTCCTCGAGAACCTCTTCGAGTTCCTCGCGGGTGCGCCGCTCCATCAGCATGTCCCAATGCGTACGCGCGGGCTTGGCCTTCTTCTCCTCAGGGCCGTCGCCATCCACGAGGAGTGCCTGGGCCCCGCAGACCTTGCACTCCCACTCCGGCGGGATCTCCGCCTCGACCGAGAAGGGCATCTCGAAGCGGTGCCCCTTCTCGCATGCGTACTCCACGGCCTGGCGCGGGGCCAGGTCGATGCCGCGGTCCGTCTCGTAGCTGGTCACCACGAGGCGCGTGCCGCGAAGAGCTCGCTCACTCATGAATCGTGCCTCCCGGGCTTGTCGCCCACAGGACAGGTGTCGCTGTCGTCGTCATCCGGTCAACGTCCGGTCGGCGGTAAAGATTCCCGTCCCGTGTCCCGTTTCGGGTCATGCGTCGCCGTCGTAGCCGCAGCCTTGTCAACCAGTGCAGTACCCACCGGCGCCCGGTTTGTCACATCTGCTAGGAGATGTCACCCAGCGTTTTTGCATCTTTGACGCGCAGTAACGGTACGCCTGGCAGGCCAAAGGCGTACACTACCGCCCTTTCGCCCTGAGTGCTAAATCCTCTCGGGAACCGGGTTGCCCGCGTCGCCGATCGCCCGGCGCACCGGGACCCTCGCGAGCAGTACGAAGCCCAGGACGAAGAAGGCCACGAGCGAGATGATCGCGTCCCGGTAGCTCCCGGTCAGCTGGAACGTCAGCCCGAACAGCAGCGGCCCGAGCCAGCTCATCCCGCGGTCGCTCACCTCGTACGCGGCGAAGTATTCGGCCTCCTTGCCCGGCGGGACGAGGTGGGAGAACAGCGAGCGGGACAGGGCCTGGCTGCCGCCCAGGACCAGGCCGATCCCCGAGGCCAGCACGAAGAACCACACCGACTGTCCCGCGGGCAGGAAGTAGCCCGCCGCAAGGACCGCCGTCCACGCGGCCAGCGACCCGAGGATCGTGCGCTTGGCCCCGTAGATCCGCGCGAGCCGTCCCAGCGCCAGCGCGCCCGCCACCGCGAGCACCTGCACCAGCAGGACCGCGCCGATGAGGGTCGACTGGCCGAGGTCCAGCTCCTTCGAGCCGTAGACCGAGGCCTGGGAGATCACCGTCTGGATGCCGTCGTTGTAGACCAGGTAGGCCATCAGGAAGCCCAGCGTCAGCGGGTGGCGGCGCATGTCCCGGACCGTGGCGGTCAGCTGCCGCAGGCCGGGCGCGGTCGCCTCGCGCGCGGGAGGCTCGCCTTCGGACGTGGTCGCCTCGCCCGCGCGGGTGCGCCGGTCGCGCAGCCGCCGCAGCGGGATCAGCGCGAAGCCGCCCCACCACAGGCCGGCCGACGCCAGACAGATCCGGACCGCCATGCCCTCGGACAGACCGAAGCTGTCGTGGGCGAGGTAGAGGACCAGGTTGGCGACCAGGACCAGGGCGCCCGCCGCGTAGCCGAAGGCCCAGCCGCGCGAGGAGACCGCGTCGCGTTCCTCGGGCGGGGCGATCTGCGGCAGATAGGAGTTGTAGAGCATCATCGCCACCGACTGCGCGGCGTTCGCCACGATCAGCAGCACTCCGCCCAGCAGATAACGGTCGCCGGCCAGGAAGAACATGCCCGCCGTCGCCCCGGCCCCGACATAGGCGGCCGCGCCCAGGAACGGCTTCTTGCGGCCGGTGCGGTCGGCGGCGGCGCCCACCAGGGGCATCACCAGCACCGCCACGATCACCGACAGGGACACCGAATAGGCGAAGAACGACCCCGCCCGCACCGGGATGCCCAAGGGGTGGACGAAACCCTCGGCGTCGGCGGCCTCCTCGGCGACCGACGTCAGATAGGGGCCGAGGAACACGGTGAGCACGCTGGTCGAGTAGACCGAGCACGCCCAGTCGTAGAAGTACCAGCCGCGCTGCTCGCGCCGCCGGTCCGCCGCCTCGTCGGCGACCGCCGTGCGCTCGGTCTCGGTCCCCACCCGCGCCCTCGCTTCCGGTCCGACGCCGCGCGGGGGCGCGTTCCGGGGGTCAGACCCAGACGCCCCGGTCCTCCATGACCTTGCGCAGCGTGTCGATGTGATCGGTCATGATGCCATCGACACCGAGGTCCAGGAGCCTGTGCATGCGATCGGGCTCATTGATCGTCCACACATGCACCTGGAGCCCACGCGCGTGTGCCGTGCGCACGAAGCGGTGGTCGACCACCTGGATGCCCGACTGGGTCTCGGGCACCTGCGCCGCGACCGCCGAGGCGCGCAGCGCCGCAGGGACGCCCCAGGAGCGCAGCCGCAGATTGAGCACACCGCGCGTGCCGTACGACGTGGCCAGGCGCGGACCCGCCAGCCGCTGGGCGCGCACGACACGGGCCTCGGAGAACGAACCGACACAGATTCGATCCCAGGTGTTCGTTCGCTCGATCAGTTCCAGGAAGGGGTGCAGGGCGGGCTCCGCCTTGACGTCGACGTTCCAGCGCACCTGCGGGAACTCCTCCAGCAGCTCCTCGAACAGCGGTACCGGCTCCTTGCCCGCCACACGCGCGTGCCGTACGTCGGCCCAGAGCCGGTCGGCGATCCGCCCCGCGCCGTCCGTCATCCGGTCCAGCGTCGCGTCGTGGAAGGCGACCAGCTTTCCGTCGCGCGTGGCGTGGACGTCCGTCTCGATGTACCGGTAACCCAGCTCCACCGCGCGCCGGAACTGCAGCCTGGTGTTCTCCAGGCCGTCGGCCGCGCCGCCCCGGTGGGCGAACGCGATCGGGCCGGGGTGGTCGAGATAGGGGTGGCGTATCCGCGTGGTGGTCACCGACGCAGTATCGCTCCACGGGGTTGACCGGTGGCAACGACCGTGCTGCCGTCCGATGCCGTCGGGACGGCGAACACGCGCAGGAACACCTGGGCGAGCGGGCCGATCGACACCGCGTACAGCAGGGTGCCGACGCCCACGGTGCCGCCGAGCAGGAACCCGGTCACCACGACCGTGATCTCGACGACCGTGCGCACCGACCGGATCGACCACCCCGTGCGCCGGTTCAAGCCCGTCATCAGTCCGTCCCGGGGGCCGGGCCCGAAGCGCGCCGCGATGTACAGGCCGGTCGCGGCGCCGTTCAGGACGATCCCGGCCGCCATCAGCGAAATCCGGACCGCGAGGCCGTGCGCGTCGGGCACCACGGCCAGCGTGGCGTCCATCGCGGCACCGATCACCAGCACGTTGGAGACCGTGCCGAGGCCCGGCCGCTGCCGCAGCGGGATCCACAGCAGCAAGACGGCCGCGCCCACCAGGGTCAGCACCACGCCGATCGACAGCCCGGTCCGCTCCGCGAGCCCCTCATGCAGCACGTTCCAGGGCTCGAGACCGAGACCCGAGCGGATGAGGAGGGCCGAGCTGGCTCCGTACAGGGCCAGACCGCCGTACAACTGCACGAGACGCCGTAGGACGTGGTCCGGCGTGGAGGAGATGGACAAGAAGTGCCCCCCGGATGGTGGTAGTGGCCTGACGCATGTCACTCTGTGGCTTGAGGGGAAACCTCATCCATGGCCAATTCGGGGAAGGTGGACTGGTAACCATGGCGCAGTGGACTTCCGCGGTGGGGGCCGCGCAGCTCGCCCGGCTGCTCAAGTCCCAGCAGGACCGACCGGCCGGCCCCGGCACCCGCCGCCCGCCCGCCTACCGCGCACTCGCCGACGGCATCCGGCTGCTGGTGCTGGAGGGCCGCGTCCCCGTGGCCGCCCGGCTGCCCGCCGAGCGGGAGCTGGCCCTGTCGCTGGCCGTCAGCCGGACCACGGTGGCCGCCGCCTACGAGGCGCTGCGCGGCGAGGGCTTCCTCGAGTCCCGGCGCGGTGCCGGCAGCTGGACCGCCGTACCGGCCGGGAACCCGCTGCCCGCGCGGGGCCTGGAGCCGCTGCCGCCCGAGGCGCTCGGCTCGATGATCGACCTCGGCTGCGCCGCCCTGCCCGCCCCCGAGCCCTGGCTCACCCGGGCCGTGCAGGGCGCCCTGGAGGAACTGCCGCCCTACGCGCACACGCACGGCGACTACCCGGCCGGGCTGCCCGCGCTGCGCGCGATGATCGCCGAGCGGTACACCGCGCGCGGCATCCCGACCATGCCCGAGCAGATCATGGTGACGACCGGCGCGATGGGCGCCATCGACGCCATCTGCCATCTCTTCGGCGGCCGCGGCGAGCGCATCGCCGTCGAGTCGCCGTCGTACGCCAACATCCTCCAGCTCATGCGCGAGGCGGGCGCGCGGCTGGTGCCCGTCGCCATGGCCGAGGGCCTCAGCGGCTGGGACATGGACCGCTGGCGCCAGGTGCTGCGGGAGGCCGCGCCGCGCATCGCGTACGTCGTCGCCGACTTCCACAACCCGACGGGCGCCCTCGCCGACGACGACCAGCGCCGTCGGCTGGTGGAGGCCGCCCGCTCGGCGGGGACCGTGCTGGTCGCCGACGAGACGATGAGCGAGCTGTGGCTGGACGAGGAGTACGCGGGCGGCGGCATGCCGCGGCCGGTGTGCGGGTTCGACCCGGCCGGGTCCACCGTGGTCACCGTCGGCTCGGCCAGCAAGGCCTTCTGGGCCGGCATGCGCATCGGCTGGGTGCGCGCCGCCCCGGACGTCATCCGCAGCCTCGTCGCCGCCCGCGCCTACGCCGACCTGGGCACGCCCGTGCTGGAGCAGCTGGCGGTGAACTGGCTGTTCAGCACCGGCGGCTGGGAGCAGGCCGTCGAGCTGCGCCGCGCCCAGGCCCGGGAGAACCGGGACGCGCTGGTCACGGCCGTACGGCGGGAGCTGCCCGACTGGGAGTTCGAGGTGCCCGGCGGCGGTCTGACCCTGTGGGTGCGGGCCGGCGGCCTGTCGGGGTCGCGGCTCGCCGAGGCGGGGGAGCGGGTCGGCGTCCGTGTGCCCTCGGGGCCGCGCTTCGGGGTCGACGGGGCCTTCGAGGGCTACGTACGCCTGCCGTTCACGGTCGGCGGGGCGCTCGCCGAGGAGGCGGCGGTACGGCTGGCCGCGGCGGCGCGGCTGGTGGAGAGCGGCGGAACGGCCGGGGGCGAGGCCCCGCGCACCTTCGTGGCCTGATCAGAGTCGGGGCGCTACGGCGAGAGGGCCGGGTGGCTGACAGCCACCCGGCCCTCTCGCCGATGCCGTGTCCGCTCAGCTCTCCCCGGCCATCGCCTCGGTCGGCACCTTGTTCATCGGCACCTCCTCCAGCGGCGGCTTGTCCATGGGGATCTTCTCCAGCGGGATCTTCTCCAGCACCGGCTTCTCGACGGGCAGCTTCTCGATGGGCACCGCCTCGGTCGTCACGACGGCCGGCTCCGCGTCCGCCGGGGTCGTGCGCGGCGGCAGGAGGTCGAGGACGGCCTGGCGATGGGCGTCGCTGGTGGCGTCGTCGTACGGGTCGGGGGTGGCCGGCACCTGGAGACGCAGGACCGGGCCGGTGCCCAGGCGGGCGTAGCCGCGGCCGGGCGGGACAGCGGTGGTGGGAGTCGTGTGCGGCGGGGCACCCAGGACGGCCGCCAACTGCTCGGTGGTCGCCGGGCCGAGGACGACACGCGCGCGGGTGTGCTGGCGTACCGCGTCGCTGAGCAGATCCAGGTGGTCGAACTGCTCGGCCACCACGATCGTGACGTTGGCGGCGCGGCCGTGCCGCAGCGGCAGATGGAGCAGGGACTGCGGGTCCTGGTGCCCGTCGGTGCCGACGAGACCGAGGGCGATGGGGCGGTCCAGGACGATCCACAGCGGGCGCCGGGTGTCCTCGGGCGGCGCCTGCCCCGCCTGGCGCGCGCGGTTGACGGCGATGAGCCGGCGCTCGGTCTCGTGCGCGGCCCACTCCAGGCTGGCCAGTGCCCCGGCCACGGCGCACTCGACGGCGAGGACGCCGTCCCGGCCGGTGAGACAGGCGTACTCACCGGTGCCGCCGCCCTCGACGATCAGGACGTCGCCGTACTGCAGGGCCTGCAGGGCGATCGAGCGCAGCAGCGTGGAGGTGCCGCTGCCCGGCTGGCCCACGGCCAGCAGATGCGGCTCGGTGGAGCGGACGCCGGTGCGCCACACCACGGGCGGGACGTCGCGCTGCTCCTCCCCGTGGGTGAGGGGGAGCGTGCGCGGGACCTCGCCGGGGTCGGTGAAGCCCAGGACGGTCTCGCCGGGGGAGGTGACGAACCGCTGGGCGGCGATGTCGGTGGGGAGCGGGGCGAGGACGGTGACCGTGAGCTGGTTGCCCTCCTCGTCCCAGATGAAGTGGTACTCGCGGCCGCGGCCCGACTTGGCGCTCAGCAACTGCTCGATCCGCGCGCGGGCGGCCGGTTCGCCGTCGGTGAAGTACGCCGGGTAGCGGACCACCAGACTGCTGACCCGGCCGGAGTCGTCGAACTCGAAGTCGGTGAGGACCTTGTCCCACTCGCCGCCGTGGGCGTACAGCGGAGCGGGGTCCTCGGCGGTGGAGAAGTACGGGACGAGTGCCTCGTACAGCGCCTGCAGGCGCTGCGTCTGCGACTCGTCGGGGCCCTCGGGGGCCGGCGGGGTGCGGTCCCGGCCCTGCCAGGCTGCCGCCGCCATCAGGGTGATGACGGCCAGCAGCGGGCCGTACGGCACGAGGGCCACGACCAGGATCACCGACGCCATCAGGAACAGCAGCGGCCCGCGCTTGTCCTTGGGGGTGTCGGACCACTTGCGCCGCCCGGCCGAGGCCAGCCGGCGCAGCCCGCGGGTGATCGTGATCAGCGGGTGGAGGACGTCGGTGGCACTGTCGGCCGCCGTCCGGGCCAGCTCCCGGCTCCGGGCGATCTGTGCGCTGCCTGTGCTCAGGATGCGGGGGAGGGGGCGCCGGGCCACTGCTGTCTCCTGAAGGTGCGTACGGACGGGATCTGCGGCGTCAGAACTTGATGCCGCCGAGGAGGCTCGCGAGACTCTCGCCGCCGGCCTTGATGCTCGGCGCGATGGCCGTGCTCGCGAGGTAGAAGCCGAAGAGCGCCGCCACAAAGGCGTGCGATGCCTTGAGTCCGTCCTTCTTGAAGAAGAGGAAGACGATGATGCCGAGCAGGACCACGCCTGAGATGGACAGAATCATTTGAGTTCTCCTGGTTCGTGGGGACAGTCACCATGAGTACTTCCAGGATCACAGCATGTATCCATACGATAAAAGGTGCAAATGGTGGAAATTCTGGAAATTTCCCCCGTATGGCGGAGGCTTGGAGGGCCTCCCTGAGCAGGGAAGTTGCGTCGAACGGGTCTCGCGGTGATCTTTGCCTCGGGCGACTCCGGTCATGTGCGCCCACAGCCAGTACCCTGGCGATTCACCCGAACGGCTGTAAGGAGAGGTGGACCGGCCGATGACTGAAGCCCCCGACCCCGAGGTCGTGGAGCTCGCGACCAAGATCTTCGATCTGGCGCGGCAGGGGCAGACCGACGCGCTCGCCGAGTATGTGGACGCGGGCGTTCCGGCCAACCTCACCAACGACCGCGGCGACTCGCTCGTGATGCTCGCCGCCTACCACGGACACGCCGACACCGTCCGGGCCCTGCTCGCCCGAGGCGCCGAGGCGGACCGGATCAACGACCGAGGCCAGACCCCCCTCGCCGGGGCGGTCTTCAAGGGCGAGGAAGCCGTGATCCGCGCCCTCCTGGAGGGCGGAGCCGATCCGTCCGCGGGCACGCCCTCGGCCGTCGACACGGCCCGGATGTTCGGCAAGACAGACCTGCTCCAACTGTTCGGAGCGAACTGATCCGAACGCCCTGACCAGGGAAAACAAGGTCCCTGGCAGGACAGGCAACGGAAAACGGGGGAGGCGGTACAGGGCCGCCGGAAATTTCGGTCGCGGCATCGAAGAGCGCCGAGTCATCATGACGTCGTGATTCACGGACGCGATGGCTGGGCAGGTGTTGCCGCACCGCGCGGGCCGTGATGCGGCCCGCATGGGCCACCGACGAGAGGCAGAGAGAGATGGTCTACAGCAAGCATGAGACGGCGGGCGCCCCGACGCGTTGTCACGCGGCCCGGTAAAGCACGTTTTCCGGTCGCGTCGACGCTTGATGTGAGGCTGTTTCCCATGTTCGATCCGGTCATAGCGCCCAGCGGTACGCTGCTCGGCCTGCTTCAGCGAGGCCGTGGCGACGGCACGCTGCACGCGCTCACCGCCCCGCGCGCCGAGGCGCTCGCGGCGCTGAACCACTGTGTGGTGCGCGACCCGCGCCACGACTGGCAGGTGGAGAACCGCTCCCTTTACTACGCCCGTCTGTACCTCGACCTCGGCGGCGAACTCGACGCCATCGAGGCCCACCTCTTCGACACCGAGGACATCCTCGACACCGAGGAGACCCGCACCGGCCTGGCCCTCGCGGTCCTCGGCCACCTCGCCTCCTACGGCAGGCGAGACGCCCTGGAGCTGCTGCGCAGGTACGCCGCCGAGGGCTCCAACTGGGCCTGGGCCCTGGACGAGCTCGCCCTGCGCGACGACGACGCCGGGCTGCGCTCCCTCGCCGCCCCCGTCCTCGCCCGCTTCCCCGCCGACCCCGAGGGCGAGGCGGAACTCGCCGCCGCCGTGCGGGACGCCTTCGAGCCACGGCCCTGGCGGCTGTGGGCCGACGATCCGCGCGAATGGATCGCCACGCGCGTGCGTGCCGCCCAGGAGACCGGCTGCTTCGACCGCTGGCAGCGCCAGATGAACTCGTCCGGGCCCCGCCCGGGGTGGAGCGTCCAGGCGGTGTTCGACTGGGCCCAACAGGGCGTCGAACGCGGCACCGCCCTGCACGTCCCGGCCGCCCGCTGCCTGACCGCCGTCGCCGGACCCGAGGACCGGCCCGAGATCCTCGAAGCCGCCCGCACCGGCACCGAGGGCGCCCGCGCCACCGCCCTGCGCTACCTCGCCGACAGCAACGACCCCGACGCCCTCGACCTCGTCGAGCAGGCCGTCACCACCGGCCCCACGCCGGTCGTGGAGGCCGCCGTCGAGGCCTACGAGCGCATGCGCAGCGTCGCCGCCGTCGAACGCGCCCGCCGCTGGGCCCACCGCCCCGACCCGCTCGGCGCCGCCGCCGGCCGCATGCTCGCCTGCCGAGGCGGAGCCCAGGACAAGGACCTGGTCCTCGGCGCCCTGCGCGAGGCCGTCCGCGGCGAGGGGCCCGACGCACCGACCTTGTGGACCCTCGTCGACGGCGCCGGCCGGCTCGGCATCGGCTGCGCCGCCCCCGTCCTGCGGCACATCTACCGCGAGACCGCCTCCTCCCACCTCCGTGGCCGCGCCGCCCGCGCCCTGGCCGCCACGGACCCCTCCTTCCCCGCCGGATTCGCCGTCGAATGCCTGTGGGACTGCGAGGAGACCACCCGCGAAGTCGCCGCACGCCATGCCGAGACCGGCGACACCCGCGTCGTCGACCGACTCCGCAGGCTCGCCGCCGACCCGGCCGAGGAGGACGAGGTGCAGACGGCCGTACGCAGCCGCTTCGGCAGCGAGATGCCGCCTGTGTGACGGCCCGACGGTCTTGTCTGTCTTGTCTGCTTTGTCTGCGCGGGTGTGGCACGTCCGCCAGGTGAACGAGGCATGACCCGTGGGCCAGGTGCGCATGACCGGCACCTGGCCCGCGGGGGCGTGGGGGGTGTGGGGGGCGTGGGGGCCTGGGCGGGCGAGGCTCGGGGGATGCGGAGCGTAACGCTCATGGGGCTCGGTGCGCAGCGCTCATAGGGCGCGGAGCACAAAGCTCACAGGGCCCGGAGCGCAACGCTCATGGGACGTTCCCGAGCCGGAAAGATCGACGTTGATGCGTCCACGCCCGGCACGGCGACAACACCCGTATGCGTGTCGTCATCGTGACCGAATCCTTTCCCCCCGATGTGAACGGCGTGGCCCACTGCGCGTTCCAGACCGCCCGGCACCTCGTCGACCGAGGTCACGCTCCCCTGGTCGTCGCACCGGCCCCCGCCCCGACGACCGGCTCCGCGGCCGACGCCCAGGCGCCGTGCCCCGTCGTCCGGATCCCCTCCCTCCCGCTCCCGGGCTACCCCCAGGTCCGTGTCGCCCTCCCCAGCCGGCGGCTCGCCGCGGCCGTCGCCGAGCACCGCGCGGACGTCGTCCACCTGGCCAGCCCCTTCGTCCTCGGCGTGCGCGGCATGGCCGTCGCCGCCCGGCTCGGCGTCCCCGCCGTGGCCGTCTACCAGACCGACCTGGCCGGATACGCCCGCACCTACATGGGCGCCGGTGAGGCCGCCGCCTGGCGGCGCATCCGCTCCGTGCACGCCGCCGCCGACCTCACCCTCGCCCCCTCCAGCGCCGCCCGCGGCGATCTGGAGGCCCACGGGATACCCCGCGTACGGCTGTGGCCGCGGGGCGTGGACACCGTACGGTTCCGGCCAGAGCTGCGCGACGAGGCGCTGCGCCGCGAACTAGCCCCCAACGGCGAGCTGATCGTCGGCTACGTCGGCCGCCTCGCCCCCGAGAAGCACGTCGCACTGCTCGCCGAGGCGTGTGCCCTGCCCGGGGTGCGGGTCGTGATCGTGGGCGACGGGCCGAGCCGCGCGCAGCTGACCGAGGCGCTGCCCGGCGCGGTCTTCCTGGGCCGCCGTACGGGAGACGACCTGGCCCGGATCTTCGCCTCGCTGGACGTCTTCGCCCACACCGGCCCCTTCGAGACCTTCTGCCAGACCGTCCAGGAGGCCATGGCCAGCGGCGTGCCCGTCGTCGCCCCCGCCGTGGGCGGGCCCCTCGACCTCGTCGACCACGGCCGCACCGGCCTGCTCGTCCCACCGCGCGACGCCGGCGCCGTACGCGAGGCGATCGCCGCCCTCGCCGCCGACCCGGCCGCACGCGCCGCCTACGGCGCCGCCGGGCGGGCCACCGTCGAGGGCCGCACCTGGGCGGCCGTCGGCGACCGGCTCATCGAGCACTACGAGGATGTCCTGGTGGCACGGAAGGCGGTGCTGGCGGCATGAACGCACTGTCGGGGCCCGGTGAGGCCCACGGAGCCCCGGTGCGGTCGCTGCGGATCGTGCGGCTGGCGAACTTCGTCGCACCGGCCTCCGGCGGGCTGCGTACCGCGCTGCGCGAGCTCGGCAAGGGCTTCCGGGCGGCCGGTCATGAGCCGCTGCTGGTCGTGCCCGGGGAACGGCACACCGACCAGGACACCGAGCAGGGCCGGGTCATCACCCTGCCGGGGCCGCTGCTGCCCGGCACCGGCGGTTACCGCGTCCTCACCGACAAGCGGCGGGTCGCCGGCCTCCTGGAGGAACTCGCCCCCGACCGTCTGGAGGTCTCCGACCGCACCACGCTGCGCTGGACCGGCCGCTGGGCCCGGCGCGCCCGGGTGCCCTCCGTGATGGTGTCCCACGAGACCGCCGACGGGGTGCTGCGCACCTGGGGCGTCCCCGAGGGGCTGTCCCGGCGCGCGGCGGACGCCCTGAACGTCCGTACCGCGCACGTCTACTCCAAGGTCGTGTGCACCACCGAGTTCGCCGAGCGGGAGTTCGTCCGCATCGGCGCCCGCAATGTCGTACGGGCCCCACTGGGCGTCGATCTCACCGCCCGGCACCCCGCCCTGCGCTCGGCGGCGCTGCGGGCCCGGTACGCGCGCGTGGACGTGACGCTGCTGGTGATGTGCTCCCGGCTGTCCGTGGAGAAACGGCCCGGCACCGCCCTGGACGCCCTGGAGGCACTGCGGCGGCGCGGCGTGCCCGCGGTGCTGGTCGTCGCCGGGGACGGGCCGCTGCGGGCCCGGCTGGAGCAGCGCGCGCGGGACGGCGGGCTGCCGGTCACCTTCCTCGGGCACGTCTCCGACAGCGGGCTGCTGGGCGCGCTCCAGGCCTCCGCCGACGTCTGCCTGGCACCTGGTCCTGCCGAGACCTTCGGGCTCGCGGCCCTGGAGGCGCTGGCCTGCGGCACGCCCTTGGCGGTCAGCGCCTCCTCCGCGCTGCCAGAAGTGGTCGGCTCGGCCGGGGCCTCCGCGGCCGACCACGGAGAGGCCTTCGCGGACGCCGTCACCGCCCTGCTCGACCGACCCGGCCCCGAGCGACGTGAGGCGGCACGCGCGCGTGCCGAGTGCTTCGGCTGGCAGACCGCCGTGGAAGCCTTCCTCGCCGCGCACGAGGCGGCCGTGCGCACGCCCCGGAACCCGGTGCTGCCCGGAGGCCCGGCATGAGACCCGTCGTCCGGTTCGTCGCGCTCGGGGACTCGCTCAGCGAGGGGGTGGGCGATCCCGTGGGGGACGGGTGGCGCGGCTGGGCCGCGCTGCTCGCGGGCGGACTCGCGGAGGAGTCGGTCCGGTTCACCAACCTCGCCGTCAGCGGGGCCCAGACCCGGGACGTCGCGGAGTCCCAGCTGCCCGCGGCCCTCGCCCTGCGGCCCGACCTGGTGTCCGTCGTCATCGGCGTCAACGACACGCTGCGCCGCACCTTCGACATCCACGCCGTCGCCGCTCGGCTCGACCGGGTCTACGCCGCCTTGGCCGCGCAGGGCGCCATCCTGCTCACCTCGTGTCTGCCCGACCCCGGCGCGATGCTCGGCCTGCCGGGTGCCCTGGCCCGCCCGTTGGCCCGGCGCCAGCGCGCGGTCAACACCGTGGTGCACGCGCTGTCCGAGCGGTACGGGGCGGTCCATCTGCACGCCGCCGAGGGCGCCTGGCTGACCGACCGTGCCATGTGGAGCGCGGACCGGCTGCACCCGGGCGAGCGCGGGCACCGGCAGCTCGCCGTGCGCTTCCACGCGCTGCTCGCCGACGCGGGCATGGCGCGCGGGCCCGCGCCCTCGCCGGAGCCGGAGTTCCCGGCGCCGACCCGCGCGGCGAGCCTTAGGTGGCTGGCCACGGCGGGGACCGGATGGGTGGCCCGTCGCTGCACCGACCTGCTGCCTCAGCTGCTGCGGCTGGCCGCCGACGAGATGCGCCACCGGGCACGTGGCACCAGCGCCCGGCTGGACCTGGGCGCCGCCCACGCGGTGTCGGCGGCCCTCGCCGCGCTGTCGGTCTCGGCGGTGGGGGAGGGGCCGGAGGTTGCGGAGACGGCGTAAGTGGCCTGGTGGGCGTCTCAGTGGCGGCGTGCCGCCATGAAGCGGATCGGCGTGCCCGGTGCCGCCTGCGCGGCGGCCGGCAGGTCGGCGGCGCGCACGACGGCGATCACCGGATAGCCGCCGGTGGTGGGATGGTCGGCGAGGAACACCACCGGCCTGCCGTCCGGCGGCACCTGGACCGCGCCCAGCACCATGCCCTCGCTGGGCAGCTCACCAGAACGGGCCCGCTCCAGGGCGGGCCCCTCGGTGCGCAGCCCGATGCGGTTGCTCGCCGGTGAGACCCGGTACACGCGCGTGGTGAATGCGCGCAGAGCCCGCGCGGTGAACCAGTCGTCGCGCGGGCCGGGCGTCACCCGCAGCACCAGCTCGGCGGGCGGCGCCGCCTGCGGAGCGACGTCCACGCGCGCGTGGGGGCACTCTTCCCGTCCCAGAGGGAGCACGGCCCCGTCCGTCAGCGGTGCCGGGCCGAGCCCGGACAGCAGGTCGGTGGAGCGGCTGCCCAGCACCGGCTCGACGGCGACCCCGCCCGAGACGGCCACGTAGCCGCGTACGCCCCTCACGGCCGGGCCGACGTCCAGCAGCGCCCCGGCGGGCACCCGCACAGGAGCCCCCCACGCGACCGGCCGCCCGTCCACCGTCACCGCGCAGGGCGCCCCGCCGACAGCCACGGTGACCGCCGAGCGCGGGCGCAGAGCGCAGCCGGTGAGGGTGGTCTCCAGGACGGCCGCGTCGGACGGGTTGCCGACCAGCCGGTTGACCAGCCCCGCCATGGGCCCGTCCAGCGCCCCCGACCGGGGCACGCCGAGATGCGCGTACCCGGGGCGCCCCTGGTCCTGCACGGTGGTGAGCGCCCCGGCGCGTACGACGGACAGTGCGCGATCGGTCATGCGTCACCGGCCGGTACGAACAGGGTCTTGCTCGTGCGATCGGTCGATGTGTCACCGGCGGGAACGAACAGGGTCTTGCTCGTGCGATCGGTCGATGCGCCACCGGCCGGAACGAACAGCCTCATGCTCGGGCGATCAGCCATGCGTTCGCCGCCCGAAACGAACAAGCTCATGCTCATACGCTCCCTCATACGTCGTCCACCAGCTCGCCCACCGGCACGAACCGCACCCGGGCGCCCGGTGACAGCAACGAGGCCGGCACGCGCGTGTGGTCCCACAGCACGCTGTCGGTGGTGCCGATCAGTTGCCAGCCGCCGGGGGAGGAGCGCGGGTACACGCCCGTGTAGGGCCCGGCCAGTGCCACCGCCCCCGCGGGCACCGCCGTACGTGGTGTCGCCCGGCGCGGTACGTCGTAGCGCGGCGGCAGACCGGTGAGGTAGCCGAAGCCGGGCGCGAACCCGCAGAAGGCGACGCGGAACTCGGTGCCCGCGTGGATGCGCGCCACCTCCCGCTCGGCGACGCCCCAGTGCGCGGCGACATCGGCCAGGTCGGGTCCGTCGTAGCGGACGGGGAGTTCGATCACCTCACGCGCGCGTGGCGGCACCGGCGGCAGGTCCGTCGCGGTGAGCTCGGAGGCGAGCCGGGCCGGGTCGGCGAGGCCGTCCAGCAGCACCGTACGTGCGGCTGGCACCAGTTCGCGGACCCGCAGCGAGCCCTCCGCGCGGCGCCGCAGCAATTCGGCGTGCAGGGCCTCGGCCTGCTCGCCCGAGGAGACCTCGACGAGCAGCGCGTCGTCGCCGACGGGCAGGACCCTCATGCGAACGCCTCCACCCGTACGCCGGCCGCCTCCAGCCGCCGCCGCACCCGGCGGGCCAGCTCCACGGCTCCCGGGGTGTCCCCGTGCAGGCACAGCGAGCGGGCCCGCACCTCGATCGGCAGGCCGGAGTGCGAGACGACCCGGCTGTCCCGGGCGAGTCCCACCGAGCGCTCCACGACGGCCAGGGGGTCGGTGATCACCGCGCCCTCCGTGCCGCGCGGCACCAGCGTGCCGTCGTCGGTGTAGGCGCGGTCGGCGAAGGCCTCGGTGACCGCGGGCAGGCCCGCCTTCTCCGCGCGTTCCAGCAGGCGCGAGCCGGGCAGACCGAGCACGGGCAGCGCGGGGTCGGCCAGCAGCACGCCCTCGACGACCGCGCCCGCCTGCTCGTCGTCGTGCACGACCCGGTTGTAGAGCGCGCCGTGCGGCTTGACGTACGCCACGCGCGCGCCCGCGGCCCGGGCGAACACCTCCAGGGCGCCGATCTGGTAGGCCACCTCGGCCGCGAGTTCGGCGGGCGGCACGTCCATCGCGCGCCGCCCGAACCCGGCGAGGTCCCGGTAGGAGACCTGCGCGCCGATCGTCACCCCGCGCTCCGCTGCCAGCTCGCACACCCGCCGCATGGTGGCCGCGTCACCGGCGTGGAAACCGCAGGCCACATTGGCGCTGGTGACGACGGACAGCAGCTGTTCGTCGTCGGTGAGCCGCCAGCGGCCGAAGCCTTCGCCGAGGTCGGCGTTCAGGTCGATCGAGGTGGTCATGGGTCCTTCCGTGTTCTGTACGTACGTAGCGTTCTGTGCGTTTGCGTGTTCTGCGCTTGGTTTGTTCGAGTGATCAAGGTCTGTTCAGGCGACGCGATACTGCTCGTCGCGGGCGTCGGTGAGGAACATCTGTCCTGGCGCGTGGGTGAGGGCGAACGGTGGGCGGGAGGCCATCACCGCGGCCTGGGGCGTGACCCCGCAGGCCCAGAACACCGGGATGTCGTCCGGCGCGGCGGTCACCGCGTCACCGAAGTCGGGCCGGTCGAGGTCGCCGATGCCGAGCACCGCGGGATCGCCGCAGTGCACAGGACCGCCGTGCACGGCGGGCAGCAGGCTGCTCTCGCGGATCGCCGCGGCCATGTGCTCCGGCGGGACCGGCCGCATGGAGACCACCATCGGCCCGTGCAGCCGCCCACCCGGCCGGCACGCGCGGCTCGTCACGTACATCGGGACGTTGCGACCCTGTTCGACATGGCGGATGGGCACTCCGGCCGAGGACAGCGCCCACTCGAACGTGAAGCTGCACCCGATCAGGAACGACACCAGGTCGTCGCGCCAGTACGCGCGCACGTCCGTCGGCTCGTCCACCAGCTCGCCGTCCCGCCATACCCGGTAGCGCGGCAGGTCGGTGCGCAGATCGGCGCCCTCGGCGAGCACCGTCGTCCAGGACCCGGCGTCCGTGACGTCCAGCACCGGGCACGGCTTCGGATTGCGCTGGCAGAACAGCAGCATGTCGTACGCCCAGTCCGCGGGCACCGCGATCAGATTGACCTGCGTATGGCCGGCCGCTACCCCGGCGGTGGGGCCGGTGAGGCCCTCACGGAAGCGGGCGCGGGCGGTTTTCGGGCTCCACGCGTGCGCGTGCTCGTGCACGAGGGTAAGCGGGCGGTCCGTCACCTCCGTCACGTCAGCTCCCTCCCCCGTGTCTCCGGCAGCCCCAGCAGGGCCAGCGCCGCCAGGCCGTAGCCGATCGCGCCGAAGGCCAGCGCGCCGCCGACGCCCCAGCTGTCAGCCAGGAAGCCGACCGTGGTGGGGAAGACCGCGCCCACCGCACGGCCGGTGTTGTACGTGAAGCCCTGCCCCGTGCCGCGCACGGCTGTCGGGTACAGCTCGCTCAGGAACGAACCGAAGCCGCTGAAGATCGCCGACATGCAGAACCCGAGCGGGAAACCGAGCAGCAGAAGCAGGGTGTCGGCCCCGCTCGGGATGTTCGCGTACGCCAGGATGCACAGCGCCGACAGCACCGCGAACAGCCAGATGTTGCGCCGGCGGCCCAGCCGGTCGGTGAGATGGCCGCCGGTCAGATAGCCGACGAAGGCGCCCGAGATCAGGAAGGTCAGATAGCCGCCGGTGCCCACGACCGACAGGTCCCGCTCGGTCTTGAGGTACGTCGGAACCCAGGTGGCGAGCGTGTAGTAGCCGCCCTGGACACCCGTGGACAGCAGCACCGCGAAGAACGTGGTCCGCGCGAGACCCGGCTTGAAGATCTCCGCGAACGACCCCTTCGCCGGGCTCTTCTCGCGTACGGCGGCCGCCTCGGGCGCGTCCTGCACTCGGCGGCGCATCCAGATGACCAGCAGCGCGGGCAGCGCGCCGGTCCAGAACATCACGCGCCACGCCAGATCGTCGCCCAGCAGCGAGAACACCAGCGTGTAGACGATCGCCGCCAGCGCCCAGCCCACGGCCCATGAGCTCTGGACCGCGCCGAGGGTGCGCCCCCGGTGCCGTGCGCTCGCGTACTCGGCGACCAGGATCGCGCCGACCGCCCACTCGCCGCCGAATCCGAGGCCCTGCAGGGCGCGGAAGACCAGCAGCCACTCGTAGGTGGGCGCGAACCCGCAGGCGACCGTGAACACGGCGTAGGTGATCACTGTGATCATCAGCGCCCGGACTCGGCCGATGCGGTCGGCCAGCACACCCGCGAGCGCTCCGCCGACCGCGGAGACCACCAGCGTGACAGTGGTGAACAGGCCGGTCTGACCGCTGTCCAGGCCGAAGTACGCGGCCAGCGCGACCATGCTCAGCGGCAGCGTGAAGTAGTCGTACGAGTCCAGGGCATAGCCGCCGAACGCGCCGGCGAAGGCGCGCCGGCCGCGCGGCCCGAGGGCGCGCAGCCAGCCGAGCGGGCCGCCGTCGGCGACGACTGCGGCGGAGCTGGGGCGGAGGATGGCTTTCGTCGGAGGGACTGAGCTCATGGGCACCTCGCAGTGAGGGGACGGAGGGTGCGGTGCTGAGCCGTGCGGTGACCGTGCGGTGAGCGGATGGAGCCGTACAGTGATGAGCAAGGTAGAGGATCGTTGAACGATCCTTCAATACCTGTGTTGTTTCGTTCTCCTCGCTGCGGTTGAATTCCGGGCATGGCAGAGCAGTTGACGGGACTGGCCGACGACCGCGCACTTCTTGGACGTACGAGCACCGCGGAGCGCGTCGCGGACATCCTCAGGAGCCGCATCGCCGAGGGCTTCTTTCCGCCCGGCACCCGCCTTTCGGAGGACAGCATCGGCGGCGCCCTCGGCGTCTCCCGCAACACGCTCCGCGAGGCGTTCCGGCTGCTCACACATGAACGACTGCTCGTCCATGAGCTCAATCGGGGCGTTTTTGTTCGAGTGCTCACGGTGGAGGACGTCGAGGACATCTACCGCACGCGCGCGCTGGTGGAGTGCGCGGTGGTGCGGGGCCTCGGGGAGCCGCCGCCCGCGCTGGAGGGGCTCGCGGCGGCCGTGTCCGAGGGGCGGCGGGCGGTCCGCGAGGACGACTGGAAAGCGCTGGGCACGGCGAACATCCACTTCCACCGGGAACTGGTCGCGCTCGCCGGCAGTGAGCGAACGGACGAGCTGATGCGCAGTGTGTTCGCGGAGCTGCGGCTCGCCTTCCACGTCGTGGACGATCCGCGGGAGCTCCATGAGCCGTACCTCGCACGGAACGAGGAGATTCTGCTCGCTCTGGAGTCGGGGGACCGCGACGGGGCGGAGCGGTTGCTGGGGGTCTACCTGGCGGACTCGCTGGAGCGGGTCGTGGATGCGTACCGACGGCGTGTGAGCGCCCCGTAAGGGGCGCGGGGAACTGCGCGAGCAACCACAGACGACCCGCAGCCGAACGACTACCGATTTGGGTTGTTGTCAGACCCAGCACCTACTCTTTGCACCGTGACACCGCCAGCAACGACGGACCCCGTGCCGCCCCAGCTCAGCGCAGCGTCCCGCCCCGCACCGGGCCCGGCCGCCGACGAAGGGCTGGCGCGGCGCCTGCGCGCGCTCGCCTGCACCGCTCCGCTGCACGACCTCGACGCGCGCAAGGCCAACCTCGCCGGCGAGTACTCGGTGTACGGCATGGCGGAGGTGGCCCTCTCCGCCATCGACCTGGTCACACTCAACATGGACTTCGACACCGGCGCCGACCACGAGCAGGTCGTCGCCCGGCTCGTGCCCCGCATCGCCGCGCAGGCCCCGCAGCGCCCCACCGCCGAGCACGAGCGGGTGGCCCGCTGGGTGCTGGAGAATCTGATCAACGTCGGCAGCGTCGACCGCGGCTTCCGCGCGGTGTACGGCACCTTCGCCGCGGACGGCACGTATGTCCGCCGCGACTACGACTTCAAGCTGATCGAGGAGGTCCCCGGCCCCGGCGGCAGCGTCTATCTGCGGACGACGGACGAGGCGGTCAACGTCCTCGTCGGCGCCCTCGACACGGACGTCACCAGCGCGCAGATCGCCGCCGAGGTCAAGCTGGAGGTCCTGATCAACAGGGGCCGTCTCGCCGACGCACAGCTCGCCGCGGAGCAGGCCCGCTACCGGACCGTGCAGTACTCCGAGACCCTGCGCCGCGCGCTGGAGGCGACTCGGCGCAACGTCCGCGCGGTGGACTGGCTGAACGCCGTGCCCGACATGATCGCCGAGGCGCTCGACCACGTGGCCGACCGCTACCGCCACGAGAACGCGATCCTGACGAACATCCGCAAGGCACGCGACGAGTCCGAGGACCCCGAGCACAAGCGGCGGGCCGCCGAGCTGGTCGACATCGTCAAGGACTGCATCCGGCGCCACACGCAGCTGCAGTCGCGCCTGCTGGAGGCCGGGCCGCTGTTCCGCGCGGAGCAGGACCGGCAGGCCTTCGCCACGCCGATGGCCTCCGCGGGGACGGACCTGTACGGGCACCTCTTCGCGCCCGTGCTGCCACTGCCGCTGGAGCAGGCCGTCCGGGTCACCGACGCGTTCTTCGCGCAGGGGACCGGCCTGCGCACCCCGGTGTCGGTGCGGGTCGGCGACCTGGTCGACATACTGCTCACCCCGCCGATGGAGCGCGAGCACCTGGGCGCGGAGATGCCCGAGCCGGACCTCATTGCCACGCCCGACGACAGCCGCTTCAGCGAGGAGCAGCTCGCCCACGCGATGGAACTGCTCGACCTGCCCGCCGACGCGCCTCGCAGACTCTCGGGCCTGCTGGCCGAGGCCCGCGCCCGGGACCCCGAACTGCCCTATCTGGTGGCGCTGCTGGCCGTCCACGCGGCGAGCCCGGCGGTCGGCACGGCGTACCGGCAGGGCGAGGAGAAGCTGCTGTTCGCCGTGGACGACGGGACGGAGCTGGACGACCCCGAGTTCGGCGGCGCCGACCTGATAGTCGGCACCGCCCTGCTGGACGCCGCGGGGATGGCGGCGGACCGGACGGAAGCAGCATGAGTGATCGACACCCGCGACACCCGCGACATTCGCGACACCCGCGATCTTCGCGACAGCCGAGCAAGGAGCCGAAGCCGTGACCGAGCACGTCGAGTGGAGTGAGCCGGAGACTGCCGCCGCGCCGGTGAGCAGTGCCGTCACTCCCGCCGACGCCGCCGACGCGGCGCGGCTGGTCGCCTTCGGCCTGCAGCCCAAGCTGCAGCCCGCGCGGGACCAGGAGTACGCCGAGCTGCTGCGCCGCTACCGGGAGGACCCGGCGTTCGCGCGGCTCGCCGACGCCGTGGCCGCCGGCCTGGGGCTGGTCGTGCTGGAGGTGTCCCCGCGCGCGGGGATGGCCGTCACCGCCGCGGAGGACTCGGTGTTCGCCGTGCGCATGGGCGACTACGCCCGTCGCACCTCCGCCGACGGCTCGGACCGCTTCCTGCACGGGCTGGCCCACCTCGCCGTTGCCGCCATGGCGTTCCCGCGGCCGGAGGACCTCGCCGACGACGGGTACATCGGGCGGGTCAGCGTCAACGGCGTCGACGCGTTCGTCCGGCAGGCCTGCCGCCGCCTGGAGGAGCGGGCCGAGGAGCAGGGCGAGAACACGGACCCGGCGACCGACGCGCCCGGACTGGAGGCCGCCTGGCGGATCTGGGCCAGACGCAGCGCCACCGGCGCCACCAAGGACGCGCGCCGCCTCGCGGGCTCGACCACCGGCATCGTCGGCAAGGCCGTCGCCTTCCTCACCGACTCCGGCTTCCTGCAGCGCACCGGCGACGACCACGGCGGCACCTACCGCACCACGGCCCGCTACCAGCTCCAGGTCCGCGACATGGCCGGCAGCGCCGCCATGGCCGAGCTGCTCGAGCTGGGCGTCGTCCCGGTCACGGACGGCACGCCCACGCTGCTGCCGGCCGAGGACGGCGACGACCTGGACCTGGTGGCCGACGCCGGGCTGCCCTTCCACTCCTGAACCTCCCTCACCTGCAAGAAGACTGACGAGAGTCCGCCATGTACGAGCTGTCCCGGGTCCGCCTCTACTCCATCGGACCCGCCGGTGCGCGCTATGCCGACACCGTGCTTGACCTGCGGGGCGTGGGCGACGTCGTGCCCGACCCCGCGCCCACACAGGCGGAGTTCTTCGAGGAGGAGCCCGTCGGCCCGCCGCGCCGCCCGGCTCCGGCCGGTGTGCTCTTCCTGGAGAACGGCGGCGGCAAGTCCGTTCTGCTCAAGCTGATCTTCTCGGTGATGCTGCCCGGCCACCGCAACACCCTCGGCGGCGCCAGCTCCGGCGTGCTGCGCAAGTTCCTGCTCGCCGACGACTGCGGACACGTGGCCCTGGAGTGGCAGCACGTGCTGACCGGCGAGTGCGTCGTCGTCGGCAAGGTCAGCGAATGGCGCGGCCGCCAGGTCTCCAACGACCCGCGCAAGTTCGCCGAGGCCTGGTACTCCTTCCGGCCCGGCCCCGGACTCACCCTGGACAACCTCCCCGTCGCCGAGTCCACCGCCGTACGCGCGCCCGTGGAGGGCGTCTCCGGCGCGCAGGGCCGCCGCCGCACCATGAAGGGCTTCCGCGACGCCATCACCGAGGCGGGGAAGGCGTATCCGCACCTGGAGGTGCACTGGGAGGAGATCCACGACCGCTGGATCGAGCACCTCGGGGACCTCGGCCTCGACCCCGAACTCTTCCGCTACCAGCGGGAGATGAACGCCGACGAGGGCGAGGCCGCCGGCCTGTTCGCGGTGAAGAAGGACTCCGACTTCACCGACCTGCTGCTGCGCGCGGTCACCGACACCCGCGACACCGACGGACTCGCCGACCTCGTCAGCGGCTTCGGCAACAAGCTGGGCCGGCGAGCCGAGCTGATCGCCGAACGGGACTTCACCGCCGGGTCGGTCGACCTGCTCGGCCGGATCGTCGAGGCCGCCGACACCCGGGCACGCGCGCGTGAGGTGCACTCCGGCGCCGAGCGGCGCACCCGCACCCTCGCCCGACGGCTGTCCGCGCGGGGCGTGCAGGAACGGCGCAGGGCCGCCGACCTCGCCCAGCGGGTCACGGCCGCCGCCTACGCCGTCACCCACTCCGAGTCCGCGCGCGGGCGCAGCGCCCTGATCGCGTCCGAACTCGCCTACCGGCACGCCTCGCTGGCCCTCGCCGCCGCCGAGAAGTCCGCCGCCGCGCAGAAGCGCGAACTGGCCGACGCACGCACGCTGCACGCCGCCTGGCAGGCCGCCGAGGCCGTGCTGCGCCACCGCGCGGCAGCCGACCGTGTCGCGCGCGTGGCCGCCGCCATCCAGGAGGCCGAGCGGGACGCCGCTCCCGCGCTCGCCGCCCGCACCAAGGCCGCCGTGGATCTCGTACGGGCCCTGCACGCGGCCGCCGGCAGCGCCGAGGCCCTCGCCAACGAGGAGGAGGAGCGCTCCGCCGCCCTGCAGGAGGCGGGCGACGCGGCCCACCGGGACGCCACCGCCGCCGCGACCGAGGCGCAGCGCGCCCGCAGTGAGGCGGGGCATCTGCGCCAGCGCCTCACCGAGGTCGAGCAGGAGACCGCCGAGGCCGTCCGCGCGGGCTGGCTCGACGACAGCGCGCCCGACGCCGACCCGGCCCGCGCCGCGCTGGCCGCCAGCGACGCCGAGAAGACCGCCGTCGCCGCCTGGGACACCGCCCGCGAGGCCTCTCGCCGGGCCGCCGAGCACGCCCGCGAGACCGCCTCCGCCGAGTCCCGCGCGGAACTGACCGCCGCCCGCGCGGCCGACGCCGCCGTCGCCGCGGAACGCGCGTACGACGGTGAACGCCGCACCGCGCAGGCCCTCGCGGCCGAGGAGCGGCTCGCGGAGCTGCTGGGCCTCGCCGGGCACGACGTACGCGCGGGGGTTCCGCGGCCGCGCCGGGAGGAGGACGCTTCCCCGGCCGAGACCCCTCTGAGCGCCGAGGAGCTGGACCGCTTCGCCGACGAGCTGCGCGAGCTCCTCGACGACGCCGTCTCCTCCGCCGAACGCCAGCTGTTCGAGCTGCGCACCGCGGCCGCCGACGACTCCCGCATCCTCGGCGCGCTCGGCGACGGCGGACTGCTGCCGCCCGGCCCCGACGTGCTGGCCACCGTCGAGTACCTCGGCGAGCACGGCATCCCCGCCCTGCCCGGCTGGCGCTACCTCGCCCAGGCCGTCGACCCGGCCGACCACGCGCGTGTGCTCGCCGCCCGGCCCGCACTCGTCGACGGCGTGATCATCACCGACCCCGCCTCGCACGCACGCGCGCGTGAAGCGCTCAGCGACGCCGCCCTGCTGCCCCGCTCCGCCGTCGCGGTCGGCACGGCGGCGGCCCTGCTCGCACCGACTCCGGCGCCGGTGGCGGACGACGGCGACGTGTTCCTC
Organism: Streptomyces sp. SAI-170; assembly: GCF_049739565.1. Lineage (NCBI taxonomy): Bacteria > Bacillati > Actinomycetota > Actinomycetes > Kitasatosporales > Streptomycetaceae > Streptomyces > Streptomyces sp. SAI-170. The sequence goes on from NZ_JBMGQD010000001.1 coordinate 7,029,985, forward strand.
GTACCGCCGAACCCGGCCATGCACGACGAGCACGCCGCCGACGAGGAGCGGCAGGCACTGCGCGCGCGGGCCACCGAGCGAGACGAGGAGATCCGCGCGCTCGCCGCTCGGCTCGGCAAGGACCGGGAGCTGGCCGCGCGGCTCGCCTCCTGGCGCACCGGCTGCCCGGCCGGACGGCTGCTGGAGCTGGCGGAGGCCGCCCGGGAAGCGCGTACGTTCGCCGAGGAGACCGAGGCCGAGCTGGCCGAGGCGCGCATCGCCCGCGCAGAGGCGGAGGAGACCGCCGCCGAGGCCGCCCAGGTCCGTGACGAACGGCAGGAGGTCGCGCAGAAGGCGCGGCGCGCCGCCGACGCCCTCGCCGGGCTCGCCTTCCGGCTGCGCGAACGCGCCGGCTGGCAGGTCCGCCTGCGCGAACTCGCCGACGAGGCGACCGAGTCCGAGGCCCGCGCCCAAGCCTGCCTGGAGCGCGCCCGCGCCGCCGACGAGGACCGCCGCGCCGCCCAGCGCGCCGCCGACGACGCCCGCCGCACCGCGCGGGCGCTGCGTGCCGAGCGCGCCGAGATCGCGGGCGCCCCCGACGACGTACCGGACGCCGACGCGGACGCCGGTGGGCCCAAGGCGTCCCTGCCCGCGCTGCGCGAGGCCTACCGGGCCGCCTCCCAGGTCTACGAGAAGGTCGGCGTCGGCGCCGATCTGCGGGCCGAGCAGGCCCGCGCGGAGAGCGACGAGAGCGCGGCGCGCGCCGAGCTGGACCGGCTCAGCAACAAGGTCCGCACCCGCGCCGAGCAGCTCCTGCAGTCGCCCGACGGCTCGGACGGCCCCTCCCGGCAGGCTGCCGCCGCCCGCGCGGAGGAGCTGGTGCAGCTCCTGGAGACCCGGATGTCCACCGCCAGCGAGCAGCTCGGCCGGCTGCGCGGCGAGGCCGAGCGGCACGCTCCCGAGGAGGGTGAGACGCACACCGAGCTGCCCGAGGAGACGCAGCCGCGCGACGCCGACCACGCCCAGGCCCTGCTGCGCACCGCGACCGCCGAACTCGCCTCGCGCACCGAGGCGTTGAACCAGGCCCGCGAAGCACACGCCGAGCTGCTCGATGCGCACCGCGCCGCCGAGGACGCCGCCGGCGGCTTCGACGAGATCGCAGCCCTGCTGCGTGACCTGCTGCGCGAACACGTCACCGAGGAGGAGCAGGAAGAGGCCGAGCCGTACCCGGGCAGCCTGGAGGAGGCCCGGCAGTCCGGCGCCGAGGCCCGCCGCTCGCTGCGCGGCTGCGCCGCCGACCTGTCGGCCGCCGAGGCCGCCGTGCGCGAGGCGAGCGACGTGCTCGTCCGGCATGCCAACTCCACCCGCTACGAGCAGGTCCGCACCCCCGCGCGGCAGCAGATCCGCGAGCTGCCCGCCTCTGCGCTGCCCGAGCACGCCGCGAAGTGGGCCGACGCCTTCGCGCCCCGGCTGCGTGTCCTCACCGACGAACTGGCCCAGCTCGAACGCAACCGCGACTCGATCGTCGACCGGCTGCGCGGACTGGTCGAGTCGGCCCTCGCCACCCTGCGCTCCGCCCAGCGGCTGTCCCGGCTGCCCGAGGGGCTCGGCGAGTGGTCCGGGCAGGAGTTCCTGCGCATCCGTTTCGAGGAACCCGACCAGGCGACCCTCACCGAGCGTCTCGGCGAGGTCGTCGACGAGGCGACCCGCGCGGCCGTGAAGAAGAACTCCGACCTGCGCCGCGACGGCATGTCCCTGCTGCTGCGCGGAGTCGCCGCCGCCCTCCAGCCGAAGGGCGTCGCCGTCGAGATCCTCAAGCCGGACGCCGTGCTGCGCGCCGAGCGCGTGCCCGTCGGCCAGATGGGCGACGTCTTCTCCGGCGGCCAGCTCCTCACCGCCGCCATCGCGCTGTACTGCACGATGGCCGCGCTCCGGTCGAACGACCGGGGCCGCGACAAGCACCGCCACGCGGGCACGCTGTTCCTGGACAACCCCATCGGCCGCGCCAACGCGACGTACCTGCTGGAGCTGCAGCGTGCGGTGTCCGACGCCCTCGGTGTCCAGCTCCTGTACACCACGGGCCTGTTCGACACGACCGCGCTCGCCGAGTTCCCGCTGGTCATCCGGCTGCGCAACGACGCGGACCTCAGGGCGGGCCTGAAGTACATCAGCGTCGAGGAACACCTCCGCCCGGGACTGCCGCAACAGCCCCAGGCGGGAGAAACGGTGCACAGCGAGATCACAGCGACACGGATGTTCAAACGACCGGCCTGATGATCGATCCCGGGCCTATCGGTCGGCCTTGATCAGATCCGCGCACTTCTCACCGATCATCATGGTGGTGATGCATGGATTGACGGTGACCAGGTCCGGCATCACCGAACCGTCCGCGACCCGCAGCCCCTCGACCCCCTTGACCCGCAGCCGCGCGTCGAGCGGGGCCGAGGGGTCGTCGTCCGCGCCCATCTTCACCGTGCAGGACGGGTGGTAGACGGTGTTGTGCGTCTTGTGGATGTAGTCGAGCAGTTCGTCGTCCGTACGGACATCGGGCCCGGGGGCGAGCTCGGCACCCGCCCAACCGCTCAAAGCGGACTGCCCGGCGATCGTTCGCGCAAGACGCAGCCCGTACGTCATCACCCGTACGTCGTGCTCATGCGTGAAGTACCGCGGATCGACCATGGGCTTGTCGCGGTAGTCCCGGGTGCGCAACCGCACCGTTCCGCGTGACTTCGCGCGCGTGACGTTCGGAGTGAGGCAGAAAGCATTCTCCGAGGTCGGATAGCCATGTCGGGCCGTGTTCATGTCGAACGGCACCGAGCCGTAGTGGAACATCAGGTCCGGCCGGTCCAGGCCGGGCTCGGCGTCGTAGAAGATGCCCGCCTCCCACCACTGGCTGGAGGTGGTGGTCATGGGCTGCCGGGCCTCCCACATGATGACGCCCTCGGGGTGGTCCTGGAGGTTCTCGCCCACGCCGGGCGAGTCCACGACGACCTCGACGCCGACCTCGCGCAGATGCCCCGCGGGCCCGATGCCGGACAGCATCAGCAGCTTCGGGGAGTCGATCGCCCCGCAGGAGAGGACGACCTCGCGGCGGGCTCGTACGGTACGGGTGTGGATCAGGTCGGGGTCCAGGTACTCGGCGCCCACACACCGGCGCTCCTCGAGCACGAGCCGCTTGGCGCGGACCCCGGTGCGCACCTCCAGGTTGGGCCGCCTGCCCATCACCGGGTGCAGATACGCCACCGACGACGACTGGCGGATGTTGTTCTCGTCGGAGTTGATCTGGAACCAGTTGGCGCCCCGCACCACGGTCTTGCCCGTGTTGAAGGGCACCGTCGGTATGCCGGCCTGCGCGCACGCCTCCAGCAGGGCCGTGCCGCACGGGTCGCCGCCCTTGAGCGTGCGCAGCTTCACCGGGCCGGTGCGGCCGTGGTGGTCGCCGGGGGCGTCGTTGTTCTCCAGCCGCTGGTAGAGCGGGAACACGTCGGCCGCGCTCCAGCCCGTACAGCCCTGTGCGGCCCAGTCGTCGAGGTCCTCGGCCGGTGCCCAGAAGGCGATGCAGGAGTTGTGGGAGGAACAGCCGCCGAGCACCTTGGCCCGGGCGTGACGCAGGAAGCTGTTTCCGCTGGTCTGCGGCTCCACCGGGTAGTCCCAGTCGTAGCCGGACTCCAGCAGGCCCATCCAGCGTTCCAGCTTGAGCACGTCGTCGTCGCCGACGTCGCTGGGGCCGGCCTCCAGGACGCACACCGTGACGGAAGGGTCCTCGGAGAGCCGGGCCGCCACCACGTTGCCCGCGGTGCCGCCGCCGACCACGACATAGTCGAACTCATCGGTACGCATACGCTGTTGACCTCCGTCAGTCGGCCGCGGGGGCGGTGAGGGTCGGCTCGGGAGAAGCGGGCTCCAGGCGGTGTTCGGCGAGGACACAGGTGCGGTGGCGCTGGACGAACCAGTAGTAGGCGAAGCCGCCGCCCGCGATGACCGCGACGAACAGGACGGCGCCCCACTGCAGGTACCAGTGGAAGGGCGCGGCCGCGTTGTAGACCGCCGCGCGCGGCCAGATCAGGTTGACCGTCATGCCGAGGCCCCACAGGACGGCGACGATGTTGACCGGCAGGCCCCAGCGGCCCAGCGAGAACTTCCCGTCACCCGCGGGCTGCCACTTGCCGCGCAGCCGGGCCACCAGCATGGGCGCGGTCACGCCCAGATAGGCCAGGTAGATCATGATGATGCCGATGCTGGTCACGACGGTGAAGATCTGCGGCTGACGGATGTTGACCACCAGGATCGCCAGTGCCAGCACACCGATGATCACGGCCGGCAGTACGGGCGTCTTGAACCGCGGGCTGACCCGGGCCAGCAACGAGGACGCGGGCAGGTTGTTGTCGCGGGCCATGGCGAACGCCAGCCGGATCGCCGCCGTGTGGACCGCGAGCGCACACACGGTCACCGCGATCAGCACGCACCACAGCATCGCCTTGCCGGCCGTCGACCCCAGGACGTCGAGCACGACGTACTGCAGTCCGTCCGTGGACAGCTTCTCGCCGTTCAGACTGGACACGCTCATCAATGCGAGCAACAGCACGAGGCCGCCCAGCAGGAACGACGCGACGATCGCCCGGATGATCGCACGGGGCGCGTTGCGGGACGGGTCCAGCGACTCCTCACCGAGCGAGGCGGCCGTGTCGAAGCCGTACATGACGTACGCCGACGCCAGCGAGGCCACCAGGAAGGCACCGAGGTAGCCGGTCGGGTATCCCGCCCCGGTGCCGGCGGTGTCGGTGACCACCTGCGGGCCGCGCGTGATGTGCGCCGCGAACAGGACGATCAATACGACCGTGGCGATCAACTCGATGAAGACTCCGGCCGTGTTGATCGTGGCCATCAACTTGACGCCGAACGCATTGACCAGAGTCGTGAAGAGAATCAACACGGACGCCAGGACCACCGCGTTGGTCGCCACGTCGTACTTCCCCGTGCCGTCCCCGACGAACTGGAACACGTCGGAGATCTGCGGCAGCGTCAACTGGTAGGCCAGCGCCACGGCAGAGATGGACACGATGGACGCGATCAACATCATCCACCCGGCGAGCCAGCCGAGATGCGGATTGCCGATCTTCTTCGACCAGTTGTACACCGATCCCGCGACCGGGTAGCGGGCCGCCAGCTCCGCGAAGCACAGGGCGACCATGAACTGTCCGACGAACACCAGCGGCCACGACCACCAGTAGGCGGGGCCGCCGCTGCCGTAGCCGAAGTAGAACAGCTGGAAGGTGCCGGTGAGGATGGAGATGTAGCTGATCCCGGCGGCGAAGGTGTGGAAGTTGCCGAGGGTGCGCTTGAGTTCGGGTTTGTAGCCGAACTCGGCGAGCTCGGCGTCGTCGGGGCGGCGGGAATCTGAGGGTGGTGCTGTCTGTGCCATGAGCGGACTCCTCGTGGGCCTGGGGGAGGGGAGGGAGTGGCTCGTGCGGGGCCGGGGACCGGGACCGGCGGACCGAGCCCAGGCCACGGGCCCGGACTCGCGTAGGTCGGTCGCACCAGCCCCGCGGGGCCCGGGGCCGGGTCGGTCAGTCGAACCAGCCCTGCGGGCCAGGGTTCGTGTTGCGCCAGATGTGCTTCGTCTCGCGGTACTCGGCGAGCCCGGCGGGCCCGAGCTCGCGGCCGAAGCCGGACTGCTTGTAGCCGCCCCACTCGGCCTGGGGGACGTACGGGTGGTAGTCGTTGATCCAGACCGTGCCGAGGCGCAGCCGGGACGCGACCCGGGCGGCACGGGCCTCGTCGGTCGTCCAGACGGCGCCCGCAAGGCCGTAGATGGTGTCGTTGGCCAGCCCGACCGCGTCGTCCTCGCTCGTGAAGCGCTCGACGGTCAGGACCGGCCCGAAGGACTCGTCCTGGACGACCGACATGTCCGCGGTGCACTCGTCCAGCACGGTCGGCCGGTAGTAGAAGCCCGCGTCGAGGCCAGGGCCGGTCGCGCGTTCCCCGCCGCAGCGCAGTACGGCGCCCTCGGTGAGGCCCTCGGCCACATACGCCTCGACCTTCGCGAGGTGGGTCGCGGAGATCAGCGGGCCGGTCTGCGCGTGCTCGTCGAAGGGCCCGCCCAGGCGGATGGACTCCGCCCGGCGGACGACCTCGTCGACGAACCGGTCGTGCAGCGTGTCCTGGACCAGCAGCCGTGCGCCCGCCGAGCAGACCTGGCCGGAGTGCAGGAACACCGCGGTGAGAGCCATGTCCACGGCCGCCTCGAAGTCGGCGTCCGCGAAGACGATGTTGGGGTTCTTGCCGCCGAGTTCGAGTGCGACCTTCTTCACCGTGCCGGCCGCGACCGCCATAAGCCGGCGTCCGGTGCCGAGTCCGCCGGTGAAGGAGAGCAGGTCGATGTCGGGGTGGTCGGCGAGCGGGGCGCCCGCCTCGGGCCCGGCGCCGAGGACCAGGTTGCCGGCGCCGGGAGGCAGCCCGGCCTCCTCCAGCAGGCGCATGAGGTGGACGGCCGTATGAGGGGTCAGCTCGCTGGGCTTCAGCACGAAGGTGTTGCCCGCGGCGAGTGCGGGGGCGACCTTCCAGGCGGTCTGGAGGAGTGGATAGTTCCAGGGGGTGATCAATGCACAGACGCCGACCGGTTCATAGGTGACGCGACTGTCAATGTGATCCATGCCGGTGTCCACCACTCGACCGGCCGCCTCAACAGCGATCAACCTGCCGAAGTAGCGGAAACAGTTGACCACATCGTCGATGTCGTACGCGCTCTCCATCAGCCGCTTGCCCGTGTCCAGCGACTCAGCGCGGGCCAGCGCCTTCTTGTCGCGCACCAGCAGGTCGGCGACCCGCAGCAGCAGGTCCCCGCGGTCCGCGGCGGACGTACGCGGCCAGGGCCCCTCGTCGAAGGCGCGCCGCGCGGCCGCGATCGCCTCCACGGTGTCCTTGCCGCCCGCCTCGTCCACCACCGCGACCAGGGAGCCGTCCGCGGGGCAGCGGATCTCACGCGTGCGCCCGTCCAGGGCGGCGCGCCAGCGGCCGTCGACGAACAGCTCAGGCATGGCCGCCTCCCAGGTTCTCCAGCAGCCACTCGTGGAAGATCCCGATGTGGTGCTCGTTGGGCACCAGCACCCCGCCCCCGCGGTAGGCGCGGGAGTTCATCGCCGGCTGGGTGCGCTCGCACGCCTCGAAGTCCTGCACGTTGACCCGGTGGAACAGTTCCACCGACTTCGAGACGTCCGCCCCGGACTCGACCACCTCCGGCGCGTACAGCCAGTCGCACTCGACGACCGTGCGGTCCTCGGCGAGCGGGAACATGCGGTGCAGGATGACGTGGTCCGGCACCAGGTTGACGAAGACGGTCGGCTTGACCGTGATGGCGTAGTAGCGGCGGTCCTGGTCGGCGGTGACGGCCGGCAGTCTGGCGAAGCCCTCGCTGCCGTCGACCGTGAAGCCCTTGATCTCCTCGCCGAACTCGGCGCCGTGGCCGACGTAGTACTGAGCCGCGTAGCCGTCCGCGAACTCCGGCAGCACGTCGGTGAGTTCGGGGTGGATCGTGGCGCAGTGGTAGCACTCCATGAAGTTCTCGACGATCAGCTTCCAGTTCGCCTTCACGTCGTAGGTGATGCGTCTGCCGAGGGCGAGGTTCTCGGTGCCGTAGTGCTCGATCGCGGCCGCGTCGCCGAGCCGTTCGACGGCCGCGTGCATCACGGTGTCCTCGAAGGAGGGCGGCTCGTCGGCGAGGCACACCCAGGCGTAGCCGAGCCACTCGCGCAATGACACATTGATCAACCCGTACTCGACCCGATCAATGTCGGGCATCTTGATCAAGTTGGGCGCGGCGATCAACTTGCCGTCCAGGTCGTACGTCCATGCGTGGTACGGGCACTGGAGGGAGCGGCGGACCTCGCCGGACTCCTCTGTGCACAGACGTGCCCCGCGATGCCGGCAAATGTTGAGAAAGGCACGCAGCCCGCCCGTGCGGGTGCGGGTGATCAGGACGCTCTCACGGCCCACCTGGACCGTCCGGAAGGCACCGGGCTTGTCGAGGTCGGCGCTGCGTACCGCGCAGAACCACATCGACTCGAAGAGCCGCTCCTGTTCCCGGCGGAAGATCTCCGGGTCCGTGTAGTAGTGGCCGGGAAGGGTGGCGATCAGGCTGGGGGAGACGGGTGTCGTCGTCACGGCATGCTCCTCAGGCGGGCGCGGCGGCGAGGCGGGCGGGGTCGAACAGGCCGATCGGGTGCGCGGTGCTGCCGTCGAGGGCCAGGTCGGCGAGGATCTCCCCGACGACCGGCACGAACTTGAAGCCGTGCCCGGAGAAACCGCAGGCCACGGTCACCGAGCCGGGGTGCGCCGGATGGCGCGCGATGACGAAGTGCTCGTCGGGGGTGTTGGAGTACATGCAGGTCGCGGCCTTGAGGAAGGAGCCCGGCAGGTCCGGGATGCAGCCGGACATGTGGTCCGCCATGGCCTGGATCTCGTCCTCGTGGACCGTCCGGTCGATGGTCTCCGGAGTGGTGGCCTTCCCCTTGCGGAAGAAGGCGACCTTGGCGCCCAGGTCGGGCCCGTCGATGGCGGGGAAGCCGTACACCTGGACGCCGGCCGCGTCCTCCCAGATGTAGACCGGGTGCCGCTCGGGGACGAACGGCTCGGTGCCGCCGGAGGGCTGGAACCAGTACATGACCTGCCGCTCGATGCTGAACGGCACCCCCAGGTCGGTCAGCAGCCGCGGCGCCCACGCGCCCGGGCAGATCACCAACTGCCCGGCGGTGTAGGTGTTCTCGGCGGTGTGCACCCGCACTCCGTCCCGGTACGGCTCCCACCGGGTCATGGGCTCCTCGAAGTGCAGTTCGGCTCCCTGCCGGCCGGCCAGCTGGAGGTGGGCGGCGACGGTGTTCTCGGGCCGCAGGAAGCCCGCCTTGCGCTCGTAGAGGGCGACTTCGTCGTCCTTCGGACTCAGGGTCGGGAAGCGCCGTCGGATCTCCTTGGCGTCGAGCAGCTCGTGCGGCAGGGCCCACTCCCGTGCCGAGCGCAGTGAGCCCGACACCGTGCGCGAGTCGGGCGGTCCGACCATCACTCCGCCGCACAGGGTCGCGATGTCGCGCCCGGTGGCCCGCTCCAGGTCGTCGTACAGCTCGTAGGCGCGCAGCAGTAGCGGGACGTACGCCGGGTCCTCGAAGTAGGACTGCCGGGTGATCCGCGAACCGCCGTGGCTGGAGCCGCGGTTGTGGACCGGGCCGAACTTCTCCAGGCCGAGGACGCGCGCGCCGCGCGCGGACAGATGGTGCGCGGCGGCGCTGCCCATTCCGCCGAGGCCGATGACGATCACGTCGTAACTGGGGGACATGGCCAGCCTCCTAGCGGCGGATCCGGGTCATCTTCGGGTCGAAGAGGGGTTCCTCGGCCACGGTCGCGGGGACCTTCTCGCCGAAGTACTCGATGTGCACGCCCGTCCCCGTGGCCAGCCCGGCCGGCAGCCAGGCGTACGCGACACAGCGGCCGAGGGTGTAGCCGTACGACGCGCTGGTGACGTATCCGGCCGGGGCGCCGTCGACGTAGACGGGTTCCTTGCTGAGCACCACCGCGGCGGGGTCGTCGAGCAGGAGCGGGGTGAGTCTGCGGGTGATGTCCGGGGAGAGGGCGCCGCGACCGGTGAACTCCTTGTCCAGGCGCACCGCGAAGCCGAGGCCCGCCTCGTACGGGCTGTGCTCGTCGGTCATGTCGGTGCCCCAGGCGCGGTACCCCTTCTCCAGGCGCAGGGAGTTGAACGCCGAGCGGCCCGCCGCGATCACCCCGAGTTCCTGGCCCGCCTCCCACAGCGTGTCCCACAGGCGCAGGCCCAGGTCGGCGCTGGTGTACAGCTCCCAGCCCAGCTCACCGACGTACGACAGGCGCATGGCGGTGACCGGGACATGCCCGAGATGGGCCTGCTTGGCGCGGAAGTAGCCGAAGCCCTCGTGGGAGAAGTCCTCGCGGGTGAGCGGCTGGACGAGAGCGCGGGCGGCGGGGCCCCAGACGCCGATGCAGCAGGTGCCGGAGGTGATGTCCCTGATCTGTACGTCGTCGGGGGCGTGCCGGGTGAGCCAGTCGAGGTCGGCGGGGGAGTTGGCTCCCACCTGGAAGCGGTCGGGCGCGAGGCGTGCGACGGTCAGGTCGGAGCGGATGCCGCCGGAGTCGTCGAGGAGCAGGGTGTAGGTGACGGCGCCGGGCTTCTTGCGGAGGTTGTTGGTGGTCATACGGTCGAGGAAGTCCAGGGCTCCGGGGCCGGTGACCTCCAGACGGCGCAGCGGCGTCATGTCGTACAGGGCGACCTTCTCGCGGGTGGCCCTGGCCTCGGCGGCCGCGATCGGGGACCAGTGGCGCGCCGACCAGGCGTCCCGCTCGGGGAGGGGGCCGAGCGCGTCGACGAGCGAGGCGTTGGCCTCGTACCAGTGCGGGCGCTCCCAGCCGCCGCCCTCCAGGAAGTACGCGCCGAGCTGCTGCTGACGGGCGTAGAAGGGGCTGACCCGCAGCGGGCGCGGCTGCTCCATCGGCTGGAGCGGGTGGATGACGTCGTACACCTCGACGAACTGCTGTGAACCGCGTTCACGGACGTACGACGGTGAACGCTGCGCTTCCTCGAAACGCGTGTGATCGCACTCGTGCAGGTCGAGCGACGGCCGGCCGTTCACCATCCACTCGGCGACGGCCTTCGCCACGCCGGCGGAGTGGGTGACCCAGACCGCCTCGGCCAGCCAGAAGCCCCGCAGTTCCCGGGCCTCGCCGAGCACCGGCATGCCGTCGGGGGTGAAGGAGAAGACGCCGTTGAAGCCCTCCTCGATCTCGCTCGCGCGCAGAGCGGGCATCAGAGCGCGGCAGTCCTCCCAGCTCGGCGCCCAGTCCTCCTCGGTGAAGGGATACGAGGACGGCATGTCCATGTCCCGGGCGCGGGCCTCGTCGTACGGCAGCACCGCGAACGGGTCTACGGGCAGCGGCCGGTGCGCGTAGGAGCCGATGCCGATGCGGTCGGCGTGCTCGCGGAAGTAGAGGTCGCGGTCCTGGAAGCGCAGGATCGGGCGCGTGGCCTCCGCGCTGGCGCCGCTCAGTTCCGGGAGCGGGCGCGTCCTCGCGTACTGGTGCGCGAGCGGTTGCAGCGGGACGTCCACTCCGGCCATCCGGCCGATGACGGGACCCCAGAAACCGGCCGCGGAGACGACGTGGTCGGCGGGGAAGGTGCCCCGGTCGGTGACCACGCCGGTCACGCGGCCGTCCTGCCGTTCGATGCCGGTGACGGTGTGGCGGTCGAGGAACCGCGCACCACGTGTGATCGCCCGCTCCATCTGGGCGCGGGCCGCGAGCAGGGCGCGGGCCAGGCCGTCGTCGGGGGTGTGGAAGCCGCCGAGGACGATCGACTCGTCGATCAGCGGCCACAGTTCCTTGCAGCGGGCGGGGCCGACGATCTCGCCCCGGATGCCCCAGGAGGCCGCGTAACCGGCCCTGCGGTGCAGCTCCGCGAGGCGCTCGGGCGTGGTGGCGAGCTCCAGTCCGCCGACCGGGTCGAAGCAGGGGACGCCGTCGACCTGGAGCGAGCTGAACTTCTCGACCGTGTACTTGGCGAACTCGGCGAGGGTCTTGGAGGGGCTCGTCCGGAAGACCAGGCCCGGTGCGTGCGAGGTGGAGCCGCCTGGAGCGGGCAGGGGGCCCTGTTCGAGGACGGTGACGTCCGTCCAGCCGCGTGCGGTGAGTTCGTCGGCGAGGGAGCAGCCGACGATGCCGGCGCCGATGACGACCACGCGGGGGTTTTCACGGGTGTGGGACATGCCCCTCCTTGCCGGGGGTGGGGATGATCGCGCTCGGGACGTGCTCAGGGGTTGTTCAGGCGCTCAGGGGTTGGGCAGGTGGGACCGCTCCGCGGCGATCGTGGTGTCCTGGCCGTGCCCGGTGTGGACGACCGTGTCGCCGGGCAGGGTGAGCAGCCGGTCGCGGATCGACGCCTCGATGGTCGGGCGGTCGGAGTAGGAGCGGCCGGTGGCGCCGTGGCCGCCGTGGAAGAGGGTGTCGCCTGTGAATACGGCTTTCAGGGGCGGGGGCGTACAGACAGCAGCTGCCCCAGGTGTGGCCGGGCGTGTGGACGACATGGAGTGCGGTGCCCGCGACGGTGAGCACGCGGCCGTCGGTCAGCTCGCCGTCGGGTTTGCGGGCCGGGTGCGTCAGCGACCACAGCTCCGTGTCGTCGGGGTGCAGCAGGACGGGCGCGCCGGTGAGGACGGACAGCTCGTGCGCCGCGCCTATGTGGTCGTCGTGGGCGTGGGTGCAGACGATGGCGGTGACCCGGCGTCCGGCGACGGCCTCGGCGATCGTACGGGCGTCGTGGGCGGCGTCGACGACCAGCACGGCTTGGTCGTCGCCGATGAGCCACACGTTGTTCTCCACGTCGAAGGTGTCGCCGTCGAGGGTGAAGGTGCCTTTGGTGACGAGGTGTTCGATGCGGGCGGGGCCTTTTGCGGGGGCTGCCGCGGGGGTGGGATCTGCTGCCGGGGCTCCGGCGGGGGTACGGGTGAGGTCGGCCGCGGGGGCTCGGCCGTGATCGGCCGCGGGGTCGGTCACAGGACCACCACCGAGCGCAGCACCTCTCCGCGGTGCATCTTGGCGAACGCCTCCTCCACCTGGTCGAGGGCGATCGTCTCGGTCACGAACGCGTTGAGGTCCAGCAGCCCGTACAGGTACTGGTCGATGAGGAAGGGGAAGTCGCGGCTCGGCAGACAGTCGCCGTACCAGGACGACTTGATGGCGCCGCCGCGCGAGAACACGTCGATCAGCGGCAGTTCCACCTTCATCTCCGGCGAGGGCACGCCGACCTGGACCAGCAGGCCCGCGTGGTCGCGCATGTAGAAGGCCTGCTTGAAGGTCTCCGGGCGGCCGACCGCGTCGATCGCGATGTCCACGCCGTGGCCGTCGGTGAGCGCGCGCACGGCCTCGACGGGGTCGGTGCCGCGGGAGTTGACAGTGTGAGTGGCCCCGAACTTCTCGGCCTGGTCCAGCTTCTTGTCGTCGATGTCGACGGCGATGACCTTCATGGCGCCGTTGAGACAGGCACCCGCGATGGCCGCGTTGCCGACACCGCCGCAGCCGATCACGGCGACCGAGTCGCCGCGGCCGACCTGGCCGGTGTTCACGGCGGCGCCGTAGCCGGCCATCACCCCGCAGCCGATCAGGCCCGCGGCCTCGGGGCGGGCGGCCGGGTCGATCTTCACCGCCTGGCCCGCGGCCACCAGCGTCTTCTCGGCGAAGGCGCCGATGCCGAGAGCGTTGGACAGCGGTGTGCCGTCCAGCAGCGTCATGGGCTGGGTGGCGTTGCGGGAGTCGAAGCAGTACCAGGGGCGACCGCGCCGACACGAACGACAACTGCCGCACGGCGCACGCCAGGCGAGCACCACGTAGTCCCCCGGCGCGAGGTCGGTGACGCCCTCGCCGACCGCCTCGATCGTGCCGGCGGCCTCATGGCCCAGCAGGAACGGGAAGTCGTCGTTGATCGCGCCCTCCCGGTAGTGCAGGTCCGTGTGGCAGACCCCGCAGGCCTGCACGGTGACGAGGACCTCTCCGGGCCCCGGATCGGGGACGACGATCGTCTGCACCTCGACGGGTGCGCCCTTCTTCACAGCGACTACGGCACGGACCTCGTGTGGCACGGCACGCTCCTCGGTTGTTGCGCACTGCACTATGGGTTGCGCGATGGGGAACATACTGAGAACGCCGTCAGGGAGCCGTCAAGAGGCGCGCGTTAACCCTTGGCAAAAGCAGCGCCCCGAACGAAACCCGCCGGACACACAGCGGCGCGGGACCGGGGCGATCCGGTCCCGCGCCGCTGGTGAGGAGGGTGCGGTTGTCGTGTTCGGTGGTGGCCTGGGTGCTGAGAGGCGGCGGTGGCGGGGGTGTCCCCTCGTGGTGAGGGGCGGCGCCAGGTGGCGAGGGTGCGCTCTCGGCGGTGAGGGTGGCGGCGCCAGGTGGCGAGGGTGCGCTCTCGGTGGTGCCGGGCGGCGCCAGGAGGCGAGGCTGGGACCTCGGTTGCGGCGGGCGGGGTGTCAGAAGCCGTAGCCCATACGGCGGGACAGCTCGGACCCCGCCGCCACGGTCCGTTTCGCCAGCTCGGGCAGGCGGTCCGCGTTCAGCCGGTACACCGGCCCCGAGACGCTGATGGCCGCGATGACCTTGCCGTCATGGGCCCGTACGGGAGCCGCGACGGCCGCCAGCCCCAGCTCCAGTTCCTCGATGGTCACCCCGTAGCCCTGCTCGATCACGGCCTCCAGTTCGCCCCGCAGCATCGACGCGCCGGTGATCGTACGCTCGGTGAACCGCGGCAACGGCCTGGCCAGCAGGCCCTCGCGCAGGGTCGGCGGCATGTGGGCCAGCAGCACCTTTCCGCTGGAGGTCGCGTGCAACGGGGTGCGTCTGCCGAGCCAGTTCTGGGCCGTGACCGACGCGGTGCCGCGGGCCTGCATGATGTTGACGGCCGCGTCGTCGTCCAGGACGGCGATGTTGACCGTCTCGCCGAGCTCGTCGGCGAGTTCCCGGCACACCGGGACACCCTCCTGAGAGATGTCCAGGCGCACGGCGGCCGCGCCCGCGAGCCGCAGCACGGCGGCCCCCAGGTAGTACTTGCCGCGGTCCTTGGCCTGGGCCACCAGACCGCGGTTCTCCAGGACGCCGAGCAGCCGGAACGCCGTCGACTTGTGCACGTCCAGCTCGTCGGCGATCTCGGTGACGCCGGCCTCGCCGTGCCGGGCGAGGATCTCCAGGACGCTCACCGCCCGGTCCACGGACTGTACGGCGCTCGCCGCGCCTCTGCCGCTCTGCCGCGGCGAGCTTTCGCCGTGCTCCTCACGGACGTCAGACTGCTTCTGCGTGCGGGCCATAGCTCAACTCTCACCACCTGACGGCCCTGTTTGGGCCGCATCTGCGGGAAACCCTTGACGCGACGGTCGCCCCGCCCGGATTCTGTTGCGCATAGCGCGCGCTCATGCGCCATACGAAACATCATGTTACCCAAGAGTCCGGCCGCCGTAAGGGTTCGGACACCAATGTGGCCCGCATGTGATGACGCCGCGCGCCACCCGCGTCGCCCGCACCGCCTTCCCCACGGACCGACCACGGTCCGTACTTCCTCAACCGCCTGGACCACAGGTCCCGGACACAGTGTCCCGGACCGAGAGGGGGGCCCGTGATTCCCGTCTGCCGCCTCGAAGACCTCCCCGAGGGCGAGTCCGTCCGCATCGAGACCTCTCCGCCCATCGCCGTCTTCCACGCCGACGGCGAGCTCTACGCCATCGACGACACCTGCACCCACCAGGACGCCTCGCTCTCCGAGGGCTGGCTGGAGGGCTGCCTGGTCGAATGCCCGCTGCACGCCGCCTCGTTCGATCTGCGCACCGGCGAACCGACCTGCCTCCCGGCCCGCCGCCCCGTGCGCACCCACCGCGTCACCGTCGACGACGGCGTCATCCACGTCCACCTCACCGCCCAGGAGGGCACCGCCGCATGATCGCCGTGCCCTGCGCGACTTCGCTCCGCGCCCCCGCGCCCGTCGCGCCCTCGCTTTGCTGGCCCTGGCCTTCTCCACCCACGCCTTGCGCGTCGGCGCCGACCTCCGCGCCCGCGCCCCGCCCCGCTGCCGAGAGGAGCCACGGCGCATGAGAACCGTGACCATCGTCGGAGCCTCCCTCTCCGGCCTCTACGCCGCCCGGGAACTACGCGCCCAGGGCTTCGACGGACGCCTGGTGATCGTCGGCGACGAACCCCACCTCCCTTACGATCGCCCGCCCCTGTCCAAGGACTTCCTCACCGGCCTCGCCGACGAGGCCCAGCTCGGCCTCACCGACGCCGAGGAGACGGCCGGCCTCGACGCCGACTGGTTCCTCGGCACCCGCGCCCGAGGGCTCGACGCGCGCGGCCGCACGGTCCTGCTCGACGACGGCCGCACCGTCTCGACCGACGGCGTCGTCATCGCCACCGGCGCCTCGGCCCGCCGGCTGCCGGGCGACGGCCTGGCCGGCGTCCACACCCTGCGCACCCTCGACGACGCCCGCGCCCTGCGCGAGGAGCTCACCCACGGCCCCCGCAGGGTCGTGGTGATCGGCGGCGGCTTCATCGGCGCCGAGACGGCCTCCTCCTGCGCCTCGCTCGGCCACACCGTCACCGTTGTCGAGTCCGCATCCCTCCCTCTCGTGCCCCAGCTCGGCGCCGAGCTGGCCGCCGTCTGCGCCGCACTCCATCGCCGCCGGGGCGTCGACCTGCTCACCGGCACCGGGGTGGCTCGTCTGCACGGCACCGTCTCCGTCACCGGAGTCGAACTCGCCGACGGCCGCCTCCTCGATGCCGACGTCGTGATCGTCGGCATCGGGGCCACGCCCAACACCGGCTGGCTGGCGGGATCGACGCTGGCCCTGCGCGACGGCGTCCTGTGCGACGACGGCTGTGTGACCACGCTGCCCCAGGTGGTCGCCGTCGGTGACGTCGCCCGCGTCGGCGGATCCCGCGCCGAACACTGGACCTCGGCCACCGAGCAGCCCCGGGTCGCGGTGGCGAACCTTCTCGCCGGTCACACCGCCGAGACCCTGCTATCCCTGCCGTACTTCTGGTCCGACCAGTACGGCGCCCGCATCCAGTTCGCCGGGCGACGACACCCGGACGACACCGTGCGCATCGCCGAAGGCGGCCTCACCGACGGCGCCCCCGGCAGCGACGGCCTCCTTGCGCTCTACGAACGGAACGGCCGCACCACCGCAGTGCTCTCTGTGGACCGGCCACGGCCGTTCATGCGGGCTCGACGGGAACTTGCGCGGGAGCTGGGTCGGGCAGTGACGGCCGCGTCTTGAGTGCGGGGCGCGGGGTGGGCAGGTCCGCCCCTCGCCCTCGTTCCCCTCGTACACGACTCTCTCGTCGCCACCCAGCAGGGCGGGAGACTGTTACTCCCTGGCGAGCCGCCGCTCAGGAGTGGGACAGCCACCCGGCCCCGCCGGGCCGACGTATCCGCTCCTGGGCGCGCGCGGTGGCCCGGGCCTGCCGGCGGACCCGCCGCCGCTCCCTGCGCAGCGCGCGGGCGGTGCTGCTGGGCGTGGACACCACGCCATGGCGCTGGTTCCAGACCTGGCGGGTGACCCACACGTCGAGTACGCCCCAGGTGGCGGCCACCGTGCTGGCCACGCTGGTCAGGACCATGGGGAACGCCAGCCAGGACCCGGCCAGCGTGCACAGGAACGCGACCATGGCCTGTATCAGTGTCACGGCGGTGATCAGTGCCGCCCGCACCGCCGCCGTGCGCACAGGGTCGGGCAGCCTGCGCCGCTTGGCGGGCTCCTCCACCCACAAGGGCCGGTAATAGGGGCGCTGGGCGCCCGCCTCGGAGTCGGTGGTCCGCGCCGGGCCTTCGCCGGCCGAAGTGCCTCGGGCCGCGGCCGGGGCTGGGTCGGGTCCGTGCGTGACCTGGCGTGTGTCCGAGGGAATGTCGAGATCCTGTGCCCCGGCGCCGCCCTGAACCGCCACCCGCGCCTCCGCGCCGTGTGCGGGTGCTCCGCTCCGCTCCGCCGTGCCCATCACCGTGTCACTCCCCACCGCCAGCAGACCCTGCGTCCCGGTCCGAAGACCGACACCTCATTGACTGCCCGGCTTGCGCCCATTTACGCCGCCAGGGTGCGGGATGCGGCTCCTGTGGCCGATTCCGCCCCCATCTCCCGTAGAGAAAGACGAACGGCGTGCCTCGAAGATTCCCAAGCACCGAAAATTTCCGGCCAATTGGCTTCTCGTATCAGCCATGCGGGCCCCTGCCGACGTGCAGGCTACCGGGGTTGCAATCTCCCGCAATGGGCGGACAACGCGCCATCTCACCCTGCCAGTGCGGAAGTTCGGCTTCCGGATGGCCCTTCGAGTTCCCTGTGCGTCGGTAGTAGGCTCGCGCCGTTTGTTGACGCACATGTGTGCCCCCTGCCGGTGGGGGCCGAGCTGGGGGAGGCCATGCGCTTTCGCGGGAAATCCATCCGCCGGAAGATCGTGGCGCTGCTTCTCGTGCCGTTGTTTTCCCTGACCGCGATCTGGGCGTTCGCCACCGTCCTCACAGGACGCGAGGCCGCCCGACTCTTCAGCGGGTCGTCCGTCGTCGAGGAGATCGGCTACCCCGCCGAGGACACCGTGCGCGTCCTGCAGGAGGAACGCCGCCAGAGCCTCGCCTACCTCGCCGATCCCAGGGCCGCCGACGCGCTCGCCGCGCTGCGCCGCAGCCGAGTCGCCACCGACCGGGCCGTCGCCGAGATCAGGAAGAACGCCCGAGACCCCGATCTGCTCGACGCCGTCGGCCCGGCCACGGACGAGCGCCTCACCACCGTCCTGGACGCCTTCGACGGCATCGCACCCCTGCGCCAGAGCGTCGAGGACGGCACTGTCGACCGAGCCCACGCCCTCGAGCTCTACAACCACCTGGTCGACCCCTGCTACGAACTGCTCGCCGACCTCCAGGTCCTCGACAGCGCGGACATGGACAAGCAGTACCGCGCCCTGGTCAACCTCGGCCGGGCCCGCGAACTCCTCTCCCGTGAGGACGCGCTCCTCGGCTCCGCCCTCATCGTCGGCGACGTCACCCGCGACGAGGCCAGGAACATCTCCGACCTCGTCGCCCAGCGCACCCTGCTCTACGACCTCAACCTCCCCCTCCTGCCCACCTCCGAGCGGGACCGCTACACCCGGTTCTGGAAGAACGCCGCCACCGCTCCGCTGCGCGTGGCCGAGGACGCCGCTGTCAAGGCACGGAACGGGCAGCCGCGCGGCGTCACCATGACCGGCTGGGACACCGCCGCCGGCAATGTGCTCGACGAGCTCGCCTCCCTCAACGACCAGGCCGGAAACCGCTACCAGGACCGCATCAGCCCCATCGCCACGGGTGTCATCGTCAAGGTGGCCATCGCCGGCGTCCTCGGCCTGGCCGCCCTGCTCGTCTCCCTCGTGGTGTCCGTGCGCATCGGCCGTGCCCTCATCCGCGACCTGCGGCAACTGCGCATGGAGGCCCATGAGGCGTCCGGCGTCCGCCTGCCCAGCGTGATGCG
The DNA here is from genome assembly GCF_049739565.1 of Streptomyces sp. SAI-170. Lineage (NCBI taxonomy): Bacteria > Bacillati > Actinomycetota > Actinomycetes > Kitasatosporales > Streptomycetaceae > Streptomyces > Streptomyces sp. SAI-170. The sequence continues at coordinate 7,049,010 of NZ_JBMGQD010000001.1, forward strand.
CCGCCTGTCGGCCGGTGAACAGGTCGACGTGGAGACCGAGGTCCCCCGCTTGGAGTACGACCGCAACGAGATCGGCGAGGTCGGCCAGGCCCTCAACACCCTGCAGCGCGCCGCCGTCGAAGCCGCCGTCAAGCAGGCGGAGCTGCGGGCCGGCGTCTCCGAGGTCTTCGTCAACCTCGCCCGTCGCAGCCAGGTCCTGCTGCACAAGCAGCTCACCCTCCTCGACACCATGGAACGCAGGACCGAGGACACCGAGGAACTCGCCGACCTCTTCCGCCTCGACCACCTCACCACCCGCATGCGCCGGCACGCCGAGGGTTTGGTGATCCTCTCCGGCGCCGCCCCCTCCCGGCAGTGGCGCAAGCCCATCCAGCTGATGGACATCGTCCGCGCCGCTGTCGCCGAGGTCGAGGACTACGAACGCATCGAAGTGCGCCGCCTGCCCCGCGTCGCCGTCACCGGCCCCGCGGTCGCCGACCTCACCCACCTGGTGGCGGAGCTCCTGGAGAACGCAACGGTGTTCTCGCCGCCCCACACCGCCGTGCAGGTGGTCGGCGAGCGCGTCGCCAACGGCTTCACCCTGGAGATCCACGACCGTGGCCTCGGCATGGCGGCCGAGGCGCTGCTGGACGCCAACCTGCGGCTCGCGGAGACCCCTGAGTTCGAGCTGTCGGACACGGACCGGCTCGGCCTGTTCGTCGTCAGCCGGCTCGCTCAGCGCCAGAACGTGCGGGTCGCGCTGCAGCCGTCGCCCTACGGCGGCACCACAGCTGTCGTGTTCATTCCCGACGCCCTGCTGACCGACGACGTCCCCGACACCAACGGCATCGGCTTCCGCCTGGACCGCCCCCGTGTGGCCAAGGAACCCGACCCGGCGGTGAGCCGCAGGGCAGCCCTCTCCCAGGTGCCCGTGCAGGTCCCCGGCCTGCCCGCGACCCTCCTCGACGGGCCCGTCGAACTCGAGGCGCCCGTCGATCTGGACGCCGTCGAGGACTTCCCGGGCGCCCTCGGCGACGAGGACACCGAACGCGGCGGACTCTTCCGCCCGCGCCGCTCGCTCACGCGCGCGGACGTCGACACGGGCGGAGGCTCCCTCACCCCGTATCCGGGCCCTCACGACGGCCCCGGCCGCATGGACCCCGACGAGGACGCCGACGCGCCTGTGCCGCTGCCCCGCCGCCGCACCCCGAAGCTGGTCAGCTCCCACGGCCGTCCGGTGACCGAGCAGCGATCCCGCCGACCGCAGCCGGACGACGAGCGCCTCACCGCCGCGGACCCTTCGGCGCCGGACGCATCGCGCCGCATCACCTCTGGCCGCTCCGAGCCAGGCGGGGAACGTCCCACCGGCGCCCTCGGCCCGCTGCCGAGCGCGGAACGCCCCGCCGCCCCCGGCCGTCCGGCCCCGGACGCTCTCGCCCCGCTGCCCACGCGCCGGCGGGACACAGCCACCCCCCGTCGGGGCACCGGACCCAGCCGTCCCACCGAGGAGCCCTGGAGCCCGAGCACCGACAGCGGCACCGGCGACGACGCCGCGGCCGGCATCTCGGCCCTGCCCCGGCGCGTCCGCCAGGCCAATCTGGCTCCCCAGCTCAAGCAGGACCCGGAGCGTCGCACCGAGGAGCGGGCGGACCCCGCCGACCGGGACGCCGACGAAGTACGCAGCCGTATGGCCTCGCTCCAGCGCGGCTGGCAGCGCGGCCGCGAGGAGAACGCCGCGGGCAACGACGCCCACAGCGGCACAGCACCGCAAGGAACGACTAAGGGGGACGGTCGATGACCGCACCGAAGGCGACCGACCACGCGCCGACCAGCAAGTCCGGTGAGCTCAACTGGCTCCTCGACGACCTCGTCGACCGCGTCGCGAGCATCCGCAAGGCCGTCGTGCTGTCCGGCGACGGCCTGCCGACCGGCGTTTCCAAGGACCTCAGCCGTGAGGACAGCGAGCACCTGGCGGCCGTCGCCTCCGGCTTCCACAGCCTCGCCAAGGGCGTGGGCCGCCACTTCGAGGCGGGCAGCGTCCGGCAGACCGTCGTGGAACTCGACGACGCCTTCCTGTTCGTCACCGCCGCCGGTGACGGCAGCTGCCTCGCCGTCCTGGCGGACGCCGACTCCGACGTCGGGCAGGTCGCCTACGAGATGACCCTGCTCGTCAAGCGGGTCGGCGTGCATCTGGGCACCGCTCCGCGCACCGATCTGCCCGCAGGCGGGTAGTGGGATGACATGAGCGCAGACGGTCAGGCAACAAGCCACTGGTTCGACGACGAGGCAGGACCGGTCGTCCGTCCGTACGCCATGACGCGCGGCCGGACAAGACACGCGGCCCAGCACCGCCTCGACCTGATCGCGGTCGTCGTCACCGAACCTCACGCGGGCGACCCGGAAAAGGACCCGACGCTGTCCCCGGAGCACTCGGACATCGTCGCCCTGTGCCGCAAGGCTCCGCAGTCGGTCGCGGAACTCGCCGCCGAGCTGGACCTGCCCATCGGAGTGGTACGGGTCCTTGTCGGCGATCTCGTCGACAGGGACCTCGTCCATGTGACGCGCCCCGTCCCCCCGGCCGAACTGCCGGACGAGAGTATTCTGCGCGACGTGATCAACGGCCTCCGGGCGCTGTGAGCAGTGCGGAAGCGAGGTGAAGTCGTGACGGGCTGGCAGTTCTGGGTCGACCGGGGCGGCACCTTCACGGACATCGTCGCCAGGCGCCCGGACGGCCGCCTGCTCACGCACAAGCTGCTGTCGGACAATCCGGCGCGCTACCCGGACGCCGCGGTCGCGGGTGTGCGCGAGCTGCTCGGCGGCTCGCAGGAAAGGGTCGAGGCGGTCCGCATGGGCACCACGGTCGCCACCAACGCCCTCCTCGAACGCAAGGGCGAGCGCACCGTCCTCGTCATCACCAAGGGCTTCCGCGACGCCCTGCGCATCGCCTACCAGAACCGGCCGCACATCTTCGCCCGCCGCATCGAACTGCCCGAACTGCTCTACGAGCGCGTCATCGAGGTCGACGAACGCATCGCGGCCGACGGCACCCTGCTGCGCGCCCCCGACCTGGACGCCCTCACGAGTGCACTCCAGGTGGCCCACGACGACGGGATCCGCGCGGTCGCCGTCGTATGCCTGCACAGCCACCTGTACCCCGCCCACGAACAGGCCGTGGGCGAGCTGGCCGCCCGCATCGGCTTCCCGCAGATCTCGCTCTCCAGCGAGGTCAGCCCCCTGATGAAGCTCGTCCCGCGCGGTGACACGGCCGTCGTCGACGCCTACCTGTCGCCCGTGCTCCGACGCTACGTCGCCCAGGTCGCCGACGCCCTCACGGGCATCCGCCTGATGTTCATGCAGTCCAACGGCGGCCTCACCGAAGCAGGTCAGTTCCGCGGCAAGGACGCGATCCTGTCCGGCCCGGCGGGCGGCATCGTCGGCATGGCCCGCATGTCCCAGCAGGCCGGCTTCGACCGGGTCATCGGCTTCGACATGGGCGGCACCTCCACCGACGTCTCCCACTTCGCCGGTGAGTACGAGCGCGTCTTCAGTACCCAGATCGCCGGCGTGCGGCTGCGCGCCCCCATGCTGGACATCCACACCGTGGCGGCCGGCGGCGGATCCGTGCTGCACTTCGACGGCTCCCGCTACCGCGTAGGGCCGGACTCGGCGGGCGCGGACCCGGGCCCCGCCTGCTACCGGGGCGGCGGCCCGCTCGCCGTCACCGACGCCAACGTCATGCTCGGCCGCATCCAGGCAGCCCACTTCCCGAAGGTGTTCGGCCCCGACGGCGACCAGCCCCTCGACGACGCGCTGGTCCGCGACCGCTTCGCCGGGCTCGCGCGCGAGATCCGCGAGCGCACCGGCGACGACCGCACGCCCGAACAGGTCGCCGAGGGCTACCTGCGTATCGCCGTCACCAACATCGCCAACGCCGTCAAGCGGATCTCCGTCCAGAAGGGCCACGACGTCACCCGCTACGCCCTCACCACCTTCGGTGGTGCGGGGGGCCAGCACGCCTGCATGGTCGCCGACGCGCTCGGCATCCGCACCGTGCTCGTACCGCCCATGGCCGGTGTGCTGTCCGCGCTCGGCATCGGCCTGGCCGACACCACCGCCATGCGCGAGCAGTCGGTGGAGGCCCCCCTCGAAACGGCCGCCATGCCCGCCGTACGGAAGACGGCGGACGACCTGGAAGCCGCCGCGCGCGCCGAACTCCGCGCCGAGGACGTGCCCGACGACCGCATCCGCGTCACCCGCCGCGCCCAACTGCGCTACGACGGCACCGACACCACCCTCACCGTCGAGCTGACCGAACCCGGCGCGATGAGGCACGCCTTCGAAGAACGTCATCGCGCCACCTACTCCTTCACCCTCGACCGGCCGATCGTCGTCGAAGCCCTCTCCGTGGAAGCCACCGGCATCACCGAACCCCCCGATCTGTCCGCCCTCGCCCCGTACGAAGGCCGCACCGCCGCACCCGAGACCGTCCGCCTCCACACCGGCGGCGCCTGGCGCGACGTACCTCTGCACCGCCGGGAGAACCTGCCTCCCGGCGAGCCCGTCACCGGACCCGCCATCATCACCGAGCCCAGTGCGACGACCGTCGTCGACGAAGGCTGGCGAGCCGGCGCGACCGACGGCGGGCATCTGGTCATGGAACGGGCGGCGATTACACAGAGTTCCCACGCCGACACAAAAGCCGATCCCGTTCTCCTCGAGGTCTTCAACAACCTGTTCATGTCGATCGCCGAGCAGATGGGCGCCCGCCTGGAGTCCACGGCCCAGTCCGTCAACATCAAGGAGCGCCTGGACTTCTCCTGCGCCCTCTTCGACCCCGACGGAAACCTGGTGGCCAACGCCCCGCACATCCCCGTCCACCTGGGCTCGATGGGCACCAGCGTGAAAGAGGTCATCCACCGCAGGGGCCCGCGGATGCGGCCGGGGGACACCTACGCGGTCAACGACCCGTACCACGGCGGCACCCACCTCCCCGACGTCACCGTGATCACGCCGGTCTTCGGCGCCGGCCCCGATGGCGACACGGAGAGTGAACGCATCCTCTTCTACGTCGCCTCCCGCGGCCACCACGCCGAGATCGGCGGCATCGCCCCCGGCTCCATGCCCGCCGACAGCCGCACCATCGACGAGGAGGGCGTCCTCTTCGACAACTGGCTGCTCGCCGAGAACGGCCGCTTCCGCGAGGAGGAGACGCTCCGTCTGCTCACCGAGGAGGCGCCCCACCCCTCCCGCAACCCCCGCACCAACCTCGCCGACCTGCGCGCCCAGATCGCCGCCAACCACAAGGGCGTCGAAGAAGTCACCCGCATGATCGAGGACTTCGGCCTCGACGTCGTCCAGGCCTACATGCGGCACGTCCAGGACAACGCCGAGGAAGCCGTGCGCCGCGTCATCGACGCCCTCGACGACGGCGCGTACGCCTACGAGACCGACTCCGGCGCCGTCATCCGGGTACGCGTGCGCGTGGACCGCGAGAACCGCTCGGCGACCGTCGACTTCACCGGCACCTCACCCCAACTGGCCACCAACTTCAACGCCCCCTACGCGGTGGTCAACGCAGCCGTCCTCTACGTCTTCCGCACCCTCGTGGACGACGACATCCCCCTCAACGACGGCTGTCTGCGCCCCCTGGAGATCGTCGTCCCGCAGGGGTCCATGCTCGCGCCCGAACCGCCCGCCGCCGTCGTCGCCGGCAACGTCGAGACCTCCCAGGCCATCACCGGCGCCCTCTACGCCGCGCTCGGCGTCCAGGCGGAGGGCTCCGGCACGATGAACAACGTGACGTTCGGCAATGCCCGTCACCAGTACTACGAGACCGTCGCCTCCGGCTCCGGTGCGGGGGAGGACTTCCCCGGCGCGAGCGTCGTACAGACCCATATGACGAACTCGCGGCTGACCGACCCCGAGATCCTCGAATGGCGCCTGCCCGTCCGACTGGAGGAGTTCTCCGTGCGGCGCGGCAGCGGCGGAGCCGGACGCCGGCGCGGCGGCGACGGCGCCCTGCGCCGCATCCGGTTCCTGGAGCCGATGACCGTCTCCACGCTGTCCCAGCACCGCAGGGTGCCCCCGTACGGCATGGCGGGCGGCGAGCCCGGCGCGCTCGGCGCGAACCGGGTGGAGCGCGCCGACGGGACAGTCACCCAACTGGGCGGAAGCGACACGATCGAAGTCGGCCCGGGTGACGTGCTGGTCGTCGAGACCCCTGGCGGCGGAGGCTACGGGCCGCCGTCCCCCCACCCCCATCAAGCAGGAGAAGAGATCGATGATCTTCGGGCGTTCTGAGCGCGCCAAGCCACCGGTCGAACCCGTCACGCTCAAGATCCTCGTGGCCGGCGGCTTCGGCGTGGGCAAGACCACCCTCGTCGGCGCGGTCAGCGAGATCAAACCGCTGCGCACCGAGGAGACGCTCACCGAGGCGGGCCGCCCGGTCGACGACACCAGCGGCGTGGAGACCAAGCACACCACCACCGTGGCCATGGACTTCGGCCGGATCACCCTCCGCGAGGACCTGGTGCTCTACCTGTTCGGCACCCCAGGCCAGGAACGTTTCTGGTTCATGTGGGACGAGCTGTCCGAGGGCGCCCTCGGCGCGGTGGTGCTCGCGGACACCCGCCGGCTGGAGGACTGCTTCGCGGCCGTCGACTACTTCGAGCGCCGCTCCATACCCTTCGTCGTCGGCGTCAACTGCTTCGAGGGAGCCGCCCGCTACCCCGCTGACGACGTCCGCCGGGCCCTGGACCTCGACGACGACGTACCGGTGGTGCTGTGCGACGCCAGGGAACGGGAGTCGGTCAAGGAAGTCCTCATCGGCGTGGTCCAGCACGCCATGGCCTTCGCGGCCGAACGCCGCGCGGCCGAAGCCGTCGCCACCTGAGGCCCCCGGAGCGAGCCGCCGCGCACGGCCCGTACCCCCGCCGACCGGGGTACGGGCCGCGGTCCGCGGCGACGTCCACACGCGTGTGCCTACGCGTGCCCGTCCTCCAGCCAGCCGAAGCTCTTCTCCACGGCCTTGCGCCAGTTGTCGTACTCGCGGTCACGCACGGACGCGTCCATCGACGGCGTCCACTCGGCGTCCTTCTGCCAGTGCGCCTTGAGTTCGTCCAGGTCGTTCCACACGCCCGTGGCCAGACCCGCCGCGTACGCCGCGCCCAGACAGGTCGTCTCGGAGACCCGGGGCCGCATCACCGGTACGTCCAGCACATCCGCCTGATGCTGCATCAGCAGGTTGTTCTTGGTCATACCGCCGTCGACCTTCAGCGTGGTGATCTGCACCCCGGAGTCCTGGTACATGGCGTCCACGACCTCACGCGTCTGCCAGCTGGTCGCCTCCAGCACCGCCCGCGCGAGATGCGCCTTCGTGACGTACCGAGTGAGGCCGGTGACGACACCGCGCGCGTCCGAGCGCCAGTACGGCGCGAACAGGCCCGAGAACGCCGGCACGATGTACGCCCCGCCGTTGTCCTCGACGCTCGCCGCGAGCGTCTCGATCTCGTCGGCGGTGCGGATGATGCCCAGCTGGTCCCGGAACCATTGGACGAGCGCGCCCGTTATGGCTATCGAACCCTCCAGGCAGTACACCGGCGCCTCCTCGCCGATCTTGTAGCCCATCGTCGTCAGCAGCCCGCTCTTGGACGGCACCGGCCGGCTGCCGGTGTTCAGCAGCAGGAAGCTGCCCGTGCCGTACGTGTTCTTCGCCGTGCCCACGTCGTAGCAGGCCTGTCCGAACACGGCCGCCTGCTGGTCGCCCAGCGCCGAGGCGACCGGCACGCCCGCGAGCTGTCCCACGGCGGTGCCGTACACCTCGGCCGAGGACCTGATCTCGGGCAGCATCACCTCGGGGACGTTCATGGCGGACAGGATCGACCGGTCCCACTCGAGCGTCTCCAGGTTCATCAGCATGGTGCGCCCGGCGTTGGTGACGTCGGTGACGTGCCGGCCCCCGTCGGTGCCGCCGGTCAGATTCCAGATGAGCCAGGAGTCGATGGTGCCGAAGGCGATCTCGCCGCGCTCCGCACGGTCCCTGAGCCCGGGGACGTTGTCGAGCAGCCAGGCCGCCTTGGGGCCGGAGAAGTAGCTGGCCAGCGGCAGACCCGTCTGCTCGCGGAACCGGTCCTGCCCGTCCGCGCCGCCCAGTTCGTGGCACAGGGCCGCCGTGCGGGTGTCCTGCCACACGATCGCGTTGTGCACGGGCTTGCCGGTCGCGCGGTCCCACAGGACCGTCGTCTCGCGCTGATTGGTGATGCCCAGCGCGCTGAGCTGGTCGGCCCGCAGGCCCGCCTTGGCGATCGCCCCCGCGACCACCGCCTGGACCTTGGACCAGATCTCGGTGGCGTCGTGCTCCACCCAGCCCGGTTTGGGGAAGATCTGGCGGTGCTCGCGCTGGTCCACGGCGACGATGGAACCGCCGTGGTCGAAGATGATGCAGCGGCTGGAGGTGGTGCCCTGGTCGATCGCGGCGACGTACTTCTCGGCGTTGTCCGTCATTGCTTCCCCTTGGGCTCGGTTCAGAAGGCTGCGTTGTAGATGAGGCCGGCCAGCACCCCTCCGATCAGCGGGCCCACGACCGGGATCCAGGCGTAGCCCCAGTCGGACGTGCCCTTGTTCGGGATCGGCAGAAAGGTGTGCACGATGCGCGGCCCGAGGTCACGCGCGGGGTTGATGGCGTAGCCGGTCGGCCCGCCCAGGGACAGGCCGATCCCCACGACCAGCAGCGAGACGATCAGCACGGTGGTGCCCGACTGGCCGAGTCCCTCGGTCAGCCCGAACGCCAGAATCGGCAGGACCAGGCCGATCGTCGCGATGATCTCGGTGATCAGGTTGGCGACCGGGTTCCGGATCTCCGGGATGGTGGAGAAGATGCCGAGCGTCGGCGTGGGTTCCTCAGCCGTGCCCTCCGTGGTGCCTGTCTGGCGCACATTGGCCTGGAACTGCGCGAAATACACCAGGTACGCCAGTACGGCACCCAGCATCGCGCCGACGATCTGCCCCAGCAGGTAGACCCAGACCTGGTCCCAGTCCCCGGTGTCCATCGCGATACCGAGGGTCACGGCCGGGTTGAGATGCCCGCCCGAGAGCGGCGCGGCGGTGTAGGCCCCGGCCAGCACGGCGAAGCCCCAGCCGAAGGCGATCACCACCCATCCAGCGGCCCGGGCCTTGGAGTATCTGAGGGTGACTGCGGCGCACACACCGGCGCCGAACAGGATCAGGATCGCGGTACCGATGATCTCGCCGACGAAAATGTCTCCGTTGCTCATGGCGGCTCCTCGACGCTAGGCCCCTCGTCCCAGGGTCCATCGACTCCGGTGGGTGTGCAGGGCGCGTTTCCTCGGGTCCTGTGGCTCTCGTGGCGAATTTCCGCCGGTGGCAGGGAGGGTCCCGCGCCCCGCCCGGCGTCCATGACGAGCGTGCCGTGGCAGCCGAATCGCCCGTGGGGGAGTGGGCCTGGCCGCGCTGAGGCCCGGGGGCGTGCCGGATTGCGCCGAGAATGTACGGCGATGTCGACTGACACCGGGAAGTGTTCACCGGCGCTCACAGGGCGTCAAGGTCGCCGACACCAAAGGAACGACCCGACCGAACCAGCCACTGTCGTAAGTGGGTTTGGAGGCGGCGACCGACTCTTGATCCCTGTGCCGCCTGACGTGCAGGGCCCGGCGATACGGTTCTGCGGCCCAGGGCGATGTCTCCGCGCGCGGCGATGCGCCCGCCGCAATGGTTCCGGGACGTCACGGTGTGCGCGTCGGCGCGCGGCGAGGTCTTCAGCCAGCGACTTCAGGCCAGCGGCTTCAGCCGAGCGGCTCGGCCACGACCACCCGCGTCTGACTGGCAGTCGGTCCCTCGCCGCGCCGGATCTCGTGGCCGGGGAGCCCGGCCCGCCCCAGCACCCAGCTCGCCCCGTTCAGTGCCTTCGCGGCCTCCTTCAGCGGCGCCAGACAGGCCGCCGCCTGTCGGTGCTCCACCACGCTCCCTGGCACGCACAGGACCGTGGCCAGCGACAGCGTGACGGGCCGCCCGCCCGCGGACCACGGCGTGTCCAGCACGGACGCCACCAGCGCATTGAGCCCTTCTGGATCGGTGAGGACCAGGAAGTCGTCCCCGCCGATGTGTCCCACCCGGGTGCTCCCGGACGCGGCGTGCTGCAGTGCCCGGCCCACGGCACGGATGAGGTCGTCCCCGGCCGCGAACCCGGCGCCGTCGTTGACCTGCTTGAAGTGGTCCACGTCCAGCCAACTGAGCGCGAACGGCCGCCCGTCCGCGATCCGCCGGTCGACCTCACCGGTGATCGCGTCCGACCCCGGCAGCCGGGTCAGCGGGTTGAGCCCGGCCGCCTCCTCGACGCGAGACTCGGCCAGCGCCCGCACAAGATCGGCCAGCCGTACGACACCCACACAGCGCCCGTACCGGTCGACGACGGCGACATCGTCCGACGTCCTGTCCCGGGCCCCGTCCGCCACCACGTCCAGCACCTCCCACGCGGTGGCGTCCGCGCCCACTGTGCGCGGCACATCGCCCAGCCGGGCGGCGGGTCGGTCGGCGTACAGGGCGTGGCCGTAGCGCCCCGACATCGACAGCAGGAAGCGGGACCGGTGCACCGACCGCACCGGCACGCCGTCCCGGTCCACGAGCAGCACCCCCGACACCTCCGGCGAGCCCGTCAGCAGCGCCCGCACCTGCCCCGCGGACGCGGTGTCCGGAAGCAGCGCGGCAGGCCGTACGAACTCCCGCACCGACGGCCCCGGCCGCGACCCCGAGGCGGACCCGGACGGGCGCGGCGGAACGTATACCTCCGCCACGGGCAACCGCGCCGGAGGAGCGAACAGCTCCCCCTGACCCAGCTGCGCACCGGCCGACACGGCTGCCGTGTACTGCAGTTCGGTCTCCACGCCCTCGACCGACAGCAGTGCCCCGAGCTGGTCGCACAGTGTGCGCATGGCCCCGACCGCTGCCGGCCGGTCCAGCAACGACATGTCGAGCTTCACCAGGTCGGGCGCCATGTCGTGGAGCACCCGCAGGGGCAGGTCCCCGTCACCGACGCCGTCCGCGCTGATCCGGAAGCCTGTCTCCCGCAGCGCGGTCACCGCGTCCAGCAGCGCCTGCTGCGGCACGTGGGTGAAGGGCGGCCCGACGTCGAGTGTCACCTCCCACGGCAGCCGGCCTGCCTGCCGCACTGCCTCGTGCAGCGGCCCGAGCCCTCCCAGGTCGGCGAGCGTGGCGGCGAACACGTTGATGTGCAGCGGCAGCAGGGTCTCCTTGCGCGCCGCCGCGCGAACCGCCAGCACGGCCAGCTTGCCGTCCAGCTCGGGGTCACGACGGGCCTCGGCCAGGATGTCCCCCGCCTCGGGCCGGGCGAGGACCTCCAGTGCCGCGATTCCGCCGGTGGTCAGATTGACCACGGGCTGGAAAGCGAAGCGGAGAGTATCCGTCCAGGAGTGCACGGGAGCATGATGGCGCCGCCCGGGCACGCCCAGGCCCAGTTCATGAGACGTTCACGCAGCATTCCCGCCCGCTCACAGAGCGTATAGGACGCTCTTGCATGGGCCGTCGGACTGTGAGGCCGGTCAGCTCGAAGCCGCCCCGAGCCAGGACCCGTTCACCGCACCGCGACGATCGCCGACCCGTGCCCGAAGAGGCCCTGATTGGCGGAGACACCCACCCGTGCCCCGTCGACCTGCCGCTCTCCGGCCACGCCCCTCAACTGCCAGGTCAGCTCGCACACCTGGGCGATGGCTTGGGCCGGAACCGCCTCGCCGAAGGAGGCCAGCCCGCCGCTCGCGTTCACCGGTATTCGCCCGCCAGGGGCCGTCTCGCCGCCTCTCAGCAGCTTGGCGCCCTCGCCCTCGCCGCACAGCCCGAGATCCTCGTACCACTGCAACTCCAGCACGGTGGACAGGTCGTAGACCTCGGCGAGCGAGAGGTCCTGGGGGCCGAGACCGGCCTCCTCGTAGGCCGCGCGGGCGATCGAGGCGCGAAAGGTCTCAGGATCAGGTTCCACCACCGCGGCGGAGTCCGTCGCGAAGTCGGGCAGATCCAGGACCGTGTTGGGATAGCGGGGCGTCACCGTCGACACGGCACGGATGCGCACCGGCTCCGTGACTCCGTGCCGACGCGCGAAGTCCACGCTGGACAGCACCAGGGCCGCACCGCCGTCGGAGGTCGCGCAGATGTCGAGCAGCCGCAGCGGATCGGCGACCACGGCCGAGGCCGCGACCTCCTCGGCCGTGACCCGCTTGCGATAGCGGGCGTACGGATTGAGCGCCCCAGCCGCGGAGTTCTTCACCTTCACCTGGGCGAAGTCCTCAGGTGTGTCCCCGTACACCGCCATCCGCCGCCGTGCGTACAGACCGAAGTAGACCGGGTTGGTGGCCCCGAGCACCCGGAACCGCAGCCAGTCGGGATCGTCGGGCCGGTCCCCGCCCGCCGGCCGGAAGAACCCCTTGGGCGCGGAGTCGGCGCCCACCACGAGCACCGAGTCGGCGAGCCCGGACAGGATCTGCGCCCGCGCCGTGTTCACCGCCTGGGCTCCTGAGGCACAGGCCGCGTACACGCTCGTCACCCGGGCGCCCTGCCAGCCCAGAGCCTTGGCGAAGGCCGCCCCCGCCACATGGCCGGGATAGCCGCCGCGCACGGTGCCGGCGCCGACGACCGAGCCGATGTCCCGCCAGTCCAACCCGGCGTCGGTGAGCGCCGCCCGCGCGGCCGCCGTTCCGTACGCGACGAAACCCCGTCCCCACTTCCCCCAGGGGTGCATGCCCACCCCCAGTACCGCCACGTCCTCCGTCATGCCTCGACCCCCGTCGGCCGCCAGTGCCATGTCGTCCAGACCGTCTCGGCGTCCTCGTACAGCACGCCGGAGACAGCCTCCACCTCCATGCCCACCGTCAGATCGGCGACGGTGACCCCGGGAGCCGCCTGTCCCAGCACCACCATCCGCTCGGCTGCCAGCTCCACAGCGATCAACGCATACGGCACCCAGGGAAGTTCCGGATTGGTCACATAGGGTGACGGCGGCCGATATCTCGCGTCCGTGTACGACCAGACCCGCCCGCGCCGCGACAGCGGAAACTCCTCCAGCTCGCCTCCCTGACAGCCCGGATTGCGGCAGTTCGTGTCCTCCCGCGGGAAGAACACGCAGGAGCAAGCCGAGCAGCGAGTCCCGAGCAGCCGGAACGAGCTGCCCTCTCCCGTGAACCAGTCGGCGACCACGGGTATGCGTGTACGCGTCAAAGCCCCTCCCTGGTAAGGAATCTGATGGAGCGTCAGAAGTGTGCCACGGGCAACCACAAATCGGCAGGTCATTGAGGTGAACCAAGTGCGCCTCACCTGCGTCGTCGTAACGGGAGGGACGGGCGAGGCCCACGGGGGTGGCCCCGGCCGTCCCTCCCACGCATCTGCTCGACCCCGGCCGGACCTGGCGGATCGCTTCCCCGGAGGCGCACCCTCCTGATAGACGCAGGAGGCATGACACGACTCTCCGCCTCCGTACGCGTCTCGACCGCGCTCCGCGGGATCGTCACCGCGCTCGCCGCCCTCGCGGCCGTGACCGTCGCACCCACGACGGCCGACGCGAAGCCCGAACCCCACGCCCCGGCCGACTTCGTGGCACTGAGCAGCGTGGACCGGACGATCATCCAGGAGATGCGTTACTTCACCCCGCACAACTTCGTCGGCGAACGCATCGACGGCTACCGGCAGCCGCTGTGCATCCTCACCCACCCCGCCGCCGAAGCCCTCCACAAGGCACAACAGCGACTGCTGCGCCAGGGATACAGCCTCAAGGTCTACGACTGCTACCGCCCCCAGCGCGCCGTGGACCACTTCGTCCGCTGGGCCGAGGACCTCGACGACGAGGCGATGAAGGCCGAGTTCTACCCGAACGTGGACAAGAGCCGGCTGTTCACCGACGGCTACATCGCCGAGAAGTCCGGCCACAGCCGCGGCTCCACGGTCGACCTCACCCTCGTGAAGCTCCCCGCGAAGCACACCCGGCCCTACCACCCCGGAGAGCCGCTCGTACCGTGCTACGCGCCCCGGAGTGAACGCTTCCCGGACAACTCCGTCGACATGGGCACCGGCTTCGACTGCTTCGACACCCTCAGCCACACCCTCGACCCCCGCATCCAGGGCGAACAGCGCGCCAACCGGCTCCGCCTCAAGACGACCCTGGAGAGCCTCGGCTTCGTCAACCTCGCCGAAGAATGGTGGCATTACACCTACAAGCCCGAGTCCTACCCCGACACCTACTTCGACTTCCCCGTCAGCGCCGGATCGCTCGCCGGCCACCGCTGAACCGCCGGACGAGGACGCCCTCTCCGTGATCGGATACAGTCCGCGGCGTGTCCGAGAACCAGCACTCCACCCCCAACTCCGCACCGGGCTCCCACTGTTCGAGCTGCGGATCGCCCTACGGAGAGGGCATCTCCGGCTGGCCCCGCACCTGCCCCGCCTGCGGCACGGTGGCCTACCGCAACCCGCTGCCCGTCGCCGTGGCCATCCAGCCCGTCTACGACACCATGGGCACGGCCCTGATCGTCGTCACCCGCGACGTGCCACCCGCGCGCGGGGGCACCGCACTGCCCGGCGGCTACATCGACGACCGCGAGGACTGGCGCCAGGCCCTCGTGAGGGAGCTCAAGGAGGAGACCGGTATCGACGCCGTGAGCCGCGACGTACGGCTCGTCGACGCCATGACCTCCTCCGACGGCCATCTGCTGTTGTTCGGCGTCCTCCCCGAGCGCCCGGTCGACCGCCTGCCCCAGTCGGCCCCCACCGAGGAGACGCAGGGCTGGCACCTGCTGCGCAGGCCCGAGGAACTCGCCTTCCCCCTCTACACCCTGGCCGTAAGGGCCTGGTTCGAGGGCCGTTACGTCTGATCCGACCCGTCGAGGAGACCACGCACACGCACCGGGTGAGGCGGCGCACTCACGCCGTCCTCGCCCTCGCGCCGCACCACCACCCGACGGCCCTCCCAGCGGCTGACATAGCGCTCCATCTCGGGCTCCGCCTCCCAGCCGTCGCCCCCGTCCGGCACGACCAGCCCGCCCCCGGTGCGACCCCGGGCAGGCGCCCACACCTCCAGCTCCAGACTGTCCTCACCCTGCACCGGAACCACAGCACCCGCGCGCGCGAGCACCGGAATCCTCGACAAGGGCGCGTCCACGAGCACCTGCCCCGGCCCCTCGTACGCCCGACCCGTCGCCGTGTCGTACCAGCGCCCGCGCGGCAATTGCACCGCACGCCGGTCCGCCCCCGGATCCAGCACCGGTGCCACCAGCAGGCTGTCGCCGAGCAGGAAGGCGTCCTCGCAGTCACGCAGCGCCCGGTCCTCCGGCGCACCCCACCACACGGGCCGCACGTACGGCGCACCCGTACGCCGGGCCAGATGCGCCAGCGTCACGAAGTACGGCAACAGCCGCCGGCGCTCGATCAGCGCCACGCGCGCGTGCTCCAGCACCTCGGGGCCGAACTCCCACGGCTCCCGGCGCCCCGCCCGCAGACTCGCATGTGTGCGGAACAGCGGCAGATACGCGCCCAGCTGGAACCAGCGCAGGAACAGCTCCGGCGAGGGGCTGCCGTCGAATCCGCCCACATCCGGTCCCGAGTACGGCACCCCGCACAGTCCGAGCCCCAGGACCAGCGACAGCGACGCCCGCAGCCCCGGCCAGCCCGTGGCCACGTCACCCGACCACGTCCCGCCGTAGCGCTGCATGCCCGCCCAGCCCGAGCGCGAGAACACAAACGGCCGCCGCCCGGGCGACAGCTCCCGCAGCGCCTCATAGCCCGCCCCGGCCATGCACAGGGCGTACACGTTGTGCGCCTCGCGATGATCGCCGCCCTGCCCGTCCAGGTCATGCCGTGCCGAACGCGGCAAGGTCGACTCCCCGAAAGCCGCGAACGACGTCGGCTCGTTCATGTCATGCCAGTAACCCGAGAACCCCTGCGCGAGCCGCTCCTCGTACCAGTGGCCCCACCACTTGCGCACACGCGCGTGCGTGAAATCAGGGAACACCGCCTCCCCGGGCCAGACCAACCCGCGCACCACCCGACCCGAGGCGTCCCGCACGAACGCGTCCTCGGCCGTACCGCTGTCGTACACGGCGTTCCCCGCCGTGGCCTTCACCGCCGGGTCCACGATCGACACCAGCCGGACACCGTCCCGGCGCAGATCCTCGGCCAGCCCCGACAGGCTGGGAAAGCGCTCTCGGTCGACGGTGAACACCTGGTGCTCGTCGAAGTGATCGATATCCAGATGCACGGCGTCCAGCGGCAGCCCGCGCTCCCGGTAACCGGCGACGATCCGGCGCACCTCCTGCTCGCTGCCGAACCCCCACCGCGCGTGATGGTGACCGAGCGCCCACGCGGGAGGCACCGCGGCCGAACCGGTCAACGAGGCCCAAGCGAGCAACACGCGCGCGGGCGTTCCCACCATCACCCAGCAGCGCAGTGGGCCGCCCTCCATCCGCAGCTCGCTCGCCCCCATGCGGTCGTGCCCCGAACCGGCGCCCTCCTCGCCCTCCCGCAACGTCACCGTCCCGTCCCACGACGTGTCGTGGAAGACCAGATGCGTCGCCGCGTCCGACACCACCAGCTGCACCGGCATCGTGATGTACAGCGGATCGTCCCCACGGCCGAAGGGCAGGCCCGGATCGGTGTTCCACAGCCGGTACACGCCGTCCCGCAGCCTCGGCCCCGAAGCGCGCCCGCCCAGCCCGAAGAACCGGGCGTCCGCCGGCACCTCGGACCGCTGCATCCACCGCGCCCGACCCCCGCCCACCGGCTCCCACCAGCGAGGCGGCAGATCCCGCCGCAGCATCACCCCGCCCGGCGTCTGCACCTCCACGGCCCCGTGGCGCGAGACGACCACCGTCACCCGCTCCGCCACCACCCGCCAGCCGCCGTCCTTGTCCGGCTCCAGCACAGCCCGCGCATCGGGCTCAGGCCAGCGCCCTGCCAGCGCGTACGACGGCTCGGGAGCGGCCCCGTCCCAGCCCCAGAACACCGCCCCACTGACAGTGACCACGATCCGCAGCTCCGCGCGGCTGAACCGGATCAACCCACCACCCGGACCCGGCTCCGCCTCCAGCACCGGACCCGGCACACGCGCGCGTTCCGCACCGCGCGGCGGCAGCCCGGCCGCATCAGTGCGCCCCCTGCGCCACGCCGCCCGAACGGCCCGCAACCCCTGGGTCACCCCCACAGCACCGACCGCCTTTATCGAACGCACCAGGTCACGACCGTCCATGCTGCTCACCCTGCCATTGACAGGGCCACGCGCGCGTGCCGTTCAACTGCCGTTCACCCGTGCCCTGACCACATCTTCACGACGCGGACTATGTGGGGCGGACCCTGGTGCGGAAGTCGATCACGTGGCATCGTCCGTGTCATCCGCGTCACGCGCACACCCCGCCCGTGCGCGGACGACGCACACGACGCGCACAGTCCGGGAGCCGCCCCATGTCGACCGAGAACCCCCAGCCCCTCTGGCAGCCCGATCCCGAACGCATCGCCGACGCGCGGATCACCAAATTCCAGGCCTGGGCCGCCCAACACCACGGGGCACCCGCCGACGGCGGCTACGCCGACCTGCACCGATGGTCCGTAGACGAACCCGAGGCCTTCTGGGAAGCCGTCACCCAATGGTTCGACGTGCGCTTCTCCACGCCCTACGCGCGCGTGCTCGGCGACCGCTCGATGCCCGGAGCCCAGTGGTTCCCCGGAGCCACCCTCAACTACGCCGAACACGCCCTGCGCGCGGCGGCGACCCGCGCCGACGAACCGGCCCTCCTCTGCGTCGACGAGACCCACGAACCGCGCCCGGTGACCTGGTCGGAGCTGCGCCGCCAGGTCGGCTCCCTGGCGGCCGAGCTGCGCGCCCTGGGCGTGCGGCCCGGCGACCGCGTCAGCGGCTACCTCCCGAACATCCCCGAAGCCGTCGTCGCCCTCCTGGCCACCGCCGCCGTCGGCGGCGTCTGGACCTCCTGCGCGCCCGACTTCGGCGCCCGCAGCGTCCTCGACCGCTTCCAGCAGGTCGAACCCGTCGTCCTGTTCACCGTCGACGGCTACCGCTACGGCGGCAAGGAGCACGACCGCCGCGACACCGTCGCCGAACTGCGCAGCGAACTGCCCACCCTCCGCGCGGTCGTCCACATCCCCCTCCTCGGCACCGAAGCCCCCGAAGGCGCCCTCGACTGGTCCGCCCTGACCAGCGCCGACGTGGAGCCCGTCTTCGAACAGGTCCCCTTCGACCACCCCCTGTGGGTCCTGTACTCCTCCGGTACGACCGGCCTGCCCAAGGCCATCGTCCAGTCCCAGGGCGGCATCCTCGTCGAGCACCTCAAGCAGCTCGGCCTGCACTGCGACCTCGGCCCCGAGGACCGTTTCTTCTGGTACACGTCCACCGGCTGGATGATGTGGAACTTCCTCGTCTCCGGCCTGCTCACCGGCACCACGATCGTCCTGTACGACGGCAGCCCCGGCCACCCCGACACCGGCGCCCAGTGGCGCATCGCCGAACGCACGCGGGCCACCCTCTACGGCACCTCGGCCGCCTACGTCATGGCCTGCCGCAAGGCCGGCGTGCACCCGTCGCGCGACCACGACCTCTCCACCGTCCGCTGCGTCGCCACGACCGGCTCGCCGCTGCCGCCCGACGGCTTCCGCTGGCTGCACGACGAAGTCCGCGACGACCTCTGGATCGCCTCCGTCAGCGGCGGCACGGACGTCTGCTCCTGCTTCGCCGGAGCCGTCCCCACCCTCCCCGTCTACGTCGGCGAGCTCCAGGCCCCCGGCCTGGGCACCGACCTGCAGTCCTGGGACCCCAGCGGCAAGCCGGTCATCGACGAGGTCGGCGAGCTCGTCGTCACCAACCCCATGCCGTCGATGCCGATCCACTTCTGGAACGACCCAGACGGCAGCCGTTACCACGACAGCTACTTCGACACCTACCCCGGCGTCTGGCGCCACGGCGACTGGATCACCGTCACCTCCCGCGGCTCCGTCGTCATCCACGGCCGCTCCGACTCCACCCTGAACCGCCAGGGCGTCCGCATGGGATCCGCCGACATCTACGAGGTCGTCGAGCGCCTCCCCGAGATCAAGGAGTCCCTCGTCATCGGAGTGGAACAACCCGACGGCGGCTACTGGATGCCCCTCTTCGTCCACCTGGCCCCCGGCGCCGCCCTCGACGACGCCCTGCTGAACCGCATCAAGCAGACCATCCGCGAGCAGCTGTCACCCCGCCACGTCCCCGACGAGGTCATCGAGGTGCCCGGCATCCCGCACACCCTCACCGGCAAGCGCATCGAGGTCCCGGTCAAGCGCCTCCTCCAGGGCACCCCGCTGGACAAGGCCGTCAACCCCGGCTCCATCGACAACCTCGACCTGCTCGACTTCTACGAGGACCTCGCCCGCAAGCGCGCCTGACCACCACACGGTTTTCGGCCGCGGACCGCTCACGGCAGGGTCCGCGGCCGAACCCATGCCTTCCCCCATCAGTCGCCTGACCTGCGGCGACATCGATCGCAGACCCCGTTGTCAGTGGTGCCGGTTACTGTGAGTGAGCATTGATCGACCGTGCACAGGGGGAGAACATGGCACAGACCGACCACCAGACCATGCGACGCGTCCTGCGCCGCGAAATCGCCGGCACCATCGGCCTGCTGACCGACGAGCAGGACTTCCGGGCGATGCGACGCTACCGCAGCTTCACCTTCGACGACCACGCCACCTACCTACGCCAGGTGGAGGCGCTCCTACGCACACGCGCCGCCCAGGGCGGCCACACCACAGTGGCCCTCTTCGACCCGCAGGAGTACGCCGACTACTGCGCCGACATCGGCCTCGACCCCGACAAGGCGTCCAGCCGCACCCGCTTCACCGCCGAACTCGCCGCCCTCGGACCAGCCCTTCCCTACGACGGCCAGCCCCTCACCGAACTCCTCCCCGCCCTCATCGACGAAGCGGTACGACAGGCGACCTGGGAGTACGCCTCCACCCTGCTGAGCCGACTCGGCGCCTGCGCCTCCTGCGGCGAGGACCTGGGCCGGGCCGCCCTCAACCGCGCCTCCGACGTCGTCGCCCGCATCCTCGACACGGCACCGCCCGGCCATCACCACCTCGTCTGCAGCGTGTCCAGCACCCCGGAGCCACTCTTCGCCGTTCTGCACGCCGACCAGAACCGGACCGGCGAACTCGAACTGGACCAGGCCGAATCCCTCGAATTCACCACCGTCCTGGCCCTCGGCCTCGCCACCCACACCCCCGGCGGACTCGTCATGCGCACCACGGCCCACGGCACCGCCGACCAGATCTACGGATGGCGCCTGCGCGGCGACGGCCTCGAACCACTGACCGCCGGAGAGGTCTTCGACGCCTACTGCACCGACGCCGAATCCGGCGACCTCATCTCACCCGAATCCAACGTCGACTACCGGGAACCACCCGACCTCGGCGGAAACGGGGCCGCCACGGCGCACCGGCACTGAACGCGCGAAGGGCGCCCCACCCTGAGGATGGAGCGCCCCTCGACGACAAACCGGAGAAACCGGCAGCCGATGGGTTCCGGTCACTCGCCGGACAGCACCGCCTGCGCGGCGGTCCGCGCCTCCTCGGCGCTGTCCGCCGCCCGAGCGGCCGCCGCGGCCCGCTCGCACTGCGCGAGCGTGTACTTCGCCAGCGTGGCACGGACGTAAGGGATCGACGCCGCACCCATGGACAAGGAGGTGACACCCAGACCCGTCAGCACACAGGCGAGCAGCGGGTCGGACGCGGCCTCACCACACACACCACAGCTCTTGCCCTCGGCCTTCGCGGCCTCCGCGGACAGCGCGACCAGGTCGAGCAGCGCGGGCTGCCACGGGTCCTGCAGACGCGACACCGCACCCACCTGACGGTCGGCGGCGAACGTGTACTGGGCGAGGTCGTTGGTGCCCAGCGACAGGAACTCCACCTCCTGCAGGATGGAGCGCGCCCGCAGCGCGGCCGACGGGATCTCCACCATCGCCCCGAACTTCGCCCGCAGGCCGGCCTCACGGCACGCTTCCGCGAACGCCTTGGCGTCGGCACGGTCCGCCACCATCGGGGCCATCACCTCGAGGTAGACGGGCAGCCCCTCGGCAGCCGTTGCCAGCGCCGTCAGCTGCGTGCGCAGCACCTCCGGGTGGTCGAGCAGGGTCCGCAGACCACGCACGCCCAGCGCCGGGTTCGGCTCGTCGGCGGGGGTGAGGAAGTCCAGCGGTTTGTCCGCACCCGCGTCCAGCACCCGCACCACGACACGGCCCTCGGGGAACGCCTCGAGAACCGTGCGGTAGGCCTCGACCTGCTTCTCCTCGGTCGGCGCGTTCTTGCTGTCGTCCAGGAAGAGGAACTCGGTGCGGAACAAGCCCACGCCCTCGGCCCCGGCCTCCACGGCGGCGGCCACGTCGGCCGGACCACCGATGTTGGCGAGCAGCGGCATCTTGTGCCCGTCGGCGGTGGCACCCGGACCGGTCGACGCCGCGAGAGCGGCCTTCCGCTCCGCCGCCGCGGCCCGAAGCTGCGCCTTCTTCTCCTCGGGCGGGTCCACGAAGATCTCACCGGTGCTGCCGTCCACCGCGATCACAGTGCCCTCGGCCAGCTCGCCCGCACCCGGCAGCGCCACAACGGCAGGAACGCCGAGCGCACGCGCCAGGATCGCGCTGTGGCTCGTCGGCCCGCCCTCCTCGGTCACGAAGCCGAGCACCAGGGTCGGGTCCAGCAGGGCGGTGTCCGCCGGAGCCAGATCCCGAGCGACGAGCACATACGGCTCGTCGCTGTCCGGTACACCCGGCATGGGCACGCCGAGCAGACGCGCGACAATGCGATTCCGTACGTCGTCCAGATCGGCCACACGGCCGGCCAGGTACTCACCGGCGCCGGCCAGCAGCTCGCGGTACGCGGCGAAGGCGTCGTATACAGCACGCTCGGCCGTGCTGCCGACCGCGATCCTGCGGTCCACGTCCGCCATCAGCTCGGGGTCCTGGGCCATCATGGCCTGCGCCTCGAGCACCGCCTGGGCTTCGCCCCCCGCCAGATTGCCGCGCGCCATCAGATCGGCCGCCACAGCTTCCACGGCCTTGCGGGCACGCCCCTGTTCGCGCTCCGCGTCCTCCGCCGGTATCTGCTTGGCAGGCGGTTCAAGGACCGCCGTTCCCATGTGCCGAACCTCGCCGATGGCCACACCGTGGCTCACGCCGACGCCTCGCAGCGTTGTCTCCATCTCACCCGTCTCCGATAGTGCGGCGGCTCCCGCCACCGCGGTGGTAGTCCTACGTGCCGTTGTCGGACGGCGCCGATGTCACCGCCAGGCGAACAGGCTGTCGCCCGCCTTGACGTCGCCGTCCTCGCGGAGATCAGAGAGAGCCTCCGCCATGGCCTCCAGTGCCACGACCGGGCAGACAGGGGACTTGCCGGCGGCCTCGACCGCCGCGGGGTTCCAGCGCACGACGGCCTGGCCGCGCGTCACGGTGTCCCCCTTGTTCACGAGGAGCTCGAAGCCCTCTCCGTTCATCTGCACGGTGTCGATGCCGAGGTGGACGAGCACGCCGTGCCCCTCCGCGTCAACGACCACGAAGGCGTGGGGGTGCAGAGAAACGATGACCCCGTCGACGGGAGCAACAGCCTCGGAAGGCTCCCGGACGGGGTCGATGGCGGTACCCGGGCCGACCATGGCCCCGGAGAAGACGGGGTCCGGCACTGCGGCGAGCCCGATGGCGCGTCCTGCGAGAGGGGACGTCACGGTGGTCATGGGAAGCCTCCCAGGGGTGGAGTGCATACACGCCGTCACTGTCTGTTCACAACGGCGCACTGTTGAGCAGGGTATGTCATAGGAAGTACCGGTTCCGCATGAGAGGTCCCGGTCCAGAGGTCTAGACCACCAGCTTAATGGATTTGCGCGGGCTTCGGGGCCCCGTGTACAGTCGTACTCCTGCCTGGGGCTGAGCGACGTACCAAGCGTCCTTGCCTGGCAGCATCCAACTCGTCAGATCCTATCCATGGGTCTCCTTCTGCATGCCTGCGGAGGGATGGTCAGGGAGACGGAAAATCACTGATAAAGTTGGGACCGCCGGAAAGGGATACGCGGAAGCGGGAACCTGGAAAGCACCGAGGAAATCGGATCGGAAAAAGATCTGATAGAGTCGGAAACGCAAGACCGAAGGGAAGCGCCCGGAGGAAAGCCCGAGAGGGTGAGTACAAAGGAAGCGTCCGTTCCTTGAGAACTCAACAGCGTGCCAAAAGTCAACGCCAGATATGTTGATACCCCGACCTGATCGGTCCCGATCGGGTTGAGGTTCCTTTGAAAAAACACAGCGAGGACGCTGTGAACGTCGGGACTATTCCTCCCGATGTTCCGCTCTCGTGGTGTTCATCCCGATTACGGGAAAACATTCACGGAGAGTTTGATCCTGGCTCAGGACGAACGCTGGCGGCGTGCTTAACACATGCAAGTCGAACGATGAACCACTTCGGTGGGGATTAGTGGCGA
>NZ_JBMGQD010000001.1:7075000-8787731 GCF_049739565.1 Streptomyces sp. SAI-170
ACGCTCAAGACCCGAAGCGGAGTGATCTAGCCATGGGCAGGTTGAAGCGGAGGTAAGACTTCGTGGAGGACCGAACCCACCAGGGTTGAAAACCTGGGGGATGACCTGTGGTTAGGGGTGAAAGGCCAATCAAACTCCGTGATAGCTGGTTCTCCCCGAAATGCATTTAGGTGCAGCGTCGTGTGTTTCTTGCCGGAGGTAGAGCACTGGATAGGCGATGGGCCCTACCGGGTTACTGACCTTAGCCAAACTCCGAATGCCGGTAAGTGAGAGCGCGGCAGTGAGACTGTGGGGGATAAGCTCCATGGTCGAGAGGGAAACAGCCCAGAGCATCGACTAAGGCCCCTAAGCGTACGCTAAGTGGGAAAGGATGTGGAGTCGCACAGACAACCAGGAGGTTGGCTTAGAAGCAGCCACCCTTGAAAGAGTGCGTAATAGCTCACTGGTCTAGTGATTCCGCGCCGACAATGTAGCGGGGCTCAAGCGTACCGCCGAAGTCGTGTCATTCCAGCACATACTCCCAACGGAGGCTGGGATGGGTAGGGGAGCGTCGTCTGCCGGGTGAAGCAGCCGCGGAAGCGAGTTGTGGACGGTTGACGAGTGAGAATGCAGGCATGAGTAGCGATACAAACGTGAGAAACGTTTGCGCCGATTGACTAAGGGTTCCTGGGTCAAGCTGATCTGCCCAGGGTAAGTCGGGACCTAAGGCGAGGCCGACAGGCGTAGTCGATGGATAACCGGTTGATATTCCGGTACCCGCTGTGAAGCGTCAAACATCGAATCCAGTGATGCTAAGGCCGTGAAGCCGCCCTGGAGCCTTCGGGTGAAGGGGAGTGGTGGAGCCGCCGGCCCAAGTTGGTAGTAGGTGAGTGATGGGGTGACGCAGGAAGGTAGTCCATCCCGGGCGGTGGTTGTCCCGGGGTAAGGGTGTAGGCCGTGCGATAGGCAAATCCGTCGCACATTAAGGCTGAGACCTGATGCCGAGCCGATTGTGGTGAAGTGGATGATCCTATGCTGTCGAGAAAAGCCTCTAGCGAGTTTCATGGCGGCCCGTACCCTAAACCGACTCAGGTGGTCAGGTAGAGAATACCGAGGCGTTCGGGTGAACTATGGTTAAGGAACTCGGCAAAATGCCCCCGTAACTTCGGGAGAAGGGGGGCCATGTCTGGTGATCCGTTTTACACGGTGAGCTGGGTGTGGCCGCAGAGACCAGCGAGAAGCGACTGTTTACTAAAAACACAGGTCCGTGCGAAGCCGTAAGGCGATGTATACGGACTGACGCCTGCCCGGTGCTGGAACGTTAAGGGGACCGGTTAGTGACCTTTCGGGGTTGCGAAGCTGAGAACTTAAGCGCCAGTAAACGGCGGTGGTAACTATAACCATCCTAAGGTAGCGAAATTCCTTGTCGGGTAAGTTCCGACCTGCACGAATGGCGTAACGACTTCTCGACTGTCTCAACCATAGGCCCGGTGAAATTGCACTACGAGTAAAGATGCTCGTTTCGCGCAGCAGGACGGAAAGACCCCGGGACCTTTACTACAGTTTGATATTGGTGTTCGGTTCGGCTTGTGTAGGATAGCTGGGAGACTTTGAAGCTCACACGCCAGTGTGGGTGGAGTCGTCGTTGAAATACCAGTCTGGTCGTGCTGGATGTCTAACCTGGGTCCGTGATCCGGATCAGGGACAGTGTCTGATGGGTAGTTTAACTGGGGCGGTTGCCTCCCAAAGGGTAACGGAGGCGCCCAAAGGTTCCCTCAGCCTGGTTGGCAATCAGGTGTTGAGTGTAAGTGCACAAGGGAGCTTGACTGTGAGACCGACGGGTCGAGCAGGGACGAAAGTCGGGACTAGTGATCCGGCGGTGGCTTGTGGAAGCGCCGTCGCTCAACGGATAAAAGGTACCCCGGGGATAACAGGCTGATCTTCCCCAAGAGTCCATATCGACGGGATGGTTTGGCACCTCGATGTCGGCTCGTCGCATCCTGGGGCTGGAGTCGGTCCCAAGGGTTGGGCTGTTCGCCCATTAAAGCGGTACGCGAGCTGGGTTTAGAACGTCGTGAGACAGTTCGGTCCCTATCCGCTGTGCGCGTAGGAGTCTTGAGAAGGGCTGTCCCTAGTACGAGAGGACCGGGACGGACGAACCTCTGGTGTGCCAGTTGTTCTGCCAAGGGCATGGCTGGTTGGCTACGTTCGGGAGGGATAACCGCTGAAAGCATCTAAGCGGGAAGCCTGCTTCGAGATGAGGACTCCCACCCACTTGATGGGGTAAGGCTCCCAGTAGACGACTGGGTTGATAGGCCGGATATGGAAGCACGGTAACGTGTGGAGTTGACCGGTACTAATAGGCCGAGGGCTTGTCCTCAGTTGCTCGCGTCCACTGTGTTGGTTCTGAAACCACGAACAACCCCATGTGCCACACATGGTGCGGTTGACAGTTTCATAGTGTTTCGGTGGTCATAGCGTAGGGGAAACGCCCGGTTACATTCCGAACCCGGAAGCTAAGCCTTACAGCGCCGATGGTACTGCAGGGGGGACCCTGTGGGAGAGTAGGACGCCGCCGAACTCCTTTTATAGCTCCGGCCCTTGGGTGATACCCGAGGGCCGGAGCTTTTTTGCGTTGAGGTAAGGTCAGGGAGCATCGTCGGCACGTTTACCGCAGGAGGCCCCCGGGTGGAGGTCCAGGAGACCCGCGTCCAGACGGACAGGGTGCTCACCATCCCGAACATCCTCAGCATGGCCCGTCTCGTCGGCGTGCCCCTGTTTCTGTGGCTGATCCTCAGGCCCGAGTTTGGGGGGCCGAAGAGCGATGGCTGGGCTCTCCTCGTGCTGGCCCTGAGCGGGATCAGCGACTATCTGGACGGCAAGCTGGCGCGTCGGTGGAACCAGATCAGCAGCCTCGGCCGGCTCCTGGACCCCGCGGCCGACCGGCTCTACATTCTCTCGACGCTGGTCGGACTCACCTGGCGCGAGATTCTGCCGCTCTGGCTGACCGCGGTACTGCTGGCGCGGGAGTTGGTCCTGTTGGTGATGGTGGGTGTCCTCCGTCGGCACGGGTATCCGCCGCCCCAGGTGAACTTCCTCGGGAAGGCGGCTACATTCAACTTGATGTACGCCTTCCCCCTGCTCCTGCTCAGTGACGGAAGCGGTTGGATCTCGTCACTCGCTGCTGTTTTCGGATGGGCGTTCGCCGGATGGGGTACAACGCTCTACTGGTGGGCAGGAGTCCTCTACGTGGTACAAGTCCGCCGTATCGTTCGGGCGGACGCCATGGCCGATTGAACTCGCGGATTGGCGCGGCCGTAACGCCGCGATGGCCCGCATCGGAAATGTGCGGGACAATTCGGACGGGTGAAGTCGGCTAGACCGTCGTCTCTTCGAGGAGGACGCTTCCGACATGAAGGCCGTCGTGATGGCCGGAGGCGAAGGCACGCGCCTTCGCCCCATGACCTCAAGCATGCCCAAGCCGCTCCTGCCGGTTGCCAATCGGCCGATCATGGAGCATGTTCTGCGGCTGCTCAAAAGGCATGGGCTCAATGAGACCGTCGTTACCGTGCAGTTCCTGGCCTCACTGGTCAAGAACTACTTCGGTGACGGTGAAGAGCTCGGCATGGAGCTCACCTATGCCAACGAGGAGAAGCCACTCGGTACCGCCGGAAGCGTCAAGAACGCCGAAGAGGCGCTGAAGGACGACGCTTTCCTGGTCATCTCCGGTGACGCGCTCACCGACTTCGACCTCACCGATCTGATCCGTTTCCACAAGGAGAAGGGCGCGCTCGTCACGGTCTGTCTGACGCGTGTGCCCAATCCGCTGGAATTCGGCATCACCATCGTCGACGAAGAGGGCAAGGTCGAGCGGTTCCTGGAGAAGCCGACCTGGGGGCAGGTCTTCTCCGACACCGTGAACACCGGCATCTACGTGATGGAGCCCGAGGTCTTCAACTACGTCGAGGCCGATGTGCCCGTCGACTGGTCCGGCGATGTCTTCCCGCAGCTGATGAAGGAAGGCAAGCCGATCTACGGCTACGTGGCCGAGGGCTACTGGGAGGACGTCGGCACCCACGAGAGCTACGTCAAGGCCCAGGCCGATGTCCTCGAGGGCAAGGTCGACGTCGAGATCGACGGGTTCGAGATCTCGCCGGGCGTGTGGGTCGCCGAGGGCGCCGAAGTGCATCCCGATGCCG
Organism: Streptomyces sp. SAI-170; assembly: GCF_049739565.1. Lineage (NCBI taxonomy): Bacteria > Bacillati > Actinomycetota > Actinomycetes > Kitasatosporales > Streptomycetaceae > Streptomyces > Streptomyces sp. SAI-170. The sequence goes on from NZ_JBMGQD010000001.1 coordinate 7,079,179, forward strand.
TGCTGCGCGGGCCGCTCTATATCGGTGACTACGCCAAGGTCGAGGCCGGCGCCGAGATCCGGGAACACACCGTCGTCGGATCGAACGTGGTCGTCAAGAGCGGCGCGTTCCTGCACAAGGCCGTGGTGCACGACAACGTGTATGTCGGCCAGCACAGCAATCTGCGGGGATGCGTCGTCGGCAAGAACACCGACATCATGCGCGCGGCCAGGATCGAGGACGGCGCGGTCATCGGCGACGAATGCCTGATCGGTGAAGAATCGATCGTCCAGGGCAACGTGCGGGTGTACCCGTTCAAGACGATCGAGGCCGGTGCCTTCGTCAACACCTCGGTGATCTGGGAGTCCAGGGGACAAGCGCACCTCTTCGGTGCCCGTGGCGTCTCCGGGATCCTGAATGTGGAGATCACGCCCGAGCTGGCCGTGCGGCTCGCCGGCGCCTACGCCACGACCCTGAAGAAGGGCTCGACCGTCACCACGGCCCGCGACCACTCCCGTGGTGCTCGTGCACTGAAGCGGGCCGTCATCTCCGCGCTGCAGGCCAGCGCCATCGACGTACGCGACCTGGAGAACGTACCGCTGCCCGTGGCGCGGCAGCAGACGGCGCGGGGAAGTGCCGGCGGGATCATGATCCGGACGACGCCCGGCGTGCCGGACTCGGTGGACATCATGTTCTTCGACGGGCAGGGTGCCGACCTGTCACAGGGCGGCCAGCGGAAGCTGGACCGGGTGTTCGCGCGGCAGGAGTACCGGCGGGCCTTCCCCGGGGAGATCGGGGACCTGCACTTCCCGGCGAGCGTCTTCGACTCGTACACCGGGTCGCTGCTGCGGAACATCGACACGACGGGGATCGCGGAGTCGGGGCTGAAGGTCGTCGTCGACGCGTCGAACGGCAGTGCCGGTCTGGTGCTGCCGAGTCTGCTCGGCAAGCTCGGGGTGGACGCGCTGACGATCAACCCCGGTCTGGACGAGGCGCGGCCCACCGAGACGGCGGAGGCGCGGCGGTCGGGGCTGGTGCGGCTCGGCGAGATCGTGGCGTCCGCGCGGGCCGCGTTCGGCGTGCGGTTCGACCCGGTCGGTGAGCGGCTGTCGCTCGTCGACGAGAAGGGCCGCATCGTCGAGGACGACCGGGCGCTGCTGGTGATGCTCGACCTGGTGGCCGCCGAGCGGCGCAGCGGGCGGGTCGCGCTGCCGGTGACGACCACGCGGATCGCCGAGCAGGTGGCGGCGTACCACGGGACGCAGGTGGAGTGGACGACGACATCGCCGGACGACCTCACGCGCGTGGGCCGCGACGAGTCGACCATCTTCGGCGGCGACGGCAAGGGCGGCTTCATCGTCCCGGAGTTCAGCGGCGTGTTCGACGGTACGGCGGCCTTCGTACGGCTGATCGGGCTGGTCGCGCGGACGCAGCTCACGCTGAGCCAGATCGACGCGCGCATCCCGCGTGCGCACGTCCTCAAGCGTGATCTGGCGACTCCGTGGGCGGTCAAGGGGCTCGTCATGCGGCGGGTCGTGGAGGCGGCCGGGGACCGCTTCGTGGACACCACCGACGGTGTACGTGTGGTCGAGACGGACGGGCGCTGGGTGATGGTGCTGCCCGATCCCGCCGAGGCGGTCACCCATCTGTGGGCGGAAGGCCCGGACGACGCGTCCGCGCAGGCCCTGCTGGACGAGTGGTCGGCTGTCGTGGACAGCGCCGGACGGTAGAAAAGGCAGCACACGCGCGTGCCGGACAAGTGCCCCCAAGGGGGCCTGTCCGGCACGTCGGTGGGGCCATTCGGAGGTACCGGCTGCGACATGCGACGATGTGCGGCATGTCGCAGCAGCCCCCCGTTCGGAGCACTACCGCGCACCCCCCGCGCCCGGACGCGTCCATGTCGCTGCTCACCAACGTCATGGACCACAGCCTCGACGACGGCTATGCCGAGGCGGCGGCCCGGAAGACGGCCGCGGGCGAGGGGGGTCTGCCCAGGACGCTCCGGGCGAAGCTCGGACTCGCCGCAGGGCTGGTGCTCGCGGCGCTCGTGGTGACCGTCGGCGCTGCGCAGGCGCGGGTCGCGGCCCCGGTCGTGGCCAAGGAGCGCGAGGAGCTCATCGACCGGATCGGTCGGGAGACCGACGCCGCGGACGAGCTGGAAGAGTCCGTGGAGGCGCTGCGCGACGATGTCGGAGCGCGGCAGCGGGAGGCCCTCAAGGACAGCGGGGGCGGCGACCAGGGGGAGCTGGTGAGCCTGCTCTCGGGTGCCGTGGAGGTGCACGGGCCCGGAGTGAAGCTGATCGTCGACGACGCCGAGGAGACCGCCGAGGGCGGGGACGGCGATCCGCGCGGGACGTCGGGTTTCTCCGACACGGGCCGGGTGCGCGACCGGGATCTGCAGCGCGTGGTGAACGGGCTGTGGGAGTCGGGCGCCGAGGCGATCTCCATCAACGGGCAGCGGCTGACGGCGCTGTCCGCGATCAGGGCCGCGGGTGACGCGATACTGGTCGACAACAGGCCGCTGGTACCGCCGTACACGGTGCTCGCGGTGGGGGACGGGAAACAGCTGAGCACCCGGTTCCAGGACAGTGCCGACGGGCTGTATCTGCACGTCCTGCAGGAGAACTACGGGATCCGCACCGCCCTCTCCGTGGAGGAAGACCTCCGGCTGCCGGCCGCGCCGAGCCTGATCGTACGTACCGCACAGCCGAGAACCGAGACAGCACAGCCGCAAGCTGAGAAGGGCACATCGTGATCGCCGTACTGGGCCTCGTCGTGGGAGTCGTGGCCGGCCTGTTGGTCCGGCCTGAGGTTCCGGCGGTGGTCGAGCCTTATCTGCCGATCGCCGTCGTGGCGGCGCTGGACGCCGTCTTCGGCGGTCTGCGGGCCATGCTCGACGGGATCTTCGACGACAAGGTGTTCGTGGTGTCGTTCCTGTCGAACGTGGTCGTCGCCGCGCTGATCGTGTTCCTCGGCGACAAGCTGGGCGTGGGGGCGCAGCTGTCCACGGGCGTCGTGGTCGTGCTCGGCATCCGTATCTTCTCCAACGCCGCCGCGATCCGCCGGCACGTCTTCCGGGCGTGAGGCCGATGAGCAACCAGGACGAGTCGCCCGAGAACCGGCTGCGCAAGGAGCTGCCCGAGGAGGTGCCCGCGACGGCGCCCGCGGTCGGGCCGCCCGCGCGGGACGCGGAGCCCGGGCTCACGGGCCGCGGGCGGCTGGTGAAGGGGTTGTGGCCGCCGCGTGTCAGCCGGGCCCAACTCATCGTCGCCGTGCTGTTGTTCGGTCTGGGCTTCGGTCTCGCGGTCCAGGTCGCGTCCAACAGCGACGACGACACGGCCCTGCGCGGGGCACGCCAGGAAGATCTTGTGCGCATCCTCGATGAACTGGATGACCGTACTCAGCGTCTTGAGGACGAGAAGCAGGGTCTCGAGCAGCAGCGGGACGAGCTGGAGAACAGCTCCGACCAGGCGGAGGAGGCCCGTAGGCAGACGGTCGAGAAGGAGAGGCAACTCGGCATCCTGGCGGGCACGGTGGCCGCGCAGGGTCCCGGGATCACGATGACCATCGACGACAGCAAGGGCACGGTCGAGGCGGACATGCTGCTCGACGCCATCCAGGAGCTGCGCGCCGCCGGCGCGGAGGCGATCCAGGTGAACGGCGTGCGGGTGGTGGCCGGGACCTATCTGACGGATTCCGACGATCGTGTGAGCGTCGACGGGAACAAGATCAACGCGCCCTATCGTTTCAAGGTCATCGGCAAGCCTCAGGATCTCGAACCGGCACTCAACATCCCGGGAGGCGTGGTGCAGACGCTGGAGAAGGAGCAGGCCACCGTTACTGTCGAGCGGTCGGACAAGATCGTTGTGGACGCCTTGCGAGCAGCGAAGCGGCCTGACTACGCTCGGTCGTCCTCCCAGTGAACCGGGGGTGCATGGGGGCCGTCCGTCGAGGGCATGAGGTTGCGGGGGGTCGGCGCACCGATTGGGTGGTGCGTGGTGGAAACTGTCTGGTGGATACGGACGTTGTGAGGATGTCCGGGTCTTCCGGAGTGTGCAGTCAGGGTTCGTCCTGCCCCACGGGCGGGTCTGTTTCGGTCAAGGGGAATCGCCCGTGAAGTTGTTTGCGAAGTTGTTCGGCAAGAGCGCGCGAGAGGGCAGCGACAGCAGCGCCACCGCTCGTCATCGCGCACAGCCCGACGCCGAGGGTCAGCGCCCGCTGTTCCGCGACCAGGTCGCTGGGCCGGGCGGTGACATCCCCGGTGGTCAGGGCGCGCCGTCGGTCGACCCTGCCCAGGCCCCAGGCATAGGTTTCGGGCAACCGTCGACCTCAGGTGCGGGCGGAGGGTACGCCCCCGGCCCGTACGCGTCCAACGCCCCGGCGGGGCAGCCGCGGCAGGAGGAGCCGTCCATGTCGGCCCTGGTGTGTACGAGGTGCGGTCACCGCAACGCGGAGAACAGCCGGTTCTGCTCCAACTGCGGCGCTCCGCTGCGGGCGGGTGCCGTCCCCGAGCGGGCGTCCGAGACGACCTCCACGATCTCGATCTCGGGTCTTGAGGCCTACGACGCCGAGGTGACCGGTCAGACGCAGCTCCCGGCGCTCTCTCCCGAGGCGCAGGCCGCTGTCGACGCGCTGCCGCTGGGTTCGGCCCTGCTTGTCGTGCGGCGCGGTCCGAACTCGGGCAGCCGCTTCCTGCTGGACGGCGAGCTGACCACGGCGGGCCGCCACCCGCAGAGCGACATCTTCCTGGACGACGTGACGGTCTCGCGCCGCCATGTGGAGTTCCGGCGCCAGCCGGACGGTTCGTTCACCGTCGCCGACGTGGGCAGCCTCAACGGCACGTACGTCAACCGTGAGCGGATCGACCAGGTCGCTCTGTCCAACGGTGACGAGGTGCAGATCGGAAAGTACCGACTCGTTTTCTACGCGAGCCGGCAGAGCATCTGACCCACCCCCAGGGAAGGTCCATGCTTCATACACCGAGCGGCGGTGCCGGGAGCGGCACCGCCGCCGCGGACAGTGGTCTGATGAGCATCGGCACGGTGCTGAACGTGCTGCGCGACGAGTTCCCCGAAGTGACGATCTCCAAGATCCGTTTCCTGGAGTCGGAAGGGCTCATCGAGCCGCAGCGGACCCCCTCGGGGTACCGCAAGTTCAGTGCGAGCGACGTCGAGCGCCTCGGCCAGGTGCTGCGGATGCAGCGGGACCACTATCTGCCGCTGAAGGTGATCCGCGAGTACCTGGACGCCGTCGAGCGCGGCGAGGACGTACGGCTTCCGGCGCTCGGCCGGCAGCGGGACGGCGAGGCGCTGCCGGAGGCCACCGAGGGACCGACGGTGGCCCGGATCGGGCGCGCGGAGCTGCTCGCGGCGGCCGACATCGACGAGGCCGAACTGGCCGAGTGGGAGTCGTACGGCCTGGTCACGCCGCTGTCGGACGGGGTGTACGACGCCGAGGCGGTGACCGTGGCCGCGTTGGTCACCGAGCTGGGCCGGTTCGGTATCGAGCCGCGGCATCTGCGGATGGTGAAGGCCGCGGCCGACCGTGAGGCCGGTCTGGTGGACCAGGTGGTGGCCCCGCTCAGACGGCACCGCAACCCGCAGACCCGGACCCATGCGGAGGCCCGTACCAAGGAGCTGGCGGGGCTCACGACGAAGCTGCACGCGGCGCTGTTGCAGACCGCGCTCGGGGTCCGCCTGCCCTGAGCGGCGGCGGCCCGATCGGGTCCCGCTCCCGGGCCCCGACTACCCAAAGGTCCCGGGCACGGCCTAGGGTTGCTGTGTGAACGAGCTCGATGTCGTAGGTGTCCGGGTCGAAATGCCCTCCAACCAACCGATCGTGCTCCTGCGTGAAGTGGGAGGCGACCGCTACCTCCCCATCTGGATCGGGCCGGGGGAGGCGACCGCGATCGCTTTCGCCCAGCAGGGCATGGCCCCCGCGCGGCCGCTGACCCACGACCTGTTCAAGGACGTGCTGGAGGCCGTCGGCCAGGAGCTCACCGAAGTACGCATCACGGACCTGCGTGAAGGCGTCTTCTACGCCGAGCTGGTCTTCGCCAGCGGCGTCGAGGTGAGCGCCCGCCCGTCCGATGCCATAGCGCTGGCCCTGCGCACCGGCACGCCGATCTACGGCAGTGACGGGGTGCTCGACGACGCGGGCATCGCGATTCCGGACGAGCAGGAGGACGAGGTGGAGAAGTTCCGCGAGTTCCTCGACCAGATCTCGCCCGAGGACTTCGGCTCCAGCAACCAGTGAGACGCGGTGCGGCCGGCTGGGCGGAGGTTCCGCCGGGCCGGCCGTACGATGTGTCGTCGCCGCTGTGACGGCGTCGAGGGCCCCTTCGGGAGTGGCGTATCGGCGCGGACGACTCGGCACATGCCAGCGGCGATTGAGAGCGTCCTGCGGCCTCCCGGGAGCGCATTCGGCTAGCCTTTCCCCGCGACGGGATACGGGAAACCACTCCTAGGGTGATTATCACTCGGCGTGCCGAGTGTGGCGATCGTTGACGCACCCTTGGTGACTGCCTACCGTCGAGAGGGCAGGTCAAGGACGGAGGTCGGCGTGAGAAGCAGCGGCGACGGTACGGCTGGGGGTGCCACCGGACGCAGTCCGGGGGAGAGCGGTCCGTACCCGCTTCATGGCGGCGCGTCCGATCACGCTCCGAAGCGGCCTACGGTCGTGCCCAGCGACGGAGGGGCGTCCATGGCGACCGAGGAGATCGGCTACCGCGGGCCGACGGCCTGCGCAGCCGCAGGTATCACGTACCGGCAACTGGACTACTGGGCGCGCACGGGCCTCGTGGAGCCGAGTGTGCGGCCCGCGTACGGGTCCGGGACCCAGCGTCTGTACAGCTTTCGGGACGTCGTCGTCCTGAAGATCGTCAAGCGGTTCCTGGACACCGGGGTGTCGCTGCAGAACATCCGCAGCGCCGTGCAGCATCTGCGGGAGCGCGGGTTCCGTGACCTGGAGCGCATGACGCTGATGAGCGACGGTGCCACCGTCTACGAGTGCACCTCGCCCGACGAGGTGCATGCCCTGCTGCAGGGCGGTCAGGGCGTCTTCGGTATCGCCGTCGGTGTGGTGTGGCGGGACGTGGAGAGTGCGTTGTCGCAGCTGCACGGGGAGCGGATCGACACCGGGGAGACGCTGGTCGGGCACAACCCGACGGACGAGCTGGCCAGGCGGCGCAACAAGGCCGTGTAGCGCCTGCCGTCGGTTCCGCCCGGGGTGTGGGCGGGGCCATTGTCAGTGGCGTGGTGCAGCATCGGAGATGTGAGAACCGCGCCCACGATCCTGCATCTCGACATGGATGCCTTCTTCGCCTCGGTGGAGCAGGCGTCCAAGCCGAGCCTGCGCGGGAAGGCCGTCGTGGTGGGCGGTCTCGGGCCGCGTGGGGTGGTGGCGACCTGCTCCTACGAGGCCCGGGTGTTCGGGGTGCACTCGGCGATGCCGATGGCGCAGGCGCGGCGGCTCGCGCCGAACGCGGCGTATCTGGTTCCGCGGGGAGGGCTGTACCGGGCGATCAGCGAGCAGGTGATGGGGCTGCTGCGGGCGCTGTCGCCGTTGGTGGAGCCGCTGAGCCTGGACGAGGCGTTCGTGGACCTGGAGGCCGGTGGGGCGGCCTGGGACGGGGAGTCCGCGCGGCTGGCCGGGGAGAGACTGCGGGCGGACATACGGGCCGTCACAGGGCTCACCGGCTCGGTGGGGCTGGCCGCGTCCAAGATGCTGGCGAAGATCGCCTCGGAGCAGGCCAAGCCGGACGGCCTGGTCCTGATCCCGCCCGGGACCGAGCGGGCGCTGCTCGGGCCCATGTCGGTGCGGACCCTGCCGGGGGTGGGGCCGGCGACCGGGGACCACCTGAGACGGGCGGGCATCCACACCGTCGAGGAGCTCGCCGAGGCGGGCGAGGACGAGCTGGTGCGGCTGCTCGGGAAGGCCCACGGGCACGCCCTCCACGCCATGGCACTCGCGCGTGACGAGCGGCCGGTGGTGGCCGAGCGGGAGGCTAAGTCGGTCTCCGTCGAGGACACCTACGACGTGGACATCCATGAGCGGGTGCGCATCGGCCTGGAGGTGCAGCGACTGGCCGACCGGTGTGTGCGCAGGCTGCGGGGGGCCGGGCTGTCGGGGCGGACGATCGTACTGAAGGTGCGCCGGTACGACTTCTCGACCCTGACGCGTTCGGAGACGCTGCGGGGGCCCACGGACGACCCCGCGGTCGTGCGGGAGGCCGCGCTGCGGCTGCTGGACTCCGTCGACACCACGGGTGGGGTGCGGCTGCTCGGCGTCGGGGTGAGCGGGCTGGCCGACTTCACGCAGGAGGACCTGTTCGCGCAGGCCGCCGGGGAGGCGGAGACGGACGACGAGGAGGAGACGGCCGAGGAGGCGGCGCGGGAGCCGGCGGAGCCCGAGGAGCGGCGGTGGGCTCCCGGGCATGACGTGCGGCACACCGAGTACGGGCACGGGTGGGTGCAGGGCAGCGGGCTCGGGCGGATCACCGTGCGGTTCGAGACGCCCTGGTCGGAGCCGGGGCGTGTGCGGACGTTCCGGATCGACGATCCCGCGCTTGAGCGGGCCGAGCCGTTGCCGTTGGTCCAGGGAGGGGAGGGGGTGGAAGAGGGGGAGCGTGTGGAGGGCGTGGCGGGGGCTGCGGAGGTGTCTGAGGTGTCTGAGGTGCTTGGGGTTCGTGGGGCTTCGGCGGTGTAGGTGCCGTGCCCTGGGCGTGGGCGTTGGGCTGGGGCTGTGGGGCGCGGGCCGTCGGCCTTCGCTGGGTGGGGCCGGCTGTGCTGCCCGGTGGCGGCGGGCGGTCCGCGTAATCGTCCGTGCCAGGCGGTCGGCGGCCGGCGGCCGGGTGCGTGCCCGGTCGTCCGTGCCGGGCGGCCGGCGGCCGGGCGTGGTGCGTGCCCGCCTGTGGCGCTCAGCGATGGTGAGTGCGTGGGCACCCTTCTCGGCCCGGGCTCTCCGCTTGGCCCGGGGTCTCCGCTTGGCCCGGGCTCTCCGCGTGCTCGTGCCTGCCGTCGGCCCGTGCTGCATCAGCGGGGACTACCCCTAGGCGGCGCCCGGGCGGGGCTCCGGCTGCGCGGAGGTCACTGGGGATGCGTGTGCGGATCGTGGTCGTTGTGGGGGTCCTGGCCTGCGACGTTGCCGAAGTCCCGGTCGGGGGGCGGAGGTGATGGGGCCACGTTGAGGCCGTAGTGGTGGTAGAGCTGGAGTTCCTGTTCGGGGGAGAGGTGGCGGCCGACGCCGAAGTCGGGGGCGTCCTTGATGAGGGCTCGGTCGAAGGGGACGTGGAGTGTGCCCTCGATCAGCTCGCTGGGCTCCAGGGGGACGAAGGCGTCTCTGGAGAACAGGCCGGTGCGTATGGCCGCCCATTCCGGCACGCCGGTCGCGTCGTCGAGGTACACCTCGTCGATCGTGCCGATCTTGGTGCCGTTGCGGTCGAACGCCTTGCGGCCGATCAGGTTGCGCGGATCGATGTCGGTCTGCACGAGCCCTCCACTTGGTCGCAAATCATCCGTAAGCACTACGAAAGAGCACATTTGGGTGCGCGGCCACTCGAAGGCTCGTGCGGTGGGCTCGCTGGTAGGCTTGCAGACGGCTGCTGACCCCGTGCGGGAGAGTCCTCCGATCGTCACCGGAGGCGCCGAAGGAGCAAATCCTCCCCGGAATCTCTCAGGCCCACGTACCGCACGGACGAGGTCACTCTGGAAAGCAGGGCGGATGTCGACGGCTTCCGCTCTCACCGACGGTGAAAGCCGGGCGCCCTCGGGCGGCCGGTGAAGCTCTCAGGTTGAGATGACAGAGGGGGAGGCCGTCGGGGTACCCGCGCCGTGGTGCCCCTCGAAGGTCGCGTCAGACCAGGAGGCCTCCGCAATGACCGCCCAGCGCATTCCGCTCTCCGAGCTCGAACAGGGCATCCCCTTCGAGCAGCGTCACATCGGGCCCGACCAGGAGGCGCGGGCCAAGATGCTCGCGCAGGTCGGCTACGGCTCGCTCGACGAGCTCACCGCCGCCGCGGTGCCGGACGTGATCAAGAACGCCGACGCCCTGGACCTGCCGGGCGCCCGCTCCGAGGCCGAGGTGCTGGCCGAGCTGCGCTCGCTGGCCGACCGCAACCAGGTCCTCGGCTCCATGATCGGGCTCGGCTACTACGGCACTTTCACCCCGCCGGTCATCCTGCGCAACGTCATGGAGAACCCGGCCTGGTACACGGCGTACACGCCTTACCAGCCGGAGATCTCCCAGGGACGTCTGGAAGCCCTGCTGAATTTCCAGACGATGGTCGCCGAGCTGACGGGGCTGCCGACCTCCGGCGCCTCGCTGCTCGACGAGGGCACCGCGGCCGCGGAGGCCATGGCGCTGTCGCTGCGGATGGGGAAGAACAAGAAGGGCCTCTTCCTGATCGACGCGGACGCGCTGCCGCAGACCATCGCCGTGATCGAGACCCGCGCCGAGCCGACCGGTGTCGAGGTCGTCGTCGCCGATCTGAGCGAGGGCATCCCGGCCGAGATCGCCGCGCGTGAGATCAACGGCGTGCTGATCCAGTACCCGGGCGCCTCCGGTGCCGTACGCGACATCAAGCCGGTCATCGACCAGGCGCACGAGCTCGGCGCGCTCGTCACCGTGGCCGCCGATCTGCTGGCGCTGACGCTGCTGAAGTCGCCGGGTGAGCTGGGCGCGGACATCGCGGTCGGTACGACGCAGCGGTTCGGTGTGCCGATGGGCTTCGGCGGGCCGCACGCCGGTTACATGGCCGTGCGCGAGAAGTTCGCGCGCAGCCTGCCGGGCCGGCTCGTGGGCGTGTCCGTGGACGCGGACGGGAACAAGGCGTACCGCCTGGCTCTCCAGACGCGTGAGCAGCACATCCGCCGGGAGAAGGCCACCAGCAACATCTGTACCGCGCAGGTGCTGCTCGCGGTGATGGCCGGGATGTACGCCGTCTACCACGGCCCCGAGGGGCTGAAGAGCATCGCCGGGCGGACCCACCGCTACGCCGCGATCCTGGCGCAGGGGCTGAAGGCCGGCGGTGTTGACGTCGTTCACAGCTCTTTCTTCGACACGGTCAGTGCACGCGTCGAGGGCCGTGCGGCCGAGGTCGTCGCCGCGGCGCGTGTGAACGGTGTCAACCTGCACCTCGTCGACGCCGACCAGGTGTCGATGTCCTGCGACGAGACCACCACGCGGGACCAGCTCCAGGCCGTCTGGGCCGCCTTCGGTGTCGAGGGCGACGTCGAGGCGCTGGACGCGGCCGCCGGTGAGGCGCTGCCCGAGGCGCTGCTGCGCACCGACGACTACCTCACCCACCCGGTCTTCCACCAGCACCGCTCCGAGACCGCGATGCTGCGCTACCTGCGCAAGCTCGCCGACCGTGACTACGCCCTCGACCGCGGCATGATCCCGCTGGGCTCCTGCACCATGAAGCTCAACGCGACCACCGAGATGGAGCCGGTCACCTGGCCCGAGTTCGGCCAGCTGCACCCCTTCGCGCCCGAGGAGCAGGCCGAGGGCTACCTCACGCTCATCCACGAGCTGGAGGACCGTCTCGCCGAGGTCACCGGCTACGACAAGGTCAGCCTCCAGCCGAACGCCGGCTCGCAGGGTGAGCTGGCCGGTCTGCTCGCCGTACGGGGATACCACCGCGCCAACGGCGACGAGCAGCGGACCGTCTGCCTGATCCCGTCCTCCGCGCACGGCACGAACGCCGCGAGCGCCGTGATGGCGGGCATGAAGGTCGTCGTCGTGAAGACCGCCGAGGACGGCGAGATCGATGTCGAGGACCTGCGGGCGAAGATCGAGAAGCACCGTGACGAGCTGGCGGTGCTGATGATCACGTACCCGTCGACGCACGGTGTGTTCGAGGAGCACGTCGCCGACATCTGCGCGCAGGTGCACGAGGCCGGCGGTCAGGTGTACGTCGACGGTGCCAACCTGAACGCGCTGGTGGGCCTGGCCAAGCCGGGGCACTTCGGCGGCGACGTCTCGCACCTCAACCTGCACAAGACCTTCTGCATCCCGCACGGTGGCGGCGGCCCGGGTGTCGGCCCCGTCGCGGTCCGCGAGCACCTCGCGCCGTACCTGCCGAACCACCCGCTGCAGCCGTCGGCCGGCCCCGAGACCGGTGTCGGGCCGATCTCGGCGGCGCCGTGGGGCTCCGCGGGCATCCTGCCGATCTCGTGGGCGTACGTCCGTCTCATGGGCGGTGAGGGGCTGAAGCGGGCCACGCAGGTGGCGGTGCTGTCCGCCAACTACGTCGCCAAGCGCCTGGAGCCGCACTACCCGGTGCTGTACACCGGCCCGGGCGGGCTGGTCGCGCACGAGTGCATCATCGACCTGCGGCCGATCACCAAGGCGACCGGTGTGTCCGTGGACGACGTCGCCAAGCGGCTCATCGACTACGGCTTCCACGCGCCGACGATGTCCTTCCCGGTGGCCGGCACGCTGATGATCGAGCCGACCGAGTCCGAGGACCTGGCCGAGCTGGACCGTTTCTGCGACGCGATGATCGCCATCCGCGCCGAGATCGAGAAGGTCGGCGCGGGCGAGTGGCCGGCCGAGGACAACCCGCTGCACAACGCCCCGCACACCGCGGGTGCGCTCGGTGGGGAGTGGAAGCACGCCTACTCGCGCGAGGAGGCCGTGTTCCCGGCCGGGGTGTCCGTGGCCGACAAGTACTGGCCGCCGGTGCGGCGCATCGACCAGGCGTACGGTGACCGGAACCTGGTGTGCTCCTGCCCGCCGCTGGACGCGTACGAGGACTGAGGTCCTGAGGTCCGAGTAAGGCCTGAGGCCCTGCCCCTGCTCTGCGGGGGCGGGGCCTCTCGCCTTTCTGCTGCCTGCTCTCTGCCTTACGCCGGGTAGGCGTGCGTCTGGGTCGCCTTGACCGTGGCCCAGACCTTTGTGCCGAGGTGCAGGTCGAGTTCGGCGGCGGCGACGGTGGTGAGGTCCGCGGCGAGGGGGAGGTCGCCGGTGAGGGCCACGCGGATCTGGTCGCCGTGGGTCTCCAGGCCGGCCACCTCGCACTGCCACAGGTTGCGGGCGCTGGAGCCGGTGGGGTGGTCGCCGAAGAGGGTGACGGCGCTGGGTGGGAAGGCCACGAAGGCGGGGCCGGTGAGGTGCTCGGTGGTCGTCACGGTCGGGCCGGCGTCCAGGCGGACGGTGTGGCCGTCGGCCTCGCCGCGGTAGAGGTTCAGGCCGACGAGCTGGGCGATGTAGTCCGTGCGGGGGCGGCGCGCGATCTCGGACGGGGTGCCCTCCTGGACGATACGGCCCTCCTCGATCACGACCAGGCGGTCTGCGAGCACCATCGCGTCCAGCGGGTCGTGGGTGACGAGTACGGCCACCGCTTCGAAGTCGGCGAGGTGGCGGCGGAGTTGGGCGCGCACCTCCAGGCGGGTGCGGGCGTCCAGTGCGGCGAGGGGCTCGTCCAGGAGCAGCAGGCGGGGGCGTACGGCCAGGGCGCGGGCGAGGGCCACGCGCTGGGCCTGGCCGCCGGAGAGGTGGCGGGGCTTGCTGGCGACGTGGTCGGCCAGGCCCATGCGGGCCAGCCACTCTGCGGCCTGGGCGCGGGCCTCCGCCTTGGGGATGCCCTGGCAGCGGGGGCCGAAGGCGACGTTGTCCAGGGCGGTGAGGTGGGGGAAGAGCAGGTAGTCCTGGAAGACGACCCCGACCGGGCGCGCCTCGGGCGGGGTCTGCTCAAGGGGGGTGCCGTCGAGGTGGAGGTGGCCCGCGGTGAGGGGCGTGAGGCCGGCGAGGGTACGCAGGGCGGTGGTCTTTCCCGCCCCGTTGGGACCGAGGAGGGCGAGGACGTCGCCTGGGGCCGCGGCGAGGGAGACGTCCAGGTGGAAGGGGGCGTGGTCGACGATCAGGCGGGCGTCCAGGCCGGGCTGGGGCGGGGGCGGAGGCGGGGTCCGTGGGGTGGTCATGGTGTCGTCGTCCCTGGGGCTGTGGTTTAAAGGGCCTGGTTTCGCTGTGTGGGGGCGTTCACGCGGCTGCCCGCGGTTGCCTCGGGCTGTCCGGTTCTACGGTGCTCTCATCCAGCGGTCCCGCAGGCCCGCCAGTACGGCGATCGAGACCGTCAGGAGGACCAGGCTCAGGGCGATGGCCGCGGCCGGGTCGTTCTGGAGGGCCAGGTAGACGGCGAGGGGCATGGTCTGGGTGCGGCCGGGGAAGTTGCCGGCGAAGGTGATCGTCGCGCCGAACTCGCCCAGCGCCCGGGCCCAGGCGAGGACCGAGCCCGCTCCGATGCCCGGGGCGATGAGGGGCAGGGTGACGCGGCGGAACGCCGTGAAACGGGAGGCGCCGAGGGTGGTGGCGGCCTCCTCGTAGCGGGGGTCCGCGGCACGCAGGGTGCCCTCGACGCTGATGACCAGGAACGGCAGCGCCACGAAGGTCTCCGCGATCACCACGCCCGTCGTGGTGAAGGGGAGCGTGATGCCGAACCAGGCGTCCAGCCACTGCCCGACCACGCCGTTGCGGCCGAGGGCCAGCAGCAGGGCCACACCACCGACGACCGGGGGCAGCACGAGGGGCAGGGTCACCAGGGCGCGGAGCAGGCGGCGGCCCGGGAAGTCGGTGCGGGCCAGCAGCCAGGCGAGGGGCACACCGAGGACGAGGCTCAGGGCCGTCGCCGCCGTCGCGCAGACCAGCGACAGCCGCAGCGCCTGCCACACCTCCGGGCTGGTCAGCTGCTCGGGCAGCGTGCTCCAGGGCGTCCGGATGAGCAGGGCGAGGAGGGGGAGGAGCAGGAAGGCCAGGCCGAAGAGTGCCGGGATGAGGAGGGGGAGGGGGATCGGGGTTGTGCGGGTGCGGGGGCGGGGTTTGAGGGTGCGGGGGCGCCGAGGGGCGGAGGGGGCGGGGTGCGCCTTGCTCCTGCCGTCGGGGAGGCCGGGGTCGGAGGGCGCCGGGTGAGGGTTGCTGGTGCCGCCTGTGCCGCCTGTGCCGCCGGTGCCGCCTGTGCCGACGGCGCCGCCATCTGTGCTGCCTGCGCCTGCTGTGCCGCCGCCCCTATTGCCGCGAAGAGATCCTCCCGCGTTGCCCTCGCGCGGCTCGGCGCCGCCGGTGTTCTCCCAGGAGGGGCCGAGGCCGGCTTGCGGTGGGTCGGCGGTGGGGTCGTCCTTCCAGGGCGTAGTGCTGCTCATGGCTTCAGAAATCCCGCGTCCGTGAGGATCTTCTGGCCCTTGGGGGACTTCACGAGGTCGATGAAGGCCTGGGCCGTTTCCGTGTGGTGGGCGTTCTTGAGGAGGGCGATCGGGTAGTCGTTGATCGCGTCGGCGGACTCCGGGAACTCCACGCCCTGGACCTTGTCGCCCGCCGCCTTCACGTCCGTCTTGTACACGACCGCCGCGTCGGCCTCGTCCAGCTCGACCTTCATCAGGGCGCCCTTGACGTCCTGCTCGTAGGAGACGGGGGTGAGCCGGAGGCCGGCGGCGTCCAGGGCCTTCTGGGCGGCGGAGCCGCAGGGGACGTCCTTGTCGCAGAGGACGACCTTCAGGCCGGGGGCGGTGAGGTCCTTGAGGGAGGAGATGTCGTCCGGGTTGCCGGGCAGCGTGGCGATCGCCAGCTCGTTGCGGACGAAGGTGGTGGGGGTGCCCGCCGCGGCGCCCGCGTCCGTCACGAGGGTCATCGTCTTGGGGCTGGCCGCGGCGAAGACGTCGGCGGGCGCGCCTCCCGTGATGCTCGCGGCGAGCGAGTCGCTGCCCCCGAAGCTGAAGGTGACGTGCGCGCCCGGGTGCTGCCGCTCGAATTCCGCGCCCAGTTTCGTGAAGCTCTCCTTCAGCGAGGCGGCCGCGAAGACCGTGACCGTGCCGGACACCTTGCCGGAGGAGCCGGCCGCCTGGGATCCGGGGGAGTCCGAGGACGCACCGCAGGCCGAAAGGGCCAGCAGCGCGATCCCTCCCACGATGGCGCGGCGTGTGCGTACGGATCGAGTCGTCACAGGTCCCTCCCGGGCATCGGCCGTTCGCGCAGGGCATGCCGGAGCGGCCCTGCCGATACGCCGATCATAGTGACGCAGATGCTGGCCTCAGGTCTGCTGGAGCATCGCATGAGCGAGCGTAAGCAGTCATGTTGATCCGCACATGCGGTTGCCGCGGAGGATCTACGTACGGTCGATGTGTACGTTTGTCGACTTCACCCGGGCCGTGGCCTCCATGCCGACCTCCAGTCCCAGCTCCTCCACGGCCTCGCGGGTCAGCAGCGAGACGAGTCGGTGCGGGCCCGCCTGGATCTCCACCTGGGCGGCGACGTCGCCGAGCTTGATGGCCGTGACGATGCCGGGGAAGGCGTTGCGGACCGAGGTGTACGGGGGCTCGTCGTCGTCCGGGGTGGTGGACGCTCTGGCCAGCTCCACGGAGAACGCGGCGAGGTCACGCCCGTCGATGAGCCGGCGGCCGGTGTCGTCGCGGTGGGTGGCCACGCGCCCGGCGTCGGCCCAGCGGCGTGCGGTGTCGGGGCTGACGCCGAGCAGACGGGCGGCCTGGCCGATGGTGTAGGACTGCATGACCGTCACGATATGGCGTGTCGCCGGTGACGGGCCGCGCGCATACGTCGGGGCCGGTGCGCGGCGGTGCGCCGCGGGCCGGCCCCTGTCGGTGCGTGGCGTCTCCTGTTCGTGGCGACGCCTGTTGTCGCGCGTGGGCGCCTCCAGCCATGGCCGACGCCTGTCGGGCGTTGCGCGGGCGCCTCCCGTCGTGGCCGGCGCCCTGGACTGCTCAGGCGGCCGTCACGACCCTGCTGGTGTCCAGCGGGCGGTGCGGGGCGATGATCTGGCCGTCCGGCAGGAGCTCACCGGTGTCCTCGAAGACGACGACGCCGTTGCAGAGCAGGCTCCATCCCTGCTCCGGGTGAGCCGCCAAGAGGCGGGCGGACTCACGGTCGGCGGAGTCGGCTGAGGGGCACGGTGGCTGGTGCTGGCACATGGGTGGGATCTTTCGCTCGGTCGTGGTGGATGAGATGGCTGTGGTGTCTGTCCCGCGGCGTGAAGAGTCGTTCATGGCCGCCCCCCGTTGTGATAAGTCGGTCCGGAACCAAGTGTTGCCCCACGGGCGTCGATCCGCAGGGATTTCGCAGCACCGCTTCTCACAGGTTGAGGACGCGTCACCCGCGCGGACGGTTCACCTCAACTGCACTGCCCTTTCGGGTGGTTCGCGGTGGCCGTAAAGGGCTAGTCCGCATGGGCAACAGGGCGATGATCAGCTCGTACGAGCGGAGGTGTGCTCGTAGGAGAAGGCGTGCGGCGGGCGCACGAAGAACCCCGCCGCGGGACGACCACGGCGGGGCGGAGGCGGAATACCCGAGGCGGAACCCCGGAGGCGGCCCCAGGCGGCGGAGTGCCGGAGGCGAGATGCCGCAGACGGCCTCAGGCCGGCGAGCCGAGCAGCGGCGGCGGTACGACCGGTGTCACGCGATGGGTGAGCAGCGGGAGCAGTTCGGCGACGCGGTGCGGGAGGTGCGAGGCGATGCCGGGCGGGGCGGGGGCCAGCGGGACGAGCAGGTCGGCGGGCTGGAGTCCGCCGGTCGAGCCGTCCGCGGCCAGGTCGCCGTGCAGCCACAGGGTCAGCATGTAGAGGCTGGGGATGGACAGCAGACGTGGCTGGTAGGCCTGGGTCAGTGTCTCGGCCTGCCGCAGGGCGCGCTCGGTGGAGGCGATGTAGGGGCCCTCGAAGAAGTGCGCGAACGCCCAGCCGTCCGGCGTGAGCCGGGTCTCGGCGGCGGCCAGCGCGCGATCGCCGTTGCGGATCATGAAGCGCCACCCGGCCAGCCTGGTGGCGGGCGGGCCCCCGGCGGCGAACCGGTCCAGCACGTGCACGGGCAGCGGCATTTCGGGCGTCACGGGTCCCTCGGCGATGCGCAGGGAGGGGGTCGGGGCCTCACGGACGGCGGTGGGGGAACCGAGGGCCGTGAGGACGGTGCGCAGGGCGGGCGCGGGAGCCGGGGGGACATGCAGCGGCATGGTGGGTCGCCTCTCGTTCGACAGGCATGGGCGCGCAGGGGCGGGGGCGGACGGCGCTGTCTGCTCACGAGGTCAGAGAGGCGGGGGCCGGGGTCGGTGACGAAAGGGCGGGCGGTTTCGCCGGGTCTCGGCTCGACGGCACTCCGTGCGACCGCGGGCGCCAGCCTTCTCTGCCTTGTTCGCGGAGTTTATACGACAGGTGTTCACCCGGTGTTTCGGCTAGCCGTTACCGGGAAGTCCGGCAAGGAGTAATCCGGTCGCGGAACTGCGGAAATCCTCCCGATTCCGGAACGGTCGCAGGGCGATGACCTCGGGTTTCGCTCCTGGAGCGGTAGGCCAATTCTCGTCGGCGTTTTTCACGAGTCACCGTCCGCCGGAAACCGCTGGTTCCCGCTTGCCCGTGGAATGTGCCCCCGGTACCCCGTGTGCCGCTTTCATCAGAGTAGCGGTGCAGGGGTGGCTGCGGGGACGTTATCGATCGCTCCGGCTGGGCATCATCCCCCCTGCACCAGGACCCCGGCGGCCGGTCCGGCGGTCCGCACATCCGAGGAGGGAGGCCCCGATGGGGGAGAAGGTCGTGGCAGGCGCGTTCGACCTGTCCGATCGGCAGCGCTACCGCGACAAGCTCCGGCGGTGCCTGAGGGGACTGGAGCGGCTCCTGGCGGAGAAGCGGTTCGATCGCCCCAAGAACCTCATGGGGCTGGAGATCGAGCTGAATCTCGCCGGGTCCGACGGCCTGCCCAGAATGTTGAACGCGCAAGTCCTGGAACGCATCGCGAGCCGCGATTTCCAAACAGAACTCGCCACGTTCAACCTTGAAGTGAACATTGCGCCGCACCGCCTCGGCGGGCGGGTTTTCGACCGGCTGGCCGAGGAACTCCGCACGGGTCTGGCATATGCGCACCGGAAAGCGGCCGAACTCGACGCCGGCATCGTGATGATCGGCATTCTGCCCACCCTCGACCGCGACGACCTGGTGTCCTCGAACCTCTCCGCCTCGGACCGCTACACCCTGCTCAACGACCAGATCGTCACCGCCCGAGGCGAGGACTTCACCCTCGACATCGACGGCGTCGAGCGCCTGACCTGCACCGCCCGGTCCATCGTGCCCGAAGCCGCCTGTACGTCCGTGCAGTTGCACCTCCAGGTGACCCCGGCCCGGTTCGCCGACGTGTGGAACGCCGCCCAGGTGGCCTGCGCGCCGCAGATAGCCATGGGCGCCAACTCGCCCTTCCTGTTCGGCCGGGAGCTGTGGCGCGAGTCGCGGCCGCCGCTGTTCCTGCAGTCCACCGACACCCGCCCGCCCGAGCTGCAGGCGCAGGGCGTACGGCCGCGGACCTGGTTCGGCGAGCGCTGGATCAGTTCGGCGTACGAGCTGTTCGAGGAGAACCTGCGCTTCTTCCCGGCGCTGCTGCCGATCTGCGACGAGGAGGACCCGCTGGAGGTGCTGGACGCCGGGGGCGTGCCGAGCCTCGCGGAGCTGGTCCTGCACAACGGCACGGTCTACCGCTGGAACCGGCCGGTCTACGGCGTCGCCGACGGGGTTCCGCACCTGCGGGTGGAGAACCGGGTGCTGCCCGCGGGCCCCACGGTCACGGACGTCGTCGCCAACGCCGCCTTCTACTACGGCCTGGTCCGCGCGCTGGCCGAGGAGTCCCGGCCGGTGTGGACCCGGCTGCCGTTCGAGACGGCGGCCGCCAACTTCGACGCCGCGTGCCGCCTCGGCATCGACGCCCGCTTCCGCTGGCCCCGGCGCGGCCGCTACGGCGGTGTCGGCGAGGTCGACGCCGTCACCCTCGTACGCGAGGAGCTGCTGCCGCTCGCGGCGGTCGGGCTCGACGCGTGGGGTGTGGAACCCGCCGACCGGGACTTGTACCTGGGGGTGATCGACGAGCGGTGCCGGCGGCGCGTCAACGGGGCGTCCTGGCAGGTCGCCACCTTCCACAAGGCCCTGGAGGCCGGCCTGACCCGGCCCGAGGCGCTGGCCGCCACCACCCGCCGCTACAGCGAGCTGATGCACCAGGGCGAGCCGGTCCACACCTGGCCGGTGGGACTGCCGGAGCCGGTGCCGGTCGTGTGAGCGCCGCCCCTGATGTTCGCCGTACGTCCTGACAGGTGATGATGAGGGACCTAGGGCGTGGGCGAGCGGCTGGAGGCAGGGGTGCAGGCGGAAGCGGGAGCGGTCGGCGGACCGGCGGCGGGGGAGGGGCTGTCCCGGCGGACCCTGCGGGACGAGACGCTGCTCGTGCTGGCGCTCTCGCTCGGCGCCAGTGGCGTGTCCGCGCTGATCAGCTTCATCGGCTCGGTGACCAGACCGGGCGGCCTGAAGGACCAGGCCGCCACGCTGAACGCCTCGGCCGCGCCCGGCCGTCCCTGGCTGGATCTCGCCTGGCAGCTCTTCGGGATCACCACCGCCCTTGTGCCGGTCGCGCTCGTCGCGCACTTCCTGCTGCGCGAGGGCCAGGGCCTGCGGACCCTCGGCTTCGACCGCACCCGGCCCTGGCCCGACCTGGGCCGCGGTGCAGCGGTCGCCGCCGTGATCGGCAGCACCGGCATCGCCTTCTACCTCGCCGCCCGGGGCCTCGGCTTCAACCTCACCGTGGTGCCGGAGGCCCTGCCGGAGGTGTGGTGGAAGTACCCGGTGCTGATCCTTTCGGCCGTGCAGAACGCCGTCCTCGAAGAGGTCATCGTGGTCGGCTATCTGCTGCGCCGGCTCGGCCAGTTGGGCTGGTCGCCGGAGAAGGCGCTCGTCGGCAGCTCGGTGCTGCGCGGCTCGTACCACCTCTACCAGGGCATCGGCGGTTTCGTCGGCAACATGGTGATGGGCGTGGTGTTCGTGTACCTGTACCGGCGCTGGGGCCGGGTCGGGCCGCTGGTGGTGGCCCACTCGCTGCTCGACATCGGCGCGTTCGTGGGATACGGGCTGCTCGCGGGCAAGGTGGGGTGGCTGCCGACCGCGTGAGGCCGTGAGGCGTGAGAAGGGGGCGTACGACACCGTCGTACGCCCCCTTTCGCGTGTGTCAGGCGAGCAGCTCGCCGTCGATGGTGGTGACGGCGCGGCCGGTCAGCAGGGTGCGGTCGCCGGTCAGGCGGGTGCGCACCAGGCCGGAGCGGGGCGAGGCCTGCAGGCCGGTCAGCTCGGTGCGGCCGAGGCGCTCGGACCAGTAGGGGGCGAGGGCGGTGTGGGCGCTGCCGGTGACCGGGTCCTCGTCGATGCCGACGTTGGGGAAGAAGCAGCGGGAGACGAAGTCGTACTCGTCGGCGGCCTCCTGGGCGCGGGCGGTGGCGATGATGCCGCGCGAGGAGTGACGGCCGAGGGCCCTGTGGTCCGGGGTGAGGCCGAGGACGGTCTTCTCGTCGGGCAGTTCGACGAGCAGGTCGCCGACGTTGGGGCCGGTGTCGAAGGCGTTGAGCGGCTCGGCTCCGAGGGCCTCGGCGATGCCGTCCGGGACGTCGACGCGGGTGAGCGGGGCCGTGGGGAAGTCCAGGGTGATCCAGCCGTCCTCGCCGGGCGTCGCGACGAGCACGCCACTGCGTGTGGCGAACCGCACCGGGCCCTCGTGCGTGCCCGTGCCGTGCAGCACGTGGGCCGTGGCGAGGGTGGCGTGGCCGCACATCGCGACCTCGGCGACGGGGGTGAACCAGCGCAGCGCCCAGTCGGCCTCGCCGCCCTCGGGCAGGGGGTGGGCGAAGGCGGTCTCCGCGTGGTTCACCTCCATGGCGATCTTCTGAAGCCGGTCGTCCTCCGGGAAGGCGTCCAGGAGGAGGACCCCGGCGGGGTTGCCGGCGAAGGGGCGGTCGGTGAAGGCGTCGACGATTCGAATCCGCATGGACACGAACGGTAGAGGGGCCCGGAAGCCGCAGGCCAATGCCAATTCGAGAGCACTGGACCTGAGCGGGCCTGCCCGCTACCGGGCCGCCGCCGGGCGCCACTGCTCGGCGGGGGCGGCCCCCGGCACCGGCCTGCCGATCAGGGCGAGCGGTACGAAGAAGTTGACCTGGCCGATCACCAGGGCGAGCGTGGTGAGGGCCGTCTCGTCGTAGTGCTCGGCCGCCTGCGCGTACAGCTCGTCGGGGACGCGCTCGCCGTGCGCGGCGGGGGTCAGTACGGCGTCCACGAGCGCCAGGGCGGCGCGCTCGGCGTCGGTGAAGTGCGGGGCGTCCCGCCAGGAGGCCACAGCGGTGATGCGCTCCTCCGACTCGCCGGCCCTGCGCAGGTTGCCGGTGTGCAGGGTCGTCAGGTAGGCGCTGCCGACGATCTGGCCGGCGCGCAACTGCACCAGGCTGACGGTCGTCTGCGGCACCGCGCCGTTCCCGACGGCCTTGAACAGGGCGCCGCCGACCTCGGCCAGAGCCGGGACGAGCTGCTGGGGGTTGGGCAGTCGCGAGGTGGTCATGAGGCGTCTTCCTTCCGGGAGGGGCGGGGCTCGGGGCCCGCGCGGTGATCCGTTCACCTCACTGACGGATGCCGTGGGACATGTGTGACCGCCGGCCGCGGATTTTTTCGGCGAGGGTTGTCGTAAGCACGTTTCCGATATATCGTTGAAGCATCGCGACAGATCAACGATGGAATGGAGTGAGTGCGATGCGTAAGCACGGATTCGAGCGTGGGCATGGTTTCGAGGGGCGTCGGGCGGCCTTCGGTCCGTTCGGGCCCGGGGGCCCCGGTGGGCCTGGGGGTCCCGGGTTCGGTGGCTTCGGGCCCGGACCCTGGGGCGGTCGTGGCCGAGGTGGGCCACGAGGGAGGGCGCGGCGAGGAGATGTGCGCGCCTCGATCCTGGCCCTGCTCAGGGACCGGCCGATGCACGGCTACGAGATGATCCAGGAGATCGCCGAGCGCAGCGGCGGGGCATGGAAGCCCAGCCCGGGTTCGGTGTACCCGACCCTCCAGCTGCTGGAGGACGAGGGGCTGATCGCCAGTGAGAGCGAGGGCGGCAAGAAGCTGTTCTCCCTCACCGACTCCGGCCGCGCGGCCGCCGAGGAGGGGCCCGAGGCGCCCTGGGAGGACGCCGGGCGCGGCGTCGACTGGGAGGCCCTGGGGGAGATC
Source organism: Streptomyces sp. SAI-170 (assembly GCF_049739565.1). Classification (NCBI taxonomy): domain Bacteria; kingdom Bacillati; phylum Actinomycetota; class Actinomycetes; order Kitasatosporales; family Streptomycetaceae; genus Streptomyces; species Streptomyces sp. SAI-170. The sequence continues at coordinate 7,102,155 of NZ_JBMGQD010000001.1, forward strand.
CGCCAGGCCGGGTTCGGCCTGATGGAGGCCTTCGGGCAGGTCTGGAAGACCGGCAGCAAGGAGCAGCGCGAGAAGGCGCTGGCGGTCGTCAACGAGGCCCGCAAGAAGCTGTACCTCATCCTCGCCGACGAGGACTGAATCCTTCCGTACGGCGGTCAGGGTGCCCCGCGGTTCGTGCCGCGGGGCACCTTTGTGTGTCCGGGGCGGGGCGGCCCCTCAGGTCAGCAGTCCGTCCAGCCTGCGCAGGGACTCCTCCAGCGCGGCCGTCGCAGAGTCCTTCAGGCGGCCCGCCATCAGGGAGACGGCCGCGCCCGTGAACTCCCCGTCGATCCGCACCGAGGTGGCCTCGCCCTGCGGGCTGAGGGTGTAGCGCGTGGCGAGGCTGACCGCCATGGGGCCCTTGCCGCGGATGAACAGCAGCCGGGCCGGCTCCAGTTCCTCGACGGTCCACTCGACCTCGGCCGGGAACCCCATCAGCTTCATGTTCTCCAGGAACGTCGCCCCCACCGCCAGGGCCTCGGGCCCGCCCGCGGGGAAGCCGGTGTGGGTCGCGTTCCACTCGCCGTAGGCGGACCACTCCGTGAGCTGTGCCCACACCTTCTCCGCGGGAGCCTCGATCCGTGCCTGAGCGCTGACTTCGGCCATACGACCACCTCTTCGTGTCGGGCTGCGGTGTCGCGGAACGTAGCTCCGGGGGCGCGAACCTTCAATACGCGCGAACCGTCAATACTGACGATCCGTCAGAAGCCGCAGTGCGGCAGTTCAGCACGCCTTGCGTATCACCGCCGCGTCGAAGAGGTCCCACGCGCGCGGATGGGGTCCTTCGTCGTGGCAGTGCCACGCCTCCCAGAACAGGTCAGCGAGCAGCGCGTCCTCCGGGGCGTACACCCGGTACACGTACTGTCTGCCGTCCACGGCCGGCAGCTCCACCAGCCAGCACCCGCTCTCCATGCACTTCGGGACGAGCGGCGGGCGCCCGATGGTTGCCTCCGGGGCGCGAGGCAAACCGGCGCGCGCCCCTTTGTGAGGTCGGCCGAGATCTCCTCCCCAAGGAGGAGATTCCGGGCGGCGGTGTCCCCTTCCCGTGGGACACGAGAATGCTCCCGGACGGGGATGACCTGGACGGCCCCGGCTGATGGGGTGGTGGATGTGCAACCCCGTATTCCCCGGCAGTCGACCGGTGACCAGGTCGGCGCCCGCGCCGACGCCGCTGCCGGGCTCAGTGCCGAGCTCGCCGCGGTGCTGGCCGGTGCCCGCAGACGGGCGCTGCGCGACGGGGACCGGCAGATCGACACCGCGCATGTGCTGCACTCGCTGCTGGAGCACGATCCCGAGGTGTGTGCCGTCTTCGAGGACGGGGCGCAGGTCGCCCGGCTGCTCGGGTATCTCGTGCAGCGCAGCATCGGCTACGGGCTGCGCTGGCAGAGCACCGTGGAGGATTCCGGCGCCATTCCCGTGGTGAGCGCGGTCGAGGGATGCTCGCCGCTCGCCTCCGCCGCGCTGGAGCACGCACGCGCGCGTGCCGCGCGGTTCGGTGAGGACGAGGCCTGCTGTGTCGATCTGCTCGCCGCCGTCGTCGCCGACCCGCAGGCCCGTGCCGTCGAGGTGCTGACCCGGGCCGGGGTGGACCCCCGGGAGCTGTTCCTGCGCATCGAGAGCCGGCCGCGGCGGCCGGAGGAGTACGCCGAGAGCGGCGAGGCCACGCCCTGAGCCCGCCCCGTGAGCGGAGGGTTCGCGTCCGTACGGTGAGACAGGTGTCATCGGGGATGACGCTCATGTCATCGCCTGTCATCATGTGCCGGTGTCTACGACGAACAGCAGTGCCGACGCCCGTGGAAAGGGCGTGGGCCTCGGCCTCGCCCTCGGATCGGCGCTCGCCTTCGGCGGGTCCGGGGTCGCGGCCAAGCCGTTGATCGAGGCGGGCCTGGACCCGCTGCACGTGGTGTGGCTGCGGGTGGCCGGCGCGGCCCTGGTGATGCTGCCGCTCGCGGTGCGCCATCGCGCCCTGCTGCGCCGGCGGCCCGCGCTGCTGGCCGGCTTCGGACTGCTGGCCGTGGCCGGTGTGCAGGCCTGCTACTTCGCGGCGATCTCCCGCATCCCCGTCGGTGTCGCCCTGCTCGTGGAGTACCTCGCGCCCGCGCTCGTCCTCGGCTGGGTGCGGTTCGTGCAGCGGCGTCCGGTCACACGTGCTGCCGCGCTCGGGGTGGTCCTCGCGGTCGGCGGCCTGGCCTGCGTGGTCGAGGTGTGGGCGGGGCTCGGCTTCGACACGCTCGGGCTGCTTCTCGCGCTGGGCGCGGCCTGCTGCCAGGTCGGCTACTTCGTGCTGTCCGACCAGGGCAGCGACTCCGGCGAGGACGCCCCCGACCCGCTCGGGGTCATCGCCTACGGGCTGCTGATCGGCGCCGTCGTGCTGACCGTGGTGGCCCGGCCGTGGGGGATGGACTGGTCCGTGCTGGGCGGCACCGCCGACATGGACGGTTCGGCCGTACCGGCCGTGCTCCTGCTCGCCTGGATCGTGCTGATCGCGACGGTCGTCGCCTACGTCACCGGCGTGCTGTCGGTGCGTCGCCTCTCGCCGCAGGTCGCGGGCGTGGTGGCCTGTCTGGAGGCGGTCATCGCGACCGTGCTGGCCTGGGTGCTGCTGGGCGAGCATCTGTCGGCGCCGCAGATCCTCGGTGGCGCGGTCGTCCTCGTCGGCGCGTTCATCGCCCAGTCCTCCGCGCCGGCCAAGGGCTCCGTCGAGGCGGTGGCGGGCGGCGCGCCGGAGCGGGAGCCGGCCGGGCAGCGGACGGCCCCGTAAGTCATCAAAAGAGCCGACGCATGAGCTGATGCGGCAGGGCGGGCCCCACCCCCGTGTGGGCCCGCCCTGCCGCAGGTCACGCCTGACGCCTGCGCAGCAGATGCCCGCGCGCGGCAGCGTCCCGGGGTCCGGCGCGATCCGCGAGCCGGTCCGCGATGCGGTCCTGGACCTCCGGCTTCTTGCTCCCGGCGTACTTGAACTTCGCCCGTACGCCCGTCACCTCCAGCCGCAGCCCCCGGATGCCGGGCAGCATGCGCCCGTACGGGATCTCACCCACGGCCACACGGGCCGAGCCGCCCTCCGGCTGGAAGTGGCCGACCTGCCGGTTCAGCAGCTCGGCCTTCTCGGCGGGGTCGTCGACGACGTGGGCCCGGCAGCGCAGCTGGACGGCCGCGTAGAGGCTGGTCGGCGTGCCGTGCTCGGGCGGGTCGCCCGGGGCGGCCTGCCAGGGGCCGGGGACGTAGACGTAGTCGTCGACCACGCTGAGCACGACGTCCGGGTTCGCCTCCAGGGCGTCCCAGAGCGGGTTGGGGCGGGCCAGGTGGGTCGCGATGTCGCCGCGCCGGGCGTCGTACGCGAAGTGCAGTGGCTGGGCGAAGGGCGGCTCGCCGGGCAGGCCGTTGACGACGAGCTGGCCGAAGTCGTGCACGGCGAGCCACCGCTGCCACTCGGTGTCGTCGTGGGGCGCGTCCCAGGGGTGGATCAGCATCACAGCACCGACGCGAGGTAGTCCGGGAGTTCGGTGCCCTCGGCCAGCTTGTCGTCCGGGAGCGGGGCGTCGTAGCCCTTGCGCAGCGGGACGACGCCGGCCCAGTGCGGGAGGGCGTAGTCCTCGGGCTCGTCGTTCACACCGCCGGTGCGCAGCTTGGCGGAGACCTCGTTCAGGTCCAGGCGGATGACCGCGGTGGCGGCCAGCTCCTTCTTGTTGGCGGGGCGGGAGTCGGCGGCCCGCCCCGGGACGACATGGTCGACGAGGGCGTCGAGCGCGGCGCGCTTCTCCTCGGGGTCGGTCACGTCGTGGGCGATGCCGTGCACCACCACCGAGCGGTAGTTGATCGAGTGGTGGAAGGCCGAGCGGGCCAGGATCAGCGCGTCGACATGGGTCACCGTCAGGCACACCGGCAGGCCCGGGTCGGCCTGTCCGGTCATCCGCAGCGGGCGCGAGCCCGTCGAGCCGTGGACGTAGAGCCGCTCGCCGACCCGGCCGTACAGCGTGGGCAGCACCACCGGGGCGCCGTCGCGGACGAAGCCGAGGTGGCAGACGTAGCCCTCGTCGAGTATCGCGTGCACGAGCTCCTTGTCGTAGGCGGCCCGGTCGGCGGAGCGTGTGGGGACCGTGCGGTCGGTCGGCGTGTAGGTGGCGGGTGCCGTCGGCTGCTGGGTCCCCTGCATGGCGCTCTCCATTGCACTAGTGCATAATTGGCTTTGTGCTAGGAGAATATCCGATCAAGGGCCGTGGTGCAGCAGAGATTTCCGCCAGCGTCGAGCAGGCGGTGACCGCCGGTGAGCTGCAGCCGGGCCAACTGCTGCCGCCCATGCGCGAGTTGGCCGAGCGGCTCGGGGTGAATCCCAACACCGTCGCGGCCGCCTACCGCGTCCTGCGCGAGCGCGGGGTCATCGAGACCCATGGCCGCCGCGGCAGCAGGGTGCGGCCGAAGCCCGCCACGAGCGGGCGCGAGTACATCCGCGTCGAGGTGCCGGAGGGCGTGCGCGACGTGGCGAACGGCAACCCGGACCCGGCGCTGCTGCCCCGGCTCGCCCCCGCCTTCGCCGAGGCCGCCGCGTACGGCGACCGGGAGCCGGTCCTCTACGGCGACGCGGAGATCGAGCCGGAGCTGGCCCGCCTCGCGCGGGCCGACCTGGACGCCGACGGGGTGCCGGACGGGCCGGTGGCCGTCACCTCGGGGGCGCTGGACGGCATCGAGCGGGTCCTGGCCGCCCACCTCAAGCCCGGGGACACCGTCGCGGTGGAGGACCCCGGCTGGGGCAGCGTCCTCGACCTCGTCCCGGCCCTCGGTCTGCGCGTCCACCCGGTCGGCCTGGACGACGACGGCCCGCTCGTCGACGACGTCCGTGCCGCCCTGGAGGCCGGGGCGCGCGCTCTGATCGTCACCTGCCGGGCGCAGAACCCCACCGGCGCCGCGGTCGGCGCCACGCGCGCGCGTGCCCTGCGCGCGGTGCTGCGCGAGCACCCGGAGACCCTGCTGATCGAGGACGACCACGGCCACCGGATCGTGGACCTCCCCGTGCACCCGCTGGCCGGGGCCACCCGGCACTGGGCCTTCGTGCGCTCCGCCGCCAAGGCCTACGGCCCCGATCTGCGGCTCGCCGTGCTCACCGGCGACGAGGTCACCCTCGGCCGGGTCCGCGGGCGCCAGCGGCTCGGGCCCGGCTGGATCAGCCGCATCACCCAGCGCGCGGTCGTACGGCTGTGGGCCGACGGCGCGGTCGACGCGAGCGAGGTCGCGGCGGCGTACGGGCGACGCCGGGACGCCCTCGTCGGGGCGCTCGCCGACCGCGGGATCACGGGACACGGGCGCAGCGGCATGAACGTGTGGATCCCGGTGCCGGACGAGACCGGCGCGGTCGCCCGCCTGCTGCACGCCGGCTGGGCCGTGGCCCCCGGCGCCCGCTTCCGGATGAAGTCGCCGCCGGGGATCCGGGTCACTGTGTCGTCCCTGACCGAGGCCGACATGGTGCCGCTGGCGGACGCGATCGCCGCCGCGGTGGGGCCGGTGCCGGGGCGGCGGTACGTCTAGGGCCTGTCGTTTGGATCAGGCCGGCTGCGAGAGACTTCCGCGTCCTGGCCGGGTCGAGCGGGGTCTGGTGCGTGCAGCTGCAAGGCGGAGGAGGGCGTCGACGCGATGGGGGTCCCCCCGCGCGAGCTCGATTCGAGCGTGGGGGAGTCGGCAACCGACGACAACGCCGCAGATGCGCGTGCCAGACCCCGCGACGCCGGCATGATCCAAACGACAGGCCCTAGGAGGGCACCCGCTCGCGCGGTGCGGTGGCCGCCTCCGTCGGTGTCCGCCTCCGTGGCCTCGGGCGGGCCTGGGTGAGCGCGGCGCCCGCCAGGACGATCAGCGCGCCCACCGGCGTCGACCACGTCAGCGACTCGCCGAGAAGAGCCACACCGGCGGCCGTGGCGATCACGGGGATGAAGTAGGTGACCATCTGGGCCGTCGTCGGGCCGACTTCGGCGACCAGGCCGTACTGGACGAGGACCGCGAGACCGGTGCCGAGCGCGCCGAGCGCGGCGATCGCCAGCAGGGGGCCGGGCGCGAAGCGCGTCGGCAGCGAGGTGAACAGCGGGGTGACGACGGCCAGTTGCAGCGTGGCCAGCAGCAACTGGGCGCCGGTCAGGGACAGGTTCGAGTGCGTGGACCCCGCCAGGGTGCGACGGACGTAGATCCAGCCGATGGGGTAGCTGAGGGAGGCCAGCAGCGCCATCGCGGTGCCCTTGGCGTCCAGGCCCGCGAAGCCCTGCCACGCCCCGAGGACCGTCAGCACGCCGAGGAAGCCGATGCCGAGCCCCGCCACCCGCAGCCGCGTCGGCCGGTCCTCGGAGAGGGCGACCAGCGACAGGGCCATGCCCCACAGCGGCGAGGTCGCGTTGCAGATGCCGGCCAGGGTGGAGGGGATCGTCAGCTCGGAGTAGGCGAACAGCGAGAACGGCAGCGCGTTCAGCAGGAACGCCGCCACCGCCAGATGCGCCCACGTCCGGGCGCCGCGCGGCAGCCGCTCCCGCCTGACCGCCATCGCCGCCGCCAGTACCGCCGTACCGAAGACCAGACGGCCCAGCGTGACCTGGAAGGGCGCGTAGCCGTCGGTGCCCACCTTGATGAGCAGGAAGCTGAAGCCCCAGATCAGCGACAGCGCGGCGAAGCGCAGGCGCCAGTCGAGGCGGGGGCGGGGCGGAGGGGTCGTGGTCCCGGCGGAGCTCATGGGGGCAGCCTGCCGCACGAGCATCTCGTAGCACAATCGAGATTTCGCGAGCGTTATCTCGTAGCATCGCTTACATGTTGAACCTGGAGCGCCTCCGCACCCTCGACGCCCTCGCCCGGCACGGCTCGGTGAGTGGTGCCGCCGAGGGTCTGCACATCACCACGTCCGCCGTCTCGCAGCAGATGGCCAAGCTGGAGCGGGAGGTCGGGCAGCAGCTGCTGGCCAAGCACGGGCGGGGCGTGCGGCTCACGGACGCGGGGCGGCTGCTCGCCGAGCACGCCGCCCGGATCCTGTCGCAGGTGCAGCTCGCCCAGTCCGACCTGGAGGCGCAGCGCGGGCAGGTCGCCGGCGAGCTGAGGCTGTCGGCGTTCCCGACGGCCGCGCGCGGGCTGTTCCCGGCCGCGCTGTCCGCGCTGCGCGCCGAGCATCCGGCCCTGCGCATCCGCTCCTGCGAGCTGGAGCCGGAGGACGGCATCCGGGCCGTCGTGCGCGGCGACCTGGACCTCGCCGTGGTCCTCGACTGGTACAACAAGCCGATGCCGCTGCCCGACGGCCTGGTCAAGGCGCCGATCCTGGACGACCCGGCCGATGTGGCGATGCCGGCCGGGCACCGGCTCGCGGACCGGGACGAGGTGGACCTCGGGGAGTTCGCCGAGGACGAGTGGATCACCTGGGGCGAGGGCGAGTTCTGCCACGAGTGGCTGCTGTTCACGCTGCGCTCGCGGGGCGTCGAGCCGATCGTCGGCCACCGCGCGGGCGAGACCCACACCCAGCTCGGGCTGGTCGCGGCGGGGCTCGGGGTGTGCATCGCTCCGCTGCTCGGCCGCCATCCGATGCCCGAGGGCGTCGTGACGGTGCCGCTGCGGCAGCGGGTACGACGGCATGTGTACGTCGTGTGGCGCGCGGACGCCGACCGGCGGCCGTCGATCCGGGCGGCGGTACGGGCGCTGCGCGCGGCCGGGGAGCGGGTGGGTGCCCCTGTTGGGGCTGTTGGGGCTGATGCGGCTGCCGGGGTGCCGGATTCCGCCGCGTCCGTTACAGGGACGTCAGCTTCCGGAAGTCCCACGACCTGACCGTCTCGGGTGCGAGCCGCAGCCAGGCGTGCCGGCCGTCGTGCGGGAGCTCGTCGATGCCGAAGTACTTGCGTGCGAACGCCCGCTCCACGGCGTCGAGTTCGGGGTACGGATCACCCGTGCGCGGCACCTCGCCCACGACCTCGACGCCGCCGGACAGCTCCACGCCGCGCAGCTCGTCGTAGTCGTGCCCGGCGTCCACCACGACCGCCACGCGTCCGTCGCGGCGCAGATCGGCCCACCGCTTGCTGCGGGTGATCGAGTACAGCCACAGCGCCTTGCCGTCCCAGGCGAACCACAGCGGGCTGACGTGCGGGGTGCCGTCGGCGGAGACGGTCGCCACGCGGCAGGTGCGCTCGACGGCGAGGAAGGCGTCCAGCTCGGCGGGCGTCATCATGATCTTCCGGCCCCGGCGCTGGGTGGTGGCGGTCATGCGGTCGTCCCCTCCATGGCTGACGGTCTGTCAGGCAAAGAGCATGCTGCGTCTTCCACGTGAACGCAACGGTCGCTACCCTCGCCCGGCGGGCCCGCCGCCGACAAGGGGGAGAGGCATGCCGTCGTACGACGCACTGCGCGAGATCCTGGACCCCGCGGCGACCGTGCTGCTGACCGTCGAGTGCCAGCAGGGGGTCGTCGGACCGGACGCCGCCCTGCCCGAACTCGCCCGCGCCGCACGGGAATCGGGCGCCCTCGCCCGGGTCGCCCGGCTGGTGGCCGCGGCCCGGAAGAGCGGCGTGCAGGTGATCCACGCCGTCGCCGAACGCCGCCCCGACGGGCGCGGGGCCGGCCGCAACGCACGGCTCTTCCGTGCCGCCGAGCGGCTGCCCGTACGGCAGTTGGCCGGTTCCGCCGCGGTGCGGGTCGCCCCGCCGATCGAGGTCGCCGAGGAGGACCTCGTCGTACGACGGCTGCACGGACTGTCGCCCGTGCAGGGCACCGAGGTCGACGCGCTGCTGCGCAACCTCGGCTGCCGGACCCTGATCGTCAGCGGGGTCTCCGCCAACGTGGCGATCCCGAACGCGGTGTTCGACGCGGTGAACCTCGGCTACACCGCCGTCGTGCCCACCGACGCGATCGCCGGGGTGCCCGCCGACTACACTGCCGCGATGATCCGGCACACCCTCGCCCTGGTGGCCACCCTCGCCACCACGGACGAGGTGCTGGACTGCCTCGGACGGCCGCGCGCGAGCTGATGTTCAGGCGAGCGTGATGGTGTCGCCCTTCACCGTGATCTGCTCGGTGGGCAGCGGCTGGGTCGCCGGGCCCTTCTTGACGCTGCCGTCCGTCGCCGAGAACTCGCTGCCGTGACAGGGGCAGGTGATGGTGTCGTTCGCGATGTCCTTCACGGCGCAGCCCTGGTGGGTGCACTTGGCGGAGAACGCCTTGAAGTCACCGGCCGTCGGCTGGGTGACCACCACGCCCGCGTCGCCGAACACCTTGCCGCCGCCCTCGGGGACCTCCGAGGTCTTGCCGAGCACGGTGCCGGCGCTGCCGACCGCCTTCGCCTTGTCCTGGTCGTCCCCGCACGCGGTCAGTGCGACGGCGAGGCCCGCCGCGCCGGCCGCCGCGATGACGGTACGCCGGGCCGGACCCGTCGTGGGCCGAACCGATTCGCTGGTCATGCTGCCGTTCCCTTCGCCTGACGTCACTGGCTCGTCAAGGGTTACGGCCCGCGCGGTGCCGTCGTTCAGCCGCCACGCGTGTCGTCACCCGAACGTACCGCTCCGGGCGACGGGCCGCGTCCCGGCGGGCGTGAACGCCCCGGTAACCTGGGGCGATGCTGAAGGAAGTCGAAGCGACCCGGTTCATCACGCCGCTGCGTGAGGGCGGCTCGCTGCCGGGGCTGGTCGAGGCCGACGACCGGGGGACGTACGTCCTGAAGTTCACCGGGGCCAGTCAGGGGCGCAAGACGCTCGTCGCCGAGGTCGTCGTCGGTGAGCTGGCCCGCCGGCTGGGCTTCCGGATGCCCGGCCTGGTGACCGTCGAGCTGGACCCCGTCCTCGGACTCGGCGAGCCCGAGCAGCAGGTCCAGGACCTGCTGAGGTCCAGCGGCGGCACCAACCTCGGCATGGAGTTCCTCTCCGGCGCCCTCGGCTTCGACCCGCTCGCCTTCACCGTGGGGCCCGAGGAGGCCGGGCGGATCGTGTGGTTCGACGCGCTGGTCAACAACGTCGACCGTTCCTGGCGCAATCCCAACCTGCTGATGTGGCAGGGCGAGCTGTGGCTCATCGACCATGGCGCCACGATGATCTGGCACCACAACTGGCCCGGCGCGCAGAAGTCCGCCGACCGGCCCTACGACGCCTCCGACCATGCCCTCGCCGGGTTCGCGCCCGATGTGGCCGGGGCCGCGGCCGAGCTGGCACCGCGGGTCACCGAGGAACTGCTCGCCGAGGTCACCGCCGAGATCCCCGAGGTGTGGCTCGCGGACGAGCCCGGGTTCGACTCCGCCGACGCGCTGCGGCGGGCCTACGCGGAGCCGCTCGTCGCCCGGGCGGCCGTCGTCCACGAACGTATCGAGGGGATCAAGTGAGCAACGGCCGTATCAACGTGGCCGGTCATATGACCGAGCGCCACATCACCCGGGCCGGGCAGGGCGGGGACCAGGACGTCTTCGAGTACGCCGTGCTGCGGGTCGTACCGCGCATCGAACGGGGCGAGTGCATCAACGCCGGCGTGCTGGTGTACTGCCGCGCCCAGGCCTACGTCGGTGCCCGCACGCATCTCGACGAGGCGCGGCTCCTCGCCCTCGACTCGGCGGCGGACGTGGCGGGCGTGCGGGCTGCACTGCGTGCCGTGGAGGCCGTCTGCGGGGGTGGGGCGGGGGCGGGGCAGGCCGCGGGTGACGATGCCGGGCGGCGCTTTCGGTGGCTGGTGGCCCCGCGCTCCACGATCGTCCAGCCCGGGCCGATCCATACCGGCCTCACCACGGACGCCGCGAGCGAGACGGAACGCCTCCTGGACCTCCTGGTCCGCTGACGGGCTCCCCCCGCCGTTTCGCCGCTTCCTGGCCTTCGCCCACCCGCGCACCGCCCGTCGGAGTCGGCTGGGTGGCTGGCTCTCTTTCTGTGGTTGCTCGCCGTCGGCGGCTGCCCCGCCGTTTCGCCGCTTCGCGGCCTTCGCCCGCCCGCGCGCCGCCCGTCGGAGTCGGCCGGGTGGCTGGGCTCTCTTTCTGTGGTTGGTCGCCGTCGGCGGCCGCCCCGCCGTTTCGTCGTCTTTCCGGCCGTGCTCGTTGCGGGTAATGGATCACATGGGGCCGTGTGGCGTTGACACGGGGTGTCATCGCTTCTAGCGTCTCGTCTGCTGAAGGTACTAAGCGGTCGCTCACCGCATGTCACGTACTCTCAAGGGCGAGGAGATCCAGCAATGTCCACCACTGAACAGCGGGTCGCAGTAGTCACCGGGGCCGCGCGGGGTATCGGTGCCGCCACTGCGGTGCGGCTCGCGGCCGAGGGTCGTGCGGTCGCCGTGATCGACCTCGACGAGGCCGCCTGCAAGGACACCGTGGAGAAGATCACCGCGGCGGGTGGCCGGGCCATCGCGGTCGGGGCCGATGTCTCCGACGAGGCTCAGGTCGAGGCGGCCATCGCGCGCGTCGTGGAAGAGCTCGGCGCGCCCACGATCCTCGTCAACAACGCGGGTGTGCTCCGCGACAACCTGCTGTTCAAGATGAGCGTCTCCGACTGGGACACCGTCATGAACGTGCACCTCAAGGGCTCGTTCCTGATGAGCCGGGGCGTGCAGAAGCACATGGTCGACGCGGGCTTCGGCCGGATCGTCAACCTCTCCTCGTCCTCCGCGCTCGGCAACCGCGGCCAGGCCAACTACTCCGCCGCCAAGGCCGGTCTGCAGGGCTTCACCAAGACCCTCGCCAAGGAACTCGGCAAGTTCGGCATCACCGCCAACGCCGTCGCCCCCGGCTTCATCGCCACCGACATGACCGCCGCCACCGCCGAGCGCGTCGGCATGGGCTTCGAGGACTTCAAGGCCGCCGCCGCCTCGGTGATCCCCGTGCAGCGGGTCGGCGAGGCCGAGGACATCGCCAACGCCGTCGCCTTCTTCACCGGCGAGGCGGCCGGCTTCGTCTCCGGCCAGGTGCTGTACGTCGCCGGCGGACCGCTCGACTAGCGATCAGGGACACTGACATGACTGAACTGCCCCCCCTCTCCGGCAAGGTCGCCCTGGTCACGGGCGCCAGCCGCGGCATCGGCTACGGCGTCGCCGAGGCCCTCGTCGCCCGCGGCGACCGCGTCTGCATCACCGGCCGCAACGAGGACGCGCTGAAGGAGGCCGTCGAGAAGCTCGGCGCCGACCGCGTCATCGGTGTCGCCGGCAAGGCCCACGACGAGGCCCACCAGGCCGCCGCCGTCGAGCGCACGATGGAGGCCTTCGGCCGCGTCGACCACCTGGTCAACAACGCCGGCACCAACCCGGTGTTCGGCCCGATCGCCGACCTCGACCTCAACGTCGCGCGCAAGGTGTTCGAGACCAACGTCATCTCGGCGCTCGGCTTCGCCCAGCGCACCTGGCACGCCTGGCAGAAGGACAACGGAGGCGCGATCGTCAACATCGCCTCCGTCGCGGGCCTCGCGCCCTCGCCCTTCATCGGCGCCTACGGCATGAGCAAGGCCGCGATGGTCAACCTGACCATCCAGCTCGCGCACGAGTTCGCGCCGAAGGTACGGGTCAACGCCATCGCCCCGGCCGTGGTGAAGACCAAGTTCGCCCAGGCGCTGTACGAGGGCCGCGAGGAGGAGGCCGCCGCGGCGTACCCGCTGGCCCGGCTCGGCGTGCCCTCGGACATCGGCGGCGCGGCCGCGTTCCTCACCTCCGACCAGTCCGACTGGGTCACCGGCCAGACGCTCGTGGTGGACGGCGGACTCTTCCTCAACGCCGGTGTCGCGTGAGCCGCTGACCGCCCGCGAGGCGTGAGCGACCCGGGCGCCGTTTCCCTCCGGCCCGTCACCTGTGACGGATTCCGGTTGACGGAAACGGCGCCTTTGTCGTCGTAGAGCCAGCTCACAGGGCCATGACAACGTAGTCACAGCGGAAGTGATCAAGTTGCCGCCGAACGGGCCCTCCATCCGGAACCCGCGCTGCGATAGGGTCTGCCGACCCTTGGTATGGCAGATCGAGGAGCGTGCGCGTGTTCAACCGGAACCGATGCCTGCGGAATATCGCAGCGATCGCGTCCATATCCCTGGTGACCGGATGCAGTCTGTTCTCGGACGGCGGCGACTCGGACCAGGGACCGATCGTGGTGGGGACCACCAGCGCCCCCAGCACGTTGGATCCGGCCGCTTCCTGGGACGGCTCCTGGGAGCTGTTCCGCAACGTCTACCAGACCCTGCTGAGCTACCCCGACGGCGCCACCACGCCGCAGCCGGACGCGGCCAAGGAGTGCGCCTTCACGGACACCACCAACCGCACGTACCGCTGCGAACTGCGTGACGGACTGCAGTTCTCCGACGGCGGCAGGCTGGACGCCGAGGCCGTCAAGCACTCCGTCGACCGCATCCTGAAGATCAAGGCGCCCACCGGCCCCGCCGGACTGCTCGGCAGCCTCGACCGGGTCGAGACCCGCGGCGACCGCGAGGTGGTCTTCCACCTCAAGACGGCCGACGCCACCTTCCCGTTCGTGCTGGCCACCCCGGCCCTGTCGATCGTCGACCCCGACGACTACCCGGCCGACAAGCTGCGCGAGGACGACGGCCGCATCGACGGCTCCGGCCCCTACACGCTGGAGTCGTACACCGAGAACGACAAGGCCGAACTGGTCCGCAACGACACCTACAAGGGCACCGCCGAGCGGCAGAACGACGCCGTGACGATCCGCTACTTCCAGGACTCGGCCGCCATGGTCCAGGCCCTGCGCGACAAGAGCATCGACGTCACGTACCGAGGTCTCGCCGCCGACGACATCGTCGAGCTGCAGAGCAAGGACGCCGACGAGGACCTCCAGCTCGTCGAGGGCACCGGCACCGACATCAGCTACCTGGTGTTCAACCCCAGCGACCCGTGGGCGGGCAAGGCGGCCGTGCGCAAGGCCGTCGCCCAGATCGTCGACCGGCCGGCCATCGCGCACAAGATCTACAAGGACACGGTGGACCCGCTGTACTCCATGGTCCCCACCGGCCTCACCGGCCACACCACCGGCTTCTTCGACAGCTTCGGCGACCCCGACACCGACAAGGCCCGCAAGCTCCTCACGGACGCGGGGATCGACGCGCCGGTGCCGCTCGAGTTCTGGTACACCACCGACCGCTACGGCTCCGAGACCGCCGTGATGTTCAAGGAGCTCAAGCGGCAGCTGGACGCCTCCGGGCTGTTCGAGATCACGCTGAAGAGCCGGCCCTGGAAGACGTACGTCGAGGGCTACCAGAGCGGCGAGTACCCGGTGTTCGGCCGTGGCTGGTTCCCCGACTTCCCCGACCCGGACAACTTCGTCGCGCCGTTCGTCGGCAAGGACAACGCCCTCGGCACGCCCTACCCGGCGCCCGAGATCACCGGCGTCCTGCTGCCGCGCTCGCGCCGCGAGAGCGACCGCGGACGGGTGGTGCGGGACTTCGAGCAGGCTCAGGAGATCCTCGTCGACGACGTCCGGCTGCTGCCGCTGTGGCAGGGAAGGCAGTACGTCGCCGCGAGCGAGGAGATCTCCGGCGGGGCGCAGGCCCTGGACCCCTCCACGATCATGATGATGTGGGAGCTGCACCGCAAGACCAGCTGGTAGCGGGGCCTTGGCGGGCGGTACCGGCGGCGTTGTCAGTGGGCGGCTGTAGGTTCTGAGTGCTGGAACCGAACCGACCGCACATCGTAAGGAAGTTGACGTGACCGACATCGCCATGCTGCCCGAGTCCTGGCGCGGGGTTCTGGGTGACGAACTGCAGCAGCCCTACTTCAAGGAGCTGATGGAGTTCGTCGAGGAGGAGCGGGCGAAGGGTCCCGTCTACCCGCCGCGCGAGGAGGTCTTCGCCGCGCTGGACGCGACGCCGTTCGACCAGGTGAAGGTCCTCGTCCTCGGCCAGGACCCCTACCACGGCGAGGGGCAGGGGCACGGCCTGTGCTTCTCGGTGCGGCCGGGCGTGAAGACCCCGCCCTCCCTGCGCAACATCTACAAGGAGATGCAGCAGGAGCTGGGCCTGCCGGTCCCGGACAACGGCTATCTGATGCCGTGGGCCCGCCAGGGCGTCCTGCTGCTCAACGCGGTGCTCACCGTCCGCGCGGGTGAGGCCAACTCGCACAAGGGCAAGGGCTGGGAGAAGTTCACCGACGCGGTCATCCGCGCGGTGGCCGACCGGCCCGACCCGGCGGTGTTCGTGCTGTGGGGCAACTACGCGCAGAAGAAACTGCCGCTCATCGACGAGAGCCGGCATGTCGTGGTGAAGGGCGCCCACCCCTCGCCGCTGTCCGCGAAGAAGTTCTTCGGCTCCCACCCCTTCACGCAGATCAACGAGGCCGTGGCGGCGCAGGGTCACACGCCGATCGACTGGAGCATCCCGAACCTGGGGGCCTGACCGGCGGCCCCGGCACCCGGCCCGGTCTTGGCCGGACCGGTCCTCCGCCGGGCCGGGCCGGCGTCGTACGGCCGCCTGTCGCCGGGGGCGGCCGGGGTCCGCGTGTGCCTGCGGCGGCCGATGGCGGGCGCGGCCGGGGTCCGCATGTCGCCCGTGACGGTCGGTGGCGGGTGCGGTGGGTGTCCGCCGTGCCTGCCTGTCGCCTGCGGCGGTCGTCGGCTGGTGCGGTCGGTGTCCGCCGTGCCCGTCTGGCGCCCGGGCGGGCGTTGGTGGGTGCGGCCAGCGCCTGCCTGTGTCTGTGGCCGTCGGCTGGTACGGCCCGTGTCCGCTGTGCCCGCCTTGCGGCGGTCGTCGGCTGGTGCGGCCGGTGTTCGCGTGTTGTCCGTGACGGTCGGTGGCGGGTGCGGTTGGTGTCCGCTGTGCCTCGCCTGTCGCCGGGATGGCCGTCGGTGGGTGCGGCCGGTGCCTGCCTGTGTCTCCGGCGGCTGTCGGCTGGTGCGGTCGGTCTCCGCCGTCCCCGCCTGTTGCCTGCGGCGGTCGTCGGTGGGTGCGGTCGTGCTCCCCCGGTTTTCCGTGACGGTCGGTGGCGGGTGCGGTCGGTGTCCGCTGTGCCCCGCCTGTCGCCCGGGCGGCCGTCGGTGGGTGCGGTCGGCGTCTGTCGGCGCCTGCGGCGGCCCTCGGCGGGTGCGGCCGGCTCGCGCGTGTCGCCCGCGTCGGCGGGGGCGGCGCGTGCCTGCCCGTCGCCTGCGGTCGGCGGCGGCGCGTGCCGTCGGTGTCGCCGTGTCGTACGGGCCCGCCTGGCCGGGATCGGGGGGTGGGGCGGTTAGCGTTCGGGGGTCTGGGGTGTTCGGCGCCTTCGGCGCGTTCGGGGCGTCGGCGTCGGGAAGGTGCGGAGGGCCTGATGGTGGAGCGACAGGAACAGGCGGCGCCGGATGCCGTGATGACACGGATCGGGCAGGTCGTGATGCTGCATCACGCGGGCGACCGTGAAGAGGCCCGCGACCGGTTCCTCACCCTGTGGGCCGAGATCGGCGAGGAGGGCGACCCGCTGCACCGGTGCACGCTGGCCCACTACATGGCCGACACCCAGGACGACCCCGACGCGGAGCTGGCCTGGGACCTGCGGGCGCTCACGGCGGCGGAGGAACTCACGGACGACCGCCTCGCCTCGCACGAGGGCGCGCCCGCCGTGCGGGCCCTCTACCCGTCGCTCCACCTCAACCTCGCCGCGGACTACGTCAAACTCGCCCGCCCTGACGCCGCCCGCACCCACCTGGCCCGAGCCCGCCTCGCGGCGGAGTCCCTGGCCGACGACGGCTACGGGGACGGGGTCCGCGCTGCCATCGGCCGCCTGGAGCTGAGGCTGCGCGAGGAGGGCGGCGGGCCCGGCGGGGAGAGCTGGGGGCCGCCGCGGCAGCGGCCGTAGCAGTATTCACGGGCACCCCTCACCTCCCGTACGCCCGCTCGCACGCCCGCGCCTCCGGGCTGTCCGCCCGCCAGCCGCCGTATTTCTTGCCGAGCGCGCAGACGTCGGAGTTCCTGCGGACCGACTCCGAGACGTCCGGGAGGTCCACCGGGGGCACGTGCGGTCGGGCGTGGCGGGTCTTCTCGGGGTGCGGATGCGGGTGGGGACGGCCCGGGTGCTCGGCACGGGGAGCCGGTGGGGGCTCGGCGGGGGCGTGCCGCGGCGCCGGGATCTCCGGCGAGGGGGTGGGCGGCGTGGACGACCGGGGCGGTGTCGAGGGCCGGCGGCCGGCCAGCTCCAGGGCCTCGAGCGCCGGGGCCTGCACGATCTGGGGCTCGGTGTGGCCGTCCGGGCGGGGCACCGACGGCTGGGTCGGTGCCACCGGCGGGCCGGACGCCGGTGGACGCTGGACCGTCACACAGCCCGCGAGGGCCGAGACGGCCACGGTGACCAGGAGCGTTGCGGTGGTCGTCGTTCGATGCACCCGCGCAACTCTGCTGGCTCCGCCCGCTTCCGGGACGACGGACAGGCGCAGGATGCCCCGCACGGGTGATCTCCGGCCCCGTACGAAGGGTGTGGGCGCTTCTGGGGTGACGTGACGTCAGTATCCGGTGACGCCGTCGAGGCGCTCGCGCAGCAGGTCGGCGTGGCCGTTGTGCCGGGCGTACTCCTCGATCATGTGGGTGTAGATCCAGCGCAGGCTGGGGGAGTCGCCGTGCCGGGTGCGGCCCTTGGAGAGGTCGTCGAGGCCGACGCCGGCGGCGTTGTCGCGCGCGATCGCGATCTCGGACTGCCAGGTGGTGCGGGCCTCGTCCCAGGTGTCGGCGCCGGTGAGGTGGAACTCGCCGTCCGGGTCCTCGTCGCTGAACCAGATCGGCCCGGGGGAGTCGTCGGTCAGCACCTTGCGGAACCAGATCCGTTCCACCTCGGCCATGTGCCGTACGAGCCCCATCAGGGTCAGCTCGGACGGTTCGACGGCGGCCGTGCGCAACTGCTCGTCGGTCAGGCCCTGGCATTTGCGGGCGAGGGTCTGCCGGTGGAACTCCAGCCAGCCCTCGAGCATGTCCCGTTCACCGGCGTTCGAGGCAGGCATGGTGCGGTCGTTGGTCATGTCCTCATGGTCGCCCACCGGGGCCCGGCTCTTCCAGGGCATTGCGGCCGAGCATGCCGTGGAGCAGTTCGCGCAGCCCGGCCCGTACGTCGTCCAGGCAGGGGAGTTCGGCGTTGAACGACCCCGCCACGCAGGAGAACATCAGCCCGTCCGCCCAGGCGACCAGCGACAGGACATGCCGGTCCGGTGAGGTCGACCCCATGGCGATGACCAGGGCCTTCAACTGGTCGCGGAACACGGCGCCCGTGGCGTCGAAGTGGGCGCGCAGCTCGGGGCGGCGGGTGGCCTCCAGGGCGAGTTCGTAGCGGGCGAGGGTCAGTTGGCGATTCCGGGTCAGGGCGCGGTGGGTCGCGAGGGCGAGCCCGTCCACCAGTGAGTCGAGGCCGCCGCGGGGGTCCGGCAGCTCGTCCAGGGCGAGGACCCGGGCCTCGCGTTCGGCGAGCCGGCGCACCGCCAGTTCCAGCAGGGCCTGCCGGGTGCGGGCCAGGTTGGAGGTCGAGCCCTGGGGGAGGGCGGCGGTCTCGTCGACCGCCCGGTGGGTGAGCCCGCGCATCCCGCGCTCGGCGAGGAGGGCGAGAGCGGCGTCGGCGACGAGGTCGGCGCGGGCGGGGCCCGTGGTGCGTGCGGACATGGAGATCAACCTACCGGGAGTCGGCCCGCCGAACTACATCCGTAGTACAGTCGACCCTGACGAGCCTCACTACAGGTGTAGTCATCGGGTCTCAGGAGGAGTCATGGCGGGCATACGACGTGTCGTGGTCATCGGCGGCGGCATCGGAGGACTGACCGCGGCGGCGGCCCTGCACCGAGCCGGACGGGAGGTCACCGTCCTGGAGCGGGCCCCTTCGCTGGAGCCGGTGGGGGCGGCCGTCTCGCTCGCCCCCAACTCCCTGCGCGCGCTGGACGTCATCGGGCTCGGCGACGAGATCCGCGACCTCGCCGCCTGGCAGGGCGACGGCGGGCTGCGCACCCCCGGCGGGCGCTGGCTGTCGCGGACCGACGCCGAGGCGGCGGCCGAGCGGTTCGGAGGACCGCTCGTCCTGCTGCCCCGCGCCACGCTCGTCGAGCGCCTGGCCGCGCAACTGCCGCCGGACGCGGTCCGTACGGCCCTCGCCGCGACCGTCATAGACCCCGGTGACGCCGGCTCCCCCGCGCGCGTGGCCACGCCCGAGGGGGAGTGGGAAGCCGACCTGGTGGTCGCCGCCGACGGCATCCGCTCCGCCGTGCGCGGCACCCTGTTCCCGGAGCACCCCGGCACCGTCTACTCGGGCTTCACCACCTGGCGCGTCATGATCCCGGTGCCCGGCGCGGAGTTCGCCTCGCACGAGAGCTGGGGGCGCGGCCGCATCTGGGGCAGCCACCCGCTCAAGGACGGCCGGGTCTACGCCTACGCCGCCGCCCTCGCCCCGGCCGGCGAGCGCGCCCCCGACGAGCGGGCCGAACTGCTGCGCCGCTACGGCGACTGGCACGACCCCATCCCGGCGATCCTCGCCGCCGCCCGGCCCGAGGACGTCCTGCGGCACGACGTCCACCACATCGCGCGGCCACTGCCCGCCTACCACCGCGGCCGCGTGGCCCTGCTCGGCGACGCCGCGCACGCCATGCCGCCGACCCTCGGGCAGGGCGGCAACCAGGCCATGGAGGACGCCGTCGTCCTCGCCCACCACTGCGAGGACCTGCCCGCCTACACCGCCGCGCGCCTGCCCCGTACGACGGCCGTCGCGCGGCAGGCCGTCAGGGTGGCCCGGCTCAACATGACGCCCAACCGCGCCCTGATGGCCGTACGCAACACACTCATCACGGGTCTGTCGGCGGTCGGGCCCGCGCTGTTCCTGCGGTCCTTCGACGGCATCGCCGACTGGCGTCCGCCGCAGGCGCCGTATGCTGCCGGGCAGGGCACGGCAGGCAAGCGCTGAAGGAGTTCCCCGTGAAGGTCGGCTGCATCGGACTCGGTGACATCGCGCAGAAGGCGTATCTGCCGGTGCTCGGGACGCAGCCGGGGATCGAGCTCCATCTCCAGACGCGTACGCCGGCCACCCTCGACAGGGTCGGCGACAGCCTGCATCTGCCGGCCGGGCAGCGGCACCGGGACCTGGACGCGCTGCTCGCGCAGGGGCTGGACGCGGCGTTCGTGCACGCGCCGACCGCGGTGCACCCGGAGATCGTGACGCGGCTGCTCCAAGCGGGCGTACCGACGTACGTCGACAAGCCGCTGGCGTACGAACTCGCCGACTCCGAGCGGCTGGTGCGGCTCGCCGAGGAGCGTGGGGTGTCGCTCGCGGTCGGCTTCAACCGGCGCTGCGCGCCCGCGTACACGCAGTGCGCCGACCATCCGCGCGAGCTGATCGTGATGCAGAAGAACCGCGTCGGGCTGCCCGAGGAGCCGCGGTCGATGATCCTCGACGACTTCATCCACGTCGTGGACACCCTGCGGTTCCTGGTGCCCGGCCCGATCGACGACGTGACCGTACGCGCGCGTGTGGAGGGCGGTCTGCTCCACCATGTCGTCCTCCAGCTCGCCGGGGACGGCTTCACCGCGATCGGGGTGATGAACCGGCTCAGCGGTTCCACCGAGGAGATCCTGGAGGTCTCCGGGCAGGACACCAAGCGGCAGGTGCTCAACATCGCCGAGGTGATCGACCACAAGGGCCAGCCGACCGTACGGCGGCGCGGCGACTGGGTGCCGGTGGCCCGGCAGCGCGGCATCGAGCAGGCGGCGCTGGCTTTCCTGGACGCCGTGCGCACGGGCAAGGTGCTCAGCGCACGGGACGCGCTGGCCACTCACGAGCTGTGCGAGCGGGTGGTGCGTGCGGTTCAGGAGCGTTCCGGCGCGGCCTGAGCGTCCGGGCGGCCTCCGCCGCGCCCAGCGCCGCCAGCACCAGCAGGGCGGCGTGCACCGGCCAGTCGCCGAAGCGGACGTAGGGCGTCGTGCCGTACGCCAGCGGCACCTCGTACACCCGGGTCGCGCTCGCCCCGGTGCCGAGCCAGGAACCGACGCGCGTACCGTCGGGCCCGTACACGGCGGACACTCCGGTGAGGGTGGCGTGCACCATCGGGCGGCCGGTCTCGGCGGCGCGCAGGGCGGCGAGCGAGGCATGCTGCCCTGGCGCCCAGCTGTGCTGGAACGTCGAGGTCGACGACTGGGCGATCAGGACGTCGGCGCCGTCCTTGGTGAGCCTGCGGCTCATGTCCGAAAACGCCGACTCGAAGCACACCATGGGCCCCACCTTCAGCCCGTCGACGTCCATCACCACCTGCTCGGTGCCGCGCCTGCGGTCCTCGCCGGCCGCCTTGCCGACGGAGGTGGCCCAGCCGAGCAGGGAGCGGGCGGGCACGTACTCGCCGAACGGGACCAGGCGCATCTTGTCGTAGCGGTCGCCGGTGAGGCCGTCGGGGCCGACCAGGACGGAGCTCTTGTAGATGCCGGGCCGGTCCGAGCGCCGGGCGTCGACATTGACCAGGATCTCGGTGCCGGTGTCCCGGGACAGCGCCGCGACCCGGCGGGCCAGGTCGGGGCGGGCCCCCAGGTCGAAGCCGACGCTGCTCTCGCCCCAGACGATCAGGTCGAGATCCTGCCCGGCAAGGGCGCGGGTGAGCTGCTCCTCGCGGTCGAAGCGGCGGTCCCCGCTGTCGTCGCCCTCGATCACACCCGGCTGGACCACGGCGAGACGCACCTGCTTCTCGACGTCCGCGCGCGGCGCCCACAGCCACGCGGCCGAGGTCGCGGCGGCCGTGGCGAGCAGCGCCGCGAGCGCGGGCAGCCGGGCGGCGCGCACCACGATCAGCGCGGCGACCGCGGCGTTCACCGCCACCAGCAGCAGGCTCAGCAGCCATACGCCGCCCACCGACGCCAGCCGCAGCGCGGGCGCCACCTGCCACTGGCTGGCACCGAGCATGCCCCACGGCCCGCCGAGCCCCTCCCAGGAGCGCACCAGCTCCACCACCAGCCAGGCCGACGGCAGGGCGACCAGCGCGACCCCGACCCTGCGCGGGCCGGGCTCACCCCCGAGGCAGCGGCGCACCAGCCAGCCCCAGGGCGCCCACAGCGCGCCGAGCAGGGCCGCGATGACGAACGTGAACACATGCAGGCTCGGCAGCAGCCAGTGGTGCACGGCCAGCATGAAGCCGAACCCGCCCCACCAGCCGTCGTACGCCGCTCTGCGCCCGGTCGGCGCGGTGCGCGCCAGCAGGATCCACGGCACCAGCGCGACCGGCGCGCACCACCACAGGGCCGGGGCCGGGAAAGCGAACATGGGCAGCGCCCCGGCGAGCGCCGCGAGCGTCGAGCGCCGCCACGGGGAGGCGAGCCACTGGCCGAACGTCCTCATACGGCGCCTCCCTACCCCGGTGGGCCTCCAGTGTCACCCCGCCGACGATCTCGGTACAGAGGACGATCACGGGCGGCGCCGGACACCGACGGACGCGGATCGGCTCAGTTGATCACAGGAGCGGCGGCACGGTCCGGCAGGCGCCGCCACTTCTCGCGCACGATCACCTCGCGCAGCCGCCAGCCGTCGTCCGTCCGGACCAGCGCGAACGCGTACCGGCCGCCGCACACGAAGTCCGGCGCGGTGGTGCCCATGGGGTTGATGTAGTCGGCCTGCACACGGGCGGTGTCCCCGGTGTCGCGCTCCAGCACCTCGAACCGCACCCGGCGGTTCACGATCAGATGCTGCCTCATCGGGAAGACCCCGAGGCTGTCCGCCAGCCATACGGCGACGTCCCGCGCGTTCCCCTCGATGCCGCCCGCGGAGCGGTAGTCCGCCCGCCCGTCGTGCGTGAACAGCCTTCGGTACGCCTCCCAGTCGCCGTCGTCCACGGCCACGGCATAGTCGGTGATCAGCCCGTCCACGGCCAGCCGATCCATCACGGTCGCGAGCTCCACGCGCTGCGTCATCGGCTCAGTGTCGGGGGCGGGGCGTGCGGAGCCAAGGGGGCGTGCGGGATATTGGCCTGTCCGGCCGACCGGGATGATCCCTTCCGGCCCGAGAGCGGGGGCGTCGGCGGCGATATTCGCTGGCCGGACCGGCGTGGTGGCAGCGAGTCTGGGCCGGTGAACGAAGAGCAGCACCTGACCGCACAAGAGCCCAGATTCCGTGTCCGCGCCCGCTACACGGACAGCACGATCACCGTCTACCAGGCCTACCGTCCCGAGATCGGCCGACCGGCTGCGCGCGACGGCCGCTTCCCGTCCTCCTGGAAGCGGGACCGGATGACCTGGATCAAGCCGTCGTTCCTGTGGATGATGTACCGCTGCGGCTGGGGGACGAAGGAGGGGCAGGAGACGGTCCTCGCCGTGGAGATCACCCGCGACGGCTTCGAGTGGGCCCTGAACAACTCCTGCCTGTCCCACTACGTCCCCGGGCTGCACCCCGATCAGGCCGCCTGGAAGAGGCAGTTGAGGCGGTCGCCCGCGCGCGTGCAGTGGGACCCGGAGCGCGATCTGCACCTGAACCCGCTGCCGCACCGGTCGCTTCAGCTGGGGCTCGCGGGAGAGGCGGCGGCACGTTACGCGGACGAATGGATCGTCGGCATCGAGGACGTGACACCCCTGGCCACGAAGCTGCACGCGCTGGTGCGGGCCCGCGAACTGCGGGCGGCCGGCGCGCTGTTGCCGCCGGAGCGGCCGTATCCGCTCGCCGAGTCTCTGGTGAGCCATCTGCGGTCGTGATCGCTGACCGAGTCTCTGGTGAGCCACCTGCGGTCGTGATCGCTTGCCGAGTCTCTGGTGAGCCACCTGCGGCTGTGACCGCTGCCGAGTCTCTGGTCACGCACCTGCGGTCGTGACCGGCCGGCGAACCCCGCTCAGAGCGCTCCCTGACTGGCCGACGACCCCGCTCAGGCCGCCTCCTGACCGGACGGCGCCTCCCAGCTCAGGCCGCCTCCAGCACCTCCTCGCGCATCGCCTTGGCCCACTCGACCACCAACAGCTCGTACTCCGCCCGCTGTTGAGCACTCAGCGAGCCGCCCGCGCGCCGCCACAACGCGCGGATCCGCTCGTTGACCTCCGCGGCAGAGCGCACGGAACCAGGGGCCTCGGAATCGGGGGACATGCGGGCAAGCCTAGGGGCAAGCACTGACAGAGCGCTACCGGCTGACTACGCTAACGGTGGGGGATCAGCCACGGCCGGGCTCCGCTACTGACCCCTCGCTCAGTCCACCCACACCACGGCACATGGCCCGAGCCGGGCGGCCGTGGCGTAGAACTCCAGCAAGTTGGCGATTGTTCGACCAGGTGAGCGCGGAGGTTGCTGTTCCGTCCCTGGCTGAATCCGCACAGCCCGGCCGCCCGCGCGGGCTCTTCCGGCCAGGCGTCGAGAAGCGAGTTCAGGTCGACTTCGTCAAGTCCGCGAGCCACCTCGCCGACTCCGCGGTGGTGTCACCGGTGCACGCCCTTTCCAGCAGCGCGACCACATCCGGATCGGCGCCCGAGGCCCGGCAGAGGGCGCTCCTCTCCGCCGAGGGCGCGGCCGGCGACGGGCACACATGCGAAGGCTCCCGCGGCGCGGTGCCGCGGGAGCCCGGTGTGACGGGAAGGCGGTGTGGCGTCAGCCCGCCGATTCCGCCGCGTGCGGGCTCAGGACGCCCATCGTGACCAGCGCGACCAGGATGATGCCGAGGACGACGCGGTACCAGACGAAGGGCATGAAGCTCTTGGTGGAGATGTACTTCATGAACCACGCGATGACGGCGTACCCCGTCGCGAACGCGATGATCGTGGCGAAGATCGTCGGGCCCCAGGAGACGTGGCCGCCCTCAAGGGCGTCCTTCAGCTCGAAGGTGCCGGAGGCGAGCACGGCGGGGATGGCGAGGAGGAAGGAGTACCGGGCCGCGGCCTCGCGCTGGTAGCCCATGAAGAGGCCGCCGCTGATGGTGGCGCCGGAGCGGGAGACGCCCGGGATGAGGGCGCAGGCCTGGCAGAGGCCGAAGATGAGGCCGTCGCGGACGCCGAGGTCCTGCAGGCCCTTGCGGGGACGCGCGGCGCGGTGCTTGCCGCCCGTCTCGTCGCGGGCCGCGCGCCGGTCGGCGATGCCGATGATCACACCGACCACGATCAGCATGGTCGCGGTGATGCGGAGGTCACGGAACGGGCCCTCGATCTGGTCCTTCAGCGTCACGCCGAGCACACCGATCGGGATCGAGCCGACGATCACGAGCCAGCCCATCTGGGCGTCGTGGTCCTTGCGGGCCGCCTTGTCGAACAGTGAGCGCGTCCATGCCGACAGGATGCGGCCGATGTCCTTGCGGAAGTAGATCAGCACCGCCGCCTCCGTGCCGATCTGCGTGATCGCCGTGAAAGCCGCCCCCGGGTCCTCCCAGCCCGAGAAGGCCGCGGTGAGTCGCAGGTGCGCGCTCGAGGAGACGGGGAGGAACTCGGTCAGCCCCTGGACGAGTCCGAGGATGAGTGATTCGAACCAAGACATGAAGTTACGGAGTCCAAGAGTGCCGATCGTGCAACGGGCGACGGACACACCGAACCCCCGTGCGCGGAGGTCGGTGTGTTGAGGGGCAGCGTAGCGTCCTCGGGTGACGGGCCATGACGCAGGGGCTTCGGTGATGATCGTCGGATGATCGGGCCGGGGTGTTGACGCTCGCCCGGAGGGCACTTACGTTGCAGCGGAGAAAGCGCTTACTGTCGCCCTTGCTGTCACGCTTGTCGCAACCTCGTGGAGCCCTGACATGGACCATCCCCTCCCGTCGCTCGCCGGACGCCCCATCAGGGCCGCGATCGTCGGCACCGGCGCCATCGCCCGCGGATCCCATCTGCCGGCGCTCGCCCGGCTCGCCGAGGAGGGGGAGGCCGAGGTCGTCGCGGCCGTCGACATCGACGCGGACGCGGCCCGCGCCTTCTGCGCCGAGGGCGGTGTCCCGTACGCCTACGACGACCTGAAGCGGATGCTGCGCGAACAGCGGCCCGACCTCGTCACCATCTGCACCCCGCCGACGCTGCACCGTGAGCAGACCGTCGCCGCGCTGCGTGCCGGGGCGTGGGTGTGGTGCGAGAAGCCGCCGGTGCCGTCGCTGTCCGACTTCGACGCGGTCGAGGCCGAGGAAGGCGCGGACGGAGGGCCGTACGCCGCCATCGTCTTCCAGCACCGCTTCGGTTCCGGGGCCACGCACGTACGGCGGCTGCTCGCCGAAGGCGCCCTGGGGCGGCCGCTCGTCGCGCACTGCCAGACCACCTGGTACCGCGACACCGCCTACTACGCCGTCCCCTGGCGTGGCCGCTGGCACACCGAGGGCGGCGGCCCCGCCATGGGCCACGGCATCCACCAGACCGACCTGCTGCTGGACCTGCTCGGCCCGTGGAGCGAGGTGCGGGCGATGGCCGGGCGGCTGGTGCACGACGTGGAGACCGAAGACGTCTCCACGGCCCTGGTCCGCTTCGAGAGCGGCGCGCTGGCCACTGTCGTCAACAGCGTCCTCAGCCCCGACGAGGTCAGCCGCATCCGCGTCGACTGCGAACGCGCCACCGTCGAACTCACCCACCTGTACGGCCACGCCAACGCCGACTGGCGCATCACCCCCGCGCCCGGTGTGCCCGAGGAGGAGGCCGCGGCCTGGCAGGACTTCGGGGAGGACGTGCCGAGTTCGCACCTGGCGCAGTTGCGCGAGCTGGTGGCGAGCATGCGCGCGGGGCAGCGGCCGCGCAGCAGCGGGGCGGACGGGCGCAAGAGCCTGGAGCTGGTCACCGCGCTGTACAAGTCGGCGTTCACGGACACCACGGTGCAGCGTGGCGGCATCGGCCCCGGCGACCCCTACTACACCGAACTGCACGGCGGTGCCCCCGGCTGGGCGCCCGCCGTGGCCGCGGAGGTGCGTGCATGACCGCCGGCCTGGCGCTCGTCCACACCCACGGCGAGCGCATCACGGTGACCGACCCGGCCACCGGCGTCGCACTCCTCGCCTACGTCTACGGGGCGGAGGGCCACGCGAAGGCCGCCTGGGAGGCGCCCAAGCCGTACGTCCATCCGCTGCGCACCCTCTCCGGCGCCGTGGTCACCGACTACCGGCCCAACGACCACCGCTGGCACAAGGGCCTGGCGCTGACCGCCTCGCATCTGTCCGGCGCGAACCTGTGGGGCGGCAACACATACGTCCACGGAAAGGGATATCTCGAACTACCAGAGCGCGTCGGCTCGATGCGGCACGCCGGCTTCGACGAGGTCGCCGCCTTTGACGGCCGTGCCGTGATCGCCGAGCGGCTGACCTGGCATCCGTACGACGGTGCGCTGTGGGCCGACGAGGTGCGCCGGATCGAGGTCCATGACGTCGAACCGGCCGTCGGTGCCTGGGCGTTGACCTGGACGAGCGCCGTCACCAACCGGCGCACGGAGCCGCTGCGGTTCGGCAGTCCCACCACGGCCGGGCGGGAGATGGCCGGCTACACCGGCCTGTTCTGGCGGGGCCCGCGCGCCTTCCGCGAGGGCCGCGTCCTCGCGCCCGACGGCGAGGGGCCCGGCCTGATGGGGCGACAGGCGCCCTGGCTGGCGTACTCCGGCGAGCACGACGGCGTCGACGGCCGCGCCACGCTCGTCTTCGCGCACGCCCCCGAGAACGACCACGCGGGTTCGGCGGGAGGCCATCCCGCCCACTGGTTCGTGCGCAACGACCCCTTCGCCGCGGTCGCCCCCTCCTGGGCGTTCTTCGACGAGCTGGAACTCGCCCCCGGCGACACGCTCACCCGCCGCTACCGGGTCGTCGTGGCCGACGGGGCCTGGGAGCGGGAGGAGATCGCCGAGTACCTGCGGGCGCACCCGTGGTGAGCCCGGTCCCGTACGCCGGGCTGCCGGGCGGTGTCGCCGTGTCGCGGCTGTGCGTGTACGACTGGCCCGCCGCGGACGGGGTGAGCGGCGGAACTCCGCACCTCCACCTGGTCTGTTCGGAGGCGTACGTCGTCACCGGCGGGCGCGGGGCCGTGCAGACGCTCACCACGTCCGGCTACGAGGTCACCCCGCTCATGCCGGGCACGGTCGCCTGGTTCACCCCGGGCACGATCCACCGGCTGGTGAACGACGGCGACCTGACCATCACCGTCCTGATGCAGAACAGCGGGCTGCCGGAGGCGGGGGACGCGGTGCTGACGCTGCCGCCGCGCTACCTCGCCGATCCTGAGCTGTACGCGCGCGTGACGGCCCTTCCCGCCGACGCGCCCGAGGAGGAGCGGGCGCGTCTGGCCCGCGCGCGGCGCGACCTCGCCCTGGAGGGCTACCGCGCCCTGTGTGCGGCCGAGGGCCCCGACGCCCTGGCCGCCTTCCACCGGGCGGCCGCCGCGCTCGTACGACCCCGGCTCGCCGAATGGCGCGAGCGGTGGCGGCAGGGGGCGCGGGCGGCGGCCGAGGCGACGGGGGAGCAGCTCGACCGGCTCGCCGACGGGGACGTCTCCCACCTGTCCGAGGCGGCCGTACGCGCGCAGTCGCCCGCCGAGCGGGGGCGGTTCGGGATGTGCGGGCGGCTGGAGGTTTACGAGGCCGGCTGAGCGCACGGGGAGGCACTCCGTCGCCGCGACGGCGGGTGCCGCCGTGCCTAGGCTGGTGGTATGGCGACGACGGTACGCGCACGTGGGGTCGACGTCGCCTATGTGCGGGTGGGGGACGGGCCTCCCGTGGTGCTCGTGCACGGGGCGGGACTCGACGGGCGGATGTGGGAGCCGCAGCTGGCCGGGCTGGCCGGTGAGTTCACGGTGGTCTCCTGGGACGAGCCCGGCGCCGGACGCTCCTCCGATCTGCCGCCCGGCTTCGAGCTCGCCGACTTCGCGCACTGTCTGGCCGCCGTGATCGAGCACGTGGGGCTCGGCCCGGCCCATGTCGCCGGGCTGTCCTGGGGCGGGACCGTCGTACTGGAGCTGTACCGGCATCACCCGGAGCTCGTGCGGTCGCTGATCCTCGTCGACACGTACGCCGGCTGGAAGGGGTCACTGCCGCCCGAGGAGGTCGCGGCGCGGGTGGCGGGCGCGCGGCGGATGCTCGCGGTGCCGCGGGAGGAGTTCGATCCGACGTTGCCGGGGCTCTTCGCCGGTCGGCCGCCGGCCGCGTTCGTGCCGCTGCTCGACGCGATGGCGCGGGATGTGCGGCCGGAGACCATGGGGGCGCAGTTGTTCATGATGGCCGAGGCCGACGAGAGCGACCTGCTGGCCGAGATCGCCGTGCCCACGCTGCTGGTGTGGGGCGAGCTGGACGCGCGGTCACCGCTGAGCGTCGCCCGCGCCTTCCAGGAGGCCATCGCGGGCGCCCGGCTCGTGGTGCTGCCCGGGGCGGGGCATGTGAGCAACCTCGAAGCGCCCGAGGAGTTCGACCGGGCGGTGCGCGCGTTCCTGCACGGCCTCAGGCCGCTGTAGGGCCCGAGAGCGTCCAGCCGGGGCTCTGCGGGTGGGCCGTCAGGTCCTCGTGGCGGACCTCCTCGCCGCAGGCCTTGCACGTGACGACCGGGACCAGTTCATGGCCGCAGTGGTGCTCGACCACCATCGGACGGTCGTTCTCGTTCAGATGCCGGTCGCCCCACTCCTTGAGGACCATCAGCAGCGGCTCCAGCTCGAGACCCGCCGGGGTCGGCCGGTACTCGAAGCGCTGCGGGCGCTCGCTGTAGACGCGCTTGGTGAGGATGCCCGCGTCCACGAGCCGGCGCAGGCGGGTGGTCAGGACGTCGCGCGGGGCGCCGATGTTGCGCACGAGCTGGTCGAAGCGCCCGTTGCCCAGGCAGACCTCGCGGAGCACGAGCAGGGAGTACTTCTCGCCGACCAGCGCCAGGGTGTCGGCGATGGAGCAGGGGCGGGGGTCCTTGGTGGCGGCCATGCGGCCAAGTCTAGGGGAGAGTTCGGTTTTCAAACTTAGAGGGCTCCTAGAGGGTTTGATTTTCCAACCCACGGCGTTATGGTGAGTTTGAAATTCCTACTCACCGGTAATCGCGCCGGTCGCCGACCCGCACCACGGCACCACGGACCGGACGCCCCTGCCCCTCACAGGAGGCCCCACATGCGTGACGCAGTCATCGTCGAAGCCGTACGCACCCCCATCGGCAAGGGAAAGCCAGGCGGCGCCCTCGCCCATGTCCACCCCGTCGAACTCCTCGCCCACACCCTGCGCACCCTCGTCGAGCGCTCCGGCGTCGACCCCGTGCTGATCGACGACGTGATCGGCGGCACCGTCGACCAGGTCGGCGAGCAGGCCATGAACACCACGCGCTACGCCGTCCTCTCGGCCGGCTTCCCCGAGACGGTCCCCGCCACCACGGTGGACCGCCAGTGCGGCTCCTCCCAGCAGGCCGTGCACTTCGCCGCCCAGGGCGTCATCTCGGGGGCCTACGACATGGTCGTCGCCTGTGGCGTGGAGTCGATGAGCCGCGTGCCGATGTGGTCCAACGTGCCGCCCGGCGCCGACCCCTTCGGCCCCGGCGTCGCCGAGCGCTACCCCGAGGGCCTGGTCCCGCAGGGCATCAGCGCCGAGCTGATCGCCGCCAAGTGGTCCCTCACCCGGGACCGTATGGACGCCTTCGCCGTCTCCTCGCACCACAAGGCGGCCGCCGCCTGGGACAAGGGCCTGTTCGACGCCGAGGTCGCGCCTCTGGAGGGCGTCTCGCGCGACGAGTGCGTCCGGCCCGGCAGCAGCCCCGAGATCCTCGCCGGGCTCAAGCCCGCCTACTACGACCCGGGCTTCGGGGAGCGCTTCCCGCAGATCGAGTGGAACGTCACCGCGGGCAACGCCAGCCCCATCAACGACGGCGCCTCCGCCGTCCTGATCACCTCCAGCGAGACCGCGGCCCGCCTAGGCCTGCGCCCCCTCGCCCGCCTGCACAGCTTCGCCGTCACCGGCTCCGACCCGCTGCTGATGCTGACCGGGGTCGTCCCCGCCACCGAGAAGGTGCTGCGCCGGGCCGGCCTCTCCCTCGACGACATCGACCTGTTCGAGGTCAACGAGGCCTTCTCCAGCGTCGTCCTCACCTGGCAGCAGGAGACCGGCGCCGACCTGGCCAAGGTCAACGTGCACGGCGGCGCCATCGCCCTCGGCCATCCGCTCGGCGCCAGCGGCACCCGCCTGACGACCACCCTGGTCCACGCCCTGCGGGAGCGTGGGGCCCGGTACGGGCTGCAGACCATGTGCGAGGCCGGTGGGCTGGCCAACGCGATGATCGTCGAGGCCGTCTGACCCGTAGGGTGAGCCCTCGGCTCAGGGGTCAGCGCCCGCGCAGCTGATGCCGCTTGCGCCAGGCCACCACCGCGCCCGCCAGCGCCGGTACGGCGATACAGGCCATCGCGATCAGGAACGCGGGCGAGGTCGGCGTGGAGGCACGGGCGCCCGCGACGACGTAGGCGGCGGTGTTCGGGACGGACCCGAGCGCCGTCGCCAGCAGGAACGGCAGCCAGCCCATCCGGGACACCGCGGCGCAGTAGTTCGCCGCCGCGAACGGCACGCCCGGGAACAGCCGCACCGCCAGCATCGAACGGAACCCGTGCCGGCTGAGCTGCCCGTCCGCTGCCGTCAGCAGCCGGCCCCGCAGCAGCGGACGCAGCGCGTCCTGCCCGAGCACCCGCCCCAGACCGAAGGAGATCCCGGCCCCGAGCACCGTGCCCGCCACGGCCGCGCCCAGCCCCAACTGCGTGCCGAACAACGCACCCGCGGCCAGATTCAGCAACGGCCGCGGCACGAACGCCACCGTGCACAGCCCGTACGCGAGCGCGAACACCAGCGCCGCGGCCGCACCGCCCAACTGCGGCGGCCAGCCGTCCGCCAGCAACCGCTGCGGCTCGAACAGCAGCACAGCCGCAGCCGCGCCCACGAGCAGCGACACGAGCAGCGCGAACCGGGCCCAGGGCGAGAGCAGGGCTCTTGTACAGCGACCCGCGAGACCGAGGCGGACAGGAACAGCGACGACGGCGAGCTCAGCGGTCCCGTGCGAGACCGTGGCCGTGCCCCCAGAACGGGTGGTGGCATCGAGCGGCATCCGGTGACATTAACCGACAGGTGTGTGTGATCGCCGTATGGTTCGTCTCATGAGCGTCACAGGTACCGGCCCGACCGCGGTGCCGCGCAGTGCTCTGGCCGACACCCTGCTGGAGCGGCTGACCGACGTCTACGCCGCCGCGGCCGACCCGGAGCGGGCCGTGGGCATGCGCGCGTACATGAAGGACGTGGGCCCCTTCCTGGGCGTGGCCACCCCCGAGCGCCGCGCCCTGTCCCGCGCCGTGACCGCGGGCACGCCCCGTCCCGACGAGGCCGACCTGACCGCGCTCGCGCTGGGCTGCTGGCGGCTGCCGGAGCGGGAGTACCGCTACTTCGCCGTCGACTACCTGCGCCGCCACGTCGGCCGCTGCTCCTCCGGGTTCCTGCCCGTGGTCCGGCACCTGATCCGCACCGACTCCTGGTGGGACACCGTCGACCTGCTCGCCGCGCACGTCGTCGGCCCGCTCGTGGCGGCCGACCCGGCGCTCACCGCCGACATGGACGCCTGGATCGCCGACGACGACCTGTGGATCGCCCGCGCCGCCCTGCTGCACCAGCTCCGCTACGAGGAACGCACCGACACCGCCCGCCTGTTCGCCTACTGCCTGCGCCGCTCCGGCCACCCCGACTTCTTCGTCCGCAAGGCCATCGGCTGGGCCCTGCGCGAGTACGCCAAGACCGACCCCGACGCCGTACGCGACTTCCTCGCGCACGAGCGCGGCCGGTTCGCGCCGCTGACCGTGCGCGAGGCGCTGAAGAACATCCCCGCCTGAACGGAACATCCTCGGCTGAACGGAACGTCCCCGCCTGAACGGGCGTACCGCCGAAAACCGTTCGACGCCGCGCCCCGCCTCCGCGATGATCTACGCATGTTCCGGCACGCCTTCCTTCTCGCAGCATCCGCGGTCGCGGATGCCCCGAAGGCTGCCGTCCTGATCCTCCTGGCCGCTGTCGACGGCGCCCGAAGCTGACCCTCCCCGGACAGTCCGGCGGACCCCGCAGGGGAAGAGGGTCGGCGGGTTCCCGGGGTCCCGACTTCCTTCGCACAGCCTTGAGGTACAGCCATGCCCAAGACGGCGTACGTCCGTACGAAACCGCATCTCAACATCGGCACGATGGGTCATGTCGACCACGGCAAGACCACCCTGACCGCCGCCATCACCAAGGTCCTCGCCGACCGCGGCGCCGGCACGTTCGTGCCGTTCGACCGCATCGACCGCGCCCCGGAGGAGGCCGCGCGCGGCATCACCATCAACATCGCGCACGTCGAGTACGAGACCGACACCCGGCACTACGCGCACGTCGACATGCCCGGTCACGCCGACTACGTCAAGAACATGGTCACCGGCGCCGCGCAGCTCGACGGGGCGATCCTCGTCGTCTCCGCGCTCGACGGGATCATGCCGCAGACCGCCGAACACGTGCTGCTCGCCCGGCAAGTGGGCGTGAACCACATCGTGGTCGCGCTCAACAAGGCCGACGCCGGGGACGAGGAGCTGACCGACCTGGTCGAGCTGGAGGTCCGCGACCTGCTCACCGCGCACGGCTACGGCGGTGACTCCGTGCCCGTCGTACGGGTCTCCGGGCTGAGGGCACTGGAGGGGGACCCGCGGTGGACGGCGTCGATCGAGGCGCTGCTCGACGCGGTGGACACGTATGTGCCGATGCCGGAGCGGTACCTCGACGCGCCGTTCCTGCTGCCCGTCGAGAACGTCCTCACCATCACCGGGCGCGGAACCGTGGTCACCGGTGCCGTCGAGCGTGGTGTCGTACGCGTCGGGGACCGGGTCGAGGTGCTCGGGGCGGGTGTCGAGACCGTCGTCACCGGGCTGGAGACCTTCGGCAAGCCGATGGAGGAGGCGCAGGCCGGGGACAACGTGGCGCTGCTGCTGCGGGGGGTGCCTCGGGATGCCGTGCGGCGCGGGCATGTCGTGGCTGCGCCGGGAAGTGTGGTGCCGCGCAGTCGGTTCCGGGCTCAGGTGTATGTGCTCTCGGGCAAGGAGGGCGGTCGTACGACGCCGGTCGTCAGCGGGTATCGGCCGCAGTTCTACGTCCGTACGGCGGATGTCGTGGGTGAGGCCGATCTGGGGGAGGGCGGTGTCGCTCGGCCTGGGGAGACCGTCACCATGACCGTCGAGCTTGGCCGTGAGGTTCCGCTGGAGCCGGGGCTCGGGTTTGCCGTTCGTGAGGGTGGACGGACTGTGGGGGCCGGGACTGTGATCGCCGTTCTGTGAGGGTGGTTTCGGTTCGTGGGGGACTGCCGGCCCGTTTCGGCTGGTCGCGCAGTTCCCCGTGCCCCTTGACGGCACCTCCTCCAGGCACAATGGAGCAGTGAACGAACCCATCCCCGTCAGCCGTGTCACCGACTTCGGCGTCGTCAAGCTCATGCCCGATGTCGACCGGGCGCGGGCGTGGCTGTTGACCGTGGACGGGGCGCCCCAGTCGTACGTGGATCTCGACGAGCCGGAGCATCTGGAGTTCGAGTACGCGCGGCGGCTGGGGCATGTCCTGGACACCGTGGCGCCCGACGGGGTGCCGCTGGATGTCGTCCATCTCGGCGGCGGGGCGTTCACCCTGCCCCGGTATGTGACGGCGACGCGGCCCGGGTCGCGGCAGGACGTCGTCGAGGCC
This sequence comes from Streptomyces sp. SAI-170, assembly GCF_049739565.1. Lineage (NCBI taxonomy): Bacteria > Bacillati > Actinomycetota > Actinomycetes > Kitasatosporales > Streptomycetaceae > Streptomyces > Streptomyces sp. SAI-170. Next base: position 7,136,631 of record NZ_JBMGQD010000001.1, read on the forward strand.
GATCAGGGGCTGCTGGAACTCGTGGGCGAGCACCTGCCGCTGCCCGCGGATGCCCGGGTCGGCGCGCATGCGGCGGATGCGTTCGCGTGGCTGGAGAAGGCGCCCGATGCCTCCGCCGATGTGATCGTGGGGGATGTGTTCGGCGGGTCGCGGGTGCCGGCGCATCTGACCACGCTCGGCTACGCCCGGCAGGTCGAGCGGGTGCTGCGGGCCGACGGTGTCTATGTGGCGAACCTCGCCGACGGGGCGCCCTTCGACTTCCTGCGGTCCCAACTCGCCACCTTCGGGGCGGTGTTCGAGGAGCTGGTGCTGATCGCCGAGCCCGGGGTGCTGCGCGGGCGGCGGTTCGGCAACGCGGTGCTCGTCGCCGCGCACCGGCCGGTCGACACGGCGGCGCTGGCCCGGCGCACCGCGGCCGACGCCTTTCCGGCGCGGGTCGAGGAGGGCGGCGGACTGCGCCGGTTCATCGGGGCGGCGCGTCCGGTGCGGGACGAGGACGCGGTGCCCTCACCCGTGCCCCCCGACGGGGCGTTCGGGATCGGGTGAGCCGTTCGGGGCGGGCTGTGCCGTGACCTCCTTGGTACGGCGGCGCAGCCGGCGCACGTCGGGCACGAGCAGGACGAGTGCCGTGACCAGGACGATGCTCACGGCGCAGCCCCACAGCGCCTCGGTGCGCCCGAAGGCGGACTCCGCGGGCCCGGCCAGCGCGGTCGCCAGGGGCATCAGGGCGACCGAGCCGAACCAGTCGTAGGCGGAGACGCGGGAGAGCTTGTGCTCGGGTATCTCCTGGTGCAGCGCGGTCATCCAGGAGACGCCGAACACCTCGAGCGTCACACCGGTCAGGAACATCACCGCGCACAGCACCCCGACCGGCGTGGGGATCGCGAGCGCGGCGGAGGGCAGGGCCAGCGGGAAGACGCACAGCGTACCCACGAACAGCAGCCGGCGGGGCTTCCAGCGGGTCATCAGCAGGGCTCCGGCGACCGTGCCCGCGCCGAAGAAGCCCAGCGCCAGGCCCCAGGGGGCCGCCCCGCCCAGGTGGTCGCGGGCGACGAGGGGGCCGTAGACGGCGTCGGCGGCACCGACGACCGCGTTGGCGATGGAGAACTGCACGACGATGCCCCACAGCCAGGGCCGTCCGATGAACTCCTGCCAGCCCTCCCGCAGGTCGGCCAGCAGGCCGCCGCCCGCGTCGCGCGGCGGGATGTGACCGACGTCGAGGAAGGCGCGCATCGCCCCGGCGAGGGCGAACGCGGCGGCGTCGGCCGCCAGCACCCAGCCCGGCCCGAACGCCGCGACCAGGGCGCCGCCCAGCGCCGCGCCGCCGACGGCCGCGCCCTGCATGGCCATCCGGAACACCGCGAACGCGCGGCTCGCCTGCTCCCCGGAGACCGACGACAGCAGCATGCCCTCGGCCGCCGGGCTGAAGAACGCGTGCCCGGTGCCGCCGAGGGCGGTCAGCAGCATCATCTGCCACAGCTGCGGCTCGCCCGCCAGCACCAGGACGGCGAACAGGCCCTGGGAGACGCAGTTCAGGGCGTTGGCCGCGACCATCACGCGATGCCGGGGGAGCCGGTCCGCGACCGCGCCGCCGATCAGCAGGAACAGCACCAGCGGCAGGGTGCGGGCGGCGGCCACCAGGCCCACGTCACCGCTGTCGCCGCCGCCTTCCAGCACGGCGAACGCGGCGGCGATCAGGGCGCCGTGGGTGCCGAGGTTGGTGACGAAGGCGGCCGCGGTCAGCAGGCTGTAGTTGCGCCCGGCCCACTCGGGTCTGCGCAGACGGCGGGCGGGGCGGGGCGAGTCGGCGGCGGTGTTCACCGGCCGACTATCCCTGCCCGGCCCCGCCTTTGCCAAACGCATTGCCGGGCAGGGGCCGCGCTCAGCTCTCCGTCGGGTCGCCGTGCAGCCGCACCGTGCTGAGGATCTTCAGGATGGTCGCCTTCGGCACCTCGCCCGTGACACCCTTGGCGCCGTAGAAGTTCCAGGCCACGAAGGCGCCGTCGGAGTTCTTGAAGCCGAAGGTCACCGCCTTGCCGTCGCTGGCGCACTTGCCCTTCTGCGGGGTGTTCGTCGACTGGGCCCAGGCGAGGCTGCCCGTGATGCCGGACGTGGTGGTGTAGGCCGTGGCCTTCTTGTCGAAGGTGATGCTCTTCTTGTCGGGCTGCGTGTAGCCGCCGTAGACCCACCAGGGCACCTGGTTGACCGCGACCTCGTCGGTGTTCTTCGCGCCGTCCGCGCCCTTGGTGCCGACCGCCGCAAGGTGGGAGTCCTCGGTGCGGCCGTCCTTGTTCTCGTCGGTCGAGCACCACTTGGACTTGTAGTAGGCGGGCGCCGACATCATGATCAGCGGCTTGCCGTCCTCGGACTTGTCGTCCTCGAAGCCGATCGACAGCGTGGGGGACTGCACCTCCCAGTCCGCCGGCACGTCGAAGGCGATGCCCCACTTGGGGTTCACGACGACCTTCCAGCCCGCGATGGTGGGCTGGATGGTCTCGCCACCGCGCGGGTTGTCGTCCGAGCCGCTCGTCGAGGGGCTGGGGTCGGCGGACTCGGTGGACTGGGTGGGCGACTGGCTGGCCTTGTCCTTCTTGCCGTCACCGCCTGCGGTGTCCTCCTTGTCACCGCCCAGGACCAGGAAGCCGGTCACGGCGGCGGTCAGCACCACCGCCGACGCCGCGATGATCGCCACCAGCTTGGTCCGGTTCCCGCCGCCTCCACCGCCCCCGCCGCCGGGCAGCGTCTGCGGCAGGCCCCCGGGCGGGGTCACCGGCTGGGGCGCACCCGGCTGCTGGGGAGCCCCCCACTGCGGCTGCTGCCCGTAGGGCGCCGGCTGCTGCTGGTAGCCGGGCTGCTGATACGGATTCGGCTGCTGGTACCCCGGCTGCTGGTACGGGTTGTTCGTCTGCGGGTTCTGCTCGCCCCCGGGCGGCTGCTGTCCTGGCCACATGTGCCGTAACCCTAGTGCTGTCACGGACACGATTCGGTCACCGGGCCTTGTCAGGGACGTACCAACATGCCCGCACCCGTGGCCCACGGCTCTGGCCATCGCTGGCTACTCGTGGGTAACATCCTCGCCATGAGCGCAGATCAGATGTCCATCGGCGAGCTGCTCGCCGCCACGGTGCCGATGGTTCGCACCCTGAACCTCGAGTACCTGGAGACCACCCCGGAGAAGGCCGTCCTGGTCCTGCCGGACCAGAGCGAGTACCGCAACCACGTCGGTGGGCCGCACGCGGGCGCCATGTTCACTCTCGGCGAGTCCGCGAGCGGCGCGATCGTGCTCGCGGCCTTCGGCGACCAGCTCTCGCGGGCCGTGCCGCTGCCGGTGACCGCCGAGATCGCGTTCAAGAAGATCGCGCTCGGCCCGGTCACGGCCACCGCCACCCTCGGCCGCCCCATCGCCGAGGTCGTCGCGGAGCTCGACGAGGGCAAGCGCCCCGAGTTCCCGGTCGCCGTCTCCATCCAGCGCGAGGACGGCGCCGTCACCACCGAGATGACCGTCGTGTGGACCCTGCGCCCCAACGGCTGAGCGACCTCGTCCCTCGCAGCAGGCCCTGGCCCCCTAGGGCCGGGGCCTTTGCCGTGCACGCCGTCGTACGCCGGCGTGCAACCTCCGGGACTCCGCGACCGTCACACTGAGCGGGTAGGCTGCGTCGGCGCGTACGCATCGGCGAGGATCTGGGAGGAAGCGGCGTTGCACGTCCAGGAATGGCTCGAAACGGTGCCCCCGCTCGCCATCTATCTGCTGGTCGGCGTGGTCATCGGGCTGGAGAGCCTCGGCATCCCGCTGCCCGGCGAGATCATCCTGGTCTCCTCGGCGCTGCTCGCCTCCCAGCACGGTGACATCGACCCGGTGATCCTCGGCGCCTGCGCCAGCGCCGGCGCGATCATCGGCGACTCGATCGGCTACGCCATCGGCCGCAAGGGGGGACGGCCCCTGCTGGCCTGGCTCGGCGGCAAGTTCCCCAAGCACTTCAGTGAAGGCCATATCGCCACCGCCGAGCGCTCCTTCCAGAAGTGGGGCATGTGGGCCGTCTTCTTCGGCCGCTTCGTCGCCCTGCTGCGCATCTTCGCCGGCCCCCTCGCGGGCGTGCTCCGCATGCCCTACTGGAAGTTCCTCGTCGCCAACGTCCTCGGCGGCATCGTCTGGGCGGGCGGCACGACGGCCGTCATCTACTACGTCGGCGTCGTCGCCGAGTCCTGGCTGAAGCGCTTCTCCTGGCTGGGCCTGGTGGTCGCGGTACTGATCGGCCTGACGTCGATGCTCATCCTCAAGCGCAAGGCGAAGAAGGCGACCGCCGAGCCTGTAGGTGTGCCCGAGTAGAAGGTACCCAGGGGCGCGGGGAACGGCGCGATCAGCCACCCAGGACCCGCAGACCGCAACGGCGATCAGCCCTGGTGCACATCCCGGTGAGCCCGAGCAAGCTCGGCATACATGACGCCGTTGAGAGTGACGCCCTCCCGCTCCTCAGGACTCAGCACACGCCTCACCTTCGCCGGCACCCCCGCGACAAGAGACCCCGGCGGCACCACCATCCCCTGCGGCACCAACGCCTGCGCGGCGACCAGCGACCCGGCCCCGATCACGGCCCCGTTCAGCACGGTCGCCCCCATCCCGATCAGACAGTCGTCCTCCACGGTCGCCCCATGAACCACCGCGTTGTGCCCGATCGACACCCGCTCCCCGACGGAGACGGGAAACCCGGGATCGGCGTGCAGCGTGCAGTTGTCCTGCACATTGCTGCTCGCCCCCACGGAGATCCGCTCCACGTCACCCCGCAGGACGGCGCCGTACCAGACGCTCGCCCCCGCGGCCAGGGACACGTCCCCGATCACCGAAGCCGTGGGCGCCACGAACACGCCCTCGTCCACCTTGGGCTCCCGCCCGCCGATGCCCTTGATCATCATCGCCTCCTGGTCATGTGATACCGGGCACGGTACGTCACCCGCTGGGGCGAAGATCACAGGCCCCCGACCTCACCGGCAGGCCCAACCCTCAGTACGGTGAGCCCGTGCCGAAAAGCAAGAACACGTTCTCATCCTGGCGAGGCCGCCTCGCGCAGCGTGCCGTGCACGCGGCCTGGGCATGGGCCCAGCGGACGGGCTCGGTGACGGCGGAGCGCCCGGGCCGCCTCCGTTTCGGCGCGCTCGGCGAGGCCACCCGGCTCGCCTTCCCGCTCGGCACGGTCTTCGGCGAGCCCTGGATCCATCTGGGCTCCCACTGCATCGTCGGCGAGCAGGTCACCCTCACCGCCGGGCTGATGCCCGACCTGGACCTCGGCCCGGACCCGATCCTGCGCATCGGAGACGGCGTGGTCCTCGGCCGCGGCAGCCATGTCATCGCCGACACGACGGTCACGATCGGCAGCGACTGCTACTTCGGCCCGTATGTGTACGTCACGTCCACGAACCACTCCTACGACGACCCGCACGAGCCGATCGGCAAGCAGTGGCCGCGGATGGAGCCGGTGGAGATCGGCCCCGGCTGCTGGATCGGCACCGGCGCGGTGATCCTTCCCGGGGCGCGGATCGGCCGGAACGTCGTGGTCGCCGCGGGCGCGGTCGTACGGGGCACCGTGCCCGACCACGCGGTGGTCGCGGGGGCGCCCGCCAAGGTCGTACGGCGCTGGACACCCGAGGACGGCTGGCAGCCGCCGCTGCGCACACCGGCGCCGGTGCCGATACCGGACGACGTCACCCCGGATCAACTGCGCGCGCTGTCGGACCTCGACGAGGAGACGGTGGCACGGCTCGCGGAGCTGGACGAGGACGCGGTGACGCGCCTCGCGGAGCTTGAGCAGGGGGCCTGACCCGCCCGGGCTCGGCTCAGCCCGCCGCCAGCAGCAGCGTGCCCATCAGCGCCAGCCCCGCACCCGCGGCCTGCACCCCGCGCAGCCGTTCGCTGAGGAAGCCCCGCGCGGCCAGGGCGGTCACCACCGGGTAGAGCGAGGCGAGTACGGCGGCCACGGTGACCGGGCCGTGCTGAGCGGCGACCGAGTACGTGCCGTTCGCGGCGACGTCGGCCAGGCCCACGAAGGCGAGCAGCGGCAGAGCGCCCCAGGGGAAGCCGCCCTCCGGCAGGGCGGGGGAGCCGCGCCGGACGGAGACGTACAGGGCGGTGCCGCCCGCGACGACGTTGGTCAGGCGCTGCACGAACAGGGCGAGGAACAGGCCGGTGAGCGTGGTGGACGCCTCGGCGATCAGGGCGACGCAGGCGCCGAATCCGAGCGCTCCGACGAGCGTGAGCAGGAGCGTCCGGCGCTGCACGGAGCCGCCTGCGCGCTGCGGGCCGCCGGCGAGGACCACGCCCGTGACGGCCACCGCGATGCCCGCGATCTGCAGCAGGCCCGGACGCTCGCCCAGGAGCAGCCCGACGGAGACCGGGACGGCCACGCTGACCGCGGTGAGCGGCGAGACGACGCCCATGGGGCCACGGGCGAGTGCCTCGTAGAAGCACAGGATGGCGACCGGCCCGATCAGACCCGCGGCCACCGCGAACCACAGACGCGGACCGGCCTCGGTCCAGGCCCCCGTGGCGAGCACGAGCGCGCCCAGGACGCCCGTCGCGATGGTCTGCGAGACCACGACCACCGTCAGCGCCGGGGTGCGCCGCGTCAGCAGTCCGCCGCCGAAGTCGGCGAGGCCCCAGAGCAGGCTGGTGGCCAGGGCGAAGAGTGCTGTCACGGCGAGCCTCGCAGTACAGTTCGGTGAACGATCGGGTGCACCTCACCGTAGTGCAGTCAATTGAACCCTGTCATCCAGAATATTGGACGGAATGTGGCGGACCTCGACCTGCTGACCCAGTCCCTGGCGCGCAACGTCAAGCGCTGGCGCACCGAGCGCGGCTTCACCTTGGACGCGCTCGCCGGACGCGCCGGAGTCAGCCGGGGCATGCTCATCCAGATCGAGCAGGCGCGTACCAATCCCAGCCTCGGCACCGTCGTGAAGATCGGTGACGCGCTCGGCGTCAGCATCACCACCCTCCTCGACTACGAGCAGGGCCCCAAGGTCCGGATCGTCCCCCCGGAACAGACAGTGCGGCTGTGGCGCACCGACGCCGGCAGCTACAGCCGGCTGCTGGCCGGCACGGAGTCGCCCGGCCCCCTCGAACTGTGGGACTGGCGGCTCATGCCCGGCGAATCGAGCTCCTCCGACCCGCACCCGGCCGGCACGGTCGAGCTCATCCATGTCACCGCCGGCGAGCTGACCCTCACCGTGGACGGCGTCGAGTACCGCGTCCCGGCCGGCTCCAGCGCCTCCTTCGAGGCCGGGGCGCCGCACACCTACGGCAACACGGGCACGGAACCGGCCGAACTCGTGCTCGCGGTCTCCGTTCCGCCTGTGCACTGAGACGCCCAAGCCGCGGCCCGAACGCGGCTGTTAGCGTGCGGGCATGCGTGCACCCATCGGAGACTTCGACAACGCCGTACCCGCCCCCGACCGCCTCGACGAGCTGACCCGCCCGGTCGCCGACGCCGTACGCCACTGGCGCGGCAGTGTGCCCGCCGAGCGGATCCTCTACGTCGACACCGAGCCGGAGTGGGCCGACACCGCCGTCTTCGTGGAGCACTACGGCCGCGACATCCTGGAGCAGTCCGCCAACTGCGTGGTCGTGGCGGGCAAGCGCGCCGGGGAGACCACGCTCGCCGCGTGCGTCGTGCTGTCGCACACCCGGGCCGACGTCAACGGCGTCGTACGCCGCCATCTCGGCGCGCGCAAGGTCTCCTTCGCCTCGATGGACACCGCGACCGGCGAGAGCGGCATGGAGTACGGCGGCATCACCCCGGTCGGCCTGCCCGAGAGCTGGCCGGTGCTGGTGGACGCCGCCGTCGTCGACCTGCCCTACGTCCTGGTCGGCAGCGGCCGCCGGCGCGGCAAGCTGCTGGTGCCGGGCAAGGCCTTCGCCGAACTCCCGGGCGCGGTGGTCCTGGAGGGGCTCGGGGTGGCCTGAGTTCCTTCACGGCCTGGGTTCCTTCACGCCGTGGCGTGGTGGGCCAGCGGCAGATGCGGGTCCGCCTCGCCGGGGACCGGGGCCGGGTCGGCGTGCACCAGGGCCGCGGTCAGCCGGGGCACGGCGTGCAGCAGGGCGTGTTCGGCGTCCACGGCTATGGCGTGCGCCTCGCGCACGGTCGCCTCGCCGTCCACGACCACCGCCACCTCGGCCCGCAGCCGGTGTCCTATCCAGCGCAGCCGCAGCTCGCCGACCCCGCGCACGCCCGGCACCTCCCGCAGCGCCCGCTCGGCCCGGTCCACCAGCGCCGGGTCCACGGCGTCCATGACCCGCCGGAACACCTCCCGGGCGGCGTCCCGCAGCACCAGCGCGATCGCCGCGGTGATCGCCAGGCCGACGATCGGGTCGGCCAGCCGCCAGCCGAGCGCGGAGCCGCCCGCGCCGAGCAGCACCGCGAGGGACGTGAAGCCGTCGGTGCGGGCGTGCAGGCCGTCGGCGACCAGCGCCGCCGAGCCGATCTCGCGGCCCACGCGGATGCGGTAGCGGGCGACCCACTCGTTGCCCGCGAAGCCGACGAGCGCGGCGACCGCCACGGCCGGGACATGCGCCACCGTCCGCGGATCGAGCAGCCGCTCGATCGCCGTCCAGCCCGCGAAGGCCGCCGACGCCGCGATCGTCAGCACGATCGCGATCCCCGCCAGGTCCTCGGCCCGCCCGTATCCGTAGGTGAAGCGGCGGCTGGCCGCCCGCCGGCCCAGCACGAACGCGATCCCGAGCGGTACGGCGGTCAATGCGTCGGCCGCGTTGTGCACGGTGTCCCCGAGCAGCGCGACCGACCCCGACACCGCGACCACCACCGCCTGGGCCAGCGCCGTCACCCCGAGCACCGCCAGCGACACCCACAGCGCCCGCATGCCACGGGCGGAGGACTCCAGGGCGGAGTCGAGCTTGTCGGCGGTCTCGTGGGAGTGGGGGGTGAGGAGGTGTCCCAGGCGGTGCCGCAGGGTGCGCCGGCCGCCGGGGTGCGGGTGGGGGTGCTCATGGGCGTGTGCGTGCGGGTGGTCGTGCTCGTGGTCGTGCCGCAGGGCCTCCTCATGGCCCTGACGCCGCCCCGGACGCCCCGATGCCTTTTCCTGCCGCTCGCTCACGTCGTTCCCCTTCCCTGCGCCGTGATGGACGTACGCGGTCCCTCGGGGCCATTATGTGCGTATGAACGCACGCATGCACCTGTCACCTGCGCATGATGCGCACTCGCGCACCCCGGGCGAGGAGCAGTTCGCACTGGCGGCCGAGTTGCTGGCGCTCCTCGGGGACCGAACGCGGCTGGCGCTGCTGCACGCGCTGACCGGTGGCGAGGCGGACGTCACGACGCTGACGGAGGTGTGCGGGGCGGCCCGGCCCGCGGTGAGCCAGCATCTGGCGCGGCTGCGGCTGGCCGGGCTGGTCAGCACGCGCAAGGAGGGGCGCCGGGTGGTCTACGCGCTGCGGGACGGGCATGTGCGCCGGCTGGTCGGCGAGGCGCTGAGCGTCGCCGACCACCGTATCGCCGGGCGGCCGGCGCACGAGGACTGAGCGGCGTCAGGACTCGGTCTGCGGTGCCCCGCTGAAGCTCGGCTGATTGTCCCGGCCGGCGGCGGCGCGGCCGGTGAAGAGGTACGCGACCCACTCCAGCACCCAGAACAGCGCGAGCCACACCGTCAGCACCAGCGCGGGAACCGCGAGGAACGCCACGGCCGGCACGGTCACCAGGAGCCACAGCAGCCACTGTCCTGGACCGGCCCCCGACAGCCGGCCCCCCGCCCGCACCGCCGCCCACATGATCCAGCGCCGCAGCGCCGACACCCCCAGCTCGCGCAGGGCCCGCCGGAAGACGCCGTCCGCGTCGGCGCGGCTCACCGGGGCCATCCGGCACAGGAAGTCGTGCAGGATCGCGGCTTTGGTGTAGACGCCGTAGCGGGGGATGAGCCACACGAACACGGTGGGGACCGAGGCGAAGTCGGTGCGGAAGCCGACCGGCACGGTGAAGGTCTCCTCGCGCGCCCGGTAGCCCACTTCCTCCCGCAGCTCCCACGTCTCGGCGTCGATCTGCCGGACGGTGATGTCCCCGTCGACGAAAGGCATCGCGATCACCCCGCGCCCAGTCACCGGGCGTGCCCCGGCGGACGCCCTGTCACCGGTGTAGCGCGACGCGGCCCTTCTGTCTCCCTGTCAGACGAGATCCGTGCCCAGGTACTGCTCGGCGAACGCCGCCGCGGCGACGGGCGAGTCGAACACCCGCCGCAGCCGGGCCAGTGTCACGCCCGCGCGGTACGGGTCGCCGGACGCCGTGCCGTGGTAGACGTCCGACAGCCACTGCGAGAAGTCCTGGTAGTCCCACACCCGCCGCAGACAGGCCGCCGAGTAGCCGCGCAGCCCGCTGTCGTCGCCCTTCGTGAGCCGCGCGACGAGCGCGTCGGCGAGCAGCAGGGCGTCGTGCAGGGCGAGGTTCATGCCCTTGGCGGCGATCGGCGCGGTCAGGTGCGCGGCGTCGCCCGCGAGGAACAGCCGCCCGTACGCCATGGGTTCCACGACGTAGTCGTGCATGTCCAGCACACGCTTCTCGATCAGCGGCCCCTCGACGAGCGGCGGTGCGCCCTCCGCGGCCAGCCGGCGGCGCAGCTCGCTCCAGACCCGCTCGTGCGGCCAGTTGTCCGGGTCGTCGCCGGGCGGGCACTGGAGGTAGTAGCGGGTCACCTCGGGGCTGCGGGCCATGTGCCCGGCGAACCCGTCCGGGTGGACGCCGAACACCACGCAGTCCGAGGACGGCGGTGCCTCGGCGAGCAGCGCCAGCCAGCCGATGCCGTAGTCGTGCCGGGCGATCCGCACGCGGCCGGCCGGCAGCGCGTCCCTGCTCACCCCGCGTGCCCCGTCGCAGCCCGCCACGAAGTCGCAGCGCACCACGTGCCGTTCACCTGTGTCCGGATCGGCGTACGACACGGCGGGCGCGGCCGTGTCCAGGCCGTGCAGCCGTACGTCCCGCACCCCGAACCGGATCTCCCCGCCGCGCACGTCGGCGTACTCCCGCACCAGATCGGTCACCAGCAGCGGCTGCGGATACACCCAGTGATGACGCCCGGTCAGTTCCCCGTACGGCAGCCGCTGTCTGCGTCCGTCGAAGCGAAACTCGCACGCGGTGTGCCGCTGGGCGCGCGCCAGGAGGTTGTCCGCGAGGCCGCGCCGCTCCAGCGCGCGCACGGCCCACTCCTCCAGCACCCCGGCCCGCGGCCGACGTTCGACGAACTCCCGGCTCTCCGTCTCCAGCACCAGGCAGTCCACGGACGCGGCACGCAGGATGTTGGCCACCGTCAGCCCGGCGGGCCCGGCACCCACGACGACCACCGAAGGCCCGGACCCGGAAAGCGAGTTGAGATCCACGCGAGCATTATGTCCGGGCCACGGCGGACGCCGGATGCGAGTACGGTGGAGGGCCTGGGCGGAGCGCGTGAAGCGGCCGACGGGGGTGAACGATGGACGGCGTGGACGGCGGCGCGTGGCTTCCCGCGGACTTCTACCGGCCCGTCGACGGCGGCCTGCAGTGCACCCTGTGCCCCTTCCGCTGCCGGCTGCGCGACGGTGACACCGGCGCCTGCAAGGTCCGCCGCAGGGAAGGCGACCGGGTCCTGACGGCGACCCGAGCCACCACCGTCGAGCATGTCTCGCCCGTCGAACGCAAACCGCTCTACCACTACCGGCCCGGACTGCCCCTGCTCACCCTCGCCCCGCCCGGCTGCTCGTTCCGCTGCGACTACTGCGTCAACTTCCGCCTCTCCCAGTACGGCCGTGATCCCGCGGCCCCCATCGCGCCGCAGCGCGCCACCGACCCGGCCGCCCTGGCCCGTTCGGCGGCGGAGCGCGGCGCCGGACTCGCCCTGTCCTACTCCGAGCCGTCCCTCGCCGCCGAACTCACCCTCGAACTCGCCGCAAAAGCAGCCCCGTTGGGGGTGCCGGTCGTCTGGAAGAGCAACGGCTTCCTCACTCCCGAGGCCGTCGCCCGGCTCGGTCCCGTGCTGGACGCCGTCAACGTCGACGTCAAGGCAGCCGACGAGCACGCCCATCGTGCGCTGACCGGCGCACCCCTCGCCCCCGTCCTGGACACCCTGCGTCGGCTGAAGGACGCCGGAGTGTGGGTCGAGGTGAGCACCCCGCTCGTGCCGGGCAGCAGCGACTCCGACGAACAGCTCGCCGGCATCGCGGAGTTCGTGGCCGGGCTCGGCCTCGACACCCCCTGGCACCTGCTGCGCTTCACCCCGACCTACCGCATGGACCGGCACCGGCCCACCCCGCCCGAGCGGCTGCGGCGGGCCGTCGCCCTCGGCCGCGAGGCCGGACTGCGGTACGTCTACGTCGAACGGGCCCTCGGCGCCGAGGGCCGCGCCACCCGCTGCCCCGGCTGCGGCACCGAGGCCGTCGCCCGCGAGCTGTGGGGGCGGGTCGACAACCGGCTGCACGAGGGGGCGTGCCGGGCGTGCGGGGAGCGGTTGGCCGGGGTGTGGCAGTGACGGACCCCTACTCATCGAAGGGAAACCGATTATGAGCGCCGAATACCGCTTCGTACCGGACCTGCCCGACCTCATCGACGCCTCGGAGTACGACCGCCACCCCGACGGCCAGCTCGTCCGTGTCCGGATCACCTGGGACGAGCAGGGCGTCGAGGTGCTCGGCGACGCGTTCCGGCCGGACGCCCTGGAGGAGCTGCTGGAGCGGATGGAGCCCGACGTGGTGGAGCAGATGCTCTGCGGCTAGCCGCCGCTGCTAGAGCCGGGCCAGTACGGCCGTCAGGACCCGGCGCAGTTCCTCGCCCCCCGGCTCCGGCGCCAGTACCCAGGTGTCGGGGCCGTCTGGGGCCACGGGATGCCGCGGGTAGTGCACGCGCAGGGTGAGGGAGCCCGGCAGCGGCAGGGGCGGCTCGTGCGGGTGGGTCAGCAGCAGGGTGCGGGGCTCGGCGGCGTCCGCGGAGCTCAGGCCCCGTGCCGCGCGGCGGGCCAGCGCGGCCGCCCGGACCGGGTCGGCGGGCTCCGGCCGTACCGGCGTCCACAGCCGGCGCAGATCCGCCGGGGCCGCCAGCCGTACCGGGGCGTCCCGGGCGTCGAGCCGTACCAGCGCCACCGCGTGCCCGGCCGCCATCAGGGCCGTGGCCAGCAGATGCGCGCTCAGCCGCAGGCAGCTGCCGACCTGGCCGTGCGCGGCGGCCGAGGTGTCCAGCACCAGTACGGCGTCCCGTTCGGTGAAGGGGAGCCGGCCCCGCCGGGTGCGGTAGAGCAGCGCGTCCTGCGCCCACAGGGCGTTCAACAGGGGCCCGGGCAGGGCCATCTGGGCCGGGACCATCCGGTCCGGCGGGCCATGGCGGGCCCACTGGGCGGGGGCGCCCGCGGTGGCCGGGCCGGGCACGTCGTCGCCGTGGGCCACCGGCAGCCGGGGCGGCAGACCCGTACGCCGCGTCGCCTCGGCCGCCGCCCGGGCCCAGGGCACGTCGGCGAGGCGCAGCGGCAGCGCGGGGTCCTGGGCCACCGCGTCCGGGCCCAACAGGGCCAGCAGCGGCAGGAGTTCGCGGTGGGTGCGGTCCAGCGCGGCGGACAGGTCGTCGCCGGTGACCGGCGTGCGCTCGGCGGGTTCGCCGCCGCCGCGCAGACCCCACTCCAGGGTCGTCCGCAGCTCCTGGAGCGGCACCCCGGGCGGCGGGGCGTACCGCGGGTCGGGGCGCAGCCGGGACGCCACGACCGCGCCGAGCGCCGGGTGCGCGTGCCGGGGCCAGCCGAGGTCCCGCAGGGCGCGGGCGGCCGTGCCCCGATGCAGCGCCCTGCGGTGCGCCGGGGGCGTCGGGGAGAGCAGCGCCGACAGCTCGGCCAGCGCGGACAGCGGTACGGCGGCGTCCACTGCGGCCGCCATCGCCCCCGCCTCGGCGAGGAACTCCGGCGACTCCGGCAGCCCGGGTCCCGGTTCGGGACGGCCGCCCGAGCCCAGGACGGGCCACAGCAGGGTGCGGCCGCCGGTGTACGTCGTGGCGAGCCGGCGGCCGTCCGGCGACCAGCGCACCGACCACAGCGGGCCGGGCGGTGTGTCGGGCTCCAGGGTCATCGCCAGGGTGCCCCGTGCCACGTCCCACACCTGCACCGCCGCCGTGCCCTCGCCCGGCCCGGGTGCCGCCAGCAGCGAGCCGTCCGGTGACCAGGCCAGCGCGGGCGCCCAGCCCCGTCCGCCGGGCGTGCCGAGCTCCCGCTGCACCCGCCAGGTCAGCGTCGACCACACCACCAGCGGGCCCTGCCCGGCGGCCGGGGTCGCGGCGAGCCGGCTGCCGTCGGGGGAGAAGGCGACCCGGGTGGCGAAGGCGCCGGAGGGCAGCTCCAGACGGCGGGCCCTGGCCGGCTCCGGCATGTGCCACAGCACCACGGCGCCCAGGGTCCCGGCCCCGAGCAGCCTGCCGTCCGGCGCCCAGCCGGGCCGGCCCGTGCCCTGGGGGAGATGCAGGCTGTGCGGGGTGCCGGCGGGGTTGCCTGCGGCGTCCACCGTGTGGACGTAGAGGTGCGTCGGGCCCGGCCCCGGCTCGGGGACCGCGAGCATCGCTCCGTCCCTGTGCGGCTCGGGGCACCATGCGGGCGCCTGGCCCCCGGCGAGTACGGCGCGCTGGGCGCCGGAGCCCGCGTCCAGCAGGGTCAGGCCCGCCCTTCCGTCACGGCTGGCGCAGGCCAGCAACGCATAAGGTGCCGGGGCGAGTTCCAGGTCGTGGGCGCCGCCCGGGCCGGTCGCGGCCGGAGCCGACCACAGCGCGCCGGGGCGGCCCGGCAGCAGCGCGCCCAGTGTGCCGGGCGCGGTCTCCAGGACGCACCGGCCGCCGGTGGCCGTCCAGGCGAACGCCGGGGCCCTGAGCGCCGTACCGGCGTCGTGCAGCGGCGAGGGCGTGCCGACGCGGGGCGCGTGGTCGCGCAGCGACGGCAGGGACCGGCCCACCGACCGGCACATCGCCGCCGCCCAGCCGCGCAGCAGCACCCCCACCCGCCGCTCGGCCGGGTAGGCCGCCGCGTCCGGCAGCTCCCACAGCTCGGTGCCGCCCGGCGCGGCGAACAGCACCCGGCCCGTCGGCGACACACCGAGGTCGCGCGGCGAGCCGAGCCGCGCGGGCAGCCGGGCCACCTCCTCCAGCGCCCGGTCGAACACCAGCACCACGTCCTGGTCGGTGCCCACCACCAGGAAACGCCCGGTCCGGCTGAAGCCCAGCCCCAACACGCCGCCCGGCGACGGCACTTCGGCGAGCAGACGGCCCGTCGCACGGTCGACCAGATGCACGCCGAGCACATCGGCGAAGGCCAGCGCGTCCCGGTCCGGCGACCAGGCGAGCGCGGTGACGCCCGTACGGCCGGTGCTGGGCGCGAAGTCCATGCGGACCGGCGCGACACTCCACAGTTGCAGCGCGGTCGCCGTCGCCAGGCACAGCTGGCGGCCCTGCGGGTCCCACGCGGGCGCGACCACCGGGTCGACGGCGGGCACCACCGCTGAGGCGTGCGTGGCCCGGTGGTGCACGAGCACCCCGCCTCCCGCACACGCCACCCGCAGTCCGTCCGGCGACACCGCCAGCGTGTGCGCGTCCGGCGGCGCCATGAAGCCCTCGCCGACCGGGGTGCCGGTGTCGCCGTCGCGGACCACGACCCGGCCCGACCGCAGCGTGAACACCTCCCCGCCGTCCGGGCCCCACGCCACCGCCGCCGGCGCCCCCTCCACGGGCACCGACCACAGCACCCGCCCGGTGTCGTCCCGGCAGTTCAGCGTCTCCTCGCCGAGCTGCACGAAAGCGGTCCCGTCGTGCGAGAGCCCAGTGCACGGGCCGTCCCCGGCCAGGGCGAGCACCCGCCGCAACCCGGGCAGCGCCCCCGTCACTCCTCCTCCGGCAGGTCCAGCGCGGCCTCCTCGAACAGCCGGGCGGCCTCCAGCAGGTCGCCCGCCGCGCGGAAGGCCTCCGCTGCGCCCTCCTTGTCGCCCAGCGCCCGCAGCCGCGCGGCACGTTCCAGCGCCCCGCCGGGGTCGGCGCCGGGACGGGACGCGGCCGCCGGGGTCGGCGCAGGTCCGACCAACTCCGTCAGTGCGTCCAGCAGTTCACGCCCTGCCGCGGACAGGCCCGCGGACACCTCGACGGGTCCCGGGGGCGCCCACAGCGTCCACGCGGGCACCATCCGCTCCAGTGCGTACCGGTGCCGGCCGCCCTGCCAGCACACGACCGCCGAGGAGTCGTCCACCGCGAACAGCCGCGCCCGCGCCGACGGCGGCAGCGGCGGCGCGAGCCCGTATCCGCACTCCAGGAAGCAGGCCCCGGGCCCGATCCGGCGCAGCGGCACCCCGAACGGCAGATCCCGCGCGAGCCCCACCGGCTCCAGCAGCAGATGCCGGCCCGGACCGGGCAGCAGGAACGCCACCTCGCCGAGCGGCCTGCCCGGCAAGTAACGCCGCAGTAAGGGGAGTTCGTCGTCGTGCAGCAGCACCGCGTCGACCTCGTCGCGCGCGTCGGGGTCCGCCACCACCCGCACCGGAGTGGCCGGGGCGGCGTGGAACGCGTCCGGCAGCCGGTACGGCGCCGAGGGCGGCGGCGGTTCCTCCGCCACCCCGACCAGCACGGCCGGAGCGGGCGCCGGACCGCCGAGCAGCCCGAGGCGCAGCGGCGGCCACTCCGCAGGGTCGCCGACGAGCCACAACTCCCCTTCCGGAACAGGGGAGTACAGCACCTCGTCGTCGACCGGCGGATGCAGCCGTACGTCGATCAGCAGCCGCTCGCAGCCCGCGACCGGCCGGCACACGCAGGTGCGCGGCAGCGCCGTCAGGGCCACGACCAGAGCGTGCGGCACGGCCTGAGGGGCGGACAGCTCCAGCAGCAGCGTCTCCCGCGCCTGCGCCTCGTCGCCGGCCAGCGGACGTGCCAGCACCGCCTGCGTGGTCACCTCCACCCCGAACGCCGCCGCCTGCCGCAGCACCGAGCCCAGCAACTGCCGTACGGTCAGCACCCGTACGACCGGACGGTCGGACAGCTCCGGCACGGCCGGTGGCAGCCGTGCCACGAGGTGCACGGCGTCGAGGCGCGGCCACGCGGTCACCTCGTCGATCCGGGCGGGCCCGTCGCCGTGAGGCGCGGCGAGCGCCCCATGGGGCAGCAACTGCCAGGGCTCGCCGCCGTGCAGCACGGTCAACTCCCCGGCCAGCGCCGGATTCAGCGTGCCGAGCAGCCATACGGCCGTGCCGCCCGGCTCGGCGTGACAGGCCCACTCCCCGCCGCCCGCCCGGTGCAGCGCGCCGACGGCGGCCAGCGCCCGGTGCGCGCCCGGGAACCGGCCCGCACTGCGCCACCGTACGGCGGACGGGGTGTCGTACGACGGACTCGGCGGCGGCAGCGGTGGCTCCTCCTCCTCGGCCGGGTGGGCCGGGCGGACGCTGAAGCGGACGCCCAGGTCCGGCGCGGCGGTGCGGTGTTCCGCCGGTGGGGGAGGGGCGGGCGTGGGCACGTGCCGGCTCGGCTGCACCGGCGGTGGTGCGCGGTGGCCGCGTGGGGGTGCACCGGGCTGTGCGGGCCTGGCCACGAACGGGGTGGGCGCAGTGGTGGGCGGCCGGGCGGCAGGGGTCTCGCCGGCGTTCCGGTCGTTCTCGGCCGCGATGCGGTTCAGCAGCCGCCGCAGCGGCCCGTCGGACGACGCCATCGGGTCACGGCCCTCCCGCCTGCGGGACGCCGGCCGTCGGCTCTGCGGGGTCTGCCGGCAGCCACGCCGTCGAGCCCAGGCGGTCCGCCGCCCAGTCGCGCCAGCGGGGGAGGACCTCGCCCGCGTCCTGGCCGTCGTAGGCGGCACGGAACAGGCGGGCGCCCCAGTCGAAGCGTTCGACGCGGTCGGCGGCCTCGACGCCCCACTCCAGCAGCAGACGGCGTTCGGTGCGGGCGGCCGGGGTGGGGAGCCGGTGCTCGATCCGGGGGAGGAGGGCGAGAAGCGGCTCGGCGGAGCCGCCGCCGAGGCGGTCGGCCAGCGCGCGGGCGAGTTCCAGGCGCAGTTGCTGCGGGCCGTGGCCCACGGCCGTGCCCGGGTCGCGAGCGGCGGCGGCCAGCAGCCGCCGGGCGGCCCCGGTCTCCCCGGTCAGCAGCAGCTCCCAGGCGGCCTCCAGCCGCCGGCCCCGCTCCTGCCAGCAGCGGGCCGCGAGATCCGGCCGGCCCAGCAGCCGGTAGCAGCGGGCGGCCTGCTCCGGATGCCCGGCCAGGCGGTAGGTGCGCGCCGCGTGCTCCAGGTCACCGGCCCGCTGATAGGCGTCCGCGGCCGACCAGCGCCAGCCCAGCAGGTCGTAGCAGCGGGCCGCCTCGGCGTGCGCCCGGACCTCGGAGTAGCAGCGCGCCGCCCGCAGCAGCAGCCGGGTGCGCGGGCTCACGACAGCTCCCGCTCGCCCTGCTCGGGATCCTCCGTCTCCTGCGTGCTCTGCCAGGAGGCCGGGGCGGGATCGTGCCGCCACAGCGGCCGCTCCTCCACCGGCAGGACCTCCTCCACGTCCGGTCTGCGGGCCAGCAGCCCGCCCAGCTCCGCGCTGATCCGGTCGTGCTCGGCGTCATGCGCCGGGCCGGAGCCCTCGCCCACGTCGTCGACCTGGAACAGCTCGACCTCTCCGGACTCGGTGTTGAACCGGAATCGCACCCGCACCCGCATCCGTCACAGCTCCAGCTCGAACTCGATGTCGATGCCGCCCTCGGACTCCTCCTCGCGGATGCCGGTGGCCCCGCGCTGTCTGGCGAAGTCGAGCAGCGCCTGCCGGTAGGCGGTGGCCAGCACGCCGTTGACCGCGCGCAGTCCGTCCTGCCCGAGCCGGCCGATCCGCTCGCGGTTGCGGGCGTCCAGCTCGGCCCGCACCCGCTCGCGCTCCTCGGCGAGGCGGGCCTGCGCGTCGGCGTCCGCCTGCTGCTGGAGCCGGTCCTGGGCCTCCTGCGCGGCCGCCGCCGATGCCCGGTCGGCCTGCGCGCGCAGCCGCCCGGTCAGCTCCCGGGCCCGGCGCAGCGCGTCGGCCTCCGCGGCGGCCTGGGCCTCGCTCTCGGCGACGCTGCGGGTGCGGCCGCCGAACCCGTCGGCGTAGTAGCGGCCCTCGCCCTGGCCGGTGACCTGGTCGGTGACCTCGCCCCGCAGCCGCTGCGAGGCGCTGCCCTCGACGGTGGCGACGTCCTCCAGGCGGGCGGTGACGACGAGTTCACCCGTACCGGGGATGTAGCGGACGCGGCCGTCGTCCAGTTCGTGGACATGTCCGTCCTGCTCGGCCCGCCAGCCGTCGGCCGTGGCCAGCGCGCGTTCGAAGACCTCCCGGGTGCGCGGCCCCAGTGTGCCGCCGAACGGGTGGGTCATCTCCAGTTCGCTGACCACCGAGTCGCTCGCGCCGGCGCGGCGCTCCAGTTCCAGCTCCCACGCCTCGACGACCTCCCGGGTGGCCTCGACGCGGACCCTGCGTGGATTGCACATGCAGTTGCTGTCCCCCCACCTGCGTCAGGCCCGCTCCAGCAGGGCCAGAGTGCTGTCGATGATACTCGCGACCTCCTGCTCGGCCTCCCTTTCCCCGGAAGCCGATGTCCTCAACTCCCGCCGCAGGGCGTTGAGTTGGCGCAGGACCCGGTCCACGGCGGCGGGCGGTGAGCCGGTCGTCACCTGACGGCCGAGCAGCCGCGCCTCCACGAGCAGGCGATGCACCGAGCGGGCGGGCTCGTCGGGGTCCTCGCCCGTGGTGCCGGCGCGCCGGCGTACGGCCTCCTGTACCACCGGCGCGTGCGCCGGGTCCGACCAGAAGTGCGCCAGCGGCCACAGATCGCCCGGCTCGGCCCTTACCCGCTCCGCGCGCAGCGCGGCCGCCGCGACCAGCCGCAGGCCCCGGATGACCCGCCGGTCCGACAACGTCACGCCCTGGCCCAGCAGTTCACGGACCAGCTCGGTGTACTCCGGGGTCACCGCGGTGAGATCGGCGTGCGCGAGCTGGCGGCCCAGCCGGTCCAGCTCGTCCGGCCCGATCCACTCGTGCTGGTCCCCTCCCGAACTCCGACCGAGAGCCTTGGCCAGCAGCTCCTCCAGACGGCCCTCGGCGACCGGCGGCACCGTCAGCCGCAGCAGGAACCGGTCGGCGAACGCCAGCAGGGACGGGTCCTGCGGCATCCCGTTGGCCGCGCCGACCAGCGTGATCAGCGGCACCGGCGCGACCTCGTGGCCGTTGTGGAACACGCGCTCGTTCATCACCGTCAGCAGGGTGTTCAGGATCGGGCTGCCGCTCTGGAAGATCTCGTCCAGGAACGCCACACGCGCGGCCGGCAGCATGCCCTCCGTGCGCACCCGGTACACCCCGTCGCTCTGGAACGCGGGCACGTCCACCGGCCCGAACAGCTCGGCGGGCTCGGTGAACCGGGTCAGCAGCCGCACGAACGGACGGCTGCCCAGGCCCGCCGCGAACCGGGTCACCAGGTCCGTCTTGCCCGTGCCCGGTGGACCGAGCAGCAGCATGTGCTCGTGCGCGAGCACCGCCACCTCCAGCAGGTCCAGCGCGAGCCGGCGCCCCACGAAGTGCTGCTCCACACTGCGGCCCAGCGCCTTCAGCCGGTTCACCGCGCCGATGTCCGTCTCGCTCCACGCGGTCGGTGCGCTGGTCATCGGCCCTCCGGGGAGTACGCGGTCGGTGCGCTGGTCATCGGCCCTCCGAGATCATTTCCAGGCGCCCCTGCTGGAGCCGCCCCACCAGCCAGCCCAGCCGGCGGGCGTCCGGCTCGATGCCGTGCAGGTGCTTGCCGACGAACGCGTCCCGCATCAGGGCCCGCAGCTCGTCTCCGTTGCGCCGCGCGGTGGCGTCGGCGATCAGCTCCAGCACCTCGTCGTCCAGCTCGATGTGGTACCGGCGGGCGTGATGGCGCAGGATCGCCCGCCGCGCGGTCACGTCCGGCAGGGAGATCGCGATGGAGCGGAACCGGCTCGGCCGCAGCAGGGCCTTGTCGATGATGTCGATGCGGTTGGTGGTGCCGATCACCAGCATCGGCACCTCCGGCCGGAAGCCGTCCATCTCCGTGAGGATCTGGGCGACCACGCTGTTGCCCGCCCGGCTGCCGCCGTCCGGCCGGTTGGTGCGCTCCATCGTGATCGCGTCGATCTCGTCGAACACGATCACCGCGGGCGCGCTGCGCCGGGCCGACGCGAAGATCTCCCGCACCTTGCGCTCGCTCTCACCGACGTACATGTCGGTGACCTCGGGGCCGGACACCACCTGGATCGTGGCGTTCATGCCGTTGGCGATCGCCTTGGCGAACAGCGTCTTGCCCGTGCCGGGAGGGCCGTAGAAGATGATCCCGCGCGGGACCAGTTCGCCGCGGACCTCCTCCATGTCGTCCGGCAGGCTCTGTGCCCCGCTGATGATCGCCAGCGTCTGCCGGATCTCGTCCTTGACCTCGTCGTAGCCGCCGATGTCCTCCAGCGTGACGTCGGGCACCTCGAAGTGGGAGGACTGCTGCGCCTTGAAGGTCAGCAGGGTCTCGCGCAGATCCTGCAGCGTCGCCCGCTTGGGCTGGTCGCGGTGCTTCTCATGGGCGTACCGCATGGCCTGCCGCAGGCGTACGGGGTTCATGCCGGCCACGTGCTTGTAGAACTCGCGCGGCTGGAACCCCTCGAAGGTGCCGGCCTCCTCCTGGGTCACCAACGCCCGCCCCAGCGGGGTCTGTTCGACGTCCGGCGTCCTGACCTCGGGCGGCAGGCCGCTGAGGGTGACCCGGGCGCTGAACCGCTCGGCCAGCACGTCCGGCAGCGGCAGGGTGGGGTCGGCGAAGGCCAGCACCAGTTGGTCGGGGAAGGCGTACAGCAGCTCCACCAGCTCCCGGGCCTCGGCGTGCCGGCCCAGGTCGTTGCTGCCCGCGAGCAGGTCGAGGTGGGTGAGGACGATGACGTCACCCTCCTTCAGCTCCTCCAACTGGGCGCGCAGCCGGGCCAGTCGGCGCTGGCGCAGGTTCATCGACGACTCGGACATGCCGGCCATCGGGTCGCGCGGGTCGCCGCCGGGGTCGTCCGCCGAGTCGTCGTCGAGGCGGATGCCGCGGCATCCGGCGAGCGTGACCATCTCCTCCCATAAGTGGGTGACCACGAGCTTCTCGCTGATCACCAGCACGGGAAGCCGGCTGCGCAGCAGCGAGGCGACGTGCTCGATGTGCGGGTAGTAGGCGCGGCGCACCGCCTCGGCGTCGGTGATTCGCTCGGGGTGACCGGCGTCCAGCGGCACCGCCTCCACGGCCGGCGGGGGCTTCTCCAGCGAGGGCCGCTCCGCGGCGGGCGCGCCCGGCGGCGCGAACAGCGGTGTCCCCGGAGGGAGTTCGGACCGCAGTCGGCAGTCGGCCGCGAAGTCCGACCAGGGCAGGTCCAGCAACTCCGGTTCCAGCGGCTCCAGGAGCCACACCTCACAGGAGGCCAGCACCTCCCGCAGCGGGCGGCCGTCGGGCGCGGAGTACAGCGTCATCCGGCCGTCGTGGTCCGTCGTGGCCAGACGCAGGGGGCGGGTCATCGGCCGAGCACCTCGCGCAGGTCCTCCCACTCGCGGATACGGCCGTACACGCGCTGGAGCGTCACCCCCGCGCGGTAGCCCTGGAGCATCCGGCGCCGGCGCAGCTCCTCCGGGTGGCGCCGGGCGAGCACGGCCAGCGGCTCCCACCAGTCCAGCGTGGCCCGCGCCCACCGGCCGCCCGCGTCCTCGTCGAGCAGCCGGGCCGGGCTGTCGCGCAGCAGCTCCCGCACCCGGTCGGTGTGCCGGCCGTAGCTGTCGGCGTGCCGCAGCAGGGCCGTCTCGTACACGTCGTACACGACTGTTCTCTCCCCCGGGGTGAAACGGAACCGGCGCAGCAGCGACGCGCGGTAGCGGGCGGTCTCCGGCGACCCGGGTGGTGCCGCGAGGGCGGACACGGCGGCGCGCCGGCCCTCGGGGTGGGCCAGGAGCCGGTCGAGCAACTGGGCGCAGCGTTCCTCGCCGCCCGGCGGCGGACGGTCGAAGAGCGCGGTGAGCGGCGAGGTCCGCAGCAGCCCGGGGCGCAACGGGTCCTCCGCCGGCGTCGTCGCCAGCGCGTGCGCCACCAGGCCGTGACGGGCCATCACCTCCCGTACGGAGGCGGGCTCGCGGGCCCCGTCGAGTGCGGTGCGGGCGGCGTCCGGGTCCTCGCGGACCACCACCGCGGCGGCGATCAGCAGCGGCTCCAGGCCCGTCGGGCCCGGGTCGCCGAGCGGCGGGTCGGACAGCCGCAGCCGGGCCGCGGTGACCCGGGCGAGGCGCTCGAGCAGCAGCACCGGGTCGCCGCAGGCGGGCGGCGCCGGCGCGGGCCCCTCGGCGGCCGGGTCAGTGATGGCCCAGTGAAGGGTGCGCACTACGGCGGCTGTCAGTGTCGTCATCGAGGCTCCGGATCGGACACGACGCCATCCAGTCGGCGGAGGCGGCGTAGCAGCTGAGGATCCGCCTGGTGGAGGTCAGATTGATCAGCGCGGCCACCTGCCAGGGGCGGCGGAAGGTGTCGCGGTGCAGGTCGATGTCGGTGCGGGACAGGCCGATGGTGCGCTCCGTCTGGAACAGATGCGTGTGGTACCAGCCCACGAGCTGCCGCTCCGGATGGTGCTCGCCGAGCGTGCGGCTCATCGCGCGGAACGAGTCGCCGGTGAAGGTGAAGTGCATCAGGGACGCGCCCGAGTGCTCGGCGGGCAGCACCTGGTCCACGATCACCGCGTACCGCTCGGGATCGTCGGCCCGGCGGAACGGCCGCCCCACCAGGAAGCCGCCCTCCTCCACCTCGGTCGACAGATCCATCTCCATCAGCCGCCGCTGCACGCCCGCGCCCAGCAGCACGGTCACCGGCTTGTCGGCCTCCTCCGGCACCACGCCGTACTCGGCGAGATCCAGCAGCGGCACCTGCGGCTCGGCCGCCGGGCGGATGCCGAAGGACAGCCGCGCGGACCGGGAGACGTCGATGTCGTCCGTGCCGTCCACCACGGGCGGCAGCCGCTGCGCGTCCTCCGCGGCCGGCAGCCCGGCGATCCGGAACGCCCAGTGCCGCTCCTCGGGGGCGATCTCCCGCGCCACCCGGGCGAGGACCGGGCCGACCAGGCTGTTCACCGCGTAGGGCTTCTGGTGGACCACGCGTCCCTCCACATGGATCGAGACATGGATGTACCCGAAGTCGGGCCGCAGGTTGGTGAGTGCGGGGTCTCCCTCGTAAGTGTCGGGTCCGGGGTCGTTGCGCAGCCTGAGCTGGAAACGGGGGCGGCCCGGGTGCGGGGCCAGCTCCTCGGCGAAGACCGGGCGCACCAGCTCGATCAGCGGCTGGGTGCGCACCAGCTGCCGCGACTCGCCCTGGTACAGCTCGATGTCAAGTGCCATCGGCGGCCCCGTCCGTAGGCGTTATCCGCAGGGCGCTGACGCGCAGCGCGGCCCCCTGGGCGGGCGGGTCGTCCACCGGGGGCTTGCCTCCGATGTCCTCGATCATGGCCCTCCCCTCCTCGGTCAGGGCCCAGGCCGCCGCAATCGGGTTGAAAGGGTCCCTGATCTCGTAGGTACGATACCCAGCCATGTCCACGAGCAGCTGGCACAGTTGGCCGAAGTCGAGCGTGGGCCGGTAGGACTCGGCCAGCATCCCCAGGCACACCGCGCCCTCGGCTTCGGGGCGGGCCGGGTCGGGGCCAAGGATGTTGGGGTGGAAGACGGGGCTGAGCCAGGCCGCCTTGGGTGCCGTCAGCGGGAAGTGCTCGCCCAGCCAGATCAGTACGTTGTGCCGGTTCTGCCGCTCCGGGCGCGGGAAGGCGTCCGCAGACGCGTGCTCGGGCAGCCGCAGTCCCGTCGCGGTGAAGCGGATCTCGTAGTCGGTGGGGAACTCCGGGTCGTCCGTGTCGACGATCTCGAAGTCCTCGTGACTGTGCGCGTAGCGGTGCATTTCCTCACGCACCCGCAGAATGGCCTGCATCCGCAGCTCGGCGTGGCCCGCGGTGGCCTCCGGGTACACGCTCAGGGTGTCGCCGTCGTGCACCCCGGCCGCGTGCAGCGACTGGGCCGGGTCCAGGCGGTGGAAGCTGCCGTCGGGCTGCTGGTGGTCCACGACCGTGCGCGGCCGCCTGCCCATCCGGCCCTCGTAGTGGGCGAGCACCGCCGCGGCGATGTCCCGCACCGGGGTGATCGAGGGCACGCCCGCCAGGTCGTACGGCTGCTGGTCGGGGCCGTGCACCCGCAACTCCTCCAGCAGATACGGGCGATGGTCGTACACCTCCTGGAGGACCTCCAGGTCGGGCTGGGCGCCCGCGGCCACCAGCCGGCGGCGCACCTCGTCCAGCTGGAGCTGCGACAGCTCGTACGTCAGCGACAGCGCGATCTGGCCGACCTGGGCGCCCTCGCCCTGGCTGACGAAGAACAGCTCCGCGCGCGGGTCGAGGCGGCGCACCTCCTCGATGAACGCGGCGTGGTGGGTGCTGCACACGAACACCAGCGTCGGGTACGAGCCGGACTCCGCGGCCTGCGGCCGCGCCTGCGCGGCGGGGCCCGGCGTGGGGGCCGCCGCGGCGGGCTGCTCGGCGCGCGAGGGCTGCGGGGGAGCGGTCACCGGCTCCAGCGCCTCGACGGCGGCCCGGAACACCGGGTTGCCCGGGTACCCGGTGTGCACCGCCCGCGCCAGCAGCGCCTCGCCGTCCACCATGACGCCGGCCTCGATGAGTCTGCGGATCTCCGTCCAGTAGTAGCGGGCGGACAGCTCCACGTTCGGCAGATGCCCCTCCGGGAAGCCGATGGAGCGCAGGATGATCTCGCCCTCGTGCGGGTTGATGCGTCCCCGCTGGAGCTCTCGGTACAGCTCTTCCCTCACCGCACACCCTCCGTCGTCGCACGCCGTCCCCCGGCGGTGCCGCCCTCACCGATCACGCCCGGCACGTCGTCACCGGCCGGCGCCAACTCCACGTATCGCAGCCCCGTTCCGTCACGGCGGGCGACCGGCAGGATCTCGCGCGGGGCCACGCCCAGGTCGACCAGACGGGCTCCGGCGGGGGCCGCGCGCAGACGGGTGGTGACGGAGCGCAGTGCTGGCCGGCCCGGCACCGGGCGGGCGAAGCCGGCCCAGGTGAGCGGCTCCTCCTCGGCGCCGACACGGGCGAGCAGTTCACCGACCGTGGCCCGGCCGTCCAGCGGCAGCACCGGGACCTGCCCGGGGAGCCGCTCGTGCAGCGGGCAGTCCGGATCGGCCCCGGGCGTCCACGCCCCGCCGAGCGGCGACGCCGACCCGGCCGCGTCGATCCGCAGCGGACCCTCGGGCACCGACAGCCGCAGCAGCAGTCGTACGGCGAAATTCGCCAGCCACGCCCCGACCAGCGCGGAGACGGGCGCCGAGGCACCCGCCGGGGCGAGCGGGCCGGGCGCGGCGCACGACCAGGGGTCGTCCTGCACGGCCCGCTCCGCAGGGGTCAGCCCGCAGGCCCGGCAGCGCCCGCCCGGCGGGTACCAGCAGGTCTCGCCGCCCCAGGGATGCGTGCCGCCGTCCAGCAGACCCGTCCCGGCGAGCGTGCAGCGCCCGGCCAGCGAGATCCGGGCCGCCCGGCTGTCCAGCGCGGCCACCACCAGATCGGCCTCGCGCAGTTCGGCCAGGCCCACACCGGACACGTGCGGCGCCTCGCGCGCGTCGACGACCGTGTCCGGGGCGAGGCCGGCGAGCGCCTCGGCGAGGACCCGCGCCTTGGGCCGGCCCACGTCGGCGGCACGGAACAGCGGGGTGCGGCTGAGGTTGCCTACCTCGACCGTGTCCGGGTCGGTGACGACCAGCCGGCCCAGCCCGGCCAGCGCCAGCGACTGCGCGACCGCGTTGCCCAGCGCCCCCGCCCCGGCCAGCACCACCGTCGCCCCGGCCAGCCGCTGCTGGTCCCAGCCGGGCACCAGGGCGTGGCGGGCGTAGCGCCCCCGGGGCGTGCCGTCCTCCGGCCCTCGCGCGCGGCGCTGCCCGGCCGCGGTCACCGCGGGTCCCGCAGCGCGTTGAGCATCAGGCACGGCACCGCGGGATGCTGGGCCTTCCAGTCGTCGTAGCAGACCAGGCCGTGGTCGGGGTCGCGGTGCACGGCGCAGGCGCAGTTCGGGGAACTCGGGCTGCACGTGCAGTGGATGACCATCTCGTCGGGGCGGAAGGTGTGCCCGCACACCCAGCAGCGGTGCCGGGTGGGTGCCCCGCCCGCAGTGCCGGGGATCAGCCGCAGCAGTTGGTGGTCGCGGTGCAGGCGGACCGTGCACAGCTGCGGGGGAGGCGGGTTGGCCTCGTCCAGGCCGCGGTGGAACAGCTCGGCCGCGGCCGTGGCGCCCTCCGTCGCCTCGGGGTTGAGACAGTCCAGGCGCCGGCTGTGGTGCTTGAGGACCACACCGGTGCCGGAGTCCGAGCGGTGGATCGAGATCTGCTCGCCCAGCCGGAAGGAGTGGTGGCACACCGGGCACGTCGTCCCGGCCCGGCCCAGCTTGCGCAGCAGCTGGGAGGTGACGACGGTGACCTCCACACCGGGCTCGGCACCGCCGTCGCCGTGCCCGGCTTCCCCGGCCTGGTCCCAGGTCCGCTCCCCGGCCTGCTTTCCGGGCAGCGGCAGGTCGGCCTGGTCGCGGCGGCCGCCCGCCTGGCCGACCAGGAACTCGTACGCCGTCCGGCTCGGGACCCGCGCGGACGCCTCGCGCGCCTCGGCCTCCGCCCGCTCCCGCTCCCGGCTGCGGCGGCGCCGCTCGGCCACGTCCACGCCCTGCGGCACCGGGACGCCCCCCTCGCGGGGCTGCTGCGTGGTCATCCGGCGCTCACCACCCGCCGCAGGTCGGGCGTGCCGCCGGGGCCGAGGCCGACCGTGGCGACGCCGGAGTCGAAGGCCCGCTGCCAGGACTCGCCCAGCGCGAGAGCGGAGTAGTAGCCCTGGCTGAAGGCGAGCGCGTCCCGGTCCGGCAGCCGCTCCGCGGAGCCGATCACCTCGCGCACGTGCGGGCTGATGACATCCAGATAGCGGCCGAGATGACAGGCGTTGAGGACGGCCACCGACACACCGCCCGCCGACTTCAGCACCCCGGCGAGCCCCTCGGCGCTGACCGGCGCGACCCGGCCGTCGTCCTCCTCCAGGAGCAGATAGCCGTTGGGGGAGCCATGCCCCGCGAAGTGCACGATGTCCGGCCGGTGTTCGCTCAGCGCGGGCAGGATGTCGTGGCGGCGCGTCGCGGCCGACAGCTCCACCCGCAGCGTCCGCCGCCGGCCGCGCCGGGCCGCCTCCTCGATGGTGCGGTACTCCCGGCGCAGCTGTAACTGCGAGGCCTCCCGCGGCCCGGCCAGCAGACAGAGCACGGTCAGCTCGTCCGCGGGAGCGCCCTGCGACCCGTTCGCCACCGCGCTCAGCACCGCGTTGCCCGGGAAGTCCCGGTGCGCCGCCGCCACCAGGTCCTCCAGGGTGAAGGCGAACGCCCCGTTCTCGATGGTCAGACAGGCCTGGAACCAGCTGTTGAGCGGCACCTGCGCGCCCGCGAAGTGCGGCAGCCGCGACAGCTCCGCCCCCAGGCCCTGCAACAGCGCCTGGGCACCGACGGGGTCCGGGTACAGCGCCGCGATCTCCCGCAGCACGCCGTCGCGGTACAGCCCCGCCGCGGTGAGACCCGCCATCGCTGCCCCCTCCCCGTCACAAGCCGGTGGCTTTCGACTGTAGCGGGACCCCGCGGACCCCGAACCTCCTTTGCGGAACAGGAGTTGATCAGACGTCAGGCGGGACGCGCGACCGGAACACCCGATCCGGTGCAGTGCTCCAACTGGGCGCCGTACGGGCCGTGTTCTGTGATAGTTGGTGTGCGGACGGGACCGGCCGGACGGGCACACGGTCCCCGACCGGGAGGTGACGCGGGGGTGGGTGACACGGGGGCGGAGGAGATGCGGGAGCGGCCGCCGGGGGCCGAGGGGTTCCGGGAGCGGCGATCCGGCGGGGAGGAGTTCCGGGGCAGACGGCCCGGGGCGGGCGGCCGGGAGCCGGTGTCCTTCGCACTGCTGGCGGAGACCGGCGAACAGTCCCGCTTCGACGACCCGCCCTACCTGACGCGGCGACTGCGCCGGACCCCCGGCCGGCATCCGGTCATGGTGCAGGAGGCCTCCGGTCCTGACGCGCAGGACCGCATGCGCCGCCACTTCGAGCTGTTCGGCGCCCTCGCCGACTTCCACGGCCCGCGCCTGCCCCGCCAACTGGTCCAGGTCCTCGCCTACGACGACACCGCCGGGCCGCACCGGCTGCTGATCGACCGCCGCGGCACCCGCCTCGCCGACCTCGGCTCCCCGGACCCGCTGCACGGACCCGGACTGCGCCGGACGGTCCAGGACCTGTTCGAGGCCGTCGCCGCACTGCACGAGCCGCGCCTGGTGCACGGCCGGATCGGCCCCGAGTACCTGTGGTGGGACCCGGCCGACGGACTCCAGCTGGCCGGCCTCGACGGCGCCGTACGCGCGGGCGAGCCGCTGCCCGACCGGCCCGTCACGCCCTGGGACCCGCCCGGTTTCCGGCCCGGGCTGCCCGCCGGTGCCGAGCAGGACGTGCACAGCGCGGCCCTGGTCGCGTTCTGGATCGCCACCGGCGAGACCGTCCCGCGCGGCGCCTCCCGCGAGCATCTGCACGCCCTGCTGGACCGGGGTCATGAGGACTGGCTGCGCGCACTGATGCAGGCCGCATTCCCGCTCGGCTCCGGCGTGTTCGCGCCCGCCCGGGAACTGGCGCGGCGCCTCGCCGGGGACGACGGGGGAGCCGGGCTGTTCGAGCGGCCGTTCGCCGAGCAGGCGCGCCGCCGGGAGGAGCTCGCCCGCCAGGAGTTCCACACCCTGCGGGCCCGGCGCCGGCAGGCCGGCGGGGGCCCCGCCGCCACCGCCGTACGAAGCACGGGTGCCGCGGACGAGCCGCCGGACTGGTGGCGGCGGCTGCGGGTGCGCCTGCGCCCGCAGCGCGACCCCGACCTCGCCCGCGGACTCGTCGTCGAGTGCCCGATGTGCCTGCGGGACCTCGCGTGGGACACCGCCGACCGGGTCGTCCTCGACGAGGCCCGCGGCATGGTGCCCGAGAGTGAACTCACCCCGGAGGGCAGCGAGGCCCGCAACGCCCAGCTCGCCCGCACCTACGTCGTCTGCCCCGGCAACGACGACGTGCCGCAGCACGAGATCCCGTACCGCTACCCGTCGTTCGGCACCGAACCGGTCCGTGTCGGCCTCGTCGGCGCCTCCACCACCGGCAAGTCCCATCTGCTCGCCGCGATGATCGACCAGGCCCGCAAGCCCACCGTCATGGCGCGATACGGCTTACGCGTCGAGGCCCTGGACCCGCTGCACTACCACCGCTACCTCACCGAGACCGTCACGCCCTTCATCGACGGCCGCCAGGAACTGCGCGCCACCGTCGACCGGCCCGACGCCCGCTACTCCACCGGCATGGTCGTCACCGACGAGCGCACCGGCCGCTCGCACAGCGTCATCTTCTTCGACGTGGCCGGCGGCCGGCTGGAGCGCACCGGGCGCGACATGGACTTCCTCAACCGGCTCAACGCCCTGCTGTGCGTGGTCGACCCGACCCGGGTGCCCGGCCTGACCGGGCAGCGCGGCTTCGCCGGCCGCGACCCTGCCTTCGAGCACGTCCGCCAGCGGCTGCGCCAGCAACTCGCCGACCCCGCCGTGCCGTTCCTGCCCGTGCCGTGCGCGCTCGTCGTCACCAAGTGCGACCTGCTGCGCTTCCGCGGCTACCGGGAGATCGACGGCTGGCTGCACGAGAAGCCCGACGCCGAGGGCGACCTGTCCACCATCGAGCGGGAGAGCGAGGACGTGCACGCCTTCCTCCAGGCGCGTGGCGGCGGAGACTGGCTCCAACTGCCCGGCGAATGCCGCTGGTCCACCCTCCACCTCGCCTCCGCCACCGGCACCACCCCGCGTGAACAGCCCAGCGGGCCACGGCTGTTCGACGAGGCGATGTTCCGCCAGCAGCGCGTGCTGCGGCCGTTGCTCGCCCTGTTCGCGATGCGCGGCGTGATGACCGGCCCGGCCGCCGACGCCGTCCTCGGCACGGGGGAGCGCACCGCATGATCCGGTCCGCGCGCGCCGACCTCACCGTCTACCGCTGGTCCGAGCGCTCCCTGATCGGCCGCGGCGACGTCGGCCCTGTCACCACCTCCCTGGAGCGGGAGGCACTGCTGCGCTGGAACAGCCGTATCGAACACCTGGTGTGGGCGGCCCAGGACGACAGCGGTGACCTCTCGGACACCGCTCCCGGCTTCGTCTACCTGCGCTACGGCCACGAGGCCGCCCTGCTGCGCAAGGTGCCCGCCCGCGACCCGCACGGCCGCTCCGGCTCCACCCTCACCCATGTCCTCACCGGCCCCGCCGACAGCATGGACCTGCATCTCGCGCTCGCCGCCTGCCGCAGCGACTGGGACGACTGGCTGCCGCCCCGGGCCCGCCAGGACGCCCTCCTCGACGAACGCGGCCCCCGCGGCCCCGAGGACGAGCTGCTGCCGCGCGTCCCCCTGGACCGGGTCCGCGCCCTGCTGCTCCAGCGCGAGCACCTCCTCGACGACCTGGACACCGCCGCCCTCGCCCTGCCCGAGGAGCTGCTGACCCGGCTCGCCGAGGCCCTCATGGAGCACCCCGGCGCCCCGCTCACCGTGGTCGGCTCGCCCCTGCCGGGCGAGGTCGTGGTGCACGCCCTGGCCGAGCTGCTCAGCCACGTCGTGGTCGGAGACTGGACGTTCGCCACCCATGAGGAGTCCGACGCGGCCCGCGAACTCCCCCAGTTCGTCTTCGTACGACCCGACGCGACGGCCGGACTCCAGGGCACCCGGCGCCGGATCGACGCCACTGCCCCCGACGGCACCGACGGCCCCGCCGGCCCGCTGCGAGGACACGCGGCCCTCCTGGTCCGGCTGCACCGCCGCCGCGGCCGGCACGCCCTGGCCCGGCTGCGACCCCCGCTGCCGCTGACCTCCGCCGAGCAGGTCCAGCACTGGGTCGAGCAGCACAGCGTCGCCCCCGGCCTGCTCAGCGACCTCACCAGCCTGCTGGAGGCCGCCCCGCACGGCGACCTCTCGCCTACCGAGGCCGCCTATCTGCACAGCCGGGCCGCACTGCCCCGCGTACGCCTCGAACTGTCCCGGCTGACCGACGGCCACCTGGCCGCCCTGCTGCACGCCTGGTCCCCCTTCACACCCGAACTCGCGCCCTACCCGCAGGTGCGCGAGGAGATCCGGCTGGCTGCCGTGCAGCGGTGCTTCGACGCCGCGGCCGCGGTCGCGGCGAGGCCCGCCGGCGAACTGGAGGGCGTCCTGCGCGCCGCCCCGCCCGACGCGGGCCTGGTGCGCGGCGTGCTCGGCGAACGGCTGGAGCTGGCCGTCCGCCGGGCCGAGGTCTTCGACGTGGTGCCCCTGCTCTCCTGCGCCGCCCGGATCGGCCTGTCCCGGGCGGGCCTCGACGACTTGACGGAGGTCCTCGTGGGCCGGTTCTCCACCACCGAGCTGATCCGCGAGATCGACCGCATCAGTCGCGCCGAACCCGAACGCGCCCGCGCCCTGCTGGAACGCTGCGCCGAGCGCGGCACCGCCCGGGGACGCCGCGACGCGTACGACATGCTGCGCCGCACCGAGTTCCTCGCGGAGGCCGTGGACCGCATGGCCCCGCAGAACCCCGCGCGGGCCGTCCAGCTGTACGGCCTGCTGCTGCGCTGGACCATCGGCCCCCGCCTCGGGCCGCGCGCGGTGACGGCCGTCCTCGAGGCGGCGGGCTCCCGCCCGTCGCCCGCCCTGCTGTGGGCGCTGCTCGACGGCTGCCGGCGCGGCCGGGCCCACAGAGCCGTCGTCGCCGTGGTCGTCGACCAGTACTTCCGCCTCCAGCTGCCCCACCCCGCCGACCGGCGCGGGCCCTACCCGCACGACGCCCGTGACTGAGGGAGAACCAGTGGCCGGCAACGCCAACAGCAACACCAAGCGCACTCTGCCACCGGCGCCCGAACCCTCCTACGCCCTCGGCGCCGCCGCCGACGCCCTCGCCGCCGACGCCCGCCGGCTGCCCGTCGACAGCCCCGGCCGCTCCGTGCTGACCTGGCTCGCCGAGGACGCCAAGTCCGGCGGACGCGCGCTGACCGGGGTCGATCTGCTGCGGGCCTATCCGTCCGAGGTGCTCGTGCCGGACGCGCAGCCGCGCAACAGCCGGCTGACCGCCTGGCTGTCCGCGGGGCGGGACGTCGCGGTGTTCCTGCCCATCGCGGTGACCTGGTTCTCGCTGTGGACCGCGTTCGACGACTTCGAGGACGCCCCGGCCGGCACCACCTTCCTCGAACTGTGGGCCTCCGGCTTCGGCGGAACCGCCGTCCTGATCGTGGTGCTGCTCATCACCGCCGTCATCGGCGCGACCCTGTGGCTGCAACGGCTCGAGTGGGCCGCCGGACAGGAGGCCTCCCGCGAGGACCTGCGCCAGCGGGTCGCCGGCCATCTCGCCGTCCTCACCATGGAGCTGTCCAAGCACGCGGTCCTGGAGGTGGCGAACGTCCCCGCGCGGCAACTCGTCGGCGTGGCCCGCGACATCACCACAAGTACCGCCCGGCTCTCCCGCACCATGCAGAGCAGCACCGAGCGCCTGGCGAAGATCTTCGAGCCCGGACCCGAAGGCCGGTTCGTCACCGCGCTCGACCAGTGGTCCCACTCGGCACGCGAGTTGAGCGACATGGGCCGCTCGCTGACCGTCCCGCACCAACTCCTGCGCGACTTCGCCAAGATGCGCGAGGAGCTGCGCGCCGACGAGCAGGCGACCCGCGAGACGCTGTCCCGCCTGCTGGCCGAACTGCGCTCCGCCGCGGGCAGTTCCCAGGAGGCCAACCGGGTGCACGCGACCGTCGCCGACGAGGTCTCGGAGACCACCCGGCGGATCGGCGAGGCGATGCTGCTCTTCGTCGACACCAGCCAGCGGCTGTACTCCTACATGGATGCGCTGGAGCGGGTGCTGGCGGTGCTGGAGACGGGGCGTACGCCTGCGGCGCCCTACTCGGCGGCGATGACGAACTCGGACGGGGAGGCGGGGTGGGCCGGCGGGGCGGGCGGGTCCGGAGGTTCCGGTGGGCCTCGTGGCTCTGGAGGCGCTGCCGGCTCGGGTGGCTCCGCGGGCTCTGGGGGCTTTCCGGGCTCGGGTGGCTCGGGTGGCTCTGGTGGCTCTGCCAACGGTCAGGGGCAGGCCGGGGGATTCGGGGAGCCGCGGACGCCGGGTGCGCCCGGCACACCCGGTACGTCCGGCTCGTCCGGCTCGTCCGGCTCCGGCAACGGTGCGGCTCCGCCCCAGCCGCGGCGGCCCGGTGACGAGTGGTACCCGGAGGACCGCACGTGAGGCCCGGCGGCCCCGGCGGCCCCGCCATCGCGCCGCGCCACCTCGCGGGCTGGCTCTTCGCCGACCTGTTCCTCGTGCTGTTCCTGGTGGTCGTGGGCATGGCCGCCGCAGATGGCCCGGACACCGACACCACCGCGGGCGCGTCGCCCACACCGTCCGTGTCGGCCTCCGTGCCCGAGTCCCCGCCGAAGTCCCCCACGCCGTCCCCGTCCCGGACCCGTAAGGGCCCGGTGGGGCTGGACCCCCGCAGGCACACCTTCACCGTGACGCTGAGCGGGGGATCCACCCGCCGTGCCTCCGGCGCGGGCACCCTGAACGCCGCCGACCGCAGAAGGGCCGTAGCCGCGCTGGACAGGGAGATGCGGCGCAGCGCTGACGGGCGTCGTATCGGCATGGTCATCACGTTCGGGCTGGCCCCGCAGGAGATGCTGGGCGCGGGGACCGACCTCGCCGAGGACGTCAACCGGGCCCTCAAGTCCGGACGCCCCCGGGCCTTCTGCGGCGGGCAGGTCGGCACGCGCGCGTTCTGGTTCGGGGGTTCGGCGGACCGGGTGGAGGTAGAGCTGTACTACATCAACTCCTGTGCGAGTCGAGGGGGAGCGGGATGACGGACAGCACGGCCGGCGGCTCCGACGAGGTCGAGGCGGGGAGCATCCGCTTCAACGAGCGTGACGAGATCGAGTTCTACGACGGCGAGCAGTGGAGGCCCGTCGAAGCCCTGGGCGGCCCCGCCCGCGACAACTGGGACGAGTCGCTGATCCGCGAAGCCGACGTCGACGGCCCGGAGCCCGGGTGACCAGCGCACCGGACCCGCAGTCACAGCCTCCAGCCGAAGCCTCGCCGCTCGTCTCCGCCGCCCAGCTGGCGGTCACCGACATGCGTACGACGGCCCGCTGGACCATCGCCGCCTTCGCCGCGGTCGGCGGAGTCATGCTCGGCGGCCTGCCGCTCGCCGGCATAGGCAAGGTGAAAGGCGGCGGCGATCTGGCGCTGGCCACGGCGGGGCTGGCCCTGGCCGTGCTCGGGGTGGCCTGGGCGATCTGGCACACCGGTGAGGCCCTGACCCCACGCCTGACGACCCTGCGCGTCCTCACCGACCCGACGCCCCGCGAACGGCGGGAGCTGAGGGACCTGCACACCGAACTGACCGCCTCGCCCAGGGCGTTCTACGGCCCCTTCGGATCGACGCCCGCCGAACTGGACGCCGCCTGCCGACTGCACGGCAAGGTCGCCGCCAACGTCGAGGCACTCCTCGTCCACGAGACGGACCCGCGCCGCCGCGCCGAGGCGACCTACCGCCTCACGCTGGCCCGCGCCAATGCCGACCAGGCCTTGCGCCGCCGCCGGGATCTCCTCGAACTGGCGCATGCCTGGCAGGTCCGCGGCGCACTGCGCCGGGCCCGCCTGCACACCATGCTGGGCGCGTTCGCGGTGGTGGCGGGGGCGGTGGTGTTCCTGCTGGCGACGGCACACTGAACAAAGGGGTGAATCCTTTCGCGCCGACCGTGCCTCTCATAGGTGTGCGGACGACCGCGTCCGCCTCGCACCCAACGGGAGGACCCCATGACCACTGTCGTGATCGTCGTAGCGGCAGCCGCGCTGCTGCTGTGCGTGTGCACCGTCACGCTGCGCCGCCGGAAGCGTCAGCGTGGCTGACCGCACCTGGCCCGGCGGCACCCTGGTCGCCGCGGCGCAACGCGGCGACGTCGAGGCGCTCAGCGCGCTGGTGTACAGCTCGCATCCGCATGTGCAGCGGTTCGCGCACTCGCTGTGCGCCACACCGCAGGACGCCGAGGACGCCGCTCAGGAAGCGCTGATCATCCTCTATCGCAAGATCGGCATGCTGCGCGCCTCCGGGGCGCTGGCGTCGTGGATGTTCCGGATCGTCCGCAACGAGTGCCTGCGCCGCACCCGCGGCCTGCTCCACCGGGGACCGGCCGACGAGCCGGACCGGCCCGGCACCTCGGGCGGCGGACGGTCCGCCGAGGAGGAGGTGCTGCTGCGCCTGGAGGCCGAACGTGTCGCGGCCGCCGTCGCCGCGCTGCCCGACGACCAGCGGCAGGTGCTGGTCATGCGGGACATCCAGGGCCTGCCCGGCCGGACGGTCGCCGACCGGCTCGGGCTGAGCACCGCCGCCATGAAGTCCCGCCTGCACCGGGCCCGTTCGGCGGTCCGCGAGGCCCTGCACGACGAACCGGCCCGAACCACCGGAACGAGGGGAACCGACGATGACATCTGACCAGAGCACGGCGATCCGCCCCACCAAACCGGGCACCAACTACGCCAGTGCCACCGTCCCGCGCCATCTGGCCCGGGGAGCCGTCGGGTTCGGCGCGCTCATCGCCTCCCTGGCCCTGCTGCCGGTCGTCGGTCCGGTGAGCCTGCTGCTCGCCCCGGTCGGACTGGTCGCGCTGCGCGGCTGCCCGATGTGCTGGGCGATCGGTCTCGCGGAGACCCTCTCGGCCGGCAGGCTCCGCCGGTCCTGCGCGAACGGGAGGTGCGAACTGACCCCCGCCAAGCGCGCCTAGGGCCCGGCTTCGGGATCAGGCCCTAGCGGAGCCGGGGGATCTCGATCGCCGGGCAGCGGTCCATCACCATGTCGAGGCCGGCCGCGCGGGTGCGCTCGTACGCGGCCTCGTCGATGACGTCGAGTTGGAACCAGACGGCCTGCGCGCCCTTGGCGACGGCCTGGTCGGCGATGTCCCCGGCGAGGTCGCTGTTGACGAACACGTCGACGACGTCCACGTCGAAGGGGATGTCGGCGAGCGAGGCGTACCCCTGCTCGCCGTGCACGGTCTCCGCCTTGGGGTGGACGGGCACGATCCGCTTCCCGTACCGCTGCAGCACCTCGGCGACACCGTACGCGGCCCTCCTCCGGTTGGAGGACAGGCCCACCACGGCCCAGGTGTCACCGGCTTCGGTGAGGATCTTGCGGACTGTCTCTGCGTCGCCGTACACCATGGCCTCCTTCGGCCTCGTCGTCCCAGGGGCACTGCTGCCCCGCTGGCGCCAACAGAGGGGGAGTCCCTGAGATTCCCTCGGCCGGGAGCCGGGCCGGGAGCCCGACCGGGCGGCGCCGTGACCTGAATGCGTACGACATCTCTGCGCCGCCCCGTCCCTCCGCCTACGCTCACCTCGTGCTGCGCATCATCGACGCCCGTACCGGCGAGCCCGTCGAGGCCGCTCCCGCCCGCCGGGGCCTGACCCGGGTCGAGGCCCGTGCGACCGGCCCCGGCCTCACGGCACTGCGCGTGCTGCTCGTCGCCGACCTGCTGGTACGTGCGCTCGAGCTGGGCGGCACCCCGGTGTGGGCGGTGCTGAGCGGCGGACCGGAGGAGGCGGAGCTGAGGGCCGCCGCCGCGGCTCTGGGCGTACGTCCCTTCGAGGACAGCCGGGACGTGGGCACCGGGCTGGGTGAGGCGCAGGTCCTCCATGTGGTGGCGGAGGGTGCGACCGGCCCGGCTCCGGAGGGGGTGCGGATCGGCGTGGCCCCCGCGGACGGCACGCCCCCCGACCTGGTGCTTCCGGCTCTCGACCCGGCCGACCCCGCCGACCCGGCCGTCCTCCGCCTCGCCCTCCTCCGCGAGCCCCGCAGCGCGCCCCTGCACCTGGACGCCGCCCTGCTGGACCGCGCGGAGGACACCCTGAGGCGTTGGCGGCGGACCGTGGCCGTGTGGGCGCGGCAGCCGTCGCGGCCGATTCCCGCCGACATACGGGCGCTGCTGCGGGAGGCATGGGAGGACGACCTGGACGTGCCGGCGATCCTGCGGGTGCTGGAGCGGGTCGAGGCGGCCGGGCCGGAGCTGCCGGAGGGCGCGCGGTTCGAGACGTATGCGTATGCGGACCGGCTGCTCGGGCTGGAGCTCACCCGCGACCTGGGCAGCCCGGCGTGACCGCCCGCGCCGGCGCGGGTCCGCGTCGCCGGCTGGTCGTGCTGCGGCACGCGAAGTCCGCGTGGCCCGAGGGCGTGGCCGACCATGACCGTCCGCTCGCGCCGCGCGGCCGCCGGGACGCGCCCGTGGCGGGCCGGGTGCTGGCGGAGAGCGACTGGCTGCCGGACCTCGCCGTGTGCTCCACCGCCGCACGCGCGCGTGGGACGTGGGAACTGGCCTCCGCCGAGTGGGGCACGCCGCCACAGGTGCGCTTCGACCGCCGGGTGTACGCGGCCGACGCGGCGGACCTGCTGACCGTGGCACGCGCAACACCGCCCCAGGTCGGCACGCTGCTGCTGATCGGCCACAACCCCGGCCTCGAGGAGCTGGTCCTCACCCTGGCCGGGAGCGACATGGACGGCGCCCTGGACGCGGTCCACGAGAAGTTCCCGACCTCGGCGATCGCCGTCCTGACCTGGTACGGACGCACCTGGGAGGCACTCGCCCCGGGCTGTGCCCTGCTGACGGCGATGGTCGTGCCGCGGGGCAAGAAGCCCTAGGTCCGGCGGGCCGACCGCGGGGTAAAAGCCCTAGGTCCGGCGGGTCCGTCCGCAGCGCATAGGGTGGCCGGATGCAGGACGAGTACCGCACAGTCGCCCACGCGGGCGTGCACGAGATCGAGATCAACCGCTCCCGCTTCCTGTGCGCGCTCGCCCCCGCGGCCACCGAGCAGGAGGCGCAGGACTTCGTCGCGTCCGTCCGCAAGGAGCACGCCGACGCCACCCACAACTGCTGGGCGTACGTCATCGGCGCCGACGCCTCCGTGCAGAAGGCCAGCGACGACGGCGAACCGGGCGGCACCGCGGGCGTCCCCATGCTCCAGATGCTGCTGCGCCGCGACATGCGGTACGTCGTCGCCGTGGTCACCCGCTACTACGGCGGCGTCAAGCTCGGCGCGGGCGGCCTGATCCGCGCGTACGGCGGTGCTGTCGGCGAGGCCATCGACACCCTCGGCACGATCACCCGCCGCCGCTTCCGCCTCGCCACCGTCACCGTCGACCACCAGCGCGCCGGCAAGATCCAGAACGACCTGCGCGCCACCGGCCGCGAGGTCCGCGACGTCCGCTACACCGAGCAGGTCACGATCGAGATCGGCCTCCCCGACGCCGACGTCGACTCCTTCCGCGCCTGGCTCGCCGACGCGACCGCCGGCACGGCGGGGTTCGAGCTGGGCGGGGAGGCGTACGGGGACGCGTAGGCAAGATAATTGGTGTATATCGGGCATAACTCCCGCCTGTGAGAACGGTCATGACGGGCGGTACGGGAGTAACCGCCCGTGATGTCAGACCCGGCCGTTAGTCTCGGGGATCATGAGGCTCCTGCACACTTCCGACTGGCATCTCGGCCGGGCGTTCCACCGGGTGAGCATGCTCGGCGCCCAGGCCGAGTTCATCGGGCACCTGGTCGCGACCGCGCGTGAGCGCGACGTGGACGCGGTGGTCGTGGCGGGAGACGTGTACGACCGCGCGGTACCGCCGCTGGCCGCGGTCGAGCTGTTCGACGACGCCCTGCACCGGCTCGCCGACCTCGGCGTCCCTACGGTGATGATCTCCGGGAACCACGACTCCGCGCGGCGCCTCGGCGTGGGCGCCGGGCTGATCGGGCGGGCCGGGATCCATCTGCGGACCGACCCGGCGGCGTGCGGGACGCCCGTGGTGCTGCGGGACACCTGCGGGGACGTCGCCTTCTACGGGCTGCCGTATCTCGAACCGGCCCTGGTGAAGGACGAGTTCGCGGTGGACAGGCCCGGACACGAGGCGGTGCTCGCGGCGGCCATGGACCGGGTCCGCGCCGACCTCGCCACCCGCGCGCGGGGCACCCGGTCCGTCGTCCTCGCGCATGCCTTCGTCACCGGCGGCGAGCCCAGCGACAGCGAGCGCGACATCGCGGTGGGCGGCGTGGCCGCCGTCCCGGCCGGCGTCTTCGACGGCGTGGACTACGCGGCCCTGGGACATCTGCACGGCTCCCAGACCATCACCGAGCGCGTGCGCTACTCGGGCTCCCCGCTGCCGTACTCCTTCTCCGAGGCCGACCACCGCAAGAGCATGTGGCTCGTCGACCTCGACGGCGAGGGACAGGTCAGCGCCGAGCGCGTCGACTGCCCGGTGCCGCGTGCCCTGGCCCGGCTGCGGGGCACCCTGGAGGAGCTGCTCGCCGACCCCACCCTGGACCGGCACGAGGAGTCCTGGGTGGAGGCCACCCTGACCGACGCCGTGCGCCCGGCCGAGCCGATGGCCCGGCTCGCCGAGCGCTTCCCGCACACCCTCAGCCTGGTCTTCGAACCCGAGCGCACCGCCGACGACCCCGACGTGTCGTACGCCAGACGCCTCGCCGGGCGCAGCGACGAGCAGATCGCCGAGGACTTCGTCGCCCATGTGCGCGGCGCCGGGCCCGACGAGCGGGAGCGGGCCGTGCTGCGGGACGCCTTCGACGCCGTGCGCGTGGACGCGACCGTGCGGGAGGTGGCCCGATGAGGCTGCACCGGCTCGACCTGACCGCCTTCGGCCCCTTCGGCGCCTCCCACAGTGTCGACTTCGACGCGCTGTCCGCCGCAGGACTGTTCTTGCTGCACGGACCGACCGGCGCGGGCAAGACCTCCGTCCTGGACGCCGTCTGCTACGCCCTGTACGGCTCGGTGCCGGGTGCCCGCCTGGGCACCAACCTGCGCAGCGACCATGCCGCCCCCGGCACGCGTACGTCGGTGACCCTCGAACTCACCGTCGCCGGACGCCGGTTGGAGATCACCCGGCAGCCGCCCTGGGAGCGCCCCAAGAAGCGCGGCGCCGGTACGACGCTCGACAAGGCCCAGACCTGGCTGCGCGAGCACCGGGCCGGCGCCTGGAAGGACCTCAGCCGCTCCCACCAGGAGATCGGCGAGGAGATCACGCAGCTGCTCGGCATGAGCCGGGAGCAGTTCTGCCAGGTCGTGCTGCTGCCGCAGGGCGACTTCGCGCGGTTCCTGCGCGCCGACGCCGAGGCCCGCGGCAAGCTGCTCGGCCGGCTCTTCGACACCCAGCGCTTCGCCGACGTGGAGAAGCGGCTCGCCGAGCGGCGCAGGACCACCCAGGCGGGCGTCCACGAGGGCGACGCCGCCCTGCTCGCGGACGCGCACCGGATGCAGCAGGCCGCCGGCGACGCCATGGAGCTGCCGGAGCTCACCCCGGGCGAGCCGGGCCTCGCCGAGGCCGTGCTGAGCGCGGCGGCCGTCGCCCGCAGCACCGCGCGCGAGCAGCTCACCGTCGCCCACTGCCGACTGGCCGCCGCCGAGTCCGCGCAGGCCGCGGCCGACCGCGCCCTGGAAGACGTACGCGAGACCGCGCGGTTGCAGCGGCGGTTCACGGAGGCGCGGGAGCGGGCGCTGCTGCTCCAGGAGCGGTCGGACGACCACCGGGCGGACCGGGAACGCATGGAGCGGGGCCGCAAGGCCGAGGCGGT
The DNA here is from genome assembly GCF_049739565.1 of Streptomyces sp. SAI-170. Taxonomy (NCBI): domain Bacteria; kingdom Bacillati; phylum Actinomycetota; class Actinomycetes; order Kitasatosporales; family Streptomycetaceae; genus Streptomyces; species Streptomyces sp. SAI-170. Next base: position 7,178,335 of record NZ_JBMGQD010000001.1, read on the forward strand.
CGCGCCCGCGCTGGAGCTGCGCGACTTCGCCGAGGCCGAGCACCGGCGGGCGGCCGCCGCCGAGGCACACGCGCGTGCCCTGCTGCCCGACACCTTCGCCGACGCGGGCGCGCCCGGACTCGCCGCCGCCGCACGCCGGGCCGCCGAGGAGCTGGGCGGCCTGGAGTCCGCCCGGCGCGCCGAACAGCGCCTGGCCGAACTGGTCGCCGAACGCGCGGGGCTCGACCGGCAGGAACGCGCCGACGAGGACGTCCTCGCCGAGGCCGACGCCTGGCTCGCCGAGTGGGACACCGTCCGCGCCACCCTCCAGGCCCGGATCGACGCCGCGCAGGAGGCCGCCACGCGCGCGGAGCAGCTCGCCGTTCAGCGCGAACCGGCCCGGCGGCGGCTGGACGCGGCCGTACGGCGCGACCGGCTCGCCACCGAGGCCGCGGCCGCGCAGCAGCAGGCCCTCGCCTCGGCCGACCACGCGGTGCGGGCCCGTACCCACTGGCTCGACCTGAAGGAACAGCGGCTGAACGGCATCGCCGCCGAACTCGCCGCGAACCTCCGCGACGGCGAGGCCTGCGCCGTCTGCGGCGCCACCGAGCACCCCGCGCCCGCCCGCAGGGTCGACGGACACGTGGACCGCGACACCGAGGAACGCGCGCTGGCCGCCTCGCAGCGCGCCGAGGAGACCCGCGCGCAGGACGAGCGCCGGCTCGCCGGACTCCGCGAGGAGCTGGCCGCCGCCACCGCCGAGGCGGGCGACGCCCCCACCGCCCGGCTCACCGAGGAGGCCGAGGAGCTGGAGCGGCGCTACACCCGGGCGCGCGGCGAGGCCTCCGACCTGCACCCCGCGCACGAGGAGCTGCGCCGGGCCGAGGCGGAGCACCGGCGGCGCACCGACGCCCGCCAGGAAGCCGCGCTGCGGTCGGCCTCCCGCGCCGCTCGCCGCGACGCCCTCGACCGGGAACGCACCGCACTGGAAGGCGAGTTGACCGAGGCGCGGGGCGCCCTGGACAGCGTCGCCGCGCGCGCCGCCCAGCTGGAGCGGCAGACCGTACTGCTCGACGCCGCGGCGGAGGCCGCCCGCGCCGCCGAGGACGCCGCCCAGCGGCTCAAGGATGCCGACGCCCGGCTCGCCGACGCCGCCTTCCGGGCCGGCTTCGACACCCCGCAGGCCGCCGCGGACGCCCTCCTGGACGACGACGCCCACCGCACACTGCAACGCCGCCTCGACGCCTGGCAGACCGAGGAGGCCGCCGTACGGGCCGTCCTCGCCGAGGCCGACACCGCGGCCGCCGCCCAGTGCCCGCCCGCCGACCTGGCGGGCGCCGAGCAGGCCGCCGCCGACGCCGCCCGGCGCGTGCGCGAGGCGGCCTCCGCGCGCGACGCGGCCGACCGGCGCCGCACGGAACTCGACCGGCTGTCCCGGCACGCGGCCGCAGGCGTGCGCCGACTGGCCCCGCTGCGCGAGGAGTACGACCGGGTGGCCCGGCTGGCCGCCCTCACCGCGGGCACGGCGGCCGACAACGAGCGCAAGATGCGCCTGGAGTCCTATGTGCTGGCCGCCCGTCTGGAACGGGTGGCCGCCGCGGCGACCGTGCGCCTGCGCCGGATGTCCTCCGGCCGCTACACCCTCGTCCACTCCGACGACCGCTCCGGACGCGGCCGCAGCGGCCTCGGCCTGCATGTCGTGGACGCCTGGACCGGACGCGAGAGGGACACCTCGACCCTGTCGGGCGGCGAGACCTTCTTCGCCTCGCTCGCCCTCGCCCTCGGTCTCGCGGACGTCGTCACCGACGAGGCGGGCGGGGTGCGCCTGGACACCCTCTTCATCGACGAGGGCTTCGGCAGCCTCGACGACCAGACGCTGGACGAGGTGCTGGACGTCCTCGACTCGCTGCGCGAGCGCGACCGCAGCGTCGGCATCGTCAGCCATGTGCCCGACCTACGGCGCCGCGTCCACGCCCAGCTGGAGGTCGTCAAGGGCAGATCGGGCTCGACGTTGCGCCGGCGCGGTCACTGACCGAGCGGGCGGCGGGGGAGGGGCGAGGAGTAGACGACGCTGGTGGTCACCGACCCCAGCGCGCCGATCCGGCCCGACACGTCCTCCAGGTGCTTCATCGAGCGGGCGGTGACCTTGATCACGAAGCAGTCGTCGCCGGTGACGTGGTGCGCCTCGAGGATCTCCGGGGTCACGGCGACCAGGTCGTGGAAGGGCTTGTAGTTGCCGTTGGGGTAGCGCAGCCGGACGAACGCCAGGATCGGCATGCCCAGCCGGTCGGGGTCCACGACCGCCGCGTATCCCTGGATCACGCCCGCCTCCTCCAGCCGGCGCACCCGCTCGGTGACCGCGCTCGCGGACATCGACACGGCCCGGGCCAGCTCCGCGAAGCTGGCCCGTCCGTCACGCTGCAGGACGTCGAGGATGCGCCAGTCGGTGGCGTCCGGGGAAAACGTGGTCATGCCCGATGGATAGCAGGGGAATCCCCGGCGCATCAAGGTCCGGACCGTGGAACGCCTCTTCAAGAAGATGATCAACAGCCGTAGATTTCTGGTCATCGGAGCAGTCAGTGACAGCGCGGTCAGTGACGAGAGCCCGTGAGAGAGCAGTCACCGAGAGTGCAGTCACCGAAACTGCAGTCGTCGAGAAAGGCCCCGCGATGACCACCGCCGCCACCGCCGCCCCCGCCGTCAGCCCCGTCCTGCGCGTCGCGCCCGCCGCCCCCGCCGAGGCCGCCGCTTACTTCCGTGCCTCGCTGGTCTTCCACGCCGACGTCTCCGACGTGGCCGCCGCGCTCTCCGCCGACGGCGACCCCGGCTTCGTCCTGCTGGACTCCCGCTCCACCGCGAGCTGGGACCAGGGCCACGTCCCCGGCGCCGTCCACCTGCCGACCGCGCTGATCCCCGAGCAGGCCGAGCAGCTCCTCGACAAGTCCGTGCCCGTCGTGACGTACTGCTGGGGCCCCGGCTGCAACGGCGCGACTCGTGCGGCGCTGGCCTTGGCCGAACTCGGTTACCAGGTCAAGGAGATGCTCGGCGGCTTCGAGTACTGGGTGCGGGAGGGTTTCGAGTTCGAGACCTGGGAGGGGCGTGAGCAGCGGGACGCCGACGCGCTGACGGCGCCGGTGGACGCGGAGGACTGTGGGTGTTGACAACGGCAAGGGCGGCAGGGCCTGTCGTCAGGCCCCGCCGCCCTTCGCGTAGTCGGATCAGAGTGCTGAGAGTTCGTCCACCAGGTCGTCCAGGCCCAGGGAGCCCTGGGAAAGGGCGGCCATGTGCCAGGACTTGAGGTCGAAGGCGGCGCCATGGCGCTTGCGGGCGTTCTCGCGGCCGAGCAGCCAGGCGCGTTCGCCCAGCTTGTAGCCGATGGCCTGGCCGGGGATCGTGAGGTAGCGGGTCAGCTCGCTCTCGACGAAGTCTGCCGGGCGGCTGCTGTGCGCGCCGAAGAACTCCTGCGCCAGCTCCGGCGTCCAGCGCTCACCCGGGTGGAACGGCGAGTCCGCCGGGATCTCCAGCTCCAGGTGCATGCCGATGTCGACGATGACCCGGGTCGAGCGCATCATCTGCGCGTCCAGGTAACCGAGCCGCTCCTCCGGGTCGGCCAGGAAGCCGAGTTCGTCCATCAGCCGCTCCGCGTACAGGGCCCAGCCCTCGGCGTTGGCGCTGACTCCGCCGACCGTGGCCTGGTAGCGCGAGAGGTTCTTCGCGACGTACGTCCACTGCGCGAGCTGGAGGTGATGGCCCGGCACGCCCTCGTGGTACCAGGTGGAGACCAGGTCGTAGACCGGGAACCGGGTCTGCCCCATGGTCGGCAGCCAGGTGCGGCCCGGCCGGGAGAAGTCCTCCGACGGCTGGGTGTAGTAGGGCGCGGCCGCGCTGCCGAGCGGCGCGATGCAGGACTCCACCTTCCGCACCGGCTCGGCCAGTTCGAAGTGCGTGCCGTCGAGCGCCTCGATCGCCCGGTCCATCACGCCCTGCAGCCACTCGCGGACCTCGTCGACGCCCTCGATGTGCCGGCCCTGCTCGTCGAGGTGCGCGAGCGCCACCCACGGCGTCTGTGCGCCCGGAAGGATCTTCTCGGCCTCCTTCTTCATCTCGCCGAGCAGCCGGTGGTACTCGGACCAGCCGTACGCGTACGCCTCGTCCAGGTCGAGGTCCGTGCCGTTGAAGTAGCGCGACCAGCGGGCGTAGCGCTCGCGGCCCACCGTGTTCGGGGCGCCCTCGATCGCCGGGACGTACACCTCCCGCATCCAGTCCCGCAGCTCCACCACGGCCGCCGTCGCCCCGCGGGCGGCCTCGTCCAGTTCGCCGCGCAGGGCATCGGGACCGGCCGCCGCGAAGTCCTCGAACCAGCCGCGGCCGTTGCCGTCGGTGTCCGCCCACTCGCCGAGCTGGTCCACGAACGTGGCCGTCGGCCGCGGCGCCGCGTACAGCTTGCGCTCCAGGCCGAGCGTCAGCGACTCCCGGTAGCCCGCCAGCGCGGCCGGGACGGCGCGCAGCCGCTCGGTGATCGCCGCCCAGTCCTCGTCGGTGTCGGCGGGCGTGACCGTGAAGACCTCCCGCACACTGTGCGCGGGCGTCGCCATGTTGCCGACCGCCCGCAGGCCCTCGTGGGCCTCGTGCACGTCGAGTTCGGCGGTCAGCCGCTCCCGCAGCAGTCGTGCGCACCGGCGTTCGATGTCACTGTCCGCGCCGGGCTGCCGCTCGGCCTCGTCGAGCCGCGCGAGCGTCGCCCGTTGCAGTGCCGCGAGCGCCTCCTGCCCCGCTGGCGAGAGATCGGGCAGTCGGCTCGAACTCTCCTTCACACCGAGGTAGGTGCCGGTGACGGGATCGAGGGCGACGAGGTCGTCGACATAGGCGTCGGCGACCTCACGGGGCAGCGGGCTCTTGGTCTGTGACATGTTGACCATCCTCGTACGGCCGCCCGTCGCACGTCACCCCGATTGCGCCGAGGGCGAAGGCGGCAGCAGGGGCCCGCAGTCCCACCTCTGGAAGATCAACCGGGTCTCCACCCGGGCCACCTCCCGCTGTGATGTGAACTCGTCCAGCACCAGCCGCTGCAGATCGGCCATGTCCGCCACGGCCACATGCACCAGGTAGTCGTCCGGCCCCGTCAGATGGAACACGGTCAGCGACTCCGGCAGCGCCCGCACCCGCTCCACGAACGGCCCCACCAGCTCCCGCCGATGCGGCCTGACCTGCACCGACAGCAACGCTTGCAGGCCGCGGCCCAGCTTGGCCGGATCCAGTCGCAGCTGATGGCCGAGGATCACCCCGGCCCGCCGCAGTCGGGTCACCCGGTCCAGGCATGTCGACGGGGCGACGCCCACCAGGGCGGCGAGATCGCGGTAGGTCGTCCGTGCGTCGTTCTGCAGCAGGGTCAGCAGCTGAAGATCGACCGGATCCAGTACGACAGATTCGGCCACGCGCCGAACGTAGCACGGTGTTCGATTCCTGTGGCCCGGTCGGTGTTCACCCTGTCCGTTCATGGACACCGACATGGACACGCCCCAGGGCGTCATTGCAGGCCACCGCCCCGCATCCCGGGCCCTGGCCACCGAGGCTGTGCACGCCGGCCGCGACGACCTCGCGCGCCAGGGACTGCACGCGCCGCCGATCGACCTGTCCACCACCTACCCGTCCTACGACAGCCGCGGCGAGGCCGCCCGCATCGACGCCTTCGCCGAGACCGGCGCCGAACTCGACGGCCCGCCCGTGTACGCCCGCCTCGGCAACCCGACCGTCGCCCGGTTCGAGACGGCCCTGGCCCGCCTGGAGGGCACCGAGTCGGCCGTCGCCTTCGCCAGCGGCATGGCCGCCCTCAGCGCGGTCCTGCTGGTCCGGGCCTCCATGGGCCTGCGCCACGTCGTCGCCGTACGCCCCCTGTACGGCTGCAGCGACCATCTGCTGACCGCCGGGCTCCTCGGCTCCGAGGTCACCTGGACCGACCCGGCCGGCATCGCCGATGCGCTGCGCCCCGACACCGGCCTCGTCATGGTCGAGTCGCCCGCCAACCCGACCCTCGCGGAGGTCGACCTGCGGGCCGTCGCCCACGCCTGCGGCTCGGTCCCGCTGCTCGCCGACAACACCTTCGCCACGCCCGTGCTCCAGCGCCCCGCCGAGCAGGGCGCCCGCCTGGTGCTGCACAGCGCCACCAAGTACCTCGGCGGCCACGGCGACGTCATGGCCGGCGTCGTGGCCTGCGACGAGGAATTCGCCGGGAAGCTGCGCCAGGTGCGCTTCGCCACCGGCGGCGTCCTGCACCCGCTGGCCGGATACCTCTTGCTGCGCGGACTGTCCACCCTGCCGGTGCGGGTGCGCGCCGCCTCCGAGACCGCCGCCGAACTGGTCCGCCGTCTCGCCGCCGACCCGCGCGTCGCCCGCGTCCACTACCCGCGCATCGGCGGCGCGATGGTCGCCTTCGAGGTGCACGGCGAACCGCACGAGGTGATCGCGAACGTCCGTCTGATCACCCCGGCGGTCAGCCTCGGCAGCGTCGACACCCTCATCCAGCACCCCGCCTCCATCAGCCACCGCATCGTCGACGCCGACGACCGCCGCGACGCCGGCGTCTCCGACCGCCTGCTGCGCATGTCGGTGGGCCTGGAGGACGTCGAGGACCTGTGGGCCGACCTGGACCAGGCACTGACGCCGGTGAGGACGGGAGCACGAGCGACAATGACGACCGCCTGAGCTGAAGCGCCCCGTCAGGGGCGCGGGGCTCTGCTCAATTTGCGGCTACCGCCGCGCGGGCGCGACAAGCCACAACGCACCGGTAGCCGCCGCACAACCCCCGCCCCTTATGGCGCGTCGGCCACCCCGAACTCCCCTGCACGAGAAAGCCGCTCCACAGCACCGGCCGCCTCACCCAGCGGAGCGAGCCGCGCCGTGATCACCAACGTGCCCTCCTCGATCTGATAATCCAGCGGCAGCCCAAGCCCCCGCATCGCCGCGACCATCCCGGTGTTCGCCGCCTGCGTCACCGCGTACACGCTGTCGCAGCCCGCCTCCACCGCCATTCCCACCAGCCTGCCGAGCAGCTCGCTGCCGACCCCCCGCCGCTGCCAGTCGTCCTCGACGAGCAGCGCGACCTCCGTCTCGTCCCCGTCCCACAGCAGATGCCCGAGCCCGACGACCCGGCCCGAGGGGGTCTGCGCCGCGAGCGTGCGGCCGTAGCGCGGGCTGAGCAGATGGTTGAGATAGCGGTCGGCGTCCTTCACCGGCCCGTGGTACCGCATGCCCAGCGTCCGCTGCGAGCACCGCTCGTGCATCGCCTTCGCCGCGGCGACGTCCCCGGTGTCGGCGCGCCGCACGGTGATGGGGTTGCCCTCCGGCAGCGTCAGCTCGTCCTGTCCGCGCGGCACCCGCGGGCCGAGCCGCGCGTCCAGCTCCACCAGTGCGCGCGCCCGCGCGAACTCGGTCGGGGTGAACGGCAGATACGGCCGTTCCACCGTGATCACACCGCCCTCGGGCACCCGCAGCCGCATCACCGTCTCCTCCAGCGCGCCCTCCACCGGGCCGCCCTCGCCCCGGCCGCCGGTCCTGTCGCGGGAGGCGGGCGGCGTGGCGGGCAGCGAACGGATCGTGCAGCGGCCCAGCAACTGGCGCAGGGCCAACGGCAGTTCCGCCGTGTCCAGAGCCGTGCGAGTGGCCAGCCCCAGCACCCGGGTCGGTGCGTCGACCAGGTCATGGGCGTCGGCCCGCTCGATCCAGGTGTGCGCGCCACCCGCCTCGGACACCACACGCGTGATCTCCGCCGCCGAGAGTCCGCCCGGCGAGCGCAGCAGGAACTCGTCCACCGTGTCCTCGCCCAGCGGATGCGTCTGCAGGGTGAGGATGTCCACCTGCCGCTCGGCCAGTGCCGTGCACAGCGCGGCCAGCGAACCGGGCGCGTCCTTCACCGTCGTCCGCATCCGCCACAGCGCGCTCGCCCCGGCCGTCTGCCCGGCCGGCGCTTCCGACGGCCCGGTCTCGCCCTCTGCGGGGCGCGGCCGGGCATCGGTATCGCTCGTCGGCGGTGCATGACCGTGGCGCCGTGACCACCATGTGTGGAACGCCGCCGTGGCCAGCAGCACCACTGCCGAGATCACCAGCAGCGCCGGTCCGTCGGGGCCGTGCCCGATCAGGTTCGCCACCGCGTCGGCCACCGCGACGGCTGTGAACAGGGCGGCGAGCTCGACCACGTCCCGGCGCCAGTGGTGGACGGGGCGGCCGTGCCGCGCTCGCGTCACATCAGACATGTTTCGCTTCATACGCCCACTGTGGACGAGAGGTGTTGCGTGATCACGAACGCTTTGTGACCGATGGGTAAAGGACGCTTCTGCACCATTTGTTGTTCTTTTGACGGTTGAGTTGTCTACGTCATGCGGCGACCTCCCCCGCCGGCGCCCGCTCCGCTGGACGCACACGTGCCCCGCACCGGGGGATGACGCCGGTGCGGGGCACGTGCTGTCGAGCGTACGGCAGTTACTGGCCGACCCGGCCTGGCTGGAGCACCTGCGTGAACAGCACGGTGCCGTCCTGCTCGCGCAGCCGGACCGTCAGCTCGGCGCTGTCGCCGTCGATGTCGACCTCGCCGAAGAACTGGTACCCGTCGGCGGGGGAGACGTTGCCGACGCTCGGCGCCTTCACGAAGACCCGCTCCGGGCCGAAGGTGCCGTCCAGGGCGCTCGCCGGAAACGCGCCCGCGTTCAGCGGCCCGGAGACGAACTCCCAGAACGGCTCGAAGTCCGTGAACGCCGCCCGTGACGGCTGGTAGTGCTGGGCCGAGGTGTGATGGACGTCGGCCGTCAACCACACCGTGCCGGTGATCCGCCGGTGCTTGACGAACCGCAGCAGCTCGGCGATCTGCAGCTCGCGCCCGAGCGGCGCACCCGGGTCGCCCTGAGCGATGGCCTCGAAGTGCGGCCGGCCCTCCTGGCCGTCCGGCACCACCAGGCCGATCGGCATGTCGGCGGCGATCACCTTCCACACCGCCCGCGAGCGCGCCAGCTCCCGCTTCAGCCACTCCAACTGCTCGACGCCCAGGATGCCCTGCGGGTCGACGGCCTGGTCGTCCGGCGAGTTCGCGTTGCGGTGGCTGCGCATGTCCAGCACGAACACGTCCAGCAGCGGCCCCTGTCGCAGCACCCGGTACACGCGGCCCTCCCGGGCGCCGGGCCGCAGCGTCGAGACGGGGAAGTACTCGCTGAACGCCCGCTGCGCCCGCGCCGCCAGCACGTCCACGCTCTTCTCCGTGTAGCGGGTGTCGGTGCCGGCGACGACCTGCCCCGGGTACCAGTTGTTGCGCACCTCGTGGTCGTCCCATTGCACGATGGTGGGCACCTGCGCGTTGAAGCGACGCAGGTTGTCGTCCAGGAGGTTGTAGCGGAAGTTGCCGCGGTACTCGGCGAGCGTCTCGGCGACCTTCGCCTTCTCATCGGTGGTGACGTTCCGCCAGATGCCGCCACCGGGCAGCGCCGCGGTCGGCGCGATCGGGCCGTCGGCGTAGACGGTGTCGCCGCTGAACAGGAAGAAGTCGGGGTCGAGGCGGGCCATCGCGTCGAAGATGCGGTAGCCGCCGAGGTCGGGGTTGATGCCCCAGCCCTGGCCCGCGAGGTCGCCGGACCACAGGAAGCGCACACCGTCGCCGCGGCGCACCGGCACTGTGCGGAAAGTCCCCGGGACCGGCTCGCTCGTACGACGCGGGTCGTCCGGGTCGGCGAGCAGCACCCGGTAGTGGACCTGCCGGCCGGGCGGCAGCCCGCGCAGCCTGGTCGTACCGGTGAAGTCGGTGTCCGGGCCCAGCAGGGGGCCGTGCCATCTGCGCGGATCGCGGAACGACTCGGTCGCCGAGGTCTCCACGATCATCCGGGCCGGCCGGTCCGAACGGACCCACACCAGCGCCGAGTCGGCCGTCACGTCACCGCTCTGCACGCCCCACTCCGCGCGGGGGCGCCCGGACAGGGCGAAGGCCGGTGCCGCGCCGAGGCCGGCCGGGAGGGTCAGGGCCGCCGAGGCGGCGACGGAGCCGCGCAGCACGCTGCGACGACCGGGGAGCAGGGGACGGGCGGACATGGTGGGGCCTCCAGTGCGGGGAGCCGGCTGGTGTGCCCTGACACACCTACTGGTGCACCGCAGCGCCCACGCGAACCACAAGTGAACAACTGTCCCCGGCCACCGCGTATCCGACGCACTGTCACCTCGACCGCGTCCCACGCGCGCGTAGTACCCGCGCCGTCACCCCGGAGCGCCCCTGCCCCACCGCTGCGTTCGCACAAGCGCCGCCAGGCTGACGCGCGGCCCGACGCCGTACGCCCGGAGCGTCCCCTCAGCGGCTGCCGTCGAGGATCACGCGGGCGACGAGCGCCGGGTCGTCGTTCATCGGGACATGGCCGCAGCCGGGCAGCCGTACCAGCCGGGCCTTGGGGATGATGCCCTTCGCGCGTACGCCCTGCCGGCGCAGCAGCAGGCGGTCCTTGGTGCCCCAGGCCACGGTGACCGGGATGCCGGGGATGTCGTCGGTGAACTGGACCGTGGCGCCCGCGCGGAGGGTCTCGGTGAAGCCGGTGGCGTTGGCGAGGGCCAGGGTCTCGGCGACCACGGCCTCAGGCGACCTGCGGCCGGGCCGGGCGTAGATCGTGCTGGTCAGGACGGTCCGACCGGGCGCCGTACGCGACAGCCGCTCGACCAGGGGCACGGGCAGCCCGCGTGCGCTCTGCCGCATCGCCATCAGCACGCCGAACGCGTAGCGCCGCTCGGCCCGCGTCCAGAAACCGGCGGGCGACAGCGCGGTGACGGACCGGACGAGCTTCTCCCGGCCCAGCTCCAGGGCCAGCAGCCCGCCGAGGGAGTTGCCCGCCACATGGGGGCGGTCCAGGTCCAGTGCCTCGCACAGGGCGCCGAGCGCGGCGTTCATGGTCGGCAGGTCGTGGGCGAGGCCGTCCGGCAGGGACGGGGACGCGCCGAAGCCCGGCAGGTCCACGGCGATCACGTCCCGCTCGGCGGCCAGGATGTCGATGACCGGCTCCCAGGCCTGCCAGTGGTGGCCGATGCCGTGCAGCAGGAGCAGCGGTTCACCGCTGCCCACGCGCGCGTAGGAGAGGGTCACGGACCGTCGGCCCTGGGGGGAGGGGACCTCGAAGGTGACGGTGGCGGACATGAGCGGCTCCTTTGCCTGGGATGCGCCGACGAACGCTTGGTGGACAGCTTGTCAGCAATTACTACTCGTGGGTAGCCCATCTGGACATGACACCGCGCGTCGGATGGGATGACCTGGTGATCACCGACCCCGCGACCGACGTCTTCGAGCAGCACCGGCCCGTACTCATGGGCGTCGCCTACCGCATGCTCGGACGCGTGACGGACGCCGAGGACGTCGTCCAGGACGCGTGGCTGCGCTGGTCCGCCGCCGGCCGCGACGAGGTCCGCGACACGCGCGCGTACCTGGTGCGCATCACCACGAGGGTCGCCCTCGACCGGCTCCGCCGGATCCGCGCCCGCAACGAGGCGTACGTCGGCTGCTGGCTGCCCGAGCCGTACGCCGCCGAGCACGTCGGCCTCGTCCCGGACACCGCCGAGGGAGCCCTCCTCACGGAGTCGGCCTCCCTCGCCGTCCTGGTCCTGCTGGAGTCGCTGTCGCCGCTGGAGCGGGCGGTGTTCGTGCTGCGGGAGGCCTTCGGCTATCCGTACGGCGAGATCGCCGCGATCCTCGACCGCGCGGAACCGGCCGTACGGCAGCTCGCCGCGCGGGCCCGCCGGCATGTCGACGAGCGGCGGCCCCGCTACGACGTCGACCCCGGCCGGCGGCGCGAGCTGACCGAGCGCCTCCTCGCCGCGGCCCGCGAGGGCGACCTCGACGGGCTCGTGCGGCTGCTGGCCCCCGACGCCCGGCTGGTGGGCGACGGCGGCGGCAAGTCCCGCGCGCCCCTGCGCGTCCTGGAGACCGCCGACCGGATCGGGCGCTTCCTCGTCGGCGCGGCGCGCAAGAGCCCGCCGGGCAGGTCCGTACGCCTCATGGAGCTCAACGGCGGACCCGCCGCGCTCTACCTCCGCGACGGCGCCCCCGACGCCGTGCTCCAGGTCGACGTCGTCGACGGGCGAATCCAGACCGTCCACCTCATCCGCAATCCCGACAAGTTGCGGTCGCTCGTCGGGCTCTGACCGCCGGCACCGTACGGCCCCCGTCGTCCGCGACGGGGGTTTTGCCGTGATGTCACGAATGCGACCCCGTGCGAACGCGCCATGAACGCTGCACCGCGCACGCCCCGAGCCCCCGCCCAGGGATCGAGGATTGGTCTTGACCAAGGGTGGGGGCCGTCCTATGGTCGCTGATAAGTGCAACAACCTTTAATAAACAAGGGCGCTAAAACGCCGCCGGGGAACACGGCGATTGCGGAGGACAGGGTGGGGACCCAGCAGTTGGAAACGGTGCCGGAACCGAAGTACTGGCACCTCAAGACCGTGCTCACCGAGGCACTGGACTCCGAGTTCTCCGTGGGGGAGATCCTTCCCAACGAGCGCGACCTCGCCGCCCGCTTCGGCGTCGCCCGCGCCACGCTCCGCCAGGCCCTGGAGCAGCTCGAACTGGAAGGCAGGCTCCAGCGCCGCCGCGGCGTCGGCACGACCGTGGCACCGCCCCGCGTGGGCGTGGCCGTCGGCAGCGAGCAGCCCGGCTGGCCCGGCGGTCCCGAGGACGCCTGGCAGCCCGTCGACTGCGAGCTGGCCGTGCCGCCCGCGTCCGTCGCCGCCGCGCTGGAGACCGCCGCCGACGAGCCCGTGCACATCGTGCGCCGCACCCGCATGACCCACGGCCAGCCCGTCGCCGCCGAACTGCTCCACATCCCGCAGTCCTCCGTGCCGGACCTGTCCGGCATAGACGCTCCCTCGGGCGCGGCACGCGCGCGTGCGGTGCTGCGCGAACTGCAGCGCCTGGAGCTGGAGGGCCACGACAACGCGGTCGAGCTGGGCTCCGCCCGCGCGGACGACGCCAAGGAGCTCGACCGGCTGCCCGGGGCGCCCGTGCTGATCGTCACCACCCGGTACCTCGCCGGGGGGCGCACCGCCGCGCTGTCCGTCGCCACCTACCGCGCCGACACCTGCCGGCTCACCTTCGGCGACTCCGGCAACGTGGAGATCCACCAGGACCCCCAGCGCCGGGCGAGCTGAGCGACGCCCGTCCACCGCATCCCGCGGCCGGACATCTCGGCCGTCAGCGGCGTGCCGTGACCGTGCCCTCCACCGCGAAGAGCTGCTCCTCCACGTGGTCGAGGGCCAGGCGCACCGCGCCGGTGGCCACGGCCGCCTCGCCGAGCAGCGACAGCGCCACCCTCGGCGGCCGCAGACAGTAGCGGGCCAGCTCGCGCCGCAGCGGTTCGAGCACGTCGTCCAGGCCGGCCGCCCAGCCGCCGATCACGACGAGTTCGGGGTCCAGGGCCAGCACCAGCGCGGCGACGTCGTGCACCAGCCGCTGGATGAACCGGTCGACAGCCGCGCGGGCCCCCGTGTCGCCCCGGCGGGCCCGGGCGAACACCTCGGCGACCGCCTGCTCGTCCAGCGGGTGCAGCGGCTCGTCCGTCGTGGACAGCAGCGTCTCCGGCGTGACCTCGCGCCCCAGCAGATGCAGCGCGCCGATCTCCCCGGCCGCCCCGCCGAACCCGCGGTGCAGCCGACCGCCGATCAGCGCGCCCGCCCCGGGACTCAGTCCGGCCAGCACGAACACGACGTCGTCCGACTCGGTCGCCGAGCCCTTCCAGTGCTCCGCCACCGCCGCCGCGTTCGCGTCGTTCTCCACCAGCACCGGGCACTTGAAGGAGCGGCTCAGCCGCTCGCCCAGCCGCAGGCCCGTCCACCCCGGCAGCGCCGTGCCCAGCCGCACCGTGCCGTCCGCCTCGACGATCCCGGGCGTGCCCACGCCCACCGCCCGCAGCGAGGCCCGGGACACTCCGGACCGGCGCAGCAGCTCCGCCACCGCACCGCGCACCCGCTCCAGCCGCTCGTCCGCGTCGACCGTCTCGTCGACCTCCTTGGCCTGCGCGCCCAGCACCTTCCCGTCCAGGTCCGCCAGCAGCGCGGCCACCCGGTGGGCGCCGATCTCCAGGCCCAGCAGATGCCCCGCCTCGGCGCGGAAACGGAACCGCCGCGCGGGCCGCCCCTGCCGCCGGGCAGCGCCCTCCTCCGCGGCCTTCTCGACGACCAGCCCGGCCTCGATGAGCCCTTCCACGACACCCTCGACGGTCGGCCGGGACAGCCCGGTGACGCGCGTGATCTCCGTGAGCGTCGCGCAGTCCGTGGCACGCAGCGCGTGCAGCACCACCGCGGAATTGATCCTTCGCAGCAGCGAGGGATCCCCGCCGGTCAGCCGCCCCACCGTCCGTCCTCCCAGCTCGAGCGCGTGATGGCCGGATCGTACTCGGCGCGGCGGAACCGGGCGAGTGGCGGAGTCCCCTGCTCCGCACACCCCCGCCGTCAGCCCGGCGAGACGAACCCGGACTCGTACGCGACGATGACCGCCTGCGTACGATCGCGCGCCCCCAGCTTCGCCAGTACGGCGCTCACGTGCGACTTCACCGTCTCCGCGCCCACGGTCAGCCGGGCCGCGATCTCCGCGTTCGACAGACCCCGCGTCATCAGCCGCAGCACCTCCGCCTCACGCTCGGTCAGCCGGGCCCGATCCAGCGCCGCCCGCGCCGCCGGGTTCCCGGCCCCGTCGCCGCCGTACTCGGCGGCCAACTGCCGCACCGACGCCGGGAACAGCAGGGATTCGCCCTCGGCGACCAGCCGCACCGCGTGCACGATCTCCGCCGGACGCGCCCGCTTCAGCAGGAACCCGCTGGCACCCGCACGCAGCGCGTCGTACACGTAACTGTCGTTCTCGAACGTCGTCACCACCAGGATCCTCGGCGGCTCCGGCACCGTCCGCAGCACCGCGCGGGTCGCCTCGATGCCGTCGAGCAGCGGCATCCGGACGTCCATCGCGACCACGTCCGGCCGCAGTTGCCGCACCAGCGGGATCACCGCGGCCCCGTCCGCGGCCTCCCCGACGACCTCGATGTCGGGCTGTGCGTCCAGAACGGCCCGCAGACCCGCGCGGACCAGGGGTTCGTCGTCGACAAGGAGAACGGTGACGGACATCCGGCCAGACTAGTCGAGCCCGTACGACGGTCAGCCCAGCGGCAGTTCCACCCGCACGCGCCAGTCGCCGTCGTCAGGGCCGGTGTGCGCCCGGCCGCCGAGCAGGGCCGCACGCTCGCGCATGCCGCGCAGGCCGCTGCCCCGGCCGGGCGTGGGTATCGCGGCGGGCAGGGCGTTGCGCACCTCCAGCTCGAGCGTGCCGTCCGCGACCCGCACCCGCACCTGTGCCGGGACCGCGCCCGCGTGCCGCAGCACATTGGTCAGGGCCTCCTGGAGGATGCGGTAGCCCTCGCGCGAGACCGGCCCCGGCAGCGCCTCCAGCGGGCCGCTCACCTCGGCGTCGAGCTTCGCACCGGAGGCCCGCGCGGACTCCAGCAACCGGTCGGCGTCGGCCAGCGTCGGCCTGCTGCTCACCGGCCGCTCCGACTCGCGCAGCACCCCGAGCACCCGGTCCAGGTCCTCCAGCGCCGCCCGGCCGGTGTCCTCGATGGCCGCCAGCGCCCGGTCGGTGAACTCCGGGTCACCCGCGGCCCGCGCCGCGCCCGCCTGCACCACCGCCACCGTCAGCGCGTGCCCGATGGAGTCGTGCAGCTCGCGCGCGATGCGGTTGCGCTCCAGCAGTCGCTCCGTGCGCTCCTCAAGCGCGGCGAGCCGCTCAGCGGGGGAGGGGCCGAGCAGCCGCCCGGCCAGCGAGGTGATCAGCTCGCCGGACGCCACGACCACCACCGGCAGCAGCACGAGCGGCAGGGGCGCCAGCGCCAGGTACCACCAGTGGTCCCCGGACAGATGCAGCAGCGCCCCCCCGTCCGGGCCGCCCCCGCCCAGCCCCGCCCGCACCAGCGTCTCGGTGGTGATGGGAAGTTGGACCGTCAGCATCGCGACCACGCCGCCCAGCAGCAGCCGGGCCTCCAGCCACAGCACCGTCCGCGCGCGGTCGCCCCAGCTCGCCGCGGGCGTGGTGACGATCTCGGGGCCGACGCCCGCAGGCCGCCGCCCCACCAGCAGCAGCCGTGCCTGCAACCCCTCCACCGTCCGCATCCCCGGCACCAGACCGGCCAGCCCCAGCGGGACCGCGGACAGCAACCACCAGTCCTCGTTGAGATACATCCACATGGCGGGCCACACGACGGCCATGAACAGATGCAGCCATCGTGTGTACGTCACG
Organism: Streptomyces sp. SAI-170; assembly: GCF_049739565.1. Classification (NCBI taxonomy): domain Bacteria; kingdom Bacillati; phylum Actinomycetota; class Actinomycetes; order Kitasatosporales; family Streptomycetaceae; genus Streptomyces; species Streptomyces sp. SAI-170. The sequence goes on from NZ_JBMGQD010000001.1 coordinate 7,194,599, forward strand.
GCCCTGGTGAACGGGCGCAGCAGGCGGAGCATGCGCCCATCGTCGCAGCCACCACCGACAACGGGCCTCCCCCGGCCGGGGGAGCCGATCTCCCCTCGCGGGGGAGGCGACGACCCGGCACCGGCCGCCACGCTGATGCCCATGACCAGCATCGACGTCCAAGACCTCACCAAGGAGTACGGCACCCGGCGGGCCGTGGACGCCCTGACCTTCAGCGTGCGCCCCGGCCGGGTCACCGGCTTCCTCGGCCCCAACGGCGCGGGCAAGTCCACCACCATGCGGCTCGTGCTCGGCCTCGACCGGCCGACCTCGGGCACCGCCACCGTGGGCGGCCACGCCTACGCCGGCCTCGACGAACCCCTGCGTCAGGTCGGCGCGTTGCTCGACGCCCGGGCCGCCCACGGCTCCCGGACGGCCCGTGACCATCTGAGGATCCTCGCCACGAGCAACCGCATCCCGGCCCGGCGCGTGGACGAGGTGCTGCGGGAGACGGGCCTGGAGTCCGTCGCGCGGCGCCGGGTGCGGACGTACTCGCTGGGCATGCGGCAGCGCCTCGGCATCGCGGCCGCGCTGCTCGGCGACCCCGCGGTGGTGATGCTCGACGAGCCGTCCAACGGCCTGGACCCCGAGGGCATCATCTGGATCCGCGCCCTGCTGCGTCGGCTCGCCGCCGAGGGCCGCACCGTACTGGTCTCCAGTCACCTCATGAACGAGACGGCCGAGTTCGCCGACCACCTCGTGGTCCTCGGGCGCGGGCGGCTGCTCGCCGACATGCCCATGCGGGAGTTCATCGACGCGCGCGTGCGGCCCCGGGTGCGGGTGCGCACCACGGACGCCACGGCCCTGCAGAACGTCCTGGCCCGGCACGGCCACACCGCCGAACCCGGCGAGGACGGCGCCTGGACCGTGCATCACGCGCGCGTGGCCGAGATCGGCCGGCTCGTCTCCGAGGCGCACGTCCCGATCCTCGAACTCACCGCGGAAGAGGGCACGCTCGAACAGGCCTACCTCGATCTGACCGCGTCCGAGACCGAGTACACCGCACAGCTCCAGGAGGCCTGACCATGCCGTTCGCACCGATCCTGCACGCCGAGTGGCTGAAGGTCCGCACCCTGCGCTCGCTGTACGGCGCGCTGCTCGCGCTGCTCGCCGTCTCCACGGCCTTCTCGGCGCTCTCCGGCGTCTCGGACACCTCGGACCCGGAGTTCGACCCGCTGTTCACGGCGTTCTCGGGCGTCCTGCCCGGTCAGATCGCCGTCATCGCCTTCGGAGCCATGGCCATGTCGGCGGAGTTCCACGGCGGCGCCCTGCGCCTGTCGCTGGCCGCGGTGCCACGGCGCGGGCGGTGGTTCGCCGCCAAGGCCGTCGCTGTCGGCGTACCGGCGCTGCTGGTCGGTCTGCTGACCGCCGGGGCCTCGCTCGCCGCCGCCCGTGCCGGACTCGGCGCCACGGCGGACGGGCTGACCGCCGCTCAGCAGGTGCGCGGGGTCGTGGGCTGCGGGATCTACCTCGCGCTGATGGCGCTCCTGGCGACCGGGCTCGCGGCCCTGCTGCGCAGCGGTGTGGGCGCGCTGTCGGTCCTGATCCCCTTCGTCCTCGTGGTCTCCTTCGTCGTCGGGGACACCGCGGGGAAGGTGACCGACTTCCTGCCCGACAAGGCAGGTCAGGTGGTCCTGCACGGGACCTGGGAAGGCACCCTCGGCCCGTGGACCGGCCTCGCCGTGACCGCGGCCTGGGCTGCCGCCCTGCTCGCCGCCGGGGCGTGGAGCGTGCACCGCAGGGACGCCTGACGCCCCGACGGCGGGGGCCACGGCTGACGCCCCGCCAATTGTCAGTGGTGCCGGGTTTACTGGAGGCATGGACATCGCGCGGTACCTGGACACGATCGACCGGCTGTGCGCCCGCCCCTTCCCGGCGGAGCACGGCTGGTCGGACGTGGGCCGGGAGGGGCCGGGCTACTGCATAGCGGAGTTGGCGGCCGGGGACGGGGACGCCGCGCGCCGCGAGCGCACGGCGGAGGACTTCGAGGCGTACCGGGAGGGCATCGCACAGCGCCTTGACCAGCGCTGGGGAGCACAGCCCGCGTGGAGCACGCTGACGCTCCAGGTGCGCAAGGAGAGAGGCGAGGAGATACCCGAGCCATGGGGGAGCGTCGGTGAACTGCTGGACGAGGTGTCCCTGTGGCGGACGAACGGCACCGACCGCTGGGTGGCGATAGGGGTCGCCGCGCGGGGCGAGTCGGAGGAGGTCCGCCTGCTGGCCGTGGTGACGGAGATCGACCCGCCCTGAGGAAGGACGCACGGCGACGCGGGGTCTGCTCCTCGCGGCGACCCGCCGGGACGCAGGGGGCCAGGTTTGCGCAGCCCCCACCTGACCCCGGCTCAGTCCGCCGCAGCCACGCCCAGCCAACCAACCCCGGCTCAGTCCTCCGCAGCCACCCGCAACCGGGCGAACTCCTCCGCCATCGTCGCGGCCGTCCAGTGCGCGTTCAGCCCGCTCGGATTGGGCAGCACCCACACGCGCGTGTCCCCGATGGTCCGCTCCTGCGGCCCCACCTGGGCGGTGCGGTCCCCGAAGGCCGCCCGGTAGGCGGTGACGCCCACCACCGCGAGCCGGCGGGGCTTCAGGCGGGCCACCTTCAGTGCCAGCAGCCGGCCGCCCTCGCGGTACTCCTCGGCGGTGAGTTCGTCCGCGCGGGCGGTGGCCCGGGCGACCACGTTGGTGATGCCGAGCCCGTAGGACAGCAGCTCCTGCTGCTCGGCCGGCTTCAGCAGCCGCGGGGTGAAGCCGGACAGATGCAGCACCGGCCAGAAGCGGTTGCCGGGGCGCGCGAAGTGATGGCCGGTCGCAGCCGTCATCAGGCCCGGGTTGATACCGCAGAACAGCACGCGAAGGCCGTCCGCGACGACGTCCGGTACGAGACGGTCGCGGGCGGCCTCCAGCTGCTGCGGCGTGAAGCGGGTCAGAGAATCGCTCCGGGGGTGTAGCCCGCGGCCTCCGGGTGCTGCTTGACGATCTCGTCGATGCGGGCGACGACCACGCCGACCTGGTCGGCGGCGGCACCGGTGAAGGACAGCTTGTCGGCCATCAGCTCCGCCAGCTGCGACCGGTCCAGCGGCAGCCGCTCGTCCGCGGCCAGCTTGTCGAGCAGGTCGTTGCGCTCGGCGCCCTGCTCGCGCATGGCCAGCGCGGTCGCCACGGCGTTCTCCTTGATGGCCTCGTGCGCGATCTCCCGGCCGACACCGGCCCGCACCGCGCCCATCAGCACCTTGGTGGTGGCGAGGAACGGCAGGTAGCGGTCCAGCTCCCGGGCTACGACGGCCGGGAACGCGCCGAACTCGTCGAGGACGGTCAGGAACGTCTCCAGCAGGCCGTCCAGCGCGAAGAACGCGTCCGGCAGCGCGACCCGGCGCACCACCGAGCAGGACACGTCGCCCTCGTTCCACTGGTCGCCCGCCAGCTCGCCCGTCATCGAGGCGTAGCCGCGCAGGATGACCATCAGGCCGTTGACGCGCTCGCAGGAGCGGGTGTTCATCTTGTGCGGCATCGCCGAGGAGCCGACCTGGCCCGGCTTGAAGCCCTCGGTGACCAGCTCGTGCCCGGCCATCAGCCGGATCGTCTTGGCCAGCGACGACGGCGCCGAGGCCAGCTGCACCAGCGCGGTGACGACCTCGTAGTCCAGGGAGCGCGGGTAGACCTGGCCGACCGAGGTGAAGGCCTGCGCGAAGCCCAGGTGCTGCGCGATCCGGTTCTCCAGGTCGGCGAGCTTCGCGGCGTCACCGCCGAGCAGGTCCAGCATGTCCTGCGCGGTGCCGACCGGGCCCTTGATGCCGCGCAGCGGGTAGCGGCCGAGCAGCTCCTCCAGGCGGCCGTAGGCGACGAGCAGCTCGTCGGCGGCGGTCGCGAAACGCTTGCCCAGGGTGGTGGCCTGCGCGGCGACGTTGTGGGAGCGGCCGGCCATGACCAGCTCGGCGTACTCGCCGGACAGCTTGCCGAGGCGGGCCAGCACGGCCACCGTGCGGTTGCGCATCAGCTCCAGGGAGAGCCGGATCTGGAGCTGCTCGACGTTCTCCGTCAGGTCGCGGGACGTCATGCCCTTGTGGACCTGCTCGTGCCCGGCGAGGTCGTTGAACTCCTCGATCCGCGCCTTCACGTCGTGCCGCGTGACCTTCTCGCGCTCGGCGATGGAGGCCAGGTCGACCTGGTCGAGGACACGCTCGTAGTCGGCGATCGCCGCGTCCGGCACCTCGATGCCGAGGTCCTTCTGGGCCCGCAGCACGGCGAGCCAGAGCTGACGCTCCAGCTTCACCTTCTGCTCGGGGGACCAGAGCGTGGCGAGCTCGGCGGAGGCGTACCGTCCGGCGAGAACGTTCGGGATGCGGGGCTTGGCGGGAGAAGTCACGTGTCGCGGATTCTACTGGCGATTAGTGCAGGCCAGCGCCAGACCCCGGTTGGGCGGAACCTACGAGACCGCTGTCACTCGGCGGCCTCCGCCAGATACGGCATCAGCTCCGGCCGCTTCGGCGGGCGCCCGTCCCCCGACGACCGGCCGGTCAGCCGGCGCCCGATCCAGGGAAGCAGGTGCTGCCGGGCGAACCGTACGTCCGCGACCCGGCGGGTGACCCAGCCCGGCGGCAGGGACGCCGGCGCCGGGACGTGCCAGTCGGCGTCCTCGGGTTCGTAGCCCAGCGACTGCCAGACCGCCTCGGCGACCCGGCGGTGACCCTCGGCCGTGAGGTGGAGCCGGTCCACGTCCCACAGCCGCGGGTCACCGAGGGCGGGTGCGCCGTACAGGTCGACCACGACCGCCCCGTGCCGGGCCGCGAGCTCGTCGATGCAGGTGAACAGCTCCTCCATGCGCGGCCGGAACCGCTCCAGGACCGGCCCCTGCCGGCCCGGGCTGCGCATCAGCACCAGCTGCTCGCAGGCCGGGGCCAGCCGCTCCACGGCCTCGGTGAGCAGCCCCTTCACGCGCCCCATGTCGCACTTGGGGCGCAGCGTGTCGTTCAGGCCGCCGACCAGGGTGATCACATCGGCGCCCATCGCGGCGGCGACGTCCACCTGCTCGTCGACGATCTGCCCGATGAGCTTGCCGCGCACGGCGAGGTTCGCGTACCGGAAGCCGGGCGTGCGCGCGGCCATCCGCGCCGCGAGCAGGTCGGCCCAGCCGCGGTAGCTGCCGTCGGGCAGCAGGTCCGACATGCCCTCGGTGAAGGAGTCGCCGACCGCGACCAGGCTGGTGTGAGTGGGGTTCGTCTGCATGGCGTCAGCGATGGTAACCCGTCGGACATACCCAGCGGTCGGTCACCCCGGCCGACCCCGTCTCACGGCAGCCCAGCCCCCTACGCCGGCTGCCCGAACAACTCCCGCAGCACGTCCTCCATCGTCACCAGCCCCGCCAGCCGCCCGTCGGCGCCGAGCGCGGCGGCGAGGTGCGTACGACTGCCCCGCATCGCGGTCAGCACGTCGTCCAGCGGAGTCGTCTCCCGTACGCGGGCGATGGGCCGCATGTCCCGCAGCCGGAAGGCCACATCGCGCGGGGAGGCGTCCAGCGCGTCCTTCACATGCAGATAGCCCACGATGCGCCGGCCCTCGTCGACCACCGGGAACCGGGAGAACCCGGACTCGGCCGACAACCGCTCAAGCTCCTCCGGCGTGACGCCCACACGCGCGTAGACGACCCGTTCCAGCGGAAGCACCACGTCCCGCACCGGCCTGCGCCCCAGCTCCAGCGCGTCGTTCAGCCGCTCGCGCGCACGGGCGTCGATCAGCCCGGCCTCGCCGGAGTCACGCACCAGGCGGGCCAGCTCGGCGTCCGAGAAGGTCGCCGTGACCTCGTCCTTGGTCTCGATCCGCATCAGCTTGAGCAGGGCGTTGGCGAAGGCGTTGATCGCGAAGATCACCGGCCGCAGCGCCCGGGCCAGCGTCACCAGCGGCGGCCCCAGCAGCAGCGCGCTGCGCACCGGCTCGGCGAGCGCGATGTTCTTGGGCACCATCTCGCCGAGCAGCATGTGCAGATACGTCGCGAGGGTCAGCGCGATGACGAACGACACCACGTGCCCGGCACCGCTCGGCACGCCGACCGCGTGGAACACCGGCTCCAGCAGATGCGCGATCGCCGGTTCGGCGACCACACCGAGCACCAGGGTGCACAGCGTGATGCCGAGCTGCGCGGCCGCCATCAGGGCGGACACATGCCGAAGGCCCCACAGCACGCTGCGGGCGCGCCGGTCACCGTCCTCGGCGTGCGGTTCGATCTGGGAACGGCGTACGGAGATCAGCGCGAACTCGGCGCCGACGAAGAAGGCGTTGACGACCAGCGTCGCCAGACCGATCAGCAGCTGTACGGCGACCATCACCGGCTCCCCTCTTCGTCGTCCTCGGTGTCGTCCAGCGGCGCGTGCAGCAGCACCCGTGCGGCGCGGCGCCCGCTCGCGTCGACCACGTCCAGCCGCCAATGGCCGACCTGGAGGCTGTCGCCCTCGGCCGGGATGCGGCCGAGTTCGGCGGCGACGAGGCCGGCGAGGGTCTCGTACGGCCCCTCGGGCGGCCGCAGGCCGACGCGCGCGAGCTGGTCGATGCGGGCGGCGCCGTCCACGGAGTACAGGGCGTGGCCGTCCGGGTCGGTGCCGGCCGGGGCGAGGTCGGGCGTCTCGTGCGGGTCGTGCTCGTCGCGGACCTCGCCGACTACCTCCTCGACGATGTCCTCCAGGGTGGCGACGCCGGCGGTGCCGCCGTACTCGTCGATGACGACCGCCATGGTCCGCTTGCCGGACAGCCGGTCCAGCAGGCGGTCCACCGTGAGCGACTCCGGCACCAGCAGCGGCTCGCGCATCAGCTCGGCGACCCGCACCCGGGGGCGCCGTTCGGCGGGTACGGCCAGCACGTCCTTGATGTGCGCGGTGCCCACGACCGAGTCGAGGTTGCCGCGGTAGACGGGGAAGCGGGACAGGCCGGTCGCGCGGGTGGCGTTGGCGACGTCCTCGCAGGTCGCCTGCACATCCAGGGCGATGACCTGGACGCGCGGCGTCATCACGTTCTCCGCGGTCAGGTCGGCCAGGTTCAGGGTCCGTACGAACAGCTCGGCGGTGTCCGGCTCCAGGGCGCCCTCCCGGGCGGAGTGCCGGGCGAGCGCGGCCAGCTCCTGCGGCCCGCGCGCGGAGGCCAGCTCCTCGGCCGGCTCGATGCCGAACCGGCGCACGACCCGGTTGGCCGTGTTGTTCAGGTGGGTGATGAAGGGCCGGAAGGCGCGGCTGAACCAGCGCTGGGCGTTGCCCACCGTCTTGGCCACGGCCAGCGGCGAGGAGATCGCCCAGTTCTTGGGCACGAGTTCGCCGACGACCATCAGGAACACCGTCGACAGGCCCGTACCCAGCACGAGCGCCAGCGAGGACGCGGCCGACCGGGACATGCCGACCGACTCCAGCGGGCCCGCGATCAGCCGCGAGATCGACGGCTCGGCGAGCATGCCGACGACCAGGTTGGTGACGGTGATGCCGAGCTGGGCGCCGGAGAGCTGGAAGGTGAGGTTGCGTACGGCCTTCAGCGCGCCGGCCGCGCCGCGTTCACCGCGCTCGGCCGCCGCCTCCAGCTCGCCGCGCTCGACCGTCGTCAGCGAGAACTCGGCGGCGACGAAGGCGCCACAGGCGAGCGAGAGCAGGATCGCCACCAGCAGCAGGAGCACTTCGGTCATCGGGTCACCTCCGTCCCATGATCGGACAGGGTGGCGGACAGTGCGCGATGTCGGCTACTGGGAGGCTCGCCCATGGACGGACGCTCACACCTTTCATCAGAGGACCGCGTCAGGACGACACGGTCCTCCAATAGTAAAGGATCGGCAAAGCGGATCAGGTGGATCAGTCGGTGAGGGGCTTCACCCAGCGAAGCCACTGCTCCTGGGGCGCGTACCCCGCCGCGCGCCAGGCATGGTGCGCCGTCTCGTTGCGGGTGAGCACCATCGCGTCCCCGCGCCGGCCCCCCAGCCGTACGAAGCGCTCCTCGGCCGCCGTGAGCAGCGCCGAGCCGATGCCGCGGCGGCGCCGCTCCGGGTGCACCGCGAGCCGGTACAGATGGCAGCGCCAGCCGTCGAAGCCGGCGATCACGGTGCCCACCAGTTCGCCGTCCAGCTCGGCCAGCAGCAGCGCCTCCGGGTCCCGCTCCACCAGCCGCTCCACTCCGGCGCGGTCGTCGCTGATGCTGGTCCCCTCGGCGGACGCCTTCCAGAAGGCGAGCACGGCATCGAGGTCGTCGGGCGTCGCGGCCCGTATCCGCAGGTCGGTCATGGGACGAGCACATCACGGTCGGCCCTGCCGGACGGCGAATTCCACGATGCGGACGTCACTCGTGCGCGATCGCCGCCAGTACGTTCATCCGCGAGGCCCGCAGCGCGGGCAGCAGCGCCGCCACCACCCCGACGACCGCCGAGCCGATGACCACCGCCACGATCGTGCCCCAGGGCACCGCCAGCGCGGTCATGCCCTGGAGCGCCAGCACCTGCTGCATGCAGACACCCCACACCAGCCCGAGCGCGAGCCCCAGCACCGCGCCGAACACGGCGATCACCACCGACTCCAGCCGGATCATCCGCCGCAACTGCCGGCGCGACAGCCCGATCGCCCGCAGCAGCCCGATCTCCCGGGTGCGCTCCACGACCGACAGCGCGAGCGTGTTCACCACACCGAGCACCGCGATGACGATGGCCAGCCCGAGCAGCGCGTACACGAGATACAGCAGCACGGCGATCTGGTCGTGGATCAACTGCTTGTAGTCCGCCAGGTCCCGCACCTGCACCTGCGGATACGGCTCCAGCGTCCGCTCCAGACCCGCGCGCAGGGCGTCGTCGTCGGTGCCCGCCCGGCCGTTGACGTAGACGGCGGAGTCCTGGCCGCCCGGTGCGTAGCGGTCCAGGGTGGCGAGGGAGAAGTAGATGCCGCCCTGGTTGCCGAAGCCCTCGGCGGTCTCCTGGTCGGTCAGCGCGCCCACGGTCAGCTCGGCGGTGCGCCCGCCACGGAACTCCACGGGCAGCGCGCTGCCGACCCGGACGTCGTGGTCCCGCGCGAAGTCCAGGTCCATCGCGAGGTGCCCGCCGGCCAGCGCGGCGGCGGTGTCTCCCTGCGCGTAGGTGATGTTTGCGACCTCGTCGAGCTGGGCGTCGTAACCGGCCGCCGTGGTCGTGACGCGGTCGCCGTCCGGCAGGCGTACGGCGATCGGGGTGAACCGCGCGCGGACGACCAGGCCGACCCCCTCCGTGTCGCGCACCTTGTCGGTGACCTCGGGCGGGAACGGCACGAAGTTGCTGTTCTGCAGGACGAAGTCGGCGCCCAGCGTTTTGTCGATCTGCTCGTCGAACGACTGGGTCATCGACGCGCTCGCCACCGACATCCCGCCCACGAGCGCGAGCCCCACCATCAACGCGGCGGCCGTGGCGCCCGTACGGCGCGGATTGCGCAGGGCGTTGCGCTGGCTCATCCGCCCGACCGAGCCGAACAGCGCCGGGAAGCCCGCGCCGAGGACCCGGATCACCGGGCGCACCAGCAGCGGCCCCGCGATGACGGTGGCGACCAGCGTCAGCACGACCCCGAGGCCCAGCAGGGACGCCGCCGTGGCCGTCCGTGACGCGGCCACGCAGCCGGCCAGCGCCGCCGCACCGGCCGCCCCGACGACCACGCCCACCACCGCACGCACCTTCAGCGGGCGCCCCACCCCGGCGACCTCGGCGTCCGAGAGGGCCGCCATCGGGGAGACCGTGGCCGCGCGGCGGGCCGGGAGATACGCGGCGACGAAGGTGACGCCCACGCCGACGACGTACGCCACCACGGGCGTTCCCCACCCGACCACCATCTCGGTGGCCTTGATGTTCATGCCGAGCAGGCCCATCAGCTCGATCAGCCCGGCGGCGAGGCCGATCCCGGCGGCCAGGCCCAGGGTGGAGCCGACCAGGCCGAGCAGCGTCGCCTCCGCCAGCACCGAGCGGCGCACCTGACGCCGGTCGGCGCCCAGGGCGCGCAGCAGGCCCAGTTCGCGGGTTCGCTGGGCGATCAGCATCGAGAAGGTGTTGACGATCAGGAACACGCCCACGAGCACGGCGATCCCGGCGAACCCCAGCATCACGTACTTGATGACGTCGAGGAACCCGCCCAGCTGGTCCACGTCCGACTCGGCCTGCTCCTCGGCCGTCCGCAGCTCGTAGCGGGCCGCGCTGTCACCGAGCGCCACGGCCACGCGCCGCTTCAGCTCGGTGTCGCTCACCCCGTCGGCCGCGTCGACGGTGATGGCGGTCGCGGCCTTCGTGTCGCCCAGCAGCCGGGCCTGCGCGGTCGGCGGGTCGAGGAACAGCAGGGCCGCGCCGGGGTTGGTGGTGGTGAAGGTGACGATGCCGACGACCTTCACGTCGAAGGAGCCGGGCGCGGCGATCACGGTGAGCGTGTCGCCGATCGCCACGTCCTTGCGGTCGGCGGTCTCCGAGTCCAGCAGCGCCTCCTCGGGACCGTGCGGGGCGTGGCCGGAGGTGAGCTCCACGGGGCTGCGGTCGGTGGGCTGCCAGCCGGTGCCGATCGTCGGGGCGCCGGTGGTCGGGCCGACCGACTCGTGGTCCTCGTCCACGACGGTGATGCCGTTGACGTCCACGTCCGCGCGCGCGTCCGCCACCCCGGCCACCCGCTTCACCCGTTCGGCGAGCGCGGCCGGCAGGGTCGGGGTGAAGCCCGAGGGCACGGTCTCGTCGAGTGTCTCGTCCGGGCTGATCGTCACATCGGCGGCCGTGGACGCGAAGAGCCGGTCGAAGGTACGGCTGACGGTGTCCGAGAAGATCAGGCTGCCCGCGACGAACGCGACGGACAGCACGACCGCCAGCGCGGACAGCAGCAGCCGTCCCTTGTGCGCGAGAAAGCTGCGGAGGGTCGCCTTGAGCACGGACTCAGGCCTCCTTGCCGGGGTCGCCACCGTCTGCGATGGCCCCTCGGACGATGTCGAACCGTTTCATTCGCTCCAGCACGGCATGGGCCGTGGGCCGCTCCATCTCGTCGACGATCCGCCCGTCCGCGAGGAAGAGCACCAGGTCCGAGTGGGCGGCGGCGCCCGGGTCGTGGGTCACCATCACCACGCTCTGCCCGAGGTCGTCCACCGCCTCGCGCAGAAAGCCCAGCACCTCGAGACCGGCCCGCGAGTCCAGGTTGCCGGTCGGCTCGTCCGCGAAGATCAGCTCGGGCCGGGAGGCCAGCGCGCGGGCACACGCGACACGCTGCTGCTGGCCGCCCGACAGCTGGGCCGGCCGATGCGTGAGCCGGTCGCGCAGCCCGAGCGTGTCGATGACCTGGTCCAGCCACGCCGGGTCGGGTTTCTGCCCGGCGATGTCCATGGGCAGGGTGATGTTCTCCAGCGCGTTCAGCGTCGGGATCAGGTTGAACGACTGGAACATGAAGCCGATCCGGTCCCGGCGCAGCCGCGTCAGCTCCCGCTCCCGCAGCCCGGTGATCTCGGTGTCGCCCAGCCACACCTGCCCGGCCGAGACGGTGTCGAGCCCCGCCAGACAGTGCATCAGCGTGGACTTCCCCGAGCCCGAAGGCCCCATGACCGCGGTGAACCGGCCGCGCGCGACGTCCACGTCCACCGAGTCCAGGGCCAGTACGGCCGTCTCACCGGAGCCGTACGCCTTGGTCAGGCCGCGGGCGCGCGCGGCGATCCCGTCGGCCGAGGCCAGGCCCGGGGCGTGCTCCGCAGCAGGTGTGGACAAGGCCGCCTCCTTGGTCGGGGACCGGGGATCGGGGACATCGGGCACTTCCTCGTCCCGCCCGAGCCTAATGTGACCGGCGGCACACTCGGTATCCTCCTTGAGTTTGAGTGGCCCTTGCCGGTGCTAGCACCTCGGCGCTAGCTTCGAGGTATGGCGAAGACCCAGCTGAACGTCCGCGTGGACGAGGGCACGGCCCGCGCGGCCCGTGAGCGCGCCCTGGCCCGCGGCATGAGCGTCAACCGCTACATCGAGGAACTGGTCCGACAGGACACCGGCGAGGTCGGCCACACCTTCGTGGAGGCCGCCGCCGACTTCATGAAGAGCTACGCGTCCGTCTTCGCCGAGGAGTTCGGCGACCCGAAGCGCGAAGGCCGTCACTGAGCCGTTGAGCCCTCTCCGGATCGACCTCGCCTGGCTGCTGATGCTCGCCGAGCAGTACACCCCGGGGGACCCCCAGGTCAGCGACTGGGGCGCGCTCGTCGCCGCCGTCGCCCGCCACCAGGCCGAGATCTTCGACGTCCCCGTCTACGACACCCCGCACGCCCGCGCCGCCGCCCTGCTCCAGCTCCTCGTCCACATCCCGGCCCTGGAGCGCTCCAACGCCCTCTTCGCCTGCGCCGTCGCCTACGCCTACCTCGTCGCCAGCGGCCTCAAGGTCGTCACCTCACCCGAACAGGTCCGCGACCTCGCCCGCATGGTCAAGACCGGCGAAGCCTCCGTCCACGACATCGCGGACGAACTGCGCCAGTGGAGCATCGAGGCCTAGGGCCTGTCTTCCGGATCAGGTCGGCTGAAGGGGACTGCGCTTCTCGCGACGCCGGCATGATCCGGAAGACAGGCCCTAAGCCTCCGGCCGCCAGGCCGTGCCCAGGACGCAGTACGACATCGGCAGGGCCGGGCCCTTGTCCGGCATCAGGAAGCTGCGGTAGGGGCCGAGTTCGAAGCCGGCGGAGCGCAGGGCGGCCACCGGGTCGCGGGAGACGTGGCAGCCGCCGTTGAGGCGCGGCCACACCGTCAGGTCGAGGGCGCGCTGGGTGGCGGTCATGGCCCGGCCGCCGCCCCGCCCGTGCTCGAAGAACCGCACCTCGCCGCCAGGCCGCAGGACCCGCCGCACCTCCCCGAGCGCGCGCGGCACGTCCCGCACGCTGCACAGCACCAGAGACAGCACGACCGCGTCGAACGCCTCGCTCTTGACCGGCAGCGCCTCCGCCGCACCCGGCACCACGTCCACCGGCACCCCGGCCCGCACCGCGGCGTCCACCGCGAGCTGCCGCAGGGTGCGCTCGGGTTCGATGCCGACGACCTCGGAGACGGTGCCGGGGTAGTGGGCGAAGTTCAGCCCGTTGCCGGCGCCCACCTCCAGCACGCGGCCGGACAGACCGGCGAGCAGCCGCTCGCGGATGCCGCCCATGCCCATCCGGGTCTCGGCGGCCACACTGACCCGGGCGTAGTAGCGGGCGAACAGCGGACGGTGCACGGCATCCCGCGCCGGCTTGCCGGCGGCCGTGGAACGCAGCGGCATGGGGACCTCCTCGGCAGGACGGGCCTTAAGCCGATTCTGCCCCGCCCCACGCCCCGGCACCCACGTCCACGACCGCCGGACAGCGGCGGCCTACGTCGCCGAGGGCGCGGCCCACCGCGTCGCGAAGGCGTCCGCGTCCCAGGTCCCGTCCAGCCGCGGCGCGAGCCATCCCGGCGCGGAGGCCCGGAAAACGTCCGGGGACAGCGCGCCCGCCCCGGCCGGCAGGGCGCCGAGCAGCGCAGCCGCGGTCACCTCCGGCAGGTCGGCGAGGTTGCAGCGGCAGGCGAGGTCGGCGTCGTCGGGCCAACTGCCGATGACGACACCGGCCAGGTCGAGGCCGCGGCGGCGCAGCTCACGGGCCGTCAGCTCCGTGGTGTTCAGCGTCCCCAGGCCCGCCGAGGCGACCACCAGGACCGGCGCGCCCAGCAGCTCGGCCGCGTCGGCCAGCGTGCCGCCCTCGTCGTCGAACCGCACCAGCAGCCCGCCCGCGCCCTCCACCAGCACCAGGTCGTACTCCGTGGCCAGCTTGGCCGCCGCGTCCGCGATCTCCCGCGGCCGCACCGGAGCGAGCCCCGCCCGCCGCGCCGCCGTCGCCGGGGCCAGCGGCTCCGGATACCGGGCGAGCTCGGCGATCGCGACCTCGCCCGCGAGCCGCGCCACCTCGGCCGCGTCCCCGAGCTCGTCCGGCCGTACGCCCGTCTGCGCACCCTTCAGCACGGCGACCGACCGGCCGGCCGCGAGCGCCGCGGCAGCCACCGCGGCGGTCGTGACGGTCTTGCCGACCTCCGTGCCCGTACCTGTGATCACCAGGACCGGCATATCCGCTTCTCTCCGTTTCATCCCTCGCGCGCGGCCGCGCACACGGCCCGCGCGATCCGCGCCACGTCCTCGTCACCGGTGACGTACGGCGGCATGGTGTAGATCAGGTCGCGGAACGGCCGCAGCCAGACGCCCTCGCGCACCGCGGCCGCCGTCGCCGCCGCCATGTCGACCGGGTGGTCCAGCTGGACGACACCGATCGCGCCGAGCACGCGCACGTCCCGCACACCGGAAAGCTCCGAGGCCGCGGCGAGCCCCTCGCGCAGGCCCGCCTCGATGCGCTTGATCTCCGTGGCCCAGTCCTGCCCGAGCAGCAGGTCCAGCGAGGCGCAGGCCACAGCGGCGGCGAGCGGGTTGGCCATGAACGTCGGCCCGTGCGCCAGCACCGGCACCTCGCCCTGCGAGATCCCGTCGGCCACACGCGGCGTGCACAGCGTCGCCGCCATCGTGAGATAGCCGCCGGTCAGCGCCTTGCCCAGGCACATCACATCCGGCGTCACGCCCGCGTGGTCGGCCGCGAACAGCGCGCCCGTACGGCCGAACCCGGTCGCGATCTCGTCGAACACCAGCAGCACGTCGTGCGCGTCGCACGCCTCGCGCAGCACCCGCAGATAGGCGGGGGAGTGGAAGCGCATGCCGCCCGCACCCTGCACCACCGGCTCCACGATCACCGCGGCCAGCTCATGGGCGTGCTCCGCGATCGCCGAGCGCAGCAGCTCCGCGTACGTCTCCTCGTACTCGGCCGGCGGCGCGTCCACGAACACCTGCTGCGGCAGGACGCCCGACCACAGCGCGTGCATGCCGCCGTCCGGGTCGCACACGGCCATCGGCTGCCAGGTGTCCCCGTGGTAGCCGCCGCGCCAGGTCAGCATCCGCCGCTTCTCCGGGCGGCCCAGCGAACGCCAGTACTGCAGGCACATCTTCACCGCGACCTCGACCGACACGGACCCGGAGTCGCAGAGGAACACATGCTCAAGACCGTCGGGCGACATGTCGACAAGGCGCTTCGCCAGCCGTACGGCGGGCTCGTGCGTGAGCCCGCCGAACATGACATGGCTCATCCGACCGAGCTGGTCCTGCACGGCCTCGTCCAGCACCGGGTGGCGGTAGCCATGGATCGCCGCCCACCAGGACGACATGCCGTCGACCAGCTCGCCCGAGCCGCCGGCGAGCCGCAGCCGGACCCCGCTCGCCGACTCCACGACGAGCGGTTCGGCCTTGCCGGGCATCGGACCGTAGGGATGCCACACATGCCGCCGGTCCAGGTCCAGCAGCTCCGGCACGCCGAGCTCAGGCATTGGGCGCGAGGTCCGTACCTGCACCACGACGGCGTACGGCGACGAGGTCGGTCCGCGGCTCGGCCGCGGCGGGCGCGGCCTCGGCGGCAGCCGGCACGGAGCCGCAGACCCCGCCGCCCTCATGCGAGCCGCAGCCACCGGCACCCTCGTGGGAACCGCAACCACCCGCGGCCGCGTGAGAACCGCAGCCCCCGGCAGCGGCCCGGTGCTCCGGCAGCGTCACCTCCCCGGCGCCCTCCACCTCGAAGCCGGCGTCGGCGATCATCTCCAGGTCGGCCTTGCCGGCCTGGCCCTCGCTGGTGAGGTAGTCGCCGAGGAAGATCGAGTTGGCCAGGTGCAGCGCGAGCGGCTGCATCGTGCGCAGGTGGACCTCACGGCCGCCCGCGATGCGCACCTCGACGTCCGGGCACACGAAGCGGACCATCGCCAGGATGCGCAGGCACCGCTGCGGGGTGAGGTTCCACTCCTTGGCCAGCGGCGTGCCCTCGAACGGGATGAGGAAGTTGACCGGCACCGAGTCCGGGTCCAGCTCGCGCAGCGAGAACACCACGTCGACCAGGTCCTCGTCGCTCTCGCCCATGCCCGCGATCAGGCCCGAGCAGGCCGACAGACCCGCCGCGTGCGCCTTCTGCACGGTGTCGACGCGGTCGGCGTAGGTGTGCGTGGTCGTGATGTCCGCGTACGTCCCCTCGGACGTGTTCAGGTTGTGGTTGTAGGCGTCGGCGCCCGCCTCGCGCAGCCGCTCGGCCTGGCCGTCGGACAGCAGACCGAGGCAGGCGCACACCTCGACGTCCTCGTTCTGGTCCTTGATCGCCTTGATGGTCTCCGACACCCGGTCCACGTCACGGTCCGTCGGACCGCGCCCGCTGGCCACCAGGCAGACCCGCTTGGCGCCTCCGGCGAGCCCCGCGGCGGCCGCCTCGGACGCCTCGTCGGGCTTGAGCCAGGTGTACTTCAGGATCCCGGCCTTCGAGCCGAGCCGCTGGGAGCAGTACGAGCAGTCCTCGGGACACAGGCCCGACTTGAGGTTGACGAGATAGTTCAGTTTCACGCGCCGCCCGAACCAGTGCCGGCGCACCTTTCCGGCCGCGGCCACGACGTCGAGCAGCTCGTCGTCCGACGTGGCCAGCACGGCGAGCGCTTCCTCGCGGGTCGGCAGCTCGCGCCGAAGCCCCTTGTCCACCAGCGTGTTCAGCAGATCCATGAGAGCCGATCCTGTCGTACGGAGGTACCCCGGGCCAATGTGACTTCGCACAACGAAGGGCGTTCGACGTGTGGGTATTGCCACACCGTGGGCGGCTGCCCCTGCGGCTAGTGTCTGTCCACTGCCTACAAATCCTGCGGAGGGACCCATGGCGTTCGGCTGGATCGACGAGTCGGCGGAACTGCGCCGCCGCGCCGGACTCGTACGGACGCTGCGCCCGCGCCCCGCCGACTCGCCGCTGCTGGACCTCGCGAGCAACGACTACCTCGGCCTTGCCCGCCACCCCGAGATCGTCGCGGGGGCGCAGGAGGCCGCCGCGCTCTGGGGCGGCGGCGCCACCGGCTCCCGGCTGGTCACCGGCACCACGGAACTGCACACCGCGCTGGAGCGCGAGCTGGCCGAATTCTGCGGCTTCGAGGCGGCCCTGGTCTTCTCCTCCGGGTACGCCGCCAACCTCGCGGCGGTCACCGCGCTGGCCCCGCACGGCTCGCTGGTCGTCTCCGACGCGGGCAACCACGCCTCGCTCATCGACGGCTGCCGGCTGGCCCGGGGCACCACCCAGGTGGTCGGACACGCCGACCCGGACGCGTTCCGCAAGGCCCTGGGCACGCACGAGGGCCCCGCCGTCGCGGTGTCCGACTCGGTCTTCTCGGTCGACGGCGACGCGGCCCCGCTGGCCGCCCTCGCCGAGGCCTGCCGGGCGTACGGCGCCGGGCTCGTGGTCGACGACGCGCACGGCCTCGGCGTACTCGGCGACGGCGGGCGCGGCGCGCCGCACGCGGCCGGGCTGGCGGGGGCCGAGGACGTCGTCGTGACGGTGACCCTGTCGAAGTCGCTGGGCAGCCAGGGCGGCGCGGTGCTGGGCCCCGCGCGGGTGATCGAGCACCTGGTCAACGCGGCCCGCACGTTCATCTTCGACACCGGCCTCGCCCCGGCCGCGGCGGGCGCGGCCCTGGCGGCCCTGGGGCTGCTGCGCCGTGAGCCCGAGCGGGCGGCGCGGGCGCGGGAGGTGGCGACCGAGCTGTACGAGCGGCTGACGGCGGCGGGCCATGAGGCGGTACGGCCGGACGCCGCCGTCGTGTCGGTGCGCGCTCCGTCCCCGGAGCAGGCCGTGCGGTGGGCGGCGGACTGCCGCGCCGCCGGGGTGGCCGTGGGCTGCTTCCGGCCGCCGTCCGTGCCGGACGGCATCTCCCGGCTGCGGCTGACCGCCCGCGCGGACCTCTCCGGGGAACAGATCGAACGCGCTGTACGGGTGATCGGTCGGACGCGACCGTGAGTCGGCGATCCACGGCCGTGTTTCAGAACTGATCCGTTTTCAGAGTGAAACGACCCTGGGAGGGGCCTCGAACGACCCTCAGTGGAATGCGGCCGTGAATCCCGCCCAGCTCTCGGGGGAGAAGAGCAGCGCGGGTCCCTCCGGCCTCTTGGAGTCGCGCACGGCGAGCCGGCCCGACCAACGGGCTGTCTCGACGCAGTTGTTGGCTCCGGTGCTGTAGCTGCTGCGCAGCCACTGTGCGCTGTGCAGTCGGGTACTGGAGGGGACGTTCCGAGGCAGTGCAGACATGGTGCCTCCTTATGCGCCGTCAACTGTCCCGGCGATGTGATCCAGCGAGTCCTCGGGTGAAAGGGCGTGTGCCTGAAGGGTGTTGAAGGCCTCGGTGTAGGCCTCCAGGTCTTCTTTCCGTTCGAGATAGAGGCTACTCGTCATGTGGTCGAGAACAACCACATCCAGATCAGAAGTGCGCGGAAATGAGAAGATAACGAAAGGCCCGGTGACGCCGATATGCGCCCCGGCGGAGAACGGCAGCACCTGGATACGGACCTGCGGCAGCCGCGCCGCCTCCAGCAGCCGCCGCACCTGCCCCCGCATCACCTCGGGCCCGCCCACCTCCCGGCGCAGCACGGCCTCGTCCAGCACCGCGCTCAGCCTCAGCGGCGGCTGCGCCCGCAGCACCTCCTGCCGGGCGAGGCGCACCTGCACCAGCGCGTCCACCCGCTCGTCCGGCTCCCCGGCGAGGCCGGCCACCGCGGCCCGGGTAACCGCACGGGCGTACTCGGGGGTCTGAAGCAGACCGGGCACCACGGAGGTCTCCAGCGTGCGCATCGCGCTGGCCTGCGACTCCAGACTGATGAAGTCCCGGTAGGCGGGCGGCAGCACCCCGCGGTAGGCGTGCCACCAGTGGTGCCGGCCGATCCCGTCGTCGGAGCCCGCCAACATCAGCAGCAGCTCGCGCAGTTCGGGGTCACAGACGCCGTAGGCGTCCAGCAGTAACCGCACGTCGGACGGTTTCACGCCACTCGCGCCCGTCTCGATCCGGCTCACTTTCGACTGATGCCAGCCCACCAGCCGGGCCGCTTCGCCGCTGGTGAGTCCCGTACGGGTGCGCAGCGCGCGCAGCTCCGCGCCGAGCTTTCGGCGGCGCACCGCCGGACCGTGCTGCATGGGCCCCTCCCTACTCCTCAAGGGCCGCCCAAATAGGGTCTGCCGTCGCAGAGTTCACCGCTTCGAGCGACAGATATATGCATATCTTGGTGGATCGCCACCGTTACCGGCGTGCTGGTGGCAGTCTGGCGAACGAAGCACCAGTCCGGGACCGTACTCGAACCATCCGATTCTTGTCGGACCGCGATCCCGTGGGAAAGGGACGACGTCGCCATGGCAGACCACCTGGAAGCATCCGTCACTCTGCCGAGCGATCCCGCCTCGGTCTGCGCGGCCCGTGCCTTCGTCATCGGCACCCTGGGGGAGTGGGGTCTGCCGTCGGACACCGAGGCCGCCGACACCGTCCGGCTGATCGTCTCCGAACTCGCCACCAACGCCGTACAGCACACTTTCGGGCAGTCACCCACCTTCACGGTGGCCGTGCGCCTGGAGCGTGACGAACAGTTGCGCATCGGCGTCACCGACAGCCACCCGAGATTCCCGAAGCGGCTGCCGGCCGCGGTGCAGCAGGACAACGGCCGCGGCATGGTGATCATCCGCTGGCTGACGGCGGAGTGCGGCGGCAGACTGCGCGTCAGACCCACGCGCGAGGGCGGCAAGACGGTCCTGATCGAGCTGCCCTGGACCGTCCCGGCTCATCCGGTGACCGCGGCGGGCCAGCAGGAGCCGTGAGCCCCCGAGAGCGCGCGGACGCTGCTCGGGGGCCCAGGGGTGGCCCCAGGCGGTGACGGCGGGTCAGGGCGCCGTACCGCCCGGGAGCGGGTCAGCTCACGCGGCCGTACCAGACCTTGCTCGTCCAGATCTTCTGCAGCCTGACCACGTCCCCGGTCTTCGGGGCGTGCCAGATGCGGCCCTTACCGGCGTAGATGCCCACGTGGTAGACGTTCGAGCCCGAGTGGAAGAACACCAGGTCCCCCGCCTTGCGGCTCTTGGCGGAGATGTGCCGGGTCTTGTTGTACTGCTGGGCGGCGGTCCGCGGCAGAGACTTGCCCGCCTTCTTGTACGAGTAGAGCGTGAGGCCCGAGCAGTCGAACCGGTGCGGACCGGTGGCGCCGTACTTGTAGGGCGAGCCCTTCTTCGAGGCTGCCACCTGGAGGGCCTTCGTCGCGGACGTGGCGGCCTGGGCCTCGGCGGCGACGCCGGGCACCACCAGGGAGCCGCCCACGGCGGCGAGAGTCAGGGCCGAGGCCGTACCGGCACGGGCCATGAGCGACGGGACACGATTCTGCGCGGTCATGCGCAACCCTTCGTCAGCCGCCTGTGAAGGATGACCTGTCGGATTCGGGCTGGCGAAGTGGCCCGGCCACCCGAAGGCGGCTTCACCCCAAGGACCGCTCGGACAACTGCGCTCCGGCGGACCGTCGTGCTTGGGTCCTCCACTCCTGCCGATCCACTCCTGTCGACCGGTCATCCGGGCGGCGGCAGGACTCGGCGTCCGCCCGGACCGCCCCGCCGCGGTGGCGGGGGCTTGTCGTCAGTCAGGGATCTTCACTCACAAGTGTCCGAAATACCCAATGGAACCGGGGATTTGTGTTGTTACTCACCACTCGCCCGTTCGGGTGGACAGCTTGATCGACAAGCGTCTGTCAAGACCGCCGAACGGCCCCGGACCAGGGCCGGAACGCATTGTTCCGCCGTGAAAGCGCGCGCATCACGCAACTGTTGGGCCCCGCAATACGACCACCTTCTACTCCGAAAGGGGGTACGTCATTTGGTCCGTTTAACGGCGGCCTCGCGCGCTCAGCCGTCGGAGCGCGACGGCAGCGCCACACGCGCCGTTCGGCGCTCCCCGTCCAGGACGCGCAGCGCCCGCGCGAGGGTCGGCGCGTGCAGCTCCGTCTCGCCCCGTTGGTGCATCAGCGCGAGTGCGTCGCGCAGTTCCACGGCCTTGGCGCACCAGCGCCTGAGCGGCGCGCAGTCCGCCGTAGGTGTCGCCGTGGTGCGCGGGGTTGATCCGGCCCAGCAGGTCGACCGTCTCCAGGTAACGGTCGATCAACTCGCCCTCGGCGCGGGTCAGCGCGGGCAGCGGCGGCAGTTCGGGTGGCAGCACCGGCGCCTCACTCCCCGGTCGGCGGGGCGAGGGTCGCCTTGCGGCCGGGCACGATGCGGTCCACCAGCCTGTACTCCAGCGCCTCCTGGGCGGTGAGGACGCGGTCGCGCTCGATGTCCGCGCTCACCTGCTCCCGGTCGCGTCCGGTGTGCCGGGCCAGCATCTCCTCCAGGCCGCGCCGCATGCGCAGCAACTCCTCCGCCTGGAGGGCGAGATCACTGGCCTGCCCCTCCACCGGCTCGGTGAGCGCGGGCTGGTGGAGCACGATCCGGGCGCCCGGCAGCGCGAACCGCTTGCCCGGCGTCCCCGCCGCGAGCAGCACCGCCGCCGTCGCACCGGCCTGGCCCCAGGCAGATCGTCTCCACGTCGCAGCCGACGTAGCGCATCGTGTCGTAGATCGCCGTCATGGCGCTGTACGAGCCGCCGGGCGAGTTGACGTACAGCGAGATGTCCCGGTCCGGGTCCTTGTGCTCCAGGTACATGAACTGCGCCATCACGTCGTTCGCCGACGTGTCGTCGACCTGCGTGCCCAGCAGGACGATCCGTTCCTCCAGCAGCTTCGAGTAGGGGTCCTGGGTCCTCGGTCCGGAGCTGGTGCGTTCGGTCATCTCGGGCAGGACATGGCGGGCGGACGGTCGGGTCATGGCTCACGCGCCTCCCTTCGGAGCCCTCGGCGAAGGGTGTTCCGTAGAAAATGTACAGGACGTACATGACGTAATGTGGTGAGCATGGCCTACGAGATTCCGGTGACGCAAGCCCGCGCTGAGCTCGCCGACCTCATCAACCGCGTCGTGTACGGCGGCGAGCGCGTCGTCGTCACCCGGCACGGCAAGCCCCTCGTCGCCCTGGTCTCCGCCGCTGACCTGGAACGACTCGACGCGCTGGATGCCCCGGCCGAGGAGCAGGTGGTCAGCGCGGTCTCCGCGGTCCGCGAGGTCGCGTCCGCTCCCCGCGAACGGCAGCGCTTCGGCATCGCGGCGGAGCACCGGGGCCCGTAACCGCTGGGGGTGTGTGCACCACTTGTTGCACCCTCCGGCGGCATTTCCGGCCGAGTGACCCGTCCCGGGTGCAACAGATCGTGCACACACCGGCCTACGCCGTGAGGGCGGGCTCCCGGTCCCGGCTCGGGGTGCTCTTGTGGGGCCTCAGGGTGGGGCCCAGGGCTACCGCGCCGAGGCCGATGACCGCCCACCAGGTCAGGGTCAGGGCGGGGGTCGTGGCCGCGGCGCCGTCGAAGTACGACACCGAGCGGATCAGCGTCGCGCCCGCGCCCGGCGGCAGCCACTGGCCGAGGGCGCCGGCCGGCTCCGGCAGCATTTCCGGGGCCGAGGCCGCCGCGGAGAAGGGGTTGCCGAGCAGCATCACCAGGCCGGCCATGACGCCGATCCCCGCCGGGCCCAGCAGCGCCGCGAGGCCTGCGACCGCGGCGCCGACCGCCAGCGCGGCCAGCCCCAGGGCGCCGGCCTCCGTCCACCAGTCGCCGGTGAGGACGCCCAGCCAGCTGTGCGCGAGGGCCGCCGCGACCACGCCGACCAGGGCGGCCGCGCCCACCAGCGCGGCCACCGCCCGCACGCCCCGCAGTCCGCTCAGCGTGACAAGGGCGCCCATCGCGATCCCGGCCAGCGCCAACGGCAGCACGCTCGCGGTCAGCGCGGCCCCGCGCGGGTCCCGCTCGGGAGCGGCGACCACGTCGACCGTGCGCGGCTCGGTGCCGGCCGGGGCCTGCTCGGCGACAGCCTGCCGGAGCAGCTGGGCCACCAGCGGGCTCGCGGCGGAGGCGGTGAGCAGCTCCGGGCCGCGGTCGGTCACGACGACCGCGCCGTAGACCGACCGGTCCTCGACGGCCCGGCGGGCCGCGTCCGCGTCGGCGTACCGGTGGACGTCGAACGCGCCCTCGTGCGCCTGGAGCTGCCGCTCCACCTGTGCGGTGGCGGCGGTGGGTCCGGCCACGCCGATCGGCAGGTCGCGCGGCGCGGTCCGGGCGGCCGGCCAGGCGAAGGCCCACAGGGCGAGCGCCGCGACGAGCGGGACGAGCACGACGACCGCGAGCAGGCGGCGCGTGTGCGGTGAGGGGGTGGCGGACATGGTCCCTCCGGCTTCAGATCAAAAAGAAGGATCGTTCGTTTTAGGTGTCTCCAAAGTGCTCCCCGTGCCGGTCCTTGTCAAGAAGGAACGTTCGTTTTAGGTTGCGGTCATGGCTCGCGTATCCCAGGAACACCTCGACGCCCGGCGGCGGCAGATCCTCGACGGCGCCGCGCTGTGCTTCGCCCGCAACGGCTTCCACGCCACGTCCATGCAGGACGTGCTGAAGGAGGTCGACCTGTCCGCCGGTGCCGTCTACCGCTACTTCAGCGGCAAGGAGGAACTGATCGCCGCGATCGTCTCCGAGGTGCTGGGCGAGGTCCGCGCGGCCTTCGAGGCGGCGGCCGAGCAGACCCCGCCCTCGTCGCCGGACCGCCTCGTGGCCGACGTCCTCAGCAACACCCTCGCCCTGCGCGAGAACCTCACCGTCGACGGACAGCCCGCCTTCCCGCGCCTGGTCGTCCAGGTCTGGTCGGAGATCCCGCGCAACGAGGCCCTCGCCGAGGTCCTGCGCGAGGGCTACGGCTCCGTGCGCGAGGCCTGGGCGCGGATCGTGCGGCTCTACCAGGGCAGCGGGCGGATGCGCACGGACATCGAGCCCGACCACGTCGCCCGGACCATGATCGCCGCCGTGCTCGGATTCATCGCCCAGCAGGCGCTGTTCGGACCCGTCCCGGTGGAGGTCCTGCGGGACGGCCTGCGCGCGCTGATGAGCATGACGGACGCCTGAGGGTCACAGGTTGGTTAACGTGCTCGAAACGCGGCCCAACTAGCCTGCCCCACCACACGCCACCAGGGACTTTGCCGGGTGGCGGGACAGCGGACCCCGCACGGTCCGGAGCGAGGATGTGAGGTGGGACGTGCAACTGACCCCGCACGAGCAGGAGAGGCTGCTGATCCATGTGGCGGCCGACGTCGCCGAGAAGCGCCGGGCCCGCGGGCTCCGGCTCAACCACCCCGAGGCCGTCGCCCTCATCACCTCGCACATCCTCGAAGGCGCCCGGGACGGCCGTACCGTCGCCGAGCTGATGGCCTCCGGGCGGAAGCTGCTCACCCGCGACGACGTCATGGACGGCATCCCGGAGATGATCCACGACGTGCAGGTCGAGGCCACCTTCCCCGACGGCACCAAGCTCGTCACCGTCCATGACCCGATCGTGTGAAGGGGGCGGCGATGATTCCCGGCGAGATCCTCTTCGCGGACGACCCGGTCGTCTACAACGACGGCCGTGAGGTCACCCGGCTGACCGTCCTCAACGCCGCCGACCGGCCCGTGCAGGTCGGCTCCCACTACCACTTCGCCGAGGCGAACCCCGGCCTGGACTTCGACCGGGCCGCCGCCCGCGGCAAGCGGCTGAACGTCGCCGCGGGCACGGCCGTGCGCTTCGAGCCCGGCATCCCCGTCGAGGTCGAACTCGTGCCGCTGACCGGCGCCCGCGTGGTGCCCGGCCTGCGCGGGGAGACCGGAGGTGCCCTCGATGCCTGAGATCTCCCGCGCCGCGTACGCCGACCTGTTCGGGCCGACCACCGGGGACCGCATCCGCCTCGCGGACACCGATCTGCTGATCGAGATCGAGGAGGACCGCTCCGGCGGACCCGGACGCTCCGGTGACGAGGCCGTGTTCGGCGGTGGCAAGGTCATCCGCGAGTCCATGGGCCAGGCCCGCGCCACCCGCGCCGAGGGCACCCCGGACACGGTGATCACCGGCGCCGTCATCGTCGACCACTGGGGTGTGGTCAAGGCCGACGTCGGCATCCGCGACGGCCGCGTCACCGGCATCGGCAAGGCCGGCAACCCCGACACCATGGACGGGGTGCACCCCGATCTGGTCATCGGCCCCGAGACCGAGGTCATCGCGGGCAACGGGCGCATCCTGACCGCCGGTGCCATCGACGCGCACGTCCACTTCATCTGCCCGCAGATCGCCGACGAGGCGCTCGCCTCCGGCATCACGACGCTGGTGGGTGGCGGTACGGGCCCGGCCGAAGGGTCGAAGGCGACCACGGTCACGCCCGGTCCCTGGCACCTCGCCCGCATGATGGAGGCGATGGAGGCCTACCCGCTCAACATCGGCTTCCTCGGCAAGGGCAACACCGTCTCCCACGAGGCGATGCTCTCCCAGATCCGCGGCGGCGCCCTCGGCCTGAAGCTGCACGAGGACTGGGGCTCCACCCCGGCCGTGATCGACGCCGCGCTGACCGTCGCCGACCGGACCGGCATCCAAGTCGCCATCCACACCGACACGTTGAACGAGGCGGGCTTCGTCGGCGACACCCTCGCGGCGATCGCCGGGCGTGGCATCCACGCGTACCACACCGAGGGCGCGGGCGGCGGACACGCGCCCGACATCATGACGGTCGTCTCCGAGCCGCATGTGCTGCCCAGCTCCACCAACCCGACCCGGCCGTTCACCGTCAACACCGCCGAGGAACACCTCGACATGCTGATGGTGTGCCACCACCTCAACCCGGCGGTCCCGGAGGACCTGGCCTTCGCCGAGTCCCGCATCCGGCCCTCGACCATCGGTGCCGAGGACATCCTGCACGACCTGGGCGCCATCTCGATCATCTCCTCCGACTCCCAGGCCATGGGCCGCGTCGGCGAGGTGATCATGCGGACCTGGCAGACCGCGCACGTGATGAAGCGGCGGCGCGGAGCACTGCCCGGGGACGGCCGCGCCGACAACCGTCGCGTACGTCGCTATGTCGCCAAGTACACGATCAACCCGGCCCTCGCCCAGGGCCTCTCCCACGAGATCGGCTCGGTGGAGAGCGGCAAGCTCGCCGACCTCGTGCTGTGGGAACCGGCGTTCTTCGGCGTCAAGCCGCAACTCGTCCTCAAGGGCGGCCAGATCGCGTACGCGCAGATGGGCGACGCCAACGCCTCCATCCCCACCCCGCAGCCGATCCTGCCCCGCCCGATGTACGGCGCCATCGGCCGCGCCCCGGCGTCCAACTCGGTCAACTTCGTCGCCCCGCTCGCCCTGGAGGACGGCCTGGCCGAACGGCTCGCGCTCGGCAAGCGGTTCGTCGCCATCGAGTCGACGCGCGCGGTCACCAAGGCGGACATGCGGGAGAACGACGCCCGGCCGCGGGTCGAGGTCGACCCCGACAGCTTCGCCGTGCACATCGACGGCGAGCTCGTCGAGGCCACCCCCGCGGCGGAACTCCCCATGGCCCAGCGTTACTTCCTCTTCTGATGTCCAGGGCTGCGCTACTGGTCCTGGCCGACGGCCGCTTCCCCGCCGGAGGGCACGCCCACTCCGGCGGGGCCGAGGCGGCCGTCAAGGCGGGGCGGATCACCGACGCCGCGAGCCTGGAGGACTTCTGCCGGGGGCGGTTGCACACCGCCGGGCTGGTGTCGGCCGCGCTCGCCGCGTCCGCCGCGGTGGGCGTGGACGTGGTGGAACTGGACGCCGCCGCCGATGCCCGTACGCCGTCGCCGGCGCTGCGGGGCGCTGCGCGGAAGCTGGGGCGGCAGTTGCTGCGGGCCGGTCGTGCGACGTGGCCGTCGGCCGAACTCGACGCCCTGGCACGGAGGTTCCCCAAGGGGGCGCATCAGCCTGTGGTGCTCGGGGCCGTCGCCCGGGTGGCGGGGCTCGGGGCGGTCGATGCGGCCTACTGCGCGGCGTACGAGGGAGTGAGCGGGTCCGCCACCGCGGTGGTGCGGTTGCTCGGTCTTGACCCCTTCGAGGCTACGGCCGTGCTGGCCCGGCTCGCCCCGGAGCTGGATCGCGTCGCGGATCGGGCGGTGGAGGCGGCTCTGCGGGTGGTCGGGGAGGGGGTCGGGGCGTTGCCTGCGGCTTCTGCGCCGTTGCTGGAGATCTCGGCGGAGGTGCACGCGGCTTGGCCTGTGCGGTTGTTCGCGTCCTGATGTGGGAATCGCCCCCGCCGCCCCTACCCGTTCCCATCCCCAGGGGCTCCGCCCCGGTCGACCCCGCCAGGGGGCTCCGCCCCCTGGACCCCCATCGGCCTGAACGGCCTCGTCCTCAAACGCCGGACGGGCTGAGATGTGCCCGACTGGGCTCAAAAGGCAGCGTAAGAGAGCCGAAAGGCCCGTCAGCGCCGAAAGGCGCCGTACGAGACAGGAGCCGTGTTCCATGCACCTCGACCATTCCCCCCACGGACCCTCCGCCCTCAGTGCCGACGCGCGCCGGCCCGACGGGTCGCGGCGGGCGTTGAGGATCGGGCTCGGTGGGCCCGTCGGGTCGGGTAAGACCGCGACCGTCGCCGCGCTGTGCGGGGCGCTGCGGGAGGAGTTGTCGCTCGCGGTCGTCACCAACGACATCTATACGCGGGAGGACGCCGAGTTCCTGCTGCGCGAGGCCGTGCTGCCGCCGGAGCGGATCGCCGCCGTGGAGACCGGGGCGTGTCCGCACACCGCGATCAGGGACGACATCTCCGCGAACCTGGAGGCGGTGGAGGACCTGGAGGACGAGGTCGGGCCGCTGGATCTGATCCTCGTCGAGTCCGGGGGCGACAACCTCACGGCCACCTTCTCCAAGGGCCTGGTGGACGCGCAGATCTTCGTGATCGACGTGGCCGGAGGGGACGACATCCCCCGCAAGGGAGGGCCGGGTGTGACCACGGCCGACCTGCTGGTCGTCAACAAGACCGACCTCGCGCCGTACGTCGGCTCGGACCTGGCGCGGATGGCCGCCGACGCCAAGGCCCAGCGCGCCGAACTGCCGGTCGTCCTGCAGTCGCTGCGGAGCGAGGCGGGCGTCGGCGAGGTCGCCGCGTGGGTGCGGGCCCAGCTCGCCGCGTGGCGGGCCCGCCCGTGAGCGGGGTCCGGGCCACCGCGCGGGTGGCCGCTCGGGCCGACGGGCGGGGCGGTACGGCCCTGCCCGTCCTGGAGAGCGAGGGCCCGCTGGCGCTGCGGCGGACCCGGGGGAGCGGCAGCGAGGCGCATGTCCTGCTCGTCGGCGCGATGAGCGGTCCCCTCGGCGGTGACCGTCTCGCGGTGCACGCGGACGTCGCCGAGGGCGCCCGGCTGCGCGTCGGCTCGGCCGCCGCCACCATCGCCCTGCCGGGCCAGGCCAAGGGCGAGGCCCGCTACGACGTACGACTCGACGTCGCCGACGGCGGCGAACTGCGCTGGCTGCCCGAGCAGTTGATCTCCGCACGCGGCAGCGACCTGTACGTCACCACCCGCGCCGACCTCGCGGCCACGGCCCGGCTGGTGCTGCGCGAGGAGCAGGTGCTCGGGCGGGCGGGGGAGGAACCCGGGCGGCTCAGCAGCCGTCTCACCGTGCGGGTCGCCGGGCGCAGCGTGCTCGACCAGGAGCTCGCCTGCGGACCCGGTGCGCCGGGCGGCTGGGACGGCCCCGCCGTGCTCGGCGGGCATCGCGCGGTCGGCCAACTGGTCGTCGTACGGCCGGAGTACGGTGAACGGCCGGTGGCGGCCCAGGTGCTGGGGGAGGGGGCCGTCCTCGTCCCGCTGGCCGGGCCCGCTGTTCTCGTCAGTGCTGTCGCGTCCGACGCGCTGCGGCTGCGGCGGGTGCTGGACCGGGCCATGACGCTGCTCGAAGACGGTGACCGCTGATCGGAAACGCCGTTCCGGTTATCGGATTGGCAAAGAAGACACGCCGCCCCTGTTGTCAGGGACCTCTCAGCCGACAGGATCGCCCGTACTTGTCTCGAAACGATGTACGGGGAGGCTTACTTGACCGGTACGAGAGCGAAGAAGCGGACGGCCGCCATAGGTTCGGCCGGAGCGCTGATCGCCGCCGCGCTGATAGCCGGGGCTGTGACCGCGCCCACGGCCAGCGCCAGCACGAGCTCCACCGACCGGCACCGCGGCTACAGCGAGGCGCAGGGCGCCGCGATCGCCGCGGCCCGCGCGGCGAAGGCGGGCATCGACTGGCAGGACTGCCCTGCCGACTGGGGCCTGGAGAAGCCCATCAAGTGCGGCTACGTCACCGTGCCGCTCGACTACGCGAAGCCGTACGGCAAGCAGATCAAGCTCGCCGTCGACCGCATCGGCAACACCGGCACCCCCGAGGAGCGCCAGGGCGCCCTCGTCTACAACCCCGGCGGCCCCGGCGGCTCGGGCCTGCGCTTCCCGCGCCGCGTCGTCACCAAGTCGCCCGTGTGGGCCAAGGCCGCCAAGGCCTACGACTTCGTCGGCTTCGACCCGCGCGGCGTCGGCAAGTCCACGCCGATCTCCTGCGTCGACCCGCAGGAGTTCGTCAAGGCGCCCAAGATGGACCCGGTGCCCGACACCGAGGCCGACAAGCTCGCCCAGCGCAAGCTGGCCCGCGAGTACGCCGAGGGCTGCTACGAGCGCAGCGGCGAGATGCTGCCGCACATGACCACGCCCAACACCGCGCGCGACCTCGACGTCATCCGCGCCGCGCTCGGCGAGAAGAAGCTGAACTTCCTCGGCGTCTCCTACGGCACCTACCTCGGCGCCGTCTACGGCACCCTGTTCCCGACCCATGTGCGCCGCATGGTCGTCGACAGCGTGGTCAACCCCTCCCGGGAGAAGATCTGGTACCAGGCCAACCTGGACCAGGACGTCGCCTTCGAGGGCCGCTGGAAGGACTGGCAGGACTGGGTCGCCGCCAACGACGCCGCCTTCCACCTCGGCACCACCCGCGCGGCCGTCCAGGCCAAGTGGTTGGAGCTGCGCGCCACCGCCAAGAAGAACCCCATCGGCGGGGTCGTCGGCCCGGCCGAGCTGATCTCCTTCTTCCAGAGCGCCCCGTACTACGACTCCTCGTGGGTCCCGGTCGCCACCGTCTTCAGCAAGTACGTCGCCGGTGACACCCAGGCCCTCGTAGACGCGGCCGCCCCCGACATGTCCGACACCGCCGGCAACGCCGCGTCGGAGAACGGCAACGCCGTCTACACGGCCGTCGAGTGCGCCGACGCCAAGTGGCCCACCAGCTGGAAGAGGTGGAACCGCGACAACACGCTGCTGCACCGCGACCACCCGTTCATGACCTGGGCCAACGCCTGGATGAACCTGCCGTGTGCCACCTGGCCGGTCAAGCAGCAGACTCCGCTGGAGGTGCGCTCGCACAAGGGGCTGCCGCCGGTGCTGATCGTGCAGTCGGAGCGGGATGCGGCTACGCCTTACGAGGGGGCCGTGTCGTTGCACTCGAGGTTCAAGGGGTCGCGGCTGATCACCGAGAAGAACGCGGGTTCGCACGGTGTGACCGGGCTGGTCAACTCCTGCATCAACGACCGGGTGGATGCCTACCTGCTGAGCGGGGCGCTGGACTCGGCCGACGTCACGTGTGAGCCGCACGCTGTGCCCAAGCCGTAAGTCATCGTGCCGGTGGTTCTCTGCCGGTTTCGTTGTGGCTGGTCGCGCAGTTCCCCGCGCCCCTTGGGGACGTCACCTGCGCGCCAGCCATACATCCTCAGCCGCATAATCGAACAGGTCGCCGTACGCGGCGTACATCTTCGGGTACACCTCGCGCCAGTCGCCTCGGGCCAGTTGGTGGGTGATCCAGTCCACCGTCTCCGGGAGGGTTTCGGCGTACGTCACCACCGGGCGGTAGCCGAGTTCGCGTTCGGCGGCCGACATGTCGCAGATGACCGGCGCCGGTACCGACCAGGGCGTGTCGCCCACGGTCGGTGCCGGCGCCGGGCCGTCGACGAGGATGTTCTCGGCGTCGGCGCCCATCACGGCGTCGATGGCGGCCGCGATCTCGACGACCGTCGGGGCCTCGGCGTCGACGGCGTTCAGGACGCGTGAGCCGGGGCGGGCCGCCGCGAGGCGGATCAGTTCGGCGAGGGTGTGGACGCTGACCGGGTGGAAGCGGCTGCGGCCGCCGTAGGCGATGACGCGCCTGCGGCGGCCGTCCAGGTTGCGCTTGACGAAGTACAGCTCGCGCGGGGTGCGGCAGTGCGGGCCGTGCACCGCGCCGGCGCGCAGCAGCGTGGTCGGCAACCGGTCGCCCGCCGCGAGGAGTTCGTGCTCCACCGCCACCTTGGCCGTGCTGTACGTGGCGTCGCCGGGGGCGACCGTGGTCTGGGTCTCCGGGAGCGGCAGCGGGTAGTGCGGGAAGCCGTCGGGTTCGGACTGGGTGTCGAAGCCGCGTCCCTTGTCGTCCTCGTAGACCGAGACGCTGGAGATCACCACCGCCGAACCGATCCGGTCGGCCAGCCCGGTCAACTGGCGCGCGTGGCGGGCCTTGAAGGCCACCATGTCGACCAGCAGGTCGCAGTCGTGGCCCAGCAGCGTCTCCAGGGCCTTGTCGTCCTCGCGGTCCAGCCGTACGGCCCGTACGCCGTCGGGCCAGTCGTCGTCACGGTCGCCGCCGCGGGAGGCGGCCGTCACCTCCCAGCCGTCGCGTGCCAGCGCCGCAACGGTGGGGCGCCCGATCTGGCCTGTCGCTCCGATCACCACAGCTCGTCTCATGGAGCGACCGTAGGCGTACGACGGCCGCTCGGCCCAGGGGATCTGCTCAAGGCAGAGGCGAAGGCAGAGGCAAGGTGCGGTGGTCGGGTCAGCGGATCCGCGGGAACCTGCGTTCCTTCGCGGCGGCGTCCTCGGCCTTGGCGACGGCCGCGTACGTGTCGACGTACTCCTGCCCGGACAGCGACAGGATGGCGTACATGATCTCGTCGGTGACGGCGCGCAGGACCGCCTTCTCGTTCTCCATGCCGGCGTAGCGGGAGAAGTCCAGGGGCGCGCCGAAGCGGATGGTCACGGGGTGGAGGTTGGGGACGACCTTGCCGGGCGGCTGGGCCTCGAACGTGCCGATCATGGCGCAGGGGATCACCGGGACGCCCGCCTTCAGGGCCATGACCGCGACGCCGACCTTGCCCTTGTACAGCCGTCCGTCGTGCGAGCGGGTGCCCTCGGGGTAGATCCCGAGCAGCTCGTCCTTGGACAGGACGCCGAGGCCCTCGCGGATGGCGGCCTGGCCGGCCTCCTTGCCGGAGCGGTCCACCGGGATCTGCCCGGCGCTGCGGAAGAAGAACGCGGTCAGGCGGCCCTTGAGGCCGGGCCCGGTGAAGTACTCGGCCTTCGCCAGGAAGGTGATCCGGCGCTTGAGCACGGCCGGCATCAGGAAGTGGTCGGAGAAGGAGAGGTGGTTGCCTGCGACGATGGCCGCTCCCGAGTCGGGGATGTGCTCGAGGCCCTCGATGCGGGGCCGGAAGAGCACTCTCAGCAGCGGTCCGAGCAGCACGTATTTGAGCACGTAGTAGAACAAGGGGGCGCTCCTCACTCCGGTGACTCGCCACAACCGCCACGTTCCCGCAGGTCAACAACCTGTCAGTGTAGGCGCGGGCGCCCTCCCCCGGAACAGGTCGCACCGGCCGGGGCGTGGCGCCTCTGGCATACGGGCGCGGGAGGTCGGGTCGCCTCCGGCCGGTTCGGTCCGGTCGCCCGGGGCGTGGCGCCTCTGGCATACGGGCGCGGGCGGTCGGGTCGCCTCCTGCCGGTGCGGGTCGCGTCGGCCGGGCGCGCCCGCGGTCGGTGCAGATCCCGGGCGGTCGGAGCGTCTCCGGCCGGTGCAGGCCGTGACGCCGGGGCGCCCCGGGCCAGGAACTGGTCGCGCCGGGTCGGGGCCCCTCGGGCCGGTTTAGGGCCGTGCGGTACGACGTCCCCGTTCGGTGCAGGGTCCGGGCGGTCGGGACGCTTCCTGTCGATGCAGGGCGTGGCGCCTGCGGCGGGTACGGGTCCGGTCGGCCGGGGCGGCTCTGGCCGGTGCGGGTCGCGTCGATCGGGCGCGCCAGCGGTAGGTGCAGATCCCGGGCGGTCGGAGCGTCTCCGGCCGGTGCAGGCCGTGACGCCGGGGCGGCCCGGGCCAGGAACTGGTGGCGCCGGGTCGGGGTCCTTCGGGCCGGTTTGGGGCCGTGCGGTACGACGTCCCCGGTCGGTGCAGGTCCGGGCGTCGGGACGCTTCCTGTCGATGCAGGGCGTGACGCCGAGGGCGCCCCGGGCCAGGAACTGGTCGCGCGGGGTCGGGGCCCCTCGCGCCGGTTTAGGGCCGTGCGGTCAGACGCCCCCGGCCGGTACAGGCCGCGACGGCCAAGGGCGCCTTCGGCCACGAGCTGGCCCGGTCGGCCGAGGGCGCCCCCGCCAGGAACAGGTCCGGTCGGCCGAGGGCGCCCCGGCCAGGAACAAGTCCCGTCGGCCGGGGTCCCCCCGGCATCAGGCGCCCTGCGTCAGCACCTTCTCCAACGAGCCGATCGCGGAGCGCAGTTCCTCGGCGGTGACGGTCAGCGGCGGCGCGAGCCGGATCGTGGAGCCGTGGGTGTCCTTGGCGAGGACGCCCTCGCGCATCAGGCGTTCGCTGATCTCGCGGCCGGTGCCGATGGCCGGGTCGATGTCCACGCCCGCCCACAGGCCGCGCGCCCGGAAGCCGACCACGCCGCGGCCGACCAGCTCGGTCAGGCCGTCGCGCAGGATCACGCCCAGCTCGGCGGCGCGGGCCTGGAACTCGCCGGTCTCCAGCAGCTCGACCACGGCCGTGCCGACCGCGGCGGCGAGGGGGTTGCCGCCGAACGTGGAGCCGTGCTCACCCGGCCGCAGCACCCCGAGCACCTCCCGGCTGCCGACCACCGCCGACACCGGCACGATGCCGCCGCCCAGCGCCTTGCCCAGCAGCACCAGGTCCGGGACGACGCCCTCGTGCTCGACGGCGAGGGTGCGGCCGGTGCGGCCGAGGCCCGACTGGATCTCGTCGGCGACGAACAAGCAGCCCTTGCGGCGGGTCAGTTCGCGCACTCCGGCCAGGTAGCCGTCGTCGGGGATGATGACGCCGGCCTCGCCCTGGATCGGCTCGATCAGCACGGCCGCGGTCGTGTCGTCGATCGCCGCCTCCATCGCCGCCAGGTCGTTGTACGGCACGATCCGGAAGCCGGGCGCGAACGGGCCGAAGCCGGTGCGGGCCGTCTCGTCGGTGGAGAAGCCGACGATGGTCGTCGTACGGCCGTGGAAGTTGTCCGCGGCGACCACGATCGTCGCCCGGTCGGCGGGCACGCCCTTCACGTCGTACGCCCACTTGCGGGCCAGCTTGATGCCGCTCTCCACCGCCTCCGCGCCGGTGTTCATCGGCAGCACCATGTCGTGCCCGGTCAGCTCCGCGAGCCGCTCGGCGAACTCGGCGAGCCGGTCGTTGTGGAAGGCCCGCGAGGTCAGGGTCAGCCGGTCCAGCTGGCGGTGCGCGGCCTCGATCAGGGCGGGGTGACGGTGGCCGAAGTTGAGGGCCGAGTAGCCGGCCAGCATGTCCAGGTAGCGGCGGCCCTCGACGTCCTCCACCCAGGCGCCCTCCGCGCTCGCCACGACCACGGGCAGGGGGTGGTAGTTGTGGGCGAGGACCGGCTCCTCGGCGCGGATCAGCTCGGCGGAGGAACGGGTGTGGGCGGGTGCGGTCATCAGCGGATCTCCTGGGTGCAGCACTTGATGCCGCCGCCGGCCTTGTGGAACTCCGACAGGTCGACGGGGACGGGGACATAGCCGTGCTCGGCGAGACGCACCGAGAGCGCCTCGGCCTGCGGTGCGATGAAGACATTGCGGCCGTCGGACACGGAGTTCAGGCCGAACGCCATCGCGTCGTCGCGGGTGGCGAGCACCGCGTCCGGGAACAGCCGGGCGAGCACCTCACGGCTGCCCGGGGAGAACGCCTCCGGGTAATAGACGATGTTGTGGTCGTCCAGCACGAACAGCGCCGTGTCCAGGTGGTAGAAGTACGGGTCCACCAGCGTCAGGCTGACCACCGGCCGCCCGAAGAACTCCTGCGCCTCGCGGTGCGCCTCGCGGGTGGTGCGGAAGCCGTGCCCGGCGAGCACATAGCGGCCCGTCCACACCAGGTCGCCCTCGCCCTCGCACACCGACTCCGGGCGGTGCACGTCGTAGCCGGCCTGCTTGAACCAGGTGTCGTAGTGCACGGACTCCGGGCGCCGCTCGGGCGCGTGGAACAGCGAGCCGAAGACCCGGCCGTCGACGACGACCGCGGAGTTCGCGGCGAAGACCATGTCCGGGAGCCCGGCCACCGGCTCCACGGCGTCGACGGCATGCCCGTGCGAGCGGTAGGCGCTGATCAGCGTCTGCCACTGCTCCTGGGCGAGGTCGACGTCGACCCGGACGTCTGGATGCATCCAGGGATTGATCGCGTACTGCACGGCGAAGTGTCTTGGTTCGCAGACGAGAAAACGCCGCCGGCGCGGCACACGGCTGTCGGTCACAGAGGGTCCCTCCGCTTCCTGCGGTGATCGGTCAGGGGTGAGACCAAGGTAGGAACTGACAGATACGCCCGACAAGAAACGAGAGCTGCGTGTCTGCGCAGGAATGCTGCGTCTTGATCAGGGCAGACGCACGTCTGCTGCGCCGTCGGGCGCGGGCTGGGACGCACCCGCCTCCGGACTCTCCGGGAGCAGATGGGACAGCACCATCACACTGATCGTCTTGCGGATGAACGGCTCCGCACGAATGCGCTCCAGCACCTCCTCGAAGTGCTCCACGTCCCGCGCCCGCACATGCAGCAGCGCGTCCGCGCCGCCCGTCACCGTCATCGCCGCGGTGATCTCCGGATGGTTGCGCACCACCTCCGCGAGCCGCCGCGGCGGCGCCGCGCCCTCGCAGTACACCTCGACGTACGCCTCCGTGCGCCAGCCCAGCGCCGACGGCCGTA
Source organism: Streptomyces sp. SAI-170 (assembly GCF_049739565.1). Lineage (NCBI taxonomy): Bacteria > Bacillati > Actinomycetota > Actinomycetes > Kitasatosporales > Streptomycetaceae > Streptomyces > Streptomyces sp. SAI-170. The sequence continues at coordinate 7,230,347 of NZ_JBMGQD010000001.1, forward strand.
CGGTCGCCGAGAACCCGGTGATCACGCCGGTCTCCCGCAGCCGGTCCACCCGCCGTTTGACCGCCGTCGCCGACAGCCCGATCGCCGCGCCGATCTCGGCGAAACTGGTCCGGGCGTTCGCCATCAGGGCGGTGATGATCTTCCGGTCGAGCTCGTCGAACGGAGTGGTCCTGCTGTTCATGGCCGCACCCTATCCAGCGACGACGCCGAAACCCCGGCACGTGTTCAGGTGTACGGATTGCTCCTACACTGCACGTTCATGCTGCGCGCCCTCGCCGTCGACGACGAACGCCCCTCGCTGGAGGAACTGCTCTACCTCCTGCAGGCCGATCCCCGCATCGGCAGCGCGGAGGGCGCGGGCGACGCCACCGAGGCCCTGCGCCGCATCAACCGCGCCCTGGAGTCCGGCCCCCACGGGCCCGAGGCCATCGACGTCGTCTTCCTCGACATCCAGATGCCCGGCCTCGACGGGCTCGACCTCGCCCGGCTGCTGACCGGGTTCGCGCACCCGCCGCTGGTCGTGTTCGTCACCGCCCACGAGGACTTCGCCGTGCAGGCCTTCGACCTCGACGCCGTCGACTACGTCCTCAAACCCGTCCGCCGCGAACGCCTCGCCGAGGCCGTCCGCCGCGCCGCCGACCTGCGCGGTACGACCGCCCCGCGCATCCCCGTGCACGAGCCCGACCCCGACCACATCGCCGTCGAGCTCGGCGGAGTGACCCGGTTCGTGGCCGTCGGCGACATCACCCATGTCGAGGCCCAGGGCGACTACGCCCGGCTGCACACCCCCCAGGGCAGTCATCTGGTCCGCATCCCGCTGTCCACCCTGGAGGAGCGCTGGCGCGCACGCGGCTTCGTCCGTATCCACCGCCGCCATCTGGTCGCCCTGCGCCACATCGGCGAGCTGCGCCTGGACGCCGGTTCGGTCAGCGTCATGGTCGGCGCGGAGGAGCTCCAGGTCAGCCGCCGCCATGCGCGCGAACTGCGGGACCTGCTGATGAGGAGGCCCTGACCGTGCCCCAGGACCCCGGCGAGACCCGGGTCGTCGTCACCGGCCCGCCCCGCCGCACCCGGCGCGCCCCCGGCTACTACCGCCCGCGCACCGAGATCGACGAGCAGACCACCCTCGGCCACACCTACGTCCGCTCCCTGATGCGCACCCAGCTGCGCGCCGGCCTCACCGCCTTCGCCGTCCTCGTCCTGCTCGTCGGCCCGCTGCCCCTGCTCTTCACCGCCATGCCCGCCGCCCGCCGCCTGGAGTGGGGAATCCTCGGCTTCGGGCTGTACGCCCCGCTGGTGCTGCTCGCCCGCTGGTACGTGCGGCGCGCCGAGCGCAACGAACGCGACTTCGTCTGTCTCGTCGAGGACCGATGAACTCTAGCTACGCCATACCCGCGGTCGCGCTGGTGGTCGTCGCGACCGTCCTCGTCGGCGCCTTCGGCCTGCGGATCTCCCGCACCACCTCCGACTTCTACGTCGCCTCCCGCACGGTCGGCCCCCGCCTGAACGCCGCCGCCATCAGCGGCGAGTACCTCTCGGCCGCGTCCTTCCTGGGGATCGCCGGGCTGGTCCTCGTCCAGGGCCCCGACATGCTCTGGTACCCGGTCGGCTACACCGCCGGCTACCTGGTCCTGCTGCTGTTCGTCGCCGCCCCGCTGCGCCGCTCCGGCGCCTACACGCTGCCCGACTTCGCAGAGGCCCGCCTCGCCTCCCCGGCGGTACGCCGGCTCGCGGGGGCCTTCGTCGTCGGCGTCGGCTGGCTCTATCTGCTGCCGCAGCTCCAGGGCGCGGGCCTCACGCTCACCGTGCTGACCGGCGCCCCGGACTGGCTGGGCGGCGTCATCGTCGCCGTCGTCGTCACGGTGACCGTCGCCGCGGGCGGCATGCGCAGCATCACCTTCGTGCAGGCCTTCCAGTACTGGCTCAAGCTCACCGCCCTGCTGGTCCCGGCCCTGTTCCTGGTGCTGGCCTGGCAGCACGACGGCGCCCCGAGCCGCGCCTTCGAGGAACCGGCGGCCTTCCGCGAGCAGCGCACGGTCCAGGTCGACGACACCCTCGCCCTGAGGCTGGACCGCCCGCTGACGGCCACCGTCACCGGCACGGTCGACGGCCGCGCCTACGACGCCCGCGAGACCACCCTGGACACCGGCACCCACCACATCGACGCGGGCACCCGCCTCACCTTCGCACCCGGCACCGCCGTCCCCGCCGCCGAGCCGGGCGGCACCAGCGGCATGTCCACCTCGCTGGCCGCCTCCCGCGCCGAACGCCCGCTGTACGCCACGTACGGACTGATCCTCGCCACGTTCCTCGGCACCATGGGCCTGCCCCACGTCGTCGTCCGCTTCTACACCAGCCCGCACGGCGTCGCCGCCCGCCGCACCACCGTCGCCGTCCTCGCCCTGGTGGGCGGCTTCTACCTGCTGCCACCCGTCTACGGCGCCCTCGGCCGTCTCTACGCCCCCGAGCTGACCCTCACCGGCGACGCGGACGCGGCCGTCCTGCTGCTGCCCGGCCGCATGATCGGCGGGGTCGGCGGCGACCTGCTCGGCGCGCTGCTCGCCGGAGGCGCGTTCGCGGCGTTCCTGTCCACGGCATCGGGCCTGACCATGGCGGTCGCGGGCGTCCTCGCCCAGGACGTGCTGCCCACCCGGGGCGTACGGCACTTTCGGCTCGGCACCGGCCTCGCCATGCTGGTGCCGCTCGCGGCGAGCGCCCTGGCCGGCGGGCTGCCGGTCGCCGACGCGGTCGGGCTCGCCTTCGCCGTGTCGGCGTCCTCCTTCTGCCCCCTGCTGGTCCTCGGCATCTGGTGGCGCCGCCTCACCCCGCCGGGCGCGGCCGCCGGAATGCTGGCCGGCGGGGGAGCGGCCTTCCTCGCCGTCGCCGCGACGATGTCCGGCTTCCCCGGTCCCGGCGGCCTGCACGCCCTCCTGGCCTGGCCCGCCCTCTGGTCCGTGCCGCTGGGCTTCCTCACGATGATCCTTGTCTCCCTGGCCACACCGGGCCGGGTCCCGGCGGGCACCGCGGCGATCCTGGCCCGGTTCCATCTGCCGGAGGACCTCACCCGAGCGGAGGCCAGGACATGACCGGGTTCATCGCCGGCCTCTGCGTGGCCGTCCTCCCCCTCCTCGCCCTCGGCTTCTGGCTGGGCCGGCGCACGGCGCGCCCCGGCAGCCAGGGCGGAGGCCTCGGCACGCCGGTCGAGCACGCCACCTTCCAGACGCTGCACACCGCCTCGCTGGCCGCCCCGCCACTGCGGGCGGGGCTCACCGAGGAGACCGCACGCAAGTCGGCCCGAAGGCTGCGCTCACTGCTGGGCACGGACGCGCTGGGGCTGACCGACGAGGAGCGCGTCCTGGTCTGGGACGGAGCCGGCGCTCATCACCGTACGGAGATCATGGAACGGCTGGCCGGTCCGCTGGAGACCGGCCGGGGCGAGGCGTTCCCGTTGACCTGCGACACCCCGGACTGCCCGGTCCGCTGGGCCGTGGTCGCCCCGCTCACCGTCGACGACCGGGTGCACGGCACACTGGTGGCCTGCGCGCCCCGCGAGTCCGCCGTCCTGGTGCGCGCGGCGGGGGAGGTCGCCCGCTGGGTCTCCGTCCAGCTGGAACTGGCGGACCTGGACCAGTCCCGCACCCGGCTGATCGAGGCCGAGATCAAGGCCCTGCGCGCCCAGATCTCGCCGCACTTCATCTTCAACTCGCTCGCGGTGATCGCGTCCTTCGTGCGGACCGACCCCGAGCGCGCCCGGGAGCTGCTGCTGGAGTTCGCCGACTTCACCCGCTACTCGTTCCGCAGACACGGCGACTTCACCACCCTCGCCGACGAACTGCACGCCATCGACCACTACCTCGCCCTGGTCCGGGCGCGCTTCGGCGACCGCCTCTCCGTCACCCTGCAGATCGCCCCCGAGGTGCTGCCGGTGGCGCTGCCGTTCCTCTGCCTCCAGCCGCTGGTGGAGAACGCGGTCAAGCACGGACTGGAGGGCAAGGCCGACAAATGCCACATCCAGATCACCGCGCAGGACGCGGGCGCCGAGGCCCTGGTCGTCATCGAGGACGACGGCGCCGGCATGGACCCCGCCCTGCTGCGCCGTATCCTCGCGGGCGAGGTCAGCCCCTCCGGCGGCATCGGCCTGTCCAACGTCGACGACCGGCTCCGCCAGGTCTACGGCGACGCCCACGGCCTCGTCATCGAGACCGCGGTGGGAGCGGGCATGAAGGTGACCGCCCGGCTGCCGAAGTACCAGCCGGGCGTGCACTCGGGGGCCCGGCTCGGCCGGGAGCAGGCCTGAGGTGCCGCCCAGGGCTCAGGTGCTGCGTGTCGCCACCATGCCGAGGGTGAGCAGACCGAGCACGACCCAGCCGAACCACAGCCAGCCGTTGCTGCCGAGCACCGCCGTGTAGGCCGTCACCACGACGAGCCCGCCGACGGTGAGCACCCCCATGGTCTTCGTGGAGCTGTCCGTGGAACCGGGCATCGCGACACCCTCCTCGTCCGTCCGTCCCTCCATGGTGCCCCCGATCCATGGAATCCGGCCCGGTTTTCCAGGACTGGGCCCCTCAGCCGCCGCCGCGCGCGTTCAACGAGGCCAGGTAGGCGTTGTACGCCTCCAGCTCCTTGTCCCCGTCCCGGTCGGCGGCCCGGTCCTTGCGCTTGGCCTGCCGCTGCTCGGAGCCGTACCACTGGAACAGCAGGGCGATCAGCACCAGCACGGACGGGATCTCGCTGAACGCCCAGGCGATCCCGCCGGCCGCGTTCTGGTCGGCGAGCGCGTCGATGCCGAGCGAGGCGGGCGGGTTCCGGTACGTCTCCACCATCGGGGTCGAGCCCATCATCAGCGCGATGCCGAAGAACGCGTGGAACGGCATGCCCGCGAACAGCTCCAGCATCCGCATCAGATAGCCCGGCCGGTTCGGCCCCGGGTCCACGCCCATGATCGGCCAGAAGAAGACCACCCCGACCGCCAGGAAGTGCACCATCATCGCGGCGTGGCCCGCCCTGGAGCCCATCAGCGTGTCGAACAGCGGGGTGAAGTACAGCGCGTACAGGCTCGCGATGAACATCGGGATCGTGAACGCCGGGTGCGTGACCACGCGCAGGTACCGGCTGTGCAGCAGCGCCAGCAGCAGCTCACGCGGCCCCTTGCGCCCCCGCCCCGCGGGCGGCAGCGCCCGCAGCGCCAGCGTGACCGGCGCGCCCAGCAGGATCAGGATCGGCGACAGCATGCTGATGACCATGTGCTGCACCATGTGCACGCTGAACATGACCATCCCGTAGTCGTTCAGCTTGGTGCACATCACCACACCGATGGTCAGCACACCCGACACGAAGGCGAGAGTCCGCCCGAGCGACCACGCGTCCCCGCGCCGCCGCAGCCGTGCGACGCCCCAGACATAGAGCCCGATCCCGACCAGGCAGGCGACGAGAAAGAACTCGTCCGGCGACCACTGAAGACCCCGCCCCAGCGTGAACGGCGGCAGATCCATGGTCATGCCGTGCCCGCTGTGATCCATGCGCCAGGCTCCTGTTTCGAGGGGGTTGTGCGAAAACGTCCGGCACCAAGACTAAAGCGGCCCCCGGCGACAAAAGTCACCGGGGGCAGAGGTACCTCAGGGGCGCGGGGAACTGCGCGAGCAACCACAACGATGCCCGCACCCGCCGGACGGCTAAAGCACGCACTCAGCCTCGGCGTACCGCTCAGCAGGAACGGTCTTGAGCGTCTCGACGGCCTCGGCCAGCGACACCATCACGATGTCGGTCCCCCGAAGCGCGGTCATCATCCCGAACTCCCCCCGGTGCACAGCCTCCACCGCATGCCACCCGAACCGGGTCGCGAGCACCCGGTCATAGGCGGTCGGCGTACCACCCCGCTGCACATGCCCGAGAATGACCGGCCGCGCCTCCTTGCCGAGCCTTCGCTCCAGCTCCACCGACAGCTGACGGGCTATCCCGGCGAACCGCTCGTGCCCGTAGATGTCCTTGCCGCCCTCGTCGAACTCCATGGAGCCGGCCTTCGGCTTGGCCCCCTCCGCGGCGACGACGATCGCGAAGCGCTTGCCGGCCTCGAACCGCTCACCGACGACCGTGGTCAGCTCGTCGATGTCGAAGGGCCGCTCGGGGACGACGATGGCGTGCGCGCCCGCGGCCATGCCGGAGTGCAGCGCGATCCAGCCGGTGTGGCGGCCCATGACCTCGACCACGAGCACCCGCTGGTGGGACTCGGCGGTGGTCTTGAGCCGGTCCAGCGCCTCGGTCGCCACGCCCACGGCCGTGTCGAAGCCGAAGGTCACGTCCGTGACGGCGATGTCGTTGTCGATGGTCTTGGGCACGCCCACGACGGGCAGGCCGCTGTCGGACATCAGCCGGGCCGCCTTCAGCGTGCCCTCGCCGCCGATCGGGATGATCGCGTCGAGCCCCAGGTCGGCCACATGCCCCTTGGCCCGTTCCACACCGTCCCGCAGATGGGAGGGCTGGACCCGGGAGGAGCCGAGGATGGTGCCGCCACGGGCGAGGATGCCGCCGACCGCGTCGAGGTCGAGCTTGAGGTAGTCGCACTCCAGGAGGCCCTTCCAGCCGTCCCGGAAACCGATGACCTCGTCGCCGTGGTCGGCGACGGCACGGTGCACGACGGACCGGATGACGGCGTTCAGGCCGGGGCAGTCGCCGCCGGACGTGAGGACACCAATACGCATAGCCCGAACTACCTTTGCAACGTGGGCCGGGGACCGGACCACGTTGTCCGGCGAGATCCAGGTCACCCTACCGGCGTGAGGGGGGCCCACCGCACCGGGCGTCCGCCTGCTGGACATACCTGCACATATGAGCAGACGGCACGTCAGGCGGGCCCACGCAAAAGCCGCCCGGAGTCACAGAACTCCGGGCGGCCGTAGGACACAAGGCTTACGCGGGCTGCTGCGCGGCCGCGATGCGCTCGTTGCGCAGCGCCTCGTACCAGCGGTCGTCGGTCGGCGGCAGCGCGTTGACGTCCAGCGCCAGCTTCAGCAGCAGGTCGGCGATCAGCGGGTTGCGCGCGAGCACGGGCCCGTGCATGTACGTACCGAAGACGGTGTCGTTGTACGCGCCCTCCGTGCCGTCGCCCGTGCCGTTGCCGTTGCCGAGGCGGACCTGGGCGAAGGGGCGGGCCGTCGGGCCGAGGTGGGTGACGCCCTGGTGGTTCTCGAAGCCGGTCAGCGGGGGCAGGCCGAGCCGCGGGTCGATGTCCCCGAGCACGTCACCGACGCACCGCTCGCCCTCGCCGCGCACCGAGACCACGTCCAGCAGACCGAGGCCCGGCTCGCGCTGGCCGAGGTCGTTGATGAACTCATGGCCGAGGATCTGGTAGCCGGCGCACACGGAGAACACGATCGCGCCGTTCTCCACCGCCCGGTACAGCCCCCCGTCGCGGCGCAGCCGCTCGGCCGCGAGCCGCTGCGGCCGGTCCTCGCCGCCGCCGATGAGGTAGATGTCGCCGGAGGTCGGGATCGGCTGGTCGCTGCGCACGTCGAGCCGCGCCACGTCCAGGCCCCGCTGCCGCGCCCGGCGCTCCACGACGAGGACGTTGCCCTGGTCGCCGTAGGTGCTGAGCAGGTCGGGATAGATCCAGACGACCCGCAGCTGGTTGTCGCTCACAAAAGTCCCCTGAGTGTCAGTTGCCGACGCGGCGGCGCAGGTCCTGGAAGGCGGTGTAGTTGGCGATGACCTCGATCCGGCCGGGCGGGCACATCTGCACCGCCTGGTCGAGGTTCTCGCACACCTGGAAGTACTGGTCGGCGACCTCCAGGCGCACCGCGAGGTCGAGCTTGCGGTCGCCGATCACGAAGATCGGGTGACCGGTCAGCCGCGTGTAGTCGACGTCCCACAGCCAGGACGTGTCCGTGCCGTCGGCGCCGCGCGCGTTCACGGACAGGATGACCGGGGCCGGCGGCGGGTCGATGAGCGAGAACGTCTCCAGCCAGCCGGCCGGGTTCTTCGCCAGCAGCAGCCGGAGGTCACGACCCTCGAACTGCACGACGTCGTAGCGTCCGGCGACCGCCTGCACCTGGTACATGCGCTCCAGCGCGACCTGCGGCGGTACCCCGAACACGGCGGCGACGGCCGCGGAGGACGCGGCGTTGGCCTTGTTGGCGCGGCCCGGCAGCTGGAGGTGGATCGGCCAGGCCGAGCCGTGCGGGTCCAGGACGTGGTCGCCGGACAGCGCCCAGGTCGGGGTGGGCCGACGGAAGCCGCAGTCGCCGCAGAACCAGTCGTCGCCGGGGCGCTGCATCACACCGCCGCAGGACGGGCAGGACCAGGCGTCGTCCTTCCACATCTGACCGGCCGCGACCCAGATCACGTTCGGGGACGAGGACGCGGCCCACACGACCAGCGGGTCGTCGGCGTTGGCGACGATGACGGCCTTGGAGCCGGCCAGCCCCTCACGCCAGTTCTCGGCGAGCATCCGCGTCTCGGCGGCACGGTCGAGCTGGTCGCGCGAGAGGTTCAGCAGGGCGATGCACTTGGGGTCGGTGTCCCGGGCGACGCCCGCGAGGTACTTCTCGTCGACCTCGATCACACCGAACTTCGCGTCCGAGCCGCCCGCCAGCGCCGAGGTGATACCGGCCGGCATGTTGGCGCCGAGCGCGTTGGACACGACCGGACCGGCCGCCCTGAGCGCCTCGGCGATGAGCCGGGTGGTGGTGGTCTTGCCGTTGGTCGCCGAGACCAGGATCACGTCCAGGTTCTGCGCCAGCCGGGCGAGCAGGTCGGGGTCGAGCTTGAGGGCCACCCGTCCGCCGATCACCGAACCGCTGCCGCGTCCCGCGGCACGGGATGCCGCCGCGACCGCCTTGCCCGCGGTCACGGCGAGCTTGGCCCGCGGCGTGAGCGGGTCCGAGTTGCCTGCCATCAGTCCTCGATCCTCCTTGCGTACGCGCCGCGCCGACATCCTTACGGCCACGTGGTGTGGCCTCAGCCTATCGAGATCCACTCACGTGCCCGAATCGCGGCACCGTCACGATCCAGGCACGCACCGGACGCGACCTGCCAGACCGTACCCTTGCGGGCATGCGAAACGGCTCGATCCCGGGCGCCCGCGGGCGCGTCCGGCCCCTCACCCTGCTCGGCGATCCGGCCCTGCACACCCCCTGCGCCGACGTCACCGACTTCGGCCCCGAACTCGCCGCCCTCGTGGAGGACTTGTTCGCCACGATGTACGCCGCGAACGGGGTCGGCCTGGCCGCCAACCAGGTGGGCGAGCCGCTGCGCGTCTTCGTCTACGACTGCCCCGACGACGAGGACGTCCGCCATCTGGGCCATGTGGTGAACCCCCGCCTGGTGGAGGCGGACGGTGTGGTCCTGCGCGGCCCCGAGGGCTGCCTCTCCCTGCCGGGCCTGGAGGCCGGCACGGAGCGCTACGACCACGCGGTGGTCGAGGGCTTCACGATGACGGGCGACCCGATCACCATCCACGGCACGGGCTGGTTCGCGAGATGCCTCCAGCACGAGTGCGACCACCTGGAGGGAACCGTCTACGCGGACAGGGTGACGGGCTGGCGCCACCGCAGATTGATGCGCCAGGTGGCTCGAACTTCTTGGGGCAGTCAGGGGTGACGTGGCCAGGGGCGCGGGGAACTGCGCGACCAGCCACAGACGATCCGCGGACGGCTCAGAACCCCGGCCCCCCGACACGGTCGCCGGCCGCAGCCAACCGCCCCCACAAAAGATCCGCAAGACTCCGCACCAACTCAGCCCGAGAGCAGGGCCGTTCACCCAGCCACCAGTCCCCGGCGGCATGCATCATCCCGACGATCCCATGCCCCCACACCCGGGCAAGCTGCTGAGACCCGGGCCCGAGATCGACCCGCTCCTCGATGACGGCGGCCAACTCCTCACCCATCCGCCGAAGCAGCGGAGCCGAGTGCTTGCCGACATCGAACCCCTGATCTCCGCTGGAGACCCCCTCCGAGGGATGCATCAGGAACCGGTACACCTGAGGCCGCGCCTCGATGGCAGCCAGATACGTGTCCAGGGTCGACTCCACCCGCTCCCGCCGCTCGGCAGGCGCGTCCAGCGCGGCCCGCAGCGAGCTCAGCAGGGCGTCCGTGTGCCGCTTGGCAAGGGCGGCGTAAAGACCCCCCTTGTCACCGAAGTGCCGGTAGAGGATCGGCTTGGTGATGCCCGCCTCCGCCGCGATCGCGTTCATCGACGCCTGCGGCCCGTCCCGGAGCACCACTCTGTCCGCGGCCTCCAGCAGCTCGCGCCGTCGGCGGTCGGCGGACCTCTGCTGCTCGGTCCGCTGCGTGGTGTCCATGATCTCTCCCCACCCGGTGCTGAATCGGTGACGCCAGCGCAAACTAACACTCGACCCGCTCCCGGCATCGAACGGGCTGCCGACCCGGTACGACGAGTTGACTTTTCCTACCCGTCAGTAACAGACTGCGGTTACCGCAAGTAACACGCAGGTGCCGCCGCTGGAGGGGACATGGCCGAGTTCACCATGGAGCTCAACGACGAACAGAAGGAGGTCCGGGACTGGCTGCACGGCTTCGCCGCCGACGTCATCCGGCCCGCGGCCGCCGAATGGGACGAGCGCGAGGAGACTCCCTGGCCGGTCATCCAGGAGGCCGCCAAGGTCGGCATCTACTCCCTGGACTTCTACGCCCAGCAGTACTTCGACCCGACCGGCCTCGGCATCCCGATGGCCATGGAGGAGCTGTTCTGGGGCGATGCCGGTATCGCCCTGTCCATCGTCGGCACCGGTCTGGCCGCCGTAGGCGTCCTCGCCAACGGCACGGACGAACAGATCGGCACCTGGATTCCCCAGATGTACGGCGACGCGAACGACGTGAAGGTCGCCGCGTTCTGCTCCTCCGAGCCCGACGCCGGCTCCGACGTCGCCTCGATGCGCACGCGCGCCGTGTACGACGAGGCCAAGGACGAGTGGGTGATCAACGGCACGAAGACCTGGGCGACCAACGGCGGCATCGCCAACGTCCATGTGGTCGTCGCGGTCGTCGACCCGGAGCTGGGCTCCAAGGGCCACGCCTCCTTCATCGTCCCGCCGAACACGCCGGGCCTGTCCCAGGGCCAGAAGTTCAAGAAGCACGGCATCCGCGCCTCGCACACCGCCGAGGTCGTCCTCGAGAACGTACGTGTGCCGGGCTCCTGCCTGCTGGGCGGCAAGGAGAAGCTGGACGAGCGTCTCGCGCGGGCCCGGGAGAGGGCCAAGGCCGGTGGCGAGCGGGTGAAGAACGCGGCGATGGCCACGTTCGAGGCCTCGCGGCCGGCGGTCGGCGCGATGGCGGTCGGCACGGCGAGGGCCGCGTACGAGGTGGCTCTCGACTACGCGAAGACCCGCGAGCAGTTCGGCCGGCCCATCATCGACAACCAGGGTGTGGCCTTCCAGCTCGCCGACATGCGGACGTCCATCGACGCGGCCCGTCTGCTGGTCTGGCGCGCCTCCTGGATGGCGGTCAACGGCAAGCCGTTCACGGCGGCCGAGGGCTCGATGTCCAAGCTGTTCGCCTCCGAGACCGCCAAGAAGGTCACCGCGCAGGCGGTCCAGATCCTCGGCGGCAACGGGTTCACCCGGGAGTACCCGGTGGAGCGCATGCACCGGGACGCGGCGATCTACACGATCTTCGAGGGCACGAGCGAGATCCAGCGGCTCGTGATCGCCCGGACTCTCTCCGGGATGCCCATTCGTTGATGCCGTCCGCGGGCCGTCGACGGTCGCTCGCGCAGTTCCGTGATCCGCAGCGCCAGTGGAGGGTGGGCAGAGGGTGAGAGCGGGGGCTCAGCTCTGCCCGCTGCTGTGGGCGATGCACGCCACGTCGATCCGGTCGGCCAGCTTCGCCAGTTCGATGGTCAGCGCGGCGACCGTGTCCTCGTCGAGCCCCTCCTGCCCGGCCTCGACGAGGTGCACCCACCGCGCCCCCACCGTACGCAGCAGCTTGCTCACGTCGGCCGCGGACACCTGCAAGGCCCCGCGGTCATCGACGATCAGAGGGAGAGTCACTTCGCGGTTCACACCGGCGATCGTAGCCGCGCGGCGGTCACGCACCGTGCCAAACCGTGGTGATGTTGCAGAACTCCCGGATTCCGTGCCCGGACAGCTCACGCCCGTACCCGGACCGCTTCACGCCGCCGAACGGGAACGCCGGATGCGAGGCCGTCATGCCGTTGACGTACACGCCACCGGCCTCCAGATCCCGGACGAACCGGTCGACGTCGCCCTCGTCGCGCGTCCATACGTTCGAACTCAGCCCGAACGGTGAGTCGTTCGCGATGAGCACGGCCTCGTCCAGGTCGCCCGCCCGGTACAGCGTGGCGACCGGCCCGAACGCCTCCTCGCGGTGGATGCGCATCTCGCGCGTGACACCGGCGAGCACGGTCGGCGGGTAGTACCAGCCAGGCAGCTCGGGCCGGCGCAGCCGATGGCCCCCGCACAGCACCTTCGCCCCGACGCGTGTGGCGTCGTCGACGAGCTCCTCCAGATCGTCCCGGCCCTGCTCGGTGGCGAGCGGCCCGATCTCGGTGTCGTCCTCCATCGGGTCACCGACCTTCAGCGCCTTCATCCCGGCCACGAACCGCTCGGCGAAGGCGTCGTAGACGTCCGTGTGCACGATGAACCGCTTGGCGGCGATGCACGACTGCCCGTTGTTCTGCACGCGCGCGGTCACCGCGACCGCGGCGGCCCGGTCGAGGTCGGCGGACGGCATCACCACGTACGGGTCGCTGCCGCCCAGCTCCAGCACCGTCTTCTTGATCATCTCCCCGCAGGTGGAGGCCACCGCACGCCCGGCCGGCTCGCTGCCGGTCAGCGTCGCGGCCTTGACGCGCTCGTCGCGCAGGACGTCGTCGACCTGCCCCGAGCCGATCAGCAGGGTCTGGAAGCAGCCCTCGGGGTAGCCCGCCCGGTGGAAGAGGTCCTCCAGATACAGCGCGGTCTGCGGCACGTTCGAGGCGTGCTTGAGCAGGCCCACGTTGCCGGCCATCAGCGCGGGCGCGGCGAACCGCATCACCTGCCACAGCGGGAAGTTCCACGGCATCACCGCGAGGACCGGCCCGAGCGGCCGGTAGCGCACCCGCACGCGCGAGGCGCCGGAGTCGCGCACATCGGCCGCGTCGGGCTCCTCGTCGGCGAGCAGCGCCTCCGCGTGCTCGGCGTACCAGCGCATCGCCTTGGCGCACTTGGCGGCCTCGGCGCGGGCCTGCTTGACCGGCTTGCCCATCTCGGTGGTCATCACCCGGGCGATGTCCTGCTGGTCCTCGTCGAGGAGCTCGGCGGCCCGGGTCAGCAGACGGGCGCGGTCGGCGAAGCCGCTCGTGCGGTACGTGCGGAAGGTGGCCTCGGCGAGCTGGAGCCGGCGGTCGAGTTCCTCCTCGTCCATGGCCTCGTACGTCTTGAGCGTCTCGCCGGTCGCCGGGTTCACCGTCGCGATGGGCATGACAGGACCTCCCTGGGTGCGGGCTGTGCTTCGACCTTCGCGCGCCGCGGCCCGCACCGCAACGCGTACGCGTCTGCTCAGGGCTCAGGGCTCAGGGCTCGCAGGGCTCAGGTACTGGAACTCAGGACGAGTGCTCCGCCAGCCGGTCGAGAAACGTGGCCTGCGCCTTGACGATCAGCTCGCGCGCCCGGTCCAGGCCGTGCCAGGCGACCCGGTCCAGTTCGGGGAACTCCTGAAGGCGGCCCGACCTCGGGGGCCATTCCATGGTGAAGGTGCCGGGGTCGACGGCGTCCGGGTCGAGGTCCGCCTCGACGGCCCACACGGTGACGACCTTGCCGCCGGTCTGCCGGACCTCGCCCAGGGGGACCGCCTCGCCGGCGGGCGGCTCCACGCCCAGTTCCTCACGGAACTCCCGCCGGGCCGCCTCCCAGGCGGGCTCGTCCGGCTCGTACTCGCCCTTCGGCACGGTCCACGCCCCGGCCTCCTTCTTGGTGAAGAACGGGCCGCCCATATGTCCCAGCAACACCTCAAGACCGTCATCGGTGTGCCGGAACAACAGCAGCCCGGCGCTGCGCTTCACGGCCGTACCTCCGGGTGGGCGGCCAGCAGTGTCTCCACGGTGTCCGCGTCCTCGGGCCGCTTGTCATCGCGGTAGCGGACCACGCGCGCGAACCGCAGGGTGACGCCCGCCGGGTAGCGGGAGGAGCGCTGCAGACCGTCGTAGGCGATCTCGACGACGAGCTCCGGGCGGACATGGACGACCCAGCCGTCGTCCTTCACGGCGATCTCCCGCAACCGCTCGGTCTGCCAGGCCAGCATCGCGTCGGTCATGCCCTTGAAGGTCTTGCCGAGCATGGCGTACGACCCGTCGGCCCGCCGCGCGCCCAGGTGCAGGTTGGACAGCTTGCCGGTACGGCGTCCGTGGCCCCACTCGGCGGCGAGGACCACCAGGTCGAGCGTGTGCACGGGCTTGACCTTCAGCCAGGACGCGCCGCGGCGGCCCGCGCTGTAGGGCGCGTCGAGCGCCTTGACGACCACGCCCTCGTGGCCGCGGTGCAGCGTCTCGGCGAGGAAGGCCTCGGCCGCGGCGGCGTCGTCGGGGCCGTGCGCGAGGGCGCGGCGCACCCGCATCGGCTCGGGAACCAGCCGGGCCAGCTCGGCGTGCCGCTCGGTGAACGGCAGGTCGAGCAGGTCACGGCCGTCCACCGACAGCGCGTCGAAGAACACGGGGGAGACGGGCACCGCCTCCGCGGCCGTGGCCACATCCACCCGGGAGCCCACCCGCCCGGCGGTCTCCTGGAAGGAACGGGGCCGCCCCGCGGGGTCGAAGGAGATCACCTCGCCGTCCAGGATGAACCGCTCCCCGGCCAGTTCCAGCGCCGCCGCGGTCACCTCCGGCAGCCGGTCGGTGATGTCGTCGAGGGTGCGTGTGTACAGCCGGACGTCGTCGCCGTCGCGGTGCACCTGCACACGGATGCCGTCGAGCTTCTCCTCCACCGCGCACGCGCCCAGTTTCTCCACCGCCTCGGCCACCGAGGACGCGCTGTGCGCGAGCATCGGCAGCACCGGGCGGCCGACGGTCAGCCGGAAGCGGTCCAGGGCGGGCGGGCCGTCCGCGAGCAGCGCCTCGGCCACGGCCTGGAGCGACCCGGCGAGCATCACCGCCCGCCGTACGTCCGCGGGCGGCGCCCCCGTGGCCTGGGCGAGCCCCTCCACGGCGACCGCGTCCAGCGCGCCCTGGCGGACCTCGCCGGTGATCAGGCCCAGCAGGAAGCGCTGCTCGTCCGCCGTCGCCGCGCCCATCAACTCGCCCACCAGGCGCGTGCGTTCGGCCTGCGAACCGGCGCCGGAGACCTGGGAGAGGCCGGTGAGCCGGGCGTCGACCTCGCGCACCGTCAGGGCCGGCTCGGCGGCCGGCGCGACCTCGCGGCTCAGCACCTTCCAGCCGACGCCTAGCCGCCCCTGCGGCAGCCGTCCCGCCAGATACGGGATGACGATCGGCACGTCCGCCGCCTCGGCCTCCCGGAACAGCTCCGCGAGCAGGGCGATCTTGCGGGACCGCGCCGACGTGGCGGCGACCTCCCGGGACACGTCGGCGAGCCGGGTCAGCAGCATGCAGCCATGGTGCAACGCGGCGGCGCCGACTACACCCCGGCCGCCTCGACCGCCGCGTCGAGGTCCGTCATCAGCAGCTCACCGTTGATCGCGGCCCCGGCCCGGTAGCCGCGGCTCGCCGCGTTCACCACCTGCTCGGCGAACCCGGAGGCGTTGCCCGCCGCCCACAGTCCGGGCACGCTCGTCAGACCCCGCTCGTCGACGACGGGGTAGCTGCCGAAGGGCGTCTCGGTCATCTCCGCGCCCAGCTTCACGAACAGCTCGGTCCGCGGCACGGCCCGCGGCGCGACGAACAGCACCTCACGCTCGTACGCCGTCCCGTCCACGAGTCGTACGCCGGTCAGCCGGTCGTCCTCGACGACGAGCCCCGCCACCTCGCCGGGCACCACCTTCACCCCGGCCGCGGCCAGGCGCCGCACATCCTGCTCGGACAGCTCCGACTCGGCGACCCGGTGCAGGAAGAGCGTCACGTCCTTCGACCACTGGGACACCATCAGCGCCTGGTGCACGCTCAGCGCGGTGGTCGCCAGCACGCCGAAGGCCCGGTCGCGGACCTCCCAGCCGTGGCAGTACGGGCAGTGCAGCACATCCCGGCCGAACCGCTCGGCCACGCCGGCCACGGGCGGCAGCTCGTCCTTCAGGCCGGTCGCGACGACGAGCCGGCGGGCGCGGACGGTCCCGCCGCTCGCCAGGGCGACGGTGAAGTCCTCGTCGCGGGTCACGTCGACCACCCGGTCCCGGACCAGGTCCACGCCGTAGCGGGCGATCTCCTCCCGGCCGACCGACAGGAACTCGGCCGGCGACATCCCGTCCCGGCCGAGGTAGCCCTGCATGTGCGCCGAGGGCGCGTTGCGCGGCTCGCCCGCGTCGACGACGAGCGTGCGGCGCCGGGCCCGGCCCAGCACCAGAGCGGCGGACAGGCCCGCCGCGCCCCCGCCGACGACGATCACCTCGTAGTGCTCGGTCACCTCGGTCATGTCGACCACCTCCTGTCGGGTTCCTGTGGCGACCATCGCTCCGGTGCTCCGGGATTGACAAACGTTGTTGCCGAATCTGCAATACGGCCATGACGACCGACGACGTACTGGCAGGTGTGGGCCCGCGGCTGCGCAAGCTCCGCAAGGAACGGGAGGTGACGCTCGCGGCGCTGTCCGAGACGACCGGCATCTCCGTCAGCACCCTCTCCCGGCTGGAGTCCGGCCTGCGCAAGCCTTCGCTGGAGCTGCTGCTGCCGATCGCACAGGCCCACCAGGTGCCGCTGGACGAACTGGTCGGGGCACCGCCGGTCGGCGATCCGCGGGTGCGCGCGAAGCCGATCCAGCGGTACGGCCGCACCCTCTATCCGCTGACCCGGCAGCCGGGCGGGCTGCAGGCCTACAAGATGGTCGAGCCCCAGCGGTCGGCGGAACCGGATCCACGGACCCATGAGGGGTACGAGTGGCTGTATGTGCTGTCCGGGAAGCTGCGGCTGGTGCTGGGGGAGCACGACGTGGTGCTCACCGCGGGGGAGGCCGCCGAGTTCGACACGCGCGTGCCGCACTGGTTCGGGTCGACGGGGGAGGGGCCGGTGGAGTTCCTGAGCCTGTTCGGACCGCAGGGGGAGCGGATGCATGTGCGGGCGCGGCCGAAACGGGTGTGAGCCCTGACCTTCCCCGATGGGCAAGCGACCGCTTAGTATGCGATCGACCCTGGTCGGACGGAGCAGTCGGTGGAGGCCCTGATGCAGGCATGGCGAGTGCACGAGAACGGCGAGCCGAGCGAGGTGATGCGGCTCGACGAGACCGAGCGGCCCACGCCCGGTGACGGCCAGGTCCTGCTGAAGGTCCGTGCCGCGAACATCAACTTCCCGGACGCCCTGCTGTGCCGGGGCCAGTACCAGGTCCGGCCGCCGCTGCCCTTCACGCCGGGCGTGGAGATCTGCGGTGAGACCGAGGACGGCCGCCGGGTGATCGCCAACCCGGTGCTGCCGCACGGCGGCTTCGCCGAGTACACCGTCGCGGACGCCGCCGCCCTGCTCCCGGCCCCCGACGCGCTGGACGACGCCGAGGCCGCCGCGCTGCACGTCGGCTACCAGACGGGCTGGTTCGCACTGCACCGCCGGGCCGCCCTGGAAGCGGGCGAGACGCTGCTCGTGCACGCCGCCGCTGGCGGGGTCGGCAGCGCCGCCGTACAGCTCGGGAAGGCCGCGGGCGCCACGGTCATCGGCGTGGTCGGCGGCGCGGACAAGGCCGCCGTCGCCCGGGAACTGGGCTGTGACGTGGTGATCGACCGGCGCGCCGAGGACGTCGTCGCGGCCGTGAAGGAGGCGACCGGCGGGCGCGGGGCCGATGTGATCTACGACCCGGTCGGCGGCGAGGCCTACGCCCAGTCCGCCAAGGTCGTCGCCTTCGAGGGCCGGATCCTGGTCGTCGGCTTCGCCAGCGGCAGCATCCCCAGCCCGGCCCTCAACCACGCCCTGGTGAAGAACTACTCGATCCTCGGCCTGCACTGGGGCCTGTACAACACCAAGAACCCCAAGCTGGTCCAGCACTGCCACGAGCAGCTCACCGAACTGGCCGCGAGCGGTGCGATCAAGCCGCTGATCAGCGAGCGGGTCGCCCTCGGTGAGGCGGCGGCCGCCGTGCAGCGAGTCGCCGACGGTGTGACGACCGGCCGGATCGCCGTGGTGACGGAGGCGGCGGCATGACCGACGCAGCCGAACTGCGGCGCCGTACGGCCGAGTTGCTGGCCGCACACCCGCCCGCGACGACCGACCGGCTGGACTTCCTGCGCGCCCGCTTCGACGCCGGCCTTGCCTGGGTCCACTACCCGGAGGGCCTCGGCGGCCTCGACGCGCCGCGCTCCCTCCAGAGCGTCGTGGACGCCGAGCTGGCCGCCGCGGGCGCACCCGACAACGAGCCGCGCCGCAACGGCATCGGCCTCGGCATGGCCGCGCCGACGATCCTCAAGTACGGCACCGACGAGCAGAAGCAGCGCTTCCTCAAGCCCCTGTGGACCGGGGAGGAGGTGTGGTGCCAGCTGTTCAGCGAGCCCGGCGCCGGCTCCGACCTGGCCGCGCTCGGCACCCGGGCCGTCCGTGAGGGCGACGACTGGGTCGTCAACGGACAGAAGGTGTGGACGTCCGGCGCGCACAACGCCCGCTGGGCCATCCTGATCGCCCGCACCGACCCGAGCGTGCCCAAGCACGCCGGCATCACCTACTTCGCCTGCGACATGACCGACCCCGGCGTCGACGTCCGGCCGCTGCGCCAGATCACCGGCGAGGCCGAGTTCAACGAGGTCTTCCTCACCGACGTCCGCATCCCCGACGCCCACCGCCTCGGCGAGGTCGGTGACGGCTGGCGGGTCGCGCAGACCACCCTCAACAACGAGCGCGTGGCCATCGGCGGCATGGCCCTGCCCCGCGAGGGCGGGATGATCGGCAAGGTCTCGCAGACCTGGCGGGAACGCCCCGACCTGCGCACCCACGACCTGCACCAGCGGCTGCTGACCCTGTGGGTCGAGGCCGAGGTCGCCCGGCTCACCGGCGAACGCCTGCGCCAGCAGCTCGTCGCGGGCCAGCCCGGACCCGAGGGCGCCGGCATGAAGCTCGGCTTCGCCCGCCTCAACCAGGTGATCAGCGGCCTGGAGGTGGAACTCCTCGGCGAGGAGGGTCTGTTGTACGACGACTGGACCATGCGCCGCCCCGAGCTGGTCGACTTCACCGGCCGCGAGGCCGGCTACCGCTATCTGCGCTCCAAGGGCAACAGCATCGAGGGCGGGACCAGCGAGGTCCTGCTGAACATCGTCGCCGAGCGCGTCCTCGGCCTGCCCGCCGAGCCGCGCACCGACAAGGACGTCGCGTGGAAGGACCTGGCCCGATGACCGATCTGCTCTACACGGAGGAGGAAGAGGCTCTCAGGTCCGCCGTACGGGACCTGCTGCGCGACCACTGCGACCCGGCCGGTGTCATCGCCCGCACGGAGACGGACACGCCGCACGACCTCGCGCTGTGGAAGTCCCTCGCCGACGGCATGGGCCTCGCCGGACTGCTGGTGCCGGAGGAGCTGGGCGGTCAGGGCGCAACCCACCGTGAAGCCGCCGTCGTGCTGGAGGAGTTGGGGCGGGCCGTCGCCTCCGGTGCCCTATCTGAGCAGCGCGGTCGTGGCCACGGAGGCCCTGCTGGAGTGCGGCGACGAACAGCTCCTCGGTGAACTGGCCTCCGGACGGAGGATCGGCGCCCTCGCGGTCGGCCTGCACCTCGCACCCGGCGCCGCCTTCACCGCCGTACGTGTGACGGACGGTCTCCTGCACGGCGAGCTGACCGGCATCGCGGACGCGACGGCCGCCGACGTGCTGCTGGTGCCGGCCGACGACGGCGGCCTCTACGCGGTCGAGGCGGACGCCGCCCAGATCACGCGCCGGACGTCGTTCGACCTGACCCGGCCGGTGGCGACCGTACGGCTGGACGGCGCGGCGGGCCGGCGGCTGGGCGAGGCCGAACCCGCCGTACGGCGTGCCCTGCTGGCCGGTGCCGGGCTGCTGGCGTCCGAACAACTGGGCGTCGCCGACTGGACGTTGACGGAGACCGTGCGCTACCTGAAGGAGCGCAAGCAGTTCAACCGGCCCGTCGGAGGCTTCCAGGCGCTCAAGCACCGGCTCGCCCAGCTGTGGCTGGAGGTCGTGAACCTGCGCGCCGCGGCCCGCAATGCCGCCGACACCCTCGCGAACGGGGACTTGGGCGACGAGGTGCCTGTGGCGGTCGCCGTCGCCCAGGCCTACGCGGCCCCTGTCGCCGTACGCGCCGCCGAGGAGGCGTTGCAGCTGCACGCCGGCATCGGCATGACGTGGGAGCACCCCGTGCATCTGTACCTGAAGCGGGCCAAGGCCGACTCGATCGCGTACGGCACGGCGGGCGCGCATCGCGCGGCGCTGGCCGAACTGGTCGACCTCCAGGCTCCCTGAGGTTCATCCGGCTGTGAGAAGCCCGTCCCCGGGCAGGGACGGGCTTCTTCTTGTCTCCGTGCGCCTTCCTGAATCCAGGTGCGCGTGGTGAACGAGTGACGGCGGTTCGGCCAACTCCCGCCCGGGGCCCTGTGTTTGAGGTGTTCACGCCCCATACTCGCTGGGGATCGACACCACACAGGGAGGCAGCGCATGGCCCTCACCACCCGTCGCAGAGCCCTCACCGCCTTCGGCGCCGCACTCGCGGGCACGATCGCCCTGCCCGGCGCCACCGCATTCGCGGCCGACGGGAAGAAGCGTGGCAAGGCCCCGCTGTGGCGGGCCCACGCCCACAACGACTACGAGCACCCCCGGCCGCTCCTCGACGCCCTCGACCACCGCTTCGGCAGCCTGGAGGCGGACATCTACCTGGTCGGGGACCAACTGCTGGTCGCCCACGACCCCGAGGACCTGGACCCCGCCCGCACCCTGGAGTCCCTCTACCTCGACCCGCTCGCCGCCCGGGTGCGCGCCCACCACGGCTGGGTGTACCGGGGACATCACCGGCCGCTGCAACTGCTCATCGACATCAAGACCGAGGGCGCGGCGACGTACCTCGAACTGGACCGGCATCTGCGGCGCCACAAGCACCTGTTCACCACCTACGCCCACGGCCGCGTCTTCCCCGGCCCGGTCACCGCGGTCATCTCCGGCGACCGCGCCGCCCGCGCGCCCATGGAGGCGCAGACCGTGCGGCACGCCTTCTACGACGGCCGCCTGAGCGACCTCGGCAGCTCCGCCCCGGCCTCCTTCGTGCCGCTGATCAGCGACAACTGGACCCGCACCTTCACCTGGCTGGGCGTGGGGCCGTTCCCCGAGGCGGAGCGGCAGAAGCTGCGCGCCATCACCGGGGCCGCCCATGAGCGGGGCCAGACCGTCCGCTTCTGGGCCACCCCTGACCTGCCCGGACCGGACCGGGACGCGCTGTGGGCCGAGTTGCTCGATGCCGGTGTCGACTTCCTCAACACGGACGACCTCGCGGGCCTGGAAGTCTTCCTCGACACCCACCGGGCCTGATCGTCACAGCCAGACACCACACGTTCGGAGGACATGTCAGCCGCCCGGACGAACCCTCCGCTACGCCACACTTGCGGCCGAACGCCGTGAACCGGACGTGACCGGCGTGGCGGAGGAGGTTGACGATGGCCGTTTCCATCTCTGTGGTGCTGCTGCTGTTCATCCTGGCGGTGATCTTCCTGCGCAACGGGGGACTCAAGCTCTCCCATGCGCTGGTGTGCGCGCTGCTCGGGTTCTATCTCGCGAGCACGAACATGGCGCCCACCATCCACAGCGGCCTCACGGCGACCGCGGACATCGTGAGCAGTCTGCGGCCATGACCCTCAGGGGCCTGTGAACACCCCGATGCCGTTCGGGACCGGGCGTTCCGACCCGGTGCTCGGGTGGTTGAGCGGGGTGACGCCGTCCGGGGTGCGCGCCACCAGGGTCGTGGAGCCGCCGCCGTCCAGGTTGAGGGCGTGCTCGGCCCCTAAACCGAGCATGACCTGGGCGATCTCGGCGACGGTCAGACCGGTCCGGTACTCCGGGGAGCCGTCCAGTGCGAGCAGCAGCACCCGACGGCCGTCGTCGGCGATGCCCGCCGCCGTGCGGACCGCGGCGGTGCGGGTGTCCAGGCCGGGCAGCGGCTGCCCGTCGTGGAGCACGGGGTAGCCGCCGACGGCGAGCTGGAGCGGGATCGGCGAGGTCGTGTTCCTGAGCCGGTGGGTGATCCGCACCGGCTCGCCGATGTGGAACTTCCGCAGCTCCTGCGCGCCCGCCTCCCGGCCGACGAGAACGGTCGTGCCCCGGAGGATCTGCCCGCTGCCAGGGGCGTCCGCCGTGGAGACGACCCTGCCGTGGCGGACCGTCACCTCGTAGGTGTCGGTGCTGCACGGGGCCGCCCGTTCGGTGTCCGTGCCGCAGGTGGCGCGCACCCGGGAGGCGCTGCCCCAGTCGTCGGTGAACGCCCCGACGGACCCGACCGGGAGCGCGTACTGGTTGAGGCCGCCCAGCGGCAGCTCGGCCTCGGGTGTGGTGACCGAGCCGTCCAGGGACAGCCTCTCGACGCGGGCCCGGCGGTCGCGGCCCACGCCGATGACGTCCTCGGTGGTGGTGCCCGGCGGCAGCGCGGGCCCGAACCGCTGCCCGTTCGGCACCGCCGCCTTCAGCGCCCGGCCGCCCGCGATCGCCGGGCCGACGCTCGCGCCGGTGGCCTCCACGCCCGGGTGCTGGGCCTCGGTGATGTTGAAGAAGTCGCCGTTGACGCCCGCGGTGGCGCCCTCGGCCGTGGCGAACTCCGAGACGGTGGCCCGCGCGGCCACCGCCCCCGGGTAGAGCAGGCCGAGGTGCACCCGGGGGTCGGTGAGGTCGACGCTCAGTACGTGGGCGCGGACCGGGCCCTTCACGCCCAGGACGTCGAGCAGCTGGTACTCGAGTCCCGGTGCGAGGGCCGTGGTCCGCTTCGTCTCGGCCTCGACGGAGCCTGCTGGGGCGGCGCCGACTGGTGCGGCGCCTGCCGGGGCGGCCCCCGTGAGCGCCGCGCCGGCCAGCAGGCCGCACACCGTCAGAACCGTGAGTGCTCTTTCGCGGAACCGTCTGCGCCGACCCGTCACGGGTTCCCCCCTGAAGTCCCTGAGCCTCTTTCAAGTCTCGCGGCAACCGCGGGGATTGCACCAGATGGCGCACCCGGACGGATGACAGGCCTTAGGGGTCGACGACCCTGGAGCGGATCAGGAAACGCACCCCCTCCGGCGCCTCCAGCGAGAACCCGCTGCCCCGGCCCTCGACGACGTCGACGATCAGCCGGGTGTGGCTCCAGACGGCGTACTGACTGCGCGACATCCAGAACGTCACCGGCTCCTCCACGCCGTCCACCGCCAGCTCGGCCAGCAGCACGTCCGAGTCGCCGGTGCGGAACTCGCCTTCCGGGTAGCACATCGGCGCGCTGCCGTCGCAGCAGCCGCCCGACTGGTGGAACATCAGCGGTCCGTGCGCCGCTCGCAGCCGGCGCAGGAGGTCGGCGGCGGCGGGAGTGAGCTGGACGCGGGGGATCTCCTCGGGCATCGTCGGTCGCCCTCTAGAAGAAGCCCAGCTTGCGCGGGGAGTAGGACACCAGCAGGTTCTTGGTCTGCTGGTAGTGCTCCAGCATCATCTTGTGGGTCTCGCGGCCGATCCCGGACTGCTTGTAGCCGCCGAACGCCGCGTGCGCCGGGTAGGCGTGGTAGCAGTTGGTCCACACCCGCCCCGCCTGGATGGCGCGGCCCGCGCGGTACGCCGTGTTCATGTCCCGCGTCCACACACCCGCGCCCAGCCCGTACAGCGTGTCGTTGGCCGTCTTGATCGCGTCGTCGAAGTCGTCGAACTGCGTCACCGAGACCACCGGCCCGAAGATCTCCTCCTGGAAGATCCGCATGCGGTTGTCGCCCTCGAAGATGGTCGGCTGCACGTAGTAGCCGCCCTTCAACTCCCCGTCGTGCTCGATGCGTTCGCCGCCGGTGAGCACCCGGGCGCCCTCCTGCCGGCCGATGTCGATGTAGGAGAGGATCTTCTCCAGCTGGTCGTTGGAGGCCTGCGCGCCGATCATCGTGTCCGTGTCGAGCGGGTGCCCCGGCCGGATCAGCTCGGTACGGGCGACGGCCGCCGCCAGGAACTCCGCGTAGTGGCCGCGCTGGATCAGAGCCCGCGACGGACACGTGCACACCTCGCCCTGGTTCAGGGCGAACATGGTGAAGCCCTCCAGCGCCTTGTCCCGGAAGTCGTCGTCCTGCGCCCATACGTCGTCGAAGAAGATGTTCGGCGACTTGCCGCCCAGCTCCAGCGTGACCGGCTTGATGTTCTCCGAGGCGTACTGCATGATCAGCCGCCCCGTCGTGGTCTCGCCCGTGAACGCCACCTTCGCCACGCGCGGGCTGGACGCCAGCGGCTTGCCTGCCTCCACCCCGAAGCCGTTGACGATGTTCAGCACGCCCGGCGGCAGCAGATCGGAGACGAGGCTCAGCCAGTAGTGGATCGACGCCGGCGTCTGCTCGGCCGGCTTCAGCACCACCGCGTTGCCCGCCGCGAGCGCCGGCGCCAGCTTCCACGCGGCCATCAGGATCGGGAAGTTCCACGGGATGATCTGCGCGACCACACCCAGCGGCTCATGGAAGTGGTACGCCACCGTGTCGTCGTCGACCTCGCCCAGCGAGCCCTCCTGCGCCCGGATCGCGCCCGCGAAGTAGCGGAAGTGGTCGATGGCCAGCGGGATGTCGGCCGCCAGCGTCTCGCGCACCGGCTTGCCGTTCTCCCAGCTCTCCGCCACCGCCAGCGGCTCCAGATACGCCTCCATACGGTCGGCGATCTTCCGCAGGATGTCGGCACGCTCGGTCACCGACGTGCGCGCCCAGCCCGGCGCCGCCGCGTGCGCCGCGTCCAGCGCCCGCTCCACGTCCTCCGCGGTACCCCGCGCCACCTCGGTGAACGGCTGCCCGTTCACCGGACTCGGGTTCTCGAAGTACCCACCGCGCAACGGCGGCACGTACTCCCCGCCGATGAAGTGGTCGTACCGCGCCTGATAGGAGACGATCGCGCCCTCTGTACCGGGCGCCGCGTAACGGGTCATGCTGCTCTGCCTCCCGATCGACCGCCACCCTCCGTCGGGCGGCTTCCGACGGGAGGCTAGGAGGGCGGACGTTGCGAGGAGGTTGCGTACGGGGGTGGCGGGGAGGTGGGGTGGCTGGGCTGGGGTTGCCCTGATGGTGATTTCGTCTTGGCCGGGGACGGGCTGGCGGGGCGCTGCGGCTAGGGCGTGTGCCGTGGGCGCGGTACGCCGGGCAGACGTACGGCCCTGCGCGCCGACCCTGTGGATCCGGTCAGGCCCGTCGGTCCGGTCGGTCCGGGCGGTCCGGTCGGTCCGGTCGGTCGGGTCGGTTCGGTCGGTTCGCTGGGGCGGGGCCCGGCAGTGGCGGCCGCCTCCGGATTCCGCATCGTGGGCGAGGCGGGTGACGCGGGTGACGCGGCCGACGCGGGCGGCGCGGCTGAGCGGGTCGGTGGGGCTGGGCGGGTCGGTGGGGCTGGGCGGGTCGGTGGCGTCGAGCGGGTCGGTGGGGCTGGGCGGGTCGGTGGCGTCGAGCGGGCCGGTGGGGCCGACAACTCGGCCTCCAGCGCGGCGAGTCGGGTGTGCACCGCGGCTGTGGGGCGCAGCGCGGCCAGGGCCCGCCACACCTCCAGGTCGTCCTCGCCCCACGGTGCGTACGCCCAGTCGGCCAGCAGGTCGGGGTCGCCCCGGTCGATCAGCGCGCCGCGCAGCCCGTCGGCGAGCCTGCGCCGCAGCCGCACCACCGCTGGAGCCTGGGAGGCCGGCAGCAGCGGACCGGTGTAGGCCTTGGCCGCCGCGGTCACCGCCCCGGCGGCCAGCCGTCGCTCCACCACGGCCACGTCCGACTCCACCGGCACCGTCAGCCGGTACGGGCGCGAGGCGAGCAGTCCCGGACCCAACACCCCGCGCAACCGCGCCAGCTCCGCGCGCAGCGTCACCGGGGTCACCGACTCGTCCTCGTACAGCGCGCAGAGCAGTTCGTCCCCGGTCAGCCCCTCCGGATGGCCGGCGAGCAGCACCAGGATCTCGCTGTGCCGACGCCCCAGCCTGACGCCCCGACCGCCGGCGCGCAGCCGCACCTCGTCCCGGCCGAGCGCGCTCAGCTCCAGCACCTCCCCGTCGTTCGACGCCCCCTCCGGAGTTAACAGCGCCAGCTGGGACTCGGCGGCCCGCGCGACCGCCTGCACGAAGCCCAGGCTGTGCGGATGCGCCAGGCCGTCCCCACCAGTGATGTCCACCGCCCCGAGCACCCGCCCGGTGCGGGGGTCGTGCACCGGCGCCGCCGCGCAGGTCCACGGCTGCACCGGCCGGCTGAAGTGCTCGGCTGCGAACACCTGCACCGGCCGGTCGACGGCGACCGCCGTACCCGGCGCGTTCGTGCCCATCGCGCTCTCCGCCCAGCGCGCGCCCGGCACGAAGTTCATCCGCCCCGCCTGCCGCCGGGTCGCCGGGTGGCCCTCGACCCACAGCAGCCGGCCGTGCGCGTCGCACACCGCGAGCAGATGCTCGCCGTCCACCGCGAAGGTGCCCATCAGCTCCCTGAACAGCGGCATCACCCGCGCCAGCGGATGCTCGGCCCGGTAGGCGCCGAGGTCACCGTCCGTCAGTTCCACGCTCGCCGTGCCGTCCGGCCCGACCCCCGCCCGCGCCGAACGCCGCCACGACTCCGCCACCACGGACCGCACGGGGCGGGTCACCCTGCCCCCCTCGGTGAACGTCTCGTATGCGCGGCGCAGCATCCGCGCGTGCTCGACGGGGTCGGCCCCTGGCTCCAGGGCCACCCAGGAATCGGTCAACTCGGCCTCCCGGAGGGCGATGCGGATGGGGACATCGTCACTCCGAGTGTCCGCGGCGACAACCGTTTCGACGGGGGTCACTCGATCGGGGGTCCGGGAGCGGGCTGGGTTGGTTGGCCTGG
This sequence comes from Streptomyces sp. SAI-170, assembly GCF_049739565.1. NCBI lineage: Bacteria > Bacillati > Actinomycetota > Actinomycetes > Kitasatosporales > Streptomycetaceae > Streptomyces > Streptomyces sp. SAI-170. The sequence goes on from NZ_JBMGQD010000001.1 coordinate 7,257,369, forward strand.
GTTGGGGTTCGGTGGGTCGGGCTGGGTTGGTTTGGGTGGGTGGGTTGGGCTGGAGGCACAGTTGGGACGCAGGGCGCCGGCCTTGGCGGCCAAGGTTCGGGCGTAGGGCTGCGGCGTAGGGGCTGGAGGCCCGGGGCAGGGGCTGTTGTGGCGGTGGGCTCGCCGTGTGGGGGCTCGGGGGGCATCCCCTGACCTCCTGGCCGGCTCCAGAGCCACGGTCGGCCAGGAGCCGAAGTCGACCCCGTCACCGCGACCCACCCCAGCACCACATCGCCCAAGCCGCACGCCCGCCCAGACACCACACCTCCCCAGACCCACGGGCGATCCCAGCGTCGCGGGAGGTGCGGGGCCGTCCACGGTGCCGGGGCCGGTCTCGGCACGGGGCTCGGTGTCGGGGGCCGCCGTGGCGCCACGGTCGCCCGCCGTGTCGGGTCAGGCCCGCTCGACGAGTCTCATGTACCGCTCCCAGTCCCAGTGCGGCCCGGGGTCCGTATGGTCGCTGCCCGGCACCTCGTAGTGGGCGATGATGTGCGAACGGTCCCGCGGGATCCCGTACTTGGCGCAGATCGTCGCCGTGAGCCGGGCCGATCTCTCGTACAGGGCGTCGGTGAAGTACGCGGGCCGGTCGACCCAGCCCTCGTGCTCGATGCCGATGCTGCGGGTGTTGTAGTCCCAGTTGCCGGCATGCCAGGCGACGTCGGCCTCCGGGACGCACTGAGCCACATGTCCGTCCGCCGAGCGTACGAGGTAGTGGGCGGACACCTCCTTCTTGGGGTTCTGGAAGACGCCGAGGGCCGTGTCGTACGTGGTCTGGGTGACGTGGATGACGACGAAGTCGACCGGGTACTGGATGGGCCGGTTCGCCCGGGTGTAGTTGGCGGAGCTCGCCGGTTCCCAGGTGGCCGGCGCGTAGTCGAGAGCCTGGGTGTGCGCGTCCGCACGTGTCTCGGGGAGCAGCGCGTACGGAACGGCGGCCAGGGCGGCGCCCTTCAGCAGACGTCGTCTGCCGGGGTCGGATGCTGTGGGTGGGAGCGGTGTTGCCCGTTCCATGGGGTTGCCTTTCGAAGCCTCGGTGGCTCATCGGAGGAGGAGACGGTGCAGGTCAGCGGCGCAGCGTCGCCGCCGTCTCGCGCAGGCGCGCGTGCAGTGCGCGGTGCGTCTCGCGCTCGGGCAGCCAGTCCTTGCGGATCTTGGCCACGCACGTGTAGTTGGTGTCGCACACATTGGCCAACGGCGACTCGACCGCCTGGGTTGCGAACTGGTACGCGTCCGGCTCACTGAAGCCGTAGTCGCGCACGAGCCAGCGCACCAGATCCAGCTGGGATATCCGGAAGGCGTCCTCCAACGGGCGTGCCGAGCCGGTGGAGATGATGTGGGTGTCGGACTCGATGCGCGGCCAGGGTGTGCTGATCCCCTTGAGGAGTTCGACGACGACCACGGTGTGCATCGCGCACTCGACGGCGACCCCGCAGGTCTCGCCCTCGCCCTGCCGGGCATGTCCGTCGCCGAGACTGAACAGCGCCCCCTCCACGTTCACCCCGAGGTAGCAAGTGACGCCGGCCCGCATCTCCGGGGTGTCCATGTTGCCGCCGTGGGCGTCGGGCACCAGGGCCGAGCGGACCTCCAGGTTGGCGGGTGCGACGCCGACCGTGCCGTGCATCGGGTCCATGGGCAGCTCCAGTTCGAGGTCGCTGTCGCGGGCCCGGAAGAGAGCCGTGCGCCGGGTGCGGTCGAGCTGCCAGATCCAGACGGTCTCCGGAAGCGGCGGCTGGAGCGTGGCCGTGGTGTGGGTGGAGGTCAGCGCGCCGAAGAGGGGAACCGTGGTGGAAGCGGCCCAGTCGCGGGCGGGTTCGATGGACACGAAGTGCACGGCGAGGGTGTCCCCGGGCTCGGCGCCCTCCACATGGAACGGGCCGGTCTGCGGGTTGAGGAACGGGAACTCGCACACCTCGGACACGAGATCCTTCTCCGAGCGGACCCGCCCGGCGAAGCAGTCCTCCGTGTACAGGTCGAGGACCGTGCCGGGCGCGATCCGCGCGACGGGCGGCACGCCCCCGAACGTCCAGGCGTACTCGTCCGGCCGGGGACGCACGGTCAGGATGCGCGGGTCGCTCATCGCTGCACAGCTCCGTTCTGCGGACAGTCCGCGGGCAGGCCGGTGGTGAGGCGTGAGACGAGGCGTGTGCGGTGTGGTCGTACCGTGTGCCGCGTCTCACGTGAATCACCGTACGGCGCCCGGTGGTTCGGCAGAAGGACGAGATCGCGTTCCGTGGATGGTGGCGCGCTTGTGGATAACTCGCTCACCCGGAAGTGTGATGCCCGGCAGTGCGGGGGTGCAGGCAGCTGCGGGGCCCGGGCAGGTGCTCGGGGCCCAGGCGGTGCGCACGCCTGGGGAAACTCGCGCACCAAGCCGCATTCGACACGAGCTGACAGCCTCGGCTCACCGCCGTTCGGCGATCCCCGCCGGGTCGTCCAGAACCCCTCGCACCACCCAGTGCGCCGCCCCCAGCAACGGCCCCTCCGGCCCCAGCCGGGACACGGACACCGGGCAGGCCGGACCAGCCGTCCGCCGGGCCAACTCGGCTTCCAACGAAGGCAGCAGCCAGGGTGCGAGTCCGGCCAGCGCGCCGCCGACGACCACTCCGCGAGGGTCCAGCAGATTGACGGCCCCGGTGAGGGCGATGCCGAGCGCCTCGCCCGCGTCGTGCAGCGCACGCCGTACGTCGGTGTCGCCGGCGGCCGCCCGACCGGCGAGCAGGCCGACCCGGTCCTGACCCGGCTCCAGCCCGGCGGCACGCAGCACGGCCTCCTCTCCGGCGTACTGCTCAAGGCAGCCGCGCCCGCCGCACGCGCACTTCGGTCCGTCGGGTCGTACCGGCACATGACCCAACTCGCCCGCGAAACCCCGTGTCCCGCGAAGCAGTTGTCCGTCCACGACCACGGCGGCACCGATGCCGATCTCGGCGGAGACGTGCAGGAAGTCGTGCGGTGTGTCCTCACCGAGCCAGAGTTCGGCGAGGCCGCCGAAGTTGGCCTCGTTGTCGACGGTCAGCGGATACTCCGCCGGCAGCAGCGCGCCGAGGTCCACCTCGTGCCAGTCGAGGTTGGGGGCGCGTACGACCGTACGGCCGTCCCGGGCCACTAGTCCGGGCACGGCCACGGCGAGACCCGCCGGCCACAGTCCCTCGCCGTCCGCCTCGGCGACCACCTCCCGCACCAGCGCGGTGAGTTCGGCGACGACCGGCTCGGGGGAGCGGCCGCGGTTGGTGCCGTGGCGTACGGCACGGGCCCGCACACGGCCGCGCAGATCGACCGCGCACACCGCGAGATGGTCCACGCCGATCTCCGCGCCGATGCCCGCCGGGCCCTGGCCGCTGACGGCGAGGGCGGATCCCGGCCGGCCCACCCGGCCCGGCCGCTCGGGGCCCAGCTCCTCCAGCAGACCGGTGCGGATCAGCTCGTCGACCAGCGTGGACACGGCCGCCCGGGTGAGCCCGATGTGCGAGGCGACCGCCGCGCGTGACAGCGGCCCCTCGGCGCGCACGGTGTGCATCACGCGGGCCAGATTGCGCCGGCGCATGCCCTGCTGGGTGTCGGGCAGCGCACGCCCGGGACCGTCGGGACGGGCTTCGTGCGGTGATGCGGTCATGCCTCCGTCAGTCCTCAGTCTGTGCCGGCGTCGCGCTTCGGCGGCCGGGGCCGCTGTGTGGCGTCAGTCGGTTCGGGTGCCCCGCCCCAGCAGCGGGTTCGCGTCGGAGAGTACCCCGGAGATCCTGGCGAGCGTCTCCTCGTCCCGTTCCACCGCGTCCAGTACGGGCCCGCGCGCGGTGTCCCAGCGCCGGGCGACGGCGGCCGGGTCCTCGCCGGTGAGCACCCCGGCCGCCTGCGCGGCGGCGCCGAGCGCGACCAGTTCCCGGGCCTCGGGGACCTGGACAGGGCGCCCGGACAGCCGTCGTACCGTCTGCTGCCAGGCGCTGCCGCGCGCGCCGCCGCCGATCAGCAGCAGCGGGGCGGAGCGGTCGGCGTCCTGGTCGAGGACCAGGTCGAGCGCGCCCAGCAGGGAGTGGACGGCACCGTCGTACGCCGCCTGGAGGAGCTGGCCGGCGGTGGTGTCGTGGCGCAGTCCGTGCAGCAATCCGGAGGCGTTGGGCAGGTCGGGGGTGCGTTCGCCGTCGAGGTACGGCAGGAGCGTCACGGACGTGCCGGGCTCGACGGCCTCGCGGTCCAGGCTGAGCAGCGCGGCGATCCGGTCGACGGCGAGGGTGCAGTTGAGGGTGCAGGCCAGCGGCAGCCAGTCGCCGCGTGCGTCGGCGAAACCGGCGACGGTGCCGCTCGGGTCGGCCGGACGGTGCGTCGACACGGCGTACACCGTGCCGGACGTGCCCAGGCTCAGCACCGGCGTGCCCGGACGCAGCCCCAGGCCCAGTGCCGCGGCGGCGTTGTCGCCGGTGCCCGGCGCGACCAGGGTGCCTTTGGAGAAGGGCAGGTCATGGCTGTCGCGCACGGTGCCGACCACCTCACCGGGCCGGGCGACGCGCGGCAGCAGCGCGGGATCCAGGCCCACGTGCCCGAGGACGTCCTCGTCGTACGACTCCGTCCCGGAGGCCCACCAGCCCGTGCCGGAGGCGTCGCCACGGTCGGTGGTGGCGAGGCCCGTGAGGCGTTCGGTGAGGTAGTCGTGGGGGAGGCGTACGGCCTTCGTGGCGCGAACGGCCTCGGGCTCGTGCTCGGCGAGCCAGGCCCACTTGGTGACCGTGAACGAGGCACCGGGCACGCTGCCGGTGCGCTCCGCCCAGGCCTTCGGGCCGCCCAGCTCCTCGACGAGTCGGCGCGCCTGGGCGGCGGAGCGGACGTCGTTCCACAGCAGGGCCGGCCGGACCGGCTCGCCGTGCTCGTCCAGCGTCACGAGTCCGTGCTGCTGGCCGCCGACCGAGACGGCTGCCGCCTCGTGCGCGGCGTCACCGCACTGGCGCAGCGCCTCGCACAGCGCGTCCCACCACTGGCGCGGATCACTCTCCCGGCCCGCCCCCGACGACACGGTGTGCGGGGCCTGCCCGCTCGCCACCACCTCGCCGGTCGACACGTCGACGACCAGTGCCTTCGTGGACTGGGTGGATGTGTCCACGCCGACGACGAGCGGACCCTCGGCTGCTGACATCGGGCTCTCCCTTTTGGTGCGGCTGTGCAGGACCTGACCTGCTGCTTTTTCATGGATTCCGGGGTGATGCGACCTGCAGGCCGCATCGAGAGCACCTCTTGTCTCTTCCCTGGAACGCGTCGGCATACTAATTTGTAAAGCGCCATGACGAAATAGTCGGAGCAAGCAAGGAGCCGTGGCATGAGCTACCAGCCCACCCCCGAGGACAGGTTCACTTTCGGTCTGTGGACCGTCGGCTGGCAGGGAAGGGACCCCTTCGGTGATGCCACCCGCGCGGCCCTGGACCCGGTCGAGACCGTGCAGCGCCTGGCCGAGCTGGGCGCCTATGGTGTGACCTTCCACGACGACGACCTGATCCCCTTCGGGTCCTCGGACACCGTGCGCGAGTCGCACATCAAGCGCTTCCGCCAGGCACTCGACGCCACCGGCATGAGCGTGCCGATGGCCACCACGAACCTCTTCACCCACCCGGTCTTCAAGGACGGTGCCTTCACCGCCAACGACCGCGACGTACGCCGCTACGCGCTGCGCAAGACGATCCGCAACATCGACCTCGCCGCCGAGCTGGGCGCCCAGATCTATGTCGCCTGGGGCGGCCGCGAGGGCGCCGAGTCCGGCGCGGCGAAGGACGTGCGCGTGGCGCTGGACCGCATGAAGGAGGCCTTCGACCTCCTCGGCGACTACGTCACCTCCCAGGGCTACGACCTGCGCTTCGCCATCGAGCCCAAGCCGAACGAGCCGCGCGGCGACATCCTGCTCCCGACCGTCGGCCACGCGCTCGCCTTCATCGAGCGCCTGGAGCGGCCCGAGCTGTACGGCGTGAACCCCGAGGTCGGCCACGAGCAGATGGCCGGGCTCAACTTCCCGCACGGCATCGCCCAGGCCCTGTGGGCGGGCAAGCTCTTCCACATCGACCTCAACGGCCAGTCCGGCATCAAGTACGACCAGGACCTGCGCTTCGGCGCCGGGGACCTGCGTGCCGCCTTCTGGCTCGTCGACCTGCTGGAGAGTGCCGGTTACACCGGGCCTCGCCACTTCGACTTCAAGCCGCCGCGCACCGAGGACGTCGACGGGGTGTGGGCCTCCGCCGCGGGCTGCATGCGCAACTACCTGATCCTCAAGGAGCGCGCCGCCGCCTTCCGCGCCGACCCGGAGGTCCAGGAAGCCCTGCGCGCCTCCCGTCTCGACGAGCTGGCCCAGCCCACCGCCGCGGACGGTCTGCAGGCCCTCCTCGCCGACCGCGCCGCCTTCGAGGACTTCGACCCGGACGCGGCCGCCGCGCGCGGGATGGCCTTCGAGCGGCTCGACCAGCTGGCCATGGACCACCTGCTGGGGGCACGTGGCTGAGCGACCTGGCGGTGACCGGCTTCCCCCGGGGCAATCCGCCTCCGGGGTCGCCGGTCACCGGACGGCGCTAGAGCGCCGCCACACCCGCCGCGGCGGCGCGAGGACCTCCCACGACGCCCGCTGAAGCCGGCCGTGGTCGGCGCCGGATATCCAGGGGCCCAGACGCTCAGAGGTGCTCCACGGAGCGTCCGCGACGAGGGCGGACACAGGAGCGAGCGCCGCGCGGTGGGCCGCACGCCGCTCGTAGCTCGTCGTCTCGTGTCCTGTCACATCCACGACGCTAGCAACGGGCACTGACAACGCCCCTCGGTCGAGCGTCCGCTGCGAGCCGTACGGTCAGATGCCGTGCGGCAGCCGCACGAAGAGGACCTTCGTCTCCACGCCGCTGTCCACGAGACGGCCCTGGGCGTCGAAGGCGCCCGCGCCGTCCGTCATGCCGAAGTCGTTGTCGTTGACGACGGCGATCGTGTCGTCGGACACGCGCGCGACGCCCTCGATCTTCCCCGGCACACCAGGCACCGTGCCGAGGTCGACGAGGAGCCGCTTGGCGAGCACGGGGACACCGGTCGCCGCCGGGTCGTCGAGCTGCTCCAGCGACGGCGACGTCGTCGCGTCGTCCCAGCGCCCACCGAGGATGTTCGCGGCCGGGGTGAGACGTACGAGATGCAGCCGGGCGGTTTTGTCGGTGCGCTCCTGCACCAGGAGCCGGTCACGGCCCACCGCGACCACCGAGGAGATCTTCAGCTCGGAGGTGTCGTCCTCGCCCGGATCGACCACGCCGACCGGGTCGAAGCGGTACGCGTACTCGGCGGTGACCGCCCCTTCTGCGGGCGAGAAGCGCACCAGACGGGTGGTGCGCGAGGCGTTCCCCGCGCCGGCGTCCGGCAACGACAGCGGGCTCTGCAGGGCCATCACGAGGTCGCCGCCCGGCAGTTGCGCGAGTCCCTCGAAGCCGCGGTTGACCTTCCGGTGCAGCAGCACGGACGGCAGCGCCTCCACCACCGGGTAGTCGGCGCCGGTGAGGTTCAGCCCCTGGGGCACGTACCGCGTGAGCACCTTCCCGCGCGCGGAGACGTGCACCAGCGAAGGCCCGTACTCGTCCACCAGCCAGAAGGTCCCGTCCGCGGCGCGCACGATCCCCTCGGTGTCCAGTCCGTTCGGGTCGTACGACAGAGGCGTGGACGCTTCGTAGGAGTACGGAGCCTCGTCGCGGCCGGCCTGGTTGGGCAGACCGGTGACCGCCTCGCCGGACGACGTGGTGAGGGGGATCGCGGACAGCACACGCACGCTGTCGCCGGTGACCCGGATCTTCACGATCGCCGGATCGAACCCCGGCACCGGGAACGTGCGGCGCTTGGTCCCGCCCACCTTGATCTGGCCGTTGGGCCCGCGGTCGGTGACCGTCCAGAACTCACCCTTGCGTCCGGCCGGATACAGGTCGCTGCCGATGCCGCCTAGGTCCACACCCCGGTCGTCGTCCACCGTGCCGGGGAGCAGGGCGTTGCTGAACCCCGCCAGCGGAACGTCTTCGAGCGTCGCGCCACGGACGACCCGCGCCTCCCTGTCAGGGGCCGCCGAAGCCGGAACGGAGGCCGTGAGAGCGGCCAGCACGACGAGGGGCAGCCCCACCGCGACGGAACGGGGGATAGGGCGCCGGTCGGCGGCATACGGGGACATCGGGCCTCCTGGGAGCAAAATCGCTGTCGCGGCCAGATTCGAACCCTGCGGAGAGAACACCGCGGCACACCCACGTGAACGCAGGGCGTCGCCTTCCGGTCGGGCCGGAAAGGGGGGACATTCAGCGCGGCAGCGTGCGGGAGAGCTGGCTTGAGCGAGCAGGATCAGGGGCCGGCTCAGGGGCAGCATCAGGGACGAGTCAGGGTCGCCGTCCGGAACCGTGCGAGGTGTGGGTCCGTTCTCACCACAGAGAGCGGCAGTGGCCGCGAAGGAGGCGACACAGATGTCGAAGAACGCGAAGATCGCCGCGGGAGGTGTGGCGGCCGGGCTCATCCTGCTGATCTGGCTGCCCTGGTGGGCCGCACTGCTGATCGTGCTGGGCGTCCCGGCCGCCGCCTACCTCACGCTCGACCCGTCACAGCGACGCCGACTGCGTCGCATATCCCGCAAGGAGCTCGGCCGCTGAGGCGCTAGCGGTCGCGAGCGGCGGCATCGTCCAACGTGCACGAGTCGACCACGTCGCCGCTCGCGGACCGGGCCACGGCGCGGTCGGAGGGCGGCGGCGTGCCCCGCTCCACCCAGGCCACCAGCGCGTCGAACGCCGAGCGGTAGCAGGGCAGGATCGGCCGCAGCCGGTCCGGATAGGTGTCGTACAGGCCGTCGACGTGCGTGCCGCCCAGGACCGTGTAGTAGCGGTGCAGTCCGCCCCGGCCGCGCTCGTCGATCATCCGGGCGTACACATCGGAGTCCGCCGCCTGCGGCAGCAGCGCGTCCAGGTCGCCGTGCAGGGTGATCATCGGCCGCCCGATGCGTCCGGTGAGCGCCACCCGGGCCACCGCCCGGTGGACGGAAGCGGGCCGCGAGGCGTAGTCGTAGGCGGCGTCGGAGGCGCACGGCGCGAGGATCTGCTCGACCGTGCCGCCGGCCGACGGGCCCGGACAGCCGGGGTCGTAGGACGGGTCGAACTCGGCGCGGTAGATCTTCTGCGTCAGCCCCCAGTAGGCCTTCTCGTGGTACGGCCACAGGAACTCCGAGCCGCGCGCGAACCCCGCCGCGTACAGGTCCTCGTCCCGCGCGGAGCCGGCCGCCCGCGCGACGGTGACCGGCAGGGAGGTGAGCAGATTGGGGCCGTCGGCGGTCCACAGGGCTCCCTCCCAGTCCACGCCCCCGTCGTACAGCTCCGGGTGGTTCTCCAGCTGCCAGCGCGTGAGGTAGCCGCCGTTGGACATGCCCGTCATGTAGGTGCGCCGCGGGGCATGCCCGTAGCGCTGGGCGACAGCGCGCCGGGCCGCCCGGGTGAGCTGGGTGGTGCGCTCGTTCCATTCGGCGACCGCGTCCCCGGGGCGGGAGCCGTCGCGGTAGAAGTCGGCACCGTTGTTGCCCTTGTCGGTGGCGGCGTAGGCGTAGCCCAGCGCCAGCACCTGGTCGGAGATCGCCCGGTCGACGGCGTACTGCCTGCGTGTACCGGGCGCGCCCGTGACGACGAGACCGCCGTTCCAGTGGTCGGGCATACGGATGACGAACTGGGCGTCGTGGTGCCAACCGTGCGTGGCGTTGAAGCTGGAGGTGTCGGGAAAGTAGCCGTCCACCTGGATGCCCGGCACCCCGGACGGGCTGCGGGTGTCCTTCGCCGTCAGCCCCGCCTGGTCGGCGGTGTCGGTGTACGGCGTGCCCGCGAGCCCCGTGGTGGTGAGGTCGGCCAGGCACGCGCTCCGCTGGAACTCCGCCCCCGGCACACGCACCCGCTCCTGGCGGGCGCAGTGACCGTCATCGGCCGCCCCCGCGGCGGGAGCGGGGCCGGTGACGGTCACCGCCAGCAGTGCGGCGGCGAGTGGGACACCTCGGGACAGACGCATGAACGGCCTCCAGGGCGGGCGACGGTGGGACCGCACGGCGATCGGGCGCGCGGGTGGCCCCATCGTGTGGCCGCACCAGTCCACCGGCCATGGGTTGGCACCACATGCCAAGAGCCCTTCGCCTGGGGGCTCATCACACGACAGACACGTCAACGAAGCTGCCGTTGCGGAGGCTTGCGGCAGCTCGCCCGTGCAGCAGGCAGGTCATCGAGCGTGCGTCCGGTGCGCCCCCGAGGTGGATGCCTGACGGGCGTGCCGCTGCCGCGAGCAGCCGAGGCGTGCCCGCAGAGAGCCGCCTCCGGTCAGCTGGGGCGCACAGCCATCTTGTCCAGCGCCTCCAGCAGCCCCGGCAGCTCCGCACCCCGCCCTACCGGCAGCACCTCTCCCGGCGCGTCGTCGAGCAGCACGAACGCGATGTCGTCCGTCCTGGCCACCAGCGACCAGCCGGGGCCGTCGGCCCGCAGCGTCCGTGCGTCACCCGGCGCGAAGGAGGAGCGGACGCGGCCCAGCGGCGGCGGCGAGTCCACGTACGCCCGCGCCTCCGCCAGCACCCGCCGCACCCCACTGCGGGCGCCGCCGGACTCCTGCCCCGTGTCGTCGCTGTCGGTCCGGGCGTCCGTGTCGGCGTCCGGAGAGCCTTCGGCGGCGTCCCCGGAGGCCTCGTCCGCGCCCATCGAGGCGAACTCGGAGTCGTCGATCTGCTCGCGCCACAACGCCCACTGCAGCGCGACCTCGTCCGCGCCCATGCGGCGCTGCGCCGGCCCCCAGCCGGAGGTGTCCGGCGGGGCGAGCGGAGGCTGGTCGACAAGCGCGGGATCGGGATCGTGCGGGGCCGGGATCCCGGGAGCCGCGACGGCGACCGCGAGCGGCCAGCCGGGCAGCGCCACCACGACCGTGTCCTCGGTGGGGGACAGGTCGTACTCCATACCGCAGTCCCAGGAGGCGATGGCCACGGCCACCAGGGAGACGTCGTCGGTCACGATGGTCCAGCGCGCGCCCTCACCGTCCTGGCCGAGCACCAGTCCGTACCCGTCGGCGAGCGGCGCCAGCCCGAGCGCCGCACAGGCCTCGGGGTAGTCGTCACCGAGCACGCTCGGGAACTGCGCAGGCGTCAGCAGCACCGCCGTGAGCACATACAGCGCGTCGTCCGCGGCGGTGACGGCGTCTTCGTCCGTCCCGGCCATGCCAGCCTCCCAGGGGTTCGTCCAACCGCGCGCACCCTAATGCGCACCGGACGCCCTTGTCACGACTCCCCAGAACGCCCGGAGCTGCGGTTTCCGACGTGACGGGACGAATCGACCGCCTGCATCGGGGCGCCTCAGGCCGCCGGCAGACCCAGCAGCGAGCGGGCCACGGTCCCCGGCGACTCGTCGCGCTCGCGCGCGAGCGCTATCAGCGCACGGCACGCCAGCTCGTTCACACCGAACGACAGCGCCTCCGGCGACACCCACCCGGACGCCTCGTCGATCCGGTCCTGGTCGTCCTCGGCGCAGGCCGCGACATACACCGCGGCCGCCTCGAACAGGTTGTGCGCGCGCCTGTCCCGCTCGCCCTGCCGCTCGGTGCGCGGCGCACTGAGGAGTCTGTGCCAGGCCTTGCGAACCTTGTCGAACATGCCGACCGCCCTTCCCTGCCTCTGTTCCCCGAGGTGATGCACTTACCCCCCGGCTGATCTTTCATCTGCTGTTACCCACCGTAGAGTTGGAGTTTCGGCGGCAGAAGGAGGAAGGCGCGGTGAAGCGCTATGCGAGGCTGGAACAGATCCGACGGATGGACCCGTACAAGGAAGCCTCGGAGATCTACCGGCTGAGCTCCGCCTACGAGTTCCCCTGGGACTACACCCGAGCGCTGGAACTGGCCCTCTACCGCACCTACGCCGTCCCCTCCATCGGCCGCCTGCTGGCCGAGACCGCGGAGCTGACCGACCGCACCCAGAAGCGCTATGACGACACCTCGCTGCTCCTCGACGCCGTCGTGGAACACGGCTTCGACAGCGAGCAGGGCCGCACCGCGATCCGCCGCATCAACCAGATGCACCGCAGCTACGACATCAGCAACGACGACATGCGCTACGTGCTCAGCACGTTCGTCGTGATGCCCAAGCGGTGGATCGACGCTTACGCCTGGCGCAGGATGTCCCGCCACGAGACCGTGGCCTCGACCGTCTACTACCGCACCCTCGGCCGGCGCATGGGCATCAAGGACGTCCCCGAGACGTACGAGGAGTTCGAGAGCTGCCTCGACGACTACGAGGCCGCCCACTTCGCCTGGGACGAGGGTGCGCGCCGGGTCTCCGACGCCACGCTCGACCTGATGGCCTCCTGGTATCCGCGCCCCATGGCACCGCTGCTGCGCACCGCCACGCTCGCCCTGCTCGACGACTCGCTGCTGCGGGCCTTCCGCTACGCACCTCCCCCCGCCGCCACGCGTACGCTCGTGCGCCGGGCGGTGCGGCTGCGCGGGCGTGCCGTTCGACTCCTGCCCCCGCGCCGCGCGCCCCACTACGCGCGGCAGAACTGGGAGATCAAGGGCTATCCCGACGGCTACGAGGTGAACGAACTGGGCACCTGGCCGGTTCCCGGAGTGCGCGGTTGTCCGGTCCGGCACCTGGACACCGCGGGCACACCGGGGGCCCCGGTCGCGGACACCTCGGGCGCTCCGGGCACTCCAGGTGCTCCAGGCACTTCAGGCGCCGAGTGACCCGAGCGTGGCGCGCAGCCAGGTGAGTTCGGCCCGGGACGTGGCGCGCGCGATGGTGAGGATGCCGCGCCGGAAGGGGTCGTCCAGCTCCTCCGCGGGCAGCGGCCGGTCTCCGTCGTAGAAGAAGCTCGCGGGCTCCTCCAGGAAGCCGAGCCTGCGCCGTAGTACGGCCGCCTGGGCGGCGGGGTCGTCCAGGTGTCGCAGGAAGGCGAGCACCGTGAACCAGCGGTTCTCGTCGGTGATGTCCAGCCGGTCGGGCTCGGCGAGTCGACGGCGCAGGTCGTCCCGGCCCGCTGCCGTCAGGGACAGGACGTGTCGCGGGGCGGCTCCCGCGCCGGGCTCCGTCGTGCGCTCCAGGAGCCCCGCCTTCTCCAGGCGCTTGATGGCCGGATAGAGCGTGCTCTCCGCGACGGGCCGGACGTGCCCGGTCAGCGCCGTGATCCGCTTGCGCAGCTCATAGCCGTGCAGCGGGGCGTCGTAGAGGAATCCGAGGATGGCGAGCTCCAGCATGCCCGCATTTTCGCATCCCGCTGTACCTCGCTGAAGCGGTACCTCAGGTGGATCGTACATTCGCGCCGCAATACATCGGTAGCGAAGTACTACGTCGCCGATGTATCTTCCGGTGTGCCGGAAGCGAACCGGTGGTGGCGAGAGGAGCATGTGATGCGTCAGGCGGAGTTCGACGACAAGGGCAGCTGCATCCGGTGGACGGAGGTGCCGGGTGAGGAACCCGCGCGTGTGTATGTGCACGGGCTCGGGTCGATGTCCTCGGTGTACCACGCGCATATCGCCGCGCGGCCCGAACTGGCAGGGCGGCGCAGCCTGTTCGTCGATCTGCCCGGACACGGCATCAGCGACCGGCCCGAGCACTTCTCGTACACCTTGGAGGCCCACGCCGACGCCCTCGCGGCGGTGCTGGACACGGCCGGGCTGAGCGGCGCCGAGCTGATCGCGCACAGCATGGGCGGCGCAGTGGCGCTCGTCCTTGCCCACCGCCGGCCCGACCTCGTGTCGCGGCTGGTGCTCACCGAGGCCAACCTCGACGCCCACCCGCCCCTCACTGCGGCGAGCAGTGGCATTGCCACATGGGAGGAGGACGCCTTCGTGGAGCATGGGTACACGCGCGTACTGGAGAAGATCGGCCCTGTGTGGGCGGCGACGATGCGTCTGGCGGACCCGCGTGCGCTGCACCGCACGGCGGTCGGGCTCGTCGGCGGATCCACGCCCGTCATGCGCACGATCCTGGAGACGGCGCCCGTCGACCGTGTCTACCTTCAGGGTGAGCTGAGCGGCGAACTGGAGGGCGGGAAGGCCCTGGAGGCAGCAGGCGTGCGCGTGGTGACGGTGCCGGGCGCGGGGCACAACGTCATGTTCGACAACCCGGAGGCCTTCGCGGCCGCCGTCGCCGGACGTCTTTGAGGGCCAGTCCGTCCGCACGGCCCGGGCGAGTCCGAAGCTCAGTCCGTCCGCACGGCCAGGGCGAGAAAGCGGGCGTCTTCGTCGACGTACGACGTCATGCGCCACCCCGAACGCGCGAGAAGCGGGCGGAGGTTGGGCTCGGCGCGAAGATCCGCCGGGGTGATCTGCCGTCCCTGCCGGGCCGCCAGGGCCGCCCGCCCGATCGGGTGGAACAGCGCCAGAGTGCCGCCGGGGCGCACCACACGCCACAACTCCCGGAGGTTCTCCTCCGGTTCGGACAGATGCGAGACGAGTCCCGCGCCGAACACGGCGTCGAGCGCCTGCGAGCGCAGCGGCAGCGCGGCGACGTCCGCGAGCAGCAACTGTCCGTCCCGGTCCCGTCCGGCCGCCACGGCGGCCTCCAGCATGGCCGGGGTGATATCGGCACCGAGAACCACTCCCGAGGGGCCCACGGCGGCGCGCAGCGGCGGCAGCGCCCGCCCGGTGCCGCAGCCCGCGTCGAGCACCCGGTCGCCTTCCCGCAGGCCGAGGTCGGCCACGGCTGCCGCGTAGGCGGGGCCGTCGTCGGGGAAGCGGCTGTCCCAGTCGGCGGCGCGGGCCGTGAAGAACTCCTGGACGTGCGTACGGTCGTCGCTCATGCTCCGCATGATCCCTCACCGACACGGATGACGCCTCGGCGCACATGTTCGAGCGGGACGCGATCGTTCCGAAACATCTAGGCGTCATATTCCAGCAGCTTTCGAAATGCGCCCCCTCTGTGCGCCCGTGCCCCCGCTAGCGTCCCCGGGCCATGGGACACCTGGACCACGCCACCTTCGGCTGGCTGACGCCCGCGCTGTCGTACCTGATGGCCTGCATGGGCGCAGCGCTCGGACTGCGATGCACCGTGCGCGCCCTCGGCGCCACCGGACGGTCGCGCCGCAACTGGCTCTTGACCGCCGCCTCGGCCATCGGTACCGGCATCTGGACCATGCACTTCGTGGCCATGCTCGGCTTCGGCGTCCATGGCACCGACATCCGCTACGACGTGCCGCTGACCATCCTCAGTCTGCTCGTCGCCATGCTCGTCGTCAGCGCCGGCGTCTTCGCCGTCGGCTACGGCCGCGAGCGGGGCCGGTCGCTGCTGATCGGCGGCCTGACCACCGGCCTCGGCGTGGCGAGCATGCACTACCTGGGCATGGCGGCGGTGCGGCTGCACGGCGATGTGACCTACGACCCCGTCATGGTCGCCGTCTCCGTCCTGATCGCCGTCGTCGCGGCGACGGCGGCCCTGTGGGCGGCGCTGAACATCAAGTCGCCCCTCGCGGTCACCGTCGCCTCGCTGGTCATGGGCGTGGCGGTCAGCAGCATGCACTACACCGCCATGTTCGCGGTGGACGTGCGAGTCACGCCCTCCGGTGAGGTGCTGCCCGGGGCCACGGCGATGCAGTTCATCTTCCCCCTCGCCGTCGGCCTCGGGTCCTACCTCTTCCTGACCTCGGCCTTCGTCGCCCTGTCGCCGACGGCGGGGGAGCGCGAGGCGACCGCGGCGGCCCAGCGGCCGGTGGAACTCGCCCGCTGATCCCCCGCCGAGGAGCCCCGGCCTTCACCTCATGGCCGCGATCACCGGCCCACCACCCGTGACCGCCCCCGTCACGCCCACGGCCACCGCCTCGGCCGGCCCCGACGGCACGTCCCCCGAATCCCTTCCGAGCGAGGAGGCCATGCGTACACCCCGCAGCACCCCCACAGGCGCCCAGTC
This sequence comes from Streptomyces sp. SAI-170, assembly GCF_049739565.1. Taxonomy (NCBI): domain Bacteria; kingdom Bacillati; phylum Actinomycetota; class Actinomycetes; order Kitasatosporales; family Streptomycetaceae; genus Streptomyces; species Streptomyces sp. SAI-170. The sequence goes on from NZ_JBMGQD010000001.1 coordinate 7,273,267, forward strand.
GCCGCCCCCACCGCCGCGCGGCCGCCGCGCCCACGCCGGGCTCCCGGCCGACGAGAACCCCGCCGACCCGGCGGGCACCGGCCCGGAAACCGAGCCCCCGCGCGTGGGACGCCGTTGGACCCGTCCGCGCACGGTGCGCGCACGGATCGTCTGCCTGCTGATGGTGCCGGTGGTGTCGCTGCTGGCGCTGTGGGCGTACGCGACCGTGACCACCGCCCAGGACGTCTCCCGGCTGCGGCAGTTGCAACGCGTGGACGCCGAGGTCCGCACGCCCGTCACGGCCGCGGTCGCCGCCCTCCAGGCCGAGCGCGCCGCGGCCGTACGTCGGGCGACCGACCCCGCCGCCGGCAGCGGCGACGACCTCGACCGGCTCGCGCGCGCCACCGACCGCGCGGTGGCCCGGCTGCGGCTCGACGAGCACAACACCGTCGCCGAGAGCCAGGAACTGCCGCCCGGAGTCGCCCAGCGCCTGGAGGCCTTCGTCGACGGCACCGAGCGGCTGCGCGGACTGCGCACCGACCTGAAGGACGGACGCGCCGACTGGCAGGAGACGTACGAGCGCTACAGCCGCACCATCGCGGACGCCTTCGCCGTGGGCGGCGCCCTCAGCGGCATCCAGAGCGCCGAACTCGGCTCCGACACGCGCGTGCTGCTGGAGTTCTCCCGCGCGGGTGAGGCGCTGGCCCGGGAGGACGTGCTGCTGGCCGGCGTACGTCCGGCCAAGGGCTTGTCGGGTGAGCGGCTGCGGCTGTTCACCGGGGCCGTCGACACGCGCCGTACCCTCACCGAGTCAGCCGTCGTCGATCTGCGCGGCTCGGAACGGGCCGCCTGGCGCGAGCTCGCCGACAGCGACGCCTATGCCGCCGTCACCGCACTGGAGGACGAAGCCCTCACAGGTGAACCCGCCGGCGCCGCCTGGAACAGTACCCACGCGCGCGTGCAGAGCGAGATGCGGGCCATCGAGCAGTCCGCGGCCCGGGACGTGGCCGGCCGGGCCGACCCGCTGACCCATGGACTGCTCACCCCGGCCGGCGCGGCCGTGCTGTTCGGGCTGGCCGCCGTCGCCGCCTCCCTCGTCATCTCGGTGCGCATCGGCCGTGGTCTTGTCGTGGAACTCGTCAGCCTGCGCAACAGCGCCCTGGAGATCGCCCGGCGCAAACTCCCCGACGCCATGCGCAAGCTGCGCGCGGGAGAGGAGATCGACATCCGCGCGGAGGCGCCGCCAGGGCCGCCCGCCGAGGACGAGACCGGACAGGTCGCCGAAGCCCTCAGCACCGTGCACCGGGCCGCCCTGCGGGCCGCCGTGGAGCGCGCCGAACTCGCCAGCGGAATCTCCGGCGTCTTCGTCAACCTCGCCCGGCGCAGCCAGGTCCTCGTCCACCGCCAGCTCAGCCTGCTCGACAGCATGGAACGCCGCTCGGACGACCCGAACGAGCTGAGCGACCTCTTCCGCCTGGACCACCTCACCACCCGCATGCGGCGCCACGCCGAGAGCCTGATCATCCTCTCCGGCGCCGCCCCCGGCCGAGCCTGGCGCATGCCGGTCTCGCTGACCAACGTCGTGCGTGCCGCGGTCTCCGAGGTCGAGGACTACGCGCGCGTGGAGGTAAGGCAACTCCCCGAGGCGGCCGTCGTCGGTGCGGCCGTCGCCGACCTCACGCACCTGCTGGCCGAGATCATCGAGAACGCCGCCCAGTTCTCCCCGCCCCACACGCGTGTGCGGGTCACGGGCGAGCCCGTCGGCAACGGATACGCCATCGAGGTGGAGGACCGCGGCCTGGGCATGGGCAAGGAGACCCTCGCCGAGGCCAACCGGCGCATCGCGCAGTCCGAGGCCCTCGACCTGTTCGACAGCGACCGGCTCGGCCTGTTCGTGGTGAGCCGCCTCGCGGCCAGGCACGGCATCCAGGTCCATCTGCGGCCCTCGCCCTACGGCGGCACCACCGCGGTCGTCCTGCTGCCCGTAGCGCTGCTGCACAACGGGGCGGCGGAACGATCCGGCAGCCAGGCCGCCGAGACACCCAGGCCCACCGAACGCGAGTACGCGCGCGTGCCCGCAGGCCCCCCGCATCAGGACATCTTCCACCGGGCCGCCGACCGTCCGGCGCTTGCCGCCCCCGCCCCCGCCCCGCCCTTGTCCGATACGACGCCGCCGGGGGTGACCGCCTTGCGCCCGCACCGCACACCGGACGACACCGAGACGTCCGAGGACCTGCCACGCCGGGTCCGCCAGGCCTCCCTCGCCCCCCAGTTGCGCGAGAGGCGCCCCGAGGGACCCGCCCGGCCGCCCGGGCCTCCCGACGACGACGGGCGCACCCCCGAACTCGTACGGGACCGCATGGCCGCCTACCGCGACGGCTGGGCGCGTGGCGGTGGCAGACGACCCGGCCGTGGCGCCGGCCCGGCAGGCGACAGCAGCGAAGGAGACCCCGCATGATCCAGGACCCGAGCAGAAGAACCGCCCAGCGGTCCGGCGAACTCGACTGGCTGCTGGACGACCTGGTGCTGCGCGTCCGCGAGGTACGGCACGCCGTGGTGCTGTCCAACGACGGGCTCGCCGTGGGCGCCTCCAGCGACCTCAGCCGCGAGGACGCCGAGCATCTCGCCGCGGTCTCCTCCGGATTCAACAGCCTCGCCAAGGGCGCGGGCCGGCACTTCGGGGCTGGAGGCGTACGCCAGACCATGGTCGAAATGGACGAAGGCTTCCTGTTCGTGGCGGCCGCGGGCGACGGCTCCTGCCTCGCCCTCCTCACCGCCGTGACCGCCGACATCGGCCTCGTCGCGTACGAGATGGCACGTCTGGTCAAGCGTGTCGGCGAACACCTCTACACGCCGCCCCGCGTCACCGCGCGGCCGCCCGCGGCGGGATGAGCGGAGAAGGCGGTCCACGACGATGACCGACGACCTGCGGGGCGCTCCGAGAGAACCGGGCAGCCAGTGGTACGACGGCGAGGCCGGCCCGATCGTCCGCCCCTACGCCATGACGGGCGGCCGGACCCGGCCCGCGCCCACCGGAGTCCGCTTCGACCTGATCGCCCTGGTCACCCTCGACCCCGCGGCGCCCGGGGCCGAGGACGACGCCGCGCTCGGCCCCGAACACCGCGCGCTGGTCGACCTGTGCCGTACGGAGACACAGTCCGTCGCCGAACTCGCCGCAGGCACCGACCTGCCGGTCGGCGTGGTCCGGGTGCTCCTCGGCGACCTCCTGGAACTGGGCCGGGTCACCGTCACCCGTCCCGTACCGCCCGCGCAACTGCCCGACGAACGGATTCTGCGCGAGGTGATCGAAGGGCTGCGGGCGCTGTAGAGAAGCCTGCGAAAAGTGAAGTGGGCGCGCACCGGCGCTCATTGAAGACGCGTCGGCACACCGCCCGTGCGCCCCACACCCCCACGTCGACCGATTCCGGCACTCCCGAGAGAAGTGATCCATGGTCTCCGAGCACTCCGACGCCACGGACGACGAGACGGCCGCTCTGGCGTTGAAGATTCTGGTCGCCGGCGGTTTCGGCGTGGGCAAGACGACCCTGGTGGGCGCGGTCAGCGAGATCAGGCCGCTGCGCACGGAGGAACTGCTCAGCCAGGCGGGCCAGTCGGTGGACGACACCGACGGCGTGGACCAAAAGGTGACCACCACCGTGGCCATGGACTTCGGACGGATCACCATCCGTTCCGGGCTGTCCCTCTACCTGTTCGGCACCCCCGGACAGGACCGCTTCTGGTTCCTGTGGGACGAGTTGGCGCAGGGTGCGCTCGGCGCCGTCGTCCTCGCCGACACCAGGCGCCTCGAGGACTGCTTCCCGGCCGTCGACTACTTCGAGCACCGGCACATCCCGTTCGTGGTCGCGGTCAACTGCTTCGCCGGCGCCCGCGCACACGACGTCGCCGACGTACTGAGCGCGCTCGATCTCGACCAGGGCACACCGGTCGTGCTCTGCGACGCCCGCGACCGGGACTCCGGCAAGGAAGTGCTCATCCGGCTCGTGGAGTACGCCGGACGCGTGCACACCGCCCGACTGCTCGACTCCGTCGGCTGACGTCCGGCAGCGGCCTCAGCCGGAGACGGCCTTCTCGGAGACGACCTTGTCGATCGACACCCGGACGAGAAGCTCACCCGGTACGGCGTTGCGCGCGCCGAACTCCTCGCCGCGCTCCTCGCCCATGTACCGCGCCCCCAGACGAGTCGCCCAGCGACGCAGGTCCGCCTGGTCCTCCGACACCCGGGCGTGGCCCTGCAGCACCACGAAGTCGAACGGTGGCCGGTCGTCGTCCACGCACAGGGCGACCCGTCCGTCGCGCACCAGATTCCGCCCCTTGACGGTGCGGCTGCCGGTGGTGAACACCACCTCGTCGCCGTCGAGGAGGAACCAGATCGGCGCCACGTGCGGGCTGCCGTCGGCCCGGACGGTGGACAGTTTGCCGGTGCGTGTTCCGTAGGAGACGAACGCCCGCCACTCGTCGTCGGTCATCTTGTGTGCCATGGCCACATCCTCCTTGCCCGCACGCCGCTCGTGGGGAAGGCTGGCGAAGAGTTCCTCCGACACGGAGGAGACGTCACACGGGGAGAACACGGGGAGACCGGAACATGGGGCAGAACCAGGGACTCGGCTGGCTTCTGGACGATCTGACCGAGCGCGTCGACCAGGTACGGCACGTGCTGGTGCTGTCCAACGACGGCCTGGTCACCGGCGCGAGCACCGGGCTGCGGCGCGAGGACGCGGAACACCTCGCCGCCGTCGCGTCCGGACTGCACAGCCTCGCCAAGGGCTCGGGACGCCACTTCGGCGCCGGACAGGTACGCCAGACGATGGTCGAGTTCGACGACGCGGTGCTCTTCGTCACCGCCGCGGGCACCGGAAGCTGTCTGTGCGTCCTCAGCGGCGCCGACGCCGACATCGGGCAGATCGCCTACGAGATGACGCTGCTCGTCAACCGGGTCGGCGAGCACCTCGCCGTCGACGCCCGGCACCCCGAGCGCACCCCCTCCATAGACCTCTGACCTGCGCTTTCACCCCCGTCACAAAGTTATCCACAGGCTCGCCACGAGATCGGCCGCGGCCGCTACGGTCTTTTCCACGGGCATCGCACCGAGCGAGCCACCGACTCCACGGGGGAGACCGACCATGTCAGGCGACACCATCACGCGACCCGACCACCTCACCTGCACGCCGAGCCGCGCCGCCCGCGAACTGGGCCTCAAGCGCAACGACTTCGATCTCGCGGTGCACCTCGGGCGTATCCGTACCGTGCCCGACGAGGGCGGCGGAGGCCGCCGGGTCCCGTACGCCGAACTCGACCGACTGCGCGCCGAGCCGGACTTCCCGGAAGCCCTCCAGGACAGCGTGCGCGTCGTGGGCACCAGCGAGGGAGCGGCCCTCATGGAGGTGCCCGCCACCCGGTTCACCCGGCTCGCCCGCCTGGGCCTGGTGGTGCCGGTGCGCTTCTACCTCAATCGCTACCGGGCCGTGGTCTGGCTGTATCTCGCCGACGAACTCCGGCAGTTCGCCGCCGACGCGGACAACACCCCACTGCTGACAGGGCGGATGCCCGCCGGCCTGCGCGGCCAGGCCGAGGACGGCCTCGACCTGCGCGCCCGGAACTGGCGCGGACGCCACCTCGGATTCCTTCTCCGCCAGGCCGACGATCCCTGGCAGCGTGCGGGAGCACTCGCGGCCCTGCTCGCGCCCGTCGAGATCGCCCAGCTCGTGCCGGACCCCTACGAGCGCTCCCATGTGAACCGCTTCCGCCCGGGACCGCCCGGCAACGGCTCGCCGGGCTCCCCGTCCGCCCACATCGCCGAGCGCATCATGACGGCGGACGACCCGGACGAGATCGCCTGGCTCAGGTCCGAGCTGACCGCGACGCTGGAGGAGGCCCGCCGACACCGGCCCGCACCGCGCCCGGCGCACCGGCAGGACACCCCGCCGGCCCCTGCCGAGCCCAGCGGCAGTGACATGACTCTCCCTGAAGAGGCCTGCGGGTCCACACCTCACGCCCCCGGTCGAACCCGGACGGGGCTGCTCGGCCGACTGCGTCGCGGCAGGGCACGTGTCCGACGCGCGGAACGCGCCCCGCAGCGCTCCTGACCGGGCTACAGGGCCCTGAAGAGACCTTCCTGGACGACGGAGACGAGCAGCCGGCCCTCCAGGTCGTAGATCCTGCCGCGGGCCAGTCCTCGCCCGCCCGTGGCGATCGGCGACTCCTGGTCGTAGAGGAACCACTCGTCGGCGCGGAACGGCCGGTGGAACCACATCGCGTGATCCAGCGACGCCATGTCGAAACCACGCGGCCCCCACAGCGGTTCCACCGGGATGCGCACCGCGTCCAGGAGGGTCATGTCACTGGCGTACGTCAGCGCGCAGGTGTGCACGAGCGGGTCGTCACCCAGCGGCCCCACCGCGCGCATCCACACCGCGCTGCGCGGATCGGAGCCCTGGACCTCTTCCTTGGTCCAGCGCAGCCGGTCCACGTACCGGATGTCGAAGGGCTGACGGCGCGCCATCCGCTCCAACTGCTCGGGCAGCGTGCCCAGATGCTCCCGGATCTCGTCCGTGACCGTCGGAAGGGACTCCGGGTCCGGGACCTTGCGCGCCGGCGGCAGCTGGTGCTCGAAGCTCCCTTCCTCAGGCTTGTGAAAGGAGGCGGTCAGATTGAAGATCGTGCGGCCCTGCTGCACGGCGGTGACCCGGCGGGTCGTGAACGACCGCCCGTCGCGCACCCGTTCCACCTGGTACACGATCGGCACGCCCGGCCGGCCCGGCCGCAGGAAGTACGCGTGCAGCGAGTGCACCGGGCGGTCGCCCTCGGTGGTGCGCCCGGCAGCCACCAGCGCCTGGCCGGCCACCTGCCCGCCGAAGACCCGCTGCAGGGACTCCTCGGGGCTGCGGCCACGGAAGATGTTGACCTCGATCTGCTCCAGGTCGAGCAGGTCCACGAGCCTCTCGGCCGGGTTCGTCATGGGCGTGTCTCTCCTGTGCTCACAGCTGGCCGACGTCCGTCACACGGACAACCGCGCGTCCCTCCGCGTCGGAGGCCTCCAGGTCGATCTCCGCGCTGATGCCCCAGTCATGATCCCCGTTCGGGTCGTCGAAGATCTGCCGGACCCGCCACAGGCGGTTCTGCGGCTCCTCCTCGATGACGAGAAGCTTGGGCCCACGGGCGTTCGGACCGGTGCCGAGATCTTCGTACTCGTCCCAGTACTTGTCCATCGCCTCGCCCCAGGCGTCCGCGTCCCAGCCGGACTCGGCGTCCATCTCGCCCAGCTCGTCGACCTGGTCGAGGGCGGCCAGCTCCACCCGCCGGAACATGGCGTTGCGGACCAGGACCCGGAAGGCACGCGCGTTGGTGGTGACCGGCTTGACCTCGTCGGCCTTCTCCTGCGCCTCCTCGGCGGTCATCACCTCCGGGTTGGCGAGCTGCTCCCACTCGTCCAGCAGGCTGGAGTCGACCTGGCGGACCATCTCGCCCAGCCACTCGATCAGGTCTTCGAGATCCTCGGACTTCAGGTCGTCCGGGATGTTGTGGTCGAGGGCCTTGTAGGCGCTGGCGAGGTAGCGCAGCACGATGCCCTCGGTGCGGGCCAGCTCGTAGTGGGAGACCAGCTCGGTGAAGGACATGGCCCGCTCGTACATGTCGCGGATCACGGACTTCGGCGACAGCGGGTGGTCGCCGACCCAGGGGTGGCTCTTGCGGTAGGTGTTGTACGCGTGGAAGAGCAGCTCCTCCAGCGGCTTGGGGTAGGTGACGTCCTGGAGGCGCTCCATGCGCTCCTCGTACTCGACGCCGTCCGACTTCATCGCCGCCACGGCCTCGCCGCGCGCCTTGTTCTGCTGGGCGGCGAGGATCTGCCGCGGGTCGTCCAGGGTGGACTCCACGACCGACACCATGTCCAGGGCGTACGACGGCGACTCGGGGTCGAGGAGCTCGAACGCGGCCAGCGCGAAGGTGGACAGCGGCTGGTTGAGCGCGAAGTCCTGCTGGAGGTCGACCGTGAGCCGGACGATACGGCCCTCGGCGTCGGGTTCGTCGAGCTTCTCGACGATGCCGCCGTCCAGCAGCGAGCGGTAGATGGCGATGGCCCGGCGGATGTGCCGCAGCTGCTGCCTGCGCGGCTCGTGGTTGTCCTCCAGCAGATGCCGCATCGCCTCGAAGGCGTTGCCGGGACGGGCGATCACCGACAGCAGCATCGTGTGCGTGACACGGAAGCGGGAGGTGAGCGGCTCCGGCTGGGACGCGATCAGCTTCTCGAAGGTGTCCTCGCTCCACGCCACAAAACCCTCGGGCGCCTTCTTGCGCACCACCTTGCGCCGCTTCTTCGGGTCGTCGCCCGCCTTGGCGAGCGCCTTCTCGTTCTCGATGACGTGCTCGGGAGCCTGCGCCACGACGAAGCCCGCCGTGTCGAAGCCGGCCCGGCCGGCCCGGCCCGCGATCTGATGGAACTCCCGGGCGCGCAGCGTGCGCACACGGCTGCCGTCGTACTTGGTGAGCGCCGTGAACAGCACCGTGCGGATGGGCACGTTGACGCCGACGCCGAGGGTGTCGGTGCCGCAGATGACCTTCAACAGGCCTGCCTGCGCGAGCTTCTCCACCAGACGCCGGTACTTGGGCAGCATGCCCGCGTGGTGCACACCGATGCCGTGCCGGACGTAACGGGAGAGGTTGCGGCCGAACTTGGTGGTGAAGCGGAAGTTGCCGATCAGCTCGGCGATCTGCTCCTTCTCGTCCTTGGAGCACATGTTGATGCTCATCAGCGCCTGCGCCCGCTCCACGGCCTGCGCCTGGGTGAAGTGCACGATGTACACCGGCGCCTGCTGCGTCTGGAGCAGCTCGGTGAGCGTCTCCGTCATCGGGGTGCGCTGGTACTCGTAGGACAGCGGCACCGGGCGGGTCGCGGAGCGGACCACCGAGGTGGGGCGGCCGGTGCGCCGGGTGAGGTCCTTCTCGAACATCGAGACGTCGCCGAGTGTGGCCGACATCAGGATGAACTGCGCCTGCGGCAGCTCCAGGATGGGGATCTGCCAGGCCCACCCGCGGTCCTGCTCGGCGTAGAAGTGGAACTCGTCCATGACGACCTGGCCGACGTCGGCGTTCTTGCCGTCGCGCAGCGCGATCGAGGCGAGCACCTCGGCGGTGCAGCAGATGACGGGCGCGTCGGCGTTCACGGAGGCGTCGCCGGTGAGCATGCCGACGTTCTCGGTGCCGAAGAGCTTGCACAGCTCGAAGAACTTCTCCGACACCAGCGCCTTGATCGGAGCCGTGTAGAAGGTGACCTCGTCACGGGCGAGCGCGGCGAAATGGGCGCCCGCGGCGATCATGCTCTTGCCGGAGCCCGTGGGCGTCGACACGATCACGTTCGCACCGGACACCACCTCGATCAGCGCCTCCTCCTGATGGGGGTAGAGCGTGAGACCCCGCTCCTCGGCCCAGGACTCGAAGGCTTCGTAGAGGGCGTCGGGGTCTGCGGTCGGCGGGAGCTGATCGATGAGGGTCACGCCCCCATCTTGCCTGGCCTCCGCCCCGATGCGGGAATCGGATGCCCGCCCGAAGATCACGACCGCTACGCTGTGTCGCCGACGTGGCGTCAGTCCACGCGGCCAACTGGACAGCGGCAGACGAGGAACGGGGCGGGCAACGGCGATGATGGGACCAGCACACTCACTCTCGGGCGCCGCGGCCTGGCTCGGCGTCGGAGCGGCCGCCGCCGCGGCCGGGCACACGATGCCCTGGCCGGTCCTCCTGGTCGGTTCCCTGCTCTGCGCCGGCGCGGCGCTCGCCCCGGACCTCGATCACAAAGCGGCCACCATCTCGCGCGCGTTTGGTCCGCTGTCGCGCGGTGTGTGCGAGATCGTGGACAAGCTCTCCTACGCCGTCTACAAGGCCACGCGCAAGCAGGGCGACGCGCGCCGCTCGGGCGGGCACCGCACACTGACCCACACCTGGCTGTGGGCGGTCCTGCTCGGGGCGGGCGCCTCGGCGCTGGCGATCACGGGCGGCCGCTGGGCGGTCCTGGCGATCCTCTTCGTGCACATGGTGCTGGCGATCGAGGGTCTGCTGTGGCGGGCCGCCCGCGGGTCGAGCAGCGATGTGCTGGTGTGGCTGCTGGCCGCGACCAGCGCGTGGATCCTCGCCGGGGTGCTGGACAAGCCGGGCAACGGCGCGGACTGGATGTTCACGGCGCCGGGCCAGGAGTACCTGTGGCTGGGCCTGCCGATCGTGCTCGGCGCTCTGGTGCACGACATCGGGGACGCGCTGACGGTCTCCGGATGCCCGATCCTGTGGCCGATCCCGGTGGGCCGAAAGCGCTGGTACCCGATCGGCCCGCCCAAGGCCATGCGGTTCCGGGCGGGCAGCTGGGTGGAGCTGAAGGTGCTGATGCCGGCGTTCATGGTGCTCGGGGGAGTGGGCGGCGCGGCCGCGCTCAACTTCATCTGAGCGATCCGCGCCGCGGTCCCGACCGCCGGCGTAGCGGTTGGCTTCGGCGCCTGTGGTCAGGCGTTGCCGCCGGACTGGGCACCGCCGTAGCGCCGCTCGAAGGCGGCGACGCGGCCCTCGGTGTCGATGGTGCGGGCCTTGCCCGTGTAGAACGGGTGGCTCTCGGAGGAGATCTCCACGTCGACGACCGGGTAGGTCTCGCCGTCGTCCCACTCGATGGTCTGGTCGCTGCTCGCGGTGGAACGGGTGAGGAAGGCGTATCCGGCGGCCCGGTCACGGAAGACGACGGGGTGGTAGTCGGGGTGCTTGTCCTGCTGCATGCGTGCTCCTGGTGCGGCGTGGAAAGAAGGTCGGGCGGAAAGTCGAGTGCGAGGTCAGCCGTACAGGGCCTCCTCGTCGACGATGTGCATGGCCGCCTCCTCGGCGGAGGCCGCCGCACCGTCGATGCCGACGTCCGTGGCGACGAGCGCGCTCTCCTCGTCCTCGTGCGCTCCCTCGTCGGGGGCCACGAGGCGGCCCGAGCGAGCCGCACCGACCTCGTTGTCCAAGAGCTCGCCGTCGGTGTCGCGGTCGCCGATGCCGTCCCCGTCCTCGGCCGCGTCCACGTCAGGCACCTCCTCGGCCAGCCGCTGGTCCAGGGTCTCGCCCTGCCACCGCTCGGCGGCCGTCACACCGTCGTGCTCGACGGCCCAAGGCTTCTCCGGAGGCGACCAGCCCCGGTCCAACGGGTCGCCCACACCGTCGTACTCGAGGGTGTCCTCCGCATCGAGCAGCCCGGTGTCCTCGCGCTGGTCGGACGCGTCGGGCTGGTAGACGTCGTCTCCCCATCCGTCGGCGCTGTTCACGGGTACCTCCAGGTGGTGGGGACGGTGCCGTCACGGCCTCGGGTGGCGGGATGTCGTCCCCGCGCGGTGCGTGGGCCGTCACGGCATCGGCGGGCCGCCGGGTGCTCCCGCGGCCGGTGCCGCTTTCCAGAGTTCCACCCTTCGTCGGAACCGCGCAACGGCACGAGGCGGGGCCCGGCCGGGGCCGGGCTCCCGCACCCGCCTCCAGGCCTCGCCGCAGGTGGGCCCACTGACACCGTGGCCTGCGACAGCACCACCGCGCAGCCTGCGCCGAGCCTCTCGGGCGACGCGTCACGGACCCGTCGAGGCTTTCTGATGTTGGTCCGCGGGGAACAGCGCAGGTGGTCGGGGCGAGCGCGCCGGGCGGTCGGGCGGGGGAGGGCGCCGGCCGTGGTGAGGGCCGGGGTTTCCGGCCTGGCGCGTCCCCGGTCGGAGGGCTGGTGCGACTCGCTGTCGAGGGGCGGTGCCGAGTCCCGCGACGCGGTGCGTCCCGGGTCGCGGGCGGACGGCCGATGCGGGGTGCCGTCGGTGGTCGGGGCCGCGTGCCGCAGCCTGGTGTGTCCCCGAGCCGCGTCCTGTGGTCGCGACGACGGGCCTACGGTGGGACGCGCCGAGTCCCCCCGCCCGGCGCGTCCCTCGACCCCGGCCCTCCGTGGGCCGGTCGGGTCATCCGTGCCAGGACCGCCACAGTGCAGCGTAGGCCCCGTCCGCCGCGACCAGATCGTCGTGGCTGCCCAGTTCGCTGATGCGGCCGTTCTCGACGACGGCGATGATGTCCGCGTCATGGGCCGTGTGGAGGCGGTGGGCGATGGCGACGACGGTGCGGCCGTCGAGGACGCGGGCCAGGGACCGTTCGAGGTGCCGGGCCGCGCGCGGGTCGAGCAGCGAGGTCGCCTCGTCCAGGACGAGGGTGTGCGGATCGGCCAGGACCAGCCGGGCGAGGGCGATCTGCTGGGCCTGGGCGGGAGTCAGGGCGAAGCCGCCCGAACCCACCTCGGTGTCCAGCCCGTCCTTGAGCGCGCACGCCCAGCCGTCCGCGTCGACCGCGGTGAGGGCCTCCCACAGCTCGGCGTCGGTGGCCTTGTCCGCCGACGAGCCCGGCGCGTGCCCCTGCGCCGGCACCACTGCACCCGCCCCGAGCCGCGATCGCGGAACAGCGAGCAGCAGGTTGTCGCGCAGGGTGCCCACGAAGACGTGGTGCTCCTGGTTGACGAGGGCCACATGGGACCGGACCCGTTCCGCGGGCATCCGGGACAGCTCGGCGCCGCCCAGGGTGATGCGGCCGGACCGGGGCGCGTAGATGCCGGCGAGGAGGCGGCCCAGCGTGGACTTGCCCGCGCCGGAGGGTCCGACGAGGGCCAGCCGGGTGCCGGGGGCGACCGAGAGGGACACCTCGCGCAGGACGTCCACGCCCTCGCGGTAGCCGAAGTGCACCTGGTCGGCGTGCACGTCCCGCCCCTCCGGCGCCACGGCGGCGTCACCCGCCTCGGGCTCGATGTCCCGCACGCCGACGAGCCGGGCGAGGGACACCTGGGCCACCTGGAGCTCGTCGTACCAGCGCAGGATGAGGCCCACCGGGTCGACCAGCATCTGCGCGATGAGGGCGCCGGTCGTGAGCTGGCCGACGCCGATCCAGCCCTGAAGGACGAACACTCCGCCGAACATGAGCACGGAGCCCAGCACCGTCACATGCGTGATGTCGACGACCGGGATCAGCACCGACCGCAGCCACAACGTGTAGCGCTCCCAGCTCGTCCACTCCTTGATGCGCTGGTCGGACAGGGCGACCCGGCGTTCGCCCAGCCGGTGCGCCTCGATGGTGTGCCCGGCGTCCACGGTCTCGGCGAGCGCGGCGGCCACGGCGGCGTACCCGGCGGCCTCCGAGCGGTAGGCGGCGGGCGCCCGCTTGAAGTACCAGCGGCATCCGACGACCAGCAGCGGCACGGCGACCAGCACGGCGGCGCCGAGCGGCGGGGCCGTGACGACGAGCCCGCCCAGCAGCAGCGCCGCCCAGACCAGGCTGATCGCCAGCTGGGGGACGGCCTCGCGCATGGCGTTGGCGAGCCGGTCGATGTCGGTGGTGATCCGGGACAGCAGGTCACCGGTTCCGGCCCGCTCCAGGACACCAGGAGGCAGGCCGACCGACCGCACCAGGAAGTCCTCGCGCAGGTCGGCCAGCATCCGCTCGCCCAGCATCGCCCCGCGCAGCCGCACCTCGCGCACGAAGACGGCCTGCAGGAGCAGGGCGGCCACGAACAATGTGGCTGTCAGCCCGAGATGCAGCTCGCGGGCCTCGTCCGAGACCCGTTCCACCAGGTCGCCGAGGAGATAGGGCCCGACCATCGAGGTGACCACGGCGACGGTGTTGACGCCGATGAGCAGCAGAAAGGCGCGGCGATGCCGCTGGAACAGTTCCTTCACATACGCGCGTACGGTCGCCGGGGCACCGACGGGGAGCGTGCTCGCCGTTGTCGGGGCCGCCGGGTCGTACGCCGGTGGCGCCACGCCGATCATGCCGTCTCCTCGATCTCTTCCAGGGCGTCGGTCTCTTCCAGCGCGTCGGTGTCGTCCAGGGCGGCGTCCGTCAGAGCGGCGTCCGCCCGGGAGTGCGAGTCCGCGGCATCGTCCTCGGTGTCGCGAGTGACCACCGCCCGGTACCGGGGCTCCGCGTGCACGAGTTCGCGGTGCAGGCCCACCGCGACGACCTCGCCGTCGTGGACCAGGACGACGCGGTCGGCCCGGTCCAGCAGCAGAGGGGAGGAGGTGAAGACCACCGTGGTGCGCCCGTCGCGCAGTTCCCGCAGCCCCTGCGCGATCCGCGCCTCGGTGTGCGAGTCGACGGCGGAGGTCGGCTCGTCCAGGACCAGCACCTCGGGGTCGGTCACCAGGGACCGGGCGAGGGCGAGGCGCTGGCGCTGGCCGCCGGACAGCGAGCGCCCGCGCTCGGTGATGCGGGCGTCCATCGGGTCCTCGGCGTCCAGCGAGCCCTGCGCGAGCGCGGCCAGCACGTCCTCGCACTGTGCCGCGGACAGCGCGTCGCGCGCGTCGACGTCACCGGAGGCGGGTACGTCCAGCAGCTCACGCAGGGTGCCGGACAGCAGCACGGGGTCCTTGTCCTGCACGAGCACGGCCGTGCGCGCGCCGGCTAGTGGCAGGTCGTCCAGCGGCACCCCGCCCAGCAGTACCGAGGTGCCCGGCTCGCTCGGGTGCCCGCCCAGCCGTTCCGCGAGCCGGCCCGCCGCGTCCGGGTCGCCGCACACGACGGCGGTGAGCCGCCCTGCCGGTGCGAGGAGGCCGGTCGTCGGGTCGTACAGATCGCCGGTCGGCGCCTTACCCGCGAGGGATCCGCCGCTGTCGGTGGCGCGTTCCAGGGACAGCACACGGGCGGCCCGGCGCGCGGAGGGGCGGGAGAAGGAGTAGGCCATCGCGATTTCCTCGAAGTGCCGCAACGGGTACGTGAGGATCAGGACGGAGCTGTAGACGGTGACGAGTTGACCGACTGTGATCCGGCCCTCGCGGGCCAGGTGGACGCCGTAGCAGACGACGACGATCAGCAGCAGCCCGGGCAGCAGGACCTGGATCGCCCCGATGAGCGACCACATACGGGCGCTGCGGACGGCGGCGTGGCGCACCTCCTGGGAGGCACGGCGGTAGCGGTCGAGGAACAGTTCCTCGCCGCCGATGCCGCGCAGTACGCGCAGGCCCGCCACGGTGTCGGAGGCCAGCTCGGTGGCGCGCCCGGCCTTCTCGCGCTGCTGGTCGGCCCGCCGGGTGGCCCGCGGCAGCAGCGGCAGCACCGCCAGGGCCAGGACGGGCAGTCCGACGGCGACGACGACGCCCAGCGCCGGCTGGTAGACGACGAGTCCGACGCAGACCACCACGACCGTCAGCGCGGCGGCCGTGAACCGGGACATCGCCTCCACGAACCAGCCGATCTTCTCCACGTCGCCCGTGGACACGGCCACCACTTCTCCGGCGGCCACCCGTCGGGTGAGTGCCGAACCGAGTTCGGCGGCCTTGCGGGCCAGGAGTTGCTGGACGCGTGCGGCGGCGGTGATCCAGTTGGTGACGGCGGCGCGGTGCAGGGCGGTGGAGCCGATCGTGTTGCCCGCGCAGGCAAGCGCCATCAGTGCGCCGGCGGCAGCCAGGCGGGCGCCGGACCGGTCGACCACCGCCTCCACGGCAAGGCCGACACAGTAGGGCAGCGTGGAGACGGACAGGAAGTGCAGCAGCCCCCAGGCGAGGGATTTGAGCTGCCCTCCCACCTGGTTCCGGCCGAGCCACCACAGGAATCGGGGCCCGGAGCGTGCATCGGGAACGCCCGGGTCGGGATACGGAAGGTCTTGGATCTGCATGACGTCCCAGTGGCTCGTCTCAGGAGTACGGGACCGCCCACCGGCGGCAACAAACCGTGAAAGGTTCGCGTCCTTGCGTAGTCGATGGCAAGCGCTTTTCCCGATGCCCGTACAGCGTCGGCCACTTGAGGACGCCTTGCGGAACGCCTCATTGCCACAACGCCCGACTCCCCGTAGAACACCGGCATGAGAAACCGGATCATCATGTCCATGCTCACGGGAGCGACCCTCCTGGCGAGCACTCTCCTCGGGGCCGGTCCAGCCCGATCGGCCGACGTCCCCGCCGAGTTCGGCACCGACTGGCACGACCCGGTCGTCGCCGCCCCGCCGGTCACCGAGCCCGCCGGGAAGACCTGCCGAGTGACGCTCGCCGAGGCGCAGTTCCGCGACTTCACGCCGTACAAAGGCAGATACAGCCCGCCCGAGGGCTGCGGCGACCGCTGGAGCAAGGTCGTGCTGCGGCTCGACGGAAAGGTGAAGGGACGGCAGTACGACCGCCTCGGATACGTCCATGTGGGAGGCGTCGAGATCCTGCGGACGTCGACCCCGCAGCCCTCACCCGACGGCATCGAGTGGTCGGTGTCGAAGGACGTCACCCGCTACAGCGACACCTTCCGGGCCGACCGGGACGTGGAGATGCTGATCGGGAACGTCGTCAACGACACCTACACCGGCGTCATCGACGTCAAGGTCACGCTCACGTTCTTCGCGGGAGGCCCCGCGGCCCGCCGCACCCCCGACCAGGTGCTCACCCTCACGGACGGCGCCACCCTCACCGCCCCGCGCAACAGCGAACGCATCCTCGCAGAGGTGTACGCCACCGGATCGGGCGGCGGATGCGAGGAGTACTGGTACCTGACCGTGCCCGGCTCCGCCCCCTACTCCTGCCCGGCCGACGACGGCCCGTACCGCGAGGTGCAGATCCGGGTCGACGGCCAACTCACCGGAATAGCCGCCCCGTTCCCGACGGTGTGGACGGGCGGATGGTCGAATCCCTTCCTCTGGTACGTCGTTCCGGGCCCGCGCGCCTTCGACATCAAGCCGATCGAGTACGACCTGACGCCGTTCGCCGGGCTCCTCAACGACGGCCGCCCGCACCGCGTCGAGGTGTCCGTCGCCGGTGTCCCGGCAGGCCAGAGCGGCTGGAGTACTCCGGTGAACGTCCTGGTCTGGCAGGACGCCGGCCGCACCCACGTCCCCGGCGCGCTCACCTCGACGAAGGTCACCGGCCTGGTGAACGATTCCTCGTACACGCCCGGTTCGGAGCACCGCGTGGACACCGAGGGCGGCCATGCGCTGACCGTCGCCGGATACGTCGACACCTCGCACGGCCGGGTCACGACCACCGTCTCCCGCACGCTGGCCAACACCTCGGTGCACCGCTGGACCGACGGCGAGACGGTCGACGGGCTCGACGCCACCTGGACCGACGCGGAGAGCCGGACCGTCGACGGGCCCGGCCCGTCGCGGACGACCCGTACGCAGCGGACGTACACGATGGACGGCACGACCACCCTCGGCGCCGCCGACCGGCTGCGCACGGTACTGACTCTGGGTGACCGGGCCTCGACCACCGAGACGCGAGGAGGCGTCCGCACCGCCTGGTCACGGCTCGACGACACCTACACGGGCGACGCCACGTACACGATCAACGTGCCGCGTGACCAGCGGCACGCGGTCGGTGCGACGAGCGAGCGCTACCGGCTGTACGGCTCGGCGGGCTGCTACGACCGCACGCTGACGACGGTTCAGGGCGTGCTGACGGAGGACCGCCTGCGCTGCTGAGCGCACGGCATCGCCACTGACGCGGCCGCTCCCGCAGGGGGCGGCCGCAGTGGCGTCCGAAAGGTTTCAGCAGCGTCCCGTCCCGACGCCGCCCATGCCTCCGATGCCCCCCAGGCCCTCCCCGTCGCCGTCGATCAGCGTGTCGAGGAGCCCCAGCAGCACCGTCCGCTCCGCCGTCGTCAGCGGGGCGAGGATCTCCTCCGCGGCCGACCGCCGCGCCTCGCGCAGCTCACGCAGGGCCTCGCGGCCCTCGTCGGTGACCTCGATGCGGATGACCCGGCGGTTGGCCGGGTCGGGCACCCGGCGCACCATGCCGCTCGCCTCCAGACCGTCGACCAGCGTCGTGACCGCACGGGGCACGACCTCGAGGCGCTCGGCGAGGTCGGCCATCCGCGGCGGTGAGCCGAAGTGCGCCAAGGTGCGCAGCAGCCGGGACTGGGCTGGAGTGATGCCCAGGTCACGGTGTTCCAGATGCCGTTTCTGGATGCGGTGCACCCGGCGGGTGAGCCGCAGGAGTTGCTCGGCGAGCAGGCCCTCGGAATCTGGGGTGGTCATGCGGGAACAATATCAGGACCCCATTCATTGTGAGTATAGGTAACAATGAGCTACGATCCGTCGGCCACCGACCCCGTCCCATCCCGTAGGAGCCCATGCACCCCGAACATGACCCCACCTGGATCCCGCCCGCCGACGCGGGCGAGCAACCCCGACAGGTGCGCCGCATCCTGGCGCTCTTCCGCCCCTACCGCGGCCGTCTGGCCGTCGTCGGCCTGCTGGTCGGCGCCGCCTCGCTGGTCTCCGTCGCCACGCCCTTCCTGCTGAAGGCGATCCTCGACGAGGCGATCCCCGAGCGGCGCACCGGCCTGCTCACCCTGCTGGCCCTCGGCATGATCCTCAGTGCCGTGCTGACCAGCGTCTTCGGCGTGCTGCAGACCCTGATCTCCACCACGGTCGGCCAGCGCGTCATGCACGACCTGCGCACCGCCGTCTATGGCCGGCTCCAGCGCATGTCGCTCGCCTTCTTCACGCGCACACGCACCGGCGAGGTGCAGTCCCGCATCGCCAACGACATCGGCGGCATGCAGGCCACCGTCACCTCCACGGCCACCTCCCTGGTCTCCAACCTCACCGGCGTCATAGCCACGATCGCCGCGATGCTCGCGCTGGACTGGCGGCTCACAGTCGTATCGCTCCTGCTGCTGCCGGTGTTCGTGTGGATCAGCCGCAGAGTGGGCAACGAACGCAAGAGGATCACCACCCAGCGCCAGAAGCAGATGGCCGCCATGGCCGCCACCGTCACCGAGTCGCTGTCGGTCAGCGGCATCCTGCTCGGCCGCACCATGGGCCGCGCCGAGTCGCTGACGCAGTCCTTCGCCGAGGAGTCCGAGCGGTTGGTCGAGCTGGAGGTCCGCGCGAACATGGCGGGCCGCTGGCGGATGGCCGTCATCACGATCGTCATGGCCGCCATGCCCGCCGTCATCTACTGGACCGCAGGCCTCGCCCTCCACCTGGGCGGCCCGGACGTGTCGCTGGGCACCATCGTGGCGTTCGTCTCGCTCCAGCAGGGCCTGTTCCGGCCCACGGTCAGCCTGCTCGGCACCGGTGTGCAGATCCAGACCTCGCTCGCGCTCTTCCAGCGCATCTTCGAGTACCTGGACCTGCCGATAGACATCACCGAGCGCGAACGCCCCATACGTCTCGACCGGATCAAGGGCGAGGTCCGCTTCGAGGAGGTCGAGTTCGGCTACGACGCCAAGGACGGCCCCGTCCTCGACGGCATCGACGTCACCGTCCCCGCGGGCGGCAGTCTCGCCGTCGTCGGCCCCACCGGCGCGGGCAAGTCCACGCTCGGCTACCTGGTGCCGCGGCTGTACGACGTGACGGGCGGCCGGGTCATGATCGACGGGGTCGACGTGCGTGACCTCGACTTCGACACGCTCGCCCGCGCGGTCGGCGTCGTCTCGCAGGAGACGTACCTCTTCCACGCCTCGGTCGCCGACAACCTCCGCTTCGCCAAGCCCGACGCCACCGACGACGAGCTGCACGCGGCGGCGAAGGCCGCACAGATCCACGACCACATCGCGGCGCTGCCCGACGGTTACGACACGGTCGTCGGCGAGCGCGGCCATCGCTTCTCCGGCGGGGAGAAGCAGCGCCTCGCCATCGCCCGCACGATCCTGCGCGACCCACCGGTGCTGATCCTCGACGAGGCGACCAGCGCGCTGGACACCCGCACCGAGAGCGCGGTCCAGCAGGCGATCGACGCGCTGTCGGCCGACCGGACCACGCTCACCATCGCGCACCGGCTGTCCACCATTCGGAGTGCCGACCAGATCGTGGTTCTCGACGCCGGCCGAGTGGCCGAACGGGGCACGCACGAGGAGCTGTTGGGGCTCGACGGACGGTATGCGGCCCTGGTGCGAAGAGACGCCCGACTGGAGCCGACAAAATGAAGATATGCCGGGTTTGCGGCGATATGCGGGTTACCGTGCCCACATGCAGACGAACACTCCGCCACGGAGCTCGATCCGGCTGACGCGCCGGGGCCGTATCGTCCTCATCGCGACCGGGGCCGTCGTGGCCGCCACCGCCGTGGCGGTGCCGCTGCTGACCCTGGGCGGCGAGCAGGACGCCAAGCCCACCTCGCTGGTGATCCCCGAGGGCTGGCGCGCCGGCCAGGTCTACGAGGCTGTCGACAAGGCTCTCGAACTGCCGCCGGGCGCCACCAAGAAGTCCCTGGCCAAGGCCAACCTCAGGCTGCCCAACGACGCCGAGGGCAACCCGGAGGGCTACCTGTTCCCGGCGACCTATCCGATCCAGGAGAAGGCGACGCCCGAGTCGCTGCTGGCGTACATGGTCGACACGGCGAACAAGAAGTTCAACGGCGCGCCCATCGCGGCCGGTGCCCAGCGCAACGCGATGAACGTCTACCAGGCCGTCACCATCGCCAGCATCGTCCAGGCCGAGGCCGCCACCAAGGCCGACATGGGCAAGGTGGCCCGGGTGATCTTCAACCGGCTGGAGCGGGGCATGCCGCTGCAGATGGACTCCACCATCAACTACGCGCTCGGCCGCTCGACGCTGCGGACGACGCTGGACGACACCCGGCTGGACAGCCCCTACAACTCCTATCAGCGCATGGGCCTGCCGCCCACGCCGATCACCAACCCCGGCGAGGACGCCCTGCGCGCGGCGATCAGCCCGACGCCGGGCGACTGGCTGTACTTCGTCACCGTCAAGCCCGGCGACACCCGCTTCACGGCCGACTACGCCGAACACCAGCGCAATGTGGCCGAGTTCAACGCCCAGCAGAAGAAGAGCCCGCAGCCCGCACAGTGACCCGGTGGGGCGTCACGCGGCGACCGGGTCCGTGGCCAGCAGCCGTCTGATGTCCCGTACGGCGGCGCGGCCGGCGCGGTTGGCGCCGATCGTGCTGGCGGACGGGCCGTAGCCGACGAGGTGGATGCGGGGATCGGCGACCGCGCGGGTGCCCTCGAGCCGGATGCCGCCGCCCGGCTCGCGCAGCCGCAGCGGGGTGAGGTGGTCGATCGCGGCGCGGAAACCGGTCGCCCACAGGATGACGTCGGCCGCCACCTGCCGGCCGTCGTCCCAGGCGACCCCGTCGGGCGTGATGCGGTCGAACATCGGCTGCCGGTCCAGGACTCCGTCCCGCAGCCCCTGCCGGATCGCGTCGTTCAGCGGCAGTCCGGTCACCGACACCACGCTCCTCGGCGGCAGTCCCTGCCGCACGCGCTCCTCGACGAGGGCGACCGCGGCGCGGCCCGCGTTCTCGTCGAAGGGGCCCTCGCGGAAGACGGGCGGCCGCCGGGTGACCCAGGTGGTCGACGCGGCGTACGGGGCGAGCTCCAGCAGGTGCTGCGTCCCGGAGGCGCCGCCGCCGACCACCACGACGCGCTGTCCGGCGAACTCCTCGGGGCCCGGGTACTGGGCGGTGTGCAACTGGCGTCCGCGGAAGGTCTCCTGGCCGGGATAGCGCGGCCAGAAGGGGCGGTCCCAGGTGCCGGTGGCGTTGATCAGCGCCCGGGTCGCCCAGGTGCCGGCCGAGGTCTCCACCAGCAGCCGCCCGTCCGGGCCCTCGCGGACCGCGCGGACGTCGACGGGACGCCGTACGCGCAGATCGAAGGTCCGCTCATAGGTGGCGAAGTACTCGGAGATCACCTCCGAGGAGGCCCGCTCGGGGTCCGCGCCCGTCAGCTCCATGCCCGGCAGGGCGTGCATGCCGTGCACCTTGCCGTAGGTGAGCGAGGGCCAGCGGAACTGCCAGGCGCCGCCGGGACCGGGGGAGTGGTCGAGGACCACGAAGTCGCGCTCCGGCTCGAAACCGGAGCGGCGCAGGTGATAGGCGCCGGCCAGACCCGCCTGCCCAGCGCCTATGACGACGACCTCGACCTCACTCAAGTTGTTCACGTTTCTACCAACCGCGTGGGTGCGGTAGATCTTCCCGGTAGATCTTCCCGGACGGCCCGCCGACGGCGAGACACCAGCGGGACGCATCCTGAGGCGGCAGCGGCCGTCCATGGGCCAGGATGGAGGGCATGCCAGATGCGTTCACCACCCATGTGCTGCGGGTCTCCTCCGGGTCCAGCGAGCGGATCGTCGACCTCACCGCCGACTGCGAGGCCTTCCTCAGGGAGGCGGCCGACGGCCGTGACGGCCTCCTCAACGTCTTCGTCCCCCACGCCACCGCCGGTGTCGCCATCATCGAGACCGGCTCGGGCAGCGACCACGACCTGCTCGCCGCCCTGCACACCCTGCTCCCCGCCGACGACCGCTGGCAGCACCGCCACGGCAGCCCCGGCCACGGGCGCGACCACGTCCTGCCCGCCATCGTGCCCCCGCACGCGACCCTCCCGGTGATCGGCGGCCGGCTGGAACTCGGCACCTGGCAGTCGGTCTGCCTGGTGGACACCAACAAGGACAACCCGGACCGTCAGGTGCGCCTGTCCTTCCTCGGCTAGTTCCCGTAGCGCGCGGCGCACCGGAACGAGCCGTGTCAACTGGGGAACCTGCGGGGCCCTTGGACCGCTGGGGCGTGGAGGGAGTCACCTGGAGCCGAGGCGATGATCGACTGGTGACCCCCGGAGGGCGGGCGTAGCGTCGGACGGGTGGACCAGCGGTGGACGCACCCGTCCGTCCACCGACCCCCCTCGCCTCCGAGGGCGTGATGCGCATGAGCAGCCATCCCCAGCCGACCTCCGCAGCACGCACCGCCACCCCCGAATCGGGTGGCGGCGGCAACGCGATGGCCCTTCTGGTCATCGCGTCCTGTCAGCTGATGGTGGTGCTGGACATCACCATCGTGAACATCGCGCTGCCGGACATCCAGCGCTCCCTGGAGTTCTCCACCACCAGCCTGTCCTGGGTGGTCAACGCCTACACCCTCACCTTCGGCGGCCTGCTGCTGCTCGGCGGCCGGGCCGGCGACATCCTCGGCAGACGGCGCGTGTTCGTTTTCGGCGTGCTGCTGTTCGTGCTCGCCTCCCTGCTCGGCGGCCTCTCCCAGAACGCCGGTCAGCTGCTCGCGGCACGCGCCCTGCAGGGGGTCGGCGGCGCCATCGCGTCCCCCACCTCGCTGGCGCTGATCAGCACGACCTTCCGCGAGGGCCCGGAACGCAACCGGGCGTTCGGCGTGTTCGCCGCGGTCTCCGCGGGCGGCGGCGCGATCGGACTGCTCATGGGCGGCATCCTGGTCGAGTGGCTGGACTGGCGGTGGGTGCTGTTCGTCAACGTGCCCATCGGCCTGCTGATCGTGCTCGCCACACCGCGCTGGATCAAGGAGTCCGAGCGGCACCCCGGCCACTTCGACATCGCGGGCGCACTCACCTCCACCGCCGGCATGGTGCTGCTGGTGTACGGCTTCATCCGGGCCGCGCAGGACGGCTGGCGGGACGCCTACACGCTGGCGTCGTTCGGCGCGGCCGTAGTCGTGCTGGCGGCGTTCGTCCTGATCGAGCGCAGGTCCAGGCAGCCGATCACCCCGCTGCACATGTTCGCCGACCGCAACCGTGCGGGCACGTACGGCATCATGCTGTGCCTGGCCGCGGCGATCTTCGGGATGTTCTTCTTCCTCACGCTGTTCGTGCAGAACGTCCTGGACTTCAGCCCGCTCGCGGCCGGGTTCGCGTTCCTGCCGGTGAGCGCGGTCATCGCCGTCGGCGCCGGACTGGCCTCACGGTTCCTGCCCGTCTACGGCCCCAAGCCCTTCATGGTGATCGGCGCGATCCTGGCCGCCTCCGGCCTCGCCTGGCTGACCCTGACCGATGTGCACTCCACGTACGCCGGCAGCATCCTCGGCCCGATGCTGGTGTTCAGCCTCGGCATGGGCATGGAGTTCGTGTCGCTGACGCTGATGGCACTGTCCAACGTCGCCGTCCGCGAGACCGGCGCGGCGTCCGGGCTGCTCAACGCCACCCAGCAGGTGGGCGGCTCGCTGGGCCTGTCCATCCTGGTCACCATGTTCGGCACGGCCAGCGGCAACGAGGCCGACAAGCAGATCCCGCTGTTCCTGCGGCAGGCCACTCCCGCCGAGCGGCTGCGCTTCGAGAAGACGGGCCAGCTGCCGCCGCCGTACGCCGACGAGATCCTGACCGCCGGCGTGTCCAGCGCGTTCATCGTGGCGGCGATCTTCACCGCGCTCGCCGCGGTGATCGCGGTTCTCGTCATCCAGGTACGCTCCTCCGATCTGGAGCGCCTCCAGGGCGGCGGACTGGGACCCGGCCCCGGCTGAATCCGGAGCCGGGGTGCCGAGGTGCCGCGAACGAGGGGGCGCTGTCAGGAGAACAGCAGCTTCCAGGTCAGGGGCCCGGGGAAACCGTCGGCGTCGCCGCGCAGTTCCGGGCGGGACTTCTGGAAATCGCGCACATTGAGCCGGTCGGCCTCGCCCCAGGTCCGGCCCGGGCCGACCTTGTAGTGGTCGCCGAAGCCGCGCTTGACCAGCTGCTTGCCGAGCTTCAGGACGTGGTCGTTGATCGCGCCCTCGCCGAAGAACTTGCGGCCCGGGAACGCCGGGATCTTCGGCCGGCTCGGCGCCGGCTGGGCCGGCGGTTCGTCCAGGTCCAGGTCCGCCCTGGCGCGCCGCAGGATGTCGGTGAAGTCGATCGCGCCGGGGTCGCCGTGCTCGTTCTCGGGGACGTGCATATGGCCGCACACTCCCGAGAACTTGCTCCACTTCGAGGCGCTCATGCGCTGCTTGTGGCCGTTGCCGAACGAGTCGGGGTAGGCCGGCCACGCCTTGGGTCCGGCGAGGGGCACGCCGTGCTCCTCGTGCATCCAGGACAGGAACCGCGCGACGCCTTCGAGCGCCCATTCCGGGGCCTCGGGCCAGAAGATGTGCTCCTGTCCCGCCTTCTTCCACTTGCGGTGCGTCTTGGGGTCGCAGGTGCCGACCAGCTCGACCTGGCAGACGTTGAGCGTGTTCGTCTCGACGCCGCCCTTGAGGTTCTGCAGCGCCCGGGAGGAGACCTCGACGTCGAAGTGCTGGAACCAGCGCAGCCGCTTCGCGCCGAAGTCGGGCACCGCGGTGAGGTTCGGAGCGGAGCCGCCGCCGCCGTAGCCCGGCAGGGTCGGGCCCTCGGTGGTGTGCAGGACGACGACGTTGACCTCCATCGGGTCGCCGGGGAAGTCGTCCTGGTACCAGTTCGCGCGGCTGGAGCCGGGGTACCGCTGGGGGCCGGTTTTCACGCTCATGCGCAGCCTTTCCGAGTCATGAGGTTCCCGGGGGCCTGGTGCGGCCCGGGGCATGCCTGATGATGTCTCAGTTGGCTGGCCACATGCTGAAGTTGACGGAACACGACACGTTTCGTGCATGCTTCGTGACAATTTGGACCGAGCGGGGACGAAGCGGATGCCCGGCCCCCCGGGCCCCCGGGCCCCCGGGCCCCCGGGCCCCCGGGCCGCCGGGCCGCCGGCCCCCCGGCCCCCGGGCCGCTGGAGTCAGGAGAAGCGGCTGCTCGGCACCGGGCCGCTGGATCGCAGGGCCGTGCGCTCGCCGCGCAGCCAGGTGGCGCGCATCGCCGTGGCGAATGCGGCGAACGCCTCGTCGGGGTCGTCCGGTGTCTCGCCGTCGCCCTCGTCGGGGGCGGGGTCGGCGGACAGGATCTCCTCGGCGATCCTCGCCGCGGGGCGCTCGTCGGCCGGCTCCCGACCCACTTCGCCGTCCTCGCCGACCCTCAGCCGCTCGCCCCAGGGCGCGACGGCCGACTGGTGCAGCAGCGCCACGCTGTCCGCGGTGACCGTGGGGGCGTCCGTCCAGCAGCTCGCGTGCTCGTGCAGCACCTGACCGGCGGCACGCTCGTGCAGCTGCCCCAGCAGTTCCGGGCCGTCGGGCGTGTCGAGTAGCCCGTTCAGGTCGTAGGCGACCACGACGGTGTCCTCGCGGCCGGGTACGAAGGGCTCCGCCGGGAGGCCGAGCAGGCCGGCCGCCGCGCGGCCGAGGATCTCGCTGTCGCGGTCGGGCAGCAGGGACACGGACCGCGGCCGCAGCTCGGCGGCCTCCAGCACCGTCCTGAGGCGCAGCAGCCCGCGCAGGCACAGCTCGGGCGTGTCCTGGAGCCAGGCGAACCGGCCGTTCATCCCGGCCCCGAAACCGTACGGAGAGATTGTGCCGAGGATGCTCCCGCCGATCACGTACTGCCATCCGCGCAGGTCGAACAGGTCCAGCGGGGTCGTCGGCGCGGCGGCCGCGGCGCGCTCCAGCATCCGGGTCTGCCGCTGCCGCGCGGGCAGCCACTGGGGGTCCTCGGGGTCGGCGAGCAGCGCGTGCTGTCGGCGGGCCAGCTCCAGGTCGCCCGCCATCAGCGCGTTGTACACGAGCAGGTAGCGGTCCGGCCATGGCGGGAGCGAGGCGTCGTACCGGCCGAGCAGCTCGACCGCCTCCCCGTGCCGGCCCTCCCGCTCGTACGCCGAGACCAGCTCGCGCACCACACCGAGCGCGTCCGGGTGGGTGCGCAGCACCTCGCGCAGTGCGGGGACCGCCAGGTAGGACACGCCGCGCTCGACGCAGGCGTACCCGAAGCCGTACAGCGCCTTGGCGTCCTCCGGCCGGGCGGCGAGCGCCTCCGCGGCCTGCCGCAGGTCGTCGAAACCGGCCCCCTCCGCGGCCCGCGCCGCCACCAGCGCGACCTCGCCCAGCGGCAGGGTGTCGGTGGCGGAGCGCAGCCGTCGCAGGGCGCCGGTTATGTCACCGGAGTCCAGCAGTTCCCAGGCCTCGAGGACGACGGGGGACTTCGGGCGGCGGCGATTCCTGCGGGAGAACATGGCGGTGATCATCACCGAGGGCGCCGCACGCCCTCAACCGGATTTCCCGCCCGAGGCGTCAGTGCTGCTGCTGCGCGCGCTCCGCGTCACGCTTCTTCAGCCGCGCCGCCTCCTTGCGGACCTCCGCCTGCGTGGCCCGCTCCTTCTGCAGCCACTCGGGCATCTCGGCCTTCAGCGCCTCGATCTGCTCGGTGGTGAGCGCCTCGGTGACGCCGCCCCGGGCCAGACCCGCGATGGACACACCGAGCTTCGCCGCGACCACGGGGCGCGGGTGCGGACCGTTCTGCCGCAGCTCGCTCAGCCACGCGGGCGGGTTCGCCTGCATCTCGTTCAGCTCGGCGCGCGTGACGACCCCCTCCTGGAACTCGGCGGGGGTGGCGGGCAGGTACACACCCAGCTTCTTCGCCGCGGTGGCGGGCTTCATCGTCTGGGCGGTCTGGTGCGACTTCATGCAGACCAGACTATCCGCCGGGTGCGGGGCCGCCGACCACAGCGCTCTCCGCTGGGCGCGGGGCCGCGGGCTGCAGCGGGGTTCGCTGGGCCGGTCTGCCGACCGCCGTGCTGCTCGCCGGGTGTGCGGGCAGGGCCCGGAGTGATGGTCGCCGGGTGCGCGACCGCGACCACACCGCTGCCCGCCGAGCGCGCGCCCGCAGGCCGCAGCGCTGCCTGCCGAGCGCGGAGCTGCCGACCACAACGCTGCCCGCCGAGCGCGGAGCTGCCGACCACAGAGCTGCGCTTAAGGCGCGCGCCCGGCGGGACGGCCCTGTCGGCCGGGTCAGGCCCCCACCAAAGAGCCGTCCGCCGGACGCGCGACCCCGGTCACAACCCAGCCCGCCAAGCCGGGGCGGCCAGCCGCAGCGCTGCCCGCCAAACCCAAGCGCGCCCACGCCAGCCCTGTCCGCCGAGCCCAAGCTCGCCACCGCAGCGCTGCCCGCCAAGCCGGCCCACCCGCCACAGGGATGTCCACCGGACGCGACCGCTGATCACAGCCCTGCCTACCGAGCATGTCCGCCGGCCACAACCCAGTCCGCCGAGCCCAGCCCCGTATGCGACAACCCCGCCCGCCAATCCCCAGCCCGCCCACCAACGCCTCGCCCGTCACACCCAAGCCCGCCCACCCCACCGCCCGCCGGTGCAGGCCGGCCAACCCGTACCCGGTAACCTGGCGGAGTGACAGGCCCCGAAACACCCCCCTCGTTCCGGCTCGCGTACGTCTCTGGGGCCACGCCCGGAAAGTGGGTGCGGATCTGGGCGGAACGCCTGCCTGACGTCCCGCTCGTGTTGCTGCCCGTGGCTGCGGCGGAGGCACCCGAGGTATTGCGGGCCGGGGAGGCGGACGCGGGTGTTGTGCGGCTGCCCGTGGACCGTACGGTCTTCAGCGCGATTCCTCTCTACACCGAGACGTCGGTCGTGGTCGTGCCCAAGGACCACCTGCTGACCGCGGCCGAGGAGGTGGCGGTCGAGGACCTCGCGGACGATGTGGTGTTCCATCCGCTGGACGACGTACTCGGCTGGGAGCGGCTGCCGGGCAAGCCGGCCATCGAGCGGCCCGCGACGACCGCGGACGCGATCGAGCTGGTAGCGGCGGGGGTCGGTGTTCTGGTCGTGCCGCAGTCGCTGGCGCGGCTGCATCACCGCAAGGACCTCACTTACCGCACGGTGACCGACGCGCCGCAGTCGAGCGTCGCCCTGTGCTGGCCGGAGGACGCGCACAGCGACTTGGTCGAGGACTTCATCGGCATCGTGCGTGGCCGCACGGTCAACAGCACGCGCGGACGGCAGCGGCCGGCCGAGGAGCAGGAGCGCAAGCAGAAGCCGGCGGCCGCTTCCGCCGCCCGCCGCAAGCCCGCTCCCGCGAAGGGCGGCCGCCCCCGCACGGGAAGTGCGAAGGGCGGCGGCAAGGGCGGCGCGGGCCGGGGCAAGCCGCGCCGCCGCTCCTAGAAAGGCGTCAGCGAAGGGCGTCAGGGAAGGGCGTCAGCGTCGATACGACGCCGCCTCGGCCGTCCGTACGACCGTGTCCGCGTCGCCCCGCGACAGCAGCCCGGCCGCGACCCAGGCGTCGGCCGTCGCCCGAACGCGTGTGACCAGCGCGCTCTTGTTCACGAAGGGCGCGCCCGCCCAGATCTCGTCGAGCAGGGTCGTGCCGTCGGCCTTCGCCGGGTTGGCCACGCCGGAGTCGATGCCGCCGAACACCACGCGTGGCTCCGAGCGCCGGAAGTAGGCGTGGGTGGGGTCCTCGGTGCCCTCCAGGAAGGGGGCGATCTCCCGGCCGTCCAGCGTGAAGTGCAGGGGCTTGCCGGTCACGGGGGAGAGCGAGGGCAGCAGATCGCCCGAGAGGGCGGCGTTGCGGTACAGGCCCAGCTGAAGATGTGTGGTCGCCGGGTCGCGGGCGACCAGGTTGACCGGGCCGAGGAACAGGGTCTGCAGCGACGGGTCGTCCAGGGCCTTCTCCACCCGCAGCCGGAAGGGGAAGGAGACCCGCACGAGGTCGCCCGAGCGCCAGGTGCGGGACACCGGGAAATAGGAGCCGGGCCGCGGAGTGCCGCTCACGGCACGGCCGTTGACCGTCACCCGGAAGCCCGCGGTCGCCCAGGACGGCACGCGCAGCAGCAGCGTGAAGGTGCCGCCGCCGCGGACGGTGA
The DNA here is from genome assembly GCF_049739565.1 of Streptomyces sp. SAI-170. NCBI lineage: Bacteria > Bacillati > Actinomycetota > Actinomycetes > Kitasatosporales > Streptomycetaceae > Streptomyces > Streptomyces sp. SAI-170. Next base: position 7,302,598 of record NZ_JBMGQD010000001.1, read on the forward strand.
GCGTGCTGCCCTGCTCGAAGGGGAAGTCGGTGGTCTGCGTGACGGTGACACCGCGCTCGGCCCAGGCGACGGAGGCGGGGCTGTAGAGGTTGACGTACAGGGCGCTGCCGTCGGCCCGTTGGAAGTACACCGAGTCCTGGTACTTGGTGGCGCTCTCCATGCCCGTGCCCTCGCAGCAGGTCGTGCCCTGCTTGGGCGTGTAGTCGCGCACATGCCCGGGCGTCAGCCCGATGAAGTAGGTGACGAGCGGCTTCTCCGCGTCGGGCCGGTCCTGCTTGGAGCCGAGGACCTGGTTGAACAGGGCGCGTTCGTAGTAGTCCATGTACGCCGGGTCCTGCTCGTGGAAGAACAGCGTCCGGCTCAGCTTCAGCATGTTGTACGCGCAGCACGTCTCGGCCGTCGTCGCGGACAGCGTGCCCGCGACGGCGTCCCGTGCCCGCCAGAACTCGCCGGTGCTGGTGCCTCCGATGCCGTACATGCGGTGCGGTACGACCATGCGCCAGAAGTTCCTCGCCGCCGTGAGGTAGCGCTCCTCGCCGGTCGCGTCGTACAGCCGCAGGTAGCCGGTGAAGATCGGGATGTGCTGGTTGGCGTGCAGTCCGTCGAGGATGTCGGTGCCCGCCGCGCAGGCGTCGATGAGCCGGTCGAGGTCGAACAGCCGGGCCAGCGCGAGGTGTTCGGGCTTGCCGGTGAGCGCGTGCAGGTCGCAGATCGCCTCCACGATGCCGCCGAACTCGCCACTGGAGAACAGCCCCCACATCCGTTGGAGCGTGGCCTCGGGCAGCCGTGACAGCCGGAAGTGCATCCAGTCGCCCATCCCGGACGCCAGGTCGAGGGCCCGGGTGTCGCCGGTGGCCAGGTGCGCGTCGAGCAGGCCTCGCAGGATCTTGTGCGCGGTGTAGTACGGCGCCCACACGCGCGTGTAGTCGCTCGCGGTCATCGACTCCAGCGCGATGAACTGCGTCTCCGGGTACGCCGCCAGGAACCCGGGGTGGCTGGGCCCGCCCCAGGTGCGCCGCAGCGTGGCGGTCAGGCCGCGCCCCGAGGCGTCCGCGAAGGTGGAGCCGGTCGTCTCGGTGAAGGCGTAGGAGGCGAGGTCGCCGTGTCCGGGGCTGCTCTGCAGCGCGGTCACCTCGGCCGGGGTCAGCGCCCGGGACCATATGTCGAACCCGCCGAAGGCCCCGGCGAGGACCGGGTCCGCGGGGTAGTGGGACCGGCCGAGCCAGTGGTGGGCGAGGGTGCCGAGGGCGGCCGGGGTGAGGGTCATGGCCGTGTTCGTCGCCACGGCCGTGCCGTTGACGTAGAGCGTCCCGGTGCCGCCCGCGAGGGTCACCGCGAGATGGCTCCACCGGTTCAGGGGCAGCGCGGCGGTGCCGTCGAGGCCCTGCTCGGCGCCGGGGCCGTCGGTGGTGACGGCGAAGCGCGGTACGCCGCTCGCGTTGCGCGCGGTGAGGTACAGATACCGGGTGGTGTCGTCGCCGAAGTCGAGGACACGTGCCCAACCGGCCTCGTGCGTGGGCTTGATCCAGGCCGCCAGCGTGATCTCGGCCGCGCCGCCGAGGACTTGGGCGGGCAGGTCGACGTACTGGTACGACCCGCGCACGTTCTCCGCGGCGGCGCCGAACCTCCCCTCCACGCTCAGCACTTGAGGATCGGTCCGCAGCGCCTCGCGCACCTCGGTCAGGGCCGTGACGATCGTGCCGATCCGGTCGGCGAAGACCTGCTCGCCGGTCCCCGCGTACGCCTGGGACAGCATGGTGAGGAAGTGGCCCGTGTAGTGGCCGCGCAGGTTGCCGTTGGCCTCCCCGTCCAGTCCCTCCCAGCCGCCGGGGGCGACCGCGCCCAGCGTGGACAGGCCCGCGTTGGCGCGGAAGACCTGGAGCAGCCGGTTCACGTCGTACCCACGGGCGTGGTCGAGCATCAGCGCCCGCTTGGCGGCGAGCACGCCGTCCCCGAGTGCCACGTCCTTCAGTGCGAACGGCCGTACCGTCCAGGCCGGTGGCGCGGGAAGCGCGGCCGCGGCCGCTCGACCGGCCGCCGCCGTGGCGATTCCGGGGGTGGTCGCGGCGAGCAGTGCGCCGCCGATCAGGGTGCGTCGGGACAGGGGCGGGGCCATGTACTCCTCCACGTTGTTCGATATGGCGAACGCTGTACGGGTAATCGACCAGACGCTAGAGGTGTGGGGAAAAGGCGTCAACGGTACTGACGGGTTCGGCAGTTGCGGCCGGGGCCGGTACTGTCACCCCCATGGGGGATACGACGACCGACCTGGAACTCGACGCGTACCGCGCCGAACTCACCGGCTACTGCTACCGGATGCTCGGCTCGGCCTTCGAGGCCGAGGACGCCGTGCAGGAGGCGCTGCTGCGGGCCTGGAAGAACGGCGACCGCTTCGAACAGCGCTCGTCGGTGCGGACCTGGCTCTACCGCATCACCACCAACGTCTGTCTGGACGCCCTCGCCGCCCGTGGCCGGCGCGCCCTGCCGATGGACCTCACCGAACCGGCCGTAGGTGCCACGTCACCGGGTGCGCCGCTCGACGCCGCCATGTGGATCGAGCCGTGCCCGTACGGGGACCCCGCGCAGTCTGCCGCCGCCGACGAGTCCGTACGCCTCGCCTTCGTCGCCGCGCTGCAGCACCTCCCGCCCAAGCAGCGCGCCACGCTTCTGCTGCGCGAGGTGATGGGCTTCTCCGCCCAGGAGGTCGCCGAGCTGCACGAGTGCAGCGTGGCCTCGGTCAACAGCGCGCTCCAGCGGGCCCGTGCCACCCTCGCCGCACGCCGCGCATCGGGTGGGGAGGCCGCTGCTGAGCCGTCCGGCACCGTCCGTTCGGTCCTCGCCCGGCGCTATGCCGCCGCCTTCTCCCGCTTCGACATGGAGGAGCTCGGCATGCTGCTCCACGTCGACGCCACGCTGTCCCTCCCGCCGTACACCGTGTGGATGCGCGGCGCCTCCGACATCCGGGCCTGGCTGAGCGGGCCGGCGGTCGGCTGCCGGGGGTCGCGCCTGGTGCCGGTCGAGGCGAACGGCTCGCCGGCCTTCGGGCAGTACCGGCCCGCGGGCGCGACCTACGAGCCGTGGGCGCTCCAGGTCCTCGACGTGCGCGGCGACCGGGTCGCCGCGATCCACGCCTTCCGGGACACCGAGCGGCTGTTCCCGCTGTTCGGTCTGCCGGAGAGCATCCCGGCCTAGGGCTGCCTCGCGCCCTGCCGATCCTCCCGGCGTCGCCGCCCGGCCGATTCTTCCCGGCCTAGGACTGCCGCGCCGCCCGGCCCGTTCTCCTGGCCTAGGACTGCCGCGCCGCGCGGCCGATCGACTCGACCAGGGGCAGCAGTCGGTGCGGGACGCGTTCGCGCAGGGCGACCTCGGTGCGGGTGCGGACCACACCGGGCAGGCTGATCAGCTTCTGGATGACGTCCTCCAGATGCGCGTTGTCGCGGGCCACCACGCGGGTGAGCAGATCGCCCCCACCCGTGATGGAGAACGCCTCGACGATCTCCGGCACGGACGCCAGCGCGTCGCCCACGTCGTCGAGGTGCCCCTGGGTCACCTCGATGTGCACGAACGCCAGCACCGGATGACCGAGCGCGGCGGGGGAGAGGGCGGGACTCGTGCCGGTGATCACACCGTCCCGCTCCAGCCGGTCCAGGCGGGCCTGGAGCGTGCCGCGGGCCACGCCGAGGATGCGGGCGTACTCGCGGACGCTGGTGCGGGGCTGCTCCAGGAGCAGCCGCAGAATGCGGGTGTCCAGTTCGTCCACGGCCATGGCGCACGGCCTCCTCGTCGCTTGTTGATCTTCATCGACTGTACCAATGGCCCATCGCCGCGCGACCCGGCTGGACCACGGCCGGTGGTCCGTTGGCCCTCCTCTGGTCGACCTGCAGCATTTACGACTGTGCCATTGGCCCACCGATGGTGAGTCGACTTGAGCCACTGGCGGCCGGGATGCTGTCATGGAGACGTCGATGGCGCTGCGGATCCCGCGGCGCCTTTTTCATGCCGGTCGGTACGAGGGGGCGGTAGCCAGTGCTGAAGAGGGTGTTCGTGGCAGCGGACCCGGGGCGGACGCGACTGCGTTTCGCCACGCGGGCCGTCCTCGGCGTCGGGCTCGCCGTGGTCGTCTGCGGACTGGCGGGGCACTCCCTCGTCGGCGCCGTCATCGGTGGTCTCGCCGCGCTCCTCGCCCTGTTCACCGTCACCGACACCACCGTCCGCGGTCAGGCGGTCACCACCGCCCTGCTGCCCGCCGTCGGCCTGCCGGTGCTCGCCCTCGCGGCCGAGCTGCACGACCGTCCCGTCGCCCGTGACCTCGCTTTCCTGGCCGTCGTCGGGGTCGGCGTGTACGCCCGTCGCTGGGGGCCGCGCGGCCACAGCCTCGGCGTGTTCGCGTTCATGACGTACTTCATCGCCCAGTTCCTGCGCGCCACCCCGGACCGGCTGCCCGAGCTGTACGCCGCCGTCCTGCTGTCGGTGGTGGCCGCGGCCGCGGTGCGCTTCGGGCTGTGGTGCTACGAGCGCCGGCTGCCTCCGCCGCCCGCGGTCGCCCCGCCGGGCGGCACCGGGCTGGCCCGCATCACCACGCGGCAGGCCGTACAGGCCACCGCGGGCGCGGGCTTCGCGCTCGTCGTCGGGCAGCTGGTGTCCGGGCAGCGCTGGTACTGGGCCGTCGGCGCCACTTGGTGGATCTTCGTCAACACCACCTCACGCGGCGAGACCCTGGTCCGCGGCTTCCGCCGCGTCCTGGGCACGGTGATCGGCATCGGCCTCGGCCTGCTCGTCGCCGTCCCCGTGGCGGGCGAGCCCGTGGCCACCTGCGTGCTCCTGGCCGCCTGTGTCTTCGGCATCTTCTACACGGCCGCCGTGTCCTACACCTGGATGATGCTCTGCGTGACGCTGCTCGCGTCCCTCCTCTACGGCCTGCTGGACCTGCTCGACCCCGCCCTGCTCGCGCTGCGGCTGGCCGAGACGGGCGTGGGTGCGCTCGGCGCGGTCCTGGCCGTGCTGTTCGTCCTGCCCGTCACCACCCACGCCGTCACGGACGCCTGGATCCAGCGCGCCCTGACCTGCGTACGGGCCGCCACCACCGAGGCCGCCGCACGGATGGCCGGCGTTCCGGACGCCGACCCGGCGCCGCGCGTGGCCGAACTCGAGCAACTGCTGGGCCGGGTACGGCTCGCCGTAGCGCCCCTCGTCCACCCGCTGAACCCGATGCTCGTCCGCAAGCGGCGCGCCCGCCAGGTGCTGGCCCTGCTCGACGCCTGCGCCCGCGAGATCCGCGGCCTGGTCGCCGTCGCCGCCGACCCCGAGGCCTCCCACGACGCCCGCCTGGCCACCGCCTGCCACCGCGTCGAGGCCTCCGTCCAGGCCCTGATCGACAGCCCGGCCGGCAAGGGCCCCCGCCCGCCCGAGCCCGGCCCGGCCCCGCTCGTCCACCCGCCGGTCGCCGAGCCCGCCCTCGCCCACCTCCACGGCCTCGAACGCGCCCTCTCCGAACTGGCGACCCCGCTGCGGACCCCTTCGGGCTCGCCGCTCGTGGGGGCGTGAGCAGGTCCGCAGCGTCGCGTCGTGGGTGTCCCACGCTGCGGTAGGTCGTCCTGGACGAGAGGCGCGCCCCACTCTTCCGCCTCACCGCCGTGCCCGCTCGCACCCTTGGTCTAGACCGCAACTGCTACCGTCGCCTCCGACGGGCAGTCGACCGAAAAGGGGACAGCGGTGGCAGACGGCGGCATGCGGCGGGTGCGGGCGTTCATCGGGTCGTTCACCGCGGCGGGAGGCCCCGGCGTGGTCGTGGCGGCCGTGGAGCCCGCCGACGGCTCACTGGCCGTGCTGGGCGGCGTCGACGGCCTGCCCGACCCCTCCTACCTGGCGCTCTCGCCCGACGGCGGCACCCTGTACGCCGTGAGTGAGACGGCCGAGGGCGCCGTCGCCGCGTACCGGGTGGCCGGGGACGCCCCCGAACCCCTCGGCAAGCCGGTGCCCGTCGGCTCGGGACCGACCCACCTCACCGTCTTCGCGGATCACCTGCTGACCGCCGACTACGGCTCCGGCAGCGTGTCGGTCGTGCCCCTGCGGCCCGACGGCACGCCGGAGGGCGCCGCGTCCGACGCGCTCCAGCACACCGGCTCCGGCCCGCACACGCCCCGCCAGCAGGGCCCGCACGCCCACCAGGTGCAGCCCGACCCGAGCGGCCGCTGGGCCGTCAGCGTCGACCTCGGCACCGACTCGGTGCGCGTGTGCACCCTGACGGACGGCAGGCTGAAGCTGCACCGCGAGATCGCCCTGCGTCCCGGCTCAGGACCCCGCCACCTGGCCTTCCACCCCGACGGCGACCGCGCCTACGTCGTCAACGAGCTCACCCCGACCATCACCGTCTGCCACTGGGACGCCGCCGACGGCACCCTCAGGCCGCTCACCGAGACACCGGTACTGCCCGGTGCTCCCGACGGGGACGCCTACCCGTCGGGGATCGTGGTCTCGCCGGACGGCCGGTTCGTGTGGACCGCGGTCCGCGGCGAGGACGTGCTGTGCGTGCTGTCCGTCGAGGGCGACGAACTGCGCCTGGTCGCCACCGTCCCCTGCGGGGGCCACTGGCCGCGTGCCCTCACCGTCTCCGGCGGCGTCCTCTACGTCGCCAACGAGCGCTCCGGAGACGTCACGTGGTTCCGCCTCGACCCGGACACCGGACTCCCGCGACGCACGGGTTCCCTCCGGGTGCCCGCCGCCTCCTGCGTCGTCGTCGGCTGACCGCACGAAAGGACCCGCAAAAAGGGCCCGCTCCCCGGCGGGAGCGGGCCCTTCGGTCGTACGGCGTCCAAGGCCGGCCCGGGTCAGCGGACCGGCGCGCCCTGCGGGGTCTGCGGGGCGATGCCCAGGGCCGTGGTGTACTGCGCCAGCGCGAGCTTGCCGATCGCCGGGTAGGGGCCCAGCGCCTCGGCGGCGGGGCACCCCGCCTCCTGCGCGGCCGCCTCGACCAGCGAGGCGTCGATCTCCGGGCCGATCAGGTACGGCGCCAGCGCCAGCTGCTGCGAGCCGGAGGAACGCAGCTGCTCGGCGACCGACGTGATCGAGCCCTCCTGGTCGAGCGCCGCGGCCATCACCGGCACGGCCAGCCGCGCGGCGAGCAGCATGCCGGTGATCCCGGCCGCCTGCACGGCCTCCTCGCCGCCCACGGACGCCAGGATGATGCCGTCCGCGGCCGTGGCCACGGTGAACAGCCGGGCACGGTCGGCGCGGGCCAGACCGGCCTCGGACAGCCGCACGTGCAGCGCCTCGGCGAGCAGCGGGTGCGGACCGAGGACGTCCGTCAGATCGGCGGCGACCCGGCTGTCCATGACGGCCTGGCGGACCTGGCGCAGCAGCGCGTTGTCCGGGCCGGCCAGCAGCGGCACGACGACGGCGACGGGACCCTCGGGCTCCTTGGCCTCAAGGCCGGCGGCCAGCGCCTGCTCGTAGCGGGCGGTGCGCTCGTCGGCCGCGTGCGCGAGCACGGCCTGCAGCGAGGGGAACTCCGCGTCGTCCCCGTCGAGGTACCCGATCCGGGCGTCGAGGCCGGGCAGCTCGGAGCGGGCGATGCTCACGATCTCCTCGGCGAGGCCGCGGGTGGCGGCGCTGGGCGCGCCCGGAACCGCGAGGACGAGCGCGGGCGCGCCCTCGGGAGCCGCCAAGGGCTCGGGTCGGCGGTGGCGCCCGGGCTGGCGGGGGCGCGGCATTCGTACTGGCAGGCCGGACGCGGGCCCAGTGGGGGAGCTCATGGCGCCGCATGTTACTGGTTTCCTGGGCTCCCCTGTTCGGGGAGGGGGCAGGTGAGCGGTATCCGTCCGGTTTTGTCTGATGAGTTCTGATGAGTTACGGGCGGATCAGCCACGATCCGTCCACAACTCGGCCCTCACCGGCCCCCGTCACGTGCTGTGACCGCCCGTCACCTCTCCAGGGTCGTGACCTGCAGCATTCGCTCGTCGCGCGGCAGCGCGAGCCGCCCCTCGGCGAGCGCCGCCGCGACGCGCACCGCGCCCAGCATCGGATCGCCCTCGGCCTCCACCTGCCGCGCCCGGGGCAGCCGCTGCGCCAACTCCTCGGCCAGCGGTTCCAGCAGCGGCTTGCCCATGCGGAACAGGCCGCCCGTCAGCGCGATGACCGCCTCGTCCTCGCCGGGGCAGACCGCGGCGGCCGACTCGGCGATGTGCCGGGCCGCGTCCCCGAGGATCCGCTCGGCGACCGGGTCGTCGTCCGCGCACGCGGCGACCTGCGGCGCGAACGAGGCCAGCACGGCGGGCCGGTCCGGCCGCGGATACAGCTTGCCCGGCAGCCCCGCCATCGGCCCGAACACCTCCTCGGCGCGCGAGAGCAGCAGCGCGGAACCGCCGTCGCGGCCGTCGTGGGCGCGCAGTGCCGCCTCAAGTCCGGCCCGGCCGATCCAGGCCCCGCTGCCGCAGTCGCCCAGCAGATGCCCCCAGCCGTCCGCCCGGCGCCAGCGCGTCAGATCCGTGCCGATCGCGATCATGCCGGTGCCGGCCGCCACCACGGCACCCGGCTGCTCCCCGAGGGCGCCCACGTACGCGGTGACCGCGTCGGCGGCGAGCGCGACCGTCCCGACCCCGAACTCCCGCCGTAGCGCACCCGGCAGTTCGGCGCGCAGCGCGTCCCCCAGCGTGCTCAGCCCGGCCGCGCCGACCGCGGCGGTGCCCAGCTCGGCAACCCCGGTCTCGGCCCTCAACGAGCGGACCAGCGGCAGCAGTTGGGCCATGAGATGGTCGGCGTCGATACCCCCGGGCCCGGTCCGCACCGGCACCGCCGACTCGCGTCGCGCCGACACGGCACCGTCCGCCGTACCGACGACGACCCGCAGGCCGGAGCCTCCGGAGTCCACGGCGAGAAACCCGGCGGGCCCGCGGCCCCCGCGCCCGGTGCAGGACAGCGGTGCGCTTGCTGCGTCGGCCGCCCCGTCCGTCGCCGACTCCGGTGTCCGCGACGGTCGTGTTGTCCGTGACGGGCGTGGTGTTCGCGGTGTCGGCGCCGTTCCCCCCGGACCGGTCACGGCAGGCGCCAGTCCACGGGCTGGCCGCCCTGCTGGATCAGCAGGTCGTTGGCCCGGCTGAACGGCCGCGAGCCGAAGAAGCCGCGGTCGGCGGACATGGGGGAGGGATGCGCCGACTCCACCGAGGGCAGGCTGCCCAGCAGCGGCCGCAGATTACGGGCGTCCCGGCCCCACAGGATCGACACCAGCGGCTTGCCCCGCGCGGCCAGCGCGCGGATCGCCTGCTCGGTGACCTCCTCCCAGCCCTTGCCGCGGTGCGCGCCGGGGCGGCGCGGAGCCGTGGTGAGCGCCCTGTTGAGCAACAGCACGCCCTGCTGGGTCCAGGGCGTCAGATCGCCGTTGGACGGCTGCGGGAGGCCGAGGTCGGAGTTGAGCTCGCGGAAGATGTTGATCAGGCTGCCCGGCAGCGGCCGTACCTCCGGCGCCACCGAGAACGACAGCCCGACCGCATGCCCCGGGGTCGGATACGGGTCCTGCCCGACGACGAGGACGCGGACCTCGTCGAAGGGCTGCTGGAAGGCCCGTAGGACGTTCGCCCCCGCGGGGAGGTAGGTGCGCCCCTCGGCGATCTCCCCGCGAAGGAAGTCGCCCATCTCGGCGATCCGCCCGGCCACGGGTTCCAGAGCCTTCGCCCAGCCCGCTTCGACGATTTCATGCAACGGTCGTGGTGCCACGGCGTCACCCTACTGCCGTACACGGCACGGCGATCAACCGGTGGCGGCCGACGGCGGATCGGGAAGACCTCATCCGACGACCGCGGCCCGCACGCACAGCACATCCGGCAGATGCGACGCCAACTGCCGCCAGCTGTCGCCGTGATCGGCCGAGGCGAACACCTCGCCGTTGCGATTGCCGAAGTACACACCCGCGGGGTCGGCGTCGTCGGTGCACAGGGCGTCGCGCAGCACGGTGCCGTAGTGGTCCTCCTGCGGCAGGCCGGCCGTGAGCGGCTCCCACGACTCTCCCGCGTCCTCGGTGCGGTAGACCCGGCAGCGGCGGTCGGCCGGGACCCGGTCGGAGTCGGCGGTGATCGGGAAGACGTACGCGGTGTCGCCGCGGTGCGGGTGGGTCGCCATCGCGAAACCGAACGTCGACGGCAGGCCCGCCCCGATGTCCGTCCAGTGCGCCCCGGCGTCGTCGCTGCGGTACACGCCCCAGTGGTTCTGCAGGTACAGCCGGTCCGGGGTCACCGCGTCCCGCGCCACCTTGTGCACGCACTGACCGAACTCCGGGTTCGGGTCCGGCAGGAACACCGCGGAGACGCCGGAGTTGGAGGGCGCCCAGCTCGCGCCGCCGTCGGACGTACGGAACACGCCGGCCGTGGAGACGGCCACGGTGATCGCACCCGGGTCGCGCCGGTCGGTGAGGACGGTGTGCAGGCCCTCGCCGCCACCGCCCGGCACCCACTGCGAGCGTGTCGGGTGCTCCCACAGCGGGCGCACCAGCTCGAAGCTCTCGCCGCGGTCCTGCGAGCGGTACAGCGCGGCCGGTTCCGTGCCCGCGTACACCACGTCCGGCTCGGCCGCCGCCGGGTGCAGCTGCCACACCCGCTCCAGCGAAGCGCCCGTGTCCTGCGGGAACTTGACGGCCGGCCGGGCGGGTTCGGTCCACGTCCGGCCGAGGTCGTCGGAGTGGAACACGGACGGGCCCCAGTGCGCGCTGTCGCCTCCGGCCAGCAGGCGCGGGGTGTCGCCGCGGGTGTCGATCGCGACCGAGTAGACGGCCTGCGCGTTGAAGTAAGGAGTCTCGTCGAACTCCCATGCGCCCCCGCGCCGGCGCCCGATGAAGAGGCCCTTCCGGGTGCCCACGGCCAGCAGTACGTCGGACATGCCGCTCACCTCCGCTGTGCTTTGACGTATGCGTCTCAGACACCGGCCAGTCTGCACCCCACCACTGACAGTCACCCCTGGAAGCGGCGTCGCCGCAGGTCAGAGCGTGTCGGTGGGCGCCTGGGCAGAAATGCGGGCGCGGCGGCGGGAGCACATCCGAGCCACCGTCGGGGGACTTTTCCGCGAAGTCGCCCGCACGGAACGAGGCGCATGGCACCTTCATGGCGGAGGCCGCCCCTGAGCATCGGCGGGCCGCCGCCCGTATGGGAGGCCGGTGGGGTGGCCGTGCGCTGATGAGGAGGCGGGCTTCGATGGGCCTGCAGGGTGTGAGGGGTCGCCGCATGCGGCGCGTGCGTCGGGTACGGCGGGTTCGACGGGCCTGGCTGTGGCGCTGGCGGCGCAATCCGCTCAGGCGCCGCTCCGACGCGGTCGAGGCGTGGGTGCTGCTCGGGGCGTGGACGCTGACCGTGCTGTGCGGGGTGCTCGCCGGAGTGACCGTCGCCGGGTCCGTGGAGCGGGGGATGGCCCGCGAGCGGGTGGAGTGGCGTCCCACCACCGCCCGGCTCACGGAGGACGCGGTCGGCACGTCCGCCGTGCCGGCCGCGGCGGGCGGCTCCCAGGTGTGGGCGAAGGTCGGCTGGACCGCACCGGACGGCTCCCCGCGTGCCGGACAGGCTCGGGTCCGTCCCGGCACCGCCGAGGGCACCCCGGTCACCGTGTGGATCGACCGCACCGGCCGCCTCGTCACCCCACCCGCCAGTCCCGACCAGGCCCGTGTCCGCTCCGCCCTCGTCGGCACCCTCGCCGGCCTCGGCGCGGCCGCCGTCCCCCTCGCCTGCGGCCGCGCCGTCCGCAGCCGCCTGGAGTCCCGCCGCCTCGACCGGTGGGACGTCGACTGGGCCCACTTCGACCCGCTGTGGGGCCACCGCACAGGGTGATACGACGGCACGCCGGCGGCGCCCAAGGGGCGCGGGGAACTGCGCGACCAGCTACAAGGCGCCCGCACCCGGATACGCACAGCACCACCCCCGGCAGGCGCCGGCCTTTGTGCCCTCGGCGAAGGCCCCTCCCCGCTCCGGAGGCCTGGCCCCAGTCACCGGTGAGGCGGGCGGCGCAGAAGGCGTCGGCGACGGCGGGAGGGGCGTGCCGGACAAGGACCCGGCACTGGCGCGGGACCAACGGGGGCTCCGGGCCGGTCGCACCACCAGGCCAGGCGGCTCCAGGCCCGGCGGCACCACCAGGCCCGACCGCACCACTCGGCCCCGCCCTCAGTGACCGAACCCCAGCGACCTCCCCAAAATCCCCTCCAGATCCGCCGAGTCCGGCAGCGTGCCGAACGCTTGGCCCCAGTCGCCCGCCAGGCGCGTGGCACAGAAGGCGTCGGCGACGGCGGGAGGGGCGTGTCGGACGAGGATGGAGGCCTGGAGGGCGAGGGTCATGGCCTCCACCAGGCGGCGGGCGCTCGACTCGGACGCCGTGGTCAGGCCCTCCTTGAGGCGGGCGACCGCAGCGTCCAGCCGGGCGTCCGCCCCCTGGGCGAGGGCGAGTTCGGCGAACAGGGCCTCGGACGTGCGCGGGTCGCGGGTCAAGGCCCGTAGGACGTCAAGGGCGTTGACGTTCCCGGAGCCCTCCCAGATGGACAGCAGGGGCGCCTCGCGGTAGTGGCGGGGCATGCTCGAGTCCTCGACATAGCCGTTGCCGCCCAGGCACTCCAGGGCCTCGGCGGTGAAGGCGGGACCCCGCTTGGTGACCCAGTACTTGCCGACGGCCGTGGCGATCCGGCGGAACGCGCGCTCGTCCTCGTCCCCGCGTACGGCGCGGTCGGCGGCTCCGGCCAGCCGCAGGGTGAGCGTCGTCGCGGCCTCCGACTCCAGCGCCAGGTCGGCCAGCACATTGCGCATCAGCGGCTGGTCGGCGAGGCGCGCGCCGAACGCGCTGCGGTGCCGCGCGTGATGCCCCGCCTCGACGAGGGTGCGGCGCATCAGCGTCGCCGACGCCATCACACAGTCCAGGCGGGTGCAGTTGACCATCTCGATGATCGTCTTGACGCCCTGCCCCTCGGGCCCGACGAGCCAGGCGACCGTCCCGTCGAACTCGGGCTCGGAGGACGCGTTGGAGCGGTTGCCCAGCTTGTCCTTCAGCCGCTGGATGCGGAAGGCGTTGCGGGTGCCGTCCGGCAGCACGCGCGGTACGAGGAAGCAGGAAAGGCCCCCTGGCGCCTGGGCGAGCACCAGGAACACGTCGCACATCGGCGCCGACGTGAACCACTTGTGCCCGCGCAGGGTGTAGACGCCGGACTCCGAAGTCGGCGTCGCCGCCGTGGTGTTGGTGCGGACGTCCGAGCCGCCCTGCTTCTCGGTCATCCCCATCCCGGCCAGCAGGCCGCGCTTCTGCGTCGGCACCCGCAGCCCGGGGTCGTACGCGCGGCTGGTCAGCAGCGGTTCGTAGACCTTGGCCAGCTCCGGCTCCCGGCGCAGCGCCGGGATCGCCGCGTACGTCATCGAGGTGGGGCAGCCGTGCCCGGCCTCGCTGTGCCCCCAGACCAGCCCACCGGCCGTCCGCGCGACATGCGCTCCCGGCCGGTCGTCCGCCCAGGGCGCCCCGGCCAGGCCCTCGGCGACCGCGACGCCCATGAGGCGGTGCCAGCTCGGGTGGAACTCGACCTCGTCGACGCGGTTGCCCCACCGGTCGTGGGTACGCAGCTCCGGCTCGTGCCGGTTGGCCTGCTCGCCCCACTCCTGCGCCTCGGTCCCGCCCGCCAGCAGCCCGAGCCGGCGGACGTCCGGCTCGGCCCAGCCGGCGCCCTCGCGGCGCAGCCCCTCCAGCAGCGCCACGTCCTCGGAGGCGTCGTAGGGGGCCAGCGGCGGGGGCTGGTTGGTGACGTCGTGCGTCGCGTACGGCAGCTGCGCGGGTGTCAGGACCATGCGCCGAGTGTTGCACTCGCTCTGCGGTCGCAGCAATAGTGCAACACCTGCCGGTGGCCCGTACAGTACGAGGCCATGGCCGGCCCACCCCACGAGATGACCGCCCCGGACGCCTTCGAGCTGCGTCCGCTGTCCGCGCGGTCCGTCGTCCTGAGCCTGCTGCTCGGCGCGGATCCGCCCGAGATGGCGGCGAAGGACCTCGCCCGCGCGGTGGCGCCCTTCGGGGTCGGCGGGTCGACCCTGCGGGCCGCGCTCAGCCGGATGGCGGCCGCGGGCGATCTGCGCCGCACCGGCACCGGTTACCGGATCGGCGAGCGGCTGCTGGAGCGCAGACGCCGGCAGGACGACGCCGTACGGCCCCGCACGCGCGCGTGGGACGGCGACTGGGAGATGGTCGTGGTCACCGCGACCGGCCGCGGCCCCGCCGAACGCGCCGAACTGCGCACCCGGCTGGCCGGCCTGCGCCTCGCGGAACTCCGCGAGGGCGTTTGGCTGCGCCCCGCCAACCTCGCCCGGGAACTGCCCGAGGACCTCGATCAGGTGGCCGAGCGGTACACCTCCCGCCCCGCCCGGCCCGCGCGCGAGCTGGCCGCGAGCCTGTGGCCCCTGGATGCCTGGACGGCGACGGCCGACGCCCTGCTGGCCCATGTCGCGCGCGTGGAGCGCCCGGCCGACCGGCTCACCGCCTACGCGGCCGTCGTACGGCACCTGCTCGCCGACCCCGTCCTGCCGGACGCCCTGCTGCCCGCCGGCTGGCCGGGCGCGGCCCTGCGCGCCGCCTACGCCGACTACCGCCGCGAACTGGAACAGCAGGTGCACGCGCGCGTGGCGGACTGAGACGCGGACACGCAGAACAGCACAGGCGGCCGTACGAAGCGCGGTGCGGGAACGCTCCGTACGGCCGCCGTCCTCATCCCCGAGCCGTCACCGGTAGGTGATGTCCGAGGCGGAGTAGAGGCAGTTGGTGCTGTCCGGGCCGACACCGACCGCCGTGTTGTTGTTGTACTTCTGGCACGGGACCACCTTGCGCGAGGCGTCGTTGAGGATCGTGATGCCGCGCAGGGTGGCCACGTCGTTGCGGTTGACGTTGATGCCGACCAGCCGGGCCGTGGTGCCGGTGCCGGTCACCTCGATGGTGTTGAGGTTGACCTTGCGGGTGTACTGCGTGGAGCAGTCGCCGCAGGAGCGGTACAGCGTCTTGAACTCCTGCACCGCGAAGTTCGAGATGTTCACGGTGCCGCCGCCGTTGTGCTGGAACACCTTGTCGGACGCCTTCTTCGCGCCGCCGCCGACGACGTTGTAGGTGGCGCCGCTGCCGCCGCGGAAGGTGGCGGCGTCCTCGCCGACGTCCTCCCACCAGACGTTCTGCAGCGTGCAGCTGCCCAGACAGTGGATGCCGTCGGCGCCGGGCGCGCCGATGATGACGTTCTTCAGCGTGACGCCGTTGGCGAGCGTGAGGATCGGCTGCTGGTCCTCGGACTGGTCGCCGGTGCCGAGGGCGCCGCTGCCGTAGAGGCGCAGCATGCCGTAGTCCTTGGAGCTGGTCAGGTTGATGGTCGCGGTGACCGGCTGGCTGCCGGAGGCGGAGGGCCACGTGGCGGCGTTCGCCGGGGTGAGGGCTCCGCTGGTCATGAGCATGCCAACAGAGAGCGCGGCCAGGGTCCCGACGTGCCTCCGGCTGTGCGGGTGTCGTGCGTGGGGCATGTCCCGATTCCTTCTTCCGTGTCGTGGGGTCTGCGGCTCGAATCGGTCATGGTGCTGAACGGAACGTAGATGGAAAGCGCTTACTGGTCAAGAGGGTGTGGGAGCGCTTCCACGTCAGGCGTGTCCATGTCACCATGCTTCTCGGGACGTCTCTCCTCACGAAGGGGCAGTCGATGTCGACTCCACGTATGTGTACGTACGTCAGCGGGCTGATCGACCGCGCACGCAGAGCCCCTGGCAGGGCGCCCGCCCTGATGCGCACCCTCCTCGCAGCGCTCGTGCCCCTGCTGCTGGCCCTGCTCGCGGCACCCCCGGCCGCCGCGCGCGGCACCGAGGCCGAGGCGGCCGCACCCACCGCGGCGCTGACCGAGATCACCGGCTTCGGCGCCAACCCCAGCAACCTGCAGATGTACCTGTACGTCCCGGACAGCGTCACCGCCCACCCGGCCGTCGTGGTCGCCGTGCACTACTGCACCGGTTCCGGCCCGGCGATGTACAGCAACACCGAGTACGCCTCGCTGGCCGACCGCCACGGCTTCATCGTCGTCTACCCGTCCGTCACCCGCGCCAGCAAGTGCTTCGACGTCGCCTCCCCGCAGGCCCTGCGGCGCGACGGCGGCAGCGACCCGGTGGGCATCAAGTCGATGGTCGACTGGGTGGTGCGCACCTACGACGCCGACACCCGGCGGATCTTCGCCACCGGCATCTCCTCGGGCGCGATGATGACCAACGTCCTGCTGGGCGACTACCCCGACGTCTTCGCCGCGGGCGCCGCCTTCTCCGGGGTCCCCTTCGCCTGCTTCGCCACCACGAACGGCTCCGAGTGGAACAGCGACTGCGCGAACGGCACCGTCGTCCGCACCCCGCAGGCCTGGGGCGACCTCGTCCGCGGGGCGTACCCCGGCTACACCGGACCGCGGCCCCGTATGCAGCTGTGGCACGGCACGGAGGACGACGTCCTGCGCTATCCCAACTTCGGCGAGGAGATCAAGCAGTGGACCGACGTCCACGGCCTGACCCAGACGCCCTCCGCCACCGACAGCCCCGCCGCAGGCTGGACCCGTACCCGCTACGGCGGCACCGGTGACCGGGCCCCCGTCGAGGCCATCAGCCTCCAGGGCGTCGGCCACAACCTCTACGCCTCCGGCATGGGCGCCCGGGCCATCACCTTCTTCGGCCTCGACACCGAGGGCCCGGCCCCGCAGCCCCAGCCCGGCGGATGCCGGGTCACCGTCACCACCAACGCGTGGAACACCGGCCTGACGGCCTCCGTGACGATCACCAACACCGGCAGCACCGCGATCAACGGCTGGAAGCTGGGCTTCACCCTGCCGTCCGGCCAGACCGTCACCAACGGCTGGGGCGCCGGATACGCCCCCACCAGCGGCTCGGTGACCGCCACGAACGTGTCGTACAACGGCACGATCGCGCCGAACGCGAGCGTGAGCATCGGCTACCAGGCCACCCACACCGGCAACAGCGCGGCCCCCTCGGCCTTCACCCTCAACGGTGCCGCCTGCGCCAGCGGTTGACCTTGCCGTCGTACGGCGGCCCCGGACGCCGACCCGGGGCCGCCTGCGCGTTTGCCTCCATGTGGGACGGATGAGCGGCCGGATCATGGGCACTCGGCGGTGCGCAGAGGCCGATCACTGTCTGGGAGGCGAGTAGAGCCATGGCACGCGAGAATGCGCCCGCCGGCCTTCCCCAGCCGCTGCGCGCCACCGCGTCGGTGCTGAGCCGGGTGCCGGGAGCCGGAGCGGTGGGCCACGCCGCCGAGGGCGCGCTGAACGCGGTTGGGACCGTGTCGCCGCGCGGCCGGCGGATGGCCGCGTACGCGGGCGCCGGAATCCTCGGCGCCGCCGGAGTGGTGGAGTGGCCCGTCGCCCTGACCGGGGCGGCCGTCGTCTGGCTCACCCAGCAGAAGCCGGGCGCGCGCACCGAGAAGGCCGGGAAGGCGACGTCCGGGGCCGCCGGGTCGCCGAGCCGCGCCAAGAGCGCCACCATCGCCGCCGGCCGGCCGAAGGGCCCCGCCGGCACCCCCACGCGCACGGCGTCCCACCCGGGACACGGCCGCGCACATCACAGCCGTACCACCGAAGGCGACTGAGGAGGCGGGCAGCGGATGGGGCTGATCACCGGAACCACGGCGGCGGTCCTCGCCGGACCACGGCTGCTCGCGTGCGGTGCCGTGCCCGCGGCCGGGGCGGCCGTCGGCGCCGCGGCAGGAGCAGCGCGGGCCGGGGTGCGCGGCGCCGACAGCGCGGTGCGGGTCGCCCGCGTCGCGCGCAACGCCCTGCCCGGCGGCGAGCGGTCCTGGCGCTCCGGGCGACGGGCCCACCTCGCGCTCGAGCCCACCGCCCCCGCGCAGGTGCACCGCGCGGGCGGCACTCAGCGCGCCCTGCGCAAGACCGCCGCGGCGCTCGCGGAACGCCCCGAGGTCGCGTACGCCTACTGGGACGGAGGCCTGCGCCGACTGGTCGTGGCCGCCGTCGACGAGGCGGTCGCGGACCGGGTGGTCGAGCGGGCCACGGACCTCGCCGCCCGGCACGGGCTCAGCCCGGCGGGCGGCGGCGTGGAGGAGTTCTCCCACCCCGGCGACCCGGCGGGGGTGCGGTACGCCGCCGCCGCGCTGGCCGCCGACGTGGCCGGTGCCGCCGTCGCGGTCACCGCCCGCGCCCTGCGGCTGCCGCCGACGCCCCGCACGCTCACCGCCACGGTGTCGGTGCTGCGCGAGAACCCCGCCTTCCGCGGTCTGCTGCGCTCCCGCCTCGGCCGCTCCCGCTCGGACCTGCTGCTGGCCGTCGCGCACGCCGCCGCACGGGGCGCCGGCCAGTCGTCGACCTCCTTGCTGCTCGCCGCCTCCCTGCGGGCCCTGCAGCTCGGGGAGACGGTCGCCCGCGCGGCCGCCTTCGACGCCGACCACGACCGGCTGTGCGTCCCCGGCCGCGAGGACGTCGCCGCCGACCGCTGGCCCAGGCCGCCGCTGCGCAGCACCCCCGCCGAGGACTACGCCGGTTCCGCCTCGGCCGGCCGGCTCCTCGGTGCCGCCGCCGCGCTGCTCGTCAAACGCGACACCAACGAGGCCGCCGAGGCGGCCCTGGCCGGTTCGCCCAAGGCCGCCCGCTACGGTCCCGCCGCCTTCCACGCCGTCCTCGGCTGCGCGCTGGCCCGCACCGGCGTCCTGGTCCGCGACACCGACCGGCTGCGGCAACTGGAGACGGCCGGGACGCTGCTGCTGCACCCCAGCGCGCTGTGCCGGCAGCAGGAGTCCGGCGAGGACGTCTGCGACCCGTGGGGCGAGGCCGTGCTGGACGCGGCGCGGCGGGCCGGTATGCGGGTCGTCGTGGTGGACGACCCGGTGGTGGGCGAACTCACCGGCCTGGCCGACCAGGTCGTGGAACCCGGGCGGCCGCTCGCCGACGTCGTCGCCGAGCTGCGCGAACCCGACGGCACCGTCGTGACCGTCGCGCGGCCGCGGTCCGCCGACGACGAGGACGTCCTGTCCGGCCTGCTCGCCGGGGACATCGCCGTCGCCCTCACCGACCCCGGTGCCGCCGTCGCCTGGGGCGCCGACGTGCTCGCGGTGCAGGGTCTGGTCGACGTGTGGCGGCTGTTGGTGGCCGTCCCGGCCGCCCGCCGGGTCGGGGACCACGCGCAGGTGCTCGCCAAGTCGGGCGCCGCGCTGTCCGGGCTGCTCGTCGCCATCGGCGAGTCCCCGCACGGCAGGCGGCGCAGGGGCCTGGCCGCGCTGCGGGACGTGCCCGTCGAGACGGCCGCTGCCGCCTCCCTGTTCAGCGGGGTGCGCGCGGCCCTCGGCGTGGCGGTCACCCGTGCCCCGCACCCGCGGCCGCGCGTGGCCTGGCACGCGCTGGAGACGGACGCCGTGCTGTCCCGGCTGGAGCAGGACCCCGGCGTGCGGCCCGAGGGGCTGGCCCGGACCGCCGACCGGGTGCGGACCAGGGCGCGGTCCGTCGGGCGGACACCGGTGCTGGCGCCCGCCCGCTGGACCCTGAGTCTCGCCCGCGCGGTGCGTGGCGAACTGGACGATCCGCTCACCCCGATCCTCGCCGTCGGCTCCGCCGCCGAGGCCATCCTCGGCTCCGCCGTCGACGCCTTCCTCGTCCTCGGCGCCCTCGACCTCAACGCCCTGGTCGGCGGCGCCCAGCGGCTGCGCGCCGAGCACGCGCTGTCCAAGCTGGTGGCGGAGCAGAAGCAGAAGGCGCGGCTCGCTCCGCGCGAGGAGGCCGAGGCCGGCCAGGACACCGGGGCCCCACCGTCGTACGGCACCGCCCCCGAGGACGAACCCGCCGACGCCCTGCGTACGGTGGACGCCTCCCGCCTCGCCCCCGGCGATGTCATCGACCTGCGTGCCGACGACGTGGTGCCCGCCGACGCGCGGCTGCTGTGGCAGGACGGCCTGGAGGTGGACGAGTCCGCGCTGACCGGCGAGTCGCTGCCCGCGGACAAGCAGACCGACGCGACCCCGCGGGCCACGGTCGCCGACCGGCACTGCATGGTCTTCGAGGGCACGACTGTGGTCGCGGGCCGGGCCCGTGCCGTGGTCGTCGACACCGGCGCTCATACCGAGGCGCACCGGGCCGTCGCCCTGGCCGCACGGACCCCGCCGTCCGCCGGTGTGCAGGCCCGGCTGCGTGAACTCACCGAGAAGGCCCTGCCGATGACCCTCGCGGGCGGTGCCGCCGTCTCGGGCCTGGCCCTGCTGCGCGGTACGCCGATCAGGGAGGCGGTCAGCGGCGGCGTCGCGGTCGCCGTCGCCGCGGTGCCCGAGGGCCTGCCGCTGGTGGCCACGGTCGCCCAGCTGACGTCGGCGCGCAGGCTGAGCCGCCGCGGCGTGCTGGTGCGCACCCCGCGCACCCTGGAGGCGCTGGGCCGCATGGACACCCTCTGCTTCGACAAGACCGGCACCCTCACCGAGAACCGGCTGCGCCTGGTCCGGGTCTCCGACGCCGCGGGGAGCGTGCACCGGCCCGGCGAGGACGGCGCCGACCCCACCCTGCGCGCTGCCGCCCGGGCCTGTCCGCGCCTGGACGGCGGCGACGAGCGCCCCGCGCACGCCACCGACGAGGCCGTCCTGGACGCGGCCGGCCCGGACCCGGAGTGGGAGCAGAGCGAGGGCCGGCCCTTCGAGGCGGCCCGCGGATACGCCGCCGCTGTCGGTCGCGCGGCGGACGGCTCGCCGGTGCTGGTGGTCAAGGGCGCCCCGGAGACGGTCCTGCCGGCCTGCCGCGCCCTGCCCGACGACGCGTCCGACAGGGCGCACCGGCTGGCCCGCGACGGACTGCGGGTCCTCGCGGTGGCCGAACGGAGCCTGAGCGAGGGCGAGTCGGCGGCGGACGTCCTCGAAGAGCCGCTGCAGGAGCTGGAGTTCACCGGCCTGCTGGGTCTCGCCGACACGCCCCGTGAGACGTCCACGGCCCTTGTCGAGGGGCTGAGCAACGCGGGCGTACGACCGGTGATGCTGACCGGTGACCATCCGCAGACGGCCCGGGCGATCGCGGCCGAACTGGGCTGGCCCGAGGACACGGTGGTGGTGACGGGCGAGGAACTCGCCGCGGCGGACCGCTCGGTGCGGGCACGGATGCTGCGTGACGCCGGAGTCGTCGCGCGGGTCGCGCCCGAGCAGAAGCTCCAGGTGATCGAGGCGCTGCGGGACGCGGGCCTGGTGGTCGGCATGGTCGGCGACGGCGCGAACGACGCCGCGGCGATCCGCGCCGCCGATGTCGGCGTCGGCATCCAGGCGCGGGGCTCGGCGGCCGCCCGCAACGCCGCCGACATCGTGCTCACCGGCGACGATCTGACGGTGCTCATCGAGGCGGTGGGGGAGGGGCGCGCCCTGTGGCACGGCGTCGCCGACGCCGTCGCCATCCTGATCGGCGGCAACGCCGGCGAGGTCGGCTTCGGCATCCTCGGCACCCTGCTCTCGGGCGCCGCGCCGCTGTCCACCCGGCAGATGCTGCTGGTGAACCTCTTCACCGACCTGTTCCCGGCGATGGCGGTCGCCGTGACGCCGAAGGGCGAGGAGTCAGGGGCGGAGGACGGCGTACCCGAACCGGGTCCCCAGCCGCTCGGCACCTCGCTGCTGGGCGCCCCGCTGATCCGCCAGATCCGCCATCGCGCCCTGACGACCTGTCTGGGCGCCACCGCGGCCTGGCTGTTCGGCCGCTTCACGCCCGGCACCCGGCGCCGCTCCACCACGATGGCCCTGTGCGCCCTGGTCGGCACGCAGCTCGCCCAGACCCTCGCCGACCGCCGCGGCAGCCCCCTCGTCCGGGCCACCGCGATCGGCTCCGCGGCCGCGCTGTTCCTCCTGGTCGAGACCCCCGGCGCGAGCCAGTTCTTCGGCTGCACCCCGCTGGGCCCCTTCGCCTGGGCGGGCGTGGCCGCGGCGATCGCCCTGGCGGTCATGGGCCAGCGGGCCCTGCCGGGCCTGGAGCGGACGGTGTCCCGGCTGGCCCGGTGAGGGGGCGTGGCCGTCAGACCGAGCGGTGGTACTGGTCCGGCACCCGCACCTCGCCGCCCAGTTCGCGGGCGGCGTGCCGGGCCCAGGAGGGGTTGCGCAGCAGTTCGCGGCCGAGCAGGACCGCGTCGGCCTCGCCGTTGGCGATGATCTTCTCGGCCTGCTCGGCATCGGTGATCAGGCCCACCGCGGCGACCGGCAGGTTGGTCTCGGCCTTGACCCGGGCGGCGAAGGGCACCTGGTAGCCGGGGCCGGTGGGGATACGGGCGTCGGCGACGTTGCCGCCGGTGGAGACGTCGAGCAGGTCGACTCCGTGCGCCTGGAGGTCACGGGCGAAGCGGACGGTGTCGTCGACGCTCCAGCCGCCCTCCTCCAGCCAGTCGGTCGCCGAGATACGGAAGAACACCGGCTTGTCCTCGGGCCACACCGCGCGCACCGCGTCGACGACCTCCAGGGCGAAGCGGGTGCGGTTCTCGTACGAGCCGCCGTAGGCGTCGGTGCGGTGGTTGGAGTGGGGGGAGAGGAACTCGTTGACCAGGTAGCCGTGGGCGCCGTGCACCTCGACGACCTCGAAGCCCGCGGCGAGCGCCCGCCGGGCCGCGTCGCCGAACCGGCCGACGATCTCCCGGATCTGCTCGACCGTCAGCTCCTCGGGCACGACGTGCCCCTCCTTGAACGGCACCGCGCTCGGCGCGAGCGGCGTCCAGCCATGGGCGTCGGCGCCGACCGGCTCGCCGCCCTTCCAGGGCTGGGCGGTCGAGGCCTTGCGGCCCGCGTGGGCGAGCTGGACGCCCGGCACGGTGCCCTGCGCGACGAGGAAGCGGGTGATCCGGCGGAACGCCTCCACCTGCGTGTCGTTCCACAGACCCAGGTCGTACGGCGAGATCCGGCCCTCGGGGCTCACCGCGGTCGCCTCGGTGAGGATCAGCCCGGTACCGCCGGCCGCGCGGGCCGCGTAGTGAGCGAAGTGCCAGTCGTGCGGGACGCCCGCTTCGGGGCCGTCCGGCGCGGCCGAGTACTGGCACATCGGGGCCATCCACACACGGTTGGGGATGGTCAGTTCACGCAGGGTGTAGGGCTCGAAGAGCGCGCTCACTGCGCCTCCATTCGTCGCGGGTCCGATGCCGAGTCGTACGATACTCATCGTAGTACGGGAAATGTCAAACTACGAGAATCCTCGTACAATGAACCTCATGGCCATCACCGCACCCACCGGCAGCCGCGACCTCCCCCATCCGGACCGCGAGGAGATCCGGCTGGAGGACGTCCTGCACGCCCTCTCGGACCCGCTGCGGCTGCAGATCGTGCGGGAACTCGCCGGCACCGGGGGCGGGGAGCTCACCTGTTCCCAGTTCGTGGTGCCGGTCGCCAAGTCCACGACGACCCACCACTTCCGGGTGCTGCGCGAGGCAGGCGTGATCCGGCAGATCTACCGGGGCACGGCCAAGATGAACGGCCTGCGCAAGGACGACCTGGACGCTCTCTTCCCGGGCCTTCTCGACGCCCTCCTGGCCGGCGCCGACCGCCAGGCCGCCCGGCTCGGCTAGGGCCTTTCTTCCAGACCCCGCGACGCCGGCATGATCCGGAAGACAGGCCCTAGACCGCCGGCCGGCCGAGCCTCGGGCGGCCGGGTGCGCGCAGGGTCCAGCCGGCCGCGCGCCAGAGAGCGGCGTCGAGCGTGTGCCGCGCGTCCACGACGGCCGGGACGCGCACCACGGCGGCGAGGGCCCCGGGGTCGAGTCCCCGGTACTGGGCCCACTCGGTGAGGTGCAGGACGACATCGGCCTGTTCGCAGGCCTTGGTGACCTCCAGGGCGAACTGAAGGTCGGGATGGGCCGCTCGGGCGTTGTCGACCGCCTCCGGGTCGTGAACCCGGACCTGGGCGCCCCGTTGCCGGATCGCCTCCGCGACGGCGAGGGCCGGCGAATCGCGGACGTCGTCGCTGCGCGGCTTGAAGGCGGCTCCCAGGATTCCGACGTTGCGACCGGCGAAGGACCCGCCGACCATCCGTTCGGCGAGGCGGACGACCCGCAGACGCTGCCGGGTGTTGATGGCGTCGACCTGACGGAGGAAGGCCACCGACTCGCCGAGGCCGAGTTCCTCGCCATGGGTGGCGAGCGCCCGGATGTCCTTGGCCAGGCAGCTGCCGCCGAAGCCGAGACCGGGGACGAGGAAGCCGGGGCCGATCCGGGAGTCGGCGGCCATCCCGCCGGCCAGTGTCAGGACGTCCGCGCCGGTGGCGTCGCAGATCTCCGCCATGGCGTTGATGAAGGAGATCTTCGTCGCGAGAAAGGCGTTGGACGCGAGCTTGACCAGCTCGGCGGTCGCGGTGTCCGTGACGATGAGCGGCGTGCCGGCCCGCGCCATCGGCGCGTAGATCTCCCGCAGCCGCGCCTCGGCGTGCGGCGTACGGACACCCGCGACGACACGCTCGGGCCGCAGGGTGTCCTGGATCGCGTGGCCCTCGCGCAGGAACTCGGGGTTCGAGGCGACGTCGGCGGCCGGGCCCAGCCGGGCGACGAGCCGCTCCGCCGTACCGACGGGCACGGTCGACTTGCCGACGAGCAGGACCTCGTCGCGGCCGCACGCCCGTGCGTACGACATCACGCTGTCCGCGGCGGCCCGGAAATGGCTCAGGTCGGCCGCGCCCGAGTCGCGCCGCTGGGGCGTGGGGACGCACAGGAAGTGCGTGTCGGCGAACTGGACAGCCTCGGCCAGGGAGGCCGTGAAGCGCAGCCGGCCCGAGGCGACGGTCCGGCGGAGCAGGGCGGCCAGGCCCGGCTCATGGAAGAAGGGACGGCCGGCGGCGAGGGCCGTGGCCTTCTCGGGGTCGATGTCCACGCCGAGGACGGTATGGCCGAGATCGGCCATGCAGACGGCGTGGACCGCTCCGACGCGTCCGGTGCCGATCACTGTCATTCGCATGTCCGTCTCCCAGGGTGGCCTAGTCCAGCCGCCGGATCATCGCCGCGTAGTCGTCGAGCGAGGAACCCGGTGTCCCGTCGTAGAGGTTGTCGTCGAAAGCCCACATCAGGCCCTGGAGGTGACAGGACCGGACCTGGGCGGCGGCGTCGTCCATCACGCCGCTGTAGTACGGATGCACATGCGTGCCCGCGCTCTCGCCGCTGACGGCGAATCCCTCGCGTCGGGCGATCGCGGTGACCCAGCGCACCGAGGACCAGCCCCGTACGCGGGCGTCGTCCACGGCATCGAGGTCGACGGCCGCGTCCGCGACGGGCCGGCAGGAGTTCGCGGGAGGGTCGCCCGTTCCGTTGACCAGGGACGTGGCGACGATCTGGACGTCCTTGTCCTGCCTCAGCTTCCCGATCGTCCGGTAGAAGCCGGCGCCGAGACCGAGCAGTTCGCTGACGTCCGGCCCGGCGAAGTACTCGTCCACGGCCTCCGCGTAGTCGCTCGGGTAGTAACCCTGGCCGGGGACCAGCACCTTGAGCAGACCGCCGTACCCCAGCGAACGGTAGGTGCGCTGCTGCCAGTTGACGGCGTCGGCCAGAGCGTCGAGATACCAGTCGTACCAGCGGGCCGCCTCTTCCCGGCTGAAGTGCGCGCCGCGGTACTCGCGCTGTCCCGGCCGCCAGCCCGGGTACGGGTTGGGCGGCACGGTGGCCGCCCGCTCGTCCGGCGGCGACTTCCGCTGGGCGTTGCTGTCGAAGGCCCAGTAGTCGGGGCCGGGGCGGTCGTCGTCCGGCACCTCCGGCGGATAGGTGAACTCGCCGTGGTCGTTGGTCCCGAGGCGGATGGCCCAGAAGTTGTCCAGGCCCACCTTCTCGTCCAGGACCTGGACGTAGCGGCGTACCTCGTTCCTGATCTCCTGGCTGAAGACGATGTTGGCGACGGCCTCGTAGCGGTCGCCGTGCTCGTCGGTGAACGTCGCGTCGGGGTACTGCTCGTACACCCACTCCGGGGCGTGGTTGATGCCGATCCCCACCTCGACGCGGGCGCCGGCGTCACGCAGGGTCCGCAGTTGGTCCTTGATCTGATGGACATAGCCGTCGTCGTACTCACCGTCCTCCGGTTCGAACTGCTCCCAGCGGATGGTGATGTGCGCCACGTCGATGCCGTTGCGGTGCTCCAGACGCGCCTTGTCCGGGTCGGTGCGGAGCGTGCCGAAGTAGTACGACGGACGCTCCGCTCGAGAGTCCGCCGGACGGTCCCTCGGCAGGGCGAGCACCGCTCCGCCGGCCAGGACCGCGAGGGCGAGTCCGGCCAGCAGCTGACGGCGCCGGGCGGTCCTCATGGCAGCAGCTCACGGTAGAGATCGGCGTACCGCGCGGTGAACCGGTCGACGCCGAACCGGGCTTCCACCGCGCGCCGGCCCCGCTCGGCCAGCAGGTCCCACCACCGGGGCTCCTGGAGCAGCCGGCACAGCTGCCGGCCCGCTCCCGCGGGGTCGTCCCGCGGGGCGCGCACCACCGCGTCACCGAGAGCGCGGAACTGGGGATGGTCGCTCAGCACCGCGGGGCGCCCGGTGGCGAGGGCCTCCAGGACCGTCAGGGGGATGTCCGCCTTCCCGCCGAGCCGGCGCGGCAGGTGCAGCAGGACGTCCGCGCGGTCCATCAGCGACCGCATGTCGTCGACGGCGCCGAGCACCTCGACGTCGGGGAGGCCGTGCTCCTGCGCCCGGGCGCACAGCTCGGCCCGCAGCGCCCGCGGGTTCTGCCCCGACCGCGGCCGGAGCGCCATGACCAGCCGTAGGCGCGCCCCGGCCGCGGCGGCGGCCGCGACGGCCGCGAGGCTCTCCTGCGCGCCTCCCGCCGGGTCGTGATGGCCGGTCACCAGGACGACCGGCACGGCGTTCGACGACCGCGGACGCCGTGGCCAGCGGTCGATGCGCAGGGGAGGCGGGATCACGGACACGTCCCCGAAGCCGGCCCGGAGCAGGTCGCCCGCGGTGGCTTCGGAAAGCGCCACGGTCCTCCCCAGGGGACGGCACCGGCGCAGCAGGGCGGGGTCTCTGACCCCGGGCACCGTGTGCAGCACCGGCCGGCCGCGCAGGAGCGGCGGCCAGAGCCGGGAGAACAGCGGATAGCCCGAGCCGATCGTCAGCACGGCGTGGACCAGGTCGGCCCGGCGCCCCAGGACGGTGCCGGCGGCGGCCACCTGGAGCCGCTGCCATGGATGGGGCAGTCCGTCCAGGGACACGACGGGAACCGGCCGCCCGCCGGCCACCCGGGGCCGCAGGCCGCGGCTCGGCCAGCGGGTGAACCACAGGAAGTCGACGTCCGGCACGGTCTCGGCGAGCACCGCCGCCAGCTGGATGTCGGCGCCCTCCTGCCCCTCCAGCGGCCCGCTGGTCAGGAGCAGCACGCGCGGCCGGGCGCTAGTGGCGCGCATCGGGCTGCCCCTTGGCGGAGCGCTGGGGCGGCAGCAGGTAGAGGGCCACCGTGCCGTACATGTCGCTGTGGGTGCTGTGGAGCAGCGTGCCGTTGCCGACGACGCGCCGCATCTGCTCCGGCGTGAAGCGTCCATAGCCGTCCTCGAGCAGTTTCCAGGGGACGACGAGGTAGCGGAACTCCGTCGGGTGCGGTCCCAGCCGCCTGACGTCGTAGATGTCCCTGAGCACCCAGCCGGTGATGCCCCGCGTGGTCACCCCGTCCGCCGAGATGACGGTGCTTCCCTTCGGCACGTGGGCCGTCATGTAGCTGCGCATCTGCGCGTAGCCGTCCTCTATCTGCGTCCGGGATCGCGCATAGGACACGCTGGAGGCGGTCACGACCGCGACGACGAGGACCGCCGCCGCGGCTCGCAGGACGCCGTGCCGGCGGCTGGGAACCGGCCGTTTCGCCACCACCCCGGAGAAGGCGACGGTCACCGCCGCCAGGTTGGGGACCACGAGCAGGTAGAGGAACTGCTCCTCCAGCGTGCCCAGCGCGAGCGCGTACCCGAGCGTGATCCCCGCCGACAGGTGGAACAGGACCAGCAGGCGGTGCGCCCGGTCCCGGCGCCGCAGCAGCAGGACCAGCGCGATCGGTCCGAGGGCGAGCAGGAGGTAGGTGGGCCAGAAGGTGGGCAGCTCCTCGTAGAGGCGCTCGGACAGCGAGTTGCCCCTCGGGGCGTTGAACCCCGTTGCCTGGACGAGTCCCAGGAGGCGGCGGATGCCGTAGGTCTTCACGTTCCAGTAGAGAGGGAAGTGTCCCGAGGCCACGACGATGCTCACATAGACGCCGTAACAGGCCACGGCGACACCGGTGGTCAGGGCCACGAGGCGGCGTGGAGGCCCCCACTTCAGGACCAGCGCCAGCACCATGGGCAGCAGCGTGATCAGCGTGCTGTGCTCCTTCGTCAGAATGGCCAGGCCGAAGCACAGCCCGGCGCCCGCGGCCCGCAGTGCCGCCCGTCTGGGCAGCGGGTCCTTGGTGAGGGCGAGGAGCAGCACATAGCCCGCCACGACCCACAGCATGGTCTCGGTCTCCAGCTGCGCCCGGTTGTTGTGCCGGAGGCAGTACGGGTCGACCGCGAAGATCAGGCCCGCGACGAGACCGACCCGCCAGGTCGCCAGACGGCTGACGAAGAGCACCAGCAGTGCTGCCGTGGCGGCTGCCAGCACGGCGTTCAGGGCCCTTCCGTCGTACACGCCGACGACGACGTCGGGCGGGTCGCCGAGCAGGAGGCCCCAGCCGGCCCGCAGATAGAAGAAGCCTGGCGGGTGCAGGAAGAACAGCCCGTTGTCGTCCCGGGGGAAGCCCCCGTGCCCGGCGCTCTCGCTCAGCTCGTAGTAGATGATCTCGTCGATGAACAGGTCCGCCGAACGTTCCGAACCCAGCAGTCTCAGCAGGCCGGTCAGCACGGCCACTGCGGCGGCGACGGGAAGCAGCGGCGTCGTGGCCGCTCGGACCCGGGACGGCGTGGGGCTGGGAGCTGTCGTCGTGATCACCGTGGTCTCCGGCTGGCTGCTGTGTCGGCGGGACGGGTGTGCCGCACCCCACCACGTGCGGGGACGTCGAGGTCCGCGGCGGGTTCGTCGAGGACTCGCTCGACGAGGGAGAGGTAGTGCTGAGCCATGGCGTCGGCGGTGAACCGCCGTGCCGTGCGGGCGGCTTCCTCACCCAGACATGCGCGGCGGACGGGGTCGGCGGCGAGCTCCTTGATCCGGTCGGCGAACAGACCGACGTCGAAGGCCGGTACCCGCACCACGCCGGCGCCCCCGGTCCAGCGCAGGGCGGGCAGATCGAAGTGCACGACGGCTTTGCCGTGGGCCATCGCCTCCAGCGCCACCACACCGAACGTCTCCTGGCGCGACGGCATCACGACGAACGTGCTGCCCTGGATCAGACGGCGCTTGCGCTCGCCCTCCACATGCCCCACCGCGCGCACCGCCGGCAGGCACCCGCCCGTGTCGCCGGTGGGCAGGCGCAGGGCGGCGAGGAGCCGCGCCAGCCGCTGTTCCTCGGCCTTGGTGCCCCGGCCGGCGAGGACCAACGGCAGGCTCACGCCGGACGCGGCATAGGCGGTGAGCAGGAGATCGAGGCCCTTCTGCCAGGTGTCGATCCGTCCCAGGAACAGCAGATAGCCCTGGTCGCCGGCGGCGGCCTCGTCCCGCTCCACGGCGTCCGGCGTGGTCGGGTCGACACCGTTGGGGATCACCTCGACCGCGGTACGGGGACTCAGCCTGCGGATCTCCGCCGCGTCGGCGTGGTTCATGACGATCAGGTCCCGGTAGCGGCGGTAGCCGACGCGTTCCACGAAGCCGAACGGGAGGTGGTACTTGCGCCGCATGAACTCGCCGTAGCGGACCTTGTCGATACCGACGACGGGGGCGCGTGCCACCAGCGGCAGCAGGCCCGCCGGGAAGGGCGGGGTGAAGTTCTCCAGCCACAGGTCGTACGAGAGGCGCCGGGCTATGAACGGGAGCATGGCCTGGAACAGGATCTGCCCGCCGCGCGGTCCGGCCCAGGACACCGGCAGGATCCGGTACGTCACCGCGCCCTCGGTGCGGGTCAGGGCGTGCCGGCCGGCGGTGACCACCGTGACCTCGAACTCCGTGGCGAGGCTGCGGGCGACCCGTTCCAGGGTCACGGCGCTGCCTCCCGCGTACTCGCGCAGGCCGGTGTTGTCGAAGTTGGAGATCACGACATGGCGCCGCCGTACGTCCGCGGCAGGCGCGCCCGCGGCCCGCGCCAGGACCAGGCGCAGCGCGTCGGCCGACTGCAGGGAGACATGCCGACCGGCCTGCATCCGCCGCACCGACGGTGAGTGTCGCGCCCACCGCTCGTACCGGACGGTCCGGCCGTCCGCCGGTCCGGCTCCGCGGAGCCGCGCTCCGAGTGGCGTCGGCGGGCCGTCGAACAGCAGGGTGACGTCGTAGCGGCCGATCAGCCGGGTCAGCCTGCGTGCGGTGGCGGAGTCCGGGGCGGGGTCGAACTTCGCCAGGGTGTCCAGGGGGCCCCGGTCGGTGATGATCACGGTGGGCCGGCCGTGCCGGCGCCGCAGGGACCGGCGCGCCACCGCGAGACGGGTCCGCAACTCGACGGTCTCCACGAGCGCGTGGCCCTGAGCCACCCGCAGGCGCAGGGCGGCGCGCAGACCGTGCCCTCGCGCCGGCTGGTCACGCCAGTGGCGGTGCAGGTGCAGCCGCCGGCAGAACACGCAGCCGTAGCAGTGGAAGCCCGCCACGGCGTATCCCCGTCGCCGCAGAGTGACCGTGAGCAGGTGGGTCAGTGTGGTCTTGCCGCTGTGGTCGGGGCCGGACACCGCCACCATGAGCGGCCGGGCCACCGTGCTCGTCGAGGTCATGAGCGGCCTCCCCTCATGGTCTTGGTGACCACCAGCGGCAGGCGCAGCGCGGCCTCGCGCGCGGCGGTGCGCCCTGCCCCGCGGCCGGCGAGGTGCCGCGCGTGCTCGGCACCGGCACGCAGCGACACCGGCACGGGCAGCGGCACGGGCAGCGGCACCGCGTCGCCGTTGTCGAGCCGCTCCACGGCCGCCGTGGCCACGCCGAGGGTCGCCAGGAAGCCGGACTGCCAGCCCTCCCGCGCCGCGTGCCGTCGGGCGCGGGCGATGACGTCCGGTCGCAGCAGGGGGCGCAGGGCCAGGAGTTCGGAGAGGTTCAGGGTGAGGTTCTGGAACAGGGCGTGCGCCAGCCAGATGCGCAGTGCGGCCGCCTCCTGCGGCAGCAGACAGCCGCAGGACGGGTCCGGTGCCGCTTGGGCGAAGAGCCGGTCGGCGGGGATGACGGGTACGCCGAACCAGGAGACGGCGGAGTGCAGATGCGCGGCCGGTCCGCGGGGCGGCCGGAGCAGGATCTTGGTGGAGCGCTCCAGCCAGTACGTCTCCCGGTGTACGGCCCACCCGGACAAGGCCTGTTGGGCGTCCTGCCAGTGGGCGGCGGGGACCACGAGATCGAAGTTGTCGTAGGTGTAGACACCGGCCGGGTCCCCCTTGATGAGCACCGCGGGGACGCCGTGGGCACGCAGGCGGTCGGTGGCCTCGGCGAGGTTGTCGCGGAAGTCCCGGGTGGCCTCCTCGGCTTCTGCCAGCGTGTCCGCCAGCTGTTCGGGGTAGGCCCGGGCGAGGTGGCCCTCCACCTGGTTGCGCCGGGCGAGGGTGAGGGCGCGGCGCAGCGTGTCGTCGGTGGCGGGGGGAGGTGTGCCGGTCCAGAGGGCGTCGCGCAGCACGCGGGTGGCGTCGCCGTCCGGTGCGGGCGGGCGCGGTGCCGCCGCCGTGGCAGGGCCGGCTGCCGGGTCGGCCGGGGGCGTACCGCGGTGACGGAGGAAGCGCGCGGCCGTGCGGACGCCGGCCAGCGTGGCGACCGCCAGCCAGATCAGGGGGACGGGCCGGACGGCGATCAGGACACCGGTGATCAGCAACGGCTCCAGCAGGGCGGGCCGGGCGAGGAACCCGATGCCCCGCCGGCGCATCTGCCGTCCGACGAGCAGGGCCGCCGCCGGTACCGTCCCGCACACCGAACCCGCCGCGAGGCCGATGATCCCGCCGGCCTGCCATCCGAGCAGCGGCGCCGCCACGCACAGCACGAGGCCCACCGCCTGGGTCCGCACGCACCGGAAGTCGTCGACCGCCTGGGAGAACGTGGCCGCGAGGTTCAGCGCGCCGACCGCGCAGCCGGACACGGCGGCGAAAGCCAGCAGTGCGCTCATCCGGCCGTAATCGGCGGGGAAGAGAACGCCGATCACGGCGGAGGGAACCGTCGCGCAGACGGCCGAGACGGGCAGGGCGATGACGAGGTACATGCGGACGGCGCTCGCGGTCAGCGAGGTCGTGTCGCCGCGCCGGGACAGGGCCGGGAAGAACGCCGTGGAGATGGCACTCGCCAGGAACAGCGGCACCCTGCCGAGCATGGCGCTGGCCTGGTAGCTGGCGGCGTCCGCGTCCGCCACGGGCAGCAGGGCGACCAGCACCACGTCGGCGGAGGCGACCAGGGCGACCATCGCCTGCACGGCGGCGATGCCGCGGACCCGGCGTCCGAGGTCGCGGTGGACGCGCGTGCGCGGCCGACGGACGGTCCGTGCGGCGTGGGCCCCGTAGGGCCAGCAGACCACGAGCGGCAGGACGCAGATGCCGAGGGCGGCGACGGCACCGGTGTCGCTCAGTCCGACGACGGCCACCAGCAGCACGCCCGCGGCGAACTTCAGCGCCGCCTCACTGACCGTGATGCAGGCCAGGGTGCGCAGCCGTTCCGTGCCCTGCAGCCAGCCGAGGGTCGTGGTGGTGACGTACATGAGCAGGGTGGCCAGGGCGAGCATGAGGGTGGTGGCGGGACCGGCGAACTGCCCGGCGATCACGGCGACCACGCCGGCCGCGACCAGGCCGGACACCAGTCCGAGGGCGGCGGTGAACCGGATCGCTCCGGCCCGTTCGGCCTGCGAGCCGGCTCGGGCGAGGGCCTGCGCGAGCACCCACGGAAGGGCGACGAGCGCCACGCTCGCCGCGGCCAGCACGACACGCTGTCCGGCGGCGAACACCGAGAAGGCCCGTACGTCCAGCAGCCGGGTCAGGACGAGTGCGTAGCCGTAGTTGAGCACTCCCACGGCCACCGCGCCGGTGGTGATCCAGCGGGCGCCGCGCTCCGCCGTGCCGTGGTGGGGCGCCGGCGGGGGCGGCCGGCGCGGCAGACTCGGTGCCGTGTGGTCGAGACCGGTGTCCGACACGGTCATGAGCCTTCCTTCCCGCCCAGCAGAAGGTCCCGTCGCCCGGCGAGCCGGGTCTGGGAGATCTCGCTCTCGCTCACCCCGAGCCGGCGCAGCACGGCACGGGCCTGCACCTCGTCGCAGCCGTGGAGGAGCACCTGGAAGGAGGTGCCGGACCGGTCCCACTCGTCGGTGTCGCGCAGACCGCGGCGCAGGGCGCGTTCCATGGCGTCGGCGTCCCCGTCCCCGGCGTGGAACCGGGTGCGCACGGTCAGGTCGACGGTCCGGCGGCGGGAGCGGCGGTGGCGGTGGATGCGGTGCAGTTCCTCGACCACCACCGCGGCGAGCCGCTCCGCGCTGTGGTCCCAGGAGAACGCCCGGCTCCAGCGACGGCACCGCTCGGCCCACCGCTCCCGCTCGGCGGGGTCGGCGAGCTGCTCCAGGGCGCTCTGGACGCCGTCCGCGAGGTCGGTGTCGGGCGCCAGCAGCCATCCGGTGGAGCCGTCCAGGACGGCGTCGCGCAGGCCGGGCACGTCGAAGGCGAGCGCCGGCTTGCCGAGGGCGTTGGCCTCGATCACCGTGAGCCCCCAGCCCTCGGCGGCGGAGGGCACGACGGTCAGCCAGGCGCGGGCCAGTACCTCCCGCTTGCGCTCCTCGTCGACATGGCCGTGGAACGTCACGCTCTGCGCCACCCCGAGGCGGGCGGCGTACTCGCGCAGCCGGGGCAGGGCCTCACCCGTGCCGCAGATCTCGACCCGCAGCTGCGGGGTGCCCGCCAGGAGCTTGGGCAGTGCGCCGATGAGCAGATCGACCCTCTTGTGCGGCACCAGCCGGCTCACGACGGCGACGGTCGGGGTGGCGGCGACGGGCGCGGGAGCGGGGTCGGACGCGAGTGGTTCCGGAGCGCCGTTCGGGACGATGTGGGTCGGATTGCGGAAGCCGAGGACGCGGCGGATTCCCTCACGGGTGGACGGCGAGACGACGACGATCGGACGTCCTCGGTAGACCCACTTGCTCAGCCGCTTCTCCATGAACCGCCCCAGGGCGTTGAGCGGCCAGGGGAACCAGACGTCGAACTGTTCCTGGTGCACGTGATGGATGACGCAGATGTCGGCGGTCCAGCGCGGTGTGAACACGGGGGAGTAGAAGGGGATGCCGTTCTGGAAGTCGATCACCGCGTCGTACGCGTGCCGGTGGCTCAGCAGGTGCCACGCGGCGGCGGCGTAGACGCCGAACGCACCGCCGCCGCGGAGGATCCGGACGCCGTCCTCCTGGACCGTGCGGCGGGCGGCGCCGGGATGACGGGCCGTGAAGACGGTGACCGCGGCGCCGGCGTCGGCGAACCGCCGTGCCATCTCGAAGCAGTACGCCTCGGCGCCGCCGGCCTGGGGGTGGCCGGGACCGCGCCAGTTGAGGAAGAGGACGTCCGTCGTGGACAGTCGGTCGAGCGCAGTAACCACCGTGTCACCGCCAGGAGAGAGAGATCCTCAGAAGGTCGGCCATCGAGCGCAGGCCGTCGCGGCGGGCCGAGAACGTCGAGCCGGGGACGTCGGACCAGGCGACCGGGACCTCGACGACGTCGTGTCCGGCGCGGATCAGGGCGGCGAGGATCTCGACGTCGAAGGCGAATCCGTTGACGCGGCAGTCGGCGATGACGTCCCGTACGGTGTCGCCGTCGAAGAACTTGAAACCGCACTGGCTGTCGGCGATGCCGGGCAGGGTGAGCCGGGCCAGTTCCCGGAAGACCCAGGAACCCCAGCGCCGGCTGAGCGACTGCTCCACCTCGTAGTGCGCACCGGGGGCCCGCCGGGAGGCGATGACGGCGCGGTGCCCGTCCTGGAGCAGCGCCATGACCTGGTCGAGGGTGTCGATGGGGGTGGCGCTGTCGGCGTCCAGGAAGCCGACGAACCTGGCCCGGGAGGTGGCGATGCCCCGCCGCACCGCCGCGCCCTTGCCGCGCTCGCTGCACCCGATGACGTGGAGCGGGACCGGGGCGGCGCCGAACCCGTCGGCGACCTCGAGGGTGCCGTCGACGCTGTCGTTGTCCACGACCACGACGGCCGACGTCCAGCGCCTGCTGGTGAGGTAGTCGAGGGTGACGCCCAGGGTGCGGGGCAGCCGGCGTTCCTCGTTGAAGGCCGGGACGATCAGTTCCACGTCCACCGCGGGGCGGACCAGCCCGGCGGGCAGAGGGGCGGATCGTGCCGCGTACCGTCGTGCGGGGAAGACGCCCGGGCCGGCGCGGGGCGACTGAGTCAACGGGATCACTCCCACTACTCGCTGGTTTACGACGTATACATACACGTTCAACCCATATGGCCCGAAATGTCAACTTGTGTGCAGGTGTGGGCTGCTCAGACCCCTCGGAAGCGAATCGCCCGCTTGACGGCCGTCCGCAGCGCGCGGTCGGCCGTGTGGACCCCGGGCCGCTCGCGGTAGTAGCGCGGGGACGGCAGGTCCCGCGTGCCGAAGGTCTGCTTGAAGTGGGCGAGTGAGGCGCCCTGGCGGGACCCTCCCATGTCGTACTGCAGGCAGCCCGCCTCACAGGCGTCCTCGATCGCCAGCCGGTGCAGGAGGTGGTTGGCCCGGACGGGGTGCGCCAGTTCCCGGTTCATGGCGGCGCGCCAGAACAGGGCGTGCCGGCCGTGCCGCAGGACGATGACGGCCGCGACGGGCTCCCCGGCGTGCCACGCCGCCCAGATGGCGCACGACTCCCCGAGCCGGGCGGTCACCGTCTCCAGCAGCCGCTGCGGGAACAGGCGCTTGCGGCGCCACCGGGCCAGCGCCAGAGGTTCGTGCTGCTGGACGGCCCAGCGCTCGATCGACTGCTCGAACAGGTCGTAGAAGACCGGCACCAGGCGCCCGGTCCGGTCCACCTCCACCTCTACGCCGGAGCGCTCCGCGCGGCGGACCCCGCGGCGTACGCCCTGATCGAAGCGGCGCTCCCAGACGGTGCCGAAGCCGCCGTCGAGATCGAGCACATGCGCCCGGTGCTCCTCCAGTCGGAAGCCCGCGGGCACGGCCTGCGCCCACACCTCGCCGTCCCCGGGCCGCAGTCGCACCGCGACACGGGCGGCCGGCCGCCCGGCGAGGTCCTCGAACACCGCGCGGGCCTCGGCCCGGCCGATCTCGCCGGCCGACACCGGTCCTCCCACACCCCACTCGCCCGGCCAGGACTCCTCCGCCGCCAGCCAGTGCGGGCGCCGCGCGGACACCAGCGGGAGGACCAGCCGCCCGCCGTCCCCGAAATCGTAGAGCCGGCTGGTGTCCCGGTACGGCCCCGTGGCGCAGACGCAGTCGAGCCAGGTCGGGGTCTGCGTGACCTGCGCCGCCAGGTCCTCGGCGGCCAGCTGCCACCAGATCTCGCGGGGGGCCGGAGTGGTGATCTGCACAGTGGGTGCGTTCACGGCCTGCTCCTGCGCTCGATGAACAAATAGGGCACTTCCGACAAAAGGAGAGTATGCTCGTTTACGGCGTAAACTTCCATCGCATACGGAAGGAGCGCTCCATGTCCTCGGTCCAGGCCGTCGGCTCGCCGCTCCCGCCACAGCAGGCCCCCGCAGTACGCCGCGAAACCGACCCTGCGTCGATATGACCTCCGCGCACAGTTCCGTCGCCGTCAGCGCGGCACGCCCGGACGACGTCACCACCGTGCGCGGAGCGCGCTGGGTCACCGCGGCCTCCCTCGCCGTCGGAGCGCTCAACTACTGCTATGCCCTGCTGCTGACCCGGCTGTTGGACGTCGACGTCTTCGCGACCGTCGCGGCGGGGCAGGGACTTCTGCTGTGCGCGTCGACCGTCGCCGCCGTCGCGATCCCGTGGGTGCTGGCCCAGGCCCTGGCCCGGGCCCCCTCGGGGGCCGCACGCCGTGACGCGGCCAGGTTCGCCACGGTCATCTCGGTGCTCGGCGGCACCCTGGCCGGCGGCATCGTCGCCGCCGTGGCGACGCAGTTCGCCGGTCCCGGCGTCGTCGCCGTCCTCGGTGTCACCACGCTCCTGGTCTACCTCACCCGGGTCAGCGGTGGCTGGCTGCAGGGCACGGAGCGGATGAGGACCCTGTCATGCGTCCTGACCAGCGAGGCGGCGTTGAAAGTCGTCATCGGTCTGCTGTTCGTCGCGGCACTGGACCTCGGAGCCGCCGGCGCCCTCGCGGCATACGGGGTCGCGGCCGTCCCACTGCTGATCTGGTGGCCGTACCGCATGATGAGCGGCGGCGGGGGACGGTGGTTCTCCCCCCGGGCGCACCGTGATCTGTGGCGGCGTGCCGTCGAACTGGGCACCGTACAGGGCCTGGTGGCGGCCATGGCGACGGTCGATCTGGTCGTGATCGCCCTGCTTCCCGCCGACGGGCCCGCCACCGCCAGCTACCAGGCGAGCGTCATGGTGGGCCGTGCGCCGCTGTTCCTCGCCGGTGCCATCTCGGTGGCCTTCTTCCCGGCCCTTTCCCGGCGCCGCATGGGCGCCCCCCTGGCCGCGAACGCCGTGCGCATGTACCTCATCGTCGCCCTCCCGCTCGCGGCCGTGTGCGCCACCGCGCCGGAGGACGTGCTCGGCGTCCTCTTCCCGTCCGGGTACGAGACGATGGGCCGACTGGTGATGTTCACCGCCGTCGCGGGGTTCGCCATCGGCGGCGTCAACCTCGTCTCCACGTTCTTCCAGGCCGTCAACGACCAGTCCTGTCTGCGTCGCCAACTGCTCGGCGTGTTCGTCTTCCTCGGATGCGCGCTGGCCGGCTGGTCGATCGCCGGAGTGCGGGGGTTCGCGAGCGGCGGCGCCGTCGGCGCCCTGGTGGCCCTGCTGCTGCTGGTTCACCTGCTGGTGCGCAACCAGGGAGGCAGCGCCTTCTCCCAACTTCCCGTCCTCGAACCGGTCGTCGTCGTCGGCGTGCTCGTGATGCTGCGCGCCGTGCCCCTCGTGTGGCTGATCGCCGCGACCGCCACCGGAATCGTGGCGATGGCCCGGTTCGTGGGCCACCGAGAGAGTCCCCCCGCCCCGCGGTCCGGCACCTCGGGCTCACAGGACGCGGGCGGGGACGGGGAGCCCGTCGCACTGCTCCTCGACGCCGTCTGGCACCGCGTCGCCCGGCCCGCCGGGGACGAGGAACTGCGCCGGGCGCTCACCACCGCTCGCCGCGGCGGGGCCGACGGCCTGCTCGCCCGTGCCTACCCGCGGCAACTGGCCGGAACCGTCGCCGAGGTGAAGCGCGCGGAGGCACTGTTCCGCGGAACAGCGCGTGGGGTGACCGAGCGCCTGCGCGACGCCGGGATCCGCAGTGTGCTCGTCCTGGCGGACGGGCCGGGCGACCACCGCCGCGGTGACCTCGACGTCATGGTGCCCGATGGCCAGTGGGCGGCGGCACAGGAGGTCCTGGTGCGGTGGCGCGGGGGACCCGAGCGGAGCGGGCCGCAGCACGGCACGAAGCCGGACGGTCCTGCCGTGCGCCTGCGTTCCCTCGTGCGCTGGTTCGGCGTCCCCGTGCTCTGCGACGACCCCTTGTTCGACCGCGCCGCCCGCGCGGACGGGCATCCCTGGCTGGAGCCCCGTCCCGCCGACCGGCTGCGCATCCGCCTCGCCCACGGGCTGTTCCGCAAGCGGGCGTTGGACCTGTCGGATCTGCTGGCGATCAGGCCGCTGCTGCGGGCGGACGTGCTGGCCGACGCCGCGCGGGAGGCGGGCCGGGAGGGGTGGGCCGAGGCGCACGCCCACGCCCTGCGGACGGCCCGCGAAGCCATCGACCTGATCGACCGGGGGGAGGTCGTCGACCTGCCGGTGCCGCTCGCGGCCTCACTCGCGCACGGTGCCGCAACGGCACACACAGGCCGTCCGCGGCACCAGGGCCGGCCCGGCGTCGCCGCACGGGAGGCCGCGCTGCGGACCACCCCTGTCCCTCTCAGCCAGGAGGGCGGAAGCCGCGTGACCACTCCGGCTCCTGCCCCGCCCACGACGCCCGGCGGACCCGCGCCCACCGCCCGCCACAGGCTCGGGCGACACCATCGGCAGCGGGACCGTCTGCTGGTGGCCGTGTCGGGCCCCGACGGAGCCGGCAAGACCACCCTGGTCGGTCATGCCGCGTCGGCGCTGCGCGAGCACGGCTACACGGTCGCGAGGACGTACTGCCACGGCTGTGTGATCTGCCGCCGGTTCCCCGGCCGCCCCCGGTCCGGGCAGCGCACGGTTCCCCCGTCGAGGCCGAGGAGCTGGGCCGGTGCGGCGCACGCACAGCTCGACGCCGCCGAACTCGCGCTAAGGCTGGCCGGCGCCCGGCTCAGGGCGGCATGGCACCACCACGACCACCGCCCCGCCGTGATCCTCACCGACCGTGGCCCGCTGGACTGCCTGGCCGAGTTCGCCCCGGCCCCGGGCTCACGCACCGCCGCACTCCTCGAGCGACTGCACGGCGCCTACGACCTGACGCTGCTGCTCGGAGCGGACCCGGCCGACTCGGACCGCGCGCGGGAGGGATGCGGACGCCCCCCTCGCACCCGCTACCGCCGGTGGGCGGACAGGGAGACCAACGTCGTGAGGTTCCCCGGCTGGGAAGCCCGCCCGGCGACCGATGCCGACCCGGCGCTTCGGCTCATCGAGGAACGGGCACAGGCCCTGCGGCCCGCCCCGCGCGGCTCCACAGCCGGCGCCCGGTCCACCGCCCCCCGCGGCCGCGTCGCCATCTCGATCTTCGACGACGCCGACAACGCGGACTACCGGGGCGGCGGCTCCGTCGTCGTGGAGCGGGTGGCCCGCCGGCTGGCCGGGGAGTTCGACGTCACCGTCGTCACCGCGGCACGACACGGAGGCACACGGATGCGGGACGGAGTGCGGTACCGCTTCCTGCCCGTGTGCCGGGCCGGACCACGGGTCGCCCAGCTGCTCTTCCAGGCCGCGCTGCCCTTCATAGCGCGGCGCGTCCCGCACGACGTGTGGCTGGAGAGCTTCACGCCGCCCTTCTCGACGAGCTTCCTGCCCCTGTTCACCGGCAGACCCGTCGTCGGGATCAACCAGTGCCGCGGCAGCGAGGTCACCTGGCGGAAGTACCACGTGCCGACCTTCCTCGTCGAACGTCTCGGTCTGCGGCTCTACCGGCATCTCGTCGTCCTCAACGACACGGACGCCGCCGACGCCCGCCGCCACAGCCCCAAGGCGGACGTGCACCTGATCGAGAACGGCGTGGACGTGCCGGACCTCGACGACGCCGTGTTCGGCGCGGGCGGGCACATCGTGTACCTGGGCCGGGTGGACATGCGGGCCAAAGGCCTGGACCTGCTGCTCGAGGCGTACGAGAAGGCCGCCCCGGACCTGCCCCTGTACATCGCCGGACACGGCACACCCGCCGAGGAACGCAAGCTTCAGGCGGCGCTGGCCCGGACCCCGGGGGACGTGCGATGGCTGGGTTACACCGGCGGGGAGAGCAAGGAGCAACTGCTCAGGCAGAGCGCCTTCATGGTCATGCCCTCGCGTTACGAGACCTTCGGCCTCGTCGCCCTGGAGAGCATGGCCCACGGCAAGCCCGTGATCCACTTCGCGCTGCCGTGGCTGCGCTGGATGGCGGGGAAGGGCAACGTCGCGGTGCCTCCCTTCGACGCCGACCGGCTGGCCGAGGAGATCGCCCGTCTCGCCGCGCACCAGGACGTCCGCCGGGCGCTGGGCCGACAGGCCCACCGGGCCGCCGCAGGCTACACCTGGGAGGCGATGACCGGTTCGTACCTGGCCCTGGTCCGGGATCTGCTCGCGACCACGGCGGCGCCCTTCGAGGCGCCCGGCACGGCAGGTGGCCACCCGTGACCGCCGACCCCCTCACCGCGGCCCTCGACCGAGGAGCTCCTGTGGTGGTGCTCTCGCCCCACCTCGACGACGCGGTGCTGTCCTGCGGAGCGCTGATGGCACATGCGCGGCGTCGGGTGCCGGTCACCGTCGTCACCGTGTTCACCGCCGGCTCGCCGCCGCCCTACACCCTGTCGGGGCGGCGCTGCATACGGCTGGCCGGGATGCGTGACGCACAGCAGCTGTACGCGGCCCGCCGCGCCGAGGACACCTCGGTGCTCTCGGCCATGGGCGTCGCCTGGCAGCATCTGGGGCTCCCTGAGGGGCTGTTCCGCGTCAAGCCGGGACGTGGTGGCCGGGTGCGCCGGCTGCTGCCGGAGCGGGACCACGTCTATCCCACCTACCGCGGGCATCTCGCCACGGGCCGGATCTCGCCCCACGACAGCGAGGTGCTGCGCACGATCACGGAGACCGTCATCGCACTCGGCGCACTCGCCGCCACGGTCGGGCCGAGCCCGCCGCTGCTGCTCGCACCGCTCGCCGTCGGCGGCCACGTCGATCATCTGCTGCTCAGGCAGGCCGCGGAGCAAAGCGGCCGGCACGCCGTCTACTACAGCGAGTTCCCCTACAACCGGCGTCATGAGCCCGACGCCGAGTTCATCCGGCGCAACGCCCTCGGCGGACCGGTCACCTGGTCCGCAGGGCTGCGCGACAAGGAGCCCTGGATCCTCGGCTACCGCACCCAGGCCCGCGCCATGTTCCCCACAGGGAGGATTCCGCTGCGCCCCGAGCTCTATCTGTGCACCGGAGACCCGCCGTGATCGCCGGCGGCCGGCGGCGGCCTCGCGTCCTCATGCTCACCAGCGGTCCGCTGGACGGCCATCTGGGCGCCGACACCGATCTGGCCATGGTGCTCCTGGAGCACCTCGACGACGTGCGCTACTCCTGGTTCAGGAAGTGGCCCCGGCCCGACGAGAGAGTGCGGGCTTTGCCCGGCCGGCCGCTGCCCATCGCCTCCCGCGACGGTGAGCCGCATCTGCCCGAGCGGCTCCAGGCGGCGGCCTACGCGCTGGCCATGACCCGCCGGTCCGATCTCGTGCACGCCCTGATCACCATCGGGCCCGGATTCCCCGCCGCCTCCCGGGCCTTGTCGGCCCTCGTCGGCGACCGGCCCGTACTGCACACCGTCCCCGGTGTCATGGACCCCGCGCTCCTGCGGCGGTCGCGCCCGCTCGGTCTGACGGTAGCGCTGTCGCAGACCACCGCCGAAGCGCTGCGCACCGCCGGCTTCGGTGACGTCCGGGTCGTGTCTCCCGTCATCCGCATGGACCGATGGCCCCTGGTTCCCCGGCCGTCCGGGGACACACCGACGATTCTGGTCACCGGGCACCACGACCCGCAGGGCGGTTCCTGTGAGGCGGTCACCGCCGCCGCGGTGGCCCGCCGGGCGGGCGCTCGGTTCAAGCTGGTCCTCGCGCTCCGCGGGCGGCCGGGGCAGGACGTCCGGGCCCTGGAGGGAGTGCTGCGCGCGCAGGCGCAGCGCGAGGGCATGCCGGACACCGAGGTGCTCGGCCACGTGGACGACATGCCCGCCCTCCTGGCCGCCGCCGACATCCTGCTCTACGTGCCCCAGTCCACCGGCGGTAAGGCGGACGTCCCGCTGACCGTCCTCCAGGCGCTGGCCACCGGACGCCCGGTCGTCCTGAGCGAGCTTCCGCAGTTCCTGCCCCTGCGGGAC
Organism: Streptomyces sp. SAI-170; assembly: GCF_049739565.1. Lineage (NCBI taxonomy): Bacteria > Bacillati > Actinomycetota > Actinomycetes > Kitasatosporales > Streptomycetaceae > Streptomyces > Streptomyces sp. SAI-170. Next base: position 7,345,165 of record NZ_JBMGQD010000001.1, read on the forward strand.
GTGGTACTGCGGGCTCCGCCTGGTGACTGCGGGCACACCGGCAACCTGCTGGCCGACGTGCTGGCCCGGCCCCGGTGGTGGCGGTCCCTGGCCGAACGGGGCCGCGCCGCGGTGGAGGTGCGGTTCGCGGAGGCCGGGTTCGCCTCCCAGTACGCGCGTCTCTACAAGGAGTTGCTGCCATGACCGGTGTGCCTGCCGGCGGGTGCCTTCCCGCTCGCGTTCCTCCCCCGTCCCCGGAAAGGAGCCGCCCCGTGACGACGACCGTTCTCCACCCGGACGACCTCGGTGCCGCCGACCTCGCCGCGTGGCGCGCCCTCCAGCTGGCCGTCCCGGCCCTGGCCAGCCCCTTTCTGTCGCCCGAGTTCACCCGCGCCGTCGGCCGCCTGCGGCCCGCGGCCCGCGTGGCGGTGCTCGCGGACGCGTCGGGGCCGGTGGGCTTCTTCCCGTTCGAGCGGCATCGGTTCGGCCTCGGCCTGCCCATCGGCAGCGGTATGAGCGACGCCCAAGGGCTGGTCCACGCCCCGGGACTGGAGTGGGACGCGCAGGCACTGCTGCGGGCCTGCGGGCTCAGAGTGTGGCGGTACGACCATCTGGCCGAGGGACAGACGCCGTTCGAAGGGGGGCTGGCGCGCCGGTCGGCGTCACCGGTGATCGACCTGACGCGGGGCTACGACGCCTACGACGCCGCGCTGCGCCGCGCATCGGCCGACCGGGCCAGGCAGCTGAGGGCGAAGGAGCGCAGACTGCGGGCCTGCCTGGGCGAGCTCCGGCTCGTCTTCGACGAACGGACGCCCGAGCATCTCGACCTGCTGATGCGATGGAAGTCGACCCAGTACCGGGCGAAGGGGACGCGTGGACCTGTTCGCACGTCCCTGTGCGGTGGCTCTGCTGCGGGAGCTGAGCCAGGCGCGGTCCGCCACCTGCACCGGCACGCTGTCGGCGCTGTACGCGGGCGACCGGCCGGTGGCGCTGCACTTGGGACTGCGCTCCGGACGTGTCCTGCAGTACTGGTTCCCCGCCTACGCGGCAGAGGCGGCACGCTTCTCGCCCGGCATCCTCCTGCTGCTGAGGCTGGCGCAGACCGCGGCGCAGGAGGGGATGGAGCTGCTGGACCTCGGCAAGGGCGGCGAGCGCTACAAGGAGGAGATGAAGACCGGCGACCTGAGCGTCGGAGAGGGGCAGGTCACGCTGGGCACCGTGCCGGCGGCGCTGCTGCACGCCCGGGCGGAGTCGGCACGCAGGCTGCGGGCGACGGTCTCGGCCCACCCCGCACTCCGCACGGCCGCCCTCCGTGTCCTCAACTCCGCACCAGGCCCCGGCAGTTGACAGCACCGGCGCCGAGAGCGATCGAGGGGCCGTTCCCGAGGGGAAGGAAGCGACCTACACCGCCGAGTCGGCCGCCTGTGCCGCGGTCAGCAGCGACTGCCAGTCGGGGAGCTTCACCACGCCCCGGCCCAGCGACGCGCCGAGCTCCGCCTCGGCCCGCTCGATGGCCTGCCACCCCGCCCACTCCACCGGGGCGAGGCCCAGCGCGCGCAGGGCGGGCAGCGGATCGTCCGGTACGTCCGCGAGCGCGAGGACGGGCGCGTCCTCCAGCAGGGACAGCACCGTCTCCTTCGCGCAGGGACGGTTGGTGCCGATGACCCCCGTGGGACCCCGCTTGATCCAGCCCGCCACGTACACGCCGGGCGCGACCCGGCCCGCGTCGTTCGGGACCGTGCCGGTGGCCTCGTCGAAGGGCAGACCCTCCACGGGCACCCCGCGGTAGCCGACCGAGCGCAGCACCAACTGGGCCTCGATCTCCTCGAACCGGCCCGTTCCGACGACCCCGCCGCGCCCGTCGGGGACGGTCCGCTCGAAGCGCACCGCGCCCACCCGGCCGCCGTCCGCGAGGAGTTCGACCGGACGCAGGAAGAAGCGCAGGCGGATGCGGCGCGGTGCCTCACCCGGCGGCAGCCCGGCCCAGCCGCGCAGCACCTCCACATTGCGCCGCTGCACGGCAGGCAGCCCCGACGGGTCGGTGTACGCCGGGTCGAGCGCCAGCTCCGCCGGATCGACCCGGACCTCGGCACCCGGCAGGGTCCCCAGCTCGCGCAGCTCCTTGGTGGTGAAGCGGGCCTGGGACGGTCCGCGCCGGCCCACCATGTGCACGTCGGTCACCTCGCTCGCCGCCAGGGCGGAGAGCGCCGCCTGCGGCATGTCCGTCGGGCTCAGCTCGTCCGCGCCACGCGCCAGGATGCGGGTGACGTCCACCGCGACATTGCCCACGCCGATCACGACGGCCGACCGCGCGCCCCGGACGAACCCGTCGTCGACCGCGTCCGGATGCGCGCTGTACCAGGACACGAACCGCGTCGCCGACCAGCTGCCCGGCAGGTCCTCGCCCGGGATGCCGAGGTGCCGGTCCGTGGCGGCGCCCACGCAGTACACCACCGCGTGGTAAAGCTCCTGCAGCCGGGCCGCAGGCACGCCCCGCGCGCCCACCTGGACGCCGCCGAGGAAGCGGATCCGCTCGTGCTCCAGCACCGTACGCAGGTTGTTCTGGAGCGACTTGATCTTCTCGTGGTCCGGCGCCACGCCGTAGCGCACCAGGCCGTAGGGGCAGGGCAGCCGGTCCAGGACGTCGACCAGCACCCCGGGATCCCGCTCGACGAGCGTCTGGGCGGTGTAGACCCCGCTGGGTCCGGAACCGACGACGGCGACACGCAGCACTGCGGAACTCCTTGTCCGACGGTGTGGCAGGAGATCGCTGATGTCTCCAGCATCGCACCGGCGGGCCCGCGCGGGGAGGGGGCGGGGCTGCGCCGTCGGAGTGCCCGATGTGCGTGTCCCATGGGTGCTTTCGTATGGAATGTGATGATGCGGTTACGTTGCGTGTGTGCTAGAAGCATCCTTTCTTAATCTTTCTGATCGCCGTTTCGAGGACGGCGCGGTGTCCGTGTGGCCCGCCTGGGAAGTGCAGGAGAGCGACGGGGCCACCTCCTGGTTCCAGGTGCGGCTCGCCTTCGCCGACGGCGCCCGCGTCGATGCCCTGGCCGTGCTGAGCGCGGGATGCCTCTCCGTCGAGGACGTCCGCGCCCAGCCCGCGCTCTCCCTCGCCGACCTCACCGTGCTCGCCGACTGGATCGAAGGACCCCTGACCGAGGCGTGCGGCATCGAACCGGGCGAGGAGGAGGCGTACGAGGAGGAGGCCGGGGCCGGTCTTCCCGCGCAGGACGCCGACCCGCCGGCCCCGTACCGCGCCCGCCCCTCCTGGCCGCGTGGCATGGAGGGCCGCAGGCTGGTCGCCCAGGAGTACCGGGCGGCGCAGGAGGAGGGCTTCGACCCCGTACTCGCGGTGATGTGCGCGACGGGCCACAGCCGCCGCAGGTCCCTCAAGCTGATCGCCCAGGCCCGCGACGCGGGCTTCCTGACGCCGCGTCACGCCCGGCGCTGAGCCGGGGCGTTCAGATCATGTCCCGCATCCGCGAGATCTCGCTCGTCTGCTGGGCCACCACATCGTCGGCCATCTCCTCGACCTGGATGTTGTTGCCCTGCGCCTTGACGTCCGTGGCCATGGTGATCGCCCCCTCGTGATGGGCGATCATCAGCCTCAGGAACAGCGCGTCGAACGCCCCGCCCCGCGCGGCCCGCAGCTCCTTCATCTGGGCCTCGGTCGCCATTCCCGGCATCGCGGTGTGGTCGTGGCCCGAGGTCTTCTGGCTCTGCCCGTGCGTCTCCAGCCAGCCCTGCATGGCGCCGATCTCGGGCCCCTGCGCGGCCGTGATGCGGTCGGCGAGCCGCTTCACCTGGGTCGAGCCCGCCTGCTTCGGGGCCAGTTCGGACATCTCCAGGGCCTGCCGGTGGTGCTCGATCATCATGCGTACGTACGACACGTCCGCCGAGTTGGGGGTGTCGTCCTCGGCCTGCTGAGCTGCCGCCTCCTCGGCCGACAGGGTCCGGTTCTCCTCGCCCGGCAGCCCCGGCACCAGTACCGAAGGCCCGCTCGCCGCGGGTGACTTGGCGCCGCCGGCGGAGTCCGTGTCCGAGTCGCAGCCGGCGAGCGCGAACGCGGCCAGAGTGGCGAGCGACGCCGTTGCGAGGGATGCGCGCAGGGCGCGGCGGAAGTGCACGACGGCCTCCTGTGGCAGGCGATGTGGGCGGGCACACCTTGTGAGTGTTGGTGACTGTCCTAGCACTGTTCCGTGCACGACTGATCAAAAACCTGGATTACATCTACGTTTCACCCCTGTTGATCTGTGCATGATGAAGACGATACTTCGGGGGTCCGTGAACCGTTCCACCGCGAACGGAACAAGGGAGGAAGCAGTGACCCTGTCCAACGATCCCCGAACGCGGCGCAGACGTCTGGGAGTTGCCACCGCGGCGGCCGGACTTCTGGCCGCCCTGCTCACGGCCCACCCGGCCATCGCGACCCCCGACCCCGGGGACGCCCCGACGACCCAGAAGGGCGTCTCCCGCAGCGACCAGACCGAGGTGCGGGAGGCCATCGCCGACGGCGCGATACCCGGCCAGGACGAGATCGTCCACTCGGCCAACATCGAGCACCTGGCGAACGTCCCCAAGGACCTGGTCAAGGGCACCAACTCCGACCTCGCCTTCCAGGGGAAGTACGCCTTCGCCGGCAACTACGACGGCTTCCGCATCTTCGACATCAGCGACCCGAGCGCCCCGAGGACGGTCGCCCAGGTGCTGTGTCCCGGCTCGCAGAACGACATCTCGGTCTCCGGGAACCTGCTGTTCCTCTCCACCGACTCCTCGCGCAGCGACAGCAGTTGCAACAGCACCACCCAGCCCGCGACCGAGAAGTCCTCCTGGGAGGGCATGAAGGTCTTCGACATCAGCGACAAGGCGAACCCGAAGTACGTCGCCGCCGTCGAGACCGCCTGCGGCTCGCACACCCACACGCTGGTGCCCGAGCGCCGCAACGTCTACATCTACGTCTCCTCCTACTCGCCGAACGCGACCTACCCGGACTGCCAGCCCCCGCACGACGGCATCTCCGTCATCAAGGTGCCGCGCAGCGCCCCCGAGAAGGCGGCGGTCGTCGGTTTCCCGGTCCTCTTCCCCGGTGACGGCCCCGACGGCGGCGGCAACCCCGGCGGGCCCACCAACCCGGGCGTCAGCAAGACCACCGGCTGCCACGACCTCACCGTGCTGCCCTCCAAGGACCTCGCGGCGGGCGCCTGCATGGGCGACGGCATCCTGTTCTCCATCGAGGACCCTGAGCACCCCAAGGTCATCGACCGGGTCCAGGACAACGTCAACTTCGCTTTCTGGCACTCCGCCACCTTCAACCAGAAGGCCAACAAGGTCGTCTTCACCGACGAACTGGGCGGCGGCGTAGGCGCCACCTGCAACGCGGCCACCGGCCCCACGCGCGGCGCCGACGGCATCTACGACATCGTCGGCCGCGGCGAGAACCGCAAGCTGGTCTTCCGCAGCTACTTCAAGATCCCGCGCATGCAGGCCGACACCGAGAACTGCGTCGCCCACAACGGCTCGCTCATCCCGGTCAAGGGCAAGGACCTGATGGTCCAGGCGTGGTACCAGGGCGGCGTCTCCGTCTGGGACTTCACCGACTCCTCGAACCCCAAGGAGATCGCCTACTTCGAGCGCGGCCCGCTGACCACCGACAAGCTCACGGTCGGCGGCTCCTGGTCGGCGTACTACTACAACGGCCACATCTACTCCAACGACATGGCCAAGGGCTTCGACGTGCTGAAGATCAGCGACAAGCTGACCGACCCGGCGCGCCGCGTCCGGCTCGGCGAGCTCAACGTGCAGACGCAGCCGGACTACTTCGACTGACGCCCTACTCCTGCTGATCCGCGGGCCGCTTGTCCGTGGCGAAGAACCGCGACAGATCCGTGTCGCACGTCCCGCCGGGCGCCTCGGTGTCCGGCGGGACACCCATGTTCCAGTCCAGGCCGTAGCGCCGGAACAGCTCCGCGCGCAGCGGCGCGACCGGCATGCCCACATTGGGCAGCACCATCGCGTACACCGCGCCCATCAACTGCGCCCGCAGCAACGGGTAGTCGACGTCCGGGTCGCAGGAGCCGTGCCGGGATACCGTCTCCAACAGCAGCTGGGCGAGCCGCTGTTGCTCCGGGCACTGCACGAACCCCTCGGCCTGCAGCAGTCCCGCCATGTGCTGTCGCATGAGGACCGGCCGGTCCCGGGCCAGCCCCAGGATCGCGTCGATCGCCCGCGCCATGCGCTCGCGGCCGTCGTCCGTGCGCGGCTCGCGCTCCAGCCCCTCCTCCAGCGTGCGGTGCATCAGCCGGTGCACCGCGGACTGCACCAGCTGGCGCTTGCCGGGGAAGTAGTACGACACCAGACCCCGTGCCGAGCCGGCCCGGTCCGCGATGTCGCCGAGGGTCGTGGCGTCGTATCCGCGCTCGTTGACCAGCTCGACAGCCGCCTGCAGAAGCCGTTCCCGAGAACGCCGCCGCAACTCTTCATTGACCTGGGCGCTGCGCGGGGACATCCTGGACTCCTGCGTTGACTGGCTGCCAGCCAACTATACTCAGCGCAGCGGGATCCGCCTCTGGATCGGCGTGGTTCCGTTTTGCCGTCCGCCCTGGGCGACGCGGGGGATCGTCCAGGGTGGACGTCTTCTCTCGCACATAAAGTCGCCTGAGGCGACTTGGCCAGGGGGCTCGTCAGCCCACCAGGTCCAGCACCGGCCGCAGCCCGTCCGGGCGCCGCTCGGCCGGCAGCGGGTCCACGAAGTGCACCGGACAGCCGAGCACGGCCGCGCCGCCGTCCGCCCGCCGGTCGTCACCCACCATCAGCACCTCCCGCGGCTCGGCGCCCAGCGCCTCGCACGCCGTACGGAACAGCCGCGGATCGGGCTTGCGGATGCCGTGCTCGTACGACAGGACGTACGCGTCGACGAAGGGGTCGAGGCCGTGGGCGCGGAACACCGGGCGCAGATCCCAGCCGATGTTGCTGACCACGGCCACCCTGATCCCGCGCTCGCGCAGCCCCCCGAGGACCTCGGCCGCGTCCGGGTACGCCGTCCACGCGGCGGGCGTCCTGTGGCGCTCGTACAGCGCGTCGTGCAGCCCCGGATCCGGCAGGACGACCTGACGGGACAGGCCCGTGTACGCGGCCCGTGGCAGCTCGGCGCTCTCGTCGCGGGTCTCCCACACCTCGGCCAACTGCCCGGGCACACGCAGCGGCGGCGCCCCGCCCGGCAGCGCCCCGGCCTCCTCCAGCGCCCGCGCGGTGTCCGCCAACTCCCGCTCGGACAGCGCGATCCGCGCGTCGGAGAGCACCGCGCCGAGCCAGGACTCGGCGGACTCGATACGGAAGAGGGTGCCGGAGAAGTCGAACATCACAGCGAGCATGATCGGAGTGTAGGGTCCCGCTTTCGCCCTACGGCACCGAGCCGGGCGTCCGCCGGGGCGGCTCGGGGCGCCACCGCTGATGCGCCGCCACCGCCAGGGCGACGAGCGTCCCGCCCAGGAGCCAGCCTCCGAGCACGTCCGTGAGCCAGTGGACGCCCAGCCAGACGCGGGTCAGCCCCACCCCGACGACCGAGACGGCGGCCACCGCCAGCCCGGCCCGGAACAGGCCCCGGCCCGCGCCGAAGCCGCGCAGCAGCCACAGCAGCAGACCGCACACCACGGTGGCCGTCATGGCGTGCCCGGACGGGAAGGCCGCGTAGTGCGCCGAGTCGACGGGGTCGGGCCACACCGGGCGCTCCCGGTCGACCGCCGCCTTCAGGCCCTGTTGCACGAGGGTGCCGACGGCGACGGTGAGCGCCAGCCAGGATGCCGTCCACCAGGCCGCTCTGCGCCACACCAGCCACAGGATCACTATCAGGCACAGCAGACGCATGGTGGTCGGGTCCCAGACCCAGTCCGTCAGGATGCGGCAGGCGTGGGTGAGCGTCCGTTCGTCCACGGCCCAGCGGTGCGTGGTGCGGGCGACCTCGCGGTCGGCGGAGATCAGCGGGTGCCATGCCGTGCCGACCAGCACGAGGAGGACGAGTGAGCACCCGGCCAGGGCGCCGGCGAGGCGCAGGGCGCTCCGCTTGGGGGCGCGGGTCGGTGAGGCGGTGGTCATGCTGCGATCCTCGCGGAAAGTGGCATTCCGGAGCCAATCCCTACGGGGTTTTGCCATGGGGCTTTCCGTTCGTTGCCGAGTGCAGGCAGTCGTGGCGACCAGCCACATCGGGCCCGCAGCCGCCTACTGTCCCAGCGCGCGCAGGCCCGGGACGAAGGCCACCAGCAGCGGAACCACCGGGATCAGCGCGGCCGTCGCCGTCAGGCGCAGCCGGCGGGCCGCGGTGAGGCGGTCCGGCGGGGCGAGCAGGCGGTGCACGCGCTGGGTGACGTGGGCCTGGGCCGCGGGGCCGGGGCCGAACACACCGCGGCCCTCGTTGAGTTCCACCAGGGCCAGCGCGGTCGTGAGCCGCCCGAAGCGCCGCGAGGCCATGTCGTCGGCGGCCAGCTCGACCAGCCGGTGCATCTCGTCGCGGAACGCCGCGAACACCGGGACCTGCGGAAATCCGGCGGCGAGCGCGGCCGAGCAGTGCAGCAGCCAGTCGTGGCGCGCCTGCGCGTGGCCCTGTTCGTGCGCGACGACGGCGTCGAGCTGGCGTCCCTTGAGCCGGCGCAGCGCCGCGGTCGTGATCACCAGGCGGGGCGTCGCGCCCGACAGCCACCAGGCGTCCGGCCGCTCGCCCTCCAGCACCACCAGTGGTCCGCCGCCGGGCTCCTCGCCGGGCAACAGCGGGGCCCGGACGAGCAGTTCGGCCCGCCGCTGCCGACCCCTCGCCCGCGCCCGGACGACCTCGCGCACCAGCATCGCCCCGCTCCACAGCCCGGCGAGCGCCAGAGCCACCGCCGTGGCCGCCGCCCAGGGGCCACCGGCCGCGCCGAGGGCGTAGGCCTCCACGACCGGGCGCGGGGCCGGGGCGAACAGATGGCCGCGCACCGCCTGCCAGGCGGCCGCCGCGCTCAGTGTCATCGACAGCGCACAGCACAGCAGCACGGCCGCGACCACGCACTGCCACGCCCACAGCGCGACCACCGGCTCACGGTCGGGCCAGTCGACCCGGGACAGCAGGCGGGGCGCGACGAAGGCGGTCAGGGCGCCGAGCAGCATCAGTGCCACGGGGACCATCATGTCCGCCACCCTAAGAGCCCCGGCTACTGCGCGGTACGGCCCGCGGCGGCAAGTGACGCAGACCACGGTTTCGTACGGCCGTGGCTCACAAGGCGCCGGTACGGCCGGAGTTCACCACGCGCACGTACACCCGGGTTCACCACGCGCACGTACACCCCGGGTGCACAACGGGCATGTACAGCCGGGGTTCAGGACATGCAGGTGCAGCCGGGTTCAGGACGCGCAGGTGCAGCCGTGGTTCACAACGTCAGCAGCATCGCCACCATCGCGATCCCCATCGACAGCCGGCAGGCCCGCGACAGTTCCGGCCGGTCGCCCCATGCGACGGCCCCGCCCGGCCCGGCCGGAGCACCGGCGACGGGCACGAGCCGCGCGCCGGACAGCAGCACGTATCCGCTGAAGTACAGCAGCAGTACGCCGGTCAGCGCGGGCACACCGGAGCCGCCGTGGCCGTGGCCGCCGGGGGAGCCGGCCATCGCCAGGGCCATGTACACCATGGCCGTGTCGCCGACCAGGTGATGCAGATGGTGCGCGTCGGAGCGCGCGGCCCACAGCGCGTGCAGCGCGGCCCCGGCGAACAACGCCGCGTAGGCGGCCGCGGCCCACGGCGGCGGCGCGAACACCGCGGCGGGCACCGCCATCGCGGCCATCCCGAATCCCATGAGCGCCTCGGTGCCCGCGCTGCGGCGCTGTTCCTCGACCCCGCTGCGCATGCGCAGCAGGCAGTACGCGCCGGTCGCGGCACACAGCGCGACGAGCAGCCAGCCGGGCGACGCCGGTCCGTGCACACGTACCCCCTCGCTCGAAGGTCGCTCCAGCGAAGCGATGCCCGAGCCGTGCGGGGCGTACGCAAGCGCAAGGGTGTACACGGGGAGCACGCGAGGGAGCGCGGCGCCTGTCTTCCTCCCGCGGCCGGCGGCGCAGGCCGCCTCAGATGCCGGGCCGCAGGCGCAGCGGATGCTCGGCGGGTACCTCCACCAGCACGATCTCGGTGCCGTCCGGGTCCCTGATCCACATCTCGACCAGGCCCCACGGCTCGGTGACCGGAGGCCGTACGATGTCGACGCCCTTGGCGCGCAGTTCCTCGTGCGCCGCCGCCACGTCCGCGACCTGGAGCCACAGCCGCACCGCCGGCGACGGCCCCTCCTCGGTGCGCCCGGACACCTCCAGGAATCCGCCGCCGAGGAAGTAGACGGTCCCGCGCTCCGGCCCCGTACCGAACTCGCGGTACACGGCGAGGCCCAGATCACCGCCGTAGAAGGCCCGTGAGCGCTCGGGGTCGTGGGGGCGCAGGAGGATGCGGCTGCTCAGTACATGCACCATGGCCTCGGAGCGTAGTGGTGGAGTTAGGCTCGTCCTGCCTCAGCCGCGCCACAGAACGGAGCCGCCTCCATGGAATCCGCCGTCACCGCCACCGGACTGACCTTCCGCGACGCCACCGACGCCGATGTGGACGCCCTCGTCGCGCTGATCGAGTCGGCGTACCGGGGGGACGCCAGCCGGGCGGGGTGGACGACCGAGGCGGACATCCTGGAGGGGCAGCGGACCGATGCCGAGGGCGTGCTCGCGGTGATCAAGTCGCCGGACAGCAGGCTGCTGACGGTGGAGCGGGACGGCGAGGTCGTCGCCTGCTGCCAGCTCGAACACCGCGGTGATCACGCCTACTTCGGGATGTTCGCGGTCAGCCCCCGGCTGCAGGGCGCGGGTCTGGGCAAGGTGATCATCGCGGAGGCCGAGCGGCAGGCCCGCGCGACCTGGGGCGTGACCGAGATGCACATGACCGTGATCTCCGTGCGCGACGACCTCATCGCCTGGTACGAGCGCCGCGGCTACCGCCGTACGGGCCGGATGACTCCCTTCCCGTACGGCGACGAGCGCTTCGGCATCCCGCAGCGCGACGACCTCCAGTTCGAGCTGCTGGTCAAGCCGCTGGGGTGAGTCTCACGCGGTGAAGCGGCCGGTGCGTTTGATGTCCGGGTGGTCGGTGGTCGCGCCGTCCAGCTCCAGGGCGCGCACCAGCCGCAGATGGTCCTGGTTGTTGACCACCCAGCCGAAGATCCGCAGATGCGCCGCGCGCGCCCGCTCCACGACCTCCAGGGTGATCCTGCGGATGTTCAGACAGAGGGTCGGGGCACCGGCCGCCACCGCGCGGTCCACGATGTCGGTGCCGTAGTGGCTGCCGATGAGGGCGGTACGGACGCCCGGTACCAGGCGCGCGATCTCGGTGACCGCCTCGTCGTGGAACGAGGACACCTCCACGCGGTCCACGAGGCGCCGCTCGCGCAGCACCTCGGCCAGCGCCCGCGCCGCCGCCACGTCCTTGATCTCGGCCTGGAGCGGTGAGCGCACCGCGTCCAGCACCTCCTCGAAGACCGGGATCCGCTCGCCGCGCCCGGCGTCCAGGGCCCGCAGCTCGGCGAGCGTCTTGTCGGCCACGGCGCCGGAGCCGTCCGTGGTGCGGTCCACGTCCTCGTCGTGGATGACGACGAGGGCGCCGTCCTTGCTCAGATGCAGATCCAGCTCGATGACGTCCAGGCCGGCGTGCTCGGCGGCGACGAAGGACCTCAGGGTGTTCTCGGGCTCCACGCCCATGACTCCGCGGTGACCGATGGTGAGGAAGTTCAAGGCAGACCTCGCTTCCGTCGACGGCAGTCGGGGCCGCAGCCTAACCGCCCGCGCGCGCCGTGCACCCGGACGTGCAAGGAAGCGCGGAAGCATCCCTTCCCGGGCCGTGATGCAGAAAAACCTACGGTGACCAAGGGGGGTCGACAGAAGAATTTCCCGAGGTCCTCTTGCTGGACGCAACCGCATATGCCTACGGTGTCCTTACGCGAGGTTCTCCCGTGGAGGATGGGACATGACGGAAATTCTTGTGCAGGCGGCGACGGGGGAGCAGCTTTCTCCCACGGCCAGGGTGGTGGAGCACCCGGCATGGCCGGTGCTCAAGGATGCCGTGGAGCAGATCCGGCCCTGGCAGTCGAAGGACGGCTCCATCGACTTCGAGGCCGAGGGTGCCCCCGGGCGTGCCGACGCCGAGGCCGCGGTGCGCCGGATCACGGACGCCGTCGAGGCGCTCTCCCCGCTGCTCCCGCACGACGCCGAGTACCACAAAGCCCTGGTCACCGACCTGAGCCGGTGGGCCGCCGAGGGCTTCCAGGTGCCGGACTTCCTGGACTCGCTGCTGGCCTTCCACCCCGCGGCGACCCGCGCGGACGGCCTGCAGCACCTGGTCGTCTTCCCGATGTACACGCAGAACGGCAACCCCGACCGCAACCTCGAAGCGGTCGTGCTGCGCATGGTCTGGCCCGACTGGCTGGCCGAGTTGGAGCGCACCCGCTACGACAACCCGCTGTTCTGCGGCATCAAGTTCGAGGACTTCACGGCCGGCTACGACACCAACTCCGCCGTGCTCTTCCCGGAGACCATCGCCGTGCGCGAGGCGCCGGAACGATTCACCTGGGGCGGTATCTTCTGCGACCGCGAGGCCGCCCGCTTCCGCCGCGTCACCGACGCCGCCGTGGACATCCTGGGCCTGGAGCTGCCCGAGGACATCGCCGCGATGGTCCACGACCAGAAGCGCTGCGAGGAGGCCTTCGTCCTCTGGGACATGGTCCACGACCGCACCCACAGCCACGGCGACCTGCCGTTCGACCCCTTCATGATCAAGCAGCGCCAGCCGTTCTGGATGTACGGTCTGGAGGAGCTGCGCTGCGACCTCACCGCCTTCAAGGAGGCCGTGAAGCTGGAGGCCGACGGCGTCCCGCAGGCCCGTGACGTGCAGTACGCCGTGCTGTTCGACCGGATGTTCCGCTTCCCCGTCACCGGCGACCGCAACCGCAACTACGACGGCCTCGGCGGGCAGCTGCTCTTCGCCTACCTGCACAAGCACGACGTGGTGCGCTGGACCGACAACAAGCTGTTCATCGACTGGCAGCGCGCCCCGCAGGTCACCAACCAGCTGTGCGCCGACATCGAGAAGCTCTACCGCGACGGCATCGACCGCCCCAAGCTCGTGCACTGGTTCGCCGGCTACGAGCTGGTCTCCACCTACCTCGCCCCGCACCCCGGCTCCAAGTGGGCCAAGGGCCCGGACGCCCTGGACCTGACCCAGCCGCCGCGCAAGCTCGTCGATGACGTGCTTCCGGACGAGTTTCCGCTCAGCATGTTCTATGAGGCACTGTCCAAGAAGCTCAAGAACGTCATCGCGTCGACCCGCGGCATCACCGCGTCCGGCGCCGAGCGGGTCGCCGCGTGAGCGACCGCCTCCAGAACACGGCCGTGAAGGGGAAGAACATGGGGAACGGGGCTCTCGACGGTGCGGTGATCGCGGTGGCCGGCGCGGGTGGACCCGCCGGCCGGGCGGCACTGCTCCGCCTCGCCGAGGCCGGCGCCACGGTCATCGGCGCCGACAACGACCCGGAGCGGCTCGCCGAGGCCGTGGACGCGGCGCGCTACGCGTCCGGCGGCGCCACGGTGACCGGCGAGACGGTCGACCTGCTCGACCTGCAGTCCACCCGCGACTGGGCCGCGCGCACCGAGAAGGAGTTCGGGCGCGTCGACGGCCTGGTCCACCTGGTGGGCGGCTGGCGCGGCAGCGAGACCTTCACCAAGACCAGCCTCGACGACTGGGACTTCCTGGAGCTGCTGCTGGTGCGCACCGTGCAGCACACCTCGCTCGCCTTCCACGAGGCGCTCCAGCGCAGCGACCGCGGCCGCTACGTCCTGATCAGCGCCGCCGGCGCCACCAAGCCGACCGCGGGCAACGCCGCGTACGCCGCGGGCAAGGCCGCCGCGGAGGCGTGGACGCTGGCCATGGCCGACTACTTCCGCAAGGCCGGGGGCGAGCAGGGGGCGACGTCCGCTGCTGCGATCCTGGTGGTGAAGGCGTTGGTCCACGACGCGATGCGTGCCGAGCGGCCCAATGCGAAGTTCGCGGGCTTCACGGACGTCAAGGACCTCGCCGAGGCGATCGTGGGCGTCTGGGACAAGCCCGCCGCGGAAGTGAACGGAAACCGTCTGTGGCTCACCGAGAAGCCGTGAACCCGCCGAAGACCGACGCGCGTCGCCACCACGACCCCGAGGTCCGCGGTTTCGCCAGCGACAACTACGCCGGGGCGCATCCGGAGGTGATGGCCGCCCTGGCGCTGGCCAACGGCGGCCATCAGGTGGCGTACGGCGAGGACGACTACACCGAGAACCTCCAGGGCATCGTCCGCAGCCACTTCGGGCCCACGGCGGAGGCGTTCCCGGTCTTCAACGGCACCGGCGCGAACGTCGTCGCGCTCCAGGCGGTCACCGACCGCTGGGGCGCGGTGATCTGCGCCGAGAGCGCGCACATCAACGTCGACGAGGGCGGCGCACCGGAGCGGATGGGCGGCCTGAAGCTGCTCACCGTGCCCACGCCGGACGGCAAGCTCACCCCCGAGCTGATCGACAAGCAGGCCTGGGGCTGGGAGGACGAGCACCGCGCGATGCCGCAGGTCGTCTCGATCACCCAGAGCACCGAGCTGGGCACCCTCTACACGCCCGACGAGATCCGCGCGATCTGCGAGCACGCCCATGCGCACGGCATGAAGGTGCACCTGGACGGCTCCCGGATAGCCAACGCGGCCGCGTCCCTGAACGTGCCCATGCGCACCTTCACCAACGCGGTCGGCGTCGACATCCTCTCCCTCGGCGGCACCAAGAACGGGGCCCTGTTCGGCGAGGCCGTCGTCGTGATCAACCAGGACGCCGTCCGGCACATGAAGCATCTGCGCAAGCTGTCCATGCAGCTCGCCTCCAAGATGCGCTTCGTGTCGGTCCAGCTGGAGGCGCTGCTCGCCAAGGACCTCTGGCTGCGCAACGCCCGTCACGCCAACGACATGGCCCAGCGCCTCGCCGAGGGCGTCCGCGCGGTGCACGGCGTGGAGATCCTCTACCCGGTGCAGGCCAACGGCGTCTTCGCCAGGCTGCCGAACGCGGTCAGCGAGCGGCTGCAGAAGAAGTTCCGGTTCTACTTCTGGGACGAGGCCGAGGGCGTCGTGCGCTGGATGTGCTCCTTCGACACCACGGAGGAGGACGTGGACGCGTTCCTCGCGGCGCTCAAGGAGGAGATGGCCCGCTAGACGGCGCCCCACACGAGCGCATAGATATGCGGTCACCTGAAAAGTCATTGACTGTCGGGTGATCGCATTTCTATGCTCTGCAGCCATGGAGCTGATCCAGAACACGCCTGACCTGTCCGCGTACTTGGCCGCTGACGAGGTCATCGACCATCACCACCCGCTCGTCCGCGAGACAGCGGCACGTCTGGCCGACGGTGCCGACGACTCGTATGACTATGCGCGGAGGGCCTTCGATTTCGTCCGCGACACCATCCCCCACTCCGCCGACACCGGCGATCCTCGAGTGACCTGGCGCGCCTCCGACGTCATCGAGCAGCGCACCGGCATCTGCTACGCCAAGTCCCACGCTCTGGCCGCGCTGTTGCGCGCCGAGGACATCCCCACGGCCCTGTGCTACCAGAAGTTCGAGGCGGTCCACGGCCTGGTGGCGGTCCGGTTCAACGGTGCCTGGCATCGACTGGACCCGCGCGGCGGAGAGGCGGGGTCGCGCGCCCGCTTCTCCCTCACCGGGGAAGGACTGGCCTTCACGCCGGATGCCGAGGCCGACGAGGTCGACTACCCGACCCTGTACGCCGCCCCGCATCCTGACGTCGTCCAGGCCCTCAAGGCCGCCCCCGACTGGCCATACCTCTCAAGGACGCTCCCCACAGAACTCCCCTAGGGGCGCGGGGAACTGCGCGACCAGCCACGAACCACCCGCACCCGGCCACGCACACCAGACCCCCCGACGAAAGGCCGAAAAACCCTCCCGCTAGGGTCCACCGCATGAACGACGGGGGAGCGACACAAGACGTGGTGACGGTCGACGAACAGGGTGGCGGCCGGTGGTCGTGGCTGAGACGGCACCGACTGATGGCCTCGGCCATCGCCCTCGCCGTCGTCGCAGGAGGCACCACCGCCACGATCACGCTCGCCGCAGGCGAAGACACCCCGCCCTGCCAGACCGTCCCGGAATCCACCCGCACCCTCGCCGACCGGCCCGCGGCAGCGACCCGCGCACTGGACCCCGGCGACGACCTCTCCCGCTTCGACGCGGTACGCGAACTCCTGCGGTACGACAACCCCTGCGGCGACGGAGCCGAGGTGCTCGGCGCGGTCGTCGAGGCCGCCACCCGGGCGCCCGGCCCCGGCACCCCGCACAGCCTCGCCCAGGCGCGCGCCGCGTACGGGGTCGCCGCCGCCCTGGACGGCGCCGAGGTGCCCGAGGGCATGGCCCCCGCGGTGGCCCGGATGCTCGCCGACTATGTCGTGGACGAGGCCCGATACCTCATGCACGACGACGAGTCCGGCGGCCCCGCGGTGTCCGCCGAGGCCGCCGCGCCGGACCCGTACGGCTGGACGTCGTACGGCCGTTTCCTCGCCCCCGGCGAGGCCCACACGGACTTCGAGTACGACCAGCCCTACGGACCCGCCGAGGCCGACCCGGAGATGCTCGTGGCCGAACTCGCCGAGGACCCCGAGGCGTTGGCGATCCTCTACGACGCCGAGCGCGCCTACTTCGCGCACTACCTGGAGCGCCTGACCACCCAGGGCGGCGACCCGGCCTTCCGCCCCGACCCGAAGGAGAAGAGCGACTACGCCAGCACCCCGACGACCTGGCCGGACAACGACCTGGAGGACATCGCCGAACGCGTCGGCAACCTGATGAAGCACCGGGCCGCCCTGGCCCGGGAGGGCACGACCGACGACCTCGCCGCGTACGACGACGTCGTACGCCGGCATCTGCGCGGCACCTACCGGGCCGCGCCGGACCAGGTCACGACCCGTCCGCCGATGGCCGCCATCGCCGCGCGGCCGGTCGGCGGGCCGCTCGAGGGCGACCCGATGGACGGCCGGCACCAGCTGTTCACGGTGTTCGACGCCTGGGCGAAGGACCGTGGTGTGCCCGCGGGGCGGGCCGCCGCGATGCGGCAGATCATCGACGACGCCTATGTACGGGGTCTTTGGATGAGGTTCTGAGGCACCGCTCGGGTCTCAGCCCGTCACGCGCAGCCCGGTGCAGTCCCGCTCCCGGACCTGCGCCTGAGCGAACGCCTCCAGCAGCTCCCGCTGTTCGACCTTGCCGACGCCCGGGATGCCCTTGTCGGCGGAGAGGGCGAAGCTCGCGGTCTCACCGTCGCAGGTGGCGGTCGCCGTCAGGCTGCGCGGCACGCCCTCGTAGGTGACCAGACGCCCGCTCCAGTCGCCGTACCAGGCGGCGAACGTCATCCCCAGCTCGCCCTCGCCGTTCTCGTCGTCCTGTCCGGTGAGCAGATCACAACGGCCGGTGGGCGCGGCGGCGTTGAGCCCGTCGGCCAGCCGCCACTCGGACGGCCGCGGCAGTACGGCCTTCAGCGCGCGGGCACAGGCGCTGTCGGCCGCCTCGCCGAAGGGGACCGTGCGCAGGTCGTCCTCGGGGTCGGGCGGTGCGGCGTCGCCCTTCGGCGCGTCGAGCGGCTCGGCACCGCAGCCGAGCCGGTCGGAGGCGGCGGCGACCAGCGCGACGGCGGTCTCGTAGGCGGCGCGCTGCCCGGCGGCGGCCTCCCGGCCGAACGCCGTGCGCACCAGCATGCGGCGCTGCCGTCCGTCGTCGTCGCGGCCCAACTCCGGGCAGGGGACGAGGAACTGGAGGCTGCCGAAGCGGTCGGTGAAGCCGGGCAGTCCGTCGGGCAGGGCCGCCTGCGGGGTGAAGCCCTCCCCGTCGAAGAGGGACCTGTACTCCCGGTCCTGGTCGTCCCGCCGGGTGTACGCCTCGGCCCTCAGCAGCAGTTCGCTGTCGCCGTCCTCGTCCTCGAAGGACACGGAGCAGCTGAAGGAGCCCAGCCGTTCGTGCGTGGCCGACTCGGCCTCGGTGAAGTGCGAACCGTGCACAGCCAGTTCGCGGACCGCGTCACCGGGCAGGCCGCCCGCGCACGCGCTGCGCAGCAGCATCCAGTCCTGGACGTACGGCTCGGCGATCCAGCCGCCGATCCCCAGCACGGCCACAGCCGCCACCGCCACTTTGACCCAACGCCGCATCGAAGCGCCCCCGTCAGCCGCCGACCGTCCGCCTTACCGCGGGGACCCTACCGGCCGCACTCGGGCGGTACGGACGCGGGGTCGGCCGCCCGAACATTGCGCGCCGAGGTATCCGGGGTCCGCCGGCGCGGGTCAGCCGGCCTCGGCCGCGCGGACCTCTTCGGGCGTCGGCGCGGTGCCGCCCAGGTGGGCCGGGAGCCACCAGCTGTCCTCGGGGCCCTTGGGGCGGCTCGGGTAGGCGCGCTGGGCGGCCTCCAGCAGTTCCTGCACGCGCCCGCGCAACTGGCGGGTGATCGCGCCGGCGTACTTGTCCTTGGGCGCCTCGACCGCCTCGCCCACGCGGATGGTGACCGGGAGGTGGCTGCGCCGGAAGTTGCGGGGGTGGCCCTTGGTCCACAGCCGCTGGGTGCCCCACACGGCCATCGGGATCAGCGGGACGCCCGCCTCCTGGGCCATGCGCGCGGCACCGGACTTGAAGCTCTTGAGGGCGAACGACTGCGAGATCGTCGCCTCGGGGAACACGCCGACCACTTCGCCGGAGCGCAGCGAGCGCAGCGCGTGCTCGTAGGCCGCCTCGCCCTGCTTGCGGTCCACGGGGATGTGCTTCATGCCGCGCATCAGCGGGCCGGACACCTTGTGCCGGAACACCGACTCCTTGGCCATGAAGCGCACCAGGCGCTTCTGCGGCAGCGCCGCCAGGCCGTTGAAGACGAAGTCCAGGTAGCTGATGTGGTTGCTCACCAGCACGGCGCCGCCCGACCGCGGGATGTTCTCGGAACCCTCGCAGTCGATCTTGAGGTCCCAGACCTTGAACAGCGTCTGGGCGAACCCGATGACGGGGCGGTACACGAGCTCAGCCATAGGTGGGACGGGCCCTTTCTGCTCTGCCTGGGAAAGGGGGCTCCCGGCGGGAAGTTACGCAGCCGTAGGTTTTACGGCATGTCGCAGATCGTGCCCCAAGAACGCGTGGGGAGCCAGCCCGCGTGCCCCTCGAGGGCGAGATCCTCGTCACGTCGCCCCGTGATCCACCTCGGTGTTTTAACGGCCCTTTACTCCGGGCGTACCGTCAGCCTCCGGAGCAGCAGGTACATCTCGCACCCCAGGCAGTAGCCGAACGCCGCGTTGAGGAAGGCCGCCGCGAGCGCCGCCCCGGTCGCCGTGAGACCCAGCCATTCGACGCCCGCCGCGTACCCGGCAAGCCCCACGCCGGCGAAGACCAGCCCCACCGCCTGCGCGAACCTCGGCGGCTCGGGCGCCTCGAAGTCCGTGGGCGGCCCGAGCCGCGGCCGCACCAGCCTGCGGAACACCCAGCCGTAGGGCGAACGCCCCACCCCGCCCGCCGCGCCCAGCGCGAACGCCAGCGTCTGCCAGGCCAGCAGCCAGGCGCTCCCGGTGACCAGAACGGCCGCGAGCACCACGGCCGTCACGGCCGCGCCGAACCGCGGCCCCCTCACGTCGATGTCCATGAAGCAAGCATTCCGTATGCCGGACCGTGCCAGGGCCCGGGAATCTTTGCGGTCGTGTGAACGCTGCACCCGAGGATGACCGGACTTGTGGTGTGCGTGGCGGTGCTCGCGGCGGCGAGCGCCTTCGGAGTGCTGCATCGGCGGCGGAACGGGAGAGTACGGGTGCGCGGGCGCGACGAGGGCAAGCTGCTCGGGCCGGCCGAGCTGGGCGAGGAACTGGGCGAGCGCGCCACGCTGGTGCAGTTCTCCAGCGCCTTCTGCGCGCCCTGCCGGGCCACCCGAAGGGTGCTCGGCGAGGTCGCCGCGCTGGTGCCCGGTGTCACCCATGTCGAGATCGACGCGGAGGACCGCCTGGAGCTGGTCCGCGCGCTGGACATCCTGAAGACCCCGACCGTGCTGGTCCTCGACGCGAGCGGCCGCGTGGTGCGGCGGGCCGCGGGACAGCCCCGTAAGGCGGACGTCATCGCGGCCCTCGGGGAGGCGGTCGGGGCGCAGTGAGGCCGCTCCCATATCCCGGGACGTACTTGACTGGGCGTACCACATATCGCCAGCCTGGCCGGTATGCCTTCGGAACTCCTTCTCCACGGACGGGTGCACATCGACCTGGTCCGCACCGCGAGCGCACGCTGTCCGGGTTGCTGAGCACCCGCGACCCGCTCGTCCCCTCCAGCAGAAGGACAACTCCATGACGGCCACGTCCGACCTCGGCACCGTCCAGCTCGCCTCTCCCGACCTGCTGCGCTCCGTCTTCCGGCGGCACGCGGCGGGTGTCGCGGTGATCACCGCGCGCGGTGCCGCAGGCCCCGTCGGCTTCACCGCCACCTCCCTCACCTCGGTGTCCGCCGAGCCCCCGCTGATCTCCTTCGGCATCGGCACCGGTGCCTCCAGCTGGCCCGCGATCGCCGAGGCCGAGCACGTGGGCGTGCACATACTCGGCGAGCACCAGCAGGCGCTCGCCACCACCTTCGCCCGCAGCGGCGCCGACCGCTTCGGCCCCGCCACCGCCTGGCACGAGGGCCCCGAGGGCGTGCCGGTCCTGGACGACGTGCCGGCCTGGCTGATCGCCCGGGTCGTGAGCCGCGTACCGGCCGGAGACCACCGGATCGTGCTGGCCGAGGTCGTGCTCGGCGACCCCTCGGGCGCGGGCCGCCCGCTCCTCTACCACCAGGGCCGGTTCACCGCTCTGCGGGATTGATCACGCCTCGCCGCTTCTGCGAAGCCGTCCGATTCCGGTTACGCTGCGTTGCGAAGGTCACAGTTCAAAGCGCTTGCTTAGCGGGCAGGAACTGGGTGTACTGACGAGTAATATTTCGGTCGGAGCGCGGTGTCGCCCCGACCGGGATCGGCCACTTGAGGCGCCTATGCTGCCTGCAAGAGGCAGCCGAAAAATGACGATTGCAGTAGGAGAGCCGGCGTGAGCTTGAGGATCGTTGTCACTGTGAAGTACGTGCCCGACGCCACTGGCGACCGGCACTTCGCCGATGACCTGACCGTCGACCGGGACGACGTGGACGGTCTGCTCTCCGAGCTCGACGAGTACGCCGTCGAGCAGGCGCTGCAGATCGCCGAGAACTCGGACGACGACGTCGAGGTCACCGTCCTGACGGTCGGCCCGGAGGACGCCAAGGACGCCCTGCGCAAGGCGCTGTCCATGGGCGCCGACAAGGCGATCCACGTCGAGGACGAGGACATCGAGGGCACCGACGCCATCGGCACCTCCCTGGTGCTGGCCAAGGCCATCGAGAAGGCCGGCTACGACCTGGTCGTCTCCGGCATGGCCTCCACCGACGGCACCATGGGCGTCGTCCCGGCCCTGCTGGCCGAGCGCCTGGGCGTCCCGCAGGTCACCCTGCTCTCCGAGGTCTCCGTCGAGGACGGCACCGTCAAGGGCCGCCGCGACGGCGACGCCGCCTCCGAGCAGCTCGAGGCCTCCCTGCCGGCCGTCGTGTCGGTCACCGACCAGTCCGGCGAGGCCCGCTACCCGTCCTTCAAGGGCATCATGGCGGCCAAGAAGAAGCCGGTGGAGTCCTGGGACCTGTCCGACCTGGACATCGACGCGGACGAGGTCGGCCTGGAGAACGCCTACACGGTCGTCGAGTCGGCGGAGCCGCGCCCGGCCCGCACGGCCGGCACCATCGTCAAGGACGAGGGCGAGGGCGGCAAGCAGCTCGCTGAGTTCCTCGCGGGCCAGAAGTTCATCTGAGCCCGATCAGTCGCTGACCGCCCCTCAACTTCGTTACGCAGGAGAGCATTCCCATGGCTGAAGTCCTCGTCTACGTCGACCACGTGGACGGTGCCGTCCGCAAGCCGACCCTCGAGCTGCTGACCCTGGCCCGCCGCATCGGCGAGCCCGTCGCCGTCGCGCTGGGCAACGGCGCCGCCGACACCGCCGCCGCCCTCGCCGAGCACGGCGCGGTGAAGGTCCTCACCCACGACGCGTCCGAGTACGCCGACTACCTGGTCGTGCCGAAGGTCGACGCCCTCCAGGCCGCGGTCAAGGCCGTCGAGCCGGCCGCCGTGCTGGTCCCGTCCTCCGCCGAGGGCAAGGAGATCGCCGCCCGTCTGGCGCTGCGCATCGGCTCCGGCATCATCACGGACGCCGTCGACCTCGAGGCCGGCGCCGAGGGCCCGGTGGCCACCCAGTCGGTGTTCGCCGCGTCCTTCACCACCAAGTCCCGTGTCTCCAAGGGCACCCCGGTCATCACGGTCAAGCCGAACTCGGCTGCCGTTCAGGCCGCCCCGGCCGCGGGTGCGGTCGAGGCCCTCGCCGTGACCTTCTCCGACAAGGCCACCGGCACCAAGGTCACCGCGCGCACCCCGCGTGAGTCGACGGGCCGCCCGGAGCTGACCGAGGCCGCGATCGTCGTCTCCGGCGGCCGTGGCGTCAACGGCGCGGAGAACTTCGCGATCATCGAGGCCCTCGCCGACTCCCTCGGCGCGGCCGTCGGCGCCTCGCGCGCCGCGGTGGACGCCGGCTGGTACCCGCACACCAACCAGGTCGGCCAGACCGGTAAGTCGGTCTCCCCGCAGCTGTACATCGCCTCCGGCATCTCCGGCGCGATCCAGCACCGCGCGGGCATGCAGACCTCGAAGACCATCGTGGCCATCAACAAGGACCCCGAGGCCCCGATCTTCGAGCTGGTCGACTACGGCGTCGTCGGCGACCTGTTCGACGTCGTCCCGCAGCTGACCGACGAGGTCAAGGCCCGCAAGGGCTGATCGCCGCCGCCCGGCTGTCCGAGGCCCCCGTGACCCACGCCGGTCACGGGGGCCTCGGCGTGCCGGGGTGCTGTACTGAGGGTGTTGACCAGTCGGAGGTCCCCGGATAACTTTCATTCAACGGATTATTGATTCCGTACAGTGGAAAACAGGAGGGTGTGGGATGGGTCAGGGCCAGCAGGAGAAGGTGCCGACGAGCCTCGCGGGCACCGTCAGCGAGGAGATCAGCGCCTCCCTCGCCGAGGTCGACGCCGAACTGGAGCGCGTGTACCCCGGAGACCCCGGCACCCGCCAGCCCGTCCACACCGTCTACGTCCCCGGTGACGTCTTCGCCGCCGACACCCTGCGCACCTGGGGCGACCAGGCCCTCGCCGCCCTCGACGAACACGCCCCCGACGCGGCCTCCTTCGCCGCGGTGCTGGGCCTCTCGGACGAGCTGGCCGAGCCGGTGTACTCCCGCGTCCGCGCCAAGCTGGAGCGCGAGCCGATCGAAGACCTGCGCGTCGACTTCGAGGACGGCTACAAGGGCGCGGACGAGGACCAGGACGCGGCCCGCGCCGCCCGCCTGATCGCCGAGGCCTACGCGAACGGCACCGCGGCCCCGTACATGGGCATCCGCATGAAGTGCATGGAGGCCCCGGTCCGCGACCGCGGCATCCGCACCCTCGACATCTTCCTCACCGGCCTGATGCAGGCGGGCGGCCTGCCCGACGGGCTCGTCCTCACCCTGCCCAAGGTGACCTACCCCGAGCAGGTCACCGCCATGGTCCGGCTTCTGGAGTCCTTCGAGAAGGCGCACGCCCTGGAGCCCGGCCGGATCGGCTTCGAGATCCAGATCGAGACCAGCCAGTCCATCCTCGCCGCCGACGGCACCGCCGCCGTCGCCCGGATGATCCAGGCCGCCGAGGGCCGCGCCACCGGCCTGCACTACGGCACCTTCGACTACAGCGCCTGCCTCGGCGTGTCCGCCGCCTACCAGGCCAGCGACCACCCCGCAGCCGACCACGCCAAGGCGATCATGCAGGTCGCCGCCGCGGGCACCGGCGTACGCGTCTCCGACGGCTCCACCAACGTCCTGCCGGTCGGCTCCACCGCCAAGGTCCACGACGCCTGGCGCCTGCACTACGGCCTCACCCGCCGCGCCCTGGCCCGCGCCTACTACCAGGGCTGGGACATGCACCCCGGCCACATCCCCACCCGCTACGCCGCCGTCTTCGCCTTCTACCGCGAGGGCTTCGAGCAGGCCGCCGCCCGCCTCGCCCGCTACGCCAGCCACACCGACGGCGACGTCATGGACGAGCCCGCCACCGCCAAGGCCCTCAGCGGCTACCTCCTGCGCGGCCTGGACTGCGGCGCCCTCGACATCGCCGAGGTCGCCCGCCTCACCGGCCTCACCCGCGCCGACCTGGAAGGCTTCGCGGCGCCGAGGCGCGGTGACCTGACGGCTTCGGCGAAGTAGCGGAATCGTCACAGCAGCCACCGGCGACTGCCGCTGTCACCCCTGCCCCGTAGTCTGTACGGCACTCATGGACGTGTCACAGGAACGGGGCAGCGGTGTCTTCGGGGGAGTACGGCGAGCACGGCCGGTACGGCCACAGGGACGGGGTCGGCAGACTGCTGGCCGGGCGCTACCGGGTCACGGCGCGGCTCGGGCGCGGCGGCATGGGCGTGGTCTGGCGGGCCGTCGACGAGGTCCTCGGCCGTGAGGTCGCCCTCAAGGAACTGCGCACCTACACCGACTCCGGCGGGCCCGAACTCGCCGACCTGAGGCTGCGCATGCAGCGCGAGGCCCGCGCCGCGGCCCGGGTGCGCCACCCCGGCGTGGTCGCCGTGCACGACATCGCGGAGGTCGACGGCCGCCCGCTGATCGTCATGGAGCTGGTGGACGGCCCCTCCCTGGACGACGTCCTGCGCGAGCGCGGCACCCTCGACCCGCGCGAGGCGGCCGGGATCGGCGCCAAGGTGATGGACGCCCTGGCCGCCGCCCACCGCGTCGGCGTCCTGCACCGCGACGTCAAGCCCGGCAACATCCTCCTCGACCGTTCCGGCCGGGTCGTCCTCACCGACTTCGGCATCGCCGCCATGGACGACCCGGGCGACGGCTCCGCCACCCACCTCACCCGCAGCGGCGAGATCATCGGCTCCCTGGACTACCTGGCACCCGAACGCGCCCAGGGCGGCGATCCCGGCCCGGCCTCCGACATCTGGGCCCTCGGCGCCACCCTCTACGCGGCCGTGGAGGGCGACTCCCCGTTCCGCCGTACCTCGACGTTCTCGACCCTCACCGCCATCGTCTCCGAGCCGCTCCCGGAGCCGCGCAGGGCCGGCCCCCTGGGCCCCGTCCTGGCCGCCCTCATGGCCAAGCACCCCGACGCCCGCCCCGACGCCGACCGGGCCCGCGAACAACTGGAGTCGGTGGCAGCGGGGCCCGGCACGGACGTCCCCACGTCCTCCCTGCACGGCAGCCCGGCTTCCCCTCGCACCGAGACGGAACTGAGCGTGCCGTCGGTGCCGCCGGGGTTCGGGCCCGCGCAGCCATGGCCGGGTGCGGCCGGGCACACCCCCGCCGCCCCGACCGGTGTCCCGGCGACGAACCCCACCGCCACGACCACCCCGCCGCCCCGTCGGAAGCGCGGCCGCGCCCTTCTGGCCGCCGCGGCCGTCACCGTCGTACTCGCCGCGGCCGGGATCACGGTGGCGCTGCTGGACAGACCGGGCGACGCGGAGCCGGGAGCCGCGCCCGGCGCGTCGGCGGCGGCCATCAGCGGGTCGGCGTCGGTGGCCGGCGCGCAGTCGGCGAGCGCACGGGCCACCGACGCGAGCGCGAAGGCCGAGGCGTCCGAGAAGGGCGAAGCGGCGTCCCCGAGCGCTTCGCAGACACGGGCGGACAAGGACAACAAGGGGGACGAGGAGGACGAGCAGAACAAGGACGAGACGGGCGCAGGCACCTCCACCGGCCGGACCGCGAGCCCGGCCCCCTCCAAGACTCCGACGAGCGGTACGGGCGACGGCGGCGGCACCGCCACCCAGGAACCCGCCCCCGTCTGCCACCCGATCGACGGCGGCAAGTACAACTGCCAGGTCTGGCGCACCGCCAAGTCCTACACGGCGTCCGGCACCGAGGTCGGCATCCTCGGCGCGGGCACCAACTATTTCTACTGCCAGCAGAACCTGGGCCGCCGCGAGACGTACGGCGAGTGGACGAACGTGTGGTGGGCCAGGACGGACGACGACAGCGGCAACACGAACGTGTACGTCAGCGACGTCTACATCCAGGGCGGCGACAACGACGCCCCGGTGCCCGGACTGCCCGTCTGCTGAGGACGGACGTACGCCTCGAGGCCGGACGCCGTCACCAGCTTCTCCTCGGCGAACAGCAGCGTGCCGGCCTCGCACAGCGCCGCGTCGGCACGCGCCCGGGTGACGAACTCCTCGGGCGTCATCCCGAACAGCTCCCGCAACCGCGGGACGGCGAGGAGGAGTTCGGTGATCAGCGCCCGCTGACCCGGGTGCGAGCGCGGCGCGCCGGTGCCGTTGTGCAGGACGCCGCGCCGGTTGACGTACGAGTACACGCCCGGCAGCGCCTGCCCGTCCTCCAGTTCCACGCGCACGACGGAGTCGGGCAGCCAGGCCCGCCGGAAGTTGCCGGCCGGCAGCGGGACGCCCTCGCTGGCGTCGACCACCGCGAGCTGCTCGGCGTCCAGCCACGTCACGAACAACTCCCGTACCGCGTGCGGCACATGGACCGGCGAGGCGGAGACGTAGCCCATGCGGCTGACATGCGCGGAGACGCCCACGGCGATCCCGCTGACGCGCGCCCTGACCATCGGCAGGGGAGCGCGAATGCCCGACAGGGCCATCTTGCGGCGCAGTTGGGCGGGGGAGGCGTTGGAGCCGACGGCGAGCACGGGGGTGCGCTCGGGGTGGACCAGACGGTCCAGCGGTAACAGCCGGTCCCCGTCGAGGAGTCCGGACCGTGAAGGCCATACGCCCGGGTAGCTCAGCGGGTCGTCCCGCGGCACGCCGGCCAGCCCCAGGGCCTCCAGCGTGTGCACGTCCGGCTCGTCCATGGGCCGCTCAGTCCGCGGGCGGCAGCTCGCCGGAGCCGCGGGTGACCAGCCGGGTGGGCAGTTCGATCCGCTCGGGCGTGACCAGGGTGCCGTCCAGCTGGCGGAAGAGCCGCTCGGCGGCGGTACGGCCGAGCGCCGCCGCGTCCTGGGCGACCACGGTCAGTCCGGGCTGGAGCAGGTCGGCCAGCTCGATGTCGTCGAAGCCGACGAGGGCGACACGCCGGGTGTGCTCGGCGAGCACCCGCACGACGGTGACGGTCACCCGGTTGTTGCCGGCGAAGATCGCGGTGACCGGGTCGGGCCCGGACAGCATCTCCTCGGCCGCCCGCCGCACCCGCACCGGGTCGGTGACGCCCAGGGACATCCAGGACGCGGCGACCGGTATCCCCGCGTCCTCCATGGCGGCCCGGTAGCCGCGCAGCCGCTCGGCCGCGGTGTGGATACGGGGCATGTCACCGATGAACCCGATCCGGCGGTGCCCGTGCGCGATGAGGTGGGCCACGCCGTCGCGGGCGCCGCCGTAGTTGTCCGACAGCACCACGTCCGCGTCGATGCGCCCGGCGGGCCGGTCCACGAACACCGTGGCCACCCCCGCCCGGATCTCAGGCTCCAGATAGCGGTGGTCGTCCCCGGCCGGGATCACCACGAGCCCGTCCACCCGCCGCGCGCACAAGGCCAGCGCCAGTTCCTGCTCGCGGTCCGGGTCCTCGGCGCTGGAGCCGTTGATCAGCAGCGCGCCATGGGCGCGGGCGACCTCCTCGACGGCGCGGCTGAGCGGGCCGTAGAAGGGGTCGGCGAGATCCTCCAGGACCAGGCCGATGCTGGCGGTGCGGCCCTTGCGCAACACGCGCGCGCTGTCGTTGCGGCGGAAACCGAGCGCCTCGATGGCGTCCTGCACACGCCGTTCGGTGTCGGGCGTGACGCCCGGCTCGCCGTTGACGACCCGGGAGACCGTCTTCAGGCCGACCCCGGCCCGCGCGGCCACGTCCTTCATCGTCGGGCGGTTTCCGTAGCGGGCGGCGGTGAGTCCGTCTGCTCGGCGGATGGCATCGGCCACGGTGCGGTGTCCTGTCCTGTGATCCACGGTGATCACGTTCGATCTAGGGCGTGCGTCGATCCGAGGATTGTATGAGGATGTGGCGTCGAGCATAGAGCCTGGACAACGTTGTCATACGCAGGGGAGACTGTCCACCGCACTCTGCGGCCCCGCGCGCCCCACATCCGGACGGGACTGCACCTTTCCTGCACTGTCCCAGGTTGACGGGGAGAACTGACCTTGACGCACACCGCCCTCGTGGCCGCGCTCGACATCGGCGGCACCAAGATCGCCGGCGCGCTGGTGGACGGCGACGGCCGCCTTCTGGTGCGCGCTCAGCGCCCGACGCCCGCCCGGGAGGACGGTGACACGGTGATGGGCGCGGTCCGCGAGGTGCTGCGGGAACTGAGCGCCTCGCCCCTGTGGAGCCGCGCGAACGCCGTCGGCATCGGCAGCGCGGGTCCGGTGGACGCCTCCACCGGCACGGTGAGCCCGGTGAACGTGCCCGGCTGGCGCGACTATCCGCTGGTCGAAGGCGTCCGGGAGGCGACCGGGGGACTGCCGGTCCGGCTGATCGGCGACGGCGTGGCCATCACGGCCGCCGAACACTGGCAGGGCGCGGCCCGCGGCCACGACAACGCCCTGTGCATGGTCGTCTCCACCGGTGTCGGCGGCGGCCTGGTCCTCGGCGGACGCCTGCACCCCGGCCCCACCGGCAACGCCGGGCACATCGGCCACATCAGCGTCGACCTCGACGGCGATCCGTGCCCCTGCGGCGCGCGCGGCTGCGTGGAGCGCATCGCCAGCGGCCCCAACATCGCCCGCCGCGCCCTGGAGTCGGGCTGGCGGCCCGGTCCCGACGGCGACACCTCCGCCGCCGCGGTGGCCGCCGCCGCCCGCGCCGGTGACCCCGTCGCCGTCGCCTCCTTCGAACGCGCCGCTCAGGCCCTCGCCGCCGGCATCGCCGCCACCGCGACCCTCGTCGAGATCGACATCGCGGTCGTCGGGGGCGGCGTCGGCAAGGCGGGCGAGATCCTCTTCACGCCCCTGCGCAAGGCCCTCGCCGACTACGCGACGCTGTCCTTCGTCCAGCGCCTCACGGTCGTCCCCGCCCGCATGGGCACGGACGCCGGTCTGGTGGGAGCGGCGGCCGCCGCCCTGACGGGCCGTACGGCAGCGGGCGTCTGACACTCCGGCCCTTATTTCGGTTGCGGCTCGATCGATCCGCCCGCTGAGGTGGATTCATGGACCGGGCCACCGAGCAGGCGCAGCGGACGAGACCACGACGTGACCGCAAGGGCGTGCTGCGACCGTCTCCGTCGGCCAGGGTGGCTGTGCTCGGGGCGCTGATGCTCGGCGCGTTCACGCTGAACACGGCCGAGAGCCTGCCGGTCGGTCTCCTGGAGCAGATCTCCGACAGCCTGCGGGTGCCGGAGGCGGCGGTCGGACTGCTCGTCACCGGATACGCCGTGACGGTGGCTGTCGCCTCCGTGCCGTTGGCGCACGCGGTGCGGCAGGTGCCCCGGCGGCAGGTGCTCATGGGGCTGCTGGCCGCGCTGGTCGTGGCCAGCCTTGTCGCCGCCCTGGCCACCTCCTACGGGCTCCTCCTCGCCGCGCGGCTGCTGACCGCGCTCGCGCAGGCCCTGTTCTGGGCCGTGATGGGGCCGGTGGCGGTCGGGCTGTTCCCGGTCGAGGTGCGCGGGCGGGTCGTCGGGGCGCTGTCCATGGCCGGCTCGCTCGCACTCGCGCTCGGTGTGCCGGCCGGAACATGGCTGGGCAGGCAGAGCGACTGGCGGGTGCCCGTCGGGCTGCTCGCCGTCCTGGGCCTCGTCTCGCTCGTCACGATCGCCGCGCTGCTGCCGGCCTCCCCGCCGGAGGAGGAGCCCGCCGCCTACGGCACCCGCCCCGACGCGCGCCGCTTCAGGACCGTGCTGGCCGCCGGGACCCTGTCCGCCGCGGGAGCCTTCGCCGGATACACCTACGTCGTGACGTTCCTCGGCCGGGTGAGCGGCTTCTCCCCGGGCGCGGTCGACGTCCTGCTCGTGGTCCTCGGCGCCGCCTGCCTGGCCGGGGTGAGCCTCACCGGGTCGCTGCTGGACCGCTTCCCGCGCTCCGCGCTGACGACGGCCGTGGCCACCCAGACCGTGGGCCTGCTCGGGCTGTACGCGGCCGGCTCCCACCCTGTCGCGGCGGTGGTCTTCCTGGTGCTGACGGGCGGGGCGCTCGGCCCGGTGTTCATGGCCATCCAGAACGAGATGCTGCACTGCGCTCCGGGCCGCACCGACCTCGCCCTCGCGGCCAACTCCGGCCTCTACAACGCCGGTATCGCCGCGGGCGCCGCTCTCGGCGGACTCGTGCTGTCGCTCGCCGACGTGCGGGGCGCCTTCCTCGCCGGCGGGGTGCTGGGCGTGGCGGCCTGCGCGGTGCTGCTGGGGCCCTTCGCGAGGCCACGCCGGTCTGTGTCGTCGTACGGCAGGAAGGCGCCAGTGGGGCCCGTGCGCTGACGGCGTCTCGGCGCACGGGCCCCACGCCTGGGGTCAGCCCGCGTGGACCGGGGTCTCGAAGGCCTTGGTCCCGGGGCCGGGTTCAGGTGCTCCGGCCTGGCGGCCCGGTGCCTTGGCGTTGATGAGGACGCCCGCGACCAGCGCGGCCAGCAGCATGATGCCCGCGGAGATCCAGGTGGCCACGGAGTAGCCGTGCACCGTGGCCTCCGCGAGTGCCGCCCTCACCTGCGGGGTCTGCCGCGTGGGGTCGATCCGGTGGTCGGTCAGCCAGTCCGAGGTGGCGCCGGCCGCGATCGTGTTGAGCAGCGCGGTGCCGACCGAACCGCCCACCTGCTGCATGGTGTTGAGCGTCGCCGAGGCCGCCCCCTGCTCCTGCGGGGCGACCCGCCCGGTCGCCGTGGAGATCGCCGCCATGAAGGTGACACCCAGGCCGAGGCCCATCATGCAGATGCCCGGCAGGACACGGCCTGCGTAGGGCGCGTCGACATCGATGGTGGCCAGGACGGCCAGCCCGCCGGCGGCCAGCGTCAGACCGGGCACGATCAGCGTCCGGGCCGGCACCTTCTGCAGCAGCCGCGCCGAGATCTGCGTCGACCCGATGATCATCGACGCGGTCATCGGCAGGTACGCCACACCGGTCCGCAGCGGCGACCAGCCCTTGATGCCCTGCAGATAGAAGGTCAGGAACAGGAAGACGCCGAACATGGAGATGGTGACCAGGGCCATCGTCACGTAGGCGCCCGCCCGCTGACGGTCCCTCACGATGTGC
Source organism: Streptomyces sp. SAI-170 (assembly GCF_049739565.1). NCBI lineage: Bacteria > Bacillati > Actinomycetota > Actinomycetes > Kitasatosporales > Streptomycetaceae > Streptomyces > Streptomyces sp. SAI-170. The sequence continues at coordinate 7,376,474 of NZ_JBMGQD010000001.1, forward strand.
AGCGGCAGCAGCGGCGTCCGGGCGCGGGTCTGCCACAGGGCGAAGAGCCCGAGGAGCGCCACGCCGCCGATCAGCAGCGTCAGCACCAGACTGTCGTCCCAGTCACGGGACTCGGCCTCGCTGAAGCCGTAGACGATGGACAGCACCCCTGCGGTGCCCAGCAGGGCGCCCACGATGTCCAGCCGGGCGCCCGCCGTGCGGCCCGGGTCCTTGAGCAGCACCAGCGCGCCGACCACCGCGACGGCGGCCACCGGCGCGTTGACGTACAGGCACCAGCGCCAGTCCAGGTACTCGGTCAGGGCGCCGCCCACCAGCATGCCGATGGCCCCGCCTGCGCCCGCGATCGCGCCGAACACACCGAAGGCCTTGCCGCGTTCGCGCGGGTCGGTGAACGTCGTGGTCATCAGCGACAGCGCGGCCGGGGCCAGCAGCGCGGCGAAGACGCCCTGCAGGGCCCGGGCCGCGAACAGCATGCCGGGCCCGGTGGCGGCGCCGCCCAGCGCGGACGCCACGGCGAAGCCGATCAGTCCGACGACGAAGCTGCGCCTGCGTCCGAACAGGTCACCGAGGCGGCCGCCGAGCAGCAGCAGACCGCCGAAGGCGAGCGTGTAGGCGGTGATCGCCCACTGCCGGTTGCCGTCGGTCATGCCGAGGTCCTGCTGCGCGGACGGCAGGGCGATGTTCACGATCGTCATGTCCAGCACCACGATCAGCTGGGCGAGAGCGATGACCACCAGCGCCCACCAGCGGCGGGGGTCGGGGGAGGGCGGGGAAGAGGCGCCTGTGCTCAGGTCTGTGCTCATGTCCATGCTCCTGTCCGTGCCTTTCGTGCAGCGACAACCACGAGACGTCGCCCGTGCCGCCCCTGTGACACCGCCGTCGTGTGACGTGGGCCACCCGCCGCGATGTCACAAAGCGGCGGCCACCGGCGTCTTGTGCGCATGGCAGTGCTGAGGACCGACAGTCAGGAGCGGGGCATGGGCAAACGCGGCGAAGGAACGACGGCCGAGCGGGTGGACCGCGCCACCGAGGCGTTCGTCACCCACCGCAACCTGCTCTTCACCGTCGCCTACGAGATGCTCGGCTCGGCCACCGACGCCGAGGACGTCCTTCAGGAGACCTGGCTGCGCTGGGCCGGCGTCGACCCCGGCGGCGTGCGCGAGGAGCGCGCCTATCTGGTGCGCATCGTCACCCGGCTGGCCCTGGACCGGCTGCGCGCGCTCGGCCGCCGCAAGGAGTCCTACGTCGGCCCGTGGCTGCCCGAGCCGCTGCTCACCGCGCCCGACGTCGCCGAGGACGTCGAGCTCGCCGAGAGCGTCTCCATGGCGATGCTGCTGGTTCTGGAGACCCTCACCCCGACCGAGCGGGCGGTGTTCGTGCTGCGCGAGGTGTTCGACCTCGACTACGAGGACATCGCCGAAGCCGTCGACAAGAACCCCGCCGCCGTACGCCAGATCGCCCGCCGGGCCCGCGCCCACGTCGCCGCCCGCCGCCCCCGGGGCACCGTCTCCCCGGCCGAGACCCGGGCCGTGATCCAGGCCTTCCAGCGGGCGGTCGAGACCGGCGACCTCCAGCGGCTGCTCGACATCCTCGCCCCGGATGTCGTCGCCCTCAGCGACGGCGGCGGGGTCAGACGCGCCATCCCGCGGCCGATCCGCGGTGCCGAGCGGGTGGCCCGGCTGCTGGCCACCGGCTGGTACCGGCGCGACGCCGCGAGGTCGCTGGAGCCCGTGCAGGTCAACGGCAGCCCGGGCCTGCTCGTGCGGCTCGACGGCGAACTCGACGGCGTGCTGGCCCTGCGGATCGACCACGGCCGCGTCACCGGCCTCTACCACGTGCGCAATCCCGAGAAGCTGTCGTGCGTGGGCAGGGAGACATCGGTGAGCCGCTGAGAGTCGTTTTGAGCGCCGCTTGGCTTGGAGCCGCCGCACGGGGCCTCGGGCGTGACCATCCCGGCCCGGACGCCGTTGGAACGGGCATGAAGAAGCGCAGCATGCTCGCCATCGCCTCCCTCGCCACCGGGTTCGTCGTCGCGGCGGTGAGCCCCTCCCACGCCCTCGGCGACTCCCCCCTCGGGGACCTCGACGTGCAGGACACCCTCAGCACCCTCGACCACACGATCGCCAGCGAGAGCCTGTCGGGCGTCGACGAGTCCGCCCTCGGCGGAGAGGCCGGCGCCGACGGCTGACTGCCCGCACGCCCCGCCCACAGGGTCCCGGACCCCGCAGAAGGGGCCCGGCACCCTGCTGTGCGTACACCCTCAACTGCGCCTGGTTTCCATGGCAGGGTGTTGCGGGCAAGCCACAGGGGGCCGAACTGAAGAGGGGGCAACGTGACCGTCGTCTGGATCAACGGCGCGTTCGGTGCGGGAAAGACGACCACCGCACGGGAGCTGATCGACCTGATCCCGAACAGCACGCTCTTCGACCCCGAGCTCGTCGGCGGGGCACTCACCCAGCTGCTCCCGGCCAAACGCCTGGCCGAGGTGACCGACCTCCAGGACCTGCCGATCTGGCGCAGACTCGTGATCGACACCGTGGCCGCGCTGCTCGCCGAACTCGGCGGCACCCTCGTGGTGCCCATGAGCCTGCTGCGCCAGGAGTACCGCGACGAGATCTTCGGCGGACTCGCCGCCCGCCGGATCACCGTACGCCACCTCGTCCTGACCCCGGCGGAAACGATCCTGCGCGAGCGGATCGTCCAGCGCGAGGTCCCGCCGGACCGGCCCGACGGCGAGATACCTCTGCGCCAGTGGGCCCTCGACCACATCGAGCCCTACCGCGCCGCCCTGGCCGGCTGGCTCGGCGCCGACGCCCACCCCGTCGACAACGGCACCCTCACCCCGTACGAGACCGCCGTGCGCATCGCCGCGGCCGTCGCCTCCGAGGCCGCGCCCGCCTGCGCCATCGTGCAGACCGCCGAACCCACCGCGGAGACCGTCGCCTCGGGTGTGCTGCTCTTCGACGAGCACGACCGGGTGCTGCTCGTCGACCCCACCTACAAGCCCGGCTGGGAGTTCCCCGGCGGCGTCGTCGAACCCGGCGAGGCACCCGCCCGCGCCGGCGTGCGCGAGGTCGCCGAGGAGACCGGCATCCGCCTGGACGACGTACCGCGACTCCTCGTCGTCGACTGGGAACGCCCCGCGCCGCCCGGCTACGGCGGACTGCGCCTGCTCTTCGACGGCGGCCGCCTGGACCGCGCGGCCATCGACGGACTCCTGCTGCCCGGCCCCGAACTGCGCGCCTGGCGCTTCGTCACCGAGGAGGAGGCCGCCACCCTGCTCCCACCCGTCCGCTACGAACGCCTGCGCTGGGCCCTCCGGGCGCGGGAACGGGGCGCGGCGCTCTACCTGGAGGCCGGGGTGCCCGTGTAGCGCTTCCTGAGCTGTGACCGAGCTGAGGGCCGGCGCTGTTCGGGGGTGGTTGCCGCCGTCCCCGGGCTGCGGCTGATCGTGGGTTGCTCGCGCAGTTCCCCGCGCCCCTGGGTGCGTCGCCCTAGGGGCGCGGGGAACGGCGCGACCGGCCACGACGGGCCCGCAGGCCCGAAACGGTCGGTCACCACGCAGCTCGGACCGGCCGGCGGCTCAGCGCGCAGCGGGCGTCAGCTCGCCGCGTAGTTCCGCAGGAACAGCGCCTCCGCCACCGACAGCCGCTCCAGCTCCTGCGGGGACACGCTCTCGTTCACGGCGTGGATCTGCGCCTCCGGCTCGCTCAGGCCGATCAGCAGGATCTCCGCCTGCGGGTACAGCGCGGCGAGGGTGTTGCACAGCGGGATCGAGCCGCCCTGACCGGCGTACTGCATCTCCTCACCCGGGTACGCCACCGCCATCGCGTCGGCCATCGCCTGGTACGCCGGGCTTGAGGTGTCCGCGCGGAACGCCTGCCCCTGACCGACCTGCTCCGTCACCACCCGCGCGCCCCACGGCGTGTGCGCCTCCACATGCGCCTGCAGCAGCTTCGTCGCCGCGGCCGCGTCCACGCCCGGCGGCACCCGCAGGCTGATCAGCGCACGGGCGCTCGCCTGCACCGACGGCGTGGCACCGACGACCGGCGGGCAGTCGATGCCGAGCACGGTGACCGCCGGCCGCGCCCAGATCCGGTCGGCGACCGTGCCGGAGCCGATCAGTTCGACCCCGTCCAGCACCTTGGCGTCCTCGCGGAACTGCTCCTCGTCGTACTGCAGCCCGTCCCACGCCGCCCCCTGGCCGAGCCCGTCGACCGTCGTGGAGCCGTCCTCCGACCGCAGCGAGTCCAGTACGCGGATCAGCGCGGCCAGCGCGTCCGGCGCGGCGCCGCCGAACTGGCCGGAGTGCAGGTTGCCCCGCAGCGTGTCCATCTGCACCCGCAGCAGGGTCATCCCGCGCAGCGTGTTCGTCACCGTGGGCAGGCCCACGCGGAAGTTGCCCGCGTCGCCGATGACGATGGTGTCGGCCTCGAGCAGCTCCGGGTGCGCCTCGGCGTACCGCTCCAGACCGCCGGTGCCCATCTCCTCCGAGCCCTCGGCGATGACCTTCACATGCACCGGTATGCCGCCGTTCGCCTTCAGCGCGCGCAGCGCCAGCAGGTGCATGATCACGCCGCCCTTGCAGTCGGCGGCACCCCGCCCGTACCAGCGGCCCGCACGCTCGGTCAGCTCGAACGGCGGGGTGTCCCAGCCGGCCTCGTCCAGCGGCGGCTGCACGTCGTAGTGCGCGTACAGCAGCACCGTCTTCGCGCCCGCGGGCCCGGGCAGGTAGCCGTACACCGACTGCGTGCCGTCCGGGGTGTCCAGCAGCGCCACGTCCTCGAAGCCCTCGGCGGCCAGCGCGTCGGCGACCCAGCGCGCGGCGCCCTCGCTCTCGCTCTTGGGGAACTGGTCGAAGTCCGCCACCGACTTGAAGGCCACCAGCTCGGCGAGCTCCGCCTTCGCCCTGGGCATCAGGGAGGCGACGGTCTCGGCGACCGGATTCGACGACATGGGCACGCTCCTCATGGGTGCGACGTCGGACATGTAGGTAACGCGATCCTCCCACAGTGGCCTGCGGTGATGTCGGTCGTAGGATGCGGGGGACAGATGCGGCAGGCGGCTGGACCGGGAGCGGTAGACCATCGTGAGCAGCGAGAACTCTTCGGCGGACTCTTCGGCGGACTTTTCGGCGGATCACGAGCGGCAGGTGTGGGACGTCGTCGTGGTGGGCGCGGGACCCGCGGGAGCCTCTGCCGCGTACGCGGCGGCGGTCGCGGGACGGCGCGTACTGCTGCTGGAGAAGGCCGACCTGCCCCGCTACAAGACCTGCGGCGGCGGCATCATCGGCCCCTCGCGCGACGCCCTGCCGCCCGGTTTCGAACTGCCCCTGCGCGACCGGGTGCACGCGGTCACCTTCTCCCACAACGGCCGCTTCACCCGCACCCGCCGCTCCAAGAACATGCTGTTCGGGCTGATCAACCGCCCCGAGTTCGACCAGCAACTGGTCGAGCACGCCGAGAAGGCGGGTGCCGAACTGCGCACCGGCGTCACCGTCTCGCGCGTCGAGCAGCACGGCTCGGCGGTGCCCGACCGGCGCACGGTCGCCGTGGTCCTCCAGGGCGGCGAGACCCTGCTCGCCCGGGCCGTGGTCGGCGCCGACGGCAGCGCCAGCCGTATAGGGGCCCACGTTGGCGTCAAGCTCGACCAGGTCGACCTCGGTCTGGAGGCGGAGATCCCGGTGCCGGAGACGGTCGCCGAGGACTGGAAGGGCCGGGTGCTCATCGACTGGGGCCCCATTCCCGGCAGTTACGGCTGGGTCTTCCCCAAGGGCGACACCCTCACCGTCGGTGTGATCTCGGCGCGTGGAGAAGGCGCCGCCACCAAGCGCTACTTGGAGGACTTCATCGGCCGGCTCGGCCTCGCCGGCTTCGAACCGAGCATCTCCTCCGGCCACTTGACCCGCTGCCGCGCCGACGACTCGCCGCTCTCGCGCGGGCGTGTGCTGGTCTGCGGGGACGCGGCCGGGCTGCTGGAGCCGTGGACCCGCGAGGGCATCTCCTTCGCGCTGCGCTCCGGGCGGCTCGCGGGGGAGTGGGCCGTCCGCATCGCCGAGGCGCACGACGCCGTCGACACCCGCCGCCAGGCCCTCAACTACGCCTTCGCCGTCAAGGCGGGCCTCGGCGTCGAGATGGCCGTCGGCAAGCGCCTGCTCGCGGCCTTCGAGCGCCGCCCCGGGCTCTTCCACGCCGCCCTCACCGGATTCCGCCCCGCCTGGCGCGCCTTCATGGACATCACCCGCGGCTCGACGTCCCTGGGCGAACTCGTCCGCAACCGCCCGATCGCCCAGCGCGCGCTCACGGCCCTGGACCGGCGGCCGGTGGCCGACCCGGCGAGTGAGCCGGTGACCGGTCCGGACAGGCCCGGTGACGCCGAGGACGTCACTTCCTGACCGTGATCCGGAAGACCGGGTGGTCCTGGGCCGCCGCGAGCAGCTCCTCGTCGGACGACTTCGCGGTGACGCCCTGGAAGTACTGGTCGACCTCCCAGCCCCACTTCTCCAGATAGGTCCGCAGGATCGGGAGCTTCTCGGCGTCGGGAAGCTCCCGCGCGGTGAAGGTGCGCACCTTCCGCCCGACGCGCAGCTCGCCCTCGCCGGCCGCGCGCATGTTGCGCACCCACTGGGAGTGCCCGCGGGCCGAGACCAGGTACTGCGCGCCGTCGTGGCTGTGCGGGTTGACGGGCAGACGCAGCATGTTGCCGCTCTTGCGTCCGCGCACGGAGAGCTCCGCGGTGCCGGCGAGGCTGATGCCGTGCCGGGCGAGCCAGCCGATGGCGCTGTTGAGGCGGGTGGCGACGGGGCCGGCCTTGAGGTAGTAGGGCGTGGGCGCTGATGACGACATGGTGGTCCCCCTGAGACCGGAGCCGATGAGAGCGGTGCTCGGTTTCGTGAGCAGTGCTCTCGCTTGAGAGCAGTGTGCACGGGAGCGGCACTCCAAAGCAAGAGCGGTGCTCTCGTTTGTGTGCACTGCTCTCCCCCTGTGGCAAACTGCCCCCATGAGCACCGCACAAGGAGCCCGCGCTCGCGCCAGGATCGAGATCACCGCGGCCATCAAGGACGAGGCGCGCAGGCAGCTCGCCGCGGAGGGTGCCGCCAAGCTGTCCCTCCGGGCCGTCGCCCGCGAACTCGGCATGGCCTCCTCGGCGATCTACCGCTACTTCCCCAGCCGGGACGACCTGCTCACCGCGCTGATCATCGACGCGTACGACTCCCTCGGCGCAGCGGCCGAGGCAGCGCACGACGCCGTCGCCGACGCCGGGCCCGTGCGCCGCTGGACGGCGGTCTGTGAGGCGGTGCGCGCCTGGGCGCTCGCGCATCCGCACGAGTACGCGCTGATCTACGGCTCCCCGGTCCCGGGGTACGCCGCGCCGCAGGCGACCGTCCAGCCCGCCTCCCGGGTCGGCCTGCTCCTCATCGCCATCGTCCGCGACGCCCACCACGGCCTCGGCGTGGCCCGCCCGAAGCTGCCGGCCGAGCTGCGCGCCGAGGCGGACCGGATGGCCGCCGATCTCGCTCCCGACCTGCCCGCGGAGGTGGTGGCGACGCTGGTCGCGGCCTGGGCGCAGCTGTACGGGCTGGTGGGGTTCGAGCTGTTCGGGCAGTTCAACCGGATCGTCGAGGACCGCGAGCCGTTCTTCCGCCACGCGGTGACCCAGCTCGCGCACTCGGTGGGACTGGTCTACCCGCAGGAAGGCCGCTCGAAGGGCGCGGTCAGCCCGCGGCCGTAGCCAGCAGCACCGGGTCCTGGCGCAGCACCCGCGCGTGCAGGGCGCGCAGCGCGGGCCCCGGGTCGGCGCCCAGCGCGTCGGCGAGCCGCCGCCGGGCCGCCTCGTAGGCGGTGAGCGCGTCCGTCGGGCGCCCGGTCCGGCACAGGGCGAGCATCAGCAGCTCGACGAGCCGCTCCCGCAGGGGGTGCGCGCTGACGAGCCGCATCAGTTCATGGACGTACCCGAACGCGTGGCCCAGCTCGATCTCGCCCGAGAGCCGTTCCTCCAGCACGGTGAGCCGCTTCTCGGTCCAGCGCAGCCGTTCCGCCGCGAGCCAGGGCGCGCGCAGTCCCTCGGCGAACTCGCCCCGCCACAACTCCTCGGCACGCCGGGCCAGTTCGACGGCACCCGCGGTGTCCCCGGCGTCCCGTGCCGCCAGGGCCGCGTCGACCAGCAGCCGCCGCTCGCGCAGGTCGGCGACGTCCGTGCCGGTCAGCCGGTACCCCGTGCCCGTCCACACCAGCTCGGGCCCCTCACCGAGCGCCCGGCGCAGCCCGGAGACGTACTTCTGCACGAGGTTGCGCACATGGACCGGAGGGGCGCCGCCCCACACGGCCTCGACGAGCCCGTCGTAGGAGATCGGCCGCCCCTCTTGGAGCAGCAGGACCGCGAGCACCGCGCGCTGCATGGGCGGGCCGAGCGGGATCTCCACGCCGTCGCGCAACGCCCGCAGCGGGCCCAGCAGTTCGAAACGCAGGCCGTGCGCCGCCCCGGTCGTCCCCTCACCCATGTGCCGAGCCTAACCCGCACTCCGCGTTCCAGTGGATCTTCCAGCGGACGTTCCAGCGGGCCGGGTGACGGTGTCCGCCACCCCGAACTCCCGGCGAAAGGCCCCCTCATGCTCACCCGGCTCGGCCGACTGGCCGTGCACCGCAGCCGTGCCGTCCTGATCGGCGCCCTGCTCACCTTCCTCGGCCTCACCGCGTACGGCGCCGGCGCGCAGGACGATCTGGACCTGTCGCGGTGGAGTTCGCCCGGCACCGAGTCGGTGCGTGCCGCCGACGAGCTGCGCGACTCCTTCCGCACCGGCAACCCCAACCTCGCCCTGCTGGTCACGCCCCGCGACGGCGACGTGGACAGCCCCGCCACCGAGCGGGCCGCACGCGAACTCGCCGTCGAGATAGGAGCGTTGCCGCTGGTCACCGACGTCACCTCCTACTGGGACGCCGACAGTCCCGCCCTTCGCTCCACCGACGGCCGCCGCGCTCTGATCCTGGCCCGCCTCGAAGGCACCGCCACCGAGACCCGCGAGGAACTGGCGGAACTCTCCCCGAGGTTGACCCGTACGACGCCCGCGATCGACGTCCGTGTCGGTGGTCAGGAGGAGATCTCCCGGCAGGTCGGTGAGGAGGCCAGGGCGGACTTCCTGCGGGCGGAGGCGTTCGCGCTGCCGGCCGTGCTGCTTCTGCTGATCCTGGTGTACCGGCGCACGGTCGCCGCTCTGCTGACCGTGGCGGTCGGACTGTTCGCGGTGGTCGGCACCCTGGCCGGGCTGCGGGCGATCGCGCAGTTCACGGAGGTGTCGACGTTCGCCGCGAACCTCGCGCTGGTTCTCGGACTCGGCCTCGGCATCGACTACAGCCTCTTCGTCATCACCCGCTACCGCGAGGAGCGGGGGGCCGGTCACGACCAGCCGCGGGCAGTGGTCCGGGCGACGGCGGGGGCGGGCCGTACGGTCGTCTTCAGCGGCGTCACGGTCGCCGTGTCGCTGTGCGCGCTGCTGGTGTTCCCGTTCTTCTTCCTGAGTTCCTTCGCCTACGCCGGAGTCCTCGTCGTCCTGGCCGCCGTCGCCGGGGCGGTGCTGTTCCTGCCCGCCGCGCTGGCGCGCTGGGGGCACCGCGTGGAGCGTTCCGCGGTCCCGGCGTCCGGCTTCTGGCATCGCACCGCGCTGCGCGCCATGCGCCGCCCGCTGCTCGCCGGCGCCGGGGTCCTCACCGTGCTGCTGCTGGCCGCCTCCCCGGTGCTCGGGCTCCGCTTCGGTCTGCCCGACGAACGCACGCTGCCCGAGGGGACGTCCTCGCGGACCGTCTCCGCGACCGTGCACCGGGAGTTCGCGGCCGAGCCGACCGACACGGTCCAGATCGTGCTGAGCGAGAAGGCCGACACGCGCGCGTACGCCGCCGAACTCTCCCGGCTCTCCGGTGTGTTCCAGGTCGACGCACCCGAGGGCACCTACCGCGACGGCCTGCGCAGCGGCGTCCCCGGCCAGGACCGGCTGACCGCGCCGGACGGCCGGGTGCGGCTGGCCGTCGTACCGACGCAAGGGGCGATGTACGGCTACGTCCCGGGGTTCGTCGAGCGGCTGCGGGACACGCCGTCCCCGGCGCCCGCGCTGGTGGGCGGGTACCCGGCCGAGACCACCGACTTCCGGGCGACGCTGCTGGACCGGCTGCCGCTCGCGGTCGGGATCGTGCTGGTGGCGACGTACGTGATCCTCTTCCTGATGACCGGCAGCGTGCTGCTGCCCGCGAAGGCGACCGTGCTCAATCTGCTGAGTCTGTCGGTGATGTTCGGCTGCCTGGTGTGGGTCTTCCAGGACGGGCATCTGTCCGGGCCGCTCGGGTTCACGCCGACCGGCGCGATCGAGCCGAGCATCCCGGTGCTGATGTTCTGTGTGGCGTACGGCCTGTCGATGGACTACGAGGTGTTCCTGCTGGCCCGGATCAAGGAGGAGCACGACCGCACCGGAGACACCGGCCGGGCGGTGGCGGAGGGCATCCGGCGCAGCGCGCCGCTGGTCACGGCCGCGGCCGGAATCCTGGCGCTGTCCTTCCTGTCGTACGCGACCTCGGGCGTCGTCTTCCTCAAGGAGCTGGGCATCGGCACGGCCCTGACGATCCTCGTGGACGCCACCCTGATCCGGGTCGTGCTGCTGCCTGTGACGATGCGGCTGGCGGGGCGGGCCAACTGGTGGGCGCCGCGGTGGCTGGCGAGGTGGCGTGTGCGGGACGTACTTCCTGGGGAGTACGTGTGATCACCTCGCCCGGCTGACGCCCCGGGCGGTGGGCGCGGTCTAGCGTGGCGGCATGGAAGAACAGCCCGTCCGTCAGCCGTGGGCCCACGACCGTGAAGTCCGGTGGCCGTGGCGTTCGACCCTGCTGATCACCGTGTTCGTGCTGGTCGGCTCGCACTTCGCGGCCCAGCAGCAGGAGGGCGAGCGGGCGGCGCTGGACGTCTTCGCGCGGGTGCTGCTGGTGCTGGCCTGCGGACAGCTGCTGTGGCGGCTGCGGCATCCGGTGCCGGTGGTGTTCGGCACGGCGGCCGCCGCGGCCGTCTACCTGGGTGCCGGGTATCCGTACGGGCCGGTCTTCGTCACGGTCGCCGTGGCCGTCTTCAGCGCGGTCGTCGCCGGTCACCGGCGGGCCGCCTGGACGGCCGTGGGCATGCTGTGGGCCGCGCATGTGCTGGTGGCGCACTGGCTGTACCGGTGGCTGCCGCCGTCGGGGGACTCGGCCGCGTCCTGGGGGCAGGAGGCGGTGATCGCCGCATGGGTGGCCGCGATCGTGGCGCTGGCGGAGCTGGCCCGCGTACGGCGCGAGCAGTGGGCCCGTGAACGGGCCGAGCGCGCCCAGGCGGCCCGGCGCCGCGCCGACGAGGAGCGGCTGCGCATCGCCCAGGAACTCCACGACGTCCTCGCCCACAGCATCTCCGTGATCAATGTGCAGGCCGGAGTGGGGCTCGCCCTGCTGGACACCGACCCCGAGCAGGCGCGGGCCGCGCTCACCACCATCAAGTCAGCCAGCAAGGAGGCGCTCGGCGAGGTCCGCCAGGTCCTCGACACCCTGCGCACCCCCGGCGACGCGCCCCGCGCCCCCGCGCCCGGCCTGGACCGGCTGCCGGAGCTGGTGGAGCAGGCGGCGAGCGCGGGCCTCACCGTCCGGGTCGAGGGCGAGGTGCCGCACCTGTCGCCGGGCGCGGACCTCGCCGCGTTCCGGATCGTGCAGGAGGCCCTCACCAATGTCGTACGGCACTCGGGGTCACGGCACGCGCGCGTGCGGCTCGATCACGGCGACCGTACGACGCTACGGCTGTGTATCGACGACGACGGACCGGCGACGGGCGCCGACGCGGGCGGCAGCGGCAACGGGCTGGCCGGAATGCGGGAGCGGGCGGCCGCGCTGGGTGGCACGATCGAGGCGGGCCCCCGGTCCGACGGCGGCTTCCGGGTGCTCGCCGTGCTGCCGTTGCGCACTGAGCCGAGGTCGAGTGGTGAGGAGGCCGACCGGTGATCCGAGTGCTGCTCGCCGACGACCAGTCCCTGGTGCGGGCCGGTTTCCGCGCGCTGCTGGACGCGCAGCCGGACATCGAGGTGGCCGGTGAGGCCGCCGACGGCGAGGAGGCGCTGCGCGCGGTGCGCGAACTGCGCCCGGACGTCGTGCTGATGGACATCCGCATGCCCGTCCTCGACGGCCTGGCCGCCACCCGGGGCATCACCGCGGACGCGGATCTGAAGGACGTGAAGGTGGTCATGCTGACCACGTTCGAGCTGGACGAGTACGTCTTCGAGGCGATCCGTTCCGGCGCGTCCGGCTTCCTGGTGAAGGACACCGAGCCGGACGAACTGCTGCGCGCGGTACGGGCGGTGGTCGCCGGGGACGCCCTGCTCTCGCCGGGCGTCACCCGCAGGCTGATCGCCGAGTTCGCGGCCCGCTCCAAGGAGCCCGGCGCGGCGGGGGAGTTGGCCCGGCTCACCGAGCGGGAGCGGGAGGTGATGGCCCTGGTCGGCATCGGACTGTCGAACGAGGAGATCGCCCGCCGCCTCGTCGTCAGCCCGCTCACCGCGAAGACCCACGTCAGCCGCACGATGGTGAAGCTCGGCGTGCGCGACCGGGCCCAGCTCGTGGTGCTGGCCTACGAGTCCGGGCTGGTGCGGCCGGGCTGGCTGGGCTGAGCCGGGCGCCGGAAACGTACCAGCACGGAGATCACGCGGGCGGCGAACAGGACCGCCGCGACGGCCGTACCCGTGCGCAGGAGGAGTGTCTCCACTCGGCCCGGCAGGTCGAAGAACAGCACCGGCCCGGCGATCGCCCCGAAGACGACCGCGGCCGCGAAGGCCGCGCTGAACAGCGCATAGCCGATCTCGACGGTGATCGCGTCCCGTTGGGCCTGCGTACGCCGTGCTTCGTGTGTGGTCATGTGGCTTCCCCCGTACATGGTCATGACCGCAGTGAAACAGGCGAGTGCCCGGCGGGGCAAACGGCCCCGCCGGGCACTCGTGGAGGCGGTGCCCCCGTTCAGTCGCGGACCGCAACGCGCTCCGCGTCCGCCTCCTTCACGGTGGACCTGGCGACGACGACCGAGTGCGCCTGCGGCCGGCGTCGGGTGAGCAGACCCGAGAGAGTGATCAGCAGGCCGAGCGCGGCGATCCCGGCGACCACGAGCAGGCCGGGCCGGTAGCTGTCGAGGACGGCCTGCGGGGTGGCGTCCTCGGGGGCGCCCGCGGTGACCACGGCCGTCACGACGGCCAGGAAGATCGCGCCGCCGACCTGCACGGAGGTGTTGAGCAGTCCGGAGACCATGCCCTGCTCGTGGTCGTCGACGCCGTTGGTGGCCTGGATGTTGAGCGACGGGAAGACCAGCGCGCAGGCCGCGCCGATCAGCAGCATGCTCGGCAGGATCGCGACGGCGTACACCGGGTCGAGGTCGACGCCGAGGAACAGCCCGTAGCCGACGACCATCAGGGCGAACCCGGCCGCGATCAGCCGCTGGGTGCCGAACCGGTCCACGATCGCGCCGACCTTCGTCGCGGAGATCGCCACCAGGGCGCCCGCGGGCAGGAAGGCGAGCGCGGTGTGCAGCGCGGACCAGCCGAGCAGCGACTGCATGTACAGCGTGACCAGGAACTGGAAGCCGACGTACGAGCCGAAGAAGGTCATCGCGCCGAGCTGGGCGCGGATCTGGTTGCCGGAGCGCAGTACGCCGAGCCGGATCAGCGGTCCGGCCGAGCGCCGCTCGACGAGGACGAAGACGGTCAGCAGGACGGCGACGGCGAGGAAGGACAGCAGGGTGCGGGCCGATGTCCAGCCGACCTCGGGGGCCTGGACGACGGTGAAGACCAGCAGCAGCATCGAGGCGGTGCCGAGGACGGCGCCGGGGACGTCGTAGCCGTTGTGGTCCTTCTCGCGGGTGGTGCGCGGCAGCAGCTTCAGGCCGGCGGCCAGGGCGATCAGGGCGATGGGCGCGGGCAGCAGCATGGTCAGGCGCCAACTGGCCTCGGTGAGCAGGCCGGACAGCACCAGGCCCATGGAGAAGCCGGTGGCGGCGCAGGGTGGTGTAGATGGACAGGGCGCGGTTGCGCAGCGGGCCCTCGGGGAACGTGGTGGTGATGATCGACAGGCCGGCCGGGGCGGTGAAGGCCGCGCTGAGGCCCTTGATGAAGCGGCTGGCGATCAGCAGGGGGCCGGAGTCGACGAGCCCGCCGAGCAGCGAGGCGAGCGCGAAGACGCCGAGGGCGACCAGGAAGACCTGGCGCCGGCCGAGCAGGTCGGCCGTGCGTCCGCCGAGGAGCAGCAGGCCGCCGTAGCCGAGGATGTACCCGCTGACGATCCACTGCAGCGTCGAGGTGGACAGGCCCAGGTCGGAGCCGATGGACGGAAGGGCGACGCCGACCATGGACACGTCCAGGGCGTCGAGGAACATCGCGGCGCAGAGCACCAGCAGGGTGCCCCAGAGCCGGGGAGTCCAGCGAGCCGTCGACGCGGCCGCCGAAGTGGTGAGCGGAGAGGTCATGGCGACGACACTACATGCATGTGCATGAGATGCAAATGCATTTAATTCCGATGCAACAAAGTCGTTTCTCTGCTACGGTGCGCCCATGTCGGCGAAGAATGCCCAGCAGGCGCTCGTGGACCAGTGGCGCGCCATCCTGGCGCTGCACGCCCGCACCCAGTGCGAACTCGACCGTGCCCTCGGGCAGCACGGCCTGTGCGCAAGCGACTTCGAGGTGCTGGACGTGCTCTCCGAGGGAGGCTCCTACCGGGTCCAGGAGATCTCCGAGCGCGTACACCTCAGCCAGAGCGCGCTGTCCCGGCTGGTCGCGCGGCTGGAGAAGGACGGCCTCGTCGAGCGCGGCCTGTGCCCGGAGGACCGCCGCGGCGTGCGGGTGGCGCTGACCGGGAAGGGGCGCGCACTGCACGGGGCGGTCCTGCCGGAGCAGCGCGCTGTGCTGACGAGGATGCTGGCAGCCGAAGAGGGCGAGGGCCTGCAGTCGGCCTGATCCGGCAGGCGGGCCCTAGCCGATCGCCGACCGCTCGCGCCACAGGGTGGCGAGTGTCGCGTCACCGGTGATGTGCGGAACCGGCAGCCGGTTCCACAGGGCGAGGTACAACTCCCGTGCCGGACCGGAGAGTTCGGCGTCCGCCGGGCCGTGCTCGTCGAGCGTGGTCACCGGAGGCGCCGCCGCCGACAGCCGTACGCTCCACACCGCGTCCGGGTCCGACGCCCGCACCCGCAGCAGGCGCGGCTCGTCCGTGCGCACCCGGCTCCTGTCGCGGGCGTGGAAGCCGCGCAGCAGCTCGTCGATGCCGTCGGCCGCGAACTCCTCCTCCACCGGGGCCGGTTGTCCGCCGAGCGCGCTCTGTGCGTCGAACCGGTGCACGGTCGTCTCATGGGCCTGGCGGCGGGTCCAGAACGCCAGGGGCGAGGGGTTCGGCGCCGGGTGGAAGGTCCAGCACTCCACATCGGCCGGCGCCTCGGCCAGGGTGTCCATGAGCCGACGGTGGCTGTCGCGGTACCAGGCGACCAGCTCGGCGCCGTCCAGACCGGGCTCCTCGCCCATGGGGCGGGGCTCGGTGATGCCTTCCCGCACGAACGCGGCGGCCCACACATGCACGGCCCCTGTGTGCCGCAGCAGGTCACGCACCTGCCAGTCCGGGCACGTGGGCACCTTGGCGTCCACCCCGGCCTCCGCCGCGGCGTCCGCGAGCATCCGGCCTTCGGCGTCCAGGGTTGCGAGGTGTCGGGCGATCTCCATGGCAGGAGTCTGCCTGATGGAGTGCGCTCCAGCGCAAGCCGTTTGCGCCGCCGGTGAGGGCGGTCCCGTCAGCGCGCCCGAGACGGACGGTGCCTCGGCGTCGCACCTGCCCCTGCGCGCGACTTCCGCCTTGCCGTCAAGTGACGTACGGGGCCCCAGAGTTCACTGAGCATTGGGGTGAGGTAGGGGTATGCGGAGGCCGTCCCGGCGAATCATCTTGGCATGAACCTGCGGCCCGATCGGCGGGCCGCAGCCTCATGGAGGTGTGGGATGCACCGCAGACTCGCCACCGGTCTGGCCGGCTCGGCTCTCGCCCTGGCCACCGTCGTCGGCACCGCGACCGCCGCCGACGCCGTACCGGCCGACAAGCCGCAGGTCCTCTCCAGCTGGACCCAGACCAGCGCGTCCAGCTACAGCCTCTGGGCGTCCGCCCGGGCGAACCAGTCCGCCTGGTCCGCCTACGCGTTCGACTGGTCCACCGACTACTGCTCCTCCTCGCCGGACAACCCGTTCGGCTTCCCCTTCAGCATGTCCTGCGCCCGCCACGACTTCGGCTACCGCAACTACAAGGCGGCCGGGACGTTCAGCGCCAACAAGGACCGACTGGACAGCGCCTTCTACGAGGACCTCAAGCGCGTCTGCAACAACTACAGCGGCGCCACCAAGACCGCCTGCAACAGCACCGCCTGGACGTACTACCAGGCGGTGCGGGCGTTCGGCTGACACTCCGCCCGGGCGCGGCGGCCCGCACCGCCGCCGCGCCTTCAGCAGGGGCCATGGGTGAAGCGCCCCGCCAGCAGCGTGGCGTGCACGGGCAGCTCCCGCAGTGTGCGCGCGTCCGCCTCCAGCGGGTCCACGTCCACCACCACCAGATCCGCCGGGTCCCCGGCCCGCACCGCCACGCGCCCGCCCGTCGACGCCGCGAGGGCCGCCCGCACCGGGAGGCACTGCTCCGGATGCCAGGCCGGGCGCTCGTCCCCGGTGCGGCCGACCGCCGCCGCGATCGCCGACCACGGGTCCAGCGGCGCCACCGGCGCGTCCGAGCCGAACTCCAGCCGGGCGCCGGCCGCCACAAGGTCGGCGTAGGCGAAGGCCCGGCCGGTGCGCCCGGCCCAGTGCCGTTCGGCCACGTCACGGTCGTCCGGCGCGTGCGCGGGCTGCACCCCGGCCGTCACCCCGAGCGCCGCGAACCGCGGCACGTCCTCGGCCGTCAGCAACTGCGCGTGCTCGATCCGGCCCCGGCAGCCGACCTCCGCGAACGCGTCCCGTGCCAGGGTGTTGGCCCGGTCCCCGATCGCGTGCACGGCCGGCTCGATGCCGTGCGCCCAGGCGTGCCGCATCAGCCGCACCAGCTCCTCGTACGACGTCTCCTGCACGCCGTACGCCTCCGCGGTGCCCTCCAGGCCGGGATAGGGGTCGCGGCACAGGGCGGTACGGGTGTTGAGGGAGCCGTCGGTGAACAGCTTCAGCGGGCCCACCCGCAACAGGCCTCCCGTGCCCGGCAGTTCGTCGCCGGTGCGCAGGCCGCGCTCGATCGCCGCCTCGAGGTGGGCCGGGTACACCGCCGCGTCCACGCGCACCGTGAGAGGGCCCGCCGCTGCGCGCCGGGACCAGTCGGTGAGGTTGTCGGCGAAGTGGAAGTCGATCAGGCCCGTGACCCCGCGCGCCGCGGCGGCCCGGCACGCCTCGGCCACCCAGCGGTCCACCACCTCCGCGGGCACCTCCGGCAGCGCGGCCACCGCCGCGAAGCACTCGCCCTCGCGCAGCAGCCCCGTCGCATGCCCGGCCCGCCCGACCAGCGCCAGCCCGGCCGAGTTCAGCCATGCCGCGTGCAGATCGGCGCTCACCAGCGCGACCGGCCGCCCCGGACTCACCTCGTCCAGCAGCGACTTGTGCGGCGCGTCCGGCCACAGCCCGTCCCGGAACCCGTACCCGACGAGCACCTCCCCGGCAGGCAGCGCGGCCGCGTACCGTCGTACGGCGTCGGCGGCCGCGCGCGCCGACTCCGCGCCGGCGAGATCCAGCCGGTGCCGTACGCTCGCCCACTGCGCGGCGTGTACGTGCGCGTCCCGCAGGCCCGGCAGCAGGGTGCGTCCTTCGAGGTCGAGGGCCGGACCCGCGGGGGTCTCCGTCATGACCGCGGCCACCCGCCCGCCCTCGATCCGCACCGAGCCCAGCGGACCACCCGGCCCCAGCCGTACCCGCGTCAGAGTCAACCCCTCAAGGGGTTCGTCGGGCCGGGGCGGCAGGGCTGTACCGAGGCTCGTCATCCAGGCTCCAGGTCGGGGTGGTCAGCCGAGGGCGCGGTCGAGGTTGAAGGCGGCGCTGATCAGGGCGAGGTGGGTGAACGCCTGGGGGAAGTTGCCCTGTTGCTCACCGGTGCTGCTGATCTCCTCGGCGAAGAGGCCGAGATGGTTGGCGTACGTCAGCATCTTCTCGAAGGCGAGGCGGGCCTCGTCCAGCCGTCCCGCCCGCACGAGCGCCTCGACGTACCAGAAGGAGCAGATGGAGAAGGTGCCTTCGTCGCCGCGCAGTCCGTCGGGGCTGGCCTGCGGGTCGTAGCGGTAGACCAGCGAGTCGGACACCAGGTCCTGGGTGAGGGCGTCCAGCGTGGACAGCCACTTGGGGTCGGTGGGCGCGATGAACTTGGCCAGCGGCATCATCAGCACGGCCGCGTCCAGGACTTCACCGTCCTCGTGCTGGATGAAGGCCTGCCGGGACGCGGACCAGCCGCGGCTCATGATGCGCCGGTAGATGGTGTCGCGGGCCTCCCGCCAGCGGTTGAGGTCGGCGGGCAGCCCGCGCCGGTGGGCCATCCGGATGGCCCGTTCGATGGCCACCCAGCACATCAGGCGCGAGTAGAGGAAGTTCTTGCGCCCGCCCCGCGTCTCCCAGACGCCCTCGTCCGGCTGGTCCCAGTGCGCGCACACCCAGTCGACGAGGGCGCACACGTCGTCCCACTGGTCGCTGGAGACGGGCTTGGCCCACTTGTCGTAGAGGTAGACGGAGTCGATCAGCGCGCCGTAGATGTCGAGCTGGAGCTGGTCGGCGGCGGCGTTGCCGACCCGGACGGGCGCGGAGCCGTGATGGCCTTCCAGGTGGGGCAGTTCACGCTCCGTCAGGTCGGTGCGGCCGTCGATGCCGTACATGATCTGCAGCGGTCCGGAGGCGCGGCCGTCGCCGGGGGTGATGTGCCGGGTCACGAACTCCATGAACGCCTCGGCCTCGCCGGTGAACCCCAGCCGCAGCAGGGCGTACACGCAGAACGCGGCGTCGCGCACCCAGACGTACCGGTAGTCCCAGTTGCGTTCGCCGCCGAGCTGTTCGGGCAGGCTGGTGGTGGCCGCGGCGACGATCGCGCCGGTGGGGGCGTAGGTGAGCAGCTTCAGGGTGAGGGCGGAGCGGTGCACCATCTCGCGCCAGCGGCCCCGGTAGCGGGACTGGGCGAGCCAGCGCCGCCAGTACGCGACCGTCGCGGTGAACTGCCGTTCCGCCTCGGTGCGGGCGCAGCCGCGCGGTTGGACGTCGCCGCCGACCTGGTCGAGGGCGAACACCGCCGACTCGCCCTCGGCGAGCTTGAAGTCGGTCCGCGCGTCCGGGCCCCGGACCTCCAGCGGGACGGTCGCGGTCAGCGCGAGGGAGAGCTTCTCGGACTCGAACACCGCCATGTCGCCGACCGTGCGCAGGGTGTGGGGCAGCGCGCCGTAGTCGAAGCGGGGCGCCACCCGCACCCGGAACGGCAGCGAACCGCGTACGCACACCACCCGCCGGATCAGCCGGTGCCGGTCCGCCTCGACCGACTCACCGCCGACCGGCATGAAGTCCTGCACCTCGCCGACGCCGTCCTCGGTGAAGAAGCGGGTGATCAGCACATTGGTGTCGGGGAAGTAGAACTGCTTGGTACGGGCCGGCCCGATCGCCGCGAGCTCGAAGCAGCCGCCCCGGTCGGCGTCCAGGATCGAGGCGAAGACGCTGGGCGCGTCGAAGGCCGGGCAGCAGTACCAGTCGATCGTGCCGTTCGTGCCCACCAGGGCCACACTGCGCAGGTCGCCGATCAGGCCGTGGTCGGAGATCGGCAGATACCGGCCCTCGCCGACCGCCTCGAACCTCGGTGTCCCGGCCATCGCAGCCTCCCTCACGGGCTCGCACAGCGCGGCTACCAGCTTAGACACGAACCCCGTGGGTCACACGGCGCGGACGGTGATCCCGGCCTCCTCGAAGCGGCGGACCGTCTCCTCCTCCACCGCCGAGTCGGTGACCAGCGTGTTCACGGCCTCGGCCGCGCAGATGCGGGCGAAGGCGCGGCGGCCCAGCTTGCTGGAGTCGGCGGCGACGACCACGCGCTCGGCGCGCTCGCACAGCAGCCGGTTGATGGCGGCCTCGGCCTCGTCGTGCGCGGCGGCCCCGTGCGTCACGTCGAAGGCGACGACTCCGAGGACGGCGACATCGAGGGTGATCTGGCCGAGCACCCCGTCCGCGAGCGGCCCGATGAGCTCGTACGACTGCGCCCGGGCCACCCCGCCCGTCACCACGATCTTGAACTGGGGCCGCACCGCCAGCTCGTTGGCGATGTTCAGCGCGTTGGTCACGACGGTCAGCGCCGGCGAGCCCGAGGTGAGGTCGGCCCGCACCGCCAGCGCGCGCGCCACCTCCGTCGTGGTCGTCCCGCCGGTCAGGCCGACCGCCTCGCCGGGCGCGATCAGATCCGCGACCGCCCGCGCGATGCGCTGCTTCTCCGAGGCGCGGCGGGCCGTCTTGTAGCGCAACGGCAGCTCGTACGACACCCCGTGCACGACCGCGCCGCCGCGCGTGCGCACGAGCATCTGCTGCTCGGCGAGCTGGTCGAAGTCGCGCCGGATCGTCGCGGCCGACACCTCCAGCTCGGCCGCCGCCTCCTCGACGTCCAGCCGGCCGCGCTCCACGAGCAGCTCCAGCAGCGTCTTCCAGCGGGCGTCGCGCGACATCCGCACCTCCAGCCAATCCCAAGGTCACCGGCGTTCCGGGCGACCCTAGCGCACCCGCCGCCAGCAGGAATGCCCGCGAAATGCTTGAAGATGCTTGAAAGCTCGCGCTATCTTGCATGAACAATCACCGCTCGGGAGGGGTACGGCATGACCCATGTCGAGGACGAGCTCAGCAGCCAGCCGGAGTGCTGGACGCGGGCCGCGCAGCAGGCACCGGAGCACCGCGCGGCGCTGCCCGCGGCGGGGGAGCGCGTCGCGATCGTCGGCTGCGGCACCTCGTACTTCATGGCGCAGGCGGCCGCGGCCCTGCGCGAGGGCGCGGGTCAGGGCGAGACGGACGCCTTCGCCGCCTCGGAGTTCCCGCGCGGCCGGTCCTACGACCGCGTCGTCGCCCTCACCCGGTCCGGCACCACCACCGAAGTCCTGGAACTGCTCGCCGAGTTGCGGGGACGCGTGCGCACGACCGCGATCACCGCCGACCCGCACACCCCGGTCATGGACGCCGCCGACGACCTGGTCGTCCTCGACCACGCCGACGAACGCTCCGTCGTCCAGACCCGGTTCGCCACCACCGCGCTGACGTTGCTCCGCGCCCATGTGGGCCTGCACCGCGACTCCGCCGTGACCGACGCCCGCACCGCACTCACCGAGCCGCTGCCCCAAGGCCTCGTCGAACGCACCCAGTTCACCTTCCTCGGCCGGGGCTGGACCGTGGGCCTGGCCAACGAGGCCGCGCTCAAGATGCGCGAGGCGTCCCTGTCCTGGGCGGAGGCCTACCCGGCGATGGAGTACCGCCACGGGCCGATCAGCGTCACCGGGCCCACCACGGCGACCTGGATGTTCGGCCAGGCGCCCGAGGGGCTCGCCGACCAGGTACGGGCGACCGGCGGCCGCTGGCTGGCCGGCGGCCTCGACCCGCTCGCCGAACTCGTCCGCGCCCAGCGCCTCGCCGTCGCGATCGCCACCGCACGCGGCCTGGACCCGGACAACCCGCGCCATCTGACGCGGTCGGTGATCCTCACGCCGTGAGCCGGTGCTCGGTGATGCTCGCGCCGGGGGGCAGGGGGTCAGGGGGTCAGGGGGTCAGGGGGTCCGGGGGTCCGGAGGCCCGGGGGCGCAGGGGTCCGTGGTCCGTGGTCCGTGGGTCGTGCGCCGTGGGCCCTGAGTCTGTGAGTCCTGAGCCCCGAGTGCCGACTCCCGATCCCTGAGCCCCGAGTCCCGAGTCCTGAGCCCCGAGCCCCGGGTCCTGAGCCCTGAGTCCCAAGCCTTCAAGCCCCCGAGCCCCGACCCCGAACCCGTGAGCCCTGAGCCCCCGAGCCCTGACTCCCGAGCCCGGGCCCCGAGCCCCTGAGCGCCGAGCCCTGAGCCCTGAGCCCCGAGTCCGAGAGCCCTGAGCCCCCGGGCCCTGAGCCCCCGGGCCCTGAGCCCCCGGGCCCTGAGTCCCGGGTCCCGAGTCCTGAGCCCCGAGTCCCGAGTCCTGAGCCCCGGGTCCCGAGCCCTGAGCCCGCGAGCCCTGAGCTGCGGCCCCCGAGTTCTGAACCCCCGAGCCCCCGAGCCCCCGAGCCCGAGCCCCAAGCCCCCCAGCCCCGGGCCGAGCCCGTGAGCCCTGACTCCCGAGCCCCGGGCCCTGAGCCCTGCCCCCCGATCCCCCCGACAGCCCTCGCCCCAGGGAGAGCCCGCGTGTCCCTCTGCACCACCGGTGAGCTCGTCGCCCGCGCCGCCGCGGACCGTCGTGCCGTCGCCGCCTTCAACGTCGTCACCCTGGAGCATATCGAGGCCGTCATCGCCGGTGCCGAGAGCGTCGGCGCGCCCGTCGTGCTCCAGGTCAGTGAGAACGCCGTCAAGTTCCGCTACGGGCGCCTGCTGCCGCTGGCCCGCGCTGCCGTCGCCGCGGCCGAACGGGCCGATGTGCCCGTGGCTCTGCACCTGGACCATGTGCAGAGCGACGCACTGCTGCGCCAGGCGCCCGAGGCGGGGTTCAGCTCGGTGATGTACGACGCCTCACGGCTGCCGTACGCCGAGAACCTCGCCGCCACCCGAGCCGCCGCCGACTGGGCCCACGCCCAAGGCCTCTGGATCGAGGCCGAGTTGGGCGAGGTCGGCGGCAAGGCAGGGCGTCCCGCGCTGGACGCGCACGCGCCGGGTGCCCGGACCGACCCCACTGAGGCCCGGGCGTTCGTCGCGGACTCCGGCGTGGACGCCCTCGCCGTCGCCGTCGGCAGTGTGCACGCCATGACCACGCGCACCGCCACCCTCGACCACGACCTGCTCAAACGCCTGTCGACCGCGCTGGACGTGCCGCTCGTGCTGCACGGCTCCTCGGGCGTCCCCGACGACGAGCTGACCGCCGCGGTCACCGGCGGCATCACCAAGGTCAACATCGGCACCGCCCTCAACGTGGCCATGACCGGCGCCATCCGGGAGTTCCTCGCCGCCCACCCCGAAGCCGTCGACTCCCGCACCTACCTCAGCGTGGGCCGCGACGCGATGGCACAGGCGGTCGCGGGCCTCGTACGACTGCTCGGCGCTACCGTCTGACCGCCTTCAGCACCACGAACTTCGGGTCGCTGGCGACGAGTTGGCTGTTGCCGAACACCTTCCGCAGCTTCACGTGGTACCCCAGGTGCCGGTTGCCGATCACCCACAGCTCGCCGCCCGGCCGCAGCACCCGCCGAGCCCCGCTGAACATCCGCCACGCCGTCGAGTCGGTCGTCGCCTGGTGGGAGTGGAAGGGAGGGTTGTTCAGCACGAGGTCGACACTGCCCTCCGCCACTCCCGCCAGCCCGTCCCCGACCCGGAACTCGGCATGCCCCGGCACGCCGTTCGCCCGGTACGTCGCCTCCGCGGAGGCCACCGCCTGGAACGACTCGTCGGTGAACAGCACCTCCGCCTCGGGGTTGGCCAGCGCCACCGCCGTACCGACCACGCCGTTGCCGCAGCCGAGGTCCACCACCCGGCGGGCGCCGCGCGTGGCGGGCAGGTGGCCGAGGAAGAACCGGGTGCCGATGTCGAGGCGGTCGGCGCAGAAGACGCCCGCGTGGTTGACGACCGTACGGCCCGAGACGGGGCCGACGCCCGCGGGCAGGTCGTAGCGGTACGGCCACGGGTTGGCGGGCCGCTCCAGCGCGGCGTCCGGCGTGCAGAAGATCAGCCGTGCCTTCTTCTCGGCGAGCGAGGTCCGGGTCGGGCCGACGATCCGCTCGAACAGCTGGAGCGTGGAGGTGTGGATCTCCTTGACCATGCCGGTACCGACGACGACCGTGCCCTCGTGCAGCGCGGGCGCCAGCCGCTGGAGCTGGTCCTCCAGCAGGGCGAGGCTCTTGGGCACCCGCACCAGCAGCACGTCGATCCTCGGCGGCGGCGTGTCCTGCGTGGTGAGCAGCTGCACCGCGCCCGGCTCCACACCGGCCCGCGCCAGGTTGGCCCGGCTCGCCTCCTGGCCCAGATAGGAGTCGGTGATCTGCACCGGCCGGTGCGCCGCCAGTGCCGTCACCAGCGCGCCCCACCGGTCGCCGAGCACCACGACCGTTCCGGACAGGTCGACGCCCGCGTCGGCGAGATGCCGCAGCAGGTATTCGTCGGAGGCGTCCCAGGCGCGCAGCCTGTCGCGCGGGTCCTCGGGGAAGCGGGCCAGCTGAAGCTCGCCCCAGGGAGTCGTCATACGGTCGTTCATCGTGCGTCCAGGCTAGCCGAGCCGCAGCTCAGCACGGGTGGGGGAGGATGGGCGCATGGACGCCGAGCTGTTCCCCCGCGTGCGTACGGAGCCGGCGCCGGGCGCGGTCCATGTGCCGGACTGGCTCGACGAGGCCCGCCAGCGCGAGCTGCTGGCCGCCTGCCGCGCGTGGGCGCGCCCACCCGCCGGCCTGCGCACGGTCCGCACCCCCGGCGGCGGCACCATGACCGCCCGCCAGGTCTGTCTGGGCTGGCACTGGTACCCGTACGCCTACGCCCGCACCGTCGTCGACGGCGACGGCACCCCGGTCAAGCCCTTCCCGGCCTGGCTCGGCGAACTGGGCCGGCGGGCGGCGAGCGAGGCCTTGGGGGAGCAGGCGCCGCCGTACGACATCGCGCTGATCAACTTCTACGAGGGTGACGCCCGCATGGGCATGCACCGCGACGCCGACGAGCGCTCCGACGCGCCGGTGGTGTCGCTGAGCCTCGGCGACACCTGCGTCTTCCGCTTCGGCAACACCGAGACCCGTAACCGGCCGTGGACGGACGTCGAGCTGCGCAGCGGGGACCTGTTCGTGTTCGGCGGGCCGTCGCGGTACGCGTACCACGGCGTGCCGAGGGTGCTGCCCGGCACCGCGCCCGCCCGGCTGGGCCTGACCGGACGGCTGAACGTCACCCTGCGGGTCAGCGGCTTCCCGGTGGCCGGCCCCTGATGGGGATCATGGGAGACTCGCCCTCATGAGCGGCAAGGCGGACCCCCGGCCGGCGGGGGAAGGGACCACCTCGAGGACGCGGTTGGACCGGGGGCGCGGTGCGCTCGGGCCCGCGTTGGAGCTCGTGCACACCGGACGGGCGCCCACCCGCGCCGTGCTGACCGCGGAACTCGGCGTCACCCGCGCCACGGCCGGCGCGGTCGCGGCCGAGCTGGAGGCGCTCGGCCTGATCCGGGTCGACGCCCGGCCGGGAGCCGCCGCCGGTTCGCAGGGCCGGCCCTCGCACCGCCTGGAGGTCGCCGAGGACGGCCCCGTGGCACTGGCCGCGCAGGTGCACTCCGACGGGTTCCGGGCGGCGCTGGTCGGCCTCGGCGGGCGGATCGTGGCGACCGCGCCGGGCTGCGAGGTCGTCGACGCCGACCCGGCGAAGGTGCTCGGCTCGGTCGTGGAGGCGGGCGCCCGGCTGCTGCGGGAGACCGGGCGGCGCTGTGTCGGCGCCGGGCTCGCCGTGCCGTCCGCGATGGCCGAGCCGGAGGGCCTCGCCCTCAACCCCCTGCACCTGGCCTGGCCGGCGGGGGCTCCGGTGCGGGAGATCTTCGCCGACTGTGTGCGCGAGGCGGGCATCGAGGAGCCTGCCTTCGCCGCCAACGACGTCAACCTCGCCGCCCTCGCCGAGCACCGGCACGGAGCCGGACGCGGCGCCCGTGACCTGCTGTGCGTGGCCACCGGACACCGCGGCGTCGGCGGCGCCCTGGTGCTCGACGGCCGGCTGCACACCGGCAGCGGCGGCCTCGCCCTGGAGGTCGGCCACCTCACCGTCAACCCCGAGGGCCGCCCCTGCCACTGCGGCAGCCGCGGCTGCCTCGACGTCGAGGCCGACCCGCTGGCCCTGCTCACCACCGCCGGACGCACCCCCGGCCCCGAGGTGTCCCTGCTCCAGCAGGCCAACGACCTGCTCCGCCGGGAGTACGCCGACCCGGTCGTGCGCACCGCCGCCGAGGCCCTCATCGACCGCCTCGGCCTCGGCCTCGCCGGGCTGGTCAACATCCTCAACCCGGACCGCATCATCCTCGGCGGCCTGCACCGCACGCTGCTGGAGGCCGACCCGGACCGGCTGCGGGCCGTCGTCGCCGACCGCAGCCTGTGGGGCCGCAGCGGTGGCGTCCCCATCCTGGCCTGCTCCCTGGACCACAACAGCCTGGTCGGCGCGGCCGAACTGGCCTGGCAGCCGGTCCTGGACGACCCGCTGGGGGCACTGGCCGCCTGAGGACGCCGCACGACCACTGCTGTGCTGTACGAGTTACAGCGTGGCCCCTCCGTCGATCACCAGATCGGTGCCCACCATCGCGCCCGCCGCGTCGGACGCCAGGTACAGCACCGCCTGGGCAACCTCCTCCGTGGCCGCGACCCGGCCCAGCGGCGACTCGTCCTTCATCCGGACGACACGCTCGGCTTCGCTCTCCCCGGGCCTCAGCGACATGGTCGTGGCGGTGGCGCCGGGGCTGACGGTGTTGATGCGCACGCCGTCGGCGATGTACTCCAGGGCCGCGCCGCGGGTCAGCGAGGTCACGGCCGCCTTGCTCGCGGCGTACGCGGTGGCGCCGGGCCGCTGCATGTGCGCGCCGAGCTGGGAGGAGACGTTGACGATCGCGCCGCCGCGCGGCTGGCTGCGCATCTGCGCCACCTCGGCCCGCAGAGCGAGGAAGACGCCGGTGACGTTGATGTCGAACAGCTCCCGCCAGTCCTCCTCCGGCATGTCGGCGACCGGCCCGCCCCGGAAGACGCCGGCGTTGTTCACGGCCACGTCCAGCGACCCGAACTCCTCGGCCACGCCCCGCACGAGCGCCTCCACCTCGGTGGCCCGCGACACATCGGCGACCCGGGCGACGGCCGTGCCGCCGGCCTTCTCCGCGAGCGCGACGGTCTCCTCCAGCGGTCCGATGCGGCGCCCGGCCGCCACGACCCGGGCCCCCTCGGCGGCGAACGCGAGGGCGATGGCCCGCCCGATGCCGGAGCCGGCGCCGGTGACGAGGACGGTACGTCCGGAGAAGCGGTTGTCGGACATGAGATCAACTTCCTTTCGGTGAACGGAAATCCGAGGGCGCGAACGCGGCGCAGGCGAACAGGACGGCCGCCGCGGCGAGGCTGGACCGGTCGCCGCCGACGGCGAGCAGGAGGGCGAAGACGACGGTCGGGCCCGTCTCCATCGCGGCGTTGTGCACGCTGCCGGCGAGCCCGGTGCGCTCGGCGGGCACCCGGTCGGTGGCCAGGACGGCCGCCCCGGCGAAGGACGCGGCCGCCCCGGCCGGCAGCAGCAGGAACCCGGGCAGCACCCCGACGGCGTACGGCACGCCGGTGTCGAGCCCGAGCAGGGCGAGCAGCCCGAGCCCCGCGGCGGCCACGGCCAGTCCGCCGCCGGTGACGACGGCCGGGCCCAGACGCCCGACGAGCGGTCCCGCGAGGCGCCCGGCGGCGAGCAGCGCGAGGGCGAACGGCAGGAAGGCGGCGGACGTCCGCAGCGCCGACCAGTCGCGCACGTCCTGGAGGTGGAGGGAGAACAGCACGAACACCGTGCTGGTCCCGGCCGCCGTGAGCGCGGTGGCGGCGAGCCCCCGCACCCGCCGGCCGTCGCGCAGGAACCCGGGCGGCAGCAGCGGGTCCCGCACCCGCCGCTCGACCAGCGCGAACCCGGCGAGCAGCACGACCCCGACGGCCAGCGGGACCAGCACCCGGACGGACGTCCAGGGCCAGGCGTCGGTCAGCACGAGCCCGTAACTGACCGCCACGACCCCGCCGGTGCCCAGCACCGCCCCGCCGACGTCGAGTCGACCGCGGCTCGCCGTACGTGTGGGGCCGGCTGGCAGTGCCCCGGTGGCGTCGAGACCTCCACAGCCCGCCGCCCGCGCGGGGCCGGGCGGCCGTGCCCCGCCGATGTCGAGTCCACCGCGGCTCGCCGTCCGTATGGGGTCGGCCGGCAGCGCCCCGGTGGCGTCGAGTCCACCACGGCTCGCCGTCCGTGCGCGGCCAGCCGGCCGCGCCCCGCCGACGTCGAGTTCACCACGGCCCGCCGCACGCGCGGCGCCGGTCGGCAGCACGCGGGGGGCGAGCAGCAGCGCAGCCATGGCGGCGACCGGTGGCAGGGCCAGGGCCCAGCGCCAGGACAGCAGTGCCGACGTCACCCCGGACAGCAGGTTCCCGGCCGTCGCGCCCAGTACGGACAGACCGCCCCAGGTCGCCATCGCCCGCCGGTACGCGGCGCCTTCGGTGAACAGCGTCCGCAGCACGGCCATCGCGGCCGGCGCGGTCAGGGCCGCCCCGGCGCCCTGCGCGAACCGTGCCGCGAGCAGGGCACCGTAGGTCGGGGCGAGCGGCGCGGCGGCCGACGCGACCGCGAAGAGCCCCAGCCCGGTCAGCAGCGCGCGCCGCCCTCCCCAGCGGTCCGAGAGCCGGCCGCCGAACAGCAGCAGCCCCGCGAAGGTCAGCCCGTAGGCGGCGCTCAGCAGCACCAACCCCTCGCGGTGCAGGGTGAATCGGGCCCCGATCTCGGGCAGCGGCACGGCGATCGCGGCCAGCGTGAAGATCAGCGTGACCTGGACCGAGCCGAGCAGCGCGAACGCGCCGCGTGTGACGGACCGGGTCTGCGGGACGCAGGCGATCGCGGTCATGAGTCCCCCCTTTCTTGACCGATCGGTTCAGTATTTGGGCGTGCGAAACCCCGCCATGGCTATGGACGGGGCCGGCTCAGTCCAGCAGTCGCAGCGCCTGTTCCGCCGCGTCCCGCACCCGGGCCGGGTCCGTGGAGGCCTTGCCGACCACTCGCAGCCCCTGCATCAGCACCAGCAGCATGCGGGCCAGGGCCGCCGGATCGCGGTCCCGGGGGAGTTCGCCCTGCTCCTGGGCGCGTACCAGTGCCGAGTGCAGCA
This sequence comes from Streptomyces sp. SAI-170, assembly GCF_049739565.1. Taxonomy (NCBI): domain Bacteria; kingdom Bacillati; phylum Actinomycetota; class Actinomycetes; order Kitasatosporales; family Streptomycetaceae; genus Streptomyces; species Streptomyces sp. SAI-170. The sequence continues at coordinate 7,405,488 of NZ_JBMGQD010000001.1, forward strand.
GTGTCTCCACGTGCTCCCAGCTCAGCTCGACGCGGCGGGCCATCGCGCTGTCGTGCGGGGCGAGTTCGGCGGCGGTGTTGGTCATGAAGCAGCCGGTCTCGCGGCGGGAGTCGTCGGCGGCCTCCGCCGCGAACCGGCGCACCACCGAGCACACGGCCGGCAGTGCGGGCCCCGGCTGTGACAACTCGCGCAGCAGACGCGGGTGGGACTGCTCGCCGTACCGGTCGAGCGCCTTGAGGTACAGGTCGCGCTTGTTGCCGAACGTGGCGTACAGGCTGGCCCGGCCGATGCCGAGGTGCTCGACGAGGTCGGCCATCGAGGTGGCCTCGTAGCCGCGCCGCCAGAACAGCTCCAGCGCGGACTGCAGAACGGCATCGGGGTCGAACTCCTTGGTGCGGGCCATGAGTTGAACTCTAAGCAATTCAAGAACGATCGGTCAACTAAGACCGAGGGAACCGGACTTGCCGATTCCCTTTGTGGGTGTGACATGTGCAGGTCTAAGCTCAGCCGATCTTCAGCCAGGATGACTTGAAAGGACCCCCTGTGCCTCACTCCGCGTCGGCCGGCCCGGCCTCGGGCGGGCGAAGACCCCGCCGCAAGCAACGAGCCGTGACCGCAGCGCTGTTGGCCGCCCTCGTGTGCGCCCCGCTGCCCCTGCTCACCGTCCCCGCGGTCGCCGAGGACACCGACCCGGCCACCGAGGCCGCCGCAGCGCCGGAGGCACCCCCGGCCGCGCGGACCGAACTCGTCTCCGAGCGCACCGAGTCCACCACCACCTGGGCCAACGCCGACGGCACCACCACCGTCGAGGCGTACACCGGCCCGATCCGCGTCAAGCAGCCCGACGGCACCTGGAAGCCCGTCGACACCACCCTCGTCGCCGAGGACGGCGTGGTGCGGCCGAGGACCGCGGCCGCGGACATCGCCTTCTCCGGCGGCGGTTCGGGCGAACCGCTGGCCGAGGTCTCCCGCGGCGGCCGCACGCTGGGCCTGGACTGGCCCGGGAAGCTGCCCGAGCCGCGCCTCGACGGCCCGACCGCCGTCTACCCGGGCGCCGTCGAGGGCGGCGACCTCGTGGTGACCGCCCTCAAGGAGGGCTTCTCCCACTCCGTCGTCCTCAACGAGCGCCCCGACGGCCCGGTCAGCTACCGGCTGCCCGTCTCCGCCGACGGCCTCACCCTGCACGAGACCGCCGACGAACGCCTGCGCTGGAGCGACAGCAGCGGCCGTACGGTGGCCACCGCGCCGCTGCCGGTGATGTGGGGCGCGGGGGAGAGGACCGCCTCCGGTGAGCCCGAGGACCTCGCGGCCATCGACGTCACCGTCGAGCGGGACACGGCCACCGGCGACCAGGTGCTGGTCCTGGAGCCCGACGACGAGTTCCTCTCCGACCCCGGCCTCGAGTACCCGGTCACCATCGACCCGACCGACTCCCTGCTCGGCCCGGTGACCGACACCTGGGTGCAGTACGACGACTACCTCACCTCGCAGCGCGGCTCGACCGAGCTGAAGGCCGGTACCTACAACGGCTCCGAGAAGGCCCGCTCGTACCTGAAGTTCGACGTGGCGAAGTACACCGGCAAGCACGTCCTGGACACCGACCTGCGGCTGTACTCGTACTACTCGTCCACCTGCAACACCGACAACGCCGGCAACCAGGTCCGCCGTATCACGTCCTCCTGGGACCCGTCGGCCATCACCTGGGACGCACAGCCGACGACCACCTCGACCGGCGCCGTGACCTCCACCGCCGCCAAGGGCTACAACTCCACCTGCCCGGCCGGACATGTCTCCTGGGACATCGACGGCATCGTGCAGGCCTGGGCGGACGGCCAGCCCAACCACGGTGTGCGGATCGCGGCCGTGGACGAGACCGACCCGCTGACCTGGCGCCGCTACCACTCGGCGAACCAGACGGACGGCTCGCACAACGCCGCCTACGAACCCTCCCTCACGGTCACCTACAACTCCAAGCCCGGTACCGCGACGGCCGTCTCCCCGCTGTCCGGCACCTACACCGCCGACACCACGCCCACGCTGTCCGCCAAGGCCACGGACGCCGACGGCCAGCAGCTCACGCTGAGCTTCGAGGTGTGGGCGGCGAACGGCACCGCGGCCCTGCAGACCGGCACCTCCGCCTCCGTCGCCTCCGGCGCGGTCGCCACCCACACGGCAGCCACGCTGACGCCCGGCGACTACAAGTGGCGGGCCCGAGCGTCGGACGGCACCGACACCGGGGCCTGGTCGGCGTTCCAGACGTTCACCGTCGACACGACGGCCCCGTCCACCCCGGCCCTCACCTCCACCAGCCACCCGTCCACGACGGCCTGGTACGGCGCCACCACGTTCACCGGCACGCTCGCCGCGACCGACGCCTCCGGCGTGACCGGCTACGCGGTCAAGCTCGACCAGAGCCCGACCACCGCCGCCGGGACCACCGTCACCCAGACGACCCCCGACGTGACCTGGTCCGGGCGCACCGACGGCACCTGGTGGGTGCACGCGGCCGCCCAGGACAAGGCCGGCCTGTGGTCGCCGACCCGGCATCTGTCCTTCAACGTCGACACCACCGCCCCCGGCACGCCCGGCGGCCTGGCCTCCTCCACACACCCCGTGACGTCCAGCGCGTACGCCAACCGCACCGCGTCCTTCAGCTGGTCGGCACCCACCGACCTGTCCGGCGCGGCCGGGTACGCGGTCACCGTCGACCGCGTCGCCGACACCCTGCCGGCCACCACCGGCACCGTGCAGACGGCTACGGGCCTCACCACCACCGTCGACGCGGACGGCACCTGGTACCTGCACGTACGGGCCAAGGACCGGGCCGGCAACTGGTCGGCCGGCGCGGCGCATCTGCCGTTCCGGGTCGACATGACGCTGCCGCCGAGCCCGGTGATCAGCTCCACCACCCACCCGGACCAGACCGGCGCGTACAAGAGCGGTTCCTTCAGCGCCACCTGGACCGCGCCCACCGGGGCCTCCGCCGGCTACAGCGTCGTCGTCGACGCCCTCGCCGACACCGTCCCGGACACCACCGCCGAGACCACCACGACCTCGTACAGCACGACCCGTACCGAGGGCACCTGGTACCTGCATGTGCGCGGCATCGACGGCAACGGCACGGGCGGGGCGGCCTCGCACTACCGCTTCACCGTCGACACCACCGCACCAGGCGCCCCGGCCGTGAACTCCGCGGCCTACCCGGCGGACGCCTGGGCCGGCGGCGCGAACGTGACCGGCACCTTCACCCTGACGCCCGCGGGCACCGACACCCGCAGCCTGACGTACACGCTGGACGGCGGTGCCGCGCAGATCGTCACCACCACCGGCGGACCCGTGGACCTGCCGGTCACCCCGGCGACCGAGGGCAGCCACCGGCTCACCGTCACGGCCACCGACCGGGCCGGCAACGTCTCGGCCGCGACCCAGCGCGCCTTCCACGTGGGCCGGGCCGTCGTGACCGCCCCCGCCAACGGCGAGGTGCTCGTCGGCACGGTCGACCTCGCGGTCGCCGCCCCGGCCTCGCTGACGGACGTCACCTTCCTGCAGCGGGCCTCGTCCGCCGACCCCTGGCAGGTCATCCCGGTCGCGCAGGTCACCCGGGTCGACGGCACCGCCGTGACCTGGCCGGTGGCGCTCACCGGCGGCAGCGCGCCCAAGCTGCTGTGGGACACCTCGTCCCTGTCCGGCAGCGGCGGCCTGCAGATCGGCGCACGTTTCGGCGGCGCCTACGCCCCGCCCGCGGCCGAGCCGGTCTCCGTGGTCGTCGACCGTGTTGAGGTCATCGACGGCGGCGGCGCGGGCGACGTGCCGGAGGCCGAGCCCGCCCAGGCCTACGCCCTGCAGCAGGCCGAGGCCCGCGCCGCCGAGGCGCCCGACGCCTACGCCCCTCCTTACGTCGACCCGGTCTCGGGCGACCTGGTCGCGCCGGTCGTCGAGCAGACGTCCGCCGACGAGGCGGCCGCCCCGATCCAGGTGACACAGGTCCCCGCGGACGAGGGCACCGGTCTGCCCGCCGAGGACACCGAGGAGGGCACCAAGCCGGACACCATCACCGACGAGTCGGAGGTGGCGGTGCCGCCCGCCGACGGCTCCGCGGAGACCACCGGCGAGGAGTCCTACCCGATGCCGGAGGACGCCCCGGAGACGGCCCCCGCGCCCACCGGCACGACCGTCACCGAGCAGATCACCCCGCACACCGAGGTCGTGGAGAACAGCGTCACCGCACTGCAGTCCGTGCGCGACGAGGTCCTTCTGCTGCCGGAGACGGAGCTGCCCGGCGCCGGGGATCTGCATGTCGCCTATGTCGACGCCGTGGAGAACCGGGTCGTCGTGGAGACCGAGACGGCCGCACCGGCCCTCGTCACGGCCCTCGGCGAGCGCTACGGCACCGACGCGGTGGCCGTGGAGGTGGCGCCCGGCACCGCCGCCGTGGAACAGCAGGCCAACCGCCAGTACGACACCTCGCCCTACTACGGCGGTGCGCGCATCAAGTCGTACGTCTCCAACACGTCGGCCAAGTGGTGCACCGCCGGCTTCTCCTGGCGGTACGACGGCAAGTGGTACATGGTCACCGCCGGCCACTGCACCTCCGGCAACGGCACCATCCTCGACCCGGCCGAGAAGGACTACATCGGCCCCGTCGTCCGCGACAACTGGAAGAACGGCTCGGGCTCGGTGAAGCTGTCCGGCCAGAGCTACTACTCCGGTGACCTCTCCCTGTACCGGGTCCTTCCGGGCAGCACGGCGTCGGCCCGTATCTACAAGGGCGGCAAGACGTCCAGCACGTCGCGGGAGGTCCACGACTACTGGCGGCGCTGGGCGCAGAGCGGTGACCAGTTCTGCACGGGCGGCATGATGACCGGCGAGAAGTGCGGCTGGAAGGTGAAGTCCACCCAGGCGACCATCAAGTACGACGACGACGGCTCCGTCGCCAGGAACATGGTCGTCGCCAAGAAGACCTCCGGCACCTGCACCATCAAGGGTGACTCCGGCGGTCCGACGTACACCGTCGACGGCAGCGGCCGCGCCTACGCCAAGGGCATCATCTCCGGCGGCGGAGGCGGCGGCGGGGACAACAGCGGCGGCCTCTTCGACCCGTGCTGGCTGTACTTCACGGACATCGGGCTGGCCAACAGCGCGTTCCCCGGCACGGTGGCGAGGTACTGACATGCGCCGCGCGTTTCTCCCGCCCCTGCTGGCGCTGGTCCTGACCGGGTGCTCGTTCCTCGGTCAGGACACGCCCTGCACCCAGGCCGACGGGGAGTCGGCGGTCTCGCTCGTGTGGCGGCCGTCGGACTTCGGCGGCCGGGACGCGGCGACGATCCGGCTGTGCGTGAACGACGCCTGCGAGGAGCGGACTTCGGGCGATCCCGCGGACCCGTTCATGTCGGTGTCGGTCCGGCTCGCCGACGACATCGGGGCCACCACGGTCCCGGTGCGGCTGCTCGTCGACTTCGCCGACGGCCGTCCCCCGCTCGCGCGGGACAGCACGGCGAGCCTGAAGGAGCAGCACCCCAACGGCTCCGCCTGCCCACCCACCGTCTGGACGGCGACCTACCGCGTCGACCCCGACAAGGGCCTCACCTCACCGAAGGGCCTGTCCCTCCAGTAGCGGCCATGTGCCCGTCCCTCCAGCCGGCTTGGGGGGACGGGCACCCGTCGTTCAGACCTCGACCGCGCGCCGCGGCCTCGCGACCAGCTCCCCGCCGCAGTTGGGACACACCCCGGCCATCGCCTCGGTGCACGGCACACAGAAGGTGCACTCGTAGGTACAGATACGGGCCGGCGCGTCGTACGGCAGCTCCGCCGTCGTACACCGCTCGCATCGGTCGCGCATCTCCAGGGCCATGGCCGTTCTCCTCGTCTCACGCTGTGCGTACGCCCTCATCGTCGGCGCACGGCACCCGCCCGTCAGCGCCCGCGAGGGCCAGAGATCCTCAGGATCGGGCCACCGGCCGGGCTCACCACTGCCGGCCCCTGGGCAGCAGCTCGCGGCCCGGCGCCGACAGATGCAGCACCTGGAAGACATCACCCTCCGCCTCCGGCCGCTCCCGCGCCCACAGCGAGAAGTGCACCGTCTCCCAACGGCTCGGATCGACGGCCGCCGCCGCGCACACCGCCCCGTCGCGCCCCGCGAGCCGCCCCGCCTCACACGCCGCGTCCTCCATCACCTCCGCCAGCACCGTTCCGTCCGGAACCGGCCGGGTGTGCCGTACGGCGACCAGGGCGGGCGCGTCGGCCGCGCCGCCCTCCTCGTACGCGAGGCCCGTCCACTGCCGCACCATCGGCCGGCCGAAGTCGTCGGGGATGCCCTGGAACGGGCCGCCCCACAGGAAGGAGTTCATGCCCTCGACCGTGTTCCACAGGTAGAAGGGCGCGTACTCGTTCACGGGCGACCCTGCCACGCCGCGCTCCCGCATCAGATACGCCTTGAAGCCCAACCCCTCGAAACCGTCCATGAGATGGCCGCGGGTGGCGACCCGGGTGCGGATGATGTCCATGTCGTAGTCGGCGGGCAGGGTGACGGGGTAGTGCAGTGCGTGCATGTCATCTCTCCTCAGGGGCCAGCAGGGTGAGCAGACCTCGGACTCCCGCGTCGAAGGCGGCGGTCGAACCGGAGGCGCGGGCCAGGACGTAACCGCCCTGCACGGTCGCGACGACCGTCGCGGCGATCTCCTCGGGCACCAGAGCGGGCCCGAACTGCCCCTGGTCCTTGCCCTCCTGGACGATCCCGGCGAGCCGGGCATGGAGCCAGGCGAGCGTCTCGTCGACCGGCGCCCGCAGTTCCTCGCTCGCGATCACGTCCGGGTCCATGGTCAGCCGGCCGACCGGACAGCCCCGCAGTACATCGCGCTCACGCAGCAGATAGGCCCGGACGCGCTCGTACGGCGTGCCGGGCCCGCCCAGCACCGCCTCGGCGGCCCCGCGCATCTCCTCCGCCGTGCGCCGGATGGCGGCCAGGGCGAGATCGGGCTTGCCCTTGAAGTGGTGGTACATGCTGCCCTGCCCGGCGCCGGCGCGCTCCAGGATCGCCTTGGGGCTCGTGCCCACGTACCCGCGCTCCCAGAGCAGCTCCTGGGCGGACTCGATCAGACGCTCGGAGGTGCTCATACCGCCACTGTACATACTAGTAGTTACAGATGTCAGTACTCCCCGGGAGGTATCCGCACTGCCCCCGCCCGTACGACGACCCGGACCCCCTCCCGGAGCCAGGCTCGAGACATCACTCGAAGTCCGTTCCTTGCAAGAGGGAGTTGAACCGCCATGCAGACACTCGCCCACTGGGACGGCGGCCCCGGGCCGTGGATCCTGCTCTTCCCCGTGATCTGGGCGGCCGTGGTCGTCACCGCCGTCACCCTGCTGCGCCGCACCGTGTGGCGCGGGCGCCGCGCCCCCTGGCGGCTGCCCGAGGACCGCACCCCCTCCGGCGACTCGCCCATCGCGATGCTCGGCCGCCGGTTCGCCTCCGGCGAGATCGACGAGGACGAGTACTGGCGCCGGCTGTCCGTCCTCGACGAGCAGTTCGGCCGTACGAAGGGCGGTGCGGCATGACGGTGACCACCGAGGTGCGCACCGCCGCCCGGGTCGTCGACGCCGTGAAGGTCTACGGCCGCGGCGACACCGAGGTCAGGGCCCTGGACGGGGTGAGCGTCGGCTTCCCGGCCGGCCGCTTCACCGCGATCATGGGGCCCTCCGGCTCCGGCAAGTCCACCCTGATGCACTGCGCGGCCGGCCTGGACACCCTCACCTCGGGCGCCGCCTTCGTCGGCGACACCGAACTCGGCGCCCTCGACGACCGCAGGCTGACCCTGCTGCGCCGCGACCGGGTCGGGTTCGTCTTCCAGGCGTACAACCTGGTGCCCACGCTGACCGTCGCCGAGAACATCACCCTCCCGCTGGACCTCGCGGGGCGCGGCGGTGACCCGGAGTGGATCGACACGCTGATCGACGTCGTCGGCCTGCGCGACCGGCTGCGGCACCGGCCCGCCGAACTGTCCGGCGGCCAGCAGCAACGCGTCGCCGTCGCCCGGGCGTTCGCCGGCCGCCCCGACGTGGTCTTCGCCGACGAGCCGACCGGCAACCTCGACTCCCGCAGCGGCCAGGAGGTCCTCGGCCTCCTCGGGCGTGCCGTCCGCGAGACGGACCGCACGGTCGTCATGGTCACCCACGACCCCGTGGCCGCCGCCCACGCCGACGAGGTGCTGTTCCTGGCCGACGGGCGCCTCGTCGACCGGATGCAGGACCCGACCGCCGACAAGGTCCTGGACCGCATGAAAGCCTTCGAGGTGCCCTCATGAACGCCTCCCTGCGCCTGAGCCTGTCGTCCCTGCGCGCCCACAAACGGCGCTTCGCCGGTACGTTCCTCGCCGTGCTCCTCGGCGTGGCGTTCCTGGCCGGCACACTCGTCATGGGCGACACCCTGCGGGCGAGTTTCGACTCCCTCTTCGGCAACGCGACCGCCGGCACCGACGCGGTCGTCCGCAGCGCCGACGCCATCACCACACCGGGCGAGAGCCAGGGCGTGCGCGAACCGCTGGACGCCCGCCTGACCGACCGGATCGAGGAGGTGCCCGGCGTCGCCGCCGCCGCGCCCGACATCCAGGGCGCGGGCCAGCTCGTCGGCAAGGACGGCGACCCCGTCGGAGGCCAGGGCCCGCCCACCCTCGCCGGCAACTGGATCACCGACCCCGACCTCAACCCCTACCGGCTCGCCGAGGGCCGCGCGCCCGAGAGGTCCGGCGAGGTCGTCGTCAACCGCGGCGCCGCCGACAAGGGCGGCCTGCACATCGGCGACACCACGACACTGCGTACGCCCGACCCCGTACGGGTCACCGTCGTGGGCCTCGCGACCTTCGGCGGCGAGGACGGCATGGCCCAGGTGACCTTCACCGGCATGACCCGCTCCGACGCGGAGAAGTACCTCACCGCCCGACCGGGCGAGGCGGCGTCGATCCTGGTGCGCGCCGAGCCCGGAGTGGGCCAGGAGGAACTGGTCGACCGGCTGACCCCGGCCCTGCCGAAGGGCGTCGAGGCCATCACCGGCCAGGACGCGGCCGCGGAGAACACCGACATGATCTCCAGCCAGTTCCTGACCCTGTTCACCACCTTCCTGCTGGTGTTCTCCGGCATCGCGCTGCTGGTCGCGACCTTCTCGATCCACAACACCTTCGCCATCGTCGTGGCCCAGCGCACCCGCGAGAACGCCCTGCTGCGCGCCCTCGGCGCCTCCCGCCGTCAGGTCACCGCCACCACTCTCGCCGAGGCGACCGTCGTCGCGGTGACCGCGTCGGCGGCCGGCCTCGCGGGCGGCATCGGCATCGCGGCCGGACTCCAGGCACTCTTCCCGGCGATCGGCTTCCCCTTCCCGGACGGCGACCTCGTCGTCACGACCCTGTCGATGGGGCTGCCCCTCGCGGTCGGTGTCGTGGTCTGCCTGCTCTCCGCCCTGCTGCCCGCCGTACGCGCCGGACGCACCGCGCCCCTGGCAGCCCTGCGGGAGACGGCCGTCGACACCTCGGGCGCCTCACGCGCGCGTGCCGTCCTCGGCGCCGCGGTGCTCGCCCTCGCACTGGCCGTGACCCTCACCGGCGTACTGCTCTCTCCGTCCCTGTGGCTCGCGGGCACCGGCGCGGTCCTCGCCCTGGCAGCGTTCGTGATCCTCGGCCCGGTCGCCGCCGGTTCGGCCGTACGGGTCCTCGGCGGGCCCCTCGACCGGCTGCGCGGCATCACCGGCTCACTCGCCCGGCGCAACGCCCTGCGCAGCCCCAGGCGGACCGCCGCCACCGCGAGCGCGCTGATGGTCGGCGTGGCCGTGGTGTCGCTGTTCACGGTGTTCGGGGCCTCGCTGAAGGCGACCATGGACCAGACGGTGTCCCGCTCCTTCGCGGGCGACGTCGCCGTCAGCACCCCGTCCTTCGGCGCGGGCGGCAGCGGGCTGAGCCCGAGGCTCGCCGGAGCCGTCGCCGCCCTGCCCCAGGTGGACACGGCCGTCGGACTCGGCCGAGGCGTCGCTCTGGTCGAGGGGGAGGGGCGGGCCCTGACCGTCACCGACCCGGTGGCCCTGGAACGCACCTTCGACCTCGGCCAGGTCCGGGGCTCCCTCGGCGACCTCGGCACGGACGGCATCGCCGTCACCGAGAAGGAGGCTTCGCGACAGCACCTCGGGGTGGGCGACCCCGCCCGGCTGACCTTCACCGACGGCGAGCGGCGGACCTTCACCGTCCGCGCGCTGTACGAGCAGTCCGAACTCGCCGGCGACTACATCGTCACCCGCGCCGCGTGGGCCCCGCACCGCACCCAGGACGCCGACTCGCTGGTCGCCGTCTCCTTCGAGGACGGGGTGGACACGGCCACGGGCAAGGCGGCGGTGGAACAGGTCGCCGAGCACTACGGCAATCCCGAGGTGCAGACCCGTGACGAGTACGCCGAGTCCTCCGCCGGCGGCATCGACATGATGCTCACCCTCGTCTACGCGCTGCTCGCCCTGGCCGTCCTGATCGCGCTGCTCGGCATCGCCAACACCCTCACCCTGGCCGTCCACGAGCGCACCCGCGAACTGGGCCTGCTGCGTGCCGTCGGCCAGACGCGGTCCCAGCTGCGGGCCATGGTCCGCTGGGAGTCCGTCCTGGTCGCCGCCTTCGGCACAGCCGGCGGCCTGGGCCTCGGCGCCTTCCTCGGCTGGGTCCTGGTCAAGTCCTCCGACGCCTCCAGCGACAGCGCGTTCGCCTTCGCGCTGCCGCCGGTGCAACTCACCGTGGTCGCACTGGTGGGCCTGGCGGCGGGCGCCCTGGCGGGCTGGAGGCCGGCGAGGAGGGCGGCACGGCTGGACGTACTGAGGGCGGTGGCCATGGAGTGACCTGCCTTCGGGGGCAGGGTGGCAGTGCTTTGTACGAGGCTCGGAGCAGTGCCCCAAGGGGCGCGGGGCTGTATCGACATGCGGCTCCGCCGCGTGGGCGCGACAAGCCACGACGGACACGCAGCCGAAGGACGACCTCGCCGCTCCTGCCGGCGAAGCGTTCCTCACCGCCCGGTCAGCCGACAACGGCCGACCGGGCGGGAGCGTGTTCGACCAACGGCGCGTCGGCCGCGACAGCGACAGGCTCGACGGCGACGGCGTCCACCTCAGGCAACCTGCGCACCGACTTCTGAGGATGTGCGGGCTTGCCCTGCTTCCCCGCGACAGCAGTCGGCAGGCTGAACCACACCACCTTGCCGTCCTCACCGTCCGGCCGCGCGCCCCAGCTCTCGCTGACCGCCGCCACCATGGCGAGCCCACGCCCGCAGGTCGCGAGCGGATCGGCGTCTTCCACGACGGGAAGCCGTGGGTCGTGGTCGCGCACCGACACCGTCAGCCGGTCGAGCAGCAGCTCGATTCGCACGGTGCACGTCTTGTCGGGCTGGGCATGGCGGTGGACGTTCGACAACAGCTCGGTCACACCGAGCGTCGCCCGGTCTATCAAGGGATCAAGATGCCAGTAGCGCAACTGCGCAGAAAGGATTCTGCGGACCTGGCCGATCCGCGACGGCAGGGCTTGGAGCTCCACCGTGCAGTGTCTGCTTGGGTGACTGATCACGGCTGCGACTCCCCGACGTTGAGGTCCGGAAGAACACGGAGGACGGATCCAGCAGGGGTCCGAGTCGAGACGACCGCCTGCTGTCGTGCCCGGCGGGCTGGTTCGCAGCGTTGTCGCCGGTAAACCCAGAGTGACGTGAGACCAGAGTGGCGCAAGGGGTGGAGAGCCGCAACTCGCCGTGCCGCAACGGTCACACCGCGCAGCTCTTCCGGAGGCCCGGGGGCCGCTGCGCGAGGCCTCGGTGGAGGCTCGCCGGTCACCCGGCGTGGCTTCCGCGGAGGCTCGGCGGTCGCGCCGCGTGGCTTCCGCGCAGGCTCGGCACTCACTCGCCGCAGCACCCGCCGCGGCTTCGGCGGAGGCCTCAGCGGTCGCGCCCCGTGGCCCGGCGCACGGCCTCGACGAACCGGCGCGCCGCGGGTGGCCCCGACTCGCCGGGAGCGGGGTCGTGGTCGCCCAGCGTCAGCGTGTACCGCTTGCCGCCGAGGTCGGCGACGGCCCGGTCCTCGGACCCGAACCACGGCTTCGACGCCCGCACCGTCTTCAGCGGCGCGCTGTCGATCTCGCTGCCGTAACTGGTGAGCAGCTCCAGCCTGCCGTCGTTGATCCGGACCTGCCCGGCGCGGGTGAGCGACCGCAGCCCCTTCCCGATCCGCACGCCCGTCGCCGTGAACTCCGGCTCCGCCATGGCGCCCTGCCCCCTTGTCGCATGTGCCGTATGCGGCCGTACGCCCGAACGGGTCGCCGGCCGCGTGTCGTGAACCCCTGTCGACACCGACGGGACACCCTTCGGGTACCCCGCGCGTGCAGTCTGCCTCCACCCGGCGCCCCGCACCAGTGCGCGCGTGGGGCTCGCGCCGGGCGCGGAAGCACTCGGCCGAATGCGCCCCGGTCCGGCAGGCCGGCCGCGGCGGGCTTGCCGAGGGGCTCGCGCCGGAGCGTCGCAGGGGCGTGCGCCGGTGCCTCGTACGCCCGTGAGCCGGTGCTTCGTACACCCGTGCCCCAGGGCGTCTTTGGGCGGCTCAAAGATGCGTTTATGCAGGTGGGAAGCGTTCGGAGAGATGCTTATGATCGAAGGGACGGCACCGCGCGGACGCGGGTGCCGCGCAGCGTGAGGAGCGACGCCGTGAGCACCATCCAGCAGATCCCGACCGGCGCGACCCTCGATGTCGACCGCACCGACGCGCGCTACCGCGACTGGCTGAAAGAAGCCGTCCGCAAGGTCCAGGCCGACGCCAACCGGTCGGCCGACACGCACCTGCTGCGCTTCCCGCTGCCGGAGAAGTGGGGCATCGACCTCTACCTCAAGGACGAGTCCACCCACCCCACCGGCAGCCTCAAGCACCGGCTCGCCCGCTCGCTGTTCCTCTACGGGCTGTGCAACGGCTGGATCCGCCCCGACCGCCCGGTCATCGAGGCCTCCAGCGGTTCGACGGCCGTGTCCGAGGCGTACTTCGCGAAGCTGATCGGCGTGCCCTTCATCGCCGTCATGCCGCGCACGACCAGCGCCGAGAAGATCCGCCTGATCGAGTTCCACGGCGGCCGGTGCCACTTCGTGGACGACCCGCGCACCATGTACGAGGCCTCCGCACGCCTCGCGGCCGAGACCGGCGGCCACTACATGGACCAGTTCACCTACGCCGAACGGGCCACGGACTGGCGCGGCAACAACAACATCGCCGAGTCCATCTTCCGCCAGCTGGAGCTGGAGCGGTTCCCCGAGCCCGCCTGGATCGTCGCCACGGCCGGCACCGGCGGCACCTCCGCGACCATCGCGCGCTACGTCCACTACATGCAGCACGACACCCGCATCTGTGTCGCCGACCCCGAGAACTCCTGCTTCTTCGAGGGCTGGACCGCGGGCGATCCGGACGTCACCTGCGACTGCGGCTCGCGCATCGAGGGCATCGGCCGGCCGCGCATGGAGCCGAGCTTCGTGCCCGGCGCGATCGACCGCATGATGAAGGTCCCCGACGCGGCGAGCGTCGCCGCCGTACGCGCCCTGGAGCGGGCCATCGGCCGCAAGGCGGGCGGCTCGACCGGAACCGGGCTGTGGAGCGCGCTGAAGATCATCGCCGAGATGGTCGCCGCGGGGCGGACGGGCAGTGTCGTCACCCTGCTGTGCGACCCGGGCGACCGCTACCTCGACAAGTACTACTCCGACGACTGGCTCGCCGCCCAGGGCCTCGACATCGCCCCGTACGCCGCGGCCATCGACACCCTGCTCGACACGGGCGTCTGGCCGCACTGAGCGAGGTTCAGCGGGCCAGCCGCCGGTCCAGCGCCGTCATCGCGCCCCGGAAGGAACGGTCGAGGCCGGGGCGGGCCAGCCGCAGCGCCAGCAGGAAGGGCGCCGTGCCGTCGGCGGCGAAGGTCCAGCACACGCGCGTGCCCGCCCCGGCGGGTGCCAGCCGCCACTCCTCGACCAGGGCGTGCGCCCCCGGCGCGTTGGTGACATCCACGCGATAGACGTACAGGTCGGGCTCCTTCGCGACGAGGACCGTCTCCTCGAACCGCGTACCGCCCCGCAGCCGGACCTCCCGCCCGGCGCCCTCCCGCAGCGACCGGGCGAGTGTCACCGCACCGAACCACTCGCTCCAGCCGGGCACATCCTCGGCGAGCGCGCGGTAGACCTGCTCGGGCGCGGCGGCGATGTTGCACGCGAACACATGACGTACGGGCGCGTCCCGCACGAAACCGGCCTCGACCGGACGCAGACGGCGAGCCATACGAACCCCCAGGGCGGTGCACGACGGCAGGACGGCCGCCCACCCTACCTGACCGATCGTCAGGCGTCTGCCCCGCCCGGCTCGTTCAGCACCTCGTCCTCGCCCGCCACCACCAGGCGCCGCAGATGCTCCGACACCTGCGCGCGTGCCTCGGCCGGCAGGCCCGCGTCGGTCACCAGCGTGTCGACCTGGTCCAGCGTGGCGAACGAACTCAGGCCCACCGTCCCCCACTTGGTGTGGTCGGCGACCACCACCACCCGGCGCGCCGCCTGCACGAGCCGCCGGTTGGTCTCCGCCTCCGCGAGGTTCGGCGTCGACAGACCGGCCTGCGGCGATATCCCGTGCACACCGAGGAACAGCAGGTCGAAGTGGAGCGTGGAAATGGCCTGATCGGCCACCGGGCCCACCAGCGAGTCCGACGGAGTGCGCACCCCGCCGGTCAGCACCACCGTCGCCGCGCCCTGCCGGGGACCCGTCGACCGCTGCGCCGCGTGGAACACGTCCGCCACCCGCACCGAGTTGGTGACGACCGTCAGATCGGGCACGTCCACCAACTGCTGCGCCAGCGCGTACGTCGTCGTACCGCCCGACAGCGCGATCGCGCTGCCCGGCGGGACCAGGCGGGCGGCGGCCCGCGCGATGTCCTCCTTGGCCGTCGGCTCCAGACCGGACTTGGCCTCGAAACCCGGCTCGTGCGTGCTCGCCTCCACGACCGGGACCGCGCCGCCGTGCACCTTCTCCAGCACACCCTGACGCGCCAGCGCGTCCAGATCACGGCGTACGGTCATGTCCGACACGCCGAGCTTGCGGGTCAGCTCGTTGACCCGGACCCCGCCGCGGCGCCGGACCTCGTCAAGGATCAGGGCGCGCCGCTGCTCCGCGAGGAGGTTCTGATTCTCGCTCACGTACGCTCCGGTCCTTTCGTCCACTGCCGTCCGACCCGTCCTCACACCTGCTCCGACAAGGACGTTTCCCTGTCGTCGCGCGCGCGGGCGTCCCATCCTCGCACGACCCGGCACCGGTCGCGCCACCGGCCGTGCGGTCGCGCACATGCCACTCACGACCCCTGTTCCTCGCACGGATCGGGGAGATTCGGTGACGAGGGGTGTACGCAGAAGGCCCTGTCGAGATCCTGATGCGTGCACGAACAGTTGCCGACGCAGCGTCACGGGGGAAGTGGCACAGTGGAACGCACTCAGGAAAAGACCCTCACGGAGGACCCGGCGACCGCCCTGGAGCTCCTGGTCCACGGCGTCGGCGGCACCACGCCGGAGCAGATGCTCGACGATCCGCGCACCGTACGGATCACCGGGGACGACACCGCGGCCGTCTTCCGGCGCGCCGCCGACACCGCCCCCGAGGCCGACGCCGACGCCACGAGGCGCCGTCCGGTCCCCGAGGCGTACGTCTGGTGCAACCTCACCTCCGGCAACGGCACCCGCGCCCTGTGGCTGCTGTTACTGCCGTTCATGGTGGTCAACCTGGCGCACTGGATGCGGCCGGGCGCCCACGGCCGGGTCCGCACCGTGCGCCTGTACGGACTCCTGGTGCGGCTCGCCGGCCTCACCCTGACCGTGCTGCTCGTGGCCGGTGCCTGCGAGGTGGCGCTGGATCTGGCGGCCTGGCAGTGCGCGGGCACACGCGCGTGCGCCGAGCGGCACAGCTGGCTGGGCTTCCTGTCGCCGGCCGGCTCCGACGGCGGCTGGTGGAGCCGCCCCGGCCGCAGGCTCGCGCTCGCCGCGCTGCTGCCCGCCGCCCTCACCGGCCTGCTGTGGTACCTGTCCCACCGCACCTGGAACGCGTACGAGTCCCAGCGGCCCCTGGCCTTCGACGGCGGACGCGGCGAGGACAGCGGCGGCACGGTGCTCGGCGGAGGCGGCGAGGACAGCGGCAGCACGGCACTGGGTGGACGCGGCGAGGACAGCGGCAGCACGGCGCTCGGCCGGCCCGGCTTCTGGTACGGCCGCCGCCTGGTGGCGCGCCTGCGCGCCGCGCACACCGCGGCCGGGCTGCTGACGGTCGCCGCCGTGCTCACCGCGGCGGCCTCCGGACACGACCGCGAGCCCGGCGGCCCGGCCGCCCTCGACCTGCTGGGCCGGCTGCTCGGCGCGGGCCTGCTCGCCGGGGCGCTCGCCGTGGTGTGGGTGGTGTGCCGGCGGGGCCGCAGCGAGCGGCGCCTGGATCGCGAGCTCGATGCCCGCCTCGCCAGGCTCCTGCCGCTCGGCGCCCTCGCCGCTCTCGTGCTCGCCCTGGTCTACGCCGGCTGGGAGCGGCCCGGCTGGCAGTCGGCCGGCCGGCTGCCCGGCGACGCGGCCTTCGGCGGCATCGCCCTCGCCCAGGGCCTGTTGGTGATCGCCCTCGCGGTCGTCGCGCGCGTGCTGCACCGGGCCCTGCCCGACCCACGCGCCGCGCTGCACGGGCTCGGCGGGCCCGTCGTCGCCCTGCTGGGCTGCGCGCTCGGCGGAGTGATGGCCGGCGGTGTCTCGCAGCGGGTCGCGGACTGGCTGGACGGCACCGGCGCCTCCATCCCGGGGCCGCCGGTGCTGCTGACCTGGCAGGCCTCCGTCATCCCGCCCCTGCTGCTGGTCCTCCTCGCCGTCTGCGCCCTGCTCGGGTGGCGCACCGTGCGGCTGGCCCGCGCCGAGCGGGCGGCGGTCGAGCGCGACTACCCCGACGAGATGCGCGAGCCCGCGCGCACCCGCCGTATCGCCCGGGTCCGTGCCCTGGCCACGCTCACCGACAGCGCGCCGCTGATCGTCGCCGTCACCGCCGTCACCACACTGCTGCTCGGTGCCGGGGCCCTCGTCGGAGCCTGGCTCAGCGACCGCACGCCCGGCCGGGCCGCCGAGCACGCCCACCCCTTCGTCCAGGGCGCCGCCGAGACCGCGCAGGCGCTGGGCTCCTGGCTGATCGGCCTCGGCTTCATACTGTTCGTCACCTGGGGCCGACGCGCCTACAAGGACGCCTCCGCGCGGCGCACCATCGGCATCCTCTGGGACGTCGGCACCTTCTGGCCGCGCGCCGCCCACCCCTTCGCCCCGCCCTGCTACGCCGAGCGCGCGGTCCCCGACCTGACCTGGCGCATGACCAGCTGGACCCGCGCCACCGGCGGGCGCCTCGTCATCTCCGGGCACTCCCAGGGCAGCGTCCTCGCGGCCGCCGCCGTCTGGCAGCTGAGCCCGGCCGACCGCGGCCGCGTCGCCCTGCTGACCTACGGCTCCCCGCTGGAGCGCCTCTACGGCCGCTGGTTCCCGGCCCACTTCGGGCCCGCCGCGCTCGGCGCGCTGCACCAGGAGCTGGACTGCTGGCGCAACCTGTACCGGCGCACCGACCCGATCGGCGGGCCCGTCCGCCTGCCGGGCGACTGCGGCCCCGAGGTGGACCGCCCCGCGCTGAAGGACCCCCTCGCTCACGGTCGTACCGACCGGCATCCGCTGCCCGCGCCCGTCCTCGGCCACTCCGACTACCAGGCCGACCCGGCCTTCGCCGAGGAACGCGAGCGGCTGCTGGCCGACCTCGGGCCCGGCGGCGGTGTGCCGACCCCGCGCCACACGCGTGCGCGGCGGGAGGCGCAGGGCATCTGAGGCAGCTCTGCTGCCGCCTCGCAGGAGGCTCAGGGCAGCTGAGGCAGGTCCTCCTCGAAAAGCAGCGTCAGATCGTCCGTGCTCGGCTCCACCACCTGCGCGACCCGGCCCGCGTGACGCTCCACCATCGCCTCGAACGTCTGCCGCGCGGTGCGGCCGTTGCCGAACGCGGGCCCCTTCGGCAGGTCGGTGAAGTACTTCAGCAGCGCCTCCGGAGTGCCCGGCGCCAGCCGGTACTCGTGCTCCTCGGCCTGCTGCTCCACGATCCGCAGCAGTTCCTCGGGCCCGTAGTCGCCGAAGGTGATGGTCCGCGAGAAACGGGACGCCACACCGGGGTTGACGGACAGGAAGCGCTCCATCTCGGCGGTGTAGCCGGCGACGATCACCACGACCGCGTCGCGGTGGTCCTCCATCAGCTTCACCAGCGTGTCGATGGCCTCCTTGCCGAAGTCACGGCCCGCGTCCTCCGGCGACAGAGCGTACGCCTCGTCGATGAACAGCACACCGCCACGCGCCCGTTCGAACGCCTCCTGGGTGCGGATCGCCGTCGAGCCGATGTGCTCGCCGACCAGATCCACCCGGGACACCTCGACCAGATGGCCCTTCTCCAGCACACCGAGGGAGGCGAGGATCTCGCCGTAGAGGCGGGCGACGGTCGTCTTGCCCGTGCCGGGGGAGCCGGTGAAGACCAGGTGCCGCTTTACGGACGCCGCCTTGAGGCCCGCCCGCTGGCGGCGCCGGCCCACCTCGATCATGTCGGTGAGGGCCCGGACCTCCTGCTTGACGCTCTCCAGGCCCACCAGCGCGTCCAGTTCACCCAGCACTGCCTTGGAGGTGCGGGCCGGCTCCTCCACCGGGGCGGGCTCGGGGGTCGCGGGACGCTGGTCGGGAACTGCACCGAGCAGCCCGGTGGTCTGCGTGACCGTCGCGACGGCCGGTTCCGACGCGGCGGCCTGGCGTCGGACGCCCGCGCTCTCGTCGCTGGTGCAGTCCTCGACGACCGGCCCGGAGCCCGACCCGGTGTCCGGGCCGCCGTCCGCGAACTCGTAACCGCCGCGCGCGCACCGCTCCGTCCGGCACTTCCTCAGCGTCGTACGGCAGCCGTCGATCACATGGAAGCCGTAGCCGGCACTGCCGGTCACCCGGCAGCCCAGGAAGCTGCCCCGGCCACCGGCCGACACATAGAACCCGGCCTCGGTGGGGGAGTCGACCGTGCAGCGCTCCACGGTCGGGTCGGCGCCCTTGGTGACGATCACGCCGGTCTGGGTGCCGTCCAGCGTGCAGTTGCTGAGCGTGCCGCCGCTGCCGTGGTCGCGGAACCACGCGCCCGTCGCCGCGTCCCGGATCCGGCAGTCGTCGAGCTGCGCCGTCGCCCCGTCGCTCACGGACACGGCCGTGTTGCGCACCTGCGACAGGTCGGTGTCCACCACGTCGGCGCGCGAGCCGCGGTCCAGCACGAACAGCGCGTCCGGTACGTCGTGCACCCGGCAGGAGTCCAGCACCGCGGTCGCGCCGTCGCTCACCCACACCGCCGGGTAGTCGCCTGTGCTGTCGAAGATCTCGCACTGATGGGCGTCCACCCGGGTGCCCGGGTCCCACACCGACAGGCCGTTGCGCCCGAACTGCCGCACGCTGGTGCGGGTCAGGGTGAGGACCGAGCGGGAGCGCAGGTCGACCGCGTTCTCCGGGATGTCGTGGATCCGGCAGTCGGCGAGGGTCAGCACGGCGTCCGTGTCCAGGGTGACCCCGTCGGCGGTGGTGCGGTGCACATCGCAGTTGACGAGGTGCCCGGTGGCGTGCGCCGTGACCTGCACGCCGCTGCCCCGTACCTCGTAGATCTCGCAGCCCACCGCCTCCAGCGAGGAGTTCTCGCCGGTCACCGAGAGGCCCGTGCCCGCCGCGTGGTGCACCCGGCAGCGCTCCAGCCGCGGATGGCCGCCGCCGCGCACGGCGACGCCCGCCTGCCCGGCCGCCAGCACCTCGCACTCCTCGAACACCCCGCCCCCGCCGTCGACCACCGCGATGCCGATACCGGCCGGATTGTCGACGGTGCAGCGCCGCACGGTGGGCCGCGCCGTGCCGCGCACCTCGATCCCCGCCGCGGACCGCGTCACGATCCGCAGATCGGAGATCTCCGGCGTGCCGTCCTCCACCAGCAGCGCGGGCGCCGCCGCGTCCTGCCCCTCCACATGCAGGTCCTGCACGACCGCGGACGCGCGCACCGTCAGCGGCACGCCCTCCGTCGGCGCGATACGCACCGAGCCGGGGGAGCCCTCCGGGCCGCGCAGGGTCACCGCCCGCTGGACGACGAGGTTCTCCCGGTAGGTACCGGGGGCGATGGTGAGCACGTCACCCTCGGCCGCGGCCTCCAGGGCGGCGGCGAGCGATGCGTACTCACCTGTGCGGCGCCGCCACCGCGAAGTGCCGGTGTGCGTCACCTGGACCGTGCCCTGTGCCATGGCGTTGCTGTGCCCCCACCTCGTCGTACTGATCGCTCGCTCGCGCGCATTGATGCCGAAGGGGTTCGGCCGGTCCACCGTAGCGTGCGGGAGGGCAGTGGGTTGACCGGAGCGGGAAGGCGACCTACGGCCGCCAACTGTCGGGCTCCGCCCGGGGGGAGGGGGTGCGGTGTGCTGGGTCGGTGTGCTGCGGGGGGGGGGCGGGGTTGGGTTGCGGGTGTGCGGCGTGCGGGTGTGCTGTGTGGCTGTGTGTCGCCTGCCGCGTGCGGATTGGGCGCGGGAGGCCGTTGCGCGCCGCGTGCCGTTGCTTGCGGGAGGCGGTCGGTGGTGTGTGCCGGTTCGGTGGGAGGGGCCGGCTCGCCTGGTGCAGGGCTGGTGCGAGAGGTCGTCGCCTGCCGCATGCTGGTCCGGCGCTGGATGTGCTGGCACCGCGATCCAGACTGGTGCCAGAGGTCGCCGCTTGCCGCACGCTGGTTCGGCGCGGGATGCGGCCGGCATCGGGAACTGGCCGGGTGTCAGGGTTGCCGCGTGCCGCGTGCCGCGTGCCGCGTGCCGCGTGTCGCGTGTCGCGTGCCGCGTGCCGGTCCGGTGCCGGGGCGTGTCGGCCGCACGTCAGCCCGGCGCGGCCGCCACCGGTGCCAGGAGCCGGGCTGGTGTGAGAGGTTGCCGTGTGCCGGGCCGGTGCCGGGAGCGTCGGGTGCCGCGCGCCGGGCCGGTACCGGACGCCGTCGGCATCAGGTGCAGGCCGGTGCGAGAGACCGCCGCCGTATGCCGGGCCGGGCCCCCGAAGGCTCCCCGGGCCGATCCCGTGTGCACCAGGCCGACGGCCGCCAGTGTTCCTCCTCTGCCCCCGCAAGCAGCCGAAGCCAACCCCTGCCCGTCCGCGCAGGACCTCGTCAGATGCCCGTGCCCGTTCGGCCCCAGTCCGGGCCCGCTCGGTCCCAGGCCCGGTCCCAACAGGCGTATCTGCGGCGGATCATGCGCCATAGTGCGAGGCGCCGGGCGAGTTCGACGAGGAGGGCCGCGAGGAGGGCGGCGCCGATGCCGGCGAGCGCGGCGTGGGTGGTGGCGGTGGCCGGGTCGAGGGGTCTGACGGCGGGACGGCCCTGCCGGTCGGTCCATATCGCGAACCGGTCACCGGGCTCAGGGTCGCGCAGCGGGGCGGTCACCGGGCCCCGCCGGTCGGTGCCGTCCGGGGCGGTCCAGGAGGCGAGGACCCGGCTGCGGGTGTCGCGTGAGGCGGTCTCCGGGTCCGCGGCCGGTGCGGTGTGCTTCAGCTCCTCGATCACCCGGGCCGTCACCTGATGACGGCGGCGCTGCTGCTCACGCACGGAACGCTGCAGGGACTCGTCCGCGGCGGAGCCCACCAGGGTGCCGATCACGGGCGCGGCGACCAGCATCAGCAGCAGCGCGGCCAGACACACCCAGGCCTCGGCCAGATCCGTCCCGCGACGCAGCGGGTTGTGCCGCCAACGCCAGAGACCAGAGATCGCCCGCACTCTTCCGCCCCCTTCCCCGCTCCGTGATACCTCCTGGCGGAGGCGTCCACCGCGGACCCGGCCGAAGAGAGAGTGACGTCACCTTCAAGGAAGGGCGACACCGCGTCGGCCGGGACCTCTCACGAACTGCTCACGCAAGCCCAACGTCCGGGCCCGGGGCGGGGGTTCCCGGCTACTCCAGGATCCGCACCTCGTCGCCGACCCGGATCGTGCCGCCCGACAGCGGGACCAGGTTCTGCCCGAAGGCGAGCGAGCCGGCGAAGCGCCGGTGCCGGCCGAGGGTGTGCAGGGGCTCCTTGCCCCGTACGGCGGTGTCCTGGTCGGTGGTGGTCACCACGCAGCGCCCGCACATCTTGGCGACGCGGAAGGTGACCTCCCCGATGGCGACGCGCGACCAGTCGTCCTCGGCCCACGGCTCGGTGCCGGACACGACCACGTTCGGCCGGAAGCGGTTCATCGGCAGGGGCCCCTCGGCGGCGTGCGGGCCCTCGGCGATCAGGGAGTTGAGGGAGTCGAGCGAGGACACGGTGGTGAGCAGCAGCGGAAAGCCGTCGGCGAAGGAGACGGTCTCACCGGGCAGCGCGAACTCGGGGTCGACGGGCCGGCGCGTGGCGGGGTCGTCCATGTGCACCAGCCGCACCGGGACACCGAGATACGCGCTGGCCCAGTCGTGCGCGCTCCGGTCGGCGAGGACGCCCTCGACCTTGTCGCCGAAGATGTCGAGCGTGACCGTGTCCCCCGGCTCCGGGACGGTGACGGTCAGCGGCTCGCCACCGGGCGCGGACAGCACGACGCCGCCGGGTACGAGCCCGGCGGCGGCCTGCGCGAGATGTGGCTGCTGGCGTTGTGTGACGACCTTTCCCCCGTCGTCGATCAGCACCCAGCGTCGGTCTCCGGCCAGCCCCCAGGGCTCCACGACAGCCTCCCGGGGTGCCAGACCCCGGAACGCCTTGACCGGATGGACGTGTATCGACTGCAGATTCGCGTTCCCCATGGGGCCATCGTGCCACTCGGCACCGACAGCCCGGGAGATCGCGTCAGTAGCCGCGGTACTGCTGGTTGTTGTACGGGTCCTGGTACGGCGTGGGGGCCGGACGGGGAGCCGCGGGACGCATCGACTCGTAGCCGGCGGCGCCCGACATCGGCGGACGCTGCGGCTGCTGCTGCGGGCCGGGGTACCCGCGTGGCGCGGCGGCCTGCTGCGGGATGTAGGCCGTGGGCGCCGCCTGGTGCAGCGGCGCGGGCTGCTGCATCTGCTGCGGGTAGCCGTAGGAGGGCTGGGAGGGGGCCGCCGGGAGGGCGGGCAGTGCCGACGGCAGCGCGGGCAGGCTGCCGCCCGGTGTGTCGTAGGCGGCGGGGACCCGGATCGGGGCGATCTGCGGGGTGCCACGCTCGGCCACGAGCGAGTCGTAGATCGGGGTGTCCGGGAAGGAGGCGGAGTAGTAGCCGCCGCCATAGGTGGAGCGGGGGGAGGTCATGGCACATAAGTTAAGCCCACGATGTGCTGGTTGGGGAGACCGATAAGAGGGTTGTTTTCCGTGTCCGTGGAGGCCCGTGTTCCCCAATGCGAGCGAATTCGGAGAAAAAGGGGCGGCGAACCTCGCCCGGATCGTGTAAAGCCTCAGCTCCCAAGGGGTTACCGACGGTTGGGCGCCCCCTGTTCCGGCCTTCCGAGAGGGCTGGTGGAGCGGTCCGCATAGGTTGTCCGCGGCGGTCCGCATAGGTTGGGCGGACACAGGCCGATGGAACTGCCGGGTGCGACCGGCACGGTGACCCGCGATGGGGGCGGACATGTCAATGCCGAAGGGATCGAACGTTCCGGTGCCGACGACGGCCCTGCGGGTCGAGCTGGGCTGGCGCGCAGGACCGGGCGTGCCCGACGCCGACGCCTCGGCCCTGCTGCTGACCGGCCGCAGGGTACGGTCCGACGCGGACTTCGTCTTCTACAACCAGCCGGCGCATTCCTCCGGAGCCGTACGCCACGAGGGCAAGCGCACCTCCGGCGGGCAGGTGACCGACACGCTTCTCGTCGACCTCGCGCGCGTGGAGCCCTCGGTGGAGACGGTGGTGCTCGCCGCGTCCGCCGACGGCGGAACGTTCGGTCAGGTGCCCGGCCTCTACATCGAGGTGCGGGACGCGGGCAGTGGCGCGGTGGCCGCGCGGTTCGACAGCACGGACGCGAGCGTCGAAACCGCCTTCGTGCTGGGCGAGTTCTACCGCCGCCAGGGCGCCTGGAAGTTCCGCGCCGTGGGCCAGGGCTACGACAGCGGCCTGGAGGGACTCGCCACAGACTTCGGCATCACGGTGGACGAGCCGCAGCACACGGCCCCGCCGGTGACGGTGACGCCACCCACGGTCACCGCGCCGCCTCCCGCCCCGCCGACGGCTCCCACTCTCGCCGCTCAGCCCGTCCCGCCCGCGTACACGCGCACGCCCCCGCCGCCTCCCGCCCCGCCGATGGCCCCGCCTCCGCCGGCCGCGCCGGTGAGCCTGTCCAAGGTCACGCTGACCAAGGCGGCCCCGTCCGTGTCGCTGACCAAGCAGGGCGGCACCTCGGGCGCGATGCGGGTGAACCTCAACTGGGAGGTGCGCAAGCAGTTCTCCGGCTGGTCCGGCAAGTTCGGCCGCCCGGTCGCGATGCACTCGGACCTCGACCTCGACCTGTGCGCCCTCTACGAGCTCTCCGACGGCAGCAAGGGCGTCGTCCAGGCTCTCGGCAACGCCTTCGGCTCCCTGCACCAGCCGCCGTTCATCCACCTCGACGGGGACGACCGCACCGGCGCGGTCGCGAGCGGTGAGAACCTCACCATCAACCTCGACCACAAGCGGTACTTCCGGCGCATCCTCGTCTTCGTCACCATCTACGAGGGCGCCCGCTCCTTCGCCGACCTGCACGCCACGGTGACCCTCCAGCCGCAGTTCGGCGCCCCCATCGACTTCTCCCTCGACGAGTGCACGGTCCCGTCGACCGTGTGCGCACTCGCCCTGATCACCGCCCAGGGCGACGACCTGATCGTCCAGCGCGAGGCCCGCTACCTGGTCCCCGAGCGCGGCGTCAGCCCGCAGCGCACCGTCGACTACGCCTACGGCTGGGGCATGAACTGGACGCCCGGCCGCAAGTGACGCCTCTACGGCGCCCTCAGCCCTCGTCGGCGACCGCGTCCGGACGTGCGTAGGTGCGGCCCTTCCAGGCCGCGCCGCGCCCCCGGTAGTGCTGCACCGCCGAGTCGACGGTCATCAGCAGATATAGCAGGGCCGTGAACGGCAGCAGCGGGGCGAGCCACAGCGGCTGCCCGTAGTAGCGGAGCATCGGCGTGTACGTCCCCGTCATCACCAGCCACGCCAGCCCGCCGCACACCGCCGTCGCCCAGCTCCCCGCGGCCAGGCCCAGCACAAGGGCCGCGGGCGGCACCAGGTACACCAGGGCGAGCCCCGCCACCGTGCCCGCCAGCAGCAGCGGGTTGTGCCGCAGCTGGGCGTAGGCGCTGCGCGAGACCATCCGCCACAGGTCGGCCAGGCGCGGATACGGCCGTACGCTGTCCACCCGGTCCGCGAGCCCCAGCCAGATGTGCCCGCCGCCCCGCTTCACCACCCGCGCGAGTGCCACGTCGTCGATCACCGCGTGCCGGATCGCGTCCGGGATCCGCGCCCGCTCGGCCGTCTCGGCCCGCAGCAGCACACAGCCGCCCGCCGCGGCCGCCGTACGCGACCCTCTGCGGCCGATCCGGCGGAAGGGGTACAACTGCGCGAAGAAGTAGACGAACGCCGGCACCACCAGCCGCTCCCAGCCGCTCGCCACCCGCAGTCGCGCCATCTGGGACACGGCGTCGAAGCCGCCGGTGCGCGCGGCCGCCACCAGCGTGCGCAGACTGTCCGGCGCGTGCGCGATGTCGGCGTCCGTCAGGAGCAGGAATTCCGGCTCACGCGCGCGTGCCAGCGCGATGCCGTGCCGCACCGCCCACAGCTTGCCGGTCCAGCCCGCGGGCGGCTCGCCCGGTGAGCCGACGGTGAGCGGCAGCCCGCCGTGCCGCCGCGCGAGGTCGCGCGCCAGCTCACCGGTGCCGTCCGTGCTGCCGTCGTCGACGAGGAACACCTCCGCGCGCCCCGGATAGTCCTGCGCGAGCAGCGAGGGCAGGCTCGCGGGCAGCACGGCCGCCTCGTCCCGGGCCGGTACGACGACACAGACGGACGGCCAGTCGTCGAGGTCGCGGCGCGGGGGGAGACGTACGTCCGTACGCCAGAAGAAGCCCTGACAGAGCAGCAGCCACAGCCAGGCGGCGAGTGATCCGGCGGAGATCCACACGAAGGCGCTCACCCGCGCAGTGTGCCCCACGCGGGCGGGCCGCCGGAGCACATCGTCTATCGTGGCCGGGTGAAGATCGCGCTCATGGACTCCGGAATCGGCCTGCTGGCGGCCACCGCTGCGGTACGGCGGCTGCGGCCCGACGCCGATCTCGTGCTCTCCCTGGACCCCGAGGGCATGCCCTGGGGACGGCGCACTCCCGACGACCTCACCGGGCGGGCCCTGCTCGTCGCCGAGGCGGCGGCCGCGCAGCGGCCCGACGCGCTGATCGTCGGCTGCAACACCGCGTCCGTGCACGCCCTGCCCACGCTGCGCGCCAGGCTGGAGCCCGGACTGCCGGTCGTCGGCACGGTCCCGGCGATCAGGCCGGCCGCGGCCGGCGGCGGCCATGTGGCGATCTGGGCCACCCCGGCGACCACCGGCAGCACCTACCAGCGCGGCCTGATCCGTGACCACGCCGACGGCGTCCCGGTCACCGAGGTGCCCTGCTGGGGTCTCGCCGAGGCTGTGGAGCAGGCCGACGAGGCGGCGATCGACACCGCTGTCGCCGCGGCCGCCGCTCTCACCCCGGCGGACGTCACGACCGTCGTGCTCGGCTGCACCCACTACGAGCTCGTCGCCGAGCGCATCCGCGCCGCCGTGCAGCGCCCCGGCATGCCGCCGCTCGTCCTGCACGGCTCGGCGGACGCGGTGGCCGCGCAGGCGCTGCGCCGCATCGGCGAGGCCCCGGCCCCCGACGCCCCCGCCTCCGGCACTCTCACCGTGCTCCTGAGCGGACACGAGGGCGCTCTGCCTCCCGCCGCGCTGGCGTACGAGGAGGGCCGGCTGCTGCCGACGGCGAGCCCGGCGGCGGACCTGAGGTAGCAGGCCCAGGAGCGCTCATCGCCCCCGGAATTCCGGCACGCCCATCCGGAGCAGTCACGCTCCGCGACCTGGTACCGGCGGAGCGAAACCTGAGTAACCTCGAACCATGAGGGAGCACCCCCACGGCGTCGACGCGCCGCATCCCGATGTCTGGACCGGGCGGGCGACCAACCGGTTCCAGTGGTTGCTGGCGCTGGTCGGCGCCGCCTGCGTGGCCCTCGGCATCCAACTGGCCGTGGCCTCTCCCTGGGACTTCGGGGCGGCTCCCCTGGTGATGGCCGTGGTCGGCTGCATCGCCGGCGGCCTGCTGGTGCTGTTCGGCACCGTCGCCTTCGTACATGTGGCGCTGAAGGTCGACAAGGAGTGCCTGGAGGTGCGCTGCGGCCACATGGGTGTGCCCCGCCGCCGTATCCCCCTGTCACATGTGGCCGGCGCCGACTTCGCCCCGCATGTCACGCCCCGCCATTGGGGTGGCTGGGGCTACCGCTGGCGTCCCGAGAAGGGCACCGCGGTCGTCGTACGCCGTGGTGAGGGCGTGGTGCTGCGGCTGTGGGACGGGCACACCTTCACGATCACCGTGGACAACGCCGAGGCGGCCGTCAGCGTCATCAGGGACCGGCTGCACGCGGGCCGGGCGGGCACCGCCCTCTGACCTCATCACCGCGGGTCGTACGACGGCTCCGCGAGCGGCTGTGCCGTGGCCAGGCCCGCCAGCAGCCCGGCTCCGACCGACACCGTGGTGAAGCTGAGCGCGTTGCCGACGGCGGCGACCGCCGCGAGGGCGGTCAGCGCGGCCCCGGCGGTGAGCGCGACCGGCGTCGGGCGGGCGGTGCGCCACAGCGCGTGCAGCACCCAGGCGAACACGGCACCCAGCAGCACCAGCCCCACCACGCCCTGCTCGGCCAGTTGCTGAAGCGGCGCCGAATGCGGCTTGCCGTCGGGAAAGGGAGCCGCGGCCGCCGCCGGGCTCAGTTCGCCGAAGCGGCCCGGACCCACGCCGAGCAGCAGGTCCTCGCCGCTCAGGCGCAGCGCGTCCTGCCACAGCTCGACGCGCTGCGCGGTCAGCCGGGCCTGGAGGGACACGGCGAGGCCGTCCGGCAGGGCGTGCTCGGCGACGGCCCAGATCGTGCCCGTGACCAGCGTCGCGGCCAGGGCGAGGCCCGCGATGCCCGTCCCGCGGCTGCGCATCGCGCCCGCGGCCAGCGAGCACAACAGCACCGCGGCGCACAGCGCTGCCCCGGCCGGTGAACCCAGCAGCGCGGCGGCCACGGCGACGCCCGCGGCCAGCACCCGCAGCGCCAGCCGCAGCGCCGGTACGGCGGTGCCCCACGCGGCACAGCAGGCCGCGCCGGTGCACAGCACGAGCAGGCCCGCGGTCGCGCCCGCGTGCCCGAGCGGTACGCCCGGCTCCGGTCCGGGCACGAGGTACGGCGTGCCGATGGCCAGGCCCAGCCCGGCCAGGGCGGCGCCACAGAGCGCGGCGACGGGCAGCAGCGAGCCGCAGATCCGCCCGGCCGCGTAGCCGGCGGCCACCGCCAGCACCGCGAGCAGCACGCCCTCGGGCCGGCCGCCGTGCACGCTCGCCGATATCACCGACCAGACCGCGCAGGACCCCAGCACCACCACGCCCGCGCCGTCGGACACCCGGCGTCTGTCGCCGTCGGCCTGCGGTCCGGCCGTGGACGTCGTCCTCGTCGCCCCCACCTGTCCCCCCGTACCCCGGTCGCCCCCGACCCGCGCCGCACCCCCTCGCCCCCGGCTCGGACGTGCGGCTGGGCACACCGTAACGGCTCGGGGGCCGAATGTGGATGACTGGGTGCGAGGGGTGCAGGAACGTTGCAGCAGGGGCGAGGGGGACGTAGCCGCCGCTGTCGGCGCTTGTGACGGGCGCCGTACACTCCGGGAGTGACCGTCACCGCAACCACCGTGGGTGAGTCGGACCAGGCCTCGCCGCAGACCGTGCCCGTTTCGGGTCGCACGCGGCTGCTGCGTCTGGTGCCGGCCGCCGTCGCGGCGCTCTCCGGAGTGCTGCTCTACGTCAGCTTCCCGCCGCGCACCCTGTGGTGGCTCGCCCTGCCGGCCTTCGCCGGCCTCGGGTGGGCCTTGCGCGGCCGTGGCTTCAAGGCGGCGCTCGGTCTCGGCTATCTCTTCGGCCTGGGCTTCCTGCTGCCGCTGCTGGTGTGGACGGGCGTGGAGGTGGGCCCCGGGCCGTGGCTGGCCCTGGTGGTGATCGAGGCGGTGTTCGTCGCGCTGGTCGGCGCGGGCATCGCCGCCGTCTCCCGACTGCCCGGCGGGGCCCTGTGGGCCGCCGCGGTGTGGACCGCGGGCGAGGCGGTACGCGCGCGTGCCCCCTTCCACGGCTTCCCCTGGGGCAAGGTCGCCTTCGGCCAGGCCGACGGCGTCTTCCTGCCGCTGGCCGCCCTGGGCGGCACCCCGGTACTGGGCTTCGCGGTCGTCCTGTGCGGCTTCGGTCTGTACGACGTCGTACGTCTCCTTGTGGAGAACCGCCGCACACGCGTGTGGCGGAAGGGCGCCGCGGCCGCCGCACTGATGAGCGTGGCCGTGCCGGTGGGCGGCGCGCTGGCGGCCCGCACCCTCGTCAGCGACAAGGCCGAGGACGGCACCCTCACGGTCGCGGTCGTGCAGGGCAATGTGCCGCGGGCGGGACTGGACTTCAACGCCCAGCGCCGGGCCGTCCTGGACTACCACGCGCGCGAGACGCGCCGTCTGGCCGCCGAGATCGACGCGGGCCGGGCGCCGCGGCCCGATGTGGTGCTGTGGCCGGAGAACTCCTCCGACATCGACCCGTTCGCCAACTACGACGCCCGCGCGGTCATCGACGGGGCCGCGAGGGCAGTCGGCGCGCCCATCTCCGTCGGCGGTGTGGTCGAGCGCGACGGCAAGCTGCTCAACGAGCAGATCCTGTGGGACCCGGACAAGGGCCCGGTCGCCACGTACGACAAGCGGCAGATCCAGCCCTTCGGCGAGTACCTCCCGCTGCGCGGGCTCGTCGGGGCCATCAACGACAGCTGGACCGGCATGGTCCGCCAGGACTTCAGCCGCGGCGACGAACCGGGCGTGTTCACGGTCGCCGGGACGAAGATCGGCCTGGCCACCTGCTACGAGGCCGCCTTCGACTGGGCCGTGCGCGACACCGTCACCGACGGCGCCCAGCTGATCTCCGTGCCCAGCAACAACGCCACCTTCGGCCGCAGCGAGATGACCTACCAGCAGCTCGCCATGTCCCGCATCCGCGCGGTCGAGCACAGCCGTACCGTGACCGTGCCGGTGACCAGCGGGGTCAGCGCGATCATCCTGCCCGACGGCACGATCACCCAGCGGACCGGGATGTTCGTCGCCGACTCCCTCGTCCAGAAGGTGCCGCTGCGCTCCTCCCGGACGCCCGCGACCCGGCTGGGCATCCTGCCGGAGATCGCGCTCGTGCTGGTCGCGGCCGGCGGTCTCGGCTGGGCGGGCGCGGCCGCGGTGCGCGGGCGGCGCGCGGGTGGCGTGTAGCGGTACACCCGGCGAACGCCCCCGAGCCCCAAGATCGTCTCGGTTAGGGTCAGGGGCATGCCTACTCCTGACTTCATCCGCTCGCTCAGGGCCTCGGTCGGTCATGACCTGCTCTGGCTCCCCGGTGTCAGCGCGGTCGTCCTCGACGACGAGGGCCGGGTGCTGCTCGGCCAGCGCTCCGACAACGGCCGCTGGTGCGTGCCCTCGGGGATACCCGACCCGGGCGAGCAGCCCGCGGAGTGCGCGGTGCGCGAGGTCTACGAGGAGACGGGCGTGCGCTGTGTCGTCGAGCGGATCGTGGCCGTCAGGGCAACCAAGCCGGTGACCTACCCCAACGGCGACCAGTGCCAGTTCATGGACGTCACCGTGCGCTGCCGGGCCGTCGGCGGTGAGGCGCGGGTGGGCGACGACGAGTCGCTGGCCGTCGGCTGGTTCGAGGTGGACGCGATGCCGGAGATGACGGAGTCGCAGCGCTTCCGGATCAAGCAGGCGCTGTCCGATGAACCCACATGGTTCGAACCTATGCCTTCTGAGTGAAGTGTGGTGTCTGACCACATGGGGCGGGGCGTGGGCGCTGCCTAGGGTCGATCCATGACCCCGCCCTCTCTCCTCCCGGGCCTGCCCGGCCACCACGCTCCCGCACCCGACCTCGGCGGCCGCACCGCCCTCGTCACCGGCGCCGCCGGCGGCATCGGCCGTGCCTGCGCGCTGCGCCTGGCGGCCGCCGGGGCCAAGGTCAGAGCGGTCGACCGCGACGACGCCGGACTCCAGGCGCTCGCCGAGGGGGCCGCGGGCCTGCCCGGCAGCATCGAGCCCCAGCTCCTCGACCTCACCGACCTGGACGCCGCCGAACTCGCCGCCGCGGGCACCGACGTCCTGGTCAACAACGCCGGACTGCAACTCGTACGGCCCCTGGAGGAGTTCCCGCCCGACGTCTTCCACACCGTGCTCACGGTGATGCTGGAGGCGCCGTTCCGGCTCATCCGCGGTGCCCTGCCGCACATGTACGGCCAGGGGTGGGGCCGCATCGTCAACATCTCCTCCGTCCACGGACTGCGCGCCTCCGCCTTCAAGTCCGCGTACGTCGCCGCCAAGCACGGCCTGGAGGGCCTGTCGAAGACCGCCGCCCTCGAGGGCGCCCCGCACGGCGTCACCTCCAACTGCGTCAACCCCGCCTACGTCCGCACGCCCCTGGTCGAGAAGCAGCTCACCGATCAGGCCCGGGCGCACGGCATCCCCGAGGAGCGCGTCCTTGCCGAGGTGCTGCTCCAGGACAGCGCCGTCAAGCGCCTGATCGAACCGGAGGAGGTCGCCGAGGCCGTGGCGTACCTGTGCAGCCCGCAGGCGTCCTTCGTCACCGGCACCTCGCTCGTCCTCGACGGCGGCTGGACCGCCCACTGAGCACGGCCGAGGCCGGAGCGCCCCGAGTTTTCCACAGGGCTGCCGGGGCGCCCGGGTCATGGGGAATCCTGTGAGCATGTCCCGCGATCACGTGCAGTCCGCCGACCAGGCCGTTCGCCACACGGACCTCGGCCCGTCGGCAGAGGCTCCCTTTCTCGAGCTGCTCGCCCGAGGCGCCTCCGCCGACGCCTACGAACAGCTCGTGCTGGCCGCCCGCGCCCTCGGGCTGCCCGCCGAGCGGATCGCCGAGCTGGAGCGGGCCAAGCTGCTCGCCCTGCGCGTGCGCTCCGAGCTGGAGGGGCGCCGCCGCCGGGAGGCCGAGCTGTCGGCGCTGTTCGAGACCGCGCACGACCTGGCGGGACTGCGCGACCTCGACGCCGTCCTCCAGGCGATCGTGCAGCGGGCCCGCTCCCTGCTCGGCACGGACGTGGCCTACCTCAGCCTGAACGACCCCGCGCGCGGCGACACCTACATGCGCGTCACCGAGGGCTCGGTCGCCGCCCGCTTCCAGCAGCTGCGCCTCGGCATGGGAGAGGGCCTCGGCGGGCTCGTCGCCCAGACCGCGCGGCCGTACGTCACCGACGACTACTTCAAGGACGCGCGCTTCCAGCACACCAGCAGCATCGACGCGGGCGTCCGCGACGAGGGGCTGGTCGCCATCCTCGGTGTGCCGCTGATGCTCGGCCACCATGTGATCGGCGTGCTCTTCGCCGCCGACCGGCGCGCCCGCGTCTTCGAGCGCGAGCAGATCGCCCTGCTCGGTTCCTTCGCCGCGCTCGCCGCGGCCGCCATCGACACCGCCAACCTCCTCACCGAGACGCGCTCGGCCCTCGCCGGCCTGGAGCGCGCCAACGAGATCATCCAGGACCGCAGCGCCGTCATCGAGCGCGCCTCCGACGTGCACGACCGGCTCGCCGAACTGGTGCTGCGCGGCGGCGGGGTGCACGACGTGGCCGCCGCCGTCTCCGAGGTCCTGGAAGGCACCGTCGAGTTCACCGAGGCCCACACCGCGCCCCCGTCCGCGCTGGAGGCCTCCCGCGCCGAGGGCCATGCCGTGCGGCACCAGGACGACTGGATCGCCGCCGTCGCCGCCGGCGGTGAGCTGCTCGGCGCGCTGGTGCTGCGCGGCCACCCCGGACTCGACCCCGTCGACCAGCGCACCCTGGAGCGCGCCGCGATGGTGACCTCCCTGCTGCTGCTCGCCCGCCGCTCCGCCGCCGAGGCCGAACAACGCGTGCGGGGCGAGCTGCTGGACGACCTCCTCGACGCCCGCGACCGCGACCCGCGTCTGCTGCGCGAGCGGGCCGCCCGGCTGCGCGCCGACCTGGACGCCACCCAGGTCGTCCTCGCCGCCCGCCTGGACGGCCCCACGGCCGACGCCGAGCAGGAGGCCGACGCCCGCAGACGGCTGTGGTCCGCCGCCTCCCATCTGGCCGCGACCCGCCAGGGCCTGGCCGCCGCCCGCGACGGAGGCACCGTCCTGCTGCTGCCGCTCGCCCCCGGCGACACCGCCACTGACCTGGCCCGCCGCACCGCACGTCAGCTCGGCACCGCCGTCCACGAGGCCGTCACGGTCGGTGCCTCCGCGCCCGTCGAGCACCTCGCCACGCACCCGGACGCGGTCGCCGCGGCCTACGCCGAGGGCCGCCGCTGCCTGGACGCGCTGCGCCTGCTCGGCCGTACCGGCGACGGCGCCGCCGCCGAGGACTTCGGCTTCCTCGGCCTGCTGCTCGCCGGGGACCGGGACATCGCCGGCTTCGTCGACCGTACGATCGGTCAGGTCGTCTCCTACGACGAGCGCCGCGGCACCGATCTGGTGCGCACCCTCGACGCCTACTTCGCCTGCGGTATGAGCCCCGCGCGCACCAAGGACGACCTGCACGTCCACGTCAACACCGTCGCCCAGCGGCTGGAGCGGGTGGGCCGGCTGCTCGGCGACGACTGGCAGAGCCCGGCCCGCGCCCTGGAGATCCAGCTCGCCCTGCGGCTGCACCGCCTGGCGTCGACCGCACAGCACTGACCCCCGTACGCGGGGAGCGCACGGGGGTCGGCCGGTACGGAGCGGGTCAGATGGTGTGCACGTCGGCGGGCCGGGCGGGCGCCGGGTCCGTGGCGTCCGCGTCTTCCTCGACCTCGGCCAGGTCCCGATGGCGGGTCTCCTTCGCCACCCCGACCGCGATCAGCGTGATCACGGCCGCCGCGATCACGTACAGGGAGATCCAGGTGGAGGTGCCGGTGCCGTCCAGCAGGGCGGTGGCGATCAGCGGGGCGGGCGCGCCGGCCGCGACCGAGGCGAACTGGGCGCCGATGGACGCGCCCGAGTAGCGCATCCGGGTCGCGAACATCTCCGAGAAGAACGCGGCCTGCGGGGCGTACATCGCGCCGTGGAACACCAGCCCGACGGTCACGGCGAGCAGCAGGCTGCCGAAGTCGCCGGTGTCGACGAGCGCGAAGAACGGGAACATCCACAGGCCCACGCCGGCCGCGCCCAGCAGATAGACCGGACGGCGGCCCACCCGGTCCGACAGGGCACCCCACATCGGGATCACCGCGAAGTGCAGTGCGGAGGCGATGAGCACCGCGTTCAGCGCGGTCTGCTTGGTGACGTCCGCGGCGGTGGTGGCGTAGACGAGGATGAACGCGGTGATGACGTAGTAGCTGATGTTCTCCGCCATGCGGGCGCCCATCGCGACGAGCACGTCACGCCAGTGGTGGCGCAGCACCGAGACGAGCGGCAGCTTCTCCGCGGCCCCGCCGCGCTCGGCCTTGCGCGCCTCCGCCTGCGCCAGCGCCTGCTTGAACACCGGCGATTCATCGACAGAGAGACGAATCCACAGACCGACGATCACCAGGACCCCGGACAGCAGGAACGGAATCCGCCAGCCCCAGGTGTTGAAGGCGGAGTCGGACAGCACGGCCGTCAGCAGCGACAGCACACCCGTCGCCAGCAACTGACCCGCCGGCGCGCCGGTCTGCGGCCACGACGCCCAGAACCCGCGCCGCCGCGCGTCCCCGTGCTCCGACACGAGCAGCACCGCGCCGCCCCACTCGCCGCCGAGCGCGAAGCCCTGGACCAGTCGCAGCACCGTCAGCAGCACCGGTGCGGCGGTGCCGACCGTCGCGTGCGTCGGCAGCAGACCGATTGCGAAGGTCGCCCCGCCCATCAGCAGCAGGCTCAGCACCAGCAGCTTCTTGCGGCCCAGCCGGTCGCCGTAGTGCCCGAACACCAGCGCGCCCAGCGGTCGCGCCGCGAACCCGACGGCGTACGTGAGGAAGGACAGCAGGGTGCCGACCAGGGGGTCGGAGTCGGGGAAGAACAGCTTGTTGAAGACGAGCGCCGCTGCGGAGCCGTAGAGGAAGAAGTCGTACCACTCGATGGTCGTGCCGATGAGGCTGGCGGCGACGATGCGCTTGAGGCTGTTCGGGGATGGGGGAGCGGATGCTGCGGAGGCCATGTGCGCCACTTCCTCGTGTGCGGTGGGGACGGGTGCGTGCTGGCACACCGTAGGAAGACGCAGGTCAGAGGCGTATGTGGTGGGGCACCATAGTTCTGGGGCCAGCTATGCGTGCGGCCACCATGCCTCGGGGGAGGGAGGCTGCGCGGTCCCTCGGCCGGGGCCGGGCGGTCCCTCTTGGGTCGGCGTCGACGGGGCACTCTGGGAGCAGGGCGTGGACCCGACGGTGACCTGGGAGGTGAGGGTCATGATCAGGTCGGTCGTGGCCGGTGTGGACGGTTCGCGCGACAGCGTGGCCGCGGTGGACTGGGCGGCCAGGGAAGCCCTGCGCCGAGGTCTTCCGCTGCGGCTGGTCCACGCCTGGGAGGCGGGCCTGCCGGGCGGCGGCGCGGCCCCCGCCTCCCCCGCCGCCTCCTCCTCGCCGGAGCTCAGTGCCGTGCAGCAGCACGCCCGTCAGGTACTGCGCAGCGCGCTCGACCGGCTGAGCCGGCGGTACCCGCCGCTCGCCGTCTCGGCCGAGCAGGTGGGCAGGCCGCCCGTGCCCGCCCTGCTCGCCGAGGCCGAGAACGCCGACCTTCTGGTGATCGGCGGTCAGGGGAGCAGCGGGCTGGGCGGATTCGTCTCCGGCACCGTCGCGCTGGCCACCGCGGCCCGCACGGAACGGCCGATCGTCCTCGTGCCGGCCGGTGAGAGCGCCGAGACCGAGCACCTCCCCGACGCCGACGGACGACCCTCGGTCGACACGCCCTTCCGTGACGTCACGGTCGCCGTCGACATCGACGGGACGTACGACGACGTCCTGGACTTCGCCTTCCGGGCCGCCGAGGTGCGCGGGGCGCCGCTGCGCGCGGTGCACGCCTGGCATGTGCCGTTCTCGCACAGCCGCCCCGCGACCGGGGAGCGCGCCCGCCTGCGGGGGGCCGCGGAGGACGAGCTGGCCCGGCTGCTGGAGCCCTGGCGGGTGAAGTATCCGGCCGTCGACGTCCGCGAGGACCTGCACGAGGGCCGCCCGGCCCACGCCCTGGTCCGCGCGACGGGCGGAGCGGGCCTGCTCGTGGCCGGCATCCGCCGCCACCGCACGTTGGCCGGACGGCCCACCCCTGGAGCGGTCGCGCATACGCTGATCCACCACGTGAGGTGCCCGGTCGCGCTGGTCTCGCACGAGTGAAGGCATCGGCCGCGCGCCCGGACTCGCGGTGCGCGCGGCGGGCCGAGGACAGCGCATGGGCTGCGCCAAGAGGACTGGATCCTCACCCACGCCACCGACCGACCTGACCTCGGCCCGACCGGGCCCGTCGCCGGAGGCTATCCGGGCGCGCCCATGTGGTGCAGCACGAGCAGCGCGACGTCGTCGGTGCGCTGCCAGTGGGTTCCCGCCTTGCCCACCAGGGTGTCGATGAGCCGGTCCAGGTCCCGGTCGTCGGCCTCGGCGAGGTGGTGGGCGAGCTCGGCGATGGAGTCGTCGATATCGGCACCAGGTGTCTCGACGAGACCGTCGGTGTAGAGGGCGAGCATGAACCCAGGGGTGAACGGGATCTCCGTCAGCGGGAAGACGGCATCGGGGTCGATGCCCAGCAGGGGACCGGGCGGCACGTCGACCGGCCGGGCGCCTTGCCCCGGGCGGCGCACGATCGGAGGCGGATGACCGGCGCTGGCCAGGGACACCCGGCGCGCGGCCAGGTCGAGGCGGACGTAGAGGCAGCTGGTGAACAGTTCGGCGTCCAGGTCGATGAGAAGGCGATTGGTGCCGGACAGCACCTGGTCCGGGGTCGCCCCGACGGCGGAGTGGGCGTGGACGGCCGTCCGGACCTGCCCCATGAGGGCGGCAGCCGCCGCGTCATGGCCCTGGACGTCGCCGATGACGGCCGCGACGGCGCCGGCGCCGAGCGGGATGAGGTCGTAGAAGTCCCCGCCGATGTCCATGCCCCGGGTGGCCGGAAGATAGCGGGCCGCCACCCGCAGGCCGGTGACCTGGGGCAGCGTCCGCGGCAGCAGCGCCTGCTGGAGGCTGTGCGCGAGGTCGTGCTTGGCGTCGTAGAGGCGCGCCCGGTCGAGCGCCTGGGCGACGAGCCCGGCCAGCGAGGTCAGGACGGCGCGCTCCTCGGCCGGGAAGTCGTGCGGCCGGTCGTAGGACAGGATGCAGCAGCCGACGGGCCGGCCGGAGACGATCAACGGCAGAAACGCCCAGGCCTGCTTGCCGCTGACCTGCGGCGCCTCGGGGTAGCCGCGCCGCAGCTCCTCAGGATCGGCGAAGAACGCGGGCGCGCCGGTGCGGAGCACCTGGCCGGCCGGGGTGAAGGCGGTGTCCAGGGGCAGGCCGTCGAGGCGCTCGATGGTCTCGGGGGAGTAGCCGCGGTGCCCGGTGATGCGCAGCCGCCCGGCCTCGGCGGAGGACAGCACCAGGCCCTGCGCGCCGAAGGCGGGCACGATCTGGTGGGCGACCAGATCGATGACGTCCTGCACGCCGACGACCTCCGTCAGCCCGGCGGCCAGGTGCGTCAGCTGGTAGAGCCGGCCCGCGCGCGACGGGGTGACCGAGTCCTGAGGCCGGTGGGGCGCCGGAGAAGGCGGCGGCGGTTCACCGCTGGGGACGATCCGTACGCTGATGCCGCTCGCGTCGGGATAGAGGTGGAAGTCCAGCCAGCGGTCCGGCGGACGGCATGCGGTGAACGCCACGGGCTCACGGGAGAGCACCGCCGCGCGGTAGCGGTCCTCGTACGACGCGTCGTCCAGCCAGCGCAGGGAGTGCCACGGCCGGGTGCCCAGCAGCTGATCGGCCTCCCGCCCGAGCAGCTCGCAGGCGCCTCGGCTGAGCAGGGTGAAACGGCCCTCCAGGTCCAGCGCGCAGCTGCCGCCGGGCAGCCGCTCCACGAAGTCCGCGGCGCTGTGCGCCGGGTCCGTCGACCAGCGCCACGAGCCGGCGGAGACCACCCGGGGCCCGTCGGCGGGCACCGGCGGCGGACCGCTGTGCAGGGCGTCCTCCAGCACCCGGGCGAGCCGTCCGCAGCTCGCCCTGATGTGTCCGCGCTCGCGCCTGGTCATGTACCCCGGTCGGGTGGCCGGCCACATCAGCATCAGGGCGCCCCATCGACGGACGCCCGCGACCGGCGCGGCGGCCAGCGCCAGCGGGTACGGCAGGGCCATCGCGGTACGCGGATAAAGGCGGGCCATCTCCTGCTGGCTGCCGACCCACACCATGCGGTCCTCCCGCACCGCCTCGGCCACCGGCGCGGGAGCGGTCATCGGAACCGTCTTCCAGGGGGCCGCCAGCTCCGCCGGCGCCCCGCACAGCACGTCCAGGAACAACTGCTGCCCGTCCGGCGTCAGCAGATACAGGGCGCCGACCGACGCCCCCGTCGCGCGCACGGTCTCCACGAACGCGGCGTCCAGGCCGTCCGCGTACGCCGCCGTCTCACCGGCTCCCGCCACGGCGCACCTCCCGCACAGTTCGGGAAGGCTCCGGACAGACACCACAGCGACCCGCCCCGGGCCACTGGTACACCCACGCCCGACTTCCCCTACGTGGACGCTACGCCCCTGCGCCGAGGTCGGCACCCTTGCCGGTGACCGGGGTCCGACGAGGTTGAGCTGGCCGGGGGCGGGGCGGCACTCGGGCCGGGGCACTGGGGCCAGGGCGATGGGTCGTGCGCAGAGGCGCGACAGGCACGGCTCAGGTGCTGCCGGGTTCCCCGGGGAAGCCACCGGCACGAAACGACGAGGCCGAGCAGGACGAGGCCCGGCCGGCGAGCCCGGGGTCCGGCGGGGCGGCGGGTATGCGGGGCAGCGGGCCTTGCGGGGCGGGCCGGCGGTGCCCGCTGCTTCGTCCACCTCGCCTCGCCGTACGCGTCCGCCACCACCGGCGGCGCCGTACGAGTGGACGGCGGCCACATGGACTCGATCCGGCCGTGAGGGGCGAAGGGCGCGTCGGCGTGTGCGGACGGTGAAGAAATCCGCACGGATCATTCGAGTCCGTTCCTTGGCGATTCAACCACCGTGAGGTGCTGGGGGTTTGCAGTCGGGTTGCTTCACCTTTGCGGGAATCCTGTGGAGATCACCCCGCGCGCCGAAGGACGACGCACGTCAGGGGATTGATCTGCTCGCGACAAGTCGGCAGGCTCCAGGGCACGCGCAGCGCTGCCGTTCGAACGCAAACCCCCCACGTCAACCCCCCACTTCACGAGGAGACCCCTCTTGACGGCGCATCACATACGCATGGGCAAGGCCAAGGTCGTCACCGCGATCGCGGCCGTCGCGACAGTCGCCGGCACGGCGCTGTTCGTCTCCCCCGCCGCTCAGGCGGAGCAGCCCGCGCAGGGCACGGTCTACGGCCTGAACGCCGAAGGCGCGGTGCCCGGCAGCTTCGTCGTCCTGCTGGACGAGAAGACCTCCGCGGCCGAGAAGCGAGAGCTGGCCGCGGAGTACGGCGGCAAGCTCAGCCGTACCTACGGCTCCGCGGTCAACGGCTTCTCCGCGGGCAGCCTCACCGCGACGGAGGCCAAGCGCCTCGCCGCCGACCCCGCGGTGTCCACCGTGGTCCAGAACAAGAAGTTCCACATCACCGCGACCCAGGACAACCCGCCGTCCTGGGGCCTGGACCGCGTCGACCAGGCGGACACCGCCGGCGACAGCAAGTACACCTACCCGGACAAGGCCGGGGAAGGCGTGACCGCGTACGTCATCGACACCGGCGTACGCATCAGTCACAAGGACTTCGAGGGCCGCGCGTCCCACGGCTTCGACGCCGTCGACAACGACGAGTCCGCCGACGACGGCAACGGCCACGGCACCCATGTGGCGGGCACCATCGCCGGCGCGTCCTACGGTGTGGCCAAGAAGGCCAAGATCGTCGCGGTCCGTGTGCTCGACGACAACGGCTCCGGCACCACCGAGCAGGTCGTCGCGGGCATCGACTGGGTCACCAGCCACCACCAGGGGCCGTCGGTGGCCAACATGAGCCTCGGCGGGGGCGCCGACCCGGCGCTCGACGCGGCGGTGCAGAAGGCCATCGCGGCGGGCGTCACCTTCGCGGTCGCCGCCGGCAACGAGTCGTCCGACGCGGGGCAGGGCTCGCCCGCCCGGGTCCCCGAGGCCATCACGGTCGCCTCCAGCACCAAGGACGACGCCCAGTCGGACTTCTCCAACTTCGGTCAGATCGTCGACCTGTACGCGCCGGGCTCGGACATCACCTCCGCCTGGAACGACAGCGACGAGGGCACCAAGACGATCTCCGGCACCTCCATGGCCACGCCCCACGTGACCGGAGCCGCGGCCGTCTACCTGGCCGGGCACCCCGACGCCACCCCCGCCGACGTCGCCGCCGCGCTCGTCGGCGGGGCCACCAGCGACAAGATCACCAACCCGAGCAGCGGGACCCCGAACAAGCTGCTGAAGGTGACCGAGTAACCGCTCCAGGTCACCCCCACGGTCCGGAACGGCTGTGAGGGCCCGGCGGTGCCACCCGCTCTCGCGCGGTGGCGCCGCCGGGCCGCTCGGGTTCGCGGCGGGCGTCGTAAGCTGGGAGATCTGCACTAGCTGGGGGAGCCGGGAACCGTACGGCCTGGACAGGCGTGCCCACGGAACAGCGGCTCGAATGTGAGGGAGCAACCGATGACGTCGCAGACCGAACGAGCCGTGCTGGCCGGCGGTTGTTTCTGGGGAATGCAGGACCTGATCCGCAAGCAGCCGGGCGTGCTGTCCACCCGCGTCGGCTACAGCGGCGGGGACACGCCGAACGCCACCTACCGTGACCACGGCGACCACGCCGAGGCGATCGAGATCCTCTTCGACCCCGCGGTGACGAGCTACCGCGACGTGCTGGAGTTCTTCTTCCAGATCCACGACCCCACCACCAGGGACCGCCAGGGCAACGACATCGGCCGCAGCTACCGGTCCGCCATCTACTACGCCGACGAGGAGCAGCACCGCGTCGCCCTGGACACCATCGCCGACGTCGAGGCGAGCGGCCTGTGGCCCGGCAAGGTGGTCACCGAGGTCGAGCCGGTCGGTGACTTCTGGGAGGCCGAGCCGGAGCACCAGGACTACCTGGAGCGCTACCCGAACGGCTACACCTGCCACTTCCCGCGCCCCAACTGGAAGCTCCCGCGCCGCAGTTCCTCCCAGGCGGGCTGAGCACCCCCTACTTGAGATACGGGGCGAGCGCCAGGTTCTGCCGGCGTACGTCACCCGCGACGAGGCCTGCGACGCGCTGGGCGCCGTAGGTCTCGAAGTGGGTGCGGTCGTTGCAGAAGAAGGCGCCGACGGGGCCCGAGCCCCAGTCGCCGTTGTGGGGGCAGAAGCGAAGGCCGTTGTAGAGGGACACGCTCAGGGTCTGCAGGTCGATGACCGGTGACCCGGTGGCGGTGCCGGAGGCGTAGGTCTCGGTGACGAAGCCGCGGTTCTTGGTGGCGGTGGAGCCGGAGCAGGTGAGGGCGGCGACCGGGGTGAGGAGCACCGGGTGGGCGCCGCGGGCCAGGGCGGCCCTCGCCATCATGGTCATCAGCTGCTGGTAGCGGGCCGTGCCGACGTGCCGGGGGCAGGTCGGGGAGGAGTCGTTGATGCCGAACTGGATGAACAGGTAGTCGCCGGCTTTCATGCCGGTGGTGGAGTTCAGCATCGCCTGCCAGCGCGACGAGTAGGTGGTGGAGGTCAGCACGCACTCGCCGTCGGAGCCCATCGTGCCGCTCACGGCCGACTCGTACAGCCATGTCTGGATGCTGCGGCCGCCCACGGCGAGGTTCCGGACGGTGACATCGCTGGTGAACAGGGCGTCGAACTGACTGCCCCAGCCGACCGGGCACGCCACGCCCGGGTTGGCCATGGTGGAGTCACCGGCCAGCCAGACGGTGACCGGCTCGGCCGCCCCCTGTACGGCCGGTGCCGCGGGGCGTGAGGCGTCCGCGCAGTGCGCCGCGGTGCTGTCGGCCGCCGAGGCGGCCTGTACGCCCAGGCTCGACAGGGCGAGCGCCAGGGCGGTGGTCAGGAGGATGCGGAGCTTCTTCATCGTCGTGTCTCCTGGGAAACGGGCGCCGGTCAGCGCAAGGAGGAGGCGAGCGGCAGGCCCTGCTCGCGGATGCTCTGGAGCACCAGCCCGGCCATCCGGGACGCGCCGTACTGCGAGAAGTGGGTGTTGTCCGTGACCCCGTCGACGGACGAGCGGAGGTAGAGCGCGGCGGACGCGGCCGGGCCGAGCGACTCGAGCAGCGCCCTGCTCCTGGCGGTCAGATCGACGACCGGCACCCGCTGCGCCGCGCCGAC
The DNA here is from genome assembly GCF_049739565.1 of Streptomyces sp. SAI-170. Taxonomy (NCBI): domain Bacteria; kingdom Bacillati; phylum Actinomycetota; class Actinomycetes; order Kitasatosporales; family Streptomycetaceae; genus Streptomyces; species Streptomyces sp. SAI-170. The sequence continues at coordinate 7,448,125 of NZ_JBMGQD010000001.1, forward strand.
CGCGCGCATCTCCGCGGGCAGATCCACCCCGACGCCGTTGACGTGCAGGGCCGTTGCCGTGAGCCGGGTGCCGTCGAAGATCCGGCGGACCGGCGGCGTCACCAGCACGGGGACCCCGCCCTTCGCCCGCACCTGCGTGATCATGGACGTGAGATTGCCGCGGTAGACGGACGCGGACGTCTGCTTGTCGTTGTGGCCGAACTGGATGTAGACGGCGTCGCCCGCCCTGACCTTCGAGATCAGCGCTGGGAAGAGCGCCGGGTTGCTCAGGAAGCTGCCCGAACTCTCTCCTGAGTCGGCGTAGTTGGCGACGACCGCGCCCGCCCGCACCGCGGGGGTCATCATCTGGCCCCAACCGGTGTACGGGGCGGCCGGCTGGTCGCACACGGTGGAGTCGCCGGCCAGATAGGCGACCAGCGGCTGGGTCGCCGGTCGCACGGAGACGGCCGACACCTGCGGCGCCGACCCGGTGAAACGCAGGTCCAGGCCGGGAGTTCCGGTGCCGCCCTGGCCGGTGGGCTGGCCCTCGGGCTGTCGTACGTCGACGGTGAACGTGTACGTGCTGACGCTGCCGGCCGCGGTGCTCGTCACCGGCAGCATCAGGCGCCGGGCCTCCACCCACAGCTCGGTCTGCCCGGCTGAGGCGCCGCCGACGGAGACGGTCAGGTCGTAACGGCCCGGCGCGACGGCGTAGTGGCAGGTGATGGGGGAGTTGCCGGTGCAGCCCGCCGGCAGGGCCTGGGGTGCGGCGACGCCGGCCTGGGAGACGCCCGTACCGGCCAGCGAGGCAAGCGTCAGGAGGCCGGCCACGACGGGGCCTCTGAGTGTCATGCTCATTACAATCAACCATCCGTTCGTGCGGGTCCGCGAAATCGCGAAGGAGTGGGGAGGCCTCTGTCGCTCAGGCCTGGTGGAAGCCGTCCATGATCACGGTGGGCCGCTGCGTGGCCGAGTCCCACGCACCCATGGCGTAGCCGGTGAAGGGTGTCATGCACTCCGGCTCCCAGTAGAAGATCCCCTGACCGCCGGTGGCCTTCAGGGCCTTGATGTACGCCACCAGCGCGGCCTGGGTGGAGGAGGCCCGGTCCACCCGGCCGCCGAACTCGCTCTGCAGGAACGGCTTTCCGTACGCGGCGGAGATCTTCTGCATGTTGGCCACGATCCCGGGCGCGTACTCGGCGCTGCCGTAGGAGGAGAACACCGACATGTCCCACTTGCCGCCGTTCGCGGCGAAGCCGTTGAAGAACGTGGTCATCACGTCGTACTTCTGCGGCTGAGCCAGGTGGATGCACACGACCGTGCTCGGGGACACCGCCTTGACCTGGTCGTACGCGGCGTTCAGCAGCCCGGTCATCTGCGCCGGGTTGGAGACGCTGCCGACGGGGCGGCAGATCCCGCTGTTGATCTCGTTGCCGATCTGCACCCAGGTGGGCAGGACGTCGTGGTACTTCATGACGTTCATCGTGTGGAAGACGTACGAGCTCAGCGCGGACCGCATCTGGCTGTAGCTCATGTTCTGCCAGGCGGCGGGCGGGTTCTGCACACCGACGGAGTTCCAGGTGTCGCCGAACATGTAGTCCAGCATGATCGACATGCCGGCCGCCTTGACCCGCTTGGCGAAGGCGGCGACCTCCTCGATGCCGCAGTGGCCGTTGGCCGGGTCGCTGGAGGGGTTGACGAAGGTGCGCAGCCGGACCGCGGTGATGCCGTAGCCCCTGAGGACGGTCAGCAGGTCCTGCCGTACGCCACTGGCGTTCCGCCAGAAGTAGCCGCGCGCCTCCATCTGCGGCACCCAGCTGATGTCGACGCCCTTGACGAAGGGCGCGGCGGCCGCGGCCGGCTTCTCGAGCTCGGCGAGTGCGGCGGCGGTGGCGAGCGCGCCTGCGGTCGCGGTGCCGGCCTTGAGCAGGGTCCGGCGGCTGAGCTGCCCGGAACCGAAAGACATGATCACTCCTCTCGGTGCGCCGACCGCGTCGGAAGCAGCGCGCGGCCGGCGCACAACTGGTCGGCGTTCAGGGGCTGGTGCAGGTGAGCGGTGCGGTCGGCGGAGTGCCGTCGGCGGTGAATCCGAAGGTGGTGGAGGCGGACGCCTGAAGTGAGCCGTTGTAGGAGGCGTTGCGGACCGTCACGGTCGAACCGCTCGCGCTGAGCGTGCCGTTCCACACCTGGCCGACCGTCTGGCCGGCGGGCAGTGTCAGTCCGACGGTCCACCCGTCGATCGCCGCGTCGCCCGCGCGGACCGTGACCTCGCCCTGGTAGCCGCCGGACCACGCGTTGACGGTGCGGTAGACCGCCGTGCACGCGCCGCCGGGGACGGTCGGTGTCGGTGTCGGTGTCGGCGTCGGCGTCGAGCCGCCCGGCGGCACGAACGGGCAGGTGCTGAGGTACTTCGAGACACCCGTGGGGTCGGCCAGGGTCGGGCACAGGAACTTGGTGTAGCGGGTGTCGTCGTCCACGAAGGCCTTCAGCCAGGGGATCAGGATGCGCATCTCCAGCGTGTTGGCCCTGGTGGGGAAGAGGTGGTTCGCCCCGGCGAGCTGGAGGTACGCGCTCTGTGTCGTGCGGGGCAGAGCGGCGTGGAGGCCGTCGAGGTAGGACGGGGTGACCGTGGTGTCACGGTCACCACCCATGATCATGGTCGGCACCCGGAGGCCGGTCGGACTCCCGGACGGTTTGAACGGGGTGAGGCCGACGGCCGCCTTGAGTGTCGGTCGCCGCTCGGCCGCGACCAGCGCTCCGCCGCCGCCCATCGAATGGCCCACCACCGACAGCCGGTTGGGGTCCACCCGGTCCCGCACCGGGCTCCGCTGCGTCAAGTAGTCGAGCGCGGCGAGGAGTTGCGTGCCGCGAGCCGTGTCGAAGTCGGTGAGGCTGTTGGTCTCGACGCCGATCACGACGAACCCGAACGAGGCCAACCAGTGCCCCATCCAGGCCTCTTCGTCGGCGAACCGGGCCGTGTAGCCGGGCGCGATCGCGACCGCGCCCCAGGTGCCCTGGCTGGTGTCGGTCGGGTAGTAGATCGTCCCGCCGTTGAAGCCGTTACCCGGTGAGACGCTCGTCTGCGCGGTCGCGAAGGTGCCTCGCGCGGCCGCCACGCTTGCCAGGGTCGGGTCGGGGCCTCGCTGGTACGGATTGCCGGCCGCGGAGGCCGGAAGCATCGCCGAGACGGCCGCCAGCAGGCCCAGAACAACGGCGACAACTGAGGCGATCCATAAGGGAGTTCGTGCTCGGGTGTGTTCGTCCGACAGCAAGGTGAACCTCCTTGGCGGAGTGTTGTGAACGTTCCCAGGCAGTTCCCAGGTAAGGGGGTCCACCGTCCGACTGTCAATCGGTCGGAGCCAAGAAAGTAACGGATCCAAACATTGCCGAACACTGAACTCCGACAGAATCCTTGACGACACATCAGCGTCTCTCTACTCTCACACGCCGTGGGAGCGGTCCCACACTCTCCCCCGAGCGCACCCGCACCCGCACACCCCCTCGCATCGGAGGTCGTCGTGACCTACGCACGCCCCACAGCACACCCCCGGAAAGTGAGAAGCCGGCTCATCGGCGGCATCACGGCCGCCGCCGCGGTGGCCGCCTCCACGCTCGTCGGACTGCCGCAGAGCGCGCACGCCGCGACCGCCCGGCAGGTGGAACGCCTCGACCGGGGACTGACCAGCGTCCACACCAGCAGCGGCAATCTGGTGTCCTGGCGCTGGCTGGCCACCGACCCGAACGACGTCGCCTTCAACGTCTACCGGGGCACCACCAGGCTCAACTCCTCGCCGATCACCGCCTCGACGAACTACTTCGACTCCGGCGCCCCGGACTCGGCCGACTACACCGTACGAGCGGTCGTGGGCGGCACCGAGCAGCCCGCCTCCGAGCACGCGCTGCAGTTCAGGGCCGGCTATCTGGACGTGCCGATCTCACCGCCGGCCGGCGGCACCACCCCGGACGGAGTCGCGTACACCTACGAGGCCAACGACGCGAGCGTCGGCGACCTCGACGGCGACGGCCGCCTCGACCTGGTCCTGAAGTGGCAGCCGACCAACGCTAAGGACAACTCCCAGTCCGGCTACACCGGCAACACGATCGTCGACGGCATCAAGCTGGACGGCACCCGGCTGTGGCGCGTCGACCTGGGCCGCAACATCCGCTCCGGCGCGCACTACACGCAGTTCCAGGTGTACGACTACGACGGCGACGGCAAGGCCGAGGTCGCCATGAAGACGGCCGACGGCACCCGGGACGGCGCGGGCACGGTGATCGGCAACTCCTCGGCCGACTACCGCAATTCGTCCGGCTACATCCTGTCCGGCCCCGAGTACCTGACGATGTTCAACGGGCAGACCGGCCGGGCCATGCAGACGGTCGACTACGTCCCCGCCCGTGGCACGGTCTCCTCCTGGGGCGACTCCTACGGCAACCGCGTCGACCGCTTCCTCGCCGGCACCGCCTACCTGGACGGCGCCCGCCCCTCCCTGATCATGGCGCGCGGCTACTACACCCGTACGGTGATCGCCGCCTGGGACTGGCGGAACGGCCAGTTCACCCGCCGCTGGACCTTCGACACCAACTCCTCCACCAACGCGGGCAAGGGCTACGACGGCCAGGGCAACCACGCCCTGTCGGTCGCGGACGTCGACGCCGACGGCCGGGACGAGATCGTCTACGGCGCGATGACCGTGGACGACAACGGCGCCGGACTGTGGACCACGAAACTCGGCCACGGCGACGCCGCCCACCTCGGCGACCTCAACCCCTCCCGCGCCGGCCTGGAGTACTTCAAGGTCTCCGAGGACGCCGGCAAGCCCGGCTCCTGGATGGCCGACGCGCGCACCGGCCAGATCCTCTGGCAGACCGCCTCGGGCTCCGACAACGGCCGCGGTGTCTCCGGCGACATCTACGCCGGCAGCCCCGGCGCCGAGGCGTGGTCGGCCTCCGACACCACCCTGCGCTCCGCGACCGGCGCCTCCCTCGGCCGCGAGCCGTCCAGCATCAACTTCCTGTCCTGGTGGGACGGCGACACCGTCCGCGAACTCCTCGACGGCACCCGCATCGACAAGTACGGCACCTCCGGCGACACCCGCCTGCTGACCGGCTCGGGCGTCTCCTCCAACAACGGCACCAAGTCCACCCCCGCCCTGTCCGGTGACCTCCTCGGCGACTGGCGCGAGGAGGTGATCTGGCGCACCAGCGGCAACCGCGCCCTGCGCATCTACTCGACCCCGAGCCAGACCGGCACCAGGATCACGACCCTCCTGCACGACACCCAGTACCGCACCGCGCTGGCCTGGCAGAACACCGCGTACAACCAGCCACCGCACCCGAGCTTCTTCATCGGCTCCGGCATGCCCACGGCGCCGCGCCCCACCGTCCACACCCCCTGAACGACGACCGCGGCCGGGGCCTCGTGGGTGTGTTCCCGAGGCCCCGTGCGGGCGTTGCGGTGATCAGCGCAGGGTGACCGGCAGGCGCTCGATGCCCCACATGAAGTTGGAGCGCAGCCGTTCGACCGGCCCCGCCAGTTCCAGGTGGGTCACCTTCTCCGCCAGCACCTGGAGCAGCACCTTGAGTTCCGCCTTGGCCAGCGGAGCGCCGATGCAGAAGTGGGGGCCGATGCCGAAGGTGAGGTGGCGGTTCGGGGTGCGGCCGAGGTCGAAGCGGTCCGGGTCGGGGAACACCGTCTCGTCGCGGTTGATCGAGGAGTTCCACAGGGCGACGGTCTCCCCGGCGCGGACCAGCTGGTCGCCGACCTGGACGTCCTTCTTGGCGACCCGGGTGACATGCAGGGCGGGGCTGGTGTACCGCAGCACTTCGTCGACCGCGGACTCGATGTCCACCTCCCCGTCGCGCAGCCGCTGCCACTCGCCCGGGTTCTCCATCAGCGCCAGCAGCCCGGCGGCGGAGGCGTGGCGGGTGGTCTCGTTGGCCCCGGTGAGCAGCCCGTCGCAGTTGAGCAGGACCTCCTCGTCGGTGAGCCGGCGTCCGTCCAGGTCTCCCTGGATGAGCGCGCTGACCACATCGGCGCCGGGGTTGCGCCGCCGCTCCTCCACCAGCTCCGTGTAGTAGAGGAAGATCTCGGCGTGCGCCTCGGTCTTCTCCATGGTGCTCATCGGGCACTTGGCCTCGCCGCCGACCGAGGCGCCGAACGCCTTGCTGGTCAGGTCGATCATCATGGCCCGCTCGGACTGCGGGATCTCCATGATGTCGCAGATGATCGCCGCCGGCAGTACCGCGGCGATCTCGCTGACGAAGTCGACCACGTCCCTGCGCAGCGCCTCCTCCACCAGCGGCTCGATCACCCTGCGCATCGACGCCTCCAGTGTGGCGACGACCCTCGGCAGGAAGGCCGAGTTCATCAGCTGGCGCAGCCGGGGATGCGTCGGCGGGTCCGTGACGATGAGCATCTTCCCCGCGGCCGCCTCCACCGCGGCCGGATCGGAGTCGACGCGCATCCCCAGCTCGGAGGTGAACGCGTCGGTGTTCCGGTACACCTGCAGCGCCGGCTGGTACGCCATGACGGCCCAGAAGCCGGGCCCCGCGGGTGGTTGTTCCAGTGGACGGGCGAGGTGGCCCTCAGGTGCGCCCACAGGGCCACCGGGTCCCCGGACTCGTAGAGCGCCGGGTCCGCCACATCGATCGTGGCGGGGTCGGCCGCCGCGAAGCCGATCGTGTCGACCACGCCTCAGCCCGCCTTCCGTACGGCGAAGACCTCGTAGATCTCCGTATCCGCCAGCAGCGCGTCCTGCTCCACCGCCACGTCGAAGCCGTGCTCGTCCAGGAGCGACACGAAGGCCTTCAGAGTGCCGTGGAGGTCGTGGACCTCGGCGACGACCTGGCGCACCTTCGGCCAGTCGGACTCCGACAGGCCCCGCAGCACCTCCAGTTCGCTCTTCTCCACGTCGACCTTGAGCAGGTCGACGGAGGTGACGCCGCGCTCGGCGATGACATCGGACAGCGTCCGCACCGGCACCTCGATCTCCACGGTGTCGTGCCGGCCCGCCAGCATGTCCTCGACGTCCTCCTCGTCGAAGCCGCTGCGCACCAGGAAGGTCCGGGTCAGCGCCGCCTCCGACTGCGCGTCGGCGTGGAAGCCGGACATCACCGTGGAGTCGGGGTAGTAGGTCAGCCGGCCGGTGCCCGCGTGGTCGGACAGCGCGCACCGGGTTGCCGTGGCGTCGATGCCGTGCGCCGCGATGTTGGCGCTCAGCGCCGCGTACGGGTCCGGTGCCGGCTCGAAGGCGTGGAAGGTGAGCCCCGCGCACTCGGTGTGGAAGAACAGCGTCGACATACCGATGTTCGCGCCGACGTCGAACACGGTGGAGCCGGGGGTCAGCGTGATGCCGTGCTGCATGTAGCAGCGCTCGGCGAAGATGTCCCGGTAGAGCAACGCCGTCTCGCCCGTGCTGACATGAGACACCGTCAGGCCGTTGGGCAGTTTCATCGTCTCCATGGTCGTTACGCCGCCGAGCCGTCCAGAGCCTGGCGCAGGCTCAGCGGACGCATGTCGGTCCAGTGCTCGTCGACGTAGCGGACGCACTCCTCCTCGGTGCCGCTGAAGTCCGCGGACCGCCAGCCGGCCGGGGTGGGCAGCTCGGCCGGGAACAGGCCGTACTGCTCCTCGGCGTTGATCAGGACGGTCCAGCGCTCGGGGCCGTTGTCGCTCATGGTTCGTTTCCTCCGGTGTGCTGTGGTGGGGTGTAGGGCGGTCAGGGCGCGGTCAGGGCCTCGGCCAGTCGCCGGACGGTGGGGTGGCGGTAGAGCATCCGGACGGGCGCGTCCGTGATGCCCTGCTCCCGCAGCCGGACCATCACACGGATGGCCAGCAGCGAATTGCCGCCGATCAGGAAGAAGTTGTCGTCCGGGGCGACCGGGGTGCCCAGCACCTCGTGCCAGGCCCCGGCGATCCGCGAGGCGAGACCGGGCGTCTCGGGTGCCGGTGCGGCGGGCGCCGGTTCCGGAGCCCGGCCGGGCTCCGGCAGACGCGCCGTGTCCAGCTTGCCGTTGTCGGTCACGGGCAGCCGGTCCAGGACCGTGAGCGTGCTGGGCACCATGTACGCGGGCAGGGTCCGTTCCAGGTGCTCGCGCACCGCGGCCGGGTCGGCCGCCGGGCCCACCACGTACGCGTCCAGATGCGCGTCGCCGCCCTCGCCGCGGCGGCGCAGCACGACGGCCGCCGCACGCACCTCGGCCGCTTCCAGCAGACGGTTCCTGATCTCGTCGAGCTCGATGCGGTACCCGCGCACCTTCACCTGCCCGTCGAGCCGTCCCAGATGCTCGAGTTGGCCGTCGTGGCGCAGCCGCCCGCGGTCGCCGCTGCGGTACAGCCGGGCCCCGGGGACCCCGGACAGATGGTCCGGCCGGAACCGCTGCGCGGTCAGCCCGGGCCTGCCGTGGTAGCAGCGGGCCACTCCCGCACCGCCGACATGGATCTCACCGGGCACACCGGCCGGCAGCGGACGGCCGTACGGATCGAGGACGTGGAGCGTCCAGCCGGGCAGCGCGGTGCCGATGGACCGGCTGCCCGCGAGCGCGTCGCGCCGGGTGAGGTCGGTCCAGGTGCAGTGCACGGTCGTCTCGGTGATGCCGTACATGTTGACCACACGGCACCGGTCCTCCGGGTGCGCGTCGAACCAGGGCAGCAGGGTGCGCGAGTCCAGCGGCTCACCGCCGAACACCAGCAGCCGTACGTCGAGCGGCGACGCCCCGGCCGTCTCGGTGGACAGCAACTGCACGAACGCCGACGGGGTCTGGTTGAGGACGGTGACGCGCTGGGCGTGCAGCAGCTCCCGGAACTCCTCCGGAACCCGCGCCACGTCCTCCGGTACGACGACCAGCCGGCCGCCCGTCGCCAGACAGCCCCAGATCTCCCACACCGAGAAGTCGAACGCGAACGAGTGGAAGAACGTCCACACGTCACCCCCGCCGAACCCGAACTCATCGCGCGTCCCCGCCAGCAGCGCGGCGAAGTTGCGGTGCTCGACGACCACACCCTTGGGCCGGCCGGTCGAGCCCGAGGTGTAGATGACATACGCGGGGTCGGCGGGCACGGCGTCCTTGCCCACGGCGGGCACGTCCTCGGCCGCCGGCGGAGGCACCAGGTGAGGGCACCCGTCGAAGGCCGCGCGGGGCTCATGGGCCAGCACCAGCGACAGCCCCGCGTCCTGCGCGAGGTAGCGCAGCCGGTCCTCGGGGTACGCCGGGTCCAACGGCACATACGCGGCACCGGACTTGAGTACGCCGAGCAGCGCGGCCACCAGCTCCGCGCCCCGCCTGAGGCACACACCGACCCGGTCCCCGGGGCCGATGCCGCGCGAGCGGAGCGCATGACCGATCGTGTCGGCCCAGCAATCGAGTTGACGGTACGTCAGGTGGCCGTCGGGTGCTGTCACGGCGACGGCGTCCGGCCGCTCCTCGGCCCGCGCGGCGACCAGGCCGTGGATCGTGGCATCGGCCGCCACCTCGCTCACGCGCGGGGCGACGGCAGGCCCCGTCTCCCCGGAGACGTACCCGGCCACCTCCGCGAGCAGCGCCTCCACCGCCTCGCGCGCCACGACATCGGCGGCGAAGTCGCAGGTCAGCGTGGCTTGATCGGTATGGGTGCCGAGGTCGAAGGACAGCACGGCCGACACGGGCGCCGTCCGCAGCAGCAGCCGCAGCCCCGCCGCCTCCAGCCGGTCGGCGGTGGCCGGGGGAGCGGGGAGCCGCAGTTCCACGTCGTAGGCCGGGACCGGCCCCGACGACCAACTCGCGGCGGCGAGGACCTCCTCGGCCGCGCCCACCGAACCTCCGCCGTCCGGCCGTACGGTCGTGGCGCTGTCCTTCCTCGTCAGGTCGCCGTCGACCGGGCCGGGCCGACGCAGCGTCAGGTGCGGGGCGTCACCGCCCGTCCTGCGGGCCAGTGCCGTGGCCAGCGCCGCCAGCAGGGCCGCCTCGCCGGCCTCCGCGCCCAGCGGGACGGCGAGGCTGTCCCGGGTGCCGGGCCGGGCGCTCGCGCCCGACGCCCAGTCCAGGGGAAGCCGCTCGACCGGCTCCGGCTCCGCCTCGCCGGCAGGCCGGGGCAGCGACAGCGGCCCCGACGGCTCTCCGGCCAGCAGACAGGCCAGACTCCCCAGGCCGCCCTCGTCCAGCACCTCGGGGCGCGCGCTCACCACCAGGTCCTGGACGCGGTCGGCGTACGTCAGCAGGCACAGCCGGACGGCGGGACCGTCGCCCGGGGCGAGCGGACGCGTGGCCGTGCGCCGGCGGAGCCGGTCGGCGCGCGGGTCGTCGCTCGGGTACGGCAGGGCCTCGGCCCACACGACCGGGCCGCGCGCCCACGGGCCGGAGAGCCCGCCGAGCCGCTGCCGGACCGCGGCCGCGTCCACCCGCCGCAGCGCGCGGAGCACCAGGGCCCTCACAGGCGCTCCGGCAGGGGCCGGGCGGCGGCCACGTCGGCCATCGCGCGCAGCACGGGCACGGGGTCCTCCGCGAGGTACATGTGGCCGCCCGCGAACTCCACCTCGGAGCAGTCCTTCGTGGTCACGTCGGCCCAGCCCCGGCAGTCCTCCTCGGTGACCAGATGGTCGGCCGAGCCGCGGAACACGGTGACCGGCACCGGCAGCGGCTCGCCGTCCGCCGGCCGGTAGGACTCGTGCAGGGCGACGTCGGCCCGCAGCACCGGCAGCACCACCTCGCGCAGGTCGGGGTCGGCCAGCGCCGGGTGGACGTACCCGGCGAGCTGCTCCACCCGGGCCACGAACTCCTCGTCGTCCAGGCCTGCGGAGTGCCGGCCGAGCGGCACCCCGGGCGCGGCCGAGCCGCTGACCATGAGCCGGCCCGGCGCGGGCAGCCCGGCGGCGGGCAGGGCCCGGACCAGTTCGTAGGCGAGGATCGCGCCGAAGCTGTGCCCGAACAGGGCGTACGGCCCGGCCTCGGCGTACGGGGCGACCAGCCGGGTCAGGTCCGCCACCGCCGACTCCAGGTCGGTGTACGGGTCCTCGTGGTAGCGCTCCTCGCGGCCCGCCGGCTGCAGCGGGACGAGGTCGATGCCCGCGGGCGGCGCGGGCCAGCCGCGGTAGAAGGTCGCGCCCGCTCCGGCGTAGGGCAGGCAGAGGATCGGGGTCGGGGTCATGGGGTGCTCCAGTCTTCGAAGGGGCTCAGGAGGAGGCCATGCGCTCGCGGATGGCGTCCTCGACGTAGGCCGCCAGATCCCGCAGGACGGGGTTCTCGAAGACGGCGGTCATCGGGATGACGAGCTGCGCCTGGCGCTTGAGCCGGGCGACCACCCGGATGGCGAGCAGCGAGTGGCCGCCGACCTCGAAGAAGTGGTCGGTGGGGCGCAGCCCCTCCACCCCCAGGACCTCCTGGCAGATCCGGATCAGCAGCTCCTCGGTCGCGGTGCGCGGGCCGTCGTCCGCGGCCTGCGGCGAGGGCTCCTCCGCCTCGCCGGGCGCGGCCGGCTTGAGCTCGGCGAGCGCCACCCGGTCGAGCTTGCCCGCCGGGGTCAGCGGCATCTCGTCCAAGAGGGTGTAGCTGGAGGGCCGCATCCACTCGGGCAGCCGCTGCTCGGCGTGCTCGCGCAGCTCGCGCACCCCGGTGCCCGGGGTGGTGCGGACGTACGCCGCGAGGACGGCCTCGCCCTCGTGCTCCTTGCGGACGACCCCGCAGTCCAGCGTGCCGGGGAACTCGGCGAGCACCGACTCGATCTCGCCCAGCTCGATGCGGTAGCCGCGCACCTTCACCTGGTGGTCGGTGCGCCCCAGGTACTCCAGGCGACCGTCCCAGGTCCAGCGTGCGCGGTCGCCGGTGCGGTACATGCGGGAGCCGTCCGCCGCCCAGGGGTCCGGCACGAAGCGGGAGGCCGTCAGGCCGGGGCGGCCGAGGTAGCCGCGGGCCACCGAGGGTCCGCAGACGAACAGTTCACCGGGCGTGCCCACCGCCACCGGCCGCAGACCGGCGTCCAGCAGCCGTACGGTCCGGCCGGGCAACGTGGAGCCGAGGTGCGGCGCGTCGCCCTCGCCCACGGCTGCCCAGGTCGTGTCGACGGCCGTCTCGGTGGTGCCGTAGACATCGACGGCGTCGAGGACGCCCTGGGCGGTCAGCTCGCCGAGCCGCTGCCACAGCGCCGCCGGCAGGGCCTCGCCGCCGATCCACAGCCGCAGCCCGCTGCCGGGCCGCAACGCCTCGGCCAGCGGGCCGACCAGGTGCTCGGCGTGCGAGGGGGTGAGGTCGAGGTCGGTGAGGCGCTGCTCGGCGACGGACCGGGCCAGCTGCTCGGGGTCGCGGCGCACGGCCTCGTCCACGATCACGACCGTGTCCCCGCGGCAGACCCGGACCCACTGCTGCACCGAGGCGTCGAAGGACGGGCTGGCGTTCCAGCCGACCCGGCCGGCGGACGGGCGCACGACCCCGGCCTGCTCCAGGCCCGCCAGCAGACCGGCCACGGCACCGTGGCTGACCTGGACTCCCTTGGGGCGTCCGGTGGAACCGGAGGTGTAGATGACGTAGGCGCACCGGTCCGGGTGTATCTCGGCGACCGTGCCGGGCGTGGTCGCGGGGGCCTGCTCGGAGTCCAGCAGCACGACGGTGGCCAGGTCGTCGAACCGGCCGTCGTACGACGTCGAGGACGTGGTCAGGACCAGCCGCACCCCGCTGTCGCGGACCAGGTGGTCCAGGCGTTCGGCCGGGTACTGCGGGTCCAGCGGGAGGTAGGCGGCACCGGCGCGCAGGACGCCGAGGATCGCCGCCAGGAGTTCGGCGGAGCGCGGCAGGCACAGGCCGACCACCGTGTCGGGGCCGGCGCCGTGGGCCGTGACGAGCCGGGCGATGTCCTCGGCGCGCGCGTCCAGTTCGGCGAAGGTCAGGACGGTGTCGCCGTCCACGACCGCCGAGGCGTCCGGGCGTGCCTCGACCGCCGCGCGGAACCGCTCCGGAAGCAAGGGCGCCTCGGCGGCGGCCTCCGGCCCCGCACCGAGGGCCAGGACGCGGGCCTCCTCCTCGGCGTCCAGCACCGGCAGCACGGCCAGGGAGGCGTCCGGCCGTTCGGCGACCGTGCGCAGCAGGAACGCGAACCGGCGGGCCAGGCCCTCGATGCTCTCCTGCTCGAACAGGTCGCTGGCGTAGTAGAAGTCGCAGCGCAGGGCGCCCGACGGCTGCACGATGTAGTCGACCGCGAGGTCGTAGCGGGTGATGTCGGGCTGCACGTCCAGCGCCTCGACCGTCACGCCGTCGATGCTGAGCCGCGGCTGCTTCTCCATGTTGAAGGCGACCTGGACCAGCGGGTTGTGGGCCAGCGTCCGCTCCGGCGCGATCTCCTCGACCAGCCGGTCGAAGGACAGCCCCTGATGGTCGTAGGCGTCCAGGGACGACTCGCGGACCCGCGTCACCAGGTCGCGGAACGTGCCGGACGGGTCCACGGTGGCCCGCAGCGGCAGCAGGTTCATGAAGAAGCCGACCAGTTCCTCCGTCTCGGACGCCTCACGGTTCGCGGCCGGCATGCCGACGACGAAGTCGTGCTGCCCCGACCAGCGCGCGATCAGCAGCTGGAACGCGGCGAGCAGCACCATGTGCGTGGACGCGCCGCACTCCTTCGCCAGCGCGGCCAGCGCGCCCGCGTCGGCCGCGGGCACCTCGAACGACAGCAACCGCCCGTCGAAGGACTGCGTGGCCGGCCGCGGACGGTCCAGCGGCAGCGCGAGCACATGCGGACAGCCGTCGAGGTGCTCGCGCCAGAACGTCAGGTCCTCGGCGAACTCCCCGGCCGCGAAGCGCTGCCGCTCCCAGGAGGCCACGTCCACGAACTGCACGGCCAGTTCCGGGAATTCGGCCTCGCGCCCGGAGCGCAGTGCCTCGTACGCCTCGCCGATCTCCCGGAAGACGATCTCCATCGACCAGCCGTCGGTGGCGATGTGATGGATCACCAGCAGGAAGACATGCTCGTCCGGCCCGACCTGGAACAGCCTGGCCCGCAGCACCGGTCCCGTCGCCAGGTCGAACGGCTGGGCCACCGCGTCACGGATCGCGCCCTCCAGCGCCTCCGCCTCGACCGGTGTGGCCTCGAGTCCCAGCGAGAACGGCGCGTTGACCACCTGGAGCGGCTCGCCGTCACGGGAGACGAACGTGGTGCGCAGCGTCTCGTGCCGGGCGACGACCGCGTCGACCGCACCGGCGAGGGCCCGTACGTCCAGCCGGCCGGTCAGCCGCAGCGCGTACGGATAGACGAACTCCAGCCCGCGCCGGCCCATCTGGTCGGCGAACCACAGGCGCGCCTGGGAGAAGGAGGCGGGGGACGGACCGTCCTGGCCGAGGCGGGTCAGGAGGGAACGCTGCGCAGGCTGATCAGTCACGGGGCGGGATTCCTTCGTTGCTCGGTAGGGGGGACGGGGACAGCCGTTCGGTCTCGTGGCGTACGGCCGCGGCGAATCCGCGGAGCGTGGGGTTCTCGAAGAGTGCCCGGGCCCGCAGCCGCACCCCGAAACGCTCCCGGCACCGGTTGAGGACTTTTCCGACCGCCAGGGAGTCCCCGCCGAGGTCGAAGAAGTTGTCGGCGGCACCGATGCGCTGCACGCCCAGCACCTTCGTCCAGATCAGCGCGACCTCCCGCTCCGGCGGGCTCGCGGACTCCTCGGGGGCCGCCGCCGTGAAGGCGGGCCGGGGCAGGGCGGTGTGGTCGACCTTGCCGTGCGGGCCGACGGGCAGCGCGTCCAGCAGGACGACGACCGCGGGGACCGCGTGCCCGGGCAGCAGCGCGCCCAGCCGCTCGCGCAGCACGGGCCCGTCCACGGACGGCGACGCGCCCGCGGCCGGTACGGCGTAGGCGACCAGGCCCGGGCCCGCCGGGAGGTCGTCGCGCAGCACCACCGCGCCGCCCGCGACCTCGGGCAGCGAGGTCAACGCGGCCTCCACCTCGCCCAGTTCGATCCGATGGCCGCGTACCTTCACCTGGCGGTCGCGGCGCCGTACGAACTCCAGCCGGCCCTGGTCGTCGTACCGTACGAGATCCCCCGTGCGGTACATCCGGCCGCCGTCCCCGGCGAACGGGTCGGGCAGGAAGACGGCCGCGGTGCGCCCGGGCCGCCCGCGGTAGCCGCGTCCGACACCGGGCCCGGCGAGGAACAGCTCACCGGTCTCGCCGGCCGGTACGGGCCGCAGGGCGGCGTCCAGCACATGGCAGCGGACGTCCGGCAGCGGGGCGCCGAGGTGCGGGGTGTCGCCGTCGACGGGCGCGGTGGTGGCGTCGACCGTGCACTCGGTCGGGCCGTACATGTTCCAGGCGCGCAGCCCCTGCGTGTCCCCCAGGCGGCGCAACTGCGCCCACAGGGCGGGGGTCATGGGCTCGCCGCCGACCAGCAGGCGCAGCGGCAGGCCCGCGGCGGCCAAGGGCCCCGCCAGCAGCGCGAGGTGCGAGGGCACCACGTCCAGGTCGGTCACGCCGTGCCGTACGAGGTCGTCGACCAGGGCGGCCGGATCGGCGCGGACGTCCTCGTCCAGCAGGACCAGCGTGTCGCCGCGGCACAGGCGCACCCACTGCTGGACGGAGGCGTCGAAGCAGGCACTCGCGTTCCAGGCGACCCGGGCCGGGCCGACCCCGCTCAGCACCGTCGCCTCCAGGCCGCGCAGCAGGCTCGCCACATTGGCGTGCGTGACCTCGACCGCCTTGGGGCGGCCGGTGGTGCCCGAGGTGTACAGCACGTACGCCAGGTCGTCCGGGTGGACGGTTCGTACGGCGGTGTCGTCCGACGAGGGAGACGGGGGAGACGGGGGCAGCGGCAGGGCCACCTCCGTGACGGGGCAGTCGACCGGCCAGTCCTGCGGTGGCTTCAGGCCGGGCCCGGTGAGCAGCCGGGCGGCGCCGGAGTCCGTGACCATGTGGCGCAGCCGGTCGGCCGGGTAGCGGGGGTCGAGCGGCAGATAGGCGCAGCCCGCCTTCAGCACCGCCAGCAGCGCGACGACCTGCTCGGCGCCCCGCGCGAAGTGCAGGCCGACCACCGACTGCCGGGCCGTCCCGGCGCGCACCAGGTGTGCGCACAGCCGGTCGGAGAGGTCGTCCAACTCCTCGTACGTGAGGGTGACTTCGTCGGTGACGACCGCCGCGCGGCGCGGATGGGCACGCGCCGCGGCGGAGATCGCCCCGTGGACACCGGCCGTCATGAGGTGGTGTAGCCGAAGCGCGCGGGGGCCATGTCGAGGGCGGCCACGTCCTTGGCGAGCTGCTCGTTCAGCACGGCCAGCCGGGTCGGGTCCGGGCGCTGCCCGTCGCGCTCGCGCATCAGCTCCTGCGTGGTGCGCAGCAGCGGGACCAGCTCGTCGACACCGAGGCCCTTGCCGTCCAGGTACGGCAGCGACCAGAAGTCGAAGTCGTACAGCGGCAGCCACACCGACTCGGTCACCCGGTCGAACATCTTGTCGCACCAGGCGGCGGCCTCGGCCGAGTTCATCGTCGCGTGGCGCCAGTCGTAGGCCGCGCCCTCGATCCCGTACACCTCCTTGTTGCGGTAGACGGGCGAGCGCGGGTTGCCCCACCAGGGCTGGGCGCGCCAGAAGGTCGGACCGGTCTCGTTGACGAAGTCGATGGTGTTCTGCATCGTGCGCTCGTTCTCGCCGGGGAAGCCGACGATGATCGAGGCGAAGGTGGTGATGTTGCGCTCCTTCAGCCGGGCGATGCCGGCCCGGTACTGCGAGTCCTGCGCCAGCTTGTTCATGTTGGCGAGGATGTCGGCGTCACCGGACTCGATGCCGAGGAACACGCCCCGGCAGCCGCTCTGCGCGGCCAGGTCGAAGGTCTCCTCGTCGCGCGCGTTGGAACAGCGGAAGTAGGAGTACCAGTCGAGACCGAGGTCCTCCTCGATCATCATCCGGCACAGCTCCTTGAACCGCTTGGGCGGCACGTTGAACGTGTCGTCCACGAACACCAGGTTCTTCACGCCCAGTTCGGCCATCGCCCGCAGCTCGCGGCGGACCGTGTCCACCGACGCGGTGGTCAGCGCGCCGGCCCGGGTGGGGTAGTCGCAGAAGCTGCACTTGAAGGCGCAGCTGCGGGCGGTGCGCGTCTGCGCGGTCACCCCGATCTGCTCGGGCGTGAAGCTCTGCCAGTCGATCGCGCAGGCGTCCAGGTCGTTGGCCTCGGGCTTGCGCCGGTTGGCGACCCAGTCGTCCTCCGGGCAGGTGATCAGGTTGGCGACCTCCTCCAGCGGCTGTCCGCGCAGCACCGCCCGGCACAGCTCGGCCAGCGCGTGCTCGCCCTGCGACTCGCGGACGTAGGAGTCGGCGCCCATGCCGTGGAACAGGTCCTGCACCTCGTCGGTGATGCCGTCCAGGCACAGGTTGTCGATCAGCGGGCCGCCCACCACGATGTGCGAGGTGGGGGAGTGGCGCCGGACGAAGTCGACGATCGGCGTGACCGAAAGGATGTTGACGTAGAAGGTCGTGGTGATCGCCACGACCGCCGGGCGCCCGGCGAGCAGTCGCGCAAGCCTCTCCTGCTCGGCCCCGAACAGCGACACCGCGTCGGTGCGTATGCCGTGCCGGCGCAGGAAGTTGGTCAGATACAGGCCGGCCAGGTTGAAGACCTCACCGACGTGATAGCGGTCGTTGCGTCCGGTCGCCCTGTTGCGCAGGGTGCTCAGGACGTCCATCCACGGCATGGGGCGGCCGTCGATCTCCAGGTGTTCCTTGCGGTAGATCTGCCACTCGGGCGAGTTCGGGCCGCTTCGCTCGCACATCAGGCGGTAGTCCTGGAAGTCGCCCTCGTTGTAACCGATGACGACGCAGTCGAGTTCCGGCATCTGGTGGATGCTCCAAGTCTGGGGAGAAGAACGTTCGGGCGAGTGACGGGAACGTTCAGGCGAGGGGCCCGGGAGCCGGCCGCACGGTCGGTGCGCAGTCCTCGAGGGTCACCGGCTCGCCCATGGCGACCAGGATCTTCCGGCCGCCCTGGTAGGCGTCGCGTCCGTGGGCGGACAGGATGTTGTCGACGAGCATCAGATCGCCCGGCTGCCAGCTCTCGCGCCGGGTCGCCGCGTCATAGGCCGCGTTGAGCGTCGCCACGTCCTCGGCGGTCAGTTCGCCGCCGTCGCCGAAGGCGGTGTCGAAGGGCAGGCCGTCGTCGCCGTAGGTCATGGTCAGCACGTCGAGGACCTCCTCGTCCAGCGACCAACGGCTCCAGAACGCGGCGTGGTTGAACCACACCTCCTCGCCGGTCACCGGGTGGCGGACCAGCGCGGAGCGGCGCTGGACGGTGCGCAGGCCGGACTCGCCGGTCCACTCCCAGCCGATGAGGTTGCGCGCGCAGTACTCCTCCACCGCCTCGGGGCGGTCGGTGGCGAACGCGGTCGGCCAGGGCAGCCCGACATGGCTGTGGTAGTTGCGGGTGAGCAGCCAGCCCGCCTTCCGGAACCGCTCGACGAGGTCGGCGGGCAGCGCCGCGAGCACCTCACGGACATCCGCGACGGTGGTGGCGCCGCCCTTCTCGGGCGCCTCCAGACAGCAGAAGACCAGCAGCCCGGGGAAGTCGAGCGTGTAGCTGTTCTCGTTGTGCAGGTGGATGGGCTGCGCGGCCGGCAGGTCCGTGGAGGAGTACACGTCGTCGCCGTACGCGCTGCGCGGGGTGGCCTTCTCCTTGTAGGCCGCCCGCGACTCCACCAGGATGTCGCGCAGCTCGGCGAACTCCTCGGGCCGGGTGATCGGCAGCCCCCGGATCAACAGGTGCCCGTGGCGCAGCAGTTCGGTACGGATCGCCGACCGCTGCTCCGACAGCCAGGTGCGGGCCCCGGCGAGGTCCGGCAGCGCGGGTGCGGGGAGGACCGGCGGCTTGCCGGGCTCCAGGAGGAGGGGCAGCTCGGCGGGGGCAGTTGCGTCGGGATTCATATGAGGGAACTCCGCTCCTGAAGGTGCCGGCGCACCACCGCGGTCAGGGTGGCCATGTGGTCATGGAGGTAGAAGTGGCCGCCGGACAGGACGTGGATCTCGCTGTGGCCGGTGCCGAGTTCGCGCCACCGCTGGAGCCGGTCGACGGGGACGGCCGAGTCGCTGTCGCCGCCGAACGCGACCACCGGGCAGTCCAGGCGGCGGTCTTCGTCCCCGTAGGAGTAGCTGTCGGTGACGGCCATGTCCGAGCGGCAGGCGTCGAGCACCAGGTCGATCAGGTCGGGCTCCGCCAGGATGTCCTCCGGCATGCCGCCGCGCTCCTTGAGCAGCGCCAGCAGCTCGTCATCGGTGAGCCGGGCCGGGGAGACGGCCGCGGAGCGGTGGGCGTGCGCCGCGGCGGCGGCCGACGGGTAGAACGCGGCCGCCGGGCGCCCGGCCTGCTGGAGCCGCCAGCACACCTCGAAGCCGAGCAGCGCGCCGAGGCTGTGGCCGAAGACGTGCACCGGCGTGTCCAGTCCGGCCAGCACCTCCGCCAGCGGGTCGGCCAGGGCCGCGATCTCGGTGGCCGGTTCCTGCCCGTAGCGGGCGCCCCGGCCGGGGTACTGGGCGGCGACCACACGGACGCTGCTCGGGAACCACTGGCCCCAGTCGCCGTAGGCCTGGGCGGAGCCGCCGGAGTGCGGCAGCAGCACGAGTGTCTGGCCGACGGCTGCGGGGCGGGGGGTGACGTCCCAGAGCCAGTCTCGGGGCTGGGGTGTTCTCGTGTGGTCGGGTGCGGGTTGTGTGGGGTTGCTCGCGCCGTTCCCCTCGCCCCTCGGGGTCGTGGGGGGTGAGGGTGTGTGGTTCTGTGCGGGTTGTGTGTGGTTGGTCGCGCAGTTCCCCGCGCCCCTTGCTGATGCCGGCGTCGGTGTCATGTGCGGTCGGCCCCCTCGGACCCCATTTCGGCTGCGGCGGCCTCTCGGATCAGCTCGGTGAGACGGGCGGCCAGGGCGGCGAGGCCGCTGTTGCGGAAGACATCTCGTACGGGGACCCGTACGCCGAGTTCCTCCGAGAGGCGGTTGGCGACCCTGGACGCCGCGAGCGAGGTTCCGCCGACCTGGAAGAAGTTGGCCTCACGGGTCAGGGAGTCGCGGCCCAGGAGCTCGCTCCACACGGAGGCGACCAGTTCCTCCAGCACGCCTTGGGGCGCGGTGCCCGCCGGGTCGGGGGCCTGAGCGGTCTCGTCGGCGGGCGCGTGCCCGGCCGGTACGGCCGCCTCGGTCGCGAGCTGCTGGAGCGTCAAGTCGGGGTGGCTGGTGGCCCTTTCGAGGAGGCGCAGGTAGGCCTCGCCCAGCTCCTCCATCGTCGAGCGGTCGAACAGGTCGGTGCGGTAGGCGAAGTCGCCTCTGACACCCTGGGTGCCTGAGGTGAGGTAGAAGGTGAGGTCCTCCTGCACATCGAGCCCCCGTGGCGGCAGGTGCTCGACGGTCAGCCCGGACAGGGCCAGCGGTGCGGTGAGTTCCTGGTGCGAGGCGACCGTGACCTGGACCAGCGGGTTGTGGCCCGCGGCGCGCGGCAGCTCCAGCCGCTCCAGCAGCAGCTCGAAGGGCAGCTCGTCCTGCTTGTAGGCGTCGATCAGGCTCCGCCCGGTGCGGACCAGCACGTCGGCGAAGCTCTCGTCGGGGGAGAGGGCGCCGCGGATCGGCAGCACGTTGACGAAGAACCCGATCAGCTCCTCCGTCTCCGGCAGGGCGCGGTTCGCCGTCGTGATGCCGGTGATCAGGTCCCACTGCCCCGACCAGGCGGCGAGCAGCGTCTGGAACGCCGCGAACTGCACGGCGAAGGGCGTCGTGCCGCGGGCCGTCGCCAGGTCGGCGACGGCGGCCGAGACGTCCGACGGGACGGCGAAACCTATGCGGTCACCCGCGCTGGAACGGACGGCCGGACGCGGCCGGTCGGTCGGCAGCGCGAGCAGATCCGACGCCCCGGCGAGCACCTCGCGCCAATGCGCCAGGGCTTCCTCGTGAGCTGCCTCGTCGTCCGCGAGAGAACGTTGCCAGACGGCGAAATCCGGATACTGAACAGCGATTTCGGCCAATTCCGCGACGTCCGCCAGAACCTTTACATCGGTCACCGACGGCAGATCGGACGCGGCGTCGTAAAGCGCGGCCAGCTCCCGGTGGAAGACGTCCATCGACCAGCCGTCGTTGGCGATGTGATGGAACACCGCGACCAGCACATGCTCCCGCGCGCCGAGCCGGAACAGCCGGGCCCGCAGCAGAGGATCACGCTCCAGGTCGAACGGCAGCCGGGTGAAGTCCCGTACGACAGCGTCCAGTTCCTCCGGCCCCGCGACGTCCTCGGGGACCAGCCGGAAGGGCGTCGGATCGGCCACGACCTGGAACAACTCGCCCTGGCGGACGGCGAATCCGGTGCGCAGCACCTCGTGCCGGGCGAGGACCGCGCCCAGCGCGGCGGCCAGCGCGTCCACGTCGAGCGGGCCGGTCAGCCGGTAGGCGTGCGGGGCGGTCAGCGAACGGTCGTCGTCCCCGGCCACCTGCTGGGCGAGCCACATGCCCTGCTGGGCGTGCGACGCCGGCAGCGGCAGCTCCCGGTCCGCGCGGGGCACCGTACAGGCCGGAGCCTCCCCCGCCCGGTCGAGCCACGCCTGGAGTATGTCGACAGCCGGATCAGGCTGTTGGTCAGCCATGCAGAAGCGCCCTTTCCCCCGGGATAGCGGTGCGAAAACGCTTGGCGGTGAATTGACGGTCGGTCAATGCACCCGGATTGGTTGCTGGTTGAAGCCAGTATGAGGATGAACTCCGAACAAGATCCAGTCTTGACTCTCGCGATTTTTGAAGCATATGTTGCCGTGAGTATCGACCCGCACCGCAGATTTTTCGGACATCAGGCACCAGATCCGTCGCACCAGTGAGCACCGGTGAGCGCCGCTGAGCACCGGTGGGCACCGTCCATCGTCCTGGTGCCGCGCTGCGGCTCTCCGGCCCGGACGTGAGCGGACGTAAGGGCTCCGTCGACAGTTCCCTGACATTCCCGCCGAGCCGGGTCGGCCACCAGCGGGCGCACGGGCCGGGGTCACCGACCGGCTTCAGCCACACCGAGGAGAAGTGGGATCCCCATGAGCTCGTCCCAGCAACCGGCTGCCGACCCGGACGACCGGGCCCAACTGCTGCAGCGCTGGCTGGCCGGCCGGCGCGGATCTTCGGACGCGCCCGCCGTCCCGCGCGCCGACCGGTCGGCCCCGCTGCGCGCGTCCTCCGGCCAGCGCAGACTCTGGTTCCAGGACCACGCCGAGGACGTCTCCGGGGACCGCAACATCCCCTTCGCCTGGCGGCTGACCGGCTCCCTCGACACGGACGCGCTGTTCGGGGCGCTCGACCTGATCGTGCGACGCCACGAGGCCCTGCGCACCGCCTTCCGGGAGGACGGAGCCGAACTCCTCCAGGAAGTGCGCGACCCGTACGCGTTCGACCGTACGGTCGTCGAGGTCCCGGCGGAGGCGCTGGCCGGACCGGTCGAGACCGCCACCTACGAGCCGTTCGACTGGACCGAGGGCAGGCTGCTGCGCGCCCGGCTCTTCCGGCTCGCGCCCGACCGGCACGTCCTGCTGCTGGTGGCACCCCACCTGGTGGTCGACGACTGGTCGGCCGGCACCCTCCTCGCCGAACTGACCGCCGGATACACGGCCCTGACCGCGGGCGACGAGCCCGCGCTGCCCGAACTGGCCGTGCAGTACCCCGACTTCGCCGAATGGCAGCGCACCCGGCTGGAGAACGGGGCGCTGCAGCCCGGCATCGACTTCTGGCTGCGGGCCCTGGACGGCGCGCCCACCGTCCTGGACCTGCCCACCGACCGGCCGCGCCCCGCCCACAGCAGCCACCGGGCCGGCTGGACGCCGCTGCACGTGGACGACGCGACCGCACGGGCCGTCGAGGAGCTGTGCGCCCGGGAGAAGGCCACCTCCTTCATGGCCCTGCTCGCCTCCTACGCCGTGCTGCTCGCACGCCGCTCCGGCAGCCGGGACCTGGTCATCGGCAGCCCCGTGGCCGGCCGGAGCCTGTCCGAGCTGGAACCGCTGATCGGCTTCTTCGTCAACACCGTTCCGCTGCGCGTCCGCGTCGATCCGCAGCAGCCGTTCAGCGCCCTGCTGCGGCAGGTGCGGGAGACCGTGCTGTCCGCCATGGAGCACCAGGACGTGCCCTTCGACCATCTGGTGCAGCTGATCGCCCCGGAGCGCTCGACGGCCGCCAACCCGCTGGTGCAGGTGGCGTTCTCGCTGAACGCCGCCGCCGGACGGGCCCGCCCGCTGCCCGGCCTCGAACTGGCCGACCACCCGGTGGCCGGCCGCTCCAGCCGCTACGACCTCGTCCTCGCCCTCGCCCCCGAGGACGAGGGCCTGCACGGCGAAGTCGTCTACGACGCCGACCTGTTCGACCCCGAGACCGCCGAGCAGCTGGCCGCCGAGTACCTCGCGACCGTGCGCGCCCTCGTGGCCGAGCCGGAGCTGCCCCTGCTGCGCCTGCCGGGGGACGCGGCCGACGCGGCGCTCGACGGGCCCGCCGCCGACTTCGACGCCGGCCTGAACGTGGCCGAGCTGGTCGCCGAGGTCGCCCGGCAGGACCCGGACCGGATCGCCGTACGGGCACCGGACGGCGCGTTCGACTTCGCCGCACTGGACCGCCGGGCGAACGCGCTGGCGGCCGCCCTGCGCGAGCACGGCGCCGGACCCGAGCGTGCCGTGGGAGTCCATCTGGGCCGGTCGCGCGACCTGGTCGCGGCGCTGCTCGCCGTGTGGAAGACCGGAGCGGCGTTCGTGCCGCTCGACCCGGCCCACCCGGTCGACCGGCTGGCCGCCACCGTCCGGGACGCCGGTGTGACGGTGCTGGTCGCGGACGCCGCCGCCCCCCTGGCGCGGGCCGCCGACGGTGTGCCCGTGCTCGACCCCGCCACCCTGGCGGCGGCCGAGGCCCCCGAGGTGCGCCCGGAGCGCGGGCTGCCCGACGCACTGGCGTACCTCGTCTACACCTCGGGCACCACCGGCGAACCCAAGGGCGTCGGCGTCAGCTACCGCAACCTCGCCAACCTGGTCGCGGCCGTCGCCCCGCTCGCCCCGGCGCACCACGGCCTCGGCGGCAATGTGCTCGCCCCGGCCTTCGACGGCTGGATCTGGTCCACCGTTCTGCCGCTCGCCCACGGCCGCGGCGTCGTGCTCGCCGACCCGCTCGACGGGATGGACACGGTCCTCGACGGGACCGTGGACCTGATCACGGCGACCCCCTCGCTGCTGGCCGCGCAGCCCACGCCGGCCGCCGGATCGGGACCGCGGACCGTGGTCGTCGCGGGCGAGGCGTCCGCGCCCGCGCTCGTCGAACGCTGGTCGCGGGCACGGCGGTTCATCAACGCCTACGGGCCCACCGAGACGACCATCTGCGCCACCTGGGCCGACTCCGCCGCAGGCGACGACCCGGTCACCATCGGCCGGCCCCTGCCCAACTACCGCATCCGCGTGCTCGACCGCTATCTGCGGCCGGTCCCGGCCGGCACGCCGGGCGAGCTGTTCATCGCCGGAGAGGGCGTCGCCCGCGGCTACCGGAACCTGCCCGGCCAGACCGCCGCCCGCTTCCTGCCCGACCCGCTCGGCGACGGCGGCCGCATGTACCGCACCGGCGACCTGGTGCGCCTGCGGCCCGACGGGACACTGGAGTTCGTCGGACGGGCCGACCAGCAGATCAAGGTCCGCGGCTTCAGGGTGGAGCCCGCCGGCATCGAACGCGCCACCAGCGCGGTGCCCGGCGTCCGCAGCGCGGCCGTCTTCACCGTGCCCGGCCCGGTCGCGCCCGCGCTCGGCCTGGCCGTCGTCCCTGACGACACGGCCGGGGAGAAGCTGGAGACCGAGGTGCGCACCGCGCTGGAGGCGGCGCTGCCCGACTTCATGGTGCCCTCGTACGTCCTGCGCGTCGACCGGCTCCCGCTCACCGCGACCGGCAAGGTCGACGAGGCGGCCCTGGTGCTGCTGTGCGAGGAGAACACCGACCGCGACCGTGCGGGCGAGGCGCCCTCGACGCCCTCTGCGAAGCTCGTCGCCAAGGCGTGGAGCACCGTGCTGAAGAAGCCGGTGGACAGCGTCGAGGACAACTTCTTCGAGCTCGGCGGCCACTCGCTGGTCGCCACCCAGGTGGTGTCGACGCTGCGCAAGGAGACCGGGCTGCGGCTGCCGATGAGGCTGCTGTTCGCCCACCCGACCGTGGGCGCGCTGGCCGCCGAGCTGGACCGGCTCGCGGCCGAACGGGAGGCCACGCCCGAGGCGTGACCGCGCGCCGACAGGCCCCGGCGGCCGGCCGTACGCCACCGCCGGGGCCTGTCGGCATGCCCAGCACCCTTCACGGACCCCGCATCCCCGACCGAAAGGCAGCAGACATGCCCACGTTCACCGCGTCCGACGGGACCCGGCTCGCCTACCAGGTGCTCGGTGACGGGCCGCCCCTCGTCTGTGTCCCCGGCGGACCGGGCCGCGCGGGCACGTACCTCGCCGGGCTGGCCGGGGCCGCGGGCCGGCGGTCCCTGATCCTGCTCGACAACCGGGGCACCGGCGCCTCCGACGAACCCGCCGACCCGGCGTCGTACGGCATGGAAGGGCTCGTCGACGACATCGAGGCGCTGCGCATCCGTCTCGGCCTGGAGCGCATGGACCTGCTCGGCCACTCGTCCGCCGGGAACACCGCGCTGCTGTACGCCCTCCGCCGGCCCGAGCGCGTCGCGCGGCTGGTGCTCCTCGCGCCGAGCACCCGCGCCGTGGGCATCGGGGTCGACGACTTCGAGGAGGCGCTGGCCCGGCGGGCCGACGAGGACTGGTACGAGAGCGCGCGGGCCGGGATCAAGGGCTGGCTGGGCGCGCCCACGATCGCCGACAGCCTGCCCCACCGCGAGCAGGCGGCCCCCTTCTTCTACGGCCGCTGGGACGAGGCCGCCCGCGCGCACGCCCGCGCCGAGACGGAGGAACTGTCCGAGCCGGCCGCGGCCGGTTTCTACGCCGACATCACCCTCGATCCCGCCGAAGTGCGGGCCCTGGCCGCCGAGTCGGCGACGCCGGTGCTCGTGGTGACGGGCGAGCGGGACCCGTTCCCCACCCCGGCGACCGGGGAGCGGCTCGCCGCGCTCTTCCCGCACGGGGAGTCGTACGTCCAGCCCGGCGCGGGCCACTACATGTGGCTGGAGGACCCGAAGGCGCTGGGCGGAGCGCTCGACGCCTTCCTGGGCCGCGCGGTCTGAGGCGGGGGTGGTGCGGGCCGTGGACGGCGGCCCGCACCCGAGCGGCTACCCGTCCGCGGTGGCGGCCGCGACGACCGCCTCCTCCAGTTCACGGGCGAGGTCGGCCAGCACCGGATGGTCGAAGACGGTCCTCAGCGGCAACCGGCAGCCGCTGAGGTCGGTCAGCCGGGACAGCACGCGCGTGGCGAGCAGCGAGTGGCCGCCGATCCGGAAGAAGTCGTCCTGTGCGCCGACCCGTTCCACACCGAGCACCTCCTGCCAGACCTCGGCGACCAGTTCCTCGATCGGGCCGCTGGGCGCCCGGTAGGCAGCGGCGGCACGGAACTCCGGTGCGGGCAGGGCGGCCCGGTCGACCTTGCCGTTCGCGGTCAGCGGCAGCTCCGCGAGCACCGTGTAGGCGGCGGGGTGCATCCAGACGGGCAGCGCCCGCTCGGTGTGCGCCCGTACGGCGTCCAGGTCCGCACCGGCTCCCAGGCAGACGTACGCGCACAGCTGCGGCTCGCCGCCCGGCGGGGTGCGCAGGGCGACCGCGGCCTCGGTGACGCCGGGGTGGGCCGCGAGCACGGCCTCGATCTCGCCGGGCTCGATACGGTGACCGCGGACCTTCACCTGGGCGTCGGTGCGGCCCAGGTACTCCAGGCGCCCGTCGGCGCGCCACCGCGCCCGGTCACCCGTGCGGTACATCCGGCTGCCGTCCCCGGCCCACGGGTCGGGCACGAAGCGGCCGGCGGTGAGTCCGGTGCGGCCCAGATAGCCGAGCGCGACACCCGGCCCGGCCAGGAACACCTCACCCGGGGTGCCCACCGGGACCGGGCGCAGCCAGGCGTCCAGGACACGCACCCGCATCCCGCGCAGCGGGCCGCCGATGTGGACGGCCCCGCCCGGCTCCAGCCGGCCGCAACTGGCCGCGATGGTCGCCTCGGTGGGCCCGTAGAGGTTGTCGAGCGTGAAGGGCAGCTCCGGCGGGACGCCGGCCAGGCTGTCGCCGCCGATCTGGACGGAGCGCAGGGAGGGGGCGGCGGAGGGCAGGGCCTCGGGTGCGGCCGCCGTGGGTTTCGTTGCTGCCGCCGCTGCCGCCGCGAAGAGCGGCGTGGTCAGGAAGGCCACCGTGACGCCCGCGTCCGCCAGCCGGTCCCAGAGCCGGCCCGTGTCGAGCCGGGCCTCGTCCGGCAGCACGGTCAGCGTCGCCCCCGCGGCCAGCGCCGGAAGGGTGTCCAGCAGCCCCGCGTCGAAGCTGGGGCTGGCCAGTTGGGAGAGGCGGTCGTCCGGGGTGAGGGCGTAGTGGTCGACGTACCAGGAGACGAAGTTGCCGATGCCCTCGTGCGTCACCAGGACACCCTTGGGCCGGCCGGTGGAGCCGGAGGTGTAGATCACGTACGCGGGCTGCAAGGGCCGTACGTCCGGGCCGGGTTGGGCGGCGGACGACGGTGTCGACACATCGAGGAGTTCGACGTGCGCGGGCCATTCGGGCCGGGACCGGGTGGTGTCGTCGGTGAGCACCAGTGGGCAGCCCGAGTCGCGCAGCAGATGGTCGAGGCGCTCGGCGGGGTAGGCCGGGTCGAGCGGCAGATACACGGCCCCCGCGCGCAGTACGCCGAGCAGGGCCGCGATCTGGGCGGCCGAGCGCGGCAGACAGACCCCGACAGGAGTGGCCGGGGTCGTGAGGCGGGAGGCCATCAGAGCGGCGACACGGTCCACCTCGGCGTCGAGCTGGGCGTAGCTGAGCCGAGTGGCGCCGTCCACCACCGCCTCCGCGTCGGGGCGTTCGCGCACCTGCCGGTCGAAGAGGTCGAGGACCAGCGGCGGTTCACCGGCGGGCGCGCCGGTGGCGAACGCGTCGAGCTCCGCGGCCTCTCGGTCGGTGACCGTCGGGATCAGCGAGAGGCTCGTGCCGGGGGAGCGCGTCAACTCCTCCAGCAGGGCGACGAATCGCTGTGCCAGCCCTGCGATGGCGCGAGGTGTGAAGAGGTCGGCGGCGAAGTGCGCGTCGACGGCCAGCGCGCCCCCTTCGCCCGGCCCCGCGGCGAAGGTCAGGTCGAACTGGGTCCGGGTGGTCTCCCGGAACTCCAGCCGCTCACCCCACGCGGACTCCGTCCCGGGGACCGGCTCGGCCAGGGTGAACACCGCCTGCACGAGCGGGTTGTGTCCCGGAGCACGGGTGGGTGCGACGGCCTCGACCAGCCGGTCGAAGGACACGCCCTGGTGGTCGTAGGCGTCGAGGACGGTGTCCCGGGTGCGGGCGACCAGGCGCGCGAACGGCTCGGACTCGTCCACGCGGCCGCGCAGCGGCAGCAGATTGACGAAGAGGCCCACGATCGGCTCGGTCTCGGCGGAGCGGCGGTTGGCCGCCACCGAGCCCACGATCAGATCCGGCTGACCGGTCCAGCGCGCCAGCAGCACCTGGAAGGCCGCGAGCAGGGTCTGGAACACGGACGCTTCACAGTCCCGGGCGATCCGCTCGAGTCCCGCCACGGTGGCGGCCGGAATCTCGAACGGGTGGCACCCGGCGGCGAAGGTACGGTCCGCGGGCCGGGGCAGGTCGGTCGGGAAGGGCAGCGCCTGGGGCGCCCCGGCGAGGTGCTCCCGCCAGTGCGCGAGGGCGTCCGCGAACGCCCCGCGCTCGAACTCGGACTGCTCCCAAGCGGCGAAGTCGGCGTATTGATGGGCGAGTTCAGCAAGGTCCGCGGTGGGGGAGCGGTAGAGCTCGCCGAGTTCACGATGAAGCAGGTCCATCGACCAGCCGTCGGTGGCGATGTGGTGGATCACCAGGAAGACGATGTGGTCGCGGTCCGTCAGCGTGAACAGCCCGGCGCGCAGCAGCGGACCGCGCTCCAGGTCGAACCCGGCGGCGAAGAACTCCGCCATCCGCGCCCGACGGACCTCTTCGTCCCCGCCGCAGTCCTCGACATGCAGCTTCAACGGCCCGGCAGCGTCGACGAGTTGATGGAGCACACCGTCGGAGGCGAGGGAGTAGCGGGTGCGCAGCGACTCGTGGCGGGCCACCAGGGACTCCACGGCCGCCTGGAGGGCCGCCGCGTCGACCCCCTCGCGCAGGCGCAGTGCCAGCGTGGAGTGGTAGACGGTGCCGCCGTCCGGGTCCGCCTGGGAGCGCAGTTGGTGGTCGAACCAGAGCCGGCGCTGGGCGGTCGACGCGATCAGCGGACGGGACCGGTCCGCGTGCGGCATGGTCGCGCGGCGCGGGCGGGAACGGAGCCAAGCGGTGATGTCGTCGTCAGGAGAGTCAAGCGACACAGTGCCCTCCGAAGGGGCTGTTGCGACGGGATCCTTGGGGGTGGGCGGTGCCGTCGACGGCCCCGCACAGTTGATCAACTCGCGGCGGACGGCAGCAAGTCTCCCGGCAAGTGACCTGCGCCACTCGGAAGTTGGCCGACGCGGAGCATCTGTGGCCGGAACCGGAGGGCGCCGCAGCACCTACGGCCGCGGGGGCTCGAAGCGCAACGCCCTGCGGTGTCGGGCGACTGTAGAGTCCCCGCATGACCGGACGACGAGACCGGGCCACAAGCCCGCTGCCGCGCGCCTATTACCTCTGGCTGTCAGGAGCACTCGCCTCGATCCTGGGCGACGCGGTCCTGTATTTCGCCCTCGGCTGGGCGGCGGCCACGCACGGCGGCGCGGTGGCCGGTCTGGTGCTCACCGCGATCAACCTGCCCCGGGTGCTGTTGCTGATCGTCGGGGGCACGGTCGGCGACCGGTTCGGTGCCCGCCGGGTGATGATCGCCGGGGACGCGGTGATGCTGGCCGGCACGATCGTGCTCGCGGCGGTCTCCCACCGGACTGGGCCCGCCGTCTGGCTGCTCGTGGCCACCGGTGTGCTGGTGGGCGTGAAGGACGCCTTCTATCTGCCCGCCTCCGGCTCCATGCCGCTGCGGCTGGTCGGCAAGGAGCCGCTCCCGCGTGCGCTCGCGATGCGGCAGGGTGGCGCCCAGCTGGTGACCTTCGTCGCCGGCCCGCTGGGCGGCGCGCTCGTCGCCGCGGGCGGCCTGACCGGGACGGCCCTGCTGAACGCGGCGACCTTCGCCGTCATCCTCGTCGTCCTGATCGCCGTACGTCCCGTCTTCGACATTCCGCCCGCCCAGAGCAGCGGCAGCTTCCTGCGCGACGCGCTGGACGGCGTCGGCACCGGCATGAAGGACCCCGTGCTGCGCGCGGCGCTGCTCGTCACCGGCGGGGTGGCGGGCTTCCTGCTGCCCGTGATCCCGCTGCTGCTGCCCCTGCTGGCCCGCCAGGAGCACTGGAGCGCGGGCTGGACCGGCGTGATCTTCGGCGCGCAGAGCCTGGGGCTGCTCGGCGTCACCCTGGTGGTCATGGTCCGTGGCGCCCTGGGCCGTCCCGGCCTGGCCGCGGGCGTGGGCGTCCTGGTCGCCGCCGCGGGTCTGGGCCTGCTCGCCCTGGCCCCGGGCGCCGCGGTCCCGGCGGCCCTCCTGGTCGGCCTCGGCTCGGGGCTCTTCGCCTCCCACATCGGCCCGCTGGTGCTGATGAGCGCCCCGCACTCGCACCTCGCCCGGATGCAGGCGCTGCTCACCCTCGTGCAGAGCGTGGCGCTGCTCGCCATGAACAACGTCCTGGGCAACCTCTCCCGGCTGACCGGCCCCGGCACCGCGATCCTGGCCTGCGGGGCGGCTATCGCCCTGACCGGCCTCGCGGCTCTGGCCTCCCGGCCCCTGCGCACGGCGACCACCGCCGAGCCGGAGCCGGAGCCGGAGGAGGAGCTGAGCACGGCAGGCGCGGCCGACCCGGCGTGAGGGGCCGGCGGCTCGTCGAGCCGCCGGGGCCGGATCCCGTCGAGGGGCCTCAGCGCACCGTGAACCCGCCGTCCCCGGGTACGACCGCCCGCCGGGGCCGGATCCCGTCGAGGGGCCTCAGCGCACCGTGAACCCGCCGTCCACCGGCACGACCGCCCCCGTCACCTGACGGGACTCGTCACTGGCCAGCCACACCGCCGTGGAGGCGATGTCGGTGGCCTCGACGAGGCGGTTCATGGGCTGCGACTCGGCGAAGGTGCGCTCGTGGTCGGCGGTGGGCACGTCGAGGCAGCGGGCGATCTCGACGAGCATCCGGCCCTCCAGGGCGGGTTCGTCGCGCACCGAGCCGGGGCACAGGGCGTTGACCCGGATGCCGTGGGGGGCGTAGTCGAGGGCCGCCGCACGGGTGAGGCCGATCAGCCCGTGCTTGGCGGCGACGTACGCCGCGAAGTAGCGGTAGCCGACCATGCCCGCGGTCGAGGAGACGTTGATGACGCTGCCCGAGCGCTGGGCCACCATCGCCGGCAGCACCGCCCGCATGGCACGCCAGGAGCCGCTGAGGTCGATGTCGAGCATCAGGCCCCACTCGTCCTCCTCGATCTCGTGCACCGGGCGTCCCGACGGCGCGGCGATGCCGGCGTTGTTGACCAGGACGTCGATGGTGCCGAAGCGGTCGAGGGCGCTGTCCGCGGCCGAGCGGAGATCCTCGGCGGCCCGTACGTCTCCGGCCTGCTCGACGACCGAGGCGCCGGCGGCCCGGCACTCCTCAGCGGTCGCCTTCAACTGGCTGGCCGTGCCGAGGGGATACGGACAGCCCGGCGCGTCGGCGCAGATGTCGAGCAGCACCAGGTCCGCGCCCTCCTTCGCGAAGGCGACGGCCGTGGCGCGGCCTATGCCGCGCGCGGCCCCCGTGATCAGTGCCGTCTTGCCTGCCAGCCGCATGGGTGAACCCCTTTGGACGTAGGTCACGAATGGACGTGGGTCACGAACGTAGGTCCGAATCCTATGACGCATGATCACCTCGGCACCGGCCCCGCGGAACCCCGCCCGGCGTGGCCGTCCGGTCGCGTCCCCCCAGCGCCCCGGGCAGTATGGCCAGTGTGATCTGGAACACCTAGCGAAACGGGTCGTCGCATGTCGCAAGCCGCACCTGAGCCGAGCAGGGCCCCCACGCCGGACCCGGCCGAGGACGACGCCTACTTCCCGTCGCCGTACTCGCTCGGCCAGTACACCGCGCCCCGGACCGACTTCGACGGGGTGCGGCACAAGGGCGCGTACACGCAGGGCAGGTGGAAGGTGCTGGTGATCGCGGCGGAGGAGCGCTATGTGCTGATGCAGAACGGCACGCAGTTCTCCAGCGGGAACCACCCGGTCGAGACGCTGCTGCCGCTGCACCACCTGATGGAGGCCGGCTTCGACGTCGACATCGCCACCGTCGAGGGCTACCCGGCGAAGCTGGAGCTGTGGGCCATGCCGCGCGACGACGAGGCGGTCCTCGGCACGTACGAGGCCCTGAAGCCGAAGCTGAAGCGGCCCCGGAGGCTCGCCGACGTGGTCGCCAAGGAACTGGGCTCGGACTCGGACTACCTCGCCGTCTTCATTCCGGGCGGACACGCGGCCATGGTCGGCCTGCCGACCAGCGAGACCGTGGGCCGAACGCTCGACTGGGCCCTGGCCGAGGACCGCTTCATCATCACCCTGTGCCACGGCCCGGCGGCGCTGCTCGCCGCCAAGCTGGGCAAGACCGAGTCGCCGTTCAAGGGCTACTCGCTGTGCGTCTTCCCCGACGCCGCCGACGAGGGCCCGAACGTCGACATCGGCTACCTCCCCGGCCGGCTGCCCTGGCTGGTCGCCGATCTGCTGAGCAAGCAGGGCCTGAACATCCTCAACGACGGCCTGACCGGCAGCACCCACCAGGACCGCAGGCTCCTCAGCGGCGACAGCCCCCTCGCCGCCAACAAGCTCGGACTGCTCGCGGCGGACGCCCTGGTCGAGGCGGCCGCGGGATAGCGAAACCGGCGGACCTGCGGGGAAGCCGCACCTTCCCGGCCCGGGCTCGCCTACGTTCGGCCCATGGACAGGATGACGCGTGGCACCTTCGCGGCGGACGGCACCGGCCCGCTGTCCCGGCTCACTCTGACGCAGCTGCGGCGGCGTACGAGCATGAAATGGCGGACCTACCCCGAGGACGTACTGCCCCTGTGGGTGGCCGAGATGGACGTCCCGCTGGCCGAGCCGGTCGCGCGGGCCATCACGGATGCGGTCGCGCTGGGCGACACCGGCTACCCGGCCGGAACGGCGTACGCCGAGGCGCTGGCCCGGTTCGCCCGCGCACGGTGGGGCTGGGACGGACTCGCCGTGGAGCGCACCGCGATCGTGCCCGACGTGATGCTGGGCATCGTCGAGATGATCAAGCTGCTGTCGGGTCCGGGCGACCCCGTCGTGGTCAACTGCCCTGTGTATCCGCCCTTCTACCAGTTCATGGGCAGCATGGGGCGGCCCGTCGTGGAGGCGCCGCTGGATCCGCACGGGCGGATCGACCTCACCGCCCTGGAGGACGCCTTCCGGCGGGCCTCCCGCGGCACGGGCCGCCCGGTGTACCTGCTGTGCAGCCCGCACAACCCGACCGGCACCGTGCACACCGCCGCCGAGCTGACGGAGGTCGCGCGGCTGGCCCGGACGCACGGCGTGCGCGTGGTGGCGGACGAGATCCACGCCCCGATCGTGGCCTCGGGCGTGTCCTTCGTGCCGTATCAGAGTGTGCCCGGCGGCCAGGACGGGATATCGCTGATGTCGGCGTCCAAGGCCTGGAACCTGGCCGGGCTGAAGGCCGCCCTCGCCGTCGCCGGGCCCGAGGCGGCCGGCGACCTCGCCCGCCTCCCCGAGGAGGTGAGCCACGGCCCCAGCCACCTCGGGATCATCGCCCACACGGCGGCCCTGGACGAAGGTGGTAACTGGCTCGACGCCGTGCTGTCCGGCCTCGACGACAACCGCCGTCTGCTGGCCGGCCTGCTCGCCGAACACCTGCCCGCCGTCCGCCACTCGCCCGCGCAGGGCACGTACCTCGCCTGGCTGGACTGCCGCGGACTCGGTCTCGGCGACGACCCGGCGGCCGTCTTCCTCGACCGCGGCCGGGTCGCCCTGAACTCCGGGACGCCGTTCGGCACCGGCGGCACGGGATTCGTCCGGATGAACCTGGCCACCTCACCGGACCTGATCACCGAGGCGGTGCGCCGGATGACCGCTGCCCTGCCCTGACCTGCCCGTGCTCCCGGTGCACGGAGGCCTCTGCGCGCACGCCCCGAAAACATGGGGGGTTGTTCCCCATGTGGCCATGGGGGTCCTCGTACGAGGATCAGGTGTGCCGGGGGGAGCACACCGGCGGGGGGAACGGGAAGCGGGGGAGGGACGATGGCGGCAGAGGCCGGACAGGCACGGGCGGGGGCGCCGCTGTCGGAGGCCGGGCGGTGGTGGGAGGCCGGCCTGGTCAGCGGGGACGGGGGCGAACTCCCCCCGGACTGGGCGGAGTTCGCGGAGGAGGCCACGGCCGCGGCCCCGGTGGAGGCCGTCGCCCCCGAGGGGGACCAGCCGGGGCTGAGCGGCTTCGAGTGGGTGCTGCGGCCCTTCACCGCCCGTGCGGGGGAGCGCCTGGAGCAGCGCGTGTCCGACCGGGCCCGCGCACTCGCCGACATCACCGCCGTACGCCAGGACCTGGAGCGGCAGCTCGCCCGCAGGCTGGCCCGGGCGGCGGCGCGGACGCTGGTGCTGGAGCTGCACGAGGCGCGGACCGCCGAGCGGCTCGACGGGGACGACCCCCGTACCCGGTTCCGCGACTTCCTGGGACGGGTCGGCTCCCGGAGCGGCCTTTCCGCCCTGCTGGCCGGACGGCCGGTGCTGGCACGCATCCTGGGACGGACGGCGCTGGACGCGGCGGACGCGACGACGGAGATGCTCGAGCGGCTGGCGGACGACCATGCGCTGCTGACCCAGGGAACTGGCCTGTTGGTGCGAGCGGGGCACGGCCCCGGGCTGCTCGTCGGTGTCGAGGCGGGAGCCGGTGACGGGCACCGGGGCGGGCGGGGTGTGATGCTGCTGCGCTTCGCCGACGGCACCCGGCTGGTGTACAAGCCGCGGCCGCTCGCCGCGCACCGGCACTTCAACGACCTCGTCGGCTGGTTCAACGGGCTGCCCGGCTCCGTGGACCTGCGCACCCTGCGCCTGCTGGACCAAGGTGCCTACGGATGGGTGGAGTTCGTCGCCGCGCAGCCCTGCGGCTCGGCCGCGGACGTCGAGACGTTCTACCGCCGTCAGGGCGCCCTGCTGGCACTGCTGCATCTGCTCGACGGGACCGACCTGCACCACGAGAACCTCATCGCGGCCGGCGCCCACCCGGTGCTGGTCGACGTGGAGACGCTGTTCCACCCACCGTTGGCCGACGCCGCCACCCCGGACCCGGCCGCCCGCGCCCTGCACGACTCGGTGTACCGGGTCGGCCTGCTGCCGCAGCTGCTGGTCGGCGACCACACCGCGCTGGACGTGTCCGCGGTCGGCGGTGGCCACGAGGCCGTGTCACCCGTCGTACGCGCCGACTGGGCCGACGCCGGCACCGACCGGATGCGCCTGGTGCGCCGGGCCGGCCGGTTCGCCGAGTCCGCCAACCGGCCACGCCTGGCGGACGGCGAGTCCGTCGAGCCGGGGGCCCATGTCGAGGCGCTCTGCGCCGGGTTCCGCGCCGGGTACCAGGCGATCAGCGCGGCGAGGAACGAACTGCTCGGTGCGACCGGGCTGTTGGCCGCGTTCGCGCAGGACGACGTACGGGTGGTGCTGCGCCCGACCTGGGTGTACAGCATGCTGCTCGACGAGTCGACCCACCCCGATCTGCTGAAGGACGCCGACGCCAGGCAACGCGTCCTGGAGACCCTGCGGACCGACCTGCTCGGCACGGCACCCGGGCCCGGCCTGGTCGACGAGGAGATCGCCCAACTCTGGGCGGGAGACGTGCCGTTGTTCACCGCCCGCCCCGGCCGGGACGAGCTGTGGGGCACCCTGGGGAGGGGGCCGGCCGGGCGCACGGAGCGTGCAGGGCTCGACCGTGTCGCCGCGAAGCTCGCCGCGCTGGACACCGTCGACCGGCAGGACCAGGAGTGGATCGTGCGGGCCGCGATGGCGACGACCTCCCGCGAGCCCGCGCACCGGCCCGCCGAGGGCCACCGCAACCGTACGGCGGACCGCGCCCCGGAACCCGACCGGCTGCTGTCGGCGGCCCGGTCCGTCGGGGACCAGCTCGTCTCCCTCGCCTACCGCGAAGGCCCCCGCAGCAACTGGATCGGCCTGGAACTCCTCGACGACCGCTATTGGCGCATCGGCCCCATGCCCGCCGACCTGGCCGGCGGCTACACCGGACCGGCCCTCTTCCTGGCCCAGTTGGCCGCGCTCACCGGCGCCGGACACTACGCCGAAGCGGCCCGTACGGCCCTCGCGCCGGTGCCCGCGCTGCTCGACATGCTCCGGGCCCGGCCCGGCGACCTCGGCGCGGTGGGCTCGGGCGCCTTCTGCGGCCTCGGCGGCATCGCGTACGCCCTCACCGAGACGGCGCGGCTGCTCGACGACCCGGAGATCGGCTCGTGGGCGTCGGCCCTGCTCCGGCTCGTCGGCGGGGCGAGCCGGTCCGAGCGCGAGTACGGGGTCGGCACGGGCGTCGCGGGCGGGCTCGTCGCCCTGCTGGCCGCGCACGAGGGCGGCGCGGGGGCGGGGGAGGACCGCCAGGGGACGTGGCTCGCGGCCCGTGCCTGTGCGGAGCGGCTGCTCGCCGCCGACCTCAGCACCGTCGGCCGCGACTTCGCGACAGGGGCGGCCGGGATCGGCTGGGCGCTGCTGAGGTTCGCCGGCACCGCCGACAGTGCCGCGGCTACGGGCTCCGATGACGAGCTCGCCGGACGCTGCCGTACCGCAGGCTTGACGGCCCTGAGGGTCGCCACCGGCGGGGGACCGGAAGGGGCGCGTGGCTCGGCGGAGGGCCGGAACGAAGAGACCACCGACCGCGACGCCCGGCCCTCCGCCTGGTGCCGGGGTCGGGCCGGGATCGCCCTCGCGGTCCTGGACGCGCCGGGCGCGCTGGAGGAACCCCGGCTCGCGGACTGGTCCCGCGCCACTGTCGAGGAGCTGGGCCGGGACCGGCCGGCTCCGGACGACAGCCTGTGCCACGGCGAGGCCGGACTGTGCGAACTCCTGGGCCACGGCGCGCTACCCGAGGCACGCCCGCACTGGGTCCGCCGGGCCGGAGCCCTCCTCGCCTCCGTCGAGGAGAACGACGCCCGCAGCGGCGCCCCCGACGGGGTCCCGCACCCCGGCCTGCTCACCGGCCTCGCGGGCATCGGCCACGGACTCCTGCGGGCGGGCTTCCCGGAGCACGTACCGCCCGTGCTCCTGCTGCGGACGCCCGCGCCCGAGGCCGATCGGGTGGACCGGCCCTAGCCCGGTCCACCACAGGACCACCCTTCCGCACCACAGTCGCACCACTACAGGACCACCCATCCGCACCACCGGCACGGCTCGCACCACCCCACACCCCTGCGGACAAAGGACGAGCGAGGACCCATGCAGATCAGTGACTCGGTGAGGTACGTCGACGGCGCCACCGGCCCGGACACCGCGGCCCAGGACCACCCGGTGGGCGAGGTGACTCTCGGCGCGAGCGCGGCGCTGGGGCTGCGCAGCCGTCTGCTGAGGACGGTCGACTGCGACGCGGTCGCCTCGCTGGACATGCCCTTCACCACCGGCACCATCACGGTGTGCTGAGGCAGGAGCACACGTAAGGCGAGCAGGACGAACAGAGGGCCGGGGGACTCCCCGGCCCTCTGCCGTGTACGAAAAGGATCACGTAGCCTGCGCCCATGCGAGCGACGTCGTCGGTCATCGTGGGGCGGGACGCCGAGGTCGGGCTGCTGGACCAGGCCCTGGACAGTGCGGGGAGGGGGGCCGGACGGGCGGTGTTCCTGGTCGGCGAGGCGGGGATCGGCAAGTCCCGGCTGGCCGGCGAGTGCGCGCTTCGCGCGTACGACCGGGACATGCCGGTGCTGCGCGGCCGCGCCACGTCCACCGGGCTCGTCGTCCCCTTCCGGCCCCTGGTCGAGGCGCTGTCGTCGCGGTTCCGCGCGGCCGGCGCCCCCGACGACCCCGAACTGGACCCGTACCGGCCCGCGTTGGCCGGGCTGGTACCCGAGTGGCGGTCCGGCACGGCGGCGCCCGGTTACACGATCTCGCTGGTCGAACTGGCCGAGGCGCTGCTCAGGCTGCTTGCGGTGCTCGGCCGCGAGCGCGGCTGCGTGATCCTGCTGGAGGACCTGCACGACTCCGACACCGAGACGATCGCGGTCGTCGAGTACGTCGCCGACAACGTGGCCGGGCTGCCGGTCCTGCTCGTCGGCACCCTGCGCCCCGACCCCGGCCCGGCCCTCGACCTGGCGCTCGCCGCGGAGCTGCGCAACACCGCCGCGTTACGGGAGTTGACGCCGCTGGACGAGACCGCCGTACGGGACATGGTGGAGGCCTGTCTGGACGCCGGGCCGGGTGAGGTGCCCCCGGCCGCGCACCGGCACCTCGCGCAGCGGGCGGGCGGCAACCCCTACCTGGTGGAGGTGCTGCTGGCCGACCTGCTGGACACGGGACGGCTCAGCCGGGCCGAGGGCGGCTGGCGGATCGCCGACCAGGGCGGGGCGAGCGTGCCGACGGGTGCCGTCCGCAGTTGGGCGCGCCGGCTGAGCCGCCTGGACGAGCCCGTGCGCGAGCTGCTGCTCCTCGCGGCGACGCTCGGCGGCCGGTTCTCCGTCGAGGCGCTCAGGGCGGTGACCGGGCTCGACGACCGCGCGCTGTTCGCCCATCTGCGGTCGGCCTCCGAGGCGGGGATCATCGCCCCGGACGGGGCCGCCCACGACCACTACACCTTCCGCCACGTCCTGACCGCGGACGCCCTGAGGGCCTCCCTGCCACCCGCCGAACAGGCCGCGCTGGCCCGCCGCGCGGCCACCGCCATCGAGGAGTCCGCCGGGGAACTGACCGGCGAGCAGCGCCAGTTGGTGGCCACGCTGCGCTTGGCGGCGGGGGACAAGGTGACGGCGTCCCGGCAGTTCGCCCAGGTCGGCCAGGAGTTGCTGGACGCCGGTGCGTCCGGCTCGGCCGCCGTGCTGCTGGAGCGCGCCCGCGGCCTCGCCGCCGACGAGGACCGCGACGCGATCACCGTCCATCTGGCCATCGCCGAGGCCGAGTCCGGGCGGCTCGACGCGGCGTCCGCACTGCTCGACGACCTGCCCCCGGCGCCCGCCGGGACGCGTGCGGCGCAGGAACGGGCCCAGGCGCACACCCAGGTCGCGTGGGTCGCGACCATGGCCGAGCAGCAGCAGGAGGCGCACCGCCGCATCCGCGCGGCCCGCGCCCTCCTCGGCACGGCCCCGCGCCCGGAGCAGGAGGCGGCCCTCGTGGTGGTCGAGGGCCATCTCGCCCTGCTCCCGGAACCCGACGGCGCACGCGACTCCCGGCATCGGCTGCCCGATTCCGCCCCCACTCCCGCCGACAGACGGCGGCTTGAGGAGGCGGAACGTTCCGCCCGGGCCGCCGCGCTCACCGCCGAGGAACGGGGGCGGCCCGTCGTGGCGTGCCGGGCCTGGCAACTGCTGGCCCTGCTGTCCCGGGCGCGCGGATTCGACGAGGCCGACGCCTGTCTGGTGCGGATGCTGGAGGTCGCCGAGAAGCACCGGCTCGCGCCCTGCCGGGCCGAGGCGCTGGTACGGCTCGGCACCAACGCGTTCATGCGCACCGGCGAGGCCACCTCCCTGGAGACGGCCCGTGCGGCGGCCCAGGAGCTCGGACATCTGGCCCTGCTCCAGACCACCGACGGCCTGCTCGCCATGCAGAGCGTGCTGGGCGCGCGCTGGGACCGGGCCCGGGAGATCGTCGAACGGTCCCTGGAGGCCAGCGCCCGTCTGCAGAACCTGTCGGCGCACCGCTATCTGCTCCTCGTCGACGCCACCCTCGCCGCCCACCAGGGCCGCGCCCGCGAGCAGGACCGCGCCCTCGCCCGGTTCCGCCGGGCGGGCGGCGAGGAGTCGATGCTCGTGCCCCTGCAACGCGGACTGTGCCAGGCCATGGGCGCCCTGATGGCCGAGGACCGGCCCCGGGCGAGGGCCGAACTCGACGCCGCCCTGGCCTGGGAGCGCCGGCACCCCAGCTTCTTCTACCTCAGCGGCCGCTACGGCCTGCGCCCCCTGCTGCGGGCCCTCGACGGCGACGCCGACAGCCGCGACGCCCACCAGGAGGCGCTCGCCTCGCCCGGAGGCCAACTCGCCTGGAACCGCATGTTCCTGAGCCTCACGGACGCGGTCCTGCGCGGTCGGGCGGGCGATCCGGACGGTGCCCGGCACGCCGTGGCGGAGGCCGCCCGGTCGGCGGCGCTGTTCCCGCAGGCCTGGCACCTCGCCCTGCGGCTGACCGCGGAGGGCGCGCTCGCGGACTCCTGGGGCGAACCCGTCGCCTGGCTGCGCACCGCCGAGGAGTACTTCCACGAGGCGGGCGTCCAGCCCGTCGCCGGCGCCTGCCGCGCCCTGATGCGGCAGGCCGGCGTCAGCGTCCCGCAGCGCCGTGGTGGCCGCGAGCGCATCCCCGCCGAGCTGCGCACCGCGGGTGTCACACCGCGCGAGTACGAGGTGTTCGTGCTGCTCGCCGAACGCCCCGGCAACCAGCAGATCGCCCAGCGCTTGTGCATCTCGCCCCGCACGGTGGAGAAGCACATGGCGAGCCTCATGGCCAAGACCGGCTCCGCGGACCGCTCGGCCCTGTGCAAGCTGTCGGCGGACCGGGCGGAGGACCAGGCAAAGGACCAGGGGCGGCCCGGCGCCGCCCGGCCGGTGACCCCCGCCTGACCCGCACGGACGGCCGTTCCTGGGGGCTGTGCAGGCCCGGCATGGGGGACGCCCCCGCCCGTATGGGGGTCCCTTCCCCAGGAGACGCGTGAGCGCGGCGTGACTCTGCGGGCCCGGCCCCGATGCGGGCCGGGCCGGGGCGGCGGATCATCGATCCGACCGACCAACCCCCCTCGCCTTCACGGAGGTTCGCTCGATGCCGCGTCCGCCCGCGCAGCCCGCAGCGTCACCCGGCCCGCTCCGGTTCTCCGTCCTCGGCCCGCTCGCGGTCCACCGCGACGGCCACGCCCTGCCCCTCGGCCCGCTCAAGCAGCGCGTCGTCCTGGCGACGCTGCTCGGCTCCGCCAACTCCCCGGTGTCCGTGGACGCGTTGACCGACGCTGTCTGGCCCGAGGAACCCCCGCGCACCGCCCGCAAGAACCTCCAGGTGTACGTCAGCGCCCTGCGCGCCCTGCTCGGCGAGGCGGACGGCGGGCCACGGCTCACCCACACCTGCGGCGGGTACGTCCTGCGCGTCACCGAGGACGAGGTCGACCTCCTGCGGTTCCGCTCCCTGGTCCGCGCCGCCGAAGGACAACCCCCCGGCTCGGCCGCCCCGCTGCTGCGCGAGGCCCTCGACCTTTGGCAGGGCCCGCCGTTCGGCGACGACCTGCGGCACTCGCCCCGGCTCGCCGAGGAGGCCGAGCGCCTCGAACTGCGCCACGTCACGGCGTACGAGAGCTGGGCCGAGGCCGAACTGGCGGTGGGCGACGCGTCGGCCGTGGTGGAGGGGCTGCGCGATCTCGTGGAGCGGCATCCGCTGCGCGAGCGGCTGCGCTCCGCCCTGATGTGCGCGCTGAGCCGCTGCGGCCGGCAGGCCGAGGCACTCGCGGTGTACGACGACTACCGCCAGCTCCTCGCCCGCGAACTGGGCCTGGAACCGAGCCGCGCCATGGCCGCCCGCTACCGCGCCGTCCTCGCGGACGAGGACCGGCCCCGCGCGCGGACCCCGTCGGGCCGTGACGCCCTCCCGCCCGACGTCGTCGACTTCACCGGCCAGGCCGACGAACTCGCCGACGTCCTGCACCTTTTGGACGGCCCCGGGGGCGTCGTCCTGCTGTCCGGCCCCGCCGGAGCCGGGAAGACCACCCTCGCGGTACGCGCCGCCCATCTCCTCGGCGACCGCTTCCCCGACGGCCGCCTCTGTGTGAGCCTGCGCGACGCCGACGGCACACCCCGCCCCCTGCCCGACGTGCTCGCCGAACTGGCCCGACGCATCGGCCGCACCGGGCCGTTGACGCCCGAGACCTGGCGGGAATGGCTGGCGGCCCACCGCGTGCTGGCCGTCCTGGACGACGTACCCGGGGAGAGCGCCGTACGCCCCCTGCTGCCGTACGGCGGTCAGGGCCGGGTCCTGCTCACCGCACGCGGCCAGCTCGGCGGACTGGCACCGGTGCACCGGGTCCCCGTGCCCCCGCTCGGCACCGCCGAGGCCCTGCACCTGCTCACCGGGCTGGTCGGCGGCAGCCGGGTGCGGGCCGACCGGGAGGCGGCGCTGCGCATCGTGCGCGCCTGCGGCGGCTCGCCCCTCGCGGTCCGGGTGAGCGGGATGCGGCTCGCGGTGCTGCGCCATGTGCCGCTGCGGGAGTTCGCCGACCGCCTCGCCGACCCGGCCGGCGCGCTGGACGAACTGACCTCCGGAGACGTGTCCGTACGACGCCGGCTCGCCCGCGGCTGGCAGGCACTGCCGGCCGAGTGCGGGCGGCACGCGTCCCGGCTGGCCGAGGGCACCGGGGACGGCCCGTTCGGCCTGACGGAGGCGGCCGAGGCCCTCGGCTGCGACGAGCGGCACGCCGTACGGGTCGTGGAGACGCTGATCGACGCCGGGATGGTCACCTCACCGGGCGGCGAGGTGACGGCCCACGCGGCACAGTACGAACTGCCGCACCTGATACGGCTCTACGCTCGCGGCGCCCTGGCCGGCACCACTGCTCCCTAGAGGCCGTCGGAGCGTCGAGTCACTCGTCGTCGTCGCTGTGGGCAACGACCTCGGTGTCCTGGTTCTTGCCCCTGCTCGGTGCCGGGTCGGCCTCGTCGGCACTCTCGGTGCTCTCGGCGCTCTCTGTACCGGGCAGCGCGATCCAGGCGTAGACCCCGGCAAGCACGACGATCACCCCGGACGCGGCGAAGACCAGGTCGACGGGCCCGAACCGGAGCCCGCCGAACGAGCCCCCGGCGTCCCGCAGCAGCGAACCGGCGAGCCAGCCCGACAGCACCGCGGAGAGCATCGACGCGAGCTTGGTCACCGGATAGAACACGGCCATGACCCGGCCCCGGTACTCCGCGGGAGCCGCCGCCAGCAGCAGCGGGGACATCGCGGTGTTCAGCACGGTGAGCGGGACGGTGAAGACGAAGAGCAGGGCCAGACCGCCGAGGAAGCCCGTCTGCCGCGAGTAGGCGACCAGCAGCACACCGCTCACCAGCAGACCGGCCCACGTGGCCCGCCGCGCCCCGAACCACTGCACCACTCGGCCCCCGCACAGCGCGCCGACGATGCCGCCGACCCCCATCGCCATGCCGAGGTAGCCGTACAGATGGGCGTCCGCGTGCAGGTTGTCGGTGGTGAAGAAGACGTTCAGCGTGCTCAGCGCGCCGACCCCGAACTGCCCGATGACGGTCAGCACCAGCAGCGCGACCAGGAACCTGCTGCGGGCGAAGAAGCGCAGCCCGTCCACGAACTCCCGGCGCAGCCCCCGCCGTTGGGGAGGGGTCGCCCTGCGCGGACCCGGCGTGCGGACACCGATGGAGCGGATCGCGAGGTACGACACGACGTACGACAGGCCGTTGCACAGCAACGCCCACTGCAGTCCGGCGGTGAACAGCAGCGGCGCGGCCAGCGGCGGCCCGACGATCCAGGCCGTCTGCCCGGTCGCCTGGCCGATCCCGGCGGCGCGGGCACGGTCGGCCTCCCCGGTCACCAGGTCGGCGAGGACCGCGAAGCGTGCCGGGTTGAAGAACTGGCCCGCCGCGTTCAGCAGCAGCACGGTCGTGTAGAGGACAGCGAGCCAGACCCCGG
Organism: Streptomyces sp. SAI-170; assembly: GCF_049739565.1. Classification (NCBI taxonomy): domain Bacteria; kingdom Bacillati; phylum Actinomycetota; class Actinomycetes; order Kitasatosporales; family Streptomycetaceae; genus Streptomyces; species Streptomyces sp. SAI-170. Next base: position 7,491,963 of record NZ_JBMGQD010000001.1, read on the forward strand.
CCGGCAGGGCGTCGCGCGGCAACAGGGTGACGGCGGTCAGCACCGTCACGAGCCCGGCCCGGAACCACTCGGTGCGCAGCATCGTGGCGCGCTTGTCCCAGCGGTCGACGAAGACGCCCGCGAGCGGCCCGATCACCAGCACGGCCGCGCTGGACGCCATGAGGATGCCGCTGACCGCGACCGGCGCCCACGGCTCGTCCTTCGCCAGCACGGTCGCCACCCACAGCACCAGCGTCGTGCCGAACACGGCGTCCCCGACCGACGACACCGCCTGACCGAACCACAGCCGCGTGTAGTCGCGGTTGATCAGCGTCAGCCGCGGGCTCATGACGGCCTCGGCGAGGCGACGATCAGCGCCGCCAGGGCGGTGACGAGGGTCGTGTGGTACGCCTTGGCGAAGAACTCCCCTGGCGAGGCAGACGGCTGGGCCGCGAGCGCGGCCGACCGTCCCGGGAGCGCCCCGTCGGGCCGCTGGGCCCGCACCAGGCACTCCACGGCAGCCGCGCCCTGCGGGGTGTCCAGCGGCTCGCTCCCCAGGACGAACTGCGTGAGCACCAGCTCCGCCGCCAGGTCCCACAGCTCGTGCTCGACGCAGTGTCGCAGCAGCCGGCCCACCAGGTCCCGGGCGTGGACCAGCGCGCCGCCTCCGAGGCCGGGCGATGTCCGGCCGAAGTCCCCCAGGTAGAACGCCGTGTGCGTCAGGGCGTACGCCTGCGGCATGCTCAACGGCGCCCAGTCCTCGGCCGACTCGTCGGCCCGGTACGCCACCAGCGGGCTGTGCGCCAGGAGTTCGGCGTACGGCTCGACGGTGTGTCGGACCCCCGCCTTGTCCGCGTAGTGGCGGATCTCGATGCGCTGGTAGGGCGACTTGCCCCGGGGCGAGAGGAACTCGGGCTCCAGCAGGGCGAGTCGGGCGCGGACCTGTGCGCTGTCGATGCCGTCGGGGGCCAGGGCGGCGTAGATCAGCCCGTACGTGGAGCCGTGCCTGGGCACGTCGTCGAAGAGGCGGGGGAAGTCCGGGTCCTGCCAGAGCTTGCGGACGAGGGCCGTCGCCCCGACGAGCGTGTCCGGGGGCTCGTCCAGGCGGGCCGCGCAGTGGCACAGCAGCGCCAGCTCCAGCGCGGCCTTCGCCGTGCCGTGGGTCGCCGGCCGGCCGCTCGCCGAGAACGGGTCGAAGTGGTCGAGGTTCCCGGCCAGCCAGCCCAGCGCGCCGGCGGCCAGCCGCTCCAGGGGCTCGGCCATGGCTACAGCCGTCCCGTCGCGTGCAGATGGTCCAGCAGGGCCGTGTCGACGGTGTCCCGGAACCGTGCCAGGGTCCGCGCGTCCTCGTCGTAGCGGTAGAGGTCCTGGCAGCCGATCCAGCGGTCGCGGGTCACCGTGCTCGGCAGATAGCCGTCGGTGACGGTGCCCACCTCCCAGTCCGGTTTGCCCGCGGTCTCCCAGCAGCTGGCCAGGGTGCCGTCCGCGCTCACCACCGCGCCGTAGCGCCCGTCGGTGTGACCGCAGGTGACACAGGTCTTCCGGGCACCGGGGCGGCTCACGGTGAAGCCCAGTTCGAGCGCCCGGCGCTGCCAGCGGGTGAACGCGGCCGCCAGGTCGCCGTTGTGCAGCAGGCTGTTGGCGTAGCCGACGCCCACGTCGCCGATCCGGGCGAAGTACAGCGAGCAGCGGGCGGGGTCGAGTGTGCCGGCGAGCCGGTCGATCAGCGCGTCGACGCCGTCGAAGGTCTCCTGCGAGACGTTCACCCGCAGGGTCCAGCGCAGCGGGGAGACCTCGGAGGCCCGTGCGATGTTGCGGACGATCTTGTCGAAGGTGCCGCCGCCGTCCGCCCTGCCGACGCGGATCCGGTCGTGGTCGGGGCGGTCGCCGTCGAAGGTCACCTGGACCGAGCTCAGCCCAAGTTCGGCGAGCCGGCGCGCCAGGCGTGGGGTGAGCAGCGTGGCGTTGGAGATCATCCAGGCCGAGGTGGGCGCGATCTTCCCGGCCCGCTCCAGCAGTTCGACACAGCCGCGCGGGTTGAGCAGGGGCTCCCCGCCGAACAGCAGGACGCTGAGCTTCTCCAGGCCCGAGGCGGCCATCTGCCGCTCGGTGAAGCCGAGGATCGAGGTGATCGTGTCCGAGGTCAGCCGGGTCCGCGCGATGCGGGGCGGCCGGCTGCCGCCGCCCTGGTCCTGGGCGGTGTTCTGGAAGCAGTATCCGCAGCCGAGGTTGCAGTGGGTGCTGGTGAGGACGGTCAGCGCGTACGCCCCGATCCGGGGCGTCGTGAACAGGCCGCTCTCGTGCAGCCGGCGCTCCGCCTCCGGGCGCAGGCCCCCGTCGGCCGTGACATGCCGGTCGGTGAGGCGAGCCACTCCGCCAGGCCCCAGGAACCACCAGTTCCGCTCGCCCTTGAGCAGCCGCGCCCCGGAGGGCAGACGGTCGGCCGGCTCGGGCGCCGCCGGCCTCGCCGGACTCACCGCTGTGCCGATGCTCACTGCTGCGTCGATGCTCGCCGCTGCGTCGACGCCCACCGCTTGGTCGATGCTCACCGTGTCTCCCCTGCTGCCGATGCTCCCGTCGTGGTCAGTTCCCCGGCCCGGCCGCTGATGACGGTCAGCGTCATCAGCGCCACGATCAGGGTCACCTTGTACGCCTTGCGGAAGTACTCCACCGGCGTCGCGTCCGCCGGGGCCCGCTCGGCGGCGGAACGACCGGGCATCGAACCGTCGGCGGCCTGGGCCGCGGCGAGCATCCGCAGGCAGGCCGCGCCGGACGGGGTGCGCCGCGGGTCCGCGCCCAGGCAGCACTGGGCCAGCACCAGCTTCGCGGCGATGTCCCAGTCGTCGAGCCGTACGAAATGGTCCGTCAGCCGCTCCACGACCCGCAGCGCCCGGTCGCGCTCGTCCTCCGTCAGGCCGGGGTCACGGGTGCCGAAGTCGCTGAGGTAGAAGAGCGTGTGGGCCACCCGGCAGCCGTCCAGATCGGCCACGGGCAGCGTGGCGGCCGGCGGCAGCGGACTCGCCTCGTACAGCTCCCGGTACGACGCGAACCGGTGCTCGGCGCCGGCGAGATCGGCGTAGAACCGGGCCTCCAGATGAAGGAACGGCGGCTTGCGGCCGGGCGTCAGATAGCCGCTGGACGCCAGCCGGGTCAGCACGGCGCGCGGCGCGTCGCCCAGGGTCCCGCCCGGTGCGAGCGCCGCGTACATCAGCTCGAACTGCGGTGCGTACCGCGCCTCCAGAGTGAGCAGGCGCACGAAGTCCGGCCGCCGCCAGGCCTGTTCGACGACCGAGGTGACCTCCGCCAGGGCGGGGTCGCCGGGCGCGCACCTCTCCCACTGGCGCCGGAGCGTCGCGAGCTGCAGCAGCGCCTTCACCCGCGGAGTCACCGGCAGTTCGGCATGGGCGGCCGGCGAGTCGAGGTAGGCCGCGTGCAGCCGCATCCACTCCCGGGCGCCCGCCGACAGGCTCGTCACGGCCTCATCGAGGCCCGCTGGTCGCGTACTCATGGTTCTCCTTCGAGAAAGCGGAGGCCTGGACCGGGAGAGCGGACGCCCCGGCGACCTGCTCGACGACGTCGGCCGCACGCTCCGCGCCGTCCGCCGCGGCCAGCCTGCCGCCGAGCGCCCGCGCGTGGGACCGCAGGCCGTCGTCGCGCCAGGCGGACTCCAGCAGGGCCGAAGCCGGCACAGAAGGACTCTTCGGGAAGTGCAGGGCCACACCCGCGCGCAGACAGGCGCCGGTGAGCAGGGGTTGCTCGGAGCCGTTGGGGGACAGGGCGAGCGGCCGGCCGCGCAGCAGCGCCGCCAGCACCGGGGCGGAGGTGCCGTTGCTCAGCACCAGCCCGGCACGGTCGACGAGCGGGCCCAGCCACGGCTTGCGGACCAGCAGGATGTCGGCGTCCGGCGCGGGCCGCGGATCGGTGGACCGGCCCTGTTCGACCACGGCCTGGAACCGGCCTCCGGTGAAGGCCTCGTTGAGCCGGGGCCACAGACTCCTGCCCTCGAAGAAGCGGCCCAGATGGACGTAGACGACCGGCTTGCCGGACCGGGCCAGGTGCTCGTCGACCGCCGCGACCTCCCCCGGGTCGGGCGTCGGCTCCCAGGACAGCGGCCCCACATGCCGGACCCGCTCAGGCAGTTGGGCGCCGGGGTACTCGAGCGCCGGGTCCCCGCGCAGCAGCAGCGCGTCCCCCAGCAGCGCGCCGTCCCCCCACCGGCAGGCGCGCCCGGCCAGACCGGCCTGGTCCCGTACGGCGGCGTGGAGCAGCAGGCTGTCGCGGGTCCGGCTCTCCCGGGTCCGGCCCAGCTGCGGCTCGCCTTCGCCGCCCGACCGGTAGTCCCACAGATGGACCGAGAGCCCGACCACCACCACCGGCAGATCCAGCGCCTCGGCGGCCACCAGGGCGCCGTTGCAGAGTACGGAGGTGACCAGCAGGTCGGCCCCCGTGTCCCGGGCCGCGTGCAGGACGGCCCGGTACTGGGCCGGCCCGGTCTTCCCCCACCACGTGGCGGAGAACGCCCGGCGTCCGCCGAACTCCTCCGCCGCCGCGAACGGCAGCCCGGCCTGCGCCACGACGGGCGCGACGGATTCACGGCCCAGGACATTGATGTCATGTCCCCGCAGCCGCAGTTCACGGCCCACGGCGAGCACCGGGTAGAGATAGCCGCCGTCGCTGAGCGGGCAGAGCAGGACCTTCACGACGAGCCGCTCCCTCTACGTGTCCGGTGCCGGGACGGATGGCCGCGGGCCCCCGGCTCCGGCAGAGGACTGCCGGGAACCGGGTGGCCCGCGCGGTGCTCAGGTGCGAGTCCGCCGTGTCAGGAGAGCTCGCTGGAGTTGTTGATCACGCAGCCGGAGTCGACGACCTCTTCGGTCTCGCCGTGCGCGACGACCTCGATGTCCTCGTTCTCGGTCGGCTCGGGGTTCGTGTTCTCGGGCATGTGGATCCTCCTTGGTCGACGGCGTCGCTGCGCCGGCTGAGAAAGAACGTACGGACGCCCGGTATGGGAACGCCTGACCGGCGGTTCGATGCCGGTAAAAGCCGACCGTGCGCCGCCGCGCCGCCCCGCAAGCCGCCCCCGCATCCGGCCGTACGACCCACCCGACCTGCGAATTAACCGATCGCCAGGCGACCACGAACCGGAACTGTGCCGACCGCGGACACGATCCGGGGCATGCTCCGCGCGCGGCACGAGCTCGCGGGGAGGAGACCCGGAGGAGACGACGTGGACCTGGCGGAGCTCATCGGCCTGCGGCCCGTGCCCTGCGGCGGCCTCCTGGTGGCGCTCACCCGCCGCTGTCCCCTGAGCTGCGCCCACTGCTCCACGGACTCGTCCATGGCGGCCACCGAACGTCCTGCCCCGGATCAACTGCTCGACTTCATCGGCTCGTTCGGTGCGGACGACCGCCCCGAAGTGGTGCTGCTGACCGGCGGCGAACCCCTGCTGCTGCCCGGACTCGCCGCCCGGATCGCCGGTCTCGCACACGCCGCCGGCTCCCGGGTCGCGCTGCTCAGCGGGATGTTCTTCGCCCGCGACGGACACGTACCCGACCGGATCATGCGCACGGTCGAGGCCCTCGACCACTTCTCCGCGAGCCTGGACGTCCACCACGAGCGCGAGGTCCCGCGCGCGCAGACGCTGCGCGCCCTGCGGACCGTGCTCGACGCCGGCGTCCCCGTCAGCATCCACCTCACCGGCACCGGCCCCGACGACCCCTACCTCGCGGACGCCGTCACGGACATCCACCGCACGTTCGGCCGCCAAGTGCCCCTGCTGGTCAACGAGATCAGGCCGCTCGGCCGCGCCGCGGGCCTCGTCCCGGCGACACCGCCCGGACCGGACGGCACCCGCGCGGCCCCCTGCACCCTCGCGGCCTGGCCGGTCGTCGCCTTCGACGGGACCGTCGCCGCCTGCTGCAACCAGTGGACCGTGGACCGCCGCCCCGTCCCCGCGCATCTGCGGCTCGGACACATCGCCGACGACGACTGGCCGACCGTCCGCGCCCGCTCCCTCGACTCCCCGGTGCTGCGGATGCTGCGCACCGTGGGACCCCGGCGGCTGCACGCCCGCTACGGCGGTACGCCCGCCCCGGACGGCTACTGCCGCAGCTGCCACGCCCTCGCCGACCACCCCGACGTCCTCGCGGGCGCGGCCCGGGACGCCGGCGGCCGGGTGGGGGAAGTCCTCGACCGGCTCGGCGCCGCACAGCAGCGCGCCGCCGGACCCGCCGCCCTGGTCCGCCGCCTGGGCTGCGCCCGCTACGCGCACCTGGTGGAGTCGCCCGTGCAGGACGGGAGCCTTCGATGACGGCCCCCGCGTCCCTCGCGCTGCGGACCAAACTCACGCCCGTCACACCGGTGTTGCGGGCGGCGACCGCGGCCCTGTGGCGCCCCGACGGACTGCGGCAGCGCTACGTCCGCTATCTGACCGCCATGCATCCGCTCGTACGGGCCTCCGTGCCGCTGCTGGAACGCGCCGCCGAACGGTGCGCCGAGTCGGCCGACCTCGCCGCGTACTACATCCGGCACGCGGAGGAGGAACGCGACCACGACACCTGGCTGCTGGAGGACCTCGCCGCCGCCGGTGCCGGACCGGCCGCCGTGCCGCACCCCGTCGTCGTCGAGCTGGCCGGGGCGCAGTATTACCGCATCGAGCACGAGCACCCCGTCGCGCTGCTCGGCTACATCGCCGTCCTGGAGGGCAACGCTCCCGGGCCCCGGCTCGCGGACCGGCTCACCGAGGCCACCGGGCTCCCGGCCGGGGCGTTCCGCACCCTGCGCGAGCACGCGGAGCTCGACGGCGGCCACCTCGCCGACCTGCACCGGCTGCTCGACGACCTCGCCCTGACCCCGGACCGGCAGACCGCCGTGTCCGTCAGCGCCCTGCACACCGCCCAGCTGCTCACCCGGCTCTTCCTCGCCCTGGCCGCCGACCCTGGAGGACATCCGTGACCGACAACGACCCGTCCCGGCCCACCCTGGCGACGCTCGCCGCCGCCGGGTTCAACGTCGACGCCCTCAGCGACGAGCAGCTGGAGGTCGTGGCCGCGCTCACCCCGGAGGAACTGGCCCTGCTCATCGAGATCCGGGGACGGCTCGACGCGGCCGCCCCCGAGGTACAGGCCCACGCCGACGTCGCGGGCGGCGCCCTCTTCTGACCCCCACGCCCCGCGCCCACCCGGAGGAACCCATGCCCTGCGCCTCGTGCCGCGCCGCGCTGCCGCCCGACGCCCGGTTCTGCCCCGCCTGCGGCAGCCCGTGCGCGACCCGGCCGGTCACGGCCAGGCCGACCGGCCGCAAGGTGGTGACCCTCCTCTTCTGCGACCTGGTGGGCTCCACGGCACTGTCCGGGGCGCTGGACGCGGAGACCCTGCGCTCGGTGACACTGCGCTGGTTCGACCTGATGCGGCAGCGCATCGAGGAACAGGGCGGCACCGTCGAGAAGTTCATCGGGGACGCCGTGATGGCCGTCTTCGGCGTGCCGACCGTGCGCGAGGACGACGCCCGCCGGGCCGTCGCCGCCGCCCTGGCCATGCGTGAGGCGCTCGCCGCCTTCAACGCCTGGCTGGAGGAAGCCGTCGGCGTGACGCTGGAGATGCGCATCGGCGTCAACACCGGTCAGGCCGTGACCGGTTCGGCCACCCTGCGCCAGGCGATGGTCTCCGGCGAGGTCGTCAACATCGCGGCCCGCCTGGAGCAGAACGCCGCCGCCGGGGAGATCCTCATCGGCCCCGACACCCTGGCCGCCGCCGGACCGGGCGTGCGCACGACACCGACCGGGCCGCTGCTGCTCAAGGGCAAGCGCGACCGGGTCACCGCCCACCGCCTGCTCGGCCTGGACGAGAAGGACGACCCCGAGGCGCTCCGCCGTTTCGACCTCGCCTTCGTCGGCCGTACACGTGAACTCGCCCTGCTCGACGAGGCGTTGGACCGGGTCGTCCGAACCCGCCGGGCCGGCCGCCTGGTGATCGGCGGGGAACCGGGCCAGGGCAAGACCCGACTCGTGCGCGAATGGCTCCAGCGCGCCGGAGGCTCTCCCGGCGGCGGCCCCCGCAACGGTGTCGGACGCTGTCACGCCCGAGGTGAACAGCCCAGCCTCGGACCGCTCGCCGACGCCGTGACCGACCTGCTGAACACCGGCGCCCCCGCCGAGCCGACACCCGAACTCGACCTGCTCCGCCAGGGGTTGCTCCTGGACGGCACCCCCAACCCCTCACCCGCCGACACCTGCGCGGCCCTCGCCAAGGTCCTCGCCGACCTGTCCCGCACCCGCCCCGTCGTCCTCGTGCTCGACGACTGCCACTGGGCCGCACAGCCGCTCTTCGACGCCCTCGACCGGCTGCTGCGCGCCCTCGCCGACGCGGCCGTCCTGATCGTCCTGCTCACCCGGCCCCCCCTCTTCGACGCACGCCCCGAACTGGCTCAGGACGCCGTACCGCTCGGCGGGCTCTCCGACGCCGACGCGCGGCTCCTCGCCGCCGAACTGACCGGCCGTACGACGGACGGCGAACCGCTCGCCGCCCAGATCCTGGCCAGAGTGGGCGGAAACCCGCTGCACCTGGAGCAGCTCCTGCTCGCCGGACAGCCCGTCGACGCCGACCACGTCCCGCTCCCGCTCCAGGCCCTGATCGGCGCCCGCATCGACGCGCTCGACCCGCCCGAACACCGCGCCCTGGGCCTCGCGTCGGTCCTCGGCGGCGACTTCACCGCCGCCGACATGGCCGCGCTCGCCGGGCGCCCCGAGGAGACCTGGACCCCGTCCGAGCTGCGCTCCACGCTGCACCGGCTGGTCCGCCACCGGCTGATCCGCCCGCACGGCGACGCCTTCCGCTTCGCCGGAGGGCTCATCCAGGAGGTCGTCTACGCCAGCCAGTCCAAGCAGGACCGGGCCGACCGGCACGAACGGGCCGCACGGCTGGACTCCGTCCGTGGCCGAGGCGACGCCGCGGTCGGCGCCCACCTCGAACAGGCCCACCGCTACCGCGTGGAGCTCGGCGCCCAGGACCCGCACACCGACCGCCTGCGCCGCCGCACCGCCGACGCCCTCGCCGAGGCCGGCCGCCTGGCCCTCGCCCACGCCGACCCCGCCTGGGCCGCCGACCTCCTCTCCCGAGCCGCCTCCCACTACACCCCCGGCGAACCGGGCCGCACCCCGACCCGCCGCCGCCTCGGCCAGACCCTGCTCGACCTAGGCCGCGGCGAGGAGGGCCGGGCCCTGCTGGAGGAGGTCCTCACCGAGACGGGTGCCTCCGGCGGTGGGGCGGGGGCGGGGGCTGACTTGAGGGGCGGGGTCGCGCTGGAGGGCGTGGAGGCCACCGCCGGTGGCTCGGGCGACATCGAGGTCACCGACTGCGGCTCGGGCGCCGTGGAGGTCACCGGCCGTGGCTCGGGCGCCGTAGAGCCCTCCGCCCTTGATGCCGACTCCGTAGCGGCTGTCGCCCGCGGTGCGGACGCCGTAGAAGCCTCCGCCCGTGACGCCGACTCCGTAGAGGTCGTCGCCTGCGGCGTGGACGCGGTGGAGGCCCCCGCCCGTGGCTCCGGTGCCGTAGAGCCACCCGCCCACGACGCGCACGCCGAAAAGCCCACCGCCCACAGCACCGCCCCCACCCCCGACGCCGTAGAAGCCGCCCACGCCCGGCTCGCCCTCGCTTCCGCCGGGCCCGTCGCGGGGCGGGAGGGCGAGTCGCCCGCCGAGGCGGCTGCGGCGGCGTTGCCGGTGTTCGCCGCGGCCGGGGACGAGCTCGGTCAGGCGAGGGCCTGTCTGCGGCTCGCGCAGGCCGCGCAGGAGCATGGGCGGCACCGGGCGGCGGAGCGGCTGCTGGATCGCGCGTTGCGGCATGCGGTGCGGGCCGATGCCGAGCCGGAGCGGGCTGCGGCGCTCGGGGCGGTCGGCGTGTCGCTCTGGCGCGGCCCCCAGCCGGTCGAGGACGCCGTGGCCCGCTGCCGTGCGCTCCTCGCCGACCAGGGGCCCGGCCGCCGGGCCGTACGGCTGACGCTCAACTGCCCCCTGGCGGTGGTGCTCGCGCTGCACGACGACCGCGACGGCGCCCTGGCGTGTCTCGCCGAGGCGGAGCACCTCGCCAAGGGGCTCGGCTACGCCGAGGCCGACGCCTTCCTGCCGATCTTCACCGCGACCGTGGCCGACCTCGCCGGCCGCGCGGATGAGGCGCTGGCGTGTCTGGAGCGGGCAGCCTCGGCCGCGCGGGACCTGGGCGCGACGGCGCTGCTGCGCAGTGCCCTGCTGGACGCCGCCCGTATCAGGCTGGACCTCGGTGACGTGCCCGCCGCCGAGGCCGCTCTCGCCGAACTGGCCGGCCCGGCCCGGCCGCGTGCCGAGTCGGCCGACCTCGACGGGCTGCGCGCCCGGATCGCCGCCGCGCGCGGACACGACGGGACCGCGACCCGGCTGGCCGCGAGGGCGTCGGCCACCGCGGCCTGCACCGACTCACCCATCGTGCAGGGCCTCGCCGCCCTCGACCTGGCCCGCACCGCCCTCGCGCTGGGCCGCCCGGCCGACGCGGCCCCGGCGGCCCTGCGCGCACGCCGGCACTTCGCGGCCAAGGGCCACCTCCCGGCCGTACGCCACGCCGAGGCCGTGGCCGCCGGATGCCACGGCGTCACCGCAGCCGGACAGGAGGCACGACGATGACCACCGCGCAGCGACCGGCGCCCGGACTCACCTGGGGCCTGCGGGGGCGCGGCCCCGCCGACGTACCCGTGGAGGCCGACGGGCCGCCGGACGCGCCCCCGCAGGGCCTGGTCGGCGGGACCGGCCGGGGTGTGCGCGTGTGCGTGGTCGACTCGGGCGTCGAACCCGACCACCCCATGGTCGGCCCGCTCGACGGCTCCTGGCGCGTCTTCAAGGACGACGACGGCGTCCACGTCGAGGAGACCGACGAGGGCGACGCCTGCGGCCACGGCACCGCTTGCGCCGGGATCATCCGCCGCACCGCGCCGGAGTGCGAGCTGACCAGCGTACGGGTGCTCGGCGAGCGTTTCTCCGGCAGCGGGGACGTCCTCCTCGAAGGCCTGCGCTGGGCGGTGCGCCAACGGTTCGACGTGGTGAACCTGAGCCTGTCCACCAGCCACGCCCGCTTCGTGGAGGAGCTGCGCCGGCTGGCCGACGAGGCCTACTTCCAGCAGACCGTGATCGTCGCCGCGGCCCACAACACGCATGTGGAGAGCTTCCCCTGGCGCTTCTCCTCGGTGATCTCGGTCGGCAGCCACCAGGAGGACGACCCCGACCTGCACCTGTACAACCCCGACCCGCCGGTGGAGTTCTTCGCTCCGGGGCAGCGGGTCCAGGTGGCCTGGCTCGGCGGTACGTCGATCCGCAGCTCCGGCAACAGCTTCGCCACCCCGTTCGTGGCGGGCCTGTGCGCACGGATCCTGTCGAGCCGGCCACGGCTGACGCCGTTCCAGCTGAAGAACGCCCTGTATCTGTCCGCAGCCAACGTCCGTGTCCACGGACGCCGGTAACGACCGGCGCCGGAAGGGAAGCCCCATGGCCCAGACGATCGTCCCCGCCGTGTCCGTGAGCCCCAGGCCCGATCCGGCCCTGGCGGAGCTCCTGCAGTCGGTGGTGGACACCGCGCGCGCCATCTTCGGCGCCCAGGCGAGCTCCATCATGCTGCTGGAGGCCGCGGCGGACGAGCTGGTCTTCGAGGCCGTCTCCGGGCAGGGCCAGGAGTTCCTGGTCGGCCGGCGCTTCCCGGCGGGCCGGGGCATCGCCGGCTGGGTCGCCGCCTCGGGCGAGCCGATGGTGGTCGACGACCTGCGCGACAACACCGCCTTCGACCGGGACATCGCCGAGTCCACCGGCTACGTCCCGAACGCCCTGATGGCCGTCCCCCTCCTGCACGGGGAGCGCGTCCTCGGCGTCCTGGAGGTCCTCGACCCGTCCCCGCAGGCCCGCGCCGGCCTGCCGGAACTCGACCTGCTCTGCCTCTTCGCCCGCCAGGCCGCCGTGGCACTGCACCTGCTGACCCGACAGGCCCCCCGCCCCCCGCTCCCGCCCGCCCCCGAGGACCGCACCGAACTCCTGCGCCTGCTCGGCGAGGCCCGCCGCCTCCTCGGCGGCTGACGCCGACGCGGCAGGTGCGCGTGCCGGGCCCCGCGACGCCGGCATGATCCGGAAGACAGGCCCTACCCGCGCGCCGCCCGGCGTTCCCGCAACAGCGTCCGCACCGTCCCGACCGGCGGCGGCGACGCCGGGCCCCGCAGCAGACCCGCTCCCCGCTCAAGTGCCGCGTCGGCCGTACGGAGTTCGATGTCGACCAGCGCCCGCATCAGCGGCCGTCCCTCGGGCGCGGCCAGCTCGCTCTGCCGTCCGGCTGCCAGCAACGCGGCCCGCGCCAGCCGTACTTCGTGCGCCACCAGCTCACCGAGCCCGGCCGGCCGGCGGCCCTCCTTCAGCTCCTCCACCGTCACCGAGAAGCGCTTCAGCGTCTCCTCGGGGATGCCGAGCCGGCCCTCCCGCAGGTCCTCGGCGAGGTCGTTGACGAAGTCCAGCCGCTGGCTGCCGTCGATGAGCGTCCGGCATGCCGCGCGGAACCGGCCGTCGTCGTCCTGCGGTCCCAGCAGCGTGGCGACCATCATGAACGCGGGATGCGAGTAGGCGTCGACATACGCCTGGTAGTCGTCCTCGGTGGCGAAGCCCTCGAACTCCGACTCGGCCGTGGCGGTGGACAGATACTCCGTCACGACCGGGCGGAGCCGCGGATACGAGCCGATCGTGTGCAGCAGCGTGTGGATCAGCGGGTCGTCGGCACGCCCGGTCTCCAGCGCTGTGCGCACCTGCCCCTCCCACGCCGCCCACGCGGTGGCCCGCTGTGAGGTCGTGCCGGTGTCGAGGAGGTTGTCCCCGTGGTGCATGAAGGCGGTGGCGGCCATCGCATGGGGGAGCACGGCCGGTGGGAGCAGGACCCGGGCGGCCAGATAGGAGCTGCGGCGGAAGCGGCGTACCACCTTGCGCTGGGCGGAGTAGGCCCGGCGCAGCCCGGGTTCATGGATTCCCGCGGCGTCCAGGCCCCGCTTCCACACGCTCATGCGCCGATCGTAGGCGGCCGTCGGAGTGGAGCAGTTCGGCGGGGCTGCCGGTGGCGACGACATGGCCGTCGGCGAGGGCGATGAGATGGTCGGCCGCCTGGACGGTGGAGGGCCGGTGGGCGATGACCAGGAGGGTGCACTCGCGGCTGATGCGGCGCACCGTCCGGCGCAGCGCGGCCTCGCCGACCGGGTCGAGCTGGGAGGTGGGCTCGTCGAGGAGCAGCAGCGCGGGCCGGGCGAGCAGCGCGCGGGCGATGGCGACGCGCTGCCGTTCGCCGCCGGACATACGCATGCCGCGCTCGCCGACGTCCGTGTCGAGGCCTCCTGGGAGCCGGGCCGCCACGGTGTCGAGGTCGGCCAGGGCCAGGGCGCGGCGCAGTTCGGCCTCGCCCGCGTCGGGGGCGGCGTACAGGAGGTTCTCCCGCAGCGTGCCGTACAGCACCGGCGCCTCCTGCTCCACCAGCGCCATCCGGCCGCGGGACTCCGACCGGTCCAGGCCGCGCAGGTCCTCGCCGCACAGCAGGATGCGGCCGCGGTCGGGGTCGTAGAACCGCTCGGTGAGCGCGAAGACCGTCGACTTGCCCGCGCCCGACCGCCCGACGAGCGCGGTGGTCCGCAGCGCGGGCACCTGGAACGACACCCCGCGCAGCACCGGCCGGCCCGGCTCGTAGCCGAACCACACGTCCCGGAACTCCAGCGCGACGTCCCCGCGCCGCGGCCTCGGCGCCACGGACACCCGGCCGGTCCCGCCGGACCCGGGCTCCGGCGGCAGCCGCAGGGCCTCCTCGATGCGCTGCAGGGCACCGCTGCCCTGCTGGAGCGCGCTCATCGCCTGGAAGACGGCGTCGATCGGCATCACCAGATACGTCATGTACAGCAGGAACGCGACCAGGTCGGCGACCGAGCCCTCGCCCTGCGCGACCCGCAGACCGCCGACCAACAGCACCACCAGGAAGGAGCCGTTGACGGCGAGCCGGGTCGCCGGGCCGATCACCGCCTCCAGGCGGGCCATGCGCAGGCTCGCCGTGTACGCCCCGCGCGCCTGGACGGCGATGCGGTCGCACTCGCGCTCCTCGGCCCGGCTGGCCCGCACCGTGCGGATCGCGCCGAGGGCCCGCTCCAGATCGGCGGCCATGGCGCCCACCGCCGTCTGCCGGTGCAGCGAGGCCCGCCGCAGCCCGCGCAGCGCGCCGGCCACCGCGAGCCCGCCCACGGTCACCAGCACCAGCACGATCAGGAAGAGCACCGGGTCGAGCCACACCATCAGCGCCACGGCACCCGCCACCCCCACCACGCCCGTCACGGCGTCGGCGAACGAGTCCGCCACCAGCCGGCGCACCTCCGCGCCGTCCGTGCCGAGCCGCGAGATCAGATCCCCGGTGCGCTGCCGCTCGTACACCGGCATCCGCAGCCGCAGCAGCCGGCCGATGAGGCCCAGCCGCAGCCCGAGGGTGACCTGTTCGCTGGTGCGGGCCAGCACATAACGCGCGGCCGTCTCCACCGCGGCCTCCGCGACGAACAGCCCGACCAGCGCCACGACGAGGCCGGCGGAGACGCCGCCGGCGCCCGCGTTCTCGATGACCTGCCGGACCAGCAGCGGCTGCGCGAGCGCCAGACCCGCCCCGGCGAGGGTCAGCGCGCAGGCGAGAAGGACCCAGCGGCGGTACGGGCCCAGCAGCCGCAGCACATGCCGAAGCCCCGCCGGGCCGTCCGGCGGCCGAGGACCCTCGGGTGCGGCCATGGCGTCCTTCACGGGACGGTGAACAGGGTCCGGAAATAGCCGGGCGGGAAGTCCTCGCCGACGGCCTCCCCGTCGGCCTCCACCCACGCGTGCGCCCCGAACGGCGAGGTGTAGCGCACCCCGAGGCACCAGGCGGGCCAGCTGCCGTGCAGCCGGCACAGCAGTGCGGTGGCCAGCGACCGGGCCAGACAGCCCTCGGGCCCGCCGCAGGCGAGACTGACCGCGACCACCGTGTCCCGCGCCTCTTTCGTCTCGGCGGTCCCGGCGGGCCGGGCGCCGCGCCGGAGCAGTCCGAGGACGCCGCGGATCCGGCGCGGCGAGCGGGTGGCCAGCAGCCGCGCCGCGCCCACCACCGCATGGGCCTCCAGCCGCCGCGGAAGGGGCACGGCCCGTGGATCGTGCGGGACCGCCGCCTGCATCGTCATCGCGGACCACCTCCCTACGGTGCGCCGGGCGTCGTCGTCTCGATCAGCCCGGCCGTGCGCAGCGCGGCGACCAGTTGCTCGACGTCGTGTTCCGCGGTGGCGGTGTCGACGGCGTACTCCTCGGCGATCCGCCGGGTCGCCTCACCGGACGTGCCGCCGTCGAGGAGCGTGCGCAGCACGACCGCGCCGGTCGGGTTCAGCGCCCAGTAGTCGCCCGAGTCCTCGTCGAGCAGGGCGATGCCGTCCTCGGTCGGGGCGAGCGACACATGGCCCCGCAGCCTCACATCCATGTCTCCTCCTGGTTCGGTACTCCGGTGGCCTGCCGCTCGACGGAACGCAGCCAGGTCTCGCAGGCGATCGTCTGGTAGAGCACGTCCATGCCGAGCCGCGGATCGAGCGGCCGGGCGCACACCTCCCGTACGGCACCGGCGTCGATGAGACCCAGCCGCGCGAGCCGCGAGTCCTCCCACAGGGCGAGCAGTTCGGCCCGGTGACGGCGCAGGCCGGGCGCCTCGTCACAGTCGGCGGTGGCCTTGGTCTGCCGGGCGCGGCTCTCCTCGGGGACGACCCCGCGCATGGCCTCGACGATGAGCGGCTTGTACCGCCAGGGGGTGATGCGGTCCTCGGGCCGTACGGCGAGACCTGCCTCGACGACCCGGTCGTCGTAGTACGGCGAGCCGACCCTCACCCCGATGCGCGCGCCCAGCTCCTCCACCTCGGCGGCGACCCGGGACACGGCCTGCATGGCGGCCAGCTCCCGGTGCTGCCCGCGGCGTTCGGCGAGCGGCGCCGCCTCGCGCGCGGCCCGGCGCAGAAGATCGCGTACGGCGCTGACGGCGTCCGGCGTCGTCCAGGGCGGCAGCCGCGGGCTGAAGCCCCAGGCCAGCAGCGGTTCGTTGAGCGGCGGGGGCGGCTCGGTGAGATGGCCGGCGACGGAGGCCAGCCAGGCCCCGTACGGGCGGCCGTCGGCGAGCTGGCGCAGCACGGCGGCACGCGGCCAGCGGTACTTGGCGGTGAACCCGCGGACCAGCCGGGCGGCGAACGCGGGGCGGGTGCGCGCCAGGGTGTGCAGATGGGCGAGCGACCCGTACAGCAGCTCGTCGCCGCCCATCCCGGTCAGATGGGTCCGCGACCCGAGCGCGGCGGCGCGGCGCACGGTGACGAGCCCGCGCTCCCGCTCGCCGCCCAGCGTGGGCTCCTCCAGCGGATCGTCGAGGCGGTGCACGCCCGCGTAGAACAGCGGCACGTCCTCGTGCGGGATCACATGGTGCTCCACGGCGTCGAGCGCGGCTGACGTGCGGCCGGCCCACAGGACGTCGTCGCCGCGGGCGTCGCGCAGGGCGACCGTGCAGGCGATCACCCGCGGCGTGCTGCGGGCGGCGAGCGAGCAGACGGCGGTGGAGTCCAGACCGCCGAGGTCACAGCTGACCGTGGCGTGGCCGTCGGTGCGTACGGCGACCGCGGCGGCGAGGGCGTCCCGCAGGGCGGGTGCGCCCTGTGCCATCGGCACCACCGGCTCCGGCGGTGTCCACCAGCGGACCTGCCGGGGCCGCCCTGCCGTGTCGAGGAGGAGGTAGCTGCCGCCGGTCACCTCCGAGACCGCGCGCCAGACGGGCGTACGGGTCAGCGGCGGCAGGATGAGCGGTTCCAGCAGCCGCAGCGCGAGCCGGGACTCGTCGGGGGGAGCGCCGGTCAGCCGGGCGAGGACGTCGGCCCGGTCCGCGGCGACGGTCACCTCGCCCACGCGCGCGTGGCAGACACGGCGCATCGACGTCACGCTGCCCTGGACGCGTACGACGCCGTCCACCGACGCGATCAGATGGGCGCTGCCGGCTGTGCTCCGGGCCAGGCCGTCCAGTGCGGCGGGCCCGTGCAGGCGCGCGGCGGCGTCGGACAGCTCCTGCGCTGTGCGGGAGTGCTGGCCGAGGAGGGCGATGCGGTTGCGGCCCGCGCCGCCGAGAGCCAGCGCGTGGCGGGGCCAGCGGCCGAGGAGCCAGGGGCGGCCGGAGGGATGGTCGATCCGCTCGGGGGCGAGATCCCGCAGGACCGTCGCGGCGGGCTCCGCCGACGGGGAGTCGGGCAGCACCGCGAACCAGCTGGGTGTCGGTTCCGGGGACGTGCGCGTCACCGCCCTCCTGCGCCAGGTGGCGGGCCGGGCCGCAGCGACCTGCGCCGCCCGGTCCGCCGGGTGGGATGCGATCCTTCGGCGTCAGAGAAGCTGGTGCCGGAAGAGCAGGTCTCTCGGACCATGCCCGCCGAGACCGGTGAGGCTCCTGAAGGAGCCCGCCAGGGTCAGGGTCGGAGGCTCGTACGTACGCATGCCATCCACCTCCCTTCTCCACGCTCTCACGTACCCTTCCCATACACCCTAATCACCAAATATGCGGATTTCTCTGGGAATTAAGATAGGCGAAGCTTCAACTACTCAGTCGGGGCGGGTGACTTGGCCGACCACGTTTGCCCGTCGTCGGAACGCCTGACACTTTTTGCACACTTTCTGCATGGGGTCCGGAATAACCCGGCCAGGGGTGGTGTTCCCGGGGCTGTAGTTGATGGATCAACTAACAGTGCTAGCTGTTCATCGTCGACGGCGGAGGGGTGCCGATGGCCCCGAACGGAGGAAAGATGACCACCGACTTCAACGGGTACACGCCGAACGACGGTGTGGCGCCCGACCGTTGGGCCAGCGCCCTGCACCTCTTCGACAACGGCCCCGGCGCGCCGCGCGAGGAGACCACCGCCGAGCGCTGGGAGCGCGCGCGGCTGCTGTTCGAGGCCAAGGACTACGCCGGTGCCGCACGACTGCTCGCCGCCGTCGTCGACGAGGTCCCGGAGCAGACCGGCCCCCGGCTGCTGCTGGCCCGCGCCTACTACCACTCCGCCCAGCTCGGCCGCGCCGAGGAGCAGTTGCGGATCGTCGTCGAACGCGACCCGGTCGAGCACTACGCCCACCTGATGCTCGGCCGCACGCTGGAGCGCCAGGGGCGCGCGCAGGAGGCGGAACCCTGGCTGCGGATGGCCGCCGCGTTCGCGGGAGAGTTCCCGGCCGACGACTGACCGCGACACCGATGCCCGGCCCTGAGGGGAGTCCCCCGTCAGGGCCGGCGGTTGCCCGCGAACACGTTCGACACTACGGTCCGCTGTGATCAAGCCGGCCGGAGGGGGAGTCGCGGTGGCGGAGCGCACGGCAGGGGTCATCCACAATCCGGTGCTGACCGGCTCGCATCCCGACCCGTCCGTGCTGCGGGTCGGGCCGGACTTCTACCTGGCGACGTCCACGTTCGAGTGGTGCCCCGGTGTACGCCTGCACCACTCGACCGACCTCGTGCACTGGCGACCCCTGGGCGGCGCCCTCGACAGCACCCGGCTGCTGGACCTGACCGGCTGCCCGGACTCCGGCGGCGTGTGGGCGCCCAACCTCACCTACGCGGACGGCCTGTTCCACCTGCTCTACAGCAACGTCTCCACATACGAAGGCGGTTTCACCGACTGCCCCAACTATCTGATCACCGCCCCTTCGGTCGAAGGCCCCTGGTCCGAGCCGCGGTTGCTGCACGCACGGGGCTTCGACGCCTCGCTCTTCCACGACGGGCCCGACTCCTGGCTGCTCAACCTGGTGCACGACTGGCGCCCGGGGCAGGGCGGTTCGGCCGGCCTGGAGGCGCACCGCCTCGACCGGGCCACGCGCCGTCTCGTCGGTGAGCCGGTCCGGATCGCGCTGCCGCCGCAGGCCGGCTGGATCGAGGGACCCAACCTCTACCGCCGGGGCGGGTGGTACCACCTGCTGACCGCGGACGGCGGCACGGGCTACGCCCACCAGGTCACCGTCGCCCGGTCGCGCACCCTCACCGGGCCCCTACGAGCGCGACCCGCACGGCCCGCTGATCACCGCCCGCGACCACCCCGAGCTGCCGCTGCAGAAGGCCGGGCACGGCAGCCTGGTCCAGGCCGGGGACGACGAGTGGTACCTGGCCTACCTCGCCGCCCGTCCGCTCGGCCGGCGCGGACCCTGCGTACTCGGCCGCGAGACCGCTCTCGCGCCCGTGACCTGGACACCCGACGGCTGGCCCCGCACCCAGACCGGCCTGCCGGCCACCGAGGTGCCCGCCCCCGCGACGCTCCCGCCGGCCGGCCGGGACACGCCCGCGGAAGACGGGGCCGACGGCTTCGACGCCCCCGTCCTGGGCCCCCACTGGTCGACACTGCGCCGCCCTGCGACCCCCGACTGGCTGTCCCTCACCGCACGCCCGTCGCATCTGCGGCTGCACGGCGGCCGCTCTCCGCAGAGCCTGGTAGGCCCCAGTCTGGTGGCCCGCCGGGCGACCGCGCCGCGGCTGTCGTTCGAGGCGACCGTCGAGTACCGGCCGCTCACCTTTCAGCACCTCGCGGGCGTCACGGCGTACTACAACACCCGCAACTGGCACTACCTCCACCTGACCGCCGACGACGACGGCCGGCCCGTGCTGCGGGTCGCGAGCTGCGACCGGGGCGTGCTGAGCGTCGATGAGGCCGGTCAGGTGCCCCTCGGGGATCTCACCCGGCTGCGGCTCGGGCTGGAGACGGACGGGGCCGAGCTGCGGTTCCACCACGACGCGGGCGCCGGCCGGCGGCCCATCGGCCCGGTCCTCGACGCGACCGTGCTGTCCGACGAACACGCCGAGGAGATCGAGGACGGCCGCATCCGCTCCCTGGGCTTCACCGGGGCGTTCGTCGGCCTGTGGGCCTGGGACCTGACCGGGCAGGGACGGTACGCCGACTTCGACGAGGCGGAGTACCGGACCCTGCCGTGAGCGGGTGCCTCGCGGCGGTGGGGCGTCCGGGCGGCGCGACCGAGTGATTCCCGCGGGGATCGCGCTCCGCCCGGCGTGGGCGCGGGCCGATCCGGCGCGGTCGTGAAGATCATGACCATATGCTTTTCGAACGTATCCGCTCACGGGCGGCGTTACTGCTGCTCGGCCTCGCGGCCGCCGCTGCCGCCGCGGGCCCGGCCCCGCCGGCCGCCGCCGACGGCACGGGGACGAGCGGACTCGCGCTGGAGGTGTCGGTGAACACCCGCCCCGGCCTCGGCGCGCTGAACCCGGGCATCCGTTCCGGGCGCCCGGTCCTCAGGACGTACCGCCTGATCAACCGCGGGGGAGCGGACCTGTACGACGTCCGGGTGACCGACCCGGGTATGCCCGGGGTGCGCATCCGCTGTCCCGGCGGCCGTGACCACATCCCCTTCCTGCGCGGGCTGAGCTCGACGGCATGCATGGCCCAGACCGTTGCCCGGCAGGGGACTTGGGTCACCGACGTGACGGCCCGTGGCCGCATCCCCTATCTGCACACCGAGTCCCGCGCGCGGGCCCGGTCGGGTTACGCCGGTGTCGGCGGTGCCCTCGTCCTGTCCGAGTCGGTCCGGGTGAGCGGCACCCGGGCCGTCGTCACGTACATCACGAGCAACCTCGGCAACCGTGCCGTTTACGGCGTCCGAGTCACCGACGCGGTGCTCCGGCCGGCCCGGATCGACTGCGGCGGGCGCGGCGCCGTCGTGGCGCACCTGGCCCCCGGCCGGTCCGCGCGGTGCACGGCGGTGGTACGGCGACCGCCCGGCACCTACCCCAGCGCGGGCCTCGCCCGGGGTGACGACCGCCTCCATACGCTCGGGCCGTACGGGCGGAGCGAGCCTCCGCCGCTGCTCACGGCACGGGACGGGGTGCGGTTCACGATCCCGAAGCGGCCACCGCCACCGCCTCCGCCTCCGCCCCCGCCCCCGCCTCCGCCCCCGCCTCCGCCTTCACCTCCGTCCCCGCCTTCACCTCCGCCGGGCGCGACCGTGCCTGTGCAGCCGACCGCCTCGGTCCCTCCTCCGTCCGCTCCCACTCCCTCGGCCCCACCCGCGCCGGGGGCCCCGCCGCCGCCCGCCGGTCCACCGGTCGGACTGCTCCCTCCGCCCGTGCTTCCGGTCCCGCCCGGCGTGGCGCCACCGCCTCCGCCACCGCCGCCGGGGATCGCCGCACCCGGGGTGGCCGGGGCGGGGGAGGCGGCGGCGCCGGGGGCGGCGCCGGGGGCAGCGGCGGAGGCCGGTGAGCTCGGGGCAGCCGCCGGCGGCACGGCCGCCGGACCGGGCGGCGGTGCCGCCGCAGGGGCCGGAGGCGGGACCGCCGCGGGTGCGGGCGCGGGAGCCGCCGGGGGTGCCGGTGCCGGTGCTGCGGCCGGTGCCGGGGCTGCCGCGGGTGCCGGGGCTGCGGCGGGCGCCGGGGCTGCCGCGGGCGCTGGGGCTGCGGCGGGGGCGGGGGCGGGAGCTGCCGCAGGCGCGGGCGCCGGGGCTGCCGCCGGTGCTGGTGCGGATGCCGGGGGTGCCGGTGCCGGTGCTGCGGCCGGTGCCGGGGCTGCCGCCGGTGCCGGTGCCGGAGCCGCCGCCGGCACTGGCGGCGGGGCCGTCGCCGGGCAGGGCGAAGCTCCTGCCCCACCCGACCGACCCGATCAGGGCACCCCTGAGACACCCGGCGCCCGGGCCACCCCGCCCCGCGACCAGGCGCACACCCCCGCCACCCCGCTCCTGCGCCGCCTGATCCGCGCCAACGGCGAGCCCACCGGACTGGGCATTCTCTCCATCCTGTTGCTGCTGCTCCTGCCCGCCGCCGTGGCGGCCGCGGTCATCGGATCGCGGCGCCTCGGCCCCTAGGGCCCGAGGCCCCAGGCATGTACGTCCGCACCCAGAGGAGCCACTGACCCCGATGACCGAGACCTTTGCCATCGTCCTCGGCTGCGCCCTGCTCGCCGCCGCAGTCGTCCTCGTGAAGAACCGCCTGTGGCCGCTGGGCGCGGACGAAGAACCGCGCGAGGACGTGGCGGAGTACATCTCGATGATGGTCGGCGTGCTGTACGCGCTGGTGCTCGGGCTGTCGATGGTCTCGGTCTGGGACACGCGGTCCGGGGCGGAGGAGCATGTGCAGGCCGAGGCGAGCGCCGCGCACCAGATCCGGATGCTGTCCGAGGGCCTGCCGCCCGCGCAGGCCGAGCACACCCGCCAGGGCATCGAGGCGTACGTCCGGCATGTCACGAAGGCCGAGTGGCCGGCCATGGAGGAGGGGTCCTTCCCGGCCCAGGAGGGCTGGGTGCTGCTGGACCGCCTGCGGGCCGAGGGGCAGGTCCCGGCGGGCGCCACCGCGGCCCAGCAGATCACCGCGCAGGAGTCCCTCGCCCAGCTCAGCGCCCTGGGCGAGGCCCGGCGCGGACGGGAGACGGACGCCGGGGAGTCGCTGTCGCCGGTGCTGTGGTTCGGGCTGATCGTCGGTGGACTGCTCACCGTCACCTTCATGTTCATGTTCGGCGTGAAGCGCAACCTCACCCATGTCGTGATGGTGATGGGCCTGACCGCCCTGATCACCTTCACGGTGCTGCTCATCCACCAGATGAACACCCCGTTCAGCGGCCTGTTCGCGGTGGACGACGGCCCGTTCACGCGCTACTTCGGCACCTGACCGCACGCACCCGGTGTGTCAGCCCAGGTCGAACAGGTTGGGCAGGCCCAGCCGGTACCGGGTCAGATCGTGCCGCCGCAGCGGCGCCAGCTCCGGCGCCTGGAACAGCGGCGTGACGGTGCAGCGCGGAGCCGTCGAACCCGTGCGGTCCAGCAGGGCGTTGACCGCCTGGCGGGCGGAGGCGTTGGCGCCCTCCATGGTGGCGAGGTCGATGTCGACGGCCACATAGTCGCCGGCGAGGTAGAAGTTGGGGACGCGCGTGCGGGCCGAGGGGCGGTGGTGGAAGGTGCCGACCGGGTGGATGAGGAGCTCGTCGTCGTTCACGGGGTTCGGGGTGCCGAGGCCGGAGACGCCCGGGTCGAGGTACCACGAGTGCAGGGCGCTGTCCTTGAGGACCGTGCGGCCGGTGTCGTTGAGCGCGGCCTTCAGCTGGGCCCACACCTCGCGCGCCACCTGGTCCCGGGTGCACTGCTTGGCCGTCCTGCCGTAGAGGATGCCGGGACGGTCCCACTCGGAGATGTCGACGGACAGGCAGTTCACCGCCGTACCGTCGCCGTAGTCGGTGGCGAAGTCGCGGTCCGGCCAGTGCTCGGCCTGCTGGATCGCGGTCAGCGACCAGGGGGAGTCGATGAGGTTGAGATGGCCGTGCAGGAGCGGGGCCGACTCGGTCAGATAGAACTGGATGCCCGTCATCCAGTCCGTGCGCAGCGCGTCGCAGCGCGCGAGTTGGGGGTCGGCCGCGCGCAGGGCGGCGCCCCAGGTGCGGCGGGCGTGCTCGACCGGCATCGCCGAGATGTAGTGGTCGGCCGTCACCCGCTGCCGTACGCCCTGTGGGTCCTCGATCAGCGCGGCGGTCACCCGTCCGTCGCCGTACGCCACCTCTCGTACCGTCCAGCCGATCCTGAACTGCACGCCGAGGGAGGTGAGATGGGCGGTCCAAGGGTCGATCCAGGCCTCGTTGGTGGGGGCGTCGAGGATGCGGTCGAGCGGGCCGTCGGCGCCGCGGCCGAGCGCGTTGAACAAGAACACCTCCAGGAGTGAGGCGACCGTTCGGGTCGAGGCCTCCTCGGCCTTGGTGGCGACGATGTTGCGGGTGACACCGACGGCGAGGATGCGCTGGTAGTCCTTAGACATCCGGGCCGCGCCGGTGAACTCCCACCAGGGCCGCGCCTCCCAGGTGTCGTCGCGCCGCTCGGCGCAGCTGGTGAGGAAGACGACGAGCCGGTTGACGAAGTACGCCACCTCGTACGCGGGGATCGCGGTGACCGTGTCCAGGAGCGCCGTCAGCGCGCGCCGGATCTCGTCGAGGGTCAGCTGCGCGCCCCGGTGGCCCGGCCAGGGCAGTGGCGCGCGCAGATCCTCGCGGCCGGTGCGGGCGAACGCCATCTCGGGCGGCGCCACGAGGTTGTCCCACACCCCGTTCGGATTGCCGGGGAAGGGGATGCGCCGCATGGTGTCCGGCAGGTTGTGATAGATCCCCGGGATGAACCGGAAGCCGTGTTCCGCGGGCAGCGGCCGACGCCCGCCCCGCGCGCTGTCGGGTACGTCCATGGAGCGCGCCTTGCCGCCCAGCGCCCGGCGCTCGTACACCGTGACGCGAAAGCCGCGCTCCGCCAGCTCATGAGCCGCCGTCAGGCCGGCGACGCCACCCCCCAGTACGGCCACCGTGGGTGCCCCCGAGACCTCGGCGCCGCCCGTCGCCGCCACCGCGGGTCCCGCGACGGGAAGCCCGACCGCTGCCGCGGCCGCTCCCGCACCGGCCCCCGCCAGAAACGTCCGCCGCCCGCTGAACCGCCCCATGATCCGGCCCCCTTACCGTTGGTAACCCAGTGGTAGGCGCAGGAGCATACGGACGACACCCGAACCCCGGAAGACACGTGCGACGCTCTGGCCGAATTACGGCGCTTGCCGGCGGCTCTCCCCGTCCCGGTCTCTGACCAGCGGCTTCGACCCGCCGGTGGCGGATAGCGGCCATGGCGGGAATCCGTCAGTCCGCGGGGCACCGCGGGGCGTGCGCGTCTGTCAGTGTCACCGGTCAAAGCACTTCCGGCTCACGTGAATTGGGGATACGCATGCGTGCGACTACGCGCCTGGCCCTCGGTGCGGCGACCGCCGTGGCCCTGGCCGCCACCGCGGTCGTGCCGTCCGGCGCCGCACCACAGGACGACGGACCGGTACACAGACCCATCGTCGGCAGCACCCCGGACGGCAGGAGCGCGGCCACGGTCACGCTCGTCACCGGCGACCGTGTCGCCGTGGCCACCGACGCCGCCGGACACAGCACGGCGGTCGTACTTCCGGGCGCCGACGGTGAGGAACCGCTGGTGCAGACCCGGCAGTACCGAGGCGACCTGTACGTCTACCCGGCGACCGCGGCCGAGGCGCTCGCGGACGGTCTGGTCGACGAGGAACTCTTCAACGTCACCGGCCTGATACGCCAGGGCTACGACGACGCGCACTCCGCCACGCTGCCCCTCATCGCCCAGTACGACTCTCAGGCCGGCGCCGCCCGCAGCACACCGGCCACGCCCCGTGGCGCCGAGCGCGGACTCGCCCTGCCGGCCGTGAACGGCGTCGCCCTTCAGGCGGACAAGGACACCGCGGCGGCCTTCTGGCGGGACGTCACCGAGCCGCGCACGCGGGGCACTTCGGCCCTGGAGCGGCTGTGGCTGGACCGCAAGGTCACCGCCACACTCGACCGCTCCACCCGCCAGGTCCACGCCGACCGCGCCTGGGCCGAGGGCCTGGACGGCACCGGCACCAAGGTCGCCGTCCTCGACACCGGTGTCGACGCGGACCACCCGGACCTGACCGAACGTGTGGCCGCCGCCCACGACTTCACCGGTTCGGCCTCCGGAAGCGAGGACCACGTCGGCCACGGCACGCACGTCGCCTCCACCGTCGGCGGCTCCGGCGCTGCGAGCGACGGCCGCAACAAGGGCGTCGCGCCGGGCACTTCGCTGCTCGTGGGCAAGGTGCTCGACGACTATGGTTCCGGCCAGAGCTCCTGGATCATCGCGGGCATGCAGTGGGCCGTCGACCAGGGCGCCGATGTGGCCTCCATGAGCCTCGGCTCCAGCGTGATCGGCGCCTGCGACGACCCGATGGCCCAGGCGGCCCGGGAACTCGGCTCCTCCACCCGCACCCTGTTCGTCGTCGCCGCGGGCAACTCCGGGCCGGGCACCGAGACCGTCTCCTCGCCGGGCTGCGTCCCCGAGGTGCTCACCGTCGGCGCCGTCGACCGCGACGACACCACCGCGCCCTTCTCCAGCCGCGGCCCCGTGGCCGTCACCCACACCCTCAAGCCGGAGATCGCGGCCCCGGGCGTCGCCGTCTCCGCCGCGCGCGCGGGCGGCCGCGGGGTGTACGCCTACACCGGCATGTCCGGCACTTCCATGGCCACCCCACATGTCGCGGGCGCCGCGGCGATCGTCCGCCAGGCCCACCCCGACTGGACCGCCCAGCAGGTCAAGGCCGCCCTGGTGGGCTCCGCCCGCACCGGCGGCGAGGTCGCGGACGCGGGCGAGGCCGGCGCCGGTGTCCTCGACGTGGCCGCCGCCGCCCACCAGCGGGTGACCTCCGTCCCGGCCGTGCAGGCGGGCACCTACGCCTGGCCGCAGACCTCCGCCGACCGCACCGGTGTGGACGTGCCGTTCACCAACACCGGCCGGAGCCCGGTCACCCTCGACCTCGACCTGGACGGCGTCCGCGGCAACGACGGCAGCCGCGTCACCACGCCCGTCGCCCGCCTCGGCGACCGACGCGTCACCGTCCCGGCGGGCGCGACCGTGCGGGTGCCGCTGCGCATCGACCCGACCGCCCGGCTCAAGGACGCCCAGTACGGCGCCGTCACCGGCCGCGTCCTCGCCACCGGCCGCGGCACGCACGTCTCCGTGCCCTTCACCCTCTACGTCGAGCCGGAGACCGTCACCCTGGACGTGAAGGTCCTCGACCGCGACGGCGAGCCCGCCACCGGCGCCTCCTCCCTCGACGTCGTCTCCCTGGACGCCGACCGCGGCGAGCGCCGCCCGACCGACGGGGCCGTGCAGACCTACCGCGTCCGCCCCGGCGACTACCTGATCAGCGCCTTCGCCGTCGGCTACGACGACACCGACGCCCCGGCCTCCGTCACCTACCTGGGCCGCCCGCAGACCCGGATCACCAAGGACACCACCCTGGTCCTGGACGCCCGCCGGGCCCACCGCATCCAGGTCGCGACCGACCGCCCGTCGACCGTGGCCCGCACGGCACTGTCGTACGCCCGTGTCTGGGACGACACCTGGCTGCTGAGCGGCGAGCTGTCCGCGACCTCGGCCGTGCGGGACTACTACGCGTCCGTCGACCGGCGGGCGACGCACGGCACCTTCGAGTTCCGCTCGACCTGGCGCGCCCTCGGCACGGACGACGACGGTGGCGCGTACGTCTACAACCTGTCCTTCCCGACCGCCGGCCCGCTGACCGGGCCCCGCACCCACCACCCGCGCGACGGACAGCTGGCCCGCGTCACCGAGAGGTGGAACGCGGTCGGCAAGGAGGCCGACTACCGCGACGCGCTGAGCCTGCGACCGTCCTGGAGCGGCGACACGTACGTCACCGTCGGCCTGCTCGACCCGGTCCATGTGCCCGCCACGCGCACGGCGTACTACACCACCGGCGACGACGCCTGGGAGCACGGGGTGATGAGCAGCTTCCCGTGGGGCGCCTTCCTGTTCGACCAGGACCGCACGTACGCGCCCGGGGACACCCGCACCGAGGAGTGGTACCGCGGGGTGCTCCGCCCGGCCGCCGCCCGCGACCAGGACGGCGAGCCGACGCTCGCGGCCGAGCGGCAGGGCGGTCTGATGGGCTTCCAGAGCGCCTTCTGGGTCGACGGCTCCGGCGACCACTGGTCCGGCGGCGCCTCCTTCGGTGACATCGGCAACCTCGTCCTGAAGCGCGACGGCGAGGAGATCGGCACCAGCAGCTGGCCGTTCGGCGTGTTCGAGGTCCCGGCCGGCGACGCCCGCTACGAGCTGACCCAGAACCTGCTGAAGCTGCCCAGCTCCGACCGCAACTGGCACCGCTCGACCGCGATCACCACCACCTGGGGCTTCCGCTCCCACCTGGAGGAGGACGTCTTCTCCCGCGGCCTGCCGATCCTCTTCCCGTCGTACGACGTCCCGGTCGACGGCCTGAACACGGTCCCGGCCGAGAACGGTGTGCGCATCGGCGTCACCGCCGAGGGACACGCCGGGTACACCCCGGGCGCCCTGACGGAGGTGTCCCTGGCGTACTCCTACGACGGCGGCACCACGTGGACCGAGGCGCGGACCGTCCGTGAGGGCGGCGCCTGGACCGCGGTGCTCGACCACACCGGCGCCTCCGGCAAGCCGGTCACCCTGAAGACGGAGATCACCGACGAGCGGGGCAACACGGTCGCGCAGACGGTGACGCGCGCGTACGACGTGCGCTGACCCGCCGCCCGCAGGGCCGCCCGCCGACCCCGGCGGGCGGCCCTAAGCCGGTTTCCGGCGGTGGCCCGAGGCGGGTCACCGGCGGGTGGCATGGTCCGGGCCGCACCGGGTACGCGGGGGACACCGCATCGGGGCCGATCTTGGCCCGGGCCGCTCCCCGACCGCCGTCACCAGGGAAGACGTCATGGACACACCCGCGCACCGCAACAACTACACGCCGGCCCAGCGCGCTCTGGACGCGCTCGCCGAGAACACCGAGGACGCGGCGGCACTGGACACCCTGGCCGGAAGCCACGTCCTGGTGCCCGTGCCCGACGACGCCACCGACGCGGAGGCCACCGACCCCACGACGGTGACCCTGCCCGTCATCGAGCATCCGGGCGGCTCCCCGGTGGTGCCGGTGTTCACCTCGGAGCCGGAGATGGCCCACCTGCTGCCGTACGTCTCCCGCTACCGGCTCGTCCCGCTGGGCGCCCTCGCCTCGCAGTGGCCGACGGACGAAGGACTGTCCCTGACCATCGACGCGGCCTCCGAGCACGGGCTGACCCTGACCTCGGAGGGCGTCCGCACCCTGCTGGCCCGCCCGCAGGGCTGACTCAAGGCAGCAGCGTCACGTCGTCGGGCGCGGTGATGCCGAAGAGCTCGTCCAGGACGCGGCGGGCCTCCTGCTCGTCGGTGAGCTCGCGCTCGGTGACGGTGCCGTCGGCCGCCGTCTCGCTGAGGAGGGACCCGGACAGCAGCAGATGGCCCTCGGCGGTGGTGCGCTGCACATAGGCGGTCCCCGTGAACGGCGAGCGGGGGTGCGTGCCCACGTACCAGTTGGCGACCTCGTAGTCCTTCTCCACGACGGTGTCGAGGGTGAAGGCGTACTGATCGGTCCACTGCTCCTTCTCGTACGCCTGGAGCGTCCACAGCGGCAGCGGGCCCCAGTCCGGCCTGAGGAGCAGACGATTGCGGCGCGTGCCGGACCGGAACTCGGTGTCCGCGACCAGCGGCACGGACTCCAGCAGCGCACCGGGGCTGCCGAAGCCGGCGTCGGCGAGGTAGGGCTGCTCGTCGCCGGGCACCCGCACCTCCAGCAGCATGTGGGTGCGGGGGCGGCTGGTGATGTCGTCGGCGCCGACCACGACGCGGCCGGCGATCTCCCGCACCGCGAAGCCCAGCGCGCGCAGCGCGTCGCGCAACAGCGCGTTGTGCTCGAAGCAGTAGCCGCCGCGTCTGCTGTGCACCAGCTTGGCCATGAGGTCGGCCCGTTTCAGGGACGGGGCCCGGCCGGCCAGCGGGTCGAGGTTCTCGAAGGGGATGGACCGGACGTGCGCCTGCTGCACGCCGCGCAGTGTCGTCACGTCGGGGTGACGGGGCCCCTCCCAGCCGATCCGGCGGAGATAGGCGTCAAGGTCGAAGTCAGCGGTGTCATCGGACATGGAGCCGACTCTAGGCACACCGCCGAGCCGATGATCACTCTTTTTCGGCGAGGTCCTGGGCGGCGCCCAGCATGCGGGACAGCACGGACCGTTGCAGCGGCAGCACCTCGGCGTGCAGATCGCGGCCCTTGCGGGTCAGCGACACCCACACACCGCGCCGGTCCTCGGCGCACACGGAGCGCTCGACGAGCCCTTCCTTCTCCAGGCGGCCGATGAGCCGGGACAGCGCGCTCTGGCTGAGGTGCACCCGTCCGGCGAGGTTCTGCACCCGGCACTGCTCGCCCTCCTCGCCCAGATCGGCGGCGAGGAGGTCGAGCACCTCGAAGTCGCTGGCGCCCAGGCCGTGCGGATGCAGGGCCCGGTCGATCTCGCACATCGTGCGCGCGTGCACCGACAGGATGTCCCGCCACCGCTCTTCCAGCCGGGCATCGGCCGTGTTGACTGCCATACCCGCACGGTAACACCGTTCCGGCCATTGTTGACTGTGCAACTATCACCGGTGGCCGGGTCGAGGCGGTCAGGCCGTGGGGTCCTGGAGCAGCCCGACGAGGTTGCCGTCCGGGTCCTTCACGGAGGCGATCAGCCGGCCGCCGCCGACGTCCCGCACGTCCTGCAGCGGCGCGGCCCCGGCCTCCAGCAGGGCCGCGAGCCTGGCCCGGATGTCGGTCACATGCCAGTAGGGCACCGGCCCGGTCAGGCCCTGGGCGTGGCCGTGGGGGTCGAGCCCGACGTCCTGGCCCGCGTCCTTGTACCCGACGTAGTAGGGCTCGTCCGCGTACGGCTCCACCCCCAGCAGCGCGCCGAACAGGGCCTTCGCCCGCTCCAGGTCCTTGACGGGGTAGATGATCGTCTTCAGGCCGGCGGTCATGGCGTACTCCTCGTGACGTTCCGCGTGGCCCGGCGCCCGTTGCGCGCCGGTGACCCCACGCTAGGACCGGGCGGGCCAGGGCGGCTTCTCCGATCCTGACCGGTTGCTCCGGCCGAGCGCGTACGGCACCGGGAGGGTGACCACCGCAGACGCGGCAGGGGGCAGGTCACCGGGACCCGGGGGCAGCCCCCGGACCCGACCCGCCCCCTCCGTCACGTCGACGCGCGCTTGACCAGCTCCGTCGGGAGGATCACCGCCGCCGGGTCCTCGCCTCCTATCTGGGCGAGGAGTACGCGGACCATCTCGGCGCTGATGCGGTCCCAGGGCTGTCGTATGGTCGTCAGCTCGGGGCTGGCGGCCAGCGCGGCGGGGGAGTCGTCGAAGCCGCCGACGGCGATGTCCTCGGGTACCCGCCGCCCGGCCCGGTGCAGGGCCGTGAGCACGCCCTGGGCCATCAGGTCGGAGGCCACGAACACCGCGTCCAGGTCGGGCGCCTGGGCGAGGAGCCGTTCGGCGCCCGCCTCACCGCTGGCCCGGCTGTAGTCGCCGGGGACGATCAGACGGTCGTCGATGTCGATGCCCGCGGCGGTGAGCACCTCCTTGTAGCCGGCGAGGCGCTCGACACCGCCCGGGGTGTCCAGCGGACCGGTGACCACACCGATCCGGCGGCGGCCCAGCGACAGCAGATGCCGGACCATGTCACGGGCGCCGTCGCGGTCGTCGGCGGCCACGTAACTCACCTTCGAGGCCAGCCCGATCGGCTTGCCGCAGGCGACCAGGGGTACGCCCGCCTCGCGCAGTCGCTCGGCGACCGGGTCGCCGGAGTGGCTGGAGACCAGCAGCACCCCGTCGACGTGCCCGGCGGTGATGTAGCGCGTTATCCGCCGCCGTTCGTCCTCCGTACCGGCGATCATCAGCAGCAGCGGGATGTCGTGCGCGGCCAGCGCCTGCGTGCAGCCGCGCAGCAGGACGTTGAAGTTGGGGTCCTCGAAGAACCGCTCCTGAGGCTCCGTCAGCAGGAAGCCGACCGAGTCGGAGCGGCCCGTGATCAGCGAGCGGGCGTGCCGGTTCACGACGTAACCCGTCTTGCGGATGGCCGCGTTGACGGCCTCCGCCGCCGCCGGGCTGACGTAGTGGCCGCCGTTGAGGACGCGCGAGACGGTGCCGCGCGAGACACCCGCCTCGCGCGCCACGTCGTGGATCGTCGGCGGCTTGCGCCGGCCCCCCGTGTTGCTCATGGTCATGACTTTACGGCTCCGGACAGCAGATCCAGGCTCCAGAACCGCTGAATGACCAGGAACAGCGCGATCAGCGGGAACACCGCGAGGAACGCGCCGGTGATCACCAGGGTGTACAGGGCAGGTGTGTTGGCGCCCTGCTCCAGCAGCGTGTGCAGACCCACCGTGATCGGGAACTTCTCGTCGTCGCTGAGCATGATGTACGGCAGCAGGAAGTTGTTCCAGATCGCGACGAACTGGAACAGGAACACCGTCACCATGCCCGGGACCATCATCGGCAGCGCGATCCGCGTGAAGATCCGCCACTCGCTCGCCCCGTCCATCCGGCCCGCCTCGACCACATCACCGGGCACGGCCGCCGCGGCGTAGATCCGCGCCAGGTACACGCCGTACGGCGAGAGGATCTGCGGCAGCAGCACGGCCAGGTAGGAGTCCGTCAGGTTCACCTCGGCCATCAGCAGGTACTGCGGGACGGCGAGGATGATCGGCGGCATCAGCACGCCCGCGAGCAGGACGTTGAACATGGTCTCGCGGCCGCGGAAGCGGTACATGGCGAGCGCGTAGCCGCTGAACGCCGAGACCACCGTCGACAGCAGGGCGCCCAGGACGGCGTAGAGGGCGGAGTTGCCCATCCACTTCCAGTAGACGCCGTCGCGGTAGGCGTTGAGGTCGGACAGGTTCTGCGTGAAGCCCGTGCCCGGCAGGAAGGTGAACGTGGAGAACAGCTCGCTGCCGGACTTGGTGGAGGCGATCACCACCCAGGCCACCGGGAGCAGACAGTAGACCGCGCCCACGAGCAGCGTGACCGTCGGGACGAGCGCGATCCGGCTGCGCAGCGGCGGACGGCTGTGCCGGGCACCGGCGGTGCCGGCCGTTGCGGGGGCCTTCTGTACGGCAAGAGAACTCATCGTGCTGCCCCCTGCTTGTTGCTGCGGTTCGCGGTGCGCAGGAAGCCGAAGCTGAGCACCAGCGTGACGATCGCGATGATCACGGCCTCGGCGGCCGCCGCGTAGATGTCACCGGTGCCGAAGGCGTCCCGGTAGACCTTCATCAGCGGGCTCCAGGTCGTCGACATCGCGTTGGTGAGCGGCTTGAGCGTCATCGGCTCGCTGAACACCTGGAGCGTGGCGATGATCGAGAAGAAGAAGGTCAGCACCAGCGAGGGCGCCACCATCGGGATCTTGATCTTCAGGGCGATCTGCAGCGGGGTGGCGCCGTCCAGCTTGGCCGCCTCGTACACCTCGGCCGGGATGGCCTGGAGCGAGGTGTAGATGACGATCATGTTGAAGCCGGTGCCGCCCCAGACCGCGATGTTCGACAGGGCCAGGTACAGCGGACCGCCGTCCAGCAGGTCCGGCTGCGGCAGGCCGAGCTTCTCCAGCACGAAGTAGAACGGGCTGACGTCCGGCAGGTACAGGAAGCCCCACAGCAGCGCCGCCACCACGCCGGGGATGGCGTACGGCAGGAAGATCGCGAGGCGGGTGAAGGGGGCGAGCCTGACCTTGTCGGAGTCCAGCATCAGCGCGAACAGCAGGGCGAGGCCCAGCATCACCGGCACGACGATGCAGCCGTAGCCGAGGACGCGCAGGGCGCCGTCGAGCAGCTCGCTGTCGCTGAGGGCGGACGTGTAGTTCTCCAGCCCGGCCCAGACCTCCTTGCGGGCGCCGGACCCGAGGCCGAGCCCGGAGACCTTCACCTTGTGGAAGCTGAGCCAGACCGCGTAGCCGATGGGCAGCGCGAAGAACAGCGCGAACAGGAGCGTGGCTGGGAGGAGGAAGGCGTACGGGGCCCCCTTGACCCCGTACGACTTCCGGCGTGCGGTCGTCACTCGGAAACCTCGAAGCCCTGCTTCTTCATGTCGGCGACCGTGTCGTCCTGCATCGTCCTCAGGGCGGCGCCGAAGTCCGACTTGTTCTTCGCGGCGGCGCCGAAGGCGTCCTTGAAGCTCGTGTAGGCGACGTTCACGTTCGGGCCCCACGCGGCGGGCGCGGTGGTCTTCGCGATCTTCGCGGCCTGCTGGTAGAAGTCGGGCTGGTTGGCGAAGTACTCCGGCGGGGTGGTGAAGGCGCCGCTGAGCTGGGCGGCGGAGGAGGCCGGGTAGATGCCGCTCTCCTTGGCCAGGGCGTTCAGGGCGTCACCGTCGGTGTTCAGCCAGGTGGCGAACTTGGCGGCGGCCTCCTTGTGGCCGGAGTCGGTGGTGACCGCGGTGGAGGAGCCGCCCCAGCTGCCGGTGACGTTGTCGCTCTCCGTCCACTGCGGGAGCGGGGCCATCGCCCACTTGCCCTTGGTGTCGGGCGCGGCGGTGGTCAGGGTGCCCGGCGCCCACACGGCGCTGACCCAGGCGATCTGCTTGCCTGTGTTGAGCGCCTTGTTCCAGGCCGGGGTGTACATCGGCTGGTTGTCGATGGCGCCCTCCTTGACGAGGTCGCCCCAGAACGTGGCGACCTTCTGGGTGGCGGCGTCGTCGATGCCGACCTTCCACTTCTCGCCCTCGGTGGTCCACCACTTCGCGCCGGCCTGCTGGGCCAGGCCCGCGAAGAGGCCGGAGTCGTTGGCGGAGAACGTCGTCAGGTCGGTGCCCGGCGCCTTCTTCTTCAGTGCGCGGGCGGTCTCGGCGAACTGCTCCCAGGTCGTGGGGACCTTCAGGCCGTACTTCTTGAACAGGTCCTCGCGGTAGTAGAACATCATCGGGCCGATGTCCTGCGGGACCGCGTAGACCGCGTCCGTGCCCAGCGTGGTCTGCTGCCAGACACCGTCGGCGAACTTGTCCTTGACGTCGTCCACGTCGCCGGAGATGTCCGCGAGGGCGTCATTGCTGACCAGCGTCGGCAGGGCCTGGTACTCGGCCTGGACCAGGTCCGGGGCCTTGCCGGCCTTGTGCGCGGTGAGGATCTTGGTGACGAGCGTGTCGCCGGAGGCCTGCTTCTTCACCGTGACGGTGATCTGCTGCTCCTTGCCCGGGCCCTTGTTCCACAGGTCGACGACCTTGTCCATGCCGGGCGTCCAGGTCCAGTAAGTGAGCGAGACCGGGCCGGACTGGGCCTCGTTCTCGTCGTCGGACCCGCCGCAGGCGGCGAGGGCGGTGGTGCCGAGTGCGACGGCGACTGCGGTGGCTGTGACCCGACGGAGCCCGCGGCGCTTCGTGATGGGCATGGATCTCTCCCCTGACCTGGGTCTCCGCCTGTTGCGAAGACCTGCCATGCTTCTGTGAGCGTTCACAGTAGAGAAACATCCCAGACACTTGTCAATGGTTGTTGCTGTGCGGTTATGTTGGGCTCGCACCGCTGAGCATGTGTGTGCACGTTCCCAAATGATCGACTGACCGGGAGAAGATCCATGCCGGACGCCACCCCCAGGGGCCTCACCAGGCTCGCCTTCGGCGGGGACTACAACCCCGAGCAATGGCCGGAAAGCGTCTGGCACGAGGACGTCCGGCTCATGCGTGAGGCCGGCGTCTCGATGGTGAGTGTGGGCATCTTCTCCTGGGCGCTCCTGGAGCCTTCACCCGGGGTGTACGACTTCGCCTGGCTCGACCGGCTTTTCGATCTTCTGCACGAGAACGACATCCGGGTCGACCTCGGCACCCCCACCGTCGTCCCGCCGGTGTGGTTCTACCGCGCCCACCCCGAGGCCCTGCCGGTGACGGCCGACGGCACCCGCTACGAGTTCGGCTCGCGCGGCGCCATCTGCCACAGCAACACCGATTACCGCGCCGCCGCGGCGAACATCGCCACCAAGCTCGCCGAGCGCTACGGCGACCACCCGGCGCTGGCCATGTGGCACGTCCACAACGAGTACGGCGTCCCCGTCTCGGCCTGCTACTGCGACTCCTGCGCGGGCCACTTCCGCCGCTGGCTGCTGGGGACGTACGGCACGATCGAGTCGCTGAACGAGGCCTGGGGCACCGCCTTCTGGGGCCAGCGCTACGGCGACTTCGAGGAGATCAACCCGCCGCGCGCCACCCCCACCGTGGGCAACCCGGCCCAGGTGCTGGACTACCGCCGCTTCGCCGACGCCACCATCCGCGAGAACTTCCTCATGGAGCGGGACATCCTGCACCGCCTCTCGCCCGGCGTCCCGGTCACGACGAACTTCATGACCGCCCTCAGCCAGTGCGACTCCATCGACTACTGGGCGTGGGGCCGCGAGGTCGACATCGTCACCAACGACCACTACCTGATCACCGACGGCCGCCGCACCCACGTCAACCTCGCCATGGCCGCCGACCTCACCCGCTCCGTCGCCGGCGGCGCCCCCTGGATCCTCCTGGAGCACTCCACCTCGGGCGTCAACTGGCAGGCCCGCAACCCGGCCAAGGCCCCCGGACAGATGGCCCGCAACTCCCTCGCCCATGTGGCACGCGGCTCCGAGGGCGCCATGTTCTTCCAGTGGCGCCAGTCCCGCCGCGGCGCCGAGAAGTTCCACTCCGCGATGGTCCCGCACGGCGGCACCGACACACGCGTGTGGCGCGAGGTCGTCGAACTGGGCGCCACCCTCGACACCCTGAACCCCGTCCGCGGCACCCGCACCGTCGCCGACGTGGCCGTGCTGTGGGACTGGCAGTCCTGGTGGGCGCAAGCCCTCGACTGGCGGCCCAGCGAGGACCACGACGCCCGCGAGCGCGCCGACAGCTTCTACGAGGCCCTCTACGACCGCCACCTCACGGTCGACTTCGCTCACCCGGAGGCCGACCTGTCGGCCTACCCGCTGGTCGTCGTCCCCGCGCTGTACCTGATGACGAAGGCCGCGGGCGACAACCTCCGGCGCTATGTCGATCAGGGCGGCACCCTCGTCGTGTCGTACTTCTCCGGCATCGTCGACGAGCACGACGCCGTCCACGAGGGCGCCTACCCGGGCGTGCTGCGCGACACCCTCGGCCTGACCGTCGAGGAGTTCTCGCCGCTGCTGGGCGGCGAGCGGGTGCGCCTGACCGGCCCCGACGGTGCCGAGCTCGACGGCGACGTGTGGACGGAGTTCGTGGTGCCGCGCGGCGCCGAGACCGTGTGGACGTACACCGACGGCCTCACCGCCGGCCGCCCCGCCGTCACCCGGCACCGCCTCGGCGAGGGCACCGCCTGGTACATCTCCACCCGCCTCGGCACCGACGGCATCGACGCCGTCCTCGCCCGCGCGGCCCAGGACGCGCGCCTCGCGCCGCGCACCGAGCTGCCCCGGGACGTCGAGGTCGTCCACCGCACGGGCGAGCAGGGCAGCTACCTGTTCGCGATCAACCACACCGCCACCGAGGCGAAGGTGCCGCTGGACACGCCCGGCACCGAACTGCTGACGGGCGAGCGCGCCGCGGGCCGGCTGGCCGTGCCCGCGGGAGCCGTACGGGTCGTCCGACTCGACGGCTGAGCCGACTCCCCTCCGCCCGCGCGAGCCGCACGAGCCGCGGGCGGAGGGGCCGCCTCCACCCGAGGTCCTTCCAGGGAGCCCCGGGAACCCCCGGTCTCACCGCCGCGGCGGAGGCACCCCCATCCCCATCACGTCGAAGGGACGACGGACGACGATGTTCCATCCCAGACGCACCATCAAGGCCCTGCTGCTCCCGCTCGCCGCGGGCCTCGCCCTCACCTCCCTGCCCGCCCAGACCGCACAGGCGGCGAGCACCCTCACCAACGGCGGCTTCGAGACCGACGGAGCCGGCACCGGCACCCCCAGCGGCTGGTCCGAGTACGGCGACACCGGCGCCTCCTTCTCGGAGTCCGGCGGCCACGGCGGCAGCTACCGGCTCAGCCACTGGGCGTCCACCGCCTACAAGGTGGAGACCTACCAGTACCTGTCCGGGCTGACCAACGGGAACTACAAGCTCACCGCCTGGGTGCGCTCCGGCGGCGGCCAGAACGCCGCCTACATATCCCTGAAGAACTGCGGCGGCACCGAGCAGCGCACGAACCTGCCGGTCTCCGCCAGCGGGTGGATCCGTGTCGTCGTGCCGGTCAATGTGACCAACAACCAGTGCACGATCAGCGTCAACAGTGACGCGAACGCCGGCAACTGGATCAATGTCGACGACCTCACCTTCACGTCCGGCACGTCCGGGACGTCCATCCATGGTGCCGACATCTCCTCCCTCGCCAAGAGCGAGGCCAAGGGCGGCGTCTACAAGAACAGCTCCGGCACCACCGGCGACCCGGTCGCCATCCTGAAGTCCGCCGGCATGAACTACGCGCGCCTGAAGGTATGGGTCAATCCGGCCGACGGCTACAACACCAAGACGCAGGTCCTGGCGACGGCCAAGCGCATCAAGGCCCAGGGCATGAAGCTCCTGGTCGACTTCCACTACTCGGACTTCTGGACCGACCCCGGCCAGCAGGCCAAGCCGTCCGCCTGGGCCGGCCACTCCTACAGCCAGCTCAAGACCGACGTGTACAACCACACGTACGACGTGCTGAACGCCCTGAAGGCCCAGGGCACCACCGCCGACATGGTCCAGGTGGGCAACGAGATCAACGGCGGCATGCTCTGGAACGAGGGCTCCACCGCCAACTGGTCGCAGCTCGCGGGCCTGCTCAACTCCGGCTACGACGCGGTCAAGGCGGTCAACTCGTCGACGCAGGTGGCCCTGCACCTCGCCAAGGGCGGCGACCTGGCGGGCACCCGCTCGTGGTTCGACAGCGCCCTCGCCCAGGGTGTGAAGTTCGATGTGATCGGCCTGTCCTACTACGGCTACTGGCACGGCTCGCTCTACGACTTCCAGACGACCCTGGACGACGCGGCCGCCCGCTACGGCAAGCCGGTCTACGTCGCCGAGACGGCCTACCCCTTCCGGCTGGGCAGCGAGGACTCCCACGAGGACGTCATCGACCTCAGCAGTGAGCTCGTCTCCGGCTACCCGGCCACCGTCGCCGGACAGACCAGGTGGATGAACGACGTCGCGAGCATCGTGGAGGCCGTCCCGAACGGCCGCGGCCTCGGCGTCTTCTACTGGGAGGCCACCTGGACCGCGGTCACCGGCAACGGCTGGGACCCGACCGACGCCTCCTCCGGCAACGCCTGGGAGAACCAGGCCCTGTTCGGCTACGACGACAAGGCGCTCGCCTCGATGTCCTGGTTCAGCCACCGCTGACCGCCCTTGACGAGGGGCCCGGCCGCCACCCCGGCGACCGGGCCCTTGGCGTGCCCGGGTCGGCGAACACCTCGGTCCCGTACGGCAGTTCGATACCGGACAAGAGTGGCGAAGTGCCGGACGCCGCGGCGTGTGCGGCGCCAAAGTGGGAATGCGCTGTACGAGCGCGCCCGTAGTCGAGGGGGACGAGATGCTGAGGACTCCCACCAGCGAACTGCGCCTGGAGATCCTGGAGGTGCTGAAGGACCCGGTCGCCCATTTCCCGCCCGGCCGCCAGGGCGACCTCCTGGAGGACGGGGTCACCTGTGAGGCCGTCGCCGCCCGGCTCGGACTGCGCCGCGAGGTCGCCGCGACCCACCTCGGCCTCCTCGCCGACCTCGGCCTGCTGCGCACCCGCCGGGTCCGGCGCGCGGTCCACTACCGGCGCGACGAGGTGCGCATCGCCGAGGTGGCCCGGATGTTCGAGAAGGGCTGGTAGCGTCACCTCCCCGGCGGAAGGGCAGGGCGTCGATGACCGCACCCCAGGCACTGGCACCCCAGGCACTCGCACCGCGCAGACTGATCGCCCTCGGCGCGCGGGGGCCCGAGGACGTCGTGGCCGACGCACGAGGACGCGTGCTGACCGGCGTCGAGGACGGCCGCATCCTGCGCCTCGACGGCCTGACCAACCCTGCCGGAGGCCCCCGCGTCGAGGTGCTAGCCCGGACCGGCGGCCGCCCCCTCGGCCTGGAACTCCTCCCCGGCGACGACACGTTGCTCGTCTGCGACGCCGAACGCGGCCTGCTCCGCGTCGACCTCGCCTCCGGCGCCGTACACGTCCTCACCGACACACTGGCGAGGGAGCGGCTGCGGTTCTGCAGCAACGTCGTCGCCCTGTCCGACGGCAGCGTCTACTTCACCGTCTCCAGCACCCGCTACCCCCTCCGTCAATGGATCGGCGACCTGGTCGAACACACCGGCACCGGACGCCTGCTGCGCCTGGCGCCCGGGGCCTCCGTGCCCGAAGTCGTCCTGGACGGGCTGCAGTTCGCCAACGGACTCGCGCCCGCCGCCGACGAGTCCTTCCTGGTCGTCGCCGAGACCGGCGCCCGCCGGCTCACCCGCGTGCCGCTCACCGGGCCGTCCGTAGGGCAGGCGCACCCCTTCGCCGAGAACCTGCCCGGCATGCCGGACAACCTGTGGCGCGGCGGACCGGACGGCCCGATCTGGGTCGCGCTCGCCGGACCCCGCGTCCCGCCCCTGGACCTGCTCCACCGCGCCGCCCCCGCCGTCCGCCGCGCCGCCGCCCGGGCCGCCGTGCACGCCCCCTTCCGCCCCACCGGCACGACCGGCGTCCTCGCCTACGACGACCAGGGCCGCGCCCTGCACCACCTCACCGCCCGCCACTCCCGCTTCCGCATGGCCACCAGCGTCTGCGAGGCCTCCGGCCTGCTCGTCCTGGGCAGCCTGTGGGAGCGGGGCGTGGCGGTGTGCGAGCGGCCCGCCGTGAAGTGACCCGGTCCGTCCGGCGGCGTTACCCTTTGACGGTCCGCGATCACCGCGGAGCGGCGGCGCAGGAGACGTACGACCATGACAGCCCAGGGCACCGGCACGGACGCCACCGTGCGCCGCACGGCGCGCCGGCACGGCCAGGCACCCGTGGTCGCGGCGGTCGCCGTGGGCGGGGCGATCGGCGCCACCGCGCGGTACGCGGCCTCCCTGCTGTGGCCCGCGCACAGCGGCGGCTTCCCCTGGACCACGTTCTGGGTCAATGTCACCGGCTGCGCCGTGATCGGCCTGTTCATGGTGCTGGTCGTGGAGGCACGGTCCGTCCACCGCCTGGTGCGCCCCTTCTTCGGCACCGGTGTGCTCGGCGGCTACACCACCTTCTCGACGTACGCCGTGGACATCCAGAAACTCCTCGACGACGGCCGCACCGCCACCGCACTGGCCTACCTGGCCACGACCCTGCTCGCCGCCCTCACCGCCGTATGGCTGGCGGTGACGGCCGCTCGCCGGCTGCTGCTCCGGAGGCCCCGATGACCGGACCGACCGCCACCCCGGCCCTGCGCCTGACCGTGTTCGTCGACGAGGACGACACCTGGCACCACCGGCCCCTGTACTCCGAGATCGTCCACCGCGCGCACGAGGCGGGCCTGGCCGGCGCCAGCGTCTTCCGCGGCATCGAGGGCTTCGGCGCCTCCTCCCTGATCCACACCTCGCGCCTGCTCTCCCTGAGCGAGGACCTGCCGGTGGCCGTCGTGATCGTCGACACCGAGGAACGCGTACGGGCCTTCCTGCCGCGCCTCGCCGAGCTGGTCGGGGAGGGGCTGGTGACCCTCGACGAGGTGGAGGTCGTCCGCTTCCCCCAGGGCGGCGCGGACGGGCAGGCCGGCCGATGAACTGGCTGCTGGTGGCCGTCGGCGGCATGATCGGCGCCCCCCTGCGCTACCTCACCGACCGCGCGGTCCAGTCCCGGCACGACTCCCTCATGCCCTGGGGCACCTTCGCGGTCAACGTCACCGGCTCCCTGATCCTCGGCCTGCTGACCGGCGCGGCCGCGGCGGGCGTCACCGGCTCCCACACTCGACTGCTGCTCGGCACCGGCCTGTGCGGCGCGCTGACCACCTACTCGACCTTCTCCTACGAGACCCTCCGCCTCACCGAGGACGGCGCCCGGGGCTACGCCCTCGCCAACGCCGCCCTCAGCGTCCTGGCCGGACTCGGCGCGGCCTTCGCGGGCGTGGCCCTGGCCCGCGCGGTGTGGGGCTAGGGCCCTGGAGCCTCGGCCGACCTGATCCGGACGACAGGCCCCGGCCCCCTGTCGCGGCGGACCGGGCGCAGGGTGGCGCGCCGCCACACGTCAACTCCCGCGGCCGCGGACGTCATTCAGTACCGCCGCACGACCCGGTGCCGTGTGGGCAAGACCGTCGGCCGGCAGGTACAGTCCACAGCCATGAGCGCGCGACTTGCCGACATC
Organism: Streptomyces sp. SAI-170; assembly: GCF_049739565.1. Classification (NCBI taxonomy): domain Bacteria; kingdom Bacillati; phylum Actinomycetota; class Actinomycetes; order Kitasatosporales; family Streptomycetaceae; genus Streptomyces; species Streptomyces sp. SAI-170. The sequence continues at coordinate 7,533,638 of NZ_JBMGQD010000001.1, forward strand.
GCGGCCGCGGCGGGGGTCAGCAAAGCCACGGTCAGCCGGGTGATCAACGGCACGCGCGGCGTCGCCTCGGACACGCGGGCCTCCGTGCTCGCCGCGCTGGACACCCTCGGCTACGAACGGCCGTCACGGCTGCGGCCGAGGGCCTCGAACCTGATCGGCGTCATCACCCCGGAGCTGGACAACCCGATCTTCCCCGCGATGGCCCAGGTCGTCGGGCAGGCGCTGACCCGCCTGAGCTGCACACCGGTGCTGGCGACCCAGAGCCCGGGTGGGTCGACGGAGGACGAGCTGACCGAGATGCTGGTCGAGCGCGGGGTGTCCGGGATGATCTTCGTGTCCGGACTGCACGCCGACACGACCGCCGACACCGCCCGCTACGCCCGGCTGCGCGAACAGGGCGTGCCGTTCGTGCTCGTCAACGGCTTCTCGCCGGCGATCAGCGCCCCCTTCGTCTCCTGCGACGACCGCTCCGCCATGGCCCTGGCCGTGACGCATCTGACCGCCCTCGGGCATGAGCGCATCGGACTCGCCGTCGGACCCGCCCGGTACGTTCCGGTGCAGCGCAAGACCGAGGGCTTTCAACGGGCCGTCGATGAGCGGCTGGGGCTGTCGCCCCGTGAGTCGGCGCGGTGGATCCGGCACACCCTGTTCACCCTGGAGGGCGGGCAGGCGGCCGCGGCGGAACTCTTCGACCAGGGCTGTACGGCCGTGGTGTGCGCCAGCGACATGATGGCCCTGGGCGCCATACGCTGCGCACGCCTGCGCGGGCTCGCCGTCCCCGAGGACGTCTCCGTGATCGGCTTCGACGACTCGCCGCTCATCGCCTACACCGACCCGCCCCTGACCACCATCCGGCAACCCGTGCGGGCCATGGGGCAGGCCGCCGTCGACGCGCTGATGGAGGAGCTGTGGGGCACGCCCGCCCCGCACACCGAGTTCGTCATCATGCCCGAGCTGGTGGTCCGGGGGTCGACCGCGGCCGTACCCCGCTCATAGCCGCGCAGGCAGCGCCCGCCACCAGTGCGCGTGCTGCTTGTACCAGTCGGCCGTCGCCGCCAGCGCGGTCTCGAACGGACTGCCCGGGCGGTAGCCCAGCTCCTGAGTGATCTTCGTGTGGTCGACCGCGTACCGGCGGTCGTGGCCCTTGCGGTCGGCGACGGTGACGATCCGCTCGGGACCCGCGCCGCACAGCGCGAGCAGACGGCGCGTCAGATCGAGGTTCGTCAGCGAGGTCCCGCCGCCGATGTTGTAGATCTGCCCGGGCCGGCCCGACACCCTGACCAGCTCCAGCGCCCTGATGTGGTCGTCGACATGGAGCCAGTCCCGTATCTGCAGGCCGTCGCCGTACAGCGGGACGGTACCGCCGTCCAGGAGCGCGGTGAGGAACCGAGGGACGAGCTTCTCCGGGTGCTGGTACGGCCCGAAGTTGTTGGAGCAGCGCGTCACCCGGACGTCGAGGCCGTGGGTGTGGTGGTGGGCCAGGGCGAGGAGGTCGGAGGCCGCCTTGGACGCGGCGTACGGCGACGAAGGCCGCAGCAGGTCGCTCTCCTTGGCCGCGCCCTCGGGCAGCGAGCCGTAGACCTCGTCGGTGGAGACGTGCACGAAGGTGCGCACCCCGCTCTCCAGCGCCGCGTCCAGCAGGACCTGCGTGCCGAGGACGTTGGTCCGGGTGAACTCGGCGCCGGCCGCGATGGACCGGTCGACGTGCGACTCGGCGGCGAAGTGCACGATCTGGTCGTGCCCGGCCACCAGCGCCGACACCAGCGACGCGTCGCACACGTCGCCCTGCACGAAGGTGAGGTCGGGGTGCGAGCGCACCGGGTCGAGGCGGGCGAGGCTGCCCGCGTAGGTGAGCTTGTCCAGGACGGTCACGGTCGTCCCGCGCGGGGCCTGCGGGCCGAGCAGATGGCGGACGTAGGCGGACCCGATGAAACCGGCTCCGCCGGTGACGAGGATGCGTGTCATGGCGTGAGATGCACCTTGCTGTGGTCGCCGATCACGAGACGGTGGGCGTGCGGAGGGCGCGGGGCCTGACCCACCACGGCCCCGCGGCCGATCAGGGAGGACTCGATCCGGCCGGCCCCCTCGATCTGGGCCCCGCGCAGCAGCACGGAGTACTCGATCGCGCTGTCCTCGACCCGGCAGTCGTCGCCGATCGAGGTGTACGGGCCCACGCTGGAGTTGCTGACGACCGCGCCGGCGCCGATGACGACCGGGCCGACCACCCGGGAGGCGCGCACGACGGCGCCCTCGGCGACGCGGACCCGGCCGACGAGGGTGCTGGCAGGGTCGACCTTGCCCTCGACACCGCCCTCGATGCCGTCCAGCACCTCGCGGTTGACCTCCAGCATGTCCTCGACGCTGCCGGTGTCGCGCCAGGGCCGGGTGGTGACGGTGGCGCGCACCGGATGCCCCTGGTCGATGAGCCACTGGACGGCGTGGGTGATCTCCAGCTCGCCGCGCGCGGAGGGCCGGACGGCGCGCACCGCCTCGTGCACGAGGGGAGTGAAGGCGTACACGCCGATGAGCGCGAGATCGCTGCGCGGGGTGTCGGGCTTCTCCTCCAGCGCCAGCACCCGGCCCTCGGCGTCCACCTCCGCCACGCCGAAGCGCGACGGGTCAGCGACGGGGGTCAGCAGCAGCCGGGCCGCGGCGGGACCTCCAGCGCGGAGGAGTTCGCCGACGCCCTCGGGCAGGTAGTTGTCGCCGAGGTACAGCAGGAAGTCGTCGTCGGCGAGGAAGTCCCGCGCGATCAGCACCGCGTGGGCGAGCCCCAGCGGCCGCGACTGGGCGATGTAGGTGATCCGCAGCCCGAACTCGCTGCCGTCACCGGCCAGTTCGCGGATCGCCGGGCCGTGTGCGCCGACGACGATCCCGACGTCCTCGATGCCGGCCGCGGCCAGCGACTCCAGGGCGTAGAACAGCACGGGCTTGTTGGCGATCGGCAGCAGTTGCTTGGCGCCGGAGTACGTGAACGGTCGCAGGCGGCTGCCGGTGCCCCCCGCCAGCACCAGTGCCTTCACCTGGGCCTCCGTGCTAACGAGGCCGGTCGGGAATGTTGTGGTCTCAACGGTCTCTCCTCGGTCAGGAGGCGTGGTGCGGCCGGAAGGCCGTATCGACTCAAGCAGACCGCCCCCCGGCAGTGCAAGGAATTCCTGAAAGTTTCAGAACGCTTGCGAACCGTCTCGCCAGGGTGTTTGACTCAGCTCTCGCACGGCCAACGCCCTTGCCCTGCAAGGCGTTTCAGTCGACCGCAGGGAATCCGTCCGTATTCCAGGGGGCTGTAGTGACAGGTATCCGGCAAGCCCGGCAACTGCGAAGAGAGGCCCGTCATCTGGCACCCGGCGCCTCCGAGGAGGCCGAGCACGGGCGCCGGGTGTTCGCCGAGGGCCGGGGACCCGTCCTGACCGACCTCGACGGCAACCAGTACCTCGACCTCGCCTCCGGCACCCTCACCCAGTCGCTGGGCCACGGCCACCCGGAGGTCGTCGCGGCCCTGACCGCGCAGGCCCAGCGGCTGTGGAACGTCCACGACAGCGCCACCCCGGACCGCGCCGACCTGCTGGAACTCCTCGCCCGGCTGCTGCCGGACCACCTCGACACCTACGCGTTCTTCTCCACCGGCGCGGAGGTCGTGGAGGCGGCGCTGCGAGTCGTGCAGGCCACGGCCGAACCGGGCCGCAATCGCATCGGCGCCCTGCGTCACGGCTTCCACGGCAAGACCATGGGCGCGCGGATGCTGGTCCACTGGGACATCGGCCACCAGTCCTTCAGCGGCAACAGCGTGCTCGGCTACGCGCCCTACTGCTACCGCTGCCCGCTGGAACTGGAGTACCCCGGCTGCGACTTACGCTGCGCGTCCCTGGTGCGCCGGCACATCGCCGCCAAGCCCAGCGTCTCCGCGCTGGTCTTCGAGCCGGTCCTCGGCGCGGCAGGCGTGATCGTGCCCCCGCCGGGCTACTGGGAACGGGTCGGCGAGGCCTGCCGCGAGGGCGGGGTACTGCTGGTCGCCGACGAGGTGCTCACCGGCGGCGGCCGCACCGGAGCCTTCCTCGCCAGTGAACTGCTCGGCGTGGAACCCGACTTGACGATGCTGGCCAAGGGCACCGCCAACGGGTTCCCGTTCGCCGTGCTGGCCGGCCGCTCCGAGCTGCTGCGCAGGCCCGAGGCCGCCGCACCGGGCGCGTACGCCTCGACGTTCGCGAGCAACCCGCTCGGCATCGCCGCCGCCCGCGCCACCCTGGAGGTCATCGAACGCGACCGGCTGATCGACCGCGTCCGCGTCCTCGGCGACCTGATGGAAACCCGGCTCACCGCACTGCACCGGCGCTTCGACGTCCTCGGGCAGGTCCGCGGCCTGGGACTGCTGTGGGGACTGGAGTTCGTCACCGACCCGCACAGCCGCACCCCTGCCCCGGACCTCGCCCGCGCCGTCTACACCACGGCCCTCGACCTCGGCCTCAGGGTCGCGCTCGGCGGACACATCCTGCGCCTGGCACCGCCGTTCACGATCGACGAGGCCCTGCTCGACGAGGGACTGACGCTGCTGGACACGGCGATCGAGCAGGTGGTCGCGGCATGATCGTCGCCGAGCACCTCGTCAAGGAGTTCCGGCTCGCCGAGCGCGGGCCCGGACTCCTGGGCAGCCTCTCCACCCTGTTCACCCGGCGCCACCGCATCGTCCGGGCCGTCGACGACATCTCCTTCGAGATCCCGGCGGGCACCAAGACCGCCTACCTGGGCGCCAACGGAGCCGGCAAGTCCACCACCATCAAGATGCTCACCGGCATCATGACCCCGACCTCCGGCCGCTGCCTGGTCGGCGGCATCGAGCCCTACCGCCACCGGCAGCTCAACGCCCGCCGCATCGGCGTGGTGTTCGGCCAGCGCAGCCAGCTGTGGTGGGACCTGTCCGTCCCGGACTCCTTCCGCATCCTGCAACGCATCTACGACATCCCCGAGCCGGTGTACCGGCGCAACCTCGCCCTGTTCCGGGAGCTCCTCGACATCGACGCGCTCGGCACCACCCCCGTACGGCTGCTCAGCCTCGGCCAGCGCATGCGGGCGGAGATCGCCGCCAGCCTGCTGCACGACCCGGCCGTGCTCTTCTGGGACGAGCCGACCATCGGCCTGGACATGGTCCTCAAGGACGCGGTGCGCGAACTGGTCAACCGCGCCCACCAGCAGCTCGGCACCACCGTGCTGCTCACCAGCCACGACATCGCCGACATCGCCGCGATCTGCGACAGCGTCCTGGTCGTCGACCACGGCCGGGTGGTGCACCAGGGGCCGCTGCACGAGCTGTTACGCACCGCCGCCCACCGCTCGGTCGTCTTCGACCACCGCGACAGCACCTCCACCGCCCAGGCGCTGCGCGGCATCGAGACCGGACTGCCCGGCGTCCACGCCACCGCCGACACCGACGGCCGCATCCGCGTCACCTACCCGACCGGCCGGTACACCTCCCGCCAGGTCCTCTCCTTCCTCCTCGACCGCTTCGACCTCGCCGACTGCTACGCCCCCGAACCCGACCTCGAGGACGTCCTGCGCCAGATCTACGGCCGCCCCCTGGTGCCGCAGGGCGCCGACGGCACGACACCGGGCGGCACCGCATGACCGGCCGGCTGCGCGTCTACACCCCCTTCGCGACCGGCGGACTGCAGTCGCTGCTCCAGTACCGCTCCACCTTCGCCATGACCGCGATGACCGCCGCGGCCGGCGCCGCGGTCACCGTCTTCCTGTGGCGGGCCGTGTACGCCGCCGGCCCGGGCCCCGGCGGCTTCGACCGGGACAGCATCACCACCTACCTGCTGGTGGCCCAGTTGCTCCAGGTGCTGCACAGCAACCGGGTGGACGACGAGGTCGCCGCCGAGGTGTACCGCGGCGACGTGGCGGTGATGCTGGTGCGGCCCGTCAGCTACCCGGTGATGCGGTTCTTCGCCTGTCTGCCCCTGGTGGGCGCCAACGCGGTCCTGGTCGGCGTACCGGTGCTGGGGCTGTTCGCACTGCTCGTGCCGCTCACCGTGCCCCGGCCGCTGGACCTGGCGCTGTTCACGCTGTCCACCGCCGTGTCGGTGCTGCTGGCGTTCTGCGTGAACCTGCTGACCGGCATGACCGGCTTCGTCACCACCAACACCTGGGGCGTGCGCATGGTCAAGCAGGCCGTGACCGCCTTCTTCGCCGGCCAGATGGTGCCCATCGCCCTCATGCCGGAACCACTGGCGACCCTCGCGCGGGCCCTGCCCTTCAGCGGCATGGTGGACGGACCCCTCACCCTCCTGCTGGGCCGCTACGACGGCTGGACGTCCGCCGCCGCCGTACTGGCCGGACAACTGGCCTGGGCGGCCGGACTGACCCTGCTGTGCGCGGTGCTGTGGCGGGCGAGCCTCGGCCGGCTGGAGGTGCTGGGCGGATGACCCGTACGCGTACGGCGGGGCGCTATGTGCGGCTGGCCTGGTTCCTCGGCGGAGTGGGACTGCACCGGCTGACCGCCTACCGCATGGACTTCCTGATGGGCGCCGGAGCCTTCCTGGTCCGGGTCGGCATCCAGACCGCGGTCGTCGGACTGGTCTTCCGCCAGGTCCCCGCCGTCGGCGGCTGGTCGTACCACGAGGTGCTGTTCCTGCTCGGCTTCTCCCTGCTGCCGAGGGGACTGGACCATCTGTTCACCGACCAGCTGTGGGAGCTGGGCCGCAAGCTGGTGCAGCGCGGGGAGTTCTACCGCCATCTGATCCGGCCGGTGAACCCGCTGTTCTCCCTGCTGTCGGAGCGGTTCTTCCACCCCGACGGGCTCGGCGAACTCGCCGTCGGCGTCGTCCTGGTCTGCTACGCGGGCTCCGGACTCGGCCTGTCCCTGGCCCCCGAACAGTGGCTGCTGGCACCCCTGCTGGTGCTGTGCGGCGCGCTGATCCACACCGCGGTGAAGCTTTTCTTCGCCTCACTGTCCTTCTGGACCGTCACCAGCATGCCGTCGATGTACGCGGCGAGCCAGGTGTCGGAGCTCGCCGCCTACCCGCTCGACCTCTACCACCCGAGCCTGCGCGGACTGCTGACCTGGGTCCTGCCGTTCGCCTTCACCGCCTATGTGCCGAGCACCTATCTGCTGCACGGCTCGACGGACCTCCTCGGCTGGCTGCCGGTGGTGACCGGCGCGGCCCTCGCGCTCGCCCTGACTGTGTGGCGGCGCGGCATCGACACCTACGAGATGACCGGGAGCTGACTCGGCCGTGACCGACGACGACACACTGGACGCCCTGCTGCGCACGGCGCCCTGGATGGACGAGGACGGCCGCCGGGCCGCCCGGTACGAGACGACCGACGAGGTGGCCCTGGACGACCGCACCCGCCTGCTCGTGGTGGCCGCGGCCGGACGCCGGTACGTCGTGCCGGTACGCCCCACGGACGGCGGCGGTCTGCAAGAGGCCCACGGCGAGCTGGAATTCGACCGACTGGTCTGGCGAAAGGCGCAGTCCGGGGCCGAGTTGACGACCGTACGCGGCGGCAGCCTCCGCTTCCGCGGCACCGGCGCACCGGCCGGCCCGATCGGCCGGCTGCCGTTCGACCGGGGCTGGTCCTCCAACGCCCTGTCCCTGCTGGACGCCTCGGGCACCCCGTACGTCCACAAGACCTACCGGCGGCTGGACGAGCCCGTCCGCGAGCCGGAGCTGCTGCGCCTGCTGGACGGCACCGGCCGTACGCCCGAGTGGGCCGGGGACTACGTCTACACCGACCCGGCCGACGGCTCCCGGCACCCGCTCGGCGTGTTCTACCGGTACGTCCCCGGCGACGGCCTGGACACCCCGCTGCGGCACAACATGCGCTCCCTGTGGCCGAAGATCACCGCGGGATGCGACATCGAGCGCACGGTCCGCGGCCATCTGCGGCCGCTCGCCGCCGACCTGACCGCCGCCGGACGCTTCCTGACCGGTTTCCACCACGACCTGGCCGCACGCCTCGGCGGCGCCCCGCAGCCCTACCCGGTGCGGGACGCGCTGGACCGCGCCGAGGACCGGGTGGCCGTTCTGGAGTCCGCCGCCGTCGCGCTCCCCGAGCGGGCGTGGAAGGCGGCCTTCGCGGCGCTGCGGGCCGAGACCGCCGCGCTGCGGACCGCGTTCGGGTCCCGCCCGGGTGCCTTCCTGTCCGGCCCCGCCCACGGCGACCTGCACCTGTCGCACCTGCTCTGCCGCACCGGCGAGGACGGCGGCACGACGATGACCGTCATCGACATGTCGACCCCCGCGCTGAGCCCCCGGGAGCCCGGCTGGGCCGCCCAGTCGCCCGTGCAGGACCTCGTCGCCGTCGAGCGGGCCCTGGAGTACTTCGCCGCCGACGAAGCCGCCTTCGAGAGCGCCGGACGGCTCGGCGTCGACTCCCTGCGCACCATGACGGACGCCCTGGACGACACCGCCGGCCGGCCCCAGGTGCTGCGCCTGGTCTTCCACGCGGCGGACGTCTGGCGGACCCAGGTGCGCCGGCTGCTGCTCGGCCCGCCGTCCGCCGACCCGCCGCACCGGCTGCTCTACCTGGCCCGGCTGCTGCACGAACTCGCCTACAACTGCGACCACGCCCGCCCCTACCACGCCGCGATCGACCTGCGCCACGCGCTGACGCTCGGCGCGCACGCCCCGGCCCCGACCACCACCTCAGCGAGGACGTGAACGTGACCGTGCCCGAACCCCGTATGCACATCGTCGAGACCTACTTCGAGTGCTGCGGCTTCGACCACACCTTCCTGCAGGGCGGCACCTCGGTGTACCTGTGGAACCTCTCCAAGGCGTTCGCCGCCCGCGGCCACCGGGTCTCCATCGTCACCCCGGCCCACGGCCGCCTCGACGACCTGCGCGGCCGCTACGACGTCGAGGACCTGCCCTACACCGACCCGTACACCCTGCCCCTGGTCCTCGACCCGGACGTGTGGCGGGACTTCCCCGCCGAGGTGCGGGTGGAGCTGACCACCACCGCGCACCGCATCCGGCTGGACGGCGTCGACCTGTACTTCCTGTCCGACGACTACCTGGACCGGCTCCCCGACACCTTCTACCCGCCGTACTCCGCCAAGGGCCGCGACCTGGACTTCTTCAAGCCCCTGGCGTTCCAGGTCGCCGCCGTCCGCTTTCTGCGCGGCTGGTTCGGCGACGAGAAGACGCTCGTGCACGCCCACGAGCCCTACTACCACTACCTGGTGCCCGCCGCCCTGCGCGACGACCCCCTCAAGCCGGTGGTCGGCACGGTGCAGAGCAACATGCCGATCGACAAGAAGGTCTACGCCCCCGAGGTGCGCCGGCTGCTCGCCCTGCTGGACGCCGACATGCCGCTGCCGCTGGACCCACCGCCCGCCGCCGCCCGCCCCGACCCGGTCCGCCAGTACCAGCAGCTGACCCACCTGCACTACGACTACCCGCCCGACCACGTCTCCGTGTACCGGCTCGTCCTCGAGCACGCCGGCCTCGTCGACTTCCTCTCCCCGGGCCAGCTGGACTTCTACGCGTCCTTCGCCGACACGCCGTTCGAGTCCCTCTTCCGGGAACTGCCCGTCGCCGGGGCGGTGCGGGACAACGCGCACAAGATGTTCGTCGGCGGCTGCGCGATCTCCGACCAGTGGCTGGCCTGGGACCCCGCGGAGGTCGACCGCGCTCAGGTGCTCTCCGGCCTCGGCCTCGACCCGGCCCTGCCCACCTTCTTCCACAACGCCCGCTATGCCCTGCACCACAAGGGCCAGCTGGAACTGCTGCGCGCCGTCGACCGGGTCCTCACCGAGGGCCTCGCCGCGAACTTCGTGCTGCGCTGCATCTCGGGAGCCCCGCTCGACGACCCCTGGTTCCAGGAGGTGGCCGAGCGGCACAAGGGCCGGCTGCACCTGGAGTCGCAACGGGTCGACGAGCGACGGGTGTTCGAGTACGCCGCCGCGAGCGACTTCTGCCTCTTCCCGTCCAAGTTCGAGATGGACACCTTCCTCATCGCCCAGGGCGAGGCGATGGTGTGCGGCGCCGTGCCGATCGCCACGGCCCAGCAGGGCATGGCCCACTTCGGGCACGCCCGCACCGGGGCGGACGCCACCGGCTTCGCCGTGAACCGCTCCTTCGCCGAGGACGACGCGCTGCTCACCGACGCCCTGGCCGCCCGGATCCACGAGGCGGTCACCCTCTGGCACACGCACCCCGCCCGATACCGCGAACTGTCCGAGCGCGCGGCCACGGTCGCCCGCCAGTTCACCTGGGAGCACTGCGCCGACCTGCACCTGGCGGCCTTCGCCCCGCTCTGGCGCGGCGAGACGCCCCGGCTGCCCACGGAACGCGCCCTGCGCCACGGCTGGTTCGACCTGGTCGCCGACGACGACCTCACCGAGGAGGCGCTGCTGCGCCACGGCGACCTGGCGGCCTACGAACGCCTCGCGCCACTCGACGCCCCGGCCGCCCGCCGGTTCTACGAAGCCGCCTGGGAGCGGGCCGACTTCGCCACCTGCCGGCACATCCTGGACCGCTTCCCCGACGCCGTGCCCGACGACCTGACCCGCCTGCTGCACGACCGCCACCACCTCACCGACGGCACCCTCACCTACCGGCTGCCGCACGCCGACCGCGTCGAACTGGTCACCCCCACCGAGCCGGAGGGCTCCGCCCGCGCCCTGCCGACGGTCCAGCGGCTGCGCCGCACCGCCCCCGGAGTGTTCGAGGGCCCGGCGCCACAGCCCGGGGCCCGGCTGCTGCTGACCCTGAACACCGGCCGCGTCACCTGGGACGAGGTGCGCCATGACTGAGCGCGACACCGTCCGCGCCGTGCTGCTCGCGGGCGGCGAGGGCCGGCGCATGGGCCCCCTCGGCACCGGCCGGCTCAAGCCGCTCGTGCCGTACGGCGGCGCCTGCCGGCTCATCGACTTCAGCCTGGCGAACGCACGCGCCTCGGGCCTGGGCGAGGTGCTGCTGCTCTCCCAGTACGAGGAACGGCAGCTCATGGACGACCTGCACCGGGTGTGGAACACCGGCAGCGGCTTCCGCGTGCACTTCGGGCCCTACGACCGGGCCTACCGCACCGCGGGCGACGCGCTGCCCCGGGACCTGCCCGAGCGGACCTGGCCGGCCGAACGGGGCACCGCCGACGCGCTGATCCGCAAGGCCGAGTACGTCTTCGACGGCGACCCCGAGCAGCTCCTCGTCCTGCACGCCGACCACGTCTACCGCTTCGACCACCGGCCGCTGATCGCCGCCCACCGGGCCTCCGGAGCCGCGCTGACCCTCACGTACCAGAGGATCGAGCGGCGCTGGGTGCACCTGTTCGGGATGGTCCGCTTCGACCGCGCGGGCCGGCTTGCGGAGTTCGTGGAGAAGCCCGCCGAGCCCACCAGCGACCTGGTGTTCGCCGCGTTCTGCGTCTTCGACACGGCCGTGCTGCGCCGCTACCTGGAGAAGCTGGACGGCACCGACTGGCAGCACGACATCAGCCGGGACGTGATCCCGGCGATGCTCGCGGCCGGGGAGCACATCCGCGGCTACGAGGTGAGCGGGCACTGGGAGGACATCGGCACCGTCGAGCGCTACCACCGCGCGCACCTGCGGCTCGCCGCCGACGGCCCGCGCTCCCGGCTGCCCGTCGAGAACATGCCCTGGACCGTCCGCCCGGACGTGGCCCGCGCCTGGTTCGCCCATGCCCCCGGCATCACCTCGTCGTTGGTCCCGGCGGACCTGGTCAACGACGGACTGGTCGAGGACAGCGTGCTCTTCCCCGGCGTACGGATCGGGGCGGGCGCGCGGGTGCGGCGCAGTGTGCTGCTGCCCGGCACGACCGTCCCGCCCGGCAGCGACATCGACTCCGCGGTGGTCCTGGAGAACGGCCGGGTCCAGCAGGTCCCGCACACCCCACCCGCAACGGAAGGAACCCGCGCATGAGCCTGTCCCCCTACGACGTCCTGGTGGTCGGCGGAGCCGGCGTCGACACCGTCGTACGCGTCGAGCGGCTGGAGGTCCCGCCGGGCGACTCGCTGCACGTGCCGCCCGTGTACGACTATGTCGCGCACACCGGCAACGGAGTGGCGCTCGGCTTCCACACGCTCGGACGCCCCACCAAGTTCATCGACTACCTCGGCGACGACGTCCAGGGCCACGCGGTCCTCGCCGCGTACGCCGGGCACGGCCTGGACTTCAGCCACCTGGTGTCCCCGCACGGCACCCCCCGCGGCATCAACCTGGTCGACGCCCAGGGCCGGCGCTTCTCCTTCTACGACTCCCGCCACCCGGCCGACCTGCGGCTGCCGCGCGAGTTCTACCTGCCGCACCTGGAACGGGCCCGCCACGTCCACCTGTCGATCACCGGCGTCAACCGCGACATGTACGAGGACATCCACCGGCTCGGCGTCACCTGCTCCACCGATCTGCACGACTGGGACGGCGTCAACCCCCACCACCTGACCTACGCGCTCTCCTCCGACCATGTCTTCCTCAGCGCGGCGGGCCTGGGCGCCCGGCTGGAGGAAGTGCTGCACCGCATCGTCGACGAGGGCCGGGCCCGGTTCGTGGTGGCCACCGCCGGCGCGGACGGCTGTCATCTGCTGGTGCGCGGCGAGGAGAAGTCGCGGCACTTCCCGGCGGTGCGCCCGGAGCGGCCGGTCGTCGACAGCAACGGCGCGGGCGACGCGTTCGTCACCGGCTTCCTGCACGCGCTGATGGAGGGACAGCCGCTGGAGGACTGTGTGCTGGCCGGTTCCGTCTCCGGCGCGTTCGCCTGCGGCAGCGCCGGCACCCACACCGAGTTCATCGATCTGCCCGGTCTGCGCGCGGCTGTCGCCCGCGCCGTACCGGCCGGGTGAGAGGGATCCCCTGGGATGCACATCATCGCCTTCTCCTTCGAGTGCGGCGGCTTCGACAACCGGCTGATGCGCGGGGGACTGTCCCCGCTGGTGTGGAACCTGTGCCGCCAGTACGCGGCACGGGGCCACCGGGTGTCGCTCGTGACCCCCGCGCACGGCCATCTCGACGCGCTCCGCGAACGGTTCGACCTCGAGGAACCGCACGAGGCCGTCACGGACACCGTGCCGCTGGTGCTCGACCCGAAGGTCTGGCCCGCGCAGCCGCCGACGGTCGAGCTGCGGCTGACCACGCGGGCCCACCGGGTGCGGCTGGACGGAGTGGACATCCACTTCCTGTCCAGCGAGTACCTGGACCTGCTGCCGGACCGGCTGTATCCGCCGCCGGGCCTGGAGGGCCGGGACCTGGCCCACTTCAAGCCCCTGGTGTTCCAGGTCGACGGACTGCGGTTCATCCGGCGCGCCCTGGCCGGCGAACCGGCCGTCGTGCACGGCTTCGAGCCCTACTACCACTACCTGCTGCCCGCCGCCCTGGCCGGCGACCCGCGCTTCCGTACCGTCAGCACGGTCGCGGCCAACGCACCCATCACGCAGAAGGTGTACCGCCCCCAGGCGGAGCGCCTGCTGGAGCTGCTCGGCGCCGACGCCACCGGCCTGGACGACCTGGACGGGCCGCCGCCCGCCGAGGACTCGCCCACGGCCACCATGGCGCGGGCCCTGGCCGGCACCCGTATGCACACGGAGTACGGGCCCGACCATGTCGGCCTGTTCCCGCTGGTGGCGCAGTACGCGGACCTGGTCGACTTCGTCTCACCGGGCCAGCTGCGGCACTACACCACCTTCCAGGACACCCCGATGGAGGCGCTGTTCGCGACGCTGCCGGTGGCCCGGCGTCTGCGCGAGCAGTCGCACAAGCTGCTGGCCGGCGGCTGCGCCGTCGCCGACAGCTGGCTGGCACGCGACCCCGCCGCCGTCGACCGGGACGCCGTACTGCGCGGACTCGGCCTGGACCCCTCCCGGCCCGTCTTCTACCACGCGGCCCGCTACGCGGTGCACCACAAGGGCCAGTTGGAGCTGATGCGGGCCGTGGAGGACGTCCTGGCCACCGATCCCGAGGTCAGTTTCCTGATCCGCTGCTCGGCAGGCGGCGGGGCGGACGGGCCGGGGACCGTGGCGAACGCCGCGTTCCAGGCGATCGCCGACCGCCACCCGGGACAGGTGCGCCTGGACTGGCGACTGGCCGACGAGGACACCCTGTTCACCGAGGCGGCGGCCGCCGACTTCTGTCTCTTCCCGTCCAAGTTCGAGCTGGACGGCTTCCTCATCGCCCAGGCCGAGGCCATGGCGTGCGGCGCCGTACCCATCGCCACCGCGCAGCGGGTGACCGGGCACTTCGGCCACGCCCTCCCGCCCGGCGACCCCGACGCGACGGGCTTCTCGGTGCGCGGCTCGTTCCGCGACGACGACCCCGGCCTGGCCGTCGCGCTCGCAGAGCGAATACGCGAGGCCGTGGCGGTCCACCGCACGGCCCCCGACACCTACGCCCGGCTGTCGGCGAACGCCCGGCGCGTCGGCCGCTCCTTCACCTGGGCCCGCAGCGCCGAGACCCGCCTCGCCGCCTACGAACGGGCCCTGCGCGACGCACCGCGCCCGCTGCCCGTCGAGGAACTGCTGGCCCTCGGCTGGCTGGACCGGCTCCCCGAATCGGCCTGGACCGAACACCGCGACCAGGTCGAGCGGGTGGCCCTGGAGCGCGGGGACGCCGACGCCTACGCCCGCGTGCTCGGCGTCGACGTCACCGACCTCGACGCCGACGCCTGCGAGCGGCTCTTCGAGGCCGCCCATGCCCGTGCCGACTTCGCCCGCTGCGCCGAACTGGCCCGCCGGTCCGGCCGGCGCGACCTGACGGCACGACTGGCCGGACGCTGCCGGCTCACCCGAGAACCGGACGGCACCTGGCGGGTCGACTACGCCCATCCCGAAGCCGACCACGTGGAGGTGGTCGTCGAGTCGGCGTCCCCCTCGGACGAGGAGCGAACCGGCGCCACGGACCCGGTCGGCGAGTCCGCCACCGAGGCGCTGGCCTCCGACGAGCCCGCCCCCACCGGCAGCGGGGCCGCCCTGAGGTCCCTGACGTCCGACGGTGCCGGCCGCTTCACCGGCGTCCTGGACGGGCCCCCGGTCGGCCGGCACCTCGTCGCCCAACTGACGCTGCGCTCGGGCCGGGTGGCCTGGGACGCCGTGCCCGTGACCGTGCCGCCCTTCCTGCTCGTCGCCACCGACCTGGACGGCACGCTGCTGCGCAGCGACCTGTCCGTCTCCGAACGCACCCGCCGGGCCCTCGCCCTCGTCAGCGCGTCCGGCGCCCGGCACCTCGTCGTCACCGGCCGCCCCGCGGTCGCCTGCCGGCAACTCCTGCGCACCATCGGCTACCAGGGGCTCGCCGTCTGCGGACAGGGCGCACAGCTCTACGACGCCGGCGCCGACCGGCTGCTGTCCTCGCTGCCCCTCGACCTGGACCTCGCCCGCGAGGTCGTCGCCCGGGTCGAGGACGTGCTCGGCCGGGTGGAGCTGGGCATCGTCACCTCGCCACCGGACAGCCGGTTCAAGGTCACGCCACGGTTCGGGGAACGTGTCCGGCACGGCTGGGACGTCACCACCGACCCGGCGTTGCTGTGGAGCGAGCCGATCGACAAGCTGATCCTCCATCACCCCGAGGTGGACGAGGACCGGCTGGCCGTCACCGCGCGCGAGCTGATGGGGGACGCGGTGACCGTCGTGCACTCGGTCAAGGGCATGGTGGAGATCCTTCCCGCCGGCACCGACAAGGGCACCGGCGTGGCCCGCGCCGCGCGCCTGCTCGGCTTCACCGGCACCGACACCGTCGCCTTCGGCGACATGCCCAACGACATTCCGCTGCTGGCCTGGGCCGGCCACGGGGTGGCGATGGCCGGAGGCCACCCGGACCTGCGGGCGATGGCCGACGAGATCGCGCCCGGCAACGACGAGGACGGTGTCGCCGCCGTCCTGGAACGGCTGTTCGGCGCCCCGGAGGTCCGCTCATGACCGCCGCACTCCGGGAGCTGGCCCGTCTGCGCGGCATCGCCACCGACTACACCACCGACCGGGGACACCGGGTCACCGTCCCGCCGGACACGCTGGTCGCGGTCCTGGCGGCGTGCGGGGTGGACGCCGCCACGGACGCCTCGGCCCGCGCCGCGCTCGCCGATCTGCGTGGGGGCGTCAGGGGCGCAGGGGGCGTCAGGGAAGGCGGGGTCGCCAGGGACGGCGGGGGCGACGGGGAAGCCCGGGCTGGCGGAGAAGCCAGGGTTGGCGGGGTCGCCGGGGCCGGCGGCGTCGGCGGCGACGCCGGGCGCGGCGAAGGCGCGGGGGCTGGCGGGGGTGGCGCCCTGCCGCCGTGCGTCGTCGTCCGCGCCGGCTCGCCCGCCCGCCCCGCACTCCCTTCGCACGCGCAGGCGTACGTCGCCCTGGAGGGCGGCGGCCGGGCCGCACCGTCCGACCCGCTGCCCCCGGGCCACCACCTGCTGCACGTCACCCACGCCGGGCAGGACAGGGCCGTCCCGCTGCTGGTCGTGCCCGACCGCATCCCCGTACCGCGCCGGCGCAGTTGGGGCTTCCTCGTCCAGCTCTACTCCGTCCTGTCCCGCCGCTCCTGGGGCATGGGCGACCTCGGTGACCTGGCCGGCCTCGCCGCCTGGTCGGGGTCCGCGCTGGGGGCCGGTTTCGTGCAGCTCGGCCCGCTGCACGCGATGGAGCCCGGCCCCCTGCCGGACCCCTCGCCGTACCGGCCCAGCTCCCGCAGGTTCCCGGACCCCATGCACGTACGGGTGACGGACGTACCCGAGTACCGGCAGCTCACCGGGCACGCGCGGGCGGAAGCGGAGTCCCTGGCGGCCCGCGCGCGGGAGCTCAACGACGGGGTGCTGAGCGGTCGGACGCTGATCGACCGCGAGACGGTGCGCGCGCTCAAGCACCGGGTGCTGCGGCTGGTGCACGCGGTGCCGCTCACCCCGGCCCGTCGGGCCGCCTTCGAGGCGTTCACCGTCCGCGAGGGGCAGGACCTGACCGACTTCGCGACCTGGTGCGCGCTGGCGGAGGTGCACGGCGGCGCCTGGCGCTCCTGGCCCTCCGCCCTGTGCGACCCGCGGTCGGCGGCCGTGGCCGCGGCGCGGCAGGAACTCGCGGACGCCGTCGCGTTCCACCGCTGGCTGGCCTGGATCACCGACGAGCAGCTCGCCGCGGCACAGCGCACCGCCGTAGAGGCGGGCATGGACATCGGCCTGATGCACGACCTCGCGGTCGGGGTGGCCCCCGAGGGCGCCGACGCATGGGCGTTGCAGCACTGTCTGGCGGCCGGGATGAGCGTGGGAGCGCCGCCCGACGACTTCAATCCGCACGGCCAGGACTGGGGCCAGCCCCCGTGGCGGCCCGACGCGCTGGCCGCCGAGGGATACCGGCCGCTGGCCGCGCTGCTGCGCGCCGGCATGCGGCACTCCGGTGCCCTGCGGGTCGACCACGTCATGGGCCTGTTCCGGCTGTGGTGGGTCCCCGAGGGCCGGCCCCCGTCGGAGGGCACCTACGTCCGCTACGACGCCGAGGCGATGCTCGGTGTGCTGCTGCTGGAGGCACACCGGGCGGGCGTGCACGTCATCGGCGAGGACCTCGGCACCGTGGAGGCGGGCGTCCGCGAGGAGCTGGCGGCGCGCGGGGTGCTCGGCACGTCCGTGCAGCGCTTCGAGTACCTGGGCGGCTCCGAAGGACGGCACGGGCCGCTGCCCGCCGACCGGTGGCGCACGAACTGTCTCGCCACGCTGACCACCCACGACCTGCCGACGACCGCGGCGTGGCTGACCGGCGAGCACGTCGAACTGCGCGCCCGGCTGGGCCTGTCGACCCGCCCCGAGGCCGAGGAGAAGGACGAGGCGGCCGCCGAGCGCGACGGCTGGCTCGCCGAGCTGGAGCGGGAGGGACTCCTCCCGGACCCGGACGGCGAGACCGTCGCCCTGCACCGCTTCCTGACCCGCACCCCGTCCCGGCTGCTGGGCGTGTGGCTGCCGGACGCCACCGGCGACCGCCGGCCGCAGAACCTGCCCGGCACGGCCACCGTCCACCCCAACTGGCGCCTGCCCGTGGCGGACCGGGACGGCAGGCCGGTACCGCTCGACGAACTGCCCGGCCGTCCCGGCGTCCAGGCCATCGCCCGTGTGTTCACCTCCGGTGCACCGCACCGAACCGACCGCTAGGAGAAAGATGTCAAGCCAGGCCCTTGTCCGGGTCGAGGGGGTAGTCGAGGACGCCGGAGGTTTCGACCTGCTGGCGCCCGAGGGCACGCGCTACCGCGTGGACGTCACCGACGCGGTGTTCGACCCCGGCAACAGCCTGCTCGCCGAACGCCTCGAAGGACGCCGTGTGGTGGCCTTCGTCGGCCCCACCGTGCACCGGCTGTACGGCGAGCGCCTGCGGGCGTACCTCGACGCCCGCCTCGCACCCGGCAGTTGGAGCGTCCATGTGATCGCCACCGGGGAACGGAACAAGACCCTCGCGTCCGTGGAGCAGGTGTGCGCCGTCGCCAAGGCGGCCGGGCTCGACCGCCACGGCGTGATGCTCGCGGTGGGCGGCGGCATCGTCGCCGACGTCGTGGGCTTCGCCGCGTCGATGTACGCCCGCGGCATCCGCTACATCAAGGTCAACACCACCCTGGTGGGGCAGGTCGACGTGGGTGTCGGAGTGAAGACCGGGGTCAACGCCCTGCACTCCAAGAACATGTTCGGCGCCTACCACCCGGCCCACGCCTCCCTCAACGACCCGTCGCTGCTGGCCACCCTGCCGCCGCGGGAGATCCGCTGCGGTCTCGCGGAGATCGTGAAGATGGCGGTCATCCTCGACGGCGACCTGTTCGCCACGCTGGAACGGCACCCCGACGCGTTCCTCCACACCCCGAACGGCGACGTCGAGACCTACGTCCTGCGCACCTCGATGCGGCTGATGATGGAGGAACTCTGCCCCAACCTGCGCGAGTCGGAGCTCGCCCGGCTGGTCGACTTCGGCCACACCTTCAGCCCGGTCGTCGAGACGGCCGGCGGACACCGCCTCGAACACGGCGAGGCCGTCGCCGTCGACATGGCGCTGTCGGCGCACATCGCCCGGCTGCTGGGCCTGGCCGACGCCGACACCTGCGAGCGCATCGTGGCCCTGCTCACCCGGATCGGGCTGCCCGTCCTCGACCCGGCCACCTGCACCGAGGACCTCATGACCCAGGCGCTCCAGGCCTCCTGGCAGCGCCGCGGCCGCAAGCTGCACCTCGTCGTGCCGACCGGCATCGGCAAGGCCACCTTCGTCGAGGAACTCACGGACCTGCCCGCCGAGGTGCTGCGGGAGGCCCTGCGGGCCCTCGGAGCCGGGGGAGGCGCACAGTGACGTCGTACGACGTACCGAAGGACGTGACGAACCTCGTCGAGCTGTTCGCCGCCAAGGAACACGACCACGGCGGGCTGGGCACGATCCTGGCGCACCGGCTGTTCACCCGCATCGAGGGCGGCGAGGGAGCCGAGTTCGTCGACCTGGCCGTGCTGCCGCCGGGCACCTCCATCGGCCGGCACCGGCACGGCCGGGACCGGGAGACGTACGTCGTGCTGCGCGGCAACGGCCTGATGCACCGGGACGGCGCGGAGTTCCGCGTCGGCACCGGGGACGTCGTCGTCAACCGCCCGCACGGCGAACACGGGCTGCTCAACGACTCGGCCGACGAACTGTGGCTGCTGGTGTTCGAGGAGGTGCTCCGATGACCGTTCCGCGTTCCGGCCGGCTCGTCCCGGCGCGGGCGGCCGGCACCGAGGGCACCGGCACCTTCACCGTCCTCGACGTCGGCGGCACCACCCTGCGCACCGGCACGTACGACCCGGTGACGGCGACCCTGTCACGGGTGCGCCGGGTGCCCGTGGAGGGCATCGCCCGCCACCCCGGAGACCCGGTGCCCGTCCTGCAGGACAGGGTCGTGGAGCAGATCGTCCACGAGATCACCCGGCACGCCGGTGGCCGGGGCACCCGCGCGGTCGGCGTCGCCTTCGCCGGGCCTATCTCGGCGAGCGGCCTGGTGCTCGCGGCCCCCACCGTGTGGGGGCGGCGCGGTGCGCCGCTGCCGCTCGGGCAGCTCCTGGCGCGGCGGATCGGAGCCCCGGTCGTCGTGGTCAACGACCTGACCGCGGCCGCCTGGCGGTACGCCGCGACCGAGGCGGAACCCTTCTGCCTGCTCACCGTCAGCTCCGGGATCGGCAACAAGGTCTTCCGGGGCGGCGAGGTGCTGCTGGACGCCGACGGGCACGGCGGCGAACTCGGCCACTGGGTGTGCGACCCGTCGCCCGACGCGCCGCTGTGCGACTGCGGAGGCCGCGGCCATCTCGGCGGCATCGCCTCCGGACGCGGCGTGCTGGCCGCGGCCCGCCGCGCGGCGGCGGCCGACCCGGCGGGCTTCGCGCGCTCCCGGCTCGGGCAGCTGTGCGACGGCCGCGCCGACGCGCTGGACAACCCGGCCATCGCACGGTCGGTACGCGAGGGCGATCCCTTCGCGACCCGGGTGCTGCGCGGCACGCTGGTGTATCTGGCGCAGGCGATCGGCGCCGTCTTCACCTCCATCGGGATCTGCCGGTACGTCATCATGGGCGGCTTCGCCCTGGCCGTCGGGGAGCGCTACCGCGAACTCCTCGTCGAGGAGCTGGTGCGGCTCGGCTGCTTCGGGCTCGACGCCGCCGCGGTGGACGCCTCGGTGGCGCTGGGCCGCGCGGACGACGACCACGGACTGATCGGCGTGGGACGGCTGCTGGCCGACCGCACGGCCTCACTGGCCCACCAGGAGGCGGGATGACGATCTCGCGTACGGCATCGCAGATCCGAGGGGAGGCGCGAATGACGGCCGGGCGCACGCTCGTCGTCGGCAGCGGCTTCGTGGGGACCGGCATCGCGCGCCGCCTGGCGGCGGACGGCAAGGAGGTGACGCTGGCCTCGCGGACCCCGGTGACGCCGCCCGACGGGGCCGGCTGGACACCGCTCGACGCCATCGATGCCGGGGCGTGCGGGCGTCTCCTTGACCGGCTGCGCCCGGACCGGGTGGTGCTGGTGCACGGGCCCTCGGACGTCACCTGGTGCGAGGAGCACCCGGACCGCGCGGCCGCCGCGCACACCGGCATCGCCGCGCACTTCGCCGCAGGCGCGGGCGGGGCGCGGCTGGTGCTGATCTCCACGGACAACGTCTTCGACGGCACCCGGGCCGACAACACCGAGGACACCCCGGTCCGACCGGCGAACGCCTACGGGCGGGCCAAGGCCGCCGCCGAACGGGCCCTGCTGGAAGCCGCGGACGCCCTGGTGCTGCGGGTCAGCCTGGTCTACGGCCATGAGCCCGCGGACGCCGGCAAGTGGCTGAACTTCTTCGCCGCGTGCGCCCACCGCCTCGTCCGCGGTGAACCGGTCACCGCCCCGGCGGACCAGTGGACGACTCCGGTGCTGGTCGACGACGTGGCGGAGGTGACCGCCGCCCTGCTGGACTGCCGGGACCCGCTGCCGCCGGTGCTGCACCTGGGCGGCCCGGACCGGGTCGGCCGGGCCGCGTGGGCATCGGTGATCGCCGACGCGCTGGGCGCCCGTCCCGGCCTGGTCGTCCCGACCGCCAGGGCGGGCACCCGGTACGCGTCACGGCCGGAGAACACCTGCCTCGTCAGCACCCTGCTCGGCCGGCTGCCGGCCACCAGAGGCATCCGCGTGCGCGGGGTGCAGGAGGGGGCGCGACTGCTGGCGCGGGACTTCGGGGAGCGGGACTTGGGGGAGCGGGACTTGGGGGAGCGGACCTACGGGGAGCAGGCCTTCGGGGAGCGCGCCTTCGGGGAGGCGGTCTGAAGGCGCCGCCGGCCCCGGTGTCCGGGGCCGGCGGCGCCGTCGTGTCACTTCAGGTAGGGCCCGTCGGCGCCGATCTTGCCGGGGCCGTCGAGGACGTAGACCCGCAGGTTCCCCTTCCCGGGTGCGGCGACGGACAGCGTCCCGCCCGTGACGGTCCTGACATCGCCGGTGACCGCGTCCCGGTAGGTGCCGTTGGGGATGCCGGTGTAGGTGGCGCCGCCCGAGACGGTGACGAGGGCGAAGCTGTCCGTGCCGCCGCTCGTGTAGCGCCGCTTGTAGGCCATGCCGCCCGAGATCCCGTCGGTGGAGTACTGCCCCATCTGCAGCGCGGGGATCGCCCGCCGGATCTGGTTCAGCCGCTGGACGTGCTTGACCAGGGGCCGGCTCAGGGTGGTGGCCACCTGGCCGGAGGCCGAGTCGACCTTGGAGAAGTCCGACACCGTCAGGCTGCCCTTGAGATGGTCGCCGAAGTAGGCGCGGCCGGTCGTGGCGAGCGGACAGGTCGGCCCGCAGTCGATCCGCGCGCCCTTCTGGAACTCGATCTCCGAGCCGTAGTACAGCGTCGGGATGCCGCGGAACGTCCACATCAGCGACATGTTCTCGGCCCAGGCGTCGGTGCCGCCCGTGTAGCGCGTGCTGCTCTTGTTGGGGCCGTAGTCGTGGCTGTCGACATAGACGACGTTGTAGGTGGCGTCGTTGTAACTGTCGTCCGAGTCCTTGCCGTTGGAGAAGGCGTTGTACGCGTCACCGAAGTTCATGTGCATCCGCATGTCGATGACGTTCATGCCGGAGAACTTGCTGTGGTCGGGCGCGTGGTAGCTGTTGCCGTTCAGGAAGGCGTTGGTGGACGTCGGCTGGTTGCCGGTGCCCTGCTGCTGCTCGTAGTCGTACTGCTCCAGCGCGGCCGCGGTGTCGTCGGCGCTGTACTCGCGGCGCTCCTTCCAGGTGTAGAACTGCGCGGAGTGGTTGGGGGAGCCGCGGTTCCACTTGTCGTTGACGAACGCGGCGACCTCGCCGAAGACGAAGAAGTTGTCGGCCGCCTGGGCACCGAACCGCTGGGCGACCCGGTCGTGGATGGCCGGCAGGAAGCGGCGGTTCCAGGTGACGCGCGGGATGTGCACCGCGGTGTCCACGCGGAAGCCGTCGACGCCCATGTCGATGTACTTGTTGTACGCGCCGATCAGGTAGTTCTGCACCGGCGCCGACTCGGTGTTCAGGTCGGCGAGGTCCTCGTGCAGCCAGCAGGAGCGGGAGTCCTCGCCCTCCCAGTTGCCGATCCAGCACTGGTGGTAGTACGCCTTCGGGAACATGCCCGAAGTCGGGCTCGGCCACTGGCAGTTGTAGACCGTGTAGCCCTCGGCGCTCTTGCCCCCGGTGGGCTTGCCCCAGTTCAGACAGGTGTTGCCGGTCGGCTCGGCGGTGGACCACAGGTCGCCGTTGTAGTACGACTTGCCCGACTGCGGGTCCACGGTGAGGCCGTCGTACTCGAAGCCCTCGTTCTTCGCGTCGTAGTACCAGCTCCACTGGCTGTCGCGCACGCCGTACACGGTCGGCGTGAACAGGCCCTTGGCGCCCCAGCGGGAGGAGTGGTTGTAGACCACGTCCTGGTAGATCTTCATGCCCTTGGCGTGGGCGGCGTCGATGAGGTCCTGGTAGGACGCGCCGGCCGACTCCAGGCGGGCGTCGACCTTGTAGAAGTCGTAGCCGTGGTAGCCGTGGTAGTCGTAGTCGGAGCGGTTGAGCACGACCGGGGTGATCCACACGGCGGAGAAGCCGAGGCCCTTGATGTAGTCGAGCTTGTCGACCAGGCCCTTGAAGTCGCCGCGGAACATGGGGTCGTCGTTCGCGGCGTTGCCCGACTTCACGTGCTGGCTGCCGCCACGGTTGTTGGAGCTGTCACCGTCGTTGAAGCGGGCGGTCAGCACGAAGTAGATGGGGTCCTTGCGCGGGTCCGTGCCCAGCGGGGTGCCGGTGGTGGGCTCCGGGGCGCTCCCGGTCGTCACCCGGGCCGCCGCGGAGGCCGCGGAGATGTTCCCGGCGGCGTCCACGGCCCGCACCGTGTAGCTGTAGGCGGTGTTCGCCTCCAGGCCGGTGTCGGAGAGGACGGTCGAGGTGACGTCGGTGACCGTCGTGCCCTTGGTGCCGCCGGTGCGCGTCACCTGATACCCCGTCACTCCCACGTTGTCCGTGGACGGTTGCCAGGACGTGACGACCGAGGTGCCGGTGGCCGAGGCCGTGACGCCGGACGGCACGCCGGGGGCCTGGGTGTCCGGCTGCTGCGGGGCGCACGGGTCGGCCGCGCCGGCGGTGACGGCGTTGTTCTTCACCGTGCTCGTGCCGGAGGGGATGGTGTAGTCGGCGCCGTTGTTGTTGTCCCAGGTGCCGTTGCCGTTGTTGAAGGCGGCCTTCAGCGAGGTCGCCGAGCCGAGGTCGACGGTCTGCTTCCACCAGCCGGTGCAGGCCGCCTGCATGCCGATGCCGGGCACGGCCGTCCAGGAGCCTCCGGCCGGCTGGTAGTGGAGGTTCACCGTGGTCCAGCCCAGCGACTGGGAGGAGTAGTAGACCGTGGCCGACTGCCCGGTGCCCGGGCCCGGGTCGGCGCAGGGGTTGCTGTGGGCCACGACGCCGTCCTTGACGGTGATGTCGCCGGTGCCCAGGGCGTAGTTCTGCCCTCCGTTGTTGTCCCAGGTGCCGACGCCGTTGTTGAAGGTGGCCTGGAGGCCGGTGGCCGAGCCCAGGTCGACGGTGAGCTTCACCCAGTCCGTGCAGGCGGCCTGCATCCGGGTCCCGGGCACCGTGGTCCAGGAACCGCCGTTCGGGGCGTAGTGCAGGTAGGTGGAGGACCAGTTGCGGGTCTTCGTCGAGTAGTAGACCGTCGCCGAGTTCGCGGTGGCGGCCGCCGGCTCGGTACGGGGATCGGCCGGGGGGCCGGTGACGGCCGCCAGGGCCAGCAGCCCTCCGGCCAGGGCGCCCGCGGTCCAGCCGCGGACGGGGGGTCTGTCGCGTCTCATGTGCGTCTCCGGTGGGGGTGGGGAGTACCGGGCGGAGCAAGCGCTTCCATTCCTGACATGCGCATGCCATGCCAGAGCCGGTGGGTGTGCGCCCGAACCGCCGCGGGTGCCTGGAGCTGGGCAACCGGCCCGGGAGGTCCGGGCGCGTGAGGGAACGGAGTCGGTGCCGCCCCACCGGATCCCGGGCCGGAAGTGTGGGTGAACGTAACACCGTTGCAATGATTGCGAAAGAGTTTTCAGTCACCCAACTCGGGCCCAACTGGCTGACCTTGGGCTTCCGAAAGACTGGAACAGGTGTTGTTTGAAGGGTTGACCAGCGACGGCGGCAGCTCGTACCTTCACGACCGCAAGATGTTCCGTCGAGTTTCAGCAAGAAACGACAACAGGCCCCCTGGCATGGCGCGTTGCTGCGTGAGGCCTCTCATCCGCATGTCCGCTTCGTGGATCAGTTCATGGATCAGTTCGTGGATCAGGGAGGAACCATGGCCAGCACAACCGTGGCCGCTGCACTCGCGCTTGTCGCGGGAGCCGCTGTGGCCGTCACGGTGCCGGGCACCGCTCAGGCGGCACCGCCCGGTGTCAAGGACGTCACTGCCGTGATGTTCGAATGGAAGTTCAGTTCGGTCGCCAAGGCGTGCACGGACCGACTCGGCCCGGACGGCTACGGATACGTCCAGGTGTCGCCGCCGCAGGAACGTATCCAGGGCAGCCCCTGGTGGACCGCCTACCAGCCCGTCAGCTACAAGATCGACACCAGGCTGGGCGACCGCGCCGCCTTCAAGGCGATGGTGGACACCTGTCACGCCGCCGGCGTCAAGGTCGTCGTCGACACGGTGATCAACCACATGGCGAACACCTCCGGAACGGGCTCCGGCGGCTCCAGCTTCTCCAAGTACAACTACCCGGGCACCTACTCCGCGTCCGACCTGGACGACTGCACCACTTCGGTCGGCAACTACCAGGACGCCTGGAACGTCCAGCACTGCGAGTTGGGCGGCCTGCCCGACCTGGACACCGGCGAGGAGTACGTCCGCAGGACGATCGCCGGGTACATGAACGACCTGCTCTCCCTCGGCGTCGACGGCTTCCGCATCGACGCGGCCAAGCACATCGCCCCTGCGGACCTGAGCAACATCAAGAGCAGGCTGACCGACCCCGGCGTCTACTGGAAGCAGGAGACCATCGGCGCGGCCGGTGAGGCCGTGCAGCCCGGCCAGTACACCGGCACCGGGGACGTCCAGGAGTTCGGCTACGCCCGGGACCTCAAGCGCGTCTTCAGCGGCGAGAAGCTGGCCTACCTGAAGAACTTCGGCGCGGCCTGGGGCTACGTCCCGAGCGCCACCTCCTCCGTCTTCGTCGCCAACCACGACACCGAACGCACCGGCGCCTCCCTCAGCTACAAGGACGGGGCGAACTACACCCTCGCGCACGTCTTCATGCTGGCCTGGCCCTACGGCTCGCCGGACGTCCACTCCGGCTACGAGTTCAGCGGCCACGACGACGGCCCGCCCAACAGCGGCCAGGTCAATGCCTGTTTCACCGAGGGCTGGAAGTGCCAGCACGCCTGGCGCGAGATCGCCGGCATGGTCGGCTTCCGCAACACCGCCGGCACCGCCGCGGTCACCGACTGGTGGGACAACGGCGCCAACGCCATCGCCTTCGGCCGCGGCGACAAGGCCTTCGTCGCGATCAACCACGAGTCGTCGTCACTGACGCGCACCTATCAGACGTCCCTGCCCGCGGGCACCTACTGCGACGTCCAGAGCGACAAGCCCGTCACCGTCGACGGCTCCGGCCGCTTCACGGCGACACTCGGCGCCCACAGTGCGCTCGCCCTGCACATCGGGGCGAAGGAGTGCGGCGACAGCGGCAATGAGAACCCCGTCGACCCCGCCGGCGCGTCGTTCGACGTCAACGCGACCACCGCCTGGGGCCAGAACATCTACGTCACCGGCAACCAGGCCGCCCTCGGCAACTGGAACCCGGCGAACGCGCTGAAGCTCGACCCGGCGAGCTACCCCGTTTGGAAGCTCGACCTCGACCTCCCTGCCGGAACCACCTTCGAGTACAAGTACGTCCGCAAGGACGCCTCCGGCAACGTCACCTGGGAGAGCGGCGCCAACCGCACCGCCACCGTCCCGGCGAGCGGCAGGATCACGGTGAACGACACCTGGCGCAGCTGAGCCGGCCCACCGCGGTCTCGCCCCCCACCGACACCCCCGCCCGTCGCCCCGCGGCGACGGGCGGGGTGACCACGCACCACCCATGCCGCCCGCGCCCGCGGGCGGCACGTCCCATGTGAGACCGTTCAGGAGAAAGGCCCCGTGACCTTAGCCCCAACCCGGCGCCGGACCGCCGGGTATCTCGCCCTCGCGCTGGCTGTACCGGCGTTGACCGTCCTCGCGCCCACCGCGCCCTTGGCGTCGGCCGCAGTATCGGAATCGGCCGCAGTATCGGAATCGGCCGCAGTATCGGAGTCGGCCGCCGTATCGAAGGCGGCCGCTGTATGGGAAGCGACCACCGCGCCTGAGTCGGCCACCGCGCCCGAGCCGCCCGCCGACGCGGTGCTCGCGCGTGAACCGGCCCGCCCCGCCCCCTCCCGCGAGCAGTTCTATCTGCTGCTCCCCGACCGTTTCGCCAACGGCACCCCGGCCAACGACCGGGGCGGCCTGCCCGGCGACCGGTCGCGCACCGGGTTCGACCCCACCGACAAGTACTACTTCCAGGGCGGCGACCTGAAGGGGGTGATCGACAGGCTCGACTACATCAAGGGCCTCGGCACGACCGCCCTGTGGATGGCGCCGGTGTTCAAGAACAAGCCCGTGCACACAGTGGGCCGCCACCAGTCGGCCAACTACCACGGATACGCGATCACCGACTTCACCCAGGTCGACCCGCACTTCGGCACCGACACCGACCTGAGAGAACTGGTCGACCAGGCCCACGCCAAGGGCATGAAGGTGTTCTTCGACGTCATCACCAACCACACCGCCGACACCGTCGACTACGCCGAGAAGCAGTACGGCTACCGCTCCAAGGGCGCCTATCCGTACCTCGACACCGAGGGCCGTCCCTTCGACGACAGCAAGGGGATGCGCGAGGTCGACGCCGACAGCTTCCCCTACACCCCGCAGCCGCGCACCGGCGAGCACGACCGCATGGTCCCCGACTGGCTCAACGACCCGACCATGTACCACAACCGCGGCGACTCCACCTTCGCCGGCGAGAGCGCCCTGTATGGCGACTTCCTAGGCAACGACGACCTGTGGACCGAGCGCCCCGAAGTGGTCGAGGGCATGGCCCGGATCTACGAGAAGTGGGTCGACGACTTCGGTGTGGACGGCTTCCGCGTCGACACCGCCAAGAACGTCAACATGGAGTTCTGGACCGAGTGGGCCACCGCGCTGGACGCCTACGCGGCCCGGCAGGGACAGCCCGACTTCTTCGTCTTCGGCGAGGCATTCTCGGCCGACCCCGTGGTGATGGCCCCCTATCTGGTCCAGGGCCGCCTCGACGGCACCCTCGACTTCCCGCTCCAGGCCGCCTTCCGCAACTACGCCTCCCGAGGCGCCCCGGCCACCGACCTCTCCCACGTCCTCGCCCAGGACTACCGGTACACCACCGACAAGGCCGACGCCTACGGTGAGGTGACCTTCCTCGGCAGCCACGACATGGGCCGCATCGGCAGCTTCATCGCGCAGGACAACCCGGGCGCGAGCGACGCGGAACTGCTGAAGCGCGACCGTTTCGCGCACGAGTTGCTGTTCCTGTCCCGGGGCAACCCGGTGATCTACGCGGGCGACGAACAGGGCTTCACCGGCCCCAGTGGCGACGTCGACAGCCGCCAGACGATGTTCGCCTCGCAGGTCCCGGACTATCTGGACGACGATCAGATCGGCACGGACCGCACCCACGCCTCGGACGCCTACGACACTGGGCATCCGCTGTACCGGTCGATCGCCTCTCTGTCGCGGCTGACCAAGGCGCACCCGGCCCTGCGCGACGGTGTCCAGACCGAGCGTTACGCCGACCCCGGGCAGGGCGTGTACGCGTTCTCGCGCACCGATGCCCGGCAGCGCGTGGAGTACCTGGTGGCGGTCAACAACGCCGCTGAATCCAGGACGGTGGAGCTGGAGACCGGTTCGGCGCGGACCAAGTTCAAGTCGCTGTACGGCAGTTCGGCGAGCGTCCGCAGCGACGCCGCCCGCAAGGTTCGAGTCACAGTCCCGGCACTCTCGACGGTCGTACTGAAGGCCGACCGGCGCCTCCCCTCCCCGGCCGCCACGCCCACGGTCACACTCAAGGCCCCCGCACCGGGCGCCACCGGCGACGTCGAGATCGACGCACAGGTGTCGGAAGGCCCTCTGAACCGCGTGGTGTTCGCCGCACAGGTCGGCAACACCCCCTGGCAGGTCCTGGGTTCTGCCGACCACGCTCCCTACCGCGTCACCCAGCACCTCGCGGACACCGTTCAGGCCGGAACGCCCCTGCGCTACAAGGCGGTTGTCGTCGACAGCCGAGGCCGCACGGGCAGCGCCCTCGCCGTCACCACCGCCGGACAGGTCCCCCTCCCCGAGAAGCCCACGGTGAAGCGGTCCTACGGGGTCGTCCACTATCAGCGCGCCGACGGCGACTACGAGGGGCTCCGGCTGAGGACGACGACGGGAACGACGGCCTCCTTCGACGGACGGGACGCCTACGGCGCCTTCGCCTGGATTCCGTCGGTCGGCGGCCCGGTCCGTTTCACCGTGGAGAAGGACGGCGTCGCGGACGGACCGGAACGCTCGGTCGACTTCGCGGTGGCCGGCGAGGTGTGGACCAGCGAGGGCACCGACACGGTCCGGACCGACCGGCCCCAGCAGGCGCGGCCTCCGCAGGACACCACCAAGGCGGTGCTGCACTACCACCGGCCCGACGGCGACTACGACGGCTGGGGCCTGCACACATGGACCGGCTCGGCGAACCCGCCGGAGTGGAACGACCCCATCAGGCCGGTGCGCCGGGACTCCTTCGGCCTCGTCTTCGAGGTGCCGCTCAAGGAAGGCGCCGCCTCGCTCAGCTACGTCCTGCACAAGAAGGAGGAGAAGGACATCCCCGTCGACGAGGCCCTCGACTTCTCCCTGTACGGACACGAGGTGTGGCGTGTCGCTGGTGACCCCGTCTACCTGGCCCCGTCCCTCAGCGGCGCCTTCGGCCTGGACCTCGACGCCTCGGCGGCCACCTGGCTCGGCGACGACACCGTCGTATGGCCGGGGGAGGGCACCGGTGTCGCGAGCCAGCAGCTCGTGTACGCGCCCGAGGGCGGCCTTGAGCTCGTGCGGGGCGCGCTGCGCGACGAGGGCCGGTGGCTGCGGCTCGTGCCCGCGGAGCTGACGCGCGCGCAGAAGGAGGCGTATCCGCAGTTCGCGGACGCTTCCGTGTTCCGGGTGGACCCGCGCGACCGCGACCGGGTCCCCGAGGCGCTCAGGAGCGAGCTGATCGCCACACAGCGGGCCGACAGCGGTGCCCTCCTGGGCGCGACCGGCGTCCGCACCCCAGAGAACTGACCGGAAGGACCGAGTGGTGACTGCTTCACCCCGACATCTGACAGACCCCGACGACACTTCGACGCGGGCGCACCGGACCCGCCGAAGAGCCCTGCCCACGGCCGTGGTGGCCGTCGCCGCCGCGCTGCTCGCCGGTTCCGTGCACGCCGCCCAGCCCGCGACGGCGCGCCCCCGGCCGCAGGACCCGCCGTCGGACGCCCGCCTGGCCGCCGAGCCCGCCCGGCACGACCTCACCCGGGAGCAGGCCTACTTCCTGCTGCCCGACCGGTTCGCCAACGGCACCCCGGCCAACGACCGGGGTGGCCTGTCCGGCGACCGCACCGAGACCGGCTACGACCCGACCGACAAGGGCTTCTACCAGGGCGGCGACCTGAAGGGGGTGATCGACAGGCTCGACTACATCAAGGGCCTCGGCACCACGGCCATCTGGCTGGCGCCCATCTTCAAGAACAAGCCCGTGCAGGGTGGCGGCGAGTCCGCCGGCTACCACGGCTACTGGATCACCGACTTCACCCAGGTCGACCCGCACTTCGGCACCAACGCCGACCTGGAGAGGCTCATCGACCAGGCCCACGCCAAGGGCATGAAGGTGTTCTTCGACGTCATCACCAACCACACCGCCGACACCGTCACCTACGCCGAGAAGACGTTCGGCTACCGCCCCAAGGGCGCCTACCCCTACCTCGACACCGAGGGCCGCCCCTTCGACGACAGCAAGGAGACGCGCGAGGTCGACGCGGACAGCTTCCCGTACACGCCCGTGGTCACCGAGGGCGAGGAGACGACGAAGGTCCCGGCCTGGCTCAACGACCCGACCATGTACCACAACCGGGGCGACTCCACCTTCGCGGGGGAGAGCGGCCTGTACGGCGACCACACCGGCCTCGACGACCTGTGGACCGAACGGCCCGAGGTCGTCCGGGGCATGGAGCGCATCTACCAGAAGTGGATCAGGGACTTCGACGTCGACGGCTTCCGTGTGGACACCGTCCGCAACGTCGACATGAACTTCTGGACCCAGTGGGCCACGGCGATCGACGCCTACGCCGCGAAGAAGGGCCGCGAGGACTTCTTCGTCTTCGGTGAGACGCTGTCCTCCGACCCGGCCGTCATCGCGCCCTACGTGACCCAGGGCCGCCTCGACGCCACCCTCGACTTCCCGCTGCAGAACACCGTCCGGGGCTACGCCTCCCAGGACAGGCCCGCTACCACGCTGTCGGCCCTGTTCGCGCAGGACTACCGGTACACCACCGACAAGGCCAACGCCTACAACGAGGTCACCTTCCTCGGCAACCACGACATGGGCCGCATCGGCAGTTTCATCGCGCAGGACAACCCGGGCGCGAGCGACGCGGAACTGCTGAAGCGCGACCGTTTCGCCCACGAGTTGCTGTTCCTGTCCCGGGGCAACCCGGTGATCTACGCGGGCGACGAACAGGGCTTCACCGGTCCGGGCGGGGACAAGGGCGCACGCCAGACGTTGTTCGCGTCCAAGGTTCCCGACTATCTGGACGACGACCAGATCGGCACGGACCGCACCCACGCCTCGGACGCCTACGACACTGGGCATCCGCTGTACCGGTCGATCGCCTCTCTGTCGCGGCTGACCAAGGCGCACCCGGCCCTGCGTAACGGCGTCCAGACCGAGCGTTACGCCGACCCGGGTCAGGGTGTGTACGCGTTCTCGCGCACCGATGCCCGTCAGCGCGTGGAGTACCTGGTGGCGGTCAACAACGCCGCTGAATCCAGGACGGTGGAGCTGGAGACCGGTTCGGCGCGGACCAAGTTCAAGCCGCTGTACGGCAGTTCGGCGAGCGTCCGCAGCGACGCCGCCCGCAAGGTTCGAGTCACGGTCCCGGCCCTCTCGACGGTCGTGCTGAAGGCGGACCGGCGCCTCCCCGCCCCGGCTGCCACGCCCACGGTCACGCTCAAGGCCCCCGCACCGGGCGCCACCGGCGACGTGGAGATCTCGGCCGAGGTGCCCGGAGACGGCCTGAACCGTGTGGTGTTCGCCGCACAGGTCGGCAACGGCCCCTGGCAGGTGCTCGGTTCGGCCGACCACGCTCCCTACCGCGTCACCCAGCACCTCGCGGACACCGTGCAGGCCGGAACGCCCCTGCGCTACAAGGCGGTTGTCGTCGACAGCCGAGGCCGTACGCGCAGCGACCTCGCCGTCACGACCGCCGGACAGCCGCCGAAGCCGGCCCGGCCGCGTGCCGTGGAGCGCGACTACGCGGTGGTGCACTACCGCCGGCCCGACGGCGACTACGACGGCTGGCAGCTGACGGCCGGGACGGCGACGACGGACTTCACCGGGCGGGACGCCTATGGTGCCTTCGCCTGGGTCGACCTCGACGAGGACGCCGCCGACGTGACGTACACCGTGCGGAAGAACGGCGTGGCCGACGGCCCGGCCCGCACCATCGAGCTGGCCAGGACCGGCGCCGTCTGGATCGAGCAGGGCCAGGACGGCCAGGCGGAGACCGCGCCCGAGGGCACCTATCCGCCCCAGGACGCCCGCAAGGCTGTCATCCACTACCACCGCTCCGACGGCGCCTACGACGGCTGGGGCCTGCACGCCTGGACCGGCGCCGCCGCACCCACCGACTGGACCAAGCCGCTGCTGCCGGTCGGCCGGGACTCCTACGGCGTCACGTTCGAGGTGCCCCTCGCGGAGAACGCGACCTCGCTCAGCTACATCGTGCACAAGGGCGACGAGAAGGACCTCGCGAGCGACCGGTCCCTGGACTTCGCCACGTACGGCAAGGAGGTCTGGCTCGTCGGCGGGGCGGACAGCTATCTGCTGCCCACGGTCGGCAGCGCCCCTGATCTCGATCTGTCCAGGTCCGAGGCGCACTGGATCGGCGCGGACACCCTGGTGTGGGACGTGAAGGCCACCGCGGCGACGACGCAGCAGCTGGTCTACCCCGACCGGGGCACGCTCAGCATCGTGGACGGAGCCCTCTCCGACGAGGGCCGGTGGCTGCGGCTGACGCCGGCGGAACTCACGGCCGCCCAGAAGGCCGCCCACCCTGACCTCGCCGGTCTGCCGGCCTTCACCGTCGACCCGCGCGACCGCGACCGGATCGCCGAGGCGCAGCGCGGCCAGCTCGTCGCGACACAGCGCGTCGGCAACGGCGCCCTGCTCGCGGCCACCGGGGTGGACGTGCGCGGCTGAGGCCTGACGCCTGCCGAGGGTGCGGGAACGGCCTTCGGTCGTTCCCGCATCTTCCCGGGGAACGGCCTTCCGGTCGCTCCCGCACCCTCCCATGACCTGGCCTTTCGCCCCGCGCGCGGCCGCAACCCGCCTTACATGGCCCCTGCACCGCTGAAACTTTCCTTTCACCCGCCTTGACAGCAGCCTCGGCTCACCCGGAACATCTGTCCCGTGAACCTGTCAGACAGCCAGACAGGTGGAGCCATCCCGCGGCGCGTCAGCGCCATGGAAGCGGTGCTGGCCCATCTGCGCGGTGCCATCGAGCGCGGTGAGTACGCCATAGGGGACAAGCTCCCCTCCGAGGCGGAGCTGTGCCGCACCCTCGAGGTCTCCCGGCCGGTCCTTCGCGAGGCGCTGCGCGCCCTGCAGACCATGGGCCTGACCAGGTCCCGGACCGGCAGCGGCACCTTCGTCGTGGCGAACGCCGTGGAGGACCCCACCTTCGGCGACTACGCGGCCAGCGACCTGCTGGAGGTACGCCGCCATGTGGAGATCCCGGTCGCCGGGTACGCGGCCGTGCGCCGCACCCCGGAGAATCTCGACCACCTCGCGCACCTGATGGAGCGCATGGAGCGGGAGACCGACACCACCGCGTGGGTCGCGATGGACACCCTGTTCCACCTGGCCGTCGCCGAGGCCGCGCAGAACCCGGTCTTCCGCCGGGTCATCGAGGAGATCCGCGACGCACTGGCGCGTCAGTCGGCGTTCCTCAACGAGCTCGGCGGACGCCGCGAGCAGTCCAACCGCGAGCACCGCGCCATCGTCGAGGCGCTGGTCGACGGTTCCGAGCACGACGCGATCGAGGCCATGAGCCATCACCTGGACCGCGTCGAGACCACCCTCACCGACATCGTGCGCTCCCCTCGCACGAGCAGCCCCACGGAAGGCGGACCCGAGGCGTGAGCGAGCAGTCCCTGCACAACGACGTGCAGATGCAGAAACGTTCCCGCGGGCGTGACGAGCTTGCCGGAACCAGTGGACATCACGGGCATGTGGACGCCGGAGACGCTGGCTACAGCAAGTCCCTGAAGCACCGGCACGTCAACATGATCGCCATCGGCGGCGCCATAGGCACCGGCCTCTTCCTGGGTGCCGGCGGACGCCTCGCCGACGCGGGACCCTCCCTCTTCATCGCCTACGCCGTCTGCGGCGTCTTCGCCTTCCTCGTCGTCCGCGCGCTCGGCGAGCTCGTCCTGTACCGCCCGTCCTCCGGCGCCTTCGTGTCGTACGCCCGTGAGTTCCTCGGCGAGAAGGGCGCGTACACCGCGGGCTGGATGTACTTCCTCAACTGGGCCACCACCGGGATCGCCGACATCACCGCGGTCGCGACGTACACGCACTACTGGGGCATGTTCTCCGACATCCCTCAATGGTTGATCGCATTGATCGCCCTCGCGATCGTGTTGACCGTCAACTTGATCTCGGTCAAGATCTTCGGCGAGCTCGAGTTCTGGTTCGCGATCGTCAAGGTCGGCGCGCTCGTCGTCTTCATGTGCATCGGCATCTTCCTGCTGGTCACCCAGCACCCCGTCGACGGCACCACCCCCGGCCCGTCCCTGATCACCGACAACGGCGGCATCTTCCCCAACGGCCTGCTGCCCATGCTGCTGATCGTCCAGGGCGTCGTCTTCGCCTACGCCTCCGTCGAGCTGGTCGGCGTCGCCGCCGGTGAGACCGAGAACCCCGAGAAGATCATGCCCAAGGCGATCAACTCGATCATGTGGCGCGTCGGCCTGTTCTACGTCGGCTCGGTCGTCCTGCTGTCGATGCTGCTGCCCTGGTCGTCGTACCGGGCGGAGGAGAGCCCCTTCGTCACCGTGCTCTCCAACGTCGGCATCCCCGCGGCCGGCGGCGTCATGAACCTCGTCGTCCTGACCGCGGCCATGTCCTCGCTCAACTCCGGCCTTTACTCCACCGGCCGCATCCTGCGCTCCATGGCCGTCCACGGCTCCGCCCCCGGGTTCACCGGCGTCATGAGCCGCAGCCAGGTCCCCTACGGCGGCATCCTGCTCACCAGCGGCATCTGCGTCCTCGGCGTCGGCCTCAACTTCGTCGTGCCCGAGGACGCCTTCGAGATCGTGCTCAACTTCGCCGCCCTCGGCATCCTCGCCACCTGGGGCATGATCATGGTCTGCCACCTCCTCTTCTGGCGGAAGACCGAGAAGGGTGAGCTGACCCGCCCCGGCTACCGGCTGCCGGCCTCCCCCTGGACCGAACTCGTGACGCTGGCCTTCCTCGCCTCCGTCCTGGTCCTCATGTACGCCGACGGCGGCGCGGGACGCACCACCGTGCTGTGCCTGCCGCTGATCGTCGCCGCGCTGGTCGCCGGGTGGTACGCCATCCGCGGCCGCCTGAAGCGCACCTCCACCGGGGCCGACGCGTGACCCGCGCACCGGCCGACGCCCACCCACCAGTGATCCAGGCAGTGATGTACAGCAACGCCCTCGCGGACGCACCCGCGATCCGTGAACCCCTGCACGCCCCCGTCGCCCACCTCGTCCGCGGCGGCGTCGTCGAGGGCATCCACCACGGCTCCGTCGTCGTCCTCGGCGCCGACGGCCGGGTCGAGTTCCAGCTCGGCGACATCGAGGCCGCGTTCTACCCGCGCTCGGCCCTCAAGCCCGTCCAGGCCGTCGCCATGGTCCGCGCCGGGCTGCCGCTGGAGGGCGAGCTGCTGTCCCTCGCCGCGGCCAGTCACTCCGGCGAGGAACGGCACATCGCCGGGGCCCTGCGCATCCTGGACATGGCCGGGCTGAGCGAGGGCGACCTGCGCAACACCCCCGACATGCCGTTCGGGTCCGAGGTCCGCGACAGCTGGATCCGCGACGGCCGCGGGCCCTCGCGGCTCGCCCAGAACTGCTCCGGCAAGCACGCGGCGATGCTCTACACCTGCCGCCTGAACGGCTGGTCCCTGGAGGACTACCTCGATCCCGGGCACCCCCTCCAGAAGGCCGTCGCCGAGATCGTCGAGGACCTCACCGGGCAGCGGATCGCCCGGGTCACCGTGGACGGCTGCGGGGCGCCCCTGTTCTCCGTCTCCCTGCACGGGCTCGCCCGCGCCGCGGCTCGCATCGTCACCGCCGCGCCCGGTACGCCCGAGGCGCGGGTCGCCGACGCGATGCGTTCTCACGCGGAGATGGCGTCCGGGGCCGGGCGGGACGTGGCCGCGCTGATGGCCGCCGTGCCGGGGCTGCTCGCCAAGGACGGGTTCGAGGGGGTTCAGGTCGCGGCGCTGCCCGACGGGCGGGCCGTCGCCGTGAAGATCGCCGACGGGGCGAACCGGGCGCGGATTCCTGTGGCCGCGGCGGCGTTGGCCCGGGCGGGCGTCGACCCCTCGCTGCTCACCGCGTTCGCGGGGGAGCCGTTGCTGGGCGGGGGCGTGCCGGTGGGTTCTGTGCGGCCGGTGCGGGCGCTCGACCCTGTTGCTGTGACGCCCTGATCGCGGTTCGAGGGGGGACTGCCGGTCGTCGTCGGTCTGCCGGCCGTCTGCGGCTTGTCGCGCAGTTCCCCGCGCCCTTGAGGCGCATCCCCCAAGCTTCCTTGAGAAAGTAGAAGACCTTTCATGACCTCCGTCGCCACCCGTAGCGAGCACGATCTCCTCGGGGACCGGGACGTTCCCGCCGAGGCCTACTGGGGCGTGCACACGCTGCGCGCCACCGAGAACTTTCCGATCACCGGGACGTCGATCTCCGCGTACCCGCATCTGATCGACGCCCTGGCCGCCGTCAAGGAGGCCGCCGCTCTCGCCAACGAGGAGCTCGGGCTGCTGGCTCCCGAGAAGGCGCGGGCGATCGTCGCCGCCTGCCAGGAGATCCGGGCCGGCAAGCTGCACGACCAGTTCGTCGTCGACGTCATCCAGGGCGGTGCCGGCACCTCGACGAACATGAACGCCAACGAGGTGATCGCCAACCGGGCGCTGGAGCTGCTCGGACACGCCAAGGGCGAGTACCAGTACCTGCACCCCAACGAGGACGTCAACCTCGGGCAGTCGACGAACGACGTCTACCCGACCGCCGTCAAGGTAGCGACCGTGTTCGCGGTGCGCGGGTTGCTCAAGGCGATGGCTGTACTGCAGGACTCGTTCGCCCGCAAGGCCGTCGAGTTCCGCAATGTGCTCAAGATGGGCCGTACACAGTTGCAGGACGCGGTGCCGATGACGCTCGGTCAAGAGTTCTCGGCCTATGCCGTCATGATTGACGAGGATCGCAACCGTCTTGACGAGGCCGTCGAGTTGATCCATGAGATCAACCTGGGCGCCACGGCCATCGGCACGGGCCTCAACGCCCCCGCCGGATACGCCGAGGCCGCCCGCCGCCACCTCTCCGCCATCACCGGCCTGCCGCTGGTCACCGCCGCGAACCTGGTCGAGGCCACCCAGGACTGCGGCGCGTTCGTGCAGATGTCCGGCGTGCTGAAGCGGATCGCGGTCAAGCTGTCGAAGAGCTGCAACGACCTGCGGCTGCTGTCCTCCGGCCCGCGCGCCGGCCTCGGCGAGATCAACCTGCCGCCCGTGCAGGCCGGTTCGTCTATCATGCCCGGCAAGGTCAACCCGGTCATCCCCGAGGTCGTCAACCAGGTCGCCTTCGAGGTGATCGGCAACGACGTGGCCATCACCATGGCGGCCGAGGCCGGTCAGCTCCAGCTGAACGCCTTCGAGCCGATCATCCTGCACTCCCTCTCCGAGAGCATCACCCACCTGCAGAGGGCCTGCGTGACCCTCGCCGAGCGCTGCGTGGACGGCATCACCGCCAACACCGAGGCACTGCGCGCGAGCGTGGAGAACTCCATCGGCCTGGTCACCGCCCTCAACCCGCACATCGGCTACACGGCCGCCACCGACATCGCCAAGGAGGCCCTCGTCACCGGCCGCGGCGTCGCCGAACTCGTGCTGGAGAAGGGCCTGCTGCCCGCCGACAGGCTGGCCGCGCTGCTGCGGCCCGAGGTCGTCGCAGGCAACGGCTCGCCCCTCGCCTGAGCCGCGGATGCGCGCCAGGACCGGCCCGGAGGCACAATGGTGATCATGCCCGTCGCGTCATCGTCCCTGTCCTTCCAGCCGGTCCTGGAGCGCATCGCCGAGGAGATCGAGCACACCCCCGGCCGGGGCCGCCCCGCCGACTACATCCCGGCGCTCGCCGCCTGCGACCCGCGCCGCTTCGGCATGGCCGTCGCGGAGGTGGACGGCACGGTGTACGGCGTCGGCGACTGGCGCGAGCCGTTCTCCACACAGTCCATCACCAAGGTCTTCACCCTCGCCCTCGACCTGGCCCGCGAGGGCGACGAGCTGTGGGAGCACGTGGGCCGCGAGCCGTCCGGCAACCCGTTCAACTCCCTGGTCCAGCTGGAGTACGAGAACGGCATCCCGCGCAACCCGTTCATCAACGCGGGCGCGCTCGTCGTCACCGACCGGCTGCACACCCGTACCGGCGACGCGGCCGGCGAACTGCGCGCCTTCCTGCGCGCCGAGAGCGGCAACACGGACCTCGACTTCGACCACGAGGTCGCCGCCTCCGAGTCCGCGCACGGCGACCGCAACGCCGCCCTCGCCCATTTCATGGCGTCGTACGGCAACATCGACAACCCCGTCCCGGAGCTGCTGGACCAGTACTTCCGCCAGTGCTCCCTGCGCGCCTCCTGCGCCGACCTCGCCCTGGCCACCGCCTTCCTCGCCCGCCACGGCATCCGCGCCGACGGCACCCGCCTGCTCACCCGCAGCCAGGCCAAGCAGGTCAACGCCGTCATGCTCACCTGCGGCACCTACGACGCCGCGGGCGACTTCGCCTACCGGGTGGGCCTGCCCGGCAAGAGCGGAGTGGGCGGCGGCATCATCGCGGTGGTGCCGGGCCGCTGCACCATCTGTGTGTGGAGCCCGGGGCTCGACGAGAGAGGCAACTCGGTGGCGGGGGTGGCGGCCCTGGACAGATTCACGACCCTGACCGGCCTGTCGATCTTCTGAACGCGGCCGGTCCAGCGACCGGTCCCAGCGACCGGTCCCAGCGACCGGTCCCACCGGCTGATCGCCACCGGGGTGCGCGACTATCCCGACAGCCGCCCCACACACCCGTCACGAACAGGCGACCCCCGCGAGAACCCCCCGTCGCCTTCCGGCCACCGAGGATCGACACGCTGCCGAGGTGCCGGCCCTCACCCACCCAGGACACCCCCTCCACCCAGGACACCTCCGCCACTGCCAGGTCATCGGCCTGACCGGCAGCGCCACCGTCGCGGTGGGCGGCGAGAGGGCCGGTGCCCTGCCCGTGCGGGACCTGCCCGCCTCGGCCGGTGCGGCGCTCGGCCTGGTCGTCGTGTACTTCGGCGTCGTCCTGCTGATCGCGGCCTGGGCCCTGCTGGGCCGCCTGATCCGAGGCCCCCGGCCACCCTCCCCGCGCGCTCTGCTGCTGGTCCTGGCTCTCTGGACGGCACCCCTGCTGCTCGCCCCGCCGCTGTTCAGCCGGGACGTCTACAGCTACCTCGCGCAGGGCGCCATGGTCGACGCGCACATGGACGTCTACGCCCACGGCCCGGCCCACCTCGGCGGCCCCCTCGCCGACGAGGTCGCCCCGGTGTGGCGGCACACCGCGGCGCCGTACGGCCCGGTGTTCCTCGCCACCGCCGCCGCGCTGTCCGGGCTCACCCGAGGGGAACTGCCCGCCGGGCTGATCGGCATGCGCCTTCTCGCCCTGCTCGGCGTGGCGCTGATGGCCGTCGCGCTGCCCCGCCTCGCCCGGCACAGCGGAGCCGACCCGGCCGCCGCGCTGTGGCTGGGCGCCCTCAACCCGCTGGTGCTGCTGCACCTGGTGGCTGGCGCGCACAACGACGCGATGATGCTCGGCCTGCTCGGCGTCGGCCTGGTCGCGGCGTCCGGCCGCAGGCCCGCCCTCGGGGCGGTGCTGGTCACCCTTGCCGCCCTGGTCAAGGCGCCCGCGCTGCTCGGGCTCGCCGCGATCGTCGTGCTCCAGCTCCGCGCGGGCCGCCGTACCGCCCAGGCGGTGCTGACGACCGCCGCCGCGGCCACGGGCACCACGGTCGCGGCCACCGCTCTCGCCGGCACCGGCTACGGCTGGATCGGCGCCCTCGACACGCCGGTCTCGCCGCACAACTGGGCTCTCACCAGCCTCCTCGGCCGCGCCACCCGGTCCCTGCTGGAACGTCTCGGCAGCGACCTCGCCCCGCTGGCCGTGCCGGCCTGGCACGCGGCGGGCTTCGCGTTCACCGCCGTGGCGCTGCTCGCCATATGGGTGCGGCTGCGGCCCCGCCCGGTGTACGCGCTGGGCCTGAGCCTCGCCGCCGTTGCGGCCTTCGGCCCGGCGAACCGCCCCGGTACGCGCTGTGGGGTCTGTTCCTGATCGCGGCCGCCGCGCCCAGCACCTCCGTACGGCACCGTGTGGCGGCTGTGACCGGGGTCCTCGCGCTGTCCGTGCTGCCCAGCGGCGGCCCGGCCGACCTCGGCCGGCTCGTCCTGGCCGTCTCCGGCGGCACCCTGGCGGTCGTCGTCCTGTGGCAGGCCCACCAGGCCACGCGGGCCCCCGCCCTGGAGCGCGCCGCGTGACCCCACGGCTCACAGGCCCCCGACGCCTCCTCCTCCTCCTCCTCCTCCTCGTCCTCGCGCTCGCCGCCGCCGTCACCGTCTTCACCGCGACGGTGCCGCTCCTGCGCGACTGGTTCGACCTGCGCGTCTACCACGGAGCCCTGCACAACTGGCTGCGGGAGGGCGGCCGTCTGTACGACTACAGGGTGCCGGGCACGCCGTACGGCTTCACCTATCCGCCGTTCGCGGCGCTCGCCATGCTGCCCCTGGCCTGGCTTCCGTTCGGCGCGGCGGTCGTGATCGCGCTGCTGCTCGATCTGGCGGCCCTCGCGGTGGTGCTGCGGCTGCTGACGGGCCGGGCCTGGCGGCGCCACGGCTGGTACGGGTGTGCGCTCGCCGCGTGCGTCCTGGCGCTGTTCGAACCGCTGCGGGACACCGTCAGCTTCGGGCAGGTCAATCTGCTGCTGCTCGCCCTCGTCCTGGTCGACGGGTGGCTGCTCGCCACCGGCCGTGACCGGTGGGCGGGCGTGGGGATCGGGCTCGCGGCGGCGATCAAGCTGACCCCGGCCCTCTTCGCCGGCCTGCTGCTCCTCGCCGGACGGCGCCGCGCGGCGGGCGTGGCGACGGCGGTCGCCGCGGGCGCCACGGCCCTGGCGGCCGCCGCCGCACCGGACGCCTCACGGTTCTACTGGACGCAGGCGCTGTGGGACACCAGCCGGGTCGGCCGCCTCGACTATGTCTCCAACCAGTCGCTCCAGGGCATCCTGGCCCGTCTCGGCGAGACCGACCGGGCCGTGTGGGCGGCGGCAGTCGTGGTCGTCCTCGCCGTCTGGGGCGTGCGGGCCCGCCGGGCGGCACTGGAGGGGGGACTGGCGGGCCGCGTTCGCCCTGACCGCACTGGCGGCCTGTCTGGTCAGCCCGGTCACCTGGGTGCACCACCTCGTCTGGCTGCTCCCGGCGTTCGCCGTGCTGGCCGGGGCCGGCCGGGCCCGGGTCGCGGCCGGCCTGTACGCGGTGCTGTGCACCAGCGTGGTGTGGCTCTGGACCGACGACGCGTCCGGCGTCGAAGGCTTCCTCGGCGCCAACGCCTACGCCTGGATCGGGCTCGGCCTGCTGCTGTGGCTGCCGGCCGGTCAGCCGCGTGCCGCCGAGCGGCGGTTCAGCAGCCGGATCACCCACGCCGTCAGGGCCGCGCCGAGGACGGCGGCGCCCGTGATCGCCGGCCAGGCCGGAGTCCCGCCGCCGGACCTGGCGGGAGCGACCGCCGCCGCCACCGCCGCGGGCCTGGCCCGCGGGCCGGGCAGGGGCCGTGGCTTCAACGCGTCCAGCGAGCCGACCGGTTCGACGTGCCCGGCCGCCTCGAACCCCCAGTCGAGCAGTGAGCGCGCCTCCTCGTAGACGGTGAAGCCACCGCCCGACTGCGGGTTCATCACGGTGACGACCAGGGTGCGCCCGCCCCGGCGGGCGGCGGCCACGAGCGTGTGACCGGCGTTGGTGGTGTACCCGTTCTTCACCCCGATCAGCCCGGGATAGCGGTCCACTCCGTCGGCGCCGGTCAGCAGCCGGTTGGTGTTCTGGATGTCGTACGACCATCCGCCGCCCCGGCCCGGGAACTTCGCCTCGGCCGTGCCGCAGTACCGGGCGAAGTCGGCGTTGCGCAACCCCGCCCGGCCGAACACCGCGAGGTCGTAGGCGGACGACACCTGGCCCGGTGTGTCGTATCCGTCGGGCGAGAGCACCCGGGTGTCGCGGGCGCCCAGGGCGCGGGCCTTGTCCTGCATACGGGCGGCGGTGCTGCGCCAGCCACCGCCCAGCGAGGCCAGCACCCGCACCGCGTCGTTGCCGGAGCTGAGGAACACCCCGCGCCACAGGTCGGCGATCCGGTAGGTGTGGTCCTCGGCCACGCCGACCAGGCTGCTGCCGGCCCCGATGCCCGCCAGCTCCTCCTCCCGGACCCGGTGCCGCAGGCCCGCCGGCAGGGCGGGCAGCACGGTGAGGGCGAACAGCGTCTTCAGGGTGCTGGCGGGCGGCAGCCTGCGGTGGGCGTCGTGCGCGGCCAGCACCGCGCCGCTGCCGGCGTCGGCCACCACCCAGGACAGGGCGGAGACGTCCGGCACCTCCGGTGCCCCGGACCTCGGCCGCACCTGTGTGCCCGAGCGGTACAGCAGGGACGCCCGGGGCGCGGAGGACCGGGGCCCGCTCGGAGCGCCGGGGTCCGTCCCGGCCGGGACGGCCGCCGCGACGGGTCCGAGCACGAGCACGCCCGTGACGCACAACGCGCAGGCCGACACAGCCGACCGGGAGCTGAAAGAGGATGATCCGATCTTCATACAAGAAACCTAGGAACGCGCCCCCGTCACACCGCGCTGCCCTCGCCGTGCGACGCACGCGAGCACCCGGATGCCCTAAGGGCTGCTCCCGGTCGACGGGGTCTAGTCGGTGGGCAGCGTCGGCAGGACGCGGCGCAGGAACGTCGCGTTGTCGGGGGTCGCCCGCAGGCGCTCCAGGAGGGTCTCCAGGTGCGTGTGGCCGTCGCGGGTGGTGACGGCCCGGCGCAGGGCGCGCACGGCGGCCGTCTCGGCCGGGCCGAACAGGAGTTCCTCGCGGCGGGTGCCGGAGCGCTGGATGTCGACGGCGGGGAAGACCCGGCGGGAGGCGGGCTCACGGTCCAGGCGCAGCTCCATGTTGCCGGTGCTCTTCAGCTCCTCGAAGAAGAACTCGTCGGCGCGCGACCCGGTCTCCACCAGAGCCGTGGCGAGGATGGTCAGCGAACCGCCCTCCTCCGCCAGGCGCGCCGCGCCGAAGAACCGCTTGGGCCCCTGCAGCGCGGCCGCGTCGACACCGCCGCTGAGGGTGCGGCCCCCGGAGGCGGCCGCGTTGTTGTGCGCCCGGCACAGCCGGGTCAGGGAGTCGAGCAGGATCACGACGTCCTCGCCCGCCTCCACCAGCCGCTTGGCGCGCTCCACGACCAGCTCGGCCAGCGCGATGTGCTGCCGGGGCGTGCGGTCGAAGGTCGAGGCGTACACCTCGCCGCGCACCGAGCGCCGCATGTCGGTGACTTCCTCGGGGCGTTCGTCGAGCAGCACGACCATCAGCCGGCACTCGGGATGGTTACCGGCGACGGCGGCCGCGATCTGCTGGAGCAGGACGGTCTTGCCGGTCTTGGGCGGCGCCACGAGCAGCCCGCGCTGCCCCTTGCCGACGGGCGCGAGCAGGTCGAGGACCCGGCCGGACAGTCCGGAGGCCGGGTGTTCCAGGCGCAGCCGCTCACGC
Organism: Streptomyces sp. SAI-170; assembly: GCF_049739565.1. Classification (NCBI taxonomy): domain Bacteria; kingdom Bacillati; phylum Actinomycetota; class Actinomycetes; order Kitasatosporales; family Streptomycetaceae; genus Streptomyces; species Streptomyces sp. SAI-170. Next base: position 7,577,916 of record NZ_JBMGQD010000001.1, read on the forward strand.
GGGTGCAGCGGGGTGAGGTCGCCGAAGCGCGCCCGCCCGCTCAGTTCCTCGGGTGGACTGCCGTTGACCAGCCCGACCTCGGCGAGGGCCTGCCGGTCGCCGAGGAGACCCTCGACGACGTCGCCCTTGCGCAGGCCGTGACGCCGGATCAGGGCCGCCGGGACCTGCGGGTCGGCGGGTGTGGCGAGGCAGTCCAGGGGCCGCAGATGGCCCTTCCCGTTGCCGTCGACGTCCAGGACGCCTACGCAGAGCCGGGCCGGGGACTGCCGGACAGGGGGGTGTTCGATGGTGGTGGTCATGAGAGGCGGTCCTTTCGCGGACGGCGGCATGAGGCATGCGTGGGGAAGGGGAGAAGCGCTCGCCCGGAGGCGGCTAAGGAACGACACCTGGCGCACGACAGGAAAAGCCCTGGTCACGAGGTGTGCTGGGAAACCGGATGCCGGTCCGTGCGGACGGGCTGGTCGGTGTACCGAGAAGAAACTGGCACCCGCGCCCCGGACGGGGCGTACACAAGTGCTGTCTGCACCGTACCATGCGCTCAGCCGAAAAGGAGTTCGCCGGTGACTGTCCCGCCCGTCACACCCCATCGCCTCGACCCCGCCGGCGGCTGCCCGCACGCGGACAACGCCCGGCTCCTCGCACACGGCGCCCTCGCGACGGTCGAACTGCCCGGCGGGATCGAGGGCGTGGCCGTCCTCGGGCACGAGGCGCTGAAGGAGTTCCTCGCCCACCCCGAAGTCGCCAAGGACGCACGGCACTTCACCGCCCTCACCGAGGGCCGCATACCCGAGGGCTGGCCGCTCGCCACCTTCGCCACCGTACGCGGCATGACCACCGCCGACGGCGACGACCACCGCCGGCTGCGCTCCCTGGTCAGCCGCGCGTTCACCGCCCGGCGCGTGACGGAACTGCGGCCCCGCGTGGAGGAGTTGACTGAAGGCCTGCTCGACGACCTGGCGGGCGCGGCCGCCGAGGGCGGGGGAGTGGCCGATCTGCGCCGTCACTTCGCGCTGCCGCTGCCGATGGGCGTGATCAGCGAACTCCTCGGCGTCGCGCCGGAGTTCCGCGACCGGCTGCACCGGCTGTCCAGCCAGGTCGTCGCCACCGACATCGCCCCCGAACAGGCCGTCGCCGCCAACCGTGAGCTCGTCGCCGTCCTCGCCGCGATCGCCGCGGCCAAGGACCGGTCGCCCGGCGACGATCTGACCAGCGCCCTGATCGCCGCCCGAGAGGAGGACGGCGACCGGCTCTCGCAGGACGAGCTGATCGGCACCCTGGTGCTGATGATCATCGCCGGGCACGAGACCACCCTGAACCTGATCACCAACGCCGTACGCGCCCTGTGCGGCCACCGGGACCAGCTCGAGCTGGTCCGCGAGGGTGGCGCGGACTGGGCCGACGTGGTGGAGGAGACCCTGCGCTGGGACGCCCCCGTCAGCTACTTCCCGTTCCGCTACCCGGTCCGTGATCTCGCCGTCGGGGGTACCGTCGTCCCGCGCGGCACGCCCGTCCTCGCGGGCTACTCCGCGGCAGGCCGGGACGCCTCCGTGCACGGCCCGGACGCCGACCGCTTCGACGTCACCCGGCCCCGCCCGCCCCGACGCCGTACGGCATCTCTCCCTCGGGCACGGCGCTCACTACTGCCTGGGCGCCCCGCTGGCCCGGCTGGAGGCGGGCGTGGCGCTGGAGCGGCTGTTCACCCGCTTCCCCGACCTGGACCTCGCGGTCCCGGAGGGCGACCTCACCCGCCACTCCAGCTTCGTGGGCAACAGCGTGCGGGCCCTCCCGGTGCGGCTGGAGTGATCGGTCTACGCTGACGGGGATGTTCAGTCCCGAAGGCCCCACCTTCCGCGAACTCGCCGTGCAGGCCCTGTCGTCCGTCGAGCGCGGCTACGACCTGCTCGCGCCGAAGTTCGACCACACCCCCTTTCGTACACCGGACTCGGTGCTGCGGTCGGTCGCGACCGCGCTTCGCCGCGACGGCGGGTACGACGACGGGCTCGATCTGTGCTGCGGCACGGGTGCCGGGACGGGCGCGCTGGCCGGCGTGTGCCGGCGCAGTGTCACCGGGGTCGACTTCAGCGCCGGGATGCTCGACGTGGCCCGGCGCCGGGTGCGGGCGGCCGGGCCACGCCTTGCCTGGGTGCGGGCCGACGCGCGGGCCCTGCCGTTCGGGCGCGCCTTCGACCTGGTGGTGAGCTTCGGCGCGTTCGGGCACTTCCTGCCCCGTGAGCTGCCCGGACTGTTCGACGAGGTGCACGCCGTGCTGCGGCCCGGCGGATGCTTCGCCTTCCCGGTCGTCGCGCCGCCCCGCCCCGGCACACGCGCGTACTGGATGCTGCTGGGCTTCGACGCCGTGATGCGGGTGCGCAACGCGCTGTGGCGGCCTCCGTTCGTGATGTACTACCGCACCTTCCGGCTCGGGGATGTCACCCGCGAGCTCGAACGGGCCGGTTTCCGCGTCGAGTTGACCGACCTGCTCGAGTTCGGGCGGCGCCACGACGGCAGCCCCCGCGTCCGGCTGGTGCTGGCCCGGCGCGAACCGGACGGCGCGCCCCGGGTCAGCCCGCCGCCGGGACCGTGAACTCGTAGACCAGCGCGTCCTGTTGGGCGTCCACCACCAGGTCGGTGATCTCCAGCGGCCGCGCGTACTGGTCGTGCACCAGCCGGGTCACCCGGACCGACGGCGTGTCCGGGAGCGGGGTGATGCTGTCGCGGTGGTGCAGGGTCAGTCCGGCCCGGCGCATCCAGTCGTAGGTGCGCCGCAGTTGGGCGGCGCAGGTGCCGTCCGCGCGGTAGCGGTAGCGGGCCAGCTCCTCGACCTCGGCGAGCGCCACGGCCGAGAAGGAGGTCACCGCGGTGCGCCGGCCGTGTCCGCCGCTCCCCGCGGACTCGTAGCGGTGGACCAGGGTCGGCCGGTGCGGGGCGAGACCGAGGGCCTCGGCGTGCGCCGGCGGCGGCGCCTCCCAGGTGACGGTGGCCCGGTCGACGGCGCCCGGCCCGCCGGGGTCGCGGGAGCCGACCGGGAAGGCCAGCGCGGAGGGCGGCTCGACCGGCGCGGCGGGCAGGGTGGCGTGGCTGCCGCGCCGGTCGGTGGCGACGTGGCCGTCGCGGCGCAGCAGCTCCAGCGCCTGCCGTACGGTCTCCCGGCTGACGCCGAAGTGCTCGGCCAACTGCCGTTCGCCCGGCAGTCGTTCGCCGGGCGGGACCGTGCCGTCGCGCAGCTCGCCGAGCAGCTCCGCCGCGATGCGCTGGTAGAGCGGTTCCCCTGCGGGAAGGGGGTCGTGCGGGGTGGTGCGGGCCATGCCGCGCCTCCTGTGGTGACGTACCGTAGCCGTGCGGGCTCATTGTGCCACCAGATCTAGCATTGGTCTAAACCACCAGGGAAGGGCGTGCCGCCGGTTCGGCCGAAACCGTATGGTCGCGCTCTCAGGCGTACGACCGCAGCCAGCGCAGCTTGGCCGCCTCGTGGAAGGGTCCGCCGCCCTCGTGGTCGTTGAAGTCGTAGACCTCGATGGCCTTGTCGTCCGCGCCCCAGGCGTTGAACGCCGCGAACACCGTCGACGGCGGGCACGTCTGGTCCTCCAGCGCCACCGAGAACAGCGCCGGCGCCCGGCCGCGCGCGGCGAAGTGCACCCCGTCGAAGTAGGACAGCGTGCGCAGCGCGTCCTCGGTGCGGCCACGGTGCGTCTTCAGGTACAGGCCGATCTCACGGTAGGGGTGACGGTCCGTCAGCGTCGTCGCGCGCGGGAAGTCGCACAGGAACGGCACGTCCGGCGCCACCGCCACGAGGTCGGGCACCAGACCGCCGACCGCGAGGGTGATGCCGCCGCCCTGGCTGGCGCCGAGTGCCACGGTCCGCGAGGCGTCCGTCAGCGGGTGCGAACGGGCCGCCTCCACCGCGCGCACGGCATCGGTGAACACCCGCCGGTAGTAGTAGTTCTCGGGGGCGTCGAGGCCCCGGGTCATGAAGCCCGGGTACTGGGGCGCCCCGCCCACCGGGTCGGCCGTGCCACCGCCGCCGCCCCAGGCGCTGCCCTGGCCACGGGTGTCCATCACGAAGTGCGCCCGGCCGCTGGCCGCCCACAGCAGGTTCTCGTGGGGCAGCCCGCGCCCGCCGCCGTAGCCGACGAACTCCACGACCAGCGGCAGCGGTTCGTCGGCCGCCGCGGGCAGCCGCAGCCAGCCCTTCACCGGGTGGCCGCCGAACCCGGCGAACGTCACGTCGTACACCCTGACCGCCGACAGGCCGGTGTCGACCGGCTCGAACGTCGCGTCCAGGTCGAACTCACGCGTCTCCTGAAGGGTCTTGGCCCAGAACGCGTCGAAGTCCTCGGGTGCCACGGAGGTGCTCCGGTACTCGTGGAGCTCGTCGAGAGGAAGGTCGAACAAGGCCATGCGGGACCGCCCTAGCTAGGAGTCGATGATCGATCACACCGTACGTGGGAGCGTGCACAGCCGCCAGAGCCTGTCCGACGGGCGGGCGTTGGACGCCGCCGCCCCGCGGGTCACGCCCGGCGCCGGGTCCACTGCGGCTCGGTGCGCGCCCAGTCCCGCTCCCACTCGGCCAGCCGGTGCCGCTCCGCCGTGCGGCGTACGACGGAATGGCCGAGCAGCACCACGGAGGCCGCGCCCGCCGTGCCGCAGATGCCGAGCGCGAGGGAGTGCTGCCACACCACGGAGTCGTCCGGCGGCGGCGGTACGGCCCGGCCGCGGGAGTCCAGCCACAGATCGACCACGTCGCCACGGCGGGCCTCGGCCGGGATCGCGGCCCGGCCGGAGTGCGCCGAGCCGTCCTCGTCGGTCCAGCGCACCATGACCCGCTGGGTGACCGGACGGCCGCCCTGCACCGACGGCGCCGCCGCCCGGGCCTCGCCCACGACCTCGGCCCGTACGGTGTGCCGGTCCGCCCGCAGCGCGTCCGCGTGGGCGCTCGCGTCGCTGTACGCCCACCAGGCCGCCGCGCAGCCCGCCAGGGGAGAGCCGATCAGCAGCAGCACGGCGACGGCCAGCACGGTCCAGGCCTCGACGACGTCCGAACGGCGGCGCAGTTCGTTCGGCCGCCATCGCCAGTCGCACCGCCCGCTTCGCATGCCGACCTCCTCGCCGGGGACGCGGAGTGCCCTCACCCTTCGCGTACCCCGAACGGGCCGCGTCGTTCACCACGAGCGGGGAACGACGCGGGAGGTCGGCCGGAAACGGCCGGTCGGACCGGCCGCGGCTCAGCCGAAGCGTTCGATGCGGATGCGGTCCACCGGCTGACCGGCCGCGACCAGCAGCCGCGAGGCGTGCTCGGCGAAGGAGTTCGAGCCGCAGACGTACGCCTCCCAGCCGCCGGCGGGCGCATCGGCCAGGAACCCGGCCAGATGGTCACCGGTCAGCCGCCCCACCGGCACGCCCTCGGGGGCGCGGCGGGTGAACACGGGCAGGGTCTCCGCGCCGTACTCACGCGCGTAGATCAGGTCCTCGGGGCTGCGCGCCGACACCACGAGCCGCAGCGGCACGTCGAGCGCCTGCGCCCGGTGGTGGCGGAGCATCGACATCAGCGGTACGACACCCGAGCCGGCGCCGATCAGCAGCGCGGGCCGGTCACCGGGCCAGGCGAAGAACCCGCTGTGCGGGCCGCGCACCTCGACGGTGTCGCCGGGACGGGCCTCGGTGTGGAACCAGCCCGAGACCTCGCCGCCCACGACGTGGTCGAGGGTCAGCTCGACATGGCCGCTGTCGTCCGGCGCGGAGGCGAGGGAGTAGTGGCGCTGGGCGGTGTAGCCGTCCGGCGCGGTCAGCCGCAGTTGCAGATGCTGGCCGGGCACATGGCCGGCCCAGGCGGGCACCGCGAAACGGAAGGTCGCCACGCGCGGCGTCTCGCGGCGGATCTCGGTGAGCGTGGCGGTCTGCCAGGCGGTCGCCACGTCCGAGGGCACGGAGATCCGGCCGGGGATCGCGAACCTGGTCAGGGGTGCGAAGGTCGTGTCAGTCACCGGAGAACCTCTGCTCCTCCCAGGGGTTGCCGCGCTGGTGGTAGCCGTTCTGCTCCCAGAAGCCCGGCTCGTCGTGGTCGAGCAGGCGCAGGCCCGCGATCCACTTGGCGCTCTTCCAGAAGTACAGGTGCGGCACCAGCAGCCGGGCCGGCCCGCCGTGCTCCGGCGCCAGCGGCTGTCCGCCGAACTCCCAGGCGATCCACGCCTTGCCGCCGGTCACGTCCGCGAGCGGGAGGTTGGTGGTGTAGCCGGTGTGCGCGTACGCCACCACATGGGTCGCGGAGGGCAGCGGTCCGGCCGCCTCCAGGAAGGCGTCGAGCGACACCCCGCCGAAGCGCACACCGAACTTGGACCAGCTGGTCACGCAGTGGATGTCGCCCTCGTAGACCGAGCCGGGCAGCGCGTGCGCCGCGTCCCAGTCCCAGGTCAGCGGCCGCTCCACCAGGCCGTCGATCCGGAAGGTCCAGTCCGCGGGCGCGAGGTCGGGGGTGACCTCGGCGGACAGGACGGGCCAGTCGTCGCCCGCGTCGTACTGGCCGGGCGGCAGCCCGGGGTTGTCGACGCGTGGCCGCCCGGAGAAGCCTCGGGTGACGTTCATGGAGGTGGTGCCTGCCTACAGGAGACGCGTGCGGATTGCTTACACATTCAACCGTACGGGGTGAGCGGGGCCGTCCCCGCCCTCGGCCATTAAGGCCGTATGAACTCTCCTGAACTGCGGGAACAGTGATCCCCGGACGCGAGATCGTAGTGACCATGACCGCACACGTCCTGGACAACCCGGCCCTCGCCTCCCTCACCGGCCCGCACGCCCGCTTCGCCGAACGGCGCGGCCGTGTCCTGCGCTACCCGCGGGACGTCTCGCCCTGGCTGGCCCTGCCCGACGACCCCGACGCCCAGGACTGGGCGGACCTGGCGGCGCTCGCGGGCCCCGGGGCGGAGGTGCCGCTGTCGGGCTTCGCCGGACAGGTGCCGCCCGACTGGGAGATCACCTTCGAGGCGGAGGGCGTCCAGCTGGTCGACGACGGCCTGGCCGCCGCGCCCGACCCGGAGGCGGTGCCGCTGGGCCCGGCCGACGTCCCGGAGATGCTGGAACTGGTCGAGCGCACCCGGCCGGGCCCCTTCCTGCCCCGCACCGTGGAGATGGGCACCTACCTGGGCATCCGCCGCGAGGGCACGCTGATCGCCATGGCCGGCGAGCGCCTGCACCCGCCGGGCTGGACCGAGATCAGCGCCGTCTGCACCGACCCGGCCGCCCGCGGCGAGGGCCTCGCCAGCCGCCTGGTCCTCGCCGTCGCCCACGGCATCCGTGCCCGCGGCGAGACGCCCTTCCTGCACGCCAGCGCCCGCAACACCGACGCCATCCGCCTGTACGAGTCCCTCGGATTCCGCCTGCGCCGCCGTACGGCGTTCCTGGTGGCTCTCGCCCCGGCAGAGCGGGCGGTGGGGGTGGCGTAGGCGCGGCGTGGTCAGTCGTCCTGCGGAGGCGGCCACGCGTTGTAGCGGACCAGGAAGTCCGCGAACCGCTCCAGGTCGTCCTCGGGCCACTGCGCGAGGCGCTCGCGGAACGCGGCCCGGCGGCTCTCCGTGACGCGGTCCAGGATCGTGCGGCCGGCGTCGGTGAGGTGGAGGAGCTGGACGCGGTGGTCGTCCGGGTCGACGCGGCGCTCGATGAGGGCGGCGCGCTCCAGGGCGGCGACCTGGCGGCTGACCGTGGACTTGTCCAGGGCGTAGTGCGCGGCGAGGTCGGTGGCACGGCAGCCGCCGACCTCCTCCAGGTGGCCGAGGAGGGTGTACGCGACCAGGGACAGCTCCGGGTGCATGCGCCCGGCCGCCGCCCGGGCGCGCCGGGCGAAGCGGGTCATCTCGCGCTGGATCGTCTCCACGGCGGTCGTCCGGGCTGTCACCGGGTGTCTCCCTCGTCTCATCTGCCCCGCGCCGGCCCCACCGCGCGGATGTAGTTGTATAGTACAACTTGAAGTAGGAGTTGTATAAGCCAACTATTTGGAGGTCGCCCGCATGAGGTCGCCGGCGCTGCGTCATGTGCTCACGCACCTGATCACCCCGCTCCTGATGTGCATCGGCATGGGGCTCGCCTACATGGGGGCCTTCGTGACCCCCGAGCCGCACCATCTGCCCGTGGCCGTCGTCGGCTCGGGCGCCGAGGCCAAGACGTTCGCGCAGACCGTGAAGGACCGCGCGGGCGACAAGCTCGACGTACGGACCGTCCCGGACCGCGCCACGGCGGTCGGCCTGCTGAAGTCCCGCGACCTCACCGGCGCCTACCTGCCGGATGCGAAGTCGCCCGAGCTGATAGTCGCCACCGCCTCCTCCGACATGGGCGCCCTCGCCGTCGAGAAGGTCTTCACGCCCGTCGCCGCCGGGCAGGGCCTCCCGCTGAAGGTCACCGACGTGGCCACACCCGTCGACGACGACCCCAGCGGCCAGGGCCTGTTCTTCCTGATGATCGCCGTCAGCATCGGCTCGTACGCCTCCGTCGCCGTGCTCGGCGCGGCGGGCGGCGCCCTGCCGATGCGCGTCCGGGCCCTGCTCACCGTCGGCGTCTGCGCCGTCGTCAGCGGCATCGGCGCCCTGCTCGCCGGCCCCGTCTTCCACCTCGCCCACCACGACCTGGCCGGCGTGTGGGCCATGGCCTGGCTCTACTCGGCGGGCATCCTCTTCATCGGTGTCGGCCTGCACACCTTCCTCAAGCGCTGGACGACCCTCGCGATGATGGTCCTGTTCGTGATGCTCAACTTCACCAGCTCCGGCGGGTTGTTCCGGCCCGAGCTGCAGAACGGCTTCTTCGGCGGCCTGCACGCCTTCTGGAACGGCGCCGGGTTCGTCGAAGGCCTGCGCGGCCTGCTGTACTTCGGCAACGAGGGCCTCGCCCGCAGCGTCTGGACCCTGGTCGCCTGGCTGGCCGCGGGCCTGGCGCTGACCGCCGTCGCCGCCCGCCACGAGCGCTCCACGCAGACCGCGGCAGTGGAGCCGACGGCCGCGCAGCACACCGTGGAGGACGTCGAGGAGGAGGTCGAGGAGGCCGTGGGCGTGTGATCGACAGGGTGTAGGGTGAACCCGGCCGTGGGCGTTCCCGGCCGGGTGAGACCGAGGAGGTGAGACCCATTACCGCTGTTCAGGTCGGGTGCTCTCACCTCAACCCACCGCGGGCCACCGTCACCCGGTGACCCCGAGAGCGCCCTTCGGCTCGTCGAAAGGCTCTCGGCTTCCATGCCTTCCTCACCTTCCCTGTACGACTCCTCGTCCCGCTCCTCGTTGGTCTCCGCGCTGCGCGCGGCCGGCTGTGTCTTCGCCGAGGACGAGGCGGAGCTGATCCTCGCCACCGCGCGCACCCCGCAGGAGGCCGCCGCCATGGCGGACCGGCGCGTGGCCGGACTTCCCCTCGAACTCGTCCTCGGCTGGGCCGAGTTCGCCGGCCTGCGGATCACCGTCGAACCCGGCGTGTTCGTGCCGCGCCGGCGCACCGAGTTCCTGGTGCGACAGGCCCTCGCCGAAGTCCCGGACGCCCGGGTCGTGGTGGACCTGTGCTGCGGCTCGGGCGCGCTCGGCGCCGCCCTGGCCGCCGCCCTCGGCCCGGTCGAACTGCACGCCGCCGACATCGACCCGGCCGCGGTCGCCTGCGCCCGCACCAACACCGCCGCCGCGGGCGGCCGCGTCCACGAGGGCGACCTCTTCGAGGCGCTGCCCGCCCAACTGCGCGGCCGGATCGACATCCTGGCGGCCAACGTGCCCTACGTCCCCACGGGCGAGGTCGGCCTGCTGCCCGCCGAGGCCCGCGAGCACGAACCCCTCGTCGCCCTAGACGGCGGCGCCGACGGCCTCGACGTCCTGCGCCGCGTCGCCACCGAGGCACCCCAATGGCTGGCCCCCGGCGGGCGGTTGCTGGTCGAGACGAGCGAACACCAGGCGCCGGCGGCCATCGAGGCCTTCACCGCCGCCGGGCTCACCACCCGCCTGGCCGTCGACGAGGACCTCTACGCCCGGGTGGTCATCGGCACGCGCACGGGCTGAGCCCGCACTTCACCGACAGGCCCCGCTCGGCGAGGCCGGACGCTCCCGCCGCGGGCGTCCTTCCTCGCCCCGGAGGTGAACGACGTACCGCCCCTGTGCGTCGTAGAAGCACCACACCGCCGGTCCCAGGGGGAACCATGCGCACCCGTACCGCTCAACTCCTGTGTCTCATCGCTGTACTGGCCGCCGGGTGCGGCCAGGGACACTCCAGCGGCGGCGGCGGCGGTGACGACGGCGGCGGCCAGGCCGGGAATGGGGACGCGGACCGGCGGGCCCGGCAGGTCGCCGCGGCCTGGGACGGCTCGGACGCCGCCGAGGCGTGGCGGCGCGGCTTCCATCCGATGGCCGACCTGGTCCAGCTGCCCGACCACGCCTTCCGCACCGCCGCCGACAAGGAGGCGTACCAGATGCAGAACTTCGCGCTGCGCGGCCGACTCCCCACCGCCGCGGCGCAGAAGGGCACGGTGAAGTGGGGCGACGGCCGTGCGCTCACCCTGCCGATGATGGACGCGCGCGAGGGGTTCGGGACGCTGGACCGCTACAGCGGCGAGGGCCCGGAACTCGTGGTCACCGGGGCGCGGCTCGGCCGGACGGAGCTGGCCACCAGCCGGGGCCCGGCGACCGTCCCCGCCTGGCTGTTCACGATCCGGGGCTACGGCACTCCGCTCGAGCGCGTCGCCCTGGCCCCCTCCGAGGCGCCCGAGTCGCCGATCGGGCCCGCGGCGGAGGTGCCGTCCGACGTCCTGTGGCCACTGGAGCAGGTGAAGGAGACGGCGCAGGACGGGCGGTCCGTCACCGTGCTCGCCGGGCACGGTGAGTGCGACGACGGACCGGCCGTGGACGTGCTGGAGACCGGCGGGTCCGTCGTGCTGTCCGGGTCGATCCGCAATCCGAGCGAGGGGGACTGCCCCGACGTCCTCAAGATCACCAAGGTGACCGTGACGCTCGCCCGGCCGCTCGGCGACCGGGTGCTGCTGGACGCGTTCACCGGGCGTCCGGTGCCGTACGGCACCGAGTTCGGGCGGAACCCGAGCTGGGACTGAACCCTCTCACTCCGCCTCGCGCGCGCGGGCGATGAGCAGCGCCACGTCGTCGTGGTTGTCGGGGTGGTGCAGGGTGCGCACCAGCAGGTCGCAGACCTCGTCCAGCGGGCGGGTGGGGCCGTGCAGCAGGGCGAGCAGGGTGTCGAGGCGCTCGTCGAGGGAGTGGCGGCGCGTCTCCACCAGGCCGTCGGTGTACAGGACCAGTTCGTCGCCCGGGCAGAAGTCGAAGGTGGTCGTCGTGAAGGCCACGCCGCCCACGCCGAGCGGCGCCCCGGTGGGCAGGTCCAGCAGGACGGGGTCCGTTCCCCGGCGCACCAGCGCGGGCGGCAGATGGCCCGCGTTGGCGATTCTGCACTGGCCGAGCTCCGGGTCGTGGACGGCGTACTGGCAGGTGGCGATCGCCTGGTCCAGGCCCGCCGTGATGCGGTCGAGGTGCTCCAGGAGCAGCGCGGGGTCGAGGTCGAGGCCTGCGAGCGTGGTGGTGGCCGTGCGCAGCCGGCCCATCGTCGCGGCGGCCGAGATGCCGCTGCCCATCACATCGCCCACGACGAGCGCGGTCTTGCCGCCGCCCAGCGGGATGACATCGAACCAGTCGCCGCCGACCTCGGTGGTGGCGCCCGCCGGCTGGTAGCGCGAGGCGACCTGGAGGCCTCCCGTCACCGGCGGATGGCTGGGCAGCAGACTGCGCTGCAGGGTCAGCGCGGTGTCGCGGGCGTTCTGGTACCAGCGGGCGTTGTCGATCTGCACGGCCGCCCGGGCGGCCAGTTCCCGGGCGAGCAGCACGTCGTCCTCGGTGAACGGCAGCGGGTTGCGGGTGCGTTTGAGGTCCAGGGCGCCCAGCACCTCACCGCGGGCGATCAGCGGCACCGCGAGGTAGGAGTGGACGCCCGCGCGGGCGAGCTGCACGGCCGCCTCGGGGGAGCGGGCGATCCTCGGCAGGTCCGCCGCCTCCACGTGCGGCAGCAGCACGGGATGCCCTGAGCGCACGCACTCGGTCACCAGCCGGTCGGGGCCGTAGCGGGCCACCTGCCCGGGCGGGTCGGCCGCCTCCAGCGCCAGCGGTGAGCGGTCGGCGCGCACGGCCAGCGCCCGGATCACGGCCGCCTCGGACGGGCCGAGACGGGTGCGCCGGCCCGCCACCACCGCGTCCAGCAGATCCACGGCCGCGACATCGGCCAGCTCGGGGACGGCCACGTCCGCCAGCTCGCCCGCGGTGCGGTCCAGATCCAGCGTGGTGCCGATCCGGGCCGAGGCGTCCGCGATGAGGGCCAGCCGCCGCCGGGCCGCCTCCGCCTCGACGCCCGCCCGGTGCTGCTCGGTGACGTCCACGACCGACACGGCGACGCCGAGGACCGTCTCCAGGGCGTCCTCCAGCCGGTACAGCGACACCGACAGGACGTGGTCCTCCTCCGGGTCGGCCGGGATCCGGCCCACGACCGTCCGGTCCACCACCGGCCGCCCGGTCGCCAGCACCTCGCGGGCCGCGGCGTGCAGGCCCTCGACGTCCATGTGGGGCAGCACCTCGCGGGCGGTGCGGCCCAGGTGCTCCTCGGCGGGGACACCGTTGATGCGCTCCAGCGCCGGGTTGACGGAGACGTAGCGCAGGGTCGTGTCGAGCACCGCCAGACCGATGGGGGACTGGGCGACCATACGGGTGGACAGCGCCACGTCCCGCTCCAACCGGCGCACCGTCGTCTGGTCCGCGCACAGGCCCAGGGCGTAGGTGTCGCCGCGGTCGTCGAGCAGCCGCATGTTGCGGAACTCCACCAGCCGGGTCGAGCCGTCCTTGTGGCGCACGGGGAAGGCCCCCGCCCAGCCCTGACCGGTGGCCATGACGTCGGCGAACAGCTTGACGACCACATCCATGTGCTGCTCGTGCACCATGACCTGGGCCGCGTAGCGTCCGAGCGCCTCCTCGGCCGAGTAGCCGAACAGCTCCTCGGCCTGCGGGCTCCACAGCACGATGCGGCCCTCGTCGTCCAGGACGATCGAGGCCACGCCGATGACGTCCAGCAGTCCGCTGGGCCGCACCGGACCGCGGACCGGTTCTCCGCCCGCTGTCACGGGAGGTCCGGCTGCACCCATCGCACGCACCGCCTTCGCCCGTCCTCACGGCACGTAGTCCCCCGTGCCGACTCCCCATGCCGTACCACGCTCAACCATCTCTCTTACGCCACCGCGTCCCTCTCCACCATCCCTCAGGATCGGCCGAGTCGTCCTGGGATGCACGGGCCGGGCGCGTCGGAGGGGCTTCCTTCGGGTCTCGGTGGTCTGCGTTGTTGGTCTGTACATGACCACCGACCGCGGTCAGACTGTCCGCCGAGCGGAACTCCACCCCCCTACCGAGGAGCCGACGCGCATGCGCCTGCCTGCCCGGCAACGCCGCCACGCCCTGCTGACCGGACTCGTAGCCCTCACCACCACCGCCGTACTGTCCGCGGCGCCGCCGGCCGCCGCCGCGGACACCTGGACGGAAGCCGGCTCCGACCGCGCCCGTCCGCTGACCGAGAGCCAGGGCCTGACGTCCGTCGAGGTCCCCGCCGGCAGCCCCAACCGCTACACCGGCATCGGCACCATCCCGCTGGACGTCTCGAGCCGGGGCTGGAACCACGTCGGCGACCCCGACGCCTCCTACGACGGCTTCTACGTCGAGCCGTACCAGCGCGACTCCGGCGGCGCGAAGATGTTCCGCGTCCAGGCGCCCGGCGGCACCTGGTCGGAGTACGTGCATACGCTGAGCCCCGGCGAGGCCGCGAACAACTCCTGGGCGGCCATCGCCCCGGACGGCCAGTGGATGCTGTCGGGGGAGTGGGGCACCATGACGCGCCTGCTGGTGTTCCCGACCCCCGGCGTCAACCCGGCCACCTCCCCCTCGGCGAACCTCCCCCAGGCGGCCACCGTCCACCTCGACCACGCCGTACGCGACCTCCAGGGCTGCGACTTCTCCGGCCCCACCACCCTCCTGTGCTCCTCCGACGACCCCGAGGGCACCCTCTTCGGCCTCACCAAGCCCCTGCTCCAGATCGACCTCTCCGCCCCGGCGGGCCCTTCCGACATCTCCGGCCACGTCACGGCCCTGCGCCAGCTCCCCCTGCGCAGCGGCTGCTCCGGCTCCTTCGAGACGGAGGGCATCGACTACGACCGCCGCAGTGGAACCCTCCGGGTGATCGTGATGTCCCCGGGCTTCTGCATCCTCACGGACAGCAAGACCTACCGATTCGTGCGGGGTTAGAGCAGAGGCGCCCTGAAGGGGCGCGGGGAACTGCGCGAGTAACCACCACGGACCCGCAGCCGCCGGAAAATGGTGGTTTTCTAGGTGATGCGGCGCATATCGCGGGGAACCCGCGACCGTGCCGCCGCCCACGAGAGGAGCCCCCACGATGGACCGCGAGCGACAGCACGAGGAGTCCGTCTCCGTAGAGATCAGCGGTTGCAGCAAGGAAGACGCCCGCATCGTCTTCGACGCCCTCTGCGCCTGCTTCGAGTCGGACCGCGGCAGCGACGACGTGCCGCAGCAGCTGCACGAGACCCGCCCCATGGTCTGGCTCGGCACCTTCGAGGTCACCGACGCCCACACCTGCCCGGCGCCCGCCCGGCTGTCGTCCACCGTCGAGGTCGACGCCCAGGGCGGCTACTGGGCGATCGACCGCCTGCGCAAGACCCTCGACCCCCTGTTCACCGTGCGCGACCTGTCCACCGCCTCCGGCGACCAGGAGCGCGAACTGCACGTCCTGCTCGAAGGGCGGTGACCTCGGCCACAACGCACCCGGCCCTGTTGTGCAACTAGTTGCATAATCCGTGCGCGGTCCTCTACAACTACGAGGACGACACCGCGCACGGAGGGCCCGATGAGCCGTTTTCCCCACCTGCTGAGCCCGCTCGACCTGGGTTTCACCACGCTGCCCAACCGCGTCCTGATGGGCTCGATGCACGTCGGCCTGGAGGAGGCCGAGAACGGCTTCGAGCGCATGGCCGCGTTCTACGCCGAGCGCGCCCGCGGCGGCGTCGGCCTCATCGTGACCGGCGGCATCGCCCCCAACGAGGAGGGGCGGCCCTGGGGCGGCGGCGCCAAGCTCACCACCGCGGCGGAGGCCGAGGAGCACAAGGTCATCACGGACGCCGTGCACCGCGAGGGCGGCCGGATCGCCATGCAGATCCTGCACTTCGGCCGGTACGCCTACCACGAGGACCTGGTCGCCCCCAGCCCCCTCCAGGCGCCGATCAGCCCCTTCCCGCCCCGCGAGCTGACCGACGCCGAGGTCGAGCGGACCATCGACGACTACGCCCGCGCCGCCCGCCTCGCACAGCAGGCCGGCTACGACGGCGTGGAGATCATGGGCTCCGAGGGCTACCTCATCAACGAGTTCATCGCACTGCAGACCAACCACCGCACCGACCGCTGGGGCGGCGCGTACGAGAACCGCATGCGCTTCCCCGTGGAGATCGTCCGGCGCGTGCGCGAGGCCGTCGGCGAGGACTTCATCCTCATCTACCGGCTCTCGATGCTGGACCTCGTGCCCGGCGGCTCCACCCTCGACGAGGTCATCACCCTCGCCAAGGCGGTCGAAGAGGCCGGTGCCACGATCATCAACACCGGCATCGGCTGGCACGAGGCCCGTATCCCCACCATCGCCACCTCCGTGCCGCGCGGCGCCTACACCTGGGTCACCAAGCGGCTGATGGGCGAGGTGTCGATCCCGCTGGTCACCACCAACCGCATCAACACCCCCGAGCTGGCCGAGCAGTTGCTCGCCGACGGCACCGCGGACATGGTGTCGATGGCCCGCCCGATGCTCGCCGACGCCGCGTTCGTGAAGAAGGCCGCCGAGGGCCGCTCCGAGGCCATCAACACCTGCATCGGCTGCAACCAGGCCTGCCTGGACCACACCTTCAGCGGCAAGATCACCTCCTGCCTGGTCAACCCGCGTGCCTGCCACGAGACCGAGCTGGTGCTGTCCCCGACCCGGCGGCGCAAGCGTGTCGCGGTCGTCGGCGCCGGCCCGGCGGGCCTGGCCTGCGCGGTCTCCGCCGCCGAACGCGGCCACGAGGTCACGCTGTTCGACGCGGCGAGCGAGATCGGCGGCCAGCTCAACGTCGCCCGACAGGTCCCCGGCAAGCAGGAGTTCGACGAGACCCTGCGCTACTTCCGCCACCGCCTGGCCGAGGAGAAGGTGGACGTCCGCCTCGACACCCCTGTCGCGGAGGACGACTTGGGCGACTTCGACGAGGTCGTCGTCGCCACCGGCGTCACCCCCCGCACCCCTGAGATCCCCGGCGTCGACCATCCGAAGGTCGTCGGCTACCTCGACGTGCTGCGCGACCGTGTGCCCGTCGGCGAGCGGGTCGCCGTCCTCGGCGCGGGCGGCATCGGCTTCGACGTGGCCGAGTTCCTCACCGACGGCGGCGACAAGGCGAGCGAGGACCCGCAGACGTACTTCCGCCAGTGGGGTGTCGACATGGACTACCAGGGCCCCGGCGGCCTCGCCGCCCCCGAGCGGCCCGCCCCGCCGCGCACGGTCCACCTGCTGCAGCGCAAGACCAGCAAGGTCGGCGCCGGACTCGGCAAGACCACCGGCTGGATCCACCGCGCCGAGCTCAAGCACCGCGGCGTGACCATGGTCCCGGGCGTGCGCTACGACCGTATCGACGACGCCGGACTGCACATCACGGTCGGCGAGGAGAGCACGGTCCTGGAGGTCGACACCATCGTGCTGTGCACCGGGCAGGAACCGCGCAGGGACCTGTACGAGGCGCTGGTCGCGGCCGGCCGCAGCGTGCATCTGATCGGCGGCGCGGACGTCGCGGCGGAGCTGGACGCCAAGCGCGCGATCCTGCAGGGCACCGAGGTCGCGGCCGCCCTCTAGGGGGCGTCCCTAGGATGACCTCATGTCACTCCCGCACGCGATCCTGACCGCCCTGGTGGAGAAGCCGTCCTCCGGCCTCGAGCTGACCCGCCGGTTCGACCGGTCGATCGGCTACTTCTGGTCGGCGACGCACCAGCAGATCTATCGCGAGCTGGGAAAGCTGGAGGCCGAGGGATACATCCGGGCCCTGCCGAGCGAGCAGCCGGCCCGCGGGCAGAAGAAGGCCTACGAGGTCCTGCCCGCGGGCCGCGCCGAACTGGCCCGCTGGACGGCCGCGCCGCAGGAGCCGAAGGCGCAGCGCGATCCGCTGCTGCTCAGGCTGCGCGCCGCGGCCGTCGTCGGCACCGACGGCATCGAGGCCGATCTGCGCCACCATCTCGTCCTGCACCGGCGGCAGTTGGCCGAGTACGAGGAGATCGAGAAGCGCGACTTCCCGCCCGGCAAGGACAGCACGCAGGACCGTCTCCAGCATCTGGTGCTGCGGGCCGGCATCGAGTTGGAGACCTTCTGGACGCGGTGGCTCACCGACGCCCTGGAGGAGTTCGAGCGGCTGCCCGAGGGGGAGTGACCGCGCTCAGAGCCGGTACGGCTTCGAACGCCGCCGCAGGAACCACACCGTGGCCCCCGCGCCGAGGGCGACGAGCGCGCCACCGCCGACGAGGGTGATGGTGCCGTAGTCCCTGGAGCCGCCGCCCAGACCGCCCATCACACCGCGCGACGGCGAGGCCGTGGCGGAGATGGTCGGCGTGGAACCGGACGAGACGATCACGGACTGGGTGCCCGCGGTGGAGCCGTTGGCGCACACCACGATCACCGTGTAGGTGCCCGGGCTGACGCCCGACCACGCGGCCGACTGCAGGGCGCTGCTTCCCGACAGCGCCACCTGCCGGCCCTGGGCGAAGTTGGCCTGGCTGCTGGTGAGCAGCGAGGCGTTGCCCCAGCTGCCGTTGATCTGCTGGGCACAGGCACTGGTCGTGACCGACACCGTGGAGCCGTTGGTGCTCACCGAGATGCCGGTGCCGGCCTCGGCGGGCCCGGCGGCGAGGGCGAGTGGCAGCGCGGCGGCGGCTGCCGCTGTCAATCCGCGCAGAAGGGGCGTTGAGTAGGGCATGGAAGTGTCCTCCGGCGGCACGGTTGGCGGTACATCCCTTGCGCCGCCTGGGGTCGGGGAACGCCCGTGCTGCCTCAGGGTCAGCCAAGGCCCGACCGGCCCGCACCGCACTCCGGCCGCCGCCGGCCAGGTGACGGATTACCCCGTCCGGCCCACAGCCGCCGAAGCCGGGCAGGGCGCCGGCCCGCGTCGTCTCTCAGTCGTTCGACTCCGTGATCACCGTGCGCTCCGCCGACAGCGCGCCCCAGGTGCCGTCGGGCAGCCGCGCCCGCAGGCGCACCCGGTGTGCCACGCCCGCCGTCCGGCCGACGTAGAAGCTGTACGACGCCCGGTCCCGGGGCGCCTGCCCGCCGAAGACGAGCGAGGTGGCCGCGCGGCCGTCCAGCTGGACCTCGTACTCCGTGACCACCCCGTCGGCGCGCGGCGGCAGCCACGACAGGTCGAGGTAGTACGCCCCGTCCTCCGCCCGGTGCGTCACCGCACGGAAGCCCGCCGGGGCGGTCGCAGCGCCCTCGTCGGCGCCCGGAGCGGTGGTGAGCCGTACGGCACCGCTCGCGGGGGAGAGGTTGTCGGCGGCGTCCCGGGCCCGGACGGTGAAGGTGTAGCGGGTGCCGGGCCGCAGCCCGGTGACCACCGTGGCGGTCTGGTCCCCGCCGACGCTGTGGATCTTCGTCCCCGACTGGTGGACGTCGTACGACACCACCTCCCGGTCGTCCGTCGAGGCGCTCCAGAACAGCTGGACCGCCCGGCTGCCGACGGCCTTGCCGCGCAGCGAACCCGGGCGGGAGGGGGCGGAGGTGTCGGCCGCGACGGCGGCGGGGGTCGTCGCCCGGACCTGCCGGCTGCTGGGGCCGAGGCGCCCGTCGCCGTCGCGGGCGCGCACCGAGAAGACGTACGACGTGCCCGGCCTCAGCCGCGTGACGTCCACCATGTGCCGGTCGCCGGGGACCTCCTGGACCTTGGTGCGGCCGCGGTACACCTCGTACGCCGTGACCGGGGGCTCCCCGGCGACCCGGTTCCACATCACGTGCACGCTGGTCGCGCTGCCGGCCGCCGCGGTGACGCCCGTCGGCACACCCGGGGGCCGTTCCCCGCCGGTCTCCCGCGCACAGGCGCTCACCAGCAGCAGCGTGCCGCACAGCAGCGCGGCGGGAACGGGAACGCGTCGCACGGCTCTGCCTCCCGGGACGGGCACGCGGCAATGGTACGGACCAATATGGCGTGCCTGACGCGACCACATCAAGAGGGGGGTGTTGGCGGGCCCGCCCGGGAGTTACGTATGCTGTGCCTCCTTGTGGCCGAACTCTCCCTACAGGACGGGGAGTTCAGGTCCGTGGCGCGGAACCGCTGTCGTCGCTGATCCCCGCGCCGGCGGCCGGGGCCCGCGGCCGTCGACAGGCCGCGGGCACCCGGTCCCCGCCGGACGCCGAGCCGTATGGTCCGTTCCCTGCCGTGCCGTACACCCCGTCCGGCCCCCTCGGAATGGCCGCGTCCCCGAAACGGCATCAGATTGGGCTGAGTGTCCGTCAGACCGCCCAGGAGAGGGACCTCTATCGTGCGTGTCCAGTCGCTGACGCTGGCCGCGGCGAGCGCCGCTCTGCTCGCCCCGACGACGCAGCCCACCCCGGCCACCGCCCCCGTGGGCCTGCCCGGACCCTCGGCGGTGCGCGCCGACGCCCCCGTGCGGGCCGCCGACCTGCTGGAGCGGGTGCGCGTGTGCGAGGCCGTCTCGCGCGGCCGCTACCGCACCGACAGCGGCAGGCCCGCCACGGTCCCCGTCTGCGGCACGAAGGAGGCCGTCTTCTGGAAGGCGGACCTGGACATCGACTGCGACGGACAGCCCACCCCCCACTGCAACAGCCGTACCGACCCCTACTTCTCGCCCAGCACGGCCTACTCGCAGTCCGACGGCCGCCCGCTGGACGCCGAGCGGCTGCCCTACGTCGTGGTGCCGGTGCCGAGCCGGATCTGGGACCACCGCGACCACGGGGTGCGCGGCGGGGCGGTCGCCGCGGTGATCTACCGCGACCGTGTGCAGTACGCCGTCATCGGCGACGCGGGCCCGTACGACCTCATCGGCGAGGCCTCCTACGCCACCGCCCGGGCGCTCGGCATCAACCCGGACCCGCACGGCGGCGGCACGCCCTCGGGCGTCACCTACATCGTCTTCAAGAACTCCCGGGCGACGCCCCTGGAGAGCCGGGACGCCGCCGTGGAGACGGGGGAACGGCTGGCCCGGCAGTTCGTGCGGGGGAGCGGGGGCCGGGAGTGATCCCCGGCCCCGTCCCGTGTCAGGCCTTGCGGTAGTCGTACGCCTCCGAGGCCGCAGCCGCGACCGCGTCCAGGCCGGCGCCCGTCGAGGCAGTGACCACCGCCGCGACCGCGCCCTCGACGAACGGGGCGTCGACCAGCCGGGTGCCGTCGGGCAGTTCGTCGCCCTCGGCGAGCAGCGCCTTGACCGTGAGCACGGCGCTGCCCAGGTCGGTGAGGACGGCGACCCCGGCGCCCCGGTCCACCGAGGCGGCCGCGGCGGCGATCAGCTCGCTGCTGGTGCCGAGGCCGCCGTCCTCGGTGCCGCCCGCCGCAGCGACGGGCACGGACGCGCCGCCCCCGGCCAGCCCGCGCGCCAACTCGGCCACCGACGCGGCCACCTGCGCGCTGTGCGACACCAGCACGATGCCGACCAGCTTCTCGTCACTCACCGGCGGCCTCCACGAGTCCCGCGATCAGCAGGGACGCCGAGGTCGCCCCCGGGTCCTGGTGCCCGATGCTGCGCTCCCCGAGATAGCTGGCCCGGCCCTTGCGTGCCTGGAGCGGAGTCGTCGCCTCGGCGCCCTGCTCGGCGGCCGTGCGGGCCGCGGCGAAGGACTCGCCGAGCGCCTCCACCGCGGGCAGCAGCGCGTCGATCATGGTCTTGTCGCCCGGCGCCGCACCCCCGAGCTGCATCACCGCCTCGACACCGGCGCGCAGGGCGTCGGCGAATTCCTGCTCACCGACCTCCGGCGCGTCCCCGAGCGCCTTGCCGGTGCGCCGCAGCAGCGTGCCGTACAGCGGCCCCGAGGCGCCGCCGACCGTCGAGATGAGCTGCCGCCCGGCGAGGATCAGCACCGCGCCGGGTGTGCCGGGCGCCTCCTTCTCCAGGGCGGTGTCGACGGCCCGGAAGCCGCGCTGCAGATTGCTGCCGTGGTCGGCGTCCCCGATGGGGGAGTCGAGGGCCGTGAGCCGCTCCGCCTCCCGGTCGACGGACGCGGCCGTCGCCGTCATCCAACGGCGGAAGAAATCGGCGTCGAGCACAAGATCTCCTTGCCTGGTAGGTACGTTGCCGCCCGCTGTCTCACATGCCCCAGCGGAGCGCGGCCGTGCTGACGGGGGCGTCCCACAGTCGCAGCAGCTCCTCGTCGACCTGACACAGCGTCACCGACGCGCCCGCCATGTCCAGGGAGGTGACGTAGTTGCCGACCAGGGTGCGCGCCACGGGGACACCCCGCTCGCCGAGCACCCGCTGCACCTCGGCGTTGAAGCCGTACAGCTCCAGCAGCGGCGTCGCGCCCATGCCGTTGACCAGGACCAGCACCGGATTGCGGGGCCGCAGGTCCTCCAGGACCGCGTGCACCGCGAAGTCGGCGATTTCCCCGGAGGTCATCATCGGCCGCCGCTCCCGGCCCGGCTCGCCATGGATGCCGATGCCCAACTCCAGCTCGCCCGGCGGCAGATCGAAGGTGGGGCTGCCCTTCGCGGGCGTGGTGCACGCGCTGAGCGCCACACCGAAGCTGCGGGAGCACTCGTTCACCTGCCGCGCGATCGCCTCCACCCGCTCCAGCGGCTGCCCCTCCTCGGCGGCCGCGCCCGCGATCTTCTCCACGAACAGCGTGGCGCCCGTACCGCGCCGCCCGGCCGTGTAGAGGCTGTCGGTGACCGCCACGTCGTCGTCGACGAGCACCTTGGCGACCTGGATGCCCTCGTCCTCGGCGAGTTCGGCCGCCATGTCGAAGTTCAGCACGTCACCGGTGTAGTTCTTCACGACGAACAGCACGCCCGCCCCGCTGTCGACGGCCGCGGCCGCCCGCACCATCTGGTCCGGCACCGGCGAGGTGAACACCTCCCCGGGACACGCCGCCGACAGCATCCCCGGCCCCACGAACCCACCGTGCAACGGCTCATGCCCCGAGCCGCCCCCGGACACCAGCGCGACCTTCCCGGCGACGGGGGCGTCCCGCCGTACGATCACGCGGTTCTCCACGTCGACGGTCAGCTCGGGGTGAGCAGCGGCGACACCGCGCAGGGCGTCGGCGACGACTGTCTCCGGAACGTTGATCAACATCTTCATGGGTACCTCCTAGTGAACCCCGCCCGTCCGCAGTATCGACCTTGAGGCAGCGAAGGTCACGCCGCGGGCGGTTTCGACGCCCATGGGGAGGAAACCCCGGGAAACGGAAGATGCCCGTCACCCCGCGATGCGCAGATGGGACATGCACATGAAGGCTGTGGTGTGGCACGGAGTCGGGGACATCCGTCTCGACAGTGTTCCGGAACCCAAGATCCAGGACCCGTACGACGCGATCGTGCGGATCACCACCTCTGCCATATGCGGCACCGACCTGCACTTCGTGCGCGGCACGATGCCCGGGATGCAGGAGGGACGCATCCTGGGACACGAGGCGGTCGGCGTCGTGGAGGAGACAGGCGCGGGAGTGCGCAACTTCCGTCCGGGCGACCGCGTGGTGGTGCCGTCCACGGTGGGGTGCGGGACGTGCAGCTACTGCCGTGCGGGCTACTACGCCCAGTGCGACAACGCCAATCCCCAGGGCCCGCAGGGCGGCACCGTGTTCTTCGGCGGGCCGGAGGCGGCGGGCGGGCTGGACGGCCTGCAGGCCGAATACGCCAGGATCCCGTTCGCGCACGTCGGACTGGTGCCCCTGCCGGACACCGTGGACGAGGCGCAGGCGATCCTGCTGTCGGACATCTACCCCACGGCCTGGTTCGGAGCCCGGCTGGCGGAGGTCGGGGACGGGGACACGGTGGCCGTCGTCGGCGCAGGCCCCGTCGGGCAGGCCGCCGTCGCCTGTGTCCGCCTTCAGGGAGCGGGACGGATCATCGTGGTCGACGGCGTGCAGGACCGGCTGGAACTGGCCCGCGCCCAGCACGCCGAGGTGATCGACTTCAATGCCGAGGACCCCGTCGAGGCGGTGCGTGACCTGACCGGAGGCATCGGCGTCGACCGTGTCATCGACGCCGTGGGCGTGGACGCCCAGCGCCCTTCGCAGGGACCAGCCGCCGACGCGGCGCGCGAGCAGTCCGAGCAGTTCGACCACGAACGCGCCGAGGCCGCGCCCGACCAGAACCCGGACGGGGAGACCTGGGTGCCGGGGAACGCGCCGACCCTGGCCGCGCGGTGGTCGGTGCAGATGGCGGCGAAGGCCGGGACGATCGGGACCGTCGGCGTCTATCCGCCGCAGGTGCAGCACTATCCGTTCGGTGAGGCGTTCATGAAGAACCTCACCCTGAAGTCCGGCAACTGCAACCACCGCCGCTACCTGTCCGAGCTGGTCTCCCTGGTGGCGGAAGGCCGGCTCGACCCGACCCCGCTGGTCACCCGCTGGGGCGGCGTGGACAGCGCGGTGGAGGCGTACCGGCGCTTCGACCGGCGGGAGGCGGGCTGGACCAAGGTGGCCCTCGGCGTGGCCGACGAGGGCGCCGTCGCTCCCGGCCTCGGCGAGGCCGCCGGCACCGGCGCGGCCACCACCGCGGGCACGCCCGGCCCGTCCGCCGAGGAATGACGGACCCGCGGGACGATCGGCTTCAGGCCACGGGCGCGGCTCAGGACAGCACGCGATAGGTCACGTGCGTGACCAGGCTCGACGCACGCGACGACACCTGCTCCAGCCTCAGTGCGGGCACGCCCTCGAACAGCCGTGTGCCGGCGCCGAGCGTGAGCGGCACGATGTGCAGGCGCACCTCGTCGACCAGTCCGGCGGCCAGGTACTGATTGATGGTGGTGGCGCCGCCGAGCACCGCGACGTCCCCGTCGCCGGCCGCCGCGCGTGCCCGCGTCAGCGCCGAGGCGATCCCGTCGGTGACGAAGTGGTACGTCGTCCCGCCCCGCATCGGCTGCGGCTCGCGGGCGTGGTGGGTGAGCACGAACACCGGCGAGTGGAACGGCGGATCGTCGCCCCACCAGCCGTTCCACGGCCGATCCCACGCGCCCCGCACGGGGCCGAACATGTTGCGCCCCATGACGAACGCGCCGGCGGCCGTCATCTCCTCGACCTCCGCCCTGTTCTCGTCGGGGGTGTCGAACATCCAGGCGTGCAGCCGGTCGCCCGAGCCGTCGCCCCCGTCGTCGCCGAACGGGCGCTCCTCGGTCTGGTTCAGGCCGGCGGAGTACCCGTCGGCCGAGATCGTGATGTTGCAGATCACCTTGCCCATGCCCTCGGTCATCGCCCCAGCATGGAACACGTCCACGGGCTCGGGCGGTACTGCCGCGCCGCGGGCGCTTCCCATGTTATCGATGCCATCTGATCGCACGCCCGCGTGGCAGCGGCCTCCCGTCAATAGCGATGTGGTCGATATCATCGACGGCACACCGGAGGCGGAGAGGCACTCATGAGCAAGCGCAGCGACGGCAAGGAGACGCGTCCGCCGGGCATGGTGGACGTCGCCCGGGCGGCGGGTGTCTCGCCGCAGACCGTCTCGCGTGCCCTGGCCGGCCACCCCAACGTCCAGGAGAAGACCCGCGCCAAGGTGCTGGCTGCCGTCGAACAGCTCGGCTACCGCCGGAACAACGCCGCGCGCATGCTCTCCTCGGGCCGCAGCCGCACGATCGGCGTCGTCACCCTCCAGACCAACTTCTACTCCCGGGCCGCCGTCACCACCGGCATCGAGCACGCCGCCCACGACGCCGGCTACACCGTCAGCACCGCCACCACCACGTCCCTCGACACGTTCGCCATCGAGAACGCCCTGTCCCGGCTGGTCGACCAGGACGTCGAGGGGATCATCCTGTCCGTCCCCCTGATCCACACCAGCCGCCGCATCGAGCAGCTCACCCGCGCCACGCCGACCCTCACGATCGACGGCTCGCGCACCGACGCCACGGAGGTCGTCGCCGTCGACCAGACCCTGGCCGCGCGCCTGGCCACCGAGCACCTCCTGGACCTCGGCCACGAGACGGTCTGGCACATCGCAGGCCCCGACGAGTGGCTCGAGGCAGGGCAGCGCCGGGACGGCTGGCGCGCGGCACTGGAGGCCGCCGGGCGCCCGGTGCCGCCGCCCCTCGAAGGCGACTGGACTCCGGCCTCCGGCTACCGCAACGGTCTCGTCCTCGCACGCATCCCCGACCTCACCGCGATCTTCGTGGCGAGCGACGAGATGGCCTTCGGTGTGATCAGGGCGCTCCACGAGGCGGGGCTGCGCGTACCGGAGGACGTCTCCGTCGTCGGCTTCGACGACATCGAACTGGCCGAGTACTGCTCACCCTCCCTGACCACCATCGCCCAGCCCTTCCAGCACATGGGCCGGCTGGCCGTGACCCACCTGCTGCGCCACATCGAGGACCCCGGCACGGTCCCCGAACCCCACACCGTCGCACCGCGCCTCATCGTCCGCGCGAGCACCGCTCCCGCGCCCGCCCGCTGACCCCTCGGAGCGGCCCTCCGAGGCGCCCCGCGTGCGTCACCACGTCTCCTCTTCGACGGCGCTCTCCCGAGGCGCCCCGGTGCCCGCCACCTCGGCGCGCGACCGCTGGGCGAGCAGCGGGAAGACGAGGACGGAGATCATGGCGGCGCCGACGAGTGCCGCCGCCTCCGAGGTCCGCAGGACCTTCTCGTCCAGGCCGATCGTGGTGATGGCCACGACGAGGGGCAGACAGGTCGAGGCGTACAGCGCGAGGGCCTTGCGATCGGTGCGGCCCAGGTCCCGGGGTGCGAGGACGTACGCCGGGAGACCGCGCACCACGAGGAACAGGAGAAGGAAGACCGGCAGCAGGAGCAGCGCCCGCCCGCCGTCGAGCAGCGCGGCGAGGTCGAACTCGATCCCGGTGACGACGTAGAACAGCGGCACCAGGAAGCCGAAGCCCATCGCCTCCACCTTGCCGAGCACCTCCGTGCTGCTGTCCGGCGCCGCGCCGTGCAGCACCAGACGGGTGAGCAGGCCCGCGGCGAAGGCGCCGAGCAGGATGTCGAGGCCGAAGGCGTGGGACAGGGCCAGCATCGACACCAGCAGCAGCATCACGAAGCGGACCGCGAACTGGCCGCTGGAGTGCAGCGTCTTGGCGATGACCTGAGAGAACCACGGCGGCCGCGGCCGCATCGCCCAGAACAGCGCGGCCGCCGTGACCAGCGAGAACCCGATCAGCAGCAGCGAGGACCGGCCGATGTCCCGTCCGCTCAGCAGCAGCGAGACGGCCAGGATCGGCCCGAACTCGCCCACCGCGCCGAAGGCCAGCATCACCGTGCCGAACCGGCCGTGCAGCACGCCCGAGTCCCGCAGGAGCGGCAGGACCGTGCCGAGGGCGGTGCTCGTCAGGGCCGTACCGACGACCATGCTCTTGGACACGTCGGCCCCCGTCACCGCCAGCGCCAGGGCGAGCCCCGCGACCAGCGCCACCAGCCACGCCCACACCGCTCGCCGGAGGGTGTCGCCGCGCACGGCGGCGAACTCGATCTCGTACCCGGCCAGGAAGATCAGCATCGACAGACCGAGATCGGACAGGGAGTCGATCAGCTGGTCCTCGTGCGCCCAGTCCAGCAGGTGCGGTCCGATCAGGATGCCGAGGACGATCTCGAAGATCACCAGGGGGACGCGGATCCAGCGGCCCACCGCGTGGGCCAGCAGGGGCGCGAGGACCGCGACGGCCATGATGAGGATGAGGGTGGCCGGATACGACATGACGCTTCAGCCGCGCTCGCCCGCAGCCCTGCCCCGCACCAAGGCGCACGGGCCGGCTTGCTTCTCCCGACCCTGGCCGAGAGGCCCGACGACGCCGCGCGGCGCGGAGAAGCGGGGCGAGCGGGGGGCGCGGCACCGGGCGGGCACCCCCTCGGCGGAGGCCGGCGTACGGGTCCGGAGGGGAGGGCAGCGGCGCATCACGCGGGCACCTTTCACCGGGAGACGGGGCCAGACCGGTTCCACGCACCTCCACCCTCCCGGTACGCCACCGGCGGGGCCAACCGGGACTGGGCCGGGGAGGTGACGCAGGGACCGGCCGCACGGAGCCCGGCCGGCAACGCCGACCGTGGAGGTGACGCCAGGCCCGGCCGCACGGAGCCGCCGACAACGCCCGAGCAGATCCGGGCGAGAGGCGAGAGGCGAGAGGCGAGAGGCGAGAGGCGAGAGACGAGAGGCAAGAGACGAGAGCTGAGCGCAGCGCCCCCGCGGACTCACCCCTCCACGAGCCGCCCGATGACCTCCTCGCACCACTCATGGCTGACCAGCGCATCCCCCGCGTCGAGGCGCTCGCCCGTCCGCACCGCGTCCAGGAAACGCCGGCACATGCCCTCGAAGCCGCGGCGCCGGCCGACGGGCTCCCAGTCGGAGCCGCGGCGCAGGGCGGGTGCGCCGTCGTGGTCGATGACGTCGGTGAGGTTGACGACGTCGAGGCGGTGGTCGGCCCCGGCCGTCTGGAGGACCTCGCCCGCCGAGCCGCCGGCCCGGTTCATGACGGCGAGGCCGGTGAAGCCAGGAGCCGTGGCGCGCAGGACCACATGGTGCAGCAGCCCGTCCTCGACCTTGCCGTGAGCGTCGAGGCCGACCTCCTCGGGGGCGAGCATGCGCAGAGTGTCGACGAGGTGGATGAAGTCGTCCAGCACGATGGTGCGTACGTCGCCGGTCCGGGCCCGCCGGTCCTTCTGCAGGACGACGAGATCGCGCGGGTCGTCGAGGGCCGCCAGGTAGGCGGGGGCGTGGCGGCGGTTGAAGCCCACCATCAGGGACCGGCCGCGTTCCCGGGCCAGTTCCACCAGGCGGCGGCTCTCGTCCAGCGCGTAGGACAGCGGCTTGTCGACCAGGACGTCGACGCCCGCGTCGAGAAGCCGGCTCACGATGGCGTGATGCTGCTCCGTGGGCGCGTGCACGAAGGCGGCCCGCACGCCCGAGGCGATGACCGCGTCCAGGTCGGTGAACAGGTGCCGGACCCGGTAGGCGCCGCCGAGCCGGGCGAGCTTCTCGGGGTCCCGGGTCATGAAGTGCAGGTCGATGTCCGGCAGCGCCCCGAGGACGGGCAGGTACGCCTTCTGCGCGATGCTGCCGAGACCGATCACCGCCACCGGCAGAGCGCCGTCGGCCGGCGTGTGTGCCTTCGTTCCCACTGTGCGACCCCTTCACTGACATGTCTAGACCACTGGGCACCCTATCGTCACGCCTCCTCCCACCCCAGCTCCGTGTACGGTCGGCCCTCCCGGATGCCCTCGATCGCGGCGCGCGTGTACGCCACCAGCGGCACCGGCAGTGCGTCCACGGGCCACCACGACCAGCCGAGGCACTTGTCCGGCTCCATGACCCGCGGTTCGCCCTCCCAGTGCCGCGCCCGGAAGACGAGCTGCATCCGGGGCTGCGTACCGGGGCCGTCGGTGACATGGACGGCGTGCACGAACTCCACGTCCCGCGCCGTGACGACCAGCCCGGCCTCCTCCTTCGCCTCCCGGATCAGACAGGCGACGGCGGACTCCTGCTCGCAGTGGCCGGCCAGGAAGTGGTACGTCGACGGCGCGTAGGGCGACTCGGGGTGCCGCAGGCCCAGCAGGGTCTTGCCGTCCCGCTCCAGGTAGAGGTGGACGCCGATGACGTTCGGGACGGTCCGTGAGCCGACTCTGCGCACGTGGATCACGGGCAGCGGGTCCTCGGTACGGCCGCCCGCCGCCTGATGGTGCCGGAGGACCGCCGTGGTGCCGGGGTCCATCGTCAGCCACCGGGTCTGCTCGAACTCGGTCCAGCGCAGCATGATCCCCTCGGTGAGGGGGAGCGCGGCGGCATCGCCGTTCCAGGTGCCGAGGTAGACGCGGACCCGGCTGACGGTCAGGTCGCTGTCGTCGGTGATCTCGACCGTGGCGAACGGCGCCAGATCCGCGACGCGCAGTCCGGCCTCCTCCAGCAGCTCGCGCGCGATCGTCTCGTCGAGGCTCTCCCCGGGCTCGGGGTCCCCGCCGGGCAGGCCCCACTGTCCGGCGCTGTCGATGTTCTTGTGGGCGTCGCGCAGGTGCAGCAGATAGCGGCCGTCGTCATCGACCAGCAGGGCGGCGGTGGTTGTGCGCACATGCGGTGCGGTCAAGGTCATCCTCCTGGGTCCGGGTCGCGGTCCATGATCCCGCTTCGGCGTGGGAGGGAGAAGTGCCTTGACGCGTCTCGTGTTACCGGTAACACTGCGCGGGTGACCTCACCCCCGACCCGGCCGCACCCCGGCCCTGCCGCCGCCGCCCCCGTGGACAGCCCAGCCCCCGTGGACAGCCCGTCCCCAGGGGACAGCCCGGCCCCGGTGTTCAGCCCGGCCGCCGTGGTCGCCTCCTGTGCCGGCTTCGTGCTGATCGGCGCGCTCCAGGCGCTGTACGGCCCCGCGATCCCCGCGCTGCGCAGGGAGTTCGGGCTCTCCCCGTCGGCCGCCGGGCTCGCGCTCAGTGCCCACTTCGTGGGCGGTGTCGCCGGCGTGCTGCTCTTCGACCGGCTCCACGGCAAGCTCACGGCCCGGCGCATCCTGGGCGCCTCCTACGCGCTGATGGCGATCGGCGCGGCAGGGTTCGCCCTCGCCCCGAACTGGCCGCTCGCCCTGGTCACCGCCCTCCTGGCGGGCCTCGGCTTCGGCGGCATCGACTACGGCCTCAACCAGCTGTTCGCCACCGGCTTCGGCCGCCGCTCGGCGGCGATGCTGAACATCCTCAACGCCCACTTCGGCATCGGCGCGATCCTCGGCCCCGCCCTCATCGGCGCGGTCGGCGCGAGCCACTACCCGGCGGTGTTCCTCGCGTTCGCGCTGGCCAATCTGCCGCTGCTGCTGTGCCTGAACGGCGTACGGGACCGGGCGCCCGGCCCGGCCGACGACGGGCCGGGCGAGGCCGCCGGACCCGGTGCGCTGCGCCGCAGTCTCGCCTCGGTGCTCGGCGTGTTCGTGGCCCTCTACGTCCTGCACGTCGGCATCGAGGCGGGCGTCGGCGGCTGGGAGCCGACCCATCTGGAGGCCGTCGGACACGGCGCGGGGGCCGCCGCGACCGCCACCTCCGTGTACTGGCTGATGATGACCGTCGGCCGGTTCCTCGTCGCGCCCCTCGCGCTGCGCTTCAGCGCCCCCGCCCTGATCACCGTCTCCTGCACGGGCATGACCGGCTGTCTGCTGCTGGCCGGTGTGCCCGCCCTCGCGCCCTACGCGTACGCCGGCGTCGGCCTGTTCATCGCGCCGATCTTCCCCACCGGCCTGCCCTGGCTGCACCGGGCCGCGCCGCGCGCCCGCCGGGCGGGGGCGGTCGTCATCGCCGCGTCCATGACCGGCGGGGTCGCCGCCGGACCCGCGCTCGGCAAGGCCATCGAGTGGTCCGGCATCCGCTCGGTCCCGCTGCTGCTCGCCGCCGTGTCGGCGGTGTGCCTGGCGGCGACCGGCTGGCTGACGTACGCCACCAGATCCCCTCGTGCCACCCACTGACCCTTGGAAGGACTTCTCCCATGCCCGCCCTGACCACCACCGCCGACGGCTTCCTGCTGCACGGCGAACCGTTCCGGATCGTCTCCGGCGCGCTGCACTACTTCCGCGTCCATCCCGGCCAGTGGGCCGACCGGCTGCGCAAGGCCCGGCTGATGGGCCTCAACACCGTGGAGACGTACCTGCCCTGGAACCTCCACCAGCCCGACCCCGACGGCCCGTTGATCCTCGACGGCATCCTCGACCTGCCGCGCTACCTCGCCTTGGCGAAGCAGGAGGGCCTGCACGTCCTGCTGCGGCCCGGCCCCTACATCTGCGCCGAGTGGGACGGCGGCGGGCTGCCCGCCTGGCTCACCGCCGACCCGGACATCCGGCTGCGCAGCAGCGACCCGCGCTTCACCGGCGCCATCGACCGCTACCTCGACCTGCTGCTGCCCCCGCTGCTGCCGCACCTGGCCGCGAACGGCGGCCCGGTGATCGCCGTACAGGTGGAGAACGAGTACGGCGCGTACGGCGACGACACCGACTACCTCAAGCACCTGCACGAGGGCTTCCGATCCCGCGGCGTCGAGGAACTGCTGTTCACCTGCGACCAGGCCGACCCCGCCCACCTCCAGGCGGGCGGGCTGCCCGGCACCCTCGCCACCGGCACCTTCGGCAGCCGGATCGAGCAGAGCCTGGCCCGGCTGCGCGCCCACCAGAGCGAAGGCCCGCTGATGTGCACCGAGTTCTGGGTCGGCTGGTTCGACCACTGGGGCGAGCCGCACCACACGCGCAGTGCCGCCGACGCGGCCGCCGACCTGGACCGGCTGCTGTCCGCGGGCGCCTCCGTCAACATCTACATGTTCCACGGCGGCACCAACTTCGGCTTCACCAACGGCGCCAACCACGACCACGCCTACGCGCCCGTCGTCACCTCCTACGACTACGACGCCCCGCTCACCGAGCACGGCGACCCCGGCCCCAAGTACCACGCCTTCCGTGAGGTCATCGCCCGCCACGCCCCCGTCCCGGCCGAACCGGCCCCCGCACCCGCCCCCAAACTCGCGCCGTTCACGGTCGAGTTGACCCACCGTGCGCCCTTCCTGCCGTACGCCGTGCGGACCACGGAACCCGTCGGCGCCGAAACCCCGCTCACCATGGACGAGTTGGGACAGCCGGCCGGATACGTGCTGTACCGCACGACCGTCCCCGAGGCGGGGGACGGGCTCCTGCACTTCACGGGCGGCGTCGGCGACCGTGCCCAGGTCTTCCTGGACGGCGCGCCCGTCGGGGTCCTGGAGCGCGAACGGCACGACGAGACGCTGGCCGTGCGCGCCCCGCGCCCCGGCGCCGCACTGGACGTGCTGGTGGAGAACCTGGGCGGCGTCAACTACGGGCCGCGCATCGGCGCCCCCAAGGGACTGCTCGGACCGGTGACGTTCGACCGGACCCCGCTGCACGGCTGGTCCTGCCACCGGCTGCCGCTCACCGACGTCACCGGGGTGCCGTTCGAGCCGTCCGACCGGGCCGACGACCATGAGCCCGCCTTCCACCACGGCACCTTCGAGGTGACCGAGCCCGCCGACACCTTCCTCGCCCTGCCCGGCTGGACCAAGGGCCAGGCCTGGATCAACGGCTTCCACCTCGGCCGCTACTGGAACCGTGGACCCCAGCGCACCCTGTACGTCCCCGCGCCCGTCCTGCGGGCCGGGCGCAACGACCTGATCCTGCTGGAACAGCACGCCACCACCGCGCGCCGCGCCCAGTTCACCGACACGCCCGACCTCGGACCGGAGAAGCCCTGATGCCCCACCTCGTGCGCGTGCCCGCCCCCGCCGGACCCCCGGCGACCGGTCACCTGCCCTTCGCCGACGCGCCCGGCGTCGCCGACCCGATCGAGGTCACCAGCCGCTGGCTCACCCGCGGCGGACGCCCCTGGTTCCCCGTGTCCGGCGAGTTCCACTACTCCCGCCACCCCGCCCGCGACTGGGAGGAGGAGCTGCTGAAGATGAAGGCGGGCGGCGTCACCGTCGTCGCCTCCTACCTCGTCTGGATCCACCACGAGGAGCGCGAGGGCCGGCTCCGCTTCGACGGCGACCTCGACGTGCGCCGCTTCGCCGAACTGTGCGCCCGCCACGGCCTGGACTTCGTCCCCCGCATCGGCCCCTGGGTGCACGCCGAGGTCCGGGGCGGCGGCCTGCCCGACTGGCTGCTCGCCCGCACTTGCGTCCCGCGCACCGACGACCCCGCCTACCTGGAGCCCGTACGGGCCTGGTTCACGGCGATCGCCGGCCAACTGCGCGGCCTGGACCGGGCCCACGGCGGCCCGATCGTCGCCGTCCAGATCGAGAACGAGCTGTACGACCAGCCCGGCCACCTCGCCACCCTGAAGCGGATGGCGCAGGAGGCAGGCCTGAGCGCCCCGCTGTGGACGTCCACCGCGTGGGGCGGCGTCCAGCTCCCCGGCGACGAGCTGCTGCCGCTGTACGGCGGCTACCCGGAGGCCTTCTGGACCGAGGCGGACGGCGGCTGGCCCGACACCTGCCGCAAGCACTTCTTCTTCACCCACCAGCGCGACGACGAGGGCATCGGCGCCGACCTGCGCCCCACCACCGTGCGCGGCGGCGACTCCGAGGCCCACGCGGACCGCTTCCCCTGGGCCACCTGCGAGCTGGGCGGCGGCATGGCCGTCGCCTACCACCGGCGCCCGCGCGTGGAGGCCGCCGACATCGGCGCGCTCGGCCTCACCAAGATCGGCTGCGGGTCGGTGTGGCAGGGCTACTACATGTTCCACGGCGGCACCAACCCGACCGGCGAGCTGAGCACCCTCCAGGAGTCCCACGCCACCGGCTACCCGAACGACCTGCCGGTCCTGACGTACGACTTCCAGGCCCCGCTCGGCGAGTTCGGCCAGCTCCGCGACTCCTACCACGAGCTGCGCCTCCAGCACCTGCTGCTGGCCGACTTCGGCGACCGCATCGCGCCGCTCGCCTCGGTGCTGCCCGAGCGGCAGCCGGCCGGACAGTCCGATCGGGACACCCTGCGCTGGGCCGTCCGCGCCGACGGCACCTCGGGCTTCCTCTTCGTCAACAACCACCAGCCGCACGAGCCGCTGCCCGCCCACCCGGAGGTGTCCTTCACCGTCGAGTTCGCCGACGCGCCCGCCCTGACCCTGCCCAGCACCCCGGTGACCGTCCCCCAAGGCGCGTACTTCTGCTGGCCGTTGCGACTGGACGTGGCCGGAGTGCGGCTCGACTGGGCCACGGCTCAGCCCGTCTGCCGCCTCGACGACGACGGCCGTACGGTCCTGGTCCTGGCCGCCACCGACGGCATCGCACCCGAACTCGCCCTGGACGCCGACACGGTGGACTCCGTCACCGCCCCCAGCGGGGAGGTCGTGCCCGTGGGCGACCGGGTCCTCGTCACCGGACTGCGGCCCGGCACCGACGCGCTCGTCGAGGTCACCACCCCCGGCGGCGACCGGGTCGGGCTGCTGGTCCTCGACGCGGCGACCGCCCGCACCGCCTACCGGGGACACGCCTGGGGCGCGGAGCGGCTGGTGCTGGCCGAAGGCGCCGTCGTCTTCGACCACGACGAGGTACGGCTGCACAGCCCGGCCGCGCAGCCCTCCCTCGCCGTGCTGCCCGCGCCCGGCAGGCCCCCGGCCGGCGCGCTGAAGGCCACGGCCGACGGGGTCTTCACGCGCTACACCCTGCACGGCGCCGAGGCCCACCCCGCCACCGAGCTGCCCGTCACCCTCGTACGACCGGCCGGTCCGGCGCCCGAGCCCCGGACCGGCGTCCAGGGACGGGCGAGCGCCCCCGCCGACTCGGCGTACGACACGGCCGCCGCCGAGTACCGCGTGGACGTGCCCGACGGCCTCCGCGACCGGCCCGGCCGCACGCTGCTGCGCGTGCACTGGAGCGGGGACGCGGCGCGTGCATACGTGGGGGATGTGCTGGTGGCAGATCAGTTCTTCTCCGGCCGTGTCTGGGACATCGCCCTGGACCGGCTCCCTCCCGGCCCGCTGCGGCTGAAGGTGCTGCCCCTGCCGGGCGAGGCCCGGGTGTACGTGCCCGGTCGTGAGCCCGGGACGCCGATCCCCGCCGAGGTCAGCCGGGTGGAGGTGATCACCACCCGCACCTGGGGCCTGACCGCCGGGTGACCGGCCTATCCTGTGGATCCGCCGTGACGAACTCGAAGGACAGCCACCCGCCATGACCGCCAGCACCCCCAAGGGGCGCAGCCGCCGCAGTTTCGCGGGGACGCGCCCGGTCATGGCCGATGTGGCCCGGCTGGCCGGGGTGTCCAAGCAGACCGTCTCACGGGTGCTCAACGACCATCCGGCCGTGCGCGCCGAGACCCGCGAGGCGGTGCTGGCGGCGATGCGGACCCTGGGCTACCGGCCCAGCCGCAGCGCCCGTTCGCTGGCCAGCGGCCGCACCCGGATGCTCGGCGTGATCTCCTTCGACGCCGCCCGCTACGGGCCGGCTTCCGTCCTCACCGCCGTCAACACCGCCGCGCAGGCGGCCGGTTACCTGGTCAGCTCGATCGCGCTGGACACCGCCGACCGGGACACCGTCGTCCGCGCGGCGGACCGGCTGTCGGCCGAGGGCGCGGACGGGATGATCGCCATCGCCCCGCAGGAATGGGTCGGCAGCGCGCTGGCCGAGGCCGGCCTCGACACCCCGCTGGTCGTGCTGGACAGCGACCTCGGAGACGGCACGCCCGTGGTCACCGCCGACTCCCGCACCGGTGCCCGGCTGGCCACCGAGCACCTGCTGGGCCTCGGCCACCGCACCGTCGCGCACATCGCCGGCCCGACCGGCTGGACCTCGGCCGACCGGCGCACCGAGAGCTGGCGGGCCACCCTCGCCGCGGCCGGCGCCGAGGTCCCCGAGCCGCTGTTCGGCGACTGGAGCGCCGACTCCGGCTACGAGCTGGGCCGCACGCTCGCCGCCCGGCCCGAGGTCACCGCCGTGTTCGCCTCCAACGACCAGATGGCCCTCGGCCTGCTGCGCGCCCTGTACGAGGCGGGCCGCCGCGTCCCCGAGGACGTCAGCGTCGTCGGCTACGACGACATCCCCGAGGCCGCGTATCTGCTGCCGCCGCTGACGACCGTACGGACCGACTTCGCCGAGCTCGGCGGGCGTTCGCTGCGGCTGCTCCTCGACCGGATCGACGCGGTGACCGACACACCGGTCGACCCCCTGGTGCCGGTGGAACTGGTGGTCCGGCGCAGCACGGGACCGGCGGCCCCAGGGGCCTGACTCGGCCGGGATGGCCGAGAGACCGCCGGGCGCACAGGGGATGCGGACGGCGCAGAGGCGGGAGCAGGAGGTACGGGTGCGTGCGCCCTGCCACGGGCGCCGTACCGGCGCCTACAGTGTGGCTCCCCACGGCTCTGCGCCCCGCCGCCAGAGCGTGGCCCACTGCTTCGGTCACCGGCCGCCCGGGCCCGGCGCGGCCCGCCCCGCGCACCGATGACCGCCCGCGTGTCAGGCACCACCCGTGAGACCGCCCGGTCCGCGCCGGCCAGTGCGCGCGGCCGGCGCGGCGACGACCGTTGGAGGCCGCTGTGTCCCGACCCCGTATCGCCCTGATCGCCGACCCCACCTCCACCGAAGGCTGCGCGGACGTCCTCGCGCAGGCGGTGGACCTGCTCACCGGCGCCCCGCCGGTCCGTGTCGACTCCCGGCACCTCGCCACCGGCGGCAGCGGGCGCGCCGTACCCGCCGGGGACCGCTTACGCCTGGTCGTGCCCGAACAGGGCCTCGACCTGATCCCGGACATCGTCGTGCTGTACGAGATCCCGCCGCACCGCAGGAGCGCCCTCGCCCCGTTCCAGCTCGACCTGGCCCGGCACGACGTGGTCACGCTCGCCGCGGGACCCGAGGCCTGGCGTGCGGCCACACAGAAGGACCTGACCGTCGAACGGCTGCGCCGGGACGGCATCGCCCACATGGAGACCCTGCTGCTGTCCCGGCCCGCCCCCGAGGAGGCGCGGGCCGCCCTGGACAAGCTCGGCGGCGACGCCTGGGCCCGGCCCGTCGTCGGCACCGGCGGCAACGACACCTTCCATGTCACCGACCCCGAAGCCCTGCTGCGCGCCGCGGACTTCTACGCGGGGCGGGGCACCGACTGGCTGCTGTCCCGCGACGCCGGGAACTTCACCGCGACGGGCGCCCGCCACCAGTTCCGGGTGTTCGTCCTCGGCGGCCGGGTCGTCCACGCCCGCGAGCACGTCCAGGCCTCGCCCGACGTCCCCTGCAACACCTGCCAGGGCGCCGTCCCGACGCACATCGCCCCGCCCGACCTGCCGTCGAGGCTGACCGAACTGGCCGTCGCCGCGACCGCGTCGATGGGGCTGCCCTTCGCCGGGGTGGACCTGGCCATCGAGCACGGCGGCGTCGTCTTCGAGGTGAACGTGCAGCCCGCCTTCGTCGACGGCGAACTGCACACCGTGGCCGTGCCGTACATCAGGGCCCACCTCGACGCGTACGCCGCCGCCCGCGGCGAAGCCCTGTGCGAGGCATCGCTGAACCCCGAACCGATGTGACATGGTGAGCCGAGGCCGACGGGGAGACGTGCTGGGGGTGGACGGCGTGGCGGAACTGGCCAAGGGCGGCAACACGGCGGTGGGCGAGGGGCGTGTCACGGCCGAACTCCACTTCCAGGGCGACCAGGTCGACCTCAGCGCACTGCTGGTGGGCGCCGACGGCAGGGTCCGCTCCGACGACGACCTGGTCTTCTACAACCAGCCCGAGGCCGAGTCCGGGGCCGTCCGCCACCGGCCCGCCGACGCCGCGGGCCCCGAGCGCGTCGAGCTGGACCCCGCCGGGCTGCCCGCCGACGTCGACCGGGTCGTCCTCGTCGGCAGCTGCGACCCCGACGACCCGTCCCGTACGTTCCGTACCGTCCGGGACGTGCTCGTGCGCGCCCGGCAGGACGGTGTCGCCGAACCCGTCGACTTCCGGCCGCCGCCCCTGGCGGACGGCGAACGGGCCGTGCTGCTGATGGAGCTGTACCGCCGCGGCACCGGCTGGAAGCTGCGCGCCATCGGCCAGGGCTACGCGAACGGCCTGGCCGGCGTCGCCACCGACTTCGGCATCGACGTGGCCGACGAGGAACCCCCGCAGCGGACCGCCCCTGCACCCCAGCCGCCGGCACCCGCCCCGCCGCCCGCCCCCATGAGCCTGCGCAAGCCCCCGCTCGGCAGCGTCAGCCTCGACAAGGGCAGCCAGGTCTCCCTCAGCCTCGACAAGCAGGACCAGGAACTGGTCGTCACCGCCGCCCTGGAGTGGGACGGCGGCACCGATGCGCGCCGCCGCCAGGGCGCCGACCTCGACCTGTACGCGCTCTACGTGCCCGCGTCCAAGGCGGTGCGGGGCACCAAGGAGCCCGGCACCCTCGTCAAGACCGGCCACAAGCAGCGGGGCAAGGACAGCGCCGACGTCGTCTACTACAAGCAGCTCGGGGGGCTGGCCGAGCCGCCGTACATCCAGCTCGACGGTGACGCACAGGTGCCCGGCCGCGAGACCGTGCGGATCGTCCGCCCGGACCAGCAGGGCTACGTTCTGCTGTGCGCGTACTCCGCGCTCAGCAACGGCTTCGGCTCCTTCCGCAGCTTCGGTGCCAAGGTCGTCGTCAGCGACGGCCGGGGCTCCACCGTCACGGTGCCGCTGTTCGAGAACACCAAGACCCGCTACTGGGTGGCGATCGCCCTGGTCGACTTCACCGACCCCGACGGCGCCGCCATCCGGCACATCGAGGCGTACAGCGCCCGCATGACCGAGCGCCGACCGGTGCTGCACCCCGACGGCACCATCGAGATGAACGCCGGACCGGTGGAGTTCAAGCGGCGCTGACCCGCTCCGGCACGGGTACGCTCCGAAGCATGCGGATCTCCGTCTCCTCCGACATGGACGAACCCGTCGCGCGGCGGCTGATGCAGGAGCTGCGCGAGCGCGGCCACGAGGTCGGCGCGCACGGGGCGCTGCGCCCCGGCGACGACCCGCAGTGGGCGGTGTGCTCCGCCGCGGCCGCCCGCGAGGTGGCCGACGGCACCGCCGACCAGGCCGTCGTGTGCTGCTGGACCGGCACGGGCGCGTCGATCGCGGCGAACAAGGTACCCGGCGTGCGCGCGGCCCTGTGCACGGACGCCGGCACCGCGGACGGCGCCCGCCGCTGGAACGACGCCAACGTCCTGGCACTGAGCCTGCGCCTGACCTCGGAGCCCCTGCTCACGGAGATCCTGGACGCCTGGTTCGCCGCCGCACCCAGCGAGGACGCCGAGGACAGGGAGAACGTGGCCCGCGTCGACCGGCTCGACGCGGCCAGGGGGACGCCCGGCTGACCCGCGGGGCACGGGGGGTCACGACCGTACGCAAGCCGCCGGCAAGGAGGCGCGGTGACGGACTGGACCTGGGAGTACAAGGGCTACGAGCCCACCGAGGAGCGGCTGCGCGAGTCGCTGTGCACCCTCGGCAACGGCTACTTCGCCACCAGAGGCGCGCTGCCCGAGTGTGTCGCCGACGACGTGCACTACCCGGGCACCTATGTGGCCGGCTGCTACAACCGGCTGACCTCGCGGGTGGCGGGCCGCTCGGTCGAGAACGAGGACATGGTCAACGTCCCCAACTGGCTGCCGCTGCGCTTCCGCCCGCACGGCGGTGCCTGGCTGACCCCCGACACGGCCGAGGTGCTGGAACACGTCCTGGTGCTCCACCCGCCCTCCGGTGTGCTGGAACGGCACACCCGCTACGTGCTGCCCGGCGGCGGCACCCTGGCCGTGCGCCAGCTGCGGCTCGTGCACATGGCCGACCCGCACCTGGCGGCGATGCGCACCGAGTTCACCGCCGAGGGCCACACCGGCGAGCTGGAGGTGGAGGCGGCCCTGGACGGCGGGGTGAGCAACGCCCAAGTGGCCCGCTACCGGGACCTGGACGGCCACCACCTCACCCACGTCCACACCGGCTCCTCCGACACCGACACGGTGTGGCTGCGCTGCCGCACCCGCACCTCCGACATCCGGATCGGCATGGCCTGCCGCCTCGACTGCGAGGCACCCGTGGCCGTACGGCACACCCGCCCGCGCACCGTCCAGTGCACCCGCCTGGACCTGACACCGGGCGACACCGTCACCATCGACAAGATCGTCGCCCTGCACACCTCGCGCGACCCGGCCATCAGCGACCCGCTGTTCGCGGCGGTCGCCCGCGTCGAGCGCGTCCCCGGCTTCGACGCGCTGCTCGCCTCGCACCGCACGGCCTGGGCCCAGCTGTGGCGGCGCGCCGATCTGGAGGTGCCCGGGGAGGCCGGCCGCATCCTGCGCCTGCACCTGTTCCACGTCCTGCAGACGCTGTCCCCGCACACCGCCGATCTGGACGTCGGCGTCCCCGCCAGGGGCCTGCACGGGGAGGCGTACCGCGGGCACGTCTTCTGGGACGAGCTGTTCGTGCTGCCCTACCTGGACCTGCACTTCCCCGAGACGGCCCGGGCCCTGCTGCGCTACCGGCACCGCCGCCTGGAGCAGGCCTGCACCGCTGCGCGGGCCGCGGGGCGGCGGGGCGCGATGTATCCGTGGCAGAGCGGCAGCGACGGCCGCGAGGAGACCCAGCAGCTGCATCTCAACCCGCGCTCGGGCCGCTGGCTGCCCGACCGCTCGCACCGGCAGTACCACGTGGGCTCGGCGATCGCGTACAACGTGCTCAGGTACTGCGAGGCCAGCGGCGACGCGGAGTTCCTGCACACCAAGGGCGCCGAGATGCTGCTGCAGATCGCCCGCTTCTGGGCGGACGCCGCCACCTGGGACGCCGGTCTCGCCCGCCATCGCATCAAGGGCGTCATGGGCCCCGACGAGTACCACGACGCCTACCCGGACGCCGCCGAGCCGGGCCTGGACGACAACGCGTACACGAACGTCACCGCCGCCTGGGTGCTCGCCCGCACCCTGGAGGTGCTGCGCACCCTGCCCGAGCCGCGCCGCCGCGAGCTGGGCGAGCGCACCGGCTTGGACGAGCGCGAGCTGGACCACTGGGAGGAGGTCTCGCGCACCCTGTACGTGCCGTTCCACGAGGGCGTCATCAGCCAGTTCCACGGCTACGGCGACCTCACCGAGCTCGACTGGAGCGGCTACCGCGCCCGCTACGGCGACATCCGGCGCCTGGACCGCATCCTGGAGGCCGAGGGCGACACCGTGAACCGCTACCGGGCCTCGAAACAGGCCGACGTGCTGATGCTCGGCTACCTGTTCTCGCCACCCGCGCTGAAGAGCCTGTTCGCCCGGCTGGGCGTGCAGCTCAACGACGACCTGTGGCGGCGCACGGTCGACCACTACCTGCACCGCACCAGCCACGGCTCCACGCTCAGCGGCCTGGTCCACGGCTGGGTGCTGGCCCGCGACCGGCGCGCGGAGGCCTGGGAGTTCTGTCTGGAGGCCCTGCGCGGCGACATCGCCGACGTCCAGGGCGGCACCACCGGCGAGGGCATCCACCTCGGCGCCATGGCCGGCACCCTCGACCTGGTGCAGCGCGGCCTGACCGGCCTGGAGACCCGCGACGGCGCCCTGTGCCTGGACCCCGTCCCGCTGCCGGAGCTGTCCTCCTACGGCTTCTCCCTGCGCTTCCACGACCACTGGGGTGTCCGGCTACGACTGCGCCACGGCCGCCTGGAGATCACCGTCCCGCCCTCCGACGCCGACCCCATCGACGTACGCCTGCCCGGCCGTGAGGTCCGCGTCGAGCCGGGGGAGACCGTGCAGCTGGCGCTGCCCGACTGAATCCCGTACGGAGGCATGAAGGGGCCCGGCGACCGAGGTCGCCGGGCCGTGGATGCCGGTCGTGCCGCTCTCAGGCGCGGTCTCCCTTCGGCCTGCCGCGCTGGTCGGGTGTGCCGTGCGGCGGCGGGCCGAAGGGCTGCGCCGACGTCGCGGGCGTCACCGGCGAACCGGCCCGGTGCCCGCCCTGTTCGGGGCGCAGCGCGGACGGGTCGCCGGAGGTCGGCCGCGCGCCGGAGCGCAGCTGGTCCAGCCGGTGGGAGAGCAGTTCGTTCACGGCGAGGCGGTCGGCGTGCTCGTGCTCATAGGTGATGAGCACCTCCACCTCGTCCGCGCTCAGGGCCCGTACCCGGCTCTCCAGACCGCCGATCGGCAGATGGTCGTAGTCGGGCAGCGGCAGCATGCTGCGGCCGGACTCGGCCATGGATCTCACATCCTCTCAATGGGCGCCCAGGCCGCCCCCGCCGAACGAGCCGCTGCTGCCCCGGCTCCAGCGCGGGCGTTCCTGCTTCTCGCTGGCCCGGGTCTGCAGGTTGGTCAGCTCGTAGGGAGTGAGCGGGCGGCCGTCCTTGTCGATCTGCGGGATCTCGTCGGGTTCGCGGTTCTCGCGGACCTCGCGCACGGGACCACCCGGCGGCATCTTCGGCTGCTCCTCCGGCGTCGGCCGGGGCAGCTCTCGGTTACGGATACGTGCGCCGAGCCAGAAGCTGCCGGCCAGCAGGACCAGGACACCTGCTGCGGCCGCGAACAGTCCCAGACTGAGGAGACCGCTCTCTTCGGCTAGCTGCATGGATGCGGTACTCATACCAGGCGAATACCCGCGTATCGGACGCCGAACCTGTCTGTGTGCGTGTTTGGTGCGCCCACGCCCGGCTACCCGCCCGGTGTGACTACGACGCCGCCAACCCAACAGGAGCTGTTCCGGTTCCTCGAGGACCGGTTCGCATGCGCCCAGGCGTGCACGGAGTGTGCGAGGGTGTGCGCGCTGCGCGCGAGCCTGGTGACCCCCGACGGAACCGCGGAGCAGGAACGACTGCGCCGTAAAGGCATCATGTGCGCCGAGGTGTGCGACGCCACCTGCCGCGTGCTGTCCGAGGAGAACCGGGTGGACGAGGAGAGCATCCTCGTCCAGCTGGAGTGGTGCCGCGCCATCTGCCTGGAGTGCGCCCACGCCTTCGAGGCGTGCGGCGGCTCCGAGGAGAGCGTGGCCGCCTGCCGCGCCTGCGCACGGGCGTGCTCGGACTTCATGGCCAGCCTCGGCTGACGCCGGCCTCGCGGCGCTGCCGCCATTCCCAATTTCTGGAACACGTTCTACGGTGTGCGCCGTCAGGACCGGACCGGCGGGACCCTGGAGGCGCCGTGCACCTGGACCAC
Organism: Streptomyces sp. SAI-170; assembly: GCF_049739565.1. Classification (NCBI taxonomy): domain Bacteria; kingdom Bacillati; phylum Actinomycetota; class Actinomycetes; order Kitasatosporales; family Streptomycetaceae; genus Streptomyces; species Streptomyces sp. SAI-170. Next base: position 7,620,696 of record NZ_JBMGQD010000001.1, read on the forward strand.
ACCCCCGAGCAGCTGCGGCTGCGCAGCGAGCTGCGTGCCTACTTCGCCGAGCTGGTGCCCGACGAGGCCCACGCCCGGCACACCGACCCGGCCGCCCAGAAGCGCTTCTACCGCGAGACGATCCGCCGCCTCGGCGCCGACGGCTGGCTGGGCGTGGGCTGGCCGAAGGAGTACGGCGGGCGCGGACTGACCCCGACGGAACAGTTCGTCTTCTTCGACGAGGCCGCCCAGGCCGGGGTGCCCCTGCCGCTGATGGCCCTGAACACCGTCGGCCCGACGATCATGCGGTACGGCACCGAGGAACAGAAGGCCTACTTCCTGCCCCGCATCCTCTCCGGCGAGATCGACTTCGCCATCGGCTACAGCGAGCCGGACGCGGGCACGGACCTGGCGGCGCTGAAGACCCGGGCGGTCCGCGACGGCGACACGTACGTGGTGAACGGCCACAAGATCTGGACCACCAACGGCGACACCGCCGACTGGGTGTGGCTCGCGGTACGCACCGACCCCGACGCCCCGGCCCACCGCGGCATCACCATGCTCCTGGTCCCGACGACCGACCCCGGCTACTCCTGCGCCCTGATCAGGACCCTCGCCGGCCACGACACCACCGCCAGCCACTACGACGACGTCCGCGTCCCCGTCGCCCACCGGGTCGGCGCCGAGAACCAGGGCTGGCGGCTCATCACCAACCAGCTCAACCACGAACGCGTCACCCTCGCCGCCCACGGCACCATGGCGATCCGCGCCCTGCACGACGTCCAGCGCTGGGCCGCCGAGACCAAGCTCGCCGACGGCCGCCGCGTCCTCGACCTGCCCTGGGTACGCCGCCGCCTGGCCCAGACCCACACCCGGCTGGACGCCCTCAAGCTCCTCAACTGGCAGATGGTAGGCGCCCTCCAGAACGGCACCCTCACCCCCCAGGACGCCTCCGCCGTCAAGGTCTACGGCTCCGAGGCCCGCCGCGACGCCTACGCCTGGCTCCTGGAGGTCACCGCCGCCCCCGGCGCCCTCCAGGAGGGCTCCGCCGGCGCGATCCTCCACGGCGAACTCGAACGCGGCTACCGCTCCGCGGTCATCTTCACCTTCGGCGGCGGCAACAACGAGATCCAGCGCGAGATCATCACCTGGATCGGGCTGGGGATGCCTCGGGTGCGGCGCTGACAGCAGGTCAGCCCGGCGTCGCGGAGCGCCCCGTCGGCAGGCCCTGTTCGGCCCAGATGACCTTGCCCTCGCGGCCGTGCCGGGTGCCCCAGCGCTCGGCGAGCTGGGCGACCAGCAGCAGGCCGCGGCCGCCCTCGTCCAGGGTGCGGGCCCGCCGCAGATGCGGGGAGGTGCTGCTGGCGTCGAACACCTCGCAGGTCAGCGTGGACTCCAGGATCAGCCGGAGCTGCACGGGGCCCTTGCCGTAGCGGATCGCGTTCGTCACCAGCTCGCTGACCATCAGCTCGGTGGTGAAGGTCAGCTCCTCCAGGCCCCAGTCGGCGAGCCGGTCGTCGGTGAACTTGCGGGCCCCGGAGACCGCCGCGGGGTCCGACGCCAGCTCCAGCGTGGCCACATGAGCGGGGTCGAGCGCCCGGGTCCGGGCCACCAGCAGAGCGACGTCGTCGGCCGGCCGGCTGGGCAGGAGCGCCTCCAGCAGCCGGTCGCAGATCTCTTCCGGCGACTCCGGCGCCCGGGCGAGGACCCTGCCCAGCAGGGTGCGCGCGTCGTCCACGTCGCGGGTACGGCTGCGGATCAGGCCGTCGGTGAACAGGGCCAGCACACTGCCCTCCGGCAGCGCGAACTGGGCCGTCTCGAAGGGCAGTCCGCCCAGGCCCAGCGGCGGCCCGATCGGCACCTCCGGGAAGTCGACCGTCCTGCGCACCGGGTCGGCGCCGCTGCCGTCCACGGGGCTCGCCACGGCCGGGGCCACATGTCCGGCACTGGCCAGCGAGCACATCCGGGACACCGGGTCGTAGACGGCGTACAGGCAGGTCGCGCCGGTCTCGCCGTCCTCCCCGATCTCCTCGCGCTGGAGGCGGATGACCACGTCGTCCAGGTGCGTCATCAGCTCGTCGGGCATCAGGTCGATGTCCGCGAAGGCCCGCACGGCCGTGCGCAGCCGGCCCATGGTGGCGGCCGCGTGCAGCCCCCGGCCGACGACGTCACCGACGACCAGCGCCACCCGCGCACCGGACAGCGGGATCACGTCGTACCAGTCGCCGCCCACGCCCGTGCGCGAGCCGCTCGGCAGATAGCGCGCCGCCGTCTCCACGGCCGCCTGCTGCACCGGGCGCCGCGGCAGCAGACTGCGCTGGAGCGCCAGCGCGGTGGACCGCTCCTGGGTGTAGCGGCGGGCGTTGTCGATGGACATCGCCGCCCTGGCCGCGATCTCCCCGGCCAGCAGCAGGTCGTCCTCGTCGAACGGCGCCGCGGTGCCGTGCCGGAAGAACTGGGCGAGGCCCAGGGTGGTGCCGCGGGCCTGAAGCGGCAGCAGCATGGCCGAGTGGATGCCGGGGGCGTCCGGGCTGTCGGTGGGTGTCGTGGCGCGCAGCAGAGGCTGCCCCGTGGCCAGCGCGCGAGCCGGTTCCGACCTCAGCGGGTAGGTGTGCACCCGGCCCGTGACGACCGTGTCGTCCGGGCTGGCGTCCGGGACGGACCGCTGGGCGACGCGGCGCAGCGTCGGCGGCGGCGGCCCGTCCTCCCGCAGGACGTACTCGAAGAGGTCGACGGTGACCAGGTCGGCGAAGCCGTCGACGCCGACGTCCGCCAGTTCCTGAGCGGTGCGCGCGGTGTCCAGGGTGGTGCCGATCCGCCGGTCGGCCTCATGGGTGAACAGCAGCCGCCGCTGCACCCGGCGCTCACGCTCCTCCTGGTAGGCGGCGACGACCTCCTCCGAGCCGTGGTCGACGTACTCGAACCCCTTCGTGATCAGCCTGCTCCCCGCCGCGTTGATCAGCTCCCAGTCGTCGGTGAGCCGGGTGACCTCGGCCTGGATCAGCTGGAACAGGTTGACGTGCCCGAGGCGGTAGGCCCGCAGCAGTTTGCTGATCGGCATGCCCCTGCGGGCATAACCGCGGGCCACCTCGATGGCGATGGGAGGCGTCTCGACCCGGCTGGCGTCCAGGCCGTGCTCCAGCACGTCCAGGAAGGCGATGACGTGCGCGGTCGTCTCCTCCAGCGCCAGCGGGGCCAGGTCCTCCTCCCGCCACAGCTCGGGCAGTTCCGCGCGCAGGCGCTCCAGCACCACCCCGGCCGACCGGGTCGCCCGTGGCCTGAGTGCTCGGGCCAGGCGACGCAGGAAGGCGTCGACATCGGTCGCCATACCGGAAACGTACCCAAGGCCCCGCGCGGCCGCCCGTCAGGAGGCGGCCGGGTGTGCGCGGCAGGGGACGGTTCGCGGCAGCCGGGCCCTGGCCGACCGTGATCGGCTCGTGCTACGAAGAATCATGTCCGCACCCGAGGAAGCCCCCGCAGCCCGCTCCTACGACGCCGTGATCGTCGGCGGCGGGCACAACGGCCTGGTCGCCGCCGCCTATCTGGCCCGCGCCGGACGGTCCGTGCTGGTGCTGGAGCGGCTCGGCCACACCGGCGGCGCCGCGGTCTCCACCCGCCCGTTCGCCGGCGTCGACGCCCGGCTGTCGCGTTACTCCTACCTGGTCAGCCTGCTGCCCGAGAAGATCGTCCGGGACCTCGGCCTGCGCTTCGCGCTGCGGACCCGCGCCATCTCGTCGTACACCCCCGTCGAGCGCGCCGGACGGCCCACGGGCCTGCTCGTCGGCGGCGGCGAGCAGCGCACCCGGGAGGCCTTCGCGCGGCTGACGGGCGGCGAGCGCGAGTACGAGGCCTGGCGGCGGTTTTACGACCTGACGGGCGGGGTCGCCCGGGCGGTGTTCCCCACGCTCACCGAGCCCCTGCCCACCCGCGAGGAGCTGCGCCGCAGGGTCGGCGACGAGGAGGCCTGGCGGGCGTTCTTCGAGGAGCCGCTCGGCGTCACGATCGAGGACCGCTTCCGCGACGACCTGGTCAGGGGCGTGGTCCTCACCGACGCGCTCATCGGCACCTTCGCCGACGCCCATGACCCGGACCTGGCCCAGAACCGGTGCTTCCTCTACCACGTGATCGGCGGCGGCACCGGCGCCTGGGACGTGCCCGTCGGCGGTATGGGCGCGCTGACCGACGCCCTGGCGGCCGCGGCCCGGGAGGCCGGGGCGGTCCTCGCCACCGGCCATGAGGCCGTACGGATCGACACCGACGGCCGTACGGCGGAGGTCACCTACCGCACGGCCGACGGCGAGGGCGTCGCCGCCGCCCGGCACGTCCTGGTGGGCGCCTCCCCGCAGGCACTGGCGGCCCTGGCCGGCGACGAGCCGCCCGCCCCCGCCGAGGGCGCCCAGCTGAAGGTGAACATGCTGCTCAGGCGGCTGCCGAGGCTGCGCGACCGGGACGTCGACCCGCGCGAGGCGTTCTCCGGCACCTTCCACATCGCCGAGGGCTACGACCAGCTGGCCGCCGCACACCGGCAGGCCTCGGCCGGCGAGCTGCCCGCCGCGCCGCCCTCGGAGATCTACTGCCACTCACTGACCGACCCGACGATCCTCGGCCCCGAGCTCGCCGGACAGGGCTACCAGACGCTCACCCTGTTCGGCCTGCACACCCCCGCCCGGCTGTTCGCGCGGGACAACGACCGGGCGCGGGCGGACCTCCTGAAGCTCACCCTCGCCCAGCTCGACGCCCACCTGGCCGAACCCCTCGCCGACTGCCTGGCCACCGACGCCGACGGCCGCCCCTGCATCGAGGCGAAGACCCCGCTGGACCTGGAGCGCGACCTCGGGCTGCCCGGCGGCAACATCTTCCACCGCGCCCTGTCCTGGCCCTACGCCCAGGACCACACCGGCCGCTGGGGCGTGGAGACCCGGCACGCCAACGTCCTCCTCTGCGGGGCGGGCGCGGTCCGCGGGGGAGGGGTGAGCGGGGTGCCGGGGCACAATGCGGCGATGGCGGTGCTGGAGGCATCGGCTTCGGGACCTTCGGGACTTCAGGGACCTTCGGGCCGCCTTTGACAACGGCTTCCCGGTCGGCCCAACGGCCCCGTCGGCCTAGTCCGCCGACGCCCTCCAGCCCGTCGCCTCGATCCGCGCCCGGTCGGCCGGGCGGCCCTCGTCGAAGAGGACCTGGTCGTCACCGGCCTCGACCCGCAGCGCGTCGACATAGACACCGCGGCCGACGTACAGCCGGTCGGTCGCGTATCGCCACCGCAGGACCAGGTGCGGCTGGGCCGGCAGCGCCGCCGAGAGCCGGTGCCAGACGCGGCCCGACCAGCCGGAGACCGACCCGGCGGGGTGTTCCACCGTCTCCTCGCCGGGGCGGAGCGTGGCGAACGGCACCGGCCGCCAGGTCGCGCCCCCGTCCCCGGAGGCCTCCAGTACCAGCGGGTCCGTCTGCGGCTCGGTGTCCCACCACAGGGCACAGCGCAGCCGGGCGTCGCCGCCGGAGGTGTCCAGGGCGGGCAGGGCGAGGGTCGCGGTCGTCGCGTTCGCCATCCCCGAGAACCACGCCGTACGACCGTGCCGCGGGCGTACGGCAACGGCCCGCGCGAGGTTGTTCGCGGCCGCCACCCGGGGCGCGGAGCCGGAGCGCCAACTGCGCACCGGATGCACGGAGTTGCCGAGGACGATGAGGAAGGAGTCGGTCGTCGGGTCGAGGACCAGCGACGTGCCGGTGAAGCCGGTGTGGCCCGCGGTGCGGGGCGTGGCCATCGCGCCCATGTACCAGTGCTGGTACAGCTCGAAGCCGAGCCCGTGCTCGTCGCCGGGGAAGGCCGTGTTGAAGTCGGTGAACATCAGCTCCACCGACTCGGCCCCCAGGATGCGCGCCCGCCCGTAGGAGCCGCCGTTGAGCAGGGTGCGGCCGAGGACGGCGAGGTCCCACGCGCAGGAGAACACCCCGGCGTGTCCGGCCACCCCGCCGAGGCTGAACGCGTTCTCGTCGTGCACCTCGCCCCACACAAGACCCCGGTCCAGCCCCGACCAGGGCCGGCGGGCGACCTCGGTGGCCGCGATACGGGGCTTCCAGGAGGCGGGCGGGTTGTAGCGGGTGCGGTGCATGCCGAGCGGGGCGGTGATCTCGTCGTGGAGCAGCACGTCCAGCGTGCGGCCGGTGATCCGCTCCAGGACCAGCTGGAGCGAGATCAGGTTCAGGTCCGAGTACAGATACCGGGTCCCGGGCGGGTTGAGCGGCGCCTCGTTCCAGATGAGCCGCAGCTTCTCCTCGTACGTCGGGGCGCTGTACAGCGGGATCCAGGCCCGGAAGCCGGAGGTGTGCGTGAGGAGTTGGCGGATCGTGATGTCCTGCTTGCCCGCCGCCCCGAACTCCGGCAGATACGCGGCGACCTTCGCCTCCAGCTCCAGCGTGCCCCGCTCGATCTGCTGCACGGCCAGGATCGAGGTGAACAGCTTGGAGACGGAGGCGAGGTCGAAGACGGTGTCCTCGGCCATGTCGATCTGCTGCCCGGGCGGGAACTCCACGCCGGTGTCGGTCGCGGCGTCGTACTCCGCGTACCGCACGGCCTTCCCGATCGGCTGATGCAGCGCAACGGTCCCGCCGCGCCCGGCGAGCAGGACCGCGCCCGCGTACCAGGGGTGCTTGGGGGAGGGGCCGAGGAACGCCTCGGCGTCGGCGACGAGTTGACGCAGCGGCGCGGGGAGCAGTCCGGCCCGCTCGGGTGAGCCGTGCCGCAGCGTCGCGTGCCCGGAGGACGCGGCCGCGGGCCCCGCGGGGAGGGGAGCCAGGGCCAGGCCGCCGCCGAGAACCAGCGCGCCTCTGCCGAACTGACGTCTCGTCATGCCGTTCCTCACCACGAGCCCCTCTCGTCGTGCCGCCCGAACGTCTTCGCAAGTATGTCCACCGGGCAGGCCTCGTAAATCGGCCTCGCAAATCTGACGAACCGTCAGCTGGCCTCTTCCGTCCTCCGCCCGGCTCCGGCATCCTGCGCCCATGCAGACGGAGCTGAGCCAGCACCTGGGAATCGAGCACGCCGTCTTCGGCTTCACGCCGTTCCCCGCCGTCGCCGCGGCCATCAGCCGGGCCGGCGGACTCGGCGTGCTCGGCGCGGTCCGCTACACGGCCCCCGACGACCTCGAACGCGACCTCGACTGGATCGAGAAGCACACCGGCGGCCATCCCTACGGCCTGGACGTGGTGATGCCCGCGCACAAGGTGGAGGGCGTCACCGAGGCCGACGTCGAGGCGATGATCCCGGCCGGGCACCGGCGGTTCGTCGCCGACACCCTCGCCGAGCACGGCGTCCCCGAACTCCCCGCCGACGAGACGGCCGGCTGGCGGATCACCGGCTGGATGGAGGAGGTGGCCCGCACCCAGCTCGACGTGGCCTTCGGCCACCCGATCCGGCTGCTCGCCAACGCGCTCGGCTCGCCGCCCCCGGACGTCGTCGCCCGCGCCCACGACCAGGGCGTGCGGGTCGCCGCCCTCGCGGGGTCCGCCCGGCACGCGGTCAAGCACCAGGAGGCCGGCATCGACATCGTCGTCGCCCAGGGCTACGAGGCCGGAGGGCACACCGGCGAGATCGCGACCATGGTGCTCACCCCCGAGGTCGTCGACGCCGTCGCCCCGTTGCCCGTCCTCGCGGCCGGTGGCATCGGCAGCGGCGAACAGGCCGCTGCCGCGCTCGCCCTCGGCGCCCAGGGCGTATGGCTCGGCTCGGTGTGGCTCACCACCACCGAGGCCGACCTCCACTCGTCCGCCCTCACCCGCAAGCTCCTCGCCGCGGGCTCCGGCGACACCGTGCGCTCCCGCGCCCTGACCGGCAAGCCCGCCCGCCAGTTGCGCACCGCCTGGACGGACGCCTGGGACGACCCCGACGGGCCCGGCACCCTGCCCATGCCGCTGCAGGGCCTGCTGGTCGCCGAGGCGGTGTCCCGCATCCAGAAGTACGAGGTGGAGCCGCTGCTCGGCACGCCCGTCGGCCAGATCGTCGGCCGGATGACGAGCGAACGCAGCGTCCAGGCCGTGTTCGACGATCTCACCCGCGGCTTCGAGCGGGCCGTCGACCGCATCAACCGCATCGCCGGAAGGAGCGAGGGGTGAACCCCACAGGATTCTGGGCTCAGGCCACCGAGGACCCCGCAAGGACGGTCCTCGTCACCGCCACCGGCGAGGAGTGGACCGCCGGACGGCTGCACGCCGACGCGAACCGCCTCGTCCACGGCCTGCGCGCCGCGGGCCTGGAGCACGGCGACGCCTTCGCCGTGGTGCTCCCCAACAGCGCCGAGTTCCTCACCGCCTACCTCGCCGCCCAGCAGGCCGGGCTCTACCTCGTCCCCGTCAACCACCACCTGGTCGGCCCCGAGATCGCCTGGATCGTCTCCGACTCCGGCGCCAAGGTGCTGATCACCCACGAGCGCTTCGCCGACACCGCCCGTCCCGCCGCCGACGAGGCAGGCCTCCCGGCGACGCACCGCTACTCGGTCGGCGCCGCCGAGGGCTTCCGGCCGTACGCCGAACTCCTCGACGGACAGCCCGAGTCGGCCCCCGCCGACCGCACCCTCGGCTGGGTCATGAACTACACCTCGGGCACCACCGGCCGCCCCCGCGGCATCCGCCGCCCGCTGCCCGGGAGGCCGCCCGAGGAGGCCCACCTGGGCGGCTTCCTCGGCATCTTCGGGATCCGTCCCTTCGACGACAACGTGCACCTGGTGTGCTCGCCGCTGTACCACACGGCCGTGCTCCAGTTCGCGGGCGCGTCCCTGCACATCGGGCACCGGCTGGTGCTGATGGACAGGTGGACGCCCGAGGAGATGCTCCGCCTGATCGACCGGGAGCGGTGCACGCACACCCACATGGTCCCCACCCAGTTCCACCGCCTGCTCGCCCTCCCCGAGGAGGTGCGCGCCCGCTACGACGTCTCCTCCATGCGCCATGCCGTGCACGGCGCCGCGCCCTGCCCCGACCACGTGAAACGGGCGATGATCGACTGGTGGGGCACCTGCGTCGAGGAGTACTACGCCGCGAGCGAGGGCGGCGGCGCCTTCGCCACCGCCGAGGACTGGCTGAAGAAGCCCGGCACGGTCGGCAGGGCCTGGCCCATCAGCGAACTGGCCGTCCTCGACGACGACGGCAACCGGCTGCCGCCCGGCCAACTGGGCACGGTCTACATGAAGATGAGCACCGGCGGCTTCGCCTACCACAAGGACGAGGACAAGACCCGCAGGAACCGCGTCGGTGACTTCTTCACCGTCGGCGACCTCGGCCACCTGGACGAGGACGGCTACCTCTACCTCCGCGACCGCAAGATCGACATGATCATCTCGGGTGGCGTCAACATCTACCCCGCCGAGATCGAGTCCGCCCTCCTCTCCCACCCGGCCGTCGCGGACGCCGCCGCCTTCGGCATCCCGCACGACGACTGGGGCGAGGAGGTCAAGGCGGTCGTCGAACCGGCCCCCGGCCACACACCCGGCCCGGACCTCGCCGCAGCCCTCCTCGCCCACTGCGCCGAACGCCTCGCCGGCTACAAACGGCCCCGCAGCGTCGACTTCGTCGCCGAGATGCCCCGCGACCCCAACGGCAAGCTGTACAAGCGACGGCTGCGGGACCCGTACTGGGAGGGACGGGCCCGCGCCGTCTGACCCGGGCTCCCGCTGTCAGCGCCGCTCGCGCACGACCACCACCCGCAGCGCCGGCGACGCCAGGATGTCCTTCTCGCAGAAGCGCGACCTCACCCAGCGCTCGCCCGAGAACAGCCCGGTCTGGTCGGCGAAGTGGGCCGAGTCCGGGTTCGAGGACTGGGAGTACGACAGGACGGTCCGGGCCACCGGGCAGCGGCTGCCGTCCCAGCCGACGGCCTGGATGTAGCTGGAGCCGGTGGTGACCTCGGTGTAACCGCCGTGCGCCGGGTCCCACACGGGCTCGACCTTGTTCCACACGCCCAGCGACTCCGTCCCGCCCGGCACCGGGATGCGCTGCCCGCCCCGTACGACGAACTGGTGCGCCCCGAGCGGGGAGTCGAGGGCGATTCCTGCCGCCCGCAGCTCGGCGACCGCGTCCGCGAGGGCCGTCCTGAAGCCCGGCGCGGCGGTGTCGAGGGTGTTCGGCGTGCCGACCGGGTCGGCGGCCGAGAACGGCACCTTCCACAACTGGGCCGCCGGAACCCGGCCGAGCAGCTTCCGCCAGAACCGGTCGAAGAGCAGGGCACCCCGGCTGGAGGTGTCCGTCGTACGGTCCCACGCGGCCAGCACCCGGCAGGCCTCCGACACGTCGACGAGTGTGCCGTCACTGGCTGTTGCCGTCCCGCCCGGCAGCGCGGCGCACGCCGTCGCCGTGTCGGCGGCGGCGAGCGAGCCCGCCGGAACCCGGTTGGCGTACTGCTGCGCCTGGAGGTCGGCCACCGTCAGCCCGCCGCGCCCGGCGAGGGCGGACACGTCCTCGATCGCGCCCCGGGTGCGCATCGACCGCTGCGTGCCGACGGGGCCGAAGACCCGCTCGTACCCCGTCAGCGGCCGGTCCATGTTGGCCAGCCAGGCACTGTCGTTGGAGTTCTCCGCGTACGGCGCGTCCCGCAGCGTGGGCATGCGCGAGGGCCCGAAGATCCCCGGGCGCACGGCGTCGGCGTCCCGGCCGAGCGCGCAGTCGCCGCGCGAGCCGTCCAGCACGGCCAGACCGGAGGACGGGTAGGTGACCCGGCCGAGCGGGGTGGAGCAGCGCTGGGCCAGCTCGTCGGTGATGCGCGGCAGGACCTGCGACTGGGTGAACAGGGTGTGCCCGCCGGAGTCCGCCGCGATGGTGTTCACCCACGGCAGGCCCTGTGTGCGGTCCAGGGCCGCGAGCACGTCCCCGGTGTCCCGGGCCGTGCTGAAGCCGAGCGCGGTGTCGGCGGCGCGCAGGTTGTCGGCGTTCGGGTCGTTGAGCGCGTACGCGGTCGTCGCCGTCCACGGCAGCGGCACGGAGGCGCCGAGGGAGTTCACGACCGGGCCGTAGCGGGTCCACCACTGGGTGCGGACCACCGTACTGCCGTCTTGGAGAGTGACACTGACGGACCGTCGGGTCATGCGTTCGGGGCGGCCGTCCACCAGGTAGACCGTGGGGTCGGACGGGTCGAGGGTCAGCTGATGGAGATTGAGGGTGACGCCGGTGGCGACGGTGTGGCTCCACGCCACGCGCGCGTTGTGGCCGATGGAGATCGTGGGGGAGCCGAGCAACGAGCCGCCGGAGACGTCGAGTTCGCCCGGGATCGTCTGCTGCGACTGCCAGAAGCGGCGGCCGCCCTGCCACGGGTAGTGCGGGTTGCCGAGGAGCAGGCCGCGGCCGTTCGCGGTGGTCCGGCCGCTGAAGGCGACCGCGTTGGAGCCCATGTCGGCACTGTCCGCGGCGAACAGTTCACGGGCGGCGCGGGCGGTGTCGCGGGCGTCCGGGGCAACCGTGGTCGCAGGGGCGGTGGGCGGCTGGGCGGCCGTGATGCCGTCCACGGCCCGGCCCTGGCCGCCCAGCACCGCGAGGGCGTAGGAGCGCGCGGCCACGTCCAGCCAGGTGATCGGGCGCACCCAAGGGGCGTCCTTGCACGCCGGGTCGGTGATCCGGTTCCGCTTCAGCCAGGCGTTGTAGCCGGCCGCGAACCCGTCCATCAGCTCGCGCGCGGTCCGGCTCGGCCCGGCCGGCGCCGGCTGTGCGAGCAGCTTCTCCACCGTGCCCGCCTCCCGTACGCCACGGAAGTACAGGTCGCTGGAGAGGTTCCGGCTCGCCGAGGACAGCGAGAAGTCGGGCGCCGCGTCCGGCCCGAAGAACCGCGAGCGCTCACCGCGTACGGTGACGAACCCGTCGGCCAGCGTGCACACATGGTCGGCGGCCTGCGCCCACCCCGTGCCGAAGCCCAGGTCGGCGTGACTGCGCGCCACGATGTGCGGGATGCCGTACTCGGTGTAGCGGATGACGGCCGACAGACCGCCGTGCGAGGGGTGTTCCTGACGGGACTGCGTCTGGGCCGCGGCCGCCGGAAGCGCGGACGCGGCGGTGAGCAGGGCGACCGCGGTGACCATGAGCCGCCTGGCGCGGGTGCGCAATGGTGCCTCCCAACATCGTCGAGGGAAGGAGCGGTTGAGCGTACCAACGGGTATGTGACGTGGGGGCCGGGATGCTTGACCTCGTTCGGTGGCGGGCCGAGGATCCTGTGCCATGACGCCCGGACACGGCAGCACAGTGACACCCGCCCATGGCAGCACGGTCGACGGGGTGCTGCGCCGCAGCGCCCACCGCACCCCGGCACGCGTCGCGGTCGAACACCGCGACCGCACCTGGACGTACGAGGCACTCGACGACGCCGTCTCGCGTGCGGCGACCGTCCTGCTGGCCGAGGGCCTCGCGCCCGGCGACCGGGTCGCCGCCTACGGCCACAACTCCGACGCCTATCTGATCGCCTTCCTCGCCTGCGCCCGCGCGGGCCTGGTGCACGTGCCGGTCAACCAGAACCTCACCGGCGACGACCTGGCGTATCTGATCGGCCAGTCGGGCAGCTCGCTGGTGCTCGCCGACCCCGACCTGACCGGCCGACTCCCGGCGGGCGTACGGGTGTTGCCGCTGCGGGACGCCGAGGACTCGCTGCTCGCGCGGCTGGCCGAGGCGGCGCCGTACGACGGGCCCGAGGCGCGCGGCGACGAACTGGTGCAGCTGCTGTACACCTCGGGGACGACGGCGCTGCCCAAGGGCGCGATGATGACCCACCGGGCGCTGGTGCACGAGTACCTGAGCGCCATCACCGCCCTGGACCTGAGCGCGGGCGACCGGCCGGTGCACTCGCTGCCGCTGTACCACTCGGCCCAGATGCACGTCTTCCTGCTGCCCTACCTCGCCGTGGGCGCGACGAACATCATCCTCGACGCCCCGGACGGCGACATCCTCTTCGACCTGGTCGAACAGGGCCGCGTGGACAGCCTGTTCGCCCCGCCGACCGTGTGGATCGGGCTCGCCAACCGCCCCGACTTCGCCGGCCGCGACCTCGGCGGACTGCGCAAGGCCTACTACGGCGCCTCGATCATGCCGGTGCCCGTGCTGGAGCGCCTGCGCGAACGGCTGCCCGGACTGGCCTTCTACAACTGCTTCGGCCAGAGCGAGATCGGCCCGCTGGCCACGGTCCTCGGACCCGACGAGCACCGGGACCGGCCCGCCTCCTGCGGCCGGCCGGTGCTGTTCGTCGACGCGCGGGTCGTCGACGAGAAGGGCGACGACGTCCCCGACGGCACACCGGGTGAGATCGTCTACCGCTCGCCCCAGCTCTGCGAGGGCTACTGGGACAAGCCCGAGGAGACCGAAGAGGCCTTCCGCGACGGCTGGTTCCACTCCGGCGACCTCGCCGTCCGCGACGCCGACGGCTATCTCACGATCGTCGACCGCGTGAAGGACGTCATCAACTCCGGCGGCGTGCTCGTCGCCTCCCGTCAGGTGGAGGACGCGCTCTACACGCACGAGGCCGTGGCGGAGGTGGCGGTGATCGGCCTCCCGGACGAGAAGTGGATCGAGGCGATCACCGCGGTCGTCGTCCCCCGCGGCGAGGTCACCGAGGCCGCGCTGATCGCCCATGCGCGCGACCGGCTCACGTCCTTCAAGGCGCCCAAGCGGATCGTCTTCGCCGACTCCCTGCCCCGCAACGCCAGCGGCAAGATCCTCAAGCGTGAACTCCGGGACCGGCTGGGCGCTGGCTGAATCCGGACGATCGTCTGCCGTCCGGGCTCAGCCCGCTTTGAGAAGCGGCGCAGCGGGGATACCGCCAGTGGACCACCGCACCGGACGGCCGGCATCTGATCGGAGGCTGACCATGCGCCATGACCCGTGCCCCCAGAGCCCGTCGTGAGGACGGGACCCCAGCGCTATCCCGGCGCCTCGACCACCTACTGGTACCAGGACAACTACCCGGGCTCCGCGATGGAGACGAACGTGGTCCTGTGGCACTCGACCGAGGGCACCTCGCTGCCCTCCTACGGCGGCGGCGCGTCCGCGCCGAACCTGACCGCGCGCCCGGACTTCGCCAAGCAGCGGATGGTCTGGTACCAGCACTTCGACTTCGACGTCTCCAGCCGCGCCCTGCGCAATCTGCCGGGCGGCGTCGAGACCAACACCCTGAACGTGTGCCAGGTGGAGATCGTCGGCACCTGCGACCCGGCGACCCACCGCCGCTGGGGGAGCACACCGCATCTGTACATGCCGCAGCTGCCGCAATGGGTGATCCGGGACCTGGCCGCCTTCGCCCGCTGGGCCCGCACCGAGCACGGCGTACCCCTGACCTCGGGGCTCACCTTCAAGCCGTATCCCAGCTCCTACGGCGCCAACGGCGTGCGGATGACCGCCGCCCAGTGGAACCGTTTCACCGGCCACTGCGGCCACCAGCACGCCCCCGAGAACGACCACGGAGACCCCGGCAGCTTCCCGATGAACGCCGTCCTCGCCGCAGCCAAGGGAGAGACCATGGACCTCACTCCGGCCAATCTGAGGGCCATCGCCGTCGCGGTCCTCACCGCCGACGGCATCATCGACAACCCCAACCCGGCCACGGCCGACGACAACCCGTACGTCGCGCTGGAGACCGTCGTCCGCAACCTGGAGATCATCGCCCGCCGCACGGAGAAGAAGCTCTCCACGCTCCAGACCGCCGAGCTGACCGACGCGCAGGTGTCGGCCATCGCCGACCGGCTCGCCGCGCATCCCGCGCTCGCCGACGCCCTCGCCGAGAAGCTGGCGGACCGACTCGCCGCCCGCGACAGCTCCTGAAATCAGGGGCTTTCAGCGCGGCCGCTCGTCCACGATCCGGCGGATCTTGCCCACCGACCGCTCCAGCGTCTCCGGGTCGACGATCTCGACACCGACCGAGACGCCGATGCCGTCCTTGACGGCCGCGGCGATGGAGCGCGCGGCCGCCTCCCTGGCCTCCGGGGTCGCGTCCGCGCGGGCCTCCGCCCGGATCGTGAGGGCGTCCAGGCGGCCCTCGCGGGTGAGGCGGAGCTGGAAGTGCGGGGCGACCCCCGGGGTGCGCAGGACGATCTCCTCGACCTGTGTGGGGAAGAGGTTCACCCCGCGCAGGATGACCATGTCGTCGCTGCGGCCGGTCACCTTGCGCATACGGCGGAACACCCGGGCCGTGCCCGGCAGGAGACGGGTCAGGTCGCGCGTGCGGTAGCGCACGACCGGCATGGCCTGCTTGGTCAGCGAGGTGAAGACCAGTTCGCCCTCCTCGCCCTCCGGCAGCACCTCGCCGGTGACCGGGTCGACGACCTCGGGGTAGAAGTGGTCCTCCCAGATGTGCAGGCCGTCCTTCGTCTCCACGCACTCCTGCGCGACACCCGGGCCGATCACCTCCGACAGGCCGTAGATGTCGACGGCGTCGATCCCGAACCGCCCCTCGATCTCCCGCCGCATCTCCTCCGTCCACGGCTCCGCGCCGAAGATGCCGACCTCCAGCGAGGTGGCGCGCGGGTCGACGCCCTGGCGTTCGAACTCGTCCAGCAGGGTGAGCATGTACGACGGCGTCACCATGATGATCCGCGGCTTCAGGTCCTGGATCAGCTGCACCTGACGGGACGTCATGCCGCCGGACGCCGGGACGACCGTGCAGCCGAGCCGCTCGGCGCCGTAGTGCGCGCCCAGGCCGCCGGTGAACAGGCCGTAGCCGTAGGCGACATGGACCGTGTCGCCGGGCCGGCCGCCCGCCGCGCGGATCGAACGGGCCACCATGTCCGACCACATGGACAGGTCGTCGTCCGTGTACCCGACGACCGTCGGCCGGCCGGTCGTGCCGCTGGAGGCGTGGATGCGACGGATGCGCTCACGCGGCACGGCGAACATCCCGTACGGGTAGTTCTCGCGCAGGTCCGCCTTGGTGGTGAAGGGGAAACGCGCCAGGTCGGCCAGGGAGCGGCAGTCGTCCGGGCGGACGCCCGCCTTGTCGAAGGCCTCACGGTAGAACGGCACGTTCGCGTACGCGTGACGCAGCGAGGCGCGCAGCCGCTCCAGTTGCAGCGCCCGCAGTCCGTCCACGTCGAGACGCTCGCCCGCGTCCAGCAGCTCCGTCGTATCCGCCATGGGGACGTCTCCCTCACCAACCGCACCAATCCGGGCGACCGATCATTCGGTCGAGGTGTTCGGAGATCAGTAATCCAGGCCATCGGGGGCGAGGCAAGGGGTCGGCGCCGACTTTCTCGCCGTGTCCCGCCGCGGTGTCTCCTCCTCTCCCCACCTCCTGTCTCCCTATCTCCATTGCAGTCCCCGGTGCCGTACGTTCATGATCGACCGCATGCCGACCTTCACCGCCCCCGACGGGACCGTCCTCGCCCATCACTCGCTCGGCGACCGCGGCGAGCCCGTCGTCGTCCTGCCCGGAGGCCCGATGCTGCCCTCGGCCTACCTCGGTGATCTCGGCGGGCTCGCCGCCCACCGGCGGCTTGCCCTGCTCGACCTGCGCGGCACCGGGGACTCCGCCGAGCCCGCCGACCCGGCGACGTACCGCTGCGACCGGCAGGTGGACGACGTCGAGGCGCTGCGGATCCACCTCGGCCTGGAGCGGATCGACCTGCTCGGGCATTCGGCGGGCGCGAGCCTGGCCATGCTGTACGCCGCCCGCTACCCGGCAAGGGTGCGGCGGCTGGCGCTGATCACCGCCATTCCCCGGGCGCTCGGCATGGCCGCCACGCCCGAGCACCGGCTCGCGGCGGCCCGGCTGCGGGAGGGCGAGCCGTGGTTCGCCGAAGCCTTCCCGGCCTTCGAGAAGTGGCTGGACGGCGGCGACTTCGACGACGCCGTCCTGCCCTTCTTCTACGGCCGCTGGGACGAGGCCGCCGCCGCACACGCCGCGGCCGCCGACGGCGACACCGACGAGGCCGCCGAGATCTACGTCTCCGACGGCGCCTGGGACCCGCCCGCGACCCGCGCCGCGCTCGCCACACTCGCCGCCCCGGTGCTCGTGTACGCGGGCGAGCTCGACGGCGGCCCCCGCCCGGAGCTGGCCCGCCGCGCCGCGGACGTCTTCCCGCACGCCGAGTTCGTGGTCCAGCCGGGCGCCGGGCACTACCCGTGGCTGGACGACCCGGACGCGTTCGCCACGCGCGTGGTCGCGTTCTTCAGCGACCGCTCCCGTACGCCGTCATGAAGCGGTCGCGGAAGCGGTCCATGCCCCACACCGGGGCCGTCGGGGCGGGCTTGAGGCCCTCGGTCCAGCCCCAGTCGGCGATCCGGTCCAGCACGCGCGGGTCCTTGGCGACGATCGTGACCGGCACGTCCCGGCTGGTGCTGCCGGCGGTGACGGTGGGCACCGGCTGGTGGTCGCCGAGGAAGACCACGACCGTGTCGTCGTCGCCGTAACGCTCCAGCCACTCGGTCAGGCTGCGCAGCGAGTACTCGATGGCGTGCCGGTACTCGGTGCGGACGCTGTCCGCGTCCTTCCAGACCTCCTCGGGGTCCTTGCCCCGCTCCTTGATGCCGTGGAAGACGGAGCCGTCGCCGAGGTCGTCCCAGTCGATCATGTGGGCGATCGGGGCCCACGGGTTGTGGCTGGACGCGAGGATGATCTCCGCCATGATCGGCTCGCGTTCGGCCCGGCCGTGCTCCAGGCGCTCGAACGCCTCCAGGCTGAACTGGTCCGGCACCGGCGTCCAGCTGAAGTAGGGCCCGTGATAGCCCAGATGCTCGGAGTCGTAGATGTGGTCGAGGCCGAAGAACGTCCCCTCCGGCCAGGCCCGGCGCACCCCGGGGACGATGCCGACCGTGCGCCAGGCGCCGGTCCTGCGGAAGTAGTTCGTGAGGGTCATACGGTCGCTCGTGGTGAGGCTGCGGTAGCGCTGCTGGTTCTTGATCCACAGCCCGGACAGGAACGTCGAGTGGGCCAGCCAGCTCCCCGCTCCCGTCACGGGTGAGCGCAGCCAGCCGCTGCGCGCCTCGAACCCCGCCGCGCCCAGCGAGCGGGTGCCGTCCGCCAGCACCGCGCCGACCTGCGCCGCCATGTCGGGGTCCTCGACCGCGGTACGGCCGTAGCTCTCGATGAAGGTGAACAGCACGTCCTTGCCGCGCAGACCGGTCAGCAGGTCGTCCGGCGGGGTCGCGGCGAACGCGTCGACGGCCGCCTCCTTCTCGAAGACGCGCGCGTCCTTCAGCCCGTCCCGCACCATCGCCACGCGGTTGCCGAGCATCTCGGCCGTGCCCTTCGTGGCCAGCGGTGCGCCGATGCCCGGCACCCCGAAGGTGACGCACACGATCCACGCGGTGCCGAGCGCGAGCGTCGTACGGGCGGCCACCTGGCGGTGCAGGACCATCAGCCGCGTCAGCCGCAGGGTGGCGAGGGTCGTCAGCACCAGGACGACGACCACCAGCACCAGCACCCCCGCCACGGCCAGCACCTGGCCCGTCCGACCGAAGGACTCGCCCACGAAGTCCACCGCGTCGTCCAGCAGGATCCAGTCCAGGACCAGGTCGAAGGGCCGGGCCAGGACCTGGTGGAAGCCCATGTCCAGACACTTCAGGACGGTCACCAGCCCCAGGAACACACCGGTGACGACCGACGCGATCCGCCGCGCCCTCGGCGGCAGCGCGAGCAGCAGACCGGCCAGCAGCACACCCTCGGCGGGGATGCGCACGAACGCGCCGAACGACAGCCGCTCGACACGGTTCGGCAGCAGGAGCGCGACCAGCACCAGCACCCCGGCCGCCACACTGGTGCCGACGGTGACACCACGGGCCGTACGGGGACAGCGGTGCCGCCACCCGAACAGCCCTCGGCCGGCGCCCCGCGACTCCGGCTCCTCCTCGGCGGCTTCGGGCGGCCGGGTGGAGGGGCTCGTGAGCGACACGTGCGGGTCCTTCCGTACGGGCGGGGGGCGGGGCCGGGTCTGCCCTCACCAGTACGGTCGCACGTCGGACGGGGTTCAACTCCCGCGGGGGCACGGTTCACCCGTCCGGCTCGGCTTCAGTCTCTGCGGGGGCGCGGTTCGTCCGCCGCGCCCGCCACCTCCCTGGCCCACCGGTAGTCCGCCTTGCCGCTCGGCGAACGCCGGATCGTGTCGGTGACCACCAGCCGGCGCGGCACCTTGTACCCCGCCAGCTGGGTACGGCAGTGGGCCTGGATGTCCTCCAGCGACGGCCGCGCCGCGCCCTCGCGCAACTGCACCACGGCCGCCACCCGGTTGCCCCAGGTCGGGTCCGGAACCCCGGCGACGAGCGCGTCGTACACGTCGGGGTGGGACTTCAGGGCCTGCTCGACCTCCTCCGGGTACACCTTCTCGCCCCCGGTGTTGATGCACTGCGAACCCCGGCCGAGAACGGTGACGACCCCCTCCGCGTCGACGGTCGCCATGTCACCGAGCAGCACCCAGCGCTCGCCGTCCTGCTCGAAGAAGGTCTCGGCCGTCTTCGCAGGGTCGTTGTAGTAGCCGAGGGGCACGTGGCCGCGCTGGGCGACCCGGCCGACCTCGCCGACCGCCACCGGCTCCCGCGTGGCCGGATCGACCACCCGCGTACGGGCGTTGACCCGGATGCGGAACCCGCGCCCGGGTCCGGAGTCGGGGGTGGCGGTGCCGTTGAAGCCGGACTCCGAGGAGCCGAAGTTGTTGAGCAGCATCACATGCGGCACCAGCTCCAGGAACTGCCGCCGTACCGTCTCGGACATGATCGCCCCCGAGGAGGACACGCTGAACAGGGAGGAGCAGTCGGTGCCCTTCAGCGGCCCGGACAGCGCGTCGATCAGCGGCCGCAGCATCGCGTCGCCGACCAGCGAGACACTCGTGACCTTCTCCTTCTCGATCGTGCGCAGCACTTCCTCCGGCACGAACTTGCGGTGCAGCACGACCCGTTGGCCGAAGTCGAACCCGATGAACGCGGTCAGCGTGGAGGTGCCGTGCATCAGCGGGGGAGTCGGGAAGAAGGTGATCCCGGAACCGCCCGCCGCGACCCGCTCGGCCAGCTCCTCCGGCGTCTTCACGGGCTCCCCGGTCGGCGCCCCGCCGCCCAGCCCGGCGAAGAACAGGTCCTCCTGACGCCACATCACCCCCTTCGGCATCCCGGTCGTGCCGCCGGTGTAGATGACGAACTGGTCGTCGCCCGACCGGGCGGGGAAGCCGCGCTCGGCCGACCCCGCCGCCTCGGCCTCGGCGAACGCCACCGCGTCCACGGCACCCCCGGCGGGCCCCACCTCGACCAGATGCCGCAGCCGCGGGGCACGCGGCCGCGCCTGCGCCACGCGCTCCCCGAACTCCGCGTCGAAGACCACGGCCGCCAGATCGGCGTCCCGGTAGAGGTAGGCCAACTCATCGGCCACGTACCGGTAGTTGACGTTCACGGGCACGATCCGCGCCTTCAGGCAGCCCAGCACCGTCTGGAGGTACTCGACGCCGTTGTAGAGATGCAGTCCCAGGTGTTCACCGGGGCGGACGCCGCTGTCCAGCAGATGGTGGCCGATCCGGTTCGCGGCCGCGTCCAGCTCCGCGTACGTCAGCCGGCGCTCGGCACCGGTGCCCGGGTGGTCGACGTACACCAGCGCCTCGCGGTCCGGCACCACGTCGACGACCGACTCGAACAGGTCGGCAAGGTTGTACTCCACCGCTCCTCCTGACCCCGTCCCGCATCGGTTGCCGGTCATCAGAGCAAAGGCGGGCGCAAGGGGGAAGGGCCCGCGCGCCATAAATCTGACTACCTGTCAGAAACCCCTTGTCCTGTACGCCCCGCTCCTGCAACCTGTTCTCGTTCCGGCAGAGGGGAGAGGGCGTCATGGGCGGTACCGAACACCTCACCGTGCGGCGCGAGGGCGCCACGCTGGTGCTCACGCTCAACAGGCCGGAGGCCAGGAACGCGCTGTCGATCCCCATGCTGGTCGGCCTGTACGACGGCTGGCTGGAGGCCGATGCGGACGCCGAAGTCCGCTCGATCGTGCTCACCGGCGCGGGCGGCTCCTTCTGCGCCGGCATGGACCTCAAGGCGCTGGCCGGCCAGGGCATGGCCGGCCAGGAGCACCGCGAGCGCCTCGAGGCGGACCCCGACCTGCACTGGAAGGCGATGCTGCGCCACCACCGCCCCCGCAAGCCGGTCATCGCCGCGGTGGAGGGACCCTGTGTCGCGGGCGGCACCGAGATCCTCCAGGGCACCGACATCCGGGTCGCGGGCGAGTCGGCCGTCTTCGGGCTGTTCGAGGTCCGGCGCGGGCTGTTCCCCATCGGCGGCTCCACCGTCCGACTGCCACGGCAGATCCCCCGGACCCACGCGCTGGAGATGCTGCTCACCGGACGGGCGTACACCGCCCGGGAGGCGGCGGACATCGGGCTGATCGGGCACGTCGTCCCGGACGGCACCGCCCTCGCCAGAGCCCTGGAGATCGCCGAACGGATCAACGCCTGCGGCCCGCTGGCGGTCGAGGCGGTCAAGGCGTCCGTGTACGAGACCGCCGAGATGACCGAGTCCGACGGACTGGCCGCCGAACTCAAGCGCGGCTGGCCGGTGTTCGACACCGCCGACGCCAAGGAAGGCGCCCGCGCCTTCGCGGAGAAGCGACCGCCCGTCTACAAACGCGCCTGACCCGAAGGAGCGCAAGGGATGCCCGAAGTCCTCAAAGCCCCCCTCGTCGTCGAGTTCCCCTTCACCCGCTCCCTCGGCCCCGTCCAGAGCGCCTTCCTCACGGGCTTGCGCGAACGCGTCGTCCTGGGCGTGCGGACCGCCGACGGCCGCACCCTCGTCCCGCCCGTCGAGTACGACCCCGTCACCGCCGAGGAGATCCGCGACCTGGTCGCGGTCGCCCCCACCGGGACGGTCACCACCTGGGCCTGGAACCCGGCCCCCCGCCGCGGCCAGCCCCTCACCACGCCCTTCGCCTGGGTCCTGGTCCGCCTCGACGGCGCCGACACCGCCCTGCTGCACGCCCTCGACGTCCCCGGCCCCGACGCCGTGCGCACCGGCCTGCGCGTCCGCGTCCGCTGGGCCGCCGAACGCACCGGCGCCATCACCGACATCGCGTGCTTCGAGCCGTACGACGGCCCGGTCCGCGAAGTCACCCGACACAGCGGCGAGTTCGCGGACCCGGTCACCGGGATCGTCGCCCCCGCCCGCCTCGACTACACCTACGCGCCCGGCCGCGCCCAGTCCGCCTACCTCCACGGCCTCGCCGAGCGGCGCACCATGGGCGAGCGCTGCCCGTCCTGCCGCAAGGTCTACGTCCCGCCCCGCGGCGCCTGCCCGACCTGCGGCGTCGCCACCACCGAGCGGGTCGAGTGCGGGCCCCGCGGCACGGTCACCACCTTCTGCATCGTCAACATCAAAGCGAAGAACCTCGACATCGAAGTCCCGTACGTCTACGCCCACATCGCCCTCGACGGGGCCGACCTCGCCCTGCACGGACGCATCGCGGGCATCCCCTACGACCAGGTGCGGATGGGCCTGCGTGTGGAGCCCGTGTGGTCCGACGGCGCCCGCTGGCCCGACCACTACCGGCCGACCGGCGAACCCGACGCGGACTACGACACGTACAAGGAGCTGCTGTGACGCGGGACATCGCGGTCGTCGCCTTCGCCCAGAGCGACCACCGGCGCACCACCGAGGACGTCTCCGAGGTGGAGCTGCTGATGCCGGTGCTGCACGAGGTGCTCGGCCGGACCGGCCTGAAGACCTCCGACATCGGCTTCACCTGCTCCGGCTCCTGCGACTACCTCGCGGGCCGCGCCTTCTCCTTCACCCTCGCCCTCGACGGCGTGGGCGCCTGGCCACCGATCTCCGAGTCGCACGTCGAGACCGACGGCGCCTGGGCGCTGTACGAGGCCTGGACGAAACTGCTGACCGGCGACGCCGACACCGCGCTGGTGTACGCGTACGGCAAGTCCTCGCCCGGCTCCCTGCGGGACGTCCTGACCCGGCAGCTCGACCCGTACTACGTCGCCCCCCTGTGGCCCGACTCGGTCGCCCTCGCCGCCCTCCAGGCGCAGGCGCTGATCGACGCGGGCGGCACCGACGAGCACGAACTCGCCGCGATCGGCACCCGCAGCAGGCGCGCCGCGACTCTCAACCCGCACGCCCAGCTGAGGGGTTCGCTCCCCCAGGGCGAGTACGTCGTACGGCCCCTGCGCACCGGCGACTGCCCGCCCGTCGGCGACGGCGCCGCGGCGGTGATCCTCGCCGCGGGGGAGCGGGCCCGCGAGCTGTGCGACCGACCCGCCTGGATCAAGGGTATCGATCACCGCGTCGAGGCCCACTCCCTCGGAGTGCGCGACCTCACCGACTCGCCCTCCACCCGGCTCGCCGCCGAGAAGGCCGGCGCGTTCGAACGCCCCGTCGACACGGCCGAGTTGCACGCCCCCTTCACCGCGCAGGAGGTGATCCTGCGGCAGGCGCTGGGGCTCGACGACAGCGTCCGGGTGAACCTCTCCGGCGGCGCCCTCGCCGCCAACCCCATGATGGCCGCCGGGCTGATCCGCATCGGCGAGGCCGCGGCCCGCGTCCACCGCGGCGAGTCCGACCGGGCCCTCGCCCACGCCACCTCCGGCCCCTGTCTGCAACAGAACCTGGTCGCCGTACTCGAAGGGGATCCACGATGAGCAAGGAGCCCGTGGCCGTCGTCGGCATCGGCCAGACCAGGCACGTGGCGGCGCGGCGGGACGTGTCGATCGCCGGGCTCGTCCGCGAGGCGGCCCAACGGGCTCTCACGGACGCCGAGTTGACCTGGGCCGACATCGACGCCGTCGTCATCGGCAAGGCGCCCGACTTCTTCGAGGGCGTGATGATGCCCGAGCTGTACCTCGCCGACGCGCTCGGCGCGGTCGGCAAGCCCCTGCTGCGGGTGCACACGGCAGGGTCGGTCGGCGGATCCACCGCGCTGGTGGCGGCAAACCTCGTCGCCGCGCGCGTCCACGGCACCGTCCTCACCCTGGCCTACGAGAAGCAGTCCGAGTCCAACGCCATGTGGGGCCTGTCCCTGCCGATCCCCTTCCAGCAGCCCTTGCTGGCAGGCGCGGGCGGCTTCTTCGCGCCCCACGTGCGGGCGTACATGCGGCGCAGCGGCGCCCCCGACACCATCGGCTCGCTGGTGGCGTACAAGGACCGGCGCAACGCCCTGAAGAACCCCTGTGCCCATCTCCACGAGCACGACATCACCCTGGAGAAGGTCCAGGCCTCGCCCATGCTGTGGGACCCGATCCGCTACTCCGAGACCTGCCCCTCCTCCGACGGTGCCTGCGCGATGGTGCTCACCGGCCGGGCGGGCGCCGCCCGCGCGCCGCGGCCGCCCGCCTGGATGCTGGGCGGCGCCATGCGCAGCGAGCCGACCCTCTTCGCGGGCAAGGACTTCGTCTCCCCGCGGGCCGGCCGGGACTGCGCGGCCGACGTCTACCGCCAGGCCGGCATCACCGACCCACGCCGGGAGATCGACGCCGCCGAGATCTATGTGCCCTTCTCCTGGTACGAGCCGATGTGGCTGGAGAACCTCGGCTTCGCCGCCGAGGGCGAGGGCTGGAAGCTCACCGAGTCCGGCGTGACCGAACTGGACGGCGACCTGCCCGTCAACATGTCGGGCGGGGTGCTCTCCACCAACCCCATCGGCGCCTCCGGGATGATCCGCTTCGCTGAGGCCGCGCTCCAGGTGCGCGGCCAGGCGGGGGAGCACCAGCTGGACCGGGCCCGCCGGGTGCTCGGGCACGCCTACGGCGGCGGCGCCCAGTTCTTCTCCATGTGGCTGGTCGGCGCCGAGCCCCCCGAGTCCTGAAAGTCCTCCTCACGTGGCCTGTCGGGGGCGGGGGACGATCGATAGTCTGGCCGCGGACGACGCGAACCGGGAGGAGCACGGACGTGGCCGAGAGCACCATCCAGCAGCAGCCGCTCACGGGCTGGGACAAGCCGGAGCTGGACCTCAGCAACGCCGAGTGGCAGTCCAGCAGCCGGGGGCGGGGGGATGTCCAGATCGCCTTCGTCGAAGGTTTCATCGCGATGCGCAACAGCGGCCGGCCCGAGAGCCCTTCCCTGATCTTCACGCCTGCCGAATGGGGCGCGTTCGTGTCCAACGCCCGTGAAGGGGAGTTCGACCTGACCTGAGCCGCGCCCGACGGCACGCCGAACCGAGGGTGTTTCCGATCCAGGGGCCGAAGCCTGCGCCAGGCTGGCCCCAGCAAGCGGAAGGTCGCACTCCCGAGGTGAGGAACCCATGAGCACCCTGCCGGTCATCGCGGCGGTCGACGGTTCGGACGACAGCCTGCGCGCCCTGGACTGGGCCCTCGACACCGCCCGGCGCCGCGAGGCGCCGCTCACGGTGGTCCATGTACGGCACGAGACGGCGTGGACGCAGCCCGGCGCCCCGGTCGTCCTGCCCCCGCCGGCCGAGGACGATCCGGTGCTCGCCGACGCGCGCACCCGGCTCGCCGGGCACGCCGACGGGGTGGACACGCAGTACGCCGCGCTCGACGGCGCCCCTGGTGTCCTGCTGCCCGAACTGGGCGCAGAGGCCCAGCTGTTGGTGCTCGGCTCGCGCGGCCGCGGCGGCTTCGCCAGTCTGCTCATGGGCTCCAACGGCATCGCGGCCGCCCGCGACGCCGAGTGCCCGGTGGTCGTGGTGCCCCGGCCCGGCCGCGAGGTCACGGACGCCCTGCCGCAGGAGCCCGGGCCGCGGATCGTCGTCGGCCTGAAGGTGGAGGGCCCCGACGAGGCCGCGCTCGACCTCGCCTTCACCGAGGCCGCCCTGCGCGGCGCCCGCGTCCAGGCGGTCGCCGCCTACCCCTGGCCCGTCCAGGACTGGTCGATGTCCGCCGAGCTCGCCTCGGTGATGATCGACCGGGCGCCGATCGAGTCCGAGACCCGCACCCTCGCCGAGGGCTTCCTCGCCCCGCACCGGCAACGCCACCCCGACGTGCCCGCCGAAGCGCTCCCCGTCCCCGGCGACGCCGCCGGGGCCCTCGTCTCCGCCTCCCCGGGCGCCGAGCTGACCGTCGTCGGCCGCCACCGCCGGCGCCTGCTCGCCCCCGCCCGCATGCTCGGCTCCGTCACCCACGCCGTCCTGCTGCACGCGGCGAGCCCGGTGGCGGTGGTGCCCCCGGTCGCGGACCCCACCCCCGCCTCTAATGCCTGAGTGGCCGCCTATCATTAGCGCATGCAGGACGCGCAGCTCACCCTGGACCTCGCCCTCACCATCCGCCACGACGGCAACGGCGGCGTGGCCGACGACCTGACCGACCCCGCAGGCCTCACCGCCTGGCTCCACGCCCACCCCGGCCTCGCCCCGACCGGCCACACCGCCGACGCCACCGCCCTGACCGCCGTACGAGAGCTGCGCGCCGCCGTACGCACCCTGTTCGCCCACGCCGTCCCGGGAGAACCGAGCCGCGCCGACACGGGCCGCCTGCTGCCCCTGGAGGAGGCGGTGGCCCACCTCAACGCGGCTGCGGCGCGCACCCCCGTCGTGCCGGTCCTGGCCTGGCCGGAGGGCTCGGATCCCGTCGTACGTCACCGTCCGGCGCAGGGCGAGGACGACCTGACGGCCCTGCTGGCCCGCGCGGCCATGGCGTTCCTGGCGAGCCCCGCCCGATCGAAGCTCCGCGCCTGCCACGCCCCCCGCTGCGTCCGCTACTTCCTCAAGGACCACCCCCGCCAGGAATGGTGCAAGCCGAGCTGCGGAAACAGAGCGAGGGTGGCCCGCCATCACGAGAGACACAGGGCTGAGTAGCTGAAAGGGGCGCGGGGAACTGCGCGACCGGCCACGACGGAGCCGCACCCCGCCGACGACATCAGCCCCGCAGACGCTTCCCGGCCCGCGCCGCCGTAACATTGGCGGCATGTCGTTCCTCCGCCGCCGCAGCGCCACCCCCGCCGGCCCCGATTTCGACGTACTGGCCATGGACCCGGGCGACTGGCCCGGAAATCTGGGCGCCGGGCTGCTGCCCGCCCCCGACGGCACCTGCCAGGGCGTGTTCCTGCGCTACGACCTGTTCGGCGGCCGCGGCCCCGCGATGATCATCGGCAACCTCCCCGAGGGCTCACCGGCCCGCGAGGTCGCCGAGGACCAGATCCCCTTCGAGGTGGCCCAGCTCCTGCTCGCGCTGGAGAACGACGAGGACGTCACGGTCGTCGGCATGGAGGACGTGCCGGTGATGCAGGGCGACAACCTGCTGATCGTGCGCCGCCTCAAGCTCTCCGAGAGCCGCATCTCCTGCGTCCAGTTCGACCGCAGCGACAACGTCCTGGTGACCATCGCCGCCTGGGACCGCCCCATCACCGACGACCTGTACGCGCTGCTGAAGCCGCTCCCCGCCGAGCTGTTCCAGCAGGGCTGAGCCCCGAGAACCCCGGAGCCCGCGAGGGGCCAGGCCGGGTCACCCGTCGGGTGGCCCGGCCCGTCCCTGTCAGGAACCCGACGCGGTGACGGTCACATCGGCGGCCCGCACGAACGCCACCCGGTGCCCGAACTGGATCTCGTAGTACAGGTCCTTGCCGGTCACCACCCGGTGGCTCGCGGTGTCGAAGGTGACCGCGTAGTAGTACTCGCCCGGCACCTTGCCGCCCACCACGTACTTCTGCTTCTCCAGCAGCTTGTACGGCAGCGGGGACACCGCCTGCGCCGGAACCCCGGCCGGGTACGCGCTCGCCTCGGGGTAGGCCCGACCGTAGACCGGCACGCTCGCCAGGCCGGCCTTCGGCGTCACCACCAGGCCCTTGGCGTGCACGGCCGTCGGCTGCTGCTTCGGGTTCTTGAACCAGGCCTTCTGGCCCAGGTACCAGATCGCCGTCCAGTCGCCGTCGCGGTCCGCCACCGCGAACTGCTGGCCCGTGGAGACCCGCGACCCGATGTCGTTGACGTCGATCGTGGACGGCTCGCCGCCCGGCCGCAGCCCGATGTCCTTGATCAGCGGATACGACTCACCCGGCCCGGCGTACAGCCGCACCGCGCTCGACCCGTGCACCGGGCACGTCTCGCCCCGCCTCACGCACCCCGTGTACGCGGGACGGTTCGTCGCGTAGTCGGGCCGGATCGTCACCAGGCCGCCGTTCGGGCCCGCGGTCGGCGCGATCGGGCGGCCCAGCAGCTGGAAGTAGTGAGCCCAGTCCCAGTACGGGCCCGGGTCGGTGTGCATGCCCCGGACCGTCGCCGTGGTCGGGCCCGGCACCGTGTCGTGGCCGAGGATGTGCTGCCGGTCCAGCGGGATGTCGTACTGCTTCGCCAGGTGGCGCACCAGCCGGGCCGAGGAGCGGTACATCGCCTCCGTGTACCAGGAGTCCGGGTACGCCAGGAAGCCCTCGTGCTCCAGGCCGATCGACTTGGCGTTGACGTACCAGTTGCCCGCGTGCCAGGCCACGTCCTTCGCCTTGACGTGCTGGGCGATATGGCCGTCCGTGGAGCGCAGCGAGTACTGCCAGGACACGTACGTCGGGTCCTGCACCAGGTTCAGGACGCCCTCCCAGCCGCCCTCGGTGTCATGGACGACGATGTACTCGATCCGCTGGGACGCCGGGCGGTCGCCCAGGTCGTGGTTGCCGTAGTCGTTGTCGCCGAACTCCTCGTACGGCGCCGGGATCCACTCGCACGACACGGTCGGCGGGCACTCGGTGCCGGCCGCCGGGCGCGGGGCCCGCTCCTCGGCGGGGGCCAGCTCCGGCTGGGCCGCCAGCGCGATCCGCTGACCGTCGTCGGTGAAACGTTCCTCGCCGGTCCGCAGCACGTCGTAGACGTCATTGGCGTACGACACCCCCGTCGAGGTGTCTCCCGACCCCGCCTCCGCGAACCGGGCCACGGCCTCGTACCAGTCGGCCGGGTCCTCGCTCAGCGGCCGGCCCAGCTCCCGCTGCGCGGCGGCGAGCAGGGCGGCACCGCCCGCCACGTTGGCGGCCGGGTCGGTGCGCAGCGTCTCGGGGGACAGCCCGGTGAGGTCGGCCGCCCGGGGGAGGGTGCGCAGCCGGGCCGGGAATTCGGCGGGCTCGGGCAGGTCCGCCTCGGGCAGCAGGGGCCCACGGGCCTCGTCGCCGCGGGCGTCCTCGGTGCCCTCGCTGTGGTGGGGGGCCTCGGCCAGCGCCGTACGGGCGTCGGTGAGGTGCATCGGGCCGTAGCCGCCGGTCACGCTGGGCGCGCCGCCGTGCGTGTCCCAGCGGGACTGGAGATAGGACACGCCGAGCAGCACGCTCTGCGGTACGTGGTACTCGGCGGCCGCGGTGGCGAACGCCTGTTGCAGTCCGCCGTCCGCGGCGGAGGACTCGGGAACCGCGGCCAGCAGCGGCAGCAGCAGCGCGGCCGATGCGACGGCGCGGGCGGATCTTCGGGGATCGGTGACGGGTCGTCGCAAAGCAGCCTCCTGTGACGGTCGGGCGGAATGAGCCGTGCGGGGCCGGGCGTGTCAGTGGTACCGGCTGTCCGACGATCCGTCAATCATGCCCACAGAAGGGTGATTTCCCATGTCAGCGCGGGTGGCACGGAGTTTCGTGGCGGCGGGTGGCGGGCCTGGGTGGCGTCAGTGGAGTACACCAATGGGCTCTGCGCACCGGCCCCGCACACAGCGAGGTCCGTGGTGCGCCGCCCCGTCGTCGGGCGCACCACGGACCGCCGTCCCCGTCAGCGAGTGCCGACCGCCGCTCGAACGGCCCTGCGGGCCAGCTGGCAGTCGTCGTGCAGCCGCCTGAGCAGCAGCCGCTGTTCCTCGCCGGACGGCGCAGCACCCGGGTGGGCCGTGCCCGGTGCCGCCGGGGTCGGTTCGTGCATCGAACGCTGCACGGCCGTCTCGTAGGTCCGGATCTCCCGGGTGAGCACCAACATCAGGTTCACCAGGAAGGCGTCGCGCGAGGCGGGGCCCGCCGACTGCGCGATCTGGCTGATCTGCCGCCGCGCGCCGGGCGCGTCGCCGAGCACCGACCACAGCGTCGCGAGGTCGTAGCCCGGCAGGTACCAGCCCGCGTGCTCCCAGTCCACCAGCACCGGACCGGCCGGCGAGAGCAGGACGTTGTTCAGCAGCGCGTCGCCGTGGCAGAACTGGCCCATGCCGTGGCGGCCGGCGCCCGCCGCGATGCCGTGCAGCAGCTTCTGCAGGTCGCCCAGGTCCCGGTCGGTCAGCAGGCCCAGCTCGTGATAGCGGGAGATACGGGCCGCGTAGTCCAGCGGGGCGTCGAAGGTACCCGCGGGCGGCCGCCAGGCGTTGAGCCGGCAGATCGCGCCCAGCGCCGCCCGGATGTCGGCGCGTGGCGGGGCCTCGACGGGGTGGCGCAGCAGGGCCGCCGGCCGGCCGGGCATGCGCTCGATGACGAGGGTGCAGTTGTCCGGGTCCGCCGCGATCAGCCGGGGCGCCCGCACTGGCGGGCGGTGCCGGACGAACGAGCGGTATGCCGCTATCTCGTGCCGGATCCGCTCGGCCCACGCGGGGGACTGGTCCAGTAAACACTTGGCGACGGCGGTGCTGCGCCCGGTCGTGCCGACCAGGAGCACGGAGCGGCCGCTGCGGCGCAGCACCTGCACCGGGGCGAACTCCGGGCAGATCCGGTGCACCGTGGCGATCGCCGCCCGGAGCTGGGCGCCCTGAGGGCCGGACAAGTCGAGTCTCCCGCTGAGCGGTGGGTTGCCGAGTCCCGCTCCGCGGCGGGGCCGGCCCGCGCCGAGCACGGGAGCGGCCGGCCGCGCCGGGGCGAGGTAGGGGCCGCTGCCCTGCGGGGGGACTTCCCCCACTCGGGCGGAGCCGGGCGCCGGGGGGCGCGGGCGCAGCGACCGGGGCGGGGCGGACACGGAGGACGATGCTGCGTACATGGGCGATACAGATCCCTTCGTGAGCCCGACGACAATGCGCTGCCCGGCCCGGCCGCACACGGGTGCACCCTGGGGAGTGCACCGGCTCTGGCGAACCGGCGACCGGGTCGGGGTGGCGCGTTCCTACCTGACACCCGGTGTCCCGTGGCACACCATCTGGCGCACCCTGGCGAACCCTGGCGAATAGTCGCCCGGCAACTTTTCAGGGGCTACGGTCAACTCAGCCGAGAACCTGGGGGCTTGACGTGAGCGGACAACCCAACACCCGCCTTGCGGACCTGTTCGGCCTGGCCGGCTGGTCCAAGGGAGAGCTCGCGAGGCTGGTCAACCGGCAGGCGGCGGCCATGGGCCACCCGCAGCTGGCGACCGACACCTCGCGTGTGCGGCGGTGGATCGACACGGGAGAGATCCCGCGCGACCCCGTTCCGCGGGTGCTGGCGGCGCTGTTCACCGAGCGTCTCGGCCGTGTCGTGACCATCGAGGATCTCGGTCTGGTCCGGCACGGGCGCGCGGGGAAACGGCCGAGCGGCGGGAGTGAGGAACATCCCGACGGTGTGCCGTGGGCGCCCGAGCGGACCGCCGCGGTCCTCACCGAATTCACGGGAATGGACCTCATGCTCAACCGACGCGGCTTGGTGGGTGCGGGTGTCGCGCTCACCGCGGGATCCGCACTCAGCAGCGCCATGCACGACTGGCTGCACACCGATCCGGCCCTCGCCGCCGACGCCCCCGTCCTCGACAATCCCCTGCACGCCGACCCCGCTGGGTTCGACCGCTACGAGGCCGCCCCCATCGGGTCGCAGGAGATCGAGGAACTGGAGCGCTCGGTGGAGGTGTTCCGGGCCTGGGACGCCGCCCGCGGCGGCGGGCTCCAGCGCAAGGCGGTCGTGGGCCAGCTCAACGAAGTGGGCGGCATGCTCGCCTACCGCCACCCACCCCATCTCCAGCGGCGCCTGTGGGGCGTCGCCGCCAACCTGGCAGTCCTCGCGGGCTGGATGTCGCACGACGTCGGCCTGGAACCCACGGCCCAGAAGTACTTCATCATCGCCGCCCATGCCGCACGCGAGGGCGGTGACCGGCCCCGGGCCGGCGAGGCGCTCTCCCGGGCGGCCCGCCAGATGGTCCATCTGGGCCGGCCCGGTGAGGCGCTCGACCTGATGAAGCTCGCTCAGTCCGGCTCCGGCGACCGGCTGCTGCCGCGCACCAAGGCCATGTTCCACACCATCGAGGCCTGGGCGCAGGCGTCGATGGGCAAGGGGCAGGCGATGCGCCGCACCCTCGGCCAGGCGGAGGACCTCTTCGTCTCCGAGAAGAACGAGGTGGAGACCCCGGACTGGATGCAGACCTTCAAGGACGAGGATCTGTACGGCATGCAGGCGCTCGCCTACCGCACGCTGGCCGAGTTCGACGCGGGCGCGGCCACGCACGCCCAGCACTTCGCGGAGAAGGCGCTCGCCCTGCGGATCGACGGACGCGAGCGGTCGAAGATCTTCGACCATCTGTCCATGGCGTCCGCCTGCTTCATCGCGGACGACCCGGAACAGGCGGACCGCTACGCCCGCCTGGCGCTGATGTCGATGGGCTCCAACTCCTCCCGCCGCACCTGGGACCGGCTGCGCCAGATGTACCGGCTGACCGCCGAGTACGCG
Organism: Streptomyces sp. SAI-170; assembly: GCF_049739565.1. Taxonomy (NCBI): domain Bacteria; kingdom Bacillati; phylum Actinomycetota; class Actinomycetes; order Kitasatosporales; family Streptomycetaceae; genus Streptomyces; species Streptomyces sp. SAI-170. The sequence continues at coordinate 7,653,045 of NZ_JBMGQD010000001.1, forward strand.
GAGTACCCGAAGATCAGCGACCTGCGGGAGGAGATCCGGCTGGCCCTGCCGAAGGCGAGGAGCAAGGGGGGCGGCACCGCACCGGCGTAGCCCCCTCGGGGCGCACGATCCACCCGTCTCCGGTCACGCGACGACCTTGGCGACGAGCACGCAGGCCTCACTCGCGCGCGCTCCACCGCCGCACTCCTCCACGACGACCCGCAGGCAGTCCTGTGCGGTGTCCGCCGCGCCGAGGCGCGGGGCGAGGCCGAGGAGGCGCCGCACCACGGCCGCCTCGTCGTCGCCGGGCACCAGCCCGGGGGTGTGCAGCAGCAGGACGTCGCCGGCCTCGAGGGTCTCCTCGGCCTCGCCGTAGGAGGCTGTCGTGGTCGCGCCGAGCAGGACGCCGTCCGGGGCGTCCAGCTCGCGCCCCGTCCCGCCGCGGAACAGCAGAGGGGCGGGATGTCCGGCCCGCGCCCACACCAGGGTGCGGTCGGCGGGCCGGTAGCGGCAGCACAGGGCGCTGCCGAGGGCGGGCTGGACGGTGGCGTCCAGGAGTTGGTTCAGCCAGGTCATCAGCGGGCCGGGCCGGGTGCCGGTCATCGCCATGCCGCGCAGCGCGCCGAGCAGCATCGCCATGCCCGAGGTGGCGGCGACACCGTGGCCGGCGAGGTCGCCGACGCTCAGCAGGGTCTCGCCGTCGGACAGTTCCAGCGCGTCGTACCAACTGCCGCCGATCGCCGTGTGGGAGGGCGTCGGCAGCCGGTGGGCGGCGAGGTCCAGGGCGGGCGGACCCTGGTGCGGGAGCCGCAGGGAGCCGCGCCACGGGGGGAGCACGGCTTCCTGCAGCTCGACCGCCAACCGGTGCTCGGTCTGCGCGCGATGCCGCTGACGCCGGAGCGAGTCACGGGTCTCGCTCACGGTCTCCAGGCTGCGGCGCAGTGCGCTGACGTCGCGCAGCACGGCCCACATGGAGGCGGTGCTGCCGTCGCCGCCGAGCACCGGCTCGCCCATCATGTGAACGGTGCGCGTCTCGCCGTCCGGCCGTACGACGCGGAACTCGCCGTCGATGCGCTTGGCGTCGACCAGGCAGTCCGTGACCATCGCCGTCAGGCGGGGCCGGTCCTCGGCCGGTACCACGGACGGCAGTTCGTCGAGGGTGAGGGGTGCGGTGGCGGGGTCGCGGCCGAGGATCTCGTACAGCTCGACCGACCAACTCGCCTCGTCCGTCAGGAGGTTCCACTCCGCGCTGCCGACCCGGCTGAGCAGTGACTCGCTCGGGGGCGCGGGGCGTGGCGCGGGCGGTGCCTCGGGCTCGGGGCCGTCGCGCAGTTGCGCCAAGTGCTCGTCGAGGTCGTTGAGCTGGTGCAGGGCGAGGTCGTACAGCGCGCGCTGCCAGCGGTCCTGCGGGTCCGAGCCGTCGCCGGGCACATCGCGCCGTACCGCGTCCACGTCGCCCTTGAGCCGCCGCGTCTGTGTGATCAACGCGTCGACCGCGCCTCGTCCGGGCGGCTGGGCGGCTGGGCGGTCCGCGGAGAGATGGGGCGGCATGACGCACTCCGATGGGGGGACGGAACGACCAAGGCTGTCGGTGGGACCGCTACGACTGTCGCACAGCCCGCGACGCCCTGTAAGGGATTTGGCAACACACGATACGGTGGTGCTTCTGGCATATGCCAGCGTCTTCACGGACCGGTCGCGGCACGCTTTCCGACTACCCGTCAGTGCGGGCAAGTCGTAGGAATCGTACGTGAGTTGAGGCAGTTCCGACCGCCGTACACCCGGGTTCATTCTCCTGTTCGACGGGCGTGTGTTCTGCCGCCGCCCGAAGTGATGCAGGTCACATCAATTCTTTCGGGTCTCGGTGTAATGCGAACGCCCCTTTCGGGGTCGTACTCACATGCCGGAAGGACCGGCCGACCGCTCGACCGCAGGGGGAACCGTATGGACTCGCAGATCCAGATCACGCTCCAGCAGCCCGCCGCCGCCCGGCTGATCACCGCCGACGAACAGGAACTGCCGGTGCCCGCCACGCTCCGGTACGACTCGCGGGATCCCCTCGCCGTGCACATCGACTTCCCGGCCGAGGTCTCCCTGGAGGAGCGGAGCGTCACCTGGACCTTCGCCCGGGGCCTGCTCGCGGACGGACTCCAGGGCCCGGCCGGGACCGGGGACGTGCACATCTGGCCCTGCGGCCGGGCCCGTACGGTGCTGGAGTTCCACTCGCCCCACGGCCTCGCCCTGCTCCAGTTCGACACCGCCTGTCTGCACCGCTTCCTGCTGCGGACCTACGCCGTCGTCGGCGCGGGGCACGAGGACGTCAGCGAGGCCGTGGACCAGGGCCTGAGCGCGCTGTTCGACGGGGTCTGAGCGCAATTCTCACGGGGCGTGTGATCACTCGTACAGGGCGGGGCGCGGGGCGAGGTCGACGGTGACCCGGGCGCCGCTCTCCTGCGCCCGGACCCCGGCCTCGGCGACCACCGAGGCCGCGTAGCCGTCCCAGGCGCCCGGGCCGGTGACCCTGCCCTGCCGGGTGGCGTCCACCCAGGCCTGCACCTCACGGTCGTAGGCGTCGGCGAACCGCACCAGGTAGTCCTGCGCGACCTCCTCGCGGGCGCCGCCCGCCGAGGTGACGAGCATGCCGTGGCCCTCGCCGATCCGGGCGCTGCCCGCCTCGCACACGGCCTCGCAGCGCACCTGGTAGCCGAAGCCGCAGTTGACGAACACCTCCACGTCCACCAGGGCCCCGCCGTCCGTCTCGAACAGCACGAACTGCGGGTCGAGCAGGCCCTCGGGGGCCCGGTCGGAGGAGCGGGGGCGCAGGACGGTCACCGCCGTCAGCTCCTGGCCCAGCAGCCAGCGGGCCGCGTCGATCTCGTGCGCGACCGAGCTGTCGATCAGCATCGCCGAGGTGAAGTCCGGCGGCGAGGACACATTGCGGTGCACACAGTGCAGCATCAGCGGCCTGCCCAGCCGTCCCTCGTCCAGTACGGCCTTCAACTGCCGGTACTCGGCGTCGTAGCGCCGCATGAACCCGATCTGGGCCAGCCGGCGGCCCAGCCGTGCCTCGGCCTCGACGACCCGCAGCGCGCCGGCGGAGCCCGGCACCATCGGCTTCTCGCACAGCACCGGCAGCCCGCGCGCGAACGCCGCCAGCAGCGCCTCCTCGTGCGCCGGACCGGGCGAGGCGATCAGCACCGCCTGCACACCGGGCGCGTCGAGAGCGGCCTCCGCCTCGGTGTGCGCGCTCGCCCCGGCGACCCCGGCCAGGGCGTGTTCCGCGCGGTCGGCATCGGGGTCGGCCACGGCGACGACCTTGGCGCCGCTCACCACGTTCTCCAGGCGGCGTATGTGGTCGGCTCCCATGTGCCCGGCCCCCAGTACCGCCACACCCAGCAGGTCACTCACTTGCGCACTCCCTCGTCGCCGCCTGTCCCGCCGTAGCGTAGGCCGGGGCGGGACAGGCGGCGACGAGGGGTCAGTAGCGCAGGACTCCCGCGATGCCGCCCGAGTCGCCGAGGGTGCCGTCCGGGACGAAGCGGACCTCGGCGCCGGTCTCCAGGCACTGCTCGACGATCTCGTCGACGATGTCCTCGCGGGCGTCGAGGTCACCGCTCACGGCGGGCACCAGGTGGGAGCCGTCGTCGCGCACGGTGGCGCGGTAGTTCTCCTCGACGGCGAGCAGCCGGACGCGCGCCTCGCGGGCGTTCTGCCACACCTCGTCGAGCCCGGCCGCGAACTCCCTGCGCCCGCGCGCCGCTTCCAGCTCCCGGGCGACCTCGTCGGTGCCGCGCCGGGCCTCCTCCTCCACGACCGGCCGCAGGGCCTGCCAGACGGCCTCGGCGGAGGCGTGCGCGAGTCCGCCGCGCGGCACCCGGGGCACGCCACGGGTGTGCAGGCCGACCTCGTCCAGCGCCGACAGCGCGGCCCGCTCGCCGGTGACGTACACCCGGCGCGGGGCGACCCGCAGGACCGCGCCCAGGGCCGTGTCGGCGTCGCGCAGGAAGCGGCGGGTGTCCTCGTCGCGGAAGGTGCTCGGGCTGTCCCCGATGCGCTCGCGGCGCTCGGGGTCGAAGTTCTCCACGCGCCTGGTGAACGGGAAGCCGCCGGAGCGCTCCTCGACGACCCGGTCCGCGCCGCCGTTCCACAGCGTGATCCGGTCGGCCGCGACGGACAGCGCCCAGAACGGCTGCTCGGCGGCCTGCGCGGAGACCAGGTTGCGGGTGAGGAACGTGTCCGAGAGCACGACCCGTTCGGGCACCTCCCGGGCGACCGACCACACCTGGTGCTCACCGGGAGCCGCGAAGATCACCAGACCGTCCTCGGCATGGGCGAGGTCGACCTCGGCGAGCGCCTTGTCGAGATGGGCGACGACATCGGCCCGCCGCTCCCGGGTGACCGACGGATCGGACTCCAGCTGTCGTTTGGCCTCGGCCACCACATTGCGCAGCCGGACCGGGTCCTGGGCGTTCTCGGGTTCGCGGCGATGGGTCGGCGTCAGCACGGACACCGCGGGATAGGGGCGTGGACGCCGCAGTTCGCTGAGGGTCTCGGGACTGAGTGCGTGCTCCATGACATCACCGTAAGTCCGTTTCGTCCTTCGGGCATTCGGGGTGACCGACCCCCCGGTTCGGCCGTCGCTCAGCGGTCCCGGTCGGGGCCGCAGGAACTGCCGTCGGCCGGCAGGGAGCCGTAGAGCAGGAAGTCGTCGACCTTGCGGTGCACACAGGTGGAGGAGCCGTAGCCGGTGTGGCCCTCGCCGCGGTGGTCGAGCACCACCGCCGAGGACCCGAGGCGCTTGGCGGTCTCCACGGTCCAGCGGTACGGCGTCGCCGGGTCGCCGCGCGTGCCCACCAGCAGCATCTTCGGCGTGTCGACGTTCTTGACCTTCTCGCGGATGAAATCGGTGCCCTTCGGGCGGCCGTGGCACATCAGCACCTGGGTGAGCCGGTAGACGCCGAAGACCGGTGAGGCACGCTCGTAGTCGGCGCGCAGCCGGGCCAGATCACGGGTGATCTGCCCGGCGGTCGGGCGGTCGGGATCGTCCGCGCAGTTGACCGCCATCAGCGCCGCAGGGAGGTTGTCCAGCGGGACGTCCTCCTCGTCCACGAGCGTGCCCCCGGTCTCCTCCCCGGCCTCTGTGTCCTTCTCACGTGTGTCCTTCTCGCGCACCGGCAGGGCGATGCCGCCGCCGGCGAAGGCCTCGATCGCCCGGGTGTCGCCGTCCTCGACCAGCGAGGCGAGCGCCCGCTCCAGCGACGGCCACAGATCCTCGCTGTACAGCGCCTGCCCGATCGCGCCGACCAGGTCCTGGCCGCTGAACGGCCCGTTGTACGCCGTCGGCACCGGGTCCTCGTCGAGCGAGTGCACCAGGCGTACGACGTCCTCGCGGGCGCTGCGGGCGTCCTGCCCGAACGGACAGGCGATGTCCTTCACGCACCAGTCGATGAACGCGTCCAGCGCGACCTGCTGCCCCCGCGCGCCCACGATGCCCTGCTCGGTCAGCGGCTCGGTCAGCGTGTCCACGCCGTCCAGGACGAGCCGTCCCACCTTGTGCGGGAACTGCGCGGCGTACACTGCGGCGAGCCGTGTGCCGTAGGAGAAGCCCAGGTAGTTGAGCTTCTTGTCGCCGAGGGCGTCGCGGATGATGTCCAGGTCGCGCGAGACGTCCACCGTGCCCATGTGCTCCAGCACCGGGCCGGAGTGCGCGGCGCACTCCTTCGCCACCTTGCGCAACTTCCGCAGCACGGCCTGCGGATCGCTGAGCGCGTCGTCCGTGCCGTCCAGGTCCACGGCGGTCTCGTAGCCGGTGTCGCCGCAGCTCACGGGGGAGGAGCGGCCGACTCCGCGCGGGTCGAAGGAGACCACGTCGTAGCCCTCGGCCAGGTCCATGAAGTCGTCGGCGCCCCAGGAGAGTTCGGCGACACCGGAGCCCCCGGGCCCGCCGAAGTTCAGCACCACCGAGCCCCGTGACGACTTGCCCGTGGCCCGGTAGCGGGCGAGCGCCAGCTCCAGCTTGCCCGCGTTCGGGTGGGCGTAGTCGAGGGGGACGGTGACCTTGCCGCACTGCAGGCCCTCGGGGCGCCCGGTCTCCTCGGGGCTCTCGCACGCCTTCGCCGACCAGGAGATCTTCTGGTCGTAGAAGCGGGACAGGCCGGGTCCGTCGCCGTCGCCGTCGTCAGCGGCGGTGGGCAGCCCCGCGCCGAGCAGCGCGAGTCCCGCGGTGCCGGTGAGTATGCATCGCCGGACCGCGGGCCAGTGCGGGGGCAGCTTGGTCGGCACGATCCCTCCAGTCCTCGGTCGGCACGATCCCTCCAGGCAGGGACGGGGAGACGAAGGCCCTCGGGCCACGATAAGCGGCCCCGTGGGGCGGCGCCCGCGGGCGGGCGGGAGGGCGACGGACGGCGTACCATGCGCCCGCTTCGATCGGACATGATGAGGATTTCGATCCTTTACCGCCTGTTCGACAAGCATGGCACTCGATGGGGTGAAAGGACGTTTAGCCATAACTCCGATCGGTCGCGCGCGTTTTATCCGGTGCGGGCGAGTGCCCGTGTCCATGTCTGGAAGGCAGGGAACCTATGAGACGGGTGACCCGAAACGGTGTGATCGCCGTCGTCGCAGTCTCCGGCGCGCTGGCCGCGACGGGAGCCGCGCACGCCGACTCCACGGCCGACGGGACCGCGGCCGGCTCGCCCGGCGTGATCTCCGGCAACGGCGTCCAGCTCCCGGTGAACGTCCCGGTGAACCTGTGCGGGAACACCGTGAACGTGGTGGGACTCCTCAACCCGGCCGCTGGCAACAGCTGCGTGAACGAGGCCGAGGAGAACAACCCGGACGGCCCGCCGCCCGGCGCGACCGCGAGCGGCGAGACCGCGGGCTCGCCCGGGGTGATCTCCGGCAACGGCGTCCAGCTGCCGGTCGAGCTCCCGGTCAACGTCAGCGGCAACTCCGTGAACGTGGTCGGCATCGCCAACCCGGTCTTCGGCAACCACTCCGGCAACAACTCCGGCGAGGAGCCCGGGGAGCCGGTGGAGCCGCAGCACCCGCTGCCGCCGAAGAACCCCGTCGAGCCCGAGCAGCCGACGAAGCCCGTCCCGCGGAACGTCCCGCCCGCCGGCCGGCCCGACACCCCGCCCCTCGACGAGGTCTCGGCCCCGCCCGCGCACTCCGCACTCGCCCACACCGGCACCGACGCCGTCCTGCCCACCGCGGCCGGCAGCGCCGCACTCCTCCTCGGCGGCCTGGCCCTGCACCGCGGATTCCGGCGCCGGCCGACGGACTGATCGCCTGCCGACGGGTGGAGTGACCGCCTGCCGGCGGGTCGACTGACCGCCCAGCCGCCCGTCGGACTGACCACCGCGGGCTGGTGGACTGACCGCCTGTCGGCCGACGGATCGACCGCTCGCCGGCCGTCCCGGACGGTCCCACCGGCTCCCGCCCGGTGGGGCCGTCCGGGACGTCGTCCGGGTCCCCGCACACCGGGCGCGCCCGCACCGGCACCGACGCCGTCCTGCTCACCGCGGCCGGCAGCGCCGCGCTCCTCCTCGGCGGCCTGGCCCTGCACCGCGGATTCCGGCGCCGGCCGACGGACTGATCGCCTGCCGGCGGGTGGAGTGACCGCCTGCCGCCCGTCCGACTGACTGCCGTCGGCCGGCGGACTGACCGCCCGCCGGCCGTCCCGCACGGCCCCACCGGCCCCCGCCCGGTGGGGCCGTCCGGGACGTCGACCGGGCTCCCGCCCGCCGGGCACCCCCGCACCCGCCGTCGTAGGCTGGAAGTACGGCGAAGTGCAGGACGGCGTGACCTTCGATCATGAGCAGTCTCATCGAGGACTACGCCCTCCTCAGCGACCTGGAGACCGCCGCGATGCTCGGCAGGGACGGGTCGGTGGACTGGCTGTGCCTGCCGCGGTTCGACTCGCCCGCCTGCCTCGCCGCGCTCCTCGGTACCGCCGACAACGGCTTCTGGCGCATCGCCCCGCGCGGCACCTCGGGCCCCTGCACCCGCCGCGGCTACCGGCGCGACACCCTCGTCCTGGACACCGAGTGGGAGACCGCCTCCGGCAGTGTCCGCGTCACCGACTTCATGCCGCCGCGCGCCCAGTTCCCCTGCCTCGTACGGATCGTCGAGGGCATGACCGGCACGGTGACCGTGCGCAGCGAACTCAGGCTCCGCTTCCATCAGGGGCGGGTCGTGCCCTGGACCCGCAGCGACGCCGAGCGCTGCCAGGTCGCCGTCGCCGGACCCGACGCCGTGTGGCTGGGCGCCGACGGGCCCGCGGCCGACCTCGGCGAGGACGGCACCACCGTCGCCGACTTCACCGTCACCGCCGGCCGCCGCCTCGCCCTCACCCTCGCCTGGACGCCCTCGCACCGCACCGGCGCACCCGGCGCGCTGTGCGTGCCCGCCGATACGGCCCTGAAGGAGACCGGCGACTTCTGGCGGCACTGGACCGCCCAGTGCTGCTACCAGGGACCCTGCGCGGGACGCTGTGATGCGCTCGCTGATCACCCTCAAGGCCCTCACCTACGCCCCCACCGGCGGGATCGTCGCCGCGCCCACCACGTCCCTGCCCGAGCGCATCGGCGGCGAGCTCAACTGGGACCACCGCTTCTGCTGGCTGAGCGACTCCGCCTTCACCCTGTCCTGCCTGCTGCGCAGCGGCTACCGCGAGGAGGCCGGCGCCTGGCTCGGCTGGCTGGTGCGCGCCGTCGCCGGCGACCCCGCCCACCTCCAGACCGTCTACGGCGTCGGCGGCCAGCGCCTGCTGCCGGAGACCGAAGCGCCCTGGCTGTCCGGGTACGAGGGCTCGACGCCCGTGCGGTTCGGCACCGCCGCCCCGGGCCGGGGCACCCTCGGCGTCCAGGGCGAGATCGGCGAGATCATGGCCACGCTCTGTCTCTCCCTGCGCGCCGGGATCGAGGTGCCCCCGCATGTGTGGAGCCTGGTCAAGTCGCTGATGGGCCACCTCCAGGCGCACTGGCACGAACCCGACCAGGGCCTGTGGCAGACCCGCGGCCCGGCCCGGCAGTTCGTCCACTCCAAGGTCATGGCCTGGGTCGCCGCCGACCGGGCCCTCGCGCTCGGGGCGCTGCTCGGCGCCGAGGTGCCCGACGGCTGGCGGGCCATGCGGGACCAGGTGCGCGCGCAGGTGTGCCGCCAAGGCTGGCACGGCGGTCTGCGCTCCTTCGTGCAGGCCTACGGCAGCGAACGCCTCGACGCCTCCGCGCTGCTGCTGCCCGCGCTGGGCTTCCTGCCCGCGAGCGACCCCCGGATGCGGGACACCGTGCACGCCCTGGGGGCCCTGGAGCAGGACGGCTTCCTGCGCCGCCACACCCCCGACGACGGTGAGGAGGGCACGTCGGTGGCCTGCTCGCTGTGGTACGCCGACGCCCTCGCCGCGCTCGGCGAGACCGGCCGCGCCCGCGACGCCTTCGAGCGGGTCCTCGCCATCCGCAACGACGTCGGTCTGCTGGCCGCGCAGTGGGACCCCGCCGCCGGGCGCCAGCTCGGCAACGCCCCACTCGCGTTCAGCCATGTGGCGCTGATCGGCACGGCGTTCGCCCTCAGGGACGCTCCGCCGCCGTCCCGGTGAGCAGCACCATCCCGGTGTCGCCGTAGTCCGGCAGGGTCGGATCGGCGTCGATCCGGGTCACCGACAGCTCCCCGGTCAGCGGCGCGAACACCTCCGTCACCACGTCCGGGTCGACCGGACAGCCCGGCCAGCGCGAGGCGGGCCCGATGCGGTAGGTCGGCATGTTCTCCATGAACGCGGCCACCAGATACCCGCCGGGCGCCACACACCGCACGAACAGCCCGCAGAACTCGGCGAACTCGGCGTAGTCCTCGGTCGCGCCCTCCGCCACGAAATGCATCGACGCCAGCCCGTACGTGCCCGGCTCCAGCTCCCGTACGTCGGTGTGGACCACGGCCACTCCCGCCAGCGCGGCCGCGAGCGTCGCCGGGACGTCCGGGTTCAGCTCCCGGCACAGCCGGTGGAACGGCTGCCAGCTCGCGTCCGGCGCGCACAGGATCTGCCGCTCCAGATAGGCGACGTTGCTCGCGCCCGTCTCCACCGCCTCGATCCGCCGGCACGCGCCCGACGCGAGGATCAGCGGATAGAGGTTCGGGCCCGCGCCGAACTCCACCGAGCGGGCCACGCTCCCGCGCGGCAGACCACGGAAGAAGGCCGAGTGATGGGCGATGACCGCGGCGTCCGAGGGGTGCAGCTCCCGGTAGTTCTCGGCGAGGTAGTCCGCCACCGGCCAGTGGTCCCAGTCGACGTCGTCGTTGTGGGTCGTCCGGGCCCCGGGCGTCCCGTGTGTCGTCATGGCCCTGCCCTCTCAAGCCTTCGTCCGCAGCGGAAAGCGCTCCCTCAGCCGGGTCAGCGTGTCGTTGAGCCGCTCGATGTCGGCGTCCGAGTTCAGCGCGGTGATCTGGACACGGAACCCCACCCGGTCCCGCGGCACCAGCGGATACGCGGCCAGCGTCACATAGATGCCCGCCTGCCACAGGAAGGCGCCGACCGCGTCGAGGTCCTCCGCGTCGGCCAGCGGCACCTCCAGGATCGGCAGCCGGTCGTGGTTGAGCGTGACCACCCCGAGCCGGTCCAGATGGTCCAGGACCCGCGCCGTCTTGCGGTACAGATCGGCCCGGATCACATCGCCACGCCGCTCGTTGACGTCCAGCCCGGCCAGCGCCGTCGCCAGTGACGCCGTGGGGGAGGGGCCCGAGTACAGATACGGCCCCGCCGCCGTCTTCAGCCGGTTCTTCAGCGCGGTCGGCAGCGCCAGGAACGCCAGCAGCGACGAGTACGCCTTGGAGAAGCCGCCGACCAGCACCATCCCCTCGTACGACTCCCCGGTGTGCCGCACCACGCTGTTGCCGCGCGTGCCGTAGGGGCACAGCTCGCCCGGCCCGCGCTCCCCGATCACACCGAAGCCGTGCGCGTCGTCGACGTACAGCGTGGCCCCCCGGGAACGGCACACGTCGGCGAGCGCCGGCAGGTCGGGGATGTTGCCGCTCATGCTGTTGACGCCGTCCAGGCACACCAGCCGGGGCGTGCCCGAGGGCGCGGACGACAGCAGCGCGTCCAGCTCGTCGATCCGCTCGGCGTGGAAGCGGCGCAGCGAGGCGCCCTGGGAGCGGGCCGCGACACAGCCGTCGTAGATCGTCTTGTGCGCGGTCGCCTCCACGAACACGCTGCCCTGTTCGGCGAGGACGGGGATGACGGAGGAGTGGATCAGCGTGATCGTCGGCAGCAGCAGCGAGTCCGGGGCGCCGAGCAGTTCCGTCAGCCGCTCCTCGATCTGCGGGTACAGGCTCGGGCTGCCCAGCAGGCGCGACCAGCTCGGATGGGTGCCCCAGCGGCGCACCGCCGGCTCGACCGCCGCGATGATCTCCGGCTCCCAGTCGAAGCCGAGGTAGTTGCAGGAGGCGTAGTCGATCAGCCACTGGTCGCCGCTGCGGATGTGCCGGCCGCGCACCTCGTCCAGGACCGCGTCGCTCATCGGGCTGGTGCGCCGCAGATGCTCCAGACCGGCCCAGCGGGCCGCCGGCCGCGAGGCGGCGCCCGCGTCGGCGGGGGCGCCGGGGACGGGCGCCGGGACCGACCCGGGTACGGCGAGGGTGGCGGGCGTGGCCGGGGCGGGCGGGGCGATCCGGGTGCCGTTGCCGTCGCGCAGCACCCGTTCGCTCTGCTCCACCGTCATCGGCCGCGCGAACAGGTACCCCTGCCCGAACCGGCAGCCCATGTTCGCCAGCAGATCCCGCTGCTCCGCCTCCTCGATCCCCTCGGCGATCACCTGAAGGCCCAGGGTGTCGGCGATCCGGACGATGCCCTCGACCAGCGCGACCTGCTGGGCGTCGCGGGTGAGGTCGTCGATGAACGTCTTGTCGATCTTCAGCACGTCGATGGGGAAGTCCCGCAGATAGCGCAGCGAGGAGAAGCCGGTGCCGAAGTCGTCGATCGCGATGTGCACCCCCAGCTCCTTCAGCGAGGCCAGCACCGACTGGATCTGCGCGTCCCGGCGCAGCAGCACCGTCTCGGTCAGCTCCAGCTGCAGCGAGCCCGGCGCGAGCCCCGGGGTGCGCAGGGCCTGCGCCACCTGGTCCAGGAAGCCGATGTCGCGGAACTGCCGGGCGGAGACGTTCACACTGACGTACGGCGGTACGGCCGGCCCGGGCAGCCGCTGCAGCCCGGCGATGTCGTGGACGGCGTTCTGCAGCACCCACGAGCCCAGCACCGCGATGTCCCCGGTCTCCTCGGCCAGGGTGATGAACTGCTCCGGCGCGACCGGCCGGTGCGCGGGGTAGGGCCAGCGCACCAGCGCCTCGAAGCCGACCACCTCGCCCGCGGTGATGTCCACCACCGGCTGGTAGCGCAGGGTGAACTCCCGCCCGGCCACGGCCTGGGCGAGCCTGCTCTGCAGGTCGTGCCGCTCGACCATGCGGGTGTGCAGCATCGGCTGGAAGCGCCGCCACTGCCGCTTGCCGGCCGCCTTCGCCGCGTACAGCGCGAGATCCGCGTGGCCGAGCAGTTCCTCCGCGCCTGTGCTGTCGCCGGCCGTGGCCACGCCGATGCTGGCGGACACGGTCACCTTCTCGTCGGCCAGGTCGAAGGGCCGGCTGAGGGTCTGCACCACCTGCGCCGCCAGCAGTTCGGCGTCCAGGGGCCGGCGGGCGTCCTCCATCAGCACCGCGAACTCGTCGCCGCCCAGGCGCGCCGCGGTGTCCGTACGGCGCAGCGTGCGGGCGAGCCGGCCCGCCACGGCGACCAGCAGATGGTCGCCCGCGGAGTGCCCCATCGTGTCGTTGACCAGCTTGAAGTCGTCCAGGTCGATGAAGAGCAGACAGGTCAGCGTCGACTCGCGGCGCGAGCGCAGCAGGGCGCGCTCGATGCGCTCCATCAGCAGCGTCCGGTTCGGCAGACCGGTCAGCGAGTCGTGGAAGGCGCGCTGGGTCAGCTCGTGCTCCAGGCGGCGCTGCTCGGTGACGTCCCGCAGCGTGATGACCAGGCCGCTCACGGTGCTCTCGGCGCGGAAGTCGCTGCACCGCACCTCCACCTCGACACGGCCCTCCCCGCGCCGCACCCACCAGTGGTCATGGGCGTGGCGCGGCCCGCTCTCCCGTACGGCCGTCAGCTGCCGGGCGGCGCGTCCCCGGTCGCGCGGGTCCAGCAGGCCGGGCAGGGCCCGGCCGATGAGGTCGGTGGTGCCGAACACGGACTGCGCCGACGGGCTGGCGTACCGGATCCGGTCGTCGTCCTCCAGGATCAGGATGACGTCGGAGGTGTTGCGCACCAGGGTGCGGAAATAGGCCTCGCTCTCCTTGCGGACCACCTCCTCGCGCAGCCGGACCCGCTCCAGGGCCAGGCCGGCGTGCGAGGCGAGGATCTCCAGGGACCTGCGGGTCTCGTTGAGCTGCCGGGTCGGGCCCGCGACCAGCAGGACACCGTGCGTCTGGTCGGCGGCCCGCTCGCGCGGTGTCAGCGGGCACACCAGCGCGGCCTCGAGACCGGCCAGCTGCTCGGCGAGGTGCGGTCCGAGCCCGTCGGGCCGCAGCAGCCGCGGGGCCCGCAGGCCCAGCTCGGCGGCGCGCTGCGCCGACAGCAGCAGGGTGCGGTGGCGCACGGCGGGTCCCAGCAGCGTGTCCACCGCCCCCTCGCAGGAGCGGGCCACCTCCTCCTCCCGTACCGCCGAGACCAGGGAGGCGGCCGCCCCGCGCAGGGCGTGCTCGCGGGCGACGGCCCTGCGGTGGGCCACCACCATCCCGGCGAGCCGCAGGATGACCAGCAGGAACAGCACACCGGAGAACGCGGCGATGACGGACGCGTGCCGGGGCCGGTCGCCCAGCCCCTCGATCAGCAGCACGGCCGGCGCGATCAGCGTGGTCGCGGCGAGCAGCACCAGCCGGCGCGGCAGCGGCAGCAGCGACTCGCGGCGCGGCTCCGGAGCGGTCAGCTCGGCCATGGACGGGTGCAGCGCGGCCAGGCCCCAGGCGGTGTAGAAGACGACCCACCCGGCGTCCAGCGCCGTACCGACCTGCCACATCGAGTTCAGCTGCAGGATGCCGTACGCGATGTCGAAGCCCAGGAGGGTGGCCGTGCCCAGGGCGAGCAGCTGCAGCGAGCGGTTGGACCCGGACTGCGGGCTGCGGATCAGCAACTGGGCCAGCAGCGCGAGCACCAGCACGTCCCCGAGGGGGTAGGCGACGCTGATCGCCCGCTGCTCCCAGGTCAGGCCCTCCACCTCCGACTGCGGCTGCACCAGGTACACCCACACGGGCAGGGCCAGGCCCGCGGTGACGATCAGGGCGTCCAGCAGGCTGGGCAGGTCGTGCCCGGACCAGCGGTAGCGCACCAGTCCGGCCAGGCCGATCGCGAAGAGGGGATAGGTGATCAGATAGCAGGCGTCCGCGGGGGAGGGGAACGGGTTGGAGGCGTCGAAGTACTCCTCCAGCACGTTGTAGTACGTGTCTCCGGTGACGAACATCAGCAGCCCGCCGGCCAGCACCCACCAGGGCCAGGCGTGGGCGGGCCGGTGGACGCGGGTGCCGGTGAGTACGGCCGCCACGCCGGCCAGTCCGATCACGGCCCACAGCGGTGCCCGGGTGGCGGGCACAATGAAGTAGACGGCCGTGACGGCGCAGACGAGGGTCAGATGTGCGGCCATGAGCCGCTGGGGCGGCACCAAAGGCGGTCGCCTCCTCCAAGGGGAGGGCGCCGGGCCGTCTGCGTGGTCCGGGCGGATCTCGATCGTAGGCATCGCCGCTCCGCGCCTGCATCTCGTACGCGATCAGGGCCCGCTGCGACAGGCCGGGGCCGCGTGCTCGCCGCCGTGCCACACGCACCGCATGTCGTCACTCCTCCTTGCCGGGGCGCCGGGCCGAACCGGCGTAGCCGTGCGGGTTGAGCTGCTGGAAGTGCCAGGCGTCGCGGCACATCGTGGCCAGGTCCCGGGTGGGGCGCCAACCCCAGGCCCGGGTCACCGCGCTCGCGTCCGCGACCAGCTCCGGCACGTCGCCGGGGCGGCGGCCGACGATCTCGAACGGGATCGCCCGGCCGCACGCCGAGCGGAACGCGGTGACCACGTCCAGCACCGAGCTGCCGGTGCCGGTGCCGAGGTTGAACACCCGCATGCCGGACTCGTCGGCGAGATGGTCCAGGGCCAGGCGGTGCGCCTCCACCGTGTCCATGATGTGCAGATAGTCGCGTACGGCGGTGCCGTCCGGGGTGGGGTAGTCGCCGCCGAACACGCGCAGCCGCTCGTGCCGGCCGACCGCGACCTGGGCGACGTAGGGCATGAGGTTGCCGGGCGTGCCGGCCGGGTCCTCGCCGAGCAGTCCGCTGGGATGGGCGCCGACCGGGTTGGAGTGGCGCAGGCACAGCACCACGAAGCCGGGCCAGTGGCGGCAGACGTCGTCGAGGATCCGCTCGCACAGCCATTTCGAGGACGCGTAGGGGTTGGTGGGGCGGGCGGGCGTCGACTCGTCGAGCGGGCCGCCGCCCGCGTCGCCGTAGACCGCGCACGAGGACGAGAAGACCAGGTGGCGGACGTGGTGCTCGTGCATGGCGGACAGCAGGGACGTGGTGCCACCGACGTTGGTGTCGTAGTAGGGCACGGGCATCCGTGTCGACTCGCCCACGGCCTTGTGCGCGGCGAGGTGCACGACGGCGTCCACGGAGTGGCGGTCGAAGACGGCCGAGAGGGCGTGCCGATCACGGATGTCCAGTTCGTAGACCGCGCCGACGAAGCGGCCGGCGATCCGTTCCACCCGGGTCAGGACCTGGGGGGTGCTGTTGGAGTAGTCGTCGACGACGATCACCTCGTAGCCGTGGTCGAGCAGATCGACACAGGCGTGGCTGCCGACGAACCCGGCGCCGCCGGTGACGAGGACCGTCGACGGGGTGGACGGCGCGCTCGCCGTCCGGGGCCCGTCGTACGGCGTCCTGGGGTCCACGGTGGTCACCGGCCCGGCGGGGCCGCCTCGCGGGGCAGCCGTCCCCGGGCTGTCCGCGAGGTGGCCGCGGTGGACTCCGGGGGCGCGCCGGTCACGACGGACGCGAACGGCAGAGCGGGGATCGCGCGGTCGGGGCACAACCGGCGCGTCGGCGGAGCGGGGAGGAAGCGGTGCGCGCACCCGGTGCCCGCGGACACCCGGCGCCTGCCCGGCAGCGTGCGCGGACCCCCGGCCGGCTCCCGGAGGGAGAGGGCCCGGCTGCCGCGTGGCTCGGTGCGCGTCATGGCGACGCTCCTGCGGGTGCGCTGTACGTCGACGGAGTATGTTTACGCCGTATATCTACGACTTTGCGCGCATCGCGGGCGTACGTCAAGGTGCGGGCCGGGCTCGTCCGGGCCCCGGTCTCCTCACGAGAGTCCCGGGGCCCGTGCGGCAGGCTCAGAACAGCCCGGCCACGCTCTCCTGGATCGCGGCCACGTCCGCCGCGACCGCGGCGCTGCCGGCCACGGCCGGGGCGAGGGAGCCGAGCCAGCGCAGGAGGCGGGTGCGGCGGGGCTCCTCCAGGGCGAGCTCCTCCTCGACCAGCTCGGCGGTCTCCACGAGGTCGTCGCCGTCCTCGTAGGCCTCCCGGTGCTCGCGCAGGTGCTCCACCAGCAGCCGGGCGGCGGTGCGCAGCTCCTCGACGGCGGCCGCGCGGTCGGCCGGGGCGGCGGAGTTCACCGTGGCCGAGGAGCGGTTCACCGCGACCGCGCTGTCGCTCATGCTGAGGTCGCCGCCGACGCTGATGCCGCTGTTGCCCGAACCGGTCTTGTCGTGCTCCGACATGTCGTCACCTTCCTCTGGGTGCCGCGGGCGCGGGCGGGACCGGCGCCGGGGCGGACTGGGCCGCCCGGGCGCCCCCGCCACCGGACTGGCCGCGCTGGAACACCCGGGCGATGCTGCCGCCGACGCCCACCGCGGAGCCGTTCAGTGTCACGTTGCCGCCCGCGTACAGGCCCGTGTTGTAGATGGTCGTCTGCCGCTGGACGAGTTCGCTGGAGTCGATGTCGTGGTTCTCCAGGAACTCCACCAGCGCGTCCAGCACCCGGTGTTCGACCGTCTTGGCGTACAACTCCCGGTCCAGCTGCTGGAAGTAGCGGTAGTAGCGCTGGTCGCTGGCGGCGTCACGGATGCTGAAGGACGCCCCGTAGTTGAAGGACCGGTGGCGGATCTCCCGCGCCTGCCGCCGCTGTTTGCGGAACTCGAAGAACGGCGAGAACACCCCCGCCGCCACCGAGAAGGGCGCCGAGAACATCAGCACGCCCGCGCGCACGCCGGCCCGCCCCACCAGTGACCACCACTGGCGCAGCGTCGGTGTGCTCAGCAGCCGGTCGGCGATGCGGTACTGCTCCCGCACCGGCGCCAGCAGCGCGCTGCTGCCCTCGACGAACAGCATCCTGCGGTCGGACAGCAGGGCGAACCGCAGGAACAGCGTGCTCACCAGCTCGCCGCTCCAGCCGGTCACCCTGATCGCCAGATAGGGACGCGCACGGCCCCTGCCGTCCTCGCGCAGATCGCGCATCAACGGGTCGGTGACCTTCTCCCGCGGCGGCCCCGCGGTGTCGGGCAGCAGCTCACCGCGGGTGCGATCGTCCACGCCGTACAGCAGGTCCTGCCCGTTGACCAGCAGTAGATCCTCGATGTTGACGCCGGGCAGCTTCAACTCGCCTATGCGCAGGCGCAGATGGTCGTTGAGGTCGTGGACCGTGAAGGGGCGCACCCGCTTGCCCTCCACCGGGCGCTCGGTGTTCAGCGGGAACGACCAGGTGCTCATCTCCTGGCCGTAGCCGATGAAGGGCGCGTAACTCGAGAAGACCACGACGTTGCCGCGGTCGCGCCGCTCGATCTCCTGGACGCGGCGCCGGTTCTCGGCGGAAAGGGGCTGCGGGGCGCGGGTGTGGTCGAAGTTCTCCCGCTTCAACTGCCGGGCGACGACGCCGTAGTGCACCGCCAGCGAGTCCACGGCGACGATCACCCAGGCCACGAGGACGCCGAGGAGGAGGCTCAGCCCGGCGGTGGGTCCCGCCGCGACCAGGACGACCAGCAGCAGCACGCTGAGGATCACGTCCCGGCGCACCTGCCGGCGGCGGGCCGCCAGCGCGTGCTTGAGCACACAGCCGAGGTCCACTCCGGGCGAGGTGGCGACGGCCCGCCGCGGCTCCTCGATGATCTCCTCCACGGCCCGCCGGGCGAACGCGGTGTCCGTGTGGACGGCCGTGCACAGGTACCGGGTCACGTCCCGCGCGAAACGGGGAGCGGGCGCCGGGGCGCCCGAGCCGACCGGAGCCGGTGAAGGTGAGGCTGCCTGCGCGGGCGAGGGCGAAGCTGTCCGGGCCGGCGCGGCTGCGGGAGCCGGGACGGTGGGCGGCGGGGTCCACCGGGGCGGGGCCGGCTTCGCGGCGGCCGGGGGTGAGGCGGGCCGGGGCGAACCCGTGCCTGAGCCCGTGCCGGAGCCGGAGCCCGTGCCGGAGCCCGAGCTCGCGCCCGGGTCGAAGACGCGCACGCTGCCGCAGCGTACGCACGCGGTGTAGTTGGGGTCGTTGTCGGCGCCGCAGCGTGGGCACCGGAGCGTCGGACGGGTCATGGGCGTCGTTCTCTGCTCGGCACGCCGGAACGTGCTGTGAGTTTCGGGCCCGTCACTGTCGGTCCGGTTCATGGTGCACCGGCGGCAGCTGGGGCGGGTCCGGGTACGAACGCGACGGCGACGTACCGGACTTGGGTGTGGTGGTGGCCGGGTCCGGCCGGTGCTCGGGGGGTGGCGGGTCGGTCCGGGAGCGGTCGGGCGAAGGGCGGTGCGAGCGGGTCGGGCCCGGGTCGGCGGGCCGCTCGGACGGCGCCGCCGTGGCGGACCTCGGCCCGGGCCCGGGCGCCTGCTCCGGCTCCGTCCCGCCGTCCGGGGACATCAGGCGCAGCAGGGCCGCCACGGCGACCAGGGCGGTGGCGAGGAACAGGAGCCGGTTCTGCGAACGGACCGAGTGGCGGGCGGACATCGGCCTCAGTCCATGTACTCCGCCGACACGGTCAGATACTCCGCGCTCACCGGCTGCTCGGTGAACCCGGGCGCGTGCCGCGGGATCTGCATCTCACCGGCCCGCGAGGAGGCGACCAGCGAGTTGAGCAGGCTGCCGAGGGCTTCGAGCAGCGCCCGGTCCTGGTCGACGCCCGCCTCGGCGAGGAACGCCGCCTTGGTGGCGACCTTGCCGAGCACATCGGGGTTGGCCGCCCCGAAGCCGTAGCTGATGACGTGAGGGTAGCGGTTCCAGGAACGGTCGACGAGCCGGCGGAAGGCGTCGTGCCAGTGCTCGTCGGTCGGGGCGCCGTCGGTGAGCAGGAACATCACCGGCCGCAGCACCGCCATGCCCTGCGCCCGAAGGTCGTCCACGTCCGTCTCGATGCGGCTGCGCACCAGGTCGAAGGCCGCGGAATAGTTGGTGAGGCCGTTGCACACGACTTCCGGCATCACCTCGATCCGGTCGAGGTCGGTCATTTCGATGATCAGATGCGCTTCGGTGGAGAAAGCGATCAGGGACATGTGTGCGAATTCCGATACCCGAGGGCTCTCGGAAATCGTGGCGTGCAGTTGCGCGAGGGTCCGATTCAGCGTGTTCTCGTGCGGTTTCATCGACGTCGACGCGTCGATCACGAGATAGGTCGGCAGGCATTTCTGCTGCAGCCGATAGATATCTGCACCCGATCCGGGAACCGCGTCGTGAGGAAAGTCCATGAGCGTCCTTTTTCCGATCTGCTTGTCGATGCGCGCGTGGCCGCCGGGCCGGGCGTATTACTGCGCCAGGACCACGAGGAGCACGAGCAGGGCGATGAAGGCGACGAGCGCCGCGACCTGCCAGGCCGCCGCCTTGTCCTGCTGCGGCTTGCCGGGCGCGGGCGGCCCGCCGGGGCGGGGCGGCCTGCCGGGTGCGGCGGGCCGGGTCAGCGCGGTGGGGCGGGGCTGCGTCGTGGCGGGGCGCGAGGCCGCGGGCCGGGCGGGCAGCGGGGAGCGGGTCACGGCGAACCGGACCACCGGCCCGTCCTGCAGCGCCGCGAGCAGGACCGAGGCCCGCGGCCTGGCCCGGCGCCGATCCGCCCACAGCATGTCCAGCAGCAGCTCCGCCGCCTCCCGCGGAACCCCCGGCGGCGGCGCGGCCAGCGTGTGCAGCAGCTCGGCGAGGGGCCGGGTGCCGGTCAGACAGCGGCCCGCCAGCAGGGCGACCCGGTAGCGGTCGGTGTACGGGTCGGCGGGCGCGCCGGCCCCGGCCAGCGGGTCCTCCCAGCCGGGCTGGTGGATGTCCGGCCCGGAGTCCTGCGCGCAGCCGTCCATGTCGATCAGGAAGACGGACCAGTCGACCGGGCTCCAGAAGGCGTTGGCGTAGTTCCAGTCCGAGTAGACGAGCCTGCGCTGCTCCAGCGCGGCGGCGACGCCCACCAGCGAGCGGCACACGGCGAGCCGCTGCGCGGGCGTCGGCGGTGTGCCGCCCCGGGCCATCCGGTCGTCGGGCCGTGCCAGCAGGTCGATCTCCCGGAAGCCGCCGCCGGGCACGCGGTAGGCGTCCGGGGCGAGCGGAATCAGACAGCCGACGGTCGCGGACATGGGGTCGGTGACCCGGGCCACCGGCCAGGACGTGCGGCTCAGCAGCACCTCACGGGCCGGGCGCCCGGCCTCGGCGGCGGAGCGGCCGAAGGCCACGAGCCGGTCCAGCCGCTGGGCGTCGGCGGCGTCGAGGGGCTTCTTGTAGCGCTTGAACAGCAGGTCGGGCCCGCTGCCGCGGCCGGCGATCCGGGTCACCTCGGAGCTCTGGCCGTTGTTCGTCGCGAGCTGCTCCCCGAGCGTGCCGAGGGCGGTCAGCGGGGTCACCGGCGGCAGCGCCCATGCGGAGGGGCCCGCGGTCATCTCGACCACCCGCCGAGGCCGCCGTCCCGCGCGGACGCGGGGGCGCCCGGCTCGACCCATACGGTGACCGCCGTACGGTCGTCCAGGAACCGTTCGGCGTCGTAGCCGACGTCGTCGATGTACGCGGCGACCGGCAGCGGCAGCCGCCAGCGCTCGGCCAGATACGCGTTCAGGTCGTCCAGCCCGGCGAGCCCGTCGCCGACCCCGTCGGACACCAGCGACACCGCGTCCCCGGCGCGCAGCTCGACCTCCGCCTCGCGGGCGGCGTGCGGGTCGGCGGGCAGGGTGTGCAGGACGGCGTTGGACTCGTAGCCGCCGCTCGGGCCCTTGCGGTCGCCGGCCGCGTAGTGCCAGCGCCGCTCGCCGAGCCGCCACAGCGAGGTGTCGCCGACCCACGCCGCCCATGCGGTGCGCTCACCGGAGGGACCCGCGGGCCGGGCGGGGACGACGGCGACGAGCAGCACCGCGCACACGTCGGACGGGTGCAGTCCGCGCCGCGCGGCCTCCCGTTCCATCGCCGCGGCCGTCTCCTCGAACAGGCCCAACGCCGACAGCCCCGCCGCCCGGTCGGGCTCGTCCAGCCGCTGCCGCAGCACGTTCACCGCAGTGGCGGCCGCCACCGCCGCCCCGAGTTCGGCGTGGCTGCTGCTGGACACCCCGTCGGCCACGGCCAGCAGCAAAAACTCCCCCGAGGCGTCCCGCGCGATGCGGTAGGCGTCCTGGCGCGCGGTGGCGGGCTCCTGACACCGATGGCCGGGACCGACCACCGACGCCGCGCGTACGACGAGATCGCCCAGCCGCGCCTCGTCCGCGGCGACCCCGGACGCGGCCGGGCGCAACGGCAGCAGCCAGGGAAAACGCTGGGCCTTGGACCCGGCCCCGAACCGGGGCACGCTCCCGACGCCGGGCGGCGCGGCCGGGGCCGGGGCGGGCGGACGCGGGCGGGACGGCCCGCCGGGCGCGACCGGCGCGACGGGCACGACGGACAAGCCCGCAGAGAGGGGTAACCCCCGTGAGGCCTCCGGAGGCACCGGCCGGCGCACCGGAGGAGGCGGACCGCCGGGGTAGGCCCCCATGGGCGCCGACGGGCCGGGGTGGCCCGCCACGGCCGCGGCCGGCGAGAACCAGCTGCGGACCGCCAGGAAGAGTATTCCGGCGGCGAACAGAACCAGGAGATCGATCACCAGCCGATAAAAGAGATGGTGCGCGGGGAAATAGATCACGAGAAAAATTCCCCCGAAAACAAACATCGCCCAGACCGGGCGCCCCCCTCGCAACCGCATGGCCGGAAAGGTAGCAGTCACCGGACGCGTGAAGCGAGGGGGACGGCATATTCTTCCGGTGCTTTTTCGGCATGCCGCTCCTGATTCGAAAATCTGTTGCGTCATGGGACATCAGATGCTGGAGTGACACGCATGGATCATGCCGAAGCCCTCGCCCTCTACGACCGGGAGATGCGCGAGAACGCGCGCCCCGACGGCCCCGACGCGCGGGTCGAACGGACCGGGCGGGTGGTGCGCCAGGTGGCCGGCCCGCTGGACTGGAACGGCATCCTCTGGTCCGGCCTCGACGGCTCCGACGCCGACGCGGCGATCGCCGAACAGGTGGCTCATTTCAGCCGGTTGGGCCATGAGTTCGAGTGGAAGGCGTACGCCCACGACCGGCCGGCCGACCTCGGCGACAGGCTCCTCGCGGCCGGCTTCACCGCCGAGCCCACCGAGACGCTCATGATCGGCGAAGCCGCCGAACTCGACCTCGGCGCCCGGGAACCCGACGGAGTCCGGGTCGTTCCCGTCACCGACGCGCACGGCATCGACCTGGTGGTCGACGTGCACGAGAAGGCCTTCGGCACGGACGGCTCCCGGCTGCGCCACCGCATGCGCGCGCAACTCGCCGGCACCCCTGACACGATCCTCGCCGTGCTCGCGCTGGCCGGGGACGAGCCGGTGAGCGCGGCCCGCATGGAGCTCGTGCCCGGCACGGGCTTCGCCGGGCTCTGGGGCGGCGGCACCCTCCCCGCCTGGCGCGGCCGCGGCATCTACCGCAGCCTGGTCGCCCACCGCGCCCGCGCTGCGATGTCCCGCGGCTACCGCTACCTCCAGGTCGACGCCTCCGACCAGAGCCGCCCCATCCTGGAACGCCTGGGCTTCGCCCCCCTGACGACGACCACGCCGTACGTCTACACGCCCTGACGCCGGGCGAAGCCCCGCCGTCAACGCGTAGGGGTCGGCCCCCGGACCGGCCCCTACGGTCGTCCTTCCGGCCGCCCCCTATGGTGCGGGGACACTCTTCGCAGCCGTGCCGGCGCACATCAGCCCGAGGATCACGGCCAGGGCGCCGATGATGACGTTGTTCAGCACCACGCCCGCGTCGGGGCTGTCGCCGACGATCCACGGCGAGACGATCATCCACACGCCCAGCGCGCACATGGCCCAGCTCAGGCCGTACATGCGCTCCGGGGCCCGGGTGAAGCCCAGCGCCAGCAGGCCGATCGCGATGCCCATGATCAGATTGTGCGGCACCAGGTCGGGCTGGCTGGTGGTGTAGTGGACGATCCACGGGGACACGGCGCAGTACAGACCGAGCAGGAACACCGGTCCGTCGACGAGCGCCACATCACGGCCGCCGAGCATGCGGGCGTAGCGTTCCCGCATCTCGGGGGCATCGGGATGGGTGCTGATATCACCTCTGGTGTGCGAGACGTTGGCCATGATGAGTCTCCTTCGACTGACATGCCCGACCGCGTCCGGTGCGGTGGCGGCGTGCGCCGCGTATCTGCATTTTGCGCTTATTTCGCCTTTATGTGTAGAGATGGCGCACAGGTGGGCTCGCCCGGCCCGCGCGGCGGCCCCCTGGGCCGGCGCCCCGCGGCTCTTCAGGACTGGTCCAGTCCACGGGCCCGCCGGAACCGGGCCAGAGCATCCGGCAGGCTGACGATCGGGTCGGGATACGCCGCCGCGGCCCGGTCCCGGCCGCCCAGCTTCCACGGCTCGTGCACCGCGGACCCCTCGACCTCGGCCAACTCCCGCACCCAGCGCCGTACATAGGCCCCGTCGGGGTCGAACCGCCGTGCCTGCGCGAGGGGGTTGAGGACCCGGTTGGGCCGGGTGTCGGTGCCGGTGCCCGCGACCCACTGCCAGTTCAGCTGGTTGGCGGCGACGTCCCCGTCGACCAGCAGGTCCAGGAAGTGCCGGGCGCCCACCCGCCAATCCACGTAGAGGGTCTTGGCGAGGAAGCTCGCGGTGAGCAGGCGGCCGCGGTTGTGCATCCAGCCCTCGTGCCGCAGCTGCCGCATCGCCGCGTCGACGACCGGGTAGCCGGTACGGCCCTCCCGCCACGCCTCGACGTCGCCGCCCGCGTCCCGCTCCGGACGCCAGTGGTCCTGCCGGGACCGGTAGTCGGCACCGGCCGTGGCCGGGCGCGCCGCGAGGACCTGCCGGTGGAAGTCGCGCCAGGCGAGCTGCCGTACGAACGCCTCGGCGCCCGCGCCGCCCGCCGCGCGGGCCCGGTGCACGACTTCGACCGCGGACAGCGTGCCGAAGTGCAGATGCGGCGACAGCCGGGAGGTGGCGTCGCCCGCCAGGTCGTCGTGCCGGTCCTGGTACGCGCCGAGGCCGCCGCGCAGCCACGCCGTGAGCCGTCTCCTGCCCTCCGTCTCGCCGCCCCGGGCCAGCCCCGGCGACACCCCGGGGACGTCCGCGCGGGCGGGCGGCTCCTCCGACCCGACGCCGTCCGGCACCCGCACGGTGCGGGGCGCGCCGAGCGGGTCGCGCGGCCGCTGCTGCGACCAGCGGCGGAAGTACGGCGTGAAGACCGCGAAGTGGTCCTTGGCCGCCGGGGTCAGTGCACCGGGAGCCACGGCCCCGGTCACCGTGTCGTGCACGTGCAGCCGCACACCCTCCGCCTCCAGGGCCCGCCGCAGCAGCCCCTCCCGGCGCTGGGCGTACGCGCTGACGTCGGCCGCCATGTGCACCTCGCCGGCCCCCGCCTCGACGACGACCCGGCACACCTGCTCCACCGGCTCACCGGACCGCACGACGAGCCGGCCACCCCGCGCGCGCAGGCTCGCGCCGAGATCGCGCAGGCAGTCGGCGAGGAACGCCAGCCGGTTCGGTGCCGCGAAACCGGCCCCGGCCACGGCACGGTCCCGCACGAACAGCGGCACCACCGCACGGGCGCCACCGTGCAGGGCCGCCCACAGCGGCGGGTGGTCGTGGACCCGGGGGTCGGCGGTGAACAGGACGACGGAGACGTTCATGGCGTGCAGCTCCGGAGCGGATGCGTCGGGCACGGACGGGACAGGAGATCCTTCCCCCGCACACGGTTCCCGTCCCGCTCTCCTGGAGACGCGGGGCCAGGCGCGCCTCGTCCCTCACGCCGGACCCAGCCGGACCAGCTCCGTGCCGTCGCAGTAGGTGACCGGGCCGGCCTTGCGGGCGGTCGGCCGGGCCCGGCAGTCCGAGCGGGTCTCCCAGCGCACCCGACCGTCGTAGGAGAGGAGGGCGAGGCGGGTGCCGTCCTGCCAGAAGTCGCCGGTCACGTGCTGTGCGGCCGGGCCGAGCCCCTCGGGGCGGGGACGGTCGTAGGCGGGGATCGTGGAGGGGAACAGCAGACGGTCGGGGCGGCCGGCGGCGCGCACGATCTCCTGGTCGGAGCCGTTGCCGACCAGGTACTCGCCGGGTGCCAGCCGATGGGTCCGGCGCAGCGGTCCCAGGGAGGGCTGCATCACGCGGGCGCCCCGTGCGTCGGGCAGGACCAGCCAGAATCCGACGACGAGCGGGACACGCCGGTCCCAGCGGCAGCCGGTGCGCGGGTCGCGGCGCGCCTGCGGCTGGTCCCACACGAACGCCGTCCGCCAGCCGCGGTCGTAGTACGTCGAGCCGCCGACGGCGAGGCTGCGGCACGTGCCCTCGGCGGGCGCGGTGACCAGGACCGTCCGCTCGCCGACCACGGCGATCCGGTCGACGACCGCACCCGCCGGGGGCCGCACGCCCTCCGTCCACTGCAGGGAGCCGTCCTCCGGGTCGACGGCGCCGACACGGGACGCAGTCACCACATGCGGCAGACAGCGCTCGGCCGGCTCCCCGCCGAGCGCGTCGGCCCGGCAGCCGTCCAGCACCCGCCCCGGCACCGTGCGCGACCACAGGCGCTGCCCGGACCGGACCTGGAGCCCGGTCAGACGGCAGGACTCGGACCCCTCGCAGACGGCCGTGACCACCACGCCGCCGTAGCGGAAGACGCGGCTGCCGGCCGGCAGGGCCTGCCGCCAGGTCAGTGCCCCGCGCTCGACGTCCAGGCCCGCGACCGACGCCGGGCCGGAGCGCCCGGGCCGTCCGCCGACCAGGACGGACGGGGAGAGCGCGGAGTGCGGATCGCCGGGCGTACGGGAGGTCAGGGCGAGGTCGTCCGGGAGCCGCAGCCGCCACCGCACCGACCCGTCGGCGCCGAGCCGCACCACGGTACGGCCCTCACCGAGCAGGTCCGCATCGCGCAGCGCCCAGGTGCCGTCGGCCCCGGGCCGCACCGGCAACGGCACCCGGAACACCTCCTCGGGCATCGACTCGCCGTCCCCGAAGTCCGGCGGCTGCGGAGCGAAACACCCGGCGACCGCCACCCCGCTCACGCACACCGCGAGCACCCTGCGCAGGAACTGCCTCACATCGGCCACGCCTCACGGTAGGAGCGCCACCGCCCGCGACGGCCGCCCCGGGAGTCATTCGTGATGGGCCTGTAGTCGAACTGCTATCCGATGCAGGGCCGTTGACCAGGTCCGTGCGAGACTCCGCTGATGACCAGCGAGATCACCGCGGCCGCCGCGGGCACCTGGACCCTCGGCGACCTGACCGTCCACCGCATCGGCTTCGGCGCGATGCGCCTGACCGGCAGCGCCGCCTTCCACCACGGCACCCCGAGCGACCGCGACCGCGCGATCGCCGTCCTGCGCAGGGCCGTCGAACTCGGCGTGAACCACATCGACACGGCCGCGTTCTACTTCTCACGGCTGCGCTCGGCGAACGAGCTGATCAACAGCGCCCTGTCGCCGTACGCCGCCGACCTGCTGATCGCGACCAAGGTCGGCCCCTTCCGCAACTACGCGGGGGAGTGGGCCACTTCGGCCCGCCCGGAGGAACTGCGCGGCCATGTCGAGGAGAACCTGCGCCAGCTCGGCCGCGACCATCTCGACCTGGTGTATCTGCGCCGGATGGGCCAGGAGTCGGTGGCCGAGCACTTCGGCGCCCTCGTCGAACTGCGCGAGGCCGGACTGATCCGCCATCTCGGCCTGTCCGACGTCGAACCCCGCCACCTGGCCGAGGCGCAGGCCATCGCGCCGGTGGTCAGCGTGCAGAACCGGTACGCGCTCGACCATGTCGACCCGCTCACCGAGGAGTTGCCGCGGATCTGCGGCGAACAGGGCATCGCCTTCGTGCCGTTCTACTCCATCGCCGGCGCGGCCGGTCCGCGCGGCGCGACCACCGCCCACGACGAGGCCGTCCGCGAGGTCGCCGACGCGCACGGGGCGAGCCCCGCCCAGGTCCGGCTCGCCTGGACGCTGAGCCGGGGCCCGCACGTCCTGGCCATCCCCGGCACCGGCAACCCCGCGCACCTGGCCCAGAACGTCGCGGCCGGCGCGCTGCACCTCACCGACGAGGAGGTGCAGCGGCTCGACGCCCTCAGAAGGGCTCAGCCCGTGAAGCCGGTCACGGGGTAGTGGTCGGAGAGGTTGGTGTACGTGTAGGACGTACCCCAGCTCGACACCGTCCAGGGCGCGCTCTGCTCCTTGACCACGTCGTTCTTCCACACCGCCGGGCGGGCGTGCCCCGCCCGGTGCAGGACATAGTCCAGGTCCTCGCGAGGGTCGTTCGGGTAGCGCTCGTGGGCGATGGAGTTGTCCTGCGTGTCGAAGGAGTACGGGTGCCCGGTGCGCGCGTCGGCACCCACGAGGCCGCCGTCGGCGAGCATCGAGGCGTACTCGGAGCTGCGCGAGTCGACGTTGAAGTCGCCCGCCACCAGCACCTGTTCGCTCGCGGGGATGTTCTTGGCGTCCAGGAACGCGTCGATCGCCCGGAACTGCCGGCTGCGCATGGCGGCCGCCTCACCGGGGTCGCACCCCGGGTCGGTCGACTGGGCGTGCGTGCCGACCACGTGCACCCGGCTGCCGTTCACGTCGAGCACGACGTACGCGAAGCCCTTGTTGGACCACCAGTCGGCGCCGCAGGCGTCCTTGTAGACGTACTGCTCCTTGCGCAGGATCGGCCACTTGCTGAGGATCGTGACGCCGCCGTCCTCCGGCGTGGTGGAGGAGTACGCCCCGCCCGTGGCGTTCCAGCCGGACGTGCTCCGGCCGACCACCGGGGTCTGGTACGGGTACCGGCCCGCCAGGGAGCTCTTGAGCGCGTCCGACGAGGAGTTGTCGAACGCCTCCTGGAAGACCACGACGTCGTTGCCCGCGACGAAGGGAGCCTTCGCGATCTCCGAAGCCCTGTGGTCCTGGCCCCAGTTGGGGTAGAGGCTCTTGCTGAAGAGGAAGACGTTGTACGTCAGAACCCTCAGCGGCGGCGGTGCCTGCTCGGCGGCCGACGCGGTCGGCGTCGCGCCCGCGAGACCGGCGGCGGCAAGCGTGAACGCGAGCACGGCTGCGCCCTGGGTGCGGCGCAGTGCGGAGTGCGTCACTGGATCTCCCTGCGGTGTAGGGGGTTGAGTGGCGCCGCACATGAAACCACCTGGAGCTACTCCCAGGTAACTACCTTGCGGTAAATGGATGTCGGGCAGAAGTACGAGGGTGTCGCCCGGGGCTGCGGTGCCCGGGGTCGTCACACGAGCCACGCCCCGTCCCGCATGAGCGTCCGCTGCGGCAGCTCGCGCACCTCGCACCAGGCCTGCACCTCGACCGGCCGCACCCGGTAGTAGGCATACGCCGCCCGCTCCGAGCGCGGATCCCAGCCGTGCTTCCCCGCGAACACCTCGGCCGCCGCCGACGGCACCTCCCGCGCGGAGAACACCTCCACCTCGCCGTCGATCAGCACGACGTCCCGTGTGTCCCCGAGCGCCAGCCGCGCCCGCCGGCCCGCCCTCAGATTGCGCCCGGTCGGATTCCCCGGCCGCGTCGCCAGCCACACATCGGCCCCGTCCCACGCGAACCACAACGGCACCAGATACGGCACCCCCGCCCCGTCCGCCGACGCCACCCAGACGTCCGTCTCCCGCTCCAGCCGCCCCAGCACATCCCGCATACGCTCCCCGGCAGCCCGAGGCCCCTTGTCGATCTTCATGCCCCGACGCTACCGACCCGTACGGGGTTCCACCTGGGGCTGCGGGACTACGTCAGGGGGCCTAGGACCGGGGGCGTGTGTCATCGGGCGGCCTGCCCGGTGCTGCGGACCTTGCGCTCTCGTGGCCCTCTGCTCCGGCCCGGGGTCGTGGTCTTGGTCTGGCTGATGGCTGCCGGTCGGCGTTGCTTCGGGGGAGCTGGGGCGTGCGGTTATCGCCAGGGTCTCCGCTGCGACTGACGACCGCCCGCGCCTGGTCCCGTGCCGACCGCCCGCGCCTGGTCCCGTGCCGGCCGCCCGTGCCTGGTCCCGTGCCAGGTCCCGTGGCGGCCGGCCGTTGCTCGTCCGGCTCGTCCCCGGCGCGCCGCTGCCCGGTCCTCCGTCGCGTCGCGCGGCGTCGGCCCACCGCGTCCGTGCCGCCGTGGTTCTGCGGGCCATGCCCGCGGTCTCGGTCGTGGGCATGGCTGCCGGTCCGGGGAGGTGCTTCGGGGGGCGGGGCTTGAATCTCGGCAGGGGTCTGGCGGTCGGCTGTCCCGTGGGTTACTGGGCACTGCCTGGTTCTCCGCCGCCTGTCGCGAGACCCGCCCACCGCGCCCGGCCCGCCGTGACTCGAGGGCCTACTCCCGCGGCCTCGGCCCCGCGCCGGGCGGTGCGTCGCCCGGGCTGGTGCAGCCGGTCCCGCGATGCTTCGGGTGGGCGGGCTTGCGGTTGTCGCGAGGGTGTCTGTTGCCCGGGCGCCTGGTCGTCCGGGGCCCGGTCGTTGCTCGTCCGGCGGTGCCTCGGTTCACCGCCGGCCTGAGGTCGCGGCCCGGTCCTCGTTCGCCACTCGCAGCGCCCGCCCCCGACCAGGACCGGAGTGGAGGTCCGCCTCCGCGGCCAGGCCGCACACCATGGCCCGAGTCGCCGAAGGCCGGGGCCAGGGACGGTCTCCCCCTCCGCCAAGCGTGATCACCGAGACGCGACCCGGACGTCAGGACGACGGAAGCAGCTCCAGCTGCTGGAGCATCGACAGCTGGTCGACCACGTGCCAGTGCTCGGCGAGCCGATCGTCGTCCATGCGGAAGATGTCGATTCCGGCGAAGCGGCATGAGCGTCCCGTCGGGGGGATGCCCAGGAAGGTCCCGGAGTGAGTCGCGTTGTTGGTCCAGCGGATGACGACGCGGTCCCCCTCGGCGATGAGGTCGTCGATGGTGAACGTGGGTGCCAGCCCCTCGATGAGCATGGTCATGCGATCCTTCAGCCCCTCACGCCCCTCACGCTGCCCGGGGAACGGGTCGTGCTCCTGGTAGTCCGTCGCGACCAGCTCGTCGATGACCTCCAGGTTCCGCCCGTTGAGCACTTCCTCGAAGAATCGGCGTACCAGCGCCTTGTTGGTCTCGGCAGACACGTGTCCATCTCCTCGTCGGTGCCGGTGGGAGCCGCCCTTCCCGACGGCACCCGCTCTTCGCCGGACAGCATCTCCGAGCAGGTCGCGTCGCGGCCGGGGCGCCGCGCGGGTGCCCCGTCGGCTTCACTCCACCGGCACTGCGGACACCGGGACCGTCTCCTGCGTCACACCCCCTCCCCGCAGGACTGGCATGCGCTACGTTTTACGTATAACCTCGTGCGTCAACCGGCCCCCGGCCCGCCCACCTCCCGGCCTCCCCGAAAGGTTCCGATGAAGCGCCTCGCCCTGGTCACCCTGGTCGTCGACGACTACGACGAGGCCATCCGCTTCTACACCGAGGCCCTCGGCTTCCGGCTCGTCGAGGACACCCCGCGCGGTGACGGCTCGCGATGGGTCGTCGTGGAGCCCGACGCGGGGGCACCCGGCACGGGGCTGCTGCTCGCTCGGGCGAAGGGTGAGGCGCAGCGGGCCCGGGTCGGGGACCAGGCCGGCGGGCGGGTCGGGTTCTTCCTGTACACGGACGACTTCGCCCGCGACCACGCCCGGATGCTCGCGGCCGGTGTGCACTTCCTGGAGGAGCCGCGGCACGAGCCGTACGGGTCGGTCGCCGTCTTCCAGGACCTCTACGGCAACCGCTGGGACCTGCTCCAGCCCGCCGGCTGAGCCCTCCTCCCACCCCCGAACAACCCCGCTCCAAGGAAAGCCCTGCCATGAGTGCTACGCGCGTAGACGCTGATGTGATCCGCCGCCTCCCCAAGGCCGTCCTGCACGACCACCTCGACGGAGGCCTGCGCCCCGCCACGGTCGTCGAGCTCGCCCAGGAGGTCGGGCACACCCTGCCGACGACCGACCCCGACGAGCTGGCCGCCTGGTACTTCGAGGCCGCCAACTCCGGTGACCTGGTCCGCTACATCGCCACCTTCGAGCACACCCTCGCCGTGATGCAGACCCGCGAGGGCCTGCTGCGCACCGCCGAGGAGTACGTGCTGGACCTCGCCGCGGACGGCGTCGTCTACGCCGAGGTGCGCTACGCCCCCGAGCTGAACACCAACGGCGGCCTGGCCCTCGCCGAGGTCGTCGAGACCGTGCAGGAGGGTCTCGCGGCGGGCATGGCGAAGGCCGCCGCGGCCGGTACGCCCGTCCGGGTCGGCACGCTGCTGTGCGGCATGCGGATGTTCGACCGCGTCCGCGAGGCCGCCGACCTCGCGGTGGCCTTCCGTGACGCCGGCGTCGTCGGCTTCGACATCGCCGGTGCCGAGGCCGGCTTCCCGGCCGCCGACCACCTCGAGGCCTTCGAGCACCTGCGCCGCGAGAGCGTCCCCTTCACCATCCACGCCGGTGAGGCGGACGGCCTGTCCAGCATCCACCAGGCCCTCCAGATCTGCGGCGCCCAGCGCCTCGGCCATGGCGTGCGCATCACCGACGACATAGTCGACGGCAAGCTCGGCCGCCTGGCCGGCTGGGTCCGCGACCGCCGGATCGCCCTGGAGATGTGCCCCACCTCCAACCTCCAGACCGGCGCCGCCACCTCCATCGCCGAGCACCCCATCACCGCCCTGAAGGACCTCGGCTTCCGGGTCACCCTCAACACCGACAACCGTCTCGTGTCGGGCACCACGATGACCCGCGAGATGTCCCTGCTGGTCGAGCAGGCCGGCTGGGGCCTGGAGGACCTGCGCACGGTCACGGTGAACGCCGTCAAGAGCGCGTTCATCCCGTTCGACGAGCGCAAGGCCCTCATCGAGGACGTCGTCCTGCCCGGCTACGCGCTCTGAAGCAGCCCGCGCACATACGCTGCCTGTCCGACGTGCTGAAGGTCGTCGGACAGGACGCTCACCAGCCGTACGCCCAGCGTGACCGGCGGGTCCCAGTTCTCGTCCACGACCCGCTCCAGGTCCTTGGCGGCCAGCGCGCGCAGACACTCCAGGGACTGCGCGTGCACGGCGTCGTAGTACCCGGTCAGCAGCTCCGCCGAGTCGACCCGCACCTTGGCGACCTTGGCGGAGCTGTGGCCGTACCCGGTGTCGCGGGGCGGCAGGCCGAGGCCGAACTTCTTGCTCCAGTCCTGGGCGAGCCACACCTGGTCCAGGCCGAAGGCGTCGGCGATGTGGTCGTCCTGGACGCGGGTGAGATGCCAGACGAGCCAGGCGACGGAGTTGGCGCCGTCGGCGGGGCGGGCGGCCAGCTCGTCGGGGCCGAGGCCCTCGACGCAGGCGTGGACCTCTTCCTGGATGCGGCCGAATCCGTCGATGAGGATGTCCTTGGCATGCATGGGTCCACCATCGCGCATCACCCGCAGTCGTGCGCCCCGGCGTCGAGCAGCTCCATCAGCGCCCGCGCCGCCGGGCTGGTCGCCTGCGGGGGCGGCAGCAGGGCCACCGTCTCGTAGACCACCTCGGCCGTGCCCTTCAGCGGTACGGCGGCCAGCGACTCGCGCTTGTGCCGGAAGTGCCGCGGTACGGCGGCCACGCCCAGGTTCTCGTCCACCAGGTCCAGCAGCGTGTGCACGTCGTTCACCTCCAGGCCGACCGTGCGGCGCACCCCCGCCCCGGCGAACGCGGCGTCGGTGGCCCGGCGCGGGCCCCAGTCGGGGTGGAAGTCGACGAAGACCTCGCCGGCCAGGTCGTGCGGCGCGACGGCCGGACCGGCCGAGGCCAGCGGATGCTCCGGATGGCACAGCAGGGTCATCGGCTCGCCCGCCAGGGACACCGAGCGCAGCTGGTCGGAGTCGTCGCGGGTGCGGTAGGCGAAGGCCAGGTCCAACCGCCCGGCGGCGACCTCCTCGGCCAGGGCGAGGGAGCCGGACTGCCGCAGCCGGATCTCCACGTCCGGGTGCCGCCCCCGGAACGCGGCCAGCAGCGCCGCCGCGTGCACCCCGGCGATGCACTGCTCGGTGCCCAGCGCGAGCGTGCCACGCAGCACGCCCTGCACCGCGGCCACCGCCTCGTGCGCGGCCCGCACCTGCGCCAGGATCCGCTCGGCCTCGCCCAGCAGCGCCCGCCCGGCCTCGGTCAGCGTCACCCGTCGGGTGGTACGGACGAACAGCGGCGCCCGCAGCTCCCGCTCCAGCGCCCGGATGGACGCGGACAGGCCCGACTGGGACACCATGAGCCGTTCGGCGGCCCGGGTGAAGTGCTGGTCCTCGGCGACCGCGACGAAGTGCTGGAGATGGCGCAGTTCCATGATTGAGCAGCCTATCCGCTCAATCCCATCGGATTCTTCTGTTGGACCACTGCCCGCAGGTCAGGGAAGAGTGGGATGCGGCTCACCCCTCTCATGACCCCTCCCATGCCAGGAGTCGCGTTGTACACCGCACACCCCGACCGCTACACGGACATGCCCTACCGGCGCACCGGACGCAGCGGCCTGCAGCTGCCCGCGCTGTCGCTGGGCCTGTGGCACAACTTCGGCCCCGACCGCCCGGTCGAGACGCAGCGCGCGATCCTGCGCCGCGCCTTCGACCTCGGCGTCACCCACTTCGACCTGGCCAACAACTACGGCCCGCCGCCCGGCGCCGCCGAAGCGGCCCTCGGCGAGTTCCTGAAG
The DNA here is from genome assembly GCF_049739565.1 of Streptomyces sp. SAI-170. NCBI lineage: Bacteria > Bacillati > Actinomycetota > Actinomycetes > Kitasatosporales > Streptomycetaceae > Streptomyces > Streptomyces sp. SAI-170. Next base: position 7,687,114 of record NZ_JBMGQD010000001.1, read on the forward strand.
ACCGACTTCGCGCCGTACCGCGACGAGCTGGTGATCTCGACCAAGGCCGGCTATCTGATGTGGCCCGGCCCGTACGGCGAGTGGGGCTCGCGCAAGTACCTGCTGTCCTCGCTCGACCAGAGCCTGAAGCGGCTGGGCCTGGACTACGTCGACGTCTTCTACTCGCACCGCTTCGACCCGGAGACTCCGCTGGAGGAGACGATGGGCGCCCTGCACTCCGCGGTGCAGCAGGGCAAGGCGCTCTACGTCGGCGTCTCCAACTACTCCGCCGAGCAGACCCGCGAGGCCGCCCGCATCCTCGCCGACCTGGGCACCCCGCTGCTGATCCACCAGCCGCGCTACTCGATGCTGGACCGGCGCCCGGAGGACGAGGGCCTGCTGGACGCGCTCGACGAGCTCCAGGTCGGCTCCATCGCCTACTCCCCGCTGGAGCAGGGCCTGCTCACCGGCCGCTACCTGGACGGCATCCCGGAGGACTCCCGGGCCGCGAGCGACAGCCCCTTCCTGAACCGCGACGCCGTCACCGAGGACCTGGTGGCCCGGCTGCGCGCCCTGGACGACATCGCCAAGTCCCGCGGGCAGACGCTGGCCCAGCTCGCCCTCGCCTGGGTGCTGCGCGGCGGCCGGGTGACCTCGGCGCTGGTCGGCGCGTCCAGCGCGCGCCAGCTCGAGGACAGCGTGGCCGCCATCGGCAACCTCGACTTCGACGCGGAGGAACTGGCCCGGATCGACGAGGTCGTCGCCCCCTGAATTCCACCGAAAGGCGCGGCGGGCGCGGCCCCCGCGCCTTTCGGCCAACTCGGGCCGTGAATATGCCAGGAGACTGGCTGGAAAGACATGGTGACAGTGGTTCAAGAGTGAAGATACTCGACCTCAGTGGGCAGTTCACCGCCCCGAGCCGCACGAGAGCGAGGCCCCACCGGCTGCTGAGCACATCGGGGGAGTGGATCGTGCACGACGAATTCCTGTGCCATGTCACCGCGTACGGAGTCTGCGACGGCCGGCGTATCGGAGTCCCGCTCGGCACCTACCGGGCGCCCACTCTGGCGCTGGCCCTGTGGTGGCTGCGCGACCGGGCCTCCTGGATCGCCGAGCGGCTCGACCCCGACCCCGAGGCGGGGCACTTACCCCCCAGCGCGTTGGTGCCGGTCGCGGACACCGTGCCCGACGTCCCCCAGCTGCTGCGCGCCTGGTGCGCAGACCCCGGCCAACAGGAGTTGTGTGCCGACGAGTTGGCCGCCGGCCGGCTGGTGCGCATCGCCGCGAGCGACGAGACCACCGAGTACGAACTGCTCGCCGAGTCCGTCGACGCCCTGCGCATGCAGCGGACCGGCCCCGCCCTGGTCATGCCCGTGGCCTAGCCGGCCACCGGGCCCCGCAGCCCAGGCGCACGAATGGACGTATCGGTAGAATTCTGGCATGGCGGAGCGGCCGGTCGCGTCGACTGCGCCCGAACTCGTGCTGGAGACCGACTGGGGCTCCACGGTGATGAGCCCGGGCCGCGACTACCACGTGGGCCGCGACCCCCTGTGCGACATCGTCATCGACGACGCCCGCGTCTCCTGGCACCACGCGGTCCTGCACCCGGCGGGCGACCACTGGACGATCGAGGACGAGCACAGCACCAACGGCACCTGGGCCGACGGACGCCCTGTCCTGGAGCGGGACATCGGCCCCGGCAGCGAGATCCGCTTCGGCAGCCCCTCCGACGGCCCCCGCGCCCTCATCCTCGGCAGCGTCCCGCCCGCCCCCGAGCGCCCCTCCATGATCGCCGCGGTCTCCCGGCCCGGTGCCACCGGCACCTTCCGGCAGCCCACCAGCGTCCGCCCGCTGCCCGCCCGCACCGTGCGCATCGGGCGCGCCGCCGACAGCGACCTCGTCATCGACGACCTCGTCGTCTCCCGCCGCCACGCCGAGCTGCGCGCCCTGCCCGACGGCGGCTACGAGATCGCCGACCTCGGCAGCCACAACGGCACGTACCTCAACGGCCGCCCCGTCACCAGCGCCCCCGTCGGCCCCGGCGACGTCATCGGCATCGGCCACTCCGCGTTCTGCCTGGTCGGCGACCAGCTCCAGGAATACGTCGACACCGGCGAGGTCTCCCTCGACGTCCAGGACCTCACCGTCGCCGTCGACCACGGCCGCAAGACCCTCCTCGACCATGTGTCCTTCCCCGTCGGGGAGAAGTGCCTGCTGGCCGTCGTAGGCCCGAGCGGCGCCGGCAAGTCCACCCTGCTCAACGCCCTCACCGGCCAGCGCCCCGCCGACCACGGCACCGTCCTGTACGACGGCCGCGACCTCTACCGCGACTACGCCGAGCTGCGCCAGCGCATCGGCCTCGTCCCGCAGGACGACATCCTGCACGCCCAGCTCACCGTCCGCAGCGCCCTCGCCTACGCCGCCGAACTGCGCTTCCCGCAGGACACCGCCAAGGCCGAGCGCCGCGCCCGGGTGGACGAGGTCATCCGGGAACTGGGCCTGGAGCAGCGCGCCGCCCAGCCCGTGCACAGCCTCTCCGGCGGCCAGCGCAAGCGCGTCAGCGTCGCCCTGGAGCTGCTGACGAAGCCGTCCCTGCTCTTCCTCGACGAGCCGACCTCCGGGCTCGACCCCGGCATGGACCGCTCGGTGATGCACATGCTGCGCGGCCTCGCCGACGACGGCCGCACCGTCATCGTCGTCACCCACAGCGTCCTCAGCCTCGACGTCTGCGACCGCCTGCTGGTGCTCGCCCCCGGCGGCCGGATCGCCTACTACGGCCCGCCCGAGGAGGCCCTCGCCTTCTTCGGGCACGCCGAGTGGCCCGAGGCCTTCGAGTCCTTCGAGCACGACCAGGACCGCGACTGGGCCGGCACCTACCGCGCCTCGCTCCAGCACCGGCGCTATGTCGCCGACGCCAGCGCCCAGCCCCGCGTGCCCCGCTCTGGGCCGGTGATCATCGCCCCGCCGCCGAAGCCACGCAGCCGAAACGCCCAGCTCGGCACCCTCGTACGCCGCTACACCGCGGCCCTGAGCGCCGACCGCACCTTCCTCGCCATCATGATCGCCCTGCCGTTCGTGATGGGCGCCATGGCCCGCGCCCTGGCCGGCGGCGAACTGACCCGCGACACCGCCATGAACGCGCTGCTCATCCTGTGCGTCGGCGGCGTCCTCACCGGCGCGGCCAACGCCGTGCGCGAACTCGTCAAGGAGCGCGTGATCTACCGGCGTGAGAGAGCCGTCGGCCTGTCCAGATCCGCCTACCTCATGTCCAAGGTGATCGTCCTCGGCACGATCACGGTCCTCCAGGCCGTCGTGCTCACCCTGGTGGCGCTGCTGGGCGTCGACCTCAACGCGCCACGCGACGAAGGCGTGTTGCTGCCGCCGCTGGCCGAGATCACCGTCGCCGTCGCCCTGTTGGCGTTCACCGCGATGATGCTCGGCCTGGTGGTCTCCGCGCTGGTGCGCAAGGAAGAGGTGACGATGCCGCTGCTGGTGCTGCTCGCCATCGTCCAAGTCGTCTTCTGCGGCGCCCTGCTGAAGCTCGACGGAGTGCCCGGCCTTGAGCAGCTGTCCTGGCTGGTGCCCTCCCGCTGGGCGCTCGGCGCGATGGCCGGCACCATCCAGCTGGCCCGGATCGTGTCCGGCGACCTCACCTCCGACCCACTGTTCGAGCACTCGGCCGGGGTGTGGCTGCTGAACATCGGCATGCTGCTGGTGCTGTCGGCGCTCTTCGGCTACGTCGTCTCCCGGCTGCTGCGCCGGCAGGAACCCGTCGTGATGCGGAAGTAGGCGCCGATGACGACCCCCGGTTTCCGGCCCACGCATGTCGTCCCGGGCGACGGCATGCCCGCCTGGGAGGCCCCCGACCCGGCCCGTCCCACCGTGCCCCTGGACCCGCTGCTCCCCGTCCAGCTCCTGGAGCGGAGCGGCGACTGGGGCCACGTCCTGTGCTCCAACGGCTGGTCCGCCTGGGTCGACGGCCGCCTCCTGGTCGTCGTACCGCAGGACCCGCCGCTGACCGGGCCGCCCGACGCCACCGCCGACCCGCGACCGCTGCTGGCCCGCGCCGAGCAGACGCTCGCCCGCTACCGGGCCGCCGTCGAGGAGCTGGCCGTCGGCACGCTGGACGGCGAGGCCTTCGCGGCCCGCACCCGTGGCCTGCGGGCCGGGATCGTGGTGGACGGGGAGTCGGTGTGGCTGTACGACACCGAGCAGGGGCGGTGGGTGTACGGCGAGGGCGTCCGTCAGGCCACCTACGCCACCGACGAGGGCCCACGGCGGGCCGCCCCGAGCCCCGGTCCCGAGGGGCCCGCGCCCACCGAGGTGGTCGCCGGGGACGACGGCTACACGCCCACGCAGGTCGTCGCCGGGGACGACGGCCACGCGCCCACCCAGGTCGTGACGCCTGATGGCCCGTGACACCGGCCCCTTCTCCGGCCGGCCCTCCGAGCTGATCGGCCGCCGGGTCGCCGGCTACCGCATCGAGGCCGAGATCGGCCGGGGCGGCATGGCCGTCGTCTACCGGGCCCGTGATCTGCGGCTGGAGCGCACGGTCGCGCTGAAGCTGCTGGCGCCGGAGCTGGCCCGCAACGACACCTTCCGCCGGCGCTTCACCCATGAGTCGCGGGTGGCCGCCGCCCTCGACCATCCGCACATCGTGCCCGTCTTCGAGGCGGGGGAGACCGACGGAGTGCTGTACATCGCCATGCGGTACGTCTCCGGCAGCGACCTGCGCCACCTCCTGGACCGCGAGGGGCCGCTGCCGCTGCCCGCCGCGCTGCGGATCGCCGCGCAGGTCGCCTCCGCCCTGGACGCCGCCCATGAGCACGGCCTGGTGCATCGGGACGTCAAGCCGGGCAACATCCTCGTCGCGCGCGGCACCGACAGCGACCATCCCGAGCACGTGTACCTCACCGACTTCGGACTGACGAAGAAGTCGCTGTCGCTGACCGGGTTCACCACCGTCGGGCAGTTCGTCGGCACGCTGGACTACGTGGCGCCCGAGCAGATCTCCGGGCGGCCGGTCGACGGGCGCTGCGACGTGTACGGGCTCGCCTGCGTGGTGTACGAGGTGCTCAGCGGGCGGCCGCCGTTCCGGCGCGACGACGACATGGCTCTGCTGTGGGCCCACCAGTACGACGAGGCTCCGCCGGTCACACAGGCTCGGCCCGGGTTGCCCTCCGGGCTCGACCCTGTGTTCGCCAAGGCGCTCGCGAAGAGGCCTGATGACCGGTACGGGTCCTGCCTCGCGTTCGTGGCGGCCCTGCGGGCTGTCGCTGTCGGCGTGCAGGGGGACCATCCGCCGACTCGGGTGGTGGAGCGCAATGCCGTAAAGGCGCCTCCGCCGTGGGCTTCGCCTGTGTTCGCACCGCGTCCGCCGTGATCCGCCGTATGGCGTCCTCGCGTTCGTCGCGGTCGGTCGCGCCGTTCCCCGCGCCCCCAAGAGGCCTACTGCAGCTCTCCCCGTCTTCTCACTCCACGTGCCGTCAGCGCGCCCAGGAAGCCGGTCACCAGCCCCCACAACAGGGCCAGGCCCAGGGCCTGCCACAGCCGGGGGCGCAGGAAGAGGTCGCCGCCCAGATCGCCGCCCAGGTCTCCGATGCCGAGGACCGAGAGGCCGTAGTGGGCGGAGACGCGGCCGACCAGGCAGATCATGAGGACGGTCAGGGCGAGGGCGACGGCCATGTGCAGGGCGTGCTGCCAGGCGCGGACGCGGGCGGGGGAGCGGGTCGCCATCACGAAGGCGGCCGCCAGGAGGAGGACGGCGTCGACCGCGACCAGCCACCACACCCGCCCGTCGTACTCGGCGAGCGTGGACAGGTTGAGGTCGGCCGTCTCGTCGGAGCGCAGCACCTGGTCCAGGACGTGCGGCATCGGCAGCCCGAACGGCCCCTCCACCCGGCCGTTCCAGGTCGCGCCGAGCCCGATGGTCAGCGTCAGCCACACCAGGTTCGGCAGACCGAGCAGGATCACCGCGAGCGTCTCGGCGGCATGCCCCCGGGTCACGGTGACGACCAGCCCGATGACGACGCCGAGGGCCACGTACGCCAGCAGGAGCAGGACCATCGCGTACGCGGCCGGGCGCACGGACGTCCGGAAGCGCAGCACCCTGCCCGGCAGCGGCGCCCCGCTGGACACCAGCAACGCCAGGACCAGGACCCCGGCCAGCCACAGCAGGCCGAAGAACAGCGTGGGCAGCAGCGCGGTCTCGAAGCCCACCTCGGGCGAGATGCCGAACACATCGCCGAGGTCGGCCAGCGTGCCCTCGCCCAGCGGGATCACGAAGGTCCGGCGCGCGCCGAAGGACAGCGCGAGCAGCACGACCAGCCACAGCACGGCGAACCGGGCGGCCCAGCCGGCCAGCTCCCACCCGCCGGCCACGGCCCGATGCCGCAGCGGCCGAAGAAAGCCGGCGGCGAGCACCAGCGCGCCCACGAGGGTGACGGACAGCGGGATCACGGTCAGCCCGGCGGAGGACTCGGCCAGTACTCCGGCGTTCCCGGACAGTTCGATCGTGCCGCCGACGGCCGTGACGAGGGTCGCCGCGGTCACCCGCGGGAACGCCCCCTCCGGGAGGTCGGCGGCTCCGGCGGCCCACAGGCCCAGGGCCGCGGTGACGCCCATGGCGACCGTCGCGAGCAGCACGGCGACACCGGCCTGTACCCAGCCGTGACGGGCGACTGCCTGGTCGGAGGGGGTCGGGGGGCTCACCCTTGCCACGCTAAGCAGGCCCCGCGGGAAGCGCCTGCCGGGAGGTCCGTCCGCGTCCGCCGAGGGGTTTTGCTCACATCTGCCGTTCGCTTGGCGGGCCGGCCGGACCGGCGCACACAATGAGAGCAATACGCCCGAAGCGGTAGAAGGCGGCGATTCCGTATGCGGTCGTCGCCGGGAAGAAGGGCCCGTGAGCGTCGAACCACCGTCGTCCGGCCGCCCCACAGGACCCCCCTCCGGCCCGCTCTCGGGCCCCGGACAACCGCCTTCGGGTCCGCCCTCGCCCCCTCCCTCGCAGCCGCCCTCGGGCCCGCCGTCCGAGCCGTCCGGCGGTGGCGGGGCGGCGCCGGAACCGCGCCGGCCCTGGTGGCGGTCCGTGCCGCGGATGGCCCTGCTCGCCGCCGTCGTGGTGGCCGCGGTGGTGGTGGCGGTGGTCCTGACCCGCCCCGACGACGGCTCCGGCACCCGCGGCGAGGTCTTCCTCCAGGCCGCCGGCAAGTCCGGCCCCGACCCGTTCACCGACTCCACGGCCACCGACAGCTCCGCGCCCCCGGTCACCCCCTCGCCGGCCACCGAGTCCGTCCCCTCCAACGCCGTGCGTGGCGTCGACGGCGGCGCCCCCGGGCTCTACGGCGGCACCCGCAACGTCTCCACCTGCGACGTGGAGAAACAGATCAGAGCGCTGCAGGCAGCGCCGCCCAAGAACCGGGCCTTCGCGTCCGTCGCCGGCGTCGACGCCTCCGGCGTCCCCGCGTATCTGCGCTCGCTCACACCCGTGCAGCTGCGCATGGACACCCGCGTCACCAACCACGGCTACCGGGACGGCGCCGCCACCGCCTACCAGGCCGTCCTGCAGACCGGCACCGCCGTCCTGGTCGACGGTCGCGGCGTGCCCCGGGTGCGCTGCGCCTGCGGCAACCCGCTCACCCCGCCGGTCCCCCTCCAGGGCACCCCGCGGCGCACCGGCGACTCCTGGGCGTCGTACCGCTCCTCGAACGTGGTGATGGTCAACCCCGCGCCGGTCGTGATCACCGTCTTCGTCATCTACGACCCCGACCACGACGAGTGGATCAACCGCCACAAGGGCGACACCGGCCACCAGGACGAGAAGGCCGACCGGCCGCCCGACGACTCGACCCCCTCGGCGAGCGTCTCCACACCGACCTCGACGCCTCCCTCCTCGCCGTCCACCAGCTCCGAGCCCCCGTCCTCGCAACCCCCTTCCCCCGAGCCCCCGAGCTCCGAGCCGCCCTCCTCCGAGCCCCCGTCCCCCGCGGGGCCCCTGGCCATGCAGACGGGTCGGCGTTAGGTTCACCACCCGCGGGGACTGCCGCGCCGCCGACTGGGTACGAGCATGATGCAGCAGTATCCGGCCAGGCCGGCCTCGGAGAGAGAAACGGATGATCGAGCACCGGGACGACACAGTCATGCCCACCGGCTTCGACGTGCCCGTCGAGCCCTTGCGGCGGGCGGCGCACTACACGGGCGAGCCGGGATGCATCGCCGAGGCACGGGCCTTCACGGCGGCCTTCCTCGAGCGGCTCAGGACCGAGTGGTGCGCCGGTATCGACGAGCGCACCGAGGGCGCCGTGCTCCTCGTGGTGAGCGAGCTGGTCACCAACGCCGACCGGCACAGCAACGGCCCGTACATCCTGGAGCTGGAGGGCACCGACGACGAGGTCTCGGTGTGCGTGTACGACAGCAGCGCCGCACTGCCCCTGCGCTTCCCCCGCGACCCGGAGCGCGTCGGTCGGCACGGCCTGGAGATAGTCCACGCCCTCGCGGCGGAGGTCTCCGCGGAACGCGTCCCCGTCGGCAAGCGGGTCCGCGCGGTGCTGGACCTCGTCACGGCGTGAGCCCCCGCGGAGTTCGGTGCGCGAGGCGGTGGTGCCGGTGCGGGATCAGAATGTGGCCCTCCGGTTCCACCCAGGGCGGAATGCCGTCCTCTTCCCTGCACGGTCAGGCCTCCTAGGCTGGGAAGGTGACCGATCAAGCGCCGAACGAAGCCCGCGTGATCCCCCTGCGACCGGGGAGCACCCGCCCGACGTCCGCCCGCCCCGCCACCCCGGCCGCCCCGCCCCGCACGGGGCCGAGGCCCGCCGAACCACTGTGGCGGGACCTGGTCGGCGATGTCCTGCGCCGCGAGCGCCTGGCACAGGAGCGCACGCTCAAGGACGTCGCCGACGCCGCCCGGATCTCCATGCCGTATCTGTCGGAGGTGGAGCGCGGCCGCAAGGAGGCCTCCTCGGAGGTCCTCGCGGCCGCCGCCCGCGCCCTCGGCCTTGGCCTGGGCGACCTGCTGGCCCAGGCCCAGGGCGAGCTGGTGCGGCTGACGAGCCGTCACCCCGGAGCCCACGGCCGGACCTCCACCTCGTCCTCGTACAACGGACTGTGCCTGGCCGCCTGACGCCGCTCAGACGCGGACGAGGCGCCGGCTGAGCACCTCGTCCGCGAGGCCGTACGCCACCGCCTCCTGGGCGGTGAAGACCTTGTCACGGTCCATGTCCGCGCGCAGGGTCGCGATGTCGTGGTGCGTGTGCCGCGCGAGCACCTCCTCCACCTGCCCGCGGATACGCACCATCTCCTTGGCCTGCAGGGCCAGATCGGACACCGTGCCCTGCCGGCCGCCCGCCGCGGGCTGGCCGAGCAGCACCCGCGCGTGCTCCAGCACGAACCGCCGCCCCGGATCCCCGCCGGCCAGCAGCACGGCCGCCGTGGAGGCCGCCTGGCCGACGCAGAAAGTGGAGATCGGTGCCTGCACGAACGTCATCGTGTCGTAGATCGCCATCAGCGAAGTGAACGAGCCGCCGGGCGAGTTGATGTAGATCGCGATCTCGTTCTCCGGCGCCGACGACTCCAGATGGAGGAGTTGCGCGATGACGACATTGGCGACCCCGTCGTCGATGTCGGTGCCGAGAAAGATGATCCGCTCGTTCAGCAGCCGGCTGAACACGTCGAAGGACCGCTCGCCCTGCGGGGTGCGCTCGATGACGTTCGGAATCGTGTAGCTCCCCATGGTCACAGCCCCATCCGTCGCTTCGTCGCGGCCGGGCGCACATCGGCGAACGACTCCACCACCCGGTCCACCATGCCGTACTCCCGAGCCTCCTCGGCCGTGAACCAGCGGTCCCGGTCACCGTCCCGGGAGATCGTCTCCGGGCTCTGCCCGGTGTGCTCGGCGGTGATCCGCTCGATGGTCCGCTTGGTGAACTCCAGGTTGTCCGCCTGGATCTCGATGTCCGCGGTGGTGCCGCCGATGCCCGCCGACGGCTGGTGCATCATGATCCGCGCGTTGGGCAGCGCGTACCGCTTCCCGGCCGTGCCCACGCTCAGCAGGAACTGGCCCATGCTGGCCGCGAACCCCATCGCGAGCGTGGCGACGTCGTTGGGGATCAGCCGCATCGTGTCGTAGATGGCGAGGCCCGCGTGCACCGAGCCGCCGGGGCTGTTGATGAACAGGCAGATGTCGGTGCGCGGGTCCTCCGCCGAGAGGATCAGCAGCTGCGCGCAGACCCGGTTGGCGGACACCTCGTCGACCTGTGTGCCCAGCAGCACGATCCGCTGCCCGAGCAGCTGGGCCGCGAGCTGGTCGTCGAACCGGGTGGGCGGGGTGTCGCCCTCCTCGGCCCGGGGAGCGAGCGGGGTGAGAGAGGTCATGGGATCTCCTCGTCGGTTCAGCGGATGCCGTCGACCTCACTGTTGCCCGGCCACCCCGCCCACCGGCGGTTTCTCTGCCCGCGGCAGATCTGCCACGGGCAGAGCGATGACTTCCACGGCCCGCGCCGGTCTCTATTGCCGACCGGTTCGAAACCTCCAGGAGGACGACATGACCGCCGAGGGATTCATCACCTGCCTCTGGTTCGACGACCAGGCGGAGGACGCCGCCCACTACTACGCCTCGATCTTCAAGAACTCCAGCATCCAGAACATCACCCGCTACCCCGAGGGCGGCCCGCAGCCGGCCGGGTCCGTCCTGACGGTCGAGTTCACGGCCAACGGCCACAAGTTCTGCGCGCTGAACGGCGGCCCCCAGTTCACCTTCAACGAGGCGGTCTCCCTGCAGATCTTCTGCGAGAACCAGGAGGAGGTCGACCACTACTGGACCAAGCTCACCGAGAACGGCGGCGAGGAAGGCCCGTGCGGCTGGCTCAAGGACAAGTACGGGCTGTCCTGGCAGGTCGTCCCGGAGCGGTTCCCCCAGCTGATCGCGGACCCCGACCCGGAGAAGGCCGCCCGCGCCATGCAGGCCATGATGGAGATGCGCAAGCTCGACATCGCCGCCCTGGAGAAGGCCTACGCCGGGGAGTGAGCGCGCTCTCAGCCGCCGGTGCGCTCCGCGACCGCCCGCGTGATCTCCCGGGCGATACGCAGGATGCCGGGGGAGCGCACCGGACACGGCCTCGGCGTGGACGTCGTCGGGGCCAGACAGAAGTGCAGGTAGTCGTCGTCGCGGTGCAGGGCCGTGACGCCACGGCCCGGCTCCGTGCAGTAGCCGGCGTGCGCCCGCTCGTACGCCGTGCACGGCAGGTGCTGGGCCCAGGTGTAGCGCCCGGAGGCGGGGCTGACCGCCCGGCCCGCGTCGGCGACGGCGTCGTGCGAGGCCGCCGCCCGCTCCTCGTAGAGACGGTTCACCCGGCGCACCCGGTCCGGGGTGATCGGGTCCGGGCCCTGGAGCACCCACAGGATCCGCGGCCGCCCGGCACCGCCCGCCGCGCCGATCTGCTCCGTGAGCCGCCGGGCGTCGGCGGCGTACCGCTCCAGATACCGCCCGGGTGAGCGGTCGTACGTGATGCCGTCCATGCACGGCGTGTAGCCCCAGGAGTTCCCCCAGAACTGCAGCACCACCACGTCCGGCCGCAGCAGGCGCACCAGCGCGGCCGCCTTGTCCGCGTCCGGCACCAGCGAGCGCGCGCCGGTGCCCTCCAGGTAGTCGCACAGCGTGGTGCCCGAGTACGGCGCCGCCGTGTAGCCGGCCCGCAGCTCGCGGCGCAGCTCACGCCCGACGACCTGCTGGTTCTCCATCGCCAGGGAGTCCCCGAGATACAGCACCACGGGCGGCTCCTCGGGCGGTGCCTGTACGGAGGGGGCAGCCTGCTGCCGGGTCGTGGCGGGCAGGTCCGCCGCGACGCCCTCCCCGGACGTCGGGTCCCCGCACCCGGCGAGCAGCAGCGCTCCGGCCAGCAGTGCTCCCGTCAACCACAGCCTGCGCATACGGCAACTCCCGCCCGGCCACCGAAAGGGTTCCCCAGGCAAGCACACCCGCGCCGCGCACGGAAGCCACACCTCGGCCATGGCGGCGTACAGCACAACGCGGGGCGTACGGCGACGAGTTGGTCACCGTACGCCCCGCCGCTCGGCGAGCCGAGCCTCAGACGCGGTCGGCCACGATCAGCAGGTACTGGAAGCTGCCGTTGCGGTAGGCGTCGAGGAAGGTCTCCTCGATCCCGGTGACGAGGTGGTCGGCCTGCCGGCGCATCTCCCAGTAGGGGATGGTCGCCTCCGTCAGGTCGGTCACCTGCACCGGCACCAGCCGGTTGCGGGACATCGCCCGGAAGTACTCCGAGCGGGGGTGGATGTCGCAGATGTAGTGGGCGTTGATCAGCGACACCTCGCGCGAGGCCCGCCCGTACGTGTCGTTGTAGCAGCCGGTGATCACCACATAGCGCCCGCCCCGGCGCAGCAGCCGGGAGTGCTCGGCGAACAGCAGGTCCAGCTCGACGTACATCGTGGACTCGTTGTTCCAGGACGCCGCGTACGCGCCGGACTCGAAGCCGGTGTCGAGCATGTTGCGGTGGTGGTAGCGCACCTTGTCGTCGATCCCGCGCTGACGGGCCTGCTCATTGGCGAACTCGCACTGCTTGGCGGAGATGGTGACGCCGTCGGCGTGGCAGCCGTAGCGCAGATGCGCCGTGACACTGCCGCCACCGCGCCCGCAGCCCGCGTCGAAGACCCTGTCCTCGGGCGTGAGCGGGCCGAGATGGCCGGCGAGCAGCTCCGCCTGGGCGTGCTCCAGCCGGTGCAGCTCGGCCGTGACGCGCTTCTGCCGCAGCTCCGGGTCCTCCTCCTCGAACACGGTCCAGTCGGGCTCGCCGATGCCGTAGTGGTGGTGGTAGAGGTCGTCGACCTTGCCGAGTTCGAGGTTGACCGGGTTCTCCTCGGCGTTCCAGTAGTCCGCGACGCGGTTCTGGTAGAGGGACTGGATCGGCAGCGTGCCGGTGCCGAGGTCGCGGGCGATGGTCAAGAGGTACTCCTAGAGTCGTACGTGTGACGGTGGGTCGAAGTAGCCGTCACGTCGGTCACCAGTAATCGGGCAGGTGGTATCGGTGGTGGTTGGTGGCGTGCCACTCGTGGTTGCCGGCCACCCAGTCCGCTAGGCCCTGGGCGTAGCGGGCGACGAGGGGCGAGCCGGCGGACAGCAGCGCCGACTCCGTCTCGAAGGCGTCCATGATCCGGTTGTGGATCTCGACGCTGCGCAGATAGGCGGCCTTCAGGCCGCACTTGTCGTTGGCGGCGACCACCACGGGCAGGTTGAGATGCGTCGGGTCGCCCAGCTCCTTGGTGAAGGAGTACAGGTCGTTGACGATCGTGGTGGCGTTGCAGGCCAGCGCGGTGATCCGCTGGATCTCGGGGCGGGCGTAGAGGGCCTCGGGCAGTTCGTAGCCGTCGACCGCGTCGACGATCGACAGACACGGCCGGAAGTTGTTGAACTGCCGCATCACCAGGTACTCCCACACCCGCGGCTTGAAGCCTGTCTCCGCCCAGGCCGCCTCCGCGAGGTAGCCCATGTGCAGCCGGGCCATGTCGTGCACGAACCGATCGGTCTGGCTGGGTGTGGCGACGGCGGCGAAGTCCGCGAGAGCGTGGTGGTACGACCTGAGCGGCCCGTCGGCCTCCATGCCGTGCCGCCACTCCTCCTCCAGCTCCGGCGTCCCGTGGTACGGGTCGAGCGCGGACTGCGCCATGATCAGACGGCCGCCGAGGCCCTTGTGCGAGGCGCCCCGGCCCTCGTCCACCTCGCAGTAGCAGCTGTCGACGAGGTTCTCGGCCAGCAGCAGCTTCCCGGCGGCCGTGAGCCGTTCCAGATCGGCCGCGCAGGGGTGCTGGAGCACCACGGCCCGCCCGAACTGGAAGCCGGAGAAGTCCCCCGACCACTTCTCGGGAAACAGGTCCAGCCGACGCGCCCAGTCCTCCAGCCTCCGGTCCACCTCCGCCGCCTTCGCGGGGTCGGCCGGCGCGACGGTCCGGTACTTGAGCCCGGGCACGGCGCCCCCGCGCCGCCCCGCCACGCTGCGGGCGAGGCTGGGCGGGCCCGGCAGCGAGGACCCGACCTGGGCGCTCGCCGACTCGGGCGGACGAGGTGGATCGGCCAGGCCGGGTAGATCCGCGAGATCGGGTACCGAGGGCACGTCCGAGACGGGCAGACCGGGCAGATGCGCCCGGAGCAGCGCGACGAGACTGTGCGGACCGGGCATCCGGAAGGGGGCGGGAGGCGGGGCGGCGGGCGCGGGCGCGGTCGCGTCCGCGGGAGGTGGGGTGGGTTGTGCCGGCGAGTCCGTCGGTGACGGTGCGGCTTGTACGGACACGTCCGCAGACGGTGCGACGGCTTGTACGGGCACGTCGGCAGGCAGTGGGGCGGTCGGTGCGGGCGCATCCGCGGGTGGTGTGACGGCTTGTACGGGCACGTCGGCAGGCAGTGGGGCGGTTGGTGCGGGCACGTCCGCGGGCCGTGCGACGGCTTGTGCGGACACGTCCGCAGGCAGCGGGGCGGCCGGTGCCTGCGCGTCCGTCGGCGACGGTGCGGCCGGTACCGGCACCTCCGCAGGCGGCGGCGTCGTGGCCTGTGCGGGCACCTCGGGCGAGCGGCCGGTTCCGAGTGTCTCGGCGAGTGTCGGTGGGCCGGGCAGCAGGCGGGGGGCGGGGGGTTCGGGTGCGGTGGCCGGCGGCTCCGGCGGGATCACCGGCGGCTGGGGTGTCGTGGTCATCGGTACGGTCTCCGCGCTGTCAGTCGGCCGTGCGGCCGATCTGGACGTTCTCCAGGATTCCGGCGGCGTCGGGGACGAGGATGGCCATCGAGTAGTAGGCGGTCACGAGGTACTTGATGATCGCGGCGGAGTCGATGCCCATGAACCGCACGTTCAGGCCCGGCTGGTACTCCTCCGGGATGCCCGTCTGGTACAGCCCCACCACACCCTGGTCGGCTTCACCCGTGCGCAGCGCGATGATGCTGGTGGTGTGCTGCGGGGAGATCGGGATCTTGGCGCACGGAAACATCGGCACCCCGCGCCAGGCCGGCACCTCGTGGCCGTTCACACTGGCCGAACCGGGCACCAGGCCGCGCCGGTTGCACTGCCGGAAGAACGCCGCGATGGCCTTCGGATGGGCGAGGAACAACTTGGTCTTGCGCCGCATCGACAGCAGCTCGTCCATGTCGTCCGGGGTGGGCGGCCCGGTGAAGGTGCTGATGCGCTGTCCGTAGTCGACATTGTGGAGCAGCCCGAACTCGCGGTTGTTGACCAGCTCCCACTCCTGACGCTCACGGATCTCCTCGATCGTCAGCCGGAGTTGCTGCTCGGTCTGGTTCATCGGGTCGTTGAAGAGGTCGGCGACCCGGGTGTGCACACGCAGTACGGTCTGGGTGACGGACAACTCGTATTCGCGCGGGGAGAGTTCGTAGTCGACGAACCCGCCGTTCAGGGTCGGTTCGCCCGTGTGCCCGGCCTGCACGGGCATGTCGGCCTCGCCCTTGCGGTTCATCGGCAGCCGCTGCCGCTCGTTGTACTCCGCCAGATGCGCGGCCAGCGAGGGGGACCGGTCGGCGAGCTCCCGCAGTGTGTCCCACGGCAGCGCCAGCACCACACCGGCCGTGTCGGCGCGCACCGAGGTCAGCCACAGCGGGTCGGGCCGGCCGAGGGCCTCGTCGCCCAGCTGACCGCCGTCGGTGACGGTGCCGACGACCTCCTCGTCGCCGTACTTGCCGTTCGCGTAGCGGGTGAAGCGGCCGTGCACCACCAGGTAGCCCTCGGTGACGGGCTGCCCGGCCTCGCACAGCACCTGCCCGGCGCGCACCTCGCGCACCCGGAAGCGGCCGGCGATCTCCTGAAGGACGTCCAGGTCCGAGTAGCCACGCAGCGCGGGGAGTTCGGTGAGGGTCTGGGGGATCACACGGACGTCGTCCCCGCCGTTGTGCTCGAACTGCACCCGGCCACGCCCGGAGCGCAGGTTCAGGCGCCGGTTCACACGGTACGCGCCGCCTCTGACGTCGACCCACGGCAGCGTCCTCAGCAGCCATCGCGAGCTGATGGCCTGCATCTGGGGGACGGTCTTGTGGGTGTGCGTGAGCTGCCGGGCCGCGTGGACGCCGAGGCTGGTGAGCTGGCCGTCGGCGAGTGGTCCGGGGCCTGGGCCCTCGGTGGCGACGTCGGTGAGGCTGTCCGGTGTGGACACATTCCCTCCCGGGAGATGGACGGGCATGGGAGACCAAGGTCATGTTCGGCAACAAGAGAAACAGGAGTGACGAAAGTCGGATACGGCGTAAAAGGGGCGGGTGCGCGCGCAACCGGTGGCAAACATTCCGGAGGTTGGTCACACCCGGCGTGCGACCGTTCCGCGCGCCGGTGGGGCGCTCCCGCGCGCCCTGGGGCACGCCGGCCCGGCGTGATCGCGCACCGACCTCGTCTCACTAAGATCCGCGCCCCGCCCCTGCGCGTCCCTCCCGGTCCGGCGCTCTCGGCGCGCGGGCTCGCCCCGCCATGGCTAGCGTGAGGAAGCGGACCCGTCCCCGATCCGAGAGGGCCGATCATGGCCGCACTACCTGAGGGCACCCCCTGTTGGGCGGACGCGATGTTCACCGACCTGGAGGGGGCCAAGAGCTTCTACGGCGACGTCCTCGGCTGGACCTTCGGTGAGGCCTCGTCCGAGTACGGCAACTACACCCAGGCCTACGCGGGCGGCAAGGCCGTGGCCGCCGTCGTGCCGCCGATGCCCGGCCAGGAGGGCACCTCGCAGTGGTGCCTGTACTTCGCCTCACCGGACGCGGCCGCGACCGCGCGGAAGGTCCGTGACAACGGCGGCGAGGTGCTGATGGAGCCGATGCAGGTCGGCGACTTCGGCACGATGGTGCTGGGCCGCGACCCGAGCGGGGTCGTCTTCGGCGTCTGGCAGGCCGGCGTCCACGTCGGCTTCGAGGCGCCGCCCGAGCAGCCCGGCGCGTTCTGCTGGGCGGAGGTCTTCACCCGCGAGCCCGAGAAGTCCGACGCCTTCTTCCCCGCCGTCTTCGGCTACAGCGCCAAGCAGATGCAGGACGACGCGATCGACTTCCGCATGTTCGACCTGGGCGGCACCACCGTCCTCGGCCGGATGAAGATGACCGAGGAGTTCCCGCCCGAGGTGCCGGCGTACATCAACGTGTACTTCACCGTCCCCGACTGCGACGCGGCCGTCGAGAAGGCCACCGAGCGGGGCGGCACGCTGCGCTTCGGCCCGCTGGACACGCCCTTCGGGCGGTTCGCGGCACTCAGTGACCCGCAGGGCGCGAACTTCTCGGTGATCGACGTCACGACGAGGGCGGGCGAGATGCCGCAGACCACCGACGTCACCTGAGAGGCAGGAAAAGGGGCCCCTGACGCCCATGGCATGATCGGACGCATGCGTGAACGTGTTGTGGCCGCGTGCGACGGGGCTTCGAAGGGAAACCCGGGGCCGGCCGGCTGGGCCTGGGTCGTCGCCGACGCGACGGAGACCCCCGACCGCTGGGAGGCCGGGCCGCTCGGCAAGGCCACCAACAACGTCGCGGAACTCACCGCGCTGGAGCGGCTGCTGGCCGCCACCGACCCCGCCGTGCCCCTCGAGATCCGCATGGACTCGCAGTACGCGATGAAGGCCGTCACCGCCTGGCTGCCCAACTGGAAGCGCAACGGCTGGAAGACGGCCGCCGGCAAGCCGGTCGCCAACCAGGACCTCGTGGTCCGCATCGACGAACTGCTCACCGGCCGCGAGGTCGAGTTCCGCTACGTCCCCGCCCATCAGGTCGACGGCGACCGGCTCAACGACTTCGCCGACCGGGCCGCCAGCCAGGCCGCGAGCGCCCAGGAGAGCGCGGGCAGCGCCCTCGGCTCCCCGGTGCCGCCGCCCGCGCCGGACGCCCCGGTGAAGGCCCCGCGGCGCAAGCCGGCAGCCCGTGGCGGCGGCTCCTCGCGCACGCTCAAGGCCAAGTTCCCCGGCCGCTGCGGCGTCTGTGGCCGTTCCTACGCGGCCGGTGAGTCCATCGCCAAGAACGCCTCCGGCTGGGGCCACCCGGAGTGCCGTACCGCCGAGGCCTGATCGGCAAAGGTGCGGGCGGGGAGTTCGGGTGGGACTCCCCGCGATCGTCGTCCCCCCGGCTCGCCGTACTCCGGCAAAGTGACGCCTTTCGCGATCCCGGTGACTGCTACCCTGCGTCGCACATCAACCGCTCTGAGTCATGACCAGGGGTGCGCGTGAAGGTCGCCATCGTCGGAGGCGGGCCCGCCGGCCTGTATCTGTCGATCCTGCTGAAGCTCCAGGATCCCGCCCACGACATCACCGTCCACGAGCGCGATCCCGAGGGCTCCACCTACGGCTGGGGCGTCACCTACTGGCAGGGGCTCCTCGACCGCCTCCACGCCCACGACCCCGAGTCCGCCCGGGCCGTCGACGCGGCCTCGGTGCGCTGGAGCGACGGCGTGGCCCACGTCCGCGACCTCACCACCCGCCACCGCGGCGACCAGGGCCACGGCATCGGCCGCCACCGGCTGCTGGAGATCCTCGCCGCCCGGGCCCGCTCCCTCGGCGTGCGGCTCCACCACCAGCACGAGGTCACCGACGCGCAGGCCGTCGCGGACGCCGACCTCGTGGTCGCGGCCGACGGCGTCCGCAGTGCCCTGCGCACCCGGCACGCCGACCACTTCGGCACCGAGGTCTCCGTCGGCCGCAACTCCTACATCTGGCTCGGCACCACCAAGGTCTTCGACGCGTTCACCTTCGCCTTCGTCGAGACCGACCACGGCTGGATCTGGGCGTACGGCTACGGCTACAGCGACACCCACAGCACCTGCGTCGTGGAATGCTCCCCCGAGACCTGGACCGGCCTGGGCCTGGACCGGGCGAGCGAGGCCGACGGGCTCGCCCTGCTGGAGAAGCTGTTCGCGGACGTCCTCGACGGCCACCCCCTCATCGGCCGCGACCGGTCCGACGGCGGCGCCCAGTGGCTGAACTTCCGCACCCTCACCAACCGCACCTGGCACCGCGACAACCTCGTCCTGCTCGGCGACGCCGCCCACACCACGCACTACTCCATCGGCGCGGGCACCACCCTCGCCCTGGAGGACGCCATCGCCCTGGCCGACGCCCTAAGCGAGCACGCAGCACTGCCCGACGCCCTCGCCGCCTACGAGCGCGACCGCAAGCAGGCCCTGCTGTCCGTGCAGAGCGCGGCCCGCTACAGCGCCCAGTGGTACGAGAACCTGCCCCGCTACATCCACCTCCCGCCCGAGCGCATGTTCGCCCTGCTCGGCCAGCGCCACTCACCGCTGCTGCCGTACGTCCCGCCCCAGCTGTACTACCGGCTGGACCGGGCGGCCGGACAGCTGGAGCCGCTGCGCCGCCTCAAGCGCTGGCTCGGACCGAGGCTGGCACGCGGCGTGCACGCCAGGAGGCTGGAGTCCCGCAAGTGACCGGGTCGCGGCGGGCCGTCGGGTGACGTGCCCGTTTGGAGGAGCCGCCGTGCGGATACCCGAGGGCTCATGACAGCGGAGGCGGCGAAACGGACGGGGCGTGACGAGACACCGGAGGAGCGCGCGGACCGGATGTGGGGCGAGCTCATCCAAGAGGTCCGGGTGGCCCAGATGGGCGTGCAGATCCTGTTCGGCTTCCTGCTGACCGTCGTCTTCACCCCGACCTACAGGCGGCTGTCGGACACCGACCAGACGATCTACATCGTCACCGTCGTCCTCGGCGCCTGCGCGACCGGCGCTCTCATCGGCCCCGTCTCGCTGCACCGGCTCGTCTCCGGCCGACGGGTGAAACCGCAGGCGGTGCGGGTGGCCTCCAAGCTGACGCTGCTCGGGCTGGTGCTGCTGCTCGCCACCATGACCGCGTCCCTGCTGCTCATCCTGCGGGTGGCGACCCACAACGGCTTCGTGCCCTATCTGGTCACGGCCGTCGTCGCCTGGTACGTGCTGTGCTGGTTCGGGATCCCCATGTGGACGCGTCATCGCCACACCTCGCGGTGAGGGCCGACGCGGTCAGAGGCGGCTGAGCTGCCGGTCGTGCACCCGGCTCAGCGCCAGCAGCGCCACCGTGGCCCCGATCAGCGCGCAGAACATGTCCCATTGGGTGTCCCACACATCGCCCTGCGTGGCGAGGAACGCGTCCGCCGAGTGACCGCCGATCACGGCCGCCGCCCACTCGAACATCTCGAAGACCGCGCTGAAGGCCAGACACGCGCACACCGTCAGCGGCGCCAGCCACCGGCTGCCCCGCAGCGGCGAGGTCCGGCCGAGCAGCTCCCGCACCAGGATCGCCGGCACGAAGCCCTGCATCAGATGCCCGAACCTGTCGTACGGATTGCGCTCCAGGCCGAACGTGTCGCGCACCCAGTCGCCGAGCGGCACCTCGGCGTAGGTGTAGTGCCCGCCCAGCGACAGCACCAGCGCGTGCACCGCGAGCAGCCCGCACAGTAGCCCCGTCAGCGGGAAGCGCCGCCAGGTCAGGGCGATCAGCGGCAGGCCGACGATCACCCAGAACGTCTCCAGGAACCACGTCATGCGGTCCTGCGGCGCCCAGGCCGAAACGGCGAGCCCGGCCACCGCCACCGCGGCGAACAGCAGGGGCGGCACCCGGCGACCGGCACGGGCGGTGGACTGGGCGGACAACGCGGTCGTCGCGGACGTCGCGGGCATGGGCGGGCTCCTCTTCGTGGGAGCACCATCGTGGCGGCGGCCGTCCGGCGGCGACATGAGTACGCGTACTCAACCGCCCCCGGCCGCTGGGACGTTACTCCCCGGAGCTCTCCTCGCGGGCCCCGCGCAGCGCCGTCAGGCAGCTGCCGATGGCCTGCTGGAGCTCCTCCAGCCGCTGCACCATGTCGTCCTCGTAGAAGTCCTGCGCGTCGTCGAAGGTCAGCTCCTCGAACGCCTTCGTCGCCTTCTGCAGACTGCTGTAGAACTTCGTCCGCCGCTCCCGCACCCGCAGCTCGGGATCGGCCTCCACGGCCTCGATGACCAGCGACTTCATCGAGTCGTAGGCCTCGCTCGCCCACTCGCCGGCGTCCTCGTCCGCCTCCAGCTCGTCGATCAGCGAAAGATGCCGCTCGGCCTCCAGCCGTACGTCCAGCGGCGCGTCGACGGTCTGCCCGGCCGGGGTGCGGATCTGGCCGGACTCGGCGATCTGCCGGACGTACCCGATCCGGTCGGCGGCCCGGCTCTCACCGGCGACGGCCTTCTTCAGCTCGTCCGTACGTACGACGTCCCGCGCCAGCTCGGCCTGGAGCTCCGGGTCCTCGCGCACCCGGTCGAGCAGTGCCTGGCGGGCCGCGCGGGCGGTGGAGGGGTCGGCGAGGATCGCGGCGCGCAGCGCGGTCGGGTTCTCGGCGACCTCCAGCGCCTTCGTCGGACGGATGCCCTCGGCCTCGGCGGCCTCCGCGATGGCGGTTCCCCGCTCGGAGGTCGCGCTGGAGCGTGCCACGTAGTAGCTCAACCACACGTCCGCGTCCGGCAGTTCGACCTCCTGCCCGGGCGTGAGCGCCTCGAAGTGCGGGACCATCCCGTCGTCGGCGGCCCGGTCCCAGGCCTTGTAGTAGCGCATGACCCGCTCCGCGGAGCACCCGGCCAGCTCGGCGAACTCCTTCGCCGACACCTTCGGCGTCTCCTGCGCGCCCTGGCCGCCCGGCCGTACGCTGCGCGCCACCATCAGTCCGAAGGCCCAGCCGCCGGTGCGCGCGTACGCGCCGAACTCGCGCGCGTCACGGGCCACGAGGTCGGCGAGCGGCGCGGGGGAGGCGGGGGCCGGGTCGAGCGAGGGGGGCGCCAGGGTCACGGACGGTCTCCTAGGAAGGGCTACAGATGCAGAGAGGAAGCCTATATGCACCGGTTGGCCGTGCTTTGCCATCCCTCGCCGTGGCAAGACGGCGCGTATGACCTCTCGAACTTTCGCGCCGAATCCGGTGAGGATGTCCCCATGACCGCGCGCCCCCTGCCCTCCAGCACCCCGGCCGCCCAGGGCGTCGACGCCGCCGGCGTCCTCGCCCTCCTCGACGCCCTTGAGGCCGAACCCGACATCGAGATGCACAGTCTGATGGTGCTGCGCCACGGCCATGTCGTGGCCGCCGGCTGGTGGGCGCCGTACGCGCCCGAGCGGCGCCATCTGCTGTATTCGCTGAGCAAGAGCTTCACCGCGACGGCCGCCGCGTTGGCGCTCGAGGACGGACTGATCGGCCTGGACGAGCCGGTGCTCGCCCATTTCCCCGAGTTCGAGGCCGACATCACCGACCCGCGCAGCCGGGCCATGCTCATCCGGCATGTGGCGACCATGTCCAGCGGCCATCTCGCCGAGACCGTCGACGACGCCTACGGCACCGACCCCGCCGAACCGGTCCGCGGCTTCCTGCTCCAGCCGCCGCAGCGCGACCCCGGCACCGTCTTCGCCTACAACCAGCCCACCACCTACACCCTCGCCGCGATCCTCCAGAAGGTCACCGGGCAGCCGCTCACCGAGTACCTGCGCCCCCGCCTGTTCGACCCGCTCGGCATCGGCGAGGCGGCCTGGCTGCGCGACGGGACGGGCCGCGAACTCGGCTTCAGCGGACTGCACCTGACCACGGAGGACGTCGCGCGGTTCGGCGAACTGTATCTGCGCGACGGCGTCTGGCAGGGGCGGCGGCTGCTGCCCGAGGGGTGGGTCGCCGAGGCGAGCCGCGCGCATGTGCCGACCGTGGGCGCCATGGGCGGCACCGACCGGCAGGACTGGGACCAGGGCTACGGCATCCAGTTCTGGCGCTCCCGCAACGGCTTCCGCGGGGACGGCGCCTTCGGCCAGTTCTGCCTGGTGCTCCCCGAGCAGGACGCCGTGATCGTGACGACCGCGGCCACCGAGGAGATGCAGACCCTGCTGAACCACGTGTGGCGGCACCTGCTGCCGGCCTTCCGTCCCGCCCCGCTGCCCGGTGCCCAGGACGCCGTCCTCGCGGACCGGCTGGCCCGGCTGGCGCTGCCGCCGGCGACCGGCAAGGCCGCCCCGCCGGAGCGGCCCGAGACCTGGGCGGGCGCGTCCTTCAGCCCGTACGGCGGTGTCTGCGCCGACCAGCCCGGGCTGAGCGGCGTCGAGGTGACCCCCGGCGCGGACGGCTGGACGGTCACCCTCAGCGAGAACGGCCACCGGCTCGAGCTGGGCCTCGGCACCGGCGGCTGGGCCGTCGCCGAGGAGCCGCTGCCCGTCGCGGTGAGCGGCGGCTGGACCGACCCGGACACGCTCGTCGTGGAGACGCTGTTCCTGGAGACCCCGCACCGGCTGGTGCTGACCTGCTCGCTCCCGGACCGCACCTTCACCGCCCGCTGGCGCCACGTACCGCTGCACCGGGCGCCGCTGGGACGGCTGCGGGCGCCGCTCACGCCGGGTCCGCCTGCCTGAAGGTCCGCAGGAAGGCGGCCAGCGCCGCGCGGTTCCCGGCGTCGGACCAGTCGGCCGCCGGGGTCGTCCAGCGCAGTGAGTAGCCGCGGCCGTCACCGAGGAGGAAGCCCCGGCCGAGGGTCCGCAGCCGCAGGCCGCCCGTCGTGCTGAGCCACTGCATGTCGGCGGCCCTGCGGCCCTGGTACGTCCGTGCCGCGATCGCCCCGACCCGGCGGAAGCCGCCCGCCCGGCGCAGGTCCTGCTCCACGCCGCGCCAGACGGCGACCGGGTCCGGGCCGACGCGCGCGCTGTAGGTGACGGTGAGCGTGCGCGGGTCGCCGGAGGCGCCGAGCACCACGCGATAGGCCAGGTCGTCCACGCGGGTCGTGTCCAGTGGGCGCCAGCCGTCGGGCAGGGCGACGGAGAAGCCCTCCGGGGAGCTGTACGTGCGAAAGCCGTCCGGCAGCCCTGTCGGGGAGTCGGTCGGCGTGGCCGTGCGTGTCGGTGTCGCGGGCGTGGCCGGCGTCGGGGGCGCGGCCACGGGTGCGGACGTACGAGGTGCGGCGCGGCGGTCGGGCGCGGAGGTGCCCGAGCCGGGGAACGTACCCGTCGCCGCGAGCACCGCGACCGTCACCGTGACCACGGCGAGGGCCGTGCCGACGGCGAGCATGCGTCCGCCGCGGCCCGAGACCGAGCGGCACACCGTGGCGGCGTAGGGGTGCCGCACGCGCGGCCGGGGCACCGGCGCCGTCGTGGCATCCGCCGACAGCACCCGGGTCAGGGCCTCGCGCACCACCGGCCGGGACAGCCGGTCACGGGACTCCTTGCGCAGCAGCCCCTGCACGGCCCGGGCGAGCGGACCGGCCCGCACAGGGGCGCGCAGCGGCAGCCGGTCCACGCCCTTCAGCGTGGCCTCGGGCCGGCCGCGCTCCCGGAAGGGCGGGCGGCCCTCGACCATCGTGTAGAGGATCGCGCCCAGCGCCCATAGATCCGCCGCCGGACCGATCCGCTCGTCGCGTGCCTGCTCGGGCGAGGCGTACGACGGTGCCGTGAGCCGCGGTGCGAGCGTCGCGCCCGCCAGCCCGAACCCGCCCACGACGGCCGGGCCGCGCTCCGGCACGAACACCTGCCCGGGGCTCAGCTCCCCGTGCGTGAGGCCCGCCGCATGTGCCGCGTCCAGCACGTCGAGCAGCTCCAGACCGATCCGCGCCGCCCGCACATAGTTGAACGCGCCCCGCTGGGCCAGGAGTTCCCCGAGCGGGGTGCCGCCCACCCACTCGGTGACCGTCCACAGGGCGTCCGCGTCCGTCACCGCGTCGAGCACCGCCGGGACCCGGTCCGGGCACAGTGTCCGCATGGTCTCCGCGGCGTGCAATACCCGGCTCACCGCCCGCCGCGCGGCCCGCGCGTCAAGACCGCCCTCGGGCAGCCCCACCCGCGTCAGCAGACAGGGGCGGCCCGTCTCGACGTCCTCGCCGTACCAGCCCACGCGGTTCGTCTCCTGCTGCACGACCTCCAGGGGCCGGTACCGGCCGGCGATCAGCTCTTCCGCGGAGAGGTGCGGCTCGACCATGGTCATTCCCTCGCTGGACCCGGATTGTCGGTCTCCCAGTGGTACGGCGAGCGAGAGGCTGTGCGTTCAACGGCGACGGCAACGCTGACTTGACGTCAGGAGAGATGGGCGGAAGGAGTCGTCAGGCGGGGTCCTCCGTGCTGTCCAGGCCGAAGCGGGCCGTCCAGCCCGCCATGTCCGCGGCCGACACATTGCCCCCGCACACCACCAGACCGAGCCGGGCCCCGTCGCCGACCCGCTCCAGCACCCGGCGGGCCGCGGGAAGCAGACAGCCGGCCGCCGGCTCGGCCCACACCTTGGCGTGCTCGGCGAGGTCCAGACAGCCGCGGACCGCCTCCCGGTCGGGGACCACCAGCACCTCGGTGACCAGGGACGCCACATGCTCGTAGGTCAGCTCGCTCACCGACGGGGCGCTCAGCGTGCTCACGATCGACGACAGCGGCACCGGTCTCGGCCCGCCTGCCGCCAGCGCCACCGACATCGCCTCGGCGCCCTCGGTCTCCACGCCCCACACCCGCACACCCGGGCGTCGCGCCTTCAGGGCCGCCGCCACACCGGCGATCAGGCCGCCACCGCCGATGCTGACCAGCACATCCGTCAGCTCGTCCGCGTCCTCGGCCAGCTCAAGACCCACTGTGCCCTGACCCGCGACGACCAGCGGGTCGTCGAAGGGGTGCACCAGCGTCATGCCCTCGCCGCGCAGCCGGTCCATCAGCGCGAACGCCTCGTCCATGGTGTCGGTCAGCCGCACCGACGCCCCCGCCGCCTCGGCGATCCGCACCGCGCGGGCCGGCGCCGAACGCGGCATCACCAGCGTGGCCTTCACATGGAAGGCCGCGGCCGTCACCGCGAACGCGATGCCGTGGTTGCCGCCGCTGACCGCCACCACACCGGCCGCGCGCTCGGCCTCCGTGAGCGACAGCAGCTTGGCCGTGGCGCCGCGGACCTTGAAGGAGCCGGTGTGCTGGAGCAGTTCCAGCTTCGCCGTGACCGGCACGCCGAGCAGCGCGCTCAGCCCCGGACTGGGCACGGTGGGGGTGCGGACGATGTGCCCGGCGATGCGCTCGGCCGCGGCCTCGATGTCCGTGATGCTGATCAAGAACTCACCTTTCCGTGTACTCGTGTCCCGGGTCGCTCACGCGCCGAACAGCTGTGTCCAGTACGTGCCCGCCCGGCCGCCACCCGCGAAGCCGATGCCTATGTGGGTGAAGTCCGGCCGAAGGATGTTCGCGCGGTGGCCGGGGCTGTTCATCCAGCCCGTGACCACCTCGGCGGGGGAGCGCTGGCCGCAGGCGATGTTCTCGCCTATGGACCGCCGGGCGGCCCCCGCGGCGGCGGCCCGGTCCCAGGGTCTGCTGCCGTCCGGCGCGGTGTGCGCGTAGAAGTCCCGGGCCACCATGTCCGCGCTGTGCGCCTGCGCGGCTCTGGTCAGGAGCGGGTCCGCGGCGAGCGGCGGCAGTCCGGCCGTGGCCCGCTCGACGTTGGTCAGCGCCACCACCTCCGCCTCCGTACGGGCCAGATCCCCGGGCCCGAGCGGCCGGGCCCACAGCGCCGTCCAGAACATGTCGGCCTGCCCGAGCCCGGCGTGGGTGAACGCGGCGTCCTGAAGGGTGCGCCGGGCCTGCGCGCTGCTCAGGCAGTGGTCCAGGAACTCCTCCGGGGTGCGCGGCCCGGACACCAGATGCTCGCCGACGCGCACATACGCGTATCCGGTCCGGGTCAGTCGCTGATAGACCGAGACGCCGTCCTGCCCCTCGACCCCGAGCCGCCCCGCGGCGGCCATCGCGGCGGCATGCCCCTGCGCGGCGGCGGCGAGGCGGGGGTCGAACGCGACGGAGGGTGAACCGGCCTGTGCCCGGGCGGCGTTGACGGGGGCCAGCCATGAGGGGGCATCCGGCGATGGACCGTTTCCCGCCGAGGTGCTCGTCCCCTCGTCCGTCACCTCGACGCCGAAGTCCCGGGCCAGGCCCGCCAGGCCCTCGGTGTAGCCCTGGCCGAGGGCGCGGAGCTTCCAGGCGGGGCCGCGGCGGTAGAGCTCGGCCAGGAGCAGGACGGTCTCCTCGCGGGGGCGGGGCGGGGAGAAGCGGGCGAGGAGGCGACCGCCCGCAGCGGTGAGAAGGAGGGTGGGGGAGGGGAGGTGGCTCAAGGGCGTACCGGGCTCGGCCGGGCTGACGGCCACGGTGACCCGGGTGGCCCCGGCACGCAGGGCTCCGGGGTCGACGGTGAGGGTGTCACCGGCGAGGCGGGCGCCCGGCGCGGACGGCTGGTTGAAGAACACGAAGTCGGCGTCGCCGCGCACCCGGCCGCCGTCGTCCGTGATCAGCGCGCACACGTCGAACGGCCCGGGCACCCGCACGGTCAGCGCACCCTGCGGCAGGGGCACATTGCCCCCGGGGACCAACTCACTCATCCCGCCCCCCCCGCTGTCGTGACCGGGGACCCCTCGCCCGGCCGTGGCTCTCGACCGCACAACGGCCGGGCCCCGGCCGGGGTTCCCGCGACACGCCGGGCCGACCCGCATCGAGCAGGCCGTCCCCGGTCGGGTCCGGTCAGGTCATCGGCCGGGTCGGGTCAGGTCATCGGGTCAGCCCTCGTCGATCAGCCCCGACCCCGCCCCTTGCGCGGCGTCCTGCTGTCGCTCGGCCGGCACGGTGGCGCGCCTGGCCGTGGTCTTCCCGCAGAACGCCGACTCCAGCGTGCCCAGCATCGTGTCGAGCACCTTGCCGTTGTTGGAGGTGTTGGCCAGAGCGGCGAGGCTGCGCCTGCCGTCCTTGGAGGTGAACGCGTACGTGTAGTAGCCCTGGACCGCGCCCGTGTGGCCGTACACCGAGATCCCGCAGGACAGAGTGCGGCGCCGCAGTCCGAGGCCGTACGCCTGGGTGCTGTTCACCGGGGTCCACCTGGTCATCTGCTGCAGCATCGCGGTGGAGGTGAGCTTCCCGCGCATGACGGCCGAGGTGAAGGTGTTCAGGTCCTGGGCCGAGGAGATCAGGGCCCCGGCGCTCTGTGCCCAGGACACCGTCTGCCGGGTGGAGTCGACGAGCCTCGCGCCCGCCTCGTCGGGGGTGAGATAGCCGCGCGCGTACCTGCCGGGCAGAGCCGTGTCCGGGTGGACGTAGAAGGTGTCGCGCAGCTTCAGCGGCTCGATGATCCGGGTGCGGTACGCGCTTGCCACGTTCTTCCCGGTGAGCTTCTCGATCAGCATGCCCGCGACGACGAAGTTGGTGTTGGAGTACGCGTACGCGGCCCCCGGCGCGCCCGTGCGCGGCCGGCTCAGCGAGCGGCTCACCAACTGCCGGTAGGTGAAGACCTTGTTGCGGACCGACTCGAAGCCGGGCACGGTCTTGGCGAACATGTCGTTGGTGTAGTCGTACAGCCCGCTGCGGTGGCTGAGCACATGCCGGACCGTGATGCGGTCGTCGGGCAGCAGGCCGGGCAGATAGCGGTTGACGGGCGCGTCCAGCTTCAGCCGGCCCTCGTCGACGAGCTGGAGCAGCACCACGGCGGAGAAGACCTTCGTGACGCTGCCGATGCGGAACCGGTCGTTGGTGGTGATGGTCCGCCCGGTTCCGCGGTCGGCGACGCCGGAGGACACCCGGTGCACGATGCCGTGGTCGTCGACGCGCGCCATCGCCCCGGGCGCACCCTGCCGTCGCGCCGTGCTCAGCACACTGCGCAGCCCCGCGAGGTCGGGCGCCGCCACGCTCTGCGGGACGTTCTGGGCCGATGCGGCGTAGGCCGATACCGCCGTCGCGGGGGCCGGCACCGCCAGGAAGGACAGCACCACCGCGCCGAGTACGGCGGTCCTGCTCACCGTGTTCTTCACCATCCGGCTCCGCTCCCTCTCCTGCCTGGGGGGTTGGTCATGTCTGCGCACGAGATGGGGGTTTTGCGTGCGAGATCGGTCACATCCAGGCGGGGCAACTTTCTCGCATCCCGTCACATCTCCACAGGCGACACACAGTTGGCGGCCGAACCTGCCTTTCCGGGCCTGTAGGGCCGCCCCTGGCGCTAAGGAAGCCACAACAGTGCGTAGACCCCACATACGCGGCCTGGCGGTCGCCGTCGCCGTGACGTCGGCCGCCACGGGCCTCACCGGCACGGCATTCGCGAACACCGCCTCGCCCTCGGTCGTCGACGCGGCCCGGGCCGCCGCCTTCGCCCACGCCGGTGCGACCGGTGTCGTCCGCGGCGACGAACTGCAGCCGCAGGACGTGCTGACCGACCCGGAGGGCGCCCGGCACGTCCGGTTCGTCCGCACCCACAACGGCATGCCCGTCCTCGGCGGTGACCTCGTCGTCCACCTCACCGACAAGCTGGCCTACGCGGGCGTGACCCGCGCCGCCGACCACGCGGTCCGCCCGGACACCGTCCGTGCCGAGCTCACCGCCGGCCAGGCCCGGGCCAAGGCCGCCGCTGCCGCGGACGGCACCGCAGGCGCCGCCGAGCTCGTCGTGGACGCCCGCGACGGCGACGCGACCCTCGCCTACCAGGTCCAGGTCACCGGCAGCGACACCGCCGAGGGCACCGGCACCAGCACGGTCGTCGTCGACGCCGTCACCGGCGAGATCCTCAGCAACACGCCCGACGCCGACGAGTTCCTGTCACCGAAGCTGGTGCGCACCCTGCGCGCCCGCGGCGAGCGCCTCGACCCCGCGACGGGCATCGCGCCGGCCACGCCCCGCCTCACCGGCGCGACGGCGGCCGCCAGCTACCCGGCGCCCGCCACCGGCACCGGCAAGTCGCTGTTCGCCGGCCAGGTCCAGCTCTCCACCACGCGTACGGCCGCCACGACGTACGTGCTGAAGGACCCCAAGCGCTGGGGCACCGAGACCCGCGACGCGCGGGGCCTGGAGCCGACCGCCTTCTCCCAGACCAAGCGGTTCACCACCAGCACCAACATCTGGGGCAACGGCACCGTCTCCAACCGGGCCACCGCCGCCGTCGACGCCCAGTACGGCGTCGCCGAGACGCTGGACTTCTACAAGGAGCGGTTCAACCGCAAGGGCATCAAGAACGACTCCAAGGGCGCCCGCGCGATCGTCCACTTCGGCAACAAGGTCGGCAACGCCTTCTGGGACCCGTACTGCGGCTGCATGCTGTACGGCGACGGGGACGGCGACCTGTTCAAGAAGCCGCTCGTCGTCCTCGACGTCACCGGCCACGAGCTGAGCCACGGCGTCGTGGACGCCACCGCCCGCCTCGAGCCCACCCGGGTCGACCGCCAGGGCAACCAGTACGGCGAGGCCGGCTCCCTCAACGAGTCGCTCGCCGATATCTTCGGCTCCGGCGTCGAGTTCCAGGCGAAGAACGCCAAGAACCCGCCGAACTACTTCATGGGCGAGAAGCTCGGCCTGTCCCAGAAGTTCCTGCGCCGCCTCGACAAGCCCTCCCTCGACGTGCTGGAAGGCGCCATCGACTACTGGTCGCCGGCCGTCTACGACGCCGAGGTCCACGCCGGCTCCGGCGTCTCCTCGCACGCCTTCTACCTGCTCGCCGAGGGCAGCGGCCGCAAGACCATCGGCAGCGTCACCTACGACTCGCCGACCATCGACGGCCTGCCCGTCAAGGGCATCGGCCGCGCCAAGGCCCTCGCCATCTTCTACCGGGCCCTGACCCGCTACATGGTCTCCACGACCGACTTCCACGACGCGCGCATCGCGACGATGAAGGCGGCCAGGGACATGTACGGCTCGGGCAGCGTCGAGTACAAGGCGGTCAGCCGCGCCTGGGCGGCCGTCAACGTCCGGGTGGCCAACACCCCCACCCGCTGACGCCGACCGGCACCCACAGGCGCCCCCGAGGACCAACCTCCGGGGCGCCTTCGCCGTCCCGGCGCGGTCCCTGGGGCCGGACCCTTGTCGCCCTGCGGTCGTCTTGCCGTCGCCACCGTGGTCGTCCAGGCGGTCGTCCCGTGGTCGTGCTGCCGTCGTCGCCCCCGCGGTCGTCCCCGCGATCGTGCTGCGGTCGCCCCCGCGATCGTCCCGCGGTCGTTCTGCCGTCGCCCCTGCGGTCGTCTCCCCGTCGTCCGGCAGTCGCCCCCGGGGCCGTCCCGCTGTCGCCCCCTGCGGTTGTCCTGCCGTCGTCCTGTGGTCCCCCTGCAGTCGCCCTTGCGGGCGCCCCGCCCTCGTCCCCGCGGTCGCTCCGCCGGCGTCCCGCATCGCCCGCCGGCATCCCGCATTGCCCCCCGCGGGCGCCCCGCCCTAGCCCCGCCGCACCGCGGCCGTCAGCCCGCGCGCCCCCCTGCGATCAGGCCCTCCCGATACGCGATCGCCACCGCCTCCGTGCGGCTCGCGGCGCCGAGCTTGGCGAGGATGTTGGAGACGTGGACGCTGGCGGTCTTGCCGGTGATGAACAGTTCCTCGCCGATCTGGCGGTTGCTGCGGCCGAGCGCGAGCAGGCGTAGCACGTCCTGTTCGCGGGCCGTCAGACGGGCGGGGCCGCTGCTGCCCGCAGGCGCCGGCTCGGCGAGGCGAGCCCGGCGCAGAAGGGCGTCGACACGCTCCAGCAGGGGCGTGGCGCCGAGCCGGGCGGCCGTCTCGCGGGCCGCCTTCGCCTCGGCGGCCGCCTCCTCGCGGCGGTCGGCCGCCAGCAGGGCCTCCGCGAACGGCACCCGCGCGCGGGCCTGTTCATAGGGGTCCCCGTAGTCGAACGCGGTGACGGCGGCCGCCCAGGCCTCCGGGTCGAGGCCACGCTGCGCCCGTATGCACTCCGCCTCGGCACGGGCCAGCCAGGCCAGCCCCTCGGGGCCCTGCCGCCGGCCGTTCACACCGCGTCCGGCGGACTGCCGTGCCAGGCCGACGAGTTCGGCCGCCGTGTCCGTCCAGCGCCGGGCCGCCGGCTCGTCGCCGGACGCGCGGCTCGCGACCGCCGCGTCGGCGACCGCGGACAGGGCGAGCGCGGCCAGCCGTACGGTGACGTCCGGGAGGGTGCCCGAGTCGTCCTTGAGGGTCTCCGCCAACGCCCGCATCCGCGCCACCGAGCCCTCGGCGTCCCCGCGCTGCGCGGCCGCGTCCGTCAGCACGATCCCCGCGACCAGCACCGACATCCACTCGAACGGCCCCCGCAGCAGCTCCTCGGCCCGCTCCACGGCCGACGCGTCCCCGCGCGCGAGCCGCACGAACAGCGCGGGCCCCACCGTGAACGCGCCCGCGGCGGGCAGCACCCCGGCGTCCTGCTCCGCCGCGCGGACGCAGTCGTCCCAACGGCCCACCGAGTACAGCGCCATCAGCCGCAGATAGCGCATCTCCAGCGGATACGGCGACGACAGCAGCCCGGCACCGCGCGCCCGGTCGAGCCCCTCGTCCAGCCAGGGCAGGCACTCCTGCAGCGCGCCCGCCTCGAAGGCGCCGATGGCCAGATGGAACAGGGCACGCAGCTCCACCGGAGCATTGCCCGAACCCCGGGCCAGCTCCCGCGCCTCGAGCAGCCGGGCCCGGCCCTCCGGGCTGCGGCGGCCGTCGAAGTAGGCGAGCGAGACCAGCAGGTCGGCCCGCGCGTCGGTGAGGTCCAGGGCCTCGGCGGCCTTCAGCGCCTGCTGCGCCACCCGCTGGGCGATCTCCGCCTTCCCGACCTGCCGGGCGGTCAGCGCATGCGTGGCCGCCGCCCACACCCAGGTCGGCGACGGCGGATCGGCCGGGATCAGCGCCAGTGCCTCGCTGCTGTAGGCGTAGGCGGCCGTGAGACTGTCGACGTCCAGCAGATTGCCCGCCAGGGTGTAGCGGACCCGGGCCGCCAACTCCGAGTCGGCGTCCCGGCCGACGCCCGCGAGCGCCGCCCGCGCGAGGGAGACGGCGCGATGCGACTCCCCGGCGTGCGCGGCCGCCGCCGAGGCACGCAGCATCAGGGTGATCCGGTCGCCCCCCTCACCCTCCGGCCGCGCCTCGGCCGGCACCGACACCCACAGATCGAGGGCGGCCTCCAGATGGCGCAGCTCCTCGGCGGGCGCGCCCAGCCGCTTGGCGTGGTCGGCGGCCTCCAGGGACGCGGTGAGCGCCTCCGGCAGGTCATGGCTCTCCCGGTAGTGGTGAGCACGCTCCGCGGCGGTCTCCGCGCAGCGGCCCCGACCGGCCAGCAGCCGGGCGAACGCCCCGTGCAGCCGCGCCCGCTCGCCCGGCAGCAGATCCGCGTACACCGCCTCGCGCGCGAGGGCGTGCCGGAACGAGTACGTGTCGCCGTCGGCGGAGACCAGCAGCCGGCGCTCCACGGCCTCGCGCAGCGCCGTCTCCAGCGCCTCCTCGGGCAGCCCGGCCGCCTCCCGCAGCAGCTCGTGCTCCACCCGGCGCCCGGCGACCGCGGCCGTGCGCAGCACCTGCTGCGCGGTGTCGGAGACCTGCTCGAAACGGATCAGCAGCACATCGGCCAGCGCGTCCGGCACCCCGCCCGCCCCCGGGTCCGTCGCCGCGAGCAGCTCCTGCGCGTAGAAGGCGTTGCCCTCGGCGCGCTCGACGATCCGGCGGACCGTGGCCTCCGGCAGCGTCCCCTGCTGGTCGTCCTGGAGCACCCGGACCAGCCGGGTCACCTCGGCGTCGGCCATGGGCCGCAGCTCCAGCCGCTCCACCGACGGCAGCCGCACCAGCTCCGCCAGCAGCGGCCGCAGCGGATGCCGGCGGTGCAGGTCGTCCGCGCGGTACGACCCCAGCACCGCGAGCCTGCTGCCGGGCGCGCCACCCGCGGGCCGCTGCAGCACCCCACGGCTGAGCAGGAACCGCAGCAGGTCCCGGGAGGACTGGTCGGCCCAGTGCAGGTCCTCCAGGACGATCAGCAGCGGCGCGCTCTGTGCCAGGTCCGTCAGCAGCCCCGCCACGTCCTCGAACAGCCGCAGCCGTCCGCCCATGTCCCGCGCGCTGTCCGCACCGCCGCCCAGCAGCCGCCCCAGCGCGGGCCGCGCGGCGAGGACCGGCGCGAACCGCTCGTCGGCGGCGAGAGCGCCCAGCACCTCCGTGAACGGCAGATACGGCAGCCCCACGTCACCGAGGTCGACACAGTGTCCCGTCAGCACGGTCACGCCGTCACGCGCGGCCCGCGCGGCCACCTCGTCCAGCAGCCGCGTCTTGCCGACGCCCGCGTCACCGGCCACCAGCACCGCACGCGCCTCACCCCCGCGGGCACGCTCCAGCACCCCGGTGAGCCGGGCGAACTCCTCCTCCCGGCCGACCAGAGGAGTCACAGTGAAGGCGCTGTTCGACACGCCCCCATCCTGGCACGCCCCACCGACAACACCCCGGCCGCGTCCCACCCGGTGGGACGCGGCCGGCGACGGCTTTCGGCGTGCTCAGCGCAGCGACTGCGCCCAGTTCGCCGGCACCCGTCCCGCGGGCCCCGGCACCGGCTGGTCCGCCGGGTGGCTCACCGGCGGGGCCAGCTGGGGGCCGGACGCGTACAGCTCGTCCGTGGCGAAGTCCCAGAACCAGTCCTCGCCGGGCTCGTAGCTCTGGATCACCCGGTGCCCGGTCTCCCGGTAGTGCGCACTGGCGTGCTTGGACGGCGAGTCGTCGCAGCAGCCGACATGCCCGCACTGGGCGCAGCGGCGCAGATGGAACCACCAGCCGCCGGCCGCGTCGCACTCGACGCAGCCGTCGCCGCTGGGCGGCACGGTCGGGTCGATTCCGTTCTCACTGGACATGCGCCGGCTCCTCGGGTGTCTCGGTGTCCTCGATGTTCACGGGCGCCGCCTCGCCCTCCTCGGCGGTCAGCGGCAGCAGGACCTGGAAGCGGGTGTCGCCCGGCACGGACTCCACCGTCAGGCTGCCGTGGTGCTTGTTGACCACGATCCGCCAGGAGATGTCCAGGCCCAGCCCGGTGCCCTCGCCGACCGGCTTGGTGGTGAAGAACGGGTCGAAGATCCGGTCGCGGATCTCCGCCGGGATGCCGGTCCCGGTGTCGCGGAACTCCACCAGCGCATGGTCGTTGTCGAGCGCGGTCCGCACGGTCAGCGTGCCCTGGCCGCCGGCGCTCTTCATCGCCGCGATCGCGTTGTCGATCAGGTTGGTCCACACCTGGTTCAGCTCCGCCGGATACGACGGGATCCTCGGCAGCGAACGGTCGTAGTCCTTGACGACCTTGATCTCCGGCCCGAACTTCCCGGCCAGCATCATCAGGGTGCTGTCGAGGAGTTCGTGCACATCGGAGTTCTGGTAGGGCGCCCGGTCCAGCTGCGAGTACTGCTTGGCGGCGTCCACCAGGCTGGAGATGCGCTTGGTCGAGTCCTCGATCTCGTCCATCAACAGCTCGGTCTCGACCGTGTAGTTGAGCCAGCCGACGGCCGCCTCCAGGATCTCCTCGCCGACCGACGCGGCCACCTGCTCCAGCCAGTCCACGTCGAGCCCCGCCTGCACGAAGGTCGGGGCCAGCCGCCAGCCGTCGGTGATGCCGCGGTCGTCGAGCCAGTCGGAGATCTCGTCCTCGCGGTCGGAGGCCTCCAGCGGGCTGAGCGAGGGTGCCTTGGCGACGCGTTCGGCGGTGCGCTCCTGGATCTCGATCAGGCTCGCGAGCTGCTCCGGCGGATAGGGGCCGGAGGAGATGATCGCCAGCTTGTGCCGCATCTTGGCGACCCGCTCGCGCAGCGACGCCGTGGCCCGTACGGCCGCCGCGGCCGGGTTGTTGAGCTCATGGGTGAGGCCCGCCGACAACGAGCCCAGCGCCAGCAGCCGTTCGCGCTGGCCTATCAGCCGCGCGCTGTTCTTCGACCCGAAGAACACGCCCTCCAGCAGATGCACCGCCATCGGGAACCACTCCCGCATGACGGCCGCGAAGGTGTCGGCCGGCAGCACGAAGAACCGCGTCGGCTGCGTCACCCGCATCGAGTTGTTGTACACCTGCTTCACACGGTCGCCGATGTACGCCTGCATGGCGCCGGTGTACGACCCCGGGTGCGAGCTGCGCACCACCTCGATGTCGTCGCCGCCGACCTTGCGGGACAGCACGACCTCGCCCTCTATCAGCACGAAGAAGCAGGTCGCCGGGTCGCCCTCGGAGTAGACGTGGCCGGGCTGGAACAGCTCCACCCGGCCCTCGGCGCACAGCCGCCCGAGCTGCTCGGACGTCAGCTTCTCGAACAGGAACAGCGAGCCGATCTCCTTGGGACTGCAGGGCATCCGCTGTCCGCTCATGACTGCTCCAGGTAGCGGTGGACGAGCATGACGGCCATGGCTCCCTCTCCGACGGCGGACGCGACACGCTTCGCGGACTCCGCGCGCGCGTCGCCCGCCACGAACACGCCCGGCACATTGGTCTCCAGGTGGTACGGCGGCCGGTCCAGCTCCCAGCCCGCGGGCGGCCGCCCGTCCGGGGTCATCAGGTCGGGCCCGGCCAGGATGAAGCCGCGCTCGTCACGCAGCACCGTGCCCTCCAGCCAGTCGGTCAGCGGGGCGGCGCCGATGAACACGAACATCCACTGCGCGTCGACCCGTTCGGTCTCACCGGTGACGGTGTCGCGCAGCGTGAGCTGCTCCAGCCGGTCGCTGCCGTGCGCGGCCTCCACGACCGTGCCGGTGCGCACGGAGATGTTGGGCGCCTCGGCGATCTGCTGGATCAGATAGTGCGACATCGACGCCGACAGGTCGGGCCCGCGCACCAGCAGGGTGACCGACTTCGCGCCCTTGGACAGGTACATCGCCGCCTGCCCGGCCGAGTTGGCGCCGCCCACGATGTAGATGTCGTGGCCGAGGCAGGAGGGCGCCTCGGTCAGCGCGGAGCCGTAGTAGACGCCCTTGCCGGTCAGTTCGGTCAGGCCCGGCGCGTCCAGCTGCCGGTAGGACACGCCGGTCGCCAGCAGGACGCTGTGCGCCGAGACCGAGGAGCCGTCGGAGAACCGTACGGTCCGTGCGGCGCCGGAGATCTCCAGGCCCGTCACCTCGCGGGCGGTGAGCAGCTCGGCGCCGAACTTGACCGCCTGCCGCCGGGCGCGCTCGGCCAGTTGGGCGCCGGAGACACCGTCGGGGAAGCCGAGGTAGTTCTCGATCCTGGAGCTCTGCCCGGCCTGCCCGCCGGTCGCCGACCGCTCCACGAGCACGGTACGCAGCCCCTCGGAGGCGCCGTAGACGGCCGCGCCGAGACCGGCGGGTCCGCCGCCGATGACCACCAGGTCGTAGAAGTCGGCGGTCGGCGTGGTGGCAAGGCCCACCCGCGCGGCCAGTTCGGGCGCCTCGGGCTCGACCAGCGGCGCGCCGTCGGGCGTGACCACCAGCGGCAGCCGCTGCCCGTCCTCGCCCGCCGCGGCCAGCAGCCGCCTGCCCTCGGGCTCGTCGGCCGAGTACCAGCGGTACGGCACCTGGTTGCGGGCCAGGAACTCGCGCACCTCCGAGGAGCGCGCGGAGAAACGGTGCCCGACGACCTTGGTGCTGGGCACCGGCCGGAAGTCGCTGGACCGCCACGCCTCCAACAGATCGTCCAGGACCGGGTACAGCTTCTCCTCCGGCGGGTCCCACGGCTTGAGGAGGTAGTGGTCCAGGTCGACCACGTTGATCGCGTCGATGGCCGCGTTGGTGTCCGCGTACGCCGTCAGCAGCACCCGCCGGGCGCCCGGGTACACGTCCAGGGCCTGCTCGAGGAACTCGATGCCCGTCATCTGCGGCATGCGGTAGTCGGCGAGGATCACCGCCACCAGATCGCCGCGCAGCTTCAGCTCGCGCAGCGCGTCCAGCGCGGACTCGCCGGACTCCGCGCGCACGATCCGGTACGACCCTCCGTAACGGCGTCTGAGATCACGGGCGACGGCACGGGAGACCCCCGGGTCGTCGTCCACGGTCATGATGACGGTGCGCGCCGCCTCGGCGACTTCAGTCATGCCTCTCCCACCCCGAGCGCTCGTAC
The DNA here is from genome assembly GCF_049739565.1 of Streptomyces sp. SAI-170. Classification (NCBI taxonomy): domain Bacteria; kingdom Bacillati; phylum Actinomycetota; class Actinomycetes; order Kitasatosporales; family Streptomycetaceae; genus Streptomyces; species Streptomyces sp. SAI-170. The sequence goes on from NZ_JBMGQD010000001.1 coordinate 7,724,810, forward strand.
CTGCGGCGCGGTTCCCCGCCGCCGCGCCGGCTCCCGGCCCATCGTAATTTCGATCGTCTTCTTCCGCTCGGTCATGGGCGGGCCGTCACGGCCTTCTCTCGCGCAGGACGCAGAACTCGTTCCCTTCCGGATCGGCCAGTACCACCCAGGGCTGCTCACCCTGCCCGACGTCCGCGTGGCGGGCGCCCAGCGCGAGCAGCCGTTCCACCTCGGCGCTCTGGTCGTCGGGGCGGAAGTCCAGGTGGAGCCGATTCTTGCGGGTCTTGCCCTCCTTCACCGGCTCGAAAATGATTCCGGGAAGACTTTCTGAGGTCGGGCGGATCTCGAACTCCTCCCAGGAGTCGTTCAGCACCTCCCAGCCGAGCGCCTCGGCCCACCAGCGGCCCAGGGCCACCGGGTCGGCCGCGTCCATCACTACCTGCTCCCACGTGAGGCTCATGAACGCAGCGTAGTGAAGACTGACCGGGCAGCACATGAGCGACGAAGGAGGGCGGTCGGCATGACGAGGCCGATCACGGCAGGCGTCGACGGATCGGACGAGAGCCTCGCGGCCCTCGCCTGGGCGGCCCGGGAGGCCGTACGGCGGGGGCGGCCGCTGAGGGTCGTACAGGCGTGGGAGTACGAGCCGCACGAGGCGCTCGACGGGGACCGTGACACGCAGGCGCGCTGGGCGGGCGAGGCGGTGTCCGCGGCCGCGCGCAAGGCCGCCGAGCGCCACCCCGGCCTGGAGGTGACCGCCGACGCCGTGGAGGGACCGGTCGTCGACCTGCTGGTGGCCGCGGCCGCCGCGGCCGAGCTGCTGGTGCTGGGCTCGCGCGGACACGGCCCCGTGGTCGGGTTCCTGCTCGGCTCGGTGGGCCAGCAGGTGATCGCCGAGGCCGCCCGGCCGGTGGTGCTGGTGCGCGCCGGGGACAAGGCGTCCGCCGAGGTCGCCGGGCACGAGATCGTGGTGGGCCAGCAGGGCGGGGTGGAGGACAGCGCGGCCGCGCTGGGCTTCGCCTTCGAGACCGCCGCCGCCCGCGGAGCAACCGTACGGGCGGTGCGTGCCTGGACGCTGCCGCCGGTGTTCGCCTACAGCCCCGGCTCCCTGAAGCTGCTCGACGACGCCGGCGGCCCCGAGCCGTTCGAGCGCAAGGCGCTGGCCGAGGCGCTGCAGCCGTGGCGGGACCGTTTCCCCGATGTGCACGTCGTCGAGCACATCGAGATGGGCAGCGCCGGTCAGGTGCTGCTGTCCGTGGCCGCCCGGGCCCAGCTGGTGGTGGTCGGGCGGCGCGCCCACCGCACCGCCGTCGGCGCCCGCATCGGCTCGGTCGCCCACGGCGTGCTGCACCACGCCCCCTGCCCGGTCGCGGTGGTCCCGCCCGCCTGACCTCGCCCGTGCCTCACTCGTGCGAGGGGGACTCCAGGGTCTCCCTCGCCTTGGGCAGGATGTTGTCCACGTAGTCCTTGACCGCGGTGTCGATGCCGATGTCGTGCTGGGCGCGCTCGGACAGGAACCAGCGGTGCTCCAGGAGCTGGTGGTAGATCTCCGCCGCGTCCATGGTGCCGCGCAGCTCCAGCGGGACGGCCCGCACGGTCGGCCGGAACACCTCGCGCACCCACCGGTGCGCCAGCACCTCCGGCCGGGCCGCGAGAGGGTCGCCGGGCGCGTAGTCGTCCTGGGTCGCCATCCAGCTCTCCAGATCGTTCAGCAGCCGCCGCGCCTGGTTCTCCTCGGTGTCCAGGCCGGTCAGCCGCAGCAGCTGGCGCTGGTGGTGGCCGGCGTCGACGACCTTGGGCACGAAGGTGACCGTGTCGCCGTTGGAGGAGTGCTCGATCTGCATCTCGGCCACGTCGAAACCGAGGTCGTTGAGCCGGCGGATACGGCGCTCGATGTAGTGGTACTTGCCCGCCGGGTACACCGAGACGCGGGTCAGCTCCTTCCACAGCTCGCCGTAGCGGGCGCAGATCTCCATGCCGAACTCGATCGGGTCCACCGACGGGTGCAGCGCCCCCGACGCCTCCAGGTCCAGCAGCTCGCCGCTGATGTTGACGCGTGCCAGATCGAGGTCGTAGTCGCGCTGGCCGGGGCTGAGCCGGGCGTGCAGCTCGCCGGTCTCGGCGTCCACCAGGTAGGCGGCGTACGCGCCCGCGTCCCGCCGGAACAGCGTGTTGGACAGCGAGCAGTCGCCCCACGCGAACCCGGCCAGGTGCAGCCGGACCAGCAGCACGGCGAGGGCGTCCATGAGGCGGTGCATGGTGGCCGGGCGCATCGTCGTCTCGAACATCGAGCGGTACGGCATCGATCCGCCGAGGTGACGGGTGATCAGCACCGGCTCCAGCGGCTCACCGGAGGTGTCCTCCCGCCCGGTGACCACCGCGAGCGCGTCCACCGCCGGGATGCCGAGGCGGTCCAGGTCGCGCAGCAGCTCGTACTCGCGCAGCGCGGGCCGTTCGGCGAGCTCCTTGACGGCGACGACCTCGTCACCGGCGCGGGCGTAGCGCACGACGTGGCGGGAGATACCGCGCGGCAGCGGCACGAGGTAGTCGTCGGGCCAGTCCTCCAGCGGGGTGTGCCAGGGGAGTTCGAGGAGCAGGGCCGGGTGCTCCGGGTTGGTGGCGCTGATGTGCAAAGCCATGGCCCGACCCTAGACGCAGCCCGCCGGTCCCGGAACGGCCCGTTCACCTGCTGGAACGGGCCCCTGGTACGGCGTGTTCGCGGGCCCGGTCCGCGGCCGCCCGGACCGGGCCGCGGTGCGCGGGTCCGTGCCCGGGCAGCAACAGGTCGCCGTCCAGGGCCCCGATCCTCTCCAGCGAGGTAAGGGCGCGGGCGCTCTCGTGGTGGAACATGTCCAGCAGCATCTGCGGCCCCTCCAGGCGGGAGGTGGCGTGGCCCGTCACCAGGGCGTCCCCGCCGAGCACCGCGCCGCGGTCCGGCAGATGGAAGACGCTGTGGCCCAGGGTGTGGCCGGGTGTGTGCACGGGCACGGGCCGGCCGGGCAGGTCCAGCGGGCCGTCGGACGGGAAGGCCGCGGGGGAGGCGACCGGCACCTTCACGGTGCCGCCGGCCCTGAGCGCGTGCACCGCCCACGGCAGCACGCCCGGCCGCCAGCCGTTGGCCAGGACCGTGCCGACGTTCACCTGGTGCAGGAACTCCCGGCGTGCGTGCGGGACTTCGGCCTCGTGCAGATACACCGGCGTGCCGTAGGTGGCGCGCAGATACTCGGCGGAGCCCAGATGGTCGTTGTGGGCATGGGTGATCAGCACGGCCGCGACGGCCTCGGGCGCGCTGCCCACCTGCGCCAGCGAGTCCAGCAGCCGCTCGCGGTCGCCGGGATAGCCGGTGTCGACGAGCGTGACGGCGTCACCGTCCTTGAGGATGACCCAGTTGGTGTTGCTGCCGTGCACCAGGTAGGTGTCGTCGGCGACCTGCTGCACATCGGCGCGCATCTTCGTCCCGCGTGGTGAGGTGGGATCGGGCGGGGACAGCAAAGCAGATCGCCGTCGTCAGCGGCACCTCAGCGCACTCCCTGCGGCCGGAACTGGATGCTGATCCGCGGTCCCGCCGCGCGCGTGCTCTTCGGGATGCAGTGCTCCCAGGTCCGCTGGCAGGAGCCGCCCATCACGATCAGGTCGCCGTGCCCGAGCGGCCGGCGCACCGCCCTGCCGCCGCCCATGGGCCGCAGCAGCAGATCCCGGGGCTCCCCCACGGAGAGGATCGCGACCATCGTGTCCTCGCGTGCGCCGCGCCCGATGCGGTCGCCGTGCCAGGCCACGCTGTCCCGGCCGTCGCGGTAGTAGCACAGCCCGGCTGTCGCGAACGGCTCGCCGAGCTCCTCGGCGTAGTGCGCAGTGAGCGCCTCGCGCGCCTCGGCCAGCACCGGGTGGGGGAGCGGCTCGCCCGCGCCGTAGTAGGCGAGCAGCCGAGGGACGTCGACGACATGGTCGTACATCTGGCGGCGCTCGGCACGCCAGGGGACCTCGGCCACCAGCTGTTCGAACAGCGCGTCGGAGCCGGTCAGCCAGCCGGGCAGGACATCGATCCAGGCGCCCGAGCCGAGCACCGTCCGGCGCAGACCGTCGAGCGGGGCGAGGCCCAGCTGGTCGGTCTGGTCGAAGAGGGAGCTCTGGAGGTGCATGGATCCAGCCTACCCCCTGATTCGAAAATACGTTCTATGAGTGCGGGGTCTTTCGATACAGCGGTGTATCGGATACGTTCCTGTATCGAACGAAGGGCGGCGGACCATGGCGACGGAGCCGAAGACCGGCGGACGGACGACCAGACGCCGGGTGCACACACGGGCGAACCTGCTCGACGCCGCGTTCGCCGTGTTCGCGGCGAAAGGATTCGGGCGGGTCTCGATCGAGGAGGTCTGCGAGGCCGCCGGCTACACCCGGGGCGCCTTCTACTCGAACTTCTCCAGCCTGGACGAACTGTTCTTCGCCCTCTACCGGCAGCGCGCCGAACTCATCGCCGAGCAGGTCGCCGGAGCCCTGGCGCTCGACGGGCCGGACCTGGACGTCGCCCAGTCGGTGGACCGCGTCACCGAGGTGCTGCTGCTCGACGTGGACTGGCTGCTCGTCAAGACGGACTTCCTGGTGCACGCCGCCCGCGACCCGGCCGTCGCCGAGACCCTGCTGGAACACCGGGCCGGGCTGCGCCGGACCATCGCCGACCGGCTCTTCCGCGCGCGCGGCCACACCGAACTGCCCGCCGTCCTGGGAGACGTGGACTCCGCGGCCCACGCGGTGGTCGCCGCGTACGACGGCGTCACCGTCCAACTGCTGCTGGACAAGGACGTCGACGGCGCCCGCGCCTGGCTCAGGCAACTGCTCACCGCGCTGCTGACCGACGGCAGCGGCACAGCCCACTGAGGGCCCACTTCAGGGAAGGGAACGCTCGCCCATGGACGCGGACGTCATCGTCGTCGGAGCCGGCCTCGCCGGACTGGTCGCGGCGCACGAACTCACCAGCCGGGGCCGCCGGGTCGCCCTGGTCGACCAGGAGAACGCCGCCGACCTCGGCGGACAGGCCTACTGGTCCCTCGGCGGGCTCTTCCTCGTCGACTCCCCGGAACAGCGGCGCCTGAAGATCAAGGACTCCTTCGACCTCGCCTGGAACGACTGGCAGGGCAGCGCCCAGTTCGACCGCACCGACGACGAGGACTCATGGGCCGTGCGCTGGGCGCGCGCCTACGTCGAGTGGGCGGCCGGCGAGAAGCGCTCCTGGCTCGACGGGCACGGCATCAAGCTGCTGCCGACCGTCGGCTGGGCCGAGCGCGGCGACCTGCGCGCCGATGGGCACGGCAACTCCGTGCCCCGCTTCCACATCGCCTGGGGCACCGGCACCGGCGTCGTCGAGCCGTTCGTCGCATACGCCGAACAGGCCGCGCGCGACGGGCTGCTCACCTTCCACCACCGCCACCGCGTCGACGAGCTGGTGATCGAGGACGGCACCGCACGCGGGGTGCGCGGCACGCTCCTCGCCCCCGACGACTCACCGCGCGGCGTCGCCTCCAACCGGGAGACCGCGGGCGAGTTCGAACTGACCGCCCAGGCAGTCGTCGTCACCTCCGGCGGTATCGGCGCCAACCACGACATCGTCCGCCGCTACTGGCCCGAGCGGCTCGGCACCCCGCCCGCCGAGATGGTCACCGGCGTCCCCGCCTACGTCGACGGCCGCATGCTCGACATCAGCGCCGAGGCGGGCGTCCGCCTGGTCAACCGCGACCGCATGTGGCACTACACCGAGGGCCTGCAGAACTGGGACCCCATCTGGCCCGGCCACGGCATCCGCATCCTGCCCGGCCCGTCCTCCCTGTGGTTCGACGCCCTCGGCCGCCGTCTGCCCGACCCCTGCCTGCCGGGCTACGACACCCTCAGCACGCTCAGGTACCTGCGCACCACCGAGGACATCGCCGGATACGACCACTCCTGGTTCATCCTCACTCGGAAGATCATCGAGAAGGAGTTCGCGCTCTCCGGCTCCGAGCAGAACCCGGACATCACCGCCAAGGACAAGCGGGCCGTGCTGCGCGCCCGCCTCCTCGGCAAGGGCGCCCCGGCCCCGGTGCAGGACTTCGTGCGCCACGGCGCCGACTTCGTGGTCGCCGACACCCTGGAGCAGCTCGTCGAGAAGATGAACGCCCTGACGGAGAAGGCGCTGTTGGACGCGGGCGCCCTGCGCCGCCAGATCGAGGCGCGCGACCTCCAGCTCGCGGGCCCCTACAGCAAGGACGCCCAGATCCAGGGCATCCACAACGCCCGCCGCTACATCGGCGACCGCCTCGGCCGCGTCGCCGGCCCGCACCGCCTCCTCGACCCCGAGGCCGGCCCGCTCATCGGCGTCAAGCTGCACGTCCTCACCCGCAAGACCCTCGGCGGCATCCAGACGGACCTCGACTCCCGCGCCCTCGGCCTCGACGGACAGCCCGTCGAGGGCCTGTACGCCGCCGGAGAGGTCGCCGGCTTCGGCGGCGGAGGCGTCCACGGCTACAACGCCCTGGAGGGTACGTTCCTCGGCGGCTGCCTCTTCTCGGGCCGCGCGGCGGGCCGGGCGGCGGCCCAGCAGACGGGCTGAGCGGGGGTCGGTGCCTTCCGAGAAGAAGGCCGCGCGGCTTCAGCGCCTTTCGAGAAAGACAGCCGCGCGGCTTCAGCCCTGTCCGAGGAGCCGGGCCAGCACCGCCGCATGGCTGTGCTCCGGCTCCTTCGACGCAGTCAGCAGCGTCACCGGGCCCCGCTCCGCCGACTCCCTCACCCCGTCCAGGAGTTCGGCCGCCTCGGGCGCGGCCAGCTCCGCCTCGTAGCGGCGCGCGAACTCCTCGTACGACCCCTCGCCCGCGTGGTACCAGCGGCGCAGCTCGGTGGACGGGGTGAGGCCCTTCGGCCACTCGTCCACCCGGGCCGCGTCCTTGGAGACGCCCCGCGGCCAGAGCCGGTCGACCAGGACGCGCACGCCGTCGTCCGGCTCAGGGGGTTCGTAGATTCGGCGTACGCGCACGCTCACGCGGGACCCTCCTCGGCCGACGGCTGCTGTCCGGAGCGTAACCCGGCCGGTCCGAGCCCGTTCCGGCTCACTCGGCCGACCGGGTGTCCCTCACGCCTCCCGCCGCTGACCTGCGCGACGGCGCCGCATCAGAAGCCGCCGCTCGCTCTCACTGGTTCCGCCCCACACCCCGATTCCCTGCGCCGTGTCCAGCGCGAACTCCAGACAGGCCTCCCGCACGGGGCAGCGCGCGCACACGCCTTTGGCCTGTTCCGTCTGCAACAGCGCAGGCCCCGAGGTGCCTATGGGGAAAAAGAGGTCGGGGTCGTGGTGGCGGCACTCGGCACGCTCTCGCCAGTGGTCCATCGGTGTCACCGCACTCCTCCAAGCCCTCCCGAATGCATTTACTCGCTCTCGGGTGACCTGTCCACGGTGGGCGAAACCGGAATTTCGGGCGGCGGCACCGGAGGGGCCGGAACGAGACCCAGGTCACACTCGCCGATGTCACAGGGCGCCGGGGTCGTCTCGTCCTAGGGGTGTAGCCGACGAACAACGACGAAGGAGCACATCCCGATGGAACCCCGTATCGACGCCCGTGCCAGCAAGGTCGCCATGAACGTCGTCAAGCACCTGGTCGCGGCGAACAAGGCGCTCCACGACTCGGGGCTGCCCGTCTCGACGCAGGAGCTGATGAAGATCCGCGCCAGCCAGATCAACGGCTGCGGTTTCTGCCTCGACATGCACGTCAAGGACGCCGCTGCCGCCGGTGAGGACCCTGTCCGTCTCGCCCTGGTCGCCGCCTGGCGGGAGGCCACCGTCTTCACCGAGGCCGAGCGCGCCGCCCTGGAGCTGGCCGAGCAGGGCACCCGCATCGCCGACGCGGCCGGCGGCATCCCCGACGAGGTCTGGGCGAACGCCGCCAAGCACTACGACGAGGAGCAGCTCGCCGCCCTCGTCTCCCTGATCGCGATCATCAACGCCTTCAACCGGATGAACGTGATGATCCAGGTGCCCGCGGGCGACTACACGCCGGGCCAGTTCGGCTGAACAGGGCGCGGGTCCACGGCGGCCGGCCGAGCCTCGGCGACGTGTCCGGCCGCCCGCCCGACGCGCCTGACGTCGGCGGGCTTCGGCGGCCCGGCCCACGAAGGTGCCCCGGCTTGCTAGTGTCGGCCTTCCTCCAGGCCGCGGCAGGCCCTCGACTTCCCTTGCGCGCGGGGGAGTTGCGGGTGCACGGGTACGGCGGTACGGGGTGGGGGAGGAGGGCCTGGGCGTGGGACCTGCCTTGGTTTTCGTGCACGGGATCGGCGCCCCGCGCGACCCCGACGCCGAACGGGCCTCATGGCTCGCGGCGCTGGCCGTCGGCGCCCGCCGCGCAGGCCACTCCCGTCAGGCCGAGGCACTGGCCCGGCGCGACCTCGACGACACGGTGTTCGTCCACTACGCGGACCTGTTCACCACCCCGCACGCCCAGAGCGCGGCCCCGCCCGCCGACCCGGCGTCGGCCGAGCTGTCGGCACACCTGCTGCGGGAGCTGATCGGCACTCACCTCGCCAACGGCCGGGATCCCGCGGAGGAGCGGATCCTGCTCCACGCGCAGGCCGAACTGACTGCCGTGTCCCAGGCCCAGGGCGGCGGCGATCTCGTACGGCGGACGGTCAACGTCTGCACCACACTGCTCGGCCTGCCCGGACTGCGCCGCGCCGGGGCCTGGGCGAGCGGCCGGCTCATGGCCGGCCACCTCACGCAGGTGGCCCGCTACCTGGCGCGGGGCGAGCCCGACGGCGAAGGGCACAGCCTCGACCGGCGCGTCCGCGAACGCGTCCTCGACGCCCTGGACACGGAGCGCCCCGCGGTCGTCGTCGCCCACTCGCTCGGCAGCGTCGTCGCTCTGGAGGCGCTGGACCAACACGACGGACACGTACCGCTGTTCGTGACGCTCGGCTCCCCGATCGGCATGCGCACGGTCGTCCTGCCCCGCCTGCACCCCAGCCCGCCGGCCACCCCCGACTGCGTCGAGAGGTGGCTCAACGCCTGGGACCGGGATGACATCATCGTCCCGCGCCCCCTGCTGGAGCACGACCTGCTGCCCAACGCGTCCGGCTGTGTGCCGCAGAGCGAGCGGGTGGACTCCGACGGCGTCTGGACCCACACCGCGACCAAGTACCTGGCCCACCCCGGTGTCGCCGGGCCCGTCGTGGAGGCGCTCCGGCATGCCGGGGAGAGGGCCTCCGCGTGAGCGCGCCCCGGCTGCTGCTGGTCGTGGCACCCCAGAACGCCGAACTCGGCCGGCTGGCCGAACTGGAGGGCGCCGCCCACGCCCTGGCCGAGGCCCTCTTACGGGACGACCTCGGCGGGTGCGCCCCCGCCGGCGCCGAAGGAGCCGCCCTGCTGTACGGGGCGGACGCAACCCGGGCCCGTATCGAGGCCGCGGTACGGGCCGCCGCCGAACGGGCGGGCGAGAGCGGCGCGACCCTGGTCCTGGCGTTCCTCGGGCACGGGATGGCCGGCGGCCGCTCCGAGCTGTACCTGATGGGCAGCGACGCCCGGCCCGACGTCGTGGGCTCGGCCGTGAACGTCGGGCATCTCGTCCTCCTGGCCGCCGAACAGCCCGGCGTCGACGGGGTGATCGCCCTGGTCGACACCTGCCACGCCGCGGGAGCCGTGCCCGACGTCAAGTCCCTGGTGGCGGGCGTGCGCGGTGGGTGCACCCGGGTGTCCCTCCTCATGGCCTCCGGCGCGGACCAGCAGGCGTACGACCTCGTCTTCAGCCGACGTCTCGTCGACGTACTGCGCCAGGGCCTGCCCGGAGCGGGGGAGCGGGCGGGGGTCGCGGCGGTCAAGGAGGCGCTGCGGCTGGTCGTCCACGGCCAGGACGTGATCAGCCTGGAGCACGACGGCGACCACTTCGCCGCGGAGGGCCTCTGGCTGGCACACAACGCCCGGCGCACAGGCGGCGACCGCCCCGGACCCGGCCCGCTCGGCGCCGAGGACCTGCGCGCGGCCCTGGACGCGGCCGGGCCCGCCGTCGCCTGGCCGGACCCCTGGACCACAGGCGAACTGGACCGGGTCCGGCAGGAGCTCCAGCGCGTCGAGGCGGCCGGCCCCGCCCTGGCGCGCTGGGCGCTGAACGTCGTCGACGGCCTGCGCACCTGCCTGCTGACCCGGGCCTTCCTCACCTCCTGGGTGGGCGGCGGACTCACCACACCCCGGCTGCGCAGGGCCCTGCCCGCCCTGCCCACCGACGTCCACGCCGTACTCCCGGACAGCACCGGCAGCGCGCTGCTCACCGACCTCCTCGAACTGCTCGTCCTGCGCGCACCCCGGGTCGGTGACAGCGCCACCGCCCTGCTCACCCGGTTCGTGGCAGCGCTGGGTGCCGACGCCGGTCTCGACCTGGGCGCGCCCGAGGTGACCGCCTGGGCCGACTCGTGCGGTGCCCGCGTCGAACTCAACGACGCCCGCGAGGAGCTGACCCGGGGCCGGGCCGCCGGCCGGCTGCGGCTGGTGGTCGGCCTGCACGCGACGGTCGCCGACGACTGGCCCGAGTCGCTCGGCCTGTGGCTGCTGGACGGCGGAGAGGTGTGCGAGCGCGCGGAGGTCCCCTGCGCGCCGACCCAGACGGCGGTCGAGGCCGGCGTCGGCGAGGCCGTCGCCTGGGCGCGACGCCATGCCCGGCGGCGCGGGGCTCCCCTGCGCCAGGTGGACGTCGCCGTGCCCACCGCGCTGCTGCTGCGCTGGAAGCCCGAGGAGACCGACTTCGGGGTGCGCCTGGGCGTCAACCACGACGTGGTGGTGCGCTGGAGCGTACGGCTGAACCCGCCCGCCCACCTGTGGTGGATCAACGACCACGCCCGCGCCGGCCTGGAACGGATGCGGGCGTGCGCCGCCAAGGCACCCGTCGACTGGCTGGCCGACCACGACACCGCGCCACCGCAGGACCTGGGCGAGCGGCTGCGCTCGGGCCGCTACACCCGCGCGGTCGCCTTCGCGCAGCGCCCGGCGCAGTTCAGGCAGTTGATGGAGCTGCTGCTGGCCTACGTACCGGTGGTGCTGTGGCCGGACGACGACAAGGACTTCCCCCGCACCCAGCAGGAGCTCCTCGACCTGTGCTGGGACCGCCTGCCGGCGGAACTCGCCGAGGCCTACCGACGGCGCTGGCAGGGCGGACCGGGCACACCGGCCGACCGGCTCGCCGACCTGCGGTCCGTCTGGCACGACGAGGAATGGCTCGACTTCTGCAGCTGGTTCGACGGCCACGACTCCGTACAGGAGAGCGTCAGATGACCTGGAGCCCCTACTACACCGGCGACGGCGTCCCCCGCGACGTGGAGCTCGCGCCCCCGCCGCCATGGCGGACCTTCCCCCGCCGCCCCATGGCGCGCGAGTTCCAACCGCCCCCAGGGCTGGTGGAGTCCGTCAACGCCGCCCTGCACCTGCGGCGGCCGCTGCTCGTGACGGGTCCGGCCGGCTCCGGCAAGTCCACCGTCGTCGAGCAGGTGGCAGGCGAGCTGAAGCTGGGTGCCGTGCTGCGCTGGCACATCACCTCCCGCAGCACCCTCACGGACGCCCTCTACCGCTACGACGCCCTCGGCCGCATCCACGCCCAGCGCCTCGGCCTGTCCGACGGCGTCGACGACATCGCCCCCTTCCTGCAACTCGGCCCGCTCGGCACGGCCTTGCTGCCCGCGGACCGGCCGCGCGCACTCCTGATCGACGAGGTGGACAAGAGCGACCTCGACCTGCCCAGCGACCTGCTCGACGTCCTGGAACGCGGCGAGTACGAGATCCCCGAACTCGCCCGCTACAAGGACGACGTCGTCGAGGTCCGGCAGTGGGGCGACGACGAGCGGCACCCCGTCGAGCGCGGCCGGGTGCGCTGCACGCAGTTCCCCTTCATCGTGATGACCAGCAACGGCGAACGCGACTTCCCGGCCGCCTTCCTGCGCCGCTGCGTCCGCTACACCATGCCGCCGCCCGACGTGCCCCTGCTGCGCCGCATGATCCTGGCCCACCTGAGCATCGACATCGAGGACGGCGGTCCGGTCCTGGAGCTGGTCGAGGAGTTCGTCTCCCGGCTGGACCGCGGGGACAGCCTCGCCGTCGACCAGCTCCTCAACGCCGTCCATGTCCTTGCCGGCGACGCCGCCCCGGACGACGGCCGCCGCCGGCAGCTGGTCGACCTGCTCCTGCGCGAGCTCTCCCGTGCCTGACGTCCTGTCACGGCTGCTGCACCAACTCGGCGTGGACGGGACGGCGGACCTGGACGCCACGGCCCTCGCCGAGGCCCTCTGGCTGGCCGCCACGCTCCGCACGGAGCGAGACGCGCCACCACCGGACACAGAACGGCCCGCACCCCGGCCCGGAACCACCGCCGACCCCACCCACCACCCACCGCAGGACCCCGCGGCGGCGGCCTCCCCACGCTCCGGCGCGGCCGTGCACGAGCGACGCCCCGGCAGCAGCGGTGCCGTGCCCGGTGAACCGGTCGGCGTCGCGGCCGGACGCGCCCTGCCCAGAGCCCTGGACCTGTCGCGCGCCCTGCGCGCCTACAAACGGCCCTGGCCGGCCGGCCTGCGCACCGAGCTCGACATCGACCGCACCATCGACGCGTACGCCCGCAGCGGCGAACTCGTCCCGGCGTTCCGCGCGGCCCCGGAGCGCTGGTTCGACCTGCTGCTGATCGTCGACCGGTCGCTGTCCATGCGGGTGTGGCAGGACACCGTCACCGAGCTGGAGCGTGTCCTGGACCACCTCGGGGCCTTCCGCCGACTGCGCACCTGGGGGCTGACCTTCGAGGACGCGCGGCCGGTCCTCCACGACCACCAGGGAGCCGTCGTGGGGCCCGACCATGTGCTCTCCCCGCAGGGCAGACGGCTCGTCCTCGTCGTCTCCGACTGCGCGTCCCCAGGCTGGTACCGCCCCGAGGTCTGGCACCGGCTGCGCACCTGGGCCCAGTCCACCCCGGTCGCCCTGCTCGACCCGCTCCCGCCGAAGCTGTGGCGGCGCACCGCGCTGGACCTCCCCGGGGTCACCGCCACCCAGGCCGTGCCCGGCAACGCCAGCACGACCCTCGGCTTCGCCGTGCCGCCCCTCCTCGACGACCCCGGTCATGACCCGCAGTGGTGGACCCCGTTACCCATCCTGTCCCTCAGCCCCCACTCCCTCGGCCGCTGGGCCCGCACCCAGATGCGCGGCGACCCCGGCGGCTGCGACGCGGTGCTGGTCCCGCCGACCGGCCGCGTGCCTCGTGGCCGACCCCGGCACACACCCACCCCCCGGATCGACCCGGTCCGCGCCTTCGTCCGCACAGCCTCCCCCGAAGCCACCCGACTCGCCCTCCTCTGCGCCCTGATCGGCCGCGTAGGCCTCCCCGTGCTCCAGCTCGTCCGCCAGGAACTCGTCCCCGAGGCCACCGTCGCCGACGTCGCCGAACTGATCACGAGCGACCTGGTGACCCTGCACCCCCAGGACGACGGCACCTTCGTGATCACCTTCCGCGAAGGCACCGAGGAACCCCTCCGACGCCTCCTGCCCCAGCACCAGGCCTGGCGCCTGTGCGCCCTGCTGGAGAAACACGTCGGCACCTCCGGCGTACCGGCGGTCCTGCACGACCCCGACGCTCTGCGGCTGCTGCCCGCCGAGGCCAGGCCGTTCGGCCAGGCGGCACGGGACGCGCTGCGGGCGCTCGGTGTGGAGGGGGGCGTTCCGGGAGTGGAGGAGATGGTGCAGGCCATCGAGTCGGCGACGGCCCGACTCGCAGGGGAGGGCGACGTCGACGGGATCGCGCGTGCCCTGTACGACGCGGCTGTTCCGGCGTTCGCGGACGATGTGGTGTTGTGTGTGCACGATCGTCTGCCGGCCGACGAAAACGTGCTGCTCGCAAGGGTGCTGAGCCTGTTCCATCAGAGCGACGACTTCCCGCAGTTCGCAGCGGCCCAACCCGACAGTGCGTTGACCCGGGTGATGAGCACGTCGGACCCCCTCTTCGCGGACTCACCGAGCGGCGTCCAGGCACTGCGCGACCTGTTCGGCCCCGGGCGGCCGACGGCCGGCGGCAAGCGGGCCCTCCTGGCACCGCTGCACACCAAACACCACGTGGTGGGCCTCGCCGTCTTCCTGCGTGGGGAGTCCCGAGCGCCGTTCCGCACCGACGACCTGTCGACCGCCGCTCGGCTGGCCGCGCCCACCGCGGTCGGCGTCCACGTGACGACCCTGCCCCTTCCGGAGGCAGCCCGCGTGCTGCAACGTGGCGCGATGCCGCCGCGCCTTCCGCAGACGAGCGGAGTGGACCTGGCGGCGCGCTATCTGCCCGCGACCGGGGCGGCCGAAGTGGGGGGCGACTGGTACGACGCGATCCCGCTGCCGCGCGGTCGCGTGGGGCTCGTCGTCGGAGATGTCGCCGGCCGTTCGATGGGAGCGGTGATGGCCATGGGCCAGCTCCGTGCAGCCGTGCGCACCCTGGCGGCCATGGACCTGACGCCGCACGAGCTGCTGCGGCACCTGGACACGCTGGCCAGTCACATCGAGCCCGACCGCATGGCGACCTGCCTCTACGCCGTCTGCGACCCGGCCACCCGACGCCTGTCGATCGCCGCCGCGGGACACGTACCGCCGATCCTGCTGGAGCCGGACGGCAGAGCCGGGATCCTGGACGTGCCGACGGGCCCACCGCTGGGCGTGGACGGCGTCGTTCCGGAGGCCGTCGAGGTGGAGGCGCCCGCCGGGTCGACGCTCGTGCTGTACACCGACGGTCTGGTCGAGTCCCGGACACGGGACGTGTCGCTCAGTCTCCGGCTGCTGTGCGAGACCCTCGGCGGCACCGGTCCGCATGTGCCGTCGTCCCTCGAAGCCTTGTGCGATGAGGCGCTCAGCGCGCTCCCGGCCGGTGACCGGGACGACGACGTGGCCCTGCTCGCCGCGCGGTTCCCCGGGCCCGCGGCGGACCGTGTCGCGCAGCGGGAGCTGAGCGGCGGCGACCTCCGTGCTCCGGCCCGGGCTCGTCAGATGGTGCGGACGGCGCTCGAGAACTGGGGCCTGGAGGAACTCGAGGTCCCGATGCTGCTGCTCGTCACCGAACTCGTCACGAACGCCGTGATCTTCGCGCCGGGCCGCCTCACCTTGCGGCTGGTGTACACGGACGTGCTGCGCTGCGAGGTCGGCGACGGTCTTCGGAAGCCGCCGCGCTTGAAGAAGGAAGGGGGCAAGGGGCTGCACCTGGTCGAAAAGCTCTCGGGCGCGGTGGGGCAGCCGCCCGGCCGGCACCGGCAAGGTGGTGTGGTTCGAGTGCGACCTCCCCGAGGTCACGCCCCCCTGAACGGCCCCTGGCGCAGGGCCCGCGCCGCCTCCTCCACCACTGCCCCCGCCAGCACGGCCAGCGCAGGCGAGTCGAGCTTCCACTGCTGCCAGTACAGCGGCACGTCCACCGGCCGGTCCGGGGCGAGTTGGACCAGACGGCCCGCGTCGAGCAGGGGGCGGGCCTGGGACTCGGGGACCATGCCCCAGCCCAGGCCCGCCGCGACGGCCTCGGCGAAGCCCTCCGAGGTGGGGACGTAGTGGCGGTCCGTGCTCGCGGGCATGCCCACCAGGCGGTGCACGAAGCCGTCCTGGAAGTCGTCGCGCCGGTCGAAGACCACGACCGGGGCGTGCGGGAGCACCTGCGTGAGCGGGCCGGCCAGATGGCGGGCGGCGAAGTCCGGGTGCGCGGCGGCCAGATAGCGCATCCGGCCGAGCGGGCGCACCGAGCAGCCCGGCACCGGGTCGGGGGAGGACGTCACCGCGGCCATGACGAGCCCCTCGCGCAGCAGCGCCGCCGTGTGGTCCTCGTCCTCGCGGTGCAGCTCGAAGAAGAGCCGGGGCTCCTGCCGTACGCGGACCAGGGCCGGCAGGAACCAGGTCGCCAGCGAGTCGGCGTTGACCGCCACCGACACCCGGGTGGCCTCCCCGGCTCCACGCATGCCCAGTTCGGCGCGCGCGTCCCGCTCCAGCCGGGCCAGCTGACGGGCGAACCGCACCACCACCTCGCCCGACTCCGTGGGCCGCACCGGCTTGGTGCGCAGCAGCAGCACCCGGCCGGTGCGCTGCTCCAGCGCCTTCACCCGCTGGCTCACTGCGGACGGCGTGACATGCAGCGCAGCCGCGGCCGCGTCGAAGGTGCCCTCGTCCACCACTGCGAGCAGGGTGCGCACCTGGTCGAGGGGTAGTTCCGGCAACCCGGCGTCCGTCTTCATGAGCGCTAAAGATACGTAAGAATCTTTAGCTGTACGCGTAGTGATCGCTTATTTAACGTCGACGCCATGAGCAACGCATTGTCCGCCGCGGCCGCGGGTTTCGGCACCGGCCTCTCCCTCATCGTCGCCATCGGCGCCCAGAACGCCTTCGTCCTGCGTCAGGGCATCCGCCGGCACGCCGTCCTCGCCGTCGTCGGCATCTGCGCCCTGTCGGATGCGTTGCTGATCACGCTGGGTGTGGCCGGGGTGGGCGCGGTGGTGGTGGCGTGGCCGGGCGCGCTGACCGCGGTCGGCTGGATCGGCGGGGCGTTCCTGATCGCGTACGGCGTCCTCGCCGGGCGCCGGGTGCTGCGGCCGCAGGGCGCGCTGAGCAGCGAGGGAGAGACCACGGGGTCACTGCGGCGCGCGGTGCTCACCTGCCTGGCGATGACCTGGCTGAACCCGCACGTCTACCTCGACACCGTCTTCCTGCTCGGGTCCGTCGCCGCCGACCGGGGCCCGCTGCGCTGGACGTTCGGGCTCGGTGCCGCGCTGGCCAGCCTGTGCTGGTTCGCCGCGCTCGGCTTCGGCGCCCGGCTGCTCAGCAAACATCTGGCCCGGCCGGGTGCGTGGCGGGTCCTGGACGGCCTGGTCGCCGCCACGATGATCACCCTGGGCGTGCTGCTGATCGTAGGCAATTGACTCAGACGACGCCCCGGCGGTGCAGCGTGTACTGCTCCATCAGCTTGGTGCGGGTGGACTCCAGCCGGTGCGCGAGGATCTCGGAGACGATCCGCACCAGGGTCAGCCCTAGCTGCGGGTCCTCCTCGCACAGCGCGAGCACGGGCTGCGCCTCGAACTCGTACGCCCGCACGGGACTGAATGCCTCCGCGCCGAAGTCCCACTGGTACGGCGGGAAGAGCCAGGACCAGCCGAGCAGATCGCCCGCGCCCAGGCTGGCCACGGTCACGCGCTGGAGCGATGTCACCTGCTGGTCGAGGGAGACCGCGCCGGAGCGGATGACCCAGAACCGGTCGGCCGTGCCGCCCGCCTCGAAGATGCGGGTGTCCTCGGCGAAGGACACCTCCCGGGCGAGCGCCATCAGCCGCTCGCGCTGCGGCGGGGGAAGGGCGGTGAGCAGTTTCGTCGCTTTGGTCATGGCGCGGGGCTCCTGCCGGGAGACGTTCCGGTGTTTTCCCTACGCCCATTTCAGCCGCGGTCGGCCGGAAGAGCACCTCGACGGAACGGGTTTCCGCGTCAGGGCAGAAAAAAGCCCTGGCCGGACGGGGGAAACCAGCCAGGGCAGATCATGGAGCGGCGCGGAGGACTCGGTCGTCGACTCCGTGACCACTTATGAGTGAACGATAAACCATTCACGAGCGCGTAACCCTCTGGAAACCGGGTGGAGTGACGGATTTCACTTCGTGACCCGGATGTGCTCCAGGCTGGGATCGGCCGCGTCGGGCAGGTTCATGCCCGCCGCGAGGCCGGAGCGCAGATACCGCAGCACCGGCTCGGTCAGCCGCTCGCCCGGCAGCACCGCCGGAATCCCCGGCGGATACGGCGTGATCATCTCCGCCGCGACCCGGTCGGCCGCCTCCTTCACCGGCACCTCCTCGGCCGGGCCGAAGAACGCGTCCCGCGGCAGACACGCCTGCGCCAGCCGCAGCCTGGCCGGCTCCGGCACCTCGACGCCCGGCGCCGCGGGCAGCCCGGGCGCCGCCCCCGCGAGATCCTTGAGCGCCATGACCAGCTCGCCGGTCGTCGTCTCGTCGTCGGCGTGGGTGATCTGCGCGCCGATACGGCGGTGATCGGTCAGATGCGCCTCGATCTCACGGTGCTCACGCAGCCAGTCGGCCGCCTGGTAGCCGGTGATGCCGAGACCCGACACGTCGATCACGCCCGGCAGCGGATCGACGTCGTCGGCCAGACCGGGCCCGCTGTACTCCTCGCGGCCCTCCATGCGCAGCCCGTCGATGTCCTCCACGGCCTCCCGCACCCGCGCCGCCAGCTCCAGCGCGCCGCCCATCAACTCCCGGCCGCGCAGCATCATCTGACGGCGCCAGCCGTCCATGCCGGCGTAGATCAGCACCGACGGACTGGTCGTGCCCAGCAGGTCGGCGCGCATCTTCAGCAGCTCGGGGGGCACCAGATCGCCGCGCAGATGGAACACGGAGCCCTGTTCCAGACCGGAGCCCATCTTGTGGATGCTGGTCACGCAGATGTCCGCGCCCGCGTCCATCGCCCAGGACGGCAGATCCGGGTGGAAGGGCAGATGCGCGCCCCATGCCTCGTCCACGATCAGCGGCACCCGGCGCCGGTGACACGCCTCGGCGATCCCTCGCAGATCCGCGCACGCCCCGTACGGCGTCGGGCTCGTCACCAGCGCGCCCTTCGCGTCCGGCCGGTGCTCCAGGGCCTTCTCGAACTGCTCGGCGGACGGCGGGTGCGCCAGATGCCGCTCGGCGTCCCAGCGGGGCTCCACCCACACCGGCTCGATACCGGAAAGGATCAGCCCCGACACCACGGACTTGTGCGCGTCCCGCCCGATCAGCAGCGGCTCGTGCGGCCCCGCCACGGCCAGCATCGCCGCCTTGACCGACAGGGAGCTGCCGCAGGTCGTGAAGAACGTGTGGTCCGCGTGCACGGCGTCGGCCATCAGCTCCTCGGCCCGCTCGAGCACCCGGCCCCGCGTGAGCCGGTCGTCCAGCCCGCCCGACGCCAGGACGTCCCCAAGGAACACCGCGTCCCCGAGCACCGCCCGCACAGCGGGGTCCGCCCCGCGCGCCTGTTTGTGCCCGGGCGGGGCGAACGCCAGCCTGCCCGAACGGTGGTAGTCGGCCAGGGCCTCCAGGACCGGTGCGCGTGTGTGATCGGCTGTCATCCGCGGCGGGTTCCCGGAGGCGCCGACGCCAATCAGCCGACCTTGGCCTGGCCCCGGCCCGGGCCCCGGCCCGGGTTCCGACCCCGGCTCCGGCCCGGGTCCCGGCCCCGGCTCCGGTCCCGACTCCGGCCCGGGTTCCGACCCCGGCTCCGGCCCGGGTCCCGGCCCCGACTCCGGCCCCGGTCCCGACCCGGTTTCGACCCCGGCCCCGGCCCCGGTCCGGCAGGGCACCCCGCCGGACCGGTCAAGGGCTCCCGCCGGCCCCGCTCTGCACGCTCGGTGCGTCCATCGCGTGGCTGCCCGGTTTCAGGATCTCGTCCAGGACCCGCAGCACCACCTCGTACGCCAGCCCGCGCATCTCCGCCTCGCGGGCCGCACCCGGGTCATGGGAGCGCAGTTCCTCACCGCGCGCCCGCCAGGTGCGCAGCTCCTGCGTCGCACAGGTCCTGCTCCGCTGCATCCGCCGCAGCAGTTCGTCAGCGTCCACGACATCGGTCATACGGAGCGGGTACCCGGCTCGGGCAGGTTTCTCAGCCCTGTCCGCGGGCGTCTTCCCCGCTTTCCACATGGGCCCGGACCTCGTCCGGCGTCAGGTACGAGTCGGTGTACTCGAAGTCCTTCAGCTTGGCCGGCTTGCGGGCCTGGAAGCCGGTGCGGACGAAATCGTCGCCCGCGACCGCGTTGAGCATCCAGTTGGTCAGCACCCGGGTCTTGGCGACATTGGTGCGCAGCGCGCCCCAGTGGTAGCCGCGGGCCACGGCCTGGGCGGGCAGTCCGCGCAGCTCGATGCCGAGCGGCTTGGACACGGCGTCCTTGCCGCCGAGGTCGACCACGAGGCCCAGGTCCTTGTGGACGTACGGCTGGAGCGGCTCCCCGCGCAGGGTCGCGATGACGTTCTCGGCGACCTTGCGGCCCTGCCGCATGGCGTGCTGCGCGGTCGGCGGGCAGACCGCGCCCTCCTCGCCCTTGGCCACGTCCGGCACCGCGGCCGCGTCACCGAGCGCGAAGACGCCGTCGTGGCCCGGCAGGGTCATCTCGGCGTTCACCGCGAGGCGCCCGCGCACGGTCTCCGCGCCGAGGGTGGCGATGAGCGGGCTGGCCACCACGCCCGCGGTCCAGATCAGGGTGCGGGTCGGCACCACCCGGCCGTCGGTGAAGGTGACCTCCTCCGGGCCGGCCTTGTCGATGGAGACGCCGAGGGACACCTCGATGCCGCGCCGCTGGAGGACCTCCATGGCGCTGCGGCCGAGCTTGTCGCCCAGCTCGGGCATCAGCTTCGGCGCGATGTCGATCAGATGCCACTTGATCAGGCCCGGGTCCAGCCGCGGGTAGCGCTTCACCGCGGCGTGCGTCAGCTTCTGCAGGCACGCGGCCGTCTCCGTACCGGCGTAACCGCCGCCGACCACCACGAACTGCAGCCGCGAGGCCCGCTCGGCGGGGTCCTGGCTCGCGTCGGCGAGGTCCAGCTGGGAGATGACGTGGTCCCGGATGTACGCGGCCTCGGCGAGGGTCTTCAGGCCGAAGGCGTGGTCGGTGAGCCCGGGGATGTCGAAGGTGCGGGTGACGCTGCCGGGGGCCAGCACGATGTAGTCGTACGGTTCGTTCACGACCTCGTCGGTGATGGTGCGGATCACGCACACCTTGGCCTTCAGGTCCACGCCGATCGCGCCGCCGGGGATGATCCGGGTGCGGTACTTCTTGCTGCGGCGCAGCGACAGCGCGATCGACTGCGGCGTCAGCACGCCGGAGGCGACCTGGGGCAGCAGCGGCAGATAGAGCTGGTAGGCGAACGGCGTCACCAGGGTGACGTCCGCTTCGTTCGGGGCGAGCCTGCGCTCCAGTCGCCGTACGCACTCCACGCCGGCGAAGCCTGCGCCCACCACCAGGATCCTGGGTCGTGTCACGGTGTCCATCCCTTTCCGCGCTTCCAGGCGGTCTTTTCCGCTGACGCCATGCGCCTGCCCCTGGATCGCTGCCTCGCACCTCACTGATCCCACCGTGTCCCGAGCGGGCTCGCCAGCCGAGTGAGGCAGGCTGGCGAATCCGCGGGGCACCAGCATGCAACGCATGGGGCGTCCGCGTACCCGATCAACGGGATCTCGTACGGACTTTCCACGAGTCGATCATTCATGCCAACGGGCTGACGGCGCGGCTCGGCCGTCACTCCTGCTCGGTGATCGCGCGGATGGCCTCCCGCTGGATCCGGGCCGAGCGGCGGAGGAAGTCGAGCACGACGGCGAGCTCCGCGTCCGAGTACTCGGCGTACAGCCCCGCGAGTTCAGCGGCGAACGGCGCGAAGAGCGGCGCGAACCGGGCCTCCGCCTGCGGGTCGGCCTCCACGTTGACCCGTCTGCCGTCCTGCGGGTCCCTCACCCGGCGGGCGAAGCCCTTGCGCTCCAGCCGGTCGATCAGCCCGGTCACGGAAGCCGGTGCGAGACCGGTCAGTTCACCGAGCTCCCCGGCGCTCAGCGCGCCCGAACGCTGGAGCAGGTCGAGCGTCTTCTCCTCCACCGGGCTGAGCTCCATCCGGGCGCTGATCGCCGCGTGGTACATGACGGCCGCGTTGCTGTGCACGCGCCCCGCCTCCTGGAGTCCGGCGAGGAGTTCCTCCCTTGACGGCCCCATGCTGCCTCCTTATATTTAGTTCGGCCGAACGAAATAATAGCAGGCATCGAGAGGACGGGGATACGGCATGGACATCCAGGAAGCCCAGATCCGCGAGCTGTTCGCCGAGTACTGCCGGACATGGACGCAGGCGGACTCCGCCGGCTTCGGACGGCTGTTCACCGACGACGCCGACTACGTCTCCTACGACGGCAGTTGGGCGGCCGGTGCGGCCCGGCTGCGGGAGAACCACGACAAGCTGTTCCGCGGCGTGATCGCGGGCTCGGCCATGGTCGGCGAGATCGAGTCGCTGCGGTTCGTCAGCGACAGCGTCGCCGTGGTCGTCGGCAACGGCTCGGTGCTGATGCCCTGGCGCAGCGAGCTGCCCAGGCGACGGCTGTCGCGCCAGATCATCGTCTGCGTCCGCACGCCCGAGGGCTGGCGGATCGCCGCGATCCAGAACGGCCGGCAGCGACCGGTGACCATCCCCGAGCCGGACTCGATGCCGTCGAGAATGTCCCGGGCCCTGACCCGCCTGGCCCGGCGCCTCGGCCTGGGCAGGGCCCGCGACGTCACCCTGCCGGCGGTCTGAAGGCGCTCGGGAGGCCTCAGCGGAACACGTCGTCCCCCTCGTCCCAGGCCAGCGGGTCGTCCGGAGCGGGGACACGGGGCAGGGGAGTGCGCGCCTGGTACATGGCGTCGATCTCCAGGGCGTAGCGCTGGACGATCGCGTCCCGGCGCGGCTTCATCGACGGCGTCAGCAGCCCGCCGGCCACGTCGAAGGGCTCCGGCAGCACCCGGAACACCCGGATGGACTCCTCGCGCGACACCGCGCTGTTGGCCGCGGCCACCGCCCGCCCGATCTCGTCCTGCAGCGCGTTCTCCTCCCGGGCCTCCCGGCTGAGTGCGCCGCTCTGCCAGCGCTGCGCCGAGCGCCAGTGCGCCAGGAACTCGGGGTCCAGGGTGATCAGCGCCCCGACACAGGGCCGGTTGTCGCCCACGACGACCGCCTGGTGCACCAGCGGATGCAGCCGCAGCCGCTGCTCCAGCAGCGCGGGGGCCACGCTGGTGCCGCCGTTGGTGATGATGACGTCCTTCTTGCGGCCGGTGATCGTCAGATAGCCCTCGGCGTCCAGCCTCCCGAGGTCACCGGTGGCCAGCCAGCCGCCCCGCAGCGCGGCCCGGGTGGCGGCCTCGTCGCCGACATAGCCCTGGAACACCGACGGACCGCGCACCAGGATCTCCCCGTCCGGGGCCACCCTGATCTCGGTGCCGGGCAGCGGCCGTCCGACGGTGCCCGACTTCTCCCGGCCCAGCGGCTGCATGGTGATGCCGCCGCCGGTCTCGGTGAGGCCGTAGCCGTCATGGACGTAGATGCCGATGCCCTCGTAGAACAGGGACAGTTCGCGGCTGAGCGGTGAGCCGCCCGACGTGGCGCGCCGCACCCGCCCGCCGAGCGCCTGGCGCAGCCGCCGGTACACCGTCCGCTCGTACAGGGCGTGCTGGAGCCGGAGGTTGGGGCCGGGACCCGCCCCGCGGCCCAGCCGGTGGCGCTCGGTGGCCGCCGCGAAGGCCCGTGCCGTCTCCGCCGCGCGCTCGAACAGGGCGCCGTGGCCCGCCTGCTGGGCCGTACGAAGGAACGTCTTGTAGAGCTTCTCGAACAGGGAGGGGACGCCGTAGAAGTAGGTCGGCCGGAAGGAGCGCAGCGCCGCGGTCAGGGACGCCTCGCTCAGGTCGGGCTCATGGCCCATGACCACCCCACCGCGCAGGCAGATCTCCTGGATCATCAGGCCGTACACATGCGACAGCGGAAGAAAGGCGAGGATCCTCGGCTGCTGTCCCGGCGGCGCCGCGGTGTGGCCCCAGCCCGCCAGGATCGTGTCGCACGGGCTCGCCAGCGCCCGGTGGCTCAGCGCGCACCCGGTGGGCCGCCCGGAGCTGCCGGAGGTGTAGGCGACGACGGCGGTGGCGTCGGGCAGCACGATCCGGCGCAGCGAGTCGACCGTGGTGGCCGGCAGGAACGCGCCCCGCTCCACCAGCCGCTCCAGCCCCCCGGCGTCCAGCTGCCACACATGCCGCAGCCGGGGCAGCGTCGTGCACACCGAGCCGACGGTCATCACCGCGGGCTCGTCCTCGACCACCACGGCCACGCATCCGGAGTCCCGCAGGATCCACTCCACCTGGTCCCGCGACGACGACGGATGCAACGGCACCACCTCGGCGCCCACCGCCCACAGGGCATGGGCGAACACCGTCCACTCGTAGCGGGTCCGCGCCATCACGGCCACCCGGCTGCCCGGCGTGATCCCCGACGCGACGAGCCCTTTGGCGAGGTCGACCACCTGGTCCCTCAGCTCGACCGCGCTCACCTCCTCCCACTCCCCGGCGGGCCCGGCGGCGCGGCGGGCCAGCAGCGGCAGGGTGGGACTGTGGGCGGCCGCCTCGAAGACGCTGTCGGCGAGCCCTCCGGGCCGCAGCGTGCGGAAGTGCGGAGCGAGAGCGAGGTCGCGCATGCGCTGCTCCTGGTCGGTACGGGCTGTGACGGCGCCGACGAGCACTGTTATCGACGGTGGTCGAATGTAGCCCAGGAGCGGGCTGACCGGGCCGGGAACGGAATAACGGTTCGGCGCTGATGATCTCGGCGCGGGCGGGGGACTCGGGGCACATGACCCACATCAGCCCCGATCCCGAACCCGAGCGCAGCACCGGCCTGGAACCGGGCGGCGGCGTCCCCCCGGGCGAGACCCCGCCCGCCGAGAGCAGCCTGCCCGAGGCAGGACCCCGCGAGACGCACAACCCCACCAAGGGCTGGGGCAAGGCGCCCCTGGCCATCATCCTGGTGGTGGTCGTGCTCATCGCGGCGTTCTTCCTGGCCTACGCCCTGGCGCTGCTGCTGTGACCAGACGCGCCGGGCCTCACTCCTGGGTCCGGCGCACACACCCGGTGACCACCTCGCGCAGGCTGCCGGTCCGCTCCAGCAGGTCCCGCTGCACCTGCGCCCCGTTGCCGTCCCGCAGCAGCCGTTCGCACGCCTCACGGGCGTGTGCCAGGTCCCCGCTGTCCGCGAGCGCCTCGCCGACATGCTCCAGCAGCGCCCCGACGACCTCCGCCGCCGGGGCCGGCCGCAGGGTCGCCGGGTGCAGCAGCCGGTCCGTGAGCCCGAAACGCGCGGCCCGCCAGTTCGCCAGCCGTACCAGGCTCACGCTCCGATCCACCGGCGGCACACCCGCCCGCCACTCGCGGGCCGCCGTCTCCACCAGCCCCCGGGCCAGCATCGCTACGAGGACGGCCGAGTCCGCGTGCAGACACACGTCGGCGACCCGGATCTCCACCGTCGGATAGCGCTCGGACAGGCGCGCGTCGAAGTACACCATCGCCTCGTCGAGGATGACCCCCGTCGCCACCATGTCGGCCACCCTGCGGTGGTACTCCTCGGCCGACCCGAACACCTCCGTCGGACCGGCCGACGGCCACTGCTGCCACACCCGGCTGCGGTAGCTGCTGTACCCGGTGTCCCGGCCCTGCCAGAACGGCGAGTTGGCGCTCAGTGCCGACAGCACCGACAGCCACGGCCGCACCCGGTCGGCGACGGCGACCCCCTCCTCGTCGGACTCCACGCACACATGGACATGGCAGCCGCACACCAGCTGCCGCGAGGTGATGTCGTACTGCTCCGCCATCCACCGGTAGCGGTGGTTCACGCCGACGCTCGGGCTCAGCGGCAGCGGGGACGTGGCGAGCGCGGCCACCGCGCAGCCCAGCCCGCCGGCGTACCCGGCGGCCTCCTTGCGGCAGCGGACGATCTCCGCCCGCAGGTCGGCCATGTCCTCCTGCGGGTGCGTGGCGAACTCCACCATCTGGTCGTGCAGTTCCTTCTCGAAGACCTGCTCGCCGGTGACGTCCGCCGCGGCGCGTGCCAGCACCGCGGCCGACATCGCCCGCGGGTCCCCGTTCTCGGGATCCACCAGGAGGAGCTCCTCCTCCACTCCGACGGTGCGCAACGGTCACAGCCTCCCCGCGTCCGGTGATAGACACCCGACTGCCCCGTCGGAGGCCCTTCACACCGTGTACGGCCGCAGCCACACCGTCGCCAGCGGCGGCAGCGTGACCCTGAGCCACCCGTCCTCGGGCTTGACCGGGTCCGGCCGGGTGACCCCGGAGCCGCCGTAGCGCAGGTCGTCGGTGTTGAGGATCTCCTGCCAGGCGACCACGTCGTCCGGGACCCACAGCCGGTAGTCGTGCCGGACGACGGGGGAGAAGTTGCTCACCGCCAGCAGCGGGTCGCCCGACGCGTCGAAGCGCAGGAACGCGAAGACGTTGTCGTCACCCGCGTCCCCCACCGACCACCGGAACCCGGCCGGGTCCGTGTCCCGCTCCCACAGCGCCGGCGTCGACCGGTACGCGGCATTGAGATCACGGACCAGATCGCGTACGCCGCGGTGGTCCGGCTCGGCCGAGTAGCCCGGGTCCAGCAGCCACCAGTGCGGGCCCTCCGGCTCGGACCACTCCGCGCCCTGGGCGAACTCCTGGCCCATGAACAGCAGTTGCTTGCCCGGGTGGGCCCACATGAACCCCAGGTAGGCGCGGTGGTTGGCGCGCTGCTGCCACCAGTCGCCCGGCATCTTGGACACGAGGGCCTGCTTGCCGTGGACGACCTCGTCGTGGGAGATCGGCAGGACGTAGTTCTCGCTGTAGGCGTACACCATCGAGAAGGTCATCTCGTTGTGGTGGTACTTGCGGTGCACCGGCTCGTGCTGGATGTACTCCAGCGAGTCGTGCATCCAGCCCATGTTCCACTTCAGCCCGAACCCGAGCCCGCCGCCGTCCGTCGGCCGCGTCACCCCCGTCCAGGCGGTCGACTCCTCGGCGATGGTCACGACCCCGGGCACCCGCCGGTACAGCGTCGCGTTCATCTCCTGCAGGAACGCCTTCGCGTCCAGGTCCTCGTTCCCGCCGAACACGTTCGGCGCCCACTGGCCGTCCTCGCGCGAGTAGTCCAGGTAGAGCATCGAGGCGACCGCGTCGACGCGCAGGCCGTCGATGTGGAACTCCTCGCACCAGTACACGGCGTTCGCCACCAGGAAGTTGCGCACCTCCACGCGGCCGAAGTCGAACTCGTACGTCCCCCAGTCGGGGTGCTCGGCGCGCCGCGAGTCCCCGGGCTCGTACAGCGGCTCCCCGTCGAAGCGGGCCAGCGCCCAGTCGTCCTTCGGGAAGTGCGCCGGCACCCAGTCCATGATCACGCCGATGCCCGCCCGGTGCAGCGAGTCGATCAGGAACTTGAGGTCGTCGGGGGAGCCCAGCCGGGCCGTCGGGGCGTAGAAGCCGGTGACCTGATAGCCCCACGAGCCGCTGAAGGGGTGATGGGCGACCGGCATGAACTCCACATGCGTGAAGCCGAGATCCTTGACGTACGCGGGCAGCTCCTCGGCGAGCTGTCGGTACGTCAGGCCCGGCCGCCAGGAGGGCAGATGCACCTCGTACACCGAGAACGGCGCCTCGTGCACGGGCCTGTCGCCCCGGTGCGCCAGCCACTCGGCGTCGCCCCACTCGTAGGCCGAGGCGTGCACGATCGACGCCGTGTCCGGCGCGGCCTCCGCGCGGCGGGCCATCGGGTCGGCCTTGAGGAAGCGATGGCCGTACCGGGAGGTGATCTCGAACTTGTAGTGGGTGCCCTCGCCGACGCCCGGCAGGAACAGCTCCCACACCCCGGACGCGCCCAGCGAGCGCATCGGGAACGCCGTCCCGTCCCAGTAGGTGAAGTCGGCGGCCAGCCGCACGCCCTGGGCGTTGGGCGCCCACACCGTGAAGCGGGTGCCGGTCACGCCCTGGTGCGTCATCGGCTCGGCGCCCAGTGCCTTCCACAGCTCCTCGTGCCGGCCCTCGCGGATCAGATGCAGATCCAGCTCGCCGAGCGCGGGCAGGAAGCGGTACGGGTCGTGCACCTCCTGCCCGGGGTCGTCGTCCCCGTACGCCACCAGCAGGGTGTAGTCGGGGATCGCCTTCAGCGGCAGGACGGCCGAGAACAGGCCGTCGCCCTCGGACACCAGCGGATGCCGTTCGCCGCCCGTCACCACGCTCACGGCACGGGCGAACGGCCGCAGCGCCCGGAAGGCGATCCCGCCCCGCACCGGATGGGCGCCGAGCAGGGCGTGCGGATCGTGATGGGCACCCGACAGCAGCCGCGCACGGTCACCCGGGTCCAGGGCCGGCGCGGCCCGGCCCGCTTTCTTCGGCGGGCCGGACGGCTCGGGCAGCGACGTGTCACGCAGGGCCACGGCTCTCAGTCTCCTCTCACGGCCAGACGTTCGATCGCCGCCATCGGGACGGCGAGCCAGTCCGGACGATGCCGGGCCTCGTACACCACTTCGTACACGGCACGGTCGGTCTCGTACGCACGCAGCAGCGCGTGCTTCTTGCGCGGGTCCCAGCCGGCCCGCTCGGCATAGCCCGCGCAGTACGCCTCGCGGCAGCGACGCGCCCACTGCGGCCGCCACGGGCGGCGCTGACGGGCGGCGTAGTCGAAGGAACGCAGCATCCCGGCGATGTCCCGCACCGGGGACTCCGGGATGCACCGCTCGGCGAGCGGACGCGACGGCTCGCCCTCGAAGTCGATGACGAACCACTCCCGCCCCGCCCGCAGCACCTGTCCCAGATGCAGATCACCGTGGATGCGCTGGGCGGCGGGCCCGGCGTCGCAGGTGACGAGCATGCCGAACGCCCCCCGCAGACCCGGCAGATACGGCCGCAGCCCCGGCACGCTGTGCGCGGCCGTGTCCAGCCGCTCCACCATCGCCGCGGCCGTACGCCCGTTCTCGGCTGGCGGGCCGCCGGGGAAGGCCTTGGCCAGCGCCACATGGACGTCCGCCGTGGCCCGCCCGAGCGCGTACGCCTCGGAGGTGAAGTCCTCACCGGTGGCCAGCGCGTGCAGGGCGAGGGTCCAGCCGTCGGCCGCGTTCGGCAGGAACGGCTGGAGCACACCCAGCGTCGCCCCGTGCGGCTGCGTCGTACGGAACCACGCCACCGGCGCGGGCACCCGGCGGCACCCCTGACCCGCGAGCGCGCTCGTCACCTCCAGGTCGGGATTGACACCCGGCTGGATGCGCCGGAAGACCTTGAGGATGTACGCGTCGCCGTACACCAGCGACGTGTTGGACTGCTCGGCGTCCATCAGCCGCGGCGGCAGCCCGGACGGCACGGTCACCGTCGGGTCCGTCTCGAAGCGCAGCGGACCGAGGCCCCCGGGCCGGCGCAGCCGCTCCAGGAGCAGCTGGGCCGACCGGGGGTCGCGCAGCGCGTCGTAGACCGCCATCCCGGCCAGCGGGCCCTCCTGGGCACGGCCCACCAGCGCCCGGCCGAGGCGGGGCGACAGATGCTCCTGCACACCGAGGATCAGCTGGTAGCAGTCACCGGGCGGGGTCGCCGCGCCCGGCGCGGGCACGCCCGCGTGCCCGGACGGATTCGGCGCGTGCCCGGCGTGCACCAGCAGATGCAGACAGCCCGGGAACAGCTCGGTCAGCGACAGCAGCCGCAGTTCGGTGACCGGCCGGTCCTTGCCCGCGAACCAGCGCTGCCGCGGGAGCCACTCGCGCAGCAGGCCGTCCAGCGAGGCCATGGGCCGGAGGGGGCCGGTACTGTCCCGGTGCAGGGATGCGGTCTTCGGCATGGCGTCGCGTCCTTTCCTCGGAGCACGCTCACAGTCGCCGGCCGATGCGGGAAGCGACTCGGGTGAGCCGGAACCAGTAGAAGCCGTGGCCCCCGAGCGTCAGCAGATACGGCAGTTCGCCGATCGCCGGGAACCGCACCCCGCCGAACAGCTCCACCGGGTGGCGGCCGGCGAACTCGCGCAGGTCCAGCTCGGTCGGCTGGGCGAACCGCGCGAAGTTGCTGACGCACAGCACCAGGTCGTCCTCGTACTCGCGCAGGAAGGCCAGCACGGCCGGGTTCGACGACTGCAGCTCGGTGAAGCTGCCCAGCCCGAAGGCGGGGTTCTGCTTACGGATCTCGATCATCCGGCGGGTCCAGTGCAGCAGCGACGACGGCGACGCCATCGACGCCTCGACGTTGGTCACCTGATGGCCGTAGACCGGGTCCATGATGATCGGCAGGGACAGCCGCCCCGGGTCGCAGGTGGAGAAGCCCGCGTTGCGGTCCGGGGTCCACTGCATCGGCGTGCGTACGGCGTCCCGGTCGCCGAGCCAGATGTTGTCGCCCATGCCGATCTCGTCGCCGTAGTACAGGATCGGCGAGCCGGGGAGCGACAGCAGCAGCGCGGTGAACAGCTCGATCGTGTGCCGGTCGTTGTCCAGCAGCGGGGCCAGCCGCCGCCGGATGCCGATGTTGGCGCGCATGCGCGGGTCCTTGGCGTACTCCGCGTACATGTAGTCGCGCTCTTCGTCGGTGACCATCTCGAGCGTGAGCTCGTCGTGGTTGCGCAGGAAGATGCCCCACTGGCAGCTCGAGGGGATCGCCGGGGTCTTGGCGAGGATCTCGGAGACCGGGTAGCGGGACTCGCGGCGTACGGCCATGAAGATGCGCGGCATGACGGGGAAGTGGAACGCCATGTGGCACTCGTCGCCACCGCCCCGGTAGTCGCCGAAGTAGTCGACGACGTCCTCCGGCCACTGGTTGGCCTCCGCGAGCAGCACGGTGTCCGGGTACATCGCGTCGATCTCGCGCCGGACCCGCTTGAGGAACTCGTGCGTTGCCGGAAGGTTTTCGCAGTTGGTGCCGTCCTCGGCGTACAGATAGGGCACGGCGTCGAGCCGGAAGCCGTCGATGCCGAGGTCCAGCCAGAAGCGGAGGGCGGCGAGGATCTCCTCCTGGACGGCCGGGTTCTCGTAGTTGAGGTCCGGCTGGTGGGAGAAGAACCGGTGGAAGAAGTACTGCTCCCGCACGGGGTCGAAGGTCCAGTTGGAGACTTCGGTGTCGACGAAGATGATGCGGGCGTCCTGGTACTGCTTGTCGTCGTCGGCCCACATGTAGTAGTCGCCGTAGGGCCCGTCGGGGTCCTTGCGGGACTCCTGGAACCACGGGTGCTGGTCGCTGGTGTGGTTCATGACGAAGTCGATGATGACCCGCATGCCGCGCTGGTGGGCGGCGTCGACGAACTCCACGAAGTCGGCAAGGTCGCCGAACTCCGGCAGTACGGCGGTGTAGTC
Source organism: Streptomyces sp. SAI-170 (assembly GCF_049739565.1). Classification (NCBI taxonomy): domain Bacteria; kingdom Bacillati; phylum Actinomycetota; class Actinomycetes; order Kitasatosporales; family Streptomycetaceae; genus Streptomyces; species Streptomyces sp. SAI-170. The sequence goes on from NZ_JBMGQD010000001.1 coordinate 7,755,632, forward strand.
GGAGACGTCGTAGCCGCCGTCGCGGAGAGGGGACTGGAAGAACGGGGGCAGCCACAGGCAGTCGACACCGAGCCACTGCAGATAGTCGAGCTTGGCGGTCAGACCCTTCAGGTCTCCCACGCCGTCGCCGTTGCTGTCCTGGAAGGAACGCACCAGGACCTCGTAGAAGACCGCGCGCTTGAACCAGTCGGGATCCCGGTCCTTGGCGGGGGTGTCCTCGAAGGTGTCATGGACAGGCGAGTTCACGGTCATGACGCGGTGGACCCTCCGTGGTGCGGTGTCGACGGCCGGACGTGGAGCACATGAGCCGGTGACCGGCCGGGCTCCAGGCGCACGTAATTGGAGCTGCCCCAGTGATAGGTCTCACCGGTCAGTTCATCGCGCGCAGAGAGGGATGCGTGCCGGTCCAGACCAAGATGCGCCATGTTCAACGAAACGGTGGCTTCCTGGGTGTGGTGCGGGTCCAGGTTGGCCACAACGATCACCGTATTGGAGTCAGAACGCTTGCTGTACGCGATGACGGCGTCGTTGTCCGTGGCGTGGAATCGCAGGTTCCGCAGTTGCCGCAGGGCCGGGTTGTCCCTGCGGATCTGGTTCAGGCGGGTGATGAGGGGGGCGATGGTGTCGGGGGTGTCCCAGTCGCGGGGGCGCAGCTGGTACTTCTCCGAGTCGAGGTATTCCTCGGTGCCCTCGCGGACCGGGGTGTTCTCGCACAGTTCGTAGCCGGAGTAGATGCCCCACGTCGGCGAGAGGGTCGCGGCGAGGACGGCGCGGACCTCGAAGGCGGGGCGGCCGCCGTGCTGGAGGTAGGCGTGCAGGATGTCGGGGGTGTTGGCGAAGAAGTTGGGCCGCATGTAGCTCGCGGCCTCGCCGGTCAGCTCGGTGAGGTACTCCGTGAGCTCCTGCTTGGTGTTGCGCCAGGTGAAGTACGTGTACGACTGCTGGAACCCGATCTGGGCGAGGGTGTGCATCATCGCCGGGCGGGTGAACGCCTCGGCCAGGAAGATCACGTCCGGGTCCTTGCCGTTGATCTCGGCGATGACCCGCTCCCAGAACACCACGGGCTTGGTGTGGGGGTTGTCCACGCGGAAGATCCGCACACCCATGCTCATCCAGTGCCGCAGCACCCGGACGGTTTCCTTGACGAGGCCGTCCATGTCGGCGTCGAAGGCGATGGGGTAGATGTCCTGGTACTTCTTCGGCGGGTTCTCGGCGTAGGCGATGGTGCCGTCGGGGCGGTGGTGGAACCACTCCGGGTGCTTGTGCACCCACGGATGGTCCGGGGAGCACTGGAGCGCGAAGTCCAGGGCGACCTCAAGTCCGTTGGCCTCCGCTTCGCTGATGAACCAGGCGAAGTCCTCCGCCGTGCCCAGCGCGGGGTGGATGGCGTCGTGGCCGCCTTCCGGCGAGCCGATCGCCCAGGGCACGCCGACGTCGTCGGGGAGGGCGTCGAGGGTGTTGTTGCGGCCCTTGCGGTGGGTGGTGCCGATCGGGTGGATCGGCGGGAGGTAGACCACGTCGAAGCCCATCGCCGCGATCGCGGGGAGCCGGCGGGCGGCGGTGCGGAACGTGCCGTGCGGGTTCTCGGGCGTGCCCTCCGAGCGCGGGAAGAACTCGTACCACGCGCCGTACAGGGCCCGTTCACGCTCCACCAGCAGCGGCAACGGCTCCGAGGCCGTCACCAGATCCCGCAGCGGATGGCGGGCCAGGACCCGGTCCACGTCCGGTGTCAGGGCCGCCGCGAGCCGGGTCGCGACCGGGAGCGAGTCGTCGCGCAGCAGCTCCACCGCCTCCAGGAGCGTCGTGCGGTCCGGCCCCTTGGGCACGGCCGCCGCGGCCCGCTCGTACAGGTCGCCGCCCTCCTCCAGGACGAGGCCGGTGTCGATGCCGGCCGGGACCTTGATGCAGGCGGTGTGCCGCCAGGTGGCGACCGGGTCGCTCCAGGCCTCCACGTGGTAGCTCCAGCGGCCCGGCGCGTCCGGGGTGACGTCGGCGCCCCAGCGGTCGGTGCCCGGGGCGAGTTCGCGCATCGGCGTGAAGGGCCCGCGCCGTCCGGCGGGGTCGGTCAGGACGACGTTCGCCGCGACGGCGTCATGGCCCTCGCGGAACACCGTGGCGGAGACCTGGAACGTCTCGCCCTCCACCGCCTTGGCCGGACGCCGGCCGCGCTCCACCACCGGGTGGACGTCGCGAACCGGGATGCGGCCGATGGTCTCGGGCGCGCTCATGGGTCTCTCCTCCGCCGTGCTAGACGCCGGCCTGTCCGGCCGCTGCTGGGTCCTGCGCGTACTACGCCAATGCCGGGAAGGGGCTGCCTTCCCGTACGGGGCTACCTTCCCGCGGTGGTGCGCCGGGCCGTGAACGGCAGTCGGCGTGTCCCCCGGTGTGTGCGCATCCGGCCGTTCGGCTCCGGCTCGTGCAGGAACGCGGCCGCGCCCTGGCGCAGAAAGCGTTCGGCGGCGTCCGCGGCCTCCCGTGCGCAGCGCTTCCCCATCAGCACGCACAGCGTGTATCCCGAGTCCTCGAAAGTGGCACGCACCGTGCGGTCGGCCGGGGCCGCGAGCATCAGGCGCTCCCAGGCCCGGTACCGCCGCAGCTGCCGGGCGACTTCGGCTTCGGCGGGTAGCAGCATGGCGGGGTTCACCTTCCGGGGGCCGCGAACGGCGCCGTCCCGACGGTCGGGGGCGCTCGGGGCCTTCACTCATGGTGCACGCACGACGACCCAGCGTCTTGTTGGAGCTTCAACGAATCTTCGGCGTGTCTCGTGTTGCACGAATGGACTAGCCCGCTCACAGTGGAGGTCACTCAGAAGCGATCGGTGCTCACGCTTCGTGTTCGGGGCCGGTTCGCGAGAGCCGGAGCGGCGAGAGCCTGGCCGGTGAGGAGCAAACGACGATGAAGACCGCAGTGCCCTGCTACTACCACCTCGACGTGGAAGTCAGCCCGGAACGCGTCGGACAGGTCGGACGCATCCTGGCAGCCCATCTCCGCTACTGGGACCTGGACACGATCGTCGAGCCCGTCCGCCGCGCGGCCGAACTGCTGCTGACGGCGATAGACGAACACGCGACCGACAAGCGCACCTCCATCGAGATGTGGTGGAACGGCCAGCACCTGATCACCGCCATCGGTGAGAACGACTGCGACCTGCGCCCCGACCAGGACCTGCGCGACTGCCTGGAACACCTCGCCGCGACCAGTGACGGCTGGGGCTGCTGCGCAACGGACACCGGCAGCAAGGTGATCTGGTTCTCGCAGCGGGCCCGCGCCGGCGAGCGCGTGCCGCTGGTGCCGAGGGTGCCCGCGCCGAGCCTGCGCGAGGTGCTCCAGGTGCCCCGCGAGGTCCCGGCCGCGCTGCTGGCCGGCCTCACCCGCGATGCCGAGGGTGTCCTGGAGGACGCCCGGTGACCGCGCGAAGGACCCGCAGGGACGGGGTGCCCGCATGGAGCGGGCACCCCTACCCGTTGGGCGCCTCCTACGACGGTCAGGGCACCAACTTCGCGCTGTTCAGCGAGGTCGCCGAGCGCGTGGAGCTGGTGCTCTTCGACGACACCGGCAACGGTCGCGCAGTGCCGCTCACCGAGGTCGACGGCTTCGTGTGGCACGGCTACCTGCCGGGTGTCGGGCCGGGCCAGCGCTACGGCTATCGGGTCCACGGGCCCTGGCACCCCTCCCTCGGCCAGCGCTGCAACCCGGCGAAGCTGCTGCTCGACCCGTACGCCACCGCCGTCGACGGGCAGATCGACAACCACCCCTCGCTGTACGAGCGGACGGCGTCCGGACCCGACCCGGCGGACAGTGCCGGGCACACCATGCTGGGCGTGGTCACCGACCCCTGGTTCGACTGGGGCGAGGACCGCCCGCCGAGGCGGCCGTACGCCGACAGCGTCATCTACGAGGCCCACGTCAAGGGACTGACCCGCACGCACCCGGACGTGCCGCCCGAACTGCGCGGGACCTACGCCGGTCTCGCGCACCCTGCGATCGTCGACCACCTCGTGTCGCTCGGGGTGACGGCCGTCGAACTGATGCCGGTGCACCAGTTCGTGCAGGACGGAGTGCTGCGCGACCGGGGCCTGTCCAACTACTGGGGCTACAACACCATCGGCTTCTTCGCCCCGCACAACGCCTACGCCGCCCGCGGCACCCGGGGCGAGCAGGTCGCGGAGTTCAAGTCGATGGTGAAGGAACTGCACGCGGCCGGCCTGGAAGTGATCCTCGACGTGGTCTACAACCACACCGCCGAGGGCAACGAGAAGGGCCCCACCCTCTCCTTCCGCGGCATCGACAACGCCTCCTACTACCGTCTCGTCGACGGCGACTGGGGGCACTACTACGACACCACCGGCACCGGCAACAGCCTGCTGATGCGGCACCCCTACGTCCTTCAGCTGATCATGGACTCGCTGCGCTACTGGGTCACCGAGATGCATGTCGACGGCTTCCGCTTCGACCTCGCGGCGACCCTGGCCCGGCAGTTCCACGAGGTGGACCGGCTGTCGGCGTTCTTCGACCTGATCCAGCAGGACCCGGTGATCAGCAGGGTCAAACTGATCGCCGAGCCGTGGGACGTCGGTGAGGGCGGCTACCAGGTGGGCAACTTCCCGCCGCTGTGGTCGGAGTGGAACGGGCGCTACCGCGACACCGTGCGGGACTTCTGGCGCACCGGCGAGAACACCCTCGGTGAGTTCGCCTCCCGGCTGACCGGGTCCTCCGACCTGTACCAGCACAGCAGGCGCCGGCCGCGCGCGAGCGTCAACTTCGTCACCGCGCACGACGGTTTCACGCTGCGCGACCTCGTGTCGTACAACGACAAGCGCAACGAGGCCAACGGCGAGGGGAACCGGGACGGCGAGAGCGTCAACCGGTCCTGGAACTGCGGGGCGGAGGGCGAGAGCGCCGACCCGTCGGTGCGGGAGCTGCGCGGGCGCATGCAGCGCAACTTCCTCGCCACGCTGCTGCTGTCGCAGGGCATCCCGATGCTCTGCCACGGCGACGAGCTCGGCCGCACCCAGCGGGGCAACAACAACGCCTACTGCCAGGACAACGAACTGTCCTGGATCGACTGGGCGTTGACCGAGGAGCAGGGTGAACTGCTGGAGTTCACCCGGCGGCTGATCGAGCTGCGGGCCGGACATCCGGTGCTGCGCCGCCGCCGCTTCTTCCGCGGCGAGACCCTCACGCATGCCGGTCAGCCGCTGCCCGACCTGGTGTGGCTGGCGCCGGACGCCGGTGAGATGACCGAGGGCGACTGGCAGCGCTCCGACGCGCACTCCGTCGCCGTCTTCCTCAACGGCGACGCGATCGCCGAACCCGACCCCCAGGGCCGGCCCGTCGTCGACGACTCCTTCCTGCTGCTGCTCAACAGCTACTGGGAGCCCGTCGACTTCAAGCTGCCCGACCGCACCTACGGCGAGCGCTGGACGGCCCTCGTCGACACCGCCGACCCCCAGGGCGTGCCGGACGAGACGGAGTACAAGGCCGGCACGATCGTGCCGGTCGGCGCCCGCAGCCTGGCCCTGCTGTCCCGCCCCTCCCGCGGGACGGGCTGAGCCACCGGCCCCTCGCGGGGCCAGGGCTTGTGGCTCAGGGCTGGCGACGTGAGGTCACCGTGAACTGGGCTCCGTCCGGGTCGCGCAGGACGGCGTCGTCGGCGGTCTTGCCGAGGACGCTGCCGCCGTGCTGTTCGGCGGTGCGGGCGCAGGCGGTGACGTCCTCGACGGCGAAGTGGACCTGCCAGTGGGGCCGGATGGTGGGGTCGGGGGCGGCTTCGAGCGCGCCCGACTCGATGCGGGCGACGACGTCACCGCCGCTGCGCAGGACGACCTCGTCGCCCTCGTAGTGGACCTCGCAGCAGCCGGGCCGGGTGGTGGCCCACTCCAGGACCTCGCCGTAGAAGATCGCGGCGTCGAAGGCGTCGCGGGTGTGCAGCCGGATGAAGGCGGGGGCGGCCCGGCGCCAGGTCTCCCAGTCGGTGATCAGCTCGCCCTCCCAGATCCCGAACGTGGCGCCGTCGCGGTCGGCGAGCAGGGCCGCCCGGCCGGGCGGGAAGGAGATCGGTCCCACGGCGGTCGTGCCGCCGCGCTCCTGGGCGCGGGCGACGGCCTCGTTGGCGCTGGCGACCGCGAAGTACGGGGTCCAGGCGACGGCCATCTGCCACATCGAGGCGACTCCGGCGATGCCGGCGACCGGCGCGCCGTCCGCCAGAGCGATCCGGAATTTGTCGCCGAGCTTGGCCGACCGCCACCGCCAGCCCAGCACGGCGCTGTAGAAGGCCTCGGTGGCAGGCAGGTCGCGGCTGGTCAGGCTGACCCAGCAAGGGGCACCGAACACGGAGTGGGTGGTGACGACCTCTTTGGCGGAGGGTGTCGGTCGGTCGTTCATGGCACTCGTCCTGGGGTCGTGAGGGCGGCAGCCTGGATGCTGCTCCCAGTGTCCAACCGGAAACGGTCGAGCCGCCTGCCGAGTACCCCACTGGCGCCCGGCTGGCCGAAGCAGGAGGATGAATCCGTGGCAACCGGACCGGGTGAACCCGCGGACGAGACGGAACGGATCATCGAGCTGCAGGAAGAAGTCCAGCAGCTCAAGGAGGCCGTGACCTCCCACGCCGTGGTCGACCAGGCCATCGGGATGATGGTGGCGCTGGGGCGCGTCGCGCCCGACCAGGGCTGGACCGTCCTCCGCGAGGTCTCGCAGCACACGAACATCAAGCTGCGCCATGTCGCCGAGCTGATCCTGCTGTGGGGGCGTGCGGGGGAGATTCCGCCGCAGATCCGCGCCGAGCTCGAGGCGGCCCTCGACCGCCACGGCCCGACGCAGATCCCGGGCTCCTCCTCCGAGTGAGGACGACCGCTCACCGGACCTCGGCGAGCAGTTCCTCCCGCAGGTGCTCGAAGCAGCCGCTGAGCAGCCGCGAGACGTGCATCTGCGATATGCCGAGCTGTTCGGCGATGGAACTCTGGGTCATGCCCTGGAAGAACCGCAGGTAGAGAATGGTCCGCTCGCGCTCCGGCAGGGCTTCGATGCAGGGCTTGACGGCCACCCGGTCGACGACGACGTCGAAGCTCGGGTCGGGGCCGCCGATGGCGTCACCGAGGGCGTAGCCGTCGGTGCCGGGCATCTCCGCGTCGAGGGACAGCGCGGAGAAGCACTCCAGGGCCTCCATGCCCGTGCGGACCTCGCTCTCGGTGAGATCGGCGTGCTCGGCGATCTCGGCGACGGTCGGGGGTCGGCCCGGGGTGGTCTGGGACAGTTCCTTCGTGGCGCGCCGGACCCGATTGCGCAGGTCCTGCACGCGGCGGGGGACGTGGAGCGTCCACATGTGGTCACGGAAGTGACGCTTGAGCTCGCCGGTCACGGTCGGTACCGCGTACGCCTCGAAGGCGTGGCCGCGGGCCGGGTCGTAGTGGTCGACGGCCTTCACCAGGCCGAGGGCCGCCACCTGGTAGAGGTCCTCCAGGGCCTCGCCGCGGCCGCGGAAGCGGACGGCGATGCGCTCGGCCATGGGCAGCCATGCCCTGACCAGCTCGTCCCGGAGTGCCTCACGCTCGGGCCCGTCGGGCAGCCGCCGAAGCCGGTCGAAGGCCTCGCCGGTGTCGGGGGCGTCGTCGTGAGGGTGTCGCCTCGTTCTGCTGCCGGTGATACGCACGATGCGCACCTCCCTGGGCAGGTAGGTGCCGAATGGGGGACTCACCGTGGGAGGCGCGGGCTCGGACTCGCGGAGACACCGGGGTCCGGCGGGGGTCCCACGGATGTGCCTCCGTTCCGAAGCACTGAGATGCGGATTCCCTGTGGAAGTACAGACGAAACGCATTTCGTGAATAATTCTACGCCCAGCAATCGGTCGACTCCACATCGAAAGGTTACAAAAGGGTAGGAACCTTCGCGCGGCGTCCGGGAAAGGCGGGGAACGTGATGTGCAGCACGCCGCCGGTGGCGTCCCCGGCGGGTGCGGGAGCGTTCTGCCTGGGCAGCGCTTGATCGCCGATCAACGCCCGGAAGCCCCTGGCCACCGCGCATTGCGCTCATTTGACAGTGCGATCGGCCCACGGATAGGAAGCACCTCTGGGGAGTCGAGAGGTGCATTGTGTGCGAGCCGAACGTGGTCGGGGACTGGCAGGAGTACGACGAGCATGCCGGTCTGCGCGTCCGCGTCCACCGTCTTGAGCAGTCCGAGCCGCCGCGCGGACGCGACGACGCCGCCGAGGGGCTGACCTACTTCAGCGTCCGCGTGACCGTCGAGAACCGCGGCGAACGCACCTACGGCATCCACCTGGAGGACGGCCAGATCGACGTGCGCGTCGGCCCCGACGGCGAGAGCGCCTTCCTCGACTGGCGCAACTCCCAGTTCGTCGAGGGCTTCGACGTCTACCCGCTGCGCCGGGCGACCGCCGTGCTCTACGCGGCCGGGCCCGAGGCCGCGCTCTCCCAGGTCGACGTGCAGATCCAGCTGCGGGTGGACGAGGAGTGGACCGGGCGCCACCTGTGGGCCGGCGGCATCGGGCTGCACGAGAGCCACGGCACGCACACCGGCCCCGGCTGCGGCGTCGCCCACCAGGTGAGCATCTTCCTGCGCGACCAGGCCGAAGAGGGCACCGCCTGAGGCGTGCGGGGGTGCCCCCTTACGGGCCTCAGTGCGGGATGCCGTCGATGATCTCGCGCGCGCCCTGCCGCAGCAGCGCCACCGCGACGGACGTGCCGAGGGTGGCCGGGTCCAGCCGGCCCGCCCACTCGTGGGCGTTCAGCCGCGTCTTGCCGTCCGGGGTGAACACACAGGCCCGCAGCGAGAGTTCGCCGGTGCGGTCGACCTGCGCGTAGCCCGCGATGGGGCTGTTGCAGTGCCCCTGCAGCACATGCAGGAACATCCGCTCGGCGGTGGCCTCGCGATGCGTGGCCGGATCGCCGAGGGCGCTCACCGCGTCGATCAGGTCGGCGTCGTCCTCCCGGCACTGCAGGGCGAGGATGCCCGCGCCGATCGGCGGCATCATCGTCTCCGGCGAGAGCACCTCGCTGATCACGTCCCGCCGTTCGATCCGCTCCAGCCCGGACACCGCGAGCAGCAGCGCGTCCGCCTCGCCCGCTGCGAGCTTCTCCAGCCGCCGGTTGGCGTTGCCGCGGAACGGCACGCACTCCAACTCCGGGTGCGTGGCGGCCAGTTGGGCGATCCGGCGCACCGACGAGGTGCCGATCCGGGTGCCGGCCGGCAGCTCGTCCAGGGTCAGCCCGTCCGGGTGGACCAGGGCGTCCCGGATGTCGTCGCGCTTGAGGAACGCGGCGAACACCGTCCCCGCGGGCAGCGGCCGGTCCGCGGGCACGTCCTTGACGCAGTGCACCGCGAGGTCGGCCTCCCCGGCCAGCAGCGCCGCGTCCACCTCCTTGGTGAACGCCCCCTTGCCCTCGACCTTCGACAGATCGCCCAGCCACTTGTCGCCGGTGGTCTTCACCGGCACGACCGTGGTGCGGACTTCGGGGTACAGCGCGGCCAACTCGGCACGGACCCGCTCCACCTGAGCCAGCGCCATGGGCGAGTCACGGGAGACGATCCGGATCATTTCGGGTACGGACATGCGCACACGATAGTGCCCGCCCGCCGGACCACGCAGGCGCTCACCTCACGTCGCCCTCCAGTGTGTCGGCGTCCCACGCGGCCGGCCGCCGCACGAGCGGCCCCGCACCGTCCAGCACCTGACGGACGTACGCCCTAGGGCCGGCGCACAGCGGCGGGCAGCGGTGCGTCGTCCATGTCCCTGTCGGTCGCGGGGACATCATGTGCTCAGACCAGCGGCCGGCTCAGCTCGATCGCGCGCTGCGCCGAGGCCAGTGCCCGGTCGTCGCCGATGTCGAGGGCGGTGTCGGTGAGCTTGATGACGTGCTCGTCGCCGTGCGCGAGGGCGCGTTCGACGACTTCCTGCGCGGTGAGCCGGGCGGGCGGGGCGTAGTCGACCGGCGGCGCGGTGGCGTACATCGCGGTGACGGCCGCCGACGCGGTCCATGCCGCGTGCAGGCTCGGCGCCCACAGCTCGCGCGGCAGTGAATCCAGCGTGCGCAGCACGGCGTTGGGTGCGGTGGCCGCGTGCACGAGCATCGTCTCCTCGCCGTGGCCATGGGTCGCGTAGCGGTGGGTGGCCGCCCGGACCAGCTCGGTGAGCCGCTCCTTCGCCGTGTCCGCATCGCTCACCTCGTCCGCCCACAGCGGCAGCCGGCGTACGGCGGCCAGCCGGGTCAGATAGCCGCCCTCGGGCGGGTCGATGCCGGGCACGAGGTCGAGGCTCTGCGCGGCGCTCGCGGCGCCGGGCAGCGTCCGCAGGCCGGACACGGGGAGGTGGCGGGCGGCCCAGTAGCCGAGGGCCTGGGCGAGTTCGGCGCGGCGCGGCGCGTTCTCCTCGGCCTCCAGGGCCCGTACGGCGTGACCGGCCCGGATGACCCCGTGGGTGGCGGCGGCGTACAGGCCGGGCAGCAGACGCGGCCACCACTCGGCGAGCACGTCCCGCCACGGACGGTCGTCCAGGGCGCGGGAGAAGTAGGCGATCCAGTCGGCGGCCCGGCGCGGATCGCCCAGCGCCTGCTGCCAGTTGGTGTCGGTGACGCGTTCCGTGGGCGCCGGGAACTCCTCCAGCCGGTCGCTGTACAGGTCCAGCCAGCGGTGCACGGCCCCGGCCTGCCCGTGTGCGGCCAGTGCCTCGACCACCATGGGGGCGTGGTTGCTGAGCCAGCCCCGGAACTCGGGACCGCAGGTGTGGAGGCGTTCGAAGGCTTCGTCGAGCCGTCCGCTCGTGTCGTGGGCACTCATGGCGGCGATGCTAGGCGGCGCCGGTCCGCGGCGGCCTCGGGCCCGCGACCGAGAAGGACGCGGACCCGAGCCCTAGGCCGTACGGCTCAGGCGTACGGGTCGAACGGAATGCCCGACGGCTTCGCCGAGGCCAGATGGGAGGCGAAACTGCCGTCCTTCAGGCCGAAGTGGGCGCTGCCGAAGTCGTAGGAGACGAGCTTGTCGCGGATGCCGGCCGGGTAGCCGTTCCAGCCGACCAGCGGCGGGTACTGCCAGGTGTGCTCGTGGTTCTCCGGCGGCTCGTCATTGGAGTTGGCCGCCCGGAAGCAGTGGGTGCTGATGCCGTCCTTGTGGTAGACGATCTTCGCGTGGGTGCCGTCGAAGCGGATCTGCGAGGCCGCGTGCACCGTGAACGAGCCGTGGTTGGACGTCGAGACGTACTTCACCTGGTTGTCCTGCACCCACACCGCCACATGCTCCCAGTCGTGGCGGTGCCCGCCGATGCTGGTGCCGGCGAGGGCCTGGTCCTTCTCGAAGTACAGGGCGTACAGGATGCCGCACCAGCCGTTGTTGCACTTGTAGCGGGCGTAGCCGTTGGTGTTGTCCAGGTCCCAGGAGTCGCGGCACTGGCCGTTGAGGGCGCCGGTCGGGTTCAGGCCGCTGTTGACGGTGCCGTCGGGGCCGATGGCCGGGGTGGAGTAGCAGCCGTCGGTGTCGTAGTCGTAGGCGGGCTGGAACGTCTGCTCCAGTCCGTCGGCGTTCGCGGGCAGCGCCTGCGGCGGCGCGGCCAGCGCGGTGCCGGGGAAGGCGATGACGAGGGCGGCGGCCCCGGCCAGTCCGGCGAGCCATCTTCCGCGGTGCCGGGTGAACCTCGATGACGACACTACGTCCTCCTTCAACGGCCGTGGGGGGAAGGGCAGTTCAGAATGCCGCCGATTCCCGGGCGCGCCAAGGGGTCGCAGGCGTCACGGTGGTGAAAGACAGTCCAACACGTCATGTCAGACGAGATCGTCGGGCACGTCGGCCGAGGACTCCTCCGGCGTGAGATCGGGCCGCAGCCGCAGCCACGACGGCTGGCGCAGCATGCCCGAGCGGGTGCGGGTGCTGTAGCGGACCTCGCCGACCAGGCGGGGCCGCACCCAGTGGGCGCCCGGTGTCCGCGGGACGGGGTCGAAGGGGCACACGTCGGTGGCGTCGGCGCGCAGCAGCCCGGCCAGCTGCTCGCGCTCGGCCTCGCTCCAGCCCGTGCCGACCCCGCCGACATAGCGCAGCCGGCCCGCCGCGCGCTGGCCGACCAGTACGGCGCCCGGCAGACCGGTGAGCCGTCCCTTGCCGGGCAGCCAGCCGCCGATGATCACGTCCACGCCGGTCATGTTGCGGATCTTGATCCAGTTCCGGGAGCGCACGCCCGGCTCGTACAGCGAGTCCAGCCGCTTGCACACCAGGCCCTCCAGGCCGTGCTCGCGGGTCGCCCGCAGCGCCTCCTCGCCGTGACCGACCAGTGCCCTCGGGGTCGACCAGTAAGGGCCCTGGAGCGCGAGCTCCTCCAGCAGGGCGCGGCGGCGCCGGTAGGGCAGGCGCAGCAGGGAGCGGTCCTCGAGGTGCATCACGTCGAACAGGGCGAGGTGCACCGGGGCCGCGGCGGCCTTGCGTGCCGCGCGGGCCGGGGCGTGGGCGAGGCCCATCCGTGCCTGCAGCATCTGGAAGTCCGACCGGCCGCGTTCGTCCAGCGCCAGCACCTCGCCGTCCAGCACCGCGGCCGTGCCGCCCAGCGCGGTGCCCAGCGGCCGCAGCTCCGGGTAGGCGGCGGTGATCTCCTCACCCGAACGGGCACGCAGGACCAGGCTCCCGTCCCCGGGGAGGTAGATCACCGCCCGCTGTCCGTCCTGCTTCGTCTCGTACGCCCAGCGCATGTCCTGCGCGGCGGACGGCAGCGTGCCGGGCGTGGCGAGCATGGGGGCGATCAGCGGCAGGGTCACGGCTTGAGATGTCGACGCCGTGCGGGGTGGGCATACGCCCGGGAGGTGGGTTTCCCCTGAACGGGCGTTGCTGTCGGGGCCGGGGCGCGGTGCCCGATGGGGCGTGGCCTGCCCCCTCACGCGCCCCCAGGCTCGCCCAGTCGGCGCACCAGCAGCCACGCCACCGCCGGCAGGGCCACGAGGGGGAGCAGGGCGGTGCGCAGCGAGGTCGTGTCGGCGAGTGCGCCCAGGGCGGGGGCGGCGAGGCCGCCGATGCTGACCGTCAGGCCCAGGGTCACGCCGCTCGCGGTGCCGACGCGTCGGGGCAGGCAGTCCTGGCCGAGGGTGACGTGCAGGGCGAAGGGCACGTACAGGCCGGCCGAGACCAGGGCGACGCAGGCGTACACCGCCGGTCCCGGGACGAGGAGCAGTCCGGCCACGGCGACGGTCGTCAGGGCGTACGACCTGCGCAGCACGGACACCCTGCCGTACCGGTCGGCGAGGCGCGCGCCGGCCACCGTGCCGACGGCCCCGCCCGCGTAGAGCACGAACAGCGCGGCCGTTCCGGCGAGTTCGCCGCCTCCGGTGCGCTCGCGCACGTACAGCGAGACGAAGGCGCTCAGGCCGACGAACACGATCGAGCGGCACACCACCGCCCCGGACAGCCGCAGGAACGACGGCCAGTCGTCGCGGCCGGACCCCTGCGCGTCCCGCGCGGCCGGCGCCGGGAGGCGCAGCGCGCGTACCGCCGTCGCGCACAGCACCGCGCCCACCAGGGCGGGCACCACCAGCAGGGGAGAGGCGCGCAGGCCGCCGGTCGCCACGACGGCCGACACCAGCAGCGGGGCGAGGGCGAAGCCGAGGTTGCCGCCCAGGGCGAACCAGCCCATGCCCGCCTGGCCGCCCCGCGCGGCCTGCCGCGCCACCCGGGCGGCCTCGGGGTGGTAGGCGGCGACGCCGATCCCCGACAGGGCGACAGCCGCGAGGGTCGCCGCATAACCGCCGCCGACCCCGCTCAGCCCCGCCCCGGCCCCCGCCGCCAGCGCGCTCAGCGGCAGCAGCCACGGCAGGGCCCACCGGTCGGTGAGCACCCCGAACAGCGGCTGCACGACGGACGACAGCAGGGATGCGGCCAGGACGACACCGGAGGCGGCCGCGTAGGAGTAGGCGCGCTCGGCGACGAAGTACGGCACCAGGGCGGCGACCGCGCCCTGGTAGACGTCGACGCACGCGTGCCCCGTCGACATCAGCACCACGGGACGACGGGAGGGGGAAGGGGAGGGAGATTTCTGCAGCACACCGCGATCGTCCCGGCCCCGCCGCATGGCGCGCTTCCGATAATCTGCCTGACTGTGCCGAACATCCGCCACACCCCCGAGGCGCCCACCCGCGCCCAGCGGCTGGCCGCCGGGGAGCGCATCGACGCCCATCGGCACGACGAGCACCAGATCGTCTACGCGGGCTCCGGCGTGCTGGCCGTGACCACCGATGCCGGGACCTGGTTCGCGCCGGGCACGCGCGCCCTGTGGATCCCGGCGGGCACCGTGCACGCCCACCGCGCCCACGGGCGTCTCGACCTGCACCTCGTGGGCCTGCCCGCCGAGGACAACCCGCTCGGCCTGGAGGCCCCCACCGTCCTCGCCGTCGGCCCGCTGCTGCGCGAGCTCATCGTGGCGTACACCCGCGAACCCCCCGACGACACCCCCGAGCGCCGCCGGCTGCTCGCCGTCCTGCGCGACCGGCTGCGCGCCTCGCCGCAGGACCCGCTGCGGCTGCCCACGCCGAGGGACGCGCGGCTGGCCGACGTGTGCGACCTGGTCCACGCCGACCCGGCGGACCGGCGCACCCTCGCCGAACTCGGTGCCGCGACCGGAGCCTCCGAGCGCACCCTCAGCCGGCTCTTCCGCCGCGAACTCGGCATGACCTTCCCGCAATGGCGCACGCAGTCGCGCCTCTACCACGCTCTGCGCATGCTCGCCGAGGACACCCCGGTGACCGCGGTGGCGCACCGCTGCGGATGGTCCTCCGCGAGCGCCTTCATCGACGTCTTCCGGCGGGCGTTCGGACATACACCGGGGGCCCGTGACCGCTGGTAATACCGTCGAGTAATGTTGCGCGGCAGGCCACCGGAGGAGGAAGCATGGGCGCGCATCCCCAAGTCGGCGACATCGTCGAGGACTTCGCACTGCCGGACGAGACGGGCGCGGTGCGCAAGCTGTCGGAGCTGCTGGTGGACGGCCCGGTGGTGCTGTTCTTCTACCCGGCCGCCCTCACCCCGGGATGCACCGCGGAGGCCTGCCACTTCCGGGACCTGGCCGCCGAGTTCGCCGCTGTCGGTGCGACGCCGGTGGGGATCAGCGGCGACAGCGTGGAGCGGCAGGCGGAGTTCGCCGGGCGGCACACCCTCGGCATGCCGCTGCTGTCCGACACCGACGGGTCGATCCGCGACCGCTTCGGCGTCAGGCGCGGGTTCACCCTCGCCCCCACCAAGCGCGTCACCTTCGTCATAGGGCGTGACGGCAAGGTCCTCGAGGTCGTCCGCAGCGAACTGCGCATGAACACCCACGCCGACCGCGCCCTCGCCGTCCTGCGCGGTTGACGGGGTCTACTCGAAGGGACAGCCCGGGTTGGCCGCGTCCCGGGCGAAGGGCGACCCGTGCGGGAGGACGTACAGCACCTCCAGGACGAGCGTCGTGTCCCCCAGGTTCCGGCCGATGTGGACGTAGTCGGCCGGCTCCTGGATGGTCGTGCCCTGCCGGTAGACGCCGTCCGAGGCGCAGGTGGAGTCGAAGTGGCTGAGGGTGCCCTCCTTGACGTACCCGTACAGGGGCCCGTCGTGGAAGTGCCAGCCGGTCGCCCGGCCCGGCGGTACGGTCACCTCGCGCAGGATGTAGTCGGTGTTCCCGACGGTGGTCTGCGCGATGACCCGCCCGGTCACGCCGGGGCCCGGCGGGGTCGCCTCGGCGGCTCCTCCGGTGAGGACGGTGGCCGCGGTGAGCAGTGCGGCGGTGGCGAGGCGGAGCGCGGTGCGGCGACGGGGCATACGGGGCCTCCTGACCTGTCGGGGACACGCCGAGCAAGGGACGCAGCCCGAACATAGGCGTACGGCGGGCGTCTTCGGGCCGGATCGCGCACATCCGGGATACTGGCCTCATGCGGCTGCTGCGGAGCAAGGCCACGGTGACCGTCTGCCTGGTGCTGGCGGCCCTCGCGGGCTGCACCGGCAGCGACGGCGCCGCCGAGCCCACCTCCACTCCCACACCCACCCTCAGCCCGACCCGCACAGGGCCCCCGAGCCCCTCGCCCACCGCCTCCCCGGTCGACCCCGTCTCCATCCCGGGTCTCGTCGCCCGCGACCACCGGGGAACCGACCTGCGCACCCGTACGGTCCTGACCCGCACCGACGCCTACACGCGCTACGCCGTCACCTACCGCGCGAACGGCCTGACGATCTCCGGGATCATGAACGTCCCGCACGGCAAGGGCCCGTTCCCCGCCCTGGTGCTGGCACACGGCTACATCGACCCGGCCGTCTACACCAGCGGCCGAGGCCTGGCCCGCGAGCAGGACCGGCTGGCCCGCGAGGGGTACGTCGTCCTGCACACCGACTACCGCAACCACGCCGGCTCCGACCGCGACCCCGACAACGACGTCGATCTGCGGATCCGTTACACCGAGGACGTCATCGGCGCCGTGCTGGCGCTGCGCGGCTCCGGCCGCCCGGAGGTCGACGGCGACCGGATCGGCCTGCTGGGCCGGTCCATGGGCGGCGGGGTCGTCTACAACGTGCTCGTCGTGGCGCCCGGACTCGTCGACGCGGCGGTGGTGTTCGCGCCGGTCAGCTCACGCCCGGAGGAGAACCTCGAGCGCTTCGGGCGCGGCGCGGGCGACCCGCTGGTCGCCGAGACCGAGGCGAAGCACGGCAGTCCCGAGGAGAACCCGGCGTTCTGGCGGGCGGCCTCGCCGGTGACGTACGTCGACCGGGTCACCGAGCCTCTGCTGATCCATCACGGCACCGCCGACGTCGTATGCCCGCCGCGCTGGTCGAAGGAGACGGCGGCCGCGTTCGAGGCGGCGGGCAAGG
The DNA here is from genome assembly GCF_049739565.1 of Streptomyces sp. SAI-170. Lineage (NCBI taxonomy): Bacteria > Bacillati > Actinomycetota > Actinomycetes > Kitasatosporales > Streptomycetaceae > Streptomyces > Streptomyces sp. SAI-170. Next base: position 7,772,442 of record NZ_JBMGQD010000001.1, read on the forward strand.
ACGTGGAGTTGTGGACCTGGCCCGGCGAGGGGCACACGTTCGGGCCGCGGTGGGACGACTCGATGGACGTCACGCTGGCGTTCTTCGCCCGGCATCTGCGCTGAGCGTCAGGCTCCCCGGGTCTCCTCCGCCTGGACCTGTCCCAGCGTCCGCCCCGTCCGCGCCGAGCGTGCCCGGCGCGGGTCGGGTGCGCCCTGGCCCTTCGGGCCCTTGGCCGCCTTCACCAGCAGCCACGCCTCGCGCTCGCCGTCGTCGCCGCCGCGGAACCGGGTCAGCGCGTACTCGCCGTGCAGTTTGGCGCCCTTGAGGCGGAAGGTGGCGTGCCCGCGCTCCAGGGACTCGGCGAAGTCGACGGGCCGGCCGCGCCGGTCGTGGCTGAGCGGCTCGTACGAACCGTGGTCCCAGACGATCACCGTGCCGCCGCCGTACTCGCCAGCCGGGATGACGCCCTCGAACTCCTCGTAGTCCAGCGGGTGGTCCTCCGTCGGCATCGCCAGCCGCTTGTCGTGCGGGTCGGCGGACGGGCCCTTCGGCACCGACCAGGACTTCAGCACGTCGTCGACCTGGAGCCGGAAGTCGAAGTGCATCGTGCTCGCGTCATGGATCTGCACGACGAAGTGCGGCTCGTCGCCCTCCGCCGCGCCCCGCCCCTCGGGCTCCGCGGTCCGGGAGAAGTCGCGCTTGCCGCGGTACTCCCGCAGCCGGTCCTCGTCAGCCACCGGAAAGCCTCCTTCCGCGCGCCGGGTACCCGGGCGACCTGTGCCGTACCCCTCGACCAGCGTCACGGATAGGGTGAGGACGATCAACCGGACGGGCGGGGACGAGGACGGCGGACGGCATGGCAAGCGCCGAGGAGAAGCAGACCACGGGACAGGCACGCCCCACGTCACGGGACGTCGCCCGGCTCGCCGGGGTGTCCCACACGGCGGTCTCCTTCGTGTTCAACGGCCGCGCCGAGGGCAACCTCTCGCCCGCCACCCAGGAACGCATCCGCCAGGCCGCCGCCCAGCTCGGCTACCGCCCCGACCCCGTCGCCCGCGGCCTGCGCCGCCGTCGTACGGCCGTGATCGGCCTGGTCACCGACGAGATCGCGTCGTCGCCGTTCGCCGGGCGGCTGCTGCGCGGCGCCATGGAGACCGCCTGGGCCGACGAGCATCTCGTCCTCACCGTCGACTCCGGCGGCGACCCGGCCAAGGAGGACGCGGCCGTCGCCGAACTCCTGGACCGGCGTGTGGACGGCATCATCTACGCGGCGATGTCCCTGCGCAGCGTGCGGGTCCCCGAGGGACTGCACCGCACCCACTCCGTGCTCGCCAACTGCCTGCCCGAGGACGACTCGCTGCCCGCCGTCGTCCCCGCCGAACGCGCGGGCGGCCGTACCGCGGCCCGGCTGCTGCTGGAGCAGGGGCACCGCAGGGTCGCGCTGGTCGGCGGGCTGGACGACATCGCGTCGGTGGAGCGGCTGCGCGGATTCCGGGACGCCCTGCGCGCGGAGGGCATCACCGTGCCCAAGGAGTGGGTGATACGCACCGGCGGCGAGATCTCCGGCGGCCACGAGGGCGGGCTGCGGCTGTTCGACGGCGTCGCGCCGCAGGACCGCCCCACCGGCGTCTTCTGCTACAACGACCGGGTCGCCGCGGGCGTCCTGCACGCCGCGGCCCGGCTCGGCATCGACGTACCGGGCGACCTGTCGGTCGTCGGCTACGACGACCAGGAGCACATGGCCGCGTTCCTCACCCCCGCGCTGACCACGGTCGCCCTGCCCCACCGGGCGATGGGCGAGGCGGCGGCGCGCCTGCTGCTGGACGCCATCGCCACCGGCCGCACCCCGCCCGCCACCGTGCGCCGCCTGGCCTGCCCGGTGGTCCCCCGCGCCTCCGTGGGCCCGGCCCCGACACGCTGAAGGGCCGCCCCGAACCCCGGGACGGCCCCTCCTCCGCCTCACCTCTACGGCACCAGCTCCCAGCCCGTGACCCTCGCCCCGGCGCCCGTCACGGACAGCTCCGGGACGTCGCCCGGCCGCCGGTACACCCGCTCGGTGAGCATCGCGTGGTCGCCCGCGAACACCTCGTAGAGCGAGCCGTCCACCAGGACCCGTACGGTCATCTCCTCGCCGGCCGGTATCCGCGCGACCACCGGAGCCGACCCCTCCCGGCCCACGCGCGGCCACGCGGACCGGTCCAGCGTGAGCGTGCCGCCGGCCGGGTCCAGCCGCAGGGTGACCTCCGCACCGGAGGCGGCCCGCAGCAGAGCCACCGTCGTCGGTGAACCGGCCGTCACCGTCAGGTCGTAGGCGTCCGGCAGCCCCGCCGGGCCGGGCGCGGTCACGAACGGCTCGGCCGCGCGCAGCAGTTGGAGCTCCGGCGCCGGTACGACGCTCAGGGTGCCGTCGGCCCGGACGTCGACGACCCGCGGCGCGGTCAGGACGCCCGCCCAGCCCGCGTCCAGCACCTCGGCCTCCTCGCGCGACTCCCACGACCAGCCCCACAGCAGGGCCCGGTCCTCCTCCTGGAGCACGGCCGGGGCGTAGAAGTCCCGGCCCTGGTCGAGGCGGCCGCCCGCACGCGCCTCGAAACGCAACCCGCCCTCTGCGGAAGGGATCAGACTGCCCGTCAGGTAGCCCGTGGAGTGCGGGTCCCCGTCCCACAGGGACACCACGAGCACCCACTCCCCGCCCGGTGTCGCCGCGAGCTGCGGGCACTCCCAGCCGACCGCCTTGTCGCCGAACGCGTCCAGCGCGCGCGGGTCGTTGCCGTCGAGGAGAACGCCCGCGAACCGCCAGTCGGCCAGGTCCTGACAGTCGTACAGCAGCACCGAGGGCGTGCCGTCGGCGTGGCCCGCGCCGACGAGCGCCCAGCGGCGGCCCTCGAAGCGGAAGACGAACGGGTCGCGGAACATGACCACGTCGAGGCCGGCCGGCGGGCCGGACACCACCGGCTCCGGCAGCGTGTGCCACTCGGTGAGCGTCTCGTCGTCCGGGTCGGCCGCGCGGGCCAGGCAGATGGCGCCGAGGCCGGCGTGGGTGCGGTCGATGCCGGTGTAGACGGCGGTCGGCACGCCGTCGTCGTCCACCACGCAGCCCGACCAGCAGCCGGCCTCGTCCGGGCTGTCCGGGGTCGGGGCGAGGGCGATGGGGTGGTGCTCCCAGTGGGCGAGGTCGGTGCTGGAGGCGTGGCCCCAGTGGACGTTCGCGTGGACCGGGGCGTCGGGGTTGTGCTGGTAGAACAGGTGGTGGCGGCCGCGCCAACGGAAGGGCCCGTTGGGGTCGTTCATCCACCCTGCGGGCGGACGGACCCGGAAACGCGGCGCGTCGGGGTCGTGCATCAACGGTTGACTCCTGCGGAGGTGATGCCCTCGCGGAGAGGGCGCTGGCCGACGACGAACACGGCGACGGCGGGGATCATCGAGAGGACGACACCGGCGAGCACCACGGAGATGGAGCCGGTGCCGAGGTTGCCCTGGAGGGAGACCAGACCCAGCGGAAGGGTGTAGTTCTGGCTGGAGGTCTCCAGGATCAACGGGCGGAAGAACTCGTTCCAGTGGTAGTTGAAGGCCAGCACGCCGACGATCGCGAGTCCGGGCGTGGCCAGCGGCGCGTACACCGAGCGGAAGATCCGCCAGGGCCCGGCCCCGTCCAGCATCGCCGCCTCGCCGAGGTCCTTGGGCATGCCGAGGAAGTACTGGCGCATCAGGAACGTGCCGAACGCGGTGGGGAAGGCCGGGATGATCAGGCCGAGCAGGGTGTCGGTCAGGCTCATCGACTTCAGCACCAGGAACACCGGCACGATCGTCACCTGCAACGGCACCATCATCGTCGCGAGGACCAGGCCGAACAGCGGCTTCTTGAACCGGAATTCCAGGCGTGCGAAGGCGTACCCGGCGAGCCCGGCGGTGATCATCTGGCCGGCCGCGATCAGCGCGGTCACCAGCGTCGAGTTCAGCGCCAGCAGCCAGACGTCGATCTGGTCGAACACCCCGCGGTACGCCTCCGCCGTCGGCGAGGCCGGGATGATCCTCGGCGGCAGGTCGAAGGACTCGGCCGGGGTGCGCAGCGAGGTGGAGACCGTCCAGATGACCGGGCCGAGGGTCAGCAGCGCGCAGACGGCCAGCGTGGCGATCCGCGCCCAGGGCGCGAAGGAGTGGCGCACACGGCTGAGGGAGAGGGTCGCTTGGCTCATGGGACTTCCCGGCTCACTGGTAGTGGACGAAACGCCGGCTGAGCCGGAACTGGAGGGCGGTGACCGCCATGATCAGCACGAACAGCAGCACGCCGACCGCGGAGGCCTGACCGAACCGCAGCTGTTCGAAGGCGTTCTCGTAGATCACCATCACGACCGTGCGCGTGGCGTCGCCCGGACCGCCGTTGGTGAGGACGTACGGCTGCTCGAAGACCTGGAGCGCGTTGATGATGCCGACCACCGACGCCACCAGCAGCGTCGGGGAGAGCAGCGGCAGGGTGATGGACAGGTGCTTGCGCAGGCCGGTCGCGCCGTCGAGGGCGGAGGCCTCGTGGACCTCCTTGGGGATGTTGTTCAGGCCGCCCACGAACAGCAGGAACGAGAAGCCGAACTGCTGCCAGACGTACACCAGGATCACCGCGGCCATCGCGCCGCTCTCCGAGGTCAGCCACGGCACCGGGTCGATGCCGACCAGTCCGATCAGCCAGTTCACGACGCCGAAGTCCTGGTTGAACAGGTACTTCATCACCACCGAGATCGACGCAGCCGACAGCACCAGCGGGAAGAAGAACGCCGAGCGGAACACCGAGCGCAGCCACACCGGCATCCGCCCGTTCACCGCCAGCGCCAGCACCAGCGCGATCAGCAGCTGGAGGGCTACGGCGAGGACCATGAAGAGCAGGGTGTTGCCGAAGGAGATCAGCACGGTCTCGTCGCCGAAGACCTCCCGGTAGTTGTCGGCACCGGCGAACCGCGGCGGGTCGATGACATTCCAGTGGAACAGGCTCAGGACGACCGAGCCGACGATCGGTACGACCGTGAAGACGACGATGCCGAGGACGGTCGGGGCCAGGAACAGGGCGGCGAGCAGCTTGGTGCCGCGCTCCCGCGCCGAGGGCCTGACCATGACGGGAGCCGGGGCGGCCTTCACGGGCGCCGCGGGGATCTGGGCGGTGTTCGTCATGCGTCACGCTCCATGGCCTTCTCCAGGTCGCCCTGGAGCCGGCGCAGCGCCGGGCGCACCGAGCGCGGTGAGGCGAGCGCGCTGCCGGTGTGCTTCAGCAGCACCTGCTCCACCTCGGCGACCTGCGGCGGCGCGGGGATCGGCCCGGTGTCGGGAAACCTGTCGAGGGTGTCGTAGAAGACCTGCCAGCGGCTCGGGCCGGTCTCGGCGTAGCGGGCGCTGTTCAGCATCGAGCGCCGGGCGGGGGTGGTCTGGTTGGTGCGGAACAGCCGGGTCAGGGTGTCGGTGCGGGCGGCGTACTTGATGAACTCCCACGCCTCGTCCTGCTTCTTCGACGTGCGCAGCAGGGCGTAACCGGCGGCGCCGTACTGCATGCGCTGGGTGCGCCAGCGCGGGAAGTACTGCACGTCGTAGCCGTCCGGCCGCATGCCCGCCAGGTGCAGGCCGCCCGCCCAGAAACCGCCGGCCGGGGTGACGCCGACGCGGCCGGTGGAGAAGACGCCGACCAGGTTGTTGCCGTTGCCGCCCTCGGGGCGCGAGCACAGGCCGTCACTGACGAGCGAGGCGAGGTATTCGTACGCCTCCTCGACGCGGTCGTCGGTGGCCTGCGGGGTGGTCCAGCGGAAGCCGCCGCCCCGGCCCTGACGCTGCTCGGCGGGGTAGAAGGTGTTCCACAGCCAGTCGCCGCCGGGCGCCTTGGACTCGGCGAGCAGGTTGGTGTCGTTGGCGAACAGCCAGGGCATGACGCCGCCCCACAGCCGGTTGGTCCAGAAGTAGGGGGTGAAGTGGGAGTCGCTGGACCGCTTCATCCGGCGCAGCAGCGCGGTGAAGTCGTCGCGGGTCCAGTCCGGCGGGGGGAAGTCGGCGTCCGCCCGGCGGAGGACCTGCTTGTTGAGGTAGATGTCGGCCGCGTTGAACTCCACGGGCAGCTGGTAGAGGCTGCCCTCGTACATCATCGACTCCACCAGCGAGGGGTGGACGTCGGCGAAGTACTCGCGCAGCTCGTCGGCGTCCCGCCTGACCCAGTGGTCGAGGGCGACACCGAGGCGCTGCGCGAAGAGCTGGACGCCTTCCGTGGCGACGTAGACGAGGTCGGGGGCGGTGCCCGCGGCGATCTGCGTGAGGATCTTCGCGAAGAAGTCCGACCAGTCGACGGCCTGCACGGCGTTGACCCGGAGCTGGATGTCCGGGTGGAGTTCGCGGAAACCCTCGCTCAGGTAGCCGACCGCGGTCTGGTCGAAGGCGGAGCCGAGGGTGGCGACGACGAGGGCGCCGTCGTCCCGGCCGGGGATGTCGGCCGCGGTCAGCCGGTCCCAGTTGGCGGCGGTGCCCGCCAGCGCGGCGGCTCCCGCGCCGTAGGCGCCGTACCGCAGCAGGGTGCGGCGGGTGGGTTGCGAGTCGGTCATCGAGCGGGGCCTAACTCGTGTTAGTCGAGATCTGATGCCGACGATGATGTGAAGCGGGTTACAGCCCTGTCAAGAGTCGTGAACCACTTGACCTTTAACGGGTTAGGTCTACAGTCCTGGTCTCACATGAGCCGCCGTCCCGACGAAGGGAACGATGTGTGATGCCGGGAATGTCGAGAAGAGCGCTCTTTGCGAGTTCTGTGGCGGGGGGTGCGGTGGCGCTGCTGCCGGCCGGGTCCGCTGCGGCGGAGCCTGCCGCCGGAAGATCGAAGGAGTCCGCCGAGGGCTGCGCGAGCTACCGGGCGGAGTACCACTTCACGGTTCCGGACCAGTGGAAGAACGATCCCCAGCGGCCGATCTGGATCAACGGCGAGTACGCGTACTACTACCTGTACAACCCGGACTACTTCACCGGCGGCACCCTGGCCGGCACGGCCTGGCGGCTGGTGACCAGCAAGGACCTGGTGGCCTTCACGGACCGGGGCATCGCGGTGCCGAAGGACACCACGCCGAACGGCGATGTGTGGTCGGGCTCGGCGGTCGTGGACGAGCGCGGCACGGCCGGGTTCGGCGCGGGGGCGGTGGTGGTCCTGGTGACCATGGAGCCGGTCGAGGGGGCGAACTCGCAGGCGCAGTACCTGTACTACTCCACCGACGGCGGCCGTACGTTCGTGAACTCCGGCACGTCGCCGGTGCTGCCCAACCCGGGCGTGCGCGACTTCCGCGACCCGAAGGTCATCCGCGACGAGGAGCGCGGCCGCTGGGTGATGGCCCTGGCGGAGAACAACAAGATCGGCTTCTACCACTCGGCGAACCTGCGCGCCTGGACGTACGCCGGTGGTTTCGTCAAGGACGGACTGGGGGTGCTGGAGTGCCCCGACCTGTTCCGCATCACGGCGGAGGACGGCGTCGCGAAGTGGGTGCTGGGCGCGAGCGCCAACGGCAAGGGGGCCGGGCTCCCCAACACCTACGCCTACTGGACGGGCACCTTCGACGGCTCGAACTTCACCGCCGACGCGCCCGATCCGCAGTGGCTGGACCACGGCTGGGACTGGTACGGCGCGGTCACCTTCGAGAAGCGGACCGCGGCCGGGGCGCTCGACCCCCGGGCGCGCCATGCCATCGGCTGGCTCAACAACTGGGACTACGCCAACATCACGCCGACCATCGACACGGACGGGTTCAACGGGACGGACTCGATCGTCCGCGAGGTCACGCTGAAGCGGGCGGGGACCGGCGGCTACTACCTGGCGTCCAGGCCGGTCGCCGGCCTGGACGCCCATGTCTCACGCACACTGAACCTCGGCGACATCGAGGTCGACGGCCAACGCCTCCTGGGCTACCGCGGCCGGGCCTACGAGGTCAGCTGCGAGATCACCTGGGACCAACTCCTCGGCGCCGGCCTCCAGCTGCGCCGCTCGCCCGACGGCACCCGTCACATCGACGCCGGCGTCTACCGCGACTTCGCCTTCCTCAACCGCCGGGGCACGGTCAACCCGGACGCGTCCGGCCGCTGGCAGGAGAGCCACAGCCCGTTCGACGCGGGGGCGCGGCGGGTGCGGCTGCGGATTCTGGTCGACCGTACGTCGGTGGAGATGTTCGTGGACGACGGGCGGTATGTGCATACGTCGGAGGTGTTTCCGTACCTCATCGACACGGGGCTCGCGCTGTTCACGATCGAGGGGAAGGCGGTGTTCCGGGATGTGGTGATTCGCGAGTTCATGGTGTGATCGACCGTCCGCCCCTCTCTGGGCTTCCGGTCATACGGTGAGGGTATGGGGGACGCGCGCCTGTCGCTGAAGGAGGAGTGATGCTGACCGTTCTGATCTCGGTTCTCGCGGTGCTCGTGTCGCTGGGCTCGCTGGCCGTCTCCTATGCGTCCGATCGGCGTTCCCACATGCCCGTGCTGCAGTTCATGTGGGAGAGCGGGCAGGGCGGCACCGGCCAGCCGAAGTGGTGGCTGGTCAACGTGGGGACAGGCCCCGCCAGCAACGTGGTTGTCGCCCAGACCGAGAGGACCGGCCTCACGCGAGGGCTCAACGGCGAGGTCTGGTTCAATCCGGTGCTGGTTCCGTCGATTCCGGCCGGTGGAAAGCTCGCGCTCACCTGGCTCGGCGGAACCATGGGGCTGGACTGCGGGTTGGGAGCCAGCTACACGGACGTCGAGCGCTACTTCTACACCACCAAGTGCGGGGACGACGTGTCCATGTTCTTCGTCGGCCTGCATCTTCCCCGCTGGCCGCTCCTGAAGCTGCACGGGGCGAAAGCCGTCAAGACCTGGTGGGGTGTGGAAGACCTGTCCGGCCCACCATGGTCGTCCGTGGCTCCCGCACGCGCCAGGCGGCGCCGGTGGCTGCCTCGGCGCTTCGGATTCGCACGCCGCATGGGCGGGTGGGCCGACCCGGTGCTCTTGTACCGGGGTGGTGAGTGATCGGCTTGGTCGGCGGTATGGAGGGCATCCCCAGATGTGAGGCCGGGTCACCTGAGGTCGGCCGCTCGGGGGCGGCAGGTGGCCGTCCCCGAGCGGGTCGGTGGCGTCAGGGTTGCTGGGTCCGGGGCAAGGAGACGTAGAGGCGGGTGCCTTGGGGGCGGTAGCCGGCGCGTTCGTAGACGCGGCGGGAGCCTTCTCCGGAGTACTCCAGCCAGACCGAACCGGCTCCGCGGGTGAACATCGCTTCGGTGAGTGCGGCGGTGACCGCGGTGGCGATGCCGCGGCCACGGTGGGTGGGGCGGGTGCCGACTCCGGACAGTTCTGCGGTGTCTTCGGCAGGCGGGGAGCACGACGCGCCGCCGGCGCAGCCGCCCTGGGGGTCACGGACGAAGCGCACGGCTCCGCCGTGCTGTTGGGTGCGGCGCAGGCGGGCCGCACCTTCGGCGGAAGCGGGGAAGACGTCGCCGAACGCCTCGGAGATTGCGGCATCGAGCGCGGCGTACTCCTCGTCGGTGGTCGGGGTCTCCACTCGCAGGGCGTCGTCGGGCTGAGGGGCCGTCAGCGTGCGGGGAGTGCAGAGGAGGTATTCGTGCACCGCCTCGATGCCGAAGCCCGCCGCCCGCAGGGCCGGTGCCACGGCCGGCGCGGCCTGCGGGGCGAACTCCAGCCGGGGCAGCAGGCCACGCTCCCGGAAGATCCCGATCAATGCCGCGACGTCCTTCCCGGTCGGCTCGGCGCCGGGCAGCGGAGTGGCGTAATTGAGGTACGGGTTGTCGGTGTCGGGGCTGAGGCCCGCCACGAAACCGCCGGTCTCGATGACCACGGGGCGGCGGCGGAGGTTGGTGACGGCAAAGCGCTGGACCTGGATGTCCATGGTGGGTGTCGACCTCACGAAGTCTCAGGGGGAACCGCCGGCGAACTCGGGGAGTTCGGGGCACGGGAGAGTGGCGGTGCGCCAGGCACCGCGTCGTGGGGCCGCCGTAGGGAACAGCGTGGCGGGCTGAGGCTGTTGCTGTGGAGCGCGCGCTCAGCGCCGACGGCGGCCACTGGGGGACGCCGAGAACATTGGCTTCGTTCCTCACCGTGAAGATGCCTGCAAGGTCGCAGAACGCGGCACACTGTTCCACGGCCGACCAGTGCGGACAAGTGATTTTTCCGCGATCCCAGCCGCGCGCCGACCTTGCCGGCCGAGCCCGCTCACGCCAGCGGGATCGTCACCTCGTCCTCCACCGGCGGGTCCGCCTCCTGGGCGCGGTTGCCCGTCGCGGCGTAGCAGCGCACGCGGATCTCGTCCGGGGAGACGTCCAGGCGCAGGAAGCTCTTGAAGAAGGGCGGGCTGTACGTCGCCGAACCCGGGGAGAGAAGGTCCGTGTACGCCTTGCGCACCGGGAGGCGGAAGCGGGTGCCCTTGTCCGGGCGGCGGCCCGTGCCCAGGAGGGACGCGACCAGCCGGGCGCGGCGGGTGACACGGGCCGCCGGGTGCGGGGCCCGGCCCGGGGTGATCTCCAGACGCTCGGCGACGACCGCGGTGGCCTCGGCCTCGGTGAGCGTGAAGAAGCGGGGCAGCCGCAGGCGGCGGCCGTAGAGCGTGCTGTAGAAGGCGAGCGAGTCGCCGCGCAGCGGGTAGCAGCGGAACTCCCGCTCGGTGACGCCGCCCACCGAGACCCGCGGGATGGTGTGCGTGGCGTGCATGAAGGCCCCGCCGCCGCCCGAGACGACGTACTGGATCGTGCGGCCGTCCACGTTCACCGGATAGCGCTGGTAGTTGTGGATGTCGCCGCCTATCGCCGCGACATAGCGGTGGGCCGGGTCGCGGACGATGTCGTCGACCGTCCCTCCGCCCTCGATCGGGCAGGGGTGGTGCTCGCCGTCCACGTACAGCGGCCGTCCGGTGATCAGGATCTTGGGGCGCGGGTCGCGGGACACCTCCCGCAGCCACGCGCCCTGTTCGGCGTCGAGTGTGCCCAGCAGCCCGGTGTCGATGCCGACGATCCGTATCGGCCCGGCGTCGATCGCCCAGTACGGGCCCGGCTGGACGGCCTGTTGGACGGTGTCCGGGCGCAACTTCCGTGCGGCGGCGAGGCGTTGCTCGTCGGCCGGGCTGGGGCGGTGCCACAGCAGGGTGCGCAGCCAGGCCCGGCTGAGGGGGCGGGGCGCGGGCTCGGCGGGGAGGGGCGGGGCGTCGTCGCAGAAGACACGCATGAAGCCGGTGAGGTCCTCGTACCAGTCGTGGTTGCCCGGTATCGCGTACACCGGCGCCCGGTAGTCCTGGTACGGGCGGAAGAACTTGGTGTCGTAGTCGTCCGTGGCGCCGACCGGATAGATGACGTCACTGGCGAGCACCGCGAACCGCGTGTCCTGACCCACCTGCAGCAGCCCTGGTACGACGGCGTACTGCGGCTCGTGGCCCTCGCCCGTGTCGCCGATCACCAGGAACGAGAAGCTGTCCGGGTCGTCGCGCCGGATCACCCGGTCCGCCGGGGCCCCCGCCGCCGTGCGCTGGGCCGTCCAGCGGGCGCGGGTGCGGCCCGTGGGGTCGCCGAACAGGGAGGCGAGCACGCCGTTGCGGGCGCCCCACATGGTGCGGGGGTCCAGCCAGAAGAGCTTCTTCGGCCTGGGCGGCATCAGCCGCTTGTACTCGCCCTGTTCGGCGGGGCCCCAGCCGGCGCCTGTGGCGGTATCGCGTGAGGATTCGGACACGCGTGCACCGTAACAACGGTGATCAGGTCAACGGGAGCCGGGTGGGCTCCAGTTGCTCGCCCGTGCTTGAGCACTCGTGCCGCTTCGGGCGGATTCCTTCACCGCCGGCCGCTCGCGGTCACGGCGATGAGGGGGAGGATCGCCAGGGCGAGGACGCCGCCGGTGAGGGCGAGGACCGGGTAGCCGGCGGCGGAGAAGAGGACACCGGAGGTGAGGCCCCCGGTGGCACCGGCGATCGCGATGGAGACGTCCACCATGCCCTGCGTCTTGGCACGCGTGGCCAGCGGCAGGGCGTCGGTGATCATCGCCGTGCCGGAGACCAGGCCGAAGTTCCAGCCCAGCCCGAGGAGCACCAGCGCGAGCGCGAGGAGGGCCACGGAGTCGTCGGGCGCGGCCGCGGCGAGGATGCCGGCGGCCAGCAGGGTGATGCCCGAGGCGGCCGCGATCTTCTTCCTGCCGTGGCGGTCGACCAGCCAGCCCGTCAGCGGCGACGGCAGGTACATCGCGCCGACATGGAGGGCGATGACGAAGCCGGAGGCGGCGGTGCCGTGTCCGTGGTCGTGCATATGGACCGGGGTCATCGTCATGATCGCCACCATCACCAGCTGGGTGAGGATCATGGTGAGGGCGCCGGGCATGAGACCGGGAGAGGGGGTCGCGGTCGGGGCGCTTACGAGGCTGGTCGAGTTGGCCGCCGTGTCGCTGTCGGAGGCCTTCGCCGCGTCGGCCGCCGCCCGCTCCGCGGCGTCGAGGCTGCGGGCGAGCAGCAGGGGATCGGGTCGCAGCCAGACGGCCAGCACGACAGCGGCCAGCGCGTAGCTGGCACCGGCCAGGAGGAACGGCCCCGCCAGGGCGGGAATGCCGAGCGTCTCCGCGAACTCCCCGGTCGGCGCCGCCAGGTTCGGCCCTACGACGCCGCCCAGGGTCGTGGCGACCAGCACGGTCGAGACCGCGCGGGCCCGGTGCGCCGGGCTGGCGAGGTCCGCTCCGGCGTAGCGCGCCTGGAGGTTGGTGGCCGTACCGGCGCCGTAGACGAACAGGGCGACGAACAGCAGCACGGCACTGTCCGCGACCGCGGCGGCGATGACCCCCGCACTGCCGACCGCCCCGACGAGATACCCGGCGGCCAGCCCCGGGCGACGGCCCCGCGCATGCGACAGCCGGCCCACCCCTACGGCGGCGAGCGCGGACCCCGCCGTGAACAGGGCACTGGGCAGCCCCGCGAGGTCGGCCGAACCCAGCATGTCCTGCGCGAGCAACGCCCCCACGGTGATGCCCGCGGCCAGCCCGGCACCGCTGAGGATCTGCGAGGCGACCAGCACGGTCAGGATGCGGCGCTGGGCAGCGGGGTGCGGGGATATGGCGGAGTCTGCGTCGGGGGCGGTGCTCGTCACGGGGTGGTTCTCCTGGTGAGGGCGGGGTCGGGGGAGGGGCGCTGTGTTGTAGGGCGGTGGGGGTGATGCCTGGGGGATCTGTCGGATGCTGGTGAGTGGCGTGGGCGGTGCCTGGGGATCTGTCGGATGCTGGTGAGTGGCGTGGGCGGTGCCTGGGGATCTGTCAGACGCTGACGAGTCGCGTGGGTGGTGCCCGGGGACCTGTCAGACGGTGATGAGCCGCGTCGCGGTCGGGTGCGTGCAGATCAGCCGTGCCTCCAGGCGCGTCCGGCTGGTGGTGGCGGGCCCACGCGGCCCCCGCTCACCCCGACCCCCCGGCATCCACAGGCAGTTCCGCCAGTCGCCACTCCAGCATCCCGTCGCTGAGGCGGATCGCCCGTCGGCCGTGATCGGTGAGCAGGCGTACGGCGTCATGGGCGAGGACGCAGTACTCCCCGCGGCAGTAGACGACGATCTCGGTGTCCTCGGGCAACTCCTCGATGCGGTCGGCGAGTTCGGTGACCGGGATGGAGAGGGCGCCGGGGATGTGGCCGGCGAGGTACTCCTCCACGGGACGGACGTCCAGGACGACCACGTCGCCCGTCGGGACGCGCGTGAGGAGTTCCTCGCGGGTGAGCTCGGGGGCCCCCTCGTCGCCGAGGTAGGCGTCACGGGCCGCGGGGACGGCGGCCTGGTGGTGCTCGGCGACCTTGCGGAGCAGGGCGAAGAGGTGGGCGACGTCCTCGCCGGCGAGCCGGTAGTGGATGCGGACGCCCTCGCGGCGGGTCGCGACGAAGCCGGCCTGTTTGAGGATCTGCAGATGCGCCGAGGCGGTCGTCAGGTTCAGCCCGGCCGCCTTGGCCAGGGCGTCGACGGTCCGCTCGCCCTGGGCGAGCAGGTCGAGCAGCTCAAGGCGCTTTCCACTGGCCAGTGCCTTTCCGCTGGCCGCGAAGGCGTCGTAGAGCCGCGTCTTGGAGCCGCTCGCGGTTGCTGTCGCTGTCCCGGTCGCTGTCCTGCCTGTCATCGCATCCTCCATAAATCCATGGAATAGTGTAGACGAAGAGCCGCACACCCTGGAGGCTCCCGTGAGTGTGATCCCTCTGGTCGACGAAGGCCTGGGCAACAGCGCCTACCTCGTCGACCTCGGTGACGGTCGCGCCCTCGCCGTGGACGCGCCCCGCGACCTGCGGGCCCTGCACGCCGAGGCGGAGCGGCGCGGGCTGCGGGTCGCCTACGCGGCCGACACCCATCTGCACGCCGACTTCCTCTCCGGCGCCGTCCAGCTCGCGCACGACCACGGCGCCACCGTGCTGGCCTCCGCGGCAGGGCGCCGGACGTTCGCGCACCAGGGGCTGGGCGACGGCGACGAGGTGGACCTCGGCGGCCTCACCCTGCGGGCCCTGGCCACCCCCGGCCACACCGACGAGCATCTGTCCTTCCTGCTGCTGGACGGCGCCCGCGAGCTGGGCGTCTTCACCGGCGGCTCCCTGATCGTGCGCTCCGCCGCCCGTACCGACCTTCTCGGTGCCGAGCGCACCGAGGAGCTGGCCCGCGCCCAGTTCCGCTCCCTGCGGCGGCTGTCCCTGCTGCCGGACGAGACGCCGGTGTGGCCGACCCATGGCGCGGGCTCCTTCTGCTCGGCCCCGCCCGGCGCCGAGCGCACCACCACCGTCGGTGCCGAGAAGCGGGCCAACCCGCTGCTCGCCGTGGCCGACGAGGACACCTTCGTCCGCCGGCTGACCGGCGGCCTCGGCAGCTATCCCGCCTACTTCGACCGCCTCGCCGAGACCAACCGGCGCGGCCCCGCGGTTCTCACCTCGGCGCCCGTACTGCCCGACCTCGACGTCGGGCAGGTCCGCGCCCTGCTCGCCCGGGGCGGTCTCGTCGTCGACGTCCGCCCCGCCGCCGACTACGCCGCCGGGCACATCCCCGGCTCCCTCTCGATCGCGCTGCGCGCCCAGTTCGCCACCTGGCTGGGCTGGCTCGTGCCGGAGGGCACGCCCCTCGCCTTCGTCGTGGGCGACGACCAGGACCCGGACGACATCGTCCGGCAGGCGTACAAGATCGGCTACGAGCGGCTCGCCGGACGCCTCGCGGGAGGCATGGCCGCCTGGACCACCGCCGGCCAGGACCGGGCCACGCTCGCGTACGTCACGCCCGAACAGGCTCCCCACGCCCCGTACGTCGACGTACGGCAGGAGGCCGAGTACACCGCCGGGCATGTGCCGGGCGCGCTCCACCTCGAGCTGGGCGACCTGGCCGCGCACGCCGACGACGTGCCCTCCGGGGCGGTCGTCGCCTGCGGGCACGGCGAGCGGGCCATGACCGCGGCGAGCATCCTGGAGCGTGCGGGTCATACCGATCTGGCCGTCCTCGCGGGCGGCCCCCGCGCCTACGCGGCCGCGCACGGCGAGCGGCTCGCCGAGGGCGCCGCCGGGTGAGGACGGCGGCCGTGACCGGGTCCGTGCGGCTCGGACTGCGGGAGAACCTGGCGCAGTTCACGCTGCTCGTCGTCGTCAACTGCTGTGTCGGCGCCCTGGTCGGGCTGGAGCGGACCACCGTCCCGCTCATCGGCACGGACGTGTTCGGGCTGACCAGCGATCTCGCCGTGTTCTCGTTCATCATCGCCTTCGGCCTCACCAAGGCGCTGACGAACCTCGCCGCAGGCGCCCTCACGGCCCGCTACCGGCGCAGGCAACTCCTGCTCTCGGGCTGGCTGTTCGGCCTCCCGGTGCCGTTCGCACTCGCCTGGGCGCCGTCCTGGGGCTGGATCGTCGCCGCGAACGTGCTGCTCGGCGTCAACCAGGGGCTGACCTGGTCCATGACCGTCAACATGAAGATCGATCTGGTGGGTCCCGCCCGCCGGGGCCTGGCCACCGGCCTGAACGAGGCCGCCGGGTACACCGCCGTCGGTGCCACCGCCCTGCTCACCGGGTATCTCGCCACCACGCACGGCCTGCGTCCGGTGCCCGAACTCATCGGCGCGGTCTTCGTCGCCGCAGGGCTCGCGCTGTCGCTCGTCGTGCGCGACACGGCCGCCCATGTCGCCCTCGAACTCGCCCAGCACTCACGTGAGTTGCCCGAGGGAGAGCACTCCACGCCGGCCGCCACGTTCGCCCGTACGTCCTGGCGCGAGCGGTCCCTGCGGGGCGCGAGCCAGGCCGGACTGGTCAACAACCTCAACGACGGCCTGGCATGGGGAGTCTTCCCGCTGCTGTTCACCGACCACGGCCTGGGCCTCGCCGCGGTCGGTCTCGTCAAAGGGCTCTACCCGATCCTGTGGGGCATCGGCCAGATTCCCACCGGCCACCTCGCCGACCGGATCGGCCGCAAGCCGCTCATCGTGTACGGCATGCTGGTGCAGGCCGTCGGATTCGTCCTCGCCCTGGCCCTGCTGGACCGGCCGCTGCTCGCCGGCGTCCTCTCGGCCGTCGCCCTCGGTCTCGGCACCGCGATGGTCTACCCGGCGCTGATCGCCTCGGTCTCCGACCACGCCCACCCGGCCTGGCGGGCGGGGCGCGCTCGGCACGTACCGGTTCTGGCGCGACCTCGGCTACGCGGTCGGCGCCCTGGTGGCGGGCGTCCTCGCCGACATCGCCGGTCTCGACGCGACCGTGCTCGCCGCGGCGGTCCTCACCGCGGGCTCGGGCCTGCTGGCCGCGTGCTGGATCACCGAGACCGGCGGGGCGCCCCGGATCAGGACAGCGGGTCGAGGGTGAGGTAGGCCTGGAGCGGGTTGCCGTCGTGGACCAGCGACTCGTGGTGGCCGACGTCGTCGAAGGCGAACGCGTACGCCTTTGCGTCCGCCATCCGCTCGTGGATGATCCGCGCGTAGTGGTTCGTCACGCCGTCCCGGTAGAAGCCGGTCGCGGAGGTGTCCGGCTGGTTGGCGTTGGTGAGCAGCGTCGAGCGGTTGAAGCCCGCGCACAGGGTGCGGGAGATCGGGCCGCGTACGGCGTCGTTGGGCGCGTCGAGCAGCCGGTGGCAGCCGAAGACGCTCGCCGCGTCGGGCTTGGCGAAGCTGGTGACCACGGCTCCGGAGGAGTTGGTGAAGTTCATGACGCCGCCCGAGACCCGGCCGTAGTACTTCGTCCCCGGCTGGTCGGCGAACGGCGTGACCGTGAGGGTCGTCGTGGCGTACTTCTGCCAGACCCGGTTGATGTAGTCGTCCAGGACGGATCCGGGCAGCGCCCCCGTCTCCAGGCCGTACGCGGGGGACAGGGCCCGCAGCACTGTGCCGTCGGACCGGGTCTGCACCAGGCCGCCCCAGCCGCCCGGTTGGGCGCGCAGTGCGGCGAACGTCCCTGTGTAACCGCCGGACTTGAGGCGGCCGGTGCTCGCCACGCTGCCGTCGGCCCGCTGCACGCCGACCGCGTACGGCGCGGAGAACATGTCCACCTGTGTGCTGTTGAGCCACAGGCCCGAGTCGTTGAGCGTGTACTCCGACCAGTTGAAGAGGATGTTGCGGTTCGGGTCGGTCGGGTTCTGCACGGCCGGCTGCACCAAACCGCCGGTGGTCAGCTTGAACACCAGCTTCTGGCCGTAGGAGAAGTAGATCCGCCCCGACAGCTTGGGGATTCTGATCGTCCTGGACTGTCCGGCGGCCGGTCCCGGGATGGCCGCGTCGGGTGCGGGTGTCGGCGGGTTGCCGCCGGCCGGCCAGGGGTGGAAGGCGCCGCTCGCGTCGGCCCAGCCCTGCTGACCCGTCGTCAGAGAGGTGCCCAGGACGTACACATGGACGGCGTCTCCCCGTCCGGAGTTGTTGGTGAGCTTCAGCGGGATCGTGTCGGGCACCGCCGCGTCCGCCGTCGACGGTCCGCCGACCGTGAGGAGGGTGCCGAGCAGTGCCGCCGCCGCGCCCAGAACGGGCAGGCGGCGTCGGAGGCTTGCGAACATGCTGCGTCTCCGTGCGTCGTGATCGGGTGGGGGGAAGTTGGTCCGGACCACTGTGAGAGCGCTCTCAGCGTGGCGTGAGGGCGCGAGCGTGTCAATGACTGCGGCAGGATCGCCGCCGTGCCGCCCCTACTTCAGGTTCCGCCCCAGCAGTGCGAGCAGCGCCGCCCAGTGCCGGGCGTCCGCGTCCGCGTCGTACGCGTGGCAGTCGGCCTGCGTGAAGCCGTGCGGGGCACCCGCGTACACCTCGCAGCGATGGCGTACGCCCGCCTCGGTCAGGGCGTCCTCCAGGCGCCGGATCTGCTCGGCGGGCAGGACGGGGTCGGCGTCGGCGTGCCCGAAGTACACCTCGGCGGTGATCCGGTCCGCGACCCGGTGCGGGCTGTCCGGCGTATCGGCCGCGAGCCGTCCGCCGTGGAACCCGGCCGCGGCCGCGACCCGCTGCGGGAACGTGCCGGCCGTCAGCAGGGACAGCCGCGCGCCCATGCAGTAACCGGTCACGCCCACGGGCCCGTCCGTGACCGCGGGGGACTCGGCCAGCGTGCGCAGGTACGCCTCCGCGTCCCGCATGCCCTGATCCGGGGTCAGGCTCCGCAGGATCGGGCCCAGATGCTCGAACAGCGCGTGCTCGGCGGCCGCGTCGATGAACTCGGGCAGCGGCACCACGGGGGCGCGGCCGTGCCGGTGGAACACGTTCGGCAGCAGGACCGTGTACCCGGCCGCCGCCAGCCGCTCCGCCATCGACAGCAGGTGCGGCCGGGGCCCGAACGCGTCCATGTACATCAGCACCCCGGGGTACGGCCCGCCGTCGGCAGGGTGGACGAGAAACGCGTCGGCGCTGCCGTCCTCGGTGGCGATGTCCAGGGCTGTTGTCTCTACGGCGGTCATGGCGGGCGCCTCCCTGCGCAGTCGACGGCGAGCGGCTCACCGGCCCGGGGGTGGCGCCGCGCTCCGACGATCATCGTGGCACGCGTGGCTGCCGGAGCCTGAGTGGGGTCAGGCCCTGCCGGAGCCGGTTCCCGACGGACCGCGCGGGACTCGAACGGGTTCCTGTCGCCCGCCCCGCTCTCGGCTCCGCGCAGATGCGCCGTCCGCGCTCCCGTCGGGCATAAGCTCGGGCAATGGCGAAGTACTACGACGTGCACCCCGACAACCCCCAGCCGCGCACCATCACCCAGGTCGCCGACAGCGTCCGCGACGGCGCGTTGATCGCGTACCCGACGGACTCCTGCTACGCCCTGGGCTGCCGTCTGGGCAGCCGTGACGGCATCGACCGCATCCGGTCCATCCGCCGGCTGGACGACCGGCACCACTTCACCCTCGTGTGCCAGGACTTCGCCCAGCTCGGCCAGTTCGTCCGCGTCGACAACGACGTCTTCCGGGCGATCAAGGCCTCGACGCCGGGCAGTTACACCTTCATCCTCCCGGCGACGAAGGAGGTGCCCCGCGCCATGCAGCACCCGAAGAAGAAGACCGTCGGCGTCCGCATCCCCGACCATGTCGTCACCCAGGCCCTGCTCAGCGAACTCGGCGAGCCACTGCTGTCCAGCACGCTGCTGCTGCCCGACGAGGACGAGCCCCTGACCCAGGGCTGGGAGATCAAGGACCGCCTCGACCACGCCGTGGACGGCGTGCTCGACTCCGGCGAGTGCGGAACGGAACCGACCACGGTGATCGACTTCTCGGGCGGCGAGGCGGAGATCGTACGCCGGGGGGCGGGCGACTGGAGCCGGTTCGAGTAGGCGGGGGCTGCGAGCCACCCCGACCCCGCTCAGTCCAGCGGCGCTCCCACCGGCTCCCCGGTCGACTCCCGGACCCGCAGCTCGGGCGTCAGGACCTCGGACGCGGTCTCCTCGCCGGCGATGCGCCGCAGCAGCAGGGCGACCGCGCGGCGGCCCTGTTCGGCCATGGGGGAGTGGACGCTGGTGAGCGGCACGGGGAGTTCGGCGGCCAGGGGCGTGTCGTTGAAGCCCGCGAGGGCCAGGTCCCGGCCGAGGCGCAGGCCCAGGTCACGGGCCGCGCCCGCCGCGCCGATCGCGGCGAAGTCGTTCACCGCGAACAGGGCCGTCGGGCGCGCGCCGGAGCCGCCGGACCCCGAGCCGGTGAGCAGGGCGGTCGCGGCACGCCGGCCGCCTGCCGTGTCGAACGCGCAGTGCACGACCCGGTGCGCGGGCACGGGCAGCCCCGCCTCCCGGTAGCGCTCGACGAAGCCCTCCGTGCGGTCGGCGCCCGTGCTGGCGAACGGCTCGCCCGCGAGGACGCCCACCGAGCGGTGCCCCAGCGCGAGGAAGTGCTCGGCGACCAGCCGCCCGCCCAGCCGGTCGTCACACGTGACGGACGTATGCCCGGCCCGGGTACGGCGATTGACCAGCACGAACGGCGTGCCGCGCAGCCCCGGCACGTCCAGCGCCGCCCCGTCCAGATGCGCGTCACCGATGACCAGGCCGTCCACCCGGCGGGCCAGCACCATCGCGATCCGGTCGCGCTGGAGGGCCGGATCGTCATGGGTGTTGGTGACGAACGCCGACAGCCCGTGCGCCGCCGCGGCCTCCTCGGCCCCCTCGTAGACGGTCGCCATCACGATCTCGGACAGCCGTGGCACCAGCACGCCGATGAGATTGCTGCGCCGCGTCCGCAGGCCCGCCGCCAGCGGGTTGGGCCGGTAGCCGAGTTCGTCGGCGAGCCGCCGGATGCGCTCGGCGGTGTCCCCGGAGGCGGCGCGCACCCGTCCGTCGCGCGGGCCGTTGAGCACCCGGGAGACGGTCGAGACATGCAGACCGAGCCGCTCGGCGATGCCCTGCAACGTCACCGGACCCTGCTCCACCACGACCCCGCCCTTCGGTAGTTCCGCGTCGCGCGCACATTGTTGCGCAACCCGCCCCGGCCGATCCGAGCAAACGATTGGCCCAAACGATTGGGTGGGGCATACTGACGGCCCGCGCAAGCGACAAGGCCGAGAAAATCAGAGGGAGTTGGACGTGACGGCGTTACGAAGAGCCGCTGTGGCCGTGCTGCTGGCCGGCGCCGTGGTCACCGGCTGCGGACAGGCGGAGGGATACCGGTCCGACGGCGCCGCGCCCACGAGCGCGAGCCCTTCGCCGGGCGAGGAGCTGGACGTCGACGACTGTGTCGCGAAGGACGACGCCCCAGGGTCGGCCGGTGACTACGAAGAGGTGCCGTGCACCGACCACCGGGCGGAGGCGACCGTGCTGGCGGTGTTCCAGGACACCGCCCCGGCCGACCCGCGCGACTGCCCCGAGCGGACCGACGACACCGTCGACGTACCGTGGGACGCGGGCAGCCGTACGGTCGCCCAGCTGGTCTGCGTCCGCAACCGCACGGCCCCGCACCCCGGGGACCCCGGCCAGGGCGGCGGCCCCCACCTGGTGGTGGGCGACTGTCTGCGCGTCGGCAAGGAGGGGTGGGTCTCGGAGGTGGTCTGCCGAGGCGGGTCGCCCGCGGACAGGGCCACGCACCAGGTCGTCGAGGTGCTGGTGGACCAACGGGTGAGCGACGGCATCCCCTTCGACGGCTGCGCCGCCGGTCTGACACCGGTGGTCCTGAAGAAGTGGGCCACGACGGACACCGGGGCCGAGGTCGCCTGCAGCCGGGAACTGGACTGACGTCCCCGGCGTCTTCCCAGGTCCCTGAGGTAACGTCCGGACGGATCAGGGGCGTACGACAGGCGAGGGGGAGGCGGCATGGCCGGCCGCGGCAGCGGAGCGCGGGACGGCGGGCGGTCCGCCTGGGCGGAGGAACTGCTCGGTCATCTGCGGCCGACGGGACGCGACCTCGGCCGGATCGCCGACTGGCTGGCGAGGACCGTGGAGGGCAGCGTCTGCCTGCGCGGCCACGACGGCACCCTGCTCGCCGGACGCCCGATCGCGCTGGACGACGCGCTCGCCGCGGACGTCGGCGCCGGACGTATCGCCACGGCGGCCGTGGAGGACGCCGGACGCCATCTGCGGCTGGTCCGGGTGGAGCCGCCGGGCCCGCAGCCCGCCGCCGTCCTGGCCGTGTCCCGCACGGCACCCTTCGACCGCCGGGCCTTCGACATCGTCACCCACACCGCCGCGGTCGTCGAACTCCTCCTCGGCGCGGGCGAGTCGGCACTCGCGTCCCGGCGCCTCGAACGCGCCGCCGCCGACCTGCGCCTCGCCATCCTGCAACTGCTCATGGTGGAGGACGCCGTCTCCGCCCGCCGGGTCGCCGCGGGCCTGTGGCCCGGCCTGCTGGACACCGACACCGCCCGCGTCTACGTCGTCGAGTGCCGGCCCGAGGACCGCGACCGGTTCGCCGAGGACTGCCTCGACGCCACCGGGGAGCGGGCGCTCGTCGTGCGCTGCCCGGCGGTCGACGCCCATGTCATCGTCGTCGTCCCCGACGACACCGCGGCCGAGCGGCTGCACGCGCTCGTCGGCGACCGCGCCGACACCTTCCTCGGCGGCAGCCGCCGGCACAGTCTCGCCCGTACAGCCACGGCGTACGGACAGGCCGTCAGCGCCCTGGCCGTGGCCCGCTTCCGCCCCGGCAAGGCGGCGCTCTACGCCGAACGCACCCACCCCGAACGGCTCCTGGACCCCCGGGCGCTGCACGGCTGGGCCGCGCGGCTGCTCAGCCCGCTCGACGCGCTCGCCCACCACACGCGGGCTGAGCTCCTCGCCACCACGCGCCTGGGGCTGGAGTTCACCGCCGTCAGCGCGGCGAAGATCCTCGGTGTCAGCCGCAACACCGTGCGCGCCCGCATGGAGCGCGTCGAGGCTCTGCTGGGCACCGACTTCTCCGACCTCGGGGTCCGCGCCGCCGTCCATCTCGCCCTGAACTCCCAGGCCGGGCTCACCGAGCAACCGCCGCCGCAGCCCGCCGGGGCCCACACCGCGTTCGGCGACCTGCTGACCGACGCCGCCCTGCGCGCCTGGTCCCGCGCCCTGCTCGGGCTGCTGGACGGCGACGGCCGCGACCTGCGCCGCACGCTGCGTGCCTGGCTCGCGGCCGGCGCCAACGCCGAGCGGGCCGCGCGGACACTGGGCGTGCACGCCCAGACCGTACGCGATCATGTGCGCGGAGCCGAGCCCGTGCTGCAGCGCCAGCTCCTCGCCTCCGGCAGCGACCTGTACGAGGTCGTCCTGGCCCACCTCGCCCTCGGTGACCTCGCCCCGCCGGCGCTGCCCGCCGCGTAGCCCCGGCGGCGACGAACCGGGACCATCCGGGCGGGCCTGTGCACGGTTGAGTCCTCGGGGCGCCGGACCGGGCATCGGCACGGTTCCCAACCGGCGGACCGCGCACGTAGGTTCGGCGGGCCGCAGGGGCGCGACCGGCACGGGGGACCGGTCGGCCCCTTCGGCACCTGACCGGCACGGTGGATCGAGTCCGGCCCTTTGGCGCCCGACCGACACGAGGGACCGGTCTGCCCCTTCGCCGCCCGACCGGGATACGCACGCGGCCACGCCCTGGGCCCGGCCGGGCCTTTCCGAGGCGATCTTCCGCGCAGGCGGTGTGTGCGGCCCGCGGGCGGGTACTCGGCCCGCGCCGACAAGATCCGTCACGCCCGGTGACCCGACCCGGGCCCCGCGGATCCGCACCGAGAACCGCGAAGTGGAGGGCCGCATGACGAGTGGCACCGAGACCGGCCAGGTGACCGGTACACGGGACAAGGACTACAACCTCATCTGGTACGTGGAGGCGTGCCTGAGCAATGCCCTGCGCCTGGAGACATACATCCAGGACGCCGAACGCGACAAGGACAGCGAGGTCGCGGACCTGTTCCGCAAGGCGCAGGCGGACAGCCGCAAGGGCGCCGAGCTGGGCAAGGATCTTCTGCGCTCGCGTCTCGCGGGCGGCTGACGCCACGGCCCGACGAGCCCGGCCGTGCAACCGGCACGGACCGGGCCGTCGCCCTGCCCGCACGGCCTCAGGCGCCCGGGACCGCACCCGGGGGACGGCCGTTATGATCACGCCATGACAGCACCGGAACCGACCGTCCTCGCCACCTCCGGCGGCCATCGCATGGGCCGGCGGACCCGGTTGCTGTTCGACTCCCTGGTCCACCACGCCGTCGAGCTGTCCGGCGCGCACGGCCGGCGCCCCCGCATCCTGTACGTCGGCACCGCGATCGGCGACGCCGAGGCCACCACCGCCCGCATGGCCGAGGCGGCCCGGGTGGCCGGCTTCGACCTCACCCCGCTGCAACTGTTCCCGATGCCCAACCTGGACGACATGGAGGGCGCGGTCCTCGACAGCGACGTCGTGTGGGTCATGGGCGGCTCGGTCGCCAACCTGCTCGCCGTCTGGCGGGTGCACGGCCTGGATCGCATCATGCGCCGCGCCTGGGAGGCGGGCGTGGTGCTCAGCGGGGTCAGCGCCGGTTCCCTCTGCTGGTTCCAGGGCGGCACGACAGACTCGTACGGGCCCGAACTGCGCCCCGTCACCGACGGCCTCGGCCTGCTGCCGTACGGCAACGGCGTGCACTACGACTCCGACGCGGGCCGGCGCCCGCTGATGCACCGGCTCGTCGCGGACGGCACCTTCCCCGAGGCCCACTGCACCGACGACGGCGTGGGGCTCGTCTACCGGGGCACGCGGCTGGTCGAGGCCGTCACCGAGATCCCCGGCAAGGGC
The DNA here is from genome assembly GCF_049739565.1 of Streptomyces sp. SAI-170. NCBI lineage: Bacteria > Bacillati > Actinomycetota > Actinomycetes > Kitasatosporales > Streptomycetaceae > Streptomyces > Streptomyces sp. SAI-170. The sequence goes on from NZ_JBMGQD010000001.1 coordinate 7,797,005, forward strand.
GCCTACGTGGTGCGCCGCGAGGGCGGCGAGGCGGTGGAGGAGCGCATCGAACCGCGCCTGCTCCCCACCGCCCCGGGCTGACCTCAGTCGAGGTGGTAACTGTCCCCGTACACCCGCCAGTCCAGCGGGGTGTCGAGGTCGAGGTTGCCCGCGCGCAGGAAGACCCGCTGGGCGGTGTCCACCCGGCTGGTGTCGCTGTGCGCCTCCTCCTGCTTCATGGCCCACACCCGCGCGTCGAGGAACGCGTGCAGGTAGCGCACCTCGTCACCGCCGCGTGACGGCGGCTGGGCCGAGCGCAGCGCCCGGGCGCGGATGCTGCGGAACGAGGTGGGGTCCGTGCCGTCGCCGTGCATGACCAGGGCGTCGTAGTAGGCGAACTGGCCGAGCGTGCGCAGCCCGTCCGCCCTGCCCTGCCGTACGGCGGGGTCGAAGTAGACGCGGTCGCGTTCGTCGTTCTGGGCCTGCTGGAACGCCCCGTCCCGGGCGGCCCGGCGCCAGTCGCCGGGGTAGCCGGGGTCGAGGCCCTCGTGCGAGTCGGTGCCGTCGACCTCGCGCAGGGCGGGCAGATAGCGGGCCAGGACGTTGCCCGGGCGGCGCGCGGCGTACAGCTCGACCAGGTCGAGCATGTCGCCGGTGCCCGAGCAGAAGCCGATGATCCCGGCGGTGTAGCCGCGTCCGTCGCCGATGTCCTCGATGTACTTGTACTGGGCGCGCCAGTCGAGGGAGGAGTTCTCCGCGCTGGAGACCAGCTTCATGGCGATCTCCTTCTTCGCCGGGTCGTCCAGGCCGGCCGCCCGGTCGGGGGCGGCGTACGCCCGTGGGGAGCCGAGCAGCGGGGCCGACGCCATGGCGGCGCCGAACAGGGCGAGGAGGGTGCGGCGCGAGGCGCTCGCGGCGGTGAAGGGTTGCATCACGGGGCTCCGATTCCGTGTGGGGGGTTGGGGAGTTGAGCGTGGTTCCGTGTTGCCGAACTGATAGTAAGGTTTCCTATCAGACCTGCTCGCGCTTGACCACACCCCTTGCGAGAACTCCCTCACGGCAGCGGCTGCTCCGCCCAGATGACCTTGCCGTCGGCGACATAGCGGGTGCCCCAGCGCTCGGCGAGCTGCGCGACCAGGAACAGCCCGCGGCCGCCCTCGTCGGTCATCGCCGCGTACCGCAGATGCGGGGCCGTGCTGCTGCTGTCGAACACCTCGCAGATCAGGGTGCGGTCGAACAGCATCCGCACCCGGATCGGCCCGGCGCCGTAGCGGATCGCGTTGGTCAGCAGCTCGCTGAGGATCAGCTCCGTGGTGAACACGAGCTCCTCCAGGCCCCACTCGTCCAGCCTGCGGGTGAGCGCGGCGCGCACCCGGCCGACCTCCGCCGGGTCGGACGGCACCTCCCACTCCGCGATCCGGTCCGCGGCCAGCGCCCGGGTCCGCGCCACGATCAGCGCGATGTCGTCACCCGGCCGGGCCGGCAGCCGGGCGTCCACCACCGCCCGGCAGGTCTCCTCCGGCGACGGCCCCGCCTGCTCCAGAGCCTCGCCCAGCAGCTCGAGGCCGACGTCGATGTCGTGCCCCCGGTCCTCGACCAGACCGTCGGTGTACAGCACCAGCCGGCTGCCCTCGGCGAGCTCCACGTCCGCCGTCTCGAACGGCAGCCCGCCGAGCCCCAGCGGCGGGCCCACCGGCACGTCCAGGAACTCGACCTCGCCGTCCGGCCGTACCAGCGCGGGCGGCGGATGACCGGCCCGCGCGATCGAGCACCGGCGCGTGACCGGATCGTAGATCGCGTACAGGCAGGTGGCGCCCGTCACCGGTGCGCTGCCGCCCTCCTCCGCCTCGTCCTGGTCGATACGCGCGACCAGCTCGTCGAGCAGCGACAGGAGCTCGTTCGGAGCGAGGTCCAGCGCCGCGAAGTTGTGCACCGCCGTGCGCAGCCGGCCCATCGTCGCCGCCGCGTGCAGCCCGTGCCCGACCACATCGCCCACCACCAGCGCCACCCGGGTCCCGGACAGCGGCAGGACGTCGAACCAGTCGCCGCCGACACCAGCTTGCGCGGGCAGATACCGGTAGGCGATCTCCAGCGCGGACTGCTCCGGCAGAGAACGCGGCAGCAGACTGCGCTGCAGCGTCACCGCCATGGCGTGCTCGCGGGTGTAGCGGCGCGCGTTGTCGATGGCGACCGCCGCCCGGGCCGCCAGCTCCTCCGCCAGCGCCTGGTCCTCCTCGTCGAACGGCTCGGGCTGCTCGGAGCGCCAGAGAGTGACCAGGCCCAGGATCAGCGCGCCCGCCCGCAGCGGCACCGTGATCAGCGAGTGGATGCCGTACTCCACCACCTGCCCGGCCCGCTCCGCGTCCTGCTCGTGCCAGCCGTACGCCTGGTCCAGGTCGGGCTCCACCACGGACTCGCCGGTGGCCAGGACGCGGGCCTGCGGGGAGGTCGGCACGTACCGGATCCGCTCGCCCACCGGGTACAGCGGCACGTCCTTGCGGATGCCGCTCAGCGCCGTGCGGCGCAGCTCCGTGCCGGGCTCCGGCGGCTCACCGCCGAGCACCGCGTCGAACAGGTCCACGCTGACGAAGTCCGCGAACCTCGGCACGGTCAGCTCCGCCAGCTCCTCCGCCGTACGCGACACATCCAGGCTGCCGCCGATGCGCACCCCGGCCGCGTACAGCAGGTCCAGCCGCTCACGGGCCAGCTCCGCCCGCCCGGACAGGGCGCGCAGCTCGGTGGAGTCGCGCAGGGTCGCCACGCTGCCGGCCGGGCCGCCCGCCAGATCGGTGGGCCGCTGGTTGACCGCCAGCAGCCGGTCGCCGACCAGGTGCACCTCGTCCGTCGCCATCCGGGCCGAGCCCAGCAGGTCGGCGGTGTCCGGGTCCAGACCGAGTTCACGCACCTGCCGGCCCTCGGCGTCGACGGGCAGGTCCAGCAGCCGGTGCGCCTCGTCGTTGGCCAGCAGCAGCTCGCCCTCGGCGCCGACGATGATCACGCCCTCGCGCACGGAGTGCAGCACCGCGTCGTGATGCTCGTACATGCGGGTCATCTCGTCCGGGCCCAGGCCGTGCGTCTGGCGCAGCAGCCGCCTGCTCACCAGAGCCGTACCGGCCAGCGCGAGGGCCAGGGCGGCCGCCGCCGCGCCCAGCACCAGCGGCAACTGGTCGTTGGCCGTGCCGCCCACATGCGCCGTGGTGATGCCGGCCGACACCAGGCCCACTACCGTGCCGTCGTCCGCCGTGACCGGTACGACGGCCTGCACCAGGCGGCCGATGGTGCCGTCGACCTCCTCGACGACCGTGCCGCCGGCCTGCGCCGGGGCGATGTTCCCGACGAACTTCTTGCCGATGCGGTCCGGCTTGGGGTGGGTGTAGCGGATGCCGTCGGGATCGGTGACGACGATGAAGTCGACCTCGGAGGCCAGCCTGGCGGCCTCCGCCCGCGGCTGCAGCACGGCTGACGGGTCCGGGGCGAACAACGCCTCACGGACGCCCGGTGCGTTGGCGAACGTCTGCGCCACCGCGAGCGAGCGGTTACGGGCCTCCGTCGTGGTGTCCACGCGGCCCTGGAGCACCAGCGCCGCCACCGCCGCGACCACCAGCAGCAGCACGATGACGAACTGGAAGACGAACACCTGCCCGGCCAGACTCCGGCCGCCGAGTGCCGCCCGCAGAGCCCCGAGCCGGCCCGGACGACGCCCGCCCGCAGCGGGGGCCCGCCGCAGCCGCGGCCGGTCCGCCGCGTGCCGGGCGCGCCGCTCACCGATCGGACGAGCACCACCGGGCGCCCGCACCGCGCGCGCACTCCCGAGACGACGGGCCGGCCGAGTCCCGGACCGCCCCACAAGCCGGACCATGAGCCATGTCTACACTCCCGAGCCCCGGTAGGCGAGGGGTGTCACTGATCGGGACGAGCCGTGTCCGGGCGCACGGGGCGGGGGGTTGCGGAGACACGCGGGGCGGGGCTGATCGTGGTGCACGGGGCGCCGCTGCCGTCCCAACTGACCCGAGTGCTGCGGCTGCGGGCCGTGTGTGGCTGGTCGCGCAGTTCCCCGCGCCCCCTAGGGCGACGTACTCAGGGGCGCGGGGAACTGCGCGAGCAACCCACGATCACCCGCAGCCCGGTACGCGCCGAAACCAGCCCCCTCAGCCCTGGTCTCCCGCCCCGCCCCGGCGTGCCGCGAGCAGGAGGGCGATGTCGTCGGGGCGGTCGGCGGTGTGGCGCATGGTGGCGGTGAGGCGGTCGGCCACAGAGATCAGGGGGCGTCCGTCGGGCGTGCCCGCCCTGGCCAGGGCCACCCGCAGCGCGCCGATGCCGTCGTCGATGTCCACGCCCTGCCGCTCCACCAGCCCGTCGGTGTACAGCGCGAGGATCGCGCCGGGCTCCATCCGCACCTCCGTGACCGGGTAGCGGGCGTGGGTGACGACCCCGAGCACGACCCCGACGGGGGTCTCCACCACCTGCGTACGGCCGTCCGGGTGGCGCAGCAGCGGGGGTGGATGCCCGGCCCGTGCGATGCGGGCCACGCCGGTCGCCGGGTCGAGCCAGACGTAGCAGCAGCTGGCGAACTGGCCCGGGTCGAGGTCGATCAGCAGCCGGTTGGTGCCGCTCAGCACCTGCTCGGGCGGCCGGTCGTCCAGAGCGAACGCCCGCACCGCGCTGCGCAACTGCCCCATGGTCGCCGCCGCCTGCACCCCGTGCCCCTGCACATCGCCGATCACCAGCGCCACGCCGTCCCCGGCCTCCACGACGTCGTACCAGTCCCCGCCCACGTCCATGCCCTCGGTCCCCGGCAGATAACGTCCCGCCGTCTCCAGCCGCGGATGCACCGGCAGTCGGCGTGGCAGCAGGGCGCGTTGCAGGCCACGGGCGAGCGCGGCCTCGGAGTCGTAGCGCTGGGCCTTCTCCATGGCGTGCGCGATCAGCCCGGCGAGCGCCGTCAGCACGGTGCGCTCCTCCTGCGCGAAGCTGTGGGGCCGGTCGAAGCCGAGGATGCAGGAGCCGACCGGGCGGCCCGACGCGATCAGCGGCAGAAAGGCGCGGGCACCCTCGGGAGCGTCCAGCGCGATACCCGGATAGGCGGCCGCGAGCTGCTGCATGGAGTCGAAGAACAGCGGCTGACCGGTGGTCAGCGTCTCCACCCCGGGCAGCCGGGTGTCCAGGCTCACCCCGTCGAAGGGCGCGAGGAAGCCCTCCGGGAAACCGGTCTCCCACGCCAGGTACAGATGTCGGTCCTGCAGCAGGTAGATCGCCAGCCGCCGCCCGCCGAACGCGGGCAGCAGCTCCTGCATCACCACGGCGGAGACCTGGCGCGCGGTGACGGCCTCGGTGAGGGCGATGGCGAGGGTGATGGGCCGGTAGAACGACGCCGAGCGCAGCGCGTCCGTCGGGGAGCGCAGCACATCGGCGGGGTGGGGGAGCGGGGATGCCGCCGGTGCCTCGGTGTCGGGGGCCGCGGGGGGCCGGTGTGGTTCCGTGTCGGGAAGCGGGCCGGGTGCGTGGGTCGGCGGAGGGGAGGTGTCGGGCGGGGGCGCGGGCGCGTCGGCCATGCGGTTGGCCGGTACGACCGTGCAGGTCAGGATGTCGGGTCCGGGACGCACGGACAGGGCGAGCCAGTCGCCCTCGTAGGGATGCGGGCCGGGAGGCCGGCGGACGTGGAAGTGCACGGCCTCCGAGGCGAGCAGCGCCGCCCGCAGATGGTCCTCGCACACCGGCTGCTGCAACCACGGCACCGCCTCCCACAGCGGCTGCCCCACGAGCCGCTCCCGGGCCACGCCCAGCAGATGCGCGGCGCGCGGATTGGCGTACACCGCGATGCCGAGGCGGTCCAGGCAGAACACCCCCTGCGGCAGCAGTTCGGCCGCGGTGTCGGCCACCGGGTCCGCCTCCAGCACCACCCCGGCCACCAGACGCGCGCCGGAGGCGGGCCGCAGGTCCACCAGGCGCAGCGCGCCGTACGTGATCCGCACCGGCAGCGGGCGAAGGGGTGTGCGCCCGCGGGCCGTCTCCCGCAGCAGCGTCATCAGCCGCAGCGCGTCGCCCCGGTCCATGCCCCGGGCCAGCGTCCCGGCCGGGCCGGGCAGATCGCCGGGCGCCAGGTCCAGCAGCCTGCGCGCGCCGTCGTCCGCCGTGACCAGGTCGGCCGCCGGGTCCCAGGTGAACCGGCCCACGCGGGCCGTGCCCAGCCGCGCGGACGGGGGCCGCAGACACAGTGGCTCGTCCTCCCACACGGCCGGGGTGCCGGTCTTCTCCAGACCGTCCAGCCGCAGGGCGAGCCCGCCCGCGAGGGTGAGCAGCCGGTCCCGCTCGGGCAGCAGCTCGGTGACGTCGGCGCTGGACGGCCGCAGCACCGTCAGCACACCGGTGCGGGCCCCTCCGGTCGTCATGGGCACGGTGATCGAGCCGAGCGGGAACGGCAGCGCGGCGGCGAACTGGGGGTAGCGGCGCATCGTCTCCGTGGCGTTCGGCAGAACCACCTGCACGCCGGAGCGGAACGCGTCAGCGACCGGGAACTGGCGCTCCACATGCACCCGCCACCAGGGCCGGAACAGCGGACCGGGCACGCCCGCCAGCACTGCGAGCCGCAGCACACTGGGCACGTCCGAGGGCAGATACACGCCCGCGACAGTGCCGCGGACCGCACTGATGGCCTCGGCCGCGACCTCGGTGAGCAGCACGGCCAGCCGGCCCGGCATCCCGCTCCCGCTCTCGGCGCTCCCAGTCATCGGCCCTTACCTCGTCGGTGCCCTGCCGCGCAGGCGACACAGCCAGAATGCGCCTGTCCGGCGCGGGGGCGCACCTCCGGGGCGAGCTGCCGTCTCGGGTGGCGTGCAGCTCGGCATCGCGCGCGGGGCCGGGTGCGGGCGCGGCGCGGCATCTGCGCGGCCCGCGCTCCGGTGGGGGTGGGCGTGCCGGCTGGCGGCGCGGACGCACGTGTCGGCCGGCGGCACGGACTCACGTGCGGCTGGTGGCGCGGACTCACGCGGCCGGTGGATGTGTCGGCCGGCGGCGCGGACTCACGTGGCGGTGAATGTGCCGGCGGGCGGCACGGCCCCACGTGGCGGTGGATGTGCCGGTCGGCGGCGCGGACCTATGTGGCGGGGGATGTGCCGGCCGGCGGCACGGCCCCACGGGCCGGTGGGCGTTCCCGCTAGTGGCGCAGGGTCGCCCGGGCCGTCTCGACGGCCTGTTCGGCGTAGCCGCGGCCGAACAGCACGGCGTGCACGAGCAGCGGGAAGAGCTGGTGCACGCCGACGCGTGCGGCCCAGCCGTCGGCGAGCGGCGCGGTCTGCTGGTACGCCTCCAGTACGTCGTCGAGATACGGGCAGCCGAACAGGCGCAGCATCGCCAGGTCCGTCTCGCGGTGCCCGCCGTGCGCGGCCGGGTCGATGAGCCAGGCGTCCCCGTCGGCGCCCCACAGGACATTGCCGTTCCACAGATCCCCGTGCAGCCGGGCGGGCGGCTCCGCAGGACCGGCGAGCGCGGGCAGATGCTCGCACACCGCCTCGACCACCCGTGCCTCCGCCGGGCGTACCGTGCCGTCGTCGACCGCCCGGCGCAGATACGGCAGCACCCGCTGCTCGGCGTACCAGCGCGGCCAGTCCGTGTCCGGGCTGTTGCGCATCGGGGCGGCACCGATGAACGCGTCCCGCGGGCCCCCGGGCGGCGGCGCGCCGAACGCGGGCGCGCCCGCCGCGTGCAGCGCGGCGAGTCCCCGGCCGAGCCGGGCGGCCGTCTCCCGGCGGGCGGGGCCGGTCCGCACGCGCTCGGTGACCAGCCAGGTCCCGTCCTCGCCGTGGACGCGCGGCACCCTGAGGGCATCCGCCTCGGCCAGCCAGCGCAGCCCGGCCGCCTCCGCCCGTACGGCGTCCGGACCGTCGCCCCGCTTCACCATGACCACCGGCCCGCCCTGGAGCGCGACCTCCGCGAGCGTCCCGGACAGCGGCCGCACCTCGGCGACGGGCCGTCCCGTCAGCCGCGCGGCGGCGTCCCCCGGCCCGCTCATCCGCCCGCCCCCGCGCACGCGCGGAACGGACCCTGCACACGGCCGCTACGACGACACATGCGCCCAGCGTACGGCGCCCCGCCCCGGTCGGCCCGAGCGAACCCACCGGCGCAGGGCGCCCTTTGGCAGGATGTCGACTGCACCGCACCCCGCTGTGTAAGGAGCCCGCTCCGTGCGAAGACCGCTGCTCTACCTCGATGTCGACGGCCCCCTCAACCCGTACGCCGCCAAGCCCGAACGCCGCCCTCAGGGCTATACGACCCACCGCATGGCCCCCGAGGGATGGCTCGCCCGGCATCCCGTCGAGGACCGCGCCCGGCTGCGCCCGCTGCGGGTGTGGCTCAACCCCGAACACGGCGCCTGCTTGAGGGAGTTGAGCGACGTGTACGACCTGGTGTGGGCCACCACCTGGGGCCGTGACGCCAACACGCTGATCGCCCCGGTCCTCGGCCTGCCCGACCTTCCGGTCGTCGACTGGCCCGGCCTGTTCGACGCGGGCCCCGAGGGCACGTTCTGGAAGACCCGCCACGTCCTCGCGCACGCCGCGGGCCGCCCGTTCGCCTGGGTGGACGACGAACTCGGCGACGCCGACCGCGCCTTCGTCGCGGCCCGGCACCCCGGCAGCGCCCTCCTGCACCGCGTCGACGCCCGGCACGGCCTGCGCCCCACCGACTTCGCCGCGCTGAAGGCCTTCGCGCACGCCCTCACCGGCTCCGCGGAACCCGGTCCCGACGCACCGCTGTGAGCGGGTCCGGTGTCCAGTTCCCAAAGTCTTGGCCGAATCCTTCCGTGCAGGTCCCGCCTGCTGACCGGAGCCCTACTCTGCCGCTACCAGACGCTGCGGGCGGGACCGGCGGCGCAGACTCATCGAGAGGGTGGCCATGACTGCTGTGAGCGCGACCGCGCAGCTCGCCGAACGTCTGCGACGGACGACGGACCCGGGCCGGGTCACGACGGCCGGCCCCGAGTACGAGGCGTCCCGCACCGTGTGGAACGGCGCGGTCGAGAGCCGTCCGGCCGTCGTCCTGCGGTGCGCCGACGCCGGCGACGTCCAGGCGGGTGTCACGGCGGCACGTGAGCTCGGCGTGCCGCTGTCGGTGCGCGGCGGCGGCCACGGCTGGACGGGCGGCGCGATCCTCGACGGCGGGCTGCTGCTCGACCTGAGCGGCATGCGGCGGATCACCCTCGACCAGGACGCCGGCGTGGCCGACGTCCAGGGCGGCGCCCGGGCCATGGACGTGGCGCAGGCCGCGGAAGCCGCCGGCCGGATCGCCGTCACCGGCACCTCCGGCAGCGTCGGGATCGTCGGCTTCACCCTCGCCGGCGGATACGGACCGCTCGGCGGCCGGTACGGCCTCGGCATCGACAACGTGGTGGCCGTCGACCTCGTCCTCGCCGACGGAACCGCCGTCACGGCCGACGCCGAGCACGAGCCCGAGCTGCTGTGGGCCCTGCGCGGAGGCGGCGGCAACTTCGGCGTCGTCACCTCCATACGTGTGCGGGTGCACCCGCTGCCCGGTGGAGCCGCCGACCCGACCGTGGTAGGCGGCACGATCCTCTACCCGTGGGACCAGGCGAGCTCCGTGCTGAAGGCGCTCGGCGAACAACTGCCGACGCATCCCGACGAACTGACCGTGACCTGCGGGCTCTTCACCGGCCCGGCCGGCAGCCCGCTGATCTACGTCGCCCCCACCTGGTGCGGTGACCCCGACACCGGCCGCGCGGCCGTCGAGCCCCTCACCCGACTCGGCGACCCGGTGATGGCACAGGTGGGGCCCACCCGCATGACCGAGACCCTCGCCGCCACGGACACCATGGCCCCCGCGGGCCGCCACGTCGAGGTCCGCCCGCGCACGGTGCCCGGCCTCACCGACGGCGTCATCGACGCCCTCGTCGCCGGCGGTGACGCGCTGACCTCCCCGATGTCCGCCGTCTACACCCACCGACTGCACGGCGCCGCCGCCCGTGTGCCCGTCTCCGACATGGCCTTCGCCATGCGCACCCCGCACATGCTCGTGGAGAGCGTCGCCGCCTGGGCACCGGCAGAGCCCGCCGCCCGGCACCGCGACTGGGCCCGCGCCCTGTCGGACTCGCTGTCCGCCGAAGCGCTGCCCGGCGGATACGTCAACATGCTCGCCGCCGACGAGCACGACCAGATCGCCCACGCCTACGGCCCCAACCGCGACCGCCTGCTGGCCGCGAAGCGCACGTACGACCCCGACGGTGTCTTCCACGCGAGCCCGCTGCCCGTGGTCTCCTAGGGCCTGTCCTCCGGCTCGTCCAGGCGTCGCCGGGCCTGGCACCGGGCGACGTCCGCCGGCACCGGTGTGGCCTGGTGGTAGTACATGCGCCAGCCCGCACCGCCCTCTCCCCGGCGCCAGAGCGAACTGCGCCGCGCACGCTGCCCGTCCAGCACCGTCTCGTACGTCAGATGCACCAGACCGGGAGCCAGCAGCACCCCGTCGATGTCCGAGGGCTCGTACCGCGGCCCCTGCGCCGCGCTGCCCGCCATGCCGGGCAGCGCGGCGAGCATCTCCTCGTACGTCCAGCGCCGCCCCGACGCGCCGACCTCCACGAACTGCGGGTCCAGCAGCCGTGCGGCCTCCTCGGGCGACGTCCGCACGGTGGGGTCCATCAGCCGCAGCTCCGCCGCGATCGCCTCAGCGATGTGATCTTCGTCGTCAGTCATGGAGGGATCTTCACCACGTCCATCGCTCCGTCCGCAATCGCATTGTCCGGCCCACCGGACACACCCTCAGCGTTACCCTGCCGTTCACAGCCCCGTCGAAGAACCGTCCCCACCCGTCAGCCGCTCCCGGACAAGGTCGAGCCGTCCGAGAACATGCCTGGAAAGGACCGACTGTGACGACGCGTCAGACGCTGCGGGTTGCCACCTACCTGCTGGGAGTGGTGCTGGCCGCGGCCACCACCGTGCCGGCCGAGGCCGCCTCCCTGCCCCTCGTGCACCCGCGCGCCGAGACCTCCGCCCTCTACGACGACGAGGCCGGCGGCAACGCCAACGCCGACGACCCGGCCATCTGGCGCAACGCCGCCGCCCCGGGCCGCAGCCTGGTCATCGCCACCGCCAAGGAGGGCGGCCTGCGTGTCTACGACCTCGACGCGCACGAGGTCCAGTCGATACCGGCCCCGGCCGGCCCCGGCGAGGACGACGCCCCCGGCCGCTTCAACAACGTCGACCTGGTGCAGGGCATGCGCCTGTCCGGTGGCCGCGCCGACCTGGCCGTCGTCAGCGACCGCGGCAACGACCGGCTGCGGATCTACCGCATCGACCGCGACCGCCCCGGCGGCCCCCTCACCGACGTCACCGACCCGGCCGCACGCCCCGTCTTCTCCGCCGACCAGTCCGAGATCAACGACCAGCGCACCGCCTACGGCCTGGCCACCTGGACCGACAAGGCCACCGGCAGGTCCTACGCCCTGGTCAGCCGCCGCAACGAGACCCGGCTCGCCCTCCTGGAACTCACCGCCGGCCCCGGCGGAACCGTCGGCTACCGCACCGTCCGCACCCTGGACCTGCCCTCCTCCTTCCGCCTGCCCGACGGCACCTCCTGGTCCCCCTGCGGCGAGCCCGACGAGCGCCCGCAGGTCGAGGGCATGGTCGTCGACCCCGCCGACGGCACCCTGTACGCCGGACAGGAGGACGTCGGCATCTGGCGCCTGCGCGCCGACCTGACCGGCCGCCCCGAACTCGTCGACAAGGTCCGCGAGTACGGCGTCCCCGGCACCTACGACGAGGAGACGGAGGAGTGCACGCCCGGCGCCGACCCCGGCTACGGCGGCGAGCACCTCACCGCCGACGTCGAGGGCCTGACCCTCCTCACCGAGTCGGACGGCGACGGCTATCTGCTCGCCTCCAGCCAGGGCGACAACACCTTCGCGGCCTACGACCGCGAGACCGACGAGGACAACGAGTACGAGGCGGGCTTCCGCATCGGCGCCGCGTCGGCCACCCTCGACGGCTCCGAGGTCTGCGACGGCGCCGCCGTCCTCAACGCCCCGCTCGGCAGCCGCTACCCCGACGGCCTCCTCGTCGTCCAGGACGGCCAGGAGACCCCGGCCGACGGCGACCGGGAGAGCACCGGCTTCAAGTTCGTCGACCTGGGCGACGTCAGGGACGTCATCGACGACTGACCCGCGGGGGAGCCGCTCAGGTCTCCCGCAGCGGAGCGTAGGCGTTGACGTCGAGGCCGAACGTCCAGGCGACGCCCTCTCTCGCCGTCATCGTCGTCGGCGGCACGCGCAGCCAGTACGTGCGGTGCGTGCCGTCCGGCTCCGGCGTGGAGTTGACGACCTCCACCATCACCACCGGCTCGTCGCCGACCAGCGTGATCCGCCACAGGGTGCCCGTCTCGTCCTGGTGGACCGGGCGGGCACCGGAGTCCTCCAGGTAGCGCTCGTAGCCGTAGTGCTCCAGCATCACGCGGCGCAGCTCGGCGTTCTCCTCGTCGCGGATCCGCTCGGGCGTCAGCGTGCTCAGCTCGTCCAGGAAGGCCGCCGGCACCGGCATGCCCCGCCAGGCGTACAGGGCGAACCCGTCGGGGAAGGCGAGCGCCGGGCCGTCCCCGCGGTCGAGGCGGCCCGCCTCGTCCCGGTGCAGGGCGACGGGCCGTTCGCACACCACCGCCACCTTCGCCGACGGCCACCACCAGCCGGCGCTGCGGCACACCCGCGCGAGCCCGTCCAGCGGGGCCCGGTCGGTGGGCAACGCGGCGAGCCACGGCGCGTCGTGCTGCCCCAGCACCGCGTCCAGCAGGATCAGCCGGGTCTCCGCCTCCAGCCGGCGGTCGCCACCGGCCAGTTCCTCCAGCACGCCCCGGCGGACGCGGTCCACCAGCGCCTGCGTGACGTTCCACAGCCGCTCGCCGGTCGCCGACCAGTGGGCCGACCAGCCCGCCGGACCCAACTCCGCGAGCATCCGGGCGCGTTCGTGGGCCCAGGGACCCGTCCGCACCGCCTCCCGCACACTCGGCCCGGCGTCCGTCAGCCCGCGCACCACCTCGACGCCCTCGCGAGGCGAGGCGGCCCACACGATCCGCTCCGGCTCGGCGAGCCCCGCCCGCCGATAGGCCAGCCGGACGCCCGCCTCGGCCTCGGCGCGATCGGCCGGAACCGCTGCCGCGGCCCACTGCCGCCACGGTCGTACCGCATCAGCATGCGCATTCGCATCCGCGTTCACGTCAGGTGCGCCGGCCCCGTCCTCGTCCGTCGCGACCGCGTCCATCGTCCCTGTCCTCATCGTCCCCGCCCCCGTCGTCATCTCCCGCACCTCCACGAGCCGTTCCACTCAACCCCCGTCGTCATCCGGGGCAGCCTCAGTCCGCCACGATCCGCACCGACCCCGGTACGTACTCCCGCTGCCGGACCACCCGGAACCAGCCCTTGGGCAGCACGATCGCCGCGTGCTCCTCGTGGACCACCCGTCCGCCCTCCGGCAGATGCAGCACCATCGGCCCGAACGGCCCGGGTTCTCTGATCAGTTCGCCCGGCCCGACGACCGCATGGGCATGCCCGGTCACCTCGCCCAGGGCCAGCACCAACCGCCCCCGACCGTCCCGCGGCTCCCGCGGCGCCCGTTCCACATGTGGCGGCACCGCCTCCTTCGCCACGGGCACGATCAGCACGTCTCCTTGCCGGTACATGGCTCACCCCTCCCCGCCGGTGCACGGCGCACCGGCCACGAGATCGACAGTACGAGCCACCACTGACAACGGCCCCCGGCGAGCGGCCCCGCGACCGTCGATGTCAGTGCCGGTTGATACAACTGCTGGCATCTCACGGATCGCGGAACCCACACGTCAGGAGCAGCGCGCATGACCATCGGCGACCACTTGCAGGAGCTGTACGGCCTGCCCGCGTTCACGTTCCCGGGCCCGGGCGAGAAGGAGACGAGCCTGCCCGCGGCAGACGCCGTCGCCTGGCGGGTCACGAGCGATGTGTACGACGCCGACGAGGAGTGGGAGGCGGCCTTCGCCCGGTTCTGCTCCCAGGTCGACACCACACGGGTCCGCGCCCTGATCGTCGGCGCCTGGTCGGAGGCGTACGACACGGACTCCTCCGGCGTGGTCGCCGCGCTGTCGGCCGCCCGTGACCGGCTGCCCGCCCTGCGGGCGCTGTTCCTCGGCGACATGGTCATGGAGGAGTGCGAGATCTCCTGGATCAACCAGAGCGACGTCACCGACCTGCTGACCGGTTTCCCGGAGCTGGAGGAGTTCGGGGTGCGCGGCGGTTCCGGGCTCGCTCTCAGCGCCGTACGCCATGAGCGGCTGCGCAGGCTGACCGCGGAGACCGGCGGTCTGCCCGTCGGATTCGTGCGCGGCGTCGCCGCGAGCGACCTGCCCGCGCTGGAGCACCTGGACCTGTGGCTCGGCACCTCCGAGTACGGGGCCGACGCCGAGGTGTCCGACCTGGAGCCGCTGCTGTCCGGCACCCGCCTGCCGAGGCTGCGCCATCTCGCCCTGCGCAACAGCGAGATCCAGGACGAGATCGCCGCGGCGGTCGCCTCCGCACCCGTGGTCGCCCGCCTCGAGACACTCGACCTGTCCATGGGCGTGCTGACCGACGACGGCGCCGCCGCACTGCTCGGCGGCCAGCCGCTCACCCACCTCAAGTCCCTGGACCTGCACCACAACTACCTCAGCGAGCCCGTCCGGCAGCGCCTGCGCGAGACCCTCGAACCCGCCGGCGTGGCCCTGGACCTCGACCCGGACGACGCCGACCAGGACGAGGACGAGGACGGCACGGTCTGGCGCTTCGTATCGGTGGGGGAGTGAGGACGCCGTGCCGAGCTACTACCCGTCGCATCTCCAGGACTTCCACGACCTGCCGGTCCACACCTTCCCGGCCGACGAGGAGCACGACGCCCGGGCGTTGCCCGACGCCGCCTCCGTCGCCTGGCGGCTGAGCACCGAGTGCGAGTACGCCTTCGAGCCGATCTGGGGCCGCTTCCTGGACCAGGTGCGCGCCGAGGACGTCACCGCACTCGTCATCGGGCCCTGGTGGGAGGACTGGGACGCGTCCAGCGTCGACCCCGTGCTGGAACTGATCGCGTCCGACGCCCGCCGCCTGCCCAACCTGCGCGGCGTGTTCGTGGCCGACGTGGAGTCCGAGGAGACCGAGCTGTCCTGGATCGTCCAGGGCGAGGTCACCCGGCTGCTGCGCGCCTGGCCCGGCCTGCGCGAACTCGGCGTACGCGGCGGCGAGCACCTGGCGATCGAGCCCCTGCGCCACGAGGGCCTGCGCGACCTGTGGGTCGAGTCCGGGGGACTGCCCGCCGCACCCGTACGGGCGCTCGGCGCCTGCGAGTTCCCCGCGCTGGAGTGGCTCGAGCTGTGGCTCGGCACCTCCTGGTACGGCGGCGAGTGCACCCCCGAGGACATCGGCCCGCTGCTGGCCATGCTCGGCCGGTGCCCCGAACTGCGCCATCTGGGCCTGCAGAACAGCGACATCCAGGACGAGATAGCCGTCGCGCTGTCCTCCGCCCCGGTGGTCGCGGCGCTGGAGTCCCTGAACCTGAGCATGGGCACGCTCGGCGACGACGGCGGTGCCGCGCTGCTGGCCGGGCAGCCGCTCACCCACCTGCGCTCGCTCGACCTCGACCACCACTACATGGGCGAGGAGCTCACCGACCGCCTGCGCGCGGCCCTGGAACCGCACGGCGTACGCCTCTCCCTGGCCGCGGTCGACGCCCGGTACGACTCGGAGAACCGCTATGTCGCCGTCGGCGAGTAACGTCCCCGCGCGCCTCGCCGTCGTCGGCAACCCCGAGAACCGCCGCGTCACCCTGTTCGCCGACGCGGTGCGGGCGGCGGGGCTGCCCGCGCCCCGGGTCGTGCCCTGGGCGCAGGTGCTGCACGACGGCGGTGCCGACTTCGGTCCGGACGAGACCGTACGCCTCGACTCGCCCGGCGAGAACGCGGACGTGGACCGGCTGTTGCGCGGCACCGACGACCCCACCCGGGTCGAGGGGTCGGCCCGCTGGTACGCGGCCTTCACCGCGGCCGTGCGCGGCCTGCGCGGCGGCGTCCGGCTCGACGACCCGGACGAGCTGGCCGTGCTGTTCGACAAGCGCCGCTGTCACGGCGTGTTGCACACGGCCGGCGTTCCGGTGCCGTTCTCGCCCACGTCCGGCCCGGCGGGCGCGCAGGTGCGCGGCTGGGACGACGTACGGGCCCTGATGCGCGAGCACCGTATGCCGCGGCTGTTCGTGAAGCTCGCGCACGGCTCGTCCGCGTCCGGCGTCCTGGCCGTCGAGTCGGCCGCAGGAGGCCGGATCAGAGCCACCACCTCCGTCGAACTCGCCCCGCCGGGCGCCCTCTTCAACTCCCTGAAGGTGCGCCGCTACGACAGCGAGCGGGACATCGCGGCGATCGTCGACGCGCTCGCCCCCGACGGACTGCACCTGGAGCGCTGGCTGCCCAAGGCCTCCCAGCGGGGCCGCGCCGCCGACCTCAGGGTCGTGGTGATCGACGGCCGCGCCACCCATGCGGTGGTGCGCACCAGCGTCTCGCCCATGACGAACCTCCACCTCGGCGGCAGCCGAGGCGACCTCGACCTCGCTCGGCAGGCCGTCGAGGCGGCCGGAGCCCGGTGGGCCGACCTGCTGGAGGTGTGCGAGCGGGCCGCGGCCTGCTTCCCGCGCACCCTGTGCGTGGGCGTCGACCTGCTGCCCGCCGTCGGCTGGCGCCGGGTCGCGGTCGGCGAGGTCAACGCATTCGGCGACCTGCTGCCCCGTCTCACCGGCCTGCCCGGCAGCGGTGCGGAGGGCCTCGACACGTATGCCGCGCAGGTGGCCGCCCTCGCCCGTCCGGGCGGCCTTGCGAGCAACCGGACACCGAACCACCCGCAGGACCGCGCACCGAACCACCCGCAGGACCGCGCACCACACCACCCGCACGGCAGCACTCCGCACCACCCGCACGGCCTCGCGCCCGGCCGCGCACCGCACCACCCGCACAGAACGGAACCCGCCCATGCCGGCGCCTGACAGCACGCCAGAGGCCGAGAACGCGCTCGACATGAACGCGATCGTCGGCAGCCACGACCTGCTCCTGGTCACCCTCGACACCCTGCGGTACGACGTCGCCGTCGAACTCGCCGCGGCGGGCCGCATCCCGAACCTGGCCCGGCATCTGCCGGGCGGACGCTGGGAGAAGCGGCACGCCCCCGGCAGCTTCACCTACGCCTCGCACCAGGCGATGTTCGCCGGCTTCCTGCCCACCCCAGCCGCCCCCGGCCGACACCCGCGCCTGTTCGCCGCGAGCTTCGCGGGCAGCGAGACCATGGCCGAGCGGACGTACGTCCACGACACCCCCGACTTCGTCTCCGCCCTCGCCGAGGACGGCTACCGCACGGTCTGCATCGGCGGTGTCGGCTTCTTCAACAAGCAGGGCCCGCTCGGCTCGGTGCTGCCCGGACTGTTCCAGGAGTCCCACTGGGAGCCGGAGTTCGGGGTCGCCTCGCCCACCTCCTTCGAGGCCCAGGTCGCCCGCGCGGAGGAGGTCGTACGCCGACTGCCCCGCGAACAGCGGCTGTTCCTGTTCGTCAACGTGGCCGCGCTGCACCAGCCCAACTGGTTCCACCTGCCCGGCGCCACCCGCGAGGCAGGCGACTCGCGCGAGACGCACGCCGCCGCGCTGGAGTACGTCGACCGGCACATCGGCCGCCTGTTCACGGCCGTGAGCGGCAGACGCCCCGCCTTCGCCATCGTCTGCTCCGACCACGGCACCGCCTACGGCGACGACGGCTACACCGGCCACCGCATCGGCCACGAGTCCGTGTGGACGGTGCCGTACGCCCACTTCTTCCTGGAAGCAGGGGCCGCCCGATGAATGCACCCGTCCGCCCCTACCAGAGCTACGTCTACGCCTACCCGCACAAGACCGCGTACCGGAAGCTGCCCGACCGCCCCCTGCTGCGCACGGAGTGGGAGGCGGAGCCGAAGGACGCCCTCTCCCTCTACCTCCACATCCCGTTCTGCGAGATCCGCTGCGGCTTCTGCAACCTCTTCACCCGCATCGGCGCCCCCGACGGCCTCACCGGCGCCTACCTCGACGCCCTCGACCGGCAGGCCACGGCCGTACGGGAGGCGCTGGGCGACACCGAGCTCGTGCGGTTCGCGACCGCGGCCTTCGGCGGCGGCACCCCCACCTTCCTCACCGCCGCCGAGCTGGAGCGGCTGTGCGACATCGCCGAGCAGTGCATGGGCGCCGACCTCAGGGCCGTACCCCTGTCCGTGGAGGCGTCGCCCGCCACCGCCACCGCCGACCGGCTCACCGTCCTCGCCGAGCGCGGCACCACCCGGCTCAGCCTGGGCGTGCAGAGCTTCGACGACACCGAGGCCCGGTCCGCCGTACGGCCCCAGCGCCGCGCCGACGTCGAGGCCGCGCTGGGCCGCGTCCGCGACAGCCGCATCCCCGTCCTGAACATCGACCTGATCTACGGCATCGACGGCCAGACCGAGGACAGCTGGCTGAAGTCCCTGGACGCGGCCCTCACCTGGCGGCCCGAGGAGCTGTACCTCTACCCGCTGTACATCCGCCCGCTGACCGGCCTCGGACGCCGCGCGGGCGAGCACGACCCGGCCTGGGACGTGCAGCGCCTGCGGCTGTACCGCCTCGGCCGCGACCACCTCCTCGCCCACGGCTACACCCAGCAGTCCATGCGCATGTTCCGCCGCGCCGACGCCCCGCCCCAGGGCGCCGACGACTACGCCTGCCAGACCGACGGCATGATCGGCCTGGGCTGCGGCGCCCGCTCCTACACGGCGGGACTGCACTACTCCTTCGACTACGCGGTCGGCATGCACGAGATACGCGGCATCATCGACGACTACGTCGCCCGCCCGGCCGCCGACTTCGCGCACGCGGAGTACGGCCGCCGGATGGACGCGGACGAGTCCCGGCGCCGACATCTGCTCCAGTCGCTGCTCCAGGCGGAGGGATTCCGGATCGCCGACTACCGCGAGCGGTTCGACCGTACGCCCCGGGACGACTTCGGCGCCGAACTCGAGCGGTTCGCCGAGCGCGGCTGGCTGATGGACAGCCCTGACGTACTGCGGCTGACCCCGGAGGGCCTGGCCCACTCCGACGCGATCGGACCCGAGCTGTTCTCCCCGGACGTCCGCGCGGCGATGTCCGCCTACGAGCGGAAGTGAGCGGCCCGCGATGGACCTGACCCTCCTCTACCGCGGCCCGCTGGCCTCCTGCGACTACGACTGCCCGTACTGCCCCTTCGCCAAGCGGCGCGACAGCCCGGAGCAGTTGCGCACCGACCGGGCCTGCCTGGAAAGGTTCGCCGACTGGGCGGCCGGGCAGACCGGTGACCGGCTGTCGGTGCTGTTCACGCCCTGGGGCGAGGGCCTGGTCCGCTCCTGGTACCGGCGCGCCCTCACCGAGCTGTCCCACCTCCCGCACATCCGCCGGGTGGCGATCCAGACCAACCTCAGCTGCCGCACCGACTGGCTCACCGACGCCGACCGCGACACCCTCGCCCTGTGGTGCACCTACCACCCGGGCCAGACACCGTACGACCGTTTCCGGGGCAAGTGCCGTGAACTCGCGCGGCAGGGCGTCCGGTTCAGCGTCGGCGTGGTCGGCCTGCCCGAGCACCTGGAGCACGCCCGCCGGCTGCGCGCCGACCTGCCGGAGCACGTGTATCTGTGGGTCAACGCCGCCGAAGGACACCTCTACGACGACGTGGAGGCCGGGACGTGGACCGACCTGGACCCCCTCTTCCCGTACAGCCGCCGCCCGCACACCAGCGCGGGCCTGCCCTGCCGTACGGGCGAGTCGGTGATCTCCGTCGACGGCGACGGCACGGTCCGCCGCTGCCACTTCGTCCGCGCCGAACTCGGCAACCTCTACGACGGCTCGTACCGCGAGGCGCTGCGCCCGCGCCCCTGCCCGCTGGCGGTCTGCGACTGCCACATCGGGTACGTCCATCTGGAGACGCTGCCGCTGTACGACGTGTTCGCGGGCGGCGTTCTCGAGCGGATACCCGCGGGCGCTCAGCTCCGCCAGCTGTAGCGCCGCTCCGGCCGCCCCGCAGCGCCGTAGCGCAGGGACACCTCGGCGCTGCCGGTGCTGTGGAAGTACTCCAGGTAACGGCGGGCGCTGACCCGGGAGACACCGGTGAGCCCCGCGCACTCGGTGGCGGACAGGGTGCCGTCGGCCCCGCGCAGGGCGCGCTCCACCAGGCCGGCGGTCTCGACGCTCATCCCCTTGGGCAGGACAGCGGCCGGCCCCGGCCCCGCCGGCGCCCCGGCCAGGACGCGGTCCACGTCGGCCTGGCTGCGCACCACGGCTGTCAGCAGCCGCCCGCGCTGGGCGGCGTACCGCTCAAGGCGTGTCCGCAGGTCCTCGAACGCGAACGGCTTGAGGAGGTAGTCGACCACGCCGTGCCGCACCGCGCCGCGCACCGCCTCGGCCTCGCGCGCGGCGCTGACGACCATGACGTCGCAGTCGTGCCCGGCGGTGCGCAGCCGCGGGATGACGTCGAGCCCGAATCCGTCCGGCAGATACAGGTCGAGCAGCACCAGGTCCGGGCGCAGCGCGTCGACCGCGGCCACGGCCTCCTCACCGTTGCCCGCCGAACCAACGACCCGGAACGGCCCGACGCGCTCCACATAGGCGCGGTGCACCCGCGCCACCATGAAGTCGTCGTCGACCACGAGGACGTCGATGTCCTGCTGCTGCACTGTCGTCCCTCCCACCGGCACGACATCGGGCACCTCCGCTGCCGGACCGCCCCATCATGGCGCCGGCCTGCGGGGAAGGAAAGGGACGTGCCACACCCGCGGGTGACCGCAATGACCACAACCTCCGTTGCCGACGCAAGGCAGACACCCGCCGACGGCGTGGGCACCATGTGGGCCACATCACGCCCCCCACGGGATCCCCCCTTTCCGTAAAGACACCGACAGGTGGTGGCACTCGTGCGCCTTCGCACCCCTCTGGCCCTGCTCGGGGCCGCCCTGCTCGTCCTGCTGGGACCACCGCTGTTGACCGCCGGCAGCGGTGCCGAGTCGGGCACCCGCATCCCGGGCCTGCGCTTCATGGTCCCCAACACGCCCGGCGGCGGCTACGACATCACGGCCCGTACGGCGGCCAAGAACGCCGAGGACGCCGGGCTGACCCCCGGCATCGAGGTGTTCAACCTGCCCGGCGCGGGCGGCACGGTGGGCCTGGCCCGGCTGGTGAGCGAGCACGGCAACGGCAAGCTCGCGATGTCGATGGGCCTCGGCGTGGTCGGTGCCGTCCGCTCCAACCACGCGCCCAAGACCCTCGCCGACACCACGCCCATCGCCCGGCTCACCGAGGAGCAGGACGTCGTGGTGGTCGCCAAGGACTCCCCGTACCGCACCATCGGCGACCTCGTCGACGCCTGGAAGGCGAACCCCGGCAAGCTCCCCGTCGGTGGCGGCTCCTCCCCGGGCGGCCCCGACCATCTCGCGCCCATGCTGATGGCCCAGGCGGCCGGGATCTCCCCGAAGCAGGTCAACTACATCCCCTTCGACGGCGGCGGCGAGCTGCTCGCCTCGATCCTCGGCAACAAGGTCGCCTTCGGCGTCTCCGGGGTCGGCGAGTACCTCGACCAGATCCGCGCCGGCGAGCTGCGCCTCCTCGCGGTGACCGGCCCCCAGCGCGTCCCCGGGCTGGACGCGCCCACGCTGAAGGAGTCCGGCTACGACGTGACGTTCACCAACTGGCGCGGCATCGTCGCCCCGCCCGGCCTGTCCGACGCCGAGCGCGACAAGCTCACCCGCCTGATCGAGGAGCTGCACGCCTCGCCGCAGTGGCAGCAGTCCCTGAAGCGGAACGGCTGGGACGACGCCTTCCTGAGCGGCGAGAGGTTCGGCGCGTTCCTGGACGCCCAGGACAAGCGCGTGGTCTCCGTACTGAAGGAGCTGGGACTGTGACGACACAGACCACCGACACTCCCCCCGCCGTCGCCGGCGGAAACTGGTGGCGCGAGCACTCCGAACTCGGCGTCTGCGCCATGCTGCTGGCGCTCGGCGTCCTGGTCCTGACCGATGCGCTGACCATGGACGTGGACATCGCCCAGCGCGGTCCGGTCGGCCCGAAGACCGTGCCGGTCGTCGTCGGCGCGGGCCTGCTCGTGATCGCCGCGCTGCTCGCGCTCGACGTGCTGCGCGGTGGCCGCGGCCAGGCGGAGGGCGGCGAGGACATCGACCTGTCCGAGCCCGCCGACTGGCGCACGGTCCTGCTGCTGGCCGGGGTGTTCCTCGGCGCGGCCGTGCTGATCGAGCCGCTCGGCTTCCCGGCCGCGGGCGCGCTGCTGTTCTGGGGCGCGGCGTACGCCCTCGGCAGCCGCCGGACCGACCGGGACCCGTTGATCGCGGCCGTGCTGTCCCTGGTCACCTACGCCGTCTTCGACAAGCTGCTCGGAGTGCCGCTGCCCGGCGGCCCGCTGATGGGAGTGCTGTGACATGAACGCCCTGAACTCCCTCCTCGACGGCTTCGGCACGGCGCTCACCCCCCTGAACCTGCTCTGGGCCGCGATCGGCGTGCTCCTCGGCACCGCGATCGGTGTCCTGCCCGGCATCGGCCCCGCGATGGCGGTGGCGCTGCTGCTGCCGGTGACGTACGGACTGGACCCGATCGGCGCGTTCATCATGTTCGCCGGCATCTACTACGGCGCCATGTTCGGCGGTTCGACGACCTCCATCCTGCTCAACACGCCCGGCGAGAGCGCCGCCGTGGTCGCGGCGATGGAGGGCAATCCGATGGCGAAGTCGGGGCGGGGCGCGCAGGCCCTCGCCGCCGCGGCCATCGGCCACTTCGCGGGCGGCATGGTCGGCACGCTGCTGCTGGTCGCGCTCGCACCGACGGTCGCCGACCTCGCGGTCGACATCGGCGCGCCCGACTACTTCGCCCTGATGGTCCTGGCGTTCATCGCCGTGACCTCCGTCCTCGGCTCCTCCCGCATCCGTGGCCTCGCCTCCCTGTTCATCGGCCTCACCCTCGGCCTGGTCGGCCTGGACCAGATGACGGGCCAGCAGCGCCTGACCTTCGGCTCGCTGCAACTGGCCGACGGCATCGACGTGGTGATCGTGGCGGTGAGCCTGTTCGCCATCGGTGAGGCGCTGTGGGTGGCGGCCCACCTCCAGCGCCGCCCGGCCGAGCCGATCCCGGTGGGGCGGCCGTGGCTCGGCCGCGAGGACGTGCGGCGCACCTGGAAGTCCTGGCTGCGCGGTCCGTTCATCGGCTTCCCGTTCGGCGCGATCCCGGCGGGCGGCGCGGAGATCCCCACCTTCCTGTCGTACGTGACCGAGAAGCGCCTGTCGAAGCACAAGGACGAGTGGGGCAAGGGCGCCATCGAGGGCGTGGCCGGACCGGAGTCGGCGGCCTCCGCCTCCGCGGCGGGCACCTTGGTGTCGATGCTGACCCTGGGCCTGCCGACCACGGCGGTCGCCGCCGTCATGCTGGCCGCCTTCCAGCAGTACGGCATCCAGCCCGGCCCCCTGCTCTTCGAGCGCGAGCCCGACCTGGTCTGGGGCCTGATCGCCTCCCTCTTCGTCGGCATGGTGCTGCTGCTCGCGCTCAACCTCCCGCTGGCCCCGCTGTGGGCGAAGCTGCTGCGCATCCCGCGCCCGTACCTCTACGCGGGCATCCTCTTCTTCGCGGCGGTCGGCGCCTACGCCGTCGGCGGCGAGGTCGTGGACCTGGTGATCCTCCTGGTCATCGGCCTGATCGGCTTCGGCATGCGCCGCTACGGCCTGCCCGTCCTGCCCGCCGTCCTCGGCGTCATCCTCGGCCCGAACGCCGAGCAACAACTGCGCCGGGCACTCCAGATCAGCGACGGGAGCGTCTCGGGGCTGGTGAACACGCCGTTCGCGGTCACGGTGTACGGGGTGATCGCGGTGGTGCTGGTGTGGCCGCTGGGGAAGAGGGTCGTTGCCGCACGTCGTCGCCGCACGTAGTAGGTGATTCGATTACTCAACTTTATGAGTAGCATGGGTGCTCGCTCGCGGTAAGCGGTAAGCGGAGTGAGGACGGACGCGGAAGGCGGCACCCATGACCTGCACGCGGTACGTCGCCCTCGGGGACAGCCAGACCGAGGGCGTGGGCGACGGCGACGACGTCACGGGGCTGCGCGGCTGGGCCGACCGCCTCGCCGAACGGCTCGACCGGACCAGCCCCGGGCTCCTCTACGCCAACCTGGCCGTCCGGGGCCGTCTGGCCGGCCAGGTCCGCGCCGAGCAGCTCGCCCCGGCCCTGGCCCTGCGTCCGGACCTGGCCACCGTCGTCGCCGGGGTCAACGACCTGCTGCGGCCCCGCTTCGACGCGGACGAGGTCGCCGGGCACCTGGAGGCGATGTTCGCCGCGCTCACCGCCCAGGGCGCCCGGGTCGCCACGCTGACCTTCCCGGACCCGGCACGGATCAGCCCCCTCGCCCGAAGGCTCGGCCCGCGGGTGACGGCGCTCAACGACCGGGTGCGCGAGGCCGCCCGGCGCCATGGCGTCATCGTCGCCGACACCGCCGAGCAGCCCGTCGTCGCCGACCCGCGTCTGTGGAGCACCGACCGGCTGCACGCGAGCCCGCTGGGCCACGACCGCATCGCCGCCGCGATGGCGCACGCCCTGGACCTGCCCGGCAGCGACGCCCGCTGGGCCGACCCGCTGTCGCCGGCGGCACCTGTCCGCGCCGGGTGGCGGACGGTCGGCACCGAGCTGCGCTGGACGGCCTCCTTCCTCGGCCCCTGGCTGGGCCGACGGCTGCGGGGCCGCTCCTCGGGGGACGGACGCGCGGCGAAACGGCCGGCGCTGCTGCCCGTGACGCCGGCCTGAACGCCGTATGCCCGCCCTGCCGTACGGCCTCGCCGCGCTCGACGACTCCCCGCGCTTGCGCCGACAGAGGGCGGCGGGGCAGGGTTCGGGCGTGGCCACCTTGTTGATCGTCCATCACACGCCCTCGCCCAACTGCCAGGCGATGTTCGAAGCCGTCGTCGCCGGTGCCACGGCGCCGGAGATCGAGGGAGTCACCGTCGTACGCCGGGCGGCGCTGGCCGCCACCGTCTCCGACGTGCTCGAAGCCGATGCCTACCTGCTGGGGACGCCGGCGAACCTGGGCTACATGTCCGGCGCGCTGAAGCATTTCTTCGACCAGGTGTACTACCCCTGCCTCGACGAGACACGCGGCCGCCCCTTCGGCTACTACGTCCACGGCGGCAACGACGTCACGGGTGCCGTGCGGGGCATCGAGGCCGTCACCACGGGCCTCGGCTGGCGGCGCACGGCGGAAGCGGTGACCGTGACCGGCGAGCCGTCGAAGACGGACGTCGAGGCGTGCTGGGAACTCGGCGCCACCGTGGCCGCGGGCCTGATGGACTGACCCCCTCACCTCCGACGTCCCTCGCCGACCGCGCGGAGGCCGAGGTCACCCTTCTGCGCTGGGCGGCGGGACCGGGCGGGCGCGTCTAGTGTGAGCCCCATGTACGCGACGCGGATGTCCCGGTACGTCGAGGCGTCGCCCGGTGCCGTCTACCGGGCGCTGCTGGACGCGGACGCGGTCGGCCGCTGGCGGGTGCCGGACGGCATGACGAGCCGGGTGCACACGTTCGACGCCCGGGAGGGTGGCGCGTTCCGGGTGTCGCTGACGTACGAACAGCCCGACGCCGTCGGCAAGTCGGGCGCGCACACCGACACCTACCACGGGCGGTTCGTACGGCTCGTGCCGGACCGGCTGGTGGTGGAGGAGCTCGCGTTCGAGACCGACGATCCGGATCTGCGCGGCACGATGACCATGACGACCACGCTCACCGCCAAGGAGGGCGGGACCGAGGTCGTCATGGTGCACGAGGGCGTCCCGGACGCGGTGCCGCGCGCCGACAACGAGACCGGCACGCGCATGGCGCTCGCCAGGCTCGCCGCGCTGGTCGAGGGCTGACGGCTCAGTCGACCCGGTGCACCAGCTGGCTGCTCAGCTCGTACCGGGCGCCCACCACGGCGAGCCGGCCCGCCGTGATCCTCTCCGCGAGGTCGGGCTGAGCGGCGAGCCGTGACCGTACGAGCCGGACCTGCGCGTCGATCGTGGCGTCGATGCGCGCGTCGCCGTCCACGCTGTGATCGACGGCCGGGCGTATCTGGTCCGCCAGGTACTGGATGTGGTCCGGCAGCGGCTCCCCGGTCCGGTCCGCCTCCACGGCGGCGCGCACCGCCCCGCAGGACTGATGGCCCAGCACCACGACCAGGGGTATCGCCAGCTCCAGAACCCCGTAGGCCACACTGCCGAGCACGGCCTCGTCCAGCACCTCGCCCGCCGAGCGCACGGTGAGCAGATCGCCGAGCCCCTGGTCGAACACCAGCTCCGGCGGCACCCGCGAGTCCACACAGCCGAGCACGAGCGCGAACGGGTGCTGACCGGTCGTCAACGCCCTGCGCACCGCGGGCGTCTCGTCCGGATGCCGCTCCCGGTACGTCTGCCAGCGCAGATTGCCCGCGGCCAGTGCCCGCAGCGCCTCGGCGGGGGTGGAGGGCCGCGGCTGCGCGGGCCCGGGCCCGGCGGCCACCGCGGGCGCGGCCCCGGCCGCCAGGACGGCGGCCCCGGTCAGACCGGCCCACAGGAGCGCGCGCCGGGCGGGCGGAAGGACAGGGGCGGCGGGGGAGTCGGCATGTGACGTCACGACGAACGAACGTACGACGGTCCCGGGGGCTGCTTGTCTCTCCTTGCCGAATGCTGATCAGGGGTTGAACCGCTCTTGGGCGGATCGTTTCCCCGGGAATACCCGCGAGTAGGTGCGGCGGCCGGTGAGCGGGTCAGGCCAGGGTGGTCAGGGCCGTGGTCGCGAAGGAGTGGTCCTGCTCGGGGGCGCCGCCGCCCACGCCGAGGGCGCCGATGAGGCGGCCGTCCCGGTGGACGGGGATACCGCCGGCGATGAACAGCAGGGGCCGGTCGAGGGCGGTGGGCAGGCTGTGGAAGGGGCCGTCCGGCTTGACCGCGTCGACGAGGTCGGCGGTCGGGGCGTTGAGCTGCAGGGCGGTGTAGGCCTTGCGGGTGCTGGTCTCGCCGGAGATGAGGACGGCCCGGTCGTCGCGGCGGAAGGCCAGCAGGTGCCCGCCGGCGTCCAGCACGGTGATGCTGACCGCGACCCCCGCCGCCTCGGCGGCCCGGCGGGCGGCGGAGACGAGGGCCTCCGCGTCGGCGGTGGTCAGCGGGGTGACAGCGGTGGTGGTGCTCATGAGGTGATGACTCCATTGCTGATTGCGTGCGGCGCTTACAAGCGAAGACAATAGTTGCACACGCGGGATACATGCAAACGCCACTAGGTGTCCTGGCGTTCTGGGCCGCTGCCTGTGAGTGGTTTGCTTCTGCCTGTGGTGGAGTACGACAAGCGCGGCGGTACGCCGAGTCTGGATCTGTTGCTGACCTTCCTGGAGATCTACCGGGCGGGTTCCCTCTCCGCGGCGGCCCAGCGGCTGGGTGTGACCCAGCCGGCCGTCACCGGGCAGCTCGCCCGGCTGGAGGAGCAGGTCGGCGAGCGGCTGTTCCTGCGGACGCACAAGGGCGTCACTCCGACGCAGCGAGCGGCCGTTCTCGCCTCGCGGATCGGCGTCCATGTGGACGGACTGCGCGGTGCCCTGGCACCGGAGGGCGCCGAACCGGTGCTGGGCGGCACCGTACGAGTGGGCGGGGCGGCGGAACTGATGACCCTGCGGGTGATGCCGGTCCTGGCCGACCTCGGCAGGCGCGGCGTACATGTCCAGGTGACCCTCGGCCTCGCCGACGACCTGCTGTCCCAGCTGGCGTCCGGCGCCCTCGACCTGGTGGTCTCCGCGGTGCGGCCCGCCCACGGCGGCGTCCTCGCGATGCCGCTCGTGGACGAGGAGTTCCTGCTGGTCGCCGCTCCGGCACTGGCCCACACCGTCGACGCCGAACGGCTCGCCGCCGACCCACCGGCGGCCCTGGCGCACCTGCCGCTGGTCGCCTACGCCGACGAGCTGCCGATCGTACGCCGGTACTGGCGCAGCGAGTTCGGCCGACGGCCCGCCAACCCGGTGGCCATGGTCGTGCCCGACCTGCGCGCTGTGCTGGCCGCGGTGGTGGCGGGCGCGGGCGTCTCCGTCCTGCCGCGCTACATCGCCGCCCCGGCCCTGGCCGCCGGTGACATCGTCCAGCTGCACCACCCGGAGGCGGCCCCGCTGAACACCCTCTACCTCGCCGTCCGGCGGGGCGCCCCCGTCGGACCGGCGCTCGCCGCGCTGCGCGACCGGCTCCAGCGGGCGGCGCGGGACTGGAACGGTCTGTAGCCGCCGGTGTCTGTTCCCGGAGGTCCCGCTCGGCTATAAGCATGCTTATAGCCGAGCGGGGGCGCCTGGATGATCCCTGATGGATTCTGGCGTTGTCCAGCACACCGCGGAACCGCCGCGGAGCAGGTGGCCCGGCCACCTCGATCGGGAAGAACAGGCAAGTCGATGTCGAAGATTCTGATGGTCCTCTCCGGAGCCGACACCCTGGAGCTGGCCGACGGTTCCACCCACCCCACCGGTTACTGGGCGGAGGAGGTCGCCGCCTCCCACCAGGTCCTCACCTCGGCCGGCGTCGACGTCGTGATCGCCACGCCGGGCGGCGTGCGCCCCACGGTGGACGCCCTCAGCCTGAGCGAGCGCGGCGGAGTCGCCCCGGCCGAGGCCGAGCGTCACCGCGCCTACCTGGACGGCATCGCCGACCGGCTGGACGCCCCGCTCGCGCTGGCCGACGTACACACCGCCGACTACGACGCGATCTACCTCCCCGGAGGTCACGCGCCGATGGCCGACCTCGCCCAGGACGCCGATCTGGGGCGGCTGCTCGGTGAGTTCGCCGCGCAGGACAAGGTCGTCGCGGCCCTGTGCCACGGCGTCGCCGGACTGCTGAGCGCCCGTACCGCCGACGGCGGCTTCGCCTTCGCGGGCCGCTCCCTGACCTCGTTCACCGACGAGGAGGAGCGCCAGGGCGGACTGGGCGAGAACACGCCGTACTTCGTGGAGAGCCGGCTGCGCGAGCGCGGCGCCGTCGTCGAGACGGGCCCCGCGTGGAGCGACACCGTCATCACCGACGGCACCCTCGTCACCGGGCAGAACCCGCAGTCCAGCACGTCCACCGCGCAGGCCGTCCTCAAGGCGGTCGCCGACCGCTGAGCAGGACAGGTCCACACCAGCGAGCCCGTGGGCGAAGGCGTCGTCAGACGTCCTTCGCCCACTGGCTTTTCCGCTGGTCAAAGGCCTTGCGGCGAGCCTTTGCGAGGGAGGCGGACAGCGCTCGGAGATCGCGTTGTCAGTGGTCGCCGGTAAGTTCGTTCGTGTTCCCGCCGGAAGGTGTCGGCACGCGATATCTCGCGTGCTCATGAGGCGTGCGCTGCAAAGGAGATGATGCGTTGTCCGACTGGGAGAAGTCGAGCACGGCCCGGGTGGTCCGCCCCGCCCGGCCGCGCAAGCTCGCCAAGGTGCCGTTCGTCGAACTGGCCGACGGACGACTGCAGGGCGTGGTGTCCAGCGGCTCGGACATCGAGCGGGTCTACGTGTCCTCCGTCGCCGCGGGGACGTACGCCTTCGCGTGCAGCACCAACAACAACCGCCCCTGCGGCGGCGCCCGCGGCTCGTTCTGCAACCACATCCGGGCGCTGATCAACGAGGCCGTGCTCCAGTACGGCGGTGACCGCGTCGCCCGCTATCTGCGCGTGGACCTCGCCGACGACGAGCCCGGCGCGGTGTCCCTCGCGTCCGCCATGAGCGCCACGCGCCCCGCGGCGGCCGACGGCAAGGCCGCCGCGGCTCCCGTCTTCAGCCGCTTCCTGCGCCACCTCGCCTACCTCGAACTCGCCCCGGGCACCGGGCCGTTGCCGGAGATGCAGTGGTTCGCGCCGACCCGGTCCCAGGTCGAGACGGATGTACAGGGCGTGGCCACCGGTCTCCTCGCCGAACCGATCGCAGGGCTCGACGAGGCTCTCGCGGCCGTCGACGCCTTCGACCGCGCGCTGAGCGAGGGCCTGCTCAGGCCCCGCCCCGACCGCGCCGCCGATCTGACCGCGCTCGCCGACGCCCTCGCGGGCACGCCGCTGGCCGCCCGGGTCGCGGAGGCGGCCGACAAGGCGGCCGCCGGAGCCGCGAGCGAGGACCACCTCCTCGCGCTCGCCGCCGCCCGCACCGCCCTGCTGGGCTCCGCCCACGACGCACTGGCCGCGCGCATCGCGGAGCTGACCGGCCGCACCCCGCAGCACGCCGACGGCCCGTCCGCACCGGGTGCGGGCCAGGCGCCCAACCTCCTGGTGGCCGCCCGGTCCTGGCTCGCCGACCTGGCCCGCACCGGCTGGCAGGGCATCGACCACGACCTCGTCTCCGGGGCGGCCCAGATCGTCTCCGCGATGCTCCCGGACACCTCGCTGCGCCGCCTGGCCACCCTTCTCGACGGCCTCGCCGCCGAACTCGCCGCCTCCTGCCCCGGCACCGCCCTCGAGCACATCCCGGCACGCCGCTGGGGCGACCTGTGGGCGCGCGCCCTGCTGCTCACCGTGCCCGGCGCCATCGACGCGCCCGCCTCCGGCACCGCCACCGGACGCCTGCTGCCTCTCGGCGTCGACCTGCACGAACACGCCACCGCAGTACAGGCGCAGGTGCACGCGGTCCTGGAACCCGCCGACGGGGGAACGCCCCGCCTGGTGCGCGCCTCCGTCTCCGTGCCCAAGCCGGACACCGTCGTCGAGGCGGGCGTCTGGCAGCTGCTGCGGCCCCATATGTCGCTGCTCGCGGCCGTCGGCGAGGGCCGCGCCATGGAGCTCGACGGCATGCCGGTCACCGCCGAGGGCGACCTGATCTGGAACGAGGAGCAGGCGCGCCCCGGCGAGCCGGCCGACGCGTTCGCCACCGCCCGCGTGGCCCTTTCCTCCGCGACCCTCCCGGCCGCCGCACCCCTGGACCGGCACCCGGCAGGCCTCGCCGTCCCCGTCTTCCTGGAGGGCTACGCCACCCGCCAGGACGGCGACACCACCGTGTTCGACCTGCCCTCGGGGCCGCTCGCCGTCGACACCGACCGCATCCCGACCGCCGGACCGCTCACCCCCGAGTCCGTCGCCGCCTCCAGCGCCTGCGTCGCACTGCTGCGCTGGGACGCCGGGACGTTCACCGTGCAGCCGCTCGCCGTCGAGACGACCGTACGCAAGAAGACCGTCGCCCTGCACGCCGGTGCCTGGGCCGGCGGCACCACCGACAAGGCCGGCGTCAAGGCCGAGAAGGCCGCCACCGACGCCGTCAAGGTGCTGCGCGAGCGCGCCGGAAGGCTGCTGCGGAAATGACCGAACCCACACGGGAAGCCACCGCTTCCGAACCCACACGGGAAGCCACCGCTTCCGACTCCGACGTCAACCGCCGCCAAGCCCTCTACTGGCGGCTCCTCGCCCGCCTCTTCGACCAGGAGGAGCAGCCGGCCCTGGAGTCCGCGAGCCTCGCCGTCGTCGAGGACATCGGCCTGCCGGCCGCGCTGCTCGACCCGCAGACCTCGGTCGACTCCCTCGTGCAGCGCCACCCCGAACTGGCCGCCGAGTTCGACGGCCTGATGGTCCCCGAGGACGGGGACGAGGACCGGGACCGCGCCGCCGAGGTGCGCCGCGCGGCCCTGGTGTCGAAGGTGCTGCTGAACGTCTTCGCCCAGGGCTCCGGCACCGTCACCGCCGGCCAACTCTCCCGCTGGCAGTCGGACGCCGCCTGGCTGGAGCGCGCCCTCGGCTGCAAGCCCGGCGAACTGCGGGGCGGCCGAGCCGCGGCACAGGGACCTGGCGTGAGCGGTGGCGCCGGAGCGGGTGTCAGCCCCACCGGCACCGGAGACAACCGCCACACCCCCGACCTGAGCCGGCTGATCCCCGAGACCGGCCCCGAACTCGGCGCCATCGAGGCCGACCTGGTCAAGCGCATGCACCTGCGCGAGGTCCTCGCCGACCCGCAGCTCGCCGCGAAGCTCACCCCGAGCATGTCGCTGATCGAACAGCTGCTGCGCGACAAGAACAACCTCTCCGGCGTCGCCCTCGCCAACGCCAAGGCGCTGATCCGGCGCTTCGTCGACGAGGTCGCCCAAGTCCTGCGCACCCAGGTCGAGAAGAGCACCGTCGGCGCCCTGGACCGCTCCGTGCCGCCCAAGCGGGTCTTCCGCAACCTCGACCTCGACCGCACCATCTGGAAGAACCTCACCAACTGGAGCCCCGAGGAGGAGCGGCTCTACGTCGACCGCCTCTACTACCGGCACACCGCGCGCAGGACGACACCTCAGCGGCTGATCGTGGTCGTCGACCAGTCGGGCTCGATGGTCGACTCGATGGTCAACTGCACCATCCTGGCGTCCATCTTCGCCGGACTGCCCAAGGTCGACGTCCACCTCATCGCCTACGACACGCAGGCGCTCGACCTCACGCCCTGGGTGCACGACCCGTTCGAGACGCTGCTGCGCACCCAGCTCGGCGGCGGCACCGACGGCACGGTCGCCATGGCCCTCGCCCAGCCGAAGGTCGCCGAATCGCGCAACACCGTCGTGGTGTGGATCTCCGACTTCTACGAGTGGCGCGGCGAGCAGCTCTTCGCGTCCATGTCCGCCCTGCACCGCTCGGGCGTGAAGTTCATCCCCGTCGGCTCGGTGACCAGCTCCGGCCGCGGCAGCGTCAACCCCTGGTTCCGCGAGCGGTTCAAGGACCAGGGCACCCCGGTGATCTCCGGACACATACGCAAGCTCGTCCACGAGCTCAAGACGTTCCTCGCCTGACACCTTCCGAGAAAGGCCTACGACATGTCCGACCTGCTGCGCGCCCCCGCCGAGATCAAGTACGCCGAGGAGCTGGACTGGCTGGAGTCGATCGACGACAACCCCAAGCCGTTCTCCTGGCGGCTGTCGCCGAAGATGGTCCGCCTGTTCATCCTCGGCTCCGAACGCGCCGACGGCCTGGACCGCGAGATCCCGCAGAAGTGGTTCGGTGACCGCAGCTTCGTCGAGCGGTCCATCGTCACCCTCGCCTCCGACCGGGGCCTGCTGCTCATCGGGGACCCCGGCACCGGCAAGAGCTGGCTCGCGGAACTGCTCGCCGCCGCGATCTGCCGTAACTCCACACTGGTGGTGCAGGGCACCGCGGGCACCACCGAGGACCACATCAAGTACTCGTGGAACGTGTCCATGGTCATCGCCAAGGGCCAGTCCCGCGAGTCGATGATCCCCTCCCCGATCATGACCGCCATGGAGGGCGGCGCCATCGGCCGCTTCGAGGAGCTCACCCGCTCCACCAGCGACGTCCAGGACGCGCTCATCTCGATCCTGTCCGAGAAGTACATCTCCGTGCCCGAACTCGACAGCGACAACATCGTGTTCGCCAAGCCCGGCTTCTCGATCATCGCCACCGCCAACAGCCGCGACCGGGGCGTCAACGACCTGTCGTCCGCGCTGAAGCGCCGTTTCAACTTCGTCCGCATCCCCGTGGTCGGCAACAAGAAGGCCGAGGCGGAGATCGTCCGCTTCCGCACCGAGGAACTGCTGCGCCGCCACCAGATCGAACTGGACGTGCCGCCCACCCTGCTGGACGTGCTGCTGCAGAGCTTCGCCGACCTGCGCGCCTCCGCCGCGGCGGCCGGCAGCGACGACGAGAAGCTGGAGTCCGCCCTGTCCACCGCAGAACAGATCGGCGTCCTCGAGGACGCCATCCTGCACAGCAACTTCTTCGGCGAGCGCACCCTCACCGCCCACACCCTCGCCTCCTCCCTCGTCGGCTCCCTCGCCCGGCGCGAGCCCGAGGACCTCGCCATCCTCAACAAGTACCTGCACGGCGTGATCGAGCCGCGCAGCAAGGAAGAGGGCGGCTCCTGGCCGGAGTTCCTCGAGGGCGGCCGCGACGCGATCGCGACCCTGTCATGAGCGAAGCCACCTTCACCGGGCTGCGCGCCCAACTCGAAGAGGCCGCCAAGACGTTCGCCGACGGCCCGCGCGCCCTGGAGGGCATCCTCCTGGGCATGGTCGACGACGTCGACCGGGCGGTCCGCGAACCCCTGGAGATCTTCCCCGTCTGCCACCACTCGCCCGCCTCCGCCCTCGCCATGGCCCGCCGGCTGCGCGAGAAGCAGCCCAAGGTGGTCTACCTGGAGCTGTGCGAGGACATGGCCCCGCTGCTCACCGAGCTGCGCAACTGCCGGCTGCCGGTGGCGGTGCAGGCCTTCGCCAGCGACATCGACGGCTTCCCCGCCGACTGGGCGCCGCTGTCGGTCGTCGCCCCCGTCACCGAGGCCTCCGCCGAGTACCAGGCCATCGCCTACGCGCTGGACACGCCGGGCGTCGAACTCGTCCTGGTCGACCGCTCCTCCGACCATGTCTTCCAGTGGCGCGAGCCCGAGGAGGACACGGCCGAAGCGGACACCCCGGCCGAGGAGGAGGCCGCGCTGCACGGCGACGCCGTCGGCGTGGAGATCGGCGACCTCCGACCCCGGTTCGCCGAACTGGAGGAGCATCTGCTGCGGCACGGCAAGGTGCGGCACTGGTCGGAGTGGTGGCACCAGTACGTCGAGCTGCCCCTCGGCGACAGCGACCACGACACCTACCGGCAGGTGATGTTCCTCATCGGAAGCCTCTTCCGCCGCCTCGCACCCGGTGACACCCGGCGGGTCCGGATCGACGAGGACCGCGAGCGCTACATGTGGACCCGGATGCGCGAGCACCTCGCCGCCACCGGCACCGACCCCGCCGACTGCCTCTACGTCTGCGGCGCGTTCCACGCGGCCAGCCGGGTCGAGGAGTTCGGTGTCCACGGCAGCGACACCTTCGAGATCGGCCCGCGCACCGGCACCACCTGGCAGTACGGACTGATCCCGTCCAGCCACGCGGCGATCGAGGCCCAGTTCGGCCTCGCCGCCGGCTCGGTGTCCATCGCGGCCACCGAGTGGGCGAAGAACCTCAAGCGCACCCGCGTGAAGCCGTACCGCCTGGCCGGGCAGGCGGGGACGAAGAAGCAGGCGAAGGCCACGCCTCCCGCCCCGGTGCCGGACACCCCGCCCGCCGACCGGCTGACCGGCTTCCTGCAACGCCCGCCCGTGCTCGACTCCCTCGACGAGGCCGAACTCCTCGGCTGGTCGGTGGAGATCGTGCGCGCCGCCCGCCGCAACGGCTACCTCGCCTCGACCGCCGACGCCATCGCCGTCTTCGAGACGTCCATCCTGCTGGCCGGGATGCGCGACCGGGCCAAGCCGACGCCGTACGACTTCCAGGACGCGGCCGTCACCTGCATCGAGAAGGACAGCGTGCCCGGGCGGCGCGACGTCCGCAGGCTCGTCGAGATCATGATGGGCGGCGACCGCGTCGGCCAGGTCGGCTACGACGCCCTGCCGCCCCTCGCCCGGGACGTCCACGACCGGCTCGCCCCGCTGAACCTCAAGCTCCAGCAGCGCGGCGTCCAGCGGGCCCTGCTCGACATCGCCTCGCAGCCGGAGCTGGAGAAGTGCTCCGACGTGCTGTGGATGCTGAAGTACCTGATGCCGCACGGCGCCGCCCGCCCGATCATGGGCGAACGGCGGCTCGGCGAGAGACCCATCCAGGAGTCCTGGGACCTCGCCCTCGGCACCCACCAGCGGGCCCTCATCGAGCTCGGCTACGAGGGCGTCAGCATCGAGCAGGTCCTGGAGCAGCGCCTGCGTCGCACGGCCTACGACCCCAAGGCCACCACCGCGACCGTGCTCCAGGCCGTCGAGGACGCCGTCCTCCATCTGCGCAGCCGCCGCCTCGCGGACGAACTCGGCACCCGCGCCCTGGAGGTGCTGGCGGCCGAGCGCAGCGTCGACGGCGCGCCCGAGGTGCTGCGCCGGGTGCGCAGACTGCTGGCGTACTACCGCACCAGCGAGCCGACCCTGCCCGGCTGGATCGAGGCCTTCGTCAAGACCGGCTACGCCCACTACTGCACGCTGCTGCCGACGGCGTTCACCGACGAGGACGCCACCGTCCGCCAGGTCGCGGCCATGCTCGGCTTCCTGTTCAGCATGGAGAGCCTGGCGCTGTCTCTCGGCTGCGACCGCACCCAGCTCGAGCTGGCCGTCGCCCAGTCGCACCCACAGGAACCGGACCGCACAGCCCTGCTGTGGGCGGCCCAGACCCACCTGGGCCGGCTCTCCCGCGCCGAACTGCGCGCCCGCTGTGCCGAGCTGCTGGGCAACCCCCTGGTCGTGCCCGCCTACCCGCGCTACCTCAGCGGGTTCCTGCACGCCCTGGAGCCGGTGCCGCAGCTCACCGACTTCGTCGTGGAAGCCGTCTCCAGCGCCTTCGCCGAGCTTCCCGACCCGGTGCTGCTGCCCTGGCTGCCGACCCTGATCACCACCCTGCGGTCGGGCGGCGCCGACCTCGCCCCGCTGCTCATACGCGAGGCCGGGCGGATCTACCCCGGACGCCTGGAGGCCCTGGACACCTGGGTGCCGCCGTGGCGGACGGAGGCGCAGCAGGCCCCCGCGTCGCAGAGGCTCCGGACGGGCGGCGTGGCGCTCCTCGCGGCCCACCCCGCGACCTGCGACGCCCTCGCCGGACTGCTCGGCTGCGAGGGGACCTGGGAGACGGCGGCCCCGAGGGGCGTGGCCCTGCTCGACCGCCACCCGCGGACGGCGACCGAGCTGGAGGCGCTGCTGGCCGGACGACCCTGACCGATCCCACCGGCCCCCGGCCCGGCATACTCGGTGCCACCGTTGCCGAGTCGGGGGAGCCGGAGTGGGGGAGACATGGGTCGCGCTGGTCGTCGCCGTGGTCGGCGTCGCGGGCACGCTGGGGGCCGCGCAGCTGACACAGAGCCGTGCCGACCGCACCAAGCGGCTCGAACTGGAGGCGCTGGCCCGGCAGCAGCGCGAGGAGCGTGAACACGCCGAGCGGGTACGGCGGTCCGAGGCCGCCGAGGCCCGGCGCCGCGAGCGGCTGGAGCTGCGCCGTACCTGCTACATCGGCCTCAACACGGCCTTCCGGCAGTACCAGACCGCGCAGATCAACCTGGTGCACGCCCTGCGCTCCGGAGACAGGGACGCCGTCGAGGAGTGCGCGGAGCAGCTGGAGGAGAGCCGTGGCGTCCAGCGCGAGAGCTACGCCGAGGCGCAGATGATCACGCCGGACCGGGTGATGAGCACGGTGAGTGCGGCCGGCCATCAGCTCGGTCGCGGCTACGGCACCCTCAAGGGGTTCCTCGAGCAGTTCCGCGACGACACCTCGCCCGCGCCGGACGTGGCCGTCCTCGACGAGTTCGCGGCCGTGGAGGTCGAGACGGCCTGGGCGCTGCTGTCCGACCTGCGCAAGGCACTCCGCCGAGACCTGGGCGTGGACGCCTCCGACGACGAGTGAGGGGCTCGCCCGCGGGCCTCACGGCCGGGTGTCCTCCGGCGCCCGCGTCTCCCAGGCCGGCAGCACCGTACCCGCGCCCGTCGTGACCTGTCGTACCTCACAGCCCATGAGCCGTACGGCGGCGAACAGACGCGCCCCGGCCCGCTGTGCGTCCTCGGGAGGGAAGCCGACACGGATCTGGTGCGGGCGGGACCGGTCGTAGGTGAACAGCCAGTCGTCGGCGACGGCGGCGAAGTGATCCTGGCCCGAGGCGCCCCCGTCGGACTCCCAGGACCCCCGGTCCGCGGTCGGCGCGAAGGCGTCCCGGAGGATCCGGAGGCGTTCGGCATACGGGTGCGGCCCCTCGGACAGGAAGACACACCGGTGGGTCCGGGTGCGGAACGCGTTGAACCACGGCGCGAGCCCGGGCTCCATGGCGCCCAGCAGCCGCGACTCCAGCAGTCCGAGTGACCAGCCCGCCACGAACTCGCCTGCCCCGACGGGGAGTTCCTCGACAGCGCCTTCGGCGTCCCAGATCACCACCGGCCAGTCGCCGGGCGACCCGTCGGTGCGCCAGCACAACCGGTCGGCGTCGATGGTGCTGCCCCAGACCAGCAGCCCGCCCGTGCTCCGCCAGGCGAGACCGTTGTGCGGACGGGAGCCGAACGGTGTGTGCAGATTGAGGAAGTCGCAGAACTCGCCCCAGCCGTACGTCTCGACGAGCCACTTGTAGTCGGCGGGCAGCTCCACGCCGAGCGCCTCCTCGGCCGCACGCCAGTCCCCGCGCGCGTCGATCGGCACGGCCGGAGGAACCACCGCGGCCTTCAACCGCGCGAGAGCGCCCGGCATCACACCGCCCCGGCCCGCAGCGGGCAACCGGTACCGACGCGGTCGCTCAAGTCGGCCCGGAGGGCGGACAGTTCGGCCATGCGCGTGTCGATGACACGGATCTTGTCCTCGAACAGCGCGGACAGGGCCTCCGCGGAGTCGGGGGCGTCGAGCAGGTTGTCGCCGTGCCGGCGGATCTCGGCCAGGGTGAAGCCCAGGGCCTGGGCCGTGCGGACGTAGAAGAGCCAGGTCACGGCCTCCTCCGGGAAGTCCCGGTAGCCGTTCGCCAGGCGGGGGCCGGTGACCAGGCCCTGGCGCTCGTAGAAACGGATGGCGTCCTTGCTCAAGCCGGTCCGTGCGGCCAACTCGCCGATACGCATGCCGTTCCCCCCAGGTGGACTTGACCTTGGACAGTACTCCACCGTTCAGCATGAGGGCCCTGTCCCATCCCTCACCCGGAGGTCCGCCATGACCCCTTCCCGGCCCGCCTACCTGCGGCTCGTGCGCGCGAGCGCCTGGTACGACCTCGTCGTCACGGCAGCTTTCGTCACCCCGTGGACCTACGCACTGGTGCACACCGCCCTGTCCTGGACCGGGGAGACGCTCGGGCTCGGCGCGCTGCCCGCCAGAGAACCGATGCAGGTCCTGTACGCCGACCTGATGGGGTCGGTGGTGATCGTGTGGTCCGTGCTGCGGCTGCGCGCACCCCTGCCGGTGCACGGGCTGTACGACGGTGTCGCGCGGGCCCTGTTCTCCCTCTGGATGGCGTACGCGCTGGCCGCCGGTGCCTCGGGCGTGCTGTGGCCGTTCCTGGTCGTCGAGGCGGCCTGGGGCGTCGTACAGCTGGCGCCCTGGTGGCGGGAAAGGCGCGCCGCCGGACGGCGTCGGTCCGGCCGTCCGGCGGCGGGGGAGCGGGTGTAGCGGTCAGTCGAGGTTGCCCAGGCGGGCGTCCTGCCACAGGTCGACGCCGCCGTCGGTGGCGAGCTTGTCGATCTCGGCGAGTTCCTCGGCGCTGAAGTCGAGGTTCTCCAGCGCGGCCACGTTCTGCTCCAGCTGCTCGACGCGGGAGGCGCCGATGACCAGGGAGGTGACCCGCTCGTCGCGCAGCGCCCAGGCGAGCGCCATCTGGGCGAGGGTCTGGCCGCGGCGGGCCGCGATGTCGTTCAGGGCGCGCAGCCGGCGCAGCATGTCCTCCGTCAGCCAGCTCGTGTCGAAGGACTTGCCCTGCGCGGCCCGCGAGTCCTGGGGCACGCCGTCGAGGTAGCGGCCGGTGAGCAGGCCCTGGGCCAGCGCGGTGAAGCCGATGACGCCGAAGCCCTCCTCCTCGGCGGCGTCCAGCAGCCCGTCCGTCTCGATCCAGCGGTTGAGCATGCTGTACGACGGCTGGTGGATGAGCAGCGGCGTGCCCAGCTCGCGCAGGATGCCGACGGCCTCCCGGGTGCGCTCGGCGTCGTACGAGGAGATGCCCACGTACAGGGCCTTGCCCTGGCGGACGGCCGTGTCGAGCGCGCCCATCGTCTCCTCGAGCGGGGTGCTCGCGTCGAGCCGGTGGGAGTAGAAGATGTCGACGTAGTCCAGCCCCATGCGGCTGAGCGACTGGTCGAGCGAGGCGAGCACGTACTTGCGGGAGCCGCCGCCCTGCCCGTAGGGGCCCGGCCACATGTCCCAGCCGGCCTTGGTGGAGATCACCAGCTCGTCCCGGTACGGCGCGAGGTCCTGCTTCATCAGCCGCCCGAAGTTGATCTCGGCGGCGCCGTAGGGCGGTCCGTAGTTGTTCGCCAGGTCGTGGTGGGTGATGCCGAGGTCGAAGGCTCGCAGGGCGATCTCGCGCTGGGCCTCGAAGGGCTTGTCGTCGCCGAAGTTGTGCCAGTAGCCGAGCGACAGCAGCGGGAGGTCCAGTCCTGAGCGTCCGGTGCGCCGGTAGCGCATGGTGCCGTTGTAGCGCTCGGGGTCCGCGACGTGGTTCATCGGGTGATCTCCGGGTGGTGCGGTGAGGGGCCCCGTCGGGGGAGGGGTATGTGCCCACCCTGCCCCCGGGTGATCCCGAAGTCCAACTGTCCGGGTTCATCGCATTCAGCGGTGTCGCTTCTGAATGCGGTCTGCGTTGCGGGTCCGGGTCTGGGTCTGGGTGCGGGTGTAGGTCCGGGCCGGGGCCGGGAATGCCGGGGCCGGGGTTGCTGTTGTGGGTGTCGCTGGCATGCGCAGGCCAAAGCCTGCGGCTGCCGCGGCGGAAGGAGGACCACCCCATGGCACGCACCACCACCGCGCGTCCCGTCGTCACACTGAGGTCGACGGCCGGGACCGGCGTCACCTACGTGACGCGCAAGAACCGTCTCAACGACCCCGACCGGCTCATCCTGCGCAAGTACGACCCGGTCGCCGGCCGGCACGTGGAGTTCCGCGAGGCGCGCTGAACCGACGCGCGCGGAGGCGAGCCCTCGCGAGGGCTCGCCTCTCTGTGCCGGGTGATGGGGTGGGGCTCGGTCCAGCCCAGCTCGGTGAGCAGTGGCAGCGCCGGGACCGGCACGGTCAGCGGCCCGGCTCTCACCCGATGAACTGAATTCCGCATCAACAGGCAACCGGTTTCCCGCATTTGCGGTCTCACAGGTTGCTCACAGGCCTGCCCAGGACGCGTGGGGTGCGTCCGGCCACATCGGTCAGGCGAGTGAGCTGTCGAGTCCGATGCCACTGACCATGGCACTCGCAGACGAGGAACCGATGACCAGTCAGCAACACCGCAAGCGCATCACGCGCGCGTCGCTCGCCGCGGCCGCGTCGCTCACCGTCGTCGTCGTGGCGGCCGGCGCCGCTCCCGGTGCCGGCCCGTCGAGCCCGGCCGGCACGCCCAAGCTGAAGCTGGTGGCCGCGTCGAAGTCCGTCACGGTCGACCGGTGGGAGGGGGAATCCGGGGTCTATCTGGACCTCGGCACGTACATCACCGTCGACAAGGCTCCGCTGGAGTTCCAGGTGACCCGGAAGTCCTACAAGGACCCCGTCGTCGCCCGGCAGATCCTCCGCGACGGCACCACCACCCGCACGAAGACCCTGCCAGCCGGAACGGTGAAGGACTTCTCCGGCCTGCCCGGCTTCCTGGAGGTCACCGTCACCGACGCGGCCGGCCGGATCGCGGCCGAGACCAAGGGCACGTTCTGCCCGAACAACGCCTCCGGCCGTATCCGCCCGGACGCCCCGGCCAAGTCGCACTACCCGGAGAGCTGCCCCACCAACCCGTTCACCCTCGGGTCGGTGTGGGGCGTGGAGAAGGGCTGGGCGTCCAACTCCAGCACCTTCGACTACGACAAGCCGCTGGACCTCCCGGTCGGCGAGTACACGGCCAAGGTGGCCGTGGCCAAGAAGTACCGCGACCTGTTCGGCATCCCCGACGACCGCCCCACCATCAAGGTGACCGTACGGAAGGTCACTGACGGCGGCGAGGGCGGCGTCGGCGTGACCGGCGCGCGGTCGGACGCCCACCACGCCGCAGGACACGGCGGCCACGGGTCCTCCCACGGCGGCCACGGCGCCTCCCACGCGGGCCACGGGGCCTCGCACGGGATCACGGCCCTCCACTACGGCCCGCGCGGTGCCGACGCCCCCACCCCGCCGGCCCTCTCGCACGCCCTGGAGGACCGCGGCACCGCCCACCACCTCGGTGACGGCCCCGGCCACACCGACGGCTCGCGCATCGCGCCCGCCCTGAAGGCGAACGCCAAGCGGCCCACCGGCCGTGCCGGCGTCCCGGCGAACGTGCCCAAGCCGGACCTGCGCTCCCTGCCGGCCTGGGACATCGCCATCACCGACGGCGAGGACGGCGACGTACCCGGCAAGGACTACCTCGCCTTCAGCGCCAACGTCTGGAACGCGGGCCCGGCCCCCCTCGTGGTGGACGGCTTCCGCACCCCGGGCGCGGACCTGATGGACGCCTACCAGTACTTCTACGACGCGAACGGCAAGCAGGTCGGCTACACCCCGACCGGCACCATGGAGTGGGACCCGCGCATCGGGCACGAGCACTGGCACTTCACCGACTTCGCCAGCTACCGCCTGCTGAGCGCCGACCGCACCGAGGCGGTGCGCAGCGGCAAGGAGGCGTTCTGCCTGGCCAACACCGACGCCGTGAACTACTTGGTGAAGAACGCCAACTGGCACCCCTACAACACCGATCTGTCGACCGCCTGCGGTCAGCAGAACTCGCTGTCCGTGCGTGAGGTCCTCGACGTCGGGTCCGGCGACACCTACACCCAGTACCGTCCCGGCCAGTCCTTCGACATCACCGACCTGCCGAACGGCACGTACTACATCCAGGTCATCGCCAACCCGTCGAAGCGGCTCAAGGAGACCAACCTGAACAACAACGTCGCCCTGCGCAAGGTGATCCTGGGCGGCACCCCGGGCGCCCGCACGGTGAAGGTTCCGCCGCACCAGCTGATCGACGCCCGCTGACACACCCTTGAGGCCCGGGGTCGTCGTCGTCCGGCGGCGGCCCCGGGGCTCGCACGGGGCTCGTACGGGGCTCGTACGGGGCTCGTACTCGGCTCGTATCCCTCGACCGAACCTCCACGCGCACGCGTGGGGGCACGGCGGCGCCCGCTCGGCACAATGGAACCATTCCTTGCGAAGGAGGAACCGCCCGTGCCGGAGGAGTCGTTGGCCGAACTGGCCGAGCAGGTGGAGTGGCTCGAGGCACGGCAGGGACCGCTGTCCCTGGAGACCACGGCGGCCCGGCACGAGCTGGCGGGCGCCCTGCACGCGGCGGGCCGGTTGGCGGAGGCGGAGGACCAGTACACGCGCGCGTGCCAGGGTTTCGCCCGCGTCAGCGGTCCCAACCATCTGTTCACGCTCACCTGCATGAACAACCTCGCCCTCGTGCTGCGCGACCGCCACAAGTGGCAGCCCGCGCTCGAACTGCTGGCGACCGTGCACCAGGCACGCGCCGCCCTGCTCGGGCCGGCACACCCGTTGACCCTCAACGCCGCCAACAACTTCCTGATCATCCAGGTGAGACAGGGCGACCTGGAGGCCGCCGCACGCGGCTACCCGATGCTCATCAGAGGCTGCGAGGAGGCGTTCGGGCCGGAGGACGGGACGACCCATGCGATCCGCCTGGACTACGCCCACCTGCTGCGCCGCCTCGGACGCCACCGGGAAGCCGTCGAACTGCTCGGCGAGTGGGCCGAGCGGCCGGTGGCGGAGGTGCTGCTGGGCTGCGCCCGGACGCTGCGCTACACGGGCCTGTTCCCGGTGGCCATGACGGCCTCCCGCTACGGCGCCGAGCTGACCCTGAGCACCCACGCGGCGGCCCGTACGGAACACGGTCCCGGTGAGCAGCTGCGTGACGACGAGCTGGACATCGTCTGCGAGGTGGTCGGACCGGACGAGCTGGAGGCGCCCTACAGCCCCGACCTGGATCTGCTCGCCCCTGCCGACCAGGTGGCCGACGCGATCGGCGCTCTGGCCGAGCACCTGGCGCAGGCCGAGCGGGAACTGGGCGAACAGCGGCTCCGGGTCC
Organism: Streptomyces sp. SAI-170; assembly: GCF_049739565.1. Lineage (NCBI taxonomy): Bacteria > Bacillati > Actinomycetota > Actinomycetes > Kitasatosporales > Streptomycetaceae > Streptomyces > Streptomyces sp. SAI-170. Next base: position 7,840,645 of record NZ_JBMGQD010000001.1, read on the forward strand.
GCGTGTTCGTCCACCACACGCACTGGCCCCGGCTCAGCTCACCGCCGGTCCTGACCGTGGACCGCCGCCTGATGTCGGCCCGCGACCAGGCCCGCCACGACCGGCTGATGCAGGCCACCGACCATCGGCCCGTGGAGATTCCACAGCCGGGACGGCGCGGATTCCGGCGCACGGCGGGCGGCTTCTCCGTCCTGCTGCCCGCCGCGCCGGACGTGATCGTGTCCACCGTCGTCGGCCTCGACAGCCGACCCGCGCCGTCACCGTACGAGGCGTGAGGCGGCCCGTCCGCTTTCGTGACTCTGCATGAGTGATCCGTTCGCACCGGCACCCTCGTGGGCGTGATCCGGCCCGCTCCATCACCGTACGGGCGTCAGTCGGCCCGCTCCATCACCGTACGGGTCGTCAGTCGGCCGGCTCCGTCGCCGTACGGGGGCGTGATCAGCGCGCGCCGTCACCGGCTGGGGCACCGGCGGCCCGTGCGCTCCCTCACCCTTCCAGACGTGACCGATCCGTCCGGTCCTTGCGCATCAGGGACGTGGCCCGCGCCCCCGCCTCGCGTGTGAGCGGACCCTCGCAGTCCAGCCCCAGCTGCACCACCAGGTCACGCCCGTACAGATCGACGGCCGCCTCCACCAGGTCCGCCTGGACAGCGACCGCGTTGCGCGCTCGGTGCCGCGCGGTGAGCAGTACCCCCACCGCCAGCAGCGCGGCCGGCCACCACACCACGGTCAGCGGCAGATAGAGCACCCCCCACCCGGCGAGCCGCGCCGCCGCCGCGCAGCCCGCCGTGGCCTCCACGAGCTCCGCGCGGGCGGCGTCGGGCATCAGCAGCCACAGCCGGGGCCACGCCGCCGACAGGTCCAGGTGGTAACTGGCGTGCACCCGCTGGTCGACGGCATGCAGCCGGTCCCCTATCCAGGTGGGGCGGGCGGCGGGCTCGGGGCTCGTGGCGTCCCGGCGTACGATCGCCGCCCGCAGCCGCCGGCCGGCCTCCGGGCTGCCGCCCGCGGTGGCGAACTCCCGCACCGCCGCCGTCACCGCCTCCTCTTGCTCTTCCCAGCGCTGCCGACGCCGGGCCGTGAGCCGCCGCAGCACCGGCTCCTCACCCGAGGCCCACCACACCCGCTCCACCAACTGCGCGGCGGCGGAGGCCCCCAGTCCGGCGGCGGCCGCCGCGGCGGTGAACGCCGCCGCACCGATCAGCACGGTCCCGAACCGCCCGCTCGCCGGGGCCGCCGCCACCGAATCCAGCCACGCCGTCAGCGGACCCGGGTCGAAGGCATGACCCTGCCCGAGCAGGACGGCGACCGCCGCCGTACACACGTAGAAGGCGCCGGGCAGAAGCAGCAGCATGGCCCAGCGCCCCGCCAACTGCTTGCCCAGTTCGGCCAGTACGACGCTCACAGACGGAACGTACGGGAGACGAACGGTGTTCCGGCCAGCCCGCACCTGGGTGCAGCATCGGCGTGCGCCCCTTCCTGGGGCACGAGGCGCGGGCAGGGGACGGGGGACGGGCAGCCCCACAGCGTCACCCCGGGATGGGGCGTCGCTCCCCGCAACGACCCGTAGTCGCGCACCCCTGTGCTGAGCGCGTCGATGCCGTGCCGGGCGAACGCGTCGTCCAGCGCGTCCAGATCCGCGGCGACCGAAGGCCCCCGCTCGCCCGACAGCACGGCCGCCCGCAGCCGGTCCAGCTCGTCGCCCACCCCGTACCGCACGGCACGCTCCCGCAGCGCGTCCCCGTCCGTCTGCGGGCACAACCGCGCCAGCCGCTCCGCGATCGCGTCCATCCAGGATCCTCCCCGTCACCGCCGCCGTCACACGAATGTCCCGTCACGCTACTACCGGTCGCCGACAGCGGTGGCCAGGATGGCGACGGGAACCGCGGAGCGGGGCCGGACGTTGCACGGATAGCGACCGGACACGGATCGTGACGGATTCGATACGCACGGGAACCATCCGTTGGAGCCGGACGTTGGGCGGGACACGGGGGTGAAACCATGGAAGAGCTGCAACGCTACACACGCACCGGCGACGAGCGGGACCTGCCGGTGCTACCGGACGCCGTCCTGCCGCCGGAGCCCGGCGCCGACCCGGCCGGGACGGCACGGCTGGCGCTGATCCGCTGGTACCGCTACCTCCATATGCCCGGCGTGCGCGGACTGGGGGAGTACCGTGCCGCCCTGGAGCTGGCGGGCCTGATCACCGAACCGCCGCCGGATCTGCCGCCCTTCCCCTCCACCCTGCGCGCCCACCTGGGCCGGTCCCGCACCGCCCCGCGCCGCCGGCGGTTCCTCCGGCGTTCCGCACCGGCCGCCGCCCCGCCGGACGAGGAGAGGGGCACCCTTGGGCCGGCCAGGATCGACCAACTTCTCTTCCTCATGGACCGTTTCGAGGAGGAGGACGACTTCAAGGCGCTGGACACCGTCGTGGACCTGCAGATCCGCTGGCTGGGGGAGGAGGGTACGTCCCTGCGCGAGAAGGCGGCCCTGCTCAGCGACCGCGCCTGGCTGCGGCTGCGGCTGGCGGACCTGGGCGCGCACCGCACTTGGGTCGAGGAGGGCGAGCGCAGCGCTGAACTCGCCGTGGAGGCCACTGTGCGCCACCCGGAGCGGGACGACCCGCACCTGGCCAACCGGCTGATGCTCAAGGCCCGGTGCGCGGCTCATCTCCACGACGAGCGGCTCGACCCTGCCGCCCTGGAGCGCGCGACGGCCGATCTGCGCCGGGCCGTCGAGGCGGCGGGACAGGGCAGCCCCGTGAATCTGTACCCGGCGCGCGAACTGGTCGGTGTGCTCAGGCGCCGGGCGGCGGAGACGGGCTCGGCGGAGCTGCTGATGGAAGCGCTCGCGGCGGCGGACGACCTGGTCCGGGCCACCGGCCACGACGACTGGAGGGTGCAGGAACACCGGGAGTGGCGGGGCCAGTTGGAGGAGGAGGCCGTCGCGCGGGTCGGCGCCGAGGCGGCCCGGGCGGTTCTGAACCGGTCCGCGCCCGCACCTTCCCCGGACGACGACGCGCACCTCGCGGAGGCGTGGCGGACCGCCGACGACCCCGACGCCGCCCCGGCCGACCGCCGCCGCGCCGCCCTCGTCCTGGTCGACGTGGTGCCGGGCGACCACGAGGACCGGCCCGGAGCCTTGGTCCTGGCCGCCGAGTCGGAGTTCAGGCACTGGAGGTCCGGCGGTGACGGCGCCTCACCGGAACAGGCCCGCGCATGGGCCCTGCAGGCGGTGGACGCCACACCCACCGGGCACCGCCTCGCCGCGCGTGCCCTGATCGCGCTGGCCGAGGCCACCGTGCATCACGCGTACTCCTCCCAGGCCGACGCCCACCTCGCCGACGAGGCGCTGACGGCCGCGCGCCGGGCCAGGAAGGAGCTGCCGCAGGACGACCCGGACACGCCCCGGAACCTGGAGCGGCTGTCCAAAGTGCTGATCGCCGTCGCCAACGTCCTGTCCGACGGAACCCTGCTGCCCGAGTCGCTGGAGCTGTGCAGGGAGGCCCTGGCGCGCACCCCGCAGGACGACCCCTTCCGTCCCTACCGCATGTCCAACCTCGCCGGCGCCCTGGGCGACTTCGCCGAGCACCAGGGGGATCGGGCGGCCGCCGCCGAGGGACTGGAGCTGGCCCGCACGGCGGCCGACGCGTTCCCCGAGGACCATCCGCGGAAGCACGAACTGCTCCTCAACCTGGCCGGTCATCTGCTCCGCGCCGGACGGACCGAGGAGGAGCGGCCGGAGTACCTGACCGAGGCCGAGCAGCTCTACCGGCGGGGTCTGGCCAGACTGCCCGCGGACCATCCCGACCAGGGCCGCTTCCTCAGCTCCATCAGCCAGGTCCGCCATGTGGAGCACCTGAGGACCGGGGACCGGGAGGCGCTGGCCGACGCCGTGCGGCTGGCCCGCGAGGCACTGGAGCGCACCCTGCCGGACGACCCCTACTGGGTCGAGCGCCATATCCTGCTCGCCCGCCCGTGCACCGCCCTGCACCAGCTGACCGACCCGGCCTCCCCGGAGGCCGAGGCGCTGCGCACGGAGGCGCTCCAGGTCTGGCAGACGATCGCCGAGGACCCCCGCACGGGCTCCAAGTACCGTCTGGAGGCCCAGGAGAAGCGCGCGATCCTCGCGCAGGGTGCCGGTGACCCGCGGCTCGCCCTGCAGGTACTGGAGGGCCTCTTCGAGGACGAGATCCCGCAGCAGGCCCAGCGGTCCCTGGCCGGGCCGGTGCGCAAGGGCACCGCGGCCCTGGCGCCCGCACTGGCCGCCCGTGCCGCCCGCGCCGCGATCGACTCGGGCGACGCCGAGCGGGCCGTGCATCTGCTGGAGAACGGCCGCGCGATCCTCTACGGGCAGGCGCTCACCGCCCGGCGACTCCGCGAGGCGATCGAACGCATCGACCCGACGGCCGCGCGGCGGCTCGCCGAGATCGATGCGAAGCTGACCACGGCCGACTTCTACGCCAACGTCAGCGGCTTCGAGGTCAAGACCGTCGAGAAGGACGCGTCCGGCCGCGTCCTGAAGGAGACCTCCAGCCGCAAGGACCCGCGCCCGGGCTGGGCGGCCACCACGCGCAGGCTCGCCGCCGAGCAGCAGGGCATCCGGCGACGCCTCGCCGAGCATCCGGAGGTCGCGGCCCTCACTCGCCCGGACTCCCTGCCCGAGCTGCGGGCCCGCGTCGCCGGGGCCCCGGTGGTGTTCGTGCTCGCGCACGCCGACCGAGGCGACGCCCTGCTGGTCCCGGCCGACCCGACGCGACCCGTCGAACACGTGCCGCTGCCGGGCCTGACCGAGGCCGCGGTCCGGGAGCAAAGCGCCCTGCTGGACGGGGCGTTGGCGCAGGCGCTGGACCTCGCGGCGTCCTTCGACGCCAGGGAAGCGGCCCAGGCACAGATGCACGCGGTGCTGGCGTGGCTGTGGGACGAGGTGGCGGGCCCGGTGCTGGAGCGCATGGAAGGCGGTGGTCAGGCCGTCGCTGGGGTGGGGCACGGGGCAACCCGCGAGGGGGAAGGCGGCAGGGCCGGTGAAGGCCCTGACGACCATGCCCTGCCCCGCCTGTGGTGGTGCCCCGTAGGCCCCTTGGTCCGCCTGCCTCTGCACGCGGCCGGCCATCACCACGACACCGACGGCCCCGCACCCCGCACGGTCGTCGACCGAGTGGTCCCCTCCTACACACCGACTCTCGCCGCGCTGGCCCACTCCCTGCGGGACATGTCGTACGACATCCCGTCCCCGCCGGGGAGCGTGCACCGCAGCGGCGTCCTGATCGTCACCGGCGCCGACTGTCCGCGGCTGCCGCCGCTGCCGGAGGCGGGCAAGGAGGCCGAGACCGTCCGCGCGGCGGTGCCCGGCTCGCGGGTGCTCAGCGGGGCCGCATCCGGCCTGGACGCCCTGGACGGGGCGCTGCGCGAGTACGCCCTGGTGCACTTCGCCTGCCACGGGGACAACGACTCCTCACTGAGCATCCTGCGCGGCGGCGGCCTCCACCTGGACACCAGTGAGACCCTCACCGCCACCCACATCCAGGACACCGCCCTCGAACACGGCGCCGTGGCCTTCCTGTCCGCGTGCAGCACCGCCGAGCCGCACCCCGAGCTCCCCGACGAGCCCATGCACCTGGCGGCGGCCTTCCAACTGGCCGGCTTCCGCAGTGTGATCGGCACCCTCTGGCGCGCCCCGGACACCCCCGCGATATCGGGCGCGTTCTACCGCTCCCTGACCGCCGACGGCACCCGCCCGCCCGACACGACCCTGACCGCACAGGCCCTCAACACCGCGATACGCACCCTGCGCGCGAGGTACCTCGCCTCACCGACGCGCTGGGCGGCGTACCTGCACGTCGGGGCGTGATCCCGCGGATGCTGTGGCGGGGGCGCCGGACCAGCTGGCGACGCCCGCAGGCCCCCGAGGAGACTCCCGAGCCGACCGGCTGAAGACAAAACTCCTCCCCGCCGGGGCCCCGAGAAGACGCAACGGGGACCGAGCGGGGAGGAGTTGGCGGCAGGGCGTGCCGGATGTCAGCCGTGGAAGCTGATGTAGCCGTTGCCGTCGCGGTCGTTGTTGGACTTGGTGTACGAGTGGACGTCGGCGCGGCTGCCGTTCGACTTGTACACGTAGATCGTGTCCTTGTCGTTGTTCCACATGAAGTTGCAGTTCTGGCGGTAGACGACGTTGTTGGCGTCGGAGTTGGTGCCCTTGCCGCCGCGCAGCTTCACGTAGTCGCCGGGCTCGAGGTAGTGGTTCGTCGGGAACGTGAAGGTGTTGCCCGCCGCGTCCTTGACCTTGTAGTTGCGGAGGTTGATGGTCGCGGTGCGCGAGTAGTTCTTGAGCGTCAGGTACTCGGCCCTGGTGTTGCCGGTGGTGCAGTTGTTGGAGTCGCGACCGGGAGCGTCGTACTGGATGCCCTGGATCTTCAGAGACGACGCGTACTCGGTGGCGTGGGCGGAGCCGGCCGTCGTGAGGGCGAGGGCTCCGGCGGCGGCGACGGACGCGACCGCGGTGATGCGTATGCGCATGAGGTGTGTTCTCCCCATTGGTGCGAACGGGAGCCTGGAGCATACACAAATCGTGAATGACTTATGGGAGTTGGGTGGGGAAATCGTGAAGGCCGCACAAAGGTCCGCACATGGAGAAACGCCCGGGCCGGCCCACGAGGGGCCGACCCGGACGTCAGAGATGCGAGGCGCGGATCAGACGAGGTCGAAGCGGTCCAGCTCCATGACCTTGGCCCAGGCCGCGACGAAGTCGCCGACGAACTTCTCCTTCGCGTCGTCGCTCGCGTAGACCTCGGCGAGGGCGCGGAGCTCGGAGTTGGAGCCGAAGACGAGGTCGGCGCGGCTGCCCGCCCACTTCACCTCGCCCGTGGCCGCGTCACGGCCCTCGAAGGTGTTGGCGTCCTCGGAGGTCGCCTTCCACGTCGTGCCCAGGTCGAGCAGGTTGACGAAGAAGTCGTTGGTCAGCGCGCCGGGCGTCTTGGTGAGGACACCGAGGGGCGAGCCCTGGTGGTTGGCGCCCAGGACACGCAGACCACCGACGAGGACCGTCAGCTCGGGCGCGCTCAGGGTGAGCAGGTTCGCCTTGTCGAGCAGCAGGTACTCGGCCGGGAGGCGGTTGCCCTTGCCGAGGTAGTTGCGGAAGCCGTCGGCGGCCGGCTCCAGCGCGGCGAAGGACTCGACGTCGGTCTGCTCCTGCGAGGCGTCCACGCGGCCCGGCGTGAAGGGCACCTCGACGTCGAAGCCGCCGTCCTTGGCGGCCTTCTCGATCGCGGCGCCGCCGCCGAGCACGATCAGGTCGGCGATCGAGACCTGCTTGCCGCCGGTCTGGCCGGAGTTGAAGGTCTCCTGGATGCCCTCCAGGGTGCGCAGCACGGTCGCCAGCTGGTCCGGGTCGTTGACCTCCCAGCTCGCCTGCGGCTGCAGCCGGACGCGGGCGCCGTTGGCGCCGCCGCGCTTGTCGCTGCCGCGGAAGGAGGAGGCCGACGCCCAGGCGGCCGACACCAGCTGGGACACCGTCAGGCCGGACTCCAGGATCTTCGCCTTGAGAACGGCGACGTCCTCGGCGTCGATCAGCTCGTGCGTCCGCTCCGGCAGCGGGTCCTGCCACAGCAGCGTCTCGGTGGGGACCTCGGGGCCGAGGTAGCGCACGACCGGGCCCATGTCGCGGTGGGTCAGCTTGAACCAGGCGCGGGCGAAGGCGTCGGCGAACTGCTCCGGGTGCTCGTAGAAGCGGCGCGAGATCTGCTCGTAGACCGGGTCGAAGCGCAGCGACAGGTCGGTGGTGAGCATCGTCGGCAGGTGCTTCTTCGACGCGTCGTAGGCGTCGGGGATGATCGCCTCGGCGTCCTTGGCGACCCACTGGTGGGCGCCGGCCGGGCTGGTGGTGAGCTCGTAGTCGTACTCGAAGAGGTTCTTGAAGAACCCGTTGCTCCACTGGGTCGGCGTGGCGGTCCAGGTGACCTCCAGGCCGGAGGTGATGGCGTCCGCGCCCTTGCCGGTGCCGTAGGTGCTCTTCCAGCCGAGGCCCTGCTCCTCCAGGCCGGCGGCCTCGGGGTCGGCGCCGACGTTGTCCGCGGGCCCGGCGCCGTGGGTCTTGCCGAAGGTGTGGCCGCCGGCGATGAGGGCGACGGTCTCCTCGTCGTTCATCGCCATCCGGCCGAACGTCTCACGGATGTCGCGGGCCGCGGCGATCGGGTCCGGGTTGCCGTTGGGACCCTCGGGGTTGACATAGATGAGGCCCATCTGGACCGCGCCGAGCGGGTTCTCCAGCTCGCGGTCGCCGGAGTAGCGCTGGTCGTCCAGCCAGGTGGTCTCGGGACCCCAGTAGACGTCCTCCTCCGCCTCCCAGACGTCCTCGCGGCCACCGGCGAAGCCGAAGGTCTCGAAGCCCATCGACTCCAGGGCGACGTTGCCGGCGAGGATCATCAGGTCGGCCCAGGAGATCTTCTGGCCGTACTTCTTCTTCACCGGCCACAGCAGACGGCGGGCCTTGTCGAGGTTGGCGTTGTCGGGCCAGCTGTTCAGCGGCGCGAAGCGCTGCTGGCCGGCACCGGCGCCACCGCGGCCGTCGCTGATGCGATAGGTGCCCGCGCTGTGCCAGGCCATACGGATCATGAAGGGGCCGTAGTGCCCGAAGTCGGCCGGCCACCAGTCCTGCGAGGTGGTGAGCACCTCGGCGATGTCCCGTTTCACGGCCGGAAGGTCGAGGCTCTGGAAGGCCTCGGCGTAGTCGAACTCCTCGCCCAGGGGGTTCGCCACGGCGGGGTTCTTGGCGAGGATCTTCAGGTTGAGCCGGTCCGGCCACCACTGCCGGTTACCGCCGCCCTGGGTCGGGTGCGGAGCGCGCCCGTGCGCGACCGGGCAGCCGCCTGACGCCTCGGTCTTCGCGTCTGTGACGATTGCATCGTGGTTCTCAGACATGGCAATCCTTCCGGACTAGGCGGATCACGTGCTCAGGAACTGCGGGAACTGCGCGAGGGTGCGCAGTCGGGGCACAGGCCCCAGTAGATGACCTCGGCCTCGTCGATGGTGAAGCCGTGATCGTCGGAGGCGGTCAGGCAGGGCGTCTCGTCGACCGCGCAGTCGACGTCGGCGACGGCCCCGCACGACCGGCAGACGACGTGATGGTGGTTGTCCCCGACGCGGCCCTCGAACCGGGCCGGGCTGCCGGCCGGTTCGATCCGGCGGATCAGCCCCGCGCCGGTGAGCGCGTGGAGAGCTTCGTAGACGGCCTGGACGGAGATATGGCCCACCCGGTCACGGACGCCCGCCGCGATCGCGTCGGCGCCCAGGTGATCACCGCTGCGGACGGTCTCCAGCAGGGCGACCCGCGCGGCCGTCACCCGAAGGCCCGCACCGCGCAGCTCCTCGGCGGTGGTCGGTGTCTCCGATGCGGTCATGACGCCGAACCTACCCTCATAAACACGAATGATTCAAGGAAACGAACGAGGCAAGTTTGAGGGTGCAGCTTCACCGGATATTTGCGTACGTGTACGAATGCCGCGCCGTTGCCCATCGGCGGCACCGCGGCCCGTCCACCTTCGGTTGATCATGCCGTGTCGGTGGCCGCGGCGTGGAGGTTCGTGGACATCGCGCGTGTGTTCCAGGGAGTCGGTCCCCGTACGGCGTCGAATGCGATGATCATGCCGGTGGTGCGGAGGCGCTCCGTGCCCGACGACCCGCGCGAGAGGACGATGGCATGACGGCCGAGACGGTGACCGAGCCGGGCGACCCGGCCGACACGCGCATCCCGGACACGGGCGCGGGCGGTACGGTCATCCTGCTCAACGGCACGTCCAGTTCCGGCAAGTCCAGCATCGCCCGCGAACTGCTGGGCGTCCTCGACGGCACCTGGTTCCATGTCCCGGTGGACGCCTTCCACGGCATGCGCGGGGGCGTGATCGTCGACGGTGATCTCCAGGCGGAGATCGACCGCACCTGCAAGGGCTTCCACCGGGCCGTCGCCGGGATGGCGGCGGGCGGCAACAACCTCGTAGTCGACTATCCCCTGAGCCGTCGCTGGCGGCTGCTCGACCTCCTCGACGTGCTGGTCCCCGAGGACACGGTGCTGGTCGCCGTCCGCTGCCCCCTGCCGGAGCTGGAGCGCCGCGAGACCCTGCGCGGAGACCGCCAGCCCGGGCTCGCGGCGACGCAGTTCGCGCACGTCCACTCCCACGGCACGCACGACCTCGACGTCGACACCGGCCGTCACAGCCCCGCCGAATGCGCCCGCCGCATCCACGAGTTCCTGCCGCACCGCCCGCGTCCGACGGCTTTCGAGACCCTACGGCGCTCCCTGCGCGGCCACTGAGCCGCCCGGCCGGCCCGCGGCTCAGCCCTGCGCCCCGCGGCCCAGGTCGCGCATGGTCCGCCACTGCCGGGGCGTGAAGCCGTACGCGCCCCGGAACACCCGGCTGAAATGGGCCGGGTTGGCGAAACCCCAGCGCCGGGCGATCTCCGACACGCTCGGTGCGGGCCGCCCGGGGACGGTGAGTTCGCGGGCGCACTCCTCCAGACGCCGGCGCCGGATCAGCCGGGCGACCGTGGTGCCCTCCTCCTCGAAGAGGCGGTGCAGATAGCGGACGGAGATGTGGTGCGCCCTCGCCACGGACTCCGGCGAGAGCCCGGGATCGCCCAACTGCCGGTCGATGTGGTCACGGACGCGCCGGACCAGCTGCTCGCGCCAGGCCTCCGGCCCGGTGGCCGTGCCCGCCGCGGCGACCAGTGTGGTGAACAGGTCGACGACACCGGCGGCGAGCCGCCCCGCCTCGGTCGGCGTGTACGCGTGCGCCGAGGCGACCAGCCGGGTGAGGAAGGGAGTGAGGACCGCCCCCGGACCCTCCGACACATCGAGCGCGACGCCGCTGATCCGGCGGATGTCCTCCTCCGGCAACCCCAGCGCGCGCCGCGGCACATGCACCTGCCGGCTGCTGAAGCGCTCCGGGTAGTCCAGGGCGTACGGCCGTGCCGTGTCGTACACCACCAGGTCGCCCTCGCCGACGACGGTGTGACGGCCGTCCTGCACGAGGGTCGCCGTGCCGGAGGTCTGCACGGCGACCGTCAGATACGCCTCGTCCGAGCCGGCGATGAGCGTCGGTGTGCGGGCCGCGCGATGGGCGTCGGCCTCGATGGACGCCAGGCGCAGACAGCCCAGCCGTCCCGCGCTGATCCGGCCGCAGAAGGAGCCGCCCCGCTCGCGCAGGGTGATCTGCACCGGTACGACGGCCTCGCCCAACGCGTCTCGCCAGTAGGCCACTTGATCGGCGGCGGGCACCGCATCCGTCGTCCACACCGAGTCCACCCGGCCTCCTCACCGCCGTACCGCACACGTACGCGGCCACGCTCGGCTCGGAGAGCCGCTGACCACCCGACCAGCCAATCAACGGGGCGGTGCGGGGGCCAGGCACATCACAGGCAGAAAGCGCGGGCGGGTCAGCGGGGTGCAGGCGGTGACCCGCCGCTGGAGGCGTCGAGGGCGGCCAGGCGCGCCCGGGCGGTGGCGACGCGCTGCGGGTCGGCGTCCGGGCCGAGTCCGGCGCAGCGGGCGAAGGCATCCCGGGCCGCGGCCGTGTCCCCGGCGGCCAGCAGGGCGTCGCCGAGCTGGCTGAGGTGGAGGCTCTCCAGGGCCGCGTTGCCGCTGTCGCGGCAGATGCCGACGGCGGTCTCGAGATGCGTGACGGCCTCGTCCCAACGCTCCAGCTTCGTCAGGGTGTTACCGAGGCCCGCGTGCAGCCCGCGCCGGGTGAAGTCGGCGACGTGCGGCGCGATCCGCTCGCCCAGTTCGTCGAGCAGGGCGAGTCCGCCGAGGAAGGCGTCCACGGCGGCCTCGCGCTCGCCCTGGTCGTTCAGGTCGACGGCACGCGCGTACTCGGACTGGATGAACCCGTGCAGATCGTCCACGGCTCTGAACAGGCCTGCGGCCAGCTGGTTGTGCTCGGCGGCAGCGGCGTAGGAGCCCAGCCGCCGGTGAGCCCAGGCCTGGTAGTAGTGGGCCCAGGCCTGCTGGGCCGTGTCGCCCGCGAGCCGCGCGGCCTCCAGTGCTTCGGCGGACAGGGCGAGGCTGTCGCCGGGACGGCCCTCGCACAACAGCATCGCCCACGCGTGGTAGTTGAGCTGAGTGGCCTCCAGGACCGGGTCGCCCAGAGCGCGGGCGGCGCGTGCGGCGGAGCCGAAGACCTCCGGCCAGTGCCCCCAGAAGATCCACTGGTCGGAGAACCAGTGCAGGGCTTCGGCGAGGCGCACCACGGTGGTGTGCTCCCCGGCAGTGGCGGCGGCGCGCAGCGCGGCCAGCCAGTTGGGGCCCTCGGCCCGCAGCCACTGCCCGGCTTTGCCGGCGTCCGAGAGATCGACGCTGCCGCGCCACGAGGCGGGCGGTGCGCCGTGGTCGGGTTCGAACCAGCGGCCCGCGACCACCGCCGTCTCCAGCAGCATGCGGTACAGCGCGGCGCGCGCCGCCTCCACCTCCGCGGCGTCCTCGTCGGCGGCCAGCCGATCGCGGGCGAACAGCCGCAGCAGGTCGTGCAGCCGGTAGCGGTCCCCGTCCGTGCCCAGCAGCCCCGCCTCGACCAGTTCCTCCAGCGTGTCCTCGGCGTCGAACAGCGCCTGCCCGGTCAGCTCCGCGGCAGCGGGCGCGGCCGTGTCGGGTCCCGGTATCAGGGCCAGGCGCCGGAACAGCCGGGCCGCCGACGGGGTGAGCTGCCGGTAGGACAGGTCGAAGGCGGCCGTCACCCGCATGTCCCCGGCGGACAGCGCGTCCAGCCGCCGCTCCTCCAGCGCGAGCCGGTCCGCGAGCCGGCCCACGCTCCAACCGGTACGGGTGGCCAGCCAGTTGCCCGCGATGCGCAGGGCGAGCGGCAGATGCCCGCAGCGCCGGGCGACGTCCTCCATCGCGGCCGGTTCGGCGGCGGCCCGCTCGGTGCCGACGAGGCCCCGGAGAAGAGCGGCGGCCTCGTCGGCGGTCAACTCCCCGAGCGGCAGGCGATGGACACTCTCCAGGCCGGTCAGCATGCGCCGGCTGGTGACGACCACCAGGCCCGCCCCCGCACCGGGCAGCAGCGGACGCACCTGCCGCTCGTCGCGGGCGTCGTCCAGCACCAGCAGGAAACGCCGCTCCGCCAACAGGCGCCGGTACAGCGCCGGATGGCCCTGGGGTCCGGCCTGCGCGAGGTCCTTGTCGGACACCTGGAGCGCCTTGAGGACGCCGAGCATGAGCTCCGCCGGTTCGGGCGGGCTGTCTTGGGTGCCGCGCAGTTCGAGGACCAACTGCCCGTCGGGGAACCGGTCGGCGAGCCGCCGGGCGGCATGCAGGGCGAGCGTGGTCTTGCCGGTCCCCGGCGCCCCGGACACCGCCACCACGACCGGCGCGGCCGCCTCCGCCTCCACGAGCCGCTCCAGGTGCGCCAGCTCCGCCTCGCGGCCCACGAAGTCGGCGATCCCGCGCGGGAACGCGCGGACCCCGGCAGGGCTGTAGCCGGGGGAGCGGCCGGCCCGGGCGGCGGCGAGCAGCCGTTCGCGGTCCGCCTCGGCCAGCGCCAGACCGTCCGCGAGCGCGGCCACCGTACGCCGCTGCGGAGCGGCCCGTCGCCCGCGCTCGAGATCTCCGATGCCGCGCACACTGACGCCCGACCGCTCCGCGAGCGCCTCGATGGTCAGGGACGCGGCCAGCCGCAACTCCCGCAGCAGCGCCCCGAAGACGTCCCGCTCGCCGGTCATGTGCGCCCCCGCCCGTGCCTCCGCCCGCTCACGAGCATGATCGACAAGGATTCTAGGGGAGCCGGGGGTTTCGGCGGCGGGAGTTGATCTCCGGTGCACGGATGCTGCCCAGGAGTGCACCGGGCCGGCCGGGGGACGGGCGGGCGTGCGAGGGTGGGTCAGTGCTCGGGCCGTACGGGGTGACCGCTCAGGATCGAGACCCGGTTGAAGGCGTTGATGGTGATCGCCACCCAGATCACCGCGGAGATCTGGTCCTCGGTGAGCGCCTCACGGGCGGCGGCGTAGGCGGTGTCCCGCGCGGCCAGGTCGGCCGGCGAGGTCGTCGCCTCGGCCAGCGCGAGGGCGGCCCGCTCGGCCGGCGTGTACAGCTCGGCGTCCCGCCAGCCCGCGAGCACGCCCAGGCGCTGAGGCGTCTCTCCGGCGCGCAGGGCGGCCCGGGTGTGGGTGTGCAGACAGTAGGCGCAGCCGTTGAGCTGGGAGACGCGGAGGTTGACCAGCTCCACCAGCCGCCGGTCGAGTCCGGCCTCGGCGGCGACCGAGCGCACGGCCTCGGCGGTCTGCACCAGCGCGTGGTACGCCTTCGGGCTCTGCTTGTCGACGAAGATCCGCTCGGCGTCGGGGGTGCTGTTCAACCTGGGCTCCTTGGGGCGCCGTTGGCGTCTGGGGCTGCGTTACGCTACACGTTCAAGTATTGTTGAAGCATAAACTATCATGGTGTGTGGAGGTCCCCCGATGAGCAACGTCGAAGCCGACCCCGTCGCGACGCGCCCCGCGACCGAGGCGATGGCCCCGCCCCCGGACGGGCCCCGCGTGGAGGTGCTCCCCCCGCGTGACGTGCCCCTCGGCGGCCCGCGGGCCATGACCGTGCGGCGCACCCTGCCCCAGCGCTCACGCACCCTGATCGGCGCCTGGTGCTTCGCCGACCACTACGGTCCCGACGACGTCGCCGACACCGGCGGCATGGTGGTCGCCCCGCACCCCCACACCGGCCTGCAGACCGTGAGCTGGCTGTTCAGCGGTGAGATCGAGCACCGCGACAGCCTGGGCAGCCATGCCTACGTCCGCCCCGGCGAACTGAACCTCATGACCGGCGGCCACGGCATCGCCCACTCCGAGGTCTCCACCCCGGACAGCACCGTGCTGCACGGCGTCCAGCTCTGGGTCGCCCTGCCCGAAGCGCACCGCGCAACCCACCGCGACTTTCGGCACTACGCCCCCGAACCCGTGCACGCCGACGGCGCGGAGATCCGCGTCTTCCTCGGCTCCCTCGCCGGTTCCACCTCCCCCGTGCCGACCTTCACGCCCCTCCTCGGAGCCGAGATCGTCCTCGCCCCGCACGCCACGCTCGCCCTCGCGGTGAACCCGGACTTCGAACACGGCGTCCTCGTCGACCGGGGCGAGGTCCGCGTCGCCGGCACCCTGCTCGCCCCGGCCGACCTGGGCTACCTCCACCCCGGCCCCGACACCCTGACCCTCCACAACACCTCCGACACCCCCGCCCGGACCGTGCTGCTCGGCGGCACCCCGTTCGAGGAGGAGATCGTCATGTGGTGGAACTTCATCGGGCGCAGCCACGACGACATCGCCCGCGCCCGTGCGGACTGGGAGAGCGCCTCCGACCGCTTCGGCGCCGTCGACGGCTACCCCGGCGACCGCCTCCCCGCCCCCGCCCTGCCCCACGCCACCCTCACCCCGCGCCGCAACCCGCCGCGCGCCTGACACCGACCCGAGAGGATCCGCCCCATGACCGAGACCGGGACCACCCCCACCGTCCGTCGCGCCGACGACCGCCACCGCTACGAGATCCACGTCGGCGCCACCCGCGCCGGCCTCACCGCCTACCGCGACCGCGGCACGCAGCGCGTGTTCTTCCACACCGAGGTCGACGACGCCTTCGCCGGGCAGGGACTCGCCGGAAAGCTGGTCGAGGAGGCCCTCACGGACGTCCGCGCGCAGGGACTGCGGATCGTGCCGGTCTGCCCCTATGTCGCCAAGTTCCTCAAGAAGCACACCGAGTTCGCCGACATCACCGACCCGGTGACCCCGGACGTGCTCGCCTGGCTGGAGAAGGAACTCGGCTGACCCGACCTCCCCCGGCACCCCGCCCCACGTCCGACCTGCGGATAGTGACTCCGGGTAACCCCACCGGTGACGTAGAGTCGACACCGGGCGGGGAGACCGGAAGGGGGTGGGGCGCCGGTGGAACACATACGGTTCGCGCTGCTCGGTCCGGTACGGGCCTGGCGGGCGGACACCGAGCTGGACCCGGGCGGACCGCAGGAACGCGCCCTGCTCGCCCTGCTGCTGGCCCGGGCCGGACAGCCCGTCGCGGTGAGCGAGATCGTGGACGTCCTGTGGGGCCCGCACCCTCCTCGCAGCGCCCTCAACCTGATCCGCCGCCATGTCGGCTCCCTCCGCCGCCTGTTGGAGCCGGAGCTGGCGCCGCGCGCACCGGGTACGTGGCTGCCGCGCTCGGCCGGCGGATATCGGCTGCGGGCCGACAGCACCACGTCCGACCTGCTGCGCTTCCGCGAGCGGTACGAGGAGTCGCGCCGCGCGGAACCCCGTGTCGCTGTCGGCTTCCTCGTCGGCGCCCTGGCGTTGTGGCAGGGCCCGGTCGCCGCCGACCTCGGCCCGCGCGCCCGTGCGCACCCGGCGTTCACCGCCCTGGAGGCGGAACGTCTCTGCGCCGCACGCGCCGCCGCCGAAACCGCCCTGCGTGCGGGCACCGCCGACCATGTCCTGCCCGCCCTGCGCCGCACCGCCGCCGACCACCCCCTCGACGAGCCCGTCCTGGCCCGCCTGATCCTCCTCCTCACCGCCACCGGCCGCCGCGCCGAGGCCCTCACCGCCTACGACTCCGCCCGCACCCGCCTCGCCGACGAACTGGGCATCGACCCGGGGGCGGAACTGCGGGCGGCGTGGGAGGTGGCGAGGGGGGAGACGGCCATCTCGGACGGGGCCGGGCCGCGCATCTCCGGCATGGCTACCCAGCAGAGCCGTGGCGCGGTGGCCCAGTACCTCGCCGGTGCGCCGGACCACCACAGTTCTGGCGTGGCGGCCCCATACCTCGCGGATACGCCGGACCACCACAGTTCTGGCGTGGCGGCCCCGCACCCCGCCGACAGGCCAACCGCGACGCCCAGCCCTGCCCCGCCCGACCCGCAAGCCCCTGACGCACAGGACCTGCGATCTCCCGCCACCCTCAACCCCCAGCAGGGCCCCACCCCGTCCGCCGCAGTCCCCTCCCAACTGCCCCACGCCCTCCCCGCCTTCACCGGCCGAGCCGCCGAACTGGCCGACGTGCGCGCCCTGCTGTCCGGCACCGACGGCAACGGCAACGGCAACGACAACGGCAGCCCCGTAGACCCCGTAGACCCCGCCGGAACGGTCGTCATCGGTGTCATCGGCGGAATGGCCGGAGTCGGCAAGACCACTCTCGCCGTGCACTGCGCCCACCAGCTGGCCGACCGCTTCCCCGACGGCCGGCTCTACGTCGATCTGCGCGGCTTCGACCCCTCCGGCGCGGTCACGGAACCGGGCGAGGCCGTGCGCGGCTTCCTGCATGCCCTCGGTGTGCCGCCCGACCGGGTTCCGCACGGGTTGGACGCCCAAACGGCCCTGTACCGCGGCCTGCTGGCGGGCCGCCGGGTGCTGATCCTGCTGGACAACGCCCGCGACACCGACCACGTACGACCCCTGCTGCCGGGCACACCGGGCTGCCTCACGCTCGTCACCAGCCGCGACGACCTGGCCGGGCTGATCGCCGGGCACGGTGCCCGGGCCCTCACGCTGCGCCCGTTCGGGGCGGAGGAGGGACGGGAGTTCCTGGTGAGCAGGCTCGGTGCCGAGCGGGTGGAGGCCGAGCCCGGGGCCGCGGACGAGGTCGTCCGGAGGTGCGCCGGGCTGCCCCTCGCGCTGGCCTGTGTCGCCGCCCGCGCCGCCCTGCACCCCGCCTTCCCGCTCGGCGCGATCGCGGCGGAACTGCGCGACGCCGACGGCAGCCTGGACGCCTTCGCCCGCTCGGACGTCTCGCTCGACGTCGGCACGGTGTTCTCCTGGTCCAGCCGGGCCGTCTCGCCCGAGGCCGCCCGCGTCTTCCGCCTGCTCGCCCTGCACCCCGGCCCGCACATCACCGCACCGGCCGCCGCCGCCCTGGCCGCGCTGCCGTCGCGCCGCGTCCGGCCGCTGCTCGCCGAACTCGCCGGTGTCCACCTGCTGAACGAACCCGCCCCCGGCCGGTACGCCTTCCACGACCTGCTGCGCGCCCACGCCACCGAACTCCTCCACGACCGGCACACCGAGGCCGAACGCAGTGCGGCCACCAGCCGCCTGCACCACCACTACCTGCACACCGCCCACACAGCAGGCATGCTGCTCGCCCCGCACGCCGACCAGATGCCCCTCCCGCCGCTCCCCGAAGGCGCCACCCCCGAGCCGCTCGCGGACGACACCCGCGCGCTGGACTGGTTGACCGCGGAGTACGCCGTCCTGCTCGCCGTCGTCGACTCGGCCGCCGCTGCCGGGGACGACCGGGTCGCCTGCCTGCTGGCCTGGGCGATGGAGCCCTTCTTCGACCGGCGCGGCCACTGGCACGACGGGGCGGCCGCCCAGCGCACCGCCCTCGACGCCGCCCTGCGGCTGGGCGAGCCCGCCCTGGAGGCCCGCGGCCTGCGCGGACTGGCCCGCGCGGAGGGCCGACTGGGCCTGCACGAGCGGTCCCTGCCCCGCCTCGCACGTGCCCTGGAGCTGTTCACCGCCCTCGGCGACGACATCGGCCGGGCCGACACCCACCGCAGCCTCGGCTGGGAGGCCGAGCAGAAGGGCGACCTCGACGGCGCCCTGCGCCACAACCGGCTCGCCCTCGACCTGTTCCGCGCCGCGGGCGCCCACGCCGCACAGGCCAGCGTGCTCAACTCGGTGGGCTGGTACCACGCCCTGCGCGGCGAGTACCGCGATGCCCTGCGGCACTGCTTCGAAGCCCTCACCACGCTCCAGGAACTCGGCGACCGCTACGGCCAGGCCGCCACCTGGGACAGCATCGCCTACGCCTATCACCACCTCGGCCGCCACCCGCACGCCCTGCTCGGCTACCGCAACTGCCTGGCGCTCCTGCGCGAGTTGGGCGTGCCCTACCTGGAGGGCGTCACCCTCCTGCGCCTCGGCGACACACACCTCGCCACCGGCGACCCCGACGGCGCCCGCACCTGCTGGCAGCAGGCCCTCGCCCTGCTCACCCGGCTCGGCCACCCCGACGCCGAACAGGCCGCCGCCCGCCTCGCCGACAGGTCCGCAGCCGCATCGCCCAACCTCCGTGCCGAGCAGCGGTGAACGGCCCTCCGCCGGGCGCCCTGCGGTTCGAGCTGCTCGGACCCCTGCGCGTGCATGCCGGCGACCGCGAGACCGACCTCGGCTTCCCGCAGCAGCGCGCCCTGCTGGCCCTGCTCCTGCTGCACCCCGGCCGCCCGGTCCGCATGCACCACATCATCGACGTCCTGTGGCCCGCGCGGCCACCCGCCAGCGCCCGGAACGTCGTACGCCGGTACGCCGGTGAACTGCGCAGACTCCTGGAACCGGGGCTCCCGCTCCGCGCCCCGGGCCGGCGTCTGCTGCCGCACACCGGCGGCTACCTGCTGGAGGCCGGCCAGGACGAGGTCGACCTGCTGCGCTTTCGCGACCTCACCCGCCGGGGCGCGCGGGCCGCCGCCACCGGCCGCTCCGAGGAGGCGGTACGCGCCTTCACCGACGCGCTCGCCCAATGGCGCGGCCCGGTCGCCATGGGCATCCCCGAGGCTGTCCGGGGCCACGTCGAATTCACCGCGCTGGAGGGCGAGTTCGTCCGGACCGCCCAGATGGCCGCCGACGCGGCCCTGCGCTGCGGACGCGCCGAGGTCGTCCTGCCCGCCCTGCGCCGCGCCGCCGCCCTCGACCCCCTCGACGAGCCCCTGCACGCCCGACTCGTCCACGCCCTGGCCGCCTGCGGCCGCCGCGCCGAGGCACTCACGTCGTACGAAGCCATCCGCCGCACCCTCGCCCGCGACCTGTCCGTGCCCCCCGGCCCCGAACTGGCCGCCGCCCACGCGGCGGTCCTCCAGGAGGCCGTACGACCACACGGACCAGGTCATCCGCCCGCGCCCCACGACCTCGTACGGCCGCACGCTCCTGGCCGCCGCTCCCCGCTGCCGCTCCCGGAAACCCAACGACCCTCACCACAAGTCACGTTCGTAGGACGAGTGCGCGAACTCGCCCTGCTGAACGCCCTCTCCGACGCGGCCGGGTCCGCCACCGCGGCGCCCGCCGCGGTCCTGGTCACCGGCATGGCCGGAGTCGGCAAGAGCGCGCTCGCCGGGCACTGGGCCGAGGCCGCGGCCACGCGGTTCCCCGGCGGCAGGCTCCATGCCGATCTGCGGGGGTTCGCCGCGCACGCGCCCGTGGCGACGGCCGCCGAGGTGCTGGCCGGGCTGCTCGCCGCGCTCGGGGTGCCGCCGGGGCGCGTCCCCGAGGGGCTGGCGGCGAGGGCGGGGCTGTACCGGACCGTGTTGGCCGGGCGCCGGGTGCTGGTGGTGCTCGACGACGCCGCCGACTCCGAGCAGATGCGCCCGCTGCTGCCGCCGTCGCCCGGCTCGCTCGCCGTGGTCACCAGCCGAAGGGCCCTGCCCGGTCTGATCGCCTCCGGTGCCCGGCCGCTGCGTCTGGAACCGCCGGACACCGAGGACGCGCTGGCCCTCCTGGCCGAGCGGCTCGGGCCCGCGCGGACGGCCGCCGAGCCGCGCGCCGCCGAGGAGATCGTGGCCCGGTGCGGCCGCCTGCCGCTGGCCCTGACCGCACTCGCCGCGTCCGCCCCTGCCGATGTCCCGCTGGCGGCCTTGGCCGCGACACTGCGTGCCGACCCCCTCGCCGGGACCGGCGTGGTCCGGGAGGCGTTCCGGGCCTCCTGCCGCGGCCTGTCCCCGACGGCCGCCGCCCTGCTGCGCCGACTGCCCCGGCACCCCGGCGCCGACATCGTCGCGAGGGAGGCCGCCGACCTGGCGGATCTGCCCCCGCGCCGGGCCCGACTCGCCCTCGCGGAGCTGGCCGACGCCCATCTGCTGACCGAGCGGACCCCGGGCCGGTACGCCCTGCACGAGTTGGTGCGTGCGTTCGCCACCGAAGCGGAGTAACAGACTCCGAGGTTGCCGTCACTGCGGTGTCACTCTTTTTGCACAGACGCCGACCTACGGTCCGGGAGTACGAACCCACGCACGGCCCGGAGGCGACGACGGATGACGGCCACCCCTTGCACGATCGAGGCCGAGCCCGGCCGCAACCGGATACGGCGTCTGCCCCTGGGCGTCGACATCGTCATCACCGGCCCGGCCCCGGCCGCCCTCCCCGCCGAGCGCCGCGACGGCCCGGCCGGACCGCCGCACCGGCTGCTCCTCCGGGACGGCGGCGAGTACCTGTTCGTGGGCCTGCGCGGCGCCACCGCACGGCCCGCTGCCATGCCGACACCGCCCGCCGGGACACATGTCGCCCCCGGAGACGTCTGCTTCTACGACCTGCACCGCCCGCCCGTCACGGCCTTCCCGGCGGGTGCCCGCGCCAAGGTGTTCCTGGTGCCGAGCGCCCTGCTGGGGCTCGCGGCGGCGGACGTACCGCGGTTGACGGCCGCGCCCGTGCCGCGGTCCTCCCGGCTCGGTGCCCTGCTGTCGCCGCTGCTGTCCGACCTCGCCCATGCCGTCGCGACGGCGCGCAGCCCGGTGGACGAGATGCTCGCCCGCAACGCCGTGAACGTGCTGGCCACCCTCGCCGCGGAGCGCCTGGAGGCGGGCACGCGGCCGGGCGAGCCCCGGTCGCCCCTGGTGACGAAGATCCTGGAGTACGTCGAACTGCACCTGGGCGACCCGGAGTTGACCCCGGAGTCCATCGCCCGGGCCCATCACATCTCGGTGCGCTATCTGCACAAGCTGTTCCAGGAACAGGGCACGAGCGTCGGCCGGTGGATCCAGCGCCGGAGGCTGGAGGAGTGCCGTCGGGAACTGGTGCTGCGCGGCCGTGGCAACCGGACCATCGCCGCGGTCGCCTCCCGTTGGGGTTTCCTCAGCGCCACCCACTTCAGCCGGGTCTTCCGCAGCACGTACGGGATGTCCCCGCGCGAGTGGCGGGAGGCGGCGGGCGGCCCGCCCGCGTGACAGACCGTGCCGGTCCAAGGGCACCACGAACACGGTCTTCCCCGCAGTGCACTGGCGGACCGATGCCGGTGCGCTGCCGGACAATTCCCGCCCGCCCTGGCGAATTAGCGTGACCGGCGAGGCGAGACACCACCGAAACACCTGGAGTTGTCCATGTCCGAAGCCATCCGACCGGTCGCGCCGGTTCTGGAACCCGCGGCGGCCGCGTTCGCGGAGGCCACCGCCAATCCGCCGTATCTGTTCGACCTGCCGCCCGCCGAGGGCCGTAAGGCCGTCGACGAGGTGCAGTCCGGCGACACCGCCAAGCCGGCGGTCGACGAGGAGTGGGTCACCGTCCCGGGCGGCCCCACCGGAAGCGTCCGCGCCCGGATCGTCAGGCCCGCCGGCGCGACCGGCCCGCTGCCGGTGATCCTCTACATCCACGGAGCCGGCTGGGTGTTCGGCAACGCCCACACCCACGACCGGCTCGTGCGGGAACTCGCCGTCGGCGCCGAGGCCGCGGTGGTCTTCCCCGAGTACGACCTGTCGCCCGAGGCCCGCTACCCCGTCGCCGTCGAGCAGAACTTCGCCGTGGCGCGCTGGATCACCGACCAGGACCCGTCCGGCGGCCTCGACGGCGCGCGGCTCGCCGTCGCCGGTGACTCCGTCGGCGGCAACATGGCGGCCGCGCTGACCCTGCTCGCCAAGCAGCGCGGCGGCGTCCCGCTGCGCCACCAGGTGCTGTTCTACCCGGTGACCGACGCCTCCTTCGACACCGGCTCCTACCACCAGTTCGCCACCGGCTACTTCCTGCGCCGCGACGGCATGCAGTGGTTCTGGGACCAGTACACGACCGACGAGGCCGAGCGCGCGCAGATCACCGCCTCGCCGCTGCGCGCCACGACCGAGCAGCTCACCGGACTGCCCCCGGCCCTGGTGATCACCGCCGAGGCCGACGTCCTGCGCGACGAGGGCGAGGCCTATGCGAACAAGCTCCGCGAGGCGGGCGTCGCCGTCACCGCCGTGCGCTTCCAGGGCATCATCCACGACTTCGTGATGCTCGACGCCCTGCGCGCGACCCATGCCGCCGAGGCCGCCATCACGCTGGCCGCCGGCACGCTCCGCACCGCCCTGCACAACGCCTGACCAGGAGAGACCCTCATGACCCAGCCCACCACGCCCACCGTCCTCCTCGTCCACGGCGCCTTCGCCGACGCGGCGAGCTGGTCCGGCGTCATCGCCGAGCTCCGCTCCCACGGCATCCCCGTGATCGCCCCGCCCAACCCGCTGCGCGGCCTCGCCTCCGACGCCGCCTACATCGCCTCCGTCGCCGCCCAGATCGACGGCCCCGTCGTGCTCGTCGGCCACTCCTACGGCGGCGCGCTCATCACCGTCGCGGGCACCACCGAGAACGTCGTCGGTCTGGTGTACGTGGCCGCGTACGTCCTGGAGGAGGGCGAGAGCCTCGGTGAGCTCCAGGGCCGCTTCCCGCTCTCCCCGCTGGCGGAGAACCTCCAGCAGTGGACGTACCCGGGGCCCGGCGGGGAGCCGGCCGTCGAGGTGACCATCGCCCAGGACGCGTTCCCGTCGGTCTTCGCCGCCGACGTGCCCGCGGACGTCACCGAGATCCTGGCGGTCGCCCAACGCCCCCTCGCCGCCGCGGCGTTCGAGGAGACCGCCGCAGCGGCCGCGTGGAAGACCAAGCCGTCCTGGGCACTGGTCGCCGGAGCCGACCGGGCCATCAACCCCGAGGTGCAGCGGTTCGCCGCCAAGCGCGCCGGGGCGACCGTCGTCGAACTCGACGGCGCCTCCCACGCGGTGGCCGTCTCCGAGCCGAAGCAGGTCGCCGCCCTCATCCGCGACGCCGTACGCGCCACCCGCTGAGGCCACCGACACGCGCCCCTCTCACGGGGGGCGCGTGGTCTACGATCCCCCTCCGGCCCGCAAGGCGACCGCACAGGGGGAACAGGGAACATGTCGGCAGGAACGGTCGAGGCGATCCACCGCTACCCGGTGAAATCCATGCTGGGCGAGACCCTGTCCGCCATGGGGCTCGGCGAGCACGGACTGAACGGCGACCGCGCGGTCGCGGTGCTGGACGCGACCGGTGCGGTCGGCAGCGCCAAACACCCCCGCAAGTGGGGCCCGTTGCTCGCCTGCCGCAGCGAACTGCTGCACGGCGGAACGGTACGGGTCCACCTCCCGGACGGCACCGCCCTGGCGGTCGGCGACCCCGAACTCGACGCGGCTCTCAGCAAGTTGCTGGGCCGCGAGGTGACCCTGGCCCAGGCCCCGGACCCGCAGGGGCACCGGCTGGAGCGGGCGGTCCCCGACTACCCCGGCGGCATCCCCGAGCGGCTGCGCGAGACGGCCCGCCCCGACGACTCCGGCGCCCTCGTCACCTCCGGCGGCGTCGCCCCCGGCACCTTCTTCGACTTCGGCCGGGTCCACCTGGTCACCACCTCCACCCTGGCCCGCCTGCGGGCCGCGCACCCCTCGGGTGACGCCGACGCGCGCCGCTTCCGGCCCAACCTCGTCATCGCCACCCCGGACGAGCCGGGCTTCGCCGAGGACGCCTGGATCGGCGCCCGGCTGCGCATCGGCACCGCCGTCGTACGGGTCACCGTGCCGACCCCGCGCTGTGTGGTCCCCGCCCTGGCGCACGGGTCCCTCCCGCCCGACCCCGCCCTGATGCGCGCGGTCGCCCGCGAACACCGGGTTCCCGTGCTGAGCCTCGGCCGGCTGTCCTGCGTCGGCGTCTACCTGGACGTCGTACGGCCGGGCCTGGTACGCGTCGGCGACCCCGTCGTACGGGAGGAAAACGAGTGAGCCCGGGCCGCCTCGCGGCCGTACCCTCACCTGACATGAGCACCGACTGGATCACCCGCGCCGAGACGAGCGCCGACATCCCCGCCGTCCGCGCGATCGAACTCGCGGCCTTCGACACCCCGCTGGAGGCCGACCTCGTCGACGCGCTGCGGGCCGACGAGGCGTGGATCGAGGGACTGTCCGTCGTGGCAGCCGGGGCCGACGGCACGCCGGTCGGCCATGCCCTGCTGACCCGCTGCCACATCGGCGACGTACCGGCTCTGTGCCTGGGGCCGGTGGCCGTCCTGCCCGAGCACCAGGGCACCGGCGCGGGAGCGGCGGCCGTGCGCGCGGCCCTGCTGGCCGCCGCGGAACGGGGCGAGCGGTACGTCGTCGTCCTCGGGCACCCCTCGTACTACCCGAGGTTCGGCTTCACCCGGGCCTCCGCCCACGGCATCGGGGTGACCATCGACGTCCCGGACGAGGCCCTCATGGCCCTCGCCCTCGACCCGGGTCACCCCCTGCCCGCCGGGACCGTCCGGTACGCGGCACCCTTCGGCATCTGACCCCGGGCGGGGCGGGGCAGCAGCGCCCCACCCCGCCCGAGGCCGGCGGCTCAGCGGCCGAGCAGTCGCTTCACGCGCTTGCCCTTGGCCGACTCGTCCAGCGTCTTCCACAGCTCGTGGGAGCCGGTGTACGTGTACACGCCCGGGGCGCCCTGCTCGGCGCAGCCGTCGCCGTAGGACACGACGCCTATCTGGTAGACGCCCTGCCTGCCCTTCAGCTTGCGGAACAGCGGGCCGCCGCTGTCACCCTGGCAGGAGTCCTTTCCCTCGACGCCCGCGCAGACGTTGACCTTCTTGTCGTACTCCGCGTAGGTGGCCTTGCACTCGATGTGCGACACGATCGGCACGTTCACCGCGCGCAGCCGGTCCGCGTACTTCGTCACCTCGGTGTTGGTGTTGCCCCAGCCGATGACCGTGGCCTGCGCGCCGGGGCGGATCAGCGCGTCCGTGCCCTCGGTGGGCAGGTGGACCGGTGCGATGCCCTGGACGGGCTTGTCGAGGAAGAGGAAGGCGACGTCGTACGCCTCCTGGCCCCGGGCGTAGCGCGGGTGGACGACGATGTCGGTCACCTGGCGCAGATGGCCCTGGTTCTTCTTGGACAGCACCGTCCGGCCGACGACCGTCTCGATCTCCTTGGGCTTGGTGCCCAGCACACAGTGCGCGGCCGTCATGACCATGTCCGGGGCGAGCAGGCTGCCGCCGCAGAACTGACGGTCGTACGGGCTGCCCGTGCCCTTCTGCAGCAGCGCCGCCATGAACGGGTGCTTGCCGTCGGGCTGGGCGACACCGCCGATGATCTGCGCGGTCGGACGCCCGCGGTCCGCCGAGGTGTCGGCGGCGTGCGAGGTGCCGACGGACGCGGCGGTCAGGGCGAGCGCCGCGCCGGTCGCGGCCGCGGTGGCGGCGATCCGCCGGGCCGTCGCTCTGTGGGGGGTGGACAGACGCATGGAGGGTCTTCTCCGTTCTCCGTGTCTCCGCGGCCACCACCCGCCGGACGGCCCCGGCCCGCCGCCGCAACTGCGGTGCGCGCCGGGGGAGTCGTCGGGCCGCGGTGGCCGATGTCGTACAGCCAGACGGGATCCACGGAACGGAGGTTCACTCAAGATCAGGCTGAAATGTCAGCCGTTGCACCGCATGAGTGCGGACACCCGGTACGGCTCACCCGTCCGTCGCCAACCGGGGCGTGAGCGCGGCCAGTTCCTCCGGCGTACGCGGGCCCGACTGCGTCTCGTCGAGCAGACCCTGGGCGCGCAGCATTCCCGTGGCGGCGATGCCCCACGGCAGGCGCAGGCCGGCCTGGGTCAGGAGTTCGGTGCGGGCGAGCATCGTGGCGGCCGGGCCGGTGTGGACGCCGGCCGGGGTGAGCAGGGCCGCGTCGTCGGCCCAGCGCAGGGCGAGGTCCACGTCATGGGTGGCCATCACCACGGTGGTGCCGCCGGCGCGCAGCCCGTCGAGCGTGGTCAGGAGCCGCTCCTGGCCGTCCGGGTCGAGACCGGCGGTCGGCTCGTCGAGGATCAGCACCCGAGGCCGCATCGCGACCGCACCCGCGATCGCCGTGCGCTTGCGCTGCCCGTACGACAGCAGATGCGTGGGCCGGTCGGCCAGCGCGGTGATGTCCAGCGCGGCCAGCGCCTCCGCCACGCGCGCGCGTACCTCCGGGTCGGACAGGCCGAGGTTCAGCGGCCCGAAGGACACGTCCTGCGCGACGGACGCGGCGAAGAGCTGGTCGTCGGGGTCCTGCACCACCAGCTGGACCGTCGTGCGCAGCCGGGTCAGCCCGTCGCGGTTGTACGACACCGGCTCGCCCTCGACGGTGAGCCGGCCGGCACGCGGCCGCAGTCCGCCGCTCAGCAGCCGCATCAGGGTCGTCTTGCCGGTGCCGTTGCGGCCCAGCAGCGCCAGGGCGCGGCCCTCGCGCACGGCGAAGTCCAGGCCGTCGAGGACATCGGGGCCGTCCTCGTAGGCGAAGGACACCCCGTGCAGGGCGACGACGGGGGGCTCGGTCACGGCCTCGCTCACGGCAGGACCCTTTCCAGGACGAAGGTGAGGACGGTGACGGCCGCGAGCAGCCCGACGGCGCCGGCCGTGAAGGGGACGGACACGCGGGCCTCGGGCACCAGCACGCGCAGGGTGCCGTCGTAGCCGCGCCCGGCGAGCCCCGACTGGAGCCGGGCCGCCCGGTCGAAGGAGCGGACGAACGCGGTCGCGCCGAGCCCGGCCAGCGAACGCCAGGTCGCCGCCCGCGTGGTGTGCCCGAGCCGCGCCGCCTGCGCCTCACGGATCCGCCGTACGGAGTCAAGGAGCAGGAAGCTCATCCGGTACGTCACCATCGCCACGTCCACCACGGGCGCCGGCACCCCGGCCCGCACCAGGCGCGGCAGCAGATCGGACATGGGCGTGGTGAACGCGAACAGCAGGACGCCGAGCGAGGCCGCCGAGGTGCGCAGCATCAGCTCCCCGGCCCGCACGGCACCCCCGTCGGCCGGCGAGATCCAGCCGTCCGGCCCGCCGACCTGCACCAGCAGGGTCACCGCGCCGCTCGCGCAGAAGCCGAGCGGCACCCGGTACGCACGCCACAGCCGCAGGCCCGGCACACCGGCCGGCCCCAGCAGCACGGCCAGAGCCGTGACCAGCACGAGGGCCGCGCCCGGCCAGGGCGGCAGGGAGATCGCCAGCACGGTCAGACCGAGGCCGAGCACGGCCTTGTCCACGGGATGGCGGTGGCGCCAGCGGCTGCCGTGCGCCGCCACGTCGATGGGCAGCACGCGCGCGTCAGCCCTGCCCGGCGCCGGCGTGGCTGTCGTCGGCGGGGACGTCCCCGCGCTCGGCCTCCAGCCCCGCGCGCGCCCGCTCCTCACCCTGCCGACGGCCGCGGCGCAGCCCGAAGTAGTAGGCGAGGACGCCCGCGCCGAGAGCCGCCTGGAGGGCGAACAGCGCCGACTCGATCTCGCCGGACGGCGGCTCGTACAGCGGGGAGAACCAGGGCTCGTAGTCCGGGTCGATCTCGGTGATCGCCGTCTCCGCTTCGGCGTCCGCGCCGGTGAACGGCTCCTTCTTGTGGTCGCCCAGGCCGAGCGCCAGCGGCAGCACCGCGAGCGCGGCGACGAGGGCCAGCAGCACAAGGTTGATCTTGGTGTTCCGCTTCATCGGGCCACCGCCTCGCTCTTCGGCCCGCTCACCAGCACGCCGAGCCGGGTCAGCTCGCCCTTGCTGGACTGCGAGAGCAGCCGCATCACCAGGACCGTCAGCAGGCCCTCGCTGATCGCGAGGGGGATCTGGGTGACGGCGAAGATGGAGCCGAACTTGCCGAGCGCGCCCAGGAAACCGCTGCTCGGATCCGGGAAGGCGAGCGCGAGCTGCACACTGGTCACGCAGTACGTGGCCAGGTCCGCGAGGAACGCCCCGAAGAACACCGCGACCATCAGCGGCACGTCGTAGCGGCGCAGCAGCCGGTACACGCCGTAGCCCACCCAGGGTCCGGCGATGGCCATCGAGAACACGTTGGCGCCGAGCGTGGTCAGGCCGCCGTGCGCGAGCAGCAGCGCCTGGAACAGCAGGGTGATGGTGCCCAGCACCGCCATGATCGGCGGCCGGAACAGGATGGCGCCAAGACCCGTCCCGGTGGGGTGGGAGCAACTTCCCGTCACCGACGGCAGCTTGAGCGCGGACAGGACGAACGTGAAGGCACCGGAGGCGCCGAGGAGCAGGGTGCTCTCCGGGTGTTCCTTGACCTCACGGGTGAGTGAACGCACTCCGTGGACGACAAAGGGGGCGGACGCGACGCCCCAGGCGATCGCGTGCGCCGGAGGAAGAAAACCCTCGGCTATGTGCATGGCCCGGCAGACCCTCTCCAGCACCTCGTGGATGGTTGACATGCCTTGGCCGGTCTCCTGGCTGACGGGTACCACCGCCCGAACTCCGCCTTCCCGGGTCGCTAGAACCCAGTGGCTGCCCGTGAGGGCCGGAGCCGGACTTCCCGATCACAGTGGCGAGGGCCGCACCGGTTTCGCACCGGATTTCCCGTTCACCAAGGCGTGGTGACACTAGTGCCCGGAACGCGACGGTGACAAGCGGCCCTCGGGGGCGCACAAGACCGCCAACAGGCTTCCGCCGTGCCACCCCTGCGCCCCGGCGCACCCCGGGAGGGATCCCTCGTGATCATCATCACTGCGTGCCGGGTGTTCACATGACCTTTGCGGCCTTCGCGGCATTACCAGCCTTCTGCTCGCCCTCCGCCCACAGCGAGCGGACATGTCCGAGATGGCGGCTCATACAGCGCTCGGCGCCCTCCGCGTCCCCGGCCACCATCAGATCGAGCAGCTCGATGTGCTCCTCGGCCGACGGAATGAGCCGGTCGCTCGCGTCCAGCGCGGTGAGCCCGTACAGCCGGGACCGCTTGCGCAGGTCGCCCACGGTCTCGACCAGACGGTCGTTGCCGCCCAGAGCGAGCAGGGAGAGGTGGAACCGCCGGTCGGCCTCCAGATAGCCGATCAGGTCGTGCTCACGGGCCGCCGCGACGATCTCCTCGGCGACCGGCCGCAGCGCCTGAAGCTCCTCACGGGAGGCGCTGCGGGTGATCCGGCCGATCATCGGGACCTCGATGAGCATCCGGATCTCGCTGTACTGGTCGAGGTCCCGCTCGTCGACCTCGGTGACCCGGAACCCCTTGTTGCGCACCGGCTCGACCAGCCCCTCGCGGGCGAGGTCCAGCATGGCCTCGCGCACGGGCGTCGCGGAGATGCCGAAGTCCTCCGCGAGCCCGGGCGCCGAGTACACCTGCCCCGGCTTGAGTTCGCCGGAGATCAGCGCGGCACGCAGTGCGTGGGCGACCTGGTCGCGCAGCCGCTCGCGGGTGGTGGCGAGGTTGCGTTGGAGGTGCCCCATGGTGTTCCCTTCGTGCCGCCGAGGATCACCAGAGTACAATGTCACGTTGTTTTCGCCGCCCTCGTACGGCAGTTGCCCTCAGAGGAGAAACCCTCCCGGGAACGGGTCGTCGGGGTCGAGGAAGTACTGCGCCGTACCCGTGATCCAGGCCCGCCCCGTGATCCGCGGCACCACCGCCGGCACCCCGCCCACCTCCGTCTCCTCCACCAGCCGCCCGGTGAACTCCGTACCGATGAACGACTCGTTGACGAAGTCCCGGTGCAACGGCAGCTCCCCGCGCGCGTGCAGCTGCGCCATCCGCGCCGACGTACCGGTGCCGCAGGGCGAGCGGTCGAACCAGCCGGGGTGGATGGCCATCGCGTGCCGCGAACGCCGCGCATCGGAGCCGGGCGCCGCGAGATACACGTGCTTGAGCCCGGCGATCTCCGGCTGCACCGGATGCACGGGCCGGTCGGGCGAGGCGTTCAACGCCTCCATGACCGCCAGCCCGGCGGCGAGCAGCTCGTCCTTCCGCGCCCGGTCGAACGGCAGCCCCAGCGCCTCCAGTTCCACGAAGGCGTAGAAGTTACCGCCGTACGCGAGGTCGTACGTCACCGAGCCGTACCCGGGCACCTCCACCTTGCGGTCGAGTCCCACACAGAACGACGGCACATTGGTGAGCGTGACCGCCTTCGCGGCCCCGTCCTCGACCTGTACGTCCACACTGACCAGCCCGGCCGGAGTGTCCAGCCGTACGGTGGTGACGGGCTCGGTGACCTGCACCATGCCGGTCTCCACCAGCACGGTCGCGACCCCGATGGTGCCGTGCCCGCACATCGGCAGCAGGCCGGACACCTCGATGTACAGCACCCCGTAGTCGGCGTCCGGCCGGGTGGGCGGCTGCAGGATCGCCCCGCTCATGGCGGCGTGCCCGCGCGGCTCGTACATCAGCAGAGTGCGCAGGTGATCCAGATGCTCGGCGAAGTGGCGGCGCCGCTCGGCCATGGTGGCGCCCGGCACCACCCCGACACCGCCGGTGATGACACGGGTGGGCATGCCCTCGGTGTGCGAATCGACGGCGTGGAAGACATGACGCGTGCGCACGAACGCCCCTTTCAGTGGGTCCGGTTGCCTCAACGGTGACCGTCGGCGACGGCCTTCTCGGTGGCCGCGCGGATCTCGGCCTCGTACGCTTCGGGAAGCGGCATCCGCGGCGGCCGGGTGGGGCCGCCGGGCACGCCGACGATGTCCATGGACAGCTTGATCGCCTGCACGAACTCGGTCCTGGAGTCCCAGCGCAGCAGCGGGTGCAGCGACCGGTACAGCGGCAGCGCGGTGTCCAGGTCGCGGGCGACGGCCGCGTCGTAGAGCTGGGCGCAGGCCTCCGGGAAGGCGTTGGGGTAGCCGGCGATCCAGCCGACCGCGCCGGCCACGGCCAGTTCGAGCAGCACGTCGTCCGCGCCGATCAACAGGTCCAGCTCGGGGGCGAGTTCGGCGATCCGGTAGGCCCGGCGCACATCGCCGGAGAACTCCTTCACGGCCACGATCCCCGTCTCGGCGTGCAGCCGGGCCAGCAGCTCGGGCGTGAGGTCGACCTTGGTGTCGATGGGGTTGTTGTAGGCGACGACGGGCAGTCCGGCGCGCGCGACCTCGGCGTAGTGCGCGGTCACCGCCCGCTCGTCGGCCCGGTAGGCGTTCGGCGGCAGGAGCAGCACGCTGCCGCAGCCCGCCTCGGCGGCCTGGTCGGCCCAGCGCCGCGCCTCGGCACTGCCGTACGCGGAGACGCCCGGCATCACGCGCGCCCCGTCGCCCGCGGCCTCCACGGCGGTACGGACGACCTGGGCCCGCTCCCGGTCGGTGAGGGTCTGGTACTCGCCGAGCGAGCCGTTGGGCACGACTCCGTCGCAGCCGCTCGCGACGAGTCGGCGCACATGCTCGGCGTAGGCGTCGTAGTCGACGGAGAGGTCCTCGCGCAGCGGGAGCGCGGTGGCGACCATGATGCCGCGCCAGGGACGGTCGGCGTTCCAGGAGGCGGTGGTGCTCATCGGGGAACCTTTCTCTGAGGGAGTGGCTTGCAGGTACTGCGCTCTGCCGGCTATGTGCCGGGTTCGTCCGGCGTGGGTGGTTCGGCGAGTGCGGCGAGCGCTCCGAGCGGTACGGGCGCGGCCAGCGGGCGGCGTTCGGGCGAGGCCGGCAGGCCCGAGCCCGCCGCGAGGCAGGCGACGGCCGTGCCGCACACGCGGCCCTGGCACCAGCCCATGCCCGCGCGGGTCAGCAGCTTGACCGTCCGGGCGTCACCGGCCCCGTGCTCGGTGACCGCCTCGCGGATGCGCCCTGCGGTGACCTCCTCGCAGCGGCACACGTCCGTGCCGTCGTCGAGCCAGCCGGTCCAGCCCGGACGCGGCGCGTGCACGGCGGCCATCAGTGCGGCGAAGGCCCGCAGCCGGGCCCGCCCGCGCCGCAGCCGCCGTAGCCGGGACTCGGGAAGGGGCCGGCCGCCGGTCCGGGCGGCGGCAGCGGCTCCGGCGAGCTCGCCCTCCAGCAGGGCGAGGTGGACTCCGCCGACGCCGCCGGTCTCGCCCGCGGCCCACAGGCCGGGCACGGAGGTCTCCTGGTGGTCGTCGAGGGCGAGCGCGTGGGTGCCGTCCGGGGTACGGCGGGTCGTACAGCCCAGTGCGGTGGCCAGGTCGATGTGCGGGACCAGGCCGTGCCCCACGGCGAGCGCGTCGCAGTCGATGCGACGGCCCGACCCCCGTACGGGCCGCCAGTCGTGGTCAAGCCGCGACACCGTGACGGCCTCCACCCGGTCCGTGCCGTGCACCTGGGTCACCGCGCTGCGGGTGCGCACCCGGACCCGGTGCCGGAGCAGGGCCAGGGCGTGCGGCGCGGCCTCGGCCAGTTTGCCCGCGGTGAGCAGGTGCGGACGGCGGGCGTAGGCCAGGTAACCGGAGGCCTCCACCAGCGCCGGCACACGCGCACCGGCCGCGGCGAGCGACGCGGCGACGGCGAGCAGCAGCGGGCCGCTGCCCGCGACGACGACCCGGCGGCCGGGCAGCACAAGGCCCGACTTCAGCAGGGCCTGCGCCCCGCCCGCCCCGACGACACCCGGCAAGGTCCAGCCCGGAAAGGGGAGTTGACGCTCGGACGCCCCGGTGGCGAGCAGCACCGTGCGGGCCCGCACGGTGACCGGGCGGTCGTCGTCGGCGACCGCGTGCACCGCGAAGCCGTCCGGTTCGCGGGCCACCGTCCACACCTGGTGTCCCGGGAGACGGTCCACCGTGCTGTCGGCGAGGCGGCCGCGGAGACCGGCGTACGTCCGCCAGCCGTGGTGCATGGCCTCGGGGCGGGCGGCGCCGAGGCCGGGGGAGGGGTGCCGGTAGTACTGCCCGCCGGTCTGCGCGCTGGCGTCCAACAGGGCGACATTCAGCCCGAGTTCGGCCGCCGTGACCGCGCCCGCGAGTCCCGCGGGACCCGCGCCGATCACCGCCAGGTCGTACGCGGAGTCAGACAGCGAGGTCGGCATGACCGTGTCCCTCCTGTGTGGTGACGGCGTCGCCGGGACGGGCCGGGACCAGACAGGCCCGGAGGTTCGGGCGGCCGTTGACCGTCAGCAGGCAGTCGTAGCAATGCCCGATGCCGCAGAACGCGCCCCGCGGCCGTCCCCCCACCCGCGTGGTCCGCCAGGCGAGCACACCCGCCGCCCAGAGCACGGCGGCCACGGACTGCCCGGGGAGGGCGGCGAGGGGCCTGCCGTCGAAGGTGATCTCGAACGCGGACTCCGGTGTCGCGCCGACGAGTTCGGCCGGACTGCGGTCACGCGCCATCACGTGCCTCCTTTCCTGAAGGGCCACTTTCCGAAGGGGCACCAAGGGTCACTCGCATACGGTCGTCTCGAATCGCTCCGGCCTGAACGGCCCGATGTCCAGGGGGAGTTCACCCCCGGCGACCAGTGCCGCGATCACCCGCCCCGTCGCCGGGGCCAGCCCGATCCCCGCGCCCTCGTGGCCGCAGGCGTGCAGCAGGCCGGGCCGGCGGGGGTCGGCGCCGATGGCGGGCAGATGGTCGGGCAGGTAGGGACGGAACCCGGCGTACGTGCGGATCGCGCGCACCGAGCCGAGCACCGGGAACAGCCGTACCGCCTGCGCGGCCAGACGCCCGAGCGCCTCCACGGAGAGGGTGCGGTCGAAGCCGACCCGCTCCCGGCTCGCCCCGATCAGCACCGGCCCCGCCGGGGTGCCCTCGACGACGGCCGAGGTCTGCAGCGCCGCCGAGTCGCTGGCCACGTCGGCGACATAGTCCGCCGCGTACACCTTGCGCCGCACCACCCGCGGCAGCGGCTCGGTGACCAGGACGAACCCCCGCCGGGGCCGCACCGGCAGCGTGACCCCCGCCAGCCGGGCCACCTCCCCGCCCCAGGTGCCCGCCGCGTTCACGACGTACGGGGCGTGGAGTTCACCCGCGGGCGTCCGCACGCCCCGCACCTCGCCGTCCGGGCCGGTGAGCACGGCGGTGACCTCCTCGCCGAGCCGGAGCCGCACCCGGTCCCCGGCCGCGCGCAGCAGATGGGCCGCGGCGAGGGCGGGCTGGACCTGGGCGTCCTCGGGGTAGTGGACGCCTCCCGCGAGATCGGGGGCCAGGTGCGGTTCCAGCTCGGCGAGCCGGTCGGCGGGGACGTCGTCGGCGGTGACGCCCGCGGCGCGCTGCCGGTCGGCGAACTCCCGCAGGGCGGCGAGGCCTTTGTCGCCGTCGGCGACGACCAGGCCGCCCTTCGGCTCGTACTCGACGGCCGACGGCAGCGCAGCGGCGAGTTCCCGCCACAAACGGCAGGACAGCAGAGCCAGTTCGAGTTCGGGGCCGGCTTCCTTGTCGGAGACGAGGAGGTTCCCCTCGCCCGCCCCCGTGGTCCCGCCGGCGACGGGGCCGCGGTCGACGACGGTGACGCTGAGGCCGGCGCGGGCGGCGTAGAAGGCGCAGGCCGCGCCGACCACACCCGCCCCGACCACGATGAGATCCGCAGAGTGTCTCGTGGGCACCTCAGTAATATTTCACATTGTACTGGTGCTGCCAAGGGTGACCGCGAACTGATCTGCCGGGGCGGCTGAACTGACGTCTCGTCATATGGCCTGTCAGTGCACGGGGGTTGTCAGTGCAATTTCACATTACTACGTTACACATCACATGGTTCCGCCCGTTCAGCGCGGCGATCTTCCTCCGCGGCGGCGCCATCGCAACCCCCCATTCACCCCACTCCCCACAGGAGTCATCGGTGTTCCTCACGAGAACCCGGCACACCCCTCGCCCCCTCGGCAGATGGCGGCGCATATCCCTGCTCACGGTCTCGACGGCCCTCGCCGTCAGCCTCACCGGCCTTCCCAGTGGGTACGCGGCGACCGCCAACTCCCCCTCCATGCCCGCCCCTTACGGCGACCGCGACCATGTGGAGCACCTGACCGAGGCGCCGAGGATCAGCGCCCTGCGGCCGACCGCCCCCGGCGGTGCCCGGGCCGACGGCCGCGTCCGCGGGGCCACGGCCGCCCCGCGCGGGACCACCGCCCGCACCCTCGCACCCTGCACCCTCGACGGGGTGACCGGGCTGACGCCCGAACGGTTCGCGGACTTCCTCACCGACCCGGCCGTCACCGCCGACGGCTGTCTGCGCACCCTCATCTGGACCTGGGACGGACGCCTGGCGCCCGTCATGTCCGACGCGCACGTCCAGGCGGTCTCCCGGCGGGCCGCGGCTCTCGCCCCGGCCCACGACGGCACCAACAGCAGGCATCTGCTGGAGCTGTTCACCTACCTCCACGCGGTGGCCTACCACGACTTCTCGCGCCCGGAGATCGACGTCACCGACGCCCCGACCGTCGCCGCGATGCGCCAGGCCGTCGGCGCCCTCGGCGTAGCCCCGCGCACCTTCGACGCCACGCGCGCCAACGCCGAAACCCTTCGAGAGGCCCTCTACGCGGCCAGCGCCCCGGGCCTGCGCCAGTACCAACTCCCGCTGGTGAAACGGGTCCTGGCCACCATGGGCCCCGACCGCGCCACCGCCCAGGACACCAGCTGGGCCGGCGCCGCGCTCGCCGCGCTCTCCCTGAACTACCTCGGCGTCTACACCGGCAACCGGGACACCGCCTTCCACGACGCCGTCGCCGCCGACCCCTCCTACCGGGCCGCCTTCCGCACCTTCGCGACGTACACCCATCTCAAGGACCGGCCCAACGCCTGGGTCGTGCGCGACGCGCTCGGCGAGTACGGCCGCTTCGGACAGATCGACCGGCTCCGCGCCGAGACCGTCACCGGCCTCGGCGCCCTCCTCGACACCACGGCCCGCACCTTCGGCGACCGCAGCGCCCCCTGGGCCAAGGTCGCGAGCTGGCTCATCGAGTTCGACGCCTGCGCGCCGTACCGCGTGTGCCGCAGCGACATCGAACGCCGTCTTTTCCCCAACACCTTCGCCTACGACACCGACGTCCGCGGCGACGCCATGCGGGTGCGCACCGGCCTGGACCGGGCCACCGTCGACCAGCTGTACTACGCGAGCAAGCAGGTCAAGGCGCAGTTCCACCGCGTCCTCGGCACGCTGGAGCCACTGCGCGGCGACACCAACACCACCCTGAACATCGTCCTGTACGCCTCACGCGCCGACTACGAGAACTTCCACCCGCTGCTCACCGGCATGGGCACCGAGAACGGCGGCATCTACATCGAACGCGGCGCGACCTTCTACACGTACCAGCGCCGGGTGCCGCAGGACTCCTCGCTCACCCTGGAGGAGCTGTTCCGTCACGAGTACACGCACTATCTGAACGGCAGATGGGCCGTGCCCGGACTGTTCGGCGAGGGCTCCTGGTACCAGGGCGACCGCACCACCGCCATGGACGAGGGAACCGCCGAGTTCTTCGCAGGCGCCACCCGCGACGACGGCGTCAAGGTGCGCGCGTCCCTGGTCCGCAGCATCATCCGGGACACCGCGAACGGCGGCCCCCGCATGAGCGTCGACCAGCTCCTGCACGCCACCTACGACGGCGACGGCTTCCGCTTCTACTCGTACGCGGGCACGTTCTTCAGCTTCCTGTGGCTCGAACACCCCGGCCAGCTCAAGGAGATGTACCGGCACCTGCGCGCCGACGACCCGGCGGCCTTCGACGCCTGGCGCGACCGGCTCGGCCGGGACACGGCGCTCCAGCGGGCCTACGACGCCTTCCTCGACGAGCAGATCGCCCACGTCGACGACCTGTTCGTACCCGCCACCCGGCACACGCCGCTCGGTGAACTGAGCGCCGCCACCGTCGCCGACGTGCGGTCGTCGTTCGCGGCCACCACGTACACGACGCCGGAGTGTACCGGCGGCGGCAGCAGCGACCGTCCGCGCTACGTCTGCACCGGAAGGATCACCGCGAACCTCACGGACGCCGGCAGTCCCGACAGGGTCTTCGGCGACATGGCGGAGACCGTCGACTACTTCCTGCTCGACCGCAGCCTGCGCGGGGTGAACAACCTCGCCGACATGAACTGCTCCTTCGGCGAGGTCACCCTCTGGTCCTCGGGCCGCGCGGGCACCTCGGACTACCGCTGCGAGGGACCGCTGCGTCCCTGATGTGACAGGCGCCCGGCCGGCACCCGGTCGGCCGGGCACTGGCACGGTCAGCCCACCCGGTCGCCCGGCCCGACCGGGTGCGCCTCCAGGTCGGGCGAGGCCAGGAGGTCGGCGATCAGTTCGGGGGAGCCGCCGACGTAGCTGCTGACCAGGTCGACGTCACCGCCCACGCACCAGGCCCGGTCCTGCGGCCACCACAGGTCGGGCAGCTCGGCGAACTCGTCCATGGACACCGGGGAGACGGCGTCAGTGAGCGGCCCGGACAGCAGCACCTCGTCCCGGCCGGGCGTCGGGAAGGTCGGCACGCCCTCCCACTCCCACCGCCCGTAGCCGGCCCACAGCCCGAACCAGCACTGCTCCGGCGTCCCGGTGTGCCGCGCCAGGATCGGGATGAGGGCCTGAGCGACGACGGGCGGCGTCGGCCCCTCCCAGACGTGCTCGTCCCACACGCCCGGCAGCCCGTACTCGTCGGCGTTCTGGTAGTCGCGGTCCACGCCGATCACCTCGTGCCAGTCGGTGAGCGGCGCCACCTCCCGCCCGTACGCGGCGGCCACGGTGTCCCACCGCACCGGCCGCTCGTCCAGCTCCGCCGGATGCAGCACCCGTGCGTACGCGGCGAACCCGGGCGCGGCGACACCCGCCACCGTCCCGAACGCCCCGGCCCCGGTGGGGCCGTTGCCGATCCATTCGGCGGGGCCGAGATCGTCGGTACGCACACGCAGGCGCCCGTACCGCTCGGGCGCAGGTTCCCGGTCCACCGGGCGATACTCGCTCATCCGTACAGTCTGCCTGTTCAGGGACGTGCCGAGGCCCGGACGGCCCCTGCCTGTGGGGTGGAGGGGCCGCCCGGGAGCGCGGGGTGCGGGTCCTACAGCGTGACCGGGCGGCCGCCGAAGGTCACCGCCAGCCGGCCGTCCGAGGTGAAGGACCAGCCGAGGGCGCCGGCGTACGTCGTGCACCGGGAGCCGTTGGAGCCGGACCAGAACTGGTTCGAGCTGTCGGAGTCGCCGACGATCCGGTCGTTCGTGCCGCTGGTGCTGCGGCACGAGGTGTTGCCGCGGAACACCGAGGTACCGGCGTCGAAGTTGAAGTTGCGCTCGCCGTTGTCGACGCTGACGTTGCCGGAGACCGCCATCGAGCCGGGGTTGCTGTTGTAGGTGAACCCGTGCTTGCCGTTGCGGTACGCGATGCTGCGGCGCACGACGTGGTTGACGGCGATGTCCTCGCCGCCGAGCTTGTAGCCGTTGCGGTCACCGGCACCGGCCTGGGAGCCGTCGCTGAGGGTGCCGTTGTTGTAGGACAGTGAGTCCTCGATGGTCACCGGGCCGATCGGGCCGGTGTCCGGCTTGGTGTACAGGTCCCAGCCGTCGTCGATGTTGTTGTGGGCGACGGCGTAGCGGAACACGTTCCCGGGGCCGGTGGTGAGCTTCGCGGCGAACCCGTCGGCGTCCTCGCCGTCGGAGTCGGCGTTGTCGTGCGACTCCGCGCTCACGATCAGGTTGTTCGACGGCCACTCGCTGCTCGGCGTGGTGGAGGCGATGCGCCCGAGCTGAAGGCCGGTGTCCCGGTTGAAGCGCGTGACCGTGCGCTCGATGACGTTGTTGCTGCCGCCGACGTAGATGCCGTTGTCCCCGGCCCGCTGGACGACGAGGCCGCGGATGTGCCAGTACGACGCGTTGAGCTGGAGGCCACGGTTCGACGAACTCTCGGTCTGCGCCGAGAAGTTGAGCACCGGGGTCTCGCCGGGGTAGGCGGCCAGCGTGGTGCGCGCGGAGGCGGTGCCGTTCTTGCCGACCGGGATCGTCACCGTGGTGGCCTGGTTGTACGTCCCGCCGCGCAGGTAGATCGTGCCGCCCGAGGCGACGCGGCTGATCGCGGAGGTGAGCGTGGTCGGGGCGTCCGCCGTGCCGGCCGCGCCGTCGGTGCCGTTCGGGGAGACGTAGAGCGCGCTGCCCGTCGGCGGCGGCGTGGTGGTGCCGCTGACCTCGGCCTCGAGGTAGTCGATGTTGGGCAGGCCGGCCGCCGTGGTGGGGCTGAACCGGATGGTGTTGCTGCCCTGGACGACCGGCACGGTGAGCGTCTTCGTCGTCCATGCCGTCCAGGTGCCGGTGCCCTCGAACGACGGCGTTCCGGCGGAGGTGCCGTTCACCGTGAGGGTCGCGGGCCGGGCGGTGGTCGTGCCGTTGGCGAACCGGACCGACAGGGTCGCGGTGCCGGCCTCGGCGGCGTTCACCGTGAACTGCAGTGCGGCGCCTGTGGCGTTGCGGCCGTCGCAGAAGCCGGTGCCGGAGTATCCGGCGTGCTTGGTGTCGATGGTGCCGTCGCAGACAGCGGGCGCGCTCTCGGCCTCGTAGCGGGTCGGGGCGGCCGTCGCGGCGGAGCCGGGCAGCGCCACGACGGCGCCGAGCGCCAGGCCGGCGCATGCCAGCAGCGACAGCGATGACATCGGTTTCATGAAGGGGTCCTCGTCCTTCTCCGTGGTCGCCTGGGGTGCAGGCGGGTGAGGTGCGGGCTCAAGACACACGAGAGGGAAAGCGCTTGCTACGCTAGGAAGGCTGCCGTGGGCACGTCAAGAGGTGTGCGTGCTTCCTGTGAGGCAACAGGAGTTGGGCCGGCGCTTCCTGTGGGGCAACGGTGGTTTCGGCCGACGCTTCCTGGGGGCATCAGGGGTTCGGCCGGCCGGCGCCCGTGGGTTCCCCAGGGGTGCGGGGGGCTGCCCCGGCGGGGCCCCTGACATGATCGGCCCGTGAGAGACGCAGCCATGGGGGCGGCCCGCCCGAGGTACGTGTTGTTCGACGTCGACGGCACGCTGATCGACGCCGTAGCCAACCAGCGCCAGGTGTGGCACACCTGGGCACGGCGGTACGGGCTCGACCCGGAAGAGGTCCATGCGGTGGCGCTGCGCACCCGCCCGACCGAGACCTTCGCCCAAGTCGCCCCGGACCGCGACCCCGACGCGTGCCTCGCCGCCCTGCACGACCTGGAGGACGACGACGTCCGCCACGGCACCTACACGGCCTTCGACGGCGCCTCCGCACTCCTTGCCGCACTTCCGCCCGGCTCCTGGGCGCTGGTGACCTCCAACTACGAACACCGCGTGCGCGGCCGGTTCCGGCGCACCGGCCTGCCCGACCCCGCCCTGGTCGTGGACGCGGCCACGGTCGAGGAGGGCAAGCCCTCACCGATGCCCTACCTCCACGCGGCCGCCCTGCTGGGTGCCGACCCGCACGACTGCCTCGTCATCGAGGACGCCCCGTCCGGGGTGCGCTCGGGACTGGCTGCCGGGATGACGGTGTGGGGCGTCAACACGGCTGAGCCGGTGACGGGGGTGCACCGCCACTTCGCCTCGCTGCGGGAGGCGGTGCCGTACATCCTGGACTTCGTGGGGCGGTGTGATGGGGGGCCTTTGCCTGAGAAGCCGGCGCATGTGGGGACTTGACCGGTGGGCCTCGCCGGAAAAGCCTCAGCGGTGGCTGCGCCCGGCGCACTAGCGTGTGGGCATGTGCCGGTATGCGATGCCGTACAAGCGTCACTACGTCTGCCTGGCGTGTCGTTCGTCGTACAAGCAGAACGGGATGCCGCCTCGTGAGCATCCCTGCCCGCGCTGTCGCCGGCCGATGATCGACGCCGGGTACGACCTGGCGGTCCCTCCGCGGCGCGACGGACAGGCGTGGAAGGCCCTGGAAGCGGCGCTCGGTGCCGGGCTCACCTTCCATTCCTGCGGATGCGGCGGTCCTGGATTCCGCCCTCGCACCTGGTCACAGGTCCGTGAGAGGCGGGCAGCGGCCCGGCGGCTCGGCATTCCGGAGAATGTGGCTCTGCGGCGCTACGAGCCCTGGGAAGACGGGTCCTAGGCCCGGCGGGCCCCGGCGCACAACGCGTGGTCGATGAGGGTACTGGCCGCGTTCTCCTGTTCCAGGATGTGTTGCGGGGTGTCGCCGCGTGCCTCGGACATGGAGACCACGGCGCTTCGCCTGCCGTCGTCGGTGACGCCGTTGAGGGTGATGTAGCCGCCGTCCCCGCCCTCGTGGCTCCAGTACGTTCCTCCGCAGGTGAGGGGGCGTTCGACCAGGCCGAGACCGTAGCGGCCGCCGGGCCACAGCTGTTGGACGTCCGCGCTGACGGGGATGGTCTGCCGCATCTCGGCCAGTTGCCGTGCCGGGAGCAGTCGGCCGCCGAGCAGGGCGCGGAGGAAGAGGTTCTCGTCCCGCGTGGTCGTCACCCATGAGAGGTTCTCGCGGTCCACAGGTATCTGGTCGGTGACGTCCACACGGGCGTCGGGGCCGAAGAGCTGGTAGGCCCGGGCGTGAGGCTGGGGGAGGTCGGGCGAGGTGCCCATCCACCTGGTTCCGTGCAGGCCGAGCGGGCGGAGGATG
Organism: Streptomyces sp. SAI-170; assembly: GCF_049739565.1. Taxonomy (NCBI): domain Bacteria; kingdom Bacillati; phylum Actinomycetota; class Actinomycetes; order Kitasatosporales; family Streptomycetaceae; genus Streptomyces; species Streptomyces sp. SAI-170. Next base: position 7,882,710 of record NZ_JBMGQD010000001.1, read on the forward strand.
CGGTCCTCGATCTCCTGGTGGGCGGGCCGGCCGGTGGCCTTCTGGACGATCAGGTCGAGCAGGACGTATCCGGTGTTGGAGTACGCCCAGCCTTTGCCGGGCCGGAAGTCGGGTGCGTGGGCGATGGCGCGGGCGATCAACTGCTCGGCGCTGTAGAGGTCGTGGCGTTGCTCGTGGTACTCCTCCGGCGTGGTGTAGCCGGGCAGGTCGTCGTGGATGCCGCTGGTGTGCTGGAGCAGTTGGCGGACGGTGATCCGCCTGCCGTCGTTGCCGTGGCCCCGGACCACGCCCGGCAGCCAGTGGTCGACCGTGTCGTCGAGGGACAGCCTGCCCTCCGCCTCCAGTTGGAGGACCACGGTGGCGACCAGCGTCTTGGACGTGCTGGCCATCCGGAAGTAGCCGTCGGAAGGAACCGGACGGCCGGTGCCGAGGTCGGCGGTACCGCTGGTGGCGACCGACTGCCGGCCGTCGGGCCCGATCACGCGAGCCTGCACCCCGCTGACACCGAGGGCATGGATCGCTTCGGTGTCCCGGCGCAACTGCTCGGCAGGGGAGGCACCCGCGGACCGAGCGACGCCGTTGGTCACCCCGGCGGTGAACAGCATGGCGACACCGATGGCGACGGCGAGGCGCTTACGCGGAGTCGAGGTCATGGCCCCACGCTATTTTCGCTTCCCCCTGGAAACGATCCGGCCAACCCCACGCCGGAACGGGGGACAGCCCTACGCCGGAAGCGCCCCGCGTGGCTGTGAGCATGACCATAATGACGGCACTGGGACGGCATGGGGAGTCGGCATGGACGCACCCGACCTGGCGGCGATGGCCGCGCAAGCTCTGTCCGCCGCGGCGTCAGGCGCCGCCAACACGGCGGCGTCGGACCTCGTTCGAGGCAGGCTCAGCCAGTCCGCTCGCGGGCGGGCCGCCCTGGACGAACTGACCGACGCACCGAACGATCCCGAGGCCGGCAGGAATGTGCGGGCCGCACTCACCGAAGAGATCAACACCGACGCCGAGTTCGCCGGACGGCTCCACGTGCTCCTGCGCACGTCTTCGGAACAGCACTCGGGCAGTGTGGTCCTGACAGGCAGCACCGTGACGCGCAGCCAGATAGCGCTCGGGCCCCTGACCATCAACAACACCCGTGCCGGGCGGCTGTCCTTGGGGACGGGCATCGTTCTCGCGGTGCTGCTGGTCGTGCTGAGCGCCTACGGGGGCATGCGGCTGTTGGTCGACAAGGGCGACTCGCCGCGCAATGTGCCGTCGGAATCCGCCCCGACAACCCGCTCTGCCGGCCGCACCGCCGCTCTCCCGCCCACGGCCGAGACGATCCGGCAGATCCTGCCGGACCGCGGCAGCATGGATGCCCGCGAGTATCCCTGGGCCGGAGCACCGGAGTTGAGGACGTCAGCCGTCGGTGTCGCCCTCTGCCGGGCAGCGCCCGTATGCGAGAGGAACGCCACCGCTGCGGGAGCGGTGGAGTTCGGCCGGGGTGAGGACGAGGGGGAGAACCGGGCCGAGTTCCTGGTCCTGGCCTTCCCGGACGCGGCAGTCGCCCACCAGGCGTACGTCGACATCGTGCAGGACATCGAGGAGAGCCTCCCGGCCCGCAAGGTGGAGCTGGAGCGAAGGGGCGAGGAAAGTCAGGGCATCGACCAGGACGGGACGGACACCACAAGCAACCCGACGCCGCTGTACGTCAATCGCTCCCTGATTCTCCGTCAGGGAACCTTCATCGGCGTGGCGCACCAGCTGGACGACCCGACGGAGCAGCGGACCACCCGTGTCCTCGGCCTGTCCGCCCTGCTCGCCGACCGCCTCCAGAAGGCTGACGCCGGAAAGGTCCCGTAGCGCCCCACGCCATCGCCCCCGGCGGTGAGGTCCTAGGTGTCAGGGACGGCGGCCGTACGCCACGAAGTGGGCGGCGAAGACGCGGATGTCGTCCGGGTCCTGCTCGATGCGTCGGAACGCCTCGTCCCAGCGGGCGAGGTCGTCGGGCGTGGCCAGGCCCTCCGAGACGAGGGCGTCGCGGGCCGCCCAGGTGGGGCCGCGCATGCCGGGTGGGGGTGTGACGACCTCGATGTGGCCCTCGTACGCGGCGACTTCGAGGCCGGCGGCGGTGAGGAGTTCGTCGAGGCGGCTGCCGACGGTGAGGTCGTTGCCGCGGCGCCGGTGGAGTTCGCGGTAGCGGTCCTCCAGGTCCAGCAGGACCTCGGGGGCCCCGCGCACGCGGAAGTCGCGCATGTCGACGTCGACCAGGTACACCGCACCGCCGCCCGGCCGCGCCAGGGTGGCCAGATGGTCGACGACGGCCTGCTCACGGCCGCCGTTGTGCGCGAGCACATGCCGCAGCATCACCAGGTCGAAGGTCCCGGCGGGCAACCCGGTCGCGGCGGCGTCACCGGCGAGCGTGTGCACCGCGACCCCGGCCCGCCCGGCGAGCGCCGAGGCGGTCGCGAGGGCGCCCTCGTCCCGGTCCACGGCCCACACGCCACCCTCCGGACCGGCCAGGCCGGCCAGCCGTACGGAGATCGCGCCCGGGCCGCACCCCACATCGGCGATCCGCGCGCCGGGCACCGCCCCGGCGGCCCGCCACAGATCACGTTCGCGGCGCTCGGCGGCCTCGGCCATCAGCCGGTAGCGCGCGATCTCCGGTTCGCTGAGGGACAGCAGATAGTCGGCCACGTGACCTATCGTGCACCCCGGGCACGCTCCTGTCGTGCCCGCGCACCCGTTCACCTCCGCCCGTATCCCCGTCGGCGGACCGATCACGGACAGGAAGCCCGCATGACCCTCCGCTGCGCGGTACTGGACGACTACCAGGACGCCGCCCTGCGCATGGCCGACTGGAGCCCGCTCGACGGAAAGGTCGAGGTCCGCACCCTGCGTGAGCACCTCGCGGACCGGGACGAGCTGGTGGCCGCGCTGGCGGACTGCGAGATCGTCGTCGCGATGCGCGAGCGCACCCCCTTCGACGCCGAGCTGCTGGGCCGGCTGCCCAAGCTGCGGCTGCTGGTGACCACCGGCCGGCGCAACGCCTCCATCGACGTCGCCGCCGCGGCCGCCGCCGGCGTGACCGTCTGCGGTACGGCGAGCAGCGCGACCCCGCCCGTCGAGCTGACCTGGGCGCTGCTGCTGGGCCTCGCCCGGCAGGTGACCGCCGAGAACCGCGCCCTGCGCGAGGGCGGCCCCTGGCAGTCCACCGTCGGCCAGGACCTGCACGGCCGGACCCTGGGCCTGCTGGGACTCGGCAGGATCGGCAGCCGCGTGGCACGCGTCGCCCAGGCCTTCGGCATGGACGTGCTGGCCTGGAGCCAGAATCTCACCGCCGAGCGGGCCGCCGAGGCGGGCGCCGAACTCGCCGCGGACAAGGAGGACTTGCTGCGCCGCAGCGACTTCGTGTCCGTGCACCTGGTGCTGTCCGACCGCACGCGCGGGCTGCTCGGCGAGCCCGAACTGCGTGCCATGCGGCCGCACGCGTACCTGGTCAACACCTCCCGCGCCGCCATCGTCGACCGCACGGCGCTGCTGCGCGCCCTGCGCGAGGGCTGGATCGCCGGCGCCGGACTCGACGTCTTCGACACCGAGCCCCTGCACGCCGACGACCCCCTGCGCACCCTGCCGAACATCCTCGCCACCCCGCACCTCGGCTATGTCACCGAGGGCAACTACCGCACCTTCTTCACCGAGGCCGTGGAGGACATCACCGCGTTCCTCGCGGGCAGCCCGGTCCGGCAGCTCACGGCGTAGGTCAGGCGTCGGGCGCCGCGTACACCCGCCGCCCCGCCACGAACGTCTGCTGCACGCGTGTCGCCGCGATCTCCTCGGCGGGGCCCGCGAACGGGTCCCGGTCCAGGACCACGAGATCGGCGGCCTTGCCCACGGTGATGCTGCCGCTGATGTCGTCGAGGTGGTTCACATACGCGCTGCCCGCCGTGTACGCGGCGACGGCCGAGCCGAGATCCAGGCGCTGCTCGGGCAGGAACACCGGCGTGCCCTCAGGCGCGCCGGGCTCCACCCGGTTGACGGCGACATGCAGGGCCTGGAGCGGATCCGGGCTGCTGACCGGCCAGTCGCTGCCCGCCGCGAGAGTCGCCCCCGCGCGCAGCAGACCGCGGAACGGGTACTGCCACGTACCGCGTTCGGGTCCGAGGAACGGCAGCGTCAGCTCGTCCATCTGCGGCTCGTGCGCGGCCCACAGCATCTGGAGGTTGGCGCTCGCGCCCAGCTCCCGGAACCGCGGCAGGTCGTGCGGGTGGACGACCTGGAGGTGGGCGAGGTGGTGCCGGGTGTCGCGCCATCCGTTCGCGGCGCGGGCCGCCTCCACCGCGTCGAGCGCCTCCCGCACGGCCCGGTCGCCGAGCGCGTGGAAGTGCACCTGGAAGCCCAGCGCGTCCAGCTCGGTGACGTACTTCCTCAGCTCGCCCGGCTCCACGAAGGAGATGCCGCTGTTGTCCGAGGCGCAGCCGCAGCCGGTGAGATAGGGGTCGAGCAGCGCGGCGGTGCCGTTCTCCGCGATGCCGTCCTGCATGATCTTCACCGTGCCCGCCCGGAACAGGCCCCGGCTCAACTCCCGGCGCCGCTCCACCAGTTCAGGAATCTGCTCGGCACCCCGCTCCCGGTCCCACCACAGCGCGCCGACCACCCGCGCGGTCAACAGCCCCCGCTCCAAGGCGGTTCGGTAGGCGGGCGCCGGGTCCGTCATGTTCGTGTACGCGCCCACGATGGCGTCCTGCCAGGCCGTCACGCCGTACGAGTGCAGCACGCCCTGGGCGCGCAGCAGTCCGGCGAGCTGCTCCTCGGGTGTCGGGTCGGGCACCAGCCGGCCCACGAGGTCGGCCGCGCCCTCCTGAAGCATGCCGGTGGGCCGGCCCTCGGCGTCGCGCTCGATGCGCCCGTCGGCCGGGTCCGGGGTGCGGGCGTCGAGACCGGCCAGCTCCAGCGCCCGGCTGTTGACCCAGGCCCCGTGGTGGTCGCGGTTGGGCAGGAACACCGGCCGGTCCGGCACGACCGCGTCGAGCGCGGCGGCCGTGGGCGCCCCGCCGGGGAACGCCTCCAGGGACCAGCCGCCGCCCGTGATCCACTCCACGTCCGGGTGCGTGGCGGCGTACTCGCCGATCCTGCGCAGGTACTCCGCCGCGTCCGTGGTGTCGCCGAGGTGGCACAGGCCCAGCTCCAGACCCGCGCCCTGCGGATGCACATGCGCGTCCTGGAACCCGGGCAGCAGCGGCTTCCCTGCCAGGTCGACGACCTCGGTCCCGGCACCGATCAGCTCGCGGACCTCGTCATGCCCGACGGCGACGATCCGCCCGCCGCGCACGGCCACCGAGGTGGCGCGGCTGCGCGCCGGGTCGACGGTGTGGACCGGGCCTCCGGTGAGGACGAGGTCGGCGGGGCCAGCGGCCTGAGGGTGCGTCATATGTATGGCTCCAGTGGATGATTCAGACCGCGGTGCGGTCCATCGGAAGGGTCAGGGCGTCGGCGTCGGTGCCGCGCCCGGTGGTGAAGTACGGCGAGCGGCGGACGTACTTGGCGACGGCGGCCATGACGAGGCCGGCGAGGACGATCACCGCGGGCAGACAGAACATGAACCAGCCGTTGTCCGGGCTGAGGGCGAAGTGGTCGCTCATGGTCAGGTACGAGTGTGCGAGATAGGCGCCGAGACCGAGCAGGACCAGGCCGGACGCGGCGGGCACGACGACCGCGAGCAGTGCCTCGCGCGGGCCCTCGCGCAGAGCGGTGCGGAAGCGGACCGCGCAGGCGAGCGCGGTGAGGCCGTAGTAGAGGGCGACCACCAGTCCGATGGCGTTGACGGCGGCGAGCAGCATGTCGCTCAGCCGGGGCAGGGCCACGGCGAGCACCGCGATCGCGGCGGCCACGCCCAGCACGATCACCGTTCCGGCGGCGGGAGTGCCGTAGCGGGGGTGTACGCGCGTCCACACCCGGCCCATGGTGCGGTCGCGGCCCATGGCCAGCAGCCCGCGCGCGGTGGGGATCAGCGTGGCCTGGACCGAGGCCACGGCCGAGAACATCAGGGCGAGCAGCGGCAGCGTCGCCCAGGGCTCGTCGGCCAGCTTCGCGCCGAGGTGGGGCAGCGCCTGCGGGCCGTTGCGGACCAGCTCGGCCAGGCTCATCTCGCGCTGGAAGGCCACCGAGCAGAACAGGAACAGGCCGAGCATGGCGAACAGGGCGATGAAACCGCCCCGGGCGCTGTCGCCCGCGCTCCTGGTCTCCTCGGTGACGCTGAAGGCCGCGTCCCAGCCCCAGAAGAAGAACACCGCCAGGACCATGCCCTGCGCGAACGCGGTGCCGTCGGAGATCGCGAACGGGTCGAACCAGGACCAGGAGAAGGCGTGGTCGCCGCTGACCAGGGCCCAGCCGCAGAAGGCCAGCAGCACCGCGTACTCGAACACCAGCAGCCCGAACTGCAGCCGCGTCGCGGCCCGCAGCCCGGTCACCGTGACCGCGGCCAGTGAGAGCAGCACCACCAGGCCGACCGCCGTACTGACACCGGTGGACGCCGGATCGAGGGCTGCACCGGCGACGGTGTGCACGCCCGCCTTGTTCGCCAGCATCAGCACCGTCGAGCCCATCACCGCGCTGGTGTAGGCGCAGAAGACGATCGAGGCGACCAGGACGACCCAGCCCGTCAGGAATCCGAGCCAGGGGCCGAGGGACCTGCCCACCCACACATAGCCGCTGCCACAGTTCGGCTCCGAGCGGTTGAGGCGGGCGTAGGCGACGGCGATGCCGAGCACCGGCAGGAACGCCAGCAGCAACAGCGCCGGGGTCTGCGGGCCCACCACGGACGCCACCGCCCCCAGGCCGATGCCGATGCTGGTGGTGGCGGCCGTGCTGGACGCGGCGAGCGCGACGCCGTCCAGGACGCCGAGAGAACGGCGCAGGACGGGCGGGGGAGTGGAAGAGGGCGTGGACGACATGAGGGCTCCTCGCAGGACGGGGGCGCTGATGTGGGGGAAGAGCCGCGCGGGACTGCGATCGAACAGCCCGCCGCCGGATTGGGTCAACCCTGTTGACGTAAGGGAGGCGAGGGCGTTCACTGCGGGAAGCGGCGCGAGGGAGGAGCAACACCATGCCGAGTCGTGTTCCGTCGGAACGCCGCCGACGGCGGCCCACCGCCTCCGGCGTCCTGTTGTCGGAAGACCTCATCGTGGACACCGCTCTGCGGCTGATCGGCGCGCACGGGCAGGAGGCGCTGAGCGTACGGCGGCTCGGCGCCGCCCTGGGCTGCGATCCGACCGCGCTGTACCGCTGGTTCCACGACACCGACGACCTGGTGCTCGCCCTGTCCGACCGGCTCATCGGCAACGCGATGGAAGGGTTCGTGCCCGGGGACGACTGGGTGGCCTCGCTGCGGGAGATCGCCCTGCGGGTCCGGGACGGCTATCTCGCGCACCCACGGGCGGCCGCGCTCGCCGCGCACCGGGTGACCCGACGGCGCAACGAGATCAAGGCCGTGGAGGCGGGCATCGGCCTGCTGCTGTCCGCGGGCTTCGAGCCCGAACGGGCCACGCGGATGTACCTGGCCTTCATCGACACCGTGCTCAGCAACGCCGCGACCGAGGCGGCGTTCCATGCGCTGCCCCGTGAGCGGCGCGAGGCCGACGAGCGGGCCTGGCGTGAGGTGTACCAGGCCCTGGACCCCGCGACCCACCCGGCTCTGACCGCCGTACGAGGTGAGTTGCCCGCGATGGCGGAGAGCTCCTTCGAGGACGCGGTGGACCTGCTGCTCGAAGCGCTCGCGGCGCGCGCTCCCGGGCGCCGGTCCGGCTGATCAGGACAGCCGGACCGGCAGACTGCGATGGCCGTTGGAGATGAAGGAGTCCACCGGCAGAAGCTCCTCGGCCGGTACGGCGAGCCGCAGGCCGGGGAAGCGGTCGAACAGGGCGGGCAGCGCGGTGTACGCCTCCAGTCGGCCCAGCGGCGCGCCCAGGCAGTAGTGCACTCCGTGGCCGAAGGCGAGATGCTCCTTGTCGGCCCGGGTGACGTCGAAGACGTCGGCGTCGGCGCCGTACCGGCCCGGGTCGCGGCCCGCGGCGGCGTACGAGGCGAGGATGGCCTCTCCCTTGGCGATGACCACGCCTTCGGGTCCGCCGAACTCGCTCAGCACCAGGTCCTCCACGGCGTACCGCAGCGGCAGGCTGGCCACCGGCGCCTCCACGCGCAGCGCCTCCTCGACGACGTCCTGCCAGCCGACCCGGCCGGACCGGACGTGGGCGAGCTGGTCGGGGTGGGTGAGCAGCAGGTGGATGGCGTTGTCGATGAGGTTGACGGTGGTCTCGTGCCCGGCGCCGATCACCAGCATCAGGGTGTCCAGCAGTTCCTGTTCGCTCAGCCGGGACGCGTCCTCGTCGTCGCGGGCGGAGATCAGCGCCGAGGTGAGGTCGTCTCCCGGGGAACGCCGTTTGAGCGCCACGAGTTCCCCGAGGACGGCGTAGAACCGCTGGTAGATGTCGGTGACTTCCTCCGGCGACGCCGAGGTGTGGAACACGCCGTCCACCACGGCCCGCAGTTCGGCGCCCAGCTCCTCCGGCACGCCCAGCAGCTCGCTGATCACCTGGATCGGCAGCGGATAGCAGAACTCCTCGCGCAGATCGACCACTTCACTGCGCCTACCCGTCTCCTCGACGCCGTCGAGCAGCGTCTTGGTGATCTCCTCGACACGTGGCTGGAGTGCGGCGGTGCGGCGGGCGGTGAACGCCTTGGCCACCAGCCGGCGCAGCCGCTTGTGATCGGTGCCGTACGCGGTGAACATGCTCTGCACGGCGACCCAGGTGAACAGCGGCCACTCCGGGGACACTTCGCCGTCGATCCAGCGCTGCCAGTGCAGCCGCGGGTTCTTGGACACCCGCGGGTCGGTGAGCAGCCGCCTGAGCAGGTCGGGGCTGCCGACCGCCCAGGCCCCGACGCCGTCGGGGAGTTCGACGAGGGCGGCGGGGCCGCGGGCGCGGATACGGGCGGCCTCGCCGTGGATGTCGCGGCCGGTGGGGTCGATCACCAGAGGTCGCGCGTGGTCCATCTGGGGCTCCCGAAGGCTCGAAAGGGGCTGGCCCCGTCACGCTACGGGGAGCCGCCGCGCGTGACGAGGGCGCCTCGGAGCGGAGCGCAAAGATCCGGCCGCGTGCGAGGAGTCACTGCCAGAGGCGGTGGCCGGGGCCGGTCGGGTGGGTGCCGGTGACGCCCATGTAGAGGGAGTACAGGGTGGTGTCGGCGGCGATGAACAGCCGGTTGCGCTTGGCGCCGCCCCACGCGATGTTCGCCACCACGCCCGGCACCTTCAGCCTGCCGATGAGGGTGCCGTCCGGGTCGTAGCAGTGCACCCCGTCCGCCATCGCGGCGGCCCACAGCCGGCCGCCGTCGTCGAAGCGGAGGTTGTCGAAACGGCCGGTGCCGCCCGGCGCGATCTCGGCGAAGACGTCCCCGCGCGAGAGGGTGCCGTCGGGCCGTACGTCGTACACGCGGATCTTCCCGCCGCGCGTGTCCGAGACGTACAACTGCCGCTCGTCGGCGGAGAACACCAGGCCGTTGGGCGCCTCCACGTCGTCGGCGACCAGGTCGACTTCCCCGGTCTCCGGGTCGATCCGGTACACGTTGCAGGAGCCGATCTCCGACTCGGCGCGGTGGCCCTCGTAGTCGCTGGTGATGCCGAAGTCCGGGTCGGAGAAGTAGATCGCGCCGTCCGACTTCACGGCCGCGTCGTTGGGGCTGTTGAGCCGCTTGCCCTGCCAGTGGGAGGCGAGCACGGTGATCGTGCCGTCGTGCTCGGTACGGGTCACCCGGCGGTTGCCCTGCTCGCAGGTGATCAACCGGCCCTGGGCGTCGAGGGTGTTGCCGTTGGGGTACCCGGCGGGGGAGCGGAAGACGCTCACGGCTCCGGTGGCCTCGTCCCAGCGCAGCATGCGGTCGTTGGGGATGTCGCTCCAGACCAGCTGCCGCCAGGCCGGCACATAGAGCGGCCCCTCCGCCCAGCGGCAGCCGCTGTGCAGGACCTCCAGGCGCGAGTCGCCGTTGGTGCAGCGGCCGGTGCGGAAGCGGTCGTCGAGGATCTCGTACGGCTCGGTGAAGGTCATGGAGCGTCACATCCCTTGACGGTGAATGTCGTTCGGTCGATCTGGAGTATTGCAGGACCCTGTATGGTCGTCACTCCGAACGACTGAATGGAAGGATGGGATGTGGATCACATCGACCGACAGCTGATCACCCTGCTGCAGCAGGACGCCGCCCAGTCGTACGCCGCCCTCGGCCAGGCCGTCGGCCTGTCGGCGGGCGCCGCGCACGAGCGTGTGCGCAAGCTGCGCGAGCGGGGCGTGATCCGCCGCACCACCGTCGAGGTGGACCCCGAGGCCGTCGGCGGCGGCGTTCTCGCCTATGTGCAGGTCCACTCCACTGCGTGGATCGGCGACTCCGCCGACCGGTTCGCCGCGGTGTCCGAGATCCAGGAGGCCCATGTCATCGCGGGCAGCGCCTCCGTGCTCGTCAAGGTCAGAACGGCCACGACCCGTCAGCTCCAGGACGTGCTGCGGCGCCTGCACGCGATCGACGGCGTCAGCGGCACCGAGGCCACGGTCGTCCTGGAGACGTTCTTCGAGCGACCCGTCGCGCCACCGGCGCCCTGACCCGCACATCAGGCGCGGTCGCGCCGCCCGTCCCGCCGCAGGGCGAAGGCCGTCGCCACGGCCCCGAGGCCCTCCCAGGCGCCCACGCCCAGGAACGCGGCCGGGGCACGGTCGCCGATCACCGCGAGCGTGAAAACCGTGCAGGTCAGCAGCCGGAACGGCACAGTCCAGCGGAAGAAGGCGCGCCAGTCGGACAGCGCCGCCAGGACGTAGTACACGCCCATGTTCAGCGCGGCCATGGAGGAGGCGGTCACAAAGGCCGTGGTGTGGTCCGCCTCGGTACGTCCGGAGTCCGGCGCGGTCGCGAGCCCCATGCTCCCGAGCAGCGCGTCCGGGGCGACCAGCCCCATGACACCCATCGCGGCGGCGAGCACGCCGAACACGGCCATGGTCCAGCCGGACAGGGAACGGGGGAGCGGTCTCACGAAGTCCTCCGGAAGGCAGGGGAGTTGACGAGGCCACCCCACCATGGGTCCCTCAGCTCTGTCGCTCCTCCTCCACCGCGGCCTCGTAGGCGAGCAGGGTGTCCACGAACAGGCGGCGCTGGGCCGGCGTGAGGGGCGTGAGGGCCTTGCGCCAGGCGGCCGCTCCGGGGGCGAGCCAGGCGGTGATCGCGGGCTCCTGGTCGGCGGAGATGGTGATGATGCGGCGGCGCCGGTCCGTCTCGTCCTCGCGCCGGTCCAGGATGCCCATCCGGTTGAGCTCGCCGACGAGCAGGCTGGCCGTGGTGGGCGCCACCTCGAGCCGCGCGGCCAGCTCGTTCACCGTCATCGGCCCGTCGAGCAGCAGGCAGGCCAGCAGCGACAGATGCCGCGGCGCCAGCGGGAAGGACCGCAGGACCTCGGGGACGGGGATCTTCTTGGCGCGGCTCACCAGGCGGGGCATCAGCAGCAGCAGTTCCCGTACGGCGTCGTCCGGGCTGTCGGTGCCGTCCGCCGCGGGCTTCTCGGACGTGGACATGGCGGCACCTTTCTCGGGGCATTTATCTTTGGACTCAAAGATGCTTTACTTGCAAAGCGAATTGCTCCGCATGTTACCCATCGACGTGAACGGAGATCCACCATGCCGCACTTCACCGTGCACATCCGCGACGAAGCCCTCGACGGAACGGTCGAACCCCGGCTCATCAGTGCCCTGACCGACGCGGTCGGCGCGGTGTACGGGGACGGTTTCCGTCGCCTGGTCGGCGTCGACCTGATCGGCGTCCCGCAGCACCGGCGCGGCATCGGCGGCGTCCCGACCGGCAAGGACGCCCCGCGCGTCACGCTCAGCATGCGCGAGGCCGCCTACCACGTCGCCGAGGTGCCCGACGCCCCGGCCCGGCTGGTCGCCGGAGTCACCGACGCGCTGTCGGCCGTGCTCGGGGAGCACATCCGCGAGCAGGTCGTCGTCACCCTCGAGGGAGTCCCGGACGGCCGTACCGGCGTCGCCGGAAACGTCGCCTGATCCGGGCGGAAGATCTACGGTGCCGGGCGGGTCCACAGGGTGAGGTCGCTGCTCGTGGCGACGGCCAGGGTGCGGCCTGAGGGGGAGAAGCCCGCGGCGCGCAGCGTGGAGTAGTCGGCGTCGAAGATGTGCCACCAGCCCTCGCCGTGCGGCTCGCGGTAGGGCATCGAGGCGCCGTGGGACAGCAGTACCCGGTGGTGCGGCCACTGCGGGCTGACGACCTCGACGCCCCAGCCACCGGAGGCACCGGTGTGCAGGCCGCCGCCGTAGATCCCCGCCATCCGCACCGGGGTCCCGGCGAGCGGCCCGATGCCCGGGCAGGTCAGGTCCCGCTCCCACTCCGGGCCGTCGTGGTCGGGGTCACGGTCCCGGGCCGGCTTCTCCCCGCTCTCCGCGTCGAACAGCCCCAGCCCGGCGGTGGATTCCACCAGCACGAGGTCCCGGCCGTCGACCGGATCGACGGCGAAGCCGACGCACAGCAGTCCGCCGACCGGCATACGGCGGTCCCACACCCGGCGCCAGGGGGCGGGCGCGGGAAGCTCCGGCACGGACAGCAGCCGGTCGCGCAGCTCTTGCTGGTAGGCCGACAGCATCAGGCGCCCTCCGCCCGCACCCCGGCGTCGTACGCGGCACGGGCCTCGCCGATCGCGGACCGATGCCGCTCGGCCCAGTCCACCAGGCCGGTCAGCGACGCGTACAGCTCGCGCGCCATCGGTGTCACGCTGTACTCGACCTTGGGCGGCACCGTCGGGTACACCGTGCGCACCAGCAGCCCGTCCCGCTCCAGCCGGCGCAGGTTCAGGGTGAGCATGCGCCGGCTGATCCCGTTGATGGCGCGCTCCAACTCCGTGAAGCGGACCGGGCCGTGGGCGGCGGCGATCAGGATGCCGATGCTCCACTTCCCCGCCACACGGTCGAGCACCTCGACGACCGGGCACGCCTCGTCCCGCACCGCCTCGGTGACACGGGTGTTACTCCGTGACATCAATGTGCCTCCTTCCGCCGACCGGCAAGGTTACCGATCATGGATGCCGTAACAGATCGTGCCCCACAGGGAGTTGCCATGTCCGTCCGTGCCCTGGTCGTCGACCCGTCCGCCCCCGCCGCCGTGCGCCTCGCGGACGTCCCCGAGCCGGTGGCCGCAGCCCACCAGGTGCTGGTGGACGTGTCGCAGGCCTCGCTGAACCACGGCGACCTCAACGACGCCCGCTCCGGCCGTGTCCCGCCCGGAGCGGTGCTCGGCTCGGACGCCGCAGGCGTCGTCGTGCAGGCCGCCGCCGACGGCACCGGGCCCGCCGTCGGCACCCGGGTGGTGGCCCTCACCTCCGGGGCGTTCGCCGAGCGCGTCGCGATCGGCGTCGACGAACTGGCCGAGGTCCCCGAGAAGTTGGACCTCGCCCGGGCGGTCGGCCTGCCCGTGGCCGGAGTCGCGGCGCTGCGCTCGCTGCGCGCGGCCGGACTCGCCCCGGACAAACGCGTCCTGATCACCGGCGCCTCCGGCGGAGTCGGCCGGTTCGCCGTGCAGTTGGCGGCAAGAGCCGGTGCCCATGTGATCGCGTCGGTGGGATCCGCCGCCCGTGGGGCAGGGCTGCGGGAGGCGGGCGCCGACGAGGTGCTCGTCGGTCTTGAGGGGCTCCGGCAGCCCGTCGACATCGTCGTCGACAGCGTGGGCGGCCCCCAGATGGTCGCCGCATGGAACCTCCTCGCGCCCGGAGGCAGCCTCCAGAGCGTCGGCTGGACCTCCGGCGAACCCGCCGTCCTGCCCCCGTACGCCACCGTCGGCCCCGCCAGATCCCTGACCTCCTTCGTCATCGACAGCCCCGCCGGAGCCGATCTGGCCACCCTCGCCGCACTCGCCGCCGAGGGCGCTCTCACCGTCGACATCGGATGGCAGGGCTCCTGGGACCGTTTCCCCGAGGCCGCCGAAGCCCTGCACGGCCGCCGTGTCCCGGGCAAGGCGGTGCTGGAGGTGTCCCGCGTCTGAGGGCCGGTCTCCGGCCTCCCGCGGCCCGTGCGACCTCGGACGGGGTGCGACCCACTGCGACGACGCCGCCATGGCCGGCTGTCACTCCCTGTCCGCCGGGCGGTAGTCCAGGACGACCGCGCCGGTCGCGAAGGCATGCGTGGCGGCGAGCCTCCAGTTCGTCGCCGGGGCGCCCTCGGGGAAGAGGCGCTTGCCCTTGCCGACGATCACCGGGTGCAGCCACAGCTTGAGTTCGTCGACGAGGCCGAGCTCGATCAGGGACAGGGTCAGCTCGCCGCTGCCGTAGACCAGGATGTCCTTGGTGTGCCGCTCCTTGAGCGCGGCGGCCTCGGTGGCGAGGTCGCCGGTCAGCACCGTGGCGTTCCAGGTCGCCTGCTCCTGCCGGAGTGTGGTGGAGGGGACGTACTTCGGCAGGGCGTTCATGCGGACCGCGAACTCCCCTTCCGACTCCTCCATACGGGGCCAGGCGGCGGCCATGCCCTCATAGGTGGTGCGGCCCAGCAGCAGGGCGTCGGCCGCGAACAGCCGGCCGTGCGCGTACTTGGCGTGGTCGGCGTTGAAGTAGGGGCCCGTCCACACCGGGCTCTCCATGACGCCGTCGAGGGACAGATAGGTGAGGGCGACGATCCTGCCCATGGGGCGCTCCTGACTGAGTGCATCCGTCATGTGGCGCCGCTCTGTTCGGCCGGAGCGGCGCTGTCCCGATCAGATTCGGCCACCGGCGCAGGGCGAACAACGTTCGATACGGTAAGGCTCGTTTAGCGGGACTCAACGCACGGGACACCGATCCGGACGGGGGCACGGGGAATGCTGGAACGTCTCGAACTGGAGGCCTTCCTCGTCCTCGCCGAGGAGTTGCACTTCGGACGCACGGCCGCCCGGCTGCACGTCAGCACCGGCCGGATCAGCCAGACCATCAAGGCCCTCGAACGACGCGTCGGCGCGCCCCTGTTCGACCGCACCAACCGCCGGGTGCGCCTGACCCCCCTGGGTCACCGGCTCCACGAGGACCTCCGGCCGGCCTACGAGCAGATCCAGGAGGGACTGGAACGCGCCAGGGCCTCCGTGCGTGGCCCCGAGGCGGAACTGCGGGTCGGCTTCGTCGGCGCGGCGGCCGGGCAGGTCGTCCACCAGGCCGCCGACCTGTTCCCCGAGCGTGAGACCGGCTGCCGCGTGCACGTCCGCGAGACGCAGGTCGCCGAGGCGCTGGCGCGGCTGCGCGAGGGTGAGGTGGACCTGCTCGTGCTGAGCCTGCCGTTGGACGCCCCCGACCTCGTCGTCGGGCCGGTGCTCATCTCCGAGCCCCGCATGCTCGCGGTGCCGGCCGGGCACGCCCTCGCCCGGAGGTCCTCCGTCACGCTGGAGGACCTCGCCGCGATCCCGCTCCTCAGGCTGGCCGGAACCGTCCCGGGGGACTGGCTCAGCGACCGCCACCCCGAACGCACCCACCGGGGACAGCAGATCACCTACGCGGCCGAGTTCCACACCTTCCAGGAGGCCCTGCAACTCATCGGCGCGGGCAAGGGCGCCGTCATCGTCGGCGCCCAGGTCGACCGCTTCTACGCCCGCCCCGACATCGTCTGCCTGCCCCTGACCGACGCACCGCCCGTCGACTGGGCCCCGGTCTGGCCGAAGTCCCGCAACACACCCGTCGTCCGCGCCTTCGCGGCGACCGCGGTGCAGGTGGCGCAGCGGATCTACCTGGCGGCCACACACGACTGACGAGGGCCTCGACGAACGCCACGCGCCCGAGGTGCTCAGTACGGCAGCGGCAGCAGCCTCCCGCTCCAGCGCTCCTCGTCGGACTCGGCGGGGCGGGCGAGGCGGATGCCGAAGGCGTTCTCGCACAGGGCGAGGACGGAGTACAGCGGCGCGACCCCGCCGGGCACCAGGCCGAGGGGCCGCATGAAGGGGTCGAGTCGCGTGGGGTCACCGCCCACGGGGCGGACCGGCCCCAGGGTGTCGAAGTCGACGACGCTCTCCCTGTCCACGGCGTACCGGAAGCGGTCCATCGGCTTCTCGTTGTGGTGCAGCACCACCGCCCGAGTGCCCGCGGACACGGCCCGCAGGACCCGGTCGTCGAGTCCGTGCGTGCCGCCCTGCTCCCAGGCCCAGGTCCAGCCGCCGTCGCTGCCCGTGGTGACGACCGGCTCGTCGGCGTCGTAGAAGTCGTCGGCGAACTCCTCCGACAACTCCCGCGCGTCACGTGGCGCCAGGGTCTCCTCGTCCACGCCCATACGGCGCAGCAGTTCGTCCGGCGGCAGATCCCGTACGAAGGTCAGTGTGTACAGCGGGAAGTCCCCGGCCCGGAAGAGTTCGAGACCCCGGTCGGCGTCGTCAGACATCATGACGCGGATGCTGCCACAGCCGCACGGCACGGCCCAGGCTTGCGCTCGATTGCAACGGCTTGCGTGGCTGACCCCGGTCGGAGCGGGCGATCGCGCAACCCGCTTGCGCGACTTGCGCTAGCCTTGCGTGCATGACACGACGACTTGCCCAGGTGGCCAAGAAGGTGGGAGTCAGCGAGGCCACGGTCAGCCGCGTCCTCAACGGCAAGCCCGGTGTGTCCGAGGCGACCCGGCAGTCCGTGCTGACCGCGCTGGACGTGCTGGGCTACGAGCGGCCGACCCAGCTGCGCGGTGAGCGCGCCCGACTGGTGGGCCTGGTGCTGCCGGAGCTGCAGAACCCGATCTTCCCGGCGTTCGCGGAGGTGATCGGCGGTGCGCTGGCCCAGCAGGGGCTGACGCCGGTGCTGTGCACCCAGACGCAGGGCGGCGTCTCCGAGGCCGACTACGTGGAGCTCCTGCTCCAGCAGCAGGTGTCCGGCGTGGTGTTCGCCGGCGGACTGTTCGCCCAGGCCGACGCGCCGCACGACCACTACCGGCAACTGGCCGAGCGCAACATCCCCGTGGTCCTGATCAACGCCTCCATCGACGGTCTCGACTTCCCGTGTGTCGCCTGCGACGACGCCGTCGCCGTCGAGCAGGCCTGGCGGCATCTGGCCTCGCTGGGCCACGAGCGCATCGGCCTGGTCCTCGGCCCCGGCGACCACGTCCCGTCGGGCCGCAAGCTGGCGGCCGCGCGGGCCGTGGCGGAGGCGTCCGGCGGGAGCCTGCCGGACGAGTTCGTCGTACGGTCGATCTTCTCGCTGGAGGGCGGCCAGGCCGCGGCTGCGCGGCTGCTGGAGCGGGGCGTCACCGGCATTGTGTGCGCCAGCGACCCGCTGGCGCTCGGCGCGATCCGGGCCGCCCGGCGCCGTGGGCTGTCCGTGCCCGCCGACGTGTCGGTCGTCGGCTTCGACGACTCCGCCTTCATGAGCTGCACCGAACCTCCGCTGTCCACCGTCCGCCAGCCCATCGAGGCGATGGGCCGCGCGGTCGTCGAGCTGCTGTGCGCCCAGATCCAGGGCACGCAGGCGCACCCCGGCGAGCTGCTCTTCGAGCCCGAGCTGGTCGTGCGCGGCTCCACCGCCCAGGCGCCCATGGGCTGACCGCCCCAGCACCCTCGCCGAGGCACCGGCACCGGGACACCCCGGGCCGGTGCCTCGGCATTTCTGTGACCTCGCACCACCTTGATCCTCAACTCCCCATGCCGTCACATCCGTTGACAAAGCCGTGACCCCAGAGAAACCTGTCCCCCCAGCGACGCAAAAGATTGACTGCATCACTCAAAAATACGTGCATAGCGTCATGGGAGATCGCCATGAGAGGGAAACATCCGAGCCGACGGCTGTCCGTCGGCGTGCTGATATCCGTCCTGCTCGCCCTGCTGCCCGTCGCCGCCCACGCGGCCGGGGAACCGGGCACCGCCGCGGCGCAGGAGACCAACGTCGCACTCGGCAGGCCCGCGAGCGCGGGCGGTGCCCACCCCGGCTACCCGGCGGGCCATGTCACCGACGGGAGCCAGCAGTCGTACTGGGAAGGCCCGACGGGCGCGTTCCCGCAATGGGTACAGGTCGACCTCGGCGCGGGCGTCCGCGTCGACCGCGTAGTGCTCAAACTCCCCACCACCTGGGAGGCGCGCACCCAGCGGCTGTCCCTGCTGGGCAGCACCGACGGCAGCGCCTTCAGCACACTCGCGGCCCCGGCCGATCGCGGCTTCACCCCGTCCCAGGCGAACACCGTCACCCTGACCCTCGAAGGCGCCACGACCCGCTACGTCCGGGTACAGGTGAGCGCCAACTCCGGCTGGAACGCCGCCCAGTTGTCCGAGCTGGAGGTCTACGGCGACAGCGGCCCCGTCGACCCGCCCCCGCAGGGCACCGACCTCGCGCGGAACAAGCCCGTCGAGGCGACCTCGACGACACAGAACTTCGTCGCCGCCAACGCCAACGACGACAACACGGGCACCTACTGGGAGTCCGCCGGGTTCCCGTCGAGCCTCACCGTGAAGCTCGGCGCCGACGCCGACCTCACCGCGGTCGTGGTCAAACTGAACCCCGACCCCGTCTGGGGGCCGCGCACCCAGTCCGTCGAGGTGCTCGGCCGCGCCCAGTCCGCGTCCGGCTTCACTTCCCTCAAGGCGCGGGCCGACTACGCCTTCAGCCCGTCGGCCGGGCAGAACACCGTCACCATCCCCGTGACCGGCCGCTACGCCGACATCCGGCTCACCTTCTTCTCCAACACCGGCGCCCCCGGCGGCCAGGTCGCCGAGCTCCAGGTCGTCGGCACGGCCGCGCCCAATCCGGACCTGACCGTCGCCGACCTGACCTGGACCCCGGCCGCTCCCTCGGAGGCGGACCCGGTCACGGTGAACGCCACGGTCCGCAACGCCGGGACCGCGGCCGCCCCCGCCACCACGGTGAACGTCAGCGTCGAGGGCACCGTCGCCGGCTCCGCGTCCGTCCCCGCGCTGGCGGCCGGGGCCTCCACGACCGTGCCGGTCACCGTCGGCAGGCGGCCCATGGGCTCCTACACCGTCTCGGCCGTCGTCGATCCCACCGGCACGGTCCCCGAGCAGGACGACAGCAACAACAGCCGCACCGCCGCCGGCAAGCTCGTCGTCGGTCAGAGCCCGGGACCCGACCTGCGGGTCACCGGCATCTCCAGCAACCCGGCCGCCCCCGCGGTCGGCGCGCCGGTGTCCTTCACCGTCGCCGTGCACAACCGCGGCACCACCGCCGTTCCCGCGGGCACGGTCACCCGCCTCACCGCCGGGACGACCACCCTCGACGGCACCACCGGCGCGGTCGCCGCAGGGGAGACCGTCACCGTGCCGGTCTCCGGCACCTGGACCGCCACCGACGGCGGCGTCACCCTCACCGCGACCGCCGACGCCACCGGCACGGTCACCGAGACCGACGAGAACAACAACGTCTTCGCCCGCTCCCTCGTCGTGGGCCGGGGCGCGGCCGTCCCCTACACCGAGTACGAGGCCGAGGACGCCCGCTACCAGGGCACCCTGCTCACCGCCGACGCCAAGCGCACCTTCGGACACACCAACTTCGCCACCGAGTCCTCCGGCCGGCGTTCCGTACGGCTCAACTCCACCGGAGAGTACGTCGAGTTCACCTCGACGAACGCCGCCAACTCCGTCGTCGTACGCAACTCGATCCCGGACGCCGCCGGCGGAGGCGGCGCCGAGGCCACCATCAGCCTCTACATCGACGGCACCTTCGCGCGGAAACTGACCCTGTCGTCCAAGCACAGCTGGCTGTACGGCAACACCGACAGCCCCGAGGGACTCACCAACACCCCCGGCACGGACGCCCGCAGGCTCTTCGACGAGTCCCACGCACTGCTGTCCGGGACCTACCCGCCGGGCACGAGGTTCCGGCTGCAACGAGACGCCGACGACCGGGCCGCCTTCTACATCCTCGACCTGATCGACCTCGAGCAGGTCGCGCCGCCCGCGCCGAAGCCGGCCGCGTGCACTTCCATCACCGAGTACGGCGCCGTCCCCAACGACGGCATCGACGACACCGACGCCCTCCAGCGGGCCGTCACCGCCGACCAGAAGGGCGAGATCGCCTGCGTGTGGATCCCGGCCGGGCAGTGGCGGCAGGAGCAGAAGATCCTCACCGACGACCCCCTCGATCGCGGCGGCTACAACCAGGTCGGCATCCGGGACGTCACCATCCGCGGCGCGGGCATGTGGCACTCCCAGCTGTACACCCTGACCCCGCCGCACCAGGCGGGCGGCATCAACCATCCGCACGAGGGCAACTTCGGCTTCGACATCGACGACAACACCCAGATCTCCGACCTCGCCATCTTCGGCTCCGGCACCATCCGCGGCGGCGACGGCAACGCCGAGGGCGGCGTCGGCCTCAACGGCCGCTTCGGCAAGGGCACCAAGATCTCCAACGTCTGGATCGAGCACGCCAACGTCGCCGTCTGGGCCGGCCGCGACTACTCCGACATCCCCGAACTCTGGGGCCCCGGCGACGGCCTGGAGTTCACCGGCATGCGCATCCGCAACACCTACGCCGACGGCATCAACTTCGCCAACGGCACCCGCAATTCCACCGTCTACAACTCCTCGTTCCGCAACACCGGCGACGACGCCCTGGCCGTCTGGGCCAGCAAGTACGTCAAGGACCCGGCCGTCGACATCGGCCACGACAACCACTTCCGCAACAACACCGTCCAACTGCCCTGGCGGGCCAACGGCCTGGCGATCTACGGCGGTCACGGCAACACCATCGAGAACAACCTCGTCGCCGACACCATGAACTACCCCGGCATCATGCTGGCGACCGACCACGACCCGCTGCCCTTCTCCGGGCAGACCCTCATCGCCGGCAACACCCTCACCCGCACCGGCGGCGCCTTCTGGGGCGAGGCCCAGGAGTTCGGCGCCATCACCCTGTTCGCCGCCGGGACCGACATCCCCGGCGTCACCATCAGGGACACCGAGATCCATGACTCGACGTACGACGGCATCCAGTTCAAGAACGGCGGCGGGGCGACACCCGGCGTCCAGATCAGGGACGTCCGCATCACGGACTCCCGAGGCGGCTCCGGCATCCTCGCGATGGGCGGCGCCCGCGGCAGCGCCACCCTCACGAACGTGACGATCTCCGGCTCGGCGGAAGGAGACGTGGTCGTCGAACCGGGCTCGCAGTTCGTCATCAACAGGACCGGCTGACCACCTGGGCCGGCGCACCCCGGTGCGCTAGCCCAGTGTCGCCCGCAGCGCGGCTTCCAGTTCGAAGCGGGCGTCCGGGTCGGTGAGGGCCTCGCCGAACAGCCGCTGCACCTGGTGCAGGCGCTGTCGTGCGGTCTGCGGGTGGATGCCGAGCCGGGCCGCGATCTCCGGGGCGGTGCCGTGCGGCGTCTGCAGACAGGCCAGCAAGGTGGAGGCGAGGCGCTCGCGCTGCTTGGGGGTGAGGGACGCGAGCGGTCTGAGGCGCCGGTGTGCCATCAGCCGTACGAGCGCCGGGTCCGCCAGCAGGAGGAGGCGGGCGAGGGAGGGCGCGGTCACCGGGGGCGCGTCCGGCCCGGCGACGGCACCCGCCTCGCGCAGGCTCCGCGCCCAGCGCAGCGAGTCGGCCGTCTGCGCGGGCGGTACGGCGGGCCCGACGACCGCGCCCGTCTCCCGCAGCAGTTGCTGCAACCGCGGGTCGGCGAGCAGCAGATGCGGGGTCGGTACGACCAGACAGGGCTGGGAGCTCTCCAGGTCGGCGAGCACGGGCTCCGGCAGCCGGCTGCGCCGCAGGGCGCGCGGCGGTGCCGGCGTGTCGGGCGGGGCGGCGGTCGGGGGACCGAGCGCGACGGCGGCCACGCTGTCCGGCAGCGGCCAGTCGGCCTCGGCGGCGGCCCGGTCGAGGGCCTCGGGGTCGGGGTCGCCCGAGGTCAGCAGGATCAGCAGACGGTGACGGCGCCGGCCGACGGTCCCGGCCGCGTCGGCCTGGGCGTCCGCATAGGCCTGCACGGAGACGGCGGCGATCTCGTCGATGTGCGTGAACACCGCCTCGGCGAGCAGGGCGACCGCCTCCGTGCCGAGGGCCTGCCGCCGGGCCACGCGCGCGTAGCGGCGCCAGGCGATACGGGCGCCGAGCCGGTAGGCGGCCTGGAGCGCGTCCAGGCTGCGGCCCTCGATCGACTCGCCTCGGCCGAGCGCCCGATAGACCGAAAGATGGGCGGATTCCACCGGACCGCCCGCCGATGTGACGCGCTCCGCGAATTCCAGCAGGGCGGTCTCCACGCCTTGTTGCAGCGCGGCTCCGAACGAACCCGACAACGGACGGGAGAATTCCGGGATCTGCGCCCTGATCTCATGGATTATCTCGGCCGCGACCGTGCGGTTCTCTTTTTGGAGTTCGGCTCCGAGGCGGCGGGGCAGGGCCGTCCACGGGCCGCCACGGGAGTCCCTTCCCGTGCCGCGGCTCGCTCCCGATGCCGCCGTCCCCGTCGTCGTCATCCCCCGGATTATGTGTTCAAGTCACCGGCGGGTCAAGGCTTCAGGCCCAAGTCAACTAGCAGTGCTAATAAGCCTGTCCTCGTGTTTTGCCGCAGCGCAGCGCCTCATCGTCCGCCGAAGCGCGCACATGGATGAGCGTTTTACGATCCCGCAACACACGGAGCTGACATCTGACTGAGCGGCACCCGTGAAGAAGAGCGCGGCCCATTGCCGCCGCTCCCGGTTCCTTCCTACTTTCGCTGCCCCGACGCTTCGCTATTCCAGAACAAGGGACGGAACTGGAAATGAGACGAGCCACATTCCGCCGTGCACTGCTCGCCGGCGCCACGGCCACCGGACTGCTCGCCGCGACCGGCGGCACGGTGTACGGCGCGGACGACTCGCTGCATGTGGAATACAACTTCACTGTGGGATTCACCAACGGGTTCCACCACCCGGCCGAGTCCCCGCCCGGCGCCAACGACTGGGACTGCACCCCCTCCGCGGAGCACCCCGAGCCGGTCGTCCTGGTGCACGGAACGATGGAGAACATGAACGACATCTGGCGCGGCGCGGCCCCGCTGCTGGCGAACGAGGGCTACTGCGTCTTCGCCTTCAGCTACGGCGGCTCCTCGGCGGACGACCCGGTCCAGGGCGTCGGCTCCATGGTGGACGGGGCGGCCGTGCTCGCCCGCTTCGTCGACCGGGTACGGGCCGAGACCGGCGCCGCCGAGGTGGACCTGGTCGGCCACTCCCAGGGCGGCGGCCCCGTGCCCCGCTACTACCTCAAGAACTTCCCCGGCGCCGCCGACAAGGTCGACCAGCTCATCGGCATCACCCCCTCCAACCACGGCACCACCCTGAGCGGCATCACCGAACTGGGCCGTGTCCTGCACACCCTGGAACCCACCAACAGCCTTCTGCAGAAGGACCATCCGGCACTGGTGGAGCAGCAGATCGGCTCCGACTTCAACCGCGCCCTGGACGCCGGCGGCGACACCGTCCCCGGCGTCGACTACACCGTCATCGCCACCCAGTACGACGAGATCGTCACCCCGTACACCAACGGCTACCTCACCGCGGGACCCGGTGCGACGGTCGAGAACATCCACCTCCAGCAGACCTGCTGGAAGGACGGCACCGACCACCTGGAGGCCTCCTACGACCCGGTCGTCCTCACCCACGTCCTCAACTCCCTGGACCCGCGGCACAAGCGCCCGCTGCCGTGCCAGGTGGTCCTGCCGCTGACCGGGCCGGTCATCCCCACCTGGTGAGCTGAGCGGCGAAGCTCAGGGACTCGCCGTTCATCAAGTCCCAGAAGGACCTGTGCCGAAAGGCCGCCCCCGCGGGATGGTGGACGACATGCCAGGCCTCCCACTCGCCGTCCGGGCCGACGACCCGGGGGTCGAGGAGATACAGATCGTCGGAGTCCGGGGAGCCGGCGACCTTCAGGGCGTGGGGCAGGAACCCGGAGGTCCAGCCGACCTCCCGGACCGGCAGGACGCGCTCGATCTCGTACGTGGCGGGGCCCCAGCCGTCGCTCGTGAGCAGGAACTGCCGGTAGCTCGGCGGCAGTTCGGCGCCGAGCCGTTCCTCCAGCGCGCCGACCTCCGCGGGGTCGGCCGGGCGGGTGCCGAGCCGGAGGGCCCGGCGCACCTCCTCGGGGAGCGGCTCGGCGCCCTCCTGCTCGTGCCGGAGCCAGGCGTCGCGCCACCTCTGGAGCAGGTCGCGCCACGCGTACGTCGTCACGCGGCGGCCGCCGCCAGCGCCTCACCCCTGCGCCGGGCCCGCTTGCCGTACAGCGCGGTCCACACGGCGAGCAGGCCCAGGACGCCGTAGATCAGGACCGGGCTCAGGACCACCATCGTGTCGGTGCTCAGCGTGTACGCCAGCGCGATCCGCACGCCGGCCTCCACGCAGTACGCCACGCCCCAGACCGCGGTCATGACGGTGAGCGTCCTGCGGAACCCCTCCGCCTGCCACATGCCGTTCCACCACGCGGTGCTCTCCGGGGTGCCGTCGGTGGCGAACTTCCGGCCGAAGTAGAACATCAGGGGCCGTGGCGCGAGCAGCGTCCCCAGGCACAGCAGCCCGAACAGCCCTGTGACACCTGAGTCCTTGATCAGCAGGGCACGCGCGGAGTGCGCCCCGACGAGCGACACCACGGCCGTGATGACGAGGAACACCAGCGTCACGACGGCGAATTCGTCCACGCGCCGCCGCCACACCACATGCACGGCGGTGTCGAGCACCGGCCACGCCCCGCTGAGCAGCAGCGCGCTGAACTCGCTCCAGCCGTGGTCGCGCAGCGTGTTGTACGTCAGGATCGGCGCGACGACGTTGAAGGCGAGCGTGAGGATCCAGCCGCCGAGCGCGGCACCCCGGGACCGGGCGGGCGGAGCGGGACGCTCGGTGCGTTGCGGCTGCGTGGTCGTGGCGGTGTCCTGACGAGACACGGTTTTCCCCCTGAAAACGGCTGGTCGTTGCCGTGCGACACCGTACGGCAGCGACCTGTGCGGGGGACACCACGACCACACAAAATGATCACCAAGAACGGACTGGCCGTCACTCGCCCTTGGGCGCCGCCTGCTGCACGACCTCGAACGACCACAGCGTGGAACCACTGGCGGCAGGCTTCGGCCGGTCTCCGCCGCCCTGGTGGGCCGCCTTCATCGGCCCCTCCATCCACGCCTGGAAGGCCTCCTCGTCCCGCCAGCGCGTGTAGACGAGGTAGGTGTCGGTGCCCTCCACCGGACGCAGCAGCTCGAACCACTCGAACCCGTCGGAGTTCTCCACCGCATGCGCGCGCGAGGCGAAGCGCTGCTCCAACGTCTCACGCTGCTCGGCGGGCACGGTCAGTACATTGATCTTGACGACGCTCATACCCTCATCCTGCCGCATCCCGACCGCCACCCCACGACCGCCATGGGCCTACGGGCCACAGCGCGGGCCCGCGCCTACCGCGGTACGGCGTACCCCGGAAGCGACGGCCAGCGCACCGTGAGCACGACCGACTCGCGCTCCGCGTGCCAGGAGTGGTCCACGCCCGGGCCCCAGACGACGTAGTCGCCCTGCTCGGCCAGCAGGACCGTACGGTCGGGGAAGGTGACCCGGAACCGGCCGCTGACGAGGATCAGCAGGGCCGTAAGCGGCCCGCTACCGGCACTGAGCCGCGAGGCCGCTCACGCCACCGCGCTCAGTGTGTCCGCGAGGCGGCGGCGGGCCGCGCGGGTGGCGGGGAGGGCGGCGAGGGCGGCGGCGCCGAGGACGGCGCCGGTGCAGAGCAGGAGCAGGAGGGTGGGGGAGGGGCCCTGGGCGATGCCGGCGCCGATGCCGCTGGAGCGGCCCTGGGCGTCGATGAGCCAGTGGGCGAGCGGCAGACCGAGAGCCATGGAGAGCAGCACGGCCGTCAGGGCCGTACAGCCGGTCGCGGTGACCGTGATCGCCGTGATCTGACGGGGCGACAGGCCGATGGCCTTCAGGGCGAGCAGGTCGCGCTCGGACTCCCGTACCGTGCCGCCGATCGCGGTGAGCAGCTCGACCAGCCCGATCAGGGCGAGCACGGCGATCAGGCCCAGGACGACTTCGCGCAGCGGGGAGAGCCCGTCGACCGGGTTGGTCACCGCGTGCACGTCCAGCCTGCCGTGACCGGCCGCGGCGAGCCGGTCGGCGACCTCGTGCGGATCGGCGCCGGGGGCGAGACGGACCTGGTAGAGGGTCGGGCGCAGACCCGGGTCGTTCTCCCGCAGGGTGTCGAGCGAGGTGGAGATGACCCGGCCGGCGTTGTCCGGCTCGATGCTGCGGCCGACGATGTGCAGGATCTGCGGCTGATCACCGACCGTCATCCGCACCCAGTCGCCGACGCGTACGTCCAGCAGGTCGAGCAGCCCCTGCCCCGCCACCGCCTCGTCGGGCCCGCGGGCCGCGCGGCCTTCCGCGAGGGCGTACGGATACGGCTCCCGGCGGGTGCCGAGACCGCGCAGGGCGATGGTCTCCGTCTGGCCGGGGACCAGCGCGGCCACCTCCACGCCCGGGTGCGCGGCCGCGACCTGCGGGTCCCCGTCGAGGATCGCCTCGGTGCGCAGGGCGTCCAGGGACGAGTCCGGGTGGACCGTGAGCGCGGCGGGCAGGCCGACCTGCTCGGGCCTGCTGTCAAAGCGGTCCATGGTCGTCCAGGCGCTCATCGCCACCACGATCAGCAGCAGCGGCAGCGCCAGCCGGCCGACCGCGGTCAGCGAACGCGGACCGCGCGCGAACGCCCGGTGCCAGCCCAGCACCAGCGCGGGCGGCACCCGCACACCCCGTACCCCCGGCCCCAGAGCCCAGCGGGCCGCGCCCGACAGCCGGCCGCCCCGCGACGCCGCGGGACGCGGCACCGGCACCGGCGGCACCCGGCCCGCGCGCCACGCGGCCAGCCCGGTCGTCGCGCCGATGAACAGCACCGCCGCGACCGGCACCACGAACAACGTCACCGTCTGCCCGGGCAGCCCCTGCCACACCCCGACCGCGTCCCCGAGCCGCCCCGGCACCCGGCTGCCCAGCGCCCGGGTGAGCGCGGCGGCGGCCACCGCCCCCAGCAGCGCGTAGGCGAGATGCTGGAGCAGGAACAGCCGGACGACCTGGCCCGGCGTGAACCCGATCGCCTTGAGCACGGAGATGTCCCGCAGATGGCCGCGGATACGGGTGCCGATCGCCCCGTGCACCGCGAAGCCGGCGGCCAGCAGCGCGCCCAGCCCGAACAGGCCCAGCACCTGGCCGAGCAGCCGGTTGTCGCCCTGCGCCTCCGCCCGGGCCTGCTGCCAGGTGGACACCTCTCCGATGGCCCCGGCGCCCAGCACGGTCACCGCGCGCTGGACGGCGTACCCGGTGTCGTCCGGGTCCCGCAGCCGCAGGCCGATCACCTGGCTGTCCGGGTCGGGCAGCGCGGACGGCAGCGCCCACACCAGCCCCGGCCGCTCGCCCGCACGGTAGGGCGGCTCGGCGCTGTCGGCGACGCCGACGACGGTGAAGCGGCGCGCGCTGCCGGGCACGGTCAGCGTGTCACCCGGCTCGGCCAGCAGGGACCGCGCGAGCCGGGTCTCCAGGACGACCCCGTCGGGCGTCGCCGTGTCCAGCCAGTTCCCCGAGGCCAGCAGCGGCCGGCCCACCTCGGGCAGCTCCGGCGTGCCGCGCAGCTCCACCGAGGCGCGGGCGCCGCGCGTGGCGACGGTCGCGGAGGCCGCCGGATAGGGCCCCGCGACCGAGTCCACGCCGTCCAGCCCGGACAGCCTGCCCGCATCGGAGGACGGCGCGGTGTGCAGCCACACGTGGGCACCGCCGCCTTGCGCGAACACCCGCTGCCAGGGGTTGGTCGCGTACCCGAACAGGGCGGCGGCCAGCAGCAGCGACACGACGACGCCCGCGGTCGCGAGCACCAGGAACAGCGCCTCGCCGCGGTGCGTACGCAGATCGGAGTGCGCCCAGCGCAGAGTCGCTCGCACCGGCGTCAGCCTTTCCTCGCGCGTACGTCGTCCACCCGCATGTGGGTCCTTGAGACCCGCGGCATGCCGGCCTCTGGGGCTCGCGCGTCAGCCCGTGAGCCCGGCACATCTGTCCCCGGGGCTCGCAGGTCAGCCCGTGAGCCCGGCACACCAGCCCCTGAGCCCCGCACATCTGTCCCCGGGGGCCGCCCGTCAGCCCGTGAGCCCGGCACACCAGTCCCTGAGCCCCGCACATCTGTCCCCGGGGCCCGCCCGTCAGCCGGTGCGACCCGCAACGCCGCCCCTGAGACCCGCCTGTCCGCCGCTGACGTCCACATGTCAGTCCCTGAGCTCCAGCACCCCGGACGTCCCGGCCCGGCGGGGCGGCCCGGCGTTCCTGTCCAGCTCCGCGTCGTCGGCGATGCGCCCGTCGAAGAAGCTGATCACCCGGTCCGCGGCGCTCGCCAGCCGGGCGTCGTGCGTGACCAGCAGGATCGTCTGCCCGCGCTGGTGGAAGCGGGACAGCAGCCGCATCACCTCGCGGGTGCCCTTGCTGTCGAGGCTGCCGGCGGGTTCGTCGGCGAGCAGCAGGGGCGGCTGGTTGACCAGCGCGCGAGCCAGCGCGACCCGCTGCTGCTCGCCGCCCGACAGCTCGCCCGGCATGCTGCGCTCCTTGCCCGCGAGCCCCAGCTCGGACAGCAGCTCCTCGCGCTCGGCGCGCGCCCGCTTCGGCGGGACGCCGGCGAGCAGGGCGGGCAGCTCGACGTTGTCGGCGACGGACAGGTTCGACACCAGGTTGAAGAACTGGAAGACGATCCCGATCCGCTTGCGCCGCTCCACCGCCCAGCGGGCTTCGCTCCACGCATCGGTGCGCTCCCCGTCCAACCACACGCTCCCGGCGTCCGGGCGCTGGAGACCGCCCAGCAGATGCAGCAGGGTCGACTTCCCGGCACCGGACGGCCCGGTGATCGCCACGAACTCGCCCGGCCGCACGGCCAGGTCCACCCCGCGCACGGCCTGAGCGGGCGCGCCCTCGCCGTGGTGGGTCTTGACCAGCCCCTCGGCTCGCAGCACCAGCGACACCGGCGTCTCGGCGGGCGCCACGTCAGGAGCGGGACCCTCGCTCACTCCAGCTCCTCCAGCTCTTCCTGGCACCGTTCCAGCCAGTCGAGGTCGGCCTGCAGGTGCAGCATCGCGCCCTCGATCAGCAGCTGCGCGATGCGGTTGTCGCGGTCTTCGGCGGCGGCCAGCTTCGACAGCTGGCGCATGGTGTTCAGATACTGGCGCCGCTGGGTGTTGATCAGGGCGATCTGGTCGGCGAGACCGGTCTGCGGGGCGAGAGCCAGCTTCATGAAGAACTCGTCCCGTACCCGCGGCTCGTCCTCGGGCTCCGCGAACCAGGCGCGCAGCGCCTCACGCCCGTCCTCGGTGAGGTGGTAGACCTTCTTGTTGGGCCGGCTGGACTGCTCGACGTCCTCGCCCTCGATCAGACCCTGTTTCTCCAGGCGGCCGAGGGTGACGTAGATCTGGCCGACGTTCGGCTGAGGGTACGCGGAGCCCAGCAGTTGCTCAAGGCCCTGCTTCAGCTCATAGCCGTGGGCGGGGCCACGGGCGAGGAGTGCCAGGAGGGGCAGGCGCACGCGTGCTGTCCTCCTGTCCTGGTGATGTGTGCCAGGCCCTAGTATCGCCCATGCCTAACAGGTATACATGGCCTTTGTCCCCGGGCGAGGGTGCCCGGTGCCGGTGTACAGGGAGGAACCTATGCGGTGGACACGTGCCGCGGGTAGGGGCCTCCTCGTTCTGCTGATCGTCCTGACCGGATATGTCACCGCGGGCGTCCAGGCCCGGGAGCCCGGCACGGGTGGACGCGGTCCGCTCACGCTGGCCACCGCGGGCGACCTCACCGGCTATCTCGGCCCCCTCCTGGAGGGCTGGAACCGCGACCACCCCGGCGAGCGGATCACCCTCGTCGAGCTGCCCGACTCCACCGACGAGTCCCGCGCGCAGATGGTCACCGACCTCAGCGGCGCCGGCCGCGGCCGGTTCGACGTGCTCAACATCGACGTCAACTGGACGTCCGAGTTCGCCGCGGCCGGCTGGATCCGCCCGCTGGAGCGCGACCGCTTCCCGCTCGGCACCTTCCTGCCGCCGGTCGTCGACACCGCGACCTACGACGGCCGCCTGTACGCCGTCCCGTACGTCACCAACGCGGGCCTGCTGCTGTACCGCAAGGACATCCTCGACAAGGAGGGTCTGGCACCCCCGCGCACCTGGGCCGAGCTGGAGAGATACGCCGAGACGGTCGCCCCGAAGTACGGGCTGGAGGGGTACGCGGGACAGTTCCTGCCCTACGAGGGCCTGACCGTGAACGCCGCCGAGGCCGTCTACTCGGCCGGCGGCACGATCCTCGGCGACGAGGGCGCGCGCGTCACCGTGGACTCGGCCGCGGCCCGTGAGGGCATCGGCTTCCTGGTGCGCGGCGTACGCGAGGGCTGGATTCCGCGCGAGGCGCTGACGTACAAGGAGGAGGAGTCCAAGCAGGCCTTCCAGGACGGCCGGCTGCTCTTCCTGCGGAACTGGCCCTACGCCTATGTCGCCGCCTCGGAGCGGGGATCACGCGTCGCCGGACGGGTCGGCGCCGTGCCGCTGCCGGGCCCCGACGGGCCGGCCACGAGCGTGCTGGGCGGCTCCAACCTGGCCGTCAGCAGCCATGCGCGGCACGCGGAGACGGCCGAGCGCCTGCTCGCCTACCTGACCAGCGAACGGGTCCAGCGACAGGTCCTCACCCGCGGCGCGCTGCCGCCGGTGCGGGCCGACCTCTACCGGGACCCCGGTCTGATCAGGCGGTTCCCGTATCTGCCGACCCTGCGCAAAAGCGTGCTGGCCGCCGCCCCGCGGCCCAAGAGCGCGCGCTACGACCAGGTCAGCCTGGTCGTGCAGGCGGTCGTGCACCACGCGATGACCGGGCAGCAGACGCCCGAGGCGGCCGTGCGCCGGCTGGCGCGCGAGCTCGACGCCCTCACCCGCTGATAGTTACCTGTTAAGTAACGCTGACATCTCATCTACCTTCAGCATGCCCTTATGTGTCCTGATTTGCGACGCCAACTCACCAGTAGCTTGCGTCCAG
The DNA here is from genome assembly GCF_049739565.1 of Streptomyces sp. SAI-170. NCBI lineage: Bacteria > Bacillati > Actinomycetota > Actinomycetes > Kitasatosporales > Streptomycetaceae > Streptomyces > Streptomyces sp. SAI-170. The sequence continues at coordinate 7,913,703 of NZ_JBMGQD010000001.1, forward strand.
TTCATTGACACCCCTCCGAAACGGTTACTTAACATGCATGCATGCTGAGTAAGTACCGCTGGTGGCGGGACGCGGTGATCTATCAGGTCTACGTCCGCAGCTTCCTGGACAGCACCGGTGACGGGGTCGGCGATCTCGCCGGGGTCCGGGCCGGGCTGCCGTATCTGAAGAAACTGGGCGTCGACGGGATCTGGCTGAGCCCCTTCTATCCCTCGCCGCAGCACGACCACGGCTACGACGTGGCCGACTACTGCGACGTCGACCCGGTCTTCGGTGACCTCGCCGAGTTCGACCGGCTCGTCCACGCCGCCCGCAGGCTGGGCATCAGGGTTCTGCTGGACATCGTCCCGAACCACTGCTCCAGCGAGCACCCGTGGTTCCGCGAGGCGCTCGCCGCCGCGCCCGGCAGCCCGGCCCGGGCCCGCTTCCACTTCGCCGACGGGCGCGGCCCCGACGGCGCCGAGCCGCCCAACAACTGGCACGCCATGTTCGGCGGCCCGGCCTGGACGCGGCTTCCCGACGGCCAGTGGTACCTGCACATGTTCACGCCCGAGCAGCCCGACTGGAACTGGCGCAACCCCGAGATCGCCGCCGAGTTCGACCGCATACTGCGCTTCTGGCTCGACCGCGGTGTCGACGGCTTCCGCATCGACGTGGCCGCCGGTCTGTTCAAGCACCCCGAGCTGCCCGACTCCGACGACCCGGAGGCCGACGCCCGCACCCGCGACTCGGTCAACCCGCTCGCCTGGAACCAGCCCGAGGTGCACGAGGTGTGGCGCAGGTGGCGGGCCGTCTGCGAGGAGTACAGCGAGCGCGACGGCCGCGAACGCCTCCTCGTCGGCGAGGTGTCCGTCCCCACCGCACGCGAACACGCCCAGTACGTCCGCCCCGACGAACTGCACCAGGCCTTCTTCTTCGACCTGCTCGGCGCCCCCTGGGACCCGGACGCCTTCCGCAAGGTCATCTCCGAGGCCATGCAGGACATCGCCGGCACCGGCTCCACCGTCACGTGGGTCCTCAACAACCACGACCAGGTCCGCACCGTCACCCGCTACGGCGAACCCACCCCGCACGGCAGCGGCCTCGGTGCCGCCCGCGCCCGCGCCGCCGCGCTGCTGATGCTGGCCCTGCCCGGAGCCGCGTACATCTACCAGGGCGAGGAACTGGGCCTGCCCGAGGTCGTCGACCTGCCCGACGACGTCCTCACCGACCCGATCTTCCGCCGCACCGGCGACCGGGCCCGCATCCGCGACGGCTGCCGGGTGCCGCTGCCCTGGTCGGGACAGGCCTCCCCGTTCGGCTTCACCTCCGGCGCCGAGAGCGCCAAGCCCTGGCTGCCCCAGCCGGAGTACTTCGCCGAGTACGCCACCGACCGCGCCCTCGCCGACACCCGCTCCTTCTGGCACCTGTACCGCGACGGCCTCCAACTGCGCGCTGCCCTGCCCCAGTTGGGCGAGGGAGGCCTGCGCTGGCTGGACACCCCGCCCGGGGTGCTCGCCTTCGCCCGCGACGACCTCGTCTGCGCGGTCAACTTCGGCACCGCGTCCGTACCCGCGCCGGTCTCCGGCACCCCGCTGCTCGCCAGCGGCCTCTGTCCGGCCGGGGAGCTCCCCGGTTCGACGGCGGCCTGGTGGATCGACGACTCACCCTCCTTCTGAAAGGGACATCAACGATGATGCGACGACGTACCACCCTGATCGGCTGCACCGCCCTGGTCCTCGCCCTCGGCGCCACCGCCTGCGGAGGCGGCGACGTCACGGCCGGCGGCGGTGACAAGGCCCTCAGCGGCAAGACGCTCACCGTCGCCGGCGTGTGGACCGGCAGCGAGCAGAAGAACTTCCAGAAGGTGCTCGACGCCTTCGCCGAACAGACCGGCGCCAAGCCGCAGTTCGTCTCCACCGGCGACAACGTGTCCACCGTCGTCGGCAGCAAGATCGAGGGCGGCAACGCCCCCGACGTGGTGATGGTCCCGCAGGTCGGCGTCCTGAAGCAGTTCGCCGAGAGCGGCTGGCTCAAGCCGCTGTCGCCCGCCGCCGAGAAGACCGTCGACGCCAACTTCGCGCCGGTGTGGAAGAACTACGGCACCGTCGACGGCAAGCTCTACGGCCTGTACTTCAAGGCCGCCCACAAGTCGACCGTCTGGTACAGCCCCGACGCCCTCGCCCAGGCCGGTGTCGGCCAGCCCTCGACGTACAAGGAGATGCTTCAGGCCGGGCAGACCGTCGCGGACTCCGGGCTCGCCGCGTTCTCCGTCGCAGGCCAGGACGGCTGGACCCTCACCGACTGGTTCGAGAACGTCTACCTCTCCCAGGCCGGACCCGACAAGTACGACGCCCTCGCCGCCCACGAGCTGAAGTGGACGGACGCCTCGGTGGTGAAGGCCCTCACCACCCTCGGTGAACTGTTCAAGGACAAGCAGCTGCTGGCCGGCGGCCAGAAGGGCGCCCTGAACACCGACTTCCCCGGCTCGGTGGAGAAGGTCTTCGGCCCCGAGCCCGAGGCCGCCATGGTCTACGAGGGCGACTTCGTGGCCGGTGTCGCCAAGGACCAGTACGGCAAGTCCATCGGGGAGGACGCCAAGTTCTACCCGTTCCCCGCGGTCGACGGCGGCACTCCGCCCGTGGTCAGCGGCGGCGACGCGGCCGTCGTCCTGAAGGACGGCAAGAACGCCGACGCCGCGATGGCGTTCGTGGAGTACCTCGCCACCCCCGAGGCCGCGGCCGTCTGGGCCGAGGCGGGCGGCTTCTTGTCGCCGAACAAGAAGCTCGACCCCAACACCTACGGCGACGTCACCACGCGTGCCACCGCCAAGTCGCTGGTAGCGGCCGGTGACTCGGTCCGTTTCGACATGTCCGACCAGGCACCCGCCGCCTTCGGCGGCACCAAGGGCGCCGGCGAGTGGAAGATCCTCCAGGACTTCCTGCGCGACCCGTCGGACCCGCAGCGGACCGCGGCGCAGCTGGAAGCCGCCGCGGCCAAGGCCTACAAGGGCTGACGGACATGACCGCCACGCTCGTGAAAGAGACGAGCCCCCCGTCCGCCGCCGGTGCCGGGCCCGCCCGGCGCCCGCGGCGGCGCGGCCGGGCCGTCGCCCTGCTCTTCGTCCTCCCCGCGCTGCTCCTGCTGGGCGCACTGGTCGTCTACCCGGTGCTGTTCTCGGTCGGCCGCAGCTTCTTCGACGCCTCCGGCACCCGCTTCGTCGGCGGCGACAACTACGCCGAGATGTTCCGCGACCCGGCCACCGTCAAGGCCGTCCGCAACACGGCCATCTGGGTCGTCGTCGCCCCCACCCTGCTCACCGGCCTCGGTCTGATCCTGGCCGTGCTGGTCGAGAAGATCCGCTGGGCCACCGCCTTCAAGCTGCTGCTGTTCATGCCGATGGCCGTGTCCTTCCTCGCCGCCGGCATCATCTTCCGCCTCGCCTACGACGAGGACCCGGACAAGGGCGTCCTCAACGCCGCCGCCGTCACCGTTCACGACGCCTTCACCGGCACCTCCTCCTACCCCACCGCCCGCGCCCGCGACGGCCAGGGGCTCGGCAAGGCCGATGGCGGCTACCGGACCACCGCGAGCGTCTCGCCCGGCGACACCCTCGCCCTCGGCCTGGTCGGCGTCCAGCCGAAGGACCTGCCGCAGGGAGCGGAGCCCGCGAAGGCCCCCGCGGCCGGGCCAGGCGAACTGCGCGGTGTCGTCTACCTGGACTTCACCCCCGGGGGCGGAGGACGGCAGGGCCAGGTCGACCCCAAGGAGAGCGGCCTGCCCGAGATGCGCGTCGAGGCCGTCCGCGACGGAAAGACGGCCGCCTCCACGACGACCGCGCCCGACGGCTCCTTCCGCTTCACCGACCTCGCCGACGGCTCGTACACCGTGCGGCTGCCCGCCTCGAACTTCTCCGCACCCTACGAGGGCGTCTCCTGGCTCGGGCCCGCCCTCGTCACCCCGGCGATCATCGGCGCCTACCTGTGGATCTGGACCGGCTTCGCCATGGTCCTCATCGGCGCGGGCCTGTCCACCCTGCCCCGGGACGCGCTGGAGGCGGCACGCATCGACGGCGCGAACGAGTGGCAGATCTTCCGGCGCATCACCGTGCCGCTGCTCGCGCCCGTCCTGACGGTCGTGTTCGTGACGCTGGTGATCAACGTGATGAAGGTCTTCGACCTCGTCTACATCATCGCGCCCGGACCGGTGCAGGAGGACGCGACCGTGCTCGCCACCCAGATGTGGCTGGTGTCGTTCGGCGGCGGCAACGACCAGGGCCTCGGCAGCGCGCTCGGGGTGCTGCTCCTGCTGCTCGTGGTCCCCGCGATGGTCTTCAACGTACGCCGCTTTAGAAGGAGCCAGCGATGAACGCCGCCCGCCGCTACCTGGGCAACGGAGCCGTCCAGGCCTTCCTGCTGATCGTCGGCCTGGTCTGGATGACACCGCTGGCCGGACTGCTGCTGTCGTCGCTGCGCTCCGCCGAGGACACCGCGAAGGGCGGCTGGTGGACGGTGTTCACCAGCCCTGGCCAGATGTCCTTCGACAACTACTCGGCGCTGCTGGACAACGCGGGCATCACCCGCGCGTTCTGGAACACCGTGCTGATCTCGGTGCCCACCACCCTGCTCGTGGTCGTCATCGCCGCACTCGCCGGATACGCCTTCGCCTGGCTGGACTTCCCCGGCCGCGACGCCGTCTTCCTTCTGGTGGTCGCCCTGTTGGTGGTGCCGGTGCAGATCGGTCTGCTGCCGGTCGCCAAACTCTTCGGCCAATTGGGCCTGTTCGGCACCATTCCCGGAGTAGTGCTCTTCCACGTGGCCTACGGACTGCCGTTCGCCGTGTTCCTGCTGCGCAACTACTTCGCCGAGATCCCGAAGGAGATGCTGGAGGCGGCCCGGATGGACGGGGGCACCGAATGGCGGATCTTCACCCGGCTGGTGCTGCCGGTCGGCCGCCCGGCGATCGCCAGCCTGGCGATCTTCCAGTTCCTGTGGGTGTGGAACGACATGCTGGTCGCCCTGCTGTTCGCGGACAGCGCCTCGCAGCCGCTGACCGTCGAACTCCAGTCACAGATCCGCCAGTTCGGCAGCAACATCGACGTCCTGGCTCCCGGGGCGTTCCTGTCCCTGATCGTGCCGGTGGCGGTCTTCTTCGCCTTCCAGCGGCACTTCGTGCAGGGCGTGATGGCGGGTTCGGTGAAGTGACCCGCCGGACGGCCGGCCCCCTTCGCAGAACGGGGCCGGCCGTCGCACGTCAGCCGCCGACCTCGAAGGAGAGGTCGTTGTCCACCGTGTAGTAGGGCCGCACCGTGGCGGCGCCCACCGTGACCGCCGGGTAGACGCAGACCTCCTTGCGCCCGGCCACGTCGTCCAGCAGCCGCCCGACCCGCACCAGGGGGCCGTCCGCGGCGGGCCGTACGAACACGTCCCACATGCCGCTCTCGCCCGTCATCTCCGTGTGCCCGACCTCGAAGGCGAACCCCTGCCCGTCGGCCTGCGCGCGCAGGTCCACCGTCCGCTCGGCGCGGCTCCCGCCCCGCAGACGCACCACCACGGCGGCGCCCCCGGCCAGGGACGCCCCGTGCAGCCGGGCGGTGACCCGCGTCGAGCGGTCGCTCACCTCGACGCGGCCGGCCTCCGCGTGGGCGGTGCGCAGCCAGGCCCGTACCGCGAGAAACCCGTCCGTGGTCGCGTACGGCACCCGCACCGCCACCGGCGACCTCCGGTCACGGGTGTCCCCGTCGACCAGCGCCCGCAGATCGCGGTACCCGTCCCGCAACCGCTGCCGCTCCGCCTCCGGCCCGGCCACCAGATATAGATCCCAGCGCCCGTCCTCCAGCACGGGCGACGCCTCCAGTACGGCGCCCAGCCGGCCGTCGCTCCCGGGCCGCAGGTCCAGCTGCCGTACGGTCGTCTCGGGCTGTCCCTTCTTCGGGCGCAGCCGCAGCAGCAGCCGGGGCTCCTCGGACGGCGGAGCCGTGACGGCGAAGTCGATCCGGCCCTCGGTGTCGACCGTGCAGTCGACCTGCGGCTCGCTGATGTGGTCCCGGCTCATCGCTGCCCCCTGCGCACCATCTGGCGGGCCCGGCCCGCGGCACCGTACGCGACGTCCCGTACGGCGAATCCCTGACTGACCAGGACGCGGCCGAGCCCGCCGTCCTCCACCGCTTCCGCCCCGCCACCGCGGGCCGCGAGCGCCTCCTCGAACAGCGCCTCGGCCCGGGCGACGACGGGCCCGGGCGCGAACCGCTGTGCGTTCTCCACGGCCGTACGGCCCATGCGCCGCCGTCGCTCGTCGTCGCGGACCAGCTCCAGCAGGGCCGCGGCCAGCGCGTCGCGGTCGCCGACCGGCACCAGCCGGCCGTCCTCCCCGTCCCGGATGATCTCGCCCGGCCCGAAGGGGCAGTCGGTGCTCACCACGGGCAGGCCGCAGCGCATCGCCTCGACGATCGTCATGCCGAACGGCTCGAAGTCGGACGTGGCCACGCCGATCGAGCCCTTCACCCACTCCGCCTCCATCGGGGCCGCCGCGCCCATCAGCAGGACGTTCTCGTACAGCCCCAGCTCCTCGACCAGCCGCCGCAGCCGGGGCTGTTCGTCGCCCTTGCCGTAGATGCGCAGCCGCCAGTCCGGACGCTCGGCCGCCACCTTCGCGAACGCCTCGATCAGCAGGTCGTAGCGCTTGACCGGGACGAGCCGGCCCGCCGCGATCACCACCTTCGCGCCGCCGTCGGCGACCGGGAGCGCGGGGTCCGGGACGCTGTTCGGCAGGGCCGCCACCCGCACCCCGGGCAGCCGCATCTTGCGCCGGTACGCGGCCGCGTCGGCCTCCGTGACCGTCGTGAGCACGTCCAGCCTGCGGTAGGCCCGGCGCAGCGCGGTGCGCAGCCGGGGCGGGTGGTTGTCCAGCGTGAGGTGTTCCTGCCCGACCCGCAGAGCGCGGTCCGGGCCCTGGAGCGCCAGATGCACATTGAGGCCCGGCCGGGTGCCGATGAGCACATCGGCGTCCGTCTCCGCGAGAGCCTCGGCGATCCGCCGGTCCGTCAGTTCGCTGTACTGCCGGTAGCGGTACTCCGCCACGGGGAACACGCTCGCCGGTCTCTTGTGCAGCGGATGGTCTCTCTCCTTCCGCAGGTCCACCAGCGGGCGCAGGGAGACTCGTGGGTCCAGCGCGAAGTTGGGGCGCTCGCGGTGCCGCAGCACGGAGACGATCTCCACGTCGTGACGGTCGGCCAGGGCCTGGGCCAGATTGAACGTCGTGGTGATCGTGCCCCCGATGCCGTAGGCGTTGTGCAGGAGGAAAGAGATCTTCATAGGGGCTTAGATTGGCGGGCCCCCCTTCCGGTTGCCCGCCGTTACCGCATCGTGGCTCACATCTGTGTGCCGAACACCTGCGTCCACCACGGGCCGCCCGCGCCCTGATGGATGCCGAGACCCGTCTCCGCGAACGAGCAGTTCAGGATGTTCGCACGGTGTCCTGGGCTGTTCATCCAGGACTGCATGACCTCGGCGGCCGTCTGCTGGCCGCGGGCTATGTTCTCCCCGTACGTGCTCCACCGGTAGCCCGCCGCAGTGATGCGGTCGCCCGGGTCCTGGCCGTCGGGGTTGGTGTGGTCGAAGAAGTCCCGCGCCGCCATGTCGTCGGAGTGCCGCTGCGCGGCCGTGTCCAGCGTGGCGTTCTGCCGGACCGGTGAGCAACCCGCCTTCGCCCGCTCGGCGTTGACCAGCTCCAGCACCTGCGCGGCGGTGGAGCCGGACGGAGCCGTCGTCTCCTCCTCGGTCGGGGCGGGGGTCGGCGTGGGGCGGGCGGTGGTGCGGGTGGGCTGCGGCTTCGGCGTCGGCTTGGGCTTCACGGAAGGCGTCGCCTTCGCGCTGGGCGACGCCGAGACCTTGCGGGACGGGGACGCGCTGGGGGAGGGCGAGGCGCTCGACGTCGAGGGGGCGGGGGCGGCCAGGGCGGTCGTGTCCTCGGGCGTCTCCAGCGCGGTCGGCGTCCGCCGTACGTCGTCGCTGTCGCCCGGGATCAGCAGCGCCGCACTGCCGCCGCCCGCGACCAGCGCCGCCACGGCCGCCACCGCGACCCGCCGCCGGCGCCTGCGGCGCAGGGTGTGACGCTGCTGGACGCGGCCGGGGTGGGGGGCGTCGGCGGGAGTGGAGGACACCAGCTGGTCGCCGTAGACGGTCGTGTCGTGCGGGTCGCCGTATGAGGTGGAGGTGTCGAGGGGGTCGCCGTACGCCGTGACCGTCCGGGCGTCGGCGGCGAGGGCCACGTACTCCTCCGGCCGGACGGCGGCCAGGGCCGCGCCCAGCGGGACCAGGGCCAGGCCGACGAGGAGGCCCTCCGCCGGGGCGAGGCCCGCGCCGAGGCCGCCGCAGACCGTGCAGTCGCGGGTGTGCCGGGACAGCCGCTTGCGCCACAGCGCCGACGGCACCCCGTCCCAGGAGGCCACCAGATCGTCCAGGAGCACACAGCGGGGCGTCGTCGCGAGGGCGCGCACCAGCAGGCGGGCCGCTTCGAGCCGCTCCTTCATCCGCTGCACGCGGACGGCCGTGTGCTGCGGGGTCAGCTCCATCGCGGCCGCGACCTCGGCCCGGGTGAGCCGACCGGCCGCCTCCAGCCACCAAAGGGACAGCAGTTGCCGGTCGTCGGTGTCCAGCCAGCGGGCCGCCTCCGCGACCTCGCGGCGCTGCCCGGACAGGCCGAGGCGCAGGATGGTGAGCCCCTCGAAGTCGGCCCCCGGGTCGGGGACGTCGTACGCCTCCTGCAGGGCGGCGTGGTGATGCCGGTGTCGGCTGCGGACGCGGTTCATGGCGATGGCCACCAGCCAGGACCGGAAGCCCGCCGGGTCGCGCAGCGAGCCGAGCCCGCCCAGCGCGCGGATCATTGTCTCCTGGACCACGTCGTCGACGTCGGCGTGCCCGTCCAGGGCCCGGCCGACGATGTTGTAGACCAGCGGCAGGTAGGCGGCGACGAGCTCCTGCTGGGCCCGTCGGTCCCCCTGCTGCGCCGCCTTCACCAGCGCCGCTTCGCCTCGGCTGCTCACGCTACGACCACTCTTTTCCTCGCTCCTGCCCGCGTGCGACTCCCACCGCGCGCGGCCCGTCACAGGGGAGACCCTGCGCCCGGCGCGGGAATAACACAATTTTTCGACGGCAGGCATGTTCCATGTCACAGCGCGGGGGTGCTGTCTCGTCCTGTGGGGGAGAGCCGATTTCGCAGGAACGTCGAGGAGGAGCCGGGATGAACCGGACCGAGGAGTTCGAGGAGCTGCGGCCCCTGCTGTTCTCCATCGCCTACCGCATTCTGGGCAGCGTGAGCGAGGCCGAGGACGCGGTCCAGGAGACCTGGCTGCGCTGGGACGCCTCCACGACCCGGCCTGCCTCGGCCCGGGCCTTCCTGTCGTCGGTGGTGACCCGGATCTCGATCGACGTACTGCGTTCGGCGCGCGTGCGCAGGGAGGCGTACGTCGGGCCGTGGCTGCCGGAGCCGCTGCTGACCGACTCCTACGAGGACCCGGTGCGCTCGGCGGAGCTGGCCGACTCGCTGTCGATGGCCGCGCTGTTGCTGCTGGAGCGGCTCAGTCCGCTGGAGCGGGCCGTGTTCGTGCTGCGGGAGGTGTTCGGCTTCGGTTTTCCCGAGGTCGCCTCGGCGGTGGGCCGTTCCGAGGCCGCCTGCCGTCAGCTGGCGGTGCGGGCCCGTCGGCACATGGACGCCGGGCGCCCCCGGTTCGAGGCGGACCGCCGCGAGCGCGAGGAACTCGCGGCCCGCTTCTTCGACGCCGTCCGGGAGGGCGACGTGGACGCGCTGCGCGAGCTGCTCGCGGCCGATGTGCAGGTCGTCGGGGACGGCGGCGGCCGGGCCCCGCAGGCGGGCGCGGGCGTGTTCGGCGCCGAGCGGGTGGCCCGCCACTTCGCCTTCGTCCTCCCGGCCCTGGTGCGCATCGGCGTCACGAGCGAGTCGCACGAGATCAACGGCCAGCCCGGCGCCGTGTTCCGCGACCGCGACGGCAAGGTCCTCGGTACCTGGGTGCTCGACGTCCTCGACGGACGCATCCAGACCGTCCGCGCGGTCAGCAACCCCGACAAGCTCCAGCACGTCGGCCCGGTGGCGGACCCGTGGGCCGTCTTCCACGAGCTGAACCGCGCATGGCGGGGCGAGGAGTGAGGAGGGGAGGGAGCGCGGGCCGGCCGGCTATCTGCGGCCGCCGAACTCCCAGGAGTAGACCTCGATCGCCGCGTAGCTGTCGGCGGTGAGTACGGCCTGTGCCGTGTCGGCGTCGGGTGCCCGCAGCAGCGCCGCCGTGCCCAGCCAGGCCGTGCCGTCGTCGGACAGCAGCGGCCCGTACGCGATCAGCTCGTCCTCCCGGCCGGGCGGTACCGCGAGATCGGCGGGCTCGCCCTCCCCGGAACCCAGACCGAGCACCAGGTAGCGGTTGCCGCCGGTGCGGCCGCCCGGGAACTCCCACATCGTGCGGCCCAGCAGATTGCGCCACCGCCGCAGCAGCACGTCCCGGTACCCGCCGGCCTGGTACGTCGGCTCGTCGAAGGCGAAGGCGCGTGCCGCGGCCGCGTCCGGCAGATCGAGGACGTGCACGCTGCCGACGAGCGGGGCGTCGTCGCCGTCCCCGGCGAAGAGCGGGCCGCGGGCGATCATCTCCTCGGCGTACCGGTCCATGTAGGACCAGTGCTCCTCCAGCAGCTTCTCGCGCAGGGGGAGGGAGCCGGGCCGGTCACGGTGGAAGCAGAAGAACTCCATGGGACCGGACCCTCGCGCACCCATGGTCCGTGATCAAGGGAATTTCGCCTCAGTGGTACCCCCGCTCCCGGCCGCCTGGTCGGCCTTGCGGATGGTACTCGCACCCCCGCAACCTCAGCCGCGCCCGCGGTGGCGCACCCCCGAGCCACGCCGCGGAGCACGTGCTCCCGGGTCAGCCGCGGTGTCCTCCGAGGGACACCACGACAGCCGTCCGGTCGCCGCCGGGTGTTCGGTAGTGCACGGTGTCACCGGCCCGGTGCCCGAGGAGCGCGTGCCCGAGGGGACTGTCGGCGGTCACCAGGTCGGCGTCGTCCGCGTCGGCGAGTTCGGAGAGCCGCAGGGTCGACTCCTCGCCGTCCCCGAACCGCACGGTGACGGTGCTGCCCACACCCACCGCGTCCGTCGGCGGCGGGCCCGCGACGGACGACTCCCTGATCCGGGCCTCGATCTCGGTGATGCGCCGGTCCAGCCGGGCCACGTCCGAGGCCCGCTGCAACTCGTCGGCCTCGTCCGCGCGGTCGCCCACCGCGTCGTCCCCCCGCAGGGTCGCGGCCACCGTCGCCCGGCGGCTCCGCAGCTCGTCGAGCTCGCGCCGCAGTGCTCCCAGCGCCTCGGTGCTGATCGGCTCGGGACCGTCCGTCATCGCTGCTCCCGCTGCTGGTCGCGTACGAGGCTTCCATTACCTCACCGGTGAACAGGCCCGGCAAATCACCCCTCGGGTGACGTGGTCGATCCGCCGCTCCTCAGCCGGCCGTCGCCGCCCTCGCCAGCCGCCCCAGCCCGGCCTTGATCCGGTCCGGTGTCACGCCCTGCGCCCGCTGCTGGAGGAAGACCTCCGGTGCCAGGGGCGCGAGCAGGCTGTCCACCAGGGCCTCAGGGTCCGGAGCGCCGGACTCGCGCAGCAGGACCAGCACATGGACGCGCCAGAAGCCGTACGCCCCGACGGTGAAGCGCTTCTCGCCGGTCTCGGCGCCCAGGACCAGATGGCTGTGGGCGTCCAGCAGGTCGACCATGGCGGCGTAGAACGCGGTGAGCCGCTCGGGCGGCGGCGCGCCGGGGCCCAGGGGGGGAGCGCCGCGCAACAGCTCCTCCTGGAGGCCGCGTTCGTGTTCGTCGAGAAGGGCCGCCGCGATGGACGTGACGTCTGGATAGCGGCGGTAGAGGGTGCCCCGGCCGATGCCGGCCGCGCGGGCGATGTCCTCCATTGTGACCGACCGCGGATCACCGGCGGCGAACAGCTCGGCGGCGGCGGAGAGCACCTTGGCCCGGTTGCGGGCGGCGTCCGCGCGTTCCCTCGTCTCCATGGGCTCAGCCTACCGGAATAACTGGACGCCCTGTCCGGTTGAGCGTCTCGTCCGGTATAACTGGACGCCGTGTCCGGTTACTGTTCCGGCCGATTCCGAGGGGACCCGTCATGACCACGCTGCTCCACATCGACGCCAGCGCCCGCCGCCAGTCCTTCAGCCGGGAGGCCGGCGACGCCGTCGCCGCCGCCTGGCGCGCCGCCCACCCCGGCGGCACGTACGTCCACCGCGACCTCGCCCGGACCCCCGTCCCGCAGATCGGCGAGGCGTGGACCGAGCTGTGCGACTACGTCCTCGAGCACCGGATCACCGACACCGCCCGTTACCGGGAGGCCGTGCGCACCCCCGCCCAGGAGGCGGCCTGGGCCGTCGTCGAGCCGCTGCTGTCCGAACTCGTCGCCGCCGACGCCGTGTTGATCGCCACGCCGATGTACAACTACGCGATCCCGGCGTCCCTGAAGGCATGGATCGACCAGGTCACCTTCCCGCGCATGTCCCTCGCCGGACGGCGGTTCGTCGTGGCGTACGCCCGCGGCGGGGCCTACGGCCCGGGCACCCCGCGCCACCCGTACGACCACCAGGAGCGCTACCTGCGCGACTTCTTCACCGGCCACTTCGCCGTGCCGGAGGACGACATGACCTTCCTCGGCACCGAACTCGTCAACTCCCTCACCGATCCGGCCCTCGCCGACCGGCGCGGCGCGCACGACGCGTCCCGCGCGGCCGCGCTGGAGGCCGCCCGCAAGACAGGAGAATCCCTGTGAACTGGCTGCTCCTCGTCGCCGCCGGCCTGGTGGAGGTCGGCTGGTCGCAGAGCATCAAGCCCACGGCCGGGTTCACCCGCCCGCTGCCCACCCTCCTCTGCTTCGCGCTCGCCGCCGTCGCCGTCTATCTGCTGTCCCTGGCGATGCGGGGACTGCCGGTGGGCACGGCCTACGCCGTCTTCACCGGGATCGGCGCGGCCGGCGCCATCACGCTGGGCGTCGTCGTCCACAAGGACCCGGTGACCCTAGGCCGCCTCCTCGCCCTCGCCCTGATCGTCGGCGGGGTGGCGCTGTCCCACGCGACCACCACAGCCGAGTGAGGCGCCCGGCAACGGCCTGGGAACGGCCTGGCACCGGCCCGGCCGCGCGCCGCCGAAGTGCGCCGACACGCCCGCGAGCCGGGCCTCGGCGCCCTCGGCGGCGCCGCTACCCTCGACGCGTGAACGACCTTTCGCCATACGGCCGGTACCGCGACGACACGGCGGTGCTCGCAGCGATCGGGGCGCGCGTCGAGGCGCAGACCGCCCGGGTCACCGTACGACTGCCCCAGGAGCTCGCCGACGCGGCGGTGGCCGCGTGGGAGCGCGACGAACGGCAGGCGCCCGACCGGGAGACGCCCGAGCGGCATCGGCTGCGCGACCACGCGGCCGAGCTGGCGCTGATCGGCCTCGCGATCTCCGAGCGCGGCCGTCGCGAGGGCGGGGCCGTCCTGGTCGACCTGGACATCGCGGCGGCGGGCGCGGCGGTACGGGCCGCGCAGTAGCGACGGCCGGCCGATGCCTGTGCCGGTCCTGCCGATCCCCGTGCCGCCCTTGCCGCCCTCCGTGTCGCACCCCGCCACGGAGGGCTTGCCCTGTGCCCCGATCGCGTGACGCGGCTCACATCCTCCTGTCTGTCACATCGTTCCTCCGCGACGCGTCAGTGAGGTGAAGCAGCCACCCGGCAGGCAAGGAGAGCACGATGGAAGCCCGTCTCAGCTACTACGGCAGCCCGCTCGCGGCGAAGTTCGCGAAGTACATCAACTCGGCGGGCAAGGTCGTCACCGACTCGACGCTGCCGAGCACGGTGCAGGAGCTGGTGAAGATCCGCGCCAGCCAGATCAACGGCTGCGGTTTCTGCACGGACATGCACACCAAGGACGCCGCGCACGCCGGGGAGACCCAGACGCGATTGAACCTCGTCGCGGCCTGGCGGGAGGCGACCGTCTTCACCGAGGCCGAGCGGGCCGCGCTGGAGCTGACCGAGCAGGGCACCCGGATCGCCGACGCCGCGGGCGGGGTGAGCGACGAGGCCTGGGCGGACGCGGCCAAGCACTTCGACGAGGAGCAGCTGGCCGCCCTGGTGTCCCTGATCGCGATCATCAACGCCTACAACCGGATGAACGTCATCGTCCGGCAGCCGGCCGGCGACTACCAGCCCGGCCAGTGGGGGTGACCGACGCAGCGGGCCGGGAGGGGGAGCGCGCGGCGGATCCCCTCCCGGCGGCACGGCGCGCGCGGCGGCCTGGCACTATCTGAGGACGGGGGAGTCGGTGAGTGTCAGTGGTGGTCCGTACGCTGTCCTGCAGCGCCGTCCGACCCCGCTGGTTCCCGATGACCGAGAAGGCAGGCAGATTTCACCGTGTTCCTGGAAACCCCCATCTACAGCCGCCTCGTGGCCGAGCGCGGCGACGTCCCCGCCCAGGTGAGCGGTGAAGCCGACCGTCTGCGCCGCGAGTTGGCGCGGGTGATACCACCCGCGCCCCCCGCGGGCCCTCCTCACCAGCAGCACCAGCACCGCCCCATGGACTCCTGGATGGGAGGCGCGCCGACCGGACCCTGAGCCGGGCCCGACGACGCCCTCATGGCCGGTCACCGGGCCGGCCAGGGGCGCCCTCCAGGCCGTGCACGAACCGCGCGACCAACTCGGCCACCGTGTCCGGGCGTTGCAGATGCAGGTCGTGCTCCGTCCCGGGCAGGCTGAGGGAGGTCACCGAAGGCCGGGCCCGGACCATCGCGTCGAACTCCTCGGGCGGCACGAAGCTCCTTTCGGCCAGGACCAGCAGGGCCGGACAGCTGACGCGCCGCCAGTCGGCGAGGAACGACCGCTCGGCGACCTCGGCCGTCGAGCGGACCATCACCTCCGGCTCGAAGCGGGGCCACCAGCCGCCGTCCCGCTCCCGCAGCCCGTCCGCCCAGCCCTCACCGACGGGCCCGCCGCCGAAGAACGCGACGGCCTTCTCGCGCGACGGGAAGGGCACCGGCCACGAGTCCAGCCAGCCGCGGATCTCGTCCGGGACCCCTGGGCTCGGCCCACCCGCCCCCGCCTCGACGAGCACCACGCCCCGCACCAGCCGGGGATGGGCGGCGGCGGTGAGAAGCGCGGCGTTGCCGCCCATCGACTGCCCGACCAGGACGGGCGCGTCGAGCCGCAACGCGCGGGCGACGGCCACGACGTCCTCGACATACGCGGCACGGGACACGTCCTCGGGCAGCAGCTCGGAGGCACCGTGTCCGCGCTGGTCGAGCGCGACCACCCGGAAGCCGGGACTCAGCCGCTCCGCCACCGCGTCCCACTCGCCCGACTGACCGGCGAGCCCGTGCAGCAGCACGAGCGCCAGCCCTCGCCGCCCCGGTCCCGGCAGACCAGCCGCACCCCGTCCCGTACGACGGTGTGTTCCCGCCAGGCCATCGTCCGCCCCCTTTCACGCAGCGGGCCTCATGGCGCGAGGACCCCGCTGAGATGGTCGTACGCCGTGTGCGCGTGCAGCCGGACTCCGGTGACGAGGGTGGTGTCGTCGGCGTAGAAGCGGGGGTTGTGGTTCGGGACCAGACCGCGCCCGCCGGGGGCGGGTGTGGGCCGGCCGGTGCCGTCGAGCGTGGCGTCCTGGACGCCGAGCATGACGTACAGGCCGCCGTAGCGGTCGATGAACTCCGAGACGTCGTCGTAGCCGAGCGTGGCGGAGGTCTCCACGACCCGGTCCTCGCCCACCACGCGGCGGAAGGTGGGCAGCGCCGCGTCGACCCACTCACGGGTGTTGTGCACGGGCGGGACGTCCTGGAGGTGCTCGACGGTGGCGGTGCAGCCGTACGCGGCCGCGGAGTTCTCCGCCAGGACGGTCAGCCGCTTCTGTACGTCAGCCATGTCGGACTCGTCGGCGCAGCGGATGGTGCCCCACAGGGTGACGGTCTCGCCGATGATGTTGAACCGGCCGACGTCCTCGACATGGCCGATGCTGACGGTGACCGGGTGGAAGGCGTCGACCTGCCGGTAGAGCTGGCCGACGCCGACGAGGATCGCGCCGGCCGCGGGCATCGGGTCGATGCCCTGCCAGGGCGAGGAGCCGTGCACCTGCCGGCCGCCGATGACGATCCTGACCAGGCACGAGGCGCCGTACTGATTGCCGACGCGGTAGCCGACGTACCCCTTGGGATACGGCGTGACATGCAGGCCGAAGGCCATGGTCGGCGTCGGATCGCCGAAGGCGCCCTCCTCCACCATCACCCGGGCGCCGCCTTTCTCGTCCACCGGCGGCCCCTCCTCGGCGGGCTGGAAGACGAACAGCGCCGTGCCCGGCAGCCGGTCGCGGACCCCGGCCAGGACGGTGGCCGCGCCCATCAGCATGGCCGTGTGGCAGTCGTGGCCGCAGGCGTGCGAGACGGGGAACGGCCCGCCCGGGTAGTCCCGGTCGACCACCCGCGAGGCGAACTCGACGCCGCACGCGTCCGGCACGGGCAGCGCGTCGATGTCCGCCCGCAGCGCCACCACCCGCTCGCCGGGCACTCCGCCGCGCAGCACCCCGACCACCCCGTGCCCCGCGATGCCCGTGCGCACCTCGTCGAGCCCGAGCGAACGCAGATGCTCCGCGACGAACCGGGCCGTGCGCTCCTCCCGGTTGGACAGCTCGGGGTTCTGATGCAGATGCCGGCGCCAGGTCACGACCTGCTCGGCCACCTCCTCCGCCCGCCGGTCCAGCTCGTCGTGCAGCACCTCGTCGGCCATGGGGTACGCCCTTCCTGCGCGCGCCGGCTCCGTGCGCTCACGGTAGCCATGACCGGCCCGGCGGGTCAGTGGCTGTACAGCCAACTGCCGTACGACGCCCCGTCCACGAGGTCGTACATCCCGAACGCGGCGGGCGCGACGACCAGCGCCAGCACGCCGAGCCGCACGAAGACCGGGCCGGCCATGGTCGGGGCCTCGAACTGCCTCTTCACACTGCCGAAGTCCCTCAGTCGCCGGATGTCACGGCGGCACGCGGCCCAGAACAGCAGCCCGAAGAGCAGGAAACCACCGCCGAGGACAAGACACAGACCGCCGACGACGGCCAGGAACTCCATACGGTCGTGGTGGTTGCCGACGGCCAGCGCGGCCATGGCCGCCACCACCGCGCCGGCCGCCCCGAACATCACTCCGCGCAGCACTACGCTTCCCAGCCGCAGACGCGGCGACAGCACACCTTCGTCGTCCCGTTGCATGCGGGCACAGTAACCGCCGCCCCGACACCATGGACGAATGGGCCTGCCCCCGGGGGAGGGGCCTGTACACCGTGTCCAATGTCCCGCGCGGCGCCTCGTCCCCAGAATGACGACCCTGACGGGCGGGAACGGCTGGAAGGGGAAACGCGATGCGGATGGGCCCGGGGAGCGGCGCAACGGCGGACGGCGGGGCTTCGGCGGTCCGGCTGCCGCTGGAGGGGGTGCTCGTCGCCGACTTCGGACGGGTGCTGGCGGCGCCGTACGCGACGATGCTGCTGGCGGATCTCGGCGCCGAGGTGATCAAGGTGGAGCAGCCCGGCACCGGCGACGACACGCGCGCGTGGGGGCCGCCGTACGCCCAGGGCGAGGCCACCTACTACCTGTCCGTCAACCGCAACAAGCGCTCCCTCGCGCTCGATCTGCGGGACCCCGACGACCGGCGGCGGGCGGCGGAACTGGTGCGCCGCGCCGATGTGCTGTTCGAGAACTTCCGGCCCGGGACGATGGAGAAGTACGGCCTCGACTACGCCTCCGCGCGCGAGCTGAACCCCGGGCTCGTGTACTGCTCGGTGACCGGGTTCGGCGCCGGTGCGGGGGCCGCGCTGCCCGGCTACGACCTGCTGATCCAGGCGGTCGGCGGCCTGATGAGCGTGACCGGCCCGGCCCCCGGACAGCCGGTGAAGACCGGCGTCGCCGTGGTCGACGTCCTCACCGGACTGCACGCCGCCGTCGGCGCCCTGGCCGCGCTGCGGCATCGCGACGCGACCGGGCAGGGACAGCACGTCGAGGTCGACCTGCTGTCCTGTCTGCTGTCCAGCCTCGTCAACCAGGCCGCCGCGCACACCCTGACCGGACAGGTGCCCGGCATCCTGGGCAACCGGCACCCCTCGATCGCGCCGTACGAGGTGTTCCAGGCGCAGGACCGGCCGTTCGTGCTCGCCGTCGGCAACGACCGGCAGTTCGCCGCGCTGTGCCGCGGGCTGGACGCACCCGAGCTCGCCGCCGACCCGCGCTTCGCCACCAACGCCGACCGCGTGGCGCATGTGGCGGAACTGGCCCGGCTCGTCGGCACGCTGCTGGCGCGGCGCACCGCGTCCGAGTGGTTCGACCGGCTCACCCCGCTGGGCGTGCCCTGCGGGCCGGTGAACGACCTGGGCCAGGCCTTCGAACTGGCCGAGCGGCTGGGCCTCGCACCCCGGGCCACCGTCACCGGTGCCGACGGGCAGCCGATGGACCTCGTCGCCAACCCGCTGCATCTGTCCGCCACACCCCCGCGCCACACCCGCCGCCCGCCCGGGCTCGGCGAGCACACCGACGACCTCCGGGCCTGGCTGGATTCCCCTGATTCCTGAATATCCCCATCCCGTGGTCACGAAAAATGCACAGGCCATCGAGAATTGCCTTACATTTCCTCGCTTTCACGGCCGAGGTGTAACGCGCCGGCGTTCGGAATACGCAGAACCAGATGGAAGGAAAGACCCGAGCCGGAAAAAGATCGGAAAGCCGAATGAGCAACGTCGACCGAGCCGCACACCCCCAGGCCAGGATGTACGCCCTTATAGGGTGCGGCATCGCGGCCCGGCTGAATCGGGCCTGACGGGAACGGGGAGCTCACCATGACACGCACCATCACCCCTCATGACGCGCCGATCTACGACGATCTCGTGCGCGAGCGCGGAGACGTCGTCGCGGAGGCGCAGCGGGCGGCGGACCACATCGAGATCCAGGCCGCCCATCTGCTGGGCGCACCCCCGGCGCCGCGTGCTGCCGGGGACGGCCTGGGCGGTGCACACCCCTAGAGCGGGCCGCTGTGCTGCCCGTCGCCGTGTCGGTCGTCGCCGTGTCGGTCACGGCCGGGCGACCCTGTCCGGGTCCTCCGCCGAGTCCAGGAACCCGGCGTCCTCCGGCACCGGCGGCAGTGGCGCGGGTCTGCGCGGACGGCTCGTCAGGCGGGTGGCCAGCGGCTCCGTCCAGCGGGCCGTCAGGGGGCCCAGGACCACCAGGATCAGGACGTACGCGGTCGCCAGCGGGCCCAGGGAGGGCTCGATGCCGGCCGTCACCGCGAGCCCGGCGATGACGATGGAGAACTCGCCGCGTGCGACCAGGGTGCCGCCCGCGCGCCAGCGTCCCTTGGGCGAGATCCCGGCGCGGCGCGCGGCCCAGTACCCGGTGGCGATCTTCGTCAGCGCGGTCACCACGGCCAGCGCCAGCGCGGGCAGCAGCACCGGCGGGATGGTCGCGGGGTCGGTGTGCAGACCGAAGAAGACGAAGAAGACCGCCGCGAACAGGTCCCGCAGCGGGGCCAGCAGATTGTGGGCACCCTCGGCGACCTCGCCCGACAGGGCGATGCCGACCAGGAACGCCCCGACGGCCGCCGAGACCTGCAACTGCTGCGCCACACCGGCGACGACCAGTGTCAGCCCCAGCACGACCAGCAGCAGTTTCTCCGGGTCGTCGCTGGAGACGAAGCGCGAGATGTGACGGCCGTAGCGCACCGCGAGCAGCAGCACCAGCGCCGCCACGCCCAGCGCGATGGCCAGGGTGACACTGCCCGCCGCGAGACCCGCCCCGGCCAGCAGGGCGGTGACGATGGGCAGATAGACCGCCATGGAGAGGTCCTCGAGCACCAGGATGCTCAGGATCACCGGCGTCTCGCGGTTGCCCAGCCGGCCCAGATCGCCGAGCACCTTCGCGATGACGCCGGAGGAGGACACCCAGGTGACCCCGGCCAGCACCACCGCGGCGACCGGGCCCCAGCCGAGCAGCAGTGCCAGTAGGGCGCCGGGCAGCGCGTTGAGCAGGGCGTCGAGCAGTCCGGCCCGGTACTGCGTCCTGAGGTTGGAGACCAGGTCGCTCGCCGTGTACTCCAGGCCCAGCATGAGCAGCAGCAGAATCACGCCGATCTCGGCGCCGATCGCCACGAACTCCTCGCTGGAGCCGAGCGGCAGCAGCCCGCCCTCGCCGAACGCGAGCCCGGCCAGCAGATAGAGGGGGATCGGCGAGAACTGGAAGCGTGCGGCGAACCGGCCCAGCAGCCCCAGCCCGAGGATGATCGCGCCGAACTCGATCAGGAAAACGGCAGAGGAGTGCATCGCGCGATCACTCCCGGCCGAGTATCGCCGCGGCCGCGTCCACGCCCTCGCGGGTGCCGATGACGATCAGGGTGTCCCCGCCCGCCAGCCGGAAGTCCGGCCCGGGGGAGGGGAACGCCTCGGCCCGGCGCAGGACGGCCACGATCGACACGCCCGTCTCGGTGCGCATACGGGTCTCGCCCAGCAGCCGCCCGTTCCAGTGCGACACCGACGGCAGCTCGATCCGCTCCGCCACCAGACCCAGCTCGGTCGTCGACAGCAGATTGGGGCTGTGGTGCGTCGGCATCAGCGCGTCGATGACCGTCTCCGCCTCGCCGGACGTGAGCCGCACCGACATGGCGCAGGCGTCCGGGTCGTCCGTACGGTACGCGCTCAGTGTCCGCGTCCCGTCCCGGTGGGCCACCACGGACAGGCGGCGCTGCTCCCGGGTGGTGAGGTCGTAGCGGACTCCTATGCCGGGCAGCGGCGTACTGCTCATGCGTGGTGCACCCACGGTTGTCCTCCTGTCAGGCGGTCTGGCTTGGGCGTTTGACCGTTTCTTGGGAAGCCCATCGCCTTCACTTTAACCAGGGGGCCGTGCAGCGGTCGGTCCCGGCCACCAGGGGCGTATCAGTCTCGGGTGATGTGCCACTATCGGTGCGGACGACGTCGGTCCCACGCCCGTACCCCGCGCGAGGTGGACGTCTCCCTTCCAGCCGGTCAGTTCGCCGACCTCGCGGAGACCGTGCGCATCACCGCCGGGACCAACGTCCCGCGGTTCTGCCCCTGTTCACTCGCCCTCGCGGCGATCCGTATCGAGGAGAACTGTTGACGTCCATGGAGGCCACCCGGCACGAGAGAGCCGGGGAGTCCGTGACAGCCGCCGCCCCGACCGGCGCGGAGGCGCCGCTCGCGCCGCGGCCGGCCCTGCCCGTCCCGCCGCCGCTGCACGCCCGGGCGGCGGCCGAACTGCTCGGCACCGCCGCCCTGGTGGCGGTCTCGGTGGGCACCGGCATCCAGGCCGGCGCACTCACCGCCGACGCCGGGCTGCAACTGCTGGCCTGCTCACTCGCCACCGCCTTCGGGCTCGGCGTCCTCATCACCCTGTTCGGGCCGGTCTCCGGCGCCCACTTCAACCCCGCCGTCACCCTCGCCGAGTGGTGGACCGGCCGCCGCCTCGGCGTCGGGGTCACCCTGCGCGAGACGGCCGTCTACGTCCCGGCACAGGTCGCCGGCGCCTTCGCGGGCAGTGTGCTGGCCGACGCGATGTTCGGTGAGCCGCTGGTGAGACTGTCCACGCACGACCGCTCCGGCGGGCCCGTGCTCCTCGGCGAGGTCGTCGCGACCGCGGGCCTGATCCTGCTGGTCTTCGGCCTGGCCCGCACCGGGCGGCTGCGCTTCGCCCCGGTCGCCGTCGCCGCCTACATCGGCGCCGCGTACTGGTTCACCTCGTCCACGTCCTTCGCCAACCCGGCGGTGACCATCGGCCGCGCCTTCACCGACACCGCGGCGGGCATCGCGCCCGGCTCGGTCGCCGGGTTCGTCGGCATGCAGCTCCTGGGGACCGTCGTAGGACTGGCCCTGGTGGCACTGGTCTTCACCCCGGGCCGCGGGCGCGCATCGGGGTGACGACCGCTGGGCCGTGACGGCCTCAGTCGTCGTCCTCCCGGTCCTCCTTCTCGGACTTCCCGCGTTTCTTGCCCGCTTCCCCTTGTTCCTTCTGTCCGTCGCCGTCGCTCATGACGGTGGACGGCGACGGCGGTGGCGTCGGCGTCCCGGCCGCGGGCAGGTCCGGGGAGGACGACGTGGACGTGCCCCCCGGGGACGCGTCGTCGCTGTCGCCGGAGGACAGGCCGGCCCCGAGAGCCGCCGAGGCGCCGAACACGAGGACGCCGCCGACGGCGAACAGCACCTTGGGGGAGAGCCCGCCGCGCGGCCGGGCGGGACGCCGACGCCCCGTGGCCGGCCTGACCGGCCTGGCCGCCGTCGACGGCACCGGCGCGGTGGCGGGGAGAGCGCCTTCCGGCGTGGCGGCGGGGAGAGCGCCTTCCGGCGTGGCGGGGAGGGCGTGCCCTTGCGGCGGTGCGGCGAACCCACGTTCCTGTGGCGGAGCTTCGAACCCCCGCTCCTGCGGAGGGGCTGCGAACCCCCGCTCCTGCGGCGGGGCGGCGTACCCCTGTCCCTGTGGTGCGGTGACGTACCCCTGCCCCTCCCGCGCGGCAGGCAACCCCGGTCCCTGCGGCGCGGCGACATACCCCTGCCCCTGCGGCGGGGCGGCGTACCCCTCCCCCTGCCGTGCGGCGGCGTACCCCTGCCCCTGCCGTGCGGCGGCGTACCCCTGCCCCTGCCGTGCGGCGGCGTACCCCTGCCCCTCCCGCGCAGCAGGCAACCCCGGTCCCTCCGGCGCGGCAGCGAAGTCCTGCCCCTGAGGGCCGGAAGAGAGGTAGCCCTGCCCGTGCGGCCCGGCCGGAAGGCCACCGCCGCCCTGCCCCCGAGGCCCGCCCGCGAACCCCGAACCCCCGGCCGGGAACCCCTGCCCCCGCGGCGTCGCAGGATAGGCATGTTCCGCAGCGCCGCCCTCGGCCCCGCCGGGCAGCGTCGTCAGCCAGGTGGCCGCCTCGCCCGCGGTCGGGCGCCGGGCCGGGTCCTTGTCCAGCAGGCGCAGCACGAACGCGGACAGCGGCTCGGGTATGTCGGGCCGAAGCCGGGTGGGCGGCACCGGCGCGGCGTCGACCTGCTGCTGGACCACGGCCAGGCTGGTGGCACCGGTGAACGGCGGGCGCCCCGTGAGCAGTTCGTACAGCACGCAGCCCATCGCGTAGACGTCGCAGGGCGGTTCGGCCGGACGGCCCAGGGCACGCTCGGGGGCCAGATAGGCGGCCGAGCCGACGACCGTGCCGGTGGCGGTCAGGGCGCCGGCGGCCGCATCGGCGAAGCGGGCGATCCCGAAGTCGGTGATCTTCGCGACGCGGTCGGCGGTCAGCATCACGTTGGCCGGCTTGATGTCCCGGTGGATGACCCCCTGCCGGTGCGCGGCGGCGAGCCCGTTCGCCAACTGGCCGACGAGCAGGGCCGCTTCGGCGGGCGCCAACGTACCGCGCAGCGACCGCTCCTGGGCCAGGCTCCAGCCCTCCACCAGCTCCATGACCAGATACGGCTGCCCCGCGTGCGACCCGAAGTCGTAGACGCCCACCACATGGGGGTGGTTGAGGCGGGCCGCGGTCTGCGCCTCCAGGTGGAAGCGGGCCGTGTCCTTCTCCGCCGCCTCACCGGTCAGCAGCTTCAGGGCGACCGCCCGGTTCAAGGTCTGGTCGGTCGCCCGCCAGACCTCGCCCATCGCGCCGCGTCCCAGCGGAGTCTCGAGCAGATATCGCCCCGCCACCAGCACGTTCGTCGTCCCTTCCCCCTGCACCGGACAGCCACTGAGGGGGCCCCTGTGTACGAGGGCCGTTCCTCACGCCGCCATGATCGCAGACTGCGGGACGCCTCATGGTCAACGCGGTGTACGGGGCCCCTGGAAGCGGTCCGCGTGCTCGGTCAGCCACTCGGCGAACGTGCGCGCGGGGCGGCCGGTGAGCCGCTCGACGGTGTCGACGACGGTCGCGGCCTCCTCGGGAGGGCTGGCGTACCAGCCGATGACGTAGTCGGCGTCGGCCCGGGACACTCCGGTCGCCATCAGCCGCTCGACGGCCTGTTCATGGGTGAGCGGCACGAACGACAGCTCACGGCCGACGGCCCGCGACAGCATCGCCACCCGCTCGCGCGGCGTCAGCGCCTCGGGCCCGGTCAGGTTGTAGGCGCGGCCCGCGTGGCCGTCCTCCAGCAGGGCGACGGCCGCCACCGCCGCGATGTCCGCCTCGTGGACGAGTGCGCTGGGCAGATCGTACGGCTCGCGTACGACCCCCTCGTCCCGGACCGAGTCGGTCCACGTCAGCGTGTTGGACATGAACTCCTGGGGCTCCAGCCGCGTCCAGGTCACCCCCGACGCCGCCACGGCCTCCTCGACCGGGCCCACGAAGCCGCCCCACAGCACGGTGATGCGTTGTACGCCCGCCTCCACCGCCCTGCGCACCAGCTCGGGTCCGGCCTCGGCCAGTCCCGCCGTCACGGTGATGTGCAGCCGGTCGACGCCCTCCAGCGCGGCGTCCAGCTTCTCCGGCACGGTGTGCGTACCGGCCACCACCTCCACCCCGGCGGGCAGCTTCGCCGCCGCCGCGACCGTGTCCCGGCTCAGCGCCCGGACGCGCTCGCCTCGCCGGACCAGTTCCGCCACCACATGCCGGCCGGTGTTCCCGGTGGCACCCGTCACCAAAGTCGTCACAGCTCACGTCCTTTCGTCACGGACACGCTAGGAACTCAACCGAAGTTGAGGTCAAGCGCCGGTGCGCGGCCGGGCGCGGACATGCAGCCGCTCGCCCTGCCGGCCGAAGAGGCTGAGCACCTCGACAGGTCCCTCGCCGGTGGTGCCGAACCAGTGCGGCAGCCGTGTGTCGAACTCGGCGACCTCGCCCGCGCCCAGCACCAGATCGTGGTCGGCCAGCACCAGCCGCAGCCGCCCCGAGAGCACATACAGCCACTCGTAGCCCTCGTGCGTGCACGGGTCGGGCTCGGTGCGGCTCGCCGGCAGGACCATCTTGTACGTCTGGATCGGCCCGGGCTGACGGGTCAACGGTAGGACCGTGTTGCCGTTCACGCGCCGGGGCGTCAGCCGCACCCGGGGGTCGCCGACCTCGGGTGCGCCCACCAGCTCGTCCAGCGGGACCTGATGGGCGTGCGACAGCGGCAGCAGCAGCTCCAGGCTGGGGCGGCGCTGCCCCGACTCCAGGCGGGACAGCGTGCTCTTGGAGATACCGGTGGCCTCGGCGAGTTCGGCCAGCGTGAGGTGGCGCTCGGTCCGCAGCCGCTTCAGACGGGGGCCGACCTCGGACAGTGCTTCGGTGATCGCGGCGGGATGGTCCATGGCCCTCATCTCACCCCGCCCGTCCCGGAATTGGCAACAAAGGTTGTCGAACGAGCAGTCCCGCGGCGACTTTGTGCCGCGGAGGTGATCGCGATGAGCGACGAGACGCAGTACGACGCCCTGGTGATCGGCGCGGGAGCCGCGGGCCTGAACGCCGCCCTGGTGCTGGCCCGGGCACGCCGCCGGGTCGCGGTGGTGGACGCGGGAGAGCCCCGCAACGCCCCGGCCGCCCATATGCAGGGCTACCTGTCCCGGGACGGCATGCCGCCCGCCGCGCTGCTGGAGGCGGGCCGGGCCGAGGTCAGCCGCTACGGAGCCGAGCTGTTCGCCGGTCAGGTGGACCACGTCGACCCCGGCTTCACCGTGCACCTGGCCGGAGGCACGGCCCTGACCGCACGCCGGCTGGTGGTGGCCACGGGCCTGCGCGACGAGCTGCCGGATCTGCCCGGCGTACGCGAGCGATGGGGCCGGGATGTGCTGCACTGCCCGTACTGCCACGGGTACGAGGTCCGCGACCGGGCCCTGGGCGTGCTGGGGACCTCGCCGGGCGCGGTGCACCAGGCCCTGCTGCTGCGGCAGTGGTCCGAGGACGTGGTGTTCTTCCGGCACACCCTCGACCTCAGCGGCGAGGACCACGAACGCCTCACCGCCCGGGGCGTGCGTGTCGTCGACGGAGAGATCGCGCGGGTGTGCGCCGACGACGGCCGGATGAGCGGCGTCGAGCTCACCGACGGCCGGACGGTGGCCCGCGACGCGGTGTTCCTCTTCCCGCGCATGGTGCCCCGCGACGGCCTGCTCCTCGCACTCGGCTGCGCGACCGAGAACGGATTCGTCGTCACCGACCGGACCGGGCGCACCACCGTGCCGGGCGTGTGGGCGGTGGGCAACGTGGCCGATCCGCGCGCCCAGGTCATCACCGCCGCGGGCATGGGCTCGGCCGCCGCCTTCGCCCTCAACACCGACCTGTTGGAGGAGGACGTGGTCCGAGCCGTCGCCGAGCACCGCGCCCCGGCCGTGCGGGGTGAGGGCCGGTGAGTGCCGGGACCGCACAGCAGCCGGGGCCGGTCACGCGCGGGAGACTGCCGCTCGGCGTCCATCTGCTCGCGTTCAGCCTGTTCGCCATGGGCAGCGCCGAGTTCCTGCTGGCCGGCGTGCTGCCGGAGATCGCCGACGACCTCGGGATCAGTCTCTCCTCGGCCGGCGCGCTGATCTCGGCGTTCGCCGTCGGGGTCGTGATCGGCGGACCGCCCTTCGCGATCCTCACCCTGCGTTGGCCGCGCCGCGTCACCCTGGTGACGACCCAGGCCGTCTTCGCCGTCTCGGTGGCGGCCGGCCTGCTGACCGACAGTTACGCCCTGCTGATGGCCACCCGCTTCCTGTGCGGCCTGGCGTACGCCGGGTACTGGGCGGTCGCGGCGGTCACCGCGGTCGGCCTGGTCACCCCGGACCGCACGGCACGCGCCTCCGGTGTCGTGGTCAGCGGACTCGGCCTCGCGATGATCGCCGGCGGTCCGGCGGGCGCCCTGCTGAGCCACTTCACCGGCTGGCGGGGCGGGTTCTGGGGCGTGGTCGCCCTGACCGCCGCCGGAGCGGTGCTGAGCCTGGTCGCGGTGCCCGCGACGAGCGGGGGAGCGGAGCCGAGCGTCCGGCGGGAGCTGCGCACCATGCGGCAGCCGCAGCTGTGGGTCGTGTACGCCGTGACCATCCTGAGCACCGCCGCGTACATGATCACGTTCAACTACCTCGCGTCCTTCCTGACCGACGTCACCGGCGTCCCGTCGGTCTGGGTGCCCCCGGTCCTCGCGCTGTTCGGGGTCGGCGCCTTCGTCGGGCTGTCCGTCGGGGGCCGGATCGCCGACCGGCGGCCCACCCAGGCGCTCCTGGCCGGAGCGCTCGGCATCCTGGGCAGCTCGGTCCTGCTGGCGCTGCTGGCCCGGCATCCGCTCGCCGTCGTCCCGCTCGTGCTGCTGCTCGGCGTCGCCGGTTTCGTGCTCAACCCGGCCGTCTACGGGCGGGTGTTCACCATCGCCGCCCAGGCACCGACCCTGGCCGGCGCCACCACCGTCTCGGCCTTCCAGCTCGGCATCAGCCTCGTCCCGGCCCTCGCGGGCGCCGCCCTGAACAGCGGTGCGGACGTCACAGAGGTCACCTGGATCGGCGCGGCGCTGGCGGCGGCGGTCGTACCGACGGCACTCCTGGACCGGAAGCTGTCCGGTCGACGGCAGCGACTTCGGACCGGCGACGGTGACGGAGCGAGGGCTGGGACGACGGTGGCCGGCCGTCGGCAGTCTCACACCGGCTGAACGAAAACCGGTGCCGCGGCGGGCCGCTGCGCGGCTAGCATCCGGGGCGGCCCGGCCGACAGACCGAGGGGATCCATGGATCACGACTGGCAGACCCGCACCGACAACGCCATCGCCTGGGCGCGGGAACGGTTGGGTCCGACCGCGTACGCCTCACGCTGCCTGGCCTTCGTGGAGGACGCCTACGAACGCCCCAACCACGTCGAGCTCTTCGGCGGCGACTTGGTCAGGTTCTCCAGGTCCAGTCCTGACGCGGTCGCAGGCGTGGATCACCTGACCGTCGCCGACGCACAGCCCCACATCCTCGGCGGACTCGCGGGCGACGGCGGAGCGCATGGTGGACTGCTGGGCGGGAGGCGGAGGCTCCCTGGTGGCGTTCTTCGAGCGCAACGGGTTCACCTCCACCGACCGCTTCCTCGGTACGGGCGACCGGCCGGGTCAGGTGCTGTCCCGACGGGTGTCCTGAACTCGCGCGCGTTCCCTCAGTTTCTGCTCAGAACTGCGCCGATCAGGCCGTGACGTGCCGGGCCCGGACCTAGCGTGGGCCAGTGCCCATCGCGACCCGCCACAGGCGGAACCCTGTCTGGCTGCTGACCGTACTGGCCGCCGCGGCCTGCACGGCACCACCGCAGCACACGAACGACCCACGGCCCGACGCCCCGACCGCCTCGGCGGCCAGGGCCACCCGGGAACCGACGCCCGTCGTTCCGCCGCCGCTCGACGCGGGAAGCGGTGAAACCCTCGCCGGTCGCCACCGAACCGCCCGTGGCGACGCGGACTTCGCCTACGACGGCGGGCGCCGAGGCAAGGCCCTGATCGTCGCCGTCAGTTGCCGAGGCGCGGGCGAGGTCACCGTGGACCTGCCCGCGCTCGGGTCGTACTTCGCGCACACCTGCTCTTCGGGTGAACCGGCCGTGATCTACAACGAGTTCGCGCTGTCGGCCGCCCACACCGGCCCGGGACCGTGAAGGTCACCGCCCCCTCGACGGTCGAGTGGGCGGCGACCGTGGGCCGTGCGGAGCAGCCCGTTCAGGCCCGGGAGGCTACCGGGCCGACTTCGGAAGGATCATGAGGGCGTCGCCGTCGGAGCGTTCGCCGGTGCGGTCGCTGGGGGTGCCCTGCAGGGCGTTGTTCACGACCATCGCGGTCGAGCCGCCGCCGTCGAGGTTGAGGGCGTTCACCGCACCGAGGCTGCGCATGACCGCGGCGGTCTCGGGGGTGCTCAGACCGACGGTGTAGCCGGGCCGGCGGCCGTCGGCGGTGAGCAGGATGATCCGGCCGTCCTTGGTGACACCGGCCGCGGTACGCGGATTGCGGCGCAGGTACCAGGCGTTGAACAGCGCCTCACGGTCCGAGCCCTCGATCTCCACCGGGCCCCAGCCGTCGCGCACCGGGTCGAGAGCGGTCCGGCCGTTGCGCAGCAGCAGCGGGGCGCCGTTGATGATGGAGGTCTTCGAGGTGACCGGCACCCGGGCGCCACTGTCGGAGTCCACCACTGTGCTGCGCACGCTCAGCCGGGCACCGACCGGGGCGTGGACGCGCAGCCACTGGGCCCCGGTCCCGGTGCCCTGGAGCAGGGTGCCCTGCGCGGGTACCGCGCCGCCCCGGCTGGGCTGGACGGCGGTCACCCGGCCGTCGGCGTCGAGGGTGGCCTGGTAGCCGGCGCCCTCCGGGGCGGTGGCACCGAACTTCGGGGTGATGGCGAGGAGTTCGTTGTCGTTGCCGCAGGTGTATTCCTGGAAGGGGATGGAGAAGGGCGTGGCGGTGCCGACGCCGCCGCAGTTCACGATCAGGCCGGCCTGCCGGTTCAGGCCCGTCACCTGGCGGGTGATGCCGTCGTCGGTGCGGACGCTGAGCCTGGTGCGGAGCCGGCGCACCGACGAGCCCCGGCCGGAGTCGGACTGGATGACCAGGCCGGGCCGGTCGTTGACGGCCTCCGAGACGAGGTTGCCGCCGACGACCGAGATGCCGGCGAGGTCGCCGTCGGTGCCGGTCAGTCCGGGGCCGGGCGTGTGCCGGCCGCTGTCGATGACGAAGAAGCCGCCGTTGATGCCGGCGAGGGCGCCGGTGCGCCGCGCCATCTCGCTGGTGGTCTCACGGCCGGGCACGATCCCGCTGGCCAGCTCGGACCGCAGCCGGCCGGTGAACCGGGCCGGGTCGACGACGAGTACGTCCAGCGACCAGGGGCCGGTGGTGGGGTTCCCGTCCTCGCTGGTGTGGTGGACCACCCCGGTCAGACCGCGGGAGATCATCTGGCTGCGGGCCCGGTTGGCGGCGGTCTGGTCGGCGTACCGCCCCACCCGCACCATCATGCCGAGCGGCCGGTCCTCGGAGCCCCGGGGGTCGGGACCCGCGGTGGGGTCGAGGCGCGGTTCGTACCCGGCGGCGCGGATTCTGGCCTCCAGTTCGGCGACCTCCTCGTCGGTCGTGCCGACGCCGACCGTGACCGTCCAGAAGTCGTCCGCCGACGCCCGGCCGCGCTCGATCGCGATGTGGGTGACGCCCGGCGCGACCGTCCGCGGGGTGCGCGTCTCCTCCAACTCGGCGGAGCCGAGCGGCAGTCTCGCCGGGGTTCTCACCGCGGCCCGTTCCACCGGAGGCTGGTCGGCCGCCGCCGGCTCGTCGGCCACCGAGGTGGCGATCGTGCCGGCGACCAGGCAGGCGGCCAGCGCCCCACCGATCATTCCGCGTCGTGCCATTCGGTTGCTCATGCGGAGCCCTTTCAGCTACGTCGGCTACGGGAGTCGTTGCGACCGTGCCCGGCGCGTGTGTCGCGCAGGGGGCCGTCCACTCGATGTGCGGTTACGGAGGGTTGACGTATGGATGCCGCGGGCGCGCGTGCGGGCATGGTCGAGCCACGCCGCGTGCCAGGTGGCTGAAATGGGGGCGCGAGGCCGGATCGGCCCGCTGCGTCCGTCAGATGGGGGATATGACCTTGCGGGGTCGCGATGCCGCCGCGGTAGGGGGCCACAGGCGCGGTGAACTCTTCACGCTGGTGCCACCTTTCGTTCCGGATGCGTCCCGCCGGATGAGGATGCCCGCCCGTCGGTCAGCCAAAGCGACGGAAACCGGTCAGCCTGCCGCGTTCCGGTTGTCCCGTCTGTCGTCTTCTGCCTGACGCACCATAAGGCCGTGGACAGGCTCCACGGGGTCAACGACCCACGACCGATGAGGTGCTGACGTGACCGCACACCTGACCGGTTCGGCCGAACTTCAGAGGGAGGGCCGTGGCGGTCGGGTCCGTCGGCTCCACCCGGCGTCCCCGTCGGTTCAGCCGATCGGTGACGTGCCCGGCTCCGGCGGCAGCCGCAGCGCCCGGACGGCGAACGAGACGGCGTGGTACCAGCCGCAGACCATGACGAGGTCGAGGACCGCGTCCTCGCCGATCGCGTCGGTCACGGCGACCCAGGTCGGGTCGGAGAGGTCGTAGGTCGCGTGCAGTTCGTCGACCGCCCGCAGCAGCGCCCGATCGGCGGCGTCCCAGCAGGTGTCGTCCGGGCCGCCGTGGGCCAGTGAGGCGATCTGGTCCGCGGTGAGGGCCGCCTTCTCTGCGAAGACCGCGATGTGCACGCCCCATTCGTAGTCCGCGCCGCACAGCGCTGTCGTCCGGTCGATGACCAGCTCGCGTTGACGGACCGTCAGGGCGGCGTGCTTCGAGAAGTAGTAACGCCCCCAGGCCGCGACGCCGCGGGCCAGCTCCGGCCGCCGGGCCCACACCCGGAACAGTTGGATCGGGGCGTGCCCGAGCTGTTCGAGGGCGGCGCCGGCCTCCTCGTCGTAGGGCGGCACGAGCGGGGCGATACGCGGCTGCTTCGGATTCAGAGGCATGGCGGGGATGGTAGTTTCGTTGCTTCGGAAAGGGAAGCAGATGACGTCATCCACCCCACTGCCCGGCCGCCCGGTCCGCGGCTCGGACACCGGCCGCCCGGTCATGGCGCTGCTCGACCTGCTGGGCAGGCGCTGGGTGCTGCGCATCCTGTGGGAGCTGCGCACCGGCGCCACGCCCAACTTCCGCCGCCTCCAGCAGAGTTGCGGCAACGTCTCGTCGAGCGTCCTCGCCACCCGGCTGCGTGAGCTGGGCGAGGCGGCCCTCGTCGAGCACACCGGCGACGGCTACGCCCTCACGGCGCAAGGCGCCGCCCTCCTCGAACTCCTCGCGCCGCTCGACGTGTGGGCGAGCGAGTGGCGACCCCGGAGCGCGGAGGAGTGACCCCGGGAGGCGACCTGTTGCCGCTACCTATCGACTTTCGATAGATTCTTACCGTAGGTCGATCGCTGGAGGGGTGATGGGACAACTGACCGTGCGCGCACTGCGCGCCGTTCTCGTGGGGCTGCTCGCCGGATCGGTGTTCGTGGAGGCGGTGATGGTGCCGTTGTTGGCCCTCGATCTGGACGGGCTCGACCCGGACTACGCCTACCTGCGCACACCGCTTCTGCTGATCATCGTGCTGGGCGTCGTCGCGGCCCAGGTGGTCCTGGTGTGCGTATGGCGGCTGGTGACGATGGTGCGGCGCGGCACGGTGTTCTCGCCGGCCGCCTTCCGCTACGTCGATGTCGTGACCGGTGCCTTCGTCGCGGCGGCCCTGCTGGTGTTCGCGCTCGCCGTGGTCCTGGCCCCCGGCGAGGCCGTGGCGCCCGGGCTCGTGCTGCTGATCTGCGGGGCCGCGCTGGCCGTCATGGGCGTCGCGCTGGTCGTGCTGGTGCTGCGGGCGTTGCTCGCCCAGGCCGTGGCCCGCGACGTCGAGGCCACGCGCATGCAGGCCGAGCTGGCCGAGGTGATCTGATGCCGATCGCCGTCGACATCGACGTGATGCTGGCCCGGCGCAAGATGTCCGTGGGCGAACTCGCCGAGCGCGTGGGCATCACCCCCGCCAACCTGGCCGTCCTGAAGAACGGCCGCGCCAAGGCCGTCCGCTTCACGACCCTCGCCGCGCTGTGCGAGGTGCTGGACTGCCAGCCGGGGGAACTGCTGCGCTGGGAACCCGAGCCGGAGCCGGACGCAGCCCCGGCGGTCGTCGACAGCCGGGGCTGAGGATCGTACGAGAAGGGACGTACCGGCAGGTCAGCGCTGGGCCGGCTTGAGGACCACGAAGTCCGCTTTCGCCGGGTCGACGCAGACGGCGAGCCGGCCGACGCCCTCCGCGTCGTCCGGGCCCATCTGGACGGTGCCGCCGTTCTCCTTGACGCGGGCGACCGCCGTGTCGCAGTCCTCGACGTCGAAGACGGGGTGCCAGTACGGTCGCCCGCCGGTCAGGGCGAGGTGCTCCTTCGGCATCTCCATCAGCCCGCCCTGCATGCGATCCTCCGGCTGCCCGGCCGGGGTGATCAGGGTGTAGGTGCCGCCCCCGCCCGGCAGCTCCATGTCGCTGAACTGCCAGCCGAAGACCGCGCTGTAGAAGTCCTTCGCGCCGGCGGCGTCGCTCGTGTACAGCTCCGTCCAGGACAGCGAGCCGGGTGCGTCCACCAGTTCCACGCCCCGGTGCGAACCCGGCTGCCAGACGGCGAACTGCCCGCCGAGGGGGTCGCTGTACTGCGCCATGCGGCCCCACTCCTCGAGGTCCATGGGGGGCACCCGGACCGTGCCGCCCGCCTGTTCGACCGCGCGGGTCGTGGCGTCCGCGTCGGTGACGCAGTAGTAGATCATCCAGGCCGAGCGCGCGCCCTGCTCCGTGAGCCTGCCGATCCCGGCGACCAGCCGGCCGTCCCGGCGGAACATCCCGCCGCCCACGCTCTCGTCGCCTTCCGTCATGGGCTCCCACTCCCAGTCCAGGACGGAGCGGTAGAACTCGACGGCGGCCGGCACGTCCGGCGCGCCCAGGTCGAGCCAACAGGGGGAACCGGCGACGAAGTCGGTGCTGATCATGAAGATTCCCTTCGCAGGTCGTTGCCCCCCTCAGCCTGACACCGGCCCGTCCCCCTCGCACGGCGACAACCCGGCGCCTCGCAGGGCCTCCCGCAAGGGCAGCTCGGGGTTCGCGGCAGCCGCCTCGACCACCTGCCCGTCCTCGTCGCCCAGCAGCTCCACGAGCGTCCGCGGCGGCAGCGCCGGATGCGCGGCGGCGACCCGCCTGGCCCGCCCGTCGGCCAGACACGCGAGCAGGGCCGTGGCCGTCGCACGGGGATGCCCCGCGATCTCGCGCAGCGCCCTCTTCGCCGGCGGCCGCTGCCGCGCCAGCTCCTCCAGCAGCGCGGGGGACGCGTCCGGGTTGGCCGCCACCCTTGAGGCGACCTGGACGCCGTGCCGGTCGACCATCGCGCGCAACCGCGCCTCGGACAGGCCGGGGTGGGACGCGACGGACTTGGCGACCTTGGCGTCGCCGTCGTCGGCCAGCGCGTCGCGGACCGTGTCCGGCAGGTCCCGGCGCACCGCCACGAGCATCCGTACCGCCGACTGCGGCGAGGCGGCCAGCTCCACGACCTCCGCCGTGGAGGCGGCGGCCACACGCGGCAGTGCCGTCGGGCCGATCCTGGTGCCGCTCGCGACCCGGACCAGCACATCGAGCGGCACCCGCGGATGGTGCGCCACACAGCGCCGTACCTCCGGGTCCCGGTCATCGGCCAGGGCGCGCAGCACAGCGGCGCCGGCGGCCGGATTCCCGGCGAGCGTGGAGCGCACCCCGGGCACCGGGTCGTCGGCGAGGCGCCGGGCGACGGACGCGGGCAGATCCGGGCGGGCGGCCAGTTCCCAGCGCAGCAGCGCCGACGGGTGGTCGGCGAAGGGCACGACGGCGTCGGTCGGTGTGGCCGGATTCCGCAGGGCCAGCTGCTGGATGTCGAAGACCGTGGACTCGTGGGAGCCGTCGCAGGCGGCCCCCGAGCGAAGGTCGCAGTCGAGCCGGGGACAGTCGCGCGGGTGCGCATACGGCGGCTCCTCACGGTCGCAGACCAGACACCGCACCGCCGGGGCGAGTCCCTGACCCGAGAGCAGCATCCTCAGGACGGCCGCAGGCGTGCCCTCGTTCGCGGCCACCGCACGCCGCACCTCGGCATGCGGATGCCCCGCGAGCCGCGCGGCGACCCCCGGTGCGGCCCACAGCGCGAGCTCCGCGACGACGCTCACGTCCGGGTCGGCGGCGAGCGTCTCCACCACATCGGCGGGCAGCCCGGGGCAGGCGGCCAGCCGCTCCCGGCGCGCCACGACCGGGTCGCGGGCGAACGCGCGCGCCCACTCCGGCCGGCCCGCCCCCGCATCGAGCAGGGCGAGCGCGGCCCCCGGCCACGCCACCGGGTCGACATCGGCAGCCGTCAACCGGCCCTCGTACGCCAGCTGTTCGGCAGCACCCTCACTGCGCGCGGCGAGCGCGGCCACCTGCACGCGGCTCAGATCCGTACGGAGGGCGAGCGCGACCGCGAGGCCGGGGTCGGCGACGGCGATCAGCCGGTCGACCAGGGCGGAGGGCAGGGCCGGACGGGCGGCGAGCCCGGACAGGACATCGTTCACCGGCCCATCCTGACCGCCCACCGACGGAAGGGCTGCTGAATTACGGTCAGGCCTCAGGCGCCCGCATGGACATGGGTCGCCCACAGGGAAGGCACCGAGACCGCGTCCCTGCGCAGGGTGCGGACGGCGTGGTGGAGGGCGGCCGCCGCATGGGCCGGGCCCAGACGGGCGTAGGTCGGGTAGAAGACGTGGGCGGCGCGAGTGGCGACACGGTCGTCGACCGGCCAGAGCGTGCCCACCACATGGGGATAGCCCGCCAGTTGGAAGGCGGACGCGAGGTGGAGGGACTCGTCGGCGAGGCCCGTGTCGTCGGAGCGGGCGGTCGAACAGGCCGAGAGATAGGCCAGATGCGCCTGATCCAGCCGCACCGAGGTGAGGGACGCGACGGTCAGCGGGCGCGTGGCGTGGTCGTGCAGCAGCAGCCGGCTGTGGGACGGGTCGGCGGGATCGCTGACGCCGTGGCAGGCGAAGTGGGCTACGGCGTGCCGCGGCAGCAGTTCCAGGACCTTGCCGGTCGTCGGCTCCGGCGGGGCGAAGGAGCCGGGCAGCGCCTGCGCGACGAGCGCGGCCTCGACGCCCACGAAGGTGAGCCGTCCGGGAACACCGGGCGTGGTGGGCATGGCGACGACCAGGGCCGGTCCCGGCCGGTCCGGCAGGCGCCGCCGACGGGCGTGCCGCAGCGCCCCGATCGTGGGCGTGTAGGAGGACACGACCCGGTCCAGGACGGCGTCGCCCGAGCCGTCGTGACGGCCGGAGGCGTGCAGCGGGAACATGCCGAGCAGCCCGCCGGGCGCCCACCAGACACGAGGCCACTTCTTCGCAGGCGTGTCCGGCGGGAGCGGGCGGTCGTGCCCCAGCGCGGCCAGGACCGGACCGGTGACGGTGTCCCACAGCCAGGCCAGCGTCTCGGTGATCTCGGCCTGGGCGGCGCGCAGGGTGTCCCGGTCACGGGCCCGCGCCGTGCGGCGCAGCGCGGCGAGGAACACGTCGATGCGCCCGAGGACCTCCTCGTGGCGGAGCGCGGGTAGCGGCACGCGGGTGAGGCCGTCCGGGGTGAGCAGCAGCGCGTCCGAGCCGAACCGGCTGACGTTGAGCGTCGCGATCGGACCGGGACCGGTCTGCGCGAGCAGGTCGGCCAGGGCCGGGGGCCTGGCGAAGGACGACTGGCCGGGCAGGGACCGGATCTCGGCGAGCAACGCCTCCCACCGGTCGGCCAGTTCACGGCGTTCGGCCGGGGCGAGCGGCTGGTCGAGCAGATTCCGCAGCGCGCTGAACCGCTCGGCGGCGTCCGGGTGCGTCTCCTGCAGCGCGGTCACGTCGTCGCGGGTCTCCAGGGCCCGGGCGTACAGCACGGCCCGCCCCGCTTCCAGCAGTTGCAGGGCGTCCTCGCGGCGCCGGGCGTCCGACCGCCGCGGGTCGCGCAGCACCAGCGCGGCGGCGTCCGCGGCGAGCCCGGCGTGCAGGCCCAGTCCGTGCAGTTGGTCGGAGCGTCCCAGGCTGCGCGCGGCGACGGTCTGCGGCAGCAGACGTACCGCCAGCTCCAGGAATCCCGCGGCCTCGGTCGGGCGGCGGTCACCGAGCAGCACCCCGGCGACGTTGGCGACCGCCAGCCGCTGCGACGGGGACGCGGAGAGGTGGTCGACCGCGGCCCGGAACCGGTCGATCGCCTCCCGCTCGTCCTGGGCAGCGCCCGGCCCGCCCAGTTCCGCGCGCATCGCGAGGGCCATGCCCAGAGCGCCGAGGTGACGGCTGCGCTCCGGATGGCCGTCCGGGGCCGACGCGACCGCCTGCCGGTTGGCGGTGACGGCCTCGTCCAGCTCCTCGCGCCGCCCCGACGCCTGGAAGCGCTGGATGTGGACGCCGCCCAGGCTGGTGAACATCGAACCGCTGTCCGGGTGCTGCGGGGCGAGCGTGACGCCCTCCCGCAACGCGGCCTCCGCGGCGTCCAGATCGGCGTCGTCACCGAAGGTCACATAGCGCAGAGCGAACAGCAGACCGAGGTTGGACAGGCATCTGACCTGCTGGAGTTCGTCGCCCGCGGCGAGTTCCCGGGCGCGGCGCAGCCACCGGACGGCCTCGTCGGCCGTCGCGGGGTCGAGCGTGCGCTGGAAGGAGACCCCGAGGGCCGAACCGAGGTTCGCCATGTAGACGGCCCGGCGCCGGTGGCCCGGGGGTGTGAGATCGACGGCCTCCCTGGACAGCCGGACCGACTCGTCGAGGTCGGCGGAGTCGCCCGACCAGTCGAAGCGGTCGCCCAGGGCGGTGCCCAGGTTCGTCAGGAAGATCGCCCGGTCCGACGGGGACAGGTCGTACGACAGCACCGTACGGAAGTGCCCGATCGCCGTCTCCAGGTCGCGGGTGTCGCCCGTCGTGCCGAACCTGCTGTTCAGCGAGGCGGCGAGATTCGACAGCAGGCCCGGCCGTTCGGGGTCGTCCGGCGGGACGAAGTCGAGGAGCCGGTCCCAGAGCGCGACGAGTTCGTCGTGGTCGGCCGCGTCCAGCGATTCACCGAGCTCGCGGGTGCGCGCCGTGACGGTGTCCGTGGCCTCCTCGACCAGCCGCGGCAGGATCTCCTCCGGGAAGTCGCCGACCTCGATGTCGCTGAACATGCACGGCAGGAACATCTCCACCGCCTGCTCCAGTTGGGCCCGGTCGCCGGTGTCGCCGCCGTAGCGGTAGAGGTGCAGCCAGCCGAGGAGGAACCACGAGGTCGGGTCCTCGGTGTCCTCCCGCAGCAGCGCCGCCTCCGCGAGCGCCTCGTCCTCCAGCGCCGCGTCGAAGCGCCCCGACTCCTGCACCCGGTCGATGCGGGCCACGACCAGATCCTGGCGCCGCCGCCGCTCCTGCTCGTCCATCGTGACTCTCCGTACGTCCGCCCCGCCGCGACAGTAGCGGTGCCCGCCTCCGGCAACCAGCCCAATCACACGATCCTGACGGTCACTTCGTCGCGCCGCGCCCCGTGCGTACGACGGCGGCGGCGAGCAGCAGCACCCCGAGTGCGGCGGCGGCCGTGCCCCGCCAGCCGATCAGGTCCAGCAGCGGCGCGGCGAGGGCGGTCCCGAGGGCGCCGATCGTGAAGTAGAGGACGAGGTAGACGCTGCTGAGGCTGCCCGAGCGCCCGGGGTCGAGCGCGATGACGCGGCTCTGGTTGGCGGCCTGCGCGGCGAAGCATCCGGCGTCGAACAGGGCGAGCCCGCACGCGGTGACGAGCGGGGCGTCGAGGCCGGTGGCCAGCACCGCGGTGCCGGCCGCGGCCGTCAGCAGGGCCGCGGTGATCACCGTACGCGGACCGTACCGGTCGGTGAGCCGCCCGGTGTACGGCAGTACGACGAACCCGAGCATCCCCGCCAGGCTGTACAGGCCGATGGACGTGGGGCCGAGGACGTGCGGCGGCTCGGCCAGAGCGAGCGCGAGGGTGACCCACACCAGGTTGAACGCGACGTACCAGAGCCCTCCGGCCGCCACCGCCCGCCGCAGTGCGGGATGTTCGCGCAGCAGCGGCGGGAGCGAGGCGAGCGTGGCCCCGTACCCACGGCCGGGCCTCGGGCGTCCCCGCGGCAGGCGCACGGCGGCGGCGGCCGCGCATGCCAGGGCGAGTCCCGCGAAGACGAGCAGCATCGGCCGCCACCCGAGAAGGTCGGCGAGGGTGCCGCCCGCCAGGCGGCTCAGCAGGATGCCGGCCGACATGCCGGCGGCGACCGTGGCGACACTCCGTCCGCGGCGCGCGTCCGGCGCGTGGCGTCCCGCGATGCTCCCGGCCTGCGCCGCGACCCCGGCGGCCGCACCGATCAGCAGATACGCGGCCAGCAGCACGACCGGGCCGGACGCGGCCGCGGCCAGGCAGAGCGCGGCGGCCAGCGCCGTGAGCTGCGCGGCGACCAGGCGGTTGGGCGCGAGATGGTCGGTGAGCGGCAGCAGCAGCGCGAAACCGGTCGTGCACCCGACGAGCGCGGCCGTGGGGACGAGGCCGATCACCGCCAGGGGGACCCCCAGGTCGGCCGCGACCGCCGCCAGCGCGGGCTGGAGGGCGTAGTTGTTCGCGATGGCCGCCCCGGCGATGACGGCGAGCAGCGGGGCGCCGCCTCGGGCGAGGCCGTCGGTGAGGCGTGTTTGCTTCAGGGGTGGGGGAGTCGGGGCGCCGGTCGCGGCGGCGCGAGGTGTGCCGGCCCCGGCGAGGCCGGCCGGGTGTCGCGGCACGGGGTGGGACGCGTCGTCGCGGCGCAGGTCCTCCCTCACGGCTGGGGGCCGCGGGTGAGGACGACCACGTAACGGCAGTCGCTGTCCGTGGTGTTGGTGAAGACGCGTGGGGCGGGCTCGCCGAGCTCGATGGTGTCGCCGGCGTCGAGTTCATGGACCGTGTCGCCGTCGTGGAAGGTGAGCCGGCCGTCGAGGACCCACACCACCTGGCGTACGAACGCGAAGGCCGCGGCCGGATACGGCACGGTGGCGCCGGCGGGGAGCAGGATCTCGGCGATCTCGGCGGGGAAGTGCGGGCCGCTGATCTGCCGGCGCAGATAGCCGGTGTCGGGGTCGCGCCACTCGGCGGCCTCGCCCGACCGGCGCACCCCGGCCGAGTCCGGGACGTCCTGCCGCTGCCCCTCGGCCAGGGCCAGCAGCGAGGCGACGCTGAGCTGGAAGGCGGCCGACAGCTTGCCCAGGACGACGGCTGTGGGGGAGCTCTCGCCGCGCTCGATGCGGCTGATCATCGCCTGGGAGACCCCCGAGGCGTCGGCGAGCTGCGCCAGTGTCCACCGGCGTCGCTCCCGCTCGGTGCGGACGCGGGCCGCGATCTGCCCCACCAGGGGATCTACTATGTTGGACATGAATCCAATATACGAGAGGAGTCGTGTGGTGGAAGTGCGTCCGGCGCGGCCCGCCGACGCGGAGGCCGTCCGCGAGATCCGCAACCACGCGATCGCGCACTCCACGGCTCTGTGGACGGACACGCAGCAGTCCCCCGCCGAGGGTGCGGCCTGGTTGGCCGCCCATCTGGAGCGCGGCTCCGCCTTCGTCGCCGAGGCGGACGGCGAGGTCGTCGGCTTCGCGGTCTACGGGCAGTGGCGGGAGAAGGAGGGCTACCGTCACAGCGTGGAGGACTCGGTCTACGTCCGCGAGGGCCGGCACGGCCTCGGCATCGGCTCCGCCCTGCTGGGCGTCCTCGTCACCGCTGCCCGGGAGGCCGGCCACCATGTGATGATCGCCGGCATCGAGGCCGAGAACACGGCCTCCGTGAGGCTCCACGAACGCCACGGCTTCCTGCACGTCGGCACGATCCCCGAGGTCGGCGTCAAGTTCGGCCGCTGGCTCGACCTCACCCTGATGCGGCTGCCGCTGGCCTGACGGAAGACGCTCTAGTCACCGTCGGAGGAGGAGCGGCCGCGGCCTCCTTTGTGGCTCTTGAGCAGAGCCAGCAGCACCTCGCCCGTCGTGACGGTCACCCGCCCCACGACGTGGGCCCAGCGGGGGCCGCCGCGTTCGGCCCAGATCGCGCAGGCGCAGCCTGCGAGGGCGAGGGCCAGGGCGCCGATCAGCAGCAGAGTCGACAAGTTCGCCCGCCTTCGGGTGCGTTCGGTCGTGCTGATGATGTCAGCACGTGCTGACCTGGGTGACGTCAGGAGTGGCCCGACGGTTCACCGCGCGCCCAGTTCCAGTCGAGGAGCAGGGTGCGCATCAGGCGCGCGGCGTTCGACATCCGGCTGTCGGCGCCCCAGTGCAGGGTGAGGACGCGGCGGCAGTCCGGGCTGTCGACGGCGACCCAGGCGGCGGGGAGGTTCAGGGCGGCGCCCCGGGCCATGTCCGGGATGAGGCCGACGCCGAGGCCGGCCTGGATCAGGTCCGCGACGGCGCTGGGTTCGTCGCCCTCGCAGACGATCCTCGGGGTGAGGTCCTCGGCGGCGAAGAGCCGGTCCAGCAGGCGGCGTTGCCAGTGTCCCTTGCGGGTGGTGACGAAGGGCTGGTCGGCGAGCTCGGCGACCCTCACGCAGGTGCGGTCCGCCAGCGGATGGCCGAGCGGCGTGACCAGCCAGACCTGTTCGTCGAGCAGCCGGGCCGTCTCCAGGCCGTCGGCGGGCAGCGGCTGAGAGGCGACGCAGAGGTCGACGTCCTGCGCGCGCAGGCCCCGGGCCATCTCCGCGGCCGTCAGCTGATGCAGCTCGACCTCCACGGAAGGATGGGCGCGTTTGAACGCCGCGAGCGGCCCGGTGACCGTCAGGAACGTCTCCGACGCCAGCCGAACCGTCCCGAAGCCCTCGCCGCCGACTTCGGCCACGGCCCGCCGCCCCGCCTCCAGCTCACCGAGCGCCCGCTCGACATGGTCACGGAAGAGCGCACCCGCCTGGTTCAGCCGCAGCCGTCCGGCCCGGTCGAACAGCGCAGTGCCCAGCTCGCTCTCCAGGCGCGCGATGGAACGGCTCAACGACGGCTGGGCGACGCGCAGTTCATCGGCCGCGCGGCTGAGATGCTCCAGCCGCGCCACCGCCAGGAACTGCCTCAGCGTGTTCAGATCCATGGCCCTCGCGCCCTCGGGGAGTCATCACGGCACAGCGATCTTAGGCGGGACGGCGGCGCGGCCGAGCCGGCGGACCTCAGTCGCCGAGCAGCCGCCACGCCGCGAGGGCCAGCTTGGCGCGCGTCAGACCCGCGGGGTCGGTGAGGTCCAGCGCGAGGGCCTTGGCGAGCTGGTCGACCCGGCGGGCGACGCTGCTGTGGTGGAGGTGGAGGAGATCGGCGGCGCGGCGCAGCGAGCCGGTGGTGCAGTAGGCGTCCAGGGTCGACAGGTCGTCGGCGCCGGACGCGATGCGGGCGATCGCCGCCACGTCCGGGTTGGCCCGCAGGGCCTCCGGCGGCAGCTCGGCGAGCAGGGCCAGCGCGCCCAGGTCGGCGTGCCGGACGACGGGTTCGCGCGGGGTGGTGAAGCGTAGGGCGGTGCGGGCCTGGCGCCAGGACAGGGCGGGCGCCGCGGCGGCGCCGATGCCCGCCCGGACGTCCGCGGGGAAGCGGGCCGCGTCCACGGTGGTGGCCAGCAGGACACCGACGTCCGCGAGCGGCGCGGCCTTCACCGGCCGGCCCGCGCAGACCAGCGCGCCGATCCGGTCCAGTGCGGGCCCTGGGCGCACGGCGACGACCCGGACCGGCACATCGGCGGCGAACCCCAGCAGGCGCAGCGCCCGCGCCCGGGCCGCCTCGTCGGTGTCGGCGCTGATCACCAGCTCGACGAGCGCCGGGTCGGCCATCGTGGTGCGGGCCGGGCCGTACCGCTCCACGGCCGCCGTGACGGCGAGGGCCAGCCGGTCCAGGACCACGTCGTCGAGCGCGTTCGTCACGGCCCCGGACCGCTCCAGCCACACCGTGCCGATCTCCTCCTCGTCGAGGGTGATCGGCACCGTGCTGGTGGCGGGGGACTCCGGACCGGGGGCGGCCGTGCCGTCGGGGGCCATGCGGATCGTCCGGCCCGTGCCGTGCAGCCGTATCCCGGCCACGCACTCGGCGAGCCCCGCCGACGCCCGGGCGAGCGCGGGCAGGTCCACGCGCCGGCGCATCAGGGTGTCGTAGAACGCGACGATACGGATCGCGCCATCGACGTACGGATCAAGTCCCGACAGCCGTACGGCCAGTGCCTCCATGCCCGCAGCATAGAGCGGAGGGCGGGCGCCGTTCGGCGCGCGAACCGGGCGGGATGGGCGACGGACGGCGGATGATCTTTTCCGCCGCCGCCCCGAGGATGGCCGTCATGGATCCCGAACTCGAAGCATTCGTCCCGCTGTTCCCCCGCGCCGACTTCACCGACCCGGTCACCGCCCGCAAGGCTCTCGCCGAGCTGGCCGCCGCGGTGCCCGCCCCGGACACCGGCGATCTGGAGGTCGAGGACCGCACCGTGCCCGCCGACCCGGACGTGCAGGTGCGCGTCTACCGCCCCCGACAGGCCCAGGGAGCCGTCCTGTGGCTGCACGGTGGCGGATTCGTCATGGGCGATGCGCGCACCGAGCACCCGTGGGCCGCCCGGCTCGCGCACGGCTCGGGCGCGGTGGTGATCTCCGTGAGCTACCGCCTCGCCCCCGAGGACCCGTTCCCCGCCGCCCTGGACGACGCCTACGCCGTTCTCGCCTGGACCGCCGAGCACGCCGCCGAACTCGGCGTCGACCCCGAGCGGATCGCCGTGGGCGGGCACAGCGCAGGCGGCGGACTCGCGGCCGCGCTCGCGCTGCGCGCCCGTGACGAGCAGGGGCCCGCCATCTGCTTCCAGGTCCTCAACCAGGCCCAGCTCGACGACCGGCAGGAGGTCTGGTCTCAGCGCACCTTCACCGACACGCCCTGGGTGAACCGCGACAAGATCGCCCAGTCGTGGAGGCACTACCTCGGCTCCCGGCCCGCCACCCCCTACGCCGCCCCCGCGCGTGCGGACGACCTGTCCGGCCTTCCCCCGGCGTACGTCTCCACCGCCGAGTTCGACCCCAACCGCGACGACGACCTCGACTACGCCCTGCGCCTGCTGCGGTCCGGCGTGTCCGTCGAACTCCACCAGTGGGCGGGCACGTTCCACGGCTCGCAGGCCCTGCTGTCCGCGGAGGTCTCGCAGCGGCAGATCGCCGAACTCGGCGCCGTGCTGCGCCGCGCACTGGCCCCGTGAGCCCAAGTCACCGATCAGGAAAGGACGGACGCCTTGAACATACGACTGGCCCTCTGCGCGAGCGCGACGGCGCTCGGAGTCTGCGCGGGCACGGTGGCGGCGGCCCCCGCGCCGGACACGACCTCGACCTCGACCTCGACAACAGCCGCGGCCCCCGTCGCGGATGCCGCGGCCCTGCAGTCCGCACTGGACGACCTCCATCGCGCGGGCATGCCGGGCGTCTTCGCCGAGGTGCGCGACGCGGACGGTGTCTGGCGCGGCGCCTCGGGGGTCGCCGACCTCCGCACCGGCCGCCCCGTCACCCCCGGCATGCGGCACCGCGTCGGCAGCATCACCAAGACCTTCACCGCGGCCGCGGTCATGCAGCAGGTCGAACGGGGCCGCATCGACCTCGACGCGCCGATCGGCGGCTATCTGCCGCACCTGGTGCCGGGGGAGCGCGGACAGCGGATCACGGTCCGGATGCTGCTGAACCACACCAGCGGCATACCCGACCACATCGCCTACGCCTTCCCGTCCCTGAAGGTCATGTCGCCGCAGAGCCTGGACGACAACCGGTTCCGGCAGTTCAGCCGGACCGAGCTGATCGAGCTCGGCCTCTCGGCACCCCCCACCGGTGAGCCCGGGGGCCCGACCGGCGTGTACTCCAACACCAACTACCTGCTCCTCGGCGCACTGCTGGAGAAGGTCACCGGCCTGCCGGCCGAGGAGTACATCACCCGCCATGTCATCCGGCGCGCCGGGCTGCGCCACACCGCCTTCCCGGACGGACCGCGCATCGAGGGCCCGCACCCGCGGATGTACGAGTCCCTGCACGGCGCGATCGACCCGCCGCGCGACTACAGCGTCTACAACATGTCCTGGGTGACGACCGGCGCCGGCCTGGTGTCGACCATGGCGGACCTCGACCGCTTCTACGGCAGGCTCCTCGCC
This sequence comes from Streptomyces sp. SAI-170, assembly GCF_049739565.1. Taxonomy (NCBI): domain Bacteria; kingdom Bacillati; phylum Actinomycetota; class Actinomycetes; order Kitasatosporales; family Streptomycetaceae; genus Streptomyces; species Streptomyces sp. SAI-170. The sequence continues at coordinate 7,958,293 of NZ_JBMGQD010000001.1, forward strand.
GGCGAGATCGTCAGCCGGTCCTCGCTGGCCGAGATGCAGCGCACGATCCCGGTCGTGGCCCTGGACGGCTCGACCGTCGAGTACGGCCTCGGCCTGCACCGGAGGGACATCCCGGGCTGCGGCACCTTCTGGGGCCACGACGGCAGCGCCTGGGGCGCCGGCACGCTGTCCTTCACGCGGGCCGACGGCCGGCGCCAGATGTCCGTCGCGGTGAACCTCGCCCGGTGGAACCGCCTGGACGCCTCGGGACAGCCGCAGCCGCACCCCATCGACAAGGCGCTTGCGGCGCTGGAGGAGCAGGCACTGTGCGGCGATCGCTCCTCTTGACGTACCGGGCAAATCGGTAAAGTGTGTACGTATACGCCGTAAATAGACGGCGCACGGGAGCTCTCCGTCGAGGAGTCCGTGATGACGGCACAGCTGACCACCGGTCTGCGCACGCTCGTCGTGAGCGCCGTCCCCGGGGCTCGCCCCCGTCGTCTCCGGCAGTCCGCGGAGGCCGGCGGGGCGAGCGCGGGGCATCAGCCGTCGCACGTCGTGGCGCTCCGCCGGGACATGCGCGGCGTGATCGACCCGCCGCGCCGGCGCGGCGACGGCGAACCCGCCTTCGTCCACCGGCACAACGCCGCCCGTGCCCGGACCCCCGAGGCGATGACCGGCCACCCCGCCTTCGCACACACCGGCCGGCCGCTGCTGGTGCCTGGCCCCCACCGCACGTCGTCCCTCGTGTGCGTGCCGGTGCTGTCATGACGGCGTCACCGACGCAGGTGCCGGGGCGCGAGGGGATGTGGCGCGACCTGCTGCCCCCGGGCCGGCGGTACCTCGCCCTGCCCTCCCGGCGGCACCCGGTCGTGGTGGCCGAGGACCGGGCGGCGGTGCTGCACTACGTCCGCCAGTCGCTGCTGGCGATCCCGCCGCCCATGCCGGGCTGGCTCTACCCGGCCGCCCGCGCCGCCCTCGCCGTACCGGCCCTGCCGCGCATCCTGCCCGGCCTCACCGTCACCGACCAGGACCTCGGCGCCGGACTCACGCACGACACCCTCGACGACATCGGCCGGCTCACCGCGTCCGGACCCGTGGTGCTGCTCGACCACAGCCACGACCCGGCCCGGCTGCTCCTGCTGATCTTCCCGCCCGACGCGCCGCACCCCGAACTCGCCGTGAAGATCCCGGCAGGCCCCCAGGCCGCCCAGTCGATCCTGCGCGAGGCCGAACGGCTCCGCGCCCTCGCACCGCTGCCGCTCGGCGCGACGCGGCCGACCGTCCCCACCGTCCTGGGCCTGCTGCGCCACGGGGACCTGCCCGCCCTGGCCACCAGCGCCCTGCCCGGAGCGCCGATGCTGGTCGCCTACCACCGCCCCGGCCACCACGCGCGTCCCGGCCCGGTGCGCGCCGACTTCGTCGCGGCCGCCGACTGGCTCAGCGGCTTCCAGTCGGCCACCGCCGGTGCCTTCGCGCCCCTCGACCTGCGCCCCGGAGTGGTCGAGGCGCTGGACGACCGGCTGGCCCGGCCCGCCCGCGTCGGGCTGCACGCCCTGCGCCGCCGGCTGCGCGCCCACCTCGCGCCCCGTACCGCCGTGCACGGCGACTTCTGGCCCGGCAACGTCCTGGTGAGTCACCACCGGGTCTCCGGCGTCGTCGACTGGGAGCGCGCCCGGACCGCCGGCAGCCCGCTCGCCGACCCGGCCCGGTTCGTCGTCTCCTACTGCGAGCACCTCGACCGGCGCACCCACCCCGGCCACCGCGTGCCCGGCCACCACGGGCTGATCGCCGGCCGGCCCGGAGCCGCCCTCGCCTACGCGCTCGACGGCGCCGGCTGGTACCCCCGGCTGATCCGCGAGTTCCTCGCCGCCGCGCTGCACCGCCTCGGCCTGCCCGCCGCCTGCGGGCGCGACGCCGTGCTCGCCGAGCTCGCCGCGGTCGCCGCCGAGGCCACCGACCCCCGCTTCGCCGAGGCCCAGGCCCGGGCGTTCATCCTGCTGCTCGCCGCAGAGGAGACGCCATGGCCGTTCTGAGCCGACCGCGCGCATCCCGCAGGCGTCCCACCGCCCGCCACGAGACCACCTCCGCGACGGCCCGCACCGCCCTCGTCCTCCCGCCCCGGCGGTGCTGGTGGTCCCGGCCCGTGCCGTGGCCGCACACGGCCCCGACCCCGAAGGAACCGTCATGCGCTCAGCATCCGCACGTCCCCTGTCCGCACGTCCTCCGGGCCGGGTCGTCCTCGTCGGCGCCGTGCACGAGGCGCAGGCGGCGCTGACGGCCCTGCTCCACTCGCCGCTGGTCCGCCTGGCGGCCGTGATCACGCCGCCCGACGAGGAGCGGCGACGGCTCTGCGGCGCCGCCGACCTCGCGGGCGCCGCCGGGGCCGCCGGCGTCCCGGTGCTGCGCGAGAGCGACGTCAACGCGCCCGCCGTGGTGGCACGCGTACGCGCGCTGGAACCGGACCTGGTGGTCGTCGTCGGCTGGACCCGGCTGCTCGGCCCCGAGCTGCTGTCCGTGCCCCGGCACGGCTGCGTCGGCTTCCACGCCTCCCTGCTGCCGCGCCACCGCGGCCGCGCCCCCGTCAACTGGACGATCCTGCGCGGCGAGTCGGTCACCGGCAACACGATGATGCTGCTCGACCCGGGCACGGACACCGGGGACATCGTCGACCAGCGCCGGCTCTACATCGGCCCCGAGGACACCTGCGCCACCGTCTACGACCGGGTCGCGCAGGCCGGCGCCGACATGCTCCTCACCCATCTGCCCGCCCTGCTCACCGGAACCGCCCCGCGCAAGCCGCAGAACCCGGCCGCCGGCGATGTGCTGCCGCGCCGCACCCACGCCATGGGCGTCATCGACTGGGACCGCCGGCCGCGCGCCGTGCACGACTGGGTGCGGGCGCTGACCACGCCGTACCCCGGCGCGTTCGGGATGCTCGACGGCGAGCGGGTGATGGTCTGGCGCACCCGCCCGCCGCGCCGCGACGAACCCGCGGGTCCGCCCGGCATGGTCCTCGCCGTCGAGCCCGACGGGGTCCGGATCGCCGCGCGCGGCGGCAGCGTGCTGGTCACCGAGATGGGCGGCCGGGCCGAACCGCCGCAGCCCGCGGCCCGCTGGTGCCGGAGGTTCGGCGTGCTGCCCGGCACGCGGTTCGCGCCCGTGCCGCCCGACGTGGCCCGCTGGGTGCGGGGCGAGGGCCCCCGCCCGGAGGGGGCGCTGCGATGAAGACCCTGCGTGGATGAAAACCCTGCATGAGGGTCAGAAGTCGTCCGAGCGTCAGAAGTCGTCCGGATAGGGGTCGGCCAGCGCGGCATGCGCCCGGCGGGTCGGCTCGGTGGCCGGGAAGCCCGGCAGCAGCGCGGCCAGGATGCGGCGCACGCCCGGCGCGTCGTTGTGCTCGGCCGCCGCGTACAGCGCGGGCAGATGCCGGGCGAACGGGATCGCTCGGGTGAGGGGTTCCGCGGCGAGGATGCCGGGGTGGGCCGTGCTGGTCGGCCGCTCGCGCCTGGACAGCAGCGTCTCGTGGAGCTTCTCGCCGGGCCGCAGACCGGTGTAGCGGATGTCGACGTCCGCGATGTCCAGGGCGCGGGCGTAGGCGCGGACCAGGTCCTCGATGCGCACCGGGCCTTCGAGGCCGGGGACGAACACCTCGCCGCCGCGTGCCGTCCGGGCCGCCTCCAGGACCAGCCCGACGGCCTCCTCATCGGTCGTGAAGCAGCGGGTGGCCTCGGGATGGGGGACCGTCACCGGGGTCCCGGCGCCCAGTTGCCCGGCCACGACCGACAGCAGCGAGCCGCGGCTGCCGAGCACATGGCCGAACCGGACGGCGGCGAACACCGTGCCGGGCGGCGCGTCCTGCCCGGCGTCGCCCACCAGCAACTCCGCCAGCCGCTTGGTCGCGCCCAGCACCGACACCGGGTCGGCCGCCTTGTCGCTGGAGACCAGCACGAACCGCGAGGTGCCGACAGCGATGGCGGCGCGGACCACGTTCTCGGTGCCGCGGACGTTCGTCTTCACTCCCTCGCACGGGTGCAGTTCGAGCAGCGGCAGACGTTTGTCGGCGGCCGCGTGGAAGACCACCTCCGGCCGCAGCTCGCGGAAGACCTGGTCGATACGGTGCCGGTCGCGGATGTCGGCGATCACCGTGTCGCCGCCGTGCGGTGCCTCGCCGTACAGCTCCTGCCGCAGTCGGCGCAGAGCGGACTCGTCGTGGTCGAGCAGGAACAGCCGGCTCGGCCCGAACGCCCGTATCCGACGGCACAGTTCACTGCCCACCGAACCGCCCGCGCCGGTCACCAGGACGCGCCGCCCGGCCACCGCCGACCGCGCCTCGGGGCTGATGACATGCGTCTCGGCGCGCCCGATCAGCTCGCGCAGGTCCGGCGAGCGCAGGTCGCTGACGTCGCGCTGGAGCGCGGCGACGAACGACGGCAGACGGCGCACGCTCGCCCCGGCGCCCTCGGCGGCCTGTGCGACTCGACGGAAGCGGTCCGGGGCGAAGGCGGGGATGGCCACGACGACCGCGCCGACCCGGAGCGCGCGTACGGTCGCCCCGGTGTCGTCGAGCCCGCCGAGGACGGGCAGACCGGCGACCGTCCCGGCCCTCTGCTTGGCCGTGTCGTCGTCCAGGAACCCCACGGGATCCAGCCCGAACTCGGGCGTTTGGGCCAGGTCCCGGGCGAGCGCCCGTCCCACCTCACCGGCCCCGACGATGACGGTGCGCAGCCCGGCCGACCGCGGCCGTACGGCGGCCGGGGCGGGGGCGGCGTACCGGGCGAGCCGCTCGCAGACCCGGTCCAGGTCGCGCTCGGCGAGGTCGGGGCGGAGGGGCAGCGACAGCAGTTGCGGGAAGAGCGCGTCCGCCCCGGGCAGCCCGTCCGGCGGGACGGTGGTCACGCGCCGGAAGTACGGCATGTGATGCAGCGGGACGAAGTGCACGAAGGTGCCGATGCCGTCCCTGGCCAGCCGCTCGACCAGCTCGTCGCGGTCCGTGCCGTACTGCTCCAGCACCCGTACGACGTACAGATGGCGGGCGTGCTCGCCGGGGGTCGGCCAGGCGAGCGGCTCCAGCCCGGGTATCTCGGCGAGCGCCGCGTCGTAGCGGGCGGCCAGGGCGCGCCGCCGCTCCTGCCAGTCGTCGAAGTGGCGCAGCTGCGCCCGGCCCACGGCGGCCTGGACGTCGGTCATGCAGGCGTTCAGGCCGGCCTCGTCGACGGTGTGGCGCCAGCCGTCGGCGGCGGACATGCCGTGCAGCCGTGCGCGCCGGACCCGCTCTGCGATCTCCGGGTCGTCGGTGGTGAGCATGCCGCCCTCGCCGATGGGCAGGGTCTCGGTGGCGTGGAAGCCGAAGCAGGCGGCGGCCGACGGGCCGCCGCCCACGGGCCGGTCGCCCACCCAGGTGCCGAGCGCGTGCGACGCGTCCTCGACGACCTGGCTCAGCGGCAGGCCCGCGGCCCTCGCCAGCTCCTCCAGCGGCGCGGGGGCGCCGCCGTAGTGCAGGACCGTCATCGCCCGGGGGCCCGCTCCGCAGGCCCGGGCGGCCCGCTCCACGGTGTCCGGCGTGGGCATCGCGGTGCCCGGGTCGACATCCACCAGCACCGGCCGCAGCCCGGCGTGCACCACGGCGTGCGCGGCGCCGCAGAAGGTCACGGCCGGTACCAGCGCGGGCGCGCCGTGCGGCAGCCGCAGGGCGCGCAGCGCCAGCTCCAGCGCGGCGGTGCCGGAGCTGACGGCGACGGCGTGGCGGGCGCGGACCCGCGCCGCGAACTCCGCCTCGAACAGTTCCGCCTCCCGCCCGGTGGTCGCCCACCCGGAGGCCAGCACCCGCCGCGCCGCACGCCGGGCCTCGGGACCGACACGGGCGACGGCGAAGGGAACGCCACTCGCAGCGCCGTCCTGCCGGTGCCGGGGCCGCAGCCGGTGAACTGTCATGACCAGCCTCATCCAGAAGGCGTATATTTACGGCGTATACATACACTTTGCGCTCATGGGTACATACAGTCAACAGGGGAATGCCGGAGCGCTGTCGAACGAACGGAGGCGGGCATGACGAGAGGGCGGGCCGGGTCCGGCGGCGAGGGCGCGTCGAATTCTCCGGCGCGTCGCGCCAGTGACCGTGGCCGCTACGGCCGCCTCAGCCGCGAGCGCGTGCTGGCCGCCGCCCTGGACCTGGTCGACCGGGAGGGCCTGTCCGCCCTGAGCATGCGCCGCCTCGGCGCGGAACTCGGCGTGGAGGCGATGGCGCTCTACCGCTACGCCGAGGGCAAGGACGCGCTCCTCGACGGTCTCGTCGAGGCGCTGTACCTGGAGCTGGAGGAGCGCCTGGGGGACTGGGACCCCGAGCAGGACGGGCGCTCGGGGCTGCACCGGATCGCGCGGGCCACCTACGACGTCTGCCTCGCCCACCCGCACGCCGTCCCGCTGCTGACCACCCGCATGCTGGCGGTCCCGCTGGCCCGGCGCCCCCTCGCGGTGCTCAGGGACCATGAGCGCGTGCTCGTTCTCCTGGAGCGGTCGGGCCTGGAGGGGACCCGCGCCGCGTTGGCCTTCGAGGCCGTGACGGCCTGGCTGCTCGGCTATGTCTCCGCCGAACTGCGCCCCATGGTCGACAACCCCGACGAACCGGACCCCGCCTTCCGGCTCGGTCTGCACCGCATGCCCTCGCACGAACTGCCGAACCTGCGCCGCACGGCCGCCGCTCTGGCCGACCGCGCGGGCCCGGAAGGGCTGGCGGCCGGCCTGGACGCGCTGCTCGACCGGTTCGCTCAGGGATAGCTGACGAGATCGGCCACGTTCGTCGAGGAGTTGGACGGACCGCCCCGGTCGTTGATGACGTGCCGGATCGTCCCGGTGCCGCCGAGCGAGACCGTCACCATGTTCTGGAACCGGACGTTCGGGCTGTTCGGCACCTCGAAGGCGTGCTCGGCCGTCACCCGCGGGTCGACGTTGAAGTAGCAGTAGCTGCCGAGCCCGTACGCCTGGTGACTGGTCACCGAGTCGGCCACCTTGTAGGCGGCGTAGCCCTGCGTGGAGCCGTTCATCCAGGCGGCCTGGTTCGGCGGGTCGTAGGGCATCTCGTTCTGGTAGAAGTACGTCCGCCCGCCGTTGCCGTTCCAGACGGTCTGGTGCTTCTGATAGTGCTCGACGAACAGGCCGTACATGGTGACGTCGTCGCCGTTGACGACGAGCCCGGTGTCGGCGGTATTGGTGTTCCAGCCGACGCCGCTGCCGTGGTCGGCACGCCAGACCCACATGTGGTCGCCGATGACGTCGTCGCTGTTGACGACGAGGCTGGTGCTCGCCCGGCCCACGGCGGCGCCGCCGACCCGGAAGTACACGTCGTGCAGGGAGGCGGGGTTCGCGGTGTGGTCGGCGGATGCACCGGACGGCCCCATCTCCACCAGTGTCCGCGAGTTGGTGGTGCCGGCGTCGAAGAGCAGGCCCGCGATCTTCACGCCGTCGACGTCGGCGACGGTCATGGCGGTGATGCCGTTGTCGGGGACGAACGTGGCGAGGCCGAGACCGAGGACGACGGTGTCCGGGCGGGTCACCCGCAGGGTCTGGTCCAGGTGGTAGACACCGGGCGTCACCAGCAGGTTCTTTCCGTCGGCGAGGGCGGCGTTGATCTGCGCCGCGGTCGCGCCCGCCTTGACGACGTAGAACTGGTCCATGCCGAGGGAGGTGCCCGCGGGGCTGCCGTTCGCCCAGGTGGTCGCCGAGGAGCCGGTGCGCAGCGCGGGCACGAACACCCGGTAGGCGCCCGCGGAGTCGACGTACAGGAACGGCTTCTCCCGCACGATCGGGGTCTGCGCCACCGTGGTGTACGGCGGGCTGGGGAAGCTGTTGCCGGGCACGCCCTGGCTGCCGACGAAGACCATGTTCCAGTTGGACCCCGTCCAGCTGCCGAGCTGGGAGTTGCGGGTCAGCCACTGCTGCTGGGTGCCGGACCTCACCTGGCCGTCGATCTTGCTGTCGGCCATGAAGCCGCCGCTGGACCAGCCGCCGTCGCTGAGCTCCAGATTGCCGCGCACATGCATGCGCCGGTATGCGGACGCCTGCGACACGGCCCACCGGTCGGTGCCGCCCGTGGGGTTCACCGACAGGTTCTCCGCACCGCGCCAGAAGTTCTGCGTGGCGTTCTGCGGCGGGAACCAGTCCGCCTCCACGTGCACGGCCCCGTTGACGGTGACCGAGTCGGGGGACAGGCCGAGGCCCAATATCTGTGTATAGAAGCCGACGTTGACGTCGTTGCTGTACGTGCCCGGCTTGAACAGCACCGCGTAGCGCTGCGTGCCGAACTGGTTGGTCTCCTGCTGCTGGAAGATCTGGTTCAGCCGGCTCTGGATCGTGGCCGACGGCATCGACGGGTCGAACACCGCCACGTTCGGCCCGAGGTCGACATCACCGGGGGCCGTGCTCACCGGGGCGACCTGGAAGCGCTGCGCGGCCGTGCCGTTGCAGGTGTACTGCACCAACTGCACGCTGTCGGCCGTCGACGCGGCCGGCACGTCGAGGCACTTGCCGCTGTGCCGGTTGACGAAGTGATAGGCGCCGCCGCCCTCGTCGACGGGCCGCCACTGCTGGTTGTTCCCGCCGAGATACGTCCACAGGTGCACGGCCGCGTTGTCGGCACTCGAAACGTCGCTGACGTCCACCACCTGCTGGGCGTCGTTGCGGTTGCCGATCCGCACATAGCCGTCACTGGTGGGCGTGAAGCTCCACTGCTGCGCGGTCGTGCCGTTGCAGCCGTACTGCTGCACCGCCGTGCCGTTCACCGTGGCCGCCGCCCGGGCGTCCAGGCACTTGCCGCTGCCGCCGTTCACGACGGTGGCCCAACCGCCGGGCAGCGCGGCGGCGTCGGCGGCCTGCACGTGCGGGCTCGCCCCGAACAGCGAGGCGGCCACGGCGACGGTCACGACGGCCGCGACGAGGGGTGGTCTTGAGGTGGGGGGCATGGGTTCTCCTGCACAGATGTGGCGTGCACATGACACATGACAGACGCGTCCAGCTCTTATTTCAATGCATGAGTTAAGGGGTGACCGAGCACCCCCGTCAAGACCTTGGTACGGACCAGTGAGCCGGTCGGTGCCTCGGCCGGGGTGGTGGATGCGGGGAAGGGTGGTGCGGATAGGGACACGCGTTCGGGAGTTAACCCACATCGGTGAATATGCCGGTGGGATGGGACGAAAAAGAGGTGAGCGGTGAAGCGTTTCCCCCTGTGCGACCCCGTCCGCAGAAACCTTTCCGGTAATCCTCCTCGCATAATTGCAGGCATTGCCGGGCGCTGAGCGAGTCCGCAGAATGGCTCGTCACATGCCAACGGAACTTCCGCAAGGAGGTATGCCCGTGCCAGGTTCCGATCCGCCGGCCGTATTCGCGCAGGGGACGACGCTGCTGGACGTCACCACGGCTCCGCCGCAGGTCGTCCCGCCCGTTCCGGCCGACCGTGATCCGGTCGCCACCTACTACTGCAAGACGTTGAAGCAGGTCAGCGGCGTCGAGTACGACGTCGTGATCGTCGGCGGGGGCGCGGTCGGCGCCGCCGTGCTCGACCGGCTCGTCCAGCAGAGGGGCGCGGCGAAACTCCGCGTCCTCGTCCTGGAGAAGGGAAGCTTCCTCCTTCCCGAACATGTCCAGAATCTTCACCCCCGTTATCAGCGCCTGATGAAGGACGCCGTGGCGCGGCCCTGGCGCCGCGCGCCCGGCACCACGTTCGATCTCGCGCCGCAGATCCCCTATCTCGGCGGACGTGCCCAGTTCTGGAGCACCTGGATTCCCCGCCCGAGCGATCAGCAGATGCCCGAGTGGCCCCAGGCCGTCAGGGAATCCCTGGAGAAATACTGGACGTCGGCGGAGGAATTCCTCGGCGCCGTCCTCCCCAGCCGCATGGGCGGCCAGTTCACCGCCTTCCAGCCCGAGCTGCGCAAACAGCTCCAGGCGAAACTCGCCGGCCTCGGCCACTTCCCGGACGGCATCCAGGCCCCGCAGCTGGAGGTCCCCCTCGCCTCCCGGGCCACCACCTCCTCCCTCGGCTACCGCAAGTTCAGCCCGGTCCCCGTGCTGATCGAGCTCACCGAGACGCACCCCGGCGTGGTGGACCTCGTCACCGGCTGCGAGGTACTGGAGATCCGGCACAGCGAGCCCCGGAGCAACTCCCACGGCCCCGAGTGCCGGGCCACCGAACTGTCCACCAGTCAGGGCGTGTTGAAGCTGGCCCCGCACACCGACCTCGTCCTGGCCAACGGCATCGTCGAGCCCACCGGCCTGCTCCTGGACTCGTTCCCCGACGTGCTGCCCCGCTTCACCGGCACCAACCTCGGCGGACACGTCGCCTCCTGGTTCTCGGCCCGGGTGCCGCGCGAGGCATGGCAGGGACTGGAGGACGAGGGACTCCAGGTCGCCTGCATGTATCTGCGCGGCCGCGTGGAAGCCGCAAAGCCCGAGGACACCCGCGACTTCCACATCCACCTCATGGGAGCCTCCAACCCCGCGCCCGACACCGCCGTACCCGACCTGTACCGGCTGATCCCCGACTCCTTCGACCAGGAATTCCTCCAACAGCTCAGCGACAAGGACCACATCGGCTTCCTCGTCCACTGCCTCGGCGAATGGCGCAGCCGGCCGAGCGCCACCGACGGCAGCCGGGTCTACGTCGACAACGGCGACACCGTCCTCGACCTCAAGCCCGGCACCACGGACCTCGCCCTGCGCACCACCATGGACGCCCAGGCCCAGCAGCTCGTCCAGCGGATCCTCGCGAACGGCCTCGACACCGCGAAGATCGAGTACTGGCATCCGGCCGACAACGGCCTGCCCGGCTCCTGGAAGGCCGAGATCCCCGCGGGCCGGCTCAAGGACGCCCTGGTCCACGAGTCCGGCACCCTCTGGATGGGCACCAGCCGCGACACCTCCGTCACCACCACCGACTGCCGGCTGCACCAGGTCACCAACCTCTACGTCGGCGGCGCCGCCACCTTCCCCACCTCGGGCTCCTGGAACCCCACCCTCGCCGCCGTGGCCCTGGCCCAGCGCCTGGCCGACCACCTCCTCACACGCCGTACGAAGGGGTGAGCGTGCTCACCGACGACACCATCACCGACCCACCCCCCACCACCGATCCGGACCTGCGCCGGTTCGTCGAGCAGTCGACGTCCATGACCGGCTTCGCCACCTACGACCTGTACGGCACCGGCATGGCCCAGCTGTACCTCGACACCGCACGCCACCAGGTCGGCGGCGCGGCCCGCTTCAAGGCGTTCCTCGACGCCTGGCAGCAGTCGAGCGACGGCGACGGCACCGCGGCCCTCACCCCGGTGGACCGGGAGATCGCCCGCGCGGTCACCTACCTCTGGTACACCGGCGCCTGGCCCCGGCTCGCCCCCGCCGCGCACGCGGCGCTGCGCCGCGAGATGCCCAACACCGAGTTCGTGGCCTCGGCGAGCAGCTATCCCGAAGGACTCGTCTGGCGTGCGTTCGCCGGGCATCCGGCCGGGGCCAAGCCGCCGGGCTTCGGCACCTGGGCGGAGGAGCCGCCGGAGCTGCCGACCGAGGAGGAGATCCGCGAGGAGCTGCTGGCCGTCGCCGTCGAGGACCCGTCGGTGGAGACCGCCGCCAAGGCCACGACGTACGCGGCCACCGCCTTCGCCGCCGACCTCCCGGGCGACGGCGTCCCCGCCCATCTCCTGCCCGGCGTCCGTCTGTCGCGCGGCATGACCCCGTCCGCCGTACCGGCCGCCGCTCCGCAGCCGGGCACGCGGACCGAGGAAGCGAGTGAGTGAAGCGATGACCGTGACCACCACCGGGTCCGCCGTCAACGGGCGCCGCTACGACGCCATCGTCGTCGGCAGCGGCTGGGCGGGGAGTCTGATCGCCCGCCACCTGGGCAGGCAGGGCTGGCAGGTGCTGGTCCTGGAGGCCGGCAACGGCGGCACCGACACCTGGGCCGGCTACCAGGACTCGATCGACACCTTCTCCTCCACCGTGATCAAGACGCCCAACTCCGCCTACCGGCGCAACACCGCGGCCCCCTTCCCGGACGTCCTCGACCTGCGCGCCACGGCCGAACCGCCCGGCTACACGGCCACCGGCCACTTCGTCCAGACCGGCCCCCTGCCCTACGGCACGGACTACATCCGCGCACTCGGCGGCGCCGCCATGCACTGGCTGGGCGCGGTCCCGCGCATGCACCCCGAGGACTACGCCACCCGCGACCACTACCGGTACGGCCGCAACTGGCCCGTCACAGCGGCGCAGTTGGAGCCGCACGTCCGCGAGGCCGAGCGGCTCATCGGCACCGCGGGCGACGCCGACGAACAGCGCCTCCTCGGCGTCGTACCGCCCGACGACTACGAGTACCCGATGGAGGAGATCCCCTGGAGCTGGCAGGACTGGGTCTTCCAGCGGAAACTCGACGACGAGACCGTCCGCGACGAGGTCGCCGCCACCGACTACACGCTGAAGGTGTACGGGCTGCCGCAGGGCCGCAACAGCACCCCCAACCCGCTCTACGACAACGGCCGCGGCTACCGTCCGCGCGGCGCGGTCGGCCTGCCCAACTACGGCGAGCGCTGCGTCGGGAACTCCAGCTGCACCCCCATCTGCCCCGTCCAGGCCAAGTCCTCACCGCTGCGGCTCCAGCAGGACTTCACCGACTCCGTGCACCTCGCCACGCGCTGCGTCGTCAGCCGGGTGCTGCCGGGCCGCGGCACCTCGGTACGCGGGGTGGAGTTCCGTGAGTACGGCGACCCGGCCACCCCCGTGAGCACGCCCTACACCGCCGAGGCCGACGTCGTCGTCCTCGCGGCGCACGCCATCGAGAACGCGGTGCTGCTGCTCGCGTCCGAGATGGCCAACAGCAGCGGCTATGTCGGCCGCCATCTCATGGACCACCCCACCATGCTGGCCTGGGCCCGCATGCCGCAGAACGAACCCATCGGGCCCTTCCGCGGCCCCGGGCACACCACCGGCCTGGAGTGCTTCCGCTTCGGCGCCGGACGCGCCCGGCGCGCCCCGTTCCGTATCGAGATCGGCAACTGGGGCTGGGGCTGGGCCACCGGCGCGCCGTTCAGCAACGTCAGCGCGATGCTGGCCCTCGGCGGCGACCACAACGGCGAGATCAAGGCGGACGGCCTCTTCGGCCCGGCCCTGCGCCACCGCCTCGGCGACGAGATCAACCGACAGATCCAGCTCCAGATCGCCGTCGAACAGCACGCCAACCCCGAGAACCGCGTCACCATCGACCCCCGCCGCCACCGCGACGGCGTGGGCAACCCCAAGCCGATCCTCCACTACGACCTCGACCAGCGGGTCCGCGACGGCGTGTTCGCCGCCCGCAAGGTGTCCCAGCGGATCTTCGCCGCCCTCGGCGCGCAGGACTTCACCGACTACCGCCCCCGCGACGGCGTCGCACCGCTCGGCCACTTCCGGCACCGGATCGGGGACGAGGAGCTGGACCTGGCCTACCACGGCGCCGGACACGGCGCGGGCACCCACATCATGGGCTCCCGGGCCGCCTCCTCCGTGGTCGACTCCTACCAGCGCACCCACGACCACCCCAACCTCTTCGCCGTGGGCTGCGGCAGCATGCCCTCCATCGGCACCAGCAACCCCACCCTCACCATGGCCGCGCTCGCCCTGCGCAGCGCCGAGGAGATCCACCGCGACCTCGCCCGGCTGCACCAGCCGGTCACCACAGCGGCCCGGACCCTCGAGCCCCTGCACAAGGACCTGGCCGTGGAGGGCAGCCGATGATCACCGCCTACGAGCTCAGCCGCAGGAACCCCGGCCCGCCCGAGACCGTCGAGGAACTGCGCACCTACCTCCAGGCCGCCCTGGAGGTCGAGCACCTCACCATCCCCGTCTACATGACCGGGATGTACACCATCCGACCCGGCACCAACCGGCCCGCCCAGAACACCATCCGCAGCGTCGTCCTGGAGGAGATGCTGCACCTCACGCTCGCCGCCAACCTCCTCAACGCCGTGGGCGGCACCCCCGACGTCGCCAACCCCGGCTTCGTGGCCGGCTACCCGGCCGTGCTGCCGTTCAGCGACCCGAGCCTGCCGCCCATCCCGCTCCAGCACTTCTCGCCCCAGGCGCTGGACACCTTCATGCTCATCGAGCGCCCGCGCTCCTTCGTGCCGCCCGACCCGGAGGCGACCGGCTGGACGTCCATCGGACAGTTCTACGGCTTCATCCGGCAGGGCCTGATCGACCTGGAAGGCAGCACCGAAGGGTCCACCATCTTCACCGGACCCCCCGAACGCCAGGTCGGCCCCGAGGACTTCTACAACTCCGGCGGCGAGGTGTTCGCCGTCACCGACCTCAAGAGCGCGCTCCTCGCCGTCGAGGTGATCAGCGACCAGGGCGAGGGCGTCGCCGACACCATCTGGGACAGCGACGACCTGCACTTCGGCGAGGAACGCCAGGTCGCCCACTACTTCCGCTTCAAGGAGATCCGCACCGGCCGCCGCTACGGCCGCCACGACCTGCCCCGCACCGAACCCAGCGGCCCCGTCGTCGACGTCACCTGGGACGACACCTACCCCATCCTCGGCGACACCAAGGTCTCCGACTACCCGCCCCGCTCCCAGGTCCGCCGGCAGGCGCAGCTCTTCAACGAGCGGTACGCCTACCTGCTCACCCTGCTGGACATGGCGTTCACCGGCATCCCCCGGGCCATGCACTACGCGGTCCCGGTGATGCTCGAACTGCGCGACCTCGCCCAGCGCATGTACCGCAACCCCCACCCGGACGACGACCAGGCACGCGACGGCTATCACGCCAGCCCCACCTTCGAACTCGTCGACGACCACTTCGAGTCGGCCCGCGTCCAGGCCACCGAGGTCCTCCGGACCGACCCGACCCCCACCGAGGAGAGCGCACGATGACCGGGCACGACCTTCCCCCCATCCCCCAGGGGTTCGGCCTCCCCTTCTTCTACGGCACCTTCACCAACATCGGCTTCGACTTCCTGCTCGACGACCCCGCCGAGAAGCAGGCCGTGACCAACCTGCTGCGCCAGGACGACGCCGGCCGCCATCTGACCCCGGCCCTCTTCGAGGGCAGCGTCTGCCTCTCCTTCAACTACCAGCTGTACTTCGCCCAGTTCGGCTCGGGCGCCGGCATCACCCAGGAGGTCGAGCTCAACGTCATCGCCCACCCCACCGCCGAGGCGGCCCGCGTGCCCAGGCTCAGCTACTCGCAGTACGCGCACGGCGAGGACCAGAGCCACCTCCTCGGCAACTGCCGCGTCCATGTGGCCTGCGACAGCGACATCGCCATCGAGGCGGGCGTGAAACTCTTCAACGAGCCCAAGCACAAGGCCGGTTTCCAGCACACGCTGCCCGTGCCCAACGCGACCACCGGCGACCCCAAGGCCGCCGACCGCTGGAAGGTGGTCTGCGGCAAGTACGGCACCGCGGCCGCCGACGGCTCCTTCACCCCGGCCGACACCTACTTCTCCTTCGAGGCCGACCTCGAGGACATCGGCGCACAGCCCGTCAGCGCCGCGCCGTTCACCGAGTACGGCAGCCGGAAGGAGGGCGAGCACACCCGCCCGCTGGCCGCGCCCCTCAACGTCTTCTCGCCGTACACCTGGTACGACCTGAGCGACGGGGCGGACGCGCTGGACTTCACCGTGGGCGACGCCGACCCCCTGGGGCGCAGCAAGGGCTTCCTGGACCTCGTCCTCGACAAGAGCCCGGCCGGCGCCTGGACCTACCAGTCCCCGCCGGTGGCGGCCCAGAACCGCCCGTACTGGGTCGGCACGACCTGAACCCGTCGCGGCCCTCCGCCCGAAGCGGGAAGCCCCTGACAGATCACCGACCGCCGTGGACAATGGTCCGTCGTGGGGCTGGGGAGACACTTACGGGGCTCGGGCGTCCTGCTCGTCTGCGGACTGCTGCTGGGCGGATGTTCCGGCGGGGACACGGACGACCGCACAACGCCGAGGCCTGCCCCGTCCGGCGCGTCCGCCGGTGACGACGCGCCGCCCGTGGCCGCGGAGAGCCCGACCGAGGCCGCCGATCCCGCGCGGTCGCCGCGGACCGCGGAGGACGCCCGGGCGCTGGTCCGCTCGGTGATCGCCGACGAGCAAACCGTCGGCAACGGAGCGCGGCGCGGGACGCCGTACGAGAGTGATCCGGCGACCT
The DNA here is from genome assembly GCF_049739565.1 of Streptomyces sp. SAI-170. Taxonomy (NCBI): domain Bacteria; kingdom Bacillati; phylum Actinomycetota; class Actinomycetes; order Kitasatosporales; family Streptomycetaceae; genus Streptomyces; species Streptomyces sp. SAI-170. The sequence continues at coordinate 7,974,426 of NZ_JBMGQD010000001.1, forward strand.
GGGCCGTGCTCGGCGAGGACTGCGGCTGGCGGCGTGAGACGCTGCCGGCCGACGTCCTCGCCGATCTGCGTCGCGACTTCGAGCTGCCGGGCGGCGGCGATGTCCCCGGGCTGCGGCTGACCGCCGAGGTCACCGTGCACCGCACCGCGCTCGACGCGGCCTGGGAGCAGGCGCGGATGATGGAGGAGGCCATGGCCTGCCCGCGGCAGATCCCGCGCGCGGGCGAGGAGTTGAGCGACCTCACCTCCGGCGCGTACGTCCGCGGCGAGGGCTACAACGCCTTCAGCGACGACTGGCTCATCGAGAACGGCCGCTGCGACAGCAACACCTCCGGCGGACCGTACCCGTACGCGTGGATGCAGGCCACCTTCGGGCCGGTCGTCGTCAGCGCCTCCTACTGCGGCGGGAGCGAGGAGACGAAGGAGGCGGCCGCCGACATCGTCAGGGAGTACTTCACACAGATGCTGCGCGGCGTGAAGGCCCGCATCGGACGCTCGGCGCCGGGGGAGGGCTCGTGACCGGGCCGTTGCTGCCCTCCGACCCGTCGCGGCTGGGCGGACACCGGCTGCTGGCCCGGCTCGGCGAAGGCGGCATGGGCGTCGTCTACCTGGCGCGCACGGACGCCGGAGACCTCGCCGCGGTGAAGGTGATCCGGCCCGAGTACGCCGAGGACGCCTCGTTCCGCGAGCGGTTCCGGCGCGAGGTGGCCGCCGCGAGGCAGGTCGACAGCCCCTGGGTGGTCCGGGTCACCGGCGCCGACCCGGAGGTGCGGGCGCCCTGGCTCGCGACCGCGTTCGTGCCCGGCCCCTCCCTCGCCGAGGCCGTCGCCCGCTGCGGCCCGCTCCCGGTGTCGGCGGTACGCGTGCTGGGGCAGGTGCTGGCGCGGGCGGTGCAGGCCGTGCACGCCGCCGGACTGGTGCACCGGGACCTCAAACCCGGCAACGTCCTGCTCGCCCTGGACGGACCCCGCCTCATCGACTTCGGCATCGCCCGCTCCACCGCCCCCGACGCCACCGCCCTCACCTCCGACAGCGTCGTCGTCGGCACCCCAGGCTTCCTCTCCCCGGAACAGGCCCGCGCCCAGCGGGTCGAGGCGCCGAGCGACGTGTTCTCGCTCGGCTGCGTCCTGGCGTACGCCGCCACCGGCCGGCCCCCGTTCGGCGCCGGGGCCGCCGACGCGCTGCTCTACCGCACCGTGCACGACGAGCCCGACCTCGACGGCCTCGCGGACCCCGCACTGCGCGCCCTGCTGGAGCGCTGCCTCACCAAGGAGCCGGGGGAGCGGCCCACCGCGGCGGAGGTGGCCGCGCAGTGCGGCGACGAGGTCCCGGCCGGTTCGATCGACTGGCTGCCCGAGGCGGTGGTGCGGGCCATCGCCGACCGGTCCGCCGAGATGCTCGCCCTGCCCGCCGTGGAGCCCACCCGGCCCGACCCCGCCGGCGCCCCGCCCCGGCGGCGCCTCCTCACCCTGGCCGCGGGCGCCACCGCGCTCGTCGCCGCAGGAGGCGGGGCCGCCCTGTGGACGGTCCTACGCGACACAGACAGCGACCGCGACGACGACCAGGCCGCCACGGCCGGACGCCGCTGGGTGATCGGCGTACAGGCCGACCTGAGCGGACCGCAGCGGGAGGCCGGCCGCGCCCAGGAGCGGGCCGTACGGCTGGCCGTCGAGGAGTTCAACGCCCGTTCCGGCAAGCCGTTCACGCTCGCCGTGGAGGCCGTCGACGACCGGGGACAGGCCTCCGCCGCGCTGGCCGCCGCCCGGCGGCTGACCGGCGACCGGGACGTCCTCGCCGTCGTCGGACCCACCGGCTTCACCGCCGCCGCGGCCGCCCTGCCGACGTACGAGAACGCCGGACTGCCCCTGCTCACGGTCTCCGAACTCTCCCTGTCCGCCCCCTCCTCGGGCCTCGTCGTCGCACCCGAGGTCTACTTCTACGGCGCCCCGCCCGGCCCCTCCGGCGGCTATATGACCCAGGCCCGTCTCGCCGAACGCGGCGTCACCCGGCCCGGCGTCGTCATGGACCGCGCGGGCCGCCTCACCGGCCGGGAGAGCGTGCAGATGGCGTACCGGGTCGCCGACCGGTTCGGGCTGGACCCCTATGTGCGGGTCGTGCCCGCCACAGCGCCGGACGCGGCCGTCGTGATCCCCGACATGATCGCCCACGGCATCGACGCCCTCTACTACACCGGCACCCCCGACCGCGCCGCGCGCCTCGCCAGGGCCCTTGCCGCGCGGAAGTTCACCGGTCCGAGGTTCCTCGACATGCCCGCCGCCACCGACGCCTTCGTCGCCGGGGCGGGTGAGGCCGCGGACGGCTGGGAGGCACTCGTCTCCTACACCAGCCCCGACGCACCCTCCGTGCGCGCCTTCTCCGCCGCCCACCGGAAGCGCTACGGCAGCGCGCCGGGTGTCTGGACCGTCGAGGCGTACGACGTCACGCGCCTGGTCATCGACCGCCTGACCGCCCTGCACCGAAGGCGGCACCGGCGCCCCACCCGCGCCGAACTGACCGCGGCGATCCGCGCGGCCCGCTACAAGGGCGTCGCCGCGACCTACGCCTTCGACAAGGGCGGCCTGTTCAAGGGCGGGCGGTTGAGTCACTTGAAGGTCTCCGGCGGCCGCTGGGCCTACGTCGGCCCGATCCCGCTGACCTGAGGCGGACATGCGCGCGCTGACGGCACAGGACCCCGTAGAGGTCGGCGGACACCGGCTGCTGGCCCGTCTCGGCGCGGGCGGCATGGGCGTGGTCTACCTCGCCCGCACTCGCGCGGGGCGGCTCGTCGCGCTGAAGGTGATCCGCGCCGAGCACGCCGCCGACCCGCGGTTTCGGGCCCGGTTCCGGCGCGAGGCACGGCTGGCCGCAAAGGTGAACAGCCGCTGGGTGGTGCCGGTCACCGACGCCGACCCGGAGGCCCAAGCGCCCTGGCTGGCCACCGATTTCGTCCCCGGCCCCACCCTCGGCGAGGCCGTCGCCGGAAGCGGCCCGCTGCCCGTCCCGGCCGTCCTCGGGCTCGGCGGGTGCATCGCGGACGCGCTGGCCGACGTGCACGCCGCCGGCCTCGTCCACCGGGACGTCAAGCCCGGCAACATCGTCCTCGGCCGCGACGGCCCCCACCTCATCGACTTCGGCATCGTCCGGGACGGCGGCGCCACGGCCCTGACCGCACCCGACGCGATCATCGGCACGCCCGGCTACCTCTCCCCGGAGCAGACCCGCGCCTACGGCGACGACGTGGGCCCGGCGAGCGACCTGTTCTCCCTGGGCTGCGTGCTGCTGTACGCCGCCTCGGGCCGGCCCCCGTTCGGCGGCGGCGACCCGGCGACCGTCCTGTACCGCACGGTGCACGAGGAGCCCGACCTCACCGGCCTCGACCGGCTCCCCACACCCGCCCGGACCGCCGTGACCCGCTGCTTGGCGAAGGAGGCCGCGGACCGGCCCACGGCCGCCGAACTGCGCGCCGCGCTGAGGAACGTACGAGATCCCCGGTCGGCGCTCATGGACGCGGCGGTGGAGGACGACTGGCTTCCGCCGGCCGTGCTGCGGTCGGTGGCGGCGCACTCCGCGCGGGCCCTGGACCCGCCGCCCCGCGAGGGCGTACCCGAGGCGGACACACCGGACGCCGCAGGCCCGAGAGCGTCACGGCGCCGCGTGCTGGCGATCGGCGCGAGCGCGGCCGGAGTCCTGGCGGCGGGCGGGATCGGCGCGGCGGCCCTGGCGCTGAGGGGCGGCGGCGGAGGAGGGACCGAACTGCCGGTGCACACCGTCGGTCTGCAGGCCGTGGGCCGGGAGCAGGAGCGCGGGGCCCGGCTGGCCGTCGCCGCGCACAACGCCCGCGCCGACGCCCCGTTCCGGCTCGCCCTGCGCGCCGTCGCCGACGCCTCGGCCACCGCGTCCCGGCGCCTGGCCGCCGACCCGGAGGTGCGCGTGGTGCTGGGGCCCGCCTCGACTACGGCCGTGACCGAGGCGGGGCGGGCGTACGCGGCGGCCCGGATGGCGATGGTGCTGGTGTCCGCGCCCACCCCGCCGCGGATCCTCGAACTGGAGGACCTGGTGCGGTACGTGTGCGGCACCCGCGTGGGCGACGACGACCTCGCGCCCGCGCTGTCGCTCTACCTCACCCAGGCGGCCGGAGCCCGCCGTACCGCGGTCGTCGAGGACCGGGCGGGCGGCAGCTCCGCCTCCGGGATCACGCGGATGCTGCGCCTGGTGCCGCCCGGCACGGGCACGCTCACCGTCCACGAAGTCCCCGCGGACCAGGCCGACTTCGGTACGGCGGTCCGGGCGGCGCTGGCGACACGGCCGGACGCCGTCGTCCTCGCGGGCACCTCACAGGCCCGCGCCGCCGCCTGCGCCCGCGCCCTGGCCCGCGAGGGCTACACCGGCCCCAGGGCGGGCATCGAGCCGCTGATGGGGCGGACCTTCCTCGACACGGCGGGCGACGCGGCCCACGGCTGGGTGTTCGCCGCCTCCCACTCCGAGCCGCAGTCGATGGACACCCAGGCCGCCCGCACCTTCACCGCCTCCTACCGCGACCGCTACGGCGACACACCCGGCCGCTGGTCCGCCGAGGCGTACGACGCCGTCGGCCTGGTCGCCCTGGCGCTCCGCCAACTCCGGGGCCCGGCAGCCGACATCACCCCGGGCCAGGTCGCCGACCGCCTCTTCCGCACCCCCTACGACGGCCTCGTCAAACCACTCCGCTTCGAGTCGGCCACCAACACCCTCGACCCCACCAAGGGGACCTTCCTCTACGGCGTCACCGGGGGCCGCTTCCGCTTCCTGGGCCGCAGCGACACGGTGACCCGCCTGTTCACGGCCTAGAGCCGGGGGCCGGGGCGGCCGTCAGCGGGCCGTCGGCGGTGTACGGCGGGAGCGGGCCAGTGCCAGCCGGCCCAGGACGACGCCGCCCAGGCCCAGCAGCACGGCGACGATGCCGCCGCCCAGCCCGTTGCCGGTGCCGAGCCCGCCATCGGCGGTGACCACGACCAGCCCGCCGAGCAGCATGCCGACCGGGCACGCCACCAGGGCCACGACCGCGTTGCGCCGTGCGTCGCCCCAGCCGATCCGGCCGACCGCACGGGCCAGCGCCGACGCTCCCGCGACCAGTCCGGCCAGGCCGATGAGCGCGGCGACGACTGCGGTCAGGCGGCCCGCGGTCATCGTGTATGCGTCGGCGGCGAGCGGCTGGGCCTGCACGACGGCCGGCACGCCGAGGGCGGAGGTGAGCGACATGAGGTGCTCCTTCTGCGACTGCTGTTCCCGGTAGGTCGGTGCCGAGCATGGCCGCCGTACCCACTCCTCGTCGTCCGGCGGGCGGAGACACTTCCGGATGCCGCCGACGCCGTAGCGAGCCGCAGGACTACCGCGTGCGCGGTAGCCGGCTGCTCGTCCAGGGGGGTGACTCGCCCTCGGCGCGGGCTCGTTAGGGTGCGCGCATGAGTAGAGGTGGTTCCGTGGTGCGGGCCCGTGTCGTGGACGGGGCGATCGCCGTCGGCGTGGCGGCGGCGCTGCTGGTGACCGGGCTGTCCGGGCAGCGTGCCGCGACGGGACCGGACGTCCTCGGGTACGCGCTGCTGGTGGGAGGCGGACTCGCGCTGGTCGCCCGGCGCCGGGCTCCGGTCGCCGTGCTGGCCGTCACCGGGCTGTGCGCGGTGGGCCACCAGGCGGCGGGCTTCGACGTTCCGGCCGTGGCGTATCTGTTCGCCGTGTACGCGGCCGTACGGGCGGGACACCGCACCACCACGCTGCTGGCCAGTGGGGCCATGCTCGCCCTGCTCCCGCTCGCGGCGCTGGTCTCGGGCCTGCACGACACGGGCGAGGCGTTCGCGCGGGCCCGGGGCGCGCTGGAGCTGGCGTGGCTGATCGCGGCGGGCGCCGCGGGGGAGGCGCTGCGGCAGGCGGAGCGGCGCGCGGACGACGCCGAGCGCACCCGCGAGGAGACCGCGCGACGCCGCGCTGACGAGGAACGGCTGCGCATAGCAAGGGAGTTGCACGACTCGCTCACCCATCAGATCTCCGTCGTCAAGGTGCAGGCCGAAGTCGCCGTGCACGTGGCCCGCCGACGGGGCGAGGAGGTGTCCCCGGCCCTGCTCGCGATCCAGGAGGCCGGACGGGAGGCGAGCCGCGAGCTGCGGGCGACCCTGGAGGCCCTGCGCGACGACGACACCTCCCCGCCGCGCGGCCTCGACGATGTGCCCGAACTGGTGGAGAAGTCCCGGACGTTGGGCCTCGATGCGACCCTGACCATCGAGGGGCCGCGCCAGGACGTGCCCGCGGCGGTGGACCGTACCGTCTACCGGATCGTGCAGGAGGCGCTCACCAACATCGCCCGGCACGCGGACGCCGCCACCGCGTCGGTGCGGATCGACTGCCGCCCGGACGCGCTGGCGGTCCGCGTGGACGACGACGGCAGGGCCACCACGCCGGACACCGTCCCGGTGCCCGGCCACGGGCTCCTCGGCATGCGGGAACGCGTCACCGCCCTCGGCGGCCGGCTGCGCGCCGAGCCGCGCCGCGAGGGCGGCTTCACCGTCCAGGCCGAACTCCCCGTGGACCGCACCCCGTGATCCGGGTCCTGCTGGTGGACGACCAGCCCCTCATCCGCAGCGGATTCCGCGCGCTCCTCGACCTGGAGGACGACATCGAGGTGGTGGCTGAGGCCGCCGACGGGCAGGAGGGGCTGGCCCTGGCCCGCGAGCACCTGCCCGACGTGGCGCTCGTCGACATCCGGATGCCCGTCGTCGACGGCATCGAGACGACCCGGCGCATCGCATCGGACCCGGCGCTGGGCGGGGTGCACGTCGTCATCCTCACCAACTACGGCCTCGACGAGTACGTCTTCGAAGCGCTGCGCGCCGGAGCAGCGGGATTCCTGGTCAAGGACATCGTCCCGGAGGACTTCCTGCACGCGGTGCGCGTGGCCGCCCGCGGCGACGCCCTGCTCGCCCCGTCGATCACCCGCAAGCTCATCCACCGCTACCTCGACCGGCCGGCCGCCACGGCGGGCGGCCGGGGGCTGGAGGAACTGACCAACCGCGAGCGCGAGGCCGTCGCGCTCGTCGCACAGGGCCTGTCCAACGACGAGATCGCCGACCGCATGGTCATCAGCCCGACGACCGCGAAGACCCACATCAACCGGGCCATGACCAAGCTCGACGCCCGCGACCGCGCCCAACTCGTTGTCCTCGCCTACGAGTCGGGCCTGGTCACCCCGCGCATTACGTGAACACGCGAAGTTCAGCCGGCGGTCGTACGGGGCCTGCCGTACTGCTCGTGGGTGACCGGCTCGGCCCAGGTGGTCTCCGGGGTGCCGTCCTCAAGGGTCTCCCACATCGCGAGGTGCTCCATGAAGCGGTCCGGGGCGGCGCCGTGCCAGTGCTCCTCGCCGGGCGGGCAGGAGACGGTCTCGCCCGGACGGGCCTGAAGGATCCGGCCGTCACGCGTGCCGACGAGGGCGACGCCGGAGACGACGTACAGGGCCTGACCGAGGGCGTGGGTGTGCCAGTTGGTGCGCGCGCCGGGCGAGAAGCGCACCAGGTTGACGCGCATGCGGGACGGCGCCTGGCCGGCGTGCACGACGTCCCACCAGACGTCGCCGGTGAACCACTCGGCCGGGGCCTTGCTGGTGGACTGCTGCGGGGCGAATTCCATGGTGTTGCTTCCGGTTGTGCCGATGACGGACGGGGAGAGACTACGGGCGCAGCAGCGCCTTGATCGCGCGGCGCTCGTCCATGGCCCTGTACGCCTCGGCCGCCTCGTCGAGGGGCAGTTCGAGGTCGAAGACCTTGCCCGGGTCGATCTCGCGGTTCCAGATCAGGTCGATCAGGTGGGGGAGGTGGGCGCGGACCGGGGCGGGACCGCCGTGCAGGTGGACGTGGGAGAAGAACAGCTCCTGGCCGTCGAGGGCGACGCCGTGCGAGACACCGACATAGCCGACGTGACCGCCCGGCCGGGTGGAGCGGATGGCCTGCATCATCGACTCCTGGGTGCCGACGGCCTCCACGACCGAGTGGGCGCCGAGACCGCCGGTGAGTTCCTTGACGCGGGCCACGCCATCGTCGCCGCGCTCGGAGACGATGTCGGTGGCGCCGAACTCCCGGGCCAGCTTCTGCCGCGACGCGTGGCGGCTCATCGCGATGACGCGTTCCGCGCCGAGCTGCCTGGCCGCGAGCACCGCGAGGAGACCGACGGCGCCGTCACCGACGACCGCGACGGTCCTGCCCGGCCCCGCCTGGGCGGCGACCGCGCCGAACCAGCCGGTGCCCAGCACGTCGGAGGCGGCGAGCAGGCCGGGAATCAGGTCGTCCGAGGGCATGCCCGGCGTGGCGACGAGCGTGCCGTCGGCGAGCGGCACCCGCAGCAGTTCCGCCTGCGAGCCGAGCGCGCCGATCGGCTCGCGGCGGACGCAGGACGACTGATATCCGGCCCGGCAGATCTCGCAGGTGTTGTCCGAGGCGAAGAACGAGCCGACCACGAACTGACCGGGCGCGATGTCCCGCACCTCGGCGCCGACCTCCTCGACGACACCGACGTACTCGTGGCCCATGGGCGCAGGCCCCTGGGACGTCTCGACACCGCGGTAGGGCCACAGGTCCGACCCGCAGACGCAGGCCGCCGACAGCCGGACGATCGCGTCGGTGGGGGCGACGATCGTCGGGTTCTCGCGCTCCTCGACCCGGATGTCGCCCGGGGCGTGCAGTACAGCACCACGCATGATGATCTCTCTTCCTCGCTGAGCCGGGGCCGCCGGTGACGTCCGAGGCCGTCCCGTGGACAGTCAAGGTCGGCGGCGCTGAGGCGAGTGCCCGCGGGCAGCGTGTCGGCCCCGATTGTCACTCGCGGGCACCCACCTCGTTCAAGGAAACGCCTGTCCGGGCCCGGCAGGGAGTTCCTCCCGAAGGGTGTACCGGCGGTACACCCTTCCGACTCAGCGTCCGCTCACCCGGCGTAGGTCTCGAACTCCGCGACCTGGGGTGTGCCGGCGGCGCCCGTGATCTCGAAGGTGATCTTGCTCAGGGTGGTCGTCGGTACGCGGATGAGGCCCGCGCCGGTTCCGGACGTGAGCACCGCGCCGGTGTCGGCGTTGAGAACCCTCCACGTGCCGATGCGGCCCGTCGCGCCGGACGCCTCCCGGATGTTGATCTGGGACACGGTGGTGGGGGAGCCCCACTTGATCGAGACGGAGCCCGTCGAGCCGGCCGGCGACCAGTAGGTGCTCATGTTGCCGTCCCGTACGTTGCCGTAGCTCGTGCCGTCGGCCTTGCTGGACCCGTCGGAACCGGCCCCGATGCTGAGGTTGGTCCCAGTGGGCTGGCTCGGGGTGGGCGTGGGGGTCGGGGTGGGTGTGGGCGTCGGGGTGGGGGTCGGGGTCGTCGGGGTCGGACTGGGCGTCTGCGGGGTGCAGTTGCCGTCCGAGACACGCAGGCCCTTGTTCGCGCCCGCCGTCTGGCTCACGATGCCCGGCACACAGGAGGCGGCGTCGAGGGTGTAGGCGTACGGGATGCTGACGGTCGTGTTGGACACGGGGTTCGGCCCGGCCGGGTTGTAGTCGCTGCTGCGGCTCGACCAGGTCACGTTGTCGAAGACGTTGCCGCCGACCTGCCAGTATCCGGCCGCGGTCGTGTAGAAGGTGCCCAGGACGTCCTTGGAGTCCTCGAAGTAGTTGTTGTCGACCTTGGCGCGTGCGCCCGCCCGGGAGTTGATGCCGGACTCGTTCAGGCTCACGTAGTGGTTGTTGTAGATGTGCGCGATGCCGCCGCGCAGCAGGGGCGTGCGGGAGTCGATGTTCTCGTACAGGTTGTGGTGGAACGTGACGTAGCCGTTGGACAGTTCGGTCTCGCTGGACCCGATGAGGCCGCCACGGCCGGAGTTGCGCAGGACGCTGTAGGACAGCGTCACGTACTGGGTGTTGTCCTTCATGTCGAACAGGCCGTCGAAGCCCTCCGACTCGCCGCCCGACGCCTCCAGGGTGACGTGGTCGACCCAGACGTTGCGGACGTCGCTCTCCATGCCGATGGCGTCACCGCCGTTGGAGGTAGGTGAGCCGGACTTCTTGACGTTCTTGACCGTCACGTTCTGGATGACGATGTTGCGCGACTCGCGGATGTGGATGCCCAGTTGATCGAACACGGCACCGCTGCCGACACCGACGATCGTGACGTTGCTGATCTGCTTGAGTTCGATGACGCCGTCGGCGGTGTTGCAACTGCTGCCGGACACCTTGCTGGTGTTGGCGTGGTTGATGGTCCCCTCCACCTGGATGGTGATCGGGGTGCTGCTGCTGGCGCGGCCGCACAGGGCCGCGTGGATCGCGGTTCCGGTGGTGGCACGGACCGTCTGGCCGCCCGCGCCGCCGGTGGTCCCGCCGTTCTGGGTCGCATAGCCGGTGGCGCCGCCGGTCGCCGCCGATGCCTCGGGCATCGACAGCACCGCGCCGGTCGCGGCCGCGACGGCCAGTGTGGCCAGCGCGGCGTGGAGTCGCACTGCGACGGGTCGCTTCATCTCGCCTCCTCGATTCATGGTTCACCGTGGAATGCCGGGTGCTGCTGTGCTGGTCGCCGCGCATGAGCGGGCCCCGCCGCGCCGGTGCGGACCGGTCGGGGCGGCCGGCTCAGATGGATCTGGCCGACTCTGGCGGCTCTGTTGCTCACGTGGTTCGGGTGGTGCGACGTGCACGTCGGGGGCTCAGCGGTGGGGAGCTCCCCGTATGTCCCGCGTACGTCCCGCGAAGGTCCTTCGAACGTCCCTCGAATGACCTTCGAAGCGACAGAAAGCGCTTTCGGTCTGGCGAGAATAGGGTGCCCTCTGTGGCGCTGGCAAGGCTCTGCGCACGATGTGCGGCCCCGCGGCTAGCATGGCCGGATCGGACCTGCTGGGGAGGGGGTGCACATGGCGGAGCCTGATCCCGCGGTGCCCGCGTGGGGCGCACGCGGCTGGTACGCCGTCAACGAAGTGACCGCTTTCCTGGTCGAGTTGGTGGCCCTGGCCCTCCTGGCGTGGTGGGGGTACCGCGTCGGCGGCGGTGGCGGCTTCGGCGTCCTGCTCGGCGCAGCGGTGACGGCCGCAGCCGTCCTCCTGTGGGGCGCGTTCGCCGCGCCGAGGGCCCGCTACCAGGTGCCGCTGTTGGGCGTGTTGGCGGTGAAGGCGCTCGTCCTGGGCGGCAGCGCGGCCGCGTTGTACGGGCTGGGGCATCCGGTCGTCGCGACGGGGTGGGCGGTGCTGGTGGTGGTCAACACGGGGGTGGCCGAGACGTTTCGGCGGCGGGGCTGAGCCTGTGGGAGTAGGGGCAGTGCGCCGCCGCCGGCCCGGTCTCATGCACGGCAAGGGTCCTTGGTGAAGCCCCGCCTGCCTGCGGCAACGGCTGAGGGTGCCGGGCCTGCCCGCGGAGTGCACACTGGGAACTGGACAGCCCGATCGACCGCCGCTCCTGGTGTCGGGGCCGATTCCGGACGCGGCCGACCTGGCATTCCCGAGTTCGTACGGGAGGCATCGTGGTCCTGCAGCAAGAAGAGGTTCCGATGCGTAACGGCTACGACATCGGAATCGGCGTCGCAATGGCCAGCGGCAGCCCGATGGCACTGGGAGCGGTCGGCGACGTCACGCCCCCGGAGGTCGGGAAGGGCGGTTCCGGCACGTTCGTCTTCCGGCGCGTCGAGACTACGCAGGATCTGGAGACCGAACTCGGCGTGGGAGTCGATGTCTCAGCCGGGATCGGGTTGTTCAGCGGATCTGCGTCGTTCGACTTCTCCAAGCGATGCCGGATCCAGGCGAGTTCACTCACGGTCATGGTGTCGGCCGCGGAGGAGTTCGCCTTCCAGCAGATGGACTCGCCCAGGCTCTCGGAAGACGCCGGAAAGAAGGTCGAGCAGAACAAGCCGCTCGGCGAGCAGTTCGGGGAGTATTTCGTACGCGGGATCACCACCGGGGGAAGGTTCGTCGGCATTGTGCGGATCGACACGAAGAGCGTGCAGTCCAAGATGACGCTCAACGCTGCCCTGGAGGGTTCCTACGGGGTGACGGTGTCGGGCGAGGTCAGGGCCAGTATCTCGGAGGCGATGAAAAACGCCGAGGCACGGGCCGAGGCGTTCATTCTCCATGACGGCGGTACCGTCTCCACTCATCCGCGGAGCGGGGATCCGGTCGAACTGATCAATCAGATGTACCAGGCGATGGACGAGTGGACAGGCAGTGTGCGCGCGGACCCGAAGCCGTTCACGGTGACGCTGGCCCCCTACGTCATCGCACTGGGGCCGACTCCGCCGAACGCGGCCGACATCGAGAAACAGCGCCGGGTGCTGATGCGCTGCGCCAAGCTGAGGTCGAGGGCCGTCGACATGCTCAACCTCGTGGAGTACATCCTCGACTTCCGGCACGCCGACGAGTTCGAGATCGTGCCGGGCGGGCCTGATCTGCCGACTCTCCAGGCCGCGTTGGCGGGCGATCTCGATGTCATAGAGGAGGCCGCGTCCTTTGCCATCGAGAATGTGAAGGAAGCGCGCGACCCCGAGGTGTTCATGCGGGACATCCGCGGCGTCCCGGACTTCCGGCTCACGTCGCTGCCGCCGGACATGCCGCAGCAGAAGGCCGTCGCCCTGCCGGCGATGCCGGCGGCAAACGCGATGCCCTCGCTCGTCGGTCAGCTCGCCGAGCCTGTCACCAGACTCCTCGCCTGCGTCAATCTGGAGAGTGTCGACCACTGTCTGGAATTCCTGAAGAGCAACGGCGTGTTGGACGCGATCGGTATCGATCCCCGGGCTCTCGGAGAGTTCTTCTTCGTGGTTCTTCGCAGCGGGGTCAAGCCTGAGATCCAAGGCGATCAAGGCCGCCCCGGCGCGAGAATCGTTTCGCAGTTCCCGGCCCCCGGCGTGCTCGTGGAGCCGCTGACCGTACTGAGGCTCGAGGTGGCCTGACCGGACGGAGTCCCTCTTCGGGATGGAGAGCGAGAGTCCACAGCAGCGCGGTTGCGTGGCGGCGTCATGAGCGGTCTGTGCCAGCCAACCGGAGGCAGCCCGCTTTTCGTGACAGGCGGGATCCTGGTGGCCGTCGTCGCACTCGTCCCGACCGGAACACCGGCTGCTCCGCCACCACTTCGGCGGCGACGATTTCCGTCGAGTGTCCTGGGCGGCCCATCGCGACATGCGAAGCCTTCGGCCAACGCCTGTATCCGGACGGGATCTGATCGTTGAGAGATGGGTTCGGTGCGCGTAGGGTGCGGGTCGCGCCATCTGCCCCAGCCGTGTTGCGGGTTCAGGTGGTGACGTACGAAGGAGGAGACCGACCGGTGGGCAGCAAAGCGATGAAGGCGCTTCTCGCCGGTCTGGGCAGGGACGCGGCGCAGGGGCTGGACAGACCTGCGGAGCCGCCCGCGGTGATGGAGGCGTTCTGCCGGGCCATGGGCAGCCGCCGGGGCCGGCCGATCCAGCTGGTGTTCCGGGCCTTCCCCGACGACGTGCCGGTGTCCGGTCTGCGCCTGGACTGCGGTGACAGGTCGATCATCGTGGTCGAGGAGCGTGCGGTGCCCGAGGCGCAACTCGTGATCCTCGGCCATGAACTGTGGCACGAGGAGCAGGGCGACTGCGGTCACCGGCACACCGGTCTGCCGACGGCCGCGCGGGCCCTGGCCTCCGACACGACCCCCGAGGCCGTGCACCTCGCCGCCGAGCGGATCCTCGCCGCCGAGGAGGTTCCGCGCGCGGCCCTGCTGGCGGTCGCCGCGCGGGCTGCCGCCGAGGACGACGACGAGGAGGCGGACGCCGAGACCTTCGGCCTCCTCTTCGGCCGTGAGGTCCGCACCTGGATCAAGGGCCCGTACGCGAGAGGCCCCGTGACCCCCTCCACCATCGAGGGCCGCATCAACCTGTCCCTCACCCACCGCGGCGGTCAGATCCTGGAGTGAGCCCCCGTCATGGCCGGGCGCCCTCCCACTCCTCGGCCCGCAGCGGCGCCGCCGCCAGCCGCGGCATCCGCGGGCCCAGGAGCATCGGACGGAGCATGTCGGCCGAGAACAGTCGGCTGGGCGGCTCGCTGAGGCTCATGACGTCCAGCAGGGCGCCGAGGGCACGCGGGTTCCCGGCGGCGGTCTCCACACAGCGGTCCACATAGCGGGCGAGAAGCCGTTCCGCGACGGTCGGCGGGGTGTCACTGGCGCCCGGGTAGAAGATGTCCTGCCCGACGGCCAGATCCCAGGCCGCCCCGACCGGCCGGGCGGCCGCGCGCTGCAGACGCCGGGCCGTGCCGGGCGCGGCGATGTCACGGTCGCGCAGGGTGTCACGTACGGCGAGAGCGCACTGCGCGGCGACGCTCAGCCCATGCCCGTAGACGGGGTTGTAGCCGGCGACGGCGTCCCCGAGGACCACGAAGCCGTCCGGCCAGGCGGGCATCTTCTCGTAGTAGCGGCGCTGGTTGGCGGTGCTGCGGCTGGTGACGACGTCGCCGAGCGGTTCCGCGTCGCGCAGCAGGGTGCCGATGACGGGGTCGTCGAGCCCGAGGGCGAATTCCACGAACTCCTGGGCGTCGTCGGACGGTTCACCGCCCCGGCTGCCGGACAGGGTGACGATCCACCGGCCGTGCTCGATCGGCACGATGATGCCGGCCCTGCCCGGCGCCTTGGCCGGGTTGGCCTGCACGTTGACCAGCGGGAAGGCGGTGGCCGCCGTACCGCCGGGTGCCTTGTACAGACGCGTGGCGTAGCGGACACCGGCGTTGACCTCCCGCTCGGCGACCTGCGGCAGGCCGAGCCGGCGCAGCCACAGGGGGGCGCGGGAGCCGCGGCCGGAGGCGTCCACGACCAGGTCGGCCCGCAGGGTCTCGTCCCGGTCGCCGGTCCGCACGCGCAGGCCCGTGACGACCGTGGCCGAACCCGCCAGGCCGACCGCGGCGGTGTCCTCCCGCAGGGAGATGCGCGGGTCGGCGAGGACGCGGGCGGTGAGGACGTGGTCCAACAGGGGCCGGGAGCACACCAGGTTGTGGTGGCGGGTCGTCGTGAAGCGCCTGAACCAGACCTCGTTGGGGGCGCGGCTGACCATGTCGCCCATGATGTGCGCCAGTCGCGCGCCCCGCGCCACGGCCTCGTCGACGACTCCGGGGAGCAGTTCGTCGAAGGCGGCGCCTCCGCCGCTCCACAGCAGATGCGCGTGCAGGGCCTGGGGTACGCCACGGCGGGGCTCCGGGCCCTGGGGGAGGCGGTCCCGTTCGACGAGGGTGACGTCGGCGAACTCGGCGAGAGCGGCGGCCGCGAACAGGCCGGCGGCGCCTGCGCCCACCACTACGGCCGTGGGCCGGCGGCGTATCGGGAGGGGCGCGGATCTGTCAGGCATGAGAAGTGAGACTTTCTGTGGTCGTCCGCCGGCGGACGCTCTCGACGAGGCGGGGCCGGTACAGGGCTCGGGCGATCGCGGTGAGATGGTCGGTGACCTCACGGCCGATGTGCGCGGGCCGGCCGTCCGAGGCCCGGGGTGTGCCGGCCGCGCACGCGCTCAGGGCGGCGCGCAGGGCGATGGCCCCGGCGACGCCGCGCGCGGTCGTCTCCCGGTGCTCGGCGGCGGCCACGTCGTACGCCCGCCGGTACAGGGCGTGGTCGAAGTACGGCGCGAGCCGGAGCAGCCCGTCGTGGATCTGCTGCTGACGTCTGACCAGCCGCAGGTCCAGGGGCGCGAAGCGGCTGACGCGGGCCTTCGGGGCCGAGGGCGCCACTCGCCGGATGAGCTGCTCCAGCGGCCGCAGCACCCAGTAGGTGGCCTGCTCCCGCGGCCACGTCCGCAGGAACGGTGCGAGCACGGGAAGGATGAAGCCGGTCGCGACCAGGGTGGCGCCCAGGATCGCGAAGGGCGGGGCGACCTCGGTGCTCAGCACGTCCCAGTCGCGGCCCGTCCAACGGGCGCCCACCGCCAGGAGCTTGCTGATGTCGTAACCCAGCCCGAAGGCGTACCCCGCCTGGAGGAACACCAGGCCCACCTTCAGCCGGCGCGCCCGGACCTTGCCGATCCATGTCCAGATCATCCAGGCGGACACCAGCGTGGAGACCAGGTAGCCCAGCAGGTACAGCACGATGTGCTCGCGCATCCAGGGCGTGTCGGCGTAGTACGTGTCCAGGTCGTACACCCGCTCCACGGGCACGTCGGCCATCAGGAACGTCGCCCACAGCGCGACGACCACGCCGAGGTAGCTCGCCCAGACCAGCCGGATGCGGCGGCGCCGCCGCGCGGTCGGCTCCTCCCGCCAGGTGATGATCATGGTGAGGCAGGCGGCGCAGAAGAGCGTGAGCAGCGAGTACGACCAGGGCGCCGCGAAGTTGGGCACACCGGTCAGCGTGTTGAGCCGGTGGATGCTGGACGGCGCCACGCTCACGAACACGGCCGACGCGAACAGCAGGACCAGCCAGGTCGCGCGGGCGTTGGGATCCTTCCAGGACCGCACGATCGTCGGCGACTTGAGACCGAGACCGGCCACCAGCAGCGCGGTCGGCAGGGCGTACGGCGGGCACAGATCACCGAGCCGCATCACCGGACACGCCCGCCTCGCGGCGATCGGCCGGATGTCACCGCTGCCTCGGCCCGTCGGGCTCCCCTGGCCGCCACGGCTCGCACCGGCATCGCTCCTGGACATGATCGGCTGACATTGCGCCTCGCACCCTACGCGCCCGCTCTGCCTGCCCTCAACGGGCGTTTTCCGCCGCGGCGTTCACCGCCCGCGCGCCGTCGCGCCGCGCTGCCACCGGTCCCAGTGCAGGACCTGTTCGCGCGGGATCCGCCGGGCCGGCTTGAAGTCGGTGCCGATGGTGTAGGCGAGCGGGAGGAACGCGGCCAGCATGATGTCGTCGTACGGCACGTCGAGCACCTCGGCCAGTTCCCGCTCCAGCGGCGCCTGGGCGCTGGTCCACACCGTCCCCAGGCCGCGTGCCCGGGCGGCCAGCATGAAACTCCACACGGCCGGCAGGATCGATCCCCAGGTCCCCGCCTGAACGGCCACCGAGGCGTGGTCGGTACGGCCCTCCACACCGGGGATGACGAACGCCGGCACCCGGTGGATGTTCGCGGCCAGGTACCGCAGGCCGTCGAAGACCCGCTCGGTGGAGCCCGGGTGGTAGTTCATGCGCCAGGCGTCCCGCTCGGTCAGGGGCTGGCCCGGGGCCTGGGCGAGGGCGCGCAGGTAGATGTCGGCCACGGCCCGCCGCTGGGCGGCCTCGGTCACGACGACGAAGTGCCAGCGCTGCCGGTTGCGCCCGGTCGGCGCCTGTACGGCGAGATCCACGCACTCCTCGATCAGGGACCGCGGCACCGGGCGGTCCAGATCGAGGCGCTTGCGCACCGCGCGCGTGGTGGACAGGAGCTGGTCGGGGGTCAGATCCAGGGTCATGGCCGTCCTCGGTAGGGGTGGGTGCTTCCGTCTGGATGCAGATCATCTGTCGACAGATGATTGGTGAGCATACAAATGCGATGGGTGGCTGGCAAACAATCTGTGCACAGATGGTTCTTGCTAGGGTGAAGACCGCAGCAAGCGCAGAGGAGGTGGGCCGCATGGCGCCCAGGACCGCGGACCGTGAGGCCGTCTACTTTCCGAGGCTCGCCGCGGAGCGGCTGGACATCGCCCTGTGCCGCGCCTCGGCCGCCGTCGCCCGCACCGCGGAGGCCCGGGCCGACGAGACCGGGATCGGGGTCGGACAGCATCTGGTGCTCAAGATGCTCGCCGAGGTCGGCCCCTGTTCGCAGCGCGTCCTGAGCGACGAACTGCGCATCGACCGCAGCGTCATGGTGGGCATCTGCGACAGCCTGGAGCGCGCGGGACATGTGCGACGCGAGCGTGACGCGGGCGACCGGCGCGCCTACGCCGTCACCCTCACCGACTCCGGCCGCGGGCTGCTCGACCGGGCCGAGCAGGGCGTCCCCGCCTTCCTCGACGACACCTTCCGGCAGCTCACCCCGGCCGAGCGCGAGCAGCTCTCGACGCTGCTCGGCAAGCTGCTGACGACCAGCCGCTGACGGCACCCCGAGCGCGTCGTCCCGCCCACCCCAAGTCCCGCCCACCCCCAAGTCCCGCCCACCCCAGCGCGTCGTCCCCGCGCGGCCGAGGCACGGAAGGCACCGGCACATGGACCAGCACCCGCTCTCCGACGGCTCCCTGGACGCGGCCGCGCAGGCCTTCCAGCGGCAGCGGCCCCGGCTGTTCGGGATCGCCTACCGCATCCTCGGCAGCGTGTCGGAGGCCGAGGACGTCGTCCAGGACGTCTGGGTGCGCTGGCAGGGCGCCGAGCGCAGCGCGGTGCTGGACCAGGGGGCGTTCCTGGCGCGGATCACCGCCCGGCTGGCCATCAACGTGGCCCGGTCGGCGCGGGTACGCCGTGAGGCCTATGTCGGCCCCTGGCTGCCGGAGCCGGTGGACACCAGCGTCGATCCGCAGATCGGCGCGGAGCGCGGCGAGGCCGTCGAACTGGCCGTACTGCTGGTTCTGCAGAAGCTGAACCCCGTCGAGCGGGCGGCCTATGTGCTGCGGGAGGCCTTCGACTACGCCTACGACGAGATCGCGGGCATGCTGGAGCTGACCCAGGCCAACACCCGGCAGATCGTCAGCAGGGCCCGCAGACGCCTGACCGCCGAGCGCCGCGAACCCGTCGACAGCGCCCAGCACCGCCGGCTGCTCGACGCGTTCGTCGCCGCCGCGCAGCACGGCGATGTCGCCGCCCTCGAACATGTCCTGTCGGCGGACGTCGTCGCCTACGCGGACGGCAACGGCATGCGCGGCGTGGCACGGCTGGAGGTCGTGGGTGCCGAACGCGTCGCGAGGATCAGCGCGTTCGCGAGGAAGTTCTTCCCCGGCGCCGAGTACCGCGTTGCCGAGGCCAACGGCCGGCCCAGTCTGCTGCTCGTCCAGGACGGCGTCACCGTCGCCCTGGTGAGCATCATCGCCGGGCCGGCCGGGATCGACGCGCTCCACTGGATCCTCGCGCCCGCCAAACTCAGGGCGTACGAGCGGTCGACGCGCAGGATCAGTGCTGCTTGAGCCACTCCTCGTAACGGGTGGGCATGACCTGGACCGAGCCGTCGCCGACGAGCACCCCGTCGGGCATCGCCGCGAACAGGCCGGCCGTCTCGTCGGTGACGACCGAGCGGCCGTCGGGGCGGGCCGCCAGGGTGATCTCCCCGAGCCGGTCGAGCCGGTGCACCTCGGGACCGGCGATGTCCCGCACGCCGTACGACGGCTCACCGGCCGCCGCCTCGGCGACCGCGGCGGCCACCTCGGCGGAGGCGATCGGCCGCAGCCGCGTCGAGGGCAGCCGCACCTCGCTGCCCTCGGTGGACATGTCCATCACCGGGCCGACGAACTCGAAGAACTGCGTGGCCCGCACGATGCTGTACGGGGTCCCGCCGCCGCGCACGGCCTCCTCCTGGGCGACCTTGGCCCGGTAGTAGCCGTAGTCGGGCACCTGGTCGACTCCGACGATCGAGAGCACGACGTGGTGGCGGACCCCTGCCTCCCGCTCGGCCTCGGCGAGGTTGCGCCCCGCGCGGGTGAAGAAGTCCAGCGCCGCGTCGGTCTCGAAGGACGGGGAGTTCGACACGTCCACGACCACGTCCGCGCCCTTGACCGCCTCGGGCAGGCCCTCACCGGTGAGGGTGTCGACACCCGTGGAGGGGGCGGCCGGCACGGCCTCGTGTCCGCGGGCGCGCAGCAGCGTGACCACCTGTGAGCCGATGAGCCCCGTACCGCCGACAACCACGATCTTCATCACTGTCTCCGTTCACCGATCCGGCTTCCGACGGGCCCGGCGACAGCCGCCGGACCCGGTGCGCGGGCCGCGCGTTCAGCGGGCCGCACATCAGAAGGACAGGGCGGCACCCGGATCTGTGACAGCCTCCTGCTCGGACGCCGCCGTCGGAGTGGCCCGGTCCGAGCACCACCGCCGGCCGAGGCGGCGCTTTTCGATCAGCCCCGGGCGGGAACCCGGTCGCTGTCCGGACCCGCCCCACACAGGTCAGGAGGCCGACGTGACCGATTCCCAGCACGCGCAGCAGAACCCGGCGACGCAGCATCCGCAGCCCGACTTCCCGGCGCAGGACCAGCCGCATCCCGGGTGGACGGGCCCCATGGACCCGCCGCCGGACCATGGCGAGGAGACCTATCGCGGGTCCGGCCGGCTGGAGGGCCGGGCGACCCTGATCACCGGCGGCGACTCCGGGATCGGGCGCGCTGTCGCGCTCGCCTTCGCCCGCGAGGGCGCCGACGTGCTGTTCACCCACCTGGAGGAAGAGCAGGACGAGGCGCGCGAGACGTCCAGGCTGGTCGAGGACGCCGGTCGCAAGGCGGTCGCCGTGGCGTGCGACATCCGCGAGGAGGACAACTGCCGGGCGCTGATCGACCGGGCGGTCGCGGAGTTCGGGCGCGTCGACGTCCTGGTGAACAACGCGGCGTACCAGATGTCCCAGCCGGACGGCATCGAGGCGATCACGACCGAGCAGTTCGACCGGGTGATGCGCACCAACCTCTACGGCATGTTCTGGCTGACGAAGTTCGCCCTGCCGCACATCCCCGAGGGCGGCAGCGTCATCAACACCACCTCCGTGCAGGCGTACCAGCCGAGCCCCCATCTGCTGGACTACGCGACGACCAAGGGCGCGATCGTCACCTTCACCCAGGGGCTGGCCCAGATGCTGGTCGACCGCGGCATCCGCGCCAACGCGGTCGCGCCGGGTCCGGTGTGGACGCCCCTGATCCCGGCGACGCTGCCCGACACGGCCGAGTTCGGCAAGCAGAGCCCGCTGGGCCGCCCGGCACAGCCCGCCGAGCTGGCTCCCGCGTACGTGTTCCTCGCCTCCCAGGAGGCCGGCTTCATCACCGGCGAGATCATGAACATCACCGGCGGCACCCCACTGCCGTAGCCGCGGTCAGTCCCGCCGGGCGCACAGATACGGGCGGGCGAGGAGCAGGCCCGTCGCCGTCAGGGCGATGCCGGCGTACACCGGTGCCAGGTGGACGAGGTCGGTGTAGTGGATCACTCCGTGCACCACGACCGCCGGCAGGAAGCCCGCGGCCGCCGCCACGGCCAGGGTCCAGAACACCCAGGCCTCACCCCGGCGCCAGCCCCACGCGCTGAGCAGGGTGATCGCGACGGCGGCGGACATCAGGGCGCCGCCGAAGCCCGCCCGGTCGTGCGCGACGAAGGGCACGAGCCGGGAGTTCACTGCCTCCAGCGTCCCCGGGTCGGTGCCGAGGAAGGTCAGGTCGGTCGGCACGAAGACGCCGGTCAGCCCGACCACCGAGATCACCGCCCCGCCGACGAACAGGCCCGCTCCCGTGACGATCAGCAGCAGCTGGCCGACCAGCGCCCGCCGCCGCTCCGGCTCGGGCCCCTCCGGTGCGAGGCGCCAGCGCGGTGTGTGCGGGGCGCGGCGGACCCCGGCCACGAACATCGGGAAGAGCACCAGCGCGGTGGCCGTGTGCAGCGGCTCCACGAAGCCGGTGACCAGGAAGTAGAAGAGGGTCGGGAAGCCGATCGCCCCCGACAGCAGATACACCTCGCGGGCCCAGCCCCAGCCGCGTCGGATGCCGCCCACGGCCAGGCCCGTGTAGAGGGCCCCGATCGCCACCATGGTGCCGGCCATGGTGATGCGGTCGTGCTGGAGGAAGTGCACGAGGTGGTGGTTGGCGGCGTGCAGCTCGTGCAGCGTCATACCGAGGTAGTCGCGGTCGTACCAGAGCAGCACCGGCCCCAGCGTGATCAGCGCGGCGCCGAGCCCCGCGCCGGTCATGCCGAGCCCGACCAGCAGCGCCCACCACCAGGCGGGCCAGCGCCGCGGATCACGGCCGACGTCCCGCAGCACCGGCGCGGCCGCGGTGGGCGTGGCAGCCTCGACGACCCGCGCGAACCAGCCGGGACCCGCCTCGACGAGCACCGCGGGCCGGGCGAGCACCACGGCGTCCGGCTCCTCCAGCACGGCCGCCGCGGCGCCGACGTCCGGGCCGTCGACCCGGACCAGCCGCGGATCGTCGTCCCCGGTGAACCCGTCGACATACGGCTTCAGCGCGACCTGCGCCGCCGCGTCGCACGCACCGACGACCAGCGGCAGCGACCTACCCGCCGCTGCTTCTCGTACGGTGTCCACGTCGGCCGCGGTGACCGGCGCCACCTCGACCACACCGGCCCCCAGCGGGGGCATCGCGCGCACCACGTCATGGGCGAGCGAGGGCGGGACGGATATGCCGAGGCGGACCCGCACGGGCACGCCCGCCACCTCGCCGGCGAGCCGCTCGGGCGGATGGCGGTGGCCGAACCCGCGGGCGATCAGCCGGGCACCGGCGGGCCGGGAGCCGATCGTGGCCAGCAGCCGCAGTGCGGTGAGCTGGGCACGGCGTTCGCCGAGC
The DNA here is from genome assembly GCF_049739565.1 of Streptomyces sp. SAI-170. Taxonomy (NCBI): domain Bacteria; kingdom Bacillati; phylum Actinomycetota; class Actinomycetes; order Kitasatosporales; family Streptomycetaceae; genus Streptomyces; species Streptomyces sp. SAI-170. The sequence goes on from NZ_JBMGQD010000001.1 coordinate 7,996,784, forward strand.
AGAGCGGAGGCGGCGCCGCGCAGGGGGTGGTACGTCCAGTCCGGCATCAGTGGATCTCGTTCTTCGTCTCGGTCACGGGTGCACCCGGCGGCGTCCAGCCCAGCACCGGCGTCATGGAGCGCAGCGTCGCCCCCACCGGCGTCAGCCGCGCGGCCGTGTTGCGCAGCACCACCGCAGGGGGCCACGCCAGCTGCCCGACGGCACCGAGCCGGGCGGAGCGGCGCGCCACCGCCTGCGCCCTGGGCCGGCGCAGCACGTCGTACGACCGGAGCGCGGCGGCCACGTCGTCGGTGCCGTCAACGCAGTGCGCGAGGGTGACCGCGTCCTCCAGCGCCTGACACGCGCCCTGGCCCAGATTCGGGGTCATGGCATGCGCCGCGTCGCCCAGCAGCGCGACCCGGCCCCGCGCGAAGGACGACAGCGGCGGCAGCTCGTACAGGTCGTGCCGGAGCACCGCCGCGGCGGGTACGGCGGCCAGCAGGGCGGGGATCGGGTCGGGCCAGTCGCCGAAGCGGCGCAGCAGCTCGGCGTACTCGGCCTCGGGCGAGCCCAGGGCGCCGCCGGCCGGCAGCGACGCGGTCGCGAAGCAGTACATCCGCCGGCCCGGCAGCACCGTGTACCCGAACCGCTCCCCGCGGCCCCAGGTCGCCGCGCCCTCGGCGGGCGGTGCGGCGAGGGGTTCGGTGACCATGCGCCAGGCCGGGTATCCGGCGTACCGGGGAGCGGCCGCCTCCGGCCACAGGGCGCCGCGGACCGCGCTGCGCAGCCCGTCGGCGCCGATCACCAGGTCCGGCCGGGACTCGCCGCCGCCGTGCTCGACGACCGGGCCGGGCTCCTCGTCACGGACCGCGCGCACCTCGCAGCCCGGCCGCAGACTGTCCGCGGGCAGCGCATCGGTGAGCACCCGCAGCAGCTCGGCGCGGTGCAGCACCAGCAGGGGATGCCCGAAGCGGCGCGTCAGCTCGGCGTTGTCCGTGCGCGACAGCCAGCGGCCCCGCCGGTCGCGCACCCCGCCCGCGGCCTCCACCGCGCCCACGTCCCGTACGGCGCCGGCCAGGCCGAGCGCGTCGAGCGCGGCCAGCGCGTTGGGCCACAGGGAGATACCGGCGCCGATCTCGGTGAACCGCGGGGCGCGCTCCAGCACCTCGACCCGCCAGCCGCTTCGGTGCAGGGCGATGGCCGCCGCGAGACCGCCGATCCCGCCGCCGACGATGGTCGCGAAGGGCTTCGGCATGGGTCCTCGCTGAGGTTCTCGGTGCAGCCGCCCGGACCGAGCGGCGCCTCATCGCAACATGTCGGCACGTCTGTGTCAACGCTGACCTGGGCAAAGAGCGGACGGCAGCCGGAAGTCGCCGCCGATTCCCTGGAGTTCACGGAACCTGCTAGAACCTCTTTCTAGAATGATGTTCAGCAAGTGACCGACACGGGGGTGTGTGCAGTGTTCCGCCGAAGAGGACGGGCCCGTCAGCCTTGGTACGACCCGCCGCGGCGGCAGTCGCCGGTGCCGGGCAATCCGTACGCCCAACAGGGCGGCGCCCAGCCGCCGTTGCCCGCGGTCCCCGCGACCGGCCGCTTTCCGCGCCGCCGGGCCCTGGCCGGGATCGCCGCCGGGCTCCTGCTCGTCTCCACGGCGGTCTACGCCGTCGTCCGCGACCGCGACGACCGAGGCGCCGGGCGACCTCAACGCGGGACGCGGGGCGGGGGAGGCCGTGGCGTGGCTGGCTCCGGTCGGCGCCGACCTGCCGGGCAAGGGGGCGAAGACCTTCGACCTGTGGACCATGGGCGACACTGTGGTGCAGGCCGCCCACGACGAGGTCACCGCCTACCGCATCTCCGACGGCGAGGAGGTGTGGAACGTCCGCCTGCCCGCCGACGTCTGCGACACCCCCGTCAACCCCGCCGCGGACGGCACGGTCGTGGTCGCGTACACCGACGGCAGCGTCCGGCGGCCGAAATGCGAACACCTCCAGGCGATCGACCTCAGAACCGGTGCCCGGGGCTGGCACCGGCGGCTCGTCGCGCACAGCATTCTCGACAGCACCGACACCGTGCACCTCGCCATCACCGGCGGCACCGTCCTTGTCGGCCGCTACATGACCGCCGACGCCTACCGCGTCACCGACGGCCGGCGGCTGTTCCACACCGGGGAGGAGAACCCGGGCGGCTGCCACCCGCACGACGTCGCCGGCGGCCACCGACTGCTCCAGGTGGACTGGTGCGCCCTCGGCTCCGACCGGCCCTACCACCAGGTCAAGGAACTCGACCCGCGCACCGGCAAGGTCCGCTGGCGGCACCGCGTCGCGGGCGGCTGGACCGTGGAGGGCGTCTACTCGGTCGACCCGGTCGTCCTCGCCGTGAGCCACCCCGACGACATCACCCGCTGGACCGCCCTCACTCTGCGCCCCGACGGCACCCTGCGCTCGCGCGCCGCCTTCGGCCGCCACACGTTCGACCAGTGCGCGGGCGGAGTGAGCGCCGAGACCTTCGGCGGGATCCAGAACTGCACCGGCGCCGCCGTCGGCGGCAACACCCTCTATCTCGCGAGCAGGTCCGAGAGCGTCACCACGCACAACGAGGTCGTCGCCTTCGATCTCGGCACCGGGAGGGTCCGATGGGCGGCCCACGCCGATGAGAGGCATCAGGTGCGTCCGGTGACGACCGACCGGACCGGCGTGATCGTCTACGTGTCTCCCACCGCCGAGTACCCGGACGACCCCGGCGAGCCCGGCCGGACCCTGCGGTTCGACCGGAAGAGCGGCAGGTCCACGGTGCTGCTGAAGCACACCACCTCGGCGCGCGGCGTCGAGCACACGCTCGACAGCTACTCCATGGGGCGCACCCTCTACCACCGGGGCCGCTTCCTCCTCGCTCCCCACCAGCTCCAGGGCGCGGACGACGCCGACCCCCAGGGCCGGATCCTCGCGTACGGCGCATCGGCGAAGGAGGCGCGATGACCACGCAGCCACCGCACCTCGGCGGAGCCCCGCAGGAGCCACCCGGCTTCGGGCCTCCCGCGCCCCCGGCCGCCACAGCCGGGCCCGGCTTCGGCCCGCCGACACCCATGGCCCCGCCCGGCTTCGGCCCGCCGCCCCGGATGCCGCGCCGGGGCCTGCGCGCCCTGGTCGTCGTCGCGGCCGTGGCGGTGACCGCGCTGCTGGCCGGCCTCGGCGTCCGGTACGGCACCGGGTCCGACCCCGACCCGCGCGCCGCGCCCTCGCCCACCAGGTCCGCCGCGGCCCGGCCCGCAGAGAAGGCGCCCGCCGACCCGACGGCCGACTTCACCACGGTGATCGAGGCCCCGAGGTTCCCCGCAGGCAAGCTGTGGAGCTTCCGCGGCTCCTGGCTCACGGACACGACGTTCGCCAAAGTCACCGGCCACCGGGTCCAGGCCTGGAAGGCGGGCACCGACGACAGCACCTGGACGCTCCCCCTGTCCGGCCTGTCCTGCGGCGGCTCGACCGAGGTCGGCCCCGGCCAGGTCGCCGTGGTCGTCCACGAGGACGGCCGGCGCGGGAGCGGGGACGAGCACCGGCCCTGCACCCAGGTCACCGCCTTCGACCTGGACACGGGCGACCGCCTGTGGACCCGGACGGTCACCGGCACCACGGGGGACCTCCCCATCGCGTTCGAACGGCCCGTCATCAGCGGCGACACCGTGGCCGTGGCCGGCATCTACGGCGGCGCGGCCTTCGACCTGCGGACCGGGGCGCTCACATGGCGGCCCGACGCCTCCCGCTGCGTGGACGAGAACTACGCGGGCGGCCCCCGCCTGGTCGCGGTCGTCGCCTGTTCCGGCACCGACGACGAGGTGACGTACCAGGTCCAGCAGATCGACCCCGGCACGGGCGCCGTCCGCTGGCGCTACCGCCTCCCGCGCGGCACCCAGCGCCCCCGCGTGCTGTCGACCCAGCCGGTCGTCCTCGCCGTGGTCTCGGGCGACATCGTCTCCTCCACCGGCCAGGACATCTTCTCCCTCGACGCACAGGGCCGGCTGCGCACCCGGTTCCGGCTCGAGGACGACGTCCACACACTGGACTGCTCCGACGACTCCGGCTGCACGGGAGCCGCCGTCGGCAACGACCGGCTCTACGTCGGGACCGAGCACGACTCCGCCGACCAGGTGATCGCCTACTCCCTGGCCACGGGCCGGACCACCGGACAACGCGTCGACGCCGAGGGGGCCGCCCTGAACCTGCTGCGCATGGACGGCCCCAACGTCCTCGCCTTCCAGATCGGCCTCCACGGGCCCCGCGTGGTCTCCCTCGACGGCCGTACCCTGCGCCCGACCACCCTGTTGCAGGCGTCCGACGCCGAAGGGATGCCCGGCGACAGGGGCGAGGTGCGCTACGCCCACGGCCGCCTCTACATCAGCGCCGTACTCCTGTACGGCCCGTCCGGGACCGCCGGCGACCAGTCGCTGACCTGGGGGTGCGCCACCGACGGGTGAACGGCGCCGGCGGCACGCCCCCTAGTCCACGCTGAGGACGATCTTGCCGGTGGTGCGGTCCGTCTCGCCCAGGGCGTGCGCCTTGGCGGCCTCGGCGAGCGGGAAGACGGCCTCGAGACCACCGACCTGGCGGTGGACGAGATCGCCGGCCGGGTCGGCTTCGCCGGTGGCACCTCGCTGCGCGAGCATCTGCACGCCGCGATCGGGGTCTCGCCGCTCGCGTACCGGCGCACTTTCCGCGGGGCCGTCGCGGCGGGCGACGCAGAGGAGGCGACGCGAGTTCCCCTGCCGGACCGTCAGGCCTCCATCGCCTCGCGGGAGATCCGCTCGAACTGAGCCCCCATGGCCTCGGACAGCGCGTTGGCCGCCGACAGCGGGCGGACCATCACGGTGAGGTCGTCGATCTTCCCCTCCTCGTCGAAGTGGAGGAAGTCGCAGCCGTGGATCTGCTTGCCGTTCACGGTGGCCGTGAACACCAGGGCGTGGTTGCGGCCGTCCGGGTCGGCGATCTCACGGACGTAGGCGAAGTCCTCGAAGACGCGCATGACGCCGCGCAGGATCGCCGCGGTGATCGCCTTGCCCGGGTACGGCTTGAAGGCCACCGGGCTGGTGAAGACGACGTTCTCGGCGAGCAGCGCCTCGATGGCGACGGCGTCGCGGGCCTCCACGGCCTTGCGGAACGAGTGCATGTGCCCTCCGAAAGATGTATTCAAAAAATTGAGTAGGTGACTCGGAGAATACGTCGAGGCGGCCCGCACCACCAGACCCCTGGAACCAGCGGGCCGTTGCGAAGGCCGACGTGGGCCGCGTGACAAGATGTTCCGGTTGTTCCCGCGAGAAAGGCGCGCACCATGTCCAGGGTCGAACTGACCACCAACTTCGGCCGTATCGTCCTCGAGCTCGCCGATGCCGAGGCGCCGAAGACCGTCGAGAACTTCCTGACGTACGTCCGTAACGGGCACTACGACGGAACGATCTTTCACCGGGTGATCGACGGCTTCATGGTCCAGGGAGGTGGCTTCACCGCGGAGATGGCGCAGAAGCCGACCCTGGCCCCGATCCAGAACGAGGCCGACAACGGCCTGAAGAACAACGCCTACACCGTGGCGATGGCCCGCACCGGAGACCCGCACTCCGCGACGGCCCAGTTCTTCATCAACGTCTCCGACAACGACTTCCTGAACCACTCGTCGAAGGACATGCGTGGCTGGGGCTACACCGTCTTCGGCAAGGTGACCGAGGGCCAGGAGGTCGTCGACCAGATCAAGGCCGTCCGCACGGCCACCTCCCGCGGCCACCAGGACGTGCCCACGCAGCCCGTGGTCATCGAGTCCGCCAAGGTGCTCGACTGACGCACCGGGCTGTTCCCGAAGCCGTACCGGCGTGACATCGTGACTCCCGCCCGACCGGTCTGTACCTGTCGTCGCGGGAGAGCCGATGCGCGCAACCACCGTCCCACCGGGAACCCCCTGCCGGACGCCCCCGCCCGGGGACGTGCCCCTGCACCGTCTGGAAGTGGCAGGGCCCGGGGCCGCGCCCTTCGCCGCGGGGTCGTTCGAGGCGGTGGGGCCGCTGTCCCGGGCGGAGCATCCGCACCGGCACACGTTCTACGAGATCGTCCACGTCACCGGCGGCTCGGGCACCCATGTCGTCGATCTGGCCCGTCTGCCGGTCCGGCCGCCGCACCTGGCGGTGATCCGGCCCGGCCAGGTGCACCACTGGGAGGGCGGCCGCCGACTCGACGGCACGCTCGTCCTGTTCACCGACGACTTCCTGATCGACCACCCGGACGACCGCGAGGTGCTGCGCAGGCTCGGCGAGCGCTGCTGGTTCGCGCCGGACGCCGAGGAGGACGAGCGCCTGCGGCGGCTCATGGCCGAGCTGGTGGGGGAGTTCCGGCAGCGGGCCGAAGGCCACGAGAGCGTCCTGCGCGCCCTGCTGCATGTGCTCGTTGTACGCCTGGCCCGGCTGCCGGGCCGCCCCGGCACCCTCCCACCGCCGCCCGGCGGACGTCCGGCGGCCCTGGCCGAGGCCTTCACCCGGCTGATCGCCGCACCTGACGCGGCCGGCTGGACCGTGGGCGAGTGCGCCGACCGGCTCGGCGTCACCCCCGGCTATCTCACCCAGGCCGTCCGCGCCGCCACCGGCCGCAGCCCCGGCCGGCTGCTCATCGAGGCCCGTGTGTACCTCGCCCAACAGCTCCTCGCCCACACACAGTTGACGGTACGGCAGGTCGCCGCCCGCACCGGCTTCGCCGACCCCGCCTACTTCGGCCGCTTCTTCCGCCGGGAGACCGGAATCAGCCCCGGCGCCTTCCGAAAACACCACAGCCGCCACGATCCGTCCCTCGAAGCCACGCGCCCGCCCGCCTAGGTTCGTTGCCGATCCGATGCCCCCCACGAGGAGCAGGTATGGACAACGAGACGAACGAGACGGTCCCCCCGAACCCGCCGCGGCTCATACCCCGCAAGACCGTGCTGCGCGCGGCCCTCGCCACCACCGCGGCGCTGCCCGTCGCGCTGCTCGGCGCCCCGGCCCTGGCCCGCGCGCTGGCCTCGACCGGCACCGCACCGGCGCTCACCCCGCCCTGCGACGACGGTGACGACCCGACTCCGCCGCAGACCGAGGGCCCCTACTTCAAGCCCCGCTCGCCCCAGCGCGCCAGCCTGCTGGAACCGGGCCTGCCCGGCACCCGCCTGACGGTGACCGGCTATGTCTTCGGCCTGGCCTGCCGCCCCATCTCCGGAGTCCTGCTGGACTTCTGGCAGGCCGACGACAACGGCGCCTACGACAACACCGGGTTCCGGCTGCGCGGCCACCAGTACACCGACGCGCGCGGCGCCTTCGCGCTCACCACGATCGTGCCCGGCCTCTATCCCGGCCGCACCCGACACCTCCACGTCAAGGTCCAGGCCCCGAACCGGCCCGTCCTCACCACGCAGCTGTACTTCCCGAACGAGCCCCGCAACGCCACCGACACGATCTTCGACCCACGCCTGCTGATGACCGTCCGCGACGCCGACGGCGGCCGTCAGGCGTCCTTCGACTTCGTCCTCGACGTCCCCCAGACCCCCGGCCCCACCCCCACCGACACCCCGCCCCCGGGCGGCACCTGGACCGCCGGAGCCGCCTACCGCGCGGGCGACCGGGTCACCTACGCGGCCCGCGCCTACCTGTGTCTCCAGGCACACACCGCCCAGCCCGGCTGGGAGCCCCCGAACGTCCCGGCGCTGTGGCAGGCCGCCTGAGGGGCAACGGGCCCTGCACGACGGCCCGTTCGCGGGCCGGTGCGGCCTCACGGCGGCAGCAGCGGCCCCAGTGGGCCCAGGTCGAGGTTGAGGTCCTCCAGGCGGAGGCCGTAGCGGTCGCAGAGTTCGGTCATGCGGTCGTGGAGGATCATCAGGGTGAGGCCGAGGCGCTCCTCCTGGTCCTCGGTGAGGCTGCCCTCGTCGACCCGGCGCAGGGCCTGTCGCTCCATCAGCTGGCGCAGGAGTTCCACCACGGTCAGGACGAGCCTGATCAGGTCCTGCTCCACGGTGTCCGGGTCGGTCCGCAGGCGATGGGCCGCGTCTCGGCCCGGGGGCGGGACGTCCTCCGGGCGGGCCGGGAGCAGGGCGAAGGCGCGGGCCGCGGCCTCGGTCACTTCCCTCAGCCGGTCCGGGGCGGAGTCATCCGGGGAGTTCACGCCGGTCACCGTGTCCTGGGCCCGATGCGGGCGGGAAGGGCGTCCACGGCTCCTCGGCCTGCTCCCGGACGGCCACCACGAGTGCCCGCAGCGACACCCGGACCAGGTCGATGTCGGCGACCGACAGGACGAGGTCGCCGGTGAGCACGACCCCTCCGCTCAGCAGCCGGTCGAGCAGGTCGATCAGCGCCACCTGCGCCCCGGCCAACGGCCGGTCGTCGTCGTAGTCGCGGTAGTCGCTCATCGCTCTCCCGCCCCCTCCTGCGGGCCCGTGAAGGAGTACGGCGCCCAGGGCCCCGTGACCTCCACGCGTACGCCCGGCAGACCGTCGGCGGCCCGGAGCATCCGCTCGCGGAACTCCTCGGCCAGCGCGCGCGGCACGAGATAGGCGTCGTTGGCGATGTTCTCCCCGGGCTCACTGGCCAGGACACCCTGCTGCGGACGGTGCCGTACGCGCTGCGCGGCCAGATCGCGGGCCAGCTCCGCCGTGCGTCGTACGGTCCGCTCGGCGGCCCGCCGGGTGTCGTCCCGCGCCTGGCGTTCCCGCCTGCGGCGGCGCAGATACGCGCGGCCGGTGTCCGGTGCGCCGGTGTCGCCGTCCGGGACCGCGGCCGGTGCCCCGGAGGGCACCTCGGCGTACACCTTCACCCCCCACTCCACGTGGTCCGCGAGTTCGTCCAGGAGCGCCAGGAGCGGCTCCTCGCGCTCGCGCAGCATCTCCGCGACGCGCGGTTCGTCCAGGTAGACGGTGGCCAGCCGCAGCGGAAGGACCGTCGTCCGAGCGGCCAGTGTCTCGATGACGAAGTGGTGCGCCCGGGCCGTCGTCTCCAGCCACGCGAGGTCCTCCAGACGCACCCTCAGCGCGGCCTCCGAGAACTCCTCCTCCGGCACCGGGCTCACCGCCGCCGCCAGCGGGCCCGCCCGGACCAGGCCGACCGGCGCCCCCGCCACCCCGCGCACCTCGGCCGGCGACGCCGGGTCCGGGGCGTCGGGCGCGCGCAGGACGGCGTAGGCGTAGGTCAGCGTCCGGTTCATGGCTCGTCGTCCCGGTCCTCGTCGCCCTCCGCCGCCTTCCGTCGGGGGCGCCGCGGCTTCGCACGGGGCTCGTGCTCCGGCTCCCGCGAGCGACTGCGGCCGGTCGACTCGCGCGGGGGCAGTTCAGCCGGGGAGCGCGCGGCACGCTCACGCAGTTCCCTCACCTCCGCGCGCAGCCGGTCGTTCTCCTCCTGGAGGCCGGGGTGGCTGTCGGCGCGGGAGGACAGCGCGGGGTCGTGCTCCCACCAGTCGATGCCCATCTCCTTGGCCTTGTCGACCGACGCCACCAGCAGCCGGATCTTGACGGTGAGCAGTTCGATGTCCAGCAGGTTGATCTTGATGTCGCCGACGATGACGATGCCCTTGTCGAGCACGCGCTCGAGGATGTCGGCGAGATTGGCGCCGGAGGACTGCTGGCCGTACGGCGACAGCGGCTGCATCGGCGTACGACCGGCGGGGCGGGGCTCAGTCACGGCGGACCCTGTCTGTCGTCGTAGCGGTCGTCGCGTTCCAGGTCGTCGTCCTCGTCCTCGTCCTCCTCCCAGTCGTCGTCCCGCGAGGATCCGACCTCGGGCTCCTCCCGGTCGTCCTCGTCGTGGTGTCCGTAGCGTCCGTAGTCCGCGTCGTCCTCGTACGCGTCCTCGGCGTCCTCGTTCTCGTCGTCGTCCACCTGCTGGCCGCGCTCGTCGCGGTCCTTCTCGTCGGCCTCGTCGGCCTCGTCGTTCTCGTCCTGCTGCTCGTGCTCCTCGTGGCCCTGCATCATCACGAAGGTGCGGTAGCGCTTGAGGTCGCGGCGGGCGCGGCGGCCCTGGACGCGCAGCAGGCTCTCGGCCCGCTCGACCGGTCCCTTGGGGAAGTACCGCAGGACGAGCAGCACCTTGGTGAGGTTCTCGCCGAGCGGATGGAAGGTGACGACGCCCTTGGCGGTGGCGTGGTCCATCTCGGACGTCCACGCGATCCGCTCGTCGCGGACCTCCTCCGTGATGCTGCCCTCCCCGCGCTGGATGCCCTTCGCGAACTGGTCGGACTCCTGGAACTGCCGCCACTCGTCGTACGCGTCGGGCACGGGGACGCCCACGTCGATGTCCTCGATGACGGTCATGCCCTTGCCCATGTCCTCGCCCGGCGCGGGACGCCTGGCGGTGACGCCCTTGGCCCTGTCCAGCACGGCGTCCTTGGCGTGGGCGGCGGTGTCCTTGGCCTGCGCCGCCTTCGACGTCACGGCTCCGCCGGACGGCAGGTGACCGCGCAGCGCCCGGCCGCGCTCGGCCACGTTGTCGGCCAGCGCGCGGGGCCCGAGGCGCGTCTCGCTCAGCCGGCGCGCGCCGCTGCCCAGCCGGTGGCCCACGCCCTCCAGCGCCATCTGGATCCGGGCCTCGACGTATCTCTCCAGCTCTTCCCGCAGCCGGTCGGTGGCCGCCTGCGGCACCTTGCGCTCAGCCATCGTCCGACCGCCTCGACCGTGCGGACGTGCCGCTGCGAGAGCGGCTCGGAGCGGCGGTCTTCTTCGTCGTCTTCGTGCCCTTGGGGCCGGAGCGCGCCGTCGTGCTCCGGCTGCCGGCGGACTTGCCGCTCTTCTTCTTCTCCGGCTTGTCCCGGGCCTCCGAGTCCTCCGTGTCCTCCTCGGCCTCGTCGGTCTCCTCACCCTCGTCGGTCTGGTCCACGTCGGCCTCGTCGACGTCGGTCTCGTCCACCTCCGCCTCCTCGGCGTCGCTCTCCGCGTCGGACGCCGCGCGCGACTTCTGGCGCAGCCCGCTGGTGCGGGCCTGCAGAGCGTCGGCCAGGCTGTCGGCCTTCGCCGTCAGAACCGAGGAAGCCGCGGCCTTGCCCGCGCCGGTCAGCTCGGAGCGCACTTGCTTGCTGATGTCCTTCAGGAACGGCGACTCCTGGAGCGTCTTGCCGATCTGGTCGGGCCTGATCCGCGATCCGGCCAGCATCGCGCCGAGGCCCACGGCGAGCTTGGCCTTCTTCGAGCGGCCCAGTAGATAGCCGCCCAGGAGGGCCGTACCGATCTTGGCCTTGTCCATGGCCTGTCCTCTTTCGGCTTCCGGCTTTCTCAGCTTTTCCTACGGGCCCCCGCGCTGCAGTTGGTACGCCCGGATCTCCTCCATCCGCTGAAGGAGCGCCTCCTCGCGCCGGGCGAACTCCTCGTCGTCGATGTCCCCCTCCGACCGGGCCTGCTCCAGCTGCACGAGCTGTTCCTGCACGGGGCCCGGGTCGTAGTACTCGTCCTCGGCGGTACGGACCACCTTGTCGAGGACCCAGGCGATGCCCCGTACCGGTGCGGCCGGCAGCGTCAGAATCCCGGTGATCAGTCCCATGTCCTCTCCTCCGCCAGGCGTCGGCCCCGGCTCACACGAAGCTGTACGGCGCCAGCGGGCCGCGCAGCCGCAGCTCCGCCCTGTCGCCGTAGCGCTCGGCGAGCTCCTCGCCGGCCCGCGCGAACTCGTCGTAGCGCTCCTCGTCCACCAGGAAGGAGGAGTTCACGAAGTACTGACCGGACGGAGGCGTCGCCTGCTCGGCCAGCGCGAGCGGCCGCACCGCGGCGAGGATCTCCTCGGCCAGCGCCTGCTCACGGCGCTGCACGGCCTCGGCCAGCAGCTGCCCGAGGGCCAGCCGGTCCTCGTAGCTGCCGCCGCCCTCCCGGGTGCGCTCGTTGAGCTGACGGGCCTGCTCGTTCTCCTCCAGCTCGGCCCGGACCAGCGCGTCCTCCTGCACCACGCCCTTGACGTTGAACTCGCCGCGCCCGGTGAGCTCGTCGAGCCGCTGTGCCATCTGCGGCCCCTGCTCCTCCATCACGGCGCGTACGGCGTCCTCGTCCTGGGCGACGAAGCCGAAGCTGAGCGGCAGCACCGGGCCGTCGGCCCACAGCCGCTGTCCGACCTCGTGGTGCGCCTCCAGGTCGTGCCGGGAGACGGACAGATCCTCGGGGGTCTCGCTGATGACGGCCCGCAGCGAATCGCCCGGCACGACGCGGATCTCGGCGGGTGGATCACCCACTCCGGTGACGTCGTCCAGGCGCAGCGGATGCGACGCCTTGGTGATCGCGTACACGTACACGGACATCGGCTCGCTCACTCCTCCCGGTCCCGGTCGCGTTCACGGCTGCGGCTCCGGCTTCCCGAGCCGCGTTCGCGCCGGCCCTCCGGCTCCGGCTCGCGGCCCTCCTCGCGCCCCTTCTGGAGCGAATCGGTGACCGCCTGGACGGCGCCCGACAGAGCCCCCTTGCTCTTGCCGCGCGCACCTCCCTCGGTGACGCCCTCCACGACGTCGGTGAGCTGGGCCGGTGCCTTGCGGCCCGCCTCCAGATCCAGGCGGTTGGCGGCCTCGGCGAAGCGCAGATACGTGTCCACGCTGGCGACCACCACACGGGCGTCGACCTTCACGATCTCGATGCCCACCAGGGAGACGCGGGCGAACACGTCGATGACCAGGCCCCGGTCGAGGACCAGTTCCAGTACGTCGTAGAGGTTGCCCGAGCCGCTTCCCGATGCGGGGGGCCCGGCATTGCCTTGCGGCACCACGCTCACGTCGTCTTCCCTTCCTGTGAAGGGTCGCGTCGACCGCCGCGGCCGTGTCTAGCTCCCGCTCGCCCTGTCGATCTGGGACCGCGTGTAACGGCGCCCACGCTCGTAGGCCAGCAGCTTTCCCGCGGGGTCGAGGACCACCTGGTAGCTGGCCATCACGCTGGTCGTCTCAGGGATGCGTTCGAGTTCCACGACCTCGACGTCGGCTTCCCAGCCTTCTTCGGTCGGCCTCAGCGAGGAAACCGACTCCGGAGCCCTGCCCAGCAGCTCGCTGAGCTGCTTGATGGCACCACGCATGGCCTCCGGGGCCGACACGCGCTCATCGCCGGAGTCGTTCCGTGCTTCGGTGGAGTGTGCCTTGCGGGGCTTGTCGTCCTTCGTGATCATTCACCTTCTTAGGCCTCTTTCCCGAAATCCCGCAAATCGGTTCGATAAACCACAGATCGGACCGAAGGGTCAGGTGGGTCTGGTCAGAGAGGTGAGGAAACCGTCGAGCAGAGTCGTCTGCACGTCCTCGGGGAAGCGGGCCGGATCGAAGAGCGCCTGGACGACGAGGCCGTGCGTGAAGGCGACGGCGGCGGTGGCGAGCCGCTCCGGTTCGGCGCCGTCCGCGAGCTCCCCTCGGTCGCGCGCGGCCTCCAGATGAGGTCTGATCGTCGAGCGCAGCCGGGCGTAGCGGGCGGCCTGTGCCGCGCTCAGGTCGTCGTCGGCCAGGGAGAGGTCCCAGGAGCTGACCCAGATGCGGTTGCGGGCGGTGTCGTCCGGGGTGAGCGGCAGGATGTCCAGGAGCATGGCGCGCACGGTGGCCAGGCCAGGGGCGGGATGTGCCCGGCGGGGCCGCTGCGCCGTGTTCTTCTCCAGCAGGTCCAGGGCGTGCGTGATCAGTGCCCGTTTCGTCGGGAAGTAGTGCATCAGCATCCCTGTCGAGACGCCCATCGCGGCGGCGACGGCGCGCAGGGTCAGGCCGCCGAACCCCTTGTCGGCGAGGACCCGCCACACCGCCTCGGACACGTCCTTGCGGCGGGCTTCACGGTCTCCAGGTGCGGGTGGCATGCTGCTAGCTTACGTACCGAACGCTTGTTACGTACCCGAGAGAGCGAGGCTCCCGTGTTCACTCTGCCGCTGGACGACCGTGCGGATCTCCGGCCCCTGGAGCCCTGGCAGGCGCCGGAGTTCCTCGCCCACATGGACCGCGCCCGGGACGGCGTCGACCCGTGGATACCCTGGGCGACCTTCAGCACCGACCTGGCGTCCGCCACGGCCACCCTCCAGCGCTACGCCGACCGGCTGGCCGAGGACAGTGGCCGCATCTACGGCATCTGGCTCGACGGCACCCTCGTCGGCGGCGTGATGTTCACCCGCTTCGACAGCGCCTCCGGGGTGTGCGAGGTCGGCTGCTGGGCGGAGCCCGCGGGGGAGGGGCGCGGCCTGGTGACACGGGCCTGCCGCGTGCTGATCGACTGGGCGTTCCGCGAGCGCGGGATGAGCCGGGCCGAATGGTGGGTCGCCTCGGGCAACGCCCGCAGCATCGCCGTCGCACGCCGGCTGGGCATGACCCGCGACGGCGTCCTGAGGCGGCGCTACCCGCACCGGGGTGAGCGGCACGACAGCGAGGTGTGGTCGGTGCTGGCGGAGGAGTGGCGGCCGGCCGGGGACGGGTCCACGGAGGGCACCCGGTCCACCGAGGGCACCAAGCCCACCGAAGGCATCCGGTCCACCGAAGGCATCCGGTCCACCGCCGAGGGACGGGAACCCTCCGCCTCCGCCGAACGGGAAGCCTCCACCGCCGACGTCCGGGCCGAACTCGACCGCCTGATGGGCGTGTTCGTCGGCGCCTTCACCAACACCGACGGCAGGCAGCCGGACCTCGGCGTCATCCGCGACGTGTTCGTCCCGCAGGGCAGGATCATCGCGAACGTCGGCCCCGAGCCGGTGATCTACGACCTCGACTCCTTCATCGAGCCCCGGCAGAAGATGCTCACCGACGGCACGCTGACCGAGTTCTCCGAATGGGAGGTCACCGCCCGCACCGAGATCTTCGGCTCGGTCGCCCACCGCTTCAGCGAGTACCGCAAGTCCGGCTACCACAACGGCACTTGGTTCGAGGGCTCCGGCAGCAAGACCACCCAGTTCCTGCGCACTCCGGCAGGCTGGCGGATGGCCTCCCTGGCCTGGGACGACGCGCCCTGAGCGAGGCCCGGCCGGCTCACCGGCAGAGCCCTGTCAAGCCGGTGGCGCCGGCGGGCCCTGGGAGTCCTCGGAGGCGCGGCGCTCCGTGACGTAGCGGTACAGCGCCACGGCGCCCACCCCCGCGCCTGCGCCCAGCACCATCCGAAGGACGTCGCCCGCGCCCGAGGCGCCCACCAGGGCCGCGACGATCACCGAGAGCGACGCCGCCCACATGCAGAGCCCGACGCCTTCGTCGCGGTCGAGCCGCACGCGTCCCACGCGGAGCGCGGTGTACGGCGCGACGATGCCGGTCCCGAACAAGGCCGCCGCGGCCGTCAGCAGCCCCGCGACCGCTCCCCGCGACCAGCCGTGCGCCACGACCTGGCGTGCGTTGACGTACACCAGGACCCCGGCGGTGACGGGCAGCGCGGCGACGCCGAGCCATCGAAGACCGTCGCGCACACCGACGTCGGGATGGACCGCCGCGGCAGCGCACAGGAACAGCACGATCCAGAACAGCACACCGTAGGTCGCGTCCTGCGGCGCGTGCGGATCGGATCGCGTGGCCGGGATCGACAGGGCGGCGAGGAGCGCGAGGGCGGTGAGGCCGCGCGCCCCGTACAGCCTGGCGCTCAACCGCCGTGCGGTACGCAGGCGTTCCGCGAGCCCGTCCGGCATGGGCAGCGCCGGACGGAGACCGGCGAGCCGGGGTACGTACTCGTCGATGTCGGCCGACACCATGCCCAGCAGGCCGACCACGAGCAGGGACAGCAGCGGCAGAATCCACACCCAGGCCGACGAACTGGTCAGCCAGTCCCAGTAACGGCCGGGATGCGCATAGAAGTTGGGTGCGTCCTCCTCCGAGTGCGCCATGCCGAGGAGGCAGGCCTGAATGCCCCAGAACCACGCCAGGCCGGCCAGGATGCCGGAGGACAGCCGGGGCGGGCCCACCAGCCCCGCGCACCCGCAGGCCGCGGCGAGCGACAGGCCGAGCAGCGCCAGCCGCCAGTCGCTGCCCGTGGCGCCCGGCCACAGCATGTAGGTCTGACGGCCCAGACCGGAGCCCAGCAGCAGCGCGAGCCCGCCACCGGCGAGCGGCGCCGTCACCAGCGCCGGGACGGTGGTCCAGCGGTGGGCGGCCGGATGGCGCAGCGCGACGACCGGCAGCCACATCAGGCCCAGCACGATCGTCGCCACGCCCACACCCCGCCACACGGACGCGGCGACGGGCCCGGTCCACAGCTCCGGCGCGCCCACGCTCGCGCCGCCCGCGACGACGGCCAGCGCCACGAGCCCGGCGAAGGAGATCCGGCGCGGCCACAGCGCCGTCACCGCCACCACCACGGCGAGCACGGCGTAGCCCACCAGCATCCCGGTCGTGCCACGGTCGCGCACCTGCGCGGAGGTGAGCAGGATGACGCCGAGGGCGGTGGGCACCGGCGACAGATAGCCCAGCAGGGTCCCCGCGCCGTTCGGCCGCAGCCGGACGGCGACCAGGGCACCCAGCGCGCAGGCGGTCAGGGCGGCACTGTTGGTCGCCGGCGTGACGTGGATGTCGGAGCCGTCGTGCGCCAGCAGATTGAGCGCGAGGAAGCAGGCCAGGGCGCCCGGCACCCGCCACCACCAGCGGGACCGCTTCTGCGGCAGGCGCCGCCGGAACCCGGCCCGCGCCCACAGCGACCCCGCCACCGCGGCCCGCGCCCGGGCGAGCCGGCCGCTCTCCTCACCGGTGAGCGACTCGGCGTACTCGTAGTGGTCCACGGCCGCCGCGTGATCGCCCAGCGCGCCGTCGACGTCCCCGAGCAGCACGGCCGCGCGGGCACGGAGGCGCTCCTCCTCGGCGCTGAGCGCGTCCCCCTCCCGCGCGAGGGCCAGTTCGAGCGCCTGCGCGGCCTCGGTGAGGCGTCCCTCGGCGATCGCCAGGGCGCCACGGACGACGAGCCGCCTGGTCCCGAGTCCGTCGACGTCGAGCCGGTCGGCCTGCTGCCACGCGTAGTCGGCCTCCGGGAGCTGGCCCAGTTCCAGGAAGCACTCCGCCATCGTCAGCAGCGCGTCGGCGGTCTGTCCGCCGGTCGGCTGACGCACGAACGCGGCACCGAAGCGCAGCCCGAAGGCCTGACGCAACGTGACCAGTGCCGCCCTGGGGTCGTCGGCCCGCCGCAGAAACAGTTCGGCCGTGGCGACGAGCACCACCAACAGATGCCCTTCGTCGCCGGTCTCCGTGTCGATCCCGGCCGCCTCGGACAGGGCCGCGACGGCCTCCTGGACGCGCCCCAGCTCCGCCAGCGTCACGGCGTGCGCGTGCAGCGCCCGGCTCCGCTCGACGGGCATCGCCCCGGCACTGTCGACGGCCTCCGCCGACCGGGCCGCGGCCTGTGCCGGCCTCCCGTCCGCGCGCAGCGCCTCACCCAGGGCCACCAGCGCCCGCACGCGTACGGCGCCGTCGTCCGGGGCGTACGACAGCGCGCGCCGCGCCTCCGCCACGGCCGGGCCGGGCTCGCCCACGGCGGCGTACGCCCGGCTGCGCAGCGTCGCAGCGGGGGCGTTCGACGCCATGTCCGCCGTGTCCGCCAAGAGGTCGAGCAGTTCCGCCCACTGCCCGCGGTGCGCGCGATGGGCCGCCTCCGCCAACAGCAGGGCCACGCGGCCCTGTTCGTCGCCGACCGCGTCCACCGCGGCCGTACCGTGCTCCAGCAGGTTCGGCCAGACGGCGGGGAATCCGATGACTTCGTAGACGCGAGCCAGCGCGGCGACGAGCCGCCAGCACGTCGCGTGGTCCTCGTGGCTCAGCGCGCGCGGCACCTGCGCGGCGGCGGCGCCGGCGGTCGCGAGGGCCGTGTCGTACCGCTGTCCGGCGGCGACTTCCTCGACCTGCCGCAGTCGGAGCGCCGCAAGCCGGTGCGCGACCTCGGCCGCCTCCGCCGGATCCTCCGCCGCGAGTTCCTGGGAGAACTCCCGCAGCAGATCGTGGAGCCGGTACCGCACCGGGGGGAGAGGCACCGGCTCGACCAGCCGGTGTGCGTGCAGGTTCCGCAGCAGCTCGGCGGCCTCCCGCTCCGGGACGTCGGCCAGCGCGGCCGCCGTCTCGACGTCGGTCTCCCGTACATCGCCGCCCAACACGCGGAACATACGGCGCAGTTCGGGGTCGAGCCGACGGTAGCTGCCGTCGAAGATCTCGCGTATGGTGCGCGCCGAGCCGTCCGCCGTGTCCGCGTCCCGCGCGGCGATGTCGGTCAGGCCCGTGGCGGCGAGGTCGGCGTCCAGCTCCTCCAGGCTCACCAGACTGCGTGACTCACCGGCGAGGCGGCCGCCCACGAGCTGGATCGCCAGTGGCAGATACCCGCAGCGCCGGACGATCCTGGCGGCGGCGTCCGGTTCCGCGGCGACCCGGCCGGGTCCGACCGCCGTGCCGGCGAGCAGGTCGAGCGCCTCACGTCGGCCGAACGAACCCACGCTGATCCGGGCCGACGCGGGCAGGTCCGGCAGTTCGACCCGGCTGGTGACCAGGACGACGCTGTCGCCCCCGAACTCGACCACCTGGCGGATCTGCCGGGCGTCGGCGGCGTCGTCGAGCAGGATCAGCAGGCGCCGGCCCGCCATCGCCTGCCGGTAGCGGCGGTACAGGGTCTCGCCGTCCAGCCCGGCGGGGGAGACGTGCAGCCGAACGGCCAGCTTCCCCAGCAGTTCGGCAGGTGAAGTCGGCCTGTCCGTCGAGCCGTTGAGGTCGATGGCGATGAAACCGTCGAACGACTTCTTGTGCTGGTGGGCGACTTGGCGCATCAGCGTCGTCTTGCCCGAACCGGCCAGGCCGTCCAGGACGACGACCCGTACGCCCTGTCGTCGGCGCCGCCGCAGCAGCGCGGCGAGCGCGTCCGTCTCGCGCTTGCGGCCGCAGAAGTTCTCCACCCGTGGCACGTCGTCGGAGTCGATCTCCGCCGAGGAGAAGTCGGCCCGGCGGCGGCCCCTGCCGGGGGCCTCGGACGGGGCGTGGTAGGCGAGGTAGCCGATCGCGACGCTGTGGTCGCTCGCGGAGACCGAACGGGGTAGGGGTGGAGGCGAGCCGTGGGCGGGTACGCCGGGGCCGGTCAGCTCAGGTCCGGGCCCGGCCGGGAAGGGTTGCCGAGGTGGATGTCTCCCTGGATGACGCCGCCCGCCACCGAGCCGTGATCGGCATGGATGCGCACGTCGCCGCCGACCGCGAGGCCGCCGTCACCGGCCGACACCGCACTCGTGGGGGTCCGCTCCGCCAGCAGCGCACGCAGCGCGGCCGCGGCCTGTTCCCGCTCGGCCTCGGGCAACGCCTCCAGCAGCTGCTCGAACCGCGTCTGCCACACGGCCTCCTGACGGAGCCTCAGTCGATCCGCCCCGCCCTCCGAGACGGCCGTCAGTTCCGCGGCGCTGCGGTCCAGCCGCTCCAGCTCCACGCGTTCGCGGTCGTCGTCGCCGCGGCCGAACCAGCGGGCCACCGCCTGCCGGAACCCCTCCCACGCGTTCGTCCCCGCGGCCTGCACCACCGCGGTGCCGCCCGCCGCGGCCAGGGCCGTCAACGCCTCCGGCAACATCCCGCCACCCCCATCGCCCCGCCGTACGCGACCGTTCGCGTCACACCAAGGAGATATCGGCTGCACCTCGCGCCGTCCAGCGGTTTCACCCGAGCGCCACCCGGGAGGAGAATGGTGAGGGAGAGGCAGGGAGCCAGGTGCCGTACACAGCAGTGACCGCTCTGAGTCACACGGGGCTGATCCGCGACCACAACGAGGACAGCCTCGTCGTCGGGCCGTGGACCCTGTGCGGCACCGTGACCGAGAGTCCCCAGACGCTCGCCTTCCCGCGGGGCCGCCCGCTGCTCGCGGCGGTCGCCGACGGGCTCGGCGGACACCCGGGCGGCGAGGTCGCCAGCGGCCTCGTCGTCAACCGGCTGGCCGCGCTCGGCCCCGGCCTCACCGACGAGGACCGCCTCGGCCGAGCCCTGGACGGCTGCAACCGTGAGCTGTTCGAGGCGTCCGAGAGCCATCCGGAGCTGGCCACCATGGGCACCACCGTCGCCGGCCTCCTGCTCCTCGAGGACAGTCTGATCGTGTTCAACGTCGGCGACAGCAAGGTCTACCGCCAGGACGAGGACGGCCTGCGCCAGATCAGCGTCGACGACAGTCCGCCCCCGGCCCCCGGCCGGCGCACCACCTCCGTGGTCACCCAGACCCTCGGCGGCACGCTCGGCTTCACGTCCGTCACCCCGCACCTCGACCGCCGCGCCCTCGCCTCCGGCGGCCGCTATCTGATCTGCAGCGACGGTCTGACCGACCCCGTCCCCGACGACGAACTCGCCGACATCCTGGAGGAACCCGAGGACGGCGTCGCCGCCTTCGCCCTGTGGCGGGCCGCGATCGAGGCAGGCGGCCCGGACAACATCACCCTCGCCCTGGTCCGGGTCCACGACGCCTGACCGGCACGGAGGAGCCCGCCTCGACGACCGGAGGCCTCGCTATCCTCCGCCCATGATCGATTCCACTGCGAGAACCGGCGACGCCGAGGTCGCCATAGCCGCTGTCCGGGCCGGCGCGGACGTCGTGCGGGGCATGTACGGCCGGCGGCTCGACCGTATCGACAAGGGGGCCGGCGACTTCGCCACCGCCGCCGACGTCGAGGCGGAACGGGCCATTCTCGACGTCATCCGTGCCGCCCGGCCCGACGACGCGGTCCTCGGTGAGGAGGGCGGCCGGCAGGGCGCGGCAGGCGCGGCGCGCCAGTGGCTGGTCGACCCGTTGTGCGGCACGCTCAACTACGCCGTCGGCAGCATGCTGGTCGCCGTCAACGTGGCCCTGCGGGACGGGGCGGCCGCCGTGGCCGACCCGTTCACCGGCGAGGTCTTCGGCACCGACGGCACCCACGCATGGCTCCGCGCCGGTGACACGGACGTCCCGCTGACGCCCACCTCCGCCACCCGGCTCGTCGACGTCAACCTCGACCCGCCGTTCCCCGGCGCCCCCGCCTTCCGGGCCGTGGACCTGCTGGCCCACCCGGTCTTCGTCGAACGCTTCCGCCCCCGGGTCGTCTCCACGACGCTCGCCCTCGCCTGGGTCGCCGCCGGAAAGCGTGCCGCCTACGTCACCGACGGCGACGACACCCTGTCCTCCAGCGTCCACTTCGCCGCGGGCATCGCCCTGTGCCGGGCGGCGGGCTGCGTGGTGAGCGGCCTCGACGGCACCCCGCTCGACGAGGGCGGCCGCGGCCTGGTGGCCGCTGCCGACACCGGCACCCACGAGCTGCTGCTGTCCCTGATCCGCGACGGAAAGGCGGACACGCGCGCTGCGGCTCCGTGATCCCGACCGCCCCGACCGGCCGCTGTGAGACCGCCGTTCGGCCGGGCCGAAGGTGCAGCGCGGCCTGTTCAGGTGCACCATCGAAGGTGGGGGCACATGAACAGGTCAGGGACCGCGGCCCGTCGAATCCGCGGACATCCACCGGGCATCGAGCACCGTTCCACGGATGAGGAGTTGCCATGCCCATGCTTCTGATCAAGGGCGTCTACGACGTCAAGGGCGCCCAGCCGGACGGCGACACCGTGCCGTTCACGGCCGACGACCCGGCCGAGTGGGACCTCGTCGGCGGCGGCCTCGGACGTGCCGTCGAGCACAGTGCGACGGGCCGCGCGAAGCTGCGCCTGGACGCGATCGACGCACTCGAGACGCACTACGGCCCCAACCGCGTGCACCAGCCACTGCACTTCGCCCACGCGGCACGCGACGAGCTGCTGAACTGGCTGGGGTTCACGGACGTCCAGCACGACACGGGCGAGACCGTGACCGCGAGCACCCCGGAGTCGGTGCCCGGGTTCGTCCTCACCCGCGGTGCCGACGTCCACGGCCGCTGCATCGCCCTGGCGGGGCGCGGCACACCTCCGGGGCAGAGCGGACTGGAGATCGACGTCGACCCGGCGGTCCTCAGGACGACACTCAATCACCACCTGGTGTCGGCGGGGCTGGTGTATCCCACCTTCTACCGCAGCCTGTTCACCAGCCTGCGCGTCGAGATGGCCACCGCGGTCGCGGAGGCCCGAGAGGCGGGACGCGGCCTGTGGCCGAGCGATGTCACCACGGCCGGGGCGAAGATCACCGGCCTGTCCTCGCTGACGGACGACGCCGTACTGCTGCCGAAGCTGTTCCGCCGGCTGGTGGACTACCTCCAGCTCGGCATGGCGCTGCCCTGCTTCCCGGCCTTCCTCGCCGGTGTCGGGGACCGTTTCTCGATCCTCTCCACCGGCGAACGCTGCCTGGGCCTGCATCGGGTCGTGGAGACCAGCAACGGCCAGACCGTGCGGATGACGCACCCTCCGGAGGACCTGCTCTTCCAGGACAGCTGACACAAGGCACAAGGGCCCCGGTCGAAAGGGTCCACCGGTTCACCAACGAGGCTTCGCCACGTTGCCGTAGGACCAGGTGGACCCTTTCGACATCTCGAAGTGCAGATGCGGACCGGTGGAGTTGCCCGTGCTGCCGACCTTGCCGAGCTGCTGCCCGGCGGAGACCCGCTGACCCGGCGCCACCTGCCGCTCGGAGAGATGGCAGTACGTGTAGATGTGCCCGTTGTCCGCCGCGAGCCCGATCCACTGACCGTACGCACCGCCCTTGTTGTCCGACCAGGCGATCTTGCCGCTGCGTACGGCGACCACCGGCGCGCCGCTGCGGGCGGCGAAGTCCTGCCCGGTGTGCCGGCCGACCCCGTCGGGCTTCCAGGCGTAGTTGCCGCGGCTGAAGAACTCGAAGGTGACCTTGTGTCCCGGCACGGGCGACGCCACATGCCCCTTGGCCGGCCGCCGGGGCGCCGCCGGGCGCGTCGCCACCCGCCCGCAGTCGACCTTGAACCCGGCGAGACGGCCGAGGGTGGTCAGGGAGCTGCAGCCCGGCACGCCGTCGGCGTCGGCTCCCTTGAACCCCTGCGCGATCTGCTCGGCCCGGTAGGCGGCCTTGGTCTGCTCACCGAACAGGCCGGTGGGCCCGTCGGGAATCTTGCGGCCCCGCTTGATCAGGGCCTTCTGCACCGTGCGCACATCCTCGTTGCGCTTGCCGAACCGGACATTGGCCAGAGCGACCATGAGGAACTCCTAGTACCAATGGGGAGCGCGGCTCGGATCGGCCTGCTGGACGCGGGCGGCGAAGTTCGAGCCGGACTTGTTCACGTGATAGCGGTCGCGTACGTAGTTGACCGTCGCGCACATGCAGGCGACGACGTCGTACGGCGTGGTGGCGGTGCCCGCCTGGTGGTAGTGGGCGAACGTGGTCGGGATGCACTGCGTGGCGCCCCGGGAGCAGTTCTGCGGATGGCCGTCGGGCGCGATACGGCCGCGCGCGTTGCCGTCCGTCGTGTTCACCCGGAACCGCGGGTTGTTGGAGGCGGACTCGCGCTTGGCGATCGTGGTCAGTGCCGGTACCCCGAACTTCGGGTCCATCCCGGTCAGTTCGGAGGCCTTGCGCGCGTAGCGCCGCATCGCCGCCTCCCCGAAGTCGTCGTCGGGGTCGCGGTAGGTGACCTGGGACAGGGGCAGCCCTCCGTCGTGCCCCGCCGACACCCGCCCGCAGTCGACGTCGAAGAGTTTGGTCGTACGGCCGAGGGCGGTCAGGGAGGTGCAGCCGGGCACGCCGTCGGCGTCGGCTCCCTCGAACCCCTGGGCGAGCTGTTCGGCGCGGTAGGCGGCCTTGGTCTGCTCGCCGAACAGGCCGGTGGGCCCGTC
This sequence comes from Streptomyces sp. SAI-170, assembly GCF_049739565.1. Taxonomy (NCBI): domain Bacteria; kingdom Bacillati; phylum Actinomycetota; class Actinomycetes; order Kitasatosporales; family Streptomycetaceae; genus Streptomyces; species Streptomyces sp. SAI-170. Next base: position 8,020,375 of record NZ_JBMGQD010000001.1, read on the forward strand.
GGGTATCTTGCGGCCCCGCTTGATCAGGGCCTGCTGCACGATGCGCACATCGTCGTTGCGCTCACCGAACCGAACACGGGCCAGAGCGACCAGAGCGACCATGACGACACCTTCGTAGGGCGGATCCACGGCGCCGGCCGAGACGGACGGCGTCACGTACGAACCTACGGAAGCGGCGTCAGCGCGGCGTCACCGTGACGTCACCGCGGGGGCGCCCCCGCGCTTGACGAAGTTGCACGCGATGCACACCGGTCCGAGACTGGTGATGGCACGCCCCGTCGGAGCACGCGGCATCCCCACGGCCGGTACGGGCGCGCCCACGCGGCACGCTGTGCGTGAGGCGGTCAAGGTGGTCCCTGCTCCTCCCCGATTGCGACTCCTCGGCCAGTTCCGGCTGGAACTGGGCACCGAGACGATCGAGCTGTGCCGCAACAGCCAGCGGCTCCTCGCCTTCATGGGCCTGCGGCAGCGGGTGTCGCGCACCGTCCTCGCCGGCACCCTGTGGCCCGAGGTCACCGAGGGACACGCCCGCGGCAGCCTGCGCACCACGCTGTGGAAGCTGCCGCGCAGTGAGCCGCCCCTGGTCCGCTGCTGCGGGGACGCGCTGCTGGTCACCCCCGCCCTGCACGTCGACGTCCACGCCCTCACCCGGACGGCACTCGACGTCGTCCAGGGCGCGGGCCCGGCCCTCCACGCCCTGCCTCCGCCGGACCTGCTCACCGGAGAGGACCTGCTGCCGGGCTGGGACGAGGACTGGGTGCTGCTGGAGCGCGAACGCCTGCGGCAACTGCGGCTGCACGCCCTCGACGCGCTGGCCGAGGCCCTGATACGGCAGGACAGACCCGCCCTGGCGATGGAGGCGGCCTGGGCGAGCGTACGGGCGGAGCCGCTGCGCGAGAGCGCGCACCGGGCCGTGGTGTCGGCACACCTCGCGGAGGGCAACCTCGGCGAGGCCCTGCGTCACTACGAGGCGTTCCGCCGGCTGCTGGACGAGGAACTCGGCGTCGAACCCTCACCCCGGTTCGCCCGGATGCTCCCCGAGCACACCAGGCTCCGGCACTCGCCCGAGAACCGGGGGACAGGAAGGCAAAACCATGCACCAGAGCGTTCGCGACTACTGGATCACCTTCAATGACCCGCTCGAAGGACGTGTCAACTTCATGTACCTGGACGTCAAGGGGTACGTGAGCACCGGCATCGGCAACAAGATCGACGAGACGGCCCGGGACAACTCCGCACCGACCGACCAGGAGCGCGCGGCCTCTCTCGCCGCCGCGGGCAGACTGCGCTGGCTCGTCAACGACGCGGAGACGGAGGCGACGTCCGACGACATCGCCGCCGAATGGGACACGGTCAAGTCCCGCATGGAGCTGGCCCCCTCGGGCCACCTCGGGTTCGCACCACCCCTGACCCGCCTGCACGTGAACGACGAGGACATCGACCGCCATGTCTTCGTCAAGCTCGACGAGATGGAGAGCGTCCTCACCTCACGCGAGGCGTTCGTGGACTTCGCCTCCTGGCCCGCGAGCGCCCAGCTGGCCACGTTGAGCATGTGCTGGGCGATGGGCCCCAAGTTCCGCTTCCCCAAGTTCCAGGGCCATGTGGCCGCACGGGAGTGGACAGGCGCCGCCGACGAATGCCACTTCACCCCGGACGTGGGCACCATCCGCATCCGCAACAAGCTCGACCGGGCCCACTTCCTGCTGGCCCACGAGGTCGAGTCCCAGGGGCTGCCCATGGAGCAGATCGCGATGGACCTCTCGGACGTCTTCGGTGTCCAGGGAGCACTCCTGGCCCTCGGCTTCAAGCCCTTGGCGCAGGACGGCGCGGACGGCCCGCGCACCCAGGGCAAGGTCAAGGAGTTCCAGTCCGCCAACTTCCTCGCCGAGAACGGGGCGTTCGACGACCCCGACACCGTCTCGGCCCTCGCCTCCCAGCTCTCCGGCCTCGGCTTCCTCGTGTTCGGCGCCTGACCGGACCCGCGGCGACAAGGAGCACAGCGCCATGTCCGCGTTCACCATCGACTTCTCCAGCCCGTACCCGCCCGGAACCGGCGCCTCCGACCTCGGCGGCCCCAACACCGGCGGCCACCAGCCACCGCACTGGTACGAGCAGTACGGCATGGACTTCGGCACGCCCGAGGGAACCCCCGTCCACGCGGCCTTCGACGCGCACATCACGAAGCACAACCCGCACGTACCGGCCGAGGACACCCCCAAGGTGTACGGCGCCCAGCTCTTCATGCGGTCTCCCAACGACATGATGGGCGGCTACTACACCCACATCGCCGGTGTGCCCGCCGGACTCACCGTCGGCGCCTCCGTCAGCAGGGGCGACCTGCTCGGCACCGTCTGCAGCAGCGGCGGTACCGGCACCCACCTGCACTGGGCCCTGGTCGAGATCATCGGCGGCGCACCGAACGGCCAGTACAAGGGGGTCGATCTGCATCAGTTCCTGCTGGGCATCACCGGCACGGACGCCGTCACCCCCGTGACCTTCTTCCAGGACGGCTCACCGCCGGCGCCGGGCGCGGACGCGGGCCCTCGGGTGTTCCATCTGGGCACCCTCCGCGGGGTGCAGGAGGCACTGGCCACGCTCGGCTACGACCCCGGCGCCGTCGACGGTCTCGACGGGCCGCGCACACAGGCCGCGGTGAGTGCCTTCCAGGGCGACCAGGGGCTGCCGCAGGACGGCCGGTGCGAGGGAGAGACGCTGTTCGCGCTGGCAGCGGCCATGCAGGCGAAGGGTTTTCAGGTCGACATGTAGGCCACTTCCAGGCCACTTCGCCGAATGTCGGCCCCCGCGCCTCAGTGTCAGGCCCCCCGCGCCTCAGTGTCATGGGGCGCGGTCGACACCCTTCGGCGCCTCGGGCCGGGGGCCCGCGGTCGGCAGCGGTGGCAGGCCCGCGGCGAGGTCCGGCAGGAGCACAGGCTCCAGGCGGACGCGTTCCTGAGCGCTCAGGTACCGCTCCAGTTCCGGCGGCCGGTAGTCCGGGACGCGGTCGTAGCGCTCCTTGGCCGGCACCGCCAGGAACTCGTTGCCGTCGGGTTCGCCCTTGTCGTTCACCACGGCCCCGATCGGCCGGTGCAGCGGCTTGGCCAGGCGGTACATGCCCGACCGGGAGACGTGCAGGACGCCCGAACCGTCCGGCTGCACCCGGAAGTCGGTGCTCACATCGGGCTTCATCACCCGGGGCCCGGCCTCGCTGAGCACCTCGTCGTCGAAGGCGAGCCCGTACCGGCGGGCCTGGTCGACCATCCACAGCAGCGCGATGTCGGACAGCCCCGCCTCCTTGTAGCTGCCGCCGACATCGCAGTGCACGCCGGCGAACCACACCTGCTTCAGCTCCTGGCCCTGTTCGGCGGCACCCGGCATCTGATGCCACAGTGCGGGCCGGAAAGCGGAGCGCTGCTCGTCGACGGCCAGCGCGTGGAACGCCGCCTGCACCCAGCTGCTCAGGTCCGTGTTGTGGAACGCCCAGCGGTGGTTGAACCGGTTCGCGGCCGGCTGGAGCCATGCCTGGCCCGGCACCGGGATGCCGAGCGAACCGACCGTGTCCCACACGCCGATGAAGCGGATGTCCGTCTCGCGCGCGTAGGAGCGGCGGAACAACGTCGCGGCCGCGCCCCTGGGTTGCTCGATGCGGTCCCGGTAGAGGGACCAGGCCTCCGACATCCGGTCCATGTGGTCCCGGCGCAGAATGCCGCTGTTGCGCACGAGCCCCGTCAGGCTGCGCGCGGTGAACGCGCCCCGGCTGAAGCCGAAGAAGAACAGCTCGTCGCCGGGCTCGTACGTCTCCACCAGGAAGCGGTAGGCGTCGAGTATGTTCCGCGACAGGCCCACGCCGAACGCGCCGCCGCGCAGCCGCTCGCGCCGGGCCGTGCCGACCCCGCTGTGGTAGTAGACCCGTTGTTCCTTCCCGCCGACGGTCCCCGAGCGCACGGACAGCGCGACCTTGGCGACGTTCGTCTTGCTGGGTTGGTCGGCGAAGTTCCATGTGCCGTCACAACAGACGACCAGACGCTTGGCCATGACGATCCCTCCTCGCGGCGAGGGAGCACCCGAGGGCACTGCCACCCGAGGCGCATAGCACCACTCCCATGCTGGCACCAGCCCAGGACACCCGCCAGGCGGGAACGGCCCGCCGGCTGTACGAAGATGTGGCGAATGTCGATATGCCGACTAAGCTGGTGAGTTGCGGCGAGCGCGCCCTCCCCGACGTACGTGGCAGCCCGCGCCCCGCATCACTCGACCTGTTCCGGGTCGCGTTCCCTGTCCCACCGCCGATCGGCGAGGAGGAACCGGCCATGAGCGAGCCCGGTACCGTGGCGCGCCTCATCGAACACACGGGATCGGTCCAGGCGATCGCCTTCAGCCCGGACAGCACCCGCATCGCCGTCGGCGGCAGCGACTCCGTGCTGCGGGTGCGCCCGGTCGGCATCGGTGTCGACGTGGACATGCCCACCGGTGGGTCCGTGACCGGCATCGCCTTCAGCCCCGACGGCACCAGGCTCGCCGTGGCCGACTTCGAAGAGGTCCAGCTGCGCGACGCCTCGACCGGCGCGATCCTGTGGCACGGGCCGCTCGCCCCGGCGAACTCGGTGAACACCGTGCGGTTCGGCGCCGACGGGCAGATCGTCGCGGCGACCGACACCCTCGTCGCCGTGCTCGACGCGGCGAACGGGGCGGTCACCCGGCGGATCCCCGTCGAACGGCCGCTGATCCGCGACCTCGACGTGAGCCGGGACGGCACCCGGGTCGTCCTCGCCATCGACGAACGCCACGGCGGCGACCACCACAACGCCGGCTCCGCACGGGTCGTCGACCTGGCCACCGGCAAGAAGATCTCAGAGCTGACCCCGGACAACGCGGTGCTCGCGGTCGCCTTCAGCCCCGACGGGAAGCAGGTGCTGTGCTGCTCCGCCGACGACTCCACCCGGATGTTCACGGCAGAGGACGGCAAGGAGGTGTGGCGGGTCCCGGAGCAGGTCCCGCAGCCGAACGACGAGCTGGACCTCTCCCAGCGGGGACCGAACTGCGTCGCCTTCGACCCGAAGAAGGGCCGCTGGACCGTGGTCGGCGGCGCCGACGGCTTCGCCCGGGTGCTGGACGCCGACACCGGAGACGAGAAGGGCCGAGCCCCGAAACTGGACCCCGGTGTCCCCGACCCGGGTCTCGGCGCCGTCACCCACGTGGCGTTCAGCCCGACCGGCACACTGGCCGCCAGCGCCTGCATCGACAACGTCGTGCGCCTGTTCAACCTCGAGGGCAAGCCTCTCTACGCCAACACCACCGACGAGGTGCTGACCATGAGGTTCAGCCCGAACGGCCGCTGGCTGGCGGTCGGCTGTTTCGACCGCGCGCTGGTGATCGACAACGGTGAGACCCACCAGGTGTGATGCGCCATGGATCCGCGGGAACTCCTCCAGCAGGTCGCCCGACAACTGCGCACTCTGACCCGGCAGGCCGTCGACGACCTGGTGGGCGCACTGCCCCAGCTCGGCGAGGACCCCTCCGCCGCCGGGACCGTCCTCGCCGGACGCCTGCTCGCCGTGCACGACCGGCTGCCCGCGGGCGACAACTCGCTGGTGGAGCTCGTACGGGAGATGATCGGCGACCTGGCGGCCGGTTCGCCGGTACGGCTGCACGGCTGGCGGCGAGCCCCCGACGCGCCCCTCGGTGTCGCCCTGGTGCTGACCGACTCGTCCGGGCCGGCGGCCGGGCGGGCCGTGCTGGGGGTGACCCCGCAGGACCCGGAGCCGGTGTTCGACGTGGTCGTCACGCCCGGCGCGCCCGTGACCCTGCCGCAGACGGCGTCCGGCCCCTGGAGCGCGGAGGCGACGATCGTCGCGCCGCCGGAGGGCTGGAACGCCGCCTTCGGCCCCGGCCTGCCGCCCGCCCCGCCCGGCGGCAACGCCACCGTCCGCCTCAGGCGCACCGGCCGGATCGCCGCCGGGATGACCGACGGGCCGGGCATCGGCGTGGACGGCATCACGCTGACCGTGACCGCGTCCGCCGGTACGCCCGCGGCGGTCGAGGTCGAGCTGCAAGGGCTCACCGCCGCCGTGCTGCCCGCCCCTCTCGCCAAGCTCGTCGGCGTTGGCGGGGCGAGCCCGACGGCGGGTGGGAACGCACCGGTCGTCCTTCGGGCCGACGCGGTCGACGGCCTGCGCTTCGCCGGACCCGGCGCCCTGCGTCTTCCCCTGCCGACGCGGTCGCTCGGACCGCTCGCGCCGCGGGGCGCCTCGCTGGAGCTGACCCCCGACGGGCCCGGCCTGGCCGTGACCCTGTCCGCCACCGCCCAGCTGCCCGGGCTGCCGCTGAAGGTGTTCCTGGAGGGCGCCGGCATCACCCTGCCCGTGGCGCTGTCCCCGGACGTCCGCCCCGGCCTCGACCCGCGCGGGCTGCGCGAACTCTTCCCCGAGGGCATCGGCACCGAGCTGAACCTGCCCCCCGTGTCCGGCGGCGGCCTGGTCCGGAGCACCCGCGACAAGGGCTACGCGGGCCTGATCTCCGTCGACCTCGGAGTGCTGCGCGTGCAGGCCGTCGCGCTGTTCCGGCCGCCGGACGGGAACACCCCCACCAGCTTCCTGGTGCTGCTCGCCGCCCAGTTCCCGCCACCGGGCATCCAACTGGGGCTCGGCTTCGCGCTCGACGCGGTCGGCGGACTGGTCGGCGTCAACCGGCGCGCGGAGATCACCGCCCTCCAGCAGCTCGTCTGCGAGGGCAACGCCGACCATGTGCTGTTCCCGGACCGCGCGGTCGAGCGCGCCCAGGAGATCATCGGCTCCCTCGGCGGGGCGTTCCCGGTCGCCCGCGGCCGCGTCCTGGTCGGGCCGATGGTCCGCATCACCTGGGGCGGCCGGATGGTGTCGCTGTCCGGCGCGCTGATCCTGGAGCTGCCCGCACCGGCACGTGCCGTGCTCGTCGGCCGCCTGCTGGTCGGGCTGCCCGACCCGGCGGTGCCGCTCGTCCGGCTCCAGGCCAGCGTCCTCGGCCGGCTCGAACCGGCCGTGCCCCTCGTCGAACTGCTGGTGTCGCTGTCCGGCTCGTGGATCGTCGGACTGGCCGTACGCGGCGAGATGTACCTGCTCGTGCGCGGCGGCCCACAGCCGCAGTTCGTGCTGTCCGCGGGCGGCTTCCACCCCCGCTACCCGCGCCCCGCCCGGGTGCCCGCCCTGAACAGGCTCCAGGTCGACCTGGCCCCGGGCAACGGGTTCGGACTGCGCATGGAGGCCTACTTCGCCGTCACCTCCAACGCCGTGATGTTCGGCGGCCAGGTCCAGCTGGACGCCACCATCGCCGGCTGCGGGGTGCAGGGCTGGCTGGGACTGGACGCGCTGTTCGTCTTCGACCCGGTGTTCGCCTTCGCCGTGCACGTACGGGCCGGGGTCGCGGTGCGTGCCTTCGGCCGCCGACTGGCCGGCATCGCCCTCGACTTCACGCTGGAGGGGCCCGCCCCCTGGCACGCCTTCGGCACCGGCAGCATCTCGGTGCTGTTCTGGGACGTCGAGCTGGACTTCGACGTCCGCTGGGGCTCTCCGCCGGCCGTCCGGGCCAAGCCCGGCCGTGACCCGCTGGAGGCGCTGCGTCCCGCCCTCGCCGAGGCGAAGGCCTGGGCGGCGGAGCGGCCCACCGCCGAACGCACCGCGCTGGTGTTCTCGCCCGAGGCGACCGAGAAACTGAACAAGGGCGCGCTGGTGCACCCGGACGCCACCCTGCGCATCACCCAGCGGGTGGTCCCGCTCGGCGTGCCGATCTCCCGGTTCGAGCGACGGCCGGTTCCCGTGCAGACCTGGACGGTCAAGGAGATCACCTTCGGCGACGCGCAGCCCGCGGACAAACTGCCTTCCCTGCCCGAGCAGTTCGTGCCCGGCGAGTTCTTCGAGCTCACCGAGGAGGAGCAGCTCACCAGCCCCGCCTTCGTCAGCCACGCCGGCGGACTGCGAGCCCGTACCGACGGCAACCGGCTCGGCGCCGGGCACCGGGTCGACGACGGCTACGAGACCGGCTACGAACCACCGCTGCCCACCCGCCAGTTCTCTGCGTGGCAAGGGTTCTTCCGCCGCGAGTCGGTCCTCGCGGTCAGCGCCGCCGAACGGCTGGAGCGCTGGCGCGCGCCCGCGGCGGCCGTCACGGTACGCCCGCCCACGCTGAGCGTGGTCGCCGCCGACACCCTGCAACCGCTGATGGACGACGTCACCCTGGTCAACGCCACGTCGGACGCCTGGCAGGCGGTCCGCGGACAGCTCGGGGAGCCGCAGGCCGCGGTGCGGCTCGTCGAGAGCTGGGAGCACATCCGATGAGCGGACCGCACCGTACGCCCCGCGGGAGCGACGCATGAGCACGCGCTGGTTCTTCTCCTCGGCACGGATCGGCGCCGGCGCCTCGGTCACCGGTCAGACGCTGCCGACCCTCGTGCGGTTCGTCCGGCACATCGACGGCCGCGACGTGGAGGAGTCGGTGACAGGTCCCACCCTGTCGCTGGTGGGACCAGGAGACGTCCTCGGCTTCGACCGCGCGATGGTGCTGCGGGAGGAACCGCCGCCCGGCACCCCCGACGCCGCCGAGAACATCCTCGCGAGCGTGGAGCTGGCACACGCCGACCTGCCCTGGCTGCTCTCCCCGGGCACGGCCCCCACCCCGGGCGGGCCCACCCCGCAGCCCTGGCTCGCGCTGATCGTCCTGGCCGAGGACGAGGCCGCCCCACCGCGCGACGCACGCCCGCTGCCGGTGCTCACCGCCCCGGTCGCCGCGCTGCCGCCCTTGGCCGAGCGGTGGGCCTGGGCCCACATCGAGGCCCGCCTGCCCGACGACGTCACCGACCTGGCCGGTGCGCAGCGGGCCGTCGAACAGGGCGTACGCAGCCACTCCGCCGCCGTCGTCGCCCGTCTGCTGTGCCCGCGGAAACTCGCCCCGGACCGCGGCTGGATCGCCGCCCTGGTGCCCGCCACCGCCGCGGGCCGGGACGCGGGCCTCAAGGCGGCGTCCGTGGGCGCGGCCACCGCCGACGCCTGGCCGGTCCCCGGCCGGGACACCGTCGACCTTCCCGTCTACCACTGGTGGACCTTCCGCACCGGACAGGCCGGCACCTTCGAGGAACTGGCCCGCCGGCTGCGCTTCCGGCCGGCCGCCGAGGCCGGACTCGGCACCCGCACCATCGACGTCAGCGACCCCTGGCCCGCCGAGGAGGGCACCGGCCCGGCCACCGTCGCCCTGGACGGCGCCCTGCGCCCGCCGAGCACCGCCGCGCCCGAGACCTGGTCCGACCCCGCCGCCCAGGACCGCTTCCGCACCCTGCTCCACGACCGCCTGGACGCACCCGCCCGGCGCCGCGAGGACATCGTGGAGGGGGAAGAAGCCCAGCCCGCGGAGGGAGCAGGGGAGCCGGAGGACCGGGACGTCCTCGCCGTCGCCCCGCCCCTCTACGGCAGCCACCACACCGGCCGGCAGACAGTGCCCGACGAACCGGACAGCTGGCTGAGCACCCTCAACCTGGAGGTCCGCCGCCGTGTGGCCGCCGCACTGGGCGCCCGCTATGTGCAGCTGGAGCAGGAGTTCCTGATGGCCCGCGCCTGGGAGCAGGTCGGCGAGATCCGGCAGGCCAACCGGATGCTGGCAGCAGGCGAACTGGCCGCCACCGCGGCCGACCGCGCCCAGCGCAAGCACCTCGACCCGCTCGGCGCCGCCGACCTGATCACCCTCATGGCGCCGGTGAGCGAACGCGTCACCCTGTCCGCCACCTCGACCACCCTGGCGGCCACGCTGGCCGCCGCCGACGAGGTGCCGACCGGAACGGCCGACACCGCCTTCGTCCGGCTGACCCGCCGCACCGGCGCCCTGGCCCGCCGCGCCCAGCGGCTCGCAGGCCCCGACGCTCCCGTCGAAGGGACACCGGTCCTCGTCGAAGGGCTGATGGCGATGGGCATGATGGGCGACGGCGGGCCCGAGGGCGCACTGCCCGCCGAGCTGCGCGCCGAGGTCGACCCCACACGGCTTCAGGTGCTGCGGATGACCGACCGCATCCCCGCCGGCTTCTGGGCGGAGCGCCCCGCGCAGGACCCCCGCCCACTGCGGCCGATCATGGCCCACCCGAAGTTCACCGTGCCGATCGCCGAGGAACTGCTGGCCCGCTGGCCCGAGTGGGCACTGCCCGGCATCGGCGCGCTGGAACCCGACTCGGTGACCCTGCTGGAGACCAACCCCGAGTTCGTCGCCGCCCTGCTCGTCGGGCTCAACCACGAGTTCAACCGCGAGCTGCTGTGGCGGGAGTTCCCCACCGACCAGCGCGGCACGCCCTTCGCCCGGTTCTGGCCCGGCGACAGCGCCGACGTCGAGGAGATCGCGCTCTGGCCGACCGAGGCCCAGCTCGGCAGCAGCCTGCGCACCGGCGGCGCGGGCAACCTCGCCCTGCTCGTCCGCGGCGACCTGCTGCGCAGGTTCCCCGGCACCGCCCTGCTCGCCGTACGAGGTGTGGAGGGCAAGCTGCCGGACGCGTTCGACGGCGTGCAGGCCACCCCGCTCGCGCTGGACGAGTCCACCGTGCTCTACCTGTTCGCCGGGCTCGACGCGGAGCGGGCCCGCGCCGAGGACTGGTTCTTCGTGTTCCGCGAACCCATGCGCGGCACCCAGTTCGGCTTCGACTCCGGCGCGACGCTGCCCGAGACGAAAACCTGGGCGGACCTCACCTGGGACGGCGTCGCCCTGGACGCCGCCCGGTGCGTGCGCGTCGGCCAACCGCCGGGCACGCCGACCGCGTTGACCCAGCCCGACCCGCCGGTGTGGGGCCGGGACGCGGCCGACATGGCCCGTATCGCCTTCCAGCAGCCCTTCCAACTGGCCTTCCGCGCCACCACGTTGCTGGGCGGCTGAGCAGCGGCCGGCCGGCCGAGGACGGGAGCACCCCGCGAGAGGATCCACGAGGACAGGAGCACCGGGGACATGACCGACGCCTTCGCCGCCCGCACCCAGCTGGACCGGGCCCGCACCCAGGCCGACGCCGCCCAGGCCGCGGCCGACGAACAGCAGGCCGTGGTCCGGCGCCTGCGGGACCACATCCAGGCAGGGCTGCCGGACCCCCTCCACATCGAGGGCCAGCGCCCCAGCCCCGACCTGCTCACCGAGGCGGAGGCGGCCCTGGCCGACCTGCAGAGCACCGCCGACCAGCTGAACGCGATCGCCGCACAGGCCCAGGACGACCTGACCGGCGCCCTGGGAGAGGGCACCCCGCTGTTCCCCGACGACAACACCGCCCCGATCGCGCTGCTGCCGGTCAGGGTGGAGACCATCTGGTGGGAGCCCAGCACCCTGCGGGTGCGGATCTACCCCGACGACATCCTGCTCTCCGGGTTCGAACCCGCCCTCACCCCCGCCGAGCAGGCCGCCGGCACCGCCTACTGGCAGGACCCGGGCCCGGAGGCCTGGCAGAAGGTGCTCACCGCACTGCGCCCGGCCCGCGCCTCCTGGGCCGTCCGGGCCTGCCGCCCCGGCAGCCCACCGCCCGCCGTACGCCCCGACGACCCGGGCGAACACCGGCCGCGGACCGTGCCGATGCCGACACGCTGGCGCTTCCTCGGCCTGTTCGACGGCCAGGTGGTGGTGGACAAGCAGGGCCGCCCGGTGCCCGACCCCTTGCCGATCGGACTGCTGCGCGCCGAGGAGGAGGGCTGGGAGACCGACTGGTTCGAAGCGGTCAAGGCCGGCATGGGCATCGAGCTCCTCCTCCCGCCCGGCAGCACCGAGCAACTCGACCAACTGCTCGTCGTCGGCGTACGCGAGGAGACGCCGGCCGACGGCGCGACGCTGCTGCGCGACCTGCTGCACGGCCACCGGTTCGGCGGCGGACTCGGTCTGCTGCCGCCCGGCACCGCCACCAACAACACCCCGCGCAGCCGCTCCGGCTGGTCCTCCGCCCCCGCCTACCCGGGGCCGGAACCCGACCCGGAGGCGGGGGAGCGGCCGAGCGCCGACGCGCTGGCCGACGCGCTCGGCCTGCCGGACGCCGGATTCCTGCGCGGCTGCCCCGGCGCGACCGACACCGGCCCGTCGGCCGTCGCCGCGCTCACCCTGCTCACCTGGCCCACGCTCGGCAAGGGGTTCGCCGAATCCGCCCTGACCACCCTCGACCTCGGCACCCGGCAGCCGCGCGCCGTCGCCCCTGGGCGGCCCTGGCGCGCCGTCCGCGACCACCTCGCCGACCATGTCCGCGGCCGCGGACCGCTGCCGATGCTGCGCGTCGGCCGCCAGCCCTACGGCGTGCTGCCCGTCACCGCGCTCGACGACTGGCGCGCCGAACGGACCCGCGACGTGGACGGCCTGCTCGCGCCCTGGCTGTTGCGGCTGCGCGAGTGCTGGCGCGCGGTCCTGGCCGACGACAGCGAGCTGGCCGCCATCCCGCGCGTCGAGTTCGGCAAGCCGGTGGACCAGGTCGCGGTGGACGCGCTGCAACGGCTGCCCGCGGCGACCGGTCTGAGCATGCGCCGCATGAACGGCCCGGACTTCACCGTGGGGCACACCTCGCGCGACGAGCCGCCCGGCCGGCCCGGCCTGCCCGGTCTGGCGCCCGACGGGGCACTGCGCTGGACCACGAGCGGCGACGGTACGACCTCACTGGGCTGGGGCCTGGACGACAAGACCGGCGTCCCGGAGTTCGTGCCCCTGCTCACCCCCGACAAGGACGCCTTCCCGGCCCGTGCGTCGGCCACCGCGGACTACCTGACCGCGGTACGCGCCTTCCTGGCGGGCGAGCTGGACGCCGAGAGCTACGACCAGGCGTGGCCGGTGGAGCTGTCCTCGGGCCGGGAGACCCCGCCCCGGCGCAGCACCTTCTTCGACCTGCCGGGCGCGGAAGCACCTCCTGAAGAAGAGTCGCCTCCGCCCGAAGAGGGAGCAGGGGAGGAGACACCGGACGAGGGAGAGGGCGAGGGTGAGGGCGAAGGCGCGGAGGAGGGCGGAGGCGCGGAGGAGGGCGAGGGAGCCGAGGAGCCGCCCTCCGAGCCCCCGGACATGAGCGGCGTCCTCGACGCCCTGCTGTTCCTGCCCAACTGGTCCTCCTTCGAAGGCGACGACGACGCCGAGACCACCGACGACCCGCTGCGCCGCGCGCTCGCGGTCACCAGCGACGTCGACCAGCTGGTGGCCGACGTCCTGGAGGGCCTGAGCGACAGCGAGCGCGCGGAACGCGTCGAGGCGGCCACCCGCGCGGCGTCCGCGCTGCCCCGGCTGGAACAGGCGCTGCGGACCCTGGCCGCCGTCCCGGTGGACAAGCTGCCCGAGCTGCTGCTGGAGGTCATCGACGTCCACGCGCACCGGCTGGACGCCTGGATCACCTCACTGGCCGCACGGCGACTGGCCGAACTGCGGGCCTCCGGCACCGAGGGCGTCCGGTTCGGCGCCTACGGCTGGGTGGAGCACCTGCGCCCGCCGGTGGCGAGGGAACACGTCGAGATGGAGCTCGACGACGTGGAGACCACCATCGAGGTGTCCGAGCAGGACGGCTACATCCACGCGCCGTCCCTCCAGCACGCGGCCACGGCCGCCGTCCTGCGCTCGGGCTTCCTCGGCCACCCCGGCGAGCAGTCGTACGCGGTCGGCCTCACCTCCCGCCGCGCCCGCATCGCCCGCTGGCTCCTCGGCGGCGTACGCCAGGGCCAGAACCTGGGCTCCCTGCTGGGCTACCGCTTCGAACGGGCCCTGCACGACGCCGAACTGGACGCACTCGTCGTGCGCTTCCGCCGCCAGTTCCCGCTCCCGGTCGTGCCCGAGACACCGCAGGACGCGCCCGAGGCCGACCTGTGGTCCCGCAGCACCGAGGCGATCTCCGCGCGCAACGTCGTCGACGGCATGGCGCTCGTCAAGGCCGGGGCCGCGGCGCCCACGCAGCAGAGTGTCATCGACGGGGCGCCGGTCGTCCCGGTCGACCTCCAGGGAGCGGTGGCACCGCTGCTCGACGACCTCGCCGACGCGCTGGACGCGGTGGGCGACCTGGTGCTGGCCGAGAGCGTGCACCAACTCGTCGGCGGCAACCCCATCCGCGCGGGCCTGACCGCCGACACCCTGGGCCGCGGCGAGGACGTGCCCGACACCTTCCGCGTGCTGCGCACACCGCATCGCGCCCGCGCCCTCACCCACCGCGTGGCCGCCCTGCTGCCGAGCGAACCGGCCGGACCGAATGCACCGGCCGCACCGGCAGGGCCGACCGGCTGGCCCCGCGACCCCGTCGCCGCGCTGCACCCCGCCCTGGAGGCCTGGGCCGCCCACCTGCTGGGCCCCGCGGCGGGCTGGACCCTGGCCGGCCGGCTGGGCGGACCGGGGGACACCCGGCCGTTCGAACGCACCGCCGACCGCCTGGGCCTGGGCGCGCTGAGCACCGTACTGGACGCGGCCGCCGGTGAACCCGTCAGGCTGCGCCGAGCGGTCCAGGACGCCGAGGCCGTCCCACCGGAGACACCGTTCGCCTTCGACGGACCCGGCTGGAGCGCCCTGCACGGCAGGGCCGTCCGGATCAGGTCGCTGCTGTCCACCGCCCAGCCGCTGCTGCCGTCGCACCTTCCCGGGGACCCGGGCGGCCGTTCGCTGGACGTCACCCGGCCGCAGGCCCGCCTAGCGGCATTCGTACAGACCCCGCTGGTCACCGGGCACCCCGCCGAGGCCGAGCTGCGCAAGCTGGCCACCGAGGCGGTCGCGCCGGGCGACGCCGAAGCCTGGCTCGCGCGAGCCCGGACGGGGCTGACCACGGTGCTCGGAGCGGACATCCCCGTCCTTCCCGCACTGCTCGGCCCACCCCCGGCCGGCCGCGCCGACCTGCCTGGCGCCGACGTCGAGGACTGGCTGCGGCGCAACGCGGCCGTACGGCCGACGGTGCGCACCTTGCACGAGACCCTGCTCCTGGCCGGAACCCGGGCCGAGCGGGTCGAACGCCTTCGGGCGGCACAGCAGCCGAGCGCCGACGCCGACCCCTGGATCGGCGGCACCTTCCCGCCCGGCAGGCGCCCGGCCGCCACCAGCCATCTCGTCTGGCACGCACCGGCCGACCTCGCACCCGGCGCGGCGGTCGCCGGCCTCGTCCTCGACGAGTGGATCGAGCTGCTGCCCGGCTCCGACCAGCCGCCCCCCACGGCCGACGACGCCCCGCAGACCGAACTGACCGGCGTCGCCTTCCACTACGACCGCCCCGACGCCAAGGCCCCGCACAGCCTGCTCATCGCGGTGCCCCCGGACCTCGAACGCGGCTGGACCTCCGACGGCTTGGCACAGGTGCTGCGCGAGACCCTCGAACTCGCCAAGCTGCGCGCCGCCGACGTCGCCGACCTGCGCCGGCTGAGCGGCCTCCTGCCGGCCGTCCACATCTCGCAGCACGGCGCGACCGGCCGGGCTCTGGCCCGTATCGAGACCGTCCGGCCGGGCACCGACCCGGAGGGCCCCTTCCGGCTCGAACCCGGACACCGCACCGACGACGTCGAGACCGGCCTGGCCGCGCGGGTGCACGACCCGCTGTGGCTGCTCACCCGGCAGTGGCAGTTCGGCGAGTTCACCGCCCAGGACGCCGGTTCCCCGGCCGTGGTCCGGATGACCGGCAGCAGCGCACCCATCGACGCCTGGCGGCCGGACGGCAGCGCCGACTGGGTGCCCTACGACCCCCGGCTCGGCCCCCTGGACGGCCCCATCGAGGACGAACCCGTCCAGGTCGACGAGCGGCTGCGCGCCGAGGGCGGTGCCGCGCTGCTGCGCATGTGCGACGACGCCGGAGTGCTCACCGCCGCCCGGCCGGCCCTGGAACCGCACCGGCTCGGGCCCGGCGAGCCGGACACGAGCCTGGTCGGCCTGCTGGGCGGCCGTCTCCCGGACGCGGTGTCGGTCGCGGGCGCCCTGGACGCGGGCACCTTCGACACCGGCGCCGCCCCCGGGCTCGCCGACGTCACCGCCCGCTGGCGCCGCTGGTGGGCCGCCCAGCTGGCGGAACGCGGCCCGGACTGCTTCGACCCGCACCGCGGCGAGTACGCCGCCGAACTGTCCACCGGCGGTACGGTGCTGCGCGCCGAGGAGTACCAGGGCGACGGTCTCGACTGGTACAGCCTGGACGTGCACCCCGACCCCGACACGGAGGCCGCGCCGGCCGGACAGAGCCACACCTTCACCGAGGAGGGCCTGCCCGCGACCGTGCGGTACGGCGGGCTGCCCGCCGACCGGTTCTGGGAGATGGAGGACGCCCGGGTCGACCTGGGCGCGGCGGACGTGTCCACCCTCGACACCGGCCGGCTGCTGCTGATCTCCTTCGCCACGGTCTACGGCAACGACTGGTTCCTGGTGCCGCTGGAGGTGCCGACCGCCTCACTGACCGTCCTGGACCAACTGCTGGTGCGCGATGTGTTCGGCCGCCAGCACCTGGTGGACCGTGCGGGCCGGGACGACCCCTCCTGGTCGATGTTCACCCTCAGCAGCCCCGACCCCGACCACCCGGCGGCCTCCGGACTGCTGGTCCTGCCCACCGAACGCGGCCAGCAGGGACAGCCCCTCGAACGTGTGGTCCTGGCCCGAGACGAACTGGCCAACCTGGCCTGGGCCGTCCAGCACCACTACACCGACGGCCGGGGGGAGACCGTCGACCGCCGCGACCGCTGGGCGCGCACCGCCCCGCCGGACGCGGAGCCGCCCGGCGACCTGCCCGCGTACGCCGTGCAGACCGTCGTACCCGACTACTGGTTCCCGCTGGTCCCCGAACCGGTGCGGCCCGAGCGCATCCGCTTCCGACTGGTCTCCCTCACCGGGCCCGGCCTCGACGCCCGTCCCGAGGGCCGGCTGATCTCCCCCGGGCTGTGGCTGCACGAGGAGGAGGTGCCGCGCGAGGGCGCCCACCTCGTCCGCCGCCCGGTGCTGGCCCGCTGGTCCGACGGCTCCTGGCACAGCTGGGTGCGCCGGGAGAAGGCCCCCGGGACGGGGGAGAGCTCCAGCGGGCTCGCCTTCGACACGGTCCGGCCCACCGACCCGTGGCCGTGACGGCCCCGGACCCGTCGCCGTGACGGCCCCGTCGCAGGCCTCAGCCGGCCGCCCGCTTCACCAGCGCGGCGATCCGCTCCTCCACCTCGGGCGTCACCTCGGTGAGAGCGAACGCGGTGGCCCACATGGGACCGTCGTCCAGCTGGGCCGGGTCGTTGAACCCGAGGGTGGCGTAGCGCGCCTTGAACTTCTCCGCGCTCTGGAAGAAGCAGACGACCTTGCCCTCCAGGGCGTACGCGGGCATGCCGTACCAGAGCTTCGGCGCGAGGGCCGGGGCGGTGGACGTGACCACGGCGTGGACGCGCTCGGCCATGACCCGGTCCGACACCGGCATCTCGGCGATCTTCGCGAGGACGTCCCGGGCCGCCTCGGCCGCCTTGTCCGCCTTGGAGGTGCGGCGCGCGGCCTTCTTCATCTCCTGGGCGTGCTCCTTCATCGCGGCCCGCTCCTCGGCCGAGAACCCCTCGTACGCGCTGTTGTCGCTGCTGGCCATGGTGGCTCCTGTCGTCCCTGTCCACGATCGGTCCGGTACGCCCCCGGCGCGGGCGACCGCTGTGAGCACAGCCTCTCCCGGCCGGGGTACGGACCGCATCCGTGGTCACCACGGAATCCACCACGGGCTGTTCACGACAACGACGTGAGGTACATCCCGGACGCCCCGGACCCCGGTGTGTTGCGGCAGCCGCGATGGCCGCCCGGCGTCGCGGCGTAGGCGAGGGCGAGGCAGCGGCCCTGGCCCTGCTGGCCGTAGTAGTTGGGGTGCATGGACTCCTGGACCGGGCCCTGGGTGCCGTCGCTGTCGATCCAGCGCGCCCACTCACTGGCGGTGGCGGACGGCGGCTGGGTCGCGGTCACCAGCCGGCTCGCCGTGGCGCACACCTCGCGGCCCTGGAGCATGTCGCGCAGATCGAGGAACTCGACGCCCTTGGCGCCGGCGACCTGCCGCAGCCGGCTCGCGATCTGCGGGACGAGGGAGTCGCGGGCCCAGTCGGAGTCCTTGTTCCAGAACGGGCAGCCGCCGGTGCTCACCCGGGACCAGCCGCTCTCGCTGTAGCGGTTCTCGGCGGCACGCGGGATGGGGGAGGGGTAGGACTGCAGGATGATCCGGTACGAGGACGAGCCGTAGCCGGCCGCGCTCATCACCGCGCGGACCTCGTCGATGCTCTTGCCGACGTTCGCCATCACGGCGTCGATCTTCGAGTCGACCACCTGCTGCTGGTCGTCGTAGCAGTACGAGTACCAGACCATGTAGTCCGTCGCGCAGGTCTCGATGATCGAGGCGAAGCCGAGGTCGTTGCCGCCGACGGACAGCGCGACGGCCTTGACGTCGTACTGGGCCGCGACGGCGGCGAGCTGGTCGGCCTGCGGGGCCTCGCCCTTGTAGGACTGGCCGCCGGAGGCCGAGCGGAAGACGTTGGCCGTGGTGGCGCCGGAACAGGCGAGGTTGACCAGTGTCTGGACGCCGGTGCCGGTGGCGCTCTTCACCTCGGCGGAGTCGGAGCGGTGACAGCCGTTGGCGGCGGTGGCGCCGTACACGAGCGTCGGGTCGTACGTGCTGCCGGTCCAGGCACGGTCGGTGCCGTCGCGGCTGCCGGAGTTGTTCAGGCTGTTGCCGCGCCACCGCCCCGCCTCGCCCGAGATGTAGCTGTCGCCGAGCGAGACGATGGCGGTGGGCCCGGTCCCGGGGCTCGCGGAGGCGGCGGGGGCGGCGCCCAGCCCGGCACCGAGCAGGGCCGCGGCGGTGAGGGCGGTGAGGATCCGTCTGCGGAAGCGGGGTCTGCGCAGGCGGGGGGAACACGATCCGGACACGGCGAACTCCATTGTTCGGCCACGCCTGGAGAGCGACATCCGGACACACGGAGATATCGCTCCGGGCGGGGTGGCAGAGAGTGAGGGTTACGCCGCCGGCCGGTGGCAGGCAGGAATGTGGCACGCCGCGCCTTGTTACCGCTAGGTAGGGGAGAGCTGTTTCTCGCCATGTGACCGTTCTGTTTTCCGCGTCACGGCAGAGCGAAAATCAGCTGACCTGCACATATTCGATGGTCGCGCCCCCGGGGTGCCCTACGGCTTCTTCTCGGGGTTCACCGCGTCGAAGACGAGCACCTTGTGGCCGAGGTCGACGTGGAAGGCGGCCGTGTAGTGGTCCGCGGTGACGGCTCGGGTGAAGGCGGCGCTCGTCCGCCAGCGAGCGTCGGCGGGCACCTCCGTGAGGAGGCCCGTCGGGAGGTCCGGCGGGGTGGGGGCGTCCTGCCAGGCGTACGTGTCCCGCAGGCGTGCCGCGTCCGCGTCGGTGAGGCGGACCACCCCGGACATCCGGACGTCCGTGGGGCCCGGCACGGTCGACCGGTCGGAGTGCGGGCCCAGGACCTCTCCCTGCCAGACGGTGGCGGTGAAGTCCCCGAACTCCGGGAAGCGCGCCCGCACCGGCGCCTCGTCCCGGCGCAGGCCGCCGTCGGCCGGGGAGGCCGTGGCACCCACCGGCCGCGGCTGCCCGCCGCAGCCGGTCAGCACGAGCGCGGCCACGGCCGAGGCGACGCCGGCGAGGAGTCCGCGGCGGTGCCTGGTCATGGTGCCGCGCATCGTTCTCCCCCGTTCCCCGGAAACCTCCCCGTTCCCCGGAAAAGCCGGCCCGGTCGTCTCCCCCGTACCGTACCGGCGTCAGTAGTCGATGCGGTCGGCCTTGGCCAGCCAGCTGTCGAAGGGCGCCGTGCGGTTCGGCAGGGACAGCCGCTCCACCGGCATCGGCCACATCGACGCCGGCTTCGTCTCGAACAGGTCGTAGAACTTGCGGTCGTCGAAGCCCGCGTCCGCGGCGTCGTGGCGGTCGGCCGCGTACACGATCCGGTCGACGCGCGCCCACAGCGCGGAGGACAGACACATCGGGCACGGCTCGCACGAGGTCACCAGGACACAGCCCTCCAGCGAGAAGGTGCCCAGTTCCCTGCACGCGGCCCGCATCGCGCTGACCTCGGCGTGTGCCGTCGGGTCCAGGGTCGCGGTGACCTGGTTGTTGCCCAGCGCGACGACCTCGCCGGCCCTGGCGACCAGCGCACCGAAGGGACCGCCGCCGTTGGCCACGCTGTCCGTGGCCAGCCCGATCGCCCTCTCCAGCCAGGCGCGCTCGGATTCCTCGACGTTCACTTCGGGGGTGTACGCGGTCATGGTGACTCCTTCTCGGGCAACGGTCATGGTGTCGTGCGGGCTGTGTCGCAACGCGCCGTGGGTTGTTGTGACTTGTACGAGGAGTACACCGCCCGACGAGTGGTGCCAGCTAGGAGTGGAAGCCATGAAAGAAGCCGCAGGTGGACACCGGCTCTTCGTAGATTCCTACGGCTGTCGGTGCCGCCTGCGGCGGTGGTGAGCGACGACGGGGGCGGTTGTCAGCAGGTGCGGCCCACGTAGTAGGCGCCCTGGATGTCACCGGCGGACCCCAGCCAGGTCCTGCCGGGGGCCACACACCGCTCGTAGTCCCGGGCCAGGGCCACCTCGACCTTGACGACCACACGCGAGCCGTCGGAGGTGCAGTGGTTGTAGTAGGCGTCGGCCGAGGTCTCGTAGAAGCCGCACGGATCGGCGGCGGCCGGGACCGCGGTGACGGTGGCGGCGCCCACGAAGGACAGCGCGAGGGCGACGGAACCGAGGGCACCGGTCAGCAGACGAGAGACACGCATGACGAACTCCTCAAGGAGAAAGGGATTCGTGCCGACGGCGTGCCGGGGGCCGACGGGCCGCCCGGCACGGGCACGCGCCCATGATCACGGGGCGCAGGACCCCGTGGACGCCCTCCGTCCGCGATGTCACCCGCCGAATCGTTCCCGCGTTCACTCGTCCGGCCCAGTCGCCCCCGCGGCCGCCCAGCGCCCTCAGGCCAGGACCTTCAGCGCCCCCGGCCGGACCCGGACCGTCACCGGGAGGGTCGCGTCGACCTCGCCGTCGGCGCCGTAGGGGAGGGGGCGGTCGGCCTCGATGCGGATCTCCTCGCCGCGCAGCACCTCGACCTCGGGGCGGCGCACATGGGCGCCGGTCTTCAGCTCGTTCATCGTCGCGAAGAAGTGGCGCTTGGGCGCGTGCCCGATGACCACGACGTCCAGCAGACCGTCGTCGACACGGGCGCCGGGCGCGATGTTCCGGTCGAACCCGTAGAAGCCGGAGTTCGCCGCGACCACGGTGTAGCCGCTGCGCTCGTACGGCACCCCGTCGACGGTGATCCGGTACGCGGCCGGCCGCCAGCCGAGGACGGCCCGCAGTCCGCCCGCGTAGTACGACGCCGAGCCCCGCAGCAGCCGGGAGGCGTTGGCGTACCGGTTGGCGACGGCGTCGACGCCCGCGTACACGCTGCCGAGGACATGCACCCGCTGGTGCACGGCGGACTCCACCTCGATGGTGTCCACGGCGCGCGGGGTGCCCTCCAGCAGCACCCGGGCCAGTTCGGCGGGGTCGGTGGGCAGGCCGAGCGCGCGGGCGAAGTCGTTGCCGCGGCCGGCGGGCACGAGGCCGAACACCGTGTCCGTGCCGCTGAGCGCGCCGCCGACACGGCCGGCCATGCCGTCGCCGCCGACGGCGAGCACCACCTGCCCCTCGGCGCCGGCCCGCAGGGCGATCTCCTGGGCGTGCTCCAGGCTCCTGCTGTACTCGGTGTCGAGCCGGGCGCCCGCCTCCCGCAGCAGCCGGGCCAGCGGGAGCAGGCCGGCCGCTCCGCTGGAACCCCCTGCGGTGGGATTGACCACGGCGGTGAACTGTCGCATGGGTCGGGCCTTTCGTACGGCGCGAGAAAGGGCGGTCAGCGGACGGGGACGAGGACGCCGGGGCTGAGCACGCCGGACGGGTCGACCTCGGCCTTCACGGCCTGGAGCATACGGACGCCCAGCGGGCCGATCTCCCGGGTGTACCAGTCGCGATGGTCGGTGCCCACGCCGTGGTGGTGGCTGATGGTGCCGCCCGCCGCCAGGATCGCGTCGTTCGCGGCCCGCTTCACCGGCTCCCAGTGCGCGACGGGGTCCTCGCCCTGGGCCGAGACGACGGTGAAGTAGAGCGAGGCGCCGTTCTCGTACGTGTGCGAGATGTGGCACATGACCAGCGGGGGAGTGCCCGCGGCGGTCAGGGCGCCGGTCAGCGCCTCGCGCACCGCCCGGTACAGCTCGGGCAGCGTGGACCAGAACCCGGCCGTCTCCAGCGTCTCGGCGAACGCGCCCGCGTCGAGCAGCGCGTCGCGCAGATAGGGGGCGTTGTAGCGGCCGTGCTCCCAGCGGTCGCCGGGTTCCTCGCCGATGTACTCGCCGCCGCAGGCGAGCAGCACCTCACGGGCGGCCGCGCGGCGGGCGGCGGTCTCCTGCTCGGTGCCCTCGTAGCCGGTGATCGCCATGCAGCCGGCGGGCTGCGGGGCGTCGGAGGAGCCGATGGCGTCGGGCTGGGCCAGGCCGACGAAGGTCTCGGTCTCGTCGGACAGCCGCAGCACGGTCGGCCGGGGCCCGTCCTGCGCGAGCCGGCGCAGTGCGGCCGTGCCGGCCTCGAAGGAGGCGAAGCGCCAGCCCTCGTAGACCCGCTTGACGGGCAGGGGGCGGATGCGCACGGTCACGGCGGTGATCACGCCGAGGGCGCCCTCGGAGCCGAGGATCAGCTGGCGCAGGTCGGGCCCCGCGGCGGAGCGGGGGGCGCGGCCGGTCTCCAGGGTGCCCTCGGGGGTCGCGACAGTGAGGGCGAGGACCATCTCGTCGAACCGGCCGTAGCCGGAGGAGGCCTGTCCGCTGGAGCGGGCCGCGGCGAAGCCGCCGACGGAGGCCCACTCGAAGGACTGCGGGAAGTGTCCGAGCGTGAAGCCGCGGGCGTTGAGCAGCGCCTCGCACCGCGGCCCGCGCAGCCCCGGCTGGAGGGTCGCCGTGCGGGACACCTCGTCGACGGCGAGCAACTGGTCCAGGCGGCGCAGGTCCAGCGCGACGAACGGCCGCTCGCCCTCGGGCCGCAGCCCGCCGACCACGGACGTGCCGCCGCCGAAGGGCACGGCGGCCAGGCCGTGCGCGGCGCAGGCGCGCAGCACGGCCAGCACCTCGTCGTGGCTGCCCGGGAGCACGACCGCCGCGGGTATGTCGTCGACCTCGCCCGCGCGGATGCGCAGCAGGTCGGGCGTGGACTTGCCGCGGGTGTGCCGGATCCGGCTCTCGGCGTCCTCGCGCAGCCCGTCCTCGGCGGCGACGGCCTCCCGCAGGGCCTCCCGCGCCTTCTCGGTGAGCGCCGAGCCGGGGACCTCGATGGCCTCCAGGCTCGCCGGGCCCTCCTCGCGCGGTGTGACGCCGAGCAGGTCCCGCAGCAGGCCGGTCACCGCGTCGGGCAGCGGGGCCGCCTTGGCCGGGTCGCCCCAGCCGCTCCACAACATGTCCACTTCGAAGGTCCTCACGCTCTGGGCTGCTTGACGGACGGCGCTGCCGCTCGGCCCGTACTGGCATTACACTGTGACAGATGACGCCCATTCGTCACAACGCCTCGGACAACAATGCGGACACCGATCCCGTCCTCGACGCCGCACGCGACTGCGTGCTCGCCGTCGGAGTACGGCGCACGACCCTGACCGACGTCGCCCGGCGCGCGGGCGTCTCCCGGATGACCATCTACCGGCGCTGGCCCGACGTGCGCAGCCTCGTCGGCGACCTGATGACCCGTGAGTGGATCGCGGTCGCCGCCGGCGCCATGCCGCCCGCCGACGACTCCCGCCCCGTGCGCGCCCGGATCGTCGACGGACTCGTCGCGGGGGCCACCGCCTTCCGCGCCCACCCGCTCTTCCACAAGATCCTCGACGTCGACCCCGAACTGCTGCTGCCGTACATCCTCGACCGGCGCGGCGCCAGCCAGGAGGCCCTCCTCGACCTCCTCGCAGCCGCCCTCGACGAGGGCCACGCCGACGGCTCCGTACGCCGCGTGCGCACGGACCTCCAGGCCCGCTCCCTGCTCCTCGTCGTCCAGTCCTTCACGCTCTCGCTGCGCACCATGACCGACGCCCACGACCCCGAGCTGAGCGAAGCCGCCTTCCTCGACGAACTGCGCACGCTGCTGGAGAGGACCCTCACCCCATGACCCCCACCGCCGCCTCCTCCCTCAACGCGGCGCGCCGCCGCCGCGAACTCGGCGAACTCGCCGACGGCACCGAGGTTGACGTCCTGGTCGTCGGACTCGGCGCGACCGGAGCCGGAGCCGCCCTCGACGCGGCCACCCGCGGGCTCACCGTCGCCGCGATCGACGCCCACGACC
The DNA here is from genome assembly GCF_049739565.1 of Streptomyces sp. SAI-170. Taxonomy (NCBI): domain Bacteria; kingdom Bacillati; phylum Actinomycetota; class Actinomycetes; order Kitasatosporales; family Streptomycetaceae; genus Streptomyces; species Streptomyces sp. SAI-170. Next base: position 8,044,609 of record NZ_JBMGQD010000001.1, read on the forward strand.
TCGCCTTCGGCACCTCCCGCTGGAGCTCCAAGCTGATCCACGGCGGACTGCGCTACCTCGCCTCCGGGCAGCTCGACGTCGCCCACGAGAGCGCCGTCGAACGCGGCATCCTCATGGAACGCACCGCCCCCCACCTGGTCCGCGCCCAGCCCTTCGTGCTGCCGCTCACGCCGCTGGTCGGCCGCGGCCAGGCCGCCCTCGCCCGCACCGGCTTCCTGGCCGGCGACATGCTGCGCGCCGCCGCCCGCACCGCCCGCGCCACCCTGCCCGCGCCGCGCACCCTGTCCGCCGTCGAGACCCGCCACCTCGCCCCGGTCCTGCGCGCCACCGGCCTGCGCGGCGGACTGCTCTCCTGGGACGGCCAGCTCACCGACGACGCCCGCCTGGTGACGGCCGTCGCCCGCACCGCCGCCGCCCACGGCGCCCGCGTGCTGACCCGCGTCCGCGCCCTGGAGCTCACCGGCGACGGCGCACTCGTCCGCGACGAGACCACCGGCCAGGAACTGCGCATCCGCGCCCGGGCCGTGGTCAACGCGGCCGGGGTGTGGGCGGGCGGCCTCGTCCCCGACGTGACGCTGCGCCCCTCCCGCGGCACCCACCTCGTGCTGCGCTCGGAGGCCCTCGGCCGGCTCTCCGCCGGGCTGCACATCCCGATCCCCGGCGAGAGCAACCGCTTCGTGCTCGTCCTGCCGCAGGGCGACGGCCGCGTCTACGTCGGCCTCACCGACGAACCCGTCGACGGCGACATCCCCGACGTGCCGGAGGTGCCCGAGACCGACATCGGCTTCCTGCTCGACGTCCTAGGCTCCGCCCTCGACGTCACCGTCCACCGCGACGACCTGGTCGGGGCCTTCGCCGGGCTGCGCCCGCTGCTCGACACCCGGGGCACGGGCGGCCGTACCGCCGACATCTCCCGCAAGCACGCCGTGCTCACCTCGCCGGACGGGGTCGTCACCGTCGTGGGCGGCAAGCTCACCACGTACCGCCGCATGGCCCAGGACGCCGTCGACGCCGCCGTCGCCGTACGCCGCCTCACCGCCGGTCCCTGCCGCACCGCGTCCGTGCCCCTGGTCGGCGCCGCCCGCCCGAGCGCGCTTGTCCGGCTCGACGCCCCGGCCCGTCTCGTACGCCGCTACGGCTCGGAAGCGGAGGCCGTGCACGCCCTCGGGGTCCAGGACCCGGCGCTCGCCCGCCCCGTCGTGCCCGGGCACCCGGTCACCGGAGCCGAGCTCGTGTGGGCCGTCCGTCACGAGGGCGCCCTCGACGAGTCCGACATCCTCGACCGCAGGACCCGTATCGGCCTCGTCGCGCAGGACCGGGGCCTGGCGGAGGAGGCGGCCCGGGACGCACTGGCCGCCTGAGCCGAAGTCAGAGGCTGGACAGCACCTGCGGCGAGAGGATCTTGATCATGGTGTTGGTCCAGCGCATCTGCCGCAGCGTCCGGGGGTGACACGCGGAGGCCAGGGCGAGCAGCTTGTCGTCCTTGGTGGCCTGGGCGGCCTGCGCGAGCATCTCCCAGTACAGGGAGTTCTGTGCGGCGTCCAGGTGCAGCTCCCGCAGGTCCCGCAGCAGGAGCAGGCCCGGTTCGGGGCGGTGGCCCATCGCCTCGGCCGCCTTCTCCCGCAGCGCTGACAGGACGCCGGGGGAGGGCGCCTCGGACGCGTCGCCGAGGGTCAGGCCGTAGGCGTGCCCCGTGTCGGCCACCTGCCGGACGTGTTCGCGTGACCAGGCGGCGAGGTCGAGGGCGACGTGATGGACCTCGTGGTCGGTGGCATGGCGTTCCGCGACCGTCACCAGCTCCTTCGCCAGGTGCTTCTCACCGTGGTGCAGGGCGCGCAGGACGAGGGTGATGCCGTTCATCGGGCGTCCTCCTCACGGCCGGGGCGGAGCGCCGTGCCCGACTCGGTGACCAGGGCGGACGGGCCGCCTGACGTGGCGGGCACTTCCCCCGGCCGGGCGGGAGCGGACGCGGTGGTCGTCGGCGCGGGCGCGTGATGGCCGTCGGCCCGTTCGACGCGACGCAGCGCCGCCGCGGCGGTCTTGAACAGCGGCTGCTTGGACACCGGGTCCCAGTCGGTGACGGTGAGCTCGTTCGCGGCCCGCCCCGGCGTGTCCCCGCCGGGCTCGTGGCCCGCCTTGGTGTCCCAGTAGCCGTAGTGGAACGGCACGAACAGCAGCCCCGGCCGCAGGTCCGTCACCCGCAGGCGCCCGCGCATCGCGCCGCGCGGTGTGGTGACCTCCACCAGATCGCCCTCCTCCAGCCCGAGCGAGGACGCGTCGGACGCCGAGGCCTCCACCCACACGTCCGGGGCCGCGTCGTTGAGCTGGGGCGCGCGCCCGGTCTTCGTACGGGTGTGGAAGTGGTAGATCGTCCGGCCCGTGGTCAGCTGGAACGGATACTCCTCGCCCGGCTCCTCGTGCGGCGGAAGGTACTCGGCCGCCTTGATCATGGCCTTGCCGTCGGGGTTCAGCGAGCGGTACTCCACGACCTCCGACGCGGCGCCGGTGACCAGGTCCTTGCCGTACGACTCGCAGACGTCCGGGTGCGCCCAGGTGATGCCGTCGGTGTACAGGCGGGCCGTGCCGTCGGGAGCCTGCTCGTTGCACGGCCACTGGATGCCGCTGCCGCCACGCAGCTTGTCGTACGTCAGGCCCGTGTAGTCGCAGGGGCGGCCCGCGCTGCACCGCTTCCACGCCTCGAACGCCGACTCCGGGTCCTGCCAGCCGATCAGCGGGCCGCCGTCCTTGTCGCGGAAGTCCATGCGGGCGGCGTAGTCGAGGAAGATCTCCAGGTCCGGCCGCGCCTCACCGGGCGGCTCCACCGCCTTGTCGGACAGATGCACGGTGCGGTCGGCGTTGGTGAACGTGCCGGTCTTCTCGCCCCAGGTCGCCGCCGGCAGCACCACGTCCGCCAGCTGGGCCGTCTCGGTGAGGAACAGGTCCTGCACCACCACGAACAGCCGGTCCTGCTCCAGCACCGACCGGATGCGGGACAGCTCGGGCAGCGACACCGCCGGGTTGGTGCCGGAGATCCACAGCATGCGGATCGAGCCCTGCTCGGCGTAGCGGAACATCTGCATGGCATGGGTGGGCGGGGCGTAGTGCGGGATGCTCTCCGGCTCGACGTTCCACACACGCGCCAGGTCGGCCACATGGCTGTCGTTCTGCCAGTTGCGGAACCCCGGCAGATCGCCGTCGGCCCCGCACTCGCGGGTGTTCTGCGCCGTGGGCTGGCCGTTCATCTGCAGCACACCCGCGCCGGGCCGGCCCAGCATGCCGCGGATCAGGTGCAGGTTGTCGACCTGTACGGCGGCAGCGGTGGCCTGGTGGGACTGGTAGACGCCCTGCAGCACCGTCGACAGCAGCCGCTCCGCCGTGCCGAGGACCTCGGCGGCCTCACGGATCCGGCCGGCCGGCACGTCGCAGATTGTCGCCGCCCACTCCGGGGTGCACTTCTCCACGCCGGACGCCAGCTCCTCGAAGCCGACCGTGTGCGCCTCGACGTAGGCGTGATCGACGCGGTCGGTGCGGATGATCTCGTGCAGCAGGGCGTTGAGCAGCGCCACGTTGGTCCCCGCGCGCGGAGCCAGATGCACGGCCGCCGCCCGGGCCACCGGCGTGGGCCGCGGGTCGACGCACACCAGGCGCGGCGGGTCGCCGCCCTCCAGCCGGTCCAGGAGGCGCATCCACTGCACGGGCTGCGTCTCGGCGATGTTGTGGCCGAACAGCGCGATCACATCGGCGTGGTCGAAGTCGTCGAAGCTGCCCGGCTGCCCGTCGCAGCCGAAGGACTCCTTCAGCGCCTCCGCGGCCGTGGACGTGCACAGGCGGGTGTTGCCGTCCAGATGGTTGGTGCCGATCCCGGCCCGCGCCAGGACCGCGAGGGTGTAGTACTCCTCCAGGAACAGCTGCCCGGTGGTGTAGAAGCCGATCGACCCGGGCCCGCGCTTGTCCAGCAGCTCCTTGGAACGCGCCACGACCCGGTCCATCGCGGTCGCCCAGTCGCACTCCACCAGGCGTCCGTCCTCACGCACCAGCGGCCTGGTCAGACGGTCCGGGGAGGCGTTGGCCCGCCATGCGAAGAGGTCCTTCGGTCCCAGCCGGCCACGGTTGACGCGGTCCTGCGCCCGGCCGCGTACCCCCACCATCCGCCCGTCCGCGACCGCGATGTCCATCGCGTCGCCGTCCGAGTGCAGCACCGACGCGGTCTGCACCCACCGCTGCACCTGACCGGCGTCGACGCCCGCCTCCAGACAGGTGTCCACCCGCTCGGGCCAGGCCTCGTGCCGTCCGTACGGCGTGCGACTGCCCCACGGCAGCGCGATCCGGTCCACCGAAGCGTCCACGTGCACCTCCAGAAGAGCCGCGCCGACGCCGTACGCGCCGAGCGTCACCCGATACCCCTCACCGCCGGTCCGACACCCTCCTCAGAGCCCCGGCCGGGTGCGCAGCCAGGCGGCGATCCAGCCGGTCTGCATCGCGGCGTCGAGGAGGTAGGTCGGGCGGATCCGCCCCTTCGGCACGTAGACCAGGTCGACGGCCAGCAAGGTGACCGCGGTACCCAGACCGATGCGCCGGGCATGCACCGGACCCCACGGCGCCGGAGCCGCCGCCAGCTGGGCGACACCGGCGGAGACCAGCAGCCCGCCCGTCGTCATCTGCAACCAGACATCGCGCTTCGGTCCGAAGACCCACTCGAAGCTGCGCAGATGCAGCAGCGGCCACAGCCCGCCCACGACGTTGAACGCGCCGTGCGCCACCGCGACCGCCGTCGCCGGCACCTGCGCTGTGCCCATGGCCCGTCCCTTCGGCTCGCAGCCGCGTCTCGGAGGAATCGCCGGGTACCCGGTCGGGACCGGGGGAAACGACGGTCACGAGGCGTTCAGCTCCACGGTCGTGGTGACCCGTACGACGGCGGGTGCGCGGGGCACCGAACCGAACCCGAAGCGCACGGGAGGCTCGACCGGTGCCCGGCCGCCGAGGTCGCGGCCGTCCAGGACCGCCGACACGGCGGTGACGGGCCGCAGGTCCCGTACGGCGTACACCTCCCGGCGCCCGGCACCGGCACTGCCGCGCGTCCGCACGCCGCCCGGGAGCAGCCGGGCGGGCCAGTACGTCAGCGCACCCCACGCCGGACGCGAGGCGACCGCACCGGGCACAGCGCGCAGCAGCAGCCCCAGCGCCCCTCGCCGGCCGACGGTGAAGCGCAGAGCGAGCGGACCGGCGGCGACCGTCCAGGTGTCGCCCTCGATGCGCACCCGGACCGGCACCACATGCACCGCGTCGAAGGTGTACGTGCCGCTCACGAAGTCCGCCGTACGGCGTGTCGGGGCGAGCAGCAGCCGCTCCCCGTCGGCCCGCTCGATCATCACGTCGCTGAACGGCCCGAACGGCGAGCACTGCCAGTGCCCGAGGACGATACGAGTCCCGCAGGAGCAGCCCATGCCCGCGATACGGCCGTCGAACCGCAGCCGCGGGCGCCTAGCGTGCCGGTCCACCGGGAGCGGACACCGCGAGCCGTACATGGCGTACGCCCTCCGAATAGTGCACCAGCGGCTCGGCGGCGGGTGGGCCGAGGCCCGCCGCGGAGGTCAGCGTCTCCTGAAGTCCTTCGACGACGGCGTTCGCCAGCGGCCAGGGTTCGTGCTCGACCGGGATCTCCCACAGCATGCCCAGCCGACGGGTGTACGCCCGCCACCGGGAGGTGAGCCAGAGGTCCCGCTCCGTCGGAGCGAGGGGTTCGCCGGGGCGGACGACCAGCCGGTAGAAGGGGTCGCCACCCCGTCTCGCACCCTCATAGGTGAGGGCGCCCCCGCCCTCACTGACGCGCAGAGTGCCCACGTGGTACGGCGCTCCCACGAGACGAGCCGCCAGCATCGGCGGGAAGGCCACCTCGATCGACAGGAACCACAGCCCGTTCTGCCCGTCCGGCCCCCGGACGTAGGTCCGGAGATTGGTCTCCGCGAACGTCGGCAGGCCAGGCAGGAGGGCGGGCACCCCGGGTGGGCGCACATCGGCCATGACGAAGGGGGTCAGACTCACCCACGCCGCACCCTCGTGCCGGTCCACGGTCAGTCCCTGGGGCAGCAGTGCCTGCACGCTGTCCGGTGGGAAGGGCCAGTGGACGAAGGTCTGCCGCAGCCAGTCGGCCCGCAGGACGGGGGCTCTCACGGCTCTGCCCGTTCGATCAGGTGGTCAGCACGGAGTCGTCCTCGGGGCGGGCACCGGGCAGCTGGTGGCGGGCGGCTATCAGCGCGGCGTCGATGTCACGGGTGCCGGTCGCCACGCACAGCGTGTAGGCGACGTCGTCCATCCTCTGGCGCACTCCGGTGCTCCCGTCCTCGGCATGCAGGATGCGCAGCGTCTCGTACTGCTCGATCAGGTTCTTCAGAACAGCAGGATGTGCCATCAGCATCGGAAGCCTCCCTCGTCGCGGTGTCCACATGGGCCGTTCACCGTGTGCCCAGGCCCGACGCCGCCAATCCCGGACGGCCCGCATGCTTCGGCGCCGCGAGTGCGGTAACTCGGCGGATGCGTGAACGGGGGAGAACCGATGCTCAGGGAACGACGAGGAGAGGGTCCTGCCATGGCCGACGACCTCATCACCATGGTCACCACCGACCACCGCGAGCTGCAGCGACTGTTCGGCATGATGAAATCGGACAGGAGTTCCCGGCCGCTGGCGCTTCCCCTGGCCGTGGCCATGCTGGAGGCGCACAGCGAGGCCGAGGAGGACCGGGTGTACCCGGCCGTCGCCCGGGAGGCCGGCGAGAAGGAGGAGGCCGAGCACGCCGCCGAGGAGCACCACGAGGCGGAGAGCCTCGGCAAGCATCTGCTGGAGATGGACTGGGAGAGCGAGGAGTTCGAGCGGGCCCTGGAGCAGTGGATCGGGGCGGTGGAGCACCACATGCAGGAGGAGGAGAACGACATCCTCCCGGCCCTGCGCGAAGCCGTCGACTCCGACCGGCTGCGCGAACTCGGCCTCCAGTTCGCCACCCGGCGCTCCCGCAAGCTGACGGGAGAGCCCCTCAAGGCCGCCGGCGGCGACGGTCGGACGGGCAGCACCGAGGGACGGACCCGCGCGGAGCTGTACGACAAGGCGAAGGAACTCGGCGTGGAGGGCCGCTCCTCCATGTCCAAGGACGAACTGGCCGAGGAAGTGAGCAAGGCGGAGGGCAGCAATGGTTGAGGGCTTCGGCTGAGGGATTCGGCTGCGGGCTTCGACTGAGGAGGCCCGTCTCATCATGCGACCGCCAAGGTGCAGCGCATGAGACGGACCTCCCTCGAGGGCCGGCCCTGTCCGTCGCTCGCACCGTGGACATCCTGGGCGACGCCTGGACCCTCCTGGTGCTGCGCGAGGTCTTCTCTGGGGAGTCCCGCTTCGGGGAGAGCCGGCACAGGTGACTCGCGGGGGCGGGTTGGTCTGCTGGGCAGTGGCTCACGCCGCGGTGCCGGCCTCGGGGCGGGGCCGGCTGCTGGCACGGCCGGCTCATGCCTCGGCACCGGCCCGGGTGCGTGCGCTCGCCCGGCTCATGCGTCGGCCCCGCGGGCGGGGCGGGGCCGGTTGCCGGGCTGTTCGGCTCATACGTCCGCCCCGGTCTCCTGGACGAGCCGACCGCACGGCTGGGCTGACGCCCGCCACGGCGCCGGCCCCGGGGGGTTTCGCTCGCCCGGCCCGGCCGGCTGACGCTTTGGCCCGCCTCCGGGGAGGGTTCGGTTGCCGGGCTGGGCTCGTTCGTGTTCTCCCGCGCCCGATGTCCTGGACCAGTTGATCGCCGGGCGCGGCCGGCTCCCTCGCCGTAGGCCCCCGGGCCGGTTCGCTGGTCCAGCTCGGCTGACTCAGGCGTCGGCCTTCCCGCTTCCGGGACGGTTCGGCTGGCTGATGCCCCTCCCTCACCAGGACCACTTTGATCGCCTGGGCGCGCTGCCGCCCCGGCGCCCGCCTCCCGGTCAGGTTCGCCCTGGCCCGCTGACTCACCCCTCAGCCTCGCTTCCCGGCCCACCCCACTCACACCTCCGCCCCCACCCCCCGACAACTCGATCGCCCGCCAGCGTGCCGAGTCGACTTCGTGGCCTCGCCTCCAGTCAAGTCGCCCCCCACCGGCAGAGTTTCGCAATAAGGACGGTGTCGGCCGTGCCGACGATGACCGGCCGCGTCGCAAGGGTGAAGGCCGCACCACCATCCGGACGCCGCCCGCGTGGCGTGCGCTCGGGCCGCGGCGGGCGTGGTGTGCCCTGAAGGCTCCGTACGGTCCACCCGCGAAGGAGACACCCGGCATGTTCGGACAATCGCAGGCGTTCAGTGGCTTCTCGGTCGACGACCTCGACCAGGCCCGCCGGTTCTACGGCGAGACGCTCGGCCTCCAGGCGGAGGAGGTCGGGCAGGGCGACATGCGGATGCTGACCCTCACGCTCGGGAGTGGCGCGAAGGTCTTCGTCTACCCGAAGGAGAACCACACCCCGGCGACCTTCACGATCCTCAACTTCCCCGTCGACGACATCGACGACGCCGTGACCAAGCTGCAGGACCGCGGCGTCACGCTCGAGCGCTACTCCGGCTTCGACCAGGACGACAAGGGCGTCCTCCGCAGCGGCGGCGGCGACGGACCCAAGGCGATCGCATGGTTCACGGACCCGGCCGGCAACGTCCTCTCGGTGATTCAGGAGAACTGAGCATCGCGTCGGGAGGAGCGGTCCTTGGGGTCGAAAGTTTCGATGAAAGGGGTTGGCGCCCTCTCGATCTATGACCCGACCGCTCCTTCCGTACATTCATAGGTACGAAGGCAGTACCCTCTACCTGCGCAAATACTCCCCTCACGATCCCTCAGAGCCTTCGAATGTTTCGAGCTGCAAGTCGAAACTATTGACAGTTGACGTGCCCAGACCAACACTGACGCCGTTGACAGGGCTCCACCGCACCATCACGAGGACGTGGAGGAACGCGCACATGAACCAAGCACCCGCACCCCACCGGCCACGCCGGTCCGGCCGCTTCAGGTCGGTGGTCAGCACCGCCTGCACCCTGCTGCTGATGGCCATGGCCGCGCTGCTTCTCCCGGGGACCGCGCACGCGGACACGGTCGTCACGACGAACCAGACCGGGACGAACAACGGCTACTACTACTCGTTCTGGACCGACTCCCAGGGCACCGTCTCCATGAACCTGGGCTCCGGCGGGAACTACAGCACGCAGTGGAGCAACACGGGCAACTTCGTCGCCGGCAAGGGCTGGAGCAACGGCAGCCGCCGCAGCGTGACGTACTCCGGGACGTTCAACCCCTCCGGAAACGCCTATCTCGCGCTGTACGGCTGGATGTCCAACCCGCTCGTCGAGTACTACATCGTCGACAACTGGGGCACCTACCGGCCCACGGGCACCTTCATGGGCACGGTGACCAGCGACGGCGGCACGTACGACATCTACAAGACGACGCGCTACAACGCCCCCTCCGTGGAAGGCACCCGCACCTTCGACCAGTACTGGAGCGTCCGGCAGTCCAAGCGGACCGGCGGCACCATCACCACCGGCAACCACTTCGACGCCTGGGCCCGCGCCGGAATGCCGATCGGCACCTTCAGCTACTACATGATCATGGCGACCGAGGGCTACCAGAGCAGCGGCAGCTCCAACATCACCGTCGGCGGCACCGATTCGGGCGGCGGCGGTGGTGGTGGCGGCGGTGGCGGCACCGGCTGTACGGCCACCCTGTCCGCCGGCCAGCAGTGGAGCGACCGCTACAACCTCAACGTGTCGGTGAGCGGCGCCACCAACTGGACCGTCACCATGAACGTCCCCTCACCCGCCAAGGTCCTCTCCACCTGGAACGTCTCCGCGAGCTACCCGAGCGCACAGGTGCTGACGGCGAAACCCAACGGCAGCGGCAACAACTGGGGCGTCACCATCCAGCACAACGGCAACCGGACCTGGCCCACCGTCACCTGCTCGACGGCCTGAGGGGGAACGGTCCATGAGATTCCGTCCCCTGCTCGCGAAACTGGCGGTCGCCGCCATGGCCCTGACCGGCACGCTCACCGTGCACTCCACCCCCGCGCAGGCCGCCGCCTGCTCCGGATACGTCGGCCTCACCTTCGACGACGGCCCGTCCAGCAGCACCCCGGCCCTGCTCAACGCCCTCACCCAGAACGGGCTGCGGGCCACAATGTTCAACCAGGGCCAGTACGCCGCCGCCAACGCGTCCCAGGTGCGGGCGCAGGTCGCCGCCGGAATGTGGGTCGCGAACCACAGCTACACCCACCCGCATCTGACCACGCTGTCCCAGGCGCAGATCGACTCCGAGATCTCCCGCACCCAGCAGGCGATCTCGGCCGCGGGCGGTGGCACGCCCCGGCTGTTCCGGCCGCCGTACGGCGAGACCAACGCGACCGTGCGGACGGTCGAGGCCAAGTACGGTCTGACCGAGATCCTCTGGGACGTCGACTCGCAGGACTGGAACGGCGCGAGCACCGACGCCATCGTGCAGGCCGCGGGCCGCCTCACCAACGGCCAGGTCATCCTCATGCACGACTGGCCAGCCAACACCCTCGCGGCGATCCCGCGCATCGCGCAGAACCTGGCCGCCCGCGGCCTGTGCGCGGGGATGATCTCCCCGCAGACCGGCCGCGCCGTGGCCCCCGACGGCGGCAGCGGTGGCGGTGGGGGTGGCGGTGGCGGCTGTACGGCCACCCTGTCCGCGGGCCAGCAGTGGAGCGACCGCTACAACCTCAACGTCTCGGTCACGGGCTCCAGCAACTGGACAGTGACGATGAACGTGCCCTCCCCGGCCAAGGTCATCGCCACCTGGAACGTCTCCGCGAGCTATCCGAGCGCACAGGTGCTGACGGCGAAGCCCAACGGCAGTGGCAACAACTGGGGCGTCACCATCCAGCACAACGGCAACCGGACCTGGCCGACCGTCACCTGCACGGCCGGCTGACCCGGGGCATCCCCGTGGCGCGGCAGCCTCCTCCCCGGCCGCCGCGCCACACCGCGCCCGAAGGACGTACTTGTCGGACAAGCCCATGGCCCCGAAAGAGGGACGCGGATTCCCCTGATACGGGTCATCCACCCCGGTCGGCGTACCGCCTGCGCGCATGTTCGCGTTGGCAGCAGCATGGACCGCACAGTCACCACCGGGTGCCTCGTCCTGGCGGGCGAGGGCCGACGGCAACGGTACGGCGAACCCGACGGGTCAGCTCCGGCTCATCCACCCATCTACGCCGCCCTGATCAGGGAATGGCAGTCCGGCGGCCGGACCGTCCCGGGCGTACGGGACGCCCAGTGGACCGCCCTGGTCTCGCCGGCCCCGTGGATCGGGGAGTCGCCTCCGCGTCGTACGGCCGGACCGCCCGACGGCGGATGAGGACGGGCCGACGGGCCGACGGCCGACGGCCGTTCAGCTGCCGGGCGCGTCCGCCGCGGATGCCCCGCAGGTGGGGCACCGCCGCCGGGCCCTGACCTGCACGGCGAGCGAGGCGACCGCCTGCTGCAGCGCCAGCTCCATCGCCGCGGGCACGAACAGCGTGCCGAGACCGTCGGGCGGGACCAGCCAGCGCAGGGGCCCCGCGACCCGGTTCGGCGCGGGCGCGACGATCCGCGCGCCCCGGCCCAGATACCGGACGTCGGGCCCGACCCAGCCGCCGGACGGCTCCGGCGGCAGGAAGAAGCCGACCCGGCGGGAGTCGGCGTCCGCGAGCGCGGGCCCGGGCGGCTGAGGAATGCACAGCAGGGCGTCCAGCGCCCGCACGCCCAGCTCCTCGGACACACTCAGCACGTCCCAGAACCGCCCGCAGGTCAGCAGCGCGACCCCGGCCGCGGAGCGCCACTGCCGTTTGCACTCCCGCGGGTCGCCGGCAGCGGCGGCCAGCCATTCCCTGGCCCGCCGGTCGGGATCTCGCATCGCGTACCTCCGATAGCCCTCAGCCCTGTCCGCAGGGCGCACGTCCCCCTTGCTGCCAGGACCGCCGGACACGGGAGGTTCATGTTGGTAGATATTTCTATGCATCGGAAGGGGTGGCGGACCGTGGCGAATGCTGCCGAAATGTTCCTTCTGAAGAGAGCCTGGCGCGCGGTCAGCCGCTGTGCCCGGGCCGCCGCGCGCCGGCGCCCCCTCCGCCCGGACCCGCTCACGTCCCTCGTGGAGACCGCACGCCGTCTCGACTACGGCTGCGGGTGCCTGCCGGAGACCCCGGAAGAAGAGACGTAGGCGGGCGGGGTCCCGGTCAGTCCTCGCTGTTGCGGTCGAGCGGGCCCCACCGTCCGGGCTGCTCCGTGATGACGCGGGTCGCCTCCGAGATCACCTGGTCGGCGATCCAGCCCAGCGGTTCCACGTCCGTGACCAGGGGTTCGTTGTCCGGTCCGCGCGACGACTCGGCGCCGTGCAGGATCCACGGCCGGGTCGGACCGTCCTTCACCCGGGGCAGATGGCAGTAGTCGTACAGCCGCCGGGCCACCCAGACGTGCACGGGCCGCTCGCCCCACCAGTCCTCGACGTCCAGGGGGCTGGCCGACAGGCCCGGCAGCTTCACGCCGGTCAGATCGTCCCTGCTGCTCACGTCCGACAGGTCCACATGCGGACCGCGCGACCAGCGCACGTACAGCCCGTTGCGGCCGGTGACGAGACGGGCCAGCTCGTCGAGGCTGGTGAACGTCGGCAGGTCGGTGCGCGCCTTCTCGTCGTGCTCCATCTCTGACTCCCGCGTGGCGGGGTGGGCCGGAGGCGTCGGCTGTACCGCCTGCCTCCCGTGTCACCCCACGTCTCATGGGCCGTACACCAGCCCGTGTGCCCCGGACCCGGCAGGTGATGTGCCCGCCCCGCCGGACGTCCGGGACTCCAGCGCGCGCAGGACGGCCACCATGTCCTCGCCGCCGTGCCCCTGCGCGACCGTCTCGGCGTACAGGGCATGGCAGACGTCGAGCAGCGGAGACGCCACCTCGGCACTGCGGGCGGCCTCGGCGATGAGCCGGTTGTTCTTCAGGACGTCCGCGGCCGCCGCCTGGACCGCGAAGTCCCGCTCCAGCAGCTTCGGCGCCTTCATCCGGGACACGGCACTGGCCATCGGCCCCGCGTCCAGGACGTCCCGCAGCAGCCGCTGGTCCAGCCCGTGCCGGCCGGCGAAGTGGAACGCCTCGGCCAGCCCGGTGACCAGCGTGATCAGGAACAGGTTCACCGAGAACTTCATCAGCAGCGCGCCCGGCACCCGGCCGCAGTCGAACAGCTCGTGGCACACAGGCGCGAGCAGCGGGCGGACGGCCGCCACGGCGTCCTCGTCCCCCGCCAGCATTCCCACCAGCCGGCCCTGCTCGGCCGGGACACGGGAACCGGACACCGGCGCCTCGACGTACCGCCCGCCCGCCGCCAGGATGTCGGCCCGCAGCCCCTCCGAGTACTCGGCCGAGGTCGTGCCCATGTGGACGACGGTGCGCCCGGCGACACGCGCGGCGAAGCCCGGCGTGCCCCGCCCCAGCACCGCGTCCACCGCGGCCTCGTCGGCCAGCATGAGGAACACCGTCCCGGCCCGCCGGAACACCTCGGCGGGCGTGGCCGCGACCTCGGCTCCGGCGGCGCGCAGGGGTGCGCACCGGGCGGGCGTACGGTTCCACACGATCAGCGGCGTCCCGGCGCGGGCGAGGTTGAGGGCCATGGGCTGCCCCATGACACCGAGGCCGACGAAACCGACGTACATGACGCACCGCCTTCCCGGCCCGCGTCCGAGCGGAGCCGTGGCCGTCCCGGCCAGGTCTATGACAGCGGTCATAGTAGCCGTCGCTATGACAGCGGTCATAGAGTGGAGCGCGCGGTACGTGCAGGACGGCTGGTGGAGGTCGAGGATGTCGGGGTCCGAACGCGGCCCGCGTGAGCGGATGGTCTTCAGCGCGGCCCAGCTGATCCGGCGCGACGGAGTCGCCGCGACCGGCATGCGCGAGGTCGCCGCGCACGCCGGCGCGCCCCGCGGCTCCCTCCAGCACTACTTCCCGGGTGGGAAGGAACAGCTGGTCAACGAGGCCGTGGCGTGGGCCGGCCGCTACGCCGGGAAACGCGTCGCGCGCTTCCTCGCCGCCCTGGACGAGCCGACGCCCAGCGGGCTGTTCGCCGAGATGGTGCGGCAGTGGACGGACGAGTACGAGGCGGAGGGCTTCGCCGGGGGCTGCCCGGTCGCCGCCGCCACCGTCGACTGGGTGGACTCCACCGAGTCCACCCGCGAGGCCGCCGCCGCTGCCTTCGCCACCTGGACCGCACCGGTCGCCCGGGCCCTGGCCGACCTGGGCGTCCCCGCCCCGCGCACCGAACCGCTCGCCACCCTCATGATCAGCGCCCTGGAAGGCGCCCTCCTCATCGCCCGCGCCGAGCGGGACGTCCGCGCCCTGACGACCGTCGCCGCGGAACTCGGCCCGCTGCTCGACGCCGCGGTGACACGGGAAGGCGCGGTGTGAGGCGTGCGCCTGCCGGACGCCCCTGGGAGGATCACGGCATGGCGGACACACTTCTGCGCGACGATGGCCGCGCCCCCTACCTGAACTGATCAGCGGGCCCGTGAGCGGAACGTACGGCGGTAGGTGTCCGGTGGGACGCCGACCGTGCGGTTGAAGTGCCGGCGCAACGTCGTGGCGGTGCCCATGCCGGTGGCCGTCGCGATCGTGTCGACGCTGTCGTCGGTCCGCTCCAGCAACTCCTGGGCGTGCCGTATCCGTTGGGTCAGCAGCCACTGCAGGGGAGTCGTGCCGGTCGCCGCCCGGAAGTGGCGGCCCAGATGCCGTGAGCTCATCCCCGCCCGCCGGGCCAGGTCCTCCACGGTCAGCGGCTGGTCGAGCCGCTCGATGATCCACGGGAACAGCGCGGCGAGCGGATGGTCGTCCCGGGCGGGCACCGGCGTGGCGACGAACTGCGCCTGCCCGCCGGCCCGGTGCGGCGGTACGACGAGCCGGCGGGCGGCCGCGTTGGCGACCGACGAGCCGTGGTCGAGCCGGACCAGGTGCAGACAGAGATCCATCGCGGCGGCCTTCCCCGCGGAGGTCAGCACGCTGCCGTTGTCCACGTAGAGCACATCCGGGTCGACCTCCACCCGCGGATGGCGCTCGGCCAGCACCTCGGTGTGCGCCCAGTGCGTCGTCGCGCGCCTTCCGTCCAGCAGCCCGGCCGCGGCCAGCACGAACGCGCCCGTGCACAGGGACACCACCCGCGCACCCGCCTCATGAGCGGCCCGCACCGCGTCGACCAGCTCGACGGGCGGGTCCACGTCGACGTCGGCCCAGCCGGGCACGATCACGGTGTCGGCGTCCCGCAGCCGGTCGAGCCCGTGGTCGGGCTCCAGCAGGAACCGGCCGACACGCACGGGGAGCGGCCCGCAGACGGTGACCTCGTACCAGGGGACCGTCACCCCTGCCGGTGCCGAGCCGAACACCTCGTACGCCATGGACAGTTCGAAGTGGAGCATTCCGTCGGTGACGGCGAGCGCGACAGAGGCCATGTCCGGAAGTGTACGGGTCATGTCGTTCCGGACACTCACGATCGGCCGGTCCGCCCGGACACGATGTCCTCAGTCGATCAACTGGATGCAGGGGAGAGGTCATGGCGGCGGGGCAGACGGTGACGGTGTTCGGCGCGTACGGGCACACCGGGCGGTTCGTGGTGGCGGAGCTGCGGGAACGCGGGTTCGTCCCGGTCCTGGCCGGCCGTGACGCGGACAGGCTGCGGGCGCTGGCGGAGGAGTCCGGCCACGAGGCCCATGAGGCGTCGGCCGACGATCCGGCCTCGCTCGACCGGGCACTCGCCGGGGCGGCCGCGGTGATCAACTGCGCCGGGCCCTTCGCGTCGACGGCCGCCCCCGTCATCGAGGCGGCCCTGCGCGCCGGCATCCCGTACGTGGACGTGGCCGCCGAGATCGAGGCCAACGCCGACACCTTCGCGCACTTCACCGACCGCGCCCGCGCCGAAGGAGCGGTGATCGTCCCCGCCATGGCCTTCTTCGGCGGCCTCGGCGACCTCCTCGCCACCGCCGCGATGGGCGACTGGACGACGGCCGACGAGGCGCATGTCGCCTACGCGCTCAGCAGTTGGCACCCCACCGCCGGGACGCGCCTCGCGGGCCGGGTGTCCGGCGAGCGGCGCGGCGGCGCCCGCGTCGTCCACCGCGACGGACGACTGCAGTACCGGCACGACGAACCGCCGGTCCTGAAGTGGACGTTCCCCGACCCGCTGGGCCCGCAGACGGTCATCGGCGAGTTCACGATGGCCGACGTCGTCACCCTCCCCAGCCACCTCGCCGTCCCCGAGGTGCGCACCTACATGAACGCCGACGCGGCCCAGGACGTGCGCGACCCCGACACGCCGGCCCCGGCCGCGGTCGACGAGGCCGGACGATCGGACCAGACCTTCGTCGTCGACGTCGTCGTACGCTCCGGCGGCAGCGAACGCCGGGCCGTGGCGACCGGCCGGGACATCTACGCCGTCACCGCGCCGCTCGCCGTGGAAGCGGTCCACCGCATCCTCACCGGGCGCACCCGCACGGTCGGCGTCGCCTCCGCGGGCGAGATCTTCGACGCGCCCGACTTCCTGCGCGCCCTGTCCCCGCATCTGTCGGTGGACCTGAGCGGCTGACGGGCGTACGTGTCCACGCCCCGGCCGGCCGCGGTGGGCGGCCGGCCGGGAATTGTTGTCAGCGCAGGTCGAACCGGTCCAGGTTCATCACCTTGTCCCACGCCGCGACGAAGTCACGGACGAACTTCTCGTCCGCGTCCCTCGCGGCGTACACCTCCGACAGCGCGCGGAGCTGGGAGTTCGCACCGAAGACGAGGTCGACCGCGGTCGCGGTCCACTTGACCTCGCCGGTGGCACGGTCACGGCCCTCGAAGACGTTCTCGGTGTCGGCCGAGGCCTTCCACTCCGTGTTCATGTCGAGCAGGTTCACGAAGAAGTCGGTGGTGAGCGTCTCCGGCCGCTGGGTGAGGACGCCGTGCGGGGAGCCTTTGAAGCCGGCGTTCAGGGCCCGCATGCCGCCGATCAGCACCGCCATCTCGGGGGCCGTCAGGTTCAGCATGTTGGCGCGGTCCAGCAGAAGGGTCTCCGGCGACAGCTTCTCACCGGGCCGCAGATAGTTGCGGAACCCGTCCGCCTTGGGTTCGAGCACGGCGAACGAGTCCACGTCGGTCTGCTCCTGCGACGCGTCCGTGCGTCCGGGCGCGAACGGGACCGTGACGGTGTGCCCGGCCCGCTGCGCCGCCTGCTCGACGGCCGCGCACCCGCCCAGGACGATCAGGTCGGCGAGGGAGACCTTCTTCCCGCCGGTCTGGGCGTTGTCGAACTCCTGCCGGATCCGTTCGAGGGTCTGCAGTGTCTCGGTGATCTCGGGCAGGTCGTTGAGCTCCCAGTCCTTCTGCGGCGCGAGCCGGATGCGGGCCCCGTTGGCGCCGCCCCGCTTGTCCGTGCCGCGGAAGCTCGCCGCCGACGCCCAGGCGGTGGTGACCAACTGGGGCAGCGACAGGCCCGAGGCGAGGATCGTGCGCTTGAGAGCCGCGATGTCCTCTGCGCCGACCAGTTCGTGATCGACCTCGGGGACGGGGTCCTGCCACAGCTGCGGCTCGGCGACCCATGGGCCGAGGTAGCGCGACAGGGGGCCCATGTCGCGGTGCAGCAGCTTGTACCAGGCCTTGGCGAACGCCAGCGCCAGTTCCTCCGGGTTCTCGTGGAACCTCTTGGAGATCGGCCCGTACACCGGGTCCAGCTTCAGCGCCAGGTCCGTCGTCAGCATCATCGGGGCGTGCCGCTTGGACGGATCGTGCGCGTCGGGCACCGTGTCCCGGGCCGCCGGGTCCGTCGGGGTCCACTGCTTCGCGCCGGCCGGGCTGGTCGTCAGCTCCCAGTCGTAGCGGAACAGATTGTCCAGGTACCCGTTGTCCCAGCGCGTCGGCTCGGTGGTCCAGGCGCCCTCCAGACCACTGGTGAGCGCGTGCGGACCCTTACCGCTGCCGTAGGTGTTCCGCCAGCCCATGCCCTGCTGTTCGAGGGGCGCGGCCTCGGGCTCGGGTCCGATGTAGGAGGGGTCGACCGCGCCGTGGCACTTGCCGAAGGTGTGGCCGCCGACGATGAGCGCGACCGTCTCCTCGTCGTTCATCGCCATCCGCCCGAACGTCTCGCGGATGTCCCGCGCCGCCGCCAGCGGGTCGGGCTCGCCGTTCGGCCCCTCCGGATTGACGTAGATCAGGCCCATCTGCACCGCGCCGAAGGGGCCCGTGAGTTCGCGGTCGCCGGTGTAGCGCTCGTCGCCGAGCCAGGTGTCCTCGGGGCCCCAGAAGATCTCCTCGGGTTCCCAGATGTCCTCCCGGCCGAAGCCGAACCCGAACGTCTTGAAGCCCATCGACTCCATCGCGCAGTTCCCGGCGAAGACCAGCAGATCGCCCCACGAGATCTTCCGGCCGTACTTCTGCTTGACCGGCCACAGCAGGCGGCGCGCCTTGTCCAGGCTCGCGTTGTCCGGCCAGCTGTTGAGCGGGGCGAAACGCTGCGCGCCCGAGCCGCCGCCGCCCCGGCCGTCCGCGATGCGGTACGTCCCCGCCGCGTGCCAGCTCATCCGGATGAAGAGTGGCCCGTAGTGGCCGTAGTCGGCGGGCCACCAGTCCTGGGACGTCGTCATCACCTCGAAGACGTCCCGCTTGAGCGCCTCGAGATCGAGGGTCGCGAACTCCTTGGCGTAGTCGAAGTCCTCGTCCATCGGATTGGACCGGGGCGAGTGCTGATGGAGAACCTGAAGGTCCAGCTGATTCGGCCACCAGTCCCGATTCGTCCTGGGCCGGGTCGACGTCGGGGTCGGGGAGGGAATTGCTGGGTTCTCGCTTTCACTGCCGGACACGTCCGACCTTCTTCCTGTCTCTGCCGAATGTCCTATACCGCCGTATTCATGGTTGCGCACCGAGGACGGTGCGGCCACGAGAACACGCAGGGGTCTCGGAGTCCGCATATCGGGGCATTTTCTTGCCCATGTAAACTAAAAATCCCTACCGACCAGCGGAGGCAGACCCACTGTGACCATCCAGATGCCCGCCGACCGCATCGCGCCCCGGCTGTGGGCCGGTACGGCCGCCCCGGACCCGATCGGCCGGCGCACCAGGGCGGATGTGTTCGCCACGATCCTGACCGGCGGGCCGGTGTCACGCACCGAGGTGGCGCAGCGGCTGGGACTGTCGCAGTCGACCGTCACCAAGATCGTGAACCCGCTGATGGAGACCGGCGCCCTCGTGGAGGAGCCCACCTCCGCGGCCGGGGCGGTCGGGCGCCCGCGCCGGATGCTCCAGGTCCGCAAGGAACTCCATCTCGTGGTGGGCGTGAAGATCGGCCCCACCAAAGTCACGGCTGTACTGACGGACCTGGGCGCACAGGTCCTCGCCCGCTGGGAGCGGCCGCTGACCGACCGGCGTATCGAGGCGGCGGTCGCCGTCACCGCCGAGGGCGTACGCGGGCTGACGGCCTCCGTCCCCGGCAGCGCCGAGCGGATGCTGGGGCTGGGCGTCGGAGTGAGCGGTCACGTCGACGTGACAGCCGGTGTGTGCCGCTACTCGGCCCTGATGGACTGGCACGACGCGGACGTCGCCGGGCCGCTGGCCGCCGCCACGGGGCTGCCGGTGGCCGTCAGCAACGACGTGAACACCCTTGTCGTCGCCGAGCAGTGGTTCGGCCACGGCCGGGACACCGAGTCGTTCGCCGTGGTGACGGTCGGCGCGGGCGTGGGCTGCGGCCTGTTCCTGGGAGGCCGCCTCCACCTCGGACGCAGTGGTCTGGCCGGCGAGTTCGGCCATCTCCCGCTCGATCCCGCGGGCCCGGTGTGCAGTTGCGGCAACGTCGGCTGCCTGGAGGCGCTGGCCTCCTACGAGGCCGTGCTGCGCCGGCTGCGCTCGGCCGGCCTCAAGGACTGCGAGGACATCGAGCAGGCGGTCCGGCTGGCCCGGTCGGGGCGCGGCCCGGCCTCCAAGGCCGCCCTCGCGGCGTTCGCGGAGTCCGGCGAGGCCCTCGGCCGCGGCCTCGCCGGACTGTGCAACCTGCTGAACCTGGAGAAGATCGTGCTGGCGGGAGAGGGCGTGACGGCGCAGGACCTCTTCGGTCCCGCCCTGGCGACCGCGCTGCGCGAACACGCTTTCTCCAGCGCGGCGGAGGACTGCGAACTCATCGTCGACGCGGTGACCGACGACCTGTGGGCCCGCGGCGCGGCCTGCCTGGTGATCAGGGACGCCGTCCAGTCCTGAGGGCGCCGCGGTCACCGGTCCTGAGTTCCCCGCTGTCTACTTCAGGGTGCCCGCGGTGACGTCGATGTGGTTCAACGCCACCGCGCCGGTGTCGCCGTCGGCGCGGATGAGCGTGATCAGGTTCTCGCCCTCGGCCAGCCTGATCTCGCCGTGGAGGGTGGCCCAGGTGCCGCCGGTGGCCCGGAAGTTGACCGAGCGGGGCGTGCTGACCACCGTGTGGTCGGGCCGCTCGGCGTCGAGGGTGAGCCGTGCCGCCCGGTCGCCCTGGTAGCGCATGCCGAGGCGGTAGGTGCCGGTGCGGGGCGCGTCGACGGTGAAGGTGACCGACTGGTGCTCCCCGGCGATACGGACATAGCCCATCGCCTCATGGCCGGGCAGCGAGTTGGCGAAGCCGGCCCCGCCGCCCCAGGCCGCGAACGCCGCCTGGTAGCGGGACCGGTCGCTGGGCGTGACGGTGGCGAACAGGCAGCCGTGTGCGGGCAGTTCGGCACTGACCGTGCTCAGTTCGCCGAGGTCCTCGTGCTGCCACACGTCCCGCACCTTCGCCGTGCCCTCGATGCCCAGCGCGGCCAGGTCCAGGGAGCGGGTGGCGGGGGCATCCGAGCGGTTGAACAGGGCGATCGCCCAACTGCCGTCCGGCAGCTGCCCGGCCCAGCGCTCGGTGTCCCGGCTGGAGGGATCGTCGGCGTACGACGTCCCGTTGCGGAAGTACGGCTTGCCGACCAGGCCCTGCCGGTGCAGGGCGAGCACCTCGGGGTTGGTGTAGGCCCAGCCGTGGCCCGCGATGTCGGCGTGGGTGTCGGCGATGGTCAGCGGGGAGCCGGCGATGGTCATCAGGGTGATGCAGGTGCGGCGCTCGTCGTCGTCGGCGAACGTGTGCAGCCGCAGGAAGTCACCGTCGAGGATGAGCTGGCCCCGCCCCGAGCGGTCGGCGTACCCGGTGAAACCGCTGAAGGGGTTGAACCAGTTCGGCCACAGGTTCTGCCAGTCCTGGCGCCCGCCGCTGAGCCGGTCCCAGCCGCCGCGGTCGGCGTCGGCGTTGATGCGCGCCATGTCGCCGTGGTGGATCTCCGCCTCGCCGTGCTGGTAGAGGTGCGGCATCACCAGGGACAGTTCCATGTCCTCGCCCGCGGCCTCGCTCATCCAGCCGAGCGCGGTGAGGTAGTTGTCGCGGCCGTGGGGCCGGTTGACCCGGCCGAGCCCCAAGTCGCGTCCGTCCTCGTACCAGGACAGGAAGTCGACCCGCAGATAGGGCACCCCGAGGTCCTTGAAGTACCGCACATAACCCTGGACGTACTCCTTGGCGCCGTCCTTGGTGACGTCGATCCAGTAGAGGCTGTCGCCGCCGATGTCGGAGGCGAAGAAGTCGCCCTCGACGACGAGGTCGGCGATGCGGACGTCCGGCCGCCCGACGACGGTCTTGCCGCGATCGGCGACGGCCGCCTTGTGCACCCACAGCGGGTTGTAGTACACGCCGAGCCGCATGCCGCGGTCCTCGAGATAGCGCGCCCAGTAGGCCCAGTCGTGGGTCCAGGAATCGTTGTAGCTGACGACATAGCCGTGCTCGGTCGTCCTGCTGGAGCCCTCGATCCAGCCGTCGGTGCAGGCCATGCGGTAGCCGTGCGGGGCGAAGTCACGGGCCAGCCAGTCGATGTTGGCCTGCCACTCGGCCTCCGGTATGGGCGCGTTGTGCGGGAACGCCCAGCCGTAGATGTTCCAGTACAGCGGGCCGGCCCCGGAACGGGTGAAGACGCTGTTCCGGCTCGCCACCGAGACGACCGGCGGCCCTCCGGCGGCAGCCGGCGGGGCGGGGGCGAGGGCCGCCAGGCCCGCACCGGCCGCGGTGCCGGAGATCAGGGCCCTCCTGGAAAGTGCCATGACGAGGCTCCGTCCGTGGTGTGCGGCAGGGCCGGTGCGGGGTGACCGGTTGCCTGCGGATGACGGGAGTGTGTCCGGCAACGTTTCTTGCGTCAAGAAAGAAAATATCGATTTACGGAATCGTGACATGGGGCCGCTTGGTGGCGGCGGCGCTGTTCAGTGATCCGGGCAAGTAATGCCGGGCCGGCTCGGCCCCGCTCACTCCGTCTCCCAGTCCCAGGTGTCGAAGTAGGCGGCGACGCCGGTACGCCGGGCCGCCATCACGGCGCTGAGCCGTGCGAAGTCCGTCGGCGGCATCAGCGGCCGCCAGTCGTCGAGCGCGAGAACGCGCACCTCGTCGTGCTCCTCGGGATCCAGCGCGATGGACTCGATCTGCGCCTCGGTGAGCCGGCCGCCGTCGAAGACGACGCCCATCGTGCTGTACGGCCACGCGTCGCCCGGGAGCCCGTAGACGACCGCCAGCAACGGGGTCGGTCCGTCGACTTCGATGCCGGTTTCCTCGCGGCACTCCCGCGCGGCCGTCTGCCAGGGCCGTTCCCCGGGCTCCATCGTGCCGCCGGGCAGCTGCCAGGGATGCTCCGCGCTGTAGACGGAGTGCAGCTGGAGGGGCCGCTCGGCCTCGTCGGTGAAGAAGACACAGGCGAAGCCGGTGGCCTTCATGAGCGTCTCGGCGTACTGCTCGGGCGGCAGCCAGGCACGGGCGGCCGGTGCCTCATGGGTCATGGTGTGCCTCCTCGCACAGGAGCGGCGCAGGCGGGAATCAGGCTCTGGGCCCGCAGGCGGGCGAGGGTGCGCCGGCCGCGTTCGACGAGCTCGGGGTCGCCGTGGGCGGTGCCGTACTGGATGCCGGACACGGAGTCCAGGGCGGCTTCCAGGGCGAGTCGCTCCTGCTCGGGGCGGGTGAGCGTACGCCCGTACCCGGCGAGGAACGCCTCGTAGAGCTCCGGTCGGCCGGCCCACGCGTCGGACAGGCGGACGAGGTCCCGGACCGCGGGGCCGGGCTCGCTGCGCTCGAAGTCGATCACCGCCAGGGTGCCGTCGTCGGCGCGCAGGACGTTGCGCAGCTGGAGGTCCCCGTGGGTCTGCACGCACTCCAGCGGGGCCGGTCGCCTTGTCCGCTCCACCAGTGAGCGCACGAACTCGGCGTCGCCCGGGGCGAGATGGGCCTCGGCGGCGGCGAGGTGCCGCTCGGCTCTGCCGACGGACGGGCCTCGGACTGGGGGCGCGGTGTTCCGGTGTATCAGCCGGGCGAGCGCTCCGATCCCGTGGAAGACCCGGCGTTCCTCCTCGGCGGACAGCACGGCACCGTACAGCGGCCGGCCCGGCAGCGCGGTGACCACGATCGTGCGGAGGGCGGTGTCGGCGGCCACCAGCCGGGGTGCGGCCGCCCCGAGCGCCGGTGTCCACGTCCGGTAGGCCCGCACCTCCCGCTGGTGGAACCGCTCGCTGTGATGAGTCTTCACGAACCAGGTGCCCCCGGCCCCGCCGCGCACCCGCCACACCCGGCTGCCCTCCCGCGCCCAGGAGGCATCCGTCCACTCGACGACACGCCCCACCGCCCGCTCGGCGAACTCCCGGACATCAGGCGCAGGTTGGCCGACCGACGGGTCGGTAACCGCGGGGAGGCGGTCGAGCCGGTCGGCGTCCGGCGTGTAGGCGATCGGATCGTCCGGCTCCTGGAAGTGCACGGCCATCGGACGCCCCGTCCGGTAGGCGTCCAGCCCGGCCCGGCAGTAGGCCACCATGGGGGAGGGCAGCTCGTCGAGCCGGTGCCAGCCCATCGCGTCGCACACCTCCGGCTCTCTGATGGCCGGTGTGCCACGCCAGGCCCGGACCTCGAAGAACAGACCGATCCGGGCGCGCCCGCCGGGTCCGCGGTGGTGCACCGTCACCGCGAAGCGCACATCGGCACGATCGACCACGATGCCCGTCTCCTCGGCGGCCTCCCGGATCAGCGCGTCGACGACGTCCTCGTGCGGGCCGTCGAGGTGGCCGGACGGCAGATGCCACAGCCCGGAGGCGTAGACGTCCCCGGCGCGGCGGGAGAGCAGGACCTCCGGGCCCGTGACGGTGTCCCGCCGCGCGATCAAGTGCACGTCGACCGGCTCGCGGTGCCGCTGCTGCCCGCCGCTCATGCCGTACTCCGGGTCGCGGGGTGAGCCGCAGGGTGGTGTCGTCCTCCCGATGCCAACGTCGCTCCCTTCCTGACGCTCGCCGCTGTGTCGCCCTGTTCAACGACGCGTTCAGGATTTCGAACACATGTCTTTCGGACGGCCCGTGGCCGAAACGCCGATGTCCCGTCCCGAGCGTCGTGCCGGTCTACTCGTCGAGCTGGTGGTCGGCCCAGACGTAGGTCTCCGGCAGCAGGTCGGTGATGCTCACGGTCCGGACGCGGTCGTCCGTGCCGACGACGACCTTGAGGCCGGGGAAGTAGTCGAGCAGCGCCTGACGGCACCGGCCGCACGGCGGGACGACCCCGCGGTCGCGGTCTCCCACGGCGACGATCGTGTCCAGCTCGTAGATCCCCTGCGCGGCCGCCGCACCGATGAGGACCAGCTCCGCGCAGGGGCCTCCCGTGAAGTGGTACGCGTTCACCGCGGTGACGATCCGGCCGTCCGGGGCACGCCCCGCGGCCGCCATGGTGTGGTTGTCGCCCCGGCACCGCGTCCGGGCCACCTCGGCGGCGGCCCGGACGAGTTCGTGGTCCACCTGGAGGGTGTGCGTGGTCATCGTCTCTGCCTTCCTCGATCTGCCATTCCTCGATCTTCAGCGATTCAAGGCGACATTGGACGGCGTGACGATCTTGCGCAAGTGAGTATCGAGGGCTTCGCCGGTGGCGTGTCAGTCCACGGGCCAGGTGTGGACGGGTGCGTTGAGGTGCATGTAGTCGATGTACGTCTTCGTCATGCGCCGCAGCGCCTCGTGGCGGCCGCAGTGGTCGTGGTCCTCGATGTGGTGGACCTCCTCCTTCTGCCAGACGGCGCCGTTGCGTGCGGTCACGCACCGTTGCTCGATGATGCCGAGCAGCGGTTCCCGCCAGGCGGCGTCCATGCCGGACAGCTCGAGGCCCCGGTGGGCCAGGGGCAGCAGGCGGCGCAGGACGAGTTCGGGTACGGGGACCTCGCCCGTGCCGGGCCAGTACAGGCTCGCCTCCATGCCGTGGCGGGCCGCCGCATGCAGGTTGTCCTCGGCGACGGCGAAGGACATGCGCGACCACACCGGCCGGTCCTCCTCGACGAGGGCCCGGGTGAGACCGTAGTAGAACGCGCCGTTGGCGAGGGTGTCGGCGACCGTGGGGCCGGCGGGCAGCACCCGGTTCTCCACCCGCAGATGCGGCCGGCCGTGCGCGACGGCGTAGACCGGTCGGTTCCAGCGGTAGATCGTGCCGTTGTGCAGGGTGAGTTCGGACAGCTCCGGGATGTCACCGCGGTTCAGCGTCTCCACGGGGTCCTCGTCGTCGCTCAGCGGCAGCAGCGCGGGGAAGTACCGCAGGTTCTCCTCGAAGAGGTCGAACACGCTGTTGATCCACCGCTCACCGAACCACACCCGGGGGCGTACCCCCTGCACCTTGATCTCCTGCGGGCGGGTGTCGGTGGCCTGCTCGAACAGCGGGATACGGGTCTCGTGCCACAGCTCCCTGCCGAACAGGAACGGACCGTTGGCGGCCAGCGCCACCTGGACCCCGGCGATGGCCTGCGCCGCGTTCCAGTAGCCGGCGAACTCCCGCGGGGAGACCTGGAGATGGAACTGCGTGCTGGTGCACGCGGCTTCCGGAGTGATCGTGTCGGCGTACGTGCGCAGCCGGTCGACACCGCTCACCTCGATCAGCAGATCCTCGCCCCGGGCCGCGAAGATCTGGTCGTTCAGCAGCCGGTAGCGCGGATTGTCCGACAGTGCGGCCCCGCTGACGTCGTCCTGCCGCAGCGTGGGCAGCAGACCGACCATGACCAGGTGCGTCCCGACCGACCGGGCGCGCGCCTCCGCGTGGTTGAGCGCGTCGCGGATCTCGGACTCCCAGGAGTCGGGGCCGCCTGCCGTCAACCGGCGGGGCGGGACGTTGATCTCCAGGTTGAAGCGGCCCAGTTCCGTGGACCACGCCGGATCCGCGATGGACTCCAGTACGTCGCTGTTGCGCATGGCAGGTTCGGCCGCGTCGTCGACCAGGTTCAGTTCGATCTCCAGCCCCACCTGGGGCCGCTCGCTCTCGAACCGCTCCTCCCGCAGCATCTGCGCGAGGGCGTCCAGGCACGCCTGCATCTTGATCCGGTACCGGCGGCGGTCCTCGCGGGTGAAGACCATCGCCGGAACGTCCCGTCCCATCGGCCCTCCCAGGTCGCCCGTCAGGGACCCCCGCACCTCCCAGCGTCGCACCCCCGGCCCACTCCGACCATGCAGCGCCGTGTCCCACGGTGATGCCGTGCGCCAGGTTCCCGTTTTGTCCTCTGGCCAACGCGCGTAGACCCCGGCACCATCGTCGTGCACCGCACAGCACCGCCTGCACAGCTGCCGTACAGGAAACATGGCCCCTCGCAGGAAGGTCCTCCCCATGAAGGCCATCAAGGCCCCCAAGCTCCGCTCGGTTCTGACCGCCCTCGCGCTCGTCGTCGCTCCCGGTGCCGCCGTCGTCGGCACCGCCGGCGAGGCCTTCGCCGTCACGAAGATCAGCCACTCCACCGCGACCGCGATGTTCCGCGAGGTCGGCATCACCTGGTCGTCGTCAGGGAACTGCTCCGACCGCTACAACTCCAGCTGTACGTCCTTCGAGCAGCTCAACCTCGCCACCGCCCAGGGCGCGCAGACCCTCAAGCGCGCCAGCGGCTGCGCCCTGAACATCACCGGCGGCACGGAGGTCGGCCACGCCTCCGGCACCTACTCGCACTGGAACGGCTACAAGCTCGACTACAGCAAGTACACCTGCATCGGGAACTACATCAAGAACAACTTCACCTACATCGGCCTGCGCGGCGACGGCGCCCCGCAGTGGCGCTCCGGCTCCGGCAACGTCTACGCCGACGAGGGCAACCACTGGGACGTCACGTACTACAACTGCGGCGGCTGCTGACACCCACGCCCCGGCGGAGGGCGGCCTCGCGGAGCCGCCCTCCGACGCGCCGCACGGCACCGTCCGGAGTCACCTCGGGATCGCGACCTGTCAGCGCAGCGCGGCGAGCTCCGCAGGGGTGTCCTCGGGGCTCCGGCGGCCGGCCGGCACGAAGGCGCCGGGGTGCGTTGCCCACTGCTTGGTGACCCGTACGTAGCCGAGGACCACCGAGAGCATGGCGAGGATGAGCAGGGGGCCGAACAGCCAGGGGAGTGCGGCCATCTGCACCGGCAGATAGCGGTAGGACGCGAGGAGCGCGGTGAAGACGGCCGCGCCGTAGGCGGCGAGCCGGATGCCCGAGCGGTCCCAGCCGTACGCCTGCGCGCGCAGGGCGGCCTCGATCGTGACCGTGAACACCACGCCGGCGACGATGTCCGATCCGTAGTGGTAGCCGAAGCCCAGGGTCGCGCCGAGGGTGGCGATCAGCCAGAAGGTCCCGGCGTAGCGGAGGAGCCTCGGGCCCGTGCGGGAGTGGATGAAGATCGCGGTGGCCCAGGCGGTGTGCAGGCTGGGCATGCAGTTGCGCGGGGTGATCTCGTCGAAGGGCATGTGGTGCGGCGGCCCGGTGGGGGGCAGGGTGTGGGGCCACAGTTCGGCGAGGGCCCAGTGCCCGCCGTCGGCGCCGTAGACGAAGATCGGTCCGACCACGGGATAGAGCATGTAGATGCCGGGGCCGAGGAGCCCGATCACCAGGAACGTACGCACCAGGTGATGGCGCGGGAAGCGCCGCTCGGCCGCCACGTTGCGCAGCTGGTACAGCGCGACGGCCACCGCGGCCACCGCGAGCTGGATGTAGACCCAGTCGAGGACATGGGCCCCGACCGATCCCGTGGCCTCGACGAGGCGGCCGGCCAGCCAGGAGGGGTAGCCCAGCGCGCGGTCGGCGAGGGCCACGTACTGGTCGAGCACGACCGGACGCGTCTTGGAGGTGATGAGCAGCCAGGCGTCACCGGTCTTCCGCCCGGCCACCAGCAGCAGACCCAGCCCCACGCCCTTCAGCAGCAGCACCCGGTCCTGGCCGGTGCGGCGGGTGACGGCGACGACGGCACACGCCAGCATCACCCACAACGCGCCGTTGCCGAAGGGGTAGCTCCTGCTGCTCTCGATGTCGGCCGTCCACCGCACCAGAAGGAAGACGATGTCGATACCGACGGCCGCACCCAGTGCGATGAAGCGCTCCCGCCAGGGCAGCACGACCATCATCAACGCCATGCTGGCGTACAGCAGTGGTCCCGATTTAGGGGTGAATATCACCTCTTTGACCTGATTGGTCATCGGTCCCGGTATGCCGTAGTGCCGCGCGGCGATCTCCAGCGCGACCAGGAACACGAGGGCCACCGCACCCACCGTGGCCCACAGCGCCGCCCGCGGCGGACGCCACGCGGTGGAACTGTTTCCGTTGTTTATTCGCGGAAAGAACCGCGATGTCATAGATCTCAATTGTTTTGGCCGATTTGTTAGTTATGGGGCGAACAGGTCGGACGGGCGATACCGGGGATCACCGCGAGATCGAACATGCTATCCAGGTGGCCGCGGGTTATCGCCGGTCAGGTACGAGCGAAGGCCGAGGGCTGTTCGGCTCAGGTGCGGCGCGTCCTGGCCGGGCGGGCGGCCGGCGGTGGAGATGATGCGGCGATGAAGACGTCCGACGATGACCCCGGCTCCGGCTCCGGCTCCGGCACCGGCTCCGGCACCGGTGGCGGCCGCTACGGCGAGGCCGTCTTCCGGCCCGAACAGGCGGGGGAGGGCGAGCGGATCGACTTCGGTGCCCTCGCCTACGACGACATCACCATGGCGCGACTGCGGGCACTCGGGGTCGGCGCGGGGTGGCGCTGCCTGGACGTGGGCGCCGGCACCGGCACCGTCTCGCGCCGGCTGCTGGCGGAGGCCGGCGTGACGAGTGTGCTCGCCGTGGACCGGGACGTACGGTTCGTCGCCGAGCGGCCCGTGCCCGGCCTGGAGGTCCTGGAGACCGACATCACCGCCCCGCACTCCGTCCCCGGCCGGTTCCGGCTCGTCCACGCACGCTTCGTGCTGATGCACCTGCCGGAGCGTGAGCGCCTGATCGCGGCCCTGGCCGAGCTCCTCGCGCCGGGCGGTGTGCTGGTGCTCAGCGACGCGGTCGACCTGACCGGGGACCGGACCCCCAGCACGCCGTACACGACGGTGATGCGGGCCATGTGGCAGGGGCTGCGGACCACCATCGGCACCGACGTCTCCTGGGTGCCGACCTACCCGCAACTGCTGCGCGGAGCGGGGCTCGCCCGGGTCGCCGCCGAGGTCCATGTGCCGCCGCTGCTGCCGGGCAGCCCCATCAGCCGCTTCTGGGCGGACACCTGGCAGCGCAGCAGAGCGGCGATGCTCGCCACCGGCCTGGTGGACGACGCGACCGTCGACGCGGCGGCGCGGTACCTGGACTCCGACGACTGCGCCGCGCTGTCCGCAGGCATGCTCACCGTCTGGGGCTGGAAGCCCAAGGAGACCGAGGAAACCGAGGGGACCGGGGAGATCGAGGGGACCGGGGAGATCGAGGGGACCGGGGAGACCGGGGAGACCGCGCCCTGACCCGCTCCGGTCGGCCGGAAGGCTGAGCCGCCTGTGAAAGCTCTGGCCGACCACTGCTCTTGACGTTGAGTCAGGTGTTAGTCGAACATTCACCCGCACGGCCGCATCAGGCACAGGCACCACACAGCTCCAGCGCCCCGCGTCAACCGACACCGCGGGGCGTCTCGTACGTTCCGCAACCCATCCTCAGTTCGGAAGTCACGGAGCCCCCACATGAGTCTCTCCGTCCACAGACCTGCCCTGGCACTCGCCGGCGTCGTCGCCGTCGCCGCCGCACTCGCCGGGCCCGTCCCCGCCGCCACCGCCGAGGTCGCCGCCGCCGCGCCCGACATATCGGTGGCCAACGTCAAGCAGCACCTCGCCGACCTCCAGTCCATCGCCACCGCCAACGGCGGCAACCGCGCCCACGGCCGGACCGGCTACAAGGCGTCCATCGACTTCGTGAAGGCGAAGCTGGACGCGGCCGGCTACACCACGACCCTCCAGCAGTTCACGTACAACGGCGCCACGGGCTACAACCTCATCGCCGACTGGCCCGGCGGCGACCCGAACCAGGTCGTCATGGCCGGCTCGCACCTGGACTCGGTCACCTCAGGCCCGGGCATCAACGACAACGGCTCCGGCTCGGCCGCCATCCTGGAGACCGCACTCGCCGTCTCCCGGGCGGGCTACCAGCCCACCAAGCACCTGCGGTTCGGCTGGTGGGGCGCCGAGGAACTCGGCCTCGTCGGCTCGAAGTACTACGTCAACAACCTGCCGTCCACCGAGCGCGCGAAGCTCAGCGGCTACCTCAACTTCGACATGATCGGCTCGCCCAACCCGGGCTACTTCGTCTACGACGACGACCCGACGATCGAGAAGACGTTCAAGGACTACTTCGCCGGCCTCGGCATACCCACCGAGATCGAGACCGAGGGCGACGGCCGCTCGGACCACGCGCCGTTCAAGAACGCGGGCATACCCGTCGGCGGCCTGTTCACCGGCGCCGACTACACCAAGACCTCGGCGCAGGCCCAGAAGTGGGGCGGCACGGCCGGGCAGGCCTTCGACCGCTGCTACCACTCCTCCTGCGACACCACCGCGAACATCAACGACACGGCCCTGGACCGCAACAGCGACGCCATCGCCCACGCGATCTGGACCCTGTCCTCAGGGACGACGATCCCGGGCAAGGTCTTCGAGAACACGGCCGACGTGTCCATCCCCGACAACGGCGCCGCGGTGACCTCCTCCGTCACCGTCAGCGGCATCACGGGCAACGCGCCCAGCAGCCTCGCCGTCGGCGTGGACATCGTCCACACCTACCGAGGTGACCTGGTCGTCGACCTCGTCGCGCCCGACGGCAGCGTCTACAACCTCAAGCCGTACTCGTCCTCCGACTCGGCCGACAACGTCCGGACCACCTACACGGTCAACGCCTCGTCCGAGGTTGCGAACGGCACCTGGAGGCTGCGCGTCCAGGACCGGGCCTCGTACGACACCGGCTACATCAACAGCTTCAAGCTGACCTTCCCGTAAGGGAGTCGGCCGCCGCGGGACCGGGCGCAGGTGCCGGTCCCGCGGCGGTCGCCGGTCAGCCCGTGACAGCGGCGGCCGTCACTCGAGCGACTCGAAGATCTCGTCCCAGAACTCGGAGTCGTCCACATTCGGGTCCTGGCCGATCAGGCGCTCCCGCAGACGGGCGGCGGCGGCCGCGCGTACGGCGTCGTCGTCCGACTCCAGGGCGTCGCTCGACTCGGCGATCAGGCCGAGGAGAACGGCCAGCCGGGGGAGGGAGTCGGCGGCAGGTCCCTTCCAACCGGCCGCGTGGTCCCAGCCGTTGGGGTCGTAGTGGGTGATGCCGCCGTCCGCGTCGAGCATCAGATGCTGGTCGCCCCACAGCGCCACGGCGAAGCAGAAGTTCTCGGGCGGGGAGTCGTCGTCGGGGTAGCGGTTGCCGTAGAGCTCGTCGGCGTCGAAGGGCTCCAGCGAGCGCCTGCCCCGCAGGATCCTCGTGTCGATCCCGACGCCGCCGAGGCGGACGGCGGGAAAGCCGACCGTGAGCAGGAACTCCCTCGACTGCGCATCGGTCAGCTCGTCCGGCAGATCGGCCTCGTCCGGCCGCCACAGCGACCCTTCACCGAGCCGTTCCTCCAGCCATGCCGCGTCCGGTGTCAGCGGAGTGTCGGTGCTGCTCACTGCCTGGCCCCCATGAGTGGTGTGTCGTTCGATCATCGCGGGGCCCAGTCAACCGCAGGGCGATCAGTTCCTGCGCAGCGCAGCCTCGGTACGCAGGTCGGCCAGGGTCGGGTAGCCGTCGACGGCCATGATCAGATCGGCCTCGGCCAGCAGGGACCGCAGCACGTGGACGATGCCGTCCTCGCCGCCGACCGCGAGCCCGTACGCGTAGGGCCGGCCGATGCCGACGGCGGTGGCGCCCAGGGCGAGTGCCTTGACGACGTCGGCGCCGGAGCGGACGCCGGAGTCGAAGAGGACCGGCAGACCGTCCGCCGCCTCGACGACGCCGGGCAGCGCGTCGATGGCCGCGAGCCCGCCGTTGGCCTGCCGGCCGCCGTGGTTGGAGCAGTAGACGGCGTCGACGCCGCCGTCCCTGGCCCGGCGCACGTCCTCGGGGTGGCACAGGCCCTTCAGCACGATCGGCAGGTCGGTGAGCGAGCGCAGCCAGGGCAGGTCGTCCCAGGTCAGCGGATGCCCGAAGACCCCGGCCCACTCCAGGACGGCGGCCTGCGGATCCTCCTCCGGCGCTTTCGCCAGCCGGGCGCGGAAGACGGGGTCGGAGGTGTAGTTCGCCAGGCAATGGCCGCGCAACTGCGGGAAGTTGCCGGTCGCGAGGTCACGCGGACGCCAGCCGGTGACCCAGGTGTCGAGGGTGACGACGATCCCCCCGAAGCCCGCCTTCTCCGCCCGGTGCACCAGACTCTCCGCGAGGGCACGGTCCTTGGGCGTGTACAGCTGGAAGAGGCCGGGCGTGTCCCCGAACTCGCCCGCCACCTGCTCCAGCGGATCGACCGACAGCGTCGAGGCCACCATCGGCACCCCCGTCCTGCGGGCGGCCCGCGCCGTCGCCAGGTCGCCGTGTCCGTCCTGCGCGCAGAGCCCGATCACCCCGATCGGAGCCATGAACAACGGCGACGGCAGCCGCAGTCCGAACAGGTCCACCCTCATGTCCCGCTCGGCCGCACCCACCATCATCCGCGGCACGAGCCCCCACCGCTCGAACGCCGAGACGTTCGCCCGCTGCGTGAACTCGTCCCCCGCACCGCCCGCCACGTACGACAGCACCGACGCCGGCAGCGCCGCCGCGGCCCGCGCCTCCAGTTCGCCGTACGTCATCGGCATGTCCGGCAGCACGCCGAACAGCGCGTTGAGGTAGATCTCGTTCTGGTAGTCGCCGAACTGCCCGCCGAATTCCGCCTGCATCCTGATCGCAGCCCTTTCGTCGGCCGCGCGCCCGGGACCTTCCCGGCGGCGGCCGCTCCCACTCTGCCGACCGGAGAGCTTGGGCACCATGGTTCCGGCGCCTGCACGGTCAGATGAGGTCCGAGGCCGCCGGACCGAATCCGAGGAGCACCGCGGTGCCCGTCCAGCTCCAGAGCTGCGTGTCGGTCGGCGATGCGTGGTCGGGGGAGGGCGGCAGTGGACCGTCTGCCGCTGGAAAGGGCGCCCTGATAAGGGAGTTGGCGTACGACGGTGCTTCGGTGGGGCGTTGGGCGGTCTGCGGCGTCGCCGACATGTTGTCGTCCGTTCCCGTCGAGGGTGAGTGGGGCGGGTCCCGCACCTCAGGGGGAGGGCACGGGACCCGCGGTCGGGGGGCGGGTCAGGCCGCGATGCCGGTGGCGTCGAGGGTGACGGGGATGTTGTTCCGGGTGGCCTTGGAGTACGGGCAGATCTGGTGGGCGGCGTCGGCGAGTTCCTCGGCGGTCGCCTGATCCACGCCGCCGAGGACGGGGCTGAGGACCGCCGAGAGGGAGAACTCGCCGTCGTCGCCGTGCGTGAGGGTGATCTCCGCGGTGATGGCGGTGCTGCTGAGCCGGATCTTCCGGGCCGCGGCGGCGCGGCGCAGGGCGCCCAGGAAACAGGCGGCCCAGCCGGCGGCCAGCAGTTGCTCCGGGTTGGTCGCGTCGCCCGCGCCGCCGAACTCCTTGGGTATGGCGAGCCGGGTCTCCAGCAGGCCGTCCGAGGAACGGACGTGACCGCCGTTGCGGCCCTCTCCGTCGACATCGACATGGGCGGTGTAGGTGACTGCCATGGCTCGCGCTCCCCATCTGGGTCGAAGGCTTCGAGTGACCGCAGGGCCGATGACCCCCGAGGGGCGTCACCGGTCAAGGCGGTGACCTCATCATGCAAGTCGATCCGTCACCGGTCAAGGTGGTCGCCCGATCGGACAGTTTCGCCTATTCGGCTGCTTGAGATTCTCACGTCACCGGTTTGACAGGTGACGTGCTCCGTGTGAGTCTGATGGTGACACAGGGCACGGCTCGCGACCTGAGGGGTTACTCATGATCGACAGGCGTACGTTCGGCAAGGCGGTCGGTCTCGGCACCGGCGCGGCAGCGGCCTCGCTGGCCGGCCTGCAGTCCACCGCGACCGCCACGACGGCCTCGTACGCACGGGGGAACGCACCCACCGTGCCCGCCGTCGAGCCCGGTGCTCACACCGCCTTCGGGACGCTCAAGCACGTCCGGGCGGGAGTCCTCGACATCGCCTACGCCGAGGCGGGCCCCGCCCACGGCCCGGTCGTCCTGTGCCTGCACGGCTGGCCCTACGACATCCACAGCTATGTCGACGTCGCCCCGCTCCTCGCCGAGCTGGGGTACCGCGTGATCGTGCCGTATCTGCGCGGCCACGGCGGCACACGCTTCCTGTCCCGCCGTACGCCCCGCACGGCCGAACAGTCCGCCGTCGCGCGGGACATCATCGCCCTGATGGACGCCCTCAAGATCGACAAGGCGGTGCTCGCCGGGTTCGACTGGGGCTCGCGCACCGCCGACATCATCGCGGCCCTGTGGCCGGAGCGGGTCAAGGCCCTTGTCTCGACGGGCGGTTATCTGATCACCGACCTCAAGGCCCAGCAGGAACCCGCGCCGGCGGCCGTCGAGCGCAACTGGTGGTACCAGTGGTACTTCGCCACCGAGCGAGGGAAGAAGGCGATGGAGAACGTCGACGAACGCATCGCCCTGTGCCGCTATGTGTGGACCCTCGTCTCGCCCAACTGGGCCTTCGACGACGCCACTTTCCAGCGCACGGCCGAGGCGTTCAAGAACCCCGACTACGCGGCCGTCGTGCTGTTCAACTACCGCTGGCGCATCGGTCTGGTCGAGGGGGACCGCCGCTACAGCCGCTACGAGGCGCAGCTCGCCGCGCGGCCGCCCATCCACGTCCCCACGATCACCCTCGACCCGGCCCTCGATCCCTTCACCCAGCCCGGCGACGGCTCCGCGTACCGCGACCACTTCACGGGCCCCTACGAGCACCGCACCCTCGCGGACATCGGCCACAACCTGCCGCAGGAGGCGCCGACCGCCTTCGCGCAGGCCGTCGTCGACGCCGACCACCTCTGAGGGTGCGCCGACGGACCAAGGAGACACACGCATGATCGTCTACGACCGGCTCTTCATCGGCGGCTCCTGGACGGAGCCGAGCGACCCGGCACTCCAGCAACTCACCTCACCGCACGACCAGTCCGTGATCGGCCGCGCCGCCCAGGCGCAGCCCGCGGACGTGGATCGTGCGGTGGCCGCGGCGCGGGCCTCCTTCGACGCGGGTGCCTGGCGCAGGACCCCGCCGGTGCAACGGATCGCGTTCCTGCGGCGGTTCAACGTGCTGCGCGAGGAGAACGCGGACGAGGTCGCGCGGCTGATCTCACTGGAGAACGGCTCGGCGCTCTGGTTCACGCGTGCCGGGCAGCCGGGGCTGACCCGGCAGGCGAACGCCTACCTGAGGGCGGCGAAGGAGTTCCCCTGGGAGGAGACGCTGACGCCCTCCGACCCGACGTCGCCGGTGCACAGCATCGTGCGCCGAGAGGCGGTCGGCGTCGTCGCGGCCGTCATCCCCTGGAACTCGCCCTTCTCCTCGGCCACTTCGAAAATCATCCCGGCCCTGGCCGCCGGCAACTCCGTGGTCCTCAAGGTGTCCCCCGAGAACTCGCTGAGCATGGGCTTCCTGGCCGAACTGCTGGAGCGCACCGGTCTGCCCGAGGGCATCGTGAGTGTCCTGCCCGCGGACCGGGAGACCAGCGAGTACCTGGTGTCGCACCCGGAGGTCGACAAGATCGCCTTCACCGGCTCGACGCGGGCCGGCCGCCGTATCGCCTCGATCGCGGGGGAGCAGCTCAAGCGGGTCAGCCTGGAGCTGGGCGGCAAGTCCGCCGCGATCGTCCTGCCGGACGCCGACGTCCAACAGGCCGTCGCGGGACTGAAGTTCGGCTCCCTGCTCAACAACGGCGAGTCCTGCATCGCCCAGACCAGGATCCTCGCGCCGCGCGGCCGGTACGAGGAAGTCGTCACGGCACTGAAGGACATGGTCGAGTCGTTGCGGGTGGGCGACCCCAGCGACCCCGACACCTTCATCGGCCCGATGATCCGCCCCGACCAGCAGCAGCGCGTACGCAGCTACATCGAGCTCGGCATCGAGGAGGGCGCCCGCCTGGTCACGGGCGGCCCGCAGATCCCCGAGGGCCTGGAGAAGGGCAACTACGTCACCCCCACCGTCTTCGCCGACGTCGACAACGCGATGCGCATCGCGCAGGAGGAGATCTTCGGCCCGGTCCTGCTCGTCATCCCCTACGACGACGAGGACGACGCCGTTCGCATCGCCAACGACTCCCCGTACGGGCTGTCCGGCGGCGTCTGGTCCTGCGACGAGGGCCATGCCCTGGAGGTCGCCCGGCGCCTGCGCACCGGCACCGTCACGGTCAACGGGGCGCCTGTCGCCTTCGACGGCCCGTTCGGCGGCTTCAAGGCCAGCGGCATCGGCCGCGAGTTCGGCGCGGTGGGGCTCGGCACGTACACCGAGTACAAGACCATCACCGTCTGATCGAGGAGGGGTTCGGCATGAAGAAGCAAGGGGCGACGGACACGTCGGCGGCAACCGGAACGGCTCCGTCTACGGCTACGGCAGCGGCGGCTGCTGCTCGACAGGCACGCTTCGGCAAGCTCCCCGAGCGCATTCGCTTCGAGGACATGACCGAGGAGGTGGAGACGGCGCCGGGCGGGGCCGCCTCCTACGACCCCGAGGGCTCGTGGAAGTACTACTCGTGCCTGGCCCTGGACCTGGGGCTGTGACCGGAGGTCGTCGAACGGCGGTCAGTGGGCGGCAGCAGCCGAGGACTTCTTGCGGGCGCGGTACGCCGCAGCCTTGAGCTTGTTGCCGCAGGACTCCATGCCGCACCACTGCCGCCGCATGCCCCGGGAGCGGTCGATGTAGACACGCGTGCACTCCGGGTTGCCGCACTCCTTGAGCAGCGGGACGTCCGGGCCGCTGAGCAGCTCCACGGCCTGCCGGGCGACCGTGGCCAGGGCCTGTGCGGGCGTCGCGTCGGTGTGCCGGCCCGCCCGGGTGAGCTGCGGTGTCGCCGGGACCTGGCGCGCTGCGGCGTTCAGCACCGCGAGGGCCTCCCGGTCGAAGTCCTCACCGAGGCGCCGATCGGTGACGAGCCGGTAGACCGCCTCGCGCACCGCCACCGCCTCCCGGACGTCGTCCTCCCCGGCGGGCGTGATCGCGTCCACGAGCCCCGACTCCAGATACCAGGCGTTCAGCCGGTCCGGCGCCACGAACATCTCGAACCTGGTCGTCCGCCGGGCCCGCAGCGTGGCCGCGAAGTCGAGCGCCGGGTTCCCGCACACGAAGACATGGTCAAGATTCACGTCACCATCTTGACAGGTGACTGGGGTGAGGTGCAAGGGCCGGCGGCCGGGGTCTGCGCACCCCCGCCACCCCAGCCACGTCACCCCACCCCACGCAGCCGCACCCCAGCCCCCTCCTCCCGCCCAGCCAGCCGCAGCTCGCGCCCCTGCCAGCCGCCGCGCAGCCAGCGGTCGTGGCTGGCGACCACGATGGCGCCGGGGCCGCTGCCCAGGGCGGCCTCGAGTTCGTCGCACAGTCGGGGCGAGAGGTGGTTGGTCGGCTCGTCGAGAAGCAGCAGTTCCGGTGGACGGGCCACCAGCAGGGCGAGGGCCAGTCGGCGGCGCTGGCCCACGGACACCTGGCCGACCGGCTTGTCCAGGTCGGCCTCGGCCAGCAGGCCGAGGTGGGACAGCGGCACCTGCTCCGCCCGCTCGGCTCCCAGGGTCAGCGCGTAGGTGTCCCGGACCGTGCGGTCGGGCCGGTCGAAGACGGTGTCCTGGGTGAGCAGGCCCACCGTCAGCCCGTGTCGCCTGTGCACCTCGCCCTCGGCGGTGAGGCGCCCGGCGAGGACGGCGAGCAGGGTCGACTTGCCCGCACCGTTGCCGCCCGTGACCAGGAGCCGCTCGGTCGCCGACACCTCCAGGCCGGACAACGCGAGCCGCCCCGGCACCCGTACGTCCCGCAGGGACACCAAGGGTTCCGGGCCGTCCGGCGGGCATGCGGCCAACTGGGGCGCCGCGAACCTCAGCGGGGGCGGCGGCTCGGTGGCCCCGGTGCGCTCCAGCTCCTCGACGCGTCGGCTCGCGTTGCGCACCCGACGGGAGATCTGGCTCTGGACGCGGCCGGCCCGATGGCCGTAGCCCATCTTCTCGTTGTCGCGCGGGCCCCGGTCCGGTGCGACCCGGCGCGCGGTCACCCCCGCCGTGTGCCGTAGCGCCTCCAACTCCTCCTGTTCCTCGGCGTACTGCCGCTCCCAGCGCTCCCGTTCGGCGCGCTTCTCGCTGACGTAGGCGCTGTAATTGCCGCCATAGCGGACCGGTCCGTCGACCGCCGGATCGAGGTCGATCAGGTCGGTGCACACGGCGTCGAGGAACGCCCGGTCGTGGCTGGCGGCGACCACGACACCGGGCAGACCGCGGAGCTGCTCCTCCAGGAAGGCGGCGGCACCGTCGTCGAGGTGGTTGGTCGGCTCGTCGAGCAGCAGCGCCGGCGGCCGTCGTACGAGCAGTGCGGCCAGGGCCAGCCGGCCGCGCTGGCCGCCGGACAGCGAGCCGAGCGTCCTGTCGTGGGGGAGACCGCCGAGCCCCAGCCCGTCCAGGACGAGGGCCGCGCGGCGGTCGGCGTCCCAGGACTCCCGGTGCTGGGCCTGCTCCAGCCGCCTGCCGTAGGCGTCGAGCAGGTCCGCGTGGCCCGGGTCGTCCTCCGGGACACGGGCCAGCTCCTCGCTGAGCCGTTCCAGCTCCGCGAGGTCCTCGCGGGCCTCACGCAGCGCGTCGTCCAGCACCGCGGCGAGGGTGGACTCGGCGTCGTACGGCATCTCCTGGTGCAGGAAGCCGAGGCCGGCCGGGCGTGAGACGCTCCCGGCGTCGGGTTCGTCCACGCCGGCCAGCACCCGCAGCAGGGTGGACTTGCCGGCGCCGTTCTCCCCGATCAGGCCGATGCGCCGGCCGGGGGAGGCGGTCAGGGACACGCCGTCGAGGATGCGGCGGCCGCCCAGGGTGCGGACGAGGTCATGGGCGAGCAGGGCGGATTGAGACACAGGGAACCGTCCAAGGTGATCGGGGGGTGGGCCCGCCGGGCACGGGGCCTCGGGCGCGGGCCGTTGCACACGTCGGCGGTTCACACCGAGGGCGCTCCCGTCGCCTCCAGCCTTCCGTCGGCCAGCCGCAGCCACCGGTTCACCCCGATCTCGGCGAGGAACCGCTCGTCATGGCTGACCACCACGAACGCGCCCTGGTACGAGTTCAGCGCGCTCTCCAACTGGCCCGCACCGACCAGGTCGAGGTTGTTGGTCGGCTCGTCGAGCAGCAGCAGATGCGGTGCCGGCTCGGCGCACAGCACGCAGGCCAGGGTGGCCCGCAGCCGTTCCCCGCCGGACAGCACCCCGACGGGGAGATGCGCCCGGGGCCCGCGGAACAGGAAGCGCGCGAGCAGGTTCATCCGCTCGGCCTCGGGCCGCTCGGGCGCGAACGCGGCGAAGTTCTCCGCCACGCTGCGGTCCAGGTCCAGCAGGTCCAGTCGCTGCGACAGATAGGCGATACGGCCCTCGCCTCGCCTGATCCGGCCGCCTTCCGGGGCGAGTTCGCCGGTGATCAGCCGCAACAGGGTGCTCTTGCCCGAGCCGTTGGGCCCGGTCAGAGCGATGCGCTCGGGCCCGCGTACCGAGAGGTCGACGCCTCCCTCGGCGAACACGTCCTGTCCGTCGTGCCGCACCTGCATTCCCTCGCCGAGGAAGAGGGTGCGTCCGGTGGGCACCTGTGTGTCGGGCAGGTCCAGGCTGATGCGCTGCTCCTCGCGCAGTGCGCGCCCGGCCTCGTCGAGGCGGGCCTTGGCCTCCCCGACCCGGGCCGCGTGCGTCTGTCGGGCCTTGCCCGCGGACTCCTGCGCGCCGCGCTTCATGTTTCCGGCGAAGATGCGTGGCAGGCCGGCGTTCTTGAGGTTGCGTGCGGCGTTGCTCGCGCGGCGCTCGGCGCGTTCACGGGCCTGCTGCAACTCGCGCTTCTCCCGCTTGAGTTCCTGCTCGGCGTTGCGGACGTTCTTCTCGGCGACCTCCTGCTCGGCGCGCACCGCCTCCTCGTAGGCCGTGAAGTTGCCGCCGTGGAAGCGCAGTTGAGAACCGCCGAGCTCGGCGATGCCGTCCATGCGGTCGAGCAGGGCCCGGTCGTGGGCGACGACCAGCAGCAGGCCGCTGAAGTCCGCCAGTACGTCGTACAGCTTGTGCCGGGCGTCCCGGTCGAGGTTGTTGGTCGGCTCGTCGAGCAGCAGCACGTCGGGGCGCTTGAGCAGTTGTGCGGCGAGCCCGAGCGAGACGACCTGGCCGCCGCTGAGCGTGCCGAGGCTGCGGTCCAGGGCGAGACCTACCAGACCGAGACGGTCGAGCTGGGCGCGGGTGCGCTCCTCGATGTCCCAGTCGTCGCCGATGGTCGTGAAGTGCTCCTCGCTCACGTCCCCGGACTCGACGGCGTCCAGGGCGCGGATCACCTCGGCGACACCGAGCACCTCGGCGACGGTGAGGTTCCCGGTCAGGGGGAGGGTCTGCGGCAGATGGCCGAGGGTGCCACTCACGCTCACCGAGCCTGCGGTGGGCCGCAGTTGGCCGGCGATCAGCTTGAGCAGGGTGCTCTTGCCGGAGCCGTTGGGGGCGACCAGGCCGGTCCGGCCGGTGGTCAGGGTGAAGGACAGGTCGTGGAAGACCGGGGTGTCGTCGGGCCAGGCGAAGGACAGGTTCGAGCAGACGACGGCGGCGTCGGGCATGAAGGAGACCACGAAAGAGACCTCGAGAGAGCTGGGGGCGCGCGCGAAGACAGCTCCGCCCCGGGCAGACAAGGGGAAAAGGGGTACGACGAACGGGCCACTTCGGCGGCGCTTCCTCAGCGCGTTCGGCGGCCGTTAGATCCGGATCTCACCCGGAGATGTCGTCGTCACCCACCACGTCTGCGACTCCTCGTTACACGGACCAGGTCGCCGCCACCCTAACAGGCCGCCCCCGTCGCGGGGCCGGCCTTTTCGCGAGCGCACGCGTCGACAGCCGGAGCATGACCGTGCCCGCATTGTCACTGGGTCAACCGGTGACGTACTTGAGAAGTCGCGGTCGGCCGGTCACTCGGACGCGCCGGTGCGCCGGGCGTAGGCCCGGGCGGCGCGGGCGCGGTCGCCGCAGCGGGTGGAGCACCAGTGGCGCCGGCCGTGG
Organism: Streptomyces sp. SAI-170; assembly: GCF_049739565.1. Lineage (NCBI taxonomy): Bacteria > Bacillati > Actinomycetota > Actinomycetes > Kitasatosporales > Streptomycetaceae > Streptomyces > Streptomyces sp. SAI-170. The sequence goes on from NZ_JBMGQD010000001.1 coordinate 8,086,138, forward strand.
GTGCGCAGCAGGAAACGGTCGCAGGGCGCGGAGCCGCAGGCGGCGAGGAGGTCGGCGTCCGCGCCGGTGAGCAGGTCGGCGGCGTCGGCGGCGAGGATCGCCAGCGCGTGGTTCACGGCCTGGTCGGTGGGGTGCGACTCGACGCGGCGCAACCCCTGCGCCCCGTCCCAGGCGAGCAGCGGTGCCGAGGGCACGGCCGTGAGCGCGTCGTTCACCGCGCGCAGGGCCGCCTCGGGCGGGGCCGTGCCGTCGACACGGGCGGCGAACAGGGACCGCACATGACCGCGCAGCGTACGCATCCGCCCCGCGCACAGCTCGTACAACCGCACCTCCTCGGAGGTCAGGTTGTGCGCGAGGAGCCAGCTCCTGGCGGAGTCGGGCGCCGCGAGCAGGTCGTAGGCCTGGCCCGCGGGCAGGGTCGCGGCGGTGTCGGCGAAATCGAGGGAGCGGTACCGGTCGGCCCCCGGAGCCGGGGGCAGGGCGGCCCGCGTGATGTCGGTGACCACGGCTTCTTCCACGCCCTCATGGTAGCCCTTGCGTTTTTCCGTGACACGGCCCTAGCGTGTGCCTCACGGAAAACACGGAGTGCATCCGTGAGAAGTCGTGTGCATTCATGAGTACGAGGAGTCATCGCGCATGTCCCAGTACGACACCGAGCAGTTCCCTGTCCGCGTTCTCGGCGGCCCCACCGCCCTCTTCGAGTACGGCGGCCTGCGCTTCCTGACCGACCCGACCTTCGACAGCCCCGGCGACTACCCGAGACCGGTCGGCCCCATGCTGACCAAGACGGCCTCCGCCGCGGCCACCCCCGCCGACCTCGGCCCCGTCGACGTGGTCCTGCTCTCGCACGACGAGCACGCCGACAACCTCGACACCTCCGGCCGGGCCCTGCTCGCCGACGTCCCGCTCACCCTCACCACGCCCGGCGGCGGAGAGCGCCTCGGGGCGCAGGCGACCGGCCTGGCCGACTGGGAGAGCGTCGAACTGAAGCGCCCCGACGGCGGCAGCGTCACCGTGACCGGGGTCCCCGCCATCCACGGGCCCGGCCCGCGCGAGGCGGTCGAGCCGATCACCGGCCAGGTCGTCGGCTTCGTCCTCACCGGAGAAGGGCTGCCCACCGTCTACGTCAGCGGCGACAACGCCTCGCTCGACGCGGTAAAGGAGATCGCCGAGCGCTTCGCCCCGGTGGACACGGCCGTCCTCTTCGCCGGAGCTCCCCGCTTCCCCGTCCTCTTCGACGGCGAACCCCTCGTCCTGGACAGCGCCCAGGCCGCCGAGGCCACCCGCATCCTCGCCGCCCGCCGCGTCGTCCCGGTCCACCACGACAGCTGGGCCCACTTCACCGAGGGCCGCGAGGCCCTCGAAGCCGCCTTCGCCGCCGCGGACCTGACCGACCGTCTGGACCCGGACTGGCTCCGGCACGCCTGACCTGAGGCCACACCCACGGCTCCAGGTCAGGACGACATGATGAAGTCCAGGGCATAGCCGGAGGCGGTCGTCCAGTAGGTGACCCGGGCACCGTCGTCGAAGGCCGCCATGCCGGGCAGATCGACCTCGACCGGCTCGCCGGCGGTGCCGTCCAGCTGTGCTCCCTGCAACCGCAGGGTGACGGTCCCGGTCTCGTACGTATCCATGCCGCCGCCGTCGACGAGCAGCGCGGCATGCGCCTCCTCGCCCGGAGCGAGGGTGACGAGCTCCTTCGGGTCGCTGTCCTCGATCACCTTCACAGGCTGCTTGGCGTGGGCGCCGAGCCAGATCTGTGGGTAGTGGTGGACGGTGCACTTCCTGTCACCGGCGTTGGTGAGCGTGAGCAGGAGGTGCCGGGTCTCCTCGCCCGCCGCGTCCTCGCTCGACGCGGCCAACGACACATCGGCCCCCGCACAGGCGGCGACGGCACCGCTGTCGCCGCCCTGCGGGGGCGATGCCGTCTCGCTCGGCGGGGCCGCGGCCGTCGTGCGCGGCCGGTCCGACGACGGCTGCCGTGAGCCGTCCGCCTTGCCGGAAGTCTGCGGTTCGCACGCGGTGGCCGCGAGCACCGCGGCGACGACGGTGGCCGCCAGGGCAAATGCCTTACGCCTCTTCGGACTTGTCGTGGTCTCGTGACGAGTGCGGACAGGAGCATGCATGGCGTTCCCCCGTGGTCTGCCGTGGGCGGTGCTCGCGATGTGCGACGACAGGCCGAGTGTGCGGCACCCCTTCACCGTCGGCGGCAACCGCCCTCGATGTGTTACCGACCCAGTACAGGGAAGCGGCGGCTCCGCGAGAAAGCCCCGGCCGGCCGCCCGCTCACTTCTTGCGTGCGGTCACCAGGGCGAAGGACAGGTACGCGCCGCCGTCCTCCGTGAGCATGTCGATCACCGGCTGGTCGGCACCCGGGCCCTCCGGCCGCTGCTCGGCGCAGGCCCGTGTCCACAGCAGCCAGTCGCGCCAGGCGTCCTGCTGGAGACGGGCGGACGTGACCTCCACGAGCTCGGTGATCTCCCACTGGAAGCGCCACCACTCGGGTGTGTGCCAGGCGAGGGCCTCCCAGCCGACGACCCGCTTGATGTGGGCCGGTATCGCGCCGAGTTCACGGACCTCGCGCGTCATGGCGGGCGTGGCGATGCCCAACTGACCTCCGGGGCGCAGAAATCGCACCAGGTAGGGCAGGTAGCCGTCGGCCGTGCCGAAGTACTCGAAGGCGTCGATGCTCACGATCGCGTCGAAGCTCTCCGGCTCGAAGGGCAGCACGTGCGCCTCCGTCCGCACGGCCGTCACCCGGTCGGCGACCCCCGCCTCCGCGAAGACCGCGGCCGCGTCCTCCGCGGGGATCCACCAGTCGGCGGCGACGACCTCCACACCGTACTCACGGGCCAGGAACACCGACGTGGCGCCCTTGCCGGAGCCGAGGTCGAGGACCCGCATCCCGGGCCGCAGGTCGAGGTCCCGGGCCAGGTCCTCCAGGAGCCACAGCGGATGGGGCCCCATGTCGAGGCCGACGAGCCATGCCGGGTCGTAGCGCGACGAGCGCGGGTAGCGGTCCGGCCGTACGAGATCGTTCAAGGCGGTCACGGACACGCACTCAAGCCGACCTCGCGCAGCGGCACAAGTGCTTTACGACCGGCCCCCGTTGCCGGCCATGCCGTCCGCTCCACTTCGACGCCGCCGTGCACGACCGTACGGGCGGGGCGGCCTGGTGCCGATGAGCGCGCGCCGGCATGAATGAACCGGACGCCTCCTGCCTACTCGGAGGGCATGGCTCGGTCCAACGACGAGGTCGCGGAGCTTTTCCAGGAGTACGCGGACCTCATCTCGATCACCGGCGGAGAGGCGTACAAGGCGCGCGTCTACGAGAAGGCCGCCCGCGCGATCGGCGGCTACCACACCGACGTGTCCACGCTCGATCCCAAGGGGCTGCGGGAGATCCCCGGCGTCGGCAAGTCGATCGCGGAGAAGGTCACCGAGTACTTCACCACCGGCAGCGTGGCCGCGGTCGAGGCGCTACGCGCGAAGATCCCCGCGGGCGTACGACGGCTGACGGCCATCCCCACCCTCGGCCCGAAGAAGGCACTCGCCCTCTACGAGACCCTGGGCGTCTCCTCGGTCGAGGAGCTGGTGGACGCGATCCGCGCCGAGAAACTGCGCGACCTCAAGGGCTTCGGGCCCAGGACGGAGGAGAACATCCTCCACGGCGTCGAACTCCTGCGGTCCTCCGGCGACCGCGTGCTGCTCGACGTGGCCATGGACCTCGCCGACGACATCGTCGGGGAACTGTCCGGCGTGACCGGCTGCCGCCGCTGCACCTACGCCGGGTCACTGCGTCGTATGAGGGAGACGATCGGCGACATCGACGTCCTCGTCGCGGCGGAGAAGCCGGGGCCGCTGATGGAGGCCTTCACGCGGCTGCCGTACGTCAGCGAGGTCGTCGCACACGGGCAGGCGAAGACGTCGGTACGCACGGTGAAGGGGCTCTCCGTCGATCTGCGGGTCGTACCGCCGGACTCCTGGGGCGCGGCGCTGCAGTACTTCACCGGCGCGAAGGCGCACAACATCCGCACCCGGGAGCTGGCCGTGCACCAGGGGCTGAAGCTGTCCGAGTACGGCCTGTTCGACGCCGAGAGCGGGGAGAAGATCGCCTCGGAGACCGAGGAGGAGGTCTACGCCCGGCTCGGCCTGCCCTGGATCCCGCCCGCCCTGCGCGAGGACCGCGGGGAGATCGAGGCCGGGCTACGCGACGAGCTGCCCGACCTGGTGACGGAGTCGGACCTGCGGGGCGACCTGCACACGCACACCGACCTGACCGACGGGCTCGCGCCGCTGGAGGAGATGGCGCGGGCGGCCGTGGAGCGGGGCTACGCCTACTACGCGGTCACCGACCACGGGCCCGATCTGTACATGCAGCAGATGACCCGCGAGCGGATGCTCGCCCAGCGCGAGCAGGTACGCGAGCTCGACGGCACATACCGCAAGCAGGGCAGGCGGCGCGGTCTGCGGCTGCTGCACGGCGTCGAGCTGAACATCGGCCCGCAGGGCGGCGTGGACTGGCCCGAGGAGTTCCTGTCCGGCTTCGACCTGTGCGTGGCCTCGGTGCACTCGCACTTCAACCAGAGCCGCGACGAGCAGACCCGGCGGATCGTAAGGGCCTGCGAGAACCCGTACGTGAACATCATCGGCCACCCCACCACCCGCATCCTCGGCAAGCGACCGGGCATCGACGCCGACCTCGACGCGGTCTTCGCCGCCTGCGCGCGCACCGGCACGGCCCTGGAGATCAACGCCCACCCCGACCGGCTCGACCTGCGCGACGAGGACATCCTGCGGGCCCGGCGGCACGGGGTGAAGTTCGCCGTCGACAGCGACGCCCACTCCGTCCTCCACCTGGCCAACATGCGCTACGGCGTGGGCACGGCACAGCGCGGCTGGCTCACCGCGGAGGACGTGATCAACACCTGGCCGGAGACCCGCCTGCGGCGCTTCCTGCACAAGGCAGGACGTCGTACGGCATGACGAGCACGGAGTGGACCCCGCCTCAAGCGTCCGCACAATGGGATGCGTGGCCCGTGTTCCGATCGCCCGTCATCTGCTCCGCGCCAAGGATCTCGCCGACGCCCGCTACTGCGAGGACCTCACCGTCGCCGACATGGCCGCGGCCGCCGCGCTGTCGCCCGCCCACTTCAGCCGCTGCTTCAAGGCCGCGTTCGGCGAGTCGCCGCACCAGTACCTGCTGACCCGCCGCCTGGAACGGGCCGCCGCCCTGCTGGTGTCGACCGACTGGACGGTGGCCGCGGTCGGCGTGGCCGTCGGCGCGCGGAGCATCGGATCGTTCACGACGAGCTTCCGCAGGATGTACGGCACCACCCCGCAGGCCTACCGGGCGGCACACCCGCCCGCCGCACGGCATGTGCGCATCCCGCGCTGTGTGGCGATGGCGTACGGCCGGCCGCGGAACCGCACGTTTCGAGAAGACACCGGGTCACCGGCTGCCTAGCGTCGACTCCAGGCAGTCGACCGAGGAGCAGCCATGACAACGATCAAGATCGCCAACGCGCAGTTCTGGGTGCACGACCAGGACGAGGCGCTCGACTTCTACACCCGGAAACTCGGCTGGGAGGTGAGGGCGGACGTGACCATGGAGGCATGGAGTTTCCGGTGGCTGTGCGTCGCCCCGCCCGGCGGGGACGGCCCGGCGCTCGTGCTGATGCCGGTGCCCAAGGAGCCGATGCTGGACGAGACGAGCAGCGCCCAGCTGTCGGACCTGGTCGCCAAGGGCGCGGGCGGCACGCTGTTCCTGGAGACCGACGACTGCAAGGCCGCGTACGACGAGCTGTCCGCGCGGGGCGTCGAGTTCAACGACCCGCCGACGGTGCAGCCGTACGGGATCGACACATCGTTCCGCGACCCGTCGGGCAACAACATCCGCCTCACCCAGGTGCTGGAGTTCGACCCGGAACGGCACTGACCTCCTCGGGGCGCAGTGGCGTCGCCGTCTCGGGGGAGGCCCAGGAAACGGATGAGCCGCATCGACGGCTACCTTGTTCGACGTAGCGACGACGTGGAACGACACGAGAGGCAAGGCACAGCACGATGAGGGGCAGCGACGCCGAGGCGCTCGACGACCCGGTGGGCCGGTCACTCAGCGGGCACCACGCACATCTCGCCGCTCGGCTCGGCGGCGCCGCCCGCTATGTGCCGGACGTGGCGACCTTCTGTGCGGTGTCGGCCGACCCGGAGGCGGGGGAGTGGGCGGACCTCGCCCGGCTGCTGGGGCCGGGCGAGCTCGCGGACCTGTTCAGCTCTCCGGCGGTGCCGCCGTCGGACTGGGAGCCGGTGTTCCTTCTCGACGGCCTGCAGATGATCTGGTCCGGCAGCGGTGGGGAGCCCGGCACCGACCTGGTCGAACTGGGGGCGGACGACGTTCCGGAGATGCTCGACCTTGTCGCGCGCACCCGGCCGGGCCCCTTCCGGCCTCGCACCCACGAACTCGGCACCTACCTCGGCGTGCGCGAGCACGGCACATTGGTCGCGATGGCCGGTGAACGGCTGCGGCCTCCCGGCTGGACGGAGATCAGCGCCGTCTGCACCGCTCCGGAAGCTCGCGGGCGGGGCCACGCCGCCCGCCTGGTCGGCGCGCTCGCCGCACGCATCCTGGCCCGCGACGAGCGCCCCTTCCTGCACGTGGCCGAGGCGAACACCGCCGCGATCGCCCTCTACGAGCGGCTCGGCTTCACCACACGCAGGCGGGTGACTTTCCGGGGATTCCGCACTCCCTGACGGGGGGCGGTGATCCGGCCGGAACGGGCGGGCCGGATGACCGTGGGCGTGTTGCTCAAATTCTGCGCCGTCGTCCGCCCCTTCCCCCGGCCGGAGGCGGCCTTCGCGGTACCCGCAGCGGCCGTCGTGGTCGCCGTGGGCGCGACCCCCTGGGAGGACGTCCGCGAGGAAGCCGCCCGGCTCGGGCCGGTGATCGGCTTCCTGGCCGCGGTCCTGGTCCTCGGCAAGCTCTGTGACGACGAGTGCCTCTTCCACGCCTGCGGAACGTGGACGGCCCGCTGGGCCCACCGGCGTCCGCGCCGCCTCCTCGGGGCGGTGTTCGCACTGGCCTCCGCGATCACGGCCGTGCTGAGCCGTGGACGCCACGGTGGTCCTGCCGATCCCGGTCGTCTTCGTCACGGCAGCCCGGATGGGCGCCCGGCCCAAGCCGCACGTGCACGCGAGCGCCCACCTGTCCTCACCTACGCCGGCTCCCTGGCCACCCTCCTGTGGCGCCGCATCGCCCACCGCCACGACATCGCCCTACGCGACTTCACCCTCCTCGGCCTCCTCACGGTCCCCACCGCCCTCCTCGCCTCGACCCTCGAGCTGTGGGCTTCACCGGGGGTGCTCAGGCCGTGAACTGCCGGGCGTCCTGGTCAGGAGGAGCGGGGCCCAGCGAAAGGGTTGGCTCGCGACCTACGCGTCGGCCTACGGTCGGACCCATGACGTACGCCACGACACCCCGGCCGGTGCCCCAGTGAGCGGCTGGTGGCGTTACCTGGAGGAGCGCACCCGCGAAGAGGTCGACGCCGATGTGCTGCGTGATCGTCGGATCTCGGCGGTCAGGTCGGTGTGGGAGGAGCTGCGGCTGCTGGGGGTGGGGCTGCATGAGGCGGAGGGGGTGGTTCAGGGGCGGTACGAGGCTCTCGGTGAGCAGGTGCGGCGCACGCCGCCCGATTCGCTCGACGTGCCCTCGCTGGTGGCCCGCGCCGCGGCTCTGCCGGGCCGGGTGGCCGCGGTGGAGGCGGTGTGGGACGGCGACACTGTGCACGACTGGTTCGTCGTGTTGATCGCGGTCCTGGACGCCCCGGAGGGCGAAGGTCACTTGGCCACCGTGTACCGCGGCTCCCACGGCCGTCCTGCCGGCCCTGCTGCCGCCGAGGCGGGCCGGGCGCTGGCCGACCACCTCGGGGTGCCGTTCCACTTCGCCTCCCCGGACGTCCCTGACGACGACGCCCCGCGCTGGCGGGCCCTCGGGACTGGGGCCAGCCCCACCCCGAGTCGGGGGCCGGCCCCACAGACCGGCCGCTCGCCGGGACGTTAGCTTCCTGTTCCGGGGGCTCCAGCCCTCCGCGTCGCCCGTGCGGAACGGCGCCGTCACCTACACCAGGGCCCCTTCATGAAGAGCCTCGCGTCCCTGCCCCGCCTCACCGTCGTGACGCCAAGGCGTCGGATCGGCCTGCTGACCGCGACGAGCGCAGCGCTCACGGCGGCCTTCTTCGTCGTGCCGAACGCGCTGACCGGCAACGGCGTCGACATCGACAACGTCGACACGTCCTTCCGCCGCGGCATGGTCGCGTACTGGGACTCCGGCAGCCAGGACTTTCCAGGCCAGTTGGAGGCCACGGTCACGTTCTGGTTCCGCTTCCACCTCGTCAAGGCCGGTGTGTCCGCACTGCTTCTCGTCGCGGTCGTGGCTCTCGGTGCCGTGCTGTGGCGGCAGTCGCGCCGGTCGGCCGACGACGACCGCCGCGGCCGTCTCCGTCTCGTACCGCCCGGGGCCCTCGTCGTACTGCTCGGTCCCTTCGCCCTGGTCGCGCTGGTGGCGAACCTGCAGGGCGCCGCAGCGCCCTTCGCGTCCCTGCTGCCCATGCTCACCGGCGGCGGTACGGACGACGACCTGGCCACCACCCTCACCGAGATCCGGCACCAGCTCGCCGACCACCCCGCCGGCCGGCACTCGCCCGCCCTCACCGCCATGATCAGCGACTTCGCCGTGTACCACGCCGTCCTGGCAGCGATGGCCGCCGTACTCGCACTCGCCCTGGCCGGCACCGGTGCCGCGCTGTGGCGGCGGCACAAGGCCACGCCCGACGCCCGGCCGAGGCGCGCGCTGAAGGCCGGCATCACCGCATCGGTGGTCCTGGCAGGCCTCGTCCTCGTCGTCGCCGTGGCGAACGCGACCAGCGCCGCGCATTCGCCCGAGGCGCTCGCCGCCTTCTTCGACGGAGGCTGGTGAGGCTTGACGGTTCGTCACCGTCGTGGTCGGGCCGGCTCACGCAGCCGCCTCGCACCAAGGCGCCGGGCAATGCCGCGAAGCGCTCTGCGGACGACTCGCGTCGGCTGCTGCTTCCGCTGCGCGGCGGTGACGTCCAGGCTGAGATTGCCGTACGCGGTGCAGTACGGCTTGATCGTGCGGTTCCCGGTGGTGGCGACCTGGGGCGGGGCCACGCCCTCGGCCTTGCGGGCGCCGAACCGGCGTCGGGTGCCGAGGCCCTGGGTGCGGACGTCGAGGTACACGTCCCAGACGCCCGGGGTCAGTGAGCCGCCGTTCTCCGCGCGGATGAAGTCGATCTCGGCGATGAAGGCGCCTTCGCGATCGGCCGACGGCACAGGGCGGGTGGGGACGCGCACCTCGCGGCCGTCGTCGCGCAGCCGCAGCACCAGCTCGGTGGCCGGTTCCCGGGTCGGCACCCCCTCGATGTGTCCGTGGCCGCCCAGCCGGAGCACCGTGCGGCGCCGGGCCCGCCTCCACTCCAGGGTGTCCAGCCGGTCGTCCTGGTGCAGCTCGTCGGTGATGTCGTAGCAGGAGTCGGGGATCGCGGTGGTCGGGTCGCGGAGGTACGGGTAGGCCGCGTACGCGCGCCCTCCGTCCACGACCACCGCGTGGCGGCGTCCGCCCTTGGTCCGCTCCTGCTTCAGGAACTCGATGACGTCGAGGAGTTCGCGGCGCAGCCCGTGCCGTGCGCAGTGGGCGAAGATGCGGTGCGGTGCGGTCATCAGGGCGTCGAGCTGCGGGGTGTAGAACCGCTCGATCTCCTGGCGGGCGATCGCCATGGCGGTGAGCTGCTCGTCCTGCGTGAGCTGAGGGAAGCGCCAGGAGAAGGAGTCCAGCAGGCCGCCCCGGAAGGTGCGCAGCAGCGCGGCGTCGCGTACGGGACCGGGTTCGCTGTGGGCGCCGATCGCGGCCATGATCCGCCGTGCGGTCTCGAAGCGCCTGGTGACGTCGGCGGAGCCGCAACTGCTGCTGATGTTGCCGTTGTCGTCCCGCCTGACCTTGAAATAGCAGTCGACGCCGGCCACCACGGAGACGGCCGAGGCCTGGAGGTAGGCCTGGGTGACGAAGAGCCGGTCCTCGCCGATGCGGATGTCCTCCTCGAAGCGCAGCCCGCGCTCCAGGAGTAAGGAGCGGCGGAACAGCTTGTGCGGGGTCAGGAGGTTCCAGACACGGGAGGTGGCGAGGTCGACGACCTCCTGGTCGGATTCGAACATGGAGTGGGGCACGTCGCAGCCGACGCCCACGTACTTGCCCAGCACCACGTCGGAGCCGTTGCGCTCGGCCATGTCGACCATACGGCGCATGGCGTGAGGACCGAGGTGGTCGTCGGCGTCGAGGAAGAAGACATAGCGCCCCCGGGCCCGGCCGATCCCGACATTGCGCGGAGCGCTGGGCCCGCCCGAGTTGGGCTGGTGGACGACCCGCACGAAGTCGGGGTGCTCGGCGGCGAAGCGGTCCAGCTCCTTGCCGGTGCCGTCGGTCGAGCCGTCGTCCACGGCCACGCACTCGAGGGTGTACGGCCCCATCGACTGCTCGGCGACCGACTCCAGACAGCGGGTCAGATAGGGCATGGCGTTGTAGGCGCCGATGACGACGGTGACGGTTGGCTCCGACACGAGATCCCCTAGGCGTGCGGCACGGTCGCGGCGGCCAGCAGAGGGTGCGTCCGGACCGGGCACGCCTCACCGGTGACCGAGACGTCAGGCCTCCGCTTCTGACCGAGATGCCACAGTTCTACTATCTTTTGTGCACATATGCCCGCTTCCGGCACTGCATGTCGGGAGGGAGCACGGTGGCCCGCGCCGGTGCCTGTCGGGAGTGCCGCCCCCTACGACCACCACGGCTTGCGGGGCCTGCGGACGACCAGGCTCTCCACCGCGTACGACAACTCGCTCACCTCGTCATCGGGCGAGGGGTGGTAACGCCCTGCGGACACCGAGAGGTTGACGATCAGAAAGGCCCGCCAGTCCCGCCCGACACCACGGCCGTCGGCGAACACCTCCCTGCCGTTGAGCCGCCAGACCACGTCACGGCGGCCGAACGTCACGTCAAGGTCGATGACACCGCCCGGCCGGACGGCGTCGTCGTGGACGTAACTGCCGCCTCCGCGGACGTGGTTGGTGAGCTCCAGCAGATCGGGGTTGTCCGGGTGGTACTCGAAGACATCGACCTCGTTGCCTCCGTCCCGCCAGGTCCAGATCGCCGGCCAGGCACCCACCTCGACGGGCAGCCGCACCCGGGCCTCCAACTCGTCCCCGGTGCGCACCATGAAACCGTCGGCGCTCTCCTCGGTGGTCAGCAGGCCCGTGTCCCACAGGCCGTCGGACCGGAGTGTGGCGCGGAAGGTGCCGTTGCGGGAGTAGGCGGGATCCGCGGTGAGATGGTCGAGCTTGTTGTCACCCGGGTTGGTGGGCCCGCCGTCCGGATACGCCCAGGAACGCCCCGCGACCCACTGACGCTCGGAGGTGAAATCGGCGGTGAAGACGACCTCGCTCATGCCCGGGCTCCCTCCGCGACCTGCACGGCTTCCTTGCCCAAGTCATCTCCCGCACGGCGCGGCCCATGCGGGAGAGCGGAGCGGGAGCCCCCGGTTTCACCCGGACGAGTGAGGGGAGGGCGGCCTGGCGCCTACGACGCGTCCGGACTGGCGATCACGGCGCCGTTCTCGTCGAGGGTGTGGGTGGACCAGAAGACGTCCCACTTGTCGCCGACGTGCCGGGGCATCTTGTCCTGCGGGTAGCGCGCGTAGCCTGTGGGCGGCTGCTCGTCGTCGGGGACGCAGTCCGAACCGCTGTCGTTGACGGCGAGGACGGGGTAGTGGCCGGCCATGCAGAGGTCTTCCTGGTACTCCAGTGCGGAGCACCCGGTGAGGGCCGCGACCGCGGCCGCGCCGGCCAGGGCGGCGCCGGCCGTGCGCAGGCCGCGGGACGGGAGGGCGGTGAGGGCGCGGCGGATGCCGAGAGGCGTGGACACGGTCGTTCTCCTGTCGCTCGATGTGTCCACGACTCTCGCAGCCGAAGATTCACCGCGGCCTGAGTGCGCGTACTCAGTACGTCTGTGCGCAGGTGCTCGACATCTCCGCGTGCGCCGCCCGGGTGTCAGCCCGCGGGGGCGCTGATCTCCCGCTTGAGGATCTTGCCGCTCGGGCCGGTCGGCAGCTTGTCCACGAGCCACACCTCGCGCGGGTACTTGTACGCCGCCACCCGCTCCTTGACGAACGCGCGCAGCTCGTCGGGTGTGGCCTGCGCGCCGGGCCGCAGGACGACCGCGGCGGCGATCTCCTCGCCCAGGTGCGGATGCGCCACGCCCACGACGGCGGCCAGGCCCACGGCCGGGTGCTCGTGCAGGACCTCCTCGATCTCGCGCGGGTACACGTTGTAGCCACCGCGGATGATCATGTCCTTCTTGCGGTCGACGATGTACAGGTAGCCGTCCTCGTCGCGCCGCGCGAGGTCGCCGGAGCGCAGCCAGCCGTCCTGGATCGTGGCCGCGGTCTCCTCCGGCCGGTTCCAGTAGCCCTTCATCACGTTCGGCCCGCGCACCGCCAGCTCGCCGATCTCCCCGGGCGCCACATCCTTGCCCTGCTCGTCCAGCAGCCGCACCTCGACGTCCTTGATCGGCGTGCCGATGGAGCCCGCCTTGCGCGGCCGGTCGGGGTGGTTGAAGGTGACCACCGGGCTGGTCTCGGACATCCCGAAGCCCTCGAGCACCGCACAGCCGAAGCGCTGCTCGAAGCCGTGCAGGATCTCCACCGGCAGCGACGCACCGCCGGAGATGCACATCCGCAGCGTCGACACGTCCGCCTCGGACGGGTGCTGGAGCAGCGCCGCGTACATGGTGGGGACACCCTCGAAGACGGTGGCCCGGTCCCGCTCGATCGCGTCCAGCACGGCCTGCGGGTCGAAGCGGGGGATCAGGGTCAGCGAGGCGCCGCTGCTGAGGGCCACGCTCATCGTGCAGATCTGGCCGAAGATGTGGAACAGCGGCAGACAGCCCACCACCACGTCCTCCGGCGTCATCTCCTGCACATCGGTCATGTTGACCTCGGTGTTGTGCCGCAGCCCCGCATGCGTGAGGGCGGCTCCCTTGGGCCGACCCGTGGTGCCGGAGGTGTACAGCAGCACGGCGACGTCGTCGCCCGCCGTCGCCGCCACCTCGGTCAGCGGCTCGTGCCCGGCCAGCATTCCGGCGAAGGCCTCGGGCTCGACCGCGACATGCCGCACCCCGGCGTCCGCCGCGCCCTGGGCGCCCTCACCCGGAGCCTGATGCCACTCCCACAGCAGCGCCGCCCCCGAATCGGTCAGGTGGTACGCCGTCTCGCGCGCCTTCAGCAGCGGGTTCAGCGGTACGACGATCCCGCCGGCGCGCAGCACGCCGTAGTAGAGGACGACGAACTGGGGGACGTTCGGCAGCATCAGCGCCACCCGGTCGCCGGGCCGCACGCCCTCGGCCCGCAGCAGCGCCGCCGCCCGGGCACTGGCCTCGTCCAGCTCGGCGTACGAGATGACCTGACCGCCGAAGCGCAGTGCGGGCCGCTCGGGCTGCCGCCCCGCCGTCGCCACGAGAAACTCCGCCAGATTGCCCATCGTCCGCCTCCACCAAGGGGTCGTAGAAAACCAAGGGTGTCGTCGACAACCAAGCGTGTCGTCGAAATGCGCAGTTAACGTCGACGACATGGTGCTGTCGTCCCCGCCGCCCGCCTATGGGTGGCCGGACAGCGTCTTCCGGCCGGGATTGTTCCCGGGCACAAAGAGGGGGCATTACGCTGGGACGATGGACCTTTCCGGAGTGGCCTCGGCGCTGCACGCGCGCCTGCCCCAACTGGGGGATCGGATCGCACAGCGCATCCGCGCGGACGTCGAGGCGTACCAGGACGAGTCGCTGATCCCCTACGAGTCCCTGCGCCGCTCCTGCACGGCCAACGCCGACCTGGTGCTGAGCCACTTCAGCCGCACGGACGCCGCGGACCCCAGCCCGGCCCGCGAGACCGGCCGCATCCGCGCCGAACAGGGCATGCCGCTCGCCGACACCCTGCACGCGTACCGGGTCGGCTTCGAGCTGCTGTGGACGGAGATCGTCGAGGAGTCACGCACCCATCCCGAGGTCACCGACGCCCAGTTGGTGTCCCGGTCGGCGGACGTCTGGGCGCTGTTCGGGCGCTACGCCGAGGCGGTCGCGGCGGCCCACCGGGAGACCTCGGCGGAGCTGGCCCTGCAGCGCGAGGCGCGGCGCTCGGCCCTGGTGGAGGCCCTGTTCACCGGTGTCATCGCCGACCGCACCACCCTGTGGGAGGCCGCCCGCGAACTCGGCCTGCCCGAGCAGGGCCCCTACGCCGTCGCCGTCGCGGCGGCCACCGCGCCCGGCGCGGAACCCCTGACCGGCATCGAGAGCGCCCTGCGCGAGGCCCAACTGCCCTCCGCCTGGCGGCTGCTGCCCGACCAGCAGATCGGCATGGTCGCCCTGACGGCACCGAACGCGGAGGAGACCTGTGTCCGCATTCTGCGCCGCGCCCGCGCCCGCGTCGGCCTCAGCCCCGGCTTCGCCTCGCTGCGCGACACCCCGCAGGCCCTGCGTTTCGCCCGTCTGGCACTGGCCGGACTGCCGGGCTCCGGGCCCGGCGTCGCACGCTTCGACGACAACCCCCTGGCCATGCTGGTCGCCGCCGCACCGGCCGAGGCGGCCCATCTGGTGGAGACCGTACTGAAACCCGTGCTGGACCTGCCGGTCGTGGAGCGGGCCCGGCTCCTGGAGACCCTGGAGCACTGGTTCGCCGCCGCGGGCTCCGCCGCCGAGGCCGCCGGGACCCTCTTCGTCCACCCCAACACCGTCCGCTACCGCCTGCGCCGCGTCGAGGAACTGACCGGCCGCTCCCTGACCGACCCGCGCGCGGTGGCGGAGCTCGGCGCCGCGCTGGCGGCGGTCCGCAGTTCAGGCGTGGGGTGAACAGCCCGCGGTCATGCCGGGTCCAGAGCGCACGTGTCCTGCTGCGTGACGCCGTCGACCCCGATCAGCCGTACGGTGCTCCGGCCGGTGGAGTCCTGGCTGTAGGCGATCGTGCAGACCAGCTGGCGCAGCGCCGTCCGGTCCAGGCCACCCAGGCCGATGGGCACGCGAGCGGTGACGTCCCCGCCCTTCGCGACCTCGACCTGTGCCATGCCTCCGCGGCGGGGCGGGGGCAGCGAGGTGCTGAGCCCGGCGGCCCGGTCATTTTCCCTCGGGCCGGCCAGCAACGCCATGATCAGCTTGTCCGTCGGCACAGGGCGGTCCTCCCCGCTGCTGTAGACGTCGCCTTCCGTACCCGCCTCCGCATCGTCGGGACCGATCATGAACGCGGACTCGTCCACCAGCATCACGGGATTGAGCCCCCCGTCGGGGGACCGGAAGAACAGCAGCCTGTCGCGGCCGCCGAAGGCTTCGACGGTGGCGGGGCTGCCCGCCCCGATCACCTCGGTCTCCTGGATGCCGCAGCCGCCGAGCAGCAGCACCCCCGCCACGACGGCGACCGCACCCGCCCCCCGGAACGTGCGCGCATGCCTCATCCGCCGGCCCCCTCCGCGTGCAGCGGTATCTCGACGGTGAAGACGGCCCCACCGCCGGGCAGGTTCCCCGCGCGGATCGTTCCCCCGTGCAGCCGCACGTTCTCCAGGGTGATCGCCAGCCCCAGGCCGCTGCCCGCCGAGCGGGTACGGGCCGCGTCGGCCTTGTAGAAGCGCTCGAAGATATGCGGCAGCACCTCGGCCCGGATGCCGGGCCCGCTGTCCATGACCTCGGTGACCAGCACGGGCGGACCGGACGAGCGCGCCTCGCCGCGCAGCCGCACGGTGACGGGCGCACCCCCGTGCCGCAGGGCGTTGCCGACGAGGTTGGCGACCACGACGTCGAAGCGGCGCGGGTCCAGCCGGGCACGGATGCCGTCCGGCAGCTCGGTTCGGACCCGGCCGTCGGTCCAGTGCCGGTTCTGCAGCGTCTTGCGGATGGCCTCCGCCACGTCGACCTCGTCGGCGTTCAGCTCGGCGGCACGCGCGTCGAAGCGGGAGATCTCCATCAGGTCCTCGACGAGCACGGCGAGCTTTCCGGTCTCGCTGCTCACCAGCCGGACCGCCCTGGCGGTGTCGGCGTCCAGCCGGCCCGCCTCCTCGTCGAGGACCTCGGTGACGGCGAGCATCCCGGCGAGCGGAGTGCGCAGTTCGTGCGAGACGTCGGACGCGAACCGGCGGGCCCGCGCCTCCGCCTCGCGCAGCTCCTTCACAGAGCGCTCCAGTTGGCCGGCGGACTCGTTGAAGGTGTGTGCCAGGTCGGCGAGTTCGTCGCCGCCCCGCACCGGGATACGGGTGTCGAGCCGGCCGCTGCCCATGCTCTGCGCGGCCCGGTGCAGTTCGCGCACCGGACGCAGCACGCTGCGCGCGGCGAGCAGGCCGGGGATCAGCGCGATGGCGAGCCCCGGCAGGGCACCGTCCCGGGCGGCCGTGAGCAGCGCGTCGACGTTGATCTGCTCGTCGGTCATCCGCATCACGGCGTAGATGATGAGACCACTGGGCAGCACGCCCTCGGCGCCCGTCTTGAAGACGGTGGGCATGGCGATGGTCAGATACGGCACACCGTCCTTGACGACCCGCTCGAAGCTGCCGCCGGGGTCCGCCCTTGCGGCGCGGCGCAGTTCGGGCGTGATGACGGTGGAGACGCGGTTCTCGCCGGAGGAGGCGCGCACCGAGCCGTACTCCGCGAACACCACCCACGGATGCGGCTTGCCCTTGCGGGCGATGTCCTGGAGGACCAGCTCCAGGCCCTCCTCCTGCACGGGCAGCATCCAGCCGGTCTGCTGGACCTGGTCCCGGAACGAGGAGACCGCGGTGTCCTGGGCGGTCTTCAGCAGCGCGTTGCGGGCCTCTCGGTAGGTCAGCGCGGCCGTGGTGCCCGCGCTGACGGCGGCGACCAGCAGGAAGGCGAGCACCAGCCGGGTGCGCAGCCCGAACGCCCGCGCCCGGCGCTTGGGACCGGCGCTCACAGTGGCCCGAAGCGGTAGCCGAAGCCCCGCAGCGTCTGGACGTACCGGGGGCTGCCCGCCTCGTCCTCGATCTTGCCGCGCAGTCGTGCGACGCACGCGTCGACCAGCCGTGCGTCGGCGTGGTAGCTGTGCTCCCACACATGCTCCAGCAACTGCTGCCTGCTGAACACCTGTTCCGGAGCGGCGGACAGATGCAGCAGCAGCTTCAGCTCGGACGGCGCGAGCGCCAACCGGTGACCGCCCTTCGTGACACTCAACCCGGCCCGGTCGATGGCGAGTTCGCCGTACACCTCGACGGCCGGCCGATCCGTGCCTCCCGGGTCGATACGCCGCAGCACCGCGCAGATCCGCGCCTCGATCACCTCGGTGCGCGCGGGCTTGACGATGTAGTCGTCCGCCCCGGCCTCCAGACCGATGACCACGTCGAAGTCGTCCCCGCGCGCGGTGAGCATGATGATCGGCAACTGGCTGTGCTCACGGACCCGCCGGCAGACCTGTACGCCGTTCATCCCGGGCAGCATCAGGTCCAGCAGCAGAAGATCGGGCCGGAATTCGGCCAGCGCGGCGAGACCGGCCTCCCCGGTCGCGGCCACCCGGACCTCGTGGCCGCGGCGGCGCAGTCCGAGCTCGACCCCTTCCCGTACGGAAGGGTCGTCCTCGATGAGGAGCACGCGAGGCATCAGCGGTTCTCCCTGGGGGGTGACGGGGTGCGGGTGACTCGCCGATGTAGACCGGAGATCAGCGCGTTCAGTTCCCTGAGCCGCAGCGGACGGGCGAGCAGGGCGAAGACGGACACGACGACGACCGCTCCGGCGGCCGCGGCGGCCAGGGCGCCCGCACCCGCGGCTCCCAGCGCCGCCAGATACCCGAGCACGGTGGCGGGTACGGCGGCGGCCAGCAGCCGTACGTGAGCGCCGGCGGCGGCCGACCGCAGCGGACGGGCGACGGCGAGACGACGGCTCAGCACCCGGGCGGTCACCGCCCAGCCCGCGCACAGCGCCAGCGAGTACGCCCCCGCCATGCCCGTCACGGCCCAACGGGCGGGCAGCAGCTGGGCCGCGGCCACGGACAGGCCCGCGTTGAGCGCGACGATCACGAGGTTCAGCAGGAACGGCGTACGCGTGTCGGAGAGCGCGTAGAAGGTGCGCGACAGCACGTACTGGCCGGACATCGCGATCAGTCCCGGCGCGAACGCCATCAGGATGCCGGCCATGGCCGCCGTGTCGCCCGCGCTGGTCCTGCCGTGTCCGAAGACGAGGGCCATCAGCGGCTGGGCGAGCGCGAACAGCAGACAGGCGGCGGGTACGACGGCGGAGGCCGAGGCACGCAGGGCATGGGAGACGTCACGCCGCAGGGCGGCGGTGTCCCCGTCGGCGGCGGCCGCGCTCATCCGCGGCAGCAGCGCGGTCACCAGGGACACGGTGATGATGCCGTGCGGCACGGCCCACAGCACATAGGCGTTGTTGTACGCCCCGTACCCGGGCCCCCCGTCGAGGCCCGCGGTCGTGGCCAGCCGGGTGGTGACCCAGTAGGCGGACTGGTTCGCCAGCACGAGCAGCACCAGCCAGCCGGCCGACCGCAGCGGGCGGGTCAGTCCGCTGCCGCGCCAGTCGAAGCGGGGCCGCCAGCGGAACCGGGCCGCGCGCAGCGCCGGGACGAGGGCCAGGGCCTGGACGGCTATCCCGGCGGTCGTACCCCACCCCAGCACGGCGGTCTCGGTCGAGGTGAGCGTGTCCCCGCCGCCCATGGCGAAGCCCAGATAGACGCCGAACACACTCACGACGACGAGGTTGTTGAGGACCGGCGCCCACATCATCGCCCCGAACCGGCCGCGCGCGTTGAGCACCTGCCCCAGCAGCGTGAACAGCCCGAGGAAGAAGATCTGCGGCAGGCAGTAGCGGGCGAACGCGGTGGTCATGGCCCCCTGTTCACCGGTGTAGTCGGTGTACACGTCGACGATCGCCGGGGCCGCCCACACCGCGGTCGCGGTGAGCGCCAGCAGCGCGACGACACAGACGGTGACGAGCCGGTCGGTGTACGCTGCGCCGCCGTCGGCGTGCTCCTTGGCCGCCTTGACCAGCTCGGGCACGAACACGGCGTTCAACGCGCCGCCGAGCAGCAGCATGTAGACGATCGTGGGCAGCGCGTTGCCCACCGCGTACCCGTCGGCGACCGTCCCGATGGTGCCCAGCGCCGCCGCCACCACGGCGGACCGTACGAAACCGGTGCCCCGGGAGACGATCGAGCCGGCGGCCATGACAGCGCTGCTGCGCGCCGCGGAGGCGGGTTTCTCAGGGACCTGCTCGCCGGTCGGGGCGGCTGTCGTCGCCCTCATCGGCGGTTCAGGTACGCCTGGAAGGCGCGGTACAGCGTCTGGTTGGCGGTGCCGCCCAAGGGTCTCTCCCATTCCCCCAACGTCTCGACGACCTGTCCGCCGGTGCCGAGCTTCCACCGCAGCAGTCCGTACGCACGTTCGTCCGGGTCGAGAGTGGAGGGTACCCCGCGCATGTCGTAGACGTCGGCGCCGAGGGCGTGGGCGTCCAGCAGCATCCGCCACTGCAGGGCGTTGGAGGGCCGCACCTCGCGGCGGTGGTCGGCCGAGGCGCCCGTCTGGTACCAGACCCGCCTGCCCACCGTGATCATCGTGTGGGCCGCGAGGATCTCCCCGCCGTGCCGGGCCAGGTACAGCCTCATCCGGCCGGGCTCCTCGGCGTTGAGCGCCGCGAACTGCCGCTCGTAGTACGCGAGCGAGCGCCCGAGCCGGAAGCCGTCACGCCGCTCGGTGATGCCCAGCAGCCGGTAGAACTCGGGGAGTTCGGCGGCGCTGCCCACCACCACCTCCACGCCCTCCTTCTGAGCACGGCGGACATTGCGCCGCCACTCCTGGTTGAGCCCCGACCACAACTCCTCGGTGGTACGACCGGCGAGCGGCACCCGGAAGACATGGCGGGGCTGGGCGTCCCCGTCGTCCCCGCTCCCGTCACCTCCGCAGCGCCGCCAGCCCCGGGCGCGCAGCCGCTCGGCGACGGCCGTGCCCAGAGGGTCGACCTCACTGGCGAGCACGTCGCCCAGCCGACGGCCCGGCCCGGTCAGCGGCTTGAGCAGCGTCGCGTCCCAGCGCCGGTAGGCGGGCGAGGGGCCGATACGGACGGCGAACGCGCCCGAGCGGCGCAGATGGTCCAGCAGTGGCGTGAGCCAGCCGTCCATGTCCGGGTCCGTCCAGTCGGCGACGGGACCCTCGGGAAGGTAGGCGAAGTACCTACGGGTGCCGGGGAACTGCCGCAGCAGCACCAGCGCCACGCCCGTCAGGTCACCGGACTCCGGATCGGGGCCCCAGCCGAGGAGTTGGGCACGCCAGCCCTCCTTGACCTCGGCCCACGACGGGCACTGCAGAAAGCCGGCGCCGAGCGCCGCGCCGACGGGGGAGGCGAGGAAGGCGCGGTAGGTCTCGGCGCTGATGGTCCCCAGGGCGAGGGACCCGTTGCGTGCGGGCGGTACGAGCAGTGCTGACACGGGCTGAGCCTCTCCTTCTCCCCGGGGCTGTCGCGGGGACGCAGAGGATGCTCACAGCGGCCCATGACCGCTCCGTCCGGCGAATGTGACGGGACCATGACCGTTCCTCACCAGTCGCCGTCACATCGGCCCGCAGCGGCTGACCTGGCGTTTTCCGGCTCTACAGTCACGATCGTCCGCCAAGTGCGTTGGCGCGTCCGTTTATTGATCCATTCATCGATCCACTTCATCGATCTGTTCATCGATGCGTTCATCGATTCGTTCGTCACGGAGGTCCCGTTGCACCGCACACATGTCCGCGCCGCCCTCGCCGCGGCCCTGCTGGCGCCGCTCGCCGCGTGCTCGTCGACCGCGTCGCCCACCGCGTCGGACGCGAAGGCGACCAGGAGCGCCGACGACCGTCCCGTCACGGTCACCGTCACCCCGACCGGACGGCAGGCCACGCCCGGCAAGCCCGTCACGGTCACCGCCGACGGCGGCAGCCTCACCGCGGTGACCGTCACCGACGCCGAGGGCGCCAGGCTCTCCGGAAAGGTCGCGGCCGGCGGCAGATCGTGGGTCTCCCACCGCAAGGCCGCGCCCGGCACGGCGTACACGGTCACCGCGACCACCCGCACGCAGGCCGGGACGACCCGGACCACCAGGTCCTCCTTCACGACGGCCGCCGCCGACAAGGTCAACAAGGTCGACTGGCGGCCCGGCACCGCCTCCACCGTCGGCATCGCCCAGCCGATCTCCCTCGTCTTCGACAACCCCGTCCGCAACCGGGCCGAGGTCGAGAAGCAGCTGAAGATCACCACGTCGGACGGCACCGAGGGGTCCTGGGGCTGGATACGCGACTGGTCGGGCCGCGACCGGGTCGACTGGCGCCCCCACGCGTACTGGAAGCCGGGCACGAAGGTCACGCTCGACGCCGAGCTGAACGGCACCGACTCGGGCGCCGACGGCGGCTGGTTCGTCCGCGACTACACGACGACCTTCACGATAGGCACCCGGCAGATCGTCAAGGTCGACCTCGACAGCCACCAGCTCTCGCTCGTACGCGACGGCCGGACCGTCCGCCGTATCCCGGTCTCCGGCGGCACACCCGGCGGCGACAAGCGTTCCTGGCGCGGAACAGCCGTCCTCATGGCCAAGGAGGGCACCATCAACATGAACTCCGAGACAGTCGGCCTCGGCGACGCCTACGACAAGATGGTCGACTACTCGATGCGCCTGACCTGGTCCGGCATGTACGCCCACGCCGCCCCCTGGAACGCCGCCTACTTCGGCAACACCAACCACAGCTCCGGCTGCATCGGCATGAGCGACGCCGACGCGGCCTGGTTCTACGCGCAGGTACGGCCCGGCGATCCCTTCGAGATCACCGGCAGGGAGACCAAGGGCGTGGTCGACCCGGGCAACGGCTTCGGGGCGTGGAACGTGCCGTGGGAGGAGTGGCGGAACAAGAGCGCGCTGTGAGGCACGTAGCGGCGGGGCAGGTCATGCTCCCGGCTCTGCCGGGTCGTGGTGGGCGGAGGCTTCCGCGACCTGCTTGAGAGCCGATGCCGTGGCCGGGTCGCCGACCTTGGCGGCCGTCTCGTGCACGTGCTCGTGGTGGGAGTGGGAGTGGGTGTGGGTGTGGGTGTGGGTGGGTGCCGGCTCGTCGCCCGCCGCCTCCGGAGGCTCCGCCGTGTCGTCGCCGGGGCCCGAGGGGTCGGCGGCCTTGTCCTGTTGCTGTTGCTCTTGCTGCTGCTCGCCCTGTTGGGGCCGTGGCTGGGTGAGCCACGCGACGGCCGCGCCGGTGAGGGCCACCGGCCACTCCACCGCGCCGGCCACGCCGAGCACCCCGGCTCCGGCGTAGACCGCCATACGGCGCCCGCGGGGAGAGACCGCCCCGATCCGGTCCAGCGCACCGTCGGCCACCTTGCCGGCCTGTCCCACACCGGGCAGGCGGCGTAGCCCGGAGGCGACGGCTCGTAGCGGCTGGGGGAGGTGCTGAGGACCGGTGCTGCCCTGGCTCATGTCGAACCCCTTCCGCGCGTCTCACCGGCCGGTTTCCCCCGCGCACACCGAATATGCGGGCGTGGCGGTTTTCGGGGAACGCCGCCGAGCAGGCCGTTCCGCCGCCCCGCAGGCGGACTGCCCTGCCGTGAGCCATGCCTCCGAGGACATGACGTCATAGCGATATTGATCTTAGACGGGATGACTTACGCGTCATAACGTCGAGGGTGTTCGCAAGGACGTCACAGGCTTCACCGGGAGGGATTCACCATGGTCACCACACGCCCCACGCTCGCGAGGTTCGCCGCCGCGTCACTGGT
This sequence comes from Streptomyces sp. SAI-170, assembly GCF_049739565.1. Taxonomy (NCBI): domain Bacteria; kingdom Bacillati; phylum Actinomycetota; class Actinomycetes; order Kitasatosporales; family Streptomycetaceae; genus Streptomyces; species Streptomyces sp. SAI-170. The sequence goes on from NZ_JBMGQD010000001.1 coordinate 8,108,969, forward strand.
CGCCGCGGTCGTCGGCATCTGCGCCGCGGGCAGCGCCGACGCCGATGCCGACGCCCAGGCGGGGCGTTACGTCGAAGTCCTCGACCTCACCATTCAGAACGACCAGTACGCGGCCACGGACCTCGGCCCGGCCGGGCCGAGCCTGGGCGACATGGACGTCTACTCGGGCAACGCTCTCCAGGACGGCCGTCGCGTCGGACGCGGTGGCGGATCGTGTCAGGTCGTCCATCTCGAGGGCGAGAAGCGCACGACGCAGTGCCTGATCACGATCGAACTCGAGCGCGGCTCACTGACCATGCAGTCGCTCTGGACGAGCGGAGTCGGTGAACTCGACATGGCCGTCACCGGCGGCACCGGCGCCTACAGCGACGCGCGGGGCACCGCCCACTACTGGGACATCGCGACGCCGAACGAGCGGATGCGGGCGGAAATCCTGCACTGACACGACCTGCGGCAGCAGGCGTCTGACGGGTGATGTTCCCGCGGTTCGGCTGTCCCCGGGTCGGCGCAAGGGATGCCCGCGCCGACGTTCCGGCCATGAAAGCAACTCCGGACCGGCTCACCACAGCATTCGCCCGCACAGTCGGCATAGTGCTAGAAATGGGACATGATCGGTCCTTCCCGCCGGTCCTGGACGAGAGCGGCGCCGTTCGGTGAACGCCGCTCCTCCGAGTCGTCCCGCCGTCCGGGGGCGCAGCATCCCCCTGGACGTCACCTGCCCCCGTCCCTGAGCGTCCGTACGCTCGCCGCGCAGGTCTTCCTGCTCCAGGTCCTCATCGTGCTGGTGCTGATCGCGGCGGCGGTCGCGGCCCTGGTGGTCCAGGGACGCTACGAGGCCGAGCGGGGCGCCAAGAACCGGTGCCTGGCCGTGGCGGAGGGCTTCGCGCATCCGCCCGGTACGGCCGCCGCGCTCATGTCGCCCAACCCCACGGCACGGCTCCAGGCGGCGGCGGAGGCGGCCCGGCGGACCTCCGGCGTCGACTTCATCACCGTGCTGAGCAAGGACGGGGTGCGGCTCACCGATCCCCGGCCCGAGCTGATCGGCACCAAGGCGGAGGGCGTGGCCCGGGCCGCCGCGGGGGAGACCTTCACCGAGACGTTCCACGGCGAGCCCACCGACGCCGTACGCGCGGTGGTGCCCGTGCGCGACGGCGACGGGCGCGTGGTCGGCATGGTCAGCGCCGGCATCCAGTTCGACACGCTGGGGCAGGTGCTGTACGACCAGGTCCCGATGATGCTGATCGTGGCGGCGGGCGCGCTCTCGCTCGCCACTGTCGGCACCGCCCTGGTCAGCAGCCGGCTGCGCCGGCAGACGCACGGTCTCGGCCCGGCCGAGATGACCCGGATGTTCGAGCACCACGACGCCGTACTGCACGCCGTCCGCGAAGGCGTCCTGATCGTCGGCGGCGACGGACGCCTGATGCTCGCCAACGACGAGGCGCGCCGCCTGCTGAACCTCCCCGAGGGCGCCGACCAGCGGCACGTCACCGAGCTGGGGCTCAGCCCCCGCCTGACCACGCTGCTGAGGTCGGGCGAGCCCGTGTCCGACGAGTTGCTCCCCGCGGGGGAGCGGCTGCTCGCCGTCAACACCCGGCTCACCGAGCCCTTCGGCGGCGCCCAGGGCGTGGTGGCCACCTTCCGCGACACCACGGAACTGCGGGCCCTGTCCGGCCAGGCCGAGGAGGCGCGGGGACGGTTGACCCTCCTCTACGAGGCAGGCGTACGCATCGGCACCACGCTGGACATCCGGCGGACGGCGGAGGAACTCGCCGAGGTGGCGGTCCCGCGCATGGCGGACTTCGTCACCGTCGAACTCCTCGACTCCGTCCTGCGCGGCGAGGAGCCCACCGGCGCCGTCCGGCGGATGCGGCGCACAGCGCTCAGCGGGCGGGAGAGCGGGCATCCGCTGCAGCCGGTGGGAGACCTGATCCAGTTCGTCGTGGCGGACACACCGATGGTGGCCGCGCTGCACCGCGGCAAGGCCGTACGGGTCGCCGACCTGAACAGCGCCCACGACTGGCGGGCCCACGACCCCGAAGGGGCGCAACAGGCGCTCGAGTACGGCATCCACTCGCTGATCACCGTCTCCCTGCGAGCCCGGGGCGTGGTCCTCGGCATGGTCAACTTCTGGCGGGGCGAGGGCTCCCCTCCCTTCGAGGAGGAGGACGTCGCGGTCGCCGAGGAACTGGTCGCCCGGGCCGCCGTCGCCATCGACAACGCCCGCCGCTACGCCCGCGAGCACGCCATGGCCGTCACCCTGCAGCGCAGCCTGCTGCCGCGGGACGTCCCGGAGCAGGATGCGCTGGAGATCGCCTGGCGCTATCTGCCCGCGCAGGCCGGCGTGGGCGGCGACTGGTTCGACGTCATCCCGCTGCCCGGCTTCCGGGTGGCGCTCGTGGTCGGCGACATCGTCGGGCACGGGCTGCACGCGGCCGTGACCATGGGCCGGCTGCGCACCGCCGTACTGAACTTCGCCTCTCTGGACATCGCCCCCGACGAACTCCTCGGCCACCTCGACGAGATGGTGACCATGCTGGACACCCGTACCGCGAACGGCGACAGCGACGACGCCCCGGTCACCGGAGCCACCTGCCTGTACGCCATCTACGACCCGGTCGGCGGGCGCTGCACCCTCTCCCGCGCCGGACACCTCGCCCCGGCCGTCGTGGACCCCGACGGCCGGGTGACGTTCCCCGACCTCCCGCTGTCGCCGCCCCTGGGTGTGGGCGGGCACCCCTTCGAGGTCGGCGAGCTGGACCTGCCCGAGGGCAGCCGGCTGGTGCTGTTCACCGACGGACTCATCGAGGACCGCGGCAGTGACATCGACGAGGGCCTGCACAGGCTCCGCTCGGCCGTCGCAGGCGCCGACCGCACACCGGAGGAGACCTGCCGCGCCGTCATGGAGTCGATGATGCACGGCCGCCCCAGCGACGACGTGGCCCTGCTGGTCGCCCGCACCCGGCTGCTCGACCCGTCCCGCGTCGCGGCCTGGGACGTGCCGTCCGACGTCATGGCCGTCTCCCGCATCCGTACCGAGGTCAGCCGCCGCCTCGACGACTGGGGCCTGGAGGCGTCGTCCTTCACCACGGAACTCATCCTCAGCGAACTCCTCACCAACGCCATCCGCTACGGCGCCCCGCCCGTACGCGTCAGGCTGCTGCTGGGCCGCACCCTCGTCCTGGAGGTCTCGGACGGCAGCAACACCTCACCCCGTCTGCGCCGCGCCGCCACCACCGACGAAGGGGGCCGCGGTCTGTTCCTCGTCTCCCAGTTCGCCGACCGCTGGGGCACCCGTTACGCCGCCACGGGGAAGGTCATCTGGGCCGAACAGATCCTGGGCCGTACGCACGAACCGGACCCGACCGCGCTGATCGACGAACTGGCCTGGTGAGCGGGAGGACCGACCGGTCACAGGGTGATCCGCGCGGCGACCGGGAGGTGGTCACTGCCGGTCTCCGGCAGGGTGCGCAGGTCGGCGACGGTCGCCGAGCGGGCCATGACCTGGTCGATCCGGGCCATCGGAAAGGCCGCGGGAAAGCTGAGGGCGAACCCGCGCTCCGCCACGTTCATCCGTGAGGTGAGCTCCTCCGCGGCGACGGCCTCGCCGAGCAGGCCGGCACTCTCGTCCCGCAGGGAGGAGGCGAAGCCGCTCGCCCGCATGCGGACGGAGGGCAGATGCGCGACGTACGCCGCGATCTCGCCGTGCGGTGTGCGCACCACGGCGCGTAGTCCGCGACTCCAGGGGCCCGCGATTCCCCGCGGTCTGATGTCCAGGGCCCGGGCGTCGCCGATCGGGTGCCTCGACCAGAGCCCGACGGTGCCCCGGACCGCGTGATACGGGTAGTCCGGGGCGAGCGTCCTCTCGTACACCGACCGTGCCGGGGGCACCAGCTCCTCCAGCGCGACGAGATCGGCCCCGGCGCCGGCCAGGGCGCGGGCCGTGCCCGCCGGGTCGGTGTTGGTGTCGCCGACGTTGTGCTGCACCACGAGCAGGTCGTGCGGGCCGGGCCGCCCCGCGGGCAGGAGCAGCCCGCCGAAGAGGTGGGTCCAGGCCGCCACCGGCAGAAGCAGGGCTACCAGGGCGGTGGCCGAGCGGCGCACCAGCGCCAGGACGAGCAGGACCGGGATCACCAGGCCGAGCCACGGCAGGAACGCCTCCAGCAGACTGCCGAGACGGCCCACGGAGTCGGGCACCGCCCGGTGGAACAGCAGCAACCCGGCCGTCAGCACCGCGAACGCGGCCTGCACCCGGCCCCGCGCCTCCCAGGGCACGGCCGCCCCCGCCGCGAACGCGGCACGCACCCGCCCCCACGCCCCCGCGGGCACGACCGTCCTCCCCGCCTGCGTCCCACCCCTGTCCGCCCGCTCCACCTGGCTCCCCCTCCTCCCGGTTCCGCAACCGCTCCCACCGCACGGCGACGCTGTCCAGCACCCGCCGCCGGCGCGGTCGCAGGCCGCGCGAGGTGTACCTCTACCACGTCGTCGACCACCAGCGGTCGTTGGCCGAGTACGCCGGGCTCTCCCGGGAGCGGTGACCCCGGGAGTCCGGATGGCCTCGCCCGATCGGGTGGGCTTGTCCCCGCCGGGTCGAGCACGACGGGCCGGACGCAGGTCGTTCCTCGTGCACCTCGTCCTGAGCAACGCCTCACCGGTCGGGGTCGCCGACGCCGTAGCCCTGGACTTCTTCGACACCGCGCAGACGGGCAAGGTCAGCCGCGACTGGATCCCCCTCGTGGACGCCGTCTACCAGCAGCAGGAGGAAGAGGGCCGGTCCAAGACCGACTACGCCCACCCGCCGTCCGACGCCGCGCCCGGGAAGGACGCCGAGGCCTACACCGGCACGTACGAAAGCGACTACTACGGGCGGGCCCAGGTCGTCGCGGGCGAGGACGGCACCCTGACGCTCCGTCTAGGCCCCAAGCCCCAGTCGTACCGCCTCACGCACTACGACGACGACACGTTCAGCTTCCGCACCGACGGGGAGAACGCCGTCGGCCTCACCGGTGTCACCTTCACCCCGGACGGCAAGTCCTTCACCGTCGAGTACCTGGACGCCGAGGGGCTGGGCACCTTCACCCGTACCGGCGGCTGACCCGCTCGCTCAACCGCCTCCCGCCGGACGGGCCCCGGACGGCGCCGCATAGGATCGGTCGGTCCCTGCCACGCCGAGGAGAACCCGACCGGTGAGCACCGTCGTCCCGCCCCGTACCGCCACCGGTCCCCTCGAAGTCCAGGAGTTGGTGCGTGTCGAGGACGGCGAGAGTCTGCGTGCGCTGCTCTGGCGGGCGGGCGGCGGCTGGCGGATGATCAGCAGCGCGGTCCTGGGCGGTGGCCTGGGGGAGCGGTCGTGGGTGCTCAACGCCCAGGTCTCCCACGGCTACCGGCGTACCGACCCGGACCGGCACCTGGCGGAACTGGCGGCGCATGCCGGCGCCCGCGGTCCGGGGGTCGGACTGATGACCGCCGCCGACGTCGGCGCGTACGGCCGCGCCCACGACGGCGGCGTGGACGCGGTGGCCACCGCCGGGCTCGGTGTGCGCGGGTGGGCCGCCTCCCCGGCCGACGGCACCGCCGGTCAGGCACCCCCGGGCACGATCAACATCGTCGTCGCCGTCCCAGCGCCCCTCACCGACGCGGCGCTGGTCAACGCCGTCGCCACCGCCACGGAGGCCAAGGTCCAGGCGCTGCTCGACGCCGGATACGACTGCTCGGGGACGCCTACCGACGCCGTGTGCGTCGCGGCCCGCACCCCGCGCGGTGGCGAGGAGGCCGTGGCGTTCGCCGGGCCCCGCTCCCTGTGGGGTGCCCGGCTGGCCCGGGCCGTGCACGGCGCCGTACGCGCCGCAGTCCCCTCGCAGTGACCCGCCGAAGAAAGTTCCGAGCGGCAGACATAGATCGTCAACGGCCCGCGCGTCCTTGAGTACGTCAGCGAACGGGAGGGCCCATGGACCCGCAGGAACACGAGAGATTCCGGGATTTTGTCGACGCACGGTGGAGCGCTCTGCTGCGCCTGGCGAACCTGCTCACCGGTGGTGACCGGCACGAGGCCGAGGACCTCGTGCAGATCGCCCTGATGAAGGCGCTGGGCCGCTGGGGGCACGTCGACGACCCGGAGGGCTATGTGCGCAAGGTGATGTACCGGCACCAGATCAGCCGCTGGAGACTGCGCCGCCCGCACCGCGAGGCGACCTTCGCCGCGCCGCCGCAGGACCTCGGCGTCGCCGACGGCACGGCCGCCGCCGATCTGCGGATCAGCGTGGCCCAGGCGCTCGCCCGGCTCACCCCGCGGCAGCGCACGATGCTCGTGCTGCGCTACTTCGAGGACCTGTCCGAGACGGAGGTGGCGAGCGTCCTGGGCTGCTCGGTGGGCACCGTACGCAGCACCACCCACCGGTCCCTTTCCCGACTGCGCAGTCTCGCGCCGGAGTTGGGCGCGCCCGTGCAGACCGCCGCCTTGAGCAACAGCGTCCCGAAGGGAGCCCACACATGAACGCCGACCAGCTCGACCGCGCGATCCGGGACGTCCTGCACCACTGGACCCCCGACGACCAGGGCGCGCCCGCGGGCATCGCCGACCGCATCGTGCGCCGCCGCCGGCGCCGCAACGTCGTACGGGTCACCGGCGCGGCCCTCGGCCTGGCCGGTGTCGCCTTCGGCGCGGTCCTGGCCACCGGCCCCGGCGGCGACAACGGGGCGCGGCCACCGGCCTCGGGGACGACGGACCAGGGCGACCTGCTGTGGCAGACCACGCTGCCCGGCACGTCCTGGGACGCCTGCACCACCGGTCCCAGTGCCGTGTACTGCCGGGGCCCGGAGTACGACGGCATCCACGTGGACGCCCGTACCGGGAAGATCGTGTGGGAGCGGAAGGCCGAGGGCGGCGACACCGACCGGACACCGGCGGGGGCGCTGGCCGGTGTCCGTGACGGGGTGCTGTACACGTACGCCGATCACGCCCCGGGCAAGCCCAGGGCGCGGACCGACCTCGTCGCCGTCGATGCCGGCAACAACGAGGTGCTGTGGAAGCACCAGTTGGCCGACGACAGCCGCGGCCGGTCCTCCGCCGTGCTGTTCGACGGCGGGATCCTCGCCAACGCCCCCACCTTCAAGAGCGTGGTGGCTCTGGACGACAAGACGGGCCGCACCCTGTGGACGCACTCGTGGAAGCAGGCCGACTGCGACCGGGACGCCGTCGACGGCGTGCCCTACCTGATGTGTTCGCCGGACAGCGAGAAGGCCCCGCAGCGCAGCACCGTCGTCCGGCTGGACCCGGAAACCGGCACACCGCGGACGGTCGCCACGGTCGACGGCCCGAGGCTGTACCTCGGCACGGACGGGGACGCCGTACTGCTGGGCGGGCTGACCGAGGGGCAGCAGTACTTCGGCGAGCCCGGACCCGCCACGCTGACCCGCGTCGAGCTCAGCTCCGGCAAGGTGACGGAGCATCGCGTCGAGGGGATGCCGATGGGCGTGGTCGCGGACGGCATCGTGCTGTCCTTCGCCAGGGACGACAGCGCTGTCGCGTACGCGGCCGACAGCGGCGAGCGGCTGTGGTCGCGCGACCTCGGACTGACCCTGCGCAAGGACCCGCGCGACCCCATGCTGCGGGAACTGTCCTCCGCGGCCGCGGTCGACCTCGACAGCCGGGTGGCGTACTACCTCGACCCCTCCGGCAACCTGGTGGGCCTCGACCTCGACAGCGGCGCGGTGCGCTGGCGCGGCCGGGTGCAGGTGCCGAAGAGCCCGGTGGAGGGAGGCGTCGCCCCGGAGCTGATGGTCTACGACCACGGCCTCGTCGGCCAGGTCGGCCGTGAACTCTTCCGGATCGAGCCCGTGTTGGCCGACACGGGTACCTGATGAGGAGCCGGAGCCGGCGGGTGCCGAGGATCACGTGCAGAGCGTCATGTAGCCGAAGGCCCGTGTACGCCCCTTTCGACTAGCCTGCTGGCGGCGGCCTGGGCGTCGGTCGTCGGGGCCGGCGTCCCCAACCACACCGAGAGGGCGACATGACTTGGGTCGAACTTCCGCAAGTGCACTGCGACTTATATGTAGAGGCGGCTGCGCCGCAGGTCTGGGAGCTGGTGACCGACATCCACCTTCCCGCCCGGCTCAGCCCTGAGCTGCAGCGCGTGGCCTGGCTCGACGGCGCCGACCGGCCCTCGGTGGGCGCGCGCTTCGAGGGTCACAACCGCCATCACACCGGGGCGGAGTGGCGGACCGTGTCCCATGTGGTGGAGCTCGACGAGCACCGGGCCTTCGCCTGGGCGGTCCTGGACGAGGACGGCCTGTTCGGGGACGCGGCACGGGAACCGGCCCACGCACTGGCCTTCTGGCGCTTCGACCTGGCTCCCGACGGCGACGGCACGCGGCTGCGCCAGACGGCCGCCTTCGGCCCCGGGCGCAGCGGCCTCACACTGATCGTGGAGAGCAGCCCCGAACTGAAGGAACAGATCATCACCGGTCGCCAGAAGGAATGGCGCACCGGGATGGAGAACACACTGCGCGGCATCAAGGAGCGGGCGGAACAGGCCCGCTGAGACCGCCGCCGCGCCGAGGAGCCCGGACCCCAGGGACCGGGCTCCTTCGTGTCGTGTGACCTTCGCGGTCAGTCGATGCGCTGCATGTGCCGGTCGACCGCCCCGTCCTGCGGCGACCAGATGATGTCTCCGTGCTGGAACTGGCTGACGCGCTGGTTGGGGTTCGGGCCCATCTCGTCGGAGACGGGGTAGCCGAGGTAGCAGGTCTCCCAGCCCATGCTCGCCCACTTGTCACGGATCGCGCCGTGCACCTCGTGCGCGCCGGTCTGGGGAGTCCAGTAGATCGAGCCGCCCTCGAAGTGGTTGAAACGCCCGACGCCGTCGGGGCAGGGCAGCTCGTCGGTCGCCGGATAGCCGAGGAATCCGCTCGATCCGCGGAGTTGGGCGTACTTGACGCGGATGTCCCCGTGGACCTCGTGGGCGCCCGTGCCGGCCGACCAGTAGATGGAACCGTTCGCGAAGTCGCGCGACGAGCCGCGACCGTCTGGGTTCGGCCCCTCACCGGTTCCCGCTCCCGCGTCGAACGGGGGGCCGATCCACTGGATCTGAGTCCATTTTTCGTCGATTGCGGTCATGCTGGCCTCCGGGTGTCGGGCGCCCGCCCTGTCGGGAGCCTGACCTGCGCAAGAGGCGGCTTCACCGGGCCGGCAGGCAGAATCCCCTTCAGTTTAGAAGCGCGTCGCGGTGACGGCCACCGGGGAATTCGTTTCGCATTCCACTATGAACGGCTGTCACCATCACGTGAATACGCCGCTCAGTCCTCGGCCGGCATCACGCGGGTCACCTTGCCTTTCAGATCGGCTTCCAAGTAGCCGGCGTCGTATTCGTCGGTGCGATAGACGGCGAGTCCCAACGGGGTGTCGAAGGTGTCGTCGGGCGGGCGGACCAGGACGTAACGCATCGTCGGCTGCGGCACGTTCAGGTCCTTCTCGGCCCGTTCCAGCAGCTCGGGCAGGACGTCCCAGTCGAAGTCGTCGAGGTGGAACGGGCGTTTGCCGCCGATGATCGAGCTGCTGATGATGCCCTTCTGGACACCCTCGCCAGGGCGGTACGTGTAGCTGTCGTATTTGGTGTCGCTGCCCTTGACCATGATGGACGCGGACACGAATTCCGGATAGACGCTGAAGTCGTACGCGCGATCCGTTCCGGTCGCCGCCTTGATCTCCTTCACCGCCGTCCGGATGCCGTCCGGGGTGAGCAGACCGTTCTTCGCGTCGATCTGGGGCGTCGATGCCGTACCGGACGCCGTGGGCGGTGGGGGAGTCGACTCCTTGGCGGTGGCGGAGGACGAGCCGGGGGAGTCGGTCGCTGTCCGACCGCTCTTGTCGCCCGCTGTCGGACCGCCCTTGTCGCCTCCGTCCGGCAACAGGGTCCACACCAGCACGCCCACCAGCACCGTCCCCACGACGGACGAGGCGATCGCGACCCGGCTCCGCGCGCGGGAGGCCGGTCGCGGCGGGGTCGGCCGTGTGGGCCCTGCCGGGGAGAAGGTGGGGGGCGCGAAGGGGCCCGGAGCGGCGTTCTGCGGAGCCGACGGTCCGTAGCCGGGCGGCGGCGGCCCGAAGCCGGCCGGGGCGGACCCGGCGGGCGTCGGCGCCGACGGGGGCGTCAGCCGGTACGAGGTGGTCCCGTGCGGAGTGTCCGAAGCGTGGGGAGCGCTCGGGGCCGCGTCGGGGCCTGCCGCCGCTTCCGCGAGCATGCGGTCGGCGGCCGTCGCGTCCGGCCGGAGGGCCGGGTCCTTGACCAGCATGGCGGTCAGGAAGCCGGTCAGTGGCCCGGACCGCTGCGGCGGCGGAAGCTCCTCGCTCAGCAGGGCCGCCAGCGTCGCCAGAGTCGTTCCCCTGCGCAGCGGGTGATGCCCCTCGACGGCGACGTACAGCATCATCGCCAGCGACCACAGGTCGGAGCCGGGGCCGCCCTCGGCGCCCGAGATGCGTTCGGGTGCCATGTAGTCGGGCGTGCCGATGACGGACCCGGTCGCGGTCAGGGCGGTCGACTCCCTGATGGCCGCGATGCCGAAGTCGGTGAGGACGGGGCGTCCGTCGGGCCTCAGCAGGACGTTGGCGGGCTTCACGTCCCGGTGCTGGATGCCGACATCGTGCGCGGCGCGCAGCGCGGCCAGTACCTCGCGGCCGAGCCGGGCGGCCTCGACGGGCGTCAGCGGCCCCTTCGCGAGCCGGTCCTGGAGCGAGCCGCCGGTCACCAGCTCCATGACGAGCCACGGGTAGGTGTGCTCCCCGCCGTCCACCACATGGTGGATGGTCACGACGTTGGGGTGGTCGACCCGGGCGAGCGCCCGCGCCTCGCGCAGGACCCGGGCCCGCAGCATCGCCGCGCCCTGCGGGTCGTACTCGGCGAGACCCGGATCGGGCGGCCGTACCTCCTTGAGCGCCACGGCCCGGTCCAGGACCAGATCGCGCGCCCGCCACACCATGCCCATACCGCCGCCACCGAGCCGTGCCTCGAGCTCGAAGCGTCCGTCGATGACCCGTCTGCCGGATTCCCCGTCGTTCATGGCCCGGAGCCTACGAGATCCCGGTGACAGGGCCCCGCCCAGGTCGGGCTACGGGTGCACCGGCACCCCCGTGCGAGTGCCCACCCCGCCCGCACGGACCGACCCGGGCTGCCGGTCGGCGTCCCCGGGTGCACGGTGGAGTGTGGATGTGTCACACCGGTGTCGGAGCAGGGAGGTGTCATGCCGGGAACCCCCGAGGCGCGTGGGTCGCGGAACAGGGCGCGGCTGGGCTACCGGCTGCGGTACGCGCTGCGGAACCCGGGCCGGGTGGTGCCGTATGCGCGGCGCGCCGCCCGGGACGGGTGGCTGCGGCTGAAGCACCGGGGCAGTCATGTGGCGTACTACCGGGCGGTGATGGCGAGCGACACGGCCCGCAGCCCACAGGCGGCGACCGGCGGCAACCCCTCGCAAGAGCGGTGGCTGGAGATCGGCCGCATGCAGTTCGACTACCTGCTCGGCCACGGGCTGCGGCCCGAGGACCGGATGCTGGAGATCGGCTGCGGCAACCTGCGTGCGGGATGGCGGTTCATCCGGCATCTGGAGCCGGGCCATTACTACGGCATCGACATCTCGCCCGACATCCTGATCGAGGCGAAGAAGACGCTGGTGCGCTACGGGCTCCAGGACAAGGTGCCGTATCTGACCCCGGTGGACGACCTGCGACTGGACTTCCTCCCCGACGGCTGGTTCACGGTGGTCCACGCGCACAGCGTGTTCTCCCACTCGCCGATCGAGGTCATCGACGAGTGCCTGGCCCATGTGGGCCGCGTCCTGGCGCCGGGCGGCTTCTTCGACTTCACCTTCGACCGGACCGAGGGCACCGAGCACCAGGTGCTGCGCGAGGACTTCTACTACCGCACACAGACCCTCGTACGGCTGGCGCGCAGGCACGGCCTGGAGGCGCGGTTCATGGACGACTGGGAGCGCCTGCCCCACGGCCAGTCCAAACTCCGCGTCACCCACGGGACACCTGTGCCACACCACCCGGCACCGGACCCTGACCCGGAGGAGACCGCTTAAAGTGGCCCGATGCCCACCGACCGGACCGCCTTGGACCTCCTCGACGCCCATCTGGAGGCACTGTGGGACGGGGCTGACGTGGCGCTTCCGCAGGAGGTCGCCGCTCGTGCCGGGGAGGGGCCGGGCGAGCTCCTGCCCTGGGCGCTCGGCCGGCTGCTGAGCTTCCCGCGCGCCCCTGAGGACGCCTTCAGACGCGAAGTCGGCGGCCTGCTGGCGGAGTTCCGCGGCCGCCGCTGCCCCTGGAACGCGTCGGCACTGCGCCTCCTCGACGACGTGTACGTCTTCGCGGCCACCGGATCCCGGCGGCACGAGGACTGGGCGCACGACGTGCTCGCCGTCATGCACCGGACGGTGCCCGACCCGCGCGGCTGGATCCGGCTCGACCCGGACCGCAGGAACACCGCGCGCCACTCGGTGCCGGCGTATCCCTTCGCGCCCCCGGCCGCAGCGCAGTTCCCCGACCACCTCCATCCCCTGGAACCCCGGGCGGCGGTGGCCGCGCTCGCCGTCATGACCGAGGAGTGGCAGACGGAACCGGCCCCCGTCCGCTCCCGCCCGGACCGGGACGCCGTACTGGCGGACGTCCGCACCCTGCTCGACCGCTACGGCCCCACGGCGCGCTACTGGACCAACGCGTCGGCCGCCGCCGCCGATCCGGCTCAGGATTTCGTCGCGGCGGGCCTCCAGGGCACCCGCTCCCACGGCTTCCTCACCTCCGAGTACCTGAACGGCCTGGACTTCTTCGGCGACTTGGGGCTCATCGCGGTCAACGACGAAGAGGTCGGCGTCTTCTGGTCGTTCGCGGCGTGCTGACGGTCAGCGCGCGGACAGGCGTTCCAGTTCGTCCGCGCGCCGGTGGTCCTTGGGACGGCCGAGAGAGCGCCGCATACGGATCAGGTCGTCCAGGGCGACGTAGCGGACGGTGAAGCCGGCCGGGTCATGGGCGCGCACCGCCCGGTCCAGGCAGGGGGTGACGTCCATGTCGCCCCAGGGCAGGGCCGGTGTGCACAGGTCGCCGGAGGCGCCGGTCACCCGGTAGGCCACCTCCGGCCGGTCGAGGTCGGGCAGCTCGGAGCAGCCTGTCGCGGCCAGGGCCGCTCGCAGGGCGTGGGCCTCCTCGGGTGTGCCGTCCCACAACAGGTCGAGGTCGCCGGTCAGTTCCGTCGAGCCGTGCATGATGCCGGCGACCTGTCCGACGACCACCGCGTGCGAACCGGCCTCGTCCAGAGCCCGGAGGAAAGGGAACGGGTCGAAGCCGAGCGCGCCGTCCGTGGCGAACGTACCGGCGACCTCGTCCGCCTCCTCCGCGCCGCGCCCCGTGGTGCCACGGTCACGAGCGGCGTCCTGAATACGTCGGACGGCCTGACGAAGTCGCACAACAGCAGCCTCATTCATGCGGGCCATTCAACAGCAGAGGGCCGGACGGAGGTCGGCTTACGCCGCCGCCCCCGCCCGGCCCTGGTCTCAGGTCAGGTGCCCTCTCAGCAGGGGCTCAGCCACCACACCCAGCCCCAGGGGGCGTGGCGGTCCTCGCTGTATCCGCCGGGTGAGGTCCAGCCCAGGTTGCCGTACTGGTCGTAGAACCTGGCGTACAGCGTCGAGCGCTGGTTGTTGATCCAGGAGCCGGTCCCGGTCCAGTAGATGCGGTTGAGCTTGCCGCAGGTGTAGAGGATCATCTCGTCACCCGTGAAGTCCGGGCCGCTGTAGGCACACACATAGGTGTACGCGCAGTAGGCGGTCGCGCCGAAGCCGGCGTTCGGCGCGTCCAGGTCGCGGGCCCGTCGCTCCCCGGGCAGCGCGAGCAGCAGGACGCCGCCGTCCAGCGCGATCTTGTTGGCGCCGATCTGCGTACCGCGCGTCTTCGCCAGGTAGCCGTCGACACGGTCCTGCAGTCTGTCGGCCTGCGTGCCGCTCAGCCCCGCGCTCCTGGCCTGCGCGGAGAAGTCCGCGCGGGCGCCGCTTCCGCCCGCCACCGCCGTCCTGCCCGTGTCCGCGGCCCCGGCCGCGCCGGGCGCCGCCACGAGCGCGAGGACGGCCATGACCGCGCAGACGACGGCCTTCGCCCAGCCGCTCGTGCGTAAGGTTGCTTGCTCTCTCACTGCGTCACCTCTGCTTGGGTGTCCGTGCGCCACGCCCGGCACGCCGCCGGGCCGGCCACCACTGTGCGGCCGGGCCGCCTGCGAGGTCTTTGGCAGCGAGCGCAGTGTGCTTTCACACCGAGCGCAAACGCTCCTGCCAGTACGGCGAGTTGACCGACTTTGCGCTGTGCAGCCGGTCCGCCGACACCCACGATGGCCCTGTGCATGTCGAACGGGGGTTCAGGTGAAGGCTGCCGTCTCCACCACGAGCGTCAGCGCACGCGACGGCTTCGAGTGGTGGTCCCACATGGTCGGCGACATGATCATGCCGGTGTCGCTCAAGAGCCCGTACAGCGAGCGGTTCCGGGGCACCGCCACGGCGATCCGGCTGGGCGACACCGACATCTGCGGCTTCTCGTTCTCCCCGATGTCGGCCCGCCGCTCCGCCGCGCAGATCCGGCGCGCCGACCCGGAGGACTGCTTCCTCTTCCTGGTCCACGGCAGCCCCATCGGCATCGCACAGCGCCGGAACACCGCCCTCATCACCACAGGAGCGATGGCGCTGTTCGACACCTCCCACCCGCTGGACAGCGAGTTCCACGACGAAGGCCGGCTCTCGCGTGTCAGCCTGCTGCGCCTGCCCCGGTCGGCCCTGCCCCTGCCGCAGGACCGGGCGGACCGGCTGCTCGGCGTCCCCCTGCCGACCCGTACCGTCTCCGGGGCGTTGCTCGCCTCGTACCTGACGGGGCTGCGCGCCCGGGCCGACGCGGGCGAGCCCGCCGAGCTCAGGCGCCTGGGGAACGTCGCCGTCGACCTCGCGGCCGCCTACCTCGCGTCCGCGGCCGACAGCCCGGCCCCGCTGTCCCCAGAGACCCGCCGACAGGTGCTGCGCGCCCGGATCCTGGCCTTCGTCGACCGCAACGTCGCCGACCCGGCACTCGGCCCGGCCACCGTCGCGGCCCACCACCACATCTCCGTACGACTGCTCCACTCGCTCTTCCACGACCAGCCGGAGACGATCGGCGCCACCATCCGCCGGCTCCGCCTGGAACGAAGCCGGGCCGATCTCCTCGACCCCGCCCTCGGCCACCACGGGATCGGTGAGATCGCCGGCCGCTGGGGCTTCCGGCACCATGCGGACTTCACCCGCGCCTTCCGGCGTGCGTACGGAATTCCGCCGAGCGACTTCCGGCGCCTCGGCGGGGGACACGGTCAGAGCATGTCGGCAACCCCTTCCAAGTACGTGACCAGCGTGTCGAGTTCCTCGGCAGGGGGTTCGTAGGAGCGGGACCACCGGCCCAGACAGCCGGTCGCGGTGTCCAGGTACAGCCCGGACGTGCGGTCGGCCGCGCCGTGGGTGATGACCGGGATCCAGGTGGGCTTCCAGACGGTGACGCGGTCTTCCGCGCAACGGCCTGTGTCGAGGGCGTCCTTGTGCGCCTGGGCCTCCGTCATCTGCTGGTGGAAGGCGGCTACGGCGTCCAGCGGCATCAGGGCCGCGCCGCCGGGAAGGCATCCTCGGCCGTCGACCCCGTCGTCGCCGGCCGTGAGCAGCCACAGGACGTGCAGCTCGACAGGTATGCGGACACCGAGAGTGTCCTCCAGGGCGGCGAGGTCGGCGGGGGTGGCGCCGGCGCGGAGCGCGGCGTAGGAGTCCGGGGCGTCCTGCTGGAGTCGGTGGATGATGCGGCGCCAGGCGTCGGCGATCTCCCGCACGACGAGCGCGTCGGTGGCCGGGTCGGCCGACCGGACCTGTTCCAGCCCCTCGTTGTTGTCGGCGGCGTCGGCGGGCTCGGGTGTCGGAACCGTGCTCACGTACCGGATCTCGACCCGGTCCGGCTCGCGGATGTAGCCGATGGCCAGGGCCGGGCAGTCCTCGACCATGTCGCCGTCGAGCGTCACGGTGAGGATGCCGGGAAGGCCCGAGGGCCGGCCCAGGTCCGGGTCGTCGGCCAGCAGGCCGGCGACCGCCTTCAAGGCGTAGGGGACGCCGGCTCCCAACCGGGCGGCGGTCTCGCGTACGAGCGGATTGATCTCGACGTTCACGGCCTCAGGGCTCCTCGCTGGTCGGATGCAGGGCAGCGCCCGGCCCACAGTAGGGCGGCGCGCGGGTCCGTGGCGGAGTCTCGGGCGCCGCTTTCGACGGCCAACTGACTGCTTGTTGTCGATGATTTGCAAAACGTGCGAGAGATATTGCGTTCATCTGTTGGCGGTGGTTGAGTGTGCCCCGCCCCACAGCGCATCCGCCGTCCGGTGGTGGGGTGACGTCCACGTACATGCCCGAAGGGGAGCACCCATGAGAAGTGCCCGGCTCCGCCGTACCCGCCGCGCCAGCGCGGTCGCCCTCGTCTCCGCACTGACGCTGAGCGCGCTCGCCGCCTGCGGCACCAGCAGCAGCAGCGACGACGACGGCGGTGCCGCGAACGGGAGCGGCTCGTCGGATCCCTCCGCCCCGCTGGACCCCAGGACGAAGGTGACGATCACCATCGACTGCATGCCCCCGGCGGCGAAGGCGGCGGAGCTGAAGGAGTGGAAGGAGGACGTCGCCGAGTTCAACAAGACGTACCCGAACGTCACCATCGAGGGCCGCTCCACCCCCGGCCAGTGCCTGGAACCCCCGCGCTTCACCGCGATGCTGAAGGCCAAGTCCCAGCCGGACGTGTTCTACACCTACTTCACCGACCTGCCGCAGGTCCTCGACCACGACGGCGCCGAGGACATCACCGCCTACGTCAACGACAGGACCGTCCCGGCCCTGAAGGACATCGACCCGAACGTCCTCGCCTCGCTGAAGCACGACGGCAAGCTCTACGGCCTGCCCACCAGCAACTACACGATGGGCCTGCTCATCAACCGCACCCTCTTCCAGCAGGCCGGCCTCGACCCCGACAACCCGCCGCGCACCTGGGCGGAGGTCCGTACCGCCGCCAAGAAGATCGCCGGCCTCGGGGACGGCATCGCGGGCTTCGGCGAGTACAGCGCGGGCAACACCGGCGGCTGGCACTTCACCGCGCACATGTACAGCCTCGGCGGCGACATCGTGGACGCCACCGGCAAGAAGGCCGCGTTCAACGACGACCTCGGCAAGCAGGTGGCCGCCAACCTCCACGCCATGCGCTGGGACGACGACAGCATGGGCAAGACCCAGCTGCTGAAGTGGGGCGACCTGCAGAAGCAGATCGCCACCGACAAGCTCGGCATGTTCCTCGCCGCGCCGGACGACATCGCGTACATGGTCCAGCAACTCGGCGCCAAGTACGAGAACTTCGGCATGGGACCGATCCCCGGCGAGAAGAACACCCTGGCCGGCGGCAACAACTACATGATCAAGAAGGGCATCTCCGCCGACAAGGTCAAGGCCGCGGTCGCCTGGCTGAACTTCAAGAACCTCACCGTCGGCAAGGGCCAGTTCGACTGGGCCCGCACCAAGGCCGACAAGCTCCCGGTCGGTGTGCCGCAGCCCAACTTCTGGCTGGGGGAGTCCAAGCAGAAGGACGACGCCGCGCGCGTCGCCAACGCCACCATGCCGGTCGCCAACTTCAAGGCGTTCATGGACAACCCGGTGCCCGGCAAGGCCGAGCCGCCGAAGGCGCAGGAGATCTACAAGGTCCTCGACAACGTCATGTCCGGCATCCTCACCAACGAGGACGCCGACATCGACGAGCTCCTCGACACGGCCGAGTCACAGGTCGACCAGGTTCTCGCCAACCAGTGACCCGACCCGGGCGGGCAGGCCGCGCAGGCCGCCCGCCCGGCAGACCACGTACCGAGGAGCATCGATGTCGGCCCCCAGCCTGACCCCCAGCAAAGTGGGACCTCCCCGCCCTCCGCAGCCACGCCAGGTCTCCCGCGCCCCCTTTGGCGGCGCCTTCGCCAGGAGCCTGCGGCGCAATCTGACGGCGCACGGATTCCTCATCGGCGCGGTCGTCTGCTTCGCCGTGTTCTCCTGGTATCCGATGATCAGGGAGTTCTTCCTGGCCTTCCAGAAGACCGAGGGCGGCGAGACCACCTGGGTCGGCCTGGACAACCTCACCACCGTCTTCAACGACCCCGCCTTCTGGCAGGCCTGGCGCAACACCCTGCTGTTCACCGTGCTGGCCCTCGTCTTCGGCTTCGCCGTGCCGTTCGTCGTCGCGATCGTCATCAACGAGTTCCACCACGGCAAGGGTTACCTCCGCCTGCTCGTCTATCTGCCCGTCATGCTCCCGCCGGTCGCCTCGGTGCTGCTCTTCAAGTACCTCTACGACCCCGGCTACGGCCTGCTCAACGAGCTGCTGGGCTTCCTCCACCTGCCCGAACAGCAGTGGCTCCAGGACGCGGACCTGTCCATGCTCTCCGTCGTCCTCGCCTCCACCTGGATGAACATGGGAGGCGCCGCCCTCATCTACCTCGCCGCCCTTCAGGGCATCCCCGGCGAACTGTACGAGGCGGCCGAACTCGACGGGGCCGGGCTCTTGCGCAAGATCTGGCACGTCACCATCCCGCAGACGCGGCTGATCCTGTCGCTGATGCTGCTCATGCAGATCATCTCCACGATGCAGGTCTTCGTCGAGCCGTTCCTGCTCACCGGCGGCGCCGGCCCCGAGGGCTCCACCACGACCGTCGTCTACCTGATCTACCAGTACGCCTTCAACTTCAACAACTACGGTGCCGCGGCGGCCCTCGGCCTGCTCCTGCTCGTACTGCTCGCCGGGTTCTCGGCGGCGTACGTGAAGCTCAGCCGCGCCGAGGACGAGTAGGCCAGGGGAGACCACCATGTCCACGCGTACGCTCATCTCGCCGGCCCAGCTCGCCAAACCCCGTGGCAAGGCCCTCTACTGGGCCGTGTTCACCCTGGTCATCGGCGGTTTCACGCTGGTCTTCCTCGGCCCGCTGTACTGGCTGATCTCCAGCGGCTTCAAAGACGCGCAGGAAGTCGTCCGGACACCCCCGACGCTGGTGCCCGGGTCCTTCACGCCCGGGAACTACAGCCGCGCCTGGGAGGTCATGGACCTCGCCAAGCTGCTCGGCAACACCCTCTTCTACGCCTTCGGCGCGCTCGCCTTCCAGCTGGTCCTCGACGTGGCGGCCGCGTACTCGCTGTCCAAGCTGCGCCCCGTGTTCGGCAAGGCGATCCTCGGCATGATGCTGGCCACGCTGATGATCCCGGCGACCGTCCTCGTCGTACCGCAGTACCTGACCGTCCTGGACGTGCCGATCGTCGAACGGAACCTGCTGAACACGCCCTGGGCGATCTGGCTGCCGTCGGTCACCAACGCCTTCAACATCTTCCTGCTCAAGCGGTTCTTCGACTCCATCCCCAAGGAACTCCTCGACGCCGCCGCCATGGACGGCGCGTCCCCGACGCGCGTCCTGCGGTCCATCGTGCTGCCGATCTCGCGGCCCATCCTCGGCGTCGTGTCGATCTTCGCGATCGTCGGGGTCTGGAAGGACTTCCTCTGGCCGATGCTCACCCTGCCCGATCCCGCCAAGCAGACCCTCAACGTCGGCATCTACTCGCTGTCCAACGGCGTACCGGTGAACGTCCTGATCGCCGCGCTCACCATCGCCTCGCTGCCCACGCTGCTCATCTTCCTGATCTTCCAGCGCAACATCATGAGCGGGCTGACCGCGGGCGGCCTCAAGGGCTGACCCCGCCGCTCACTTCCGAAACCTTCGTCGCCGGTCCGTCCGACGCCCCGCTGTCCGGACCGGCGGCGAAGATCCACCCTGCCCGAAAGGACCGTCACGTGGGAGCGCCCACCCCGCACCGCACCGACGACTGGTGGCGCCACGCCGTCATCTACCAGGTGTATCCGCGCAGCTTCGCCGACGGCGACGGCGACGGCACCGGGGACCTCGCGGGTGTCCGCGCCCGACTGCCCCACCTCGCCGAACTCGGCGTCGACGCCGTCTGGTTCACCCCTTGGTACCTCTCACCGCTGGTGGACGGCGGCTACGACGTGGCCGACTACCGCACCATCGACCCCGCCTTCGGCACCCTTGCCGAGGCCGAGAAGCTCATCGCCGAGGCCCGTGAACTCGGCATCCGCACCATCGTGGACATCGTCCCCAACCACGTCTCCGACCAGCACCCCTGGTTCCGGGCCGCCCTCGCCGCGGGCCCCGGCAGCCCGGAACGCGACCTCTTCCACTTCCGTCCCGGACGCGGCGAGCACGGCGAACTGCCGCCCAACGACTGGCCGTCCCAGTTCGCCGGCACCACCTGGACCCGCGTCCCCGACGGCGAGTGGTACCTGCACCTGTTCACCCCCGAGCAGCCCGACCTCAACTGGGCCCATCCCGCCGTACGGCAGGAGCACGAGGACATCCTGCGCTTCTGGTTCGAGCGCGGGGTGGCCGGCGTGCGCATCGACTCCGCGGCCCTGCTGGTGAAGGACCCCGAGCTCGCCGACTACGAGGAGGGCGTCGACCCGGCCCCCTTCATCGACCAGGACGAACTCCACGACATCTACCGCTCCTGGCGTGCCGTCGCGGACGAGTACGGCGGCGTGTTCGTCGGCGAGGTCTGGCTGCCCGACGCCGAACGCTTCGCCCGCTACCTGCGCCCCGACGAACTGCACACCGCCTTCAACTTCAACTTCCTCACCTGCCCCTGGGACCCCGAGCGGCTGCGGCGCTCCATCGACGACACCCTCGCCGAACACGCCCCCGTCGGCGCCCCCGCCACCTGGGTGCTGTGCAACCACGACGTCACCCGCACGGTCACCCGCTACGGCCGCGAGGACACCGCCTTCGCCTTCGCCACCAAGGCCTTCGGCACCCCCACCGACCTGGACCTGGGCACCCGCCGCGCCCGCGCCGCCGCCCTGCTCACCCTCGCCCTGCCCGGCTCCGTCTACCTCTACCAGGGCGAGGAACTCGGCCTGCCCGAGGCCGACATCCCCCTCGACCGCATCCAGGACCCCATGCACTTCCGCTCCGGCGGCACCGACCCCGGCCGCGACGGCTGCCGCGTGCCGCTGCCGTGGAACGCCGACGCGCCGCACGCCGGTTTCGGCTCACAGGGCGAACCCTGGCTGCCGCAGCCCTCGGGCTGGTCCGCCTACGCCCGCGATCGGCAGAGCGCCGACCCGCGGTCCATGCTGTCCCTCTACCGGCAGGCCCTGGCCCTGCGCCGCACCGCGCCGGGCTTCGGCGACGGGCCCCTGACCTGGCTTGCCGCACCCGACGGCGTCCTCGCCTTCGCCCGCCCGCACGGCCTGGTGTGCGTGGTCAACCTCTCCGACGGTCCCGTACCGCTACCGCCGTACGACGGTCTGCTGCTGGCCAGCGGGTCGCTGGACGCCGACGGAACGCTGCCCGCGGACACCGCCGTCTGGCTGCGCACCTGACCTGTGACGGCCTCCTTCCCCCACGATGCTCGCCTCTCCTGCAATTTCCGAGCGATCGCACGCAAGTTCTGCACCATCACTGCCAGATGGAACCCCACCCCCTGCGAGGTCCGATGAACACCCGCATATGGAGATCCCGGTGGCTCAGCGCCGCGATCACGACAAGCCTGCTGGCACTGGGCGGTCCGCTGCTGACCGCGCATGCGGCGGGCGGACCGAACATCGCGCTCGGCGACACCGCGTCGGCGAGCAGCTCCCACTCCGAGTACGGCGCCGCGAACATCACCGACGGCAACCAGGGCACGTACTGGCAGAGTTCCGGGTCCGCCCTGCCGCAGTGGGTGCAGGCCGACCTCGGGACGGCCGCCCGCGTGGACGAGGTCGTCCTGAAGCTGCCGGCCGGCTGGGAGAGCCGGAACCAGACGCTCTCCGTGCAGGGCAGCGCCGACGGCACCAGCTTCACCACGCTGAAGACCTCCGCCACGTACGCCTTCACCCCGGGCACGGGGAACACCGTCACCGTGTCGTTCCCGGCCACGCAGACGCGGTACGTCCGTGTCGACATCACCGCCAACACCGGCTGGCAGGCGGCCCAGCTCTCCGAGCTGGAGGTGCACTCGGCGGACGAGTCCTCCCCCAACCTCGCCGCCAACCGCCCGCTGACGGCGAGCAGTTACACGCAGGTGTACACCGCGGGCAACGCGAACGACGGCAACCGCGCCACCTACTGGGAGAGCGCCAACAACACCCTTCCACAGTGGATCCAGGCCGACCTCGGCGTCACCCGGGCGGTCAACCGCGTCGTGCTGAAGCTGCCGGCCGGCTGGGAGAGCCGCAGCCAGACCCTGAAGCTCCAGGGCAGCACCAACGGCACCGACTTCACCGACCTGAAGGCGTCGCAGGCCTACGCCTTCAACGCGGCCAACGACAACACCGCGACCATCACCCTCGACACGGCCACCACCCGCTATGTCCGCGTCCTGGTGACCGCCAACACCGTCCAGCCCGCCGCCCAGCTGTCCGAGCTGGAGATCTACGGCCCGGCGACCGGCGACACGCAGGCACCGACCGCGCCCGCGAACCTGGCCTACACCCAGCCCGCCACCGGCCAGATCCGCCTCACCTGGACCGCGGCCACCGACAACGTGGCCGTCACCGCGTACGACGTCTACGCCAATGGCGAGCTGCTGACCAGTGTCGCCGGTGATGTCACCGTGTTCACCGACAACCGGCCCATGAACCAGACGGTGTCCTACCGCGTGAGAGCGCGGGACGCGGCCGGCAACCAGTCCGCCGACAGCAACACCGTCACCCGCATCGGCGACTCCGGCGACACCCAGGCCCCGACGGCCCCCGCGAACCTGGCCTTCACCGAGCCCGCCGGCGGACAGATCAGGCTCACCTGGACCGCCTCCACCGACAACGTCGGCGTGACCGGCTACGAGGTCTACGCCAACGGCGTCCTGCGCGAGACCGTGGCCGGGAACGTCACCACATACACCGACAGCCAGCCCGTCACGAGCACGGTCACCTACCGCGTCCGGGCTAAGGACGCGGCCGGCAACCGGTCGGGCGACAGCAACAGCGTGACCCGCAACGGCAGCGGCGGCACCGGCTCCGATCTGGCCGTCGGCAAGCCCATCGACGCCTCCTCCACGGTGCACACCTACGTCGCCGCGAACGCCAACGACAACAACACCGCCACCTACTGGGAGGGCGCGGGCGGCAGCTACCCGCAGACCCTCACCGTCAAGCTCGGCGCCAACGCCGACCTCGACCGGCTGGTGCTCAAGCTGAACCCGGACGACGCGTGGTCCGCCCGCTCCCAGACGATCGAGGTCCTCGGCCGGGAACAGAACGCCTCCGGGTTCACCAGCCTTGTCGCCGCGAGGAGTTACGACTTCAGCCCGGCGAGCGGCAACACGGTCACCGTCCCGGTCACCGGCCGTGTGGCCGACGTCCGGCTGAGGTTCACGGCCAACACCGGCGCCCCGGCGGGCCAGCTCGCCGAGTTCCAGGTCGTCGGCGTCCCGGCGCCCAACCCGGACCTGGTCGTCACCGGCCTGGCCACGTCCCCCGCCGCGCCGGTCGAGTCGGACGACATCACCGTATCGGCGACCGTACGCAACGACGGTCCGGCCGCCGCTCCGGCGAGCACGCTCGCGGTGCGCCTGGGCGTCACCGAGGTCGCCACCGCGCAGGTCGGCGCCCTGGCGGCGGGAGCCCAGACGACGGTCACGGCCTCGCTGGGCACCCGTGCCGCGGGCTCGTACGAGCTGAGTGCGGTGGCGGACAAGGCGAACGCGGTCGTCGAGCAGAACGAGACCAACAACACCTACACCCGGCCCACCGCCCTGGTGGTCAAGCCGGTGGCGAGCTCGGACCTGGTGGTCGGCTCGGTCACCACGACGCCTTCCAGCCCGAGCGCCGGTGACGCCGTCACCTTCCGGGTGCCGGTGCGGAACCAGGGCACCGAGGCCAGTGCCGCCGGCAGCCACGGCGTGACCCTCACCCTGGTCGACGGCAGCGGCGCCACGGTCAGGACCCTGACCGGCGCCCACTCCGGGACCATCGCGGCCGGTGCCACGGCGGAGGTGACGCTCGGTCCCTGGACCGCGGCCAACGGCTCGTACACCGTGCGCACCACCGTCGCCGCCGACACCAACGAACTGCCGGTCAAGCGCGAGAACAACACCTCCACGCAGCCCCTGTTCGTCGGCCGCGGCGCGAACATGCCGTACACGACGTACGAGGCGGAGGACGGCACCGTAGGAGGCGGCGCGAGAGTCGTCGGACCCAACCGGACCGTGGGTGACATCGCCGGTGAGGCCTCCGGCCGCAGGGCGGTGACCCTGGACGCGACCGGTGAGTACGTCGAGTTCACCACCCGCGCCGAGACGAACACCCTGGTCACCCGCTTCTCCGTCCCGGACGCCCCGGGCGGCGGCGGTATCGACACGACCCTCAACCTGTACGTCGACGGCGTGTTCAAGAAGGCGGTCCCGCTGACCTCCAAGTACGCCTGGCTGTACGGGGCGGAGACCGGGCCGGGCAACGACCCGGGCACGGGCGCGCCGCGGCACATCTACGACGAGGCGCACATCCTGCTCGACGAGAACGTGCCCGCGGGCAGCAGGATCCGGCTGCAGAAGGACGCCGCCAACAGCGCCGCCCACTACGCCATCGACTTCGTCGACCTGGAGAAGACGGCCCCGGTCGCGAACCCGGACCCGGCCGCGTACGCCGTCCCGGCCGGCTTCACCCACCAGGACGTGCAGAACGCGCTCGACCGGGTGCGCATGGACACCACCGGCAAGCTCGTCGGCGTCTACCTGCCGCCGGGGGACTACCAGACCTCCGGCAAGTTCCAGGTGTACGGCAAGGCCGTGCAGGTGGTGGGCGCCGGCCCCTGGTACACGAAGTTCCACGCGCCCAGCACCCAGAGCAACACCGACATCGGCTTCCGCGCCGACGGGACCGCCAAGGGGTCGCTCTTCAAGGGCTTCGCCTACTTCGGCAACTACACCTCGCGCATCGACGGCCCCGGCAAGGTCTTCGACTTCTCGAACGTCTCGGACATCACGATCGACGACATCTGGAACGAGCACATGGTGTGCCTGTACTGGGGCGCCAACACCGACCGGATGACGATCCGCAACTCCCGCATCCGCAACCTGTTCGCCGACGGCATCAACATGACCAACGGCTCGACCGACAACCACGTCGTGAACAACGACGCCCGGGCCACCGGTGACGACAGCTTCGCGCTGTTCTCGGCGATCGACGCGGGCGGTGCGGACATGAAGAACAACGTCTACGAGAACCTGAGCACGACCCTGACCTGGCGTGCCGCGGGTGTCGCCGTGTACGGCGGCTACAACAACACCTTCCGGAACATCCACATCGCCGACACGCTGGTCTACTCCGGGATCACCATCTCCTCCCTGGACTTCGGCTACCCGATGAACGGCTTCGGCACCGATCCGACGACCTTCGAGAACATCTCCATCGTCCGCGCGGGAGGCCACTTCTGGGGCAACCAGACCTTCCCCGGCATCTGGATCTTCTCCGCCTCGAAGGTCTTCCAGGGCATCCGCGTGGGGGACGTCGACATCGTCGACCCCACCTACAGCGGCATCATGTTCCAGACCAACTACAGCGGTGGACAACCCCAGTTCCCGATCAAGGACACCGTCTTCACCGACATCTCCATCACCGGCGCCCACAAGAGCGGCGACACCTGGGACGCCAAGTCCGGCTTCGGCCTCTGGGCCAACGAGAAGCCTGAGGAGGGCCAGGGTCCCGCCGTCGGGGAGGCCACCTTCAACTGTCTGCGGCTGAGCGACAACGCGCAGGACATCCGCAACACGACCAGCACGTTCAAGCTGAACATCAACCCCTGCTGACCTGGGGGCCGAGTCCCGGCTGAAGGAGACCAGCGCCTGCCGTCGTCCGTGCGGCGGGCGCTGGTCTCTTTTCCAGGTCGAGAGATCTCCAGGTGTTGGAGGTGATCGTGTGATGGGGCGGCGGTGCGGGGTAGTCGGCTGGTGAGCAGAGGTGTCGAAGGCGTGAACCGGAGGCCGGGATGCTGTCGCATACGTTGGACCAGCATGTGCTCGTGATCAGGGTGGACAGTGACCCTGGG
The DNA here is from genome assembly GCF_049739565.1 of Streptomyces sp. SAI-170. Lineage (NCBI taxonomy): Bacteria > Bacillati > Actinomycetota > Actinomycetes > Kitasatosporales > Streptomycetaceae > Streptomyces > Streptomyces sp. SAI-170. The sequence goes on from NZ_JBMGQD010000001.1 coordinate 8,135,098, forward strand.
CCGGACGGGCGGGCCGAGCTGGTGACGGAGATCGACGGGCTCGTCCGTGCCTATCACCCGGCGCCCGTCGTGATCATGCTCGAGGACCAGGCCGCGACCGGCGCCGCACTCAGCGCCGTCCTCCTCGTCCACCGGACCTGCACCGCGCTGGGTGTCCTGTTGTCGGTCGTCACCTCCAGCGCCCCCGCCCGACGCGTCCTGGAGGCCAACGCCGACTCCGTCGGCACCCACCTGATCATCCACGCCCGCGCGGCCACGGCCGTCACCACGGCGGCGCTGGCCGCGGTCGTCTGACCGCGGCGTGTGTGGCGGGCCCTTTTGGGGCACTCGGGAACAGCGGACTTTTAGCGCGTGCGGCCGGTCCCTCAGGCTTCGATACGAAGCCAGGTGTCGCCGGCACGGAGCCACAGCAAGCCGTCACGACCTTGACCGCAGCGCATGACGACCCGCCCGGGCACGCTTGCCTTGCGGCGTCCGGTGACACTCCAGGTGTCCCCGACCAACTCGGCCCGGACCACCTCGGTCGCCGACAGGTTGTGAGCGCGTTTCATCAGGACTGCTCGACGGCCGCGTACGGCGAACCCGTCGGGATTCGGGAGGGGGCTGGGCCAACTGGTCACCTCGCCCGTGGAGGGCGTGATCCGAGTCAGGAATGTGCCGCCGCGCCGACTGCCGGAGTACCAGACCAGCCATACCCGGTCGTCCTCAGTAGCGGCGGTGCAGCCTTGCAGGGGTGTGTCGGGCAGGCGGCCTTGCGGGGCCCAGACAGCTTCACCTTCGGAACTCCAGCCGGTGAGGCCGGCTGCCGACTGCGGGTGCTCTCCGTAGATGCCTTCGTCCCCGTGAGCCGTCCAGATCCGTCCTCTGTGATCGGTCACCAGCGCGGGGATGTCGTCACCGATGCAGAAGGTGTCCTCCTGCTCGCCGCTCTCCAGGGACACCACGACAGCGTTCGGCTCCCATGAGCCTGCGGAGCCTTTGAGCGCACGACCGCCGGCGACGAGCAGTCGAGGGCCCGGGAGCAGGGCGATGTGACCGGGACGGACCCGGATGCCCTCGAGCAGGTGGCGCTGAACCGATCCGTCGGCCCGGCGTATCACCAGCACTCCATCGAACGGGACCTTCGGGCTCCATCCCGGCCAGCCCTTGACGTAGCGGTTTCGGCGCAGCTGCTTCCGTTGGACGAGCAGCACGGCGAGTTCTCCTGCGGGGCCGACGGTCCACCACAGGGGGCGTCGGCCTGCCAAGAGGTCTGTGGCAGGCAGCTTCCAGACCTTCTGCATCTCAAAGACCCTGCTGTACGACCCCGTGCGTCGAGAAGCTCACCGCGCCGCCGCAGGCGAAGTCGCCCGGGGGGATTCCCGGATGGTGGCCCTCGCCGGTGGGCGGCGTCTGGGTGCGGGGGCCGAGGGACAGGCGGGAGACGATGCGGTAGCGGTCGCCGCGGTAGAGGGAATGGACGTACTCCACGGGCCGGTTGCGGGCGTCGGAGGTGAGGCGTTCGAAGAGGAGGGCGGGGGAGAGCTCGGGCACGTCGAGGAGGTCCGCCTCCGTGCGGGTGACGACGGTGGGCTCGATCGACTGGACGGCCTCGCTGACCTGGACGCCGTGCCGGTCCCGAAGGTGCTCGTACAGGTCGCCCCGCTCCAGCTCGTCCCGGCTCAGGCCGGGCACCAGGTCGGCCCGTACATGCAGGTGCTCGATGGCCATGGGGGAGCCGTCCACCAGCCGCAGCCGGGCCACGTAATGGATCTCCGCGGCCGGTGACATGCGCAGCTTGCGTCCCACCCGGGCCCCGGCGGCCACCGTGCGGAACTCCAGCAGCTCGCTGGTCCACATGCCGCCGGCCTGCGGCAGCGTGAAGGCGTTGCGGTCCGAGACCAGTTCCTGGGTGATCTTGGCCTCGGCGACGAACATGCCCCTGCCGTGCTCGCGCACCAGCAGTCCGGCCACGACGAGCTCGTCGACCGCGGCACGCAGCGTGGGCCGGGACACCCCGAGCTCCGCGCTCAGCACGCGCTCGGAGGGGATGGCGTCTCCGGGACGGCGCGCCTCGATGAGCTCGAGGATCGCCTCGCGGACCCGCTCGCGCTTCAGCATCGCACCGGAGGCTGCGGCGTCGATCTCCATGGGCGCCTTTCCTTCTCGATCGGGACGGACGGACAGGCCCTGACACGCACTGGTCATCTTAACTGGTCCGCTGGTCAATGGTGTTGTGGCCCGGGTGGTCGTGTGATCAGACGTTGAATTGAGCCACTCGTCGGTGAAAGGCCTTCCGTGACAAGAGGGTTGACGCCCTCATTGGTCCATGCCATTTTCCTTCTCGTCGCGACTGGTCAACACCAAGTGGTCAACTGGTCAACTCCCCGAGGTGAATCGTGCGTCACCGTTCCCCCGCCCTGCTCGGCGCCCTGCTGCTGAGCACCCTGCTCGTCTCCTGCTCCTCCTCCGACGGCACCTCGGACAGCGCCGGCGGCGGCAGGACCGCCCTCGACGTCTGGCTGATGCGTGACAGCGTCTCGGACGCCTTCCAGAAGGAGTTCGAGGCGGGCTTCGAGAAGGCCCACCCCGGCATCGACGTCCGGATCCAGATCCAGGAGTGGGAGGGGATCGGGGAGAAGGTGACCGCCGCCCTCGCCGGCAACGACGCGCCGGACGTCATCGAGGTCGGCAACACCCAGGTCGCCCAGTACGCCCAGAGCGGCGGCCTGACCGACTTCACCGACAAGGTGCCGGAGCTCGGCGGCGAGAGCTGGCTCAAGGGCCTCGCCGAGCCGGGCGCGTACGACGGCAGGCAGTACGGCATTCCCTACTACGCCGCCAACCGCGTCGTCATCTACCGCACCGACCTGTTCGAGAAGGCCGGCGTGGACGCGGCGAGCATCAGGACCCGCGACCAGTGGATCGCCGCGACCGAGAAGCTCAACCGCGCCGGGACGCAGGGCATCTACCTGCCCGGGCAGAACTGGTACGCCCTGGCCGGGTTCATCTGGGACGAGGGCGGTGACCTCGCCGTCGAGTCCGGCGGCACCTGGAAGGGCGGGCTCGACAGCCCCGAGGCGCTGCGGGCCATGGCCTTCTACCAGCGCCTCCAGTCCCTGGGCAAGGGCCCCAAGGACTCCGACGAAGCCCAGCCGCCCCAGGCCGAGGTGATGGCCAAGGGCCGGATCGCCCAGATCATCGCCGCCCCCGGCGGCGCCGCCGTCGTCACGCAGAACAACCCCGCACTCGAAGGAAAACTGGGCTTCTTCCCCATCCCCGGCAAGACCCCCGACACCCCGGGCGCCGTCTTCACCGGCGGCTCCGACCTCGTCGTGCCCGCCGCCGCCCGGCACCAGGCCGAGGCGTACACCTTCATCGAGGAACTCACCGGCGACGCCTGGCAGAAGAAGCTCGCCGCGGCCATGAGCTACGTACCCAACAAGACCACGCTGGCCGGCGCCGTCTCCGCCGACCCCGGCGCCGCCGCCATGGCCGTCGGGGCCGCCAACGGCCACGCCACTCCCAACACGCCCCAGTGGGCCGCCGTGGAGGCGCGCAACCCCATCAAGGACTACATGACGGCCGTCCTCACCGGCCGCGACGCGAGGTCCGAGGCCGCCAAGGCGTCCCGGACCATCACCTCCACCCTGAACAGCGCCTCCTGAACTCCCCTTCAGCACAAGGAGAAGCCGTGTCCACCGTCCGCGAGCGGTACACGCCCCGCTCTCCCGTACGGCGCACCCCTCGGGCCGGCGCCCCGCGCCGCCGGGCCGCCGCCGACCGTGCCTCCCCGTGGCCGTACCTGCTCGTCGCGCCCGCGGTCCTGGGCATGCTGTACCTGCTCCTCTACCCGCTCGCCCGCGCCGTGGTGATCTCCTTCCAGGACTTCCGTCTCCGTCAACTCATCCTGGGCGACGCCGAGTTCGTGGGACTGCGCAACTACCGCACCCTGCTGTCGGATCCGCGCTTCTGGGACGTCGTACGCCGCACCTTCCTGTTCATGACCGTCAACGTCGTCGCCATCATGGTTCTCTCCACGCTGGTCGCGCTGATGGCCGAGCGCCTCGGCCGGGTCGCCCGTACGGCCGTCCTCAGCAGTCTGGTCCTGGTCTGGGCGGTGCCCGTCGTCGCCGCCACGACCGTCTTCCAGTGGCTGTTCCACTCCGAGTTCGGCATCGTCAACGAGCTGCTGACAGGCCTGGGATTCACGTCGTACGAGAGCTACCCCTGGTTCGCGCACGGCGGCGCCGCGTTCGCCATCGTCGTCCTGCTCATCGTCTGGCAGTCCGTGCCGTTCGCCGCGATCACCCTGTACTCGGCCCTCACGACCGTGCCGGGCGAGCTGTACGAGGCCGCGCGCATCGACGGCGCCGGAGCCGTCCGCGTGTTCCGCTCGGTCACCTTCCCGCTGGTCAGGCCCCTGTTCATGCTCGTGCTGTCGCTGGAGGTCATCTGGACCTTCAAGGCCTTCGTCCAGATCTGGGTGATGACCCGCGGCGGGCCCGGCGACGCCACCACCATCCTGCCGGTGTACGCCGTCCAGACCGCGCTCGCCGGCCAGCGCTACGACCTCGGCTCCGCGGCCTCGATGCTCACCGTCCTGCTGATGAGCGGCGTACTCGCCTTCTACTTCCGCCAGTTGTTCCGCCAGGAGGGAGAGCACCTGTGACCACGACCCGGCGCCACCTCCGCAGACTGCCCCTGAACGCGGCCGCCGCCCTCACCGTCGTGCTCTGCCTGTTCCCCGTGTACTGGATGGTGGCGACCGCGTTCCGGCCGTCACGCGACATCCAGTCCTACGACCCGACCCTGATCCCGCGGGAATGGACCCTCGCCCACTTCCGCCGGGCCGTCGAGGCGGACGGGTTCGCCCTGTTCTGGCGCAACAGCGTCCTCGTCACCCTCAGCGCCGTGCTCCTGGCGCTGGTCGTCGCCCTCGGTGCCGCCTACGCGGTGGCGCGACTGCGCTGGCGCGGCCGACGGCAGTTCATGCTGGCGGTGTTCATCGCCCAGATGGCGCCCTGGGAGTCGCTCGTCATCCCCGTCTACATCATCTCCCGCGACACCGGGATGCTCGACCGGCTGCCCACCCTCACCCTCGTCTACTTCATGATCACCCTGCCGTTCACGGTGGTCGTGCTGCGCGGGTTCATCGCCGCGATCCCGCCCGAACTGGAGGAGGCCGCGCAGGTCGACGGCTGCACCCGGCCGGGCGCGTTCCGCAGGGTCGCCCTGCCGCTGCTGGCCCCGGGCCTCATGGCGACGTCGCTGTTCGGATACATCACCGCCTGGAACGAGTTCACGTACGCCAACTTCCTGATCATCAAGCAGCAGGACAGCCGCACCCTGCCCGTCTGGCTCTCCTCCTTCCAGTCCACGTTCGGCACCGACTGGGGTGCCACCATGGCCGCCTCCACCCTCTTCGCGCTGCCCGCGCTCGTCGTCTTTCTCGCGCTGCAACGCCATGTGACCAGCGGCCTCGCCGCCGGCTCCGTCAAGGGCTGAACCCTGCCCGACCGTCCCCTGCCGAGCGGAGACCTCTCTCGTGGAACGCCCAAGCCACCGGCCCGAGTTCACCCTGGTACCCCGCCCCCGCAAGCTCTCCCCGCGCCCGGGCCGCTTCCGCCTCGACGCCCGCACCCGGCTGCGCGTCACGCCCGGCGCCGAACCGGCCGCCGCCCTGCTGCGCGGCTATCTGGAGCCGCCCACGGGGCTGCGCCTGGAACACTCCGACGACGGCGCCTTCGTCCTCGCCGTGGACCCCACCCTCGCCGGGCTCGGCGAAGAGGGCTACGGCCTGACGGTCGGACCGCACGGCGTGCTGCTGCGCGCCGCCCGCCCCCTGGGCCTGCTGCGCGGCGTGCAGACGGTCCGCCAACTCCTCCCGTACGAGACGCTGTCCGCCGCACCGCGGCGCCTCACGTCCCTCGAACTGCCCGGGGTGGAGATCACGGACGTACCGCTGTACCCGTGGCGCGGCGCGATGCTCGACGTGGCCCGGCACTTCCAGCCGGTGTCCTACCTGCGGCGGTACGTCGATCTCCTGGCGCTGCACAAGCTGAACGTGCTGCACCTGCACCTCACCGACGACCAGGGATGGCGGATGCCGGTCGCCGCCTACCCCCGGCTCACCGAGGTCGGCGGCCGCCGGGCCGAGTCGATGGTCGGACCGGCGGGCAGCACCCGCTTCGACGGGAGGCCGCACGGCGGCGCGTACACCCGCGCCGAACTCACCGGCCTGGTCGCTCACGCGGCCCGGCGCGGCGTGACCGTCCTGCCGGAGGTCGGCGTGCCCGGCCATGTCCGCGCCGCGCTCGCCGCCCACCCCGAACTCGGCAACGACCCCGAGCGGCGGCTCGACGTCTGGACGCACTGGGGGGTGTGCCCCAACGTCCTCGGAGTCGGCGACCACGTCCTGGACTTCTTCCGTACGGTCCTGGACGAGGTCATGGACGTCTTCCCCGCCCCGTACGTCCACGTCGGCGGCGACGAGTGCCCCACCGACGAGTGGGAGCGCAGCCCGGCCGCGCTCGCCCGCGCCGCCCGCGAGGGACTGCCCGGGCCGCGCGCCCTGCACGGCTGGTTCCTCGGGCGCATCGCCGACCATGTGGTGCGCGCGGGCCGGCGCCCCGTCGCCTGGGCCGAGAACGGCACCGAACTGCCCCTGGACTGCACCGTGATGACCTGGCGCGAGCCGGGAGACGCTTGGGCCGCGGCGCGCCGCGGACACCAGGTCGTGCACGCCGACCATCGCACCACGTACTTCGACTACGCTCGCAGCACCGGCCCGCAGGAACCTCCCGCCCAGCCCGGAGTCGTCGTCGACCTGCGTACCGTGCACCAGCTCGACCTCCCGCCCCTCACCGACCGGGTCCTCGGCGCGCAGGGGCAGCTGTGGACCGAGTTCGTCACCACCCCCGAGCACATCGAGTACCTGACCTACCCGCGCCTGTGCGCCCTGGCCGAACGCGTCTGGCATCCCGCCCGGGACTGGCCGGACTTCCACCGCCGTCTGACCGGACACCAGGCGCGGCTGAGGGCTCTGGGCGTGCCGTACGACAGTCCGCCGGGGCGGTCGCTCGGCGCGGCGGGCTGAGGCGGGCCGACCGGCGACGGGGGTGAGGGGGCCTCGCATCGCGCCGCCCACGACCTACCACAAGGGCTCACCCGGCCCGCACCACGCCTCGCGCACATAACTCGCCACCCCCAAAGGCTCCCGCACCCCGCGGGGGCCTCCCGAGAGGAGAACTCATGCGCAACCGTCGCACCCAGGCCGCTCTGGCCGTGGCCGCCCTGCTGGGCAGCGCCGCGCTGGCCGCGCTGCCGCTCACGACCGCCTCCGCCGCGACCGACGGACTCGCCGTGCAGTACCGCACCAGCGCGGCCGGTGCCACCGCCGACCAGAGCGAGCCGTGGCTGAAGCTGCGCAACACCGGCTCGTCCGCGGTCGACCTCGCCCAGGTGAAGATCCGGTACTACTTCAAGGCCGACTCCGCGGGCGCCTCGTACCGCTTCGCCTGCTCCTGGGCGGTGAAGGGCTGCTCCGTGATCACCGGTACCTTCGGCACGCTCGCCAACCCGACCCCCACGGCCGACCGTTACCTGGAGATCGGGTTCACCCCAGCGGCCGGGTCCCTCGCCCCGGGTGCCGACACCGGGGACATGCAGCTGCGCTTCCACCAGTCCACCTGGCAGCCACTGACCCAGAGCGACGACTACTCCTTCGGCGCCGGCCAGACCTCGTACGGCGACTGGACCAAGGTCACCGCCCAGCTCGCCGGCCAGACCGTGTGGGGCACCGCGCCCGGCGGCAACAACCCCGACCCGACCCCCACTCCGACGCCGACCGACCCGGGGCCGTCCGGGGCCACGCTCTTCGACGACTTCGGCTACACCTCCCACACCGACCCGGCCCTCGCGGCCCACGGCTGGCGGGTGCGCTCCAACTCCGGCGGGCCGGGCGTGCCGGGCGCCGCCTGGGACCCCTCGAAGGTCACCTTCACCACCGAGGGCGGCAACTCCGTCATGAACCTGGAGACCTCCAGCGCGGGCTCCGGCTCCAGTACCACGCACACCGAAGTCCTCACCCAGGACATGAAGTTCAAGAACGGCACCTACGCCGCACGCGTGAAGTTCTCCGACGCGCCCAAGTACGGCCCCGACGGCGACCACATCGTCCAGACCTTCTTCACCATCAACGACCTCAAGGCACCCATGGCCGACGACTACGCCGAGTACGACTTCGAGTACCTGCCCAACGGCGGCTGGGGCGAGCCGTCGAACATCCTCTACACGACCTCCTGGGAGACCTACAACCCCGACCCCTGGCAGGCCGTCAACCAGCACAGCGAGAGCCGCCAGTCCTTCGCCGGCTGGCACGACCTCGTCGTGACCGTCGACGGCACCGCCATCACCTACTACATCGACGGACAGCTCTTCGGCACCCACGGCTCGCAGTACCTGCCCGAACGCCCGATGTCGATCAACTTCAACCAGTGGCTGATCGACCTCAACGGCCAGACGTCCACGACACCGCGCGCCTACGACCAGCGCGTCGACTACGTCCTGCACGTCAAGAACCAGGTCCTCACCCCGGCGCAGGTCGCCGCGAAGGTCGCCGCGTACCGCAGCGCGGGCACGACCTTCGTCGACGAGGTCCCGGCCTCCTGAGGCGGTTGCGGGCCGTGCGCCCGGGCGGCGGTGAGCACCCTGGGGTTCTCACCGCCGCCGCGTGGCGTCGTCCGCCGAACGGCCCCTTTCTGTAGGTGTGTTCACTTATGCGCGGGGAATCCGAAGCCACAGACCGGTCGGTCGGCAGGCGGCCGAACGGTGTGAGAGAGCGAAGAAACCCCATGCGCAGCAAGGGAACGAGGACCCGCCTGATCGCGTTAGCCACCGTCATGGCGGGCGCCACGCTGGCCGGTTGCGGTGGCGACGACGACTCGGACGCCCGGAACGGCAAGGCCTCGGGCAGCAGCCCCGGCGCCCGTGAGCAGGGCACGGCGGACGTGCGTACCGCCTACGACAGGACCGCCGAGGCCGAGACGGCGCGGATGACGATGCAGGTGAAAGCCGCCGGCGCCGGCCGGACCGCGACCTTGGAAGGCCGGGGCGCACTCGACTTCGACGAGGGTGACAGCGTCATGACCGTCACCGCCGAGGGCCGGCGCATCGAACAGCGCGTGATCGACCAGAGCCTCTACCTGAAGGCGCCGGGCCAGAAGACCCCGGGCGGCAAACCCTGGATCAAGATCGACCTGCGGAAGGCCGGCGCCCAGCAGGACGTGAGCGACGGCGCGATCGGCGACCCCGCCCAGGCCGCCGCCTACGCCAAGGCGATCACCGACAAGGACGTCACCGCCCTCGGCACGGAGAAGATCGACGGCGTCGACACCACCCACTACCGGGTCGCCGTCGACCTCGGCAGGCTGCCGAACGGCGCGGCGCTGCGCAAGCAGCTCGGTCCCACACTGCCCATGCACCTCTGGCTCGACGACCAGGGCCGCATCCGCCGCCAGCAGATCGACATGACCGTCCCCGCCCAGGGCGCCGGGCAGCCCGGCGGAAGTCCGGCGGCCCGGCAGGCCAAGGTCAGCACGGTGATGGAGTACTCCGACTTCGGCGCCGACGTCGACACCGAGGCGCCTCCCGCCCGGCAGACGACCGACATGACCGACAGGCTGCTTCAGGACGCCGACCGGCGCAGCTGACCATCCTGTACGTCACAAGAAGGCTCCCCGTTGAACACACGGGCCTCTCGCTGCGTAAGGGACCCCAGGGGAACACAGGACCCGGGGCCGACCGACGTAGGAGTACGACCGTGAGACGCAACAGGCGCAGACGTCCGACCGGAGCAAGACGCGCGACCTTCGCAGCCGTCGCTCTCATGCTGGGCGGGGGAGGCCTGGTGGCCGTGAACGTGTACGCCTCGGCCACCGACGACGGGACCGGCGCCAACACCGGGGAGAACACGGGCGCCTGGGCCGACGCCCTCACGATCGACTGCCCGGACGTGGGCGAACACCTCGTCTCGGTGCCGGACACGGCACGCGCCGACGTCGACCGCGAACTCGCGCTGCTCGACCAGCAGATCGCCGACGCGTATCTCCAACTCCAGGCCCCGGAGGATCAGTCCGGGTCGCCCGAGGACGCGCTTCTGAAGCCCCTGACGGAACAGCGGGCCGCGACGATCGAGCGCATCGCCGTCGCCGTGGGCAACGCGGGGAAACGTCCCGAGGGCCTGGAGTCCTTGGCCGCGTGCGCCTTGCGACAGGCGGAGGGGCAGGCGGAGGAAGACGGCCAGGCTCAGGACGACGACCAGACACAGGACGACGGCCAGACACAGGACAACGGCCAGGACGGGACAGGCGGTCAGGCGGACAACGGCCCCGTCGCCGAGGACTACGCCGACATCACCGCCGTACAGCCGGCCGCCGCCGGACCACCCCCGACGGGCAACGCCTCGCGCGGTACGTTCACGACCAGCTGCGGCGTCAACGAGGGCGGCCTCTTCAACTCGGACAACGTCATCGTCGCCCCGGGCGTCACCAATGGCGCCCACCACTTCCACGACTACGTCGGCAACCAGTCCAACAACGCCTTCGCGAGCGACGAGAACCTCGCAGCCGCCGAGACCAGCTGCGTCGACCAGGGCGACAGGTCCTCGTACTACTGGCCGGTGCTGCGCCTCCGGAACGGAGCGCAGGAGCGGGACGCCCAGGCGCCCGGCGGCGGCATCGAGGGCAACGCCGGTGAGATCGTCACGCCGAAGGAGGTCACGCTGACCTTCGTCGGCAGTCCGGTGGGCGAAGTCACCGCGATGCCCCGGCTGCTGCGCATCATCACGGGCGACGCCAAGGCCTTCGTCAACGGCCCAGGCAACGCCAACGCCTCCTGGAGCTGCACCGGCTTCGAGGACCGGCAGCTCAAGGACAAATACCCGATCTGCCCGTCCGGCAGCGACGTGGTGCGCACCTTCCGGTTCCAGAGCTGCTGGGACGGCCGCAACATCGACAGCGCCAACCACCGCACCCATGTGGCCTTCGCCGACGCCTCCGGCACCTGCCCCTCCGGGTTCCGCGCCATCCCGCAACTGGTGCAGCGCATCGTCTACGACGTCGACGCCCCGAGCCTGGACGACGGCGGCCGTACGACGCCGTTGTTCGCGGTCGACTCCTTCCCCGAGCAGCTCCACAAGCCCGTGACCGACCACGGCGACTTCATCAACGTCTTCGACGAGGACCTGATGGGGGAGATGGTCGAGTGCATCAACTCCGGGCGCCAGTGCGGCGCTGGAGCGGACGCCGGGGGCGGCGGCGAGGATGCGGGGGAGGAATCGCAGGAGCCGGAGGAGGAGCCGACCGCCGCGCCCACAGAACCCCAGGGCGGCGACAACAGCAACGGCAACGACAACAGCAACGACAACGGCGCCACCGAGCAGCCGACGACAGACCCCTCGACTCCACCGGTGAGCGTGTCACCATCCACCGCGTCACCATCCACCGCTCCTGCCATCGAGCCGAAGTCGGCCGACACTCCTACCGCGACCACATCGGCCGCCGCAACCCAGGCACCCGCCGCCGCTGAAACCACCGCCGAAGGCGACGACGACACCGGCTTCGGCAACCCGTCCGGTCAGCAGGTGGCCGCCCCCCAGGGCGACCGCGGCGGGCTGGCCGAGACCGGCACCACCCTGTGGCCGGCAGCGGCCGGCTCGGTCCTCCTGATCGCGGGAGGCCTGCTGATGACCCGCACCAGAAGGCGCTCGGCGCGAAGCTGACACTTCACCCGCAGGTGGGACGGTAGGGGAGGCCCGGAGCGTGGGCCTCCCATTGCCGCCGGGACAGGCCCTCGCCGACGCGCTCGCACACCGCGCGGGCCACGCGTTCCGGGGCGACGGCGTACCGCCGGAGCGAGGCATGAACGCCCGCCGCGTACAAGGTGCTGCCGTCACGGTCGAACGCGAGGGCCCGCACGGTGTCGCCCGGTGCGGGCAAGGGTGATCCGATCCGCTGCTGGGAGGCGGTGTCCCACAGTTGCAGCGTGCCCTCGTCGCCCGCCACGGCGAGTGTGCCGCTGTCCTGGGAGAAGGCCAGCGCCGACACATGCTCGTACGTCGGGGTGTCCGCGCCGACGAGGACGCCGAGCCGGCGGGTGAGGCGGCCGTCCCACAGCACGACCCGCCCGGAACCGTCGCCCACGGCCAGCAGCCTCCCGTCGGGGCTGAACGCCAGCGCGACGGCCCTGCCGGGGCTCCTGGAGTCGGGCAGCGGAGTCCCGGAGGGCATCCCGTACGCCTGCCCGCCCAGCGTCACCAGCAACTTGCCGCCGGGGTGCAGGACGGGCCGGCCCGCGCCCAGGGGGAGCGTGCGGACGACTTTGCGCCGGGTCAGGTCCCACCAGCGTGTGGCGACCGGTCGATCCGGTGTGTCCGGCAGGGCGGGGACCAGCAGCCCAAGGTCTCCTCCGAGGAGCAGGGAACGGCCGCCCGGCCCGAAGGAGAGTCCGTCGAACGGCTGTCCACGCAGGTCGCGCGGCCCGACCCCGGAGACCACCTGTCGACGCGGGATGTCGTACACGCTCAGCCGGCCCGAACCACCGTGCTCCTCGTACGACCAGGAGACTCCGTGGGCGAGGCGCCGGCCGGCGGCGTCGAAGGCCATGTGCGGATCGCAGCTGACGACGAAGCGCGAGCCCTCCATCACGGGGCAGGCCATGGGAGGCGGCTCGGCCAGGCGTGCGCCGGTGCGGCCGTCGAGGACCGTGAAACGCACGCGGGACTGTTCGACATCGACGTGGGCCGTGGCCAGCACCGAGCCGTCGGGCGTGGACGCGACGGCGTCCGCCCTTCGTCGCTCCGGAGGCGCGTCGACGGCCCTGCCGAGGTCGAGCGTGTGGACCGACGGCCCCCACGACCCTTCCGGTCCTCCCAGGTACCTCAGCGTGCGCGTGGAGGTGTCGATACGGATGTCCCTGACCGTCTCACCGGACAACCGGTGCCGGAAGACGGGGAACTCGGGCTGCGCCAACCGCCACACCAGGATCTCCGATCCGTCGGACGCGGCGAGGAGCGTGCCGTCGGCGCTCAACTCGACCGTCTTCAGGGTGCGTTCATGCGCGACCGGGCCAAGTTGCCGACCCGTGGCGATGTGCCAGGCGCGGAAGCCCTCGGGACCGATGAGCCCCAGGTAGGCGCCGTCGGCGGAGAACACGAGCCGTTCTTGCATGCAACTCTGCAGGGTGGCCCGCGGCAGCCAGGGGGCAGGGAGCCTGCGCCGCGCCGGAACGCTCCACAGTTCGATCCGTTCGGACGGCACGCACAGGGCGAGGTGCCTGTCTCCGGGCGCGACGATCACGTCCGGAAAGCCCGTGGTCGTCGGACGGCGCTCCACCGACAGCTGTTGGGACAACGCGGTGAGCCGCGCCCAGTTCATCTGGTCCCAGTCGGCCGTCGGGAGCCGGTAGCCCCGCCGGAATTCCAGCAGGGGCCGTCGGGAGGCGACGTCCCACATCCGTATGCGGTAGTCCGTGTCACGCAGACCTCCCTCGGTCACGATCTCGTACGTGACGAGACTGCGCCCGCTCGGCCCCATCTCGGCACCGGCGTCCGCCTTGGTCAGCGGTGCCGTCGACTGCCGCCCCGTGGCCAGGTCCCGTACCCCCACGCCGTTGTCTTGGTCGAACACCGGAAGCCAGCCCGCGTCGCCGCGCACGAACCCGGCGTCGGGCATCCTCGAGCCCAGACCGGGCAGGGTGGCCGTCGGCCGGTGGGTGGTGACGTCCCAGCGGGTCACATGCCGCGCGCCGACGCTGATGAGCGTGCGCCCGTCGGCGCTGAGGTGCCGGAGGGTGGCGGGGTCTCCGTCCGGGTCGGTGAACACGTCCCGCTCCTTCTGGGCCATCGCGCCGACGAGTGCCGAACGGGTCTCGGGCAGATCGGCCACGCGCCAGGCGGCGACGCTCAGCCGCATCGCCGTGACGGGGTCGGACGTGCGCAGGCTCTCCGCGACGGCCGCGAGCCTGCGGGCCTCGGTCTCGGCGCGGCGGCGCTCGCCTGCCCGGTTCTGCTGCCAGGCGACCACGGCGGCGACGAGGCTGAGCACCACCAGCACCGACAGGGCCGTCGTACGGAGCTTGCGGTGCCGTCGCTCACTGTGCCGCGCGGCGAGCCCGGCGCCCAGGAAGTCCCTTTCCAGCGGGGTGAGTTCGAGGGCAGGTTCCGGAAGGTCGGGCGCGAAGTGCTCCTCGGCGGTGGCCAGTCGCAGCCCCCGGTACAGAGCGCCGGGGTCACGGCCCAGGCCGTGCCAGGCGTGGGCCGCCTCGGTGAGATGCCGCTGGGCGCGCAGCCGTTCCCGGTCCTCGTCGATCCACGTGCGCAGCCGGGGCCAGGCGGTGAGCACCGCTTCGTGGGCGAGGTCCACGGTGTCCCCGTCGAGCGTGATCAGCCGTGCGCGGGAGAGCCGTTCCAGGACGAGGGCCGCATCGGCGTGGTCGTCGTGCGGGGGAGTCCGGGCGGCGAGCGCCATCAGCTCGGCCCGGTCGGTGGGGCGGCGGGTGTCCGGCGTGCCCTGGCCGGGGGTGACCAGCCGGAGCAGCAACAGCCGTGCTACTTGCGCCTGTTGGGGAGTGAGGGCGCCGTACAGCTCCTCGGCGGTGCGCGCGATCGCGCCGCGGATGCCCCCGGCGGCCTCGTACGCGGATTCCGACAGGGCCCGGCCGTGGCGGCGGTGCCAGGTCTCCAGCAGGGCGTGCGAGAGCAGCGGCAGGCCGCCCGGCTCGTCCTTGACCTCGTCGACGACTCGGGCGGTGAGCGAGCGCTCCACGGTGAGACCGGCCAGCGCGGCGGGTCGGACGACCGCCTCGCGCAGTTCCTCCGGTGTCATCGGCGGCACCAGCAGGGTCGCGGCCTGGGCGGCTGCCGCGAGCGCGGGATACAGGGTGCAGTGGCCGTAGAAGTCGGCCCGGACCGCGAGGACGAGCGAGGTGCTCCGACCGGCTTCCACCAGCGCGAACAGCAGGCTCAGGAACTCGGCACGCTCGCGGTCGTCCGAGCAGAGCGTGAACACCTCCTCGAACTGGTCCACGATCACCAGCGTGCCGTCCGCGGTGCGGTCGGGGTCCAGTACGGCGGTGTGGGTGCGGGCCGGATGCGCCCCGGGCACGAGGATGCGGATCGCGGACGGCCGGGCCGGCCCCGGCTCGGAGGGTTCCACCAGCCGGGGGATCAGCCCGGCCCGCAGCAGCGAGGACTTGCCGCTGCCGGAGGGCCCCGCCAGGACCACGACGTCGTGCTCCCGCACCAGCGAGGCCAGGCGCTCCGCCAGCAGGTCACGGCCGAAGAAGCGGTCACGGTCGGCGGTGTCGAACCGCGCGAGGCCCAGGTACGGGGCCTTGGCGTCATCGTTCTCACGCACCTGGCGGGCGGCCTCCCGCTCGGCCTGGTGCCAGCGCCGCTCCCAGTCGGCGAGCGCGGCGTCGTCCGCGCCGCACGCCCGCGCGTACGCGAGCGCGACGGCCAGCGACGGGAGCCGGTCACCGGCCGCCGCCTCGGCGAGGGTCGTGCTGGAGTAGTGCGCCGCGCGGGCCATCGCCCGGTAGGTGAGGCCCCCGGCCTCCCGCCGTAACTTCCGTAACTCGTACGCGAATTGCGCGATCGGGCCCTCGGCCGGATCCAGCGGTCGCTCACGACGCCCCATGCCCGCATCCCCCGTCGGTCCTGGCGGACCTCGCCTCCGACGCTACGAACGGCGCCGACGGCGGAGCAAGGCGGCGCGACGGGCATGGCGCAAGGGCTCCGCTGATTGTCCGGAGTGATGACAGGGGCCTGCCGGACAAACCCCGGGCGGCCAAAGCTGAAGGTCACGGCAGGTCCGGCGGCGTCCGGGCTCGCCGGACAGCGGTGCCCGCAGGGTGCGGGCCCCATGGACGCAAAGGAGTGCGGTGTGCGACGTTCCATCGCCGCATGGCTGGCGGCCGCAGCCCTCGTCGTCGGCGCCGCGGCCGGATGCGAGAGGCACGACGGGCAGCCGGCGGACCGGGGCCGGGCGGCACCGGACCACACCCTCACCGACGCGGAGCGCTTCCGCCTCGCACGGGCCGAACAACTCCTGGTCCAGCGGTGCATGACACAGCACGGCTTCCCCTACTGGCTCCGCCTGCCGCTCACGGCGCGGGAGAGCCGCCCGCTCGGCTACGTCCTCGACGACATCGGCTGGGCCCAGCGATACGGCTACGGCGGACCGATCCGGCAGAAGCTCGCCGCCGCCGAACGCCACGACCGCAACAACGCCTACCGCGCGCGGCTGACCGGCCGGCGCCTCACCGCGTACGACACCGCTCTGTCCGGCGGCTCAGAAGCCCCGTCCGTCTCCGCCGACGTGCCCGGCGGAGGCACCGTGACCAGCAGGCTGGGCGGCTGCGAACTACAGGCCAGGGAACGGCTCTACGGCGACCACGCCACCTGGTTCCGCGTGGACAAGACCGCCACCCATCTCAGCCGGCTGTACGCCGGCGACCTGGTGGCCGACCCCCGGTTCGTCAAGGCGCTGCGCCGATGGTCGTCCTGCATGCGCGCGGAGGGCCGTACGTACGCGAACCCGGCCGAGGCCCGGGACGCCCTGCACCGACGGACCCAACAACTGCCTCCGCAGCGGGCGTTCGCCCTGGAACGGGAGCTTGCCGTCGCCGACGCCACCTGTGCGCGGGATGTCGGGCTGAAGGCCGTGGGCCGGAAGGTGGAGGCGTCGTACGTCGACCGGCTGCGCGGCCGGTACGGCGACGACCTCGACACCCGCCGGCGACTGCAGCGGGCCGCCCTGGATCGCGCGTCCGGCGTCACGGGCGAAGCGGACGACTGACACAGCCGGGGCACTCCAGCAGACCCCGCTGCCTCACCCCAGAGCTTCCGCGGCGCGACAGCCGCGGATCACCTCGCCTCCGCACTCGGAGGCACCGACCGAAGGAGACACCATGCGTCTGCGCAAGCCCGCCACGATGGCCCTCGCCGTGGGCCTCGCCTTCCTGGGCCTGAGCCTGCCGACGACGTCCGCCCAGGCGGCGACCGTCTGCGACACCAAGTTCGACGACTACCAGAACCGCGGCTTCAACCACGTCCACGCCTGGTCCGAGCCCAACTGCGGCGGCACCTGGCTCGGCGACGCCGCGCAGGGCACCGCCGACTGGAACTGGGGCGACTCCGCAGGCGACTTCACCGGGAGCGACGACAACAACGCCGAGTCCGTGATGAACACGGCCTCCTCCAGCTCCGTCGTCGCCTTCTACCGACTGGCCGGAGACCCCGCCGGCACCTGGGACGACGGCTACGTCTGCCTGAAGGGCAGCGAGCTCTACGTCGACGGTCTCGCCCGCAACAACTTCGAGAACCGGCGCGACCTCAGCGTCGACAACCGCATCTCGGCCCACCAGTGGGTCACACCGAGCGCCTGCACCGACTACTCGTACATCAGCTGATCACGGCCGGCGTCCCAAGGCCCGGCGGCCCCACCCAGTTGAGGGAGGGGGCCGTCGGGTCCGCCCGTGGGACCGACCCCGTTCAGCTCGTCCTGTCCGGGCCCGGACGGAGGCCTAGCCGTTCGCGCCCGGCTTCCAGTCCTGGACGAGCAGCCCGAGCAGCACCTCGTCGAGGAACTCGCCCATCACCCAGGCCGAGGAGCGCAGCACCCCTTCGCGGACGAAGCCGTTGCGCTCGGCGGAGCGGAGCATCGCGGCGTTGTCCGCGAGGGTCTCGACCTGCAGCCGCTGGAGGCCGCGCACGATGAAACCGTAGTGGCACAGCACCGCGACCACGTCGGTTCCGTAGCCCTTGCCGCGGGCGGAGGGCAGCAGCCCGAGCCCGATGTGGGCGGCCCGGTTGTGGTTGTCGATGTCCCACACCGTCGCGGTGCCGACCAGGGTGCCGCCGTCCAGCTCGACCACGGAGAAGGCGACACGGCCCTGCTCGATGTCGTCCTCGACGAACGGCGATTCCTTGGAGCCGGGCGTGAGCGGCCGCCACGGCCGGCCGGTGGCCCGCGAGGCGTTGACCACGTCGTCGTGAAGTTCGGCCTGCAGGACCGGGATGTCGTCCTCGTGCCGAGCCCTCAGCCCGACCTTGCTGCCCTTTAGCATGCGAGCTTCCTATCCGAACGGGCCGACCAGCGGCAAACCAATAAGCCGGTTCCGCGTCGTCCCGTCCTACTCCTCCGGCTCCCAGGCGAGGAGCAGGTCGAAGAGGTGCGGGTCGCCGTCGAACTTCAGGGAGTCCGCCGGGATCCGGTCGTACAGGAAGAGGACCAGCTCAGCGGCCGTGCCATGAACGGAGGAACCGGCCTCGTCCCCGTCGGCGGAGGGTGTCGTGAGACGGGTGGACCGTGCACCGTCGGCGTCGAGGGTGAGGCGCCAGGAGGAGCCCTCGCCGGCGTGGAACTCGACGGCGGCGGGCTGATGCGGCCAGGCACTCGGGGTCGCGCAGCACATGGTGAGGAACTCGTCGACACCGTCGAGCGCCGCCTCGCCCGGCAGCGGCTGCGGGGCGCCCACGGTGACCTGGGCGTCGTAGGTGTGCACGGTGGCCTCCTGGACCTGATGCCGGGCGACGGCACCCGAGGTCTGCGGGGACTGCGACGCACCCCACCACGTCCAGCAACCGCGGTCCGGGCCGGCCTCGCGCAGTGCGCTCAGCAGCAGGCCCGTCGACTCGGCCGACCAGGCGAGCAGGGCCTCGCGCTCCCGGGGCGTGGCAAGGGCGTCCTGCGAAGAGGGCGCGGCCGCGGGGGCGTCGGCAGGGCCCGCGGCCACGTTGGCGGCCCAGTGGCGGTGCACCTGGCCCAGGTGCTGCACCAGATCGAACAGCGTCCAGTCGGGGCAGGTCGGCACCTGCACGTCGAGGCCGGGCGCGGAGGCGACTGCGGCCCGGAACGCGGTGGACCGCTCGTCGATCAGCCGCAGCAGGTCGGGGAACTCAAGTGTCTTTGCCACGCTGGATGTCTACCAGTCCGCCGACACGACCGCCGCCGGTTTTCACAGCGGTCACAAGCAGCACATTGGTCACAGAGGCCGCAACGGTCACCTTTGCGGGCCGGAGTTCAAGTAGTGAGCCCGGCAAACGGCCGGAGGCACGTGGTGCCGATGTCCGTCCCATAACCTCGTGCACAGAGACGTCGGATGCCCTGTGCGTCCCCTGACCGAGGAGGCGATGGTGCTCGGAAGGAGCACGCGGTTGCTCGCGAGCGCCGCGATCGTGGCTTGCGTGGTACTCGTCGGCCCCAGTGCACCAGGCAGTCCCCTCTTCGCCAGGCACCAGCCTGCCGACGCCGCCAGGGACGTCGTCGCGAACCGGGTCATGACGTGGAACATCTGCAACCCCTGCGACGAGAGCAACGTCGACCGGGCAGCGGAGATCGCCACCTTCGCGCCGCAGGTCATCGGCCTGCAGGAAGCGTGCGTGCGTGACGTCGACTGGATCCGGGAGTATCTGGAGAACCTCTACGGGCTCGTCTACCACGTGGAGTACGGGTCCGTTCTCCGCAAGTGGGGCCGGTGCGGGGGAGCGCCCTGGAAGCCCGGTGCCTATGGTCAGGCGATCCTCTCGGCCGCCCCGATGACGGACCACGTCAATGTGGAATACCCCGACGGCGGCTCCGAAGACCGGGGGTACATGGCAGTCACCACCAGGGTGGACGGCCGGTCCGTCCGGGTCTTCAACACCCATCTCGCCCAACGAGACCAAGGGACAGTCCGAGCGGAACAGGTCGCCGTCCTCGCCACCGAGGTCGCCCAGCACGACCGCGCCATCGTCCTCGGCGACTTCAACGCCGTGCCGACCGCCCCCGAACTCAGCCCCATGTGGTCACTGGCCACCGACACGGACGCCCAGTGTCGTCCCTCGGGCGTCGGCGACTGCGACGTGACCACCGACTGGTACAGCAAGTTCGACTACGTCTTCTTGCGGGACATCACCGCACTCAGACATCGCGTACAGCCCAGCAAGTACTCGGACCACCACATGCTCTACACGGACCTGGACCTCACTCGGTCGCCCGCGTCGTCCGGCCCTCGGTAAGGGCTCGGTCGGCTGTGGTCCCTCACTGCACCGGATGCGCCGCGAGCCAGTGCTGCAGTTCGGCGTGCCGGAACTGGTACGCCGGGCCGGAGTAGCGCATGAGACCGGCGGAGCAGGACCAGTCCAGGAAGTGGCCGAGCCGGAAGGGCAGTCGGCGGCGGGAGCAGAGGAGGAAGACCAGGTAGCGGCGGGCGGCGCTGAGGCCCGAGGCCTGGCCGGAGGCGATCGCGGTGGCCGTGCCGATGACGAGGCCGGTGGCGGGGTCCAGCAGCAGGGCCACCGTGCTGCCGACCGCGAGGCCGCCGAACAGGCCGGTGGAGACGGCGTAGACGAGCCCGTACACGGTGTCGTCGCGCAGGGCGACGGGAGGGCTGACGGCGGTCGTGGGCGCCCCGCGCAGCCCGGCCGCCATGCTGAAGCGGAAGCCGGCGCCGAGTCCGGACACCCAGCTGACCACCGTACCGGCGACGAGTCCGGCCGAGGTGTGGCCCGCCGCCGCGAGGGCCGCGCCGAGCGCCAGCCCGGTGGCGATGCCGACGACGGTGGCGAGGACGGGATTGACGACGAGGCCCACCACGAAGCGGCCCCGCAGGCCGGGCACGTGCCGCTTCTGCCAGTCCAGCCTGCTCGGGCTGATCGCGAGTGCGGCCGCCAGGCTGCACGCCCCGGCCAGCGCCACCACACCGGAGGCCACCGCGCCGGGCCGAGGGGTCAGCCAGGCGCCCGGCAGGACGGCGCTGATCAGGCAGAACGTCAGCAGCGCGTCCGCCACCCGCACCCGGCGGGGCCCCGCCAGCGGCCACAGCCCGTGCACGGAGATGTCGGTCGTCGGATACCCGGAGCCGCCGGTCCCCGCCAGGTGCCGGGCGAGGCGGTGCAGCCACCGGTGGACCTGATCCGGGCTGTAGCGGGGCGGGTCCGGGTCGCCGGCGGCCGGTGCCACGACGGCCGGGATGTAGCGGGCCAGCAGGTGCCGGTCGAGGGCGGCGGTGTCCTGCAGCGCGAGCAGGTCCGCCGGGTCGCCGCGGTAGCGGTAGACGGTGGCGGTCAGCCCGAGCCGCCAGGGGGTCGACAGGGCCTGGGCGAGCACGCCCGAGGGGTGGGCGGCGAGGTGGTCGAGCAGGGGCCGCCAGCGGGCGGGGTCGTGGCAGCGCTCGCGCAGATACGTCAGCGCGGGCGCGGACGCCACGGGGGAGATCACCACCAGCGCGGAGTCGAGCAGCGGCTCGTGCGCGAGCAGCGCCTCGTAGTGCGCGATCCGGCTGGTGAGGACGAGCGGACCCGCGTGCAGGCCCCGCTGGTGGGCGTTGAGATGCCGTACGGCGGCCCGTGCCCGGCGGGCTTCCGGGTCCGGTGAGCCGTCGGCCCGCAGCGGGTCCATCTCGTCCAGGCCGTCGAGGACCGGCAGCACCATGCCGTGGGCCACCAGCGCCTGCGCCATCTCCCGGGGCCAGTCGAGACGCTCGGTGAGGTGATCCACCAGCAGTTCGGGCAGCGTGTGGGAGGTGTCCCACTGAGCCATGGGAATGCGCACGGGCACCGGGTCGCCGTCGGCCCGTTCGGCGACCAGAGCGAGGACCAGCTCCGAGGCCAGCACCGTCTTCCCGGACCCGGGTGCTCCGGCGATGACCAGCCGCCCGGGCCGGGTGGTCCGGAAGAACCCGGCGATGTCGGGGGCCGGGTCGGGGTCCGCACCAGGGGCGCCGGCGTCCCGGAAGGTGCGCCCCGCGACCGGGGCCTCGGCCGCGCGCCCCGGCACCGTGCGCAGCGTGTACCGCAGGTCGATGCGCCGGGTGTCCCGGCCGAGCAGCTGAAGCCGCAGCTCCTGCTCGTTCTGCTGCACCAGGACGGCCAGCGTCGCCGCCCACTGCCGTACGAGGTCGGCGTCCGTGCCCTGCCAGGGGCGGCGCAGCGCCGCCACCGCGGCCACCAGTCCGGCCGACCCCAGCGGCAGCCCCAACAGCCCGGCGGTGTCGGCCGGATCGAGCCCTCCGCGCGCCAACTGGGCCACCGCGTACGCTGCGCTGGCCAGCATCAGGAGCGCGGCGAGCGCGATCCCCGCTCGACGCCTCTCCCGTTCCCGTCGTCCCCGAATCCCGCCATGCCTTGCTGCATACCCGCCGTACACGCCGAACTCGCCCTCCAGCAGCACGGATCGAACGACGATGTCCGATGTCCGCCAGCGCGATCGGCCGGTGACGATCAGGCTGGCGGCATGACGATGGCATCTTCCACGGACTCGGTGACGGTCCTCACCGGCATGTATGCCGCTGAGGCGGAGTATCTGGCGGCAGGAGGCCCCGACGAGGCCTCGTTCGATCTGCTCGCTCCCTTCTTTCGCCGCATGTCGTGCTGCACCAGGCGGACGGCCTGCCCTACGGCGGCACGTGGCGCGGACACGACGGCATGAGGCGGTTCTTCGTCGTGATGGGGGAGGTGTGGGAGTCGTTCGACATGGTGGAGCGGGAATTCCTTGCCACCGGTGAGACCGCGGTCGTGCTCACACAGGTCCGTGCTCGCGCTCGCGCGACCGGCCGTGAACTCAGTTTCCCGGTCCTGCAGGCGATCACGGTCAGGGACGGGCGGATCGCCGAGGTCCGGCCGTTCTACTGGGACACGCGGGCCATCGCCGACGCCTGCACGGCACCGGCGCCGGTGCCGGCGGACTGACGCCGAGGCCGCTCGATGCGGCCGTCCTCAGCCCGTGGGCCTCCCGGCGGGCGGAACGGTGAGGGTGCACAGGCGCTTGGTGGCACGGGTGAGGGCCACGTACAGGTCGCGCTCCCCTCCGGGGCGGGCGGCGGTGATCCCGTCCGGGTCGACCACGACGGCCGCGTCGAACTCCAGGCCGCGCGCCTGCGAGGCCGGGACCAGTCGGGCATGCTGCTCGACTCCGGCGTCCGCGAGCTGCCGCATCCTGTCGTCGGAGCAGATCACCCCGATCAACTCGCCCTCGTACGAGGCGCTTTGCTCGCGCAGCTCCCGCAGGAGGGCGGTGACGAGCGTGTCAGGGGTGGCGGCGAGGGTTCGGGGCTCTTCGCCGCGCCGGATCGAGCGGATCGGCGGCCGGTCCGGGGCGATCCGGGCGAGCAACTCCTCGGTGGTGGCGAGGATTTCCTGCGTGGTGCGGTAGCTGACGGTGAGGGTGCGCAGGTCGAAGCGCCGGCCGACGTGCGGGCCGAGGGCGTCGGCCCAGTCCCGGGCCGTCGTCGCCGGGCCCGCCTGGGCGAAGTCGCCGACCAGCGTCATCGACCTGCCCGGACAACGACGTACGATCATCCGCCACTGCATGGCGGTGAGTTCCTGTGCCTCGTCGACGACGACGTGCCCGAAGGCCTGCTCCGGTGGGCCGTCGACCAGGCTCGCCGCCTCGTCGAGCAGTGGCACGTCCGCGTCCGTCCAGGGCGCACCGGGTGCTCGCCGCAGCAGGGCCCGCTCGGCGTCGGTGAACTGCCGTGGATACGCGGCCGATGCGTCGCCGTCCGCCAGCAGGGCGTGAACCACCTCGCCCGGCGTCAGCCGCGGCCACAGTTCCTCGACGGCCTGGTCCAGCGAGGCGTCGTCGAGGAGTTCGGCCCGCATGGCGTCGGCGTCGAACTCGTCGGCCCCTGTGGCGGGCGCGTCGTCCACCCCGAGGCGGCGCAGGTCCGCTGCCGCGACCCGGTCCAGGTCGAGGCCGGTCAGCTGCGCCACCTCGGCGTCGATACGCTCCAGCGCCTCGGCGCCACTGCGGGCGAGCTCACGGACGAGGGCGTCGACCAGCAACTCCTTGAACAGCCGGCGTGCCCGGTTGTGCGCGAGACCACTGGTCTGCGCCGACTCCCTCGCCTGTACGACCTCCCGGTCCGGCAGACGGATCCACTCCTGCCCGACCCGGACCTCGAAGTCGCCGTGCGGTGCCTGCCGTGAGCGGACCAACGCGGCCAGCGCGTCGGCCAGTTGGACACTTCCCTTCAGGCGCGCCCCCTCGAAGGAATCCGCTGCGCCCGGTACGACGCCGGCCAGTTCCTCGCAGGTCGCCAGGACGACGTCGTTCTCCCCGAGGGAGGGCAGGACCTGGCAGATGTAGTCGAGGAATCGCGCGTTCGGCCCCAGCACCAGCACGCCGCGTTCGGCTGCCTTCGGAAAGGCGTACAGAACATAGGCGGCGCGGTGCAGCGCCACGACCGTCTTTCCGGTGCCCGGACCGCCCTGCACCACCGTCACCCCACGGTGCGGCGACCGCACGATCGCGTCCTGCTCGGCCTGGAGCGTGGCGACCGCCGTCCCCATCCGCCCGGTGCGCCTGGCCTGGAGCGCCGCGGTCAACGGGCCGTCGCCGACGACGTCTTGATCGGTGGGCGCCGAGCCGTCGAGCAGCTCATCGCTCACTCCCACCACCGTGCGGCCCGTCAGCCGCAGATGGCGGCGCCGCCGAAGCCTCATGGGATGCACCGGCGTCGCCTCGTAGAAGGGCCGCGCGGCCTCGGCCCGCCAGTCCACCAGCAAGGGCAGTTCGTCCGAGTCCCTCTGCAGCCCCAGCCGCCCGATCCGCAGGACGGTCCCGTCCGTCAGGTCGATCCGGCCGAAGACCAGCCCGTCCTCGGCTCCCTCCAGCCGACGGATCTCCCGCGTCAGCCGCCCGGCCTCCACCTCCCTCTCGTACGTTTCACCCGCGCCGTCGGACGGCCTCGCGAGCACACGCGCCAGCTGCTCCCGCGCTTCGGCCAGCCGCTCGTCGAACAGCTCGCCCATGACGGAGACCTGAGCTCGCTCGAGCTCCACCTCGCGCGCGGCAACATCCTTGATCTGGGACAAGAAAAGGCCCTCTCGGTCGACCCGCCAATATTTCGAGGCGTCACTATGCAGACGTATTCCGGAAAAGTAAATGTTGACCAAACTGCGTCGAATGTGTCCTCCGGTGCGTCAAAGCCCTTCGTCACCAGGGCCGTAGGCCGCCGTGGAAAGGCGGCCGTCAGGCGGTGGCGTAGTCGGACAGGGCGGGTTCCAGGATGTCGAAAGCCTGACCGGCTTCGGTGGTGACGGTCCGGGCGATCCGGTCGTTGGGCTGTCCGGCGAGGGTGAGCTCCTGGATGCGCTGGAACAGCACGCGGTGGACGGCGCCCAGCAGTCCGGCAGCGGTCCGGGTGCCGATGTCGTCGATCGAGGTGCCGGTGGCCTCGGCGAGCGCCTGGGCGAGCCGGTGCTCGCGCTGGTCGTGCAGGCCCCGCAGGCACGTGCTCAGGGTCGGGCTCTCGGCGACCATCGCGGCGAACTCCCGGCCGGAGAACCCGGCGACGGGGTCCTGCGTGCTGACGGCGTGGGCGAACGCGCGGCGCAGTGCGGCCAGTGCGGACTCCCCGGGGCGGCGGTCGGCGACCGTCCGGGCCAGAGAAGCGGCGAACTCCTCCTGATGGTCCAGGGCCAGGTCCTCCTTGCGTGCGAAGTAGTTGGTGACGGTCTTCTTGGCGACACGGGCCGCCGCGGCGATCTCGGCGATGGTCGTCCGCTCGAAGCCCTGGGCGATGAACAGCCGGGTCGCATGGTCGGAGATGAGCTGCCGGGTCTCCTGCTTCTTCGCCTCGCGCAGCCCGGCCGGAGGGGTGGGTGTGTCGGTGGCCATGAGTGCAATCTTACCTCCGTCCTACTTTTATGTTGACACTCGCAGGCTGCCAGGTCTAAGTTTACGTCGGTAGCAAGATTACGCCGGTCGTACCAGGCTGGCGTATCCACACCGGACCAGACCCACCCCAGGGAGCCTCGTGCAGTTCACCGCCTCCACCGTCTCGCTGACCGTCGACGACGTCACCGCCTCGCAGGAGTTCTTCACCGCCCACCTCGGCTACACCGTCCGCCAGGCCGCCGACGGCTTCGCCGCCCTCACCCACGACGACGCGGTCGATGTCGTCCTCCTCGCCCGCGGCATCGAGGTGCTGCCGCCCGAACAGCGTGACCAGCGCGTCAGCGGCCTGATCCTGGCCTTCACCGTCGCCTCCGGCCTCCAGGAGCACCAGCAGCGCCTGCGCGACGCCGGCGTCCCGATCACCATGCCGCTCCGCGAGGAGCCCTGGGGCGAGCGCCTGTTCCAGGTCACCGACCCCAACGGCGTGATCGTCCAGTTCGTGGAGTGGGCCGCACCTCAGGAGGCGTGAAGCCCTACGGGCTCGGCCGTGGGGTCGGCACAACGTCTGCCGTCGGGGTG
This sequence comes from Streptomyces sp. SAI-170, assembly GCF_049739565.1. NCBI lineage: Bacteria > Bacillati > Actinomycetota > Actinomycetes > Kitasatosporales > Streptomycetaceae > Streptomyces > Streptomyces sp. SAI-170. The sequence goes on from NZ_JBMGQD010000001.1 coordinate 8,161,320, forward strand.
GTGAGCCCGTACTGGGCGGCCTGGGCGGTGAACATGCTCTGGTAGAGGCCGCCGCGGGCGATCAGCTCTGCGTGGGTGCCGTCCTCGACGAGGCACCCGTCGTCGAGGACGTAGATGTGGTCGGCGTTCATGGTCGCGGCCAGCCGGTGCGTGACGAGCACGACCGCATGCCCCTCCCGGGCCAGGGACCACAGCTTCTCGAAGGCGGCGATCTCGGCGTGCGGATCGAGCGCCGAAGTGGGCTCGTCGACGAGCAGGACGGGCGCGCCGCGGTACCGCGTGCGCGCGGTGCCCAGCCGCTGCCACTGTCCGCCCGAGAGCTGGACGCCGCGCTCGTACCCCTTGAACACGATCGAGTCCCAGCCGTGCGGCAGGCCCTCGATCAGGTCGAGCACGTCGGCGTCCCGGGCCGCCTTGCGGACCTGGTCCATGTCGCGGGGGCGGTCGCCGGCGCCGATGGCGACGTTGGCGGCGGCGGTCATCTCCCAGCGGGGGAAGTCCTGCGCCAGCACCCCGACCGAGGCGAACACCTGGGCCCGGTCCGCCGCGCGGAGTTCCACCGGTTCGCCGCACTCACCCACCCACCACACGTTGCCCTCCGCGGGCAGCAGCAGACCGGCCAGCACCTTGGTCAGCGTGGTCTTCCCCGAGCCGTTCGCCCCCACGAGGGCTGTCACCTCACCGCGGGGAACTCGCACACTGACCCCCTTCAGAGACGGGGAGTCGGCGCCCGGGTAGGTGAACGACACGTCCTCCACCCGGACTTCCCGTACCGGCGTGGGCAGCGGCGCGCCGGTGCGCGGGATCGCGTGCTCGGTCGCCATGTCGATGGCGTCTTCCGTGTCGGTGAGGAACAGGAGCTCCTCGTACAGCCGGTTGACCTGCTGCACGAGAGAGGTGAGCCGTGCGGTGGACGTACGGATGGCGATCACCGCGGTCCCGCCGACAGCCAGCGGCAGACCACCGTCGGCCAGCAGCCACCACAGCATCCCGTAGCAGCCCAGCGACGCCAGACCGGCGAAGGCGCCCGCGACCAGGTCCGTCCCGGCCTGCGCCCGGGCCAGCCGCCGCTGTTCCGCCTCCGTCTGCCGGGACATCTCCTCGTAGCTGGACAGCAGTTTGGTCCCGGCCGCGTGCACACGGATCTCTCCGGCGGCGTGCGGGCGGATCAGGTAGGCCAGCAGGGAGGCGATCGCCCGCCGGTGGTCGACCCAGTTCAGGCGTGAGACGTACTCGCGGCGCGCGGAGCGGACCGCTCCCCACCCCTTCGGCACGGCGACGGCCAGCAGCATCGGCAGCAGCGCCCAGTGCAGCGACGCCAGGACGACGGCGGCCGCCGCCATACCGATCACCACGTTGCCCACGCCCACCGACAGCCGGAGCATGCTGCGGGCGGAGTCGGTGCCGAACCGGCCCGCCTCCAGGACCCTTTGCACCTCCGGCCGCTCGGTCGCCTCCACCTCGACGTGGGTGACCGCCGCGTAGTACCGCGCGGAGACCGCCCGCTCCACCTGAGGCTCCAGCCGCCCCGACATGGCCGTCGACCACGCCGACAGCAGCGCCGTCGCCACCGCCGCAACCGCCAGGACCGCCAGAGACGGCAGGGCGTCACGGAGCTTGTCCGCGGTCGGGCCGTCGGAGAACAGCTGTGTGAGGACGCTGTTGACCGCCACCAGCCCCCAGCCCGCCGTCACACCCTGACCCAGCTCGGCCGCCACGACGCCCGCCAGTGCCCGCCGGTCCGTCCGCCAGCCGGTGCGCAGCACCATCCCCACCATGCGCGGCAGCTCGGCGGCCATGTGCCCGAACCCCAGCCGGGTCAGCGGGCCCTCGTGGCGTACGTACGACTGGTCGTAGCGCAGCCGCCCGCCGTACAGCTCACGCTCCGCGTTCGAGATCCCGTCCGCCGCCGTCTTCCGCGCGTCCGGCGGCGCGTCCTGATGTGCTTCGGCTGATGTCAACGTCGGCCCTCCGTCTGACGGTCACGGCTCGTTCGTCGGGTTCAACGACCCGCACCGCGTTTCGAACACATGTCTTTCGGTCGGGCTGGAGGCCCGGAGCTGAGCGGTTCGCCGAAGCTGCGCAGTACACCGACCCTTGCCACGCATGAGCGCACCGCCGGGACCGGGTTGGCCGAAACGCCGAGACTGGGGCAGCCCTCGGCCGACGGCCGTGCCGGACAGCGTCAGGAACCGGCGGGTACGACGCCGGACGCCCGGTTCGATGCCGATGGCGACGAGTCGGCATGATGCGTGGCATGGATCAGGGGGACGCAGCTGTGTGGGCTGCCGCATTGGGGATCGCCGGCACGCTGGCGGGGGCGCTCGGCGGCGCGCTCGTCCAAGGCCGGGTCGTCCGGCGCCAGGTGCGTGACCAAGAGGCCGTCGATGTGAGGCACCGGTTGCGCCAGGAGCGGCAAGCGGCGTTCGCGGCTGTCCTCGACCGGTGCGGCGAGGCAGAGGCCGGCTTCAGCTCGGTCATCACTGCTCGCGCCCAGCCCGGCTGGGAGGAGGGGGCCGATCACAGGGAGCTGTGGGCTCCCACCAACGCCGCTCTGGAGGCGCTGCAGCGATCGGTGACAGCGGTGACCATCACAGGCCCCGACAGCATGGCCGACCTTGCCGCCGTGCTCCACGAAGAAATCCGGGCCATGGCGAACGCCCTGCGTCTTCCCGCAGCGGATTTCGCGCAGCGGGTCCGCATGTTCGGAGAGCACAAGGTGGCGCTGGAGCAGGCGCGGCGCGACTTCGTCCAAGAAGCCAGGACTGTGCTCGCGGCTCCCGAGCGATAGCGGCACACCGAGGCGTCGCAGCAGGGAGGGTCGAGTGGCGAGCCGACCAAATGAGGCCCCGCCACACAATGAGGGCTCCCAAGGCCTGAAAGTCCTCCGAAGCCCCCAGCAGCACCAGCGCACACCCCTCGGTTTGCACGCCCACGACCTCCGTCACATAGTGCGAGGTATGGACGCGCGCGAGAGGGCGCTCTTCCAGGCGTACAACCAGGCCCTGCGCTGGCTGGCCGGCCTGTCGGACCGGCCCGTTCCCGCGCGTGCTGCGGCCGAGGACATCGTGCGCGCACTCGGCACGGACCTGCCCGCTGGTCCGACGCCGCCCGACGAGGTCGTCGACCTGCTCGCCACCGCCTGTGAGCCGGGGCTCACCGGCTTCCCCAGCGGCCGCTTCTACGGTTTCGTCGTCGGCGGCACCCACCCCGCCGCGCTCGCCGCCGACTGGCTGGTCAGCGCCTGGGACCAGAACTGCGTGATGCGTGCGGCGTCCCCCGCCTACGCGGCCGCGGAAGACATCGCCGCAGCGTGGCTGCTCGATCTGCTGCGGCTGCCCGCGGACTGCGGGGTCGGCTTCACGACCGGTGCCACCATGGCCAACTTCACCTGCCTCGCCGCCGCGCGGGACGCCGTACTGAGCCGTACCGGCTGGAACACCGTCCGTGACGGCCTCGCCGGCGGGCCGAGAGTGCGGGTCCTCGTCGGCGCGGAGCGCCACATCAGCGTCGATCTGGCCCTGCGCTACGTCGGCCTCGGCGAGCCGGAGTCCGTGCCGGCCGACGACCAAGGGCGCATCCGGCCCGACGCCCTGCGGCAGGCCCTGGCCGCCGGTCCGCCGGGGCCCACGATCGTGGTCCTCCAGGCCGGCAACATCCACAGCGGCGCCTTCGACCCCTTCCAGCCGGCGATCGGCGCCGCCCGCGAGGCGGATGCCTGGGTCCACATCGACGGGGCCTTCGGCCTCTGGGCCGCCGCGAGCCCACGGTACGCACCCCTGACCGCGGGATGCCCCGACGCCGACTCCTGGGCGACCGACGCCCACAAGACCCTCAACGTCCCCTACGACTGCGGTCTGGCCATGGTCCGCGACGCGGCAGCACTGCGCTCCGCGATGGGCCACCAGGGCGCCTATCTGATCCACGACACCCGCGGCGACCCCATCGACACGGTCCCCGAACTCTCCCGCCGCGGACGGGCCTTCCCCGTCTGGGCGGCCCTGCGCTCCCTGGGCCGCACAGGGGTTGCCGACCTGGTCGAACGACTCTGCCGGCACGCCACCGCCTTCGCCGAGGGCATCGCCGCCATCGAGGGCGCGACCGTGCTCAACGACGTCGTCTTCACCCAGGTCTGCGCCGCCTTCGACGACGACGCACCCAACGACGTACACACCGACGCACGCACCGACCGGATCATCCACCGCCTCCTCGACGACGGCACCACCTGGATCAGCGGCTCCACTTGGCAGGGCCGCCGCGTCATGCGCATCTCCGTCAGCAACTGGTCCACCAGCGACGACGACGTGGCTCGCACGCTCGACGCCATCCAGCGCGCGGCGGCGCTTCCATGAGGCATGGACCGGCTGGTTGATGCGGGGGAGTGAACCGGGCGCGTGGCCCACCCGCATCGTTCCGGACCGCGAGGGAAAGTGGCCCCCATGCGCGCACTGGTGATCAACTGCACTCTCAAGCCCTCGCCCCAGCCGTCCAACACCGAGGCGCTGGCCGGCACGGTCGTGGCCGCGCTGCAAGGCCACGGCGTGGAGGTGGACGTCGTACGGGCGGTCGATCTCGACCTCAAGCCGGGCGTACAGACCGACATGGGCGACGGCGACGACTGGCCGGCCGTCCACCAGAAGCTGCTGTCCGCCCAGATCCTGGTCATCGCCTCTCCGACCTGGCTGGGCCGGCCCTCCTCGGTCGCCCAGCGCGTGCTGGAGCGGATGGACGCGATGCTCGCCGAGACCGACGACGAACAACGCCCCGTCGCCTACAACCGCGTGGCAGGCGTGGTCGTCACCGGCAACGAGGACGGCGCCCACCACGTCATCAGCGAGATCAGCGGCGCCCTCGCCGACATCGGCTTCACCATCCCCGGCCAGGCATGGACCTACTGGCACCTCGGTCCCGGCCCGGGCCCCGACTACCTCGACGACGACCGAGGCCACGACTGGTCGAACTCCACCGGCCGGGCCATGGCCTCCAACCTCGTCCACACCGCCCGCGCACTCGCCGCCAACCCGCTGCCCGCCCCGCCGTCCTGAACCGACGGCCTGCGCGGCCGTCGGCTGTCCGCGATGACTTCCCGCGGCACCAGGAGTCGTACAAGCGACGACCGTCCGACCGGAAGGCGACCGATGAACACCTTGCACGACATCCTGCACCGGTACGTCGACGACGGCAGGGTGCCCGGAGCCGTCGCCCTCGTCGCGCACGGCGACGACGTGCAGGTGGTGACCGCCGGCTCGGTGGACACCGAGGGCACGGCACCGATGGGGCGGGACTCGATCTTCCGTATCGCGTCGATCACCAAGCCCATCACGGCGGCGGCTGTCCTGATGCTGGTGGAGGAAGGCCGGCTGACCCTGGACGCACCGGTCGAGCGCTGGCTGCCTGAGCTGGCGAAACCGAACGTGGTGCGCCCCCCCGGGGCCCCGGTCGACGACGTCGTTCCAGCGGCACGCCCCATCACGGTCGAGGACCTGCTCAGCTCCCGCACCGGCTGGGGATTCCCGGACGACTTCTCCCTTCCGGCGGTGCAGTCCCTGTTCACGGTGCAGAAGGACGGCCGTGCCCTGCAGGACTGGCCGGACCCCGACACCTGGCTCGGCCTCCTCGCGCAGGTGCCGATGCTGCGCCAGCCAGGCGAGGCCTGGCTGTACGGCACCTCCTCCGACCTCCAGGGCATCCTGATCGCCCGGGCGTCGGGCCGTACGCTCCCCGACTTCCTCGCGGAACGGATCTTAGGGCCGCTGGGCATGAAGGACACGGCCTTCGAGGTCCCGAGGGCACAGCGGCACCGCTTCACCTCGTCCTACACCCCGTCTCCGGACGGATCCCTGAACCTCTCGGACGCCCCCGACGGGCAGTGGAGCCGCAGCCCCCGCTTCCACTCGGGCGGCGGTGGCCTCGTCTCCACCGCCGACGACTGGCTGTCCTTCGCCCGCATGCTGCTCGCCGGAGGCGAAGCCGACGGCCACCGACTCCTCACCCCCACCTCCGTCCGCCGCATGACCACCGATCACCTCACGGCCGAACAGCGAGCCGGCGCCACCCTTTTCCTCGAGGGCCAGGGCTGGGGCTACGGCGGTCAGGTCGACGTCGCCCCGACCGACCCGTGGAACGTCCCCGGCCGCTACGGCTGGGTGGGCGGCACCGGCACGACCGCGCACATCGTCCCGGCCACGGGAACGGTCGCGATCCTCCTGAGCCAGGTGGCGATGGAGAGCCCGACACCGACACCGCTGATGCGCGACTTCTGGCGCAGCGCGGCGGGCGCCAGCAGGTAGTAGGTTCGCGGCCAGTGGCCGCATGACCTACGGGGGATTCATGAAGTGGGCGATGACCGACGACTACGCCTCTCTTGTCACCACGCTCATCGTCACCGTCCTCGCGGTCGGTACGATCCAGACGTACACGCTGATGCGCCGGTTGGGCGAGTCGCAGACGGAGGACGTACGCAAGACCGTCGAGGCGCGTCTGAAAGTCCTGGACGCCATGCGGCGGGGCCGGACCCCCGATCCCGAGGACCTGCGTGAGGCGCATGTGTCGACGGTCAGCTTCCTGGCCCTCACCCCGCGGAACCTGTCGGCCTACATAGCCGGTGTGGTCTGGACCCTCGTGGTCATCGTCCTGGGCGTGCAGCAGATCAGAATCCTGATGTGGGCGGGCTCCGCCGACCACACCGAGAACCCGGACCTGGCCAGGGACTCCTTCTACCTGGTCTCCGGGGCTGTCGTGCTCCTGCTCGTCGAAGGACTGGTCAGAGCATTCGTGCGGACGTTCGTGGAGCAGCGTGAATCGCTGAAGCCTCTGCGGGAGTATCCGCGCGACGAACGAGCCCACATGCTCGCGGCGGTACGGGAGTTCCACAGAACCGGCGAGACCCCCGAACCCACCGCTCCGACACCACCCGTGCCACCTCGGTGTGACCGCTGACGCACACTTGACGCAGCCTCGTGGGGCTGAGGGTGCGCTGCCGACGATGATCAGTCTGGTCGCACCACGCGAAGTCGCCGGAGCGGTCGGACGCTTCGCGGAACTGCGTTTCGTCAACGACGCCCGCGCCTCCCTGGACGGCGGCCAACTGCCCTCGACCGGCAGCTCGGAGGGCCCTCGCCGCGGCATGAGATCGAGCCGTACACACCGGCACCTTCGGCGGACGGCTCCGCTCCACAGGCCGGCTGACCTCGCACGCGGAGTACGGGCCCCAGCGGTCCGGCCTGCCACACGCCCTGAGTGGGCCAACGCTTCCGGGGCACATGAGGCAAGTGATCTTCGTGTCCGTCGGAAGGAGTCTGTTCCACCGTGACGACACCCGCACCCCGAATACGGCGCAGCGGTGGCCGGCGATTCGATCTGCGCGCCACCGCTGTGTATTTCGGCATTCTCGCTCTGGTCCTTTGTGCGGCGGGACTCGCCGTCCGCATGGTGCTCAACGCCGCCCAGGGGCGGCCCGTCTGGGCTGCGGCCCTGGGCCTCGTCGCCGTCTCCTGCGCCCTGGCACTACGACGTCGTCGGCGGCGTCGGCGGGACCTGGCCGCCCGCGCCGTACAGCAGGCCGCCGCCGCACTGGAGGCGGGCAGAGACACCGCGCTGGAGGCGCTGGAGGCGCCCGGCCCGGCTGTGCCACGCCAGTGTGCGCCTGGGGACAGGGACAACCACCTCGGCTCCGCCCGGACCGAGGAGCAGGCACCGGGCGTCATCGACTACGACGCCCTGGACGCCGAGGAGTTCGAGCAGGCGGTGGCCGCGCTGTGCGCGCGGGACGGGTGCACCGGAGTCGAAGTCGTCGGCGGTGCAGGCGATCTGGGGGCGGACGTCCTGGCCGTGACGCCCGACGGGCGGCGGCTGGTCGTTCAGTGCAAGCGGTACGGCGACGAGCACCGGGTCGGCTCCCAGGACCTGCAACGCTTCGGCGGCACCTGCTACACGGTGCACGAGGCCGATGTGGCCGCCCTGGTGACCACCAGCGACTTCACGGCGCCGGCCCTCGAGTACGCCGAACAGTGCGGAATCCTGTGCCTGGACCGGGAGGCACTGCAGGCGTGGAGCGACGGCACCGGACCGGTCCCCTGGCCGGCGGTGAGCGCCGGGACGTCCTGAGCCTGTCGCCGTCGCTCCCTCCCTTCCCTCCAAAGATGTCTGACGTGGTCGAAACGGGGCAGCAGGGGTGGTGAGCCCGACGCAATCCATGAGAAACCGAGGTGAACCATGACGAAGGATCTGACCCCGAAGTACACCGTGCCCGGCATCGAGCGTGAGGCGGCCGGCCGGCTGATCGGCCTGCTGCAACTGCGGCTGCACGCACTCAACGATCTCCATCTCACGCTCAAGCACGTGCACTGGAACGTGGTCGGACCCCACTTCATCGCTGTGCACGAGATGATCGACCCGCAGGTGGACCGCGTCCGGGAGATGGCCGACGACGTGGCGGAGCGGATCGCGGCCCTCGGCGGCGTGGCGCAGGGCACACCGGGTGCCCTGGTCGGTGAACGCACCTGGGACGACTACTCCATCGGCCGCGCCGACGCCATCGCGCACCTCGGCGCGCTCGACCTCGTGTACACGGGTGTGATCGAGTCGGTCCGGGCCGCGATCAAGGAGGCCGGCGAGGTCGATCCCGCCACGGAGGACCTGCTCATCGAGCAGCTGCGCGACCTGGAGCAGTTCCAGTGGTTCGTCCGCGCCCACCTCGAGAGCTCGGGCGGCACCCTCTCCACGGGCAAGGCCCGCACGGAGGAAGAGGCCGCGCGGGCCGGCGGGTCCTGAGCAGCAGCGGCCCGCGGCGGCGCGTGGCCCGCATGGCCCCTGGACCGGCCCGTCGCCGCAAGGACCGGCCGAGGTGCATGCTTCCCGCCGATCGGTGACACCCGCACCCGTATGCATGCGACACGCACGGCCGCGCGGACCCTACGACGCCACGCGCACGCCGCCGCACAGACAGTGAGGCGGGCGTGCACGGGGCCGGGCCGCGAGCGGGACCTGGCCGTCCAGGCGGGCAAGGCGGCGCTGGCGGCCTGGCTCGCCTGGGCGGTGGCCGGCTGGTGGCTCCAGGCGCCGATGGCCTTCGTTGCGCCCTGGGTGGCGATCGTGCTGGTGGAGGAGACCGTCTACCGGTCCGTCGCACACGGCCTGCAACAGCTGGCGGCCATCGCGACGGGCACGATCACGGCCACCGCGGTCGTGCTCGTCCTGCACGAGACGATGCTGGCGATGGCGCTCGTCCTGCCCACCGTGGTGCTGCTGGGCCACTGGCGTCGCCTGGGCAGCCAGGGCGTCTACGCGGCCACCGGCGCCCTGTTCGTCCTCACCGGCGGTCCCGTCGGCGTCGACACGGCCGCCGCACGCATCTCCGAGGCCGTCTTCGGTGCCGTCGTCGGCATCGCCGTCAACGCGCTGATCCGTCCCCCGCTCTACCTACGGGACAGCAGAGCCGCCCTGCGGGACGCCACCGAGGAGGCCCACGACATCCTGCGGGCGGTGGCCGACGGGCTGGCCGAGGACCGGTGGGACCCCGCCGAGGCCGGCACCTGGCACGAGCGCGCCCTGCGCCTCCAACGCCTGGTCGACGACTCACGCACCGCGCTCGGCCGCAGCCGGGAGAGCCTGCGCGTCAACCTCCGCCGCCGCACCCGGTCACCGTCCGCGCCCGACAAGGAGTACGACGACGCGGTCGTCGTCCTGGACTACGCGGCCGTGCACACCGCCGGGGTCACCCGCACCGTGCTGGAAGCCACGGCCGAGGACCGCTCCGGCGCGCGGCCCCACCCCCATCTCTCCCGCCGCTACGCCGAGTTCCTCCGCCAGACCGCCCACGCCCTCCACCTCTACGGCCACAGCCGCTTCGGCGACCGGAGCGACCGCGAGCTGCGCCAGGCCGTACACGAACTGCACCGCACGCTCGACACGCTGCGCCGGCACCTCGTCCGTGCCCGGCCCGACGACCCCGACGAAGTCGCCGTCTACGGCACGCTGCTGGCCCAGGCCCACCGACTGGCCGGACAACTCGTGACCTCATCCCCGTGATCCGCCCTCACCCTGTGGCGGCGTCGGTGACGGCCAGGGCCGCCGCCATGACGCTCACCTGCGGGTTCACCTCCGGACAGCAGGGCAGCACGGAGGCGTCGGCGATCAGAACGCCGTGTACGCCGCGCAGTCGGCCGGCGGCGTCCGCGGGAGAGCGCTGCGGATCGGCGCCGGCGGCGACCGTGCCGGTGGGATGGTAGGCGGACAGATGGAGTTCGTGGGCATCGGTGCGCGCGAGCAGCTCGTCGAGTTCCTCAAGGCTGTGCACGCGGGGCGTGCCGGGGACACCGGTGAGCACTTCGTCGGCACCGGCGGCGAAGAGCAGTTCGCCCATCGCCCGTACGGCGCGTATGAGCCGCCCGGCGTCACGGCGATGGAGGTCGTAGCGGACCAGGGTGCGACTACGGCCGAGGACGCGGCCGGAGGGAAGGTCGGCGATCATCGCGCCGAGGGTGGCGAGGCGGCGGGCGTCGTCCAGTTCGCGCCGCAGTCCGGCACCGAGGCCGGGCAGGACGAAGGTGCCCATGCCGGGCGGGGTGGCGGTCGCCTCGATGAGGATGCCGTGCCAGCGGTGGTGCTCCTCCACCCCGACGCTCTGCAGCACGCCTTTCCACGCGGTGACCGGCTCGGAGAACCGTCCGGCGAGGGTGGTGGCGGGATGGACGCTGAGATTGCGGCCGAGCCGGGGATGACGGCCCAGGCCGGAGCGGCGCAGCAGGGGTGGCGACTGCAGTGCCCCGGCGGCCACGACGACGAGCGGGGCGAGGATCTCGAAGTGGCTGCTCCCGCCGTCGCGGTGGACGCGTACGCCCGTGGCGCGGGGCCCGCCGGGACGGTCCGGGTCGACGAGGATGCGCTCCACGCGCGCCCCGGTGACGATCCGGGCGCCTGCCGCGCACGCGTCGGGCAGCACGGACAACTGCACACTCTGCTTGGCGCCGGTGGGACAGCCCACCACGCACTGGCAGGACCCCCGGCAGCCGGGTGCGTTGCGGCGCAGCGGCGCGGCGGTCCAGCCGAGGGCGCGGGCGCCGTCGAGGGCGATCCGGCCGTTGTTCCCGAGCACGTCCTGCGGCTGGCGGGCCACGCTCAGCGTGCGTTCGACCTCGTCGAGGAAGGGGTCCAGTCCGTCGGCGAGGGTGAACCCGAACGCGCTGCTCCAGCGGGCCAGGACATGCTCGGGAGTGCGGTAGCAGGTACCGGAGTTGACCAGCGTGGTGCCGCCGACGGCCCGGCCGGTCGGCAGCAGCACCGGCGCTCTGCCGACGGCGACGGTCGCGCCGCCGTCCCGGTAGAGGTCGGTGAACCGCTCCAGCGGGGTGCGGTCGCGGAAGCTGTCGGTGCCGTGGTGCCGCCCTTCTTCGAGGACGACCACGTCGAGCCCCGCCCGGGCCAGCGTCCTGGCGGCCATCGCGCCGCCCGCGCCGGAGCCGACGACGACGGCGTCGGCCGTGCTGCGCGCGGGCCACTCGGAGGCCGGAGTGCAGTCGAGCGGCGGGTCGGACCGTAGGGGGACCGCCCGCGCCGGGGGATCGGTGCGGGCCGTCCGCTCGGTCCCGGCCGCCAGCAGGACCGGTACTTTGAGCACCTCCAGCAGCCGCAGCAGCGCGGGCCGGCCGGCGAGCGAGTCGAGCACCGTCTGCCGTTCGCCGGGTGTGAGGTCCGTGAGTCGGCGTCCAGTGCGGGCCCGCGCAAAGGCGTCGACCCCGTGAGCGCCCGCCCGGAAGGCCGTCCGCACGGCCGACGGCATCCCGGCGAGCACCGTCTCCAGCCGCGCGGGCACCCGCTCGGCCCACTCCAAGGTGCCGTCATCGGCGACGAGGGCGGCCACCAGCCCGGCCAGAGCCGCGCTCACCGGCTGCCCACCAGCCCGACCAGTGCCCAGTGCCCCGTTCACCGGCCGCCCACCTCCGCGTGCGCCGTGCCGTCCAGCGTCCACCGCGCCTCCGTGCGCCAGCCGCCGAACCACCAACGCTCCAACAGCACGCGCGCGTCGGCACGTTCACTGTTGCGGCACACGGCAGCGGAGCCGTCCGGGTCGCGGTAGTCCAGGGCCAGGGTCCGCTCCGGCGGCTGAGCGACCTCCACCCGGATGCGGCGCAGCCCGCTGCGGCCGGTGACCGTCCAGGTGGGCAGGCCGATACGTGCGCGAAAGCGGCCCCATCCCGCCCAGCCGACCGCGCTGCGCTCGGGCCGCCGCGGCCAGGTGCGGCCGCCCCGGCGCAGGCGCAGGAACACCAGCGGGGGAAGTCTGCGCAGGCCCGGGCGCATGGAGACGGCGGCGACGACCTCCAGCACGGCCCCGCCCCCGAGGTCGGCGTGCAGCCACGCCCAGCGGCGCGCGTTGCCGTGGCCGTGGATACGTGCGGATGCGCCGGGCGCGCCGGTCAGCGCCAGGGTCGTGCCGTCGTACGTGAACGTGCCCTCGTAACGGGCGCGCGCGGCGGGCAGGACATGCGAGGCGGGCAGCAAGGGGCGGCGCCAGGACCAGCGGGGAAAGGTGAACAGCGGTGCGTCCACGGGCTGTTCGGCCAACTCCCAGGCCCAGGCGCCGTCTTGCGCGGAGCCGGTCAGCCGGCCGGGCCGCGCGTCGGTGCCGGCGGCACGGAAACCGGACCCCTCGCCCGTCCAGGGGGCGGGGCCGAAGCGTACGTGCCGCACGGGGCCGTCCTCGGGGAACACGGCCGCCCACCCGTGCGCGTACGGCTCGGATCCGTCGGTGGGGGCGACGAGTTCGTGGTGCAGCCACACCCCCGTGCCGGTCCGCGGGTCGGTGAGCGTCGTGTACCAGACCTCGGTCCGCCCCGCCTCACCGCGCCAGCGCGGCGCCATCAGGGTCTCGGCGTTCTCGGAGCGGGGGAATCGCCAGCTCGCCAGGAACGCCGGCCCTTGCGTGGCGAGCGGAAAACGCAGTACGCCGGTGCCGACCGGGCTGCCGTCCTCGTACAGCGTGTACGGCAGGACCGTCATCGACGCGACAGGCCGCCGTAGTGTCACCGACTTCCAGCCGTCCAGGGTGAGGCGGCGGCCTCGGGCGGTGAAGTGCAGGCGGTAGCGGATACGGCGCCGTGCCAGCGGCGAGATCTCCAACTCGCCCTCCACGGCCGTGCCGTCGGCGAGGCCGTCGATCCGGATGCGGCCGACCGCCCGGGCCTCGGTCGTCCGGCCGGGCCGCAGCACGCGCGCCGCCGTGACGTCCAGCTCCAGCCGCACCTTGCGGGCGGGACCCTTCGCCTCGCCGTCCAGCCGCAGTGTTCCGAGCATCGTCTCGGAGAAGGCGGTGCCGCGTGGGCGGGTGGACAGGGTGCTCATCGAAGGCCTTCCAGCATGATCCGCTCGGTCGCCCTGAGGTAGGCCTCGGCCGCCTTGCGTGCCCCGGCCTCGTCCCCGGCGCAGACGGCCTCGACGACCGGAACGAGGCGCTCGTGGGCGGCCTCGGCGTCGGTGAACGGTCCGACGAGCGAGGCGCGCACCGGCAGGTAGGCGTTGAACAGGGTGTTGGTCAGCAGCACATAGACCCGGTTGCCGGTGGCGCGGGCCAGCGCCCTGTGCACCTCCACGTCGGCGAGCTGCACGGCGTCGCCGTCCGGCGCCTCGCGCACCGCCGCCAGGAGGGTGCGCAGTTCCTCGCGCTGCCGGGCCGTCACCCGCTCCGCGGCGCGCTCGGCGATCAACGCGCCGACACCGCGCCGCACTTCGAAGATCTCGCCGATCCAGTCGGGGCTGTGCCGCACCAGCATCGGCAGCAGGTCGGCCCCGCCCAGACGCAGATAGTCCCGCACCCGGGTGCCCACGCCGTGCCGGGTCTCCAGCAGCCCGGCCTGCAGCAGACGGCCGAAGGCGTGCTTGAGGGTGGTGCGCGTGACCCCGTACCCGTCGGCGAGCGCACGCTCCGGCGGAAGGTAACTTCCCGCCGGATGGTGCCCGTTGAGGATGTCCTCGCGCAGGCGGCTCTCCAGCACGTCGACGAGGCTTTCGCGCGGCAGTGTCTCCACACCGTCCTCCAGTGGCTCAGTGGATGAGCCACTGAACCAGTGGCGGTGTCCGGCGTCAATGGTTCCGGCGAAGGGGACCTGCCGACCGGCCGGCCGCGTGGCGGGAGACCGGCCGGAAGGCGAAACGGGTGTGCGGCGGGCGAAGCATCAGCCACCCGCGCCGGTCACCCAGCGCAGGACGGACGCGGTGACCGAGGTGCCGAGGCGGCTGATCGCGTCGATGGCGTCCTGGTCGCCGGGCAGCGGCGCGATCCCGCGCACGGTCAGCGCGGCGTGCAGGTCGAGCCGGCGCTGGTCCGCGGGGCTGACATCGATGCTGAGGCGCTGGCGCGGGTCGGGGGGAGGCAGCAGGAAGTCGCTGCCGCCGAGGCGGTCGGCAAAGCGGTCCTGGGCGCCTGCGGGCGAGCAGAAGTACGGGTCGCAGTCGGGCCAGACGTCCTCGGTCGGGACGAGCGTGTCGCTGGGTGCGTTCATCGCGGTTCTCCCTTGCTTGGGGTGTCTGTCTGCCCGTAGGAGTCGCACGGCTGCCGGGACTTGGTTGCGCCGTTCCCGCACGATCCCTCGAATGCCGCAATATGTGCCGCTGGGGAAATCCCCAACCGTGTTGTTCGGGTGAACCCGCAAGGATAGTCACACTAATTCAGGCGGCCTTGTCGGTGCCTTTTGCCTTGGCGGATAGTGAAGGTCGTGCCGCCTCCGGGGCGAGGCCCGACGGGGTCTTTTTCCGGAGTTCCAAGTGTGCGGCACAGTCCGTCTCTGGCCGGAGGCGGGCGTGAATTCACCCCCTGAGGAGGAATACACGTTGAAGAAGGCATACGAGGCTCCGACGCTGGTGCGGCTGGGGTCGTTCCGCAAGCAGACAGGGCTCCTGGGACGCGCCGGCAACGACCGACTGATCCTCAGCAAGAACTGACACCCGACGGCCTCTGATCCGACGTCATGACTGAACTGCACGAGAGTGCGGCGGTGGGCCCCGGCGGCGCGTACTGCTCGGTCTTCCCGGACCGTGCGGACGCGGCGGCCGTGGCCCGCTCGTTCTCCCACCCGGGCACCCGCATCCTGGAGCACGCCTCGGGCCGCCCCTGGCTCGTCGGCCGCTGGAGCGACGACGAGATCGTCCACGCACGCGCCGGCACGTCGGTCGCGCTCGCCCTGATCGGGTGCGGCGACGTCGACGCCGCGACCCTGCGGCGCACGGCGAACCGACTGCGCGACCCGGCCGCCCTCGACACCTGGGCGCGCTCCCTGCCCGGCAGCTTCCATCTCCTGGCCTGCGTGGACGGCCGGCTGCACGTCCGGGGAACCGCCTCCGGTCTGCGCCTGGTCTTCCACACCGAGATCGACGGCATCCAGATCGCCGCCACCCGGGCCGACGTCCTGGCCACGGCCCTCGGCTCCGCACCCGACCCCGCCCAGATCGCCGTACGACTGCTGTGGCCGGTGCCGCATCCGCTGTACCAGGAACCGATGTGGCGGGGCATCACCGCCGTCGCACCGGAGGACGCCCTGGAGGTGTCGGCGGACGGCCGCCGGGCGCGCCACACCCGCTGGTGGACACCCCCGGAAGCGGACGTGTCCCTGGCCGCGGGAGCACCCAAGGTGCGTGCGGCGCTCGTCGAGGCCGTCGCGGCCCGCACCCGGCGCGGTGGCGTGGTCAGCTGCGACCTCTCCGGCGGCCTGGACTCGACCTCGATCTGCTTCCTCGCCGACCGCTCACCGGCCCGCGTCGTCGCCTCCACCTGGCCCGGCCGCGATCCCGCCGACACCGACCTGCACTGGGCCCGGCAGGCCGCGCGGTCGCTGCCCGACGTCGAGCACGTGGTCTGGGACGCCGACGCGTCCCCGCTGGTCTACACCGAACTGCTCGCCGTCGACGACCTCCTGGACGAGCCCACCATCGGCGTCATGGACCGCTCACGGGTCCTGCACCATCTGCCCGCCCTCGCCGAACGCGGCAGCCGCCTGCACCTGACGGGCATCGGCGGCGACCACGTGGCCTGGTGCTCCGAGGCGTACTACCACCGACTGGCCCGCACCCGGCCGCTGTTCGCCCTGCGGCAACTGCGCGGCTTCAGGGCCCTGTGGCAGTGGCCGCTCGGCGGCACGCTGCGCGCCCTCGCCGACAACAGGCCGTACGGCACATGGCTCGCGGACGCCGGGAACCGGCTGCGCGACCCGCTGCCCGACACCGTCGCCGCCGGGCTCGGCTGGGGAATGCCCCCACGCCTGTTCGCCTGGATGACCCCCGAGGCCGAGGAACTCGCCCGGACCGCGCTGCGGGAGAGCGCCGAGCGGGCCGCGCCGTTGCACCCCGACCGCGGCCTGCACAGCGACCTGGAGCAGATCCGCTCCTGCTCGCGCATCATCCGCCAGTGGGACCACATGGCCGCCCGCACCGGCGTGCCCATGGCCTCGCCGTTCCTGGACGACCGCGTCATCGAGACCTGCCTGGCCGTGCGCCCCGCCGAGCGCGTCACGCCCTGGCAGTACAAACCGCTGCTGACCGCCGCCATGCACGGCATCGTGCCCGAGCCCTGTCTGCGGCGCAGCAACAAGGCCGCCGCCTCCATGGACGCCGCCGACGGGCTGCGCCGGCACCGCGGCGACCTCATGACGCTGTGGGAGGACTCCCACCTGGCGCGCATGGGCCTGGTCGACGCACGCACACTGCGCCGCCTCGCGGAGAGACCCGCCACCCGTCAACTCCGTGACGCCGTCCTGTACTCGACCATCGCCGCCGAGGTCTGGCTGCGCTCTCTCACGGGAGTGACCCACGGCCCGGCGTCCGGCCCGAAGTGAAAGGGAACCCCCATGGCTCTGCGGTTCGGCACCGACGTGTGCACGGCGACCACCGACTACGGCACGGTCCTGCTCGACCAACGCACCGGCCAATACTGGGAACTGAACCCCACCGCCACCCTGGTCGTCAGCACGCTCATGGCGGGCGGGGACGAGGACGACGCGACGAACGCGCTGGTGCGCGAGTTCGACGTGACCCCGGCGCAGGCCCGCGACGACGTCACCGCCCTCATCGGTGAACTGCGCGCCGGCGGGCTGGCCGCATGACCACCCCCAGCGCCATCGCCCGCGTGGACGGCGTCCCCTTCCGCCGCCGCGTCGCGGCCAGGGCCGTGTTCGTACCCGCCCTGCTGCTGTCCCTGCTGCCGCCCCGGCGCCTGCGCGCCGTCCTGCACCTGCTGCGCCGCGGCGCCGTGCCCGCCGACGAGGCGCACGCCAAGCGGGCCCGCGACGCCATGTGCGCGGTCAGCCTGCGCTGCGCTGGCCCCAAAGGCTGTCTGCCCCGCTCCCTGGGCGCCGCACTCCTGTGCCGGCTCGGCGGCACCTGGCCGACCTGGAGCACCGGCGTGCGTGTCGTACCCCCCTTCACGGCCCACGCCTGGATCGAGGTGGCCGGCCACCTCATCGACGAGGACGTCCCCGACGACTACTTCGCCCGCCTGATCACCGTAGAGCCGTTGCCCTTGCAGCGGACCGGCCGCCGGTGACGGCACGCCACGCGACCGGCGCCCGAGGGGGCCGCACCACCCGGGCCTCGATCGCCGCCGTCTACCGCCTCACCGCGGGACACCGCACCACCATCACCGCGGCCACCGTGCTCACCCTCGCCGCGTCCGCCCTCGGGCTCGCCCAGCCGCTGGTCGCCAAACAGGTCGTGGACGCGAGCACCGGTGCCGACCCCGTGGGGGCGTCCTTGCTGCTGCTGGGCGCGCTGTTCGCCGCCGAGGCCGCCACCGGAGCCCTGGGCCGCTTCCTGCTGGAGTACACGGGCGAAGGCGTCGTACGACATCTGCGGCACAGCCTGGTGAACCGGCTGCTGCGGCTGGAGATGCGGGAGTACGGCCGCCACCGCGGGGGCGACCTGATCGCCCGGGTGACGGCCGACACCACGCTCCTCAGGGAAGTCGTCTCGCAGGCGCTGGTGGACCTGGTCACCGGTGCGCTCGCCGCAGCGGGCGCGCTGGCACTGATGGCGTGGATCGACCCGTTGCTGCTGCTGGTCGTCACCTTGACGGTCCTGGCCGCGGCGGCCGTGGTCGCCTCGCTGCTGAGCCGGATCCGCACCGCCTCCGAGTCCATGCAGGGCGCCGTCGGGGCCATCGCCGCCGACCTGGAACGCGCGCTCGGAGCTCTGCCCATGGTCAGGGTGCACCGCGCGGAGGACCGCGAGGCGGCCCGCATCGGCGCGCGCGTCGAGGAGGCCCGCGACGCCGGGGTGCGCACCGCCCGGTACGCCGCCGTCATGAGCTCCGCCGTCGAACTGGCCGTCCAGGGCTCCTTCCTGCTGGTCCTGGTCATCGGCGGACTGCGCGTGAGCAGCGGACACGACCGGTCCCTCGGCGACCTCGTGGCCTTCCTGCTCTACGCCTCCTACCTGGTGCTGCCCCTGTCCTCCGTCTTCCGCGCCGCCGGCCTCATCCAGCGCGGCATGGGCGCACACCGGCGCGTGGACGAGGTGATGGCCCTGCCGGTGGAGCCCGTCGACGTCCGTGCCGTCCCCGACACTCCGCGCGGCGAGGCCGGCGACGCACCGGCCCTGCGGCTGGACGGCGTCCGCTTCGCCTACCGGCCCGGGCAGCCCGTCCTGGACGGGGTGACCTTCAGCGTGCCCCGCCGCGGCCAGGTCGCGCTCGTCGGACCGTCCGGCGCGGGAAAGACCACGATCTTCGCGCTGATCGCCCGCTTCTACGAACCCGACGCCGGCACCCTGTACTTCGACGGGCGCCCCGCCGCCCGGCTCGACCGCCGCACCTGCCGGGCCCGGATCGCGGTCGTCGACCAGGACAACCACGTCGTCCACGGCACGCTGCACGACAACATCACCTACGGCGTCCCGGACGCCACCGCCGCGGACGTCGAGCGCGTCCTGCTGCTGACCCGGCTGCACGCCGTGGTCGAGCGGCTGCCCGGCGGCCTGCACGGCGCGGTCGGCGAGCACGGGGCGGCCCTGTCGGGCGGCGAACGCCAGCGCGTCGCCCTCGCCCGCGCCCTGCTCACCGGGCCGCGGATCCTCCTGCTCGACGAACCCACCTCCCACCTGGACGCCGCCAACGAGGCCGCCCTCACCGCGGCCCTCAGGGAGATCAGCCGGACCTGCGCCGTGCTGGTCATCGCCCACCGGCTCTCCACCGTCCAGCACGCCGACCGCATCGTCGTCCTGGACGCCGGCCGCGTCATCGCCCAAGGGCGCCACGAGGAACTCCTCGTCACCAGCGACGTCTACCGCACGCTCGCCGAGAGCCAGACTCTGCGCTCGGCCTCCGGCACCCGGCCGGTCGCACAGACCCGACCGGGACCGTGAGCGAGGCGCCCCTTCATCCGTCCACGGTGGTCCCGTCGGGCCTCCGCCCGAAGGCCGCCTCGAGTACGGCGGGAAGGTCCGCCTCGGGGACCTCGGCACGCACCTCCGCCAGGACGTGACGGAACTCGTCGTCGCCGATGAGGCCCAGGTGCTCCTCGCGCAGCCGGCGAATGACGTCGACCAGCTCGGGTCGCAGCCGCATCCAGGCGCGGGACGTAAGGATCTCCTTGTCGACCTGGTCCATGAACCAGCGCATCACCTCGTACGGGACGTCCACGTGCCGCGCATGAAGGTTGAAACACACGGTCGGCTCCCGCGTCGGGTCCTCGTCGGGCACGATCGCCGTCACGAGATTCCGCTGTTCGTCCACGAGGTCCAGCTCCAAGTACCAGGCGTCGTCGGGTACCGAGTACATCGTGGTGATCGCGTAGTCGCCGTCGGGGTGCGGGTAGGGCATGGCGGCATGCTGTCATGACCGGCCGACGGCCGGGCCCGTGGCCCGAGTTCAGGCCGTCGCCGTCACAGACCGGTGACCTTGCCGCTCGCGGAGAGCTCGTAGACGAGGGTGACCGTACGGCGGCCGCCGGGCGGCAGTACGACGTCCCAGCGGGCGATGCCTTCGTCGTCGACGGCGTCGGGCACGGGGGAGCAGGCGTCCTCGCGCAGCCGCACCTGAACCGCCGAGACCTCGGAGACCGGGATGCGTTCCCGCAGGGCGACCGCCTGATCGCCCTGTGCCCCGGGAGCGGAGAAGCGGGACACGTGCAGGCGCACCGTGCGGGTGACGGTGGTCCGCTGGGTCAGGGCGGCGGTGTCACGGGACTCCTCGGTGTGCCGCAGGACCCGGTAGTCGTCGTGGCTGCCGAAGGCGAGCTCGACGGGGGCTCCGGGAGCGGTGAAGTCCAGCGTGCCGCGGCCGCCGAACCCGCTGCCGCGGACCAGGTCCACGGGCCCGGCCAGCAGTGCGTGGCCGGAGGTGTTGTCGAACCGTACGACCTGGGTCACCAGCGGTGACAGTTCGGGGGAGCAGGCGTACTCGCTGCTCGCGGTCGTGGTGAGCGAGGACAGCGGCACGCGGTGGGCGCGCCCGTCGGCGGGGACGGACACGGGCGCGGGGGAGTGCAGCACCCGGGTCTCGCCGCCGTCGTCCACACCGGGGAGGCCGAGCACCGGGGCCGGCCCGAGCTCGGCGAACTCCTGCTCGCGCACCTCGACTTCGACCGAGCGGCGCTCGGCGGGGGAGCGGTCGGTCAGCGTCAGCCGGTCCTCCGCGAGGCGCGGTGGCTCGGTCGCCGCGGCCGAGCGGGCCGTCGACAGGGCCAGGCGTACGTCCGGCCAGTCCTCCCCGGTGCGCTGCCAGACCACGGCGTCCGTCTCCAGCGTGAGGGTGTCCCCGTCGAGCACGGCCCGATAGGCGGGCCGCCACAGCGCGCAGGCCACGAGGTGGCGCAGCCGCAGCAGGGCCGGACCGTCGGCCGCGGAGCGCACGGTCAGCTCGACATGGCCGAGCAGTTCGGCGGGCTGCTGCTCGGACAGGAGCAGAGCCTCCTCGGTCCGGCGCAGTTCGGTGGCGAGCTCCGTCAGCCGGGCCTGTGTGGCGCGCAACCGCTCGCCGTGCTCCTCGCGTTCCTCGTCCACGCGGTCGAGTTCCGCGGCCCAGCGAGCCGTGTCCGTCTCACCGGAGCCGGCCCCCTCGCCGATCTCGCGCAGCAGGTCGCCGGCGAGCCGGCCCAGCAGGTCCAGGCGGGTACGCAGCCGGTCACCGCGCTGCTCCAAGGTGTGCCGCTCCTCCTGGAGGGCGTGCGCGCGCCGGCGCAGTGCCGGGTCGTCGGCGGTGGGCTCCGGGCCGCGCGGCGTCCAGGTGCGGACGATGCGGGCGTCGAGCACACTCGCCTGCTGGTCGGCGGTCAACTCGGCGTGCAAGGTCCGGTCGACGGCGAGGGCGCTGATCGGCCCGAGGCGCAACCGCTGGACGCCGGCCCGCAGGTCGAGGGCGACGGTGCGTTCGACCTGGGCGCGGTCCTCCAGGCAGGTGACGGCGGTGACGGGCGCGGGGATCGGTCCGGCGTCGGTGGGCATGCTGTGCGTCAACTCCTGCGGTCTCCGCCGACCAGTGCTTTGGCGGCCGGGATACGGATCTCGTAGCCGCCGTCCAGGGCGGCGGTGCCCCCGGCGGGCAGGTCGACCTGCCACACACGGGTGCCCGGGGCGTGCTGATCGGGGCCTGCGGAGTCGTCGGGAGTGGTCCAGTCGGACCGTTCCTCGATCCGGACGTCCGGCTCGGAGGTGACCGGCACCTGCTCGCGGACCTCGACGGACACGGGCCGGGCGAGCCGGTTGGCCAGCTCCACCCGCACGCGATGGTCCAGCACGGTCACGTTGTTGCGCAGACCCGCCGTCGACTCGCTGAGATGGGTGCGCCGGGTCACCTGGACACCCTCCGCGGGACCGAGCCCCATACGGCGGACGCCGCCGGGCGCGAGCGTGGGCAGCGCGGCGGTCAGCAGGAAGTCGTCGTCGACGGTGACCTCCACCGGCCCCGCCAGCAGCGCCTGGTCGGTGGCGTTGGACAGGACCAGCGTTCCGTACACCCGCTCCTCGACGGACGGCACGCACAGGTACTCGGTGCGCAGGCCGACCGGGATCTCGCTGACGGTGACGGTGTGCCAGGTGCCGTCGGAGGGGACGTCCGCGGGGGCGACGGCGTCGTAACGGTGGTCGAAGGAACCCGCCGACTCCCGGGGCCGTACGGCATGCCCGGGCAGCGGCAGCGCCGCCACCGTCGCGGCACGCCTGCGGTACTCGACCGCCACCGGGTCGAAGGGGGCTCCCGGGAACAGCCGGCCCCTGCGGCTCTCGGCCTCCTCGGGACCGCTGAGGACGAGAGCGGCGTAGTCGAGCTCGTCGCCACTGGGCCGCGGCGGCCCGGCCACCGGCGCCGGTGCGATCGGGCCGGAGGAAGCCGGTGGCACGGCAGCGGGCGCGCCTGCACCTCGGGGCCGGGAGGACGGCCGGCTCCGCGCCTGCCCGAAGCCGGACGTCGCGCGGTCGGCCGCCTGCGCCCGCGCCACGGGGGCGCCGCCCGGCTCGGCGGGGCCCGCGGGCGGTCCGCCGTACAGCGGCGCGGCAGGGGGCGGAGGCGCGGGCGCGGGGCCACCCGCGACGGCCCCGGGCGCGGGCGGTGCGCCGACGACGTCGGGCGGGGGCATCGGCGCTGCGCCGATGGCCTGAGGCCAGGGCACGTGCGCTGCGCCGACGGCCTCGGGTGCGGCGGCCGACCGCGGGCGCGGGCCTGCCGAGTCGTACCCCGTGAACAGGTCGGCCAGGCCCGCCGGGGGCTCGCGCCAGCCGGACGGCCCGGGGGCGGGCTGACGACGGCCGATCCGCAGCGAGCGGAGCTTCGGCAGGTCGGTGCGCCGCCGCAGGTCGGCGGTGGCCAGAGCGATGCGCACCCCCGACCAGTCCTCTCCGGTGCGCTGGGCGACCGAGGCACGGAACAGGAGGCTGCCGGAGTCGGCCCCTTGACGGTACGTCAGCCGGTAGGCGGGTGCCCAGACGGCGCCGGGGACCCCGTACTCCAGCTCGACCTCCACCTCGCCCGTGCCGTCGAGGGTCAGGACGGCACACACCGTGGTCTCGACATGGGCGGACGGCGCGTCGGTGGAGGCCCGGGACCAGCGGTCCGTCGCGAGGGTCAACTCGTGCTCGACGCGGCGCAGTTCCTCCTCCAGCCCGGCGAGACGGTCGTGCAAGGTGGTCAGCCGGTCGTCGACGAAGTCGGCGAGCGTCAGCCAGGCGTCGACGGGAGTGCGCCGGTGCGGGTCGTCACGCTTGCGCGACGGCGGGACCGGGCGCAGCTCCGTGACCTCCTTGATCCGGGCCAGCAGCCGGGCGCGGCGGCCCTGCACCGCGGCCTGTTCGTCCTGGAGGCGCTCGACCTCCTGCCGCAGCGCGTCGAAGGAGCCGGGAGCGGACGGCTCGGCGTCCACCTCGACCCGGACCTCGGTGACGCGCACCGGGGCGTCGCCGACCACGCGGGCGCGCAGCGAACCGGGGTCCATCGAGCGGGGCAGCCCCGTGACCCGCACCCGTCCCTGAGGCGGCACCGTCCCGCGTGCCAGACGGCTGCACATCGCGCCCTGCGCGTACACCACGACCGCGTCGAGGGCCGACGCCCACCGCGGTGTCTCCTCGGACTTCATGCAGTCACGCCCCCCGTCATGTCCGTGCACGCCCCCGTCATGTCCGTGCCGGGCGAAGCCTAACGCCCCCGGCGGTGGCCGGAACCCGCCCCCTGCTCAACGGGCCTGATGGTCATCCACCTGCCTGAGGTGCGGCCGCCCACCCGTCGGAAAGCGGCCTTCGCCGCCCGAACCCCGCATGCTCTGGGCCGACCAGGGCAAAAGGGAGCGGACGGAGCGGACAGGTGCGGACCGGTCGGACCGTCCGCGCCGGAAAGAGGTGGGAGTCGTGCACATCTGGCAGGAGAGCACGGAAGTAGGGGCGCGGCCCGGCCGGACGTCACCGCTGGGCGCCACCTTCGACGGTGCCGGGACGAACTTCGCGGTGTTCTCCGAGGTGGCGGAGCGGGTGGAGCTGTGCCTCTTCGACGAGGACGGCACGGAGGAACGCGTCCCGCTGAAGGAGGTGGACGGCTTCGTCCACCACATCTACCTCCCGGACGTCGGCCCTGGCCGGCGCTACGGGTTCCGGGTGCACGACCCGTACCGCCCCGAGCGCGGCGAGCGCTGCAACCCGGCCAAGCTGCTGCTCGATCCGTACGCCAAGGCGATCGAGGGCGACATCGCCTGGGACGAGGCCCTGTTCCCGTACCACTTCGACGACCCGGGCCGGCGCAACGACCTGGACTCGGCGCCCTACACACCGAAGTCCGTGGTGGTCAATCCCTACTTCGACTGGGGCAACGACCGCCCCCTGCGGACGCCGTATCACGAGACGGTCGTCTACGAGGCCCATGTGAAGGGCATGACGCAGACGCACCCGGCGATACCGGAGGCGATGCGGGGCACGTACGCCGCCATGGCGCACCCGGCGATGATCGACTACTTCGTCACGCTGGGGGTCACCGCGGTGGAGCTGATGCCGGTCCACCAGTTCGTGCACGACCACGCGCTGACGCAGAAGGGGCTGGCGAACTACTGGGGTTACAACACCCTCGGCTTCTTCGCCCCGCACAACGCCTACTGCGCGTCCGGGCAACGCGGCGAGCAGGTCCAGGAGTTCCGCTCGATGGTCAAGGCACTCCACGAGGCGGGCATCGAGGTCATCCTCGACGTGGTCTACAACCACACCGCGGAGGGCAACCACCTCGGACCGGTGCTGTCGCTGCGGGGGCTGGACAACGCGGCGTACTACCGGCTGTCCCAGGAGGATCCGCGCTTCTACTGGGACACCACGGGCACCGGGAACAGCCTGCGGATGAACCACCCGCACACCCTGCAGCTGATCATGGACTCGCTTCGGTACTGGGTGACCGAGATGCACGTCGACGGCTTCCGCTTCGACCTGGCGGCCACGCTGGCCCGGCAGTTCCACGAGGTGGACCGCTTGTCGTCGTTCTTCGACCTGGTCCAGCAGGACCCGGTCATCTCCCAGGTCAAACTGATCGCCGAGCCGTGGGACATAGGCGAGGGCGGCTACCAGGTGGGCAACTTCCCGCCGCTGTGGACCGAGTGGAACGGCAAGTACCGCGACACGGTACGGGACTTCTGGCGGGGGGAGGGCGGCACGCTGGGCGAGTTCGCGTCCCGGCTCACCGGCTCCTCCGACCTCTACCAGAACGACGGCCGCCGGCCCTACGCCTCGGTCAACTTCGTCACCGCGCACGACGGCTTCACCCTGCGCGACCTCGTCTCCTACGACCACAAGCACAACGAGGCCAACGGGGAGGACAACCGGGACGGAGAGGACCACAACCGGTCGTGGAACTGCGGGACGGAGGGCCCCACCGGCGACCGAGGCGTCCTCGCGCTCCGAGCCCGCCAGCAGCGCAACCTCCTGACCACACTCCTGCTCTCCCAGGGCGTGCCGATGCTGCTGCACGGCGACGAACTCGGCCGCACCCAGCACGGCAACAACAACGCCTACTGCCAGGACAACGAACTGACCTGGATCGACTGGTCCAGCGTCACCGAGGGAAGCGAACTGCTCGACTTCACCCGCAAGCTGATCGCCCTGCGCCGCGCCCACCCCGTCTTCCGCCGACGGCGCTTCTTCAAGGGCCGCGCCCAGCACGCCTCGGCGGACGTGCCGCACGACATCGCCTGGTTCACCCCTGCCGGGCGGGAGATGACCGACACCGACTGGGACACCGGTTTCGCCCGCTCCCTCATGGTCCACCTCAACGGCGACGCCATCACGGAACCCGACCTGCGGGGCCTGCCCGTGCGCGACGACTCCTTCCTCCTCCTGTTCAACGCCCACAACCAGCCGATCACCTTCACCGTCCCCGACGGGCTCGGTCCCTGGTGGGCGGTCGAGGTGGACACCGCCATCCCGTACACCGAGTACCGATCACTGATCAAGGGCGGCACCGACGTGGAGGTCGAGTCCCACTCCCTGCTCGTCCTGCGGGGCCACGACGACTCGTAGCCCGCGCCCGGAACGGCCGACGGCCCTCACCCGCCACTTCCTCGAAGCGTTTTGTCGGTCAAGCGTTTGATGCGGCGCTCCCTGTGACACGTTCGCGTGAATCGATCACCCAATCGTCGGACACTCCTTTCTCCGGTCTCGTTCGTTATGCGCACATGAAAGGGGCAGGTGGCGCGGAGAAAGGATTCTCCCGACTCTCGGCAATCAGGAAGGGTTGACGGGTGGCGGTGGTTTCCCCGGGCCGTCGGATGATTTTCCGAACGAGATCAGGACGATGACAACCGAACATCGGCGGGTCGGCATGCGAGGGGCATGTCGTCGACGACCCGCACCGGTACCGGCGTCCGGGTTCCGCGCTCCGGGCAGATCAATTCACGATATTACTAAGGAACCCCGATGGACTGGTACGGCAGCAGGGAAAGTTCTTATGTCCCCCGATACCCCCAGAGGTTGGACCACGACACGCTGGACCCGTACGACAGCGTCCCCATTCCCGCACAGCAGGCCTGGGACGAAGCCGGGCTCGACGCCACGCTGAACCGGCGGGGGATCGAAGAAGAACTGGCCGAGATGCTGTCCGCCGCGTCGGCTCCCAGGCCGCCCGCCGAGAGTGCGACCCAGCCGCTGTCCCGCAGCGAGCGCAGGCGGATGCGGCCCAAACGGCAGCTCCTCGTGGCCGGTCAGCGCATCAACCAGGTCACGGTCCTGTTCGCCGCCATCGCGGTCTGCGCGGCGGTGCCTGCTGGGCTGGTCCATCACCTACACCTACGGCCAGCTCAGCACGATCGCCGAGTTCGTCCTCCCGGCGGAACTGGCGCAATGGTGGCCGCTGACCGTGTACGGGCCGTGGTTCGTCGCAGCCCTGTCGATTCTGCGGGCGACCGTCCAACATCAGCCCGCACCTCGCTCCTGGGGCGTCCTGCTCGTCACGTCCGCCATGGCGGTGGCCCTGTGCGTCAGTCACTCGACGCGCTCGGTGCTGGCCTACGTGACCCTCGGCATCCCGCCTGTCACCGCGCTGGTGTGCTTCTGGGAACTCGTCGGGCAGGTCTCCTCCAAGCACCGCACCCGCAAAGGGGCGCATGCACCGCAGCGTTCCAAGGCGTGAAGAACTTCGCGCGGGCGCTGACCGCGCAGTGCGGTGCGGGTTCCTCGACGACCTGCACCGCACCCGTGGAGGGCCCGATCTGCGTGCCGCAGGTCAGTACAAGATCAGGAACACGGAGAAGTTCGACATGCCTCTCGCCCGCCGTCCCTTTCTCTCGCTCCCCCTGCCCGTGCAGCAGGCGGTGCGCGACCGTACGGGTCTGATCCACTCCGCCCGTACGGTCAGGGGAGGCAGCAACTGCAACGTCGCTGCCCGCCTGGACACCGAACACGGCATGGTCTTCGTCAAGGGCCTCCACGAAGGCCACGCCCAAGCCGGAAGTCTCCGGCGCGAGGCGGACATCAATCAGTACCTGCCAAAGGCGTGCCCGCGCCTCATCTGGCAGGTCCAGGAACGAGGTTGGGTGTTACTGGGCTATCAGTATCTCGCCGGCCGTCATGCCGACTACCGTCCCGGCTCCCCCGACCTTCACCTGGTGCGGGCCGCCGTGGACGAGATCCAGTGCCTCACCGTGGCCGACACCGCCCGCGCCCTGCCGGCCCAGCAGCGCTGGGGCCCGTACACACGGCCCGGCACGGCCCACCTCTTCGCCGGCGACACGCTGCTGCACACGGACCTCGCGCCGGACAACGTCCTCGTCGGCGACCGGGCCCACCTGGTGGACTGGGCCTGGCCCACGCGCGGCGCGGCCTGGATCGATCCCGCGATCCTGAGCCTGCGCCTGCTGTCCGCGGGCCACACCCCTCGCGAGGCCGACGCGATCGCCGACACCTTCCCCTCGTGGAAGCACGCCGAGGCCGGCTCGAAGGCGGCTTTCGCAGCGGCCAACGCCCGGCTGTGGGGCGAGACCGCCGACAACGACCCGGCCGTCTGGAAGTACCGCATGGCCCGCAGCGCCGCCCTGTTCGCCGCCTTCCTCGCCGACCTCTGACCCGGGAGAGCCGGGGCCGCGACGGCTCGAAGCAAGAGGCGCCGCTCTGCGGTGGCACCCACCGCCCGAACTCACCCTTGGAGCACCGCATCCTGCACCGCCACGCCTTCGGCCGACCGGCCGAAACCTCGGCACAGACGGCCTTCGACGCGCTGTACACCTCCGCGGCACCCGCCCTCGTCCAGCAGGCCTACGTACTGACCGGATGCCGCCGCCTCGCCTTCGAGTCCGCCGAGCAGGCCTTCCACCGGGCCTGGGAACGCTGGCCCGACGTCGTACGCGATCCCGACCCCGAAGGATGGGTACGGGCACAGACCCACGACTACGCGCTCTCACCCTGGCACCGACTACGGCGCCTGCGCCCCGCACCACAGCCCGCCGACCCCGTACTGCGGGCGTTCCTGGAACTTCCGCCCTGGCAGCGCCGAGCGGCGTTGCTGCGCGACGGTCTGGAACTGAGCGTGGAGGAGGTCGCCGCCGAGACGGAGGCCACTGTCGCTGCCACGGACAGCAGACTGCGCAACGCCCGTGCGGGCATCGTCCGGTACCTGCCCGAGGCTTCCGCCGACACCGACACCGACACCGACACCGACACCGACACCGACACCGCTCGTCATGCGCTCAGAACGCGCGTCAAAGACGTGTCCGTCGCCACGCTCGCCCACCCCCGGTCGGTCCGCGCCGCCAGCGAGTTTCGCGTACGCACCCTCACCCGCGTGGTGTTCGCGGTGACGGCCGTCCTCATCGGGGCCGTCACCGCCACCATGGCCACCACGCCGGCGCATGAGGAACCCGGCCTTCCACGCGCCCGCTCCGAGCGATGACGTGGTCCGCCGCAGGCCACGTACCCCGCCCGAAGCGGCCCGGACGCCGTGCGGCACCATGATCGCGTGAGCGAACAACGGGGAAGCAACGAAATGGAACCTGTCGAACCTGTCGCGGATCTCGCCCGACGACTTGTCGCCGCGGACAGCGGAGGCTGGACGCCGGACGGCGTGAAGTCCCTGGCGGAACAGCTCGGCTGGGCCTGGGCGGACACACCCGCCCACCCCGAACTGGTCACCGGCCGCTCCACGGGCAACGCCCGCCTGCGCCCGGTCGGCCGGTTCGAGGAGCGCTACGTGAGCGGCGAATCGTACGTGGAACTCGCGGTGCCCGTAGGGACGGCCGCACCGGACGCCGCGGCGCAAGCAGCCGCCTTCGCGGAGGCCCGACGCGAACTCACCGCCGCGCTGGGCAAACCGTCCGTCATGGGTTCGCACGGCGACCTGGGCCCCTTCTACGACAGCGGCCCGCTGTGGGGAGCACCGTTCCTGCGCTGGCGCGGCAGGCCGGACACCCTGGAACTCCGCGCGGGAAAGGCGGGGCCGGAGCTGGTCCTGCAGCCCACGGACCCGGCGGAGAACTGGTTCTGGCGGCAGGGCATCGGTGAAGAGAACTCGATCAGCGGCTTCTTCGGCAGCAATCGCGACCCGGCCAATGCCGGCCTCGGCTTCCCCGGCCGCTGGACCGCCCGCAGCTGGGAGACCGTCACCCGGTCGCTGGCGGACTTCCTGGGCGCACTGCCCGCCGAGACCACGGCCCTCGGCATCTCGATCGGCATGCCGTTCTACGGCCGCACCGACCGTGGCGCTCCGCTCCTCTTCGACGTGACCTGCAGCGACCGGCTGTCGATCGGCTGCTTCGCCCCGGACGACCTCGACCCCGCCGCCCTCGGCTGGGGCACGGTCGCCCAGCACCCGCAGACGGCGTCGATCTGGAGCGACGACGACCCGGTGTGGCGCGTGGACGCCGGCGGCCCCGGCGACCCCAAGGGCAGCCAACTCGCAGAGCTGCTCGTCGCCACGGCCAGGGCGACGGGGGTGAACGACCCGACCGACCTGATCGTCGGCGGCGAGGCGTCGTACGTCGACGGTTACGACATCACCTACTACGGACTGGGCCTGCCCACCGGCTGACCCCGACCGGCGTCAGCACAGGGGCACTTACGGCGCTCCCCCTCCGGTCACAAGTCGAACCGGGTCGTGCCCGGGACGGGCATACCCACCGCGCGGGCGAGCGCCGCGGTGACGGAGGCGGAGCGGTCGGCGACATTCCTGACCGCCCAGTCGGCGGCCGGCCTCAGGAAGCCGGCCAGATCGCGCTCGACGCGGTCCAGCAGCGGGCGCAGCTCGGCGGCGGTGATCTCGATGACTGGGCTGTCGTCCCGCGCCGTGTCGACAGTCAGCCGGACGGTGTTCCCGGACAACTCGGCAGTCGGGTCAGGGTCATGGCCGAAGGAGACCGGTCCGCTGCCGTGCAGGAGGGTGTGCCAGTCGCGCCAGTCCTCCAGGCCGTTGCAGCAGCCGGGCAGGAAGACGACTCCGGTCGTGGAGTCCATGACGCGCAGGCCTCCGGCGGCGAAGGGGCGTTCGAACGTCAGCAGTCCGTGCAGGAACGATCCGACCGGGTCCGGGGGCCGGGCCGGGCGGTCGTCGTCGGCGCGGGGATCGGGGTCGATGTCGTTGCACTCGGCGATACGCCTCACTGCCGTCCCGATCTCCGGAGTGGTCATCTCGCCATGGAGGGCCAAGTACCCGAACGCCTCACTCCTGGCCACGGGCCAGAGGGCGAAGTCGTCGGAAGCGTAGACCTCCAGAACCGGCTGCATGACGATCACCCGAGACAGTGTTCCGCAAGCCCGTCCAGAACGGCTCCCGATATTCGGTGCCATGGTCCTCCTTGCCGTCGCCACCGCTCTCACCGCCGTGGCCGGTACCACCCTGTATCAGGCGCGCCAGGCCGACCTGGTGGCGGCCTCCGTGCAGCTCGCCCCAAGGGTCGAGGACGACGGGGCCGATTGCCCCGTACCCGGCACGGGCACGGCGCCCTCCAGGTCGCTTCTGCCCGACCCCTTCACCAAGCTGGACGGCACCCGGGTCACGAGCGTGGCCGACTGGCGGTGCCGACGGGCCGAGATCAGGCAAGGAGGGCACCGCCCGCGACAGCAAGCAGGGTGCCTTCTGCAGCATCTCGCTCGGCGGCTCCTTCAGCCGGCCGGCTCACCGGGAGCGTACGACGGCTTCCAGCACCTCGTGGACGGTCTTCGCGGGGCGCCCGATGATGGCTTCCAGTGCCGGGTCGGTGACGTTGAACTCGCCGCGGCGCGAGGCGGCGAACATCGTCAACGTGAACTCCGCGGCCGGGCGCGGCATGCCGGCGGCGACTGCTGCGGCCGTCCACTCGTCGTCGTCCATGACGACTCGGGTGACGGTCCGGCCGGTGATGCGGCTGATGATGTCCGCGACGTCGGCGAAGTCCAGCGTGCGGGGGGCTGTCAGCGGCGGCGTGATTCCCTCGAGTGCCCCGTCCTCGGTCAGAGCGACGGCCGCCGCTTCCGCCAGGTCCTCGTGGGCCGTCCAGGACACCAGGCCGTCCTGCGGCACGGCGAGCGTGCCCGACTCCAGCGCCGGGCCGAGGTAGTGGCTCAAGGCGGAGGCGTAGAAACCGTTGCGCAGAGCGGTGTAGGGGACGCCCTGCTGCTCGAGGTGCTCCTCGGTGGCCGCGTGGACCCGCTGCGGCGGGAAGAGCGACGTCGGAGAGGCGGCCTGGTGGCTGGTGTACACGATGCGTCGGGCACCCGCTTCCCGCGCTGCGTCGATGGCAGCGCTGTTGGCGGCCGACGCGCCGCCGCCCCGAATGGCGGCGGAGACCACCAGAACGCGCTCGGCACCCTCGAAGGCGTGCTTCAGGCTGCCGGGCTCGGTGAAGTCTCCCGCCCGGACGCGGACACCCCGCTCGGCGAGGTCGGCGGCGTTGCTCACGTCGCGCACGCTGACGCCGATCCTCTCGGCGGGTATCCGCTCCAGCAGGCGGTTGACGATCAGCCCACCCAGGCGGCCGGTGGCTCCCGTGACGATCAGCATGGTGACTCCCCATCGGCGGTGTGTTTCCAGTGGAACGGCAATCACGTTATCACTGATACTTCCAACGGGTGCGCTTCGATGCATGCGATCAAGAGACGGACGCGACTGGCCAGCACATTCCGGCAGGCCACGCAGCCGAAGGAGCAACGGAAACAGCGATAACATCAGCTGTCACGCCAGGGCGATACCATCGTCTCCATGGCACGGAACACGCAGCGGCGAGACAGCACCCGGGACCGCATCGTGAAGGTCGCGGCCGACCTGCTGCGCGACCAAGGGCCGGCCGCGGTGACGACACGCCGCGTGGCCCACGAGGCCGGGCTGCAGCCCCCTGCCCTCTACCGCCTCTTCCAGGACAAGGACGACCTGCTGGACGCCGCCGCGGAGTACGTCTTCGCCGAGCATGTCGCGAGCAAGCAGACCACCGCCCCCTCGGCCGACCCGGTGGAGGACCTTCGCGCCGGATGGAACACGCAGATCAGCTTCGGTCTGGCCAACCCGTACGTCTATGGCCTGTTGCTCGACCCGGCCCGCGCACGGGACACCCCGGCACAGGTCAAGGGCGTGAGCATCCTCGCCGAGCGGGTGCACAGGATCGCCGCCGCCGGGCGGCTGCGGGTGAGCGAGGAACGTGCCGTCAACCTCATCCGCTCCGCGGGGGTCGGAACCGTCCACACCCTGCTGACCCTGCCACCGGAGCAGAGCGACCCGCACCTGGCCGACGCCGCCTTCGACGCGGTCGCTCGCGCCATCCTCGTGGACGAGCCCGCTGTCCCCACCCGGGACCCGGCCGCCGTCGTCGCGGCCTTCCGCACCCTCCTGCCCGAACTGCCCGCCCTCAGCAAGGCCGAAGCCGCCCTCCTCGACGAGTGGCTGCGACGGGGCGAAGGCTGAGAGTACAGCGGGCCGGGGCGCAGGAGTTCATGGCAAGAACGGCGGCAAGCCGCGAGGCCGTGCCGCCGACACGGCGAATCAGACGGGTTAAGCGGGTGAAGCCGCCGCCCGAGCGGACGGTGCGGGGCATGGATGAGGTTCGGCCGTAAACGGCCGGAATCCGCAACTCGACGCGCTGGAGGCGAGCGATGACCCGACGAGCCCATCCAACCGACCATACGACCCATCAGGTCCCGGTACTCATCGTGGGCGGCTCTTTGGTCGGCCTGTCGACCTCACTGTTCCTGGGCCGCCTGGGAGTACGCCACATCTTGGTGGAGCGCCACGCCGCGACGTCCATCCACCCGCGTGGCCGCGGCAACAACGTCCGTACGATGGAGCTGTTCCGGGTGGCCGGCGTCGAGCAGGCGATCCGCGACGCCGCCGCCACCCTCGCCGACAACCACGGCATCCTGCAGACCCCCACCCTCGTCGGTGACGCGGGGGAGTGGCTGTTCAGGGAGATCGACCCCGGCGGCGGACTGGCCCGCTTCAGCCCCAGCTCCTGGTGCCTGTGCAGCCAGAACGACCTGGAACCGGTCCTCCTCGACCACGCCAATCGGCTGGGCGGCGACCTGCGCTACAACACCGAACTGCTGTCCTTCGACAGCGACCCCGACGGTGTCACGGCGTTGGTCAAGAGCCGGGAGACCGGCGAGCACACCACCATCCGCGCCGACTACCTGGTCGCGGCCGACGGCCCCCGCAGCCCCGTGCGCGAACAGCTCGGCATCGGGCAGAGCGGCCCCGGCGACCTGTTCCACAACATCAGCATCACCTTCCGCTCGCGCCGGCTCGCCGACGTCGTAGGGGATCGCCGCTTCATCGTCTGCTACCTCACCGGCGAGGACGCCGACGGCGCGCTGCTGCCGGTGGACAACCACGAGAACTGGGTCTTCCACGCCCCCTGGCATCCCGAACTGGGCGAAACGCTGGAGGAGTTCACCGACGAGCGGTGCATCGCGCACATCCGCCGCGCCGTCGGGGACCCGGACCTGGACGTCCAGATCACCGGCCGGGCGTCCTGGCACGCCGCTCAGCGTGTCGCCGAGAGCTACCGGTCGGGCCGCGTCCTGCTGGCAGGCGACTCGGCCCACGAGATGTCACCGACCGGCGCCTTCGGCTCCAACACCGGTATCCAGGACGCCCACAACCTCGCGTGGAAGCTGGCGGCGGTGCTGGGCGGCTGGGCCGGTGAGGAGCTGCTGGACAGCTACGACGCCGAGCGCCGCCCGGTCGCGGAGGCGACCAGCGCCCGGGCCGCCGCCCGTTCGGTCGAGCACAGCCACCCCGGCTTCGCCCCACCGCCCGGCGCAGGTGGCGGTGGCGGTGGACCGCAGCGCGGCATCCTCAACGTGGCCCTCGGCTACCGCTACCCGCAGGGCGCCGTCGTGGACGCCGATCCCGCGACCCCCGTCGTCCCGGAGAGCCTCGACCTGACCGGCCAACCCGGCAGCCGTGCCCCGCACTTGTGGCTGCGGCGCCGCGGGGAACGGGTCTCCACGCTCGACCTCTACGAGACCTCGCTCGTCCTGCTCAGCGACGCCGGCGACGGAAGCGGCTGGCACACGAGCGCCGTCCGCCTCGCCGACGAGATGTCCCTGCCGCTGATCTCCTACCGGGTCGGCACCGGGGACGACGCCGACCTGACGCCCGAGGGCGACGCCGACTGGGCGGCCTGCCACGGCATCGGGCCAGGTGGCGCGGTGCTCGTCCGCCCTGACGGGTTCGTCGCCTGGCGCTGCGCGGAGCCGGCCCCGGATGCGGCCTCCGCGCTGCGCGACGCCCTGACCAAGGTCTTGGCCAGGACCTGACGCCCGTACCCGGGTAGCCGACGGGGCGTCACCCAGGTGATCGCCTCGACTGGCGGGGACGGCGATACGGGCTGACGGTGGATCACGTCGAGGCGGGGTCCACCTCAGCTGATGCAGTGTCAGCCGCCCCCGCCTCTGGCGGAAAGGAAGTCAGATGCGTTCTGCACGCACCCTGCTGGTCACCGCGGCGGCCTCGGCCGTCCTCGCACTCGGCGCGCCCGCCTACGCGGCCGGGAGTGACCACGACGACACCTCGTACAGCAAGGAGCAGGGCAAGGAGTACGGCGAGGAGCAGGGCAAGGAGCACGGCAAGGACTGGCAGGACTCGCCGCACGGCGGCATGCACACCGGTGGCGGCGCGCTGGCCGCGGTGAAGCCCGCCCAGGACGGCCGAGAGAAGGACAGCTCCTGGAGCGGCAAGCAGGAGGAGAGCGGGAGCGCCAACCAGGAGGAGGGCTGGAGCGGCAAGCAGGACGAGAACTCCTGGAGCGGTGACCACGAGAAGCCCCGCGGCGGCATGCACACCGGAGGCGGCGCGCTGGCCGACCCGACAGTGACCGCGGGCGGCCTGGCCGTGGTCGCCCTCGCCGGCGCCGGTCTGTACGCGGCGCGGCGGAGGAAGCCGGCCGGAAGCGTGGCCTGACCATGCCGGATGCGATAGGTCGCGGCCGCCGCGCGTGTGCCGCGCGCGTGGCGGCCCGGCGCCCCCGCTGGTCCTCTGCTCCGCTGCCTGCCCAGGTGAGGTGGTATCCCGATGGCAGTTCCTCCCTCTCCCCCCACCGACGGCGACACGCCTCCGGCCGAGCCGGGAGGGCGTACCCAGGCCTGGGTGATGTCGGCCGTGGCCTGCACGGTGCTGGCCATGAGCCTGATGGGCGGCAACGACGAGCCGTCCGACAACGCCGGCCCGCCGCCCTCCACCCGGTCGGCCGTGTCGGCTCCCCCCGCGGGGCAGCCCGCCTCGAAGCATCTGCCCCGGTCCAGGCCGCTGCGCCTGCTCATCCCGAAGATCTCGGTCGACGCACCCTTCACCGACCTGTCCATCGGCCCCTCGGGGCAGCTGGAGCCGCCGCCCGCCGGTGACACCAACCTGGTCGGCTGGCACGCCGAGGGTGCCTCACCCGGGGAAACGGGCACCGCGATCATCGCCGGGCATGTCGACACCACGACCTCCGCGGCCGTGTTCGTGCGCCTCGGAGAGCTCGAGAAGGGCGACATCTTCCACGTGGACCGGGCCGACGGGCGCAGGGCGACCTTCGAGGTCGACGACGTGGAGACCTTCGACAAGGACGACTTCCCCGACGAGCGGGTCTACGGCGACAGCGCCCAGGCGGAGGTGCGGCTCATCACCTGTGCGGGTGATTACGACCGCAGCGTCAGGGACTACACCGACAACCTGGTGGTCTTCGCCCACCTGAGGTGACTGTTCCGCCGTCAGGTACCTGCGCCTCACCCGCCCAGTGCCCCCAAGTCGCGCTCTCCTGGGGCCGGGCACAGGATCGAGAAACGCTGTCGTCGCATTTCCGCGGCGGCGTTCGCCTGTGCCCCCGCGAAGGAGATGTACCCGGATGACCACTACGTCCGAACGTGCTGTCGCATCACGGATGCGACAGATGTCGCAGCGGATCTCCCAGTCCGTGTTCGACGGCTCGCGACTCCGTGTCGTGCTGCTGGTCGACGTCCACGAAGGAGCTCAGCAGCAGTTCCTGGAGGCGTACGAGCAGCTGTGCAACCAGGTCGCCTCCGTTCCCGGACATGTCAGCGACCAGCTGTGCCAGTCCATCGAGAACCCCTCCCAATGGCTCATCACCAGCGAATGGGAGAGTGCCCCGCCGTTCCTCACCTGGGTCAACAGCGAGGAGCACGTACGGATGGTGCAGCCTCTGCACAGCTGCGTCCGTGACACCAGGTCGCTTCGCTTCCACGTCGTCCGCGAGACCGGCGGACCGGCGGCGGAGGCGGCCTCCGGCGCCCGCCGGCTCCAGACGGCTCCCCGGATCGGTGACGGCGTGATCCGCCACGCGCTCACCTTCACCGTCAAGCCGGGCAGCGAGGAGACCGTCGCGAAGATCCTCGCCGACTACGCCTCGCCCGAGCCGCGGGTCGACGACACCACCCGGCTGTGCCGCACCTCCCTGTTCATGCACGGCAACCGGGTCGTGCGGGCCATCGAGGTACGGGGCGACCTGCTCGCCGCGCTGCGCCATGTGGCCCGGCAGCCCGAGGTACGGGCCGTCGAGGAGGCCATCAACCCGTATCTGGAGCAGGACCGGGACCTCGACGACCAGGAGTCCGCGCGGGTCTTCTTCACCCGGGCGGCCCTGCCCGCCGTACATCATGTGACGGCCGGCCAGGAGGGCGCGGACACCGAACGGGTGGCGCTGTACTACCCGGCCCTGGAGGGCCGCGGAATGCGGCTCGCCGAGCTGCTCGCCCAGCAGGACGCGGCGGCGGACGGCCCGGACAACCCCGTGCTGCGCAGCACGATCTTCCAGCGCGACGACGTCGTGGTCCGGCTGATCGACCTGCGCGCCGGACTCGGCGCCGACCCCGCCCGGATGCTCGGTCTCGGGGACCACACCCGGACGGCCGAACTGCTCGAACTTCTCGACACCGACGCGCTCGGCGCGGACGCCTCCTCCCTCAAGAAGCGCTCCGCACTCCAGGAAGGCGACTTCGCCCGCCTGCTCACCCTCACCCGCATGGACCTCATCACCGACCGCCGCGCGCCCGCGGCCTGATGCACCGATGCCAGGGCCGCGGCGACCGGCCCGAGTCGCCCGCACATGATCGGAGGAACGTCGTGATCAAACCCACTGTCAGGCTCGTGGACATCAGCGACATCGAGCCCAACACCCGGCGCGGCGGTGATCTGCGCGCCATGCTCACCCCGGCCACCGTCGGCTCCACCAGCGGCTTCATGGGTGTGGCCACCGTGGCGCCCGGCGACCGCATCGGAGAGCACTACCACCCGTACTCCGAGGAGTTCATCTACGTCGTGTGCGGGCAGCTGGAGGTGGACCTGGACGGCGAACCCCACCCGCTGCGGCCCGAGCAGGCGCTGATGATCCCCGCCTATGTGCGGCACCGTTTCCGCAACGTCGGCAACGTCGAGGCCCGCATCGTCTTCCATCTGGGCCCGCTGGCTCCCGAGCCGCCGCTCGGCCACGTCGACACCGAGGACAACGACGCCGTCGTGGTCGCCGCGGACCTGGCTGCCGGCCGACGAGAAGTGCATCCATGACCAGGCGCGTCGCGGTCACCGGCATAGGCGTCGTCGCCCCGGGCGGCATCGGTGCACCGGCGTTCTGGCAGCTCCTCGCGGACGGGCGTACGGCGACGCGGGGCATCACCTTCTTCGACCCGGCCGGCCTGCGGTCGCGGATCGCCGCCGAGTGCGACTTCGACCCGGAGGCCCACGGGCTCGAACCGGAACAGATCGCACGCTGCGACCGGTACATCCAGTTCGCGCTGGTGGCCGGCGAGGAAGCGGTCCGTGACTCCGGCCTCGACCTCGCACGGGAGAACCCCTGGCGGATCGGGGTCAGCCTGGGCACCGCCGTCGGCGGCACCACCCGGCTGGAGCACGACTACGTCCTGGTCAGCCACCGCGGTGAGCGCTGGGACGTGGACCCCGCGAAGTCGGAGCCGCATCTGCACCGGGCGTTCACCCCGAGCACGCTCGCCGCCACGGTGGCCGAACGTTTCGAGGCACGCGGGCCGGTGCAGACCGTCTCCACCGGCTGCACCTCCGGGCTCGACGCCGTCGGATACGCCTTCCACACGATCGAGGAGGGCCGGGCCGATGTCTGCATAGCGGGAGCGTCGGACTCGCCGATCTCACCGATCACCATGGCCTGCTTCGACGCGATCAAGGCCACGTCCCCGAACAACGACGACCCCGCTCACGCCTCGCGTCCCTTCGACGCCGACCGCGACGGGTTCGTCATGGGCGAGGGCGGCGCGGTGCTCGTCCTGGAGGAACTCGAACACGCACGGGCCCGCGGGGCGCATGTGTACTGCGAGCTCACCGGGTACGCCACGTTCGGCAACGCCTACCACATGACGGGGCTGACCCGGGAGGGCCTGGAGATGGCCCGGGCGATCGAGTACGCCCTGGACCACGCCCGGCTCGACCCCACCGCGATCGGCTACGTCAACGCCCACGGCTCGGGCACCCAGCAGAACGACCGGCACGAAACCGCCGCCGTGAAACGGGCGTTGGGCGAGCACGCCTACGCCACGCCGATGAGTTCCATCAAATCCATGGTGGGCCACTCCCTCGGCGCGATCGGGTCGATCGAGCTGGTGGCCTGTGTGCTGGCCCTGGCCCACCAAGTCGTACCGCCCACCGCGAACTACGAGACCCCGGACCCCGAGTGCGACCTGGACTACGTCCCGCGGGAAGCCCGCGAGCGGAAGCTGAGCAGCGTGCTCTCCGTGGGCAGCGGGTTCGGCGGGTTCCAGTCCGCGGTGGTTCTGACCCGGGGGAGGGAGGGAGCACCATGAGCGCACCGCAACCCCGGCGCGCGGTCGTCACCGGCATCGGTGCGGTCGCGCCCAACGGAACGGACACCGAGACGTTCTGGAAGGCCACCAAGGAAGGCATCAGCGCCTTGGGCCCGGTCACCCGCGAGGGATGCGAGCACCTGCCGCTGCGGGTGGCCGGACAGGTCCCGGATTTCGACGCGGCGGCGGCGATCGAGGAGCGGTTCCTCGTCCAGACCGACCGGTTCACGCACTTCGCGATGGCCGCGGCGGACCTCGCCCTCGAGGACGCCCGTCTCGGCCGCAGCGACAGCGAGGCCGCGCCGTACTCGGTGGGCGTGGTCACCGCGGCCGCGTCCGGCGGCGGCGAGTTCGGCCAGCGAGAGCTCCAGCAGCTGTGGAGCAAGGGCAGCCGCTTCGTCGGGCCGTACCAGTCCATCGCCTGGTTCTACGCCGCCAGCACCGGCCAGATCTCCATCCGCCGCGGCTTCAAGGGGCCGTGCGGGGTGGTGGCCTCCGACGAGGCCGGTGGCCTGGACGCCCTCGCCCACGCGGCGCGGGAGGTGCGGCGCGGCACGGACGTGGTGGTGGCCGGTTCGACCGAGGCGCCGCTCGCCCCGTACTCGATGGTCTGCCAGCTCGGTTACCAGGAGCTGAGCACCGTCGAGGACCCCCAGCGGGCCTACCGTCCCTTCACCTCTGCCGCCTGCGGGTTCGTGCCCGCGGAGGGCGGCGCCATGCTGGTCGTCGAGGACGAGAGCACCGCGCGCGAGCGAGGTGTCCCGGTCCGGGCCGTCGTCGCCGGACACGCGGCCACCTTCACCGGCGCCTCCCACTGGGAGGCCTCGCGCGAGGGGCTGGCCCAGGCCATCCGGGTGGCACTGGAGGAGGCGGACTGCGCGCCCGAGGAGGTCGACGTGGTCTTCGCGGACGCCCTGGGCGTGCCCGAGGCGGACCGGGCCGAGGCACTGGCGATCGCCGACGCCCTCGGCGCGCACGGCACCCGCGTGCCCGTCACCGCACCCAAGACCGGCATCGGCCGCGGCTACGGTGCCGCGCCCGTGCTGGACACCGCGGCCGCGGTCCTCGCCATGGAGGAGGGCCTGATCCCGCCCACACCCCATGTCTTCGACATCTGCCACGACCTCGACCTCGTGACCGGCCGGGCGCGCCCCGCCGAGCTGGGCACCGCGCTGGTCCTCAGCCGCGGACTCATGGGGTCGAACTCGGCGCTGCTGCTGCGGCGCCGCTGACACAGCAAAGGAGAGAAACCTATGAGTGACCGCATCACCGTCGAAGAGCTGGCCGAGCTGATGAAGAAGGCCGCCGGCGTCACCGTGCCCTCGGAGGAACTCCAGCAGAGCCTCGACACCGGCTTCGACACCTTCGGCGTCGACTCGCTCGGCCTGCTGGGCATCGTAGGGGAGCTGGAGAACCGCTACGGGGCGCCCATGCCGCCGGACGCGGAGCGCTCCAAGACGCCCCGGCAGTTCCTGGACCAGGTCAACAGCGCACTTCCGGCAGGAGCCTGACATGGCTGGACACACCCAGAACGAGATCACCATCGCCGCACCCGTCGACCTGGTGTGGGACATGACCAACGACCTGGAGAGCTGGCCGCAGCTGTTCAGCGAGTACGCCTCCCTGGAGATCCTCTCCCGGGAGGGGAACCGGACCCGGTTCCGGCTGACCATGCACCCCGACGACAACGGCACCGTGTGGAGCTGGGTCTCCGAACGGGAGACCGACCGCGCCAACCTCACGGTCGACGCCCACCGGGTCGAGACCGGTCCCTTCGCGTACATGAACATCCGGTGGACGTACGAGAAGACGCCGCAAGGCACCCGGATGGTGTGGACGCAGGACTTCGAGATGAAGCCGGACGCACCGGTCGACGACGACTGGATGACGGACAACATCAACCGCAACTCCAAGGTGCAGATGGCCCTCATCCGGGACCGCGTGGAGAAGGCGGCCGCCGAGCAGGGCGCCGCCCCGGGCCTGACCGACTGAGCCGTACGGAGGACAGCCCCCATGCACCAAGCCCTGATCGTGGCCCGGATGACCCCGGGCTCGGCCCCCGACATCGCGAAGATCTTCGCGGAGTCCGACCGCGGGGAGCTGCCGCACCTCGTGGGCGTCTCCCGGCGCAGCCTCTTCCAGTTCGGTGACGTGTACCTGC
The DNA here is from genome assembly GCF_049739565.1 of Streptomyces sp. SAI-170. NCBI lineage: Bacteria > Bacillati > Actinomycetota > Actinomycetes > Kitasatosporales > Streptomycetaceae > Streptomyces > Streptomyces sp. SAI-170. Next base: position 8,202,637 of record NZ_JBMGQD010000001.1, read on the forward strand.
ACCTCATCGAATCGGAGCAGGACCCCGGCCCCGCCATCGCCAAGGTGACCGGGCATCCGGAGTTCCGGCTCGTCAGCGAGCAGCTCTCGGCGTACGTCAGCGCGTACGACCCCGAGACCTGGCGCTCCCCGAAGGACGCCATGGCACAGCGCTTCTATCTCTGGGAGCGCGACCCGGCACGCTGAGCGTGCCGAAACCCCACCGGCCGCCGGGCCCGCGCACTGCGGGCCCGGCGGCCGGGGTCATGGCGGGGACTGCTCAGCCGGGGACGTGGCAGTCGAAGGCGTGCAGGTAGGGGTTGACCGGCCGGACGTCGTCGACGACCAGCCCGGCGGCGGACAGCCGGCTGAGCATGCTCGCCGTGGTGTGCTTCGCCCCGCCGACGTTGAGGAGCAGCAGCAGGTCCATCGCCGTGCTGAACCGCATCGAGGGGCTGTCGTCGACGAGGTTCTCGATCACCACGACCCGCGTTCCCGGGCCGCCCGCGGCGATGACGTTGGCCAGCGTCCTGGCCGTGCTGTCGTCGTCCCACTCCAGGATGTTCTTGATGACGTAGACGTCGGCCTCGACGGGGACGGCCGTACGCACGTCGCCCGGGACGATGCGGACCCGGTGGGCGAGGTCGCCTCCCTCGACCAGCCGGGGGAGGGCGTTGTCGACCACGCGGGGCAGGTCGAGCAGGGCGCCGCGCATCGTCGGGTACTTGTCCAGCAGGCTCGCCACCACATGCCCCTGGCCACCGCCGATGTCGGCGACCGAGGTGCTGCCCGACAGGTCGAGCAGCGCCGCGACCTCGCGCGCCGACTGCTCGCTGGAGGTCGTCATCGCCCGGTTGAAGACCGCGGCCGACTCCGGGGCGTCCTCGTTGAGGTAGGTGAAGAACTCCTTGCCGTACAGGCCCTCCACGACGTTGTGGCCGGTGCGCACCGCCTCGTCGAGCTGGGGCCAGGCGTCCCAGGTCCACGGTTCGGTGCACCACAGGGCGATGTCGCGCAGGCTGTGCGGATCGTCCTCGCGCAGCAGCCGGGACATCTCGGTGTGGGTGAACGTCCCGTCCGGCGTTTCCGCGAACACGCCGTAGCAGGACAGCGCCCGCAACAGCCTGAGCAGCGGCCGGGGTTCGGTCTTCACCGCGGCGGCGAGCTCGTCCACCGCCATGGGTTCGTCACCGAGTGCGTCGGCGACTCCCAGCCTCGCGGAGGCGCGCAGGGCGGCGGCACACGCCGCGCCGAACACCAACTCCCTCAGCCGCATGGGCGGCGGCGGGGCGGCCTCAGCGATCCGAGCGGGCTGAGCGGGCTGAGCGGTCTGGGCGTTCGTCATGTGCCGCCCTCCTTCCTCTTCCGGGTCCGGGCGGTGGTCAGCACAGGCCCGCGGGCTTCGACGCCGCACACCGGTTGCCTTCGAAGGTGTTGCTCTTCGCGGTGTCCGTGTTGACGAGGTCCGCCGGGGAGTTGCCGCTCAGCACGTTGTCGCTGACCTGGGTCCGTTCGTTGGCGGAGCCCACGAAGCTCTTGAACAGGACGATGCCGCCCGACATGGACGACTTCCCGGCGTTGTCCCGGACCAGGTTCCGCGTCACCAGGGTGTCCTCGGCGCCGGTCACGACGATGCCCGAGCCCTGCAGGGCCTCCAGCCGGGCGGTCTTCGGGCACGACTTGTTGTTGGCCACGACACGGTTGCCGCGCACGGTCAGGGCCCCGGTCCTCGGCTTGTTCTCGTCCCCGACGACGAACACGCCCGCGCAGTTGCCGGTGATGTCGTTGCCCGCGACGGTGAGGTTGCGCAGCCGCCGGACGGTGACACCGATCCGGTTGCCCTCCATGCGGTTGTGGGCGACCAGCGTGCCCTGCGTGTCCGCGGCGCCCTCCTCGGTCTTGACGGTGTTGGCGAGGAACAGCCCCGCGTCGCCGTTGTTCCGTACGGTGTTGTCGCGGAACTCGCCGCGGACCGAGCGCTCCTGGGCGATGCCCCACACGCCGTTGTCGGCCGCGGTCACCTTCCGCACGGTCAGCCGGTCGGTCGCCAGGGCGAACACGCCCGAGCCGGTGAAGCCGGTGACGGTGAGGGAGGCGACGGTGACGTCCTCGACGTCCTGGTCCTTGGCGCCCATCACACAGATGCCGTTGCCGGCCGCGGCGCAGCTGTTGGCGGTTGCCTTCTCGGTGGCGGGCCTGATCACGGTGGACCGTCCCAGGCCGCGCAGCGTCAGCCCGGGGGTGCTCACCTTGACGCTCTCGTGGTAGGTCCCGGCCGTCAGCTGGACGGTGTCCCCGGGTGCGGCGGCGTCCACCGCCTGCTGGATCGACTGGCCCGGCAGGACGATGTGCACCCTGTGCTGCGCGGCCGGTGCGGCGGCACCGAGTCCCGACCCGATGAGTGCTGCTGTACACGCCATATAGGCGATAGGGAGTTTCCTCATATTTGCGACAGTATGGGGATGAAGAGGACGCGGCGGGTCGTATAGGCCATCCGGCGGCGCGTCACGGATGTCCGGGGGACCCCAGGGGCGGCCGGGGCAGGCGCTCGATCGCCACCATGGCGGCGTCGTCGCCCAGATGACCGCCGGCGTGGCGGATCAGATCCTGGCGCAGGCGGGCCAGGAGGGTGCCGGGCCCCTTGTCGGCCATGCCGGCCACCCGCTGGGCGAGAGGGTAGAAGGTGCCGTCCCGGTCGCGGGCCTCGATCACCCCGTCCGTGTAGAGAAGGGCGATGTCCCCCTGCTCGAAGGCGAACGCCGCCACGGAGAACTCCGTCCCCGCGAATCCGCCGAGCCCCAGAGGCGGTGCCGGGTGGCGCGTCTCCAGTGGGACGACCCGGCCGTGACGCAGCAGCAGGGGCGGGGGGTGGCCGCAGTTGATCAGCCGAAGGATCGGCTCGTCGTCCGGTACGTCCAGCACGGCGGCGGTGATGAACCCCTCGCCGCGGTCATCGGCCGCGACGGTGGAGGCCGCGGGGTCGTCCAGGTCCGAGGAGACCGTCCCTTCCAGGAAGGCGACCAGCGAGGGCAGGTCGGCCTGCCGGTGCGCCGCACCCCGGAACGCGCCGAGCAGGAGCGCGGCGTCCCCGACCGCCTCCAGGCCCTTGCCCCTGACGTCCCCGATGACGAGCCGGGTGCCCTGCTCCGTCCGGGCGGCGGCGTACAGGTCCCCGCCGATCTGCGCCTCGGACTCGGCGGCCAGATAGGCCGAGGCGATGCGCAACGGGCCGATCCGCGCAGGGATCGGCCTGAGCACCACCTCCTGCGCCGCCGTCGCCACCGTGCGCAGCCGGGTCACCTCCCGCTCATGCCGTTCACGGCGGGCGGCGAACGAGGTCACGAACGCCGACATCAGGATGAGAGTGATCAGCTGGAAGGTGTGGTTCAGATCGGCCAGATTGGTGCGTACGGCCGCCACCACGGACTGGGCCAGGACGGCGAGCGCACCGACGCACCCGGTCGCGCGAGGGCCGGCGAACGAGGCCGTGACAGCGGGCGCGGCGACCAGGAACGGTCCGAGATGGACATCGGGCGGAGCCAGGACGTCGATCACGGTCACCAGCACGATCAGGACGATCGGTACCGCGAGCAGCGCATGACGTGGCTCCCGCGACACAAGCAGATCGTGGAGGCGTCCCGGAACCATATGTCCTGGATACACCCCCCGGTGTCCCGCTGCCTCACGCGACGGCCACCCGCCCCGCCGGACCGCTCGCACCCTCAGCGGGCATGCACGTGGTACACGTGGAAGGCCCGCCCGATCACCGGCTGGGCCACGTTGCGCACCCGCACTCCGCTGCTGGTCATGCCGTGCTCCGTGCCGGCGTGGGCGTGGCCGTGCACCGCCAGATCGGCGCCCGCCGTGTCGATGGCCTCGGCCAGGAGATAGCTGCCGAGGAACGGATAGATCTCCAGCGGCTCACCCGCCAGCGTGTCGGGTACGGGGGAGAAGTGGGTCAGCGCGACCCGCGCGTCGCACTCCCGCTCACCGAGCTCCTCCAGGGCCGTACGCAGACCGTCGGCGCTGCGACGCGTGTAGCGGACGAACTCCTTCATCAAAGGCTCGCCGAATTCCCCCGCGTTGCGGCCGGCGAAACCACCGCAGAAGCCCTTGGTGCCGGCCACGCCGATGCGGCCGCGCTCGCACTCGACCACGGTCGCGGTCCCCTCCAGGACCCGCGCGCCGCCCTCCTCGAGGATCGCCGTGACCTCCTCCGGCTGTTCGTCGTGGTGATCGTGGTTGCCCAGGACAGCCACCACCGGCACCCCCAGGTCCTTGATCTCCCGCGCCACCACCCGGGCCTCCTCGGGCGTGCCGTGCCGGGTCAGGTCACCCGCCAGCAGCAGTACGTCGGCGCAGTCGGGCAAGGTCTCGAAGGCGGGCCGCAGCACGCCCTGGCTGTCGGCGCCCATGTGGATGTCTCCGACGGCTGCGACACGGATCACGGCAGCTCCTCGGCCTCGTCGGGAGTCGATGTTCCGGCGACCACCAGGTCGCAGCGCACGGTCAGACCCGTCAGCGCCTCGCCCACGATCCGCTCGACCTCGTCGCAGGCATGCGCCGACGGCACGGTCCCGGTCACCACCACCGAGTCCCCGTGCACCGTGACACGCACCCCGAGCTCGGCCAGCGGCCCGCCCGCGAGGCGCTCGCGCAGATGAGCGACGCGGTAGTCGAGGTTGTTCATGGACGTTCCCTCCACGGTGGGATCACGCTCAGACGTTCGAGAAGGAAGAGGAACGCGGCCGGCATCGGCTCCTCGCCGCACTCGCGTCGCACCTGCTCCCAGTCGACCTTCTCCCGCAGCGCCCGGGCGACGGGCAGGACCGCCCCGAAGTCGCAGTAGTGCTCCGAGAACGCGGACAGCAGGCTCGCCACCAGGTCCGTCGCGGACAGCACCGGCATCCGCACGGAATCCACCGGCAGCTCCACGGCCCGGTCGAGCATCTCCGTGGTGACCGGCCGGTGCGCCAGCCGGAGAATGATGTCCACGGGCTGCCCGAAGCACTCGGTCTTCAGCAGCCAGTCCTCCGGGGGCGTCCGTACCTTCAGCCCGCTTCCCCGCAGCGTGTCCGCCACCGCCTCCGCGTCCTCGGCGCGCACACAGAAGTCCGTGTCGTGCTGGAACCCGGCCCCAGCCCCATGGGCGTACGCCGCGACACTGCCGGCCAGCGCGAACCGGTGCCCCTGCTGTTTCAGCAGGGTCCCCACCTGCTTCGTCGCCTCGAGGATCGCCTGCGTACGGTCACGCGGCAGCTCCCCGCCCACCGGCGCCTCCGCCACCTCGACCTCCTCGGGCTCGTCCGTCGCCGTCGCCAGCCGAAGCTCGGCGGCACCCGCCCGCCGGGCGGATGCCGGATCGTCAGCCCGCTGCGTCATGATCACTCTCCTCGGCAGGGCGGGACCTGCCGCGCAGATGCCGGATACGGATGGATGACGTGATCCAAGTACCCGGGCCGCACTCTTCGACACAGGCGGCGTCACGGGACATCTGTCTTGTCATGCCTCACTCGGTGACGGCGAGTGAACGGAGATCGGCGTCCAGCATGCGGATCAATTCACCGACCCGTCCGCCGCCGCTTGGCGCCGCCGGGAAGCGTCTGAGCACATCGACGACGACCGGTGTCGCATGGTGCACCATGTGCTCAAGTCTCTCGGCCCCCACGCTTGGATCGTCGCCGGCCACGAGTTCGGCCGCTCTGGCCGCGTAAGCAGCGGCTCCGAGGATGTGCTTGACCTGGGTGGCCTTGGCCAGCGGATGCAGATAGGCGGCGCCTGCCGCGGACATCGCCGCCCACGCCGCCTCTCGGGCAGCCGCAGTGTCGGCAGCTTTGGCCGCCTTCAGGGCCGCCGACGCCGTGTCGCGCAGAGACTTCCCGCGTTCGCCGCCCCGGGCGAACTCCCACGCGGCACCGATGGCGTCCCGAGGCCGCGCGTCGTCCGGCTGATCGGCCTCGAATATCCCGAGCACCGCCTCCGCACAGGCCGCGGCGAACGCGGCGACCTCACGAAGATCCTGCTTGCTCAGAACGATCTCGTCGGCGTCCGCAGTCATGGTTTCCATCATCCAACGACTGCGCCCGAGTCAGCGATGAGTTTTCCGGTCGTTCTCCGTCTTACCGGGGGGAACGGAAGTAGGCGCAGGCCTGGGATTCCGGCCTGGTCGAGAACTCCTGAAGAGGCGGTATCCATGATGGACAAGCAGTTCACGGCGACCTTGCAGAAGAGCCCGAACAAAGGTGGCTGGACCTACCTCGTATGGCCCGAGTCGGTCGAATTCTTCGGCACCCGCGGGCTGGTGAAGGTGCGGGGCACGATCGACGGTCATCCGTTCCAGAGTTCGTTCATGGCCCTGGGGGACGGTACGCACAAGCTGCCCGTCAAGGCGGAAGTGCGCAAGGCGATCGGCAAGGAGGAAGGGGACACCGTCACTGTCCGTCTGGAGGAGCGGCTGGAGGCCTGATGCCCCACCGGGCGACACCCGCCCGGAATTGACGGCATGTTTCTGTGGGGCGCTCCCGCACTCTCCGCCGACTTCGTCCCGTAGCGCAAGGTGAAGCACGTCACCGTGCGTTCACGTTGGCCCGTACCCCTTTGGCGGGTAGGTTCCAGCGATCACGGGACAGGACGTCGTACCTTCCTCAGGCGCAGATTCCCCTTCCGCACCCTCTTCTGACGAGAGATAACAGGACATGTCTGCTGAAGAACCCTCACACCACCCTCCCCGGCGCATCGGCGTAGTGGCCGAGTCCGTCTCCGGGGAGACGCGCGTCGCGGCGACCCCCGCGACGGTACGACTGCTGCTGGGCCTCGGCTACGAGGTCGTGGTCGAGTCCGAGGCCGGAGAGGCCTCCGGTTTCGGCGACCAGGCGTACGCCGCTGTCGGCGCGGGGATCGGCGAAGCCTGGGACGCGGATGTCGTCCTCAAGGTGAACGCCCCCTCCGACGCGGAGATCCGCCGGCTGCGCAAGGGCGCGACCCTGGTCGCCCTGCTGGCCCCGGCGCAGAAGCCCGAACTGCTCCAGGCGCTCGCCGACGCCGAGGTGACCGCCCTGGCGCTGGACGCCGTACCGCGCATCTCGCGGGCCCAGTCGATGGACGTACTGTCCTCGATGGCGAACATCGCCGGCTACCGCGCGGTGATCGAGGCCGCGCACGTCTTCGGACGGTTCTTCACCGGCCAGGTCACCGCGGCGGGCAAGGTGCCGCCCGCGAAGGTGCTCGTGGCCGGCGCGGGCGTGGCCGGGCTCGCGGCGATCGGCGCCGCTTCCAGCCTGGGGGCGATCGTCCGCGCCACCGACCCGCGGCCGGAGGTCGCGGACCAGGTGAAGTCGCTGGGCGGCGAGTACCTGCCGGTGAACGTCGTCCAGGAAGCGAGCACCGACGGCTACGCCAAGGCGACCTCCGCCGACTACGACCGGGCCGCCGCCGAGCTCTACCACGAGCAGGCCGAGGACGTGGACATCGTGATCACCACGGCGCTGATCCCGGGCCGGCCGGCGCCGCGCCTGCTGACGGCCGAGGACGTGGCCGTCATGAAGCCGGGCAGCGTCATCGTCGACATGGCCGCCGCGATGGGCGGCAACGTCGAGGGCACCGTGGCGGGACGGACGGTCGTGACCGACAACGGCGTCACGATCATCGGCTACACCGACCTGGCCTCCCGGCTCCCGGCCCAGGCCTCGCAACTGTTCGGCACCAACCTGGTGAACCTGCTGAAGCTGCTCACTCCCGACAAGGACGGGCAGCTGACGATCGACTTCGACGACGTCGTTCAGCGTGCGGTGACCGTCGTGCGCGACGGTGACGTCACCTGGCCGCCCCCGCCCGTCGCCGTCTCGGCCGCGCCCGCCGCGCAGCCCGCGGCCGCGCCGGAAGCCCCCGAGCCGCAGCAGCCGAAGCTGACGCCGGCGCGGCGCTTCGGCCTGATCGGGCTCGGGATGCTCGCCATGTTCCTGCTGGTGGCCTTCGCCCCCGCCCAACTCGCGGGCAACTTCACCGTGTTCGCGCTGGCGGTGGTGATCGGCTACTACGTCATCGGCAAGGTGCACCACGCGCTGCACACCCCGCTGATGTCGGTGACCAACGCGATCTCCGGAATCGTCGTGATCGGCGCCCTGCTGCAGATCGGGCACGTGAACTGGATCGTCACCACGCTGTCCTTCGTGGCGATCCTGCTGACGAGCGTGAACATCTTCGGAGGCTTCGCCGTCACCCGCCGCATGCTGTCCATGTTCTCGAAAGGCTGAGCCGAGATGACGTCCCTGACGGCTTCCCACGCCGCCGACCTGGTCGCCGCCCTGTTGTTCATCCTCAGCCTGGCGGGCCTGTCCCAGCACCGCACCTCCCGCGCCGGCGTCGTCTACGGCATCGCCGGCATGGCCCTCGCCCTGGTCGCCACCGTGGTCGTGGCGGCGCAGAGCATCACCGCCGGAGCGGTCGCGCTGATCGTGCTGGCGACGGCGCTCGGCGCGGCGATGGGGCTGTGGCGGGCGCGCCGCGTCGAGATGACGCAGATGCCCGAGCTGATCGCGGTGCTGCACAGCTTCGTCGGCCTCGCCGCGGTGCTGGTGGGCTGGAACAGCTACCTGGAGGTCGAGGCCCACGGCACGGCGCAGACCGAGGTCGGCGCCGACCTGCTGGGCATCCACCACGCCGAGGTGTTCATCGGGATCTTCATCGGCGCGGTGACGTTCACCGGCTCGATCGTCGCGTTCCTGAAGCTCTCGGCGCGCATCAAGTCCCGCCCGTTGACGCTGCCGGGCAAGAACGCGCTGAACGTCGGCGCGCTCGCGGCGTTCGTGGGGCTGACCGTATGGTTCACGATCAGCCCCAACCTGCCCCTGATGATTGCGGTGACCGTACTGGCGCTGGCGCTCGGCTGGCACCTGGTCGCCTCGATCGGCGGCGGCGACATGCCGGTCGTCGTCTCCATGCTGAACAGCTACTCGGGCTGGGCGGCCGCCGCGGCGGGCTTCCTGCTCGACAACAACCTGCTCATCGTCACCGGCGCGCTCGTGGGCTCCTCCGGCGCCTATCTGTCGTACATCATGTGCAAGGCGATGAACCGGTCCTTCCTCTCCGTCATCGCGGGCGGCTTCGGCATCGAGGCGCCGTCCGGCGCCGCGGAGGAGCAGGGCGAGCACCGCGAGGTGCGGGCCTCGGAAGCGGCCGAGCTGCTGGCTCAGGCCCGCTCGGTGGTCATCACCCCCGGCTACGGCATGGCCGTCGCCCAGGCCCAGCACCCCGTCGCGGAGCTCACGCGGCGGCTGCGCGAGCAGGGCGTCGAGGTCCGCTTCGGCGTCCATCCCGTCGCAGGGCGCCTGCCCGGGCACATGAACGTGCTGCTGGCCGAGGCGAAAGTGCCCTACGACATCGTCCTGGAGATGGACGAGATCAACGACGACCTCGCCGACACCTCGGTCGTGCTGGTCATCGGCGCGAACGACACCGTCAACCCGGCCGCGACCGACGACCCGGCCAGCCCCATCGCCGGCATGCCGGTGCTGCGGGTCTGGGAGGCCGAGCAGGTCATCGTCTTCAAGCGCTCCATGGCCTCCGGCTACGCGGGCGTGCAGAACCCGCTCTTCTTCCGCGAGAACACCAGCATGCTCTTCGGAGACGCCAAGCAGAGCGTGGAGGACATCCTTCAGGCACTCGGCACCGACGGCCGACGCGACGCGGCCCCGGCCGCACGCCAGGCGACGCAAGTCAGCCACTGAGAGGGCTCGACAGGGCTCTGACGGCAGCCGTCGTCCACCCGGCATTCCGCATGGCCGGGTGGACGGCGGCCACATGCTCCAGCCTGTCTCGGCGTATCGATCGCAGATCGGTTCAGAGGATTCCGGCCCGGCCTGCGGCGGTGATCCAGGACGGGAACTCCGACAGCAGACGGTCGTAGAGCTCCTGGTCCGGGACGGTGCTGATGTCGTCGACGGCGAAGAAGCCCACGTTGTCGACGCGTCGGCCGGGCAGGGTGTCGAACCGTTCCAGGACGCCGTAGTCGGAGCGGCCCAGGCCGACGAACTGCCAGAAGACCGGCTCCTCGACCGCCTCGCGCAGTTCCTTCTCGATCGCCGCGTTGCGGTAGACGCCGCCGTCGGAGAAGAACAGCACGAGGGTGGGCACGGGCGCGGGGTTCTGCCGCACATACGCTCTGACCTCGGCGATCACCTTCTGCTCCTCGTTCTGGATGCCGACCGACCGCATGTCGACCTGCCCCGCCTCCAGTCCCTTGCGGGGCTTCTTCCCGCGCCGGAACAGGCTGATCTCTCCCACCCGCACATGCAGCCGCAGCCACTCGGGGAGTTCGCCCAGCCGGAGGTCCGGCAGGCGGGCCGGGTTGCTGGCGAAGGTCCAGGCCTGCATCTCGCCGTCGTCGTCGAGCTGCGCCGCGACCGCCGCCATGCGCTCCACGACGTCCGCCACCACCCCGCCGGAGTACAGGAACGACATCGAGCCGGAGGCGTCCAGCACCAGGATCACCCGTGCGGTGACCCCGGTCGCGCCGTGCTTGCTGAGACTGACCGCGACCTGCTCCTTGCGCAGCGACAGCCGCTTGCGCATGTCCACGGGCAGCCGCTCCTCGCCCTTGGTGAGGCGGGGGCCGGACGCCGGAGCCGGGGGCGTCGACGGGGGAGACGGAGGCCGAACCGCCGCCGGTGACGGGGGAGACGGTGGCTGAACCGCCGCCGGTGCGGGGGTGACCGCGTCGGCCGGTTCCTCGTCGACGGTGATGCCGTAGTCGGTGGCCAGTCCCGCGAGCCCGGAGGCGTAGCCCTGGCCGACGGCGCGGAACTTCCAGCGTCCCTCCCGCCGGTAGAGCTCGCCGCCGATGAAGGCGGTCTCCGTGCCGGCCGTCATCTCGAACCGGGCCACCTCGTCCTGGCCCGACGCGTCGAGAAGCCTCAGAGTCAGGCCGGTCACCTGGCCGAACGTGCCGCCGTCGGCCGACGCGCACAGCACCACGCGCGCGATGCCGCTCTCCAGCGAGCCCAGGTTCACCTCGATCGCGTCGGTCATGACACCCCCGGCAGCCCGCTTGCCGGTGTGGGTCACGGCACCGGAGGCATGCCGGGGCTGGTTGTAGAACACGAAGTCACCGTCGTCCCGGACCCGTCCGGCCTCCGTCAGCAACAGGGCCGACGCGTCGACGTCCGGCCCGCCACCGCCCTCGGCCCAGCTGAGTTCCACGCGGACGACGGACGGGGTGACCGGCAGATTGGCACCCTTGCTCATGGATCGCGCTGTCATGGGGCCAGTCTGCCGAGTCGGCGGTGGGCGGACATCCCCTAATGCTGTGTCTGAAAGGGCTACGTAGGCAGTCATGTGCGGGTGTCGCCCGAAGCGGCCGTGCGGGCGCTCGCGCGCCGCGTGCTGGCCGGCAGGCTGACGCCGCGAGAGCTTGCCTTGCGTATCCACCGGCGGTCCGGCCACCAACTGCCCCTGGCCGAGCGTCTTGCCGAACTTGACGACGAGTACGACATCGTCGAGTACGGCAACCGGACGTTGGCTCATCTCGATGCCGAGGTCACGGCCGAAGCCCGGCGTCTGGCGTACGACTTGATCGGCCACAACCGGCCTTCGTAGCTGGCGAGCAGGCGCGTATCGGCCCAACGTCACTGAGTCGCGTCCCAGTTGGCCCAGCGCCCCTCTCCCGGCTTGGTGTTTTTGTCGAGACGGTTGACAGCTCAAGAGGCGCCTGGCTTCATGACAACGCGCGATGGGAGCGCTCCCATTTCTGTACGTCTTCTCGTTCCGGCCACATCAGCAGAAGGGCACACAGTGGGACAGCCATCAGCACGGAGCGGGCCGCGCGGTCCGCTCCGGCGACTCAGCACGCTGCTCGCCGCGGTACTGGCCGCGGGGGCGTTGACGACGACCGGTTCCGCGGCCGGGGCCGCCGAGCGGCCGTCGGACGGACGCGCCGGGGAAGTCGCTACCGCGGCGGCCACCGCCGCTGCCGCCCCCGGCGACGACTGGTTGCACACCGAAGGCAACAAGATCGTCGACGCGAACGGCCACGAGGTCTGGCTGACGGGAGCCAACTGGTTCGGCTTCAACGCCACCGAGCGCGTCTTCCACGGCCTGTGGTCGGCGAACATCACCGAGGTCACCAAGTCGATGGCCGACCGGGGCATCAACCTCGTCCGCGTGCCCATCTCCACCCAACTTCTCCTGGAGTGGAAGAACGGCCAGGCCACGGTCCCGAGCGGCGTCAACGCGTACGCCAACCCCGAGCTCGCGGGCAAGACATCACTGGAGGTCTTCGACACCTGGCTCGCCCTCTGCAAGCAGTACGGCATCAAGGTCATGCTCGACGTGCACAGCGCCGAGGCCGACAACGCAGGCCATGTGCACCCCGTGTGGTGGAAGGGCACCGTCACGGTCGAGAACTTCTACACGGCCTGGGAGTGGGTGACCGCGCGGTACCGCAACGACGACACGGTCATCGCGATGGACATCAAGAACGAGCCGCACGGCACCGCCAACAGCAGTCCGCGGGCCAAGTGGGACGGCTCCACGGACCAGGACAACTTCAAGTACGCCTGTGAGACGGCCGGCAAACGCATCCTCGCGGTCAACCCGAACCTGCTGGTGCTGTGCGAGGGCATCGAGGTCTACCCCAAGGCGGGCGTGAGCTGGTCGTCCACCACGCCGACCGACTACCACTCGACCTGGTGGGGCGGAAACCTGCGCGGCGTCCGCGACCACCCCGTCGACCTCGGGTCGCAGAACGACCAGTTGGTGTACTCACCGCACGACTACGGACCGCTGGTGTTCCAGCAGCCCTGGTTCACCGGCGACTGGAACCGCACCACCCTCGAACGCGATGTCTGGGACCCCAACTGGCTCTACCTGCACAAGGAGAACAAGGCGCCGCTGCTCATCGGTGAATGGGGCGGCTTCCTCGACGACGGCCCGAACCAGAAGTGGATGACCGCCCTGCGCGACCTCATCGTCGAGCGCCGGATCCACCAGACCTTCTGGTGCCTCAACCCGAACTCCGGTGACACCGGCGGGCTGTTGCTGAACGACTGGAAGAGCTGGGACGAGGCGAAGTACGCCCTGCTCAAGCCGGCCCTGTGGCAGTACCGGGGCAAGTTCGTCAGCCTCGACCACCAGGTCCCGCTGGGCGGCGCCTCGAGCACGACGGGCATCAGCGTGAGCGACGTCCAGGGCGGCGGCCCCACGGACCCGACGGACACCCAGGCACCGACGGCCCCCACCGGCCTGACCAGCACCGCCACGACGTCGAACAGCGTGTCCCTGTCGTGGACGCCGTCGACCGACAACGTCCGCGTCACCGGCTACGACGTCTACCGGGGCACGGTCAAGGTGAACGCCGCGCCGGTGACCGGCACGACGTACCAGGACACCGGACTCTCGCCGTCCACGTCGTACGGCTACACCGTGCGGGCGCGAGACGCGGCGGGCAACGTCTCCGCGCCCTCCGCCGCGCTGACCGTGACCACCACCTCGGCCGACACCCCGACCGGGGCGGTGAAGGTGCGGTACAAGAACAACGACGCCTCGGCGACGGACAACTCGATCCGGCCCTCGCTCCAACTGCTCAACACCGGCAGCTCCGCCGTCGACCTCGGCACCGTCTCGCTGCGCTACTACTTCACGCGCGACGGCGCCTCCTCCGTGAGTGCCTGGTGCGACTACGCCGCCGTGACGTGCGCACAGGTGAAGCTGCGTGTCGTCCCGCTGACCACGCCCGTCCAGGGCGCGGACGCCTACCTGGAGGTCACCTTCGCGGGCGGCTCACTCGCCGCGGGCAGGGACAGCGGTGACATCCAGCTGAGAATGAGCAAGGCGGACTGGTCCAGCTTCGACGAGACGAACGACTACAGCCGTACGACGGCCACCGCGTACGCCGACGCCCCCGCTGTCACCGCCTACACCGGCACCGCCCTGGCCTGGGGCGCTCCACCGGCCTGAGCCCCGCACCGCACCCCGGCCGAAGGAGGGCTGTCACCTTCTATGAGTGTCGGCTCCGGGCCGGGGTGCGGGCGCGAACCGCGTCCAGGTCATCGCAGGGGGGCCGGCTTCTCGGGCAGGCGAGGTCCCGAGCAGCCGCGTCATCTTCTCGGCGGCCCGCACCGCGGCGTCGCCGCAGCAGTTGTTGAACAGCACGTGCACCTGCTCGACCCGCTCGGCGAGTTCATGCAGCCGCGGGACCCACTCGGCGAGTTCATGGCCGTCGTACGCATGCCGGTAGCGCTCCTCCTTGTTCCCGCCCTGCCAGGCGGGACTGCGACCGTGGAACCGTACGACGGACAACCGGGGCGTGGTGACGGGGGCGACCGGCGGTACGGAGGCGGCGAGCCCCTGGGGCATGTCGACGCCGACGGCGGCCATCCCGTACCGCGCGAGCAGCGTGCACGTGGCCTCGGTCCGCCCCCTTTGCCACCACGAGGGGTGTCTGAACTCCACGGCCAGGGGCCAGCCTTGGCAGCGCCGGGCGGTTTCCGCCAGAACCGCCTCGGCGCGCGGCCCCGGCCGGAACCACGGCGGGTACTGGAGCAGCACACTGCCCAGCCGCCCGGCCTGACGCAGGGGCGCGAGCGCTGCGGTGAACCGCGCCCAGACCTCGTCCAGCACCCCCGGATCGCGGGCGTCGGCGGGCAGTCCGTCCGGCATCACCGCACTCCGCGTCGGATGCCCGGTGAGCAGCGAGAACGCCTTCACGTCGAAGACGAACCCGTTCGGCGTCCGCTCGGCCCAGAGCCGGCTGTTCCGCTCGCTGGGCAGGGCGTAGTAGGAGGAGTCGACCTCGACGACCGGGAACCGCTCGCCGTAATGCCGTAAGCGCCCTTCGGCGTCCCGTCGCCCGGTGGGGTACCACCCGCTGCGGACCAGCGTCGGGTCGGTCCATGAACACGTTCCCACGAGGATGTCGCCCATCGGCTTCGGTTACCCGGCCGCGTGCACGGGATGCGGACGCCGGCCGCGCAGCTTCTCGGGACGACGAGGCCAGGTAGAGTTGCCGTGGCGGGTGGCCACGGCCGCCCGCTGTTGCCGTGTCGGGGCCGACGGCGCCCCCGGCGAACTTTTCGTTCTTGCAGGGAGAAGCGTGCGCGAGCCCATGACGCCCGGCGCCGTCGCCTGTCCGCCGTGATGCTTCACCCCCGGACGTGAGCCCGGCGCACGCGCGCCGACCTGTTCCTCGTCCGATTCCCGATCTTCCGGTTCCGCGCTCACGGAGCCGTCCCGCGGGGTGCCGGCCCGGCCCTTCGCGTCGTTTCCGCACGTCCCGGCCTGCCGCAGGGGTGTGCCCGAGCACGACAGGTTCGTCTCCCTTGTCTTCCGCTGCCACCGCTGTGTCCCCGGCCGCGCGCCTTCGCGGTCTGAAGCCCGACTGGCTGTCCGATCCGAAGGTCTGGCGCACCGAGGTCCTGGCGGGCCTGGTCGTCGCTCTCGCGCTGATCCCCGAGGCGATCTCGTTCTCGATCATCGCCGGTGTCGATCCGGCGCTCGGGCTGTTCGCGTCCTTCACGATGGCGGTCACGATCGCGATCGTCGGCGGCCGGCGCGCGATGATCTCCGCCGCCACCGGCGCCGTCGCGCTGGTGATCGCACCGCTCAACCGTGAGCACGGCCTCGGCCATCTGATCGCCGCCGTCATCCTGGCCGGCGTCTTCCAGGTCGTTCTGGGCGCGCTCGGGGTGGCGAAGCTGATGCGGTTCATCCCCCGCTCGGTGATGGTGGGCTTCGTCAACTCACTGGCGATCCTGATCTTCATGGCCCAGGTCCCCGAGATGACCGACGTGCCCTGGGCCGTCTACCCGCTGATCGCCGCGGGCCTGGCGCTGATGGTGTTCTTCCCGAAGATCACCACCGTGATCCCCGCCCCGCTCGTCTCGATCGCCGTCCTCACCGTCGTCACGGTCGCCGCCGGGATCGCGGTGCCGACCGTGGGGGACAAGGGCGCCCTGCCGTCCTCCCTGCCCGTTCCCGGCCTGCCGGACGTGCCGTTCACCGTGGACACGCTGACGACGATCGCCCCCTACGCCTTCGCCATGGCGCTGGTCGGGCTGATGGAGTCGCTGATGACCGCCAAGCTGGTCGACGACATCACCGACACCCACTCCGACAAGACCCGCGAGTCCATCGGCCAGGGCATCGCGAACATCGTCACGGGCTTCTTCGGCGGCATGGGCGGCTGCGCCATGATCGGCCAGACGATGATCAACGTGAAGGTCTCCGGCGCCCGCACCCGCCTGTCCACGTTCCTGGCCGGTGCGTTCCTGATGGTGCTGTGCATCGTCTTCGGCCCGGTCGTCACCGACATCCCGATGGCCGCCCTCGTCGCCGTCATGGTCATGGTGTCGTTCGCGACCTTCGACTGGCACTCCGTCGCCCCGAAGACGCTGCGGCGGATGCCTGCCGGAGAGATCGTCGTGATGCTCGTGACCGTCGCCTGCGTGGTCGCCACCCACAACCTCGCCATCGGTGTCGTCGCCGGCTCCGTCACCGCCATGGTCATCTTCGCCAAACGCGTCGCCCACCTCGCCGAGGTCACCGCCGTCCTCGACCCGGAGGGCGGCTCGGTCGTCTACCGGGTCTCCGGCGAACTGTTCTTCGCCTCCTCCAACGACCTCGTCGGCCGGTTCGACTACGCGGGCGACCCCGCCAAGGTCGTCATCGACCTGTCGGCCGCCCACATCTGGGACGCCTCCTCCGTCGCCGCCCTCGACGCCATCGAGACCAAGTACGCCCAGCGCGGCAAGACCGTCGAGATCACCGGCCTCAACACCCCCAGCGCCGACCTCCACGAAAAGCTCAGCGGCGAACTCGCGGCCGGGCACTGACCGCTAAGCGTCAGAGCTGAGGTAGTGCACCGTGACCTGCCCGGCGTGCGGGCGCAGCAGGTTCTGCAGTTCGTCCGCCGCGGATTTGAGGAGGTGTCCGTCGCGGGTGGCGTGGACGGTTTCGAGGACGAAGGCCGCGTGGGTCGAGTCGTCGGTGACGCGCGTGCGGTGGGCGTCACGGTGGTTCCAGTGCCGGGTCAGTACGTCGGTGGCGTCGCTGTAGACGACCTCGCCCGGCTTGGGGTTCTCGACGGTGCCGGGTTCGCCGAGCGGGGTGAAGGTCTCGCTGCCGTCCGCGTAGTGGATCTCCACGTCGCCGGTGACGTGGTCGAGGTCGAAGGCACCGGCGGGCAGACCGTGACGGACAGAGACGCAGTTGTACGAGTCGACGGCCGGGTTGATACGGGGCAGGGCGCCCTTCTTCGCCAGGCGGCGGCCGAGGGCGTCGACGCTGGGGCGGATGCGGCGGGGGTTGGTCCCGAAGGAGCGGTAGGCGGTGTGCCACGCCTCGATGCGCGGGTCGGTCTCGTCGGCGGGCTGCCACGTGCCGTCGGCGAGCTGCCGCTCCAGTTCCTCCAGAGCGGCGGTGGTCGCGGGCCAGGGCTCGTGGCCGCGCAGGCCCGTCACGGTGACGACGGCGATGAGGACGTCGGGGAAGGCGTCGGCGACGGCGGGGCTGATGCGGAAGGTGGTCATCACAGGGGGCTCCGTTGCGGGCGGCGGACGGGTACGACGGACTGATACGGCGGACGGCTACGACGGATTGGTACGGCGGCTCGGTACGGCGGGTCAGGTTTTCCAGGGGCCGGTGCGGTCCAGGCGGCGCAGCTGCTGCGCCGCGGTGGCCGCGTCGAGACCCTGCCCGCGTTGGGTGAGCCGGCGGGCGGTGTCGGTGCGCTGTTCGACGGGTTTGTGGTCGTCGTACTTGACCTTCGCCCGTACGTCGGTGACGTCCAGATCCTTCGAGGGGGAGGTCAGGTGAGCGCGAGGAGGCTGACGGCGACGGCGGCGGTGCCCAGGCCGATCAGCTGGCCGCGGTGGATGCGCTCGGCGAGCACGCTGCGGGCCAGCAGGACGGTGCCGGCCGGGTAGAGCGCGGTGATCACGGCGACGACGGCCAGGTCGCCGCTGCGGGCGGCGAGCAGGAACAGCAGGTTGGCCACCGAGTCCAGTACGCCGGCCGTCGCCGACACGGCGTACGCGGGCTTCTCGGTTCCCAGCCTGCGGTACATCAGGCCGGCCGCGGCCAGGGTCACCGCGGAGGAGACGGCGCGGCCGATGATCAGCGGACCGACGCCGCTGTCGGCGGGGGCCTGGTGCAGGAAGACCAGTTGCAGGGCGATGGCGGCTCCGGCACCGAAGGCCAGCAGCAGCGCGGTGCGCGAGGGCCGGGCCGACTCCGCTCCGTGCCCGGCGCTGACCAGCACGACCGCCGCCAGGGCCAGGGGCAGACCGATCAGCCCGGCCGGGCCCAGGCGCTCGCCCTGCACCAGCCCGACTCCCACCGGCAGCATCGCCGAGACCAGCGCGGTGACGGGGGAGAGGACGTTCATCGGGCCGATCGCCAGGGTGCGGTAGAGCAGGGCGAACGCGGCGGCCGACGCGACGCCGGAGGCCGCGCCCCAGCAGAGGGTGGCGGAGTCGAAGGAGGCGCCGAGGAAGGGCCACAGCAGCAACTCGACGGCGAGTGAGGCCGGGGCGGCGACCATCACGGTGCGCAGGACATGGGCCTTGCGGGCGCCGAGGCCGCCGAGGAAGTCGGCGCAGCCATAGGCCAGGGAACTGCCCAGGGCCAGCAGCAGAGCGATCACACGTACATCCCTTACTATCAATGGAACGACTACACCGTACAACGCGCCGACCGGAAGCAGTCAACTGAACGACCGCACG
Organism: Streptomyces sp. SAI-170; assembly: GCF_049739565.1. Taxonomy (NCBI): domain Bacteria; kingdom Bacillati; phylum Actinomycetota; class Actinomycetes; order Kitasatosporales; family Streptomycetaceae; genus Streptomyces; species Streptomyces sp. SAI-170. Next base: position 8,221,328 of record NZ_JBMGQD010000001.1, read on the forward strand.
GTGCAGTGCAGTGACCATCTGTTTGGAGGGGTGAAGCGATGGCCGAGACCGAGGCGGCGCTGCGGACGCTCGCGCACAACGTCAGGGCGGCCCGTACCCGCGCCGGGCTCTCCCTGGACGAACTCGGCCGACGTGCCAAGGTCAGCAAGGGTGCTCTGGTGGGGTTGGAGAAGGCCCAGGGCAACCCGAACTTCGCCACTCTGGTCCGCCTCGCCGACACCCTCGGCATCTCGGTGTCCGCGCTGATGGAAGGGCCGGCCGAAGACCGTGTCCGGGTGGTGTCCGCCGATGCCGTCATGCCGTTGTGGGCCGGGGAGAAGGGCAGCGAGGCGCGGCTGATGCTGACCACGTCGGGACCGGCCCCGGTCGAGGTCTGGCGCTGGAAACTGGAACCGGGCGAGGAGTACCCCAGTCACCCGCACCAGGCCGGCGTCGTGGAGACCGTCAGCGTCACCGCCGGAGAGATGGTGCTCGTCGTCGACGGCACCGAGCACCTTGTTCGGGCCGGACAGACCGCCGCCTTCGACGGCGACGCCCCCCACACCTACCGCGGCTCGGGCACCGAGACCTGCCATCTGATCATGACCGTTCACATCCCGCCGGGTCCGGGCGCCACGGCCTGATCACTCGGCGGGACCGGATCGTCGTAGCAGCAGGGACCGTCGAACCGCTCCTCGCCGACGTCCCGTCAGGACGCAAGAGGCCAGGGACACTTGCGTCCATCCGATGTGCCTTCCGGCAGCCGTGACCTGCGGCGAAAGTGGTCTTCGCCACCGGGCGCCGCTCCCGCGGACGGTCTTCACAGCTGCACCTGCAGGGCAGCTGTCTGGGCCGGGGATCTGCGTGCGCCCGCTCGAATTCCATGCCGCAGGAGACCCGCATGAAGCTGAGCAACGCCGTCCGCCGCGCCTCCGCCGCCCTCGCCGTCGGGGCCATGTCCCTCGGGCTCGTCACCGTCACCGGCGGGGCCGCGCAGGCTGCCGCCTCGTGCACCGGCGACGTGTCGATCTACGGCACGCTGTCGGACGGCCGGCTGACGTACACGCAGATCGAGCCGAACACCGGCAACCGCGTGAAGACGCTCATCGGCCCGAACCTCGGCTTCACACCGAAGGCGATGGCGACCCTCAACTTCAACACCGTGCTGGTGACTTCGACCACCGGTGACCTCTACCGCGTCGACATCCAGACCAACAACACCTCCCTCGGCCTGGCCGCGATCGTCAAGATCTGGGACGGCGGCTGGACCTTCGACAAGATGGTCTACGACGGCGCCGGGCACCTCTACGGCACGGTCGAGGGGCAGCTCCACCAGTACCTGGTGTCGCAGGACAAGCCCTCGGGGTCGGCCCACATAGGCCAGCACGTCGTGATCGACACCGGCTTCGTCCTCAAGACGCTGGCCGCCGCGGGCGACGACCGCATCATCGCCTCCACCTCGGACGGACGGCTGCTCAGCTACAAGATCAACGGAGTGGGCGACTGGGACCGCTCCGTCCTGAAGTCGAGCGGCTGGTCCGCGGTGGACTCGCTCTCCTCGCCGGGCGGCGGCCTCTACTACGGCCGTACCAACGGCGGCATGTACTGGTACCACGACGCGGACCCGACCGACGGCGACGGCAGCGACATCGCGTACCACCCCAACGACCCGGTGGACGCCTCCGGCTGGACCCAGACCCTGCTGTCGGCCTACGGCAACAACTGCGCCTACGTACCGTCGGCACCGCCGCACTCCGTGCAGGGCGGCACCATCTACCGCAGCGAGGTCATGACCCGGGCCAGGGACTGGTACAACCGCAACATCCAGTACAGCCAGAGCGCCTACGCCACCGACATCGAGGGCGACGACACCTACCGCACCGACTGCTCCGGCTTCGTCTCCATGGCCTGGCACCTCACCTCCTCGCTGACGACGCAGACCCTGCCCAGCGCGGGCACGCAGATCTCCAAGGCCGACCTCAGGCCGGGTGACGCGCTGAACTCCAGCAGCGAGGGGCACGTGGTCCTCTTCGCCGGCTGGAAGGACCAGGACGCGGGCACGTTCTACTACTACTCCGAGGGCAGCCCGTCCTCGGACATGAACTACAACTCCGCGAACGTCTACAGCGGCACCATCGACAGCCACGCGGCCACGTCGTACATCGCCCTGCGCTACGACAAGATCGCCTGACGGCCCTCACAGGGCAGGAGAGCCAAGGGCGGAACGGCACAAGGGCGAGGCCCCCTCGGATGAGGGGGCCTCGCCCTTTTCGGTCACGTGCTTTTCGCTGACGTGGGCGATCAGTACCAGTTGTTGGCCCGCCAGAAGTTCCACGCGCCGCAGGGGGAGCCGTAGCGGCCGTCGATGTAGCTCAGGCCCCATTTGATCTGGGTGAGGGGGTTGTCCTTCCAGTCGTCGCCCGCCACGTCCATCTTGCTCGCCGGCAGCGCCTGCGGGATGCCGTAGGCGCCGGAGGAGGGATTCGTCGCGTTCCAGCGCCAGCCGCTCTCGTGGTCCCAGAGCGTCTCCAGGCAGCCCCACTGGGTGGAGTTGGCCCAGGCCGAATCCTTGTCGTTCATCATCTGCCGCCCGGCGGCCTTCACTTCGGCGATGTCGTCGCGGTCGACCGTGGTCGTGCTGGTCGTACAGGTGTAGGTGCCCGGCTGGGCGGACAGCAGCTTCTGCGTCCAGCCACGGGTGTTGACCGGGTCGTCGAGGTGGTACGAGATGTCGGCGCCGGAGCCGTCGGTCGGATTGGCGTCCTTGTACCAGTACATCGCACCGGTGGACAGGCGACCGTAGTAGAGGCCGCTGCCGGGCGAGACGAGCTGGTTGAAGCCGGACCAGCCGGACGACTTGAGGGCGTTGCTCTTCCACGAGCCGGCGCCGGCGATCGTGTAGTCGAGCAGCCGTCCGTCCTCGGTGGTGGCGCCGAGCCGGTCGTCGCCGGTGGCGGTGAGGGTCTTCAGCACGAACCCGGTGTCGATCTCGGTGCGCACACCGATGTGCTGCGAGCCGGCCGGCTTGTCCTCGGTGACGTTGTAGCGCAGCAGCAGCCCGGCGGAGGTGGTGCCGTAGAGGTGGCCGTGACCGTCGTAGGTGAGCTTGTCGTGGGTCCAGCCGCTGTCCGCGATCCGCACCGGCGGGTTCAGCAGGGCGAGGCTGGTGTTGTTGGTCTTGATGTCGCCGCGCCCGCCGGACGCTGTGCCCGCATGACCGCCGACGGTTCCACCGCCGTGACGTCGCGGTCGGTGGGCTCGTAGGAGCCGGTGCCGGCCCCGACGTTGAGCACCGTTCGCGCGTCCCCGAGCGCTTCCCAGATCCTCGCGGCGATACGCGGCTCGGTGCGCCGGGTGGCGGGGTAGGCCGAGCCGATGGTGTCGTACAACTGGACGCCGAACACTCTGAGTTGCTCCTCCGGTGTCGTTCTGATTCCCATGGCCCGTGCCTGCAGTTCCCTGTCGATGGCCGTCACCATGGCGGCGGCGTGGTCGCGCTGTTCCAGGAGCAGGCCGCGCAGCCGGTGCAGGTGCGCGACCGTGTCGGTGGCCGGGTCGTGCACCAGGTCCGCGATCTCGCGCAGCCCGAAGCCCAGGCGCCGGTAGGCGAGTACCTCCCGCAGCCGTTCCACGTCGTCCGCCGAGTAGGCCCGGTACCCGGCCGGGGTCCGTGCGGACGCCCGCACGAGGCCGATCCCGTCGTAGTGATGCAGCGTGCGGACGCTCACCCCGGCCAGCTCGGCCACACGTCCCACGGTCAAGTGCTCTTCCAGCTCTTCCACGCCTCGACCATGCGGCATGACGTTAGGTGAGGGTCAAGCGCTTCGGTGGTCGCCGCCGGGTCGGCTCGGCGACCTTGTGCTGCGAGATGCCGACCACATCCCCTCCGGCATTGGCCGGAAAGCCAAAGCGTCCCTCACCGTCTTGGCCGCCACGCCCAGCCCTCTGCGTCCCCCCGTTCCGCATCATCAAGGGCCGGAGTGGAGCTGTGAGAGGAGTGGACGCGTGGACACAGTACGAACCCGCCCGCGGAGAACCGCGGGAGAGGCCGGAGCCGGAAGCAGGTTGACGCGGCGGCGGGACGTCGCCGATCTGGTGGCCGAGGCCGGTGGTGGTGAGCTGCGTCGGACGATGGGGCTCATGCAGCTCACGCTGCTCAGCGTGGGCGCCACCCTCGGCACCGGCATCTTCGTCGTCCTCGGCCAGGCGGTGCCCGAGGCGGGCCCCGCCGTCGTGGTCTCCTTCGTGCTCGCCGGGATCACCGCCTTGTTCTCGGCCCTGTCCTACGCCGAGCTGGCCGGCATGATCCCGGGCGCCGGATCCTCGTACAGCTATGCCTACGCGACGTTCGGCGAACTTGTCGCATGGGTCTGCGGCTGGTGCCTGGTGCTGGAGTACGGCGTCTCGGTCGCCGCTGTCGCGGTCGGCTGGGGCCAGTACGTGAACGAGCTGCTGGAGCTCACCGTGGGCTGGACGCTGCCCGAGTCGCTGGCCGCGCCGCCGGGCGCGGGCGGCGTGCTGAACGTTCCGGCCGCCGCGATCGTCGTCCTGGCCATGGTGGTGCTGCTGCGCGGGGCCCGCGAGAGCGCCGTCGTCAACACGGTCATGGTGGCGGTGAAGGTGGCCGCCCTGGTGATGTTCTGCGCCGTCGCCTTCACCGCGTTCCGCTCCGGGAACTTCCAGCCGCTGTTCCCGCTCGGCATGGCGGGGGTGAGCGCGGGCGCCGCCTCGCTGTTCTTCTCGTACATCGGCTTCGACGCCGCGTCGACGGCCGGTGAGGAGGCGAAGAACCCGCAGCGTGACCTGCCGCGCGCCATCCTCCTCTCCCTCGGGCTGATCACCGCGCTGTACTGCGCGGTGGCGATCGCGGCGGTCGGCGCGATGCCGTGGCGGAAGTTCGCGGGTACCGAGGCCACCCTCAGCGAGGTACTGGTCCGCTCGGTCGGCGGCGGCAGCCTGTGGCCGGTCCTGCTGTCCGTCGGCGCGGTCGTCGCCACCACGAGCGTCGTCCTCGCGGTGCAGTACGGGCAGACCCGCATCCTGTTCTCGATGGCGCGCGACGGGCTCGTGCCGCCCCTGTTCGCCAAGGTCCACCCGAAGTCCGGGGTGCCGCGCGCCAACACGGTCATCGTGTCCGCGTTCATCATGGTGCTCGCCGCACTCGTGCCCTTGGGCGCGCTCGCCGACGCCACCAGCATCGGCACACTGTTCGCGTTCGCGCTGGTCAACTGTGCCGTCCTGATCCTGCGCCGGCGCAGCCCCGAGGCACCGCGCAGCTTCCGGGTGCCGCTCGCGCCGCTCACCTGCGTGCTGGGCGTGCTGTGCTGCGGCTATGTGATGTGGGGGCTGGGCACCGACACCTGGATCGCGTTCGGCCTGTGGATGGCGGTCGGGTTCGTGATCTACGGGCTGTACGGCATCAACAAGTCCCGGCTGGGCCGGCCCGCCCCGCAGGAGGAGAGCGCCGCATGACCTCGCTGAACCCGACCGCCGACCTGGTGGACCTCACCCGGGCCCTGGTGGACACCCCCTCCGAGAGCGGCGACGAGGCCCGCCTCGCCGACGCCGTGGAGTCCGCCCTGCGCGCGTGCGCGCATCTCACGGTCGAACGCATCGGCAACTCCGTCGTGGCCCGCACCGACTCGGGCCACGCCGAGCGAGTGGTCATCGGCGGCCACCTCGACACCGTCCCGGCCGCCGGCAACCTGCCCTCCCGGCTGGACGGAGAGCGGCTGTACGGGCTCGGGGCGTGCGACATGAAGGGCGGCGTCGCCGTCGCGCTGCGCCTCGCGGCCACCTTGACCGCACCGGTACGCGACATCACGTACGTCTTCTACGAGTGCGAGGAGGTCTCCGGCGACCGCAACGGCCTGAACCGTATCGCCGCCGAACGCCCCGACCTGCTCAAGGCGGACCTCGCGATCCTCATGGAGCCGTCCGACGCGGGCGTCGAGGCAGGCTGCCAGGGTGTCCTGAACGCGGACATCACGGTCCGGGGCGAGCGCGCCCACACCGCCCGCTCCTGGATGGGCGTCAACGCCGCGCACCGGGCGGCCGCCGTGCTCCAGCGCCTGGACGACCACACCGCCGAGCGGATCGTCATCGACGGCCTCGAGTACCGCGAAGGCCTCAACGCGGTCGCGGTCCGCGCGGGCATCGCCGAGAACGTCGTCCCCGACAGCTGCGTGATCACGGTCAACCTGCGCTTCGCGCCGAGCCGTTCGCCCCGGCAGGCCGAGGCGTATCTGCGCGGCCTCTTCCCCGAACACGGGGTCGAGGTCACGGAGGTCGTGCCCGGCGCGCTGCCGGGACTCGGACACGGCCCGGTCGCCTCTCTCGTCGAAGTCCTCGGTACGACGCCCCGCCCCAAGCTGGGCTGGACCGACGTCGCCCGCTTCGCCGCGCTCGGCACGCCCGCGCTCAACTACGGCCCGGGGGACCCGACCCTCGCGCACACCGCGGGGGAGTACGTGCCCGTCGAGCAGCTACGGGAGTGCGAGGCGCGGCTCGCGGCCTGGCTGAGCGGCTGAGCCTCGCGGGGCGCGCTGCCGTATGCCTGCTGCGGGTCAGCCCCGGTCGGCGGCGCCGCCCCGCAGCCCCCCGAGCGTCCGCAGCTGCAGCCACAGCACCAACCGCTCGTCCGGGTCGTCCAGGTCGATGCCGAGGTGCTGCTGCGCCTGCCTGAGCCGGTACCGGCAGGTGTTGGGGTGCACGGCGAGCAGCTTCGCCGCCCGCGCCATGTCGCAGCCGGCGTCCAGCCAGCACACCAGGGTCCTGGCGTACTCGGTGCCGTGCTCGGCGTCGTACGTCAGGACCTCCCGCCAGGCACCCGCCGTCAAGGCCCGCTCCGCGCCGAGGAGTTCGCGCAGCCGGAGCAGCGTGACGCGGGCCCGTACCTCGGTCACAGCGGCGACGTCCTCGTCCGGGCCGAGCACCTGCAGGACGAGGTCGGCGTCGTCCCGCGAGCCGCGAACGTCCGCCAGGCCCGGGACCACGTCGCCCAGTCCGGCCCGCACCGTCACCCGCAGCGCCTGACCCGCGCGCTGCACGATGTCCTCGGCGAGCCGCTTGTGCCGTTCCCCGCCGCGCTCACCGGTGACCGGCAGCAGCGCGTACACGCGCCCGTCCACCAGCACGCACGCGTGCTGCCCGTACCGCGCCGCGCAGTGGAGCCGTACGAGATCGAGGAGCCGCAGGGCGGTCTGTTCCCCGTCGGGCGCGGACACCGCGCCGTCGAGGGCGAACGCCGCGACCCGCACAGGGGTGCCGGCAGCGAGGCCGAGGCGGTGCGCGGCGCTCGCGGGATCGGCGGTGCCGTCCAGGAGACGGCGCAGCAGGTCGCTCGTCAGATGCCGGGACAGTTCCTCGCTCGCCCGTGCCCGCAGCAGGAGCAGGGCGGCCGTCGACGCGCCCCGGGTGAGCGCGTCCTCGGCATCGGCGCCGATGTGCCCGTCGTCGACGACCCACAGCGACCCCAGCGTCTCGCCGCCCGCGCGGATCGCGACGGCGAGCCGCGGCAGCTCGTCGCCGTCGAGCGCCGCGAGGCGTACGGGACCAGGGGCGGCGAACAGCACGCGGTACTGCTCGCTGTTCTCGGGGCTGCCCGGCACCTGGCGGCCCAGGATGCCTTGCCGCCGGGCCTCGTCGACGACCTGCCCGGGGACGGTGGAGTAGGCCAGGATGCGCTGGCGGGCGTCCTCGATGACGGTCGCGCCGCCCACGGCCGCGGCCACCGCGTTGGCGAGCGCGAACAGGTCGCCGAAGGCCGCTCCGCCGCCGCCCGGGCCGGGCCGGGAGCCGATCGCGGAAGCCAGCAGCAGATGGACGTGATGCCAGGCGGCATCCTCGTCGACGGCGAGCAGCGCGAGCCCGTGGGCCTTCGCCGCCGCCACCGCGTCGGGCCGCCCGTCCCTTTCCCGTACGACGAGTCCGGCCATCCCGGCTGCCGCGGCATCGCGCGCCAGCAGCTCGACCTCACCCGCACGCGCACCCACCGTCAGCAGCAGGGCGCCCGGCGCACTGCGCGGAAACGGCGCCCCGGCGTCGTGCAGCAGCACCTCCGAGACGGGCGCGGCGAGCCCGGACGGAGCGGTGAGCACACGGAGCACGGGCTCGCCGAGGGTGTCGAGGAGTTCCTCGAGGGTGCAGGCGTCCATGGGCGGTCGGACTCTCCGGCGGGGGACGGTGACAGGGGGACGACGGCCTGTTTATCGAAGGGCGACCACTCAGGTCCTTGGCCGATCGCAACATCACTACAGGGTTCCATTGTGCCTGACGCCAATGGCCTCCAGGCTGCGGCCCAGGACACTCGAGCCATGACACCAGTGACGATCTCCGCTTCCGGACCCGGGGCGGCGGCCGCTACGGCACCCCGCACGGCCGAGGAAACAGACCGCATCGCCCGGGAGGCCGTCGCCGAAGCCGCGGCCCGTACCGCCGGAGTCACGGTCCGTACCGTGCACGACGTGGCCGGCATCCGTTCCGTAGCCGACTTCTTCGCCGATGTGTGGCAGACGCCGCGCGCCACCCCGCCCTACCCCGCGGAGGTACTGCACAGCCTGGTGCACGCCGGTGGCGCGGTGCACGCGGCGTACTCCGCCGGGCCGTCGGGCGAACGGCTCGCCGGGGCGGCGGTGGCGGTGTTCGGGCCGCCCGCCGAGCGGGACGTGTACTCGTTCGTGGCGGCGGCGACCGCTTCCGGCCGGGGCGTCGGGCTCGCGGTCAAGCAGGCGCAGCGGCTGTGGGCGCTGGAACAGGGCGCCACCACCATGCGCTGGACCTTCGACCCGCTGGTCGCCCGCAACGCACGCTTCAACCTGGTCAAGCTCGGCGCCGTCGGCAGCGAGTACCTGGTCGACTTCTACGGCCCGATGAACGACGGCGTGAACAACGGCGACGAGAGCGACCGGCTGACCGTCGTGTGGAACCTGGTGACAGGGACCACGCGGACGGACGACCCCGCCGAGGGTCGCGCCGCCGCCGAGATCGTTCGCCGGGCACCGGACGGCGGCCCGCTCGCCCTGAGCGACGCGGACAGGCTGTGGTGCCGTGTGCCCGAGGACATCGTCGCGCTGCGCGCGGCCGACCCGGCGCTCGCACGGGACTGGCGGCACGCCGTACGCGAGGTCTTCACCGAGGCGTACGCCGAGGGTCTGCGGGCGACGGGCATGTCCCGCGACGGCTGGTATCTGCTGACCCGCCCGTCCTCCGACCCTCTGGAGGCGCGAGCCGCCGCCGAGACCTGTCCTGAAGCACCGGCCGACGTCCCCTCCGAATCCGCCTGCGAGGAGCAGAAGTGAAGCTCGAACGCGTCGAACTGCTCCACGTCGCCCTCCCGCTCGTCACCCCCTTCCGTACCTCCTTCGGGACGATGACCAGCAAGGACACCTTCCTGCTGCACGTGGTCACCGACGAGGCCGAGGGCTGGTCCGAGTTCGCCGCCGACCCGGAGCCGCTGTACTGCTCGGAGTTCGTCGCCGGCGCCGAGATGGTCATCCGCGACTTCCTGCTGCCGCGGATCGCCGCCCTGCCCGAACCGACGACCGCGGCCGTCGCCCCCGCCATGGCCGCCGTCAAGGGCCACGAACTCGCCAAGGCCGCCCTCGAAACCGCCCTCCTGGACGCCGAACTGCGCGCCTACGGGATGTCGTTCGCGACCTTTCTCGGCTCGGTCCACCAACGGGTGCCCGCCGGGGTCTCGGTCGGCATCAAGAACTCCGTGCCCGAACTGCTCGACGACGTCGAGCGGTACCTCGCCGAGGGCTACATCCGCATCAAGCTCAAGATCGAACCGGGCTGGGACGTCGAGCCGGTGCGTGCCGTACGCGAACGCTTCGGCGACGCACTCCCGCTCCAGGTCGACGCCAACACCGCCTACACGCTCGCCGACGCCGAGCACCTGCGCAGGCTCGACGACTTCGGGCTGCTGCTGATCGAGGAGCCGTTGGAGGAGAACAACCTCCACGCCCACGCCCAGCTCCAGAAGCGTCTGGCCACCCCGGTCTGCCTCGACGAGTCCATCCACTCCGCGCGCGACGCGGCGTCCGCGATCGCGATGGACGCCTGCCGGGTCGTCAACGTCAAACCGGCCCGAGTCGGCGGCTATCCAGAGGCCCGACGCATCCACGACGTGGCCGCCGCCCACGGCGTGCCGGTGTGGTGCGGCGGCATGCTCGAGACGGGCATCGGCCGCGCCCCCAACCTGGCCCTCGCCGCCCTCCCGGGCTTCACCCTCCCCGGCGACACCTCCGCCTCCAGCCGGTACTTCGCCGAAGACCTCACCGAGCCGTTCGTCCTCCAGGACGGCCACCTGCCCGTACCCACCGCCCCGGGCATCGGCATCGACCCACTGCCGGACGCGCTTGCACGGTTCACGACGGCGACTCGGGAGTTGTATGCGGGGCGGAAGTGATCAGGTCAGGGTGACGGGTGTGGTTCGCCTCGTCAGGAGCACTCCGATCTGCGGGCTTCCAGAAACGCCACCGCGACGACTACCCGAGGGGCGGTCGCGGACCTCGCGATCGGCCAGGGAAGTGGAGCATGAAGAAGCCGACCCGCAACACAGTCGCGTTGACCACTGTGCTCGCCGCCGTGCTGGTGACAGCGTCCTGTGCCGCAAAGACTGAGCCGCGGACAGCCCACCCGTCAGCCGGCAGGACATCCGCCGGCAGCCGCCCGCTTCCGCAGAACCGGCCCTGTCGAGCCGGAGAATTCCGCTGGGGCAAAGTGACCGAGCACGACACGCTTGCAGCGGTGTCCGACCCCCAGGAAGTGCACATCCCGGCGGGAAAGACGGTCACGTCGACGTTCAACCTCGTGCCGCTGCGCACGCTGAAGGCGTCTGTCTACCCGTCACTCCCACACGGTGCAGTGGACGAGCAGGCGGCCGTCGACTCCCTTGCGCAGCTGACCGGGCTGGATCTGATGAAGGTCGGCACCACGTTCACCCTCACAGAAGGGGACAAGACCCTCACCACCTCATCGGGCAAGTTCGACGGCGTGCTCGTGGCCGTGGTGGGCGTCGACACGGTCGAAGCGCCTTTCGTCTACGCCTGCGACGCCTCCGGCCGGGAAGCAGTACGGGGCACCCTCACCACATGGTCGCCGGCCATGTACTCCGCGCTGTTCAAGTGTGGGATCCGCGAGAACCTGTCAGAAGTCGAGCTCGAGGCCGAGGCTCTGCTGTGCGGCGGGAAGAGCGGCGCCTGAACGGACGGTGATGTCTGCTCGGTGGGTGAGTCGCCATACCGTGCCGCCGCCACCGTGGGCGTGAGTCAGGCGTAGGTGAGCCGACGCTCCGGCGAGTCCGGGATCCGCGGCCACCCCGCTCCGACACGGGGCGTTCGGGGACCCCGGCCGGAACTCGCTCAGCGCAGCGTCAAGTGGCGCAGCACAGCCCACGCTGCCCGGGCGTGTACGCCGAAGCGGACACCGCCATCCCTCGCTGCGCCGTGCTGTTTGCCATGGACCTGGTCAAAAGCGGGGTTGGTGCGCGAAGATCGCGCCGCATCACACCACCGCATCCACGCCACCTACAACCGGAGGATGTACATGGCTCACCGCACACCCCGCGGTCTGCTCGCCGGGGCGACCGCCACCGTGGCCCTGCTCATGACGGCCGGGGCGGCTTCCGCCACTGCGACCGCCCCCGCAGCGGCCGGCCCGCAGGCCCGCGTCTTCATGGTCAACCCCGTCCAGTCCTCGGGCGACCAGACCCTCACCGACGGCAAGGACGCCGCCGACGCGGTTCCCGCGACCGCCTACGCGACCGTCGCGCTGCGCAACCTGGACGGCAGCGGCGGGCTCTCCGGCCGCTGGGCCTCGGTCCGCTCCGACACCGGCGCCTCCGCGCGGCTCGCCGACGCCACCTCGTACGACCGGCACGACGACCAGTTCGAGCAGGTCATGGCGTACTTCTGGGTCAACGAGGCGCAGGAGTACCTGCAGGGCCTCGGGTTCGGCAGCGAGCTGCCCGGCGCCAACGACCGGGTGCAGCCGGTTCGTATCAACCAGTGGGGCGCCGACAACTCCTTCTTCACCGACAAGAAGGCGGAGATCCGCTTCGGCAAGGGCGGTGTGGACGACGCCGAGGACGCCGAGGTCGTCGTGCACGAGTACGGCCATGCCGTGCACCACGCCCAGGTGCCCGGCTTCGGCACCTCCCTGGAGGCCGGCTCCATCGGCGAGGCGTTCGGCGACTATCTCGCCGTCGCTGTAGGCGAGCATGCCGCCGCGCGCTACGGCTGGCCGCTGAAGGCCGACGTCGCCTGCGTCGCCGACTGGGACTCCGTCACCTACAGCGACGCCCCGCACTGTCTGCGCCGGATCGACTCCGACAAGACGTACGCGGACCGGGTCGGCGAGGTCCACGCCGACGGCGAGATCTGGTCCCGAGCGCTGCTCGACATCCGCACCGCCCTCGGCGCGCGCGTCGCCGACCGGATCATCGTCAACGCCCAGTTCGGCTTCGCCCCCGACACCAGCTTCTCGGCGGCCGCGAACACGACGGTGGCGACGGCGCAGAAGATGTACGGCAAGAGCGCGGCGGACACCGTCCGTGCCGCGTTCCAGGCCCGGGGCATCCCCGGCGTCGCCTGACACACGACGTCCCGGAGGCGGCGGGGCTGTCGCCTCCGGAGGCGCCCTACCGCGCCCTTGATACGCCAAATGAGGCATTGACCCCACAGCGCCCTCGCGGTGCATGCTTGTGGACCTCCGGTGGGGAGCCGGAGGACAGACGTGCGAGGGGGGAAAATGAGGGGAAACGCGAACCGGAGAACCACCAGTGGTGTGCGCATCGCCTTGACCGCGGCGGTCGCGCTGTGCGCGGTCACGGCGGTGCTGCCCGGGGGCGCCTCGGCCGATGACACGGCTGCGGCGGACGACGGCGGAGCCGGTGTCGAGAGGGTCAGTGTCGCGCCCGACGGTACCCAGGCCGACGACAACTCCACCGGCGCCTCGATCACGCCCGACGGCAGCCATGTCGTGTTCTCGTCGTCGGCGACGAACCTCACGCCCGACGACACCACGAGAGGCGTCAGGGTGTTCGTCCGCGACCAACTGGCGGGGCAGACCGCGCGGATGGGCTCCCTGGCCCCTGTCCAGCCCCCGGTGATCAGCGGTGACGGGGCATACGTGGCCTATCCGGTGCAGTGGTTCAACGACGTGCGGATCCGCCAGTACCAGGTGAGCACGGGCAGGACGGTCTCCGTCGACTGCTGGCCCAGCTGCAACCAGCCGTCGCTGAGCGCGGACGGCCGCTACACCGCCTATGCCGTCCTCGTCAGGCAACCCTCGCCGGGCCAGCGCATCGAGGTCGTGGACTGGCAGACCGGCGCAAAGCAGACCGGCGCCACCTTGGGCCACACCCTCGCGTCCAAGCCGTCCATCAGCGGTGACGGCCGCTACGTCGCCTACCAGGACGGCGCGGCGCAGGACGTCTTCGTGTGGGACCGGACCGCCGGCACCACCTCCGGCCCCATCGAGGGCCCGTCCCAGGCGGCGACACTCGTCCAGCTCAGCGACGACGGCAGCAAGGTCGTCCACCTCTCGGGCGCCGACACCTACGTCAGCGACACGAGCTCGGGCACCACCCAACTCGTGCCGAACGTACGGGGCGTGGCCATCGATCCCACCGGCCGTTACCTTCTCTACGCTCCGAACGACACGAACGGACCGTCGCTCGTCCTGCGCGACCTGCAGACGGGTACCGACGAGACCGTGTCGAACCAGCCCGCTTCGGCCGGGACCGACGCGGTCAGCGCCGATGGGCGTGAGGTGGTCTTCCAGTCCGCGGCCGACGACATCGTGCCGGGCGACACCAACGGCAAGTCGGACGTCTTCGTCCGCCGCTTCTCCTGATCGCCGTTTGGCTGCCGTACCGCGCCCGCGCCGGAGAGGGTGCGGGAAGGGCCCGTCGTGCCGGACGACGGGCCCCTTTCCCCGGATTTTGGCCGATGGTCAGAGGGCCGGGCCGAAGGTGCGGTTCACTTCCGCGATGCGCTGGGCGTGGTAGCGGATGCTCGGCTGGATGTCCCGGGCGTCCGGGGGCAGTTGGCGGGCCTGTGCGGCGATCTGGTTCTTGGCGTCACCCGGGGCGGGGGTCACGAGGCCGACCACGGGGCCGGTGACACCGGCCGCGCCGAGTACACGCAGCCCGCCCTTCTCGTCGCGCAGGCCGTTCAACTCGCCGCCGGGCCCCGGCAGCCTGACCAGCTTGACCTTGCCGAGCAGCGCGGCGGGCCCGCCGGGGTAGCCGGCTTCCTGGCCGATGGTGTAGACGATGCGATCGCAGAGCACGGGCTGCGCCGGGATGGTGGTCCCGCTGGGGGCGACGGTCCAGAAGCGGTGGTCGGTCGTGTACTGAAGGGTGGTGGGCAGGGCGGTCGTGCGGATGGCCTTGTGCCACACGTCCAGGGAGTAGGCGCCGATGTGCGGCAGGGTGTTGCGCCGGTTGTAGCCGCCGCCGGTCATGAAGCTCAGGTCGGTCAGCAGGGCCTGCTTCTTCTCCTCGTCCTGCTCCCGGTCGTACCGCTCCTTGAGATCCTTCGGGTCGACGGCGCCGGCGGGCCCGCGCGGGAAGTCGCCGAGCGGCAGTCTCGCCCGCCTGGCACCCCAGATCACCGTCCGCCGGTGGCCGGTGGCCTGCTCGACCTCGGAAGCGCCGCCGGCGCCGCCACCCACCACGAAGACGGTGTCGGTGGGCCCGTAGGCGTCGGCGGTGTTCTGTCCGCCGTACTGCACCCGGTGCGCGCGGACCAGGGCGTCGAGGCGACGGCGTACCTCAGGGGCGACGGGCGGGCGTGGCGGCCGGCCGTCAGCGGTCCGGACGACGGCACCGGTGACCGGGTTCACGGACAGGCCCGAGGCCTGGTCGTCGAGATACCGCGGGTCACGGAAGTCGAGCTCGGGGCCCGGCCTGAAGCCCAGGCGACGGCGGAGCCCCGCGTCCAGCCCCTGCGGATCGACCGGCGTCCCCTCCGGGTCGAACACCTTGGCACTGTCCGGATCGACCGAGTAGCGGGTCGTGGGATCGATCACGCGGTACTCGGTCGGGCGGCCCTGCGGGTCGAGGAGAAACGGCGGCCGGACGTTCTCGAGTGTGTCGCCGGCTCCCCTCATGCCCAGCAGCCAGGCCGTCTGCTCCGGGAGCGGACCTGACCACGGCCGGTCCGCGGGGTCGAACGCGTGGGGCCTGCCGTCCTGCCCGAACTCGACCCGGTAGCCGGTCCTCGGGTCCTTGAAGGTGCGGCCGGCGAGGACGCTCTTGTCGGTGTCGGGGATCCGGGGCGGGCCGAGCCCGGTCACCAGGTCGACCGTCCCCGCGTAGATGTGACGCCGGTCGACGGTGGTGAGCCGGTACCCGGCGCCGGTCGGCCAGTCGGCCGTGTCGGTGGCGTCGGCCCGGGCCTCGACGCGCGCGAGGTCGGCCTGGTAGGTGGGCATTCCGGCCAGCGCTCGGGCCACCCCTACGGCGCGGCCGAACGCCTGGGAGGTGACGAAGTCCGTCCGGTCCAGGGCGAAGTCGTTGGGCTGGAAGGGGGCTTCGGGGAGCTCCATGTCCATGGCCGGCTGGGTGAGCCGGAAGTCCCCCAGATTGTCGACCACACCGGGACCGGCAGCCATCGCGAGCACGGGCGGCATGGCCCCGTCCTGCCGGGCGGCGGACGGCTCGAGGGTCAGGTAGTCGACGACGCCCGCCCAGCCCCCGCCCGCGACCACGTGGGGCACCACCCGGTTCTGCGTGAACTCAGCGTCCAGGGCGGGCTTCAGCTGCTGGTCGGCGCGGGTCCGGCGGGTGATCAGCTGATCGCTGCGCGCGCGCAGGTCGGCCCGCTCACAGTCGCGTTCCCGGCGGATCGCCGCCAGGGTGTCCTGCCCCGGCTGCTGCCCGGCCAGTTCCAACACCCGTTCCACGGCTGCTTTCGCCGCCGGGTCGAGGTCCTGGAGCGTGGCGATCCGGGCCGCGGCGGCCTGGCGGCCGGCCAGTGGGCGGTTGCCCTCCATGGAATGGGGCTGGGTGGTCCCCTCGTCGAACAGGCCCATCGCGGCAGCCGCGCCCAGCGCCACGGTGTTCTCGGCGCCACCTGCCTCGGTGAGCGCCTTCAGTGCTTCGACCCTGCCGGTGTCCCGCGGGCTGAGCGGGAAACGCCCGGTCACGTCCACGGTGGTGAGCAGACCGTCGATCAGGCCGCTGGTGACATCCTTTCGTTCCTCGCGCGCCCGGTCGGCCGCCACGACTGCCAGCTCGGTCAGCCGGGCGATCACGGCCGTACGGACCAGGTCGGGGGCGGCCTGGTCGGAGACCCGCACCACCGCGGCCCAGGGGCTCCTGAAGTGCGCCATCGCCACCGGCGCGTACGGCAGTCCGCCGGACGGCATCCGGACGGGCTCGACGCGGACCAGCACGGACCGCGGACCGGCGGGCAGCGTGACCGTGCGGTTCTGCGGGTCGGCGGTCGCCCCTTCGGGCAGTGGGCCATTGGCCAGAAGGGAGGTGATGGCGCGTCGGGCGCCCGTCGGGTCGGGCCGGTCGAGCTCCTTGCCGCCGAAGTCGACACCGGCCGCCGCATGCCGGATCGGGCCGGCCCGCTCACAGGTCAGGGCCCGTGCCATGACCGGCCTGTTCCGACCGGCCGCGACGAACGGCGTCGCGGCCGTGGGCGACGCCAGCGCGGGCACCGCGAGAACCGCGCTCAGCAGGCAGCAAAGGGAAGCGGTCCGGACCCTCGGCCGGACCATGTGCCGCATGGACACCCGTGTCTCCTCACACATCCGAGCGGCCGGACAGGCAGCCCGACCATGACTCGGCGTCATGATTCCGTCACGGAGCGTGTACAGGCAAGCGTGACGGAACGGCCACGTCGTCCCGGCACTTCCATTGCGGCCGAACGAGTCAGGCCCCGCGGGCGTCGCGCGGGGCCGGCGTCATCAGGCGTCAGGACGGCCGACGGCCTGCTGGTAGCGGAACAGCCCGGCCGGGTCGTAGCGTCGTTTGACCGCAACCAGGCGGCGGTAGTTGGAGCCGTAGTAGGCGTGCTGCCAGTCCTGCAGGTCCGGGTCGGGGAAGTTGACGTAGGCCGCGCGGGTGTCGAGGCGGCGGCCGAGCATGTGATGGGCGGCGCGAGTCTGTTGCAGGAGCGCGCGGACCTCGGCGGGCGGGGCACCGGGCTTCCAGTGGGTGCCGATGTCGATCACGAAGGTCGCGCCGCGATGCGGATAGGCCGTCTCGTCCGGACGCGGAGCGGCGCTGTCGCCGCCCATGGCGAACAGGGTCACATAGCCGCTGGCCCGGCCGGGTCCCGGCTGCCAGCCGCGTGTCCAGTCGGCGACGGCGGCCACCGTGTCGGGGGTCGGCCACCGGTCGGGGACGAGGGACTTGGAGGCGTAGGCCTCCGCCGCTCCGACGGGTTCCATGAGGTAGTCCTGTGCGGACCAGAATCCGCGCTCCTCGATGAAGGTCCGGTTCGGCCGCAGGCGCCGCAGGGGCGTGAACAGGCGGCGCAGGGCGTCCTCGCCGCCGAGCCGCTGCCCGAGCAGCCACAGCGAGGTGGTGCCGTCACCGGCGTGCTTGAAGCCGATCCGTACGTCGAAGTCGTTGCCGCGGTCCGCGTCGAGGATGTGCCGCAGCTCCTCCATGACCTCGACGCCCGCGTCCAGATCGAAGGTCAGGTCGAACACGGTGGCGCGCAGCCGGGCGACGGACACGGCCTCGAAGACGAAGCCGGTGTTGATGCCGAAGTTGCCGCCGGCCCCGCCCCGGCAGGCCCAGAACAGGTCGGCGTTCTCGTTGTGGGCCGCGCGTACCAGCGTCCCGTCGGCGAGCACGACCCGGGTCTCGGAGAGCCGGTCGCAGGTCAGACCCCACTTGCGGTCGTTGAACCCGAGCCCGCCGCCGAGGGTGAGCCCCGCGACACCCACTCCCGGGCAGCGCCCACCAGGGAAGTAGAGGTTGGCCGCACGGGCCGCGTACACGTCCGAGTTGGTGGCACCGCCCCCCAGGCGCAGCCGCTGCCCGTGCGGGACCACCGACTTCAGCGCGCGCAGACTGATCACCAGACCGGGAGTGGTGGAGTAGCCCGCGTAGTTGTGCCCGCCGGAGCGAGGCGCGAAGGGAACGCCGTGTTTGGCGCACCACCGGATCGCCGCTGCCACGTCACTCTCGGTCGCGCAGGCGAGGATGCCGGCCGGACGGACGGATGCGTAACGCCGGTTGTCGGGCGTCGCCCGTGCCGCGTACTCCGCGGCCCCCGGGCGGTAGAGGCCGGCGCCCGCACTGAGGTTCCGCCTCAGTTCACGCCACGCGGCCGGCTCGACGCCCTCACCTGCCAGGAGCGGCCGGGCGGCGGCGCCCGCACCCCCGCCGCTCAGTCCGATCAGGCCCCCGGCGGCCACGACAGCCGCTCCCGTGCGCAGTACTTCTCGTCGGCCGGTCTCCACAGGCGAACCCCTTCGCGATGAGCTCGGGCACCGGGCAGCGGGCCCGGGCACAAGCAGTTGAGGCCCTGGTCGACGGGCCGCACCCACGATGAGGGCACACCGGGACCGTCACACACCGTGACACCGAAGAATGACGGCGATTCACGCGAACGGAGCGAGACGTCCAAATGCTCGGCGCGTGCTGACCAGCGGTAGCAGGTGAGCTTTCCGTGTCTGGACGAGCCGACAGGAGCCTCGGCATCATGGGAGCGCTCCCCAGGCAGCCCCTTCCAGAAGAGAGCCTTCATGCAGAGCCTCACCAAGCGTCGGATGTCGCCGGACGAACTCGACATGCTGCTGCGTACCTCGACAGGCAGCGGCTGCCGGGTGGAGAGCGAGCTGACCGACGGCTGGTTCAACACCGCATACCGGGTGCTGCTCGACGACGGCCGGCCGGCCGTCGTGAAGCTCGCTCCACCGGCCGACGCGGCGGTTCTGCGGTACGAGCGGGGCATCATGGCGACGGAGGCGATGGTCTACCGCCGGATAGCGGCCCTGCCGGAGCCAGGCGTTCCGACTCCCGCCCTTTTCTACGCGGGAGAGGAGTTCCTCGCCCTCTCGGTGCTCTCCGGCACCCCCTGGGACCAGGCGACCGCACACCTGTCGCCCGACACCGAGGCGGCGCTGCGCCGGGACCTTGGCGCGATCACCGCACGCCTGCACACCCTGACTCCGGACGACGGCCGTTTCGGTTACCCGGCCGCCGAGTCGGGGCTCAGCGCCTCCAGTTGGCGAACGGCCTTCACCGACATGGTGGAAGCGCTGCTGGACGAGGCGGTGCGTTGGCGGTCCCCGCTCGACGTGTCACCCGACAGCATCCGGGCACTGGTCGCCGAAGGCGCGTACGCGCTGGACGAAGTCACTCAGCCCCGGCTGGTCCACTTCGACCTGTGGCCGGGCAACATCTTCGTCGACGCCCCCGGCTCCGGCGGGTCCGCCCGGATCAGCGGACTCATCGACCACGAGAGGGCGTTCTGGGGTGACCCGGCGGCCGAGCTGGTCTCCTTGGCCTTCGGCGGCGACACCGGACCGGAGAGCGACCTCGTCCTCGGCTACCTCGAGGCCGGCGGCTCCCTGGCCTTCACCCCGGCCCTCCACCACCGCCTGGCCCTGTACCGCCTCTATCTCGGCCTGCTGCTCGTCGTCGAATGCGGGCCTCGCGGCTACGGCGCCGACCATCTGGCCCACTGCCGCCGCACCCTCGGTGAGAGCGTCACCGGCCTTCAGGCCTTGGGGTAGGCGTCGGGGCGGGACGAGACCGACATGAAAAGGCGCTCTCCGCAGGCAATTCACTAAACCGGTTACTTAACTCCCGCAACAGCGTAGACAACGTTGTCGCCATTCCGGCACAGTCGGCAGCACGACCGCACCACAGGCCATAGGAGCGGGCGCGCCGGGAGGCCCACGAGCTGAACGTCAGTGCGGGGTGCGCGGTTGTGCGTTCCGGGCCTGCGGTGAACCGCCTTCCGTCGCGAGAGCCGGCCACGTCCAAGGAGACAGCCATGCACAGACCTGCCGTGAACCGCCGTTCGTTCGTCCTCCTCGGCGCCACGACCGCCATGGCGGCGGGCGCCGGGGTACCCATGGCCTCGGCGGCGACCCCGACTGCGGTGCCGGCCGGCGCGCCGATGCCGGTCCGGATCGTCGACGACAAGGCGACGGCCGCGACGCGCGCGCTGTTCGCGTACCTGATGCGGCAGCAGGGCAGCGGCATCCTCTTCGGCCACCAGCACGCGCTGTCCTACGGCGTCACCTTCACCACGCAGGACGGCAAGTCGTCCGACACCAAGGCGGCGGTGGGCGACCACCCCGCGCTGTTCGGCTGGGACACCCTGATCCTCGACGGCGACGAACGCCCGGGCAGGAAGGACGCGACCGAGGCCGAGAACATCGCGGCGCTCAGCCTGTGCATCCGTCAGGCGGACGCCCTCGGCGGGATCAACACGCTCAGCGCCCATATGCCGAACTTCGTCACCGGCGAGAACTTCTACGACACGTCCGGCCGCGTCGTCAGCCAGATCCTCCCCGGAGGCGCCAAGCACACGCAGTTCAACGCCTTCCTCGACCGCATCGCTAAAGCGGTCAAGGGCGCACGGCGGCCGGACGGCACCCTGATCCCCGTCGTCTTCCGGCCCTTCCACGAGAACAACGGCGGCTGGTTCTGGTGGGGCGCCGGCCACACCACCTCGGCGGAGTACGTCGAGATCTTCCGCTACACGGTCGAATACCTGCGGGACACCAAGCACGTACGCAACCTGCTCTACGCGTACTCGCCCAACTCCAGCTTCGGCGGCGACCCGGCCGGCTACCTGAAGACCTACCCGGGCGACGGTTACGTCGACGTCCTCGGCTACGACGCCTACGACAACTCCGCCGGGTCGGAGGCCTGGTTGGAGAGCCTGGTGCAGGACCTGGCGATGGTGGTCCGCCTGGCCGAGGAGAAAGGCAAGGTCCCGGCTTACACCGAGTTCGGCGAGAGCGGGGAAGAAGGCCGTGACCCGCAGTGGTTCACGAAGCTGCTGGGCGCCATCGAGGCGGACCCGCTGGCCCGCCGGGTGACCTACATGGAGACCTGGGCCAACTTCGGGGGCAGCACCCGCTCCTACGTGCCGACCCCGGGCCACGCCCTGCACGCGGACTTCGTCCGCTACGCCCAGGACCCCTACACCGTGTTCGCGAGTGACCTGCGAGGCGTGTACGCCGCGCGCACCACCGCCGTCCGCAACGCCCCGTTCATGCACCTCGTGACCCCCACGGACCGGCAGCGGCTGACGAGCGCCGAGGCCACCGTCCGGGTGCGGGTCACGCATGCGTCGGCGAGCAGGGTCACCTACTCGGTCGACGGCGGACGTGCCCGGCAGCTCCGCCTCGACGCAGACGGCTTCCACTGCGGTGACTGGCCGATCGACCCGTTCTGGCTGGACAACCGGTCGGTGACCCTCTCGGTGGACGCCCGGGTGAACGGCAGGACCCTCACTGACTCGGCCCTCGTCCTCCTCGGCGAGGTCGCCCCCCTCCCTGCCGGATGGGTCGACGACTTCGAGGGGTACGCCGGGGACGACGCCACCCTCAGCGAGGCCTACAGCCACGTCAACGCCAACACCACGACCCTGTCGGCCGACCACAAGGCCTCGGGCTCGTACGGCCTGGCCTACTCGTACGACTTCAGCAGCGCCGGATACACCGGCATCGGCAAGACCGTCGACGCGGACTGGACCGCCTTCTCCGCGCTGGTGCTGTGGCTGCAAGGCGACGGTTCGGCGAACGGCGCCACGCTGCAGATCGTGTCCGACGGCGCCTACTTCGAGTACAACGTCCCCCTGTCCGACACGACCGGACGCGAAATCCGGGCGCCCTTCAGCGAGTTCAGGCCCGCCCCCTGGGACACCGCGCACGCGGGCGAGGTGCTCGACGCGGCCCACCTCGCCAAGGTGGCGACGTTCAACCTGTACCTCGGCCACGGCAGCGGCGGCCCGGCCGAGGGTGTGGTGTACGTGGACAGCATCAGGGCCGAATGACCGCCGCTGTTCGTGACGGCCCGCGGTCGAGCGCGAGGAGTTGTCGCGTGTGCTCGGGTACGTGGTTGTCGGCCAGGCCCTGGACCAGGGCTGCCAGCGGGACCGGCTGGTCCAGGAGGACCGTGTCATTGGACAGCAGCAGCGACGGTACGAGGACCGAGGCGGCTTCCTCGCTGAGCCGGTCCGCGATGGTGCACAGCAGGTCGGCCTGACCGCGGACGTGTGCGATCAGGTCCGCCCGTCCCGAGTGCTCGGCGACGATCCGGCGCAGGTTCCGGTGGTCGAGGCAGATCCGGTTGTCGAAGGCGGGGCGGGCACCGGCGACCACGCTCAGGGCGACCGTCGCGATCGAGGCGTCGACGCTCAGGAGATGAGCCAGGATCAGGTCGGCGTTCCAGCCGCCGTCGGGCGGCTCGCCGAGGTCGGGGAGGGCCGCCGCGTCGAGGAGTGTGTCGTAGGCGTCCCGCAGTGGTGCCGTGTCCATGAACTGCTTCTCTCAGCCGGGGTGTGCGGGATCGTCCGGGTCCTGTTCCGCCGCCTCGGCGATCCGTTTGATGCGCGCGAGCCGGCGGTCCCACTCGGACGCGAGCGAGGCCATCCAGCGCGCGGTCGTGTCCAGCGCCGCGGGACGCACCGCGTAGCGCACCTCGCGTCCGACCCGGCTCGCCGAGACCAGTCCTGCGGTGTCCAGGACGGCGAGGTGCTTGACCACGGCCTGCCGTGAGACGGGAAGCTGCCCGGCGAGGGTCGTGGCGGTGGCCTCGCCGTGCTCGGCGAGCAGGTCGAGCAGCCGGCGCCGTGTCGGGTCGGCCAGGGCGCCGAGGACGCTGTCGACGGACTCGGCGCCGGGTCGTTCTTCCGTCATGCCGCGGGCTGTTCGGCGCGCGACTTGAGCGCGTCGAGCTCCAGGGGCCAGCCGGCGCTGTGGTCCTTGTGGTTCTGGCTGCGCAGTTCCTGCGAACCTGCCAGCGCGGCGAACCCGCTCTCCACGACGCGCAGCCGCGTCCCGTCGCCCTCCGGGGTCAACGTGAACTCCACCAGGGTGGAGTTGTCCTCGCGCAGTTCCTCGCCGGGGAAGGCGCTGGTCCAGCGGTACGCCAGGTAGGTCGGCGGCTCGACCTTCTCCACGCGCACCGGGAAGTCCCCGTGCTCGGGGTTCTTCGCCACCATCGTCTCGCCCTCCCTGGCCACCGTGCCCGGCAGGCTCGCCTTGTCGGCCACCCAGAACCCTGGCTGGGCGACCAGCGTCCAGACCCGCTCCAGGGGCGCCGAGATCAGGGTTTCGCGCTCGATGCGGTCCTCGCTCATGACGGGCTCCTCGAATGTCGTCGTCAGGTGCAACTTCAGAGTTGCACATCGAGAAGTGATGTGCAACCTGAAGGTTGCGCGACATGGGGAGCGTCAGGGCTGCAGCGGCATCGTCCAGCAGTTGGAGGTGACGGCCTTGCCGGAGAGCCGGTCGCTCAGCCAGGCGATGGCGTCGCCCTGGTCGGTGAGGAGCGGCACCAGGTGGTTGGTGAGCAGCCCGTCGCCGAGGTCGGGCAGGTTGATCGCGTCGTAGGTGACGTCGGCGCCCTTGCGGCACCAGTCCACGGCCAGTTGCCTCGCCTGGGCGTGCGGGACGATGTCGTCCTGGACGCCGGTCGCCACGCGGACCGGGCTGGTCGGCTTCAACCGGCCGATGCGCTGGCTGTCGAGCACGGCCCGGAGCTTCGGCTCCCCTGCGACGATGTCGGTGACGGACCTGCCGCTCGTGGTCCAGGCGGTGCTCTTCTCGAAGGCGTAGCCGAAGATCGCGTCACCGACGCACATCGTGGACAGGTCGCGCAGGGCGGCCTTGCCGGCGGCGTTGAGGTGGGCGTCGGCGATGGTCCGCAGTTCGGGGTCGGACTGGAGGAAGCCGTTGAGCGACCAGCCCAGGGCGCCTGCCAGGGCGCTGCCGTCGATCCCGTCGACGACCTCGGACAGATTCGCCGGGGGAGCACCCACGTAGGCGCCGGCGAGCTTGAGTTCCGGGGCGTACGTCGGCTGGAGTTCGGCGGCCGCCGCGCTGGCGCCGCCGCCCTGGCTGTAGCCGAAGAGGCCGACGGGGGAGTCGGCGGTGACGGACGCCCCGGCGACCGAACGGGCCGCGCGTGCGGCGTCCAGCAGGGCGTGTCCGCCGTCGAGGCGGTTGACGTAGGTGTGGAGCCGGTCGGTCGCGCCGAGCCCGGCGTAGTCGGTGACGACCACCGCCGCGCCGGAGGCGAGCAGCCGGTAGATCGCCAGGTCCTCGTAACCGACAGATACGGTCTCGCCGTTCAGCACGACGGGGTGCTCCAGACCCATGGAGGCGGCGCACTGGTCGCCCTGCCCCATGGTGCCGGGCGCCACGGCCACGAGCGGGCGCGGACCGGTGCCTTTCCATGCGGTCGAGGGCTCGATGTAGGCGCCGGTCACCGCGACGGGGCCGCCGCCCGAGTCCGTGGACTTGTACATCAGGCGGGTCGCGGTGCCCGGCAGCGGACGGCCGTCGAGGCCGGGCAGGCTCAGGGCGAGCCGAAGCGGTTCGGTGCGGACGAGGGCGCCGTCCGCCGAGGGCAGGGTGGCGGGCGGCTGGTAGAAGGCGGGGATGGGGACGCCCCGCGAGACCACCTCGTCCGCGGCGGTGGCGCCGGTCGTGGCGATGCCCTGCGCGGTCAGGCAGGCCAGGGCCGCCAGCGCGGTGGTCAGGGCGCGGCCACGGCGGGGGAGGGCCGGTCTGCGGCCTGCCGGGATCAAGGGTCCCTGCGGGCAGGAGCGTTCCACGGCAGGCGGGTCCGGCTGGTCGGTGGTGGCGCGGGGTGGGGTCATGCGGCTCACTCCCTGCTTCGTCGGAAGGCGCGGCGATATCGCCGGGCGGCGTCGGCTGCGCGGCGCCGTGGGCTGTCGAGTGCTCAGGCAGTCCTGAACGGGGGCGGGCTGACTGTCGATCGGTACGGACGGCCTGGTCGCACGCCGTCGGCCTTGCCCGGTGGGGCGGCCGGCGCGGCTTCAGGCGGCTGTCGTCGCCGTGCGCTCGCTGGGCACCCGGCGGCGGCTCCACCGCCCGGTCGGCGGCCGTGGGCATCGCTGAAGTCGCTGACCGAAAGCGGTAGTTACTTGTCGGTCACATCGAGAGAGTAGGGTCGCGTGTCACTCAGTGACAAGATGTCGGAGAGTGCCATTTCCCGCGCTCTCGGTATGCTCCTGGCGACGGTCGGACAGGGGTGGTGGGGCGAGCGGTGCGCGATGCGGCACCTTCGGGCGAGGCGGCGACGGACCCGGCCTCCAGGCCGTCACTCGGCGAACGGCGCAGGAGCGCGCTGCGCCTGGACATCGCCAGGGAGGCCGTCCGCCTCTTCACCTCACAGGGCGTCACCGGTACGACGGGCGACCAGATCGCCCAGGCCGTCGGTATCTCCACGCGCACGCTGTGGCGCCACTTCCCCAGCAAGGAAGGGTGTGTACGACCCCTGCTGACGGCGGGCCTCGACCTCGCCGTCGACGCGCTGCGCCACTGGCCGCGCGAGACTCCGCTGCTGGGGTTCCTCACCGACGCCTGTCGGCACGGCACCCTGCCCACCGCCGACCCCGCCGTCCTCGACCTCATCCGCATGACCCGCACCGAGCCCTCGCTGCGCGCCGTATGGCTCCAGGCGCACGACGACGCCCTGCCCGTCCTCGCCGGCCTCCTCGCCGAGCGATCCGGCGCCGACGCCGGCGATCTGCGGGTGAGGGTGCACGCGGCCACCCTCAACGGTGCCCTGCGCGCGGCGGCCGAGGACTTCGCCCTGCGCTGCGAGGAGGACCCCGGCGCTTCGGACGGCGAACTCGCCTCGTGCCTGCACGCCGCCCTGCGCGCGGCCGCGGAAGGCCTGCCCTACTGATCCCCTTACGCTAAGCGTTCATGCGACCACTGTCCGCGTCCCCCGTGACTGGTCCCGCGCGGCTGGGCTGGCTGGACGCCCTGCGGGGCATCGCGGCACTCGTCGTCGCCTTCGACCACTCCTCGTACGTCTTCATGGCGGAGTTCAGGCGGGAGCTGCTGCCGGAGTTCAGCCTCAGCCGGTACGGCATCATGGTGTTCTTCCTGGTGAGCGGCTACATCATCCCCGCGTCGCTGCAACGTCACGGCTGCGTCCGGACGTTCTGGATCGTGCGGGTCTTCCGCATCTACCCGCTGTGGGCGGCGGTCGTTGCCGTCAGTCTCGTGCTGGGGCTGTGCGGGGTCGCGCAGATACGGGACCTCGGGGCGCAGAGCGGCGGGGCGGTGGCCGTCGCCCACCTCACCATGCTCCAGGAGCTGCTCGGGACGCCCAGTGTCCTGCTGGTCCTGTGGACGCTTTCCTACGAGATGGCCTTCTACCTGCTGGTCGTCGCCCTGTTCACCGTCCGGGTGCAGCAGCCCGCGGCGGTCGCCGTCACCCTGGCCGTGCTCGGCGCCGTCGGCACGACGGCCGGGGTGGTGCTCCAGGATTCCGCCCTGTCGGGCGTCACCGGGACCGGCCCGCTGATCGCATGCGGTGCGACCGCCATGGTGGTCGCCGTCTGCTGTGCGAGCGCCGCATCACGCAGACTTCGCGTGTTCGGGGGAGTGCTGGGCGGGGTTCTGGCGCTCGTCCTGGTGTTCAACGGCACGGTCCCTTTGTGGGAGGGCCTGATGATCCTCGCCGTGATGTTCCTCGGTACCGCCGTCCACCGGGCCGAGCACGGCCAGAGCACCTGGTGGTGCGCAGCGGGCACGGCGATGGTGGTGGTCGGCTGCGCCGTATGGAGTGCCTACCGGTACGGCGACGGGGACCTGTTCACGCGGCGCGGCTGGATCCTGGCGTTCCTGCTGGCCGTGCTCACCTTCGGCATCGGCCTGTCCTTGCGCCGCCGGCGTCTGCCGCGGCTGCTGACCGGGCTGGGAGTGATCAGCTACTCCGTCTACCTGGTCCACCCGGTCCTGCTGGCGGTGATCAGCGGCACGATCGCCCGGCGGTGGCAGGAGAACCTCGCACTGGAGGCGGCGTTCTTCGCCGTGCTGCTGCCCTTGTGCCTCCTGACGTACCGTCACATCGAAGCTCCGAGCCACGCATGGGGCCGCAAGCTGGGCCGCCGTGTTCAGCCTCCGTGAGGGGCCGGAAACAACCCCTTTGGCATAAGCGCGCTTTCGCACGCTTGATCAAAGCCTGAGTGGACAGATGTATGCGGCATGTAGGAAGTCGCGCGGCGGATATCGAATGATCGAAAAGGCCGGTCGGCCGCGTGAGAAACAGTCATTCCACCCTGGCCGGTTCGCGTCTTCATAGGCCTCTCCGTCTTCTGCTTCAGTAAGGCGCATTGTGTGCCGTACCCACCGAGGAGGGCCATATGGCCGAAGTCAGGAAGGTCGTCCGTCCCGTCAGCGCGTCGTCCCCCCGTCCGTGCGCGTTCGTGTCGCCGGACAAGGGCAACGCCCCGACGATCACGCCCGCGCGTCAGCAGGTGGAGACCGTCTCGACCTCCGCTGAGCAGCGGAAAGAGTGTGAGCCGGCCTAAGGGCTGAGCCACCCCGGGGCCCGCCCGTCGGCTGGGCCCCGGTGCCGTCGCGCGCCGGGCCGCGAGCTGTGAGCGAACCGCCCCCGCGGCCGTGCCGCCGGTGCGCGCCTTTCCCGACTTCCCCGACGCCGTGGTCGCGCTGCACCGCGTCGTGCCGTGCGCCCGTGGCCGCGTCGTCGGTCGCGCCGGAATTCGTGCCCCGCAGGGAGAAGGCTTCAGCCATGCAGAATTCGATGTACCAGTCCTCGCGCTACGTCCGCACTCTGCGTGCCGCGAACGATCAGGATTTCAGCTCATTCGGGGGTCGGCTCGACGCATATGCGGGCGACGAACGAACCATGGCCTTTCATTCACTCTTCGGAAATGCGCGGCTGATCGACCGGGACATCGTGGAACTGCTCCGGGAGGCCGCGGAGGGCATCAGCTGGGAGCGGCTGCGCGCACGCGTGGACGAGGACTCGCTGCGCGACCTCGTGGAGTCCCGCTTCCTGGTCGAGGCCGGGCACGACGAGGCCAGGGAGATCGACACCCTGCTGGAGAGCCGGCGTGACGTGCTCGGCAGCGGCGTGTTCCACTCCTCCATCCAGCTCGTCCTCACCAACGCCTGCAACTTCTCCTGTCGGGGCTGCTTCGCCTACAACTTCGACGGCGGCGTGGAGGAGCGCAACACCTCCGGCGAGTCGGTGAAACCCGGACCGGTCCTGGTCGAACTGCGCCGCTCGCGCGACGACGTCCCCGGCCGCGCGGACTCCGGCCCCACCCTCGCCCGCGGCGACTGGAACCACGGCTCGGACGAGAGCCGCAACCCCTCGATGCACATGTCGCGGGAGGTGGCCGAGAAGACCGTCAAGGAGGCCATCGCGTTACGCAAGGCCAACGGCGGCGGCCATCTGACCGTGTCGTTCTTCGGCGGCGAGCCCACCCTGGCGCGGGGCACCATCCTGCACGTCCTGCGCACCTTCGGCGACCGCCACGACGGGGTCACCCTCTCCTACGACCTGACCAGCAACGGCTCCCGCATCGACGACGAACTGCTGGCGGCGCTCGCCGAGCACCACGTCGACACCACCGTCTCCATCGACTACCTGGTCCCGGAGACCGGCGAGTTCCGCGGCGGCCAGCAGCAGCGCACCCCCTGGGCGGTGGTCCGCAAGGCGATCCTCGACATGAAGGCCGCGGGGGTCCCGGTCAGCATCACCTCCGTGCTCTCCCAGTACACCTGGGACAAGTGGGGCACCCCGCTCATCGACTTCGTCGCCGAGGCCGGCCTGGACGCCCTGGACGTCATCGTGTCCTTCCAGGCCAAGGAGTTCTTCCAGCAGCACAGCCCGCACGACGTGGCACAGCGGCTGCTGGCCGCCGTGGACTACGGACGCGAGCGCGGCGTCCAGCTGAGCGGCTACTGGTACCAGACCTTCCTGATGATCATCGACGAGGCCAAGTGGGCCGAGCAGGCCGACTACAAGACCTGCCCGGCCGTCGGCCGTCAGCTGTCCATCGAGCCCAACGGCAGCGTCTTCGCCTGCAAGGCCACCGCCCGCAAGCTGGGCTCCATCGACGACTGGCGCGGCATCTTCACCTCCCCCGCCTACCAGGACTACGGCATGCGTGCCTACACCAACGGCCCCGGCTGCCAGGGCTGTGAGCTGCAGGGCACCTGCTCGGGCGGGTCCGCCGGCGCGCTGGAGGAGGAGAACGGCTCGATCCAGGTGATGTCGCCCGGCTACTGCGCCTACATGCGCGAAGTGGTTCAGGGCCTGCTGGAGCGCCACCACACCCGCAGCCTCGCCACCCTGACCTGACCCCGGCCCCGACGAACTCCGTGACGGGCCGTCGCGCGCGCGGCGGCCCGCCGATCCACGACCCGGCTCCCGCGACCCAGGTCCGGGCCAGGAAGGGTGACTGGTTCCATGGCAACGATCGGAATGCACTTCGGCCACGACGCCGGGGCGGCGCTCACCGACGCGAGCGGCTACCGGGTGATCGAGGCGGAGCGCCGACTGGGCCTGCGCCATGTGTGCGGCGGCAACGGCGCCTTCCCGGCGGCCGCCGCCCAGTGGCTGGGCGAGCTGCGGGAGCGGGCGGCGAGCCCGGTGACGCGGATCGCCGTGGCCGACTGGTACACGCCGAGATGCCAGGTGCTGCCGCCCGCGCTGGTCGAACTGGTCAACGGCGACGCCCGCTGGGCGGCCCCGGGCGCCACCGGCCTGGCCGAGGCCGTGACCCGGGTCATCAAGCCGCTGGACTGGCCACTGGCCCAGGGCCTCGGCGACATCACCCTGACCGCGGTGCGCCACCACTACGCGCACGCCGCCCTGGCGTACTACACCTCCGGCGCGCGCAAGGCCCTGGTGCTGGCCCTGGACGGAACCGGCAACTACGCCGAGTGCGGCATGGTCTGCCTCGGCGACGGCGACCAGCTCACCCCGGTGATGTCCTTCGACAACCGCAGCGGCCCGCGCTTCGGCCTGGTCTTCGAGGCGCTGGCCCGCCGCGTCCACGGCAGCCAGTTCGACACCGGCAAACTGCTCGGGCTGACGGCCACCGGGGACACCGACGGCGCCCTGCTGCCGGTGCTGCGCGTCATGCTCGTACCCCAGGCCACCCGGCGTGCCGCACCGGACCTGTACGAGGTGCTGGCCGAGGACCTGCTCGCCGGGACCGCGCTGCGCTACGGCGACACGTGGTGGGAGTACGACCCGGTGAGCGGCGGGTATCTGGACGCCGGTCTCGCGGACTCCTCGGACGACGACGTCGTGCACTCCTTCAGCTCGGTGTTCCCCGACGAGATCCGCGCGGCGGACGGCCGTACCGTCCTGGTCGGCACCTCGCCCGACGACCGGGTCTGCCGGAATCTGGCGGCCACCCTGCAGAGCGCCGTGGAAGGCGACCTGGTCCGGCTGGTCACCGGGATCAGCCGCCGGTTCCCCAGCTACGCCACGCTCTGCTACGCGGGCGGCTGCGCGCTGAACATCACCGCCAACGCCCGCCTGGCCGAGTCCGGCCAGTTCACCCGGGTGTCCGTCCCGACCTGCTGCGACGACTCGGGGATCGCGCTGGGCGCGGCGCTGGCCGTCGCCGACCCGGCCGACCGCCCGGCGCTGCTGGGCCGTACGCGCTGGGCGCCACTGGCCTACGCCGGACCACCGTTGACGGGCCTGGAGGCGCTGGACGCCGACAGCACCACCCCGGCCGGACCCGGCTGGTCCACACAACGCGCCGCCGACGACGAGGAGTTCGTCGAGCGCGTCGCCGACCTGCTCGCCGACCGGCGGTGCGTGGCCTGGCTCGAGGGCGGCCTGGAGACCGGGCCGCGGGCCCTCGGCCACCGGTCGCTGCTGGTCTCCGCCCACTGGAGCGGCGCGCGCCGGTACGTCTCCGAGACGATCAAGCAGCGCGAGTGGTTCCGGCCGGTCGCGCCGATCTGCCCGGAGGAACTGGCCGACCAGTACTTCACCGGACCCGTGGACCACGCCGAGACGATGCTGTTCGCGGTGCGGGTCCGGCCCGACCGTGCCCGGCAGCTCGCCGAGGCGCGGCACATCGACGGCACCGCCCGGCTGCAGACCGTACGGCCCGATGTCCAGCCCCTGCTGCACCGGCTGTGCCACGCGGTCGCCGCGCGCACCGGCCTGCCGGTACTGATCAACACGAGCGCCAACGGCGGCGGACGCCCCATCCTCAACCGCCTCGACGAGGCACTGGAGTTGCTCACCGGCACCGAGCTGGACGCCGTGGCGCTGCCCGAACACCGCCTGATCGTCGAGTGACAAACCGCCCCGCCCCCAGCATCAGGACCTGGAGAGAGCTTGTGGCCGTCGTTCAACTGCGTGACATCGACAAGACCCAGCCGCTGCGCGTGCTGTCCCCCGCGGACTGGGAACAGTGGACCACCCAGGGGTATGTGATCGTCCGTCAGGCGGTGTCGCGGGAGACCGTGGCCGCCCTCGTCGAGGGTCTGTGCGCGTTCCTGGACATGCGCCTGGAGGACCCCACCACGTGGACCTCACCGCACACGGGCAACGACCGGCTGCCGGGCCACAGCGGTCTGGTCGAGATGTACAACCATCAGGCGCAGTGGGACGTCCGGCAGACCCCGCGGATCCACGGCGCCTTCGCGGACATCTGGGACCGCCCCGACCTGTGGGTCACCATCGACTTCGCCAACGTCAACCCGCCCAACACAGGGCCGCGCGCCTTCCACGGGTTCATCCACTGGGACGTGGACACCTCCACCGACCCGCTGCCGGTGAGCTGTCAGGCGGTGCTCTCGCTCACCGACGGCGACGAGGAGATCGGCGGCTTCCAGTGCGTGCCGGAGATCTTCACCGAGTGGGAGAAGTGGCTGAGCGAACAGCCCGCCGACCGGGACCCGTACGCACCCGACATCACCGGCTACTCCATCACCATGCCCCGGGTCGCACCTGGTGACCTGATCATCTTCAACAGCCTGCTGCCGCACGGGGTGCACCCGAACGTCTCGGACAGCCGGGTGCGCATGGCGCAGTACCTGACGATGGCGCCCGCCTGGGAGGAACACGCCGAACTGCGCGAGAGCCGGGTGCGGTTCTGGCGGGACCGGATTCCGCCGCATCCCCCGGAGGGCGGCGTACGCAAGGACGAGGCGCTGCTGTGGGGGCCGGCGCGGCTGAGCCCCCTGGGCGAGCGGCTGCTGGGCCTGCGCCGGTGGTCGGACGGCAGCGGGTCGGAAGGGAACGGTGTTGACTGACACCGCCCGGCCCGCGGCCGGACCCGACCGGCGCACGGACCTGGGCCGTCCGTTCCGCCTGCTGTGGGCCTCCACCGCCGCCTCCAACGCGGGCGACGGCATCGCCCGCACCCTGCTGCCGCTGCTGGTCGTGGCGCACCACCCCGACCCGGCGGCCGTCGCCGGGCTGACCACCGTCAACATGCTGCCCTGGCTGCTGTTCGCACTGCCCGCGGGCGTCCTGGTGGACCGCGTGGACCGGCGCCTGATCGTGCTCGGCAGCAACGTGGTGCGCGCCGCCGCCCTGCTCGCCGCGGCCCTGGTGCTGGCCGACGACCGCCCCCTGGCGCTGCTGTACGCGCTCGCGTTCGTGCTGGGGGTCGCGGAGACCCTCGCCGACACGGCGGCGCCCGCGATGCTGCCGCGGCTGGTGGACGAGCGGCAACTGGAGCGCGCCAACGGGCGGCTGTCGGCGACGCAGACGGTGCTCAACGAGATGGCCGGACCGCCCCTGGCGGGCCTGCTCGTCGGGCTGGCCTCCGCGGCGGCAATGGCGGCCGGCGGCACGATGTACGCGCTGGCCGCACTGCCGCTCCTCGGCCTCGCCCCACTCGTCCGCGCCGGCCGCCCGGAAGGCCCGAGCGGGGAGCGCGGCGGGATGCTGCGCGACATCCGGGCGGGCCTCGGCTTCGTCCTCGGCCACCGCACCCTGCGGCTCACCCTCGCGGCGAGCGCGCTGTACGGGCTGGTGTTCTCGGCGACGTTCTCCATGCTGGTGCTGCTGAGCGACCGCGCCCTGGGGCTGGACGGCACCGGGTACGGTCTGCTGCTCGCCGCGGGTTCGGTGGGCGCCGTCGCGGGCAGCTGGCTGGCACCCAGGGCCGCCGACCGGCTGACCACCGTACGACTGGCCCGATGGTCCCTGGTGGCGTCCGGGGCCTCGTACGCCGTGCTGGGTCTGGTGCGGCAGCCGGTGCTCGCCGCACTCGTGCTGGCCGTCAACGGCGTCTTCATGATGGGCTGGAACATCCCCGTGATGTCGCTGCGCCAGCGGCTCACCCCGGAAGAGCTCCAGGGCCGCGTGATGAGCGTGTCCCGGCTCTGCTCCTGGGGCTCCATGCCGGTCGGCGCCACCCTCGGCGGTCTGCTCGCCGCCACCCTGTCCGTGCCCGCCGTCTTCGTGGTGTGCGGAACCGTCCTCGCCCTCGGCGCGCTGCTGCTGCTCGCGACGCTGCACGAGGACCCCGTCCCGCCCGCCGGCACCTGTCCGCACGACGACCTTCTCGACAAGGGGTGACCTTTGGACGCACAGCTCTACGACACCGTGATCGTCGGCGGCGGCCCGGCCGGCCTCAACGGCGCCCTGTACCTGGGCCGTTCACGCCGCCGGGTGCTGCTGATCGACTCGGGGGACGCCCGCAACATGGCGGCCGGGGTCATGCACAACGTGCTCACCAACGACGGGGCCTCCATCGCGGACTTCCGTGCCCGCGCCCGCGCCCAACTCGCCGACTACGACGTGACGTTCCGCGACGACGAGGTGGTGTCGGCCGAGCCCGACGGCGACCGGGTGGCCGTCACCACCAAGGAGTCCGGCACCTTCCACGCCCGTACCCTGCTGTACGCGGCCGGGGTGCGCTCGGTGCTGCCCCCGGTCCGGGGCCTCGCGGAACTGTGGGGCAGGTCGGTGTTCGAGTGCCCGTACTGCCACGCCTGGGAGGTGCGCGAGCGCGGCTTCGCCGTGTACGGCGGCAACGAGCCCAGCGAGTGCCTGGCGGCGACCCTGACGGTGTGGTCGGACGAGATCACGTACCTCTCCGACGGGCGCAGGCTCCCGCAGGACGAGAAGGATCGGCTCGTCGCGGCGGGCGTGCCCGTCATAACCGACGGGGTC
Source organism: Streptomyces sp. SAI-170 (assembly GCF_049739565.1). NCBI lineage: Bacteria > Bacillati > Actinomycetota > Actinomycetes > Kitasatosporales > Streptomycetaceae > Streptomyces > Streptomyces sp. SAI-170. The sequence goes on from NZ_JBMGQD010000001.1 coordinate 8,255,427, forward strand.
AGCGAGCTGAAGCCGCATCCCGAGGGGGTCGAGGTCGTCTTCGAGGACGGTCGGACCGGGCGGTACGGCGCCCTGTTCCTGCACCTGGAGACCGAGCCCCGGGTGGCCCCGCTGCGCCCCTGGCTGCACGCCCCGGACCTGGTGTCGGTGCAGACCGACGACCGCGGCCGCACCAGCCTGCCCCGGCTGTACGTGGCGGGCGACCTCGGCCGGAACATGCAGCAGGCCGCGATGGCCGCCGCCAGCGGCGGGCTGGCGGGCATGGCCATCAACGCCGACCTCATCCGGGAGGACCGCCCCGGCTCCCTGCCCGAGCCGCCGCCCCCGGCACCGGCCCGCTGAGCGCACGCCGTCCGACCCACCCACGCCACGGGAGACCCTTCGCGATGACCTCGCCCCGCGCCGAGTTCGCCCCGCACATGGAGCACTACACCTTCCTCCTGGAGGACCAGCCCTACCTGGGGTACTTCCAGTACGGCAACGAGAAGACCCCTGTCTCCACGACCGACCGGCACGGCTTCCGGGTGACGCCCGGCCCCGCAGGCCAGCGGGCCACGGTCGGCGACGACCGCCCCGACGGCACCGCGCGGGTGCTCGCGGGCAGCTCCGCGGTCTTCGGCGTGGGCGCCACCGGCGACGCCGCCACCATCTCCGCGCGGCTGTGGAACGCCCACGCACCCCGGCTGCCCTGGCTGAACATGTCCGGGCAGAGCCACAACTCGGCCCAGGAACTGCTTCTGTTCACCCTCTTCCTGCACGAGCTTCCGCCCGTCGAGGACATCGTGCTGCTGTCCGGCGTCAACAACCTGGTGCTCAGCCGGCTGCCGCAGGAGAAGCAGGGCCGGCACGGTGCGTTCTTCGACTGCGGACCCGCCCCCGACGTCGTACCACCGCCGGACCAGCGGGTCGCGCACGCAACAGAACTGACGCTGCGTCACCTCGGAGTGTGGAAGACCCTGGCGGACGGTCTCGGCGCCCGGCTGACCTTCGTACTGCAGCCGCTCGCGCCCTGGGTGCGCGAAGTGCCGCTGCCGCGCGAGCAGTTGCTCTTCGACGAGCTGGACGAGGTGTCCAACTTTCGCCGGTTCCACAACGACATCTCCACCATGGCGGTGGGCCGCGCCTACGCCGACCGGCTGGCGGCCGGGTGCGCCGGTCTGGAAGTGCCGTTCCTGGACATGAACGTGGCGCTGGGCGAGGCGGCCGGGCCCGAGGACTGGCTGTTCATCGACCGGGTGCACTGCACCGACCTGGGCTACGACCTCGTCGCCCGGCAACTGGCCGACCGTCTCGACCTGGTGTGAGGAGCCGTTGATGCCCGAGTCCCCGCACGACGAGGCCCACGACGACCGCGATCGGGCGCCCGTGTCGGCGGTGCGCCGCCTGGCCTCCAGGCTGCGCCGGGCGCACCGGCGAGGCCCCGCCACCGCCGCCCCGCCCGCCGACCTGCCGTCCGCCGACCTGCCGTCCGCCGACCCGCCGTCCGGTCTGCGCCCGCAGCCCGAGGACGACGCCTCCGTCTACCCGCTGTTCTGAGATGGCGCGTTCACCCGATGCCGCTGGTCCGAACGGCCCCGTCCTGGGCATCTCCGCCTACTACCACGACAGCGCCGCCGCCGTGGTGGCCGACGGCGTCCCCGTCGCGGCGGCGCAGGAGGAGCGGTTCACCCGCCGCCGGCACGACGCGGGCTTTCCCGCCCATGCCGTGGCCGCCTGTCTGCGCGAGGCCGGGCTGCGCCTGGACGAGCTGGCGGCGGTGGCCTTCTACGAGGACCCGGCGCTGAAGTTCCGCCGGGTGCTCGCGACTTGGCTGGCCACCGCCCCGCGTGGTTTCCCGGTGTTCCGCCGGGCCTGGCCCGAATGGGCCGGCTGGAAGCGGCGCGCCCTGGACGACGTCCGTGCACGGCTGCGGGAACTGGCGCCCGGACGGCCGCTTCCTCCGGTGGTCGCGCACCGGCACCACGCCTCGCACGCGGCGTCGGCGTACTTCCCGAGCCCTTACCCGTCGGCGGCGGTGCTGTGCGTGGACGGCGTGGGGGAGTGGGAGACCACCACGCTCTGGCACGGCCGGGGCACCGAGCTGGTCCCGCTCGCGCACCTGCGGTTCCCGCACTCGCTGGGCATGCTGTACTCGGCGTTCACGTACTACTGCGGCTTCAGGGTCGACTCGGGCGAGTACAAGCTGATGGGCCTCGCGCCCTACGGCGTGCCGCGGTACGCGCCGCTCATCCGGGAGCGGCTGATCGACGTCAAGCAGGACGGCTCGTTCCGGCTCGATCTGCGGTACTTCACCTTCCAGTACGGGCGGACCATGGTCGGCCGGGCCTTCGAGGAGCTGTTCGGCGGACCGCGCCGCGTCCCCGAAGGCCCGCTCACCCAGCGGGAGTTCGACCTGGCGGCGTCGGTGCAGCAGGTCACGGAAGAGGTGCTGCGACGGCTGGCCCGTACGGTGCTGGAGCGCACCGGGGAGCGCCGGCTGTGCCTGGCGGGCGGGGTGGCGCTGAACTGCGTCGCCAACGGGCGTCTCCTGGCGGACGGGGTGTGCGACGAGCTGTGGGTGCAGCCCGCGGCCGGGGACGCGGGCGGCGCGCTCGGCGCGGCCCTCGCCGAGTCGCACCGCAGGGGAGCGCCCCGCGCCCATGTGGACAGCGGCTCGGACGCGATGGCCGGCGCCCTGCTCGGACCCGCCTGCTCCGACCGGGAGATCGAGGACTTCCTGGCCGAGGCCGGCTGTCCGGCCGTACGGCTGCCGGAGCGGGAGCTGGTGGAACGCGTCGCGGCGGAGCTGGCGGCGGGCCGGGTGGTGGCCTGGTGCCACGGGCGGATGGAGTTCGGGCCGCGGGCGCTCGGCAACCGGTCGATCCTCGCCGACCCGCGCGATCCGGCGATGCAGTCCACGCTCAACCTCAAGACCAAGTTCCGGGAGTCCTTCCGGCCGTTCGCGCCCGCGGTGCTCGCCGGGGACGCCAAGGACTGGTTCGACCTGCCGCAGGAGAGCCCGTACATGCTGCTGACCGCGCAGGTCGCCGCGGCGCGACGGCGGGAGCCCGGGCCCGGGGACGAAGATGCTGCGGGCCTGGACCTGCTGCGCGTTCCGCGCTCCACGATCCCGGCGGTCGCCCATGTCGACGGCTCCGCGCGCGTGCAGACCGTGACGGCCGAGCACCATCCGCGCTTCCACGCGCTGCTCACCGCGTTCCGGGAGCGGACGGGCTGTCCGGTGCTCGTGAACACGTCGTTCAATGTGCGCGGGGAGCCGATCGTGCGGGACGCCCGGGAGGCGTACGCGTGTTTCATGCGCACCCGGATCGATCTGCTGGTCCTCGGCGACTACCTCCTGGACAAACGGGACCAGCCCGAGTGGCGGGAGGAGGGCGACTGGCGTGCCGCGATCCCGATGGACTGAGGGGCCTCGTCGACTGGCGCTCGCCGCACTGTACTTCGCGGTGGTCACCCCGGTCGGACTGGTTGTCCGCACGGTCCGCGATCCGCTGCGCCGTGCGTGGGACGCGCGCCGGCCGACCTATCTGGAGGCGTCCGAGCGCACCGACGGCCGTACGCGCTGACCGGCGGGTCAGCGTCCGGAGGGACTGCTCGCCACGGTGACGGCGACCCGGCGGGTGCCGAGGTCGAGGACGCGGGAGGCGGCCCCGGTGAAGCCGCATGCCGTCGCCCAGGCACTCGCGTCCTCGGCGGTGCGGGGGAGCGGCACATCGGGGGCGACGTGTCTGGCGAAGAGTTCCGAGGGGCGGAAATGGGTCGCCAGCGGCAGGGTGTAGCCCACCTTGCCGCCCGGGCGCAGGGCGCGCATCCAGTCCTGCGGGGCCCGACGGCCGAGAAAGTGCAGCGAGGAGGCGCAGAGCACGACGTCGAGGGAGTGATCGGGGACGGGCAGCGGCACGGCGTCGGCGACCCGCCAGTCGATCGCGGTGTCCGCGACCAGTCCGGCGGCGCGGTGACGGCCCGTGACGATCATGCCGGGCGACAGGTCGACGGCCAGGACGGCCGGCGCGGTGACCGGCCGGTGCCGGGCGAGCTCCAGGGCGACGGCACCCGCGCCGCACGCCACATCGGCGACCGTCTGCGCGGGGCCCGGGTCCACCCAGGCGATCAAGGCCCGCGCGATCTCCTCGTGATGTCCGTGGTCGTAGCCGGCGGCCAGCTCGTCGAAAGCTCCGGCCAGCGATGCGCTGTTGCTCACCGGGCCGATCGTAGCCCGGGGGAGACGAGGCGTCCGCCGCACGGGGCGCATCCGCGCTGGCCGACACCATAAATGCAGGCGCCTACCCACAACGGACGATCTGATGTTCAAACGTGAGGTAAATCACTTCAGAGTTCGAGGAGTCGAGCTCTGACTTGATCAACTAACGCTGTCTTTCGGCCTTTTTGACGCTCTGTAAGTTGCGCGTGAGCCGCCATGTTGATCAGGCGGCGTGTTGATTCACGTCTTCAGAATCGGAAACTTCATGAGAAACCACACGTTCGCGCCAAGATGGCGTGAACAGGCCTGGTTCGGAGGGCCCAGTCGGTACGTCGCCGGCGGCATAGCCCTGGCCATGGCCGTCACCCTCCTGGACGGGACCGGCGCCGCGCTGGCGGCCGAGCGCCAGGGGAACGACTCCGCGCCGAAGCAGTACGCGGTGCAGGCGGCGGACATTCCGTCGGCCCGGATCGCCGCACGGCTCTCGGGCAAGCGGGTCGAGGCGCTGTCCGAGCGCACCGAGACCTCGACCACCTGGGTCAACGCGAACGGTTCGCTCACCACCGAGATCGCCGCAGGCCCGATCCGCTTCAAGGACGAGGACAGCGGCGACTGGCGCTCCGTCGACCTGGACCTGGTCACCGACAGCTCGGGCGCGGTCGTACCCAAGGCCCACCCCCGCGGCCTGCGGATCGCCGGCAGGACCGGCACCCCCGCCCGCTCGCTCGAGGCGGCCCAGGGCGCCAAGGCCGTCGACCTGGTCACCCTCGGCGACGGCGACAACGGCATCACCCTCCAGTGGAAGGGCGGCCTGCCCAAGCCCAAGCTGGACGGCACCCGGGCCGAGTACACCGAGGCCGTGCCGGGCGCCGACGTCGTCGTCGAGGCGACGCGTACCGGCTTCGAGCAGTTCGTGGAGATCAAGAAGAAGCCGGCCGAGAACGCCTTCTCCTACACCCTCCCGCTCAAGGCCAAGGGCCTGAACGCGAAGGTGCAGGCCGACGGCAGCGTGCTGTTCACCGGCCGGAACAACAAGAAGACCGCCGTGATGCCCGCCCCGGTGATGTGGGACTCCACCGTCGACCCCGTCTCCGGCGAGCACACCCGCCGGGTCAGGGTCGGCATGAAGGTGGTCCGCAAGGGCGGCACGATCGACCTGGTCATCACCCCGGACGCGAAGTTCCTCGCCGATCCGAGGACCAAGTACCCGGTCACGGTCGACCCTTCGACGTCCGCGCTGTCCAACGTGTTCGACACGTACGTGCAGCAGGGTGAGACGGTCGACTGGTCCAACGACGTCGAGCTGGACCTGGGCAACCCCGGCACCAAGAACGCCGACGGCACCTTCCGTACGGCGCGTTCCTTCATCTCCTGGAACACCTCGCCGGTCTCCGACGCCCTGATCAACAGCGCGACCCTGTCGCTGTGGAACTTCCACTCCGGCAACTACACCGGCTCCTCCTGCCCGAACCAGCCGTGGGAGGTGTGGTCCACCGGGGCCGCCTCGACCTCCTCGCGCTGGACGGCCCAGCCGACCTGGACCGCGAAGAAGGCCACCTCCTCGGAGACCCGGGGCAACGCCTCCTGCAGCACCCAGCCGGACGGCTGGATCAACGCCGACGTCACCACGCTGGTGCAGGAGTGGGCGTCGGCGAAGGCCGCGAAGTCCCACATGGGCCTGCGCGCCTCCGACGAGGCCGTCACCGGGCAGTGGAAGCGCGTCAACTCCGCCAACGCCGCGTCGAACCCGCCCAAGCTGACGGTGAACTACAACTACCGTCCGCGCACCGGCACCGACCAGCAGGCCGGCCCGCCGTTCTTCAAGGACTCCGCCGGCACGTGGTTCGTCAACACCACGACGCCGACCCTGCAGGACACCTTCGTCGACCCCAACAACGACAAGGTCGACGGCACCTTCCAGATCTTCGACAACGCCACCGGCACGCAGGTCGGGGACGTCCTCGTCTCGCCCTTCGTGGCCTCCGGGCAGCCGGCCGCGGTGAAGGTTCCCGCGGGACTGCTGACCAACGGCAAGACGTACAAGTTCCGCACGTCGCCGTACGACGGCCAGCACTACAACACCGGCTGGTCCGCCTACGCGTACTTCACCGTCGACACCAGCGCCCCCTCCGCGCCCACCGCGGTGACCTCCACCGACTACCCCACCGACGCCTGGGTCAAGGGCGTCGGCCAGAGCGGCGACTTCACCGTCACCCCGCCCTCCGGTGACCAGAACGGCATCGAGTGGTCGCTGGACGGCGCGATCTGGGAGAAGGTCCCGACCAGCGGCACCACCCCGGTGAAGATCACCCTGGCGCCCGAGAAGGCCGGTACCAACGTCCTCCAGGTCCGGGCCACGGACAAGGCGGAGAACAAGTCCGACCCGGTCTCGTACACCTTCCATGTCGGCCCGGGCGGCGTGACGCTGCCCGACGACGGAACCCGCACCGCGGCCCGTGTGCCGCTGGCGGCGGAGGCCGAGTCGCCGAAGTTCGACGCCGTGACCTTCCAGTGGCGGCGCGGCGACGCCGACGCCTGGGTGAACCTCCCGGCCGGCGACGTGACCTCCGGCGGCACCCCGGTGGCCTCCTGGCCGCTCGCGCTGTCCTCCGGCAAGACCCCGCAGCTCACCTGGAACGCCACCTCGACCGTCGACCCCGACGGCGTCGTGCAGCTCCGCGCGCAGTTCACCGGCCCCGCGGGCGCGACCGGCGCCTCCGACCCGGTCGGCGTCGTGGTGGACCGCAACGCCGACGGCGCGGCGAGCGAGAGCATCGGCCCCGGCTCGGTCAACCTGCTGACCGGTGACTACACGCTTTCCGGCGGCGACGCCTCGTTCTTCGGCATGAGCGTCACCCGCAGCGCCTCCTCCCGTTCCCCGCAGGCCGGAGCCGCCAACGAGCAGGCCCCGATCTTCGGCAAGGAGTGGCTGTACAGCGCCGCGGCCGACCAGATCACCACCCCGTTCTCGTACCTGCACAAGACGTCGGCGACCTCGCTGAGCATCGGCCTCGCCGGTGACGACAGCCAGATGCACTTCACCGCCAACGCGGCGCAGACCGGGTGGATCGCGGAGCCCGGCTCCGAGGACTACACCCTCACCGGCGGCTTCGGCGGCGACTTCGTCCTGAAGAGCACCGAGGGCGGCACCACCACCTTCGTCCCCGTCCAGGCCGGCGGCGACACCTGGCGGGCCAGCACCACCTGGGTCGAGGGCGTGGACAACTCCACGACCACCACGGTCTCGGAGACGGTCACGGTCGGCGAGACCGTCGTCGCCCGGCCCAAGAAGATCGTCGCCGGCAACTCGGCGGTGTCCAACTCCTCCTGCGCGGCCGACTCCACTGTCAAGGGCTGCCGTGTCCTGGAGTTCGTCTACGCGGCCTCCACCACCGCCACGTCCTCGGCGTTCGGCGACGTGAAGGACCAGGTGTCCTCGATCAGGCTGTGGGCGACCGCCCCCGGCGGCTCGGCGTCCACCGCGACCACGATCGCGCGCTACGCCTACGACACCGACGGCCGGCTCCGCGAGACCTGGGACCCGCGGATCTCCCCGGCGCTGAAGACCGCGTACGGCTACGACACGGCCGGGCGGATCACCTCGCTCAAGCCCGCGGGCCAGCTGCCGTGGTCCTTCACCTACGGCCAGGCCGGCTCCAGCCCGGCGTCCGGCCCCGGCATGCTGCTGAAGGTCTCCCGCGCGACGCTCACTCCGGGCAGCGCCGACCAGACCAACGGCACCGCCACCACCAACGTCGTCTACGGAGTGCCGCTGACCGGCTCCGCGGCGCCGGAGAACCTGGGCGCCACCGCCACGGCCTCGTGGGGCCAGTCGGACACGCCCACCGACGCCACGGCGGTCTTCCCGCCCGACCAGGTGCCCGCCTCCAACGACGGTTCCTCGCTCACCGCGGGTGACTACGGCCGGGCCGGCATCCACTACCTGGACGCCAGCGGCCGCGCGGTGAACAAGGCCGAACCGGGCCACCGCCTGTCGGTCACCGAGTACGACCGCTTCGGCAACGTGGTCCGCACCCTGTCCGCGGCCAACCGCGAGCTCGCGCTCGGTGCCACGACCGCGCTCAAGGACAGGCTGACGGACCTGGGCATCGGGTCCCTGGCCTCCGCCGAGCGCGCCCAACTGCTGTCGAACGTCTCGGTGTTCGACGCCAGCGGCGAGCGGGAGACCGACACCTACGGGCCGCTGCACCGCGTCACCCTGGCCGCGAACCTCACCAGCGGTACCACCACGCTGGCCGCCGCCGGCAGCCAGCTGATGGCGCGTCAGCACACGGTCCGGGAGTTCGACGCGGGACGTCCCACCGACGGCACCGCCGTCGTCAGTGACCAGGTCACCAAGGTCACGGTGGGCGCGCAGCCCCGCTCCTGGCCCACTCTGACGGCGGACCCGCGGATCACCACGACCGCCTACGACTGGGCCAAGGGCCAGCCGACCAGCTCCACCGTCGACCCGGGCGGCCTGGCGATCACCACGACCACCGCGTATGACGCCCAGGGCCGGGTGATCCGCGAGTCGCAGCCCGCGTCCACCGGCTCGGACGCCGGCACCACGGTCGTCACCTACTACTCCGCGGACGGCACCGGCACCTGCGGCGGCAAGCCGGAGTGGGCGGATCAGATCTGCCGCCTCGCCCCGGCCGCCGACATCACCGGCGGTGGCTCCAACCCGGCCCAACTGCCCACGAAGGTCCTGGAGTACGGGCAGTTCGGCCAGGCCACCAAGATCATCGAAACGGCCAACGGAGTCACCCGCACCACCACGACGGGCTACGACGCGGCGGGCCGGGTCACCACCCTGACCGTCTCGGGCGGAGTCGGCGCCGCCGTCCCCGTGAGCACCACGGCCTTCGACGACGCAACCGGCCTCCCGATCAGCGCCACCTCCCCGACCGGCGGCACCATCAGCAGGACCTACGACCAGCTCGGGCGTCAGATGACGTACACCGACGCGGACGGGGGCACCACCACCACCAAGTACGACGCGCTCGACCGGCCGACGACCGTCACCGACACCGTGCCGTCGACCACCACCTACACCTACGACACCGCCGTCGACCCGCGCGGTCTGCTCACCTCGATGACGGACTCCGTGGCCGGCACGTTCACCGCCCGCTACGACGAGGACGGCGCACTGGTCACCCAGGGCCTGCCCGGCGGCTACACCACGCAGGACGTCATCGACCCCGCGGGCACGACCACCGCCCGCACGGTCACCCGCAACAGCGACAACTCCGTGGTGATCGCCGACAGCGTCACCGAGACGGTGCACGGCCAGACGGCCACCCACGCCGGAACGCCCGGCGTCACCGCCTCCCAGGCGTACACCTACGACAAGGCCGGCCGGCTGACCCAGGCGCAGGACACCGCCACCAACGCTGTCTGCACCACCCGCGCCTACACCTTCGACAAGAACTCCAACCGTAAGACGCTGGCCACGGCCACCGCCGCGGTGAACGCCGACTGCACCCTCACCGGCGCCACCACCACGTCGTACACCTACGACACCGGCGACCGGCTGATCGGCACCGGCTACGTCTACGACGCGTTCGGTCGCACCACCGCCAAGCCGGGCACCACGCTGGCGTACCACGTCAACGACCTGGTGCAGCAGCAGACGGCGGGCACCGAGCGGCAGACCTGGACGCTGGACGCCGCCCTGCGCCACCGCGCCTGGACCACGGAGACCAACACCTCCGGCACCTGGGCCCAGACGGCTTCCCGGCTGAACCACTACGACTCCGACGGGGACAGCCCCCGCTGGATCGTGGAGAGCACGAGCGGCGGCGCGGTCACCCGCAACGTCGAAGGACCGGACGGCACCCTCGCGGCGACCACCGCCAAGACCGGCGGCACGGTCCTGCAGCTGGCCAACCTGCACGGCGACATCACCCTGCAGCTCCCGGCCGACACCGCCGTCGCCCCGACGGTCCTGGACGCCGACGAGTTCGGCAACCCCCGGGCGGGACAGGCCAAGACCCGCTACGACTGGCTCGGCGCGCACCAGCGCTCGTCGGAGACCGTCACCGGGCTGAAGCTCATGGGCGCCCGCCTGTACGACCCGGCCGTCGGACGCTTCCTGTCCCTCGACCCGGTCCGGGGCGGCAGCGCCAACGCCTACGACTACGCCAACGCCGACCCGGTCAACCAGTTCGACCTGGACGGCCGTGTCTCGGCCTGGCGCAAGAAGTACGAGGAGGCCAAGGCCTGCAGAGCCCTGGGGGCCGGTGGCTGCGCCTTCGCGACCATGCTGTCCGGAGTCCTGCTGTGGAAGCTCCCCGGAAGCAAGTCCCGCAACAACGCGCTGCGGCACTTCATCTGGATGGCCGCGCTGACCTATTTCTTCGGCTGGCGTGCCGCCAAGCGTCTCGGCGACGCCCATGAGTACGGGCAGACGAGCGCCGACTCCCAGAAGGACCAGTTCAACAACCGGGTGGCGCGCAACTTCGTCGCCAGCAGTTACAACCGGTCCTGGATGCGCTACTACGCCAACCGCGGCTACCTGTTCCAGTACCTGTACTACGCCGGCAGCTGGCTCTACAACAACTATTACCTGAAGAGGTGATCCCACAGCGGTCATGGGACTCTTGCGTCCGCTGACCCGCTGACCCGCTGATCCGGCCGACGGGTGCCGGGGCAGGCCCTTTCGAGGGCGTGCCCCGGCACCCTCGTGTCACCACCGCCCGTCCCCCAGGCTCCGACCCCTCCACGACCTCCGGGAGACCCCCCATGCCGCTGCCGACGCGCCCCGTCCGGCCGCTCGCCCTGCCTGTCGCACTGCTCCTGGCCACCGCCCTGATGACCGCCGGCCTGACCGGCTGCTCCGCGCTTTCCCCGTTCAACACCTGCGACGACACGCAGGCGCGGCTGAAGGACCTGCGCTCCCAGCCGATCCTGAACTCCACCCCCGAAGGGGCGACCGCCCCGGAGGGGCTCGACTCGGTCGACTCGCGCTGCGTCGACGACTCCGGCGACGCCTGGCTGTACGCCGCGCGCGTCTACGCCTTCCCCGGCTCCCGGCAGAAGGTCGTGGACTTCTACCGCACCACCGCCAAGGCGGACGGCTGGCACCTGCAGCACGACCCCGTAGATCCGAACACCCCCGAAACGACGGCGGGCCTGTGCTTCACCAAGGGCGGGGACGGCGAAGCCCTCCTGCTGACCGTGCAGTTCACCACGGCCGACGACCTGAAGTTCGAGTACGACTACGACGCCGGGCCGGAGTTCGACTCCGGCTCCGGCTTCGAGATAGAGGTCGGCTCCGAGACGGACGGGGCGAAGACGGGCTGCTTCGACTGACGCCTCGGGGCTTTGCGGAGCCGACGACGGGGCGGGCCGCAGCCCGCCCCGTCGCCGTTCTCCCGCCGGTGGTCAGACCCCCCACCAGGGCGCCGAGGTGTCCCGCAGGGTGTTGGTGCCGCAGTGCACCTCACCCATGCCGAGGTGGTACGTGTACCAGTCGTCGATGTAGGAGACCTTCATCCCGGCCTTGTTGTACGCCTTGCTCACGGCCGCGGTGAAGATGTCCTTGCCGCCGACGACCGGGCCCCACTGGCGCGGGGCGAGGTAGCGGTCACGGGCCAGCAGGATGCCGTTGACCGCGCCGGGGACGTAGGCGCTGGTCATCATCGTCGGCGCGGCAGCCGCGCCGTCGCGGGCGAGCAGCCGCTGCTGACCGTGCTCGGCGGCGGCGTCGACGGTGCCGCCGATGCGCTGGAGCAGCGGCATCCGGCTGCCGGTGAGCGTGGTGTCGATGCCACGGGTGTACAGGGCCGGCACGCGCACGATCTCGGCGTCGGTGACGCCGGTCTCCCGCTTGAGGATGTCGAGGTTCGCCTCGATGCGGGTCGCGGCCAGGTCGTTGTCGGCGATCAGCTTGCGGGAGGCGAGGGCCTGCGCGATGGTCTCCTGCGGTGCCAGCATGCCGTCGAAGGGCTTCACCGAGAACATCTTCGCCCCGCCGTGCCCGTCCCGCTTCGCCGCCCGCAGCAGGTCCAGTCCGGCCTTCGGGTCGGCGACGCCGATGCGCCAGCCGCGCGGGGTGTCGGCGGGCAGGAACTGCACGAACTCGTCGACGTGTCCGACGTGCAGCCAGGACGTGTCCAGCAGCAGCGGGTTCTGCATCCCCTGGGACCTGAGCAGCGTACGGATCTCGCTCGACGGCCGGACGCCGCTGCCGTCCCTGCGCTCGCCCATGATGATCCGCCCGGCCGGGTAGGAACGGCCGTTGTGCTCGTACGGCGGGATGGTCTCCAGGTTGCCGTAGGAGTTCAGCGTCTCCCAGCCCTGCATGTCCCGTCCGTGCGCCTGCACCACGCCGGTGCCGGGGCCACGCAGCCTGGCGTACAGCTCCCGCCCGGCGGGACGGTCCTGCGCGGAGCGCAGCATGACCCGTATCGCCTGCTGCCGGCCGCCCGGCCGGGGCATGCTCACATACGCGGGCTCCACGAAGTCCTGCGCCCAGATGTCGCCGTAGGACGTGAACTTGACCGCCGACGCGGTGATCCCGGCGTCCTTGGCCCGCTGCTCCAGGCTCCTGACGAAGCTCTGCTGGCGGCGCGCCCAGGGTTCGCCGCCCTTCACCTCGGTGACCAGGAGCCGCTGGGTGTTCTGCAGGTTGTGGTGGGTGAGCAGCGGGGCGGCGCGCAGCGTCACGTCGTCGCTCGCGGTGCCGGCCGCGGAGGTCACGGTCAGCCGGATCACCGCGCGCCCGTCCCAGACGCGGCTGTCGCGGATCACGTCCCGGCCCTCGACGCCGAACTCCACGCCCGCGCGCAGCTCCTCGGCGGTCAGCCGGGTCTGCGAGGTGACGAGCGTCCAGGCACCGGCCCGCTTGACGTACACCCGCACCTGAGCGGCGCCGGTCGTCACCTGGACCCGTCCGGTCGCGTCGTCGGGCAGGCCGGCGGCCGGCACCGAGCGCACCCGTGCCAGATCCGCGGCGTCCGCCGTGCCGTTGACCTTGGTGTCGGCGGCGTCGTTGCAGCGGGCGAGCACGGTGTCGGAGACACCGGGGCCGAGGACGGCGCGGCAGCGCCGGGCGTCGTCGTCGATGTTGGGCAGGAACAGCGCCCCGCGCCCGACGGACCAGGTGTCCTCTCCGTCCTCGTCCGCTGTGCCGGCCACATCGACGGTTCCGTTCCGGTCGACATCGGCCCGCAGGTCGATCCGGAGGGGTTCGGCGGCCTGCGCCAGCGCGGGCGGCGCCAGCACCGCTCCCGCCGCGGTGAGGGCGAGGATCACTCGCCCGGCTTGTCTTTTACGCACCTGTCGCGTCCTTTCGTTCCGCGGTTGCCACCGGGGAAGAGGGGGAAGACGCGCTGGGCGTTGAGTCGGGATCGCGCCAAATGACCTGACGGTGTGTCAGAACAGAGGCGGCAGGCATACTGGCGCCTCACCCGTGCAACAAAATGTTGAAGGAGAGTGAGTTGGCAGCCTGCTTCAGGACAGTCACCGTGGTGGAAGAGGGACATCAGGCCCAGGCGGAGGCGCTCAAGAGCGCCTTCCAGGAGGCGATCGCACCCGCCACCGTCAACTACGACTTCACGCACATCCGCGATGCCGCCGCCGTGCTCCCCGACAGCGACATCATCAAGGTCGTCCGCGGCTGGAGGCTCCAGGAGGAGGCGCCGATCCTGGTCATGGTGCTCTCGCTCAAGGAGGCGGTCCGTCAGGCGCTTCCGCCCGAGGCGGCTCAGGCGTCGTTCTGGGACACCATCGAGCACGACCTCGTGGACGCCTTCACCGGCCTCGCCGCGCAGGAGGGCGAACCGGGGCTGGCCTACTACGAGGAGGAGCCGGACCGCACCAGCTACTACCGCGATCTGTTCTTCGCCCTCCAGGACGACGAAGCCGGCGCGTACCTGTACGCCGTCGCCTTCTGCGCCGACGTCACCGTGGGCCTGGGCAAGAGCCGCGTGGGGGCCCTGGGCCTCACCGACACCGCACCCTTCGCGGTGCAGCTCAACGCGATCGTCATGCGCCAGAAGCTCGCGAACACGGACTGAGTCTCCGGCCGACGCCCGTCGGCCCAGGCTCCAGGTCCAGAAGATCGAGGCCAGGATTCCCGACGGGCCCGCGGGCGCGAAGCCGAGTGACACGAGCACGGGTTCAGCGGATGCCTTGGTCCCGAGGAAGCCCAAGTACGTCCGGATGTACTTGGGCAGGAGCGGGCTCGGTCCGTCCTCGGGCAGCACCTTGACCCGGGTCGGCACGACGGTGCCCGCCACGAGTGCGACGGCGTTCGCCGGCCTCGGCCGGCCGCCTCGATCCCCTCACGGCGGCGGGCCCCGAGTGGAACGTCACCGCGCTCGTCCCGCATCTGCTGCAGCGCCTGAGCGATGTCGACGCCGGACAGCCCGCTCCACGTGGGCCTGCAGCGGGCCGGCACTCGCCGTCGAAGAATCCACGCGCGCCCTCTACCCGAGCGTGAGCATCGCCTCGGTGACCTCGCCGACCGCCGCATCGGGGATCGCGGTGGCGGCCTCCTTGAGGACGAGCAGCCGTGCCCCGGGGATCTCGCGCGCGATCGCCTCGCCGTTGCCGACGGGGAAGAACGGGTCGCGGTGGCCGTGGACGACGAGGGTGGGGACGTCGATCTCGGGCAGACGCTCGCGCCAGCGGGGTGTGCAGTCGAGCCTGGAGAACACCATGCCCATCTGGTTGGCCATCTGGACCAGAGGTGCGGTGCCGGGCGTACGGTCCCAGATACGCGCGGCGATCGCGCGCGCAGCGACGGGGTCGTTGCCGAGGACCTCCGCGCCCGCGGCGGCGAACTCCACCACCGCCTCGCGGTCGGTCCAGTCGGGCATGGGACGCGCGAACAGCCGGCTCATCGTCGCCTGGTCATGGCCGGGAAGGTCGTCGTCGGGCGGGCCAGGCGCGACCGCGCGGGTGCCCACCAGGGTGAGCGCCGAGAACGCGCCCGGATGGTCGAGCACGGCCACTTGGGCGACCATCCCGCCGACGCCGATCCCCGCGAGATGCGCGGGCCCGCCGCCGAGCGCGTCGGCAAGGGCGGCCGCGTCGGCGGCGAGGTCGCGCAGCGTGTACGCGGGCGCCTGCGGGTCCGCCGTCGTCGACTCCCCGCTGTCGCGCAGGTCGTAGCGCACCACACGGCGCCCGCCGGCAGCGAGGCGCTCGCACAGCGCGTCGGGCCACGACAACATCGTCGTCCCGCCCGCGAGCAGGACGAGTGGCGCCTGGTCGTCACCGAACGACTCGACGCCCAAGGCGACCTCATTGACGTGGACAGTGGTGCTGATGCGAGTCATGCCAGGGCAGACCCGATCCGCCGCCCGAACTCATCGCCGGCGAGGGAGGGAAGGCCGCGCCGACCCGACCCGCAGCGGATTCCCACGCCTGAGGGCGAGGGCGGGTGGCCGCCGTGCCGGCTTCCGCGGTGTCATCCCCACCAGAGGATCGGGCCGGCGAGGAGGGCTGCGGCGTAGGAAAGGATGAACAGCTGGTAGGTGGTGCGGTCGCCTGCGGGATGACGTACGAGGAGAGCCCGGACGGCCGGGATCCAGCAGGCTACGGCCATTCCCATGCTGCACAGACCGAGGCGCCATGGGGCTGCGCCGCTGGGCGCGAACAGTGCGACGTGCAGGAGTACGGGCATGACGGCTTGAATGCCGCTGAACCAGATCCGGACGGCCCAGGCTCCGCAGACCAGAGCCGGAGTGCGGCGTCCGGCCGCCTGGTCTCCGGCCATGTCCCGCACGTCTTTGTAGATGAGGGCTAAGGGGTAGGCGAGGGCGATCACAGCGATCCATGTGATGGCGGTGCCGTCCAGCGGAGCCACGCACTGCCACGCGGCGGCGAGTTGGGCCGCCGTCCCGACCACCATGCAGGGCGTCTTGCACCACAAGTAGGCACGCGGAGTGCACAGGAAGTTCAGTACGAGGACGTCCGCCTGCCACAGCAGCACCCACTCCAGGACGCCGCACTGCCATCCGAGCAGTGTGTAGAGGGGCATGACGAGCCAGAAGCGGTGAGCGGCGCCGGCCGGGGTGATCAGTCCGGCCGGGACGGGCCGGTAGGGCTTGTTCAGCCGGTCCTCCTCGGCGCCGCGGGCCTGATTGGACGCGTCGAAGACGTAGCCGTACAGGAAGGCGAGGACACCCACGGCACCCAGGTTCCCGAGTGTGTGCCGAGCCGACACTTCGTTCCGCAGACAGGCACCGAAGGCGAACACCAGCGGCGGCACCACATTGACCAGCACGTTGTCCGCGAGCATGCGCCACGACACGCTCGCCTCTGTCCGGCTGAAGCGGACCGCCCGTGCGAGGCAGGCGACGGTCTGCGGCGTGCCGGTCTGTGCTGCCGGCGAGGGAACGGGCTTGTCCAAGGGGAGCGTCACGGTGCCGAACCTTTCCGGTGGCGCAGGCGAACGAGGGCTGCCACCGTGCACTGGCGCCCGCATGATCAGTCGACGTTCCGGCCGGGCTTCTTGATCGCTGACGGCAGCGAACCATCCGAAGGTGGGAAACCCTCGGCGGAGCGACACCGCCCCTGCGTGGGCCGGCCGCCGGCCCTCAAGCCCTCGTACCTGAGCTTCGCCCCGCACCCAAGGCCCCGTTGTTGAGGTGTGAGTACCGAGCAGTGGTGGCGCGTCGTCGGCCTGAAGGCCCTCTGGACACCGCTGATACGCCGCTTGGAGAGTAGAACGTGCTCGATACGTCCGTGTCTGCCTCGATGACGGCAATCCTCCGGAATGGATCACGTACTTCGAGTGCAAGCGGTACGGGCGCCCCTGACCGCCCCGGAGCAACTGCACGCGTAGGCGCTGCCGTTCGTGATCCGTCGGGCGCTGCGGCCCTCATGGGGCCAGGGTGCGTCCGGGCGAATACGGCCGCACCCCGGCTGTACGAGGAGACGGCACACCGTGTTCTGCGGTCACCTCGGCAGGCAATCCCGAGGTGACCGATTCTGTGACCGGCCGCTCAGGCGGGGGTGATCAGGATGGGGTACGCGCTCGACGCGCCCAGCAGGGTCAGGGGCTGGGGGCCGGTCTCGTTGGGCTTGTAGACGGAGACGCCCTTGTCCTGGCCGTAGAGGATCTCGTACGCCCCCTCCTCGCCGGCGAACGGCGCGATGCGGAAGCTCGACGCATCGGGGTCGAGGGATGGGAGCAGGCCGACCCGCAGCGGCTTCGTGCCCTCCAGGGCGGTCCAGGCGAGCGAGAGGTTCTCGGAGCTGAGAATCCTGAAGGCGTCGCGCCCGCTCGCCGGCTCCAGCTGCCAGGGGCTCGGCTTGCCGCCCACCATGACCTGGCCGTCGTCCGCGCCGATCGCCAACGAGTCGGCCCTGGTGTGCAGGTGGAAGGGGCGCCCGATCAGATCGAACAGGTTCATGTGTCCTCCGTCATGTCGTCCTCGCCCGAGGTCGGGGCGAGGTCCGCAGAGATCACTGCGTCAGGAAGCACCCTCGCAATCGCCCACCGTCGGACATCCTCCGGACCGGCCCTCACTGCCCGCTCACCCCTGTTCGCGATCGCACATGGACCGGAAACGATCACCGAAGATCACCGTGCGACCGAGGCGGCGGTGAACCGGAGACAAGGCGTCACCCCCGGCGCGCCACCCCTCCCCGTGCGGGGGCTTTCGGGTGGCGCGTTCCGTACGCAGGCTCCGCGGAGGCGAAACAGGCGCGGCTCCCGTACGAGGATCTGCACGGTGTCTTTCAGTAGCCGATGGTGAAGCGGCGCTGGACGAAGCGAGGTAGTTCCGCCTCGTCGATCAAGGCGACGGCGGCGTCCTCCGCCGAGATGCGGCTGCGGCCATCAGGGTCCAAGACCGGCTGATCGCCACCGATCCGGAAGCGACCGGTGCGCTCACCGGGTGCGATCTCCTCCGCAGGGCTGAAGTAGGTCCACAGCCGGTTCGAGGTCCGCAGGACGTTCAGGGCGTCGCGGTGTCCGCGTACCGCTGCGGCGTATTCGCGGGGCAGTCCCAGCTGATCGAGGGTGGTGTGCAGGAGTTCGTCGGAGTCGGCGCGCACCACTCCGGGGGCGATTTCGAGGCTGCCGGCGCCGCCGATCACGATGAGCCGGGTCCGCGGGTGGCTCTCCAGAGCCCTCAGCAGGGCCCGTGCCGCCGTGGCATAGACGGTGGGGTCGGCGATCGAGCGCCGTACGGTGTCCGCGAAGTCGTCGGCGGCGTTGCCCGGCTGGAATCCGCTGATCAGGATGTCGAGGCCGGGCAGGACACCGGCGATGCTCTTGGAGTCCAGGACGTCGACGCTTCGCCAGGTGATGTTGTCCCGGCTCTCCGCACGCTGTGCCTGAGCGGCGTCCCGGCTGAATGCCGTTACGTGGTGGCCCCGTTCGAGGGCTTCGGTGACGACCCGGCTGCCGATGGTGCCCGTGGCTCCGATGACTCCGATGTGCATGGCTCTCCCCAGTACATGCAGACGTAGGACGCCACGGAGGTGACGCCGTAGAGAAACTATACGGTGTGAAGTTTCAGTACGGGGCTAAGTAAATTGACGCTGTAGAGTGTTCGCTGTGACAGTCACGGGCAGCAGGGGCAGGCGAGAGCGGCTACGGGCCGAGACGACCGCCGAGATCAAGAAGGTCGCGCTGGCCTTGATGGCCTCGGGCGGGCCGGACGCCATCACACTGCGGGCCATCGCCCGCGAGATGGGCATGACCGCCAACGCCATCTACGGCTACTTCGCGACGCGGGACGACCTCGTCACCACGCTCATCAACGACGTGTACACCGCCTTGGCCGATGTCGTGGACGCCGCCTGGGAAACCACTCCCGCAACGGATCCCGCCGTCCGGATCGCGGCATGGGCCAACGCCTTCCGGACCTGGGCCGTGGTGAACCCCCAGGGCTTCCGGCTCATCTACGGCGACCCTGTCCCCGGTTACCAGGCTCCCGAAGGCGGCCCCGCCCCGGATGCCGCGCGCAGGGTCTGCACCGGCCTCACCGCACTCGCCGCCGCCGCATGGCCCCACGCCCAGCACCTCTACGAGGACAGCTCCTTCGTCTGGTCCGACTTCGACCCCGGGCTCCTGAGCAAGGTGCGCCCAGCCTTCCCCGACTTGCCCCCCGCAGCCGTCGCCCTCGCCCTGCGCATCTGGGGGCACCTGCACGGCCTCGTGTCCCTGGAGGTCTACGGCCACATGCACACCCAGACCATCAGCCCGCAAAAGCTCTTTGAGGAGGAACTCACCGAGCTCATAAGGATGTTGGGCATCCCGCGCCACAACTGAACGCCTGACGTGCCGTCAGGCTCCCGAAAGCGTGACGGTAGGCGGTCATCAACTGTGATGATCACCCACGGGGCCGTGATCAGGACGGCTCGTGTACGACGAGCCACGACTGTCGGCCCGCAAATGCGCGTCGCAGTGCTCGGGCCCGTTTCGTGCGGCGAAGACGCCCCGCTTGTCGGCAGAGCAGCCAACGTTCACTCACCAGGCGGTGTTCAAACAGGCGGGCTCCATGGTCGGCGGCGGCCGTCTTTCGCGAGCAAGTGCTGCGGGAGTGGGCGACCTACGGCCCGGGGGCGGAAATGAATCTCGAATGGTCCACCGACCCGGTGGCGGTCGCCCTGCGCGACGCACTCGCTCGGCGGATCCGCGAGTTCCCCGCCGTCCGCTCGGTCTGGGTGGCGCAGGTCCGGTGGCGGGCCAGCGGCGAGGAACACCTGATGCTGCACGTCGCCGTGGACGAAGCCCTGCCCTCCGCCTCCGCCGACCGCCTGATGCAGACCCTCCTCGGCGAGGAGGTGAAGCTCGGCCGTAGCGGCCCGAAGATCGGCATGCTCGCCCTGAACACCACCACTCATGCCGAGACCATCACCCAACTGGACCGTCGGGGCCTCGACACGGTGCGCCACGACGTCGAGTCCGGCCGGGTCCAGGTGATCTCCCGCGAATACGACGCCCCGTCAGTGGCCCAGGCGAACGACGCCGCGCCCCGGCCCCGCTTCAAGCCCCGCTGGTTCGGACGCTCCTGACCAGCTCGCGGGCGGCAGACGGCCCTGCGGCTTCCACAGGGCCGTCTGCCGGCGCCGCAACGTCGTCGAACGCCGCTTCCACCGTCTCGGGCAGCGGCGAGGCATCGCCACCCGCTACGAGAAAACGGCCCCACGTTACCTAGCGCGCGGGCTGACCGCTGCTGACGACCCGTCGGGCGGGCTGATCGCAGGTCAGCATCGCTGCTCCGGGTCCCTCCTTGTGATGACCGGCTTCCGTGGTGCCGCCCGCCGGGGCCCGCGGTGCAGCACAGTGGGCCGGTGCCACCTCGCCCCATGACCTTCCTGGCCCTGGTCCTCCTGAGCGTCACGGCCTGCGCCACGGTGACCCCCGGCACTCCGGCGCGGGAGGACCGCCCGCAGGGAGTGCACGGTCCGGCCCTGCCCGACCGGCCGACACCGCCGGGGCCCGCACCGTCGGTGACACAGCGCTCGCAGCGGTCCGCTCTGGTGCGGACCGGGCCCGGCCGGGAGCGCGACAAGCCCCAGCACACCCACCGCCCGGACCGCATTCCCCTCGTCGAGGCGCCCGTACAGCAGCCGGCCACGGCAGCGCCACCACAGCAGGCCGCACCCCAAGTCCGACCGGCCGCTCCCCAGCGACCCGCACAGCCTCGTGTGCGGCCCCGGCCGGCCACACAGGTGCCCCCGGCCCCGAAGCTGCCGCCCACCCGACCGCACCCGCAGCCGCAGGTCCAGCCCGAGCAGATGCGTGACCTGTGCCGCCGCGCGGACGGGGTCGCCCCCTCCGGGATCGCGGACCTGTGCCATCAGATGTGGGGATAGCAGCCCGGCTCAGGGTCGGATATCGCCTGGCAGGTCGGTGGCCGAGTCGGGCAGGGTGCCGGGTGATGAGCGATGAGGACGAGATGTCATACGCCCACCCCGACTCTCTCCAGGGCCTGCTGCAACGGGGGCGTGGCCTGGGTGCGGTACGAGCGCTGGAGGATCCCGAGGCAGCCGCCGTGTTCGTGTACGACGGGATCCGTCGTGACTGGCGATGGGACGGGACCGATGACCGGGCTCTGTACCTGGCGCGGCTGATCCGGGACCTGGAGCTGTCCCCAGCGCCGGTCGTGGACCAGCTGTCGGGGGAAGAGGAATCCTGCTTGCGGGCCTGCGACGTCCTTGAACTGCTGGCTCTGGCCGGATCGGACGAGGCCCGGGAGGGGCTTCGGGCGTATGTCCGCAGCGGCGAGCACTGGGTCCCTGTACTGGAGTCGGTATCAGCCGGCTGGCCGACAGAGTGGTGGGAAGACCTCGGGGACGTCGCACGCGCACGGATCGGTGCAGAAGCGGAACTCCCGTGGTTCTTCGAGCCGTGGACGCGGTTCGGGATCGAGGTACAGAGCCGCCCGCCCGTCACGCGGCCGTCACTGACTGGGCTCAGCACCGCAGACCTCCTCGCCCTGCTCGCCGACGCTCGTACGGGAGACGGCACGAAGGCCGACGCACTGCGTGCGCTGAACAGCCGAGAGCCCACTGAGGAACTGATCCCGCTCGTCCCAGCGCTGGGGCCCCCGGATGGCCGCCTGCCCCTGCCTCTGCTGAGCCGGGCCGTTGAGTGCCTCGGTACGGCTGCGGTACCGGCAGCGCACGGCTGGGTGCGGGACGAACGCTCGTGGCTGGCGCAGCTGGGAGCCGACGTCCTGGCCGAACACCCCGCGCCGGAGGCTGTGCCGGGACTCGTGGAGGAACTCGCGGAGCAGTGGTCGGCGCGGACCTGGTGCGGCCCCGATCGGACCGCCCGACGCCTGGCCCGATTCGGGCCCGCCGCTGCTGCCGCCGCGCCCTACCTGCGGCGCTTCTGGCTGCGCACCCCGCACTCGTATGAGCGGGCGGCGTACCTGAAGGCACTCGCCTGCATCGACAGGGACGGTCTGAACTACGCGTACACCGAGTCTCTCTGGGACTGCGAGGAGACGGCGCGGCTGCCGGCGATCGCCTCTGCACCCGCGACTCCGGAGGCGCTGGGACGGATTGCCGTACTGCGCGATGATCCGATGGAGACACCCGAGGTGCGAGCCGCGGCCCGAGCACGGCTTTGTTCGTAGCCGCGATCGTGCCTGGACCGGCCCACTCCTGGATCTGGTCAGGCCGAGCGGTGTGCCAGGCCGTCCAGGACGGCCACCGCCCGCTCGGCGTGCTCGTAGGGGACGAACAGGTGGTCGTGGTGGAACCCGGCGACGACGTTGCAGCTCAGACCGACGTCGGCAAGCTCCCGCGAGACTGCGGCGGTCAGCCCGACCGCGTCGAGCGCGGAATGGACGCGCAACGTGATCCAGCCGGCCACGTAGTCGTATGCCAGCCCTGCCGCATCCGCCTCTTCAAGCGGCACCACCAGGGTCAAGCCCTCGTCCTCGGCGACCGTGACCAGAGGGGTGACACCGGAGGGCACGCCGCCCTCGACCGTGGTGAACACATAGCGGCCCGGCTTCAGCTCCGGGCGCATGCCACTCAGCAGCTTCTGCAGATCACTCTCACCAGCCATGATCATCAGCCTACTCGCCCCGATCCGGCCGGCGGGGGCGGCAGCCAGGCACTGGACTGCCGGCGGGCAGGAGGGCGTCTGATCGAGGGCGGGCCGGCTCGCCCGGGCCCGCCTCGTCCCGGCCGCGCCCGGGATGGGACGGCGGGGGATGCGGCATCAGCGGTCAGGCGTGGGGCCGTGCTTCGAGGAATGCGAGGGTCCTGGCCACGAACGCGTCGTGGTACTGGAAGATTCCGCCGTGCCCGGCGTCCGGGTAGAGGGGGACGAGTTCGCCCCGGGGCAGCCGTGCGGCGAGGTCGAGGGTGTTCTCGCTCGGCACCATCCGGTCGCTCTCGCCGTTGGCCACCAGGGCTGGCTGGTGGATGCGGGACAGGTCGGCCGGCGGCTGGAGGCCCCACCGGTGGATGGCCTTCAGCTGGGCTCGGAACGACGTCAACGAGATGGCTTTGTCGCGGTGCTCCGTGCGCTCCTTCAGCCGTTCCAGGAAGGCGCGTGCTTCGCGTCGGCCGTGTTCGGTGTCGGTGAAGAAGAGGAACTGCTTGGGGTCCTTTCGGGTCAGGAACCCCTTCAGGACGTCCCGGAGGGTGAGTGCGGTGATCCTGTCGATGCCCGGGCCTCCGGCGGGGCCGGTGCCCGCGAGGACGACCCTGCGCACCAGCTGCGGTTCCTCGGCGGCGATGACCTGGGCGATGAAGCCGCCCATCGACAGGCCGAGCAGGTCGACCTGCTCGAAGCCCAAGGCTCGGATGAACAGCACCGCGTCGCGGGCCATCGCTTCGACGGTGTCGGGGGTGGAGCCGCCCGACGCGCCGACTCCGCGGTTGTCGAAGGTGATCACCCGGCGCCGGGCGGCGAGTCCGTCGATGACGCGGGGGTCCCAGTTGTCCAGGACCGCGGTCAGGTGATGGAGCAGGATCAGCGGTACGCCGCCTCCTTCCGGGCCGAGCTGCCGGTAGACGAAGTCGACGCCGTTCACGGACACCGAACGGGTCGGTGCGTCCTTGTACGACGACGACGGGGCGGGCGTGGCGGTGGGGGAACTGCGCGGTGCGCTCATGGTCGTTTCCTGGGGGTGTGGAAGGCAGGGGTGGTGGGAGGCGGGGTTCTCTCGCTGCCCGGGGCCTGTCGGTGGTGTGGCGAGTGCCGGCCCTCACGCCATCGCGATGACGACCTTGCCGGCCTTGGCGCGGCCCTTCTCGGCGTACTCCATGGCTTCGCTGGTCTGCTCGAAGGGGAAGACACGGTCGACGACGGGGCGGATCTCTCCGGCGTCGACGAGCCGGGTGACTTCACGCAGCTGGTCGCCGTCGGCCTTCATGAACAGGAAGGAGTAGCTCACGCCCTGGCGCTTGGCGTGGCGTCGGGTCCTGAAGCTCAGCGCGTTCATCGCCTGCCGCAGGACCGGGTTCGCGCCGAGCTCGCGGCCGAAGTCCGCGTCGGGCGGCCCGGCGATGCTGATGACCTTCCCGCCTGGCTTGAGTACGCGCAGCGACTTCTCCAGGGTCTTGCCGCCGAGGGTGTCCAGGACGACGTCGTAGCCGTCCAGGACCTCCTCGAAGTCCTGGGCGCCGTAGTCGATGACGACATCTGCGCCGAGTTCCTTGACCAGGGCGGCGTTGGCCGCGCTCGCGGTGGTGGCCACGTGCGCGCCCAAGTGCCTGGCCAGCTGGAGGGCGATGGTGCCCACTCCGCCGGCGCCCGCGTGGATCAGGACTTTCTGGCCCGGCTGGACCTGTGCCCTCTCGACCAGCGCCTGCCATGAGGTGAGGGCTACCAGGGGAAGGGAGGCGGCCTCCGCCATGGTGAGGGTGGCCGGCTTGTGGGCCAGGTCGTCCTGGTGGACGGCGATGAGTTCGGCGAAGGTGCCGATGCGGTCCTTGTCCGGCCGGGCGTAGACCTCGTCACCCACCGCGAACCGGGTGACGGCCGAGCCGACCCGGACCACCACTCCGGCGAGGTCGTTGCCCAGCACCAGAGGCAGTCGGTACGGCAGGATCAGCTTGAAGTCGCCGTCGCGGATCTTGAAGTCCAGCGGGTTGACGCTCGCCGCATGGATCCTGACCAGCACGTCGTCGGCGCCCGGCTCCGGCTCGGGCATCTCGGCGGCACGCACCGCGGACTGGTCACCGTACTTCTGGATCATGTAGGCCTTCATCGCCGTCTCCCTGTTCTCGTCCGCGCAGGGACGGGATCTTCGCTCGGTTCCGGCTGCCCCGGTACGAGATACTTTCTGGTGATCACTGCTGGTCATGACGCCCACGCCGATGCGGCGGGCGCGCCTCACGCCGCGTTCGGTGATGCGGCCAGGCTCCGCTTCACATGCCGGGTGGTCTCGTCGGCGAGGATCTCGGGCAGTCCCCGCTCGATGCCGGACAGCGCCTGGGCGGCGACCTCGGCGGGGTCGGTTTTCTGGTCGGCGGGAACACGGGCGGCCATGTCGGTGTCCATGTATCCGACGTGCAGTGCCGTGACGGTGATGCCGCGGGGCGCCAGTTCCTCCCGGGCCGCGCCGGTCAGCGCCCATGCCGCGGCCTTCGCGGCGGCGTAGGCGCCGAGGCCGGCCGGGTGCAGCCAGGACAGGACCGACAGCACGTTGAGCACGGCGCCGCCGCCGTTGGACTCGATGACCGGGGCGAAAGCCCGCGTCACGGCGAGCGGGCCGAAGAAGTTCACCTCCATCTCCCGGCGCACCGCGTCCGGGCTGCCCGTCATCAGGGGCGTTCCGGTGGAGATGCCCGCGTTGTTGACCAGCAGCGTCGCGTCGGAGGCGGTGCGAGCCGCCGCCCGGATCGACTCCGCGTCCGTCACGTCGAGCCGCAGCGGGATTGCACCCGGAAGGTCTACCTCTTCGGGGCGACGGGCCGCCGCGTACACCTTGGCCCCGCGTTCCACGAGCTGGGCCGCCAGATGCCGCCCGAGCCCCCGGTTGGCGCCGGTGACCACGGCTACCGCGTCCTTGAGTTCCATGTCCCACTCCCACTGCCTCGGCCGCCGTCAAGCGACCCACAAATTAGATTACGACTACAATCTAAACACGGGGCTAAGATAGATGCCAGTCGACATCCAATCGGGGAGGTGGCCGATGGGCCGCGTATCGCAGGCGCAGGCGGAGGAGAACCGCCGGCGGGTCGTGGAAACCGCGTCCCGTCTGTTCCGGGAACAGGGGACCCACGTCAGCGTCGCCGACCTCATGAAGGCTGCCGGTCTGACCCACGGCGGCTTCTACAAGCAGTTCGCCTCCAAGGAGGCACTCATCGACGAAGCCACCGCCCACGCGTTCGGCGAACTCGCCCAGCACCACAGGGAGGGGCTCGATCAGTACGCCGGGCAGCGCGACGCCGCCCAGCGGGCGCTGATCGACACCTACCTCTCCGCCGAGCACCGCGACAGCGCGGCTGACGGGTGCCCTGCCGCCGCACTCGCCACCGACATGGCCCGCGACGGCGGAGAAGGCGAGGCCCGCCGCGTCTACACCCAGGGAGTGAGCGACTTCGCGGACTTCCTCGCCACCGAGGACCAGGACGGCATCACCCGGCTGTGCACCATGCTCGGCGCACTCGTCCTGTCCCGGGCCACCAAAGGCTCGCCGCTCTCCGAGGAGATCCTCACCACCGCACGTGAGGCACTGACGGCCACCAACTGACCGGAATCACCGTGCATGGCGGCACGCCGCAGGAAGGGCTCATCCACTTCTCGTGAACGGCTCTCCCGGGCGTTGGCCTGTCAGCTGCCCGCGGAGAGCGTTACGCCGCTGTCGCGCCGGTCGGCCGCAGAACCGGCCTGCGAGGTCGTCGCCCGCGCCATTGCCGGCACGATGTCCGCCTCCGCCGTGCGGCGCCGGCTCGACCAGGACGCGATCAAGCCCTGGCAACACCCGCTTCCTGGATCTTTATCAGCGCCCTGGCTTCCGGCTCAAGGCGGCCTGTGTCCGCGGCACCCGTGTCGCGGCAGGCGACGTGGCCCAGGGTGGGCCCGCCGCCGTGCCGTCGTGACGGTCTGAGCCCCGTTCAGACCTCCAGTGTCTGCTCGATCTTCCGCAGCTGGTGGCGGGCCATCGCCAGGTTGGCCCGCTTGGAGTCCAGCACCAGGTAGAGGAACAGGCCGTTGCCGCTGCGGCCGCTGAGCAGCCGGATCAGGTGGTACTGGTCGGTCAGGGTGATGAGGATGTCCTCGATCTCGCCCTTGAGCCCCAGGTGCTCCATCGTGCGCATCTTGGCGCGGATCACATCGGTGTTGCCCGCGGCGGCGACGTTCAGGTCGAAGCTTTTGCTGCCGCCGATCGTGCCGAGCGCCATTCCGGTGGTGTAGTCGACGAGCGCGGCTCCGGTGGCGCCCTCGATGGAGGCGAGGGCTTCCTTCAGCGCGGTCTCGGTGTTGGCCATGGCTGGGTTCCTTTCAGGGTTCGGTGGTGCGGGTCGGTTCGGTCAGGGTCGAGTCGGCGGCGGGTGTGCCGGTGGGGGTCGTGGTGCGTGCGGCGGTGGGCCGGGTCGTAAGCCGGCCGGTGTTCTTCGCGGAGGCCCTGGTGGGGGCATTCGCGGCGGAGGCGGGCTCGGCGGCTGCCACGAGGCCGGCGATGTGCGCGCCGGACCGGCGGCCCTCCAGATGCAGCCGGCCGACGTTCACCCGGTCCTGGGCGAGCAGCGTCAGGACGGCGGAGGGGCCGGCGGCGTACGTGGCGACATAGCCGTTGTGGCCGCGCAGCAGCAGCTCGCGCAGCTCGCCCCGGCCGGTCGCGTCGGAGGTGCGCAGGGCGACGCCCAGTGCGGCGGCGGTGAGCGCCGCCAGGCCCTCCGGCTCCACACCGGGTGTGTCGTGGGCGAGTACGAGCCCGTCGACACTCGCTGCGAGAGCACCGGTCAGCTGGGGCAAGCGGGCCCGCAGCCGCAGCAGTTCGTCGAGGATCTCGGCCTGGGCCGCCATCAGGTCGCTCCTCCCGGTTCGCGGTCGTTGCCGTTCAAAGGGCCTCCAGCGCATCCCTGAGCCTCTTCAGCAGGGTGATGTCGGGGTCGGTCGCAGGGGGCGGGGCCGGGCCCGCCGGGGGGTCGGGCCGCGGGGGCGGGGCGCCTGCCACCACCAGACCGGCCGCGACGAGCCGGCGTACGGCGACCAGCGTGTGGAAGGTGTGCCGCCCCAGCGCGTGGGCGATCTCGGGCGCGGTACGCGCTCCGTCCACCAGCTCCAGCACGGCCCGCCGACGGGCGGGCTGCGCGGCGCGGGTGTCCGCCCCGGTGCCGCGCAGCAGCCGCATGCTGTCGGGCCGGTCGTCCGGCCACAGCCGGTGCAGCAGCGCGCGGCGGCGCAGGGTCTCCCGCTCCAGCGCCGCCACGGCCACAGGCCGCAGCACCCCGAGCGGATGCCGGTCGCCGTAGCGGAAGCGGCCCGGCGTACGGCTCGGGGCGAGCGCGAAGTACCCGGCGTCGAACAGCACTCCGGTGTGGCACAGTTCCAGCGCGCCCCGGGCGATCAGGCCGGTGTCGAGCAGCAGCCGGGCGGCGCCGCGCCGGTCGTCGGCCTGGGCCGAGGCGTCCCGCCAGGCCTCGGCGGACAGGGTGCCGTGCGCCGGGAGCAGGACGTCGAGGCCGGGGGCCAGGGGGCTGTCGGCGTGCACCACCTGCCCGTCGGCGAGGTACAGGGTGCCGTGCTCACGTTCCAGCGCGCCGGTGGCCCGCTCGTGGGACAGGCGGCTCAGCATCGGCGAGAGGCCGCCCGTCCGCCGGGCCGCCGTCTCGCGCATCGGCAGCCGGGGCGGTGTCGTGTCCACCACGGTCATCCCAGCACCAGCCGACCCGCCATCTCCTCCAGCCGGATGCGGGCGAGAGCGAGGTTGCCGTCCGCGCGGCCGAGCCACACGTGCAGGAACACGCTGCTGTCGAACGACGTCCGCAGGAACCGCAGCAGATGGAAGCTGTCGTGGTTGCTGATGATGAGATCCTCGACCGGCGGGTCGGCCTCCGTGCCGTCCGCGGGTGCGAACGTCCGCTGCTCGGCGGCCAGTCGGGCCACCTCGGCGGCTTCGGTGGCGGCCGCCTCCTGGTCACCGCCGGGGAACTCCCCGACCTGGCCCAGCGCCAGCCCGCTCGTCCAGTCGACCAGCGCGGCCCCCTTGGCTCCGGGCAGCCGCATGGCCTCCAGCAGACATTCGTCGATTCCGGGCATGCCGGCGCCCCTCCCACCCTCGGTCCGGCTGAGTGAGGGAGACGTTACGCACCGTGTGTGCGAGGGGTGGAGGTTCTGGCATTTTCCAGTGGAACATGCGCCGGAGGGCTATGGTGGCTCAACTGAGGTCTGCCGTACGGCTGTTGGGCGCCTTTGTGTCCAGGTCATGCGGCTCGGGCGCCTCCGGACCCGGTCCGGTCGGTGAGCGCGTCCGCATGCCGTCGGCCGGACTCCGGGACGATCTGCCGCGGCGTCTGCGGCGCCGCCCTCGTACCGTCGCGACACCGGGCCACCCCACGACGGAAACTCGGATGCGGGTGCCTGCGCGGCGACCCTAGGCTGCGCTCGCGGGAGGGCGACGTGCGCTCTGTCGACCGTCAGCGGATCGGAGATGTACCGGGGTATGACCAGTCAACTGTTCGCGATCTGCTTCAATGCGACCCAACCCGCGGGCCTGGCACGGTTCTGGTCCGGGCTCCTGGACTGGGAGTTGGCCGAAGGAGCGGACGACGACATCGCGCTCCTGCCTCCTGACGCCGACGGGTTCCGCATCCGTTTCCTGCCGAGCCAGGAGCCGAAGACCGGTCAGAACCGGGCACACTTCGACCTGACGAGCGCCTTTCCGGAGCAGCAGCAGGAGACGGTGGACAGGGCGCTGAAGCTCGGCGGGAAACACATCGACGTGGGCCAGCTCCCTGAGGAGGGGCATGTGGTGCTCGCCGATCCGGACGGCAACGAGTTCTGCGTCATCCAGGCGGGCAACAAGTTCCTCGCCGACACCGGTTTCATCGGAGCACTGGCCTGCGACGGCACCCAGGCGGTCGGCTACTTCTGGAGCGAGGCGCTGCGGTGGCCGCTGGTCTGGGACCAGGACCAGGAGACCGCGATCCAGTCGCCGAACGGCGGTACGAAGATCACGTGGGGCGGCCCCCCGGTGGCGCCGAAGACAGGCACGAACAGGCTGTACTTCGAGCTGGTGGTCCCCACCGGCGCCGACTGGGAGGCGGAGGTGGACCGCCTGATCGCGCTCGGCGCGACGCGCACCGACACCGGCGAGGGCGACGGCAGCCGGGTGATGATGCTCGACCCTGACGGCAACGAGTTCGCCGTACAGAGGGGCCGGTAGCGGGGGCGAAGTCCTGCGGGCTTCGTTGCTGCTCCTGGGCCCAGGCCGAGGCCGGACACGGCAAGACCATGCCGGCGGCGCCCGAGCCTCACGCGGCCCAGCGCCCTGCATGCCCCGCGCCCTCTGTCCGCTTCACGTCGCGTGCGGGGCTGACCCGGTAGGTGGTCTTGCCGGGGTCGGACACGGGGGCGCCCAAGGTGATGTGGCCGGTCGAGAGCAGTTCCTCGCACACGGCCGTCGGCAGGGCGACGTAGTAGCCCCCTGTTCCGGCTGCGGGGCCGTTCGGGCGCCAGTAGCCGTACCGCAGGCGCCCGCCCGCCAGAGCCGTGCCGAAGACGGGGGTCCGGGAATCGGAGACTATGCGCAGCACCTCGGCCGCGGGGACGGTGAGCGGGGTGACGGCACGTCTCGGACAGACGGAGCGAGGGATGCGTGCCGCAACGGGCGACGGGGGCTGGTGCTGAGCGAGCGCCATCGGCCTGGCCTTTCCTGACGGAGGAATGGACACCGCTTACCCCGTACGGGCCCGGTGTTGATCGTGCTGCGCTGCATTCTGGTTCACACCACTGACAACGGGGTCGCCGAGCACGGCCCGCCCCCCCGGCAGAGCCGTCGCTGGGGCGGGCGCGGGCCGGAATCGGCCCGTGGGAACGCCGGGGTGGCAAGGCGTCAGCGCCGGCCGCGCAACTTGCCGAGCAAGCGCCGCGCCTGCGCCCTGCGGCGCGGGTCGGAGGAAGCTTGACGCACCTGTTCGATGGCACGCCGCCCCTGCGGACTCCTGCTGAACTGCTTGATCCGATCCAACACGCCTGGCACTGCTGCCTCCTGAGGGCGATCGACGCACAGCCGGTACGGCTTGGGCAGGATGCCGCTTACCCCGGTCGGGGCGTGTCATCCCTGTCCTCGGCGGGTGCGGCGCTCAGGCCCGTACAACAGGATGGAAGTGAAAGCCATGCCGAGGCAGCGGCCGCAACGCCAATGTGTCAGGCCGTTACGCCGGTCAGGGCGAGGAACTCGCTGCGGGAGCGGGCGTCGGAGCGCAGCAGTCCGAGCAGGGTGGAGGTCATGGTGCTGGAGCCGGTGGCCTGGACGCCGCGCAGGGTCATGCAGGAGTGTTCGGCCTCGATGACCACCCCGACGCCCTTGGGTTCCAGGTGAGTCTGCAGCCAGTCGGCGACCTGCTTGGTCAGGCGTTCTTGGACCTGTGGCCGGCAGGCGAAGTGCTCGACGACACGGGCGAGCTTGGACAGGCCGAGAATGCGGGCGCCGGGCAGGTAGCCGACGTGGGCGGTGCCGACGAACGGCAGCAGATGGTGCTCGCACACGGACCGGACGGGGATGCGGCGGGCCAGGACGAGTTCGTCGTAGCCCTCGTCGTTGGGGAAAGTGGTCAGGTCGAAGGCGCGCGGGCTGAACAGCTCGGCATAGGCGCGGGCCATCCGGCCAGGCGTGCCGCGCAGGCTTTCGGAGGCGGTGGAGATGCCGAGGGCGGTCAGGAACTGCCCGGCCGCGGTTTCCGCCGCGGCCAGGTCGATCGCCTCGGGCTCATGGACGACCCGCAGGGCCGGCCGTGCGGACACGTTCTCCTCTTCGTCGTGCGCCTCTATTCGGGCCGTCGCACGGTGGGGACGCTCGTTCATGTCAGCTGCCTCCGACGCCCAGAGCGGTCAGAAGGACCAGGACCAGGGTGACCACCGCGAGCAGACCGTGTGCCACCACCACCGCTACGGGGAAGTGCCGTTCGGCCGGGACGGCGGCTTCGGGTCCCGGGCCCGCGGCAGTGGCCGCCTCGGCCGTGCCGCGGTCGCGGTGGACGGGGATCCAGCGGGCCAGCATCAGGAATCCCAGCAGAGCGACCGGCAGCAGCAGAGCGAACGCTGTCCAGGCCAGGGCGCTCTTGTCGGCCACGACGTAGATGATCCACACCACCAGTCCGACGGCGGCCAGGGCGAAGTGGCCGAAGACAGCGGGGGCGGGCAGGCGACTGGTGCCCGACTGCTGCTGGCGGATTCCGCCGCGTTGGATCCAGGTGCCGAGCATGTAGAAGCCGCCGAGAGCGGTGACCACCCAGGTGATCAGTGCGGCGATGTCCATGGGTAACTCCATAAGGGGACGGTGGTGAGGGCAGCCGGAAGAGCCCGGCTGCCGTCGTGGAAAGGGCTGCCGAAGGCCTGGTCACACAGCGGAGCGGGTACTCCCCGGGCTGCCGTCGTTCGTGTATCCCTCGGCCTGGGTGTTCTCGTCGGCGACGCGGACGCCGTAGCGGTAGGCGAGTTTGCCGCCCAGGAACCCCGAGACGCCCAGCACCGCCACGCTGATCGCGGACAGCACGAGCTTGCCGATGCCCACGCTTGCGCCGTTGGTGTAGTCGGCGTGCCGCCACAGGAAGTTGACGGCGTAGGCGGCGGTCACCAGCAGGTTCAGCGTCATGTGGACCAGAGCGGTGCGGAAGGCCGGGGTGGCCGTGGGGATCGCGAACATGTCGAGGAATCCGAACATGGCCGCAAGCAGGGCACCGATCACACCGACCGCGATCAGCCACTCCGAGGACTGGGTCAGGAAGCCCGGCCGGTCGACCACGTGCGAGGCGATGTCGAACACCAGCGCTGGTCACCCAGGCGCCGATCGGAACGGTTACCAGGATCGGGTGGAACGGGTGGCCGTACGGGCCGGCGAGCAAGGCGCTGACCGGACGCTTCGCCTGCATCTGTCGCTGATCAGCCATCGCAACCTCCCAGTAGTTTCACCAACAATTGTTGGTTCTATTGCGGGGTGGCGTCAAGATGCCCAGCTGATCGGACCAAAAGAACGTTTGTGCCCACGCTGATGGGGGTTACTGTGGGGGTGTGGCTTCTGATCCTTCCTCGCGCGCCGAAGCGGCCGACCGCGCCATCGACTCCGTCAGCGTCCTGAGCGAGGACTCGCGACGGCGCATGTTCCTCTTCATCCGCCGTGCCGGCCGCGCCGTCACCCGCGACGAGGCTGCCGCGAGTGTCGGGATATCCAGCAAGCTCGCCGCGTTCCATCTCGACAAGCTCGTCGACGCCGGCCTCCTGCGCGCCCGCTATGAAGCCCCGGGCGGCATCCGCAAGGTCGGCAGGCGGCCCAAGGTGTACGAGCCCACCGACGCCCAGATCACCGTGAACATCCCCGACCGGCGCCACGAACTCCTGGCGGACCTTCTCCTGGACGCCGTCCTGACCGAGGGCGCCGACGAAAGCGCTGCCGAGGCCGCCATGCGCGCGGCAGAACAGCGCGGCCGGCAGATGGGCCGTAGCGCCCGGGACAAGACCCGCCCGGGCCGCCTGGGCCCCGAACGCGGGCTGACCGCCTGCGAGCGCCTGCTGGACGAGTACGGCTACGAACCCGTCCGGGAAACCCCCACCCAGCTCCGGCTGCGCAACTGCCCCTTCCACCCGCTGGCGGCCAAGGCCCCCGACCTCGTGTGCGGCATGAACCAGGCCTTCCTCTCCGGCTGCCTGGGGGGTCTTGAGGTCAGCGGGGTGCAGGCCGTCCTGGCCCCCGAGCCCGGGGAATGCTGTGTGCGGCTCGCCCGGAGCGACTCCGATCGTGGTGACCAGACGGCTGAAGACCGCTGACTGACCGGCTTACGACCGCGACGCACCGGGCGCCGCCGAAGAGCGAGAGCGGGACGTGGCCACGGTGATCGAGCCGCGCAACTGCAGTCCTGCCGCTCAACCGGACGGCGTGCCCAGGGACCGCATGCCGAGCCACTGCTCGGCGCCCCAGGCCTCGAACCGCTCCACCTCGGTGAACCCCAGCTTCGCCGCGAGACGCATCGAGCCGACGTTGGCGGTCTGGGTGGTGAGTACGACCGGCTCACCCGGAAGCGCGCCGGCGAGCCAGTCGAGTGCCGCCGCGCATGCCTCGGTGGCGTACCCGTGTCCCCACGCCTGCGGCAGGAACAGGTAGCCGAGATCGGCCTTCCCCGCGGCAGCCGGGCGACGGTGCCCCGTTGCTCTCCTGAGCAGGATCTGGCCGATCATCGCCCCGTGGAGATCGACGACGAAGCTCCCGGGCCACCGCGCGGGCGCCGCGGGCAGCTCGTGCTCAAGCTCGTCACGTGACCGGGGGCCGCCGAGGTAGGCGTGCACCTCCGGCGAGGCGAGCAGCTCGATGAACGCCGCCCGGTCCCGGGTCTCCGGCTCACGGAGCACGAGCCTGTCGGTCCTGATCGGCTCAGGCGGCCAAGCCACGTGTCCAAGATCTTCCATGAGCGCACGCTAACAGGCGGTCAGAACCGACCGAACAGAAACCGCTGAGGTCCCCTTCCGCGCCCGGTAGGCCGCGGCCTCTGCCTCGTCGCCCAGGTCACGAGCCGCTGGGGCAGCCGCTATGACGCCTCGGGCAAGACCATCTGGACAGAACAGGCCATTGGCGCGGACTGACAGAGGTGGGGCCACGTCCGTGTCGAGGCTGGTGGAGCGACCGAGGGGGCGCGCTGCCTCCAGACCCGGGGCCATGCGCCGATGCTGCCGGCCGTCTGCTCCGTGCGGTCAGCCTCGACGCGACGGGCGGGTGCCGGATGCGCCCCGCCGTAGGGAGTTCTGGGCCATCAGCGCGGCGTGCAGGGTGAGCAGGTCGGTTCCCCGTGTGGCGTCGAGTCCGGTGAGCTCGGCCGCCTTGCGCAGGCGGTAGTCGACCGTGTTGGGGTGGACCTGGAGTCGGGCCGCCGTGCGGCGCCGGTCGAGGCCGCAGGCGAAGAGGCCGTGCAAAGTGGTGAGGAGTTCCGGGCGGGTGTCGAGTGGGCCGAGCAGCGCGGCGAGTCCCTCCCGGGCGGGGCCGGGGCGGTTCAGCTGGTACGCGAGCAGCACGTCGTCGAGCAGGTACAGACCCGGCTCCCGGCCGCACGCCTCGGCCACCTCCCGAATCTCGGCGGCCACCCGGGCGGCATCGGTGACGTCCTCGGGCGCCGCGACCACGGCCGCCACGAGCAGATCGGCGCCGCACATGTGACGGAGCTGCCCGACGAGCCGGGAGAGCCGGTCCCGGTCCGCGGGTCCGAAGTCGGCGGCCGGCGACCCGTACGGGAGAAGAACAAGCCCGCAGTCGCCGTCCAGCGCGAACAGCGGGACGCCGGTGGTGTGGCGCTCCAGTTCGCCGCGCAGGCGGCGCAGCTTGCGGCGCACCACGATCGGACGGTTCACCCCGGGCCGCAACTCGTCCGGGTGGGGCCCGATGGCGATGCTCAGCACCACATAGCCGGGTGGCAGCCGGATCCCGGCGCGGTCGGCCGCGGTCTGTGGGCTGTCCCCGTCCAGCAGCCGGGACAGCAGGGACTGCAGGGCGATCTGATCGTCGCTCAGGGCGGCCTGGCGTTCCTGCACGTATCCGGCAGCCACCTCGCAGCTCACCAGCCGGAGGAAGCCGAGGAGGTGGCGCTGGACCAGGACCGCGTCCTCGATGTCGCCCTCCCCGGCCGTCGCGAGGATGTGGGCGGCGCAGGCCTCGGCGCCGAGGTGGTAGGCGCCGACGACGGCCTCGAGCGGGACGCCCTCGTCCGCGCGCCGGGCCGCCGACTCCCGGATCGCGGCCCGCTGGTCCGGGCCGGGCAGCTCGCCGGTGCGCAGCACGTCGGCGTAGGCGCGGATGCCGTCCGTCACCTGTCGGGCGATCTCTCCACGCAGCTGCTCCGTGGGCAGCGTGCCGTAGGCGGGCACCTGCTCGACGAGCCGGGCCAGCACCACGGGCTCGAGAGCCGGCATGGCGGCCAGCAGACGCTTGTGGACGGCGACACCGCCGAAGTGCGGCACCGCCACGCTCTCCGGCGCGTTGGGTGCGGTCACAATCCACCTTCCTAATGTCTGTGTTCGGGCCTGAAGACTCCGCCGCGCACCGCCTCCATGATGTTTCCAGAACATCACCTACCGGTTGGTAACACGTGAGCCCGCCGTTCCACAAGACGTGGCCGACCGCGGACGCGCCTCTCGTCTGATCCGCCCGTACGCACGGCATGCCGTGTCGCCCCCCGAATCGAGGAACCATGCCCAAGGCTGTCTTTCGTCTGATCGCCGTCGCCGTCGCGACCGCTGCGGCCCTGACCGCCGTGCCGGCGGCCACCGCCACGGCCGCCGAGGCCGGATCGACCACCACGACCGCCACGTCCACGGTCTCCTCGACGTCCTCGTCGAGCGACCCGTTCTACAGCTACGACGGCACCGAGCCCCTGTCGTCCTTCGCCCCCGGCGCCGTGCTGAAGACGCGGACGCTGAGCTACCACCTGGTGGGATTCTCCACACCCCTCAAGGCGATCCAGCTGCTGTACCGCGGCACCGACGCCCAGGGCCGGCCGGCCGCCAACGTGACCACGGTGGTGCGCAGCCTCAGCGGCGACGGAAGCAAGGCCGTGTCCTACCAGTCGTTCTACGATTCTCTGGACCCGGAGGACGGGCCGTCGCGGGCGATCGCCGGCGACGTCAGCCTCGGCGGGGTGATCCCGAACGCCGAGGCCGTGTTCATGGCGCCGCTTCTGCTCAAGGGCTACACCCTCGTCATCCCGGACACCCAGGGCCAGCGGGCGGACTTCGCCGCAGGCCCCGAGTACGGAACCAACACCCTGGACTCGATCCGCGCCGCGACCAGATCGGCCGAGACGGGACTGGATGACCACACCCGCTTCGGTCTCATCGGCTACTCGGGCGGTGCCATCGCCACCAACTGGGCGGCCGCCCTCGCACCGTCCTACGCGCCGGACGTGAACCGGAAGCTGGTCGGCTTCACCGAAGGCGGCCTGCTCGTGACCCCGGCGCACAACCTGCGGTACGTGGGCGGCTCGCTCCTGTGGTCGGGCGTCCTCCCCATGGCGGTCATCGGCCTCGCCCGCGCCTACGACCTCGACGTCAAGCCCTACCTGAACAGCTACGGCCTGCAGGTGTACACGGAGCTGCAGCACGGCTCCATCCTCGACGCCCTCGGCCACTACCCGGGCCTGACCTGGCAGAAGATGGCGAAGCCCGAATACGCCGACTACACCACGCTGCCCGAACTCGTCACCGTCCTGAACCGGGTCAACCTCGGCTCGGCCGCCACCCCGACGATCCCCGGGTACATCGCCCAGGGCAACGCCGGCTATCTGGAGGGGACCTTCAGCAACCTGCCGGGGATCGGCACGGGCGACGGCGTCATGATCGCCGGGGACGTCCGCGCCCTCGCCAACCAGTACTGCGCCACCGGCAGCCCCGCCATCAAGTACCAGCAGTACAACCTGCTCAGCCACAACGGCGCGCCCGTCTTCTGGGCCCCCACCGCGATCGACTGGCTCGACGACCGCTTCGACGGACGGACCTCCCCGTCCGACTGCGGCGACATCCCCGCCGGCAACTCCCTCGCACCGGAGAAGTACACGCCGGCGTCCTGATAGCCCCTGGAGCAGCCCGGCCCGGTTCCGGTTGATCCGCCCCATGGACCCGCCGCTCACCTCTGCGGTGTTGGACAAGCCGGACCTGGCCGCCAGAGGTCGGACTCGTCCCGCCGGGCGGCCTGGCGGCGCCAGTTCCGAATCCAGTCTCGTTCGATCCCCCAGCAATCCGTTGAGTGACGCCCAGAGGACGAAGGCGGTTTCGTCGGGGTCGGGGTCGGGGTCGGGCGGCACCCGTGGCGATCGCGGCCGTGGCTCGTGTCGGACGAACTGTGGTCGCTCATCGAGCCGTTGCTGCCCGAGTCGCCGCCGAAGCAGATGGAGGGACAGCCGCGGGTGCCCGACCGGCACTGCATCAGCTACTGCTGAACAAGCTGCGCTCGAAGAACCAGCTGGACCGGTCGCGGGCGGTGATGGACTCCTCCCACGTCCGGGCCGCACGACGGGGCCCAAAAGCGGACCCAGCCCGGTCGACCGCGCACGACCGGGCCGCTGGTCAGCGACACCGCGAGCGGTATCCCTTCGGCTACGACCACGACAAGTATCGGCGGCTCCTGCGGCAGCGCGGGATCCGGCCTGCGATCGCCGCACGGGGACAGCCGCACGGCACCGGCCTGGGCACCTTCCGCTGGGTCGTCGAGCGCACGATCTCCTGGCTGCACGGCCTCCGCCGCCTACGGATCTGGTGGGAGAGACGCGACGACATCCACGAAGCCTTCCTCGGCCTCGCCGTCTGCCTGATCACCCATTGCCACGTCCGGAGGCTTTGTCAGGGCCAGTAAGTCCGTTACTGGTGTCGAGAACGAGTTGTCGGCTCCGTCCTCGGTATACCGGTGGTCTCGAAGGGCCGCGCAACGCAAGGGAGTACTGGCATGACGCTTCAGCGGATCGACAACGTCGGCATCGTCGTCGAGGACCTGGAGGCCGCTGTCGCCTTCTTCATCGAACTGGGCATGGAGGTCGAAGGCAGGGCGCCGATCGAGGGCCTCTTCGCGGACCAGGCCGTCGGTCTCGAAGGTGTCCGCAGCGACATCGCGATGCTGCGGACCCCGGACGGCCACGGAAAGCTGGAGCTCGCGCAGTACCACGCGCCCGAGGCCGTCGGCGGCGGATCGCTCAACCCGCCCGTGCCCAACACGCTGGGCCTGCACCGTGTCATGTTCGCCGTCGACGACATCGACGACACCATCGCGCGCCTGCGCGCCCACGGCGCCCAACTGCTCGGCGAGGTGGCACAGTACGAGGACATCTACCGCCTCTGCTACCTCCGCGGACCCTCCGGCATCATCGTCGCCCTGGCTGAGCGGATCGGCTGACACATCAGCCGACAGATCGGCCAACGGCGTTTCGCTTCCTGCCGTCGAACACAAGGAGTGGCCATCATCGGCCTGAGCGCCGTAGCCCTGATGCTACGGCTGGATGCCCCAGCACTGTGATGTGCACAACATTCGATGTTGTCACGTTCCAGGGTCCACGCTTGTCCCATGGGCATGACCGACACCAAGAACGTGCTGCTGGCAGGAGCGAGCGGGATCTTCGGGCGCCACATCGCGCGGACCCTCGCCGCATCCGGATACACCGTCGTCGGGCTCGGCCGCAGCGGCTCATCGGACGTGACCGCCGACCTCATGGACCGCGATCAACTGCTGCGCGCGGTCGACGGTCTGCGGTTCGACACCGTCGTCCACGCCGCCACCGCCCTGCGCAAGCCCCCCATGAAGCACAAGGACATGTACGCCACCAACGACCTGCGGATCACCGGCACCCGCAACCTCATGGAGGCGGCCCGCGTGGTCGGTGCCCGCCGCGTCATCTGCGAATCCATCGCCATCGGCTACGGCTATCAGGACTTCGGCGACCGCATCTTCACCGAGGACGACAAGTTCGCCGCACCCGGCGACAAGGCCGTGGAACCCCACCTGGCCGGCATGCGCGTCAAGGAAGACCTCATGCTGCACACCGAGGGCATCGAGGGCATCACTCTGCGCTTCGGCCTCTTCTACGGGCCGGGCTTCGACGGGCAGGGCGGCACCGACGCCTTCGTCGACATGCTGCGGCGCCGCAAGATCCCGGCCGTCGACGACCACGGCCGCGTCCTGCCCTGGATCCACCTCGCCGACGCGGCCTCGGCCGTCGCCCTCGCGGTCGAGGGCGGCACACCGGGGGCGGCGTACAACATCGTCGACGACGAACCCCTGGGCTTCGGCGCCTACGTCCGGGCCGTCGCTCAGACCTTCGGCACCCCCAGGCCGATGACCATGCCGACGTGGATGCTGCGCCCCATGTCCTACGCGCACCGCATGACCCAGGTCAGCATGCGCGTCTCCAACGCCAAGGCCGAGGCCGAACTGGGCTGGACCCCGCGCTACCGCACGGTGGGAGAAGGCCTCGCCGCCATGGCCGGCAGCGCTGCTTGACGCCGATCACCTCACTGTGAGGGGGTGAGTGCCTTCCAGAAGGCGTAGTGGTGGTCGGCCGCGAAGTCGGTGGGCCCGGTGCGGGTGGACGCGAGCTGCTGCACGTACGGGTCACGGGTCGTGAACCGCTTCCACGAGGGCAGACCGTGCCCGTCGACCTGCCCGGTGCTCGCGAACCGGCTCCAGTAGGCGGTCACGGTGTCCGACAGGCCGGCTTGCGTGGCGTCGAGCGGCTCGAACAGGTTGTTCTCGAAGAGGTAGGCCAGGTCGATCATGTGGCCGGTACCGAGCGGGAAACTCGCCGGCCGCGGCACGCTCCGGAAGTAGGGGGCCGTGGCCTCGGCGAAGTCGTAGGCGTGGACGGGGGTGTAGCGGGCCAGCGCGCGCTGGGTGTCGAGTGCCGCGGTTGACCACTCGGAGTCGGTCAGCACGGCCGACAGCGCGGCCCCGGGCGCCGGGTAGTTCACGGCCGGGTACTCGGCCAGGACCGCGGGAGCGTCCTTCCCGAACTGCTCGGTGACCTTCCTGGCGTACTGCTCGGCGGTCAGCGGACGCCCTGTCATGATCTCCTCCAGTCCGGCCAGGCCGCTCATCTCGTCATGAGTGGAGCCGTGCAGCACTGGCACCCGGGCGAACCGCCCGGCGGCGATCGCCTGGGACGGGGCCTCGGGCAACACCTTGCCGTCCACCACGGGCCGGTAGCCGTCGTGCCCCGCAGGGGACGCCTTGATGAGCTCCGCGGTGGACCTGCGCCGCAGGCAGGAGTCGACGACGCGTGGAGCGTCGCAGCCCGCGGCTTCGGCGATGGCGCGGCCGTTCGTCTCCGCCTGCGTGCGGGTGAACGAGCCGTCCGGTCCGACGCAGCCCGCACTCTGCACGATCGCCTTGCTGAACAGCCCGCGGGCTGCGGGCGAGACCAGCTGGGCGCAGACGCTGTAGCCGCCGCCCGACTGCCCCATGATCGTCACATTGCGGGGGTCGCCGCCGAAGGCACCGGCGTTGCGGCTGACCCACTTCAGCGCGGCCTGCTGGTCAAGAAGACCGAGGTTGGCCGGTGCGCGCAGGCCGGGCGTGGTGAGGAAGCCGAAGACTCCGAGCCGGTAGTTGACCGTCACGACCATCGCTCCCTGCTGCGCTGCGGCCAGCTTGGCCGCGCGGTAGGTGGCGCCGTCGCCGTAGGTGAAGCTGCCGCCGTGAATGAAGACGATGACCGGCAGCCCTCCTGTCGTCCGCCGGGCCGGCGTCGTGACGTTCAGGTAAAGACAGTCCTCGCTGCCGCCGCCCTCGATCGAGATCGGCTGGTCGGACGGCTGTGCGCAGGCATTCCGCGGGGCCCGGGCATCCAGCGGCGAGGACCAACGGCGCACCGGCTGAGGCTCCTTCCACCTGCGTTTCTCGGTCGGCGGGGCCGCGTAGGGGATGCCCTGGAAGGTGCGCACTGCGCCGACGAGCGTGCCCTGAACCGGTCCCTCGGCGGTCATCACCCGGGCGGGGAGGGTGTGAGCGCCGGGGCGCGGGGCGGCGGGGTCGGCCGTGATCACCGTGGTCGCGAGTGCTGCGGAAGCGGCGGCGGCAAATGCGGCGATGCGGGATCTCGTGGTCTTCATCCGGGCCCCCTGGATCGGTGTGATCTTCGATGGCCGGAACGGTAGCCAGGATTTGGGCAAACGTGCAAGACGTTTGTTTGAGACGACTGCCTGAGGCGTTTGCCTGAGGCGTCCGTCTGGCGCAGATGTGCAGGCGGTTGCTAGGATCCGCGGATGGGAAACCGGGAGAAGCTGCTGGAGGCCGCCAGGCAGTGCCTCTTCGAAAAGGGCTATGAGCGCACGACGGTCCGTGACCTCGCCTCTGCGGCGGGCGTGAGCATGGCGGCGATCGGCTATCACTTCGGGTCGAAGGAGGCGCTGCTCAACCAGGCCCTCTTCGAGGCGCTCGACTCGGGGGAGCAGGCCTTCGGGCCGCCGGCGGACGGCACCGACCTCGGCGCTCTATGGCGCCGCCTGATCGAGGCGTTCTCGGCCAACAGGACTTTCTGGATCGCCAATCTGGAGACCGTCCTGCGCGCGCAGCGCGATCCGGACCTGCGTGAGCAGATGGCCGCCGGGCTGCGGCAGGGACGCAGTGGGATGGCGCGAGAGGTCACCGCAACCGCGGAGACCGAGCTCTCCGAAGACACGATCCGCACCCTCGGTTCGGTGCAGCTCGCCCTCGTCAGCGGCCTGATGATGCAGCACCTCACCGACCCCGAGTCCGCGCCCACCGCCGACGAGGTGCTGGCGGGCCTGCGGGCACTGGCCGCCTATCTGCCCGACGAGACCTGAGGCCCGGGCCCTCTGGCCGAGGGAGGCGCAGGCACGTTCGTGGCTGTCGCTACCTGCCGGCCGCCGGGTCGCCGTCGCCGAGGCCGATCCACCAGTGTCCGTCATCCCTGACCAGCAGCAGTTGCTGTCGTTGACCGGTCTCCTCGTACGTGACCGTGATGGGATTGAAGTAGTCGACGGGGCTTTCCAGCACGGTGACGTCGACGTGCCCGTCCGCGGCTTCGCCGTACTCGCGCACGTACGTGGCCGCGGTCGGTCCGGGCTTGTCGTAGTCGGGCCCGGCGAGTTCGGCGACTCCCTCCGCGTCGTCGTCCTTGAGCCGCTGCACATAGACCCGTACGAGGGTGTCGACGTCCTCGGCCGTCTCCCGCACGTCGGGATACGGGGACTTCTGCGCGCGCACCGTCACATCGACCGTGGGCGAGTCGGCCAGGGTGTAGGGCGCCCGGAACCAGTTCCACCACACGGCCGCGGCGATCCCGACGACGACAGCGCCGCCCAGGAATATGACCCACTTCTTCATTCGCACCGTTCCCTGAGACTTGTCCCGTGACACGTGACGCGGATGCGGATCATCTCAGGGCTCGAACACACCTCCCACCGCCAGGGCCTGGTGGACGTTCAGCGAGGCGAGTTCTGGTGAACCCAGCCCGCAGGTCCCGATGACCCCGGCCCAATCCGTACGGCCAGGCGAGGTGATCACCCGATCGTGAATACCGGCCCTTCGGTGTCCGGTGTGTCGGGATGCTGGTGCAGACAGCGTGCGACCGGTAGGGGAGTGTCATGACGCGAGGGGCGGGCCGACGTGGAGGCCCGGAGGAGCGGGCGGTCCTGCTGGTGGCAGGGCTGGCCGATCTGGCGGTGAGTTCGGTGGGCACGGCCTTGGGGACGGTACGGGGACTGCTGCGCCGCTCGGACACGGCGGACCTGGCGGCGGCGGCCGAGGACGACCTGATGGCGCGCGGGCGTCTGGTGCTGGACAGGTACGCGGCCGTGCCTCCGGCGCACCTGGAGATTCTCGCCCGGCATGCGATGGCTCGGCGGGCCGCCGATGACGCATGACCGGTGGGAGCCGGCCGCGTTCAAACACCGCGTCGACGAGGTGCTGCACCACTTCGTCGCAGAAGAGGCCGAACAGTTCGCGGCGATCGACCCGGCGCTGGGCCCGGTG
Source organism: Streptomyces sp. SAI-170 (assembly GCF_049739565.1). NCBI lineage: Bacteria > Bacillati > Actinomycetota > Actinomycetes > Kitasatosporales > Streptomycetaceae > Streptomyces > Streptomyces sp. SAI-170. Next base: position 8,298,693 of record NZ_JBMGQD010000001.1, read on the forward strand.
GCCGAGCAGCTTCTGGCAGCGGCCAAGGACGGCAAACGGCTGCGGGCGGCCTTTTGTTACTGGGGCTGGCGCGCGGCGGACCAGCCGGACAGCGATGCGCTGGTACGCGCGGCGGCCTCCATGGAGCTGGTGCATGCCGCCGCGATCGTGCACGACGACCTCATCGACGACAGCCCCCTGCGGCACGGCCGGCCCACCGCACACATCGCCCTGCGCGGTGCCGTACGCCGTGGCCCGCATGCGGTCGCCGCAGCCAGGTCCCTGGCGATGCTGGTGGGCGACCTGCTGATGTCGCTGGCCGGCCGGCTGTTCACCACCAGTGGCCTGCCCGCCGCGTACCTGGCCCGCGGCCGCCCCTTGTGGGCAGTGCTGGCGCGCGAGCTGATCGCGGGCGAGTGCCTGGAGATCCTGCACACCGGGTCCGAGCCGGACACCGCGGCGTCGCTGAAGGTGATCCGGTACAAGACCGCCAAGTACACCGTCGAGCAGCCCCTGTTGATCGGCGGCGCCCTGGCCGGCGCCGGTGAGCGGCTGCGCGAGGGCTACTCCGCCTACGGGCTGCCGCTCGGCGAAGCCTTCCAGCTGCGGGACGACCTGCTCGGCCTGTTCGGGGACCCGCACCGCACCGGAAAGGCGAACGCCGACGACGTCCGCGGACACCGGCCCACGGCCCTGCTGGCGGAGACCTGGCGCATCGCCGGTGAGGATGACCGCAGGCAGCTCCGCGCCCTGCTGGGACGACGCGACTCGGAGGAAACCGCTGCGCACGCGGTGCGCGAGGTCATGCGCCGACTCAAGACCCCTGACCGCGTCGAGGACATGATCACCGCGCGGGTCGAGGAAGCCCTCGACGCACTGCACGAGCTGGATGTACCCGCGCATGCCGCCGCTGCTCTGACCTCGCTGGCCCACTCGGCGACCGTCCGCCCGTCCTGACCGCCGTATCAAAGTCCCTACAGCCCGTGCCGTCCCCGGTCGTGGTCCTCCCGGCTGTCGTGGACCCCCTCCATGAAAGGAAAGGAGCCCTTCCATGACCTGCACCGAGGCATCGATGGACGCCCTGCGCCAATCCGGTGACGAACTCGCCGACGCCACCGTTGCCGCACTGTTCGAACGCGGCGAGGTCGGCAAGTTCAACACCCTGATGCGCTACGTCTCCACCGTCGGTGCGCCCTTGCCGGAGGGGCTGCCCGACGTCGCGCGGGAGTACCTCCAGGCCACGAGTGTCCCGCCGGCCTGGGTCGACTGGGGGGAGATGGAGAGGGCGAGGTTGTTCTTCATCGACAACAACGTGCACATCTCCACCGCGCTGTCCTTCGCCTCCATGCCCGCCTGCTACGTCGTCCCCCATGTGGCGAAGCTGCTGTCAGCCACCCATGGGCTGAAGTACCCCTCCAAACGGATGGCGGAGACCGGCCAGTTCACCGTCTACCTGATGCAGCCAGATGCCTTCGAGGCCGGCAGCCGCTTCATCCCCGCGGCCCAGAAGGTCCGCCTCCTGCACGCCTCCATCCGCCACCACCTCCGGCGTGAGAACCGGTGGAACACCGACGCGTACGGGACACCGATCTGCCAGGAGGACATGATCGGCGGGCAGATGTTCTTCTCGCTGCTCGTCCTGGACAGCCTGCACCGCCTCGGCATCCACATGTCACAGGAAGGCGCAGAGGCCTACTACTACGCCTGGCGCGTCGTCGGCGCCATGCTCGGCGTCGACCAGGACGCCGTCCCCAAGTCCCTGGACACAGCACGCCAGTTCCTCGACCTGTACATGATCCGGCACATGGGGCCCTCCGCGGAGGGAGCGCACCTGACCCGGCAACTGATCGATCTCTACGAGGAGGTCGTGCCCGGCACCTTCTTCGACCCGATCGTGTCCGCCCTCATCCGCCACCTCGTCGGCGACACGTGCGGCGACTGGCTCCAGGTGCCCCGGACCCCGTGGGACACCGTCGTCAAGGCCGTCCCCCACCTCCTCGGCGTCCTGGAAACCATCGAGGACCGTTCCCCTCTCGGCGCCTGGGCCCTGGACCGCCTCGGCCACCTCACCACCGTCCTCGAACTGTCCTCCCTCACCCGCGGACGGGTCATGCACTACGCCATCCCCGAACAACTGAGGAAGGACTACGGCGTCTCCAACGCGGTGCCCCGCACGCGACGGTGGACTCCGCCTGCGGCAACAGTGTGACGGGCCGCCCTCGTCCTACTGCGGCCACGTATCGGCGAGGTCGCGCCGGTCAGCGTAGAGCCGAGGGCGGCAGGGTCCGAAGGGACTGGAGAGCGGCGTACAACTCGGCGGTGCCGACCGGGTCGGTGACGGTGCGTCCGGTGAGTGTGTGGATCCGGCGTAACCGCTGGCGGACGGTGTTGGGATGGCAGTACAGGGCCTGTGCGGCCTCCTCAGTGGAGCCGGAGGCCGCGTACCACGCGGTGAGTGTGCCGATCAGCATGGTGCGTTGCTCGGCGGGGAGATCGAGCAGCGCACCGAGAACGGAGCGGGCCATCCGGGCGGCGACGTCCGGGGAATGCGCCACCAGCCCGGCCAGCGGGCCGTCGTCGAAACGGACGACGCGTGGGCCCGCCGGATCGGCCGCGGCCAGGGCGAGCCGGGCCAGCCGCAGCCCCGTGGCGCTGTCGGCGAGGCTCGCGAAGGCGGGGCTCACCCCGTACTGGAGGGTGGCCTGCCGCGCGAGCACGGTCATCAGTCGCTCCAGTGTGCGCTGGTCGCGGACGGAGACCAGGCCGGCCAGCAGACCGGCGGTGTGGCTCCAGGCGGAGGCGATGCCGTGGGCGGCGAGCCGGTTGCCGAGTTCGGGCACCGGCCCGGGTGGCGGGTCGGCGACCAGCACCACGAACAGTCCGTCGTAGGGCAGGCGAAGGGCGTCCGCCGCACGCCACAGAGCCTCCGTGGTGCGGGCGGTGCCGTCGAAGAGTTCGGCGAGAGCGGGGGAGCCCGCCTGGTCCGCGCCAGCCCGTGTCGCGTGCCGGTAGGCGGTGGTGATCTCGTGGGCACCGCTCTCGATCAGCCCGAGCAGGCGGGCCGCACCGTCGGGCAACGCCTCCAGACCGCGGTGGCCCGCGTTGCGCGCCTCGGCGGTCAGCTCCTCCAGCAGCATCCGTCCGCCCGCGTGGTAGGCGGCGATCACGGCAGGCAGCGGAACGCCCTGACCGGCCCTGCGGAGCGCCGTGGCCGTGGCCGGTGTGGTGCTGCGAATGTGACGATCCGTCAGCGAGCCCAAGGTGAAGGTCAGGTGGGCGTGACAGGAGCCGCGCAGCTCCTCGATGGGGACCAGCCGACGGTAGGCGACGGTGCCGGACGGGGCGAGGATCCGCTCGGCGGCGTGCTCGCTGAGTTCGGTGAGCCGTCTCTTCAAGGCGGTGGCGAGCAGGCCGATCTGTCGATCCGTCGGGTGGGTGGTGACGGGAATGTCGGGCATGGCCGCATCCTAACGAGGGCGTACGGCATTGCCGAACGGTATATGTCATTGTCGTTGATCACATGATCACGCGTCACATCGTGTGGACAGCACCCTCACCAGCCGCACACCGTCCCCTTGATCATCGGTGCACGACCTCGTCAGCCCTCACTCACCCGAGGACCCTCATGAGACTTCTGCGCACCGCCGTGCCCGCACTCGCCGCGCTGCTGGCCGCCACCCTGATCGCGACGACCGCTCCGGCCGCCGCCCTGGACAGCGGTGATCTCCCGGACGCCTTCTACACGCCACCGCCCGGTCAACTCACCACGGACCCCGGCGAGGTGATCCGGTACCGAACCGCCGACTTCCGCATCGAGCCGACCGGCCTCATCGACCAGGACGTCCGGTCCTGGCAGGTGCTGTACGGCTCCGCCGACACCGCAGGCCGCCGGATCGCCGTCTCCGGCACCGTGCTCGTCCCCGACGCCCCCTACGGTGGTCCGGGCCCGCGCCCCGTGGTCGCGCACGCCATCGGCACGCACGGCCTGGGCGACCGCTGCGCCCCCTCGCGGGCACTGGCCGGCGGTACCCAGTACGAGAGCACCGTGATCAGGTCCATGCTCGACCGGGGCTGGGCCGTGGTCGTCTCCGACTACCAGGGTCTCGGCACCCCCGGCGGGCACACCTACGTCAACGGTCGGGCCGAGGGCCAGGCCGTGCTGGACTCGGTGCGGGCCGCCCAGCGGCTGCCCGAGGCGGGGATCGCCTCCGACGCACCGGTTCTCATTGCCGGCTACTCGCAGGGTGGCCAGGCGGCGAGCTGGGCGGCGGAGCTCCAGCCCTCGTACGCACCGGAGCTGGACGTGCGCGGCGCCTCGGTCGGAGCGCCCGCCGCCGACCTTCTGGTGGTCGCGGAGGGCGTGGACGGCAGTCCGGCCTTCGGCTTCGGCCTGACCGCGGCCGTCGGCCTGAAGCACGCCTACCCGGAACTCCCCCTGGAGGAGCTGTTCACCGACCACGGCCGCGAGCTGCTGGCCGACATCTCCGACGACTGCACGCTGCCGATCGCCGCCAAGTACGGGCTGCACAGCTGGGACCGGTTGACCACCGAAGACCCGTTCGCGCGGGCCGACTGGCGCGGCCGGCTCACCGAACAGCGGGCCGGGCAGCACCGTCCGGCGGTGCCGGTGCGGCTGTACCACTCGCGCCTGGACGACGTGATCCCGTACCGGGCCGGCACCGAGCTGAAGGACCGGCTCTGCGAACTCGGCGCGTCCGTCGACTGGGACTCGTACCTGGTGCCCACCCACATCGCCACCTTCTACGCAGCCGCCCCGTCCACGGTCGACTGGCTGGCGGACCGCCTCGAGGGCAGACCGGTGGCGAACGACTGCTGACCGGTGTTGCGGGTCATGACGTCGGTGACGCGTCGGTCAACGGCTTCGGCGGGTAGGCGCGGAGCACGAGTGACGTGGTGACCGGGCCGTAGCGGGCAAGTGCGTCGACGACTTCCTCGAGTCGTCCTGCCTGTGGGCAGTGGACGTCGAAGATGAGGCAGTCTTCCCCGGTGACTCTCAGGGTGGAGGTGACCTCGGGGGTCCGGGAGGCGAAGTCCAGGGCGCGAGCGAGCTGGGCATGCGTGGTGCGCAGGCGAATGACGGCGTGGATGTTCAAACCGAGTGCCGCCGGGTCGACAACGGCCCGGTAGCCGGTGATGACGCCGTTCTTCTCCAGCCGCTGGATGCGCGCACTGGCCGCGGGCTGCGAGAGCCCGACGCGGCGGCCCACCTCCGCTCCGGTCAACCGGCCCTCGGTCTGGAGCAGGGTGAGGATGCGCCGGTCGGTCTGGTCGAGTGATTCCATCGTTGTCCGCACCGTCTTCTTTGAGATCACTTGTGTCGCTGCCGTCGTTCTGTTGCTTCCAACAGAATCTGAGCCAGACGCCCCCAGGATCACCGGGGGCGACGAGTGAAACGGTGGCAGACAGTGGTCGCGTACGTCATCATTCCCGGGATCGACGGCTCTGACGGGCAGCACTGGCAGAGCTTGTGGGAGCAGCAGTGGGGAACCTCAGCGGTGAGGATCTCCCCTGCCTCGTGGTCCGCCCCCGATCTGGATGACTGGGTCGATGCCGTCCAGGTGGCGTACGACGATGCCTGCCGGCAGGACAGCCGCGTGGTGCTGGTAGCCCACAGTCTGGGCTGCTGGGCGGCGTCCGCCTGGCTGCACAAGAACCCTACGAGCCCGACGGGCGGCGCGTTCCTGGTCGCGCCGCCCGACCCGCGGGGACCGGCGTTCCCTCGCCAGGCGGCCGCGTCGTTCCTCGAGGTGTCCGCACAACCGCTGCCGTGCCCGGCGCTGGTGGTGGCCGGCAGCAACGACCCGTACTGCGCCCCCGAGGCAGCCGCGGACTTCGCGGCGCGATGGAAGGCGCGATGGCATCCGGCGGGCGCGTGGGGACACATCAACTCCGCGAGCGGCCTGGGCTCGTGGCCGCACGGCCGGGAACTCCTGGACTCGCTGACCCCACAGTGATCCAGCACCGCACGGGACGTCGACCACCCCAACACGCACGTGCACTGCGACGATCGCCAGGGCACGCGAGGGGACCGGACCGCCGACGGGTGGTCGGCGGTCCGGCCCCGGTGCCGCGCGCGGCTCCCCTCCTCCCGCGCGGCTCTCGCCCTCAGGGCGGGGAGTCAGGTACCCGTCCTGAGGCGTTCAACCTCCCGTCAGGGGGCGCTCAGGCCCAGCGTGTAGGCGCCGGAGCCGCTGTAGGCGTGGACGAGGTAGCGGTAGTAGCCCGCGGTGCCGATGTAGCTGAGGTCCTCCTCGGAGGTGGCGTCGCCGTCCACGGCCACGTCCACCCAGCTCGCCCCGTTCCACTTCTGGAGGTAGAGGTCGAAGTCGGTGCCGGCCGGGCCGCGCAGGCAACCTGTGTGGGTGCCGGAGGTCGCCGAGTAGTAGTACGAGCCGTTCGGCTGGACGGCCCGCTGGCCGGAGGCCAGGGTGCCCTCGTAGGTGTACTCGGCGTTCTGACAGCCGGTCGGCGGGGTGTCGGTGCCGACGGTCAGCTGGTAGGTGACCGTGTGGGTGGTGGAGCCGGTGCCGGTGACGGTGATCGGGTAGGTGCCGTCGGCGGTGCCCGGGGCGACCTGCACGGTCATCGTGGAGGAGTTGCCGGAGGTGACCGAGGATGGGCTGAAGGACACCGTGACGCCGCTCGGGGCGCCGCTCGCGGAGAGCTGGACGGTCTGCGCGCTGCCGCCGGTGGTGCTGGTGTTCACGGTGGAGGTGACGGAGGCGCCCTGCTGGGCCGAACCCGATGACGGGTTGAGAGCGAGCGAGAAGTCCGGGGTGGTGGTGCCGCCGCAGTCGGTCTCACCGGACTGGGCGGGCACGCCGATCGCGTTCCAGGCCGCCTTCACCGCGTTGCACTCGGCGCTGCCGTAGGTGTTCTTGGCGCTGGTCAGGGTCGCCCTGCGGGCGGCGAGGTGGTTCCAGGAGGAGGTCTTCATCAGCAGGGCGCCCATGAAGATCTTGCCGGCCTTCTGGATGCCGATGCCGGTGACGGACGCGGGGCCGCCGGAACATATGGGGCTGCTGGGCTTGCCGCCGCCCGGGTTGGAACCCTCGGCCAGCAGGTAGAACCAGTGGTTCTGCGGGCCGGCCGCGGCGTGCACCTCGGTGTTGGAGGTCAGCTGTGTGTAGCAGTTGGGATCGTTGTTGTGCAGCGACGGGTTGTACATGTACCGGATGGGCCTGTTGTCACCGAGGAAGTTCAGCTTCTCGCCGACGGTGTAGTCCGGGGTGTCGTTGGGGTTGTTGGCGTAGTGCTCGGTGAGCGCCCCGAAGACGTCACCGGTGGACTCGTTCAGGCCGCCGTTCTCGTTGGACGAGCCGGTGCCGCCCGGGGTCCGGTCGAATATCTCGTGTCCGTACTCATGGGCCACCACGTCGATGCCGGTGAGCTGGTTGGTGCCGTTCTGGTTGCGGCCGTACGTGGTCTTCGTGCCGTCGTAGTACGCGTTCACCTCGGCGAGTCCGGCGCGGGCCGGGACCATGCCGCCCTGGCCGTTGATGCCGTTGTAGCCGAACCACGACTTGAGCATGTCGGACTCGCGCTGGGCGGCGTACATGATGTCGACGCAGGCGGTGACCAGGTCGTTGGCGCCACCGTTGCCCCAGGGGGAGGAGCCCGTGTAGGCGCTGCCGTTCTGGCCGCCGCAGCGGAAGCCGGAGCGGTTCGGGTCGGTCATCGAGGTGGCGGCGGTGTCGATGGTGACGTTGCCGTTGTGGTAGCCGCGGCCGTCGGCGTGCCGGACCTTCTCGGTGGCCTGCGCGACACGGCCCGTGCGGGCGTCGACATAAGTGTCCAGTGAGCTGGGCGCGTTCCTCGCGGTGCGGCCGACGACGAGGGTGTGCCAGGCGAGGACCGGCTTGCCGGCCTTGAGGAGCACGGTCAGTTCGGGTGCGCGCGCGCTCTCCACCGAGGCGAGCTGTCCCCGCGCCGTGGCGAGGGCGGCCCGTGCCGTGACCGCGGCCCGGGTGGAGAGCCGCAGGACCGGGGCGGGGGCGCCGGTGACCTCACGGACCTTTCCGGTGGAGTCGCTGAGCACGACGGCGTCGCCGCCGACGACCGGAACGCCCTTGTAGGTGCGCTCGTACGCCGAGAAGTACAGCCCGTTCGACCAGGGAGTGACGGACGTCCGTACGAGGTTCTCGTCGGCGCCGTGGCGCAGCTCGTCGAGGCCGCTGTCCGCGGCGTTGTCGGCGGCGGCGAGCGCGAGGGACCTGCCGTTGCCGGGTGGCGGTACGGGCCGGTCCTGCGGGACCGCGGTGGCGGGCCCGGCGAGGGCGGCCGCGAGGCTCGCCGAGAGCGCCAGGGCAGCCATGGCGGCGGTGACTCTGGTGGGGTGCAACGTCTGCTCCGTTCAGGGTGGGGAGGCGGATCGTTGCGGCGAGTATGGGCGTGGACATGGCCGGTTCGGGACATGCGATGTTGCATAACACCCGAGTTATGGTGCGGCCGCGCGAAGACGCGTACTCTGCGCCGATGAAGCTGGAGTTGAGGCATCTCGAGGCCGTGTGCCGGATCGCCGAGGCGGGCAGTCTGAGCCGGGCCGCCAAGCGCCTCGGGGTCTCCCAGCCCGCGCTGTCGGCCCAGTTGCGCCGCATCGAACGGGTCGCGGGCGGTGAGCTGTTCCTGCGCGGCCGGCACGGTGTGGAGCCCACCCCGCTGGGGGAGTTCGTCCTGCGCAAGGCCCGTCTGGTGCTCGGCGAGATGGACGCCCTGGCCGCGGGCGCCCGGGCCATCGCCCCGCACCCGAGTCTGCGGCTGGGCTGCATCCTGCTGGTCCTCGTCGACCGGCTGCTGGGCGAACTGGAACGGGTACTGGCCGATCAGGACATCCATGTGACGGTGGAACACTCGGCGACCACGCTGACCAGACAGCTCGGCGCGGGAAGGTACGACGCCGTGCTGTACGGCGAGGTCAACGACTACGAGGTGCCGTTGCCCCAGGGCATCACGGCCCGCACCCTGATCCCCAAGGAACCCTTCTGCGTACGGCTGTCGGCCACACACCCGCTGGCCGGCCGCGAGCGGATCGCGCTGGCGGAACTGGCCGGCGAGCCCTGGATGATGCTCGTGGAGGACGACGACGGCGGCCCCGAGGCCCTGGTCGCCGCCTGCGCGAAGGCAGGTTTCACCCCGCTGCTGCGCCACCGGGTGACGGACCGGAAGATGCACTACGACCTGATCGCCGCCGGCCGGGCGATATCACTGAGCCAGCCGACCGCTCCGACCACCGAAGGCACGGTTCTGCGCCCTCTGGTGGGCGACCCGGTCACCGGCCGCATCCGTATCGCGTGGAACCGGGCGGCGGTCTCCGCCCGGCAGGCGGAGCTGCTGTACCGTGCGGCCGCCCACGCCTATCTCACGAACGTGGACAACAACTCGTTCCACCGTGCCTGGTGGGACGCCCGGCCCGAACTGCACCCGACCCTCGACGACCCGGAGCCCTGAGCGGCCCGCCTCCGGCGCTTTTCGGCCAGGCGTATGATCACCGAGAGCTCCGCAGGTCACAGGCGCGGAGGAGGGTGGGGGACAGGTACGGAGGAGGGGCAGGACGGTGGGAATCCACATACGTCGTCCTGGCGAATACGTCAGACCCGCCGGGCGGATCCTGCTCGACGACTGCTTCCGGGCGTCCGGGGAGTTCTACGCCTCAGGGGCCTACTACTTCCAGGAATCGCTGAGCCGGTTCCCCGCGGGGCAGAAGGTCGAGGCCGAGCTGGTCCCCGAGCCCCACAACCCCTGGGACGCGCGGGCGGTCGCCTGCGACGTCGACGGTCAGCGCGTCGGGTACCTCCCCGCGGTGTCGGCGAAGATGTGGCACGACGTCGTACGGGCCTGGAACCGTGCAGGCTTCGCCGTGTATGTCGAAGCCACGACGAACCGGTGGACGACGAACGACGACAAGGGCCGCTACGGTCTCACGCTGCCCAAGTACGACTGGGAGTCCCTGACGGACCTGGCGGAGGCCGCCGGACTGCGCACCGCATGGGCCGCGGCCATCTCCGACCTCACCGAGCAACAGCGCCTCCTGCTGCGCGAGGACGGCGGCTACACCCCCGACGCATCGGCCGTACGCGCACTGCTGAGGAAGCGGTCGCAGCACCCTGTGTTCCAGTGGGGGACGAGCAAGGACAGCGAGAGCCTGAGCGATCGCATGCCCTTCTGGTACGGCTACTTCGTCCGCGAGCAGATGAGGGCGGAACAGGAGCGCCTGCGCCATGCCCGCCACATCAGGTCCCGCCTGCTGCACACCTTCAAGGACGAGATCGCACGGCGGCGGCAGGGCGAGCGGGAGCACGCGCGCGACCTGCGCCGGGAACAGGACCGGCGGGCGCTGGAGCTTCAGCGGGAGGGCCGCCGGGTCGCGGACATCGCCGCCGAACTCGGCCTGACCCACAAACAGGCGGAAAGCGCCCTGTCCCGCGCCCGCGACGCGGCAGGCGTCCCCGCCACGCGGACGCAGGACCTGCAGTCGGAGCGCCGCCGCCAGGCCGCGCAGGCTGTCGCGCTCAAGAGATCGGGACTGGCCAGAGCGCAGATCGCCCGGACCATGGGCCGGTCCGCCGACACGGTGGACGAACTGCTCAAGGACGGGTTGTTCTACGAAGCACCCGAGGACCACCCGGAGCGGCTCCAACTGGCACGCCGGTGCGGCGAGTTGCGCGCGGCGGGCCTGGTGAAGGAAGAGGTCCTCGCACGTCTCGGAGTCAGCCGCAAGCAGGCGCTCAGAGCGTTCCGGGACGCCTCGTCGATCCCTCGCGTGGGCTGACAGGACCGCTGGCCCGAAGGGGAACCGTCACGTGCGGGACCGGTCCCACCCCGAGCAGGCGAGCCGCGAGGTCCGCCGACGCGTCCGGGACGGCTCCTTCCGGCACGGCCCGACGGGTCACCAAGGTGAGGCGATCACCCGGATCGCACCGGGACCATGTGCGCAGCCGTTGGTGCTGTCCGCGACAGCGCTGGTGTCCGCGGAGGAAGTGCTCCGGCACCGCCTTTATGGCGGCGGTGCGGGCGGCGGCAGCGAGCCACCGCCGACTCCGCCGCCATGGCGACATATGCCGTGCCGGCCCGCTGCGGCTCAGGCGACCGTCAGGACGATCTTGCCGGTGGTGCGGCCCTGCTCACCGAGTTCATGCGCCTCGGCGGCCTGAGCCAGCGGCAGGACCGTCTCGACGACCGGCTTCACGGCGCCCTGCTCCACGAGCGCGGCGATCTCGCGCAGGCCGAGGTGGTCCGGCTCGACCAGGACCCACATCGCCCGCACCCCGTCCTGGGCGGCGGGGACGTCGTCCGGGCCGGGCAGGGTGATCAACCGGCCGCCGGACCGGAGCACCGTCAGGGAACGCTCGGCCGTTTCGCCGCCGAGCCCGTCGAGGACGACGTCGATGTCGCTCAGGACGTCCTCGAACCGGACCGAGCGGTAGTCGATCACCTCGTCCGCACCCAGCTGCCGCACCAGGTCGTGCTTGCCGGCGCTGGCCGTGCCGATGACGTACGCGCCGCGGGCCTTGGCGATCTGCACCGCGAGGTGGCCGACCCCTCCGGCCGCGGCGTGGATCAGCACCCGCTCACCGGGGCGCACGTCGGCCGCGTCCACCAGGGCCTGCCAGGCGGTCAGCGCGGCGAGCGGCAGCGCGGCCGCCTCCACGTGCGTCAGCCCCGCCGGCTTCGGAGCGAGGTGCCGGGCCGGAGCCACGACGTACTCGGCGTAACCGCCGGCCTGGCGCGGGAACAGCGGCATCCCGAAGACATCGTCGCCGGGACGGAACAGGCTCACGCCGGGCCCGACGGCCTCGACCGTGCCGGACACGTCCCAGCCGACCACCGGTACGGCGCCCCACTCGATCAGGGCTCCGCTGGCGCGGGTCTTCCAGTCCACCGGGTTCACCCCGGCCGCGTGCACCCGCACCAGGACCTCGTTCAGTCCCGGCTCGGGCCGCTCGACCTCGCGCTCGATGAGGTTCTCGGGTCCGCCCCACTGCTCCACGACCACCGCACGCATGCTCTCTGCCTCTGCCTTCGTCTCGATCGGTTCCGCCGCCGGGAGGACCCCGGCGCGACGTAATTCAGACTGGCCTGTTCCGGCTCCGCACAGTGTTGGCCGTCTGGCCACTATGTGACAGGATCTGGCCATGAGTACTGCGCGGCCGACCACGAAGAGCACACCCGGCCCGGCGTCCGAGTCGCCCCCACCGCACCGGATCGCCGTGCTGGCCCTGCCCGGGGTGCCGCCGTTCGAGCTCGGCATTCCCTCGCGCGTCTTCGGCAGCGTCCTGGACGCCGAAGGCCGCCCGCTGTACGACGTCACCGTCTGCACGGCGGACGGCGCCCCCGTCCTCACCGACGCCGGTTTCACCGTGCAGCCGGCGGCCGGACCCGAGGCCCTGGCCGCCTCCGACACCGTGATCATCCCGCCCACGCACGCCATGCCGGAGCTGGGCCGCGGCGGCCCCCTGCCTGCCGAGGTCACCGCCGCCATCGCCGGCATCCGGCCCGGCACCCGGCTGGTGTCCATCTGTTCCGGTTCCTACGTGCTCGCCGCGGCAGGGCTGCTCGACGGCCGGCCGGCCACCACGCACTGGCAGCTGGCGCCCGAGTTCCGCCGCGCCTACCCCTACGTCAAGGTCGACGAGGAGGTCCTGTTCGTCGACGACGGCGATGTGCTGACGTCCGCGGGCGTCGCCGCCGGCGTCGATCTGTGCCTGCACATCATCCGCCGCGACCATGGAGCCGCCGCCGCCAACCAGGCGGCCCGGGTGTGCGTCGTACCGCCCTGGCGGGACGGCGGGCAGGCGCAGTACATCGACCGCCCGGTCCCTGACCCGGCCGTGGCCGGAACCACCGCCACCCGTGCGTGGGCCCTGGAGCACCTCGGTGAGCCGCTCTCCCTCGCCCAGCTCGCCGAGCACGCCCGGATGAGTCTGCGCTCCTTCACCCGTCGGTTCCGCGACGAGGTCGGGATGACTCCCGTGCAGTGGCTCACCGCGCAACGCCTGGAGCTGGCCAAGCAGTTGCTGGAGACCACCGACCTGCCGATCGACCTGGTCGCGCACCGAGCCGGCTTCGGCTCCGCGAACTCTCTGCGCGCGCACATGCGAACCGCCTTCGGCATCTCACCCGCCGCCTACCGCCGCACCTTCAAGCCCGACGACCTCGTCGACGCCGGCAGCTGATCGATTCTCGAACCCAGTGCGGGGGAGTCCGGCCGTAGGAGGCGTACGGCTCAGGCGCCCGCCGCCACGGCCGTCAGCCAGGCGTTCCAGTCGCTCTCGTAGTCCAGCGAGGTGAGGAAGGAACGGGCGGCGGTCCAGTTCCCGGTGCGGTAGTGGCCGAGCAGGGTGGCGACGTCGGCCGGGTGCCGCTCGACCATGTAACGGGCGGCGAGGTAGCCCCAGTTGTACGTGCGGTTGACGTCACTGTTGGCGTAGGTGGTGTCGAACAGGGTGCGCAGGGAGTACGTGTGCTTGCCGGCCTCGGCCAGCGCGCTGCTGTAGGTGACGCCGCGGTAGGAGTAGGAGATGTACTCCGCGATGCCCTCGCCCCACCACACGGTGGGGGTGGTCTGGCTAGCGTCGAAGTCGCCGTACAGGTCGAAGCGGCCGTCGAGGTAGTGCGTGTACTCGTGGTTGAGGTTCCAGATCTGCCAGCCGGGGCTCACATCGGTGCGCTCGTAGCAGATGAACCGCGGCTGGTTGCCCGTCTTGGCGGGGTCTCCCTCCAGGTACATGCCGCCGTTGTTGGTGTCGATGCCGTAGATCTTCCCCGCGTAGGTCTTGTAGTCGGCGCTCGAGTTGAAGACATCGACCTCCAGGGTGGTGTTGTAGTCGTTCGCCACCGGCCCCGAGTCCTCGACCACGCTGTGGAAGTAGGCGTCCTGGTTGGCCAGGCTCGCGCAGGTCGCCGTCAGTTGGTCGGTGGTCATCTCCTGGGCACGGATCCGCAGTGACGGGCTGCAGTTGTGGACGACTGGCAGGACGCGTGATTCCAGTCTGCCGCCGTTGGCGCCGGGCGCGCCGAGAGCGCCCTTGACGTTGCCGTGGGCCGGGCGCCGGCCCGGGTCCGCGAAGACGTGGTCGGGCTTGGGATCGGCCTGGGAGGCCTGGGCGGGAGAGGCGGCGACGGCGGCTATGAGCAGGGCGGTGGTGACGGCCATAGTGCGCAAGGCGTGCTCCTGGAAGGGGAGTTGGGTCCCGTCTCGCGACGGGCTGCGCTGTAAAATGGCACATGTCACATTGCCTTTCAATGTTTCTGACAGGGATTCATGGAGGGGGGCGGGAGCGGCAAGCAGTCGGAGGGCCCCGGCAACCCGAGTCGGCGCGCGAAGTGCGCGAAACCTATTGCTCAATGGTCAAGAATCGTTGACCATTGCTCGCATGCCTACCGACGATCTCCCCGAGACGTTTCACGTCACCACGGACGAACAGCTGCGCGCCGTCTCCAATCTCACGCGCCACCGGATCATGGCCGTGCTCCGCTTCGAGCCGGCGACGATCACGCAGATCGCCGAGCGGGTGGGCCTTGCGAAGGGGAGTTCCAGCTATCACGTGCGGCTGCTGGAGCGGGCGGGCCTGGTGAAGGTGGTACGGACGCGGAAGGTGCGGGGTGTCACCGAGCGCTACTACGCGATGGCCGCACGGTCGATCGTGCTGCCGGATCCGGGCGAGGGAGGGCCGGATGTGCTGATGCGGCATGCGGTGGCGGACCTGGAGGCGTCGCCGGTGGATGGCGAGCGGCACGTGCGGATGGCTCATCTGCGGCTCACCGAAGAGCAGTTCGCGGAGCTGGGGGCGCGGCTGCAGGCACTGGCGGACGAGTACCGGGAGCTGTCCGATCCGTCGCTGCCGGACGTGTCACTCGTCTTCGCGCTGTTTCACCCGGCGCAGGGCGAGCGGGCCGAGAGGGGTGCCAAGTGACCTCGGACGTCCGGAAGTTGCCGACGGGGTTCGGACGGCTGTGGACCGCGCAGACGGTGTCCTCGCTCGGTGACGGAGTGTCGCATGCCGCGCTGCCGCTGCTCGCGTTGACGTTGACGCGGGATGCGATGGCGCTCGCCGTCGTCACGGCCGCCGGGACGCTGCCGTGGCTGCTCTTCGGGGTGCTCGGCGGTGCGCTCGTGGACCGCTGGGACCGCCGGCGCACGATGTGGGTCATGGACGTGGCGCGTGCGGTGCTGCTCGCGATACCCGCCGCGGCGGCCGTGCTCGACGTGTTGAGCATTCCGCTGCTCGCGGCCGTCGCCTTCCTGCTCGGCCTCGGCGGACTCTTCTTCGACACGGCCGCCACGGCCTATCTGCCGGATCTGCTCGGCCGCGACCCCGCACTCCTGGAGCGAGCCAACTCCCGCTTGCGCGGAGCCCAGACAGCCATGTCCGGCTTCGCGGGGCCGCCTGCGGGCAGCGCGCTGCTCGCGCTCGGGCGGGCGGTTCCGCTGCTCGCCGACGCGGTGTCGTTCATGCTCTCCGCACTGCTCGTACGTACGCTGCCCGCCATGCCCCGGCCCGTGCCGGAGCACCACGAGTCGCTGCTTCGGCAGGCGCGGGCCGGGGCGTCGTACGTCTTCCGGGACCGGTTGCTGCTCGGGCTCGCGCTCCGCCCGGCGGTCGGGAACGTCGCCTTCCTCGCTGTGGAGACCGTCCTCGCCCTCTTCGCGCACGACCGCCTCGGCATCGACACCTACGGCTTCGGCCTGCTCCTCACGGCGGAGGCCACCGGCGGCCTGCTCGGTGCGGGCATCGCCTCCTACCTCGGCCGACGACTCGGCACCGGCACCGCACTGACCTGCACAGCCGCCGTCGAAGGGCTTGCCATCCTGGGCCTGGCCGCCGCCCCGAACCCGTACGTGGCCGGGCTGGCGCTCGCCGTCTGCGGGGCCGGCATGGGCGCCACGATGGTGCTCGGGCCCTCCCTCCGGCAGACGATCGTCCCGGCCCACCTCATGGGCCGGGTCGCCTCCACCTCCCGCATGCTGGCCATGTGCGCCGCCCCCGTCGGGGCCTTCCTCGGCGGCTGGCTGGCCACCACCTATGACATCCGCACCCCGCTCTACGCCGCCGCCGTCCTCCTCCTGGCGATGACGGCCGTCACGGCATCCATGACCAACAACCGCCGGGTCGAAGCGGCGCTGCGTGCCGCCGCCCCGGCCGGCGGTCCGGACCACCCGGCATCCAAGGAACCCGCACAGCAGAGCGCACCCGACTTGTTGTGACGCTTGCCGGGTCCCTGCGGGCGCAGGCCTCAGATCGCTGTTCGACGTCGTCCTCGTCCTCGTCCTCGTCCCGCTTCTGGTCAGACGGTCGGGGCCGGGCGGCGTTCTCCCGATCCCCGCACGATCAGCCGGGTCGGGACGGTGAGGGTGCGGGCGCGGGAGCGGTCGCCGTCGAGGCGGGCGAGCGCGGCGGTCGCGGCGGCTCTGCCGATCTCGGCGGGGTCCTGGGCGACGACGGTCAGGGCGGGCTCGAGCGCCTCGGCGAGGGCCACGTCGTCGAAGGCGACGACGGCGACGTCCTTGCGCTTGCTGCGGGCGAGTTCGGTGACGATGCCGAGCGCGACGATGTTGTTGCCCGCGAACAGCGCGGTCGGCGGGTCTGCCAGAGCGAGCAGTTGGGCGGTGGCGTCGGAAGCGGCGTGCTGGTCATGGGCGTTGGTGACCAGGGAACGGTCGTAGGGGACACCGGCGTCCTGGAGGGCCGCCCGGTATCCGGCGAGGCGCTCGCGCCGGGTGTAGAGGTTGCTGGGCAGGTCGCCGATGAAGCCGATGCGCCGGTGTCCCTGGGCGAGCAGATGGGCCACGCCGTCGTGCGCGCCCGCGCGGTTGGAGCTGACGACGCTGTCCGCGGACAGCCCCGCGCCCGGACGGTCGATGAAGACCACGGGGAGCCCGGCCGCGCGGTGGGTCTTGAGGTGGGAGTGGTCGGCGCCGACGGACGGCACGACCATCAGCACGCTCACCCGGCGGGCGAGGAACTTGTCGGTCAGGGCGCGCTCACGCTCGGGATCGTCGGCGGAGGAGCCCATGAGCAGGATGAGTCCGCGTTCGCGGACGGTGTCCTCGATGCTGCCGGCCACGGCCCCGAAGAAGGGGTTGCCCAGGTCCGGGACGACCAGTCCGATGGTGGTGTCCGGTCCGCCGACGCGGATGTTGCGGGCCATGAGGTTGGGCTGGAACCCGAGTTTGGCCACGGCGGCGAGAACCTGTTCCCTGGTCCGGGCCGAGGCGGGTCCGTCCTCGTTGAGGACGCGGGAGACCGTCTTGGCGCTGACGCCCACTTCGCGTGCGACATCGGCCAGCGTGGGGCGGCGGTTCGCTGCCATGGAGGAAGCCGTCTCCTGTGCTCGTCGGTTCCGGCCGCGGCCTCGGCCGGAAACCTGTGAGTTGATTCGGTCGTACGTCAGATGGCCTGAACCCCGGCTGCCTTCGCGGCCTCGGAGTCCGCTACGACAGTACCTCCGGCCTCGTCCACGGTCAGCGCGCCGGTCATGATCGCGACGACCTCCGCCATCGAGTGGTCGGACGGCTTGAGCAGGGCGGCCCGCCGGCCGAGCCGGTGGACGTGGATGCGGTCGGCGATCTCGAAGACATGGGGCATGTTGTGGCTGATGAGGACGACCGGCATGCCCTTGTCGCGGACGCGGCGGATGAGGTCGAGGACCTGGCCCGACTCCCTGACGCCGAGGGCGGCGGTGGGCTCGTCCATGACGACGACGCTGCGGGCCCAGGCGACGGAGCGGGCGACCGCGACGGCTTGGCGCTGACCGCCGGAGAGCGTCTCGACGGCCTGGGTGAGTGAGCGCAGCCCGATCTTCAGGTCGGCCATGTGCTCGGCGGCCTCCTGCCGCATGCGCTTCTTGTCGAGCATGCGGAACACGCTGCCGAGGACGCCGGGCCGGCGCAGTTCACGGCCGAGGAACATGTTCGAGGCGATGTCCATGGAGGCGGCCACCGCCAGGTCCTGGTAGACCGTCTCGATGCCATGGGAGCGGGCGCTCTGCGGGCCGGAGAACCGGATGGGCTCGCCGTTCAGCCGTATCTCGCCCGCGTCGGGCACCAGGGCGCCGGTGAGGGCCTTGATCAGGCTGGTCTTGCCGGCGCCGTTGTCGCCGATGACCGCGAGGACCTCGCCGGGCAGCAGGTCGAAGTCGGCACCGTCGATGGCGGTGACATGTCCGTAGCGCTTGACCAGACCGCGGGCCTGAAGGACGGGGGTGGTGGACGTGGTGGCGGTCATCGGGCCTTCTTCCGGGAGATCTGGTCGACGGTCACCGCGAGGATCACCAGGACGCCGGTGATCAGGGTCTGGTAGATGGAGGCGACGCCCATCAGCTGAAGTCCGTTGCGGAACACACCGACGATGAGGACGCCGATGAAGGTGCCCAGCACCGAGCCGCGTCCGCCGAAGAGGCTGGTGCCGCCGAGGACCACGGCGGTGATGCTGTCGAGGTTGTCGGTCTGCCCCGCCTGCGGGTCGCCGACCCCGGTGCGGGAGATGAGCAGCACGGCGGCGACGCCGTACAGCAGGCCGGCCACGGTGTAGACGCCGATGGTCAGCCGGGAGGTGCGGATGCCGTTGAGGCGTGCCGCCTCCGGGCTGTTGCCGAGGGCGTAGACGTGCTTGCCCCAGGCGGTGCCGCTCAGGGCGTACGCGAGGAGGAGGAACAGGGCGATGGTGACCAGGGAGCCGTAGGTGATGTCGGTGTTGCCGAGCGGGAACGTCTGCCCGAGGGCCGTCAGCGGGCCGGGCAGATCGGTGACCGTCTGCTCCTCGGAGTAGATGTGGGTCAGCGCGAACGCCACGTTGAGCATGCCGAGGGTGACGATGAACGGAGGCAGCGGGATCTTCTGCACCAGCAGCCCGTTGACCAGGCCGAAGCCGCCGCAGACGGCGAGGCCCAGCGCGATGGCGAGGAGCGGCGGCAGGGAGCCCTCGGCGGCCATCTTGGCGATCATGATGCTGCCGAACGCCATGACCGCCCCGCACGACAGGTCGATGCCCGCCGTGAGGATGATCAGGGTCTGCCCGATGGCGAGGGTGCCGACCACCATGACCTGCTGCACGATCAGCGAGAAGTTCCCGCCGGTGAGGAACTGGTCGGTGGACAGGGCGAAGAAGACGCAGGCCAGCAGAAGGGCGACCAGCGGGCCGGTGGTCGGTGCGGTGAGCAGTCTGCGGGCCGCGGTCGGTGCGCTGAGCCCGGCGTACGGCCTGGTCGTGGACGGTGGCGTGGACGTGGCGGTCATGCGAGGTCCTTGACGAAAGGTGGGAGGGCGGCCCGCTCGGGTCGGGAAGGCGGGAGCGGGCCGCCGGCTTGGGGTGGACGGGGCCGGCGGAGCCCGGGGCGGTCAGCCCCAGCAGTTGTCCAGGCCGTACGCGGTGTCCTCGGACGTGATTCCGTTCTGCGCCTTGTCGGTGACGAGGGTGACGCCGGTGTCGGTGTAACCGGACGCCTTCTTGCCGTCCTTGGCGTACGTCACGACGGCCTCGACACCCTGGGCGGCCATCTTCAGCGGGTACTGCTGGGAGGTGGCGGCGATCTTGCCGTCCTTGACCGCCCGGGTCCCCGTGCAGCCGCCGTCGACGGACACGATCAGGACGTCCTTCTCCCGGCCCTTGGCCTTGAGGGCGGTGTAGGCGCCGAGGGCGGCGGGTTCGTTGATGGTGTAGACGACGTTGATGCCGGGCTCCTTCTGGAGGCAGTTCTCCATCGCCGTCTGGCCCTTGGCCTGGTCGCCGCCCGTGTCCTGGGAGCAGACCACCGCCGGGTCCTTGTCGTCGATGCCGAAGCCCTTCAGGAAGCCGTCGTGCCGCTGGACGCCGACGGAGACGCCCGGCGCGAGGTCGAGGGTGGCGATCTTGGGCGTCTTGCCCTTCATGGCGGCCTTGGCGTACTGGCCGATCAGCTCGCCGGCCCTGAGGTTGTCGGTGGCGAAGAGAGCGTCGACCGCGCTGTCCGGCTCGGTCGGGGTGTCCAGGGCGATGACCAGCACGCCCTTGGCTCGGGCCTTCTCGATGGCGGGCACGATCGCCTTGGAGTCGCTGGGGGTGATCAGGATGCCCTTCACGCCCGAGGCGACCATGTTCTCGATCGCGGTGACCTGACCGGCGTTGTCGCCGTCGAACTTGCCCGCGGCGGTGACGAGTTCGGCGCCGTTCTCCTTGGCGGCCTGCTCGGCGCCCTCCTTCATCTTCACGAAGAACGGGTTGGTGTCGGTCTTGGTGATCAGGCCGACCTTGACGCCGCCCGAGCCGCCGGCGGAGTCCGATCCGGAGCCGGAGCCGGATCCGCAGGCCGTCAGGGTGAGGGCCGCGAGGCCCGTGCAGGCGGCGGCCTTCAGCAGGGAAAGGTGCGGGCGAGGGGTGCGAGACATGAACGACTCCTGCGGGATTGCGAAGGGCGCGGTCGGCAGCGGTGCGTGCCGTCCCGAGGTGTCATCGTTGACTTATGTCATCGTTGACACTGCTTGCCGAGGATGATGTACGGGTCCTTGCGGCAACGTCAATGCCTTCCCCCTGTCACAAATCGGCAACGTTCCGAACGAGGTGCGGCTTGTGGACGGGCCGGGTCGGGGCAATCGCGCCACGAGCGTTGACGCCCTGGCCGGATTGACCCCATGATCGGGGCCACTCGATGTCATCGATGACACAAGTCAACGATGACACCCCGTGTCGACGCCGTGGGACGACGGCACCGACAGACAGGAGACGAGGCACCATGAGCCCTGTTCACGCAACACGGCAGGCCCGCACCCGGCTGATCGCGGCGGTGGCGACCGTCTGCGCCCTGTCCGCCACCCCGCTCGCGCCCCGGGCCGTCGCCGCCGACACCCCGCCGTACACCGAGACCTACCGGCCCCAGTTCCACTTCACGCCGCAGAAGAACTGGATGAACGACCCCAACGGCCTCGTGTACCACGACGGCGAGTACCACCTCTTCTACCAGTACAACCCGGGCGGCAACTCCTGGGGGAACATGTCCTGGGGCCACGCGGTGAGCAAGGACCTCGTGCACTGGCAGGAACTGCCGCTCGCCCTGCCGCACGACGACGAGGAGATGGTGTTCTCCGGCAGCGCGGTGATCGACCGCGACAACACCACCGGCTTCGGCACCCGCAAGAACCCGCCGATGGTGGCGATCTACACCAGTCACCACAAGTCCACCGGCCGGCAGGCCCAGTCGCTCGCCTACAGCACCGACCGCGGCCGCACCTGGACCAAGTACCCCGGCAACCCCGTCCTCGACATCGGCTCGACGGAGTTCCGCGACCCCAAGGTCCAGTGGTACGCGCCCACGCGAAGCTGGCTGATGACGGTCTCCCTGTCCACCGAGCACAAGGTGCGGTTCTACTCGTCCAGGAACCTCAAGGACTGGAACCTGCTGAGCGAGTTCGGACCCGAGGGCGCGACGGGCGGCGTGTGGGAGTGCCCCGACCTGTTCCCCCTTCCCGTCGACGGCGACGAGAACAACGTCAAATGGGTCCTGGTCGTCAACATCAACCCCGGCGGCATCGCGGGCGGTTCGGCCGCCCAGTACTTCGTCGGCGACTTCGACGGCAAGAAATTCACCGCCGAGGACAAGGGCACCTACACCCCTCCCGCCGGCACGGTCGTCCAGGACTTCGAGAGCACCGACTTCGGCACCTGGACGACCACCGGCACCGCCTTCGGCCAGGGCCCGGCCGCCGGAGCGCTGGACGGACAGGGCGCCGTCGGCGGCTTCGACGGCAACGGCCTGGCCAACAGCTTCCACACCGGAGACCCGGCCACCGGCACCCTCACCTCGCCGGCCTTCACCGTCGACCGCCCCTACCTCAACTTCAAGGTCGGCGGCGGACGCCACGGACACACCGACGGAACCGCCCTGGAACGCGGACCCGTGCCCGAGGGAACCGTCCTCGCCGACTTCGAGGGCGGCAGCTACGGCGACTGGACGGCGACCGGCGACGCCTTCGGCACCGCACCGGCCACCGGCACCCTCCCCGGCCAGCAGCAGGTCTCCGGCTATCTGGGCGACGGCCTCGTCAACACCTTCCTCCAGGGCGACTCGACCACCGGCACGCTCACGTCGCCCGAGTTCACCCTCGACAAGCCCTACATCGACTTCCTCATCGGCGGCGGTACGCACCCAGCCTCCTACGCCGACCGCACCGCCGTCGAACTCCTCGTCGACGGCAAGGTCGTGCGCAGCGCCACCGGCACGGACACCGAGGCCCTGAACTGGGCCGCCTGGGACGTCCGCGACCTCGCCGGGCACAAGGCACGGATCAGGATCGTCGACGACAACACCGGCGGCTGGGGCCACATCAACGTCGACCACATCGTGCTGTCCGACACCAGGGCGCAGCCCGTCTCCGACGCCACGTCCGTCGACCTGATCGTCGACGGCCACGTCGTCCGCACCGCCACCGGGACCAACAGCGAGACGCTGGACTGGGCCTCCTTCGACCTGCGCCCCTACGCCGGCAAGGAGGCCCGGATCCGGATCGTCGACATGAACACCGGCGGCTGGGGCCACATCCTCGCCGACCGCTTCACCACCGCCGACGCCCCCGCCCAGTCCGCCGTGCAGCGCGCCGACTGGGCCGATCACGGCAAGGACTACTACGCGGCCGTCTCCTGGGAGAACGCACCCGGCGGCAAGCGCTACATGATCGGCTGGATGAACAACTGGGACTACGCCGGCGCCACCCCCACCACCCCCTGGCGCGGCGCGCAGACCGTGCCCCGGGAGATGGCCCTGCGCACCGTCGACGGCAGGATCCGGCTGACCAGCAGCCCCGTGAAGAGCCTGACCTCCCTGCGCGAGAGCGCCCCGGCGAGCGCCGCCGGCGTCACCGTCACGAACACCTCCCAGCCGCTGACCGCCCCCGCCGTCACCGGCCAGGCACTCGACATCGAGGCAACCTTCTCCCTCAAGGACGCCGAACGGTTCGGTCTGAAGGTGCGCACCGGCGCCGGGGGAGAGCAGACCGTCATCGGCTACGACGCCACGACACGGGAGCTGTACGTCGACCGCACCCGCTCCGGCGCCGTGGACTTCCACAGCACCTTCCCCGGCGTGCAGCGGGCGCCGCTGCAGCCCAAGGACGGCAAGGTGAAGCTGCGCATCCTCGTCGACCGCTCCTCCGTGGAGGTCTTCGGCGGCAACGGCGAGGCCGTCATCACCGACCAGATCTTCCCCGACCCCGACAGCCAGGGGGTGCAGATCTTCGCCGAGAACGGCTCGGCCCGGCTCGACCAGGCCCGCGTCTGGCACCTCGGCTCCTACCGGGACTGACCCCCGACCACGAAGGGCACCCCACAGTGCACAAGACCCTGCTCGCCGAATTCACCGCCCGCGAGGGCGCCGAGGCCGAAGTCGCCCGCCTGCTGCGGGACTACGCCCACCAGGTGCGCAAGGAGGACGGCAACCTCGCCTTCGACGCGTACACCAAGGAAGCGCGACCACGCGCCTTCTGGATCTTCGAGGTGTACCGCGACGAGGACGCCTTCCAGGCCCATCTGAACGCCCCCTACGGCGGACCGTTCAACGCCGCGCTCGCCCCGCTCATCGAGGAGGACGCCTCCGTGCTGACGTTCCTCCACCCGCTGCCCTGACCCACGGCAAACCGGGTGCGCAGGCCCCCGGCCCGGTCAGGCCGGGGGCCAGAGAGCAGACACGGCACCTCATCGGCCTGGTCGACGACGTGCTGGGCACCATGGCCGTCGGAACCTGTCTGGGCCCGATCACGACGGCTGAGGCGTGAAGCCCAGGCGGACGACGACCATGGCGATGTCGTCGTGTGCCCCGCTGGCGAGGCCGAGGCGGGCGAGCAGGGCGTCGGCGAGGTGTTCCGCGCTGAACTCGGTGCAGGTGGCGAGCGTGGAGGTGAGGCGGCTCAGGCCGGCGTCGATGTCCTCACCGCGGCGTTCGATCAGGCCGTCGGTGTAGAGGATGAGGGTGTCGCCGGGGGCGTAGGTCGATGTGGCCTGCGGGCGGGGAACATGTTCGGGGCGGGCGCCCAGTGGCGGGTCGGTGGCCTGGTCGAGCAGATCGCAGGCGCCGTCCGGGTGCAGCAGGACGGGCGGGGGGTGGCCGGCGCTGCTGTAGATGAGCAGTCTGCTGTGACAGTCGACCAGGACCTGGACGCTGGTGGCGGCCAGTGCTCCCTCGATCGAGCGGGCGTACAGCCCCAGGACTTCCAGGGCCTGGGCGGGGCCGGGGACGGTGCGGGTGGCGGCGCTCAGGGCGCTGCGGAGCATGCCCATGACGGTGGCGGCCGTCAATCCGTGGCCGACCACGTCGCCGACCGCGACGGTGAAGCGGCCCGCGGGCAGGTCGACCACGTCGTACCAGTCGCCGCACACGTTCAGGGCTCCGACCGCGGGCAGGTAGCGCACGGCGACGTCCGGGTGCTGCGCCAGGTCCGGAGTGTGCAGCATGGCTTCTTGCAGGGCGACGGCGATGCGCCGTTCACGGGCGTGGGCTTGCCGCAGTTCCTCGTTCAGCTTCTGCAGTTGCCGCGCCCGGGCGTACAGCTCGGCTTCCATGGCCGCTTCCCGGCCGGGGCTGACCGGCGGCAGGTGCGCGGTGCGGCGGGCGAGGACGAGGTCGGTCATGTCCTCGGACCGGTGGATGATCCAGGCGACCTGTCCGTCCGGGCCGAGGACGGGCACGTTGATCGCGGTCCACCACCGCTCCTTGAAGACCTCGGGGTCGTCGGCGATGGGGATGTCGTACTTCTGCAGCCCCATGTGATCCGCCTGGCCGGAGGACAGGACGCGGTGCAGCGAGGCCTTCAGCGTCGCCACCCCGTCGGCCTCCGGGTCGGCGGGGTTGTCCGTGAAGGCGTCGAACAGGTACTGCCCGATCAGCTCGCCCCGGCTCCGTCCGGTCACCTCGCAGAAGGCCGGGTTGGCATCGGCGATCACCAGGTCCGTGCCGAGCACCAGGCACGGGCTTGGAAGGGCGGCGAACACCGCCGCGTAGTCGATCTCCGGTGTCACACGCGTTCCCAGCCACGAGCTCGTCTCTTCAATCTACGTAGGGTCCGCCTCCTGCGCTCCCCCAGAGTGGTCGGGTAGCCGGATCACGTTGCCGTGACCCCGTCCCTCAGACCCGAACGACACCCTCACATCACCCGATCCCGACTCGGCCCCCTTGCCGCCTCGGCGTCCTCATCCAGCCGGACGCGGCCTGTAACGGCCTCCTAGCGGGCTGGGGCCGGCACGGTCGACGGCTGCCACTCCCGCCTGAGCAACCCGAACACCCACGAGTCGGACACCTCGCCGTTCACGATGCAGTCTTCCCGCAACGTCCCTTCCCGCACGAATCCGATCTTCTCCAGGACCCGGGCGGATGCCACGTTGCGCGTATCGGTCTCGGCCTGCACTCGATTCAGGTCCAGTGTGTCGAATGCCCACTGCAGCAAGGCGTGCGCAGCCTCCGTCGCGTAGCCGCGACCCCACATCGCGTCGCCGAGGACGTAGCCCAACGACGCGCTGCGGTAGTCCGGGTTCCACCCGGTCAGGCCGCACCAGCCGACGAATGCCCCGTCAGAAGCACGGTCTATGGCCACCCGCGCCCCGGTGCCTTCGTCCGCCATCTTCCGGCACATCGCGATGAAACGCTCCGCACGGGCCCGGTCGTTCCACGGCGCGGAGTCCCAGTAGCGCAGCACGTGGGCGCTGCTGTGCAGCGCGAACAGGGAGTCCGCGTCGGCGTCGGTGAAGGGGCGCAGTCGCAGGCGAGCGGTGCGCAGTGTGGGAGTGGCCAAAGTCATGCGCACCATGCTGCGTCCTCACAGGGCGGGCAGAACACTGAATATCCGTCCCGGTCCAGTTGTGGTGGAGCGTGGGGTTTCAGGCTCCGGCGTGAAGATGCGCCGCCCACACGGAGGGCGCCTGCCTCCGGTCATGGCCGGGTGCCAGGTCGTGGCCGTCTCGTATGCGCCGTACGGCCTCATGGAGAGCGCGGGCCGCCCGGTCGGGGTCCAGCGCGGTGGAGTCGGACTTCAGGCCCTCGTAGAACGCTTCGGCGATGCGGACGGCGATCCTGTCGTCGATGCCCCACAGGGTGCCGATCACGTGCGGAAAGCCGGCGAGTTGGAAGGCGGAGGTGAGGTGAATGGCCTCGTCCAGCAGGTTGGTGGTGTCGATGGCCGCGGTGCGGCAGGCAGAGAGGTACGCCAACTTGGCCTGGTCGAGAGCCACTGGGGCGAGGCTCTGCACGGTGAGGGGGTCGCTGTCGTGGTCGTGGAGCAGCAGCAGGCTCTTCGAGGGGTCGGTGGGGTGGCTGGCGCCGTGGCAGGCGAAGTGGGCGATCGCGCAGTGAGGCAGGTGCGCGAGGACGTTGGCCTTCGTCGGCGTGGACGGCGTGGGATCCGCAGGCGCGTCGGTGGGGTCCGGCTCACGCAGTAGCACGGAGTCGGGCAGGCGCGCCTTCAGCATGGCAGCTTCGGCATCGACGAAGTGCAGTCGGCCGGGCACCTGCGGAGTGGTCGGCATGGCGACGATCAGGGCCTCGGCGGCGGTGGTGCCGGCTGCCTGCCGAGAAGCGCGCTCGCGGGCGTACCGTAATGCGCGCACGGTGGGGGTGTATGAGGAGACCACCCGGTCCATGACCGTACGCCTGTGCGGATCGTCGGCCGGGTCGCTGTGATGTCCCGCGGCGTGCAGGGGAAGCAGACCCAGCAGCCCGCCCGGCGCCCACCACACCCGAGGCCAGGGTTCCTGCTGCTCCCCGCTCGTTGCGGCCGCGGGCCGGCGGTCATGTCCGAGGGCTTCCAGCACCGGGCCCGTGGCAGCGTCCCATAGCCACCGAAGGACCGCGAGGAGTGTCTTCTGCGCCTGTTCCCGCTCGTCCAGGTCTGCTCCCGACCTGGCGAGATGCAGTGCTTGCCGGAAGGTGTTGACGGTGTCGACCACAGTGCGCGGGACAAGGCGGGGGAGGGCCAGGCTGGTGATGCCCTGGGTGGTGAGGAGCAGGGCGTCGCTGCGGTCGGTATGGACGTTGAACACGACCACGGGGCCCTGGGAGGCCTCGGCTTTGAGTTCGTCGATGCTGGGGCCGAGGCCGAAAGAGGCAAAGCCGTCCTGGCTCTGGATTTCGGCCAGGGTGGCGTTGAACTCCTCTGCCAGCCGGTGCCGGTCTCGCGCTGTGCGCTCCTGGCGCGACTTCAGCGAATCGCCGGTGTCACTGTGCCCGGTGGAGACAGGGATGCTTGCGGGCTGGTCGAGCCGCTTGCGTTGCTCGGCGAACCGACGGGCCAGCTCGGGATGGTGCTCGCTGAGATCGGTCAGGTCGCTGCGGGTGTCAAGCGCCTGACTGAGCAACACCGCACGGCCCGCCTCCAGCAGTCGCAGTGCTCGTTCCGCCCGCTCGGTCGTGCTCCCGCCCGGTGCGGCGAGCGCTCGCGCGGCGGCAGCACCGGCCAACCCGGCGAAGCTGCCGATGGCGTGTTGCTGGTCACCGCGCTCCAAACGGCGTGGCACCACCTGAGGCAGCAGCCGGACTGCTGCCTCCGTCACGTCAGCCGCCCGCTGGGCATCACCGGACCGGGTCAGGAGGCCGGCCGCTGAGATACCTGCCTGGATGCGGACCGAGGGAGCGGCCGAATCCGCATCCAACGCCTTCAGCCAGGCGTTCACCGCAGCGGTCAAGTCTTCGGCCCTGCGCGTCCGTCCGTACCGGGCCTGCAACGCGATCGCGAGGTTGGACTGGCGAGGTGCGAGGTCGGGATGGTCGGCGGGGGTGGCGTTCACGGCCTCGTGGAAGCGGCCGATGGCCATGTCCAGGTCCTGCGCCGCACTGGTCCGCTCGAACCGGGCCTGCAAGGCGGTCCCGAGGTTGGACAGGTACATGGCACGGCTCGGGTGGTCGACGGAGGTGGTGTCCACGGCCTCTTGGAGGTGGTCGACAGCCTTCTGAAGATCCGTGAGCGCACCAAGCCGCTCGGACCTGGCCTGCAGCGAGATCCCGAGGTTGGACAGGCGAGGCGCGCGTTCGGGATGGCCGACGGGGGTGGTGTCCACGGCCTGTTGCTGGAGCTGGACGGCGGTCTCCAGATCCGCCACCTCACCCGTGCGCTCGTATCGAATCCGCCGGGCGTCCGCGAGGTTGGACAGGTACCTTGCATGGCTCGGGTGGTCGGTGGAGGTGGTGTCGACGGCCTGCTGGTGCCAGTGGACGGCGTTCTCCAGGTCCGCGACCGCACCGGTCCATTCGAACCGGGCCTGCAACGCGATCCCGAGGTTCGACAGCATGGCCGCGCGGTCGGGGTTGTCGACGGGAGTGGTCTGCACCGCATCCCGGTGGCGATCGACCGCAGAGTCCAGATCCGCTACCGCACCATTCCACTCGAAACGGGTCTGCAGCGCGGTCCCGAGGTTGGTCAGGCGCGCTCCGCGTTCGGGGTGGTCGGTGGGAGTGGTGGCCACGGCCTGTTGGTGGTGCTGGACGGCGGCCTCCAGCGCCGCCCTGGCGCCGGTCGTTTCGTAGAGGATCTCCAGTGCGGCGCCCAGGTGGGACAGGTAGCCCGCGCGGCTCGGGTGGTTGGGGGGAGTGGAGTTCACCGCCTTGCGGAAGCAGTCGACGGAGGTCTTCAAATCGGCCTCGTCACCCTTGCGTGAGAACCGGCCCTGGAGCGCGGTGCCCAGGTTGGACAGATAGGCCGCACGGCCGGGGTGGTCGTCGGGGGCGGACTCGACCGCCTTTTCGAAGCAGTCGATGGAAGTGTCCGAGTCGGCTTCCACAGCGCTGCGTGAGAACCGGGCCTGTAGTGCCGTGCCGAGGCTGGACAGGATGGCCGCGCGTTCGTGATGAGCGGGCGCGGTGGCCTCCTCTGCCCTGCTGAAGCAGTCGATTGCGGCGTCCAAGTCCGCCGCCGCGGCATTTTCCTCGGCATTTCCCTCAGCTCGACGCTCCAGCGCGAGCCCGAGATTGTAGAGGGCAACCGCACGGTCGGGGTGGCCGGCGGGGGCGGTGTCCACGGCCTCTTGGAGGCGGCCGACGGCGGCCTCCAGATCCGCCGCCACACGGTTCCGCTCGAACCGGGCCCGCAAGGCGGCCCCGAGGTTGGACAGATACATGGGACGGTCGGGATCGTCGAGGGGGCTTGCCTCCACGCCCTCTTGCAGGCGGGTGACGGCGACATCGAGGTCATGCCTCACGCCTCTGTGCTCAAATCGACGCATGAGGGCGATCCCGAGGTTGGTCAGGATTCCCGCGCGGTCCGCGTGACCGACGGGGGTGGCCTTCATCGCCAGCCGGAAACAGTCGATGGCGGTCTCCAGGTCCGCATCGGCCTCACCCCGGTCGAACCGCATACGCAGGGCTGATCCCAGGTTGGACTGGTATCCGACACGACCGGGGTGGTTGGCGGGAAGGGTCAGGAGGATGCGCCGCCACAGGTCCACCGTGGCGGAGAGCAGATCCGGCTCCGGCGACAGCTGCGCGTGCTCGAGCATCTGGTGGGCGTGCAAAGCTGAAGCTTCGGCGAGGTAGGGCAGCAACGGCTCCGGCAGATCAGCGAGACCGGCAACGAAGCACAGGGTGAATGCCTGAACAGCGGACTGCAGTTCTTGCTCTCTGGTGGGCCGTGCATGAGAGCGGTACCAGTGGAACCATCCGAGGACGAGACGGATTTCCAAGTCGTCCTGTGCGGGGAGTAGATCTGCCAGTTCCCGGGCTTGGCGGACAGCTTCCACTTCGAATACCGAGGCGAGATCGCCCGTCTCCTCGACCTGCCGGAGCCGTGCCCGCATTGCCGCCAGTGCTTCCGAGCGCATGACCCCCCCAGGTGCCTTACCTTCCGTGATGCTAGTGGAACAATCCGTGACGCGGCAGAGCGCGCATCGGATAAGCCACCGGTCGAGCGGGCCGGTGTCAGGGGGCTGTTCGGGGCGGGCCTTGAGCGACTCGGTTGAATCGTCGACGAGTTGATGCCGGGTCTTCGGTTCCCCCCGTACGGGGTCCAGTGGCGGGAATCCGACGCGAGAGTGAAGATGAGGGTGAGGTCAGCGGCGTCGTCGCGACTGTCCCACGATTCTCACGACCTCGATCGAGGCGTTTCCCCATGGCATTCCACACCGCTCGTCCTGCCGTCCTGCGACGCTTTGACGAGATGCGCGACCATTCCGGCGGGGGCCATCACGGTGGTGGGCACGGCGACGGCCGGGGTGATCGCTTCGACGGAGACTTCCGCGGGCACAGGCCCGACCGGGACGGGTCCTTCGACGGAGACGACGGCGGCCGCGGTCCCCGTCCGAGGCCCTCGGAGCCGGGCCGTCCAGAGGACCCCGGGGACGCTTTCGAGGGACCCTTCCGCGTGGTGCGGCCGGCGGACATGCTCGTCGTCGACATCAGCCTGGTCAATCTGCGCTTCGACGGCCGCCGCCTGGTGCCGCGGGATCCGGGTGGACCGGCGTTCGTCCTGGCCGGACTGCCGCCGCAGCACGTCGTGGAGCAGGCCGTCCTGGCAGGGAGCACACCTCCGCCCGGCCCCGTAAAGGCCATCATCTGCGGGCCGACGACACTGGCCTTCTCGCTGCCGGCAGACGTGGACGGCCTGGAGCTGTCACTGGAGGCGTTGCTCGACTGGGAGCGGCTCGTGCCGTTGACGGTTCCGGTCGGTCTGCAGAACCCGGACGCCCCTGGCTCGACGTTCTTCCAGGGTGTTCCCAGAAGCGTCATCGAGTTTCCCGCACGGTTGCTGATCACCTACGACGAGCCGGTGGACTGGCTGAGCCGGCCGGAGCCCCACGAGTCCGACGGACGTACCGCGTTGTGGCACGCGCGACTGCACGGCACTCAGGACGGAGACGTACTGCTGCGGGCCTTCGCGGCGGTCGGCGACCGGGGCCCGCTCCTGGTGGACGGCCCGCTCACCGCCGGGAACCTGGACGACCTCGTCACCCTCACCAGCCGGGCCGAACTCGTCGTCCCGGGCGACGGCCCCATCGATGTCCCGAGCGCACCCTTGCACGTCGAGCAGTTCATGGTCACCCCGCTCGGGGCGTCGGTCCACTTGCACGGCGTCTGGGAGGCTCCGCACGAGGACGACAAGACCCGGTACCTGATGGCCGGGCGGCCCTTCCCCGAGCTGGAAGCGTACGACCACATCGCGGGCCTGGGGCGCGACCAGTACGTACGCGTGGTGACCCGGGGCCGTTTGACCACCGGTCACCGGGCGTCGCACGTGCGGGAGTTCCGGCGGGTGTTCGTCGCCCGGCCGAACGACGGAATCGTCGCCTACTTGCAGCAGGAGGACCGCATCATCGTCAAGCAGCCGGAGGTCCAGTACGGGCAGGGCACCGGTTTCACGTTCGCGGGGCGGGAGATGCCGTTCGGCAGTCTGCGCATCACGGACCGCACGACTCCGCTGATCCAGCCGCCTTCGACGACGCAGCGGGACGAGACCGATCCGAGGAAGCCACTCAGGGACCGCGACGCCTTCTGGGTGAGACTCCTCGGCACCGGGGCCGACCACCAGTTCACTCTGATCGGCACGGACTGCGAGGGCAGGACGGTCAGCTTCCAGATGCCGCTCGTGTTCGTACCCGACGGACTCGTCGATCCCGAGCCCCAGTTGGCGGCACTGTTCGCAGAAGTCCCCGGTCGCATGACCTGCCAGTTGGGCGGCCAGGTGATGGCCATGGCGCAGCCTCCGGCCGATGCCCCCGGCAGTACCAGCCACGCGGTCAGCACCCTGACCTTCGGGCTGGGAAGCATCGCACGCAACGCCGGCGAGCAGGACCGTCACGTGGTCGGCCGGCCCTACGTACGGGCGGCGACCGTACACGTCCCCGCCGTGGAGGAGTTCCTCCCGAACGCCGGTGACGTGCAGGTCAAGTTCAACGGCACCTACCTCCAGCAGACCATGGAGAAGCACCCGGCAGGCGCTTACCTCCAGCTTGAGAACCCGATCCCGCTCGCACTCGGGACCGAGCAGGCCGGCGGTGTCGCCAGCCCGAAGACCGTCCTGAAGCTGATCACCGCGCAGGCGGGCGTCGTTCCGGACCTGTACAAGACGGATGCGGCCGGGGCGGTGGTGGGTGCCCTGGACGTCAAGGACATCAGGGAGGCGTTCGGCGGAGCGAAACTGCTCGGTACGATCCCCCTGGACAAGTTCCTGCCCGCCATCCCGGACGACCAGCTCGGGGCGCTCCGGCAACTGGGCGACGAGCAGATCGAGGCCATCCTGCGGGCCCCCGACGGTCTGCTGCCCGCTCCTGTTCTGCGGGTCCGCGACCTGGTGGACGGGCAGGGCAAGGAACTGCGCTACGTGTGGAAGACCAAGCTGGGCGAGCGGCCCGATCCAGGGGCCGGCGAGTCGCTGCTTCCCGTCATCATGGACAACGCCATGCTGACGCTGGACGCCCGGACCGTTCGTTCGCAGGACGCCGTGGACAAGTCCATGGTGCAGGGCAAACTGACCGACTTCGCACTGGACTTCGCCGACATCGCCCGCGTGCACATTTCGGAGCTGACCTTCACGGCGGGCGCGGGGAAGAAGCCCGACATCACGGCCAGCGGCCTGGAGCTGACGTTCGTCAACGACCTGGAGTTCATCAACACCCTCCGCAGCGCGCTGCCCGCCGACGTCTTCGGAGCCGGAGCCTACGTGGACGTCACCGCCCATGACATCCGGGCCGGCTACAAGTTCGCGCTTCCGGCCCTGGAAATCGGTGTGTTCAGACTGGCGAACGTCTCGCTCACCGCCGAGCTGGTCATCCCCTTCGAGGGCGACGACGGTGTCTCGTTCCGCTTCTCCGTCTCCGAGCGAGAGCACCCCTTCAACGTCACCGTGTCCCTGCTCGGTGGCGGCGGCTATTTCTCCATGCTCGTCGGCACGAGGGGTGTGCTACAGATCGAGGGGGCCATAGAGTTCGGCGGCGCCGCGGCGCTGAACATCGGGGTCGCGCGCGGCGGGGTCTCGATCATGGCGGGCATCCGCTTCACGCTGCGCAAAGGAGAGAACGGGGAGCCCGACACGGTCTCCCTCAGCGGCTACCTGCACTGCAGCGGCTTCCTGTGCGTGCTGGGCATCGTCACGGTGTCCGTCGAGTTCTACCTTGAACTGACCTACGAGAAACACGGACACCAGTCGGTGGTCCGTGGAAAAGGCACGCTCACCGTCAGCGTACGGATCGCCTTCTTCAGCAAGTCCGTGACCCTCGAACTGGAGCGCAGCTTCTCCGGGGCCCCGGGCGACCCGACCTTCGCCGAGTGTGTCCCGCTGGAACCGTACTGGCGCGAGTACTGCGAGGCGTACGCCCCCCAGCCCCATGGGTGATGTCCATGTCCCTCGAACAGCACATCAACTGGACGGTCCTGCCGGCCGGGCTCTCCGACGACGGCACCCAGGTGCGCGTCTCCGTCTTCGTGGCACCGCGGCTGCAGCCAGAGGGGACGAACGCGACGCTGGCCGAGTTCCCCGACTTCCTCCGATGGCCAGAGAAGATCATGGCGGCCACCTTCGAGTTCGCCACCGCCGACGGCAGCGTGACCCCACCCGTGCCCGCATCCTTCACCGGTGCGCTCGCGCCGCAGGGCCCGGCGCCCGACATGGATCTGTGGACGAGTCTTTTCCACGAGGGCACCCCGTTGGAGCCCTACTCGGGCGATGCGCCCCAGAGGGACATGCGCAGCTACTCGGCTCAAGAAGTCCGCGGTTTCACCAAGCGCGTCTACGGCACTGCGGCGAAGGACCATCCCGAGGCACCGCCCAGGACGAACGATCTGCTGCGCGCTCAGTCGGCTGCCCTCGTGGGCGAGGGACCGACGCTGGCCACCGCCGCTGAGGGCGGGCCCGACGTTTCTCGTGACGGTGCCGTTCCTCAGGAGCTGGCGAACCTGGAAGCGTTCCACAGACCCTCGAACGCCGACGGGTCCGCAACCGGCGTGCCGCCCGGAGCCGAGTCGCTGGCTCCCGTCCAGCCGCCCGCCGACGGACAGCCGGGGGCCGGTCCTGAGGAGCCCTCACGGCAGCCGTCCCTCGACTTCCATACGATGCTCACCTCGCTCGGCGACCATCCTGTGCTGCTCCGGCGCCTCGGACTGGTCCTCGACTTCGTCCTGCCGGCCGACCTCCCCGAATCGGTGGGCGGCGAGCGGTTGCTGACCGTCATCCCCCGATGGGACCCGCAGTTGGGTCCCCGCTCGCACGACGTGCCCTGCTTCACCCGCTACTTCTTCGGCGTCGACCCCCTGCCCTCGAATCCGCCCGCGCCGGGCCGCCGGCTCTTCCTGCCCGCTCAACCGCAAACCGGCGGCGACCCACTGGCGTCACCGTCGCGCGGCCTCGTCGCGCTCACAGCGACCGACTTCTCCGTCGAGCAGGGGGACGTCGACGGCGCCGCGCTGAAGATGCTGCGGGCTCCCGAGGACGCCAGAGGCCTGTCCCCGATGCGGGCCCAGGGCATCTCCCTGATCAGAAACAGCCGTATGGGCGTCCTGCAGGAAGAACTCGGCCGGGCGGACGAGCACAATCAAGCCTTCAACGAGGTGGTCGGACAGCAGCGGACGCAGCGGGAACAGCCCCCGGGCGGCGAGGCGGGAGGTCCGGGGGCCGCGGAACCGGCCCCGGCCGACGGTCAGCACCAGCCCACCGCCCCCATACTCGCCGCCAAGGACCTGGTCCGCGGCCACCGGATCGACATCTGGGACGAGCAGCGCAGAAGCTGGTTCTCGCTGCACGCCCGCGAGGTGGAATACCGGCGGCCCGAGGACGGGCCACTGCTGCTGACGGCCGCCGACGAGGGCTTCTTCCAGGCCCACCTGGTCTCACCGCCGAACGACGCGGCGCTCTACGTACCCGAGCCGCTGGCCGTCTGGCGCGGATGGTCCCTGTCCGCGCCGCGCCCGGGTCTCCTCCTGGACACCGCGGAGGGAGACCCCGACAACCACGAAGCTCCCAACGCTCCGGTGGCACCCCGCAACGAGGCGCCGCCGGGACTGCCGTTGGAAATCGTGATCAAGGCGGCACGCGGTTCGCTTCCCCCACTGCGGTACGGCCACGCGTACCGGGTGCGGCTGCGCACGGTCGACCTGGCGGGCAACGGACTCAGCCTCAGGCAGGCCGACGCCTTGATGCACCTGCCCGACCTGGCGGCCCCTGAACGGCCGCTCGTCTTCCAGCGGTTCGAGGCCGTGCCGGCGCCGGCAGTGGCACCGCGACGGCCGCTCGCCGAAGGCGCCTCCACCTTCCGGATGGTGATCCGCAGCAGCCCGGGGGACCGGCCGCCACCGGCTGCTCCTCCCGACACCGTAGGAGGCGGAACGAGGGTGGTCGTCCTGGCCAATGTCCGGCACCATCTGACCAACGAGGACATCCGCGTCGTCCAGTCGGCACTCATGGCCATGGGCCACCCCCTCCTGGGTGGTGCCGACGGCGACTTCGGCGACCAGACGAAGGCCGCCTATGCCGCAGAGCAACGCAGCCAGGGCTTCTCCGGAAGCGACGCCGACGGCACACCCGGCTGCCAGTCCCTGACCGAGCTGGGCCGCAAGGCCGGCTTCACCGTCGACTGCGGCCCCGGCTCACAGCCGGCCCCGACAACCGGCATTACGGCGGAGAGTTACGCCGCGGAGTTCAACCGGTCCTCGCTGGTCACCGACCAAGGACACGTCCCCTACCAGGGCGTCGACGAACGCCATGTCGTCGCACCGAAGACATCGCTGCAGTGCGTGGAATGGCACGGCCTGCTGGACGAGGCCATCGGCTCCACCGACCACGCCGTGCAGGACGCCATCTACGAACTGGCCGTACGCGAGAGCGGCTCCCTGGACGATCCGGGCCCGGACGTGCGGCTGGAGCCCGTCGACTCACCGGCGGCGGACCCCGACCACCCCGCGGTGACCGCCCTGCACACGGGCGAACAGGTCGACATGCGTGGCCTCCCCGATCCATTGGCCCGCGGAGCCGCCCTGTTCGACCTGCCGGGAATGCCCGCAGGACAGCCGTTCCTGGTCCCCTGGGACGGCGACGTCTGGCACCGTCCCAAGTCCTTCCGGCTGAGGCTGGCCGAAGGCACCGGGCCACCCCACTTCGACGAGGCGTCCCGGGTCCTCACCGTGTCGCTGCCCAAGGGTGCCGTGGCCACTGTCCGGGTGTGCTCCGGCATCGACTTCGACGCGGACCTCATGGGCATGGCCTCATGGTCCCGGGCGGCGGCGGGGGAGAGCGAGGCGGAGCGCACGAAGACCGACCGCGCGCTGGAACTGGCCGCGGAGAATCGCCACTGGATGTTCACTCCCTGGCATGAGCTGACTCTCGTCCACGCGGTCCAGAAGCCGCTGAAGACGCCGGTACTGCACCTGCCTCCGCCGACGGAAGAGCGCGCTCAGAACGCGACCGCCGAACATCTCGCCGGCACCATCGCGCTGGACGAGAACAGCACGGGCCGGATCGATCTGGTCGCGGAGTGGAGCGAGGTGACGGACGAGGGCCCCGACGGGACCGTCACCCGGACGATGACCGCACCGGTGTTCGGACTGCTCACGGCGAGGGCCGTCCCCACCGGCACACCCGGCCCGGACCCCGTCCTCCTCCGCGACGGCGTACTGACCTTCAGCACCAAGGCGGCCGAGGACAAGGTCACGGCCGACGGGGTCCCGCCCCTCCTCACGAAGCACGAGTTCGGTGACACCAAACACCGCGTGGTCCGCTATCGCCCGCTGGCGGGCAGCCGGTTCGGCGACTACTTCCCTCTGCCGTTCGCCGAGCCCGGCCGGGGCGAGCTGACCGTACAGGGCGCCGCGCAGGAGTACTCGGTGCCCAGCAGCGCGGCGCCCACCGCACCGCGGGTCCTGTACTGCGTACCCACGCTGTCCCTGGACCAGGCCGACGGGCCGTCCGGTGCCATCGTCCGACGCAGGCGCGGCGGAGGCATCCGGGTGTACCTCGGCCGCCCCTGGTTCTCCTCCGGCGAGGGCGAACTGCTGGGTGTGGTCCTCGGCGAGCCGCCCGGCGGCGACCCGACGTCCGCACGCGACGCCTGGGTCACCCTGATGGGCCGCGACCCCATTCACCGTTCCGCGCCCGTCGTGGCCCCGACCCCGGACGTGTTCACCAACGCGGTGGGACCGCCCAAGCCACTCGTTCTGTCCGCGCCCTCCGGCCCGCTCCCCGTCACGGTCGTCGGCTTCGCCCCGCAGTTCGACCCGGACGAGAAGGGTGGACGTTGGTTCTGCGACCTGGAGCTGGACACCGGGGACACCTGTCTGCCCTTCGTCCGGCTCGCCCTGGTCCGCTACCAGCCCCACTCCATCCCCGGAGCCGAGATCTCACCGGTCGTCCTCGCCGACGTCGTCCGCACCCTGCCCGACCGGGAACTCACGGTCAGCCCCGGCCGGCCGCTCTCGGTGAGTCTCACCGGCCCCTCCTGGGACCCCACCGGCTCCCTGCCGCCACAGATCACCGCGACTCTCCAACGCCGGCACGGCGTCATCGGCGACGAAGACCTCGGCTGGGTCACCCTCGAGGACACCGTCACCCCACTCACCTCGGTCGACGCGGAGTCGTCCCACACACCGTCCTACCGGGGCGAGATCGACGTGGCTCAGGTGCGGCGCGGGGCACCCCTGCGTCTGCTGGTCATGGAGACAGAGGGCATCCCCACCGACGGCCCCACCCCCTTCGCGCCCCAGGGACCGGTGATCTACTGCGACACCGTCGACCTCCCGTCCGGACACGACGGCCATCACGACGACCGTCGGCACGGCGGGCGCGACGATGACGGCGAGCACGGCAGACGCGACGGCGATGGCGAGCACGGCAGGCGTGACGGCGATGGCGGGTTCGGCGGGCTTGACGGCGACGGCGGGTTCGGCAGGCGTGATGGCGACGGCGGGTTCGGTGGACACGGCGGCCCCGACGGGGGACGGTGAGGACCACGACCGGGCACACCACCGGCGCGACTCGGTCCGCCATCGCGGACTCAGCGCCGATGGAGCACTCCATGTTCCGCGTCTACGGGACCTCCACTGGGTGAGAGGGGGCATCGGTACCCGATGCCCCCACGGCGAGCCGAGGGTCGCGGCCCGCAGGAGGTCGCACACTATCGACTCGTCCACCAAGCGGCCCCACCCCGTCGTACGGTCAAATGCACTCCACGGGAGCGGAGTTCGAAGTGCGGATGCTGCTCGCGTGTGTCAACTCGTCTGCTCATGTCATCTGTTGTAGATGAACTTTTCAAATTGCCACAATACGGACACTCGTGGCGCCTTGTGCTGGCGGTAGCCCTCTTCCCTCGTACCCGGTTGCGCCATTCCGGCTCGCGGTCATGCGGGCGCGGACGAACCCGATTCCTCTCCGGCGGGCCGAGCGGGGCGCCTGCCTCGTCGCCGCTGCCCGCTATGAACACGTTGCGACCGTTGATCGACCCCGCAGTGCGAGCAGCGGCGTTCAGGTGCTCGTCCTCGACAACAGCGCCTCCACCCCGTCGGGTGCAGCGCGGCGAATCGCCGACGCCGTTCCGGCTGTGCCGCTGGCCGAACGGACCCAACCGGTCACTGGGCCGGCCGTAGTTCTCGTCCGCCCAGCACCGCGCTCCGGCGGCGTGCCGCCCGTCCCCCGTGGAGACGGGCGGCGGCGCGGCGTCAGTTGTAGCTGGGCACCATCCAGCGCGCCCGGTAGTACTGGGCGTAGGTCTCGCGCCAGAACTCCTCATGGCGACCGGTGGAATCCACGAAGGTGATCGCCGGCGTCGTCCAGGTGGCGGCACCTGCGACGGGCGCGTGGCAGGCGGTGGGATCTCCCGCGCAAGTCGTGATCACGGTGCCGGAGACCGGGTCGTTGCCGACACTCTTGGCCATGCCGCCCTTGTTGACCAGCGGTTCACGGGTGTAGTCCGTGCACCAGCGATTGGTCTGACCGTCGGGTGCCGTCGCGGAGGTCGGCCACCGGGACGAGGTGTAGCAGGGCGTGGCCCCGGACTTGGAGAACTGGACGATCCCCGAGTTGGACGACACCCACATCCGGTCGGGGTTGCCGTAGACGGGCTCGAGGTCGTGGCCGTAGGCCAGGGAGGACCCGTTGGGGTTCAGCGGCAGGGCGAAGGTCTCGGATTTCTCGAGCTTCCCGGTGCCGCTCGTGTACGAGTATCGGACGAGTTCGCTCGCCCCGACGGCCCACAGCGAGCTGGTGTCCGGGTCGTACAGCACGCTGTGGGCATCGGCCAGCGCTTCGGTGTCCGAGGCGGTGGCGTAAGCACCAGGCGCGTTGCCGATCGCGCCCTGGGCCTTGGTGTAGACCTTCACCTGGCCGGTTCTGGACAGGGCCACGGCCACACTGCCGTCCGGCAGGAGTTCCACGCCGTGCAGGTTGGTGATGGAGCTGACGCCGACGTTGATGGCGAAGCGCGCCCCCGACAGAGCCGGGTACGGGACGACGGTGACGAGGCCGCTCTGCCCGTCTCCGACGACCAGGACCTGCTGGCCGCTGCGTCCGGACGCGGCGTATGCGCCCGCGGGGCGCAGCCGGTGCTCCGTCCCGCCCGCGAACGGGGCCCGGAGCAGGTCGCCGTAGGGGTCCTGGAAGGAGTGGTACGCGTCGGGGACCCATCGCTGGTAGGGGCCGGTCGCCGGCCACAGGGCGGGGTTGTAGGAGTCGTAGAACTCCAGCGCCGAGCTCGTGGCGGGGTAGCCGCCGTAGTTCACGGCGTACTGGTCGGCCGCGCCGATGACCGACGCGCCGGG
Organism: Streptomyces sp. SAI-170; assembly: GCF_049739565.1. NCBI lineage: Bacteria > Bacillati > Actinomycetota > Actinomycetes > Kitasatosporales > Streptomycetaceae > Streptomyces > Streptomyces sp. SAI-170. Next base: position 8,338,362 of record NZ_JBMGQD010000001.1, read on the forward strand.
GTTGAACTCCACTTCCAGTGTCGGCGTGTTGTAGGCCAGGTGGCAGGCGAAGTCGGTGGCGTTGGGGTTCATGGAGCAGAAGTCCTTGTACGCCACACTGCCGGACTCGCCGGCCGACAGGCGCAGGCCGTGGTTGGCCAGTGCCCCGGACGCCCATGCCTTGACCATGGCGGTCACGTCGAGCCGCTTGATCCCGTTCGAGGTGTCCGGGTCGGAGTCCACCGGCTGGTCCGGGCAGGTCGGATGTCCTATGCCGAAGTTCGCGGAGCTCTGGTAACCGGCGCTGAGGGCAGGCTGGTTGGCCCAGGTGATGGTGGACTGGCTCCAGGCCGCTGCGACCGGGTCGGCGTACATCCACCAGCCGTCGCAGGAGCCGGTGAAGGAGTTGTACAGCCGCAGGCTCGCACTCTTGATGTTCGCACCGCGCAGCTTGGAGACGTCGAACTGCAGGAAGCTGCGGTACTTGGTCGTGCCGTTGTCCGGCGTGCCAACGTGTAGAAGCTGCCCCCCGGAGTGGTCAGCGTCGTTCACGTTGGTGATGTAGGTGTCCTGCATCCGCGTGACGATGTTGCGCGGGCCGCTCTGGACGAACGGGGAGACAGCGGGGGTGACGGCGTAGGCGGCGGGCGCGGGGGCCGTGGGGGCATGCGCGGCGGTCTCGTCGCCTGCGGGAGCGGTCACCAGCGAGGCGGCCAGTCCGGCACCGATCAGGAGCGAGGCCAGGCGAGGAAGTCTGCCTTTGTGGCGAATCATGCAGGGATCTCTCCGGTGGTGAGGGAAGCATGACAGAAGACGAACGGATAAAGTTCGTGTCACGAACGAGATGATCCTAGCCTCGATCTCTCGTGACGGTCCGTCGGTTTGTTCGGCGGAACCGTTTCGCTCACCGATGCGGGACGCCGAGCCGCGGCACACGAACTCCAGCAATGCGCACGACAGCTCACGTCGCTCCCGGCCGCCCCGGAAGAGCGCGATATCGGTCGAACGCCTCGCGAGCATCCGGAACGAACTCCCGATGCCGGACCAGGTACGTCAGTTCGGACTCAGTCAACCAATCATGCCAAGCGACCTCCGAGGGGTCGGGCTGAATCGGTTGCGTGACGACGACCTCATGCAGACCGAGCCAATACGGGCTGATCACGCCGTCGCACAAGAACTTGAACAGGAAACGAGGCCGGGCATGAACACCAAGCTCTTCCACCAACTCCCGCGCAGCAGCATCCTCATACGACTCGGCCACGTCCACCGCGCCTCCGAGCATCCAGTTGATCTGTCCCGGGAATCGAGTGTCATCGTCTGGACGGCGGTGGACAAAGAACCTCCCTGCACGGTCGCGGCACACGATCGTCGATATGCGATGCAGCCACCGGTGACGAATCGCCTCCCCCCTCTCCACGACAGCGAGTACCTCGTCACGCTCGTCAACCCGCTCAACCAGTTCACCCATGAGGCACACGATGGCAGAGGGAACCAAGTGACTTGTCATCAACGTCCCTCGACTCGCCCGGCTGAGCCTCCACTCGGTACGGCGCCGGCGTCACGCTCGCGGTCCGCGGTCCAGTGAGAGTGCCTTGGGGCGGCGGCCAGCAGGTTCGAGACCTGGCATCCGTTCAGCTTCGACTCAGCCGCCGAGCAACGTCGCCAGCGTGTGCCCTACGGACGCCGCGGAGGCCAGGAGTCCCGCAACCGCCCCTGCGTCCTGTAGTGCCTGGCGCAGCCTGGCCAGCCGCCCTGGCGAGGCGTGGCCGGTCGTCGTGATCTCGTCCTCGACGCTCGCGAGTACCTCGTCCAGGGCATCGGTTTCGGGGCTTGGGACGAGCCGCTGCAGATCGTCACGCAATTGCCTGACCCCGGCCAGCAGTTCGGCGACATGCGGGTCCGCCGGCTCAGCACGGCCACTCTCGTTGTGGACGGCATAGGAACTGTTGGTGTTGCTGATGGCCCCGATCAGGCCACCGACGACCTTCTGGCCGAAGTTCAGATCGCCACCGCCGCTCCTGCTCATGCGACCCCACCCTCTTCCACGGCCTCCGGGGCCGGCGTTTGCATCGTATTGGCCGCAGTGTCGGCGGGCGTCTGCTGCGTGCTCGGCTGCTGAGTCGCTGACTGAGTTACTGCCTCACGGATCTGACGGATCTGACCCAGCTGTTGGAGTAGGGCGGGTGCTGCGGCCCCAACCGTCAAGGCACCAAGTGCCCCAGTCGCCTGACCGCTCGTCCCGAACGCCGTGGCAGCAGCCCCGCCGAGAACCAGTCGCGTAACCGCGATGGCCGCCACGGGCGGCAGGTCGATGAAGTTGAGGAAACTCGGAGGATTCTTGCGCTTGTTGCCCGTCGGCGTCAGCCGCGCCGCACGCCATTCGCCCAGCCGGTTGAAGAAGGCGACTGCCTCGATCAGCGCCCCGCCCGCCCCGCCGATCAGCATGTACTCGATCACCGTCACGGTTGTCGCCCTCCCCGCCCATGCCGAACGACCGCGTCCCATGCTGCCACTGCAACTGCGCGTCCCTCAACGGTCCAGCCGGGCCTGCGTGCTCGTGCCGGATGCTGATGCTTGGCCAACTCCCGGCTCCTCATGGCTGGTTGAGAACCGGGACTTGCGGGTTGTTGCCGTTCTTTAACCTCCGTCCACGATGTACGGCGGTGACGGTCGGTTCCAGATGGCGTCGGAACGGCTGATGATCTGTCTGAGCTGGCGGGCGCTTCGGGGCGACAGGGCCTGGACCACGGTGTCGAGGAGAGCGCGGGCTTCGAGGGGGTCACCACAGCAGTACCAGTGCACGTTGCCCCACTGGTAGTCGTGCCACAGCTCCTTCTCGGGGCGGTGGACGTAGTCCTTCCACATGAACACGGCCGCGGTGACGTCCCCCGGCTGCAGATAGTTGCGGCTGCGCTCGAGCCGGCCGATCTCAGCCAGCGTGCGCGGAGACAGCCCGTCGATGACCCGCGTTGTCCGTTGTGTCCGGCGGCGGGGAACACCACCCCGGACGTGTCGCGGCCGTCTACGCGGCATGGCCCTTTCGGTGTGTTGTCATGCCGCACATGGTGCCACGACCTCGAACGAGTCTCGAACGGGTTCCCTGGCCTGAGGGTTCACCGGACAGAGGGGCGGCCTTCGTCTGATCATGTGCTCCGAGCAAGATGCAGTGACCATGACGAAGGCGGTATTGACTCGCCGGACTGCCGGGCCCATCAGCATGCCATCGGAGCTCGCAGGAGTCCGCCGCGGATTCCGAGGAAACGTACCCGGCCTCTCGCCCGCGCTGCCCGGCCGCACTCACGACCTGACCGAGGCCCGCACACGCCGCATCATCCGGATCTGCGAACGCCAGGGTGTTCCCGTGCCCGCCGACCGCGCCTACATCGGGGCCAGCCCCTGGGTGACCACACCGATCAGACGGCTCCCGAACCGGGACCTCACCACGACCCAGCGAACGATCAACCGGGCCCTGTCGGCGGCACGGGCACCGGTCGAACGAAGCATCGCAGGGCTGAAGTCCTGGCAGATCTTCCGCCGGGCCCGCTGCAGCCCCAACCGCATGACCGTCATCGCCGCAGCCATCCTCACCCTGGAACGTCAACGCTGATGAATCTCAGTGCCGTACCAGGGTGAGGACGATATGACAATGGCCGTCATCCAGTCGGGAACCGTCTCACGACCAGACAAGTCGACCTTCGGTGAACCGACAGACCGGGGAGCTTCCACCGGCGATCCTCGTCAGCGTCTCCGCTACGGAGTCGAAATACTGGGCCATCGATTCGTACTCGCCCGTGACCGTGGGGTCACCCACGAACCAGCGGCCGACGCGCCCGTCCCGCACATCGATGAACTTTCCCATCCAGCCGTCCTGGTCCGACAGAAACGGGATCCACTCGTTACGCCAGAACGGATTGTCCGGCTGGTCCGGAGGGTCGAATCCACCAGACCTGGATCGGTTCGCGTAGAGCCTCTCCATCGCCCTGATACCCAGGAAGAAGCTTCCCTCGTCTGGAAACCCGTCGAAGCCGCAGCACATCACGTCGTCGTCGAAATCTTCCTCCGGCAGATCCAGATTGTTCTGCAACAGCCACGTCCGCAGGTCCCCATGAAGGGAGATCCCCATCCGTTCCTCGGCTGCCGCGAGCATCTGCTCCGTAGCGGGCCCCGGCAGATCCGCGTGATCGGCCGGCGCGTGCTCCCGAAGAAGATTCATCACACGCGACCAACTCTCAGCCACACTCATTGCGCTCTGCCCTCTGCCCTCTGTCCTGTCTACAGGGATGTCTCCGTCCGACTACGCCACTGCGGACGTCGGGAAGTACTGGCCGGAGAAGCTTGCAGGGATGGTACTTCGAGCATACGTTCCATCCCTCCCCGTGATCATCTTCCGCCCCGAAGCGCAGGGCCGGCCCCTCAGCGAAGTGACCGCCAGCAACTTTTCACAGACAACCCACCGTGCCCGGCCGGCCCAGCCGAGGGGCTTCCAGGGCTCAAGCGAGGGCTACGGCGTCACCCTGGAGTGGCAAAGCTGAGAACGCTCACTCACCGGGATGACATTGATGCCCGATCAGACCGAGCGCCGTCAACACAGCGACACACAGTGTCATCCAGCCGATGAACGCGCCGCCGCCGTACAGCACCGCACCGGCTACCGGCGCCCCGGCCTCGTGCGAAAGTGCCCCCGCCACCACCGCTACCAGCAGCGACGACACGAATGACAAGAGCGTGAGAAGTACCTGAACGGAAAAATTCAGCCTCACCAGTCGATCCCTTCTCAAAGGTGGTCGACCAGTCGGCGGGCAGCCTCAGCTCGACCACCGGTTGCGATGGCCTGCTGAGGCTCTGCGACGATTAGAGACTCATCGTGCTCATTGCATGTCGAGCGGAGCACTGTCCCCCATCGGACACGTCGCCAGTGCTCTGCGGCTCTCGAATGAGCAACAGGGAGCCTAGCGGGGGGCGTTGAAGATCGCCACCGTCCGAGACGGAGCTGACGGACCATCCTGGCGAACTACTGGACTGTGCCGCAGACATGCGCTCTTGCGCGAGTTGGCCTAACGTGCTCTGCCGCTATTAGAAATTCACTTACTCCTGTCGAAGATGGAAAGCAGCTCCGTCCCGCCTCCGCATGCAAAGTGCCCCAAGACGAACCCTGCGGCTCACTTAGGGGCTGCTTCGTGGCAGGACCCCCTCCCGGTCGCGGCAGTCGTTCAGTCGCAGCAGTCGCAGCAGCACTTGCACGGGTTGCAGCAGCCCCCGCCGCCGCAGCAGCCGTCACCCGAGTCCCCACCGGAGCCACCGGAGCGGCCCGACCCCTGACCACCTCCGCTCCAACCACCGGAGGAGCCACCCGAGTTACCGCCGCTCGATCCGCCGAACCAGCCGTCGCCCCCGGAACCGTCCTGGCGAGAGTTGCCGTTGCCGTCGCCGAACTGCCAGGGCTCTACGTCATCCGGTCCGTCGTCGTCATTGCAGGTACAGCAGTTGAAGCACAACCGGCAGTTGCGGCACAGCTCGCGCCACTGGCCACACCGCCGACACTGCTCCTCCGAGGGCCGACCGGATGCCATCGAGGCAGCCTGCGGGGCCGCGCCCGTAAGCGCCCCGGCTCCGCAATTCGTGTCCGTGCCAGTCCCCGAGAGGGTTTCCGTCGCCGTACGACGTCCCAGCCAGGGCAGCATGCGCGGGCCCCGTGCCTGGTGGCGGTGCTGGTGGTGACGATGCCGGGTAGCGAAGACGCGGTCGACGGCACGCTCCAACTCGCCGCCCAGCAGCGCCCGTGCCAGCCGCGCGTCGACGAACTCGGCGTCGGACAGGGCGAGTCGGATTCCGTGGACTGCGTCGTCGCAGAGCCGGCGGACTTCGGTGCGGTCCGCGCCGGTCACGGTGATCGGGTTCCACGCGCCGGTCGCCTCGTCCGTGTCCAGATCCTCCACCGCGTCGAGCAGATGCGCCAGCCGGCCGAACAGACGGCCGGCCTCCGCCAGCGGCTCGGCGTTTCCCGGGCGGCCGGCGAGCACCGCGGTGTGCGCGAACGCGGCGGCGGTTGCCGTCTCCGTGGGTTCCGTGACCGTCAGAAGCGAGTCGCCCGGGCCGGTCAGCCGTTCGATCTCCGATTGCCGGTCAACCGCGTCGAGCAGCACCGCGGTGTCGAAGCCGAGCCGTTCGCCACCCGCGGCGCCCGCCCGGTCCCAGCCGTGGGCGATCCGGCGCGCCGCCAGCGTCACAGGGCGCCGCCCCAACAGGCCGTCGCCATCGGCCACATGGTCACGTATCTTCGCCGCGGCCAGCACCAGCGACACGGTCGCCGCCAGCCGGGCACCCTCACCCTGCGCCACGTCCGCCGATCGCATCCCGCGCAGCGGACACGGACCAGCGCCTCGCCGCCAGTCGCCGGTACGCTCCGACTGCGCTTCGGTCAGTACCGAGACGATCAGCCCGTCGTAATTGGTGGCCACCCGTGCGAACTGCCCGTACTCGCCTCGCAGCGCCAGGCACAATCCGCACAGATGCGCCATCCACTCGGTACGCATGCCCTCGCCCAGGCGGTGACGGCACGGCCTGATGATTCCGAACATCGACGTTCTCCCCCCGTGGACACAGCTGCCACGACACAGCCGGACTGCCCGTCCTTCAACGGGCCACATGCTAAGGCCTGTCGCACAAGCGCGTGAGCAGCGGTTTCGCGAACGGCACTTGCACTGGGTGAGGTCCAAGCTGCCAGCTACGTCGACACCGGTGGAAGGTCCGGCTTCTCCACTGCACCGCCCGCCGCGACGTCGGCCTCGTTCTCGGCCCTGTCCGCAGTGCGAGGGTGCCGGAGTGGTCGCGCCGGCCGGCTCCGAGCGTCCGAACCGTCGTGGCGCGTACGAACTTGGCGGTGTCGTCGACTGCGGGTCTGCGAAGCAGCGACCAGGTCGTCGCGTGGCCAGCGACACCGCGCGCGGCGTGCCCTGGCCGTCGGTGATGAGGGGGTGTTCGCTGCCCGGCGCGGTCGACCGGGAGCGTCCGAGTCCGCGCTCCTCGAGCCTCCTTGTCAGCGGTGTGCTGATGAGCCCGGACGATCGTGGAGTCCGGCGCGACCAGCCAGTCCACTTCCGCCCGTCCTTGAGCCCCGGCCACCATCTCGGCGTGCTTGCGGCTGTCGGGTACTTGACCGTCGTCTCGGGTGTAGTGCTGGGACCGCTACCCCAGGCTCTTGCTACCGGCGCTCTCTCGTCCCCGAGGTCATTCGGGTCCCGTCCAGTCGAAGGGGAAGTACTTGCTCGACTTTCCTGAGCGTTCCCAGGAGAAGCCGAACGCGTCGGCGCGGTCGGTGGTGGCACGGCCCCAGGTGGCGATCTGGCCCGGTCCGACTTCGGCGCCGGGGGCGTTGTGGACCTGGACGCGTGCGCCCGAAGGTGTCGTCGGGCCGGTGAGTGCCTCGGCGGTCGCCGTGACCCGGCCGGGGATCTCGGCGCGCCAGCCGGCGAGGTCCTCGTCGATCTCCACCCGGATCGGAGCGATGTCCATGCCGCGCATCTCGGGCCGGAACATCTCCCCGAACTGGGCCGGCCAGCCGCCCGCCTCACCGCCGAAGATGGCCCCGAGCGCGGCGCGCTGTTGGTCGTCGGCGCGTTCGTCGAGGAAGACCGCGGCGTAGGGGTCGGTGTGCGTACCGGCCCACGGGTTGCCCTCGAAGGAGCCGAGCATCAGGACGTTGAGATCGTCGAGCCGTACGTCGCCGTAGTTGCCCTCACGGATGTGCCAGACCAGCACGCCCTCGCAGTCGCCGTAGGTCGGGGGCTGCGCGAACGTGCAGGGGCACGGTATGGCGCACTTGCACACGTCGAACCAGTCGCCGGCCAGATGCCAGCGGGTACCGGGGGTGGCCTGTTCCGTCATCTCGCTTCCCTCCCGTCGAGCCCGAGGGAGCTCTATCGGAGTGGCGAGACCGCGTGTCCCGAGCCGCACGCGGATCCCGAGGCGGCCTCATGCCTCCAGCTTGCCGCAGGTGCTCACATGCCGCCCATCGAGGGCGCCGATTCCCGCAGCCCGGCAGCAGCCAGTCCTGGAACGGAGCCAGCACGGCGAGGACGAGGAAGACGACACCCACGACCCGGGCGAGCAGCGGCCCCCTGACCACAGCTTCTCCACGAAGATCATCACCGCCAGCCCGGCCATCGCGGCCACGTTCATCACCCCGAGCGGCACGAGGACCACCATCAGCCCCGCGCAGCAGCCGACGCAGTAGCCGCCGTGGTGGATGCCCACCCGCAGATCGCGGGCCGGCTGCCGGAAACCGGCGTAGCGCACCAACTGGCTCATGGGGTCGCGGCAGTGCCGCAGACAGACGTTCTTGAGGGGGCCGAGCTGGTAGAGGCCCGCCAGCAGGAAGGCCACTGCGCCGATCCAGCGTCCCGCGGCCGGATGATCCTCCACGAGGTCCCCGGTGAGGGCCAGAGCCGCGTAGGCGAGCAGCCCGAAAGCCGTCCACACCAGCAGATATCCACCCACGAACTTCAGCGTGCGCACCGCCCGGCTCCACCCGGACGGCCGCCGCCCGATGCCTCGCACCCAGGTGAGGGCCACCGGCGCCATGGACGGCAGCATCATGGCCGCCATCATCGTCACCCAGAGCAGCAAGAACCCACGCACGGGCCGGGCTGTTCCTCGGCCTGGGGATCTTCCAGCTCTTCGACGGGATCGTGGACCACAAGCTGCTGCGCCTGCACCAGATCCGCTACGGGGTGGACGTCACGCCGTACGACTGGGCGTGGAACCTCTCCGGTGCGGCGCTGCTGGTCGTCGGTGTGGTCCTGGGCGCGCGGGCGGCCCGCTGGGACGGGGCGGGTACGGGGTCGTGAGGCTCGCACACGTCCACCCGGCCGTTCCGACCGGCCCGGCCACGCCCGAAACGGTGCTGGCCGTGGCCGGGCTGCTGGCGGCCGCCGCCTATCTGTCGGGTGCCGCACGGCTGCGGCGGCGAGGCGATGCCTGGCCCCGGCGGCGGGACGCGTCCTTCGCCGCGGGCGCCATCGCCCTCGCCTGGGCCGGGGCGGGAGCTGTGCCGGGAGGGCCGTTCACCGGGCACATGACCCGCCACCTGCTCCTCGGCATGGTCGGACCCCTGCTGGTCGTCCTGGCCCGCCCTCTCACCCTGGTGCTGCGGGCGCTCCCCGCGGGCACGGCACGCCGGGGCGTGCTCGCACTCGCGCATTCCCGGCTGCTGGGTGTGCTCGTCTTCCCGCCGCTGGCGGCGCTGCTGGACGTCGGCGGCCTGTGGCTGCTGTACCGGACACACCTGTTCGCGGCCCTGGGGGACAACGCCCTCCTCCACGCCATGACGTACGCGCAGGTGCCGGCCGCCGGGCTGCTGTTCTCCTTCGCCGCGTGCCAGCTCGATCCGCTGCGCCGCCGGTGGAGTCCCGCCGTCCGCGGCGGCGCCCTGCTGGCCGCCGGTGCCGCGCACGCCGTGCTGGCCCGGGTCCTCTACACGTCGCCGCCGCCCGGCACCGCCTTCACCGGTGATGACCTGCACACCGGGGTCCGGCTGATGTACTACGGCGGTGACGTGGTCGAAGCCGCCCTGGCCCTGGTCCTCGGGGTCGGCTGGTACACCGCCCGGGCGCGTCGGGACTCCCGCGCACAGCGTGTCGCCCCTCTGTCCCCGTCGCGACAGCCGCGAGCGGCCTCTCCGAGGTCCTGAACCCGGGCCGCACGGCGGCGCGGCAGCCGCCTTGCTTCTGGGAGGCGCCTCCGGGCTCGCGCACTACCAGGACCCGAACATCGTCCATCGTGCGGCGCGTCGGACGGCCGGCCCCCCGGCGTCCCGCGCACGGCCCGGGGCGCGGGTGCAGCACCGCTGCCGCGGCCGGCGCCCCCGGTGAGTCAGGGGCACCGGCCGCGAGGCCGTACCGATCCGAGGGAGACCTACCGGTCTGTCATACGGCCACGGCCGCGTGACGTGCCCCGATCACCGGAGGCGGCACTGGCCGCCATCGCCAGCAGCAGGCAGATCGCGCCGACGATGACGTTGTTGACGACGCTCCTGGTCGTGCTCACATCACCGGCCACGACCCAGGGCGAGACGATCGTCCACACGCCCAGCCCGCAGGCGGCCCACGCCATGCTGTGGGTGCGCTCGTAGGCGCGGCCGAACCCGCCGCTCATCAGCAGCGCGTAGGCGATGCCCACGATCAGGTTGGTGACGGCCAGTGTCGTCAGCGCGTTGAACCCCGCGATCCAGGGGGACGCCGCCAGATACAGACCTGCCAGGAGGGCCATCGTCTCCACGGTCTGAGCCCGGGAGGTGGTGGCCGCGCGCTCGGCCATCTCGTGGCGCGTGCGCATGTCGATGAGGTCAGGATGGGTTTCCATCGATGACCCGTGAGAGGTAGTCATGCCTTTCACCTCGCGGTTGTGCGGCCCCCGTGTGCCAGGCCACGAGTACCCCCGACGCCGCACCCATCCGGGGAATCGAGCAAATTCTCTGTCCACGGCGGATGTGAGGGGACACGGGGGACACGCGACACAGTGGTCATGGAGTACGAGGGTGAAGCGGTGGTCGCGGCGTGCTGCGGGCCGGTCGCGCAGCGTGCCCGGACCTGACCGGGAAGGGCCTCGATGCGTAGCGCCCCTGTGACCCTCCGTCGTCGGGAGTAGGAGCGTGCGATGGCGCTGCGCCTGAGACCGGCACGGGGGACGTCCCCGGCGCCAGACCGTATTTCCGAACGAGAATGCGTGCGCTCCGCAGGGGCCCTTCCAGTGTTGTCCTTACGATGCGGGTTCTAGCGCCGGTTGAGGAGGCTGTTGTCGGGGACGTGGCGGTGCCTGCCCGGGCCTGTGGCACTGCTGTGCTCGCGAGGGCGTGGAGTCGTCGAGGCGGTGCGGATGGGGGGAGGCGCAGTTCGACCTCACCGGTGTTGGGGTTGAGCCGCCACTCGTCGGCGGGGCCGATGCTGTCGTTCCACCCGTACTCTTGTGCGCTGCCGGCCTCGGGGCTGGGGCTGGGGCCGGCGGGGCTCTGGTGGCCGGCGTACGTCGTTGCAGTGCCTTGATCAGCCGCCGCAACAGTGACGTGTGATCCGGGCCAGCGACTGCCAGCCCGAGGATGACGGTGGCCAGGCCGATCAAGGTGAGCAGGCTCCGTGTCATCGCGGGGCCCGCGGGTGACGGGAGACTTGCGGCACGGATGATCTCGCGTACTCCGGGCGTCAAGGAGCACGTGATCCACGCGAGGACGGATGTGCCCAGGCCGATGAGCGCGACACGCAGCGCGCGCAGCGCGGCGCCACGTTCAGCACCCGCGCCGCTTCCGCATGAGTCATGCCCATCTGCATGAGCAGCATGACCCGGCGTTGCTGCAGTGGCAGGCCGTTCAACGCCTGGGTGACGACGTGGCGCAGTTCGGCCTCGGCGACGGGCTCGGCCGCCGGTTCGTCTTCCAGGCGCACGTCCGCGTCCAGGGAGGCGTACCCCCGGCCTGAGTGGTGGAGCCGTGCCGCCCGGTCGATCTCGTTCTGGATGATCTTGTACGTGTAGGCCCGCATTTTGCCGATGGGTTCGGTGCGGGCGAGTGCGGCGCTCAGGGCGGTGTGCACGACGTCCTCGGGATCGGCCGACGACCGCGGCACGTCACGGGTGCGCAGCTGCCGGGCGGCGTAGCCCACCATCTTGGTGTACCGCTCCTCGACCAGCGCCCGCAGCGCCTCTGCATGCCCCGCCCCGGGCCTGCCCTCATCAGCCACGACGCCCCCGTCCTCCCGTTCGGCGTCCCTGGGCGCGGAGCACCTGTGACTCGCTCTTGGCGCGGATCACCTCGGCCTTGCCCGCAGCGCGGTTGCGGAACACGATGCTCTTCAGCACGCTGCTCAGCGCCGCCGGATCCTTTACAGGCGGCAGGAAAATCTTGTGGCCACCGTGCGGACCCGGGTTTGAGGGACGGGCCGTGAGCGGTTCGATCCGTCGGCTCAGGCGTGGAGATGAGCCTGTCCGGCACCTGCCCCGGCGAGCCAGTTGCTGACGAATGCAACTCGGTCCTCAGCCGATGCGGCAGGTGCCTCAGTGGAGCACTGGTCTCGAGGCCGAGGCAGGCGTACGGGACAGGGCTGTGCGCAGCGCGAAGACACCGAGCAGGCCGCCTGCCGCGAACCGCTGAGCGGTCATCACGCGGGGCCGGGCAGCCAGAAACCCCGACACCCGTGCCGCACCGAGCATGATCAGAGCGTTCACGGAGATCCCCACGATGATCTGCACACCACCGAGCTGCATCAGCTGGGCCCAGGCCGGACCCGCCTGCGGATCCATGAACTGGGGCAGGAGAGCGGCGTACATGAGAGCGATCTTGGGGTTGAGCAGGTTGGTGAGGAGCCCCATCGAGAACAGCCGGGTGTCGGAGACCGGAGGCAGGTCCTGGGCGGGAGTGAAGGGTGAGCGGCCACCGGGCTTGAGCATGTCCCAGGCCAGGTAGGCCAGATAGGCGGCCCCGGCGAGCTTGACCACCAAGAACGCCAGCGGCACGGCGGCGAACAACGCGGACAGGCCGGCGGCCGCGGCCAGCAGATAGCACAGGAATCCCACGGCGGTCCCGCTCAGGCTGACCAGGCCGGCCCTGCGGCCTTGGGTGATCGCGCGGGAGGCGAGGTGGATCATGTTCGGTCCAGGAGTCAGGGCCATGCCCAGTTCGACCAGGGCCACCCCTCCCACTGCGGCCAGGCTGATCACTGTCGACTCCCGATCGTCTGCCCGGGTACCTGGTACCCGGGCATGGGCGGCGCCCGGCGGCGAAGGACGGCTGCGACGCAGAGGCGGTGCCTGCGTCGCCGGCCTCAGGATACGGCCCGGCCGTTCGGCGTCCGCGTGCACCCTCACTCCAGCCGGCCAATGGCATCAACGCCTGCCCGTGAACGCGTCGGCGAAGCCTTCGCCCGCTGTCGTTCCCCTCGGAGCCGCCCCTTCGATGACGGCGTAACTGGGTCATGCCCCGTACGGGGTGGCTCAGTTGGCCGGACGCCCTCACCAGGGGACCTCGCCCTCGTCGTCGAAGAAGCGGCCCGTCGGCCCGTCGTCCGGTACGGTCGCCAGCCGGATCGCGGAGGCGGCCCCCTGCTGCGGGGTGCGTACTCCCCGGAAGTCGTTGAGGTCGGTCGCGGTGTAGCCGGGGCAGACTGCGTTGATCAGGACGTTCGTGTCGGCCAGTTCCTTGGCGTACTGCACGGTGACGGCGTTGAGGAACGTCTTCGACGGTGCGTACGCGACGGCGATCGGGCCCATTTCGGCGCCGGGAGTGGTCTGGAGCGTGAGGGAGCCGACGCTGCTGGAGACGTTCACGATCCGCGGCGACGGCGAGCGGCGCAGCAGAGGCAGCAGGGCGTTGGTGACGCGGATGACCCCGATCACGTTGGTCTCCACGGCCGCCCGCACCCGGTTCACGTCGACGGTGGTGGGCTCCTGCGGGCCACCGCCGGTGATGCCCGCGTTGTTGACGAGTGCGTCGAGCCGCCCGGCCCGCTCCTCCACCAACCGGGCCGCTGCTGTCACGCTCGCGTCGTCGGTCACGTCCAGCGGTACGCCGAACGCGTCGATTCCGTCTGCGCGCAGCTTCTCCACAGCGGCCTCGCGCCGCTCCTCCTGCCGCGCGCCGACCCCGACGGACCAGCCGAGGGCGCCGAGCCCGGCGGCTATCTCGTAACCGATGCCCTTGTTGGCCCCGGTCACCAGCGCGACTTTCCTTCGGTTCACGATGTTCTTCTCACTGTTCTTCTCACTCATGGCATCGATGCTGCTCCCGCGCCCTGCGGGGCGTCCAAGACCGGTCGGGTGGGCAGTGATACCGCCCGGGTATCGCCGCTGGCCGGCCCGGTTACGCTGGCGGGGTGGAGACACGTGAGCTGCGGTACTTCGTCGCGGTCGCCGAAGAGTTGCACTTCGGCCGGGCCGCGCGGCGGCTCGGGATCGCCCAGCCCCCGCTGTCGCGGGCGATCGGAGGACTCGAACGGCGCCTGGGCGCCGCCCTGTTGGAGCGCGGCAGCCGGGGCGTCGCTCTGACCGAGGCCGGGGCGGTGCTGCTGCGCGAGGCGCGGGCGGCGCTGGACGCCGTCGAGGCCGCCGAGCGGCGCACCCGCCGGGCCGCCCTCACCGCGGCCGGCCGACCGGCAGTGGTCCTCGCCGCGAAGGCGGGCGCCTCCGGCGAACTCCTGGCGAAACTCCTCGACGCCTACGCCGCCGAACCCGGCGCCGTCGCCGTGGACGTCATGCTGTGCGGGCCGGGCGAGCAGGCAGGGATGCTGCGCGACGGCCGGGCTGATGTGGCGCTGCTGCACCGTCCGTTCGACGACCTGGCCGGCTTCGACACCGAGGACCTGCACACCGAGGGGCAGGTCGCGATTCTCCCGGCGGGCCATCCCCTCGGCGTCCGCCCCCACCTGCGGCTCGCCGAGGTCACCGGCCTTCCCGATCTGCCTCTGCCGCGCTGGCCGCGTCCCGACGGGTCCTTCCCGGACGGGCCGGGCCCACAGGTGCGCGACCATACGCAGCTCACCCAGCTCATCGCCCTCGGCCGTGCCTGCGCGGTCGTTCCGGAATCGGGCCGCACCGGCCTCCGCGAGGGCCTCGTCGCTGTGCCCGTCCTCGACGCTCCCCATGTCACCACGGTCATCGCCTGGCCCGCACACAGCCGTTCGACGGCGGTAGCGGGGCTGGTCCGCGCCGCCACCGCCTTGTAACGAGTGTTTCCGATCGGCGTCATCACTCACCGGTTACGGTGCTCAGTGACGGTACGCGGTCGTCGCGATCTCGATGAAGGATCGGATCAACGGGTTGGTGTCACCCTCGTTCCACACCGCCACCACGCGGCTCGGCGGCATGTCGGTCAGCGGCACCACGGCCAGTTCGGTGGGCAGGTCGTGTCCGAGCGGGGCCAGGCCGACCGTTCCGTTCCACAGTACGGCCTGCAGGCATTCCTGGACGGTGCGCACCACCGGGCCCTCGCGAGGCCTGTCGCCGTTCCAGTACGACTGCCAGATGGGGTCGGTGTCCGGCGGGAACTGGAACCAGTGACGGTCGCTCAGCTCGGCCAGCCGCAGCCCGTCGCGGCGGGCCAGTGGATCGTCGGCGCGCACGACCACGCCGACCGGGTCGGTCCGCAGTGCACGCACGGTCAGGGCGGTCTCGTCGAACGGCGCCCGAGTCAGCGCGACGTCGACCAGTCCGGCACGCAGCCCGCAGGTCGGGTCGGTCAGATCGGTGTCGCGGATGCGGATGTCGATGCCGGGGCGGCTTCGGCGATAGGCCGCGGCCAGCCTGGCCACTCCGGGGTCGGTGCCGTCGCCCAGGATGCCGATGGTGATGGCCGCGACGCCGGCGGCCGCGCTCACACGTACCCGGACGCGGTCGGCATGGTCGAGCAGGGCCCGCGCCTCGTGGAGCAGGACCGAGCCCGCCGCAGTGAGCGTGACCCCTGAAGGCGAGCGGGCGAACAGCACGGCCCCGAGATCGGCCTCCAACTGCTTGATCGCCCGGCTCAGCGGCGGCTGACTCATGTGCAGTCGGGTGGCGGCCCGGCCGAAGTGGAGTTCCTCGGCGACCGCCACGAAGTAGCGCAAGGTCCGTAGCTCCACGCTGCAACGATACCTACGAGGTATCGACGCCGCGGGATGGGTCTTGGACACGGGCAGGTCCCCGGCGGTGCACTCGTGAGCATGACCGAAGAAGTGAAGGCCGGCGAGCCGCCGGCCCGCCCCGCGGTGTCGGTGGTGGGTCCCGGCGACGGCGAGACGATCGTTCTGGGCACCACACACATGCGCGTTCTGGAGGACGGCAGCCACACCGGGCACCGCCTCGCGATCGCCGAGTCCGTCCTCGCCCCGCGCACCCAGGGACCGCCGCAGCACCGCCACGCCGAACACGACGAGGGCTTCTACATCCTCTCCGGCACCGTGCGGTTCACCGTCGGGGAGGAGGACTACGACGCCGCCGCGGGCACCCTCGTGATGGTTCCGCCCGGCACCCCGCACACCTTCGCCAACCTGACCGACCAACCCGCCGTCATGCTCAGCACCTTCACCCCCGACCTGTACGTGCAGTACTTCCGAGACCTCCAAGAGGTCCTGGCAGGCGGCCGTCCGCTGACGGCACAGGCCAACATCGACGCGATGAGCCGCTACGCGACCGAGCCCGCCACCGACCTCGCCTGAAGCCGACGGCACCGCTTCCACCGGCAGGGCGGTGGCGCCGCCGCGCTCAACTCCGCCCGATGATGGCCTGGGTCGACCACATACCCTTGCCTGCCGTTCGGGCGCTGGGGGTGGTCGAAACACTCGGCGCGACCGGCCTGATCCTGCCGCCGCTGACCGGCATCGCTCCCTCGCCGGCACCGGCCGCGGCCATCGGCTTCGTACTCGTGCAGGTCGGCGCGATCGCCGTCCACCTGATGGGCGAAGACCGCCGGATCGAACTCAACGCTGGGCTCACGGTTGCCGCGGCCGTGACCGTCCGGATGGCCATCCGGCTCTGACCGAGCAGGCCGAACGGCGGGGCGGGGTGTCATGGCGGTGGCCGCTGCGAGTTGCTCGCCTCTCCGTCCGGCTGACGCTGAGCGGAAAGGCACGCAGTCAGCCTCCCCGCCCCTTGCCGCCCCCGGCGGCCTACTGCACTTGCCACCCCCCACGTCCCCCATCGCGGGAAACACCTCCGCCGCCGCGATGAGCCGTGGACATCGCGTCAAGGGCTATGGCTCACGACGTCCGACGTCCCGACCCCTCTCATCCGGACCCCAGGAGGCCCCGTATGGCCGGCAGACACACCGCGCGCACAGCCCGAGCAGCCCTGCTGGCGGTCGGCGCCCTCGCCCTGACCGCCGCGCACACCACGGCGGGCGCCGCGTCACCGCCAGCCGCCGCTCCCCTTCCGTCCCCGGCGCAGGCCCTCGGCGCGGGTCGTCCCGCCGCCGCGGTGCTGCGGGCACTGCAGCGGGATCTGCATCTGACGCCCGCACAGGCCACGACCCGCCTGGCCAACGAAGCCGAGGCGGGCGCCCGGGCGGGACTGCTGCGCAACTCCCTCGGCGATCACTTCGCCGGGGCCTGGCTGAGCGGCACCACCTCCGCCCTGCTCACGGTCGCCACCACCCGCCCCGCCGACGCGGCCGCCATCAGGGCGCAGGGCGCCGAGGCCGCGGTCGTCCCCGCATCGCTCGCCGACCTGCGGGCCGTGAAGGAGAAGCTCGACGCGGCCGTCACCCGCGCCGACGGTGTGAACACGCCGGTGCGCTCCATCGACGTACGCACCAACCGGGTCGTCGTCCAGGCCACCACCCGCGCCGCGGCGCAGTCGCTGATCGCACGGGCGGGCGTGGCGGGCAAGCGGATCAGCGTGCGCCTGTCCGAGCACCGGCCCCGCGCCCTGGCGGACATCGTCGGGGGCGACCCGTACAACATCGACGACACCTACCGCTGCTCCGTAGGCTTCTCCGTGACCAAGGGCGACCAGAAGGGGTTCGCCACGGCCGGCCACTGCGGGAAGCCCGGTTCGACGACCACCGGGGCGGGCGACGCCGCGCAGGGCACCTTCCAGGCCTCCACCTTCCCCCGCAAGGACATGGCGTGGGTGGGGGTCACCGGCGACTGGACCGTCACCCCCAAGGTGCGGGGCCAGGACGGCGCGACGGTCGACGTCGCCGGTTCGGTGCAGGCGCTGGTGGGGGCCTCGGTGTGCCGCTCGGGCTCCACCAGCGGCTGGCACTGCGGCACCATCGAGCGGGAGAACGCCACGGTCACCTACGAGGAGGGCACTGTCAACGGGCTGACCGCGACGACGGTGTGCGGCGAACCCGGCGACTCCGGCGGGCCGTACGTCGCGGGCGCGCAGGCGCAGGGCGTCCTCTCGGGCGGCTCCGGGGACTGCACGAGCGGCGGCACCACGTTCTTCCAGCCGATCAACCCGCTGCTGAGCGACTTCGGTCTCACCCTGGTGAGCGCGGCCACCGAGGAGACCCCGTCCGCCCCGTCCGCCCCCGAGGAGACCCCGGCGGCCGATGCCTGGACCGCCGGCCGCGTCTACGAGGCAGGAGCGACCGTCACCTACGGCACGGTCCGCTACCAGTGTCTGCAGCCCCACCAGGCGCAGGCGGGCTGGCGGCCGGAGAGCACGCCCTCGCTGTGGCAGCGAGTGTGAACCCGGCCTGACCGGACGCGGCGCGCGGGGACCGCCCGCGCGCCGGACCGGATCCGTGGTCGGTGAGGAGCGTGTAGGCCGGTCCGGATCAGTCGCCGGCGAGGAGCGCGTACGCCGTGGCGATGAAGGGGTCGCCGGCCCGGAACCTGCGGGTGCACAGGGCCGCCAGCGCGGTCCCGGTGTCGGGCCGGAAGCCCAGGAAGGACTGCTGGCCGAGCGTGGCTCCGCTGTGGAAGTACATCGGCCCGCCGTCCGTCGGGTGCCGGAACCAGGTGAGCGTGTGCGTGTGCCGGTGGCCCAGCCCCCGGCGCAGCACCGGGACGCGCACCGCCCGCAGGGCGCCCTCGAGGGGCGTTCCGGCCGGATCGAGGTGCGCCTCAAGGAACGTGAGCAGATCGTGTGGGGTGGCCCGGACGGCGCCTGCGGCCTGGAACCCGCCCGCGTCGAAGCCGAGGGTGGGTGTACGGCCGTCCTTGCCGTGCCCCGTCGCGTCCGTGGCCGGGGAGCCCACCCGCAGCGTGGTGCCGTGCAGGCCGAGTGGATGCAGGACGTGCTCGGTGACCAGGTCCTCCCACGGCGTCCCGGTCACCGCGCCCAGGGCGTGGCCCAGCACGGCGACCCCGAAGTTGGAGTAGTGCCAGTGGCTGCCGGGCCGGTGCCGGGGCCTGGCCCGCAGGAAGGCGGCGACGACCCGGTCGTCCGGGTAGCGGCCGTAGGGCTGGGTGCGCCAGGCGGGCAGGGCGCGGACGACGAAGTCGGCCGGCAGCGCGGGCAGTCCGGAGGTGTGGGTGACCAGGTGCGCGAGGGAGATCGCGCCGGTGCGCGCGGCCTGGCCGGGTGCCAGGCAGGCGGCCGCCGACTCGCCGCCGGTGAGCTGCCCGAGCCGGATCAGCTGGGCGAGCAGCAGGCCGGTGAACGTCTTCGAAGCGGACCCGATCTCGTAGCGCAGGTCCTCCCGAGCGGTGGCGGCGGAGCGGTGACCACCGCAACGCACGACACGCCTGCCGTGGCGGGACAGGGCGAACACGGCGTCGGGGGCGTCGGCGGCGTCCACGGCGGCCGCGAGCCGCTCCTCGACGTCATCGGCCCCGACGGCCCCGACGGACTCGAGGTCCCCGACGGCCCCGGCGAGGGGCGGTGCCGCGGTCTCGGGCGGTGCTGCGTCGGTGTCCTCGTCGAGCGGTGCCGCTTCGGGCCAGGGGGTGCGGGGCTCGCCGGTCATGACGCCTGCGCCAGGTCGCTCAGGGACCGGGAGGTGGCGAGGGTGGAGGCGAACGCGGCGACCAGCGTGGGGTGGTAGACCACGTCGAACACCTCGTCCCTGTCCCCGGTCGGCATCGTCCGCAGCGCGGGCATGGCCCCGTCGGGCTGCTGGGCCGCGGCGAACGCCTCCCACGCCCGCTCGTCGAAGGTGGGCCGCGGCAGACAGGCGTCGACCACGAGCAGCTCCCCGAGCAGGTCCCAGCGCTGCAGGTCCAGCCAGTCGTCCAGCCACGCCGGCAGCCACAGGGACAGATAGTCGGCGGTGTCCGGGGGCAGCGCCTCGGGGTGTTCACCCCAGTCGGTGAGGTGGAAGACCGCGTGGGTGATGTCGTAGGCGGTGTGGCCCTCCACCGTCCACGGCTCGGGCCGGCGGGCGAGCCAGGTCCGGCGGAACGCGTCGGCCTCGGTGGGCCGCGGGGTCAGACCGGCGCGGCGCTGGAAGGCGGACAGGCCGAGCCGCCGGGTGGGTGTGGTCTCGAACGCGGACCAGCTGTCGAGCCGGTGGTTCAGCTCGGTGGCACGCTCCACCTCCGGGCAGCGGTGGCCCAGTTCCCTGAAGGCGAGGTGCACTTCGAAGGGGATCGGCGAGAACGGCTCGGTGCGCTGCCCGCGGACGAGCATGCGGCCGCCGTCGAGGGTGTCGCGCCACACGTGGTCCAGGAGTCGGCGGGCCAGCTCCGCCTGACGCGATCCGGCCACGCCCTCACGGAAGAGCACCTTGCAGACGAGCGCGAGTTCCCCGATCGGCTTGAACCGCTCCAGAAGGCCGACTTCGGGGTCCGCGTCGGGCTCCAGGCGGAAACCGTCGCGGTGGGCCCACAGCCATTCGAGCGCGCGGACACCCACGGTGTGCATCAGGGCTGTGCCGGTCATGCGTGTGCTCCTTCCCTGTCGTGGGCGGGGCGGCGGCCGAGGGCCAGGACACCGGCGAAGGCGGCCATGAGGGTGGAGTGGTAGCAGTCGAGGAAGGCCGGCTCCCCGTCGCCGCCCGCCTCCTCCGGGACGGCTCCGCCCGGGCGCTGGGCGGCGGCCAGCGCGCCCCAGGCGTCGTCGAGGGCGGCGTCCAGACCGGGGCCTGGGGCGCCGGGTGCCACGGAGGCGGCGTGCTCGGGCGGGACCGGGAGGCTCGCCGCCACGGCCACGAGTTCGCAGGCCAGGTCCCACAGGCCCGCGTCCAGGCAGGTGTCGAGCCACGGCGGCAGCCACAGCTGCAGGTAGTCGGCCAGGTCGGCGGGGACACCGGGGCCGCCGCGCCCCCAGTCGGTGAGGTGGAAGACGACGTGGGTGAGCGCGTAGCCGGAGAGCCGTTCAAAGGCCCACGGTTCTGGCAGCCCGCCCAGCCAGGTGCGGCCCAGTACGTCGGGGACCTCCCCGTCGGGACGGCGGCCGCAGTGGCGCTCGGCGAGGAGGACGCCCAGCCGTCGCACCGGCACCTGCTCGACGAGCCGGCGGCCGCGTGTCTCGGTCAGCCGGGCGGACAGCGTGACGAAGGGTTCGTACCGCAGTCCGGCCGACGCGAACGCCGCGTACACCTCCAGCGGATACGTCGAGAAGGGTTCGCGGCGCTGCTGCCGTACGAGCAGCTCGCCCTGCCCGGTCTGCTTCCACGCGAAGGCCAGCAGGTCCGCCGCACGGGCGTGCAGCGGATCCGGCGCGGTGGTGTGGCGCAGGGCGGTCGAGCAGACCTGGGCGAGCTCACCCAGCGGTTTCCAGGTCGTGTTCACGGCGCCCGCGCTGTCCAGGACCTCGTCCGGCAGCACGAACCGTTCGCGCTCCTCGGAGACCCAGGCGAGCGCCGCGTCCACCAGCCCGCGGACGTCCGAGGCCGTCATGCGGGCACTCGGGTGCGCATCAGGCGGGCCGCTCGTACCTGCAGGGCGACGCACGCGTCGTCGCCTCCCATCAGTTCCACGAAGTCCAGGCCGGCGTCCAGCCCCAGCGTCTCCGGTACGTCCCGGAGCAGCGCCAGCCAGCGCCCCGCTCCGGCGGCCTGCCGCCAGTCCCGGCGGCGTACGGCCCGTACGAAGCCGCGGCTGAGGTCGACGACCCGCTGCTGGGCGCCGCGCGCGACGGCGCCGTCCTCGCCCGGTACGGCGAGGGCCGACAGCAGGGCGAGGCGGTGGGTGAGGGTCTGCCAGGAGTCGTCCCGCAGCCAGCCGGTGTCCGGTTCGACGGGCGGGCCGGGCGGGCCGGGTGAGGCGGGAGAGTCGAGGTCATCGAGGGAGGGGAGTGGTGTGTGGGTGAAGCCGGCGTCGGCTCGGCGCAGGGCGCGGACCATGCCCCAATGGCTCCAGGCCACGGTGGGGGCCGCGTCCGGACGCGGCGGGAAGGCGCGGACAGCCTCTTGGACAGCGTCCCGTTCGGGCTCACTCGGTGCGGTGCGAAAGAGCACGCAGGGCAGGAGCAGATCGGCTCCCAGCACCCGTACGGCCGCGAGGACCACGCCGTTCGCCGTCCCGTCCCGAAGTACATCACCGGACGGGGAGGCGTGGCCACCGCCGCGGAGGGCGGAGGCCACGCCCGAAGCGAGGTCCTGCACCGCGCCCTGGAGAAGGGCGGAGGTACGTGACTGCTCCATGTGATGCTCCCGTCGAGCCGCTCAGCCCTTCTTCGGGCGGGGGGTCGGCGGAGACAGCAGCAGCGTAGTGGTCCCCGCCTGCAGAGCCAGGGCGGCGCACTCCCTGCTGTCGCGGTAGACCCCGTCGGGCTCGGCGGGGGCGAGAACTTCCTCGATTTCGATGCCGGTGACTTCATCGATCAGGCGTTCGGTGGCAGCCATGTCAGCATCTCCTTTCGGTTCCGGCTGGATTTCCCACCACCCCGGTTCACCGATTTTCCCGGGATGATGCAAATTTCCCACCCATCACTTATGTCCCCTTTTCAACATCTGCCCCATGTGTCGCAAGGTGGAGAGCGTGGCGGGCGCACGGCGACACCTCGGGACGGGCGGAGCCGTTGGATGCCCCGGCAGACCGTCGCTGAGGAGATCCCGAAGAGCGCCGAGCTCAAGGACCAATGACTGCGTCCGGCATCCGAACGTGCTCCTCCTCCCCGGCGGCACTGACCACTCAACCCCCGGAGCAGACAGCCCCGTTGAGGCGGAAGGTGGTCGGCTCGGGGTTGGGTCCGTCGTTGGCGCCGACGAAGCCGAACGAGGCCGTGGACGCGCCGTCCGGGGCCAGCGGTCCGGCGCCCTCGGGTGCGGTCACCCGTACGTGCCGGCCGGTCTGGTGGAACGTGGCGTTCCAGCCGGAGGACACCGACTGGCCGTCGGTCGGCCAGTCCCAGTCCATGGTCCAGCCGGTGACCGGGGTGTCCGACAGGTTCCGTACGGTGACCGTGGCCACGAAGCCGTTGCCCCAGCCCGTGTCGGGGTGGTACGTCACCGCGCAGGGGGCGTCGGACGGAGTGCCGGTGGTGAAGGTCAGCGGATCGGACGGGGCGGAGAGCCGTCCCGAGGCGTCGGAGGCCAACACGTTGACCGTGTGGGTGCTGCCCGGAGGCAGGTTCCGCAGGGTCACGGACGTGCCGGTGGTCTCGCCGACCAGCCAGGTGTGCGCGCCGTCGCGCTCCTGGACGAGGTAGCGGGTGGCGCCGGGCGCGCCCGCCCAGGACAGCCGGCCGGTGGTGTCGGTCACGGCTTCCAGCCTCGGCGTGCCCGGGGTGCCGGCGGCCGAGACTTCGGGCCCGGTGCCGGGCCGCGGGGTGACGGTGACGGCGAGCATCCCGTACGGCGGCACGGTGACCCGCGAAGCGGACGCCTCGCTGCCCGTGACGTCGGTGACGTCGTTGTCGCCGCGCGCGTAACGGCTTGCCTCGGGCGTGGCGGCGGACGGAGTGAACCCGGTGTAGGCGAGGTCGACGGTCCGTGCGGCGTCGGGGTTCTTGTTGATGAGCAGGACGCTCAGGCGCCCGTCGCGGCGGTGCACAGCGTGTGCGGAGACGTCCCGCGCGGACGACACCGCGGGGACCAAGGTGTCGCCCGCGGTGCCCAGTTCACTGGTCATCTTCATGCCGTAGTACGGGTGGAACGGCGTGTTGGGCGCCGGTTCGCAGACCTCGCCGGTGCAGCCGCCGCTGGAGAGCATCCCCATGTCGCCGTAGTCGGTCTCACCGTCGACGGTGGTGATCCGGTCCGCGCCGTTGTGGGTGTTCCACCAGTCGACGTTGAAGACGCCGTTCTCCAGCGCCGTCAGGAACGCGTCGGCGGCGAACAGGCCGTTGGGGCGTGCGGTGAGCATGGCTCCGCCGGTGTTGGTGTTGACTTCCGTAAGGGCGATGCCGATGCGCGGGGAGTCGGCGCCCGCGTACCGGTCGATCTGGTTGCGCACCTCACGCAGTTCGCCGGGCAGCCGGGTCAGGCGGGTCAAGGCGGCGTCGGCGGTGGTGTCGGAGCCGCCCGCGTACCAGTGGACGCTCACGAAGTCGATGACGTCGGTGACTTGGGAGAGCACGGTGTGGTTCCAGTCGCCCGGATCGCCCGCGCCGACGACGCCGTCCGGCCAGTTGCCCGGGGCGGTGAGCACCGCGCCGATCTTGATGGTCGGGTCGACGGCCTTCATCGCGAGGGCGTAGGCGCGGACCTGACGGGCGTACTCCTGGGGGCTCTTGTCCGGGTGATCGTCGTGCTCCCAGCCGCTGCCGTAGTGGCCGTTGCCGTAGATCTCGTTGCCGATCTCCCAGTACTTCGCGTCGTAGTCCTTGGTGACGTTCGCGTACCGGACCCAGCCGGCCGCCTCCTGGGGCGTGCCCGAGCCGTAGTTGGCGATCAGGATCGGCTCCGCCCCGGTGGCGCGGACGGTGCCCATGAAGGCGTCGAAGCCGGTGCCGGGGGCGACGTATCCGCCGGGAGCGGTGTGCGTCTGCCAGTGGTAGATGTCGGCGTACGATCCGCCCGGGTAGCGCATCGCTCCTACGTCGGCCGCCTTCATGAGGGCGGCGACCTCGGGGTCGTTCATGTGCGAGTCCCATACGGCCGCGTTGACGCCGCGTGCGGTGTCGGTCAAGCGGCCCAGAGACGCCTGTGTGTTGACCTGGACCTCGACGTCCGCGGCGGGTGTCTCCTGCGCGGCGGCGGCCGCGATGCCGGCGGCGCCGAGCGGGGACAGCAGGGAGAGCGCGGCGGCCAGGGCGGCGGCGGTGCGTGCGAGGTGGCGCGGGCGGCCGGCGGCGCCGGCCGGCCGAGGTGATCTCTGCGGTGGGGCCATGGGGTCCTCCCTCGGGGGCCGGCGGCACTACGGCTCGCCGGGCGTCGAGTCGTACGACGGGACGGCTGGGGCACAGAGTGGGAGCGCTCCCATGACGGTCCATGATGGGAGGGTGCTGATGCCGTGTCAACGCACGGGACAGATGAACCGACGGCCCCGCTCGCCAGGCGGCCGGTCGCCGAGCCGGAGGCCGAGCGTGGCGGCGGGACGTCGGACACCAGGCGTCGCGGCAGGAAGCCGGCTGCCTGCCGGCTCAGTGCAGCAGCGTGTCGAGGAAGGGGCTGGACAGCACACGGTGGGGGTCGAGCCGGTCGAGAATCGCGACGGCCTCGTCCCAGCCCGGGCCGCCTCCGGCGCGCTGGCTGTCGGGGATGCGGCGGGTGAGGACGTCCGGGTCGGCCCATGCGGCGGTGTCGGTGTAGGCCCAGCCCTTGGACCACTCCGCCCGAACCGTGGCACGGTCCCCGTCCAGGGTCAGGAGGAACTGCTCGATGTCGCGGTAGAAGCGGTTGAGGGCGGGTGTGGCCGGCAGGGAGAGGACATCGATCCACACGGCCGTGTCGACGCCCGGCCGGTCGGGACGCGGCCGCACGGCGGACAGCAGAGGGGGCCGCGCACCGGGGACGCCGCACACGGACGGGTCCTCCAGGCCGGTCACCCGGATCTCCACCTGGCCGTTGACCGGGTACTCGCCGCGTGCTGCGTACTGGACGAGCAGGGTGCGGTAGAAGTCCGCGAACTGGCTGACCACCCACTGCAGATCGGCGCGGCGAGTGAGAACGGCGTAGCCGTTGGCGGTCTCACGCAGCGTGGTGGGCCTGATGTACTGCAACAGGTTGCGGGAGGCGCCCCACAGGTCCGAGCGCAGGCCGCCTGCCAGCAGGTGGGTGAGGACGTCGCCGGTCAGCACGTCCCGCACCAGCGGCCCCGAGAGCAGCACGTCGCTGATGTCGCCGGTCAACGCCACCTTGGCCAGCAGGGCCTGGACCTGCCCGAACAGCGGCGCGCTCGCCCAGGCCCCGGAGACCAGGTCGCCGGCCAGCCGGGCCACCGGCTCGGGGAGGGAGTCGGAGAACGGGTAGTTGTACGGCCCGTCGACCGCGCGGGAGGCGGTCGGCCGGGTCGGGGCGACGCTCCAGACCTTCAGCCACGGGTGGTCGGTGAAGGCGAACCAGATCGCCTCCACCCGGCCGGTGCGGTCCACGAAGCCGGCCAGGGTCCGTGCGCCGGCGGAAGCCCCGGGAGCGGCGAACAGTTCGGTGGCGGGGATGCCCACGAACGACTGGCAGCGCAGATTGTGGTCGGCGCCGACCCGCAGGACGGCCTCGGTGACCAGCGAGCGGCCGAGGTGCGTCAGGAGCGCGTCGCAGTCGGGCTCGGCCCGGCCGACGGTCCGCAGGACGTAACGGCCGGCGCCCGCGTCCCAGACGACCGCGGTCAGTTCGGTGACCAGGTTGCTCAGTGAGCCGTAGCCATGGCCGGGTGACGGGCTCTCACCGACGGCGGGGACGGCCGTGCCGTGCGCGCCGACGGCCAGCGCGCCGCCGACCGAGAGATCACCGGGTGCCGGTGCGGCGGTGACGCCGTATCCGCCGGCCCCGGCGAACGCCAGCAGCGTCTCCAGCGAGGCCCCGGCCTGGACCCGCACCGCGGCCGACCCGTCGGCGGCCTGCTGCTCCAGCGACATCGCGGTCAGGTGCGCGGTGGTGTCCAGCAGGACGACCCGGGCCCCGGCGGGCGTGCCGTCGGCCACGGTCAGGGGTGACCAGCCGTGGCGCCGCCCTTGCGCGCGCACCGTCCAGCCTGCGCCGTAGGCCCAGTTGACGACGTCGAGCACCTCCTGAGGACTGCGCGGCGCGCAGGTCCACAGCTGATCGGTGCGGATCTCGCCGACCCAGTTCTCATAGACGCGCTGGTGGACGTCGATCCCGGCAGGGAAACCCGGCGGCGGTGCCGAGGCCGCGTGGGCGCTGTCCGGCCCGACCAGCCCCCGCAGCAGCCAGCCTGCGCCGCCCGCGACGGCCGACGAGGCCAGCAGCCTGCGCCGCGACAACCCTCCGCCTCGGTTCGAAGGACCGTCCGTCATCCCCGCAACCCCTCCGCTTGCTCGCTCCGCACCAGCCCCGCCCGTCCGGGCAGGCCGAGCACGCACGTTACGCACCAGCGAGGGCCCAGCCGTCGTACGTTCGCTCGATTCACGTAAACGGGTGAATGTACCCGTCAACCGGCTTCTCCCGGGAACTCCTGCCGTACGGGCAGGCGGGCGGTCGGCCGCTCATGCCTGCGAGGGTTACTCCTCGGGCTCCCAGGCGATCAGCTGCTCGAACACCTGCTGGTCGCCCTCGATCTTCAGGTCGCTCAGCGTGAGGCGGCCCCAGACGAAGAGGAGCAGCTGCTCGGCCGTGCCCGTGGCCGAAGCGGAGGCGGGCGCGGCGTCGTCCGTGAGGGGTGCGGGCCAGGCGCCGGTGCTGTCCAGTGCGAGGAGCCAGGAGCGGCCCTCGGTGGCGTGGTAGTGGATGGTGGCGGCCTTGTGCGGCCAGGCCGCCGGGGTGGAGTTGCAGGTGTCGAGAAACTCGGCCACTCCGTCGATCGCGACGTCCGCCGGCATCGGCTGCACGGAGCCTGCGGCAAGCTGGGCATCGTAGGTGTGCACCAGCAGCTCGTGCACCCGGCGCCGGGCAACGCCCCAGGCATTCGCCGGCGACACGCCGGCGCCCCACCACGCCCAGCACTCACGCTCCGGGCCGGCCTCGCGCAGCGCACTCAGCAGCAGTTCGTTCGACTCGGCGTACCAGGCCAGCAGCGCCTCGAGCTCGCGCGGCACCTCCCCGGCATCCTTGGCCGGCGGAGCCTCGGCCGGGCCCGCGGCCACGATCGCGGCCCACCAGCGCTGGCCCGTACCCAGGTGCTGCACCAGATCGAGCAACGTCCACTCGGGGCAGGACGGCACCGGCGCGTCAAGGCTGGGCGCGGCGGCAACCGCACTGCGGAACGCGGCCGACCGCTCGTCGATCAGTCGCAGCAGGGCGGAATACTCAAGACTCTCTGTCACATCGCTTAGCTATCACCCCAGCTCAGCCGACCGCACCCTATTTTCCAGGCTGTCAGCTGCGGGGGTTGGAGCACCTAATGGAAAGCCTGGTCGTAGCCATGCTCCCTTCCTGGCCGGCTCGTTGAACGAGTCATGGGGAAGGGGAACGGTCCTCCGTGCGGCATGGTGTCAGCTCCTCGAAGGGCCGTTCATCCTTGCGTGCGCCGGGTCGGGTCAGCGGTGTTCGGGGTTGTCCGCGCCCGGGCGGCAGCCGGCCTCCCACTGCGTCCGCTGGTTGCCGTAGGCAGGCACGCCGCCGGAGCGCTTGAGCAGCGCGGCGAGGTGCATCAGGTTCCAGGCCATGAAGGAGGTGTTGCGGTTGGTGAAGTCGTTCTCCGGCCCGCCCGAGTCCGGGTCGAGATACGAGGGTCCAGGGCCGGCCGCGCCGATCCAGCCCGCGTCCGCCTGGGGCGGGATCGTGTAGCCGAGGTGCTGGAGGCTGTACAGGACGTTCATCGCGCAGTGCTTCACGCCGTCCTCGTTGCCGGTGATGAGGCAGCCGCCGACGCGGCCGTAGTAGGCGTACTGACCCTGCGAGTTGAGGAGGCTGGAGCAGGCGTAGAGACGCTCGATCACCTTCTTCGTCACGGAGCTGTTGTCGCCGAGCCAGATGGGCCCGGCGATGACCAGGATGTCCGCGGCCATCACCCGCTCGTACAGCGCGGGCCACTCGTCGGTGGCGAAGCCGTGCTCGGTCATGTCCGGGTAGACGCCGGGCGCGATGTCATGGTCGACGGCCCTGATCTCGGACGTGGTGACCCCGCGCGACATCATGATCTCCGCGCTTTTGTCGATCAGACCTTGGGTATGGCTGAGCTGCGGGGAGGGCTTGAGGGTGCAGTTGATGTAGAGGGCCGTCAGGTCGTCGAAGCAGTACGGGGCTTCGGTGGAGGGCGAGGTTGTCATGGTGGCAGCGTCTCGCGCAAGGTCCGGTTTGCCCGGCTTCGACGCGCCCCGTGGAAGAGCCGCGGCTCAGCTCGTCGTGGCGTCCGCTAGGTGCGCGATGCCGAAGTCGGTGCGCGCAACAACTTCCCACGAGCTGCGGGGGCCTGAGCAGGCGGCGCTGCTCGCCGTGCACACGTAGAAAGGCGCAGGCGAACTGCCGCCTTGATCGCGGCATGCGCGGCGTGAAGAGCATCCGAACTCGTTCCCAGACCGGTGTAACCCGCAGTAACGTCCGGCCTGTTCACGTCCGTGTCCGTGCCTCTCCGCCTCATCCCCAGGAGACATCCCCCATGCGCAGACTCCTCGCCTGTCTCACGGCGGCCGCAGCCGTCGTCGGCGGGCTCACGATGTCCGCCCCGTCCGCGGCGGCCGCGGACTCGGGCGCGTTCAGCGTCCTCACCTACAACGTGGCCGGCCTCCCCGAAAGCCTGTCCAGCGCGCCGACCCCACGGGAGTCGAGCACCACGGCCATCGGACAGCGCATAGCGCCGTACGACATCGTGCACGTCCAGGAGGACTTCAACTACCACGCCCACCTCTACGCCGCCGACACCGCGCACCCCTACCGCACCCCCACCAGCGGCGGCGCCGGCATCGGCAGCGGGCTGAACACCCTGTCGAAAATCTCCTACGACGTGGACGACTTCGAGCGTGTCCGCTGGAACTCGTGTCAGTTCGACTCGGGCGACTGCCTGACACCCAAGGGCTTCACGTTCCAGCGCGAGCGCCTCGCCGAGGGTGTCTACGTCGACTTCTACAACGTCCACACCAACGCCGGCACCACCGACGGCGACCTCGGCTCCCGCGCCGACAACCTCGACCAGCTCACCGCCTTCATCAAGACCCGTTCGGCGGGCAACGCGGTCGTCGTCATGGGCGACACCAACACCCGCTACACCCGCACCGGCGACACCATCGCCGAGTTCGCCGCCGCCAATGGCCTCACCGACGCCTGGGTAGAGCTCGTTCGCGGCGGCACCCCGCCCGCCAAGGGCAGCCCCGCCCTGGTGTGCGACCAGAGCGGGCCGACGGTGCCGCCCACGTGCGAGGTCGTCGACAAGGTCCTGTACCGGAGCAGCAAGCTCGTCTCGCTCAGCGCCACGTCGTACGGCAACGAGCACGCCAAGTTCCTGACGAGCGACGGGCTCATGCTCTCCGACCACGACCCGATCGCCGTCGGCTTCTCCTGGTCGCGCGACGCCGCCTTCCAGCTGAGCGACCAGTTCGGCGGGCCACACGGTGACTACTTCACGGACATCGACAGAGTGTCGGCGGGCGCCCGTGCGACCACGATCGCCCTGCGGGCCGGCTCCCGCGTCGACCAGCTGAGCGTCACCCTGACCAACGGCACGACGCTCACGCACGGCGGCACCGGCGGAACGGCCGCTTCACTGGCCCTCGGCAGCGGCGAGTACGTGACGAGCGCGTACCTGTGCCAGGGCGTGAAGGACGGCCGCACGCGCATCTTCTACGCCAAGTTCACGACCAGCCTGGGCCGCACGCTGGCCGGCGGGACGACGACGCCCGACTGCGTGACGCGCACCGCGCCCGCCGGCTGGCAGATCGCCGGATTCCACGGCCGGGCCGGCGCCGAGATCGACAAAATCGGCTTCATCTATACCCGGCGCTGACGCGCGAGGCGTGCCGTACGGTCGTGGGACCGGTCTATGGCCGTCCTCCCACGCGTCCTCCCACGGCCGTACCGAGCCTTCGGCGAGGCGGATCAAATGGGATCGGAGGTCCTATCAGTGGTCGGGGCCTTTCTGGTTGTCGAGGAGTTGGTCGGGCTCGGCTCGGTGGTCGGGGCTGTCCTCGTGTTCGTCCTGCTCACTCACCGGCTCGACGGCGGTGGCGGGTCTGCTCGATGTGTCCCGCCTGTTCAGCGCGGTGAGTTCGAACAGCTCGTCCACATTGACGTGTCGCCTCTCGTCTCCGGGTGCCACCAGGTCGTTGGTGCGTCGGAGGAACTTCTGCAGCGCTGCCCGGGGGGCTTCCAGCAGTGCTGTTCCCTCTGGGGACTGCAGAGTGATGAAGACGACCTCCGTTCCGACGGAGACAGCGGGCCGGATTTTCACGTCCATGACGCCTGCGGAGGTGCGGAGACCGGCCGTGAGAAGCTCACGAGAGAAGACCCAGTGCACCAGTTCGTCCGGTCCCGTCCGGAACCACGCCTCGATGGCGTAGGGGTCCGACCGCCGGTAGCGCAGCTTCGTCGGCACGGGCGCCGAGGAACTGCTGGAGACGACCACCCGCATGCTGATCTCGCAGGTCACCTCCGAAGGGTCGGGACATTCCTTGTGCTCCGGCTGCTTTTCGGCGTGCTGACGGCGCTGCTCCAAGTAACTGCGAAGCAGCGTGCCCACTTGCCCCGCGACCTTTCGTACGGGTGCGGCTTCGCCGACGCTGTGGGGCGGCGCATCGGTGGGGACGCCCTCCTCGAGTTCGGACAACCGCCTCTGGATGCGCTCCCGCACCTCGGCGCCGGTGCGAGCGCGCAGTGCCGTCGCGCCTGGTGTGCCGAGTGAGGACTGCTTGAGCAAGGTCGCGAAGTCGGGGCCGGTCACGCCGCCCGCTCGTGCGCCCCTTCCTTCGGCCTCTCGGTCCATGCGCTCTTGCAGTTCCGTGAGGTGTTCCAGGCACGCACGCACGCTCGGGCGCAGCTCCTCGGGGGCGAGCAGTTCCGCCTCCTGAATCCTCGCGATGGCCTCTGCGACTCCGTCTGCGAGGCGTTCTTCCCGCTTCACGCGTCCTCCCTGTCGTCCCGCGCCGTCGAGGGGGTGAGTTGCTCTTCCTGGCCGCCGTGTTGCGGCCGGTTCTTTCTCAGGCGGGACATGCGCATCGCGACGGCCGCCGCCGACAGGTTGAGGAATTCGCCGATCTCTTTCCTCGTGTAACCCCTCAGCATGAGGAACAGAGCGGTGCGCGTGGTCTCGTCCTTCACCTCCGCGAGCAACCGCTGCACAGCGTCATGACCGATCGCCTGGCTCTCGGGTTCCTCACTTCGATGAGCTGCGACATCTTGCAACGCGTTCATGCCGTCCGGCTCACACGGTGGGCGCCGGGCGCGCTCTGAAGCCCAGCGGCCAAAGACCTCGGCGAACTCGCCCAGGACGGCACCGACGAAATAGCTCTTCAGGGACGCGCCGCCGTCCGGGCGCCAGCCGGTGCCGGCAAGTGCGCACCGGCGGTAGAGGTGCAGCGCCCGTGCGACGACCTCACAGACGAGCTCCTCCCGCTCGTCCGGATCGGTGCGCAGCGTTTCCATGTCCTGCTGCGTCCGGGGTGCCCGAACAGGCCGTCCCCGGTCAGCGCACAAGGTGAAGATCTCCCCCGTATAGAGCCAGTTGGTCACAATGGGACAGGCGTACTCGGTCAACGCCCGCGCGAAGAGATTCCAGGCCGGGCCGTCGAACTGTGCGGCTGCCAGGACTTCATATACGGCTGCATCGTCGGCTGCTCTCCGGCTGGTTTCGGCGGCGGTCTTCTCCGCGAGTCGGGCGAGGGCGGCGGAATCCGCTTCGATCTCCATCCTGAAGAGGGGGGACTCAGGAACGTCGGTGCCGGTGCGTGCAGCCGGCAGTTGTTGGGCCCCCAACTGTGGAGCCCCGTCGAACTGGTCGTCGGGCATACCTCTCCCTGCGAACCGATGCGGTCACGTTCTGAGAGCGTTGTAGGGAGGGGAGGGGCCCGTGGATAACGCAATGCTGAGAAGGAATCCCCGAACGTGTGAAATCACCGCCCGGACGTGATGCGTCGGCCGCGGCACCCCCTACGACAACGGCATGACAGAAACCCTCGTCACCGCCACGACGGGCGTGCTGGCCTGCCTCGTCGCCATGGAACATGTGCCGCGTTCTCTCACCCGCTTGCTCCAGGCCTGCATCCCGCTGGTCAAGGCATGGAGGGAACTGACTGGAGCTACCGAGCAAATAGAGCCGGCCCAGGACCCTTCCGAGCCGGAACCCGAATCGCGCCGGCCTTCCTGATCCAGTGCTGCGTCAAGGGAACGGTGGACCACGGTGGCGCCTCGACGGCGTCGGTCACCACGGCGCTGCGAGTTCAGTCGAAGTCGAAGGTGGCGACGAAGGGGGCGTGGTCGGACTCGGGGTATTTGATGTCGGTGGCGAAGGCGATGGAGTCGTCGTGGAGGATCTCGTTGTGGATCTCTGAACCGCGGTAGTGGGCGAGGAGGTTGCGGGTGACGAGCATGTGGTCGATCATCTGCCCGCGGCCTTGGTGGAAGAGGGTGTAACGGGCCTCGCTGGGGATGGTGTGCTCGATGGGGACCAGGACCCGGGTGGCGAGCGCGCTGTTGTTGGTGTCCTCGACGTTGCCGCAGATGGCCAGGACCGGGACTTCTTCGGGCTCGGCATTGAAGTCACCGGCGACGATGATGCTCGCGTCCGGGTCGTCGTCGAGGATCTGGTCGATCAGGCGCCTGACTTCCAGCGCCTGGCTCATGCGCTTCATCGACGAGATGAAACTGCCTTCTGCCCAGCTGTCGGCGCTGCTCCAGACGTCCTCGTGGGGACCGGTCAGCCGACCGGGGATGTCGCTGGGGATCTTGGATTTGAGGTGCACGTTGATGACGTGCAGCAGGCGTCCGGGAGCTGCGTGGTCGATGTCGATCTGTGCGTGCAGGATGGGCCGCTCGACACCGATCGCGATCGGTGCCGCATCGGGTGGGCTGGCGGTGAGCCGCTGGTAGTGGGGCTTGTTGACCAGGTCGTTCTTCAGCTGCTGGTGCTTGATGACCGGCAGGTGTGTGGCGATGACGAGGTTGCGGACGTCGAAGACCGCGTCGTTCGCGGGCTTGGTACTGGTCAGGGACGCGCCGGCGAGGTTCGTGCCGGCGAGCAGTTCCTTGAGCGCGAGCAGATCGCGCGGCCGGCCGGGGCGCTCTTGGCCGTGGACTTCCTGGAAGCAGGCGATGTCCGCGCGCAGCCGAGTGATCTGCGGCTTCATCAGCGCGATGCGGTCAGCCAGCAGCGGGCCCTTGCCCGCGGCAGGCTCGTCGAAGTTCTCCAGGTTGAACGTGGCAATGCGGATCTGCGTCACAGGTACCCCAAAGCTCGCCGCGATGTGAATACACAGAGTAGCGAGACAGAACCCAAAGTAGCGAGCATCTTTGCCTGGCCGGCGTCAAAAGGAACAGCGACGACGTCATGCATCAACGCCATGCTGAGCCGCTCGACCGTGAAGCCCATGCTTGGGAGCGCTCTCAAGCGCCGCTGCATGCGTCTATTCTGGTGCGCACAGATCCATGGCAGCCCCGCGGCGGTCCACCGCGGAGGGATCGCAGACGCAGACGCACACAGGAGGAGCGCCCGCCTTGCCCGAGCAGACCGTGAGGCCTCGTCCCACGCTGGAAGCCGTCGCGGCACGCGCCGGTGTGTCCCGTGCGACGGCCTCCCGGGTCGTCAACGGGGGCGCGGGTGTGCGCCCCGCACTGGTCGAGAAGGTGCGCCGGGCGGTCGAGGAACTGGACTACGTGCCCAATCACGCGGCCCGCACCCTGGTCACCCGGCGCAACGGTGCGGTGGCGGTGATCATCGCGGAGCCCGAGTTCCGGGTGTTCGCCGACCCGTTCTTCGAGCAGCAGGTTCGGGGGATCAGCCGGGAGCTGACCGCACGCGACGTCCAGCTGGTGCTGCTGTGGGCGGAGGGCCCCGGCGATCACGAGCGGATCGCCCGCTACCTGGGGGGTGGGCACGTCGACGGCGCGCTCGCCTTCTCCGTCCACGACGACGACCCGCTGCCGGCCCTGATCGCCCGGACCGGGGTGCCGGCGGTGCTCGGGGGCCGACCCGTGGGGAGCGAGAACCTGGGCATTCCGTTCGTGGACTGCGACAACCGCGGAGGCGCCCGGGACGCTGTGCGGCATCTGATCTCCCTGGGCCGCACGCACATCGCGCACATCACGGGTCCGCGTGACCAGACCTCGGCGACGGACCGTATCAACGGCTACCGCGATGTCCTGGTCGACGCCGATCCGCTGCTGCTGTGCGAGGGCGACTTCACCGAGGAGAGCGGCGCCCGCGCGATGGGGGAGCTGCTGGACCGGCGCCCCGAGATCGACGCGGTCTTCGTCTCCAACGACACGATGGCGATGGGCGCGCTGCGTACGCTGCGCGAGCGCGGAGTGCGGGTGCCGCAGGATGTCGCGGTGGTCGGTTTCGACGACATGGCCGCGGTGGTCCAGGCCGCGGAGCCGCCGCTCACGACGGTCCGCCAGGACATCGAGGGCATGGGCCGGATCATGGTCAAGCTGCTGATGCGTCTGCTGGACGCGCCGAAAGAGGAGGTGCCCGCCTCCGTGATCACCCCGACGACGCTGATCCGCCGGGCCTCGGCCTGACCGGCCCGGGCCACCCCCGCCGGTCCCGGGCTGCTCCACCGGCCCAGGCGTGCGTCTACGGCGACGGCGGGCGCCGGGCCCGAGGGCCCCGCGCCCGCCGTCATCTGCCGGGTGCTGCCGTACGCGTCACTCGTAGGGGATGACCACCACGGACGTGTCCGTGCCGGTGCGCACCTGCGAGGCGGCGCTGCCGATCGCGTTCCACAGCTCCAGCCGTACGGTTCCGTTCGCGAGGTTGCCGAGGGTTCCGGTGGCCGACTTCAGGCCGGCGCCCTGGTTGTACTCCTCCCACCCGGTGACCGGGTCGGTGGCGAAGTACCGGTAGGTCTCGACACGGTCGAAGGTGCCGTCGCCGGTGAGGTCGTAGCTGATCCGGGCCTGGGGGGCGACCCCGACAGCCGTGCTGGAGTCGACCGGGAGCCGGAAGGCGGTCGTGGCGCCCGACTTCAGCTGTCCGTTGACGCCCGTGACCTGGTACACGAGCGGGTTGGTGGGCGTTCCGTCGTAGTTGCGGCCGCCGGCGGAGGCGATCGTGTCGGCGCCCGCCGTGGCGCCGGTGGCGGTGGTCAGGGTGCCGCCGGTACGGAGCTGGAAGACGCTGCCGGTGGGCGTCCCGGGGTTGCCGGTGCCCGTGTCGGCGCCCGTGCCGGTCGCGGTGGACCGTGCGGGGACGGAGAGCGTCTTGCCGTCGGAGAAGGTGACCGTGCGGGCCGTTGAACCGTAGTTGTGGGCGGCGTAGGTGCGGACGCCGTTCTTGGTGAACACCGCGGACGTGGGCAGGTCGCCGGTCACCGAGGGGTCGGGAGCGCCGAGCGCGTCCAGGCTGGTGATCCAGTGGTAGGTGTGCGCCTTGGACTCGCCCTGCTCCGGGGTGTATCCGGTGTTGCCGGCGTCCCACTTCGACTTCGCGCCGGACGGGTCGGCCAGCGACTGGAACTCCCAGAGGATGTCGCGCCATTCGACGGCGGGCCCGCCGTTCTCACGCTCCAGCTCCGCGAGGTTGCGGCGGATCGCGTCCTTGTCCCCGGCAAGGTGCAGGGAGCCGCCCGCGGTCACGGGCAGGACGTTGATGCCGTGGATCTCCTCAGGGTTGGCGGTCCACCACGTGGAGTAGGCCGCGCCGCTGCCCCAGACCATGCCGGCCGTGTCGTGGGTGAAGGTGCTGGGGAAGACCTGCTGGTCGGCGTCGAACCAGTACTGCGCGATGGCCTCGCCCTCGGTGGCGAGCAGGTAGCCGCCGAGGTCGCGCAGGGCGGTGTTGCCGGTGGCCGAGCCCCACAGCACCAGCGCGGCGCTGAGGTTGGTGGACTCCGAGGAGGACTCCTGGTTGTTGCCGGCGGCGAAGCCCTGGTGGCCGGAGGCCCAGCTGTGCCCGGCGTAGACGTCGAAGCCGCGCAGGAACGGGAAGGCGCTGTCGGTGCGGCTCGGGTTGGCGGCGTCGCGGATCAGGGCCTTGACCATGCCGCCCCAGGCGGAGTCCGCGGCCCAGGAGGCGTCGTACTGGGCGACGATCGCGGCGGCGTAGACGTAGTAGCCGTAGTGGAAGTGGTGGTCGTTGAGCTCGGCGTCGCTGCCGTAGGAGGCCGGGTAGCCGATGAGGGTCTTCCAGTTGGTGTCGTAGGAGAACTCGCTCGCCCCGCCCGCGGTGAACCACTCCTGCAGGCGGCCCTTGAGCAGGCCGATGAGCTTGTCGCGGACCGCGGTCTCACCGATCTGGTCGGCGAGCGGCACCAGCTGGGCGAGCTTGCCCAGCGCCTTGCCGGTCCAGTAGGTGTCCGTCGCCCCGGAGAACGGGTCGGAGGAGTTCGCGACCTCCGACAGATAGGTGCGCAGCCGGGAGGTGTCGACGGCGCTGGTCCTCGGCAGCGCGGGCAGGACCGGGGCGGCCTTCTGGCGGGTGGTGAAGGAGGCGCTCTCGCGGACCTTCATGGTGCCGCGGGGGGAGACGTAGGTGTACGCGGTGAGGGCGTCGGCCGTGTGGAGCCACTGGTGGCGGTACAGGGCCTGGAGGGTGCCGCGCTCGGTGCCCTCCTTGGCCTCGGTGGTGAGCCTGTACGTGGCGCTGACCGTGTCGCCGGAGGTGCTCCAGTCGACCTGGGAGCTGGTGACGAAGCTGAAGGCGTACTTGCGGAACGTCGCGAGCGCGTCGGTGGAGGGCAGCACGGCGAGGGAGAAGTAGTCCTTGCCGCCGAGGCCGGCGCTGATCGTGGTGCCGGAGATGTTCCAGTCGGTGCCGGTCGGCGCGAAGAGGGCGTAGTGGTGGCCGCCGACCGTGATGCCGACGACGTTGCCCTGGTCGGAGAAGACGGTCGGCGTCGACGCCGTGGTGACCTGGGCGTTGCCGCCGGACCCTTGCGCGTACACGAAGGGCAGGCCGTGACCGATGGTGGTCCGCAGGGTGCGGGTGCCGTCGGACCAGTAGGGGGTGACGGTCCAGTCGGACCAGGAGTCTGCCTTGGTGTCGGGTGAGTTCAGGCCGCTCAGGCCGAGGGTGAGGTCCCGCTTGTGGGCGTACTCGTACTGGCGGCCTTCGCCCACGACGGCCGGGCTGGTGGGGTAGCCGATCTCCAGCCCGCCGGAGACGGCCTGGTACGTGAGCGGGTGGCCGTACATGGGCGTGGAGTAGGGGTTGTCGCCGTAGCGCTGGAAGGCGAGGGAGGACCACCAGTCGTTGGTGGGTACGGGCTTGCCCTGGGCGGCCTGGGTCACCTTGGGGGTGACCGGCGCGCCGGTGTTGTTCGTGGGGCCGGTGGTGCCGGACGGGCGGGTGTCGGAGTAACTCCCGGCTCCTACGGGGACGGTGGCGGCCGTCGCCGGAGTCGCGGCCGGGCCGAGGCCCACGGCCGCCAGGGCGGCGGCCAGGACCACTGCGGCCGTCGGCCGTGGTCGGGGAGCTGGCATGGGGAACACCTCATGTCGTCGAGAGGGACGGGCTCTTCAGCGGAGGGCCGCAGCGCACCGGGGTGCCCTTGACGGCGGCGGAACCGCTCTGGGGAGACTTTGAGAACCCGGCCTGAGAGCGCTCTCAGGTGGCCGAAAACGTAAGACTCCTGAAATCGGTTGTCAATACATCGCGCAAGGCGAGGCGTCTATGGGTGCAAAACGGAAAATCCGTTGTGTCGCCGCTTCGTTATCTCTTCAAGTCTTGACGGGGCCGGTCTGATGCGGGCACGCTCCACCCACGTTTTGAGAGCGCTCTCAAGAACCGTTCGGCGCTCGTTCCACCAGGAGCCAAGGAGGCTTCCCATGCCCATAGCCCGAGCCGCCAAGAAGGGCACCGTCCGACTGGGAGCGGTGGTCCTCGCCGGGGCCCTCCTCGCCGCCTGCGGAGGTTCGTCGGACGGCGCCTCCAGCGCCGACGGAAAGGTCACCGTCACCGTCGACCTCTTCGGCTCCTTCGGCTACAAGGAGGCCGGGCTCTACGCCGAGTACGAGAAGCTCAACCCCGGCGTCACCATCAAGCAGACCGACACCGAGGACGAGGCCGACTACTGGAAGTCCCTCCAGACCCGCCTCGCGGGCGGCGGCGGCCTGGCGGACGTCCAGGCCGTCGAGGTGGGCCGCATCGCCTCCGTCACCCAGCAGCAGGCCGACAAGTTCGAGGACCTGCGCAAGTACGGCGCGGACCAGCTCAAGAGCGAGTTCGCCGAGGCCAAGTGGGCGGCCGCCACCGGCGCGAACGGCGAGGTCCTGGGCCTCGGCACCGACGTCGGCCCCGAGGCCATGTGCTACCGCGCCGACCTCTTCGCCAAGGCGGGCCTGCCCACCGACCGGGCGGAACTGGCCCAGAAGTGGTCCACCTGGGACGGCTACCTCCAGCTCGGCAAGCAGTACAAGAAGAAGGCCCCCGGAAAGAGCGCCTGGCTGGACAGCGTCGGCAGCCTCTTCTCCGTCATGATCGGCCAGGAGGAGGAGCGCTACTACGACGCCTCCGGGAAGCTGATCTGGGAGACCAACCCGGCCCTGAAGGAGTCCTGGAACACCTCGGTGGAGGCCGCGCAGAGCGGTCTGAGCGCCGAGCTCGACCAGTGGTCGCCGCAGTGGAACCAGGCCTTCGCCGCGGGGTCGTTCGCGACCCTGCCCTGCCCGGCCTGGATGCTCGGCTACATCAAGGGCCAGGCGGGCGAGACCGGCAAGGGCAAGTGGGACGTCGCCGCGCTGCCCGGTGGCGCGGGCAACTGGGGCGGCTCCTACCTCGCCGTGCCCAAGGCCGCCAAGAACAAGGAAGCGGCCTACAAGCTGATCGCCTGGCTGACCGCGCCCGAGCAGCAGGCCAAGCTCTTCCAGAAGCAGGGCAGCTTCCCCTCCGCCACGGGCGCCATCGAGAAGATCGCCGACGCGAAGGACCCCTACTTCTCCGGCGCGCCGATCGGCCAGATCTTCGGTGACGCCGCCAAGGCCGCTCCCGTCCAGGTCCTCGGCATCCACGATCAGAACGTGAATCAGCAGATCACCAACGCCCTGAGCGAGGTCGAGCGCAAGGGCCTGGCCCCGGACAAGGCCTGGGAGAACGCCAAGAAGGGCGTCGCGAACATCACCGGCTGACCGGGAATCGCCGGCGGGCCGGCACGCCGCCCGGCCCGCCGCACCCCACGCACCCCGCTCCGACCATTCGAAGGGCCGCACCGTGACCCTCACCGCCTCCGCCCCACCGGCCTCACCCAAGCAGGCGGCGCCGCCCCGGCCCCACGCCGCCCGGCGGGCCTGGCAGAAGTTCTCGCCGTACGCCTACATCGCCCCGTTCTTCACCTTGTTCGCCGCCTTCGGACTCTTCCCGCTCATCTACACGGCCTTCGTGTCGCTGTACCGGGTGGAACTGCAGACACCCGGCGACATGCAGTGGCGCGGTCTCGGCAACTACACCGCGCTGCTGTCGGACGACTACTTCTGGCTCTCGCTGCGCAACACGTTCACCATCGGGGTGCTCTCCACCGTCCCCCAGCTCGTGATGGCGCTCGGCCTGGCCCATCTGCTCAACTACAAGCTGCGGGGCCGGACTTTCCTGCGTACGGCGATGCTGCTGCCGTACGCGACGTCCGTCGCCGCGGCCACGCTGGTCTTCGCCCAGCTGTTCGGCCACGACTACGGCTTGGTCAACTACGTCCTCGGACTCGTAGGCATCGGCCCGATCGACTGGCAGACCGGCACCGTCGCCTCTCAGGTCGCCGTCTCCACGATCGTCATCTGGCGCTGGACCGGCTACAACGCGCTGATCTACCTGGCCGGAATGCAGTCCATCCCCGCCGAGCTCTACGAGGCGGCCGAGATGGACGGGGCCTCCCGCTGGCGGCAGTTCTTCCACGTCACCCTGCCCGGACTGCGCCCCACCATCGTCTTCACCGTCGTCGTCTCCACCATCGGCGCCACCCAGCTGTTCGGTGAACCGCTGCTCTTCGAGGGCTCGATCTCCGGCGGCATCTCGCACCAGTACCAGACGCTCGGCCTCTACATGTACGAACAGGGCTGGGGCTTCTTCCACCTCGGCCGCGCCGCCGCCGTGGCCTGGGTGATGTTCCTGCTCATCTTGGTGCTCGTCGGGCTCAACGCCCTCCTCGCGCGCCGCCGCTCCCGCAAGGAGGCCGTCCGATGACCGCACTGGCCAGCCCGCCGGCCGCACCCCCCGAACATCGGACACGGCCGCAACGCCCGCGCCGCTCCCGGGCGGGCCGCACCATGCAGGGCGGAAAGCTCGCCTACGCGATCCTGATCGTCGCCGTGCTGATCTCCGCGTTCCCGTTCTACTGGACGATCGTGGCAGCCAGCCGCTCCAACGCCGACATGGCGCGGGTGCCGCCCTCGCTGCTGCCCGGCCCGAACCTGATGCGCAACTTCGAGGCGGTGCTGGACGAGGCCGACATCGGCAAGGCGCTGCTCAACTCCCTGATCGTCTCGGGCTCGATCACGCTGGGCACCGTACTGTGCTGCACCCTCGCCGGGTTCGCCTTCGCCAAACTCCGTTTCCGGGGACGGGGCGCCCTGCTGGCCGTCACCGTGGGCACCATGATGATCCCGCCGCAGCTGGGTGTGATCCCGCTGTTCATGCTGATCGCCGAGCTGCAGTGGGTCAACCAGCTCCAGGCGGTGATCCTGCCCGGTCTGGTCTCGGCCTTCGGCGTCTTCTTCATGCGCCAGTACCTGGTCCAGTCCCTCCCGGACGAGCTGATCGAGGCGGCCCGCGTGGACGGTGCGTCCACCGCCCGGATCTTCTGGTCGATCGTCGTTCCTGTCGCCCGGCCCGGGATGGCCGTCCTCGGCCTGCTCACCTTCATGGCCGCCTGGAACGACTTCTTCTGGCCCATCGTCGCCCTGTCCTCCTCCGAGCCGACCGTCCAGGTCGCACTGCGCCAGCTCGGCGGCGGTTACGTCCACGACCAGTCCGTGATCATGGCAGGCACGCTGCTCGGCACGCTGCCCGTGCTCCTGGTCTTCGGTCTGCTGGGCCGGCAGATCGTGGGCGGCATCATGCAGGGGGCCGTCAAGGGCTGACCCGCGCGGCGGTGACCGCCCGGCAACGTGGGCCCCCAGGCAGCAGGCGCCGTCTCATCAGCCCGGCATCGCGGGCCCCCGGGCGGGCAGCAGTCGCCGCCCCATCAGCCCGGCATCCAGCGCCAGCCCGTCCGCCGCACCCTCCCACCCCAGATCTCACACCCTTCTTCAGACCTCACACCCCTCTGGAGCCCCCTCCTCATGACCGCGCTCGATGCACGCCCCGACACCGCCGCGATGCTCCGCTTCCCCAGCGACTTCCGCTGGGGCACCGCCACCGCGGCCTACCAGATCGAGGGCGCCGCCGCCGAGGACGGCCGCACTCCCTCGATCTGGGACACCTTCAGCCGTACGCCCGGCAAGGTGCGCAACGGCGACACCGGCGACATCGCCGCCGACCACTATCACCGCCTCAGCGAGGACGTCGCCCTGCTGCGCCGCCTCGGCGTCACCGACTACCGCTTCTCCATCGCCTGGCCGCGTGTGCAGCCCACCGGCCGCGGACCCGCCGTCCAAAGGGGCCTGGACTTCTACCGGCGGCTCACCGACGAACTGCGCGAGGCAGGGATCCGCCCGGTGGCCACGCTCTACCACTGGGACCTGCCCCAGGAACTGGAGGACGCCGGCGGCTGGCCGCACCGGGAGACGGCGTACCGCTTCGCCGACTACGCCGGCCTCATGGCCGAGGCGCTCGGCGACCGCGTCGCGACCTGGACCACCCTCAACGAGCCCTGGTGCGCGGCCTTCCTCGGCTACGGCAACGGCGTCCACGCCCCCGGCCGCACCAGCGCGCTCGCCTCACTGCGCGCCGCCCACCACTTCAACCTCGCGCACGGACTCGCCACCCGCGCCCTGCGGGCGGCCCTCCCCGCTCCCGCGGAGGTGTCCTTGACCCTCAACCTCCATGCCCTGCGCCCCCACACCGAGGCGCCCGAGGACGTGGACGCCGCCCGCCGGATCGACGCGGTCGGCAACCGGATCTTCCTCGACCCGGTCTTCCACGGACGCCTCCCCGAGGACCTGGTCCAGGACACCGCCGCGATCACCGACTGGTCCTTCGTGGACGACGGCGACCTGGAGACGGCCTCCGCCCCCATCGACTCCCTGGGCATCAACTACTACTCGCCCGCCGTGGTCGCCGCCGGTACGTCCGAGTCGCCCTCCCCGTGGGCGGGCGCCGAACAGCACGTCCGCTTCCTGCCTGCCCCCGGCCCGCGCACCGCGATGGACTGGCCGGTGGACGCGGACGGCCTGCACGAACTCCTCCTGCGCCTGCGCGACGACCTGCCGGACACTCCGCTGCTCGTCACCGAGAACGGCGCGGCCTACGACGACTACGCCGACCCCTCCGGCGAGGTCAAGGACCCCGAACGAGTGGCCTACCTGCACGCCCACCTGGCGGCCGTGCACCGCGCCATCGAGGACGGCGCCGACGTACGCGGCTACTTCCTGTGGTCTCTCCTCGACAACTTCGAATGGGCCTACGGCTACAGCAAGCGCTTCGGCATCGTCCACGTCGACTTCGCCTCCCAGCGCCGCACCCTGAAGTCCAGCGCCCGCTGGTACGCGGCCGCCGTCGCGCACAACGCCGTTCCCGCGCCGTAACCCGGGCGGCCGGCGCGGGGAGCGGATGAGGAGGCTCTCCGTCACTCGGCCGGAAGGCGCAGGCTCTGCCCTGGGCGTCCCTGGTGAAAGATCGTTCATGCGGTGAAGTCCCTCCGCTGAGCGGGTGACACGACACAGGGGCGCCATGTCACCTGCGGAGTCTGTTGATAGGCAACTGGGCGGGCTGCCTTCGCTCCGGAACGCGGTGGGACAAGCGGCCATCGTCTGCTGTGCCGTCGTCAGGAAAGGGAAAGCCTGTGTCCTCCCAAGAGGATCTGCGTGCACTGTTCCGTCTGGATGAGCCCCGTTTCGTGGGCTGCTACGACCCTGCGAATCGTCGGACCGCTGATTTCGCGCATGGCTGTCTGGCGTTGCCGGACGGCTCGGACGCCCGCCGGGTGACCCTGCCGGCGGAAAACCTGA
Source organism: Streptomyces sp. SAI-170 (assembly GCF_049739565.1). Classification (NCBI taxonomy): domain Bacteria; kingdom Bacillati; phylum Actinomycetota; class Actinomycetes; order Kitasatosporales; family Streptomycetaceae; genus Streptomyces; species Streptomyces sp. SAI-170. The sequence goes on from NZ_JBMGQD010000001.1 coordinate 8,381,872, forward strand.
CGGCGGAGCGGTTCCACCTGTATGGGGAGCTGGACCTGGGGGCGCTGCGGCAGGAGGTGGACGGGCCCTACCGCGAAGTGCATGATCACCTGGCCGCGATTCCGCTCTTCGGCCACAACGGCTCGGCGTTCAACGGGAAGCACAACGAGGCGTGGGCCGAACATCTCATGCGCAGCCTGTGGTCCCTGTCGTGGCAGCACCACTACGCGGCAGCGCTGGTGATCCACTTCTACCGGCGGATCACGCCGCCGGAGTATCAGAGCGCGACGCACATGCGCCTGGTGTACGCGGTGGCGGCCGCGGCGGACTGGCTGACCACAGTCACGATCGTCATGGACGACTGGAGGGACGGCGCACGCTTGCGCAACGGCCATGCACCGTGGCATCTCCAGCATCCTCGGTCCTTTGCGAACGATGGCTTCATCGCGGTGGCCAAAACGCTGAACGTACTCTCGGCGGTGGTGCCCGACCGTCACCCGTTCAAGCGGGAGATGCGCGACCGCGCGGTACGGCAAGTCGCCCATTTCTCGAACTATTTCGCGTATCACTCGATGATGGATCTACGCCGTGCCGAAGCTTCGAACGGCGGAGCGGGTCACTCTCCTCTGACAGTGGACGAGATCACAGCGGACGACTACCAGTCGGTGGTGTTCAACCGTGCCACGGACTGGATCCACTTCCTCGTCGACATGAGCCGTCTGCTGGCCGGCTACGGCGCTCAACTGACCGACGGCGAGGCCTTCATGGACTATGTCGCCGGCGCGTCGACAGTCGGCTGTGTGGTGGACGACATCGTCGACGCCTCCACGGGCGAGGACCTGCGCTGCGGTGAAACGACGATCCAGCTCATTCTGGCAGTGGAAAGGGCGAAGGGACGGCTCGGGCCGATCGCGGCCGACGACGCGGCGGACATCCTGCGCACGCTCAGGGACCACATCGGGGTGGACACCGACACGGATGCCGAGGCGGTGCGGCGCATGTACGTCCGGCACCGGATTCCCGAACTGACGCTGGACTATCTGGAGGCGGTGCTGGACCGGGTGCCGCACCTGCGGCGAGCGGCCGCGGAGGAGTGCGGCGCCCCGGGAGACCTTCCGGCCTTCATGCTCCACTGGCTGGCCATCGATCGCGGGGGTGCCACGGAGCGTGCACAGGAGAGCGGTGAGCTTCTGGGGCAGGAGCGCTTCCGGGACCTGCTCGCGCAGCTGACACACGCCGAGGAGGAGCAGGCCGCCCTGGTGTGAAGCATGCCCCTACGAGAAGGCACTTGGCGCGAGTCGCCGACAGCTCCTGCGCGGGGGTGCTGTCAGCGCTATGAGGCCAGCCAGCGACGCAGCAGCCTGCTCACGGCAGGCATCGCCGCGTACGTCATGAGCACGTTGAAGACGCAGGCCACGACCGCGCTGCTGAGCAGCACGGGGAGCGCGGTCAGGTGGGGCATGAGGAAGAGGCTGCCCAGCACGGAGATCGGGTAGATGGCCAAGGTCGCACTGATCGCCATCTTCCACCGCGGGGGCGCCGGCCGGGTCGAGCCGGGCTTGGCGAACCAGGTCTCCATACCGGTCAGTTCCCGTCGGGCTACCTCGGTGTGGTGGTGCCCGTCGCAGTCGGCGAACCAGGCCGCCCGCTCGGGCGACTCCTGCCACGTCCGGCATGCCTCCGCGTCCCGGAAACGGTGCACGAGGAACCATGGCGCGTCCCCGCCGGAGGACCGGAAGAACCCGTACCCGAGGTGCCCGGGAAACGTGGCGGCACACTCGAGGATTCCCTTCGCCCACCGCTCGAAAGCGGCTTCGTGGCCCGGCTCCACTCGGCGGGCTATCAGCAGGGTCACCTCTCCCGCGTCGGCGGGGACGGTGGTGTGCTCAAGGCTGACGGCGGTCAACATCCACTCCTCGTGATCTCACCGCGCCCGCCATCACTGTACCCGTGCCGCGCGCCGGGACGCCGGGGGCAGATCGCTCCTTTGCTACGAGCCTGGCCCACGCCACCGTATGCCTGCTGCACCGCCTCCCGGGCGCCGCCAGGCCGCCGACCAGGTCGTGGAACCGTTGCGCCACTGTGCCACGTCACGGCTGCCTGCTGATGATCACGGCGTAGGCCAAGCACCGGACCGGGCATCAGGGCCTCAGCAGTCCGCCCACCCACCAGTCGTGCGGCTTGCCATCGTTGGCGATGCCGCGATTGCGCAGTGTCCCTTCGAGGGTGAAGCCGAGTTTCTCGGCGACGGCACGCGAGCCGGTGTTCCCGGCCATGGCCCACCACTCGATGCGGTGGACGTCGAGGGTGTCCCAGCCCCAGTCACACAGGGCCCGGGCGGCCTCCACCGAGTACCCACGTCCGCGCTGTTCCTTGACCGCCCAGTAACCCAGCTCCCAGACCCCGCGGCTGACGAGGGTCAGGCAGTACGAGCCGACCAGGGCCCCGGTGTCCTTGCGGAACGCGCCGAGGGTGTAGTCCCTGTCTTCGGCCCACTGAGCGGGCAGCTTCTCGTGGACGAGCTTCTCCGCGTCCGCACGCCGGTACGGCACCGGCACCGGCGTGTAGAACTGGATGTCCTCGTCCTGGCAGGCTTCGTACACCGCATCCACGTCGCCATGGGTGAAGGCCCGCAGCACCAGACGGTCGGTCTCAAGCGTCACTGGATCCATCGCGGCAGTATGACCACCATCAACAAGCGGCGACCATCGAATATCCCGAGCGAATACCGCATCACGACACCCCTGGGTGGTCAACGGCCGACGGAGCCTATTCAAGGCCAGATATCCACCGCGGATGGTCTCGTTCGGAGCCGAGAGGTACCGGTGTTGCGAGAATCGCCCGATTCAGTGCGACCCCGCGCAGGAATTGGTCCCGGTCCGCCGGGCTGGTCATCAGCTCCGCCTTGCGGAACACCTCGGTGCGGGCCCGTAGGGCGAGGGCACCGGCCTCCTCCGGACTGTCAGTCGCTCGGAGGGCGAGCGACGCGTGATACAGCACCTCTTCCGTGCGCAGCGCCGGCATGTCACCGACCCGGTCGAGGATGGCCACCGCCTCGCGCGCGAACCCGGCCGCCGCGGTGACGTCCGCCAGCCCCAGGTGGATACGGCTGCGCAGGATCAATGCCGCCACTCCGCTTCGTACCATTCCCGTCTGAGAGGTCTCCCGTACGGTGTCCTCGGCCAGCCGGTCCGCCACGGCCAGCTCAGCGGGATCGCTGCCCGCCAGATTCAGCACGACTTCGGCATACAGATTTCTGACGATGGGCACCAGATCCAGCAGCCAGGTCCTTCGGGTCTCCTGCCAGGCCGCCTCCACCATGGCCCTGCAGCGGTCACGCTCGCCCGGCTCGCTGCTGAGCAACAGAGCGAGCAGAGCCACATTGTTGGCGTGCCAGCCGCTCGCTCCACCGCGCGCCTCCTCGAACGCCAACGCCTCTTCGAGGGCGTCGCGGGCTTCCCTCTCGGATCCCATGGCCCGCTGTACCTGCGCCAGATAGTTGAGGCCGACGGGCAGCTCGGCGTGCGCGGGATCGGTTCTCAGCCGCTGCAGGCAGCCGGCCAGCCGGTCCCTGGCCGTGACGAGGTGGCCCGCGTCGAAGAGAGTGACGCCCAACTGCATCTCGGCGAGGTTGCGGACGTGGCCGACCACAGGGTCACCGCTGTTGTGGAGCCCCGCACGCTCGTACAACTCTTCCGCCTGGCGCAGTACTGTCAGCCCTGCTGCAAGGTCGCGCTTGGGCAGCTGGCTCCCGTACTCGGCCAGGGCCACGAACAACGCGGAGGGGTCGTTACAGTCCCGGGCCAGCCCCACGGCCTCCTCCAGCTTGTCGAGGGCGGGCTGCAGACCTTGCGTACGCAGCAGACACTTGCCGTGCAGTAACGCCGTGCGGGCGATCAAGGGCAGGTCGCCGCTGCGTCGGCCGGCCTCTTCGGCCTCGCGCGCCCAGGCTTCGAGATCCTCGCCATCGGCCGTACCTGAGCGGCTCCGCCAGCTGACCTCGGTCAGGGAGAGCAAGAGCTCGATCGCCCGTGCCAACCGGCCATCGCGTTCATCGGCCGTAGAAGGAAGCCTGCGGGCACTTTCCACCGCCTGCCGGCACATGGCCTCAGCCTCGGAGAACGAGAGCCCGCCGACGGCCAGCGCCCGCGCAAGTGCGAACTGTTCCCGCTCGGCGTCGTCCCACTGTCGTGCCAAGGAGTAGTGACGTGCGATGTCCAGTCGTACCGGCAGCGGAAGGGTGCCGGTTCCGCTTCCGTTCGTCGACTCCGCCAAGGCGTTGGCGATCAGGTGGTGCCGCTTTCTGGCCTGGGCGGGGCTCTGTTCAGCGCGCACGGCCATCTGCAGCAGAGTGTTCTCGAAACGGTAGTGGTCGGACAAGGCGTCCAAGGCCCAGTCGGGCGCCGGCACCGCGACGATCAGCCCGTGCCGTCGGCTCAGCTCGTGCAGCCGCCGTACGACCTCGTCCGTCGGCTGTCCGGCCACCCGTGCCACCACGCCGGTCTCGAACGTCTCGCCCTGGGTCGCGCCGATCACCAGCAGTTCCATCATGGCCGGGTCAAGGGCGGCCAGCCGACCGCGCACCAGTGGCCCTACCGTCTCGGGCAACGGACCCCTCAACACCCCGTCCGGACCGATCAGCCGCAGACACTGCGTGACGAAGACGGGGTGCCCCTTCGTCAATTCGATCAACTTGGCGGGGACGGCCGCGGCGACCCGGCCGGCGAAATGCAGCCTGACCAGGTCGGTGACGGCGTGCTCGGGCAAGCCATCGAGCCGGCGTCGGGTCAGCAACCCCTGGATCTCCCAGCGCGCGAGCGCGTCGGTGACGATGCCAGGCTCCGTCTCAGGATCGCTTCGGTGCCCGAGGACCAACCCGATGGCCGGCCCTCCGCGCTCCAGCAGCTCCACCAGATGCTCCAGGACCAGCAGGCTGCTGGGGTCGAGCCACTGGGCGTCATCGATGAAGACCGCCGTCGGCCCGCCGCGCGCCGCAGCGTCGGCCAGAGCCGTCGCCACGGTCCGGGCCACGCTCTGCCGATAGGGCATCAGACTGTCGCCCTGCGCCGACCCGGAGTCCAGAGCGGTTTGAGTGATCTGCGCGGCGGCCTTGAGCAGGGGGCCCAATGCAGGCACCAAAGACACCAGTTCCGGGACGGCTTGAACCGTGGAGCGCCCGAAGAGACGGAACACCGACCGGCGCGGCGGCTGCAACATCATCAGGACATCGATGATGGGACCGTACGCGTTGTCCGCGCCGATCCAGCTCAGGCATCTCACCTGGACGGTCCGGCAACCGGCCACATCCGCGCGCCCCTGAGTCCGCCGGACGGCCTCCTTCAGGAGAGCGGACTTGCCGATGCCCTGCTCACCTTGGATGACGAACACGCCGCCCTTGCCCTGAGCGACCTCGTACAGGAACCCCTCCAGCGCCTCGATGTGCTCGACTCGGTCGACGAATACAGACCCCACCGCAAGCCCCCCGCGTCCTGCCGTTCACTGCCAGTGCAACTACACCCCCGTACGGGTGACCACCCTAGCCACGGGGGCTTCGTCGGTGGGCCACTTCATCCGTAGACAGGCTGGTCCGTAGGCGTCGTCCGGCAGCAACTCGGGCGGGACGTAGACGCGGTCGATTCATGCATACCTGTTCGTATCGCCGCCGCCGATGCACGGCAGCACCGCAGTGCCGCAGTGCCGCCGCGAGGGGTGGTCCACGGCTTGTCTTCGATCGGTTCGGTACACCGGCAGGATCGACGTACAACTGTGAACTGCTGGGAAATCTGCGACAGTTGTGGCGCCACCCAGAGGCAGCGCAGGTGCACCGTAACTCGCCACTCCCGTCTCGCCTGCGGCGTGTGGGCGTTGAAGGGGCAGCCGGATGACCGGCAGACGTCTCCCTCTGGCTTCCGCACTGTGATGGACCCGTGCTACAAGGAGCAAGGAGCAAGACACGACATGGATGCCCACTCCGTACCTGTACCACCACCGGGGTGCCCCGCTCATGACTCAGGCGGCAGAGTGCCGCTGTACCGGCCCGAGTTCGCGGACGAACCGCAGGCGTACTACGACTTCCTACGCCACTACGGGCCGACGGCACCCGTGGAACTCGCGCCGGGCGTGGAGGCCACCCTCGTCACGGACTACACGGCCGCGCTGAATCTGCTGCGAGACCCCTCATTCCGCAAGGACGCCCGCCAGTGGCGGGACCTGAACAGCGGCAAGGTCCCCGAGGACAGCCCGGTCGTGCCACTGCTCGCGTACCGGCCGAACTGCATGTTCGCCGACGGCGCCGAGCACCAGCGGCTGCGGCAGGCGGTGACCGAGAGCATGGCCCGCATCGACTCCAGCCGACTGGCCCGGATCACGGAGCGGGTCTCCGCGTACCTCATAGGCCAGTTCAGCACACGCGGCTCAGCCGACCTGATGGCCGACTACGCCAGGCAGCTTCCGCTGTTCGTCTTCAACGAGCTGTTCGGCTGTCCTGCGGAGATCGGCGACCGCGTGCTGTTCGGTATCTCCGGCATGTTCGACGGAGTCAATGCCGCGGAGTCGGCCGAGGTGCTCTACGGGGCGGTCGGTGAGCTGGTGGCCCTCAAGCGCACCCGCCCCGGTGACGACGTCACCTCGTGGCTGATGCAGCACCAGGCCGAACTCACCGACGAGGAGATGGTCCATCAGCTCTCACTGCTCCTCGGGGCGGGCGCGGAGCCCCTGCGCAACCTGATCGGCAATACCCTGCACCGCATCCTTACGCACGATCGGGGTGCCTACCCGGACGTTCGCAATGCCATTGACGACACGCTGTGGCAGAACCCACCCATCGCGAACCTCGCTCCGCACTACCCGGTGGCCGACCGGATGTACGCCGGTCAGCACGTGGCAGCGGGCGAGCTGATGATGGTCAGTTTCGCGGCCGCCAACACGGCCACGGCGCGGACGAAGGGCCAGGCCGGCAACCGGGCCTCGCTGGCGTGGAGCGCCGGCCCCCACGCCTGCCCGTCGCAGAGACCCGCGACGCTCATCACCGTCACCGCCGTCGACAATCTGCTCGGCCAGCTCCCGGACATCGAACTCGCCGTGCCGGCAGCTCTGCTGACCTGGCGCCCCGGTCCGTTCCACCGCGCTCTGACCGCGCTCCCCGTCCGCTTCAGCGCGGTCCAGGCCGTGGGGCAGCCCACTGCACCGCCCCACCCCCAGCACACGACGACGCAGGCGGAGCCCGCCGCCGGGCAGCGCAGGTCGGGAAATGCAGGGAAATGGAGCCAGTTCCTGTCCTGGCTGAGGAAGTGACCACTCCCCGTGCGGTCTGCGCGACGGCCTGCACGTCGTAACCTGCGACCCGACGCACGACCGTCGCCCCGGACACCCGCCCCGGTCCCCCTGGACCGCGCCCCCAGGAGCAAGTAAGCAGTCATGGACGCCAACACCCCCGATGCGGTGCCCCCGCCCGGATGCCCCGCCCACGCCGCCGGGCGGATACCCCTGTACGGGCCGGATTTCGCGGCCGACCCGCACGCGTACTACAACTACGCGCGGCGATACGGCCCCACCGCGCCCGTCGAACTCGCCCCGGGCGTCGAAGCCACCCTCGTCACCGACTACGCGACAGCACTGCGCCTGCTCCAGGACAACGGCGCCTTTCGTAAGGACGCGCGCCGCTGGCGCGCCTTCAACGAGGGGCTGATCCCGCCGGACAGCCCCGTCGTCCCGCTGCTGGCGTACCGCCCCAACGCCATGTTCAGCGACGGCGCCGAGCACCTGCGCCTGCGCCAGGCCATCACCGACACCATGGCGCGCGTAGACACCCGCCGGCTGTCCCGCAGCACCGAACAGATCTCGGCATACCTGATCTCCCAGTTCGGCTCACGCGGCTCCGCCGACCTGATGGCCGACTACGCCAGGCAGCTTCCGCTGTTCGTGTTCAACGAACTCTTCGGCTGCCCCGCCGACATCGGCGACCGCATCCTGTTCGGCATCTCCGGAATGTTCGACGGCATCAACGCCGAAAGGGCCGCCGAGGTGCTGTTCGGCGCCGTCGGTGAACTCGTTGCTCTCAAACGCAGCCGCCCCGGCGACGACGTCACCTCATGGCTGATGCAGCACGAGGCCGACCTCGCCGACGAGGAGATGGTCTACCAGCTCTCACTGCTCCTTGGGGCGGGCGCCGATCCGCTGCGCAACCTGATCGGCAACACCCTGCACCGCATCCTCACCCACGATGAGTACGCCCACCAGGGCGGACTGATCGATGAGGCGATGGAGGACACCCTGTGGGAGAACCCCCCGGTGCCCAACCTCGCGCCGCACTACCCCGCCACGGACATGGAGTTCGCCGGGCAGAAGTTCCAGGCCGGCGACCTGATCATGGTCAGCTTCGCCGCGGCCAACAACAGCCCTGCACTGACCGCCGCACGGCAGTCCGGCAGCAACCGGTCACACTTGGCATGGAGCGCGGGCCCACATGCCTGCCCCTCGAAGGACCCTGCCCGGCAGATCACCGTTGCTGCCGTCGAGAACCTCCTCAACAGGCTCCCTGACATCGAACTCGCCGTTCCCGAGAACAGCCTGACGTGGCGCCCTGGCCCCTTCACTCGCGGCCTCACAGCGCTCCCGGCCCGCTTCACCCCACTCGCGCCCGTCGGCCGGGTGCACGCTCCGGGCCAGGCACCCGCAGGCGAGCGCACCGAGCAGCCCAGCGCCGTGCGCAAGTCCGAGGCCACAGGCCGGTGGAGCCAGTTCCTGAACTGGCTCATGAGGTGACGCGCGCAAGAAGCCGCCTGCACCCGCTGCCCGAGTAGCGGACCGAACCCGCCGGCGCGGCTGCGGGAAACGGACCGCGCGGCGCCGCCCCAGCGCAACCAATGTCACCGGACGCAAAGCTGCCCGCCCCCAAAGGCGGGCAGCTTCCTGCAGCATTCGGAGGTACACAATGATCCGCCAGGAAACAGCCTGGGTCCTCTTCGCCGCCGGCCTCCTCTTCATGGCAGCAATGATGCTCGGGGTATGGAGATGGCAGCAGTCGATATCGTCCCCGGACGGAACGGCACACCGCTACGTCGACGTCGCGCACAACGCCGGACTGATGTACTCCTTCGCGACGTCGGCCGTCGTCGCACCACTCGTCCAGTTCTCCGGCTGGCCGTCCGCGGTGAACATCACCGCCGCCGCAGCGATCATCGGCATGTTCACGGTGACGATCTCGAACTACGTGCGGCTTGGGATCCAGGCCCGCACCGACAATCAGATGCGCGATCTGAGGCCCGGCCGCGGTGCACGCAATGCACTGATCATCACTGAGATCGGCGGCACCGCTGTTCTTCTGGCCGGGTTCGCTTCGGCCCAGCTATAGGCAAAGGACACGCCCCGTCGAGAAGCGCCGGCCCGCTGCAGACCGGTATGGCTCAGCAATCGGCCACCACGGCGCCGGACTCGCTCCATGGTCTCTCCGTGATCCCTGCACGGTAGGGTCGTGGGCCTGATGAGGCACGCGCGTTCGCCCGGGGTGGCTGAGAGATGATGAGGTCTCTGATCGATGGGGGAGGGGCTCGGTGGGTTACGAGTTGCAAGCGGTGATCGCGGGAGACGAGCTGCTACGTGCCGCGTCACACGACGTTCCTGGCGCCCGAGTGGCGCCCCTCCGGCAGGGCCTGGCGCTGATGCCGATGACAGATGAGGTCTTCGACGCCTTCACGGACGGCAGCACTTCAGGCGTTCTGGGCTTTTGGCGGCTGCCAGGAGGCTTCGAGAGGGTGCTCACCCAGTGGTCCACTGCAGGGCCCGTCGCCTATGTCGAGGCCGAGTACTTCGGTGGCGTCGGCGAGCAACGGGCCGCCGTCTGGACTGACGGGGCGCTGGCAGTGGGGCCCCTGGATGTGCCGGCGAAGCAGTGGCTCTCGCGAGCAGTCAGCCCGATCTCGCAGGCTCTTCGCCAACTCGGCGCGAGGAGCAGCCTTGGCGAGGATGAGTTCGAGGCCGTGGGACTGGACCGTCATCGGAAGAACGACGACTGGATCGCTTCTGCCTCTTGAGCCCGCGCCAGGGGTCGGCGAAGGCCAACGCAGTGGGCTTTGAGTTGGGCAGATCGTCACCCCGCGTGTGGCGGGGGTGCCCCTCAGCCGCGTCATCGACGATCCGGCCGTGTGGTCGCCGATTCATCGAATCGCCGGGATCTTGGACAAGGGGCCTCCCGGGTTGCTCGCGGCGGACCATGGCATGGCTGCGACCGGCCGCCCGCCCATCAGCTCTGACGGCTGCGTGGACCGCATGGTGAAGGCAACGCCAGATCGCTGCGGATGCCCCCACCCCGAGGCGTGGTGGGCCGACTTACCGCGTACAGGAGTGAACCAGCCGCCGACCGCTTCCGCCGTCGGTGCAGTTTCGCTACGAAGACTCCGACTTCGGTGGCTCTTCGAATTCAGCTAAGTCCGATGGCTTTGTGCCATTCGTCGGCAACTCGCCTCCAGCACGGTGGCGTCGCCGAGGGCGCCTCCTGAACATTCTGGAACAGCTGTCGAGCGGCATCACGCAGGCCCAGCCGATGAGCCCCCGCGGACGCAAGGGGAGGGCTGCGACGTCCAGGCGCCCGTCGGCGCGGCGGCGTACCCGCCGGCCGGTCCGCCGACAGCGCGCGGATGACCGGCTGATCGGCAGCAGCAGGCGCGGTGGGAAGCGGCACGGGCGCAGGGGCGGCGGTATGCGCTGACTCAGCTGGACGCCCGGCACCACTCCCGGTTCGAACACGCGGTGGGAACCTGATGCGCAGTGACGGCTACCAGGACGCGGTCCGCGTCGGCGGTGGCGGGCATCTGGGTGCCGACGGAAAGGCCACCGACCCCTACGGACGGCGATGGGTGATCCAGTGCAAACACAGGCGCAAAGGCCTCGCCGGGTCTGCGGTCGGCACTCCTGACCTCCAGGTCCTCAACGGCACCGCCCGCCAAGTCCACGGCGCCGACGTCGCGGTCATGGTGACCAATGGACGGGTCACCGCGCCGTTTCCTTCGCCAGGCAGACCGCAACACCCTCGCAGTGTGGGCATCCGGCTCACGGCCTCTGTGGGAGCTGCTGCGCGCCGTCCCTCCACCCCGGAGTCAGCGATGTGCAACGTCGTCCGAGCCTTACTGGGCAGTCCCTTTCCCGCCTGTGCCCACACATCGTTCGGCAGGCCGGTCACGGCTGTTCGCCATCTCGAGGTCCGCAGCCGACCGCACATCGACCATCTCGGCCCGTCGCTCGCGCTTCGAAGAACTCGGCGATCCTGGCCGCGGCGGCGGCAAAGCGAGCCGCGCCGGCCAGGGTCAGGATCTCGGCCTCGGCGCCTCCGCACCGATCCCGCCCACGGGTACGCACGAGCATCTGACGACTCAGCACACCAGTATCTCCACCGACGACTTCCAGATGGTGCGCGCTCGGTGATGTCGGGCATGATGACGGTGCGCTGAACTCCCTTCCAGGGGCAGGAGGTTGACCGATGCACGGACAGGGCGGTGGCCGGTCCGCACGAGCTTCGGCGGTCGTCATCGGCGAGATCGACTGCGATGTTGCGACCGCATCGATGCTCGAAGAGGCAGGTATCACCGGGTCGGTGCGTGAGGCGTCGCGCTTCCTCGCCGTCTCTGTCCCCGTCACCGTACGGTCCGTGCACGCGAAGTCCGGACTCGACCTGGTGGTGTCCGCGCGGCTCCGTGCGCCTCGTGGCTGCCCGACTCCGGTGGCCTGTGCGCCGTCACCGTCTGTGGAGTACGTGGACACCCAGGCGACGACCGGCGCGAACGTCTCGGTCACCCCGGGCATCGGCACGATCGGTGGCGGCGTGAATCGGACCACGAGCCGTCAGGAACTGGTCAGCAACGTCGTCGGAATCGGGACGGACCACCTGGAGTGGACAATTCCTGGCAGGCGCAGTGCAGTTGTCGGCAGTCGGGAGTTCCGGTTCTTCGTCCGTCAGGACGAAGTCAGGTACGGCTGGTTGGAATTGACGGCAGAGGTGGGCGCCTCCCGCGGCTTCTTGCGGCGCACGTCCTCGGAGCCCGCAGAGCAGCGCGTGTGGGTACCGCTGGTCGCCGAGAGCTCCCCGCAAGCGGGTGCCACTCTTGTGCTTCTTGAGGGACAGCGTGAGGGGCGTGGTGGCGAGGCGGCGCAGTTCTACCTCGGGCGTCCGCTGGACCTGCCGCTCTTCATGACAGCGGACGGACCGGCCGTGGGAAGGCCGGATGACGGTGGCACCGTGGTCGGGGCCTTCCGCTGGTTCGACAGCGTCGACGGGCGGCCCGGCTTCCAATGGGTCCAGAAGTCTTCGGAGTGTGTCGTGTCGGTCGTGTCGGACGAAGACCAGGGGGTGCGTATCCGCCCTGGCACGACCGTGTTCGTTCCGGACGGAAGTGTCCTACGTTTCCCTGACACGCGCTCTCTGCGCGTTCGTTACGACGGCGAGCTGTCGGCGGGCGGTCCCACCCTCCAGGAGGTCCTCGATGTGTCGGTGGTCGTGGACGACGCCGTGGTGGCCACGCACCGTACCGAATCGAATTACGTGACGATCGGGCGCAGCCTCAAGGACATCAACATCAGTCGGCCCGACATCAGCCGCACGCACGGGGCCCTCGAACTCTCCGACGACGGCTGGTCGTACACCCACCTGAGTGGCGCCGGCAATGCCGTGCTGCTCCGCGGGGACGAGACTGTCGATGTGCGCCGAGACGCGGTCGTCCTTGTGCAGAGACACGACACCGTCGTGCTCAACGCTCACGTGTCCCTCTCCATCGGCTGAAGCGATCTCGTTTTCCCCCAGACCTGACAGCGCGGAGGAGACGAGGACATGAGTACGAATACGTCCGCGGAGCCGTCGACCGGGTGGAACACCGGTGATGTGATCGACGGGCTCTACCAGTTGACCCGCCTCGTAGGGCATGGAGGGATGGGTGTCGTCCACCGGGTGCGGCACCTGGGATGGGGCATCGACCTGGCGGTCAAGTCGCCGCTGCCGCAGCACGTGGCGCGCGCCACCGACGTGGAACGCTTCGTGGCCGAAGCGCAGACCTGGGTTTCCCTGGGGCTGCACCCGAATGTCTGCAGTTGCTACTACGTGCGCGTCCTCAACGGGGTCCCGCGGCTGTTCGCCGAGTACGTTCGCGGCGGCAGCCTGCACGAGTCCATCCACACCGGCGCCCTGTACGCCGGAGACCCCGAGACGGTCGTCACGCGCATCGTGCGGATCAGCTGCCAGATGGCGCGCGGACTCGAATTCGCCCACGACAGCGGCGTATTGCATCGTGATGTGAAACCGGCCAACGTGCTGCTCGACAGCGGCGTCGACGGGGTTGCGAAGATCACGGACTTCGGCCTCGCCCAGGCATTGAGCACGGCCCCAGGGGGTCCGTCCGTGGGCGGTCTGACTCCCGCGTACGCGTCGCCGGAGCAGCTGCAGGGCAGGCCGCTGGGCAGGGCGTCCGACGTCTACAGCTTCGCGGTGACCGTGCGGGAGATGTTCAGCGCGGCCGCGTCGGCGCAGTCCTCCACCACCGTCGGACCGCTGACCCGCGTGACGTACGACAGCCCTCCGCCCGCCGACGCCCCGACACGGCAGATGCCGGAATCCCTCGCTCTCCTGCTGGACCGCTGCCTCACGGAGGACCCGAGGTCCCGGCCCGACTCGATGGCGGAGATCGCGAGCGAACTGGAGGCGATCCATGCCCAGTTGGCCCCTGGGACTCCGCTCCTCGTACCGCCCACGCAGGCCGAACTGAGAGCGGCCGAGTACAACAACCGCGCCCTGTCCCTGCTCGACCTCGGGCAACAGGACCAGGCCGACTGCCAGTTGCGCAAGGCACTCGAAGCGGACCCCCAGCACCTCGACGCAACGTACAACGCAGGACTGTTGCGGTGGCGGCGCGGCGAGATCAGTGACGCCGCCATGCTCTCCGCCTTGCGCGTCGCCGGCCGCCATGCCGAAGACGCCTGGCACGCACATCTGTTGACGGCACAAGCGCATCTTGAGCGCGGCGCCGTGGACAGCGCGCGAGCGGTCCTGGAACTGGTCGAGCGTGACCATGCCGATGAACCGGAGACGCGCTCCGCGCGGCAGGCTCTGGACTCCCCGGACCTCGGTCACTTCTCCGCCGCCGGGACCACGTCCGTGCCCTGGTACCCGGACCAGGACCTCCCGCCCTTCGGCCAGGCCGGATTCACGCGGGACGGAACACGTGTGATCAGCGGAGACGCGAGCGGCGCGACCCGTCTGTGGGACGCGTCCACGGGGGAGTGTCTCCACAGCTGCCAGAACAGCGGGGTCTGGTCCGCCGACGTCAGCAGCATCGACGGCACATTCGGCCTCACGCTCGCCCGCGGTGAGTGCATCCGCCTGTGGAACTTCGCGACAGGGCGCTCGCTCCGTATGTACACCCCGGTCGGCAACGAGACCGTCCATGCCTTGCGCCTCTCCCCTGACCAGGCCACAGCGTATGCCGTGACGGGGGACGGCGAACTGCTCGGCTGGAATCTCCGACAGGGAACGACGGCGCCACGCGGCGGGCTGGTTCTGCGTGCGCCCTTGGACAAGCGCGCGGCCTTCTCGATGGCGGAGGTGAGCCCCGACGGGGCCATGCTCCTCGTCTACCACGGGGACACTGAAGGCCGCCTGCATCTCGTGTGCCCCGGCTCGGCGGATCTCTCCCGTGTGCTCACGGAATCGTGCGCGCGGGTGTCGGCCATGGCATGGACCGCGGACGGCGCGCGGGTGGTCGTCGCGAGTGACGACGCGATGGTGCGTGTCTGGAATGTGCGGACCGGCGAGTGCGAGCGTCGCATGACGACGCTCCCCGGCATCACGGCGCTCGCTCTCGACGAGCAGACCCGCTGGGCGTTGACAGGGAACGAGGACGGCACCGTCTGCCTGTGGGATCTCACCGAACTGCGCTGCCTTCGTACGCTGGACGGGCACACGGCGGGGGTGTGCGCGGTCTGGCTCTCCCCGGACGGCCGCCACGCGCGGTCGGTCGCCGCGGACAACACCGTTCGCTCATGGGAACTGTGCGCTCCGGTCGGGTACACGGCCCCCCTGCGCGTGAGCCGCCCCCGTCCAGCGGTCGACCTGACCCACTTCGGCGACCGGGCGCGCGAGCTGACGGCCCGGGCCGAGGCGGCCATCGACGCCACCCACTACCGCACCGCCCACCAACTCCTCGGCGAGGCACGCGCGTTACCGGGCTACGAGCGTGACGTGCGGCTCCTCCGTGCCTGGCGCGAACTCGCGGATCGGTTCCCCCGAACCGGACTGCGTACGGCGTGGATCAGACGGACGATGTCCGTCCCCGGCACCTCACTGCGCAGGGTGGGGACGAGTCTCTCCGACGACGGTCGATACGCGACGTGCGGGACTTTCTTCGGGGCGAGCGTGTGGGATCTGCACAGCGGTGCGCCACTGTTCGACCTCGACGACGGGGCGCTGGCGACGAGGTTCGACGCCGAAGGCCGCAGGGTCGCCGGAGTGATGTCCTCGGGAACCATGCGTGTCTGGTCGACATCAGAGGGGGCGGAGGTCGCTTCGCTCGTCCCGGACGACCCGTACATCCTCACGTCCGCAGCCATCTCAGCCGACCTCAGCCGGGTGGTCGCGGCCGACACCGCCCACGTGCTCCATCTCTGGGACCTGGCCGGTGGACGGCGCCTGCGCACGCTCACCGGACATACCTCGCGCGTCAACGCCGTCTGGATCAGCGCGGACCGGCGCACCGCGGTCTCTGGGGCGGACGACTCCCTGCGGCTGTGGGACCTGGCCGACGGCACCTGCCTGCTCGACATCCCGGTCGAAGACGCCTACGCCCCGCGCGACGTACGCGTGTCGGACGACGGCCGGCTCATCGTCGCGTGCGGGGACGAAGCGCCGTACCTGCGCATGTGGACCGGCACCGGAGAGCGCGTGCACGCGTTCGCCGAGCAGTCGGACCGGCTGGTGTGCCTGGCGCTGAGCCAGGACAGCCGGTTCGTCTTCGCGGGCGATCTGGCGGGCACCGTGACGGTCTGGTCCGTCCGAACCGGTGTCGTGGTGCACACCCTTGAGACAGGGCAGAGCGGGGTGCTCGACCTGCAGGTGACGCCGGACGGGCGGTACCTGCTCGTCGGCGGGCTCGACGGCACGGCGAGCCTGTGGGAACTGGACTGGGACTTCAGCGTGCCGCACTCCTGAATCCGACCATGAAGAACCTGGGGGAACCTCATGCGCAACGAACTCAAGGTCGCCGACGCCATCCGCGCGGAGCTCGGCACCGAGACGGTGGACAGACTGCGGAACAACCTGGTGCCCGTGGACTGCCTGACCTGCGGCGAAGAGATCACCGACGCGGATGTGCTCAACCTCGCGATCGACGACGTGAACGTCGGACTCTTCGCCACCCTCCACCATCAGGAATGCCGCCCGTCGGCGTGGGTGCACCACACGCCTGAGCAGGCCCAGAACCTCAAGGTCAACCTGACGTGGCGGGCGTGCGTGGTGGACTGGCAAGGGGGGACGCCCGTGCTGCTCGTGAACCCGTCGTGCGAGGCAGCGGTGCTGATCCGGACGAACGCGTTGGCGAACATGTTCGGCAAGGCCTGGAGCATCGGAACGTTGAACAGGTGCGCGAGTGTCGGATTCGTCCCGCCCGGGCAGGCCTCGTCGGCCCGCAGCGTGGAAGGGCTCAAGGCGCGTCTCGAACCGACGCGGCTGACCGTGCTGGCGGAGAGCGGACCCCTGGAAGGCACTTCGTGGCATGCGGAGATCTCCGCGGCCGGATTCTCCAAAGTACAGACAGCAGGGAAGGTCCTGGTCGGGGTGACCACGGCGATCGACCCGAAGGACGACGCCGCCACCGAAGCACGCATCAAGGAACTCTCGCGCAATGATGAGGTGTTGTTCTCACTGGTCCCGGTCGAACGTCCTGAGCCCAAGCTCGACCCGGAGGCCCTGATGGCAGTCATGGAACTGGTCCGAAGGGGCATGGGTTCCGTGCCCAGCGAGGAGCACATCGCCACGACGTTGATGCTCTACCAGCTCGGCGCCATCCCCCGGGCCCTGCCTCGTCCGACGGGGCGCGACCTGCTGGTGGTGGTGTCGATGGTGGCCGGGCTGTGCTGGGGAAGCGGGCCCGTGCACGTGATGACCCATGACGACGGCACGGCTCGGAGCATCATGGACAACTGCCGCACTGTCTTCGGCCACGGCGGGTTCGCCGTCAGCCGCGTCGGCGAGCCGAGTTTCACGTCGGAACGACGCATCACCATCGGCACCTACCAGGAGATCGCCGCGGCACGAGCGCGCTTCGACAGCGGCCCCCGCCCGTCCGCCGGCCTCCTGCCGATCGCCCTGGCGGTCGACCCTGTGCCCGACAGCGAGCGCGATGCCGTCCGCAGTCGCTACAGGCGGCTCATCGAACTGTGAAGCCGGGGCGTCCGCCACGGTATCCGTCTGCGGCCGGGAGTCACGTGGAGGAGTCGGGGTTTGGGACCCAGGACGAGGCGACCGAGTACGCCGCGAGCGGAAGGCCGGGCAGCGGGATCCGGGGCCGGTCGTGGTGGTGCGTCTGGAGTCGCTGCTGAACGTCCGTCTGCTGCCGTTGCTGGGCAGGCGGCTTCATCCGGAAGATGGAACGCAACGGGGTGGGCCCGGCGGTGCCGGCGATCGCCTTCGACAGGCTGAAGTCGATCCTGCTGGACGCGCACCGGCTGGGGCTGTTCGACGACAACCCGGTGGCCGGGGTGAAGCCGCCGCAGTACGACCCCCAGCGGGTCGTGGTCCCCTCACCCGGGCAGTTGCGTGAGATACGCACTGCTGGCGACGACAGCTTCCTGCTGGTCGCCGATCTGATGAGCGGCTGCTGCACGCGCACCGGTGAGGCGTTCACTACCGGACTACGTGCGTAGTGCAATCATGTAGGCCTCCGGCTCTCCGAAGCAGTGCCGCTCCACCGACCTGATCGGCTGCAGCGTCATGGGCTTTCTGGCTACCCCACAGCGTGGCCGATGAGTTTGTGGCTCCCGGCCGGTCCAAACTCGTGACACCCCAGGAAAGGACACAGCCATGTCGGAGCTTCTCGTCGACTTCATCACCTCCCTCGACGGCTACGCATCGGGAGAGGGGTGGCCCGGGTTCTGGGGCCTCGAGGGCCCGGAGTACCTCGCATGGCTCGGCGAGCAGCCCGAGGCCACCTACCTGATGGGAGCGAACACCTACCGCCTGATGTCGGGCTTCGCCGCAGGCGAGGTCCCGAATGGCCAGGAGGAGTTCAGGCCCGAAGAAGAGGCGTCCGTCGACGAGCTCACGCAAGCGTCCAAGGTGGTGTTCTCCTCCTCACTCGAGGAGCCACTGACGTGGGCCAACTGCACGCTCGTCCGCGACGACGCCGTCGAGGCGGTCCGCGCAATGAAGTCGAGTGGCTCGGGGCTCCTCAGCACGATCGGCAGCCTCAGCCTGTGCCGCTCCCTGCTGCGAGCCGGACTCGTCGACCGCTTCCGGGTCGTGATGTTCCCGGTGATCACCGGGGCCACGGGCGAAGAACGCATCTACGACGGCTATCCGGACGTTGCCCTCGAGATGATCGACCACCGCACGTTCGACGGCCGCATCCAGCTGGTCGAGTACAAGCCCCGCGTGCTCGAGCACCCTCCGCTCGGCGTCCCTGCGTGACGTCCCCCCCCGCCCACCGGTCTGGACGGCCGCCAGGCCGGCGCCGACGGGCCCGGAGCCGTCCGGAACTGCCCGCACCGCGATCAGCCGACCATCGTCGCCCTGCCGGCCACTCCGGAAGCGGCCCGTCCCACCATCGCCAGCAGAGTTCCCGAGAACACCTCCCTGTGGCGGACGCCGTGAGCACCGCGGGCAACGCCTGGTGCTCTCCGCGCGAGCGGGGCTGCCAGAGGAGCAGCACCCAGCCCAGCGCCGCCTGCAGCGAGGCACGGCCGGCGATCTTCGGACGGCGGACGGCCCAGATCGACAGCAGCCAGGCCGCGATCGGGATCGGACCCCTCCACGACCACCAGCTGATCGTGTTGATCAGAAGGAAGCCTCCCCCAACGGCGACCGCGATCTGCGCGGGCGTGGACGGGCCGAGCGGGATCTTCCAGTCCGCGACCTTCCCAGCACCCAGGGATTGCGACGGACGGCGGTGTAGAAGCACCCCCCGGCCCGCCGCCACTGCGGCGCTCACAGCCAGCCTCCGACGCCAGTCGAGTGCTCTCGGACGACGGGGTCACAACCGTGCACGATGCCGGGGACAGCGGGCGCTCCCTTGGCAGGGTTCTTGACCTCGTCCGAACATGGCCGGCGTCCCGGGCCTCCAGCCGCGTACGTCAGGTCGGACGACACGGGCCGGGTGTGCCCCGGTGCTGGGCGGACTGCGAGACGGAGAGGCGCTCAACTCGCTCAGCGACGTCGCCGCGTGCGCGGGCGGCGCGGAGACCAGGCCGGCCAACGCGACGAGCGACGCCATGAACGCCGTGACCAGCGAACGAGTGCGGCGGCCGCGCGGCCCGTCGGGTGCGAGATCGTTTCTCATGACTGCAGGATGCGAAGCCCAACGAACCTATCAGCGGGGGGAGTGGTCGGGCTCGACGCTCCCGGTCGCAGTCGGCGAAGTGCGCTATGGCTGTGTCGTCCTCCCCGTGCCCTCGCGACCGTGGGCTCCAGGCGGGCGGCGCGCGGGAGGCCGAAGTTGTTGTCGTTGGCTGACAAGCGCCCATGGGGCCACAGCCGCTGTGCATACTGACCGCTGTGGCCACCTATGACGCACTCGGCGTGTCGTACGCCCGGACGCGACGTCCTGATCCGCGGATCGCCGCCCAGATCGACGCTGCGGTGGGGGATGCGAGAGATGTGGTCAACGTCGGAGCGGGCACGGGTTCGTACGAACCGGTGCGGACGGTCCTCGCCGTCGAACCCAGCCGGGTCATGATCAGGCAGCGCCCGGCGGGAGCGGCTCCCGCGGTGCAGGCCGTCGCCGAGCACCTGCCGCTGGGTGACAACGCCGCCGACGCCGTCATGGCGTTGCTGACCGTGCATCACTGGACCGACCTGACGGCCGGCATCAGGGAACTGCGCAGGGTGGCCCGCCGCCGCGTTGTCATCCTGACGTGGGACCAGCGCGTCTTCCGTGAGCGGTTCTGGCTCGTACGGGACTATCTCGCGCACGCGGCCGCGTTCGACGACAGCCGGGCCGTCCCCATAGACCAGCTGATCGACCTGCTCGGCGGGGGACGCACGGAACCGGTCCACGTCCCCTACGACTGCGTCGACGGCTTCGGCGCCGCGTACTGGCGTCGCCCGCACGCCTACCTCGACCCTCAGGTCCGTGCGGGGATCTCGATGCTCGCCCAGACCGGGGACGACGCGCTCGCGCCGGGGCTGGCCCGGCTCGCGGACGACCTGGCGGCCGGCCGCTGGCACACGCGCTACGCCGACCTTCTCACGCTCGACTCCATCGATGTCGGTTATCGGCTCGTTGTGGCCGATCACTGACGTTTCAAGGGCGAGGAGTCGTCGAGTGGCGGCTTCCTCGCTGTTACGGTCGCTGGATGGCGAACTGGGACGAGGACGGCGTCCGCGCGCGGATTCGGGAGATGGCCGCACGGGATCCGGAGCGGGAGCGTTTCGGGGCGCGCACGCATCGGTACGCGCTGGCGCCGCGGCTGCCGGAGACGGAGATCCGGGCGTTCGAGGAATCCCACGCCATCGCTCTACCGGCGGAGTACCGGTCCTTCGTCGCGGAGGTGGGCAACGGCCCGGCCGGGCCCGGGCACGGCATGATGCCATTGACGGTCCCCCGCCCCGAGGCCGACGAGGAGTGGGCCGTGGACGACGAGTGGGAGGAGGACCGGCAGTCCGGCCGCCTCGCCGGGCCGTTCCCACTCACCGAACCCCTGCCCGGCCCGATCGGGGCACCCGCCGGTCTGACCCGGGGCACGCTCATGCTGTCCGAAGAGGGCTGCGGCGTCTACACCCGGCTCATCCTGAACGGCCCCCACACAGGAGAGATCTGGCAGATCGATCCGGACTGGGGCGGCTTCGTACCGGTGAGCCCCGGCTTCCGATCCTGGTACACCGATTGGATGACGAGCCCATGAACGCGCGTCAGGCCGGAGAACAAACCAGCGGGGCACCCCGTCGACCATCCAGAATGCTGGGATGGTCACCCTTGAGACTCCCCGTTTGATCCTGCGTCGCTGGCGCGAGGAAGACGTTGCGCCCATGGCTGCCGTCCACGCCGACCCCGAGGTCATGCGGTGGATCCGTGACGGCAGCGTGCGTGACGAACAGCAGACCCGCGACGGGATCCAGGCATGGGAGAGCGAGTGGGAGTCGCGGGGCTTCGGCCTGTTCGCCGTGGAGCTGCGATCGACTGGCGAGCTGGCCGGGTTCACCGGCCTTTCGGTGCCCTACTTCCTGCCGGAGATAATGCCGGCGGTTGAGGTCGGGTGGCGGCTGGGACGTTCCCACTGGGGGCAGGGGTTGGCCACCGAGGCCGCTGAGGCCGCTGTCCGGTTCGGATTCGAAGAGCGAGGGCTGGAACGGATCGTCAGCATCGCTCAGGTGGGCAACGACGCCTCCGAACGGATCATGACCAAACTGGGGATGCGTCCGGTTCGTGAGACCGTCAATCCCACCTGCGGTCGGCGAGTGCGTGTGTTCGAGCTGTCGTCGGACGAGTACGTCACCTGTCGGTGAGTCAGGGCCGCGAGACGTTGAGCGGCAGGTCTCGGTGGCAGACGGCCACAGCCGGCCGGGGCCGTTGCAGTCGTCGACGATCTTCACGTGATGTTCCGCTGCTTCGGCGAACGCCGTGCACATTCGCGCGTCGGCCTGGACGCCGGGGCCTGGGACGCGCTGGGGACGCGGCTGCTCGTCGACGACCGCGTCGTCCATATCGACTCCTTCCCGGTCGGCGACGACACCGTCCTCGTCACCAGGGGCGATCAGGTCTACTTCCCCCTCCTCGTCATCCCGCCGCACGCGACGCCCGAGGCGGCACGCGCCGCGATGGCCGAAGCCGTCCGCGGACGTCGAGGCCGTGGGCAAGCTTGACGACCTGGCCGCGGCCAAGGGCATCCCCGTCTTGGCGCGGACCGCTCGCGCGGCCGTACCTACGTCACTACGGCCGGCGCGTACGTCCTCGGCTCGGTCCTCGGCGTCCTGGGCGAGGTAGCGGGAAGACTCGTCATCGAGGGCGTCGATGAGCCGGTGCAGCAGCGGCCCGCACACCAGCCGCCGTGCCCGGGGCCGTTCGGGCAGCCGGATGTCGAATGGCAGTCGGGCCTCTTCTTTGAATTCGCGCAGGTCGTAGTCACACCGGAGGCTGTCCTGCGTGTCGTCCCGTTGTGGCACCGTCTCACCGGCGGCGGAAACAGAGATCCCAGTCCGGCTCGGCGCCGACGACCAGCAGGGCGGCTTGAGCAGCCATGATTTCGCTCAATCCGTCGGTGTCCCGGTGACATGCGGCCAGTACGGCCGCGCGCATATGCGGCCGCTGGGCCGCTGCAATCCGCCGAAGATAGGTGCCCTGGTCGGGGTGGGGGCCGACCTGGAGCAGGATGTCCGCCCCCGCGGTGAGGGCCGCCTGAACAGCGTGGGAAAACTTCACAGGGTGCCGGATGTTGCCCCACCAGTACGCGGCGGTGAGAGCGCGGCCGTCCTGGCGTGCACCGGTGAACGAGGAGTAGAACGGAATCCGTGTCCGCCTCGGTGCCAGATCGTCGCCCACCGCGTCCATGAAGCGTCCGCGCAGTGGTTCCATGGCGGAGCTGTGAAATGCCGAATTGAGGGCGAGATCGCGATGAGCGACGCCTCGGCGTGCCAGACTCCTGCCCAATTCGTCCAAAGCAGCCGCGTCTCCAGCGACGGTGACGTGCTGGGGACTGTTGACCGCAGCCAGTTCAAGTCTTCCGAGGTACGCCTGGAGTACTTGCTCGGCATCCGTTTCCCCCAGCCCTACCGCCATCATCTTTCCGCTGCCTGCGGTTTGTGCCAGGAGGCGACTGGCAGCTGTCACGAGCAGTGCGGACTGAGCAGTGGTCAGCGCGCCCGCGGTGTGCGCGGCGGCCGCTTCGCCGAGGCTGCGCCCGAGCACTATTGCCGGGTGGAAGCCCCGGCCTCGTAACACCGCTACCAGGCCCACCTGAAAGGCGAAGGTCAGGGGCTGAGTGATCAGCGCGGTGTCGAGTTGCCACTCTTCCGGTGGCAAGGTGAGGTAGTCGCAGACCGACCAGCCCTGCCTGGGGGCCAGTTCGGCGTCCACCTCTTCGACAGCGGCCCGGAAGGCCTCCTCCCTGCGGAACAGGTCAGCGCCCATGCCGGCCCACTGGTTGCCGTCACCGTTGAAGATCAGGGCGATGTTCCCGTTGGACACCGCCGAGCCCCGGACTGCGCAAGAGGTGCCGCAGGCGCAGCCAACGCCGGGGGGTGCGGCAGTGGTGCGCCGCACCCCCGCATGCGCATCGTCGGTGACGAGCTTTGTCAGCTGCCACACCGCATCGTCGGCCGAGCAAGCGATCGCCACGACTCGGTGCGGGTGAGGCGTGCGGCGTACACAAGAGGCATAAGCGAATTCGTGGAAGTCGTCAGGAGGGGTGGTGCTCAATTGCGCGACCGTCCGCCAGATTTCCTCCGTCAGATCCCCGGCGGTCCTTCCCGTGACCATGAGCGGTACGGGAGCTACGGCAGTAGCGGGCTCCTGCCGCCCCGCACACCCCGTTTCGCTTTTCCGCTCCCGCAGGGACGCCGTATCGCTCATGCAGCTGCTCTCTGTTCTTCGTGCTTGATCAGCTCAAACACCGGGCGGCAGGTCCAGCTTCTCCAGATAAACGGGAATCTTCGTAACGAGCTTGGGCGGGACTGCTGTGCTCTGGACCGTGCCTCGCCTGTGATCGTGAATAATGAGTCGGCACTCCCCGTCGTCGAGAACCAGCTCCGCGGAGTAGAGTCTTTGAGCTGCCGGCCCGGCTTTTTCCGAGGTGCTTCGCTCGCTCGCGCTCTCTGGCGAGGCCCTTTCCTCTTGCGTGAGGCACCCGATGTCCTGAACGCGGCGCGCAGAAAACACACATCCACCTTTCCTGAGACTCAGCCCTTGGCTGCCTGGGGTACACCATTCGCTACCGTGGACTGCTTGGTTTTCTGCTTTTTGATCTCAGTCGCGAACATCTCTGCGGATGCTTCAGCCGCCAGATCCTGCAGCTCCTCACCAGCCTGGTGAGCAGCGTGCCGCACCTCTGCGACGATTCCGATCGAGGTCTTTACGATTCCTCGCATTACTGGCTTCGCCAGCTTCTTCATTACCGAAGCGGCGAGGAGGCCGGCAAGGAAAGGTGGAACGATAGGTGGCATGACTACCCTCTCTGTGACGCTCAATTCCACACGTGCGACCGACGCGAATACTTCGCGCCTGCAATCATCTCCAGTGGAGACAATAACGGCTCCCCGCAGACCCCTTCGCGAGTGGCGCGCGGATTTCACTCGTCCGTGCAGTCCGACGGTCGGTGAGCATTACTCAAGAACTTTGCCGGTGATATGAACACTCGATAGAGTGAATCAACTGGTCCGGGTGGCCCGCCGCCACTGCATAAGAACTCGCACGCCTTCATGAAATCCCGGATGATGGCTCCACGGTGGCGCCTCTGGAAACAAGCCCTCGGTTCCGGATGGCAGTCCAAAAACAAAAAGGAGACATCACATGCCCCCAATCCTGCTGCCCTTCATGCTGGGCGTAACGACGGCGCCGCTCACGAAGCGTGCGATGGCGTCAGTGGCGCGAGGCGCCATCAAGGGCTCCGTAAGGCTGGCCAAGGGTGTCCAGGACCTTTCTCAGCAGTCATGGAACGAGGTGCGCAGCACTGCCGCCGAGGCAAAAGCCGACAGTGGCGCTGTAGCGAGCTAGTGTTCCACCGGGTTCCTGGCGCACTCGGCGTGACCACACACCGCGGAAACTGTTCCGCGGTGTGTGGTCACGCGTGCCCGGAAATCAGCACGGCTCGCGGCAGGAATCGTCGTCACTCCTTCGACTGCCTGCCTGGAGATTCCACAGGGTCGCGTACGTGCCACCGCCGCTCAGCAGCTCTTCGTGTCTGCCCTGTTCGACCACTGTCCCTCCGGGGCCCAGGACGTAAATCCGGTGGGCGTCCCGCACGGTGGAAAGACGATGCGCGATGACCACCATGGTGCGGTTCACACTGAACGTCCGAAGCGCGCGCTGAATGGCAGCCTCGGTCTCGTTGTCCACGGCTGAGGTGGCCTCGTCGAGGATCACGACGGGGGGATCGCGCAGAATCGTGCGGGCCAAGGCGATGCGCTGCCGCTGGCCACCGGAGAGTGCCGCCCCGTGCTCGCCCACCATGCTGTGGTAACCGTCCGGGAGCGCGGCGATGAAGGAGTCGGCGCCCGCGGCGCGCGCTGCAGCCACCAGTTGCTCCTCACTGGCGTCGAAGGTCCCGTAACGGATGTTGTCCGCAATCGTGGCGTCGAACAGGAACGGCTCCTGGGAGACGTAGCCGATGGCGCTGCGCAGATCCGCCAGCGGAAGGTCGCTCACGTCGATGTCGTCGAGGAGCACGCGACCGCTGTCGGGATGACGGAATCGCAGCAGCAGTTTGGCGATGGTGGTCTTTCCCGCTCCGGTCGTGCCGACGATAGCGGTGACCTTGCGAGGGGCGATGAGTAGCGAACTCTTCCGGAGCGTCGCTGCCCGGCCGGGGTAGGCGAAGGTCACCTGCTGCAGGTCCATCTTGCCTTCGACCTGGTCGGTCTCCAGCCTCCTGGTCGGAGTGTCAGGTTCAGGGGGCAGATCCTGCAGGTACTGGACCCGCCCGACAGCCATCAAGGTCCGCTGATACTGGTCGATGATGACACTGAGCTGAGTAAGCTTCCACAATGCGTGAGCCGGCATCTCGGCCAGCGGCCCGAACACACTCATCGGTAGTTGCTCATTGAGTACGGCTCGACCACCCAGATACAGGGTGGCGACCATGCCCGCAATACCACCCATCCGTACGATCTGCGCTTGGGCCGCCGTGGCACGTCCCGCCTCAAGGCTTGCCGTCATGTAATCCCGGCTGAGTGCCGCCACGCGCTCACTTTCGTATTCCTCGGTACGTGAGGATTTCACCGTGGTGTACGCATGCAGGTTGTCGCTCATCCGGCTGTTCAGCAATTCCCGCTGCTTCGCGGAGACGGCGCGTCGCGCCATCGCGCGTTCGTGGATGCGGAAGCACAGCCAGGTGACGACTGGGATCGGCGCGAAGGCAACCCACGCAAGCTGCGGGGCCAGCAGAAGGTACAGCGGAACGAGGACGGCGAAACTGGTGGCCAGCTGCACGGCCTCGTGCAGGGATGAACTGACAAAGGTACTCAGTTGGTTGATGTCCTCGGTCAGCATCGAGGTGACGCGGCTGATGCGTTCATTCTCCAGATCCGCCTGTGCCAGGCGCTGCACATGGGAGTAGGTACGAGTCCGCCAGTCGTCCTCGACCGTCTGCCCGAGGCTGTGCCACGAGGTGACCGCGGCGTACTCCATCACCAGTCTGAAGGCGCAGACCAGTACTGCTGTGCCGACGAGCGTGGACAGTTGGGCGGCACTGGCGGCAGCGAAGCCCGAGGTCACACCTCGGGCCACCACGACCACGGCCATCGAGCCCAGTGCGAGCGCCGTGGTCTCCCCCAACTGGGACAGGACGGACAGCGAGGTCGCCGTGGCGAACTTCCTCTTGTGTCCGGCCATGACGCGTCGGAGCGGGTGCCGGTCCGACGGAGTCCCGGCTGTGCGTTTCTCACGGTCGGACTTGCGCCACGCCTGCCGCACCACAGCCGTCGTCGCGCCCGCGGCAAGTCCCAGACTGACCAGTGGACGAGACAGGAGACCGATGAGGAACGGTCCGCCGCCCAGAGCAGTGGTGGCGAGAATTCCCCCGGCCGCGAGCACCATCAGCACCTGGCGCCCAGGGTTCCCCTCGGCTTCAACGGCGGGCTGTAGCGACCGTGTTCCTGGGGCCGTGCGGAGCTGGTGGGCCCCGGGCGCATGCGCCTCGGGCAGCCTCGGGTCACGGGGACCGGACGGGGGGAGGGCCAGGGACGTACGCAGGTCCGTGAGGGCTCTCCTGACAGCAACGCCCAGCAACCGTGCGGCCTGTCGCGGGCTCTTGGCCCTGTCGTGCCGGAACAGCACCCGCCCCGTGACGGGGTTGGCCCGCACATGCTCGATGCCCGGAGTCCGTCCGAGTTCGGTCTCGACGAGCCGCGCGAGAGCGGGCCTTCCGCGCACGGCGCCCACAGCCCAGCGTTGCCGGCCGGGAACCACGGAGAGCGGACGCAGGAAGTCAGGGTGCCGCTGCGTAATTCCGACGGCTCCCGGCTCCATGAGCAACGGCATTTCTTACAACCACCAGTCGAGGTCGGGACTCTTGTCAGGCGCAGCAGGGGAGGATTCCACGGGAGAGAGGAAGTCGCCTTGCTCCGGTTCGGTGAAGTCCTGAAGGAGCGGAAGGGAGGGAGAGACGGCGCTCTCCTCATTTCCCCAGCTGGTAGAGGTGTCTGCCGCAGAGCCTTTCGTTCACTCTCGACGAGCGCCAGCCGACACGCCGCCCCACACTGCGGACGCGAGCGCCGAGGGACCGCAGATGTGATTGTCGATGAGCGCCAAGGGCCGCCGCACACCTGGAAATTGGTTCTTCATGTTATCGAAGAAACCGCTCACCTCCGCAGGGATTTCACCTCTGACGGGGCGTGACATTTTGCGTCCTTTATGTTTCATTGCATGGCATGCCGGTGTGACCTGTAAAGGGGGTTTCTTTGGTGCTTTCTGCTCGGGATTCGACTGTCGCTGGACGCGCCCCGTCAAGGGTGAACCCGGCGGGCGGCCCCTCTGCGGTTCTCACCGGTCTCGGCACTTGTCTGCCCGACACTGTGGTCACCAACCACGAGCTCGCCTCTGCCCTGGACACCTCCGACACCTGGATCCGCAGCCGCACGGGCATCCATCGCAGACACCTCGTGGATCCGGGGACAGCCACCAGTGACCTCGCCGTCGAGGCCGGCGCGCGTGCACTGAAGTCCAGTGGCCGATCAAGCGTGGACTGTGTCGTGCTGGCCACCACCACACCGGACCACCCATGCCCGGCCACCGCACCCCAGGTTGCCGCCCGCCTCGGCCTGTCCGGCGTCCCCGCCTTCGACGTGTCCGCGGTGTGCACAGGCTTCCTGTACGGCATGGCCGCGGCCCAAGGGCTCATCGCGGCGGGCACAGCCGAGCGGGTGCTGCTGATTGCCTCCGAGACGTTCTCCCGCCTCATCGACCCCACCGACCGCACCACCGCCCCCATCTTCGGGGACGGTGCGGGCGCGGTGGTCCTGCGTGCAGGGACCCCTGACGAAGCCGGTGCGGTCGGCACGACCGTCCTGGGCAGCGACGGTGACCGAGCAGACCTGATCGTCGTCGACGCAGGAGGATCGCGCCAACGCACTTCCCGCCGCAGGGCCGACCACTTCCTGCGCATGGACGGACCACAGCTGTTCCGTCAGGCCGTCGAACGGATGGCACAGGCGACGTCCGAGGCGCTGCACCTGGCGAACTGGCAGATCCGCGACCTCGACCGCCTGCTCACCCATCAGGCCAACGCCCGCATCACGGCAGCTGTTGCCGAGCGATTGCACCTCCCCGCGGACCGCTGCCCCTCGAACATCGCCCAGATCGGCAATACGGCCGGCGCCTCCTTGCCTCTCCTGCTGGCCCATGCCGTACGGACAGGACAGCTCCACCCCGGCCATCGCGTCGCTCTCGCCGCCTTCGGCGCCGGCCTCACCTGGGGATCCACCACCCTGTGCTGGCCCGAACTGACCGTCCTCGAAGACATGCAACCCCAGCCCTGACGCCGCACTCATCCGCCGGTGTCCGAGCTGCCCCCCCACCCACGGCAACCACCTTTCGAAAGGACCAACTCTCCATGGACGACGGGCTGTTCTGCCGACTGCGCGAGATCCTTTCCCAGAAGCTCAACATTCCTGCCGAGGAGATCACGCCAACCGCTTCCTTCGGCGAGATGGACCTCGACTCGCTGGCCGTCGTCGAGTTCTCGCTCGCTCTGGAGACCGAGTTCGGTGTCAAGGTCAGTGACAGCGAACTCCTGGCGGATCCCACCATGCCCGGTGTCGCCGAGCTCCTGCAGCGCCGGGGCGCCACCGTCTGATGCCCAGCCGCGACGTAGCCGTCACTGGGCTGGGTCTCGTCACCCCTGCAGGGATCGGCGTGGAGAGCACGTGGTCGACCGTCCTCTCCGGGCGGTCGACCACGACTCTTGACCCTGTCCTGGCCGGAAATCCCGTACAAATCTCCTGCCGGGTACCGGGCTTCGACCCGGCCGCCCATCTCGGCGCCCGCCGGGCGCACCGGCTCGACCCCTTCGTCCAGTACGCGATCGTGGCAACACGCGAAGCCTTGACGGATGCTCGGCTGTCCCCCGGCGAATGGGAATCCGCCCGCGTCGGCGTCGTCCTCGGTTGCGCCCTGGGCGGCACGGCCACCTTCGAGAAGGAGCACCGCAGCCATCTGGACCACGGGCCCGAGCGAGTCTCACCGCTCGTGTTGCCGATGCACCTGTCGAACATGCTCTCCGGACAGATCGGCATCGAGTTCGGTGCCCGGGGTCCCAACCTCGTGGTCTCCACGGCATGTGCGTCGGCAACCACCGCCATCGGGCTGGCGCGCGACCTCCTCCTGCTCGACCGGTGCGACGTCGTCATCACCGGCGGCAGCGAGGCATGTCTCACCCCCCTGGTCATGGCGGGCTTTGCGCAGATGGGAGCCCTGTCCCGGCGCAATCACGACCCGGCTTCGGCATCCCGGCCGTTCGACGAGGACCGCGACGGGTTCGTGGGCGGAGAGGGCGCTGGGATCCTTGTTCTGGAAAGGACTCGGGACGCAGCGGCCCGTCGCGTTCCCGTCCGCGCGCGCGTTGTCGGCTACGGCGCCAGTGCCGACGCCCACCACATGACCGCCTCGCATCCCGAGGGCCGTGGCATTCGCGCCGCTCTTGGCTCGGCACTGGCAGACGCGGATGCGGCTCCGCGCGAGATCGACCACGTCAATGCGCACGGCACCTCGACGCCGATGAACGACGCCATCGAAGCGGCAGCCCTCAGCAGCATGCTGCCGCACCGCCCTTGGGTCACTTCCACGAAAGGAGTCACTGGCCATCTGTTCGGCGCGGCCGGCGGGGTCGAAGCCGCACTCACGATCCTGACCATGGTGCACGGGGAGGTGCCACCGACCGCGAACCTCGCTCGCCTCGACCCCGCAGTCGACCTGGCCGTCCCCCAGAAGGCCACACCGGCACAGGTCCGACTGGCCGTCAGTACGTCGGTCGGCTTCGGCGGGCAGAACGCCGCGCTGGTCCTGGCGTCCGGCTGAACGCCAACGGCGACAGCAACCGTGCTCAGAGCGGCGGCTGCATGAGATCGACATTTCTGCTCATCGCCACCCGTGAGGGTGACCGCCACTGCAAGCTCCCGCCGCATCAGCGTGTTCTCGTCGCCCTGATCCACCTTCACCGGCACGACACGCTCACGCAGATCGCCGCCGGCTTCGGCACGTCCGTCGGCACCGCCCTGTCCCGGCGGGCACCCGGCCTGCTGCGGGTTCTGCGGGAGACCGATCCAGATCACGTCCTCTCGTGGATTCCGCGGGCAGGCTGCTGTGGATCTCGCCCGCACTGCCCGGCCGCACCCACTGACCTGACCGCGGCCCGCACTCACCGCATCATCAGGGTCTGCGAACGCCAGGGCATCCCCATCCTCGCCGACCGCGCCTACACCGGCGTCGGCTCCTAGGCGACTACGCCGATCAGAAGACTCCCACGCCAGGAGCTCACCGCGACCCAGCGGACGATCGACCGGGCACGAGCACCGGTCGAAGGAAGCATCGCGATGCTGAAGTCCTGGCGCATCTTCCGACGAGCTCGCTGCAGCCCCAACCGCATGACCGTCATCGCCGCCGCCGTCCTCACCGGCGACTCTCAAAGCGCTCAGTGACTCACATCGACCGCCAGGACGAGCCGCCGTCGGCTGCCTCGGGCCGACGGAGCACCACCAACGCCCGCCTCAGGAGGCCGACAGGGGCAACGCTTGGGGGAATCCGGAGCACGTCCTCGAACGCGTACGATCAGGCGACACGGAGGGTAACTTATTGACGCGATCAAACTACTCTCAGTAATGTTCCAGGCGTCGCAGGTTCTCTGCCGGCACTAGCGCGATACCGGTTCTCCACGTCCGTCGCGCAGGCACCCCCCTCTCTGCTCGTGATCGAGGTCCCGTGAAGAAACACCTGTGGGCCGCCCTGGGCCCGGCCGCCCTGCTCGCTTTGGCGGCATCCACCCCCGCGGCAGCCGCTCAACCAACCAGCGATGCTCCCACCAACCCCATTCTGTTCGTGCACGGTTGGGGCGGCACCGGCGCCAGGTGGGACACGATGGTCGATTGGTTCAAGGGCGACGGCTGGCCCGATGCCTACCTCCACCAGTGGACGTACGACTACCACCAGACCAACCTGACGACGGCGAAGGGCATTGCCGCCGAGGTGGACAAACTGCTCGCGGCCACCGGAGCGAGCCAGGTCGACATCGTCAGCCACTCCATGGGCGGAGTGTCCTCGCGGTGGTACCTCAAGTACCTCGGCGGCTCCAGCAAGGTCGAATCCTGGGTGTCCCTGGGCGGCCCCAACCACGGTACGGAGAATGCCGATAAGTGCTCCGATGTCTCGTGCTCCGAGATCCGCATCGGCTCGGATTTCCTGACCGCACTCAACTCCGGCGACGAGACCCCGGGAACCCCCCGCTACGCCACCTGGTGGTCGGCCTGCGACACCGTCGTAAACCCGCGGACCAGCGTCCTACTCGCCGGTGCCCACAACACCCAGGCCGGCTGCCTCGACCACCTCGGGCTGCTCTCGGACTGGACGGTCTACGAACAGACCAGGGACTGGATCGAGCCCTGGCGTAACCCTGCTCGCGCGCGCGTCAACAACGCCGCATGAACCCTCACGGCAGCCGGCCCGCGCCAGGTCCATGTGGTGGTGGCCTCTGGGGGAGTTCATACATGTTCAGCGCCACGCTGATGGCGTGGTGCACGTAGCTGCCGAGAAGGTCAGATTGTCGCTGTCGTACACAGGAGGACTGCCGTACTCCGCGATGCGGTCGGCTGCGGCGCGGGCAGCGGTCTTCGCTTCCGCGCGGCGGCCCGTGCGGGCGGAAGAGACCTGTCGGCTCTCGCGGCAGCGGGGGTGTATCTCGTGCCAGGGGCGAACCGAGACGTGAGCCTGGGCGGCATGGAGCCAGTGGACGCCGTCTGGACCACGAGCTCCGTGCTGGTCCGAAGGGGTGTCCCTCACTGAGGGGCGCCCCTTCCGCACGGCGCCTGTCTCACGTCGATTCGGCTGTGTCGAGTTGGGGATCATTGCGTGTGGGCCAGGCGTGGACCAGATTCCCGCCGGCGAGATGTGGTGTGACCAGTGCCTTTACTGGACTGCGCGCAGGCTGCCACGGTTTCCCGTCGGTCTGCCGGCCGGGCGGCGCTGAAACAGCGGGGGCTCATAGTGGATGAGCGAGAACCTGGATGTTGTCCCGGGTGGTCAGCAACGCCCCGCCAACGTCCGTGCAGCGCGCAGAGCAGATCCGTACGCTCAAAGTCGCCCGCGCCGCATCGGCCCGCCATCTGCCGGCCGTTCTCAAAGCCGCCGCGGAGACCGCCCCACGAGCCGCAGTCAACCCGCAATGCCTTCAACGCCACTGTGACCTCAAAGCACAAGTGGAGACAGTCCGCGCGCGCCTCGCCCAAGACAGGCCGCGAGCGGCGGCAGCAGCGACCGCCCGCAAGGAGGCTGCCCTCGAAGTCGAGAACCGCATGCTCCTGGAACAGAACGCCGCCCTGCAAAAGACCCTTCACGAAGTCCAGAACAGGCTGCGCGCGCTGCGCGCCCACGAACTGGACGCCCGCTCGCTGCGCGACACGCAGCCGGTGTTCGGGCCGGTCACTGGCCGCGTGTCACTGCGGTGATCGCCGCCGCGGCGGTCGCCTGGAGCTGCTGGGCGTCCGCTCCGGCGCGAGAGCGAAGGTTTACGCCGTGGGCGACGAGAGCCAGGATGTCGGCCGCGGAGCCGGGGTCGACGCCTTCGGCGAGTTGCTGCCGGC
Source organism: Streptomyces sp. SAI-170 (assembly GCF_049739565.1). NCBI lineage: Bacteria > Bacillati > Actinomycetota > Actinomycetes > Kitasatosporales > Streptomycetaceae > Streptomyces > Streptomyces sp. SAI-170. Next base: position 8,415,035 of record NZ_JBMGQD010000001.1, read on the forward strand.
GCTGGGCCGAGCGGAGCGCGGAGTGCAGGGCGTCGCGCAGCCGCTGGTGCTGGCGGTCGAGGAGGGCCCGTACCTGGAGGTCGTTGTTCTCGGTGCCGGCGTGCGCGTTGGAGACCATGCAGCCCCACTGGGCGTACTCGCCGGTGCAGCGCATCTCGATCAGGGCGGTGAAGAAGTCGTTGATGGCGGGCAGTCCGCGGTCGTCCTCTTCGAGGCGGTTGAGCGTCGGCCGTGAGCGGTTCTGGACGTAGCGTTCAAGGGCGGCACGGTACAGCTCCTGTTTGCCGCCGTAGGTCGCGTACAGGCTTGAGCGGTTGAGCCCGGTGGCGTTGACGATGTCCTGGATCCCTGTGCTGGCGACGCCCTGACGCCAGAACAGGCGCACCACCGTGTCCAGGGTCGCGTCCGGGTCGAAGTGCTTGACGTCCGGCATGCCGCATCATCCCGTCATCTTGAACTGATGATTCCAAGATACCGCTTCGCCCATTGACGTGGAGTGCACTTCAATCGCTATCTTGAAACGAACGTTCCAAGATGATCTCGCGAGGAGACCCATGAGTGTCAACGCCGAACTGCGCGCCTTCTTCGACAGCCGTCAGGAGCAGATCCCCGCCGACGTCCGTGCCGTCATGCAGCGCGCAGCACGGGAGCTCGCAGAGTCCGGCCAGGCGGACGAGGCTCTGACCGTGGGCGGCAAGGCGCCGTCCTTCACGCTCCTCTCGGCCACCGGGCGGACCGTCGTACTCGACGATCTGCTCGCGGACGGCCCGGTGGTGCTGACCTTCTACCGCGGAGCCTGGTGCCCCTACTGCAACATCGCCCTGCGCTCCCTGCAGCAGCACCACGACGCCATCACCGCCCGCGGCGCGCGCCTGGTCGCCGTCTCGCCACAGGTCCCCGACGAGTCGCTGTCGCACGCGGAGAAGAACGAGCTGGCCTTCGATGTGCTCAGCGACCTGGGCTGCGAGACCGCCAAGCAGTTCGGCCTCGCCTTCGACCTGCCCGACGACCTCGCGGCCGTCTACGCCGACCTCGGCATCGACCTCCACCGCTCCAACGGCGGCCACGCACGCACCCTGCCGATCCCTGCGACCTACGTCATCGACCGGTACGGCACTATCCGCTGGGCCTTCGTCAACTCCGACTACACCGCTCGCGCCGAACCGGCCGACATCCTCGCCGCACTCGACAACCTCGACTGAGAGCCCATCAGTTGCCGGTCAAGCAGGCGGGCGCTCCGGGAGGAGCCCGCCCGCCCCGCTTCACGGCCTCGAACCGCCAGAGGAGCGGCAGGCGCAGCTCGACGCTGCCGACCATTACGCCCTGCGGCTGCGGGCATTGCCTCTCTAGGTCAGGTGTCCTAGAGTTTCGACATCCGCCTAGGACGCTCGTCCTAGGCGTGGGCGAGCGTCATGAGGTGGATGCTGGTGGGCACGCGCGAGCAGATCGTGGACGCCGCGAATCGACTGTTCTATGAGCAGGGGTTCGAGCGGACGTCGTTCGCGGCGATCGGCGAGGCGGTCGGGATCTCCCGCGGGAACTTCTACTACCATTTCAAGACCAAGGACGAGATCCTCGAAGCGGTGATCCAGGCCCGTCTGGCCAGCACGCGGCAGATGCTGGCCGAGTGGAGCGACGGTGCAACCGGCCCGCTGGAGCGGGTGCGGCGGTTCGTCGAGATCGTCATCACCAACCAGGGCGACATCGAGAACTACGGTTGCCCGGTCGGGACGCTCACCAACGAGCTGGCCAAGCTGGGTCACCCCTCCCGCGGGCACGCGGTCGGCGTGTTCGAGGTCTTCCGCAGCTGGCTGCGCGAGCAATTCGAAGAACTCGGGCGAGCGGCGGACGCCGACGACCTCGCCCTGCATGTCCTGACCTTCAGCCAGGGCGTTGCCACCCTGTCGAACGCCTTCCACGACCGCGCCTTCGTGCAACGCGAGGTCGACCGGCTCAACACCTGGCTGACCGGGCAGTTCACCACCCCCTGATCAGGCGCCTTTCGCGCCGAACCGTTCACTTCACCGACATCCGACAAGGAGATCGACGTGTACGTCGTCCTGCTTCGCTTCTCCGCCAACAAGGCACAGGCGTCCGAGCACATGGCCGCACATCAGGACTGGATCCGCCGCGGTATGGACGACGGTGTCTTCCTCCTGGTGGGCAGCATTCGTCCCGGGCAGGGCGGCGCTATCCTCTCGACCGGTCCCACCCCCGACGAGCTTCATGCCCGTGTCGCCGAGGACCCTTTCGTCGCTCACGATGTCGTTACCGCGGAGGTCATCGAGATCGATCCGAACCTGACCGACCCTCGTCTGTCCTTCCTGGTCAACTGAACCGACCGGCACACCACCCGTAGGCTTCGTCCTCACCTCCGCTGAACGCCGGCCCGGCTGCGGCCGGGCGACCCCGCGGACCGTGAAGTTGCTCCCGAACGGCACGGTGTTCAACGGGAAAGGGTCACAGCCGCGGCCAGGCGGGCTTCGGGGGCCTCTGTCCGGTCGTGCCACCTCTCGTGAGAGCCACGTGATGGTCGGCGGGTGTGTGGGCCCGGGTGGTCTCGGCAACGGCGCGGACCATGGCGTCACGCTGTGTGGTGAGCCTGGTGGCCAGGGCGGATCGGACGCTGCGGTCGGGGTCGGCGGCCGTCGCCAGAACATAGACGGCGTCGATGCGGATGGTGCGGTCGGTGTCGTCGAGGGGCGCCAGGAGTGCGGGGGTGCCGGCGGTGATCGCGGACCGGGCGGCGGCCACCGACCAGCCGGCCGCGGAGCCGCTCCATTCGACACCGTAGTCGTCGTACTCGGGGGAGTTGCGCCGAGGATCGCTGCGGTGGAGAAGGAGTTCCTCGCGGGAGGCGACGCCGAAGTACCTGGCGCGGGCCGGGTGGGAGAGCACGTCGAGCGCCGCTGCACGGTTCGGGTGGTGGGCATCGGTGGCGATGGGGATCAGGAACGGTACGGCGAGGGCGGCGGCGGCCCGATTGTCGTTGGCACACAGGCCCCGCAGCACGTCCGTCGCGCGGGGAGCGCGACCGTCGTCGGTGCGCAGCAGGTGAACGGCCTGCCGGGCTCGGTCCCCGTGGGGGAAGTTCCCCCCACGGGACAGCGTCGAGGGGCAGCCCGCGCCGGCTGCCGGGCAGGATGCCGGCCACCGCCGCGCGCACGTGGAACTCGCCCCCGCGAACAAGGCCTTGGGCCACCCGGAACGCTCACGGGCCATCCATCCCGCTCAGTCACAGCAACTGTGACTGAGCGCTTCAGTTGGCGGGTCGGTTTGCGGAAACCAGCCACCGCCAGCGTTGACGCTCCATGACGAGGGTGGCGGCGGCCAACAGGGTCACGGGGACCGCTGCCCAGGCGGGCCAGGCCAGCCATGAGGAGACCACGGCCGCGGCGAGTTGGAGCAGCACCAGCAGGATCGTCACCCAGCCCGGCACCGCGATGATCACGTTGGTCTTGTCCCCCGGAGTGGAGAACAACGTCGGAAGGCCGATCAGGGCCACCACGGACAGAGCGGCGAGCAGCCATGAGTGGCCGGCCAGGGCCCAGGGGGTGGCCACCCAGGCGACGAGTTCCGTCGCAAAGCGCAGGGCGGACCCGATGCGGTTGTCTGGTCGTCTCAAGGTCGTTGCCCCACCAGCAGCGTCGGTCACCTGCGGACGATCTCACGGCGCGCGGCCGACTGCCAGGGGTTTGGGCCGCCGTCGCTGCCATGGCTTCCCATATGTCCCGTACGACTCGGGACGCACAGACACTGAGTGCTTCAGTTGGCGACGCCCGGCAGCTGAAGCGCTCAGTCACAGCTGTGACTGTGCACCGTAGATGGCCAGAGTTTTCGCGCTACTTGGCCAACAGGCCGGCAACTCGTTGACCAGGACGAAGAGGCGGGGCCGCGGTACGGCTTCGCCGAGCGGTAGCACCGCAGCTGCTCCGGGAGCGTGGCACGCCGGGTGCTGGCCGAGTGGGGTGCTCAGTGAGCCTGGACACGACAGTTGGAACCGGTTCGGCGGGGTGAGCTGGTGGTTTCCGGTCGATGGGACACGGTTGTTGATACCGAGTGGTTGACAGTCTCCTTGGCACCAGGTCCGGAGATCCGATGTTCTTGCCAGTGGCGAAGCGGTGGCAGACGGGGAGCGAACAGCCCCGTTCTGGACGAGGGGATTGTCGCGGGACGGGGGCCGTTGCTGCTGGTTCTAGAGTGTGGCGAGTTGGTCGGCCAGGTCGTCGAGGCCGAGCGAGCCTTGGGCGAGTGCCTTCATGTGCCAGGTCTTGAGGTCGAACGCGGAGCCCTGGCGGCGCCGGGCGGCTTCACGCCCCCGCAGCCAGGCGCGTTCGCCGAGCTTGTAGCCGATGGCCTGGCCGGGCCAGCCGAGGTAGCGAACGATCTCGCTGTCGCGCAGTTCGGCGGGGCTGCCGTTGTACGTGGCCATGAACTCCGTGGCGAGCTCCGGAGTCCAGCGCTCGCCGGGGTGGAAGCCTGCGTCGGCGGGGATGGCCAGGCCCAGGTGCATGCCGATGTCGATGATCACCCGGATGGTGCGCAGCATCTGCTCGTCGAGGAAGCCGAGGCGGTGGGCGGGGTCGGTGAGGAAGCCCAGGTCGTCCATGAGACGTTCGGCGTACAGGGCCCAGCCCTCGGTGTTGGCGCTGACCATGCCCAGCGTGGTCTGGTAGCGGCTGAGCCGGTCGGCGAGGCTGACCCACTGGGCGAGTTGCAGGTGATGACCGGGTACGCCTTCGTGATACCAGACGCTGACGAGCTGCCAGGTCGGGAACGTGTCGCGTCCGAGGGTAGGCAGGTAGGTGCGGCCCGGTCGGCTGAAGTCCAGGCTGGGACCGGAGTAGTACGGCGATGCGGCGCTGCCGGCCGGCGCGATCCGGGACTCCACCCGGCGTAGAGGGCCGGAGATGTCGAAGTGGGTGCCGTCGAGGGCAGTGATCGCCTGGTCCATGAGCTGCTGCAGCCAGTCGCGGATCGCTTCCTCGCCCTCGATCGCGTGGCCGTGCCGTTCCAGGTGATCCATGGTCTCCAAGACTCCCGCCCCGGGCAGCGCACGTTCGGCCTCAGTGCGCATCTCGGCCGCCGTGCGGTGGAACTCGCTCCAGGCCCACGCGTGGGCCTCGTCCAGGTCGAGATCGGCGCCGGTGTGGTGGCGCACGGCGAGCTGGTAGCGCTCCCGCCCGACGGCGTCGGGGGTGCCGACGGTGGCCGGCGCATAGGCGTCACGCAGCCAGTCGCGGAACCCGGCTACGGCAGCGGTGGCGCGCAAGGCGGCGCCGTCGAGTTCGCTACGCAGCCGCTCGGGGCCGGGGGCAACGAAGTCGGCGAATCACCCCGGGCTCCCGGCGTCTTCGCCGGTCCAGGCGGTGAGCTGGTCGATGACCGCGGCTGCCTGGCGGGGCGCGGCGAGCAGCCGGCGGGATATTCCCTCAGTGAGCGTCGCTTGGTACCCGTCGAGCGCGGCTGGCAGGTTGCGCAGCCGCCCGGCCACCGCGGCCCAGTCGTCGTTGGTGGTGGTCGGCATGAAGGTGAAGATGTCCCGCACGTGGTGAACGTGCGCGCCGATGTTGCGCAGCTGGCGGAAGTTCTCGCCGGAGTCGTGCATGGCCAGCTCGGCGGTGAGGCGTTCGCGGAGCAGCCGCGCGCACGACCGGTCGGTGGGATCCTCGCTGGTGGGAACGGCGGCGAGCGCGGTCAGGGTGCGTCGGGCGATGCCAGCGAGCGCTTCGAACCCCTCCGGGGAGAGGTCCGGCTGCCGGTCGTCGCCCGGGTGCAAGCCCAGCCAGGCGGCCTCCAACGGGTCGTGCGCGGCCACCTGGTCGAGGTGGCGGTCGGCGATGGTACGAGCGGTGATCGTTTCGTCTGCCATGCCGCCATCCTGGCGTAGCTACCTTCGGCCGCCCGACGTACCCGGCTGGCACTTCCTTGCGTGATCAGGTTCGAACTACCACGTGACGGCTCACCCAGACTGGCCAGGTAGCGTGGAAATGTTGGCCATCAACCCTGCAGAGTGGCCATCTATCGTGCAGAGTCACAACAGCAACCAGGTTGGCTGACGCACGGTGGCCGAGACGCGCATGTTCGATCTTTCGTTCGGTGTAGTCGGGAGGGTGGCCGCACCAACTAGTGGTGATTTAGAGGCTTTTAGTCGGGAGGTCGCGTTGCGCGTGGGTGGGTGTCACACCTGCATGTAACGAGTGGGTTTTCGGCCTGCATCGGTGCCTTGCACCCGCATGATCTCGTGGCCCGGGCCGCCGAGCGGGGGTTCGGGACTCTCGCGCTGACCGACCGCGACATGGTCACCGGCACCGTCCGCTTCGCGACGGCCGTAGCTGATGCCGGTGTGAAGCCGGTGTTCGGCGTGGACCTCGGTGTTGCCGCACGCACCGCCAGGGCCGCGGGGGCGCCGCCGCACCTCGGTACGCGGCGGCGCGCACGTCGCGCAGGCCGACTTCCGTGCCACGTTCCTGGCGCAGGATGCGGCCGGGTGGGGCCGGCTGTGCCGGATGGTGTCCCTCCGCGCACGCCGCGGCCTTCCGTGCCGGCACCCCCGTCGCGGCATCGTGGGAGATGCTCACCGAACGCGCGGGCGGGGGCCCGGTGGCCCCGCTCGGCCCGGCGTCGGAGCCGCTGCGGGCACTCACCGCCGGCCGTGCGGGACCTTGCCCGTGCAGCTGCTCGGACCGTGCGACAGGCGGTCGGCGACGGCTAGCGGCTGGAGGTCGCGTGCTGGGGCCTGCCTGGCGCCGGCCCCGGTTCCGTCCGCCTGGCCGCCCCTCTCCAGCTCGGCCGGCGACCGGCAACACGGGATGGAGCCGTCCGAAGCGGGCCCGACCGTGACCCCGTCCCGCCCCCGACCTCCGCCGCGACCGCCGTGCCGGTGCCCACGCACCACCCCGAGAGCGGGACGGCGTACTGGTCTGCCACCTTCCTCGGCCGGCCGCATGCTCCGTACTTGCACCTATAGTCGTTATTCGGCCACCGATATACGAACTCCGTTGCTGTAAAAGGCCCTTCCATAATCGGCCGCGTACATGACATCTTGCGTCCATCACTTGTTTCGTACGACCCGGCCTGACCACCGGGTCTTCGGAGGACGCATTGATACCCCACAGATCCAGCCGACGTCGACGTACCCTCGTGCTGGCCGCCACGCTCGGCGCGACGCTCGCCTTGGGAGCCCCGGCCGCGCTCGCCGACACCGACCCCGTCTCCCCCTTGGGCACCGCCGCCTCCGCCCCCGCGGCAGCGCCCCGGGCCGCGACCCCCGCCTCCTCGAGTGCGACCTGGGTCGCCGGTACCCGCGCCTACCTCGTGATCACTGCCCCGGGTGACACTACGGCGGTCCGCAACGCCGTGACCGCCAACGGCGGAACGGTCTTCCAGTACTACGACGCGATCGGGGTGATCACCGCCCACTCCGCGTCCGCGTCCTTCGCCACCGCGATGCGCGCTGTGAGCGGGGTCCAGCAGGTCGGCGCCACCCGCACCTCCGACGTGCCGGCGGACGCCTACAACCCGGCGCTTCCCCCCAACCCGGCGCAGTCCACGACCCCTTCGGGCGAGCCGGTCCGTGCCGACATGACCCAGATCAAGGCCGACTAGGCCTGGGCCGTCACCACGGGTTCCGCCTCCGTCAAGGTCGGCATCCTGGACACCGGTGTGGACGATCAGCACCAGGACCTGGCGCCGAACTTCGACGCCGCTGACTCTGTGTCCTGCGCGTACGGCAAGCCGGACACGCGTACGGGCGCCTGGCGCGATGTCGGCACCCACGGCACGCACGTGGCCGGCACGGTCGCGGCCGCCAAGAACGGCAAGGGCGTCATCGGTGTGGCCCCGGGCGTGAAGATCGCCTCGGTGCGCATCGCCGAGCCCGGCAGCTCGCTCTTCTTCGCCGAGAACACCGTCTGCGGCTTCATGTGGGCCGGTGACCACGGCTTCAAGGTCACCAACAACAGCTACTACACCGACCCGTGGCAGTTCAACTGCCCGGACAACGCCGACCAGGCCGCGATCATCGAGGGCGTCAGGCGCGCCCAGGAGTACGCGGAAGGCAAGGGCTCGCTCCAGGTCGCGGCGGCCGGCAACTCCAACATCGACCTGGCCAACAAGACGACCGACACCGAGAGCCCGAACGACTCGACGCCGGTCACCCGCACCATCACCAACGCCTGCCTGGACATCCCGACCGAGCTGCCAGGCGTCGTCACGGTCTCGGCGATGGGTACCACAGCGAAGGCCTCGTACTCCAACTACGGCCTGAACGTCATCGACGTCACGGCCCCGGGCGGAGACACCACCGGCATCTACAGCACCCTGCCGGGCGGCAAGTACGGCTCCAAGAGCGGCACTTCGATGGCCTCGCCGCACGTCGCCGGTGTGGCGGCGCTGCTGGCCAGCACCAACCCCGGCATCACCCCGGCGCAGCTGCGCGACAAGCTGGCCACTCAGGCAAACGATGTCGCCTGCCCGTCGGACAGCCGCTGCAAGGGCACCACGGCCAAGAACGGCTTCTTCGGCGAGGGGCAGGTCGACGCCCTCAAGGCCGTCGGCAGCACCCCTCCGCCCGGCAAGTACTTCGAGAACACCGCGGACTTCGCCATCGGTGACAACACCACCGTGGAGAGCCCCATCACAGTCAGCGGGGTGACCGGCAACGCCTCGGCCACCCTCAAGGTCGGTGTGAACATCGTGCACACCTACATCGGCGACCTGAAGGTCGACCTGATCGCCCCGGACGGCACCGTCTACACGGTGCACAACCGCTCGGGCGGCAGCGCCGACAACATCAGCCAGGTCTACACCGTCAACGCCTCCTCCGAGGTTGCGGACGGCACCTGGAAGCTCCGGGTCAACGACAACGCCGGCGGCGACACCGGCAGGATCGACTCCTGGAACGTCACCTTCTAAGGGCGCACACCGCAGCATTCAGCGCTGGAGATCGCCGACTAGCCAGTCGAAGACGACAGTTCTGCTGAGAGGCCATCGGGGGAGCAGAGCCACTGCACCCCGATGGCCTTCGTCAGTTGAACGGACTTGCGCGACCACCACCTGGATGCTCCGCTGACGTTGTGCCTGTGGACGACCGATCCGGCCGTGGCGTGGGGGTGGCCGGAGTGACGGCGGCCGGGCTGGAGGGGCTGTGCTTCAAGGCCGTCGCCGCGCTGCCGGCAGTCGCGGAAGATCTTGTAGTTCTTCATGCGGGAGAACGTGTGCTCGACGCGGGACCTGCGATGCTGTGCGTTGTCCTCTTCCTCACCCCTCAGTAGCGGCCATCCGGGGCGTTTGCGGTGCGGGACGATCAGCCCGGTGTTGATGTACGCGCTGTCGCCGAGGACCGTAACGTCCCGACACCGCCCCTCCACTCCAACTACGCACCTGTCCGCGCAGGTTGGAAAACGCTCACGGTGGGGGCTGCGTTTCGCGCAGCGGCCCCAGCCCTGCCCCGGGATGCCTTCGACGCGGGGACGTCCGGGTCAGAACCATTCGGGTCGGCAGTCCGCCGCCGTGCGGTCGAGGCTGTCGAGGAGATCGAACTGGGGCCCGGTACGGGGCAGTTCGGTGTGGAAGAAGTAGCGGGCCGCCTGCCGCTTGCCCTCGTGGAAGGCGTCCGTGCCGTCGCCCAGCGCGAGGAACTGCTCCAGCCAGATCCAGGACAGCACCACGTGGCCGACGGCTTCCAGGTAGACGGAGGCGTTGGCCAGCGCGGTCCCGGGGTCCCCGGTCGACCACAGCCGGGCGGTGGTCCGCTCGACACGGGCCATGGCCTGTTCCAACCGCGCGGCCAGTTCGGCCGCTTCGCCGCCGGCTGCCGAGGCGCGGGCGGTGGTGGCTCCGAGAGTGTCGAGGAGGAGCCGCAGACCCGTGCCGCCGTTCATGACGACCTTGCGCCCGAGCAGGTCCAGTCCGTGGATGCCGTGGGTTCCCTCGTGGATGGGGTTGAGCCGGTTGTCCCGGTAGAACTGCTCGACGTTGTACTCCCGGGTGTAGCCGTAGCCGCCGTGCACCTGGATGGCGAGGTCGTTGGCGGCCAGGCACCACTGCGACGGCCAGCTCTTGGCGATGGGCGTGAGGACGTCCAGCAGCAGCCGGGCGCGGGCACGCTCGGGCTCCTGCTCGGCGGTGCGCTCCTCGTCGAGCAGACGGCTGCAGTACAGGACGAGCGCGAGGGCGCCCTCGACGTAGCTCTTCTGAGCCAGCAGCATCCTGCGTACGTCGGCGTGTTCGATGATGGGGACCTGCGGGGCGTTCGCGTCCTTGCCGGTCAGCGGGCGGCCCTGCGGGCGGGTGCGGGCGTAGTCGCGGGCGTGCAGGTAGCCGGTGTAGCCGAGCGCCATGGCGCCCTGGCCGACGCCGATGCGGGCCTCGTTCATCATGTGGAACATGTACGCGAGCCCATGATGGGCCTCACCGACGAGGTAGCCCACCGCACCCGGGGCGCCGCCCGGCGTGTGCCGGCCCTCGCCGAAGTTGAGCAGCGTGTTGGTGGTGCCGCGGTAGCCCATCTTGTGGTTCAGACCGGCCAGCACCACGTCGTTGCGCTCACCGAGAGTGCCGTCCGGCTCGACCAGGAACTTGGGCACGATGAACAGTGAGGTGCCCTTCACTCCCGCGGGACCGCCAGGGATCTTGGCCAGGACCAGGTGGACGATGTTCTCGCTGAGCTCGTGGTCACCGCCGGAGATCCACATCTTGGTCCCGGTGATCCGGTACGTCCCGTCGTCCTGCGGCACTGCCCGGGTCGTGATGTCGGCCAGCGAGGAGCCTGCCTGGGGCTCGGACAGGCACATGGTGCCGAAGAAGCGGCCCTCGACCATGGGTCGTGCGTAGGTGTCGATCTGCTCCTTGCTGCCGTGCGCCTGGAGCAGATTGGCGTTGCCGACAGTGAGGAACGGATACGCGGACGTGCCGACGTTGGCGGCCTGGAACCACGCCATGCAGGCGCCCGCGACCACCATGGGCAGCTGCTGTCCGCCGATCTCGTAGTCCATGGCCGCGCCGGTCAGGCCGGCCTCGGCGAAGACCCGCAGCGCCTCCTTCACCTCCGGGATGATGTGCACCCGCTCACCGTCGAAGCGGGGCTCCTCGGCGTCGCTCTTCTTGTTGTGCGGGGCGAAGTGCCGGGTGGCGATGGCCTCGCTGAGGTCCAGAACCGCGTCGAAGGTGTCCCGATCGTGGTCGGCGTAGCGGGCGCGGCTGGTCAGCGACGTGACGTCCAGCCAGTCGTGGAGCAGGAAGTCGAGGTCGCGACGCGAGAGCAGCAAGGAGTCCATGGTCATGTATCCGATCGGAAGGGCGGCAGAGCGGGATACTAAGCGGTCGCTCAGGTCCCGTCAATGGTGACGGCGGGGGAGGGTGGGGGCCTTGGAACGCCGACCGCTTCTCCTCCGCTGTCCTGGCTGGCTGGTGTGCCACGCTGGCCGTCGAGGAGGCGTGATGCGGTATGTGGGGCTGGGGGCGCTCATCGCGGTTGCTCTGGCTGTAGCGGTGAGTGGTGTGGTCGAGCTTCTCACTGGGTGGATCCATCCATGGGAGCGAGCTCGGGTCCTACGTCTTGTGCCTCATGGAATAGGTCAGGTGCTGACGGGGAGCGGCCTGTGCTGTTTCTTCAGTCTGATCGCCTTCGTCCCGTCAGGGAACGCCTTCCTTTCGCTCATGGCAGCGGGCGCTGGGCTCTTCCTCGCTGGAACCGTCCTGGTCGGCGTGTCCCGGTTTCCGTGACCGCTGACGCCGTTCAGGACCGGAGCCAGATGGCGGTGGCTGCGGCAGTGACTGTGCCGAGAAACACGTATCGCCGGGCGCCCTTTACTGGTCTCGATCGTGGTGAGTGTAGGGAAGCCGGGGTGGGCGGGGCACCAGGTTCTCCCTGCTGCGCTTGCGTCTCGACGTCGGACAACAAGGCCCCGGTCGAGGACTTCGGCGGAGGTCGACATTTAGTCCGGTACGTCCTCATCCGTTTCGGTCACGCCGAGCAGGGCGAGGCAGATGTGCAGCACGGTGTCCTCGAGGCCGGGGACCTCGTCGATGCTGCCTCGGCGTAGACAGCGGCAGACGGCTTCGTGTGTGGCGTCGGCGGCGGCGATGTAATGCGCATCGGGGACGCCGGGGTGACCGGGAAGTCTGGCGCGCCAGGCGCGCATCGACTCGGCGAACCAGGAACGGCACGCGTCCTGGTGCTCCTGTGCCCGGCCGCCGGCCGTCGCTGTCTCCAGGAGGAAGGCCTTGGCGAATTCCGGCTCTTCGGCGATCAGCCCGAGGTAGGCGCGGATCGAGGCGCGGAGCGTGGCGACAGGGGAGAGTGATTGCGCCGACGAATGTGCGAACGACGTTCGAAGCCACCTGATCATGAGCTCACGGCTTGTGTCGGCCGCGGCGATGAAGCACTCTTCCTTGTCCGCGAACAGATCGTAGAAAGTCTTGCGGGACACGCCCGCCCGTGAGATGACGTCGGCCACGGTCGTCGCGATGTAGCCCTTTTCGGCCACGACGACCGTCACCGCGTAGAGGAGCCGACGGCGCTGAGAGCCCGTCACGAACTCCTGTGTCAGCCCGTGTGGGCCCCTCGGAAGCTCCGTCTGATGCGGCTTCAGGAGGGGCCGGATCGAATCTGCCATAGCTGAGATGCATTCTGATACATGTGATGTACGCAAATGTTTCTCACTGCCCGGCACGACGAGACCTATGCGAGCCAAGACAGCCGCAGGAGGCACCCTCCATGAACAGAGCGTCAAAGCTTTCGTCACTGACCGCCTTACTGGCGGCCGTCGCGGGAACCCTGGCCGCGGCGCCGGCCCCCGCGCAGGCCGACGCCCAGCCCGCCACCATCACCGTCGACTCCACCGAGGACGCCATCGACGCCGACGCGTCCGACGGCCTCTGCCGCACCAGCGCGGGAACCTGCACGCTGCGCGCCGCGGTCATGACCGCGAACACCCGGCCCGGCAGCACGATCGAGCTGGCCGCCGGCCGCTACCGGCTGAGCATCCCTCCTGATCCCCGCTACCTGAACACCCGCACCGCCGACCCCACGACAGGTGATCTGAACGTCACGGCGCCGACCACGTTCCGCGGGGCAGGGGCGCGCGAGACCGTCATCGACGCCGACCACGTCGACCGGGTCTTCCGTATGGGGGCCGACACCTCACTGTCCGACCTCACCGTCACCGGAGGCGAGGCCAAGCAACGGGAAGTACGCTTCACCGACCCAGGTGGAGGCGGCATCGCCAACGGCAAGAACATGACCCTGCGCCGGGTCACGGTGACGGGCAACACCGCCGGCTACGGAGGGGGCATCTTCAACATCCCGGACTCCCATCTGACGCTGATCGAGAGCACCGTCAGCGACAACACGGCCGGTGAAGCCGGAGGCATCCGGTTCGACGACTCCGGTACCGTGCTCAACTCGACGATCGCGGACAACCATGTGACCGACGACTGGGACCGGCCGGGCAGCCTGTCCGGGTACGGAGGCGGCATCGACATACGCGGTACCGGCCTGGTGGACATCCGCAACTCCACGATCACCGGGAACACTTCCACCGACGGCGGCGGCGGGATCAACATCGCCCCGGCCTATCTGGACAGCCTGCCTTCATCGGTCACCGATGTGGTCGACGTGCCGCTCGGTCACCTCGTCCTGCAGAACAGCATCATCGCCGCGAACACAGTCGGCCGGGCCTCCGGCGACTGCAAGAAGGCCTTCGCCGCCATCGAGTCCCTGGGCGGCAACCTCGACAGCGGCGACAGCTGCGGCTTGACGGCCGCAGGCGACCTGCCCCGCCGTGCCCCCCGCCTCGGCCCGCTCGCCGACCACGGCGGTCCCACGGACACCGTGGCCCTGCTGCCCGACAGCCCCGCCCGCGACGCCGCGTCCGACTGCCCTTCGACCGATCAGCGTGGAGTCGCGCGGCCGCAGGGGCCGGCCTGCGACATCGGAGCCTTCGAATACCAGCCCTGAACCACCGGTCGAGGGCGCCGATGCCGACAGGTGCCGATGTGGCCTCGCTGAGGGGACAACGTTCGAAACGCTCGCGCGTCGTGCCGGAGTGACGCGCGAGCGCCGACGTGAGAGCAACCCGGCGCCAGGCCGGTCAGGTCAGGGGAGTGCGGTGCAGGTTGACCAGCAGACGCCAGACTCGCTGCGCGATCTCGCTCGGGGTGGCCTCGATGAGGCCGTGGAGCCAGTCGGCGACGACTCCGGCGAAGGTCGCGGCCACCGCTGAGGCGACGAGGTCGGGCTCCGGCGCGCCGGACAAGGCGCGCTCGTCGCGGCTGCGGTCACGCAGTTCCTGGTGGAGCACATGGCCGAGCGGACCGCTGCCGCCGGGGCTCAGCAGTTCGCGGTAGAGCCCGGCGTGTGGTGCGAGACGGCCGAAGAAGTCGAGCAGGGCAGGTGGCGGAACCTTGGGATCGGGCTGCCCGCGCCATGCGTGCAGGGCGTCGACGGCCTCGCGGACGATATCGGCGCACGCATCGACGGCGAGCGCCTCCAGGTCGGCGTAGTGCAGATAGAACGTTGCGCGGCCGACCTCCGCTCTGCGGACCAGTGCGGCGACGCTGACCTCGGCCAGCGGTCGGTCGGCGCACTCGTCCAGCAGCGCACGGCGAAGTCTGGCCCGGGTCCGAGCCGCGCGAGGGTCTCCCTGCTCCGCTCTCACCGGGTCAAGAGTACGGCGGCGAGTGCCAGCGCCCCCGGCAGGGCCTGGGCGGCGAAGATGCGCCGGTTGGCGGTGAACCCGCCGTACAGCCCGGCGACGAGCACGCAGACAAGGAAGAAGACCTGGACCCGGAACCCGGTCGGGTCCGCCGCGATCAGCCCCCACACCAGCCCTGCGGCGAGGAACCCGTTGTAGAGCCCCTGATTCGCGGCGAGTGCCGCGGTGGCACGCGCCATGTCCGCGTCGAAGCCGGAGAGTGCGCGCCCCGGCTTCCGTTCCCAGAGGAACATCTCCAGAACCAGGATGTACGCGTGCAGCGCCGCCACCAGTCCGACCAGCACGTTCGCGGTTGTCGCCATGATTGTCCCGCCCTAAAGTTCCTAGACAGGTGTCCAGGATACATGGACAGTAGTCCAGCAGGTCCAGGACGTCCCTGAGGCGGGCTGAGGGGCCACGTCGTACATGTCCCGTCGAGCTCGGCCTGGGCGGCGATGGTGAGGGTGACGTGCTGGTGCGTGATCCCCTCCGCCGGCTCGTCGTCACACCGGTCCGCAGACGACGTAGTCGACCAGCCAGCCGCGGAGCGCCGCTGATGGGAGGCACCGTGTACGTCCACGGCTGATCCCTCGCGCGCTATCCGGCCAGATCCGAAGGCTTTGTGCCATTCGTCGGCAACCTGCCTCCAGCAGCACGAAGACGCGGCTACACAAGAAGGCCGGCGGCAACATCCAGCCGTCCGTGGGGGGGGGAGGGGAAGGCCGATCCCGGTCACAGGCCGGCCGATGAGCCTCCGCACACGCACGGGCAGGACAGCGCCCCTCGCCGCGCACTGCGGGGCACGGGGCTGGGGAGCGGGGAGTGATGGCAGCACGTCGACGGCGCTGGCGCTTGAAGAAGCGGACACGTAGGCAGCTGCAGGGCTGGGGCGCGGTGGCGGTGGTGATCGCCGTGGTATGGGTGGCCGGGAACTGGTCGGTGGTGTGGCCCGTCCTGGTAGCCGTGCTTGCCGCGGCCGCCGTGGGCGGGGCCGGATGGGCGCTGTTGCGGGCGCACCGTCGTGCGGTCGGCCAGGACCGGGCGTGGCGGGCGCGGGAGGAGGCCAGGGCGCGGGAGTTGTCGATGGCCGAGGTCGACGCGTTGTCGTGGCAGGAGTTCGAGGAGTACGTCGCCGCTCTGTGCCGGCGGGACGGCTGCACGAAGGTCGTCGTCAGCGGCAGGAGCGGCGACCTGGGCGCGGACGTCGTCGGCTACTTGGCCGATGGCCGCAAGCTGGTCGTCCAGTGCAAGAAATATGCGCCCCACCGGAGCGTTTCCTCGCAGGACATGCAGAAGTTCGTCGGCACCGCCCGTCTCGAACACGGCGCGGATGTCGCGTTGTTCGTCACCACTTGCCGCACGTTCACGAAGGCCGCGCTGGGCCTGGCACTGCGCCAGGACATCGTGGCCGTGCACCGCGACCTGCTGGGTGCCTGGGTCAAGGGCGCTCATCTGGAGACCTTGATCCCGCTGAACGGTAGCGGCGACGGCATCAGGCGGCGCCCCTCTGCCTGACGGGGAGGGGAGGTGGATCTCACTGCTGAAGCCGCCGCGCGAACGTCGGGCGGACGGGCGTCGGCGTCGGCTGATGCGGCGCTTGACCCTCGCACAGCGACCGGTCCCGGCGGCGGCCGACGGCCACGCGGGTCTGTACGCCGCGCTCGGCACGCTCGGTGAACTGGACCGAGGTCATGCAACTGTGCGCCGCACCACACGTCGGCGGTGAGCCGGCCGCGATGCCGAGGCCGTCCCCGCCGACCCGGGCGGCGAAGGGCCTCCGGCAGGCCAGGCGCACCGGAGCGGAGGCAAGGCCGTCGGAGACCTCCTGGGGGAAGCCGTCGACGCGCTCGTCCCGTTCGCGCTCCGGCGTACGGCGCGGGCGACGACGTCAGCGGCGGTCCTCCGTAGTCGAGGCGAGGTCGTCGTGGTGGAGCCGGTCCGCCTGACGGGCGGGTTCTGTGGGGCAGGCAGGGTCACCTTCCGTGTAAGGGGCAGCCGCGCCGGCGGGGCGAGGGTGTCCAGGGGGAGTGGCGGCCGGCGCGGACGGCCGAACAATGCGGTGAGGGTCGGATCGTCAGCGCACCAGGCGGGACAGGCTCGCCCGAACCTGCTCCGCGGCCCGCTCACCCGACGACGCCGCGTCGGCGAGTGACGGCATGTCGAGCTGATAGTCGCCGGCCAGATGCACGGGGCCGAGATGCCGGCGCAGCGTCGGCAGCGAGGCACGTCCGCCGGGCGCCCAGAACGGCACGACCCGGTGATGACGTCGGACGATCCCCTCGTCGAGCTTCCCCGCGAGCTCGGGGTAGAGCGAGAGGAGGTCTGTGGTGAATCGCGAGACGATCTCTTCGTCGGTGAGCTCGAACAGGCCGTCGGCCACCGCCCCGCCCGCGAAGCAGGCCAGCGCGCCGCCCGGCGTTCGTGGGCCAGGACCGCGCATGGCCGCGGCGTGGTTGAACATCGCCTGGAACGACAGCTGCGGCGTCGACACAGCGATGTAGTCGTCCCATCGCTGCGGGCCCTCTTCGTGGGTGAAGTAGCCCACCACCACGTACCGGCCGTAGTGGATGTCGTCGAACGCCGCCCGGTACTCATGGGGGAGGCCGGGCATGATTTTCACGGCCACGTCGCTGGGTACGGCCACGATCGCACGACGGGCGCGTATCCGTGCCGGCCCGTTCTCGTCCTCGTGGTCCACGACGACGCCGTCCTCGGTCCATTCCACCGACCTCACCGGCGAGTTCAGCCGCAGCCGGTCACCGAGGTCGGCCGCCAGGACGTCGGTGAGGGTCTGGTTCCCTCCCGCCGGCAGGGAGAAGTTGGGAACCTTCGCCGGGTCCGTCAGGAGTATCCCCATCGAGATCACGAACTGGGTCGCCGCCGTCTCGTCCGGCTCGCACCCCATCCATTGCCCGGACCAGGCCCGGACCATCGCCCGCGCGACTTCGGAGCGGACCCCGCGCAGCACGTACGACGCGGAGCGGGCGTCGAGTGCCGCGCGGACCCGCTGCGCCAGGGAACGGCCGGGGTCCAACTCCAGGAACGGTACGGCCGCCAGGATGCGAGCGCCGACAGTCGCCAGCCCGGCCCGGTCCATGAGGCTCATGCGGGAGCGAAACATCAGGCCGAACGGATTCGAGGTGTCGACCTGCTTTCCGTTGAGCGCGAGGGCCACCTTCTTGCCCGCCAGCGACCCCATCGGGATCCGGTGGCGTTCGAGGGCCTGGATCAGGGAGCCGGTTCCCTCGGTGAACTGGGTTCCCAGGTTGATCCAGTAGTCGCCCTGGCACACCGACTCCACGCGCCCCCCGGCCCGGCCGGCTGCTTCGAGCACGACGACGTCCCGGTCGGAGAGGGTGGTCGCGGCCATCAGCCCCGCCATGCCGGCACCGACCACGACGATCTCGCACGTCTCTTCGCGCACATCGCTCGATGTGTTCATAGCTGCATCAACTTCCGTTCGTGAGTGTGCCGACGGGGACGACACCCGTCCCTCGGGCGCGAGTGGCGACGATGGGCTCCGCCAGCACCTCGGCTCGGCCGCTGTCGTCCAGGGACCGGCAGATGACGCGCAGCTCGAACTCGACGGTCCGGCTCCGTCTGCCTCTGGCGGCGAGACGCGCCTCGACCTCGATGACGTCTCCGCCGCGGACCGGGGCGAGGAACTCGACCGAGGAGTATCCGGCGAAGAGACCCTCGTGGCCGTCGACGGTGATCGCCAGGTGTGTTCCCGCGTCACCGAACAGCTTGAGGCTGAACGCGCCGTCGACGAGGTTGCCGGCGTAGTGGGCGTCGGAGTGGGCGACGTACCGCTGGTGGACGACCTTCACGCGATCTCCTCGTCGATGCGGCCGATCCCGGGAGCGACGGCCTCTCCGCCGATCGTGACGCCGGGGTAGCCGCGCTTGGCTATCTCGGCGCACATGCGGCGGTACTTGCCGACGCCGCCGACGTAGCCGAGGAAGGTGGCCGGCTTGCCGGTGACGTTGGAGCCGCGGTACCAGGAGTCGGTCGTCGCGTAGAGCGTCTGGCCGACCGTGGTCTCGGTGATGGTCACCCAGTCGTCCTGGGCCTCGGGGGTGGTTTCGATGAGATCGCTGCCCTGGGCCTTGGCATGGCTGATCAGGTCGGTGATCCAGTCGACCGCCTGCTCGATCGTGACGACGACGTTGCTCGCGAGGGCGGGGCTCTGCGGGCCGGCGATCATGAAGAAGTTGGGGAATCCGGCGGTCATGATGCCCAGGAAGGTGCGCACGCCGTCGCTCCACGCGTCCTGGAGCCTGCCTGCCTGCGGCGTGGTGACGCCGAGCGCGTACAGGGGCCCGGTGAAGGCGTCGAAACCGATCGCGAGGACGATGACGTCGACGTCGTAGGAGCCGCGCTCGGTGACGATGCTGTCGGAGGTCATGGTCGCGATCGGCTCGTCGCGCAGCGACACGAGCGAGACGTTCGGACGGTTGAAGGTCTCGTAGAAGTCGGTACCGAAGCAGCTGCGCTTGGCGCCCAGCGGGTGGAACCGAGGCTCGAGCAGGGACGCGGTCCGCGGGTCGTGGACGATCTGACGGATCTTCTGGCGTACGAACTCCGCCGCGGTCTCGTTGGCCGCCGGGTCGGTGAGGAGGTCGGCGAACTCCGCGCCGACGCCGAGGAACCCGCTGCGCTCGTAGGCCCGTTCGTAGCGCTCCTGACGCTCCTCGTCGGAGACGTCGAAGGCGCGGTCGGTCACCGGGCGGTCCGGAATGCCGCCGGGGGACTGCCGGCACTCCTCGCGGATGGCGGGGTAGTCGCCCTTGATCTCGGCGACTGTCTGCGCGGGCAGTGGGGCGTTGCGGGCGGGGAAGACGTAGTTGGGGGTCCGCTGGAACACGGTCAGGTGGTCGGCCACCTCGGCGATGAGCGGGATGCACTGCACGCCCGACGAGCCCGTGCCGATGACGGCGACCCGCTTGCCGGCGAGGTCGTCGAGCGAGACCGTCCAGCGGCTCGTCGACACCGTCAGGCCGGTGAAGTTCTCCAGGCCGGGCACGTCGAAGTCCTTGGGTGTCGACAGTCCGCCCGACCCGGCCAGCAGATAGCGGCCACGGCGGGTGTCGCCGGAGTCGAGGGTCAGCTCCCAGAGGTGCTCGTCCGCAAGCCAGTTCGCCGCGACGACCTTGGTGTTGAACAGGAAGTGCCGGCGAAGGTCGAAGCGGTCGGCGACGTGGTTGATGTAACGCAGGATCTCCGCCTGCGGGGCGAAGCGCTCGCTCCAGGTCCACTCCTGCTGGAGCTCCTCGCTGAACGAGTAGGAGTAGTAGACGCTTTCGACGTCGCATCGCGCGCCGGGATAGGTGTTCCAGAACCAGGTGCCGCCCACGTCGGGGGCGGTCTCGAACCCGGCGACGGTCCAGCCCTGCTCGGTCGCCTTGTAGGCGGCGTACAGGCCGGAGAACCCGGCGCCGACGCACAGGACGTCGACGATCGGGGCGGTAGGGGAGGTGTCAGTCATTCTGCCTTCTCGTGGTCCAAGGGGCCGACAGGCGGCACGGCGAGATAGTCAGTTGTCTAGGTCGGATGACCAAGAATGTAGCCACGGTCGGTGACCGTCGTCAATGCCCGGCGGTCGTCAAGAAGCCGACGCGGCGCGGTCGGCGGCGATGCCGCGCAGATGCCGGACCACGTCGTCGATCGCCTCGTCGGTCTTGGCGAAGACGCCGACCTCGGTGAAGAAGCCGTGGAACACGCCCGAGTGGCGAACGGACGTGACGGGCACGCCGTCGTTGCGCAGCCGGTCGGCGTACGCCTCGGCGTCGTCGCGCAGCGGGTCGACCTCGGCGGTCAGGACCAGGGCGGGCGGCAGTCCGCGTGAAGATGTCGCCTTCATGGGGGCTGCGTACTGATCGACGTCCGGTCGGCCACCGACGTACTGCTCCCAGAGCCAGCGCGCATCGGCCGTGGTCAGCAGGGGGGCGTCGGCGAACTGGGTCCACGACGGCGTCGAGAAGCGGTCGTCGACGGCGGGATAGACGAGGATCTGCGACGCGGGGAGCGGGAGTCCGTGGTCCCGGAGGCGGAGGCAGAGCGCGGCGGCGAGGTTGCCGCCCGCGGAGTCGCCGCCGACGGCGATCGTGTCGGGGTCGATGCCCGCATCGCGGGCTGACGCGCGGAGCCAGGCCAGTGTGTCGAGCGCGTCCTCCAGGGCCGCCGGGTAGGGGTGCTCCGGGGCGAGGCGGTACTCCGGGGAGAGCACGGCCCACCCGGACCGGGCGGCGAGGGCGCGGCAGACCTCGTCGACTCCGTCGAGAGTCCCGAGGACGAATCCGCCGCCGTGGAGATACAGCAGGGCCGGCCGCGGGTCCTCGGACGGCGGGCCCGGCGGGTGGTAGAGGCGGGCGCGGACTGATCCGGAACGGGTCGGGATGGCCGTCTCCTCGACCCGGTCCAGAGGTGTCAGTGGGCGGTCGGACGGCGGGCTCGCCAGGAGCTGCCGCGCCGCCTGCGCTCCCAGCTCGCGGACGGGTGTGGTCAGGACGGCGGAGATCGCCTGGGCGACGAGCAGCGCGTCGGGGTCGAGGCGCTTCCAGCTCGGGGGGACCGGCTCGGTCATGCGCGGGGGCCTTTCCGGCGAGGGGGCGACGAGGTGTTGACACGGTGCGATGCGTGCCCCACCATCCTAGTCACCTGTTTCAGTCAGATGACTAAGAAACCTCGGAGAGACCGTGCGGCGCCCCTTTGTGTCGCGTGGCTCGCGAACTCGAAAGGACCGAAGGATGGCCGAAACCATGACGGCCCCCACGTCGACCTCGGCGGGTGCCGCAGAGGTCGACGTCCGGATCGAGGACGATGCGAGTCCCCTCGTGCGATTGATCGGCCGCGCGCTGCGCGACTCCGCCCGGGCCGGGCATGCCGCCGACACCCTGACCAGGTCGACCGGCACCGTCGCGATCCACTCCCACGACACGCCCCAGGCCGCGACGATCAGCTTCGGCGACACCGGCATCGACGTCTCCGGCGGCGTGCAGGCCGAGCCGGACGCCACCGTCACGGTCGACCTGAACGCGCGTTTCGCGCCGACGGCGGATCCCGCCGGTGACGCCGACCTGGCCGGGGGCGTCATCGAGGCGCTCACCCCGCCGCTGCCCGGGTGGCGTGATGCCGCTCAGCGGTTCTGGGACGCGACACGTGCACTGCCGGGCATCCCCGACGTGCTGATCGCGGTCACCGAAGGACCCGACGGCCTGGAGCAGGCCGTGCTCGGCGACGGCCCCACGCAGTACCTGATCGCCGGAGCCCCCGACACGCTCGCCGGCGTGTTCTCAGGCGCCGACGACCTCGTCGCCGTCCTGTCCTCGGGTGCCCTCGGCATCCAGGGCACCATGTCCCAGCTGTCCGTGATGGTCGGCGCCTCCTGGAAGGTTCGTTACGATGTCTGAACTCAGCACCACCGCCACGAGCGCGCCGCTTCACGTCTCCGGCACGCGAGCCGTCCGGCTGGAGGCGACGAACCCCGAAGGATGCTTCCTCGGCAAGAACGTCTCGCCCAGGAAGTTCGCCGCGGGCAAGGACTCGGGCTTCCCCTTCGCGGATCTCCTGTTCGGCCTCGACCTCGGCAACCTGCCCACCTTCGGCGCCGCCTACCCCGCCTGGCGTGGCCATCTCGACGACGTCTACCTCCGCCCCGACCTGTCGACCCTGGTCGAGTGGCGACCGGGCCTGGACTCCGTCATCGGCGACTACTGGCTCAAGGACGGCACTCCGGTCCCGCTCTGTCCGCGCAACCTCGTACGCAAGATGGTCGAGCGACTGGCCGGCCACGGATTCACCGCGACCGTCGCCGTCGAGATCGAGGCGACCGTCTTCGAGGAGTCGATCCACGAGGCGCGCGCCCGCGGGTACCGCGAGCTGAGCCCCCTGGGCGGCAGCGCCGGAACGGCGTACCACCTCGCCAAGTCCCAGGACTGGACCGCCTACATGAACGCCGTGGCCGGCCGCCTCGACGAGGTCGGCATCGAATGGGAGGCCTTCAGCGACGAGGACGCCGCCGGCCAGATCGAACTCAACCTCGCACCGGGCGACCCGGTCACGGTCGGCGACGCCTGGGCACGGACCCGCCAGATCATGCGCGAGGTCGCCTTCGAGCGCGGGCACAGCGTGACCTTCATGGCCAAGCCCACCGCCGGTTACGGCCAGGCGTCCCACATCAACCTCTCCCTGCAGCGCGACGGCGACAACGCCTTCTACGCCGAGGACGGCCCGTCGGTCACGATGCTGCACGCCATCGGCGGGCTGCTGGCGACGATGCCGGGCAACACCTCGATCGTGCTTCCGCAGATCACGTCGTACCGGCGGCTGGTCGACCTCAGCGGGCCGCCCGTGACGGTCAGTTGGGGGATCAGCAACAAGACCGCCGCGGTGCGCGCCGTCTGCGGGCATCCCAAGTACTCTCGTCTGGAGTACCGCCTCCCGGGCGCGGACGCGAACCTCTACCTCGCGCTCGCGGGCGTGCTGGCCGGCGTCATCGCCGGTGTCGAGCGGAAGATCGAACCGCCCGAGCAGGTCACCGACATGGCATGGTGCCTGCCGCCCGGCCTGGGCGTCGACCGGATCCCCGACACCATCACCAAGGCCGCGGCGGCCCTGGACGCCGACCCGGTCCTGCGCGAGCTCCTCGGCGACGAGTTCGTCGACTACTGGATCGCGTCGCGCAAGTGGGAGTGGATGCAGTTCCACACCGCCGGCGGCGACCCCTTCGCCGAGCTCTCGCAGTGGGAGTCGGTCCGCTACTTCGAGCTGCCGTGACCGCGCGCGAGGACGCCGCGACGGTGCGCCCGCTGATCGGCATCACCGGGCGTCGCTACCGGCTCGATCTCCTCAAGGGAGCCGACGAGCGGTACGGCGACCGTTGCATCGACAGTTACGTGTCCGACTTCGCCGGCCGGATCGCGCAGGCCGGCGGACTCCCCGTCCACCTGTCGTACGACACCGACGCGACGGACGTCTGCCGGTGGATGTCCGGCGTGGTGATCACCGGCGGACAGGACCTCCACCCGGCGTGCTGGGGCGGCGACACGTCAGTGGTCCGCGACATCGATCCACGGACGGATCCGATGGTCCACGACGTGGCCCGGGACGAGTACGAGATCCGGCTCGTTCGAGCCGCGCTCGAGCGAGGAATTCCCGTGCTGGGCGTGTGCCGCGGCCTGCAGGTGCTCAACGTCGCCCTCGGCGGCACCCTCATCGCCCACCTTCCGCCCGGTTCCGTGAGCCATCTGTCCACCGAGGCCGCGCCGACCGACGGCACCGCCGATCACCTCGTGACCTTCGAGAAGGGCTCGCTCGCAGCCGACCTGTTCGGCGAGCGCGCGATGACCAACTCCTGGCACCACCAGGCCATCGACCGCTGCGGGTCCGGGCTGGTGGTGACCGGATGCACGAGCGACGGCGTGATCGAGGCGGTCGAACTCCCAGGCGCTCCGGTGCTGGCGGTCCAGTGGCACCCGGAGTGGATGAAGAGCGCGGACCCGGCGCTGACATGGATCGTCCGGGCCGCGGCAGAGCAGCTCGCGGCCCACCGCGCAGAACACACGCACAGGAGCTCGCGATGACGGACAACGTGGCGGCGGAGCAAGCCGGTCACACCCCCCTGCCGGTGGTGCAGCCCGGCCGGATCGGCGACGACCCCGCCGTTCCGACCCTGACCGAGCTGCTGTCGCGGCGCGCACAGGACTCACCGCAGCGGGAGTTCCTGCGCTTCGGTGAACGGTCATGGAGCTACGCCGACATCGACGCATGGACCTCGCGACTGGCGCACCGGCTGATCGAGCGTGACGGCGTCCAGCCGGGCGACCGTGTCGCGATCATGCTCCCGAACGTCGTGCACTGGCCGGTCGTCTGGCTCGCCGCGCTCAAGGCCGGCGCGGTCGCCGTTCCGGTCAACTCCTCCTACCGGCGAGGCGACCTCGCCTTCGTCCTGCGGGACTCGGGTGCGCGCGTCGCCTTCACCGACTCCGAGCGGTCAGGGCTGATCGCCGACGTCCTGGCGACCGAGGAGGGCCTCGCCGGCGTGCGGGTCGTCGACGTCGCCGACGACGGGTCCGAGCCCTATCCGCGGACGGCGCCGGCGGTGCCGGTCGATGCCGGGACGCTGGCGAACCTGCAGTACACCTCCGGCACGACCGGCTTTCCCAAGGCGTGCATGCTCACCCATGACTACTGGGTCCGATTGGGCTGGATCTGTGCGGCGGTGACCGGACTGGGCGCCGAGGACGTGCTTCTGACGGCACAGCCGTTCTCCTACATGGATCCGCAGTGGAACACGGCGCTCGCTCTCACGATCGGGGCCCCGCTGGTCGTGCTGCCCAAGTTCTCCGCGTCGACGTTCATGGCGGACGTCCGCCGGCACCGCGCGACCTTCTTCTACGTCCTCGGCTCGATGCCCACGCTGCTGTTCAAGCAGCCGCCCGTGCCCGAGGACCGCGACAACTCCATACGCCGTGTGCTCTGTTCGGGCATTCCCGTCGGTCTGCACGCGCAGCTGGAGGAGCGATGGGGCGCGCCGTGGCGGGAGATCTACGGGATGACCGAGTCCGGCGTCGACCTGTTCAGCCCGTTCACCGACACCGGTGCCGTCGGCAGCGGGAGCCTGGGCCGGCCCGTGCCGACCAAGGAGGTGCGCGTCGTCGACCCCGACGGCATCGAGGTGCCGGTGGGCACGCCCGGTGAACTGGTCGTCTCCGGCAAGCCCCTGATGAGCGGTTACTGGAACCGCCCGCAGGACACGGCCAGGGTGTTGCGCGACGGCCGGCTCCACACCGGTGACGTCGTCGTCCGACGGCCCGACGACGGCATCCAACTGGTCGGAAGGATCAAGGACATGGTGCGCCGCGGCGGCGAGAACGTCGCGAGCGCCGAGGTCGAGGCCGCCCTCGAGCGGGACGACATGGTCGTCGCGGCCGCCGTCGTCGCCGAACCCGACGAGACCCTCGGTGAGGAGGTCAAGGCCTTCGTCCAGCTGGCGGCCGGTGTGCCGGGCGATCGTGCGACGGCCGAGGAGATCGTCGAGCGGGCCGGCAAGGAGCTCGCCCGGTTCAAGGTGCCGCGTTACGTGGAGTTCGTCGCCGACTTCCCGCGCACACCGTCCGAACGCATCTCCAAGCCGGCCCTCAAGGCCCGCGCGCTGGACGAGCCGGGCGTGACGCACGACCTCGGCGCACGACGGAACACCACGGGCGCACGGCCCGCATCAGGCGGAGGGTTCCTGGACGTCGACATCGTGCGGGACGTCGCTCTGCTGACGCTCCGTCGTCCCGAGAAGCTCAACGCCATGGACGTCGCCACCCGGCTGCGGCTGGCTTCGGCGATCCGCGAGTTCGGGACGGGCGAACGCGTACGCGGGATCGTGCTCACCGGCGAAGGGCGGGCCTTCTCCGCGGGAGAGGACCTCAGCAGTGCGCCGACCACGGACGCCGAGGTCCGTGAGGCGTTCGCGAGCTTCCACGACATCACCCGGGCCATCCTCCAGACGCGGGTGCCCGTGGTCGCGGCCGTCAACGGACTCGCGGTCGGAGGAGCCTCGGAGATCACCCTGTGCTGCGACGCTCGCATCGGAACCCGGGCGACGGAGTACTACCAGCCGGAGAACGGCCGGGGCCTGACGATCTCCAACGCGTCCAGCGTGCTGCTGAGGCGCCTCGTCGGGAGACACGCGATGCGGATGGTGCTCGGATCGCCGCGGATCGGCGCCGAGGAGGCCCTGCGCATCGGGCTCCTGGACGAGATCGTCGAGCCCGACGCCCTGATCGGCCGGGCCGTCGACACCGTCGTCGAGTGGACGCCCGAGGGCAACACGACCGCACTCCACCTGGCTCTCCTGCGCCCTACGGCGGAGGAGGTCGAAGCGGCCTTCGCCCGTGAGGACCTCGCCGCGAGGAAGGCGTGGGAGAGCGGCGTCCTCAGCGCGGGGATCGAGGGCTTCCTGTCCGCCAGGGCCACCGGCGCGTGAGCCCCGCCCCGGGGCTCGCCATCACCTAGACCAACAGAAACCGACAGAGGGGACGTCGACATGATCGACACCCGGGCCGCGGTACTCACCGCGGTCGACGAACCGCTCGAACTGACCGACATCCAGGTGGACGACCCGGAGCCGCACGAGGTGCGGGTCGCGGTCACGAACGTGGGTCTGTGCCACAGCGACCTGCACTACATGACAGGGACGGTTCCGACCGACGTACCCGTCGTGCTCGGGCACGAGGTGGCCGGCGTGGTCGAGGCGGTAGGGACGCAGGTGTCCGGCCTGCGCCCCGGCGACCGGGTGGTCGGCGCGCTGACCCCGTCCTGCGGCCGCTGTATCAACTGCGAGGCAGGACGGTCGACCCAGTGCCGGCGTGTCGAGGAGGTACGCCACCGTCCACGCCCTGCGTTCCAGACCAGCGGCGGCCTGCCCATCGAGCGGCTCGGCGGCATCGGAGCGTTCTCGCGGCACATCCTCATGCGCGAGAACGCCCTGGTGCAGCTCCCCGACGACGTGCCGCTCCACGTCGGGTGCCTCCTGGCCTGCTGCGTCGTCACCGGCGTAGGCGCCGTCTTCCGCGGCGCCCAGGTGAGGCCCGGCAGCACGGTGGCGGTCATCGGCTGCGGCGGTGTCGGATCGGCCATCATCCAGGGGGCCCGGCTCAGCGGAGCGTCGGCGATCGTCGCGATCGACCTGGACGACGCACGGCTCAAGGCCGCCCGCGGCTACGGCGCGACCCACGTCATCAACGGCAAGGACAGCGACGTCGTAGCGGAACTTCACCGCCAGTTGGGCGACGGAGTGGACTACTCCTTCGAGGCGGTCGGCTCGGCCTGGACCGCGGCGACGGCCGTGTCCCTCCTGCGCCCGACGGGTACCGCCTGCCTGGTCGGGATCGCGCCCGCAGGCACCGAAGTCAGCATCCCCGCCTCGGACTTCTTCTTCGAGGAGAAGCGGCTCATCGGCTCCTACATGGGCTCGGGTCAGGCGCGGCAGGACATCCTCCAGCTCGCCCGCCTGTACCAGCAGGGACGCCTGCTGCTCGACGAGATGGTGACGCGGGTCATCCCGTTCGCAGAGATCAACGAGGGCTTCGAGGCGATGAAGTCCGGTGACGTGACCCGCATCGTCGTCGACCTGCAGTCCTGACCGGCGAGTGAACGCAGAGGTGAGCTCCATGGCGAGCAACAAGATCAAGATTCCCCAGCCGGTGAACTACATAGCCGACGACTGGAGGGAGTGCCCGACGGTCGGCGACGCCTGGAACGTCGACCCCAACACGCGCGAGCCCGTCCACCGCCTCGTCACGACAGCACCCGACGACCTCGACCGGGCGCTGCGGCACGCGGAGCGCGGGTACGACATCGGCGGCCTCTGGGACGAGGACGCCCGGCGTGAGCGTGCCGGCATCCTGGAGCGCGTCGCCGGCATCATCGAGAGCCGTGCCGAGGACATCGCCCGGACGGACTCGCTGACCAGCGGCACGCCCATCAGTGTCACCCGCAAGGTGGCGGCCTTCCTGCCCGCGCGGATCCGGGCGGCGGCGGCGGACCTGGTGAACATCCCGCGCGTCACCCGGCTGGATGCCGGCGGCCGCGATGTGCGCCTGCACAAGGTGCCGTGGGGGCCGGCGGCGATCCTCACGCCGTGGAACGGTCCGAGCTTCATTCCCGCGGCCAAGATCGCCAGCGCGATGGCGGCGGGCTGCCCCGTCATCCTCAAGCCCTCGGAGCACGCGCCCGGCAGCGCGCAGATCGTCGTCGAGTGCTTCGTCGAGGCGGGCCTGCCCAGCGGTGCGTTGCAGCTGGTGCACGGCGCCGGCGACGTCGGCGCCAGGCTGACCGCCGACCCGCGCGTCAAGATCGTCTCCTTCACCGGCGGACCCGGTGCGGGCCGCGCCATCGCGCGTGCCGCCGCGGAGGACTTCAAGGTCCTGCAACTGGAGCTCGGCGGCAACAATCCGGTGCTCGTACTGGACGACGCCGACCTCGACGTCACCGCCGACGGCATCCTCGACGGCATGACCAAGCTCAACGGTCAGTGGTGTGAGGGCCCGGGCAAGATCCTCGCTCACCGCAGCCTGCTCGGCCCTCTCGTGGAGGCGTTGCGGGAGCGGATCTCCAAGCTCGCCGTCGGTCACTCCCTCGACGAGGACGTCGAGATCGGCCCGATCTCCAACGCGCCGCATTTCAAGACCCTCCAGAGCAGAGTCGAGGGCCTGCGTGACCTCGGGGCGAGCATCCACCGGCCCGCCCGGCTGCCCGAGCTCGACGGCTTCTTCATGTCGCCGACCATCGCCGCCGGCGCCGACCCTGCTCGGGCCACCGCCGAGCTGTTCGGTCCGGTCGTCTCCCTGCACGCGGTGGACTCCGACGAACAGGCGCTGCGCATCGCCAACGCCCATCCCTCCGGCCTCGACGCCTATGTGTTCGGCGCCGACACCGACCGCGCGATCGATGTGGGCTCCCGCATTACGGCCGGTGAGGTGCGCGTCAACGGCGCCAAGATCGCCGACCTCGGTGAGGAGTCGGCGCAGAGCTTCTGGGGCCCGGCCGGCATCGGCGGCCACGGACCGGCGGAGTCGGTGCGGGTCTTCTGCGGCGACCGGGTCGTCGGCGTCGACTCACCTGACCTGCCTTTGTGACAACACCCTTTGGGGGAGGCCCTATGCGGGCCTCCCGCCGTGCACACCCGGGCGAGCGCGGCCGCACCAGGCTGTCGGCCCCCCCTGATGTGAGTCGACCGGGCAGCGCCGCCCGGGCGGTCACGGTGCTACAGGCGTAGATCCCAGCCGAGCGGCGAGCCAGCTGTCGAGCACGGAGACGGTGATCTCCATCTGCTCCGTCGCGGCGGAACGGTCCCCGTACGTGTACCAGTTGATGGCGAAACCGTCGGCCAGGGTGGCGATCACATAGGCGATCTGATCGATGGTCTCCGGTTCGACCGGGTGGTCCGTGGGGGCGCCGCGCAGCACGGTGCGCATGGTTTCGAGGGCTTGGTCGTACACCGCCTTGCCCCGCTCCCCGTGCTGTCGCCGTGCCCAGCTGATCAGTTCCAGTGTCGCCGCGGTGAAGCTGGGCGACTCCAGGTAGCACTTCATGCCGGCGCGCAGGAGCTGGCGAGCCGTGTCCGCCAGGTCGGCGTGCGGATCGCCGGCTTGGAGGACGTCCCGGAACCTGCCGGACACGAACTCGTAGACGTCGGCGAAGAGGTCTTCCTTGGAGTTGTAGCAGTAGTGCAGCAGAGCCAGGTTCGCCTGTGCCTGCTCGGCGATCCGTCGGGTCGTCGCGCCGTCGATGCCATGGATCGCGATGACTTCCACGGCGGCGTTGATGAAGTCGCTGCGCCGTTGGGCGGCGGAAATCCGTGGCACGAAAACCCTCCCGTTGCGGAGCATCCACGCAGTTGGACGCTTGATTAAGTCACTGAGGCCCAGCCTAGCAGCCACGTCTGCGGCCGGCCGTAAATTACTTAGTCGTACGTCTTGAACGTCTGACTAACTCTGCCCTAGCGTACGAGTCGGATCGCAAGGCCGGCCCGGCGCCCCCTCCCGTGCGGCAGACGCCGGGCCGGCCCCGCGGCACCCGCGGCGCGGTCCCTTTCCGAGAACGGACCTGTCATGACGACAAGCGAACTCGCGCGTCTCGCTCCCGACGTCACCGCGGACGCCGCGGTCGAGGTGATCAGGCGAGACGGCGGGGTGATCATCGAAGGACTCTTCGACACGACCACCGTCGAAGGCCTCAAGAAGGACCTGGACCCCGTGCTGGACGCGGTCGAGACGGGACACGACGAGGTGTTCGCCGGCAACCGGACCAAGCGTGCGGGCGCCCTGTTCGCCCGCACCCGGCACATGACGACGATCGCGCTGAACCCGCTGTACCGAGGCATCGCCCGGCGCATCCTCGACCAGCCGATCGACGTCTTCTGCGGTGAGCAGCCGGTGTCCCACCCCGCGGGCATGCACATCGGCGCCACGATGGCCATCAAGATCGGCCCGGGACAGGGCCCGCAGCCGCTCCACCGCGACGACTCGGTCTGGCTGTGGCGCCACCCCACCCATCAGCGCGAAGCGCGGGTGCAGATCATGGTCGCGGTCAGCGACTTCACCGCCGACAACGGCGGCACCCACGTGATTCCGGGCTCCCACCTGTGGGACGACGAGCGGGCGCCGCGACGACAGGAAGCGGTCCCGACGCAGATGAAGGCCGGCTCGGCCCTCATCTGGCTCGGCTCCACCTACCACGGCGGTGGCGAGAACACCACCGCGCACGACCACCGCTTCGGCCTGTCGATGGCCTACGACCTCGCTTTCCTGCGCCCCGAGGAGAACCCCTTCCTCACCTACACGCTCGCGCAGATCCGCTCCCTCCCGGAGGAGATCCAGCGCGCCCTCGACTGGTCCATGGAGCACTGCCTCGGCTGGGTCGAGATCGGTGGACAGATGTCCGACCCCATGGACCTGCTCCGCTGCGACGACTTCACCGCCATCGGCGCCGGGCTCCCGGGCCACGACTGACCAGGAACGGAGAGCACCATGACAGAGATCCACCAGCCGGCCGGACTCGCCGGCCAGACCCCTTCCCGCCCCCCGGCGAACAGAAGGGTGCTCATCGGCACGGGCGCGCTCCTGGTCACCCTGACCAACGCCGTCATCTTCGTCCTGCCGCCCCTCCTGCCGATCATCCAGGCGCAGTACGCTCTCGCCACAGTCGCCGAGACGACCTGGCTCTACACGGCGCTGACCCTCGGCGGGGGAGCGGGCTTCATCCTGTTGCCGCGCCTCGCCGATGTGCACGGCGACCGCAACGCCTCCGTGGCGGCATCCGCGTTCCTCACGCTCGGCGCGCTCATACCTGCTGTCGGCGACTCGTATCCGACCCTGCTGGCCGGCTGCACCCTGATGGGATTCGGCGGCGCGGCACAACTCCTTCCGCTCGGCTTCCTGCGTCGCAATCTCGGCGAGAGCGGCATCACGGTGGGGGTCGCGGTCCAGGTCATCGCCACCGGCGCCGGCATCGTCGTCGGCATGATCGGCGGCGGCGTCATCGTGGAGACCCTGTCGCTGCGGGGCTTCTTCATCATCCTCACCGCGGTGTGCGCGGCCACGACCGTCGCGTCGTACGCCACGATCCCGCACGCCCCGCCCGCCGAGCGCGCCGGCCGCATCGGAGTACTCGGCACGGTGTGGATGATCGCCTGGGTCGCGACGATTCTCCTGACCCTGACGCAAGGCCTCGTGTGGGGCAGCGCGGCACTCGTTCCGCTGGGGATCGGCATCGTCGGCGGCATCGCCTGGGTGCGTGTCGAGCGCACCTCGTCCTCGGCGGTGTTCGACGTCGCGCTGATGAAGGCTCCCCTGGTCACCGCTTCGTGTCTGTCCATCATGTTGTTCGCAGCGGTGAACTCGGCCTTCCTGCTCCTGCTCAGCACGTACGCCCAGATCGTCCCCGACGCTCTTCGTCCCGCGGACGCCTACGGCCTCGGGCTCGACGCTCTGGAGACCGGCTTGCTCATGGCGCCCTTCGCGGCGGCGTTCCTCGTCCGCGGCGCCGTGCTCGACCGCCTCTTGTTCAACGGCCGTGGTGTGCCCGTCTTCGTCACCGGAGCGCTCATCAGCGCAGCGGGGCTGGCCTGGCTCGCCGTGGCGCACGACCAGCGGTGGCAGTACCTCGTGGGCGCCGCTGTCATGGGGCTCGGATGCCGCATCGGCTACGCGGCCGGCTTCACCTTGGTGCAGATGGCAGTACCCGAGGAGAAGGCCGGAATGGCCGCCGGTGTCGCCGGGACGTTCATGGCCGTGGGCTTCGCCTTCGGCACGGCACTGATCAGCGGCGACCTCAGCGCCTCCCTGGTTCCGGTGCCCGGAACCGGTCTCGAGGTCGCCGCGAAGGGCCTCTACTCGATCGGCTACTGGCTCTCAGGAGTTCTCGCCCTGCTCGTCGTGATGACCGTGCTGATCTCGCGCGCCCGGTCCGGTCGGCGGCCCCAAGCTGCCGCGTCCTGAACCAGTCCCTCGATTCCCCAAGGAACCGCACACCATGAAGGAACTGCTCTTCCTGCTGGCCGATCTCTGGATGATCTGCGCCGGCTTCGTCTGCGGATGGAAATTCATCCGACGCTACGGCAACTACCTGCTCGGCCTGGAATGGATCATCGTCGCCACGTCCGGCTCCAACTTCCTCGCCTGGTCCCTCCTCGGAGGTGACGAGGGCAGCGTCCTGTTCTCCATCGCGTACTTCTTCGACGCCTTCTCACGGTCGGTGGGCATCACCCTCATCCTCGTCATGGGCCTGATGCGCGTCACCCACCGGTACAAGCCGACGTTGACCGTCGACATCGGCGTGTTCGCGCTGGCCATCGCGGCGGGGCTGTACCTCCAGCAGTTCCGAGGCCATGAACTCCACGTCGGCCCGGCGACGCTCTATCTCGTCGTCAACGCCCTCACGACCCTCTTCCTCGCCTCCTTCTCGTGGCGCCTGTGGAAGATCCGTGCCAAGGGTCTGGCCGTCCTGAGCGCGCTCGCCACTGCCGCGGGAACAGCCATCGCACTCATCTACGACTTCTTCCCGATCCCGGGCGACGACGAGTACCGCACCACCCACTACATCCTCGCCCTCGCCACCTGGGGAACCCAGCTTTTCGTCTACTTCCGCTCCTACCGCGCGCTGCACGACCACAACGTGGCGACGGGTGCGGAGCCGGCCTCGAACGCACCAAGCGTTGCCCGGACCTGACGTCCGTACCGAAGAACAGCGCACGCTCACCAGGAGCCACCACATGAGAACCGACAACGTGCAGTACACCGACTTCAGCGGCTGGGTGGATCCCCCCACGGACATGCTGCCGGCCCTGACCTACGACGTCACCTGCGAGGTAGCGGTCGTCGGCGGCGGCCTCGGAGGCATGTCGACGGCGCTGCGCCTGGCCGAACGCGGTCAGGACGTGGTGCTGCTGGAGGCCGAGTTCTGCGGACACGGCGCCAGCTCCCGCAATGCAGGGCAAGTGGCGGGTGCTCCGGGAGGGGACCTGCAGCTTCTCAATCTGTTGTTCCGCACGAAGATGCCCGGCATGGTCCGCCTCGCCGAACGCGCCGCGCACTACGTCGAAGACCTCATCAAGAGGCACGACATCGACTGCGACTACGAACAGACGGGCAACGTCTTCGCGGCGGTGTCCCGGGGACAGATGGGCCGAGTGCGCCGGGTGGCCAGGATTCTCCGGCGCGCCGGCTGCCACGTGGCACTGGGCACGAGTGAGGAACTCGGCATCCCCCGCGGGTTCCTCGGCGGAATGCGCGAGGAAGTCGGCGGAATCATGAACCCCGGCACGTTCACCTCGGGGGTGCGCCGCGCTCTGCTCCGCTCGTCCGCGCGGGTCTTCGAGCGGACGAAGGTCACCGACGTCGTACGTGACCGCGGTCAGATACTCCTCAC
Source organism: Streptomyces sp. SAI-170 (assembly GCF_049739565.1). Classification (NCBI taxonomy): domain Bacteria; kingdom Bacillati; phylum Actinomycetota; class Actinomycetes; order Kitasatosporales; family Streptomycetaceae; genus Streptomyces; species Streptomyces sp. SAI-170. The sequence continues at coordinate 8,449,159 of NZ_JBMGQD010000001.1, forward strand.
CACTGCTCAGGGCCGGGTGCGGGCGGACAAAGTCGTTCTGGCGACGAACGCCTACGCGGGGGAGTGGGACATCACTCCTCCACGGCTCTCCGTGCCCATCTGGGTCGTCGAGGTGGAGACCGAGCCCATCGATCCCGCCCGTCTGGCGGCACTGGGATGGACCAGCCGGTCGGGGCTCGTCACCCAGCACAACATCATGGAGAACTACCGCCTGACGCCGCGCAACACGATCGTCTTCGGCGTCCGACGGCTCGAGCGCGGCACGACGTATCCCCTGCCGCGGAAGAAGCCGGACCCGGGGCTCGTCGAAGAACTCGCGGAGGCCTTCGCGACGCGCTTCCCGGCTCTGTCCGACGTGGCGATCGAGCGTGCGTGGGGAGGATGGATCGCGATCACCTCGTCCTGGCTTCCGCTCGCCGGGCAGATCGACGACGACGTCTTCTACTCGATCGCCTGCAACGGCCACGGTCTGGCTCAGGCGCCGTACGTCGGCTCCCTCATCGCCGATGCGATCGTCGACGGCGAGCGGCACGAGGACTTGCGTCAACTGTGGGTGAAGAAGCCCGCGTTCCCTCGTCCGATGATGATGGGCCCGCTGGGACTGCGCACCATCTGGGCCGTCGACCGATTCAACGATCTGGTCAACGGAAGCCGGCGCAACGCCCGACGAGGCTCGGTGCCTGTGGCCTGACCGATGGGACCGCTCTGTGGCGACCGGATCGCCGAGGCCACGCCTTGAACCCCCGCACCCCTTACTCACAAGAGAGTTCCGTGCACTCCTACTTCGTTCCGAAGCCGCCCTACGAGCCGGTGACGGATACCCGTCCGCGACGCACCGACACCCTCCACCGAGCGATGCGCCGTGCCCAGCGAGTGTTTCTCGCCGTCAACGCGATGCCCCTCGCCGTCGGCATCCTGCTGTCCTGTGCCGCCGAAGCCGCTGCGGCTCCGGTGTACGGGCGGCTCACCCTGGGCCTCGTCTGGGGCATTCTGCAGCTCGGCGTCTTCGTCGCAAGCGCCTGGTGGTACGAGGTCCGGTCGACGCGTGCCTGTGATCGCCTCGAACAGTCCTCGGACCCCGGCGTGCCCCTGACCGGAGCGCTGGGCGCTTCCCCGGCCGACGCCTCCTGGCGGTGACGCGGTGGTCCTGTACCTGAGCTCGGGCGTACACGACCCGATCGGCTCGGTCGCCAGAGGCCCGGTCATGGTCGCCTTCTTCCTCTTCATCGGCCTGGCCCTGCTGTGGGTGTTCACGCTGGTCACCCACGACGACCGCCCGGAAGGGCTGTACGTCGCCGACAGGTCCCTCTCACCGGCCTTCAACGGGTTCGCCCTGGCGGGCGAACAGATCTCCGTCCTGACGCTGTTCGCGACATCCGGGGCCATCGCTCTGTTCGGCTACGACGGGTACGCCTCCGCCGTCGACAGCGCCGTCGCCCTCGGTCTGCTGCTGATCCTCGCTCAGAAGGTCCGCGACAGCGGCCGCTACACACTCGGTGACCTGTTCTCCCTCAGGGCGTCCGGGCCGGCGCCGCGTACCGCCGCGGCTGTGGTGACGCTGGCGATCACGCTTCCCATGTTGGTTCTCCAGCTGCGGGCCGGCGGCATCATCGCGGCCATGCTGATCGGCATGTCGACCGATGCGGCCCAGGTGCTGTGCACGGTGCTGATGGGCGGGCTCGTCGTCTGCTTCGCGGCGGTGGCGGACCTCAAGGGCACCAGCCGCATGCAAGCGGTCAAGGTGGTCATCACCCTGGTGACGCTCGCGGTGCTCGCGGTGCTGTCCTTGAGGAAGTTCTCGTGGGACGCCGGCAGCCTGCTCTCGGCCGCCGTGGACAGGAGCATGACGCCCGACGGCTATCTGAGCCCCGGGCTCTGGGCGCACATCGCGAGCCTCGTACCGCTCAACATGATCAGCGATCACATCGTCGTGATCGTCGGGACGGCGGTGATGCCGCACCTGCTCCTGCGGGTCGGCGCGTCCCGCACCGGGCGCTCGGCACGGCGGTCCATGAGCATCGCCGTGGGACTGAGCGGTGTCTACTTCCTGCTCCTGATCGTCACGGGTTTCGCGGCCGCGGCCGTGGTGGGCGGCAGGGACATCGGCATGGTCGACCCGAACGGCCAGGCGTCCCCGGTCCTGCTGGCCTCCGGGGTGCTGGGGAGCGGCTCCGCGGGCCGGGTCGTGCTGATCACCGTCGTGGCGTGTGTCGCCTTCCTCGCCGTCCTCACGACCGTGACGAGCGTGACGTTCGCAGCCGCGGTCTGCCTCGCTCGCGACGTCTTCGCGCGCGCCGACGGCCCCCGTGATGCCACGCGGCAGGTGAGGGTGCTGCGTCTGGCCATCGTCCTCCTCGGTGTCATCGGCCTGACGCTGTCGGCGGCCGCTCACCGGTATTCGCTCGAGTTCCTGGCCACCTTCGCGATGAGCGTCGCTGCGTCCTGTGTGGCTCCGGTGCTCGTGTACTCCTTCTTCTGGAAGGGGTTCAACCGCACAGGGCTGCTGTGGTCCGTCTACGGGGGGCTGCTGCTGTGCACCGTCCTGACGACGTTCTCTCCCACCGTGTCGGGGTCCGCTTACGCGCTGTTGCCCGGCGTGGACATCAGCTGGTACCCGCTCCGCAGCCCGGGCCTGATCTCCGTACCGGCGGCGTTCCTCCTCGGGTGGGTCGGCAGCAGGCACGCGGCCAAGGGCGCCGCTCCTGCCGAGGGCGGGGCCGGCGAGAACGGCGTACGTCGGCTGCGGACGTCTGACGGAGCCTTGGCGATGACGACGTCGCGGTCCGGCGAGCGCAAGGAGGGCGAATCGCCATGACCCTGTCCTGGCGGCCGGTCGCCGCCTGAGCCGACAAATGCGGCGGCCAAGACGTGCCGGGGGGCTCCAGGCGTAGCCTTGATCTCAGACGTTCCAGTCCTGGGCAGGTCGTATGGCCACGACGCACGCATCACGCGAAACCAGTCTCCAGAACCCGTTCGACGCGACGACAGCGGCGACGATCGTGGTGGATGAGCACGGGACGGTGACCGGCTGGAGCCCTGCGGCCCGCGCTCTCTACGGCGTCGGCACCCCAGAGGTGATCGGCCGCCCGGTGAGCGAAGTCCTGCGGGACGTCCGGTCCCAGGGCGGCGGGCCGCAGGCGTTCGGGGCGGCGGGGGCACCGCCACCCGGGGATGCCCGGACCGAGAATCGCACGGTCCGACGCCCTGACGGATCCCTGGTCGAGACGGTCCTGCGTGTTTTCCCGGTGCAGCAGGACGGGGGAAGGCCCGCCTGGGTAGTGATGGCGGTGGCCGGCGACCGCTACCGGCAGTGGATGACCGACCAGTCGATGCTGGCCGGGCTCTTCACACAGGCTCCCGTGGGTCTGAGCGTCTACGGCCCTGACACCCGCCTCGTATGGGTCAACGATCTCGTGCGGGACAGCATGGGCTGGCGCGACGGTGAATGGCTGGGACAGCCCGACAGCTCGCTCTACCCGCACGGCACCATCCTCTCCCCTCCAGGCTTTCATGACATGCAGGAGGTGCTGGAGCGGGTCCTGCACACCGGCGAAGCCGTACTCGACGTCCATTGGCGCGGGCCCACTCCCGCCACCTCCGAGCACCACCAGGTGTACTCGTGCTCGTACTTCCGTCTCCAGGACGACACGGGCCGCCCCCTGGGCGTCTGTGAGGCGGCCGTCGATGTCACCGACCGCTATGAAGCGCAGACTCGCCTGGCCCTCCTCGGACGGGCCAGCGGGATCGGCACCACGCTCGACGTCAGGCGAACGGCGGGCGAACTCGCGGGGCTCGTCGTTCCGGAGTTCGCCGACTCCGTACGGATCGAGGTCGCCGAGTCGGTCCTGGCCGGAGAAGAGGCCTCGCCGCCGGATTCCGCCGCATCGGCGCGGCTGCGACTCGTGGCGGAGCGCACCGCGAGTGACCCGTCCGTCGTGCCGGGCGACCAACTGCTGGGTGTCATCGGCAGTCGGTCGATGACCGCGGACCAACGCCTGCTGTCCCTGCCGCTGCTCCGCGGCGGCACCACGCTCGGTACGGTCACCCTCGTGCGGCAGTCGCCGCGGACGCCCTTCACCGAGCAGGACCGCGCCCTCGCGGAGGAACTGGCGTCACGCACAGCGGTATGCGTGGACAACGCCCGCCGCTACATCCGTGAGCACACCGCGGCGCTGAAGCTGCAGCGCGACCTCCTCCCGCGTGCGCTCCCGCAACCGAGCGGAATCGAGCTCGCGCACCGCTATGTCCCCGCCACCGGCCCTCTCGGAGCAGGGGGCGACTGGTACGACGTGATTCCGCTGTCGGGTGCCCGCGTCGGGCTCGTGGTCGGTGACGTGGTGGGACACGGAGTGGACGCCGCGGCCACCATGGGACGGTTGCGCACGAGCGTACGGGCACTGGCCGCCCTGGACCTGCCGCCGGACGAACTCCTGACCCGGCTCGACGACTTGGTGGCACAGGCGCGGATCGGAACGCACGCCATGCCCGGCGACGAGGCGACGGACAGGGCGCTGGGGACGACCTGTCTGTACGCCGTGTACGACCCCACCTCCTGTACGTGCGTCATGGCCAGTGCGGGGCACCTGCCGCCGGTCGCCGCCGGTGGTGGGGCAGAGCCCCGGGCGGCTGAAGCGCTCGACCTGCCGACAGGCCTTCCGTTGGGCATCGGAGGGCTGCCGTACGAGAGCGTGGAGTTCGAATTCGCCGAGGACACTGTGCTCGCCCTGTTCACCGACGGAATCGTCAAGGCACGCAGCCGGGACGTCGACGAGGGGCTGGCGGACCTGTGCCGTGCATTGGACGCCTCGGCCGGGTCCCTGCAGAAAGCGTGCGACGAGGTCGTCTCCCTGCGTACCCAGGAATCGACCGACGACGATGCCGCACTCCTGTTGGTGCGCCTCCACGCCTTCCCCGAGGAGAACATGGCGCTCTGGCATGTCGCCTCCGACCCGGCCGAGGTGGCCGGATGCCGTGCACTCGTACGAGGCAAGCTGGAGGAGTGGGGGCTGGACGACGCGGCGTTCGTCACGGAACTGGCCATGAGCGAGCTCGTCACCAACGCGATCCGATACGGCCGGCCCCCGGTCTCCCTCCGCCTGCTGCGTGCCGTCGACCGGACGCTGATCTGCGAGGTGTCGGACGCAGGCCACACCTCTCCGCATCTGCGCCGAGCCGGCAGCGAGGACGAAGGAGGACGGGGTCTTTTCCTCGTGGCCCAGTTGACCAGCATGTGGGGCACGCGCTACACCCCCCAGGGCAAGACGATCTGGGCCGAGATCGGGGTGGGGCAGGAAGCGCCACTGGCTCTCTTCGAGGAGCTGTGAGCGCGTCACGCTGGTGTACGTCGTACCGGCAGCCCGTGCGGGACTTGTCGAGTCCGAGCACAGCGCAGTTGCAATTGCGCGGCTGACCCTCAATACCCGCTCGCGCCGGCCCCGCGAGGTCCCCGGCAGCGCCGTCCTCCCCGGCTGCTCAAGGCACCCCCCACCCGTGGCAACCACGACCGTCACCAGGCCCCATACTCGGTGATCGTTGCAATTGACGGGCACACGCTCATACGCACAGGCGAGCACCAAAGGGAAAGGGCTGATGGGGGACATGGCAGACAGCGACGGGATGGCTGTGCCGGAAGAGGCACCCAGTCCGGCTCTGCGGACACAGCCGACCGGCAAGGTGGCACGGTGGATGCTGCGTCACCGGGTCCAGCCGGTCGGCCCCGCGGCCGGCGAGGGACACACCGAGCCCCAGGCCTGGTGGAAGGTGATGTGCCTGACCGGCGTCGACTACTTCTCCAGCCTGGCCTATGTGCCGGCGATCGCGGCGCTCGCGGCGGGTGCGGTCTCGCCCCTGGCCACGCTCCTGATCGTGGCGCTGACGCTGCTCGGGATGCTGCCGATGTACCGGCGGGTGGCGCGCGAGAGCCCGCACGGGGCCGGGTCGGTGGCGATGCTGGAGGATCTGCTGCCGTTCTGGTGGGGCAAGCTCTTCGTCCTGGTCCTGCTCGGGTTCGTGGTCACGTCGTGGATCGTCACGATCACCCTGTCCACGGCGGACGCCTCTGTGCACGTGGTGGAGAACCCGTTCTTCCCCGCGGCCCTGCACGGGCACGAGGTCGCGCTCACCGTGACGCTGCTCCTGGTGCTGGGCGGGGTGTTCCTGCTCGGGTTCAGCGAGGCCGTTGGTATCGCCATCCCGCTGGTCGCGGTCTTCCTCGTTCTCAACGCCGTCATCATCGGTGTCGGCCTCGCCCATGTGGTCACCACACCGGGCGTGTGGTCGGCCTGGACCGACGCGCTGGTCGGCGGAGGGACCGGTGCGGGGGATCTGCTGGGACCGGCGCTCCTGGCCTTCCCGTTGCTGGTGCTGGGGCTGTCCGGCTTCGAGACCGGGGTCAGCATGATGCCGCTCGTGGCCGCCCAGGGAGACGACGACGAACAGCGCCTGCGTTCGCGCATCCGCAACACCCGCCTGCTGCTGACCACGGCGGCGCTCGTCATGAGCGTCTATCTGCTCTCCGCCAGCTTCGTCACCACCGTCCTGATCCCGGAGGAAGAGTTCGAGCCCGGTGGAGCGGCCAACGGCCGTGCGCTGGCCTGGCTGGCGCACGAACACGTCGGTGAAGCCTTCGGCACGGTCTACGACATCAGCACCATCCTCATCCTCTGGTTCGCCGGCGCCTCCGCCATGGCCGGCCTGATCAACATCGTGCCGCGTTACCTGCCCGACTACGGCATGGCTCCGGAATGGGGGCGCGCCGTCCGGCCCGTGGTGATCGTCTACACCGCCGTCTCGGTCCTGATCACCTTCGTCTTCGACGCCGACGTCGAGGCACAGGCCGGCGCCTACGCCACCGGAATCCTGGCCATGATGGTCTCCGGCGCCTTCGCCGTCACCCTCTCCGTCGCCCGCACGGGCCGTCGTACGAGCGCGGTCGGGTTCGGACTGCTCACCGCCGTCCTGTTCTACGCCCTGGCCTACAACATCGTCGACAAGCCCGACGGCATCGCCATCTCCGGCGCGTTCATCCTCGGCATCATCATCGTGTCGTTGATCTCCCGGGTGTCCCGCACCACCGAACTGCGTGCCGACCGCATCGTCTTCGACGCCGAGGCCCGCCGGTTCATCACCGACACCCTCGCGCACGACAACGCCATCAACATCATCGCCAACCGCCGCCAGACGGGCGACCGAGAGGAGTACAGCGGCAAGGAGCGGGAGCAACGCGGTACCAACCCGGTGCCCGCCCCCGCGGACGTGCTCTTCCTGGAGATCGACGTCGTCGACCCCTCCGACTTCAGCGAGACCCTCACCGTACGAGGCGTCGAGGTCGACGGTTACCGCATCCTGCGCGCCGAGGCCCCGGCCGCCCCCAACGCCATCGCGGCGATCCTGCTGGTCCTGCGCGACACCACGGGTCTACGGCCGCACTGCTACTTCGCCTGGGCCGAAGGCAGCCCCCTGAAGCACATGTTCCGTTACTTCCTGCTCGGCCGCGGTGACACCGCCCCCGTCACCCGAGAGATCATCCGCCGTCACGAGCCCGACCCCTACCGACGCCCCGGCATCCACGTCGGAGACTGACCACCATCGGCGACGACACCCACAGGGGCGGGGACAGGACCGGGGGACAGTACGGGCGGCTCGGGGCCCGGCCAGCGCCGTGGGTTCGTGTCATCGGCCGGGACGGTGGTGGAGATCAAGGGGCCGACGACGTCGGTGAGCCGTCCACGGCGCCGGTGGGCGGCGCCGCTGCCTTCGACACCCCGGCGTGCCAAGCCCCCTCGCGCACGAGGTCGGCGTCGCCATGACGCCGAAGCGCAGGGTGCAGCCGGTGCAGCAGTCGCTCGACCTCTTGGGCGGCGGGCCGCAGACGGCCGTCGGCCAGGTCGACGGCCAGGCCGTCCCGCACCGTTCGCCGGCAGGCGGCGCGCAGAGCGGTGTCGCCGACCATGGGGCAGGCGTCGGCGGCCCGGAACTCCAGCGTGGGCATGAACCGACGGACGAGCAGGATGAGGACGACACGTCGGCCGCCCAGCGGCCGGTCCGCAAGTCGCCGTCGGTACGTGCTGTGAACCCTCGTACCGGACGACCCGCAGCCCGGACACGCGACGTCGCTGCGGGTCTCGATCCGGACTGCTTTGCCAATCGGCCTCCACCCTGTCGACCACGAGGTCTCCGACCTACGGCCAGACCGACTCCCGAAACGTGCACTCCACCCGGTGGGCCGCCGCCTTGATTTGAGGGGCTGGGCTACCTCACGCCGGTGTAGGTCGAAGCGACGAGAGCAGTGCGGAAGATCCGAGATGCTCGGGGTGGGCATGCGGGTGCGGGGCGGACATGCTTGGCCTCGACCGGCCGGCGCACAGGGCGCCGCCGTGGAGAGGGTTCGTTCGTGATGACCACCACCGATGCTCTGCCGGGCCGGGCTGTGCGCTCGCTGCCGTTGACGTTCGCCTGCGGGGCGGCGGTCGGGGTGCTGGGCGGCATGATCGGCCTGGGCGGAGCGGAGTTCCGGCTGCCGCTGCTCATCGGCGTGTTCGGGTTCGCGGCCCTGTCGGCGGTCATCCTGAACAAGGCGATGAGCCTGATCGTGGTGCTGACCGCGTTGCCCGCCCGGCTGGCTTCGGTGTCCTACTCCGACCTGGACGCGCACTGGTCGATCGCGGTCAACCTGTTGGCCGGGAGTCTGCTGGGTGCTTGGGCGGGGGCGTCGTGGGCAGTGCGGATGCGGACCGCCCCCCTCTACCGGTTGCTCGCCGTACTGATGGTCCTCATGGCTGCCGCCCTGGTGGCCACCCATACCTTGGAGCTGGACAGTGCGGGGCTGAGTGGAGCGGTGCGCATCGTGGCGGGGGTGGTGGCCGGGTTCGGGATCGGCGTGGTCGCCGCGATCATGGGTGTGGCCGGGGGTGAGCTCCTGATCCCCACGATCGTGCTGCTGTACGCCGTGGACATCAAGACCGCGGGCAGCCTGTCGCTGCTGGTGTCACTGCCGACGATGCTCGTTGCCTTCGCCCGCTACAGCAGGGATGGCAGCTTCGCCGTCCTGCGGGCCAACCTTCGCTTCACCCTCGTCCTGGCGGCCGGCTCCGTCGCCGGGGCCTTGCTCGGCGGACTGCTTCTCGGCGCGGTCCCCGATGTGGTGCTGATCCCCGCCCTCGCGGTAATCCTGCTCGTCTCGGCGTGCAAGACCGCCCGCCACGCCGCCCCCGCCGCACATACTCCACGCGCGGGCGCACCCGGCCCCAGCTGAACCCGGAACCAAGTGGGAAGGCGAGCACCCCTGGGGAAATTGTCGGCTCTGTTCGCGCACGCAGCACGTACCAACGAAGCCTGGACGAAAGGTCGCTGGGCTCTCTCGCCGGGTCATGGTCAGGCTGCGGGTTCGCCGGTACTTCTGCGACCGTAAGAGCTGTTTCGCCGGACTGACAGGGTGGCTGCGGTCGATCGAGATCGAGAGCGAGTTCGCCGGCGTCCTGCCGCCTTGTCGTTGCCGCGTGAGAGGCTGCCCGGCGGCACCAGGACATGAATGGAGAGCTGGCGGGATGGGTTTCGAGGGCGAAGTCTGGCGACTGATGCGGCAGGAGGATCTGCTCGGCGAGATCGTGATCGACGAGGCCGACTTCCCATGGTTGAACGGCCGCTTCGTTCCAACGCCTGGGTTCGGAGAGGTGAAGCCATGGTTCGACGAGTCGCTGGCTCTGCTGGAAGCGGAGGAGTACGAGCGCTTCGACGACTCCTACGACCGGATCGCGGACACCTTGTCGCTGGTCGCCCCGTCAGGTCCGGTCCCGGAGTTTCTTCTGCACATCAGTGACGGTCGTGCTTGGTTCAGGTGGAGTGACGAACCATTCGATGGCCTCTGAACCCGCCAGGCCGTTGTCGACAGTCAGGAGGGCGTCTCGTCCTCATAGGACCACGAACGAATAGACCACGGCTCGTCCAGGCAGACCCGCTCAGCAATGTGGCCAGGCGGAAGGCTGGCCAAAGCCGCGACAGAGGGGTCCAGGCCAAGGACGTGATCTAGATGGCAGACGATCGACGCTCCGTCCGCGTTCGGATCGTGAAGCCCGTCAGCCAGAAGCCAGTCTTGCTCATCATCATGGATCACCATCAGCGCCGGCCGGCTACCGTCGGCCACCGTCCGCTGCACGATGGCCAGCAGATGCTGAGGAAAAGTGCCATCGGTGAACGGCCACGTCACGTCCGGTTGCATCGAGCCCATGGGCTGATCATCCACGATACGACCGAGTCGAGACGAAGATGCTCAGGGCGATCACGACGTGTTCCTGTCCCACGTGCGCGGTCGACTCGGACTAGCCGGCTGTGAATGTGCCGCACCACGGCCGGCGCTTGGTCTGCCGACCAGGACTGCAAAGCACCGGTGCCGTGGCGGCCCACCCGGCAGAATCGGGTGATCGGCACGCCCTTGGGGGACCTGCGCGGGAACTGCGCTTGACGGCATCCACTTCACCGTGGAGGTCAGCAGCGATCAAACCTGTCTTCGTCGCGCACTGGGCGGTCATGAGCTGGGCGTCCAGCCCGCCATCGCCGGATCCGGTGAAGCGTCCAGCCGTCCGGCTTCTCGATGTCCTCGCGTGAGGTGAGGGGGTTGGCCAGCAGCCGGGCGTTCGTGCTGCTCTGCGGGCAAGGCGGGCGATGAGGCGGGGCAGCGGCCAGGGTGCCGGCTGCGGGGAGTTCAGCGTCAAGGCCGGTGTTCCCGAGGCCTCCCTGCACGGCGACCTGAAGGGGTAGCGGTGCAGGGAGCCGGGGTGACCGCCGTATAGCTGCTGTCGGTGCGATTGCACTACGCGTCGCGCCTGTGCAGCAGCACGCTGCCGGCCAGCAGCGCGGCCGCCGTCCACGCCGCGAGCACGCCCAGGCCGGCCCATGGGCCGATGGGCAACTCGTGCAGGTGGACGGTGGCTTGGACCGCGAGTCCGGCGGTCATGGGGGAGATCTGCTGGAGGTGGTGCTGCCACTCCGGGTCGTTGACCAGCCGGGTGACGACGGGGAAGAGGTAGAGCAGCGCGAGCACGATACCGATGGCGGTCGCCGCCTGCCGTACCGCGGTCGCCACGCCGAGGCCGAGCAGGGCGATCAGGGCGAGGTAGAGGACCGAGCCGACGGCCGCGCGCAGGGTCGGGCCGTCGGCCAGGGACAGCGGGGGATAGCCGTGCGCCTCGGTGAACCCGTTGCCGGGCAGGATGTGGCGGCCGGCGAGGAGGGAGGCCAGGACGGCAGCCGTCCCGGAGGCCAGGACGACCGTGGTGAGGACCGTCGCCTTGGCGGTGAGAACGGTGAGCCGGTTCGGCACTGCCGTGAGCGTGGTGCGGATCATCCCGGTGCTGTACTCGCCGCTGACGGCCGCCGCCGCGAGGACGGCGATGACCGCCTGCCCGACTGTGACGCCGGTCAGGGCGAGCCTGACGGGGTCCTGGCCGCACCCCGTGTCCGGGCACTTCACGGCCTTGGCGGTGCCGCAGCCGACGGCCACGGTCAGCACGACGGCGAGCAGGAGCAACCTGCCCATGTCCCCTGCGGTGCGCAGCTTCGTCCACTCCGCGTGCAGGGCGCGGCCGAAGTCCCCTCGCCATGCGCCGTCCGCCGTGTGCGTTGGTCGTGCGTCGCGCGGGAAACTCATACGTCCCTCCCGCGCAGCCGCACCAAGGCCAGACCGAGGGCGAGCGCGGCGTATGCGCCCAGCACGGCGAGGCCGGCCCAAGGAGCCAGCGGGTAGTAGCCGGTCGACGGCTCGTACACGCTGAGCACCTGCGCGTACTGAGGCAGCGTCTGCTGGATGGCGAAGCCCGCAGCCGGGGTCACCCGCAGCAGCCACTCCGAGACGCCCGGGGGCAGTACGCCGGAGGCGGCGAGCAGGAAGGGCAGCACGATCGACGCGATGACCAGGGCGACCGCCGTGGCGCTGCGCCGCAGCAGGGCGCCGACGCCGAGAGCGAGCACGGTGGCGGCCGCGCAGAGCAGGCCGGTGCCGGCCATGACGCGTACTTCGGTCGCCGGCGTGGCGGGGAAGACATGGAAGCCCCTGCCGAGGGCGCTGCGTTCCCCGACGGGAATGGTGATCGCGGCGGCCGCCAGGCCGATGGCGAACGCGATGCCCCCGGCCACCACCGCCTTGGCACCAAGCACCCGGCCCCGCAGGGGAGTTGCCGCCATGGTCGTACGCAGCAGATTGCGCCGGTACTCGCCGGTGATGAACACCGTGCCCACGACGATCACCACGATCAGCCCGGCGAAGGTGCCGACGAGGAATTTCTCGACGGAGAAGCCGGCGCCCATGACGGGCCCGCCGACGACCGGTGCGATGTCACCGGCCCCGGTCACGGTGAACCCGCCGCCGTCTCTCTGCGCGAAGCCACCCTTGAGGGTGTTCGTGTAGCTGCCGGAGGTGCCCGCGTCGCCGCCCACCTGTGTGCCGCTCCACGCCCCCTGGGACCAGTCGCCGGCGAGGACGGGGCGGCCGAAGGTGCCGGTGGCCACGGCGGGGCTGAAGCCCGCGCCCGCCGCAGTGTTCTGCTGCGCCTGCGGTGACGTCGCGAAGAGCCCGGCCTGCACGGTGCGCGCAAGCCCAGGCAGCTTCGCATGGCCGGCGTTGGTCCAGTGGGAGCCGTCGGTGGAGGTGGAACCGGTGAGACTGTCACCGGAGCGGACCAGGCGCAGCCAGCGCGGGGACTCCTGGGAGACCTTGCCGGAAGGGCCCGCTGTGTCGTGCGTGTAGTCGTACTGCATGCGCACGCCGTGGCCGCCGGTGGCCATGACCGCCGCGTACGGGGATCCCTGGGCGAGGCTTTCCTTCACGATGATCCCGGCCTTCGACCAGGGCTGGACGCCCCGGGCCGTCTTGCCGGCCCCGGTGTCGGCCACACCGGTCAGGGACCGCAGAGGAACGGTGAGGGTGCCGTCGCCGGTGAGCGTCTTGTGGACGAAGTAGAAGCTGTCGTTGACCGGCTCGCCGCCGGGACCCTGCGGGTACGAGGCTGAGTCGGCCCCGCGATTACCGGGAGCCGGGGCGGCCGTGCCGAGCAGGCCGACCACGATCGTCGCCAGAAGCGCCCCCGCCATCGCGAGGACCCAGCCGCGTACCGTACGGAACTTCGTCCACTCGGCGTGCAGTGTCCGGAGGAACCCGCCCCGCTCGGCGCGCCTCGTGGCAGGGGGGCGAGGGGTGAGGGTGGCGGTCATCGCGTGGCCTCCCCGGCCGGGATGCCCCGGTACTCCACCGCGTCCCGGGTGAGCTCCATGTACGCCTCTTCGAGCGTCGCCCGGTGCGCGGACACCTGGGAGAACGGCACCCCGTCGCGGGCGAGCAGGGCCACGATCTCCTCGTCGGGCAGGCCCGTGACGCCGAGGGTGTCGGGACCGGTGGCCAGAACGGTGGCGCCCGCGCCGTGCAGGACCTGGGCGGCGCGCGCAGGCGCGGAGGTACGCAGGGTGACCCGGCCGCCGGACGCCTCGGCGAGCAGTTCGGACACGCTGGTGTCCGCGACGACCCGGCCGCGGCCGACTACGACGAGATGGTCCGCGGTGTCTTCGAGTTCACTCATCAGGTGACTGGAGACCAGAACGGCGCGTCCCTGCCGGGCCAGCGACGACAGCAAGCCGCGCATCCACACGATGCCTTCGGGGTCGAGGCCGTTGAACGGCTCGTCCAGCATGACGACCGGCGGGTCACCGAGCAGCGCCGCCGCGATCCCCAGGCGCTGGCGCATGCCCAGCGAGAAGCCGCCGGCCTTGCGCCGGGCCGCCGTGCCCAGGCCGGCCTGTTCGATGACCTCATCCACCCGCCGGGCCGGCACGCCCTGCGAGTGGGCCAGCCACAGCAGGTGGTTACGGGCGGTGCGGCTCGGCTGCAGCGCGGAGGCGTCGAGCAGTGCCCCCAGATGCCGCAGCGGGCGACGCAGGGTGCGGTACGGCACCCCTTCGACCAGCGCCTTTCCCTCCTCAGCCGCGTCGAGGCCCAGGATCACGCGCATGGTGGTGGACTTGCCCGCGCCGTTCGGGCCGACGAAGCCGGTCACCCGTCCGGGCCGCACGGTGAACGTCATCCCGTCCAGAGCCGGCTTCGGCCCGAAGTGTTTACGCAGACCGATGACCTCGATCGTCGCCTTCGTACTCTCATTGTTCATGGGCCCCACCCTGTGACGGAGCGAGTTACAGGGGCCGAACGGCCGCTGTCATCTCGCTGTTAGGCGCCTCGGCCTAGCCTGGCCCGGTACGTGTCCTGGTGCGGCGGGGAGAGGGAAGCATGCGGATGGAATGGGATTGGCCCCGACGGCTCGCGGGCCTGACCGCCCGGCTCGGCCTGCGCCACGGCACTGCCCGCACCCGCTTCACCGCCTTGTACGTGACGCTGTTCCTGCTGTCGGGAACAGTGCTGCTCGCCATCGCGGCCGCGGTGGCATCCAGCGGATCGCGCTCCAGCCAGACCGCCCCCGATGGCGGCACCGGCCGGCCCGCCACGGCGGCACAGGCGCAGGGCCGCATCGACGAGCTGGAGCATCAGCTGGCTCAGGCGCACGGCATCCAGTCCCGGCAGATCCTGATCGGCTCCGCCATCGCCCTCGGTGTCATGGCGGTGATCTCGGTCGGCCTCGGCTGGTTCGTCGCGGGCCGGGTGCTGCGCCCGCTGCGCGTGATGACCGCGGCCACCCGCCGGATCACCGCCGACAGCCTGCACGAACGCCTGGCCATCGGCGGCCCCGGCGACGAGGTGAAGGACCTCGCCGACACCATCGACGACCTCCTCGGCCGCCTGGAGGGCTCCTTCGACGCCCAGCGCCTCTTCGTCGCCAACGCCTCCCACGAGCTGCGCACCCCGCTCACCACGATGCGGGCGTCCCTGGACGTGGCGCTCGCCAAGCCGGGCCCGGTACCCGAGTCCACAGCCACGCTGGCCGCCCGGATGCGCGCCGAACTCGACCAGGTGGACCGGCTGCTGGAGAGCTTCCTCGTCCTGGCCCGCACCCAGCACGGCGAGTTCACCGACGGGGCGTGCCTCGCCCTCAGCGAACTCGCGCTGACCGCCCTGACCGGACGGGCCAAGGACATCGCGGCCAAGGGCCTGACCGTGCGCGAGAACCGCATCGACGACTCCGCGTGGGTGTGGGGCAGCCAGACGCTGCTGCGCCGCATGGCCGACAACGTGGTCGACAACGCGATCGCGCACAACGACCCCGGGGGCTGGATCAGTGTCGCGGTACGGGCTGAAGGAGACGACGCAGGCACAGTGTCCCTCGTCGTCGAGTCCAGCGGACCGGTCCTCGACCAGCGGCGGGTGGCGGACCTCGCGCAGCCTTTCCGCCGCCTGGGCGCCGACCGGACCGGCACCGGCCGGGGCAGCGGCCTCGGCCTCTCCATCGTCGCGGCCATCGCCCAGTCCCACCACGGCACCCTGGAGCTGCGCGCCCGCCCCGACGGCGGCCTGCGCGTCACCATCACCCTCCCCCGTACGGACGGCAGGGCGACGGCGGAAGCCACCGACACAGAGACGAGCGTGGCGCGTTGAGAGTCCTGGTGGTCGAGGACGCCCGCCCCCTCGCCGAAGTCATCGCCGAGGGACTGCGCGACCAGGGCATGGCCGTGGACGTGGCCCACGACGGGCTCGACGCCGCGGCCAAGCTGGACGTCAACGCGTACGACGTCGTCGTGCTCGACCGCGACCTGCCGGGCATCCACGGCGACACCCTCTGCCAGATGATCACCGAGCGGGACGGCCGCGTGATGGTCCTGATGCTGACCGCCGCCGACTCACCCGGCGACCGCGTCAGCGGCCTGACCCTGGGCGCCGACGACTACCTCGCCAAGCCCTTCCACTTTCCCGAACTCGTCCTGCGCATCCGCGCCCTGGCCCGCCGCCGCCCCGCCGCCCGCTCCCGCACCCTGAGCGCAGCGGGCATCGAACTCGACCCGATGCGCCGCACCGCCAGCCGCGACGGCCACCAACTCGACCTCTCCGTCAAGGAATTCGCGGTACTGGAAGCCCTCCTGAACGCGACCCCCGCCTTCCTCAGTACGGAGAACCTCCTCGAACAGGTCTGGGACGAACACGCCGACCCGTTCACCAACACCGTCACGGTGACCATCAGCCGCCTGCGCCGCAAACTCGGCGACCCCCCGGTCATCGCCACCACACCCGGCGTGGGGTATCGGATCGTCGACGCAGGCTCCCCGCCCGGCTGAGCAGCGGGCCGGGGCCGGTGGGCCGCGAGTGAACCGCACCCAATGCGCCCGGCACACGCCAGCTGTGCCGGGCCCGTGGTGTGTCCGCTTCAGGCGTGGGAGCGGCAGGACCGCCTACGTGAGCTGCAGGTAGAAGAACAGCTCCAGATCGGCCGCCCGCTGCCGATCCACGTCGTGGACGAGCAGTTCACGCCTGGTCTGGTCGGCGCTCGTCCCGAGGTGCTCGGCGTTGAGATACACCCTGCGTTTGGTCTCAGGGTCCTCGGTCCAGATATGGGCGGACCGGATGCGCAGGCGGCACAGGATCGGCGTGGCCTTGCCGCCGGTCCAACCGCTGGCACGGACCTCCTCCTCGAGTGAGGGGACGATGCGATGGCCCCATTGGTGCTGCGGCGCGGACCTGAGGAAGACGCTCGCCATCTTGGACGGCCGCCACAGCAGACCGGGCCGCGGCTCCCTCGTCACGGTGACCTCCCCGTCGAGCCGCACCCGGTGGAAACCGAACGGCATGACGATGCGCCCCCGTACGTCCTCCCTGCTCGACGCACGAGCCCAGTAGATCTTCTCGTGGTCCGTGCCGGGGTAGGGCAGGTCCAGTTCGACCTCGACGATCGGGTCGAACGGCGCCGGCGTCGACTCCAGAGGGACCGGCTCCTTGCGCAGGGCCGCGGTCAGGTCGATCCCCCCGGCGAAGGCGTCGTGGGGGACTTCGAGGCCGTTGAGGATCAGATCGTCCCGTACCAGCTCGATGGACCGTTCGACGCCGTCGAGCAGCTCGATCGAGGCGAGCCGCAGGGTGACGGGTTCCTCCGATCCGCCGCTGTTGGCGCACAGCACGTCGAGGGCTTCCTGCACGGTGGTGGCCGGTTGGAGCAGGGAACAGTCGCCGGGCTGGTAACTGGTGGCCGCAGCCGTACGAAAGCCCGCGGTGAACACCAGCGGCGGGCCCTCGGCGGTGTCCGAGGCCGCGCCGACGGCCACCTGCACCTGGTGCCGGACATCGGTGCGTGCGGCGTCGATGGCCCAGGTGACCTCGCACAACCCCTCCGGGTCCGTCTCGGTCGTGACGGGGTTAGCCGCGTCCACCGCCGAGCCGTCGATCCGGCTGGGCACGCCGCCGGCGGGCATGCTCCAGGTCACCTTGGCCCCGGCGACCGGAGTGCGTCCGCGCATCACGGCGACCCGCAGCCGGCCGGGCAGCGGCACGAAGCCGCCGCCGACGGGCGCCGGCACCTCCTGGCCGTCGCCGCCCCGGTACAGCAGCGTGCGGTCGGTCAGTGTGGCGGTGGGCACCCGGCAGTCGTCGGCGCTCGTCGCGCTCTTCAGCGCTGCCAGGGGTGCGTACCGGATCTGTGGACCGTGCGGCGGCTCCTCCTGTCCCGTCGGCCAGTCGATCGAGCCGTCGGCCCGCGCCGAGAAGGTCCAGTAGTCGCCGCGGCGGAAGACATCGTCGCCGCCCCGGCCGAGCCGGATCGCCAGACCGTCGCCCAGATCGATGAGTTCGGAGTGGTTCGGATCGGCGGCGGACACCTCGGCCGTCGCGACCCCCTTCCCCTCCGGGAACGCGTCCCACAGCCGCAGGAACCAGCCCTCGGGTTCGTCCTTGACCGCACCGGCCATGCCGGCCGCGGCGGACTCCAGCGTCACGACGACGTCCGTCGCCCGCGCGACCTGGAACAGCCGCTCCTGGGCGACCGCGTCCCGCGGGTCGACGTCGTCGTGCCGCGAGACGAACTCGGCGTAGGCGCCGGGGGCGAACCAGTTGAGCGGGTCCAGCGCCGCGGGCTCGACGGTGATGTCGGTGCCGTCGACCTTCACGACCCTGGCCATGACCGAGGCATTGCGCCGGGACAGCTTCACGGTGAGGCCGTCCATGCCGAACCGCGGCCCGTCCGCGACCGGATGGTCCTGGCGCGGGACGCCGCCGTGCACCTCGATCCGATACAGGAGGTTCTCCGGCCGGGAGTAGCCGCCCTGCGGCAGCAGGGTGCACGGGTCGGCCGCCGGAGGCGCCGTGTCGGGCACCACGGCCAGCGTGCCGGACGACGGCTTCGCCAGCTTGGCCCAGTCCGCGTGCGAAGTCGCCGTGGCGCAGCCGAAGTCGGGGCCCCAGCCGCCGGCCGGGGCGAAGGGGAACACCTGCCAGTCGACCAGGGGCCCGCCCGGACGCCTGGGCGTCGCCGAGGGCCCGGTCGGCGAACGCCGGCTCCTCGACCGGGTCGACGTACCGGACGAGCGTCTTCAGGGCGAGCAGGACCGGCGCTGTCGGGGCGGTGTCGGTGCGGGGGTGCGGCTGAGTGCTGAGCAGGCAGTCGGTCGCGTTCTCCACCAGCCGGCCGCCCAGGTAGCCGTGTCCCTTTCCGAGCCCGCAGGCGTCCGGGGTCGCCGCCTGTGTCACCGAGAAGGCGTTCGATCCGGGCGGGATCACGAGGCGGCCGTCGGCGCCGAGCATGTCGTCGGTCGCCGTCTCGACGCGGTGCAGCAGATGCCGGCTCTGCTGGTCGAGGTCGGCGTCGAGCAGCACCTGCCCCTGCCGGCCGACGACCGAGCGTGGCTGCCGCTCGTCCCGCGCCCGGATGGTCAGGCGGGTGGCGTCGTTGCGGATGGTCATGGTCTGTTCCTCCGGGCTGCGACGGCGCTGGAGCGCGTGTCGTCGATGATTCCGGCCTCCAGGGCGACCGGCAGATACTCGGCCGACAGGGCCCGTACGTTGCTCACGGCGATCCCGTACGCGGCGCGGGCGAAAGCGCCCATCTCGCTGTCTCCCTCGCCCCCCGAGCGCACGCTGTCCGGGCACAGCGGGTGCAGCATGGCCAGCGTCGGCTCGTCGGCGGAGACATCCAGGAAGACGGGCTCGCTTGCGAGCCGGACCGCGTCGGCCTCGTCGGCGGTCAGCGGCCGCCCGGCCGCCTCCTCGGCCGCGGCCAGGGCGAGTGCGGGCTGACAGCGGAACACACGCGGTGCGGCCGAGCCTTCGGGGACGAAGCTGTACCGAACGCAGCCGGTCTGACGGCGGGTCACCTGCACCGTCTCGGCGAACACCGTGTTCGTCGCCGTGAGCGAGCGCAAGGACGACGTACCGAGCACCGTGACGTTGCACAGGGCGGTGTCGAGGCCCGGCGCGGCGAGAGCGTGGCCCGGCGCGCCGTCGGCGCTCACGACGCTGTCTCTCACCACGAGCGCACCGCCGGCGGGTACGCCCGTGTCCCCGATCCGCAGCGGACCGCAGACCGCGTGGTCGACCTCGACCCGGGTCGCCTCCAGCGGACCCTCCGCGTGCACCGCGACGTCGCCGGGAGCGCGCACGGTGGCATACCGCAGGTGCAGCTCGGACACACAGGCCGCCTGGAGCGCCAGGCCGCGGGTGAGTTCCAGGCCGTCGAGCACAAGGCGGCCGGCGGGCGCCGTGGCGTCTCCCGTTCCGCGCAGCACCCGCGTCGGCGCGTCCACCGTGAAGCGCCGCTCCCGGCGGACGAGGAACCCGCGCAGGGCGGGGTCCGGGTCCGCGCCGGTCACCGGCCGCGGGGGCCGCCACTGGGCGGCGACCAGGTACACCTCGGACCCGGGCGGCACCGTCACGTCGAGGGTCCCCGAGCCGGCGGGCGCCCCCTCCAGGTCGCAACGGGCCAGGACGACGAAACTGCGCCGTCCCACACCGAGGGCGGCGATCTCGGCCAGCGCGGTCGCGAGTGCCGGGACCGTGCGGCCCGACGTCTCCGCGGAGCCACCGGCCGTGGCAGTGGGGTCGACGATCCACACCAGGTCGCGCGGGCCGCCGGTGTCCCGGATGTCGAACGGCTGATCCGGGGCGTTGCGGTCGTGGGCCCCGGCTCCGACGGCCCGACCGGCGGCCGTGGCACAGGCCACCCGGACCTCGACCACATCGGGGCCGGCAGGAGCCTCGGGCACGACGATCCGCCCGGTCACCGGGTCGAGGGCGCAGGCGATGGCATGGGTGGGGGTCCAGCGCCGCGGGGCCGTGGGGCCCGGCTCGTACCAGACGTGCGTCACCTCGGGGGAGGGCCGGGCACCCGGCGGGGACGGTGGTGACTCCAGGTTCACGATGCGGATCTCGTCGGCCGGCACCCGCCGGAAGGCACTCTCGCCGTCCCGCCGCAGGAAGACGGTGAACGGCGCACCGGCCCGCTCGTCGAACCAGCGCCGGTCGGGCAGCCGCAGCGGGCGCATCTCCAGCTTGGCGGCACGCAGTTCCGTGGTCTCCTCGTGCAGGGGCAGACGGCGCAGCCGGTCCGGCAGGTCGACCTCCCGCAGCCGGGTCCCCTCCGCGGCGGACCGGCGATCGGGATTGAACAGGCGCAGTACGGCGCCCGGTTGCTGCGCCAGCTGGAAGTAGCCCGCCCGCTCTGCCCCGTCGACCTCCCACGGCCGCGCCTGGGGGACACCCGCCAGGTCCGCCGCAGGGACGGCAGCCGGCGGCGAGCCTGCCTCGGGGGCGGGGGAGGGGAACCGCATCACCAGCGGCCGCAGCAGGTGCACGCCCACCGAGGTCGGGGCGTGCCGCCCGACGGGCCGGCCGGGGCGGGTGCGGTCGACCCGGCGG
This sequence comes from Streptomyces sp. SAI-170, assembly GCF_049739565.1. Classification (NCBI taxonomy): domain Bacteria; kingdom Bacillati; phylum Actinomycetota; class Actinomycetes; order Kitasatosporales; family Streptomycetaceae; genus Streptomyces; species Streptomyces sp. SAI-170. The sequence goes on from NZ_JBMGQD010000001.1 coordinate 8,469,920, forward strand.
ACGTCGAGCAGACGCGGCAGCAGGTCGAAGGCGCCGCCCAGCGACGACAGGGTCCGCCCCGGGACGAGGCCGGCGGTGGCGGGCCGGTCCGGACGGACGTTCAGCAGATGGGCGCAAGCGGCCAGCCGCTGGTGGTACTCGACCGCCACCGCGGCCAGGCCGGTGACGTCCCCGGCCATCGCCTCGACGACGCGGGCCGTCCCCTTGCCGCGCCGGTAGCGGATGGTGTTGGCCACGAACGGCCGACGGGTCAGGCCGGAGTCGCCCGGGACGGGGTGCAGCGCGGGCGCGGCGACCAGGGCGGCGATCGCGTCCAGCGCCGCCTCCCCGGCCGTCTCGACGAACAGCGCGTCGTACCACGCCTCGATCTCGGCGTCGATCTCGGCGCTCGCCCGGCCCAGCACCCCGAACAGCGCCCGCAGAGAGCCGGTGCCGGCCAGATCGGCCTGGCGCACATGGGCGGGCAGCAGCCGGTACAGGGCCTCGGCGACCGCCTCGGTGCGGGACTCCGGGAGCTGCGCCCCGCCGTCCGTCGTGGTCGTCATGCTCATACGGTCAGCTCCGTGAACGTGATGTCCGGCGCGGCGACGGACAGCAGCCGGGCCGGCTCCAGCCGGGCCAGGCCGGTGGCCGGGTCGGTCACCAGGACCGGCCCGGGGCAGGGCAGCCGTCCTTCGGCGTCCGGCGTCACGCCCGGCGCCGAGAGGCCGGAGAGCACGACGGCCGTGACGCCGGGGACGTTCTGCACCGTCGCGATGACCTGCGAGCGGTGCACGGCGGTGCCGAAGGGCCGTACCGGCCTGCCGAAGTCCCGGACGAGCGCGGCCCGGACGGCGGCCTCCACCCGTGGCCTCGGCAGGTCCGGGTCGCAGGCGAGGGCCAGCGTCACGGTCATCGGCAGGTCGACGAATCCGGCGATGCGTACGTGTGTCCCCGGGGGTGCCGCCGCGGCGAGCGCCGCGTGCAGTCCGGTGACCAGGTCGGAGCTCTCCTGGGGCGGCGCGAACGAGGTGGTCGCGATGGTGAGGCACACGATCCGCCGCAACCCTGCCCGCAGTTCGACGGCCGAGGCCCTGCCGACTCCGCGATACCCCTCGGCGAACGCCTCGAAGTCCGTCAGGGACACGGCCCGGTCCAGGGTCCGAACGGCTTTCGGCGCGCCGGTGCGCATCTCCTGAAGCGTCTCCGCGTCGCTGCCCCCGTCCGCGGCCAGCGGGTTGGTCACCGAGGCGACTCCGATCACCGGGGTGACGATCTGGGTCAGCCGGTCGCCCGGAACGTTCCCCGCCGACCCGCCACCGGTGCGGTACAGGGCGACGACGTTCCCGGTCCCGCTCGGCAGCCTGCCCGCGAACTGCACTTCGGCCCCGCCGTCCGGCCGTTCGACGGACCGGAAGCGGCGGCTGTCGGGTCCTTCGCCGTAGAGGGAGTCGGCGTGCTCGTAGCGGCGGTCGTCGACCCGGACCTCGATCGCCGGGGCGTATCCACGCGGCCCCGGCGCGGCGACGTGGGCGAGCGGCGACTGCTTGAGCGGGAAACGCTGCAGTGCGGTCGCCGGGTCGCCGGACCCGAGGGTCTCGGCACCGGAGGCGGGCGTCTGCGCGTGGGAGGACGTCACGACGTTGGCGAGCACGGTCAGCGTGTGGCTGCTCCACCGGCCGGACAGGGGTCGGTCGAACACGACGAGCGTGGCCGCCGTATGCGCGTGGCCCGTGCGCGTCTCGGTCCGCAGCACCGTCGCCGCCTCGGACAGCGGCTCGCCGTCGGGCGTCCGCCCGGTGAGGATCACGCGCCGCCCCGGCGGCAGGGCCGTCTCCCCGGCCAGGTAGAACCGGTCGGGAAGGTTCTGCCGGTCGATGTCGGGGTGCTGCGGCGGGGCCGGCTCGCCGTCGGGCCCCGGGTCGGTGACCGGCAGGACCCGCTCCTCGGGACGGGCGACGAGCGCGCCCCTGGCGGTCTCGATGTGGAGCGTCGTCTCACGGACCGAGGAGTTGAACTTCTTGGCGAGCTTGGAGCCGAGGGTCATCAGGGTGCAGCGGGCGGACAGGCCGAAGGCCGAGCGTGCGGTCTCCCGGGCCGCGGTGACGCGCGCGGCGCCGGTCGCGGGCTTCCCGGAGCCGGTCTCCAGCACGACGACCCGGCCGGGCGCGGCCTCGGGGTGCACGGCGTCGAGATGAATGTGCCACCCGCTCCTGGAGACGGTCCCCATCATGAAGTCGTCCCATTCGGTGGGCAGTTGGGGCTCCGGGACCGGCTCCCCGTGTGCCCTGCGCACCGCGTCCGGCATGAACGTGATGTCCGGGGCGGTCGCCCCGAACGCCTGCGCCCGCCCGCCCAGGACGATCAGCGTGCCCGGGCCGGAGCGCCCCGCCAGGCTGTCGTCCACGGTGAGCAACTGTCCGCCGGACAGGGCGAGCCGGGTGTGAGCCGGTTCGGCGGAGGCCGCCACGTCCACGGCGGTGACCCGCGCCAGGAGCCAGAAGGACGTCCTCGCGGCCTCGGCCGCCCCGGCGTACACGAGCACCCGGTCACCGATCCTCGCCCCGGGATCGACGCCCAGGACCTCGACACTCCTCGTCTTGGCCGAGATGTCCGGCAGGACCGGCGCCCGCAGCGGCCGCAGCACGTTCCACGCCGCACGGGCCTCGACCGCCCCGTCCGTCTCGAACGTCACGGGCTGTCCGCCCTGTTCGGGCACCGAGGCCACCTTCACGCCCCCCGGGATCGTGACGACGTCCGGCACACCCGGCAGCCCGGTGCCCTCCGGCGCGCCCGGCAGCGTGCCGACCTGGAAGGCCAGCAGGGTGTCGGCGGCGATCGCCGGGCGCGGCACGTGGCCCAGCATGGCGGTCAGCCGGACCAGTGCCGCTCGGTCCTCGGTGCCGGGCAGTGTGGAGTCGACGGCGAGCCGGTGGAGCGTCCGGGCCAGCACGTGGTGCGCTCCGGCCGCCGCCGCGAGCAGGGCGATGGCGGGATCGTCGGGCGAGCGGCCGAGCGTCGCCAGCGGCCGGGAACCGAGGGCCTCGGCCCGGGAGATCCGGTCGAGCAGACGCTCCAGGATCGCGCCGTAACGGAACCGGGACGGATCGCCGGGAAGGCGAGGGGGACCGTCCGGGCCCTCGCCCGCACACACCGCCGCGCCGCAGCCGCACCCGCAACTCATCGTCCGCCTCCGGTCCTGATCAGAAGACGTCCCCGCTCCGGGAAGCTCGGATCGTCGCGCAGTTCGAGCACCTCGGTCGTCGCCGGGCGGATCACCCCGCGCTCCAGCTCACCCATCGCCAGGCGTCCGAAGCGCTGGAACACCAACGGCCTGACGCTCTGCACCCCTGGCACGGCCATCACGGCGGCGAGCAGCGCCGACAGATACAGCGGGGCGCCGAAGCCGAAGCGGTCGGGGTGGAAGAAGCCCGCGGTGCCGCCGCTGCCGGACGGCGACAGGGCGGCGCGCACCCGGCGTCCCACCTGGCCGGCCGTCTGGCCGGGCGCGGCGCACACCGCCAGAGCGACGTCGAGCGGGACGGTACGGGCCTCACGTACGGCGACGTCGAAGCCGGCGAGCCGGAACGACTCCAGGTGGGTCAGCAGGCCGGTGCGGAAGGCTGTGTCGACGGCGGCGCCGCCCTGCCGGTCGATGTGGACGACGACGGTCTGCCAGGCGCCGGTCCAGCGCGCCACGGCGACGGCATCGGCCACACCAGGGAACCGGCGTGCCGCCTCGGCGTAGTCCTGCGGTGTGACGGCGCGCTCCTGACGGCGGAACGCCTGCGGGGCGGCGAGGCGGACCGCGGCGTCCTCCTCCGGCGCCGCGCCGCCCGTCGCCGGGACCGGGTTGGTCACCGAGGCGACCCGCACGCTCCGGTCGGTGTCGGGCAGGACGACATGGCCCAGCGCGTCCGCTCCGAGGTTGCCGGCCGGGCCGGTGCCGAAGCGTCCGCTCACGCCGAGGGCGTCGCCCACCGCAGGGGCCAGCCCGTGCGTGCCGTCCCCGAACCGCAGCACCGGCAGCCCGTCCGGGCCGGTCTCCACGACGAACTCCCGGGAGAACGGCCCGCCGGCCAGCAGGTCGCGCCGGACGTCCCAGCTCGCGAACGCGTCGTGGAGGGTGATCTCCGGCAGGCACCGGGCCGGGTCCACCGCGGTGAGGGCGCGGGCCGAGGAGTCGGCCGGTTCGGCCGGGCCGTGCCGCGCGCACCGCGCCAGGGGACCGATGCCGCCGGCCACCCGGGGACGCCAGACCGCCCCCGGCTGTGGGGCGGGCGGGGACAGCCGCGGGGTGAGCGCCTCGGCGGCCGACGGCGGCAGGTTCAGGTGGGCGGGCGGCGGCAGCGTCGCGCCGTGCTCGGCGAGGACGACGTTGCCGCGCGCCACGGCGCAGACGACGTGCTGAGCCGGGCCGGACGGCTGCGGCACCAGGGCGGAGACCGGCAGGTCGAACGGCAGCGCGTCGGCCGCGTCCCACTCGACGTCCAGCAGCTTCGTGCCGGCGGGCGCGAGGACGTCTCGCGCCGGTGTCACCCGCGTCAGCCGGACGACGTGCCGGTGGCCGGGATCGGCGTCCTGGACGCGACCGGTGTCGGGGGCCACCGTCTCTTCCAGCAGCAGGAAGTCGCCCGGTTCGAGCGGCCCGCTCCCGCCGCCTTCGTCGACCAGCGTGGCCGCCGTCGCCCCCGCCGGCAGACAGCAGCGCTCGTCGCCCCAGGTGTGCACGGCGATCGCGCCGCGCCACCGCCACAGCCGCAGGTCGGCGAGCGTCTCGAAGACCACCGGCCGGGTGGCGAGCAGCGCCGGGTAGTCGGACGCCGGCACCACGGCGACCGGCGCCGCAGAGCGGGGCAGCACCGGTGTCCCCGCCCGCAGCAGGTAGCCGTCGTCGGCGGAGTCGGTGGTGAGGGAGAGGCTGACGAAGGTGCGGGCGGAGGCGCCCTCGCCGGGCGTGTGGTCGAGCAGCCGGGCATGGCGGGTCAGCGAGGCGCGGGTGCGCGCGGTGTCCAGGAACGCCTCGGTCCCGACCCAGTCGAGGGTGTAGCTCTGCTGGTCGGCGCGGTAGGCGAGCGCCTCGACGATCGTCGTGGTCAGATCGACCGGGTCGTCCTCGCGAAAGCCCGGGACCAGCACGGCGATCCGGTCGAGCATCAGACGCCGGAAGCCCTCCCAGTCGCGGGTCCGGTAGTCGAACTGCGGGTCCGGCGGCGCGGCCTCGGGCACCTCCCGGCAGTCGGGGGCGCAGTCGCCGTCCGCCGGACAGTCCACGGCGAACGAGAAGTCGACCGCGGACAGCCGCGGGTCCATGAAGTCGGGCGGCGCGTCCGATCCCGGCCCCTGGACGATCGCGAGCCGGTACGTCGAGAAGTCCGTCGGCTGCCCGCCCGGCACCGTGACCGTGTACCGCGACACCTGCGTGCCGCCCGGCTGCGCGCCGACGACGGGTTCCACCCTGGGCGTCGGGAACCGTACGCCGCCGGTGAGGGCGATGTTGTCGCCGGTGAGCGTGGCGTCGGGCAGCGGGAGCGGCTTGACGAGCACGATGTCGATCCGGGTCGGATCGGCGACCGTGGACCCCCGGTGCACCTCCACGTAGTCGATCCCGGAGACGTCCTGCGGCCCGGACGCGGCCAGCGCGGTCCGGCGGCGCTCGTCGCAGCAGTGGTAGCGGGCGCCCGTCACACGATGTCCTTCCGGATGCGCGCGTCGGCGGTCGTCCCGCTGGAGCGCACCTCGTAGGCGACGACGATCTCCAGCACTCCGCTGCCGTCGGTGACCTCCACCGCGACGTCCAGCAGCGTGAGCACATCGCCGAGCCACTGCTGGATCGCCGACTGCAGCGCGGCGCCGAGCGCGACCGTGGCCGGGCCGTCCTGCGGGCCGAACACCAACTGGCGGGCTGGGCTGCCGAGTTCGGGGCGCATCACCCGCTCGCCGGGCAGGGTGAGCACGAGCAGTTCGAGCATCTGCCGTACGTGCTCGTCACTGCCGTAGGCCACTTCCGCCGACCGGCCCAGCCCCGTCACGGTGAACGGGAAGGCGAGCCGGCTCATGTCGCGACCACCCGGGTCTGGGTGCCCGAGACGATCGGCGGGCCTGCCGGGATCTGGTCCGCGGACAGGCAGACCGCCCCGGCGGGGTTGATCAGCAGCGGCTGTCCGGAAGCGGTCACACGGGTCGCTCCCGCGAGCCACTTCGTGCTGACACAGGGCTGTGGCTTGGTGCCCACGGTGAACGGGCATCCCGTGACGAGCCCTTGGTCCGTGAGTACGGCGGCCGTGGCGCCGGACACGGTGACCCGGGGGCCGGCGGCGACGATGTTCAGGGGAGCGCCGTGCGGACAGGTCGCGGTCGCTCCGGGGTGCAGGACGGGCCCCGGCATCGAGGGCTCCTTCCGCTGTGCGGGGGGACGGTGGGCTGTGCGGGCAGGGACGGCTCAAGTGACCACGAGCGCACCTCCGTTGATGATCACCGACGGTCCGGACAGGACGATGGAGGCGCCCTGTCCGTTGCTGATGCTGATACCGGCCGACCCGACGACGACGGACGCGCCCGTGGGCGTGAGGACCTGCACCTGGGCCGCCGGGAGGTCGGACAGGGTGACCGAGACGCCCGTCGTGGTCTGCAGGTGGATGTTGGGCGTGGCGGGCGTGCCGGCCATGGCGAGCGGCGGTGCGCCCGCCGGGTCGGGCCAGAACGCCCCCGTCCAGATCGGGCAGTCGGGATCACCGGCCTCGAACTCGACCCAGACCGCGCTCCCCGTCTGGGGCAGCGCGATGACCCCCGCCGTGCCCTTGGCGGCGAACGGCACCGCGGGCAGCGCCCACGTCGACGGGAACATCCCGTAGCGGTCGGACAACTGGACCTGGATCCGGCCCTGCACGAGCGGGTCGGCGGTGCTGAGCACGGTCGCCCGGTACTTCCCGAAGTACTTGGGTCCGGCCGTCATGGCGCCACCTCCGTGACGTTCGATACGAGACCGTCCCGGGCCAGCTGGAACGCCTGCTTCCAGCTGCCGCGCCCGAGGGTGTGGGTCACCGAGCGCACGAACCACAGCCCGTCGTGCGCACGGCCCGCGCCCCGCACCCCGACCAGGGAACGGGCGTCGAGCGGCTGCCCGTAGCGCGCGAGGTCCATCGTCCCGGTCGCGGTCACCGGGTCCGCCGTGCCGCGGCCCGCGAGCAGTGTCATCAGGACCTCCGGCAGCTGCATCCGGTCCGTCTCCAGCAGCTGCGTGCGGCTCGGCACCAACGGCCGTGCCGCCAGCGGCGGTTTGAGCAGCGCCACGTCCGGCGCCGGAACCGGAACGGAGAAGTTGGCGACCTTGACGTGCGCGTACGGCAGGACCGCTGCGTTGCCGTCCGCGGAGAAGCTCAGGCCGTCGAGGTTGGCCGCGGCGTCCATGTCGACGGTCAGCGCGGGCTGTACGGCGCCGACGCGCACCTGGGGGCCCCAGTAGGCGGTGTTCGTGCCGGGCGCCGGTCCAGGAGTCACATAGAACTCGTGGCCCGCGTCCTTGGCCAGCTTCGTCGCGTACGCGAGGTCCGTCCCCTGCTGATGGGCGTACTTCTCCACCGGGCTCGACGCGGGCTGGAACGGCGGCGGGATCGTCACCGGTACGACCCCGAAGGCGGCGTACTTGGCCATCATCGCCGCCACCCGCGCGAACGGCGGCATGCCCGGGAACGGGAAGCCGGTGAGGTCGGCGACGTCCATGTACCCCGAGACGTCCTCGCCGGTGACGACCAGCCGGTGCTCGCCGGGGCGGCCGGTCGCGGTGACGTCCTGGCGCTTGATGGGCCCGTCGGCCAGCACCTTCGGCACCCCGCGCAGCGTCGCCACGAGCACCACCCGCATCATCGGGTCGAAGAAGCCCGTGGGAAGAAGGGAGTTCGCGATCGGCGACGTCTTGGAATAGGTGAAGCTCAGCTGGAACCCCGAGCGCGCCCCGACCGCGTGCGTCACCGTGGCTCCGTCCAGCGCGTCCACCACCGCCCGCGGTGCGGGGACGACGGCCACCGGCCCCACCAGCAGGGTGAGCGTGACGGTGCTAAGCACGGCCATGGTCGGCGATCTCCAGAGGCAGCGGGATCATGACGAGCCGCCCTTCCGTGCCGGTCAGCCGGGCCGGGTCGGCCTCGCCGCCGGCGTCGACGATGCGCCACCACAGCGCGGGGTCGCCGTAGGCGTCGTAGGCGAGGGTGTCGGGCCGCTCGGCACCGCCCAGCCGACGGTGCCCGAGCGGCACATGGCGTTCGGGCGCGGGCAGGATCCGGCGCGCCAGATAGACCTCGGTGGTTCCGTCGTCGCGCGTGCGGCTGACGACGGGCACCCCGTGGTAGCGGCTGTTCGGCGGGAACGGTACGGCGGTCATGGCACCCTCTGTACGGCGGTCACAACGGCGGTCACGGCACCTTCTGTACGGCGGTCAACGGCACCTCCTGTACGGCGGTAACGGCGCCCTCTCCAGGAAGGTGACGGCGCCCCGTCCACGAAGGTGACGGCACCCCTCCACGGAGGTCACGGCACCCTCGACAGCCCGACGCTCTGCAGCCCGGCTCCACGCCGGCCCGCGAGCCGCTCACGGCGGCGGACGGCGGTGAGGAACAGCTCGGCCCCCTTCGATCCCGGCGGCAGATCGTCGGACGACAGCACCCGCACCCCGAGCCCGACCCGGGCGAGGATCGGGTTGAGCCGCGTGTCGAACGCCTCCTCGGTGACGGTGAACTCGGTGATCCGCACGGGCAGTGTCCGGTTGGCCCCCAGGACGAGCAGCAGCAGCGGCGAGGGCAGCGGAAGGATCTCCAGCGTGCCCCGCCGGGCCAGCGCCTCGGCGGCCACCAGGTCGGCGGTGGCCGGTGAGATCATCGTCTCCAGCTCGGCGAGGTCCGCGGCGATGCCGTCGGCGACCGTGGCCGGGTTCAGGCCGGGCTTCTCCAGCCGGTCGGTGGCGTCGAGGACGACCTCCAGCTTCATGGTCTCCACCGGCGGCCCGACCAGCCGGAGCGCTTCGAGCCGGTCGCCGGTGTCGGTGGCCGCCCCGCGAGGGGTGAGGGTCCGGGTGAGGGTCTCCGGGTTGTACTGGAACGGGATGGTGCGTACGACGGCGCGCCCGTCGCCGTCCATGACGACGAAACCGCCTCGCACCGTCCGCGGTGAGCCGGGGAAGCCGGTCATCGCGGTCCTCCTCTCCGTACGCGCGTCATGTCTCCACCGCCTCGCCGCGCCCGAGCATGTCCTTGATGATCTGCACGGGGTCGATCGACTCGGGTTCGACCTTGATCTGGGACAGGCTCGGCCAGGTGATCTCGCCGTTCTTGGCGTACGCGATGCGGCCGAGGGTGAGCTTGAGTTCGGGGCCGAGCCGCGCCGACACGGAGGCCACCTCATAGGTCCACCGGTGGGAGAACAGGCCCCAGGCGGCGTACAGTTCGGCCGCCAGGAGCACCTTGGCGCTCGCCGTCAACTGGCCCTTGGCGTAGGCCTCGGCGTTGAACGAGAAGCCGTCCTTGTCGTAGTCCGCGGCGAACGCGACACCGCCCTCCCCGTCGAGGCGCAGCTTCGGCATGATGTCGATGCCGCCCTTGGCGCCGACGGCACCGAGCGCGACCTCGGCCCCGATGTAGGCGCCGAACGTGCCGGCCAGTTCGGCGTAGGCGGGCACCGCGAAGGTACCGGTGAGCTTCGCCGCCACCTGCGGATCGTCCTCGAACGGGTACAGCTCGCCCTTGAACACGACGGCTTTCAGCACGATGGGGCCCACGCCGTAGCCCAGGTTCAGCGAGCCGCGCAGTTCGATGTAGGCGGTGACGGCCGGGACGGGTGTGGGGAAGGAGAACTTCGCCCCGATGCCCTTGAGCAGCGGAACCGTCCCGCCCTCGGGCGACGGCCACTTGCGGACCAGGACGATGTCGCCGACGGCGGCCTCGCCGGAGAGCTTGATCCGGCGGTCCTTGGTGATCTCGACGCCCAGCACCGGCCGCAGATTCTTGGTGACCTGGTAGGCGACGCTGCCCTTGCCCCAGTAGCGCCCCTCCTCGTCGAAGTTCAGGCTGACCGAGCCGTCCGCCTTCTCGGTCTTGAGGGCGATCGTGGCCGCACCCGAGAAGCGCCCCTCCTCTTCCTCCTCCTTGCGGTTGTAGTCGACCTTCATGGTGGCCTTGAACTGCTTCCAGACGACATCGGCCTCGCCCTGCAGGTACAGGCCGCGCTCGCCGTAACGTCCGGACAGTCTCACCGAGTTCACGAGGGGCAGCGGTTTGTCGACCGTCACCGAACCGCGGTAGGAGAGGGCCTGCCCGTCCCAGCGGGCGCCGAGCTCGAGCCGGGAGTTGCGCACGGTCGTGGTGACGCCGCCGGTGGCGTACGGATCGAATCGGCCGGACGCCGTCGTGAAGCCGATCTCGACGTTCGCGGTGGAGCGGGGGATGGCCGTCGAGTCGGCGGTGATCTTGCCGGACCACCCGGTCTCCGAGTTCCATTCCACGTGGCCCGCCGCCGCGTTGATCCCGGGCAGCTTGCCCGCCGGGGTCAGGTCTCCCGCGGCGACCAGCGCGCCGTTGCGCACCGCCACGGTGAGGGTGCCGAGCATCACGGGCTTGGCGGCCGGGCCGACCGAGAACGTCAGCGTCCCGTTGGGCACCAGCGTGGGGGAGAGCTGCAGGGCCAGCTCGCCGCCGGTGAACCGGAACGCGCCGGGCAGCGGCGAGACGAGTTTGGCGGCGGGAATCGGCGCGACCAGCTTCAACTCGTCTTTGGTGTAGCGCACGTTGAGCTTGCCGAGGAACGGCACCGAGGCGTGGATGACTCCCTCGCCGGTGAGGTTGCCCTGCTCGTCGAGGGCCACCTTGGTCAGCTCTCCGGGGCTGAGATACGGGTAGAAGAACGCGATCTTGGCGTTCTTCGCCTTGTCGAGCCGTAGCTTCCGTGCCTCGCCCGGAGGCGCCGCCGTGGGGTCCGCCGTGGTCTCGGGCCCGGCCGCGGTGGCGGGGGCCGGCGCCGCGGCGGGCACGAGTTCGGCTTCGAGGGTGACCGCCGAGCCGGCCTTGGTGGTCGACACGGCGCGGCTGTCGAGCTCGCCCTCGACGGTGTCGCGCGTGGACTTGGCCCCCGCGGCGGCGCGCTTGTACTTCTCGATGCGCATGCCCGGCACGATGCGCCGGGCGGCGGTGTCCAGCGGCGTCTCGCCGGTGTCCCGCACCTGCACCGTCTCGCCCTGACCGCCCGCCGTGAGCAGGACGGGCTTGCCGGCGGCCTTGGCCTTCACCGCGTCGGAGCCGCGCACGGCACCCGAGCGCAGCAGGGTCTCGATCTCGTGGCTGGCGTCGGGCTGTCCGGTGGGAACGGTCGCCTTCGCGATACGGATCTGCAGCCTGCGGACGCCTGGACCGCGCATGGCGGGGTCGCGGATCTGCTTCACGACATCGACGAGCGCCTGGTAGGTCTCCCGGCCCGAGGCCTGGTTCTTGGTGCTGGTGAGCAGTTGGAGGTTCGACGGGATCGAGGTTCCGCCCATCTGCTTCTCGACGATGTGGTCGATGTCGCACTGCGACTGCTTGAGGCTCTTGCTCAGGCCCTGCACGACACCCTTGACGGCCGGATCGGCCAGCTTGCCGCGCACCTTGTCGTCGGTCGCCGCCGCCGTCGTGATTGCGTCGGCCAGTTTCGTCGTATTCGAGAATCCGTAGGCCCCGAGCCAGATGTCCTTGTATTTCTCGCCGCCCTCTTTGTACGCCGCGATGGATTCATAGCTCGCGGTCGAGTTGCCCTCGATGAGGGGGGTGAAGACCAGGCGCCCGCCGGCCGCGGCGTCGTCGTAGGCCTTCTGCACCCAGGGGCCGGCTCCCTTCTCCAGCGGGAGCGTGAAGGCCGGCATCTCGACGACCAGTTCGGTCGTGCCGAGACCGGCCGGCTCGTCGGTGATCACGTTCAGCCCGGGCGGCAGGCGCAGTGCGGGTCCCGTGGCCGTCCCGGGCTGAGGGGCGGCCGCCTTCGGCGCGGCGCCGGGGCCCGGAGCGGACACCGGCGTGGTCGCGGGGAGGGGCGGCGGCGCGGCGGTACCCTTCCCGGCCCGGCGGATGACCGGGGCACCGGACAGGGGCGCGAGCACCGGCCGTCCGCCCGCCGCCAGCACGTGCACGGCCCGGTCGGCCTCCGCCTCCGTCCGGGGGTCGTCCACCACGGCGGCGTGCGGCTGTCCGGCGGCGGGGGACTGGAGCACATGCGCCAGTTCGTGCGCGATGAGGCCGCGCCCGCCGGGGGTGTCGGGCCGGTACTCCCCGGCCCCGAAGACCAGATGCGGCCCGAGGGAGAACGCCCGGGCGTCGAGCGCGGCCGCGGCACGCACGGCGGCCGGGCCGTCGTGCACCCGCACATGGGACAGGCCGCGACCGAACCCTGCCTCCATCTGCCCCAGCAGGGACGGGGGCAGGGCCCGGCCCGGCTGGGCGATCGCGGCGCGCACGGGTGCGCTGCCGCCTCGGCGGGTCGCGGCGAACGGCGCGGGTTGCGCTGGTGCGGGGGCCGCGGGCGAGGGGGTGAAGGCGGGCAGGGACGCGGCCGGCGGACCGATCCGGGCCGTCACCGCCGGTACGCCGGTGTCGGCCGGCGCTGTGGAGGACACCGACCGCCTCGGGGTGAACGCCGGAACTGCGGCAGGCGTGACTGCGCCGGTACGGCCGTCGCTCATCCGCACCCGCGCCGGGGACGGCTTCGCCTGTGTGTGCCGGGCGGGGCGCACGGCCTGTGCCAGTCGCCTCATCGTGGTCCGTCACCGCCGAGCCGGATCCGCATCCGGTGGACGATCGCCGCGGCCACCTGGTCCGCCCTGCGGTCCGCGGCTGCGCAGTGCCGTCCCGGGGCGGGCACCGCCGGAGTCGTCGCGTCCGGCCACGACCGCAACGCCCGCTCGATCGCCGCGGGCAGGGCGTCGGCGAGCCGGCGCGCCTCGATCGCCGAGGCCGCGGTCACATGGAGGGTGCCGACCCGGACCCGGACCTCCGCGGGGAGCCCGCCGTTCATGCCGGCTCCTCCCAGGTGACGTGAGGGACGGGAAGGTTCTGCTTGCGCAGTTCCTCGGCGAGCTCCGCCTCGATCATCGTCCTGTCCACCGTGCCCGCGCCTGCCGCGGCGAGGAAGGCGGCGCCGAGCGCGACATTGCGGATCGAGCCGCCGGTGAGCGGGAGCGAGGCCAGCGCCTCCCAGCGCACGGGCTCGACCGGGGTCTCGGGCGGGAAGGCCGACCGCCACAGGCGCAGCCGCTCCGCCTCCGACGGAAGCGGGAAGTCCACGGCGAACCGGAAACGGCGCAGGAAGGCGGGATCGATGGCGTGCTTGAGGTTCGTGGTGATGACGGTGAAGCCCGAGAAGGACTCGATGCGCTGGAGGAGGTCGCCCACCTCGGCGTTGACATGCCGGTCGGTCGCCGTGGCCACACCGCCGCGGGTTCCCCAGACCGCGTCTCCCTCGTTCCACACCATCATCGACCCGGAGCGCTCGGCCGCTTCGAACACGGCCGCGACGTTCTTGGACGTTTCCCCCACCCACTTGGAGATGACCTGACTGAGGTCGATCACCATGACCCGCAGATCGAGCGCCGAGGCGAGCACCTCGGCCGCCATCGTCTTGCCCGTGCCGGACGGACCGCTGAAGAGCGCCGCCACACCGCGCCCGCGCCAGCTGCCGCGCCCGCCCACGCGCGCGGCGAAGCCCCAGTCGTCGAACACCTGGGCTGCGTGGCGCACATGCGACTCGACCCGGCGCAGCGCGGCCTCGGTGGCCGGCGGGAGCACGATGTCGTGCCAGGTGTAGGCGGGCTCGACCAGGCTCACGCCGGGCAGCGGGGAGGGGGTGAAGGAGCGGGCGGCGACATGCCAGAGGGCCGCTGCCGCGCTTGTCGCGTCCGGGGCGGCGTCGACGGCCGCGGCGGCCCGGGCGGCCGCCCCGGCGATCCCCTTGGCGTCGAGCCGGAACTGCGCCGCCACCCGGTGCACGCCCCGCCCGAGCCGGGCCGCGCGTTCGGGCCCCAGCGCGTCGGCCCACCGCCGTACCGCGGCGGCGGGGCTGTCCTCCTGGGGCGGCACCACGTGGAACCCGCGCGTGAGCCCGTCGGGCACCTGATGTCCCATCAGCAGCGCATGGCCGAGGACCCGGTCGGCGAAGGACGCGATCGGGCCTCCCGGCGGACAGCCGGTGGTGTCGATCACCAGGGCCGCGCTGTCGAGCATGGCCTCGCGGCTCCAGCGCGCCGCGAGCCGGTCACGCCCCTCGGCGTCCTCCGGGATGTCGCTCCCCGCGATACGCCAGGGCGTCAGGCCCAGGCGGCCCAGCGCACGCGCGACGTCGTCGAGCGCCACGTCGGGCAACAGCACCAGCGGTGGCATACCGAGCGGTCCACGGGAGGCGAGAGAGCGTGCCACGGCGGCCGCCAGGCCGTCCTCGGCGCCGGACACCGACGCGGGCACCGCGACCGGTGTCATACGGCCGGCCACCAGCGGGTCCCGCACGGGCCGGGACAGCAGCCGGTCCATCACCGGCGCGGTCAGCGTCAGCCGGGCCTCCACCCGCGGCGCGGGAGGTTCGACCTCCACGATGTCGAACCGCACCAGCGGCAGGGCCGCCGCCAGCATCGAGGCACGCGGCTTCCCGACGGCACGGCAGGCCAGCCACACCGGCAGACCACCGCCCGCGACACCGCCGTTCGCGGTCACCGCATCGGCCGCCGCGCGTGCCACCGGCTCCGAGATGCCGGCCGCCAACAGCAGCACCGTCAACCGCAGTTCGGCGGGGGACAGCTCGAAGCCCTCGGCCATCCGCCGCAGCGGCGACTCGGGATCGGCCCGCTGAAGCCACTGCCGCAGCGGGGCGAACCCGTCCGCCGTCGGCTCCCCGCGGGCGATGCCGGTCAGCACGGACAGCGACATCGACTCGGCGATGTCGGCCAGGTCCGGCTCGTGGGCGCGGGCGGAGGCCTCCTCGGGTTCCGGACCGGCCGTGGCCGTGGTGGCGGAAGCGGGCGTCGGCATCAGGCACCCCCGTCCGTGATGGTCATGGTGTCACCCTCGGGCAGGGTCTTCGCGGGCGTCGGCTCCGGCCGCACCCCGACCTGAGCCTTCGTCACGTCCTTGACGGTGGGGCTGTCGCCGAGGTCCAGGAACACGGTCGTCACCAGGAAGTGCGCACAGGGCCGCATCGGGGACTGCAGGGACGACCAGATCTTCGTCGACAGGTCCACGTCGACCGGTGCCTGCGACACGGTGATCCGCTGCGGCTGGCTCTCCGGCAGGTGGAGCGGTTCGGCTGTGAGGCGGTCGAGCAGGCGGGTGGGCGGCTCCGGTGCGGCGATCCCGCCGAGGATCGACTGGATGAGCGGCCGTGGGACGACCGCCCGTCGGTTCAGTGCCGCGATCCCGAGGCCGAGCAGCACCTCGCGTTCGAGGTCGGCGCCGGTGGCCGCGAGCATGTAGTGCAGATCGACGGCCAGCGGAGACGCTCCGATCCGCGTCCCTTCCGTCTGCCCCTCGCCCGGCTTCAGCTGTACTTCGTACATGTTGCGCCAGGCCGCGCTGAGCGCCACGTGGTGCAGAAACAGGTACAGGCCCGCCGGTTCGGGCTGAGGAGGGGGCGCCCCGGCGCCCGTGGGTGTCGCGGGCGGGCGTGGTGGCGGCTCGACGGAGACGGTCGGTGCGGCCAAGCTCCCGTAGGCGGACTTGACCCGACGCTGGATGATCTCCCGCAGGACGAAGGTGGTCGCGGGAATGGCGAACTGCGCGGTCATGACGTCCCCCGTCCGGCGGCGCTTCCCAGGTACTCGTCCAGGGTCGGCCCGGTGCGGGGCCGGGGCCTGCGCTCGCGGGCCGGCCCCGACGGCGTGTCGGCGACCACCCTCACCTCCACCCGCTCGATCTCGACGACCACCGGAACGGACTCCGTCGCAGGCCCGGCCGGCGGTGCCATGGCGTCCGGCACCACCGGCGCAGGCTCGGCGCGCACCAGCTCCGGCGCTGTCCCGGCCTCGGCGATCGCCGCGTCCTCGACGGGGGCCGCGACCGTACGAGGCGGAACCGGGCCCTCGCCGATCCCGGGAGGCGCCGTCGGCGAGGGCACAGGCACCGGCGGTGGTGAGGGAGCCACGGGCGGCGTGCCGGGAACCGGAGACAGCGGGACGGCGTGCGTCATGATCTCCTCGTCCGTCCCCGCCGGGCCCAGGGGCCGGCCGGTGTGGGGACGCGCGGCCGGACGGGGCGCCTGTGGGACGCGGTCCCGTGGCTGCTCCCCGTCGTCCACGGGGGCGTAGGGCGGGTATGGCTGCGGGGTGACCGGCACGGGCCCCTGCGCCGACGGCAGGGCCGGGCCGACGGGGACGTCGCCGACAGCTGACGGAACGTCAGGATGCGTGCCGACCGCCCAGGGCCGAGGGACGGCGGGGGCCGGAGACATCCCGGGCATGCCGTCCTCGGGGGAGGGCAGCAGGTCGACGACGGCTTCGTCCCACGTCCCTTCGTAGAGGGAGCGTGGCCTCGGCGCGGCGGACACGGCCGTCGTACCGTCCTCCTCGACGGCGGTCACCGCCATCCCTCCGGCACGCCGAAGTGCTTCCGCGTACGCGGACCGCCGCGGCGTCATCGCAGGGCCGCCGTGCGCCGGGCAGGGGAACGCCGCTGGGTGATGAGTTCCACGTAGCGGCGGCGGCGCGGTGCGGGCATCGCCAGGATCGCCTCCTCCGACCAGCCGTAGCCGCCGGCGATCACGTCGATCTCGCGCATCAGCTCGTCGACGAGCAGGTCCAGGTCCCGGGCCACGAAGTCGGCGGGATCGGCGTCCGCGGCGAGCTCCCGCCCGCACCCCGCGCATGTGAGGTCGACCCGCAGGGAACCGGCGGGATCGAGGGCCTCCCAGGCGTCGGCGAGTCGGTCGAGATCGTCCGCGTCCAGACGCGGGGCGCGGGAGTCCAGACAGGTGTCGCAGGCGAGTGCGTACAGGCTGCCCGCCGGGGGACGGCCCGCCGTCGCGGTCAGGTCGGCGAGCACGGGCAGCCGGAACGTCAGCTCCACGCCGCCCGCCTGAAGACGCGCCACCGCGTCCGCCTCGGCCGTCGGCAGCTCGGCCACGGCCCGCACGGGCAGCACGAACTCGTTGTCCGTCCCACAGGAGGGGCAGAGCACATGGCCGTCGACCGGTCGACGCACCCAGGCCTGATGCACCGCCAGCAGCCGCTGGTTGCGGGTTCCCAGCGGATAGCGCAGCGCGGCCGGTCCGTCGAGCGCGACCAGGAGGCCCACGACGCGATCCCCTGCAGGACGGCGCCGTGTCAGCGGCCACAGCCGCACGACGTTCTCCGCGCTCGGTACGGCGGCGGGGCCGGGAGAGGCGTTCACGCTGCGGCTCACGGCTCGACGAAGCTCGGCTCTTTGGGCTCCGCGACCGCGTAGTCGCGCTCCCAGCCCTCGTTCTCCAGCTTGAGCTTGGCGATGGCCACGGCGTTGGCGTTGGCGTCCAGGTCCGGCAGCGCCTGGTACTCCGACACCCAGCACCGGTAGACGGCGTAGCTGAGGACGACCTGCCCGGCCTCGTTGAGCAGTTCGATGATGATGTCCTTGCGGAAGTCGGCGAGGGACACCTCACCGCCGAGCGCGGACCCGAAGTTCCACGTCTTGTTCGCCCACTGCTCGAACTCCTGGTCGTGGGTGACTCCGCGTTCCAGGGTGATCGCGTCGTACTCGGTGCGTCCAGGCGACTTGTAGGACGTGGAGGGGTCCCCGCCGGCCCGGTGCTTGACGACCTCGGTGGTGCGTTTGAGCAGGGACACCTTCGATACGCCGGCCACATAGCGGCCGTCCCACTTCACGCGGAACTTGAAATTCTTGTACGGGTCGAGCCGCTGGGCGTTGACCGAGAACTGTCCCACGAGCTGCTCCTGTCTCAGACGGCCGGCTGCACGATCTGCTTGAGGCTGATCACCACGAACTCGGCCGGCTTGAGCGGCGCGAACCCGATCACGATGTTGACGATCCCCAGGTCGATGTCGGCCGGGGTGGTGGTCGTCGCGTCACAGGCGACGAAGTAGGCGTCGCGAGCCGAGACCCCCTTGAACGCGCCTTGGCGGAAGAGACCGTGCATGAAGGCCGTGCAGTTGACCCGCAGCTGGGACCACAGTTCCTCGCCGTTGCGCTGGTGCACCGCCCAGCGCAGGGACTCCGACAGCGAGCGCAGGATGTGGCTGGCGGTGCGGCGTACGGGGATGTACTTCCACTGGCTGGCCAGCGCGTCGGCGCCGTCGACGGTGCGCGAGCCGAACGCGACGGTCTGGTAGACGGGGAACCGCCGGATGACGTTGACACCCAGCGGGTTCACCAGGCCCTGCTCGGCGTCGGAGACCTCGATGGAGGGCCCGTGGACACCGGCCAGGAAGGCGTCGGTGCCCGCCGGTGCCTGCCAGACCCCGACCCGGCTGTCGGTCCTGGCGATGACGCCCGCGACGGCTCCCGACGGCGGATGCGACACGATCGTGCCCGGCTGCAGAGGGTCGTCGACCCGGATGTTCGGGAACCACGCGCCTGCGTGGACCGAGCGAAGGCCCAGCTTGGTGGACTTCCACGCGACGGCCGTCCCGATGTCGACGACGTCGGGCGGCGGGTCCACGATGAGGAAGGCGAACTTCTCGGAGCACACCCGGGCTGCTTCGGCGTACACGGTGAACGCGTTGCTGTGGTGCAGCGCCTTGGGATCCGTGGCCTTCGGGCGGACGAGGTCGGGCAGGCACAGAAGGTTGAAGAACGGGTCGGGCCCGGCGAGCCCGGTGATCGCGTCCTTGAAGTCGGACGACGACGGCTGGCCTGCGCTGTCGCCGTCCTTGGCCTCCTTGCTCAGGGCCACCTGGGCCTGGTCGTACACGTGGCCGAGCCGGTAGCGCGACGGGTTGGCGACCTCCTGCACGAGGGTGTACTCGGTCAGAAGCGACTCGGGGCCACCCGTCCCCGGCGCGGCGATCGTGACGGTCGCGTCGTGCACGCGCTCGAATCCGGGCACCGCCGTGGGGCGGGTGACGGACAGACGCAGGAAGCCGCCGTCCTCGTGGAGGGAGCCCTCGACGGAAGCACCGGCGAGTCTGCGCCGGGCGTCGTCATCGGCCCGGATCGCCTCGTTGAGCGCGGCGACCAACCGGGTCACCAGCTCCAGGCGACTGCCCGGCTTGGAGTCGTTCTGCTTGAAGACGGTGACCGTCAGATTCTTGACCGAAGAGTCGTCGTCGCGCTTCCCGTCCTCGGGCTTCAACCGGTCCACCGACAGATTCACGGCGAACGCCTTGTCGAAGGTGCCCGCCGTCGGCTCCTTGCCGATCCGGTAGACGGATCCGGTGGCCTTCGGGCCCTCAAGCCCGACGGCGTCCGCGGCCACGGTCACCTTGACCAGGCGGGAACCGGTGGCCGGATCGTTGACCACGGTGCCGACGGTCCTCGCGTTGCCCGCCTGGGTCGTGAGATCCGGGAACCGTTCGACCAGCCCCGTGACGGGATCGACGATCGTGAGGTTGAAGCGTGTCTTGTCGGGCGGCGGCGAGGTCGAGAACGGGTTCGCGCCGATGGCGAAGGAGTCGATCTCGACGAAGAGCGATCCACTGGCGGCGCCCGAACTGAGCGCGGTCACCGTGAGCGACGTCTTGTTGTCCGACACGTCCCGCCGGATCGTCGACTCGGCCGCCTGGGCGTTCTGCACGGGCAGCCGGATGACGACCGCCTGGCCTCCGCCGTTGGCGAAGAAGTGCATCAAGGAGTACGACAGCGAGCTCTTGGCGTACAGCCCGCCGAAGTGCCGTTCGAAGTCGGCGAAGCTCAGGCAGGTTACCGGCCGCTTGTCGATGCCCGTCCGGGTCGGCCCCACGAACAGCGCGACCGAGGTGGGAGCCCCCGTGATGGTCCGTACGCCGGAGTCCAGCTCCCGTGTGTACACGCCCGGGTAGGTGAGGTTGAGCATCTGATCGCCTCCGTGGGCCTGGGAGGCCCGGCAGTGACAGCGGCTGACGACGACGAGCGAGACCGAGGGTCCGTGACCATGAACCTGTCGACCTGACACCCCATCAGCTCGCGGCCCGCCGTACCAGGCTCCCACCGCCGTCGCTGACCTGTCGATACGGCAAATGGTTGACTGACCTGGGGCGTTGCGGCTGAGATCCATGTGACGGTGCGGTCGTGTGCAGGTACGGAAATCCGATGAGGTGGGTGATCGGCGAAGGCTGCACCCCTCGTTGAGCGCGGCTCTGCGGGGGGTGTCGCAGCGCTTCCTTGGGAGGGGCGCGGGGCTTTCGGCGCCGGCGAGTTCACGCTGCGACTTCTCATCGAGGACCCGGACAACCCACGCTCGGAGCTGCCGGAATCGATCGCGGGCCTCGGGTGCGTCCTCGTCGCCGGAACGCCGAGACTGGAACAGACGGGGATTTTGGACGAGAAGACGTACGGCATTCCGGAAGCGATCCGATCACGGGGGGAATTCAGCTCGGGTCCTCGGTGATCGTGGGTGGAGACGTGCACGCGGGCACGCTCGGCTGTGAGTTTCGTGATGCGCCAGGGCTGCCGGTCGCCGTCAGCAGCGCCCACGTCGTTCGCAGTGCGGTCGGTGAGGCGATCCAGCAGCCTGCACCAGGTTCGGCGACGGCACAGACGACCAGCGGGCCGCCTCCGTCGGTGACCTCTACCCCGACCGCGAGGTCGTCCAACTGGAGATCCACACCATCGCCGAAGGCGGGGGAGGGATCCACTGCGCGACCCAACAACAACCCAGGTGAGGTGTGGGCCCCTCGTCATCCCCGTGAGCCCGTTCCCAGCCTGTCCGGGCGAGCGCGGTGCCGCTCCATTCGGGGCCCGCGGCCGCGAGGTTCTGCAGGCTGCCGGCCGACTCCAGCGCGCGTCGTGCGGCATCCAGCAGGGTCACGCACTGCGTGCGCACCGCCGCAAGGAGTTTCTCACCTGGTGAACCGGCCACGACTTCGTCCCACGAAGCAAACCCGCTGGCGAGGTCGGCCGGGAACTCGGTCACCCTCGCCGGATCTGCGGCGGCTTCGGCCGGAAGGCTACTGCGTGGCCTCGGGCTCCAGTCGGTCCGTGACGACCTCCGTCATCGACATGCGGTCTCCACCGAGGGTGACTCCGCTCGTGCTCACGCTCGGTGTGAGGGAGATGGGGCAGGCGCCGGGCCGGTCGACGGTGAAGAGGCCGAAGGTGGCGGTCCCTTCGGAGATCTCGTCGCTGTCGGCGTGGCCGTAGTAGGCCTGGACCCCGTTCGGCTGGCAGAGCATGACGTGGAATCCGCCGGTGCCGTCGGGCCAGGTGAGGACCAGGTAGCGCACGGAGTAGTCCGTGCCGAGGGGCGCGAGTGTGGTGATGACCCCGGCGAGCGAGGGCCCCTGGAGGAAGATGTCCGGCATGCCCATCTGGATGTCGGAGTCGATGCAGAGCAGCAGCCGTTCGGACGCGCACTCGATGGCCAGCATTCCCTGGCGCTCAGGCCGTACCAGATACAGCTCTCCGGCCGGCATCCGGCTCAGCAACGCGAGGTCCTCCTCCGTGGGCTCGGAGGCGTCGATGAAGAACACCTCGTCCTCGTCGGCGGGGATGGCGACGATGCGCGTGTCGTCCGCGGGGGTGAGTTCGAAGCCGGAGAATCCCGCCCGGTAGGCGATCACCGACAGCGCGAGGGCGGCCTGGTCGCCGACCACGTCCCCGGCGGGGGGTGCCATCTGCGTCAGGACGTCCAGGAACTCGGAGGTGGCGACCTGCGCCAGGGTGCGCCAGGCGGCCAGCGCGATGATCGGTTCGCCGGACGATGCCGCGGGCTGGACCATCGGTACGGCGTCCCGGCCGAGCACCGCCGCCTGGCTGAGCGCCGCGGCGACCGTGAAGGGGTCGGGGTCGGGCTCCGCCAGCATCTGCCCGACCGCCTGGGCCAACGCCCCCAGTGGGGACGGGTCGATCAGGGAGAGGATTCCCAGCGCACGGACGCGGTGTTCGTCGTCGCGGGTGAGCGCCCGGCCCAGGGCGTCGGCGAGGTCGTCGGCGTCGAGCGCGGCCAGGAGTGAGGGGTCCACCCCGTCCTTCGACGCGAGCAGTCGGTCGATACGGTCGGTCATGGTCTGCGCGCCTCTCCGGGAACGCTTTCAAGTCCGTCAGTGCGTCCGCTCTACAGGGTGACCTGGCAGTGTCTGATCATCGTGACCGCCTGAGCCGGCGTGACCCCCGTGTTGGTTCCTGAGGCCGCCCGCATGAAGTTCGCGGGCCCACACAAAGACTCGTCCTTCTCACAGTGGGGCAGGCCCAGGAAGTGACCGACCTCGTGGGCGAAGGTGTTGCCGCTGTCCGCGGTGCTGCCCGCGATGGACACGACTGGTGCTCTCAGCCGGCCCTTGACCGTCTTCTTCCCGCACGCGCCGGGCACGGGCGAGTATCCGACGTCCTTGGGGTGGAAAATACGCTTCACGACGAACACGTCGAGAGCGTCGTTGCTGCTCACGGCAAACCGGTCGGCCAGCGCCATCGCATCACCCGCCCCCAGGAGGATCGCGTCCACCCCCGCGACCCTCGCATCGATATGGAAGCGGTTGACCGTGCCGATCACCGGACCGTGCGTGGCGAAGATCGCCTTCATGATGTCCACGGAGTCGTCGACCTGCTTCAGTTCCGCCGGCGTGAACACATCCCTGGCGACGACGATCAGATTGATGTCGAGGTGGACTGCCATGGCACCCCCAGGCGGTGATGGCGGGAGGTGACGACTGCGAAGGCCCCTACCGAAAAGGATGACGTCACAACCGGCGGTCCGCCACTCGACGGCTGCCGCCTGCGGGAGTGAGCGTCAGACCGACGAGGTGGGTGATGCGCTCGTGGAGTGGGAGCGCGTACGAAGTCACCTCCTCAACTACCGACAACTCCGCTCAGTGTGTGAGCGGTTGTAAGACGCCATCTGCCCGGCATCCCCTGTCGAGTGCTGTCTCCGCTGTACGAGGCTGGAGCGTAGGCACGGTTGACGGGTGCCTCGTGCAGAGACGTGCACCAGCAGCGCCTTGCCGTCCGGGTGGAGGCGCCCCGGGGTAGTGCTCGGCGAGGTTGCCCGTGGCGGGTCGTAGACGGGCCGCCGGTCACTGGGCGAAGGCGCGCAGGACGTGGGCGGGGACGGTCCGGGTGAACTGGCCGGCGCGCCCGTCCAGTGCAGCCGGGGAAGGCGACTCGGTGATTGCCGGGGAGCCTTGCGGCAAGGTCGAGTCGACCAAGTCGGTCTCGGACTTGTACGCCCCCGTCACCGGCGAGATCACCGCGATCAACCCCGCGGTGATCGACCAGCCCAAGGTCATCAACGGTGACCCGTACGGGAAGGGGTGGATTTTCAAGGTGAAGCTGAAAGGCGAAGCTGCGGACCTCCTGGACCCCTCTTCTTACGGCAAGCCGATTGAAGAGTCGCCTTAGAAGCCCGTTCCTCGACGGCGTAACGTCCCAAGATCCTCGGTCCGTGTGACTCCGGAGAGGCCGTCACCACCGTCGCTGTACGGTGGCTTTGGTGCCGGCCACCAGGCTTGCCGGTGGAACGTCATCGGCCACGACCGCGCCGGCGGCGATCACGGCGTCACGGCCAATGCTGACGCCGGGCAGGATCGTGGCACCGGCACCGATCCACACGTTCTCTGCGACGTCGATGGGCGCGCCGGTGAGGTACAGCCGCCGCTCCTCAGGATCGACCGGATGGCCGCTGGTGATGAAGGTGACCTTCGGGCCGACCATCACGCGCTCGCCGAGCCGAATACCGGCGTAGTCCAGGAACGTGCAGTTCTGGTTGATGAACACGCGCTCGGCGAGGTCGAGGTGCAGACCGTGGTCCGTGTAGAACGGCGGATAGATCGTGACTCTCGGCGGCAGCGGCCTGCCGAGGATCTGTTCCCACAGTTCGGCCTTGCCCGCTTCGTCCTCGAAGGGCAGGACGTTCAGGCGGGACGTAAGTTCGGTGACACGCAGGACCCTTTCAGCCATGGCCTGGAACTCGGCGCTGTGGATGCGCATGAGACGGTCGCTGGACATGCCGCGATTGTTTCCCGCGTACGGGTAACTGGGCAAGATTCGTAGGGGCTGCGGGAGCACTTGCCCGCTTGAGACGGCCTCCGCCCGGGCGATGCAGGAGCGCGACGCGGACGAGGTCGCTAAACGGTGCGGCGCTGCCGGGAGCGCCGGCGTGCTCTGGGGCCGCGGCGCTTGAGCGACCAGCGGCGCCATGCACCGAGCGCGGACAGCCCGACGCCGCAGGCCTGTGCCCGCCGTGCACCTACCGGCGGGGCACCTACCCCGGCGGATCCGCCCAGCGAGCCGGTCCCGTATCCGGCCGACGATCCCGCCCACCGCCCAGCAGGCCATGAACCCCCGGACTCTGCGCCAGGGTGGAGGCCCGCGGGCAGGGCCCCGCCGCTTGCATCCGGTGTCCACGACATAGCCGGAGGGCCTGCCCGCCCGGGCGAGGACGCTAGGCGAACCGTCCCGTCGTTCCGGGGCGGCCTGCGAGGACAGGCCCCCCGGCCCCGCGCGAGCCCGAGGGGCCTTGCCGGCGAGGGACCGGGAAAGACATCTGGGATACCTCCTGGAGAGTGACGATGCCGGAAGCCACGGATGATCCACCATGAACGCCCGTTGGGTGCGTGGATCGGGTGGACTGCGTTGGCCGAACGGCGGGTTCGACCGGCGCGCCGGCCGTCGGAGCTGACGCTTCCTCGCGCTGTACGGGACTCCGCCGAGGTGACGGTCAGCGAGTAACGCCTGCTGTGAACGGCTGAGCCTCTATGACCACCTGGCACTTTTCGACGACCGGACCGCACAGCACAGGCGTGCTCACGAAGGTGCCGAGTCCGCCGCGGCCTGGGCGAAGGCCTGGATGAGGGGTGTTTCCCCGTCGGCCCGCCAGACGAGGGCCCAGCGGGTGGGCGGGGCGTCGGTGACGGGGAGGAAGACGAGGTGGGGCCAGTTGTAGAAGTCGCGGGCCTCGGCGGTGACTGTGCCGACAGCGTGCCCGGAGGCGACCGCGTTCAGGACTTCGTGCCCCGTGGAGACCCTTGGACCGCGGGGAACGGGACGGCCGGAGGGGGTGTGGAAGGGGATGAACGTGTCCTCCATGGACGGGGGAAGGCCCCGGCCGGTCACGAAGGTGCAGTCGGCGAAGTCCTCCAGCCGGACCGACTCCCTTTGGGCGAGGGGATGGGTGGCGGCGACGATGAGCTGGAGGGGGGAGGTGTGCACGACCGGGCCGACGGTGAGGCTCGGGTCGTCGACCGGCAGCCAGAGCAGCGCCACGTCGACCTCGCCTGAGTTAAGCAGATCCAGTGGGGCCGGCTGTTGGATCTCGCGGTGCTGCAGCTGAACGGCCGGGTGACGGGCCTGGAGCAGCCTGATGGCGCCCTTGACCACACAGAAGTGCGGCCCAGTCGTGCCGATCGTGAGGACTCCGGCGTGGCCCTGTGCGGCCGCGGTGGCGGCATCGACGCCCTGCATGATCCTGCGGTAGCCGGCCTCCCAGTCCCGGTGCAGCTGTTCCCCGAGGGGGGTCAACTGGACGCTGCGGCTGGTGCGGTGGAAGAGCCGGCCGCCGATTCGGCGTTCCAGATGCTTGACCGACTGGCTGACACGCGCCTGGGTGACGTGCAGCCGCTGGGCGGTACGGCTGAAATGCAACTCCTCGGCGAGGGCCAGGAATATCTCGATGTCCCGCAGTTCCACGTCGTACCGCCCGGCGATTAGCCACAGGTTATGGGTCCTTGCCGAGCCCATTGTTGATCACCGGTGGTGGGCGTGCAAGCGTAGCGGCAGTCAACTCACCTGCATCCGAGAGTGGTTACACGTGCGGAAGATCCTCAACACGGCCCATGTCTACATGATCGTCGGCCTGGTCAGCGGCCTGTACTACCGCGAGCTGACAAAGCTGAAGGACTTCACCGGCGACACGCAGCTCGCGGTCGTGCACACTCACGTCATCGCCCTGGGGATGCTGTTCTTCCTTGTGGTGCTCGCACTGGAGAAGCTGTTCGGGCTGACCTCGAGCCCGCTGTTCGGCTGGTTCTACTGGACGTACAACGCGGGGCTGGTGGTGACCGTCGTCATGATGGCCGTCCGCGGCACGCTGACGGTGCTGGGCCACCCCCTTGGCGAGGCCGCCGGCCTGGTGTCCGGACTCGGCCACATCCTGCTGACGGCGGGTCTGGTGCTGTTCTTCGTCGCCCTCGGTAAGCGCCTTCCGGGCCGCTCCGACGCGGATGAGGCGGCGGACACCCGGCCTGCCGCCGCGGCCGGCTCGACGGCTCGGTGAGGAGAGTCCCATGCGGCCCCGCGCCGCCTGGAGTCTTACTGGCTCTAACAAAAGCGGGTTGATCATGTGACTGTCGGCTTGATCGTTCGTTGATGTGGTCATGGGGAAGCGTCAGTCGCGGCCGTGGATCGTGTCGGACGAACTGTGGTCGCTCATCGAGCCGTTGCTGCCCGAGCCACCGCCGAAACAGGTGGAAGGGCGGCCTCGAGTGCCCGACCGCCAGGCCTTGTGCGGGATCCTCTTCGTCCTGCACACCGGCATCCAGTGGGAGTACCTGCCCCAGGAGCTCGGTTTCGGGTCGGGCATGACCTGCTGGAGGCGCCTTGCCGCGTGGAACGAGGCCGGTGTCTGGGAGAAGCTGCACCAGCTGCTGCTGAACAAGCTGCGGTCGAAGAACCAGCTGGACTGGTCGCGGGCGGTGATCGACTCCTCCCACGTCCGGGCCGCACGACGGGGCCCAAAAGCGGCCCCAGCCCGGTCGACCGCGCACGGCCGGGCAGCAAACACCACATCATCACCGACGGCCAGGGCATCCCGCTCGCGGTGTCACTGACCGGCGGAAACCGAAACGACATCACCCAACTCCTGCCCCTGCTGGACAAGATCCCGGCAGTGGCCGGGGCTGTCGGCCGGCCGCGCAGGCGGCCCGACATGCTCTTCGCCGACCGCGGCTACGACCACGACAAATACCGCCGGCTCCTCCGACAGCGCGGGATCCGCCCCGCCATCGCCCAGCGGGGACAACCGCACGGCACCGGCCTGGGCACGTTCCGCTGGGTCGTCGAGCGGACCATCTCCTGGCTGCACGGCTTCCGCCGCCTACGGATCCGCTGGGAGAGACGCGACGACATCCACGAGGCCTTCCTCGGACTCGCCGTCTGCCTGATCACCCACCGCCACGTCCAGAGGCTTTGTTAGGGCCAGTTACTCCGTGCTCGATCTGCTGATCATGAATGCCCCTGAAACGGTGCGTGAAGCCGTCGACGGGTCAGGGGGCAGATCCGTAGAGGGACTGGATCGCTTCGATGTCCGCCGTGGAGAGTTGGCGTTTCGCCGCGCCGAACGGAGTCATCACCGAGTCCACGTCGGTCGTCGTGTGCCCCAGGCCCAGGGCATGCCCGATCTCGTGAACCGCAGCGGCCTGGAGGTCGGTCAGCAGCCCTGGGCTGTTGGTCCACTTGGGAGCCTCGTTGAAGTGCACGTCGCCGGCGAAGAGCTCAGGTGCCAGCGCGGCGGGCGGCGGGAATGCGTGGCCCAGCACGAGGCGGTTGTCGTCGAAGGGCGGGGGTCCGAGCAAGCCGGGTGGGTCGCCATGGTCGCGGACCAGGAAGCCGAGGAGGATGTCCACGCGGTACAGCCGCGCGAGCGCCTGCACAGCCTGTGCCTGAACACGATCGAAGGCAGCGCCGAGGCGGACGGCCAGCGCGAGTGTCTGCAGAGCGCCGCTGACGGCGAATGACGGCGGAACGCGCCTGAATGTCAGGGGCGTTACGGCGGCCCAGGTCGCGAAGCCCTGTGAGACGGCCGAGGTGACCTGTGCGGGTGGCAGGTCGGAAGTGAGCCGGATGAACCCGTACGTCAGGTCCGTACGGGGCCAGGCGCGAACAGTGGGCACGGCTCTGGGCACCACGGTGGCTCCGGGCAACAGATCCGGCATGCCGCAACGCGGGCTGCGCATCTGCGCGAGCGTCTCCTTGCCCACCTCTCCGTCGGCTTCGAGGGAGAAGAACTCCTGGTACCGGCGTACCGCGTCCGCCAGCGGCTCGTCGTAACGGTCGAGGTCACGGGGGGCGTGCGTCGCGTAACCCAGCTGCCGCAAATACGCGTACAGAGCCCTGACCTCGGGTCCTTTGTCATCCTTCTTCAGCGTCTGCAGCGGAGCTCTGAGCATCCCCGCCTCCTGAGTCAGTGCTGACAGGTCCATCGGGATTCGGGACCACTGCCCGACGTATCGGCCCCCTTGCTCGCGGGTCACACCGCACTGCGACAGCGAAAGGGATCTGCCGAGTGGCGCTGATTCCACAATAGGAGGCCCACAAAGCGGCGCAACTCCGTCACGACCAGGCGCAGTGATCCCGGCAGCTCGTTCGGGGTTCCATCGCTGCGGGTGGACACGGGGGCCGGGAACGGCGGTGACCCAGCGCAGTCGACCGACCACGGTCAGCGGGCCGTCGTCCACTCAAGCGGCTGGTCAGGGGTGCCGCGGACGAGCGCATCGCCGCCGAAAAGGAGGGGGTTCGGCGACCCCTCTAGGTTCCGCCGACACTTCGACCGCCACACCCGCGTCTCCGCATGGCGACCTCGTTCCTCGACACGCGGACCGCCCCGGACACCGGCTGCCTCGCCGGTCTGCAGCGCCCGAGTTGGAGACCGCCCGGTAGCGACGACCGATCGACTGACCGATCGACGACCGGCGCCCCGAACCCGGTGCTCGGTCCGGCGAGTCAGTCGGCGCTATCCGGGCCCGCCGTGTTGCGCAGTGTGCTGATCATCGCCCGTACTTCGGGGCCGTCCGGCGGTGTGACGCGGTGGTGACCGCCGTAGGTGAGGAGGTTCTCCAGTTCGGGGTGTTCGGTGAACTCCCTGAGGCGGGCGGAGAATCCGGCCCGGTAGGACTCCGCGTTGCGCGGCTCCGCCTGGGCGCGGTCGAAGTAGCTCGTCAGGATGCGCCAAGTCTCTGGTTCGGCGGCGAGGAGATGGAAGAAGGCGCGATGCCGGGTGCGGATGATCAGGAGGATGGCGAGGCGCAGCGAGAAGTCCGCTGTCAGGGCGCGGCTGTGCTGGGCCCGGGACACGGACAGCGCCATGCTGAGCACATTGAGGTAGCGCTTCAGCCGCCGGGGGTTGCCGCCGAGGCTGGTCTGCAGCAGGCCCCAGAAGAAGTCGGAGTCCGCGAGGTCGGGAACGGCCGTGGCGTAGGCCGCCCGCAGGGTGTCGAAGCCCACGTCGGGCAGGAAGAAGGGCAGTTGGACGATCTTGTCGAGGTAGGCCATGCCCGACACGACTTCCGGCGGAGCGCCCTTGAGGGCGTCGCCGAACTTGTTCGTTGCCACCGCCGCCAGCACGTCAAGGTCCAGCGCGAGCACGAACACGCACTGCGTCTCCGCCAGGAACAGCTTCAGTGACTCCAGGACGGTCATGGCGGACTCCGGCGTGCACCGGTCGAGGTCGTCCACGAAGACCACGAGCCTGCCCTCCGGGCCGACGAACTCCCTGACGGCCGAGGCGAAATCGGACTCGAAGCTGTTGATCTGACGGTACTGCTCGGAGTCCCGTACGGAGATGTCCTGGAGCATCTGGTCCACGGCCTCGCCCTTGATGACGCCGCCCGTGCCGAGCGCGGCCGCCGCTCCCAGGCCCGCCCTGACGGACAGCCAGGTCGCTGCCTTGGCGAGCCGGAGCGCCTTGTCCTTGAGCTTCTCCTCCTGCTCCAGCTCGGCGAGGATCGTGTGCAGCAGCGCGGCCCAGACCTCGACCTTCCGGTCGTACTTCCACGGGTTGAACCAGATGGTGCGTACGTCGTCCTTCGTGAAGCGCTTCTCCCACAGCTTCAGGAAGCTCGACTTGCCCGCTCCCCAGGAGCCGAAGACGCCCACGGTGAGCGGCAGCGGCCTGGCCTCGGCGACAGCCTCGTGCAGGACCGTGACGTACGGCTCGAAGTGGAAGGCGTCGTCCTCGGGACGGCTGATGGGATTGTCGGTCAGCGGACGCAAAGGGTGTCTCCTGTCGCTCAACTGGTGTCGGCCGAGGGATGGTTGGTCGGTCAGGCGGGGTGCGAGGAGCTTTCCATGCAGTGCGAGACCGCCTTGAGCCGGTCCGTCCGGGCCCGGGGGCCGTTCCGCCAGACACTCTCCGCGAGTTCGGCCGCCATGCGGGCGGCCTGGAGGTCTCCGCGGTTCTTGTGGTGGCGTACGGCGACCAGCACGAGGTCGTTCACCTCCGGGCGTTCGCTCGCCACGGCTGGAGCGAGGTTGAGGCGTCGGACGATCTCGGTGACGAGCTGCGGAGCACCGGGGGCGGAGAGTGAGGCGGGCATGGCCGCCGCGAGCAGACACAGGACCGCCTCGTCGGCCTCCTGGCGCTGGTTCGGTTCCATGAAGCGCTGACGCGCGACGAGTTGGAGGACCCGGTGGACCTCGACGGTGTGGATGGCTCTGTCCAGGGTGGCCAGGCCGGCGTCACAGAGTCGGCGCAATGCCTGCTGCAGGGGGACCGGCCGGCACAGCACCGCTCCGGGGCCGGGAGGCATCCCCCGCCCCACGGCGGCGAACAGCAGATCCTGCGACACCGGCCCTACGCCCAGATGACACAGCAGGTGGAAGAGCTGGACCGCGCTGGGCATGTCCTTCTCCAGCACATCCAGGGTGGCCCGCCAGCTCGCCACGAGCGGCACGGGGTAGCCCAGCAGACCGCCCTCCTGGAGGAGCATGGTGCACAGCTCGTCGAACTCCGCCAGATACGCGGCCACGTTGGGGCCGACCTCCGACAGGAACCGCCCGATCTCCAGGACGGCCAGCGGCAGATCGCCGGTCCGCTCCGCCAGGTCATCGGCGTCCGCCTCGGGCAGCGTCGGCACCAGACGCCGGAGCACCGAGAGGCTTTCCGCGCGCTCGAAAGGGGTGACGGGCACGACGTCGGAGACCTGGCGCGTCCAGCTGAACGTACGGCTCGTGACGATGACATGTCCGTCGCCGTCCGGCAGCAGCTGGCCCATCTTGTCCACGGTCTCGGCGTTGTCGAGCACCAGCAGCCAGCCCTTGCGGACCCGTCCGCGGCGCAGCCGGTCGAGGACCGCTTGCACGGGTGGCGCGCCTGAGGGTCCCGGCTCGATGCCCAGGGCCGTGCCCAGGGCTTCCAACGACTGGGTGAGCTTGACGGCGTCGGTCGCCTCCAGCCACCAGACGAAGTCGTAGTCGCCCTGGTGGAGATACGCGTACTCCAGCGCGGTCCGGCTCTTGCCCACGCCCCCGGTGCCGTACAGCACGCACGGGCCGGTCCCGGCCGTCAGCTTGCCGCGCAACTCCCGCAGCAGTGCCGCGCGGCCGGTGAAATGACCGTTGCGGGAGGGGAGATGATTGTGAGAGGCCTTCAACTCCGCGCCGCGGTCCCGCTGTCCGGGCTGCGCCCGCTGACCGTGGGAGGCCTGGGGCCAGACTCGGGCCCCGTCCCAGGCTCCGGGCGGCAGGAACTCCTCCGCGACGCTCATCGCGCGCTGTACGTCCGCAGGAGGGAGCGTCGCCCTGAGGGCTTCGGCGACCTCCGGCTGGAAGACGTAGGCCGGCTCGGTCATCCCGGTGGCGGCGGGCGCGGGGCTGAGCAGGCCGCTCAGGAACGCCTCGGCGACGGGGTAGTCTCCGCGGTCGGGCAGCAGCCGGCGGTGCATGCCGCGCAGCAGCGTCACCGTGATCACCGGTGCGACCGCGAGCAGTGCGGCGAGCCGGACCGAGTCACGCTCGGCGGTGCGCTGGAAGAGGCGGACGAGGTGCTGCCCGTCGGCCGGAGGCGTCGGGTGCACCGGCGACAGCGGCCGTATCAGGCGCAGTCCCAGCCCCTGGTGCCAGACACCGCCACCGACGGCGGTCAGCCGGGCCCATGTCCCCAGGGCGGCGAGGTCCAGGGCGATCAGCGGCACCGCGTCGTCGACCGGTGGCTTCGGTCCGGCGGTCGGGCCCGGTGGTCTGCGGCGTAGATCCGCGGCGGGCGTGCCGGGCCCGTCCGCGCGCCATTCCACCTCGACGACGGGGTTGCCGGTGCGGTACCACAGGCGCTGCGGCAGCACTTGCATCACGCCCAGGGGAGTGTGGGTGGCGCACGCGCCCAGCAGCTGGGACATCCGGCCGTCCCGCCAGGCCGCTCCCAGTCCGTCGGTCGCCAGCAACAGCACACGACCGGGGGCGGGTTCCCCGAGGAGGTCGCTCGCCGGGGACGTACCGCCGTCGTGGTCGACGCACAAAAGGCTCCCGGGCGCGGACGTGTCGAGACGGTGCACGCTGACGCTGCGGAACGACGCGCGCCGGGTGACGGAGGCGAACTGCGCCAGGTTGTCGCGCCACATCTCCATGGAGGGCGCGTCGTCCACCACGAGACAGAGGTCGAAGTCCCCGCTCGCGAACGGTCGCAGGACACCGAGAAGGGCACTGTCCGCCTGGCTCACCCCGGCACTCATGGCGACATCAGGGGGAGGTGCGGGGGGTCGGACACATCGGAGTCCGGATCGTCGTAGAGCAGAGCGATCGACTGCGCCCACGGACTCTCACCGCGGCGTAACTCCAGGATCTTCTCGGGAAGGGTGGACAGGGTCGAGTCCGCGGCGAGCTCCTCGATCCGTGCGTCGGTCTCGGCGGCCCCGTCGCGTGACCACAGTGCCGCCGGTACGCCGGCCGCCACGATCTCGCTCCAGAGCCTCGCCCGGGATGCCTGGGGCGACGGTTCGCCCTCGACGCCACCCAGGGACAGGCACAGGACCCGCCGACCACCGCCTTCGACCCACGTCCGGCCCAGGGTGCGGGTCCGCAGTTCCTGCCAACGTGTGCGCCAGTCGGGGTCGCGACGCACATGCGGAACGCGGACGACGACCGGATGGAGCATGCCGAGGGCCGGGCCCTCGGACGCACCGTCCACCGGCCATTCCTCGACGCGGAGTTCGAGGAGATCGGGAGGCAGCACGAACTCGACCCGCAGGCGGTCGGCGTGGGAGCCGAGCCGGGTGACCTCCTCCAGTGTCTCGCCGACCGCTGCCCGCACGGTGTCGAGCGACATCGGCTCGCTGCTGCCCCGAAGGGGCACGGCCTCGTCGTCCGGTCCGCGCAGCAGCCACGACGACAGTTCGAACCGTGCGCTGTCCCAGGCGGCCTTCTGCAGCAGGAAGGTCAGCACCCACGGCGCTTCGGGGGACCCGGCCGGCGGCTGTGCGGGCACGGCGTTCGGCCCCAGGCGCTCGGCCGTGCCGCCGCGCCAGTCGAGCAGTGCCTCCCGTACCGGCGGATCGGCGCGGGCGGCGACCTCGGAGACGAACTCCAGCAGGGCGACGGGGCCGCCGGGCGGGGCAGTGCTGTCCTCCAGCTCCACGGCGCGTTCGAGGAGGTTCTCGCCCGGCACCCGGGATGGTACGAAGGTCAACAGCCGGTGCAGTTCGGTCCGTTCGGTCGGCAGCAGGAGCGGCTCCGAGGTCATCTTGTCCACCAGGGCCGCGAACGTCTCCAGCTCAGGGCCGGCGGCCTTGAGCATGCGCAGGGCCGCCACCAGTGTGCGCAGTCCGTCCGGCCATTGTGCGCAGGTCCTCAGGAGCGCGATGGCCTGCGGGCGTGCCGCGGAGTACCGGGGCACGCCGAGGGCCAGCGCGGGACGCAAGTGGCCCAGGATCAGATCGAGTTCCATCGGCTCGAGCCGAACGGCCAGCAGCGCGTCGACCAGTTCGCCCAGTTCCCGCAGGGTGAGCCGGCTCGGGCGCGTTCCTTCGCCGTACTTCGGGCGTACGGTGGTCAGGGGGACGAGGTCGAGCGCCTCGCCGACCGGGAGCATCCAGCCCGACGCCCGGTCCTCATGGCCCGGGTTCGCCATGAGGATGCCCACCACCCCCCTGCCGTCCCGGTCCCAGACCGCCGCGCCGCTGACCCCCGGTCCGGGCACCGGTCCCGGGAACTTCAGCCGGGACCACGCCGTCGACCCGGGGTCGGGGCTGTCCAGCACGACCGCCCTCCACCGCCGATCCGGCCCCTCGGGATCCGGATGCCAGATCTCGACGACGGCCCCGGCCTCGGCCCGCTCCCGGCTCGGCGGACGAGGCCTGTGCTCGGTGGGGTCGACGAGATGGAGTACGGCGAGATCTCCGCTGCCCGGCCGCCACGGCAGCCATCCGCCGGGTACGACCTCGGCCCTGCGCTCCGCCGACGACCCGGGGAGCCGCACCAGGACGTGCCCTTGCGGCCGGTCCCCGGACGCGGGCGCATCGAGGGCCTCCGCCACCACATGCGCGCACGTCAGCACGTGGTTCGCGGCGACCAGAAAGCCGGACCCGCGGGCATGTCCGTCGAGGTCCGTGATCACGGCGCCGAGCCGGTCGGATCGAGCCTCGCTCACCGCGTCCTCCCTTCGTGCCGCGCGCGCCGATTATCGGGTGCGGTAGGGGGCTCTGTCAGGAGGATGACCGATGTCGAGGCCGGCCGGGTGCGGGGGACGGTGAGGACGCCCTGGCGGGTCCGTGTCGGCTACGCTCCGACCGTGTCCAGCTCACCTGTGGTGACGAACTGTCCGGTCCGGCGCCGGAGACCCGGATGCGGCCGGGAGAGCGGGTTGACCGACAGCCTGCGTGGTGGCCCGGCTTGTCCAAGTCGTCGGCTGGGCCTGCCAGTCGGTGACTGTGATCCCCTCGTGCTGGAAGTGCACCCGGCGATCCGGTTACCCGGCACCGATCCGGCGGCCCTGCTGCCCGCGTAACCGATGCCGACAGGCTGCGACGCTTCGGTCTGGTCGAGACCCGCCCGACCGACACCAGCGGACCGGGTAACACCTGGATCGCCGCGCCCTTGGATTTCGCGTCGTACGGAGGACGAGTCGCCGACGCCTACTTCGAGGGCGTGCGGGTTCGTTCTGCCATTGCTCTCCAGAACCGCCGCAGTTCGCGGTTGCTCATGCCTTGCCAGCCTGCCCTCTTGCGCCGAAGCGCTCCCCGTGCCACAAGTGCCAGCTGCTGCCTGCAGAAGGGCTCACGCAGCTCACCAGCTGGTTGTTCTCCCTTTGCAGGGTAGGGACACAGTTCGAACTTACAGCCGCGCAGACAGCACGTGCCGGGCTCGGCCGTACGCGGCATGCCGACCGTTCGCTCGGGATGGAGAACTGTCCGATCCGACTTGAGGCAGGGCGGCAGTTCGGTCCGGTTGGTCCGCTGCAGCCGCTCATCGATCAGAAGTCCGTCCCGTTCTGTCAGGTTGAGCAGGAGCAGAACGTCTGCGAGGAGCTGCTGGGCCCGCGGGTGCAGCGTGCTCCACCCCACTGACGGTGGGATCCAGAGGTTGTGTTTGCGATAGACCGTCGGATCTGCGGGACTCGAGCCGATTTTCAGAGTGGCCCCCGTCTCGTCGATCCAGATGAATCGCTCGGGATGCCCGGTCTGCAGCGCCAGCGCCGCGAGGTCCCCGGCCTCGGCGACGAAGGGGTGCAGGCGTTTTCCTCCCCTCACCGTCAGTTCGTCCGCAGGCCGATCACCGGAAGCCTGCTCACTGCCGGCCATACTCAGCCAGCGCTCCACCGCCTGAAGCGGCTCGATGCCGACTCGGCCTCCGCCTTCCGCGCCATCCGGTTCGTCGCCGCTGTCCGGCAGTTCCCACAGACACAACGCGTGGATCAGCGTGAGCTGCGAGTACCAGTAGCGCGCGTGCGCGAGCATGCGTTCCGCCTGCTCGATCAGAAACTCGCGGGTCTCGTTGGAGGTTGCAGGGTGCCGCCTTCGGCGGTTCGCAGCGCCCTTGAATCCCTGGGCGAGCGCAATCTCCAGAGATATGGGGAGGTCGGCACTTCCTGTCCCGGCATTGGGGGCCAAATGCTGCAGCCAGAGGTCCAATCGTTCCCTGGCCACACTCCTCCGGTCGGCGTCCACCGAACCCACCACCATGGGAACCAGCCATCCCCTTGAGACGAACTGGCGCCAGATCTCGACTCTGTCGGTCGGCTTCTCCGTCTGCTGCGGTGCTGGAGGGCTGAGCTTCTTCTCGCGTTCCAAGCCCTCCTCGTACTTCTGGTCGGCCATGGCCTTCTTGTACTGCTCCCACGGATCGTAATTGTCAGAGTCCGAGTCCTCCTTCTTGGCCGGCCACGGAAACAGCTGACGCAGCGCGTCGAACGCGTTGTCCCCTCCAGCACCAATTTCCTGGGCGATGGCGAGCCTGACGGGGTAGCCGGCCTCTTTCCAGCTGATTCTCATCAAATCGGCATAAGCCGGTTTCTCCCACGTTTCGGCATCCGGCCGCTTGCTTGCTTCGTCCAGTCGGCGGGCGGCCTCGCCGAAGCGCTGCACGAGCCTCAGTTTCGCTTCGTTGAGCGTCTTCGTGTCGCCATCCTTGAGTTCGGGCCAGCGTTCCCGAAGCCTTCTGGCGATGTCTCTGTGCCGCGAGTCGTTTTTCTTACCGGTATCTATCTCCAATGCTGCGGCATAGAGATCGAATGCCTTGTCGTCTTGGCGAGTTTCAGCAGCATTGACGAGCAGGTCGACCGTGGATCGCTGAGGAGGTATTTCCCCATTGCGCTGCGAGCCCCCATTGCGCCGCGAGCGCATGATCAAGGAGATGAGGAGTTCACGTCCCGGGTCGGTCAGAGAATCTTTGAGGGCGGATTCAGAATCTTGCTGGACGATGTCGAGGAAACTGGAGCCGAGGTAAGCCTGGAGAATGCTGTGCGGAAACCTGACCTTATAGCTGTACGCCTCGACCAGGCCAAGTTGCTCCCCTTCCGCCGCAAACCGCGACAGGGTAGTTCGCCAGCAGGACTCTGAAGCCTCACGCTCCGGCAGTTGACTGACTCGTCTTCTCAATTCCTCGAGAATCCATGGATAGCGGACCTCTGGGTACCATGCCCCCTTCTTCTTGCCGCTCCAGTTGATCACTTCATCGAAGTCGACTTCCTGCCGATCCTTGAGCAGGCCGATACAGGCCATGGCCGAAATGACCTCTACTGTTGTCCGGCGCCGTTCCAGCGGGATGTCGAAGCGGTGGCGTAGATGCCCGTCGACCAACGCTTTCACCCATGACTCCATGAGTCTCACTCGAATTCCCGCACGGTCACCTTTCCTCGTATCTATCTGTTCCCGATCGTTGGCGCCTTCATGATGCTCAAGCAGTTGGTGCTGTCGAAGCTGACGTGTGACCTGCAGATACAGAGGCGACTCGGCGACCGCGGCCGTCTCCACGATCCAGTCGAGGCGCCGCTCCTCCGCACCACAGTCTTGCTGTCCCAGGTAAGCGAGCGCGGCCTCATCACTGAGGGGCTCGAGATCGATCACTGCTGCCCGTGTGCCTTCGACCGCGGCGTGCGGGCGTGAGGCGATCACCAGCGGGATTCCCTGTTGCTCCGCTCGTTCGATGGCGCGGCGGATCAAGCCGTCCCGGTCCGCCTGCCGCTCGTCGTCGCTGAATGCCTCCTCGAGTCCGTCTGCGATGATCACGGCCTTGTCGTCCATGCAGAGTTGTCGCCAGACACGTTCAGCCTGTTGTCTGGAAATAACCCCTGGGTCGATCAGATCACAGAAACGCTTTTTAGCCAGTTCGCTAAAATTCAGATCTCCGCTGTCGAGGTCGGTTCTCCGAAGATGGATGGGAACGGGGAGCGCTCCTTTTTCCGCCAGTACCTGTGTCAGTTGCACGAGCACGGCTGTCTTTCCGCTGCCCACGCCGCCGACTATCACGTACGGCCGACGCCAGCGACGGTTGCGAAGGGCCTGTGCTATCACCGAGCAAAGCTCTTCCCGGCCGACAACCTCACCGGTTATCGTCCCCGCTGTGGGTACCAGATCCCGAGGACTCTTCTTGGCGATCCGACGCACCCGCCTGATCGTCTTGAAGTGTCGCAGAGTGAGAAATGTCGCGGCGCTCAGGGCGAAGGCGAGGAAAGGTGTGGTGAAACTGATGACGGCACTGCACGACGGTGCCTTCTTGTCGCAGGTGCGTTCAATGATTCCAGGCTCGTCGTTGACGATGACGTAGATGGCCAGTGCTATCCAGGCCAAGAATATGAAAGCGCCAATGAATGCAAAGGCCCGGAAATAGGTCGCCGGTGTTCTCCGTAGAGGCCACCATCGGGCAAGGGGGACCCTGCGTTTCGCTTCCCGCTGAATTCGAGACATCGTCGATCTCTGGAGCCAGTAGGTTTTCGCCTTGGACCAGAGCCGTTTGCCGCGCCTCGGGAGCGACTCGTTCGGCGGCCGATACTTCCCTTCAGGGTGCCGGATGACCTGACTCATCTTGGCCTTCCCTTGCTGACCCGAATGGGCTGGTGCCAGGATCTACGCTACGCGGGCGGAGGCTGGGACGCACACCGTGGCTACGGTCTCGTTGATACCGAAACAATTGCTCGCGGCAACGTGCTCCTGGGTATCCGTAGACACATATCTCTGTCTTTTCTTTGATGATTACTGAGCAGACTCCGGCACGGCGACTGTGGCAGCCTGCTCCACTGCGCCTTGCCTGACGATGCCTGGTCTGTGGAACTGAGCGAGGCTCGGGCGGCGTCGGCAGGAGAGGCCGAGACCACGACCGGGTTCCGCCGGCCTGTCCACGTCGGGCCGCACGACACCAGGCGCGCTTCCGCGGCCTGCCCGTGGAGCCGACCCGCTGCACGAAGGCACGCCCCGGTGCGAAATACTCTCCCGATGGGTTCACGTACTTCCCCGGTCAGCCAGCCGATCACGATTCGGAGGGCCGTTGCGCGGGATGCCAAACGGCTCACGCGGCTCGTGCGTGGCTCGGGTGCCTACGAGGGGAAGTACGCAGCCGCAGTCGCGGGCTACCGGGTCGGTCCTGATTACATCGAGGCCCACCGCGTCTTCGTGGCCGTCGGTGCCGACGAGCATGGGGGCCGGGTCCTCGGGTTCTACTCGCTCGTCCTCGCCCCACCGGAGCTCGACCTGCTGTTCGTCGCCGACGAAGCGCAAGGACGGGGTATTGGACGACTGCTCGTGGCGCACATGCAGTCCGAGGCCCGTGCCGCCGGGCTCGACCGTGTCAGGGTGGTGTCGCATCTCCCTGCCAAAGACTTCTACCACCGCGTCGGCGCAGTGCGGACAGGGATCGCGCTCGCGAACCCGCCCGCCGTGCCGTGGGACCGTCCTGAATTCGAGTTTCGCATTCCCTCGGAATGACGCGGTGTGCCGGCTCCCGAGTCGCAGCCCGTTCCTGGGTGCGCCGGTCCCGGTGAGAAGGCATCTCTTGGGCTCAAGAAGAGGCTGCGCGGAAACTGCAGTCGAGGGGGAGCGTGCTCGGCCACCGCTGCCCTCATGCTTCGTGGGCGGAGCGCAGGAGGTGGTCGCGCACCAGTGTGACGTGCGGGTTCGTCGACGAGCCGGGGCGCTGGACGAGGAAGCCCGTGTTGATCGGTGGGTCGTCCGGATCGTTGAGGAGCACAAGAGCGCCCACGGCCAGTTCGTCGGCACACAGGTAGCGGGGCAGCACGCTGAATCCGGCACCGGCTGTGACGGCTGCCTTGACCGCTCTCAGGTCCGGAACGACGACGGCCGGAGTGCAGGTCAAGCGCTTGCCGAACACATGACGCCAGTAGCGGCGGACGATCGGCAGATCGTCGGCGTACGAGATGAGCGGCACACCGTGCAGCGCTGCCGGGCCCTCGGTCGCAAGGCGCGGCCCGACCCGTTCGGCCCATGCGGGTGCGGCGACCAGGACGAACTCCTCGTCCGACATCGGTACGGAGGCGAGCGCGCGGCCGCGGGGGCGCAGGGTTGCCACCACCAGGTCGTGCCGGCCCGCACGCAGTGCGTCCAGCAAGTCGTCCGTGAGGCCGAACGCGATGTGCAGGCGGACCCCCTTGTCGATCAGAGGGGCCAGCGTCGGCATCACACAGTGGGTGAGGTACTCGGCGGGCCCGGCGAGATGGACGGGCTCCGCGTCGCTCTCGCCGAAGAGGGTGCCGGCACCGCTGACGGGGCCGAGGGCGTCCAGTGGCTCCATCACGCGTGCGGCCAGCTCGTCCGCGAAAGGGGTCGGGGAGACACCGCGCGACAGTCGCTCGAACAGCTCCCGGCCCAGCCGGCTCTCCAGGGAGCGGATCTGCGTGGTCACCGTCGGCTGTGACAGACCCAGCATGCGGGCGCCCGCGGTGAAGGCGCCGGCGCGGTACACCGCGAGGAACGTGCGCAGCAGGTTCAGGTCGAGGAGGCCGCTGCCGTGGGGCGGCGGTATTCCCGGCTGTCCATCGGGATCCCTATCTCTCATATGTATGAGCCTATTGGATTTCGATGGGTGAGGGGTTCTACCTTCGACGACATCGCCGCACTGACGTACTGAGTGCGAAGTGTCAGAGCTTCGGAAGCTCAGAGGCGGCGACGTACCGCCCCCGATCCTGTACGGCCTGTACGGGACCCGCACCCTCGGAGAACCCCTCATGTCGAAGATCCTCTTCGTCGTCACCGGCACCGACCACTGGACGCTGGCCGACGGCACGAAGCACCCCACCGGCTTCTGGGCCGAGGAGGCAGTCGCCCCGTACCAGGCGTTCAAGGCAGCCGGCCACGAGATCGTCGTCGCCACCCCCGGCGGCGTCGTCCCCACGGTCGACAAGGGCAGCCTGGCGCCCGCGGTGAACGGCGGAGAGGAAGGCGCCGCCGAGATCGCGGCCGCCCTCGCCTCGTTCACCGAGCTGCAGAGCCCGATCCGCCTGGAGGACGTGAACCTCGACGACTACGCAGCCGTCTTCTACCCCGGCGGCCACGGCCCGATGGAGGACCTGGCCGTCGACGCCACCTCCGGCAAGGTGCTGAGCCTGGCGCTGGAGTCCGGCAAGCCACTCGGTGTCGTCTGCCACGGCCCGGCCGCGCTGCTCGCCGCCACGAAGGCCGACGGCACGAACTCCTTCCGGGGCTACGACGTGGCCGCGTTCACCAACGAGGAGGAGACCCAGGGCGGCTTCGCCGACAAGGCGAAGTGGCTGCTCCAGGACCGCCTCACCGAGGCCGGCGTGAACGTGAAGGCCGGCGAGCCGTGGGCGCCGAACGTGGTTGTCGACCGCAACCTGGTCACCGGCCAGAACCCTGCGTCCTCCGCCCCGCTCGCCGCCGAGCTGCTCAAGAAGCTGGCCTGAGCGACATGGGCACCGACCGGCTCGACGAGGTCCTCGCCGCGACGTACGACTGCCTGACCAGGTACGGCGTGCGGCGCACCACGATGGACGACATCGCCACCACCATGGGCGTGTCCCGGTCCGCGGTCTACCAGTACGTCCGCAGCAAGGACGACGCCTTCCGGCGGCTCGCCGGGCGCCTGCACGAGCAAGCGCTCGCGCGGGCCCGCCGGGCAGCGGACGACACCACCATCCCGTACGCCGACCGGATCCAGGGCGTCCTCGCGGCCAAGCTCGGACTCGTCCTCGAACTGCAGGGGGACTCCCCGCACACGGCCGAACTTCTCGACGAGAAGGCACGCCTCTTCGGCGGGATCTGCTCCGACTTCACCGCCGAGCTGCGCCGCCTGCTCATCGGCCTCTTCGCCGAGGCGGGCACCGCCGAAGGGGTCGAAGCGGTCCAGGCCGCAGACGTCTGCATCGCTCTCGTGGTCGGCCTGGAGGGTGCGACGGACCCGCA
This sequence comes from Streptomyces sp. SAI-170, assembly GCF_049739565.1. Lineage (NCBI taxonomy): Bacteria > Bacillati > Actinomycetota > Actinomycetes > Kitasatosporales > Streptomycetaceae > Streptomyces > Streptomyces sp. SAI-170. Next base: position 8,511,525 of record NZ_JBMGQD010000001.1, read on the forward strand.
GTGCTTGCTGCCGCTGGCGTCCGACGCCCTTGCGGCCGGGCTCTGTGGCGTACCTGTCTCCACCGTCACCGCGGGCAGCTGACTTCCCCCTCTCCTTCCCACACCGCACCCTTCCCCAGGATCGTCATGTCCTTTTCCAGCCGTGAATGGCACCTCGTCACCCGCCCCGTCGGCGAGCCGAGGGCCTCGGACGTCGCGCTCGAGACGGCCACCGTGCCCGACCCGGGTCCCGGCCAGGTCGTCGTCCGCAACGACTACATCTCCGTCGACCCCTACATGCGCGGGCGCATGAACGAAGGCGAGTCGTACATTCCGCAGTTCGAACTGGGCGAGGCCATGACCGGCTCCGCCGTCGGCACCGTCGTCGCCTCGCAGGTCCCCGAGGTTCCGGTGGGCTCGAGCGTCACCCACTTTCTCGGCTGGCGCGAGTACGCCCTGCTGGGCGCCACCGACGTCCAGATCGTCGACACCGAACTCGCCGCCGCACAGGCATACCTGGGTGTCCTCGGCACCACCGGCCTCACCGCCTGGGCCAGCCTCAAGGAGGTCGCCCCGGTCAAAGAGGGCGATGTCGTCTTCATCTCCGGCGCCGCGGGCGCGGTCGGCTCCGTCGCCGGACAGTTCGCCCGCAGGCTCGGTGCCTCGCTCGTCATCGGATCGGCCGGTGGCCCGGTCAAGGCCAAGCGGCTGACCGTGGACTTCGGTTACGACGTCGGTCTGGACTACCGCGCGGGGGACATCGCCGGGCAGCTCGCCGAAGCCGCCCCCGACGGCGTGGACGTCTACCTCGACAACGTCGGCGGGGACCACCTCGACGCCGCCCTGCGGACCATGAACCTGCGTGGCCGGGTCGCCTTGGTGGGCGCGATCTCGATGTACAACGCCACTGAGCTGCCTGCGGGCCCGCCGCACCTGCCGCTCGCCATCGGCAAGCGCATCAACCTGCGCGGCATGAACGTCAGCGACCACTTCCACCTCGTGCCGGACTTCGCCCAGCAGGTGGGCGGCTGGCTCGCGGACGGCTCTCTCGTCGCCGACGAGACGGTTGTTGACGACATCGAGAACGCCTTCGAGGCCTTCCAGGCCATGATGCGGGGTGCCAACACAGGCAAGATGCTCGTCCGCCTCCCGCAGAGCTGACCCCGCCAGGCCCCCTGAACACCGGCCGGTGGGCCCACCCCCAGCCCACCGGCCGGCCCCCACTCCGAAGGACCCCTCTGGAAAACCGCACTCCACTTCCGTGAAGACCGCCTTCACCACGGCCGACTCCTTCACAGCCGCCGACGCCTACCGCTGCTGTGATCGCGGTGCCACATGAAGGACGAGGGCCCAGCTGCCTCCTTGAGAGATGGGCAGCAGGGGCAGGACGGGAGTTGCGGTGAGCGTGGCGGCGCCGAGCCGGTCCGTGGGTCCGCCCGTCGTCTCTCGGGACGGCGGCCACGACCATCGCGACCGCGACGAGCACCAGGACGAAGAAGGCTGCGGCGAGTCAGCCATGACGGTCAGGCCTACTGGCCGGTTGCACCGAGTACTTCGCAAACGCTGAACGGATCGGGCTGTACTTGACCTTGCTGCGCGGCATGTTCTTCGAGAAGGAGAACATCCGGTGGGGCGAGCGCGCGCTTCAGGTACTCGAGCGACGCGCGACAGCGGCCTGCGGCCACGAGCACGTCACACCCAGACGTGACCCTCCGGCAGTCGGCTCCCCCGTGGCGACTCGCCGAGCAGAAGCGCCCGGCGTGCAGATACTTCTCGCGGTACGTGGCCCTCTGTGACGGCCTGACCGAAGGCGTTCTGGAGGTGAGGTTCGCCGCGCTCGCCGTCCAGTGGTCCGCGTTGCCGCGTTCACCTGCCCCGACGTCGCTCGCATCAGCGCCCCGCCGGCGCCGAGCGTCCGCCACCGTGTGACCGCCCCGCCTGACGACAGCGCGTCAGCCAGTGGGGAGGTGGGCCGCACGACGGCCCGGGTCCATACAGACATCACGCTCCGCGACGCGGACCGGGAGCGCGTGACGCTGCCTGCCGGGCTGGTGGTGCGGGAGTCGTCCTGAGGGCGGAGGGCCTGCGGCGATGAGTTTCGCCGTGGTCGGTGGTCTGTATCCACAAGCAGGTGTTCCGCCGCCCCTGAGGAGAGCATCATGACCGTCACCTACACCTTCGACGTCTTCTCCAGCCTCGACGGCTTCGGCGCAGCCGGCGGAAACTGGACCGGCTACTGGGGCAAGCAGGGACCTGAGCTCCTCGACCGCCGCCTGGCGCTGTACGGCGAGGAGCAGCGGATGATCTTCGGAGCCCACACGTACCGGGCGTTCGCGCAGATGCTGGCCGCGAGCACCGAGGACTCCGAGGTCCGTGATCCGTGGGTCACGCGGATGAGGAACCTGCCCGCGACGGTGGTGTCGACCACCCTGGAGGGCCCCCTCGACTGGCCGGACGCGAACGTCGCCAAGGGCGACGCCGTCGACGTCGTCGCCCGGCTCAAGGAGGAGTCCCCGGTACCACTGCGCTCGCACGGCAGCCTGTCGATGAACCGGGCCCTGATGGCCGCCGGTCTGGTGGACCGCGTTCAGGTGACGCTCTTCCCTGTGATCACCGGCCGGACCGGCCTGGACCCGATCTTCCAGGGCGCGGAGGACTTCGACCTGGAGCTGATCGAGAGCCGCACGCTCGACGGCCGCACCCAAGAGCTCATCTACCGTCCGGCCTTGCATGTGTGAACCCCGGCGCGCTCCCGGTCGAACGGGCCCAGCGGGCGGCGCGAGCGGGCAACATTTGTCGACGGTTTCGGACAGCACTTGGTGATCAGGCAGCTCGAAGATGTAGACGACAACTGACAACGCCAGCGCTCGATTTGGAGGGACAGCGTCGAGCGCTCGTACGGGTCCGTGCGAAGATCGCGACGTGAACGATCTGCACTTCCGCCTTGCCGGCGACGCCGACCTCGCCACTCTCGTTCGTCTGCGCGACGACGCTGCCCGCTGGATGCTCGCCCAGGGAATCACCGACCAGTGGCAGCCCGGCCAGCTGGACGAGGACCACTTCCGCAAGATCATGGCGAACGGTGAGGTCTGGCTCGCCGAGGCCGACGGCCGCGTGGCTGGAGCCTGGGAACTGTGGTGGGAGGACGAGGACGCTTGGGGACCGCAGCCGCCGGTGGCCGGCTATGTGCATCGGCTGATGGTGGACCGCAGCAGCGCCAAGCCGGGGACGGGGCGTTCTCTGCTGCGTGCTGCGGAGAGCCGCGTTGCTGCGGCAGGGCGGGCGTTCGTGCGTCTGGACTGCCTGGCTGGCAACGCGCGCCTCAACGCCTACTACCTGGACGCCGGTTACCGGGTCGTCGGCCACAAGGCAGGTAAGCCGCAGCCGGGCGGTGCACCCAAGTCGTTCACCCTCCTCGAGAAGACCTGCGGGCCGACAGCGGGCGGCTGAGCGACTGTGGCCAGGGGGCACGCTCGCTGAGGAGAACGATGGTGGCCGACGTCAGTCTGCGGCGGCGTCCTGGGCTTGGGCGGCCCGGGTGCTGGCGAGCAGGTAGGACTCCGTGCCGGTCTCAACGATGTTCCCGCCGAAGGTGAGCCGGTCGACGACCGCCACACCGAGCCGCGGATCGGTGAACGTCCTGGTCCACCCTCCGAACGACTCGTTGGAGGCGATGGCGGCGCGGTTCTTCTCCTCGCGTGCTGTCAGAACCGGGAATAGCAGCTCGGCGCCCGTGTGGTCCAGCTCCATGTGTTGGGTCGGGGACGGGACGCCGTGCACCGTTTCCGATGCCGGTTTTCCCGTCCCCGCCCGCCGAACCGGACGTGCCCGTTGGCCGAGCATCCGGCTCTCCACGCGATCCGATGTGTCAGGCGAGGTATTCGCTGACCTGGCCGACGAAGGCCACATCGTCGTGGCTGGTCCGGCGAAAGCGAGCCTTCTCCGGATCGACCTCGTCGATGTTGTATGGCGTGCTGATCTGCGCTCCGCGGAAGCGGTAACGCTCGACCTTCATCTTCGCCGGGTTGTAGAGGACGAGACCGCCCTCACTGATGCGATCCGCACCGAAGTAGCGGCGCCGCAATTGCTTCCAGGTCATGTGGGGGCGCTTGTAGCGAATCCAGCGGAGCACTCGCCACCACGCATACCAGCCGAGGTAGGCGAACGTCCTCTTTGATACGCCGTAGCGGAAGTAGGCAGCCCAGCCCCGCAGAACCGGGTTGACCGTCCGCAGCACCTCCTCCAACGAGAGCGACGTCGTACTTCGCCCCGTCAGTTTCTTGATCTTGTGCATCACCGATGCCAAGGCTTGCTTGGACGGAATGGTGAGCACGACGCGCCGGTCGCCCCAAGACCTCCGCTGGATGTGAAAGCCCAGGAAGACAAAGCCGTCGTCAATGTGGGTGATGTGGGTCTTCTCGTCCGAGAGGGTCATCTTCAGCTTGCGGGCCAGCAGCTCACCGATCTCCGCCTTGAGTGCTTCGGCCTCGGACTTCGTGCCGTGCACGAGCACCACGAAGTCGTCGGCGTACCGCACCAGCCGGAAGTTCGGCCGACCCATTCGGCGTCGATATTGCCGACGCCAGGGCGGGGTCATCTCCGTTTCTCAGATCCGCGCGAAATGCCGGTCCAGTACGGAGAGATAGATGTTGGCCAGCAGCGGAGAGACGATCCCTCCTTGCGGAGTCCCGGTCAGGGTCTCCGCGAACCCACCCTGCAGCTCGACAACACCGGCCCGCAGAAAGCTGCTGACCAGCCGCAGGACCTTGCGGTCCTTGACGCGCTCGGCCACCAGGTCCATGAGGACATGATGGTCGACGTTGTCGAAGCAAGCCTTGATGTCGCCCTCGATGACCCACTCGTAGGTCGACGGCTTGCGGGTGAAGTGGTGGATCTCGGCGATGGCATCCTGAGCCCGACGTCCGGGCCGATACCCGTAGCTGGACGGGTAGAAATCGACCTCGAAGATCGGCTCCAGGACCAGTTTGAGCGCCATCTGCGCGACGCGATCTCGCAGGGTCGGGATGCCCAGGTAACGGACCTTGCCGTTCTTCTTGGGGATCACCGCCTGCTTGACCGGCAGTGCAGTGAAGGACCCGTCCTTGAGCGAGGAACGAAGTTCCTCCAGGAACGGAATCACACCTTGACGCTCTTCGACGTAGTAGCGGGTGACCGCATCCACGCCTGCTGTCCTGGCACCCCGGTTGCCGGACACCCGCTCCCAGGCCACCAGCAAAGTAGCCCGGTCGCAGACCAAGTTGAACACATCGTCGAACCGGCGATCCGGCTCGCTCCTTGCCCATCGGTGCAGCTTGCGCTGGTGATCGAGTACCCGCCGCTCGGCCGTCATACTGCCCGGCCAAGTTGTTGGCGGCGCGTCGTTATTCAACAACGGTCCTCCCCGAATGCAGCACTGCTGCCATCACGCTGTCGCCCTTCCCCATGCGGACGGCTTTCCCGTCCTCGGAGTACTACGGCGACTCCGCCACGATCTGGCGTCATCAGCGGGCGTCGCGCCTGCCCGCCGTCCGGCCGGCTGCCGGACGGGAAGGGCGATGCCAGATCGCTTCCCACGTTCACTGAGGATCTCTGTGACGGCTTCGGTGCCCAGGTATATCCCGGCGGCATCGCCACGGACCGCGGATCGCAGTATTGGTCCGGGCCTCCCGGCGTCCATGGGCTCAGGACGACGAGAGAGGAGAGTACATCGGCTATGGCCCTCTCCAGCACCACAGAGCGGCCCATCCACCAGAGTTGGCAGGCCGCTGACGACTCACGGGACGTCAACCACTGGTTCAGTTTCCTTGCACCCATTCCGTCTTCGCTTGCGGGCACGAACCGTCTGGTGGTGTCGGTCCGCCCCTACGTTGTCGAGGCTGCTTTCCGGCCTCACCCCCAACCCGGGGTTCAGCCTGCCTCCAGCTTCAACCGGTCCCTGCGAGGACCGGCGGCGGGCCTCTCATCCCGCGAGATCCATCAGCGCCTCGTGGCGCACAGCCCAGCTCGTCGATGCATAGACGATCGACGCGCCCGTAGCAGGCGATGGTCTTTCGCCGCCGTGGCGGTGGGAGTCCTGGCGGCCGTCGTGACGGGCACGGCGACCGGAAACAGGCAGGGGCCGCCGTGGTCCAGGTGGTACGCGAGCAGCTTGGAGCCTCGGAGCGCGGGCGGACGGCGCTGACCCGGCTGGAGGCCGACGAGACTACGCCGCAGGCGCGTGCGGAGGCCGCCGCGGTCCTCGACGAGGAGCTGCGGGCCGACCCGCCCTGAGACACATGCTGTCGTTCCATCTGAACGCACCGGTCACGCACGCGACGGGCAGCGTGGTCATCAATGGGAGCAGGGTCCGCGGCAGCCAGATCACGGTGGGGCCGTTGGCGGAGCCCGACACGGAGCGGGAATCCCCGGTGATGATGCCGACGTTCGGCGACGAGAGCACGGCGATCACCTACGCCGACCAGGACGCCGAGACGCCGGAATACTCCCCTTTCCGGGAGCATGTCGTCGCCAGGGCACGGGTGGGGACAGTGGCCATCGAGATGGACCACGGGCCCGTTCCCGAGGCGTCCGACCACCTGGACCGCGCGGTGGAGCTGATGCGAATGGCGTGCGACCGCGCGCGTGCGGCCCAGGCAAGCTCCCAGAGCACGCCCTCCAGCATCAGCAGGTGCCGCTACCGGTCCAGGCCGGCCGCATGACCGGGCAAGGCGCCGTCCGCGCCGATCGCCCGGTGACAGGGGCGCGGCACGAGCAGCGGATCGGCGCCGATCGCGGTGCCGACGCGTCCGGAACGGCGCTGCGGAGGCCGCGCTCGGAGCCAGGCCCCGGGCGCCGCCTGGGTGGTTCCGCCTGCGGCCGGGTCTTCTTCGGACGGTCCGTGGCGGCTTCCGTCCCCCACCCGGGTTGGCCTACCGGGTCCGCTGCACTCCGTGGCGGGGTTTCATGCCTCCCGGTATTGGCGCCGGTACTGGTCGGTTGTGATGCCGGCGACGCCCCAGTCTTCGAGTTCGACTTCGTCGATGAGGACGAAGGTGGTGGCGGGGTCCTTGTCGAGGATGCGGACGAGGAGGTCGGTGACGCCGGCGATGATTTCGGCCTTCTGGGCCGAGGTGGCGCCTTCTCGGGTGATCTTGACATTGACGTACGGCATGGTGGTGGGCCTTTCGGAAGAAGGGAGGACGGGGTCAGGGGCGGCCGGTGACATGGCCGCCGTCCACGCGCAGGGCGTGGCCCGTGACGAACTCGGCGTCGATGAGATACCGGACCGCGTCCGCGATCTCCGTCACCTCGCCGACGCGGTTCAGGAGGTGGACGCCGCCGAAGGAGTCGACGTCGGCGCCCGCGTGCAGCGGGGTGCGGATGACGCCGGGGGCGACGAGGTTGACACGGATGCCGTCGGCGGCGAGTTCGGCGGCCAGGCTGGTGGTCAGGGCGTGTACGCCCGCCTTGCTCACGACCGGGGCGGAGGCGGGGAAGGCGGCCAGGGCGTGGTCCACGAGGACGGTGCCGATGTTGACGATGCTGCCGCCGTGGCCCCGGGCGCGAAGTGCCCGCACGAAGGCCTGAGTGGTGAGATAGGTGCCCTTGAGGTTGCCCGTGAGGAAGCCGTCCAGCTCGTCCTCGGTGACATCGGTGAAGGGGCGGGAGGCGAAGGTTCCGGCGTTGTTGACGAGGGCGTCGAGACTGCCGAAGTGGTCGAGGGCGGTGCGGACCAGCGCCTCGCCGGTCGCCGGGTCGGCGATGGTGCCGGCGACCTGGGCCGTGCGCTCGGGGTGGCCGAGGTCGGCGACGGCCTTGGTGAGGCGCTCGGTGTCACGGCCACCGAGGACGACGTTGGCCCCGTCCTCCAGCAATGCCCGGGCGATGCCGAGGCCGATGCCGCTGGAGGCTCCGGTGACGATGACGGTACGGACGTTCATGGTGTGCCCTTTCGTGCTGCGGCAGGGGCGGTGTGCCGATGCCTGTAGCAACGTAAGAGCCACCCAACCCATAACACCACGACGGAGGTTGAAGCCTGCGATAATCCATGCTTATGGAAATGGACGTGGACCTGCGTGACCTGGAACTCCTCGAAGCCACCGCCGACGCCGGTTCGCTGACCGCCGCCGCCGAAAAGCTCTACGTCAGCCAGCCGGCCCTCAGCCAGCGGCTGACCCGCCTGGAGAGCCGGCTGGGCATGCGGCTGTTCGACAGGCGAGGCCGGCACATGGTGCCCACACCGGCCGGGAGGCGGATGCTCGTCGCGGCACAACAGATTCTCGGGGAACTCGAATCCGCGACCCGGGACCTGCGGGAGATGCGCGTCGGCCGCGACCGGCGGATCCGCTTCACCGCACAGTGCAGCACCACCCTGCAGTGGCTGCCGCCGGTGCTGCGGGCCTTCCGCGAGCGCGTCCCCGACGCGGACGTACGGATCGAGACGGTGGCCGACGACGCTCCGATCCCCGCGCTGCTGGCGGACCGGGTCGATGTGGCGCTGGTGACGAAGCCGGACAGGCAGATGGACCGGGTGGAGCTCACTCGGCTGTTCGACGACGAGATGGTGGCCGTCGTCCCGGCCGACCACTCGTGGGCGACCCGGCCGCACCTGACCGCGCGGGACTTCGACGGAGCCGACCTGGTCCTCTACGACGTCTACGACCAAAGCCGCATCCCGTCCGTCCCGCTCCCGCTGCCCCCGCAGGCCCGCCCTGCCCGGATCACCACCATGCCGGTGGTGACGGACCTGGTGATCGAAATGGTGGCGGGCGGCCAGGGCGTGACGGTTCTGCCGAACTGGGTCGCCGCCCCCTACGTCTCCTCCCACGGCCTCGCCCTGGTCCGCATCGGCGCGCGCCCCCTCACCCGCACCTGGTTCTGCGCCACCCGCCAGGGGCCGCACGCACCCCACCTGACCGCCTTCGTCGAGGAGCTCACATCCCGTCTGACGGCGTGAAGCTCAGCGCTTGGAGCGAGCAGGTGATCGGCATGGCATCGGCACCTCCGTCTTTCACCGGCGGCCGTTCGCTTCAACGCGCCGCCCGCTGCCGGGCAGACAGTTCCGGTGCGGACCAGGTGCGCGGCGTAACTCCCTCTCGTGCGCCAGGGAGGCGGGACATGCGTTCATGGGGGCGCTCCGGCCATGGGCGGTGGCGAGGGCGACGGTCTCGCTCTGCAGGGAATCGGTCACGGCGGGCAGGCTGAGCTGCAGGTCGTCCCACATCGAGGAGCGCGCGCGTGCGGGGCACGCCGGCGCTGCCCCTCGACTCCACGTTTCTCGTGAGCGCCGTCGTTGTCGGGCCGACGCGGGCGTAGCAGGCGCGCGAACAACGTGCTTGCCCGAGATCGCCGTAGCCACCGGGCCGGCCCGCGCCTCGGTGACGGCGATGGTCACGCCGGCTCGGTGCAGAACTGCCGTACGCCGTGGAGCGTGGTGCGTAGCTTCCGCAACTCATGAGATTGCTGGCAGTGTCCGGACTGCTGTGGGCGAACCGGTTTCCGGGCCTGTTGTCGAGGCCTCAGCGCTCGACGGTGATGCGCACGCCCGGGTTGAAACACACGCCGCCGGACGCCACCCCACGATGGTCCTCCGCGTCACGGTGGTGCGGGCCTTGGCCCGACCGGCGCTGTGCTGCCCCCGGCGGTCGGCCGCCGCTCGGCGAGGACCTGTCTGCGGCATGCCGCAGCGCAGGGACGGGCCAGGTGTCGAGCCGGGTCGGGCTCAGTGCCGGACGGACGGGCCGGCGCGGCGCAGCCGGTCAGCGCGGGGCGTCCGGGCGGTGGACGCTGAGGCTGCCGTAGGCCGACAGGGCGCCGGCCAGGTCGCCGGGCGTGTGGCGCAGGGTGGTGTCCAGGAAGGCGAGCGTGGTCGCGGCGACGACGCGGGTGCTCCCGGTTCGGCCCAGGGAGCCGACGATCGAGGGAACCGGCGGCAGGTACAGGGGGCCGTCCATGAAGGTGAGGTGGGCGGCGCCGGGGACGGTGAGGCGGTAGCTCGTCGCGGTGTTGGACGCGAGGGCCTCGGTGAGGCGGGGCAGGTAGCGCGGGTCCGTGCTCGGGGTGATGGCCTGAGTGAGCGCTAGCGCGGGCTGGTGGAGGGGCGGGGAGAGAGGGCCGTGCGGGTAGCCGTCCAGGTCGATGACGGCGGCGAACCGGGGGTCCTGCCGGGCGGCCTGCAGGGCGGCGGCACCGCCCATGGAGTGGCCGGCCACCGCGGCCCGGCCGGTGTCCAGGCGCCCGGCCAGCGGGTCGCGCCCAGCCAGGGGACCGAGTCCGGTCAACGGGTCTGCGGGCGTGCCCCGGTCCAGGCTCTCCAGCTGGGTGAGGACGAAGCCGAGGTCGGAGGCCCTCACGGCCGTCCAGCCGACCGCGAGCTCCTCGTCCTCCTCCCGGTCGCCGGTGGAGGCGGTCGCGGCGCGGATCGTCCGGCCGTCGGCCAGGACGACCGCGGCAGAGTCGTACGGGTGGTCGAGGGCGGCCACCACATAGCCGTGGCTGGCCAGTTCCTCCGCCCAGGCGGTGTTCTGGGTGCGCACCCCGCCTGCCCCGGGAGAGAACAGCACGAGCGGGAACCGTTCGTCCCCACCGGCCACCGGGGCATCGAAGACCGCGCGGGTACGGGCCCGCGGCACGCCGTCGACCAGGAAGCCGGGCAGGCCGACGGCACCGGCGAGGGCGTCGGAGACGGTGCGCGCCTCCTGCTCCGTGCGACCGAGGTACTGGGCGCGCTGCACGCCCGCGGGGCTCTGCTGAGCGGGGTACCAGAGCTGGACCACGACCGTGCGCCGGTCGTCCAGGTCGGCGGTGAAGGTCTCGGGGCGGCGGGGGTCGGTCCACTGCACCACCCGGGTGCCGACGGCGAAGGAGCCCGAAGGCGCGGGGAACACGGGCACGGGAAACGCCCACGCGGCCACCGGCCCTGTGGCGATCAGGCCGAGGCAGACCGCAGTCCCCGGCAACGCCAGCCACCACCGCGCCCGCCACGCCGGCCTGCCAGGACGGCGCCGAAGCGGCCGCAGCACGGGGGAGAGGGCGAGCGGCAGCGCGACGGCACCGCCCGCCAGCACCGGCAGGAACTGCCAGCGGATCCCCACCGCACCCAGCACGATCGCGAACAGCGTGAAAACCGCCGCCGCCGCGATCGTGACGCTTGGACGGGCAGCAGGGGGAAGCCAGCGCGCCACCACCAGCGCGACGGCGCCCAGCACGGCGAGGAACTCCGGGAGGGACATGGGCAGGCCCGCGGTTGTCTCAGTCACCCCGCCATCCTCGAAGCGGCGCACTCGGTGGCACATCGGCCCGCGGTCTCCTGTGCATGCCACGCCAGTCGCCATCGGACACCTCGCCAGGGCGGCCGCTGTGCGACCGCAGGAGGTATCCGGGCTCCTCCTTCGGTCGTACGCCGGCACGACGCCCCTCAGACGCCGGACGCATGTGCGCCGCCGCCCCGCCACCTACCGTGGCAGGACGGACCACCGCAGCGCGGGGACGCGGGCGGCCGTGGCCGGCACCTGTCCCTCGGCCCACCTCCGGCCGTACGCGGCGACAGCCCCGATCCGGGGGGTGCGGGGGCCGCCACGACGCAGCAACGACAAGGGACATCGAGAGGGACGTGGTGATGGCAGACGCGGCGACAGGGCCCGGCAGGGCCCACCCGGTACGTCACCGGGGCCGCGCCCCGCGAACGAGGCTGGCTGGACTGCCGCCGCCGGACACCGGCCGCGCCACCGCCGTCACCGCCACCGGGCAGGCGACGCGACGGCCGGAACCGGCACGATCCGCCCGGCGCCACGGCCTGCGGCCGCCGCCGGCCGTGCGGCGCGCGCTGTCGCCCGCGCCGGTCCTGCCGGCACTCCTGCTCCTGCTCCTACTCCTGCTCCATGTCGCGGCCACCCGCGCGCCCCACGAGCTCCCGCAGGCCGCGGCCCTGACCGCCGCCCTTACGCTGCCTCTGCTGTGGCGGCACGGGGCCCCGCGCACGATGTTCGGCGCCGTCGCCGCCGCAGCCTTCGTCCAGTGGCTTGCTGACGTCCAACTGCCGGCGGACATCGCACTGTTGGTGGCCCTGCATGCGGTGGCCGCGCACTCGGGTCGGCGCGCGGCGCTCGTCGCCGGCGCCGTCGTGGAGGGCGGAGCCCTGTTGGCGTGCCTGCGCTGGGCGACGGGCGGCGCGTTCCTGGCCCCCTTCGTCGCACTGACCGCGACCGTAGTCGCCACCGTCGCCTTGGGCACGAACGCACGGACCACGCGCGCCTACCTCGCCGCACTGGAGGAACGGGCCGCACTCCTGGAACGACAGCAGGACCAGCAGGCACGACTGGCCGTCGCCGAGGAACGGACCCGCATCGCCCGCGAGATGCACGACATCGTCACCCACAACCTGTCCGTCATGGTCGCGCTCACCGACGCCGCCGTCCAGACCCAGCACCGGTCACCCGACAGGACCACCACCGCGATGCTCCAGGTCTCCGAGACCGGCCGGCAGGCCCTGACCGACATGCGGCGCTCGCTCGGCATCCTGCGGGCCGACGAACCCGACGCACAGCGCCACCCCCTGCCCGGCATCACCCAGCTCCATGCCCTCGCCGACCGGATGCGCACCGCCGGGCTGCCGACCCGCCTCAACGTCCTGGGCAGCCACACCCACGTGCCGGCCACCGCCCAACTGACTGTCTACCGGCTGGTGCAGGAAGCGTTGACCAACACCCTCAAACACACCCCCGCCGGCACCCACGCCGATGTCCGGATACGGTGCTCCGCCGCAACCGTCACCGTGGACATCACCGACAACGGCGCCCGCCCGCGCCTTCCCGATCCCGGCCCTCACCCTCCCGGCGACGCCCCGCCCGGCGCGTCAGGCCAGGGCATCCCCGGCATGCGCGAGCGCTCGGCCGCCTACGGCGGGACACTGCGGGCCGGACCGCTCCCGGGCGGCGGCTGGAAGGTCCACACCCGCCTCCACCTCGACAGCCACGGAGCAGCACCCGCATGACGATCCGCATCCTGATCGCCGACGACGAAGCGCTGCTCCGGATGGCCTTCAGCGCGATCCTGGACGCCCAGCCCGACATGACACCGGTCGGCGAAGCCGCGGACGGCTCCGAGGCCGTCCGCCTCACCCGGGAACTGCGCCCCGACGTCGTCCTCATGGACGTCCGGATGCCTGGGACGGACGGAATCGAGGCGACCCAGCGGCTCACCCGTGTCTCCCCCAGGAGCAAGGTACTGATCCTCACCACCTTCGACCTCGACGAGTACGCCTTCGCCTCACTCGCCGCCGGAGCCTCCGGCTTCCTGCTGAAGAACACCAGGCCCGAGGAACTCCTCGCAGCAATCCGCAACGTGGCCGCAGGCGACGCCGTCCTCTCTCCACGGATCACCCGCCGCCTGCTCGACAACGTCCGCCACCACCTGCCCCACGGCGCCAGCACCGACCACCACCTCGAACGGCTCGGCCGGCTCAGCACCCGCGAACGCGACGTCCTCGTCAAAGTGGGCAAAGGCCTGTCGAACGCCGAGATCGCAGCGGCGCTGCACCTTGCCGAAGCAACCGTGAAGGCCCACCTCGGGCGGATCCTCCAGAAACTCGGACTCCGCGACCGGATCCAAGCCGTCGTCTTCGCGTACGACAGCCGCCTCGTCCACCCGGCGTGACATCACCTTACGTCCGCCTCAGGAACCGCCACGCTCGCGGGGGATCTTCTGGCCGGCCTCGATCGCCACCGGCAGCCGGTTCTCGGCCGGGGGCAGCGGGCAGGTTGCCAGGTCCGTGTAGGCGCACGGCAGGTTCGCGGCGCGGTTGAAGTCCAGGACGACCGTGCCGTCGGCGGCGGGCGGATCCAGGGACAGGGCCCGGTTGGCGGCGTACGTGGTGACCCCGGAGGTCGCGTCGGTGAACAGCACCATCAGCCGGCCGGCACCAGGGCCGGGAAACGCGGTCAGCGACAGCGGGCGCCCTTCCAGCTCGAACTCGACCCGGCCCGGAGCGTCGTACACATGCTCGAGGCCCTCGACCGCGGCGCCCACGGTGGTCGGGCGCGGAGTGTCGAAGGGGACGTAGCGGCCCGTCACGGCCCAGCGCGGGTCGGGGGCGTAGGCGGGCGTTCCGGTGAAAGCGGTGCGCAGCGGCGCGTCCGGGTGCCGGGGACGCACGATGTCCTGGCCGCCGCGCTTGGCGACCTCGATGACGGCGTCGTTCCAGACGGCGTCTACGCCGCCGCGCTCGGGAAGCACGCCGAAGCGGTGCTCGCCGCGCACCGGCGTTCCGTCGACGACCAGTTCCTCGCCCTCGTCGAGGTCTACGACGACGCCTTCGGGACCGGTGCGCCACGCGCCGGGCGCGTCGGGGAAGCGCTGGGGTCGGTCGTCGAGCCAGTGCAGGCCGGTGATCGCCAGGAACCCGTGCGGGGCGGCGAGCCGGGCCTCCTGGGCGCGGTACCACTCCAGCCAGGTCTCGGTGAAGGCATGGAGGTCCGTGGTGGTGGCCTCGGTGGTCATGGGGAATCTCCTTCGTGCCGGGGGTGTCTTCGGGCAGGGTGCTGGTGAGCCGACGGGTGTACTCAGCCGGCCAGTTCGCCGAGGAGTCGCCAGGTGCGTCGGCGGTCTGCTTCTCCCGCGATCTCGGTGGCCGAGAACACGACCTCGGTGGCGCCGGCGTCGCGGTAACGGCGTACCTCGGCCTCGACTGTCTTCTCGTCGCCGATCACGGCCAGGTCGGCGGCCCGTCGAGCGCCGGAGAGTTCGATGACCCGTGCGTAGGACGGGATCTGTTCGTAGAAGGCGAGGTCTTCGGTGGCCTTGGCCCGCACAGCATCGACGTCGTCCGTGACCACGCCGGGCACCAGGGCCACGATCCTGGGCGCTGGGCGGCCTGCGGCCTCGGCCGCGGCCGTCAGGGCGGGCACGATGTGGTCCGCCAGGGCGCGCGGTCCCGCCAGGTAGGGCAGGATCCCGTCGGCCAGCTCGCCGCTGGCCCGTAGAGCCTGTGGCCCCATCGCGGCGACGAGCAGGGGGACACCGCTCTCAGCACCCGGTACCCGCGCCGGGATCGGGGTGGTGGCGGTGAGCAGTTCGCCGTGGAAGTCGGCCGTGCCGGTCTCGGTCAACTGCCGCAGGGCGGTGAGGAATTCGCGCAGCCGGGCGATGGGCCGATCGAAGGGCAGGCCGAAGCCCGCCTCGGTCAGCAGTTTCGTGCCCAGAGCCAGACCGAGGTGATAGCGGCCGTGGGTCGCGGCCTGGGCGGTCTGGGCCTGGCTGGAGACCAGCAGGGGGTGGCGGCCGAAGACGGGTATCGCGGAGGTGCCGACCTGCAGTCCGGGGACCGCCCGCCCGACGATCGCCGCGAGCTGGGGTGAGTCCGCGCCGAAAGTCTGCCCGAACCAGGCCGACCTGAGACCGAACTCCGCGGCGTCCTGGGCCAGTTGGACGGTGGCGTCGACCTGGTTCGGTGCGTCGGACGCGTTGAGCGCTACTCCAACAGTCATGTCAGTTCAGAACGGGCTTGGGCCGAACCCGCATTCCGGTCCGTGTGTGACAGCTTCTTGTCAGTCATGTGTACTCAGTCATGAGCGAGAGGCCGGCCCGGAGGCTCAGCCCGTCTGTCGTTGCTCCGGTGCGGACCGGTGGGTGAGGGGTGCGCGCAGGCCGAGGTTCTCGCGCAGGGTGTGGCACCGGTGAGCATCAACGCCTCCGCCTGTCAGCGACTTTCTGTGAATGTCAAGGTCGACCATGGGCGCATGGTCGTCTCACCCGCTGCGACCCATGGTGGACGCATCTTTCAGGGTGTGCTTTGATCCGGCCATGGAGACCACGGGCACGGCGCACACGGTGCTGCTCGACCCGTTCTGGGTGGGCCGCCGCGCCGACCAGTTCGACCAGGTCTGTTGCTGATCGCCGTTCGACGGCACGCGTTCCCGCTCTTCTCTTTCTGCCGGCAGCTTCTCTCGCCCTCAACCGGCCGCTCTTGCCGTCCCGCCCGTCGGCCCCGCGTCGGCGCACCACGCCGACGCGGTTCCCCGCTCCAAGGATCGACCTGATCCCACGTGACGCGGGTGCCACACCTCGCCCTCTTCCTGCCTCAGCGGCCTTTTCACCTCTACCGAAACCGAAGGAGATTCCGTGAGTTCGACCAGAATGCGGCCCGCCCTCGTAGTCCTGGGTGCGGCGGCGCTGTTGACCGCGTCCGTCGCCGTTCCACAGGCCTCGGCGGCCGGTCGTACGTCCACGTCCCTCGCCTGGTACGACGCCACCGCCGAGACCATCGCGGCGGCCGGGGCACCCACCCAGATCACCAACAGCCGTACGTGGGCCATCAGTTGGCTCGCAGCCGCCAGGGCCACGCGGAGTGTGCCCCCGGGAGTCGAGCGCGGTGCGTATCAGGAGGCGGCGCTCGCCGGGGCCGTACACCGTGCGCTGGTGACGCTGGCCCCGAGCCGTGCGGAGCAGCTCGACGCGACGTACAAGGAGACCCTCGATGCGATCCCCGATGGCCCGGCTGAGGAGCGGGGCGTCGCGGCGGGGGAGAAGCAGGCCGATCTTGTCCTGAAGTCGAGGGAGGGCGACGGCCTGGACCCTGCCTCGGTCAACGCGCCCTATCCCGTGCAGCCCGCGGCGCCGGGGGTATGGCAGCCGACGCCACCCGGCCACGCACCGGCGGCGCAGTACGGCAATCGTCTCGCCAAGCCGTTCCTGCTGACGTCGCAGAACCAGTTCCGGCTCGCCCCGCCGCCCGCCCTCGACTCCCGGCGCTACGCCGCCGACCTCGCGGAGGTGCGGGCGTACGGCGCCGTGGACAGCGCGGTGCGCAGCGCGCGCCAGACCAAGACGGCCACCTTCTGGCTCGGCTCCTCCCTCACCCTCTACACGGAGCCGCTGCGGGTGGCGCTCTCGCGCACGGGCCAGGGGATCGCCGGGCAGGCGCGGCTGGTCGCGCTCTTCCACGTGGCGCTGGTGGACACACAGATCGCCACCTCCGACAGCAAGTACGCCTACGAACGCTGGCGTCCCGTCACCGCGATCCGCACCGGCACCATCGACCCCGATCCGGGCTGGACGCCGCTGCACACCACCCCGGCGCATCCGGACTACCCCAGCGGGCACAACACCTACGCGGGTGCCGCGCAGACCGTGCTGTCGGCGCTGGTCGGGCCGCGGACCTCCCCGTTCGACCTGACCAGCCCCACCGCGCCCGGGGTGACCAGGACGTACACCGCCTGGAAGCAGCTCTCGGACGAGAACGTGGACGCCCGGGTCTTCTCCGGTATCCATACCCGGTCGGCCGACGAGGCGGGGATCACGCTCGGCACGAACGTGGCACGGTACGTCCTGCAGAACGCGGGACGGCTCCTCGCCCCACGCTGACCTTCCGAGCGCTCACCGGCAGCGCGACGCCCACTGCGTGGTGCCCACGCAACGCAGGCCATGCCCGTACCGGGGCCCCGCCGTCGCACGGGGCCTCGGCGGGCCGGGCTCATGCGAACGCCGCCGCGTCGCGCAGTGCCTGGTCTGCGGCTGCCGGTGAGTCCGGCCCGGGGGGATCGAGCCGCGAGCAAGCCTCGTACGGCGGCTCAGGCCTGTCCCGTCTGCCGTGCAAGGCGGGTGCGCAGGCCGGTCAGGCGGTCGATCTCGGCGTCGATGGCCGCCAGCCGGCGTGCGACCACGCCGGAGCCGCGGGCGGCGGGGTCGTTGTCGGCACAGCGCCGTTGCGGATCCTCGACCAGGAGCTGGATGCGGTCGGCGATGCCGCGCAGGTCCTCGACGGTCAGACCGAGGGCGAGCAGTTCACGAATGACGCGGACGCGGGCCACGTCGTCCGGCCCGTAGCGGCGTTGGCCCGTGGCCGTGCGCGGCGGCGGGGTCAGCAGGCCGCGCTCCTCGTAGAACCGCAGGGCCCGCGGGGTGGTTCCGGCTGCCGCCGCCGCATCTCCGATCCGCATCCCGACCTCGTCTCACTCCGTGCCCGCCCGCTCGCCTCTGACACACGGCGCCGGTGCTTCAGTGTGACGGCAGCTCCACCACGACGGTGCCGAAGTGCCGCCCCTCGAACAGTTCCTGCAACGCTCGCGGGGCCCGTTCGATGCCCGGGATCCGCACGTGCGGAAAGGAGATCGCACCGGAACGCAGCCAGTCGCCGAACCGTTCGGCCCATTCCTCCGCCACTCCCGGATGGTCCGTGCCGCTGTAGCCGCGCAGCGTGATCCCCTGGGTGATGACGCGGAAGGTGTCGATCTCCACCGGCGCGCTGTCACCGTCCAGGTGCGGTGACAGCTGGCCGGCCAGTGCGCCGACGAGAGCGAAGCGGGCCCCGCGGCGGGCCACCCTGAGCGCAGCGGTCAGTTGCTCGCCGCCCACGGTGTCCACCAGGAGGTCGATGCCGTCGGGTGCCGCCGCGCTCAACTGCCGGGTGAGCGTGGGGAGTCCGCCGTCGGGCACGACCACCGCGTCGTAGCCCAGCTCGGTGCGCAGCCGGTCGGCCTTGGCCGGGGAACGGGTAGTGCCGATGACCCTTCCGGCGCCCAGCAGCCTGGCGACCGGACCGGCCAGGGTCCCCACCGCGCCGGCCGCCCCGGTGACGAGGACCGTGTCGCCGGGGCGGATGTCGGCAAGCCGCGTGAGCGCACCGTAGGCGGCCACCCCGGACGACAGGTGGGCGACCGGGTCCGGCAGAACATCACCGACAGGTGTGCAGTCGGCTGCGGCCAGCAGCGCGTGCTCGCGCCACCCGAGCAGGTGCGTGACGGCGTCTCCCGGTTGCAGTGGGCTGCCCGCGCCCGCGGCGACGACCTCACCGACGGCAGGGCCGAAGAGCACGTCATCGGCGCGGATCGGCGGAAGCGGTGCGGCCCCGGGTTCCGCTCCGATCAGGGTGCGCAGCCCGGGGAAGACAAGGAAGTACCGGCCCCGGACGAGGACTTGTCCCGGGCCGGGCGCGGTCAGCGGCCGTTCGACGACGGCGAAATGCTCAGGGCCGGGCAGCCCCTCAGGGACGGTGACGAGGCGGACCTCACGGGTGGTGGCGGGCAGGAAAGCGGCCATGGAAGGCTCCTGATCGAGGGAAGCGGGCCCAGCGCGGACGACCGGCCGGTGCGGGCGCGCAGACGCTAGCCCTTGACGCGCACGTGAGGGGCAAGTGCGGCGGCCTGTGCGATCTCCACGAAGAGGCGGAGGCGTTCTCCGTGTCCGCGATGCAAGACCTGTCCGGAAAGTTGTTGACCGACGTGGCGGACCTCTGCTGAACTCCGGTCTTATGAACCCGCGCGTGGACCTCACTCGGCGGCGCCACATCGATCTGGCGCACGTCTCCAGCGCGTTTTGTTGTCGCTGACGCGGCAAGGGATCGTCGGATCCGTCTCCTGAGGGCTCCCCTCTCCTCTCATCTCCTTCTCGTATGAGCCGGGAGCCTGTTCGCGCACGCCGACGCGGTCACTGAGAACGCGGCTGTAGCAGTCCTGCGACCAGGCGTCTTCTCTCCGGCCGGCCCAGTCCGGTGTTCCGTGTGGTCGACCACTCCTGCGCCGCACCCACCCCTTTCACTCGACTCCCCGTTCCCCAGCACCCCTTGGCGTGCCCATCTGCCCGGGAGGGATCCCCTCATGCCTCCGTCCATCCGTAAGCTCAGCGGCCGCATCGGCGCGGTCGTCGAGGGCGTCGACCTCGCGGCGCCACCCGACCTCTCGACAGTCACGACGCTCCGAGACGCCCTCAACGAGCACAAGGCCATCGTGTTCGACGACGTGCAGCTCGACAACGCCGGTCAGGAGCGTGTGGCCGGGTGGTTCGGCGACCTCACCACCGCCCACCCGAACGTGCCGGCCGCCGACGGCACGACGAACGTCCTCGCCGTCGACAGCGCGACGTCCAAGGCCAACGAGTGGCACACGGACGTCACCTTCGTGGTCAACCCGCCGCAGCTCACCACGCTCCGGTCCATCGTGACCACGCCTTACGGGGGTCAGACGCTCATTGCCAATGCCGCCGCGGCCTACCGCGATCTGCCCGAAGCGCTGCGCTCCCTCGCGGACACGTTGCGCGTCGTGCACACCAACCAGTACGACTACGCCCGGCCTTCGGCCACGACGGTGCAGCGACAGGAGTACGACCGGGTCTTCGTCTCGACGCCCTACGAGGCCGAGCACCCGGTCGTGCGAGTCCATCCGCTCACCGGCGAACGCGGGCTGTTCATCGGCGGGTTCGCCAAGCGGATCGTCGGCCTGTCGAGCAGCGACTCGGCCGATCTGCTGCGCCTCCTCCAGTCGTACGTGACCCGTCCGGAGAACATCCTCAGCTGGACATGGTCTCCGAACCAGCTGCTGATATTCGACAACCGGATCACCCAGCACTACGCGGTGGACAACTACGACGACCACCCGCGCCGCCTGAACCGGGTGACGGTCGCAGGAGAGGTACCGACCGGTGTCGACGGCCGCCGCAGCGAGCAGCTCGTCGGCGACGCCTCGCACTACAGCAGCGTGCTGGCGGTGGCGGCATGACCGAGGTCGGCCTCGAGGCGCCGGCCGTCACCAAGGGCCCGGACGCCGAGACGACGAGCGTGCGGGAACGTGAGGTGTTCCTGCCGCGCGACGCCCGCGGCCGGACGCCGCTCAGCGCACTCCGCGACCGCCTGCGCTGGCCGCTGGGCATCTACACCACCCCGGTCGCGATCCTCCTCGCCTGGGAGATCCTCGCCCGGGCCGGAGCGGTGTCGAAGACGTACGCCCCCGCGCCGACGGCGATCGTGAAATCTGCCGCCGATCTGTGGCAACAGGGCGTCCTCGGGCCGGACTTGGCCATCTCGCTGCAGCGGGCCGGCATCGGTCTCGCGATCGGTCTGACGGTGGGCATCGTCACCGGGGTGCTCGGCGGGCTGTTGCGCAGCGGTGAGTACCTGTTCAACGGCCTCGTGCAGGCGCTCAACACGATCCCCCTCCTCGCGGTGCTGCCGCTGATGATCGTGTGGTTCGGCATCGACGAGCTCACGAAGGTGCTGCTGATCTCCTTCGGTGCCGGTGTCCCGATGTATCTCAACCTGTTCGCCGCGATCCGGGGCGTCGATCAGCGGCTGATCGAGATGGCGCGCACGACGGGCGCGGGAACGTGGCGTCTGGTGACGCGCGTGCTGGTGCCCGGAGCCCTGCCGGGGTTCCTCGTCGGCCTCCGGTTCTCCCTCGCCTACAGCGTCCTGGGCCTGGTCGCCGCCGAAACGGTGAACGCGGACAAGGGACTTGGCTTCCTCATCACTCAGGGGCAGACGTATCTCCAGACCAACCAGGTCTTCGTGGGGCTGGTGATCTACTCGCTCCTCGGTCTGATCGCCGACCAGTTCGTCCGGGCTCTCGAGCGGGTGCTGCTGCGGTGGCGCCCCGGTTATGAGGCGTCATGAGCAGCACGATCGCGACGGAGCCCCGTCGGCAGACCGGGGTCGTCGGTGAGCAGGTGGTCCGTCAGTTCGGTGACCGGGTGGTGCTCGACCACCTCGACCTCACCATCGCCGACGACGAGTTGGTGATCCTGCTCGGTCCCTCGGGCTGCGGCAAGAGCACCCTGCTGCGGCTGCTCGCCGGACTGGACCGGCCCGACGGCGGGCGCGTGGAGGTCCCGGCACGCAGAGCGATCGTCTTCCAGGCCGACCGGCTGCTGCCATGGCAGCGGGTGCTGCGCAACGTCACGCTCGGCCTGCACGGGGCCGACGCTGAGCAGCGGGCCCGCGACGTGCTCGCCGAGGTCGGCCTCGCGGGCCGTGAGAAGGCGTGGCCCAAGGAGCTCTCCGGCGGAGAGGCCCAGCGGGTGTCGCTGGCGCGGGCGCTGGTCTCCGAGCCCGAACTCGTCCTGCTCGACGAGCCGTTCGCCGCCCTTGACGCGATCACACGGCTGCGCATGCACGACCTCGTACGCGCACTGCGGACCAAGCATCAGGCGGCCATGCTGCTCGTCACCCACGACGTCGACGAAGCGATCGCGCTTGCGGACCGCATCGTCGTCATGAGCAATGGCCGCATCGGCACCTCGCACGAGGTGCACCTCACCGCCGCGGACCGCGAAGCGAGCGTCACGCGCGAGGAACTGCGCACACGGCTCCTGGAAGACCTCGGCCTGGCCGGCCGGCACTGACCGTCCGAACACCTTCACCCAGCACAGAAAGCACGACAACCCATGCGAAAGAGAACCGCGAGACTCATCAGCGCCGTCGGCTCGCTCGCCCTGGCGAGCACCCTCGCAGCCTGCGGATCCTCGTCGGACACCCCCGGGCCGCTGAGCAACGCCGCCGACGCGAGCGACGCGGGGCACCCCGAGTGGAGCAAGTACACCTTCACCATCGGCGACAACGGCGGTGACGGCAGCCAGGAACTGGCGAAGATCACCGGCGTGTTCGACAACGCGCCCTACAAGGTGAAGTTCGCCCGGTTCACCTACGGCCCGCCGCTGGTGCAGGCAGCGGCCTCAGGCGACATCGACCTCGGCAGCGTCGGCGACGTACCGCCGATCACCGGTGCCGCGAAGGAGTACGGCTTCAAGATCGTCGCCGTCAACCGCTCGCTCACACCCGAACAGGCGCTGGAGAACATCATCGTGCCGAAGGGCTCGAAGCTGAAGACGGCCGCCGACCTCAAGGGCAAGAGGATCGCTGTCCCGCAGGGAAGTTCGGCCCACGGACTGGCCCTGAACGCGCTGAAGAGCGTCGGTCTCAAGCCCAAGGACGTGAAGCTGGTCTTCCTCGACCCGGCGGCCGGCGCGACGGCGTTCAACACCGGCAAGGTGGACGCCTGGTCGATCTGGAACCCGCAGTCGGCGATCGCGGTCAAGAACGGCGCCCGGGTCCTGGTGAAGGGTCTCCCGCCGATCGACCAGACGAGCAGCTACTACGTCGCGACCGACAAGTCGCTGAAGGACAAGACCAAGCGTGCGGCTCTCACAGACGTCCTGAAGAGGCTGTCGCGGGAGTTCGCCTGGGCCGTGAAGAACCCGGACACATACGCGCAGGCGCTCTCGAAGGAGCAGGGCATCCCGCTGGCCGACGCCAAGGCGTCCCTGGCCGCCTACTCGAACCGGGTGACTCCGGTGGAGAAGGCGGACATCGAACTGGAGCAGAAGCTCGCCGACGCCTTCCTGGAGGCCGGTCAGATCACCAAGAAGGTCGACGTCCCGTCGATCGTCGACAACCTCCTCCCGGCCGGTTACGACAGCTCGAAACGGAAGGTCACCTCATGAGCGAGAGACGGCGGCTGCACCTCAACGCCTTCCTCATGGAAGCGGGTCACCACGAGGCGGCGTGGCGGCTCCCGCACAGCAATCCCAGGGCGGACTTCGACCTACGGCACTGGATCGAACTGGCCCAGCTGGCGGAGAGCGCCAAGTTCGACTCGCTGTTCCTCGCGGACGGCCCGGCTCTCATCGGTACCGGCGAGTTCCGGCCCCCGGGCCAGCTCGAACCGCTGACCCTGCTGACCGCGCTGTCCCAGGCGACCAGCAGGATCGGCCTCATCGCGACCGTGTCGTCGACGTACAACGAGCCCTACAACCTCGCGCGCCGGCTCGCCTCGGTCGACCACGTCAGCGCAGGTCGCGCCGGCTGGAACATCGTCACCTCGGCCGGCGCGGACGAGGCGGCCAACTTCGGCCTCGACAACCGCCCCGACCACGCCGAGCGCTACGCCCGGGCCGACGAGTTCCTGAAGGTCGCCAAGGCGCTGTGGGACAGCTGGGAGTCCGAGGCCGTCGTCGCGGACCGGGACACCGGGCGTTACGCCGACCCTGCGCTGCTGCACCGGCTCGGCCACCGGGGCAGGTACTTCAAGGTGGCCGGCCCGCTCAACGTCGAGCGTCCGCCGCAGGGTCACCCGCTGCTCGTCCAGGCCGGGTCCTCCGAGGACGGCAAGGACTTCGCGGCCCGCCACGCCGAGGCGATCTTCACCGCCCACACGACGTACGAGCGCGCAGCCGCCTTCTACGCAGACATCAAGGCACGAACCAGGGCCGCGGGGCGCGACCCGGACGGCGTCATCGTCCTGCCGGGCATCGTCCCGTACATCGGGTCGACCGAGGAAGAGGCCCGGGCGCTTGCTCGGCAGTTCGACGAGCTGCGCGTCCCGGAGTACGGGCTGCGCCAGCTGGCCGCGGTGTTCGAGACCGAGCCGTCCGTCTTCGAACTCGATCAGCCACTACCGGAGTTCATCCTGGCGCGGCCGAAGCTGGAGGGCTCGCAGAGTCGTTCCGACCTGATCATCGATCTCGCGGTGCGCGAGCGGCTGACGGTTCGGGAGATCATCTCCCGACTCGGGGGCGGCCGCGGTCACTTCGAGTTCATCGGCACACCCGAGCAGGTGGCGGACACGATCATCGCCTGGTTCGAGGGCGGTGCCGCGGACGGCTTCAACATCATGGCCCCCGCGCTGCCGTCGGGCCTGGCGGCCTTCGTCGAACACGTCCTGCCGATCCTGCGCGGCAAGGGGCTGTTCCGCGAGGAGTACGAAGGCACGACACTCCGTGAGCACTACGGGCTCTCCGTGCCTGCGAACCAGTTCCATGACTGACCCGCTTGCCGGGCTCTGATCCGCTTCCCACGACCGGCCCGCTTCCTATGGCTCACCCGCTCGCGAATCCCGCCGCTTCCACTTCCCGAAGCGGCGGGAGTCCGCCCGCGCTGCGGGTCGGGCCTGGGCAAGAGGTACGAGGACGGCTTCACTGCGGTGGCCGGGCTCGGCCGGGAGATACCGGATGGCGCGATCTTCGGGTACGACCACCGCAGCCGTCAGGCCCGCCCCGCGGCGCGAGCACCCCGAGAAGGCGAAGACGGAGCCGGCCACCGAGGCGCAGGTGAAGTACCTGACCACGCTCGCGGAGACGCTCGGCAAGGAGCGGCTCGACGCCGAGTTCGCCAAGGTGATCAAGGGCAGCGCGACATCGCCCCGCGCTCCCTGGCAACTGCGCGACGGCCGCGAAGCGGCTGACCAAAGCCAGGGCCGCAAGCTCATCACCGCCCTGGCCGGCCACGACTGGTCCGCCTAGCCGCCGGCGTCGTCCTCGTCCAGCTCCGGCGCGTCCGGGTCGCGCAGCGGGCGCGGGGGCCGGGCCCTCGGTGGAGGAGTGGCGCGCTCCCGGACGAGCATCCGCGAACGCTCCACTCGCGGTGCGCCCGTCTGCGATCATCGACCCGTCTCTGAGCGAGCGACACGAACTGAGGTAGCACCATGGCGTGGGCCTATGCGGAACTGGCCAAGGAAGCAGCCAAGCGCGGCGGCCCCGTCGCGCTGCGGTACTTCTACCGAGCCCAAGGCGCCCTTATCGGCGGTGCCCTCACCGGCGGCGCCATCGCCGGGACCGTGGCCTATGACAAGTGGAGCAAGCGCCGTGCCGCCGCCGCTGCTGAGCCCGTGGCCGAGAGCACCACAGAGGCTCCGGCCCGCGGCGACGCCTAGGAGACCAGGCACAGCTGAACCCGCCCCGGTGAGGCCGTTCTTACTGGCCCGGGGATCCCCGGGCCCCTGGGTCGTTTCCGCAGGTCGGCATACGACGGTCGGGGCGTCACGGTCGATTGGCCCTGGCTACCGGCCGGTTAGTTGTTACCTGGTGTCCTAACTGGGATTCCGGGGCCGGCACGGGCGAGTCAGCTGCCGTCGGCGGCCGTGTCGATGACCAGTCTTTCGGCGACCCGCGTTCGCCGTGATGGAAGAGGTACTCACCTCCGTGGCAGGGAAAGGGGGTGCTCAGCGACGGCGGGGTGGGCGATGCCGCGCCCGCGCGAGCCGTCCTCGCCGTAGGCATCGCCGTCGTCAGCCCAGATGATGACCAGTCTCTTGCCGAACTGGCCGCCTTACTTCACGGGGTGGGCCTCGGGGCCGTTGTGGCCCGCGCGATGCGGTCTTCCGCCTTTCCGAAGCGCCGAACACGGCGAACGATCGAGCGGATCAGCTCGCGCTATCCGCGGCACGGGCGGACGGGTTGTCCTTGCGAAAACCATTGGTGCCCGGCTTGCTCCCCTGATGGACTGACGTCCCGCCGTGAGTCTGCTGTGTGACGGAGGTAGCGGTTGTGACGGAATATGACGTGCTTGCCGAGGTGTACGAATGGCTCATCTCGGATGCAAAGTTGCCTCCCGCCGAGTTCGCTGCGTCGTTCGATGACGTCCTCAGTCTCCTGCCGTCGAACGCTCACGTCCTCGACTGTTCGTGTGGAACGGGACAGTTGGCGGTTGGCCTCGCCGGTCGTGGCATGCAGGTTGTCGCAACTGACGCCAGCGAAGCGATGGTTCGCCGGACTGCAGAGCTGTCTGAGGAGTTCGGGACTTCCGTCCGGGCCGTGCGGGCGAACTGGGAAGAGCTGCCCGATCATTTCGAGGACGACACGTTCGACATGGTGTTCTGTGTTGGCAACTCGCTTCACCATGCCGCGGGCGCGACAGGCAGGGGTGCTGCTCTGGAGTCGATGTCACGGCTTCTGCGCCCTGGCGGGCGCTTGGTGCTCACATCCCGCACTTGGGAACTCGTGAGGGCCAGAGGTTCCCGGCTGGACATCAGGGATCGACTCGTCCGACGAAACGGTCGCGATGCCGTCGTGGTCTACCGCTGGGAGATTGCGCCGCAGTGGGAGGATGAGCACCACATCGAGATTGCGATCGCCCAAGTTGATGCGACTGGGCTGGTTCTTGTCCGCTCGGAACTGCTGTCCTGCTGGCCCTACCGGTACGAGGAACTCGAAGTCGAGCTGAACCGGGTCGGACTCCGGACGGAAGTGAGCACGTTCGATCTTGAGGCCGAGAACTACATGGTGGTCGCGAGCAAGGTATAGACACCGGACTCTGAGTCCCTGGCAGGACCGCGCGGTTGCTCGCAGGACGCTTGCGCCCTCTCACCGGTGCGGGTTCAGGCGCTCAACGCTACGCCTCGGACGAGGAGTGATTTGGTGGCTGTACCCGAGGGCATCGGCAACGAGCGACGGAGGGCGTTCGAGGACGAGTTCGCCAATGGCCTTCGCACCGGCGCCGGAACGACATCCCCTGGATGTTCCCCAGCACCCTCGCCGGCCGCCACCTACACCCCAACACCGTCATGGGCCGACTCCGTGATCTCGGCGTCAACCTCCTTGGCGCGCTCCGGCTCCGGCACCGGCTCCACGATGCCCGATGGCCGCCGTCCCCCGTCTGTCGCCTCGGTCCACTGCCCGACACCACCTCGGCCGACTTTGTCGGCCAGGATCATGACCGGCGTGGTCCTGGGCCGGCTGAGTGGCCGAGGTACCCGTAGGCGGGCCATGACCTCGGGGAATGCAGGTGCGTCACCGGCCTGCCCGGTGTGACGAGGAACGCAAGCGGGCGGCAGCTGCTGTCCGCAGCGAGGTGGATCTTGGTGGTCAGCCCGCCGCGGGACCGGCCGAGGGCATGGTCGATCGGCTCGCCGGTTGGTGCCCCTTTTGACGAGCCCCAGCGGCGTGCTGGTGGGCTCGGACTAAGGTGGAGTCGACCGCGACGACCCAGTCGAGATCACCTTCGGTGTCGGCCTGAGCGAGCAGAGCGGTGAAGACCTTCTCCCACCGCCCACCCCGCTTCGGCGTCCTGTCCGGCAGCAACGGCTCAATGCGTGCCCACTGGGCGTCAGTCAACGACACAGCTCAACCAACGATCAGATGATCCGAAGGAAACGGCCTAGCGGCCGCTACTGCAGTCCGGCAGTGGCGGTGCAGTCGCTGATGGGTAAATGGCTTACTGGATCAGCTCGATGTGCGGATGGTCCGGAGATACCGGGCAGACGTGCAGCTGTAGATCGTAGCCTCGGGCGAGGTCGAGCATGGTCGGGTTCGACGGATCGGGATCGGTGGTGGACGGCGTGGAGCGCGCTTGGTCCTGGTCGGGAATCCAGTCGGGAATGTGCGCGTTCCATTCGGCCGAGGCGATGGTCAGCAGCGGATCCATCTTGGTGCCGCATGAGGAACAGAGCCGGGGCTCGGGATCGGTGAGGCCCCAGCGGGTCCATCCACCGACCTTCCAGCCGGGAGCGGTGGACAGCCTGTCCGTGTACAACTCGGCGTAATAGGCCTTCGAGTAGGGCGTGTCAGCTGTGTCCAGCGGGGTGCCGGCCGCCTGCCACCTGCGCCAGTCTTCCAGCTGCCGTTGGAGTTCCTTGCTCAGTTCCATGAAGTGGGGGTATTCGGTGATCTGCTCCGGCGCGAGCAGGCACGGCTCCGGCAGGTAGCCGGGGAACTGGATCGAGGGCGGTCCGGGAGGTGTCTCGAGGATGTCGGTGACAGCGGCGGCGGACCGCCAGAACAGCGCGGTCTCGGGCTGCGCGGGATGGTCGAAGGGGCACCACAGCACCTGGAGAAGGTCCGCTCCGGTCTGTCCTGGCGGGCGCAGCAAGGGTACGTCGCGTACGTACAACTGGGCCACGGGCAGCATGGCGATCGGGCCGTCAGGCCATGGGCGGCCGACCTCGATCCGTTCCTCGATCGCCAGCTCCTCGGGTGTGTACCGGGTCACCGAGGGATCGCCGCCGGGCCGGTTCGCCGCTGCTGCCCGGATGCGTCGCCGCTGCCGCACGTCGTCCGGCGAGAGGATCTGGTTCACTCCGTCCCACTCGTGCGGTTTCTCGCAGTACGGCCACGGCTCGTCGGCGGGCCACAGCAGTGGCCCGCCGACGGAGCTGTCGTGCGGCGTGGGCGAACCGGGGCGGGGATGCAGCCGGGTCGCCGTGCGTGCCAGCGAGGCCAGTTGGGGGACGACCGCGGTGACGTCGACCAGCCGCGGTGGGGTGGTACGGATGCGGAGCGCAGCGTCGATGCTCCCTACCCGCTCGGCACACACCGACCGGATCTCCTCCAGCAGCTCGGGGTAGTGCTCGCCGTACGTGTGCAGCGCATGTGACACCGCGTCCAGTGCCGCTGTGAGCGGGGCGGGTCCGGCGGCGGCAAGCACGGCGGGAAGAGCGAAGTGCGGCTGTGAGATCAGTCCCGGGGTGCGCGGTGTGACGGCCGGGTGCATCACCACGACCTCGCTTTTTGTGCCCGCGGATGTCGGTGGGACGTACGGAGACCGCTCGGGAGGTATCGCTTCGAGCACTGACGTGTCCGGCACGCGAGGGTCGGAGCGCAGGGTCTCCCGCATCCGCTCCGTGTCGTCGAACGGCGGCGGGAGGGGGCGTCCTTCTGTCAACGCGGAGAGCGCCTGGGCGACCCACGGCACCTCGGTCAGGCCCGCAGCCTCGCAGGCCCGCCTCGCGGCCACCGACGCCACCGCACGCTGGACCTCGGGGCCCACAGCATCGAGGGCGTGCACCAGGTCGCTGTCGAAGCGGAGGAGATCGAGGACATTGCTCTCACGGGCGCCGTGCAGTCTCTCGCTCGGCAGCCGTCCGCCCCACTCCCACTCTTCGTAGTGCAGCCGACGCTCCTCGGCGGCCCGTTCCGCCCGTTCCTCGGCGGCTCGTTGGAACACCTGGCGAGTCAGTCGTTCGGCCTCGGCAAGCTGCTCGGGTGTACGCGCCGTCGCGCGCGCGTAGCCGTGCAGTTGCTCGGCCAGCCGCGAGGTGTGGCGGATCACGACGTCCGGGCCAGGCGGGGCAGGCCAGAACTGCAGGAGGTAGCTGTCCAGCTGGGGCTCCCCGGCCGCTCTGGTGGGAACTTCCCTTCCCTCGTCCATCCCCCGGGCGCAGTACCGGACCCGGTAGTCGGCCGAGGTGAGACCCAGCTCCCACGCTGCCTCGCCGTCCCCCTGCACCAAACGTGTGCGTTCCGACTCGGGGCGGAAGGACACCTCCATCACGTCCTCCCAGGCCGGGTCCAGCACAGGGGCTTCGTCGTGGACTTCCACGACGAAGCCGACGCCGCCCGTGTACAGCCCAGTGAGCAGGAGGATCACACCCGGAACCGCAGCCCCGCACAACCCCCCGTTCTGGCCTGCGAAAGCCTTGGAGAGGTCCGGTCTGGCACGTTCCATATCGCTCTCGACGTATATCTGACCGCTCTCAACATGCACCTCGCCTGCGACCAACCTACGCACAGCGCCCCCTCCTCAGGGACGGCCTTGGGGCGCCCTTGTCGGGCCGGCCGTCACGTGATCCGATCATGCCGCAGGCCACTGACAACCGGGCCTTACGGTGCCGTCGGACCGGCGGTGGTATCGGTGATGGGGCCACCTGCGTTGCGATGCCGACCTCCGCGTGACCGCCCGCCTGCGCCCTGATTCGGCCTGCGCCAGGCGCGCACGGGCGGACCATGAGCGGCCGACGAAAGTGGTCGTGATCACTGGGCGCCGGTGAAGCGCCACGCCTCGATGTCGCGGTAGCGGATCGGCCCTGGGCCGCGACTGTAGTTGCTGCCGACCAGGTGCAGGCGCTCGGCATGCCAGCGCCGGCCGGTGAAGGCGGCGAGTTCGGTGGCGACCTGCGGCACGCTGAAGGGGTCGTCGCGGCGAGCGCGGGCAAGTGTCAGGTGAGGCCGCAGAGGGCGTTCCTCCCACGCCACCCCGCACTCCGTGACCAGGTCGCGGATCTCGGTGGCCAGCGTGTGCAGCCTGGCCAGGTCTCCGTCGATCCCGGTCCACAGCACCCGTGCGTCGAAATGGCCGCTGCCGCGCAGCGCCAGCGCCACGGGGGCGCGCCGCGCCGCGAGGTCCACGAGCGGCTGACGCAGCAGCGGCACGACCCTCACCGGGAGTTCGCCGAGAAACGCCAGGGTGATGTGCCAGTCCTCGACGCGGTTCCATCGCATCTGAGGGTACGTCTGGTACGCGGGCCGCAGCTCTCGCTCCAGCTCCTCCTTGGCGTCGTCAGGCGGCGCGAGCGCTATGAACACGCGGACGGTGGAGGCATCGGACTGTTCGTTCACACAGGACTTCGTACACCACCGCCCAAGCCCGAACCGAATTCGAGGGCAGCGCTCACACAGGACACTGCCGCTCACCACCGGCCGACAGGTAGACCCCATTTCTGCTGTGGGGGGATGTCGACGCGGCCTGACGGCTCGGCAGGCCAGTGCGGCGGCCTATGGCTGGGAGAGCAGGATGCGCTGCTCCTCGCTCACCCGGTGTCGCCTCGGACGGTGCCTGAGTCAACGCGGCGTTGGGCCCGGTGACGTTCGCCTCGCTGCCGACCGGCTGAGGGTCCGGACGCCTCGCCAGGCGCGAATTACCCCAGGGGGGTAACGTGCCCGACATCGACGAACCGCAAGTGTGACCAGGTGGAGATGATGGTGGCAGGGGCAGCTCCCAGCGGCGGCTCGGCCGTGCGCTGGACGTACGGGGCTTTCCTCACCCTGTGCCTCGCGCTGGCCGTGCTGGTCCACCACGAGACGGCGGCGATGGGCGCCTCCCGCATGACAGGTGCGTCGCCCGTGCTGAGGGGTGCTGCCCATGCCGGCCACGTCGCGCCGGGCGAGGCGGTGCCGACCGCCTGGGAGCCGTTCTTTTCGCACGGCGTCGACTCCGGTGGTTGCGATGCCCCCGACATGCGGCATTGCAGCATGGCCGGCATCAGCTCTCCGCAACTCGTCGAGCCGACCGAGGACAGGCTTCCACCACTCTCGGACCTTCCCGAGGGCGTGGCGGCCTCGGTGCCCTCCAGCAGCGTCGAACGAGCCCCGCCGGACCTCTCCGTCCTCTCCCGACTGCGCATATAGGCGCAGCCGGGCGGCACGCGACGTGTCGTCCCTCCGCGACCACCTCGGCCGTTGAGACAACAGAGGACACAACCCTATGAACAGCAGCACCGACCGTCGTTCCGTCCTGCTCGGGGGGCTGGCAGTCGCGGGCGGGGGCGCGCTTGCCGCCTGCAGCGGCGGGAGCGGCTCCGGTGGCGGAAGCGCCCTCGTCGACCCCTCAGGCTCCGCCGTCGCCGCGATGGAGAACAAGCGCAGGAGCACCGGACGCCGGCAGGAGGTCACGCTGACCGCGGCGCCCGCCAGGATCGACCTCGGTGGCGGCGTCATGCCCAGGACGTGGGCCTTCGACGGCCGGACGCCGGGCAAGGAGGTCCGGCTCTCCGTCGGCGACACATTGGTCGCCGAGCTGTCCAACCAGCTCCCGGGCAGGACCGCCACATCGATCCACTGGCACGGCATCGCGCTGCGCAATGACATGGACGGTGTGCCGCCCCTCACCCAGACCCCCGTTCGGGCGGGCTCCACATTTACCTACAGCTTCGTCGCCAACGCCCCGGGTACGTACTTCTTCCACCCGCACGTCGGCGTCCAGCTCGACCGCGGCCTGTACGCCCCGCTGATCGTGGAGGACCCCAAGGAGACCCTCACGTACGACGACGAGTGGATCGTCGTCCTCGACGACTGGCTCGACGGCGTCACCGGCACCCCCGACGAGGTCTTCGCCGAGCTCAGGCAGGGTATGGGCGGGATGGAGACGGGGGACAGCAGCAGCCCCGGCTCCAGGGTTATGGAGGGCCCACGACATGGGGGACATGGACGGGATGGACATGGGGGACTCGGCGTCCCCCTCCGCCTCGTCCGGCGGCACGTCGACGAGGTTCATGCTCATGGGCGCCGAGAGCGACCTGCTCGGCGGAGACGCGGGCGACGTGAAGTACCCGCACCACCTGATCAACGGCCGCGTCGCCACCGAGCCGGACGTCCACCGGGGCAAGCCCGGCCAGAAGGTCCGGCTGCGGATCATCAACGCGGGTGGGGACACTGCCTACCGCGTCGCCCTCGGCGGCCACAAGCTGACCATCACCCACACCGACGGCTTCCCCGTCCTGCACCAGGATGTGGATGCCCTGTTGGTCGGCATGGGTGAGCGCTACGACGTCCTCGTCACCCTTGGCGACGGCGTCTTCCCCCTCGTCGCCCTGGCCGAGGGCAAGAACGCGAACGGCCTCGCGCTGGTGCGTACGGGGTCGGGAAGCGCGCCGAAGCCGACCGTCCGCCCGAAGGAACTCGGCGGCACGATCATGACGGCGTCCCAGCTGCGCGCCGCCGACGAAGCGCGCCTCACGTCCGCCAGGACCGACGTCATCCACCGGATCAAGCTGACCGGCGACATGCACGCATACAACTGGGCCATCAACGGCAAGCCGTTCGACATGGAGAACCCCGAGGCGAACCCCATCCTTGTCGAGGAAGGCCGGCGCGTACGACTCGACTTCGTCAACGCCACCACCATGTGGCACCCGATGCACCTGCACGGCCACACCTACCAGATCGGCGACTCGGGGCCGCGCAAGGACACCGCGATCGTGCTGCCCAAGAGGAAACTGTCCGTCTACTTCGACGCGGACAACCCGGGCCAATGGATGCTCCATTGTCACAACGCCTACCACAGCGAGGCAGGAATGATGGCGAACTTGGCGTACCGAGCCTGATCACCCGTACGTCGGGGTCGTCGGCGAGGAGCCGCCGACGGCCCCGACGCGGCGGGGGTGCGGTGCGCCGCCGCCGCTCTCAGCCTGTATGTGGTTCCGGGACATGCGTCGACACCGCAGGTATCCCGTGGCGAGAGGAGTTGACCGATGACGGGCCGTCAGCCCTCTGTCGGCGGTCGGTGTCGTGGTGGTCGCAACCCTTGCTGTCGGCAGTATCGGCCTTGAGGCAGCCGAACGTCACGTGAGGCGGGTCGCGGCCGGCGCAGTCGGTGACAGGCGCCCCTGCCGGACCCCGGGTAACGTGGGTGACAGGGGCCGTAGCGTGTGCACGCGCGCATTGTCAGTCGAGAATTCAGGAAATATCCCCGACGACAGGGGAGGGCTGATGGGTCTTCTGTGCTTCACGCCAGGCGACGTCACTTCTAATCCGGCGACCCGGTCCATGATCGGCGAGGCCGCCGAGGTCCTCATCAAGCATCACTACTGCTCCACCAAGGGTGGATGCCATGAGTTCCTGAGGTTCCCCGGCGGGCCGCAGACCGATTTCTTCGACGTGAGTATGGGATTCCACAGGTGTCGCCACCTCGCCAGTTATCTGAAGATTCACAATCCGCATATCGACGCGGTCGCACTGGCGTCCGAGTGTGAATCGAAGAAGGAAGGCCTGTTCTCGTTCCCGATCCCGGACATCATCACCCACGAGGTGGGGCGTTTCGAATTCTACGAGGTCAAGCCCAACTCCCGGTCGGGCGAGCGGGAGGCCGACAAGAAGGTCGACTGGTTCATCGTCATCTCCGACCCGAACGTCTTCAACCTGCCGTACAAGCCGGGCCAGAAGTACAGCCCGGACGAGCGCGTTCTGCTCTGGGACGGAACCTGGTTCTCCGCCCCTGCCAAAGTTCACTTCCACTGGAAACGCACCAAGCCGGGAGTGATCCTCTACGAGTTCTGCATCGAGGCCAGTCTCGACATCCTGGTCGAAACGCTGTGGAAGATGCTCGTCAAAGCAGTGGTGCTCGCGGTGATCGTGATCATCCTGCGGCAGCCGAAACAGGAACCCGTTCCGACGCCCGAACTGCCCGCACCGCTCCCGCGCATACCGGTGCCGATTCCGGCGCCCGTTCCCGTCCCCGTGCCGGTCCCTTCGTTCTTCGTCGACCCGGTGCACACGATGAACTCGCCGATGCGGGAATCCGTGGGCAGCGGTGGCGTGAACGACCCCGAAGACGTCCGTTACGCGCAGCTCATGCTCAACCAGTGGATTCCGCGCGCGACGGGGCTCGCGGCCCTGGACGTCGACGGCCTGGTCGGACCGCTCACGATCGAAGCCATCCACACGTTCCAGGAGATCATGACAGGAGTGGTCGACGACCGGCTCGACGCCGGCGGCACAGGAATCCGCACCCTGGAGGCCGATCACTGGGTGTCGCTCGTGGCAAGCGTCCCGATGGGCTTCGACAACCCGCTCGAAGGAGACTTCACCACCGAGGAAGCCGGCGAGGAGGGCCCGTTGCTCGGTATCGACCCGGAGGCCGTCCTGGCCGAGGCGATGCAGGACTACTTCGACACCGCCTACACATCGGCCGGCAGCCTGGAGGGCTGAAGGGCGGCTACGGACCCCCTGGGGGCAGCAGTTCGGGGCGTCCGGCCGGGCCGAACCGGCCTGCGATCAGATCGTCCATGGGCAGGGTGGTCAGCCTGATCCGCTCGTCGCTGCCGATGTCGTCCCAGCGCTGGTACATCCCGTCCGGGAAGGTGATCCAACGCCAGCGGTCCTCGGTGTTGAGAATGTCCCCGGTCGGCACCTCCTGGATGAAGGCGCGATGGTACGGATGGATGTTGTTGGTGAACGGCGTGGGCAGCCCGGAGAACAGGAACGTACGCAGCACCTCGTAGTGCGGCGAGATGATCGACTTCTGCTCGTTCTCCAGTAGATCGCGGTTGCCCTCGGCGATCAGCCCTGTGGTGATCTTGTTCCAGGCGGCGCCGTAGGATCGCGTGGGGAACCCGGGAGCGAAGGCCGGCAGTCCGCTGGCGTAGGTCGTGTACTCGTTGAACCGGTCGTGCAGATGGCCGAGCTTGATGGCCTCGGTCGGATGGTCGAGGAACGCCTCGTGCAGCCAGGCGAGGTCGAAGAAGATGTCCCGGCCGATGCGCACCATGATGGACTGCTCGATGAAGGCGGGGTCGCTGTCCAGCCCGCCCACCACCGCGCCCCCGGCCATGCGCCCGAGACCGGCCCACAGGAACTCCGTCGGCGCTGTGAGGTACAGGTCGCGGTAGTAGCCGTAGAGGTCGATGACCCGCGCCCGGTTCGCGGCCCACCCCGCCTCCGGCAGCCACTCGGCGTGCTCGGCATTGCGGGCCTTCTCCAGTGCGCGGTTGCTGTAGAACGAGCGCCGGTCCGAGTAGTGCAGCTGGAGGTCGTCGAGGCTCGGCAGGGCCTCTGTGTCGAGGAGGTTCATCGTCTGCGGGCCGACCTTGCCGTCGGTCGAGATACCGCGGGCCGACTGGTATGCGTCGACGGCCGCGGCCGTTTCGCCACCGAAGTCGCCGTCCGCACCGAACATCGGCAGATCGAAGTGCAGGTCCAGCAGCGCCCATTGGACGCGCCGCACCGCCATCCCCTCGTCCCCCGGCCCCATGACCTGGGAGCCGGCCGCGCACGCCTCCAGCGCAGGGTCGCCGGTGAACCGCGGATTGCCCAGGCTCATCGTTCCGACTCTCCTCACGGTCGTACTCCGGCTCCAGTGTCGGCGGCCGGCCGGCCGTTCGCATTCCTGGGGGTCCGGGCGAGTGGCCCTGCGGGAGCCGGGGCGGTCCGCTCCTCCGGCTTATCACTCACACGGGTCTGGTTCTCACTGCCGCACAGGCCAGGGGGGACCCCTCCATTTGCGAACTGGCCCTCCGTTTTCAGCCGCACGAGGCAGGCGACCCCGGTGACGCCGCCTCCGGGAGGTATTCCTCCACCGACCGCATTCCGGGCGCCTCGCGGATCGGAAGCGAGGGCTCCGCAGAAGTGGAAGCGGAGCCTTCGCAGGGGCCCTGACCTGCCGGAGCGTGTGCGGTGAAGGCGCGTGCACAAGGAACCCACTATTCCTTCCAACTTCCGTTGTGGCCACACATGTTCGGCTGTAGAGTCCCCGTTCGTCGGGCACGGACAGGCGCTTTCAAGCTTTTTTGGGGCGAACAAGTCGATGCAGTGCGAGACCCTCGGAAACACCCCGGACCTCGTCCAGGCCTTCACGCAAGCCGCTCTCCGCGACCCGGAGCGCGCGGCCCTCGTGCACGAGGGCCGGGTCGTGTCGTACGGCCGGCTGTACGAGCTCGTGTACGCCCTCGCGGAGCGGCTCGGGCCCCGGCCCGGAGCGGTGGCCGTGCCGGCGACGCACAGCCCGGAAACCGTGGTGGCGATGCTCGGCGTGCTGGCGGCCGGTGGCGCCTACTGTCCCGTCGACCCGGTCTTTCCGCCGGCGCGTCAGCAGGACATGGTGTCCGCGGCCGAATGCCGCGCTGCCGTCGCCACCGACACGGCACCGGATCTCCGGCTCGGGCTGCCGACCACGCACTTCAGCTGGGAAGAGGGAGAGGCGAGCAGCGCTGGCTCCGGGCCCGGCAGGGGCCAGGACCCCGAAGCCGCCGCGTACACCCTCTTCACATCGGGCTCCACCGGCCGGCCGAAGCCGGTCGTGACCCCCCGCCGGGCGATCTCGGCGTCCGTGTGCTCGCTCCGCGGACTCTTCGGCCTCACCGAAGAGGACAGGGTGCTGCAGTTCGCCTCGCTCAACTGGGACACCTCGTTGGAGGAGATCCTTCCGACCCTGACCTCGGGAGCCACCCTCGTCTTCGACCGAGAGGCACACTCGGGGTCCTTCCCGCGGTTCCTGCGGATGGTCGAGCGCGAGCATGTCAGCGTTCTCGACCTGCCCACGGCTTTCTGGCATGAGCTTGTCCTCCACCTCACGGAGGAAGGGACAGGCCTTCCGGACTGCGTCCGGCTGATGGTCATCGGCGGGGAGGCGGTCAGCCCTGCCCGGCTGGCCGACTGGAGCCGTCTCGACACCGGCCGGATCCGCCTGGTCAACACCTACGGATGCACCGAGACCACCCTGATCACCCACGCCGTCGATCTCCACGGCCCTCGCGCCCCCGTCCCGGGCTGGGACTGGGACGCCGGCACGAGGGCGCCGATCGGCCGGGCCCTGGCCCATGTCGTCGAGGACATCGGCGAGGACGACGAGCTGCTGATCGGCGGCCTGGCCGTGGCCCTCGGCTACCTCGGGATGCCGCAGGCCACCGAGAGGGCGTACGTGGTGGTGGACGGCGAGCGCCGGTTCCGTACCGGCGACCGGGTCAGCAGGACACCGGACGGCCTCCTCACCCACGAGGGCCGGCTGAACGACGAGATCAAGATCCGGGGCATCCGTGTCGATCCGGCCGAGGTGGAGGCGCACCTCGCCGGCCACCCCGCGGTGAACACGGTGGCCGTCACCGGTGTGACCGCCGCCGGCCGCACCGCGCTGGTCGCCTACGTGGTGCCCCGGCCACACACCGGGACCCGGGAACTCGACGTCGACCTGCGGTCCTATCTGCGCGAGCGAGTGCCCGCCCATCTCGTGCCGAGCCGGATCACCGTCGTCCCGCAGCTCGTGCTGACCACGAGCGGCAAGGTCGACAGAAGAGCCTCACACCAGCGATACGCCACCGTGAACAGGTCGAAGGAGACCGTTGATGAGCGTTGACACCACTGCCTCAGGCGCCGGGAGAGCGCCTGCCCCTGCCGACACCGAAGGCGTGGTGGCGATGTTCCGGCGCGTACTGGAGGCCGACGACGTCTCCACCGACTCCGATTTCTTCCTCCTCGGTGGCGACTCGCTGGTCGCGACCCGCGTGCTCAGCGCCGTCGCCCGCTCCTACGGGGTGGAGCTGACCTTCGAGGACTTCCTCGACGCGCCCACCCCCGAGCGGCTCGCGGCGAAGATCGCGGCCGCCCGGTGACCGGCCTGGACACGCCTCTCGACGCGGCCGCCCCGGGGCTTTCCGGTGGTGTCACCAGCGCGGTGGTGGTCGGAGCCGGGTACGCCGGGCTGACAGCCGCGACCGAACTGGCCGCGCGCGGGGTCGACGTGACCGTCCTCGAGGCGCGCGACCGGGTCGGCGGCCGGGCCCATGGACTCAAGGTCTCAGCAGAGGGCTGGGTGGACGCCGGCGCCGCGTACCTCGGGGACCGGCACACCCAACTGCACGCCCTCATGTCCGAGCTGGATCTCAAGGCGACGCCCACCACCATGTACGGAGCCAGCCGCTTCGCGCTCGGGAGCGAGGAGACCACGCGGGACGGCCGGTTCCCTCCGCTCAACGCCGTGGCGCTCGGCGACCTCTTCGAGCAGCTCGACGACCTCACGGCCACCGTGCGGTGCGACGCGCCGTGGCTCACCCCGGGCGCCGAGGAGCTGGACGTCCTGACCGCCGGGGAATGGGCCGAGCAACACCTCACGCATCCGGACGCCCGGCTCTTCTTCCCGCTCTTCCTGGGCGAGATGATGGCGGCCGACCCGGCGCGGGTGTCCATGCTGCACGTCGCCTTCTACCTGCGGTCGGGTGGAGGCCTGCGCTATCTGAACGCCTTCGAGGGCGGCGCCCAGCAGGACCGGATCGACGGAGGCGCCCACCAGGTGTGCGAGCGGCTCGCCGCCCGGCTGGCCTCCAGGGTGCGGCTCGGTGAGCCGGTGCTCGCCGTACACCAGGACGACCAGGGCGTCACGGTGCGCAGTGCGCGAGGGGAGTACCGCGCCGATGTCGCGGTGATGGCGCTGCCGCCGCTGCTCGCCGACGCCGTCGACTACCGGCCCGGGCTGCCGGTGCGCCGGGCGAGCGACCGCACGGCGCGGGGCTGCGCGGTCAAGGTGCACCTGGTGTATCCGGCGCCGTTGTGGCGGGACCACGGCCTGTCGGGATGGTCGGTGAACGCCGAAGGGCCGCTGCTCTCCACCGTCGACGACTCGCCGGCCGGAGCCGGGGTCGGCGTGCTCACCGGATTCGTCACGGGCGGCGAGGCCCACCGCTACGCGGCGCTCGATCCGCGGGAGCAGCGCTCGACGGCCGTCGAGCAGGCGGCCCGGCTGTTCCCGATGCTGCCCGAACCCGTGGGTTTCCATGTGACGGACTGGGTCAACGACCCCTTCAGCAAGGGTTGTTACGCGTCGCTCTTCGGGCCGGGGGACTGGCTGCGGCACGGTCCGACGCTGACGGCACCGCACCTGCGGGTGCACTGGGCCGGCACGGAGACCAGCACCGAGTTCTTCGGTCTGCTGGAGGGGGCGATCCGCTCCGGCCGCCGGGTGGCGGCGGAGGTCCTCGCCCGCCCGTAGCGCCGCGGCCCGCTCAGCAACCGGGCGGGGCCGTCGTACGCCGCTGCCCCGGCCCTTCATGCTCTCCCAGCGTCCCGGGCGGGCGCCGCCGTCCACCCTCCCCTCCTTCCCTTACGCCCCGACGGGGGCGCCACTGAGCCGGTCGTACGCCGGGCCGGACGCCCCACGCCGTACGCCGCACGGCACCGCAGCAAGGCACAGCAGCACGGCAGTCGAACCACCGTTCCGCCGAGTACAGCAAGCCTTCGATCAGTCGCCGGGCCCGGCCCCACCAGGGCCACCTCCCGGCGACACCGAAACGGGAGACCGTCATGAGCGACCAGACCTCCATCGCCCCTCTCGCGGCCAGACAGCAGCTGATGGCCGAGCCCACGCTCGGAGCCGGCAACTTCCTCGACCACGCCATCGCCGTCAACCCCAACCGCGCGGTCCCCTACGCCTACACCCACCGCGTCGACCACCGGGGCGCCGTCGAACTGCGCGGCCACAGCCTGCTCGACCTGGCCGCCCTGCGCGACCAGTACGCGAAGTGGTACTGGTCCAACGGCGTCCGGCCCGGTGACCCGGTCGCCGTGGTGGTCGGCGAAGGCCTGGAACCCGTCCTCCACTTCCTCGCGCTGTCCGCGCTCGGAGCCGTACCGGCCCTCGTCAACGACGCCATGCGGCACGAGGTGATGGTGCGCTACCTCAACCACGTGGGTGTCGTGGGAGTGGTCGCGGACGACCCCACGCGGCTGGCCGCGGCGTACCGCGAGACGCCGCACCGCCGTCCCCGCTTCATCGCCATGGCCGCCGAACTCCACGCCTTCGACGCGGAGGCGGCGGAGCTTCCCGAGGTGTACCCGTACCGGCACGCCGCCGACGACGTGGTCGCGCTCATCCACTCCTCCGGCACCACCGGCACACCGAAGTCCACCAAGCTGGCGCACCGTCAGTTCTGGGAGGGCAAGCAGCCGCGTATGGTGCGCTTCCCCGCCGAGCCGTACGACCGGCTGATGTCGCTCATGCCGCACACCCACGCGGGCGGCCTCAGCTACTTCCTCGCCGCCACCCTGCTCGGCTTGCCGACCGTCGTCATGTCCGACTGGCGGCGTGCCGTCGTCGAGCCGGTCATGGAGGCCTTCCAGCCCACCATGGTGGCCTCCTTCCCGCGCACCTTCGTGGAACTGGCCACCGGCGAACTCCCGGTCAAGGGCGCCGCGAAGGTGCACTCCTGGTTCAACACCGGCGACAGCGCCCACTACGGACACATCCGGCGGCTGGTGCAGCTCGGCGAGCGGCCGGCGGGTCTGATCAGGCCCTGGCTGCTGCCCCGCGAGAGGGAGGAGCAGCCCGCTCTGCCCGGCTCGCAGTTCGTCGACGGACTGGGCTCCTCAGAGATGGGCATGGCCCTGTTCGGGCAGCTGACCACACCGGAGAGCGAGCGCGACGACCGCTGCGTCGGCAAGCCCCTGGAGGTGGTCGAGAAGGCGGCGGTGGTCGACGAGAACGGCGAGGAGGTACCCGACGGCACGGTCGGGATGCTCGGCGTCGTCACGCCGTCCCGGACCCCCGGATACTGGAACGACGACCGGCTCACCCGCACGTTCGAGCTCAACGGCTACTGGCTCACCGGCGACGTGGCCCGCCGTGACGCCGAGGGACGCTTCTACCACCTCGACCGTACGGTCGACGTCATCGACACCGCGGACGGGCCGGCGTACAGCCTGCCGATCGAGGAGGTGCTGATCGCCGACTGCGCCGCCCTGGTGCAGGACTGCTCGGTGATCGGCGTCCCCGCCGGACCGGGCCGTGGCCAACTGCCCGTCGCCGTCGTCCGGTTGCAGGCGCAGGCCGATGGGAGCACGGCGGAGGAGGTCCAGGAGGCGGCCAACAAGGCCCTGACCGCCGCCGGGCTGACCCCGCTCGCCGCGGTGAGCGTCGCGCGCACGCCGGAGGACTTCCCGCTCGGCCCCACCGGGAAGGTGCTCAAGCGGGAGCTGCGGACCCGCTTCGCCACCCTCCTGACCGGCCGCTAGGCCGGGGGCGTCAGATGATCCGGCAGCCGTACCAGTACGCGCGGAGCCCGCTGACCGAGCCGGACTGGCGACGGCTGCCGGGCTGGCGCCGTGTCACGGAACGCGACTGGCGGGACGCCCAGTGGCAGAGGGCCCACTGCGTGAAGAACGCGCGTCAGCTCAGGGCCGTCGTCGGCGACCTGCTCACCGACCGCTTCTACGACGATCTCGCCGCCGACCGGGCGGAGTTCGCCACCATGGCGATGCTCCTCACCCCGCAGATGCTCAACACCATGGCAGCCGGGGCCGATCCGGTGCCCGCATCGTTCACCGAGGCGTTCCTCGCCGATCCGGTCCGCCGGTACATGCTGCCGGTGCGCTCGGACCGTCACCCCCGGTGGCCGAGCCATCCGAAGGCGGGGCGGGACTCGCTGCACGAGGCGGAGATGTGGGTGGTGGAGGGCCTCACCCACCGGTATCCGACCAAGGTCCTGGCGGAACTGGTCGCCACCTGCCCGCAGTACTGCGGGCACTGCACCCGGATGGATCTGGTCGGCACCTCCACGCCCCAGGTCACCAAGGCCAGGCTCGTGCTCCGGCCGCGGGACCGGCAGGAGCAGATGCTCGACTACCTCAAGCGCACGCCGACCGTGCGCGACGTGGTGGTGTCCGGCGGAGACGTCGCCAATGTGCCCTGGCCGCAGCTGGAGACCTTCCTCATGCGGCTGCTGGACCTGGGTTCGGTACGTGACATCCGGCTGGCGAGCAAGGCCGTGGTGGGCCTGCCGCAGCACTGGCTCCAGCCGGAGGTCGCCGAGGGCCTGGGGCGGGTCGCGGCGGTCGCGGCGCGCCGTGCGGTCAACCTCGCGGTGCACACCCATGCCAACCACGCGCAGTCCGTGACCCCTCTGGTCGCCGAGGCCGCCCGGGCCCTCCTCGACGCGGGCGTGAGGGACGTCCGCAACCAGGGCGTGCTGATGCGCGGGGTCAACGCCACCCCCGAGGACCTGCTCGACCTCTGCTTCGCACTGCAGGGCGAGGCGAACATCCTCCCGTACTACTTCTACCTCTGCGACTTGATACCCCACGCCGAGCACTGGCGGACCTCGCTCCATCAGGCCCAGTGGCTCCAGGAGGCGATCATGGGATACCTCCCCGGCTACGCCACCCCGCGGATCGTGTGCGACGTACCGCACGTCGGCAAGCGCTGGGTGCACCAGGCCGTCGCCTACGACCGTGAGCGCGGCATCTCGTACTGGACCAAGAACTACCGCACCGAGCTGGAGATCCGGCAGTCGCCCGACGCGGACCCCGAGGCCACGCTGGCCCGACGCCACCCGTACTACGACCCGCTGGACACGCTCCCCGAGTCCGGCCGCCGCTGGTGGGCGGAGCACGCCCAGGACCAGGACGGCCGGACCGGCACCGCCCTGGAGACCCTGCCCGGTGACGGCCGGACCGGCACCGCCCCGGAGGCCCGGCCCGGTGACGGCCGGACCGGCACCGCCCCGGAGGCCCGGCCCGGCGCACCTTCCGCCCCCACCGCACCCGAGGACAGCCCGTGAATCTCCCCCCGCCCCGCCCCGACGCCGGCCCGCTGCGCCGGATGTGCTGGATCTTCCCCGACCGGGAGTCGACCCGGACGACCGATGTCTGGCACGCCATGTTCTGGGACCTCTACGCGGAGGTCGCCGAGGACCTCGGCATGAGCTGGACCCGGCACTCGCCCGACGCGGTCTCGGTCGACTGCACGCAGCGGGGCCGGCCCCGCGTCTACGTGGACGACACACTCGTCACCCCCGAGGACACGCTCTTCATCACGGCGCTCTACTCGCTGCCGTACCAGCAGATGGACATTTTCAACCAGTACGCCCTCACCGCGGTGCTGCAGCAGGCCGGCTTCTACCTGCCCTTCCCGCCCGAGACCTCGCTGATCGGCAACGACAAGCTGGCCACCCTGCTCCACCTCGGCGACTCGCCCGTCCCGCCGATCCCGACCGTCCGCATCGGCACGGGGCGCGATGTGAGCCGCCACCTGTACGAGGTGGCGCTCGGGAACATGACCTATCCGGCGATCGTCAAGCCGGCCGGCTGGTGCGGTGGTGGGGGCATCAACCTGGCGCGCAGCGCGGGCGACATACGCGGCCTGGCCAGCCTCGCGCAGGGCGGGGACACCACACTCGTCGTGCAGCCGTACCTCGGCGACGGCACGGTCGACCACCGGGTGTACGTGATCGGCGGCCGGGCCCACACGGTCCTGAAGCGGACTCCGCAACCCGGCTCGGCGGTGGCCAACGCGAGCCACGGCGGCATCCTGGAGTTCGCCCCGGTTCCCGACGAACTGGCCGCGGCCACCGCCTACTTCGCCGAGCGGCTGCCCATCCCCTTCTTCTGCGTCGACTTCCTCCACGACGGGCAGCGGTTCTGGTTCTCCGAGCTGGAGCCCGACGGCGTCATCCCCGACGTCCCCGGGGATCCGGACCGCACGGTCCAACGCGACGTGGTGCGCGCCCGGTTCACGGCCTACCGGGACGCCCACGCGAAGCACCTCGCCGATGCCGCCGGCGGGACGCCCCTGTTCACCTCACCGACGGA
Organism: Streptomyces sp. SAI-170; assembly: GCF_049739565.1. Lineage (NCBI taxonomy): Bacteria > Bacillati > Actinomycetota > Actinomycetes > Kitasatosporales > Streptomycetaceae > Streptomyces > Streptomyces sp. SAI-170. The sequence continues at coordinate 8,555,736 of NZ_JBMGQD010000001.1, forward strand.
ACGGAGCTGACCGCCATGTTCTCGCTGACCCCGGAGGCGGCCGAGCCGCGGCTGCCGGTCGCGCGCCGGACGCTCCAGCGGCTGCGTCAGGTGCCGGAACTGGCGCCCCGCTACGACGGGCACGCGGACGTACGCACCCTCGACGACGTCGCCGCGCTGCCGCCGCTGCTCAAGGACGACCTCAACATCGCCCTGGCCCACTTGCGGCCCCGCGCCGAGCACGGCGCCACCTGGCTCTTCCAGAGCGGCGGCAGCACCGGCGCACCCAAACTGGGCCACGCGCCCACCGGTTTCTACATGGCCGGGGTGCACGCCCACTGGCAGCCGCTGGACCGTGAGGACGTCTTCGTCAACGCCTGGGGCGCCGGCCGTATGTGGGGCGCGCACTTCCTGGTGGCGGCCCTGGCCGACCTGTCGCAGTGCCAGGTGATCGCACTGGGCTCGGTCGCCAAGGACGAGTACGCCGAGTGGCTGGCGTTCTTCGCGGCGCGCGAGGTGACGGCCATCGGCGGCACGCCCAGCGTGCTGCGGCTCTGGTTCGCCCACGCCCGGGCCGCCGGTCTTCAGCTGCCGCACCTGCGCAAGGTGCTGTGGCTCGGCGAGGCCTGGCAGCCGCAGGTGGAGGAGGACATGGCGGTGGTCGCACCGGCGGCCCGGCGCTGGGGCATGTTCGGCAGCACCGAGACCTGGGTGGTGGGGACGAACACGCCCGAGTGCCCGGCGGACAGCTTCCACACCCTGCCCGACCAGCTGGTACACGTGGGCGAGGACCAGCTGCTGGACTTCACCACCCTCAACCCGGAGATGCTCAACCCGGTGCTGCGCTACCGAACCGGGGACGCGGGACGACTTCAGGCCTGTCCGTGCGGACGGCCCGGCCGGGCCATGCGCGTGCTCGGCCGCCGCGACAGCGTGGTGCAGGTCCGGGGCCTGGGTCTGCACGTGGACGAGCTGGTCGCACGGGTGGAGCGGGAGCCGGGTGTCTCGCGCGCCCAAGTGGTTCTCTCGGAGACCGGCGGCCGCGCCGGCGCCGTGGAGGTGCTGCTGCTGACCCGTCCGGGCGCGGCGGTGGACGCCGAGCGGCTGCGCAAGGAACTGCTGGCCGAGACGTTCACGCTGAGCACCGCCTTCCTGCACGATCCGGAGAACTTCCGGGTACGTCCCGTCACCGACCTGATCAGCAACGAGCGGACCGGCAAGACCGCCGGGCTCGAGGTGCGGGAGGAGGAGTGAAGCCACGGCGGCCGGTCTCCCTCGGCTCTGAGTTCAACCGCTTCTGGATCGGCCAGTCGGTGAGCACGGTCGGGGACCGCATCACGATCTTCGTGGTGCCGACCGTGATGATCTTCGCCCTGGACGCCTCCGCCTTCCAGGTGGGCATCGTGGCCATGGCCCAGTACCTGGGCATTCCGCTCCTCGGCCCGCTCGCCGGCGTACTGGTCGACCGGTGGGACAACCGCCGTACCCTGCTCGCCTGCGACCTCGCCCGGCTGGTGGCGGTGGCCGTCATCCCCGTCGCGTACTGGCAGGGCTGGCTCTCCACGCCGCTGCTGTTCGCCTGCGTGGCAGTGATCAGCGGCGCGACGATCTTCTTCACCGTCGGGTACCTGGTCGCCGTGCCCGCCGTGGTGCCCAAGGACCATCTGGTGCGCGCCTATTCCCGGCTCGAAGGCACCCGCTCGGTGTCCGAGGTCTCCGGCCCCTCCCTGGCGGCCGGCCTCTATGGCGCACTGGGCGTGGCCGCGCTGCTCGTCGACGCCGCCAGCTATCTGGTCTCCGCGCTGTGCATCCGGTCCATGCGGCCCTGGGGCGAGCGGACCGTCGCCGAGGGATCGGTGTGGGAGCGGCTGACGGCGGGCTTCCGGCTGAACTGGTCGGACCCGGTGCTGCGCCGGGTGGTGGTGGCAGCCGTGACGCTGAACTGCGGCGGCCCTGTCTTCGTCACCGTGCTCCCGATCCTCGCCTATCAGGGACTGGGCGTCTCCGTGGGCGTGTTCGGCGCCGCCATGTCCGTGGCGGCGGTGGGCGCCCTGGCCGGTGCGGCCGTGGCGCCGAAGCTCGGTGAAAGGCTGGGGACCGGGCGGATGCTGGCCTGGGCGCTGCTGCTGCACTGTCTGGTGGGCCTCGGGGTACTGGCCGCGCCCGCACTGCCGGCCGGTGCGGTGATCGCCGTGACGATGGGCTGCTACGGCTTTTTCATGTCCTGCATCAACGTCTCCAGCGCGCCCATCCGGCAGTCCCGGATGACCGCGACCCACCAGGGCGTGATGCACGCGGCCTTCCGGACCGCCACCTGGGGCGTGATCCCGCTGGCCGCGCTGGCCGGAGGTGCGGCCGTCAGCCTGCTCACCGGACCGCTCGGCGTGCTGGACGCGGCCCGGGTCACCATGGCCGGCGGCACCCTGCTCGCTGCCTGTTCCTTCCTGCCCGCGCTGCGGGTCCAGCCGCTCCTGGACGCGGCCGAGCGGCAGAAGGCGGCGGAAGCGCTGCAGGCGGACGGCGGGGGAGCCGAACCGGCACGCGCGGAGGGCGCCTCATGACCGCGACGGGCGGGGAGTCCCCGGTCGTGCTGATCACCGGCACCTCCTCGGGCATCGGGCTGGCCACCGCGGTCGCCGCCGCCCGGGCCGGTTTCACCACGGTCGCCACCCTGCGCGAGCCCGCCCGCGCCGGGGCGCTCCGGGAGGAGGCGGACCGGACCGGAGTACGGCTGGACATCCGCCCGCTGGACGTGACCGACATCGGGTCCATCACCCGCTGCGTCGACGGCGTGCGCGAGACGTACGGACGCCTGGACGCCGTGGTCAACAACGCCGGCGTCTCCAACTTCGACCCGACCCTGGAGATGTCCACCGCAGAGGCGCTGCGGGCCAACCTGGACGTGAACTTCTTCGGCGTCGTCGAGGTCAGCCGGGCCGCGATGCCGCTGCTCCGCGCCGCCGGGGGGCGTCTGCTCACCATCGGCAGCGTCCACGGGATCGTCGGACAGCCCTTCAACGAGGCCTACTGCGCGGCGAAGTTCGCCGTCGAGGGCTTCATGGAGAGCCTGGCCCCGGTGGCCGAGGCGCACGGGGTGAAGGTGTCCGTGGTGGTGCCCGGATTCGTCCGGGACACCTCGTTCGGGATCTTCCCTGACATCAACCGCAGGACCATCGAGAGCGCCTCCGGCCCGTACGCGTCCACTTTCGCCGACTACATCCAGTGGGTCACCACCCAGGGCTGGGAGGGTGCCGGGCAGTCCGCGGCCGAGGTGGCGGACGTCGTCGTGCGGACGCTGCTGGCCGAGCGGCCGGCCTTCCGCGTCCCCACGAACCCCTGGGCGGCCGCCTACGTGGAGAACAAACTGGCCGACCGCGACGGCTCCGTCGTGCGGGAACTCGCCCGCACATGGATCGGGCGCGGCCCGGAACCCGACGCCGACACAGAGCAGGAGAGCTAGTGCCCGCCAAATCCCTTCAGGAACTGGTCGACTTCGTCCGCACCCACTCGCCGTTCTACGCCGAGGTGTACCGGGACGTCCCGGAGACGATCTCGCACCTCTCCCAGCTCCCCGTCATCGACCACACGGCGTTCTGGGCGGCGAATACCTGGCCCGACAACCGGGTGCTGACCGGGCCGCTGACCGACGCCGGGGTCTACAAGACCGGCGGCACCACCGGCGTGCCCAAGCTGTCGGTGTGGTCGCGGGAGGAACACGCCGACTCCGTCACCGCGTTCGGGGCCGGCATCGTGCAGGCCGGGCTCAGGCCGGGCCACCGGGTGGCCAACCTCTTCTGGGCGGGCGAGCTGTACGGCGGCATGCTCTACATCGAACACGCCCTGCACGCGGCCCCCGTGGAGAACGTCCGCCTGCCCGTCGGCGCCGGCGCCCCCAACGAGTTCATCGCCGACCTCATCGGCGACTTCGGGGTGAACGTCCTCGCCGGGGTCCCGATGAAGCTGGCCGCCGTCGCGGAACTCCTCGTCCGCCGCGGCCAGACCGCCGACTCGGTCGAACTGCTCCTCTTCGGCGGCGACCTGCTCTTCACCGATCTGCGGCCGATCCTGCTGCGGGCCTTCCCCAAGGCCGCCATCGCCTCGGTCGGTTACGCCTCCATCGACGCGGGCCTCGTCGGACGGCCCGTACCCGGCGAGGACGTACGGGTGCACGAGGCGTTCCCGCACCGCACGGTCGTGGAGATCGTGGACGACGTCACGAGCGAGCCGATCACCACTCCCGGGGTGCCGGGCCGGCTCCTCGTCACCAACCTGTTCCGCACGCTGATGCCGGTCATCCGCTTCCCGGCCGGCGACCGCGCCGAGTGGGTCGACGCGCAGTGCACACGGTTCCGGCTCCTCGGCCGGTCCATGGAGGGCGGCCGCGTCGGCACGGTGTCGATGCCGATCGAGGACGTCCGCGCGGTGCTCGTGGAGGCGGACCCGGACCGGTACATCGCCGGCATGCAGATGGTGCAGCGCCGCTGGGACGGCAAGGACGGCCTGATCCTGCGGCTGGGGTACATCGAGGAGCCTCCGGCGGACCTCTCGGCCCGGCTCGTCGAGGCGGTCTACGCGGCCCGGCCCCTCTTCCCGGCGGAGGTCGCGGACGGCGCCATCCACGAGCTGGGCATCGAATGGGTGCCGCGGTCCGAGCTGCTCACCAACCCGCGCACGGGCAAGCTCCAGCAGGTGGTGGACGAGCGCCCGGCGAACTGACCGACGGCGTGACGCCCGCCGTCCGCCCGCCGCTCGGGTGGCGGGCGGAACGGACCTCGGACGCGTGGGTCGGACGGACGGCTCGTACCGCTCACTCGGGCGGGGCCTGCACCCTTCCGGAGAGCATCACACTCTGTCCGCGGAACTCCGCCACCACGATGCCGTCCGTACGACGGACCGACACGTCGTAGATCCCGTTGCGTCCCGAACGCGTCCGTTCCACGGCCTCGGCGAGCAGCTCGTCGTCGACCGCGGCCGGCCGCAGAAAACTGACCTGCGCGGACTGCGCGACGGTGACCGGCCCGTAGCCGTTGCAGGCGTAGGCGAACGCCGCGTCGGCGAAGAGGAAGAGGAACCCGCCGTGGGCCATGCCGTGGCCGTTCACCATGTCCTCGCGCACCCGCATGCGCATCAGCGCCCGGCCCGGGGTGACCTCCTCCAGGGCGATGCCCAGGCTCTCGCACGCGCGGTCCCGCTCATACATCTGCGCGATCCCGGCCGGTGCGTCGTCCGGTACGGCGCTGCGCTGGCCCACGGCCTCGCCCCTTCCTCCCTGGTGACCGGACCGAAGGGGGCCCGGGTGCTCCGCGTGCGCATTAGATCCACCGGCGCGGAAGCCTGTCAACGGACGGCGGTTCTTGGACTGCTCGGCGATGGTGTGGTCGCGGGTGGGAACGAGGGAGCCGTCCACGATCGATGCGGTCGTCCAGCCCAGATGCAGTCTCTACAGTCACCGCATGGCCACCGAAGACGAGCCCCCATGGCACCCCGACATCACCGCGATGCTCACCGATCAGACGAGCGCGTGCAGGCCGGCACGCGAGGCCATAGCCGCCGGCGCCGAGGTGAAGGTCTGGGACAGCGAGGTGCCCCAGTGGATGGTCGCCGGCATAGCCGCAACGAGGTTGAGACGGTCGCTGAAGCGCGGCCTGCAAGAGACCATCGGCCTCGACGAGACCGTTGAGATCCTCGCACGGCACCGCGGCGAGCAACTGCGTACCGGGACCATCCTCACAGCAGACCGGCTCTGGTTCTTCAACCTGTACTTCGACGCCACCGGGACTGAACTCTTGGCGTGCAGCGGCGTCAAACGCGCTCCGACGCCCAGCACAATGGTGGCTGACCAGGCGAAAGGGCCGCGGTGATCTACGGCTGAGCGGCGGGATCAATCGCTCTCACCACGTGACCACCCGTGGTCCCGCCCGCGCATGTCCAGACCGCGGTCTCATGGAAGTAACCCACATGCAGACCGCGGTCGTGCTCGCCGCAGACGGGCCAGGTCACGCGATGGTGGCTCATGACGAATTCCTGCACTCCTTCCGCCACAGCACCCAGAACCTCTGCCGAATCGGGCGTGGAGACCTCCGCCGACTTGATGTGGACCACGCCGACCGGTCCCAGGTCCGGGTCGCGCACGTAGTCGATGTAGCAGAAGTCGTCGCCGGTGACCGCTTTCCCGGTGTCCTGCTCCGCCGACCTGGTGACCGTCTCGAAGGCCGATCTGGCCAGAGAGAAGGTTCGCGCGGTCCAGGATTCACAGAACTCCGATTCCGTGAGTTCTCCACGCTCGCCGTACAGCTCGGCCATCCACGTCAGCACCTCCTCGGGGAGCTGCTCCCCGTGCCGCCAGACCGCTCGCAGCATCCGGTCCCGCCAGTCCGAGAAATTCGACATCATCGCTGCCTTCCGATGGCAAGGAAAGCCGGGGGAGAAGCGGCTGCCCGCTTCTCCCCCGGCGGTGATCAACCCGAGGGGTCTCAGGTGAAGAGGGCGTACACGTTCAGGGTGGGGTTCCTGACGCAGATGTTCATGACGGTGAACTTCCCGCTGAACTCGACGTTGTCCGTCCAGTCGAACCAGAAGGTCATGCCCATGGCCCTGTACTTCCCGCGGTCCGACTCCGGTCTTCCTCTCCCGTTCGGGACACCCCAGGCGCCGTGGAAGAGGTAGTCGCCCGCCTCCAGGTGGCCGTAGCTCTGATTCTTCGCGGCGTAGTAGAACGGAAGGACGATGCTGTACACGAACTTCAGAGCGCCGTACTTCTTCCAGATGCTCTTCAGCTTCACGTACCAGCTCAGGCTGCACTTGGAGTGCCCGGTGCAGTTTCTTCTGATGCCGACGGTGTAGTTCTTCGTCTTCTTCGTCTGATACCGGTAGTTCAGCTCACCGCTGGTGTCCGACTGACCGATCGGGTCGGCGGGGTAGATGTAGGAGCTCGTGTTGCCGCCGTAGACCGGGTCGCTCTGGAGGAAGCGGCCGGTGGTCGGATCGTAGACGCGGACGCCCATGAGGGTGTATCCGGCCAGGCCGTCGGTGGCTTTCTGGTAGGCGCCCAGGGACCCGTACTTCGCCGCGGCGGCCGTGGCGTCCAGCGGGTTGCCGTACTCGTCGTAGCGCTGGACCGCGGCCGCGGACGTCGCCAGGTCCAGCCGGACGGAGATGTCACCGTGCAGGTTGGCCAGTTGGAGGACCGCGCCGCCGGTGGCTCCGGTGGTGACGGCCAGGCCGCCGGAGAGGTCGGGGACATTCCGGCTGACGGTGGAGGTGGAACCGGCCGTGGTGACCGTCCAGGACGGAGTGTCGCAGCCACAGTTGTAGTGGTTCACCGTGGTGCTCGTGGTCGACCAGGTGGCGCCGCTGTCGCTGGTGGTCGCGGTGGCCGAGGAGGCCAGGCGGCCGGCACCGTCCAGGCCCCAGGTGGTACGGGTTGAGCCCACGGTCTCACTGGCCACCAGGTCGTTGGTGTAGTAGGCCAGGGTCTTGCCCGCCAGCTGGGTGGTGCGCCCGAGGGCGTCGTAGGTGTAGCCCCCGGCGATGAGGCGACCCGCGGTGTCGTACGCGTACGCCGTGCTGGAGGTGGTGGGGGTGGCGCCCGCGGCCGTGACCGTGGTGGTCAGCGAGGTGCGGTTGTCGTCCGTGTCGAAGGCGTAGGCGCGCGAGGTCGTCGTCGTGCCGTCGTCGTCGGTGGCCAGGGCCAGGCGCCCGGAGGCGTCGTAGCCGTAGGCGGTGGACAGGGTTCCGCCGTCGGTCTGGGTGTGACCGGTCTGCTTGCCGTGGATGGTGTAGGTCGCGGAGTCGGAGAGCACGGTGGTGCCTGAGGAGTCCGCGTAGGTCACCGACGTCTGGTTGCCCGTCGGGTCATAGGTCGTGGCCAGGGTGTAGCCACCGGGGAGGGTCTCCCTGGTGAGAGCGCCGTCGGCGTCGTGGGCACCGGCCGTGAACGTGCCGGCGACCGAGTCGGTGACGGACCGGGCCTGGCCGGTGGTGGCGTCGTAGGTGTAGGTGGTGGTGGACGGCACCGAGTCGGACGCCGTCACCGGGCGGTCGAGGATGTCGTAGGTGAAGGAGCTGGTGCTGCCCGACCCGTCGCTGTAGGTGAGTGTCCGGCCCAGGGCGTCGTACGTCGAGGTGGACGTCTTGCCGTTGGCGGTGGTACTGGCGACCTGGCCGGTGGCCCCGTCGTAGGTGATGGTGGTGGCCGGAGTGGGTGTTCCGGTGCCGCCGGTGACGGTCGTGCCGGTCGGACGGCCCGCCGCGTCGGGCGCGGTGGTGGTCGTACGGGTCACGCCGTTGGCGGTCTCGGCCTTGGTGACGACCTGGCCCCACCGTCCGTAGGTGTAGACGGTGGTGACGGCCTGGGCGGGGTTGGTCCCGCCACCGGAGATGGCGGCGGCCGGGGCGGTCCTGCAGAGCAGGCCGTCCCACTCGGTCGAGGCGCAGGCGCCGGTGGCGTGCGCGTCGTAGTAGGTGTACACCAGCGTGCCCGCGTCCGAGCCGGACGACTTCGGGGTGCGGGTGGTGGCCACACGGCCCGCGCTGTCGTAGCTGGTCACCTGGCCCGCGGACTCGCCGCCGCCGGTGGTGGCCAGTGCGGAGCCCGTGGACCAGTCGTAGGTGGTGGTCGTGGTCTTGGCCTCCGCGTCGGTGGCGTAGCCGGCTATGGCCGCGCCCGTGGTGGAGGAGGTGACCAGGTCGGAGACTGCCGCGTCTGCCGGGGCTCCCTCGTCGTAGGCGTAGGAGGTGTGGGCACGGGCCGGGATCACCGTGCCGGCGGCCAGGGTGGACTCGGGAGTGGTGCCGGTGAGTTCCGCGGCCAGGGTGATCTGGTGCAGCGGACCGTACTCGTCCGTCACACGGGTGCCGTCGGCGGAGTACTCCAGCACGGTGGACAGCTGCTGGGCGCGCTCGGCGGTGGACAGATCGGTCAGGCCCAGGGCGGCCAGTTCCGTTGCCGCGTTGGCGGAGGTGCCCAGGGCGAGTTCCCGGTTGCCGGCGGTCAGGTCGGAGGACTCGTTGCCGAGCAGGTCGTACTCGGTGGTGGTGATCGCAACACCCGGGCTCACGGTGTTGGTCTCCGCGCCGTTCGCGTTGATGTAGCTGATCGTGGCCCGGGCGTAGGCGCCGGCGGTCAGGTCGCCGCCGGTGCTGGAGGCCGGAACGCTGTCGGCGGGGAAGAACGCGGTGGCGTCGGTGGGCGCCTCGTCCTGTCCCCAGGTGGCGACCGTCGCGGTGTCCATCTGGTACGGGGCGGCGGCGCCGGAGACCGGGACGTCGTAGACGACGGTGGTGGCCGCCGTGCCGGACGTGGTGCTCGCGGAGCCCGCGGCGAGCGCGGCACGCGAAACCTTGAGGAGCATGCCGGACCCCGAGGTCAGGGCCGAGCCGGCCGTGCCGTAGGTGAAGGTCCAGGGCAGCTCGCCCGGCTTGGTGTACGTGGCTACGCGGCCGTCGGTGCCGTAGGTGTACTCCGTCTTCAGCGAGGGGCTGATGCGCGGGTCCCACACCTGGCGCAGCTGGCCGGAGGCGTTGTAGGCGTACGAGGCGAGCGTCTCGGAGGTCGAGGTGGAGGCACCGGGGGTGGTGGCCCACAGCTTGACGGCCGAGACCTGGTTCACAAAGTCGCCCAGTGTGCTGGAAGTGGCCGTGGTGGCCGGCGCGTAGACGTACTCCAGTACCCGGCAGCCCTTCGTGGACGGCGTCGTCTGGCAGGTCGTCGCAGTCGCCGCGCTCGTCGGCGAGACCACGTACCTCGGACGAGCCAGCTTCTTGCCGCCCACGTCCACCGTCGTCGAGAAGACCGTGACCGTCGAGTCGTCGACCGCCGAGGCCGACGAGAACACCGTCCACGTCGTCGAGGCCGGGTCCGCCTTCGCGAACACGACCGTGTTGGCGTCGGTGTCGGTCAGCGTGAACATGTTCGTGGTGGTCGAGTAGGTCAGCGTCAGGGACTCGGCACCGATCTCCGGCTGCCAGCCGCCGCTGCTCGTCTCGGTGAACGCGATCGCGCTGCCGTCGCCGGCCAGTACCTCGACAGAGGAGCCGGAGGTCTCGCGGATCTGCGTGTAGTCGCTCGACTCGGCGGAGACGGCCGACGTCCAGCCGGGGCCGAAGATCTGCGCCTGGCCCTCGGTGTCGGTGCTGTTGGTACGCGAGGAGAACGTACGGTCCACGCTCGCGGCGAACGCGGAGGCGTCGGTGGCCGACAGGGTGAAGTCACCGGTGAGTTCGTTGACCTGGCCCGGGCCGATCTGATTGGTGAGGGCGGCGCCCGCGTCCCGGTCGAGGGTGATCTCGGTGGTCTGCGAGTAGCCGGTGGTGGTGCCGTCGGTGAACGCGGCCCGCAGCTGGATCACGCCGTCCTCGGCGAGGGTGGAGACGGTGTTCCACACCAGCTTGGTCGCGGTGCCGCCGCTGACGGCGACGGGCCAGGCGGAGACGGCGGAGCCGGAGGCGGTCACGTCACCGACGGGCATGGTGTGCCAGATGTCGGTCTCGCCGCGCCGGTACTGCCAGGTCACGCCGGTGTAGGTGGTGAGGCCCTTGGCCGCCAGGGTGACCCGGCGGGCAGTGGTGTCGCCGTCCTGCGGGGAGAGGATCGCCGCGCCGTCGGCGCCGACGCCGAAGCTGTAGGCGGTGCTGGCGGTGGAGAGGTTGCCGCCGGAGTCGATGGTGCGCGCGTACAGCGTGTGCCATCCGCCCGCCGGGTTGATGCTGATGGTCTGCGGGTCGCCGCCGGTGCCGTTGGTGGTGTCCAGCTTCGTGTTCAGCAGGGACGCGTCGTCCAGGCCCCACTGGTAGCCGGCACCGTCCGTGGAGGAGGTGTCGAGGGTGCAGTTCACGGCGGCGGAGGCCTTGGGGGTCCAGCCGTTCTGGGTGTACGTGTCACAGGTGACGGTCGGTGCGACCGGCTTGGCCGTGTTCAGCACGAACGTCGTGTAGCCCGACCACGCCCCGAAGTCCGTACCGTCGTACGCCCGCGCACGGTAGCGAAGGTGGCTGCCGGAGGGGAAGGCGGAGGCGGAGGGGATGGCCAGGGTCGAGGTGGAGCCGGAGGCCACGGTCTTGCCGTACGCCGTGAGGGAGTACGTGGTGTCCGCGTACGCCGGGTCGGCGGTGATCTCGTACTGCGCCTGGACGTTGGCCCCGTCCGGGTCGGTCACCTTCGACGACAGGGTCGGGGTGAGCGAGGTGACGTAGCGCTTGCCGTTGTAGGCGTTGACCTGCGAGGGCGCGATCGCCGTCGAACTGGGCACCGCCGGGTAGGAGTTGTACGTCACGGTCAGGTGCGGCTCGGTGGAGCCGTCGCCGGAGACGTAGTTGGCGGAGCGGTAGCGGCGCCAGGTGGTGGAGTCGGTCTCCGAGGCACCCGCGATACGGACACCGTAGTTGGCGGAGCCGTCGGCCCAGGCCTGCACGATGGCGTCGATGTCGAAGTTGACGGTGCCGGCCGGGCAGGAGTCGTTGTAGCCCTTGGCCGCCGTGCTGGTCACCGCGCCGGTCGTGGTGGTGGCGGGCTGGTCGGCCCAGGTGATGTCCGGATTGGACCAGGCCCCGGTGATCCGCCGCACCTGCGTGCCCGCGCCGGTGGTGGCACAGGTCGAGGAGTAGTACGAGTACAGGGCGAGGTTGGTGTCGGTGATGTGCTTGCCCGTGAACGCCGACACGTCGAACTTCAGGTAGGCGCGGGCCTTGGTGGTCCCCGCGTCGTACGTACCCGACTTCAGCTCCTCCGAGGAGACCTGGGAGTCGGGGTAGTTGGTGGCGACCCAGGTGTCCGCGGAGGCGGCGAGCGTGCTGGTGGGGTCGACGGTGACCGGGTAGGTCAGCTTGTTGTCGGTGAAGTAGCTCGCGTCCGGAGTGAGGACCAGGGTCTGCGACCCGTCCTCGGCCGTCTCCACCTTCGTGGCGACGCGGGCCTGGTGCTTCGACTCGCCGGACCTGCGGTCCTTGGAGGAGTCCCACATCATCGGTGCGGGCGCCTCGGCGACCAGCTTGCCTGCGCCGTCCTTCAGCAGCAGGTGACCGGATTCGGCCATCGACAGCTCAAGTCCCTTGAGCCGCATGGGTATCCGGTACTCCAGCGGACCCTCGGGCGCCTTGTCCAGGACGACGTTCTGGCTGAACCCCTGCGACAGCGCGGTGACCGTCAGGGTCTCGCCGTCACCGAGATCGTAGGAGGCGGTGTCTTCCTTCACCGAGGGCGTCGGAAGCTTCGATTCCCAGCCCATCCCGAACGACTTCGCGCCCTTGGCGACCGAGGCGAGCGCGGTGTCCCCGCCGTCGGAGACCGAGATGTCGGCGGCGGCCACCTCCGGCTCCAGCGCACTGCCCTCGTCGGCCAGAGCGGTGTCGATGTCGCGCCAGACGCCGTCGACCTTCTGCCGGATGGGCGCCGCGTAGGTGGATGTCTGCAGCTGCCCGTTGGGCAGTGCGTACGTCGTCGAGCTGGCGGAACGTTTCGCCAGCACCTCGATCCTGCGGCCCTGCAACCGGGCCATCAGCAACGCGGCGGCCGTCGAATCGGCCGAAGCCGCCGGCTTGGCGGACTTGCCCGCGGCTGTCGCCCGCGTGGTGGCGGAGTCCGTGGCGGCGAAGGCCTGCCCGCTCCCCAGCGACACCAACGCCGCCTCGGCGACCAGTACGGCGGCGACGGCGAGCGCGGTGCGTCTTGGCGATATGCCCGCGATTCGCGCCCTTCCGCGTTGTCTGAATCTCAACACGACTCCTGTGATCACGCCATGGCGCCTGATGCGCCATGGGCTGCGTGATCCTAAATGGAGGGAAGCGGTGAAGATCACCAATGATGGGTCACTCCGGGCGGAGCCCCCGAAATCGTTACGTCATCTTGGCTGTCACTCGCTTGACCTGCACAGGTATGGGTCACATAAGCGCCGGGACGGCCGGCGGAGTTCACGCGATGGCCGCGCTGCCCGCGTGCGCATGTGGGGCGATTTTCTGGCAAAGCGTCGACGGTCGTGGGTGTAGGACTGGACCGCGAGCTGCCGGGTGCGTCGGTATGGAAACGTGATACTGACGTCCGGGCGGGGACTCATGGGACATGGCCCGGCACCCGGCTCAGGTTGCGGGGAGGATACGGCGCGTTTCGTAGGCCCACATCGCGATCTCGACCCGGTTGCGGGCGCCGAGTTTCGCCATCAGGCTGGCCAGATGCGTCTTCACCGTGCTGAGGCTGATGTGCAGTGCATCGGCGATCTCGGTGTTGGTCAGCCCGCGAGCGACGGCGAGGAGCACCTGCTCCTCGCGGGCGGTGACGGGGGAGACCGGCTGGGCCACGGGCCGGCCGCGCGGGCAGGTCCGCGAACGCCTGGAGCAGACGGACGGTGACGCTGGGCGCGATGAGCGCCTCACCGTCGGACGCCGACCGTACGGCCTGCGCCAGAAGGTCCGCTCCCGTGTCCTTGAGGAGGAATCCGCGGGCGCCGGCACGCAGTGAGCCGTAGACGTACTCGTCGAGGTCGAACGTGGTGATGACGACCACGGCCAGCGGGTCGGCGACGCCCGGGCCGGCGACCAGCCGGGTGGCCTCGAGCCCGTCGAGTACGGGCATGCGGATGTCGAACAGGCAGACGTCGGGGCGTAGTTCGCGGGCCAGACGTACCGCTTCCCGCCCGTCGGCGGCCTCGCCGACCACCTCGATGCCGGGCTGGGCGTTGAGCATGATCCGCAACCCGGTGCGGATGATCGCCTGGTCGTCAGCGACGAGGACCCGAATGGACACCGCTCTCGCTCCTCGCTCTCGGCAGTTCGGCTTCGACGTGCCAGCCCCGGTCGGTACCCGGGCCGGCTCGTAGTGTGCCTCCGAGCAGGGTCGCGCGCTCGCGCAGTCCGGTAAGTCCGTATCCGTCGCGACCCCGGCCGGTGCGCCGGCCGTTGTCGCGCACGCTCACCCGTACCGTGTGCCGTTCCGCGGCGACCCGTACGACGAGCTCGGTCGCGTCGACCGCATGGCGCAGGGCGTTGGTCACCGACTCCTGCACGATCCGGTAGACGGCCGCGTCCACGGCCGGGGGCAGCGCGTCCAGTTCGCCGTCGAGCCCCAGGTCGACCCTGAGGCGACCACCCGGGGTGCGCACCAGGCGCTCCAGATCCGCGACTCCGGCAGGAGGCGCCAGCTCGGCGCCGACCCCGCGGTCGCGCAGCGCGGCGACCATGGCGCGCATTTCCTCCAGCGTGCGCGCCCCTTCCTCCTCGACCCCCTCCAGCGCCTCGACGGCGGCGGACGGGTCGGCGCCCGCGAGCACCCGGCCCGCCTGGGCGATGATCACCATGGCCGACACGTGGTGGGCCACCGTGTCGTGCAGTTCCCGGGCGAGCTGCTCGCGCTCGCGGGAGCGCACCTGCTCCAACTGCCGCTCGCGAGCGGTCACCCGGAACCGCACGGCGGCCCCGATCACGCCGGGCAGCAGCAGGAAGGCGAGACCCACGACGTTCTCGAAGACCGGGGTCTCGTCCGTGACGGAACAAAGCGCGCCGGCCGCGAGGATCACCGCGCCGCCCAGCACGGTCTCGCGTCCCGATCCCCACCGGGGCAGCGCGTACACCAGCACGAGCACGACCGCGCCGGTGTACAGGCCGACGGGCTCGCGCGGTGCGCCGACGAGCGAGGCCACCGGAAGCAGGATCACCGAGCCGAACGCCAGCGTCACCATCGCCAGCGGGCGGGTCCGGCGCCACAGGGGCAGCAGGCACAGCCATAGGGCGAGCACCACCGCCACCGGCCGCCACACGACGTCCTCGCGCAGGGTGGCCTCCAGCGCCACACCGGCAAGGCCCGCGGCGAGCAGCGCCCAGTCCCGCCACACCCGGGCGGGCGCGTCGGGCGGCCGGGGTTCGGTCCACAGGGTTCGCAGGTCGTCTCGGAGCACGGTTCTCAGCTTAGGGACCGCGGCGTCCCGCGCATCGGCCGAAAGGACGGGTCGTCACTCCTCCCCGGGGCCGACGGATTCGCGGCCCGCGGGCCGATGCCGCGGAGCGCCGTGGCGACGAGCCTCGGCATCGTCGGCCGTACAAGGACGGCCGACGAGGTGGTTGGAGGACCCGATGCTCTCGAAAGCCCTGTTGCGCCTGGGCGCAAGCGCCGCTCGCCATCCCTGGCGGGTGATCGCGGCATGGCTGATCGCCGCCACGCTCGCCGTCCTCGCCGCCGTCGCCTTCGGCGGGCGTACCGCGGACTCGATGACCGCTCCGGGACTGGACTCCCAGCGGGCCGCGGAACTGATCGAGCGGGCAGGCACCGGCCAGGAGGGGATGACCGCCCAAGTGGTGGTCACCCCCCTCGGCGACGGTGCGACGTTCTTCGACGACGACGGCGCGCGCACCGCTCTCACGCGGCTGCGGGCCGAGGTGAAGCGGCTGCCGCACGTGCTCGGCACGAGCGACCCGGCGGGGGCGCTCGACACGGGCGGGGACACCGCCGTGCGCGGCGGACTCGTTTCGGCCGACGGGCGGATCGCGGTCGTCCGGGTGCAGTACCCCGACCAGAGCCGGCTGTCGGCCGAAGACCTCGACGCCCTCGTCGACCTCGGCGACCGGCTGCGCGCCGAACTGCCGCTGCGCATCGAGATGGGCGGGAGCCTCTTCTACGCCTTCTCCGACCCCGACGGCGGCGCGAGCGAGTTGATCGGCCTCCTCGCCGCGGCCGCGATCCTGTTCCTGGCGTTCGGTTCGCTCGTCGCCGCCGCGCTGCCGATCGGCATGGCGGTCTTCGGACTGACCGTCGGGGTCGCCACGATGACGGTACTGGCGGGGGTCACAGAGGTCCCCACCTTCGCACCGGTCCTGGGCAGCATGGTCGGACTCGGAGTGGGCATCGACTACGCGCTGTTCGTGCTCGCCAGGCACCGGGAGTACCTCGCGCGCGGGCTCGATCTGCAGGCGGCGGCCGGACGGGCGGTGGCAACGGCGGGGCGGCCGGTGGTCTTCGCCGGCGGCACCGTCGTCGTGTCGATCCTCGGCATGGCGGTCGCGAACGTGCCATTCATGACGGTCGGCGGGCTCGCCGTCTCGATCGTCGTCCTGACCATGGTGCTCGCGTCGGTGACGCTGCTGCCGGCTTTCCTCGGCGCGGCGGGCCCTCGCCTGGCCCGGGCCGGCCGGATCGGCCGGGCTCTGCAGGGCCGACTCGCACCGCGGCGGTATTCGGCGGCAGGCGCTGCCCACGCCGCCGGGTGGCGTCGCTGGATCGGGCACGTCAGCCGGCACCCGGTGCCGTACGCGGTCGGCGCGGCGGGCCTGCTGCTGACTGCGACGCTGCCCGTGCTCGGCCTGCGCGTCGGCCTGCCCGACGACGGCTCACTGCCGCAGAGCCGTACCGAGCGCCGGTCGTACGACCTCGTCGCCGAGGGGTTCGGCCCGGGCACCAACGGTCCCCTCGTCATCGCCGCGGACCCCTCCGGAGATCGGGGAGTGGTGGACCGACTCGTCGGGGCGGTCGCGGCGGATCCTGGCATCGCATCCGTCGCGCCGACGCACATCGATCGGGCCAGCGGCATCGCGACCCTCGTGGTGTTCCCGACCACCAGCCCTCAGGACAAGGCCACGGCCGACACCATCGCCCGGCTGCGCACTGAGGTGCTGCCCACGGCGATCGGGCAGGGCCCGGCCAGGGCCCACGTCGGCGGCGCCGCCGCGAGCCTGTCCGATGTGGGTCGACGCACCAGCCAACGCCTGCCGGTGTTCGTCGCCGCCGTGCTGGCGATGTCGTTCCTGCTGCTGATGCTGGTCTTCCGCTCGATACTCGTACCGCTCAAGGCGGTACTGCTGAATCTGCTGAGCATCGGCGCGTCCTACGGCATCATGGTCGCGGTCTTCCAGTGGGGCTGGGGAGGCGCACTCATCGGGCTGGAAGCGACGGTTCCGATCGTGTCGTTCATCCCGATGTTCCTCTTCGCCATCCTGTTCGGCCTGTCGATGGACTACGAGGTGTTCCTCCTCTCCCGCGTACGCGAGGAGTACCTGCGCACCGGCGACAACGGCACGGCGATCGTCGAGGGCGTCTCGCGCACCGCCCGGATCATCACCTCGGCCGCCCTCATCATGGTGGCGGTCTTCCTGTCCTTCGCCGTCGCTGACGACCCCTCCACCAAAATGTTCGGGCTCGGCCTGGCCACCGCGATCTTCATCGACGCCACGGTCGTACGCATGGTGCTGGTACCGGCGACCATGACACTCCTCGGCCGGACCAACTGGTGGCTGCCGAAGTGGCTGGACCGGATGCTTCCCCGCGGCCCGGTCGGCACCGACGACACCGACGCGGAATCCATGGGTGAAGCCCTGCGTCCACGGCTGGTTGACCGTTGACTCAACTCCTGCAATCGGCGTCGTGGCTGACGAGTCGGCCACGCCCGGAGCCCTTCTTCTTCCGGTTGGCGGCCTGCTCCCCTTTCTCCGGGATGACCGCCTTGATACGACGTTTGCGCAGGTGGCGGTACCCGCCGATCGGCAGGTACGGCTCGATGAACTCCCCATCCGAGTCGGTCAGTTGCACTCGAGTCAGGTCAGACCGTCCATCGGACCCTGCCACTAAGGCGCATCCCGCAAATTGATCACGACTCGATACGCGCCCTGGCCCACGGCCCGCGGGCGTCGGCGCGCGTGGTCGCGGTCACACTCCTGGCGGCCCGACCGCGCCGGGCCGCGTACTTGGCTACGCGTGGGCCACGACCTCACCGGCGGTGACCTGAGGGGGTTGGGGGAGCAGGGAGGCGAGGCTGCGCTGGACGAAGTCCTTTGCTCGCTCCGTCGACTCATCGGCGCCGGCCCGGTCCTGGAAGACGCTCGTCGACACCATCACTCCGTTGCCTGCATCGACCCAGTAGTAGGCCACGAAGCCTGTGACCTGGCGCAGCAGCGGCACGAACTCGGCCTCGACCCTGCGTCCCGCTTCGGCCGGGTCGGTGACGCCTTCATACCGCCGGATCACTGCGTACATGTCTGGTCTCCTCATGACTCGCGGAGCAGTGTCGTGTGCGGAGGCCTACCCGTCCCGGTCGGCGCGGTCGGCACGAGCCGGGTGTGCGTCACCGGGATGGCTCCCGGTGGTGGGGCCGAACGGAGGGGCGTACCAGGGCAGGTGGTCTCGGGCGAGCCGTCGAAGCCGCCGTAGCGGAGAATCCGTCCCTGGCCGGCTGCGCGGAGTCCGTGCACTGCGTGGGGAGGCAGACGAAGCCGCGGGCGTTGGGCCCGCGTTCTCCGCGCATCTCGGACTGGCCGCAGCTCTCGTCGGCGGGAGGGCTCGGGGCGGGAACCGGCCGGCACGATCGCCGAGGCCGGCGCGCTGCTCGACGGCGACACCCCCGCCGGGCTGCCGGTGCTCGGCCCCCCCCGGGACGCCGACCTCGAGCTCACCGATCGCCGCGAAGTGGTCCGCACCCGGCCTCGGGTGCGGTGACGGTACGCCCCTCAGTACGTCGATCAGGTGCGGGTTTTGAGTCGGCAGCGGGCGGGTCCGAGGGCTTGGAGGGTGATGGCGGAGCCCAGTGGGACGTGGGTGTCGACGGCCTCCAGTCGGTAGGACTGCAGGATCATCGCGAGGGCGATGGCTGATTCCAGCATGGAAAAGTGCTGGCCGATGCAGGCGCGGGGGCCGCCGCCGAAGGGGAACCAGGCGTAGCGGGGGCGCGCGGCCTCAGCTTGGGGGGTGAAGCGGTCGGGGTCGAAGCGCTCGGGGTCGTCCCAGTAGGCGGGGTGGCGGTGGGTCACCCAGGGGGAGACGATGACGTCGGCGCCGGCGGGGATGGTGCGGCCGCCGATCTCGGTGGCGGTGACGGCCCGGCGGCCGATGGCCGGGGCGGCCGGGAAGAGCCGCATGGCCTCTTTGAGGACCCGGGTGAGGTGGGGCAGCGCGTCGAGGTCGGTGGCGTCGGGCGTGCGGCCCGCCAGGACCCGGTCGAGCTCTTCGTGCACGCGCCTTTGCTCCTCGGGGTGGCGGGCGAGGAGGTGCAGCGCGAAGGCCATCGAGGTGGCGGTCGTCTCGTGGCCGGCGAGGAGGAACACCAGGACCTGCTCGCGCAGTTCGGCCGCGTCGAAGCCGCCGTCCTCGTCGCTGCCGGCCGCGACCAGCAGGGTCAGCAGGTCCCGCCCCGCACCAGTCGTTCCGGCCGCCCGTCGCTCTCCGATGATCCGGTCACAGACGGCGTAGAGCTCCTCGTGGGCAACGGCGGCCCGCCGGTTGGCAGGCGTGGGCCAGCGGCGAGGAAGCTTGCGGGGCGCGAAGCCGCGGCTGGTCACGTACGCGCCGAGGACGGGGAAGCAGCGCTCGACGATGCCGACTGTCTCCTCGACGTCGGTACCGAACAGGATTCGGGCGACGGCCCGCAGCGCGAGCCCGGTCATCTCCTGGACGACGTCGACGCTCTCCTCGGCCCGTTCCCGCCAGCCGTCGGTGAGCCGGGTGACCTCGGCGGCGACGGCACTGGCGTACGTGTCCACGCTGCGGCGGGTGAAGAGCGGCTGGACGAGCCGTCGTTGACGCAGATAGTCGCTGTCCTGGCTGGTGAGCAGCCCGTTGCCGAAGGACTCGCGGATCTCCTGGTAAAAGGCGTTGTCCTTGCGGAAGTTGGCGGCGTCGGAGGCCAGGACCTGCTGGGCGCCTTCGGCGGAGAACACGCAGTGTACGGTCGCCCGCATGCCGGGCGGCCCCGCGCTGATCCGCACGACGTCCCCGTGCTCGCGCTGGGCTCTGAGGAAGGTGCCCAGGGAGTCGTTCTTGAGGTCGAACAGCGAGCCTAGCAGTGGCAGGCCCGTGAGCTCGGGTATCGCCATCGTGGTTCCCCCCTAGGAAAGTGCGGCCTGGCGATTCTGCCGGAGGAGACGACCCGCCGACAGTCGGCGCGTCGAGGCCGGGGCCGGGTGCCTTTCAGGGCTCCCCGCGAGTTCGGTGAATTATGGGGCGGACGTGCTGAGGGGACTGCCGAACCCATGCCCGCGTCGGCCCCGCGCCCGTCATGCGGTATGTCGACGATCAACACGACGGCCTCCGCCTGGCTGCCACCACCCGACGCCTGCCTGCCGTCCTCGCCACCCTGCGCCTGGACTGGTCCGCCGACCGCGCCGCCCTGCTCGGCATGCTCGCCGCGCAGGCCGCCGCCCTCTTGGCCGTGCTCGCCTGACGGCCACCACTGCGCTGATCGCCCAAGTCCTCGACGCAGCCGCTGCTACGGCCGCGGCCAACCCGTCGCCCCGCTCCTGCGTGATGCGTTCGCCTCGGCCATGTGGATGGCGACCGCGGTCACCGACGCGGCCCTCACCGCCGAACCGCATGACGTCAATCGCCAAGGCCGTCCGCACCCTGGGGCGGCAACGCTGAAGAAGCTCACTGAGCCAGCCCGCCGCCCCCACCGCCGAGGGCGGGCGACCCGGTCACCGGCGGCATCCGCATCGTGTGGAACCAACCCGCGGTCTCCGCCCGCCAGGCGGACCTGCTGTACCGGGCGGCCGCCCACGCCTATCTCTCGAACGTCGACAACAACCCCTTCCGCGCCTGCTGGGACGCGACGCCCGGCCCAAGCTGCACCCGGACCTCGACGGCCTGGACGCATGAGCAGGTTCCTGCGGAGCAGCGTTCTCCGTTCCCAGAGCCCGGCCCCGACAGGCAGCTTGCGCGACCCCGCAGGCCCGCTCGGTGCAACCGTCCCGCTCTGTTCGCCCACAAGGAGCGGAATGGGGCATTCTGCTGGCGAGGGGTGGGCGACCGGCAGCATGCTGGGCCGGGAGCCCGGCGCGAGGCGCAGCCGCCCTGTCGTGCACGGGAACCCGGAGGGAAAGGGGGGCCCGCCCGTGGCGGACGAGCCCGACAGCGGCGCGTCTTCGCAGGCAGAAGCCGGGAACACGACGGACCCCGCGACCGCCCCGCCACCTGACCGGAACCAAGGCGTGGCTCCGGCCGAGTCGGCGCTGCCGCCAAAGGCCGCCGGGCCCGGTGACACCGCACCTGCCCCCGGCGGTGACGTGTCACCGACCGAACTGCCCGAGCCGGCGCCTCCACGCCGCACGCCGCCCCAACTGCTCGGCGCACAGACGACGGCGGCCGGCGGTTCAGTGGCCGTGGAGGGTGACCTCACAGGATCGCAGGTGGGCATCGGCGGCAAGGTGGTGCAGATCCAGGCGAACGGTCTCGCGACCGTGTTGTTCGTCGACGGCGCCGAGGCGGCCGGCCCGGAGCGGCGCACGCTGCCCCGTACCGTGCGCACCCGCAGGGCGCTCACCGCCCTCGGCCGTGAGCGCGAACTCGCCCGCCTCGCCGACGCCGTAGAGGCCGGCGAACCCGTCCAGGTGTACGGACCGTCCGGCATCGGCAAGACCACACTGCTGCTGCACGCCACCGGACGGGGCACGCTCGGCACGGCGGCCGCCACCGTCGACGGCACCGTCCTGCTCTCCGCGCGCGGCCTCCCGCCGGAGGAGGTGCTGCAGGAGGTCTTCCTCGCCACCTACCAGGTCTCCGGCCTCCACCTTCCCGCGCAATCCGAGCGCCGCCGTCTCCTCGCCGCCCTGCGCATCCTCGTCGTCCTGGACGATCTCGACTGCTCGCCCGCGGAACTGGCCGACCTGGTGCAGACGTTGCCCCACTGTGTGGTCCTTGCCGCTTCGGAGCGAATGAACCTCACCGGTGGCTGCACGGTCGGCCTGCGCGGCCTGCCGCTGCCCGCAGCGCTCACCCTCTTCGAGGACGCCCTCGGCCGACCGCTCACCGCCGAGGAATCCGCGCAGGCGGAGCGGGCATGGGAGTCGACGGACGGCCACCCCGGACGCCTCGGACTGGTCGCGGCGTATCTGCGGGAGGCAGCCGAGCATGGCATCCCGCCGGAGGTACCGCCGGCGGACGGCCTGCCGCTCCTCGTCCCCAAGCTGGTCGCCTGGCTCGGCACCACAGCGGCAGCGCTCATGCGGGATCTCGCTGTGGCCGGTGACGCCGAATGGGGCACCTCCCTGGTCGAGGCGTTACCGGGCGCCGCCCCCGCGGACGTGGAGGAACTGGTGCGCGCCAGCCTGCTGGTCCGCACCGACACACGGCTGCGCCTGGCCGACGGAGTCGCCGCGGCACTGGCGCAGACACCTGGGGAGTCCCGCCTGCCCGCAGTGGCGGGAGCCGTCGCCGACTGGCTGGCCCGAGCCGCGCCGGGCGACGCCGCCGCCGAGGTCGAGGTGGTGACATCTCTGGTCCAGCGGGCCGCCGACGCGGGCCTGGACACCTTGGTCACCCGCCTCGCCCGGGCAGGAGCCCCACGACTCATGCTCGGACTGCGCTGGCGGGCCTGGGGCCGCCTGCTCGACTCCGGCCTGCAGGCGGCCAGACGCTCCCGACTGCGCGACGACGAGGCGTACTTCACCCACGAGTCGGGCATCCGCGCCCTCTGCCTGGGAGACGTGGCCAAAGCCGCCACCCTGCTCTCGGCCGCCGCCGCCCTCGGCGTGCGCGGAGGAGACCTGCTGCGTGAACTCCTGAACGACCCCGCCGTACCCGACCCGGTCACGGGGACGGCCCACAACGCCTCCGCGCACCCCTCCCCGTCCCCGGCACCATCAGGGCCCTGGCACCACGGCCTGCTCACCGGCAAGGCCCTGCTGGCGGCAGCGGCAGCCGTCGCCGCGGGGGCGTTCGGCCTGACCGCCTTCGGCGGAGAGGACACACCGACCACGAGACCCCCGTCCTCCGCCGAATGGCCGGTGACGCAGGGGCACACGCAGCCGACCCGCACGGCCGGATCCAGCGACGCGGGGACGGGCGACGCCGGCTCCGCCGGTGCCTCCGCGGGACAGGACGGCGGGGGAGGAGGACACGGCTCCTCTCCCGAGCAGAACATCCCGTCCCCGGAAGAGACCGATCCGTGGAAGAACTTCCCCTTCGGCGGGCGCCACATCGGCACGACCGCCTACGCGGACGGCTTCCGCTACGACATCGTGGGCGCCCTCGTCGACCGCGACAGTAGCGGCCGGCCGCGCCTGCAGATCACCTCCTCGGTGCGCAACGAACTCACCGGACCGCCGACCCGACGCCTGGAGTACACCCCCGTCCTGTGGCAGGGCGGCAGGCGCACGCCGTCCCTCACCAACACCACCTCGGCCGGGGCGGCGTGGAGCCGGGCGACGTTCACCTTCCCGCTCTACGAGGGCTTCCGCTGGGAGGACGCCCGGCTGGAGTTCCCCGCCTACGCGGAGGAGGTCACCACGGTGCCGCTCGTCCCCGGCGCACGCGGCGGCCCCCTCGTCGCACACGCTCCGTACGAGGTGGTCGGCGGCGGAGTCCTGCGCAACGACTGGATGGAACTGAACGTGCTCGGCGGCCAGTACCGCACCGATGTCGCTCTCGACGCCCCAGGCAATATGGCGCCGAAGCTGCGTGCGGGCCGGGGGAGCCTTCTGCTCACCTTCACCGTGACCATCCTCGACGCCCCGCCCGGAGGTGTCGGCCTCGGACCGCGGGACCTCGATGTGCGCCAGCCGGACGGGACACGTCTCCCCTTCGAGGTCGGAACGGCCTTCGGCGGCTACGTGAAGGGCAACACCCCACCGCAGCAGTACATCGCCGTCCAGGTGACACCCCAGCCCGGCACCTACACCCTCTTCCTCACCTACGCCGACCAGCCCGCACCAGGCGGCCCGGAAGACTCCCTCACCTTCACAGTC
This sequence comes from Streptomyces sp. SAI-170, assembly GCF_049739565.1. NCBI lineage: Bacteria > Bacillati > Actinomycetota > Actinomycetes > Kitasatosporales > Streptomycetaceae > Streptomyces > Streptomyces sp. SAI-170. The sequence continues at coordinate 8,579,358 of NZ_JBMGQD010000001.1, forward strand.
AGGAACTGGTCATGACACAGCCACCGCCCGGGGGCGACCACATCAGCATCAGCATCGGCGGCGCGGTCACCGGCTCCCAGGTCGCCGCCGGCCGCTCCGTCGACCAGCGCCAGGAACACCACACCACCCACGAGACGGCCGCCCTCCGCGACGCCCTCGCCGACCTCCGGCGCGAGATCGCCGCCCTCGCCGGACCCGAGCGGCGCGCCGAGGCGGACGCCCTCCTCGACGAACTCGAGACCGAGGCCGACGCCGGTCGGCCCGTCCAGAGTGTCGGCGCCCGCCTGCGCCAGTGGATCGCCACGCACACCCCCGGCCTCCTGCAGACGGTGACCACCGCTGTCGTTCCCCTGGCCGTGCAGGCCGCCGCGGCGGCGGCCGGGGGCCCGGTCGGTGACGCCCTCCCACCGGGGACCTGACACAACCGCCCGGTGGTCCGGCCCGCGCAGGTCACCGGAAGTAGCGATCTGAACCGATATCGGGAATCAGGCCGCGAGTTCCTGCTCGCGGTTTTCCGTCTTGATCTTGGGCTTCTTGTTCGGCAGTGAGAGTCGGATGACCTTGCGCCAGGCGGAGAACACCTGCTTGGGCAGCGGCCCGGTGACGTACTCGAGCTCGTACTTCTCGAACAGCGCGCGCACCTTCACCGCGACCTCGGCGTACCGGTTGCTCGGCAGGTCCGGGAACAGGTGGTGCTCGATCTGGTGCGAGAGGTTGCCGGTCATGAAGTGCATGGCCTTGCTTCCGCTGATGTTCGCCGAGCCCATCATCTGGCGCAGGTACCACTGGCCGCGCGTCTCGCCCTTGATCGACCGGCGCTCGAAGACCTGCACGCCCTCGGGGAAGTGGCCGCACATGATCACCGAGTGGGACCAGATGTTGCGGACCAGGTTCGCGGTGAACGTGGCGGCGAGCGTGGGGAGGAACGACGGGCCCGACAGCAGCGGGTGGACCACGTAGTCCTTGAGCACCTGCTTGCGGATCTTGCGGCCCACGGCCTTGGCCCGGGCGCGGAACTCCGGGTTCTTGCGGCGGCGCTTGCTCAGGTTTTTGCCCAGTTCCAGGTCGTACGCTGCGATGCCGTACTCGAAGAAGCAGGCGTTGATGAAGTTCCACAGTGGCTGGCCGAGGTGGAACGGGTGCCACCTCTGGTCCTCGTCGACGCGCATGATGCCGTAGCCGAGGTCGTTGTCCTTGCCGATCACGTTGGTGTACTTGTGGTGCAGCTCGTTGTGCGAGTGCTTCCACTGGTCGGACGGCGAGACGTGATCCCATTCCCAGGTGGTGGAGTGGATCTTCGGGTCCCGCATCCAGTCCCACTGGCCGTGCAGGATGTTGTGACCGATCTCCATGTTGTCCATGATCTTGGCCACGGACAGCCCGGCGGTGCCGATCAGCCAGGCGGGCGGGAAGAACGAGAACAGCAGCACGCCCCTGCTGGCCAGCTCGAGCTTGCGCTGCGCCGAGATGACCTTGCGGATGTAGGCGGCGTCTTTCTCGCCACGGCTGGCGATCACCTCGTCGCGGATCGCGTCCAGCTCGCGGCCGAGCTCCTCGATCTGCTCCGCGGTCAGGTGGGCGGTGGGGTCGATGGCGGTCAAGCTGCTCCTACCGTTCGATGTCGCAGGGGCCCGCGGCGGCGGACACGCAGGTCTGGATGAGGACGCCCGGTTCGGCCTCGGTGATCTCGCCGGTGCGCAGATCGCGGACGGCACCCGCCTTGAGCGGCGAGGTGCAGCCGAAGCAGATGCCCATGCGGCACCCGGACGGCATGAGCACGCCGGCCTCTTCGCCGACGTCCAGCAACGGCGTGGCGCCGTCCGCGTCGACGGTCTTGCCGGTGGCGCTGAACGTGACCTCGCCGCCGTCGCCGGCGACGACGACGCTGGGGCGGAAGCGTTCGGTGTGCAGGCGTTCCTGGACGCCGTGCTCGGTCCAGTGCTCTTCGGCTGCGTCGAGCAGGCCCGCGGGCCCGCAGGCCCAGGTCTCGCGCTCGGCCCAGTCGGGCACGAGCTCGTCGAGCCGGGCGATGTCGAGCATGCCGTCTGTGTCGGTGTGCACCTCGGTGAGCCGCAGCTTGTTGTCCGCGACCAGCTCGTGCAGCTCCTTGCGGAAGATCACGTCGTGCGGCTGTGGCGCGCAGTGGACCATGACGACGTCGTCGAATTCGGTGTCACGCAGCATGCCCATGACGGGCGTGATGCCGCTGCCGGCCGTCAGGTAGAGCACTTTGGCGGGTTTGGCCTGCGGGAGTACGAAGTCACCGGTCGCCTGGTCGAGCTGGATCAGCGTGCCCGGTGTCGTCCTGCGGACCAGATGGTTGCTGACTTTGCCGTCCGGGATCGCCTTCACGGTGATCGTGACGCGGCCGTCCTGGCGGTTGGGCGGTGAGGTGAGCGAGTAGGCACGCCACAGGCGCACCCCGTCGACGTCGACTCCGATCCGCACGTACTGACCGGCTGTGTGGCCGCGCCAGCCCCGTCCTGGTCTGATCACGATGGTCGCGGCGTCGCTCGTCTCGGGGTGCACGGCCTCGATGCGCCCCCGCAGGTCAGCGCCCGCACGCAGCGGGCTGAACAGGTCGAGGTAGTCGGACGGCAGCAGCGGCGTCGTGACCGTCTCCAGTAGTTTCCACGCCCTGCTGCGGAGGGCTGTACTCGTCATCGCTCCAGCTTGCTGCGCCTCAGGGTGTAAAGTCCTGACCGCAGAACGTAAATCTATTCGGCTTAATTGTTCGCTGGGAATAAAATGTGAGCCATGTGATGCGGAGGGCCAGTGAACTGGCCCTGGACGAGACGACGGTCACGGCACTTCGGGCCGCGCTGAAGACCACCGCCGACGAGGTCGTCCAGGCGATCATCGACGAGGTCCCTCCCTACGCCAACGCTCTCTCGGGCCACATGGGCGCCACCATCCGCCGAGCCGTCCGCACCGCCCTGGGGCACTACCTGGACCTCGCGAGCGGGAACGCCACGGGCGGCGACGGCGGTGACGCCGCCTACGAGCTGGGACGCGGCGAGGTCCGCGACGGCCGTTCGATGGACGCCCTGCTCAGCGCCTACCGCGTCGGTGCCCGCGTGGCCTGGCGATGCCTGGCAGCGGGGGCCGTACCCGCAGGGTTGCCCGCCGCCGAGGTCGCCAAGTTCGCCGAGCTGACCTTCGCCTACATCGACGAGCTCTCCGCCGCGAGCGCCGCGGGCCACGCCGACGAACTGGCTGCCCGCGGCAGAGAACACGAGCGCCATCTCGAGCACCTGGCCCGCGACCTCCTCGCCGGCGCGAGCCCGGACGTGCTGCTGGTCTCCGCTCAACGGGCCGGATGGCAGCCTCCCGGTTCGCTCACCGCGGTCCTGCTGCCGGCTGCCCAGGCCCGGCCCGCCTACCGCACACTCGACCCGAGCACCCTTGTCCTCGATGATCTGCCGGACGCCACAGGGGTGCTGCTCGTTCCCGACGCCGACCGACCACATCTCCTGCGGCAGCTGACCGACCGCACCGCCGTGGTCGGCCCGGCCCGGCCATGGACGCGCGCGTCCGCCTCGTACGCACGAGCCGCACGCGCGCGCTCCCTCTCCTCCGATATTCGCGACACCGAGGACCACCTGCCCCAGCTGGTGCTGAGCGCCGACGCGGACGCGCTCGCAGACCTGCGTGCCCGAGCCCTCGCACCCTTGCGGACCTTGCCTGCCGCGACCGCACGGCGGCTGGAGGAGACGTTGCGGGCGTGGCTGCTGCACCAGGGCAGGCGGGAAGAGGTGGCGGCCGAGTTGTTCGTCCATCCCCAGACGGTCCGGTACCGGATGTCGCAGCTGCGGGAGCTGTTTCCGGATCTCGCATCGCCGGACCGGGTCCTTGAACTGACGCTGGCGGTGGGTCTCCGGGGCAGCTGAGGCGAATGTCGACCGTCCACGACCGCGTCCGCGAGCGGTCCAGGAATCGTGCCTTGTTCTCCGTGCCATCGCTGGTTGATGCGGCCCCGGAGAAGAACAGGCATGCCCTTCCGACATGCCAGCCGTACGACCGACCGGGTCGGCTTGGCGCACCGCGCAAGGGATGATGGGGGGCGGAATGACGGAACGTGATGTCAGGAGCTTCATGGCGAAGCGGGTTCACCGGCCCCGTGAGGACGCGGAGTTCGATTTCATCCTCGGGATGAGCGGAGTTCCGGTCCTCGCCTACTTCATCGGGACATGGCCCAAGGCGATCGAGCCCTGCCGGATGATGGACCTCGTAGTGGGCGGCATCGCCGACGAGTACACGGGCCGCCTGACGGTGCTCCGCGCCGACATCACACGTTGTCCAGCCGCAACCGAGCGTTACGGGATCACCGGCGCCCCGTCCTGCGTTCTGCTGAAGGACGGAGAGGTGGTGGCGCACGGCACGGGGCCTATGAGCATCGCCGAGATGGGGAGCTTCCTGGACGGCCACCTGTGAGCGGCCGGTGCGGCACGTGGTCGCGACGCCCGTCGCGTCTGGGCCGTACAGATCGGCCTCACCGATCGGGGCGGCACCATGCTGGTCGACGAAGTCATCAATCCACTCGGAAACTCAGCGAGCCGCATAGCACCGAGTCGCGGGTGACCTCGCAAAGCGCCGGGTCATCGCGACGGTGACCATAACCGGGCCGTCCGCCACCACCGCACCGGTCACGGTGCTTCCGCTCGGACCCGCCCGTCCCGCCCCCCCCCGCGAGATGTGAGTTGACCAGCACAGCCCACCCCGGGATGCTCCTGCGGGGCCCCGCGCTGGACCTGTCAGGCGGTCGGCGCGTCGGCGACGACGTGTTGACGACCCTCCACCACGAACCAGCCGACCTGAAAGCGCTGGTCAGCCCTGCAACCTCGGCATGGCCCTACGATCACTAACGAGTGACAGATCGTTCCCTACACCCCTCGTCGGCGTTCACACAGTGACGCACAGATGCACAGATAGCGGGCAGGACAGGGGGAGGTGCGGGCGTGGTTGGCGCTATGGCGGAAGTCGTGCTGCGGGAACTGGAGCCATCGGTCGAGCGGCTGCTGGAGTGGCACCTTGCGGCTGCGCGTGACTGGCTGCCGCACCAGTTCGTGCCGTGGAGCGCAGCGCGGGACTTCGACGGGCCGCTGAAGGGTTCGGCCTGGGAATCGGCGCAGTCGACGCTGTCGCAGCCCGTGCAGGACGCGCTGATCATCAACCTCCTCACCGAGGACAACCTGCCCAGTTACCACTTCGAGATCGCGACCCGCTTCGGGCGGGACGGTGCCTGGGGCACCTGGATCCACCGATGGACGGCTGAGGAGGCCCGACACGCTGACGTCATGCGGGCCTATGTCCACGCCCGCCGGGCCGTCGACCCGGTGGCCCTGGAGGAGCTGCGGATGCGGCACGTCAGCACCGGGTACCGCAGTGACCTGCCGACCGTCCTGCACGCGCTGGCGTACGTCACCGTGCAGGAACTGGCGACCCACCGGGCCCACCGCAACGTCGGCGCGTCGTGCGGTGACCGGGTGGGCGAGCAGCTGATGGCCCGGATCGCGGCGGACGAGAACCTGCACATGCTGTTCTACCGGGGCCTGTACGCCGACGCGCTGCAGGGCTTCCCGGACGAGGCCCTGATGGCCCTGGCCGACGTGGTGTGTGACTTTCGGATGCCCGGGGCCGGGATCCCGGGGTTCGGGGCGCGGGCGGCGCGGGTCGCGGCGGCCGGCATCTTCAACCTCGACGTCCACCGCGAGTACGTGGTGGGGCCGCTGTTGCGTGCGCTTGGCGTGATGTCGACGACCGGGCTGGGTGCGGCCGGGAGACAGGCGCAGGATCGGCTCGGTCAGCACATGGTGTGGCTTGAGACGCAGGCCTCGCGCGCGCGTGACCTCTACGAACGGATGAACGCGGGCAGCGCCGCAGGGCCTCTCGCAGCGAGGAAACAGGAGACCCAGGCATGAGGCAAACGGCGGAAGGCGCGGCGGAGTCGGCCCTTCCCGAGGAGCTGTTGGCCCTGCTGACCGGCCATCTCAACGTAAAGGCGAATGCCGGTGAGCTCTCCGGCAGGACGACGTTCGAGAGTCTCGGCATGGACTCGCTGTCGCTGATGGAGTTGGTGGTGGCGGCGGAGGAGGAGTACGGGATCGTCCTGCCCGAGAACGCCCTGGACCTGAGCCCGTCGTCGACCCTGGGCGAGGCGGCTCGGGCGTTCGAGCATGGGCGCTGAGGTCGCGGTCACCGGGCTGGGGCTGGTGACTCCGGCCGGGCATACGGCGGCGGCGAACTGGGCGGCTCTGTGCCGGGGGCGCTCGCTGGCCGCGACGGATCCCGGCCTGGCGGGTCTGCCGGTCGACTTCTCCTGCCGGGTGACAGACTTCGACGCCGAGACGGAACTCGGCCGGGCGTCGGCGCGGCGGGTGGACCGCTTCATCCAGTTCGCCCTCGTCGCCGCCCGGCGGGCCGTCGCGGATGCACGCCTCGATCGCCGTTCCTGGGAGGCAGAGCGAGTCGGTGTCGTGCTGGGCGTGGGATCGAACAGTTTAAGTACGTACGTCACTGAGTTCGGCCACCTCGGCGCCGGGCGGCCGGAGCGGGTCTCGCCGCTCGCGCTCCCGCGCAGCGTTCCGAGCATGGCCGCGGGCGAGATCGCCATCGACCTGGGTGCGCGCGGACCCAACTTCACCACGGCCAGCGCCTGTGCGTCGGGCGCCACCGCGATCGGAGTGGCCCGGGACCTGCTGCGGTCCGGTACCTGCGACATCGTGCTGGCGGGCGGCAGCGAGTCGGCTCGCTCGCGCATGACGGCCACGTGCTTCACGCGGATGCGGGCGCTGTCCGGGCGCGGGGCGGAACCGGCCCTGGCCAGCCGGCCGTTCGATGCGCAACGTGACGGCTTCGTCCTGGGCGAGGGCGCTGCCATCCTCGTCCTGGAACGCGCCTGCGCGGCTCGGGCCCGCCGGGCTCCCGTGCTGGCGCTGCTGCGGGGTTACGGTGCGGGCGCCGACGCGCACCATCCCCTCGCCCCGCACCCGCGGGGCGACGGCGCGGTCCGCGCCATCCACACCGCTCTCGCCGACGCCGGGTGCGGGCCGGGGAACGTGGGCCACGTCAACGCGCACGGCACCTCCACGCCGCTGAACGACGCGGCCGAGGCGCGAGCTCTCGTCCGCGTCTTCGGTGACGATGGGCCGCCGGTCACCGCGTCCAAAGGTGTGATCGGGCACGCGCTGGGGGCGGCCGGGGCGATCCAGGCGGCGTACACGGTTCTCGCGCTGCGCCATGCGGCCGTCCCGCCGGTGGCGAACTTCGAAGGCCAGGACGGGGACTGCAAGCTGGACATCGTCGCCGGACGTCCCCGTCCCACGCGCGGCGACGCGGGGATCAGTTGCTCCTTCGGCTTCGGCGGCCAGAACGCCGTTCTGCTGTTCACGGCTTCCTAGTGGGGGCCAGACGAAGTGTCCGGGTCGGATGCGGGACGGAGACACACGGACGGATGCGGTGCAGGGCCTGGCTGGTGGTGGTGAGCGCGCTGCTGGCGGCGGTGTGTGCGGGGCTGCTGGCCCCGGTTGCCCTCTCGGCGCTCAGCACGGGCGGCGCGGTCGCGACGGACACGGAGGCGACGCGCGCCAGACGGCAGGCCGAGCGGCTCGGCGTGCCCTCGCCCGATCTGCTTTTGGCCGTTTCACAGCGCACCGGCGTTTCACAGCGCACCCGCGGTGAACGCGAGGCCGCCGTCCGGGACGGCACCACAGCGATGATGGAGATGCTGGCCGGGCAGCGCGACGTCAAGGCCGTGTGGTCGGCCCAGAGCACCGGTGACACGTGGCTGCGCTCCAAGGACGGACGGACCCTGCTGGTGGCCGTACGGCTCAAGGGGACGGACAAGGAACGCAAGCAGGTGGCGCCCGGTGTGGTGGCGGCGGCCCGCTCGGCCGTCCCAGGGACGCGGGTGGAGCCCAGCGGCGAGGTGTGGGCCAACCGGGAGATCGACGAGACCGTCGAGCGCGATCTGATCCGGGCCGAACTGCTGGCCGCGCCGGTACTCTTCGTCGTCCTGGTCTTCGCCTACGGGTCGGTGGTGTCCGCGCTGCTGCCCGTGGTCGTGGCCGCGCTGGCAATCGGCTGCACCATCCCGGTCCTGGGCCTGCTGGCACAGGTGACCGACGTGTCACGGGTCGCGGTGAACGCCGCCTCGGCGATCGGTTTCGGCCTGGCCGTCGATTACAGCCTCTTCCTGCTGGCCCGCGTACGGGAGGAGACCTCGCGGGGCGCGGACCTCCACACGGCGCTGGCGGCCGCTCGGCGCTCCAGCGGCCGGTCGGTCGCGTTCTCTGCCGCCGCCGTCACCGTATGTCTCGCCACCGCCCTTATGGTGCCAGTGCCGATGCTGCGCGCACTGTCCCTGGCGGGCATGATCGTCACCGTGCTTGCGGCGCTGGTCGCCCTGAGCGTGCTGCCCGCCTGTCTGCGGCTGCTCGGCCCCCGGGCCCAGGCATGGGATCCACTGGCGCGGTGGCGACGTGCCCGTACCGGGGACGGGAGTCGCTTCTGGCATCGCACGACGTCCGCGGTCACCGCACGACCCCTGCTGGCGGGCGGGCTGGCGGTGCTGCTACTGGCCCTGCTGGCCCTGCCCTTCACCCACGCACGGCTCGGCGTGGTGGACGAACGCACGCTGCGTTCGTCGGCTCCGGCCGCCGCCGCGGCCGAGCGTGTGCGCGCCGAGTTCACCGCGCCACCGGAGCGGCTTCTCACCGTGGTTGTCACCGGACCGGCAGCGACGGACGGTGCACCGGCGTACGGCGACCGACTCGCCCGTGTCCCGGGCATCACTGGTGTCCGTGTGGTGCGCGGGGCTCCGTCCGGTGAGGCGGTCGTGCTGCTGGCGGCCACGTCCGCCGCCCCCGGCACGCCGCAGGCGGACACCGTGGTGCGCAAGGTACGGCGGACTCCCGCGCCGGGAAGCGTGGCGGTGGGCGGACGAGCCGCGGAGGTCGTCGACACGGCGGACGCAGTCGTCGGCGCCCTCCCGTTGTGCCTGCTTCTTCTGGCCGCGGGGCTCCTGGTCCTCCTCAGCGTCTTCACCCGCACCCTGATTGCCCCCCTGAAAGCTCTGATCGTGGCCGCCGCCAGCCTCGCGGCGAGCCTCGGCGCGCTCGTCGTCCTCTTCCAGGACGGCCAGGGCAGCGCAGTACTCGGCCACTTCACGTCGACGGGAACGCTGGATGCCTCGACGCTGCTGTTCGTCCTGTTCATCGCGCTCGCCCTGTCGGTGGACTACGAGGTCTTCCTGCTCGGCCGCATCCGGGAGGAGTACGACCGCTGTGGCGACAACCGCGCCTCGATCATTGAGGGCGTCGCCCGCACCGGTCGGCTGATGACGTCCGCCGCGGCAGCTGTGGCGATCTCGACCGCGGCCATGGCCACCTCCCATGTCGCCCTGCTCAAGTTCATCGGCATCGGCGTCGCGCTCGGCGCGCTCGTGGACGCCGTTCTGGTGCGGGGAGTTCTGGTGCCCGCCGTCATGGCGGCCCTTGGTCCGGCCAACTGGTGGGCCCCGGCCTGTATCAAGTCCCCTTTGTTGATCACTACACCTGTGAAGAAGGGCGGAAGCTGATGTTGATGCGTCAGGCGACACATGACCGCACACGGCAGCCGGCGGCCGCCGCACCCCAGGTGGTGGCCGTCCACACGGTCTTCCCGCCACACCGATACCGGCAGGAAGAGATCTTGGCCGCCCTGGCCCGCACGACGCTGCTGGAGTCCGAGATGGGCCCTGTGGTGCTCCGCAAGATCCAGGCCAACTCGGGTGTGGAGACCCGCTCGCTGTCCCTGCCCTTGGAGAAGCTTGTCGATCTCGCCCGGCGGGAGGACTTCACCGAGCAGAACCGCGTCTGGCTCGACGCCGCCATGGACTTGGGGGAACGGGCGCTGATCGGCGCGCTGCGCACCTCAGGCATCCAGCCGGAGGAGGTCGACGCCGTGATCAGCACCACCGTCACCGGGCTGGCCGTGCCGTCGTTGGAGGCTCGGCTCGCCCACCGGGTCGGGCTGCGGCCGGACGTCAAACGTATTCCGCTGTTCGGCAGCGGCTGCGCCGGAGGCGCCGCAGGTCTGGCCCGGCTCCATGACTACCTACGGGCCCACCCCGACCAAGTGGCCGTCCTGCTCGCCGTGGAACTGTGCACACTGGCGTACCAGCTCAAGGACGGCTCCGTGGCGAACATCGTCGCCGGCAGCCTCTTCGGGGACGGCGCGGCCGCCGTCGTGACCGTCGGAGCCCACCGGGACGGCGGTCCGGCCGGACCTGAGCTCGTGGACACCCACAGCCTGCTGGTCCCCGGCACCGAGGACGTCCTTGGCTGGGACGTCGGCTCCCACGGCTTCCGCATCCTGCTGTCGCCCGAGATTCCGACGCTCACGGAAAAACACCTGCCCACGGCCGTCCAAAGCCTCCTCGCGCGACATGCGCTGACGCCGCATCAGGTCGCGAGCTGGATCATCCACGGCGGCGGACCGAAGGTCTTCACCGCTGTACAGCACGCCCTGGACCTCCCGCCGGGCGCCCTGGAGCTCACCCGGCGTTCCGTGGCCGAGCGGGGCAACCTCTCGTCCGTCTCCGTACTGGACATCCTGCACGCGGCCATGGAGACACCGCCGCCCGCGAACGCACCCGGCGTGGTCGCCGCCATGGGACCGGGGTTCGCCATCGAACTGGTCCTCCTGCGCTGGTAGGGGGCCGCCCGCCGCCACCGAAACCCGCCGACCGCATGACTAGAAGGGTGTCACGGACCGTGCCCGCCATCCCCGCAGACGTACGCATCCTGATCGACCTCGAACCGGTCGTCTCCGACGCCCTCGACACGCATTACCGGACTACCGTCGACTGGTACCCGCACCAGTACGTCCCGTGGAGCCAGGGCCGTGACTACGACGGGCTCCTCGAAGGAGAGCCATGGGACCCCTCCCAGCAGAAACTGAACGCGGCCGCTCGGGACGGGCTCCTCTACAGTCTGCTCGCCGAAGAGAACCTGCCCAGTTACCACCGGGTGATCGGGGAAATGCTGTCGCTCGACGGCCCTTGGGGCGTCTGGGTCAATCGATGGACCGTGGAGGAGGCCAGGCACGGAACCGCTATCCGCGACTACCTCGTGGTCACACGCAGTGCCGATCCGGTGCTTTTGGAGGACGCCCGCGCCGCGCATGTGCAGCACGGCTACCAGATCGACTACCGCGGCGACCTCATCGCCTCTCTGGTCTACGTCACCATCCAGGAACTCGGCACCCGCGTCAGCTACCAGGGAATCCGTCGGCTGTGCGACGAACCGGCGTGCGAGGCGCTCATGCGGCGCATCGCCCATGACGAGAACCGGCACATGCTCTTCTACCGGACCATCCTCCAGGCGTGTATGCGTATGCACCCCGACCGGACACTTCAGGCCGTGGCCAGAGTCCTCAAGACATTCCGTCCCCCCGCCCACGCCGCACCAGGCTCCGGGCGACTGATCAGCTCCATGGCCAGGTCGGGCATCCTCTCACCGGAGAACTACTACAAGGACATCGCCCTTCCCTTCGTCCGCATGCTCGGCGCGCTCGACACCACAGGACTTGCACCGGTCGGACAGCAGGCCCAGGAAAGGATCGCCGCCCACATGGAGGAATCAGCGGACCGCGCCGGCAGATACCGCGCCCTGGCCGAACGCCTCAACCGACTCGCGACCGCTTAAGACGAGGATTCCGCCGTCCGAGAGTGAGAAGGACGATCCGACATGTCCCTGGGCTGGGTAACGATCCCCTTGAGTCTGTTCGCTCTCATGACCGCCGTGGCCGTCGTGCGTCTGGTCGAACTGGCAAACGCCCGCCGCAACGCGCGCTGGGCCATAGACCGCGGCGGCCTCGAGTACGGGCAACGCCATTACCCCGTCATGATCACCCTTCATGTCGGCCTGCTCGTCGGGACCGTTGCAGAGGTGGCCCTCACCGACCGCGCCTTCGTCCCTCTGATCGGCTGGCCGGCGCTGGCCGTCCTCATCCTCGTGCAGGCAGGTCGCGCCTGGTGCATGAGGGCGCTCGGCCCCCGATGGAACACCCGTGTCATCGTCGTGCCCGGGCTACCGCTGGTCACCACCGGGCCCTACCGCTGGATGCGGCACCCCAACTACCTCATCGTCCTGTTCGAGGGCATCGCCCTGCCCCTCGTCCACACCGCATGGATTACCGCCATGCTCTTCACCATCGCCAACACACCTTGGCTCGTCGTCCGCGTCCGCACGGAGAACGCGGTGCTATGGCCTGCGGTGTGACCAGCGACGCGGGGCAGTTCGTGGAGCTGTTCGCCGACTTCGTCGCCGGACCCCTGCTGTTCGCGCTGCGCGTCTCCTACCCGCACATCGCCGTGAGCGTCGACCCGCGAGGCCCCCGCGCGTGTACCTGCGGGATGCGTGTCGGCCGCTGCGCGCAGGCCGAATGGACGGGGCGCAAGTCGGCGTGGCGGAAGCCCAGGCCGCCCGAGCCCACGGCATCCGCACGCTCCTCACCCCGGCCCCCGCCCAGCCGCTGCCCGTCGAACTCCTCCCGACGACCGAAGGGTTTTCCACCTGCGGAGTGCGCGTGGCCGAGGACACAGCGGTCGAGCTGGTCCACCTTGCCGACCATGAGAACAGCACCGTCATCAGTGTTCCCGCCTCCGCAGCTCCTCAGATTTTCGGCGGCGGCCTGTCGGCCAGGGCGGCAGGCCGCGGTCGTGGGGACCGCGGCCTGCCAGAGCTGTGCGGGCTGAGTTCGGTTGAACTAGTAGGTGGGGCCGGTGCGCGGCTGCTCCGCGGCCCGGCGTGCCTGCTCCTCCGCCAGCCGCGCCTGGAACTCGGCCTCCCTGCGGGCCATGAACTCCGCGTGCTCACGCTCCTGGCGCTGGCGCATCTCCTCGTGGATGCGGATCTCGTCGTCGCTGAGCGGCATGATGCTGCCCTTCTCTTCGTCAGCCGTGTCGATGGATTCGGTGAACTCGGTGGTGTGGGTGGTGCGGACGCACCGGGCGTGCGGACGGGCTGTCACGAGTACCAGTAGTGGTCCCGCCACGTGCCGCACGGCCATTGGATGACCTTCGCCCCGGCGGCCGTGCTGCCGCCGGCGACGGCCAGGCACTGGCCGCTGTTGTAGTTGACCAGCTGGCTGCCGGCCGAGGTGTTGCGGACGCCCCAGTAGTGGTCCCGCCAGGTGCCGCACGGCCACTGGATGACCTGTGTGCCGGCCGTGGTGCTACCGCCGGGGACAGCCAGGCACTGGTGGCTGTTGAGGTTCTCCAGGCGGTAGTAGTTCACGCCGCCGCTGGAGAAGGCGTACTGGAAGGACCAGTAGTGGTCGTTCCAGCTGCCGCACGGCCACTGGGCCAGCCCCGTTCCGGCGGTCGTGCTGCCGCCGGGGACGGACAGGCACTGGTTGCTGTTGACGTTGATGACGTGGGTGTACGTGGCGGCTGCCGCCAGCTGACGGGTGTTCCGGGAGACCCCGGTGGAGTCGGCACCTGCTGCCGTCTCCTGTCGGGCGGCCTGTGCCGGCGCGGCCGGGAGGGCCTGCGCGGTGCCGGATGTGAACAGCAGAGCGGCCGAGCAGGCGAGGGCCGCGGCGGTGCGAGTGAGTAGCGAAACCATGCACGCTCCTTGCGTGAGTCGTCGGTGGAGTGGAGGCGGTAGGGGGGCCGTACCGACCCGTCGCCGGGCCGGTCGGCGGGCCCGAACGCCCCGCCGCAACCAGGTTTTCGCTGGTGGGAGTTGTTGCGCAGCCCCGCTCCGGGACGTGAATCAATCCGTCGGCCGAGGTCGGGTACGGCGGGAAATCGCCTTATCGTCCCCGGCGGGGCCCGATTGGGTGGGTGATCGCAGTGGTTCGAGTGGGTGGGAGAGGTCGGGCGTGGGACGTCAGGAGAAGCCGTTGGACGCGGCGGCGGGTCCGGTTCCGGCGTTCGCCGCGGAGCTGCGCGAGCTGCGCCGAGCGGCGGGCACGCCGACCTACGGCGCGATGGCGCGCCGCACCCGCTACTCGGCGGCCACGCTGTCGCGGGCCGCGGCCGGTGAGCAACTGCCCTCTCTGGCGGTGCTGCTGGAGTACGTGCGGCTGTGCGGCGGCGACCCCGGCCAGTGGGAGAAGCGCTGGCACCGCGCCCACGAGGAGGTGTCCGGCCGGCCACAGGAGATGGACGCCTCCGACAGCCCGTATCGGGGGCTGGCCCGATTCGAGCCAGGTGACCAGGAGCTGTTCTTCGGGCGGGAGCGCCTGCTTGACCAACTCACGACGCTGGTGCACGCCCACCGTCTGGTCGTCGTCCTCGGCCCGTCGGGCAGCGGCAAGTCCTCCCTGCTGCGTGCCGGTCTCGTCCCCCGGCTGCGTACGCCCGACCCGGACGGTCACGCCCGGCCCGCTGCCGTACGGATCCTGACCCCTGGTGAGCACCCGTTGCAGCGTCACAGCCAGGCGCTGAAGGCGGCGTCGGGAGACGGCGACACCTGGCTGATCGTCGACCAGGCGGAGGAGGTCTTCACGCTCTGCCATGACCGCGACGAGCGAGACGGCTTTCTCGCCGCGCTCCTGGAAGCCGGATCACCTACAGGCCGGCTCCGGATCGTGCTGGGCGTGCGGGCCGACTTCTACGGCCACTGCCTGCGCCACCCCGGGCTCGCAGCGGCCATCGGTGAAGCCTGCCTACCGGTGGGCCCCCTGAGCCCCGACGAACTGCGCCGCGTGATCACCGCGCCGGCCGCCACCCGCGGGCACGTGGTCGAACGGGCCCTGACCGCCCGCCTGCTGGAGGACGCCGCGGCTGAGGAGGTCGCACTTCCGCTCGTCTCGCACGCGCTGCTGGAGACATGGCGGCGACGGCGCGGCCGTACGCTCACGCTCGACGCCTACACCGGCACCGGGGGCCTCAAGGGCGCCATTGCCCGCACCGCCGAGGCCGCCTATCACGAGCTGGACGCCCGGCAGGCGGACGTCGCCAGATCGCTGCTGCTGCGTCTGGTCGCCCCGGGGCTCGGCACCGCCGACACCCGGCGCCCCGCCGCCCGCGACGAGCTGGAGGCGGTCCGTCCGAAGGAGGCGGCCGCCGTCCTCGAACGGCTTGCCAAGGCCCGTCTGATCACCTTCGGCGACGGCACCGTCGAACTCGCCCACGAGGCGCTGATCACCGCCTGGCCCCGGCTGCACGGATGGATCGAGGAGAGCCGGGAACAGCTGCGTACCCACCGCAGGCTCACCAGCGACGCCTGCTCCTGGAACGAGCTGGGGCGCGACCCAGGCGCGCTGGCCCCCGCCGCGGTGCTGGCGGCCTTCCGCGCCCTGGCCGACGCGGACGTGGGCACCCATCTCACCCCGGTGGAGCGGGAGTTCGTCGAAGCAGGCGTCGCCGCTCAGCGCCGGACCCGGCGCCGGCGGCGCGTCCTCACCGCCGGTGTGGCCGTACTCGCCGTCCTGGCCGTCGTGGCGGGCACTCTGGCCTGGCAGCAGAACCGGGAGGGAGAACGCAGGCGCGCCCTGTCGGCCGCCCTGCGCACGGTGGCGCTCGCCGAGAACATGCGCGGAATCGACCCCGTCACCGCCGCCCGGCTGAGCATCGCCGCCTGGCGGCTGGCCCCCACCAAGGAGACGCGGGCGGCGGTGCTGGCCGCCGCGACGCAAGCGTGGGAGCCGGAGTTCTCCCCTGTACGCGGCGACGCCCGCGACCAGCGGGCCGAACTCAGTCCCGACGGCAGCACCCTGATCCTGCAGAAAGGCGACCGCATCGAACGGTGGGACCTGCGCACCCACCGTCGTACGGCCGCCCACGTCCTGCCCGGCGCCCCCGAGCCGCTGCCGCCGTCCGATGCCCCGCTGGGCGATGGCAGCCTCGACCCACGGCGGCTGCGGCTCAGCCCGGACGGGCGCAGCGCCGTGGCCGTGCACCCCCGTACTCCCACCCGCCGCGAGCAGGACGCGGGCATGAGACCTGACGGCTCCTTGCTCCTGGGCTGGGAACGGCTGGACGTCTGGAGCCTGCCCTCGGGCGAGCGGCGCGTCCTGCGCCGAGCCGGCCCGGACGTCCTCGGCGTGCACTGGAGCGCGGACGGCCGCCACCTCGCAGTCGATGCCGGGCCCCGCGCCGAACTCTGGGACACGCGCGCCGGCAGGCGGAAGCTGTCGGTACCCGGACTGGTCTACGGCAACGCCGCCGCCGTGAGTCCCGACGGCCGCTGGCTCGCTCTGTGCGCGCCCGACGGGCAGGCCGTCGTCTGGGACGTCAACCGGCGCGCACCGCACTTCAGCCGCCCCTCCGAGCGCCGGTCGCTCGCGGAGCCCGACAGCGCCCGCTGCCGCCCCGGCACCTTCCGCTTCGGCCCGGACAACGACACCCTGCTGATTCGGTCGGACACAGGCATCGAGCAGCGCCGACTGTCCCGCAGGGAGTTCCAGACCATCGACGAACCGGGCGCCGAGGACCTCGCCTTCAGCGCGGACGGCAAGTTCGTGGCCGTTCTGAAGAAGGACAGCGTCGCCCTGTGGCGAGTGGCCGAGCACGAGTGGCGCCTGCTGCAGCGGGTGTCTTTGACGGAGGAGGCGCCCACCGACGTCCGCGTGGACGTCGAGGGCGGCAGTCTGCGCTTCCTCGGCGCCGGCGGGTTGACCGTGCGCACCCTCGCGCTCGGCCAGGCCGTGCGCGCCGACTGGCGTGAACGTCCGGGCGACGCCGTCTACCTCAGCCCAGACGGGGAGCACCTGGTCACCCACCGGGCGCGAGGCGTCCGGCACACTTTCCAGCTGCGTGGCCTGAGCGACGGCAGGCTGCTGGCAGAACTGCCCTCCCTGACCCTGCCGCGCCCCGCCCGGGACGAGGGCGGCGCGCATGTGACCGGATCCTTCAGCGCGGACGGGCGGCTGTTCGCATACGGAGCCGTTCTGGACGAGCGGGCGGCGACCCGGGTGAAGGTGTGGGACGTACGCCGGCACCGTGCGGCCGCCGATGTGGTGCAGCCGACGGACGGGCCGCGGCCACTTGTCTACCAGCCCGCGCTCGTTGACGATCGGCCGGTCGTCTACGCGCTGACGGCCGCCGCCCTGTGGGACCTCACCCGCTCCCGACGCGTGCAGGGGCCGTCCGTCGTCCCTGAGAGCGTCATCTCGGAGTACCCGTTCCTCCCACCGCTGGCCGTCCACCCGGACGGCACACTGCTCACCGTCGGGGACGGCACCGTCATCGGCCTTCCGGACGGCCGGGTGCTACGCCGGCCGGACGCCCGGACAGGCGGCCAGGCCATGGCCTTCAGCGCGGACGGCCGGCTGTACGCCCGAGCCGACCACACCGGGCGCATCTCGCTGTTCGACGGCCGTGCGGACATCCGGCTGGGCGTCCTCACCGACGACGCTTCCCCCGGGCAGCCGCCCGGGCAGGCCGCGCACATCACCGCGCTCGCCTTCTCCGCCGACGGCACCACTTTGGCCACCGGTGACGACCGAGGCGACGTCCGCCTGTGGGACACCGGATCGCTCCAGGCCCTGGGTGACTCCCTGCCCACGCCCGGCGACGCCGTCACCGCGCTGACTTTCGCGCACAACGGCACCACACTGCACAGTAAGGGGGAGCACACCCCCGCCCGGACCCACCCGCTCACGCCCGAGGCCCTGCTGCCCGAACTTTGTGACCGGTTCGGCGGAGGCCTGTCGCCGCGCGAGTGGCGCGCCCGGATCCCCGACGTGCCGTACCGGGCGACTTGCTGAGCGGATGCCTCCTGGGGCGCTGGAGGCATCCGCGAGCGCGGGGAGCTCCGGTCGCCCCGATGGAGTCGGCCCAGGTCATAGGGTCACCTGCGGGGGCACAGGGAGCACAGTCGTGATTACCAGCGTGCGGCAATCGTCACGGGTCCATCCCCGCGGGCGCGGGGAACAAAAGGTGCGGCGGCCGTTGTCGATCTCTTGGAGCCTTTCGGGCAGTGGCAAGCCCGTGTTTCGTACCGTCTCCGACATGACAGCACGGAACACGGGTGGCGCCCGTCGTACGCGCAAGATTCCTACGGCTTCGATCAGTGCAAATCCGGGGCCCAGTGCGCCCCTCTTACGGAGCGCAGCTGTCGTTGGCGATCCGCGGCCAACAGCCGTCACGAACGCGGCCTCGGCGGCAGCTGAGTAGGGCGCCGACAGGCAGGCCGGTCGGGCTCGAAGCCCGGCGATCAGAGGGGAAGAGTGCGCCAGCCCCGAGTGATCTCCTCGCGGACGGCGTCCAGATGTGTCGGCTCGTGATGCGGGCTTCCCTGGGACGTGAGCAGGTCCACCAGAGCCGCGCCGTCCGCCGGGCGGCCCGCCGGGTCGGTGGTCAGCGCCCTTTCGACGGCGCGCGCGAGCTCCGGGGCGAGGGCGTGCACCGCCGTCAGCGCGGTCGGCTCGGGGCCAGTGTCCACGATCCGGCGGATCACCGCGGCCGGACCGGTCGCGGCGAACGGGCTGGTGCCGTGTGCAGCGCAGACCACGCAGCAGGCCCATGCCCACACGTCGGCGGCCGGACCGACGCGTTCCTCACCGAACTGTTCCGGCGCCATGTAGGTCAGGGTTCCCGGTCCGGCGCCGGTGCGGGTGAGCCTGGTGCCGTCGACCAGGTCCGCGATGCCGAAGTCGAGCAGGCGCGGGCCGGCTGTGGTCAGCATGATGTTGGCGGGCTTGAGGTCGCGGTGGACCAGGCCGAGCCGGTGCACTCCGGACAGGGCCACGGCCAGTGCGAGCGCCAGCGCACGTAGCGCGTCGGGGGTGCGGATCGGCCCCTGCTCCCCCAGGTGTGCGTCGAGGGGGCGTCCGTCCAGCAGCTCCATGGCCAGGTACGGCCGTCCGGCGTCGACGCCGGAGTCGAGGACGCGGGCCGTGTAGGCGCCGGAGACCATGGACAGCACCTCGGACTCGCGCTGGAATCGGCGCAACAGATCGGCGTTGTCGAGGAGTTCGGGGTGGATGGTCTTCAGCGCGACCTGTGTCACCGCTCCCTCCCGCCGGGCGAGGTAGACCGTGCCCATTCCGCCGGCGCCGATGCGGCCGAGCAGCTGGTAGCCGCCGATCGTGCGCGGCTCGCCCGGGCGGAGTTGCTGGTGGGCGATGGGTGACGCGGCGCCGGCGATCGCGTCGGGCCGCGTCGGCACGTACGAGGCGGGCCGAGCCGGCTGTGGAGGCTGGGCGAACTGCCCGACGTGCGGGGCGGGAGTCGCGGACCCGGGCCCCACCGTCGGCGTGTCGGCGACGGCCTGCCCCGCGGGGGCCGGAGCGCCACCCGCTGGAACCCCCGCCCCGGTCGGGTACTTGCGGCTCGCCACGTACGCGACGACCTGGCACGCGGCGGCCGCCAGCACCAGCCCCGTCGGCAGGAACAGTCCCATTGCGACCCGGAGGGCCACCAGGCCACCCAGCCGGAACCGCCCCTTGGGTGACGAGATCCACGACGTCACGGGCACACCGGTGGTCAGCAGGGCGCGCTGCGTCCGGAACCACAGGAGCGGCCAGACCACCGTTGCCAGGACGACGGTGACGACGTACAGGGTCCACGACATCGCCAGGGAGAGGCCGTAGTACTCCGACAGGAAGGTCCCGTCGAGCTGGACGACCGGGAGCAGCAGGAAGTAGTTCCGGGGGAAGAAGTCCAGCCTCATCAGGATCCACAGGCCGATACCGCCTGCCGCTCCCAGTGCCAGCTCTCCCGCCGCCGCTCCCGGGACAGTCCGGGGCGGCGTGGACGGGTCCGCCGATACCTGTCTCCGTATGGCCCGCTGAGCACGCGTCAGCAGGGGTAGGGTCGCCGCTCGCAGCGCCAGCGCGGGCCCGACCACGGCCAGGACGTCCATCGTCAGCGATGTATCCGCAGCTTCCGCCATGCTTCCCCCGTGTCTCCAGGCCGGTCCCGCCGGTAGAGCACAGGGAGTATAGAGCGGCGGGGTGAATCCCCCTACCAGCGCCCGGAGTTGCGTTGGGTCCGATGCCACTCCTTGTTCATCGCCGCGAACGATGTCAGCAGCGACCCGCCCTCGCCCGCCGCAATCCGGAGGACGTCAGCAGCCTTATGAAGGCGACGTTCCGATCCTCCGGCCGCCCCACCCGGCCTCGCTGCGGCACGCCGCTCGTGTGCCCGCGCAAGCCGACATCGACCACGCCCACCGCGTCTTCGCGAGCCGGCCGCGTTCGACCTCGGGCGGTACCCAGTACACACGCCAACTCGCCTTGAGCGCAGCGCACCCCTCTTGATCGGCTTCAACACGCCGATTCAATAGGGAACTGCGCGAAACCGGCCTCGTCCTCGGCCTGCTGCCGGCCACCGTGGACCGGATCGCGAAGTCGTTCCCTCACTTCCGCGCCAGCGACATCCAGCACTCGCTGAACTGGCCGAGCTGAAGAAGCTGGCCGCGTAGCCGACGAGTACGGGGCCGCTCAGCTCGCCGAAGGCTTGTGGGCAAGCTACCGCGCGAGATCGCGACGCTGTATTCGCAGCCTTGAGCGTCGTCACTGCATGGATCGCACTATGGATCGCCGTCCTTGCCAATCGCTTCGGGCCCCGATGAGGCACAGGTGCGTCCCGCCCCCGGGCCCCGCTGGCGCCATCACGCGCGACTTGTCGTGGAGGAACATCAGCCCGCCAATAACGAAGCCGTTGATGACGGCCCTCAAGAACACCACGGCGGCGTGCACCGACAGCAGCGGGGCGTCCGACATCATCTTGCACGCCCAGGCACGGCAGTCGCGGTGTGACCCGGCGCGAGCCGACGGGCCTACCGGTGAGCTCATCGACCACCCGGCCTGACGGCCCGCCTGGCGGGCAACAGGCAGTCGATCGCCGGTAGTCTACGGCGGTGCGTACGGTCGAGCTCTTGCTGGATGAGGCGGCGGATCTTGCGGTCCGGGAGGCCTGGCGACGGCTCGCGGACGCGGGGTTGCCCAGTGAGGCGCGCCACCGCTCCCCGACCAACAGTCCGCACCTCACCCTGGCCGCCTGCCCGGAGTTGACCGCTCCCATCCGCTGGGAGCTCGCCGAGGTCGCGGCCGTCCTGCCGCTGCCGGTACAGTTCACCGGCGTGATCCGCTTCGAGCGGCCCACCTCGGTGCTGGCCTGGGCGCTGCACGTGGACTCCGCGCTGGCCGGCTTGCACCGCCGGGTGTGGGAGGCGCTGGCCTCGGACAGCCCGCCCGAAGCTCTCAACCCTTTCCACGAGCCCGGCCAGTGGAGACCGCATGTCACCCTCGGCCGGACTCGGCGTGCCGGTGCCTTCGCGGACAGAAGGGTTCCTGAACTGCTCCCGGCACCGCCGCAAACGGCCCAGCTCGTCACCCTGCGCAGCTACGACACCCAGACCGGTGCCCTGGAAGTACTGGGTCCCCGCCCGTGAGGCAGCCACCGTGGTGCCGCGCCGAAGTAGAGCTGGCCGCGGACCCGGTGGCTTCGGGGGAGTAGGCCAACCCTGTTCCCGCAGCACTGACTGACTCAGGCTTGGCCGGAGGCCATCACTTACCAGGTCACCTGCCCTGAGAGGCCCCGTGGGGGCCGGTGATCAGGCAGGTCGTAAGGTGCGCGAAGAACATAGTGGAGGGGAGTGTTCCGTAATCGTGGAACGAGGTCGGGATCGGGACAGGGACGGGGTGTCGTTGGGCAAGCCGGGCGACGTGGCCTCGGCGGCCCCGATGGCGCAGCAAGCCGCGCCGGGTGCGGTGAGTTGGTGGCGGCGGCCGGGTTTCGTCGTGTTCTGTCTGGTGCTCATGCCGCCGGCCGGGATCATCCTCGCCTGGCGCACCCGGTGGGGCGTGGGCAGGAAGGCGCTGGCCTCGGTGCTGTCGGCCGTCTGGTTCGTGGCGGTGGGAACGAGCGATCCGCCGGCCGAGAAGCCGGCGACGGCGCAAGCGGGGGCACGCTCGCGGGCGACGCCGACCGCCTTCGCACCCAGCGCGCCCTCTACCAGCCCGGCCGCCCGCCCGGTCGTGGTTCCCGACTACCGGGGCCAGAACCTGGAAGAGGCGTCGACGGCGGCGTACGAGGCGGGCTTCTGGGCCCGGTCGCACGACGCGACCGAGGACGACAGGAGTCAGTTCGTCGACTCGAACTGGACGGTGTGCTTTCAGGAGCCGGCCGCCGGGACGACGGTGACCCGGGGCGAGCGGAGGGCACGGATCGAGTTCGCCGTTGTCGACGGCGGCAATCTCTGTCCGCCGTCGGACGGGGCGCCGATCGTCTTCGAGCGGATGCCGGACGTCGTGGGCAGGACCTTCCAGGCAGGCGCCGCAGCGGTCCGCGCGGCCGGCCCGGACCGCGTGGAGGCCGCGAGCGCCTACACGGACGTCGACCTGGCCGTCGACCACGCCGACTGGCGGATCTGCTTTCAGGACCCGGAGGCGGGGGAGACGCTGGAGAATCCCGCGTACATCACCGTCCGCCTTTCCCTGGTCCGTCCCGGACTGTCCTGCCCGGCCGAGGAGTTCGCGCGGCTTCACCCGGACCCCGACCCGGACTATGAGCGTGGCGGCTCGGGCGACGACTCCGGCACGAGCGGCTCTGGTGGGTTCGTCTACTACAAGAACTGTGACGCGGTCCGCGCTGCCGGCAAGGCGCCCATCTACCGAGGCCAGCCCGGCTACCGCTCGGACCTCGACCGCGACGGCGACGGCAAGGCCTGCGACTGGTCCTGACCCGCCACCCCGGCCGACCCGCTGACGGGGGAGGAGCACGGCCGGGGTGCGACGGGGCAATGGGGCCAGGGCCTGAGGCGGTGCGGACGAGCCGTTCCCTTCGACGAACGTAATGCCGCCGCAGGCTCCTCAAGAGCCCGGTGGACGCATCGTTGACCTGCCCGCTGCTCGGTCAAGTCGGGGTGTGCACAGTCGTAAAGGCCGGTGCTGCCGGGGGACGGGTCAGTACACCCGCACGGTGATGGGGAGTGGTTCGCCGGGTGCATCTGTCCGGTAGGTGACGCGGCGGACGAGGTGGGCGGGGATAATGTGCACCGGGTTGGTTTCCTGGCCCGGGTAGTTCGCGCCGTTGTGGGGGTTGATCTGGAGGAAGCCGCCCTCGACGGCGACGCGGACATCGGTGTGCGGGGGTGGTTCCCGTGAGCCCGCGTACGCCTTGACGCTTGACCTCAGACTTTTGACAGCACTGAGTGTCGTCGACGCGGGACACCCCTGCCCGCCAGCGCGTACGGATGCGGGCCGGGGCCCACTGGGTGAGAGTGGTTCACACGACAGAACGGGACGCTACGACCAGAAGGCGTCGAACGCCCTCTGGTCAGCCCACAGCTCCCAGCCCTCGGTGATCCTTCCGTCGCTGATGTGGAACACGATGGCGTAGTTCATGTCGAGCTGCCTACCCTCACGGGACGCCGTGGCGTGCAGCAGGGCGACGGTGTGCGCGTCATTGCCGAGCACATCGTGGAGTTGCGGGCGGTAAGTACCGCCGGACAGCCGGAAGTCGAGTTCGAATGCGGCGAAGGTGGCATCACGGCCCTGGAAGTCGCCCGCGAGCGGGGATTGGCCGGCGATGTGCCACTGCACGTCGGGGTGAAACACCTCCGCCAGAGCGTCCATGTCGCCTGTCGAGAAGGCGTCCATGGCGCGTCTGAACACAGCGATGTTGGGATGTTCGGTCATGGAAGCCTCCTTGAGCCCACAAGAATGCCCGGCAAAGAACTTGGAGGGCAGCGGCCACGCCCGGTCACCATTCCCGGCCACCCGGTTGGGTGCGGTCGTTCGGACTTGGTTGCCCCATGGATGGCCATGACTCGCAGCACGGTGACCGGCTGACCTGGGGGCCCTCCACGAGGAGCTTCCCGATGCTTCTCCAGGCGAGTAGCCCAGGGCCGTCAAGGGTTCTGACGCCGATTCTGGGCAGCAGCCGGGGACGCCAATTGACGCAGGATCATCTTGCCGAGGTCTCGTAGCAGGTGGAGTGCGAAGCCTGTGAGGCCCGGTAGCTGGCTGGTGTCGACTGCGTCGATCCAGGTGGGGAGTGTGGGCCGAGGCGGTCGGTGAGTATCTCGCCGAAGTCACGGACGTGGCCGGCCGCCTTGTCCAGTTCGGGGCAGCGGCCAGGACCTCCTTCAGGCCAGCCCGGTCCTCTTCGGTCAGGGGGCGTGGGGTGACGGGTGAGCCAGCCGGTCACCTGCCGCACCGTCGGCGGCCGGGGCGCCGCCGCGGCGGGAACCCGGCGCAAGGTCGCGATGTGTGCGCGGATCATGCCGTAGGTGACCGGGGCGTGCTCGGCAACCAGCTCGCCGTGCAGTCGGGTGACGCTGGTGTATCCGTCGGCGAAGCGTCGTTCAGGTAGGGCTTGTAGGGGTCCAGTCTGCTGGAGCGGGGCCGCTTCTCGCGGAAAGCGACCTGCCAGAGTGTGGCGTTTGCGTAACGGAGCAAGGTGTTGAGACCCCAGCCCAGGTGCGGGGCAAACGCCCGGCGCGATTGGCCTTGAGCGAGGAGCTCGTGGACCAGGGTATGTGCTGCCTTCTTCCGCTCGGCCCGTCGGCTGACGGGCTCAGCGTCGTTCTGCGGCCGACCGGAAGCCAGCCGGGTGGCGCCGGGCAGCATGCCGCTGGGCGACGGGTTGCGCAGGCGGTCGCGGTGGGCGGCGACGCAAGTCTCCACGGCCCGGCCGAGGCTCTGCCACAGATGGAACCGGTCGGCGACCTGCATGAGCGTCTGGCACCGCGGCGGGCACCCTCGGAGGAAGGCGCCGGCCCGGTCCGGGCAGGTGATCTCCACTACGGGGCGGCGGATCAGCCTGAAGGTGGTGCATCCCGAGCGCGCGCACGACCCTGAGTTCCGGCGGCGCTTCGCCCGGGAGGTCCGGCTCGTCGCGCGGGTCCAGGGTCCCGGCGTTGCCTCGGTGACCGGTGCCGACCCGGATGCCGAAACGCGGTGGCTGGCCGCGGATTTCGTTCCGGGTCCCACGCTGAGCGAAGCGATATCCCAGCGAGCGATTGCCGGTGACTGTCGGTGAGTCAGGGCCGCGAGGCGTTGAGCGGCAGGTCTCGGTGGAAGACGGTCATAGCCTGGCCGGGGCCGTTGTAGTCGTCGACGATCTTCACGTCGAAGCCGAGGCTGCGATGGAAGGCGATCGAGCTGGTGTTCTCGACCGACGTGAGCGCCTTCAGTTTGCGTGCACCGTGAAGTTCGGCTGCTTCGGCGAACGCTGTGTACAGGCGACGCCCGAGACCGGTGCCACGGGCATCATCCCGCGTGGCACTCAGATGCACGTACCCGGTGCCGGCCGGGGTGACGAACCCGACGTGCCCGCGGATTCGGTCCTCGGCCCGGGCGACCAGGCAGGTGGAACCGAACTCCTGCACCAGGGCCGGCAGGTGCAACGACCGAAGGTCGCGGTCGCCTCCAAGAACGGGAGGCTTCCTCGAAATATTCGGTCGCAATTACGAATGTGTAGCCGGACCATACGGGCGACCTGAGCCGGCGTCAACGGTTCGCGCAGTGCTCGCCACGGTCGACTCCGGACAGGCAGCCACACCCTGTCCGCCCCCGACGGAGGAGGGCCGGCGCGGCGGAGGGTAGAGGTGTGTTCGATCGGTCGGACAAAGGCGCGGGGTGAGCGGCGGGTGGTCGGCGGCATGACCTACGGTTTCCGGAAGTGCCCGGAGATTTTTCCGGGCGGACAGCCAGGGAGGTGGGGATGGTGGCCGGGGAAGGCGCTCAGCGCAAGACAGGCACGCGGGGCCCGGAGGAGGCGCCGAAGGTGACGATCACGGAGATCGCGCGGGAGGCCGGGGTGTCCGTGCCGACGGTGTCACGGGTCGTCAACGGGCGCTCGGACGTTTCGCCCGCCACCCGTGCCCGGGTCGAGGACCTGCTGCACCGGCACGGCTACCGTCGCCGCCCGGCCGCGTCCGGTACCAGGGCGGTCCTCCTCGACCTGGTCTTCAACGATCTGGACAGTCCCTGGGCCGTCGAGATCATCCGGGGCGTCGAGGAGGTCGCGCACGAGGCCGGTGTGGGCACGGTGGTTTCCGCCATCCACGACCGGGCGGGGTCGGCGCGGCAGTGGATGACCAATCTGCGGGCGCGCCCGTCCGACGGCGTGATCCTTGTGACGTCGGTGCTCGAACCGGGGATCCACGACGAACTGCGCCGCCTGGGTGTGCCGTTGGTGGTGATCGACCCGGCCGGCTCGCCGGCCACCGAGGCGCCGACCGTGGGCGCCACCAACTGGACGGGCGGGATGGCCGCGACCGAGCATCTGCTCCAGCTCGGACACCGCAGGATCGGGTTCATCGAGGGACCGTCCAGGCTGCTGTGCTCGCGCGCCCGGCTCGACGGCTACCGGGCGGCGCTCGACGTGGCGGGGGTTGCGGTCGACAACGCCCTGACCGTGCCCGGCGACTTCTACCACGAGTCCGGATTCACCGGCGCGGGACGGCTGTTGGACCTCGACGAACCGCCGACCGCGATCTTCGCGGCGAGCGACCAGATGGCGCTCGGAGCGATCGAGGCGCTGCGGCGGCGGGGGCTTCGGGTGCCGGAGGACATGAGCATCGTCGGCTTCGACGACCTGCCCGAGGTGCGCTGGTGCGCGCCTCCGCTGACGACGGTTCGCCAACCCCTGTCCGACATGGGCAAGTTGGCCGCCAGGATGCTCCTCGACCTCGCGCGGGGCGTCGAGCCGGCCTCGCCGCGCGTGGAACTGGCGACCGAGCTGGTGGTCCGCGCGAGCACCGCACCGCCACGCCGCGTCTAACGGAAGGTAACGCTCCGGGGGTGTCAACGGCCTTTTTTGTCAAGGCCGTTGACACCCCTCTTGCGTGCCCGTAACTTCCATGGCCATCTCCGCACAGTTATCGGAAATTTTCCGGAAGGTAGGCCATGTCAGCCTCCGCTCGCCGAGCCGTCACGCCCGTATCCGGCGCCTCGTCCTCCTCCTTCTCCCGCCGCCGGTTCCTGGGGACCGCGTCAGCGGTGGGCCTGGGGGCGGCCGGCCTGTCCGCCTGTTCGGACTCGGGGTCCACCACCACCGACAGCCAGGGCCGGACCGTCGTGGAATGGTGGAACATCCAGACCACGGAACCCTCCAAGAGCGTCTGGCCCGAGCGGGCCAAGGCCTTCGAGGCCAAGCACCCCGATGTGCGCATCAAGCTCGTCACGATGGAGAACGACGCCTACAAGTCGAAGATGACGGCGCTGACCAGTTCCGGAAAACTGCCGGACATCTACCACACCTGGGGCGGCGGCGTTCTCAAGCAGCAGATCGACGCGGGCCTGGTCGAGGACCTCACGCCCTCCATCAGCTCCCTGACCGACACCCTCGTGCCGGCGTCGGTCAAGGCGTACCAGTTCGACGGCAAGACGTACGCCGTGCCCTTCGACATCGGCGCCGTCGGGTTCTGGTACAACAAGGCACTGTTCGCCCGGGCCGGTATCCAGGCGCCGCCCGCCACCTGGGCCGACTACCTCGACGCGATCGAGAAGCTGAAGAGCGCCGGGATCACCCCCATCGCCCTCGCGGGCAAGGAGAAGTGGCCCGGTATGTACTACTGGGCTTACCTGGCCATGCGGATCGCCGGCATCGACGGCATGCAGGCGGCCGCCGACGCCAAGGACTTCACCGGCGACGCCTTCGTCAAGGCGGGTGAGCACCTCGAGGAACTCGTCGCGCTCGAGCCGTTCCAGAAGGGCTTCCTCGGCGCCGCGTACTCCACGCCCACCGGCGAGGCGGCGGCGATGGGCAACGGCAAGGCGGCGATGGAGCTGATGGGCCAGTGGGCGCCCGTCGTGCAGGCCGACGCGGGCAAGGGCATCGGCAAGGACCTCGGATTCTTCCCGTTCCCCGCAGTCGCCGGCGGCAAGGGCGCACAGACCGACGTGTTCGGCGGAGGCGGTGGCTACGCGGTGCGCAAGGGTGCGCCCAAGGCTGCCGTGGACTTCCTGAACTTCTTCATGTCGGCCGAGTCCGACCGCCTCCTTGTCTCGAAGGCCTCGATGATGCCCGTCGTCGAGGACGCCACGAGCGCCCTGACCGACCCCAACCTCAAGTTCGTCTCCGAAGCCCTCGGCAAGGCGACCGGCTTCCAGCTCTACCTCGACCAGGCGTACCCGCCCGCCGTCGGACAGGAGATCAACGACTCGGTGGCCGCCCTGATCGCCGGATCCAAGTCGCCCGAGCAGGTGGCCCGTTCGGTCACCCAGGTCGCGAAGAGCCAGTGACCGCGATGGCTTCCACGTACGTGAAGGACCCCGCGACCGCCCCCGCCGCGCCGAAGCAGCCGGACACCGGGGCGGGCCGGTCGCGGGCCCGCCGGACCATCGACTGGCTCAGCGCCTTCAGCTTCACCCTGCCCGCCCTGGTGCTGTTCGGCGTGCTCGTGCTCGCCCCGATTCTGTACGCCCTGTACGTCAGCCTGTTCAACTGGGGCGGCTTCGGCGCCCCTTCGGACTATGTCGGGCTCGACAACTACAGCCGGCTCCTGCGTGACCCGGTCTTCCTGGGCGACCTGTGGCGCGGCCTGCTGCTCGTGCTGTTCTCTGTGTGCGTGCAGCTGCCGTTCGCGCTCAGCATGGCCGTGCTCCTCAACCAGAAGCTACGCGGCCGGGCCCTGTACCGGACCCTGTTCTTCGCCCCGTACGTCCTGTCCGAGGTCATCACCGGCGTCCTGTTCTCCATGATCTTCGCCCCGGACGACGGGCTCGCCGACAACGTGCTCGGCTCGATCGGCCTCGACGGCCTCGGCGGACTGTGGTTCGCCGACCAGGACCACGTACTGCCGACCCTGTTCCTCGTCATGACGTGGAAGTACTTCGGCTTCCACATGATGCTGTACCTGGCCGGACTGCAGGGCATCCCCGCCGAACTGCACGAAGCGGCCCGCATCGACGGCGCGGGCCCCTGGCAGCGCTTCCGCCACATCACCCTGCCACTGCTCGGACCGACGATCCGCATCAGCGTGTTCCTCTCCGTCATCGGCGCCATCCAGCTCTTCGACCTGGTCTGGGTGGTCACCCAGGGCGGCCCCGACCACCAGTCCGAGACCATGGCCGTGACCATGTTCCAGTTCGGCTTCAAGCGCTTCGAGATCGGCTACGCCAGCGCGATCAGCATCGGCATGTTCCTCATCAGCCTCGTCTTCGCCCTCATCTACCAGCGCTCCGTGCTGCGTCGCGACACCGAAGGAGCCCTCACCACCATGCGAGCCTCACGATGAGCGCGGGCACGCGCAGAAGGCTGCGCTCCGCACCGCTGTACGTGATCGTCTGGCTGGTCGGCGTCGTCATGGTCACGCCGCTGCTGTACGCGTTCGTGTCCGGGTTCAAGTCCACCGATCAGCTCTCCAGCAACACCTTCGGACTGCCCTCGCCCTGGGTGGCGTCCAACTACACCGATGTGCTCGCCTCCGGCTCGTTCTGGCGCATGCTGGGTTCGTCCACACTGATCGCGGTCGCAACGGCCGTACTGACCGTGGGCACCGCGGCCCTCGCCGCCTTCGCGCTGGCCCGATTCGCCTTCCGCGGGCGGGAGTTGCTCTTCACCCTGTTCACCGCGGGGCTGATGTTCCCGTTCGCCGTGGCGATCCTGCCGCTGTTCGTCCTGCTGCGCACCTTCGGGCTGCTCGACAACCCATGGGGGGTGATCCTGCCGCAGGCGGCCTTCGGTCTGCCCATGACCATCGTCATCCTGCGCGGCTTCTTCCGGGAGATCCCCGGCGAGCTGGAGGAGGCGGCCACCCTCGACGGCTGCTCGGCGTTCGGCTTCTTCTGGCGGATCCTGCTGCCCATGGCGCGGCCCGCCCTCGGCACCGTGTCGATCCTCGCCATCGTCGGAAGCTGGAACAACTTCCTCCTCCCGCTGCTGGTGTTCAGCGAACAGACCTGGTGGACCATCCCCATCGGCGTGCAGCAGTTCCAGGGCCAGTACGCCACCGACATCGCCCGCGTCTTCGCCTATCTCGTCCTGGCCATGGTGCCGGCCCTCGCCTTCTACGCCGTCGCCGAACGGCAGTTGATCGGCGGCATCACGATGGGCGCCACCAAGGGCTGAGATCCGCCCAGGCCAGACCCCTTCACCAGCGACGTACTTGAGGAGTTCCATGGTCGAGCCATGGCAGGACACCACCCTGCCCGCCCACGTCCGGGCGGCGGACCTGCTCGCCCGGATGACCACCGAGGAGAAGACCGCCCAGCTGTCCAGCGTCTGGATTGGCGCAGACACCGAGGGGGCCGACGTCGCGCCCGGCCAGCACACCTACGCGGCCCGCAGCGCCGCCCTCGACGCGCTCCTTCCCTACGGCCTGGGCCAGCTCACCCGCCCCTTCGGCACCGTTCCCGTCGACCCCGCCGAGGGCGCGGCCCGCCTCGCCGGACTGCAACGCGTGATCCGCGACGGCAACCGGTTCGGGCTGCCCGCGATCGCCCACGACGAGTGCCTGACCGGGTTCACCGCCTGGCAGGCCACCGTCTTCCCCACCCCGCTCGCCTGGGGCGCCACCTTCGACCCCGAACTGATCACCGAGATGGCCCGGGCCATCGGTACCTCGATGCGCGCGGTCGGCGTCCACCAGGGCCTCGCCCCGGTCCTGGACGTCGTACGGGATCCGCGGTGGGGCCGCACCGAGGAGAGCATCGGCGAGGATCCGTACCTCGTCGGCACGATCGGCACCGCCTATGTGCGAGGTCTCGAGACCGCCGGGATCGTCGCCACGCTCAAGCACTTCGCCGGGTACTCGGCCTCGCGCGCCGCCCGCAACCACGCGCCCGCCTCGCTCGGCCCGCGCGAACTCGCCGACGTGATCCTGCCGCCGTTCGAGATGGCGTTGCGCGACGGCGGCGCCCGGTCCGTGATGCCCGCCTACAACGACATCGACGGCCTTCCCGCCCACGCCCACACCCAACTGCTCACCGGACTCCTGCGTGAGCAGTGGGGGTTCACCGGCACCGTGGTCTCGGACTACTACGGCGTCTCGCTACTGGAGGAGGCGCACCGGGTCGCCGACGGGGAGCAGCAGTGCGCACGGCTCGCCCTCACGGCCGGGGTCGACGTGGAACTGCCGGCGGCCCGCTGCTTCAGCCCCGCGGACCCGCTCCCCGAGGACCTGCTCGACCGGGCCGTGCTGCGCGTCCTCACCCAGAAGTGCGAACTGGGCCTGCTCGATGCCGACTGGGAGCCCGTCACGGGCGAGGAGCCCGTCGACCTCAACCCCCCGCACATGCGGGACCTGGCACGCAAGGTAGCCGAGGAGTCGGTCGTCCTGCTGGCCAACGACTCGGGCGTGCTGCCGCTGCGCGACGGCCTGCGCATCGCGCTGCTCGGCCCGCTGGCTGACGAGCAGGCCGCGATGCTGGGCTGCTACACGTTTCCCCGGCATGTGGGCGTGCACCATCCCGAACTGCCGGCCGGGATCGAGGTGCCGACCCTGGCCGAGGCGCTGCGTGCCGAGCTGCCAGGCGCCGTGTTCGTCGAGGAGCCGGCGGCGGCCGAAGTCTGCCTGGCCGTGGTGGGGGACCGGTCGGGTCTGTTCGGGCGCGGCTCGTCGGGCGAGGGATGCGACGCAGAGGACCTGCAACTTCCCTATGGCCAGGCGGAGTTGCTCGACGAGGCGCTGGCATCCGGCGTGCCGGTCGTCATCGTCGTACTCAGCGGAAGACCCTACGCGCTCGGCCGCTGGGCCGACCGGGCCGCCGCCGTGGTCCAGGCGTTCTTCCCCGGGCAGGAAGGCGGCGGCGCCGTCGCGGGCGTCCTGTCCGGGCGCGTGGAGCCGTCCGGGCGGCTGCCGGTCGGCGTGCCGCGCACCCCCGGCGGCCAGCCCGCGCCCTACCTCGCCCCGCCGCTCGGCCGGCACGGCTTCCCCAGCACCGTGGACCCGACGCCTCTCTACCCCTTCGGGCACGGCCTGTCCTACACGACGTTCGCCTGGGACACGCCCCAGTGCGACGCCCCCGAACTGCCCACCGACGGCGAGACCACGCTGCGTCTTGCCGTCCGCAACACCGGCGAGCGGCCCGGCACCGAGGTCGTCCAGCTCTACCTCCACGACCCCGTCGGCACCGTCGCCCGCCCCGAGGTCCGGCTCGTCGGCTACGTCCGCGTCACGCTCGACGCCGGCGCGTCGGCCGAGGTCCACGCCACGTTCCCGGCCGACCTCGCCGCGTACACCGGCGCCGACGGCCGCCGCGTCGTCGAACCGGGCGCCCTCGAACTGCGCGTCGCCGCATCCAGCGAGCACGTCCACCACGCCGTGCCGCTCACCCTGACCGGCCCGGTACGCGAGGTCGGGCACGAGCGGCGGATGCGCTGCGAGCTCCGGGTGAAGTGATCCCACCGACCAGCCCCCCGCCCAGCAATGTTCCCCAGTTGAGGAGATGCACCATGCGCACACCCGCACGCCGTGTCCGCGTCGGATCGGCCGCGCTCGCCGCGTCCGCGGCCCTGCTGCTCGGCCTCGCCGTGGCGCCCGCCGCCCAGGCCGGCACCGACGGCGCCAAGCACCCGAAGACGCTGCACGAACTGGCCCGTCAGTCAGGCCGTTACTTCGGCGCCGCCGTCGACAACCCGGAGCTCGCCGACACCGCGTTCGCCGACGTGCTCGGCACCGAGTTCGGCCAGACCACCCCCGGCAACGGCATGAAGTGGTACGCCACCGAACCGCAGCGGGGCGTCTTCGACTTCACCGCGGGCGACGAGATCGTGAACTATGCCCGCGCCAACGGCCTGAAGGTGCGCGGGCACACCCTGCTGTGGCACTCCCAGCTCCCGGACTGGCTCACCTCCGGCACCTGGACCGCCGACGAACTGCGCTCCATCCTGAAGAACCACATCACGCACGTGGTGAAGCACTACAGGGGCAAGGTCTTCGCGTGGGACGTCGCCAACGAGATCATGAACGAGGACGGCACCTACCGCGAGAACATCTTCTACAAGACCCTCGGACCCGGCTATATCGCCGACGCCCTGCGCTGGGCCCGCGCCGCCGACCCCAAGGTCAAGCTCTACCTCAACGACTACAACGTCGAGGCCCTCGGCCCGAAGTCGGACGCGTACTACACCCTCATCAAGCAGCTCAAGAAGGACCGGGTCCCGATCGACGGGTTCGGACTGCAGGGCCATCTCGCCCTCCAGTACGGCTTCCCCGGCGGCCTGAAGGAGAACCTCCAGCGCTTCGCCGACCTCGGCGTCGACGTCGCCGTCACCGAACTCGACATCCGCATGATCCTGCCCTCCGACGAGACCAAGCTGGCCGAACAGGCCGACTGGTACGGACAGGTGACCGACGCCTGCCTGGCCGTACGGCGCTGTGTGGGCATCACCCTGTGGGGCTACACGGACCGCCACTCGTGGATCCCCGCGGTCTTCCCCGGTGAGGGAGCGGCCCTGCCGTGGGACGAGAACCTGAATCACAAGCCCGCCTACGACGCGATCCGTAACGCGCTGAAGGCGGCCCGGTCGTAACCCCGGCCGCCCCCCGGCCGGCCTTGAGGCCTGTCAGGTGCCTGGGCCGGCCCGGGGGGCGACCCTTGTCCCTGCGCGGACCTGAGGGGGGAGCGGGGTACCTTTCGCTGTGAAGTACAGGCGGCCCGTCCGCCGCCGCGCGGAAGGAACAGATCCTGAACACCCAGCTCGCGGAGACACTGTCCGCGGCCCTGCTCGTCCTGGTGCTGGCCTGCGCCATCGTCCGCCCCTTCGGCTGGCCCGAGGCGGTGGTGGCCGTCCCGGCGGCGGCCCTGGTGATCGTCACAGGGGCGATCTCACCGGACGCCGCCCTGGACGAGGTCGAACGGCTCGCCCCAGTGGTCGGTTTCCTTGCGGCCGTCCTCGTACTGGCTCAGCTCTGTGACGACGACGGGCTGTTCCGCGCATGCGGGGCGTGGATGGCGCGCACCGCCGCCGGCCGGCCGCGCCGGCTGCTGGCCCAGGTGTTCGTGGCCGCGTCGGCCATCACGGCGGTGCTCAGCCTGGACGCCACGGTGGTGCTGCTGACACCGGTGGTGTTCGCCACCGCCGCCCGGCTCGGCGCACGCCCCAAACCGCATGTCTACGCCTGCACCCACCTGTCGAACACGGCCTCACTGCTGCTGCCCGTCTCGAACCTGACCAACCTTTTGGCGTTCACCGCCAGCGGGCTGAGCTTCACCCGGTTCGCCGCGCTCATGGCACTGCCCTGGGTGGCCGCGATCGCCGTCGAGTACCTGGTCTTCCGCCGCTTCTTCGCCACCGACCTGGACGCCGGGGCCCAGACGGCAACCACCGGCGCGCCCCCGCCGCTGCCGATGTTCGCCCTGGTGACCGTGGCGTGCACACTGGCCGGGTTCGTGCTGACCTCGGCCATCGGGGTCGACCCGGCCTGGGCGGCCCTGGCGGGAGCACTGGCCCTCGCCGTCAGGGCCCTGCTGCGGCGCCGTACCACTCCTCGGGCGCTGGTGAGCGCTGTCTCCGTGCCCTTCCTCGCCTTCGTACTGGCGCTGGGAGTCGTCGTCCGGGCGGTCGTGGACAACGGGCTCGACGAGGCTCTCGGGCACCTGATCCCCGGTGGCACCGGTCTGCCCGAGCTGCTCGCCGTCGCCGCGCTGGCCGCCGTACTCGCGAACGTGATCAACAATCTGCCCGCGGTCCTGGTGCTGCTGCCGCTGACCGTCCCGTCGGGGCCCGGCGCGGTCCTGGCGGTCCTGCTCGGGGTGAACATCGGCCCCAACCTGACCTACGCGGGCTCGCTGGCCACCTTGCTGTGGCGGCGTATCGTCCATGCCCACGAGGGCGAGGTCGAGTTGCGGGAGTTCACCCGGCTCGGCGTGTACGCGGTACCCGCGAGCCTGGGAGCCGCGGTGCCGGCACTGTGGGTCTCGCTCACCGTGATCGGAGGAGGCTGACCCCATGGCTGTGGTCGTCTGGATCGTCGAGGGCACCTGGCCCGCCTGCGTGGACGCCGCCCGGGCCCATACCCCGGCGGACACCGACGTCGTGCTGCTGCACGTCACCCCGGCCGATGTCCCCGGCGCGGCCCACGGCGCCTTCGCCGGGCTGCTCGGCCGCGGGCACCCGGAGCGCGATCCCGGTACGCGGCTGGAACAACTCGCCGCCGCCTCAGCGCAGGAACTGCTCCAGGCCGCTGCCGACCGGCTGGGGCGCGCCTGTACGCGCATCGAGCACACCGGTCGCGTGGAGCGCGAGGTCGTCACCGCGGCCGAGGGCGCTGACCTGCTGATCCTGGCGCGTGACGGCGACCGTACCCACCTCGGCCCGCACAGTCTGGGCCCGGCCGGCCGCTTCGTCGTCGACCACGCGGCCTGTCCTGTGCTGCTGGTCTGGCCGGAACCACCGACGGGCCTGCCCAGCCTGCCGCCACCGCCGCCCCATCCCTGACAGGTGAGGCGGAGACGGTCGCCGCCGACGTCAGCTGGCGGAACCGGCGGCGCGTACGTCGCGCGGGCTCGCGCCGAGTTCGCGGCGGCAGGCCTTGTTGAACGCCTGGAGGTCGGCGATGCCCACGGCCGCGGCGACGGCGGTGATGGAGAGGGTCGAGGACAACAGCAGGTGGCGGGCGCGTTGCAGACGCCGGTGCCGGATGTACGACACGACCGTGCGGCCGGTCTCGGCGCGGAACAGGCGCGTCAGATGGCTGTGGGAGACGCCGACGGCGCGAGCGACGTCCGGCACGGACAGCGGGCCGGCCAGGTGCTCCTCGACATGGGCCTGCGCGGCGGCCACGAAGGGGTGGCGGCCCCGGGCCCCGTCGTCCCCCGGCAGCTCGGCGATACGCCAGAGCGCGGCCCAGACCTCGGCGGTGGCTCGCGGGGGAGAGGTCGCCATGGCCGCCACCGCGTGCCGGAGCAGCTCGGCGAGACGGGTGCTCTCGGCAGCGGCGTCCTGCATCACCGGGACCACGCGCGCGGTCCCGATGTCGTACAGCCGTAGGTGGACGTAGAAGTGCTCCGACCTGCCCCGGTAGTGAAAGTGCACCTCTGTGTCCGGCGGCACGAGGCTCACATGGCCGGGGCGTATCGGGTGGACCGACTGACCGAGGGACAGCGCACCCTCGTAGTGGTAGAGGTGCAACTGCCACAGGTCGGGCAGCCGGAAGACGTCGTGTGTGGTGGAGACACCGTGGACCCCGATGCCGGCGGCGACCACTGTGGGCGGCTCGTCGAGCCGTAGCGTTGCGAGCTTCACGAGGCCGAAAAATTACCAGCAGTGGATGATTTCAGCCCACGACCGAGCCCGGTGGGGCCCGTACGTTCGTCGCATGCCAACCAGCAGACACCTCCTGACATCGGTTCAGGCGGCGCGCTTCGTCGCGCAGGGATTCCTGCGCCTGGACGCGGTGGTGCCGCAGGAGATCAACGAACGGGCCGTCGCGACCCTGACCGAGGGCCTGCCGGCCGTGGCCTACGGCACTCCCCTCGGGCAGGCGTTCCCGCGCGACACCTTCATCCACGACCTGCTCGCCCTCCCGGTCGTCGCCGGCGCGGTGGAGAGCCTGGTCGGGCCTGACCCGACCGTCGACCACCATGCCGTGCATGTGCGCGAGCCGCACGAGGGACAGGCCCAGCCGCTGCACGCGGACGCCATCATCGACGTACGGCCGGACGCGTTCGACCTCCAGCTCATGTACTACCCGCACGAGGTGACGGCCGGGATGGGCGGCACGCTCAGTGTGCCCGGGAGCCATCTGCGCAGAGTCAACGAGACGGACATCGGCCGCGTGCAGAACCTCCGGGGCCAGACACGGCTGACCTGCCCGGCCGGCACGGTCGTCCTGGTGCACCACGGCATCTGGCACGGCGGCCGGCGCAACGACACCGGCCGCCGTCGGCACATGTACAAACTGCGCCTCAACCCCACCGTGCCGCAGGTGCGCCTGTGGGACACCTCCGACCTGCACGACCCGGCCGTGACCGCGGAACTCGGCACCTGGTTCCCCTGGTACGAGCAGGCCACCGGCCGGCTGGAGATCTACCACCGGGTCCTGCTGTGGCGGGCCCTGACCGGCGACGACTCGTTCGACGTCGACCACTGGGTCACGCGCGTCAGCAACCGGCCAGCCCTGAGGAGTCACGCATGAGGCAGCAGATCCTGGTCCTCTACCTCTCGACGTCGGCGCTCGACTCCCACGTCGTGGGCTGGTCCCGCTACGACGGGACCGGCCGGACCCGGCCGACGACCGGCGACAGCGACGAACCGCCCTACGCCACAGGACTGGCCGCACTGCGAGACGGGTGGCGCCTCTTCCAGGCCTCCCAGCTTCTGCCGCCTCAACCGGGTCACGAGTACGACGTCTCCTTCCTCAAGCACGAGTTCCTCTTCGAGAAGCTGGAGGAGAGCAGCAGGTCTTGAGCAGAGCTCAGCGGCCGAACGTGAGACGCGGTGCCGCGTTGCGGGCCAGGGTGTGGGCCTGGTCGGGCCACCAGGTGCCGGCGGGCGGGTCGACGATGCCGTACTCGGGGTCGATCGCGCCGCCGGTGTTGCGCGTGCAGCTGCCGTCGGACTCACCGGGGATCTTGATCCACAGGTAGGCGTCGACGAGGGAGACACCTGTGTCGGCGGTGGGGCGCGGGCCGAGGCCACGGCCGGGCGCGTTGCACCAGATCTCCGGGTCGCCCGTGTACTTGCCCGGCTCCGGGGTCCAGGCGCCCAGACCGTTGCGGCTGGTGTCGATGACGAAGTGGCGCAGTTCGTCGGTCGGCGGGGTGCCCACGTGCTGGTCGAACCAGGCGTCGGTCCACCGCCAGGTGATGGGGTCGGTGGAGGAGACGGCGTTGCCGGGGACGCCGTCGTTGGGGGCGGCGGACGAGTAGTACTGGCCGGCGCACGAGCCGGCGTCACCACGTGCCTCGGTGGCGAACCACATGCACTTCGCGATCCAGGCCCCGTACCTGGCGTTGTCGTCGGTGGGGTGGGTGTTGGACACGTTCAGGGCGAAGCCGTCGCTGTACCGGACCCCGGCGTCCAGCAGCCGCTGCGCCATCTCGCCGACGGGGCGCCACTGGACGTTCCCCGCGTCCAGGTACACCGCGGTGCGGGCCTTGGCCTTCAGGGTCCTGACGGCGTAGGCGAGGTCGGCGATCCGGGCGGTCGTGCGTTCGCCGGTCGGGTCCACGGTGGGTCCGCAGTCCCTGGGAAGGAGGGCCGTGCCGTCGGGTTCGACGACGACCACCGCCTTGCTGTCGCCGATCCCGGCGGCGAAGGCGTCGATCCACTGCCGGTAGGCGGCGGACGACGCGGCTCCGCCGCTGGAGTACTGCGTGCAGTCCCGGCCCGGGACGTTGTAGGCGACCAGGACGGGAGTGCGGCCCACGGCCCGTGCCCGACGGACGAGCCGGCTCACCTTGGAGCGCACCTCGTCGGGCGTGCCCTCGGTGAACCACTCGGCCTGCGGCCAGCTCGCCAGCTTGGACATGTTCACGGCGTTCTCGATGTCGCCGTTCGCGAAGTCCGCGAGCGCCTGCTTCGCGGCCTTGCTGTGCGGATCCACGTAGAACTTCGTGGCCGGGGTGATCACGTCCTGCGCGGGTGTGGCCTGCGCCCGCACCTGCTCCTGCGCCTGCGTCTGTGTCGCGGGGAGAGCGGTGAAGGCGGTGAAGGCGGTGAGGGCCGCGACGACGGCGGCCGTGCGACGCCGTGGGCTGCGTGGTTCCATGGTTGCTTCCTGGTCGATGAGGTGGTGGCGGCAGACGCCCGCCGCCCCGGTGGACTGCCGGTCGCCTGTACGGGATCAGGCGGCGCGAAGCGCCGGCGGCGGGAGTCCTGGATCAGTAGCCGTAGATCATCTTGTAGGCGACCTCGGGGAGGAACTGCCCGGCCGTGGAGCCCGTTCCCACGCCGCAGTTGCCGTCCGACTCACCCGGGGTCTTGATCCACAGGAGCATCTCGGCGCCTCCGCCCGTCCGGGTGGGCGTGCCGATGCGGCGGCCGGAGGGGTTGCACCACTGTCCGTTGGAGCCGTTGCCGTTGCGGCTGGTGTCCACGACGAACGGCTTGGTGTAGCCGTAGCGGGCGCTGAGTTCGCTGTTGACCGCGTTGCCGTAGGCGGTGTTCTCGGCGGTGGTGAAGTAGTTGGAGACGTTGAGCGAGAAGCCGTGAGCCTGACGGAGGCCGGCCTCGTGGAGGCGCCGGGCCATGGTCGCCGCGTCGGCCCAGCGGGGGTTGCCGGCGTCCATGTAGACCCAGGTGTTGGGGGCCTGGCGGCTGAACTCGGCGAGGGCGCCGGAGAGCATGGCCTCGCGTTCGTCGATCTGGCCTTGCGTCATGCAGCCGTAGTCCCCGAGGGAGTCGGGTTCGAGGATGACGACGGCCGGACGGCTCGCGATCCCGCCGGCGAACTGGGCGATCCAACTGGCGTAGGCGGACGGCGAGGCGGCACCGCCCGCTGAGTGCCCGCCGCAGTAGTCGCGGTTGTAGATGTTGTAGGCGACGAGGATGGGCAGCTTGTCCCGGTAGTCCGCCGCTCCGACATAGGCACCCGTGGCGGTGCCGATGGTGCCGCTCCAGGAGCCGAACCAGCGGGCCATCGGGGTGTTGGCGATCGAGGCGTTGATCGCGGCGGCCCGCCCGTCGCCGGGGTTGGCGGCCACCCACCGCTTCGCGCTGGAGTCGGGGTCCACGTAGAACCCACTGGTCATGGTGGTCGGGTCGGCCGCGTGGGCGGACGGTGCGACGGCGAACGCCAGCGGCAGAGCACAGAGCGCTGCCACCGTGGCGCGGAGTCTGAGGCGCATGACAGTACCTCGGTTTCCTGACGGGGATCGGGGATACAGAGAGACGTTGCTTGGGAGCGCTCCCACTGGAAGCGGTCCCAATCGTGTGGCTGGATGGTTGAGCTGTCAATGGTTGGCGCATGCTGAGCTTCCATCCGGACGCCACATGCGGAGGTCCGCTCCGATGAGCCATGGAGTTGGAAGCGGTTCCAGAACTGTCCTCGAGGGCTCCCGCCTGTGGCAGACTCCCGGTTCATGCAAGAAGATGCGCCGCGTCGGCATCCGACGCTCGACGAGGTGGCCGAACGCGCCGGTGTCTCCCGCTCTGTGGCCTCCCGCGCCCTCAACAACGCTCCGCACGTCAGCCGTGCCAAGCGCGAGGCGGTCGAACGGGCTGTGCGCCAGCTCGGGTACGTACCAAATCCGACCGCCCGCGCGCTGGCCACCCGTCAGACGGGTGCGGCTGCCCTGGTCGTCTCGGGAGAGGATCCGTCGATCTTCGCCGACCCGTTCTTCGCCCAGGTGATCGTGGGGGCGTCGGCCGCGCTGGAGGAGGCTGACCTGCATCTGATGCTCTGCCTGGCCGCTTCCGACCGGGGCCGCAAGCGGGTGGCGGAACTCCTTCGGTCCAGGGGCGCCGACGGTGTCATGCTGATGGCGCTGCGCGAGGACGATCCGCTGACGCGGATGGCCGAGGAGGCGCAGATGCCCGTCGTGTTCGGCGGACGCCCGGTCGGCGCGACTCCCCGGTGGTACGTCGACGTCGACAACGTCGGCGGAGCGCGCGAGGCGACCGAGCATCTGGTCGCGGGCGGCCGGAGGCGCGTGGCGGCTGTCTGCGGGCGTATGGACACCGAGGCCGGGCGCGCCCGGTACCGCGGCTACCGTGATGCCATGCTGGGTGCCGGTCTCGATCCGTTCCCGCCGGTGGAGGGGGACTTCACCGAGCCCAGCGGAGCGGCAGTCATGGCCGCACTGCTGGCGGAACGCCCTGACGTGGACGGGGTGTTCGCCGCCAACGACAACATGGCCGCGGGGGCGCTGCGCACGCTGCGGGAGGCCGGCCGGTCAGTCCCCGCCGACGTCGCCGTGGTCGGCTTCGACGACCTGACGGTCGCCCGGATCGCCGACCCGCCGCTCACCACCGTCCATCAGCCCATAGAGGCTCTTGGACGGGAGATGGCGCGGATGCTCGTCGCGGCCGTCAACGGGCAGGACCCCACCCCGCTGATCCTTCCCGCCCGCCTGGTCGTCCGCTCCAGCGCGTGATGGCCGTCGCGGAACGCGTATTGACATCTGGCCGTGGCGCAAGAGGTGTTGACATGGTCGGGTGCCTCTTTAGTATCCGTGACGCAGTCCAGGTTTCCGAATGCTGGCCGAAATTTCGAACCCTTTGTGAAGGGAACGTCTATGACACTCAGGGCGCCGTGGCGCAGTCGCGGGAGGCCTTTGGCGGCGGTACTGGGCGTGGTGACCGCCTTGCTTGCGACGCTCCTGTCCGCGCTCGGTGCCGCTGGGACGGCACAGGCGGCCACGGTGGATCCGAACGCGTGGTACGTGCTGGTCAACCGCGTCAGCGGCAAGGCGCTCGACGTGTCCGGCGCGAGCACCGCCGACGGCGTCCGTCTCCAGCAGTGGTCCCGTCACGACGGGGCCAACCAGCGGTTCCAGTTCGTGGACTCGGGCGGCGGGTACTACCGGCTCAAGGCACAGCACTCCGGCAAGGTGCTGGACGTCTCCCACTACTCCACCGCCGACGCGGCGGACATCGTGCAGTCGAGCGACCTCAACGGCACCAACCAGCAGTTCCGCCTGGCCGACTCCTCCGACGGCTACATCCGGTTGCTCAACCGCAACAGCGGCAAGGCCGTCGAGGTGCAGGGCGCCTCCACCGCGGACGGCGCCAAGGTCGTGCAGTACGCCGACAGAGGCGGGGCCAACCAGCAGTGGCGACTGGTCCGCGCCACGGGAGTGTCGGCGCAGGTGCACACCGCGGGGCGGGTGAAGGACGCCGGCGACGCGGTGCAGTACAGCTGGCCCGGCGTGTACTTCGAGGGCCGCGTCAGGGGCACCGGCGTGGGCATCGTGCTCAACGACTCGGCCGCCGACTACGACGTCCAGGTCGACGGGGCCACCGTCACCACACTCGTCACGCCCGGCGACACCACACACTGGATCAGCGGACTGCAGGACCGTGAGCACACCGTACGGCTCGTAAAACGCAACGACAGCCCAGGCGGCACAAGCACGTTCGGAGGCTTCGTCGCCGCGCCCGGCGGCGCCGTACTGAGCAAGCCGGCGGCCCGCAACCGCCAGATCGAGTTCATCGGGGACTCCCTCACGGTGGGCTACGGCAACCTCTCGACCTCTCGTGACTGCACCGGGGAGCAGGTCAGGCGGACCACCGACGCCGACGTGAGCTACGGCGCCCTCACCGCCCGGCAGCTGAACGCCGACTACCAGATCAACGGCTACTCGGGCCTCGGCATGGTGCGCAACTACAACGGCGGCTCTCCCGACGTGACGTACCGGACCTTCTACGACCGCGCCCTGCTGAACGTGCCTGGCGACGTCTGGCAGAACCCGGGCACCTGGCGTCCTCAGCTCGTGGTGGTCAACCTCGGCACGAACGACTTCTCGACCGCCGTCAACCCCGGTGAGCCATGGACGCCCGACAGCCTCGCGGCCGCCTACCGCACCGCGTACGGCGACTTCCTGCAGAAGCTGCGAACGCGTTACGGCGACACGACCACCATCGTGGCAGTCGGCGCAGGCCAGTTCGCCGCCCATGTCCAGCAGGTGGTCAAGGCCCGCAACGACACCGGTGAGAACCGGGTCCGCTACTGGTTCCTCGACGACACCGGGCTGGACTTCCTGGGCTGTCACTGGCACTACTCGGCGCACGACGACCGACTCATCGCCGACCGGCTCACGTCGTTCGTCGCGGGCCTGCCGATGAGCTGGTGAGAGGGAGTACGGGTGACAGGGGGTGGGGTCAGGACGGGTCGCCGTACTGGAGGCCGCGTCCGTTGGTGCCGACGTAGACGCGGCCGTAGGTGTCGGGGTCGCCGGTGATGACGCCGACGGAGCCGATGCTGCCCCATTGGTGCGCCTTGTCGTTGACGCGGAGCCAGGTGGCGCCCTTGTCGGTGGAGCGGAAGACGCCGGTGACGTCCTTGACCGTGCCGATCAGGTACAGGGCCTGGTAGGAGGCGCCCGGGGCGGCCTTGCCGAAACCGAGCGCGGAGGCGGACTTCACCGTGGTGACCGTTGTGAAGGTGCGGCCGCCGTCGGTGGAGTGCAGCAGCCCCTTGGCACCGCAGGCGATCCACAGGTCCCCGGCGACGCCGGGCACGACCGTGAGCCGGCCGTCGGGCAGGTTGCCGGCGCGGGCGGTGAAGGACGCGCCGCCGTCGGTACTGGCGTAGAGCCTGCCGCCGGACAGCGAGTAGAACGTCCTGGCCGAGGAGCGGTCGGCGACGACCACGGCGTCGGTGTCCAGCCCGCCGACCTTCGACCAGCTCGCCCCCTTGTCGGACGAGCGGTACGGGACCTGGCCGGCCTGCGTCCAGACGATGGCGGAGCCGTCCGCCGCGAGCGCGACATGGCCGTCCTGGCCGCCGGCCACCGGCTCCGCCTTGAAGCCGGTCCAGCTGCGGCCGCCGTCGGTGGAGTAGGCGCCGTCCTGCGCGCCGCCACGTCCGACGCGGACCATCATCGAGGGACGGGACTGGGCGAAGTCGATGTCGGTGCTGTTGGTCATCATCGGGTTCTTCAGCCGCCCGGCGGGCACCTTCGTCAGGGAGCCGTGGCGGAAGCCGCCCTGGTCGCCCATGGCGGTGATGACGGTGGCGCCGCCC
Source organism: Streptomyces sp. SAI-170 (assembly GCF_049739565.1). Classification (NCBI taxonomy): domain Bacteria; kingdom Bacillati; phylum Actinomycetota; class Actinomycetes; order Kitasatosporales; family Streptomycetaceae; genus Streptomyces; species Streptomyces sp. SAI-170. Next base: position 8,622,827 of record NZ_JBMGQD010000001.1, read on the forward strand.
GGAGGGGCGATCGCGTCCATCAGCGCGGTCTCCTCCAGTCCTCGCGCCCCCGAGGTCCAATGGCTGATGCCGCCGCTGTCGCCGGCTGTGGCGTCCTTGCTGCGCCAGATGCCGTTGCCGGTGCCGTACAGCACGTGCCCGGAGTTGAAGGGGTCGATGGCCAGGGCGGTCATCCAGTGCCCGGTGTGGGTGCCGACGTAGGGAGCGGCGGAGGCGCTCCGCACCGACTTGCCGGCCAGTGCCTTCCACGCCGTGCCGCCGTCGGTGCTGCGGTAGATCTCGTCCTCGGGCCACCAGCGGCCGAGGGTGGTGACCATCACCGTGGAGGGCTTGCGCGGGTCGACGGCCAGACCGGAGAACCCGTAAGCGCCGCTGGACGGGGAGACGTTCTTCCACCCCCCGCCGGCCGGCGTGTACTTCCACACCGAACCGCCCGTCACGCCGTTGGGTCCGAGGGCGTTCGTGTACGTCAGGTACAGCGAGCCGTCGCCGGAGAGCACGCCGTGCTGCGGCAGCAGGCCGGTGGGCTGCCCGGGGACGGCCTGCCAGGTGCTGCCGCCGTCGGTGGAGCGGTAGAGGGAGGCGGAACTGTCGGCGACGCCGACGTACACCGTCTTGCTGCCGGCCGGGCCGTACGTCACGAAGGAGATGCCCGCACCGCTGCTCGCCCCGTCCTTGACCGGGAACGACGAGACCTGCCGCCATGTCACGCCGTGGTCGGTGCTGCGCCACAGGCCGTTCTTACGGGTGCCGAGCAGCAGGGTGCCGTTGTGCGCGGGGTCGATCACCAGCCGTTCGCCCGCCCCGCGGCCGTCCTCGTTGCCGCCCAGCTTGAACGGCAGGTTGGTGCGCTTGAAGGTGCGGCCCCGGTCGGTGGAGCGCAGGATCGCTCCGTTGCCGGCCCAGTCGTTGGTGTAGGTGCCCGCCGCGAGGTAGAGCCGCCCGGGGTCGACGGCGTCGGTGGCCACCGAATCGATGCCGAGCAGGTTCCAGTCCTTCTCGCCGATCCAGTCGGTCAGCGGGATCCACTGCTCGGTCCCGGTGTCCCAGCGGTAGGCGCCGCCCATGTCGGTGCGCGCGTACAGCAGACCCTTCTCGCGCGGGTTGAACACCAGCCCGGTGACGTAACCGCCGCCCACCACCTGGGCGTTCTTCCACTCATACGGTCCGGCCGCGGCCTGGGTCTGCGCCGTGCCGGCCTGTGAGTCCTCCTGCACGAACAGGAAGTACGGCACGACGAGGGCGGGCACACCGAGCAGGAGGCCGGTGGCGGTCCAGCGACGGCGGTGCCGCCCGCGGTTCGTGGGGCTGTTCATGGTCGGGCTGTTCTCCTTGCGTCCTGTTCAGCAGAGGAAAGACGGATCCACGCCACCGGAAAACCGGCCGGATCCGCTTCCTCGTCGTCACAGGCTCCGCAAAGGTTGCCTCGAGCCGGCCTTTCCTTTCAGGTCATCTCGTGGTGACGCTCGTGCCGGTGACGGAGTCCCAGTCCGGCGAGAAGGCCCCGTTGAACTCCTGGTACGGAGTCCAGGTGGTCCGGCCGACCAAGTCGATGCAACCGAGGCGAGTGAGAGGAACCCCGGCCGCAGCACGGCCGGGGTTCCTGGACGCGGTGAGTGTCGGTCGGTCAGCAGGGGGAATCGCCCACGCCGTCAACCGTTCGCCCACAGTCCTGCAGACCGCACCACATCACGGTCACGGTGAATCGGGAAGGTCAGCGCTGCAGGGTGAGGACACCCGGGCGCCACGGCAGCCGGTTGTAGTCGCCGCCCGCGGTGGGGGACTTGCCCTGGTAGAGGAACTGCAGGTTGCAGGGGTCGATGGTCATGGTCTGGTCGGGGTTGTTGCGGACCAGGTCACCGTGGCTGATGTCGTTGGTCCAGGTGGCACCGCTGTTGGCCTTGCCCGCGAAGGGGTTGGACTCGGTGGCGGCCTGCGGGGTCCACGAGCCGCTCAGGCTGGTGGCCGTGAAGGAGCGGAAGTAGCGCTCCTCGTTCGCACCCCGAGCCTCGACGATCATGAGGTACTGGTTCTGGCCCTTGACCTTGTAGACCTGCGGAGCCTCGAAGAGGTTCTTCGTGGTGTCGCTCATGACTGTCGTGTACGACGAGCCGAAGTTGCCCGGGAAGTTGCCGATCGGCATGCTCGCCCGGTAGATCTTGCCGTTGTCACCGGCGAAGAACAGGTACATGTTCTGGCCGTCGGCGATCAGGGTCTGGTCGATCGGACCGGTGCCGGAGTCGGGAAGGCTCCCGGTGAACAGCGGCTGCGGCGCGGACCAGCCGTTGGGGTTGGTCGGGTCGCTCGACGTGCGGTAGATGAAGGGCCAGGCACCCCACTGGTACGCCAGCACCCAGATGTTCTTGGGCGCGAAGTAGAACAGCGTGGGCGCCACCGCGGACTGGCTCATACCGGTCTGGCCGGCCGATGCCATGTCCGACCAGTTCGTGAAGGGACCGAACATCATCGAGCCGTACGACCCCGATCCAGACACGTTCGACGCGTAGACCAGGTGCTTGCCGTTGTGCGTCACGGTGGTGAAGTCCTTCACCGAGAGCCACCCGTTCGCGGGCTGCGCCAGCGCACCTGTCGACGTCCACCGGTAGGTCGACGGAAGAGCGCACGTGCCGTCCGGCGGGGTCGGATTCCCGGACAGGCCGGTCCACTTCTGGTTGCTGCCGCCGTTGCACGTCCAGATCTGCACCGCTGTGCCGTTGGCCGTACCGGCGCCCGCGGCCTCCAGGCACAGCCCGGACTCCACTCCGACGACCGTGCCGTCGGAGTGCACCCGCCACTGCTGGTTCGCACCGCCGGAACAGGTCCAGATCTGCACCCGGGTACCGGCCGTGGTGGAGTGGCCCGGAACATCCAGGCACTTGTTGCCGTACACGGTGAGCTGGTTGCTGTCCGTCAACGTCCACTGCTGGTTGGTCCCGCCCCAGCAGTCGTAGATCTGCAGGTTCGTGCCGTCGGTCTGGCTGGCGCCCGGCACATCCAGACACCGGCCGGAACCGACACCGCGCAGGGCGCCGGTGGAAGCCGCCTGAGCCGGGGCGGCGACGAGCATCGCCGCCAATGCGGCCAGGGCCGCAACCACGGCGGCGAGCACCGCAGACGGATGCCTGCGGCTGAAACTTGCTCTGTGCATGGGGACTTCCTCAACCTTGAGTAGGCGGTTCCGGTTGGCCTCGTCAGAGGTTGTCCGGACTGTCGGTGTTGTGCGGTGCAGTGCGCAGCGGTCTGCGGACGTGCACCATGCAGACCGCTTGTGACGCCCCGGTCCGGGGGAGGGGAGGCCTGGACGGCGTCGGGTGAGCGTGTCCCGGCCCCGGGCGTCAGGACTGTCCCGGTCGGCGAGCCGCCTGACGCGCACCGAACCGCCTGACGTCCGGTTGGCATGAGCGAAGAGGGCGACGAGAGGGGAAGCCTTGGCAAGGCCATGACATCTGCATGTGATGCGGCTCCTTACCCTGCTGGGCCATGGACTCGGTGCGTTCGCAATATCGAACAACAGTCGGCGGGTCGAGCAACCTGAATGATAGGGAACCGGTGAACGGCGTCAATACCTCTCGTATGTATCGCTAGGAACACCGAAATGTTTCGTAGCTCTCTGTAAGTGAAACAATGCACGTCCCGCCATCAAGTGGCCAGGGAGCCGTAGGTTGCGTGCGGTGTCCGCACGCGGAATCCGTCCCTACCTCGGCCCTCGACTTCGGCCGGGGGTGCCGCCGAGGTTTGCGTCTTCCCGCTGCCCGAAAGTTTCGTTCGAAAAACGGAAACTTTTTCTGCTCTGAGTGTTGACGATCCATCGTCAATCCCTCAATCATCCGACTGGGAAACCGGCCATGCACAGCCGCACGACAGCGCACCAAAGCACCCGCGCCACCCGTTTCGTTCCGGTGAGGTTCGCACCAGCGCATCCTGGCTTCGCGCAGTTGGAGAGGTACGCGACGCCGCGTGACGACCCCCCGGCTGAGCCGCTATGGAGTACCCCCATGCCTGTGTCGAAGCACCGCCACCGCCCGCGGTACGTCACCCGACGCGCGATGGGGTGCGGCCGGCGCCGGGTGAGATCGTCCCGGTCCCCTGTCCGCGGTGTCCGGTGATTTTGTGCTGCCCGGGCTCCGGCCCATCCCGTCCGTCTGCCGAGTGGGAGCGGACGACGCATTCCCCGCGTTTCAGTCCTTCCGTGATTTCTACCTTGGAGGCACAGTCATGGGCTCATATGCCTTTCCCAGAGTCGTCGTCCGCCGGAAGATCCGCGGCCCGCTGCTGGCGCTGGTCGTCGGCGCCCTCGGTGCGGCCACCGCACTGGCCGCACCGCCGCCCGCACACGCCGCCGAGAGCACGCTCGGCGCCGCAGCGGCGCAGAGCGGCCGCTACTTCGGCACCGCCATCGCCTCAGGCAGGCTGGGCGACTCGGCGTACACGACGATCGCGGGCCGTGAGTTCAACTCGGTGACGGCCGAGAACGAGATGAAGATCGACGCCACCGAACCGCAGCGTGGCCAGTTCAACTTCACCGCCGGTGACCGCGTCTACAACTGGGCGGTGCAGAACGGCAAGCAGGTGCGCGGTCACACCCTGGCCTGGCACTCCCAGCAGCCCGGCTGGATGCAGAGTCTCAGCGGCAGCACGCTGCGCCAGGCGATGATCGACCACATCAACGGCGTGATGGGCCACTACAAGGGCAAGATCGCCCAGTGGGACGTCGTGAACGAGGCCTTTGCCGACGGCAGTTCGGGAGCCCGGCGCGACTCCAACCTGCAGCGCACCGGCAACGACTGGATCGAGGTCGCCTTCCGCACCGCGCGTGCCGCCGACCCGGCCGCCAAGCTCTGCTACAACGACTACAACATCGAGAACTGGACCTGGGCCAAGACCCAGGGCGTGTACAACATGGTCCGGGACTTCAAGCAGCGGGGCGTGCCGATCGACTGCGTCGGCTTCCAGTCGCACTTCAACAGCGGCAGCCCCTACAACAGCAACTTCCGCACCACCCTGCAGAGCTTCGCCGCCCTCGGCGTCGACGTGGCCGTCACCGAACTCGACATCCAGGGCGCCTCGTCCTCGACCTACGCCGCCGTGACCAACGATTGCCTGGCCGTCTCGCGCTGCCTCGGCATCACCGTCTGGGGCGTGCGCGACAGCGACTCCTGGCGGTCCGGTGACACGCCGCTGCTGTTCAACAACGACGGCAGCAAGAAGCCCGCCTACACCGCCGTCCTCAACGCACTCAACGGCGGCTCCACCACGCCCCCTTCGGACGGCGGTCAGATCAAGGGCGTCGCTTCGGGCCGCTGCCTGGACGTGCCCAACTCCAGCACCACCGACGGCACCCAGCTCCAGCTGTGGGACTGCAACAGCGGCACCAACCAGAAGTGGACGTACACCTCCGCCGGCGAGCTCAGGGTCTACGGCAACAAGTGCCTGGACGCCGCAGGCACCGGCAACGGCACCAAGGTCCAGATCTACAGCTGCTGGGGCGGCGACAACCAGAAGTGGCGCCTGAACTCCGACGGATCCATCGTCGGCGTCCAGTCCGGCCTCTGCCTCGACGCCGTCGGAGCCGGCACCGCCAACGGCACCCTGATCCAGCTCTACTCCTGCTCGAGCGGCAGCAACCAGCGCTGGACCCGGACCTGATGGGACCTGCCACGAAGGAAAGGGTGAGTCCATGAGGACCTACGGTGCGGCTCCTCCCGTCCGTCCACGAAAACATCGCTGGTGGTCCCGGGTCGCCGCCGTGGTGGCGACGGCGCTCGCGATCGGCATGCTCGCCGCGGTGCATCCGACGCCCGCCGAGGCGGCGACGGTGGACACCAACGCCTGGTACGTGCTGGTCAATCGCAACAGCGGCAAGGCGCTGGACGTCTCCGGCGCGTCCACCGCCGACGGCGCGCGGGTCAACCAGTGGACGCGCAGCGACGGAGCCAACCAGCAGTGGCAGTTCATGGACTCCGGCGGCGGCTACTACCGCCTCAAGGCCCGCCACTCGGACAAGGTTCTCGATGTGGCCGGCGCCTCGACCGCAGACGGTGCCGCGATCCAGCAGTGGGCCGACCACAACGGGGCCAACCAGCAGTTCCGCCTGGCCGACTCCGACGCGGGCCACGTCCGGCTGATCAACCGCTCCAGTGGCAAGGCGGTGGAGGTTCAGGGCGCCTCCACCGCGGACGGCGGCAACGTCGTCCAGTACACCGACTGGGGCGGCGCCAACCAGCAGTGGCAGATGGTCAAGCTGTCGTCCGGCGGAGGCGGCGGATGCGGCAGCGCACCGACTCTGGCCAGCGGTACGCACACGATTCAGAGCGGCGGCAAGAGCCGCAGCTTCATCCTCAGGGTTCCCGCCAACTACGACAGCAGCCACCGCTACCGGCTGATCTTCGCGTTCCACTGGCGGGGCGGAACCGCCGGCGACGTCGCCTCGGGCGGCACGAGCGGGACCGCCTGGTCCTACTACGGCCAACAGGAACAGTCGAACAACACCGCGATCCTCGTCGCCCCCCAGGGCCTGGGCAACGGCTGGGCCAATTCGGGCGGTGAGGACATCACCTTCGTCGACGACATGATCCGGCGCATCGAGGGCGGCCTCTGTGTCAACCCGGCACAGCGTTTCGCCACGGGATTCAGCTGGGGCGGCGGCATGAGCTACGCCCTCGCCTGCAGCCGGGCGAACGTCTTCAGGGCCGTCGCGGTCATATCCGGTGCTGAGATCAGCGGCTGCAGTGGCGGCACCCAGCCCATCGCCTACTTCGGAATCCACGGGGTCAGCGACTCGGTCCTCAACATCGCGCAAGGACGGTCCCTGCGCGACAGGTTCGTCAGCAACAACGGCTGCACCTCCCAGAGCCCGCGCGAGCCCGCGCCGGGCAGCCGAACGCACATCACCACCACCTACGCCGGCTGCCGTGCCGGATACCCCGTCCAATGGGCCGCTTTCGACGGAGGCCACATACCCGGTCCGGTCGACGGCTCCTCCGGCGAAAGCGGCGTCACCACCTGGACCAAAGCAGAGATCTGGAGGTTCTTCGCACAATTCCAGTGACACGCCCGCACCATGGGGTGGAGCCAGGACGTCCTGGCTCCACCCCGCCGACGTCTGCCCTGGACTGAAGGCAGAAGAGGCCCTTCAGGAGAGCTCCTACGCCTTCGGACTGCTCACGGCCGGCGAGCGCGACGGTGGCGGTGATCCCGGACGGCGCATTGGCCGGCACGGGCAGGAGAGCTGTCCGTGGATCAGATGCCGCTCGGACACATTCCCGCCGGGTCCCCGGCGGCCCCTGCCGCGAGCTCGACCTGCCGGACCGGTCCACGCGTGCCAGGCCTGATGGAAGGCTGTCGCGGTTGTGCAGGACGGTTGCGACGCTGTGATCGCACCAGCCACGGCCTGGTCGCCCCACGTACGGCCGGCAATTACCTGACAGCTCCTGACCGCAGCCGGTGTCGGGATCGCGTGGCCTGTCGGCGTCTGTCGGCGGTGTCATGAGCCCTTGGTGATCAGGAAGAGCAGGCCGGGCCCTGACAGAGGTGCCCGCGGTCGGCACCGGCAGGTTGTGGGTGAGTGGCAGTGGCCGGCTGTGGCGCATCGCTCGCTGGACCGTGGGCCATCGCCGGTAGGCCGTGGCGCACAGCAGCGTGCCCGTCAGCGCCGGGCACCCCACCAAGTGCCTCTCCGACCGGCGGGCGGGGTCACAGACGCGGCTGGATGTACAGCACCTCCGAAGAGGTTCAGTCCGCCGGCTTGCGGGCTGCCGCCGCCCTCCGCTCGTCGACACCGGCCCCGTCGACCCCGGCAGCCGGCGCTCCTGCCGTCTGTCAGCCGGAGAACGCCCTCTCGGTATCTCCGTGCTGTGACTGTGATGTGCGAAGAACTGTCCACTGGGTAAGGGGAGTTGGGGATACAGCGACCTAGGGACGCATGAGCGGCGGGAGCGGCGCGAGCGGTACGGCCGCGGCTGCCGGGGGAGGAGCGGGGGGTGCGTTTCACGCTCGGTGTACAGGCGGCGAGCGGCGACCACGCGGGGGCCACGGACGAGTTGTACGACTGGCTGCGCCAGGATCCCGAACTGCGCGGCCTGGTGCGGCGCGACCTCGCGGACAGCGCGCTCGCGGGAGCGATGGGCGGCGTGTGGAGCGAGCTGCTGACCCTGCTGCTCGCCCCCGGCGGACCCACCGCGGCGGCGGGCGCCGCTCTGGTCGTCTGGCTGCAGAACCGGCGGAGCAATGTGACCGTCACCATCAACCGGCCTGACGGCACCCAGTTGGTGGTCGCCTCCGAGAAGGTCCGGCCGCTGACCGCGGAGGGAACCGGCGAGCTGGCCCAGCGGGTGGCGGAGGCCCTGAGGGAGCCCTCGGCCCGCGAGACGGACGAGCGGGAACCGGCCGGAGACGACCCGGCCGGAGACCACCCGGCCGACGAAGACGGCTCCGGCCGGGCCGAGGGGGCACGCTGACCATGCCGTCAGAGGGAGGGGCAACGCCGTCAGGGGGAGGGCCCGCGCCGTCAGGGGCAGGGACGGCGCCGTCCGCAGGAGGGCCGGACCTGACGGGGCCCGGCTGTCACGCGGTCGTGGTCGGCACAGGCCGCCACCCGGGAGACCGGCTGCACGATCTTTCCGCGGCCGTGCCGTCCGCCGAGGCGCTGGCCGAGACGTTGCGCACCCACTGCGGCATGGGCGACCGGGTCCGCGCGCTGATGAACCCCGCGTCGCCGAGCGAGGTGCTGGAGGCGCTGGCGGAGGCCGCCGACCGGGCGGCGCCCACCGAGGAGCGGCCCGAGAGCGGCATCGTCGTCTTCTGCTTCGTCGGCCACGGTCTGCGCGGGCCCGGCGGGCGGCTGTATCTGGCGACGGCGGCGACGAAGTCCCTCACGGACACCGCCCACTCGGTGCCCTACGCGGAGATCGAGCGCTATCTCGGCGACGCCGCCGCCGACCCGGTGCTCATCCTCGACTGCTGCTTCGCCGGGAACGCCCGGGAACCCGACCGCGCCCCCGCCCCGGACCCGTTCGGCGCGTCCCGCCCCCAGGGCAGCTTTCTGCTCGGATCCGCCCAGCGCAACACCCTCGCCTACGCCCCCGAGGGCGCCGAGTACACCCTGTTCACCGGCCATCTGCTGGAACTGCTGCGAGAGGGCGACGCGGGCGCGGCCCGCCTGCTGACGCTCGGCGGGGTCTACCGGCTGCTCGACCAGCGGCTCCAGGGCGAGGCGGCCCGCCCCTACGGCGGCGGCACCGCCCGCATGGCGGAGCTGGTGCTGACCACCAACCGCCGCTATCCCGAGCATCCGGCCCCGGACGCCCAGCCCGTGGCGGACGATGACCCGGACGCCATGTGCCCGTACCCGGGCCTGCGCCCGTTCCTGCCCGAACAACACCACCTCTTCTTCGGCCGCGAGGAGCTGACCGAGCGGCTGCTGGCCCAGGTCGCCGCGACCCGGCCGGGGGAACCGCTGGTCCTCCTCGGCAACTCCGGCGTCGGCAAGTCGTCGCTGCTGCGGGCCGGGCTGAGCGTCGCGGCCCAGCGCGCCGGACTGGGGCCGGTGTGCCTGGTGCCCGCACCGGGCGTGCGGCCGTTTCGGCGGCTCGTCGAGGCGTGGGCGCGGGCCGTGGACCGCCCGCTCGCCGACGTCATAGGCGATCTGGAACAGGGACGTTTCACCCCGCCGGAGCCGGAGCCGGAGCCGGAGCCGGAGCCGGAGCCGGGGGCGGAGCCGGAGCCGGGGGCGCGGCGCGGACTGGCGCCCGGCGTGCTGGTCGTCGACCAGTTGGAGCAGTACTTCACGCACGGCGCCGACGAGGCGGAGCGCGCCCGGTTCGCCGCCGCGCTCACCGCGGCCGACGGGCCGCGCGTCGTGCTGGCGCTGCGCGCCGACTACCTCGGCGACGTCCTCGGCGACCCGCACCTCGCCCCGTTCGCCGAACGCGACCACTTCGTCGTGGGCGCCCTGAACGACGCCGAGATCGAGGCGGCCGTCGTCGAGCCCGCCCGCTACGCGGGACTGCGGTGGGAGGCGGGCGTCCCGCGCATCCTGGTGCGCGAGGTGAACGAGGAACGGCGAGGCGGACGCACCGGCGACTCGGCGGCCCTGCCGTATCTGGCGTACGTCCTCCAGGAGATCTGGCTGCGGCGGCGCGGGACGACGCTCACCTACGCCGCGTACCAGGAGGCGGGCGGCATCCGCGACGCGGTGGCGCGCGCAGCCGACCGGATCCACGACGGCCTCGACGACGACGGCCGCGGGCGGCTGCGCACCCTGATGCTCGCCATGGTGCAGGTGGCCGACGGCGAGGGCCGGCTGGTGCGCCGCCGGGTGCCGCGCCAGGAACTGACCGGCGCTCGGGACCTGTTGCGGCTCCTGGCCGACGCCCATCTCGTCGTGGTGGACGAGGACGGCGGGGCGCAGCTCGGCCACGACTCGCTGCTGTATGCCTGGGAGCGGCTGACCGGTTGGATCGAGGAGGCCCGCAGTGATCTGCTGCGGCTGCGGCGGCTGACGGCCGCGGCGGAGGGCTGGGATGAGGGCGGACGAGGGCCGAGCGGTCTGTGGCGGGGCTTCGACCTGCGCGAGGCACGCGAGCTGACCGACGGCCGGGCGGCCGGGGCGGCGCCCGTACGGCAGGTGGTGCGCGACTTCGTCACCGCGAGCGAGCGCGCAGAGCGGCGCCGACGCCGGGCCGTCCGGACGTGGGTCTCCGTGCTGTCGGCGCTGACCCTGGTGGCGGCCTGCCTGGCGGGCTGGGCCTTCCACGAGAACGGGCGGGCGGCGAGCCGGGAGCGGGCCCTGATCGCCCGCGAGCTGGCCGGCCGCGCCGACCGCATCCGCGGACGCGACCCGGGCACTGCCCTGCGCCTCAGCCTGGCCGCGTACCGCACGGCCCAGACCCCGGAGACCCGCTCCAGCCTGTACGCGTCGGCGATGACCCTGACCCCGGTCCACCTCACCCCCGAAAAGCCGCACCGCGAGCCCGTCCTGAACCTCGCCTACCGCGCGGACGGCAAAGTGCTGGCCGCGAGCCACCGGGACGGCCGGGTGCAACTCTGGGACCTGACCGACCCCGAGCGGCCGGCCGAGGCGGGCCGCTTCCGGGTCAAGGGCCGGCCCGTCCTCGCCCACCACCCCGCCAAGCCGCTGCTGGCCGCGCAGACGGGTACGGAACTGACCCTGTGGAACACAGCCGACCCCGACCGTCCCGAGCGGCTGGCACGCCTCCCGGTCAAGGGGAGCGAGGCGACGTTCAGCGTGGCGTTCAGCGCGGACGGCCGGACCCTGGCGTCCGGCGGCGACAAGGGCCGACTGCGGCTGTGGGACGTCTCCGACCCGGCGCGCCCCGCCCTGCGCGCGCAGCGCACGGTGGCCGACGCGGAGCTGATCTCGCTGGCGTTCACCCGGGACGGACACCACCTGATCACCGGCAACGGAAACGGGCCGGGCGAGGGCGGTCACCCCGCCCAGGTGCGGCTGTGGGACCTGTCCGACCCGGGCCGGCCCGTCCTGCGCGACACCGAGCGGGCTGCATCGGTCATGTCCGTCGCCGCCCACCCGCGCCGCGACCTGGTCGTCTCGAACGGCGGCGGCGGGGAGACGGCCTGGTGGCGTGTGGTGGACGGGCGGCAACTGCGGCGGGTGTCTGCCGAGGACGGCCTGGGCGGCTGGGGCAGCTACGACGGCATGCCGCAGCTCGCCTTCAGTCCGGACGGCAGATTCCTCGCCGGGGCCGACCGCGACGACGGCGTACGGCGGCTCAGGGCGACGGCCGAGCCGGCCGAACTCGCACAGGCCGAGCCGGATCTCGGTGTGCTGTCCGCGGGGCAGCCGGTCCAGACGGTCGCCTACAGCCCCGACAGCCGCTATCTGGCAGCCGGCGAGGTGGGCGGCGAGATCCGGCTGTGGACCGAACACGCCTGGGCGCCGGAACTCCCCGGCCACCTGCCCCTCCAGGAGGTGGCGGGCACGGGCCCCATCAGCGCCGACGGCAGGCTGCTCATCACCAAGGAGGAGGAGCCGGACTACTCCGAGACCACCCGGATCTGGACCATCGGCGAGCACGGCTCGCCGAAGCTGCGCTATACCTTCCCAAAGGACTGGGAGGCCAACTGGTTCCTGACCGGCCGGCAAGGCGACCCGGTCCTGCTGGCCCACCACTGGGCGGGAGGGCGCGACCACACCCTTCAGCTCTGGCGGTTCGGCACCGAGGGCACGCCGCGCAGAAGCACGAGCATCCGGTACACCGCCGACATCTCGCACATCACGGTCAGCCCCGACGGCCGGCTGCTGGCCGTGGGCTCGCGGGAGGAGCCGGCCATCGCCCTGTGGGACATCGGCGACCCCGCGAAGCCCGTGCACCGGGCCGACATCCCCACGCAGGCGAAGGGCGGGCTCTTCGACACGGGAACCCTGTGGTTCGCGGGCCCGCACACCGTCGTGACCGTCGAGAGCGGATGGCACCTGCGGCTCTGGGACGTCTCCGACCCAGGCCGCCCCCGCAAGGGCGACAAGATCGAGGACGGAGCGCTGGGCGAGGGCGCGATGTACGACGACGACTCGAAGCTGCTCATCACCGAGGAGAGCGGCGACACGATCCGGCTGTACGACCTCTCCCAGCCGGCGCGTGCGGTCGAGGGGGCGCGCGTCCCCGCCGCTCCCGGGAGCTACTTCCCAGCCGGGAAGGACCAGCTCGCGACCGCGGTCGCCGACGGCACGATCGAGTTCTGGGACGTGTCGGATCCGGGCGAGCCGAGGAAGAAGGACGAGACGGTACGCCTCGACCGAGCCCTCACGTCCCTCGACCTCACCGCCGACGGCCGCCACGCCATCACCGGCAACCCCTACCGCATCTGGTCCCTGGGCCGCGACGGCCGCTGGGCCACCCCCGAGTTCGCCACTCTGCAGGGCGCGCAGTCCGTCCGGCTGCCCGCGGGCGAGAGCTGGCTGGCCGTCACCTCCGTGACGGACACGCCGGGCCTGTCGAACGAGAATCACACGTACATCCTCGACTACGACACCGACCGCCTCTACGAGGCCATGTGCCGCTCACAGCCGGTCAATCTGCCGAAGGACCGCTGGAACGCGCTGTTCCCGCACCTGGAGCACCGCGTCTCATGCACCGAAGGAGAGTGATCACCAGGTGTCCGGTAGTTCGGTAACGCCTTCGACGACGGCTCCAGCCCACCGCACATTTGTGTCGAATTGTGCGTCGGGGGCGGCAACGCGAACGTGGGCGCCGATCCGGCTCCCGGGACCCCTGAGCGCTGACCGGTCTGCAGCGCCCCCCACCACCCCGCACCCGACGCCCGCGCGCCTTGGGGTCGTCCGTCCGCAACGGCCCGGGGACCTCCGGTGGTGCAGCGATTATGGCGGCTTCCGAGTACGTGCGCAGTCGGTGAAGGGCAGGCGGAATCGGCGGTGATGCGCTGGCAGGCGCGGTCTTTCACTCGGGCCACAGGGGGTAGAACCTGTCTGGTATTGGAGGTCATGCCTGTCAACTCGCCACCGATGACACCCACTTGACTGAAGGCCAGATCAAGCAGCACCTCACGGAAAACGCCGAGGGTTTGGGAGGCTGACGCTCGTGGAACCCCAGGTCATGGTGAGTCTGGCGACTACAGGAGTTGCCGCGTTGGCGGTCGTCGCGAGTCTAGTGACGACATTGCTGTCACTGCGCGCTAAACGGGAGAACACGGCGGCACAGGTCCGGCGCCAGTCATGCCCTCGCGCCACGGCGAATGGAACACTGCACGGATGACCTCTGCCTCTGCGTCCGGTCCCGCTGAGCGCTGCCGCACAGGCGTTGTGGGCCGACGAGTACTGGCGGCTCGACGCACTCGGCTCCCAACTGCGGCTGCCCGCAGCCGTGATGCTCCAGCCCGAACGCCTCCTGCCAGCAGGCAGGGTCTACGCTGTGACCTGTGGCCACCCCATGATCGTTTGTCTTCACACCGATGATCAACGGTGGCCGCACCCGTCTCCACACCGCGTCAGGTCGCGCAGCGTCTGCCTGCGGTGCTGTGTATCGGAGGGCTTGTGCAACGTGGCGAAGTCTGGTGGGTCCAGTTCGACGAGCGGAGGTTGGTCGTACTGCTGTCAGGAGACGAGGCGTCCGGATTCCAGGTGATGCAGGTCGTCGCTCCGGCGGGCCTCGACATCAGCGGTCTGGGCATCGAAGTGACGGTCGGCGCCGATGAAGGGCTGCCGCTCGAAGGCGTGCTGCGGCTCGCGTTCCCGCGTCCAGGCTTCACCCCGTGCACGTGGCTGACCACCGTGTCCCGGGACGACCTGATAGAGCGGGCGGCCGTCCTGTCCTCCAGGAAGCTCAGCGAGATCGATGATGCCCTCCGACTCGCTGAACAAGCACAGGAGCGGACCCCGGCAACGACCGCGAAGCTCAGCGAGCCAAGGGACGCCCTCCGTCGCGGTGAACTCGGGTAGACGGAGAAGGTGCCGATGCCCGCGACGGCATGGACGATCTCTGGCGAGGTGATCCACGCTGGACACCTGCCGCCTCGACGCCCCTCACCATCGAGACAACGATCTACGGCTGGAGTATCAGGGGGTGCCGCCGACCGTGCCCCCGGACCGACGGGCGGTCGGCCCGTCCCGTCCGGGGTCGGACCACGTGGTCCGGTGGTCATACGACGGCGCTGGCTGCGGCGATGCCGCCTGATGGTCTCGAGCTTGTCGGTGGGCGCCTTCGGTAACGGCGCAGGCAGGTGCGGCGCCTACTTGCACGGCACTTCCGTCACGGCGCCCGGGACCGGCACCGGCTCGTCGGTGAAGTCCGGTCCGTCCACCTCGACGGCGATCGCGAACTACAGCTGGAGTACTAATCTTTGGGGGTGAGCACCACATAAGTGACGGCTGTCCCGTCATCCATGACACCCCTGAAGAATTGCTCGTTCAGCAAGGGTGAGGTGGTGAGAACGGAAGCCAACACGCCTGCGGCCGAAGCGAGGAATTCCAGAACCGCAGGTGCTCCCACGAAGAGCGCGTCTTCGATTGCTTTCTGACCGGTCTCGGTGAGGAGGTCCGTGAGGAGCTCACTGATGGATTCTTCGACGTCGCTCGGCGGGTCAGGCGGGCCGTTGTAGATCTGCACGTAGTAGCCGCGCTCCTGACGTGGACTGACCGTGATCCGTGCATCGTCTCGAATGGGCTTGCCCTGCGGCGCCTGTGACGGTATCGGGATCAACGTGCCGTCCGGGTCAGGCGCGGCTTCGAATCGGGTCGTGTCGTCGCTTGCCGGGTTGGGAAGTGTGTCTGCCATGTCAGACCCTCCGATGTTCGCCCAGCCGCAATGATTGAGCCGAGCATCAGCTCCCTTGGTGTCTATGGGTCCCGAATGGGGTTGCTCAAGGAGCCACCAAACGCACACTGCCACCCGGGCCGTTCTGCGTAAGAGAGGGTTGGGCTCGGCGGCCGGACATGCCGATATGGACCTACTTCGAACGTACACCCAAGGCGTGAGCGCCGCTCGGCGCAATTCGACCGCTGTGTTGAGAATTCAACTGGTGACCGGTCAATGAGCTCATCCGACAAGCTCGGCTCCCGCGCAGGGTGCTGTAGATACCGCGTTCGACCGAGTCGGCTACCGCGAGGGCCATGGGGGGTCACCTGCGGGATCGACAGCATTCTCGCTGCACGGCCTGACGAGTTCGTGCGGCTGAACTCGTCGCCAAGGTTGGCCCGTTGTGGCATGCACTACATCAGGCTGGACACACGTCGCTACCACGGTGCCAGGCGGTAGGCACAGGGGCGAAGCGCAAGCTGTCTTCGTTGATCGCTGCTGGCGACGCTCGTTCACCTTCGCCACGGTGTCACCCACGATGTGCTGACCTGTTGGTTGGAAGCCGACCGCTCCACGATGAGGCGTTCAATCGGTGAGGCGTGCTCGGCTGCACGATCGCCTCGGCGTCCGGCTCCGTAGTCTCGCCGAGGTCGTGCACCATCCCGGCGCGTTATCCCGAGGCGGACTGACCACCAAGGTTCACCTCGCCTGCGACGGTCGCGGCCGGCCCTCGCCGTCCCGCACACCGGCCAACGCCACGACAGCCTCTGCGCACGTTCTCTCCTGGCGGATCGCTTCCCACCTTGCCCTCAGCTGCACGCGGTGAAGCCACGCGATGCCGGCCCCCACCGCGAGCACACCCAGGACGACCAGGACCCACCAATGGGCCATGAGCCAGTTCACGACAGTCACCACGACGGCGACGGCGAGCCCTGCGGCCACCAGCAGGCCGATCAGCCGCTCGTCCGCCCGCTGCCGCCTGACGGTCCTGCGAGTGCGCCGCCGCACCGGCGAGGACCGGGACGTCACCGTCCGCCTCTTGCGGCGCGGGGGCTCACCGGCTGGCCTGCGTGACGCCGCTCGCCAACTGCCGCAGGACGTCCGCGATCCCCTGTCCGACCGGGGTGGGCGACGGGCTCATCCGGGTCGACGTTTCCCGGTCAAGGCGGAGCGGGCAGCCGGGGAGCGCATCCGCGGACGATGGCCGTCAGTGCGTGTCGGCGCACGCCTCCGCCTCCGCCAGGTACCGCGCCACCGGCCCCAGCGTCAGCATCCCGCTCGCCCCGCCCGCGTGTTCGGTGCGGGCGGCGTGCAGGGCCGTTGCCGCGCGGGCGGCGATCCGGCGCTCGCCCAGGCCGGCGGCGGCGTGGGTGGTCAGGCACCAGAGTGCCTCCTGCATGTGATCAAGGGGCGGTTCGGGCGCCATGGCCAGGGCGGTACGGGCCTCTTCGTCCCGCTTGCGGGCCAGCAGCACCAAGGGCTGCGTCCACGGGCGATACGGGCCCCAGTCGAGGGCGGGATCGGTGGGCGCGGGACGGTCGTGCAGGAGACGGAGGCCCAGGAGGGCGAGGGCGAACAGCCCCCGGTGCAGCCCCGGCATGGCCGCTGTCTCGGCGAGGGCGTCTTCGGCGGCGCGGTAGTGCGCGGCGGCCGTCGCGGCGGTCGGCCCGCCCGGTTCGGTACTGCGGGCGGCGGTGGCCCGGGCACGGAGCCAGCTGGTGAGGACGGGGACGAGCAGGGCCTCGGTGCTGACGGCGAGCTGCTCGGCGGCCTCGGCGTGTGCGGTGGCGGCGTCGAGGTCGCCGAGGGCGGAGGCGGACTGCATGCGGATGAGTCGGCCGAGCACGGCGAAGCCCGGCAGTTCGTGCCGGGTGGCCAGGTCGAGGATCTCGGAGCCGATCGCGTCCCGGGCCGTGGCGAGCCCGGGCCGGGCGAAGGAGTGGAGGAACACGCCGTTGAGGGCGAACACGAGCAGGGCGGGATCGCCCAGCTCCCGGGCCAGCGCCTCGCCCTCGCGCGCTGCCTGCTCCGCGCGCCTTCTTTCGTCGACGGACAGATCGGCGCTGCGGCTCTCGATCGCGACGGTGGCCAGCAGGCGGGCGCGCAGTTCGGCGGGGCCGTCGGTGCCGAGCGCGGTGAGGGTACGCTCGGCCGCCGCCACGACGGCGCGGGACTGAGCGGGATCGTCGGCTCGGGTCCAGAGGGCGGGCACGTCGTAGGCGCCGATGACGCGGGCGGTCAGGGTGACGTCTCCGGTGCGCTCCGCCGCCTCGACGGCGGCGAGGCGGTCGCGCCGTGAGTGAATGAGGGCGTCACCACCCGCGAGCGCCAGCGTGCGGGCCAGTTCCGTGGTGGTGCGCGGTCCGAGTCGTACGCCCGCGGTCCAGACGGTGCGAGGGGGATGGAGCGTCGTGGCTCCGCGGAGGATGTCCGTCTCCAGGCGTCGGAGGTCGGCACCGGGGTCGAGCCCGAGCTGGTCCGCGAGCATCGTGCGGGCGCGGCGGAGGGTGGCCAGGGCGTCCGCCTGACGGCCTGCCCGGTGCAGTGCGCGGGCCAGCAGCCCCCAGGCCGGTTCACGCCAGGGATGTTCGGTGACGTGGGCGCCCAGTTCGGCGACCAGCTCGGCTCCCGAACCGGCGTCGAGGAGGAGGCGGGCTCGCAGTTCCACCCCTTCCAGCCTCAGCTCCTCCAGCCGGGTCCGTTCGCGCTCGGCCCACGCGGAGCCGGTCACGTCGGCATAGGCGGGGCCGCGCCAGGCAGCCAGGGCGGCGTCCAGGTCGGTCAGCGCATCGGGTGTACGCCGAGCGCGGGCCAGGGCGTCCTCGAACCGGTGGACGTCCACGCTGTCGCGCGGCAGGCGCAGCGCGTAGCCGGGACCCTCCGTGACAAGGACGCGCGGCGGGGTACGCGGCGGCCGGCCGGGTTCGATGGCGCGGCGCAGCGCGGCGACGAACGTACGCAACGCCCCCACGGCGCGCACCGGCGGCTCGGCCCACAGGTCGTCCACGAGGGTGTCGGTGGCGACCATCCGCCCCCCGGCGGCGACAAGCCGGGCGAGCACCTCACGGTGGCGGGGCCCGCCCAGGTCGACCGCGGCGCCCTCGTCGTCGAAGGCCCGCACGGCACCGAGTACGTCGATTCGCATGCCCTCCATCTTCCGTGCCGCGGGTCCGCGGCGTCGGAGCGTACTGATCGGCTGCTGATCGCCGTCGCCCACGCTGAACCCGTCAGTCCCCGGAGCAAGGCTTTCGCCGCTCTCCCGACCCCAGGAAGGGGCGCTTCATGACTCCCACCATCCCCGGCTTCGGCCACGTCCGTCTGCCCGGCGCCGACGGAGTGGAGCTGGCTGCCGCCGTCGGCGGCAGCGGCAGCCCCGTCGTGCTGCTGCACGGCTTCCCTCAGACCCACCTGATGTGGCGGCACGTCGCCGAGCGGCTCGCCGGGGAGCACACGGTGATCTGTCCCGACCTGCGCGGCTACGGTGCCAGCGACAAGCCGGCGGCCACCGGCCCCGAGGTGTACGCAAAACGCACCATGGCCGCTGACGTCGTCGCCCTGGCGGCGGCGCTCGGCCATGAGCGCTTCGCCCTGGTCGGCCACGACCGAGGCGCCCTGGTCGCCTTCCGGGCCGGACTGGACCATCCCGAGACCCTCACGCACCTGGGCGTCCTCGACGTCGTACCGACCTTGGACATGTGGAACGTCCTGCACGGTGTCCCGGCGGCGGTCGGCTACCACCTGTTTCTCATGGCACAGCCGCCGGGGCTGCCGGAGACGATGATCGCCAACAGCGCCGACGCCTTCTTCCGCTCCTTCCTGGACTCCTGGGGCAGGGACCCTGCCGCCCTCCCGGAACCGGTCCGGTCCGCGTACGTGCGGGCGAGCGCCGCGGCCGTGCCGTCGATCGTCGCGGACTACCGGGCGTCAGCGGGCATCGACATCACACATGACCAGGCGGACCAGGACGCCGGTTCCCAGCTGGCCATGCCCGTGACGGTCGTCCAGCAGGACTGGGGCGCGCGACTGGGCTACGACGCTGCCGCGGTCTGGCGCGCGTGGGCGCCGGACCTGGACCACCGGCTGACCGGCGCGGGGCACTTCATGGCCGAGGAGGCGCCCGACGAGATCACGGAGGCGATTCGCGACCTGCTGCTGCGCTGAGCCCGCTGGGGGAGAGCAGCGCCCGCGGGTGTACGGCCGTATCCCTTGGCGTTAGCCGCCAGGATGGGCCGGAGGCTGGGGAGGCGATGGGTTCCGGGCGGACCGATCGTCACGGTGGCACCAAGGACCAGGTGGGCGTGGCGGCGGCGGTTCGGTGAGCGCCGTGGGCCCGCCGCCCCCGCCCCGCGCGGTCACGCCATTTCGACGTAGCGGTGGACCCGGTCGAAGCGCCGGGCGGCCACGTCCTCGCGGCGGACCACCCAGTGAGCCACACCGGAGTCCAGCTCCATGACGTCGTCGCCGCACCTCCAGGTGGCCAGGAGAACCCAGTCGTCGGCGCCCTCCGCGTGGGCTGTACCGCCCTGCTCGGAGTCACCGGCCTCCTGGGGACCACGGGCGTAGTGGACGGGGTCGTTCTGGGGCGAGACCGGGTGGCCGCCGATCTGCAAGGTCCAGGGAGGGCGGTAGCCGCCGCCGTGCGCCCAGGCGTCGGCGAGTTCGTCGGCGAGTTCGAACTGCTCGTCCTCGGGGAAGTCGCCCCATCTGTCGAGGGCGAAACTCTCCGGCATCTGCGCGCTCGGCTGGTGCCAGACCGTGCGGAGCTCACGCGGCCGGTACGGCTCGCGCCGGCTGTGTGCGAGAGGGTGCGGGGTCGCGAAGGTCCCGGCGGGGACGTACAGCACCGTGTCCGACACCTGTCCTCCGATGCCGTGCACATCGGTGCCGGAGAAGAGGAGCAGATGGCCGTCGGCGGGGAGCGGGAGGCCGGTGACGCCGGGCGGGAGAGCAGCCAGGTCGACGCAGGCCACGAAGGGATCGGACGGCGTCGGCGCGCCGAGCGGTAGCACGGGATCGCCGCCGACCCGTGCCACGACGGGACCGTCACCGTCCTCCGCCAGGTACACCGCCGGACGGGCGACACGTATCCATTCGTCCACCTCCTCCGACGGCAGTTCCCGGGAAGCGGCCTCGGCCCGGAAACGGTGCACTCTGTCCATGCTCGCGTCGGTCACCGGGTCACCTTAACGTCGCTCGTGAGGAGGTCGTGGCAGGAGGAAACCCTCAGCTACGCAAGGGAGTTGGGCGCGAGTGGACTCGGCTGGAGACCGTCGGGCGATTCGCTGCCCGTGCCTGCCGCCCACTCGCTGACCTCCCGTCCGCCGACCGTCCCGCCCCTGCCGCGAGCCGAACTCCTGGAGGAGGCTGGGAAGTCCATACGGTGCTCCATCTCCGACCAGCCTCCGACCAGCCGACCCGCACTCCGCCCATCACAGCCCCACGCCGCTCACGCCTCGGGCACCGCGCCGGCGCGCGGACTGCTGCGCCTGGACTGCCCGGTGCCGACCTGGAGCGTGGCGAGCCAGTCGGTCAGCAGGCGGTTGACCTCGTCGGGGCGCTCCTGCTGGATCCAGTGGCCGCAGCCGTCCAGGAGGTGGCAGGCCGACAGGCCGGGGAGGGTGGTGGGGTAGGCGTCGATGGCGTCGGACATCCAGGTGGTGGAGGCGTCCAGGGCGCCGCCGACGAACAGGGACGGCTGCTTGATCGGGGCTCCGTGATGCGGGGCGAGGTCTTCCCAGTCGCGGTCCATGTTGCGGTAGCGGTTGAGTGCGCCGGTGATCCCGGTGCGCTCGAACTCCCCGGCGTAGACGTCGAGGTCGTCCTCGCTCAGCCAGGCCGGGAGCACCCCCGTGGGGAATCGGTCGCGCAGCCGGCCTCCGCCGCGGGAGACGAAGTGCGGGTCGGGCTCGTCATGGGCGGGCATGGTGTCGGCGGACAGGGCCGCGTAGAAGCCCGCGAGCCAGCCCCGCACGTCAGGCTCGATCTCCGCCTCGGCGCGGCCGGGCTCCTGGAAGTAGGACACGTAGAACTCCTGATCCGGGCCGCCGATCCGGCGGAAGACGTCGGTGGGGCGCGGGCCGCCAGGGGGCGCGTAGGGGACACTCAGCAGGCCGACGGCGCGGAAGACCTCGGGGTGGAGCAGAGCGGAGGCGGCGGCGATGTTGGAGCCCCAGTCGTGGCCGACGACCACCGCGCTGTCCTCACCGAGGGCGCGTACGACGGCGACGTTGTCCTGAACCAGGTCGAGCATCCGGTAGGCGTCGGTCGCCTCCGGCTTGGAGGAGCGCCCGTAACCCCGCACGTCGATCGCGACCGCCCGGTAGCCGGCCGCGGCGAGGGCCGGGAGCTGTCGGCGCCAGGAGTACCAGGACTCGGGGAAGCCGTGCACGAGCAGGACCAACGGGCCACTGCCCTGCTCGACGAGGTGCAGGCGTCCGGCCGGGGCCTCGACGGTGCGGTGGCGGAGTTCGGCGGTCGGCTCGGGCTGCATGGCTTCTCCTCGGTGCGCGGTGACGCGGCTACCCGTCGATCATGCGGTGACGCACCCGCTGGACGCGATCGCTGTTGCCGGCCTGGCAACCTTGCAGGACGAAGCGGTGGAGCGGTGTGGCAAGAAGGGAGCGCGCAAGGTGGCAGTCGACGACGTGGACGGCACGCTGGCCGCGATGGGGCCCAGGTTGCGGGCCGCGCGCGAGCGCCACGGCGCGACGCTCGCCGGTGTCAGCCGTGCGACCGGCATCTCGACCAGCACGCTGTCCCGGATGGAGACCGGCCGGCGCAGGCCCACCCTGGAGGTGCTGCTGCAACTGTCGAAGGAGTACGGCGTCTCCCTGGACGAACTGGCCGGCACAGCACCCGCCCCCGCCGTCGAGTCCCGCGCCACGGCCCCGCTGCGCTTGCGCGACGGCAAGGCGGTGCTCCCGCTGACCCGGTACGTCGGCGGCCTGCATGCCCACAAGCACGTCCTGCCCGCCCTCGATGACCCGCCCGCGCGGCCCCGCCAGGTCTCCCACGACGGCTACGAGTGGCTGTGCGTCCTGTACGGCCGCCTGTGGCTCGCGCTCGGCGACCAGGACCTCATCCTCCTCCCCGGGGACGTCGCCGAGTTCGACACCCGTACCCCGCACGGAGTGGCGAACTCCAGCCCCAGCGGACCGGTCGAGTACCTGATCATGTTCGGACCCCAGGGCGAGCGCCAACGGCAGCGCACGCCGAAGCCGCTGTGACAGAAGGGCTGCTGAGTGAGCGGCTTCGACGAGCCGCGTGCCTCGGTGGTGGAACCGCATTGCTCCGACCGGGGCCCTGACCGGATCGACCGGACAGCGCTTCTTCAGCGCCCGCGGTCTCGCCGACCGGCTCGGGTGCCGTCGGGGTCAGGATGTGAGCGTCGGGGCCGGCGGTGTCCACCTGTGGGTGCGGGGCACGGTCCCGGTGACGCCGAAGATGGTGGTGAGTGCCGGAGCCGGTCCAGGGCCCAGGAGCCGAGCGGGGAACGGTCCTCGATGATCTCCAGTACGCCGAGCAGGGCGGGGCGGCTTACGTGCGACTGACTGCGGGGTGGGAGGCTTACTTGGATTCGACTCGTCCCATTGGGGCGGGGCCGGTCGTCAGTGCCTCGCATTCGTTCGGCCACGTAGGGGTGCCGGGGTGGAGCTGGGCGCTGAGGTAGGCCGCAGTGAGCCGGGCCAAGGCGGCGACTCGCCCGGGGTTCTCGTCCGTGGTCTCGGCGGCGTCGTATCCGGCGATCCCGCCAAGTCCGTGCTCCGCGTCGAACAGGGTGAGCAGGGTCTTGGGGCCAGGGGCGAGGGTGTAGGGGTCGGCGTGCCAGTCCGGCCCCATGTCTGTGAAGTGCCGGGAATCGTCCTTGTCGCCGACGACGACCAGTGCGGGTGCGGTCATGGTGGAGAAGTCGACGGCACCGATGATCGGCCACTGCTCGGCCATGGGCCCGTTGAGGACGTCGCCACCTCTGCCGGGCGCGGCGAGCAGTACGCCTGTCTTGATCCGGGGCTCGACGAGGTGCACCACGCTGCCGGTGTCGGGGTCGTTGAGCCCGGCGCCCAGCAGGAGGGCGGCGGTGAAGCCGCCGAGCGAGTGTCCGACGACGGCGACCTTGGTGGGGTCGATGCGCCCCGCGAGCTGCGGCACGGTGCGCTCTATCACGTCGAGCCGATCGAGGATGTGGGTCATGTCCTCGGCGCGGGAGCGCCAGAAGTCGGGTGCGCCGGGTGCGTCGGCGACCAGGTGGCTCAGTGTCCGGGAGGTGAGGTGGGTGGGCTGAACGACGGCGAATCCGTGAGCGGCCCAGAAGTTGGCGAGCGGCGCGTAGCCGTTGAGCGAGGAGAGGTTGTTCGAGGGGCCGTGACCGTGGGAGAGGAGGATGACGGGGAGGCCGGTTCCGGTCGCGGGTGCAGAGACGCGCACTTGGAGGTCCACGGGACGTCCGGCCACGGGGAGGACTACGGGGCTGAAGGACAGGACCGGGACGGGCGCGCCCAAGACGTCGGTGCTGGTGGCGGTGGATGTACTCACGATGTGGGTTCCCTTTCGGTGGCCATGACGCCCGCCGGTCTCCTGCGACCGGCGGACGACATGGCGGTCAGGAGCGTTCCGTTTCGGATAGCCTGAAACGGAACGCCGCTCCACTTACTATCCGGAGCGATGCTCCGTTTTGTCAATCGGTAGGGAAGGAACACGTGATGGCCACCGAGAGCCCGGCAGGGGATTCGCCGTCCCGAGGCAAGCGGGCCGACGCCCAGCGCAACCGCCAGACGGTGCTCACTGCCGCCGCCGAGGTGTTCGTCACCTCCGGCGTCGACGCGCCGATCCGCCAGATCGCGGCACGGGCGGGCGTCGGGATGGCCACGATCTACCGCCACTTCCCGACCCGGGCGGATCTCGTCACAGCCGTCTACCACCACCAGATCGAGGCCTGCGCCGAGGCCGGCCCGAAGCTGCTGGCCTGTGCCGACTCTCCACTCGAAGCACTGCGCCAGTGGATCGACCTCTTCGTCGACTTCCTGGTCACCAAGCACGGGCTCGCCGACGCCCTGCAGTCCGACAACGACCGCTTCGCCGCGCTGCACGCCTACTTCCTCGACCGCCTGCTGCCCGTCTGTGCCCAACTGCTGGATGCTGCGGTCGAGGCCGGCGACATCAGGCCCGGCACACAGCCGTACGAGCTGATGCGCGGCATCGGCAACCTCTGTATCGGTCGCGACAACGACCCCCGCTACGACCCCCGACGCCTGATCGCTCTCCTCCTCCAGGGACTCCAGCGACCTAATGCGTCCTGATGCCGGCGAGCAACACCGCGACCTGGCCCCTCCGCGACTTCCACGCACCGTTTCCGGGTTTCGCCATCCGCTTCGGCGCCGCCCACCTCGAGCAGCTCGTCCAGCGCGCCGCCGAACGCCATGAGCGCGCTGGCTCTGACTGACCGCGACGCCGTCACCGGCGCCGTACGGTTCGTGCAGGCCGCCCTCGAGCACGGCATCCGGCCGATCTTCGGCATCAATCCCGCCGTCGCCCTGCCCGCCCCGCACAGCGCCGCCGTACCCTGGTCCGCGGTGGCGCCCACGTGATCGAGCCCGCGCCTGCGGGGAGGTCGTACAGCGCGCGGGCGAACCAGGGCGAGGAAGTCGTGGTCGAAGTCGGCCGGAGCGGGCGTGGGGCCGCTGCGGCGCAGCTCGAGGAAGCGGGCGACGGACAGATCGAGGTACAGGGGCAGGCCATGTGAGGGGGCTATGACCTGCCGGACGGACTCGCCGATGAGGGGCTGGCCGTCGCGGGGGAGGTGGCGGGCGAGGTGGTCGTCGCAGTCCCCGGGCGAGAAGTCGCCGATCAGCACGTGCCGACTCGCCCCGCCGAGCTGGCGGTGCGGGCGGCGGATACTGTGGTGTGGGCGAGGCCGGGCCACGCGGCGGGACCCGTGTAGTCGAGCTGGCCCTGCGGGGCAGGGTCGGCCCGCTGCAGACGCACTGATGAGTGTGGAGTCCAACCCCCGAGCGCTGGGTGGCCGCTTCGCAAAGACGTCATCACCCAGCGCCTGATGAGGGTTCCCTCATGCAACGACTTTCTCTGAACGGACGACAGTCGAATGTTCGGGCGAACGAAGGGGCCGGTGATTGAAGCCGTCAGTGCCATCGGGGGAGTTGTAGTTGCCATCGGCGCGCTCGTCGTCAGCCATCTGGCTCACCGGCACCAGGTGGCCCGGGCTGCCGTCACTGGGCAGACTGAGGCAGAGCAAGCAGCCCTGGCCTTCACCAGCATCGCCTGCACCCTCATCTGCTACCGCAGACTCACCAATTGAGATGACCTGTTACTGGCGCACGAACCTGACCTTGCGGCAGGTGGCGCCACTGTTCGGTGTCTCGAAGTCCGCAGGCGACCGCATCCTTGACCACCTCGCGCCCCTACTGGCCATCTCGCCGGACCGTCGGCCACGCAAGGACACCATCCACATCGTGGACGGCAACCTGGTGCCCACCCGCGACCGCAGCATCGCCGACTTCAGCAAGAACTACCGGTACTCGAACAACCTGCAGGTCGTCATCGACGCCAACAGCCGCCTGGTCGTGGCGATCGGCCTCCCGCCTGACCGGCAGCTGGAGCGCGGTCTGGTGGTGCTGTGGGCCACCGGCCGCCTCGAGGGCCAGGGCCGCCAGTCACGCCGGCCCGATACCGCCCGGACCGCCCCGACCCGGCCGGGCTCGAGCCGTGCTCCACCGCCATGCCTGTGTTCCTGTCGCGTGGTCGCGCCGGCACCCGACGCCGGCCGAGGGAACGACCGCTGGTGCGACCTGCGAGACTGGGCCAGAAGTGATCGCGGTCGGCTCCGGCGTACCGGAGCCCGTCTTGACATGTCGCATGGGGTGGGGAATGCCGAAGCACAGGTTGTCCAGGAGAAGCCGCTACGTCGCCTTGGCGGCGACGGGTGCCGTCGTCGTGGCCGGTGCCGGGATCGCGGCGCAGACCTCGATGGCCGCCCCGGCGTGGCCGGCGCAGAAGACGTACACGGGCCGGGCGTTCGACGCCTGCACGGCGCCTTCGCTCACCGCGATGAAGGCATGGAAGAGGGACGCCTACTACGGCGGCGTCGCGGTCTACGTCGGTGGCAAGAACCGCGGTTGCGCCCAGCCCAATCTGACCAGGTCCTGGGTGAAGTCCGTGGACACGCTCGGCTGGCGGGTCATCCCCCTGTACGTCGGCGCCCAGCCACCCTGCCAGAGGAGCGGGAACAGAGAGAGGTTCACCGCGGCCACCGCGGCCTCGGTCGGGGTGAGCAACGCCAACGACGCGATCGCCAAGGCCGCGGCCCTCGGCATGAAGGCCGGCAGCCCCATCTACCTCAACATGGAGTCCTACAACATCGCCGACAAGGCGTGCAACGAGGCCACCCTCACCTACGTCCGGTCTTTCTCGAAGACCCTGCGCGCCAAGACCTACCGCGCCGGCCTCTACGGCTTCAGCAGCTCCAGCGCCGCGGCGATCGCCACCGCCAAGGACCGCACGAACCTGCCGGGCAACCTCTGGTACGCCCAGTGGAACGGTCAGGAGACCACCACCCGGGACTGGCCCTGGGACCCGAAGCTGTACACCGACCACAGCCGCGGCCACCAGTACAAGGCCAACAGCAAGGAGACCCGGGGCGGTCACACCATCACCGTCGACCGCAACGCCTGGGACGCCCCGGTCGCCATCATCGGCTGACCGCTCGGCACGACGGTCCGACCCGCGGCTTCCGACGGCGACCGAGGGTCATGCGGCTGGCCGGCGGTGTGCTGCTCTCGGGCAGGTGCCTGGGGGAAACGTCAGGTGAGTGAAACGGTCGACGATGTGCTGGAGCCGCTCCTCGAACGGTTTCTCTGCGTCAGGGGCGAGCGACGCCAGCGCGATCAGATTTGTGATCGTGACATCGCAGAGCTCTTGGTGGACGTCGTCCCAGGTGTGGCTACCCCCTTCCGCGGGTTCGAGGTGTCTACCGCCTCGCCAGCACCCGAGCACGAGCCGAGGAGCCCGCCAAAGCGGGATGCCCCCAACAGTGGCAGCAGATCAACTGTCGTCGGTTGATCTCTCGGGCACCGCAGCGGGACGCAGCACTATCAGAGAGTCTTCTTGGCGAGCGACCATGCGAAGGAGAACGCGTCGACCTTCAGACAGAGGTCGACATCGTCCTGATGAACACCCTGATATCGGCGTCGCATCCCGTCGGCAAGGCCAGCTGCTGCCCGGGAGGTCCTCGCACGGTGGAGATACGGGATACGGGGCCACCTCGACGTCGCCTCCGGCGAGATGCTGACCAATGTATTCAGCACAGGCCAGGTCGTCGGCGGCCTGGCCTGCGTCGCCGGTCACGAGGAACGTCACAGGCTCGGAACTCCGTCTTTAGGAACCGCGCTGTCGCGCCGGCCACCACGAAACTCGCGCACAAGACGAGAGGCGCGCTTGCGACGGCCAGCGCGCCGACGGTTGCGGTTGTCGTCTTCTGCACCGCCGTGCGACCGGCCAGATCGAGCGACCTGATCAGACCGGGTGAGTTCACCGTGTCGAAACCCGCTGCCGGGGCACCGTCCTTCAGCACCAGCCAACCCGAACGACTCTCTTCAAGGCCAGTGCCTCACCCCCTGACGAGGCCAGGACGATCTTCTCGGCACCGCGCGAGAACGCCCAAGCAGCCACGGTGAAGGCCCGCATCACGTCGACGACGACCGCAACACAGCGGAACGTCAGTCAACTCCGGAATACCGACGAAGCGATGATCCATCTCGCCGTTCTCGCCGAGACCCGCATCGCTGATGTCAACAGGCGATCCAACGACCACCACCGGGGTTCGGGGAACGGGGTGGTGCCGTCATTTGGCATCGGCACCCGTGCCCCGACTGATCACTAACTGCCTCCGGAACCAGCCGACAAACGCTGTTCCTAGAGATCAACGAAGCCAGGCCGGGTGAGCGTGTCAGCGCAGTTGATGCATTGCAGGGTGCGATGACGGAAGGCTCCCCGCCGGGCGGGTCTACTGCGGCGGGCTTACCTGGGTGGGGTGGGGCGGTCGTAGACGTTGTCCGGCGTCACGATCTCGGTGATGGCACGGGCGACCAGCGACGACGGCTCCTGGCCCTGGTAGGTGATGTCGGTGTTGAGCATCAGCACCAGCGTCGCCTTCCGCGAGGGAAGGTAGACCGTGACGGTTTCGTAGCCGGGGATGGAGCCGTTGTGGCCGATCCAACCGCTGCTGTTGAAGATGCCGAGGCCGTAGCTGGTGCCGGGGATGCCGGTGGGCAGCATCTTCAGCCGCTGTGCCTGGGTCTCCGGCCGCAGCAGGGTGCCGGTGGCGACGGTCTTCGCCCAGTGCCGCAGGTCGTTCAGGTTGGAGATCATGGCGCCGGCTGCCCAGGCCCAGCTGGGGTTCCAGTCGGTGGCGTCGACGGTCGCGCCGGTCAGGGTCTGGTTGGTGTAGCCGCGCGGGTGGGGCTCGGGGATGGAGGCGTCGGACGGGAACAGCGTGTGGTGCAGGTGTGCCGGGCGCAGGACCCGCCGCTGGATGAAGTCGGCGAGCGGCTGTCCGCTGACCTTTTCGATGACGAGGCCGAGGAGGACGAGGTTGCTGTTGGAGTACTGGAACTGCGTTCCCGGGGCGAAGGTGTTCTTGTGCTTGAAGCCGTAGGCGAGGACTTCGTGGGGGGTGAAGGTGCGGCTGGGGTTGCTGAGGAGGTCGTGCTGGAAGTCGGGGTCGAAGGTGTAGGGGTACAGGCCGCTGCGCATTTCGGCGAGGTGGCGCAGGGTGATGTGGCGGCCGTTGGGTACGTGGTCGACGTAGTCGGAGATGGGGTCGTCGAGTCCGATGCGGCCGTCGTCGACCAGTTCCAGCAGGGCGGTGACGGTGAAGGTTTTGGTCTCGCTGCCGATGCGTACGTACATGTCGCGGGTCATCGGCCGGCGGGTGGTCTTGTCGGCGATGCCGGTGGCGCGGATGTAGCTTCCCTGGCCGGGCATCCAGAGCCCGACGACCAGGCCGGGGATGCCGGCCTGCCGGCGGACGTTGTCGACGGCCCGGTCCAGCCGGGCGGTCAGTTCGGGTCCCAGCCCGCGCGGCGGGCAGTCGTCCCGCCCGTCGTGGTCGTGCCGGGCGGTGCTCGCGGCGTGGACGGCGGTGGCGGGGGAGAGGGCCACGGGGCCGAGTACGGACGCTGCGAGGAGGACAGCGGTGAGCAGACGGCGGGAGGGGGTACGTCGCATGTGGGGGCCTCTTTCGCAGCGGAGGTGCTTCGACGGCCACATCACCACCCGCGCCCCTGGTGCAGGCCGCGGCTGCGGTGGTCAGGGGAGGAGTCCACTCGTTCGGGCCACGCAACACTCAAAGCGCGGCGAGGCACCAGCCGGCCCGGCCGGGGAGCGGGCGGGGTGTCGCCTCGCCTCACCGGCACAGACCTGCTCGTGCGAGAGCCTCTGCCACGGCCTGCGGGTCCAGCGGGTCGCCGTCGGCGGAGACGGGGCGCAGCTGTTCCAGCAGGGCTCGCGGCTGCAGCCGGAGCGCCTCCGCGTCGGCCAGCACAGCGGCCGGGCCCGGTCCGTCGCCGGCTCCGATCCGGCTCTCCAGTTCCTGCAGCACCTTGTCCCGGTCGGTGAAGTCGCTCATGCCGCAGTCCAGGCCGTCGTCCTGGAGGCTGTCGGGGTAGGGTGCGCGGCTCCAGGTTCCGTTGTCGTACCAGTAGACGCAGCCGAGTTCGTTCCCGGCGAGCCGGTCGTGCAGTTCCTCGTAGGGCAGCCAGTCGGGGCCGCCGGCGAGCATGTCGATGGGCGGCTGGTGCCATTTGACGTCGCTGGACTCGTCCTCGCCGTACAGCACGAACCGGTCCTCGCCCATCCGGCTCATGACCCACCAGGTGCACCCGGCGTCGTCCCAGTGGAGCCCCTCGGCGTCGATCCAGCGGCCCGTGCGGTACCCGCCCCTGCGCCCCTGCGCCTCGGTGGTCGCCTCCACCGCGGCGAGGAGGGCCCAGCGTGCCCACAGCGCCTGGGCGGGCGGCAGGTCCTCTGGCAGGCCTGGACGGTGGATGCTCATATGTGCCCCCGTGTGCGGTTCGTCGCGACGATGATCACCGCAACCCTAGAGCCCCCGCCCGCCTGGCCGCAGCAGTGTCCCTCCTCGCGCCAGGCCGCCACCTGCGCGGTCCTCGACAGTGTCCCTTCCAGCGGCCGCGGCGCATCGACGGTTTCATGAAGGCGGTCGCGGGGGCAGCTGGTTCGGCCCCGTAGTCCTGGCTCGGACACCAGGGAGCAGGTAACCCGCCGGAGGCTTGCGGCGGGTCAGGTCTGCCACGAGATACGACAAACTCACGGTTCGCTACGAGGCAACCGTCCTCGTCGCGGCCATCAACGAGTGCCTGTGATCAGCACTCGCACCAGGGACGCGAGAGGGTCGTCAGCGGTGACCCAGCACATTGACCACCCGTCCGCTGGGGTCACGGACGAAGAACCGCCGCACGCCCCACTCCTCGTCCTGCAAGGGGTGAATGATCTCCGCGCCGCTTGCCCGCATGACCGCATAGGCCGCATCCACGTCGTCCACCTCGACACTCATGTCGGGGGTGACAGGCGCAGTCTTGTCGCTGGTGATGACGCTGATCTGCGCTGCCGGGTTGGACGGAGAGGCGAGCGTCGTGATCCAACCGTGGTTCATGACCTCCTCGAAGCCCAGCAGGCCATAGAACTCCCGGCTCTCCTGCGCGGCCTCCGACTGGATGTTGGGCACGACCCGGCGAACGGCCATTGACGACTCCAAACAAGAAGGAAGGTGTCTCTGTCTCCCCGGCATCGGCACGATGGTGCCGCTGCTGGAAGTCGTCGCGGACGGTGGCACCGGCTATCCCGACGGGTACCCGGAAACGCCGCCTGGTGCCCGTCGGCCGCGCGTCTCCGCTCGGGACGACGCTCTCGTACGGCTGGCGCAGGCCGCCGCGCTCGACGGCCGCGACGAGGTGGTCCTCACCGACGAGTTGATCGACGCCCTGGACGTAGGGCCCGACGAACCCCGCCTGCTGCCGCACCTGGAGGTGGGGTGCGGATCCATGCAGCCAGCGTGGGTGAGCTGCAGCGCGGGCGGTTCCGGCTGGAGGTCGTGAGCGTGTCTCGTGGTGTCGGCGTCTCCACGGGCCGGTTCCTCAGCGTCCTGGCCCCCGCCGACCGTGAGGCCCTGGCCGCCGAGCTGGCTGATCTCCCGACCGCCGACAGCAACACCGTGCCCGCGCAACTCTCCTTTCCGCCGCTCCTGCCCGAGAGTGCCCACGTCACGCGTGCCCCGCGAGTCCTGCCCACCGTGATCAGCCTCCAGGAACACCGAGCCCCCGCCGACGATGTCCTCACTCCTGCGGACCTGGCGGTGGGGTGCCACGGCTGCCGCATGTACCTCGCCGCCCCCGAGCGCGGCCGGCGCATCGAGGCTGTCGGGATGCACGCGCTGAACCTCCGCACGCATACTCCGCCGCTGGTGCGATTCCTGACCGAGTTGTCCCGCGCTCAATGCGCGCAGGTCACCGTGTTCGACTGGGGCGCCGCGGCGGCGATGCCGTTTCTGCCGCGCCTGCGGTACGGGCGCACGGTGCTCGCCGCGGCCCGTTGGCGGCTGGAGGCGACGGAGCTGCCGGGCCGCTCACGCCCTCGGACCGAATGGGAGTCCGCCCTCACCGATTGGCGGGCTCGGCGGCGGCTGCCTCGGCGGGTCTACCTTGTGGAGGACGACCGGAGAACAGCGAGACAGCCCAATCGGCCTGCTCATCTGCATGGTGCCGGATGTCCTCCGGCACGCGTTCTTACGGGAATTGCTGTTTGTCGCCGGGCCGTAGCGCCTTCAGGCCCGCGCGAGGGTCGACCGAGGCCGCACCCGAGACGGCGCTGAGCAGCACCGGGCGACCCGATCGCCGCAGAGACGGATGCCGCCGCTCGGAAGCGCACAGGGCCACGCGTATGTTGCCCGGACCCGGCTCGCGCCCGTGTGCCCGGCCCTGGCCCCGCCCGTCGCGACCGGCTGCCGGCTTGCCCCGGTGTGCTAAACAGGGAGCAACCAAAGGGGCATTTTGCAGCAGCTCACGCTCGGAATCATGTCGCAGACCCGCAAGGAAAACGAGCATCGTCTGCCCGTTCACCCCGCTCATTTCGACCGCATCGATGCCGGTCTCCGCAAGCGCATCTATCTCCAGGAAAACTACGGAGAGCATTTCGGCGTTCCGGACAGCCGACTCGCCCCGCTCGTCGCGGGCTTTCGCACCCGCGAGGAACTCATCGCCGACTGCGATGTCATCCTGCTGGCCAAACCGCTCCACGAAGATCTGGCGGAACTGCGCGAGGGTCAGGTCCTGTGGGGCTGGCCGCACTGTGTCCAGGACGAGAGACTCACCCAGACCGCCATCGACCGGCGGCTGACCCTGATCGCCTTCGAGGCGATGAACCACTGGACCCGCAGCGGCGCCTTCAACCTGCACGTCTTCCACAAGAACAACGAGCTGGCCGGGTACTCCTCGGTCCTGCATGCCATGCAGCTGACCGGCGTGACAGGCGACTACGGTCGCCGGCAGCGCGCGGTTGTCATCGGCTTCGGCGCGACCGCCCGCGGCGCAGTGACCGCGCTCAGCGCCCTGGGCGTGCACGACGTCGACGTGCTCACCGCGCGTGGCGTCACCGCTGTCAGCTCCCCGATCCACTCCGCGCGGATCGTCCAATTCGACCACGACGAGGCCGACGACACTCTTGAGCCGCGACGCAGTGTCGCCCTCACCGAGGACGGCCCGCTGCCGCTGGCCGAGTTCCTCGCCGGGCACGACATCATCGTCAACTGCGTGCTGCAGGACACCGACGCGCCGCTGATGTTCCTGATAGACGAGGACCTGCCCAAGCTGGCCCCCGGCACCCTGGTCATCGACGTCTCCTGCGACGAGGGCATGGGCTTCGACTGGGCCCGGCCCACCACCTTCACCGACCCGATGTTCACCGTCGGCGACCACGTCAGGTACTACGCGGTGGACCACAGCCCCTCCTACCTGTGGAACTCCGCGACCTGGGAGAACAGCGAGGCCCTTCTGCCGTATCTGGACGTTGTGCTCCAGGGCCCCGACGGCTGGGACACCGACGACACGATCCAGCACGCCATCGAAATCCGCCGTGGCGTCGTCCAGAACCCCAAGGTGCTCGCCTTCCAGCACCGAGCCGCGAAGTACCCGCACGCCCACGAGGAGGCCCGGGCGGCGTCGCGGCGGTAGCGGCGGGGCATCTGGCGTTCAGTCGTCCTGCGACCGCCGTCCGAGCCGTCGCGCGGTCGGCGCCGGTCGCCTTCCCCCGGGTCGTAGGGCAAACACCGTGTGGGAGGGTTCGCCGCGCAGGTGCTTGATCTCCAGGTAGATGTGGTTCTGCTCGGTGATGGCGGCGGCGGACACCAGTGCGGTGAGTGCCGTGGCGGTGTTGAACGCCATTTCACCCGTCGAGGTCAGGGGCGTGCCTTCATTCCAGGACGGCGAAGGAGTCGATATGGACGACGCGGTCGTCGACGAGCAGCCGCGTCGGCAGGGCGTCCCAGGCTCCGGCGTCCAGGCCGACGCGCGTGAGCGGCCCGAGGTACTCGGTCAGTGCGGCGATCAGGGCGGGAAGCTCGGCTGCGATATCACGGGAGCATGGCCACCATGCCCCGTCGAGAACGCCCCGCCGGTCGTGCGTGGTCTGTAGCCGTACGACAGCCGTCCCCGGCTTCACCGCCTCGTGGACAGCGTCCGGCAGGAGCCTGGTCACATGCGGGGAACCGGAGTCGGACATGACACTCGCCTGTCTGCGAGGAATTCGGAGTGACTTACTCGTTTCACGGTACTCCGCGGCTCGCAGCAGTCGGAAAGCTCGCTGGTCACACGGGCCGGAGTAGGGTGAAAGACCCAGTCTACGGATCCATGCCTATGCGGGAACAACGAGGTCGTCATGCAGCACCAGGAAGCTCCCCCCGACGGACACGCGGACGTACGTATCGTCGCCGCTTCCCCCGAGGTCGCCCGTCGGGTCGCGGAGGTTCTCCGTCACTGCTTCGCCTCCACAGAACAGCGCAGTTATCCCGCGGACGCCGAGGGTGGGACCCGCCTCGAGCTCACCGTGGACACGACCAGCGCAGCAGAACCGGCGCGGTCCTGGCTGGAGACCAGCCGCTCCTCGGGGAAGGACGGCCGCCGGAAGTGAGGGGGATCTCCGGGAGCGGTACGTTCGGCGTCTTCGGGGAGTAGCGTGAACCCATCGGGAACACTTCGCGCACCGGCCCCGATACCGGTGTCGTTCCTGGTGACCAACGGCACCGGGCAACTGCTCACCTGCAGGGGTTCGGAGACGGGTTCGCACGATGTCTGCGATCACCAACCATCCCTCGGCGCGCGCCGTGCCCTTCAGGGCCCCGACCGCACGCCTTGCCCTCAAATCCGTGGGCCCCTCCCCGGGGCAGGTCGAGCTGGACGGCGCATGGTGGCCCCGCTCTCGTGACCTGAGCGACGAACTGCCCGCGTTGGCCGACGTACTGGACCCGCTATGGGGGCGGATCACCCGTATCGCCGTCAACACCCGCTACTGGCCGGTCATCCCGCAACGGATCTTCGTCAACGGCCGTGTGGTGAAGGCCGGTTGGTTCACCACGGAGCTGGACCCCCACAAGATCCTGCTGCTGTCCGGAACGTCGGGCCGATGGGACCTCCTGGTGATACCTCCGGAGGCCAGCGCCCCGTCGGCCGCCCGGCTGATGGCCGCTGCGAGCGCGAGCACCGCCCCGCAGTCGACCGCGACCGCTCTCATGACGGCGGAACTGGTCGACGCCCCCTCCACATCGGCCGACGCCGACACCGGACGGCCCGACGGGCTGGCGGCGGAGATGCGGCTTCATGCGCCGCCGCCCCGGCCGTAACGCGGCAACCCGGATCGCGTGCCGCCGCGTTGACACGGACCGTCGCCGGACGCGGAAAGACCGCACGGTGCCGGCCCAGGCAACTCCGGAACACACGGCGAAGCATTCCTCCATTCCGCGTCGCCCGGTCCCCGCGACAACGCACCCACCGGACAACAGCGAGTCCGGCCCTGACCGTTGCACGGAGCATCAGGAACCAGGCGCAGACGATGAAGGGCAGGATCACGGAAGAGCTCGGCCGGTCACCTGCAACAGGCGACTGCAACGCCGAGGCAGGAACGACCACGTCTCCGGAAGCCTGAAACAGGCCGTGGAGAAGACCAAGGACGCCTTGAGGCGGAACGAAAGTGGCCCCCGATGATGTACGACCAGACACGCGCCCGGCAATCCGCCGACCCGACACCGGGTCCGGCCGGACGCCGTAGCCCGAGCCCGGAGCCGCTGCTCCCGTCGGACGAACAGCACAAGATCGTCCAGCGCCTTCGGCACGCCCTCAACACCTTCGCCGACAGCCCGCTCGAGGCGCTGGTAGAGGCCGAGAGCGCCTATGAAGAAGCGACCGCACAGCTCGTGAAGGCCCTTGCGGAACGACGGCGTCTCCTGCGCGCCGGCTGGCAGAGCCACAACCCCGACGCGCAGTCCGGCGAACTTCGGCACGCGCTGAGGCAGTACCGGGAGATCACCCAGCGACTGCTCCACATCTAACGACCTCGTGCGTGGTTGGCCGTGGCGCGTCGAGAACTGCAGTGCCAGCACACTTTCACGCTGGACGACTGCCGGGGAGGGTGGCGGTCTGCTGATGTGAGAGCAGTCCGGCGACGGCTTGGACGATGTCGCTCATGTGCTCGCGGCGGCCGAGGTGGCGGGAAAGCGCCCTCCAGTTCTTCAAGTGGGCGATGCCGTGCTCGATGCGGATACGCCGTGAGGAATGCGCCTTGCGCTGTCGTTCGTGCATCTCCTCGTACCAGGCGGGAGCGTCTTTCTTCAACTTGCGGTGTGGAGGTGTCACCACCCCGTCAGGCAGGGCAAGGCCAGCCTGGACGGAGCTGGTGATGCGGGTGGGGAATATCGCGGCTTGCGCACGAGTCGCCAGGTCGAGAGGGTGGCCATGGCCTGCGGCGCTACCGTCCCGGCAGTAGTTCCGCCACCCGAACCATGCGCTGCCAGCCGCCGGCCAGCAGCCCGCCGAGCACCATCCCCACCGCCGGCGCGAGTTCCAACGGAAGGCCCTGCGGCAGACCGGCCGCCCGGCCGCCCAGCCATGCGGCAAGGGCTCCGCAGAACATGGCGACGATCACCCCCGCCATGTGCGCCGTTTCTCGGAGCCTCTGGCGGGTGAGTGTCACCGGCTCCACGTCCCCCAGGTCCGCCTCGGGCAGCAGCCGGCCCACCCGTCCCTCGGCATAGTGCTCGCAGACCGTGACCAGTTTCCCCGCCAGATCCCGCAGCGCCTCCTGCGGTTCGGCATCCACCCGGCACAGGTCGCGGCGGAGCGCGCCTGCCACCAGTTCGGCGTGCTGACGCGCGACGGTCCGCCGTGGCGAGGAGCTCCCCATCGTGCCGCGGGTCCGGTGCGCGCGCAGCACGAGGGGCTCGGTCCGGCGGTACAGGGCATCGACCTCTTGGAGGGGTCCGGCGCGCTCCGTGTCCGGTGCCTCCAGCGCGCGAAAGCAGGCGAGCACCGTGTCCGTGCCCCTGTGCACCAACCCGTCCCGCCGTCCGGCCCTGTCAAGTCTGTTTCCGAGAGAAGTACCCGCCGCGAAAAGCAACACGCACCAGACCAGTCCAGTGCAGACACCACAGGCGATGGCGACCGCTCGCGAAGCCTCCTGCAACACGACGTACATGCCCCAACCCGATGCGAACGCGCCATAGGTGCAGAGCATGGCAAGGAGAAGAGCGAAGAGGCCGTGCCACCAAGGGTTTTTCTCTCCGGCACCGATCAGTGCACGGGTGCGTGGCACCTCATCCGGTGCCCGGGAGAGGCAGTCCAGCACCACGTCATAGGCAACCTGCTTCGGCATGGTGCGGGTTAGTCGCCGCTCGCTTTCCCTTTCCGGTGCCCGGTGGTACCTCTCTTCGTCAAGAGTCATGGGTCCCCCGCAGTCCCTCTCGCTCGTCCCCGGCCGGTTCTCCGATCGTAGGAGATCCGCCTTGGGCGGGAGTACTGTCGAAGGCCGCCTGCACGCGAAGTGTGGATCTGCAACCTTCTGCTCAGCACGCGTGGAACACCGGCGAAGCCCGCAGGGCCGCTGCCTTGCCGCACCAGGGCGGCTGTCGTCGCCGTACTGGCCGTCACCGTCGTCGGCCTCGACCACGTAGCAGATGCCGTCCTCCTTGATCGGGAATGAGTCGGACAGCAGCTCGTCCTCGCCGGCGTAGGCGGCGAGGTGGCCGGCGGTCGGGAAGGTGCTGCCGTCGCCGACCTCGATCAGGATCCTGGCTCCAGTCCTGACGCCGACTCCCGGCATCGACGTCAGGACCTTCGAAAGAGAGTGGGCCTCCAGGAGTTCCTCGATCCGCCCGGCCAGCAGCTTGCGCTGTTCAAGCACGGCGGCCAGCGATCCGGCCAGGCTCGGGACGATCAGCGCGGCCGCCTCGGTGCCCCGGACGGTCACGGTCTGCTCGTCCAGGGCGGCGAAGATCTCCTCGACCAGACGCTTGGCCATCCTCGGCGCCTTCGGCCGCAGCAGCGTGACCAGCCGCCGCCGTCCGGCCTTGCGAATCTGGGCCGGTGACCCGAACCGCTCCAGCAGGGTGAGGACGGCCGGGTGCTGCAACCGCGGCCCCAGGACCCGTTCCAGCGACGGATGGATCTGGGTCAGAAGACCGTGCAGCCGGTTGGCGACCCGGGTGGCCTCGCCGGTCAGGTCGTCGTCGAAGCCGACGATCATCTCCAGCTCGGCGATCGTCTCGTCCTCGCCGTCGATCGCCCGAAGCGTGTGCGGCATCGCGCGGGCCGCGTCGGCGATGATGAACGCGTCCCTCGCGTCGGTCTTCGCCTCGCCGGGGTAGAGGTCGGCGATCCGCCGCATCGTCAGCCCGGGCAGGTAGGCGACCGGGCAGCCCATGTCCCGGGCGACCGCCAGCGGCAGGGCGCCGATCGAGGCCGGCTGGTCGACCACGACGAGCACGGTCCCGTGCTTGGCCTGGAGTTTCGCGAACAGCTCGCGGAGCTTGGGTTCGGTGTTGGGCAGGCGCTTGTCGGACGCTTTCTTCCCGGCCGGGGTGACGGCGGTGGCGTGGTGTTCGCCCTTGCCGACGTCCAGGCCGAGGAAGACGTCGATGTCGCCCCGTTGCGGAGCCACGGAAAAGGTAACGGGGGGGGGGAGGTGGCCTCTTTCGGTGGGCCGTGTCAGCCGGTGAACGGGTTGGTGTGGCCGGGCAACGGCTGCCCCGGGCGCAGGAACCGCTCAGCACCGTGTTCGTCGCGTACCACGGCGAACCCGGCGTTCGTCAGCCGCTGTGCGATCTTCCCGCGGCGGACGGCGCCCACCGTGAACGCCACGGTGCAGAGCAGCGCGACCACCCCGCCGGAGGCGACCGCTTCGACCGGCGACCTGTCGATGAGCAGGAGGGCCGTCAGGACCGCGCAGGCGAGGTAGACCGTGGCCTTCTGCCTGCGGTTGGCGACGTACTGGGCCATGACGTCGAAGGTGACGAGATCCTTGACCACGGCCACGGCACCGACCGCTTCGGGACGCGGCTTCAGCGAGCCCTGCTCCAACCCCGGCACCGTTCCGCCGTTGCCCCCTTGCGGATGGGCGGCGATGGTGGCCGCCTCGCGGACGCGCGCTTTGGGGTGCGGATCCCGGTACATCCGGACCTGGACGAGCGAGTTCCTGAACCCGGTCCGGTACGCCATGCCGTACACGTAACCGTACTGCTCCGCCACGTACGCCAGAGCGGCCGCGTTCCGTGCGGAGCCTTGGGGGGCGATCTCGACGATGTCCTGCTGACAGGCGATCTGCTGGAGCATCCGTGCTGTATGACGTTCTGCCGACACGCTGTTCCCCACCCCAAGGACCCCGCGACCGGGGCCGTCCTGCCCACAGCGTAGTACTGCGACGGTGGCCTATTCCGTGCGGGGCAGGGCGGGCAGGGCGGGCAGGGCGGCGCGCCAGCCGCCGTATGCCGTGATGTCCTGGGCGCCCTTGAGGGCCTGGGGTTCGCACGGGAAGCCCGGCACGGAACGGCCGTCGGCGAGTTCCACGCTGCCGAGGGCCATCGGGCGGGGCAGCGCGGCGAGGAGGGCGCCGAGTTGTTGCGGATGTCGTTGGCCTTGTCCGTCGCGGCCAGGTGCGAGGTGACGTCGAAGACGTCGTTGCCCACGGCGCGGCGCAGGATTTTCTCGTTGTCGTTGGGCGGCTCTTCCACGACCGCCGTGATGGCGGCGGGCTGCCAGGCCCGGATCAGGTGCGGCAGGCGCAGCGGGTCGGGCCAGCAGGGCAGGTCGTGCCCGGCGATGGCCGTGACGTCGCCTCAGTCGGTCTCGTACTCGATGCCCGGGGTCCGCGGCCACCACTGCATGGTCCGGCCGCGAGGGTGCGGCTGCTGGCGGATGACCATGCAGGGAATGTTGGTCGCGGTGGCGGGCCGGGGCGCCGCCTGAGACGAGGAGGGCCGGGAAGATCAGCGGGGCGTCCTGGCTTTGTCGAACCGGAAGGAGGGTCCGGTGCTTGCTGTAGGCAGTCCTGATTACCGGGGCCTGGGGGCGTAGCGTCCGGCCCCCGGGTCGTACGGGCGGAGGTAGTTGCGGTGGAGGCCGGGGTGTCGGTCGTAGTACTGGTTTGGAACGCAGAGCGCGGTGCAGGTGCTGTTGCCGCGGGACCAGTGGGCTCCAGGGGCCGGCCTTCTCGGTAGCGTGACCATCTGCCGTGTGAAGCGTCCCTTTGTCCGGCTGGTCCGTGCGAGGGTTTTGAAGAGAGTGATGAGGCTGCGATGAGTGAAGTGACGAAACCTGAGGTGCACGTTCCGGAGGGTGCTGCTCCTGCCGAGTTGACCATCCGGGACCTGGTTGTCGGGAACGGGGCCGAGGTGAAGCCGGGCATGGTGGTCAGGGTCCACTATGTCGGGGTCACTTTCGAGTCCGGGAAGGAGTTCGATGCCTCCTGGGACCGGGGCCAGCCGTTCAAGTTCGCCCTGGGCAGTGGCAAGGTCATCAAGGGCTGGGACCGGGGGGTGAGGGGGATGAAGGTCGGCGGTCGGCGCGAGATCATCATTCCTCCGCGTCTCGGCTACGGCAATCAGTCGCCGTCGCCGTTGATCCCGGCGGGCGCGACCCTGCTCTTCGTGGTGGACCTGCTCGACTCGTATTCCAACACCACCGGGTGGACCAACGCCCAGTAGCGCTGTGTGGCCGGACGCGCGACTCGGGTACTCCCAGGCCATGCCACCTGTACGGGGCAGAACGCCACGGCGCAGGCTGTCGACCTCGAGCAATGCACTGTACGGAAAGCACCACCCGTGCCGCCAGATGGTGCGCGGCGGGCCGTCGCCGGACGTCTGTCCCACACTGGTACTGGGCATCCTCGTTCGGTGGTGCCGTCCGGGACCCGGTGCACGGGAGGCAGGCCATGGTCGTTACTCACCACATCACCGACGGCACTCTGCACGTGCAGCTCGCCCGGGAGCTGCACGTCACCGACCGAGCCGCGGCCGCCCTTCAGATCGAGGCTCTCGTCCACGCACACTTCCCCGAGCGGGTCACGATCGCGCTGCCGACGCACGACCCGTCCCCCATGACCTTCAGCGCCCTGGGCCGCGTCCACCGGATGTGCCAGAGCCTTGGCATCCCGCTCACCGCGACCGGACCCGACGGGCAGGTACGGCCGACCCCCCTCGGGGTTGCCAGCCCTACAACTCCCCTCCGGTGGCTGGAACACGGCGCGCGACATGACCACTGACCGCTCTTGAACCGGCTCTGCCGCGCGCCGGAGAGTCTCGTACGACCGCACTGGCCAAGCTGTCCGCACTCACCGTTCTTGAGGCAGTGGAACAGTCCGCCCATGAACCGGTTGACGAGTTCCTCTGTGCTGCGACGGGGCGGCCGGGCCGGCTGCCTGGCGACGGTCGTAGTGGGCTCTGGCGCCTGGCGCGTGGTGAGGGAGTTGAAGGTCGAGATATAGCCGACGGCGGCCCGTCGCAGGTTCTCGACCTTCCGGCTCATGACCTGGCAGCTCTTGCCGCTGGGTCTGGTGTCTGGGCGCTTCCTGAAGGGAGTCGCGTTGGAAGACCTCGTGGAGTCCTTCGGCTTCGGCCTGGATGTCGCGGAGGCGGCCAGACTGCTTGCGCCGTGACTGCGGACGCCGCCGTGCCAGCTCGGCACGGAGCCGTGCTCTTCCAGGTGCTGACCGAGCGCGAGGAGAGGAACAGCGTCGCCATCGCCTCCAACGAGTCGTTCGGCGGGTGGACGAAGACCTTCACCGATCCCCGGCTCTGCGCGGCCATCGTCGACCGCCTGGCCTTCAACGGCATGATCATCGAGATCAGGAGCGGGGTGAGCCAGGCTGCCGGGATGTTCCTGTCGGCTGTGATGCCGCAGGCGAGGGAGCCCAGGGATTTGCCGACGATGAGCCGGCATGCTCCTGCCTCGGCTTCGACGGCCTCGGTGACCTGCCGCTCCACCCATGCGATCCGGTCGTCCACCGTGAACTGCGCGAACCCGTCGGGGATCTGCCACCACAGCTCCTGGACCGTCCAGCCGTGCTGGAGCAGGAGGCGCCGGGTGAAGTGCAGGAGCGGCCGGGCAGGCGAGTAACCGGCACCGGGAACGACGACTGCGACACGGCCCCGTCGAAACGGGTGGGCATGGCGACGGGGACGGGATCAGACATGGCCGCAGACTACTGGTCGGCTGATCACGTGACTCCCGGTGCTCGAACGCCGCCGCAACCACCATCCGGGGAATTGCGAGACGATGAACCCTGGCTCGTCAGCAGCCGCATGTCAGCAG
The DNA here is from genome assembly GCF_049739565.1 of Streptomyces sp. SAI-170. Taxonomy (NCBI): domain Bacteria; kingdom Bacillati; phylum Actinomycetota; class Actinomycetes; order Kitasatosporales; family Streptomycetaceae; genus Streptomyces; species Streptomyces sp. SAI-170. Next base: position 8,664,987 of record NZ_JBMGQD010000001.1, read on the forward strand.
GTCCGGGACCTGCGTTCGATACATCCTTCCGGAGTGTGAGCCGCACACCGTCTATCTCGACACGCTGACTCGGCATCTCCTGGACGAATGGCTGCAGACGCGGCAGCAGCGATGGCCCGCCTCGCCCAACCCTCTTCTGCTGATCACGACACACTCGGCGCACCACCCCGCCCTTCCACCCGTCAGCTACTGCGCACTGCGCCGCGCGTTCGACCAGACCAAGATCACTCCGCGTCGGATGTGGAGGGACCGAGTACTGGACGAGGCCCGGCACACGGCCGACCCGGTGCATCTGGTGCACCTTTTCGGCATCCATCCCGGAACCGCTGTGCGCTTCGTCCACGCCGCGCACCCCGACAAGGCCCTGCCCTCCATCCGCTTATCGAGAACCGCACCGGCCCACGTGGGAGGCGGCTGCCCACACCGTTTGGCGACGTTCGGGCGGCCGACGCAGAGCGGCTCGAGGGACGCTGGCGTCAACGACGACACCTGACGTATGTTTGGCATAGGACAAACTTTGGCATGGGACGAATCCTTCTGTTCGGGTGGAGCTGATCACGTGCGCATCAGGGGCACTACCGCGGCTGAGATCGCGGGGAGTGTGCGGGACCAGGTGGCATCAGGCGAGCTGGTCCCGCACGCGAGTCTGCCCCCGGTACGCGCGCTCGCGGCTGAGCTGGGGGTCAACCGGAACACGGTCGCCCTTGCCTACCGGCGGCTTGTCGAGGCGGGCGTGGCCGAGACGCGCGGACGCGGAGGCACGGTGATCGCGGCGGTGCCGCAACTCGCGCGCGAAGGCGTTGCTGTCGGTGGCGACCACGTCGACCTGGCCAGTGGCAACCCCGACCCGCAACTGTTGCCCGACATCCTGGCCGCTGCCCGGCGCGGTGAGTACAGCCGGCCGCTCTACGGCGTGCCCGCCAACGACGCCGGGCTGGATAACTGGGCGCGTGAGGACTTCGCCGAGGACGTCGATCATCCGTTCCGCACGCTGGTGACACACGGAGCGGTGGACGCCACCGAACGGCTTCTGAATGCTCACCTCACCCGCGGGGATCTGGTGGCGATCGAGGACCCCTGCTTCCTGGCGAGCATCGGCACCCTGCGGCTGAACGGCTACCGCTCGGCGCCCGTCAGGGTCGACGGCGCCGGCATGCGCCCCGACGCCTTGCGGGCCGCCCTTCAGGCCGGTGCCCGCGCGGTCGTCTGCACGCCCCGGGCCCACAACCCGACCGGCGCGAGTCTCACCGAGGAACGGGCAGCCGACCTGCGGGCGGTCCTGGCGGAGCACCCCCAGGTCCTCGTGATCGAGGACGACCACTTCTCGGCGGTCTCCGCACGGCCCTACCACCGGATCACGCCGCCGAGCAGCGCACGCTGGGCGTTGGTGCGGTCCGTCTCCAAGTTCCTCGGACCGGATCTGCGTCTCGCTCTCGTCGCCGCCGACGCCGAGACCGCCGCACGCCTGGAGGCGCGGTTGAGCGCCGGCACCACATGGGTCAGCCGCCTGTTGCAGCACATCACCCGCGAACTCCTCCTCGACCCGCGCGTCCACGAACTGCATGAACAGGCCCGCGAGGTCTACGCACAGCGCAGCGGCCTGCTCGTCGAGCGCCTGCACGCCCACGGCATCGACGTCCCGCACCGGCCCGACGGGCTGAACGTCTGGGTGGAACTCGACGTCGACGCACGGGCCGCGGTCACGGCCCTGGCACAGCGGGGTTGGGCGGTGCGGCCAGGCCACCTCTTCGCCCTGGATCCAGCCGCCCACCAGGGCGCGATCCGGGTCACCGCCTCCACCATCACCGAGCCGCAGGCCGAGGCTTTCGCCACCGAACTCGCAGCGGTCGTCGCCGAACTGCGCTCTGCGGCCAACTGACCATCACCCCTTCTCACCCACTGCAAGGAGCCATCATGGTCCGCGGCCTGAGCGCCTTCCTCCTCACCCCCACCAGCGAGCACGGCATCGACACAGCCGCGTACGCCGCGCTCGTCGCCCGCCTCGCCGCCGCCGGCGTGGACTCCATCGGCGCGCTCGGCTCCACCGGCGGCTACGCCTACCTCACCCGACAGCAGCGCGCGCACGCCGCGAAGACCGCGGTCGAGGCCGCCGACGGGATACCGGTCATCGTCGGCATCGGCGCACTGCGCACCTCCCACGTCCTGGAGCTGGCCGAGGACGCGCAGAAGGCGGGAGCCTCCGCAGTACTGCTCGCCCCGATGACGTATCAGCCGCTCACCGAGGACGAGGTGTTCGGCCTGTACGAGGACGTCACCCGCGAGCTCTCCGTCCCGCTGTGCGTATACGACAACCCCGGCACCACGCACGTGCACTTCACCGACGAACTGCACGGCCGCATCGCGCAGCTGCCGAACATCGGCTCGATCAAGATCCCCGGCGTGCCCGACGACCCGCGCCGGGCCGAGCTCCGCGTCGACGCACTGCGCAAGCTGATCCCCGACACGGTCACCATCGGGGTGAGCGGTGACTGGACGGCAGCCCGCGGCCTGAACTCCGGGTGCGACGCCTGGTACTCGGTCATCGGCGGCACCTTCCCGCAGACCGCCCTCGCCCTCACCCGCGCCGCCCAGGCCGGACACTCCGCAACGGCCACGGAACTGTCCGAAGGACTCGAACCGCTGTGGGCGCTGTTCCGCCGTCACGGCAGCCTGCGCGTCATGTCCGCCGCCGCAGCCCACCTCGGCCTGACGGGGGAACCGAACCTGCCGCTTCCCCTGCGGGGCCTGGACGAGACCGCCCGTCGTGAGGTCGTCGCCACACTGGACGCCCTCGAGCTCACCTCCTGAGCGCGGACCACATGAGCCAGCAGCACACAGCAAGCGCACCGAGGACGCCGGGAGCCCCGGCCACGCCCGGAAACGGCAGCGGCGGCCTGGCGCGCTACGTCATCGCCGCGGCACTCGCCCGCACCGCCGACGGCGGAGCCGTGGTCGCCGTCGTCCTGCTCGTCACCTCATCCGGCGGCTCCGGGATACTGGCCGGCGTCCTCGGCGCCTGCATCACCGCCCCGCACCTGCTCGGCCCCCTCGTCGCCCGGCCGCTGGACCTCGCCCAGGACGGCCGGAAGGTCATCGCGGCGGCCTGCCTGCTGTACGCCACCGTCCTGACCGCAGCAGTACTGACGTACGGTCACATCCCCGCAGCTCTGACCGGACTGATGCTGGCCTCGGCCGGCACCTGCGGGCCGCTGCTGACCGGCGGAATCAGCAGCCGGCTGCCCGCCATCGTCGGACCGCGACTGCACACCCAACGGCGGGCCCAGGGCTGGGACGTGGCCACCTACGGCATCGGCGGCACCGCCGGACCGTCCCTGGTGGCCGCCCTGTCCGGCTGGGCCTCCGCCGCCGCGGCCGCCCTCGCACTCGCGATAGGGGCGGCCGCGGCGGCAGGCAGCGTCCTGCTCCTGCCGTTCACCGCGCCGTCCCACGGCGGCGACAAGAAAGCGATCCTCAAGCCGGGAGCGACCCTCGCGCTCATCGCCCGCACCGGCCACCTTCGCCGCACCGTCTACCTGACGATGATCGTCGCCCTGAGCGTCGCAGCACTGCCGATCACCGCAGTCCACATGACGAAGATCCTCGGCATCGAACCGGCCACCGCTGCCGTACTGACCGCCGCGTACGGGCTCGGCAATCTCACCGGGTCCATAGCCGTCATGGTCTTCCCCCTCACCGGCGACCCGGACCGGCTGATGCGCCGCCTTGCCTTGGGCGTCGTCGCCGGTCTCCTCACCGCCACCGCGAGCCCCGCCTTCGCGGTGTCCGTCGGGGCCTACGCGCTCACCGGGATCCTCAACGCCTTCTTCTTCGCCTCCACCCTCGCAGCCCGCACTGAATACGCACCGAGCAAAGCGCGTAGCCAGGTCTTCATCTGGGTCGCGGCACTGAAGATCACGTCTGGATCCGCTGGAACGGCGTTGACCGGCTCCCTGACGGGCATCAACGTCAGATTGCCGCTCGCCGTCGGCGTCGTCGCCGTCTCTGCTGCTGTCGTTGCCGCGACCGTCGAGACGCGCTTCGCGAGAACCGACGAGAAGCGCCCGTGGCGGTGACGAGCCAATCGTCTCCTGACGAGCGGTGCATTGCGGCATGTCACATAGCCGCTTCGTCATGGGCTGGCCGACCGTGTCCGCACGCCGGCCCCACGGGGGCGGCTTAGCCACAGGACAGGCATGAACGTCAGGAGCCCGAATCGGCTCGGCGCGTTGTTCCAGCCCCTCAACTCGTCCGTCGTGGCGGCTAGTGCTGTGACCACACGGGTTCACCGGGTTGGCGCCTGTGCCTCCCTTTCAACGAGCAGGCGCTCGGGAACGCTCGTGCAATGGAACCGCCGAGGGAACACGGAAGGGTCACTGGTGCTCGGACGAAGGCGTCGGAGTCGCCCGCATCGTCGCCGTGGCCGACAGGGCACCGATTCGCCGAGCGGACTCGCGCCAAGCACGCCACCGTCCACGCGCTCCTGGCCGCCGGCCACAGCAAGCGGTCCATAGCCCGGCAGCTCGGCATGGGCCTCAACACCGTCCTTCGCTTCTCCCGCGCCACCGAGCCGGAGCAGCTGTTCACCGGCCAGTGGCAAAGCCGCCCCACCAAGCTCGATGCCTTCAAGCCCTTCCCCGACCAGCGATGGCAGGAGGGCTGCACCAACGCCTGGAAACTGTGGGAGGAGATCAAGGCACAGGGCTATCCGGACGGCTACGGCAATGTTCGCGCCTACGTGAGCCGGAATCTACGGGGCAAGCCCCAGCCGGTCGGCCCCCGGGCTCCATCGGCCCGCGCCGTCACCCGCTGGATCCTTACCCACCCCGACGCCTTGGCCGAGAGCGACCGGGTCCAGCTCAAGGCCGTACTGTCAAACTGCCGTGAACTGGACGCATTTGCCGGGCACGTGTGCTCCTTCGCCCACATGCTCACTCAGTTGCAAGGCCATCAACTGCCGGCCTGGATCGAGGCCGCGACCACCGCAGACCTGCCCAGCCTCCAGCGATTCGCCCGGCACCTGGAGCGCGACCTCGACGCCGTCACCGCCGGACTCTCACAGCAGTGGAACTCCGGAGTCGTCGAGCGGCATGTCAACCGGATCAAGATGCTGAAGCGCCAGATGTTCGGCGGTGCCGGCTTCGAACTCCTCCGCAAGCGCGTCCTGCTCTACTGCTGAAAAGGCTGCTCAGGACGCATCGTCGATCAGCCCGAAGCCCTCCGGGAACGCCTCCAGGAAATCGCGGCGAGCCGGGTTGTTCTCGGCGGCCGACATCTCCCCGACCAGCTCGAGGAGCTCCTGCCGCTGATCACCCGGCAGCGTGCTGACCACGTGGGCAACACTCTCCATGACCTTGACCGCGTCGTCCTGATCCATCTGCTCGTCCTCGTTACCGTCAATGAACCACAGGACATCGACCAAAGCCTCGGCCAAGGCACGAGACAGGGACGGGTACGAGGACGTCACAGGGGCCTCCCAGCGGATCAACGGCAGAGTCAGGCCATCCCACCACACACCACTGACATCACTGTCCGTGAGCCTCCACAGGAAGTGGGCCAGAGCCACAACTGCTCGATAAAGCCAAGCAGCGCGTTCGCGCGATACGCCTCCTCCAGCATGGCATCGGTCACCGGCTGGGCCAGCCAGCGGTAGTAGGGCTGTCTGGCGCGCTTCAGCACCCGGCACGCAATCGTGACAGGCACCCCGTCCCCGGTCAGCTCCTTCACGAGCGGGTAGATCCTCTTCCCGGCAGATGCGCCTGTGACAGGTAGGCCGCGGCCCGGCGCAGGACCTCGTTCTCGTGCTCCAGCAGCTTGATCCGCCGACGCGCTTCCCGAAGCTCGGTGCCCTCGTGGCTGGTCGTTCCGGGCTCGGTCCCGTCATCGATCCGCGCGACGCATCCACTTCCACAACGTCATCGGATGGACTCGGAAGTCGGTGGCCACCTGCTCGACCGTCACACCCGGCCCGCGGATCCTCGCGACCCGTACGGCGTCCTGGCGGAACCCTTCCGGACAAGGCTCGGGCACAGCGGCGTGCGTGGCGTCCAGGAGAGCCTGCTGATCGCCCAGGTGATCGTTGGACTGCAGGAGCTCGTCGATGCTGCGGCGCCCGGCCGCCCGCAGCTGTGCCGGAACGTTCAGCGTGGCGACAGGGCTGTGGCGCGGTGCCCGTCTGGCGTCTGCTTGATCGGTAGGGCCGCGCACAGCTTCTGGCCGAGGTTGCCGAATGGTCTGCGCGCGGACGTACCGCAAGGGTGAAGCAGCCCAACCGGGCTTGCTGCCAAGGCCGTTGTCTCTGCCCAACCCGGCCTGCCTCCCTGCTCGGGCTTCGCAAAGTTCGCGTGCGGTTGTGCTCGATGTGCGGTGCAGGCACATTCGCGCCATGGGAGCGCACCCATCGGGTCGGCCTGCGGGAATCCTGCAACTGGCGCTCAGGGAAAGCGATTTCTCCAGCTCATCGGTTTTCGTAGGGGTCATAAAAAGTGGATGCATGCCTCTTGACGTTCGGCGGGCCGAACGGATCTCATGGGCGACGCCGTTTGGTCTCGTTTGCTTTTGATCGATTGTGTGCCATGCGGTTTGGATTCCGATGACCACCGCTCTGCCCCAGGAGCCGTTCATGCGACTTTCTCCGTCTGGTCTCTCCTCTCCCGGCCTCGCTCGCCGCACGCTGCTGCGGGGGGTGGGCGGGGCTGCTGTGCTAGGCGCCGGCCTCCCCCTGCTGAGCGCCTGCGGCGGCAGCGGTACGGCCAGTGACCCGAAGACCGTCACGGTCGGCTCCAACGCGTCGGACGCGGTGCCGAAGAAGGCGTTCGCCGACATCTACGCGGCGTTCGGGAAGAAGTCCGGACTCACGGTCGACGTGAACGCCAAGGACCACAACACCTTCCAGGAGCAGATCAACTCCTATCTTCAGGGCACGCCGGACGACGTGTTCCACTGGTTCGCCGGCTACCGGATGCAGTTCTTCGCGGCCAAGGGCCTCGCCACCCCGATCGACGACGTGTGGAAGTCCATCGGCGACAACTTCCCCGTCGCGATGAAGGTGCTCAGCCAGAGTGAGGACGGCAGGTACTACTTCGTGCCGCTGTACACCTACCCCTGGGCGGTCTTCTACCGGAAGAGCGTCTTCAAGCAGTACGGTGACGAAGTCCCCACCACCTGGGACGACTTCGTAGCTCTGTGCGGGCGGATGAAGAAGGACGGGCTCGTCCCGATCGCCTTCGGTGACAAGGACGCCTGGCCCGCTATGGGCACCTTGGACCAGATCAACTTCCGCGCCAACGGCTACGACTTCCACGTCGAGCTGATGGCCGGCAGGGCGTCCTGGACCGACGCCAAGGTGCGCAAGACCTTCGATCTGTGGACGGAGATCCTCCCCTTCCACCAGGAGGGCGCCGTCGGCCGTACCTGGCAGGACGCTGCCCAGACCCTGGCCTCGAAGAAGGCGGGCAAACTTCGGCACCACGCTGCTGATCGCCGTTCCGGTGGTGTTGCTGACGCTGTTCCTGTCCTCGATGGTCGCCTTCTACGTCAGCCGCTTCGACTTCCGCCTCAACCTGGCGCTGCTGCTGGTCTTCACCGCGGGCAACCTGCTGCCGCAGCAGGTCATCATCACCCCGCTGTACCGGATGTACCTGCTGATCGACCTGCCCGGCATCACGATGAGCGGCAAGCTGTACGACTCCGCGCTCGGCCTGGTGCTGATCCACGTCGCCTTCCAGTCGGGCTTCTGCGCCTTCGTACTCAGCAACTACATGCGCACCCTGCCGCACGAGCTGACCGAAGCCGCGCTGGTGGACGGTGCCTCGGTATGGCGGCAGTACTGGCAGATCGTGCTGCCGCTGTGCCGGCCGGCGATGGCCGCCCTGGCGACTCTGCTGTCCATCTGGATCTACAACGACTTCTTCTGGGCCATCGTCCTGATCTCCACCGGCGAGAACATGCCGATCACCTCGGCGCTCAACAACCTCTCCGGCCAGTACTTCACAGACTCCAACCTGATCGCCGCCGGCGCCCTGCTCACCGCGATCCCCACCCTGATCGTCTACTTCGGGCTGCAACGCCAGTTCGTCAGCGGGCTCACCCTCGGCGCCAACAAGGGCTGATCGTCGGCCCGAGCTGCCCCGTCCCGCCCCCATCCTCCTGGAGCCGGTAGTGAGCACAGAGTGGCACCTGTCCCTCCCCAGCACGAACGCCCACGCCCCACGACACCCGTCCCGATCAAGAGCAGGAGACTCCAGACCGTTGAATGCCGACCTCTGCTGCAGGTGCAAGCGCTGGACGGAAGCCCCCATTTCGTGGGCTTCATCCAGCGGTCGAGCGCCCCCGACCGGGCACTCTCCGCCTGCCCGGACTGCGTCCCCCGTTTCACCTGAGCCCCTCGCGCAGCCGACGAACCCCATCCGTCCCGCACCAGCAGCCGCCCGCGGAGCCGGGGGGGCGATGACGGCGTTGCCGGCTGCGATGACGACGGCCTCGCCAGACTCTTGCCGGGCTGCCGTCGAACACCTCGGAGAAGTCCGCTGAACGGGACTCGGCCGAAGGCCGACAGCGGACGCACCTCACTTCCAATCCCTCGACCTTGGCCCCACCCGCACAGCATGTCAGCCCCCGACCAGGGTGTGGGGTCACCCTCATTTCCGATCACGCCCAGCACAGATCGACGAATGGGACCGAGAGCCGCCCGAGGGCGGGTTCGACTCTCCTTCCCGAAGCCGCCCTCCCGTTCACGAAGGAGCAATGATGCTCAGACGTGTTCTCACGCCGTTGCTGGCTGCCTGCGCCAGCGTGCTCGCACTACTGGTGGTTGCGCCGCCCGCCCAGGCCGCTCTGGTCACCCTGGACAACCCCAACGATTTCATCGGGACCAATGGCGACCCGGTCGACGCACACGGCGGCGGGATGATCAAGCACACCGATGGCTACTACTACTGGTTCGGGGAGAACCGCCACCCGAACGACACATTCAAGGCCGTCTCCGTCTACAAGTCGGCCGATCTGAAGAAGTGGGAGTGGGTAGGCGATGCCCTCAACCAGGCGAGCGATCCCGAGCTGAAGTCCGCCAAGATCGAGCGTCCCAAGGTGATCTACAACAGCACCACCAAGAAGTTCGTCATGTGGATGCACAAGGAGAACGCCACGGACTACGTCGAGTCGAAGGCCGCCGTCGCCGTCTCCGACAAGATCGAGGGCCCGTATGACTACCGGGGCAGCTTCCAGCCGCCGAACGGCAACGGCACCACTCAGACCACTGAGTCCCGGGACATGACGCTGTACGTGGACAAGAACGCGGACGGAGGTGAGACCGCCTACCAGGTAACGGCCGCCAAGGACAACGCCGACCTGCGCATCTACAAGCTCAACGCCGACTTCACGGGGTACGCCGACAACCCATTGGTCGCCAACCCGTGGCCGGGCCAGGGGCGGGAGGCCCCGGCGCTGTTCAAGCGTGACGGCGTCTACTTCATGCTGACCTCCGGTCTCAGCGGCTGGAATCCCAACCAGCAGATGTACGCCACCGCCACCAGCGTCGCCGGCCCCTGGTCGGAGATGAAGGAGGTCGGTGACGGCATCGCCTACAACTCCCAGACGACATTCGTCCTGCCCATCGAGGGCACGTCGGGCAACACCTCGTTCCTGTACATGGGCGACCGGTGGGCCGGCGCCAATATGAACGGGAGGGGCCCGGTCAACGACTCCACGTACGTCTGGCTGCCGTTGACCTTTCCGACCAAGACCACCATGAACCTGCCCTGGTACCCCAAGGTCGAGATCGACGCGGCGGCGGGGACGGTCAGGGGCGTGGGTGGCGGCCCCTACTACAATCTCTTGGCCCGGCACAGCGACAAGTGCGTCGACGTCAGGGACAACTCCGCCGCCGACAACGGCCACGTCATCCAATTCGCCTGCAACGGAGGCCTCAACCAGCAGTGGCGTCTGGAGGACGCGGGCGGCGGCTACTACCGCATCCTCGCCCAGCACAGCGGCAAGTGCCTGGATGTCGAAGGTGCTTCCACCGCAAAGGCCTTCGTCAATCAGTACACGTGCGGCAGCGGCCAGAACCAGCAATGGAAGTTCGAGGACCAGGGCAACGGCTACTACCGCCTGGTAGCCCGGCACAGCGGACTCTGCTTGGACGTCCCCGAGGGCTCCGCCAAGGATGTCCGCCTCATCCAGTACAAGTGCGGAACCGGCACCAATCAGCAGTTCAATCGGCTCACCGCTTGACCCCTGGATCGGGGCGGGGTGCGCATCCCAACTCCTCGAAGTCGTAAGGAGCCAGCGTGTTTCGAATATCCCGAGGCCGTTATGCCCTGTTCGCAGTTATGGCGATGATACTGAGCGTGATATCCGGGGTGGCGACTCCCCGCGCGTACGCCGCAGTCTCGACGTCGATCACCGTCGACGGCACCAAGCCGGGCCGGGTGTTCAACGGAGCCGGCGCGATCAGTGGAGGTGGAGGAAACTCTCGACTGCTGATCGACTATCCCGAACGGCAGCGCAACGAGATCCTCGACTACTTGTTCAAGCCCGACGTCGGCGCCTCGCTGCAGGCACTCAAGCTTGAGATCGGAGGGGACACCAACTCCACCGACGGCGCCGAACCCAGCCACGAGCACAGCAGGGGCAAGGTGGACTGCGACGCCGGCTATGAGTGGTGGCTGGCCCGCGAGGCCCAGGCCCGAAATCCGAACATCACGTTCTCCGCCCTGGCTTGGGGCGCACCGGGCTGGGTCGGCGGTGGGGACTTCTGGACCAAGGACACGATCGACTACCTGATGCGGTGGATGGACTGCGCAAAGCAGAACAACCTGGAGATCGACTATCTCGGCGGCTGGAACGAGCGGGGGTGGAAGGCCTGGTGGTTCGTCGACCTCAAGAACGCCCTCAAGTCGAAGGGCTACGCGACCAAGGTCGTGGCAGCTGAGCACAACTGGGATGTCGTCGACGAGATGGAGAGCAATGCGGCGTTCCGGGGGGCGGTGGACGTCATCGGCGTGCACTACCCGTGCGGCTACTCGGGTTCGGGAGCCATCGGCAACAACCACGCGACCACCGCCTGCCCCGAGTACAACACAACAAATCCCTGGACCGACTGGAACCGCAACCAGAAGGCTCAGACCATGGGAAAGCAACTGTGGGCCAGCGAGAACGGATCACAGGACACCGAGGCGGGTGCCGCGAACGTGGCGCGGGCTCTCAACCGGGACTATATCGACGGTCGGATGACCTCGTACTACAACTGGCCGCTGATGGGTGCGCTCTACCCGAACACCTACTTCGCCTTCAATGGGCTCGTGTCGGCCAACCAGCCCTGGTCGGGCCACTACCGGGTCGGCAAGACCGCCTGGGTCATGGCCCACACGACACAGTTCACAGAGGTCGGATGGCGGTACCAGGATTCCGCCAGTGGCTATCTGGGTGGTGACCGTTCCAACGGCAGCTATGTGACGCTGCGAGCACCCGAGGGTGGCAACTACAGCACGATCATCGAAACGACGCAGGCCACCGCCCCACAGACGCTGGACGTCCAGGTCACCGGCGGGCTGTCGACGGGTCAGGTTCACGTGTGGGCCACGAACGTCGACACGAACTCGGACAGTTCGTACGGCGATGACAACTTTGCGCACACCACCGATGTCACCCCCTCCGACGGCAAGTACACCGTGACACTGCGGCCCGGTCGCGTCTACACGCTGACCACGAAGGCCGGGGGAGGCAAGGCCGCGACGACGGCGCCGGCGGTCGACTCGCTGAGCCTGCCGCAGTACAACGACTTCGAGACGCCGGGCATCACCGAGTCTCCGAAGTACTTCACGGACATGAACGGCGCCTTCGAGACCGTGACTTGCGGTGGTGGACGCGGGGGCACGTGCCTGCGTCAGATGGCCACGGTCAAGCCGATCCCCTGGACCGCGGAGAAGTACTACGCGCCGTACACCTTCATGGGCGACGACGCCTGGAGCAACTACACCGTCAGCGCGGACGCGATGCTGGAACAACCCGGCGCAGTGGAGCTCCTTGGCCGCGTGGGCATGCAGGGCAGGAACAACAACGGCCTGGAGGCGTACCGTCTGCGGGTGAGCGACACGGGTGCCTGGTCGATCCTCAAGAGCGACAAGGAGTCGAACTTCACCACCCTGAAGAGCGGCACCACAGCGGCCCTCGGCACCAATCGCTGGCACTCCTTCGCCCTGACCATGCAGGGATCGACCATCACCACCAAGGTCGACGGCACAGTCCTGGGCAGCGTCACCGACTCGACGTACGCTCACGGCCGCGCCGGCCTGGGCACGGTCGACTCCGTCGACGCGACGGCGGTGAGCGGATACGAGACGCAGCAGTTCGACGCCTTCTCGGTCGCGCCCGAGACCGATCCGATCCCCAAGCGTGTCGGCGCCATCCCTTCGGGCATCGCCGACATGTGCCTGGATCTCCCCGAAGGCAAGCTCGAGAACGCAACTCGGGTGAAGACCTACCGGTGCAACAACACTTTCGCGCAGACCTGGACCTACAACCCGGCCGACGACACGATCAGGATCGGCGGCACCTTCTGTCTGGATGTCCCCAGGAAGGCCACGACGAACGGCACCAAGGTCGAGATCTACACCTGCAACGGTGGATACAACCAGAAGTGGACGCAGCTGGCCGACGGCAGCCTCCGCGCCACACAGTCCGGCCGATGCCTGGACGTCCCGGGGTTCGCCACGAGCCCTGTCGAGGTCGAGATCTACACCTGCAACGGCGGTAACAACCAGAAGTGGAAGCTCCCCGTCTAGGAAGCTGGCTGTCATCGGTCTGCGGCTGACGGTCGTCCGCGGCCACGCACCGAAGGCGGCATGGTGATGAGCGCCCCCGGCTCCGTCACCGACCCGCCCCGCACAGCGACCCCGCTGACCGGATGGACGAGCGGCACACGACCGTTGGGGACATGACCGGCGCACCCCACCCGGTCATGGCACGCCTGCCAGGTCGTGCTCGACCAGCTCGCCGAGCACATCAACGATCCGGCCGTTGCGCAGTCCACCCCACCCGCCTCTACTCAATCCCCTCCGACGGTAAGTCCGTTTGGTTCGCCAGCCCCCCGCCCTGCCCACTGAACCCCGCTCTTTCGAGCTCCGTGGTCCCAGTGCACGAGGTGGACTGCCGGACCTTCGGATGCCCCGCGCCCCTCACCACGGAAAGACCCAAGAAAGAGGTTCTCATGCGAATAACAAGACGTCTCGCGATCCCGGTCGGCCTGGGCCTCGCGGCATGCACCCTGACCGGGACCGGCGCTACGGCCCACGCGGCCTCGGCAACCCCCGTCTCCGGCACCGTCTACACCCTGATGAACGTGGCGAGCGAAAAGCTGATGGACGTCAAACTCGCCTCGACCGCCCCCGGCGCACCCGTCATCCAATACACGTCGAACAACGGGGCCAACCAGCAATGGTTGCTGACCCGGACCAGCTCCGGCGCCTACACCATCAGGAGCGCCAACAGCGGCCTGTGTCTGGACACCCCTGCCCCGCAGAGCGAAACTCCGCAGCTCGTCCAGAACACCTGCGACGGCGCCGGCGACCAGCAATGGAAGCTCCAGCCCGCCGGCGACGCCTACAACCTTGTCAACGCCGCCAACGGCCTGGTCGTCGACAACAAGCAGTCGTCGGACAGAGACGAAAACGAGATCATCCAGTGGCAGCCCAATGGAGGCGACAACCAGCGCTGGACCTTGACCCCGGTCTCCGCACCGCTCACACGGGTCGGCACCTACACCGCCGGCCTGATGAAAAACGGTGAATCGTTCACCGACAAGAGCATCCGCATGGTCGCACACACCACCGTCGCAGGGTCCGAGATCCGCGTCCGACTCAGTAACCGCTACGGCACCGGACCGCTGACCATCGACGCCGTCGACCTCGCCAAGGAAGGCAGCACCCCCGGCACCGCCGTCCCCGGCACCCATCGCACCGTCCTCTTCGACAAGAGGGCCTCTGTCACCATCCCCGCCGGGCAGGACGTCGCCAGCGACCCGATCCCGATGGCCGTGGCCGCGGACACGAACCAGCTCGTGAGCCTCCACGTGGCGGGCACGTCCCCCGCCGCCACTTGGCACCATGAGGCACAGCAGCAGGCATGGGTCGCCTCCGGTAACCACGTCGCCGACGACGGCCTCGGCAACTACCCGACGAACAAGTCGTCCTGGTACTACCTCGAAGGCCTGGACGTCATCTCCTCGACCGCCACCGGAACCGTGGTGTGCGTCGGGGACTCCATCACCGACGGCGTCGGTTCCACTTGGGGTGCCAACCGCCGCTGGCCCGACTACCTCGCCCGGCGCATGAACTCCGCTTCCGGTGGCCCCACCCTCGGCGTCGTGAACGCCGGCATCGGCTCCAACCGGATACTGACAGACGCCTGGTCGACCAACCCAAGCCTCAAGAGCCGGTTCGGCCGGGACGTGCTCAGCCAGCCCAACGTCAAAAGCGTGATCCTTCTGGAGGGCATCAACGACATCGGCAGCAACACCGGCCCGAACGGATCCAGCCCGGTGACCGCCGCGGATCTCCAGAACGGCATGAAGACCGTGATCGACCAAGCCCACGCCGTCGGCGTCAAGATCATCGGCGGCACGATCCTGCCCTACGCGGGGGCCCAGTACTACACGCCCGACGGCGAGCAGGTCCGCCAAGCCGTCAACCAATGGATCCGCACCAGTGGCGCCTTCGACGGCGTCATCGACTTCGACAAGGCCATGCAGGATCCCCGCAACTCTCAGGCCCTCAATCCCGCCTACGCCAGCCCCGACAAACTGCACCCCAACGAAGCCGGCTATCAGGCGATGGCCAACGCCGTGAACCTCGCCCAGCTCACGCCGTAAGTCAGCGTTCCTTCCCCCTTCCTCCCCTGGAGAGCCGCATGTCCCGCACCGCCGCACGAAGTTGGACCAGACGCATCACCGTCCGGGTCCTCGCCGCCGTACTCGCCGTCGCCGTCCTGGCCACGCTCGACCGGCCGGAGTCTTCGGCGCCCCTGTCCGCCGAACTGGCTGCCGTGAGCACCTCTCAGACAGGTGTCACCCCGCCGCCGATGGGCTGGGCGTCGTGGAACAGCTTCTTCAGCAGCGTCGACCACAACGTGATCAAGCAGCAGGCTGACGCCCTGGTCTCCTCCGGCATGGCCGCCGCCGGCTACAAGTACGTCAACCTCGACGACGGCTGGTGGCAGGGCGCCCGGGACGCGAGCGGCAACATCGTCGTCGACGAGAACCTGTGGCCGGGCGGCATGAAGGCGATCGCCGACTACATCCACAGCAAGGGCCTCAAGGCCGGCATCTACACCGACGCGGGTAAGAACGGCTGCGGCTACTACTACCCCACCACCCGGCCCGCGGCGCCCAACACCGGTATGGAGGGCCACTACCAGCAGGACCTGGAGACCTTCCAGCGCTGGGGCTTCGACTACGTGAAGATCGACTTCTGCGGCGGCCGTGTGGAGGGCTTGGACCAGGAGACGACGTACAAGCAGATCGCCGCCGCCAACGAGGCCGCCTCGGCCGTGACCGGCCGCAAGCTGGTGCTGTCGTTCTGCGAGTGGGGCTCCGGACTGCCGTGGAACTGGGCGCCGGGATACGGCGACCTGTGGCGCACCAGCGTCGACATCCTGCAGAAGGACGAGACCCCGCAGCTGACCAAGATGTACTACAACTTCGACGAGGCTCTGCAGCCCGCGGCCCAGCACACCGGCTCCTACAACGACCCCGACATGCTGATGGTCGGCCTGAACGGCATGACCGCCGCACGCAACCGGCTGCACATGAGCCTGTGGTCGATCGCCGGCGCCCCCCTGCTGGCCGGCAACAACGTCGCCACCATGAGCGCGGAGACCCGCGACATCCTCACCAACCCCGAGGTCCTCGCCATCGACCAGGACCCGCGCGGCCTGCAGGGCGTCAAGGTCGCCGAGGACACCCGGGGCCTGCATGTGTACGGCAAGGTCCTCTCCGGCACCGGCAAGCGCGCGGTCATGCTGCTCAACCGCACCGGCTCCGCCGCGAACATCACCGTCCGCTGGGCCGACCTCGGCCTGACCTCGGCCTCCGCCACCGTGCGCAACGCCTGGACCCGCAGCGACGCAGGATCGTTCTCGACCAGCTACACCACCTCCGTCCCGGCGAACGACGCTGTATTGCTGACCGTTTCCGGCACCGAGGCCTCCGGCAGCACCTACGAGGACACCACCACCGCCACAGTCCCCACCTTCAGCAACATCACCGCCTCTACCGCGGGCACCAAGCTCGTAGACATCACCTACGCCAACGGCGGCAGCACCGCCCGCAAGGCCACCATCCAGGTCAACGCCCAGTACAAGCAAGTCGTGGCATTCCCGCCCACCGGCTCGGCCACCACCTATCGGACCGTTTCCCTGCTCGCGCACCTGGCCAAGGGGGCGAACACCGTCAGGTTCGCGGCGGTCTCCGGCAGCACTACCCCCGACATCGACGCCCTCCGCGTCCAGGGCATCCCCGGCACCGACGGCACGGCCCTCGTCGGCGCCGCTTCCCACCGCTGTGTGGACATCGACAAGAACGTCCACATCAACGGCACCAAGCCACAGTTGTGGGACTGCTCCGGCGGACGCAACCAGACCTTCCAGCAGACCTCGCGCGGCGAACTCGTCCTCTACGGCGACAAGTGCCTCGACGCCGTGGACGACGACAAGGACGACAAGGTGGTCATCTGGGACTGCCACGGCGGCACCAACCAGAAGTGGACCGTCCACTCGGACGGCACCATCACCGACCTCAACGGCAAGTGCCTGGACGTCTCTGGCGCGGCAACCGCCAACGGCACCAGGCTGATCCGGTGGGACTGCAACGGCCAGGCCAACCAGAAGTGGACCCTCACCTGACACCCGTCGCAAGGGCCACGCGGTGAGGCGTGCGAACCGCTGCACAGCCGCCGTGCCCGCAGCGGTGTTCGCCCACCCCGAACGGCGGCATGGCCACGAGACCGGTCGAAGTGACAGATGTAACAGGAACCACCGGGACGGAGGCTGAAGGCCCCAACAGAAAGGCAGGGCCCTCCATGCCGGACGAGGTGTCCCCTCACCCCAGTCGCCGCGTCGTGGTCGGCGGTGGACTGGCCGTCGGAGCCGCAGGGCTGCAACCAGGGGGCGTGCTGGGCGTGCACCGTGCTGCTCGACGGGCAGCGCGTCCTGTCGTGGGCCAGGGGCAGCCGCCCCAGCGCCCACTGCGCGGTGCCCGCCGCCGACCTGTTGCCCTGCGGCACCGCCAGAGCCTGGGCGCGTTCGGCGTACGCGCGGCAATCCGTCGCCTCGCCGCGCCCGGCGGACAGCAGGGCCAGCACCGCGAGCAGATCCGCCTCCAGGACGGGCTGTCCGATGTCCCGGGCCATCCGCAACCCCTCCTGTGCGTGCGCCTCGCACTCGGGCCACAGCCCGACCCGGTACTCCAGATCCGCGAGCCACGACAGGAGCAGTCCACGGACCGCGAGCATCCCGGACGTCGCGAAACGGTCGCAGGCTTCCAGGATGAAGGACCGGGCCGTCCGCGGGGAGGGCCCGAGTTTGCTCAGCGCGGCAGGCCACACGTGGCGGTGGGCGTCGTCGCGGCTGAGATCCTCCGGCGCGGCCCGGAGGACCTGCCAGGGAGTCAGCTCCTCCCGGGGACGGCCGATGACCGCGTCCGCCAGCCAGTTCCCGTACCGCGCGTACCCGGGATCCTCGCCGCCGGCGGCCTCGATGAGGCGCGCGGCCCGCAGGGCCTCGTCCGTCCGGTCGGAGCGCAGCGCCCAGTCCACCGTCATGAAAGCCAGGGTCAACGCCTGCCCGGGGGATTGGTCGATGAGCGCGGCCGCACGGTCCAGCAGCCCGGCCGTCGCCGCCTGCTGATCTCCGCCCCAGAGCTCCATCATGCCCCGCAGCCGGTCCAGTTCCAGCTGAGTGCCGACGTCCGCGGGCCGGGACAGCGCCTCCCTCAGCAGCGGGTGGGCCAGCTGAGGGCTGCCCGACTTCCAGGCGGCCTCGGCCGCCGCGGCGAGCCGCTTGCTGCGCTGCTGCTCCGTGGGCCTGCTCAGCAGCGCGGCCCCGTGCAGTACAGCCGCGGCCACGGCGAGTCCGCCCCTGCGGCGCACGGTGGCTGCGCCGGCCTCCAGCGCTTCGGCCAGCGGCTCGTCGGGGCCGGTGGCCGCGAGCGCGCGGTGCCACACGGCCCGCTCGCGCTGCCCACCCTCCGGGGGACCGTCGCCGACTCGTCGGCGAGCGTGCAATGCGCGGGCGCACGCCGGCGCGCGGAGGCGTCGGCGTACACCGTGGCCCGTACGAGCGGATGCCTGAAGGGCAGCCGGGCACCCGACACCTCCTCCAGGTACCCGGCGGCCTCCACCAAGTCCAGCGCCTGCTCGTCGACCGCCGGCCGCCGTGCCGCGGCGAGCACGGTGCCGGTGTGGCCGCTGTCCTTCGCTGCCGCCACCAGCAGCACGGTGCGGGCCGATTCGGGCAGTTCCCGGGTGCGTTCGGCGAAGGCCTCGCGAAGTCGCAGGCTGAGCGGGGCGGTTCCGGTGAGTACGACCTTCTCCGCGACCTCCGCCGGACTGCCGAGCCGGACCAGTTCCTGCAGCGCCAGCGGGTTGCCGCCCACTGCGTCGGCGACGGCGGCCTGGCCGGACCCGGAGTCCCCCAGCCGTGCTTGTCGAGGAGGGCGGACGCGGCGTCCCGGGCGAGCCCGCCGAGCGTGAGCCGCGGCAGGTGCCGAGTCGCCGCCCCGGCTTCGCGGACGGCGGCGAGCAAGGCGATGGAGCGGCCCTCGAGCCGGCGGGCGGCGAAGAACAGCACACCGGCGGTGGCCGGGTCGAGCCATCGTCCGCGACGAGCAGCAGCGGGGTGCGGGCCGCGGCCCGGTCGAACAGGGCCAGCACGGCCGTACGGACCATCCGATCCGCGGCGGGCGCGGTGGACAGGCCCAACGCGCTGCGCAGCGCGGCGACTTGATCGTCCGGCAGCTCCGGCAGCCGGTCGAGCAGCGCTGTCATCAGCCGCTGTAATCCGCCGAAGGCCAGGGCGACTTCGGCCTGGACGCCCGAGCAGGTCAGTACGCGCCTGCCGCTGCCGGCCGCGGCAACAGCACTCCGTAGCAACGCGGTCTTGCCGACCTCTCGTCCCCCTCCACGATCAGCGCTCCGCCTTGGCCCGCACTGGCCTCCGTGACAAGTCGGCTCAGGGCGTGAAGTTCCTTCTGCCGCCCGTGGAGCATGCGGTGAGGCTACCTCTCTGTGTCAGTGGTGGTGACGAACGCCTCAATTGGGTCGGTGTGTGGCGCGAGGATCCCCGCGAGGCTATTGTTAAGGGGTAGAACGACCGGTCTTTCTGTATGGAGTGGTCGCCGACGCAGGACTCCCTCCCTACGCACATCGACGCCGTGGTCCTCCCCGCCCTCGGCTCAACCACCGCCTGACAAGGCCCGCACTCAGCCCTGACGTGCCCGCCCACGTCCTAGGGCCGATCACCACTGCCTCCCCGCCGGACTGATCACCCCTGCCCCGAAGAACCCAAGACTCAAGACCCACGACCTGACTCGGAGTACGCCCTCGTGGCCACCTTTCTCTACAGACTCGGCCGACTCGCCTTCAGGCGACGGCATTTCGTCGCCCTCATATGGGTGGCACTGCTGACGCTCGCGGGCTTTGCCGCGGCCAGCGCCCCCACGGCGGCCAATACGTCCTTCTCCGTTCCCGGCACCGAGGCTCAGAAGGCATTCGACCTGCTGGAACAGCGCTTCCCCGGGATGAGTGCCGACGGCGGCACCGCCCGCGTCGTCTTCAAGGCCCCCGCCGGCGAGAAGATGACGGACGCCGCCAACAGGGACACCGCGCAGAAGACCGTCGACGCGCTGGGCGAAGGCTCCGAGGTGGCCTCCGTCGCCGACCCGTACAAGGCCGACGCCGTCAGCGAGGACGGCACGATCGCCTACGCGTCGGTCAAGTACAAGGCCCCCGGCATGGAGCTGGAGGAGGGCACCCGGGAATCCCTGGAGGAGGCTGCGCAGGACGCGCGGGACGCCGGACTGACCGTGGAGGTCGGCGGTGACGCACTCCAGGCGCAGCCCGAGACTGGCGCCGGCGAGATCATCGGTATCGCGGTCGCCGCCGTAGTCCTGGTCATTACTTTCGGCTCATTGGTCGCGGCCGGCCTGCCGCTGCTGACGGCGCTCATCGGCGTCGGCATCGGGGTCTCGGCGATCACCGCCCTCGCCAGCGCCCTCGACCTGGGCTCGACCACGTCGACCCTGGCCTCGATGATCGGCTTGGCGGTCGGCATCGACTACGCCCTGTTCGTCGTCTCCCGCTACCGGACCGAACTGGCCGAGGGTCGCGAGCGCGAGGAGGCGGCCGGCCGGGCTGTCGGCACCGCGGGCTCGGCGGTCGTGTTCGCCGGCCTCACGGTCGTGATCGCGTTGGTGGGCCTGTCCGTCGTCAACATCCCGATGCTGACGAAGATGGGTGTAGCGGCCGCCGGCACGGTCGCCATCGCGGTCCTCATCGCCCTGACGATGATCCCCGCGCTGCTCGGTTATGCGGGTCGCAGGGTCAAGCCGGCGGGCGAGAAGAGCAGGTTCCTGGGCGGCGCCCGGGCCGCGCGGAAGGGGGCTTCGGTCAAGGCGGCCAAGCCCAACATGGGCACGCGCTGGGCGAGGTTCGTCGTACGCCGTCCGATCGCCGTACTGCTCCTCGGCGTCGTCGGCCTCGGCGCCGCCGCCGTCCCCGCCGCCTCCATGGATCTGGGCATCGGGGACGACAGTTCGCTGCCGACCTCGACGACGCAGCGCCGGGCGTACGACCTGCTGTCCGACGGTTTCGGCCCCGGCTTCAACGGCCCCCTGGTGGTCGTGGTCGACGCGAAGGCGAGCGACGACCGGGAGGCGGCCTTCACCGAGGTCACCGACCGGATCAAGGGGCTTGAGAACGTCGCGACCGTGACGCCGGTCGCCCCCAACAAGGCGGGCGACACGGCCACGATCACGGTGATCCCGGCCTCCGAGCCGTCGTCGGTGACCACCGAGGACTTGGTGCACGCGATCCGGGACGCGGGCACGGACATCAAGGCCGACACGGAAGCGGACGTGCTGGTCACCGGGACAACGGCCATGAACACCGATATCGCGCAGAAGTTGAACGACGCGCTGATCCCGTACCTGGCCCTGGTCGTGGGCCTGGCGTTCCTGCTGCTGATTGTGGTCTTCCGTTCGATCCTCGTGCCGTTGAAGGCGGCCCTCGGCTTCCTGCTGAGCGTGATGGCGGCCCTCGGCGCCGTGGTCGCGGTCTTCCAGTGGGGCTGGATGGCCGACCTCGTGGGCGTCGACGAAACCCGCCCCATCGTTGCGATCATGCCGATCTTCATGATCGGCGTGGTCTTCGGCCTCGCGATGGACTACGAGGTGTTCCTCGTGACCCGGATGCGAGAGGCGTACATCCATGGAGAGAAGCCGAGCCAGGCCGTGGTGACCGGCTTCAACCACGGGGCACGGGTCGTGACGGCCGCGGCGGTGATCATGATCGCGGTGTTCGCGGGATTCGTCGGCTCCAGCGAGGCGATGGTCAAGATGATCGGCTTCGGACTGGCGATCGCGGTCTTCTTCGACGCGTTCATCGTGCGGATGGCGATCGTCCCGGCCGTGCTGGCCCTGCTCGGCAAGAAGGCCTGGTGGCTGCCGAAGTGGCTGGACCGTGTGCTGCCGAACGTGGATGTCGAGGGGGAGGGGCTGCGGACGCGGGGTGACCGGGCCCACGCGTCGGGCTCGCCCGGCTCGGGCGATGCGAAGGGCGCGGGTTCGGATGAAGGGCACGGACTGGTGAAGGTCTGAGCGCTCAGACCTCGGCGGCCCCCGGTCTGACGGTGTGCGGTGAGCACATCATCGGACCGGGGGTGCTGTCGGTGGGCGGATGGCATCTCCGGCTGGAGAGGATCGGGCTGGTGCTGCCGCCACGGGTGACGCGGCTGGCCGTCGTCAGTCCAGGGCCTCGCGGACGGCGGTCAGGATGGCTTCGGTGTCGGCGCCCAGCGCGCGGGCAGCTGAGGTGAAGTCCCTTGCCAGGGTGGCGAGTTGGTCCGGGCCGGGGCGGGTTGGTTCGGACGGGGGTGTCGCGACCCGGGTGCCTGCCCCACGGCGGGTGCGGATCAGTTTCGCGGCCTCCAGCTCACGGTAGGAGCGGGCCACGGTGCCCGGTGCCAGGCCGAGGTCGGTGGCGAGCTGACGTACGGTCGGCAGGCGTTCGCCCTCGGTCAGTCGGCCGGTGACAATCAGGGCGGCGAGCTGGGCGCGGATCTGCTCGTAGGGCGGTACCGAGCTGGTGGTGTCGACGCGGACGGCGGGTGCGGTCATCGTCGGGCCGATCGGGGTACGGCCGCGGTGAACAGGGACCATGCCAGGGTGACCAGGGCGAGCAGGCCCAGGGGGTAGATCGCCAAGGAAGAGATGCCCATCATGTCGGCGCAGTTACTGCCCATCAGGTCCGTGTGGATCGTCGAAACGACGAGTGACAGCTGGGTCGAGACCAGCACCCCCCAGGCTGCGATGATGGCCGAGGAGCGGTCGCGGCGCTGCTGGTCGTCGCTCGCACGGCGGGCGACACGGCGCAGGGCCCAGGCGCAGGCGGCCGTGCCGATGGCGAGAGAGCCGAGGATCTGGCGGCCGTCGAGGATACCGGGCCAGAGGATGACGGGTGGTTCGGTCCCGTCACAGCCGTCACCCCTGGCCCCGATCGCCCGGTACATGGCGTCTTGGGTGCCCAAGGCGTCCCCCGCACCGGCCACCGCGGCAACGATGACCGCCTGGAGGAGAAGCAAGAGAGTGATTCGGGGCGGCACGTGGTCTCGGATCCGGCGTGGGGTGAGACTGGCGGTGCGTACCGCCTCCCGAGGCAGGGGAGTGAGGACGTCGCCGAGCAGGACGCCGCCCACCGCGCACAGGCCGAAAGCGGTCGCGAAGCTCACCAGGGGCACGCCGGCATCGAAGGCACCTAGCGGGTAGTTGGTGATGTCTACGGTGGCCCATAGCGGTGCGGCCACGACGCCGACAGCCAGACCGGCCCAGCGGGCGTAGCGGTCGGCGTGGGCGCGGGGGCGGGATTCGGGCTGGTGGGTGTCGAGCATGTGAAGACCCCAGTGGGTGGTGGCGGCTGCGCGGCCTGCATCGGCGGCAGCGGACGCTGCCTGCCGCAGGGCCAGCTTGTATCGGGCAGTAAGTACAAGATGCCGTGGGCGAATCTTGTGTCAACACTTCGATGCAAGTTGGGTGAGTGGGCATGCCCAGCAGTTCACAGCACGGTCCGGGTAGCGGTTGGCCGGCTGCTTCTAGCTGGGGCTCAGGTTCGCGGCGCGTTGTTGTTATCCCACTCCTCGGGCCGAGGTCTCCCATATGACGGGCAAGGCACTTCGAGCATCGGAAAAGGAAGTGGTCAGCCGTGGCAGCGAGTAGCGAACGCGACGCTGCGTTGGTCGAGGCGGCCCGGCAGGGGGCCCTGTGGGCCCAGGATGAGCTGGTCGCCGCGTATCTGCCGTTGGTGTATAACATCGTGGGCCGGGCACTGAACGGGGACGCCGACGTCGACGACGTGGTGCAGGAGACCATGCTCCGTGCGCTCGGCCAGCTCGGCTCGTTGCGCGATCCAGAACAGTTCCGGTCCTGGCTGGTGGCCATCACGATGAACCGGATCCGCAGCCACTGGCAGACCCGCCAGGCAGCACCGGCCGTTGCCGGACAGCAGGACCTCCACGACGTGGCCGACCCCGGCGCGGACTTCGTGGACCTGACGATCGTCCAGCTGGGGCTTCAGGGACAGCGGCGGGAGGTGGCCGAAGCCACCCGCTGTGCTGGATGACGCCGACCGGGAGCTTTTGGCGCTGTGGTGGTTGGAGGCCGCGGGCGAGCTGACCCGGGGCGAGGTGGCCGCGGCGCTTCAGCTGTCGCCGCAGCACACGGCGGTGCGGGTGCAGCGGATGAAGGCTCAGTTGGAGACGGCCCGCCTGGTGGTGCGGGCACTGGCCGCGGTGCCCCGCTGTGTGCTGCTCGACGACGGCATCGGGCTCTGGAACGGCGTCCCGTCGGCGCTGTGGCGCAAGCGGATCGCGCGGCACGCCCGCGACTGCACGCTCTGCTCGCGCCTGCAGGCCGGCCTGCTGCCCGCCGAGAAGTTGCGGGTGGGCCTGGGGCTGGTGGCACTGGCCGGGACGCTGTCCGGCCTCGCGGAGCTCGCGCCCGTCGGGGACGACGGCTTGCCCGCTCAGAACGCGACCTTCGAGACCGGCGTGCGAACGGGCACGGGCGGTCCCTCGGACGCGGCCGTGCACACAGATCAGGGCAGCCCCGACGAGTTGGCCCAGCACAGCGGGAAGGCCGACCCGGGCGCGGGTGCCCGGTACCGCGCCGTCGGGGCGGACACCATCGTCCTTGGCCCGCCGGGGAGCGGCAATCCGCCCGGACGCCGCAGCCTGCGCATACGACGCCGCATACTGAAGCGGCGTCGTGCCGCCATGGCCGCCGCTGTCACACTGATCACCGCCGGAGGCACCGGCGCGGCCATGGCCATCCTGTCGCCGGACACCGGGCACCAGCCGGTGCGGGGTATCACCACCCCCGAGGGGGAGCCCCAGTCCGCCTCCGGATCCTCGACGCCGTCGCCGACCGCATCCCCCACGAGGTCAGCCACAGCCGAATCCACGGCCTCGCCGTCGTCCCCGCCGGCTACCAGTCCGCCGCCGACCGGTGTGAAACCCACGAGGCAGACGACGCCGCCCACGCGTGCCGCAGCCGCGAAACCGACCGTCGAGACGACCCCGACCGCGCCGTCACTGACCTCCCAGCTGATCGCCTTGCTCAATGAACGTCGCCGTGCGCTGGGACTACCCGACGTCAAGGAGAATGCCGCACAGGTGCAAGCCGCCCAGGCGTGCGCGGACAAGAACGCCGCCCGGCAGCCCCGCCCCAGCGAGCACTGCGGCTACGAAGTCCTCTACTGGTCCCCCAGTACCTCCGCCACACCGGAGGAGATGATGGAGACCTGGTTCAACAGTCCTGGGCACAAGGCAGCCCTCACGCACCCCGGTTCCCGCAACGCCGGAGCCGGAAGTGCCGTGGGCCCGAGCGGACTCATCTCTGCTCTCAACATCGACTACTAGGTGGCTTTGTCTACCTGGCATCCAGGCGGTGATCCCGTTCCCGATGGAACGGTCAGGCGGCGTGGCCCAGCATCACTGGCCCGGCAGGTGCCGCGGCGCGGGCCGCGGCTGTGTGCACGGGACGGATGGTGGGGACGGTGGCCGCAACCTGTGAGCGGCTCCGCGCGAAGTCAACGAGGCGCAACACCGCGAACCGCCCGATACCGGCGAGCGCGGAGGCGGACAGGTAGACGACCTGCTCGAGCACCACACCGGGTGCCGTCACCTGTTGCTGCAGGACAAGCATCGCCACGGAGGTCACCGCATACGCGGCCGCCGCGGACCCGGCCGACTGCGCATGCTGGCGCCGGGTCGCGTGCCCGCCTGCGCCGAAGGCGAAGCCGGCATGCAACTCGGTGGCGAGGAGCGTGAACGCGGTGATCAGAGCGTTGGCGAGGCCCCAGTACACCCAGGAGGCGAGCGCCGCCACGGCGAAGCTGGAGGCCAGTCCCACTCCGCCGCCGAAGAGTACGAAGCGGGCGAAGGAAGGTGCCGGGTGCGGCCGGCTGCTGACTCTGCCCCATCCCGTTAGGCGGTGAGCCGCACGCGGATGCCCAGCGTGCTGTCCTTTCCCTGGAGCCGGCTCTGGAGGATCATGAGGCGGCCGAGGATGCCGTACTTGCGGGCGATGAGTTTGCGGTAGCGGGCGCCGGTCGACTCGTCGGTGATCTCGGCGGTGGCCGGGACCTGTTCGCCGGTCGGGTTGCCGCGCAGGTCGCACGGGCCGACGAGGATGTCGCCGCGTGCCCGGATCCGCTTGACCTTCCAGGAGTCGGCGGGGGTCCGCACGCCCAGCGTGTCGCCGTCGCGCACCACCCACACCGGGGTGGCGACCGGGGTGCCGTTCTTGCGGTAGCTGGTGACGAGCATGTACTTCCCGGCGCCGAGCTGCTCCAGCGTGTCGTCCATGATGCGTTCGTGCTCCTTGCTCTTGTCTTCGAGGTCGCTGGCCACGTGGGCGGCGTATCGCATGGGATACCTTCTTTCGGGTCGGTTCAGCTCAGCGGGACGTCGAGGACGGCCTTGCGGTGACTGAAGGTCTCGATGGAGTAGCGGCCGTGGTAGTTGCCCATGCCGCTTACGCCGACGCCGCCGAAGGGGAGGGCCGGCACGGCGAGGTGGTACATCGGCAGGCCGAAGTTGAGGCTGCCCGAGGAGGTCTCGGCAGCGAGGCGTCGCTTGGTGATGTTCTCGGTGAAGGCGTACGGAGCGAGCGGCTTGTCGCGCTCGTTGATGAACGTGATTGCCTCGTCCAGGTCCGCCACGGTCAGGATCGGCAGGATGGGGCCGAAGATCTCCTCCTGCATCACCGGCTCGTCGGGTCGCACATCGGCCGGCACGGTCGGGGCGATGTACGTGTCCGAGCGGTCTGCCCGCCGGTGACCGTACGGCCGGAAGTCAGCAGTGCGGACAGCCGGTCGAAGTGACGCTCGTGGATGATCCGTCCGTAGGCGTCGGACGTCTGCGGGTCCGCGCCGAACAGCCCCTTGAGCGCGGCGACCAGGGCAGCCTCTGGTTCGGACGCGGTGTGCGGGTCGGTCAGGACGTAGTCGGGGGCGACGCAGGTCTGTCCTGCGTTGGCGAACTTCGTCTGCGCCAGGCGCTGCGCGACCGTGGCGTTCGCGATCACCGTCCCCGACCTGCGCCGAGCCTTGACTTGCGCATCTTCCGGGCAGCTCCACCAACCCGCATACGACACTCGTCCGCGACACCTACTGGCCGCCGCGCAAACCCGTGAGGCGCTCCAGCGCCACGGGGCCCACCTCGACACCCGCTGTGCTACCGGGCCGGCCGCCCACGACGGGTGCTTCAGGCAGCTGCCGCCACTCGTCTGGACCTGAGTGCGGTGCTGTGCGCCCGGACGATGACGATCGAGAGGGTGAAATCCAGGAGGGCGGAGGCGAGGGAGACTCCCACCGGGCTGGGAATGCCGTTCTGGGCGAAGGACATCAGTCGGCCCACGCCTCCGAGGAAGATCGGGACTGCCAGGAAGTAGACGAGCACTCCCTGGCGGTGGATCGTTGCCGCCGTCCAGAAGAAGAGGGGAGCCCAGCCGATGTAGACGCCCGCCATGAAGCGGTGCACGTTGTCCGCGTCCGCGGGGCTTCCCTGTGCCAACAGCTGGAGGCCGTCTCCGAGCGTGATGGCGGTGGCGAGCAGCAGGCAGACGCGGACGACGGTGTCGGCTGCTGCGACAGGAACGCGGGCCGCCATCACGACTCCTTGCGTGTTGGGGAGTTGGCCTCGGAATGGGTGGTCAGGCCTGTTCGGTGGGGCGTACGAGCAGTTCGCCGACGGCCACATGACGGGGGCGGGTCACGATGTAGCCGACGGCGTCGGCGATGTCCTGGCTCTGCAGCCGCTCGATGTCACCCAGACCGGCGGCGAGTGCCTTCAGGACCGGTTCCGGGTTGTGCGTGCGCAGTTCGGTGTCGACGCTGCCGGGCTCGACGACGGACACGCGGACGTGCTGGCGTGCCAGCTCCTGGCGCAGCGACTCGCTGAAGGCGTTGACACCGAACTTGCTGGCGCTGTACACGGCCATCATGGGGTAGGCGGTGCGGCCGTTGAGCGAGCTGATGTTGACGATGTCGGCGACCTGGCGCGGTGCGTCGGCGGCGGCCTTGACCAGGTGGGGGACGGCCGCGTGGGCGGTGTACATCAGGCCCATGAGGTTGATGTCGATCATGCGCCGCCAGTCGTTCAGGTCCGCGCCGGGGGTGGGACCGAGCAGCATGAGGCCGGCGTTGTTGACCAGGATGTCCAGGCGGCCCAGACCGTCGACGGTCCGATCGACCGCCTCCGCGGCGGCCTCGGCGGTGGTGATGTCGGCGGGCACGACCAGGGCCTTCCCGCCGGCGTCCGTGATCTGTGCGGCGAGGTCGGTGAGCCGGTCCTCACGCCGACCGACCAGTGCCACGGAGGCACCCTCGCCGGCGAGCTCCAGAGCGGTGGCGTGGCCGATGCCGCTGGAGGCTCCGGTGACCAGGGCGGCGGTTCCTTCAAGACGACGAGTCATGGTTCAAATCTTTCGATTAGCGGCCACGCCGTTGCGGGCCGTGGAGGACAGTGAGTGTCAGCGCTGGTGCGGCCGTATGGGGGTGGAGGCCACTCAGAACTGGGCTACGGGCAGAATGGGCAAGTGAGTACTACGGGTCGGAAGACAACCAACGCCAAGCGTCAGGACAGCACGAGCGAGGCACACCTGCCTCCTCGCGAACGTCTGGTCCGGGCAGCGTCGCGGCTGTTCTATTACGAGGGTGTGCGCGCGATCGGCGTGGAGCGGCTGATCGCAGAGGCCGGCGTGACGAAGGCGACCTTCTACCGGCACTTCGCCTCCAAGGACGACCTGGTCGTGGCCTATCTGCTGACCAAGGACGCCTACTACAAGGGGGTGGCCGAACCGCTGGCCGCCGCGCATCCGCCCGCGGAGGCGATCGACCTGATCTTCGAGGCGATCGCCGAGCACGCACGCGAGCGCGGCTTCCGCGGATCGCCGTTCATGAACGCCGCCGCCGAGTACCCGGACGCCGACCATCCGATCCGCGGTCTGGTGGCGTCCCACCGGGACTGGATCCGCACCCTCTTCCAGGACCTGCTCACCCGGCTCGGGCACCCCGCGCCGGAGTCGGCCGCCGGTGCGCTGCTGATGCTGTACGACGGCGCGATGGCAGCCGGCTATCTGGACGACTCGACGGCCGCCCACAAGACCCTCCTGGACGCGGTCCGGCTGATCCGGGCGGGAGGCTGACCCTGTCGGGGCGGCAGCAAACAGCGACTCTCTGCGGGGCCCCGACCGGGCCGGGGCGCGGATTGGTTTCACGGAACTCTTGATCTCTCTTCGACGTGCACCGGTGACCTACTGGCATGTCTCCGCCTGGGGGCAGCCCGGCCAGGAAGTCCGAGCGACCGCCTCCAGGAGGTAGGAAGACCGGTCGTTCTACCGTCTGACGATAACTCCCTTGACGTCCGTGCGCCAGTTATCGAGTCGCTTGTGAGCTCCCTCACGGGTTCCTGACGAAGCCCGGTAGGTTCGGTTTTATGTAGACGAGGTCGCGTGCGCGCTGCGGCAGGTGTCCGTGGGTCGGGTTCTCGGTGGTTTGGGAGTGATGGGCGTTCCCGGTTCTTCGTCGCCGACATGCTGACACCCCTGACCGATACTCGGCTGCCGCGCTTACGGCTCGACATGAGATGGCTCCAACGGTGCTGCGCCCGGGGAACTTAGGAGTTCCCCTGGGCTTCTGCAAGGGATTAGAGGAAGTCTCTTCCAAACTGCCGGAGCCGGGTGCGGGTGTCGTGACCGTGAGGTCCTGTCATTCGACGGCCCTGCGACTCTGAGCGCCGTCAGGCGGATTCACGCCATGGGGGCGTGCCCGTCACTCCCGGCCTGCGGAAATCCATTGGACGGCCGCCTAGGGAAAGCAATTTCCCAGACCACCAGTTTTCGTAAGGGTCAGAAAAAGAGCGGCGCATGACTCTTGACGTTCGGAGGCCCGAACGGATCTCATGGGCCCGCCGTTCGGTCTCGTTTGCTTCTGATTGAACTTGTGCCCTCGGGCTACCCTACGGGCCCGCTGCTCTGCCCAGGAGTCGAGGTGCAACTTTCTTCCTCGGTCTTTCCTCTCCCGGCCCCGACCGTCGCGCGTTGTCGCGGGGGCCGGGCGGGGCGGTTGCACCAAGCGCCGGCGTCCCGCTGCTCAGCGCCTGCGGCGGCAGCGGTACCGCGAGTGACCCGAGGACCGTCACTCTCGGTTCCAAGGCGTCCGATGCCATGCCGAAGGAGGCGTACGCGGACATCTACGCGGCCTGCAAGAAGAAGCCCGGCGTCACCGCCGATCCTCCCGCGAGTGGCGGGACGACTACGCCGAGAGGCAGCGGCGGCTCGCGTGGCCGAACAAGTCCATGAGTTGAACCGCTCGGCATGCGAAGCCTTGATGGCTCGACCGCACACCACGCGGGCATCACGGGCGAAGCCGGCTCCAGCGGAGTCACCTTGAGCTGACAGCTGCCACGGCTCGAACGAAGTCGACCCTCGGCCTCGGCGCCTGTCCGCGCCACCTCGATCGGCGGCCGGCGCAGAGCCGTGTGTTCAGAGCCGCAAGCACAGAAGGGACACGACATGCTCAACTACCAGCGCACCCGACCCAGTCCTCACTCCACCGCACCCCCTTCCGCGGGTACCCGCTCCCTGAGCCGCGCGGCAGCTGGTCTGCTGGCGGGGCTGATCGCCGTGTCGGTCAGTGCCGTGTCAGGGGCATCACCGGCCGCCGCCGAAGAGCCCACGCTGGACGCCGGCCAGTTCCAAGGCGTGAACTGGGCCAGGGCGGGAGACGACTTCACCTACGGCGCCGTTGTCCCCGAGGGGCTGAACGAAGCCGACAGCTACGAGACCGTCAAGGTCAAGGCCGACGCCATCCTCAGCGGGTTCCAGAGCACGCTCGGCGCCAACACCGTACGGCTGCCGGTCAACAGCCGCTCCATCCCATTAGGTGGTCCTGGGTGCTTGGGGGAGCGTTCGCATCCCGCGGATCCGGGGTGACGCCCGTGCCGACGGTGTTGCCGCCGTCCGGAGCCAGCACCGTGAAACGCCGTCCTCAAGTTCGGCAAGCCAACAGCCACCCACCCTTACCGCTTCAGGGGCGGCGGTGCCGTGCTGCTTCTGACCACCAGGCGGGTGGGAACGATGTCCGTGCCGGATCGGGGGACGTCGTGTTCGTGGATCTGCCGCAAGACCTCCTGGGCACTTTTCCGGCCCACCTCGGCGAAGTCCTGGTGGACGGTGGTCAGGGGCGGGGCGAAGTGGGCGGCATCGGGGAGGTCGTCGAAGCCGACCACGCTGATGTCGCCGGGGACGGCCTTGCCTCGTTCTTGGAAGGCGTGCAGGAGACCGAGTGCCATCTGGTCGTTGGAGGCAAACACCGCGGTGCAGTCCGGCTCTTGTGCGAGTTCGAGGCCGGCCGCGTAGCCCGATTCGGCGGTCCAGTCGCCGTGCAGGGGCGGTGGCACAGGCCGTCCGGCTTCCTCGAGCACGGTCTGCCATGTCTGGGCTCGGCGCTGGCTTGCGTACGACGTCTCCGGACCGGTCACGTGCCAGACGGTCTCATGTCCGAGTTCCAGCAGGTGGCTGATGGCCTCTCGGGTGCCGCCGGCCTGGTCGGTATCGACCACGCGATAGCGGTCTCCGGCGTCGGAGTCCACGACGACCACGCGCACGCCGGGCGGCAGCTTCACGGTTCCCGCGTCAAGCAGGTGGACCTCGATGAAGACGATGACTGCGTCGACGGCCAGTTCGCCCATCCGGGTGAAGGCGCCCAGCACACTGTCCTGGGTCGGAATATCGACGGGGATCACCGTGATCGCGTATCCCTCGGCCGCGGCCTGGGCCGCGATCGCTTGCACGGTGTCGCTGTGGCCGGTGGCGGAGAGGCTGTGGAGGATCACGCCGATGGTCTTGAACTGCCCGTACCTGAGGGCGCGCGCGGCACTGTTGGGCCGGTAGCCCAGTTCCCGCATCGCAGCCTGCACCCGCTCCCGAGTCGAACCGATCACGCTGGGATGGCCGTTGGCCACCCTGGACACGGTCTGACGTGAAACGCCGGCAAGCGCGGCGACGTCGGCCCTCGTGACGTGCTGCCTGTGGCGCCCGCCCGGTACGGCCGAACCGACTTGCTGTGCACCCACCGCAGGACCAGGATCCTGCTGCCCCAGCTCACTCAGGTCCATCGAGCATTCGCTCCTCTCTGTCCACTCGTCGCCGTCCACCCGAAGGCTCGGGGAGTTTTAACGTGCGAGAAACCTTGACCTCCCACTGTGACGGGTGCCACGCTACCGCATCATGTTCACGTGACCAACCGTCTGCGGGCTGAATGGTCACGTGAACAAAGTTCGGATCAGTGCGCTGAGCCGGACTCGATGTTCACGTGACCACGCAGTGTGGTCAGCGTTCGCCCAGCAAGGAGTGAAGCGGTGGTCGCAGCACCACAGGCAGGGGTTCCAGGTGCCAGGAGGCCATCGGCCTCGAGACGGCGGTCATGGGTCGGCTGGCGGTTCGTCGGGCCGTTCGTGGCGGTGTTTGCGCTGGTCTTCCTCGCACCGATCGGCTACTCGATCTACCTGAGCCTGTTCCGTACCCGGCTGATCGGCGGAACGGCCTTCGTCGGTGCCGACAACTACACCGAGGTGCTGGGGGACGCGCAGTTCTGGTCCGCCTTCGGGCGGGTGGCGGTCTTCCTGGCCGTGCAGGTCCCGATCATGTTGCTCCTCGCGCTTCTGCTGGCCCTGGCGATCGACAGCGGCCGCCTGTACGGGGCGGGCTTCTTCCGGATCTCGGTGTTCCTGCCTTACGCGGTGCCGGCCGTCGTCGCAACGCTGATGTGGGGCTTCATGTACGGAACCCGTTTCGGCCTGGTCGGCAACATCAATGAGGCGTTCGGGATTTCGCTTCCCGACCCACTGTCGCCCGATCTGGTCCTCGCCTCGATCGGCAACATCGTGACCTGGCAGTTCGTGGGCTACAACATGCTGATCCTCTACTCGGCGCTGAGGGTAGTCGATCCGGCGCTGTACGAGGCCGCGGAGATGGACGGGGCCGGGCAGCTGCGGATCATCTGGGCGATCAAGCTCCCGGCGCTGCGCGGGGCTCTGTCGATCGCGACGATCTTCTCGATCATCGGCAGTTTCCAGCTGTTCAACGAGCCGAGCGTCCTCAAGAGCCTGGCGCCGAATGCGATCACGTCCTACTTCACGCCAAACCTCTACGCCTACTCGCTGTCGTTTGCCGGACAGAAGTTCAACTACTCGGCCACGGTCGCCATCGTCATGGGTGTGATCACGATGATCATCGCCTACGCCGTCCAGCTGCGCGGCCTGCGGAAGGAATCCTGATCATGGCGACCACGACTCCCCGCGTCGGGCACAAGCCGCGCACGGCACGGCACGCGGGTGCCTCTTCGGGCCCGCTGGTGGTCCGCCCCGCCCGTCGCGCCTCCCGCCGGAAGAGGCGCAGCGCCACGCTGACCGCCCTGACGGTGATCATGCTGGTGTACACGTTGCTGCCGCTGGCGTGGCTGGCGGTCAACGCGACCAAGACGCAGAGGGGGCTGTTCGACTCCTTCGGCCTGTGGCTGGATGGCGACTTCGCCCTGTTCGGCAATATCGCCGACACCTTCAGCTACAACGACGGGATCTTCACCCGCTGGCTGCTCAACACCGTGCTGTATGTGGTGGTCGGGGCGGGCGGCGCTACGTTCCTCGCGACGCTCGCCGGATACGGGCTGGCCAAGTTCGACTTCCCCGGCAAGAAGGGGGTGTTCGCGACTGTCATCGGAGCGGTCGCGGTGCCCGGTACCGCACTGGCGGTTCCCACCTTCCTGATGTTCTCCGAGATGGGGCTGACCAACACCCCGTGGGCGATCATCATCCCGTCGCTGGTCTCGCCGTTCGGCCTCTACCTGATGTGGACCTTCGCCACCGACGCCGTCCCGAAAGAGATCCTGGAGTCGGCGCGCGTCGATGGCGCCGGCGAGTTCCGCACGTTCTTCCGGATCAGCCTGCCGATGCTGGCGCCTGGAATCGTCACCGTTCTTCTCTTCAACGTGGTCGCGACCTGGAACAACTACTTCCTGCCTCTGATCATGCTGAAGGATCCCGACTGGTACCCGCTGACCCTCGGCCTGAACAGCTGGAACGCCCAGGCTTCCACCGTGGGTGGCGAAGCGGTCTTCAATCTCGTGATCACTGGATCACTGCTCACCATCGTCCCGCTGATCGTGGCGTTCCTGCTGCTCCAGCGGTACTGGCAGTCCGGCCTGTCCGCCGGAAGCGTCAAGGGCTGATCTGCGCCCGCCGACTGCAACCCCTGGTACACCGCACGAAAGGGAACACCCCATGACGAGAACCCGTCGTCACGCCCTGCTGCTGGGCGCCGCGGCCCTGTCGGTGGCACTCACCGCCACTGCCTGCAGCTCCTCCGGCACCGAGGACTCGGGCAGCGCCAAGCCTGCGTCCAACGCCGACATCCAGGCCGCCCTGAACGCCGGGGGCGAGATCACGGTCTGGGCCTGGGACCCGACGCTGAAGAAGGTCGTCAGCGACTTCGAGGCCAAGTACCCCAAGGTCAAGGTCAACCTGGTCAATGCCGGTACCAACAACGACCAGTACACCGCGCTGCAGAACGCGGTCAAGGCCGGATCGGGTGTCCCCGACGTCGCCATGATCGAGTACTACGCCCTGTCGCAGTTCTCGCTCGCCAAGTCCCTCACCGACCTCAGCGCCCTGGGTGCGGACAAGCTCAAGGGCACCTTCTCCGCCGGCCCGTGGAGCGCCGTCCACGCCGGCACCGAGGGTATCTACGCCCTGCCGATGGACTCAGGCCCGATGGCCTTGTTCTACAACAAGGAGGTTTTCGACAAGTACAAGATCAAGGTGCCGGCCACCTGGGAGGAGTACATCGCCGCGGCCAAGAAGCTGCACAAGGCGGACCCCAAGGCGTATCTCGCCGCCGACACCGGCGACGCCGGCTTCACCACCAGCATGATCTGGCAGGCCGGCGGAAGGCCGTACACCGTGAACGGCACCCAGGTCGGTGTGAACTTCGACGACGCCGGGACCAAGAAGTTCACCACCGCCTGGCAGCAGCTCATCAGCGACAAGCTGCTCGCGCCGGTCTCCCCCTGGAGCGATGCGTGGTACAAGGGCCTCGGCGACGGCACGATCGCCTCCCTCGTCACTGGCGCGTGGATGCCCGCGCCCCTCGCATCGGGCGTCAAGGCCGGCGCCGGCAAGTGGCGCGTGGCGCCCATGCCGCAGTGGAAGAGCGGGGACGCTGTCACCGCCGAGAACGGCGGCAGCTCGCTGGCCGTCATGCAGGCCAGCACCAAGAAGAATCTCGCCTACGCCTTCCTCAAGTACGCCGCCGTCGACGAGGGCGCGCAGACCCGTATCGACGCCGGGACGTTCCCCTCCACCACCAAGCAGCTGAACTCCGTGGAGTTCCTGAACAAGCAAGACCCGTACTTCGGCGGCCAGAAGATCAACGAGGTGCTCGCCAAGTCGGCCGACGACGTCCTCATCGGGTGGTCCTACCTGCCCTTCCAGGTCTACGCCAACAGCATCTTCAACGACACCGTCGGCAAGGCCTACGTCAGCGAAACCACCCTGCACGACGGCCTCAAAGCCTGGCAGGACGCCTCCCGCAAGTACGGCCAGGAACAAGGCTTCACCGTCAAGTAACACGCCCCCGGCCCGTGTCCCGCCCGCCTGTTGGCCGGACAGCAGGACCGTCCAACGGCACTTTGTCGCGCCTCCACCCTGAGGGCACGAGGCCGCACGACCGGCCGCAGGCGGCCGCCGCTGACGACGACCTCAGCGACCCGCCCCCACCATCGCCCCGCCGGCCACCTGACAGGCCGGCGGGGTCCCATCCCGGGCTCACCAAGCCACACGCGGCCTCCCTCCCCCATGCCCTGAGCCGCCCGTACCCGAAGGAGCAACCCGGATGCGCGGACGCTCGCCCAGCATCCTGCCCAGGCCACCGCCCGCGCGGATTCGGGCACCGGTGGTCGCGATCACCGCGGTCGGCCGCGCAGCCGCCAACAGCATCCCGTGCCCGCCGCCCCGAGCAAGGACACTCAGCGGGCGGTGACAACGCCGTAGCGGGCCCCTCCCGCAGTGGCCCCTTCGCCACAACAAAGGCCGTGCCCGCCAGCCCAAAGCGAGCACGTCCACTCAGCCGACCCCACGTTCCCCGGCCGCCTGACGCCCAACACCACCTCGCGCCGTGCCTTCCCCGGAACACACCCAGGCGACACCACCGCATCACAACCGCCCACCGCGGCAGATCGCTTCGTGGCGCCCAAGGCGGCAACGACCGCCTGCACAGAGCCGCATGCAGAAAAGGAACACGACATGCCCAACTCCCAACGCACCCGGCCAGGTCCTCACTCCGCCGTACTGCCCCCCGCCCGTACCCGCTTCCTCCGCCGCGCGCTGGCCTGCCTCGCGGCCGCACTGATCGCCGCGCCGATCACCATGCTGTCCACCGCGTCGCCGGCGGCTGCGGAATCCAACCCGACGGACGCCAGCAAGTTCAAGGGCGCGAACTGGGCCATGCCGGGGGACAACTTCTCCAGCGGTGCCGTCGTCCCCGAAGGACTGGACTCATCCGACAGCTACGCGACCGTCAACGCCAAGGCGAACGCCATCCTCAGCGGGTTCCAGAACATCGGCGCCAACACCGTCCGGCTGCCGATCAACAAATACTCCGTCCCCGGCACGACGTGGGGCGACAAGTACACCGGCGCCATCGACGCCGCGACCGCCAAGGGCTTCAAGGTCATCCTGGCCTACTGGGACGGCGACGGGGTCGGCAGTAACGGCCGGATCGTCGACGCGGCCGCGTTCACGTCGATGTGGAAGGCCGTGACCGACAAGTACGGGTCCAATGGCCTGGTCTACTTCGAGCCCTACAACGAGCCCCACGGGTACAGCGCCACCGACTGGGCCAACGTCGCCGCTAACTGGATCGCCAGCAACCCAACGATCCCCAAGAACCGGATCATCGTGAGCGGCCCCAACTACAACGACTACGTCACGACCGTGTGCGCCGACTCCCGCCTCGACGGAACCTACCTCTCACTCCACCACTACGCCTTCACTTCGGGGCCGAAGACCTACGACGAGTGGGTCAGCGACTTCAAGAGCAAAGTCGGCACCTGCGGCACGCGCACCATCCTGGACGAGTTCGGCGCGCCGATGGACACAGGTCTCAACTACAACGACGCGACGAGCACCGACAACTTCGTGCGGTACCTGCGTGCCGACACCGACACCGCCCGTTCCCTCGGCATGGGCGCGGTCTACTGGCCGGCCCTCGGTGGTAAGCACAGCGACCGGCCCACCTACGACTGGTACTCCCTGTTCGACCTCGAGGGCAGCGGCACCAACCTGGCGCTGGGCGTTCGCAACATCAGCGGCATCGACCGCCTGAAGTACGCCTGGGGCAGCGACCCCGGCTCGCACACGAGCATCCTGCGCAACGTCGGCAGCAACGGCTGCCTCGACGTCCCCCTCGGCCAAGACAACGTCCAGGTCCAGGTCTGGGCCCAGTGCTGGGGCGGCGACAACCAGAAGTGGACCCGGACGCCCTCCGGGCAGCTCACCGTCTACAGCGGTACGAACCAGAAGTGCCTGGACGCCTGGGGAGCCATCAAGGACGGCACCGTGGTCGGCACCTATAACTGCAACGGCCAAGACAACCAGAAGTGGATGTTCTACTCCGACGGCACGATCCGGCCAATGCAGGCGCTCAATATGTGCCTGGACAGGGCCCTGGAAACCTCCAAGGTCCAGCTCTGGTCCTGCTGGGGCGGCAACAACCAGAAGTGGCAGACCAGCTGAGAGGCCACCCCCCGCCTGACACACCCACAGGCCGGTCGCGGACGTCAAGAGCCGCGACCGGCCTCATCCCCGGGGCACTCCCCTCCGGGCCCGAGCAGCGCCCCGGTCCATCCACGGTCCCATCCGTACCCCGAACACCTCCCGACCACGAAGCGAGGAAAGCTGTGCCCCTTGACGACCTGACCGCATTCCACTCCGGCTTTGCCTGGGGAGCGGCCACCTCCGCCTACCAGATCGAAGGCGCGGTCGCCGAGGACGGCCGAGCACCATCCATCTGGGACACCTTCTGCAAGCAGCCCGGCACCATCGCCGGCGGGGACACCGGCGACATCGCCTGCGATCACTACCGGCGGTGGCCCGACGACGTGGCGTTGATGAAGGCCCTCGGCCTCAACGCCTACCGATTCTCCATCGCCTGGCCCCGCGTCATGCCGGACGGGGACAGCCGCGTGAACCCGGCAGGGCTGGCCTTCTACGACCAACTGGTCGACGCACTGCTGGAAGAGGGCCTTGCTCCTCATGCCACCCTCTACCACTGGGACCTGCCGCAGGCCCTCGAGGACCGCGGCGGCTGGCCCGCCCGCGACACCGCCCTGCGATTCGCCGACTACGCCACCGTAGTGGCCGACAGGCTCAGTGACCGGGTCACCAACTGGGCGACGCTGAACGAGCCGTACTGCTCCGCATGGCTCGGCCACCTCCAGGGGGTCATGGCGCCAGGCCGCTCCGACCTGACCGCCGCCGTGCGCGCCTCACACCACCTGCTGCTCGCCCACGGGCTCGGCGTCGAGGCCCTCCGGTCCACCGCCTCGCAAGCGCGGGTCGGCATCGTCAACATCCTCACGCAGTCCGAGCCCGCGAGCGACCGGCCCGAGGACATCGCCGCGGCCCGCCGCGACGACGGGCACAACAATCGCTGGTGGCTCGATCCCATCCACGGCCGCGGTTACCCGGCCGACATGGTCGAGGTGTACGGGACCGAACCACCCATCGAGGCCGGGGATCTGCAGAAGATCGCGGCGCCGCTGGACTGGCTCGGCGTCAACTACTACAAGCGGTCAGTCACCGTCGACGATCCGCAGGGGCCCGCACCGTTCGCCCGTCCCGTCACACCGCCGGGCACACCCCGTACCGGAATGGACTGGGAGGTCCACCCGGACCGGCTGGAACACCTGCTCGTCCGGATCAGCCAGGACTACGCACCGCGATCGATCTTCGTCACCGAGAACGGCTCCGCCTACCCCGACCGTGCAGCGCCCGACGGCAGCGTCCACGACGTCGAGCGCATCGCCTTCCTGGAGTCCCACCTGGCAGCCTGCGCGCGGGCTGCCCGCCGCGGCGTCCCGCTCGACGGCTACTTCGCCTGGTCCCTCCTGGACAACTTCGAATGGGCCTACGGCTACTCGCAGCGGTTCGGCATCGTCCACGTCGACTTCGAGACCCAGACACGCACTATCAAGGACAGCGGCCACCGCTACGCCGAGATCATCCGCGCACACGGGCGCACCACACAACACGCAGCTTCCGTCGCGATTCCCACCCCCGAGAAGAGAACCTCTATTCGGAGGAGCGGCGCAGTAACTGAAGATCCTCGTCACCAGGGGACTGTCTGACGCTTACATGTCCCTGGCCGACAGGACGCGGCGAAGCGGTGCATGGATGCCGCCGACGCCGAGGCTCTTGGTAGCTGTTGTTTTTCGGTCTTGAGAGAAGCCCGTCGGGCGGGAGTCCCGATTGGGTGGTCGCGGGATGCTTGGCGCATCCGGGTGGGGCCTCCTGAACAGCTCGTTGGTATCGAATCACCGAGCAGCAGGAGGCCCTGATGCAGCAGCCTTCCGTGCCGATGGCCGGGCGGTCCAGCTCGGTCACCTGGGAGTGTGACTGTCTGGCTCACCGGTTCGGAAACGCCGCCGACAACGGGTCCCGGCAGCCGCGTTATCCGACGGACATGACGGACCGGGAGTGGACGGCTGTCCGGCCGTTGCTGCCGGTGCCGGGCTGGCTGCGCGGTCGCGGCGGCCGGCCGGAGGCGTACTGCCACCGGTCCGTACTTGATGTGATCCGCTACCTGGTGGACAACGGCATCAAGCGGCGGGCGATGCCTGCTGACTTCCCGCCGTGGGACCGGGTGTCCGCATTCTTCCGCCGCTGGCGCGACGACGGTCCGGTCAGGTAGTTCCACGACCGGCTGCGCGCCAGGGCCCGCCTGATGGTGGGCCGCGACGCGGAGCCGAGCG
This sequence comes from Streptomyces sp. SAI-170, assembly GCF_049739565.1. Taxonomy (NCBI): domain Bacteria; kingdom Bacillati; phylum Actinomycetota; class Actinomycetes; order Kitasatosporales; family Streptomycetaceae; genus Streptomyces; species Streptomyces sp. SAI-170. The sequence goes on from NZ_JBMGQD010000001.1 coordinate 8,704,838, forward strand.
CCGGCGTGATCGATTCGCAGTCGGTCAAGGCGGACGCGGTGGCCGGGGCGGACAGTCGGGGCTTCGACGGCGGCAAGCTGGTCAACGGCCGCAAACGGCACGTCGTGGTCGACACGCTCGGTCTGGGGGAGATGGTCACTGCCGCGGACACCGGCGACCGCACCGCCGCCCGCGTGCTGCCGGACGGGTCAGCGGCAGCCGCAGGCTGCGCGGCGACCACCCCCGTGACGAGCAGTCCTGAAAACGTCAAAGCCGCGGCGTATACGGGGGCGACGCCGATACGCGAGTGTGAGGTAGGCACGAGGCGGGACTTTGGCGGCACGATCTTGAAACGGCGTGTACCCCAGTCGAATTCCACCCGCAGGCCACCGGTACGCCAAGCACGCATCAGTGTCTGTGGGCTCGGTAGGGATGCCGGCGTCCGTCAGAGGTCCCGTCCCTCTGCTGCGTCGCCCCCTGGCGCAACGATGCCCGGGAGCTCCCCGGTCCTGTCGCCCTCACCCGGCGGCGTGGGCCGTCGTCGTCGGAGCACCGATCAGTTGGTGGGACGCGAGCTGTGCGTAGAGGCTGTTCGTGCGGACCAGCTCTGCGTGGGTGCCGGTGGCGCTGACCGAGCCGGACTGTACGACCGCGATGCGGGCGGCGCTGCGGACGGTGGACAGACGATGGGCCACGGCGAGTACGGCCATGCGGGTGGCGAGGCTCTGGACGACCTCGCGCAGGGCGGCCTCGTTCACGGCGTCCAGTTGGGAGGTCGCCTCGTCCAGGAGGAGCAGGCGGGGTTTGCGGAGCAGGGCCCGGGCGATGGCGATGCGCTGGCGCTCGCCGCCCGACAGCGAGACACCCCGGTACTGGATGGGGGCGTCGAGGTTGTCGCCGAGGCGTCGCAGGAGCGGCCGCAGCCGGGTGAGGTCGAGGATCTCGTGCAGTTCGTCGTCCGTCACGTCACCGGTGGCGTAGGTGAGGTTCTCGCGGAGGGTGCCGGCCATCACCGGTGCGTCCTGCTCGACGTATCCGATGCTGCCGCGCAGGTCGCGCAGGGGCCAGTCGCGTACGTCGGTGCCGTGCAGGCGGATCGAGCCCGACTCGGGCTCGTAGAAGCGCTCGATGAGCCCGAGGGTCGTGCTCTTGCCGGCGCCGGACGGGCCGACGAGGGCGGTCAGGCCGACCGGCGGGACGGTGAGGGTGAAGTCGCGCAGGGCGGGTTGGTCGGTGCCGGGGTAGGTGAAGGTGACGCGGTCGAAGACGAGGGCGTCCGGCAGGGTTCCCGAGCGGGTGGCGTGGGTGTGGTGGCCGGTGGCAGTGGCCGCGCGTTCGGGTTCGAGGGGGAGCCGGGTGATGTCTGCGATGCGCTGGATGGCCGCCTGGCCCGTCTGGAAGTAGGCGCCGACCGCGACGAGTGACATGACCGGCTCGGCGAGGTAGAGGACGTACAGCAGGAACGCGACCAGGGTGGCGACGTCTATGGCCCCTGAGGAGACCCGCAGGGCGCCGACGCCGAGGACGAGGAGGAACACCAGGTGGACGGCGAGCGCCGCGATCGCGTTGGCGGCGGAGTCCCAGCGGGCCCGGGCGACGCCGTGCCGGAAGGCCTCATCTGCCGCGGCGGCGACCCGGCGCGTCTCGTGCTCCTCGGTTCCGCAGGCCTTGACGGTGGTGAAGGCCGTCAGGGCCCGGTCGAGTACGGCGCCCATGTCGCCGATGGAGTTCTGGGCACCCAGCGATGCCTGCCGGATCCGGGGCATGATCAGGCTGACTGAGCCCAGCAGCAGGGCCAGGGCGAGCACGCTGGCCCCCAGCAGGACGGCGTCCAGGTAGGCCATGAGCAGCACCGCGCCCACGATCATGATGGTGCTGGTGACGGCCTGCACCAGCGTCTGAAGCACCACCTGCCGCAGCAGTGTCGTGTCCGCGGTCACGCAGGCCAGGAGGTCACCAGGAGTCCGGCGCCGGAACGACGTCATCGGCAGCCGCAGGACATGGGCGGTGACGTGCCGACGGGCAGCCATCACGACACCCTCGGCGGCGGTGGTCAGCTGATAGTGGCCGAAGGCGGAGGACACCGCGCCGAGGGCGACCAGGGCGAGGAGGAGCGCGAGCAGGGAGCCCGCTCCCCGCAACGGCGTGGCACCGGCCAACAGGCGCTGTACGACGAGCGGTTGGGCGAGTCCGATGGCTCCCGCAGTCACCAGGAGCACGGCCGCCGTCAGCAGTCTCCACCGCTGCGGGGCGGCGTAGGAACGCAACTGGGTCAGGACGTCGGTCAGCCGCAGGGACCCGGAAGGGGCGGCGTCGGGTGACGGGGTGGTGTCGGCCATCGGTGGTGTCGTCCCATCGGACTGCGGTGACGTACGGGGCGGGGAGAAGGGACGCCGGGCGGCATCCGGCGGCGTGGCGCCGGATGCCGCCCGGGCCGGCGGTGTTACTTGGGCTGGCAGGTGGTCGAGCAGGAGCTGTAGTAGCTGACCAGGCTGCCCATGCCGAAGATGCCGGGGGCCTCGAAGCCCTTGGTGTTCTCCTGGAGACCCTGCAGCGCGAGAACCGCGTTCATGATGTGCCGTCCTTTCGTGTCGGTGGTGCTCGATGGGTTTCCCGCGCCCGCGGGGGAGCGGGGCGGGAGCCGGAGCCGGCGCCTGGACGGCGGCCGGTTCCGGGGATCAGGGGATGTGTGGTGCGGGCAGCAGCCGCACCCGCGGGCCGTCGAGGATCCGGGCCAGGGCGAGCAGCACGCCGGCGCTGCCGGATCCCAGGTCGGCGTGGTACCGCTCCTCGCCGCCGCCGAGGAGGCGCAGTCCGCGCGGATGACGGATGGCGTATTTGGCCAGACCCGTGGCGACGCGCACGGCGGTGTCCAGCTCTGCGCCGTCGCTGTGCTGCGCGTGTTCGGCCAGGGTGTACGCCCAGCCGCTGACGCCCGTGTACAGGCCGGGTTCCGCCGCGCAGGTGAGCCGGCACATGGGCAGTACCTCGGGCAGCGCGCGCACGCAGCGCTCGTCGCCGGTCACCGCCGCCAGCCGGGTGAGGACGGTGGCCACTCCTGCCGAGCCCATCGACAGGTACGGCAGGATGCGCGTCTGTGTGTCGTCCCGGAAGAGCAGGCCGTCCGCGCCGCTGTCCACGGCTCGGTCCAGTTCGGCGTGCATGAGCGAGACGGCGCCCTTCAGATAGCGCGCTTCGCCGGTGTATTGACCGAGTTCGAGGAGGAACAGCGCTGTTCCGGCCAGTCCCGAGGCCAGGCCCGGGGTGCCGGCGTCGGCGAGGACGTGGTCGCGGTGTTCCCCGGTGAAGGCGTCGCCGAGTTTGGTGGCGACCGTCAGCCGGCGTTCGTCGCCGAGGCGGGCGTGGAGGTCGAGGTGGACCAGTCCGATTCCGGCGGCGCCGTGCGCGAGATGGGCCGAGGCAAGGGCGAGTGGGTGGTTCAGGGCGGTGTCGAGGACGTCCTGCGCCTCGGTGTACAAGCCCAGCTCGGCCAACGTCCAGGCGAGGCCCGAGGTGCCGATCTGCAGACCCGGCGCGAGCTTTCCGGCCACGGCCAGGGCGTCACGGCGGAAGCGGTCGGTCAGTTCGGCGGGGATCTCCACGCCCGACTGGTGCAGGGCGTGCAGGACACCGGCGGTGCCGTGCTCCAGACAGTGCCTGTTCACGGCGTAGCCGCGCGGCGAGGGCGGGAAGACCCAGTCCCGGCCGTCCGGTCGGGCCATGTCCAGCAGTCCGGCGGTGATGCCCTCACGCAGCACGGCCAGCGACTGGCGGGGAGTGTCGTCGAGTTCGGCCGCGGTGGGCAACTCGTAGGCCGGATCGGGTATCTCGGGAGCCGCCGTGCCGTGGTGGCGTGTCGCGGTGTGCCACAGCTCGTCGGGGACGGGCACCTCTTGTTCGAGGTCCCGCCGGTAGAGGGCGGCCCGGCCGCGGGGGTCGCGCTCCAGGGGCTGGCTCAGCGGGAACAGCGCGCACAGCGCCAGACCGCTGAATCCGTACTCGTCGTCCTCCACGCCCGCCTCGGCGAGCGCCCGCGGCGGCTTGTAGCCGAGGGTACCGAGCGGGGACGGCTTGTCCTCGAGGGCGGTGGCGGTCTCGAAGTCGATCAGCCGGACGGTGAGGTCGTCCCGCACGACCACGTTGCCGTGGCTGAGGTCGCCGAAGCGCAGCCCGAGTGCGTGCAGCCGGTCGATGTCACGCCGCAGGGCGGCGAGCACGCGCTGCACCTGCGCGAAGTACTCGGCATGGCGTTGTGGGTCGATGCCGATGCGGCCCATCACGGTGTTCGCTGCGACCCACTGCAGGAAGCCGGTTCCCTCGACGAACTCGGCGACGAGGAAGTCGTGTTCCCACTCGGTGAAGTAGTCGACCGGCTCGGGGCACAGGCCGGGCGCCTGGGCGTGGATCCGCTCCAGCATCGCGTACTCGTGACGCAGCCGGTCGCGGGAGTCGGTGCCGTCGCCGATCAGCCCGTTGTGGGCGCGTGCCTCCTTGACGAACACTGCCTGGCCGGTGTGTGTGTCGGTGGCCCGGTAGGTGCCGCCGCCGTTGCTGTGGCGGATGACCTCGGTGACCTCGAAGCGGTCGTTGAGGAGAATGGGGCCGTTGTGCTGCTCGGGCGGCGGGCTGAACGGGTCGTCGATCCCGGCCGGGAGCACGAACTGGGCGCCGCGTACGTCGGGTACGTCGTTGCCGTTCCCGTCGCGGACCAACGGCACCTCGGTCCCGTCCAGTTGGACGACTGAGCGCGGCAGGTAGGCGCCGTACCGGTAATAGACGACTCCGGTGTCGCCGTAGCGGCGATCGGTCAGCACATACGGTCCGACCTCGTCCTTGAGCTCCACGGCGAGCCGGTCCATGACCCGGCGGGCGGTGTCCTCGTCGGGCGGGTAGACGGCGCAGAACTTGCCGGCTTGCGAGCGGGCGGCGTGCTTGTGGTGGAACGCCTCGAAGAACAGCTGGGCCGCCAGGTGCTTGAACGCCAGCCTCTCCTCGAAGCACACCCCGGCGACGGTGTCGAGGGTGTGCTGGAGCCTGGCCTGCGTGGTGGAGACGTGCACCTTCCAGCCCTGCCGCGCGATCAGCGGTGCGGCCGGCTGCCAGTGCCTCCACACGCCGTCGGCGGTGCCGGTCCAGCCGTCGGGCACGCCCCGTGGTGCGTACCGCTCGCCCACCTCATGGGCGCGTTCCAGCGGAACGTAGAACTCGTCGTCCGCCATGGTGAGCCAGAAGTCGAGCACGTCCACTCCCCACAGATGTGCGTTCCGGGAGTTGGTCCCGGCGCTTGCGGAGGACACTATGAGCAGCCAACTCCCGCCTGAACCCGCCCTTTTGGGCGGCTTGCCGTCCGCCACACGAACCCTCCATCTCATGGATGATTCGTGAAGATCCCATATGCTCACGGGTCTGGGCACCGGGCCGTGATCTGGGTACAGTCCTGCGCGCTGGGAACGACCGTCCGGCTGTTCGAGGGGGAGTTCGTGAGCGTCACCGGCACACCGATGCCCGTCGTGGCCGAGGACCTGCGGTCGGCGTTGGCCGGCAACCGGCTGGTGAACCTGACGGGGCCGCTGGGAGTGGGCAAGAGCCGGCTGGCGGCGGGGATCGGGCCCGCGGCATGGGTGGATCTCGACGGGCCGGACTGGTTCGACGTTCTGAAGCGGGCCTTGGCCGACTCGGAGTTACGGCTGCTGGTGGTGGACAGCGCGGACAGCAGTCGGCGCAGACAGGCTCTTCGCGAGGCGCTGGGACCCACTCCGCGTCCGGTCGTCCTCGTCATCAGCCGGATGCCTCTCGCCGCCGACCCCCGGTGGACGGACGCCGGTGCCGTGACGGTCACGATGGGCCCGGCCTGCGACGGCCGTATCGGCCTGCGGGCAGCCGCTCTTGACCCCGATGCGCGAGCCTTCGTGACCCGCCTCGCCGGCGGTATCCCGCTGCTGGCCGACGCCGCCTGCCGTGCCCTTGCCTCGGGCGCCTGCACGACCGATCCGGGCGCGGTGGCCGACCGGGTGGCGGAGGAGGTCCTCGGGCGGCTGATCCGCGAGCTGCCGGGCCGTCAGTGGCAGCACTCCTTGCGCAAGCTCGCCACCGTCCGGACCGGCGACGAGCATCTGCTGCGTGGTGGCCCGGACCACTTCACCTCCCTGGCAGCCCTCAGCGTCATCCGGCGCGGCCGTCTCGGGCTGGAGCTCGTGGAGCCGTACCGGGCCCTGTTCGAACTGGCCTATCAGTGGCGCAAGCCCCAGTCGCACAGGACGACCCGCACGCGTGCCCGCGACTACCGCCTGGCGGCACTCGCCACCGCCGACCAGTCCGGACCTCGCGCCGATCTCGCCGAAGAAGGCCTGTTCCTCAGCGGGGACCCGCTGCTGCGCAAGGAACTCTTCCCCGCGCGAGAGAGCCGCGTTCACATCCGAACGGCCGGTGACCAGGACGCCGACGGCATCGGACGGCTGATGCGTCAGTGGGCGGTGCACAGCGGCTTCGACCGCCGACGCTGCGACCAGCTGACCGAGAGCTGGGCCGGCGTGGACATCACCTCCTTCCGCGTCGCGTGCGATCCCGACGGCAGGATTCTCGGCCTCGCCAGCCTCATGCCGGTCACCCCGAGGACGGCGGACACCCTCCAGCCCCTGCTCCAGCAGCACACCGACGCGGCGCAGTCAGGCGGCCACTTCCTGGGAGCCGCCCACTGTCCCGCCACGCCCGTCCGGGCTCTCCTGCTGCGCCACATCCTGCGCCACGCGGTGGAAGGCGGCCGCCTCATCGTCTCCACGGCCAACCCCGACTACCAGACGTTGGTCCGGGGCCTCGGCTTCACCATCCACGGCGGTATCAGGGACGACTTCTACCGATGCGGCAGACCCCCCGAGGTCTCCTCCCACGACTTCGCCCCCGACCAGCTGCCGCACTGGCTGAGCCGACTGGCCGACCGACCGCCCCACCCGACCGCCCCTCGCCTGCCCGGTCCCCGGCTCGCCCCCAAGGAACTGCAGATCCTGCTGGACTACACCTCCGGCCTGACGCTGAAGTCCGCAGCGCGCAGGGCAGGCGTCACACCGAACACCGCCAAGCACTACCTGAACCGCGTCAAGGCGAAATACCGCCTGGCCGGGCGGCCCGCGTACACCAAGATCGACCTGGCTCAGCGCGTACGCGAGGACGGCCTGCCCGGCACCGCTTAACGACACAACGGCTGGGCGTCGGCAGGAGAAGCCCGGTGATGAGGTCCCGCCCCTCGCAGTCCTTGTGCTCCACATGGTGTGGCCGCCGTGTCCCGTGGGCGGGCGGGCACGGCGGCGGCGGTGACGGCCGAGGACATCTCGGCTCGCATCGGGCTCAGCATGGCCGGCAGTGCCTGGGCGATGACCGACCGCGCGTGTCCGGCGCCGCCGCCCGAACCCGAGTGGCGCGGACTGGTGTGCGAAGTGACAGATCCCCCGCGGGCTGCGCTTCAACGGACAATGAATACGAACTTCCACTTCCGCGTTGTGCCGCCCCCGGCCCTGCGCAACAGTGCGACCTGGATGCGGCGACTGTTCGACGACGGTCCCAACGCCGTTCGGGGACGGATGGGCAGGCACCGTGAAGAAGTCCTGGACGGCAGCTACCTCGACCATGAGGTCTTGTACACCGGTGTGCCGCCCCATGAGGTGGCGCGCGGCCCGCAGGCCCAGGTGGTCCTCGGCGGGAGGCCGATCCTTCACCCCGATCCCCGCAAGGCGCCGTTCCTGCTGCTGACTCCGGGACGCACGGCCCAGGTCGCAGCCTACCTCGCCACCGCGGACTTCGAAGTGCTGTGGCAGTGCGCCCGCAACAACCTCATGACGGGAACCGCATGCCCTGAGGAGCACAAGCGTCAGGTTCTGGCTTCGGCCCATGAGAACCTGACCGTGTTCTATGCGACGGCCGCCGTCCGTGGGGACGCGGTCGTGAAATGGCTGGAGACCGGGAACGGCGTACATGCCTGAGCCATCGGTCACAGCAGACGGTCGGCGGTAGGGCGACCGGCGGTGACGGCCCGTGATGCGCGGCGACTTCTTCGAGTACACGATCAGTCTGGTCGGTCTCGGCCCGTGGGCCCGGTCTTGAGCTGCTCGTCCGACGGCTGCGGCGGTATGCCGGGAAGTTATGGCGCACTGGTGACGGTTCCTTCGCCGTGCCGATCGCGCAGTGCGTGGGCGTAGTCGCGTAGCGACGAAAGCGCCAGGCCTTCGAACTCTCCGAGTGGGCGGCCGAACCAGTCACCGGCAAGAGGACCTGCCGGACGAAGGATCCCGCCGTCGTCCGGCGCCCTGCGCCGGAGGTTCAACGATCGGTCTTCAGAAGTGGTCTGACGTCGCACGGATGTTCACCGACTCCCTCGCTCGAAGGGTGCTCGGCGTAGTCGCGTAATGCCCATGACGTGGACGCCTCTCTCTCGTGACGCCGCGGTGAGCGGCCGGCACGAAGGAGACGTGGACCCGTGAACGATTCGAGTGCGAAGACGGCGACGGAATGGCTGGCGTCGGTCGCGCCCGATCCGCGCGCCTGCCGTGAGCAATGGGAGGACAATCCCTTCGCGACCGTGCTGCTCCCGGCCGGCCTGCGCTGGGACGTCCTGCTCGTCCCCGGACGGCTCGGCTACTCGGCCTTCGACCTGCTGAGCCGGCGCGTCGAGATGCCCGGGCCTGTCCTGGCCGACATCGGCGGCACCCGGATCGGCTTCTTCGTCCCGCCAGGCTCGACGGATCACCGACCGCCCCACAACGCGAGCCGAGGCGCAGGCTTCGGCACCTGGATCTGCGTACCTTGTCCCGACCGCGCCGCGCACGGGACGCGCTGGCTGGTGCCGCCGGACGGCACCGGCACCCTCAACGAGCCGGCCGTGGTCGAAGAAGTCCTGCACGAGGCTGCCGCCCGCCTGACCGTGGCATGACGCACGCCGCCGTCCGGCGGCGGTATCTGACAGCGACCGCACCGCCCCTGCCGGACTCAGCCGCTCGAAACTGAAGTGCCTGGCCGTCAGACAGGCGACGCGCGGCTTCCACTGCGAAGCCCGCTGGCTGCGGTACGCCCGTGCGCACCTCCAGGTGGAGCCCCGCAGGACGAGGAACAAGCCCTCGCCCAGATCCAGACAAGGTGCGGCTGGCAGCGGCCATCCCCGCCGGTGCCATCTTGCTCAAGGGGGGAGCGGCAGATCGGCTGGGCGAGATTGAGGGGAACGCCGTATGACGTTCGTCCCGGAGGGTGCGAGGGCCACCGGACCGAGACGGTGAGGCCATACTCATGGGTCCTGGGCTTGGTCGCTGGGATGGAGCTGCTCGGTTCGGCGGGTGTCTCGACCGGTGTGTCGTACCGAGCCTTTTGGTGACCTCGTCCTCCCAGCCGGCGGAGGTCGCCGGCCCGGATGTCCGGGCGCTGTAGGGGGACAACGCCTCGTGAGAACCGCCGACTTGAAGCCGAGGGCTACATCTAGCTCCTCTTCGACCTGCGCATGTCGAACGGCAACCCGACCACCCCAGTGCTACGGCGCCTTGCGTCCGGCGAACGCGCCAGAGTCGCGGCATACCCCAAAACCGTCACCCATGCCACTGCGACCCTCTCCGCCCTCCAAGCCTCTGAGCTCTTCGGCTCGCGTACCGTCACCGCCGCCCAGCGCGCAACCACGGTTGTTCTCATCTCTGCCAGAGAACCGTTTCTGTGAAGCGGGCGTTGTGCCGGTCATGGAACCAGCGCAGTCAAGAGTCGTACGTCCTTGGCCACCACGGCGCTGTCGGATGCCTGCCGGATGAGTCGCGATTCACCCGTTCTTCGAAACGCACCGTACGAGGCGGGCGCAGCTGCTTCCCGCTCACCGGACGCAGAAAAGAAGGATCACTGGCGTGTGGGACCTTGCAATCTGGCTTGTGACCAGTCGAGCGCTGGGGTGCTGGCATGTGGCGCCCCGGGGCGGCTGCTCGATGGGGCGGCGGTATGGGCCGCCCCGGTCATCCGTCCGTCGTACTTCCGCAACCCTCCCAGATTCCGGCTGCCTTGGTCAGGACCTGCTGGACGGTCGTGAGGTGGCGGTGCTCGACCATCTGCGTGAGGACGGGGGCGAGGCGCTGTTGAAGTCGTACGGAGGCCACGCCGGCGGACAGGTCGAGTGCCCGGCTGGTCACGACCGCGGCTTCTTCGGCTTCGCCTGCGGTGAGGTAGGCCTTCGCGAGCCATGACATGAACAGCGCCTTGTCCCGGGCGCGGGTGTCGTCACAGCGGGAGAGGGCGTCGGTGAGGACGGGGACGGCGCGTAAGGGACGCTGGAGTTCTGTCCAGCATCGGCCGGTCATGATGTCCAGCTCGGTGTGGTTCACCCAGGCCGCCCAGTCCGGCTGGCGTTGCCCGTCACGCTGGTCGTGGAGGGCCGTACGTGCGGCGTCGAGCGCGGCCGTGGCCTCGTCGGCCCTGCCCGCGACGGCGCAGACGAATGCCTTCCGCTCGTGGAGCAGCGCCTGGACGCCGGCCGCAGTGCCGGACGTAATGGTTGCGCAGCTGGTCGTGGCGATCTCGACCGCGGTGTTCGGCTCAGGCGTCTGATAGGCGAGGAAGGCGAATGCGTTGCCGAGGAGGGCGCCTTCATCGGCCTCGAGGGCCGCGTCTTTGCTTACGTGGAACAGGCCTGCGGCTTCCCCCGTCCGGCCCGCGTCGAAAGCAGCCCAGCCTGCCTGCTGTGCCTGCTCGGCAAGCAGTGCGATGGTGCGGCGGCGCGACTCCGGGGTGAACGTGGAAGTGCGGAGCAGCACACGGGTGGTCTGGTATTCGGCCAGGTAGACGGGGTAGGTCTCGACGCCGCCGAGGACGTCGTCCAGACGACGCAGGCGTGAGGTGCGCCGGTGCAGTTCGTCGACGAAGTCGAGGCAGACGTGTTGGGGCGCACCGGGCGGGTTGAGAGCGGGGACGGGGGCGGCATGGCCGGCAAGACGAGGGGGAGGTGTGGTTGCTTCCCAGGGGCGGGGCGCCAGACCGACCATGCGGCCGGGGATCCGGAGGGCATCGGCGACCTGTGCGATCTTGCCGAACGAAGTGATCCTTCCCTCGCCCCTGGCCAGCGTGCCGACCCGGCTGGGGTTGAGATCGCACTCGGCGGCGATCCGGCAGTAGCTGAGACCGGCGCGCGTTCGCGCGAGGTGGAACACCGTCCCGAAGTCGTGCGACGCGAGCGCGTCCTGCATCTCCGGGTCGGTCAATAAGTCTTGGGGCAGTGCCGTCGGGGGCTGGTGGGTCATCGCACTTCCTGCTCGCAGAATCTGGCCGATCACCGAGAGCGATCTGTACCCATCGTGAGGGCACCCACACAGGATGCGGTCGTTTCAGGAAAGTTTCATCCTGGACCCACACCGTGCTGCTGGTGGCAGTGGCATCGACGACCAGCGCGGACGGTGAGCCGGCGTCAGACTGTCGGCTGGCCGAAATGCGTGTGTCCCTGCCGTGGGTGTACCCATCCTGGGGAAGCGGCTCGTCACAGAAACGTTCACCCTGGCAGCAGCAACCAGTCCCGGTCGGCGATGACCTGCCCGCCTGCCGGGCATGACTACTGCCGAGGAGCCGTCAGACGTGGAGCTTGCCCGACCTCTGCTCACACCGGAAGTATGGGAAAAAGCGGCGTGGACGCCCCCCGTTGAGGTGACTGCATCGGCTGTGACGACGGGAGCCGAAAGGACCCTGGCCGTCGAGCATTGGCTGCTGACCGCGGCTGCCGACGTCGCCCAGTCCCGGTCGGCCTGGAAGGAAGGAGCCCTGACGCTCCTGCGCTGCGGCGCCCGCTTCACCGCGGTACGCATTCCCGGCGACACCGTCCGGGCGGCGGCAGGCAGCAGCACCGCCGGCGTGGTCGACGCCTTCCTCGCGGAGTCACTGGCCGGGGGCCCAGTCATCGCCGACCACGGCCAGCGCTCCTATTACGCGCTGGTGCCCCGAAGCGCCGGCAAAAGCCGGCGGCACCCTGGGTGCGAGGCGCTGGAGCCAGGGACGTGGATCGCGGTGCCGCCTGTGCGCCGCACCGCGTGTACGAACGGTGAGGCGTACTGGGCGGTCCCGATGAGCGAACCGGGCCTGCTGTGTCATCCAGGCCTCATCGCTGCACTCGCACAGCCGGCCGCTTCCTTCGGTCGTGCCGATTCAGCACAGCGCCGCGTGTGAGGCGGGTGGGCGACATCGATGGCCCAAGCACCCACGGCCACGACACCGTTCGGGAGGCTGTGATGCCTGTGTCCCGCAGCGTTCGGCCGCCGACATGGACCGGGGCGACGTGGCAGCAATACCTGGCCGCGCTCTACGAGGACGGTCTCGACGGCACGAGCCGGGCGGCCATCCTTGCGCTCGGAGCCGCACGACTTGCCGTCAACCGTGCCCTCCAGGGGCAGGTGCCCACGACGCAGGACGTCATCTCCGTCGCCTTCCGCGAGTTTGCCCTCCCACTCGACGCAGACGAGGCGAGGCAGGCCCTGCAGGAAATCAGCAGAACGGATGGGTGACCCGTACGACCCCTGGGCCCTGCGGGACCGCAATCCCCCCATTCGGGTCACGGAAGCGGTCACTGGCCATCTGGTGCGGCGAGGCCCCTCACTCTACGCCTGGCCGCACCTCGACCGAGCCCGCCGAACGTACCCCCGGCGGCGGGCTCCGGGGGCTGCCGGACCGGCACAGCGCAGGCCGCCAGTTCCGGCAGCCCCGCCGCACGGGCCCCAGCGGGCGCTTGATCACGCCCTGGGAAGGGGAGGGCGGTGCCGAACGTGCAGCGGTCCGGACAAGGCAGCAAGCCGGTGCTGTGGCTGCGGCAGGTGCCGGTCGTCGCATGGACGGTCTCCAAGAGTCTTGCGCGTTCCCTGACGCTGCCGTGGGTGTTCCGGCGGTGGTTCCTGCCTGGCGGGCCGGAGCCCCGTCACCGGCAGACGATTTCGGCATCGGGACGATTTCAGGCAGTCACCAGTTGTCCGGTCCGGTGTTCCCCCAGCGTGAGCCTGGTGGACAAGGGTCCCCGCGACGGACTCGGAGGACCTGAGCGATCCATCCGCAAGCATCACCAGCATGAGGGACCGGCCCGTGGTACGTGGTCCACCAGTCGTGCTGGATCTGCCCCGGCACAATCCCGGCCACACCGTTGTGCTGGCGGCGGGTCATATCGGCCTGCGCCACTTGGACTCCGGCGACACTGGGCGTCCGGTGCGAGGCATCTCGCGATGGCGTGATCCTCCGCCCGGCAGGCGCAGGAACGTTCCGCCACGCACGCAGGACGAACACGTAGCAGGCTGGTTCTCTGCACCGGAGGCGTCCTCCAGCGCATCCCGGCGAGGCTTCCTACGCCGACAGCAAGACGCTCGTCGAAGCCGCACACTGCTCTCCACAGCTCTTCCGTCCCCGCGCAACCGGTGGGCCGAGGAGCCCCGGGCGCCAGTGGCGAGCGCCAAGACGGCGTCGGCCGGGCGTTGCAGCATCCGAGTGCAAGGACGCAGTGCACAGCCCGACGCCCTCATGCGCCCTCCCCGTCCGCGAACCACGTCCCAGACGAGGGAGCACGCGTCCCATCGGTCGCCCGATCCCCACCTTTCTGAAGGGGGGAACCTTTCTGCAATGGCAGTGACGTGTCTCGCGCGAGCAACGCCTGGCCAAGGAACGGGGAGTCCAACCAGTACGCGCCGAGCAGTGATGCCTGTGCAAGTGTTCCCATGCCCGGCCAACGATGAAGATCCTCATCCGGCATGCATCTCTCAACTGATCTACGCTCCGTTCACCTGCGGGATGAACGGACGTCCGCCGGGCTCTCCGATCCGTCAAATACGCAGCAGACGCACTTCGGTTGGACGACGAGTAGGGCACCGCGGCTGGCGGAGGCCGGACTTCCTGGCCCCCCGCGGGCAGCCGTCGCGCCGTACTCGTATCCAGGCCCTGGTGAAGGCCGGACGGGCTGGCCGGGCGGGGGTATTACTCGACCGCGGCGGCGAAGGACTGCTCACCGGGCTCGGGCCGACCATGCGGTGGCGGCCGCGGATACTCGAGATCGACCACGAAGTCCCACTGGATGGGCGCGATCTGGTGTTCGTGGGTCGGCCCCGAGCGCCGACCGGCACCGCGCCCTGGCGAGTCTTCTCGGTACCACCCGGGCGGCCTCTTCGCGCGTGTCGAGGACGGCTGCACCACCGGCGAACTGGCCCGGCGCCCCGGCCGGCGTCCCCTCACCCACGGCCGGCGAACACACCTGCGCGCCCCTGGCGCGCACCGCCGGAGTCGGCCCCCAGTGCCGCGCAGTCTCCGGTCCGCGCCGGCCGGACACACAGGGCTTGGCATAAACCGCTCAAGTAGAAAGCGCTTGCACAACGGTTGACGCCAGAGTCCCTCCGACGCCAGTCTGTGGCTCACAGCTCGGCAGGGAGCAGCCAACTGCGCCCTCTGGTGCGGCGTTGGTGCATGTCCATTGAAGTTTTAACCGGTTCAATCAGTGACGGCCCAGGCGCCTCGTCTGCGGCCTCCGTTGCCTGCGGCAGACGCCACGGCCCGGGAAAGGAAGGCACAATGAGCACACGAAAAACCCACCGCAGGAAACGCGGCCGCGTCGTCACCGCGTTGGCAGGCGCAACGGCGCTGATCGGCGGGGGACTCACCGTCGTGATGCTGACCGGTTCGGCCTCGGCGGCCCCGGCGGCAGGCTCGTACACCCTCAAGAACGCGGGCAGCGGCCTGTGTCTGACGGTGCCCGGAGCGAGCGCCTCCGCCGGTGTCCAACTGGTCCAGGACACCTGCACCGGAGCTGCGGCGCAGACGTGGAAGGTCGCGGCGTCCGGCGGCGGCTACACCCTGACCGCCGCGCACAGTGCCAAGTGCACCGGCGTGCGGGACGCCTCCACCAGCGCGGGCAAGGCGGTCGAGCAGCAGAACTGCTCCGGCACAGCGACTCAGGTATGGAAGCTGACGCAGATCAGCGGCGACACATACCAGGTGATCAACAGCAACGGCGACAAGTGCCTGAACGTCAAGGACAGTTCGACATCCGCGGGCGCCGTGGTCCAGCAGAACTCCTGCGACTCGGTGATCAGCAAGCGCTGGACTTTCACCGCCTCCGGCACGGTCCCCACAGACCCGACGCCGACGCCGACCGAGCCGACACCCACGCCGACCACCACACCGCCCTCGGGTTCGTGGCCGACGGCCAACGGCAGTCAGGCCGTGTCCTCCACCATTCAGGTCTCGGGCACCTACGACGGCGGCATGAAGCGCCTCTACGGCAGCGGTGACCTCGGCAGTGGCGACCAGAGCGAGAGCCAGCCGCCGATGATCCGCCTAGCGAACGGCGCGACCCTGCAGAACGTCATTCTGGGTGCCCCGGCCGCCGACGGCGTCCACTGCGACGGCGCCTGCACGCTCAAGAACGTCTGGTGGGAGGACGTCGGCGAGGACGCCGCCACCTTCCGCGGCAGCTCCAGCTCCCTGGTCCGAACGGTCGAGGGCGGCGGCGCGAAGCTGGCCTCGGACAAGGTCTTCCAGTTCAACGGCGCCGGCACCCTGGTCATCAAGGGCTTCCAGGTCCAGGACTTCGGCAAGCTGGTCCGCTCCTGCGGCAACTGCTCCACGCAGTACGCCCGTCACATCCAGATCTCCGGGACGAGGGTGACTGCGCCGGGCGACACCCTGGTTGGCATCAACACCAACTACGGTGACACGGCACGCCTCTCCGACATCGCCATCTACGGGGACTCCGGCCGAGACATCGACATCTGCACCAAGTACAAGGGAACGACCAGCGGCGAGCCGACCAAGATCGGCACCGGCCCGGACAGCACGAACTGCCTGTACACCTCCTCCGACATCCGCTACGTCAACTGACAGTCCGTCACCCCCTGCCCCGGCTCCGGGCCGACACCCCGGAACGCACGAACAGGCCCCGGCCGGACTCCCGCCTGGCCGGGGCACCTCGGGCTGACCGCAATTGGTGCACCCTCGGCCCTGCCGGGGGGGGGGGCAGGAGCCTGCCGAGGCCACCATCGGCGATGCAGGTGAGGCAGTCGCCAGTCAGCGCGATGGTTTCGTCAGTGGAAGCGGGCAACGTTTGTCGACGGTTTCGGGTAGCAGTTGGCTATCAGACAGTTCGGAAATGTCGATGAGAACTGACAACCCTGCGAGCTCTTCCTGGTGTCAGCGGGGAGCGCATACTGTGCGGTGTGGCGACTTACAACAGCATCGGTGCGACCTACGCTGACACCCGGCGACCGGACCCCCGAATCGCGGCCAGGATCCATCAAGCCCTCGATGGTGCCACCAGCGTGATCAACGTAGGAGCCGGCACCGGCTCCTACGAACCGTCACACACGGTGCTGGCCGTTGAACCCAGCTCAGTGATGATCGCCCAGCGCCCAGCCGGATCCGCACCGGCCCTCGAAGCATCCGCGGAATCGATCCCTCTCGCCGACGACTCGGCCGATGCGGCGATGGCCCTCCTGACCGTGCACCACTGGAGCGACCTGGAAGCCGGCATCGGCGAACTCCTGCGCATCGCCCGGCAGCGTGTCGTCGTCCTCACCTTCGACCCCGACATCAACCACAGGTTCTGGCTGCTGGAGGAGTACCTGCCCGAAGCAGCCGCGTTCGACAGCACACGAGCCGTCGCGGTCGACCGCTTGGCCAGGCTGCTGGGAGGCGCCCGCATCGAAACCGTCCCCGTTCCCCACGACTGCACCGACGGATTCCTCGCCGCCTACTGGCGCCGACCCGAGGCATACCTCGACCCCGAAGTGCGGGCCGGCATCTCGTTGTTCGCCCAGACCAGCGACGAAGTCCTCCAGCCGGGCCTGGCCCGGCTGGAGGACGACCTGTCCTCCGGCCGCTGGCACGAACGCCATGCCGACCTGCTCGGCCTCGAAGCCCTCGACGCCGGCTACCGGCTTCTCGTGGCCGACCTGTAGAAGCAGGCGAGCCGTCTGACCGGACACCCAAACCTGCGCAAAGATCGCCCTGTGACGAGAGGCGGCGGTCTCGGCCCTGAGCGACAAGTGGTGTCGGATTCCGTCAACAGAACCAGCTCAAAGCCGAGTCAAGGTGCTGGGTTCTCTGTGAGCAGCCTGCGGCCCAGCGGCGTGAGAGAGCAGGGTGCGCGTACCGATGCGAGTGCACTGGGCCGGGCCTGCCTAGCGCAACACCTTGTGGTGGTGGCTGGTTGCCGCCGGGGACAGGCCTATGGAGCGGGCGAGTTCACCGGCGGACGGTCCGGGGCGAGGCCGAGTTCGGCATCGGCGTACTCGACCATGGCTGCGAGGCGTCGGGAGAGTCTGTGAGCAGGTCGCAGGTCGCAGGTCGCAGGTCGCAGGTCGCAGGTCGCAGGCCCGGGGCTGACTGCCGTTCGCCACAGGGCCTCCGCCTGCAAGACCAACTGCTGCGCCCGGTGTCGCACGAACCGATCAGCGCCCAGGGGCACTCCGCCCCGTGCCGGACCCCCATGCCGGGTCGTGGCCGCTTCTCGCGCCGTTCCCGGCGCCCCTTTTGCGGGCTCGATCGTTCCGTCTACGGGAGCATCCCTTATGGCTCCCGTCCCACAGCCGGTCCCGTCGGCGAGTAACCAGTGATCTCGTCGGGCTTGATCAAGCCGTCCTCGATGGCCCGGGCCAGCATGTCCGCCTTGGTCGGCGCGGACCTGCCGACCTGCGCGTATTTGACTCTCGCCCGGCGGATGTACACGTCCACAGTGTGCACGGACACGCCCATGCGCCGGGCGACCGAGGACTTCGACATGGACTGGAACCACCACAGCAGGGCCGTACGCTCCTGCGAGGACAGTTTGGGACGGCCCCCGCCCAGGTCGCCGACGAGGACTCCGGCCGCGGTGGGCGTGACGTAGGGCCTGTCTCCTGCCGCCGCGAGGACGGTGTTCATCAGGTGGTCCCGGCCTTCGTTCTTCGCGACGAACTCGCAGGCGCCTGCCTCCAGCGCGTCAAGAACCGTCTGCTGGTCGGTGAACTGCGAGAAAGCGATGACCCGTTGGCCCGCCGCGGCCAGCTTGGCGACCCAGGGGAGTGCGAGCGTGCCGTGCAGGTTCAGATCGAGGATGAGGACATCCGCGATGCCGGGCTCCACGTCAGCGTAGTCGCCGGTGTGGCACACCGAGATGCGGGGTTCCTCGGCGAGCCAGGACTTGACGCCTTCGATGACGACGGGATGATCGTCGACGATGGCGACGGTCACGGGGCCGGTGGTACTGGCCATCGGGTCTCCCACCACAGATTTTCCTCCTGATCGAATACGGCGGATTCCGTGAGCGTGCCGGGTGAGGCGGCAGGTCTCTGCAGCGGGGCGTCCGTCAGCACACTCACCACGACGTCGTCCGGCGTCGCCACCACGGTCTCCCGCGCTCGGGCTGCTGCGGCGGCCATGGCCAGGAGCGGTCCTTCCGCCAGTTCCCTGCGGACGGATGCCGGCAGGTCGGGCACTTCGCCGTAACTGAGGAGAGTCACATGCACGCCCCGTTCCTCGGCGACCGCGGCGCAGGCCCGCAGCTCGTGCAGGAGCGGGTGCGGGGTGTCGTCCGTCTCCACGAACAGCCTGCGCAGGCGGGCCGCCTCCACCGCGGCGCGTGTGCGTACGAGGGCGTCCTCCGGGTCCAGTCGACGCGTCGCCAGCCCCCGCAGCAGCGGCTCCAATCGTGTGCGCAGGTACTCGTAGCGCCGCTGCCGCTCGGTGTGCACCGTCTCGTGCGCGGCGGCCCGGGCGAGGTGCTCGGCCCGTTCCGCCGCGATCGCGGAGGCTTCCCCGGCGCCTTCATTGAGCTGCCGCGCCAAGTAGGCGAAGGTCAGCTGGATACCGGCGGTGGTGTACGTGGTGGCCAGCAGACGTGAGAAGGCGACCTGGTCAAAAGCGCCGTCGGCGGCCAGAAACCACGCCGTGACAGCCGTGTTGGCGCACAGCAGAGCGACCAGCTCCCGCAACGGACGCTGCATCAGCAGCAACACGCCGAACCAGCCCACAGTGTTCGCCGCCCAGCTGACACTGCTGAGTTCCCCGCCCGGAGGGTACGAGGCAGCGGCGGCGACACCGGTCACGACTGCCACACCGGCAAGCGACCGAGCGACGCCGGCTTCGAGTCGGCGGCGCAGCAGCAGGACGGAACCGACGGTCTGGATGACCGCGAGGATCACCCAGGCGCCCGCGGCCACGGCCTGCGGCTCGTACGTCGGCCACCCCCTCATCACCACAACGGTGTCCAGAGCCAGATGCCAGACGCCGACGATCGACACGAGCCCGATGTTGACGGCCTTGGCGAAGCGTGCAGCGACCGCGTCCTCGACGCCGTCGACCGTCATGGCTGCCACCTCAGCTCGATGCGCGTGCCCGCGCCGGCGGACGACACCGCTCGGGCGCTGCCGCCCACGGCCCTCATCCGGCCGACCACCGACTCCCTCAGTCCGCGACGGTGCGCGGGAACAGCGTCGGGGTCGAATCCGACTCCGCTGTCGGTGACCTCGACGACGACACCCTGCCCCAGGGGCCGGGCCGCGACCCGTGCGGCGCGGCAGTCCGCGTGCCGGGCCACGTTGGCGAGGGCCTCATGGACGGCCCCCGCAAGGGATTCCACGACGTCGTGGGGCAGGTCCAACGGTGGCAGGTCGCACTCGATGTCCAGCGGCCGGTCGCCGGCGCGATGCGCCTGTACGGCGGAGCGCAGCGCGACATCCAGCCGTGCCGGGCGGCGCGTCGCGGCACGCGCCGCGCGCGGGTCCGCCTGCAGGTCCTCGATGACGGCCAGGTCGGCCGCGGCCCGTTGCGGCAGGACGGCCGAGGCCCGGGTGATGCTCCCGGTGCCCACCATCGTGAGCGTGGCCAGCACGGTGTCGTGCAACAGTCGCTGCTGGTACAGCTCGTCGGAACGGGCGGCCGACCGGGCCCGGGCCGACGCGCGCAGGGAAGCCTCCTCGAGCAGAGCCACGTCCGCGCTGTGCGCTCCACGACGCAGCAGGGCGATCACCACGGCGGCGAGCAGCCCCTGAAGGACCAGGATCGCTGAGGCCTCCCGCGGGCCGGCGCCCACGGCATGAGCCGCCGCGATGGCCACGGCGGCAGTCATCGCCAGGGGCTGGCGCAGCATGAACTGCGCGATGAAGACACCGGTGCCGGCGATTATGTCGATCCAACCGCTGCCCGCACTCGCCACCAGGACCTCGGCCGGGACCAGACGGTCCTGCGCCAGGCAGAGCGCGATCACGACCACGGTGTCACCGGCGTAGAGCCAGGCAGATCGCTGCGGCCTGAGCATCACAACGGTGAACAGGCCGCTCCACACCAGCAGTACGACGACTGCGACGGCCACCCACCCCGAACGTGCCGGCGGTGCGAAGCCGACCACAGCGACAACAGCCGCACCAGCGGCACTCGTTGCCCTCAGTGCCGCGACGAGGCGAGCGACCCTGCGCCGTAGTTGAAGCTGCGCTGGTCCCTCGGAAGGGATGGGGGAACCGCCATCCAGATCCCCGAGTCCTCTGAGGACAAGAGGACGCAACGCATGTCTCACGATTTCCCCCGTACGTCGCCATGGCGGCCGTCTCCCGGCGGAAGCGGCCGCGGGCGCGGTCACAGGAGAGCCAAGCTAGCCCCGGCTTCACCTGCAATGAGGCCCGTGGGACCGAATCCGAACAAGAGCCGTACATGAGTGACGTGGCGGCGACGTTGTCACGCGTTCGTGTGACATGCCCTCACCGGCCCGCGCTCCTAGTCTTCGATACCGGAGCGGGCGGTCCGCTCCAACTGCCGAACCAGAGCCGCACGTTGGCCGTAGCACCGGACAACGTCCTTGCCTGCGCGCGGAAATGCTCGGTCTCGACTCAAACCGACACACCTACCGGGGGACACCCATGGCTGGACCACGCAGACGAATCGTCCTCTTCCTCGCCGCGCTCATGGCGGCCGTACTCACGGGCCTCACAGCCACGCCGGCCAGCGCGGCCCCGACGCGGACGAACTCGGACCTGTCCCGTGTCATCTTCGTCCACGGCTTCGCGCCGACCGGGAAGCACAGCTCCTGCAGCAGCTACTTCTCGAACGCCCTCTCCCACTTCAGGAACCGGGGATGGAGGGGGTCGCTGCTGACCTTCGGCTACTACGCGGGCCAGGACGGCTGCTCGAAGAACTACGCCGGAAGCCGCGACACCTCGCTGAAGACCGTGGCCAAGGCATTCGCGAACTACGTCTACAGCTACTCCAGAAACAACATCAAAGTCGACGTCGTCGCCCACTCAATGGGCGGGCTCGTGGTCCGCGCCGCGCTGTACTACACCGCCAGGCACGCCTCGGGCTTCCCGCCGCGCCTCTACATCGAGGACGTGGCCACGCTCGGCTCCCCGCACGCCGGTACCGGCTGGGGCACCGCCTGCTCCACCCTCGGCTGGCAGCAGTGCAAGGACATGAAGCCGGGCAGCCCCTTCCTGACGGCACTCGGCTCCTCGATGCCCAACTCCGCCATGGGCACCGACTGGACCACGCTCGGATCGTACGATGACGAGATCGTCTCCGAGACCTCCGCCGTCGCCGGCACCGCCGAACACGAGTGGCAGTACCACCCTGACGCCAACATGAGCCACAGCGACCTCAAGAACGTGACCACCGGTTCGTACAAGGCGCGGCGCAAGATCACCGCGAACGGGGCCACATGGAGCGGCTGGGGGACCGGCTACGCCGCACCGGTGTCCCTTGCCCGCACCGCCGTGTTCTACCACTCCACTTCCTGATCTCCGCCATCGCCACCACACCTGCCAGGGCCCCCGCGATCCGTGATCGCGGGGGCCCTGTCTCTTTGGCCAAGGGGAACGGGGGTGTGTCGAGTCGGAGAGCCGGGCCGCATGGCGAGGGCGGCTGATCCGCTGCAGCAGCGGCTCCGACTCGCGTGCGCACCGCCCGCGGTAGGGGGAGCCCGGGTTGTCGTGGGCAGGTTGGGGGGCTGATGCTGGTCAGTTGCGGTGCGAATTGGGCGTGTTGAGGGAGCGATCGGCCGGTCTGGGGGGTCATCAGTGGGGCAGGGTGCTGCCGAAGGCGAGGCCGCTGATTCCGGTTCCTCCGCCGAGGTTGCTTTGCGAGACGGCTGTGGCGGGTTCGAGTGTTCCGGGTTTGACCTTGAGGATGGGTGACGGTTCCGGCTCCTTCGCCGGGTGCTCCGACGAGGGGTTCTACTTTGCCGTCGCCGTTGGTGTCGAGTGCGCCGACGGTCCAGCCGAAGTGGTTGCCGATGGCCACGGTGCCCGGTACTTCGGTGACGTCCTGGTGGATCGTGAGGAGTCCGGTCGGTCGGCGAGACCAGGACGCCGCTCGCCACGCGTCTGGCAGGTCACCGGACGCGCCGTGACTGGCCCGTGGGCAAGTGGATTGCGGATCTCAAGTCGCTTGGCCTGGAGCCCATCCTTGACTGGCTGTTTTCTATCCGGCCGTGTGATCGGCGGGGTTCGAACAGGAACCTGGTTCGGGTGAGGTTTTCGGGGTGGAGGCATGGAAGCAGGGCCTCTTGGTAGCTCGCGGATGTCGAGTCCAGCGAGAACCAAGAGGCCCTGTTGTCGAAGTGTTTCGCGTGGTCGTGGTTACCGAGTCCAGTTCGTCCACTCGTGGGTGTGACTGCCTCGCGCACCGGTTCGGGAACGCTGTCGACCGGCCGGATCGCCGGCCTCGGTACGGCTCGGACATGAGTGATGCCGAGTGGGTCCTGGTCCGGGATCTGCTGCCGGTTCCGGGCTGGCCGGCGGGCCGTGGCGGGCGTCCGGAGGGCTACTGCCACCGGCAGATGATCGACGCGGTGTGCTACCTGGTCGACAACGGCATCAGGTGGCGGGCGATGCCGTCCGAGTTCCCGCCCTGGCCGCGTGTCTACGCCTTCTTCACCCGCTGGCGGGACGCCGGCCTCGTGACCGAGTTGCACGAACGGCTCCGCGAAGCCGTCCGCACCGGCGAGGGCCGCAGCCCGGAACCCAGTGCCGGGATCGTGGACTCGCAGTCGGTGAAGGCGGACACCACCGTCGTCCACGCCTCACGAGGGTTCGACGCAGGCAAGAAGGTCAACGGGCGCAAGCGGCATCTGCTCACCGACACGCTCGGACTTCTGCTGAACGTGCTGGTCACACCGGCATCCACGACCGACCGGGACGCCGCGCGAACGCTTCTGCCCGCGGCAAAGGAGGATTTCCGGCGGCTGGCGCGAGTCAGGGCCGACGGCGGCTACACCGGCCACCTCACCGACTGGACCAGCCGGCATCTCGGGCTCGTCCTCGACATCGTCCGCCGACATGCGAACGTCCAAGGAAGCGCTACAGCCGACGCCTCCGCCGCGTCTTCTATTGTCCACCCAGACCAGCATCATCCGCGAAGGCCCCAACCGCGACTAGTCTTTCCAGAGGCGCCCGGCTCGCTGTACGGGACACCTCCGCTCGCGCGGAGCGCACTTCGTGACCTGCGGCGTCAGAGCGTCTTGGTAATCGCTTTGCACGGTGGCGCTGCTCTGGGAGTCGCGTCGGTCAGCGTGGTCCTATCCAGGGCCGTGGCGGTCTGACAGGGGGTAACTCTCCTGCCTCCTGCGAGGTTGGGGTGCGCTGGTGTCGTACCCGTCCGCTAGCGCGGAGCCCCAGCAACAACGCGGACGGGGGTGCGGAGCCGCGGCCAGGGGCGGTGTCCACACCCGGCAGAAGGTGCCCGGCGGTGGCAGCATCGGCCGGACGCGTCCGCCGGCAGCCGGGCGGCGTGCAGTTTCGCCTACTCTCTCGTGGTCTTGGTGCCTGGGTCGGCCTCATTTGCCCAGCGCTGGGCCTGGGTGAGGTTCTCGGCGGTGCCTGCGGGCTCGTAGGCGAACCCGTTCCACTCCTCTAGCGCCCGTGGCTCCTGGGGCTGGAGGTGACTACCGCCGCCGTGCAGCGGCCGATGCCGACGCCAGACGTCCATGGGCGGGCGTCGCCGCTTGTCGTACGCCGCGAGCGGGTCACCGTCGTCCACGCGCGGGACGGCACGGGACGGCTGGTTCGGTGGTCCGGGTCGGGAATGCTTGCCCATGATGTCGATGGTCTCAGGCCGCGACGGTGGTCGGCCGGGCCGCGGCGAGATCCTTCGCGCGGGTGCGGACCTCGTCGACCGCGGCGGTGCGGTACCGGCGGGCGGCGTCCAGCAGGGTGTTGAGCCGGGAGGCGACCAGCGTGGAGTCGATCCGGGCGGCCTCCTCCAGCGCCTGGTGGGCTGCGGCGGCGCCCCGCTCCGGCTCGTTCTCCGTGAACAATGCGGCGGCCAGGCCGATGCGGTCCATGACCTCCACCCGTTCGAAGCCGGGCCTGCGCAAGGCGATCGCGTCAGTGAAGTACCCGCTGGCGCGGCGGGGTCGGCCGATGCCGGCGAGGTCGCGGGCGGAGACGGCGCGGGCGCCGGCGTGCTCGGCGGCGTCGAAGTACGCCACCCATTCCGGCACGTCTCCAAGCCTGGCGGCGAGCAGTTCGTCAGCGGCACCGAGGTGCCGCTCGGCACGCTGAACGTCGCCGAGGGCCGCGTGCACGCGCCCGGTCTGGGAGGCGACCAGCGCCTTCGTCGCGGGAAGCGTGGCCTTCCTCGCGGCCACACCAAGGAGACCGAGGGCGTCCTGGGGTTGTCCGAGATAGATCATCTGGTGGGACATGCGGGTGACGATCTCCACCCCGCGGTCCGGTTGCTCTGCCTCGGAGGCGGCGTAGATGCCGTACGACCAGTACCGCTGGGCAGTGGCATACCGGCCGCAGTCGTGGCTGACCCAGCCTGCCAGAGCGGCGAGGTCGGCGGTCGCTGCGAACACCCGGGCCTTCAGGGAGGCCGGGACGCCGTCCTGGATGCGGCGGGCGATTTCGGCGAGCTGGGCGACGATCGCCGAGCGGTACAGGCCGCCGCCCTTGGAGGCGTCGGCCTTGGTGAAGAACGCGGTGAGCTGTTCCAGCGCCGTGGTGGTGTCGGCGTCGAAGCCCTTGGTGGCGCGGTTCAGGCGGCGGGCACCTCCGCCCAGCATCCGCTCGGCTGCCAGGATCAGCGGGGCCCCGAGGGCGAGCTTGAGGGTCTCGCGGCGGTCGAGGAAGAGGTCCATCTGCGTCCATCCGGCCAGCGTCTGGGCGGCTGTCTCGGTCAGCAGCGGGAGCTGGATGCTATCCAGCGTCGGCCCGGCGGTCGTCAAGCCTAGATCACCCAGGGTGATCGGCTGACCGACCGCCTCGGAGATCACCGCAGCGAGTAGGGCTGGGACTGGCGGGCGGGGGCGTTCACCGTCGATCCAGCGCCGGACGCGGGTCGCGTCGGGTGCGATCTGTCGGTGACCTTGGGATTTCGCTTCGGCGGCGATCCGGCGGGCGATCTCGCTGTGGGACAGGCCGGTACCCGCAATCCAAAGTGCGAGGTGCGGGTTGCTCGATCTGCCGGTCATCGCGTCTCTCGCCCTCCCCGACTCCACTGTCACCGAGCGTGGCAGTTTCGCCACGGTTCGCGGCACCCACGGTACTGGCCAAAGGGCGGGGCAGGGGCGGATTCTGCTCAGGCGGTAGCCGCCCGGGCTATCCGCATGAGGCAAGGGGAAGGGAACTCGCATGGCGACGCATGCACCCCAGGCTCCGTGGGCGATGAGGCTGGTCACCGACCGGCTTACGGTCGGCCCGGCGTCGTACGCCGCGGTGACGCTCGACGCGGCGACGCAGACCGCCGTCTACACCGACACCGCCGGCCAGGTCGTGGAGATGGGCAAGCACGGCACCTCCCGTACGACCGGAACGGCCTCGGTGTCCGGTGGCGGTGACGGGCAGAACCCGCAGCCGCAGACGCAAGACGACCACACCACCGACTACGAGTCGGACTGATGCGATGACGGCTCCTCTCGTCCTGGTTATCACGTCCCTGGAGGACTTCACCGCCGACCGGGTGATCGCAGCACTCAACGAGCGCCAGGTGCCGGTCGTCCGCGTCGACCCCGCCGACATCGGCCCTGGTCTGTCCTTCGGCGCCCGTATCGGCACCGGGGCGCCTGCCTGGAGCGGGCGGCTACGCACGACCAGTCGCGAGGTGGAGCTGGGGGAGGTGGCGGCGGTGTACTACCGCCGCCCCACCCCGTACTCCGAGCGGTACTGCCACCTCCCGGCCCAGCAGCGCGACTTCGCGGCCGCCGAGGCCCGGCACGGGCTCGGCGGCATCCTGAACCACCTGCATGGCGCAACGTATGTGAACCACCCCGGCGCGGTGACGGCTGCCGACTTCAAGCCCGCCCAGCTCCAGATCGCCGTCCAGCTCGGTCTGATCATCCCCCCGACGCTAGTCACCAACGACGTCGCGCAGGCGCGGAAGTTCGCCGCCGATCACGGGCCCGTGATCTACAAGACGTTCCGAGGCCTGCCCCGGGACGAGGACGGGCACACCGGAGCGATCTGGGCCCAGCGCGTCGACCCCGACACCTTCGACGACTCGCTCGCGGTGACCGCCCACCTGCTCCAGGTGGAGATTCCCAAGGCCGGCGACGTCCGCGTCACCGTGGTGGGGAAAAAGGTGTTCGCCCAGCAGATCGCCGCGCCAGACGGCGCGCTGGACTGGCGCCGCGGCGACTGGGACCAGCTCCAGCACGCCCCCGTCACCGTGCCGAGCGCGGTCGAGGCCGCACTGCACAGCTACCTCGCCGCGTTCGGCCTGGTCTTCGGCTGCTTCGACTTCGCCCTGACCGGTGACGGTGACGACCCTGCGGACTGGGTGTTCATCGAGTGCAACCCGAACGGCCAGTGGGGCTGGCTGCCCGACGCCGGCGCCATCACGACGGCGTTCGCCGACATCCTGAGCACAAGCACGGAAGGAGGCGCGGCTCGATGACGATGCCCGCCGACCTGGAGACCGACGCCGCCCGGCTGCGCGAGGCGATGGCGACAGCCCTCGCCGCCGACGGCGTCCTTGCCGATCCCGGCTGGCGGGCGGCAGTAGAGACGGTGCCGCGGCACCGGTTCGTGCCGGGCTTCTACCTGCCCGCCGACGAATGTGACGGGCAGGGACTGACGGTGTGGGAGCCGGTCACCGCCGAGACCGACTACGGCCGGTGGCTGGCCGCCGCCTACTCCGACACGACGCTCATCACGCAGTTCGACGGCGACGAACCGACTTGGAAGAACCCGCAGGTGCGGCACGGCGGAGTGCCGACCTCGTCGTCCACGCTGCCGTCGCTCGTCGTACGGATGTGGACGGACGCCGATGTGCAGGAAGGGCACACGGTGCTGGAAATCGGCACCGGCACCGGCTACTCCACCGCCCTTGCGTGCGAACGCCTGGGGTCGGCTGACGTCACCAGCATCGAGATCGACCCTCACCGGCTGGAGCAGGCCGCGAGCGCGCTGTACGGCTGCGGGTACACGCCCACCCTGGCGGTGGCGGACGGACTGTACGGCTACTGGCCGCAGGCGTCCTTCGACCGCATCGTGGCTGCCTGCTCCTTCCGCGCGGTGCCGCCCGCGCTGCTGGCGCAGGCCCTGCCGGGCGGGAAGATCCTTCTCACCCTCTCGGGCTGGCTCTACGGATACGCACGCGTCCTGCTCACCGTGAACGCCGACGGCACCGCCGAGGGCCAGCTCCTGGGCGGCACCGTCTCCTTCATGTCCGCCCGCACTCATGCGGCGCCAGCGTTCGGCAACCCCGCCCACTGGGCCGCGGTCCTCCCCGCAACCGGCCGGGTGTCCCGGCACTCCCCGGAGCGGATCACCGCCGGGACCGAGGAGGCGTTCCACCTGCGGTTCCTCGTCCAGTGCGCGGTGCCGGACGCACAGATGACGACCGTCGACGACGTCGTGCACCTGGTCGACGTCGTGACCGGCTCCGCTGCCACCCTCACCCCGGTCGAGGACCGGTGGGAGGTGCGCGAGGGCGGCCCCGTCAAGCTGTGGGAGCGGGTCGAGCGGGTGCTGTCCGCGTACGACGAGGCGGGCCGGCCCGGGCCGGAGACGTTCACCCTGCACGTCTACGACGGCGGGCAGCACCTGCGGCACCCCAAGCTGCCTGGACTGCCGCTCCCGAGGCCCTGACGGGCGGTAGTCTCCAGGCCCCGCGCGGGGGTGTGGGGACCTCCGGCCCGGTGGGGTGCGGGCTCCGGGTCACCACGCGGGGCGCACGGCATCAACGGCATGGGTGGCCGACGTCGACGGAATACCTCCGCTCGCGCGGAGGGCGTGAACCTGGTCTTGGCGCCCGCGCCCGCGGAACACCTCTGCTCGCGCGGAGCCCACCACGACATCGGCGCCACCAGCACCGCGTCCGCCGGGACACCTCCGCTCGCGGGAGCCCACGCGCGCGGCGCGAAGTAGAGCGTGAACGTCAGCGGGACACCGGTCAGCAACGACGGCTTCATGAAGGCGGTCGAGGGAACAGCAGGTTCGGCCTGTGCGCCTTTATGGCCGGCGGGGCGGTCGAGGGGGGTCGATGGCGTGGCGTTCTTGCGCAGGTGAGTTTGGTCCTCGGCTTCGGTCCGGCGCCGGCCCGGCCGCTTTCGCGCTTCGAGGGCCTGATGACGTGGCGCTGGGGGCTGCTGAGTCGGGAGCGGTCCGCTCGGATGCCGGGAGGTTGGGCCGGCAGGGGAGCGCTTGTGCCCATCAGGCCGCGTCGGAGGTCTGCGAAGTCCCTCGATGTCGTGCGGACCGGCTGTCCCTGGCGGCAGTTGACGAAGTTGGCACTGCCCTCCTGTGGCGTTGATGGTGTCAGGGGCCTGTGTTTGTGGATGACGCTGAGATGGTGGTGGTCACGATGAGGCGTGTGGTCGTCTCGGCCCGGCGGGAAGAACACTGCACGCCGGCAGGTCGGGTGAGGATGCTGGACTGTTTTGGCGAACGTCAGGCGATCATTGACGTCGTGGCGGCAGCCTGCTGCGTCAAGGCCGGCGATCAGGTCCTTGCGGAGAACGGTGGAGGGGTAGGACTCGGAGTCGGGCGGGACTTGCGGCGGCAGCTTCGTCGTTGAGCCCGGCGAAAGCCTGATCCAGATTTCGTTCACGAGGCGCTGAGTGGTGACCAGCTCCAGACCGTCCCAGGCATAGGGGTAGCCGTCGATGTCCGGTCCCTTCATCCGATGGCAGGGTGCGGGCGCCCTGGGCCGAGGAGGGCTTCGGCCTCGGTCAGCGGCATGCCGCAGTGCAGGGGGCCGATCCGGCCGCTCTCAGCGAAGTCGACGAGCAGGTTCATCAAGGTCACGACGCTGGCTGTGGCATCTCCCGGCGGGGCCCACACCTGGATAATGCTCGCGGAGCGCAGTCGACAACCCAGTGCTCTCTACGACGCCGACGGCTACCCCTTCGGGGAAGGCCGTCACGACGGCCTTCGCCGTGCGACCGCCTCACGGCGGAAATGGCTGTGGACCTGGGCTGACGGCGGCGACGTCGGGGATGAAGTCCTGTGACTGCTCTTACGAGCAGGAGTGATGTCGCACCCACGCGCAGCTCATGCTGAAACGGTCAGTTAGGGCGCCCCGTGCGCGCCGACCGTGGCCCTGGTTGCCCTCTCTACCGGCGGGGCGTTTTGTGGGTTCTCGGCGGTGTGGGCCGGCTTGGCGTGGCGTGGTTTCGACTGCACCGACGTCGGCTCGGCTCGGACGCGGCAGGGTCTCGGTCAAGTCGTGTGATCGGAGGGCGCCTTGGGCGAGGCTGGGCGCGAGTTGGCGGATTGCCTGAAGCGGGTGGAGAGGGAATTCTGTAGGAGCATCCGGTGACGCGTGCGTCTGGGGTAGAGGGGGACGGGAATTGAACGCGGAGAAGCAGCGCGTTGGGTGGTCCAGGAAAGTGTGGCGTGTTTGGGGAGTCGCTGCGGGGCAGGGTCGTCTGGTATGTGGTCTTCTGGCCGGACGGTGAGCCGTACAGCGATGAGCGAGCTGTTCTCCTGCGTTGCACCCGGTTTCGGTGGCAGGCCTCGCGCTGGGTCCGGGAATCCGGCGCAGGGCTGCGCACACCGGTCGTGGTCACGCCGCACGACCTGGCCCCGCAGTACGCGTCGCGGCGACCTCTCTACCCGTACCCTGACCGGCCCCTTGCCATCGACGACCAGGTCGAAGGCTCTCTGTCGAAATACCCGGACGGCCGAGGAATCTGAAGGCGTCCCGCCACACCAGCGGGCTGGGCGGTGTTCGGTCCAGGGGCGGGGGTGCGGTGGGTCGGCGAGCCGGGCAGCATGGCGGGGTGGCCGACCTGCCGTGGGACGACGCGAGGTGCTTCTTCGACCCGGATTTGCTCATCCGCAGTTGCTGATGAGTTTCCCGCCGAGCAGGTCGAGGACGAGGGGCCGCGCGAGCTCTTGGATCGCATCCGAGACGGCCAAGCCGTGCTGGGCGGCCTTTCCCCGGGTTCGCGGAAGTGAGTCGCCCCGTTCACCCGAGGGGTGCTCTTTCATGAGCCACGACGACAACGCGGCCTCGGTGGTGTCCGTCGCCTCTGTCATCCTGGCGGCCCCTGCCCTGGCGGCCGCGTCCTCGTCCGCCAGCGCGGTCTCGCCGGGTTTCGGTGTGGCGCAGGCTCTGGGATGAGGAGGCGGTGCGGCGCTTGAGTGAAGATCCGACGGGACCTCGGTCAGTCGATGCCTTGGGAGCGGAAGCCGTTGGGAGAGCTGGAATGAAGTACGCGATGCTGGTGGGACCGGACGCAGCGCCGGACGGCGCGGCCCGGCTCGAGGTGCCGGACGGCGCCACCCTGGACGACACCGCGGACGCGCTCGACCTGCTGCTCGCGACCCGGGCGACGCCGGACCGCGTGGTCCTCGTCGTGGGCGGCACGGTCGTCGGGGTCACCACTCGGGCCCACCTGAGCACCGTGCGCGCGCTCGGAATCGTGCGGGGCGCGGGCGAGGAGGACCGTGGCCGCCAGCCGGTCGAATCCACCCAGTACATGCTGCTGACCTTCCGCTGCCCGTACTGCGAGCGGACGGCCTGGACCGCCTTCTACGACGAGCGGTACCGGCCGACGTGTGAGACGGACGGCCACGGGCCGATGGAACTGCGGTGAGCCGCCGATGAGCCAGGCCGGCCTTGCCGCCGTCGCCACGGCGCCCGCGGGCCTCGCCTCGGGCAGCTCGGGACGGTTCTTCCTCGTCTCCTACCTCCCCACCTACGCAGGAGCGTTGAGCATCCTGTGGCTGGTCTGGGCGGGCGCACCAGGCGGCGCCCTCTCCATGCGCCGCGCATGGCGCACCGCTGCCGGACTCGGAGTCGGCGAGATCGTGCTCATCGCCGCCGGCATTACGGTCGTCGCCGTCGTCTTCCAGCCCCTGCAACTGGCCATGGTGCGGCTGCTCCAGGGTGGCTGGTCCGACGCCCTCGGCGCGGGGCTGTGCCGCGCCTGGCAGCGCCGCCGCAAGGCCCGGCTCGAACGCCGTACGGTCCTGCCCCCGGCCACGGGCGACGCGACGCCGGCGGAGGTGACGGCAGCCGCCGTGCAGCGGGCCGGTGCGGCCGCCGCGCGACTGCGCCGCCGGTACCCGCTGCCCGACCACCTCCTGCGGCCCACCGCCCTGGGCAACGTCCTGACCGCCACCTTCGACACCGCCGGCCGCGACCACGGCTGGGACGCGGCGGTGGCCTGGTCCCGGCTCTACCTGGTCCTCGGCGACCGGTCACGCGCCCTCGTCGACGACTCCCGCGACTCCCTCGACGGTGCCGTGCGGCTCGCCGTCACCGGGGGAGCCACCGCGCTCATCGCCGCCGTACTGCTGTGCTCCAGCGGGTGGTGGCTCGCCCTCGCCCTGATCCCGCTGGCCGTCGCCCGCCTCGCCTACCACGGAGCCGTCGAAGCGGCCGTCGCCTACGGAGACGCCGTACACACCGCGTTCGACCTGCACCGCTTCGACCTGCTGCGGGCTTTGCACCTTCCGCTGCCGACTGGCCTCGACGAGGAGCGCACCCGGGCCTCGGCCCTGTGCGCGTCCTGGCGACAGGGGCTGCCGCCCCCGGACACGTACGAGCACCCCGAAATACCGCCCGCCGTCTGACCCGTTGAGGCACCGGCCCGCGCCAAAGCGCCCTACCGTGGCCCCATGTCAGCGATGGGGGAGCGCCGCCGCAACGACCGCGTCCAGGCTCTGCACGAGCGCGGACTGCGGGAACTCGACGACTACCTCCGTTCCCGGGACCCCGCCGCCCTCGAACGGGCCCGGCTCGTGTTCCACACGACCGTGGCCTCCCTCGGCCCGCACACCCCCGACCGGCACGTCCATTTCCGCAACCTCGCCTACACCGAGGAACTGACGTACGAGGAGAGCGGCGCCCCCGGCCCGCTGCAGGACGCCGTCACCTTTTACCGCCAGGCCCTCGCCGAGGCTCCCGTCGACCACCCCTACCGGCCCGCCTACGCCTACGGGCTCGGACGCGCCCTGCGCCGGCTGTACGGAGCGACCGGCGACCCCGCTCCCCTCGACGAGTCCGTCGAGTGGCAGAGGCGGGCACTGTCCGGCGGACCGGGGGCCCGGCTGGAGGCCGCCGCCCAGCTGGCCGGTCTCGCCGAGACGCTCTTCGACCGCAACCTCCTGACCGGCGACCGGGGGGACCTGGAGGAGTGCGTGGCGCTGTACCGCCAGGCCGTACGGCTCACGCCCGAGGTCGAACAGGAGGACCTCGCGATCCGGCTGGTCAACTTCGGCTCCGCGCTCGGCGCGCTCCACCAGGCGACCCGGGACCCCAGCCACCGCGACGAGTCCATCGACGCCCACTCCCGGGCCCTCGCCCTGCTGCCCGCCGACCGACCGCAGCAGCGGCAGGCCCTTCTCGACGCCCTCGCGCAGGCAGTACAGGGCCGCTACGACACCACCGGCCGGCTGGAGGACCTCGACACGGTGATCGCCCTGCGCCTGCGCGCCGTCGCGAACACCGACCCCGGCACCACCGACCACGGCGAGGCCGCCCTGCATGCCGCCGACGCGCTCCTGGACCGGGCCGAAAGGACCGGCCGGCCCCACTTCGCCGACCAGGCGATCGCCGTACTCCGGCGCGCCGTCGCCGGCCGACCCGCCGACAGCGCCGAACGCGCCGTGTTGACCGGCGTACTCGGATCGGCGTACGGCACCCGGTACGACCTGACCGGGGAGGCCGCCTCCCTGGACCAGGCCGTCGCCCTGCTCCGAGCGGCCGTGGACACGCCCGGTATCGGGCACCACAACGGCTGCGGCCTGCGCACCAAACTCTCCGCCGTCCTGCGGACCCGGCACTTGGCGCGCGGAGACCTCGCCGACCTCGAAGAGGCGATTGCCGTGCACCGCGACGCACTGGCCACCGGGGCCGACCTGGACGCGGCACACCGGGCCCTCCACCAGGCGAGCCTCGCCGCGGGCCTGAACCAGCGCTTCGGCGTCCACGGCGACATCACGGATCTCGACCGGTGCGCCGAACTGTGCCGCCAGGCCCTGCTGGTACTGGCCGAGGGGGACACGAACCGTCCGGTCGTCCTCATGCTGCTCGGCGACAGCCACCTCGCCCGGTTCTTCCACACCGCCCGTCCGGAGTCGCTGGGCCCGGCGTTCGGAGCCTTCCGGCAGGTCCTCGACGCCGCCGACCCCAGGCTGCGGGCGGCCGCGATGGGCAACCTCGCCCGCGCCCTCCTCGCCCGCTTCGACCACGCCGGCGGCACACCAGCCGACCTGGACGAGGCGATCGGCCTGCAACGCCACGCCATGAGCCTGCTCCCCACCCAGCGGGACGTGAGCGGATACAACCTCGCCCAGTCCCTGCGCAGCCGCTACGAGATCACCCACGACCTCGCCGACCTCGAGGAGGCCGTCGCCCTCCTCCGTACCGTCATACGGGACCGCCCCCGCGACGATCCCGGCCGGAGCGCGCCGGGCACGGCCCTCGCCGAGGGCCTGTACAGCCTGCACCTGCGGACCGGGGATCGCGACCTGCTCACCGAGGCCCTCACCGTCGCCCGCGACATCACCACGGTCACCTCCGCCCCGGTGCGCGAACGGCTCGCCGCCCACGTCACCTGGGGCCAGGTGTCAGGCGTACTGGAGGACTGGGAGACTGCGTGGCACGCCCTGCGCACGGCCACGTCGCTGCTGCCCGAGCTGGCGACGCGCAGCCTCACCCGCAGCGACCAGCAGTACGCTCTGGCCCGCCTGCCGGGCATCGCGGCAGAGGCCGCCGCCTACGCCCTCCAGGCCGGACGGCCCCAGGAAGCTCTGGAAGTCCTCGAACACGGCAGGGGAGTGCTCCTCGGCCGGCTGCTGCGCACCCGCGACCTCGACCTCGACCGGCTGCGCCGACAAGCACCCGCCCTGGCCGACGAGTTCCTGCGGCTGCGCGAGGAGGAGACCGGCGGGCCGGCCGGCCCCTCCGTACCGACGGCCACCACCGAACAGGCCGTCGAACGGCGTCGTAGCCACGCCGCTGCATGGCAGCGCCTGCTGGGCCGGATCCGGGCACTGCCGGGGTTCGACGGCTTCCTGCGCCCGCCCCCGGCCGAGGAGATCCTCCGCCAGGCGGGCGACGGACCCGTCGTGCTCCTCAACATCAGCATCCGGTGCGACGCCGTCATCGTGGCCGATGGCACGATCGACGTCCTGCCGCTGAAGGTGCGCTCCGGCACCGTGGCCGAGCAGGTAGCCGTCTTCCTCGACGCCACCCGCGCCGCCTCCCGGCCCGGAGCCTCCCTGGAGGAAATCTGGTCCGCGCAGGAGACCCTCTCCGGCGTACTGGAATGGCTGTGGGACACCGTCACCGGACCTGTGCTCCAGCGTCTCGGCCGCACCGAACCGCCCGCCCCCGGGGAGTCGCCCCGGCGGGTCTGGTGGTGTCCGCAGGGCACGCTGGGCTTCCTGCCGCTGCACGCCGCCGGCTACCACGGCGCCCGGGCCGATCGGGACCGGCCGCGCTGCGCACTCGACCTCGCCGTCTCCTCCTACACCCCGACCATCGGCGCCCTGCACCACGCGCGCCGACGTCCCGGACCCGCCCCGTCAGAGGCGCGGCCGCCCCTGGTCGTGGCCATCCGCGACACGCCGGGGGCAGCGCCCTTGCCGAACGCCCCGCACGAAGCGGAAGTGGTGCGGACGCTGCTGCCCGGAACCACCCGGGCACCCCTGCTGGCCGACGCCGAGGCCACCCGCGACCGGGTCCGGGAGGCCCTGCGCTCCAGCCCGTACGTCCATCTCGTCTGCCACACCGTTACCGACCTGCACGACCCCTCCGCCTCGCGCATCCTCACCCACGACCACCTCGAAAGGGCGCTGACCGTCGCCGACATCTCCGCCCTGCGGCCGTCGGGAGCCGACCTGGCGTACCTCTCCAGCTGCTCCACCTCCGGGACCCGCCCCGAGCTCGCGGACGAGGCGATCCACATCACCAGCGCCTTCCAACTCGCCGGATACCGCCATGTCGTGGGCACGCTGTGGCCCGTGACGGACGAGATCGCCCCGTGCATCGCCCAATCCTTCTACAGCCGGCTCCCGCACGGCGCCGCGCACGCGCTGCACGCGGCCGTCCGCGAGGCGCACACGGAGCATCCGCTGCTCCCGTCGCTGTGGGCAGCGCACATCCACATCGGTCCGTGACGCCCGCCCGCGCTGGCCTCGTCTCCTAGCCGCGAGCGGCACGGACCATGCGCAGGTTCTCCCGGGCCTTCGCCGTGCGAGGGTCGGCCGCGCCGTAGAGCCGTTCGTAGCCGGCGACGACGAGGCGGCACTCCTCCTCGGCCTGGGCGTGCCGGCCTGTGTTGAAGAAGGTGGCGGCCAGGCTGGTGCGGTACTTCAGGACGTCCGGATGGTCGGGGCCGTGCAACCGTTCCATGCCCACGACGGCCGCCCGCAGCTCCGCCGCGGCCTCCGCGACCTTGCCGAGCGCCTGGAGCATGGCGCCCAGGGTGGCGTGTGCGGAGAGCGTGTCCGGGTGGTCGCCCCCCTTGATCTCCACCGACTGCCGCACCGCGTCGCGCATCGACCGCGCGGCCTGGGCGACATGCCCCAGGTGGTACTGGACGGCGGCGTGGTTGATCCGGGCCGTCAGGGACAGCTCCGACTTCCGGCCCAGCAGCCGCTCGGCGTCGCGCAGCACCGAGAGGTAGAGCGCCCCGGCCTCCTCCAGCGCGCCCCGGGCTCGCAACACCCCGGCCAGGGTGTTCCGGCTGCCGAGCGTGTCCTTGTGCTCAGGCCCCAGCACCCGCGTCCGGCGTTGGAGCGCAGTGCGCGCCAGTCGCTCCGCCTCCTCGTGCCGCCCCAGGGCGAGCACCACGAGGGCCAGATCCCCGAGGGCGGTGAGCGTGTCCGGGTGGTCCGGGCCCAATGTCGCCTCGCGCTGGGCGAAGACGGAACGGCGCAGCCGCTCCGCGTCCTCCGGCCGTCCACGCTCCCGTAACAGGGAGGCGAGAGCGGTCTCCGCCGCGAGGGTGTCCGGGTGGGCGGGTCCCAGGTCCGCCCTGCGCTCCGCCACGACCCAGCGCAGGACCTCCTCCGCCTCGTCGAACTCTCCTTCCTGGCGGAGGTGCTTGGCCAGCTCGAACGAGAGCCGTACGACCTCCGGATGGTGCGGGCCGTGTTCGGTCGCGAGATGCCCCAGCTTCATGCGCGTCATCCCGGACGGCGTCAGGGAGAGCTTCAAATTCACCACGGGGACGCCGTCCTCGCCCTCGTGATGGGTGATCCGGTACGAGCCCAGGCCCTCCAGCTCACCCTCGTCGGCCGTCCCGTCCGGTGCCGGTGACGGCCCGGGCACGGGGGCCGAGGAGGGCTGACTCCGTGCGGCCGGGCTCTCCGTCACCGAGCGCGTGCCCCGCCCGCGCCGACGGAACGGCCACCTGCCCCGACCCGCCCTGTCCGTCTCGGTCATCCCCACTCCTTCGTCGACCGAGGGAGTCGTTCCCCGTCCACCGACGGTCCACCCCCGCACGTCCGCCCTCATCACCGCACGTCCAGCCGGAGGATCCTGTCGTCACCGGGACCGGGCGCCCCCCCCGTGTATCGGTCTCGCTGGTCGTCAGCAGGAGCCCGCCGTCGCCCACCGCCACCACCGTGCGTAGCCAGCCGTACTCCTTTCCGAGTCCATCGGCGACATCGACGCCATCACCTGCGCGGCCCGGTTCTACGCCGCCATCGCCGAGGGCCAGTCCGTCCGATTGGCTCATCTGATCAGCCAGGCCGCCGTCGAAATGAACGGGGTGCCCGGCCATGACCTGCCGACCCTCGCCTGTGCGCCAGCCGTGCACCGGGCCGCTGCAAAGCTGGTGATACCGCCACAGGCGTGAACACCTCTGCGTATGCGCCCAGCCCGCGCGATCACGTGAGTGAGCCTCGGACCGGTGCGGTCCGAGGAGATCCTCGACGAGACGGTCGACTGCGCGATGACGACCGAGGTGCTGGCGTTGAACGGCGTGCGGAGCCTGCGCGACCCGAGCACAGCGGCGGAGCGCTGCCTCCGGGCCGTCCGGCACTTCGCCCTGGCGGTCGCTCTCGCCTCCGCCGACCTCGACGACACCACCGACGCCGCGCCCACGCGCTGACGGACAGGCCCTCCGGGCCAGCCCGGGCCCGGAGGGTGTTGCCGCGGACCCCGGCGGCGATGCTCTGCCCATGACCGTCTCCTGCCGCGGCCGCGATCGCTGCGGCCCCGAGCGCGACACCCCCCGCATCCGCCTTCAGGAGCACCATGTCTGAGATCACCACCCGGTCCGAACCGGGTACCGTCGCGCTCTCGCTGATCCGGAAGACGGCACTCGATGACCCGCTCGACACGCTTCCGGAGAAGACAGGCAGCCGCTAGCGAACTCGTCGACGCCGAAGGCGTCTCGTACACCGCTGCCCGCCGGCGCCCGGCCAACCGCGCCGCGAATTTACCTGGCTAGCCCGAGCCGCACGGCGGCCGCCGCATAGCTGGCTGTCCGGTGAGCTAACTGGGTCACCTTGCCCACACGGGGCGGATGTCTCCATGGGCAGCTGACCCGGGCTTTTGCGGCAGGGTGAAAGGGCGTTGGCCGTCACGCCGATGCTAGGCAGGCTGTACCTGCTCGTGAGCGAAGAGAGCTCGGCGTCCGTGGAACGCCGAGGCGATCAAAGAGACCGGGCGATTCGGCAGTTATCGCCCTCTAATCGACGGGAGGCGTCCATATGCGCGGCGCGATACGAACCGCAGTAGGCGTGGCAACCGCCGGCCTGCTGGTCCTGGCGATGGCCAACCCGGCATCCGCCGTCACAATGGAAAACGACACCGCAGTACGTGACACATCGGACGCCGGAGACGGCTGCATCACCATGGGCAACCTCTCGGCTACGGCCTGCTTCAAGCCGTATGGCGACGTCGTATTCGCCGTAGACATGCTGCCCGACGGATACTCGGTCTACGCCCTGTGGCAGAACGAGCTTCGTAACAGCGTCGGGACATGGGGGCTCTACCGCAACGGAAAGTGCAGCTGGTCGGGGAGCGCCCCCAGCAAGGGGTCCTGCAACAAGGACATGTACGAACACAGCAGCTCAAATGCATGGGGCGGCAAGGGGAGTCGGGTGCGCGTCAAGGCATGCACCAACGATCTCGGAGACGACACGTGCAGCGGCTGGAGCAGTTGGATCTACAACCAGTGAGATCTTTGCACCCTCACCGTATAAATGGCCCGCCTTGTGCAGCGCCCAGGGCAACCAAGCTCGTGAGCTGACGACGCAGTTGATGCCTCAGGCCGTGGCCCGAAGGCCCGGCACCGGGGAGCATCGGTACAGCGGTTGACGCTCAGTTTGGCATTGACGTCCGGAGCCGAACATGACTCGAACTTGATCGGGGTTCTCGCAGTTCAACAGACGTGACAGCGGCCTTCGTCCGATCCTGCGCTCCGTCACAGAGGCGGAGGAATCAGCGCGGAGGCCGTGGTCGTGCGTGTGGGGCATCAGGGCGTCCTTCGGGATACGTTCGCGGGAATGTCGCGCTTCCGGATGGAGCTGTACGCGAGTCTGACCGCGCGGAGCGACGCGTTGTTGGGCACGGACGGGCCGGTGCGGACGCTGGTCGACCTGGCGCTCGCGCCGGAGCACCGTCGCGGGCACGGGGCCCTCTACGGCGGCCTCACCACGGGCGGATGAACGTCGCCCGGCTGCGTCGCGCGCTGGCGGGGTGCTGCTGCCGATAGCAGCCGGCGGCCGGATCGTGCTGGCCGCGGGCGTCTTGCCCGGGCTGCGGCCGGACGCCAACACCTGCGCTGACCGGTCCTTCTGCCACACCTTCGGCAGCGAGTTCATCTTCGGCGATCCCTCGACGTGGGGCGCCGAGCAAGCCGTGACGGTCACCGATACCCGCAGGTACGGGAAGGTGACCGCGCAGGCGTGGGTCGGCTGCATCCGTGGAGAAGCTGCCGAGTGGCGGGGTGAACAAGCCGGTCCGGCTGTGGTGGTCGGGGACCGGTGCCCACGGCGGACGGTGTGAACAGCTGCTGGCAGTCTTTCCTCCGCCGCTTCGCTTTGGAGCACACGTTCCGCCTGTTCAAGTAAACGCTCGGCTGGACGAGACCCCGGCTGCGCAACTCAGAGGCGGCCGACCGGTGGACGTGGCTGGTGATCGCTGCCTCTGTCCAACTCCAGGCTCGCGCCACCGGCGAGGCATATACGCGGCCGGCTCACCGCAAGAAAGGCACCAAGCCTCGACGCACAGAATGACCTGCGGCCCGAAGCCCAGTCTCGCTGTCAGACACGCTCCGTTTGCGGCCGCCCATGAGCATGAGCGGAGGCACCTGCATGTCACACCGGCGGAACTGCACCGGGCCCTCAGGGACCCCGAATGGGCCCTGGATCTCGCCGAGGAAATTCAGGATGCGCAGGAGGAGAGCGAGCCAGCGCCGGAAGAAGCCCGGCACTTCACCACGCACTAACTGGCCCTAACAAAGCCTTCGGACATGACGATGGGTGATCAGGCAGACGGCAAGTCCGAGGAAGGTTCGTGGATGTCGTCGCGTCGTTCCCAGCGGATCCGCAGGCGGCGGAAGCCGTGCAGCCAGGAGATCGTTCGCTCGACGACCCAGCGGAACGTGCCCAGGCCGGTGCCGTGCGGCTGTCCCCGCTGGGCCATCGCGGGCCGGATCCCGCGCTGTCGCAGGAGCCGTTGGTATTTGTCGTGGTCGTAGCCGCGGACGGCGAAGAGCATGTCGGGCCGTCTGCGGGGCCGGCCGACGACTCTCGCCACCGCCGTGATCTTGTCCAGCAGGGGCAGGAGTTGGGTGACGTCGCCCACGGTTTCCGCCGGTCAGCGACACCGCGGGCGGGATGCCCTGGCCGTCGGTGATGATGTGCTGCTTGCTGCTCGGTCGTGCGCGGTCGACCGGACTGGGACCGCTTTTGGGCCCCGGCGTGCGGCCCGGACGTGGGAGGAGTTGATCACCGCCCGCGACCAGTCCGCTGATTCTTCAATCGCAGCTTGTTCAGCAGTAGCTGGTGGAGCTGGTCGCAGACGCCGGCCTCGTTCCAGGCCGCCAGGCGGCGCCAGCAGGTCATGCCCGAGCCGAAGCCGAGCTCCTGGGGCAGGTACTCCCACTGGATGCCGGTGTGCAGGACGAACAAGATCCCGCACAAGGCCTGACGGTCGAGTACTCGAGGCCGCCCTTCCACCTGCTTCGGCGGCGGCTCGGGCAGCAACGGCTCGATCTGCGACCACAGTTCGTCCGACACGATCCATGGCCGCGACTGACGCTTCCTCATGACCACATCAACGAACGATCAAGCCGACAGCACATGATCAACCCGCTTTTGTTAGAGTCAGTTAGGGGCGTTGGTGTGCTGGGCCACGATTCATTGCGGTCATCGCCTCCTGGTCGTCAACGGCGAATTGGTCAGGACGGCAGCATCGAACCTGGACGCCGATGACATGCACGTCTTTGCCCTGCGAGGCGCGCCCTGCGGGACCGGACCGCCCCCTGCCGCCGCAGAGCCGCGAGACTGAAGTCCCTGCC
This sequence comes from Streptomyces sp. SAI-170, assembly GCF_049739565.1. NCBI lineage: Bacteria > Bacillati > Actinomycetota > Actinomycetes > Kitasatosporales > Streptomycetaceae > Streptomyces > Streptomyces sp. SAI-170. Next base: position 8,745,678 of record NZ_JBMGQD010000001.1, read on the forward strand.
CCACTACGCAGTCATCGAGGTCGAGCGAGCCCTGAACGGCGACGGAGTGGCGGCACTGGGCGGAGGCAAACTGAAGGTCGGACGTCGTGCACAACGGAGTACTGGTCAAGACCCTCGCCTCTCCGATCCTCGCCGACCAGCGGACAAAACTGCGTGGCGCCCGGGCTCCTCAGGACGAGCTGCCGCCTACCGCACCCGGACCGATCAAGGTGGAGCGCAAGGTTCCAGCGGACGGCGTCGTTATGGTCACCCGCCAGCGACTACGCATCGGTCGCACCTATGCGGGCAAGATCGTGACGATCCACGTCGAAGACACTCATTTCCGCGTCACTCTCGACGGTGCCGAGCTCGCCGTCCACCCCCGCCGCGAGCAGCGGCCTGTCATCCGCTTCAAGGCAAAGATCTAAGCTCCAAGAATTGGACCAGCTGAGTCCTGCCGCCATGAGGCCGCCGGGAGGGCCGGGATTGCCCCTATCGCGGTTCGAACAGATGCCGACCACTGCCCGGCCGTCCAGGAACTCCTGCAACTGTTAGACAGGTCCGGAGACAGTCAACCAGCTCATGAGCCTGAAATGTCCACCAACTCCTGAGACCTCACACGACACTCGTTGGCTCGCAGCACAACGGCGCACTCATGGAGCGAGTCCAGCAGGAGCGGCTTTTCACCATCGGGTCGCGTCAATTCGGCGGAGCGACCGATGCAGCCATGAGGTTGAGAACACTGGCCGATGCAGTCATGCACTGATCGTCGGTCCTCCTGGTACACGCCTCACGATCCTGACCAGTTGTCTCTGCAGCCGGACGGCCACTACACGCCCAGTCTGGGTCGCTGCCAGATCAGGGGCGCCAACGCCTTGAGAGGCCTTAGACGTCATTTCACTTGGTCAGTCGGCGGTGACATATAAGGGTCGCGGCGATGGCTGTGAAGGCAAGGAAGTGTTCCGGCTTGCGCTCGTAGCGGCGGTGCAGGCGGCGGCAGCCGGACAGCCAGGACACTGTTCGCTCCACCACCCAGCGGTGCCGGCCCAGCCGCTGGGACGACTCGATGCCCTTGCGGGCAAGGCGGTGCCTGATGCCGCGGGAAGCGAGCCATCGCCGCAGGTGGCGGTAGTCGTATCCCTTGTCGCCGTACAGCTTGCCGGGCCGCCGACGTCGCGGGCCGCGACGCGAGCGGATGGGTGGGATGCCGCGGACCAGCGGGACGAGGGCCTGGCTGTCGTGAAGGTTGGCGGCGGAGATGCCGATCGACAGGGGCAGGCCCTGGCGGTCGACGATGAGTTGGATTTTCGATCCGTTCTTGCCGCGGTCGGTCGGATTCGGTCCCGTCAGTTGCCCCCTTTGAGAGCCCGGACGCCGACGGAGTCGATCGCGCACCGCGACCAGTCCAGCTCGCCCCGGGCTCCGAGTTCGTCGAGGACCAGGCGGTGGAGTTAGGCCCCCACTCTGGCCTCGGTCCACTCGGTGAACCGGCGGAAGGCCGTCACGCCTGACAGTCCGAAGCCCGGTGGCAGTTGGTTCCAGGTGCAGCCTGAGGTGCCACGAAGATGATGGCAGCCAGCACTTCGCGGTCTCCTCGTCGACGGTGTCCTCCACCCTGTGGGCGGCCCGGCGCCGGCGGCACCACCCGCTGGAACAACGTCCACAGGTTTTCCGGCGCCATCCGCTCGACAAGCGCAGCAGTCATCACCCCAGACTGCCGCAAGATCACGCCAACTGAAATGGTGTCTTAGATGCATCGCACAAGCCTCATCGCGGCTGCCTCACATGCGAGCGGAGCAGCATCCGCACTATAAATCTGTGCAACTAGATCCACGGACTTCGGCAAGAAGGCACTTGTCAACTGACAGGCGATGTTGGCCTCCTCACAATGGCGGTCTTTCACTCGGGAATAAGACAGAAGGGATGCCCCTCGGGGTCAAGCGCGACGATCCACGGCCCAAAGGGAGACCCTTCATCAGCTCCTGGCTGATGCTTGGGCACTTCACCGCCGAGCCGTGTCACGAGGGCGAGAGCCGCCTCCGTGTCGTCAACCAGCACGTCAAAGTGGAATCGCTTGGGCGCATCCAAGCCGTCAGGCCACGAAGGCGGACGGTACCCATCAACATGCGTGAAGAAGACGGTGGAGTGGCCATCACTGATTATGGCGTGACTCTGCTGCGAGGCCAGGATTGTCCATCCCAAGAGTTCACTGTAGAACGCAGCCATGGACTCGGGATTAGAGGTATCCACGGTCACCGCACTGAGCTTCTGGGCCATGAGGCCTACTTCCTTCACGCTAGACAACTAGTCTGTTCGCTGCTGCCGTCGTTGCGACGGCAAGCATGCACGATCACATGCGATTCCATTTCAACCGGCGGTGATACATGGGTGCATCCGGGATTCCCCCTAGTGACGTCCCGTTGAGTCCCCGGAGCATGGCCGCTCTGCCGTTGGCAGGTGCTGGTAGGCGTGCACGCAGCGATTCGCCGGGGTCGGTCACAGGAGCTTGTCGCCTCACAGCCGCGGGTTGATTCGCAAGTCGTAGGCTTCGCGGGCGTCCAGAACGTCGTCGATGTGCTCTTCGGCCCAGGCCCGCAGCGCCGTGAGGGGGCCTTTTACTGGCCCTAACAAAGTCTTTGGACGTGGCGATGGGTGATCAGGCAGACGGCGAGTCCGAGGAATGCCTCGTGGATGTCGTCGCGCCGTTCCCAGCGGATGCGCAGGCGGCGGAAGCCGTGCAGCCAAGAGATCGTCCGCTCGACGACCCAGCGGAAAGTTCCCAGGCCGGTGCCGTGGGGCTGGCCGCGTTCGGCGATCACTGGGCGGATGCCCCGTTCACGAAGGAGCCGTCGGTACTTGTCGTGGTCGTAGCCGCGGTCGGCGAAGAGCATGTCGGGCCGTCGGCGGGGCCGGCCGACGACTCCGGCCACGGCCGGGATCTTGTCGAGCAGGGGCAGCAGTTGAGTGACGTCGTTGCGGTTGCCGCCGGTCAGCGACACCGCGAGCGGGATGCCCTGGCCGTCGGTGATGATGTGGTGCTTGCTGCCCGGTCGTGCGCGGTCGACCGGACTGGGTCCGCTTTTGGGCCCCTGCGTGCGGCCCTGACGTGGGAGGAGTCGATCACCGCCCGCGACCAGTCCAGCTGGTTCTTCGACCGCAGCTTGTTCAGCAGCAGCTGGTGCAGCTGGTCCCAGACGCCGGCTTCGTTCCACGCAGCCAGGCGGCGCCAGCACGTCATGCCCGAGCCGAAGCCCAACTCCTGGGGCAGGTACTCCCACTGGATGCCGGTGTACAGCACGAACAGAATCCCGCACAAGGCCTGCCGGTCGGGCACTCGCGGCCGTCCCTCGACCTGCTTGGGCGGTGGTGCGGGCAGCAACGGCTCGATCAGCGACCACAGTTCGTCCGACACGATCCACGGCCGCGACTGACGCTTCCCCATGCCTCACCAACGAGCGATCAACCCGACAGTCACATGATCAAACCGCTTTTGTTAGAGCCAGTAAGGCCGAAGCTTGGCCCTCCATGGCGTCCACCAGGTCGGCGCGCCGCGAGCGGGCGCTGCAAGCGCGGTGCCCGCCGTCGGGGTATGTGGTGAGAAGGCTCAGGCCGCGAGCGATCTTTGCATAGTCTAAAGGTGGGAGGGTGTGCGTGCAGACGCACAGTGCGGCCTTCCGAACGAGCACCGCAACGTCGTTGGAGAGTGTCATGCCCGATCGCAATCAGTCATCGGATTGGACGGTGCTGTCCTGCATGCCGGTTGTAGTGATGGCGGTGGTGGCGGTGATGGACGTCGTGGCGGGGCCGGGGGTGGGCTTCCTGCCACTGGTCTCGCTCGGGCCGGCGTTCGCCGGACTGGCCGGCGGGTGGCGTCGTACGGCGGTGATCGGGCTTGCGGCGCTGGTGCTGTGCGTGGGACTCGGGCTCTACGACGGGCTGTTCGAGGAGCGCCGCGGATACACCGCGATGGCCTCGGTGGCGGGCGTCACCGGCGTGGGCATCGCCGCCGCGGTGACGCGTTCACGGCGGGAGAGGGAGCTGGCCGGCGTGCGGTCGATCGCGGAGGTGGCCCAGCGGGTGCTGCTGCGGCCGGTGCCGCTGACCGCGGGCCCGCTGCAGGCGGCTGTGTCGTACACCTCGGCCGTTGCGGAGGCGCGTATCGGCGGCGACCTGTACGAGGTCGTGGCCTCGCCGCACGGCATCCGGGTCATCGTGGGCGATGTGCAGGGCAAAGGCCTGGCCGCGGTGGAGACCGCGGCCGTTGTTCTCGGTGCCTTTCGGGAGGCCGCGCACGACGAGCCGGACCTCGTCGGGCTCGGAGAGCGGCTGGAGCGCAGTGTGGCCCGGGAGCTGGAGGGCGAGAAGTTCGTCACCGTGATCCTCGCCGAGATCGGCTCGCGGCACGAGGCGGTCTTCCTCAACCACGGCCATCCGGCCCCGATGGTCGTACGCCGGGACGGAACTGTCGACTTCCCGCAGCCGCCCGCCTACGCCCTTCCGCTCGGGCTCGGCGCACACGGGGCGGAGGGCCCGAGTCCCTACCGGGTGGACTTCGCACCGGGCGATCAGCTCCTGCTCTACACCGACGGCGTCACCGAGGCCCGGGACGCGGACGGCCGCTTCTATCCGCTCGGTGAACGGGGTCACCTGCTGAAGGATCCGGACGCACACCGTTCCCTGGAGGCCCTGCGCGCGGACCTGGCCAGGCATGCCGGCGGGCCGCCCCACGACGACGCCGCGATGCTGCTGCTCAGGTACCACGGTCATGGGGAGGGAAAATCGTCCCGGCCGAGTGAGGGAGAGGGGGTCACGTCACGATAGAAAGGAGCCATGCCGGAGCGTGAGACCCCCATAGGGGCATTGGACGATGTGGACGCGGTGACCAGCGCGGTGCTGACCGCCTCCCGCCTGCTGGTCGCGGTCTCCGCCCGTTCCCTCGCCGCGGTCGAGGAACGGGTGACGCTGCCGCAGTTCCGGATGCTGGTGGTGCTGTCCACGCGCGGCGCCACCAAACTGGTCGCTCTGGCCGAGCTGCTCCAGGTGGCACCCTCCACCGCGATGCGGATGGTCGACCGCCTCATCGCCGCGGGTCTCGCCGACCGCCAGGCCAACCCCGACAACCGCCGCGAGACCCTGCTCCGGCTCACCGATGAGGGGCGACGCACGGTCGAGGAAGTCACCGGCCGCCGCCGCGCCGAGATCGCCGGGATCGTCGAACGGCTCACGCCGACGCGCAGGCTGGCCCTCATCGAGGCCCTGACCGCCTTCAACGAGGCCGGCGGAGAGCCTCCGGCGCCGGCACGGGGCGGTGTGGAGCCGCATCCGCTGGGCTGGGTCGTGGATCTGCCGGTGACCCGCGACGCCTGAGCCGCCCGCCTGAGCCGCCTGGCCATGGGCGGCCACCGCTCCCATTTTGCATAATGCAAGGAAGAGGCGCGGGTGCGTAAGGGGACCTACCGGAAGGCTTGTTTTGGAGGGGACGCTGATGCGGCGGAGGCGAGGGTCCCCGCCCCGACCCCGGCCCGTTCCCCGCCTTGCCGCACATATGCGCGACACGGTGTGGGGGCCTGCCGAATTCCAGGGGCTGCCGCCGTGGTGGCTGGTGGCCGAGGGGCTCGTGGCCGGCGGGCTGACCGTGGCGGCGGTCACCGGGTCCGCGCTGGCCGGTGCCTGGTACGGCATCCCCGGCCTGGCCGACGGTGAGGGCGGCCTGCTCTGCGCCGCCGCGATCGTCCTCTACCTCGGTGTGATGCGGGCCGGCCGGGCACTGGTCGGCATCGTGGCCGTCCTCGGCGTCTGCCTCGCGCTGCAGGCACCCCCGGCCGCCGCGGGCGCGGTGCTGGCCGCGCGCGGGCGGCTGGAGTCCGTGGTGGTGACCTCCGTCGACGGCGCGCCGGCGGCCGGGCCCGGCCGGGGCCGTTACCTCTGCTCGGTCGCCGACCGGGACGGCTTACCGCTGGAGGTCCGTATCTGGCGCGGCTGCGGCAAGGACACCCGGCCCGGCGACGCGCTGGCGGTCGTGTACGACACAGGCGGGACGGTGCCGCCGCGCGGCGTCGCGGCGGGCGGGCTCTCCTCCGGGCCGCTGCGCAATCTAGGCGGCTGGGCGGCGGCGTTCGTCGCGGCCTGCGTGGTCGCCGTCGTGCGTTCCTTCCGCCTCGACCACGACATGAAGTGACTCATCCGACCGCCGGTGCCGGGGACGTCGTGTTCACATCGAGGTCGGGGCGTGGGGTGAGCGCCAGGACCGGGGCACCGGGCTGGGGCGGGGGAGGGGTGAGCTGGTCCTGGGGCAGCTTGGGCGGGGTGGTCTGCTGGAAGTTGACCTGGTCGTGGTTGACCAGGCCGGTCTTCTCCAGGACGGTGATGTGGTCCAGCACGGTGTCGTTGGCGAGGTCCGCCAGTCGGCGCACGAGGGTGTTCTGGGTGCTGGCCCGTATCTTCGCGATGGCCGGGAAGATCTGACCGTGGGTCACGCGCATGATGTTGACCGCGGTGGAGTCGAACTCCGTTCCGCTCTTGGAGGCCACGGTCGCCACGAACTGCTGCTGTTGCGGACTGGCCTGGTTGGGCAGCGTGATGCCGAGTTCCGGAGCGATCTGACGGCACATCTTGTCGAGGCCTGCGTGTCCGACGATGAGGTGTTCGCCGGCCTCCTTCATCTCCTTCGTCGTGCCGCGCCGCATGGTCAACTCCCCGAGGGGGTACTCCCACAGACCTGCCGCGCGGACCTTGACCACGAAGTCGCGGTCCGCCTCGGTGAGCGGCCCGTAGCGGGTGTTGGCGATGATCCGGGAGGTGTCGGTCGCCGTGTGCTCCACGCCGAGCATGGCCGGGTAGGCGAGCGCGGCGAGGGTGAGCACCATGGCCCCGCAGACGATGGCGGTGCCGAGCGTGTTCCGGGAGATGGGCATGGGGGCTCCTGACGAGTGCGGTTGTGCCAGGAGGTACGGACGAGCGTGCCGAAGGCGTCATTGCACTCAGAAAATTTTGCATTCGGTGTGCCAGACGAGAGGCGCCATAGGGATACATGCCTCAAACTATCTCGATTCAGAGTGATGTGAGTCACTCGTGCTCCCGGCAACGCTTGCACAGTGCAAAGCCCTGCGTAGAGTGAGCCGTTCGTGGGACCGGTGTGTCTCATGTGACTGCTTCTCCGAGAGCACCGATTCGGCCTGCATGGCCTTCTCTGGGGTGGGATTCGATTGAGTCGTCGTACTCGACGTGGTCGTTCTGTGTCGCACGCGTACAGGCCGTTGAGCCTGAAGCGGCGGGCGTGGCTGACGCTCGGCGCGGTCGTCCTGGGCGGAGGAGGTGTCGCGACCTACGCCGCGGCGAGCCCTTCCGCCGAACAGGCGGACGCGGGGCAGGACAGGAGGCCGGTGGAGGTCTATGACCTCGCGCTGAATGCAACTGCCGCCGGAGAGCGGGAACTTCCCCGTACCGACACCAAGCAGTTCTCCCTCGTCGGAGTTTCCTGGACCGGCGCCGCCCGGCCGCTGGAAGGCACCGCGCAGGTGCGCACACACAGCCTGGAGACCGGCGCGTGGACCGGCTGGCACGACCTGGAGCTGGACGCCGCCCCGCCGGAGAAGCCCGAGTCGGGCATGCGGGGAGCGTCCCACCCTCTGTGGGTCGGCCCGTCGGACGGCGTGGAGGTCCAGGTCGTCCACGAGGACGGCACCACGGCCGCACTACCCAAGGGACTTGAGGTCAACCTGGTCGACCCGGGTGTGGTGACCGAAGCGGAGACGAAGATGGACGCTCCGGCCCCGGCAGCGTTCGTCGCCGAGGAAACCCCGTCCTCGGCGCCCACCGCTCAGCCGTCCACCGTCCCCCAGCCGCCCGTCACCTCACGAGCCGACTGGGGCGCGGACGAGTCGATGAGCCCGGATCCGTCGGAGTACAACGCCGACGTGAAGGCGGTGTTCGTCCACCACACCGACGGCGCCAACGACTACGACTGCGCCGAATCGGCGTCGATCGTCCGGGGCATCTACGCGTACCACACGCAGGTCAACAAGTGGAACGACCTCGGCTACAACTTCCTGGTCGACAAGTGCGGCACGATCTTCGAGGGCCGCAAGGGCGGCATCGACCTGCCGGTGCTCGGCGCCCACACCTACGGCTGGAACCGCGAATCCGCCGGCATCGCCGTGCTCGGTGAGTACGGCACCACCAGCGCCGCCGACGCCGCGCTCGCCGCGATCTCCCGCCTGGCGGCCTGGAAGCTCGGCCAGTACGGAGCCGACCCGGCCGGGACCGTGCAGCTCACCGCCGGTGCGAACCAGACCAACTACTTCGGTACCGACTACGTCGCGGGCACGAAGTACACCTTCAACCGTGTCTCCGCCCACCGCGACGGCTACAACACCCAGTGCCCGGGCGACTCCCTCTACTCCCAGCTCCCGAAGATCCGCACCTGGGCGGCCGGCCCCGTGGAAGGCCTGAAGATCGCCTCGCTCGGTGACGCCACGGCGAAGGGCACGACGTACTACACCAAGGGCACGCCCCTCGTACGCTGGGCGGCCACCACGCCGGGTTCGCTCATCAAGAACTTCCAGGTCCTCGTCGACGGCCAGGTCGTCGCCACCACCTCGGGCGCCGGCTCCGCCAAGCGCATCACCCTCGCCCTGGGCAGCCACACCGTCGCCGTCCGCGCGACGCACCAGTCGGACAGGACCACGACCACGGCCCCGCTGACCGTCGTCGCCGAGACCACCGCGCCGACGTTCACCAGCGCGCCGACGCTCACGCTGCGCACCGGCACGGTCAACACCACCGCCGTCCCGGTCACCCTGAGCTGGAAGGCGACCGACGACCAGGCACTGCGCTACGTGAAGCTCCTGTCGCCGGCGACCGCCACCTTCAGCTCCGCCGCCTACCTCTCCAACCGCACCGCCCCGTCGGGCACTTCGGCCACGTGGTCGATGCGGGCGTACGACTACGCCGGCAACTACCGCAACGCCTCCGGCACGTACACCCCGGGGATCCTCCAGGAGAGCTCAGCGGTGAAGTCCGGCAGCTGGAGCACGCGTTCGTCCAGCAGCTACCTCGGCGGCAAGTCCTACTCCAGCGGATCGAGGGGCGCGAGCCTGACCTGGACGTTCACCGGCCGGTCCGCGTCCTGGGTGGTGTCCCGGGCATCCAGCTCCGGTCAGGCGTACGTCTACGTCGACGGCGTCCGGGTCTCCACGGTCGACCTGAAGTCGTCCACGACCCGGTACCGGCAGGCCATCTGGACGAAGACCTGGCCGACCAGCGCCAAGCACACCGTCAAGATCGTGGTCGTCGGCACCAGCGGCCGGCCCACCATCACGACCGACGGGCTCGTCTACATCAAGTAGGCATCCACACCGCAGATCAGTGACGGCTGCGGCACATGTGCGGACCGACCGTCTGCCATGTTGCCGCAGCCGTCGGCTGTTTTCCTGCGCGTGTTGTCCTCGCTGGGCGACCTCCTCGTTCAGCCGTGGCTCATTCAGCCCACTGGAGCGGCATGGCTGGGGCGGATGTTGTGGTTGAGGCGGAAGAGGTTGATCGGGTCGTAGGTGTTCTTGAGCGCCACGAGGCGGGCGTACTTGTCCTCGCTGTAGGCGTCGCGGACACGGTCGGCCTCCGGTGTGAAGTTGAGGTAGGAGGCTCCGGTGCCGAAGGGGCGCATTGCGGCGGCGAAGGCGCGGGCGGCCATGATCATCGGGCTGTCGTCCTGTGGGGTCGCCCACACGCAGATCGGGTGGAAGAGGTAGCGGGCGTCGCGGTGAGAGAACGCGGTCGCCCCGTCGGGCACCGCAGCGACCGCCTGCCCCACACGGAAGATGATCATCTCGCTCAGCGGTGCGCCGCGCACCGTCAGGTCGACGCCGTGCGCGAGGAAGGTGTCGATCGCCTCGTCGCTGAGCTCGCGCATGTACTCGCCACGCCAGTAGCTGCGCAGGCCCGGGGGCGCGAGCGGGTCCAGGGCCGACTGGAAGGCCGTGTACGGCATCGGCCCGATGCCGTCCATGGCGGGGCGGAGATCCTTCAGCGGCTGCACCACGTCGGCGCCCGTGCCGGTGTCACCGACGTACATCGCGGCCATGCCCAGGACCGGCTTGCCGCGCAGCTCCTCGGGAACGAACGGCTCAGGAGGTGCGATGAGCAGGACACAGGCAGACGAGAGCTCGTCGGGTGCGGCGTCGACCCGGTCCCGCCAGCCGCGCAGCACCTCGGAGGCGCGCTCGACCGGGAACATCGCCAGCCCCGCGAGGACGGTCGGGCCCAGCGGGTGCAGCCGGAACTCGAACTCGGTGACGATGCCGAAGTTCCCTCCGCCGCCACGGATGCCCCAAAACAGTTCGGGGTGCCGGTCCCTGTCGGCGCGCACGACCCTGCCGTCGGACAGCACGACCTCGGCAGAGACGACGTTGTCGCAGGCGAGCCCGTACTTGCAGGACGTCCATCCGTAGCCACCGCCGGTGGTGAAACCGCCGATGCCGGTGGTGGTGACGCGTCCGCCGGGCGTATGGAGACCGTGTGCCTGGGTGGCGCCGTCGAGCTCGCCCCACAGAACGCCTCCGCCGGCTCGAGCGGTCCGCCGCTCCGGGTCGACCGAGATCGTCTTCAGGCCGCTGAGGTCGATCAGCATCCCGTCGTCGCAGGTACTCAGCCCGGCGACGCTGTGGCCGCCGCAGCGGACCGCCACGACGAGGTCGTGGTCCCGGGCGAAGTCGACGGCCGCCGCCACGTCCGCGGTGTGCGCCGGGCGGGCGATGACCGCCGGGCGCTTGTCGACCATGGCGTTGAAGACTTGGCGCGCCTGGTCATATCCGGGCTCGCCCGGCCGCAGCACCTGTCCACGGAACCCGGGGCGCAGTGCGGTTGCCGGATTGGTGGTCATGGCTCCTCCTCACTCCCTGTCCGGCTCTCTTCCCAGGCCACCACCGTGGCCCGCGAAGCGTTCCGCGAGCGTTCCCCGGACCCGCTGTGCGAAGGCGCATGCCCGTTGGCGCCGCGCCACCGCCAGGGCCCGACCGAGTTCCGCCCGTACCTGGTGCGGGGGAGCGCCCTGTGTGGCCAGAAAGGTCGCGCGCAGGCGTCTGATCTCGGCCTCCCACAGCTCCGCGCCTCGGCCCATGCCAAGGGCCTCGTCAGCGAGCGCGAGACCGGCCGCCGGCTCGCCCGCCACCGCGTAGTCCTCCAGCAGCAGGCGTGTGGTCACGCCCGGCACGCCCGGTGCGGGTGCCAGACCGGGTCTCATGACGTGCTCCCGTACGGCCCGCACCCGTGCCAGTCCGGCGGCCGTGCGGCCGTCGACGACATCGAGGTGGCCCGCGAACGCCTCTGCCATCAGCGTGATCTGTGCGGGAGCGTCGTCCCGCGGGCCGGCGGCGAGCGTCCGCACACACCGGCGTATCCGTTCGGTGTCGCCGCGGTCCAGGGCGAGGATGGCGGACCACACCGAGACGGTCGCCCGGCTGTAGGGATGCGCGGACTCGCCGGCGGCGTGGAGGGCGTGCTGGACGAGGTCCTGCTGGTGGTCGGCGTCGTCGGGACGGCCCAGGAGCCAGAGCGTGTGGGCCAGCCGCAGCCGGACGAGGAGTTCGGGGTCCTGTCCGTAGCGCAGCACATGGGCGTGGCGCAGAGCGGGCCGGAAGCGTCGCATGGCGGCCTCGAAACGGGCGCGGGCCGCCGTCAGGTCTCCCGGCCAGTAGGCGGCGATTCCCAGGATGTAATCGCTCTCCACCGCTAGGACCGGGTCGTCGTCCCGTTCGGAGCGGGCCTCCAGCTGTGTACCGAAGGCGCGCGCCGACTCCCACTCGCCGCGGGTGAGGGCGGCCAGCGCGAGGGACCACACGAGCGGTGGCTCGGGTTCGGTGCCGAGCAGGCCCGCCAGGCGCAGGGCGCGTGTGTGAACCGTCGCCATCCGCTGGGACCCGTAGCCCTCGCAGGCCACGAGGGGTGCGGGCAGCGCCGTGAGCAGGCGCAGTCGGAGCCGGGCGGTGTCCGGCCCGGGCGGCAGGCAGTCGGACAGCGTCAGGGCGCGCTCGAGCGATCGGACGGCGTCGGTGTGGGCGTGCAGCCACTGGGCGTTCTCCGCCGCCCGCGCATACCAGCGGACCGCTTCGACGGTGGCGCCGGCGCTGTCGTAGTGGCGCGCGAGCTGCGCCGGGGCGGGGTCTGCCCTTCGTTCGAGGGCCCGGGCGATCGCCAGGTGGGCCTGGCGCCGGCGGGGTGGGCTGAGCGAGGCGTACGCGGCGTCTCGGATCCTGCCGTGGCTGAAGTCGTAGGCGTTGGGTCCGTGCGCGCGGATGATCCCGCGGTGCCAGAGCTCGTCCAGGGCGCTCACGAACACCTCCTCAGCGAGCCCGCTCGCCGGCGCCAGAACGTCGGCGGTGAAGGCGCGGCCGATCGCCGCGGCGACGCCCGCGAGGGCGGCGGCCGGCCTCGACAGTCGTGCCAGGCGCGCTGCGATCACCGCCTGCACCTGCGATGCGGCCGCGGGCGCGTCGCCTTTGAGTGCCTCGACGACGAACAGCGGGTTGCCCTCGCTGTCGTCGTGGAGGCGCTCAAGCCGGCTCTCGTCCAGCCGCGCGCCGGTGATGCGTTCGGCGAGCAGCGCGGTGTGCGCCCGGTCGAGCCGGTCGAGCTCGATGCCGGTGAAGCGTCCCGTCGCCTGCAGGACGGTGATCAGACCGGTGAGCGGGTGGCCTCGGTCAACCTCGTCGGGCCGGGCGGTGGCCACGACGAGCAGCCGTGTGGACGGCGCCGCACGCATGAGGTGGTGGATGACACGCAGTGACTGCGCATCCGCCCACTGGGCGTCGTCGACGGTCAGCAGCAAAGGTGTGCCTACGGCGAGCAGTGCCTGGCTGATCGTGTCGCACAGCCGTCGTCGCAGTTCCGCCTCGGGCAGTGGCACGGGCGGTGGCACACGGGAGGCAAGCTCGGGCAGCAGCCGCGCGAGTTCCGTCATGTGCGACCGGTCCAGTCGGGACATTCGCCTGGCGACCGGCGGGGAGCGCAGCCACGTGATCGCCACCCCGTACGGCACCTGGTCCTCTGCGGGATAGGCGCGTGCCGCTACTGTCACCGGGCCTGCCCGCGCGCGCATCTCCTCGACCAGCCGCGTCTTGCCGATGCCCGCCTCCCCGTTGATGAGCACCATCTGGGCTCGTCCGGACGCCGCGGCACTCCACACGGCGGTCAACCGGGCCAGCTCGGCGTCGCGCCCGACGAACGGCGACCTGCCGGAGGCCCTGGTGCGGGTGGGGGACGGCGTCCTCGGGGCGGTTGCCGGGTCGGCCGGTGTGGGGGCGACGAGCGACTGGTAGAGGGCGCGGGTCCGAGGCGACGGCTCGATCCCGAGTTCGCGGTCCAGCACCGTCGCGCAGGCGTGGTAGGCGCGGACGGCCCTGGCCCGATCCCCCGCCTCCCGGCACAGCGACATCAGTAGCCGGTGACTCTCCTCGCGCAGCGGATCATGCCCCACCAGCCGCTCGGCACAGCGGATGGCCTCAGGCCAGCGCCTGTCACGCCGGTACGTACGGGCAAGCACGTCGAGTGCTTCCAGGTACAGCGATGAGAGCCGCTCCCGTGCGCCTGCCAGCCACTCGTCGTAGTGGCCCTCCAGCAGGTCGCCGGCGTACGTCTCGACCGCCTCCTCGAACCTGCCCGCGGCCAGCGCCTGCTCGAAGTGCTCCACATCCAGCCACAGGGACCCGCCCGGCCGCCATTGGAGGCTGCGCGGCCCGATGTCGATCAGTCGGTCCGCAGCGGGCAGCGTACGACGCACTGTGTAGAGCACTTTGCGTAGATTCGTGTGCGCCTGGTGCTCGGTCGAACCGGGCCACAACAGGAAGGCGAGGTGCTGACGGGGCTGTGGTGCATCGCGGTGCAGCAGCAGGTAGGCGAGCAGCGATTCGGCGCGAGCGGAGTCCAGCGGGCCCAGTCGCTGTTGTCCGAGGCGCAGGTCCATGCCGCCCAGCAGACGCACGCGCAGGCCTTCACCGTCCATCAGCGGGCTCCTGGGCGTCGGCCCCGGTGCCCGGTGCCGTCCTCTGGCGCGCGGGCCTCTCCAGTACCCCCGCCCGTCTCGGCGTCCATAACTCCAAGGTGCGGCTTCTGGCGGGCTCCCGCGAGCCGTCGAGGACCCGCCATCTCCCTGTGAGGTGACTCCGTGGTCCACCGGGCGGACCGTGCCCACCGGCACCGACAGGCTCGCCGAACGGAGGAACAGGCGCGGGAAGCCACCGGTGCGGGACGCACCCGGCGCCATGACAGAGCCTGCCGCGAAGCGCTCAGTCAGCGGCGCGGCAGCTTGTCCAGATGCGGCTGCCGTTCGACGGCCAGGTGGGGAGCCGTCGCCCTCGCCCAGTGCGAGAGATCATCAGGCCGGCGCGTCGGTCGGACGTCGGAGTCCGTTCCGGGATGCCGAACGCGATACCGCTGACGAGCGGACGGGAGCGGAGAGGTCTGAGGCGCCTCTTGGTGAGCGGTGCGGTGGGCGGTCCTGGGGCTATGGCGGCGACCTCCGCCATGATTAGACTATGCAAAGGTTCCGTCTCGGGGCACTTGCCATGTGGCTTGCCTGCGCTGGTCCTGACCGGCGGGATTCCTGACCGGTGAAAGGGGTGTCGTGTCGCCTGGGAATGCCAGAGCCCTCCGCCGGCCTCAACTCCCCAGAGGATGGCGGCGCCTCAGCGTCCGACTGCCGATTCTTCTGTTCCGTGCGGGGCTCGGCCCGATCTTCCGGAAGCGGCTGCTCCTGTTGCATCACACCGGGCGTGTCACCGGTCTCCATCGCCTCGTGGTCCTGGAAGTCGTGTCGTACGACGCTGTCGAGAAGTCATGGACGGTCGCCGCCGGATTCGGCACGAGGGCCGACTGGTACCGGAATCTGAGGGCGCAGCCGAAGACCGTGATCCAGTTCGGCAACCGACACCATGCCGTCACTGCCCACTTTCTCGACGTCGAAGAAGGGGGCGAGCTCATGGTCTGCTACGCGCGGCAGCACCCGAGAACGGCTCGCCGTCTGTGCGCGTTCATGGGACTGCCCACATACGGCAGCGAGCAGGCGTTCCGGGAGGCCGGTCGGGCCATTCCCTTCGTCAGGCTGGATGCCTCCACGCCTTCTCGGCCCTGACGAGTGATCGATCGGGCCGATCCGGTCTTAGCTTGTCCTACCTTCCAAGCGTGGGTTTGAGACGGTCATTCGTAGGATCGTCGGAACCCAGGGGCTCGGGGTATGGCTGTCAGCTTGTCGCCGTTGGATGGCTTAAATTACTTGGCCGCCCGGAGCCCCGCGACGACTCGACCGCTGATTTGGGATACGCGACTCGATCGCTGTGTAGGACAACGTCGGCGAGGTCCTCTGCGGGACTGCTGTGACGACGAGCTGGCGGAGGTGACCGTGCCCGAGATCTGGGCCGGGGTGGACATCGGTAAGGAACACCATCACTGCGTAGTGATCGACGCGGGAGGCGAACGCCTCTTGTCGCGGCGAGTCCTGAATGACGAGTCCGCGCTGCTGGAGCTGATCGGTGACGTACTCGAACTGTCCGAGGACGCGTTGTGGGCGGTGGACATCAACCACGGCGGAGCCGCTTGCTCATCGGCCCGCTGCTCGGCCACGACCAGCCGATGGTCTACCTCACCGGGCTCGCCGTCCACCAGGCATCAGCCGCCTACCCAGGTCAGGGCAAGACCGGCGCCAAGGACGCCTTCGTCATCGCCGACCAGGCCCGCATGCGCAAGGACCTCGGCGTGCTCCGACCGGGCGATGAGATAACCGTCGACCTCAAGATCCTGGTCCGACGCCGCACTGATCTCGTCAACGACCGCACACGCCAGATCAACCGGCTCCGGGAACAACTCCTTGAAATCTGCCCAGCCTTGGAGCGAGCACTCAGCTTGACGAACAAGGGGCCGATCCTCCTGCTGACCGGCTACCAGACGCCCGCCGCCATCCGCCGCAGCGGAGCCAAGCGCATCGAGACCTGGCTGAAGAACCGCAAGGTCAAAGGCGCCTCGGTGCTCGCCCAGGCCGCCGTCGAAGCGGCACAGGCCCAGCACACAGCACTGCCCGGCGAGAGGCTGGCTGCCTCGATGGTGGCTCGCCTCGCAAAGGGAGTGATGGCCGTCGAAGAGGAGATCACCGAGCTCGACGCCCTCATCGAGGCCCGGTTTCACGAACACCCGCACGCGAACGTGATCCGCAGCCTGCCCGGCATGGGCGCCATGCTCGGAGCCACCTTCATCGCCGCCACCGGCGGTGACATGAAGGCCTTCGGCACAGCCGACCGGCTGGCCGCTTTCGCCGGCCTGTCACCGGTCCCACGCGACTCCGGTCGCGTCAGTGGCAACATGCGCCGAGAAGTCCAGGGCGTTCGCGCTGCGGAGTTTCGCAAGGAGAACCTCGTGCAGCCGGGACCACTCACCAGCCTCGTTCGACTCGGCCAGGCGCCGCCAGCAGGTCATGCCCGACCCAAAGTCCAGTTCCTGCGGCAGGTGCTCCCAGGAGATCCCGGTGTGCAGCACGAACAGGATGCCCTGGAACACCATCCGGTCCGCAGGCCGCTTGCGTCCCGGATGCCGCGTCCGACGCTCGACCCTGGGCAGCAGCGGCTCGATCACCGCCCACAGCTCGTCGTCAACTTCCCGCGGCTTCAGCCGAGCCACTGCGCACCCCCAGATCACCGGTCCCGGAGCGATCCAAACACCTTGAAGATCATTTCATCAGGAGTTCTAAGCCTGATCGGTTCGATCAGGCTGTGGTGTCCCGTCCGCGAAGCCATGATCCGCAGGTTGTGACGGGCGTTGAGCGAGCCAGCCGGAGACGCGCGGTCCGCCGCTGATGGCAGTACCTTCGAGCACGGTACGCACGTGTTCGAATCCCTGGCGGAGGTAATACGTCTGCAAGGCCGTGTTGGTCGTCCAGGCGTCCAGCCGCAGCCACTCGGCCCCGGCCCGCCAAGCGCGGTCGCCGGCCCAGTCGAGAAGGCGACCGCCGAGATTCTGGCGCGCGTGGGTGTGCGCCACACTGAGCTTCGCGAGGAACAGCGAGGGCTCCGCCAGCTCCTTGGCTGTCCACAGACCCTCCTCCGACTCCGGTGAGAGTGTGATCGTCGCAGCGGTCAACTCGCCGTCCTTCACCATGAAGACGGCTCCCGCTTCGACGCTTGCCAGCAGTCTCTCGACAGGATAAGGGCGCTGCCATTGATCGCTGCCGAGCTGGGACAGCCAGGCTGCCGCATCCGCCCGGAAGGCGAGCAGCACGTCGACGTCACAAGGCTGGGCAGGAATGATTCTCACGGGGACCAGCGCAACACAGCACTCCTTCGGGCGCCATGCTCCGGACGATGCAGACCGCATAACGAAGTGTCCCGCTCCAGAGATCCTTCAGGGCGCCTGACCGAGGCTGCGTTTTGCCATGTTGGAGGCAGCGATCCGTGCGGCCGCCGCCGGCGCCTGTGGCCGCGCTGACGCGCGTCACGGGCTCCTTGGACGCCCGATGGGGCAGCGGCAACACATGTTGATCACCGCCGCGGTTGTGCTTGCATCAGGATGCACGCCGAACGGTTACCTCGTCACCTTCGGACTCGTCATGACCGTGACGGAGTCCGCGGAGGGAAAGTAACGACATGACCGGATCAGGTCCGCACGAAGCACTTGCGAGCGGCCGCCATCGAGCTGCCCACGGCCGGAGCGGCACTTGCGCGCGATCGTGCCTCTCGGTGTGGGCGTATCGATGGCCTGTTCGGCGGCGGCGAGTACGTGACTTCCCGAGGTGGGCGAGAGGTTGGGTCGGGTGTCTCGGGCGGCGGACGGGCGCCGGAGTACAGGGACGCTGGCCGCTCGTGTACGCGCTCGGGGTTTCGCATCGTCCACGAGGACCGCTGGGGCCCTCCGAAACTCGGCTCTTTCCTGTTCCCGGCGGGCTGCCGAGGTGACCCTGGCCAGCAGGCCCGCCATCACACCGGCGGACAGAGCGGCCAGCCACGGGACGACGCGCCAGGCTGCGACCACGTGGATGCGCTGCCCCAGTACTGAGGGGCACAGCGGCTCGACCGTTCACTGGGTCGCGTTCAGGCATTAAGGAAGCGTAAAGATTGCCGGAACACGGCAATGCGCTCCCAGGCCTGCCCAGTTCAAGATGGCGATGGCAGAAACACGGGGGAGTGGTCCCGGTGCCGTGGCCTGGCAATGGGCACGCGCGCCGGGACCTGGCGCAACCGGATCGGGGGTGAGGACATGGCGCAGTCCGCAGACCATCCCTCGCTGTTGCCCGCCGCCCCCATCAGCCCGGCATCGGCGAGCGTTCGTGTCGACACGGCAAGCGGCACTCCGTACGACCCCGGCAGTCCTGGCGCCCGCGGCTGAGCCGTCGCTGGCCCCGCGTCACATCTGACGCATTCGCCCGCAGCAAGGCGGGCAGTTCGCCGCGCCGTCGAGGCGCCGACTCTTCGCAGATTCAGAGGACTTCCTATGACTATCTCCACCGCGGGCATTGGTGTGCTCGTCTGTCTTCTTCTCGCAGCCCTTGTGCTGTTCGTGGTTGCTCGCCTGTTCCGCAAGGTCGAGCAGGGCAAGGCGCTGATCGTGTCCAAGATGCGCAAGGTCGACGTGACCTTCACCGGCCAGGTCGTGCTGCCGGTTCTGCATAAGGCCGAGGTGATGGACATCTCGGTGAAGACCATCGAGATCACCCGCGCTGGCAAGGAAGGGCTGATCTGCAAGGACAACATCCGCGCCGACATCCGGATCACGTTCTTCGTCAAGGTCAACAAGACGGTGGAGGACGTCATCAAAGTCGCCCAGGCCGTCGGTACGGCGCGAGCGAGCGACCGGAACACCTTGCAGGAGCTGTTCCACGCGAAGTTCTCCGAGGCGCTCAAGACCGTCGGCAAGCAGATGGACTTCACCGACCTGTACACCAAGCGCGAGGAGCTGCGGTACCGGATCATCGAGGTCATCGGCGTCGACCTTAACGGCTACCACCTGGAGGACGCGGCGATCGACTACCTGGAGCAGACGCCGATCGGCCAGCTCGACCCGGCCAACGTCCTCGACGCCCAGGGCATCCGCAAGATCACCGAACTGACCGCGGTGGAGCACGTGCGCACCAACGAGGCGCAGCGCGGCGAGGAGAAGGAGATCACGCGGCAGAACGTCGATGCCCGTGAGGCGATCCTGGAGCTGGAGCGCCGGCAGGCGGACGCCGAGATCAAGCAGCGCCGGGAGATCGAGACCGTACGGGCACGGGAAGAGGCCGAGACGGCGCGCGTCGCGGAGGAGGAGCGGCTGCGGGCGCAGAGCGCGTTCCTCAAGACCGAGGAGCAGCTCGGCATCCAGCGGGAGAACCAGGCCCGCGAGGTCGCGGTCGCGCAGAAGAACCGCGAGCGGGTCATCGCCGTGGAGAGCGAGCGCATCGAGAAGGACCGCCTCCTGGAGGTCATCGCCCGGGAGCGGGAGACCGAGCTGACGCGGATCGCCGCGTCCAAGGAGGTCGAGGCGGAGAAGCGGGAGATTGCCGAGGTCGTCCGCGAACGCGTCGCGGTGGACCGTACGGTCGCCGAGCAGGAGGAGTCGATCAAGAAGCTGCGCGCCGTGGAGGAGGCGGAGCGGCAGCGGCAGGCAGTTATTATCGCCGCCGAGGCCGAGGCGCAGGAGCGGCTGGTCAAGGACATCAAGGCAGCCGAGGCCGCCGAACAGGCCGCCGTGCACCGCGCGGCGGAGGAACTCACCCTGGCCGAGGCCCGGTTGAAGAGCGCCGAACTCGACGCGCAGGCCAAGCTGCGCCTTGCCGAGGGCATTCAGGCCGAGGCCGCCGCCGAGGGCTTGGCCACCGTCCAGGTCCGCGACAAGGAGGCCGAGGTCATCGAGAAGGCCGGCCGCGCGGAGGCCGAGGCCACGCAGGCCCGCATGCTGGCGGAGGCCGAGGGCGCCAAGGCCAAGGCGCTGGCGGAGGCGGAGGCCATCGGCGGGAAGCTGAAGGCGGAGGCCGCCGGTCTCACCGAGAAGGCCGCCGCGATGGCCGCACTGGACGAGGCGTCCCGCACGCACGAGGAGTACCGGCTGCGGCTGGAGGCCGAGAAGGACATCCGGCTCGCCGGGCTGGAGGTCCAGCGGCAGGTCGCGGAGGCGCAGGCCACCGTACTGGCCACGGGGCTGGAGAACGCGGACATCAACATCGTCGGCGGCGAGTCCGTCTTCTTCGACCGGCTGGTCGGGGCGATCGCGCTCGGCAAGGGCGTCGACGGGTTCGTGCAGCACTCCGAGACCGCGCAGGCGCTGGCCAAGCCCTGGCTGGACGGGACGTCGAGCTTCACCGACGACCTGAGCCGCGCCTTGGGCTCCGTCTCCACGGCCGATGTGCAGAACCTGACGGTGTCCGCGCTGCTGATGAAGCTGATGAGCGGCGGCGGAGCCGACGCCGGACAGCTGAAGCAGCTGCTGGACAAGGCGGGCGAGCTGGGGCTCGCCGACACTCCACTGACCGCCCTCAACGGCCACGCCAGGGTCTGACCGGCCACGGTCCGGAGCTGCCGCACAGGGGAGGGCAGCTCCGGACCGTTCTTTTCGACGCGATGAGAGGGACCCCATGACCACCGGCCTGGACACGGGTACGTACGAGGTGCTGCGCGACCGGCTCACCGCGCAGGCGGCCGAACTCGCCCGCCGTGCCGAGGCGCTCAACAGCCGCCGCGCCGAGGAGTTCGGCTCCACCCGGCTCGAACTGACCGGCACCGAGCGGCTGCGCACCGAGCACACCTGCGTGCCCCGCGACATCGTCTCCGTCGGCGACACCCTGCTCTTCGGCCACAACGTCTTCCTCGGCCTGAAGCCCGAGACGACGGTCAGGGACGTCTTCGCGCTGCACGACCGCGACCTGAACCGGCTGCCCGACGACGCCGTCCCCGGCCTCCTCGACGACCCCGCCTTCGTCCGCGAGTTCACCGCCCTCTACCGCTACTACCGCCAGGCCCACCTGCTCCAGCTCCGCCGCCTCGACGGCAAGCTGCTCGCCGTCTTCCAGACCGGCGAGACGGCCGCCGACATCCGCGTACTGCGCTGGGCGCTCACCGACGACGGACAGGCGACGTTCCTCGACGCCCGAGGCGACCGTGACCACGTCTTCCCGCCCGCCCATGACTTCGAGTGGACCCCGGCGACCCGCGAGGACCACGTCCTGGGCCGTCATCCGCATGTCTCCGTCCAGGGTGAGATCTTCGTCGGGACGGTTGGTGGCACCCTCACCGTCAAGACCGAGAACGACACCGAGACCGGCGAGGGCATCTACACCGAACCCGTCGACGAGCCGCTGCAGTCCCTCGCCGACGCCGAGATCGCGCACGCGCGCGTGGGCGCCCTGATCCTCCTGCGCATCCGCCCCTACAAGGAGGACACGGACCGCTACCTGGTCTTCAACACCCTGACCAGGTCCGTCGTACGCCTCGACGGCATCGGACGGGCGTGCCGCCGGCTGCCCGAGGACCAGGGCATCGTCTTCCCGGGAGGCTACTGCCTGGCCACCGGCACCCATAAGACATACGAACTGGACATGGCCGACCTGGAGTTCGAGCGGGAGGTTCGCTCGCCGAACGGAGAGGACGTGCTGTACGTCTTCCACGCGCGCGTGGAGGGCCGCAGTCTGCTGCTGCCGTACAACGTGATCCGCAAGGAGGTCGCCAACCCTCTGTCCTGCCACGGATGGGCGCTCTACGACGACGGCGCGCTCGTCGTCCTGCGCGCGGACGGCGACGAGCCGCAGCGCGTGCACCCGGTCCAGTTGTGGACCTCCCCCTTCGTCTCCGACCTGCACGCCGCCTCTCGGCCCATCGGCACCGGCCCGCTGGCCCGTGTCGGCAACGCCGACCTCGTTCGCGGTATCTCGGACTGTCTGTCCATCACTCGGGCGGTTACCGAGACGACCCCGACGAGCGAGGTGTACGAGGCACTGGCCGCCGCCTGTGTGCGGGCCACTGACTCCTACCACTGGCTGGGAGAGCCGGAACTCGGCGACCTTCTGACCCCACTGGCACAGGTGCGGACAACGGCCGAGCAGGTGCTGTCGGAGTTCGAGACGGTCAAGGCCCTCACCCGGCAGGCGGCCGATGCCCTCGCCGAGGCCGCGGCGAGGGTCGCCGGAGTTGTACGACGCCTGCGCGGCGAGGCACCCCGCAGCGCCGACGCGTGGGTGTCCGGGCTCACCGAACTCCGCCACGCCCAGGGCCACCTGCTCACCCTGAAGGACATGCGGTACGCGGACACCGCCCGCATCGACGAACTCGCCGCCGACGTCGACTCCGACCTCGCCACCTTCGGCGGGCGGGCCGTCGCCCACCTCGCGCAGGAGGACGCCTTCGCCGGCCATCAGGCCGCCGTCGAGCAACTGGTCGCCGACGCCCAGGCGATCGCCACGGTCGCCGAGGCCGCGCCCGTCGCCGCCCGCATCCACGAACTCAGCGACGGGCTGCGCACGGTCACCGACGTCGTCGCCGGGCTCGACATCGGCGACGCCACCGTCCGCACCTCCATCCTGGAGCGCATAGCCGAGGTCCTCGGCGGCGCCAACCGAGCCCGGGCCACACTCGACGCGCGCCGCCGCGAACTCCTCGACCGTGAGGGACGTGCCGAGTTCGCGGCCGAGTCGGCCCTGCTCGGCCAAGCCGTCACGGGCGCGCTCGCGGCCGCCGACAGCCCCGAGGCGTGCGACGACCAGCTCTCCCGCCTGCTCGTGCAGGTGGAGACCCTGGAATCGCGGTTCGCCGAGTTCGACGACTTCCTCGCCGAGCTCGCGGACAAGCGCGACGAGATCCAGGCGGCGTTCTCCGCCCGCCGGCAGACTCTCGCCGACGCCCGCGCCCGACGTGCCGAGCGCCTCGCCGACTCCGCCGGCCGCGTCCTGGAGACGGTCAACCGCCGTGCCGCAGCGCTCGCCGACGCGGACGCCGTCACCACGTACTTCACCTCCGACCCGATGCCCGCCAAGGTCCGGCGCATCGCCGACGAGCTGCGGGAACTGGGCGACCAGGTGCGGGCGGAGGAACTGGACGGCCGCCTGAAGTCCGCCCGCCAGGAGGCGCTGCGCGCCCTGCGCGACCGCATGGACCTCTACGCCGACGACGGCCGCACCCTCCGCCTGGGCACCCACCGCTTCGCGGTCAACACCCAGCCGATCGACCTCACTCTCGTCCCGCACGGCGACGGCCTGGCCCTCGCCCTGACCGGCACCGACTACCGCGCCCCGGTCTCCGACCCGGACTTCGCCGCGACCCGACCGTACTGGGACCGGCCGCTCCCGTCGGAGTCCGCGGAGGTCTACCGCGCCGAGCACCTGGCCGCCCGGCTGCTGGAGGAGCACGGCCCGCAGGCGCTCGCCGAGGCCGACGACCTGGCCGCCCTGGTCCGGCAGGCCGCGGAGACGGCGTACGACGAGGGCTACGAACGCGGCGTCCACGACCACGACGCGACCATGATCCTCGCCGCGCTCCTGCGCCTCCACGAGGGCGCCGGACTCCTCCGGCACGAGCCCTCGGCACGTGCCGCCGCCCAGTTCTTCTGGGCGCATGGCACGACGGCCGAGGAACGCGACACCTGGACCCGGCGGGCGGTCTCCATGACCCGGGCCCGCGACACCTTCGGTCTCGCGCCCGCCCTCGCCGACCTGGAGGCCGAACTCTC
This sequence comes from Streptomyces sp. SAI-170, assembly GCF_049739565.1. Classification (NCBI taxonomy): domain Bacteria; kingdom Bacillati; phylum Actinomycetota; class Actinomycetes; order Kitasatosporales; family Streptomycetaceae; genus Streptomyces; species Streptomyces sp. SAI-170. The sequence continues at coordinate 8,769,321 of NZ_JBMGQD010000001.1, forward strand.
CGACGCCATCGGCTCACAGGCCGCGGCCGCGTATCTCCTCGAGGAACTGACGACCGGCCCCGACGGCTTCGTCGTCAGCGCGGGAACCCGCACCGTGCTCGACAAGTTCCGTCGCACGGTGGGCACTTCGGCCTACGACGACGATCTCGCCGCCCTCGACGACCTGGCCGCACGCAGGCAACTGGTCGAGGTGTGGCTGACGTCGTACACCACCGCGACCGGTACGGACCTCACCCCCGGCGACCTGGCCGAGGCGGTGGCCGCCGAGCTCTGCCCCGACCTGCCCCGCTATGAGTCCGACGCGCCCCTGACCGAGACCGTCGGGGGACTGCTCGGCACCCACCCGCGCATCGACAACCGCACCCTCACCGTCCGCGTCGACGAACTCCTAGCACGGACACGGGAGTTCCGTATCCACGAGGTTCCCGCCCACCGGGCCTACCAGCGCCGCCGTACCGCCCTCGTGGCCGCCGAGCGCGGTCGCCTCCGGCTGGACGAGCACCGGCCGCGCGTGATGTCGGCGTTCGTGCGCAGCAGGCTCATCGACGAGGTCTACCTCCCGCTCATCGGCGACAGCCTCGCTAAGCAACTCGGCACGACCGGCGAGTCCAAGCGCACCGACATCGGCGGTCTGCTCCTGCTCATCTCCCCGCCGGGCTACGGCAAGACGACCCTCATGGAGTACGTCGCGGACCGCCTCGGCCTGCTGCTGGTGAAGGTCAACGGCCCTGCGCTCGGACACACCGTCACCTCGCTGGACCCGGGGGAGGCGCCGAACGCGACCGCCCGCCAGGAGATCGAGAAGATCAACTTCGCGCTGGAGGCGGGGAACAACACCCTTCTCTACCTCGACGACATCCAGCACACTTCGCCCGAACTGCTGCAGAAGTTCATCCCGCTGTGCGACGCCACCCGCCGCATCGAAGGCGTACGGGACGGCGAGCCGCGCACCTACGACCTGCGCGGCAAGCGCTTCGCCGTCTGCATGGCCGGCAACCCGTACACCGAGTCCGGCAGCCGCTTCCACGTGCCCGACATGCTCGCCAACCGCGCCGACGTGTGGAACCTCGGCGACGTCCTCACCGGCAAGGAGGACGCCTTCGCGCTGAGCTTCGTCGAGAACGCCCTGGCCGCCAATCCCCACCTCGCCCCGCTCGCCGGCCGCTACCGCACCGACCTGGAACTGCTGCTCCGCCTGGCCACAGGCGACTCCACGGCACGAGCCGACCGGCTGACCCACCCCTACCCGCCCGCAGAGGTGGAACGCATTACCACCGTCCTGCGGCACCTCCTGACCGCACGCGACACCGTTCTCGCGGTCAACGCCGCCTACATCGCCTCCGCCGCGCAGTCCGAGGCCACCCGCACGGAGCCACCCTTCCAGCTCCAGGGCTCTTACCGCAACATGAACAAGATCGCCCAGCGCATTCAGCCCGTCATGAACGACACCGAGCTGTACGCCCTGATCGACGACCACTACGCTGCCGAAGCGCAGACCCTGACCACCGGCGCCGAAGCCAACCTGCTGAAACTGGCCGAGCTGCGCGGAACCCTCACCGCCGACCAGGCCGACCGCTGGGCGGGGTTGAAGGCGGCCTACGCCCGCACGCAGACGCTCGGCGGACCCGACGACGACCCGCTCACACGCGCCGTCGCCGCCCTCAGTCTCCTCGCTGACCGGGTCGCCGCGGTGGAGACCGCGATCACCCGTGCCACTGACCCCCGCACCATGCTCGCCACCCCACAAGGCCGGCATGCCGCCAGCCGTAAGGAGCGATGATGACGCCTTTCCTGGTCCCGCTCGCCACGGCCGTATTCATCGTGGCGTTGAACACGGCCGTCCTGACACGTCGAGACCGACGCCGCTGGACAGCCGGTACGGGAGACATGCCGCCCGACACCACCGCGTGCGGAGGCCACGAGACGCGCAGCGGACCAGCAGGAGCTGGACCGGTGGCGGCAGGCCAGCGGAGCCGACGTGATGGAGTTCCCGACAACCAAGGTGCCGATGCCCTCAGCGCGACGCAGAAGGCCATGCTCGCGCGGTAGGCCCGCCGGTCGGTCGAGGGCGAGACGCTCGCGCAGGTCGAGGAGGCACGGAGATGGCCCGGCTGCGGTACCGGCTCGTCTCCAAAATCGTGCTGGAGCAGGTATGCCCGGACGTTGTTTGCTGTTTCCTCTGGCTCGCCGAGGTGGGACCAGGAGCGGAAGTCGTAGTGGTTCTCCCTATGCGGCATCTTCGCTACCTTGTAGACGAGCCTTCGCCACCGCGATGGGGGACTGGGTCGTGACCAGGGACAGGTCACCCAGCCAGTCGAGGTTCTTCGGGACCCGCACGCCGAGCGCCCACGCCGCGTGGTGGTCGGCATGCTCACGGCCGCTGTCGCCGTTCTGACCCCGGAACCCGCACCGGCAGTCATGATTGAGGGAAAGCCTCGGGCCGCGGGACATGGAACTGGACCGGGGTGGCGCGCTGACTGAGGTCCTGATGGCGGCCTCCGACCCAGGGTTCTCGGCCGCCGGCAGCGTGGGGCGCACCCACAACGTCCGGCCGTCGCCCGGCTGTTGAGATGCAGCCCGCTTCTCCTGGCCTTGCCGCGCAGGAGCCGCAGAGTCACGGCAGGGGGCGCATGGAAGTCAACGCCGTGCAGCAACTCCCGCTCACCCGGGGCCAACCAGTCGTCCACGGGCAGCTGCCGAATCGGCGCGTACCGGCTCGGTCGGCTGAAACTGTCACAGATCTCGCCGAACCGGATGGCGGCACTGGCTCGATTACGCATTGGAGTCGAAGGCACCGGTGCTGGAGCGGGCGGCGGAGCCCAAGCGCATGGCGATGCTCACCGCGGTGATGCGGCACCTGGAGGCAAAGGCGATTGACGAGGCCCTGGACCTGTTCGAGGTCCTCATGGCCACCCGGCCGCTGAACACGGCGAAGCGGAAGACGGAGAAGGAACGGCTGGAGACGCTGCCGCAGCTGGAAAAGGCGTCGTCACGCTTCCCACCTCGGTGGTCGTGCCTTCCTGAAACCTGGGCCTGTCAGTGCCCGTAGCGCTTGCAGGCCAGGTACGTGGTGTAGGGCTCGATGTTCCCGTCATCAAGGCAGACGCGGACGACGGCGGCTCCCCCTTCAACGTCAGCCGGCACATTGAAGCTGAACGTCTTGCTCTCCCCGCAGGCGACGTCGTCGCTGGAGACGTGGCTGATCTCGTGGTCGGCGCTGTTGAGGGTGAAGCCCGTGGTGCCACGGCAGTTTTCGGTGCTGACTGACTTGTGCTCACCGCTGATGGTGACCGAACGGTTGTACCAAGTGATGGTGCCCCTGGTGTATGTCTGGCCGTACGTCACGTCGAAGGTACTCGTGGGGTAGGCGGTGGTTGCGGCGTCGGCAGCCGGAGCCGCGCCCAGCACCCCTATGGCCAGCGTCGCGGCGGTGAGGGCTGTGGCAGAGCGGATACGCAAAACATCTCCCGTTGATGATGCGGCGCCGCCGTGCGGCGGCAGACGCCCAAGTATCGGCAGACGTACGGGCGTTGTCCACGGGGCGTCCCCCCCCCCCCCCCCGCAACGCAGAATGGCCCGGCCCGCTCCAGCGAAATCGGGCAGGGGGCCGGGCCTTGGTACTGCCTGGATCAGCGGCTCGCGACCACCCGGAAGTTGACCTCATTTAGAGAGATGGCTTTGCGCTCGCAGCCATGGCTGCGAGCGCAAAGCACACGGTCAGGGTGTCGAGGACGCCGCAGGTGCCCTGCGACTGGAGTTGGAGGCGGTGTGGGTCGCGGCGTGCACCCGCACCCGCCTGACGATCGCCCTCGCGGGCCGGGACCCGGATAGAAGGCCCGATCAGGCAGCGCGAAGACGAGACGCAGGCGCCCGCGCGTGCACCCCTACGGGCCGTAGATCTCCTCACAGAAGCACAGGTCGAGGAGGCCGCGCCGGTGACGTGCGATTCGAGCTCGACCTGAACGCCACCTTGCCGCAGGCGGCCGGATACCCAGGGTGCGCCCAGGCCACGCAGTACATCACCATCGCCAAGAGCACCTGGGCGCAGCAGATCGCACAGCTCGGTCCGTCCGCGGCGTTCGAGATGGCCGTGCGCATCTCGCTCTGGCGCCCGAACACCGCCGTGGGCACAGAGCTCTGTACGGCGGACTCAACCAGGGCCGGATCGACGTCGCCCGGCTGCGTCGTGCTCTGGTCGGGGTGCCGCTGCCGAGAGCGGCGGTCGGTCGGCTCGTGCTGGCGGTGGATGTCTCGCTGTGGCTGCGTCCGGACGCCAATACGTGTGCTGACCGGGTCTTTTGCCACACCTTCGGCCGGGGCGAGGGCAAGCATCAGATGGTGCCCGGCTGGCCGAATTCGGTGGTGGCCGCGCTGGAGACCGGCCGCACGTCCTGGACGGCGGTGCTGGATGCTGCCCGTCTGGAGCCCGGTGTCGACGTCGCCGCGGTGACCACCATGCAGATCCGTGAGGTCGTCGAGCGGCTTGTCGCGGCCGGTGAGGACCAGGAGCAGCGCGACCACCACAGCGAGCACGGCGATGACGGGCATACGAGCGAAGCCAAAGAGACAGAACCTAAAGGCTGTTGCAGATCCGGATCAGCGCTCGTTTCCCGCCATGATCTAGTCCGTCACGCGAGACGTTCTGTCCAGTTTCATGGCGACTGGCGACGCTCGCTGATCTCCCGTGCCCGGCATTGCACGATCTTCGCAGCCGTTCTGCAACAGCCTTTAGATGTGTTCTGCGCTTTCCTCCGGGAGATCGGGCGACGCTTGGGCAAGCCGGTCCTGATGGATCCGGAGGGCGACTACGGTCATCCGGTACTCGGCTTCGATGTCGGGGCCGATCGGGTCGTCCTTCTGGCTGAGCCGCTGGTCATGTGACTGCGACCGCAGGCCGGGGCTTGTAGAAGGTGCCGTCACGGAGTATCGCGAAGAGGACATCGGCCCGCCGTCTGGCGAGGCAGAGCAGAGCCTGCGTGTGAAGTTTGCCCTGGCTGATCTTCTTGTCGTAGTAGGCCCGGGACGCCGGGTCGCCCAGGGCGGCGTACGCGGAGAGGAAGAAAGCCCGTTTGAACTGCTTCCTAGCACCCACGTCTCCGCACCGATCTGCTCCGCCACCGCAGCCCCTGCCCCTTGGCTTGCTGACAGATCGTCCATTCAGCGGCGTGCCTGCAGCAGTTGAAGGCGCCTCGGTACGCTTGTCGGAAGGGGGCGTCATGAGCGATCAAGGTTGGTATGACGACAGCAGCTACGGGGCCGCACTCCAGCAGGCTGCGCGAGCGACGCGGTGGGGCTGGGCAGCGATCGCCGGTGTGACCGGGCTCCTCGCTGCCGTTGCCGTAGCCCTGGTCGTTTTCCTGCTGGTCGTTGCTGTTGTTCTCGGATACACGGCTGTTTCTGTGTGGTAGAGACTGCTCGACTGATCCGAAACGGATCGGGGCGCGACGATCTGAGGCGAGCCGGCGGCGGGGAACGGCGCCGCTACGCAACGTCGAAGCCAGTCGCCATCGACAGCTAAGAAGGCTCAAAGCGACAGCTTCAGTGGATGGTTACGTGCGCGGGTGCCTCCATGGTCGTCTCCGCCGTCGCCCCGGGCGACTTGTGAAAGGTGACAGTGCGTGGGAAGCCTGTTGAAAGGCATCTCCGGCGTCCGCTGGCGACAGCTGCGCGACGCGCGACAGCTCACCGCCGGGGACATCCCGCCGCTGCTCTCCCGGATCGCGTATGGAAGCGAGGACGCTGCCCGCCTTGCGATCGATGAACTGGGGGACCGCGTCTGCGCGTTGGGTTTCGTGGTCGGCGAGGCGACCGCCTTTACGGTCCCATTCCTTCTGGAACTCGCTGAGGCCCCCTATGCGCCCTGCAAGGCCGAGCTGCTCGATCTCCTGCAGAGCATCTACCAGACCGACAACTGGCACTCTTCGGCCGCGGCGGCTGGCGGCCCGAACCGCACGAACTTCCGGGAGCAGCCTGCCTGGGAGGCGGCCGCCAGGGAAGCCGTGCGTGCAGGCCGACCGGTCATCGAGGGCCTCGCCTCATCCATACGACCGGAAGAGGCCGAACCAGCACGGAAACTGCTGTTGACGATGGACGAGGCGCCACCGTTCCCGGACCTCTGAAAGGGAGTCGCAGGTCCCGAACCGCACAGCCTCGAAAGAGCCCAAGGATGACGCTCAAAGATCATTGCGGGACGGGCTTACTGATCGTTTCAGAATGAGGTTCGGAGTCGTCTCAAGCAAAAGATCCTGCAAGCGAGTTGAAGCAGACCGAGGTGGAGGTCGGCACGAATCTCGTAGCGGTCCGGAGGCGCTTGAACTGGTGGAGCCAGGCGAAGGTTCGATCGACGACCCAGCGGGTCCTGCCCAGACCGGAGCCGTGGGTTGCGCCCTTGCGGGCGATCTTCGGTGTGATGCCGCGGGCCCGCAGGATGCGGCGGTACTTGTCGTAGTCGTAGCCGCGGTCGACGAACAGCCGGCCCGGCCGGTGCCTCGGGCGCCCGCGGACCCCGCGGATGCGCGGTATCGCGTCCAGCATCGGCATCAGCTGAGTGACGTCATGACGGTTCCCGCTGGTCAGCGAGATAGCCAAGGGCGTTCCGTGGCGGTCGGTGATCAGGTGGTGCTTGCTGCCCGGACGTGCCCGGTCGACCGGCGAAGGTCTGGTGTGAGCCCCCCCTTCGAGGGCCCTGACATGGGAGGCGTCGATGGCCGCGTCGTCCATGTCCAGCAGGCCCGCGGCCCTCAGCTCGGCCAGCAGCACCTCGTGCAGCTGCGGCCAGACACCAGCCTCGGTCCAGTCCCGCAGACGCCTCCAGGCCGTCACACCGCTGCAGCCAACCTGGGCAGCCGGAACATCCGGACAGCGCACGCTCTTGCACAGCACGTAAACGATGCCCCGCAGCGCGGCCCGGTCATCCGCCGGCAACCGCCCGGGATACCGGCGCCGCCGAGACGGACGAGCAGGCAACAGCGGGGCCACACGTTCCCACAGGTCATCAGGCACAAGATCAGCAGAAACCCAAATCCTGCCGACAGAACACCCAACCGCCAAGCCTTACAAAGAACTTCATTCTGAAACGATCAGTTAACCGGCTGCCCGTCCAGCCCACACCCGGCGGCTATCCCATGGTGCAGATGCCGAAAGAGGGCGTGGAAGATCTTGGGCTGATCAGGCTGGACGTGCTCGGCATACGGATGCAGTCCGCGATGGCCCACGCCGTCACCGAGATCGAACGCGCCACCGGCCGACACGTCGACCTCGACGACCCCCAACAGGTCCCGCTCGACGACCACTTCGCCTTCAAGCTCATCCAGGACGCCCAGACCCTGGGTCTCTTCCAGCTCGATTCTGTGTCAAGTCCAGGCGTGTTGCCTTCTACTGATTGAATTAATGCCTGCGGGGTTGCCGTGCTGGTGGGTCTGCTGGCGCGTGGAGTCGTAAGGGCTGGGTGGGGTGACTGCTGGGGCAGGATGCGGCTTGCTCCTGTCTCATCCCAAAGTCACCCGCGCGAGGGCAGCAGAGCACGCGCGAAGGCCGGATCATCTTCTTGTTGGGAGGATTTGTGCGAGCAGGCGGGTTCCGGCAGGCGTGATCGACCAGCGGACGGTGTCGGACAGGTCGTCCGCCGCGGCGCTGTCGTCCGGCGAAGCTGCCTCCAGGGCGGGGGTTGGCGAACGTGGGGCGAGGATCGCCCAGCAGCGTTTGCCCGAGGCAGTGAGTTCGCTGCCGTGGGTGAGGCAGAGCGCGTCCACCAGGGTGAGGCCGCGTCCGCTTTCGTCGTACGGTCCTGCTGTTCGTGGTTGCGGCGGCGCCGGGCTTGGGTCGGACACCTCGATGACCAGGAGGTCTTCTTCCAGGGTGATGACGGCGGTCAGTCGGCTGCGGACGTGCAGGGCCGCGTTGGTCAGCAGTTCGGATGCCACCAGTTCGAGTCGGGAGTGCAGGTCCTCGTCGAGGGGCACGTTCCAGGTCCGCACGGTTTGTGTTATCCGGTGTCGTGCTGCGTGGACTGCTTCGGGTGTGGGTGCGACGTGGAAGCGGGCTTGGGCGGCGTGGTGCATGAGCTGGTGTCTCCGAGGGGGAGGGTGCGGCGCCGGGTGCGAGCGGCTGTGCGGATCGCGGCTTGGTCATCTGTCATGGCTGATTGCGCGAGTGAGGGGTCAGCACTGGATGACGTGGATGGCGAGGCCGCCGCGGGCGGTTTCCTTGTAGTCGGTGCTCATGTCGGCGCCGGTTTCCCGCATGGTCTTGATCGCGGTGTCGAGTGAGACGACGTGGTGTCCGTTGCCTTGGATGGCCAGTCGGGCGGCTGTCACTGCTTTGACGGCGGCGACGGCGTTGCGTTCGATGCAGGGGATCTGGACCAGGCCGGCCACGGGGTCGCAGGTCATGCCGAGGTGATGTTCGAGTGCGATTTCCGCCGCGTTTTCTGCTTGGCCCGCGGTGCCTCCCATTCTTTCGGCCAGTGCGGCTGCCGCCATGGCGCAGGCCGAGCCGACCTCGCCCTGGCAGCCGACTTCTGCACCGGAGAGGGAGGCGTTCTCCTTGATGATGCTGCCGATGGCGGCCGCGGTGAGCAGGAAGCGGACGACGCCTTCGTCATCGGCGCCGGCGACCCGCTGGCGGTAGTAGTGCAGGACCGCGGGGATGACGCCGGCGGCTCCGTTGGTGGGCGCGGTGACGACTCGGCCGCCGGCAGCGTTCTCCTCGTTGACGGCCAGGGCGTGGAGCACGACCCAGTCCATGGCCCGCAGAGGGTCGTCGCCAGCGGCTGTTTGCAGGGTACGGTGCAGTGCGGGGGCGCGGCGGGGGACGTTGAGACCGCCGGGCAGGGTGCCTTCGCGTTCGCAGCCTCGGCGTACGCAGCCCTGCATGACGTTCCAGACCGCCAGCAGGCCGGAATACACCTCTGTCCGGGGGCGCCAGGTGGTCTCGTTGGCGAGCATGACATCGCTGATGTGGCGGTCTCCGGCGTGTGCCAGGAGTGTATCGGCCGATCCGAAGGGGTGGGGCAGGTGCCGGTTGCGCGCGCCGATCGCGGGCTGTTCGCCGAGCAGGAATCCGCCGCCCACGGAGTAGTAGGTGTGGGTGTGGATGGTCTGTCCGCCGGAGTCGCAGGCGGTGAAGGTCATGCCGTTGGGATGCAGAGGAAGGGCGCGGGAGCGCAGGACCAGGTCGTAGTCGGCCACCGGGCCGCCCAGGAGGGGGACTCGGCGGTCCGCCCGGAGACGGTTGACGCGTTCGTCGGCGGTGGCGACGTCGACGGTGGCCGGCTCCTCGCCCATCAGTCCGAGCAGGACTGCTTTGTCGGTGCCGTGGCCGAGTCCGGTCGCCCCGAGCGATCCATAGAGGTCGATGCGTACGGAGGCGACCTGGGCGAGCAGGCCGGCGTCGGCCAGGTGGGTGGCGAAGAGACGGGCGGCGCGCATCGGCGCCACAGTGTGCGAGCTGGACGGCCCGATGCCGATGGTGAATAGGTCGAACGCGCTGATCACTGGGCCCCCACCTCGGCGGTGCCCAGGGCGGCAGGTGACTCGGCGTCGGGGATGAGGATCTCCGGCCTTCCCGTGCCGTCGGCGGGGACCTTCCAGATATCGGAGTGATTGCGCCCGCGGGGGATGGCGTAGGCGACGGTGTGCGGGTCGATCCAGGCGGCCTGGTCGTCGACGTTGCGGGTTTCTGCGAGGGGAGTGACCCGGCGGGTGGCCACGTCCAGGACGGACAGACGCCAGCCGCGGGCCGGGGTGCCGCCGTGGGCGGACTTGAAGGCGATACGGGTGCCGTCGGGGGAGAGCGAGGGGCACTCGACGTTGTCCATCAGCGCGGTGAGGCGATGGGTGGCCATGTCGCCGAGGACGAGGTAGCGGTGGCCTTTGGTGGACATGGTCGCGTAGAAGCGGCGGTCGTCAGGGGTGAAGGTGACGCCCCAGAAGTTCAGGTCACGGGCCCGGTAGGGCCTGTCGGCAACAGTGAGGGCCCAGTCCTCCAGAGTGGGTGTCAGTTCCTGGGTGTGGGTGTCGAGGATTCCGGCACGGGTGGAGAAGCGTCCTCCGTTGTAGGAGTCACCGGTGACGAAGACGGTCCAGGCGACCATCCGGCCGCTGGGTGACACCCTGGCCCGGTTGGGCACGCCCACGAGGGGAATCTCACGGATCGTCTGGAGATGGTCGTCGACCACGGCGAGTTGGTAGGTCGTCAGCCCTGGGTCCAGGCGCAGGCAGACGCCGGTGCCGCCAGCCGCGTACAGCCTGCTGCAGGACAAGGGGGAGACCGTCCTGCGGCCGCCGGGGGCTTCGGCGGGCACGGAGACCAGGTGGCCCCGGCTGCCTGGGGCGGTGCTGCGTGCCACCAGCCGCGGGCCCGGGTCAAGGGAAACGTAGCCGGTCGCCGCCTGCGCAGGTGATCGCGAGGGCGTGGCGACGACAATGGCCGAGGTCGCCAGCCCTGCCAGTGCCACGAGACCGGCGACGGTGGCGGTGACGCGGATGCTGCGGCTGCTCATGCTTCGGCCTCCTCGGGCTTGCGGCCTGTCAGAAGTGCGCCGGTGGTGGTGACGGCCAGCAGCACGAACCCGGCGGCGGCCCCGGTCGCGGCGGTGCTTCCCCACGTGGCCCAGGCGAAGCCGAAGGTGAGGGAGGAGAGGAAATAGGCGAGGGCCTGAACCGTCTGCACGCAGGCCAGTCCAGTGGTGCGCAGGCCGGGGGGCAGCAGCGGGCCGGCCAGGGCCATTAGTACGCCATCGGTGGCTGCGTAGAAGGCGCCGTAGCAGCACAGCACCGCTATCGTGACGGGGGCGCCAGACAGGGGGCTGCACAGCAGCAGGTAGACCGCCAGGAGCGCGCCGTACCCGGACAGCAGCACGGTGCGGCGGCCGTGCCGGTCGGCGAGCGCGCCCAGGGGTGCGGCCAGCAGGAGGTACACGAGGTTGGCACCGACGGCCAGGACCGGGAACCAGCCAGCCGGCGTGGCCTGCCGTCGCATCAGCAGGAGGTAGACGAAGCCGTCGCCGACGGTGGCCAGTCCCAGCAGTCCGGCCGCGTACATCAGTCTCCGCACGGGCGCGGCACGCAACAGGCCTCCTGCGGCGCGGAGGCTGACGGGGGTGGCCGGGCGGTGCTCGCCGCGGGGGTCGCGGGTGAGGGTGGCCAGGGCGAGCAGCCCGGCGGTGGCGATGCTGAAGCTGGTCAGGAACAGGGCATCGAAGGCGGCCGGGTCGGTCGTGCCGACGGCGGCCAGGACACCGAGCGCGGCCAGGGGGCCCGCGAAGGCGCCCATACTGTCCATCGCCCGGTGCACGCCGAAAGCCTTACCCAGTACGGGCTCGGGGACGGAGAGGGTGATCAGCGCGTCGCGGGGCGCGGTGCGCAGGCCCTTGCCAGCCCGGTCGGCGACGATCACCGCGCCGAGGGCGGCTATCGAGGAACCAGCCGCTGCCAGGCCCAGCTTGGCCAGGGCGGAGATCCCGTAGCCGGCCGCGGCGACGGCCTTGCGTCTGCGGAAGCGGTCGGCGACATAGCCGCCGACCAGACGCAGCAGAGCGGTGGAACCGGTGTAGAGGCCGTCGATCAGGCCGTAGGCGGCCGGGCTCATGTGCAGGGTGAGTACGAAGTACAGCGGGAGGACGGCGGTGACCATCTCGGCGGAGACGTCGGTGAGCAGGCTCACGAGGCCGAACGCGAGGACGTTGCCGCCGACCGCGGTGGCGGTGTGGCACAGGCCCCGGCCTGAGCCCTCACGCGGGGATCGGTCGATGGTGGACAGGTACACGGCCGGACTTCGCCTCCTCGGGGCGTGCGGTGGGTGAAGGGGTGCTGGAGGCCGAAGCGAGTGGGGCGCTGCGGCCTCCAGCCGATGGAGGGATGCGTCAGCCTTGGGTGAGGGTGAGGTTGTCGAGCTGGGCTTCGAAGAGGCTGGCGGTGCCGGCGTCGGCGGCTTCCAGGAAGATGCGGATGGTCTTGCCGGCGAAGGCGGACAGGTCGGCGGTGGCGGTCTGCCACTGTCCGGCGACTTCGGTGGCGGAGCCGGTCTTTTCGAAGACGGTGGTGGCCGTGGTGCCGTCCAGGACGCGGATGCGCAGGTAGTCGTCGCTGCTGGAGTTGTCGCCGTGGGCGACGTTGTAGGTGAAGCGCAGGGTCAGGGGGCCACTGGAGGGCAGGGTGGTCTGCGGGGAGAAGATGGTGGTCTTCCCGCCGTCCAGGTCGTTGTCCCCGTAGGCCGATCCGGCTGCCGCGCCGGTGGTCAGTGCGTACGAGCCCGACGCTGCGGTCAGCTGCTTGACCTGGTTGCTGTAGGTGGAGGTGGTCTGTTGTGGGATGCCCCGCTCGAACACCCCTGATGTCGCCGTATCGGTGCCCGCCGCGTTGACGCGCCAGCCCTTGTCGGACTCGAAATCGTCCGAGAACACCGTGGTGCCTGTGCCGGTGGTGGTCACCGTCCAGATGAAGGTCGCCGATGCGGTGGCGCCGGCGGCGTCCTTGGCGGTCACGGTGACCGTCGAGGTTCCGGCCGCGGGCGGGGTGCCGGCGATGCGGCCGCTGGTGGAGTCGAGGGAGAGTCCGGCGGGCAGCCCGGCGGCGGACCAGGTGTAGGGGGTGGTGCCGCCCGATGCGGCCAGCTGGAGGGAGTCGGCTTGGCCGGCGGTGCTGGTCTGGTTGCCGGGGTTGGTTACGGCCAGTGCGGAACCGGTGGTCGTCCAGGCGTCGGTGACGGGCGACTTGTTCGCTGCGCTGCCCAGCGGGGGCAGGCCGTACATGTCTTCGAGGGTGCGCAGCACGTTGTAGTGGTTGATCTGGGTGCTGGACTGGTAGCCGGCCTTGACGTGGGCGCCTGCGAAGACGGTGTAGATCTGGTTGACGGAGGTGAAGTTGTCCTCGTCGAAGGTGGCGATGAGGAGGCTGTTGTGGGTCTTGGCCCACTGGACGTACCCGTCGAGCTTGTTCTTGATCCAGGTGTCCCCGGTGCCCACCGAGCAGTCGTGCATGTCGTTGCACATGTCGGGGATGACGAACGACACCGTGGGCAGCTTGGTGTAGTCGCTGGGGAAGGTGGAGTACGGCACGTTGTACGCGGCGCCGCTCACGGTGGGGAAGTCGACCCAGGGGGCATGCTTGCGCCGGTAGTTGCCGCTGCTGCAACCGGTGTACCCGGCGCTGGGCAGGCCCTCGGAGTAGCCCTTGAAGGTGCGGCCGGCGTTCAGCAGCTGCTGTCCGAGGTTGCCGGTGGAGAAGGAGTTGGGGCAGTCGTCGTTGGTGACGCCCTGCTGGGAGCCGGAGAACAGGGCGATGTAGTTCGGCTGGCTGGGGTGGGTGATCCCGAAGGCGTTGGTGAACAGGGTGCCCTGGGAGGCAAGGGAGTTGAGGTAGGGGGCGCTGGAGCTGCCCTTGATGGACGAGTAGTTCTTGTTCTCGAACATCACCACGACCACGTGGTCGTACTGCGGGACGGACGAGGCGACGGGAGCCGCCGCGAGGTTGTCGGAGATGTGGGCGGAGTGCGACGTGAGCGTGCCTGCCGCGGTCAGTAGGGCGAGGGCCGAGGCCCCGGCCAGGGTTGCGATGCGGGAGCGCCGCATGGTGCAGACCTCCTCATGAGGGGGTGGGGTGGTGTCCCGCCCGGGGCCGGTCGGGCCGCACAACGTGCCGAGGCGGGCGGGCGGGCGGGGGTGAGGGTCAGCCTTGGGTGAGGGTGAGGTTGTCGAGCTGGGCTTCGAAGAGGCTGGCGGTGCCGGCGTCGGCGGCTTCCAGGAAGATGCGGATGGTCTTGCCGGCGAAGGCGGACAGGTCGGCGGTGGCGGTCTGCCACTGTCCGGCGACTTCGGTGGCGGAGCCGGTCTTTTCGAAGACGGTGGTGGCCGTGGTGCCGTCCAGGACGCGGATGCGCAGGTAGTCGTCGCTGCTGGAGTTGTCGCCGTGGGCGACGTTGTAGGTGAAGCGCAGGGTCAGGGGGCCACTGGAGGGCAGGGTGGTCTGCGGGGAGAAGATGGTGGTCTTCCCGCCGTCCAGGTCGTTGTCCCCGTAGGCCGATCCGGCTGCCGCGCCGGTGGTCAGTGCGTACGAGCCCGACGCTGCGGTCAGCTGCTTGACCTGGTTGCTGTAGGTGGAGGTGGTCTGTTGTGGGATGCCCCGCTCGAACACCCCTGATGTCGCCGTATCGGTGCCCGCCGCGTTGACGCGCCAGCCCTTGTCGGACTCGAAATCGTCCGAGAACACCGTGCTCCCGCCCCCGGAAGAGGCGCCGGTGTAGAGCAACCGGTTGGGGGTGTTGGTGCCTGCGTCCTTGATCTTTCCGACCGTGGCGCTGTTGATCAGCGCGGTCTGGACGTCGGCGGGTGTGGCGGTGGGGTGGGCGGAGAGCCACAGCGCGGCGGCGCCGGTGACATGCGGGGCCGCCATGGAGGTGCCGGAGATGGTGTTGGTGGCCGTGTCGCTGGTGTTCCAGGCGGAGGTGATGGAGGTGCCGGGGGCGAACAGGTCGGTGCAGGACCCGTAGTTGGAGCTGGAGCGCCGAGTGTCGGTGGAATCGGAGTTGTTCACCACGATCGCCGGCGCGATGTCGCCCGGTGAGTTGTTGCAGGCGTCGGTGCTGTTGTTTCCTGAGGAGACCACCCAGGTGACGCCGGAGGCGATGGAGTTCTTGATGGCCGTGTCCTCGCTGCTGCTCACTCCGCCGTTGATGCTCATGTTGACGACGGCCGGCTTGACGGCATGGGCCGTGATCCAGTCGGCGGCGGAGATGATCGACGAGGTGCTGGCGGAGTCGTTGCAGTTCAGCACCCTGACGGCGACGAGCCTGACACTCTTTGCGACGCCGTAGTCCTTGCCGCCCACGGTTCCGGCCACGTGAGTACCGTGGCCGAGGCAGTCCTGGCCGTTGCGGCCGTCGCCGACCTCGTCCACGCCGATGCTCGCGCGGCCCTGGAACTGGGTGTGAGTGGTGCGCAGGCCGCTGTCGACCACGTAGACGGTGACATTGCTCGCCGTCGTGCCGTAGGTGTAGCCGTGGTCGAGAGGGAGGCTGCGCTGGTCGATGCGGTCCAGGCTCCATGACGGGGGGTCACTCTGCGTGATGGAGCCGTGGTGGACGGCGTCCTGTTCCACATAGGCCACGCGCGGGTCGGCCGCCGTCCGGCGCGCCTGCTCGGCCGTCATCTCGGCGGCGTAGCCGTGCAGCACCCTGCTGAAGGTGTGCCGGACAGTCGCACCGTGGGCCTGGGCGATGCGGGCGGCCTCCTCCCGCGCTGAAGCCGAGGGCGTGGCCGGGCCCTTCAGAACCACCACATAGCGGCCGGGAAGGGCGCCGGCGACGTTGCGGACCTGCCCGGGTGGGGCCGTGTCTGCCGCATGGGAGGGCTGTACCAGGAGAACGGGGAGGGCTGCTGCCGCCATAGCGGCAAGTGCAGGTATGCGGGCACGTGGACGCACGTCGGCTCCATGGAAGAGGGAAAGCTGGGCCCCGGGGAAGGCCGGGTGCGACTGGTGTACAGCGTGCCGGCCAGGCGTGGTGGCCACTTGTCGCCAGTGGCCGGATCGGGCGTGAGCCAGCCATCACCTTCGGTGAAGCTTCCAAGTAACAACCGCATTTTTCTTGACCGTTTTCTGTCCGGCACTGGCCGAGACATGGCACTATCGCAGCCCGGAAGTACCGGATCCGGATGGCCGGCCGCCTCAACTCACACGGCCCAGCCCGTGCTCGGCAGAAAAGGATCCCTGTGAGCAACGACGACCTGCCAGCGCATCTGCACCGCCTCGGACTGACGCCGGAAGAGGCCGAGATCTACTTGGCCATGCTGCGTACCGGCCACACCACGGCCGCAGACCTCGCCGGCCACCTCGGCTGGAAACCCAAGGAGGCCGAGCAGGCCATCACCCGCCTGACCGAGCTGGGCCTGGCCGCAGGCGGCACCCCAGACGGGTCCGAGGCCACTCCCGTCGACCCGGCCATCGCCCTCGACCACCTCTCCCACGCCCGGTCAGCCGAACTGCAACTGGCTCACACCGCGGCCATCAACGCCTACCGGGACTACCGGCGCTCAGTCAGCCCACAGGCCCGCGATGACCTCGTGGAGGTCGTCACCGGCACTCAGATCACCGAACGCATCCTGCACATCGAGGGAGTAGCGGAGTCCGAAGTCCTGCGCTTCGACTCCCCGCCTTACCACATCCCCGCCAGCGCCAACCCCACGGAGGTACGCAACCTGGAACGCGGCGTCGAATACCGAGTCGTCTACTCCAAGTCCGCGGTGCAGAACCACTCCTACTACACCAGCAACATCCAGCCCTGCGTCGCCGCCGGCGAAAACGCCCGTGTACTGCCCACCGTCCCTGTCAAACTCACCATCTTCGACCGAAGGCTGGCCATCGTGTCGATGTCCTTCGTCGAGGCCGAGGTCAACGACTCCCTGCTGCTGGTGCGCCCTTCCAGCCTGCTGTCCGCACTCACCGGCCTCTTCGAAACCTCCTGGCGCTCCGCCTTCCCCATGCATTGCAGCAACCGCGTCCCGTCCGCACTGCGCCCCATACAGGCGCGCATCCTGGAACTGCTCGGAGCCGGCGTCACCGACGACACCATTGCTGATCTCCTCGGCATAAGCCGCCGCACCCTGTCGCGCAACCTCGAACAACTCAACTACAAAGCCGGAACCGCCACTCGCTTCCAACTCGCTCTGCACGCAGCGCGCAACGGATGGATCTGATGTCCATGCTCGGCGGAGCCCGCCAGATCATGAACAGCCTCGGCCATGGACTGGTGTTGTCTGCTGGACAGCGGCCTTGGGGAACAACGGTTCTGTGTCAAGTGCAGGTGTGTTGCCTGCGGTCATGCGACGCGACTGCCTACGGGCTGCGGAGGTCATCAGCTGGGTCGGGGCAGCTGCGCCGTACCCGCAGGTCCTCGGCTCACTCGCTGGGGCGATCTCTAGCTCAGTGACGTTCTCATTTCCGGATCCTGGCAAACCTCTTCGGCGATAATGTACGACGGGCAAGGGGGCTCATGCGGAGCGGGATGGCGTTGGGAGCCCTCGGGCTCAGCCCATGAAGCTGGCCGGTGGAGGGTGGTCGTACACGTTCGCCTTCAGCGCGGCCCTGGATTTCCACGCGGGCACGAGCGAAGCCGCCCTCCATCCGGCCCAATCGCACTGCGGCCAGCCCGATGGGTGTGGCGTCGAACGGCCTACCGACGGGCCTCGAGATCGACGCGCCTGCCGGGGCCGACTGCACACTGCTCGCACTCGGGCTGACCCTGGACGAAATCTGCGGTTGAAGTGCCGCGAGCCCCTGCACGGCTCGCGCGACAGCCGGGGCTCGGACACACCGTTGGCGAATGCTCTTCTTCACTGCGCCCTCGCCGGGCTCATCTGGAGGGGCGCAATCTGCGGAGCATGGGGTGTGCCGAGCGGCGCCCTAGGCGCGGTTCTCGGATCTCCTGACGTGAGTGGGGAGTTGGGGTCACGCTGGCTGTATGGGCCGTGGTGATCTGACGAATGCGGTGTGGGATCGGCTGAAGTCGTTCTTACCTCTTGGTGGTGCCCGTGGGGGCCGGTGGAGTGATCACCGTCGGGTGATCAACGGTGTCCTCTACCGGGTGCGAACGGGGGTGCAGTGGCGGGATCTGCCGGAGCGGTTCGGGCCTTGGGAAACGGTCTACAAGCGGCATCGCCGCTGGTCAGCGGACGGCACGTGGAAGATGCTGCTGTCGCGGATCCAGGCTGCCCAGGATGCCGCGGGGCAGATCGACTGGGAGGTGTCGGTGGACTCGACCGCGGTCCGTGCCCACCAGCATGCCGCCGGCGCGAGGAAGACACCGGCGGCCGCGGTCTCTCAAAAGGGGGCCGAGCGAGGGACGAACCAGGTCGATCCGGTGTTGCGGAAACTGACGGTCCGGCTGGAGGAGGTGGTCAGGTCGGCGAGTGTCTGGGACGTTCCCGAGGCGGCTTCACCACCAAAATCCATCTCGTCGCCGACGGACGGTGCAGGCCTCTGGCCTTCGTCCTGACGCCTGGACACTACGGTGACGGCCCCCAGCTCGCGCGGGTGCTCGAGGAGGTCTCCGTGCCGCGTGTCGGGGTCGGGCGACCTCGCAAACGGCCCGACCGCGTCCTGGCGGACAAGGCCTACACCTCCCGCGGCAACCGCCGCTACCTGCGACGACGCGGAATCCCACACACCATCCCGGAACGTCTCGACCAGCAAAGACATCGGCAGAACCGAGGTTCCCGCGGCGGGCGGCCCACCGAGTTCGACAGCGAGCTCTACAAGAAGCGCAACACCGTCGAGCGCGCCATCAACCGGTTGAAGAGCTTCCGTGCCGTCGCCACACGCTACGAGAAACGCGCCTACACCTATCTCGGAACTGTCACCGTCGCGGCCCTCATGGTCTGGCTCAGAACATGATCCGAGAAACATGGCCTAGCCGTCC
>NZ_JBMGQD010000002.1:0-106908 GCF_049739565.1 Streptomyces sp. SAI-170
CGCCCCTGGAGGAGACACAGTTATGCGGATGAGCCAGCGCCGGGCGACCGCCCTGAACCGACGCGCGCGGTTTCTGCGCCAGCACCGTAAGCAGTGTGGGACGTTGCCGTGCCTGGAGACCGGCGGGACTCAGGTCTACGCCTACTGGGAACGTGGTGGAGGCCTGGTGGTGTCCGTGCACCTGGACACCGGCGAGGTACCCGCCGATCTGATCAGCCCAGACGGAACGATCCCAATCACGATCAACGTCAACGGTGACTGCGTCTTCAGTGACGGCTGATGTGGCAGAAGCGTTGAACACCCCGCGAGAGCGTATTATTAATTTCTGGGCGAGCGGCAACTCGCCCGCCACCAACCAACTCGCATCAGAAGGACACGGCATGGACTACATCGACACCAAGCAGGTGGCCGCCGAGCTCCGGAACCGCCTGAAGAGCGTGTTCCCCGGCGTGAAGTTCAGCGTGCGCAGGGGCACCGGTACCGCCTCCGCGTGGATCTCCGTCCACTGGACCGACGGCCCCTGCCCGGCCGACGTCGAAGAGCTCACCCGCCCCTTGCAGGGCTCGCAGTTCAACGGCATGGAGGACCGCTACGAGTCCACCGACAACACGGTCACCGTCACCGTCAACGGCCGGAAGGTCACCGGCAAGCCGCTGGTCGACGGCATCAACACCCACCAGCACATCTCAGACGACGCACTCAAGGCCGCCGCCGAGCTGTGGTCCGAGGCCCACGAGGGCGCCGAGCCCCCCACCGGCGGCATGCTCGCCGCGTGCGTCATCGACGGCCACGTCATCCAGGAGAACTGGGCCCCGCAGCAGGTGTGGCAGATCGCCCATGACGTCGTCCTCCCCCGGCGCTGGGCCGCCTCCAAGGAGCAGGCCTCCGCCCAAGCCGCCCGTCCGGCGAAGGCCCAGGAGGATGGCGAGGACGGCACGGAGGGACTCGCTCTCAAGCACACGCACGAAGACGGGACGACGGTCACCGGTACGCGCCTGGGCGACGGCGCCGCCGCCGTGCTGAAGGCTCACGGCTTCAAGTGGCACCGCAAGAACCAGTACTGGTACGCCCTCGGCACGACACCGGGTTCGTGGCCGCCGTCGCCGCCGGACTGTGCGCCATCAACCTGACCGTGAAGACGGCGCAGCCCGAACCGACCCTCACCGCCTGACCACGGTACGGCCGGGCGCCCGCGGCGCCCGGCCCGGCCTTCCTCCCTGGGAGTCCTCATGCGCACCCACGCTGCTTTCCAGCTCACCGGCGACCGCTCGCACCAGTGCGACGCCACCGCCACCTACACCCACAACGGCGCACGGGCGTTCGTCCTGTGCGACGGCATCGGCTCCAGCGACGAGGTACGCGCCTGGACCCGCACCGCCGCCCGCCGTCTCGCCTACGCTGCCGCCCTGCGTGCTGACGCCGAGGCCGGCCTGCGGGTCGTCTACGAGGTCTACGCCGCCGAGCCGGAGCGGCAGGACGAGTACACCCGCTACAACCTGCCCGCCGCGTGCGCCGTCGTGGCCGTCACCGCCCCCGGCAAGCCGCTCACCCTCGCCTGGTGCGGGGACGCCCGCGCCTACGTCCTCAACCCGCGCGGCGCCGTCCAGCGTCTCACCGAAGATCACAACCTTCGCCGCGTGTTTCAAGGCAACCGCAACCGCGTCACCTCCTGCCTGGGCTCGACGGAAACCGACGAGCAGAGGCAGGCCCGGTACGGCCACCTCGCGATCGAGTCCGTCACCCGTGACGCGGAAAACTGCCGTCTCCTGCTGGCCAGCGACGGCGCGTACGAGCCCCTGGAGGACTCGGCCCGCAACATCGCCGACTACCTCACCGGCACCCCTGCCCACGCCGCGCGCCACATCACCGAGTCCGCGATCGCCCACGCCGGGACGTACTCCGACAACGCAACCGCCCTGGTCGCCGACCTCCGCACCGCCCGCGCCAGGTAAGCCGCGGGCCCCATCCCAGCACCCACCGTCGGTTCGGAGCCCCGGACCGGCGCACAACACCACCCGAGAGGCGACAAGATCATGGCCGGAAAACTGAGCAAGGATCAGACCAAGCAGCACAACCGCGCACGACCTGGTCACCAGCGACCGGGTATTGACGGAGGAGGAGCGGGACCCGCCGATCCCGGCCGCAACTCCCCCAGTGAGCCGCACGAGACCCGTCCCGATTCCCCCGGAACGGGCCACGCAGGAAGTGACGGCGTGCTGTCCCGCATCGACCCCGTCCCGCACGAGGCAGCCGTCGTCGAGGACCCCACCGTCGGCAACGACGCCATGCGGTCGGTCCCCCTCGCCGACCAGGGCGAGATCATCCACGCCTACACCCGCGCCCAGGCCTTGGCCGACGGCGTCTTGGTCGCCGTCGAAGCCGACGTGGCCCGGGAGGCCGGCTTCCGCGTGCCGGTCGCCCTGACCAGCGCCGTGTGGGAAGGCTGCGTCGCCTGGCACGAAGGCGACAGCGAGCGGCAGGTGCCACAGGACGAGAAGGGCCGCCTGTGGGACGTCCTGACCATGTGTCGCGTGGCGATCCGGCGCAGCGGCGGGGACGGCGATCGTGTCACCGTCGGCCTGCGGCGGGTTCCGCGCGACGGGCGCACGCAGCAGGCCCGCCCGGTCCAGCTCGTCTGCGTGATCGGTCCCGGCGACCAGGGCGAGCCCGTGATCACCATCATGGAGCCCCACGAGGACTGATCACCCCGCCAGCCCCGGGCCCCTCAGATCCGAAGGACCCTCACCCATGACCACCCCCGCCAGCGTGGCCGCCCGTGTTGCCGAGATCCTCGGCGGCGGCTGGAAGGCCGACTCCGGGCCCTGGGAGACATACGGCCGCCTGGACGCCCCCGACGCCGACACTTACACGCTCCACGTCGACGACCACGACGAACTGTGCCTGTCGGCGAACCTCAACCCCGCCGGCGAAATCGCCTCGTTCCGCAAGGTGCACACGCCCGAGGGAACCGAGGCGATCGCCGAGGCCATCGCGGAAGCAATCCGCCAGCACCACACCGCCGCCAACCAGGAGTAAGGACCATCACCCAAAAAAGGGCGTATAATTGATTCTTAAGAGCAAGCGGCAACTTGCTCGACACCAACCGCCCGCACGAGGAGCAATCCGTGAGCGACACCGCAACAACAACGGCGCCGATGCAGCGGGTCACGCTGCAACTCGGCCAGATCCGCGTCAACGAGAGCAACGTCCGCCAGGACCTCAACCTGGACGATAAGTTCCTCAAGTCCGTCGCAGCCAATGGCGTGAAGGTCCCCGTCGTGGTCCTCCCGCTCGGCGAGGACACCTACGAACTCAAGATGGGCCACCGACGCTACTTCGCCGCCCGGGCCACCAAGCAGACCCAGGAAGAGCAGGACGCCATCGAGGTCCCCGCGTACGTACTCGACCCCTCCCTGCGCGAAGCAGGCGAGGACTTCATCGACCAGCTCATCGAGAACGACGACGACTACCGCCGGGGCCTGACCGAACTGGAGCAAGCAGACGCCCTGTTCGGCGCGGTGGGCGCGGGCATGAAGCAGGCGCGGGTCGCCCAGCTCACCGGCCGCTCCCGCACCGAGGTCTCCCGCGCGGTCAAGACCTCCAGGGCCGTGGGCGAGCGGACCCGTTCCGCACTCGCCAAGGCCGGCACGTACGACCTCGACCTCGAAGTGCTCGGCGTGCTGGGCGAGTTCGACGACGACCCCGCCGCCGTAGACCGGCTGCTGGAGGCCTACCGTGCTGGCCGCTTCGAGTTCCAGGTGCAGTGGGAGCGCGACGACCGCGCCGAGCAGCACGCCCGTGAGCAGACCCGCCCGCAGCTGCAGGCGGCCGGGGTGCGGCTGGCCGAGGACGCCGACACCCTTCCGGCCACCGCCGAGCCGCTCAGCGAGCTTCACCGCCCGGACGGCGAGCCCATGGCCACCGAGGCCCACGCCTCCTGCCCCGGTCACGTGGCGACCTGGGCCGAGAACCCCCGCGAACCGGGCGAGGTCGAGTACTTCTGCACCGACCCGGACCACTTCGGCCACCGCCCGCCCCAGGACGACGACTCCGAGGCGGACGGCGACCAGGCCCAGGAGCAGCCGCAGGCGGCGGGGGCAACCACGCCGTCGGAGCCGTCCCGCGAGTACGTCAAAGCGGGCAACAAGGCCTACCGCGCCGCCGAGAAGGCCCGGCAGGCGTGGCTGAAGGACCTGATCGGCCGCAAGACCGCGCCCAAGCCGCTCGCCGCGTTCGTCACCGAGCAGCTCCTTGCCTGCCCCAAGCCGGTGGCCCAGTGGGTGGGTGACGCGGGCCGCCGTGACCTGGTCAAGGAACTGACCGGCTACGACAACCCCGCCGAACGCGCCAAATCGGCGACCCCGGCCAAGCTCACCCTGCTCAACTTCGCCGTGCTGGCCGCGACGTTCGAGAAACGGATGGGCGAGGTGCGGACCTGGCGCACCGACCACGCCGCCCGCTCGGCCGTGTACGAACTGCAGGAGATCCGCGAGGACGCCCGCACGTGGCTGTCCTTCCTCGCCGAACTCGGCTACCCGCTCTCCACCGTCGAACAGGCCATCACCGACGACAAGCCCTACCAAGAGGGCGAGCCGGACCCGGCCGACACCGACGACCAAGCCGACGAGGACACCCTGGAGGATCCGGATGCCGTGAGCGTCGAGGACTCCGAGGACGCGTCCTGACCTACTGCCCGGGCCGGACCCGACAGGTCCGGCCCGGGCGCCCTTCCCTCTCTGCGCGCTGCCCGCCCGGAAGGTCTCGCCATGCTCCGCTCCGAACTCCGCTTACACACCCCCCTGTTCGTCGCCCAGGCCGCCATCAGCAACCACACCGGCCTCATCGCCCGGACCGGGCTCGCCATGCCGGCCGCACCGTTCGGCACCCCCGCCTGGCAGCTGCCCGCCCTCCTCTCCTACCTCCACCGCCTCCACCAGGACGAGGAGGATCCCTCCCCCGACCTGTGGCGCGCCCACACCGAGCGCCAGACCGGGCCCGTGCCCCGGCCGCGCATCCGCTACCGCGCTGACGGCCTGCACGACCCGGACGCAGAGTGCGTACTCGACATCCAGCTCGGCCCACGCGACCAGACCACCGGCTGGCCCACCGCCCACCTCGCCGTCATCCAACAGGAAGAAGGCGCCTGCCCCTTCGGGCGCATCACCCGCCGCCACGGGATTGAAGCCATCGCCGCATACACAGCCGAAGAACTCACCGCCGAACACGCGGCCCTGAAAGACCATGCCCGCCGACACCAGGACACCGCCTTCATGCGCCTCGCCGAACTCGCCCAGCGCGCCGTCCACTGGGCCGACAAGATCCGCGCCGCCGCACACACCGACGCCATCCGCGTCCAGGCCGACCGCACGCGAACCGTCATCACCCGCTGACCATCACGACCCGCACACCCGCACCGACTGCCTCGCTGGACCGCGCCACGCACGCATTCCAACCTGCCTCGCCCACCCCCCTCTCCGGCACCACCACCGCCCACCACCTGCAGGGCCGCGACCGCCCAACGGGCCGGGGCTGTTCGTACGGTTCGGGCCTGCGAAGGCATGGTTGGAAGGCGGGCGGCGCGTGTCGCCCCGGGCCGGGGGCTTTGGACCGTGGGGAACGGATCGGGTCTTCCCCGGCTCGGGGCGGGCCTTGAGGGGCCGGTGCTCCTGTCAGGCAAGGAGCTGGGCGGCCGTCTTCTCCAGCAGGGCCGCGTTGGCGGCCGTGTCGTGGGTGAGGGTGAGGGCCTGGTGCGGCAGGGCGGCGAGCTGGTCGGCCAGGCCTGGGACCGGGCCGATTAGGGGCAGCAGGCCGAACACGTCCGGGTAGCGGTCTTCGGTGCCGGCGGTGAAGAAGTCGCCGTCGCCGAGCTGGCGGGCCTCGCCGATCAGCCTGGGCTCGGTGCCGGGGGTGATCTGCGGGAACAGCAGTCCGGCGGCCGTGCCCTCGGTGGCGAGGGTCATCCCGAGCCACGAGTCGAGTTGGTCGGGGAAGAACTGCGGCTTCATCTCTTTGCCGTTCGCCTTCCACAGCGGTTCTCGGTGGCCCGCCAGGAGCGCGTCCGTGACGCGCTGGTCCTGGGTGGGGTGCATGAGCTGTCCGGTCCTCAGACGGTCGGCTACGGGCTCGAACAGGCCGAGGGCGTCGAGGAGGCCGAACCCGCAGGCGGCGGCCGATGGCCACGGCAGCACTCGCACCTGGCCGTCGACTACCCGGGCGAAGACTCGGTCGTTGGCCAGGAGCCGCCAGCCGGCGCGAGCCAGGAGGAACGCGGTGGTGGTCTTGCCTGCGCCCTTGTCGCCGAGGGTCAGCAGCGTCGCCCCGTCGTCGCGGGTGACGGCGGAGGCGTGAAGGATCTGCCAGCCGTCCACGATGAGCATTCCGCGTACGAGCTCGCGGGCGAGCCGGGAGGCGGCGGTCGCCACGGCGGTGTCGTCGACACCGGCGATTCGCATGCGGCGGATTGAGGGGTTCCACTGGTAGGCGAGCTGGGCGGCGGTCTGCACGGCCGTCACCGTGCCGTCGTCGTTCCGGCTGTAGTGCATCGGCGAGCCCGCGTAGTCGGCCTCGCCCGGGTCGCGCTCGAGAACCGCTCCGGCAAGAGCCGCGTGTTCGCCGGGATCGACGTCGGCTGACACCACCGGGCCGGTGACGGGCGGCTCCGACGGGACCGCGTTCCACCACGAGCCGAAGTAGCGGGCCGCCCAGTCGGTCACCGCGGCCGTGTGGCTGGTGACGGTGACGGCCTGGCCGTCGGACGTGGCGATGCGGGTGGCAGTGCGGGCTGTCATGGGCGCTGGGTCTCCTTGGTGATGGTGTCGTACGCGGTGCGGAGTTTGGCGGCGGCCTGGAGCTGCACGGCCTCCGTCGCATCGAGCGGGGGAAGGCACACAGTGGGAGTGCCGGCGGTGAACCGCAACGGCATTCCGTACCAGTCGTCCCGCCACGGGGCGGTCAGTTCGATCACGCCGTCCACGAGGCCGAGCGTGTGGGCGAGAGCGGCAAGGACGGCGCCGGCCGGGCGGGGAGGCGTAAGCGCATGATGTCTCTCCTTCAACAAGTGGGCGAGGCCACTGCCGCGCGGGCCTGACGGGCTGGACCGAAGAGCCCCGCGCCCGGGCGGCGTTCGCCCATTGAACGGCCGGGGCACACAGGGAAAGAGGGGCGGAAGGGGTGCATTTCCTTGGCGGGGGGCCAGGTTGTGAGGCCAGGATGGAATCCACACCAACTCCCCTGGGAGGAACGGCCCATGTTGTGCCCGGACGGGATCGGCGCGTTACTCCGAAGCATCCGCGAGACTGCGGGCCGCACCCGCGAGGAACAGGCTCAGCTGATCGAGGCCGCGCAAGGTGGCAAGTGGTTCGACCCGAAGAACCTCAAGCGGTGGGAGACGGAGAAGCGCCTGCCGGTTCCGGCCTGGCACGAGACGATCGCCGCCGCCTACGGGCTCAGCATCGAAGACGTGCGCAGGACAGTGACCACATCGCGGCAGTACCGGCGTAGCCAGGGCAAGGAGAGAACGGACGTGAACCGACGACGATTCATAGAGGCAGCGGCAGCAGCAGCGGGAATCTCCGCGCTGCCCGGCCTCGCGCAGGCCCGGGAAGGCATCGACGGCGGCCTCAAGGGCAGCGGCGCCGACGACCTGGAATACCTGGCGTCGGTGTTCGAGCGGAACCGGGGCGGCTACCACGGCCGGTCCCCCGCACAGATGCTGGCCGAGATGCACAAGGACCTCGGGCTTCTCGGGCAGGTCCTCAACCGGCCGCATCCGGCGAAGCACCGCGCGGAGCTGGCCCGCACCACGGCAGGGATCGCCGGGCTCGTCGCGATCGTCCAGCACGACCGTGGCGACCAGCGCGAGGCGTTCGGCTGGTTCTCCACAGCCGAGCGGGCCGCCGGCGAGTCCGGCGATCCGCGTATGGCGTCGTGGGTGCTGGCCCGGCACGCGATGGTGCCGCTCAACTACGGGGCCCCGGAAGTCGCTGCCAGGATCGCCGCACGGGCCCGCCGCGAGGCCGGGCCCACGCCGACTGCGGCGGCCGCACTCGCAGCAGCGGTCACCGCCCGCTCGCTGGCGGCGATCGGCGACACCGAGGGCGCGACGCGGGCCGTCACCGACACCCGTCACCTCGCCGACCGGCTCGACGGCCAGGAGGCCGCCGACACCTGGTTCGGCTACCCCGGGCAGAAGCACTTCGTGCACCTGTCCCAGGCGTACACCCTCCTCGGCGACACGGCAGCCGCCTACGAGGCGCAGGAAGACGCGCTCGCCCTGACCGACTCCCCGTCGGTGATGACCAGGGCACTGCTGGCAATGGACACCGCGGCCTGCCTCCGCCTGGACGGCGACCCCACTGCGGCCGCCGAGATGGCGGCGGACGTCTACGACCGGCTGCCGCCCAGCTACCGCGAGGGGCTGATCCGGTCGCGGGCCGAAGCCTTGCACCAGTACCTGGACGGCAGGCCCCGCGCCCATCTCGGCGAGGCTCTGGCGTAGCACCAACCGCTTCACCGGACCGCCGGTCAATGGACGCATGGACGTGGCGAACTGGATCGAGACGGGCGTGTACAGCCTGCAAGCGGGACAGCGCCCACGGCACAGCCGTCACAACAACGTCCCACAGCGCCCGCCCGATCGGCCTGGACCGGCTGTGGCAGATCGCCGCGTCGCAGTCTGTGATGGCAGCCCGTCTGACGACGGACACCAGAGGTGGCCCGCACCGTGTTGCAGGCACTCGCCCCGGGCGAACCCTACGGGCGGGTATGGGCGCGGATGGGGCGCCGGAAGGCGGAGCAGCCGACGACGCAGGAGCTGATGCCTCCCCCGGCAGCAGGTGCGCAACTTCGAGTGGCATTGGACGGCGCACTCGTCACGGGGTCTGCGCCGGCGAGATTGACAGCCAATCCACCAAAAGCGCATTATTGATAATGCGATATGTGCGGCCAAAGCGGTGGTCGGCGGAAGGCACCCCCTCACGAGGATGTCGGCCCAGAGCGGCAACCCCGGCCGAACGTCCCGCCGACCACCATCACCAACTCGACTCGCCCGCCGGCGCGTGAGCGCCGGAGGAACACAGAAGAGCAGGCCCCGAGTATAGGACCGCGGCCGGAAGCGGAGAACGCAATGCCCAGCCCCCTGAACCCTCAGCGTCGAGTCGTCGGCGGCCGTGCCGTGGTCAACCGCGACTGGATCCGCGAGTTCACCGGCGCCAGCGCCGGCACCGCGGCCCGCTGGTACAAGATCCGACTCGAGCAGCCCGAAGAGCACCGCCACCCGGACAAGGAGCGCATCGACGGCGCCGACTTCTACGACGAGCAGCAGTTCCGCGCCTTCTACACCTGGTTCCAGAACGAGAAGCAGAGCAAGGTCCTCAAGGCCGACCCCGAACTGCACAAGCTTCACCCGGAGTCCGTCGTCTCCATCAACGAGGCCGCCCGGCTGCTGGGCTTCAAGGGGCCCTCGACGATCCGCAAGTACGTGAAGGACAACCCCGGCTACTTCCCGGACTCCGTCGGCGAGGTCGAGGGCCCGACCGGCCGGATGATCCCCGGCTTCCGCGCCGGCGACCTGCAGGACTTTGACAACAAGCGCACCGGGGACAAGCTCGGCAAGGCTGGCCGCCGTCCCGGGCCGCAGGCGGAGGCGCGCGTCGGGCGGCCCTCCGCCCTCGAGGAGGCCCTCGCGGCCGAACTGAGTGCACGTGCCGGCGGTGAGCGGCTCACCGCCACGCAGCTCGCCGAGCAGTACGCCGCCGAGGCGATCGAGCGCGACGGCTACCGCCCCGGTCTGGCCGCGGAGCTCAGCGTGCAATACGGCGGCCCGCAAAGATCCTGGGAGTACGTCGTCCGCAACGCCCTCGCACACCACCCCGAAGCCTCGCCAGCCCGCTCCGAAGCCGACCGGAGGGCGCAGATCGCCCTGGCCGCCCTGCGCGAACAAGGCGACATCCGAGGACTCGCCGCCTCCCTCTCCCGCGCACACGGAGGAAGCCCCGACGTCTGGTCCCGCGCGGTGAACGCGGCACGCAGGATCGCCGAGCCCACCGCCTGACCACCCAACCAGCCTGAGGACGCTCCCCGATGCCCAGCTACCAGCTCCGCGACACCACCACCTGCCAGCTCCTCGCCCGCGACCTCGCCGACTACGCCACGGCCGAAGCCGCCGCGGACCGCCTCGACGACAAACTCGAACACGACCTCGCGGCCAACGGCGAAGGCGCCGGCCGCATCCGGCTGCGCCTCGACATCGAGCGGGTCACCGACGGCGTCACCGAAACCGTCGGCCACCACATCCTGCTCCTCGGCGTCGACGACGCCACGGACGCGCTGCCCGCATTGTGACTACTCTACTGCGGGCGTAAGGCACCCTCACAGACACCGATATATGGACTCAGTCTCTGCGAGAGATCGTCATTCAGCACCGCCCCAGACCGAACAGCCGGAGCAGGCTCCGGATTCTGAGCCAACAGGCATCCGCCTCGTGGCATGAAACACCGTTCCGCGGCCGGCGATTGGCCAGGCTCTGAGCTGCGCACCGGGGGCTTCCGGGCGCTCTCGCCCCAGATAACCGACGTCCAACAACGTCGTTCAGGAACGCGGGTTACCGGCGGATGTTCACAGTGATCTGCACCCCTCCGCCTATGACCGCCGCTCCGGCAAGTGCAACGGCCAACGGCGTCGGACCGCCGACCGCTGCGACGGTGACGGCCGCGCACAGTGCAAGGACGGCGATGATGTACGGCGCCCATGCCAGTGCGGCACTCGTGGGCTGGAGTTTCTCTCTGCGATCAGCTATGTCAAGGTTGGTCACCTTGCTGGGCTCCTTGTCGTTGTACCGGAACGGGCCTGGTGACGTGGCGGGGAGGCACGGCTGTTGCTTGGCCGCTCTGACCGAGCTTCCCCGCCCTTCCAGGTCGTTGGGTGAGACAAGGTACTGGGCTCAACACACCTTCACAGCAGGTCAGTTGCTGGAGAGGGTGGACCCATAGGGGCCTCAGAAGGGACCCGGGGGAACGACTGCTGAAAGTTGGGTTACCTTCTGTTCCAAGGTCTGCCCTCTCGCAGGTCTTGGAGGAAAGCCGCAGGCCAGGGTCTTGCTTCACTGCTTGATCCGGGTCCGCGTCTGCCTCCGAGCTGGTGATAAGCATCACGAAGCTTTCTGGCGTGTGATGCCGACGGGGTTCAGCTCACTGCCCGCGTGGCGCGCTCGTCGTATCGAGCGTGGGCCGACCGGGTGAGCGAGCGCCGCGACTGCGGTGTCCGGTGACGCGGCACCTCTACCGTGCGGCCATGAACTCCACCCCGATGCCCGAGCCACTGCGCCGGGCGATTCACCACCTGGTCTCCGAGGGCGTCACGTCCTGCTTCACCGCCTCGGCAGTGCTGACGCAATGGCCGCCTAGAGGTTGTCCCGTATGGGGTGTCAGTTATCCGGTGAGGGCCATGTTGTGCAGCCGGGCGATGCCAAGCATGGCCTGGTGAACGCCCGCACCGGGCCTGCGACGTGCCCGGGAAGCAGCACTGGAGCGCGTTCCCCATCGTTGAGGCGTCGATAGCCAGGATGCGCGCGGCCATCTCCAGCTCCTCGCAGGTGGGAGGGCAACCCCTGGTCGTCGGAGGTGGGGCGCAGCGCAGAAGCGTGATCAGGAACTCGGCAGCGGGGCGGATCAGCGAGCGGTTCGTCGAGCCGAGGACGTCACGAGTATCGGCAGGGAAGTTGGAGCTCGGGATCATGCTGACGAAGTTCACCGTGAGCTGCCCGGGCGGAGTGCCGCCCGAGCAGTCGCCGCCGCAGTCGTCCCACGCCGGCGTGCCCGGCACGACGCAGGACCTGCACGGGCATCCGGGCTGCCCGTCGATGAGGGCAGCCAGTGTCGATGCCGCGCTCGGCCTCCTCCTCGGCGCCGTCGTCCAGACCGAGCTGGAGGGCGAGCTGCTGGCCGGTCACGGGAGGTCCACGATCGCCAACGACCCCGTGCAGGACACCAGGACGTTGAACTCGCTTGGCTGCTCGGTGGGTCATGCCGCCACAGACGGCCCTCCTCGGCCGTCCAGTCACTATCCCGGCGAATCCTCCGGCCACAGGTCTCGCACTCGACTCGGGGCATTTTCACGCAAACCAGTGTGCCGATGCCCGGCCTGCCGGGTACAGCAGACCGGGCACCAGGGCGCTGAGCAGTCGGGTCCTGACCGCGGCAGCGTACTCACCGGTATTCCCGTGCACGGATGCACCAGCTCCTGCCACTCTTGCCCCTACGTGTCCAACAGCAGGAGTACAGACGGTGATCATTCTCGATTCGTGCATTCTTCGCGGCCTCTCCTTGGAGGACAGCAACACCGACCTCCTGCGAACCATCCGCACATCTCGGGTCGAACGCGTCGCCGCGCCCTGGATGGTGCTCGAGGAGCTGGCCGCCCAGAAGGCGGTGGCGTACCGGAAGAAGTACGAAGCTGCGAGCCAGGCGGTAACGACCCTCGAAGACGCGACGCCCTGGGACTTCCAGGCGACTCTGCCGCCGTGCAATCTGGAACGGCTGCGCCAGCACTGGCGCGACCGGTACCTGACCGTCGTCGAGATGCTGCCGACCAGCGAACGAGCACTCCGTGAGGCGCTCTTCCGGGAAGCCAACGCCCTGCCGCCCTGCAAGGAGACGGACGGCGGGAAGTCGACGAAGGTCGGCTCCCGGGACGCTGCGATATGGCTGTCCGCCATCGAGTACGCCCGTGAACACCAGCGAGAGACGGTGTTCTTCGTTAGCTCGAACACCAGGGACTTCGGTGACGGGTCCACCTACAGGTGGCCCATGGACGCGGACGTGGCCGACCTCGGGGACCGATTCGTGCATCTCACGCAGATGGACGACGTCATCACCCGCTTCACCGAGCCTGCCGAAACAGACGAGGACCTGGTCGACAGGACACTCCGCTCCGCGGGCGTTCTGAAGTCGGTCAAGAAGGCTGCGAAGAGGCGGCTCGCAGCCGACGACCGCCCGATCGAGTGCAGCGTCCTCACCGGCTACGCAGGCCAGGAACTGGAGGTCGGCACAGCCCTCACCTGGTGGACGCTCAAGGCTCACTATCACTCGGTGCGGGATGTGCGGACATACCGCATCGGTGAGCACGAGTGGTGCACGGCGGTTGTCCGCTGGGACCTCGGCGGCACTGCCGTCATCAACTCACCGACTGCTCACCTCGCGCCGGCTGGATGTTCCTGGACGACATCCGTGATCTTCAGGCCGGACCCGGACGATCCGCGTCTCACAGTCCTTCGGCACGACCCCACGCACGCGCTCGACCCGGAGGAGTTCGAGCGGCTGGAGATCTCCAAAGCCCCGATGGTCACCGTTTCGATGCTGATGGAGTACATCAACACGCTCGGCGCGCCATCGAACGCGCTGGAGCACGCCCTGCAGAACGATGTGGCTGCGCAGTACGCCTGGCGCCATGCTCTTGCGAACCAACAACCTGATGCCGCCGAGAGGGCTCGGCAGAGTGCCATCGAGCGGCGGCTGAAGGCTCTGCTAGAAGAAGCAGACGAGACGTGACGGGACGGGCAAGGGCTGCCACCGGTCCTCACCATGCCCTGGCGTGCAGGCGTCCGGATTACGCGAATGCCAGCCAGGCCGGGGCGACTGCGTAGGCGGAAGTGAGTGGGCGCCTCCGCGCCCGATGAACCCGCTTCATCCTTGGAGACCGGGGAGCGGCTTCGGTGCCAGTTTGGCGCTGCCCGCTCCGGTGCGTACAGCGGATCGGACAGCGTGAGCCTTCGAGCTACGCGCTGTGCGTGGACGCTTTCGCACCTCAGAGCAGCGTCGTGATCACCCGTTCGCCTGCCGTGGTCGCGGTTCAGCGGGCAGGATGGGGCGGTTCCGCGTAGATGTGGCTGGGTGACGTTGACGCCGCTGCTTGAGCCGATGCTCGCCGAGGCGCGGTGAGTGTGCCGCTGGGCGAGGCGCTGCCGGGAGCTTTGGTGGCGGAGCGGAAGCGAGGGTTCCGGGCCATCCTTTTCGCCCGGCCGGCCTGGTCACGGTGCAGTCCGCCGGCACGGTGCTGATCTGACGCCGGCGTTCCCCGATATCGCGGCCTCGGCATCCGCGCTCACCGAGCCCCTCATGCTTGGACGGCGAGCTGGTCGTCCCATCTGAGGGCCGGCTGCACTTCGGGGCACTGCAGAACCGTGTGCGCCCCGCGGCCGCAGTGCCGTCCAGGCGGCTGCCGAGCATCCCGGCCTACCTGGTCGTGTTCGACGTCCTTGAGGCATCGAGTGGGCAACTGCTTCACCCTCCGTACCACGAGCGTCGTACGGTGCTTGAGGGCCTGTTCGCCCGCGACGTCCTCGGGCCGCCATTCACCCTGTGCCCGGCGACGACGGACCGAGCGACCGCGCTCGACTTGGCTCGATCCGGCCTGGGGGACGTCGGGATCGAGGGGGTCGTCGTCAAGGGCAGCAAGCAGCGGTACCTGCCGGGCCGCAGGGCGTGGATCAAGGTGCGTGCCCATACGACTGCCGAGGGCATCATCGCCGGGGTGACGGGCCGCTTGTCGTCGCCCTCGTCGCTACTGCTGGCCCGGTATGACGGCGCGGGCCGGCTGTGGCTGCTCGCCGCACCACTCCCCTGCCTGCGCCTGCGCCCCGGGATCTCGCCGGGCGCCTCCACGCGCCAGACACCGACCATCCGTGGCTGTGCAAGCTATCCGCCTGGTGGAGCTGCAGCGGCGACCTGGAGTACTCGCCGGTGCAACCTAAACTACTGGCGGAATTCCAGGGCGACACGTCCGTCGATGAGGGCCTCTATCGGCACCCGGTCCGCTTCCTCGTCTGTGCGAGGACCTGGCGGTCGATCAGATTCCCAGCGTCGGCGCCTGATGACCTCACGTCACGTGATGCGCCGAGGCCGCGCGCACCCGAGCTACTGGGAGGCACCGGGTACGGGCGGATGCTCCGTTGCTGCCTGCTCCGTCTCGCTCTCGGTCATCGCCTCGGCAGCAGCGCGGCGGGTGCTCCACCGGTGGTAGAGCACGGTCCCGGCCACGGTGAAGGATGCTCCCATCGCGAAGCCCCGCCCGAGGTAGAAATACCGCAGTGCTTGACGTCCTCCGCGCCTGGCGGCTCAGCGCCTGGGCGATCTCGTTAACAACCCGCTCGGCCTCGCGCCGGAACGTGCGGCCGTCATCGCCTCGCTCGGGGTTCGGTCACCGCCTGATCATTTCACCATGCCGGTTACATTCGAAGGCCGGTATCCCCACCCGAGTCAGCTCGGGCGGGAACCGGGAACAGCCCGCGCCCACAACCTGGCAGTGCCACAGGACTCGCACACCGCGGCCCGCCAGACATCACACAGCACTGAAGTAACATCAAAAGTCGCCGACATCGATCACGCGGCTGGCCGCCAAACGCCCCCGAAGTCACGCCGAAACGACTCCCGCAAAAAGCGACACAGCCACGCCTTCATCGACGACCTGCCCGACGTCGTCTCAGTGGCTGTCGTCCAGGAAGCCGCCACCCACCGCCTGCTCCAGCGGGACCCCAACCAGCACCCAGCCATCATCCCCGGCCGCACCGGCGGGATCACCACCACCATCCACCCAGCCTGCCTGCGCCTGCTCACGGGCACCGTCCAACAGCCCAACCGCACGCAAAGCAGCTTCGACTTCCTGCTCGACGAGACCTCCACCGAACAGCTACGCCGCGACCCCAGCAACACCCGGTTCCCCATCCCCGACCACCAAAAGCGCTACCGGCTCGCCAAAGTCCCCGCCACCTGCATCGAACTCACCGACACCCCAGGCGACTCCTGACACCATCCGGGCCCGGGACAGCGCAGCGCGCGGCCCCGGGCCCGGGTACCGTCCCCACCCCCGGCCTGTCCAGGACGGTCCTCTTCGGCCCCGCTGGGACGGCTTCATCTGGCCCCGGGTAGGAACGGGTTGAACTGGCCCCACCTGGCTTCCAGGAGGGTCCCGTCGGTGTCGGTGGTGTGGTGCGGGCGCTGGCGGGCGGCCGAAGTCAGCCAGCCAGCTCATTTCCGCTTGGGCTCGTACGGGCTCCAGCCATGCAGGTAAGGGCGCAGGTCTTCCGGTGTGGGCGCCGGAGGCTCCGGCAGTCCTTGGTTGCGGGGTATTGGGTCAATGCGGTCGGCATAGGCCCGGGCCCAGGCGATCCAGGCAGTGGTTTTGGCCGCCTCCGGGATGGCGTGTTGATCTTCGAGTGCGTCGCAGTAGGCGCGGATAGCGGTGGCTTCCTGCCAGGCCTGTACCTGTGTGTGCAGGGCTTTCAGCCGGTGATCTTCCAAGAAGGCGGTGCGCGCCTGCTGCATCGCGGTCAGCCAGCGTTGGCGTGTCTCTTCCTCTTTGCGCTGCAGGGCCTGCTGTCGTTCGTAGTCGGTGTGTGCGCGGTGGGCGATATCTCGAAAGAGGGCGGGGAGTTTGTCTTCCAGGCGCCAGCGTTGCCGGTCGCCCCAGTGGGAGCGTCGGCCTCGGTGCGCGTAGGTGTGCTCGAGGCTGAGTTCGAGTTGATGGGATGGGCGTGTGGTGCGGGCGGTTACGCGTTGCCAGGCGTACTTGGCGCCGCTGGGGTCGGGTACTTCGTAGGAACCTTCGTGGAAGGTGAGTGGGAAGGAGCTGTCGCCGATGGTGATCACCAGGCTGGCTGCTGATCCGGCCTCGGGATTGTCGACGGTGTAGTTCTTGGCTTCTGCTGTGTGGCAGAGGGCGTGGAGGATGCGGCGGGCGCGGGGCTGGCAGGCGGGGCAGGCCGGGATGTGTGCTGCGGCGGCTGCGGGGTGCAAGGTTTCTGGGGGCAGGTCGTCGGGGACGGGGACAGTCTCGCTTGGGGGTGTGGAGCGTCGCGGTGGTGGCCCGGGGCGCAGGGTGATGATCAGGTCGCCTTTGTCGCGTCCGGTGTGTTGGAGATGGTGGCCGTCGGGGACCAGGTCGTCTGCGCGTACGGCGTGCAGGGCGCGGCGCCAGTGGGCCCGCTCGTCCGGGGTGGGATTGGCGATGTGCAGGGTGCCGCCGGCTTGCTGGAGTCTGGTGATCAGTTCTGCCGCCTCGGGTGCCGTCGACGGGGCGCTCGGTCGTGGGGCGGTCGTGGCGTCGGTGTGGGCGAGGTATTGGCGGCCAGCCTCGGTTGGAGTGGCGCTCCAGCGGCCGTCGGCCCGGGTCGTGGTGACCAGGCCACGATTGCGCAGGGCGTGGATGGTCGTGGCGAGGTCGGAGTCGTCGGAGGTGATGGGTGTCTGACCGTGGCAGATGCCGCGCAGGACGTCGAGTTGACGCTCGTTGAGCCTGGTGCGGGACACGGATCTCCCTGTCGTCGGTGCCCGGTCGGTCGGGAGTGTCAGTCGGCGCGCTCGGCCTGGCGCAGCGTCTCGAGGGGAATGCCGAGTTCCCGCTCGAAGCGGTCGGCTGCCCGGGTCTGTCCGGCTTGGCGAAGGCAGCCGATGGCCTGCTCCATAAGCTGGCCGATGCGAAGGACCTCGTCGCGCAGGGCCTTGAGTTCTTCGAAGCTCTCGACCACGTCCGCGCCGCACCACTGGCGCAGCAGGTTGTAGGCGGGTTGGCTGCTGCGGTCGACCTCTGCGCAGATCTCAGCGCTGATGTGGATGCCGGGATTCTTGCCACGGCCGGGGTAGTAGCGGCCATAGATCGCGTCCCGGCGTGCCTGACGTTCGTGTTTGGCCACGACGGCCATCAGGTGGTCGGCCCGGGTGCGGGCCAGGAGCCGTGCCACCTCAACGGTGGTGGGCCAGGGCGCGGTCAGCGCGCCGTCTTTGTCGGCGAAGGCCCGTGGATCGTTGCAGAAGAAGCTTTCGGGCACGTCGAGGAGGGCGGCCAGCGCGGGTACATCGTCGACGTACAGCAGGCCCCTGTCACGGTAGTTGACGCCGAAGGACACCATCCCCTCCCACAGATGCTCGTCGAACAGGATGACGACGGCCCGGAATGTGGTGTTGTCGTCGTCCGGGCTGTCCCGCGTCAGCTCGCTCCATCGCTCCTCGCGGGCCAGCCAGGCGTCCTTGTCCTGCCAGACCACGCGCAGCCG
The DNA here is from genome assembly GCF_049739565.1 of Streptomyces sp. SAI-170. Taxonomy (NCBI): domain Bacteria; kingdom Bacillati; phylum Actinomycetota; class Actinomycetes; order Kitasatosporales; family Streptomycetaceae; genus Streptomyces; species Streptomyces sp. SAI-170. The sequence continues at coordinate 18,044 of NZ_JBMGQD010000002.1, forward strand.
GGCCGGCGGCACCCACTCCTGCCGGCCCTCCGCTTCCTCCGCGACGAAGCGGACTTTGACCCGCACCGGGCGTTGCGTGCCCATCTTCAGGACCTCGACCTCTGCGACGGGTCCGTGGTGCGGCGCCAGCCGGTACGCCCACCGCTCCCCCACGTCCATATGCCCTCCTCTCCTGGCGAACGCCTCGCCGCCATTCTGCTCCCACTCACACCACAGGATGGTGGGCTCTGTCGGACCGCTCGCCGTAGCGGTGTAAGAAAACCGCCTTCGGGTGCTCATGGCCGGTCCTTGCAGGGAGCCTTGAGGACCGACCACAGCAACCAGATCAGACCGGGTCGACGTCGCTCAGCGGGAGGTGGGCGGGAGGGCGCGCTCGAGGAAGTCGAGCCGGACCTGGCGGGGGAGTTTGCTGTCCAGGCCGAGGGCGGTGCGGATGGATTCGGCGCTGACCTCGCGGGGGATGTCCATGCGGCGCTCGGCGTCGCCGATGATTTCGCTGATGAGGTGGTGGGCGGTGACGGGATGGTGCCGGATGAGCCAGTCGAGCATGTGCGCCACGGGTGTGGTGATGCCGTAGAAGGTCGTCGGTCCGGTGTCGCCTGTGGCTTCATCGAGGTGTTTGCCGTAGGCGAACTCGTCGAGGAAGGCATGCCGTACGGTGGCTGCCAGGTCGTGCGTGTCGATGATGTCTCCGGTGTCGGCAGCCACCGTGAGGGCGAGTTCGTCAGCGATCTCGTGCACCGCGTTCTCGGTCCGGAACCGCAACGCCCAGCGTTTGCGCCGGTCGGGTCGTTCCCACAGCGCGCCGAAGAACCTGCGGGACAGCCGCTGTCGCAGCTCGGACAGGCCGATGGAGAAGTCACCGTCGCCGGAGTTGAGTTTGGCGGCCGCGCTCTCGGGTGAGCGGTCGCGTTCCTCCGCCCAGTCCTCGGCCACCGGGCGCGCCCAGAGGTTGCGGCCGTTGATGGTGGCTTGGGGCGGTGGCACGTCGCGCTGGTTGCGGGCGATGTAGGCGCGCAGGGTGGAGGCAGCGATGTTGCCGATCTTTGCCATCTCCGGCACGCCGATGAGCTGGTCGGCGGCGAGTTCGGGCGCTGACAGACGCACCACGCATTGCGACAGTGGGCGCGCGTCAGCGGGCCGGCGCGCGGCCCACAGGGCCAAGTGGTCGTTCCATGGGTCAGGTGGCGGGGTCTCCAGGTCGAAGTTGGCGATTTTCAGCAGGCGGCCGCCGTCGGGGTGGGCGTTGTCGTCCAGGAGGTCGGCGGCGGTGATGGTGGTCGCGGCCTTGACCGGCCGGCGGTAGAAGCGCTCGCCGGCGGCGTCCCACACCTGATCGGGCCGGTACCAGGTGGTGCCGTCCCACCAGTAGCCGCCCTGCCGGAAGAGGAGTTGGGGTCCCCACCAGCTGCTGTGCCACGGCGAGGCGTCCTGGTCTCGGACCAGGAGAACTGTGCGGCCGTGTTCGGGATGGTGGCGCACGACCCAGGCGAGGTCCTGGCGGATGGGATCGGTCGTGAAGGCGATCCAGGATCCCTTCGACTCTGAGATCCGGTCCCAGCGGCCCCAGGTGCCGCCCTCTTCGTGGCGCCCGATGGCTTCGACGGCGGTGGGGTCGTCGACCGAGATGTGGCCGTCGTCGACGAAGGGCAGACCCGGGACGGGGTGGTCGGTGTGCAGGCCGTTTGCAAGCGGCTGAAGACGATGCATGTGTGCTGTACTCCCCACATCGAATGTGCTGTAGATGCTTACAGCACATGTGATGCCCTAGGCGCAGCGCAGCCAAACCAACGAAGTGGTAGGAGAGTTGGGGTCGGTACACCCATGCGGCGCAGGGCCCTGGTGGAAAGCATGCCGGGGCGCTTGGACGCTGCCTCAACCAATGCTGGCCCCCCGTCGGCCTGGCTCCGGGGTGAGCGGCCGAGCCGTAGTGCACGGAGCCAGCAGCGATGACCAGGAGGGGGGAACAACCATGGGCCGAACAGCGTGAGACGCAGGGCCGTGCCCGATTCGCCTATCTCGTCCGCGAAGCTGCTGCCCACCACGGCGAGCGGCTCGTCTAACCGCCCCCTGCATGGCCAGATGGGTTTGTCGCATGGTGATAACTCCAACGCCCTGAACCGCATGAGGGGCGAACACTGGCCACCTGTCTTGTGACGATGCCCCGGGCTCGGGCGGCGGTTCCCTAGGCCGGGGCGAGCCCGATGAAGCCGTGGCTGTCAGCCCCCCTTGCGATAATGCAGATGTGACAGGACTAGCACGGGTTGTGGTGTGGCTGTTGGTGGTGCTGCTGGGTCTGGCAGCGTTGGGGCTGGGCATCGTCGCGACGGTCGCCGATCTCGATACATCTGCCCAAATCGCGACCGTGGCAGGGTCAGTCGGCGGCTTGGCGGCCGCCGCGGTGAGCGGATACGCCTTCCTGCGTCCGCCTGCCGCCTCCGCAGCCGCACCCGCCGCGACGGCGGTGGGAACACGGTCGGTCGCGGCCGGCGGCAGTATCGGACGGGCCGTTACCGGCGATCGTTCCCGTCTCACGGCCAGCCCTGTGATGCCACAGGCAGCGGGAGCTCCCGGGTCGGCGCAGGCCAGCGGTGAGCGCGGGATCGCAGCTGCCGGCGAAGTCGGCGAGGCAATCACCGGGGACGACGCGCACGCATGAACCTGTGGGGAAAGAAGCCTGAAACGGCACCTGGTTCGCACAGCTCGCGCCCTGACCACGGTCCTGGGACACCAGACGGTGCCGCGATCGCCTCCGGGACCCGGTCCGTTGCGGCCTCAAGGGATATTGGCGTAGCCACCACAGGCGACTACAGCCCCGTAACGGTCGTGATGCACCAACCGGCGCCGCTGCCCACTGCGCTTGCTTCCCTTCCCGCGGCGCCCGCGATGCTGAGCGGCAGAGAGACTGAAGTTGCACACATCCTGTCGGCCTTGCATCCCGTCGTCTCGCGTCAGCCGGATCGGGACTCCTCCGGATCCGGCCCGGCAGCCGCCGTCCCTGACCCGGATGCCTTTCCACCCGTGCTGGTGGCGTCGATCGGGGGTCTCGCCGGCGTGGGCAAGACGGCACTTGCGCTCACGGCCGGACATGCCGCGATTGATGCCGGCTACTTCGACGGCAGCCTCTTCATCGACCTGCATGGGTACGAAGAGAACCCGGTTCAAGGTGGTCAGGCTCTGGAGGCGTTCCTGAGGGCCCTCGGTGTCGCCCATGACGCCGTCCCTGAAGCAGTTGAGGAGCGTGCAGCGCTGTACCGGACCGAGCTGGCCGCTTTGGCCGGCCAAGGGCGACGCCTGCTGATCGTGGCCGACAACGCCTCGAGTGCCGACCAGGTTCGTCTTCTGCTCCCCGGCGGCGGAGCGCACCGGCTTCTGGTCACGTCTCGGCACACCCTGGCGACCTTGAACGCGCGGCTCCTCGACCTTGGTGTCCTCGGCCCTCAAGCGGCGGTGGCGCTTCTTCGTCATGCGCTGCTGACGGCCGATCCCACCGACCGGCGCGCCACCGAGGCTGGCACGGCCCTCGAAGAACTGGCGAGTCTGTGCGGTTGCTTGCCGTTGGCACTGCACATCAGCGCCGCCCTGTTGATCCTGGATCCCTGCCAGACAATCGCCGAGCTCAACGTGGAGCTGTCGACGGCCCAATCCAAACTCAGTTTCCTGGACGACGGCGAACGGGCTGTACGCGCGTCCTTCGATCTTTCCTACCGTCGGCTGCCCCCGGATCATGCCGCGCTCTTCCGCCTTATGGCGCTCAACCCCGGCCCCGATATCGGGCTCGGCGCGGCGGCGGTCCTCGCCGGCCTCCCGCTGCCGGCGGTGCGGGTCGTCCTGCGGAATCTCGTCCAGGCACACCTGCTCGACTGCGTGAACCAGCGCTGGTCGATGCACGACCTCGTCCGCGACTACGCCAGCGAACTCGCGCACAGCGTCTCGAACCCGCTGCAGCACACCGCCGCCGAGGGCGGCGGTCAGGAGGCTGCGGCCGAACAGGCCCGCCGGCACCATCAACTGCTGGAGCACTATGCGACGACCGCCGTCTCTGCGTGTGCTCGCCTCCGCGTGCAAGCAGCATCCCCTGCTCCTGGCGATTTCGCCGATCAGAACGAGGCACTTGCCTGGCTGGACGACGAACGGGCCAACCTGACGGGGTCCGTGGCCGCTGCGGCGGACGCCGGACACCACCACATCGCTGTCAATCTTCCGGTGGTTCTCTACGACTACTTCACCTGGCGCGGGTACTACGACGACCTGATCTCCGTCACGACGACCGCGTGCCGTATCGCCCATCAGTCGGGAGCACTTGCTGCCGAAGCCGGGTCGTGGAACAACCTCGGCATCGCGCTGAGCGAGGCCTCACGCTACGAGGAAGCCTTCCACGCCTTCGAGCGGGCACTCGACCTGTTCACTTCGCTGGGCAACGACAACGAGCGGGGCAAGGTACTCAACGGGCTCGGCTTGGCCCTGCGGGAGTCCGGGAGGCATGCCGAAGCGTTGAGGGCCCACCAGGAGGCCGTCGCGATCCAGCGGGCCACAGGTGACCTACGCGAACAAGCCGCTGCGCTAAACAATCTCTCCCTGACCCATCAGGATCTCGAGGACTACGCAGAAGCGTGCGCGGCGGCGGAAGAGGCCGCCTCCCTTTTCCACCGGCTCGGCAACATCGCCGACGAAGCAAGCGCCCTCTGCACGACGGCTTTCGCCCTGCAAGCATCGGGAAAGATCGAGGAGTCACGCGTCGCCTGCCGACGCGCCCTCACGGCCAGCCTCGCCGCGGGGAATCCGCTCGTCGAGGCAGCAACCCTGATGACCTGCGCCCAACTGGACGACCTCACCCCCCAACAGCAGATCGAATATCTGCTGCAGGCGGAGGCGGCATGCGAACGGGCGAACGCCGCCGAACTCCAAGCCACAGCGCTGTCCGGCATTGGCGTAGCACTCACCGCCGCAGGCGAAAGGGACCAGGCAGTCGCCTACTTCGGACGCGCTCAGCGCCTGTTTGAAGAGCTCGGTCTCACCGAGCAGGCAGCAGAGGCTGGCGAAGGGATCGCGGCGCTCCAGTCCTGAGAACTGTCCTGTAAATGATGTACGGCACGCCGATCGCGTATCGGACACTGCGGCTCATCCTGTGTGGGTGAGGTTGTGGAGGCGGGCGATGCCGAGCATGGCGTGGTGAACGCCTTGGTCAGGCAGTAGTCACGGAGAAATTTCCCAAACGACGAGTCCTCGTGAAGCGCCCGGCGGTGCTCAAAGTGCTGCACCAAGCAGGGCGTCCCCTGCCGGGAGCAGCCCTTCAGCGGTGAGTGCGGTCCCGTGCGGCGTGCGAAGCGAAGGCACGGAACCGCAGGCCCCGCTGTCTTGTCCAGCGAAGCAATCGGACCGTACGCCGGATCCGAGTCGTCCGCACGGCCGAAAGCGCGTGGGGGTGATCAGCACCTCGTCGATCAGGTCGTCGCCGCGCAGGTGAGACCGGTGAGGCGCCCACGCTGTCTATCAGCTGGTACCTCACGAAGGCATGGGGAAGCCGTACCTGCGACCGGGCACCCGGCATCCGGGATTGATGAGGCCGCCCCGATGTGCGACCCGGCCGGGCGACTTCGTCCATCGAGGCATAGCTCGGGGAGAGGGCGGTGAAGAAGGACATTCCAAGCAGTCAAACCTCTGCATCCCGGCCCCCATCCGTCACAACCCGGCCGAGCCGCGACGTCACGAACGCCCCGCGCCAGCTTGCCCCGGCGCGGGACCATGGTCTGCCCTGACTGCGTACGCAAGACCGCACCCTCGCAAGCCACGAACGGCCCCAGCCCACCAACGAGCGCTCACAAGGGGCCGAGGACGGGCTTTACGCGCCGATCAGTTCGATCTCCATCGCCAGCGCCGAGTGCTTCCCCGGCCACCCCAACACGATCATCCAGCAGATGGCTGCCACCCACTCCCTCCTCGCCCAGCACAACCCGCCCGTCACCGTCGACACCCTCGCCCACACCGGCTACTGGGACACCCAGGCTGGGGGTAGCATGCCCGCACTCGCCGACCACAAGGACCCGCACGTGCCTCAGCGCCAGACCGCCTAGGAGCAGCCCGCGGAACCCGCGGTGGGCGCCAACCTCCAGACGGTCGTCGCTGCCGTCGCCCTGGGCCTCTTCGCCACGGTGGTCCTCACCCGCCCTGTACGGGCCCGCAGAGAACAGCGAACGAGCGTTCCGGATCCTGCACTGGTGGAAGCACAACCCAGAACCCGCCCCCGACGAGCCGCCGGCCCCTGCCCGGCTACCCGCCCGGCGAAAGTGACTGGACGCGGGCGGGAAGCCGCGCCGGCCGGGGAAACATACGACAGAACCGTCTCAGGTGCACAACTCCCCCTCTACTATGAGGAACCGGCCCCACACCCAGCACCCCGGGAGGCCCGGCATGGAGCAGCCGCAGACCGACAGCGACGCCCTCAAGCCGCGCCCGGACTACCCCCCGAAGACCCCGCCGCCCCCGAAGCGGCCCCCCTCCCCGCCCGTACCGGACCGACACGAGCCTGCCGAGCTCGTGCGCGTGCCGGCGGGCCGGGGCCGGACGCTGATGAAGAACCGTCAGGGCGCAGCCTGGTCCCTGGAGGCGCAGCCCTGGGCGGGCAAGCAGGCGGTCAGGCATGTGGCCGAGCGGCTCACCGCTTGGGGACTGGCCCAGCCCAGCAGCCTCGAGCAGGTGGTCCGGCATCTGATCAGCGCCGTGGTCGCCGACGGCGGCCGCCACATCAGCCTCCACCTCGCCGAACAGAACCACCAGGCTCTCATCATCGCCCTCAGCCACCAGCCCGATCCCGCCGTCCTGCACGAGTCGGTCCTCGCCGACCTGAGCGGACTCGGCGTGGCCAGCTGCGGCACCGAAGTCACCCCCGAAGGCCGGCAGATCTGGGCCGTCCTCGACCTCGCATCCTGAACCGCCGTCGACGCGGCCCGTTAGAGCAGACCGCGATCCGGGTGGCCGCAACTACGTGCATAATTCAGCCACGCCCACGCCTACCCCGACACCCACCCCGGGGACCTCCTGCGCCACCCCGCCCGGAAGCGCCGAGACCGACGACGAGTTCGCCTCGGCGGTCCACCACCTCGACGTGACGAAGAAAGGCAGGGCCGAGCTGGTGGTCGGCGCCCCCGGCGAGAACGCGGACGGCCTGCTCTGGACGGCCCGAGCGCCGCGCGGGACCGACCACCCGGCGCATCGACCACGATCAGTGGAACCAGCGCCGGCCTCAAGAGCCGCTACTCGGAGATCGACTTCGGCGCGGAGCTTCCCGACGCACAATCCACCACCTGATCCGGCCGCGTGTGCCGTCCGGACCGTCCGCACACGCGGCGGGCGGGCGGTCCCGGCGACGGCGGGCCGCCGCAAGGTGACGAACTAGTCGCCGCGACCCGGGGGCGGGGCAGGCGGGCGGGCGGTGGCGGGGTCTGCCGAAGCAGGTACAGGACGGGTTCCAACGAGTTCAGGACCGGTTGCGCGCCCGCGGCGAGCAGGGCCTGAGCCTGCTCCGTGTAGGGGGCATAGCCGAGGAACCGCAGGCCAGCCCGCTCGGCCGCCCGGAACTCGGCGGGGTGGAACCGATCAGCAGCGTGGCGTTCGGCGGAGTGGACAGGCTCCGCAAGACATTGTGCAGGGATTCGGGGTCCGCCGCGGGGTGCGCGGTGCCCAATGTGCGGCTGAAGACGTGCGGTCCGAACACGTCTCGCAGGCCGTGTCCGGACAGGTAGTGCATGACCAGCGGGGGAAACACACGCTCCAAACGGCCAATCTGACGCCCCGTGACCGCCACTCCCGCAGCAGAGAGGAGGCGTGCTCGGTGGGCAGGGCCGAGTCCACCGCTCGCAGCTCCGCTTCCGCCAGGAAGGCCTCCGCCTCGTCCAGCACGGCGCTGCCGGACCGGCCATTCCTCGGCAGGCGTTCCGGATCAGTTGCCGCACGCTTTCCGTCCTCGCTTCGGCAGCTGTCTGTGCCGACTCCGGCTCGGCGTTGACGGTCAGCGCGTCCTGGAAGACTCTGTTCCCCAGGGTTCCGGCGCCCGGAAATCGGAGAAGTCGGCCCCGTCCTGGAAGCGGCTCCCGGCGAAAGTGACCGTGTCGTGACCGGTCGACCAGGCGTAGGACGCTCTCCCGGCGAACACCGAGTTCGTGAAGCGCGCCGGACGGCAGAACTCGGCACGCGCGAAGGACACGGCGCCGCGGAACCTGCAGGCGTCGAACCTGATCTCACCGTGAAACAAGGTCCGGTCCCAGGTGACGGTGTCGTGGCCCCGCCGACGCAGAGGGAGTCCTCCACGACGGCTCTGTCCACCGACAGGGTGTTGCGAAATGCCACGGCGTCGAACCACACGGGTCCGTCGAACACGACCTTGTCGAAGCAGGCGTCGCCGTGGAATTCCGCCCTGGCGAAGTCCGTGCTCCCCGTGAACGTGGCGCCCACGAAGCTGCTGGCCGCGGTGAAGTCGACCGAACGGAAGTTGCCCTCGCGGAACTCGTGCGGAGAGCACGGCTACGGCGAGCTCATCGAGTTCCTGGCGGGCTGGAACACCTCCGCTCGCGCGGAGAGGACCGCTTGCGGAGGTTCGCGGCCTCGGAGTTCTTCGGAACACCTCCGCTCGCGCGGAGAGCAGGCCAGTTCGCACGGTGCGGACAACGGGGGTTCCGGAACACCTCCGCTCGCGCGGAGAGCCGTCCATGAGGCCGTGTGCAAGCACGCTCCTGGTCGGAACACCTCCGCTGGCGCGGAGAGCAGATGGCAGGTGCGATGGGCACGCTGGCCATCGCCGGAACATCTCCGCTCGCGCGGAGAGCAGTCCAGCCAGTGCAGGACGTACACGCCGTCGGGCGGAACACCTCCGCTCGCGCGGAGAGCAGGGGTCCCGGCCCGGCCGGGCGTGCTGGTGCGGCGGAACACCTCCGCTCGCGCGGAGAGCAGGCCCGGAGCACGGCTCCGTCGTCGACGAGCTGCGGAACACCTCCGCTCGCGCGGAGAGCAGGAAGTGGAGGTCCGTGCCTGCGGTGTCGGCCTCGGAACACCTCCGCTCGCGCGGAGAGCAGCTGGACGCGCCGCGCACCTGCACCGTATGGATCGGAACACCTCCGCTCGCGCGGAGAGCAGCGGTGGGACAGGGTGTACATCCGGCCACCGGCCGGAACACCTCCGCTCGCGCGGAGAGCAGGACCCTCTCGTTGTCGGTCCAGTAGTAGAGCCCGGAACACCTCCGCTCGCGCGGAGAGCAGGCGGTCACGGCTGGCCCCCGTCCCCAGCAGGCGGAACACCTCCGATCGCGCGGAGAGCAGAACATCCGGCACACCGTGCGGATGGCGTCCACCGGAACACCTCCGCTCGCACGGAGAGCAGATGCGGGCGTTGAAGTCCTCGCCACGGGTCGGCGGAACACCTCCGCTCGCGCGGAGAGCAGTGGGTGGCTGCCTGGCGGCGGAGGGTTTCGTACGGAACACCTCCGCTCGCGCGGAGAGCAGACCTTCACCGTCACGCCCGGGCAACGGGTGGCCGGAACACCTCCGCTCGCGCGGAGAGCAGGCTGAAATTTCAGTGGGCCCAGGCCATCGCGGCGGAACACCTCCGCTCGCGCGGAGAGCAGGAAGGGCATCGAGCGGGAGCAGTGGTTCGGCTCGGAACACCTCCGCTCGCGCGGAGAGCAGTGCCGGGGATCGCCAAGGTCAGCCCCTCCTAACGGAACACCTCCGCTCGCGCGGAGAGCAGTCCTCCGGGGTGGTGTTCAGGGTCGCGGCCAGCGGAACACCTCCGCTCGCGCGGAGAGCAGTATCCGCTGGATTCCTTGATGGTCTCGCCGCGCGGAACACCTCCGCTCGCGCGGAGAGCAGAGGCCGACATCGAGCGGGCCCGGCGGGAGTTCCGGAACACCTCCGCTCGCGCGGAGAGCAGGCTGAGGATCAGGTCGACCTGGCCGGCGCCATCGGAACACCTCCGCTCGCGCGGAGAGCAGTGGGGTGGTGGCGAGACGGGGACGGCCATCGTCGGAACACCTCCGCTCGCGCGGAGAGCAGACCCTCACCACCCTGCTGCAAGAGGACGTCCGCGGAACACCGCCGCTCGCGCGGAGAGCAGGATGTCGGCACTCTCGTCGTCACCTGGGCCCACGGAACACCTCCGCTCGCGCGGAGAGCAGGGTGTGCGTGCGGCCGTCTTCTTCGCGGCCGTCGGAACACCTCCGCTCGCGCGGAGAGCAGTCCTTCGGCGCCGAGTAGTACGCGTACGCCACCGGAACACCTCCGCTCGCGCGGAGAGCAGACCTCCAGCAGCTCACGCGGTGTCAACGTGCGCGGAACACCTCCGCTCGCGCGGAGAGCAGGACGTCCGGGGCAGGCCCTTGATCCCGAGCGCCGGAACACCTCCGCTCGCGCGGAGAGCAGGGATTCGAGCGGCCCTCCGGCCGCGTCCATGCCGGAACACCTCCGCTCGCGCGGAGAGCAGGCCTTCTTCGCCAACGGCTGCCACTCCCGCGAAGGAACACCTCCGCTCGCGCGGAGAGCAGGGTCCATGCTGAGCCTCGTCCTCCTGACGGCGCGGAACACCTCCGCTCGCGCGGAGAGCAGCGGATGTCCTCGAAAGTGCGGCCTTCCCAGTCCGGAACACCTCCGCTCGCGCGGAGAGCAGACGGTGTCCGGGGTCAGAACGGCACCACACGAAGGAACACCTCCGCTCGCGCGGAGAGCAGTTGTCCACGCTGTCCAGGCGCTCGTTCAGCATCGGAACACCTCCGCTCGCGCGGAGAGCAGGCCAGTTCGCGGAGTTCCTGCTGAAGCTGGCGCGGAACACCTCCGCTCGCGCGGAGAGCAGGCCGCCATGATGGTCGGACCGGGTGCCCGGGTCGGAACACCTCCGCTCGCGCGGAGAGCAGCGGGAGGTGATGTGCGGGTGGGCCAGGTAGGGCGGAACACCTCCGCTCGCGCGGAGAGCAGACTTCCTGACCTGGGATTCTAGATGGCCTTTGCAGTCCCTTGACTATCTGTGAGGCGTTGGAAGGCGATGAGGGTGAGGCCGTCGAAGTCGACGGGGTCTCGGCGTTGGGGGCCGGCAGTGTGAAGGTTGAACCCTTGTTCGTTGTCGGTCGGGTAGGCGAGGACGGCGCTTCCGTCATTGAGGCTGTCGGTGAGAGAGCTCCACAGTTCGGTGCGGACGCGGGCGGAGATGGTGCCGATGTAGAGGGTGGGGGTGACTTCCAGGAGCCAGCGGGTGAGGGCTCCGCGGAGGTGGTCGGGGATGGCGGTGGCGGCGATGACGGTCATGGCGGGCATGTGAGGGGTGTCTTTCGGGTCAGGTGGGGGCGTGGTTGGTGCCGCCGGGGATGGTTCCGGTGATGGGGTCCCAGAGGTCGATGAGTTGTTCGTCGGGTTCGTCGTCGGTTTGGGGTGCGTTGTCTGGTGCGAGGAGGGTTTGCAGGTCGCGGATGATGCGTGGCATGAGGCGGTAGAGGCGGAGGTTGTCGCGGAAGGAGCGGCGCGCTTCGGCTTCTGGGTTGGTGGAGGCGTGGAGGGAGAAGGCGAGGGGGATGGTCAGTTCGGCTTTGTAGAGGTCGGAGATGTCGTAGACGAAGGCTTGCTGGTTGCCGCTGTGGACGAAGCCGAGGGCGGGGCTGCAGCCGAGGGCGGTGATGGCGGCGTGGGTGATGCCGTAGAGGCAGGTGTTGGCTGCGGAGAGGGCGAGGTTGACGGGGTCTTGGGTGTGGAAGGAGGCGGGGTCGTAGTTGCGGCGGAAGCGTCCGATGTGGTGCTGGGTGGCGAGGAGTTTGTAGAGGGCTTTGACGCGGTGGCCTTCGAGTCCGCGTAGTTGTTGGAGGGTGGCGCCGGGTGGGGCCTGGCCGGGGCCGAAGCGGTGTTCGTACATGGCGGTGGCGACGGCGAGGCGGCGTGTGTCGTCGGCCCAGGCGCGTGCCTGGTGTTCGAGCCAGGTGGTGGTGAGGTTGGCGGGGGTGGTGGCGGCGTAGCTGCGGACGCCGCCCATGCCGGAGATGACGACGGTGGTGCCGTGGCGGGCGAAGGTGGCCAGGGCTCGGGCGGTGATGGAGGTGCCGGGGCCGAGGAGGACGCAGGCGAGGGCTGCGGTGGGCAGGTAGACGGTTTCGCGGCCGCGGGCTTCGGTGGTGATCTCGGCGCAGACTCCGGTGTCGTCCTGGTGGATGCGGACGACGTCGAGGTAGAGGAAGGACAGGGAGTCGATGACGCGCGGGAGCATGGCGATGGTGGGTGCGGCCAGGCGCCGGCGGGCTTCGCCGGCGCCTGCTGCTGCTGGTGGTGGGGTTGTCATGCGGTGTCCGGTGCGGGGGCGATGCTGAGCAGGCCGCAGCCGTAGGCCTTGCCGCGGCCGATGCCGTTGTGGATCGCGGTGCGCAGCAGCTGGGGGTCGATGACGGTGGCGGTGCCGTCGAAGCGGACGCGGTGGTGGCGGATGGGGTTGCCGCGTCCGGCTCGGGTGTTGGCGCCTGGGTTGGTGGTGGGTTGTTGGTGGTCGCGGACGGCGTCGACGGGGTGGGAGTGCAGGGTGAGGGGTTTGAGTCCCGCTTGGTCGGCCTGGCGTTGCCACCATTCGTCTGCTGCGGCTCCGTTGAGGGGGACGACGGCGGGGAGGTTGTAGAGGGTCCGGGTCGTGGAGCCGGGTTTGCGGACGGGGGATGCGGTGCAGCGGTAGTGGACGACCCGGCCCGGTGCGAGGGCTGTGAGGAGCGGGTCGAGGGGGCGGCTGGTGAGAGTGCCGTAGCCGTCGGGGAGCTTGTCCGGGGTGGGGGGCTGGTTGCTCTGGATGAGCAGGTGGGCGCCTCGGGGGGTGTCCTCGATGCGGTAGAGGACGGCGTAGTGGCTGCGTGCCTGGTCGCCGGCTTCGTCGGGGAAGAGGGACATGACGCGGCGGTGCAGGGAGGTCTGTCCGGTGCCGAGTTCGCGTTGGGCCAGGCGTGCGGGGCCGGGGGTGAGGCGGGTGATCCACAGCGTCATTTGCTGCTCCTTTCCCCGGCCGGCTGCAGGGCGGGTGTGTAGGTGGGTGAGGTGTAGGCGGCCAGGCGGGCCAGGTGGGGGGTGCCGTAGCCGGCGCACTGGCGGGCCGGGAGGGACACGGTGGTGCGGTACAGGGGCCGGGCCTGGTAGCGGCGTTGGTGGGGGGTGAAGCTGAGGGGGCTGTCCAGGACGGTGGAGTGCTCCCGTGCGGCATCCGGGTGCGGGGCGTGCCCGGGTGGGTACAGGCCGGTCAGGGGCTGGTCGGACAGGAACAGTACCTCCACGCCCGCCTCCTGGCTGCTGCTGCCGGAGTGGTTGCCCAGCTCGCCGTCCTGGCTGTTGCCGGGAGGCTGTTCGTGGTGGGGGCGGGTGCGGGGGGCGGGCAGGGCCAGGGGCAGGTGGAGCAGGTCGCTGAGGGCGTCGGTGCTGGTGCCCAGCAGCACAGGTTGGGCCGGGGGGCAGGAGCGGCGGCCGAGGTAGAGGGGCCAGCGGGGGTGTTGCAGGGCGTCGGCCCAACCGGGGGGTGGGGGGGTGCGGTCGGGGCGGGTGAGGGCGATGGTGAAGGCGGCGTCGGCCAGGTACCAGCGGGTGCTGGTCAGGGTGGAGGTGTCGCCGCTGCGGTGCCCGCCGTCGGCGGTGATGACGGTGTGGGGGCCGGTGAGGCCGCCGCCGACGGTGTGGAAGTCGCGCAGCCGGGTGCCGGGCCGGTCGACGCGCACGCTCACGCTGATGTCGGCGAGGTCGCCGAGAGGTTCGTGGCGGGCGCGGCCCAGGGCGGCGGCGAGCAGGCCGGTGATACCCGAGCGGGTGGGGAAGGACAGGGTGTCGCGGTCGGTGAAGTGGCTGTGCTCGCCCCAAGATTGCAGCGGGCCGGCCAGGCGCAGCAGCAGGCCGGGCGCGGGTGGGCGGGCGGGTGGGGTGGTGTTCACGCGTCGGTGTCCTGTCGGCGGGAGTGGAGGGCCTGCTCGACCGCGAGGGTGATCAGGGCGTCGAGGCCGTCGGAGCGCTCCCCCAGGGCGTCGGGGCTCGTGCCGGGCAGGTCTTTGATTTCGGGGCTGGTCCAGGACCGGGTGATGAGCTGGCCGGTGCCCAGGAAGGAGGCGGTGGCGTCGGCGTAATTGGTCATCGCGGTCACGGACGGGGTGGCGTTGCCTCCGTGGGCGGCGGCTCGTACGGGCTGTTCGAAGGCGGCAGCGTAGGAGACAGGCCGGTCGGCGCGCACGGTGAGGTGGACGAGGTGGGGCAGGGTGTGGGGGGCGGTGGAGTTCTTCTTCGCCTGCGGCACGGCCAGGGTGAACGCGGTCAGGAAGTGTCCGAGCAGGGCGCGGACGTCGGTGTCGGAGCCGTTGAGGTTGCCGGCGAGTTCGTCGAGGTCGATGGTGGCGTAGCGGTAGAAGGTGCCGGCGCTGAACTCGGCGTGGCCCATGTGGGCGCTGCCGGTGCTGTCCTGCCAGGTGGAGGTGACGTCGTCGACGGCGGTGAAGTAGTCCAGGTCGACGTCGGCTTCGTGGGTGGTCATGGCGTGGGCGACCTGGACGGCGCCGTCGACGCCGGCGCGGTCGACCTCGGCGAGCATGCGGCCGAAGAGGTTGATGACCGCGTTGCGGCTGCGCAGGATCGCGTCGACTTTGTCCTTGGGCAGTACGGACGCCTTGGTGTCTCCCTTCTTCGTGATGTCCTTGGCCTTCTCCAGCGTCTCGCGGTGCTGGTCGGCGAGGTCAGCGAGGTCGGTCACAGCGACGTGGGGGACGTAGATCATGGCGTTGGTCACGACTCGGTTGGGCACGGGCTTCTTCGGCTCGCCGGCTTCCTCGAGCTCGAACTTGCCGACAGCTGCGGCGACATGGGCGCCGGCCCGGTCGGCAAGGGGCTGCGGCCAGTTACGGCGGGCGAGTTCGGCGGTGACGGCGGCGGCGATGCGGCGGGTGCGCAGGGTGCTGTCACCGCTGATCCGCTCGAACTCGCCTCGGGTGGCGCGCTTCCAGCACTGGCTGGAGACCCGGGTACGCAGCGCGTTGCCGTAGGTGACGGTTTTGACGGAGTTGGTGTCGTCGCGGTTGAGGTTGGCGAACGGCATGGACTGCAGGACATGAACGTCGATGAAACGGGCTCGCGGTTGCATCATGGCTGTCTCCAGATCTGCGGTGCGTTAGGGGATGGTTGTGAAAGACGGAGGGACGGCCGGGGTGGTGCCCCAGGCCTGCGGTTGTGGTGGCAGGGCCAGGGATGTGGGTGTCCTGGTGGTTGTCCTGGCCCGGGCTCTGGCCGCCTGGTCAAGGAGCGCGGGGTAGGTCAGTTGGCGGGAGCGGTGTCCTCCTCGCCGTCGGTGTCGCGCTGCTGGGCGGCGTTGTCGATGGGGGCGCGGCGGGTGCGGTAGTAGTCCTGCAGCCAGCGCCGGGCGATGGTCTTGGAGCGGTAGGGCCAGGTGGCGAGATCGTCCAGCAGGACGGCGAAGTCGATGCCGGTACCTGCATCGCGCAGGAGGCGGATGCTGCCGGGCAGATGCCGGTGCAGGCCGGGAAGGCTTTGCCGGGTGAGCAGGTTCAGCCGGGCCTCAGCGGTGTCCTCCCGCACCCCGCGCCCGCTCTGGGCCAGCACCGCGCGGGCGAACGAGGCACCCAGGCTGTCCCGGCGCACGCGCCGCTGGCGGGGCTCCTCATCCGCATTGCCTGCGCCGGCATCGGCGTCCGCGTCCGCGTCGGTGTCGGTGACCGCGACGGCGTCGGGTGTGCCGGGGGCGGAGGCGGTGAAAGCTGTGGCGGTGCCGGAAGGTTCGGTGTCCTGGGCGCCAGCAGGCGGCTGGGGACTGTCCGGTGGGTCGTCGTGGCCGGCCGAGTGGAAGGTGTGGCGGGGCCGGTCGGCGATCATCGCGGCCACGGCGTAGAAGGCCCGTTCCTCCGCGGGCGGGCAGTTCTCCGGCAGCCACTCGGCCACGACACGGTGCAGGCCGCGTACGTCGTCGACGTCACGACGCAGCCCTTTGCGCAAGGCGACGCGGACACCGGGGTCTCGCGCGCACAACGTTTCGACCCGGTCCACGAAGGCCCGGTACAGGCCTGTGCGAGCGGGGGCGGGTGGGGTGGTGGTCGTCAACAGCGTTACTCCTTGGCAGTCGTAGTCCCGGCTGGCATCGTGTCCATGGCACGGGGCAGGGCGGGTTGTCCGTTCCCGGGGCCCGGCCGGGGTTCGAAGGCGGTGGCCGGCCCGGGGGCGCGGCGGTGCTGCCCGGTCGTCGTCGCGGAGGCGGCGCGGGCCGGGTGGTGGGGTTCAGCGGGTGGGGGTGCGGCGGCCGCCGTACAGCTCGATGCGGGCATCGGCGATGGCGCGGGCGCCCCGCTGGGTGTGCGCCACCGGCTCGGTGACCGTCTCGTACGCGTGCTGCGCGAGGTTGAGGAAGGCCGTCGCCGCCTGCCGGTCAAGGCCTGCTTCCGCGACGGGCGCGCCGGTGCGGTCAAGACGCGCGAAGCGGGACCCAGAACTCTTCCTCCGCGCGCGGCCAGTACAGGGCGGCCGCCTGAGCGGCCCAGGCCTCGGCCTCCTTGGGTTTGTTCTCGCGCATGTACAGGGCGCAGGCGCGGCGGGCAGCGTACTCGGCGCGGCGCCCGTACATCTCGCCGCAGCGGCGCAGCCAGCCCACCGCCGGGGCTGTTGCGGGGTTTTCCTCTTCGACGCTGTCCAGGACGGGCGGGGTCAGGCCGGTGACGAACTGGCGGTCCTTGGCCTGGCCGTCCTGGTCGAAGCCGAGGGCGCGCACCGCCAGCGGTCTCGGTGTTGCGTCGGAGATCTCCACGGCCGTGGCGAAGACTTCGGGGCGGTGGACCTGGGCGGTGCCGCCGGGCTGAGTGAGCAGGAGGGCGTCGATGTCGCGCCACAGCGCCCGCCCGGCATCCGCCGGACGCGGGTAGGCGTTGCCCTGCTGGCTCATCTGCCAGATCAGGTAGGGGTCGTTACGGGGCAGACGCTCGCGGTAGGCCCAGGTGATGAACGCATCCCCCACCAGGCCGGGATCGTGCGGGTCGGGGACGAGGAGCAGGGCGTGCTGGGAGACGGCCGTCAGCCGCGAGCACGGGCCGGTAGGCGCTGCGGGCGCCGCGGTGGGGTCGGGCAGGGCGTCCCATTCCCACATGCAGGCGTCTTCCTCCCTGCGCACACGGGGATCGGGGCGCAGCAGGCCGGCCAGGAGTGATTCGAAGAGGGTTTCGCCCTCGGGGTGGTAGGACAGGGCGCCGCGCAGGGGGCCGGCCATCATGCTGGCGGTGCGTTCGCCGCCCGCCTCTCGGGCCGAGCCGCGCCCGGAGGGCCCCCAGTAGTGCCAGGTGAGCAAAGAAAGGGCTGCCTCGCCGGCGGGCACCGGGTCGGGGTCGGTGTCTTGGACCTTGGAGAACCAGGCGTGGTTGTTGCCCGATGCACGGGTGGGGGTCAGCTTGTTGACACCGGCGGAGCGTGCCGGATCGCACTGCTCGGCGAGACGGGGGTCCTGCATCCACGGCCGGCCGGGGTCGAACAGGTCGAAACGGCCGGCCCAGCTGGAGAAGTAGGCGTCGATGCCGTCGGCAGGTAAGCGGCCTGCGTCGAGGATGTCCAGCCGGCGCTCGGACCAGTCCCTGCCAGAGCTGTCGTCGTCGACGTCGAGGCCGCACACCCGGGCGGTCAGCGCATACAGCACCCGCAACACCGCCGCGTAGGCAGGCGGCTCGGCGATGGCCAGGGCACTGATCTCATGGCTGCGTTCCAGCACGGTACGCAGGCCCACCCGCCCCGGCAGGGAGCCGCCGCCGCCGGCGCTTGTGGCGGTGGCGGTGGCGGGCGGTGTCCACAGCACCGGTAGCCAGCCGGCCGTGTCGAGAGGGAAAGCGGGAACAGGCACCGTAATCGTCACACTCCTGAAGGTGTTCGGACACAATGAATCGCAGGGGCTCCGCGTGTGCGGAGGTGTCCCCGGCGCGTGATGGACCTCGCGGCGACCTCCCCCCCCTTTCCGGCCCGCGCGAGCGGGCGGCACGTTCCTTTCCCGGCGAGCACGTCGCCGGGAAAGGCGTGTGTTCAAAGTGAAGGGCGCCTGATGAACCAGCGGCAACCGGTTCGGGGCAAGTGATCAGATTCGTTCAAGACCTGTCAGGGTCGTGAACTGCACTGCCCTCTCTGCGAGTTGGCCCTCCCAGACCGCTTCACCGCTGTCTCCGGTGGTGCGGTGCAGGGGCAGCAGGACGATGTCACGCAGGTGGGACTGGCGGCGCCAAGCGCCGGGCACCTCAAGGCGCTCGCTCTCGGCGGGCAGCCACCGGCCCGGCACCGGCACGGTGCGCGCCACGAGCCTCCGCACCTGCGCCGGTCCCACCGTGTCGGCGCCGGCGTGGCAGTCCGAGAACGGCAGCCGTCCGGCCTCGTCCAGGCTGGCGGTGCCGTCGTCCTGGGTGAACAGCAGCAGCACCCGGCCCGTGTCGGCGCCCAGCCGCGTGGTCAGCAACTCCCCCGCCGCCTCCAGCAGGCCCCGGCTCAGGCGGGAGAGGTCGCCGTGCACCTGATACGGGGGGCTGATCCCCGTCATCGCGGCGAGGGACTCCTCCGCGATGCGGGTGCCCTCGCGGCGCCGGTCCAGATCCTGCAGCCGCCGCACCGCCTCCTCACTCTCCGCCCGCCCGGCGCCCTCAAGGTGCTCGGTGAAGTCATCGGCGTACACGGCGTCCACCAGGTCCTGCACATCCCCCGGCACCGCGATCCCGCCCGATGTCTTCTGCCGCAGCAGGGCGGCGCTGCGCAGCAGCAGGCCGTGGTCATAGACATCGCCCCACGACCGCGGCGGATCGGTCGCGCCGTGCGGGTCGACGGGTTCGAGGACGACCAGCGGCGGGCGGTCCTCGGCCGCTGCCCAGGCCGGCCGGCCCTGAGGGCCGCGGGCATGACGCCGGCCCCGGCCGGCACGCTGCAGCAGCAGCGCCAGCGGGGCCAGATCGCTCACGACCAGGTCGAAGTCGAAGTCCAGGGACTGCTCCACGATCTGCGTGGCCACCAGCACCGACGCGGGCCGCACCCGCGCGTCCTCGCCGGCCGCCGGCTTGCCGTAGGCGGCCTCACAGGCGGCGGTGATCTCCTGGCGCAGCAGGCCGGGGAAACGCGAGTGCAGCAGACGGATCCCACCCGGGGATGCGGCCAACGCGGGAAACGCCTCACGCAGATCACGGAACGTCTGCTGCGCCTCGGCGACCGTCGTGCAGCACACCAGAGCAGTACCGCCGTCGCGGGCGACCGGGGCGAGCGCCTCGCGCAGCGCGGCCCGCCGCCCGCCCAAGCGAGGTACCGCAGTCGTGTCGGCGACGTCCCACGCCACACGCCGCACCGACACATCCACCGTCCGCTCGCGCGCCGAGGCCACCGCCCGCACCTGCCGCACGGTCCCGGTGGCTGCACCGGCGAACAGCCAGCCCGGGTAGGCCGGCTGGACCCGGGAGGGGTCGGTGAACCCCGCGCCGCGCCGGTAGGCGTCCACCAGTGCCGAGACGGTGCGGCCCGTCAAAGTCGCCGACAGCAGCACCACCGGCGCCCTGAACGCCCCCAGCCACTCCAGGAGGCGCACCAGCAGCGTCTGCATCCACGGCCCATAGGCGTGCGCCTCGTCCACGATCAGCACCTTGTCCGACAACCCGAACAAGCGCAGGGCGTTGTAGCGCAGGGGCAGCACCCCGGCCAGCACCTGGTCGATCGTGCCCGCACCCAGCGGAGCTGCGAAACCACGCCTGCCCTGCCGCAGCCACGCGTCCGCCTCCAACGCCGTAGCCGCACCCGCACTGAAACCCTCGCCACCAGCGCCTGGCTGGCCGGCATCCGCCACGTCCGCGGCGTCTGCGGCGTCTGCGGCGTCTGCGGCGTCTGCGGCGTCTGCGGCGTCCGCGGCGTCCGCCGTCACTGTGGGCGGGGCGCCGTCGAGGCGCCACCGGTCGGCGTCCTGCTGCTTGTTCTGGCCGGTGCCGTCCATGAGGGTGCTCAGCCAGGCCGCACCGTGCAGGAGCAGCAGCGCCCGCTCCCCCGTCAGCACCCGCTCCGCGAACGCACCCACCCGCCCGAACATCGCATCCGCCGTCGCCATCGTCGGCAACGCGAAATACAGCCCCCGCGCCCCCGACGCCGCGCCCAGCACCGACGCCGCGAACAAGGCCGCCTCCGTCTTCCCGTCCCCCGTCGGCGCCGTCACCACCACCAGCCCCGACCCCTCACCAGCCACCGCGGCCGGCAGATGCGCGGCCACATCTGCCTGCAGATCGTTCGGAGTGAACGGGAACAACTTTTCGAACGAGAGCCCCTCGAGCGGCGGGAAGCCGGCCCGGCCCAGCCGGGCCGTCCGCACCACCGGACCGGCAGCCTTCACCGCACGGCGGTAGTGGTCCTGAAGCTGTTCCGGCTCCCCGGCCCAACCCGGTTCGGGCAGCAGCTCCCGGATGAAATCGACGTCACTGGCCAGCCAGTCCGCCAGCACCACCAGCCCGAAGACCCGCACCGCAGCCGCCGACGACAACTCCCCCACAGGCACCGCACCCGCGCCCACCACCCGCCGCAGCGCCTGCAGGTGAGCACACCGCTGCTCCTGCCAGCCCCCCGCCCCCAAACCTGGCTGATACCGGGAGGCCGACGCGGCCTGCCGGGCCGGCACCACATCCGCGAAACAGCCATGATGACCCCCCAGCAACTGGGCCACCTGGTGTGGCAGACTCCGCGCCTGCACCCGCCCCGCCGCATATCCCGCCTCAGCCAGCAACGACACCAGCGACCAGTGCGTCGCCAGCTCATGCCGCAACCCCAGCCTCTGCGCCCCCGCAGCCGACAGGTACGAAGGATCAGCCGCTACCGGAGCGAACGCGGCCGGCACCTGCGCCTGGAACGGCGGGCTGATCTTCCCCAGATCATGCAACCCCGCCCAGAACGACAACACCGACTGCGCCTGCACCGCACCCAGCCCCAACTCCGCAGCGATCTCCCCACGAAGCCGATCCTCCAGCAGCACGTCCCACAACGCCCCGAACACCGCCGCCACATCCAGTAGATGACAGATCACCGGATACGGCCACGGCAGCCCCAGCTCCTTACCCCATAACCGCACATCCACCCGGCCCGCACACTCGCACTCACTCATAGCGCGAACTTCTAGCACCACCCACTGACAACACCCTGCGACCAGCACAAACCCAACTCCCCCACCCCACCACCCCGGTCCACCCCTGCCCGGCACACAGGCCACCAGACAACGGCCCCGGGGGTAAGCTGCCGCAGCACCAGCGGACCGCCCCCTCCGCGCAAGCAGAGGTGTCCCGGTCTACCTGGTTGGCTACGACCGCGCCAATCAGCACTCTCCGCGCAAGCGGAGGTGTCCCGCCGTAGGCGACGCGGACGCCGTTGCCCCACTGGTCCTCTCCGCGCGAACGGAGGTGCCCCGGAGGCAGGGGCCGTCGAGCACGCACAGGGACCGTACGCTCCGCGCAAGCGGAGGTGTCCCGTAGACGGTGCCGGCGTTCTCGTCCTGGTCGTCGTGGGCTCCGCGCGAGCGGAGGTGTTCCGTGCAGCAGATTCTCGGCGCGCACCAGGCCGTCGTGGGCTCCGCGCGAGCGGAGGTGTTCCGAACAGCACCCGTCCGGCCTGCCGCTCCAGGGTGTGCGCTCCGCGCGAGCGGAGGTGTTCCGGTGGTGCGGTTCCAGTGCCCGCACTGCCGCCGGTGCGCTCCGCGCGAGCGGAGGTGTTCCGGCCGCCGCGGACCTGGCCGAGTGCGGGTGCGGGTGCGCTCCGCGCGAGCGGAGGTGTTCCGGCGTCGACCCGGGTCCACTCCGTGCCGCCCACGTGCGCTCCGCGCGAGCGGAGGTGTTCCGGCGACGCCAGCAAGCGCAACCGGCACGGACTGGTGGGCTCCGCGCGAGCGGAGGTGCGCGAGCGGAGGTGTCCCGGAGCAGACGCAATGCCCAAGTCCGACGCTGAGGTGGGCTCCGCGCGAGCGGAGGTGTTCCGACGGACCTCCAGCTAGCCCGCACGCACACGGTGTGCGCTCCGCGCGAGCGGAGGTGTCCCGTACTTGGCCTGGTCGATCAGCAGCGTGGCGTCGTGCGCTCCGCGCGAGCGGACGTGTCCCGGTGCCGTAGGTGGACTCGGCGGCGATGCCGAGGTGCGCTCCGCGCGAGCGGAGGTGTCCCGGTCTACGGGGACCACGGGGTCGAGATGAGCCTGTGCGCTCCGCGCGAGCGGAGGTGTCCCGCGATCAGGGAGGCCTTGAAGGCGGCCGGGGTCGTGCGCTCCGCGCGAGCGGAGGTGTTCCGCGGTGCCACCGCGTCGCCGTCGACCTCAGCCCGTGGCGCTCCGCGCGAGCGGAGGTGTTCCGTAGTTGGTGTACCCGCCGAAAAGGATCTCCTTGTGCTCTCCGCGCGAGCGGGTGTTCCGGGGTTTGACCCGGCCTTCGTCGAACTTGTCGCGTGCGCTCCGCGCGAGCGGAGGTGTCCCGCCGGCCGACACGGTGTACGACGAGCAGCCGCTGTGCACTCCGCGCGAGCGGAGGTGTCCCTCGCCCGCGACCCTGCCGTAGCGGGCACCGTCCGTGCGCTCCGCGCGAGCGGAGGTGTCCCGAGCTGGGCGGCCTTCGTGGCGCTCGTGGGCGGGTGGGCTCCGCGTGAGTGAAGGTGTTCCGTTCCTCAACCAGCCGATCCAGGGCGAGGACTTGTGGGCTCCGTGCGAGCGGAGGTGTTCCGTAGGTGGCCACATGCCGGTGCCCGGCCAGCGTGTGGGCTCCGCGCGAGCGGAGGTGTTCCGTTCCACGTGGCCGTGACCGAGGACGCCTTGAAGTGCGCTCCTCAGGGGCGGAGGTGTCCCGGCGCAGGACGGCGAGACGGTGTCGCTCGATGAGTGCGCTCCGCGCGAACGGAGGTGCCCTGCGGGCCGGCTCACCGGTAACGTGCCCACCCCGTTGCTCCGCGCGAGCGGAGGTGTCCCGATCGACCGGCGCGACGAGACCACCGCCACGCCGTGCGCTCCGCGCGAGCGGAGGTGTTCCGGCAGCCGCTGAAGTCAATTCTGAGAGGAGAGAGCGCTCCGCGCGAGCGGAGGTGTCCCTCGACGTGCCCGCGTCCCTCGGCGTGGAGTACGGTGCGCTCCGCGCGAGCGGAGGTGTTCCGACGACGGCGGACGCGGTGTACGCGAAGCAGATGTGGGCTCCGCGCGAGCGGAGGTGTTCCGTGGTTGGTCTGGTCGCCGCGGCCCCCGCCCGCGTGGGCTCCGTGCGAGCGGAGGTGTTCCGCTCACCCTGACGTCACGGATCGGTTCGCTGGAGTGGGTTCCGCGCGAGCGGAGGTGTCCCCGACGGGTCCCGCAGGACCGGTTCCCTGGTCCCCGTCCGCTCCGCGCGAGCGGAGGTGTCCCGTTCCCCCAGTCGGCGCGCGGGTTCGGGGGTTCGTGCGCTCCGCGCGAGCGGAGGTGTCCCGAGATCCTGATCGGCGCGCTCGTCGACGGCCACGTGCGCTCCGCGCGAGCGGAGGTGTCCCGCTTTCGGGAAGCTGGCCTCCACCCTGAACACCGTGCGCTCCGCGCGAGCGGAGGTGTCCCGCGGTAGCGTTTTCCCTCGGGAAAGTGCTACCGGTGCGCTCCGCGCGAGCGGAGGTGTCCCGCCCGGCGCCGTCGAGCTGGGCCCCTGGCGGAAGTGCGCTCCGCGCGAGCGGAGGTGTCCCGGAGCCGGGACCGGTGGAGGAGAAGCCGGCCACGTGCGCTCCGCGCGAGCGGAGGTGTCCCGTGCTGGCCCCTCAGGGCCGCATACCAGTCCGGGTGCGCTCCGCGCGAGCGGAGGTGTCCCGGCGCGCAGCTCGCCCGCGGGGAGCAGCAGCGCGTGCGCTCCGCGCGAGCGGAGGTGTCCCGCCGACCGGGGAGACCCGAACGAGAGGAAAGGTGTGCGCTCCGCGCGAGCGGAGGTGTCCCGCCCATCCGCGGCAAGTACGCCCTCGGCCCCGCGTGCGCTCCGCGCGAGCGGAGGTGTCCCGGCCTGGCGGGAGCACTACCCGCCCGAGCAATGGTGCGCTCCGCGCGAGCGGAGGTGTCCCGCGCGTGCTCAACTTCCCGCCGCCGCCCGTGTTGTGCGCTCCGCGCGAGCGGAGGTGTCCCGAACACCCGCTCCGGCTCCAGGCCGAAGTCGCGGTGCGCTCCGCGCGAGCGGAGGTGTCCCGACGAGGGGCCGGTCGTGAGCGTCGGCTTCTCAGTGCGCTCCGCGCGAGCGGAGGTGTCCCGTAGCGACCGTGCGCGGCCCCCTCGGGACGTTCGTGCGCTCCGCGCGAGCGGAGGTGTCCCGTTGAGTGAGCCGACCAATTCCCAGGAACGCACGTGCGCTCCGCGCGAGCGGAGGTGTCCCCGGGCATCCAAAGTTCCGGCATGACTGGGCCCCGTGCGCTCCGCGCGAGCGGAGGTGTCCCGCGGAAGAACCCGGTCGAACGGTCTAAGATCCTGTGCGCTCCGCGCGAGCGGAGGTGTCCCGACCTGGCCGAGAACATCGTGAAAGCGCTGAAAGTGCGCTCCGCGCGAGCGGAGGTGTCCCGGTGTGTATTTGCACAGAAACTACCGACGCGTGGTGCGCTCCGCGCGAGCGGAGGTGTCCCGCTGCCGATGCCGTCGCCCCTCGCGTCGGTGCCGTGCGCTCCGCGCGAGCGGAGGTGTTCCGTACCGCGGCGAGGACTACACCGCCCGGCGGCTGTGCGCTCCGCGCAAGCGGAGGTGTTCCGTGTTCTCTCAGCCACTCGCCGGCCGCCTCGGCGTGCGCTCCGCGCGAGCGGAGGTGTCCCGTGCTTACCGGGTCGCCACTGATGACCGTGAGCGTGACTCCGAGCAAGCCAGGTGTTCCGTCACGAGACGTCCCGGATACGAGACGCGACGCAGACCCCGCCGCCCCGACGTCGAGGCTGCAACGGAGCTATTCTCAACACCCGCCAGAACGCAGCGGGTCGAGGGAGGAGAACCCGGTGACCGACCCAGCTCCCACATCAGCGATCCCGTCTAAAGCGAATGCAAAGTCACTCTGACGCCGCAGGTCACGAAGGTGCTCTCCGCGCGAGCGGAGGTGTTCCGGCGTCGCGCATGCGCCAGCCTTCGGGGCATTTGTGCTCTCCGCGCGAGCGGAGGTGTTCCGCTGATCGGGCCCGCCAGCCCGCAGCACGTCGAGTGCTCTCCGCGCGAGCGGAGGTGTTCCGTCGGGGAGGAACGTCTCGACGAGCGGGGCGCCGTGCTCTCCGCGCGAGCGGAGGTGTTCCGCCGCCCTCCATGTCGGTGACGTTGGCTGCGTCGTGCGCTCCGCGCGAGCGGAGGTGTTCCGTCGTTCTGCTCGTCGGCGAGCTTGACGGCTGAGTGCGCACTACACGAATGGAGGCGTCCCGACGACGCGGGGACACCGATGAGGCATGAGACTTACCCTCAATACTCGCCCAGAGCGCCACGATCACAGAAGACGTCGATGACCGGCCCAGCTTCCACAGCAGCGAGGCCGTGCAAAGCGATTACCAAGCCACCCTGACGCTGCAGGTCACGAAGGGGTGGACTCCGCGCGAGCGGAGGTGTTCCGCGTTCGACCGGGCCTACAGTCCGGCCGAGTTCGTGGACTCCGCGCGAGCGGAGGTGTTCCGAACGCCTACCGGGAGTGGTCCGACGAGCTTTCGTGGACTCCGCGCGAGCGGAGGTGTTCGATCTACCGGAACGAGGCGCTGATCCGGGCCGAGTGCTCTCCGCGCGAGCGGAGGTGTTCCACCGACGCAGCTGTCCCTGTGGGCCGGGGATCTGTGTGCTCCGGGCGAGCGGAGGTGTCCCGCGCGACTTGGCACCGATCCATCCCGGCTGTGAGTGCGCTCCGCACGAGCGGAGGTATCCCGCCGATCCACTGGGCATCCGCCCTCGTCGCGGCGTGCGCTCCGCGCGAGCGGAGGTGTTCCGACGTGCGGCGTCTGCACCCACAGCTCGTGGGCGTGCTCTCCACGCGAGCGGAGGTGTCCCACGCAGAACCAGGTCGGCGAACTGCTGGAACTGGTGCTCTCCGCGCGAGCGGAAATGCCCCGGCCGAGGAGTACGCCGAGGCGCTGGAGAAACTGTGCTCTCCGCACGAGCGGAGGTGTCCCACGCTGGTGCGCGTTCCCCGGACTGGTGCGCTCGTGCGCTCCGCGCGAGCGGAGGTGTCCCGGGTGCCGAGGGTGACGTGAAGATGGAAGTGCTGTGCGCTCCGCGCGAGCGGAGGTGTTCCGGTCGGTGACGGGCCCCCGCTCATCACGGTCCAGTGGGCTCCGCGCGAGCGGAGGTATTCCGTCTTCGATCGTCTTCTGCTGGGACTGCAAGCCATGCGCTCCGCGCGAGCGGAGGTGTTCCGACGGGCCGGCTCACCGGCAACGGGCCCATCCCGTGGCTCCGCGCAAGCGGAGGTGCCCCGGAGGCAGGGGCCGTCGAGCACGCACAGGGCCGTGCGCTCCGCGCGAGCGGAGGTGTTCCGCGTGGCGGGTTATGTACGCAGCGCGCGACCTCGTGCGCTCCGCGCGAGCGGAGGCGTTCCGAGCGCGAGCACGACCGCGTACAGCCCGTCGGCGTGCGCTCCGCGCGAGCGGAGGTGTTCCGGTCAAGGTGTCTCCTTCGCAGAGTGCGGATGGGTGCTCTCCGCGCGAGCGGAGGTGTTCCGTCGTTGGAGGGCTCGTGACTCAGACTGACGACGTGCTCTCCGCGCGAGCGGAGGTGTTCCGCGTCGGCCCTCGACCGGATGATCGGCGACGCGGTGGGCTCCGCGCGAGCGGAGGTGCTCCGACCCATGGGCCTGCACCCTCGGCTGCCCCGAAGTGGGCTCCGCGCGAGCGGAGGTGTTCCGCTGGACGAGTGGCTGACCGCCAACGGCGGTGCGTGGACTCCGCGAGAGCGGAGTCCATTCCGCAGATCAGGGAACTCGCCTACCGTGGCGCCTCGTGGGCTCCGCGAGAGCGGAGGTGTTCCGCTCCCCCACGATCCGGTCCAGTTCCTCGTCCGCTGGGCTCCGCGCGAGCGGAGGTGTTCCGCCGAGGGGCTGGCCGACGCCGGTGCCGTCGATGTGGGCTCCGCGCGAGCGGAGGTGTTCCGGGTGCGCCCTGTCCGCGTAGCGGCAGCATCTCGTGGGCTCCGCGTGAGCGGAGATGTTCCGCTGCAGGTCAAAGCGGCTGAATCTAAGCCGTCGTGGGCTCCGCGCGAGCGGAGGCGCTCCAGAGCCGGTGCCCGCTACAGGACCGGGGGCGAGACGCAACGCATAGACGGATCCGGCAAAGCACAGCGCATTGCAGACCAGCGAAGCGTGCGAACGGGCCCGGCGCTGGAGGGCACACGCCGGGGAGCAGTTCGAGGCACTCAACCACGAGGCAGCCCGGGGACTGGGCACTCGCTGCCAGAGCCGGTCGCGCGACCCGCTCCTTGCCAAACCATTTCGGCTGCTGGGTAGGGTCATCGGCATGATTCGCGCTGTGATCTTCGATGTCGGTGAATGCCTCGTGGACGAGACGACCGAGTACGGCGCGTGGGCCGACTGGTTGTCGGTGCCGAGGCATACCTTCCACGCGATGTTCGGAGCGGTCATCGCCCAGGGCCGTGACTACCGCGAGACTTTCCAGGAGTTCCGGCCCGGGTTCGACCTGTATGAGGAGCGCGAGAAGCGCGCCGGGGCCGGCATTCCGGAGACGTTCACTGAGGCCGATCTTTATCCGGATGTCCGCGACACACTCGCGATGCTGGGGGCTGATGGGCTGTGGCTCGGCATTGCGGGGAACCAGACGGTTCGGGCGGGGAAGATTCTGCGGGCGCTGTTCAGCAACGATGTGGACCTCATCGGTACCTCCGACGACTGGGGTGCAAGCAAGCCAGACCCGGCGTTCTTCCGCCGCGTCGCCGAGGTCGTACCCGCCGAGGTCAACGAGATGCTGTATGTCGGTGACCGGGTCGACAACGACATCCGGCCCGCGGCCGCCGCCGGGATGCACACTGCTCTGGTGCACCGCGGGCCGTGGGCGACGATCCAGTGGAATACCGAGGAAGCTCACAAGCTGCCGACGTTCCGCATCGAAAGCCTCCTTGAACTGAGCGGCGTCATCAAGCAGTTCAACGCGCAAGCGCGCTGACGGTCGTCGACCAGCCGTAGAGCCGGTCGTCGAGCTCGCGCACGCACGTTTCGTGCTGGTGCAGAGCCAGTGCGCGCCGCACCTCGCGGACCCTGTCCATGCCCATCGCGTACCAGGTGCGCTCCAGTTGGTCGAGCGCGCGCAGCGCGTACCCGCATGCGACCTCGGGGTTGCCGGCTGCGGTCTCGACCGCAGCCAGGTCGCCGAGGACGACGGTGCTCTGCTTCTCCTCGCCCGGCCCGAGCGCATCGAGGGCCTGGAGGAGCGTTTCGCGAGCCTGGGGCAGGTGCCCTGCACGAAGCTGGGTGTTCCCCTTGAACGCTGCCAGGCGCACGGGCGAGAACCAGTCCAGCCATTCGGGGCTGGAGTGCTCGCCGCCTTCGGCGAGGACGTCCTCGGCGTGAACGATCAGGTGCAGGGCCGTCCGGGTGTGGCCGCAGCGGGTCTCGCACTCGGCCTCGACCGCGTCGAGCCACGCGAGCAGTTCGACGGACGGGGTCCCGGGACAGGCGTAGGTGCGTTGCGGCGACCATGCGCTCGACGGCCGCGTCCCGGTCACCCGCCCATCGGCATGAGGCGCACCTCCATACGGGGAAGGCAGCGCGTGAGGCGCTGGCTGCGGCACCGATACGTTGAAGTGCGCCGCTGGAGCTTGGCTGACAGCTCTCGCGCAGGCGCGCATCGATCAGGTCTTGGCCGCTTCGACTTCACGTACCCGAACGGCG
The DNA here is from genome assembly GCF_049739565.1 of Streptomyces sp. SAI-170. Taxonomy (NCBI): domain Bacteria; kingdom Bacillati; phylum Actinomycetota; class Actinomycetes; order Kitasatosporales; family Streptomycetaceae; genus Streptomyces; species Streptomyces sp. SAI-170. The sequence continues at coordinate 46,865 of NZ_JBMGQD010000002.1, forward strand.
AGCTCCCGTACGGCGCGTGTCTTGGCGTACGGCGCGAGGTCGGTGCGCATGGTGGCGAAGTGATCGTCTCCGCGGACCGAGGAGATGTGCTCGTACTCGTCCAGGAAGCGCCTCCACGAGTCGCACGCAGCTTCGACGTGGCCATGCTGCAACTGCCGTTGTGCAAGGACCGCGTAAGCGTGAACGCGCCCTTGCCGTTCCTGTGCTGGCTGCACGCGGATCGACTGCTTCATGGCCGCGATGCTGCCCGGCAGATCACCCTCCTCCATCAGCACGTGGGAGACGTGGAACAGATAGGCGGTCTGGTCATAACCGCCGATGGCATCGCGCCGGTTGTCCGCCTGCGACAGTGCGGCCTCGGCTTCACGCAGCCGGATGTGAGCCTGGCGGCGGTCTTTCACCATGGACGCCGCGTGGGCCTGCTGCCCGCGCAGGAACGCCACCAGACGGGGGCCGGCCGAGGGTGCGGCCTCAGCTGCCGAGTCAGCCAGCTCCAATGCCATCCGCCCGTGCCGTAGATTCGATGCCTGCAGCGACATGCCGCGCAGCGTGCGGCAGTAGGTCAGGTGGTCGCCCGCCTCGTCGGCGAGCTTGAGTGCCTTGGTGTAGTACGTCTGCCCCAGCCCGTGGGACTTTTCGTACATGGCCATCCAGCCCGTGAGGTAAGTCAAGTCCGCGGCGGCCGCGAGCATGTCACGCTTCACCGGCTCGGAGGCCTGCGCCCGTAGCCACGGCCCCACGGTGTTGACAATGAACGCCGCCGCCATAGGACGTGCGTGGCCGGCGCCGAACTCATCAAGAATGTCTGCGATCCGCTCTGTCATCGAGCGCACGGAGGCGACTTGCGCGGCGCCGATCCGGGTGGTGGCCTTGCCTGGGCTGACGGGCTCGTCTGCGGCTCGGGCAGTTTTTTGGAATGCGGGCACGGTGAGCGCGGCAGAGAACAGCGTTGTGGCCAGGATTTTGCGACGGGATGGGTCCATATCCGCCCTTCCGATGTCGAGCAACTCCTCAACAGTGTCGACCGGTTGGGGGGTGTTGCCGGACTGCGCGGGCTGAAGCCCGGCTTCCGCATGGGTGACCGGCCGGCCTAACCGTGCGGACAGGGCCTCCAGGATCAAGGGCCTGACCTCGGGTTTCGGCGGCGTACCGGCGATCCAGTGCGCAACAGCCGTCCGGTCGTACGTCAGTTGCAAACCAACCTCAGGCCCGAGCCGATTGACCTGCTGCGCCAACTGCGTACGGGTCCATCGTGCCTGCTCAAGCAACCTGTCCAGGGCAGGGTTGGGCGTGCGCTTCCTCGTGGCCATGCCATCACTCCCGACCGTTCCACGGCGTTCACGGTGTTCACGGTCCCACCTGCTGACAACCGTACCCGCAGACAGTGACCGCGCGATTACCTCTACGAGTAAAGCGAACTGTCTCGGCCTTGGGAGCAGAGGTGACAAGTGCACTGCGCAAGAGCAGCAACGCCGCTGCCAATGCGGCCTCTGCACCGAGCGCCCGGACCTCCATGATCGAGCGCAGAAACCCAGGGAGCCTCCCCTTGAACCCCCCGAAGCACCACCTTGCACCCTCCGACGAGCCGAGTGCACTCGTCGGCCACGACGCAGACCAGCATCCGGTCAGCGCCACGGTCGCCCTTTTAGCTCTTCAGGACGAGCCGGAGGAGACGCCGCGGTACCAGTGGGGCACCAAGCTGCTGGCGAACGCGGCCTGTGGACCCAACGCCCGCCTCCGTGTACGCCCCCGCCTTACTATGGCCCGCTGGGCGGGTGACGTGGATGTCGCCGGACAGGTCAGCGACAAGCTCGTGCACAACGCAGCCCATCACGGCAAACCGTTCAGCGACGGCTGCATCGACCTCCGGCTGACGGTGCATGCGGAGACGGAAGAGCTCCGCATCGAGGTCGACGACGCCGACCCTGCCTTCGCCGACTTCGACACGGCCACCTCCACGCCCCCGCAGGGCAGCGGCCTGTGGTGGGTGCAGCACTACGGCGCTCACCTGTCGTGGGACGAGAAGGTGGACGAGGGCGGGCGCGTGGTGGGCAAGACGGTCACCGCGGTCCTGTACCCGGCCTGCGAAGGGGATCAGGAGTGAGCCTCACCGAGCAGTTACACCGCCGCAATGTCGCCCCCGACCGACTACTGCCGCCGGCCCCGGCTCCGGTCGGCTTCACACTCACCACGGAGAGCGTCGACCCACGGCACATCGCCTCCGACATGGCCGACCTCGCGGCCCGTGTGCGCAGCCTGATGGCGCTTCAGCGGCAGGAGGTGCTCCAGCTGCCCCTCGGCGGGCACTTCTTCGACATCGTCGTCACGGCCAGCGGTGCCCAGGCTCACGCCGCCGTCGCGGTCATGGACGGCATCCAGCGCACCGGCAACGAGCAGCCAGACGCATGCGGGCCGGTCATCGAGGACCCGCACCGCTCGTGGCTCATCTGGCTCGTACCGCCCGGCACCAGCCAGCACTGGAAGCCCCACCGCCACGCCCTGTGCCTCGGCCGCCCGCACCAGATAGCGCTGCCCGCGGTGACGACGACCGAGCCGCCCGGCCCGTACTGGCTGCGCCCCTTCCGCGGTGACCGGCTCGTCCCGCCTACAGCGCTGCGCCAACTCCTCGACCAGTTCCAGCCGAGCCCTGCACCGCACGAGACGCTTCTCGGATCCGTGCTCAGCACGATCGCCTGAACTCCGCGTGCGGCGCTTGCTCATCACTCCCTGCACCGCGCCGCACGCGGTCACGCCTCCTGCCGCCGGGAAACCTCCCCATCGGCGGCAGGACAAACCTCCTAGGAACCGACGTGTTCACAGCTCTCAGACCCCAGGCCCGCGCCGCACGTCTCGAAATGCTACGTCGGGAGTACATGGCCTCAGTCATGGCCGACGTCGCTCGTCGAGACCGTCCACTGCGTGTCGCCTCGTACGTGCTCGTGCAGCCCGGCGCCGAGCGCAGGGCAGACCTCGAAACGATCGCCGAGTACGCGGCGCGCATGGGCTGGCAGGTCGCTTCCAGCACGTTCGCCGACATGGGACAGCCGCTCCCCCTCGTCGAACGGTCCGGATTCAGGCAAGCCTGCCGGTACGCGGCGCAGGGGTTCGCCGACGGCATCCTCGCCATCGCCCGGCCGGCCATCACCACCGACAACGACACCTACGCGCACGTCCTGGACCACCTCTACCAGCGCCACGTGTTCCTGGCCTACCTCCCCAGTCAAGGCGCGAGCACCCCATGAACCCTGCTTCTCACCGGACGTGCCTGCACCTGGTGAGAAGCAGGCTCCAACGCCCGGCGTCGGGCCGCTCCCCCGTAGCGGCTCGACGCCGGGTATCAAGAGAAGGGAACACGACGTGCACGAGCTCGTTGCGACACCGTTCGGCAAGCGGCGCCTGGTCCTGCGGCCGGGCAGCGTCAAGGCTGTGCAACTGCCCGGCGCCCGGTTCGAGGAGCTGCGCGCTCTGGCGGCCGGCACCGCCGTCACGCCTGCATGGCTCGCTGACCCGGTGTGGGCGCAGTGGAAGGTGGACCTGGCCGGGCGCCGGGTCAGTGATGTGGTGCTGATGCGCGATGCGGGACCGTACGAGTTCAGCCGGGCCACGTGGGAGATCAACCTGGGCTGTGACTACGACTGCCCGATGTGCTACCTCGGCAAGAAGCGCTTCGATGGCCTGGACATGGACGGCAAGCGCCGGCTGCTGAACGTCATGCGGGACGCAGGCGTGATCTGGCTGCAGATCACCGGCGGGGAACCGCTGATCGACCCCGACTTCCCCGAGGCCTACCGGCTCGCGCACGAGCTGGGCATGCAGGTGGAGCTCCTGTCGAACGGGTCCCAGCTCCACAAGGACCACGTGCTGAACCTGCTGCGCACCTACCCGCCGACCAAGCTGACGCTGAGCGTGTACGGAGCGACGGCCCAGACGTATGACGCGGTCACCCGCAATCGGGGCGCGTACAACCGGTTCGCAGCCGGCCTGCACAACGCCGCGGCCGCCGGACTGAACATCGACCTCAGTCTGATCATCACTCGTGACAACGCACACGAGGCGGAGGCCATGCGCGACTGGGCGCGCCGCCTCGGCGTTCCGTTCCGCGAGTATGCGAACATCTCGCCGACGATCCACGGCACGGCTGAGCCGCTGCCGCAGCAGTCGCCCCAGTACCTCACCCATCGCCAGCCCTTCACCGGCTGCCCGGCCGGTGTGACGTTCTTCCACGCCGACCCGTTCGGGCGGGCGTCGATCTGCAAGGTCGGCCGCGACCCGAACATCGACCTGATCGCCGAAGGCGTGGACGGTCTGGCCCGGCTCGGCGGCATCGCCGAGTCCCTCATGCTTCGCACCGGAGGATGCAGCGGCTGCACGCTGTCCGGCACGTGCCGGGTGTGCAGGCCGATGGCGAAGGTCTTCCAGGAGGCGAAGGCACCACTGGTCAACTACTGCCAACACGGAACGAGGTAGTCATGCCTGCTGTCATGGCCGAGCTGACGCGCAAGGCGGAGCCCGTCGTCACGGACCCGGAGGAGGTCACCCTGGTCGCCGACGTCGAAGCGCTCGTCATCGGAACCGTCCCCGGCTGCAACGACGACAACCCCTACCAGTAACACCCGACTGCCGGGGCCCGCGCCCGTGCGCGGCCCCGGCGCCCCGACCGCAACAGGAGAGTCCCTTGCCCACCGAGCGCCTGACCCAGCTCCCGGACGCCGTGCGGCGGCTGATCGAGAAGGTCAACGGCCCCGTGGTCGACGTCGGCACCATCACAGCGGGCCTGAACAGCGCCGTCGCCGCCCGCGTCCGCACCGCCGACCGCACGATGTTCGTCAAGGGTCTGCCCCTTGACCACCCGCGGGTGTGGACCCAGAAGCGGGAAGCGCAGATCGCCCCGCACGTCCGTAGCATCGCCCCGAAGCTGCTGTGGCACATCGAAGAGAACGGCTGGAGCCTCCTCGGCTTCGAATACGTGGAAGGCGGCCACGCCGACTACACGCCCGGCTCCCCCCACCTGCCCACCCTCATGGCCACCATGACCCGGCTGGCCGACGTGCCGGCGCCCAGCTTCGAGCTGAAGACGATGCCGCACCGACTGCGGACGTACGTCGACGACCCGGCAGACCTGTCCTGGTTCGCCGGGAACGCCCTGCTGCACACCGAGTGGAACCCGCACAACGTCCTCATCACCGACAGCGGCGCCCTGTTCGTGGACTGGGGATGGGCTTCCCTGGGAGCCGCCTGGATCGATCCCGCGCTGTGGCTGCTCTGGCTCATCTCCCACGGCCACACCCCCGAACAGGCGGAGAACGCCGCTGCTGCTCACCCGGCGTGGAAACTGGCCCCGACCACAGGCCTGGACGTCCTTGCCCGCGTCCAGCAGCGCGTGTGGAACTCGATCGCCGAGCAGAGCGAAGACGACTGGGCGAAGCCCATGCAGAACGCAGCACAGGCCTGGAACGAGTACCGGCAGCCGTGACGAAGCCAGTGCACATGGCAGCGGAACTCCTCTACGCAGAGGTCTGCCATCTCCCGCTCCAGCAGCGCGGGCAGGCGAATCGGGTCTACCGGGGACTGCGCGAAGCAATCATCTCCGGAGCCATTCCGCCCGGTGTCCGCCTCGTGTACGGCGACCTGGCAAGCGGCTACAAGGTGGGTCGCCCCATAGTGTCGGCCGCGCTGAACGGGCTCGCCCGGGAGGGCCTGGTCCGTCGCGAGCTGATGAGAGTGGCAGGAATGGTGCTGGTGCAGGGGCCCACGCACGACGGCTCTTGACGCAGGCGCAGCTGAAACGCACGCACGCCTCGGCTCACCCCGAACGGCCGGCTCGTAGTACCGGCCCTGATTCAAGGAGAGATATGACCACCGCCACCCTCGTTCAGCAGCAGGCAGAGCTGATGGAGGAACTCCACGCGGTTCTGCAACGGCACCCGGTCGGAGGGGCCTTCCGGCTGCTGTATGCGCCGCAGGAGCTGGACGTTCCGGCGGGCACCGTGCTCGTGCAGAAGCTCAACCCCGAGACGGGTGTCGTCGAGCTGCATCCGCGCGGGCTGTCCGAGCTCAGCAACGCCGACGTCATGCACGAGGTCCTCGACCCCTCCGACCAGGCCCTGCGCTACTACGCGAACCAGGCGCAGGCCTCCTACTGCGCGGCGTCCACCCGGCCCGACGGCTCCACCGGCCACCTCTACATGGACATCTAGGGGGGCAGACACGCGATGGATGCGCGCACGGTTTGCGAGTCTGTCGGCACGGCGTCCGCCTTCCTCAGGGGTCTGGGGCCCCTGGCCCTGGCTGGGACCAGGGTGAGGCCGGAGCAACTGTCGTACTACGCCGGGGCGTTCGATCCGTTATGGGTGGAGAGCCTGTACCTGCCGGTGGCCGACGGCCTGCGGCCGGGCCAGACAGTGGCCCTGGTCGACGGCCCTGACTTCCACCGCGAGGCCGACCCGGCCGAGGCTGCCCGCGCCTACGGGGAGCGGCCGCGCACCCGGGTCTACGAGAGCCTGGATGTCCGCAGCGACGGCTGGTGGAGCCTGGCCACGCTGCACCTGGCGGGGATGCTGCGCCGCCGGGTGATCTGCACGGCGTACGAGTCGCAGGCCGGCGACTCCAACCTCGGCGCGCACGACGATGCGTGGCTCGGCCTGATCGTGCAGATGCGCGGCACCAAACGGTGGACGATCTGGCCGACCCGTGACCATCCCCCCGAGGACGTGGTCATGCGCACCGGGGACGTGATGATCCTCCCGCAGGGCATGACGCACCAGGTCAGCACACCTGAGGAGCCGGGCCACTCGCTGCATCTGCTGTTCGCCGTGACAGACGAGCCCATCTCGTCGGCACCTGGGCCGGCAAGGTCCGCAGCGGGTGCTGCGTAGACCGGCCCCGGCGGTCTGACCGGCCGAGGCTCCGCTCCCTCGTCTGTCCTTGCCTGGTGAGGGAGCGGTCACCATCCGCCTCCGGGCCGGCGCTGGGCCCCATGCCCGTGACGGAGCCCGGCTCGGAGGCGCACGGACCTCACCGCGCGCGGCCGTATCTCCAACCCCGCCCATCCGCGCAGGTAGGGCCCCATGCCGACCGCAGGGGCAGGGTCGCATCCAGACGCCCGTTTCGTCGGAGCGCTGCAAGCCTCTGGCCAAACGGGTCCCAAGCCCCCGCCCCAGGTCCCCACCCTGGACAGGTCGAGCCTGGGGCGGGCCTTCGTACGGCACGACAACTCAGAAGGGACAGTTCATGACCGTCGCACTCGAACGACCCGCGGGCACCCGTACGCGGGACCCGCAGGAACTCCTCAACGCGGTCGCCTCCCACATCACGGAGTTGACGGTCAACGTCTTCGACTCCGGCATGAGCCTGTGGGACCGTGAGATCGCGCTGCTGCTCCGGGACCACACCATGGTGCGCGACATGGCCGAGCGGATCCTCGGCAACGCCGTCATGTACGTCATGGGCTCCATCGAGAACCCCGACCAGCACCTCGGCGTCGGCAAGCTCGTCGACATCGGCGTGCACCAGCTCATCCTCGACACGCCCGTCTGGTGGGGCATCTGCCGCCTCTACAACGGCGGCCGGTTCAAGCACCACGCCCCGTTCATCGAGCGCCGCAGCGACGGCCTGTGCCTGCGCACGGGCGACTTCCTTCGCGCGCAGGGCTGGGCCATCGACGAGGAGCTGTGGGCCATCGACGGCGCGGACTGCTCGCCGTGCGACGACAAGGTCCCCGACAGTCACTGACACCGCTACAGTCGCCCCTGCCCTCACGCACCCCGGAGGGCGGGGGCTCCCTCGCACCTACGACCAGAGGACCAGCAGTGCCCGTACCGCACGACATCCCCGCCGAGACCGAACTCTGGGACACCTACGCCAAGAGCGCGTTCGACGCCGAGGCAGAGCCCTCGTTCTGCTGGACGCAGTACGCCGGCCACGGCCCAGGGCCGAAACTCCTGAACTCACCGGAGTCCGTTCTGGAGATCGGCTGCGGCACGGGCCGCGCCCTGGCCTACCTTGCCCAGCAGGGCGTGAAGGCAACCGGCGTCGATCTGTCGCCCCGCATGGCGCAGCTGGCCGGTGAGCGCTGGGCACCGCTCGGCGTGCGGATCGAGCAGGCGGAAGTCCTCGACTGGCTCGCCGCGGATGAAGACCTGTACGACGCGGTGTACTCCATCTTCGGCGCGGCCTGGTTCACGGACCCGTCCCGCCTCTTCCCCCTCGTGCGCAGGCGCCTCACTCCGGGCGGGGTGTTCGTGTTCTCGCAGCCGCCCGCGATCCCGGGCGCCTACGGTCCGCAGGGCATGTACAAGGGTGGCTTCGCCGGGAAGGCGATGTTCACCTACCGCTACAGCTACAAGCCTGCGGTGTGGGAACGGCACCTGCGACGCGCTGGCTTCGCCACGGCTGAGGCGCTGGTGCTGGACGCTCCGCAGGAGGGGCACATCGGCACCCTCATCGTGCGCGCCAGCGCCTGACCCACAGGTCGGCCCCGTCCGTCTGCCTCCCCCGTGGCGGATGGGCGGGGCCTTGGGGCTGCGGCTGGCCCTCACGGTCGGTTGACCATCTCGGGCGTCAGGTCGCCGCGCACCCGCCGGACACGGGGGCCGTGCCGGTAGCGGCCGAACTCAAGCCGCTCCTGATCAACCTCGATCTCAACCACCACCTCAGGCACCACGGGCAGGTAGCGCACGTGGGCCGCGCCTGGCAGGCCGCCGACTATACCGGTAGCTCTCGCATGCCGGTGCCGGTCGCGTGCAAGAGCGACGCGACCGCGCTTCGCAGCTGATTCCCCAAGGGAAGGCTCACCCTCACCGCCCGCATCCGCGGGGATGAGGTTTTTGACCTTGCTCGATAAGGCCCAATGCAACATCGTGACTGGCGCTCAGTTGGCGGGGGAGATGGACATGACCAGTCGCACTAAACGCGCATAGGCCGGCCCCCGGCTCCCGCATCCAGGCGTCACCTCACATGCCGGGCGGCTCCCCCGGCTTGTGGACACGACCGCGATGTCGCCGGCGTCGGCGCCCTCCAGCTCCAGGCGGCGTCGATCGACCGCACTCTCACCTCGCAACTCGCTGGCGTCGGCGCTCGGCTCGTCGTAGGCGACCGCCGAGGCCCTCTTGGTGCCGTCAGCGTCGGTCCAGGTCACCCACTCGGGCATCGACGAGGAGCGGATCGAACCGGTCAACTCCTCGATCGCCGCCGACAGCCTGCGCATGCTGTTCGAGCACGCCGACCGCTACCGGGTCATCCACTACTGGCGGCCCATCGTCCCCGGCCTCAACGACTCCGAGCAGCACATCGAGCAGGCCCGCGAGCTGTCGCTGCACGCGCACGCCACGGTGTTCACCGGGCTCTTCTTCCGTGACGAGATCAGGGCCTATTACGACGCTCACGGCATCCCGATACCGTACGACGCCACGGCACGGCGGAAGATCATGCCGGAGGGAGCGGAGCAGCGGATTCTCGACGCCTTCAGCGCAGCACGTGCTGGCTCGAAGCCGTGGGGCGTGCTGTTCCGCAAGACCAGTTGCGGCGTCGCCTACGCCCATGGGGAGGCCGACTACAACGGCCACTATGGCATCCGGGAGCTCTGCGACATCTGCCCGTCCCAGCACGTCGCCCTGTGCGCGGGGGCGTGGAGGAAGCCCGACCTGGACGAAGTCACCCGCGAAGCGCGGGCCGTCGGTGCGGTCGGCGCCGTTGAGGTCACTGACCGTGCCATTGTCGTGGAGGGACTGGACGAGCCGCCCCGCTACTTCCTGCAGCACGGGTTCGGCTTCCAGTGCCACGACCGGAGCAAGCCCCACTACTACCGCCAGCACGGCCGGGCCCCCATCGGCTGGGAGGCGGAGGACGGACCCGACACGCCATGAACCCCGCCACCTTTCCCGCGCTGCTCGTCGTCGATGTCGAAGGCAACGGCGACAATCCTCCCGACCTCGTCGAAGTCGCTGCGCTGCCCGTTAGGGACGGACGCCCCGACAAGAGCACCGCGGGCTGGTGGCTGACCCGCCCCGAACGCCCCGTCACCCCCTTCGCCGCCCGGGTGCACGGCCTGACCAACGCCTATTTGGACGACAAGCCGGGATGGGCCGACGTCGAAGACCAGGTGCGCGCCTTCCTCGGAAGCACCTGGATCTGCGCGCACAACGCGCACACCGACTACCGCGTGCTCAGCGCGCATCTGCCCGGCTGGGAGCCCGCCGGCGTCCTGGACACGCTCCGGCTGGCCAGGTGTGCCTTCCCCGACCTCGGCAAGTACACCCTGGACAAGCTCATCGAGCACGTGAAGCCCGACCTGAGTGAAGCCCCCGGCACCCGGCACCGAGCCACCTTCGACGCCTTCGCCACGGCGCAGCTCCTCATCAACATGGCCTCCCGCTACGACACCTGGGATCAGCTGGTCGCCGCGGCCGTGCCGCCCGGCCTGCCCGGCGCCCCCGAACCAGAAAAGGACCCCATCCTGTGGTGACCACCCCTTCTTCGCCGGTCCGCATCGGCGTACTCGGCGCCCACTCCACGGGCAAGACGACACTCCTGAAGCGCATCGAGATGGAGCTGCGCGGACACGGTCTCGCCGTGGCTCGCACCGGTCGGCTGGGCAAGCGCGCCGCTGCGGCCGGACTGCCGAAAATGGAACGGCACACGGCCGAGTCCACCGAGTGGATCATCACGCAGGGCATGCCGACGAGATCAGTGTCCTCGCCGCAGGGGCCGAAGTGGTCCTGGTCGACCGGGCCTCCTACGACGCCATCGCCTACTGGCGCGCCGCGCTGGAGTTACGCGCCGAGCAGGCCCCCCGCCTGGAGCAGGAATGACTTCGTGTTGCCGGGCATGTTCCACGAAGCGCACTGGCGACCTGAGTTCTACTCCCCGGTGCCCGACTCGACCCGCCATCAAGTTGCCCAGGCCTTGGACCGCGCCGACCATTACGCCGGCCGGCGCCCGCTGTTCCTGTTCGTCAACGTCAGTGCGACGCATGTTCCGCACGGCCACTACCTGGACTCCAGCCAGGACACCGCAGCCTCCCAGGCTGCCGCCCTCGCCTATGCCGACACGCACCTCGGCCGCCTCCTCGACGGCCTCGCCGAGCACGGCCGCTGGATGGTGATCTTGTGCGCCGACCACGGCGACGACGGCTACCACGGGCGCGGCATCGCCCACCCTGCCGTCTTCAACGTGCCATACGCGGCGTGGGTGCACGGCTGACCGCTACGCTCGTCCACCGTGAGCGAAGACGCAACGCCTGATGCCTCTGTGGTTGTAGCCCGCGACGCCGACGGTTGGGTCGCAGTTCTGAGCAGCGCCTTCCCCAACCACGGAGGCGAGTACCTCTTCCTGCCGGGCGGCCGCTTCGAGCCTGGCGAGTCCACGCTCGACTGCGCGCGCCGAGAACTGCGTGAAGAGGCAGGCGTCACCGCCCGACAATGGCGCCCTCTCGGCTCGTACGCGATCACCCTCAGTTCCACCGCACGCGTCCATCTGTTCGAAGCCGGCGAGCTGACCATCGGCCGGCAGGAACTCACCGAGACAGAGCACGACTTCAAGCTCACCTGGCGCCCGATCGAGGAAGCGATCGAAGCAGCCCGCGACGGTCGGTTCCTCCTGCCCGCTGGTCCGCTCGCCCTGCTTCTCGCCGCCAGCCGTTCCTGACCAATGCTGCGTCTGATCCGTGAGCGGTGCTTTGCCATCCCGATGGGCCCCGATCGTCCGCCCCGGCGGATGGACGGGGCTTCGCCACGTCCTGAGACATCGTGAGCCTCGGAACAGTTCTTCCGCCCGTGACCGGGGCTGTGGGTGCCGGCGGCGCGATGGTTCGCCTCAGCGGGCGAGGGTGACCTCGACGGGCGCGTTCGGACAGTCGGCCAGCAGGTCGCTGAGTGTGGCCTGTTCGGCCTTGTCGATGGTGAGGCTCCAGCGCGTCTTGATGGCGACCCAGTCGGTGGCGTACGTGCAGCGGTAGCCGGCCGAGGGTGGCTGCCAGGCGGCCGGGTCCTGGTCGGCCTTGGACCGGTTGGAGGTCGCGGAGACGGCGATCAGAGCGCGGTCGTCGTCGAGGTCGTTGGCGTAGGCCTCGCGCTGCTTCGCGGTCCAGGCGGAGGCGCCGGAGTCCCAGGCTTCGGCGAGTGGCACGAGGTGGTCGATGTCGAGTGGGCGGGCGGCGGTGAAGTAGGTGTCGTCGTACGGCGAGTACCAGGAGCCGCCGGTCAGCGCGCAGCGTGCGCCCTGTTCGGGGTCGGTGACGGCCTCGGCGAGGAGAACTTCGTTGCGGGTGGAGCAGCCGTCGCGGTCGGCGTCGGTCCAGTGGCGGAAGGCGTTGCGGCTGTAGCCGGTGCGGTCTTCTTCCTGGACGGTGAGGTGGGCGAGGGCGTCCCTAACGGGCAGGGCGAGCGTGGCGCCGGGCTCGGCTGCGTGGGTGGTGGTGGGGGTGAGCAGGGCGGTGAGGGCGGAGCAGATGGCGGCCGCGCTGGCCATGCGGCGGATTCGCACGCGAGCGTTCCTTTCGAAGATCACGAACAGTGTTCGTGATCTTCGTAGCGGCCGGCCGCTCGTCCTGTCCGGTGATCCACGCACAACTCACCTGGCCAGGTGGTAAGTCACACCGGTTGCGTCGTGGAGACCGGGGCTCGTCTGGCCCGGCGTCGCAGGTCTCACTGATGGCTGTCTCCTGGCGCTCTGTTGGTCTTTCACGGAACTGGCGGTCAGGTGCGGCGGGCGGCAGAGCACCGGAGCTCGTCGTGCTGCAGTGCCGGCGGCGCCGCCCGGCGACGCCTGCTCTCATGCTGCCCGGCTACGGTCATCACGCCAGGACGGCGCTGTCCGGGAGCGTGGCTCCTGGGCAGCGCCGTCCTGGCGTCATCGGTGCTGAGGCTGGGTCAGTAGCGGAAGCTTGCCTGATGCGCCCGGATCTGAATCGTGACGGGAGTGATGGGTCGGCTGCCGTCCTGCGGAAGGAGTTGGAGCGGTAGGTTGCGGACAGCTCCGACGGCATCGGTCATCTGCGCCTGGTCTGCGCTGTCGACCGCGTCGGCCTGCGCTCGGAACAGTCCCTCGGCTTGATCCCACCCCGCAGCAGGAGTGAAGTGGCATATGAACCAGGGCTGGTTGATCTCGGCGAGGGTGAGGGTGCCGAGAAGAGTCTGCCCGTTCTTCAGTTCCCATGAGCGCGAGACCACGGTGCTCCTTGCTTGAGGGGTTGGTGAGCGGGGCCGTCCGGCTCGGGGCGTGGGGTTGGTCAGCAGGCGCCGGCGAGTTCCTCGATCTGGTCGGCGAGGCGGTGGTCGGGGTGGTGGAACTGAGCGCCGGCGACTTCGTCGACCTTCAGGCGTTCGACGGCTTCGCGGAGTTCCTGGGTATGGCTGTCGAGTTGGCGGCGGCGTCTGGTCGGGGGGGTGAGGTGGATGTCGGTGTCGAGGGTGAGGGCTTGGTGGGCCCAGTGGTCGGCGTCTCTGAGTTCACCGCGGAGCAGGTGGAGCAGGTGCAGGCAGTAGGCGGCGGTGGCGTTGCCGGCGCCGGCGGCGAACTGCCACCACCACATGGCGCTGTCGGGTTCCTGGGCGAGGTTGAGCAGGCAGCCGAAGTAGAGGGCGCCGTCGGCGTCGAAGAGTTCCTCGGCGATGTGGGCCAGGTGCGCGGGTGCTTCGTGGCTGTGGAGGAGTTCGACGGACAGTGCTTTCAGCTCTGCTTCGGCACGGTCGAGGCTGGTGGGCAGGTGTCCTTGGGGGGCGGGGCGGGCGCCGAACATGAGGGCGGCGGTGACGTCACGGACGACTTCCTGGCGGAGGTCGTCGAGGTCGTCGTCGGTGATGGGGTCCACGAGCTCGGCCTGGTCAAGGATCTCGTCGAAGCTGCGCGGCACGGTCTTACTCCTTCTCCTCGTCGTCACCGAGGTCGATGCCGAGTTTGGTGGCGATCCGCTTGCGGGCCAGGCGACGGTGGGTTCTGACGGTGCCCGCGCTGATGCCCATGATGTTGGCGACCTGCTTCGAGGGATAGCCCAGGACGTATTGCAGGATCATGACGTCGAACTGGCGCTCCGGCAGCTCTGTTATGGCCGTGTAGAGGCCGATCGGCGAGTCCAGGACTGCGAGCTGCTTGCGCATGCTCTCCAGCGTGGCACGAACGGCGTCGTGGGCGGCGACGGTTCGCGCATTGCCTGCCGGGGCGGTGCTGCGGCCGTCGGCGGTGGCGGTGAGGTTCATGCGCATGTGGATCTCGACGCGCATCTTCAGGATCCGCCATGCGTAGGCTTCCGGGCCGCCCTCTTCGAGGAGGACCGCGGGCCAGTTCAGGGCGAGATGGGTGTAGAGGCGGCGCACGACGGCCTTGGCGGCTTTGATGTCGCCCAGCACGGTGGTGGCGTAGCGCAGCTGGGGCCGGGCGTACATGCGGTAGAAGGCGTCGAGGCTCTCCGGCATCTCGTAGTGGATGCCCTGCAAGGCGTTCAGTTCCTCGAAGGAGGTGGGGAGGGTGTGCTGGGCATCGCTCTCCTCGGGCGTGGTCATCGCTAGGCCTCCCCGTCCCGGGCGGTGAGGGTCACGGGGGCCTCGGTGGTGGTGGGGAGGGTGGTGTGGTGGTGCAGCAGTTCGGCGACACCGAGGCGGGCGCCGGCGCGCAGCAGGCGCCGCATGCCTGCTGCGGCATCGGGGAGGAAGACGCGCAGTGCGGTGATGACCGCGAGCAGCGCGAGCAGTTCGTTCATGGTCACAAGGACCCCTGTTCCTTCCATTGAACGCAGCGTCAACTCCCCCTGGCCAGTGGGGTTATGAGCTGGAGGGCACCTCCTTGGGCTCTCGAGGGGCAGCATTTCGGATCACCGGGGGGAAACGCTCAGGGGCCTGCCGACCAATTTTTCGACACACCGTGATCGCGTAGGCACACACAGGCACACGCCTGCCGCTCAGTGACCGCTCCGACACCAGGCGTGATCAGGGCAAACGCGGTGACCCTGCCCTGCGGGAGTCGGGAGTTCAGACGGAGAACACCCGCCCGCCACCTCGAACACTGTGGCGGATGTCACACCAAGTGAACGTTTCACCAATGAGTCACCGGCAGGCGCCCAGGCGTGTCCCTGCGGGCGGGGCCGCGGCGGACCGCAGGGGCGGCGCGAGGGCGTCCGCCGCCGCTACTGACGCGCCGTCACGTCCTGCCGGCTTCGGGGCGCGCCGGGCGGGAACGCCTATGAGGCGTGGCGGAATGCGGCGGCGGGGCCGATGACGCGGGGACCGAATTTCTCGCGGACACGGTCGACCGTCTTCTCAGCGGCGAGGCGGGCTTCGCGGGTGGTGTCGAGGCTGATCTGCTGCGTGACCTGGCCGGCATCGATCAGGTCCTCGCCGCGCAGGGTGATGCGGGTCAAGCGGCCGCGCTGCAGGCCGGCGGCGTCCATCAGCCGGTAGGCGAGGGTGCGCAGGTCGTCGTCGTGCGCGGACGGCTCGACGAGGCGGCGGGTCTTCTCCCAGCTGCCGCCCTGGGCGAAGGTCAGCTGCAGGGTCAGCGCGCGGGCGGCCTGGCCGCGGCGGCGCAGCAGCATCGCCAGGTCGACGACGAGCCGCAGGAGGGCTGTGCGGACGGCGGCGCCGTCGAGGACGTGCGGGTCGAAGGTGTGGCAGACGCTGAGGGAGGCGGGCAGGGCGCGGGGGATGACGGGCCGGGGGTCGATGCCGCGGGCGCGGTCGGCGGCGAGGCGGCCTGCGCGCCCGCCGAGGAGGCGCTGCACCGTTGCCGGGGACACCGCAGCGAGCAGGCCGACGGTGTGGATGCCGTAGTCGTGCAGGATGCCGGCCTGCCGGGAGCCGATGCCGTGCAGTGCCTGTACGGGGAGCGCACCGAGCCAGTCGGCGACCTGGCCGGGGCCGACGGCGAGGACGCCGCCGGGCGGTGCGATCTGCGCGGAGGCGGTGGCCGCGACGGTGATCGACGGCCCGATTCCGACGCGTAGGTCGACACCGAGACGGGAGATCGCGCGCACACGCAGCACTTCGCCCAGGCGGCGGGCGTCGGCGTGGTGGTAGCGCAGGGCGCCCTTGAGCTCCACCAGGGCGGCGGACGGCGGCAGGGCCTGCACGACCGGGGACAGGCCGGCGAGCAGTTCCAGGACCTGCCGGTAGGTCTCCTGCGGCAGCCGGTCCGGGCACCGTACGTGCATCACGGTCGCCGGCCGCTGCCCCCGATCGTTGCTGGTCATCGCCCCGACACCTCCTCCCCTCACAATATCGAACGATAATTCGAACACGCGAGGGCGCGAGACGTGGATCATGTGCATAGAATCAAAAATGTGTTCGATGACCTGCCGCCTGATCTGGAGCGCCTGCACACCCTGCGGGTGTGGCACGCGCTGTGGCTGCGCCGCATCGACGCACAAAATCGCCGCCGTCCAGCAGCGGCAGGCAGAACAGGAGCACGGCCGCCGGGTGCGGCCGGCGCCGCCGCAGTGGCTCGTCGAGCTCGGCATCGGTGCGGGCCGCCCGCCGGTCCGGGTCCATGCCGGCACCTGCCACATGGCAGGCAAACGGCGCCAGGCCGTCAGCCAGGAGGAAGCCCGCCGCCTGCTGGCCAGCGGGCTGCGCGCCTGCACCCACTGCGAACCCGACGTCCAGCTGCGCATCATCGACTTATCCGCGGCCGACCCCACCGCCCGTCACGCGGTCAACCTCGGCCGCCGGGTAACGGTCGCGAAGGAGCTCGGCGAGGCGCGGATTGATCTCCACGGCGAGGTGACGGCCGCGTCCGGCGAGCCTGCGCTGGATCTCTGCGGTGAACGGCCCTGTTCCGGGGCCCAGTTCCACGACGACGGGTTCCCCGCGTTCCGGGATGGCGCACGTGACGGCGCGGGCCAGATGCCGGGAACTGGGCGCGATGGCACCGATGTGTGAGGGCGAGCGCATCCAGTGCCCCATGAACAAGGCCGCCTCACAGTGGCGTGGGAGGTCCGTGGTGCCTTGATTGGTGTCGGTCATGTGGTTCCTCTGCATGCGTGCGGATGCCGGTGCACGGACTGATCCCGGCCAGGTCAGTAGGCCGGCAAAGGCAAGGGAGCCGCGGCCTTGCCTTCGCTCCGGAACCTGGGCGCTCGACGTTCACGAAGTCAGTGGCGGCGAACGTGGCGGTGAGCGGCATGCGTACGGCGGCGGGCGACGGTGGCACGGCGGATGGACCCGACCACGCCCATGCCTGGCATCCCCAAGAACGTCGGCTGACGAAAGTGCCGCGCCGTCGCCGGGCGGCGCGGCACGCTAAGCCGTCGGGACTGCATCGACGTGACATCGATCAGCACGTACTGCCACGTCGGCGATCTTGTGGCCGGGTCCTGTCGCCTCGCTGACTGGCGAGCGCACCGCGGGCGAGGCTCGGGCAATGTGCTTCGTCAGCCGGCCAGGATCACGGAGGCGACCGTCCGCCATCCCGCGTCGGTACGGGCGGCCAGGTAGAGCACACGGACACGCTGGAACTCCCGCCCCTGGCTGTCCTGGCGCGCCCAGGTCACCTCGATCTGCGCGGCCCGCTCGTTGAGCACGCGCACCACCGGGTCGAGGGCCTTGCTGCCCCCGTAGTCGGCGTCGCGAAGTGCGCCGAGCTCGTGTGCGAGTCCCTGGGAGAGCGCATCGGCGGAGGTGAGAACGGTGTGGGCCGTCCCCGTGGTCATGCTGATCGGCACCGAGAAGTAGTCGAGGAGCGGCGCGGGATCGGTGCTCCCCTTTGCTGCCAGTGCGATGAACGTCTCGACGTAGCTGTCGAACCATGCCTGTGCTTCGTTCGCGACGGCGGCCAGAGCGGTGTGCGTCATGATTTCGTGACCCTTCTTGCGGAGATTTCAGATGCGGGTTTCTTGGAGGGGAGTGCGCGTTGCCGTTGTGTCACCGGTTCGCGAACGCGTTGGTGCCGGTCAGCTGAGCGGACAGGGTCCACAGGCGTGCGGCCTGTTCGTGGTCGACCGCGTAGGGCCTGACTCCGGGTGCGTCGTCCTGGGAGAGCGGGGCGATGTCGCAGTCGTCCAGGTAGACGCCGCCGGTGTGGGCCAGCTGCGGGGAGGTGGCCGCCCAGACCTGGGTGGCGGCACCCTGTTCGGGGGTCTTGAAACTGGGGGCCGTGTTGCCCTGGTCGTCGATCCAGCCGAAGGCGATCATCTCCTCGCGGGTCATGTGCCGCTGGAGCGGGGTCATGACGGCACCGGGGGCGACGGCGAAGGCCCGCACCTGGTGCTCGCGGCCGAGGGCGTCGAGGTGGACGGCGAACAGCGCGATCGCGGTCTTGGACTGTCCGTAGGCGACGGCCTTGTCATAGTCGTTTGCGAACATGACGTCGTCCCAGCGGATTGGCGAGTAGCGGTGTCCGGCGGAGCTGAGCGCGACCACGCGTGCGCCGCCGTCGGCTGCCAGGGCGGTCCACAGCCGGTTCGTGAGTGTGTAGTGGCCCAGGTGGTTGGTGGCGAACTGCGCCTCCCAGCCGGGTCCGAGGCGGGTCTCGGGCAGGGCCATCACGCCGGCGTTGTTGATGAGGATGTCGATGCTGCGGCCGCTTGCCAGGAACTCGTCCGCGAAGGTGTGCACGCTGGCCTGGTCTCCCAGGTCGAGACGGCGCACCTCGACCCCGTCCACTGCGGTGAAGGCTTCCACGGCCGCTTCCGGGCGGCGGACGGCTGCGACGACGCTCGCGCCGGCGCCCCGCAGGGCGCGTGTGGTCTCCAGCCCCAGTCCGGAACTGCCGCCGGTCACGACGGCGAGCTTTCCGGTGAGGTCGAGGCCGGCCAGGACGTCGGCCGTGGTGCTGCGGGCCCCGAAGCCGGAACCGATGGGCTGCTGTGCTGTCATGATCGCCATTCCTTGCGCGTGGAGCGTCAGGGTCAACGCCGTAACCGGGGAGTTCCCCGGTTAGCCATCACGGTAAGCGGGGAACTCCCCGGTTGTCCAGATAGACTGGTCACGACGAAGGGAACAGCTTTGACCGCCAAGCCGAGCGTGTTGCGCGCCGACGCCCGCCGCAACCGGGAACGCATCCTCGAAGCGGCCGTGCGCGCCTTCTCCGAGAAGGGCCCGGACGTCGCGATCGACACCATCGCCAAAGCCGCGGGCGTCGGCTCGGCCACGCTCTACCGCCACTTCCCCACACGCGAGGCACTCATCGAGGCGGCCTACCGCAACGAGCTGGCCCGTGTCTGCGACAGCGCCACGAACCTCCTCGCCGACCATGCACCGGACCGGGCGATCCGCCTGTGGATGGACGACTTCATGGACTACCTCACTGCCAAGCAGGGCATGGCGGACGCACTGCGGGCCGCGGCCGCATCCGGTGCGGACCCCTTCGCCGAAACCCTCGACAAGCTCGCCACCGCCCTCGGCACCCTGCTGCACGCCGGTGCCGACGCCGGTCTCCTGCGCCCGGACATCGACCCCTTCGATGTCGGCTTCAGCCTGGCCGGCATCGGGCTGATCACCAGCGCTCCCGACCAGCGCGAACGGGCCGGACGCCTCCTCGACCTGCTCCTCGACGGCCTCCGGTACGGAGCGGACGGATCGGCATCCAGCTCGTGACCCGGCATTGGCCGCGTCCCCGCCGGCTGTGTGACGTCAGCGGTCCAGCAGCCCCGACCGCGTTGCGGAGCGCGAGCCACTGACACGGGTCAGGAAATGTGAAACAGGCACTGACGAGGCCCCGATATGCACCACTGCGCCGGCTTCTCCCAGCGCTAAATGCGCGAGCCCACTAATAAGGCGCTGGCTACAGGTCCGCAATCCAGGGGTGTCCCGGGTGTACGCAGGCGAGTAGCTCGGCCAGGGTCTGGCGCTGAGCTGAGGTCATGTGGGGGACGGTCGCCTCGAAGTCTGTTTGATACTTTCGGCGGAGGTGCTTGGCCTTGAATAGCAGGACCAGTTCGGGTACCAGATACGGGATGCCGTTCTGGGTGTGATGAATGATGCTGCTGTAGGGAAGCCGGATCCTCTCGTCGCGTCGGCAGATCCAGGTGTCGCCGTTGTGCGGTTCGCGGAACACGTCGAGCAGGTAGTTTCCGGTGGCCGGATCGCGGAGCCATGTCTGATGTACGGCGGCCAGCACCTCTGGTGTGGCGTCCTCCCAGATCCGGCCGCTGCCGACCGCGTCGAAGACGTAGCCGGGGAAGCGATCGCGGACTTCTGGAAAGCTCGTGGCCGGAATCGCGATCTCGATGTCTCCATGAGCGCGCGTCTGCTTGCCGCGGAACAGGTCCAGCGCCCAGCCCGCAGCCACGTACCAGGGCGTGCTGATCCCCGCCAGCTGCTGCGCGACCTCACTCGGGGTCCAGCAGAACGACCACCTAGCAGGGAGGGCTTCGATCTCGTCGGGTGACAGCTCGATGCCCCCGCTGGGTAGTTGCTCGCTCACCGCAGGAATCTATCAGCGGTGTCGAAGGTTCCTGGCCCTGGAGTCGTACGCCACTGGCGATCACACAAAGTCGCCAGTCGATTGGACTCCTCAGCGAACTAGCGACAGTTGAATACGCGAGCCCATCAGTACCGGTGCCGTACCTCTGCGCGCAGCCATGCTGCCGAGCCTCACCCGAACCAGTGATAGCGCCACATGTGTTGCACCAACTACCTTGGACGAATCCGGCGCTGAGCTGCATCGATCGCGCTCCCTTTGCCTCGCGCCACACAATCTCCCCCAGAGAACCCGCTGTGCCAGTGGTGTCTGCAGGCGGCGCTCGCGCAGTGGGGCCCCGGCGCCCGCTACGTCAACACGCGCCCCTGACCTACTTCCGCCGGCACCCCGTCCGGATGAACAGACACCGGCCGGCGAACCTGCTGCGCCGTCCGGCACGTCATGCCGGCTATGAGGAAGATCAGTGATGTGCATGTGGCAGAGGCGGGGCTGGCCGTGGTGGAGGTAGCGGCTGCTGACGAACAGACTGCGTTCGCCGTGCAGAACCTGCTCGCCGCGTACTGCGCCGTCGCACCGGCCGACCGCACCTTCCACGAGCCAGGCGAAGCGGGCGTCCGTCTGCGCTTCTTTATCGACCTGCACCAAGAACCAGGCCCGTAGTACTGCGCACGCCGGCCGCAGCACCACCCCGCGCAGGGTGTCAGAACCCGGGCACATCCGCCGGACGCAACTCGGTCCGCAGGCGCAGGAAGCGCACCGGGTGGCGGTAGCGGCCGCCGTCCATGGTGGTGTCGGCGACGAACTCCGCGACCAGATCCGGCTGCACGGGGTGGTACTCGAGTTCGCCGCGGGTTCCCCACCCGATCGCGAAACGGCGGCCGTGCCACGGATGACTTGGGCCGCCGGGGGACAGATGCTGGGTCACGAGACGGCGAGCGGCGGTGGGCAAAACGGTGGTCCGCGCGACCAGCCGCAGGTCCCCGCCGGTGTCGTAGCGGCCCAGCAGCAAGGTGGCCGGGGCCGCAAGAGAGCCGGTCACGCCGCCGATCACCGCCTCGGACGTGATGCGGGAGCGCACTTTGATCCAGGCGCGCTTGCCCGGCAGATAGGGCTGCTCGCGTCCCTTGAGCACCACACCCTCGATACCGACCGCTCCCCAGGAAGGATCCAGCCACTCCTGCGCCTGTGCCCGGTCCTCGGTGGCCGGGCACAGGGTGAACGGGGCCGCCAGGACGCCGTCGGCGAACAGGCCCTCCAGGACGGCCCGCCGTTCACGGTAGGGGCGGTGCAACTGTTCTCGGCCCTCGGTCTCCAGCACGTCGAAGAGGATCAGATAGGCGGGGTGATCTGCGGCCGCCAGGGCGGCGCTGCGGCCACGGCGGCGGGCCCGGTGCTGCAGTCGGCCGAAGTCGAGCCCG
Source organism: Streptomyces sp. SAI-170 (assembly GCF_049739565.1). Taxonomy (NCBI): domain Bacteria; kingdom Bacillati; phylum Actinomycetota; class Actinomycetes; order Kitasatosporales; family Streptomycetaceae; genus Streptomyces; species Streptomyces sp. SAI-170. The sequence continues at coordinate 68,629 of NZ_JBMGQD010000002.1, forward strand.
CCCTCCCCCGGCACAACGAGCTCACCGTCCACAACCAGCTGCCGCTCGCCGAGCCCGGCCGCCGCGGCCGCGATGTCGCAGAACGCCGCCGTCAGATCCGCGCCCTGCCGGGACTGCACCATCACCCGGCCAGGACGCGCGAAGACGATCACGCGGAAACCGTCCGGCTTCTGCTCCGCGACCCAGCCGCCCGGCAGCGCCTCATCCGGGGGCAGCCCGCGCCAGGCCTCGGCCAGCATCGGCTCGATGGGGGGTGTCAGCACCACGCTCTACAGGTACGCGCCACGCCACCAGCCCAACGCCAGGCGCTCCGAACAACCCTTGACAAACAACCCAACAGCGCACCGCCCGCGGACGGGGGCCGTCCTGCCGCCTCAGGCCGAGGGTGTAGCCCGCACCGACGTGCGGGTCCTTGGCCGTATGTTGCGTACGCGCAAGCAGGCAAGGGGGTGAGTCCCTGCGCCTCACTTGCCGATTCTCCTGCCGTAAATGCGGCTCGGTCGGCGGTCCACAACGTTCGACTCGTGCTGTGGGCATACGTCCTGGCGGAAGGTCTAGAGTCGGCTCGTGGACGGCAACCCATGGTTCGTAGTCGACGACCCTCAGGAGGACGGCGATGAGCCCTGGGACTTCGATGCGGGCGAGCTGGTCTTCATCTCCGCCCTGCAGGCCAGGGCTGCCTCCTGGCGAGTGCCGCTGACATACAGCAGCGTCGGCCGACCTGAAGACGACTCATCGCTGCTGGTGCACGTCTCTCTCAGCGACCATGAGCGGCGCCTGATACTCGGCGAATGGGCGGTGCACTTCCACGGCACGTATGTGCGTGCCGGCAAGGTCTGCGACCAGCTCTTCAACCTGCACGAAACACCCGAGAGCGGCTTCCTCTGCGCAAGCGGAACAGCGGAACAGCTCGCCGAGCAGTGCGCCACATGGTTCGAGACCGTCCTGAGCAGACCAGTGATCCGTATGGAGTGGCTCCATGCGGGCAGCGCCTACGCGATGAGCTGGGCCTTCGCAGACACCGCAGAAGCCCTGGCAAGCAGCGTCAACCACGCCAACGCCCCCGCGCCGTACACGGGATGGTGCACCCCCCGTGTCCCCCACGACCGCTGCACCTTGGTCCGCAGTGCCTTTCGACCGCAGACAGGCCCCCACGCGCCGCTCTGCCCTCACGAGCATGCCGGCCCCGCAGACCGACCGGTGCCGTCGGAGCCAGTACCTCAGCACTCCCCTGCCAGACGAAGACGCCGGCGCTAGGGCCTCGGCCCCAGAAGCTGAGCCAGTACCGAACTCGTGACATCCAGAACGGGTCAGCGGTGATCTCGACTCCTCGCCTGTCAGAAACCTGCATCAACGCCGAAGGTGTGTACGGCGAGCACACGGTCGACGGGGTTCACAAGCTCCTGATGAGCGATGGCCAGGAGCTCAGTGGGCACTTCACCTTCGAGCAGCCCGGTCACGTAGGCGAGGGCCTGCACCGGGGAGAGCCCCGTGACCTTACGGCGAAGCACACGGACAGCAGCCACGCGTCCGCCCGTTGCGTCAGCTACAGCTCGTAGCTCGTCGTGGAGATCATCCACCGCAGTGCGGACCGGCAGTCCTCGGATACGGCCGCGGTAGTCGTCCTCCCAGGCCCCTGCGATCGCGGAGAGAACGCCGATGGAGTGGAGCCCGCCATCGACGCGGTCGACCAGATACGGGCCGTGTCCCACCAGCATCGCGGCCGGATCACGCGTTCGCTCATACTCCTCGGACTGGACATAGACCTTCCAGACGAGCTCATGCTCGACCACCCGCGCAACCACGCTGCGCGGGCCCGGCTCGACGCTGGAAGCAGCCTGCGCCTGCAGGCCACGCTCCAACTCTTCCTCAACAATGCGTACCGCGTCATCCCGATCGATCACGGCCGCAGCATCACCCAGTACGTCACCCCGCCACCAGGGATTTTCCCGCAACCACACTCTCTCTCATGCACATACCGGAACCATCTGCGCCGACCGTCACGAACATATCCGCCGCAGTCGGTCTCCCCAGATCCTCATCAGCGCCACCGTTTACACCGCAGGCAGCCTCGCGGTCGGTGGCCGACATCGTCTGTTGTCGTCGGTTGCGGCCCGGGGTCAGCGCTTGCAGGTGAGCCGGCCCAGCGGGAGCAGCACACCGTCCCCCGGCCACATGGGCCGCTTGGCCGCGGCCGCTGGGGCGATGGGTGTTCCCCGGGGGAACACCCTGTCTCCGGAGCAGAGCTGACGACACGCAAGTACGGCCACCTCTGTGCCGGGGTGCCGGGCCGGGTGGTCCGCCTGTTCCCCCAAGGGAGCACTGGAATCCGGCCCGGCTCCACTCGCGCGGCACGCGGCCAGCCCATCGGCCCGCCGCGCACAGAGCGACACGGGTCCCCCGTCTCCCGCCGCGTGCTGCGCTCATCCCTTGGGTGGGCCGACCTTGCGCCGGTGGAAGAGTCGGTGCAGCAGGCGCCGCAGGTCGGCCCAGACTGCTCGCGGTTCGTATCCGAACACCGCCTGCCCCCTCATCCTCAATGGCTGGCGGGGATCAGGGCAGGTGGCGCAGCGGTGGGAGGAGTGCGTCTCCCGGCCACAGGGGCCGCTCGGCTGTGAGATCGGTGAGGAACTGGCCGGCTTCGTCCAGGACTGTGGCGCGCTCCGCTGGCCCGTAGGTGATGAAGGCGCGGGTCGTGGCGTCGTAGGCGCGGACGTGGCTGTGCGGGCCGGTGCACACCAGGGCGCGTGCGGTCGTGGACAGGCCGAGGCTGAGGGCGTCGCAGCGTTGGTTGCGGACCAGGTGCATCAGGTCGGCGGTGACGCCTTCCCAGTCGCCGGTCTTCGGCCAGTCGGCGCCGCCGTTCAGTTCGTGGGTGAGGGTGGCCAGCGGGACGATCTCGCGGGGCTGGCGCCCGCGGGTGAGGAGGGCGTGGATGCGGACGCCGTCGGGCTGGCGCACCAGCGGGTGCAGTAACGAGTCGGCGGCCACGACGGTGGTGTTGATCTCCTTCGTGCCGGGGCCGGGATGGTAGGGCTCGTGCGCGAAGAGCAGGTAGACATCCGCGCTGCGGACGGCCGCAGTGGACTCAGACTCGGACTGGAGCTCGGACTGCGGCTGCGCCGCCGGCTGGGGGCAAGACATGAGGACGGTTCCCTTCAGCGGTGAGTTGCGGGGTGTGGGGCCAGGTGTCGTCTGACGGAAGGCTGGCGAGTACGGGCCCGGGTGCCGCCAGGGCTCGCGCGTGTGGTCCGCGCCAGCGACGCTGTCGTCGGTAGCGGAGTCTTCGGGGCGTTGGTGGTGCGCGGCCAAGGTTGGCGGTGGTGTGTGGGGCGTCTGTGTCACGGGCTGCTTCCTTGAAGGTGGTCGGTGAAGGTGGAGGCGCACGTGGTGCAGCGGCCGTCGCCGTCGGGGTGGGCGCGGCGGGGAGTCGGCCCTGGGCAGGTGCGGCATGGCGGCCAGCCCAGGCAGGCGGGGCACAGGTCCTCGCCGGGGACGGTTGTGGGGACGCCGCAGCCCGCGCATTCCACAAGGGCCCGGTAGGCCACGGCCTCGCTCACCGTGCGGGCGACGCAGGAGGCGGTGGTGGTGGTTGGGCGTGGTGGCGGCTGCGCCCACGCGGGCCGGTCGTGGTCGTCGGGGCAGGCGGCGGTGGCGGGCGGTGGGTAGGCCTGGGCGGCGCGGAGCCGGGCGGCGATGATCGCACCGACACTGGTGCGGACCGGGCTCGGCAGCGGGCGGTCGCTGATGACGTGGCGTAGCTGCTCGCGTGTCCATCCGGCCTCGAGCATCGCGGTGACGGTGCGTCCCTGCTCGGTAAGGACCTGGTCGGTCAGCAGCAGTTCGGGGTGTTGTGCGCCGATCGCCAGCAGCAGGCGGACGCCTGGGTCCAGGTCTGCGGGTTTTGGTGCCGTCCGAGCCGGCCGGGCTTCGGGGCGCGGTCGCGCTGTGCGGGCGCGGGGAGGGAGGGGTCTGGTGTTCTGCTTGTTGGTCTTCTTTCTGTTGGTGTTCTTAAGGGGCCGGTCAGCCAACGTAGGGTCATCCACTGGTGGAAAACCCGACTCTGGTTGCGACCTGCTGTTGTGCAGGGCGGGCAGGTCGGTGATGACGTACGCGGCGGGACCGAGCGTGCCGTCACGCTCCCGCTCGCGGGCCCGGACGAGGAAGCCGTGCTGCTGTAGTTCCTGCAGCCCGCTCTTGACGGCCGCCTCGCCGTCGCGGCCGCGGCGGGCGAGGTCGGCGATCGTCACCTGCCAGCCGGTCCGGTGCGTGGAGAGCAGACCGAACAATCCCTTGGCTTTGAACGACAACCGGGCCTCGCGGAACAGGCCGTTGGCGATCTGTGTGAACTGATCGGAAGCCATCACACCCCGGCGGATCCCCGCCTCGAACCCGCCCGCGTGCCCAGCGGGAGGGTCCGCGATCACCGAGTCGGCTTCGATCAGCGCGCTGTCCACCAGGGTGGCCGGGCGGTCGGTGATGCAGTAGACGATCTCGCCGAGGGTGCCGTCCGGGCGGCGTAGGCGCTCACGGATCAGGTAACCGCGCGCCTCCAGCTCCCTCAGCCCGGTGCGGACCGCTTCCCGTCCGTCCGGACCCACGCGGACGAGGTCGGCGATCGTCACCTGCCAGCCGGTCCGGTGCGTACTGACGAACCCGAAGATCCCCTTTGCTTTGAACGACAACTGGGAGTCACGGAACAGCGCGTTGGCGACCTGGGTGAACTGGTTCGCCGCCATCACGCCCCGGCGGATCCCCGCCCCGAAGCCGCTCACCACCACTGCCCCGGCGCCGGCCACGCACCGCGGCCACGGCCGAGCCCCCGGCTCGCCGAGACATGGCGGCCGGCGGCCTGGGGCGTGCAGGCGTGCATGTGTTCCATGCCGACAGCTCACTCGCCGGCCCCGACCAGGCTGACGGCCACCAGAGCCGACCATCCGTCACGATCGGGCAACGCATACGCCTGGCTGCCGTGGTCGGGCTCATGGTCGGGGCGACCACGCGCTCGCAGCCGGGGCCTCGTGCGGAGCACGCCGCCGGATTGCGCATCGCCGGACGGGCGGTTGCGCAACGGGGCTGCGCAACCGGTCGAGGGCCGTGCGCAGTCGGGTGGTGCCGAGCGGTTGCGCAGTCCGCTCGAGGCTTCCTGATCTTCTCGTGGGGCAGGTTCGTGTGCCGCACTGCGCAGGCTCGCCGAAGCCATTGGCGGCGATCGTCTGCGCACTGGTGGGCGGGTACCGGTGGCCGTGCGGCAGGAAGGTCTCACCGCCGCCGTCAGCGCCGCGGGCTTGTGGCGGGCAGGATGTGCCGGTTCCCACTGGCGGCTGGCCCACGGTCGGGCTGGGGTCGGGCCGACCATGGGCCCGACCATGGACTTCGTGCCCCCATCGTGACCGTGGTCGGGGGTTCGTGGTCGGTGGTCGGGTCGGGGCCCGCGGGTTTTCTCCAGGTCGGAAACATTCGTACTGACCTGGGAGTTCGACCATGTCACCTGGCAAGCACGCCTCGGAAAGCGAGGCCGCTGCCCCGATGGCGGCAGGCGCCCGGCTGGAGGCGATGCGGCGCCGAGTGCGTCTGTCCCGCCTGGCCCTCTGGGCCGTCATCGCGGCCGGCCCGATCGCCCTTTGCGTGGCCATCACCTCCAGCCCGACCACGGTCGAGGCGGCCACCCAGTCCAGGCCCACCGCCGCCGTGCGCACCAGCGTGCAGGCCGCCGACCCGGCCGGCTACGCGCAGCTGTTCGTCCATGCGTGGCTGCGCAGCAGCGCGGATGACGCCGCAAGTGCGCAGGCGCGGCTTGCGCAATCGATGGCGCCGGACATCGAACTACCCAACACGACTGCGCATGCGGATGCGGGTGCGCAGCCGCGACCTGCGTCGGTGACGGCGGTGCGCAGTGCGCAGCGCGCGGACGGCGCGTGGTCGGTGACAGTGGCTGCGCAGTTCGCCGAAGGAGCGGTGCGCTACTACGCGGTGCCGGTGACCGCCGACCGTACGGGCGCCTCGTTCACGGTGACCGGTGCGCCCGCTGTGGTGGCCGGCCCGGCCCGGGCCGAGGTGCGCAAGTCGTCGTACGGCGTGAGTGTCCCGGAGGGTGATCTGTCGGCTGCCGTCGGGGAGTTCCTCGCCGCCTACCTGACCGGTGCCGGAGAGGTGGACCGCTACCTCGCCCCCGGCGTAAGCCTGTCCCCGGTCTCCCCCGCCCCGTACACGGCAGTCGACGTGCAGCAGGTGTCCGCCGTCGAGGAGGCCGCGGCCGCGGAGCAGGTGTCGGCCGACGGCACCAAGGTCCGTGTCCTGGCACAGGTGGAAGCCCGGGACACCGGCGGGCGGTGGCCGCTGGCGTACGAGCTCGCGCTCACGGCCCGCTCGGGCCGCTGGGAAGTCTCGGCGCTGGAGTCCGGGACGGCCCTGGACGGGGGTGCCCGGTGAACACGGTGCGCAGCGTGGTCCTCGCCGGTCAGCTGGACGACCTGGGCGACTCGTGGATCACCATGTTGCAGGACTGGGCGACCAAGGGTCTGCAGGCCGGTCTGCTCGTGCTCGTCGTCGTGATCATGGTCCAGAAGTTCAGTCTCAAGGCCGGGATCGGCGCCTTGCTGCTGATGATCATCGCGCTGGGGTTGTACAACTCCCGCGAGGACCTCTCGGACATGTTCGAGGACGAGGTCAAGAACCCTGCCAAGGGCGCGCCCGCTGTCCCCAGCCTCGTGCACGGTCCCGAGCCCGTCGTACGAGAGCACTCCACTGGCGTCGGAGGCCGGCTGTGAGCGCCGCAGCGGCTGCGGGCCGGGTCGGGCGCTTCTACACCGCCGCCCGTCGCCATCCCTGGGTGCTGGGCAAGGTCGCGGACTGGAAGATCCCCCTCGGCCCCTACACGCCTGCGCAGATCGCGGTCGCCGTCGGCGGCGGCTTCCTTCTGATCAAGACGATCAGCTGGTGGTCGTGGATGGGGCCGATCCCGATCGCGGCCTGGCTGTTGTCGATCTGGGTGGTCCGCCGTCCGAAGATCGCCGGCCGTGCCCCGCTGCAGGCGGCACTGGGCTGGGCGCTGCTCCTGTGGCAGCCCCAGGGAGGGCGGATCGGCGGGCGTGCAGCCCGCGACCGCGCTCCCCACCCGCTGATCGGCGGCTTCACGATCGAGGAGGCGCCCGTCCCCGCTACGGCCGCCGCACCGTTCCCTGCGGTGCGGCCGCGTATCGACCGGGCGCCGCACCCGAGCCCAGCCGCCAGCAGCTCGGTCGCGCGGCACCGCACGGAGCCGACTACTCCCGCACTACCTGTGGGGCCGGTGTCGGGTGTTCAGCAGCTGCTCGCCCTCGCTGAGCAAGGCGGGGGTGTGCGGTGAGAGTTCCGATCCGTCACATCGCCGGGCACCTGGTCTGGTCGACGCACGGCAGCGTGTGGGCCGTCTACCGCCTGCACCCGGGCCCGGACGCGCAAGGGCAGCACGAGGAGACCGTTCAGGGCACCTACGTGCCCGCCGCGGTCCGTGACGAACAGCTCGCCAAGATCACACATTTGGTGAGGTCGTTGTCCGGGGCGCCGCGGCTGTTCGGGCTGTGTGCGCAGGTCGATCCCGGAGAGATCGCCCTCAAGATGATCGAGGGCATCGAGCCGGCCGACACCGCATCGGGCGCAGGCGCGCGTCCGTGGGTGGAGAACGTCGAGGCGACCCTGAATCTGCTGGACGACCAGGAGATGCACCACCGCACGCTGTGGCTGGCGGTTCCGCTGCAGGGCGAGACAACCGGCCTTCAGGTATCGGCCTCCCTCGGCGCGGCATGGGCGGAGATCTCTCCAATGCTCGGCATGCGGCCGGCGCCGGTGGCGCAGCGGGAGGTGTCCGCCTACCGCGAGCAGGCCTCTGGGGTGGAGGCCGCGCTCGCCGGCGGGATCGCCTTCCGCCCGGCCCGCCCGGCGGAAATCGTGTGGATGATCCAGCACGCCCTCCACCGCGGCCTGGCAGAGCCGCTGCTGGCGGAAGCCGAAACCAGCGACCTGTACGGCGGGCAGCTGCACGAGGGGGTGCTGCGCTCCCCCAGCTACGCCGACCTCGGCCAAGTACGCCTGCAGGAAGGCGGCATCGACCCCGACCTGGACGACACGGGCGACCTCAAGAACACCGGTCGGATCACGCGGTCCGGGCGCAAGGCCTGGTGGCGGGTGAACACCGGCTCACCTCTCGGGCGGCGCTGGCTGCAGGTCGAATCCGACGCCGGGACGGGCTACCAGGCGCACCTCGCCCTGGCCGAGTGCCCGCCCGCGGTCAGCCAGGACGCCGCTGACCTGTTCGCCCAGCTCGAGATGCTCGACTTCCCCGTCGACTACACCATCGACCTCACCCTCGTCCCGGCAGAGAAGGCCCGCGACCAGGTGCGGCGCAAGAAGAACGAACTCATCGACCAGGCCGACCAGTACGACGCCCGCCCCACCGGCATGCCCACCTCGCTCACCGAGGCCGCCCGCGACCTGGGCGAACTGGACGCCCGCCTGTCACGCACCAGTGTGGAGGTCGAGGTGCAGTCCGTCACCGTGCTGACCGTGTGGGGGCCGACCGGCGCCGTGTGCGACGCCCGGGCCCGCGCCCTGGCGGCGCTGCTGGGTGGCGCCGACTACCGCGCCGTGCGCCCGGCCGGCCTGCAAGAGGCCCTGTTCACGCTCGGCCTGCCCGGCACCGTACGCCCGGGTGTGGTGCGGGAGTTCACCCAGCACCAGATCTCCGAAGACTGGGCATTGGGCGGGGCCTTCACGGCCCCCCAGGTCGGCGACCCGAACGGCATGTTCCTCGGTATCGACCTGGACAGCGGCACCACCCGCCCGGTCATGATCAATGTGGCCGATGCGCCCAAGGTAGACGCGTCCGCCTCCATGGGCATCGTCGGGGACCTCGGCGCCGGCAAGAGCGTGCTGCAGAAGCTGATCGCGGAGGCGGTGTGGGCGCGCGGCGGCTGCGCCATCTGCATCGACCGCACCCCCGTGCGCGAGTGGGCGACCTTCGCCCGCGCCGCAGCCAAGGGCCGTGTCCAAATCATCGACGCCGCCCAGGCCGAGGTGTCCATCGACCCGCTGCGGATGTTCGACGGGCCTGAGGGCCGCCACTACGCCCTGTCCTACCTCACTCTGCAGCTCGGGATCGGCCCGATGAGCAGCAGCGGCGAGGTCCTGCACCACGCCGTCGAGCAGGCCGCCTCCAGCGGCCGGCCGTCCATGCACCGAGTGCTGGAGGTCCTCGAGGAGATGGCTGCGAGCGAGGCGGGCAAACGGCAGGACGCAGCCGCCACCCTCGCCGGCCTCGTCCGAGTGGTGGCCACCAACTCCCTGGCGGGGATGGTGTTCGACCCCACGCTACCTCCGGTACAGCTGGACGCCTCCAGCGCCTCCGACATGATCGTGATCACGACAGCCGGTTTGAAGTTGCCGCCGAAGGCGGCGTTCGACCATCCGGAGGTCTTGCACCAGCAGCCACTGGAGGCCCTGATCGGCCGCGCGGTGCTTTACCTGATCGCTGCGATCGCCCGGCAGACCGCGTTCGAGGACCCCGAGCGGTTCACCGCGGTGGTGCTGGATGAGCTGTACTGGCTCACCTCGTCGGCCGAGGGCACCGCCCTGGTCCACGAAATCCTCCACGACGGCCGCAAGCACGGCGCTGGCCTCATCGCCGGATCCCACGACGCCGAGGAACTCGGCCCCGACCGCGGCCTGATGGCCTACCGCGCGCTCGCCCGCACTGCCGACCGCGAGCGTGCCCGCCGCGGCCTTGAGTTCGTCGGCCTCGACCCGAACGACCGCGAGTTGCTGCGGCTTGTGACCACCGGTCTGTCTCCTGTCGGCCGCAAGGGCCGGGAGGGCGAGTTCCTGCTGACCTGCCCGCGGCAGAACACCGGCCGGGTCAAGGTCTCCATCCCCCGTATCCCGCGCATCACCACGTCCATCACCACCACACCGGGACGCCGTACGAGCGCTGCCTCGCCTTCCGTGCCTGAGGCGCTCGCGGGTGAGACCGCAGGGACCCGTCCGAAGGAACACGTTTGATGACCTCTTCAATCTGGGACCGCACCCGACGCCTTGCCGCGGCCGCGAGCGTCGTGACTGTGATCGCCGTCGTGGTCGGCGTGCTCGTCCTGGCCGTCGAGGTTGGTTTCCCTCAGGCGTGGTGGCCGCACACGGGACAGGCCTTCGCCGCTGAGGCCCGCCCTGCGGGCCAGGATCCGTGCGAGGCGATCGTGGGCCCGGCCAGGGACTACTGCGAGCGCGGCACCAGGGCGGCCGCCTCCGCCGAGGAGCCGGGCGTTGCCGGTGCGGCGTGGAGGCTGGTTCCGGCCGGTGCAGGCCTGGCTGCCCTCGTGCTGTGGCGGATCCGTAGCCCTGCTGGGCAAAGGCGGCGCTGACATGTTCCGTCCAGACCGCGCGACGCTGCGCTCGGCCGGCTTCGTCGTGCTGCTCACCGGCGTGCTCCTCATGGTGAACAGCCAGGTCGTGTACGCGGCCAGCAGCAACAGCGAGACCGGCGACCTCCTCGCCCCGCTCAACATCCGCTCCTCCGAGGGAGTGCCGATCGACGGGTACGAGCTGAACGCCGAAGGCGGCTCCATCCTCGACTTCAAGTCGCAGTCGCTCGCCTTCGCGCTGTCGGGTCTGTTCATGCTGATCCGGCTGCTGGTGGGAGGGGCCGGATGGGCCATCGAGGCCGCCTTCCGCTTCCCCCTGCTGAAGATCCTCACCGCCCCCGCGCAGAAGACCGCCGACACCTACAACACCATCGTCGTCGACACCCTGGGCCTCAAAGGGCTCCTGCTGGCCTGGTCGTTCGTGTTCACCGGTTTCATGATCGTGCGCGGCAGGGTCGGACGCGGCCTGGGCGAGATGGTGCTGACCCTGCTGATCGCAGCCTTTGCCGCCTCGGCGCTGATCCGCCCCGACACCCTGCTCGCCGTCGACGGTCCGCTGGGGCAGGCCCAGCAGGTGGGAGCCTCGGTCGCGCAAGCGACGGTCAACTCCTACGACTGGGGCGGCAAGCTCGCCAGCCGTAGCCCCTGCGACGGCATGGCCGGCCGGCAGGAACTGAAATGCCTCGAGCGGGAAGGCGAGGGGCCGGTTGCCTCTACCGAGGTCGCCCGCCCGCTGCAGGACTCCCTCACCAACGCACTGATCGTCAAGCCGTACATGCTGCTGCAGTACGGTCGCATCCTCGACCCCGCCAAGGAATCGGACCGCGAAGCGTACGGCCTGCACCTGAAATGGATCAGCGGCGGCTACAGGGACGGCACTGGCGGCGACGGGCCCGGTACCGACGACGACAAGGGTGGCGGGGACGGTCCGTGCAGCGCCATCTGGGGGCCGGCCAAGAGGTACTGCGAAGCCGATGACGCCGGAGGCCCAGCTGTTTCCATCCCCTACGATGACCTGCCCGCCTTTGACCAGCGCGGCAAAGACGCATATGAATTCCAGCAGTTCCTCATGGACTTGGCGCAGGCCGGTGAGGTCGGCAAGGCCTGTGCCGCCTACGCCGAGAAACCGACCTGGTGGCGTGTCGGAGGAGCACTTCTGCTGCTGGTGGCTGCGCTGTTCATCGCCGGCATGATCCTCTCCAGCGCGGTCGTGCTCCTCGGCACCCAGGGTGCGTGCGCGGCAGCGGCGGCCGCGGCCGGTGTCGCTTTCGTCGCCGCGATGCTGCCCGGCCCTGCACGGCAGTCGGTGTGGAAGTGGCTGTCTGTGTGGGGGATCGCCTGCCTCGCCGTCGTCGGTGTGTGTGCGTTCATCCCGTTCTTCGCCATCGCCGTCGATGCCACGATCACCGACGGCCCCGATCTGATGGTGGAGCGGATGCTGCTCCTGGTCGCCCTCGCGGTCTTCGGCACAGCCCTGCACCGGCGTGTGCTGGCCGGCATCTCCGCATTCGGCCGGCGCATGGCGATGCGGATGCGTTACGCCAGGGTGGGCGGTACCCACCTGCCCGGCGACACCTCCGAACTCGGCGCCGCCCTCGCCATGAACTCCCCTGCTGTGCTGGGCGGTTATGGAGGCGGACTGCGCTCCCTCACCGGCCCTGGCCCGGGCCGGTTCGGGGTTCTCGGCACCCGCCGGCGCCTGATGGGCGCACTCGCCTCGATGGCCGACGGGGCTGGCATGCCGGTCGACACCGGCCGTGTGCTCGCCGACGCGACGGCTGAAGCCGGCCGGGGACTCGCCCCGCTGACCGCGGCCGCGGCCGTCGCCGGCCTCGGCGCGGGCCTGGGGGCGAAGGGCGGGCACTGGCTGCTGATCGGGCGAAGGCCCGACCATGCCCAGCTCGCCCGCTGGCAACGCCCCCCAGGGGCCGCAGACGACCCCGCCAGCCCGCCCGGTCCTGGCAGCGGGCCTGGCGTCGGTCCTGGGGGTGGGCCCGGCGGTGGTGGGGTGGGGCCGGTGCGGCCGCAGGGACGGGGGCCGTCCGACCGCTACCGCACCGAGGACGGGCAGATTGTCGACCGCAGCACCGGACAGGTCCTGCACGACGACAACACTCACCGCACCCTGCTCGCCACCCGCGCCCACAACCGGCTCGTCCGCTTGCGCGGCTATCGCATCGCCAACCGCACCGCCCGCACCGCCTACGACGCCACCCTGGGCCTGCCCGCCACCCTCCGCCGGGCCCGCCAGGGCTCCACCCGCTTCACCGCCGACGCACGTCAGCAGGTACGCGTGTGGGGCAACACCGTCCGCGAAGACGCCCGCGCCTGGGGCGATGCCGCGCGCCGCACCGCACATGCCGTCCGCGACAGCGGTGACGGAGGCGACAGCGGCCGCCATGGCCGCTTCACCGGCCGCCGCCTGCCCACCGCTTCGCCGCCGCCGCGTCCCCGTCTGCCCGAGCACTCCCCCGCCCCCGCCCCTGCCCCGGCACGGCCGGCCTCCGCACCGCCCAGCCCGCCCCCGCCACCGGTGCCCGGCACGCCGCCCGTCCCCAGGCCGCTGCGCGGCGGCACACCGGGACGTGCCGCACGCCCGGGGACCGGCCAGCCAGGGCCCGTTCTGCCCGGAGGCCGCACCGCCCGAAGCAGCACCCGCGACCAGGCCCGAGCCCGCTTTGAGGAACTGATGCGACGCACCGCCGCCGACGCCGAGAACCGGCGCCAGGACCACACCCGGCAGCCCGAGGACGGTGAGGACGAATGAAGCCGTCTGGCCGCCGGCTGAAGCAATGGGGCTGTGTGACAGGGCTGCTGCTGCTCGCCGCCGTGTGCTGCGCCGCACCGGCAGGCAACGCGATCAGCGCGTACGTGGCACTGAAGACGGGCGCAGGTGACGGCGGCGGGATCGCCCAGGGCGGCAGCGCCGCGGACATCCCGCCACGGATGCTCACCGCCTACAAGACGGCCGTCCAGCAGGCCGGCACGCATGTGCCGGAGTGCCGGGGCATGCGCTGGCCGATCCTCGCAGGCATCGCCAAGGTCGAGTCCAACCACGCGGTAGGCAGGAACATCGCCGACAACGGCGACATCCGCCCGAAGATCTACGGAGTGCTGTTGAACGGCTCCGGCGCCGGCGGCAACACCACCGCCTTCCCCGACACCGACAACGGCCGCTGGGACGGCACCGCCATGAGCGAGCGGGCCGTCGGCCCCTTCCAGTTCCTGCCCTCCACCTGGGACAGCATCGCCAAGGACGCCAACAGCGACCGCACAGCGGACCCGCACAACGCCGACGACGCCGCCCTCGGCGCAGCGATCTACCTGTGCGGCGGCGGCCGTGACCTGACCCGGCAGACGCAGCTGCGGGCCGCGATCCTCCAGTACAACCACTCCGGCGCATATGTGGCGAACGTGCTGGGCTGGATCGGCCAGTACACGGCGGCCGCCAGCAACCCGGAGCTCAGCCGGGTGTCCGGGACGGTGCGCACCGTCATCGAAGCGGCGCTGGCACAGCGCGGTGTCCCCTACTCGTGGGGCGGCGGCACCGCCCAGGGACCGTCGTACGGGATCTGCTGCTCCCCCAGCGGCAAGAGCGGCACAGGCATCAAGGGTTTCGACTGCTCCGGGCTGGCGCTGTACGCCTACGCCCAGGCTGGTGTGCGCCTGCCGCGCACCGCGGCCGCCCAGGCCGGTGCTGGGCGGCGGATCCCCGCAAGCGCCGGCACCAGCGCGCTCCGGCCGGGCGATCTCGTCTTCTACGCCTACGCCCCAGGACGGGACTCCACGATCTATCACGTCGGCATCTACCTCGGAAACGGTCAGATGATCAACGCCGCCCGCCCCGGCACCACCATCCGCCAAGACCCGGTCAATGCCATGTCCGGCTATGCGGGAGGGGCACGGCTGCTGTGACAACGGCCTTCGCGCTCTCGCCGCGCCTACTGCTCCTCACGGCCGTGCTCCTGACCGTGACCGGGGTGGGCCTGCTGATGCCCACGCACACACCCGACGCAGCTTCCCCTCCCGCGCCGACAGCCAGGCCCAGCCGGGCTGTTCACCCGATCCGGCCGTCGCCCGTGAAGGACCCCGGCCCCCACGGTGCGGGCCGTGAAAGGTCCGCGCTGGCCCCGGCGCCGAAGGCGCCGGCCGCCTCCCTTCTGCCGCCCCACGGTGAAGGCGTGTCCGGTGACCGGGTCGTCCAGCAGGCTCTGGAGGCTGCCTGGCCTGCAGACCTCACCCCGGCCGACGAACAAGTGCTGCGCACGCTGGGCCGTGCGCTGCTGCGGGCCGACGCCACCGGCATCGGCCGCGCACAGTGGCCCGTCTTCTTCGATGCCCCAGGCAAAGCGATCGCGCCGGCGTTCGCCACCGCCCGCTTCCGCATCCAGGCCTCGGTCGCCCGCCGCAACGGCAGCCCGGACAAAGCGGTGGTCCATCTGGTGTGGGCCGGCACGGACCGCGGCGGCACCTACACCGACCTCCGTATCACCGACCTCCATTTCGCCCGCACGGCTTCCGGCCAGAAGGGAGTGTCCACGTGGACTCCTCAGCCGAGCACCTGACCGGCCAGGCAACAGCGACTGTGCCGGCGTCCGCTTCGCTCCCCGGCTCGGTGGCCGACGTGTTCGCCGGCATCGTCCGCACCGCCGGCTGGACGATCACGTACTGGTACCTGTTCGCGGCGGCCGCCGTTCTCCTCTGGGTGGCGGGTGCGGTGGTGGTGCGCCGTCTGGCGCGCAGGGCGTCGGCTGAGCGGATGTCGCTGGAGCTGGTGCCCGCCCGGCACTTCGATCCGGGACTGGAGGAGATCTTCCGCCGGGGCGTGCAGCTGGCCCGGGCCTCCACGGCGATGCCGTGGTGGGCGCCGCGCCGCACAAAGACGGTGCAGGTCCGGCTGCGGGCGGACGGCACCAGTGCGCTGCGCTACCGCATCGAGGGCCCCGCGGGCGGGGAACGCCTGTTGTCCATCACGCCGTTCGGGCCGGACGTCACCGTCAACCGGGCCCGCCCGATCATCGACCGGCCGCGGACGCACACCGTGCGGGCGGAGTTCATCCTGCGCGGCAGGCCGACCGCGCCGCTGCGTGAGGTGCCGTTGGATCCGGACCCGCTGCAGCCGCTGATCGACGCCGTCGCCGATCTGCAGCCCGGGCTGGGGGACCTGGCCGAGATCCGCCTCGACATCCAGCGCGCCCCCAAGTGGGCACTGCGGGCCCGGCGGGTGCAGCTGATGGCGGACGCACGGCGCCGGGAACGGCGTGAGGCCCAGCGCGCTGCCCGGTGGCTGCGCCAGGACGCCGGCGGCGTCGAGGACTCCCTCACCTGGCAGCTGCGGCAGCTGGTCGGCGGGGGCCAGCAAGGCGGGCGCCGTCTGGTCATGCCGCCGGTGCCGCGCCGGGTCGAGCCGGCCGAGGCGCTGGGCAAGCTCGCCGAGGACGACCACCTGGTGCGCGTGCAGCTGCTCGTGATGTGCGCCTCGAACACCGAAGGGCGTGCCCAGGCACGCCTTGCTCAGCTGCAGGCCGCGCTCGACGTGTTCGGCGGCCGCTCGCGGTGGGCGATGCGCGGCTGGCGGGTGGGACCGTGGAGGCTGGGCGCGGACCGCTGGCCCAGCCGGCGCGGCTTCCAACGCCGCTGGGAGCTGGGCCAGTGCCGGCCGCCCCGGCAGAATTGGGTGCGCCTTGAGGAACTGACCGGCCTGCTCAAGCCGCCCACGGTCCACTGCCGGCTGCCGCTGCTCCCCGCCGACCTGCCCACCTTCGAGTTCGGCAATCCCGGGCTGCTGCTGCAGGGCCTGTACCGCGGCCCCGACGGCCGCCGCCGCCTGGTCGCCTCGCATGCCGCAGAGACACTGTTCGAAGTCGCCGTGGGCAAGGCGGGCGGCGGGAAGACCGAACGGGCCCTCGCCCAGGCCATCGGCTACGCCCACGCCGGCGGCGGGCTGCTGTTTGTCGACCCGCACCGCGATTCCTGGCCCCGCGCCCGGCCGTTCCTCGCGCACGAGGAGCTGATGCAGCGGATCGCACTCATCGACCTCAACGCAGGCGGCCCCGCAGCAGAGGTGAGTTCGTGGAACCCGCTCGGCATGCACCAAGGCCAGGTCGCGCACGAAGTCGTCGAGTCCACCGCAGACGCCTTCGCCTCCGCCCTCGCCTGGGACGACGCCAGCGCACCCCGCGCACTGACCATCCTCACCGCCGCCCTCACCGTGCTGACCGCCGTCAACGACGCCGCCTGCCGAGCCGGCCGCCCGGACGACCAGAGCACCCTCTTCCACGTGCGGGCGCTGCTCACCGACCCCGCCTTCCGCGCCGCCGCACTCACCGCAGTCCACGGGCGCCTGGATGCGGAGACCCGCTCCTGGTGGCAGACCGTGTTCCCCGCCCTGCCGCCCGACTCCTTCGCCGTGGTCCTCAACCCCCTGGCCCGCCTCGCCGCCAACCCTGTCACCCGCGCCTTTCTCGGCCAGGCGGCCGGCATCTACAACATCCGTGCCGCCATGGACACGAGCATGATCGTGTGGGTGTGCCCGGGCGGCAACGGGCCCACCGACCGGCTGCTGACCGCACTCCTCGCCCGGGACCTGCTGCGCGCCGTGCGCTCCCGCCGCGACACCGCCGAAGCCCACCGCGTGCCGTTCCGCGCCTACTTCGACGAGCTGATCACCCTCACCGGCGCCGCTCCCGAGACGATCGCCGCCATGTTCGAGGACTTCCGCAAATACAGAGTCCACGTCCACGGCATGACCCAGCTCCTGGCCCGCCTGCCCGCCCCTGTCCGGCTGTCGCTGGTGCAGAACGCCTCCACCCTCGCCTCCACCGCCGGCTCCCAGTCCGCCATCACCGCCATCACCGCCGAGTGGGGCAACCAGCCCAGCGCGGACGTCGTCGCCGCCCTCGACCGCTACGAGCACTACATGACCGTCACGGTGCACGGCCGCCGCGTCGGCCCCTTCCCCATCACCGGCCCCCACCTCGACGACGTCTACGCCGCCCAGTGCCGCCCCCGGCAGGCGGCAGCGCTGGAGCGCGCCGCCCGGGCCACAGCCGGGGCGGCACCACTGCACCAGCTCACCACCCGCGCCCACGAACAACTGGACCGGGTGAGCGGCTTCCTCACCCACCTCGCCCGCACCACCGAACCGGCCACAGGGCTGCAGAAGAAGGGATACCAGTGACCGACTCGACCACCGGCCCCACCACCATGCCGGCCGTCCGCCCGCCACGCCCGGCGGAGCCGCTGCCGCACCAGCTCCTCGCCGCACTCGCCCAGCACCGCATCGCCACCACCGGCCAGCTCCACGACCTGCTGCGGCCCGACGCCACACGCCAGGCCGTCTCCACACCGCTGAACACCCTGCGCCGCCAGCACCTGGTGGGCTACGTCGTGCTGCCGCAGTCGGGCCGGACCCGCGCCTGGTACCTCACCGCGAAAGGCGCCCGCCTGACACGGGACCTGCCCGCCCTGCGGGGCCGCCCCCTGTACCCGATCACCTCCGCCACCGCCGCCTCGCTGAAGACCCCGCACACGCTGACCGTCCTGCACACCCATCTGGCCTTCGTCCGCGACGCCCGCACACGCGGCGACGAGCACGGCTATCTGGACTGGACACCCGAGGTCTCCCACCCCCTCAGCGACGGCAACAAGGTCATCGCAGACGCCCTGATGCACTACACCCTCACCGGCCACGACCAGGAGCAGCGCACCAAGCTCAGAGCATTCATCGAAGTCGACCGCACCACCATGAGCAGCGAACGCCTCGCATCCAAACTCATCGAATACGCCAGGCTCTGGGCCTACGAGCCACAACCCAACAGCCGGCAACGCACACGCCAAACACCCGCGGCAGCCGTCTGGCTGCGCTGGTATCCCGTCTTCCCCCGCGTGCTGTTCGTCCTGACCGGGGCGTCCCGCAACGTCCTCGCCAACCGGATCAGCGACCTTCAAGCCATGGCCGACCAGCATCCCCTCGTCGCCACACTTGCCCGGCACGTACCCCTTGGCGCGGCCACCCTGGAAGACCTCCAACAGCACAGCCCCACCGGCACGGTGTGGACCCCACTGACCAGCGGTGAACGGCGGTCATGGGTAGAGCTATGACACCCGTGCCGCACGTACGCCCGCGACCGGCAGCCGGTCGCCTCCCCGCAACCGCTTCACAGCACACCAGGCCCCTTCTCGCTCACGGCGCCTGCCCAGGCACGCACCCATCCACCTGCCGCAGCACAGCAACCGATGAGGCTCTACAAGGGCCGCCGTCTGCCGACCGCCGAACGGGAGGCGGACCGCCTGCGGCGCACAAGAGCACGAGTCCACACCGAGACGGATCATCCAACTCCCCAAAACCTCTTGAACTTTGCTCACGCGAACATTTAGATTTCTACCGAGACTACGGACCACACAACCCATCTCCCTGTACACCTGCCAACTCAAGGACAGCCGATGAACCACGCCGCTGAAGACATTCGCAGCAACGAAGACTTACCGACTCGCACGTGGCCCGGCGCCACCCTCGCCGTAACCCACCTCGACGACGCCTACGTCGTGCACGCCTGCGGCGACTT
The DNA here is from genome assembly GCF_049739565.1 of Streptomyces sp. SAI-170. NCBI lineage: Bacteria > Bacillati > Actinomycetota > Actinomycetes > Kitasatosporales > Streptomycetaceae > Streptomyces > Streptomyces sp. SAI-170. The sequence goes on from NZ_JBMGQD010000002.1 coordinate 87,587, forward strand.
CGACATCGACGACCTCAACCTCGTCCGCCGCCAGTTCCCCCACCACCGCGTCACCCTCGACGGCGACGTCATCACCGTCTGGCCCCGGCCCCGGGGAACAGGGTGACCACCCCGCCCCCTGCGCAGCAGCCTGCGGGCCGCAGCGCCCGGAACACGCGGCCGCACGCGATCCACTCGCACCCGCATCCGCACGGCCTCTCAGCCCACGCCGAATCCCGGCCCGCTCTCGCGCCACGCCATCGCGCTCGGGGGGCTGTGTGCGGACGGAACGCAGCGAACACAGGCGGCTGGAAATCGCCATCCCGTTCCAGAAGTGACCGGATACGTCCCGAGTTATTCAGACGAACTCGATAACCCCGTTGGGAAGTTGAATGGCATATGCATAGCCTTGCGACCTCGCAGTCACATCACCGCACTTGGCCCCTGGCGCAGCCATGGGCTGCCGCCGTGCACCAGCGACCCGGGCACGGAACGGCCAGGGCGTCGCACGGGGAGGCAATGTGAACGTCCCGGTAAACGGAAACCAACGTTGCGCTGTTCGCAGCCGGAATCTGCTGGCCGCGGCTCTGGCGGCTGGAGCACTGCTGGCGCTCTGCGCGTGCAGCTCGTCGAGCGAAGGCGACGAGGCTGCCGACAAACCATCACGCAGCTCTCCGTCCACGTCTGGGACTTCCACGACTGCTCCCGCACCCAGCCCCTCGGCGTCGACCGACCCGGCACTGGCTGCGGAGCAGGAGGCGATTGCCCGTTACCGCGCCTACTGGCGTGAGATGGAGAAGCTCTACGCCGACCCCGCCGGCAAAAGCGCCCATCTTGATCGATACGCAGCATCCGCGGCCTTGAAGAATGCCCAGACCGACGCAAAACGTGCCCACGACGACGGCAACATCATCATCGGCAGCGTAACGATCTCTAGCTCCACCGCCACGAAGACCGACACGACGGGCAAGGTTCCCAACGTCACCCTGTCGAACTGTCTGGACATCTCAAAGTGGGAGACGGTCGATGCCAAGAACAAGGAGCCGGCGAACCTCCCGGCCAACCGGCTGCTGAAGTACGTAGTCGTCAGCACCGTCGAGAAGTATCCCGAGGGGTGGCGCGTCACCCGCGACGAGCCACAAGGAAAGTCATGCTGAGACGTCACAGCGTCGCCATAACCACAATGACTGTCCTAGCTACGCTCTCCGTCTCCCCCAACGCTTACGCAGACAAGGCCCCCAAGGGCAGCGGCAGCACCGATTGCTACCTGTTCACCTGCCAGGTCGAAGTCACCGTCCCCGGCCAGGACGGCGGTCAGGCGGGCGGCAGCGACACTGCAACCGGCGAAAGCGGTTCGTCTGCCGGGGACGACGGCAGCAAGAAGGTATGCAGTTACAAACTCGCAGACCCGCAGCCGCCCGCTGGCAGCTTGGACTGGGAAGGCCATGAGCCTGGCGACGGCGCGGTGTACGAACAGGAATGCGGCTGGGAGGACTTCACCAACACAATTGCCCGAATGGTCTGGTTGGCGAATCCGCCTGTTCAGCAGGCGGTGGATCCGGAGATCCTTGCTCAGCAGGCGGTCGACAAGATGCTGCTGCTGGGACCTGATATAGCCAGTCCGCGTGCGGCCGGGAAGTACACCGTGGGTGTCCCGATGTGGATGTGGGTCAACCAGAGCGCCACAACCTACGGGCCGAACAGCGCTTCGGCGTCGGCTGGCGGGATCACCGTCACCGCTGTCGCGAAGGTGTCGAAGATCGTGTGGACGATGGGCGACGGCGCTTCTGTGACCTGCAACGGCCCAGGCACGCCCTATACGTCGTCCCAGGGCATGGCCCAGTCCCCGACCTGCGGACACGTGTATTCCAAGACCTCGGCCGGCGCCCCCAGTGGCAGGTTTCCAGTGACCGCGACCTCAACGTGGACCGTCAACTGGCAGGGCGGCGGAGAGGCCGGCCAGCTCACCGAGGTCCGGCAGAACAACGTGGATGTGGCAATCGGAGAAGTACAGGTCGTCAGGTAACGCCACCGGAAGGACAAGACGGTGAGCAAGATCCAGGAACGTTTAGACACAGCCCCGAGCGGGGTCTCCCAGCAGGTGCGTGTGGCTCGTCCAGTGGCGCCGCCCCGGGTGTCGGCTCGCAGGCGGCGACCGGGTGTCATCGCACTGTCGCTGGCGTTGATCGCCGCTGGTGGCGCCGGGGTGGCTGTCCTGTTACTGCAGGTCGGCCACCGTACGGAGGTCGTGACCGTGGTCCGTGACGTCCAGGTTGGGCAGGTCCGCTCCGAGGACGACCTGGGCAGGGCGTCCGTGGCCCTGGACCCGGCTGTCAGGGCGGTGCGCGCCGACGATCTGCAGTCGGTGGTGGGCAAGCGGGCCGCGGTGGAACTCAAGTCCGGTTCTTTGCTTGCACCCTCGCAGGTGACGAGGGACTCGCTGGTGAAGTCCGGCGAGCAGTTGGTGCCGGTCGGTCTGGAGCCCAAGGAGATCCCGGCTACCGCTCTGGTGCCGGGCCAGAAGCTGCAGCTGGTGCACGTCCCGGCTCAGGGAACGACGGAGGCGGGTAAGCCGGCCGACGCCGCGGTGCGGACCATCGATGCAAGGGTGGTGAAGGCTTCCGGCGCTGCCCCGGGCACGGGAGTTGTGGTCGTGGACGTGGCTACCTCCGCCACGGACGGTCCCACGGCCGCCGCGTGGGAAGCGGAAGGCGCCCTGCGCCTGGTCCTTGCTGCCCCGGACGGCAGCTGATGGCTGTGATCGCGCTTGCAGGCTGCAGCGGTGCTCCCGGTGTGACCACGAGCGCTCTCGCCCTGCTGCTGTCGTGGCCGCTGGAGGCGGGCCGGCGGATGATCCTGGCCGAGTGTGACCCGGACGGCGGTGCCGTGCTGCACGGGCTGCTGCAGGGCACGCTCGGGGACCGGTACGGGCTGCGCAACCTCTCGGTCGCTGCCCGCAAAGGCGAGTTCAGTGACGCTTTCTGGCGGCAGCTGATCGACCTGAGCAGCGAGGACGGCAAGCAGATGTCCCCGCGCGACCGGCTGTTGCTGCCTGGCATCACCGACCCCGCACAGTCGGCGAGCCTCACCTCGGTCTGGAAGATCCTCGCGCAGATGTTCCGCGGCATCGAGGCCGAGAGCGGCCACGACGTCCTGATCGACCTCGGCCGCCGAGGGGCCTACGGGCCTTGCGGTGTCCTGGCCGAACAGGCCGACGCCACCTTCGTCGTGGTCCGTAACACCCTGCGCTGTCTGCAGGCCGCTGAAGGCCGGGTTCGCGCGCTGGCGGAACGCGTCGGAGACGTCAGCGTGCTGATGATCAACGAGGGCCCCTATCCCGCAGGGGAAGTGCAGCGCGTTCTGCAGGTGCCGGTGACCGCCACCCTGCCCCATGCGCCGAAGGATGCCCGCGTGCTGTCCGACGGCGCCGAACAGCCACGCCACTTCACCAGATCGCCGCTGATGAAGGCCGCCCGCACGACCAGCACGCTGCTGCTGCAGCAGGCCGCCATGCGCCGGGCCCGCCTCGATCCGCGCGCCGCCCGGGCAGGCGGGGAGGTGAGCCGTGCACGCTAGGCCTTTGCACCCGGACCCCACGGTGGCGCCGCTGCCTCAGGAGCGGGTTGGGCAGTCCAGCGGCACACCGGCGCCGGCCGGTGCTGCCTCGAGTACCCAAGTGCTCGGCGCGGCGGCTCCTGAGGTCACCGTCGATTACCGGGTGGCCCGCGAGATCGCGTCCCAGGTCGCCAAGCAGCGCGAGGAACTGCTCAAGACCAAGCCCGACATGGACCGGGCCAGCGAGGAGCAGCGCTGTCTGAACTGGATTGCTGAGGCTGTCGCGTTGTGGTCGGACGCCCAGGCGATGACGCCGCCCGAGGACGAGGCGCTGCGGCGCGCCGTGTACGACCTGCTCTTTCGGGCCGGACGGCTGCAGCCGTACCTGGACGATGACCGGGTTGAGGACATCATCATCCAGGGCCCGGGCGAGGTGTGGCTCGACTACGGTGACGGCGAGCGCCGCCGGGTCGGCCCCGTCGCGGACTCCGAAGAGGAACTGCTGGACCTTTTGCGGGAGTTGGCCCGGGGGTCCGGGCACAGCGAGCGCACCATCTCCACCGCGAACCCGACCCTCGCGCTGTCCCTGCAGGACGGCTCGCGTCTGCAGGCCATCACCGGGCTGGGGCCGATGACGTATGCGGTCATCCGCCGGCACCGCATCTCCCACGCGACGCTCGACGACCTCGTGCGACTGGGCACGATCGACCCCATCCTGCGTGAGTTCCTGGGTGCGTGTGTGCGCGCGGAGAAGAACATCATGATCGCGGGGAAGCAGAAGGCGGGGAAGACCACGCTGTTGCGGGCGATGCTCCGCGAGTTCGACCCGGAGTGCCGGTTTGCGACCATCCAGACCGAGGATGAGCTGTTCGCTCATGCAGGCGGCTACCACAGGCAGGTCGTGTCCCTGGTGGGCCGCGAGTCCAACGGGGAGAAGGACGTCACCGGGCGCGGCGCCGGTGAGGTCACGCTCCTGGATCTGATACATCCGGCGCTGCGGATGTCGCTGGAGCGGATCGTGGTCGGCGAGGTCCGCGGAAGCGAAGTCGTCGCGATGATGCAGGCGTTGACGAACGGTTCCGGCGGCAACCTGTGCACCATCCACGCGCGGCGGCCGGACATCATCTTCGACCGGATCGCCGAGCTGTACGCGCTGGCCCAGGGGAACCTGTCCGAGCAGCTCGCCTACCGGCAGACCGCCAACGGCCTGGACTTCATCGTCTACGTCGATATGACGGACGAGACGCAGATCGGCGGGCGCCGCCACCGCTACGTCTCCCACGTCCTGGAACTGACCGGGATCGGGGAGACGGGCCGGCCCGCGACCAACGAGATCTTCTCCCCCGGCCGTGAGTTCGGTGAGCTGCGGGCGGTTCCGCGGATGGATCCCCAGTGCATTGATGACCTGCGCCGTGTCGGCTTCGACTCGGGCCTGCTTCAGCAGCGTTACGGCGCCTGGGCGGCGCCGCTGCCGCTGAAGGTGGGGGTGAGTCGATGACGTGGCTGTTCGGGCTGCTGTGCGGGATGACCGTGGCCGGTGGGCTGATCGGGGTCGTGGCCGGTGTCGTGGGTACCACGGCGCCGCGGCGGCCCTCGCTGCGTCAGCGCTGGCTGGCCCTGCACGGCAGGAAGAGGCAGAGCGGGGACGCCCGGATGCGGCGGCGGACCCTCAGGGTCGCGGCCGTCGTGGTCTTCGTCGTCGTGTGGCTGGTCTCCGGCAACTTCGCCGGCGGGGTTGTGCTGGGCGCGGCCGTGATCGGCGTGCCGTGGCTGATCACGCCGGCACAGATGGCGCAGGAGCGCATCGGGCAGCTGGAGGGCTTGAGCGAGTGGACGCAGCGTCTGGCCGGCCTGCTGCGCCTGGGCATGGGCCTGGAACAGGCGATGATCACCAGCCGTCAGGGGGCGCCGGACGCTCTCGCCCCGCAGATCGTCAACCTGTCCGACCGGCTGCGCCTGGGGTGGCGGCCGCAGCAAGCGCTGCGCGCGTTCGCCGACGAACTCGACGATGTCACCGCCGACAAGGTGGCCGCGGCGCTCATCCTGTCCGCGGGCGACCGCGGCCCGGGCCTGGCGCAGGCCTTGGAGGACCTGTCGGGCACCGTCCGCGAGGAGGTCGCCCGCAAGCGTGGCATCGAGGCGGACCGGGCAAAACCGCGCACCACGGTGCGGTGGATGACCATCATCACCGTGGGTGTCGTGGTGGCCGGGTTCTTCGTGCCCAGCTACACCAGGCCGTACTCCACGCTCCTGGGACAGCTCGTGCTCGCCTTGATGGCGGCCGGATTCGTCGGCGTGCTCGCTCTGATGCGGCAGTTGGGGTCCTTCCGCCGTATCCCCCGCTTCCTCATTCCCGACCCGGCCAGCACCGTCCGCCTGCCCGCGCCCACGCCCGGGCCGGAGGCGGATGTGCCGGTCGCCGCCCGTGAGCCGGAAGGAGCCGCCCCGTGAACCTGCTCCCCGTCGTGGCCGGCGGCACGGCCGGTGCCGGTCTCGCGCTGCTGATCCGGGAACTGCTGCAGTCCCAGCCCGCGCTGCGGCCGGCCCTGACGCGCAGTGCCCCGGCCACCTTGACGATGCCCGAGCCGGAGCTGGAGCGCGAGGAGGTGTGGGGCCGGTGGCTGCTGGCCCGCCTCGAGCGGCTTCCGGGCGTCAAGGTTCCCACCGTCAACCTCGCTCTGCTCGGGCAGGGTCCGGGCCAGTTCATGCTCAAGAAGACGGCGCTCGCCGTGCTGGGCCTGCTCTGCCCCGTGATCGCGGCGGTTCCGTGGATCATCGCGGGCGTAGGCCTGCCGTTCTACGTGCCCGCCGGCGCCGGACTCCTCGTCGCGGCCCTGCTGTTCATCACACCCGATCTCGCGGTGCGGGACCAGGCCAGGCGGGCGCGGGAGGAGTTCGCGCACGCCCTGTCCGCCTACCTGGACCTGGTCGCGCTCAAGCGGGCCGCCGACGCCGGACCTGCTGAGGCGCTTCAGAAGGCGGCCGAGGTCGGCGAGGGCTGGCCCTTTTTGTATCTGCAGGGCGCGCTGCGCCGGGCCCGGCTGGAGAAGATTCCGCCGTACCAGGCGCTCACCGAACTCGCCCACGAGTACGGCCTGCCTGTCCTGGACGATGTCGCCGACATCATGCGCGGCTCAGCCACCGACGGAGCCGCCGTCTACAAGGCGCTGCGCGCCCGCACCGCGGCGCTCAATGCCGAACTGCTGGCCGATCAGGCCGCCGAGGCGAACGCGGCCAGCGAAAAGATGACCGCGCCGGGAGCCCTGCTGGCGGTCCTGGTGATGCTGCTGATGGCCTTCCCCGCCGTGATCCGCATGCTCACCGTCTAAAAAACCATCGCCCCTGTTCACCACCTGCTGAGAGAGGTCGAGGAACATGAAGCACACCGCAGCCCGCACCCGCCGTGCCGTGCTCCGCGCGAGCCCGCACCCGCACGCCGGCCCGCACACCGCATTACCCGCACCGGGCCACGGGCCCGGCCACCGAGGCGCGCATGCCCGGGCGCACGCAGGCGGTCCGGTCCCCGCGCTGAGCGCGCGCGTGCGGGCGCGCACGAAGGGTGCGGTCCTCGGACTGACCGGGCACGTGCGCCAAGGCCTCCAGGAGGCCTGGCGCCGGCCCGACCGCGGCGACATCTCCACCACCACCGTCATCATCTGGGTGGCCGCCGTCGGCGGTGCCATCCTGATCGCCGGGACCATCGCCGTGGTGCTCGCCAGGTACAACGGCATCCTCAACGGGCTGTGATGAGCCACATCCAGCGGCTGTCGCACCGGTGGCAGGGGCGCAGGTGGAGCGAGGACCGCGGGGACACCAGCATCCAGATGGCGATCGTCTTCCCCCTCGTGCTGCTCGCCACCCTCGCCGTCGTCCAGGCCTCCCTGTGGTACTACGCCCGGCAGATCGCCCTGACCGCTGCCCGCGAAGGCGCCACCGCGGCGCGTACCTACCAGTCGGGCCCGGCCGACGGTGCGGCCCAGGCGCGGGCCGTGCTGGCGCGCACCGCGGGTGACAGCCTGAACGGCTACAGCGTGAGCGCGTACAGCAACGGCCAGCGTGTGCGCGTTGAGGTGTCCGGCACGGCCCTGTCGATGATCCCCGGTGTACCGGGCCTTGGGATCACCCAGTCGGCGTCCGGGCCCGTGGAGCGCTGGACAGTCCCGGGAGAGTGAATCCGATGCGATCCATGGCCCGTTGGACCCGCAGACTGCACAGCGGCGAAGGCAGTGCCGCGAACGAGACGGCGCTGACCCGCCAGGCCGGCAGACTTGACGGAGATGAGCGCAGGGCCGAAATCGAAGCGGCGCCGACCCGGCGGCCCGGCAGGCTGCGCAGCGACGAGGGCAGTGCCGCGATCCAGGCGGCGCCGGCCCCTCGGGCCGGGGGGCTGCGCAGGGATGAGGGCAGTGCTGCGATCGAGGCGGCGCTCGTCCTCCCGGCATTGATCATGTTTCTGTGTCTGGTGCTCGCCGGGGGCCGGATCGTCACCTCCGGCTCGAAGATCGACGCGGCGGCCGAGGACGCAGCCCGGGAGGCGTCCATCCACCGCACACAGGCGGCCGCCCACAGCGCCGCACAGGCAGCAGCAGCTGAATCCCTGGGCGACCAGGGAATCAAGTGCGCGTCGACATCCGTGACCGTCAACACCGGCGGCCTGAGCGTGCCGGTGGGGCAGGTCGGCACGGTCACCGTGACCGTCACCTGCACAGTCACTCTGTCGGATCTGCTGCTGCCGGGCGTGCCGGGGGCCAAGACGCTCACCTCGACGGCGACGTCGGTCGTGGACCAGTACCGGCAGCGAGCTCTCGGGTTCGCGAATCCTGAAGGGTCATGGGGCGCGAACCGAGGTAGGGGGGCCGTGCAGTGAGCGTGCGAGAGTACTTGGGTTCAAGCTCCGCTCGCCGAGCGATTCCGCGCTCGTGCTTGGCAGGCTGTTCGTGCTGCGAGCCAGACGGTCTCGAACTCTTCGAGGACGAGGCCGTGCAGCTCGTGATTGTCCCACTCATGGACGGGCACCTCAGCAGCGGCGCCGAACGTCTTCTCGCAGTCCGCCAGTGTTCCGGCAGTCCGGGCGGCTTGCCATTCGGCCAGGGACGCTGCGGCGATCGGCTTCGCACTGGGGCCTTGGAGTTCAACCTGGCGGGTGACCCAGCCGTCGGCGTCGACCTCGAAGTAGAACCAGGTGCCTTCCTCGGTCCAGTAGCTGCGGAACCAGTGCCTCATGCCGTCATGGTCCGCCACGACGCCGCCGTCGCACGCTTACAGGTCTTGCGTCCATACGCCGACGGGATGCTCGTCGGGGTGCAGGTCGAGCCTGGGCTGGTGGGACAGGAGGCCTTCCCCGCCGGCCTGCCAGGGGAAAGCTCCGTCGCGGTTGGGCCAGACGACCTGGAGGACCGGGAACGGCGGCTTGCGGTAGTAGCTGATCGCGGTTCCGAAGAACGCCTTGTACCAGCGGTAGTCGACGGCCCGGAATACCACGGGGACGCTTGCGACATCGTGGCGCTCGCGGCCGGCTTCCAAGGGCTGTCCTTGGACAGCTCGCTGAGCGAGTTGGTTGAGGATCGTCTGCATCAGACGCACGTCCAAGCCGAACATCGCAACCTCAGGCATCCGTCTGCTATGCCAGAGACCGGTGGTGTAGGCCCAGCCCGGTCCTTGGTCATCGGCGGGAATCATCGTGACCTGCCAGCCGTGCTGCTGAATGACGTCGACGGTCGACTGCGTGCGGGGGTCCAGTTCGTTGATGTCCTGGCAGACGACGCAGTGGCAGGGGGTGAGACCGGTGGGCATGGCCGTGAGCGTACGGGAGCGGTTCGGCCTCAAGCTCGGCGGGATCGGTCAACCAAAGGGGTCGGTGTCGGTGAAGCCGGGGTGGTCGACAACTTCGGTGTAGCGGAGGCTGGCGTTGTTGGACAGGTGCGGGTCGGCGGTGTCGGGCCAGGTGGCGGTGCGGTAGCCGAGGCAGGCGGCGATGCGCTCGCGGACCGGCGGGCCCGGCAGGATCTTGCGACGCGGGGGGATGGATGATCTCCCGTTGGCTGTTGCGGCGCCGGACGCGGCTGGGCGATGCGGGAGGTGTCACCGTGTTTGTCGCCGTGTGCGTCCTCGCTTTGATCGGCATTATCGGCGTCGCCGTCGACGGCGGCAGCAAGATGCGCGCCACCGAGCGCGCCGACTATGTCGCCGGCGAGGCCGCACGGGCAGGCGGGCAGGCCATCGACCCGGCCGACGCGATCAGCGGGAGAGCGATCGTTGTGGACCCGCAGGCCGCGGCCGCAGCAGCCCAGTCCTACCTGCGATCCGCCGGTGCCACCGGCACGGTCGGCGTGTCCGGCGACGGCAAGACACTCACCGTCACGGTCAACGGCACCTACGACACGAAGTTCCTGTCGGTGGCCGGGATCGGCTCTCTGCCGGTGACCGGCCACGGCAAGGCCACCCTCCTGCACGGCGTCACCGCCGCGGAAGGAAACTGATGCGCACCACCACCCGCTCCCCCGCCGCGGCGGCGGGCCGCACCCTGGGCCGGGTCACCAAGGCCGTGACGAGCCTGCTCGTCCTGGCCGCCGCCCTCGCCGGGCTGCCGCTGCTGCTCGCCTGGGCCACCCCCGTCATCTGGGCCGCCACCCACGACGACGTCCTGCACCTGCTCGACCGGCAGGACACCGGCGGTGTGTTCCTCCTGCTGCTCGTGGCCGTGGGGTGGGCCGGGTGGGCGCAGTTCACGTTCTGCGCCGTACGCGAGCTGGCCGCGCAGGTGCGGGGCCGCACCTGGCATCCGCCGCGCGGGATGGGCGCCTCGCAACGCGCCGCGGCCCTGCTGATCGGCAGCATCCTCGTCCTTGTGCCTACCAGTTCGGCACTCGCCTTTGACGCCCAGGCCGCCCCGGCACCCACCGCCAGCCGCCACCCCGGGCAGGCCCAGGCACCCCAGCCCGCCGGGGGCGAGCAGGCCCAGCCGCCCGCGGCGGGCACAGCATCCACCCGCTCCACCTACACGGTGCGCCAGACGCGGCCCGCAGAGAACCTGTGGGGCATCGCCGAACGGGAACTGGGGGACGGCGAGCGCTGGCAGGAGATCGCCGAACTGAACGAGGGCCGCACCATGGCCGACGGCACCGTATTCCGCGCGAACAGCTTCCTGCAGCCCGGCTGGCAGCTGAACATGCCCCAAGCGGCCACGGCGGGCGCCCGCACACAGCTGGACGACAGCCCTGCGGCAGACGACGAAAGCGGTGAGACAGCGCAATCCGCCGCAGCCGCGGCAGGCGTCCGTACGCAGCCAGGTGAGAGCCTGCCGGCGGCCCGCGAAGACGGCGCGCACGTCGTCACGGTCCACTCCGGCGACTACCTGTCGAAGATCGCAGAAAGGGAGCTCGGGGACGGCGCCGAATGGCCGCAGCTGTTCGACGCCAGCCGCGGCAAGCCGCAGCCGCACCACCTGCCCACCATCACCGACCCGAACACCATTTACGCGGGGCAGCAGGTCACCGTGCCCGAGACCCAGACCGGTCAGCCGCCCCACGAGCAGAGCGATGGTGAGGAGTCCGGCAGCCAGGCAACCGCTCCCCCGACCACACAGGATCCCGACGACCCGCAGACGCCGAACAACAGGACGGGCCATGCACCAGCGCCCGCATCCCGCCAACCCCAGGTGCCTGCACCGCAGTCGCCGGCGCCCACCGCGCCGTCCAGCCGCCCGGCCACCCCGCCCAGCCCGGCCGCACAGCCCGGACAGGGGCCCTCACCCTCCGCAGCAACGCCGGCGGCACCCCAGCCAAGCGACAGCGCCTCGCCTTCTGCCCTCCCGCCGTCGGCAGCGGCCGAGCCGTCCGGCTCCGCTGCCTCCTCCTTGACGCCCGCCGCCCCGGCGACAACCCCCGGTCGGCGCCAGCCCGCTGAACCTGCGGATCGTGCTCGGCGCCGGCGCACTGCTCGCCGCGGCCGTCACCGGCGCGCTCGCCCTGCGCCGGACGCTGCAGCGCCGACGCCGCAAGCCTGGCGAGAAGATCGCCATCGCAGCCGAGACCTCCCCAGCAGAGGCCCAGTTGGCAGCGGCCGCCGAGCCCGGCAGCGCTGCCCGCCTGGATACGGGCTTGCGGACCCTGGCCCACCACGTGGCCCAGCAGGAAGAGGACGCGGTCCTGCCGCCGCTGCGGGCCGCCCGCATCACAACTCGCGCAGTTCAGGTGCTGCCCGAAGACCTCGCCCAGGAACCGACGGCGCCCTTCGTCTCCGGGCCGGGCGGCTGGTGGGTCCTTCCCGCCGAGGCCGCCCTCCTGGACGAGAAGGCCGCCCACGAGGTGCCGGCACCGTATCCGGGGCTGGTCACGATCGGCAGCACGAAGGCCGGCGACCTGCTGCTGCTCAACCTCACGCAGCAGCCCGCACTGCTGCTGGACGGCAACCCCGTCCACATCACCGAAGTGTGCACCTCACTCGCCCTCGAACTCGCCATGAGTCCGTGGGCAGCCGACGTCGACATCGTCACCGTGGGCTTCGGCGAGGACCTGCCGCAACTGCTGCCCACCACACGGATCACCCACATGCGCCAGGCCGCACACGCACTGAGGGATCTGGGCGAACGCCTGCTGGAAGCGCACCAGATGCCCGAAACCCGGCACCGGCCCTACCTGCTGCTGTGCGCCTCCGCCCTGGACGACGACACCGCCTGGCAGTTCGCCGACGTCATCGACAAAGCAGGCCCCCTGCCCGTCACGCTGATCGCCCCCGCGGGCACAGCCGCCGCCCACTTCCCCCAGGCCGAAATCCTCAACGCCTCCCTCGACGAACCCCAGCCACTCGACCACACCGGCACCACCATCACCGTGCAGCGCCTGGAACACGCCGCCTACCAGCAGATCACCACCGCGCTGAAAGTGTCCGCACAGCCGCCCCACCCCGCCGAGGGGCCCTGGAGGGACGTCCCCGACGAGCCCGCCCCCACGCACCAGCCCGAACCGGCGTCGCCGGACAAGACGGCGCCCGCAACCACTGCCGCCTCCCTCCCGACACCCGAGGCGGCAACAGACGCCGGCGAGGCCTTCCCGGCCCTCCTCGCCGCCGGCACCGACCCGGCCGGGCTCCGTCTCCTCTCCCCCACCGCACCGCCGGCCCAGCCCGACGACAAAACCACCGGACCGGGCACCGAAGCAGCGGCGTCTGATGCCCCCATGTCCCCGACCACTGTGAATGTGGCCGGCACGGCACAACCTGCGAAGGCTCACACCCCAACCCCAACCCCAACCCCAGCCCCCTCCACGGAGCACCCGGTGCCGCAGGAGGACGCGCATGACCTGCACGCCCCCGAGATCCGGGTCCTGGGGCCACTCGAGGTGACAGGCGTCGCCAGCACCGGCCACGGCCCCAGAATGGCGCAGCTCGCCGCCCTGCTGTACTTCCGGCCCGGCCGCAGCGCGGATGTGCTGTGTGCCGACATGGACCCGGTCAGCCCCTGGTCGACGAGCACCCTCAACGCACGGATGCAGGGCCTGCGCAGCTGTCTGGGCCACGACACATCGGGCAACCCGTATGTGCCGCGCCGCAAAGCGGCCGAGGACCCCTACCGGCTCGCCCCCACCGTCCGCTGCGACTGGACCCGCTTCCTGCACCTCGTCGAACACGCCCTGCGACAGGGCACGAGCGGCCTTGCCGACCTGGAAAAGGCACTGACCCTGGTGAGGGGCAAACCCTTCGGCGGCCGGCCACCCGCCTGGGCCCAGCCCCACGCCCAGGAAATGACCACCCGGATCATCGACGTCGCCCACACCATAGCCACCCACCGCACCACACCCGGCCCCCACCACGACCTCAGCGCCGCACGCCGGGCCGTCGCCACCGGCCTCGACACCGACGACAGCGCAGAACTCCTCTACCGCGACTGGATGCGCACCGAACACGCAGCCGCAAACCGCCAGGGCCTGCACACCGCCATCACCCGCCTGCAACAGGTCAACCGGGCGCTGGACTGCTCCCTCGAACCCGAAACCGAAACCCTCATCCACCAACTCCTCAACCCCCGGCCAGGACAGCCAGACACACACACCAGGCCGTAACCGACACCCCCCACCCCGCACCCCGCACCCCGCACCCCGAGCCCGGCACCGCGTACCGCGGGCCCCGCACCCCGAGCCCGGCAGCCCGTACCGCGGGCCCCGGCCGAGCAAGCCGCCCGCAGGCAGGACAGCAGCCATCAGTGACGCGGCACAACAGCACGCAGAACTAAGGCAGGAGAGATGAGCGCACCCGTCCAGCTGACACGGGCACACCGCGTCCTGATCGCCGTGGTCGCCTCCGGCGCGGTGATCATCGCCGGTATCGGATTCGCCGGTTCCTACACCGCCGTTAGCGAACTCGCCGCGAAGAAAGGCTTCGGGACGTTCTCCCCCCTGTTCCCGATCGGTATCGACGCCGGTATCTGCGTGCTGCTCGCCCTGGACCTGCTGCTGACCTGGACCCGCATCCCCCTGCCCCTGCTGCGGCACACAGCGTGGCTGCTGACCACCGCGACGATCGCGTTCAACGCGGCGGCCGCCTGGCCGGACCCGCTCGCCACCGGCATGCACGCGGTGATCCCGGTGCTGTTCGTGGTCGCCGTGGAGGCGGCCCGGCACGCCATCGGCCGGATCGCGGACATCACGGCTGACCAGCACATGGAGGGCGTACGGCTCACCCGCTGGCTGCTCAGCCCGGTGCCAACGTTTCTGCTGTGGCGCCGGATGAAGCTGTGGGAACAACGCTCCTACGACCAGGCCATCACGCTCGAGCAGGAACGACGCGTCTACCAGGCTCGCCTCCGCGCCCGCTACGGACGCGCCTGGCGGCACAGGGCACCCGTCGAAGCCCTCATGCCACTGCGCCTGGCCCGCCACGGCCTCCCCCTCACCCACACAATCCCGGCAGGACCCGCCGCCGCAGACCCCGCCGCAATGCCCCCGCCGCCCATCGGGTCCGCGCAGCGGTCAGTGCCCCTGCCCGAGCCGACCGGAGTGGAAGCGACACAGCAGCAGCCTGCCGCGGCCCGCGCCTCAGCGCCCGCGCCCGGGCGCCCGCAGGAACCGCACAGCTCCACCGCAACGTCCGACGACCGGTTCGCCAACCCCCATGCGGCAGACGCGGCACACGTTCACAGCCAGCCCGCCACCTCGCAACACGCCCCGCAGCCCCGCGACCGCACCACACCCTCCACCACAGCCGGCGCACCGCTTACTGCGGAAGGCGGGCAGGTGCCACCCCTGCCAGGGCATCAGCGTGCAGAGGAAAACACCGAGGCGGACACCGGCAGACACGCACAGCCCCACACCCCCCACAGCAACACCCAGGACACGACCCCACCGGCACCGCCCCGCCATCAGCCCCCGACGATCCCCCGCCCCCGGCACACCCCCACGCAAGGAACACACCCCACCCGCACCGGCGAACGCGCGGCAGCCGCCCACCCACAGCCCCGCCTCCCGCACACCAACAGCCAGCCCGCCACCCACGCCCAAGGCGCCACCCGCACCGGCGCTCTCCCCGACCACCAGCGGGTCCACCACGACGCCACGCACACCAGACCCTCGCGAACCCCACAACCCCAGCAGCCGCAACCCGCCCCCGCGCCCACACCATCCACCTCACCAGGCGAGGACAAGCCGGCAGCTCACGACGCCCGCCTGCGCGGCGACGGCCAGACCACACCGTCAGCAACGGGCGCGCAAACCAGCGCGGAACGCCCCGTGCAGGCGGGCGCCGCCGCCGGGCAGCGCCCTGCGCCCGTGAAGGCCACCGCCGAGGATCAGGGGGGCAAGCGGACCGTCCTGACCACCGTCGACCGCTACTACCTGGCCTGGAGCGAGTACCACAACGAGCACGGCCACGAGCCGACCGCCGAGCAACTGTCCGCCCACCTCGCCCAGAACAACATCCACGGCCGGGGCGGGAAACCCGTCCACCCCTCCACCCTGCGCCGCTACCTGCTGTCCTGGCGCGTCTACAACGTATGGTCCGCGTACCGAACGCGCGGCGAACCGCCCACAGCGGACACCATCGCCCACGCATGCACCACCCAAGGCATCACCGCCCAATACAACCGGCCCGTCACCACCACCTACATCACCGACCACACACCCGACTACGAACGCCGCTGGCACACCCTCAACCACCACCAACAACCCACCAGCAGACCACGACAGACCTGACCAAGACCGCGAGGCGGCCGGGAAAGACCAACCCAGGAGACGAACACGCCAAGGCTGATGAAGATCTGTGAAATCGGCCAGTGCTGCTCTTCGCCCCCCGCTTGATTGCCGGAGGCAACGATGGCCGGCGTCGCCCGCGCTGTGTCGGGTGCTGATGCCGCTCCTCGCCCGGAAGCAGCGTCGTGAAATTATCCAGCGATGACTGAACCGAGCAGCGACGACGGCCGCACATGCCGGCGCGAGACCGAGCGGGTCGTCAACGAGATCGCCCAAGAGCTCCGCACGTTGGACGCCGGGGTGAGCTGGTTCTCCGACCTCGCCCCGACACGCCAGCAGATGGTTCTTCAGGAAGTCGCTGACTATGCGATGCAGGCGCACATTACAGCTGCGGACGGCCGTGCGGGGGTGGCGCGGTCTGGTGTGAAGCCCACGGCTAACCCCTCGGTCATGATCTGCATGGACCCGCCCCGCTACGGGTTCGCGGGCCTGCCCTCCGCCGAACACGTCAAGGCGTTCCGCGTCCTCGTTTCCGTGTTCGCCGTTGCTGACACTCGCCGCCGCGAGAGGTACTGCAAAGGCGCCTGCGGACATGCATGGCACAACCTGCCGGCGGCGACCGAGCATCCATAGCATCGGCCGCTCCAGCTCGGGCTGGGCTGGTTATCGAGCGGCCCCTCCTGAGTGACATCCGTCCGCAGGTCCACGCGCTGCGGGTGCGGAGAAGCGTGAGCAGGCCTGGGGAACCTCTGAGCGTCGGGTGGGGAAATTCAACGAGCCTCATCAAGGCCCCGGCGTCGATCACGGTGAAGAGCTTGAGCCGATCAATTGACGTACCGGCACGTGTTGGCGACGGCGCGAGCATCCGCCGGCCCGCTGCCCGGCCCACGCCAGCACCACCCCCCGCCGCCACCCGAACGAGACGCAACAGCCCAGTTCCGCCAGCATGTCAAGGCCCTTGAATCCGCGGGCGATTCTCGTCCAGCAAACGACAAGGCCGGAGTTGGGGCGCAGACAGCTGGTCCCCGGCCTCTGCCGGCGAGACAGTCAGCAAAAGTCAATCCATGCGCTCGCCGAGGGCCAGCACTGCGCAACTCCCGCCAGGTGACGGGCCGTGCGGTGGCGTGTACGGGACCGGCCGGCCGGTGTCGGGCACAACGCGGTCGCCGGCGGGACGCGCCAGTTACATCCAAGGCAATGCACACAAGCGTGTGAAGTGGCAATTGCCAGCGCCCGGACAGGGGTCACCGGGCGCAGGACTGGGGGCGCCGGCCACTGGACAGGGGTGCCTCTCGCGCGTCTGGCTGCGTGTCGCATGCCGTCGGCCTCAGCAGCATCAGGCCAAGGGGTGGAAGACAGTTTGTGTTCGGGTTCGCGCCGTCTCAGTCGGCGGCCGGGAACAGGGGTGGCGTGGGCAGCCCCTGCGGCGTGTGTCACGATCTCCCCCAATCTGTGGGGGGTGTTGCTGAAATGGCGCGGGACATTGCGCTGCGGCCGGTGGTGGATCCGGCCCTGGAGGACTCGGAGCGCGCGCTGCTGGAGAAGTCCGCCGACGGACTGTTCCCGGCCACGCTGCCGCTGCCCGGGGAGCCGGGGCTGGGCGGCCGTACCAGGGCGGACATCTGGGCGGCCCTGGGGGTCTCCGCGGTGTGCGCGCTGCTGCCGGTGACGATCCTGTGGGCGCTGATCGGCGTGTGGCCCGGCCTGGCCGTCGGGCTCGCGGCGCAGGCGGGGCTGGTCTGGGTGGGGGTCCGGTTCGGGTTCGAGGCGTTCGTCCTGACCGTCGTGGGCGTGCACCTGCTGGCCTGGCTGCTGGTCGTCGTCCTGGGCTGCGGGATGGACGAGCGGCGGCGGGTGGCCCGGCTGCGCCACGGCCGCTACTACCTGGCCGAGGACTTCGGCGACGGCTCCCTGCGCGGGCTGCTGGGCCACGCGCCGCTGCGCCGGATGGAGCGCGCCCAGGCCGCCGTGACGGCAGTACTGCAGTCGCAGGTCGACCGGGACGGCCCTGCTGGACGACATCGCCAACGGCGTGACGCTGCCGGCCCAGCAGTACGAGATCGCCCAGCGCCTGGCTGAGCTGACCCGGCTGGCGCGGAAGGTGCGCACCGCTGCCGGGGACGCCTCCGGCTCGCGGGTGGCAGGAGGTGCTGCGGACTCAGCGGCAGGCGCTGCGGCTGTCGTCGAGTGCGCTGGAGGAGCGGGTTAAGGCGCCGGAGCGGTACGCGGAGAACACGCGCGCGGCGGACGCGGCGTACCGCGCGTGGGGGGGCCGTACGGGAGCTGGAGCAACTCGGTGAGGACATGCACGAGCTGGTGGTGAACACGGTGCGCGACGAGCTGGCCGTCGCCGAGATCGAGGGGCTCGCCGGCCGGTCCCGGTTCCAGGACCTGCACCGGATGCTGGACGAGGCGCGGGAGGCGGGGCTGCTGGCCACGCGGTTCGCCGGCGAGCCGGCCGGCCGCCGGTCCGGCGACAGCGGCCGGGCGTGAGGGGGGACGGCATGACGCAGACATCCCAGCCCAGACGCGCGTTCCACTCCGGCCGCGGCAAGAACACCTTCGGCCGGATCCCGGGCGGGTTCTACCTGGTCGGCGCCCTGGTGATCCTCTTCGAGGCGGTCACGCTCGGCGCGGTGGGCCTGGCCCTGGCCGTCGGCGGCCCGAGCGGCGAGGGGGCATCCCCGGACAAGGAATCCCGGCGCCTGGCCGCCCGACAGCTCGGCGACCGGACCTGACGGGGCGACCAGCGACAAGGCGTCCGCGATCCGGTCGTAGAGCCGTCGAACCGCTCATACTCCTCCGCCCTTGCAGAGATCCCCATCAGCATGCTGCGACACCGTCATTGGTCCTTCCACAGGAGATGGAGCAACGTCACGACGCCGGCTCCCACCAGCAGTGCGGCGCCGAACGCCGGGTGCTCGAGGCTCGCGTACACCACCCCACACCCAATGAGGACAAGCACTGCCGTTCGATCCGTCTGACCATTCATGGGGATCCCTCCCTGCCCATCGGCTTGCGTCACCCCTTCTTCCTCTGGGTGACCTGCATCCGATGGAAACAACGACTGCAATCCGGACTGAATCCCCAACTGACCTTCCGACCCTGACCATTTGCCGTATAATCCACGCCCCGCTCCCCCGGCCTCCTTTGGTGTGCGACAGGAACGATCGGCGCCGAGTTCAAACCACCCAAACGTCGCCGCGTCCGGCTCGCCGTAACGGGGCCCGCCGGGCAGCTCTCCGCCGCTCACCCCCAGACCGGACTTCCCTGCCTGCAACGCAAGCTCGTTCACCGAGCACAGCGAGCCTGGTAGTGACCAGGGAGGGCAACTCCCCGGCAGCGCCACAAGCAGCGGTGCCGGGCCCAGCAAACGTGTAGTCGGCCGACCACGCCGCGGGTCCCGAAGACCCCTCGCCCAGGAGCTGTCCGGCCGGTCAACGATGGCGTTCGTCTGGTCCTGCTTGAGGCTCGACGACGGACTGAAGTCGATTGGCGGGCGCCTGAGGCTGCGCGACCATCGTCGGATGAGTACGGATGAGGGTCGGAAGCTGACGCGGGTCGTGCAGACGTGTTCTGCATACCCATCACAGTGGGATGCCTGGACGG